>NZ_CP044101.1:0-4932938 GCF_008693645.1 Citrobacter werkmanii | reverse complement strand
TTGCTCAATCGCCCCCAGGCTGGTGATGCGCTGTGGTTTGGCTTCAGGAACGATGTCGCCGTTATCCAGTTGCTGAATGAAGCGGGGAAAACGGTTGACGCCATGCGAATAGACGCCGGATTCGGTGGTGCGGGCGAACATTTCTGCACAGGCATCTGCGGTTTCAGCGGCGATACCGCGTGCCAGCAGTACCCGATTGAACGCATCTTTTAACTGTTCAAAGGTGACTTTCATTCCTGTTTCCTTGTTTAAATTTGATCGCTTTTTTATCTCTAAATTTCACTATGCGAAATCTGATTTCAAATATAGCGATCAAAATTTAACAGATCAACGGGGTGGCCTGTTTTTTAAAATCTGCAAAATCAAACAGTTGTGTTTTTTCGGTTCAGATCGTGAACTGAAACACACTTTGCGCTACCATCAGAGCGCGACGAAAAGGGGAGCGGAAAAAATGGGCACAAAAGAGAGTGAAATGACGCACGACAAAGAGAGGCCAGCCGGAAGTCAGAGCCTGTTCCGTGGTTTGATGTTGATTGAGATCCTGAGCAACTATCCGAATGGGTGCCCGCTGGCCCACCTGTCTGAACTGGCGGGGCTGAACAAAAGTACCGTGCATCGACTCTTGCAAGGATTGCAATCCTGCGGCTATGTCACACCCGCACCCGCTGCGGGCAGCTATCGGCTGACCACTAAATTTATCGCCGTTGGGCAGAAGGCGCTGTCGTCACTGAATATCATCCATGTCGCCGCGCCGCACCTTGAAGCGCTGAATATTGCCACCGGCGAAACCATCAACTTCTCCAGCCGTGAAGATGACCACGCTATTTTGATCTATAAGCTCGAGCCGACGACGGGCATGCTGCGTACCCGCGCCTATATCGGCCAGCATATGCCGCTGTACTGCTCCGCGATGGGCAAAATCTATATGGCGTTTGGACATGCGGATTACGTGGCGTCCTACTGGGAGAGCCATCAGGATCTGATTCAGCCGCTGACCCGCAATACCATCACTGGTTTACCGGCGATGTACGATGAACTGGCGCAAATCCGCGAAAGCAGTATGGCGATGGATCGGGAAGAGAACGAGCTGGGGGTTTCCTGTATTGCCGTGCCGGTGTTTGATATTCACGGTCGGGTGCCATATTCGGTGTCGATTTCACTTTCTACCTCGCGTCTGAAGCATGTAGGGGAAAAGAATTTACTCAAGCCGCTACGCGAAACCGCTCAGGCAATTTCCAATGAGCTGGGCTTTACCGTTCGCGATTAGGCGCATGCCTGACATCGTTCAGTCACCTGACAAAATTTAACCGTTTCCCCTGTCCGATCAAGGCAGCAGGGAGTCTCTCTCTGGCAATCTGTGGTTTTCACTCTGACGGAGGGGGCAATGAACGAGTTTATAATGGCGGATGCGGCAAAATGTATTGGGTGTCGTACCTGCGAAGTTGCCTGCGTTGTCGCACATCAGGAAAATCAGGATTGCGCATCGGTCTCCTCTGAGGCGTTTATCCCGCGGATTCGGGTGATTAAAGACGACGCCTTTACGACGGCAGTTGCCTGTCATCAGTGCGAAGATGCTCCCTGCGCTAACGTGTGCCCAACCCACGCAATTCGTCGTGAACATGGACATATCTTCGTTGAACAGGCGCAGTGTATTGGCTGTAAAAGCTGCATGATCGCGTGTCCGTTTGGGGCGATGAACGTTGTCGCACGAACGTCACGGGCGCAGGCGATAAAATGTGATTTGTGCTGGCATCGCGAGACGGGACCCGCATGTGTAGAAGCCTGCCCGACCAGTGCCTTGCAGTGTATTGATGCTGTCAGTATGCAGCGACAGCGTCTGCGTTCGCTGCCGCTGTGAAGCGACCCGACCCGCGCTCGGGTCGGGATTTGCGTTAGCCTTCCAGCCAGGCGCGCTCGATCTCTTCCGCCAGAATCTTCACGCCAGCCTCGATTTTCTCCGGCTCCGGAACGTAATTCATACGCATGCACTGATGGGTATGCGGCCAGGGTTTATCCAGCCCCGGGAAGAAGTAATCACCGGGAACCATCAGTACGCCGCGCGCTTTCAGGCGCTGATACAGCAGCTCGGTGGTGATCGGCAAATCTTTAAACCATAACCACAGGAAAATCGCCCCTTCTGGTTTGTGGATGAGGCAGCGATCTTCAGATAAATAGCGACGAATGATCGCAATAGTCTGCTGAACGCGCTGGTAATAAAACGGTTTGATCACCGTCTCAGAAAGGCGCAGAAGATCATTACGTTTAATCATTTCGCACATCATCGCCGGTCCCATTCCGCCGGGCGCAAGGCTGATAATGCCATTCATATTGGTGATGGCGGTGATGATCTTTTCATTGGCGATAATGATGCCGCAGCGGGAGCCTGGCAGACCCAGCTTAGAAAGGCTCATGCACAGCACAATGTTTGGGTTCCACAGCGGCCGGGCTTCGCTAAAAATGATGCCTGGGAACGGTACGCCATACGCGTTATCGATCACCAACGGGATACCGTGCTGGTTGGCCAGCCGATCCAGCTTCATCAGTTCTTCGTCGGTGATCACGTTGCCTGTCGGGTTAGTCGGGCGCGACACGCAGATCATCCCCGTTTCTTCACCGATGTGCAGATGTTCAAAATCAACGTGATACTTAAACTGGCCTTCTGGTAACAGCTCGATGTTTGGGCGTGCAGAGACAAAGAGTTCTTCTTCCAGCCCGGCATCGGCATAGCCAATATATTCCGGCGCTAATGGGAACAACACTTTTTGGGTTGTTCCGTCGGCGCGGCGTCCGGCGAAGAGATTGAATAAGTAGAAAAATGCGCTCTGACTGCCATTTGTCAGTGCAATATTTTGTGGCTCGATATCCCAACCCTGCTTCTCACGTAGCAGTTTCGCCAGCTCGGCCAGTAGCTCGGTTTTACCTTGTGGACCGTCATAATTGCAAAGCGCATCAGCGGCTTTGCCGTTTTCCAGCATATCTGCCAGCAGAGACTGAAAGTAATTTTTCATCTCTGGAATTTGCGCCGGATTACCGCCGCCGAGCATGATGGCGCCTGGTGTGCGTAAGCCATCGTTGAGGTCCTCCATCAGGCGTGTGATGCCTGAATGGCGGGTAAATTTGTCGCCAAAAAGTGAGAATGTCATAGCAGGTGGTCTGTCGAACTGAGTAGTAAAGTGGCTAACCATAGCGCTACCTATGGCGGGGTGCAAATCAGGGGTATCAGTCTGGATTGATGTTTTGTGCTGCAAATTTTTGTCGGGCTGGTGTTTTATCGTGAATTTGGCTTCTCGTATCAGCGAGTACGAGAAGCCCGTCAGGATCAGGGCTGACCGGCCCACACCACCATAACTTTATCGTTGCCATGCTCACGGACGAATCCGTACCCCTGCTTCAATGTCAGTGTGGTTTGTTTACCGGCGCCAATGGCGGGATGTCTGGCCCTGAACTGGCTGATACGTTGCCAATGTGCCACGCTGGCGGCAGATTTCCCGGTTACGTCCTGCCAGTTCATCTCTGAGCGCGTACCCTGCAAGGGATCGGACCCCGTGGGGCCGAAAGGCCGGGCTGACTCGTCACCGTAAAACAGTTGTACTGCCCCAGGCGCCAGCAGCAATAGCTCGGCGGCTTTGTCTCCACCCTCGCGAAACAGCCGGGTATCATGGGAGGAGAGATAGCTCAGAACGTTGAAATCCTGCAGTTTTTCCGCCATCTGTTGCCAGGTGAGATCCATATTTGCCAGACAATCAACGGCTTTCGCCGCCTGCTCCTGATAGTCGAAATTGATCATCGCGTCGAAACCGTGACGATAATAGTCGCTTTGCATGACGCCGTGACCCCAGGCTTCACCGGTCATCCAGAAGGGTTTATCATCCAGGGCTTTGTCCGGGTGGGCTTTCTTCCATTCGACCAGCGCCGCGCTGGCCTGTGTTTTAAGCTGCTGCCAGGCGGGAAGCTCGACGTGTTTGGCGGTATCGACCCGAAAGCCGTCAATTCCGTAATCGTGCACCCACTGACTGAGCCAGTGGGTCAGATAATCGCGGGGCGTGTAGCCGGCGATCGCTTTGGCGTGAGTATCCGGTTTGTGCTGATAAAAATTAGGCAGGCCGGAAGGCGTGGTGGATTCGGTTTTCAGATCGGGCAGGAAAGCCAGCGACATGGTCAGGTCGTCAAAACCAGGGTTGTCGTAATCGCCAATATCGGTGCGGATCCAGTTTTTGCCCCACCATTTTTCCCAACCGGCTTTATCGCTGAAGTTGATGTAATCATTAAAGCTATGCCAGCTCTGCCCGGCAGCTGGCTTCCAGTCCGTCCAGTGTTCGCTGAGCGTGTTTTTCAGCTCATCGCCTGATAAGTACAGCGCCCCAAACTGATATTCCTGCATATCCGCCAGCGTGGCGTAGCCAGTATGGTTCATCACGACATCAAACAGGACACGGATGCCGCGCTGGTGAGCGCCGTCAACCAGCGCGCGCAGATCGTTTTCGTTGCCCATATTGGCGTCGAGCGTGGTCCAGTCCTGAGTGTAGTAGCCATGGTAGGCGTAGTGGGGGAAATCGCCTTTGGTGCCACCGCCGACCCAGCCGTGGATTTGCTCAAACGGCGCGCTGATCCATAACGCATTGACGCCCAGTTGTTGCAGATAGTCGAGTTTGCTGGCAAGACCGCGTAAATCGCCGCCGTGGAAGGTGCCAATTTCCTGCATACCGTCGTTGCGCCGACCGTAGCTATGGTCATTGCCCGGATCGCCATTCACAAAGCGGTCCGTCAGGACGAAATACACCGTCGCGTTATGCCAGTCGAAAGCGGCGGGGGCGTCGGTTTCCGCTCGTTCCAGCAGCAACAACCCGTTACTGGTTGCGGCGGGCTGCAGGGTAATCGACCCGTTTTTTACCGTCGCCGTTTGGTTGCTGTAGTAGTCGCGTACCACGGCGCCTTCCGGGAAGGTCTGACTGACGTCCAGCGTTAATGGCGAACCATCCCATTTCGGACACTGGCGAATTTGGCTACTGACGGGGTCTGCGGCGCTTTTGACTGAGAGCATCAGCGTTGGCGTACCGGAGCGGGTATCGACTTCCAGCGTGTAATCGCCGTCCTTGAATAAACGCCACTGCGGCGGCGCGCCTTCACAAGGTTTAAGCGACAGCATCTGGTTGAGTTTTATCGCGTCTGCTGGCTGCCAGCACTGTTGGTCAAAATTCAGAATTAAAGGACGAGTACCCTTCGTCAACGCTGCATGGCTGACGAATTTACCCGTACCTTCCGCTTCGAAGGCGGGAAGTCCCTGAGAAGTCCATGTTGAGGCGATGGCAATGCCGGGCATTAGCGCCAGCGCAACGGCGGCAAGTTTCATAATGCTGTCCTTGATGCTGCGATTTTAGCCAGTTTGCCAGTGAAATCAGGCCGGAAACTCCTCCTTTGAGGTGATTCCGCCAGGAGGAGAAGTGAGGGTGAGCTAATGCGCGCAAAAAATGAACTGATTTTGCGATAACCCCCACATTTTCATCAAATTAATGGCAGCCCGAATCGTTAACGCGTGACATAGTTTCAGAATTGGACTATTCCTTTGGGTGCTCTTGACCGTTATTTTTGATATGATTTGAGATTCATCTCTCATTTTTTTGAAAAATATAAGGTGTTGGAATGTATAAATCCGACCAGGAGACCTAATGATATTGACTCCCATTCGACGATATGGGGCAATGATTCTTATGTTACTCACCGTTGCATTTTCGGGTGAGGCGCTGGCAAAGACACACACGGCGACAACGAGTCACAAGCCCCAGGTAATCAAGGCAAGTAATAAACAGGTTAGCAGTAAACAAGAGTATTCTCGCAATAGTGCAAAGAGTAGTTCACTTCCTGATTTGCGAAAATACCCTTCCGGAACACCAAGGAAAAAAGCGTTTCTCCGGACGGTTATGCCTTATATTACCAGTCAAAATGCTGCCATTACGGCGGATCGTAACTGGCTGATTTCAAAACAGTACCAGAATCGCTGGTCACCGACAGAGCGTACGCGGATGAAAGACATCGCTAAGCGCTATAAGGTGAGCTGGTCTGGCAACACGCGTAAAATTCCGTGGAACACGCTGCTTGAGCGTGTAGACATTATCCCGACCAGTATGGTGGCAACCATGGCTGCTGCTGAAAGCGGCTGGGGGACGTCGAAGCTGGCGCGGAGCAACAACAACCTGTTTGGCATGAAATGTGGCAAAGGGCGTTGTAATAATGCCCCTGGTAAGGTGAAAGGCTACTCACAGTTTGAATCAGTGAAAGAGTCAGTCAATGCCTATGTCATTAACCTGAATACGCACCCCGCTTACTCTTCTTTCCGGAAGTCACGTGCGCAACTGCGTAAAGCCGATCAGGAAGTCACCGCTACTGCGATGATCCATAAGCTGAAGGGTTATTCCACTAAGGGACAGAGCTACAACAACTATCTGTTCGCAATGTATCAGGATAACCAGCGCTTAATTGCCGCGCACATGTAACGTGTGCTAATCCGGTCTACAAGTCATCTCGTAGGCCGGATCAGACGAAGCCGCCATCCGGCAATTCCCTCTATAGCAACACTTCACTATTCACATCGCGATACTCTTTTGGCGTCGTGTCGTACTCTTTCTTGAAGACGGAATAGAAGTACTGCAGTGATGGATAGCCGCACATTTGTGAAATTTCGTTGATCGACAGCGTGGTGGAAATCAACAGGCTGCGCGCTTTTTCCAGCTTCTCGGCATGAATCACCGCATGGATAGTTTCTCCGACCTCTTCTTTAAAACGTTTCTCCAGATTCGACCGCGAAATCCCCACTGAATCCAGCACCTGTTCGACTTTAATGCCTTTGCAGGCATGGTTGCGGATAAAGTGCATCGCCTGAATCACCGCCGGATCGGTCAATGAACGATAGTCAGTTGAACGGCGTTCAATGACGCGCACTGGCGGGACCAGTATGCGTTGCAGCGGTAGTTCTTCATTCGCCAGTAACCGGTGCAGAAGCTTAGCGGCCTGATACCCCATCTGTCTGGCCCCCTGAGCAACGGATGACAGCGCCACCCGCGACAGGTAACGGGTCAGTTCTTCGTTGTCGATTCCAATCACGCACAGTTTTTCCGGGACCGGAATATGCAGGTGTTCGCAAGCTTGCAGAATGTGCCGCGCTCGCGCGTCGGTGACGGCGATAATGCCGGTTTGCGGCGGCAGAGTTTGCAGCCAGTCCGCCAGACGATTTTGCGCGTGCTGCCAGTTTTCCGGCGCGGTTTCCAGTCCCTGATAGACAACTCCACGGTACTTTTCTTTAGCGACCAGTTGGCAAAACGCATATTCACGTTCAGCCGCCCAGCGTTTGCCGCTTGAAGCGGGCAGTCCGTAGAACGCGAACCGGTTGATCCCTTTTTCTTTCAGATGCAGGAAAGCGCTTTCTACCAGCGCGTGGTTATCGGTGGCAATGTAATGCACCGGCGGATAATCCTGTTCCGCATGGTAGGAACCCCCGACGCCGATGATAGGAACATCCACATCGGCAAGTAATTGTGCAATGTCATCATCGTCATAATCGGCAATAACACCATCGCCTAACCAGTCTTTGATATTATCAATGCGGGCGCGGAAATCTTCCTCAATGAATATATCCCACTCTGATTGTGATGCCTGTAAATATTCACCCACCCCTTCTACCACCTGGCGGTCGTAGGCTTTATTGGCATTAAATAATAGAGTGATGCGGTGACGTTTATCAAACATAAGAATCTGTCCTGGAAGGTTAACGTGGCCTGTCGATACTAGCAAAACCGCAGGGACGACTGCTTGATGAAGCGTGACAAATTTTTATTTTCTTAATGCTACGCAAAATTCACATACTGAACGCGGGATGACAATTGCCATTTTTTATCTGCGCATTACGGTTTTTTGTTTAATGATTAACCTTCGATCGCGATCGCTTTTTTAATTCTCTTTTCAATGCGCTTTTTTGGGAGCCAGCGCACGTTTGGGTATTCTCTTAATGGCGGTGTGAAATAACGTAATTGAGCAATAAATCAGGAAATTCCAGTATAGCTATATCGCAGTTTACTTGCCGTATTACCTGATTATGGAGCTTATTATGCAGGCTTATTTCGACCAACTCGATCGTGTTCGTTTTGAAGGGACTAAAACTACTAACCCGCTCGCATTTCGCCATTACAACCCTGACGAAATCGTGTTGGGCAAACGCATGGAAGATCATCTGCGTTTTGCCGCCTGCTATTGGCATACATTCTGCTGGAACGGTGCGGACATGTTCGGCATGGGCGCTTTCGATCGTCCGTGGCAGCAGCCCGGAGAAGCACTGGAGCTGGCGAAACGCAAAGCGGATGTCGCATTTGAGTTCTTTCACAAGCTGAACGTCCCTTACTACTGCTTCCATGACGTGGATGTCTCGCCGGAAGGCACGTCGCTAAAAGAGTACAAAAACAACTTTGCGCAGATGGTTGATGTGCTGGCGGCAAAACAGGAACAAAGTGGGGTCAAGCTGCTGTGGGGAACGGCAAACTGCTTCACCAATCCACGCTACGGCGCGGGCGCGGCCACGAATCCGGACCCGGAAGTGTTCAGCTGGGCTGCCACACAGGTAGTCACGGCGATGGATGCCACGCACAAGTTAGGCGGTGAAAACTACGTTCTGTGGGGCGGCCGTGAAGGCTATGAAACGCTGCTGAATACCGATCTGCGTCAGGAACGTGAGCAGATTGGCCGCTTTATGCAACTGGTGGTAGAGCACAAACACAAAACGGGTTTCCAGGGCACTTTGCTTATCGAACCGAAGCCGCAGGAACCGACCAAACACCAGTACGACTACGATGCGGCGACCGTTTACGGGTTCCTCAAGCAGTTCGGCCTGGAAAAAGAGATCAAACTGAATATCGAAGCCAACCACGCCACGCTGGCGGGTCACTCATTCCATCATGAAATCGCCACTGCTATCGCGCTGGGTCTGTTTGGTTCTGTCGATGCCAACCGCGGTGACGCACAGTTGGGATGGGATACTGACCAGTTCCCAAATAGCGTAGAAGAGAATGCGTTGGTGATGTACGAAATCCTCAAAGCGGGCGGCTTCACCACCGGCGGTCTGAACTTTGACGCCAAAGTTCGTCGTCAGAGCACCGATAAATACGATTTGTTCTATGGTCATATTGGCGCAATGGATACCATGGCGCTGTCGCTGAAAATTGCGGCCCGTATGATTGAGGACGGTGGTCTGGATCAGCGTGTGGCCAAGCGTTACGCTGGTTGGAATGGTGAGCTGGGCCAGCAAATTCTGAAAGGGCAGATGACGCTGACGGAAATTGCGCAGTACGCTGAACAACATAATCTGGCGCCAGTGCATCAGAGCGGCCATCAGGAACTGCTGGAAAATCTGGTAACCCATTATTTGTTCGACAAATAACAGGTTTCTGAGAACGTCCGTAAGCCCGGAAAGCCACGCGCTGCCGGGCCTTTCTTTAAGGAACGATACGCTATGTATATCGGGATAGATCTTGGCACCTCAGGCGTAAAGGCCATTCTGCTGAATGAGCAGGGCGATGTGATCGCTTCGCAAACGGAGAAACTCACGGTCTCGCGTCCGCATCCGTTATGGTCAGAGCAGGACCCTGAACAATGGTGGCTGGCAACGGATCGCGCCGTAAAAGCGCTGGGCCAGCAGCATTCGCTCAGTGAGGTGAAAGCGTTAGGGATTGCCGGCCAGATGCACGGCGCGACGTTACTGGACAAGCAACAGAAAGTATTACGTCCCGCAATCCTGTGGAACGATGGCCGCTGCGCTGAAGAGTGCGTAATGCTGGAGAACCTGGTTCCGCAGTCTCGTGCTATCACCGGCAACCTGATGATGCCTGGTTTTACCGCGCCAAAGTTGCTGTGGGTGCAACGTCACGAGCCGGAGATTTTCAGCCGGGTAGATAAAGTGTTGCTGCCGAAAGATTACCTGCGTCTGCGAATGACCGGCGATTTTGCCAGCGATATGTCTGATGCGGCAGGTACGATGTGGCTGGATGTCGCCAAACGTGACTGGAGTGATGTCATGCTGGCGGCCTGTAAGCTGTCTCGTGCGCATATGCCTGCGCTATACGAAGGTTGTGCGATTACCGGAACATTACTGCCAGAAGTCGCCCTGGACTGGGGAATGAATGAGGTTGCGGTCGTTGCCGGGGGCGGTGATAACGCGGCGGGAGCGGTCGGCGTAGGCATGATGAATGCCGGTCAGGCGATGCTTTCGTTGGGTACATCCGGCGTCTATTTTGCGGTAAGCGACGGCTTCCTCAGTAAGCCGGAAAGCGCGGTCCACAGTTTTTGTCATGCTTTGCCGGAGCGATGGCACCTGATGTCCGTGATGCTGAGTGCGGCATCCTGCCTGGATTGGGCGGCGAAATTAACCGGACTGGCGAGCGTACCGGTATTGATCGCCGCAGCGCAACAAGCGAATGCAGACGCCGAACCGGTCTGGTTTTTACCTTATCTGTCCGGTGAACGTACGCCGCATAATAACCCGCAGGCGAAGGGCGTATTTTTCGGTCTGACGCATCAGCATGGTCCGGCAGAACTGGCGCGGGCGGTACTGGAAGGTGTGGGTTTTGCGCTGGCCGACGGCATGGATGTCGTGCATGCGTGCGGTGTACAGCCAGCCAGCATTACGCTCATTGGCGGCGGGGCTCGCAGCGAATACTGGCGTCAGATGCTGTCTGATATCAGCGGGTTGCAACTGGATTATCGTACCGGCGGCGATGTCGGTCCTGCACTCGGTGCGGCGCGCCTGGCGCAAATTGCCATGAACCCGCAAAAGCCGTTATCAGACATGCTGCCTCAGCTTACGCTGGAACAGGCGCATTATCCTGATGCTGAGCGCCATGCGCTCTACCAACAGCGTCGGGAAACCTTCCGTCGAATTTATCAGCAATTACAGCCGCTGATGTCCTGACGACTTTCCCCTCTGGACAACAGAGGGGATTGATAAAATATATATTTCAATCTAATAAATAATTGATACGCATGAATTTATTCTGAAAATCCAGTGTAATGGCATATTTCTGTGTTGTCTTTAGCGGGTTATTCATATTGTACCCATGATGGATAAGGAGATCCCAATGAAGACCACCAGGCTGTTGCCATGGATATTATTCTTCTCTGGCATACTGATTTACGTTGTTGGCTTATGGCATGCCTGCCCGTTATTGAGTGGCAAAGGCTATTTTTTGGGTGCGCTGATGACGGGAATGTTCGTGACGTATGCTTATCAGCGTGCTGTAAATCTTAATCAGAATGACGAATGCTTCACCTCCATATGCAAGATGGTGGCGTTGATAACGCTGGGACTACTGCTGGTAGGGATATGGAATATTCCGTTAGCGCCCATCGAAAAGGGGCTATACCCGGCAGCATTCTTCGTGTGTTTGGTCGGACAAGTTTTACTGCTGCGTCCAGGGCAGAATGAACAGAACGGTGAGTCTTAACTCACCAGCCTGCGTGTATCAATGCGCTGCAACAGTATGGATAACAGCAGGCTACCCGCCAGCGTGGCGCTAAAAATCCATAGCATATCCAGCGGCGGCCAGTTCTTGAGTTCTAAACCGTTGGTGCGCAGCGCGTGAATGATCAGCGCATGAAAGCCATAAATACCCAACGAGTGACGGGAAATAAGGCCCAATACCGGCAGAGTGCGCGTGCTGAGCGTGTTTTTGACCAGCGTCAGGAGCGAGACGGCGCAAATAAATACTGCCGGGCCGCAGTAGAGGTACCAGGTATCGGCAAAATTGCCTCGCCAGCGCAGTTCATGCAACGTGCCTCGAGAGATAACAAACACGGCGACGATGAACAACGCTGCACAGAGCCAGGTGAGCGAACGTTTCTGTGTATCCATCATGCCAATCGCCCTTCCCAGCATGCCGTACAGGATGTAATAGAAAGTGTCGCCACTGATGTACAGGTTGATGGGAAGCCACTCAAAACCGCCGATTTTTTGCGAGACGGTGTTGGGATTGGCAATCACCCCAGTCACTACCATGAGCGCCAGCAGCATCTTGCCGCTGATATTTTTCACCTGTATCAGCGGGGAAACCAGGTAGATGACGGCAATGGCGAAGAAAAACCACAGGTGATAGAACACCGGCTTTTGCAGCAGGTTTTTCAGCGACAGCTCAGCGTTGATCGAGGTAAACAACAGGATATAGGCCAGAGACACGCTGCTGTAAAAAAGAATGCACAGCGCGATGCGCGTGAAATGACGCGGTTTGGCGCTGCGTTCGCCAAAAAACAGATAACCCGAAATCATAAAGAACAACGGTACGCTGACGCGAGAGGCGGAATTGAGCACATTGGCCAGATCCCAATTAAACGGGCTGATGCTGTGCGCATTGGTGATGTACCAGGTTGTGGTGTGGATCATCACGACCATTAAACAAGCTATTCCGCGCAGGTTATCAATCCAGAAAATTTTGGGCTGCATCAGTTCCTCTGTCTCCATTAAAAAAAGTCTGACCGATTTTTTGCGAGCGTAACTCACTGGAATAATCTGAGTTTTTACGCTAAAGCTTGAGATGGTCTGATGAGATTCTCAAAATAAGATCCGTTTCCAGACACTAATAATAAGACTGACCAGCAAACCAGGCGGTAATAAAATGATGATGAAGTATTTCTTTCCCGCGCTCGCTATCTTTTTGTTGGCGGCGTGCGCCGACACACAGCCGCCTGCACCTGCGCAGAAGGCGCAAAAGGTGAATGCCGCACGTTCGCTCGATATGGCGGCATTGTGCAAAAGTGAAGCGGCAGAGCTTTATAACACCGGCGCGCAGAAAATTGATATCGCCGGCCTGGAACAATTCCAGGGCAGCTATGAAATGCGCGGTTCGACCTTCCGTAAAGAGAGTTTTGTCTGCTCTTTTGATGCAGACGGGCAGTTTTTGCACCTTTCCATGCGCTAAGTTCCCCCTTTTTCCCGTTTCGTACTGTATATCTTGCAGCCAGCGGGTATACTGACCGCTTCCTTTAAATCCACACGTATCCAGCACGAAATAATATGCAAAAGTTTGATACCAGGACCTTCCAGGGCTTGATCCTGACCTTACAGGATTACTGGGCTCGCCAGGGCTGCACCATCGTTCAACCATTGGACATGGAAGTCGGCGCGGGGACATCTCACCCAATGACCTGCCTGCGTGCGCTGGGGCCGGAACCGATGGCGACTGCGTATGTGCAGCCTTCTCGTCGTCCGACCGACGGCCGCTATGGCGAAAACCCGAACCGCTTACAGCACTACTATCAGTTCCAGGTAGTGATTAAGCCGTCTCCGGACAACATTCAGGAGCTGTACCTGGGTTCTCTGAAAGAGCTGGGTATGGACCCGACCATTCACGACATCCGTTTCGTGGAAGATAACTGGGAGAACCCGACGCTGGGTGCCTGGGGGCTGGGTTGGGAAGTGTGGCTGAACGGTATGGAAGTCACGCAGTTCACCTACTTCCAGCAGGTTGGTGGTCTGGAATGTAAACCTGTGACCGGGGAAATTACCTACGGTCTGGAACGTCTGGCCATGTACATTCAGGGCGTAGACAGCGTTTACGACCTGGTCTGGAGCGACGGCCCGCTGGGTAAAACCACTTACGGCGACGTGTTCCATCAGAACGAAGTGGAGCAATCCACCTATAACTTCGAATACGCCGACGTGGACTTCCTGTTCACCTGCTTCGAGCAGTACGAGAAAGAAGCGCAGCAGCTGCTGGCGCTGGAAAACCCACTGCCGCTGCCTGCGTATGAACGTATTCTGAAAGCCGCTCATAGCTTCAACCTGCTGGATGCGCGTAAAGCCATCTCCGTCACCGAGCGTCAGCGCTATATCCTGCGCATTCGCACCCTGACCAAAGCAGTGGCAGAAGCTTACTACGCTTCCCGTGAAGCCCTTGGCTTCCCGATGTGCAACAAAGAGAAATAAGAGGCGGCCATGTCTGAGAAAACTTTTCTGGTGGAAATCGGCACTGAAGAGCTGCCACCAAAAGCACTGCGCAGCCTGGCTGAGTCCTTTGCTGCGAACTTTACCGCGGAGCTGGATAACGCTGGCATCGCGCACGGCAACGTTGAGTGGTTCGCCGCACCGCGTCGTCTGGCGCTGAAAGTCGCGAACCTGGCTGAAGCGCAACCTGACCGTGAAGTTGAAAAACGCGGCCCGGCAATTGCTCAGGCGTTTGACGCCGAAGGCAAACCGAGCAAAGCGGCAGAAGGTTGGGCGCGTGGCTGCGGTATCACCGTTGACCAGGCCGAGCGTCTGACCACCGATAAAGGCGAGTGGTTGTTGTACCGCGCGCATGTGAAAGGCGAAAGCGCTGAAACGCTGCTGCCGAACATGATCGCCACCTCGCTGGCTAAGCTGCCGATCCCGAAACTGATGCGCTGGGGCGCGTCTGACGTCCATTTCGTGCGTCCGGTTCACACCGTGACTCTGCTGCTGGGTGACAAAGTGATTCCGGCAACGATTCTGGGCATTCAGTCCGATCGCGTGATTCGCGGCCATCGCTTTATGGGCGAAGCGGAATTCACCATCGATTCTGCCGATCAATACCCAGAAATCCTGCGTGAGCGCGGTAAAGTGATTGCGGATTACGCTGAGCGTAAAGCGAAAATCAAAGCCGATGCTGAAGAAGCGGCGCGCAAGATTGGCGGTAACGCTGATCTGAGCGAAAGCCTGCTGGAAGAAGTCACCTCGCTGGTGGAATGGCCAGTAGTGCTGACCGCGAAGTTCGAAGATAAATTCCTCGCGGTTCCGTCAGAAGCGCTGGTTCACACCATGAAAGGTGACCAGAAGTACTTCCCGGTTTACGCCAACGACGGCAAACTGCTGCCGAACTTTATCTTCGTTGCCAACATCGAATCGAAAGATCCGAGCCAGATTATTTCCGGTAACGAGAAAGTGGTTCGCCCGCGTCTGGCGGATGCCGAGTTCTTCTTCAATACCGACCGTAAAAAACGTCTGGAAGATCATCTGCCGCGTCTGCAAACCGTGCTGTTCCAACAGCAACTGGGTACGCTGCGCGACAAGACCGATCGTATCCAGGCGCTGGCGGGCTGGATTGCTGGCCAGATTGGCGCTGACGTTAACCACGCAACGCGTGCGGGCCTGCTGTCCAAGTGTGACCTGATGACCAACATGGTCTTTGAGTTCACCGACACCCAGGGCGTGATGGGCATGCACTATGCGCGTCATGATGGCGAAGCGGAAGATGTGGCCGTGGCGCTAAACGAGCAGTATCAGCCGCGCTTTGCCGGCGATGACCTGCCGTCTAACCCGGTAGCCTGTGCCGTGGCGATTGCCGACAAGATGGATACCCTGGCGGGTATCTTTGGTATCGGCCAGCATCCGAAAGGCGATAAGGACCCGTTTGCGCTGCGTCGTGCCGCGCTGGGCGTGCTGCGTATTATCGTTGAGAAGAACCTGAATCTCGATCTGCAAACGCTGACCGAAGAAGCGGTTCGTCTGTATGGCGACAAGCTGACCAACGCGAAAGTCGTGGATGACGTTATCGACTTTATGCTCGGTCGCTTCCGCGCCTGGTATCAGGACGAAGGTTACACTGTTGATACTATTCAGGCCGTGCTGGCGCGTCGTCCGACTCGTCCAGCTGATTTCGACGCACGCATGAAGGCGGTATCGCACTTCCGTACGCTGGAAGCCGCGTCCGCGCTGGCTGCGGCGAACAAGCGTGTATCGAACATCCTGGCGAAGTCTGAAGAAACGCTGAACGACCGCGTGAATGCGGCAACGCTGAAAGAGCCGGAAGAAATTGCGCTGGCGATGCAGGTTGTGGTGCTGCGCGACAAGCTGGAGCCAGTCTTTGCAGCCGGGCATTACCAGGAAGCGCTGGTTGAGCTATCGGCACTGCGTGAACCGGTCGATGCCTTCTTCGAGAAAGTCATGGTTAACGTAGAAGATAAAGAACTGCGTATTAACCGTCTGTCTATGCTCGAAAAACTGCGCGAGCTGTTCCTGCGCGTGGCGGATATTTCGCTGCTACAGTAACGGTCCTGAGCTGACTTAGAAAATGCCGGATGGCGTCTCCGCCTTATCCGGCATTTTTTTATGTTGTTAGCGCAACTGCAACTTAGTCAGGCAGGTCTGGCTGTCTTCCATAGTCTTAATGGGATACTCGGCTGATTTACCGTTGTAGTTTACTGCGATGGTGCCTTCCATATTGCGCGGTAGCCATACCCCGACGAAGCCGTTTCGACCGCTTTTCATCGCTTTTTGTACCACGACCTCTCCCTTACTGTCCGTCACTTTGACATTGAATGTCTTCTCCGGCATTTCGCCCTGGCAGCCAGACAGACTATGGTTGAAGCAAGGGTGTGTTTGCCATTCATAGGGGGCAAATGACAGGTAGAATTTGTCACCGAGCGGCAGGGTATAAACCTGATCGCCAGAAGAGAGTTTCAGCGCGGTGCTGGTGACAGACGCTGAGTAAGGCAACGGGCGACTCTGCGGCGACTGGTCAATAGTCTCTACGATTTGCTCAACGGATTTACCGCTGAGTCCATGTTCCGCCAGAAAAGTGGCTTCCGGGGTCGCCGCGAATGCAGTGCCCGTTGTGAGCAAACCTAAAACCAGCAGCAGTGAGGATTTCGACATAGTTTCAATTCCTTGTGAACATTATGGAATACAGACTGGCTCACTATAAAGCTTGCCCTTAGGGAAAGGTCAAAGGTACGGCGGGTAAAGTAATGCAAAGACGCGTTTCGGTGGGATGTATTGCGAAATACAGGTAAAAAAAATCCCCGCCGTTTGGCAGGGATTCAGAATTTTGAGCTTTTTAAGCTTACAGGCTGGTTACGTTGCCAGCTGCCGGGCCTTTAGCGCCGCTTTCGATGGTGAAGGAAACTTTCTGACCTTCGTCCAGAGATTTGTAGCCATCGTTCTGGATAGCAGAGAAGTGTACGAACACGTCTTTAGAGCCATCGTCAGGAGTGATGAAGCCGAAACCTTTATCAGCGTTGAACCATTTTACGATACCAGTCATTTTACCGGACATAGTGTATTACCTTTTAAAAAATAAGTGTGCCTTTCGGCGATATGGCGTGCTCTACAGATTTTTTAACAGTAAAGGAAATGCTCACTACGAGGGGTATCAATGATAACTCTTGAAGGGACTTGCCTTACTAAACTGCTGTAATGGTCTGTACGTCAAACCGTTGAGAGCATTAACTCATTTTACGCCTGTGGATGCAACTACTATTTTCTTATTTGTGGATACCCTCCGTAAGGGAACGGCCCTTTTACCGGACCGTTCTTCAGCAAAATTAAAAAATAGTTCAATCCATCAACTGCTTACTTAATCTCGGATCGGCCTGGATCAGGCGCATCAACTTCAATTCGGTAGTGGAAGGCTTAACGCGTTTAGACTCCCATTCATGCACCATCGCGACCGTCACGCCCATCACTCGGGCAAAATCATCTGTTTTTAAACCTGTCCCTCGTCGTAGCTGTTCAAATTCGGTGAAAGGGTTGGTTTTTTGCGTCAGAGTAACTGTCTGCGATACATCTTTAAAAACAATCTGCTCCAGACTGCTCAGCAGTTCAAACATTGGATCTTTGTATTCCATTGAGAACTCCTATAAATCACACAGCGGGATCGTGAATTTCATCGAAGCTCCTTAAGAGTAGTCGGAAAAAATGAAGTCGGATCTAAGGTTTGCGTGATGGATTCGTTTCAGCAGAGTATGAGCGACAAGCCTTTACAGGCTAACAAACTGATTAAGGTCGCGATCTCCGAACGATCGCTCCCGATTGTAAAGATGACGAAAATATGGCCCTGGGTACTGAATGGCGCATTGTTTAGCAAAAAAAAGGGGGGCGGGAGCGGTTATTTTCCCTCACAAGATTACGCGGAAAGGGTATCTTGCGAGCCTGACCTGGACTATCCTTGTCAACGTCTGGCACGCGGGTGTCGTTGTGCGCATTTTTGGGTGAAAGGAGTATTAAAATGGCGACAGGTAAGTCCTGCTCTCGCTGGTTTGCGCCTGTTTTGGCGCTCTTAATGGTAGTTGGCCTGAGTGGGTGTTTTGATAAAGAAGGCGATCAGCGCAAAGCGTTTATCGATTTTCTGCAGAATACTGCAATGCGTAGCGGGGAGCGTTTACCAACGCTGACCGCCGATCAGAAAAAACAGTTTGGCCCGTTTGTGTCCGATTACGCGATTCTGTATGGCTATTCTCAACAGATTAATCAGGCGATGGACTCCGGTCTGCGCCCAGTCGTTGATAGCGTAAATGCGATTCGTGTTCCTCAGGATTATGTGACTCAGCGTGAACCGCTGCGTCAGGCAAATGGCGCACTGGGTGTGTTAGGGCAACAGTTGCAGAATGCGAAACTGCAGGCAGATGCTGCGCATGGTGCGCTGAAGCAGGGTGAGGATCTCAAGCCGGTCTTTGATCAGGTCTACAATAAAGTCGTCACTGCGCCTTCAGAGGCGTTACAGCCGCTGATCCCTGCCGCGCAAATCTTCACGCAGCAACTGGTGCAGGTCGGTGATTTTGTGGCGCAACAGGATACGCAGGTGAGCTTTGTCGCCAACGGTATCCAGTTCCCAACCTCACAACAGGCAAGTCAGTACAACACGTTGATTGGCCCGTTGGCTGCTCAGCATCAGGCGTTTACTCAAGCCTGGACTGCTGCGGTGAATGCCACTCAGTAAAAGAGTACTGTAATACATGCAAGGCCGGGTAAGCGTGAGCGCTACCCGGCCTTTTGTTTATTGCGCGACCTGCGGGTTGACGCAGTTCTTCTCCACTCTTCCTTGCAGCGCATCGATTAAGTTATCCACCGCGCAGGCCGCCATGTTATAGCGCGTTTCGTGCGTGGCGGAACCGATGTGCGGCACGGCCACCACGTTGGGCAGTGACAGCAGTGGAGAGTCTGTCGCTACTGGCTCCTGCTCAAATACATCCAGACCTGCGGCATGAATGTCGCCGTTTTGCAGAGCGCTAATCAACGCTTTTTCATCGACCACCGGGCCACGTCCGGCATTAATGAAAATGGCGGAAGACTTCATTTTGGCAAACTGCTCGCTACTGAACAGATGATGTGTTTCGTTGGTTAATGGCAGGATCAGGCAGACAAAATCAGACTCCTGCAACAGTGTGTCGAGATCGCAGTAACGCGCGTTGAAGCGTTCTTCCGCTTCGTGATGATGACGGCGGGCGTTATAGAGAATCGGCATGCTAAAGCCGAAATGCGCACGCTGCGCCAGCGCGAGCCCAATACGACCCATGCCGACAATTCCCAGCGTTTTGTGGTGGACATCCGTACCAAACCAGTCCGGTCCGATACTTTTGGTCCATTCGCCAGACTTAACCCGTTCAGCAACTTCCACCACACGGCGAGCGGTGCTTAACATCAGCGCCATCACCGTGTCGGCGACGGTTTCCGTTAGTACGGTTGGCGTATGCATCAACAGCACCTTACGCGCATTAAGGGCATCGACATCGAAGTTGTCATAGCCTACGGAAATTGTGGATGTCGCTCGCAGCCTGGGCATTTTCTCCAACAGCGCGGTATTGACGGCTTCACTGGAGCCCAGCAGGCCTTCGGCGTTGGCAAAGGCCTCGGCGTGCTGTGCGACCGTTTCCGGGCGCAGGTTCGGTACAGAAGTCACAGTAAAATGCTCTTCCAGGCGATGCAGTAAATCGTCAGGTAACGCTTTATAGAGAATAATGGACGGCTTCATGCGGATCTCCGTAAGTTAAAATTTAAGCGTGGCGTGCGCCAACAGGTAGCTGTTGATTATTAGCAGGCTTAACAATGAGAGTTAGCCATACTGAGGCAAAAAGCGCTACCCCCATAAAAATGTACGAGGCGGATGGGCTGCCGGTTGCGCCATTGAGGTAGCCGACAAACCAGGAACCAAAGAATGAGCCTAATGCGCCCATGCTGTTAATCAGCGCCATGGCGCCACCGGCCACGTTGCGCGGCAGCATTTCAGGAATGATGGCGAAGAAGGGACCATATGGGGCGTACATTGCCGCGCCCGCAATAACCAGCAGCGTGTAGGACACCCAGAAGTGATCTGCACCAACGGCCCAGGAGCCGATAAAGGCGAAAGCGGCAATCAGTAACAGCGGCCAGACAAACAGCTTACGATTTTGCAGTTTATCAGAGGCCCAGGAGACGAGAATCATCGCTGCCGTCGCCGCCAGATACGGTACGGATGACAGCCAGCCAACTTCCACCATCCCCAGATTTGCGCCACCGTTGCGAATGATGGACGGCAGCCACAGCACAAAACCGTAGACGCCAATACTCCAGGCGAAATACTGCATACACAGCAGGATGACGTTACGTGAGCGGAAGGCCTCACCGTAGTTACGCACGGCTTTGATCCCTTGTTGCTCTTGTTCCAGTTGGGCCTGAAGCGCAGCTTTTTCGGATTCCGACAGCCAGCCGACCTGAGACGGTTTGTCTTTTACCAGTACCCACCAGCAGAACGCCCAGATGATGGCCGGGAAGCCCTCGATGATGAACATTTCCCGCCAGCCCAGCGCCTGAATGAGATAACCGGAAACGACGGACATCCATAAGACAGTAACCGGGTTACCGAGGATTAAGAAGGTGTTAGCGCGTGAACGCTCGGATTTCGTAAACCAGTTGCTGATGTAAATCAGCATTGCGGGCATCACGGCAGCTTCAACGACACCAAGAATAAAGCGGATAGCGGCCAGCATCGGAATATTGCTGACCATCCCGGTTAACGAGGCGCAAGCCCCCCACAGGATCAGGCAGATAAAAATCAATTTTCGTACGCTGCGACGCTCGGCGTAAATTGCGCCCGGGATCTGGAAGAAGAAATAGCCAAGGAAAAACAGAGCGCCCAGCAGGGAAGAGATCCCTTTGGTAATGCCGAGATCCTCGTTAATGCCTGCGGCGGAGGCGAAGCTGAAGTTCGCGCGGTCAAGGTACGCCAGGCTATACGTGATAAACACGATTGGCATGATGTACCACCAGCGTTTTGCTGCATTGGTTGAGCTATTCATAGACTGCCCTCTGATTATGCTGATACACCGCCTCTGTATGTAGGGTACAGAGTTGGCCGGGGGTTTATTCCCCTAATTGTTCACGTGTGGGTAATCCTTCGCTGTCGCCCTGAACCTGAATGGCCAGTGCGCCAATTTTATTGCCGCGGGTCACCGCCTGATGCAGCGAGCGGCCTTCCAGCAGAGCGCTGATCACGCCCACGGCAAAGCCATCGCCTGCGCCGACCGTATCAACCACGTTGTCGACTTTTACCGGTGCGACGCAGCCGTGCTCGCCGCTGGCGGTTTTGTACCAGGCGCCATCTGCCCCGGTTTTGATAATGACTGCCTTCACCCCATGGCGCAGATAAAAGTCGGCGATGGCTTCAGGCGTTTGTTGTCCGGTGAGAATCATTCCCTCTTTTAGACCAGGCAAAACCCAGTCAGCCTGGAATGCCAGCCGGTTCAGTTTTTCCACCATCTCGGCTTCGCTTTTCCACAGCACCGGACGCAAATTCGGGTCAAAGGAGATGGTTTTCCCTTGGGCTTTCAGCGTGCGGGCGGTATGCGCCAGAAGTTCATAGGAGCTGGCGGAAAGCGCGGCTGCCACGCCGCTCAGGTGCAAGTGACGTGCGCTGGCAAAATAGTTCTCGTGGTAATCCTCAATACTGAGATGGCTGGCTGCGGACCCTTTGCGGAAGTACTCCACAATGGGATCGGTTCCATTTTCGACCTTAGATTTAAGCTGAAAGCCGGTAGCGAAGCGCTCATCCTGGGTGACTCCCTGCGCATTAATCCCTTCTTTTTCCAGCGACTTAATAATAAAACGGCCAAAACTGTCGTTACCTACGCGGCTTACCCAGCCGACATTCAGACCCAAACGAGCAAGACCGGTCGCCACGTTGAGTTCAGCGCCTGCCACGCGCTTGATAAATTGCTCTACATCCGCCAGGTCGCCGGTTTGCGTGGCGACAAACATCGCCATCGCTTCACCAATGGTGACCACATCCAGTGAATTCTTCATGCGTTACTCCTCGCGTAACAGCCCGACGTAATGGCGGGTAACCGCCGTCAAATCCTGCCCTTCCAGGGGAAACTCGATGCCGCGCGGAACATCGTCAGGCAGCGTTTTTAACAGTGCCAGCCAGCGCGGTTCGGTAGCATCAGGCGGCACTGCGCGGTAGCTGTCGTGATGCGTAACTGCGGCTTTGACATGGATGTATCCCACGGTTGGCGCCAGGTTTTTCGCCGCCTCTTCCGGGGAGTCGCCAACCCACAGCCAGTTGCCCATATCAAAGGTCAGCGAGATCGGCAGGTTTTGCGCCTGACAGGCTTCGTTAAAGCGCTGCATTGGCTGCAGGCGTCCGCAGGTGGTCTGATCGTTTTCGACAACCAGCTCCATCCCGCTGTCAGCCAGCCATGTACGTAAAACGTCGAACTGGCCGGTATGGGAAAAATGACCAAGGGAGACTTTTAACCACAGCGCTTGCAGGGCCTGCGCTTCCGCGAGTAACGCCGGAAGACGGGGATTGAGGTTACCGTCCTCAAGGAACAGTGGCTCAGGCGCTGAATAACAGGCCAGCAGGCAGAAGATTTCGATCGCTGAGGCCATCGTTGACAGTGTGGTGAGTTCGGTGTCAGTTAACATCTCGCGGCGAATTTCGACGCCGTCAGCACCGGCTTCAGCAATGATGGGCAGCATGGCGGTTTGTCCACCCGCAGCGCGGACCTGCTCATAGCCGTAGGCGGCGGTGACCACCATAATTTTTCTTTTCATGGAAACTCCATAACCAGCGTTCTTGCTATAACGCTAGATGGAACCGGTTCCAAAGAAAAGCCCATGATGCTGAATTTATGATCACCATCACGAAGGAAATTTAACGGGCGGTAGATCCGCGCACGATCAATTCACCAGAGAAAACCTGCTCCTGAATGGCATCAGAACCGCCATCGATCCGGCGTACAACCTGTTCCACGGCGGTGTAGCCAATCTGCCAGGTGGGTTGTTTCAGCGTGGTAATGCCGACACCCGCCAGCTCGGCCCATTCCAGCTCGTCAAACCCGAGCAGGCCGATATCGCTGCCCCAGTTGAGGCCAATGCGTTTCAGGGCGCGGGCAACCTGTAGCGTGAGGGCGCCGTTGGCGGAGATAACGGCTTTGCGCATGCCTCGATGCTGCTGGTGGAACTGGCGCAGCGTGTCATCCAGTTGCGCATTGTCCGTTAGCGGAACTTCGGCATTTTGCGCGATAACGCCGGGGTAGCGTGCGAGCGTGGCGCGAAAGGCGCTCAGACGTTCGCGGCGGGTATTCACCATGCCGAGTGGTTCGCTGAGAAACAGAATGGCTTCAAAGCCTTGTTCAAGCAGGTGTTCCGTGGCAATCGTTGCGGCCTGGGTGTTATCCAGTCCGACCATATCACAGGCGAAATCAGGTATTTTACGATCAATTAGTACCATCGGTAGCGCAGACTGTTGTAGGCGGTTCAGCCCCTCTTCACGCATCCCAACGGCGTTGACCACAATCCCTTCGACCTGGTAACTGCGCAACAGGTCAAGATAGTGCAACTCCTGATCCACTTCGTTGTTGGTGTTACATACCAGCGGGGTAAAGCCTTTATCGCGACAGGCGGCTTCAATTCCGCTCAATACGTTGACGGAGTAGGGGTTGGTAATATCGGCGATGATCAGGCCAATCAGGCGGGTGCGACCGTGTTTCAGGCCGCGTGCCATCAGGCTGGGTCGGTAGTCGAGATCGGCAATGGCTTGTTCAATGCGGGCCAGCAGCGCGTCGGAAAGCAGGTGCTTTTCACCGTTGAGGTAGCGTGAAATGCTGGTCTTGCCGGTTTTTGCGGCCTTTGCCACATCGCTGATGGTTGCCCGTGTTGATTTGCTCATCGCTGATTTCCCTGAATTTGGTGACAACACCTTAACGCGAAAATCAACGATGGCAAGTGCTTCATGCCGGATCGGGCGCACCCTGTCTCCGGCTCAAAACGTTACTGGATCGGGCTTAAGGTGATCTCTACGCGGCGGTTCTGCGCCTTACCTTCCGCCGTGCTGTTGCTGGCGATTGGGTTTGCCGGACCCATACCCTGAGTGCGGATACGGTTAGCCGCGACCCCTTGAGTGATCAAGGCGCTGGCGACGGAGTCCGCGCGCTGCTGCGACAGACGCATATTCAGATCCTGGCTGCCGGTGCTGTCGGTGAAGCCCAGCACGTTAACCGCGGTTTTATTGTACTCTTTCAGGACCATGGCCACGCCGGTCAGGGTGTTAGCCCCGGCAGGTTTCAGGTTAGCGCTACTGCTGTCGAAGGTGACGTTGTTTGGCATGTTCAGAATGATGTTATCGCCACTACGCGTCACGCTGACGCCGGTTCCCTGCATTTTTTCGCGCAGTTTTGCTTCCTGCACATCCATGTAATAGCCGATACCACCGCCAACGGCCGCGCCAGCCGCTGCGCCAATCAGTGCGCCCTTGCCGCGATCTTTCTTCGAAGAAGAGAGTGCGCCAATACCTGCGCCGACCAGAGAGCCAATGCCTGCGCCAATGCCGGATTTGCCCGCTTCGCGTTCGCCGGTGTAAGGGTTTGTTGTGCAGCCAGAAACCGCCAGGGCGCCGCTCACGATGGCAGCAATAACAAAAACACGTTTCTTCATCTCAATTCCTTAATGACTTATTCTTCTTTGCCACAGCGACGGTGGCGGTTGATTATGACGTGTGAACATGAAGAAAATTCCAGGGAAGACTCTGAAATTTGTAAGTAACATTGAACGGCAGAATAAATAAGCCGCCACATCGTATTCAGGAGCGCCATCTTGGCTAATTCACCCGCACACTACTCAGTGTTAACCGCCGCCCACTGGGGACCTATTCTCGTCGAAACCGATGGCGAGACCGTTTTCTCCTCCCGTGGCGCATTGCCCACCACTCATCCCAACTCTTTGCAAACTGTGGTGCGTGACCAGGTACACAGTAAAACGCGGGTACGTTTTCCGATGGTACGTAAAGGCTTCCTCGTCTCGCCGGAAAGCCCACAAGGCGTGCGCGGGCAGGATGAGTTTGTTCGCGTCAGTTGGGATGACGCACTGACGCTTATCCATACGCAGCATAAACGCATCCGTGACAGCTATGGCCCGGCCTCGATTTTCGCTGGTTCCTACGGCTGGCGCTCCAACGGTGTGTTACATAAAGCCGCGACCCTGTTACAGCGCTACATGGCGTTGGCGGGGGGTTATACCGGGCATCTGGGGGATTACTCCACGGGCGCCGCGCAGGCCATCATGCCGTACGTGGTGGGCGGTAACGAAGTTTACCAGCAACAGACCAGCTGGCCTGTCGTGCTGGAACACAGCGATGTGGTGGTGTTATGGAGCGCCAATCCGCTGAATACCCTGAAGATTGCCTGGAATGCTTCCGACGAACAGGGTCTCGCTTACTTCGAGGCATTGCGTGATAGCGGCAAACGTTTGATCTGTATCGATCCGATGCGATCGGAAAGCGTGGATTTCTTTGGCGATAAGATGGAATGGATCGCCCCGCATATGGGAACCGACGTGGCGCTGATGCTGGGCATCGCGCATACGCTGGTGGAAAACGGCTGGCACGACGAAGACTTTCTCGCCCGCTGTACCACCGGTTATGACCGCTTTGCCGACTATCTGCTGGGTAAAACTGATAATGTCGCAAAAACGGCAGAGTGGGCTGCTGAAATTTGTGGGATAACAGCGGAAAAAATACGCGAACTGGCGGCGATATTTCACCAAAACACCACCATGCTGATGGCGGGGTGGGGGATGCAGCGCCAACAGTATGGCGAGCAAAAACACTGGACGATTGTCACCCTGGCCGCCATGCTCGGGCAAATCGGCACGCCTGGCGGTGGCTTTGGGCTGTCGTACCATTTTGCCAACGGCGGTAACCCAACGCGTCGTGCCGCTGTATTGGCTTCAATGCAGGGCAGCGTTAAAGGCGGCACCGACGCGGTGGATAAAATCCCGGTGGCGCGAATTGTCGAAGCGCTGGAGAACCCCGGGGGTTTTTACCAGCACAATGGAATGGACCGGCATTTCCCGGACATCCGCATGTTGTGGTGGGCCGGCGGGGCCAACTTTACTCATCACCAGGACACCAACCGTCTGATTCGCGCCTGGCAAAAACCGGAGCTGGTGGTTATCTCGGAGTGTTTCTGGACCGCCGCAGCAAAGCATGCCGATATCGTATTACCGGCGACCACCTCGTTTGAGCGCAACGACCTCACCATGACGGGTGATTACAGCAACCAGCACCTGGTGCCGATGAAGCAGGTTGTGCCGCCGCAGTATGAGGCGCGCAATGATTTTGATGTTTTTGCCGAACTGAGCGAGCGCTGGGAAAAGGGCGGGTATGAACGCTTCACCGAAGGTAAAAGCGAGCTGGCGTGGCTGGAGACCTTTTATAATATTGCCGGGCAGCGCGGGGCCAGCCAGCAGGTTACACTGCCGCTCTTCACCGAGTTTTGGCAGCGCAACGCCCTGATCGAAATGCCGGAAAACCCCGCCAACGCGCAATTTATTCGGTTTGCGGATTTTCGCCGCGACCCACAGGCGCATCCGCTGAAAACGGACAGCGGAAAAATTGAAATCTACTCCGCGAAGATTGCGGGTTACGGCTATGCGGATTGTGCGGGACACCCGATGTGGCTGGCGCCTGATGAGTGGTTTGGTAACGCCGAGCCGGGTCAGTTACAGCTGCTTTCCGCCCATCCGGCGCACCGTTTGCACAGCCAGTTGAATTACAGTGCGTTGCGTGAGCAGTATGCGGTGGCGGATCGTGAGCCCGTTACGATCCATCCGCAGGACGCGAACGCTCGTGGTATTAAGCATGGCGACACGGTGAGGGTGTGGAACCCGCGTGGGCAAATTCTGGCGGGTGCAGTCGTGACGACAGGGATCAAACCTGGCGTCATCTGCATTCATGAAGGCGCCTGGCCTGATTTGGATCTTACTGCCGGTGGTATTTGTAAAAATGGCGCCGTCAATGTGCTGACCAAAGATCTCCCCAGCTCGAAGCTGGGGAATGGCTGCGCGGGCAACACTGCGCTGGCGTGGCTCGAAAAATACAATGGACCCGCCCTGACGCTTACGGCGTTTGATCCGCCTGCCAGCCCATAATCCACGTGGGGTGGTGAGTCTCTTCCTGCCATGCGCCGTCTTCAATGCGAAAACCCAGCGCATGGTAGAAGTTTACCGCTGACTGATTCTTCTGGTAGACCTCCAGGCTGAGCAGGGAAAAGCGCTGCTGGACATGCTGCACCAGCGCTGTGCCAATTCCGCTTCTGATGGCCGCTGGCGCGACAAACAACGCGCCAAGAAAGCGTTCGTCAATCACGCTGACAAAGCCTTTGAGTACACCTTCTTCTTCCCACACCCAGGTTTGCGCGGCGGGCAGGTATACATCACGCACGACGGGTTCACTTTCGCGCCAGTAGCGTTCGTCGATAAACGGATGGGCATGGATCGTGCTTTCCATCCACAGCGCCAGAATTGACGGCAGATCGTCAGCTTTAGATTCACGAATCATGTTGTGCCCCTGGGTAACAGATGCAACTGGTGATATGGTCGTTGACCAGACCACAGGCCTGCATAAAGGAGTAACAGATGGTGGTGCCGACAAACTTAAACCCGCGTTTTTTTAATGCCTTAGACAGAGCATCTGACGCAGGCGTTGAGGTGGGGATATCGCTCAGGTTGGCGGCGCAGGTCACTTGCGGTTGGTTATCAACAAATGACCAGACGAACTCGCTAAACGGTTCACCGTTTTGCGCCATGGTCAGAAAGGCGCGAGCGTTACCGATAATGGCCTGAATTTTTCCGCGATGGCGAATAATGCCGGCATCCTGTACCAGCCTTTCCACATCCTCTTCGGTCATGGCTGCCACTTTTTCCGGATCAAAATGGTGGAAGGCGTGGCGATAATTTTCCCGTTTCTTCAGTACGGTAATCCATGATAATCCCGCCTGCTGGCCTTCCAGGCAGATCATTTCGAACAGCTTCTTGCCATCGGTTTCGGGGACGCCCCATTCCTTGTCGTGATAGGCAATGTAAAGTGGGTCCTGGCTGACCCATCCGCAACGCTGCATATTCTTCCTCGCTGTTTTTACTGGCGTAAAAATTTCATTCGGCCCGCCTTGACGCGCCAGCTAAAAAGACAATATTTAATACAGGGCCTGATGGGCCCGATTTCCTACACACAATGACAATAATATCGCCGAATTCGGCTCTTTTCTGGAGTCGCGTTGATGATTATAAGAAACAGTAGTGGTCGCCAAAGGTTAACTCTGGCGAGCGTCGTAGTTTGTGCGCTGTCCATCAATACAGCATATGGCTGGCAACAAGAATATATCGTTGATGCGATGTCAGGGCATACGGCTGAACGTTATACATGGGACAGCGATCACCAACCACGTTATAACGACATTCTGGAGGAACGTATTCGTTCTACGCAGAACGTGGCGGGTCCGGTGGTGAATCTGGCCGATCAGACGCTGATGGATACGACCAGCGGCATGAGTATGGGCTGGAACTTTCCGCTTTCCAGACAAGTAACGACCGGACCGGTCGCCGCCTTACATTATGACGGCTCGACCACGTCTACCTACAACGAGTTTGGTGATAGCGCGACCTCGATAACACCGACCGATCCGTTGTGGCATGCCAGCGTCAGCACGTTAGGCTGGCGAGTCAATTCGCAGTTCGGTGATGTGCGTCCATGGGCGCAAATCAGCTATAACCAACAGTTTGGCGAGAATATCTGGAAGGCGCAGTCGGGCCTCAGCCGCATGACGACAGCAGGACAGGACGGTAACTGGCTGGATGTTACCGTCGGCGCGGATATGCTGTTGAACCCGCATATGGCGGCTTACGCCGCACTTTCTCAGGCAGAAAACAGTACCAACAATAGCGACTATATGTACACCATGGGGGTTAGCGCTAAATTTTAACGAAAGAAATCATTGGTTATACATCTTAGTTACATATTAGGATCAATAATCACACGCCTTTCAGCGATAGTGTGTACTAACTCTTGCGATAAAATTCAGTATCCCGACTTTTTGTCTCGTCATTCATTCCGCAATCCAGGCATTTCATTCCGTCCTGGCGGCATTTCATGCCGTTTTTTCCTGGTATAAATGGCGCTTCGGTATGGTTGTTGGCAGAGAATTTCCCATTTTGCTTATGCAGGAAGACTGCCATGAAAACTTCTGATTATCAGCGCACCCGTTGGCTGACACTGATCGGCACCATCATTACCCAATTTGCCTTAGGTTCTGTTTATACCTGGAGCCTGTTTAATGGCGCGCTCTCTTCTAAACTGGACGCGCCGGTGAGTCAGGTTGCATTTTCCTTTGGTTTGCTGAGCCTGGGGTTGGCGATTTCTTCTTCCGTCGCCGGAAAACTGCAAGAACGTTTTGGCGTGAAACGCGTCACTATGGCCTCCGGTATCTTACTGGGCGTCGGCTTCTTCTTAACCGCCCACTCTGACAGCCTGATTATGCTGTGGTTGAGCGCCGGTGTACTGGTCGGCCTGGCGGATGGCGCAGGATACCTGTTAACCCTTTCCAACTGCGTAAAATGGTTCCCTGAGCGTAAGGGGCTGATTTCCGCCTTTGCCATCGGCTCTTATGGCCTGGGTAGCCTCGGTTTTAAATTCATCGACAGCCAACTGCTCAGCACCGTGGGTCTGGAAAAAACCTTTATGATCTGGGGCGCAATTGTGCTGGTGATGATCGTCTTTGGCTCCATGCTGATGAAAGATGCGCCGAATCAGGAAGTGAAGGCGAAAAATGGCGTGGTCGAGAACGACTACACTCTGGCGCAGTCCATGCGTAAACCACAGTACTGGATGCTGGCCGTGATGTTCCTGACTGCATGTATGAGCGGGCTGTATGTAATTGGCGTGGCGAAAGATATTGCACAGAGCCTGGCGCATATGGACGTAGCCACGGCGGCAAATGCAGTGACCGTCATCTCCATCGCTAACCTGTCAGGCCGTCTGGTACTGGGTATTCTGTCCGACAAAATCTCTCGTATTCGTGTTATCACCATTGGTCAGGTTGTTTCGCTGGTCGGTATGGCGGCACTGCTGTTCGCCCCGCTCAATGACGTTACGTTCTTTGCGGCGATTGCCTGCGTGGCATTTAACTTTGGCGGCACCATCACCGTGTTCCCGTCACTGGTGAGTGAGTTCTTTGGTCTCAATAACCTGGCTAAAAACTACGGGGTTATTTACCTGGGCTTCGGTATCGGCAGTATTTGTGGTTCCATTATCGCCTCGCTGTTTGGCGGATTCTATGTGACCTTCTGCGTTATCTTTGCGCTGTTAATCATCTCGCTGGCACTTTCCACCACTATTCGCCAGCCGCAACGTAGCGTATATACTGAGGCGCACGCCTAAATCTATTAGTAGCCTGATTAATACCTGGCGCATATATTTACAAAAATATATGCGTCATTTGCATTCTCTATAAGCACTTTTCTTCCCTCCTGTGGTCTACTTACCCGCGCCCGTAGATTTCACCTCTGCTGTTGTCGCATTTTTCCCCTGTTTGGTCTGTTTGGCCGCTGCACAGGGAGTTTTTATCCCGATCCCCAGGGTTTGTTTGCATGAGATACATTAAGTCGATGACGCAGCAGAAACTCAGTTTCTTGCTGGCAATCTATATCGGTTTGTTTATGAACTGTGCTGTATTTTTCCGTCGCTTTAGCGGATATGCGCACGAATTCACCGTCTGGAAAGGACTCTCTGCGGTTGTTGAATTAGCTGGCACTGTGCTGGTGACCTTCTTTTTATTACGTCTTCTCTCTTTATTCGGACGACGGGTCTGGCGTGTGCTGGCAACCTTTGTGGTGCTGTGTTCTGCCGGCGCCAGTTATTATATGACCTTCCTGAACGTGGTAATTGGCTATGGTATTATTGCCTCCGTCATGACCACGGATATTGATTTATCTAAAGAAGTCGTCGGCTGGCATTTTATCGTGTGGCTGGTTTCAGTCAGTATTGTGCCGTTGGTTCTTATTTGGAGTAACCGCTGCCGCTATACGCTAATGAGACAGATTCGTACGCCGGGCATGAGATGGCGTAGCGTGGCGGTGGTGTTACTGGCAGGCCTGATGGTGTGGGTGCCGATTCGCCTGTTGAGCATGCAACAGAGAAGCGTTGAACGGGAAACCGGCATCGATCTACCCAGCTATGGCGGGGTTGTGGCGAACTCTTATTTGCCGTCAAACTGGCTCTCAGCGTTGGGCCTGTACGCCTGGGCGCAGGTGGATGAGTCATCAGATAACAAATCGCTGATGAACCCGGCCAAAAAGTTTACCTATGTCGCGCCGAAGAACCTCGACGACACCTATGTGGTCTTTATTATCGGGGAAACGACCCGCTGGGATCATATGGGAATTTTTGGCTATGAGCGAAATACCACGCCAAGGCTCGCCCAGGAGAAAAATCTGGCCGCATTCCGCGGATATTCCTGCGATACGGCAACCAAACTTTCTCTGCGCTGCATGTTTGTCCGTGAGGGTGGGGCGGAGGAAAATCCGCAGCGTACGCTGAAAGAACAAAACGTTTTTGCCGTGCTTACTCAGCTAGGGTTCAAGACAGATCTCTACGCAATGCAAAGCGAGATGTGGTTTTACAGTAATACCATGGCGGAGAATATCTCCTACCGTGAGCAGATCGGCGCTGAGCCGCGTAACCGTGGCAAAAACGTTGATGACATGCTGTTGATTCCCGAGATGCAGCAGTCTCTGCAGCAGAACGATGACGGTAGTAATCACCTGATTATTCTGCATACCAAAGGATCGCATTTTAACTATACACAGCGCTACACCCGTGAATATGCACAGTGGAAGCCGGAATGCGTCAATGTTGATAGCGGCTGCTCAAAAGCGGAGATGATCAACTCATTCGATAACTCGGTAACTTATGTTGATCACTTTATCACTCAAGTATTTGATCAACTGCGCGATAAGAAAGCGATAGTGTTCTACGCTGCCGATCACGGTGAGTCGATTAACGAGCGTGAGCACCTGCACGGGACGCCGCGTAAAATGGCGCCGCCTGAGCAGTTCCGCGTTCCTATGCTGGTGTGGATGTCTGACAAGTATCTGGAAGACCCCGATCATGCGAAGGCGTTCGCCCATCTGAAGCAAGAAGCGGATATGAAGGTGCCGCGTCGTCACGTGGAGCTGTACGACACTATTTTAGGTTGCCTTGGTTATACCTCGCCAAATGGCGGTATTAACGAGAATAACAACTGGTGCCGTATCCCGGACGCGAAGAAGGTTGCAGCCCAGTAACGGAGGCTGCTGACTTTCTCGCCGATCAAATGCCATTTTGATGCTAAGGGATTGACGGGCGCGCTGCTGAGCAGTAAGATGCGCCCCGCATTCGGTGATTGGCGCAGCCTGGTAGCGCACTTCGTTCGGGACGAAGGGGTCGGAGGTTCGAATCCTCTATCACCGACCAAATTTAAAACCCTGCTCAACGAGCAGGGTTTTTTGCATTATGGCCCGTGAGGATGAGAACCTCCGGGGGCAAGAGGTTCGACTCGAGCGTAGCGAGAGAACGTTGCGTTAGCAACGGCCCGCAGGGCGAGCCACGCAGTGGCGAGTAATCCTCTATCACCGACCAAATTCAAAACCCTGCTCAACGAGCAGGGTTTTTTGCATTTGTAGGCCTGATAAGCGCAGCGCCATCAGGCAATATTGGAGATATTGCGGATGGCGGCATGGACGCCTTATCCGGCCTACAGGCTCAGTTTCACCCCGGCGTGTATGGCGTTTCCAATCCCATCTTTGACCTTCATTTTGTCTACAAAAATTGTGCGCCACTTCCCACTGACTGTTAACGATTCTGTGACATATTCCATTGCCTTTTTTTATATTTGCATGAAACTTTTTTTGCGCTACTTATGGCTGAACCTGGCATTTTCCGCTGTGCGTTTTAACGTTCATGGTATTAATCGCTCAGATATGCAGCATTAATTTAGAAAGTTTTAAGAATTTGCATAAATGTTAATCACCAAATGTTGCGAAATATTAAGATATTTATTCTGGCACAGAGCGCGTAGCACAAATTTCCCTGCTGAAAATAGCCGTCTGCACTTTTTTTAATCTTTGTTTGTCAATTCTCACCGTTGGTGTAAATCACGGTTACCTGTATTGACGTTTTCACATTCTGTTGACAGATTGTAGGGCATGAGGGGCATTTCATGGAGAATCCGCACTGCAACTCAGTCGCTTATGTGAACGGAATCCCCATCCTCTTAACGCCGACCCGGCCGGGTAAAAAACAAAAAAGGCCAGGCGGTGCAAACCCACTGCAAAGGGTAAAACAACAAACATCACATTTGGAGCAGAAGAATGAGTATTTCCTTGAAGAAGTCAGGGATGCTGAAGCTTGGTCTGAGCCTGGTGGCCATGACCGTCGCAGCAAGCGTACAGGCTAAAACTCTGGTTTATTGTTCAGAAGGATCTCCTGAAGGCTTTAACCCGCAGCTTTTCACCTCTGGCACCACCTATGATGCCAGCTCCGTACCGATCTATAACCGCCTGGTTGAATTCAAAATCGGTACCACCGAAGTGATCCCGGGCCTTGCTGAGAAGTGGGAAATCAGCGAAGACGGTAAAACCTACACCTTCCACCTGCGCCAGGGCGTGAAGTGGCAGGACAATAAAGATTTCAAACCGACGCGCGATTTTAACGCCGATGACGTGGTGTTCTCGTTCGATCGTCAGAAAAATGCCCAGAACCCGTACCACAAAGTCTCTGGCGGCAGTTATGAATACTTCGAAGGGATGGGTCTGCCAGATCTGATCTCCGAAGTGAAAAAAGTGGACGATAAAACCGTTCAGTTCGTACTGACGCGTCCGGAAGCACCGTTCCTGGCCGATCTGGCGATGGACTTCGCTTCTATTCTTTCTAAAGAATACGCAGACAACATGCTGAAAGCCGGTTCCCCGGAGAAAGTAGACCTCAACCCAATTGGTACCGGTCCGTTCCAGCTGCAGCAATACCAGAAAGACTCCCGTATTCTGTATAAAGCTTTCCCAGGCTACTGGGGTACTAAGCCGCAGATCGACCGTCTGGTCTTCTCTATTACGCCTGATGCTTCCGTACGTTACGCCAAACTGCAGAAGAATGAGTGCCAGGTGATGCCGTATCCAAACCCGGCAGACATCGCGCGCATGAAGCAGGATAAAAACATCAACCTGATGGAGCAGGCTGGTCTGAACGTGGGCTACCTCTCTTACAACACCGAGAAGAAACCGTTTGATGACGTCAAAGTTCGTCAGGCGCTGACTTACGCGGTAAACAAAGAAGCGATCATCAAAGCCGTTTATCAGGGCGCTGGCGTGGCCGCGAAGAACCTGATCCCACCGACTATGTGGGGCTATAACGATGACATTAAAGACTACAGTTACGATCCTGAGAAAGCGAAAGCGCTGCTAAAAGAAGCCGGTCAGGACAAAGGCTTTACCGTTGAGCTGTGGGCAATGCCGGTACAGCGTCCGTACAACCCGAACGCACGCCGTATGGCGGAGATGGTTCAGGCTGACTGGGCGAAAATTGGCGTTCAGGCCAAGATTGTGACCTACGAGTGGGGCGAGTATCTGAAACGCGCCAAAGCGGGTGAGCATCAGGCCGTCATGATGGGCTGGACCGGTGACAACGGGGATCCGGATAACTTCTTCGCCACCCTGTTCAGCTGTGCGGCAGCGAAAGATGGTTCCAACTACTCTCGCTGGTGCTACAAGCCGTTTGAAGACTTGATCCAGCCGGCGCGTGCCACCGACGATCACAACAAGCGTATCGAACTGTACAAACAAGCTCAGGTTGTTATGCACGATCAGGCTCCGGCTCTGATTGTTGCTCACTCCACCGTGTACGAGCCAGTGCGTAAAGAAGTTAAAGGCTATGTGGTTGATCCATTAGGCAAACATCACTTCGAAAACGTCTCTGTCGAATAATTAAAAGCAATCAAGGAAGCGCTGCGCCCCGGTGTTGTGTAGGCCGGATAAGCGCAGCGCCATCCGGCGTAATGCTTTACCCGCGATGCAGTTTGCGTGGGATAAGATTTGTGAGCAATACAGACTCACGGTTCCAGGCCGTGCGTCATTAGAGAGAATCCGGGTTATGTTGCAGTTCATTCTCCGACGTTTGGGACTCGTCATCCCCACGTTTATCGGTATCACTCTTCTCACTTTTGCCTTCGTCCATATGATCCCCGGCGATCCGGTAATGATCATGGCGGGTGAGCGTGGGATCTCCCCTGAGCGTCATGCTCAACTGCTGGCCGAACTTGGTTTGGATAAACCGATGTGGCAGCAGTACCTCCATTATATCTGGGGGGTTATGCATGGTGACTTAGGTATCTCGCTGAAAAGCCGTTTACCTGTGTGGGATGAGTTCGTGCCTCGTTTTAAAGCCACGCTGGAACTCGGCGTCTGCGCGATGATTTTCGCCGTCGCAGTAGGTATTCCGGTGGGGGTACTTGCTGCCGTGAAGCGCGGCTCCATTTTCGATCACACCGCCGTTGGCCTGGCGCTGACCGGTTACTCTATGCCGATTTTCTGGTGGGGCATGATGCTGATCATGCTGGTTTCCGTGCAGTTAAACCTGACCCCGGTTTCCGGCCGGGTGAGCGACATGGTATTCCTTGATGATTCCAACCCGCTGACCGGTTTTATGCTGATAGATACCGCCATCTGGGGCGAAGAGGGTAACTTTATTGATGCGCTGGCGCATATGATCCTGCCAGCGATGGTGCTGGGTACCATTCCTCTGGCGGTAATTGTGCGTATGACCCGTTCATCAATGCTGGAAGTACTGGGTGAAGATTACATTCGTACCGCCCGTGCCAAAGGTCTGACCCGGATGCGCGTCATCATTATTCACGCTTTGCGTAACGCCATGCTGCCCGTCGTGACCGTTATCGGCCTGCAGGTTGGGACATTGCTGGCCGGGGCGATCCTGACCGAGACTATCTTCTCATGGCCTGGGCTGGGACGCTGGCTGATCGATGCGCTACAGCGCCGCGATTATCCGGTGGTGCAGGGCGGGGTGTTACTGGTCGCGACGATGATTATTCTCGTCAACCTGCTGGTAGACCTGCTGTACGGCGTGGTGAACCCGCGTATTCGTCATAAGAAGTAAGGGGCCATCATGTCACAGGTTACTGAAAATAAAGTTATTGCCGCACCGGTGCCAATGACCCCGATGCAGGAGTTCTGGCACTATTTCAAGCGTAATAAAGGCGCGGTTGTCGGGCTGGTTTATGTTGTCATCATGATTCTGATTGCGGTCTTTGCGAATGTTCTCGCCCCGTATAATCCGGCTGAGCAGTTCCGTGATGCGCTGCTGGCGCCGCCTGCGTGGCAGGAAGGCGGCACGATGGCGCACCTGTTTGGTACTGACGATGTGGGCCGCGATGTGCTCTCGCGTCTGATGTACGGCGCGCGTCTGTCGCTGTTGGTCGGCTGTCTGGTCGTGGTGCTCTCCCTGCTGATGGGCGTAATTCTCGGGCTGGTCGCCGGTTATTTTGGCGGGATTATCGATAACGTCATCATGCGCGTGGTCGATATCATGCTGGCGCTGCCGAGCCTGTTACTGGCGCTGGTGCTGGTGGCGGTATTTGGTCCTTCGATTGGCAACGCCGCGTTGGCGCTGACGTTCGTGGCGTTACCGCACTATGTGCGTCTGACGCGCGCCGCCGTGCTGGTGGAAGTCAACCGCGACTACGTTACTGCTTCGCGCGTGGCGGGTGCCGGTGCGATGCGCCAGATGTTCGTCAATATTTTGCCTAACTGTCTTGCGCCGCTGATTGTTCAGGCATCGCTTGGTTTCTCTAACGCCATTCTCGATATGGCTGCCCTCGGCTTTCTGGGGATGGGCGCACAGCCGCCTACGCCGGAATGGGGCACCATGCTCTCTGACGTTCTGCAGTTTGCCCAAAGCGCCTGGTGGGTCGTGACCTTCCCGGGGCTGGCGATCCTGCTGACGGTGCTGGCATTTAACCTGATGGGTGACGGTCTGCGTGACGCGCTCGATCCCAAACTGAAGCAGTAAGAGGTTCGAGATGGCGTTATTAAATGTAGATAAATTATCGGTGCACTTCGGCGACGTAGGCTCCGAGTTCCGCGCCGTAGACCGCATTAGCTACAGTGTGAACCAGGGGGAAGTGGTTGGCATTGTGGGTGAATCCGGCTCTGGTAAGTCTGTCAGTTCGCTGGCGATTATGGGGTTGATTGACTACCCTGGCCGCGTGATGGCCGAAAATCTGGAGTTTAACGGTCGTGACCTGAAGCGCATCTCTGAGAAAGAGCGTCGTCAGTTAGTCGGCGCAGAAGTGGCAATGATTTTCCAGGATCCGATGACCAGCCTTAACCCGTGCTACACCGTCGGCTATCAGATTATGGAAGCCATCAAAGTGCATCAGGGCGGCAATAAAAAAACGCGCGTTCAGCGGGCGATTGACCTGCTGACGTTGGTGGGGATCCCCGATCCGGCCTCGCGTCTGGACGTGTATCCGCACCAGTTGTCTGGTGGGATGAGCCAGCGCGTGATGATCGCGATGGCGATTGCCTGTCGTCCGAAGCTGCTAATTGCCGACGAACCGACGACGGCGCTGGACGTGACCATTCAGGCGCAGATCATTGAGCTGCTGCTGGAGTTGCAGCAAAAAGAGAATATGGCGCTGGTTTTGATTACCCACGACCTGGCGCTGGTGGCGGAAGCGGCACACAAAATCATCGTGATGTACGCCGGGCAGGTCGTGGAAACCGGCGCTGCGCAGGATATTTTCCGCGCGCCGCGTCATCCGTATACCCAGGCATTGCTACGTGCGTTACCAGAGTTTGCGCAGGATAAAGCGCGTCTGGCTTCGTTGCCAGGTGTGGTCCCAGGTAAATATGACCGTCCGAACGGCTGTTTGCTGAACCCGCGCTGTCCGTATGCAACCGACAAATGCCGCGCTGAAGAACCTGAACTGAATCTGCTGGAAGGCGGTCGTCAGTCGAAATGCCACTACCCACTTGATGATGCCGGGAGGCCCACACTATGAGTACGCATGAGGCCACCTTGCAACAGCCACTATTGCAGGCTATCGATCTGAAAAAACACTACCCGGTAAAGAAGGGATTATTTTCCCCTGAGCGCCTGGTGAAGGCGCTGGACGGCGTCTCCTTTACTCTTGAACGCGGTAAAACGCTGGCGGTAGTAGGCGAGTCTGGCTGTGGAAAATCCACGCTTGGCCGTCTGTTGACGATGATTGAAGTTCCAACTGGCGGTGAGCTGTATTACCAGGGGCAGGATCTGCTCAAGCACGATCCGCAAGCGCAGAAGCTGCGTCGGCAGAAAATCCAGATTGTGTTCCAGAACCCGTACGGTTCTCTGAATCCGCGTAAGAAAGTGGGGCAGATTCTGGAAGAGCCGTTGCTGATCAACTCCACGCTCAGCAAAGAGCAGCGGCGTGAAAAAGCGCTGGCGATGATGGCGAAAGTGGGGCTAAAAACTGAGCACTACGATCGTTACCCGCACATGTTCTCTGGCGGCCAGCGTCAGCGTATCGCCATTGCCCGTGGTCTGATGCTGGACCCGGACGTGGTGATAGCCGACGAACCGGTCTCGGCGCTCGACGTTTCAGTGCGTGCGCAGGTCCTGAATCTGATGATGGATTTACAACAGGATCTTGGACTGTCCTACGTTTTTATCTCGCACGACCTGTCGGTGGTGGAGCACATTGCCGATGAAGTGATGGTGATGTATTTAGGCCGCTGTGTGGAAAAAGGGACCAAGGATCAGATCTTCAATAATCCGCGTCATCCGTATACCCAGGCGCTACTTTCAGCCACACCACGTCTGAACCCGGACGACCGCCGCGAACGTATCAAGCTGACCGGCGAGCTGCCAAGCCCGCTGAATCCGCCGCCGGGCTGTGCGTTCAACGCCCGCTGCCGCCGTCGTTTTGGTCCGTGTACCCAGCTTCAGCCGCAGTTGAAAGATTATGGCGGTCAATTGGTGGCCTGTTTCGCCGTGGACCAGGATGAAAACCCACAGCGATAAACGTGGGTTATGACCTAATAACCGGAGCCTTGTGCTCCGGTTTTTTTATATTTTGTTTTTACGTCCACAATGTGAGTCCTCTGGCAGAACATTATTCCATAGCGTCTAAAATGTAGTCAGATACCCTTTTGTCACAGAAATAGCGATTTCGCAGTTGCTAACGATCAGGAGCAAATGTGGTCACGATACGCTGGGATATTAAAACAATTGATCGACTATCGATGGTTGAGGATGTCCTGAAGGAATTTTCCTGCTGTGATATCAATATCATCTCAATGAAAGTCACACCGGGACGGATCCTGATTAAATCCTGGTGCCGCCAGCTGCAGGATATTTCCTACGTGCAAACGTGTTTGAGCCAGCGAGCCGATATTATTAATGTCGCTTACCTGTGTGAAGAGATAAGCGAACTGTCAACGTCCGAGCCGGAACGCCCGCGCTATTTCTCTGACATTATTTGCACTAGCCAGAGCATGCGCTTGCTTATCGAAAAGGCGATCAGAATTGCCGACAGCAAATATACCGTTCTGATCCGCGGTGACACCGGAACCGGCAAGGAGCTACTGGCTCGGGCTATCCATAATTCCGGGAAGCGGCGGTTTTATCCGTTTATTCCGGTCAACTGCTCTGCATTGCCTGAGTCGCTGATGGAGAGTGAATTCTTTGGCTATGAGAAAGGAGCCTTTAGCGGCGCAGATTGTAAAGGCAAAAAAGGGCTGTTTGAAATGGCCGATAAAGGCACCCTTTTTCTTGATGAGTTTGGTGAAATGTCGCTGAGCTTACAGGCTAAATTACTGCGCGTGCTTCAGGATGGTGGGATTCGTCGCGTTGGCGGCGCACAAATTATACCGGTTAATGTACGTATTATTGTGGCAACCAACGCTAATCTGGAAGAGATGGTGGAACAACGTCTGTTGCGCGCCGATCTCTATTATCGCATCAACGTACTTTCACTCACCATTCCTCCCTTACGGGAGCGCCCGCAGGATATTAGTCTGCTTATTCGCCACTTTGTGCAGAAGTATGCGAAGGAGTTCCAGCGCCGGATAATCCTGGATAAAGCCTGTTTTGCGGCCTTGCATCATCACGCCTGGCCGGGAAACGTTCGTGAACTGGAAAATACCATTATTCGTCTGATGCTGATGGCGGAATCGGATGTCATCACCCTGGACGAACTGGGAATGGTGAATTTACCTGCGGTTGAACAAGCCCCAACGGAACGCCCTTTTAAAGAACAAGTGCTTAGTGCTGAGCGCCAGCTCATCGAACAAATGGTAGAAGATAATGTGTCGTCGCGGCATATCGCTAAAGCGTTGGGGGTGTCGCATACCACGGTGTTGAATAAAATTCGCAGCTATCAGTTGGAGAGTGTGAGTTAAGCGCCGCCAGTGGCTGACGGCGCGTTAGACGGGTTATTCAATCAGCTTCAATAATGGCGACAGGCACAGCAGAATTCCGTACAGCAGAATCAGCCAGGTTTTAACACCGCGCAATTTCTCTAACTGCGTCACTTTATAGATCAGGAAAAACGGAATAATACACGACACAATCCCGTACAGTGGGCTCCCCAATTGGAAGAATACCAGCACCGATACGCGGAACGACACCCAAATAACCAGAGTAATCACAATAAATGTGCAAATACCCAGCGTGAGCACCAGCGGATTAATTTTCTCAACGTCAATGACGCGACTCAGGATGTTAAGAATAATACCCTTAATGGCCTCATGGAATCCCAGGTAAATACCAAAAAACGCCGTTAATACGGCGAAGATATTCAGTACCGTTGAGGTGATATGAATAATTTGTCCTGGAATAACCTGCGCTGCCAGCGCCAGGGCGGAAATATTTTGCTCAAAGGCCGAAACGGCCTCTTCATGGCTAATAGAAAAGGTAAAAGAGAAGGAGAAAAACAGAATAACCGCAATCAGCGTAATGTAACTGATGCGATGCGTGCGAATCGCCATGCGCGTCGCCAGTACCCGGTCAGCCACCCGTTTGCGATAAGCGATGTTCATTGGGTTTAATACCTGAATAAACACCGCTGAGAAGAAGCAGAACGGGATGGTCAACAGCACGTTGCGAAAGAAAACCGAGGCTTCAGGAAACGCGCTGATATTGCTAAAGTTCCAGTGCGGGATCATCGCAAAACCAAACACGATGATGATACCCACTTTTACTACTACCATCGGACCGGAGATTTTGAACAGCAGCTTTTCTCCCCCGGATGCAATGGCGACCAGCACGGCAAAAATGGCTACTTTGTAGATTATTGACTGCGAAAGGTCGGACTCGGTCAAGCCAAAAGTTTTGATATAAGAGGCACTGTCAAATACTACTGATAGGGAATAAATAAATATGCCGTGAATAATCATCAGGAAATAGATGACGCCAAGAAATACGCCCCAGTTTTTCCCCAGATAATGACTTATAATATCGGTATAGTCATTACAGGTTTCACTCTCTGATAATGTTTTTAAATAAATGTCCTGCACAATATAAGTTGCGGGATAAGCAATAATAAAGGCGACAATAAATACCCAAATACCTGTTAAGCCAATTTGTACCGGCATCAGTACTGTTCCGGCGCCAATTGCCATGCCGATACAGAGTAATACCCAGCCAAAATCGTATTTCGTAAACGGTATCTTTTTTGAGATTGGTACGGCGGTTGCTGTATTGTTGCTTAATTGTAATGTGTTGTCCTGCATAGAACCCCCTGCCCAAAATACACGCTCTCCCCGGAAAAGGATTGCGCGTATAGCCAGACTGTTGTGCCTTGATTCTCAACAGTCTGAACCGATCGGCGTCGGTTCAGACTGTAGTGGTCAGAATGTTGCCTTTCTGATGGCGTGTTCAAGGTCGTTAATAATATCTTCTGGATCTTCAAGACCCACAGAAAGACGGATAAGCCCGTCGGTAATACCTGCTTTAAGCCGTTCCTCTGGCGCAACGGGCGAATGTGTCATAGACGCTGGGTGCTGAATGAGGGTTTCGGTATCACCGAGACTGACCGCGAGGAGGCACAATTCTACAGAATTGATCATCCGTCTGCCAGCCTCGAGGCCGCCGGCGATTTCGAAGCTGATAATTCCTCCTGGCAGACTCATCTGCCGTTGGCCAAGCTCATACTGCGGATGTGAAGAGAGGCCGGGATAATAAACGTGGGTGATGGATGGATGCCCTTCCAGGAAGCGGGCGATTTTCATCGCATTTTCGCAGTGACGCTCCATTCGAATGCCCAGTGTTTTAACGCCGCGCAGCGTTAACCAGGCGTTGAACGGACTCATGCAGCCGCCGGTGATATCTTTCAGCCCCACAAACCGCGCCTGGTCAATAAACTCCTGCTTGCCGACGATAATGCCGCCAATCACATCCCCGTGACCGTTGATATATTTGGTGACGCTGTGCACCACGATGTCTGCGCCCAGTTGCAAAGGCTGCTGACAGTACGGCGACATAAAGGTGTTATCCACCACCAACACTGCGCCTTGCTGATGGGCAATATCGGCCACCGTTTCAATATCAACCAATGAGAGCGTCGGGTTGGCGGGCGTTTCGATATACACCACTTTGGTTTCCGGGCGCATGGCGGCGCGAATTTCTTCAGGATTCGCCGCATCGACAAAGCTGACGTTAATCCCGAACTTCGGCATGCTGTGCGACAGAAACGCGTGGGTGCAGCCGTAAATTGCGCTGGCGGAAACGATATGGTCACCCTGCTGGCACAATGTCAGCAGGGTTGTAGTGATGGCAGAAATACCGGACGCGGTTGCCAGTCCGGCTTCACCTCTTTCCAGCACCGCCAGCTTTTTCTCCAGCGCATCGGTGGTGGGGTTACCCAAACGAGTATAAATGTACCCGGACTCCTCAAGCGCAAAGCGGGCGGCACCTTGTTCGGCGCTGTCAAATACAAATGTTGAAGTCTGGAAAATAGGCGTACTGAGCGCGCCAGTTGAAGGGTCGGGTTGTTGCCCCGCGTGAACGATCTGGGTGTTGAATCCGTAAGTACGACAGTCAGACATGATATCTCCTTTAATTCGGAACAGAACAGCTCACACTCAAATAGCAATCGCTGTGCCAGAAAATGAATTAATAGATATCAATGGGTTATGTGTTTTCCTTGATTGATGGTCGGCAGGAATGTTGCCAACTGGCAAGAATCTTTCCAGCGTACTGGCGAGAAAAGGGTGAAGTGCGAGGCGCTACGCAGAGCGGAATATTGCGCAGTGATATGGCGAATGGGCTACCGTAGAATCAGCGGCAAGCCGGGAATTCCCGGTGAGGCGCAATGTTGCGGGGGCTTGATCCCCGGCGGCATCGGTTGCTGGAAAGAGAAAACCCCCGCACGTTGTTCAGTATAAACCTGGCAACAAAACGGGGGCTAACTTGACTCCAGACAAGTTAAGGATAGCCGCGAACAGTTGCCATTGCAACACAGGCGGCTATATGACGCTCGTACAGTTAGGCGTGGCCTTCTGGCACGATTTAGCGGCTCCAATCATCGCTGGTATTATTGCCAGTCTGATTGTGAGCTGGCTACGTAACAGGAAGTAATGCGCTTAGTGGGCGTCTGCCTGCCGTGATGGCAATATGCGCCCGAACCAGGCCGCAGGGGTGACCTTGCGGCCTTTTTCGGCTTAAATGCAGATAAATCTCGTCGTCAGGTGCCTATCCTGTCGCGATAATGCACGCTGGGAAGTTTTCAGATACCGTCTCTCTTAATACCGCTACGATCGGGTATACTCTGACGGCAGTTTCGTCTATCCGTGGAGAGTCAGTTTGCGTGTCAGTCGCTCGTTAACAATTAAGCAGATGGCAATGGTCGCGGCCGTTGTCATGGTGTTTGTTTTCATTTTTTGCACCGTTTTGTTGTTCCATCTGGTACAGCAGAACCGCTATAACACGGCTACACAACTGGAAAGTATCGCTCGCTCCGTCCGTGAACCTCTTTCCGACACTATCCTGAAAGGGGATATTCCCGAAGCGGAAGCCATTTTACGCAGCATTCGGCCAGCGGGTGTGGTCAGCCGCGCTGATGTGGTGCTGCCTAATCAGTTTCAGGCGCTGCGGATGAGCTTTATTCCCGAACGCCCGGTTCCCGTTACGGTGACCCGCCTGTTTGAGCTTCCGGTGCAAATTTCGCTGCCGGTCTATTCACTTGAGCGCTCAGCGAACCCACAGCCGCTGGCGTATCTGGTGCTGCAGGCGGATTCGTACCGCATGTACAAGTTTGTGATGAGCACACTCTCAACGTTAGTGACCATTTACTTACTTTTGTCGTTAATACTCACGGTAGCCATCTCATGGTGTATTAACCGTTTGATTGTGCACCCATTGCGCAAAATCGCTCGCGAGCTGAACGACATTCAACAGCAGGACCTGATTGGCTATCAACTGGCATTACCACGTCTGCATCAGGATGATGAGATTGGTATGCTGGTGCGTAGCTACAACCTCAATCAGCAGCTCATCAAACGCCATAGCGAAGAGCAAAGCGACCATTCGATGCGCTTCCCGGTTTCCGAATTGCCCAACAAGTCGTTTTTAATGGGATTGCTGGAGCAGGTGGTGACGCGTCAGCAAACGACGGCGCTGATGATTGTCACCTGTGAAACCCTGCGTGATACCGCGGGCGTGTTAACCGAAACTCAGCGAGAAATCTTGCTGCTGACGTTAGTCGAAAAACTAAAATCGGTATTGGCCCCCAGAATGGTGCTTACCCAGGTGAGCGGCTATGACTTCGCCATCATCGCGCATGGTGTAAAAGAGCCCTGGCATGCCATTACACTAGGTCAGCAAGTACTCACTATCGTTAATGAGCGGTTACCGATTCAGGGCATTCAACTACGTCCGAACTGCAACATCGGGGTGGCGATGTTTTATGGTGATTTAACCGCAGAGCAGCTCTACCGCCGTGCCCTTTCCGCCGTGTTAACGTCGCGTCATAAGGGTAAAAACCAAATTCAGTTCTTTGATCCGTTGCAGATGGAAGAGGCGCAGCAGCGTTTAACCCAGGAGAACGATATTTTAACCGCCATGGATAACCAGCAGTTTGCGCTCTGGATGCAGCCCCAGGTAGAGATGTCCAGCGGCAAGGTATTGAGCGCAGAAGCATTATTGCGGATGCAGCAGCCGGACGGTAGCTGGGAGCTGCCAGAAGGGTTAATCGACAGAATTGAGTCTTGTGGTCTGATGGTGACCGTCGGTTATTGGGTGCTGGAAGAAACATGCCGCCAGCTGTCAGCCTGGCAAGAACGCGGTCTGATGCTGCCGCTCTCGGTGAATTTATCCGCTCTCCAGTTGATGCACCCCAATATGGTGTCTGATCTGCTGGAGTTGTTAACGCGCTATCGCATTAAGCCTGGCACATTGATCCTCGAAGTGACTGAAAGCCGACATATTGACGATCCCAATGCCGCGGTGGCCATTTTGCGACCGCTGCGCAACGCGGGCGTGCGCATCGCGCTGGACGATTTTGGCATGGGGTATGCGGGTCTGCGGCAGCTACAGCATATGAAGTCGCTACCGGTGGATGTACTCAAAATCGATAAGATGTTTGTCGATGGCGTGCCCGAAGATTGCAGCATGATCTCCGCCATCATTCAATTGGCACACAGTCTCAACTTGCAGATGATCGCCGAAGGCGTTGAAACGGAAGCGCAACGCGAATGGTTATCACAAGCAGGGGTGGAAGTGGCGCAAGGCTTCCTGTTTGCCCGACCGGTTCCGGCAAATATCTTTGAAGAACGTTATCTGGCACCGGAAGACGCTGATTACAAAAGTTAAAAAAGGTCTCGCTTGTGCGAGCCAGCTCAAAATTTTTAACATTTTTGTATCAATTATGATCCAGGTGCATTTCTGTCATGTTGAGTGGGTGTTACTTTAAGGCCGCAGGTTAAACAAAACCTTACAAGACCTGTGGTTTTTACTTTAAGGACACCCTATGAAGACCTCTATATTCAAAAGCCTTTACTTTCAGGTCCTGACAGCAATTGCCATTGGTATTCTCCTTGGCCATTACTACCCTGAATTAGGCGCCCAAATGAAGCCGCTTGGTGATGCTTTCGTTAAGCTCATCAAGATGGTCATCGCACCTGTCATCTTCTGTACTGTCGTGACCGGCATTGCAGGCATGGAAAGTATGAAAGCAGTAGGCCGCACCGGTGCGGTTGCACTGCTCTATTTTGAAATTGTCAGTACGATTGCGCTGATCATCGGCCTCATCATCGTCAACGTGGTGCAACCCGGTGCCGGGATGAACGTCGATCCGGCAACGCTGGATGCCAAAGCGGTAGCGATTTACGCCGAACAGGCAAAAGACCAGGGGATCGTAGGTTTCCTGATGGACATTATCCCTGCGAGCGTCATTGGCGCGTTTGCCAGCGGTAACATCCTGCAGGTATTACTGTTTGCGGTAATGTTTGGTTTTGCTCTGCATCGTCTGGGCAGCAAAGGCCAGATGATTTTCAACGTAATTGAAAGCTTCTCGCAGGTTATTTTCGGCATCATCAATATGATCATGCGCCTGGCGCCGATCGGTGCTTTCGGTGCCATGGCTTTTACCATCGGTAAATATGGCGTCGGAACGCTGGTGCAACTGGGGCAGCTGATAATCTGCTTCTACATCACCTGTATTCTGTTTGTGGTTCTGGTACTGGGTTCCATTGCTCGCGCGACTGGCTTCAGCATCTTCAAATTCATCCGCTATATCCGTGAAGAACTGCTGATCGTACTGGGTACGTCTTCATCTGAATCCGCACTGCCGCGTATGCTCGATAAAATGGAGAAACTGGGCTGTCGGAAGTCGGTTGTCGGGTTGGTTATACCCACGGGGTACTCGTTTAACCTTGATGGGACATCCATCTATCTGACGATGGCGGCGGTGTTTATCGCTCAGGCCACCAACAGTCATATGGATATTTTCCATCAGATAACCCTGCTGGTCGTGCTCCTGCTCTCCTCAAAAGGGGCTGCGGGTGTGACCGGGAGTGGCTTCATTGTTCTGGCCGCGACTATCTCTGCGGTGGGGCATTTACCGGTCGCTGGCCTGGCGCTGATTCTCGGTATTGACCGCTTTATGTCTGAAGCCCGTGCGCTGACCAACCTGATTGGTAACGGTGTGGCAACTGTCGTTGTGGCTAAATGGGTGAAAGAATTGGATACCAAAAAGCTGGATGACACGCTGAATAATCGTGCGCCGGATGGCAAAACGCACGATTTATCCTCTTAATCTCGTCACTTATGCCCGTAGTCCCTTCCAGGACTGCGGGTGTTTGCGCATAATTACCCCCTGTGCCTGAAACCGTCGATTCGGCGGCGTCGGGATTTTTTCACTTCCTCCGTGACATTTTCATGTTCTTGCGGTCTAACACGAAGTGTTTTTAACGTCATATTCAGAGAGTCCTTTCGCGGGCTGTCTTTTTATTACCAGGATAGTTGATCAGGGGTTCACATGCAGGGCACAAAAATTCGACTTTTAGCGGGCGGCTTGCTGATGATGGCCACTGCCGGCTATGTGCAGGCAGATGCGCTCCAGCCTGACCCGGCGTGGCAACAGGGCACGCTGACAAATGGTCTACAGTGGCAAGTGCTAGCCACTCCCCAGCGCCCCAGCGACCGTATTGAGGTTCGCCTGCTGGTCAATACCGGTTCACTCACCGAAAGTACGCAACAGAGTGGTTTCAGCCATGCGATCCCGCGTATCGCGCTGACGCAAAGCGGTGGCCTCGATGCCACGCAAGCCCGTTCACTGTGGCAGCAGGGGTTCGATCCCAAACGTCCCATGCCGCCCGTTATCGTTTCTTATGATTCCACGCTATATAACCTCAGTCTGCCTAACAGTCGTAACGACTTGCTGAAAGAGTCACTTACTTACCTGGCGAATATTTCCGGCAATCTGAGCATCACTCCTGAAACGGTTAATCATGCGCTGAGTAGCGAAGATATGGTCGCAACCTGGCCGTCAGATACCAAAGAGGGGTGGTGGCGTTACCGTCTGAAGGGATCAACTCTACTGGGGCACGATCCAGCTGATCCGCTAAAAACGCCTGTCGATGCCGCGAAAATCCACTCCTTCTACCAGAAATGGTATACCCCGGACGCGATGACGCTGATTATCGTGGGTAACGTAGATGCGCGCAGCGTGGCTGAACAAATCAATAAAACCTTTGGCGAGTTAAAAGGAAAACGGGAAACCCCAGCGCCGGTGCCGACGCTTTCGCCGCTGCGTGCGGAAGCCGTGAGCATTATGACCGATGCGGTACGTCAGGATCGCCTTTCCATCATGTGGGACACGCCATGGCAGCCAATCCGTGAATCCGCCGCGCTGTTGCGCTACTGGCGCGCTGATTTAGCCCGTGAAGCGCTGTTCTGGCATATTCAGCAGGAACTGACCAAAAACAATGCCAAAGATATCGGCCTTGGATTTGATTGTCGGGTGCTGTTCCTGCGTGCCCAGTGCGCTATCAACGTGGAATCGCCGAACGGTAAGCTCAATGCGAACCTCGGTACGGTTGCGCGTGAGCTGGCGAAAGTGCGTGATAAGGGCCTGCCGGAAGAAGAGTTCAATGCGCTGGTGGCGCAAAAAAATCTGGAACTGCAGAAACTGTTTGCCACCTATGGCCGTACCGATACCGACATTTTGATCAGCCAGCGTTTGCGCTCGCTGCAAAATCAGGTGGTGGATATCGCGCCTGAACAGTATCAGCGTTTACGCCAGAGCTTCCTCAACAGTCTGAACGTTGAGATGCTGAATCAGGATCTGCGCCAGCAATTGTCGCAAGATATGGCGTTAATTCTGCTGCAGCCGAAGGGGGAGCCTGAATTCAATATGAAGGAACTGCAGGCGACGTGGGATAGCATTATGGCGCCCGTTACCGCGGCGGCAACGCCGGTAGAAACGGATGAATCACATCCTGAAGTGACGGATATCCCGCCGGTACAGTAACCTCCAGGCCGGATAAGGCGATTACGTTGCCATCCGGCCTTGGGTGGGTAGGCCGGGGGCGCTTCGCTTGCCCGGCCTACAAGAACAACACGTTATTGCGGCATAGCGTCGCGTGGGATAATCGCCCCGCGATGCTGAATCACCGTGCTTGCCGTCAGGTGACCACGTTTTGCGGCATCGGCGGCATTGCCACCGGTCAGACGTACCGCCAGATACCCGGCGCTGAAGGAGTCTCCCGCTGCGGTGGTATCAATCACTTTCTCTTTCGGTAATTTAACGGCCGGGACGTCGATCAGCGTTTCACCCTCGATAGAAACCAGACAAGAGTCTGCGCCGCGCTTCACCACGACTTCCTGAACGCCAGCCGCGTGAGTACGGGCAATCACCTCGGCTACAGGTTTTTCACCCCACAATGCGTCTTCATCATCCAGCGTCAGGAACGCGATATTGGTGCATTCCAGCATCTGCTGATAAACCTGCTGCGTTTCTTCTTTGCTGCTCCACAGGCGTGGGCGGTAGTTATTGTCAAAAATGATTTTTCCACCGTTAGCGCGGCATTCACGCAGTAACGTCAGCAGTTTGTCACGGCTGGCCGGGCTTAGAATCGCCAGGCTGATTCCGCTCAGATACAGATAGTCAAATGTCGCCAGCTCTTCGCAAATCGCGGCGGACTGTTCGCTCTCCAGCCAGAATTTTGCGGCAGCTTCATTACGCCAGTAATAGAAGGTGCGCTCGCCGGTGCTGTCGGTCTCAATGTAGTAGAGTCCCGGCAGGCGGTTTTCCATACGCTGGGTTAATGAGGTGTCAACATTTTCACCCTGCCAGGAGTCGAGCATTTGTTGGCTGAAACTGTCAGTACCCAGTGCAGTCACATAGTGTACCGAAAGCGCCGCCGCATCGACCTGGCGGGCGATATAAACGGATGTATTCAACGTGTCGCCACCGAATCCGCGCTGAACGTCGGCGCCTTTCTGTGACAGCTCAATCATGCATTCGCCAATCACGGCAATCTTTCTGGACATAGTCGTAACCTGCTCTGAAAAAAATTAGCGTTAGTGTGCGCTGTGGGTGTTAAGTGGTCAACCATATTAAAACAACGTTCCATTATTTTTTTGAGCCAGCACGTGTTCTGTGTTGTTTTTTGCCGCCTGGTTTTTATTTTGCCTGCGGCGGAACGTAAAGTTCTGCGCCTGAGCGCCGATAACCTTTGACGAGTCCGGTCAGTCACACTCTTATTTACAGGACATCTTTGATGATAAAGCAGGTTACCCAGCAGCTCATTACGCCCGATGCGAGTATCGAAAGCTTGCAGGCGAGACGCTATTGGCTGCAGTGCGAGCGTGCTTACACCTATCAGCCGATTTACCAGACCGACGGACGGCTGATGGCCGTTGAACTGCTGACCGTCGTGACCCATCCTGATAATCCTGCCCAACGTATTGCGCCAGATCGCTATTTTGCTGAAGTGGCCGTCCGACACCGTATAGAGGTCGTGAAAGAGCAGCTCCTGCAGCTTGAGCTGAAAAAGGACTTTTTCAGAGCCAATAACCTGCTGGCTTCAGTGAATGTCGATGGCCCAACGCTGATTGCGATGCGCCAGGATCCTGAAATCTTGAAAATCATCGAATGCCTGCCGTGGTTGCGTTTTGAGCTGGTGGAGCATATCCGCCTGCCGAAGGGGTCGTCGTTCGCCTCAATGTGCGAGTTTGGTCCCCTCTGGCTGGATGATTTTGGTACCGGAATGGCGAACTTCTCGGCCCTGAGCGAAGTGAGTTACGACTATATTAAAGTGGCGCGGGATCTGTTTGTCATGCTGCGCCAGACGCCGGAAGGCCGCAATCTCTTCACGCTGTTGTTACAGCTGATGAACCGCTATTGCCGCGGGGTGATTGTTGAAGGTGTTGAAACACTTGAAGAGTGGCGTGATGTGCAAAACTCACCGGCTTTCGCGGCGCAAGGCTATTTTCTTTCTCGTCCAGTACCTCTGCACACCCTCGAAGAGGTGATCCTGTCGCTTTGATTCGGATGTAGCGTCCCTCATTTTGCCCTGCTGGACTATCTTTAGGACAGGCAAGGAAGGAAGTGAGGACGCTAACTATGACAAAAGCAGGCAAAATAACCGTATCAGTATTAGGGGTTTTCTTGTTGTTGATCGTCGTATTCATCATTGTGATTGCGACATTTGACTGGAACCGGCTCAAACCGACCATCAACCAGAAAGTCTCTACAGAACTCAACCGGCCCTTCGCCATACGGGGCGATCTGGGCGTGGTTTGGGAGCGCCAGAAGCAGGAAACCGGCTGGCGTAGCTGGGTTCCGTGGCCGCACGTTCATGCCGAGGATATTATCCTTGGCAACCCGCCGGACATTCCCGACGTCACCATGGTGCATCTTCCCCGCGTGGAAGCCACGCTCGCGCCGCTGGCATTGCTGACAAAAACCGTCTGGCTACCGTGGGTCAAGCTGGTAAAGCCTGATGCGCGCCTTATTCGCCTGTCGGAGAAAAATAATAACTGGACTTTTACCCTCGCAGAAGCTGAAAACCGCGATCCCAATGCGCCGCCCTCTGCGTGGTCTTTCCGGCTGGATAATATTCTCTTCGATCAAGGACGCATCGCTATAAACGATAAGGTGACCCGCTCGGAGCTTGAGATCCTGGTCGATCCGCTGGGTAAGCCATTGCCTTTTAGCGAAGTGACGGGCGCAAAAAATAAAGAGAGTCAAACCCGCGTTGAGGACTATGTATTTGGTTTGCAGGCCAAAGGACGCTATAACGACGAACCGCTAAGCGGTAGCGGAAAAATAGGCGGGATGCTGGCGCTGAGGGGCGAAGGAACCCCTTTCCCGGTGCAGGCTGATTTCCGCTCGGGCAATACGCGCGTAGCATTTACCGGTACGGTAAATGACCCGATGAATATGGGTGGCGTGGATCTGCGGCTTAAATTCTCGGGTGATTCGCTAGGGGATTTGTACGATTTGACGGGGGTGCTGCTCCCGGATACGCCGCCGTTTGAAACCGACGGGCGTCTGGTGGCGAAAATCGATCCGGAAAAATCCTCTGTTTTTGATTACCGCGATTTTAATGGCCGTATTGGCGACAGCGATATTCATGGAACGCTAACTTATACGACCGGTAAGCCGCGTCCGAAACTGGAAGGGGACGTCGAATCACGCCAGCTGAGACTGGCTGATTTGGGACCGCTGATTGGTGTGGATTCGGGGAAAGGCGCGGAAAAGGCCAAACAGTCTGAACAGCGCAAAGGTGAGAAGAGCGTCCAGCCTGCCGATAAAGTCTTACCGTATGACCGTTTCGAAACTGACAAATGGAATGTGATGGATGCTGACGTACGTTTCAAAGGTCGGCGCATTGAACACGGCAGCAGCCTACCGATTAGCGATCTCTCCACCCATATCATCCTGAAAAATGCCGACCTGCGCCTGCAGCCGCTGAAATTTGGCCTGGCGGGAGGCAGCATTGTTTCCAGAATCCATCTGGAAGGGGATAAAAAGCCGATGCGTGGGCAGGCGGATATTCAGGCTCGCCGCCTGAAGCTAAAAGAGCTCATGCCGGATGTAGAACTGATGCAGAAAACGCTCGGTGAAATGAACGGTGACGCTAAATTTAGCGGCAGCGGAAACTCGGTGGCCGCGCTGTTGGGGAACAGCAATGGCAACCTGAAGCTGCTGATGAACGATGGCTTAATCAGCCGGAATCTGATGGAAATTGTGGGATTAAATCTGGGTAACTATCTCGTTGGTCAGATATTTGGTGACGATGAGGTCCGGGTGAACTGCGCGGCGGCGAATCTGGATATCGTTAACGGCGTGGCGCGTCCTCAAATCTTTGCTTTTGATACGGAAAATGCGGTGATCAATGTGACCGGGACCGCGAGTTTTGCCTCTGAGCAACTGGATTTAACCATCGATCCAGAGAGCAAAGGTATTCGTATTATTACGCTGCGTTCGCCGCTGTATGTTCGCGGGACCTTCAAGAACCCGCAGGCAGGTGTAAAAGCCGGGCCATTGATTGCGCGTGGTGCGGTTGCCGCCGCATTAGCCACGTTAGTCACTCCAGCGGCGGCACTGTTGGCGCTGATTTCTCCTTCCGAAGGGGAAGCCAACCAGTGCCGGGCGATACTGTCGCAAATGAAGAAGTGATGTCAGGCCGGATGCGATGGTTACACCGCATCCGGCAAAAGAATCATAATGACTGATGACGGGTCTCATGGGTTAACAGCAGCGCGATCAATGTCAACGCCGCCATCGATGCCAGATACGTTCCTACCGCTGCCAGACCGTAGTTAGCCTGCAGCCATGCGGCAATATACGGGGCAACGGAAGCGCCAAGAATCGACGAAACGTTATATGAGAATGATGCGCCCGTGTAGCGAACCTCGGTTGGGAACAGCTCCGGCAGCAACGCGCCCATCGGACCAAATGTCAGTCCCATCAGGCTTAAACCCAGCAGCAGGAAAGCGAACACCAGCGCCGGATTGCCAGATCCGAGCAGCGGTTTAAAGGCAAACAGCGCAAACAGAATGATAAGCGTGGTGATGATGAGCATGCTCTTGCGGCGACCAAACGCGTCGGCCAGCAGACCCGCCACTGGCACCATAACGCCAAAGCCAATTACCGCCATCATCAGCATCCACAACACTTCATTACGCGGCAGGCCAAGCCCTACAGGCGCGGCGGCTGTACTGAACGTCATCGAATAGACGGTCATGATATAGAACAGCGTATAGGTCGCCAGCATGATGAACGTGCCGAGGATCGTTACGCGAATATGCTTTGTCAGTAAGGTACCCAGCGGGATTTTCACCTGTTTTTTCGCTGCAGCGACTTTGGCGAAGACCGGGGACTCATGCAATGAAACGCGAACGTACAGGCCGATGATCACCAGTACCGCAGAGAAGATGAACGGTACGCGCCAGCCCCAGCTCATAAACTGTTCATCGGTCAGCAGCCAGGAGAGCAGCAGAAAAGTGCCGTTGGCGAAGAAAAAGCCGATAGGCGCGCCCAGTTGCGGGAATGATCCGTACAGCGCGCGTTTACGCGGCGGCGCGTTTTCCGTTGCCAGCAACGCCGCGCCGCCCCACTCACCGCCCAGACCTAAACCCTGACCAAAACGCGCCAGTGCCAGCAGCAACGGGGCGAAAATGCCGATAGTTTCATAGCCCGGCAGCAGGCCAATGACAACCGTTGAAATCCCCATGGTAAGCAGTGAAGCAACCAGCGTGACTTTACGGCCTACGCGATCGCCGAAATGGCCGAACACCGCGGAGCCGATTGGCCGGGCCACAAAAGCGATAGCGAAGGTGGCGAGGGACTGCAGCGTAGCCGCGGTCGGATCTCCCTGCGGGAAGAAAATATGGGGAAACACGATCACCGCGGCAGTCGCGTAGATATAGAAGTCGAAGAACTCAATGGCGGTACCAATGAGTGAGGCGACGACAACTTTATTGCGCGAGTTGACCGGGGTGTGTTCCTGTTCGTTGTCGAGTGTTGTGGCTGTTGCTTGCATAATATTTTCTTATTTTTGGCCGAACGAAAGGCCATATTACGCACAGCAAAAGCGATATTTCAATCTGTAACAAACCCTGCAATTGGTCAAAAAAAGAGCAAAAAGGGGATAATATTCAGGCTGAAGATTTCACTTCCATGAAATGCTTCACATAATTTAAAACTTGGATGATAAAACTGGTTTTTGGTTAAATAAAAGTTACGGGTTGGATTTATTCACTAAATCAGTAAGAACAGGCGGCATTATAATTGCCGGATGGCGCTGCGCTTATCCGGCCTACAAACTCACCCGTAGGCCGGATAAGACGCGTGCGTCACCATCCGGCAATTCACAACTAATCCGGCGGTGGCTATTGCGTTTTCCCCGGCATCCGCGGGTCATCTTTGTATTCCGCCGTGGCTATCCAGGCGGCGCAAAACAGCGTCAGACGAGCGAAGAAGTAGAAGAACGCCATCAGTCCAAGCACGGAACCAAACGCTGCGCCTGACGGCGATTGCACCAGTGACGGCAGCGTGTAGGTCATGATCATTTTGATAACTTCAAACCCCAGCGCCGCGATAAATGTGCCGCGAATGAGTGCTTTCTTACGTGGTCGGTGACGCGGCAGTCGCCAGAAAATCCAGAAGAAAAGCAAATAGTTGGCGAAAATAGAGATGGTCAGGCCGATCAGGCGCCAGGCGGGCTTCAGCCATTCGATGCCGTCGAGATATAGCGCAGAGATAATCATCTGCTGGGCGGAACCGGCGATAGAAGTAATGGACAGAGTGACAATCAGCGCAATCAACAAACCAATCAATGAAACAAAATCGCGCAGGTATTTAACCCAAATTTTTTCCTGATCCTGCGGCGTACGCTCCCAGACATCTCGCGACTGGGCACGAATCGCTTCGCGCAGATTACCCATCCAGTTAATCCCGGAATAAAGGGCGATCCCAAGCCCGACCAGACCCACGGTGGTTCGCTGCTGAACGGCAGTGTTAATGGTGTTTTTTAACGTGGAGGCGAGCGTCGGGTCGCTGACGTTAAGCAGTATTTTGCTGAAGATATCCTGCAACAGCGTAGGGTGGGAGGCGAGAATAAAACCGGCGGCGGCAAATGACACCATCAGGATAGGGATCATCGACAGGAACGAGAAGTAGGTGATAGCGGCGCCAAACTGGTTTCCCATGCGGTCATTAAAACGCTCTGCGGCTCGAATCATATGGGCGATGACGGGCTGGCGTTGAATTTTATCGGCGAGGGTCAGGGCTGTTTGCAATGCCTGGTTGGTCGTACCGTTGGTTTCTGTTTTTTCACGCTCCTGGGTCTCAATTTTTGGGATCGGTGCGTGCTCAAGTTCCTGAATGGGGCGTTTTATCTCTTTTTCCTGCGTCATCAGGCCAGTATTCCTTGTTCTGTTCATTCTCAAGACAGTATAGCTTGTCAGTCCACATAATCTTTCATTACGCCGGTCAGCCATTCCATAAACAGATGAACCCGGCGGGAGAGGTTGCGGCGATGCGGATACAACAGAGAAACCGGCATCGGCTCGGCACGATACTGCCCTAACACCTCGACCAGCGTACCGGCGCGCAGGGCGTCGCGTACGCCGACGCGTGGCACCTGAATAATGCCCAGGCCGGCAAGGCACGCTGCATGATAGGTTTCCGTGCTGTTCACCGTCAGCATGCCGCCGGTTTTAACCCATTGAGTACCGTTGCCTGTCGCCACCTCGAAACCTTGCGCACGCGTTCCCAGGTTCACCGAGTAATGCACCACCGCATGCGAGGCTAAATCTTCCAGGCTTTCCGGATAGCCAAAGCGGGCCAGATATTCTGGGCTGGCGCAGTTAATCTGCGTGAGTTTACCCAGCGGACGGGCAATCAGCCCTGAATCTTTCAGCGTACCTACGCGTACGACGCAGTCGAAACCTTCGCGGATCAAGTCCACCAGCCGATCGCTGCTGCTGAGTTCGAGTTCAAGTCCCGGATATTGATGCAAGAAGGCTGCCAGGCGAGGCATCACCAAATTTCTCGCGACGCCCACCGGCATATCCACGCGCAGCTTGCCGCTGATACTGGCCGAATCGTGATGGAATAGGCCATCCAGTTCATCCAGATTGCTTAGCAGATCTTTCGCGCGTTCATAATAGATCATGCCGTCTTGTGTGAGCTGGACGCGTCGGGTGGTGCGGTGCAACAGCTGCGTGCCCAGATGATTTTCCAGGGCCTGGATTTGTCGCGATACGCTACCTTTAGGTAGTCCAAGGGTGTCCGCCGCACGCGAAAAACTCTCCAGTTCTGCGACGCGGATGAACAACTGCATTGCGTGAATTTTATCCATTCTCATGCCCTATTGTTGTTCTGTATGAAACAGTAATGCGCAATCAGCGATATTTATTGTTTTTCTACCACCTAATAAGCTTTGTCTCAATCTTCACTACACATGAAATGAGGTTTCTTATGACGCAACGTATCGCATTGGTGACCGGCGGTGGTCGTGGACTCGGTAAAAACGCGGCGCTTAAGCTGGCAAGCAAAGGAATCGGTATCATCCTGACGTGGAACAGCAATGAAAAAGAAGCGCTGCAGGTTGTGGATGAAATTCGCCAATCTGGCGGTAAAGCAGCGGCATTACCGTTGAATGTCGGGGATATTTCAACATTCCCTCAGTTTATAAAACAGGTGCGGGAAACCTTACAGACCCAGTGGCAAAGCGACACCTTTGATTATTTATTGAACAATGCCGGGATTGGTATTAACGCGCCGTATCCGGCGTTCACCGAAGCGCAATTTGATCAACTTTTGAATATCCATTTTAAAGGTCCTTTTTTCCTGACGCAGAACCTTTTACCGCTGATGAACAGAGGCGGCAGGATCCTCAATGTTTCAACCGGACTCGCGCGCTTTGCGCTGCCGGGTTACAGCGCATACGCGGCTATGAAAGGGGCGATGGAAGTGTTAACCCGTTATCAGGCAAAAGAGCTGGGGGAGCGCGGAATTACGGCCAATATTATTGCCCCCGGCGCGATAGAAACCGATTTTAGCGGTGGAAATGTGCGGGATAACACGCAACTGAATGCGTACATTGCTTCGCAAACAGCGTTGGGGCGCGTTGGTTTGCCGGATGATATCGGTGACGCGATTGCCGCGTTGCTCAGCGATGAGCTGGCGTGGATGACGGCGCAGCGTATTGAGGTCTCCGGCGGAATGTTCCTGTAACCCGTCGTGTCTTATTCAGCCAGATATTGGCTGAATAAGCATTTAATGCGATTTTTTATTTTGTAACATATTTGAATGATGGTTGGCATTCCTTATTTTTCGACAAAAATATAGACTGCATATAATTAATATTAATTAATATACATGAGCGTCAAAATATAAGAATTTACTTAATATGTTTCTCTGTTTTTGTTTCTTTGTGTGATTCTGTTGATTGAGCTGTAACTAATCATAATTTCTGCTTCTTTCTTCTACGACTATCGGTACAATGGCCCCCCGCCAAATGGTGACTTCTTATTTTACCCTATGGGTAATACCCTTCCGCGCGCTAAGGCTAATATCTTATTCAGACGGAGATAAATAATGCAGTTAATAATGTTTGACAGGCAGTCAATATTTATTCATGGAATGAATGTAAGTTTACAGCAACGTATTCCAGGAGTGGATGTTCAGGGTGTCAGTCAGACAGATGACCTGTGGCAGAAGCTGGAAGACAGCCCTGATGCAATGGTAATGCTGGATGGCGATCTTGATGCTGAGTTCTGCCGCAGCTTGCTGCAACAGATCGCGCAACGCTATTCGGCGGTAAAAGTGCTGGTAACAGCAACGGATTGCCGGAAAAGATGGCTACAGGAGGTCACGCATTTAAACGTGCTGGCCATTGTTCCACGTGACTCTGACGCGGAAACCTTCACACTGGCGCTCAATAGTGTCGCGATGGGCATGATGTTTATCCCCAGAGACTGTATTACAGCGGCTGAGAGTAGCCGCCAAAATATAAGATCGCTCAGTGCGCGTCAGCGAGAAATTCTGACTATGCTGGCCGCGGGCGAGTCGAATAAACAAATTGGCCGACTGTTAAATATCAGTACCGGAACGGTAAAAGCCCATCTTGAGTCGCTTTACCAGCGTCTGGAGGTAAAAAATCGTACGCAGGCGGCAATGATGTTAAACGACGCTATTTAATTGACGTAAATTTCACAGTCAGAAAATTTCTGGCTGTGAAATAGCTTAAGGCCAAATTTCTGTCATGTTAAATCGGGTTATTCCCACGCTGAATATCCACGCAATTAACGTCTCTTGTTGAAACCGATCTTTTATTTGCGGTTTTTTTTCATATAGTAACGCCTCACAGAGATGCAGATCGGCGAGCAGAAGTGCTTCTGCCTGCATTAGCGTAATCGGGGTGTCAAAGGTTTCGTCTGCGGCAATTTCATGCCCGTAACCTATCACCCAAATTCCATGTTTATCCTGATACTTTTCCAGCGACAGGCCTTGCCATTGCTTAATAAATGCGACACAGGCGGGTGTGAAGTGCGTTGAACGGAGCGGCATAATACTCTCTGAGTAAAGAGATATATTTTAAGAAATCCACTCCGTTACGCCAGTTGCCATATAGCCAGTTTTTACAGCAAAACGCCTTATGGCATTGGCGGCTGATATTCACGTTTTAACAGGCCGAAAAGCCAGTCATCGCGCCAGGTTTGTTGTAGCCAGTAGCTTTCCCGCAACGTACCTTCGTGAATGAACCCAATCTTTTCCAGTAGACGTCTTGAGGCTTCGTTTCCTGCGGTGACGCAGGCTGTCAGCCGGCGGAGTCCGCCGTGGGTAAATGCGTAATCGCAAACGGCATGCAGGGATTCAGTGCCATAACCTTTACCCTGTGCCTCGGGAGTAAGCAAAAAACCGACCTCGGCACATTCATTGTTTTCATGAATATATCCAGTCACCCCCAGCGGCGTTCCCGAAGCCTTATCGCACAGCACCAGGCAAAGCCAGTGCGGGCTGCCGGGGGACCACTCTGGTAAGCGTGAATGAAAGGCTGCCTGTATCTCTTGTTCTGTGCGCGTATCAGCGACAAAGCGCATCACATCAGCGTTCTGCTGTAACGTTAAAAAGAACGCCCAATCTTCAATATTCAATGGACGACAGATCAGGCGCGATGTTTTCAATACGGGCACGGACATATCTCCTGAATAATTTTCCATGATTGTGCGGAAGTCACTGTAAAACAGATTTATTTGCTATATGAATGTGTTTTAGTCTACGTCGATACACATCTGCTTTTATAGAAAATAACGACATACCATTGTGAGGCCGCACGTTTTGGGTCCTGTTAGGGAAGATGATGACCAATAGCGCATTACAAGCGACATGTACACCCTTTGAACGTTGTCTGGCGATCATCCGTCAGGCATCGGTAGAAATATTGCTGCTGTTAGGCGTGCATGTCGCAGAGGGTAAAGAGCCGCGATGGTTCCTTGAGCAGCTTGACCAGGCCAGATTGAATCTGGGCGGCTGGGGAGCTGTCGCCAGACGTTTGCAGATGAACGATGCGCAATTGAGCCAGTTCACTCTACGGCTGCGTCATCTGCAGCAGAGCGTGCCGCAGTATGAAAATGGCCAGGACGTCAGTGAAAACCAGCTGATTTCTGCGCTACGCTTCGTGGCGTCTCTGGAACAATTGCGTCAGCAACAGCCCATCCTGAAGTATGAAACTGAGATTGAACGTGCAGAGCCGGAAGCACAGATCCACGCGCAGCGTCAGCTTCGTGCAATAGAATTAACGCTCAAATCGCTTATCGCACGGGTATGGCCGGATCAACATCCACTCAACAGCTTCCTGAAACAGCACTTCGGTGGGGAACGCCTGCGCCGTTGGTTAAAACTGGGTGACAGTCGGGATGCGCTGGACGGCATGATGTTTAGCGAGCTGGCGCTTATGGTCGTGGATAAGAAATTGTTTGTACGCCACTTTACCCAGATTTTTAACGACACCTCGGTGCTGACGTTGTTTGTCGAACCACGTCTTACGTTGCGTATGTTTCTGGATGATTGCCGGCTGGCCCGCAACGGCGTCATCGCGCAGCAGCCGCTGACCTCAGTACAACTGATGCTGCTGGATTGTCAGTACCGACAGATTACTCACCCTGTACAACGGGCATTTGCAGAAAGGCGTACGCGTGTTAATCCCGCGTCATATCTGGAGTCTGATGAGACGACCGTCCGCCAGTTCTGGGAAATGGCAAAGCAAAAGGATGAGCAGGCGGGGGGCGACAAACAGGAAATCGCCGACAGTATTGATCCGCCGGAGAAGCGAGCAAAGCGCACCGCGGAGGAGCGTGAACAGCTGATTTCAGGCATGTTGTGGGTCGCGGTCGGCGTGATGGTGCTGGTGATTTCGCTGGGTGCGTTCTGGTTATTCACTTCGCCAGCGCCACAGGCGTCATCCGGACAATCCGTTGAAATCGTGCAGGAGGAACCGCGCCGTGATGCACCTTCCGCACGGGAATCTGTGACCCGAATGGGTATCACCTGGGATGCCTTTAACATGCGCGCGGCTATCGATCGCAACGATACCCGTGTGACGTCACTGTTCCTGCAGGGCGGGATGGACTGGAAGCTGGCGTGGACGGAACAAGCATTCGCTGCGGGCAATACCGAGGTGTTGAGACTGCTGCTGCGTTATCCTGCGCAGATGAACGAGAGCAAACCTTGCAGACAGTTTATGAGTACGCTCAGTCATGCCATGTCGAATGGGGCGTCACTCACTTCCTTGCACAAAAGCTACCTGCAAAGTTTTTGTTCGGTTCCGGCGGTTATCGCACGTCAACAGTATGATCTTGAGCAGGCTCAGCTCCGCGCTCGCGCAGAACCCAGCCCGGAGAACAAGAAATGGCAAAAAATTCATACTGAACTCTACGATGCGATTAACTAACGGCCTGAGGAGTCAGGCCGCCAGCGGCTAAGGTTCGCCATACAGCCCGATGAGTCGGCGCACCACGCCGTTTGTCCAGCCAAAGCCGTCCTGCAGCGGATATTCCCCGCCGCCGCCTTCGCGCGGCATGCCGTCGGCAATATGGTATTTTTCGATAAGCTTGTGGTGTTCCTGGTAAAAGAGATTCACCGTTTTCAACCAGTTACGGGCAATTTCATCCCCGAGATGGTCGTCGCCATACAATTTGAAACCTTGAATAGCCATCCATTGCAGCGGCGCCCAGCCGTTGGGTTTATCCCACTGCTCACCGGTTTCATGTTCTGTGGCTAAAATACCCCCTGGCGTTAGCAGGCGGCTGCGTACCGCATTGGCCAGCCGGTCGGCTTGTTCATGCGTTGCCATGCCGACATACAGCGGTACGATACTGGCGGCAGAGAAGAGGGCCATTTGTTCACGTCGCCAGTCATAATCGCGATAGCAGCCGTTTTCATCATCCCATAAGTAGCGATTCACCGCATCGCGGCGGTCATTGGCTTTCTGGCGAAACAGCGCTTCAGCTTCTTTGTCACCTTTCAGCGCCGAAATATTGGCGATGGCGCTCTCCAGCTTGTAGAGGAACGCGTTCAGATCAATTGGGATGAATTGTGTCGTGCGTATGCTGGCAAGGCGGCCTGCATCGCGTAGCCAGCGTGAGGAGTAATCCCATCCCGATGCCGCGCCTGCACGCAAATCGCGATACACCTCATTGGGCGGTCGACCTGAATGCTTGGCGGTCTCGACGTCTTCAAGCCACGATTCATCGCGCGGCGTATCACGATCGTCCCAATAGCGGTTGAGCAAGGATCCGTCCGACATTCTGATTACGTGGCGGTAGGCCTGGTTGAGCACCAGCGAATCGGCGCCATCCATCCAGAACGCGTACTCCATTTTTAGATGATCAAGATAACGGCGCGCGCCACGTACGCCATCCTCTTCAAACAGTTCCACCATCAGCGCAAAGACCGGCGGCTGCGAGCGGCTCAGGTAGTACGTTCGATTACCGTTTGGGATGTGACCATAATTTTCGATCATCCAGGCAAAGTTATCCGCCATACATTTCAGCAGATCTTCGCGACCGCTCTCCGCCAGACCCAGCATGGTGAAATAGGAATCCCAGTAGTAGGTTTCGCTAAAACGTCCGCCAGGCACAATATATGACTGCGGTAACGGCAGCAACGAGGACCAGGGAATGTGGTCCTGCGGTTCGCGCGTCAGCACTGGCCACAATTGATCGATATGCTCTTTCAGCGAATTTGCCGGGTCAGAGACGTATTCGCTGGAGGGCGTTTCCGGGAGCCAGAAATGGTTCTCAACAAAGCGTTTCAGGTCAAAGTCCCGATGGCGTTTGACCTTGCGATAACGGATCAAAATATCCAGCGGATCCATTTTGGGCGCACAGTCGGGGAAGGTTTTGCTATCGGCAAACAGTTTCGACGACTGGACATGTTCGAACAGCTCAAGGTAACGATCGGCCGGGGTTAACGCATCTGAGGCGGGCAGCCCTTCAATCATCTCCGGCTCAGGCTCTGCCTCAATCATTTCATCCAGCTTTAACTCGCACGGATCCATTTCATAAAGCAGATCGATGTCGATCGTCAGTTCTTCAGAAGGGGCGTGGGGTAGTTTCTGGTTGAGCATAATGAGAAAGACCTCCGATGGACGTTGAAATTGTAAGGCTGTTGCCCGGTCGTCAGTTAAGCGTAGACATTCGCTTCGGTATTGGCTGAGTAAAGCGTGCGGTTGATCACGTTTTAGTGTTGAGCATTATTTAAAAAATTAAACTATCCCAATGATAATAATGAATAATTCAGAATCGTGCGCGACCTGAAGATATTCCATTTTCAGAACATTCGATTGCAACGAGGTGTGAACGAAACCTGCTAATGGCTTAACGCTATAATAGGCACAGGCTATTCTATTGATAGTTCTCCTCCATGTAATTGCTTGATACTTATCAAAATAGTAATCCCCTCATTTCCTATGATGGTCAAGTCTGACAAAGACTGTGCATTAATTATTCTAATTTTTCTGGGTCACAATAACTCACAACGGTGAGGGTAAAATAATGAAAATCATTACCCGTCTTACCGCGATTGCCATAGCTGGCATCGTGATTTGTTATTTTGGATTATCCGGTTATGTGTGGTATCACGATAATCAACGGAGCAAACAGGCTGATGTTCAGGCCTCTTCGCTGGAAGCAAATAATAAAGTTTTAGGATTCTTGCGCGAAAAAGGATGTGATTATTGTCACACCCCTTCGGCTGAATTACCTTTCTATTCTTCTTTTCCTGTCGCTAAGCAGTTGATGAATTACGACATTCAACTGGGATATAAATCTTTCAATCTTGAGGCCGTTCGTGCGGCGCTGGTCGCGGATAAACCCGTTTCGCAAAGCGACCTGAATAAAATTGAATGGGTGATGCAGTACGAAACCATGCCGCCGACGCGTTATACCGCGCTGCACTGGGCCGGTAAGGTGAGCGATGCGGAGCGCGAAGACATTTTGGGCTGGGTCGCCAAACAGCGTGAGCAGTATTACGCCAGTAAAGATACCGCCGAGCAGCATCGTAATGAACCCGTACAGCCAATACCAGAAAGCATCCCGACTGATGCCCGGAAGGTGGCGCTTGGCTTTACGCTTTATCACGATCCGCGTATTTCCGGCGACAGCACGATCTCTTGCGCGCACTGTCATGCCCTGAATGCGGGTGGTGTGGATGGCCGGAAAACGTCAATTGGCGTAGGCGGAGCGGTCGGGCCGATCAACGCGCCAACGGTGTTTAACTCAGTCTTTAACGTGGAACAGTTCTGGGATGGCCGTGCGCCGACATTACAGGCGCAGGCAGGTGGTCCGCCGTTGAACCCGATTGAAATGGCATCTAAATCCTGGGATGAAATTATCCAGAAGCTGGATAAAGATCCGCTCTTGAAGCAAGAATTTATTGCGGTTTATCCACAGGGATTCAGCGGAGATAATATTACCGATGCGATTGCTGAATTTGAGAAAACGCTGATCACGCCAAATTCACCGTTTGATAAGTGGTTACGTGGTGATGAGGAGGCGTTAACGGCTCAGCAAAAACATGGCTATCAGTTGTTTAAGGAAAATAAGTGCGCGACCTGTCATGGCGGTATTATTTTAGGCGGACGCTCATTTGAACCATTAGGTTTGAAAAAGGACTTTAATTTCGGCGAAGTCACTGCCGCAGATATTGGCCGGATGAACGTTACCAATGAGCTACGTGACAAGCTACGTCAGAAAGTCCCTGGATTACGTAACGTTGCGCTGACTGCGCCTTATTTCCATCGCGGTGATGTGCCTACGCTCGATGGTGCGGTCAAACTGATGCTGCGTTATCAGGTGGGTAAGGAACTGCCGCAGGAAGATATCGACGATATCGTGGCGTTCCTAGAAAGTCTGAACGGGGTTTATACGCCGTATATGCAGAACCATCAGTAATTTCAATATGATAAATCGGCCACCAGATTGATTTTGTGGCCGATTTTCTTTTTTTATGCCAGCAAATGTCAGGTAAATAGTTATAATACATGTCATGGTATTCTAATAATACAAACGGATACAAATGATGGAGCAACCTGACAGCAATAGCGCAAAACCTCTCTATAAACAGCTTGAGGCATCCTTGAAAGAGGCGATTTTGCGCGGTGAATACAAGCCCGGTCAGCAGATCCCCACAGAAAATGAACTCAGTAGCCAGTGGCAGGTTAGTCGTGTAACGGTGCGTAAAGCTCTGGATGCTCTAACGCGTGAAAATCTTCTGACGCGTGTTTCTGGCAAGGGAACGTTTGTCAGCAATGAAAAGTTTCAGCGCAGCATGACCGGGATTATGAGCTTTAGCGAGTTGTGTCAGTCCCAGGGGCGGCGGCCCGGCTCCCGAACTATCAAATCGGTTTTTGAATCGGTGGATAACGAGACCAGCGCCTCGCTGGGAATGGCTGAAAAAGAGAAAGCGGTAGTCATTGAACGTATTCGTTATGCTGACGATATTCCCGTTTCGCTGGAAACCATCCAGTTACCTCCTCGTTTTGCCTTTCTGCTGCAAGAGGACCTCAATAATCATTCGTTATACGCTTGCTTACGTGAAAAATATGGGCTGTGGTTTACCCATTCGCGCAAAATGATTGAGCTAGTTTATGCAAGCTTTGAGATTGCTCACTATCTTGGGGTGAGTGAAAATTATCCTCTGATTTTAATTAAGAGTGAAATGATTGATAACAAAGGAGAATTATCTTGTGTGTCCCGTCAGTTGATCGTTGGCGACAAGATTCGATTCACCGTATAGGTCCTCCTCTTACATCTTTGATACTGGCTAAAATCGGGATCCGTGTCGCGGATCCCGATTTTTTATGGTTCTTACGTTGATCAAATGTCTTTAAATGTATTATAAAAACACAAATACATTAAGAGTCATTTTGTAGGCGATATCCGCCTGTATGATTGATTGAACCAGAGGGAACCATAATGAGCATTAAAGAAATTGTGAACGATATTGTGGCCAGCCAGGCGGAAAAAGGGGGGACTAAACATGTTTACTATGTTGCCTGTGGTGGGTCTTATGCCGCGTTCTACCCGGCAAAAGCATTCTTAGAAAAAGAGTCAAAAACGCTGAGCGTGGGCCTTTACAACAGTGGGGAATTTATCAGTAACCCGCCTGTTGCGCTGGGTGAAAATGCCGTCGTTGTTGTTGCTTCGCATAAAGGCAATACCCCTGAAACCACGAAGGCGGCAGAAATTGCACGCCTGCATGGCGCGACCGTTATTGGGCTTACCTGGGTTATGGATTCACCTTTGGTTGCGCATTGTGATTATGTTGAGACCTATACCTTCGGCGAGGGAAAAGATGTCGCTGAAGAGAAGACGATACAATGTTTGCTTACTGCGGTAGAGCTTCTTCAGCAAACAGAAGGCTATGTTCACTATGACGATTTCCTGGATGGCGTCAGTAAAATTAACCGTATTGTATATCGTGCTTGCGAGCATGTGGCTGAACGGGCACAAGCATTTGCTCAAGAATATAAAGACGATAAAGTTATTTATACTGTTGCCAGTGGGGCGGGCTATGGCGCGTCATATTTACAAAGTATCTGCATATTTATGGAAATGCAGTGGATTCATTCAGCCTGTATTCACAGCGGTGAATTCTTCCACGGACCGTTCGAAATTACGGATGCTAATACACCATTTTTCGTACAGCTTTCTGAAGGTAGTACCCGCCCGGTCGATGAGCGTGCATTAGATTTTCTGAAAAAATATGGTCAGCGAATTGAAGTGATAGACGCGAAAGAGTTAGGGTTGTCGACTATCAAAACTACGGTTATTGATTACTTTAACCATTCTCTCTTCAATAATGTTTACCCTGTCTACAACCGAGCGCTTGCTGAAGCTCGCCAGCATCCGCTCACTACACGTCGTTATATGTGGAAAGTAGCATACTGATTACTAAAGGATTAAGGTAAAAGCAGGGACGCTTTTTAAGATTTTATAGAGCAGGGTATTATTATGAGTATTCGCGTAATAGGTATAGGTGACAATGTCGTCGATAAATACCTTCATTCTGGAATGATGTATCCAGGTGGCAATGCCTTAAATTTTTCTGTCTACGCAAAGCAAGCCGGTGCTTCAAGCGCCTTCATGGGGGCGTTTGGGAATGATGACGCGGCAAAACATATACAAGATGTATTGCATAAGTTACAGATAGATATTACCCATAGTCGGCATTATGAGGGGGAGAACGGTTACGCCTGTATTCGCCTCAATAATGGCGATCGTGAGTTTGTCACCAGTAATAAAAATGGTGTTTTACGCGAACATCCCTTCATGCTGACGGTGGATGATCTGCGATACATTGCCAGTTTTGACTTAGTTCACACCAGTATTAATGGTTATCTTGAAAGTGAGCTGGAAAAAATAAAACAGAAAAATATCATGATATCATTCGATTTTTCTGGACGTGGCACCGATGATTATTTCGCAAGAGTATGCCCATGGGTAGATTATGGCTTCATTTCCTGTAGTGGCATCTCACCAGATGAAACCAAAGAAAAAATAAATAAGCTTTACCAATACGGTTGTCGACATATTATTGCAACCTGCGGGCATGAACGTGTTTATTATTTTTCCGCTGGTGGTTTTCTTGACTGGACGCCGAAATATATTGAGCCAGTAGATACCCTGGGGGCAGGTGATGCGTTTTTAACCGGATTTATGCTCTCCATTATCCAATCAGGTACAGCTGAGCCCGATCGAGAAAGGGTGCTGTGCGCCATGCAGGCTGGTGGTAAATCTGCAGCGAATGTTTTGTCTGATTACGGTGCATTCGGTTTTGGTAAACCGTATTAACCCTGTTAACGCTGTTCCACTCATGTAACCCAACATTCACTCCAGATAAGCCAGGAGGAAGTATGTTTTGGACGGAATTGTGTTTTATTCTTTTAGCCTTAATGGTTGGCGCCAGGATTGGCGGTGTGTTTTTAGGCATGGTCGGGGGACTCGGTGTTGGCGTCATGGTATTTGTTTTTGGCCTGACCCCATCCACACCGCCGATTGACGTTATTCTTATTATTCTTTCGGTTGTTTTAGCTGCCTCATCATTACAAGCCGCCGGTGGTCTGGATTTACTGGTTAAACTGGCAGAGAAAATTCTGCGCCGTCATCCTCGTTATATTACGCTGCTGGCGCCTTTTATTTGCTATATCTTCACTTTTATGTCCGGAACGGGGCATGTTGTTTATAGTTTATTACCGGTTATTTCTGAAGTCGCCCGTGATTCGGGGATCCGTCCTGAGCGGCCATTATCCATTTCTGTTATTGCATCGCAGCAGGCTATCACAGCCAGTCCAATATCGGCGGCGATGGCGGCAATGATTGGTTTAATGGCCCCGTTAGGGATATCCATTTCTACAATTATGATGATCTGCGTTCCCGCTACGTTAGTGGGTGTCGCGATGGGGGCCTTAGCGACCTTTAATAAAGGCAAAGAGCTAAAAGATGACCCAGAGTATCAACGCAGGCTTGCGGAGGGTTTAATAAAGCCTGCTCAGAAACAACACGATAAAACTGAAGTTACCTTTCGCGCTAAGCTCTCTGTCGTACTGTTTTTGATGAGTGCCGTGGTGATTGTGCTCTTAGGGATTATTCCTCAATTACGACCGGTAGTGGAAACGGCAAAAGGGCTGCAACCGTTATCGATGTCGGCAGCGATCCAGATAACAATGCTCTCTTTTGCCTGTCTGATAGTCTTGATATGCCGACCTCCGGTGGACCAAATTATCAGCGGGACTGTGTTTCGCGCGGGGGCACTGGCGATTGTCTGCGCCTTTGGCCTTGCCTGGATGAGCGAAACCTTCGTCAATGGGCATATTGATCTGATTAAGGCAGAGGTTCAGACGCTATTACAGCAACATACCTGGTTAATTGCCATCATGATGTTTTTTGTCTCTGCGATGGTCAGTAGCCAGGCGGCAACAACGCTCATTCTTCTACCGTTGGGGCTGGCATTAGGCTTACCTGCATATGCGCTCATTGGTGCATGGCCTGCGGTGAATGGATATTTCTTCATTCCGGTGGCGGGTCAATGTCTGGCTGCGCTTGCTTTTGATGACACGGGAACTACGCGCATAGGCAAATATGTATTTAACCATAGTTTTATGCGGCCTGGTTTAGTGAATGTTATTGTTGCTGTCGTCGTTGGCCTTATTATCGGGAAAATAATCCTGGCTTGATTTTTTTGAAGCATTTCCTGTATCCCTAATTAATTAAATTCAGAGGATGAAAATGAATATTAAAATATTCATCGCGGCGGCGATGTTATTTATCAGTTCAAACGTTTTTAGTGCGATAACGCAACCTCACATAATAATTCTGGCGACGGGAGGAACCATCGCTGGTACCGCTGAAAATAACACCCAAACATCGGGATATAAATCTGGTGAAATAGGTGTTCAGACATTAATTAAAGCGGTGCCTGAAATTAATAAGATTGCCAGTGTTGATGGTCAGCAAATATCTAATATCGGCAGCGAAAACATGACCAGTGACATTATTTTAAAGCTATCTAAGCAGGTGAATGCGCTGCTCGCGCGTGATGACGTTGACGGTATCGTTATTACCCACGGAACCGACACGCTTGATGAAACGGCCTACTTTCTCAATCTGACGATTAAGAGCGATAAACCCGTGGTGTTCACTGCGGCGATGAGACCCGCGACGGCCATTAGCGCAGACGGTGCAATGAATCTGCTGGAAGCGGTCACGGTGGCCGCCGATCCGAATGCAAGGGGTCGGGGGGTTATGGTGGTTTTAAATGATCGCATAGGTTCTGCAAGGTTTGTGACCAAGACAAACGCGACCACACTGGATACCTTCAAAGCCCCTGAGCAGGGGTATTTAGGGGTTATCGTCAATGGCAAACCAGAGTTTGAAACTCGCATTGAAAAGACGCATACCCTGCGTTCCGTTTTTGATGTAAGAAATCTTAAAAAGCTGCCGCAGGTAGCGATTATTTATGGTTACCAGGACGATCCTGAATATATGTATGATGCTGCAATTGCGCATCATGTAGATGGGATTGTCTATGCCGGAACCGGTGCCGGGTCGGTTTCTGTCAGAAGTGAAGCTGGAATTAAAAAAGCAGAGAAAGCGGGAATCATTGTGGTGCGTGCATCCCGAACGGGTAACGGCATTGTTCCACAGGATAAAGGGCAGCCGGGATTGGTGTCTGATTCATTAAATCCTGCGAAAGCCCGGGTTTTGCTGATGACAGCCCTGACAAAAACGAAAAATCCTGAGCTCATTCAGCATTATTTTAATACCTACTAAGATCGGTTGTTTAACGCGCTCGTTTGTATGCAAAATGGGCGCGTTTCCTCCCATCCGGATATTTTGTTACCTCTGCTCGCCCACGAATATTTCCCACAATTCTTCTACCGCTCTGGACATTCTGCCCGCAGGCCGAAACAGTCGGATATCAATGGGTATCCATAATCCGCTCTTCTGTGGGGCCGCCGCGGCAATCGTCCCGGCCTGAACATCCGGAGCCGCCAGACTTTCCGGCAGCCAGGCAATGCCGTCCCCGGCTTTGACCATCGCCAGCAGCGTGGCGGCCAGATCGGCGGTGAAGGCGATGTCCATACCGCGTCGGGCATGATTCACCGGTGACGTGTTCGAGAGGATCCTCCCCAGACCGGATTCTGCAGAGAAGGAGAGGAACGGAAATTTTTTGCCCCCCGTAGCCTGCCAGAGCGGCTGATGAGAGCCGGGATCACATTTGGAGTAGGGTAATAACGTTTCTTGTCCAAGGCGAACGCTGAGATATTTCGTCTGATCAAGATTGATGTGCATGTGAGGGTGGTAATAACACAGCAGAAACTGCGCATCCCCATTTTCAATCATCCTTTCACAGGCGCTGAGCGTGTCTGACAGCAGGCGAAATGAGCCGAAAAGGGCGATTTTTTCGTTATTACGCATCAGCGCCGGAAAAAATGAGAACGACAGGGAGTGCGTTGCGGAGAAAATAACATCCGGTCGTGTATTTCCCGCCGCTTCAATGGTTTCATTTCTCAGGGTATATAGCGCCCGGATCAGTTCGGGCACTTGAGCGACGAAAACTTCCCCCGCACGAGTCAGGCTAACGCCACGGCGGTTACGCTCAAAAATGGGCGTTCCCAGCCACTCTTCCAGCGAGACAATGCGCCGACTGAATGCGGGCTGCGTCACATATCGGGAAGCGGCTGCGCGAGAGAAATTGAGTGACTGCGCCAGCGCAACGCAGTCTTCAAGCCAGGTGAGTTCCAGGTGATGCCGATTTTGCATTACAGCCAGCCTCTTTGGCATTAGATCAGTAAATGAGCACTGCTTAAGATGGAGAAATACAGGACGATGGCGTCCTTAAATGCTGCCTGGATACATTATGCCAATAATAAACCGGCATGAGTTATCACTTTTTACAGGCGTGTAAGTGCGAGCATAACTGACTAAGAACCCGCCGGAGAAAACATGCGTATCCTCGATGTTGTAGAAATTACCAAACCCATCGCTTCCCCTATTCGTAACGCCTATATCGATTTCAGCAAGATGACGACCAGTCTGGTGGCCGTTGTGACTGACGTTGAGATAGAGGGTCGTCGCGTGGTGGGATACGGATTTAACTCTAATGGTCGTTACGGCCAGGGGGGATTGATCCGCGAACGCTTCCGTAACCGCATTCTGGACGCTGACCCGGAAAGTCTGCTGAATGCCGAAGGCGATAACCTGGATCCGCATAAAATCTGGGACGTCATGATGAGTAATGAAAAGCCGGGGGGCCATGGTGAGCGCTCGGTGGCTGTGGGTACGCTGGATATGGCTATCTGGGATGCCGTTGCCAAAATTGCCAACAAGCCGTTGTTCCGTCTGCTGGCTGAGATGAAGGGCGTTGAGGCGAATCCACGCGTCTTTGTCTACGCGGCGGGGGGTTACTATTATCCGGGTAAAGACCTGAGCGCGCTGCGTCAGGAAATGCGAGGCTACCTGAACCGCGGCTACAACGTAGTTAAAATGAAAATCGGCGGCGCATCGTTGGAAGAGGACCGTCGCCGTATCGAAGCGGTATTGACTGAAATTGGCGACGAAGCGCGTCTTGCCGTCGATGCCAATGGCCGCTTTGATCTGGAAACCAGTATTGCCTATGCCAAAATGCTACGGGATTATCCATTGTTTTGGTACGAAGAAGCCGGCGACCCGCTGGATTATTCTCTCCAGGCCGCGCTGTCAGAATTTTACCCAGGCGCGATGGCGACAGGTGAAAACCTCTTTTCTCATCAGGATGCGCGCAACCTGCTGCGCTACGGCGGCATGCGCCCGGATCGCGACTACCTGCAATTTGACTGTGCGCTTTCCTACGGTCTGGTCGAATATCTGCGTACCCTGGACGTACTGGAGCAGTTTGGCTGGTCTCCATCACGCTGCATACCGCATGGCGGTCACCAGATGTCGCTGAACATTGCGGCGGGTCTTGGCCTCGGTGGGAATGAAAGTTACCCGGATCTGTTTCAGCCGTACGGCGGTTTCCCGGATTCAGTGAAGGTGGAAGAGGGTCATATCGTCATGCCAGAACTGCCGGGCATCGGTTTTGAAGGGAAATCTGATCTGATTAAAGAGATGCGTGCGTTGGCCGAATAGCGCGGGCGGAGGTGACATAACACCCCTCCGGTTGCCGGAGGGGTGTGACTTGAGCGTGTAGTGAATAGCGTCTACACCTGTGCAATTAGCGCATAGTGACGAATTCTTCTGCCGCCGTTGGGTGAATCGCAACAGTGTTATCGAAGTCTTTCTTCGTCGCGCCCATTTTCAGCGCCACCGCGAAGCCTTGCAGCATTTCGTCCATGCCAAAACCGATGCCGTGAATACCAACAATCTTCTCTTCCGGACCCACGCAAACCAGTTTCATGCGGCACGGCTGGCGGTGTGAAGTCACGGCAGTGTACATCGCGGTAAACGAGGATTTATACACTTTCACCTGGTCATCGCCGTGCTGTTCGCGAGCCTGCTGCTCGGTTAAGCCCACGGTGCCAATTGGCGGGTGGCTGAAGACCACGGTCGGGATGTTGTTGTAGTCCAGATGCTCGTCCGGTTTGTTATTAAACAGACGCTCGGACAGGCGACGGCCCGCGGCAACGGCAACCGGCGTCAGCTCAACGGCGCCGGTGTTATCGCCAACGGCATAAATCCCCGGCACGCTGGTGTTCTGGTATTTATCAACGACGATGTAGCCTTTTTCGTTGGTTTTCACGCCAGTAACGGCCAGGTTAAAGTTATCCGTGGCTGGTTCACGACCGATCGCCCAAATCAGGCAATCCACCGTTTCGCTACGGCCATCTTCCAGTTGCAGGGTCAGACTGCCGTCGGCGTTTTTAATGACCGCTTGCGGAATTGCGTGAGTATGCAGAGTCGGACCTTCGGTGTTCATCACCTCGACCAGCGTCTCGACGATCATCGGATCGAAGCTGCGCAGCGGCGCGTGTTTACGCACGAACAGGTGAGTTTCTGCGCCCAGGCCGTTAATCACGCCCGCCAGTTCAACGGCGATGTAGCCTGCGCCAACAACGGCTACACGTTTTGGCAGCGCTGGCAGCTCAAAGAAGCCATCGGAGTCGATACCGTATTCCACGCCTGGAATGTTCGGATGGCTCGGGCGCCCGCCGGTGGCGATCAAAATATGATCGGCAGTAATGGTTTCACCGTTCACTTCAATGGTTTTGGCATCAACGAAGCGGGCAAAGCCTTTAATCACATCAACGTTATTTTTACCCAGCACGTTGTCGTACGAGGTATGAATGCGATCGATATAGGCGGTACGGCTGGCGATCAGTTTATCCCAGTCGAACTTATTAATGGTGGTATCGAAACCGTAATCCGGGCCGTACATATGAATCGCTTCACGGATTTGTGCGGCATGCCACATCACTTTCTTCGGTACGCAGCCAACATTAACGCAGGTGCCGCCTAGCTCTTTGGCTTCAATCAGTGCGCATTTCTGGCCGTACATTGCCGCACGGTTAATGGAGGCAATACCGCCGCTGCCGCCGCCAATAGCGATGTAATCATAGTGCTTGGTCATGACCGCTCCTTCATGTTCATTGTAGGGCGGAGAAGCGTTACGCCATCCGCCAAAATATTCGCGATTGTATACCTGAAATTAAAAGGTTCCACCGATGGCTGCGATTACTCCGGCACGATCCAGCTTACGGAAGTGTGTCCGGTTCCTGCGGGAACCAGCTTGCTATGTAGCCACGGCAGGACATTGTTCATCTGCTGCTCCAGCTTCCACGGCGGGTTAATCACAATCATGCCGGACGCCGTCATGCCGCGCTGATCGCTGTCCGGGCGCACCGCCAGCTCAATTTGCAGAATTTTGCGGATACCGGTGTCTTCCAGATCGTGGATCATGCGCTTGATTTGCTGGCGCAGGACCACTGGATACCACAGCGCATAGGTGCCCGTTGCGAAGCGTTTGTAGCCTTCATTAATGCCGGTCACTACCGCCTGGTAGTCGGTTTTGATTTCGTATGGCGGATCGATAAGGATCAGCCCGCGGCGGGAAACCGGCGGTAATTTTGCTTTTAGCTGTTGATAACCGTCAGCCTTGGCCACACGTGCGCGTTCATCTTTCTGAAATTCGCCGCGCAGCAAAGGAAAATCGCTTGGGTGCAGCTCGGTTAATTGCAGGCTGTCCTGTTCGCGTAGCAGCTGACGAGCAATTAACGGAGAGCCCGGGTAGTAGCGCAACTGGCCGCTACGGTTGAAATGCTGCACCACGGAAATATAGGGTTCAAGTTCGGCAGGCAAATCGTCCTGCTGCCAGATACGGGCGATACCTTCCAGGTATTCACCGGTACGTTCGGCATGCTCACTGCTCAGCTGATAACGGCCTGCGCCAGCATGGGTGTCCAGATAGAGAAACGGTTTTTCTTTCTCTTTGAGCGATTCAATGATCAGGCTCTGAACGGTGTGTTTAAGGACGTCGGCGTGGTTGCCTGCGTGATAACTGTGGCGATAACTGAGCATGGGTAATGAAATTCCGCTGAAATGACGATTTGCCACAGTTTACAGCAGATCGGCACAGATTACCCGTAGGCCCGGTAAGCGCAGCGCCACCGGGCGTCTTTCCGTCACGGTTAGCATTGAAATCCTCTACACTTAACCCCATTGTACAAATTAATATGCACAGCGCCGGATACGCGCTTCATTCACTCTTTTCAACAGGACCGCGCTAATGACCAATCCATTGCTGACTCCCTTCGAACTGCCGCCATTTTCTAAAATTCAGCCCGAACATGTTGTGCCTGCCGTTACTAAGGCGCTGAACGATTGTCGCGAAAACGTTGAGCGAGTCGTTGCGCAGGGCGCGCCGTACACCTGGGAAAATCTCTGCCAGAGGCTTGCGGAAGTGGACGATGTGCTGGGGCGTATTTTCTCTCCGGTCAGCCACTTGAACTCGGTGAAAAACAGCCCGGAACTGCGTGAAGCCTACGAGCAAACACTGCCGCTGCTCTCCGAGTACAGCACCTGGGTTGGGCAACATGAAGGTCTGTACAAAGCGTACCGCGACCTGCGTGATGGCGACCATTACGCCACCCTGAACACTGCACAGAAAAAAGCGGTCGATAACGCGCTGCGTGATTTTGAACTGTCCGGTATCGGCCTGCCGAAAGAGAAACAGCAGCGCTACGGCGAAATCGCCACCCGTTTGTCCGAACTGGGTAACCAGTACAGCAACAACGTGCTCGACGCCACCATGGGCTGGAGCAAGCTGGTGACCGACGAAGCTGAACTCTCCGGCATGCCGGAAAGCGCCCTGGCGGCGGCGAAAGCGCAGGCCGAAGCCAAAGAGCAGGAAGGCTACCTGCTGACCCTGGATATCCCAAGCTACCTGCCGGTAATGACCTACTGCGACAACCAGGCGCTGCGTGAAGAGCTGTATCGCGCCTACTCCACCCGCGCCTCCGATCAGGGGCCGAACGCGGGCAAGTGGGACAACACCCCGGTGATGGAAGAGATCCTCGCGCTGCGTCACGAGCTGGCGCAACTGTTGGGCTTCGAAAGCTACGCCTTTAAATCTCTGGCCACCAAAATGGCGGAAAACCCGCAGCAGGTGCTCGACTTCCTGACCGATCTGGCGAAACGCGCCCGTCCGCAGGGGGAAAAAGAGCTGGCCCAGCTGCGCGCCTTCGCCAAAGCCGAATTTGGCGTTGAAGAGCTGCAGCCGTGGGATATCGCGTACTACAGCGAGAAACAAAAACAGCATCTGTACAGCATCAGCGATGAACAGCTGCGTCCGTACTTCCCGGAAAACAAAGCCGTTAACGGCCTGTTTGAAGTGGTAAAACGTATTTACGGTATCACCGCGAAAGAGCGTACTGATGTTGACGTGTGGAATCCGGAAGTGCGTTTCTTCGAACTGTATGACGAAAGCAACGAACTGCGCGGCAGCTTCTACCTCGACCTGTACGCCCGCGAACACAAACGCGGCGGGGCGTGGATGGACGACTGCGTCGGCCAGATGCGTAAATCAGACGGCACGCTGCAAAAACCGGTTGCCTATCTGACCTGTAACTTCAACCGCCCGGTGAACGGCAAACCGGCGCTGTTTACCCATGACGAAGTGATCACCCTGTTCCACGAATTTGGTCATGGCCTGCATCACATGCTGACCCGCATCGAAACTGCCGGTGTTTCCGGTATTAACGGCGTGCCGTGGGATGCGGTCGAACTGCCAAGTCAGTTTATGGAAAACTGGTGCTGGGAGCCGGAAGCGCTGGCGTTTATCTCCGGCCATTATGAAACCGGCGAACCGCTGCCGAAGGAACTGCTGGATAAAATGCTGGCGGCGAAAAACTATCAGGCGGCGCTGTTTATTCTGCGTCAGCTGGAGTTCGGCCTGTTCGACTTCCGCCTGCACGCGGAGTTTAACCCAGAGCAGGGGGCGAAAGTCCTTGAGACGCTGGCCGAAATTAAGAAACAGGTCGCCGTGGTGCCGGGCCCAACCTGGGGCCGCTTCCCGCACGCCTTCAGCCACATTTTTGCTGGCGGCTACGCAGCGGGTTACTACAGCTACCTGTGGGCCGACGTGCTGGCGGCGGACGCATTTTCCCGCTTTGAAGAAGAGGGCATCTTCAACCGTGAAACCGGTCAGTCGTTCCTCGATAGCATCCTGACTCGCGGTGGTTCGGAAGAGCCGATGACACTGTTCAAACGCTTCCGCGGCCGCGAACCTCAGCTCGACGCCATGCTGGCGCATTACGGCATCAAGGGCTGATTGTTCGCGTGAAAATTTGTTTACTGGATGAAACAGGCGCCGGAGACGGCGCCTTATCTGTTCTGGCCGCCCGCTGGGGGCTGGAGCATGATGAAGACAACCTGATGGCACTGGTGATGACGCCGGAACATCTGGAATTGCGTAAGCGAGACGAACCGAAACTCGGCGGCATCTTCGTCGATTTTGTCGGCGGGGCAATGGCGCACCGGCGCAAGTTTGGTGGCGGTCGCGGCGAAGCGGTGGCGAAAGCCGTCGGCATTAAAGGCGATTATTTGCCGGACGTGGTCGATGCCACTGCCGGGCTGGGACGCGATGCGTTTGTGCTGGCCTCCGTCGGCTGCCGTGTGCGGATGCTGGAACGCAATCCGGTGGTCGCCGCGTTACTCGATGACGGCCTGGCGCGCGGCTATGCCGATGCGGAAATTGGCGGCTGGCTTCAGGAACGTTTACAGCTGATCCATGCCTCAAGCCTGACAGCGTTAACCGATATTTCCCCACGCCCGCAGGTGGTGTACCTCGATCCGATGTTCCCGCATAAGCAAAAAAGCGCGCTGGTAAAGAAAGAGATGCGCGTGTTTCAGTCGCTGGTGGGGCCGGATCTCGACGCTGACGGCTTGCTGGAACCGGCGCGTCAGCTAGCGACTAAACGTGTGGTAGTGAAACGCCCGGACTACGCGCCGCCGCTGGCTGACGTGGCCACGCCTAACGCAGTGGTGACCAAAGGGCATCGGTTTGATATTTATGCCGGAATCCCTCTGACGGAGTAATGGATTGCCCGATGGCGCTACGCTTATCGGGCCTACGATTCTCAATTATTTGTAGACCGGATAAGGCGGTAGCCGCATCCGGCATTACGGCTTAAACAAACGGCGCCAGCGGGTCCGCAATCTCAAACGCCGCTTCGCGCTCCGCCTTCGGCGGGTAAATCAGCTCGCTGACAATCGATAACTTCAGCTTTTTCGCCTCTTCACGCGTCAGTTTCACCTGCTGATCCCATCCTTCGGTATATACCGCCCCCCACGTGCCGAGATCCAGACAGGTGACATACATCTCCTGACGATACGGCAGCGGCGCGACGTTCAGCAGACTCGCCGCCGCGTTATTACCGGCAAATTTTCCCAGCAGAATGGCGTGCTGGCAGGTCATCAGCGCATGATTGCCTTTGTCATCGGTAGCCGCATAGGCGACGTCGCCGGTGGCGTAGATATCCTCATGACCCAGTACCTGGAGGTTCTTGTTCACATGCAGGCGTCCCTGACGATCGCGTGGGGCGTTAATCTGTGCGGTCAGGTCGCTCGCCTGGACGCCGACGGTCCAGATCACCGTTTGTGAAGCGATAACCTGCCCATCTTTCAGCGTTACGCCAGCCGCGTCGACGCTCTCTACTTCCGCGTTGACCAGCCACTCCACGCCCAGCTCGGCGGAAGCGTCGATAATCACATCGCGCAGCGCCTGACTCCAGCGTCCGCCCGGTTGTGCACTGCGTTCAACTACGACTACTCTGGTCTTAGCATCAGCCCCTAAAATTTCGCGCAGACGGCCGGGTAATTCCAGCGCCATCTCAATTCCGGTAAAGCCGCCGCCGCAAACTACCACGGTATTGCGGGCCTCACTCTCCGGCTGTAAGGCCAGATCTTTAATGTGCTGCTCAAGCACCGCGGCGCTCTCCAGTTGGTCGAGATCAAAGGCGTGTTCGGCGGCACCGGAAACGGCGTCGCGGTTAACGTGGCTGCCGCTGGCCAGTACCAGGCGGTCATAGCGATGCAGATGGTTTTCTCCGTTGGTGTCTTGCCAGCTAACTTCGCGGGATCCTGGCAGAATCTGTTCTACATGCCCTTGTAAAAAGTGTATGCCAGTGACCTCGAACAGTGGCTGTAGCGGAGCGACCAACGTTTGAACGGCATTTTCATAAAAGCGTGGACGCACGCGCAGCTCGGGCTGCGGTGCAATCACAGTGATATCAATATGTTGCTGATTTTTATCCGCTAAACGCGCGGCGCTCAGCGCTGCCCACATCCCGGCAAAGCCGGCGCCCACGATCAGAATTTGTTTTTGCATGATGCTTATCTCACTGGTGACTCCGATTTATTTACTCGGATTTTATTGGTCGTAGTTATAGATTGCAATGAGATTTCAGTCCTGTCGCGGATTGAGTCCGGCAATTTGTTATTATCTTTATGATAAATATAGTTTTTAATTTTAATCTATTTGCAGGTGTTATCCGGTATCTGGAATGCGTGATGCGAAAAAGCTACAATATACTCAGATTCGTTTTGGCTGAGATAAGAGCATGGCATTTTACAGTTCCGGGGTTGAGTACGGCATCCATAGCCTGATGTGTATGGTGGACAGCAAAGGCGACGCACGTGATATGAGCGTGCGCGAAATCGCCGAGCTGCAGCGCGTACCGTATGACTATCTGGCCAAAATCTTTACCCGTCTGTCGAAGGCCGGGCTGGTACGGAGCAGCGAAGGGAAGGGCGGCGGTTTCCAACTGGCGAAACCGGCGGAGGAGATCACCGTGCTGGACGTGGCCAACGCCATTGACGGCGATAAACGCATCTTTGAGTGCCGCGAGATCCGTCAGCGGCTGGCGGTATTTGAGGAGCATCCACCGCAGTGGGCCTGTGAAGGCATTTGCGGTGTGCGTTCGGTGATGGATATGGCGCAGCAGCGAATGGAAGAAGCGCTCGGCCAGCATACGATTCTGGACCTGGCGCGCAAAATGTACCGCAAAGCACCGGACACCTTTGTGGTGGAAGTGCAGGAGTGGATAGACGCGCGCAAAGGGTAGTGAGTGAAAATGCCCGATAGCGCGAGGCAATCGGGCGGTATCTCAGGCTATTTTGAAAAGATTGACCATTTCTGGGTTGCGTTCTATAACGCGGAGAACCTTAAGATAGGTTCCTGTAGGAATACGTCTTTTTTGTTCCCATGCCTGGATCAAAGAGGATGAAACACCTATCGCCTGTGCAAATTCATCCTGCTTCATTTTAGCTTGTTTACGAATGGCTTTGACGTCCGGAAGTTCATACCGGGTGACCTGGGCGGCAGCTTTACGGCCCTGGCTAATTTCAACGGCCTCGCTTGCCGATTCCATCAGTTCTTTAAAGAAATCATTCATAACGAGCTCTCTTTCAATTGGTGAATGATGGCCTTGAGTGCGTTTTTTTCCTCGCCGCTCAGGCTGTCTTTCCTGCTTTTAGGATAAGCCATGAAAAGCCAGATACGCCCTTCGCCATTTTGAAAATAGTAAATACTGCGAATCCCACCACTTTTGCCTTTGTTGGTACTTTCAGGTGCGAAGCGGACCTTCCTGCAACCGCCTGTACCCTGAATTAAATCTCCCTCCAATGGATTTATAATGAGCATTTCCTGAAATGCCCGGTACTCATCCTCGGTGAGCAGTGCCTGCCGTTGGCGTGAGAAGATTGAAGTCTCAATAAATTCAATATAGTTCATGGTCATGTCCGTCCATGATGACCTGGTTGTACAAACTATACTCTTACAGGGTAGGACTTGAAAGGCAAAAAAACCGCGATATGACTCGCGGTTAATGTTAAAAAATAAGCTTACTTGCTGCTATCTGGCGTATTAATCATTCGGTTCAGCCATGGCACCATAATCGCCATCACTACCGTTACCGCCAGCGTCACCAGGCCTATCTTACTGAAGACATTGGTATAGATAGGCAGCGTTTGCAGTGGGTCGGTGATGTTTTCCGGTACTGCGGTGAACGTCGCGACATAACCTCCCATCAGGAAAGCAGCGGCCTGGGTCAGGAACCACATCCCAAGAATGAAGCCCATCAGGTGCTGCGGTACCAGCGCGGCGACCATCGCCAGTCCCAGGGCGCTAATCAGCAGTTCACCCAGACTCTGGAACAGATACACCAGCACGATAAACCACGGCGACGTCAGCCCCTGCGCATCGGCAAACCACATTCCGGCAGCGGCGGCGGTCAGGAAACCCAGTGAGCACAGGAACATACCGAGCGTAAACTTCATCGGCATGGTCAGGTCTTTACCTTTGTTTCCCAGACGGGTATAAATCGCGGCCAGTACCGGGCTTGCCACTACCACCCAGAACGGGTTCAGCGCCTGGAAGCTTACCGGGTTGATGGCGAAACCAAGAATTTCATGGTGTACGTTATTGATAGCAAAGAAGTTAAGTGACGTTGGCATCTGTGCGTACAGCACATAGAACACTACCGCTTCCAGCATCAGGATAAAAGCCACGAACATTTTGTTACGCCCGGTTTTATCCAGTTTGAAGGCCTGGCGGAAGAAGATGATCGTCACGGCAATCGACAGGACAATCAGCACCAGGTTGGCAATCTTCACGTTATGCATCAGCCAGGCGCAGATAAATATCGTCACTACCGTACCGGCCAGCACGCAGAATAGATTACGGAAATTCAGCGGCTTATGATCTGGCTCAGAACCGATATTCTTCACCATTCCACGGCAGGCAAAGTAGACCAGCAGCGCGACGATAAGCCCGGCCCCGCACAGGTTGTAGGTCACCGCGTAGCCAAACTTATCGGCAATCACCGGCGCCAGCGACAGCGACAGCAGCGAACCGATGTTAATCGACATATAAAACAGGGTGAAAGCGCCATCCAGTCGGGCGTCTTTCGGTGGATAGCATTTTGACAGCAGGCTTGCCGGGTTGGCTTTAAATAACCCGTTACCCACGGCAATGGTACCCAAAGCAATAAAGATCAGATCGGGCTTGAGCAGTGACATCCCGGTCATGAAGTAGCCGATCGCCAGCACAATTGCACCGAGTACCAGCGTGCGCTTGGTCCCTAACAGGTGGTCGCCGACGTAGCCGCCGATCGAGATCAGGCCGTAGACCAGTGCGGCAAAAGCACCAAAGGTGACGAATGCCTGTTCCTGAGAAAAACCGAGTTGCTTAACAAAAAATACCGCCAGGATGCCCTGAACGCCGTAATAGCCAAATCGTTCCCATAATTCCACAAAGAAGATCATGAAGAACGGACGAGGTTGCTGCAGCAAGCCCGTAGGTGCAGTTTTATTCATATTCCATCGCCTTTCAAAGCCATCCCGAAAAGTATGAACGCGTATACTTAAACGCGCCGAAAAAGTCTTATTTTGTTATAGACTGCGGCGATTAGCCGTGCGGGTAGAGTATTATACAGATAGTTTTCGATCCAATTAGTTGATCACACTAATTATGATTTATTTGTTGGGTTGATGTACTAATTGTGTCCGAATGATAAAAACAAAAACGCCCGCGCGGGCGGGCGTTTACAGGCTTTACTGTTTGCTGCGGGACGGGTTATCTCCCGGCAGCAAGCATTTTATGCTTCTTCGTCGTCACGCAACGGAACAATCAGCATGTCGACGTGGACGGTGTTGATCAGTTGACGTGCGGAGGACATCAGTTTGCTCCAGAAATCCTGGTGGTGACCACAAACGACCAGATCCATGTCGTATTTTTTGATGGCATCAACCAGAACCTGGCCCAGGTCGCCGCTACCGCTCAGGGTTTCGGTGATAGGGTAGCCTGCATTGGTGGACAGCTCGGTTAACGCGTGGTGGGTTTCTTCAGAAATACGTTTCTGCATGTCGCCCAGATTCACGTCGATTAGCCCGGTGTACAGGTCGGAATAGTTTACGTCAACGTGGATAAGGGAGACTTTAGCATTGTAAGGCCGCGCCATAGAGACCGCTTTTTCAACCAGAACTTTGCTTTCCGGAGAAAGATCAACCGCGATAAGAATGTGTTTATAAGCCATAGTGTTACTCCTTCCATAAGTTGTCGATGACTAGCCTGCTGGCGTTTATTTGCCGCCGCGTCATTCGCGTCCTGCGAACCTTATGCGCGGGGCTAGCCCAGTCGTAAAAACGTACCATATAAGGACTATCCTTACATTATAGCGACCTGGATAATCCGTCAATCCGCCTTGCTTGCCAAGCAGTTAAACAAATTTTTTAGTTAATTGCATTGATAGCGATTAACCTTCTGGCAAAAAAATTAACTAATCTCCTACACTATTTAGAGAGGCGCTCGGATGCGTGATACTAACACGAGCGGTTTCGGTAGCACTCTTCACTGAATGATTGGTAGGGTATCGGGGAGCGGTAGTCCCGGAAAGGAGTTCCGTGGGCGGGTCGCCGGGGAGGAGATATGATAAGCACCATTGCGTTGTTCTGGGCTTTGTGTGTCGTTTGCATTGTTAATATGGCGCGCTATTTTTCTTCGTTACGCGCACTGTTAGTGGTACTTCGTGGTTGCGATCCATTACTTTACCAGTATGTCGATGGTGGGGGATTTTTTACCTCGCATGGGCAACCCAACAAGCAGATGCGTCTGGTGTGGTATATCTACGCTCAGCGTTACCGCGATCACCATGATGATGAATTTATTCGCCGCTGTGAGCGGGTTCGCGGCCAGTTCATTCTTACCAGCGCGTTATGCGGACTGGTGCTAATCAGCATGGTTGCGCTGATTATCTGGCACTGATTACCAACGACAGATACAAAAAAAGCGGGTCAGTTTCCTGACCCGCTTTTTTACCGTGCATCCGCTTAGATAAGCTTCAGGGAGAGCCAGTACAGCACCCCGGAAAGAATAATCGCCGCCGGCAGGGTGAAGACCCAGGCCATCAGAATGCTGGTTACCGTCTTACGCTGTAAACCGCCGCCATCAACAACCATCGTTCCCGCAACGGAAGAGGAGAGAACGTGGGTGGTGGAAACGGGCATACCGGTGTAGCTGGCAAGACCGATAGAGACTGCGGCGGTCATCTGCGCCGACATCCCCTGGGCATAGGTCATGCCTTTCTTACCGATTTTCTCACCAATGGTGGTAGCTACGCGACGCCAGCCAATCATCGTACCAATACCCAGCGCCAGTGCGACGGCCATAATGATCCAGATAGGCGCGTACTCAATGGTGCTCAGCATGTCAGCTTTCAGTTTTTTCAGCAGACGTTGATCGTCAGCGCTTACGCCAGGCAATTTCACCACTTTATCCGTGGTATCAGAGATACACAGCATAATACGGCGCAGCTGGCCACGCTGTTCAACGCTTAACTTGTCGTAGGTTTCCAGATTCGCCAGCATACCTTTCGCACGCTCAAGCGCGTTGATGGTATTCGCTGGGTGGCAATGGAACTCTGTCGATGCCGTTGTGACCGTTTCCGTCGGGGACGGAATCAACTGGTCTACACCAGTCGCCTGCTTGAGCAGGTCCGGGCGTTGCTGGAAGAAGACTTCGACGTTATTGATAGCATCGCGGGTACGGGTAATTTCGTAACCGGAAGCATTCATATTCACCACGAAGCCTGCAGGCGCTACGCCAATCAGCACCAGCATCACCAGACCAATGCCTTTCTGGCCATCGTTCGCGCCGTGAGAAAACGCCACGCCGATAGCGGAGAGGATCAGTGCGATACGCGTCCAGAACGGCGGCTTTTTCTTGCCATCTTTCTTTTCACGTTCTGCCGGTGTCAGGTGGATACGGGCACGTTTTTTCGTACCACTCCAGTAGCGACGCAGAATGAATATAAGGCCGCCAGCAACCACCAGACCGACAATCGGCGAGATGATTAGCGAGGCAAAAATACCCATCACTTTCGGGATGTTAAGTGCGTCCACCACCGAGGTGCCGTTCATCAACGCATTGGTTAAACCAATACCGATAATCGCGCCAATCAGCGTGTGGGAGCTGGATGCAGGTAAACCAAAGTACCAGGTACCCAGGTTCCAGATAATTGCCGCCAGCAGCATGGAGAACACCATGGCGAGGCCATGTGACGATCCCATATTTAGCAGCAGATCCGTTGGCAGCATATGCACGATGGCATACGCTACGCTGAGACCACCCAGCAAAACACCAAAGAAGTTGAACAACGCAGCCATGACCACCGCCAATTGCGAACGCATTGCACGGGTATAGATCACGGTTGCGACAGCATTGGCTGTGTCATGGAAGCCGTTAATTGCTTCATAGAACAGCACGAAAGCCAGAGCAAGCAATAGTAAAAGCCCGGTATGTAAATCCAGGCCAGCAAACAAATGTAGCATAGGACGTTACGCCATTTTGAGGACATGAACGCGGCGCATTATCAGTGACTTTGGCGGCGCGGGCAAAGTGAAATATAGAGTTTTTTTGATTTGTCTCCTGCTTTGTTTTACACCACTAAAGAATTATCCTATATATTTCAGATAAATACCCTTTATCGGTAGTTTGGTGCTGGTGCGACCACTGAGGAATCTTTACAATTCACCCCCGCTTTTTAGAGAGGATCGCAACGTGGAAAGGTTTGATACCGTTATTATAGGCGCTGGCGCAGCGGGTATGTTTTGTGCCGCGCAGGCAGGACAAGCAGGTAGCCGGGTACTGCTGATTGATAATGGTAAAAAGCCGGGACGCAAGATCCTCATGTCTGGCGGGGGACGCTGCAACTTTACCAACCTTTATGTCGAACCTGCCGCGTATTTGAGTCAAAACCCGCATTTTTGCAAATCGGCGCTGGCGCGTTATACGCAGTGGGATTTTATCGATCTGGTGGGCAAGCACGGCATCGCCTGGCACGAAAAAACGTTGGGTCAGCTGTTCTGCGACGATTCCGCCCAGCAAATTGTCGATATGCTGGTGGACGAGTGTGAAAAAGGTAACGTAACTATGCGGTTACGTAGCGAAGTCCTCAGCGTTGAGCGTGAGGGGGAAGATTTCATCCTGGCGCTGAACGGCATGACTGTCGGCACGAAAAAGCTGGTTATCGCCTCTGGTGGTCTTTCGATGCCGGGTCTGGGCGCGACGCCGTTTGGCTATAAAATTGCCGAACAATTCGGTCTGAACGTGTTGCCGACGCGCGCAGGTCTGGTGCCTTTCACCTTACACAAGCCGCTGCTGGAGCAGCTTCAGGTGCTCTCTGGCGTATCCGTTTCCTCCGTTATCACCGCCGAGGACGGCACCGTATTTCGTGAAAACCTGCTCTTTACGCACCGCGGGCTTTCTGGTCCGGCCGTGCTGCAGATTTCCAGTTTTTGGCAGCCAGGTGAATTTGTCAGCATTAATTTGTTGCCGGATGTTGACCTTGCGAACTTCCTGGATGAACAGCGCAGCGCCCACCCTAATCAGAGCTTAAAGAATACGCTTGCTATGCAGTTGCCAAAACGCCTGGTGGAATGTTTACAGCAGTTAGGGCAAATCCCGGATGTCTCGCTGAAACAGCTTAACGTGCGCGATCAGCAAACGCTGGTGGAGACCCTGACCGAGTGGCGGGTGCAGCCGAACGGTACGGAAGGGTATCGTACCGCTGAAGTCACGCTGGGCGGCGTGGATACCAACGAGCTGTCATCGCGCACGATGGAAGCCCGTAAAGTGCCAGGACTCTATTTTATTGGTGAAGTGATGGACGTCACCGGCTGGCTGGGTGGATACAACTTCCAGTGGGCATGGTCGAGCGCCTGGGCGTGCGCGCAGGATTTGGTCTCTGGTGAGTGAATTTGTTTACCGCTGTTACAAGGAACTGACTCAGGCATGCGTTTCTTAACTCCGGGAATGATAAGATAATCAGTTAAAAATCGCACAGATAAGAGAACGGGAGGCACATGGTTATTCCTGAGGTAAAACAGGAGCGGCTCTATCAAAAGATAGCCAATCTCATCATTAAGCTCATCAACGATAGTATTTTTCCGCCAGGAAGCTTCTTGCCCCCTGAACGTGAACTGGCGAAGCAACTTGGCGTGAGTCGCGCATCGCTCAGAGAAGCGCTGATTGTGCTGGAGATCTCAGGATGGATCACCATCCAGTCCGGTAATGGCGTTATTGTTACTGATAAAAAGCATTCCGCCAGTGATTATACGGTTGAAGAAATACTCTATTCGCGAGAGTTGGTTGACAGTCATTGCGCGCGTCTTGCTGCAGAAGCAGGCAAAGATGAACTTATTAGTCAGCTTGAAGCGCTGCACCTCAGCATGGAAAAAGCCATTAGTGAAAACAATGTCCATGGTTTTTACTCCCTCGATAAGCAGTTCCATTTAACGGTATCTGAAGCCAGCCAGAACCGCGTACTGCTTGATATGTCGCGAATGCTGTGGGAACAACGCGTTAACATCCCGTATGCCGGACTGGACAAGCGTTCCGGCAATCGGGATGTATTAACCAGCATGAATACTCAGCATAAAGCGATTGTGGATGCGATCCGCCAGGCTGATGCTGACGGTGCTTACCAAAAATCACTGGAACATCTGGCTTATGTCAGACAGATCGTGGGTCTTTGAAGTAAAATATTTAATGATTTAGAGCGGCTACCGCTGCACGTGCTCCTACGCTGTGCAATTGCTGACAGGCAGCGGTTACGCGTTTGATAAAGTCTGTGTTGTCGCTCAAATCCGTCCCAAAAATGGTGTCGATTGTCAGCAGCGCCCGTACACGCTCTTCAGGTGACAGATATTGCTGATTTATCGCCTGATACCGTGCCGCCAGAGGGTCCACCACATCAATCGGATTGTTTTTTTCATCCACACCGCTGACGTAGCGCATCCAGGCTGCGACACCGAGAGCCAGATGACGGTAATCTTCCCCTCGTGCCAGATGCAGCCGAATGGGATCCAGCAAACGCTGCGGTAATTTCTGGCTGCCATCCATCGCAATTTGCCAGGTTCGGTGCTTCAGTGATGGATTAGTAAAGCGCGCGATAAGCAATTCCGCATAACCTGCCAGGTCTGTACCTTCAGGCATCGACAGCGTTGGGGCCTGTTCGTCAAGCATTAACGCCAGCGCAGCGTTGCGATACGCCGGGTTTGTCATCGTATCGGCAATCGTCTCATAGCCGCCCAGATAACCGAGGTAGGCGAGGAATGAGTGACTGCCGTTGAGCATACGCAGTTTCATCATTTCAAACGGCACCACATCTTCCACAAACTGTGCGCCCGCGCGATCCCAGTCCGGACGTCCATTAACAAAGTTATCTTCGATAACCCACTGGCGGAATGGCTCGCAGGCAATGGCACAGGGATCGTAAACGCCAAGCTGCTCGGCGATTTGCGCTAACGTCTCTTCTGTTGCTGCTGGAACGATGCGGTCTACCATTGTGCATGGGAACGTTGCCTGTTCGGCAATCCACTCAGCCAGGTGCGGATCGCGCTCGGCGGCCAAACCCAGGACAGCGGTTTTTGCGACGTGGCCATTTTCCCGCACGTTATCGCAGGACAGCACAGTAAAAGCGTTCAATCCCTGCTGGCGGCGTAGCGCGAGGGCTTCAACGATATAACCAATTGCTGATTTGGGGGACTGTGGGTGGGCAATGTCGTGCTGGATAAAGGGATGATTCAGATCCAGCTCGCCGCTGGCGGCATCTGTGCAATATCCTTTTTCGGTGATGGTCAGCGAAACGATGGCAGTTTCTGGACGTGCCATTGCGTGGATAATGGCTTCACAACCGTCAAATTCAGGATGCAGCGCTTCTTTCATCGAGCCAATGATTTTAAGCTCTGTCGTTTGTGCGCCGCGTTCGGCAACGGTGTACAGCAGATCCTGCGCCTTCAGGTTTTGAATCAGTGTGGCATCGTTTCCGGGCATCAGGTTGACCTCACATATGCCCCAGTCGCTGTCACTGCTTTCCAGCAAATGATGTGTATAGAGTGCCTGATGGGCGCGGTGAAAAGCGCCGCAACCAAGATGCACGATGCGCGAAACGAGGCGTGAACGATCCCTGCGTGGGCGTGGGGTGGAAATCTGTGCAGTGGCGAGATTATTGTCCATGACAAACTCCTGTCATTGATGATCTTCTTTGATAATGCGCTATCAAAGACTGGTGCTGACTGAAAGTGAAAACCGCATGGCGGGGATACCATGCGGCAATGTGGTTACTGACTGAAGAAGGCGCGCTGGATAGCCAGTTCAACGCCGCGTACTTCAGCCAGGCCCTTAAGGCGACCAATAGCGGAATACCCTGGGTTAGTTTTCTTTTTCAGGTCATCAAGCATTTGATGACCATGGTCGGGTCGCATGGGGATAAGTGAGGCGTTGCCTTCAGCTTTACGCCGCTGTTCTTCTTCGACTATCGCTTTCACTACGCTGTACATATCGACATCACCGGAGAGATGCGCTGCCTCATGGAAGGTTTTGGGATTCTCTTCGCGTTGTGTGGAACGCAGGTGCGTAAAGTAAATTCGCGGACCGAACTGTTTGATCATCTCAACCAGATCGTTGTCTGCGCGGACGCCGTAAGATCCGGTACACATCGTAAAGCCGTTGGCCGCACTGTTTACGGTATCCACCATCCACTGCATATCTTCTATAGTAGAAACGATGCGCGGCAGGCCAAGAATCGGGCGCGGTGGATCGTCAGGATGAACCGCCATTCGTACTCCTACCTCTTCAGCGACTGGGATAATGGCTTTCAGGAACCAGGCGAAATTTTCCCGTAGGACCGCTTTGTCGATATCTTTATAGGTTGCAAGGTGGCTACGGAATTGGTCCAGCGTATACCCTTCCTCGGCACCGGGCAGACCGGCAATGATATTGCGCGTCAGCCGGGCTTTGTCCTCTTCGCTCATATCCGCAAAACGCTGGTGAGCCTGGGCAATTTCCTCCGCGTTGTAGTCCGCTTCCGCACCAGGGCGCTTGAGGATATGCAATTCAAATGCGGCAAACTCAATCTGGTCAAAGCGCAGAGCCTTTGAACCGTCGGGTAGCACATACTCCAGGTCGGTACGGGTCCAGTCCAGAACCGGCATGAAGTTGTAGCACACAGTAAAGATGCCGCATTGGGCGAGATTGCGCAGCGTCTGCTGGTAATTCTTGATCCACAGATCGTACTGGCCCGTGTGGGTCTTGATGTCTTCATGGATCGGCACGCTTTCCACGACCGACCAGACCAGACCGGCTTTTTCTACGATCTCTTTGCGTTTGAGAATTTCTTCTACGGACCAGACTTCACCGTTTGGAATATGGTGCAGCGCAGTTACCACACCCGTTGCACCAGCTTGACGAACATCGGACAACGATACGGGATCGTTTGGGCCATACCAACGCCAGGTTTGTTCCATCGCTTTATCTCCTGGAAAAATTAATGAAAGGTCGCATTGATCTTCAGATAGCGTTCCGGGTATTGATCGAGTTCCTTCACGGCGTCAGGCACATCATCAATATTCACTACCTTGCTGACGACATCCGCGGGATTAATGTTCAGCGTGGCCAGCATTTGTAACGCCTCTTCGAATTCACCTGCACTGGTACGCGATCCGCGCAGATCCAGTTCCTTAAACGTGATCAGGTTAGTGGGTAACGATGTCTCCTGTTTTGGCCAGCCGGTGAAAGCAATACGACCTGCAAATGACGCAAGATCCAGAGTTTCGCGAATTGCACTGTTGGCGCCAGATGCTTCGACTACAACCTGCGCCATCGTCCCCTGCGTGATCTCTTTGATCGCCTCAATAACCCGGATGTTCGACGGATTGATGACGTAAGGCACGCCCAGTGATTTTGCGTACTGAAGTCGTTCGTCCACGATATCGATCAGAATGGGTGTCGCACCGTAGCGCAATGCGCTCAGTGCCGCCATCAGGCCAATCGCACCGGCACCAATAATGGCGATATGCTCTCCGGCCGTCAGTTTGGCGCGATGTAGCGCATGCAGTGCGATAGTCAGTGGTTCAGCTAGCGGAGCCATCTCTGAGGCGACATCATCAGGGATTTTGTGAATTAAATGTGCGGGGTGAGCAACCACCTCCTGCATTGCGCCATCAATATGCACACCAATTACTTTTAGATTTTCACAACAATTTGTTCTGCCTACTGAGCAAGGGTAGCAATGACCACAATAAATATAAGGATCAACAATAACGCGATCACCTTCTTTAATATTTGCTGGCATGCCCTTGCCTTGTTTAATAACAATGCCTGTGACTTCATGTCCAATAATACGTGGATAGGTTACTAATGGGTTAGTACCACGAAATGCACCAATATCAGAGCCACATATCCCAGCAGCATCAACTTTTATTAGTACTTCATTATCTTTCTTTTCCGGATAATCAACCCAACGGGTTTCAATTTCACCAGGTTTATTGATGTAAACAGCTTTGACTTTCATTTGTTTTTAATCCTTTATTTTTGACAAATACGAATACCAGACAGCTGGAAACAATCGCAATAGCCCCAGCCAGATAGAATGCGTAATCATATTTACCGCTAAACTGGACAATAAACCCGGTGACCAGAGGGCCAATAATTCCGGATATATTTGCCAGTCCATGCATGGCACCACCGACGCTGCCCACTTTATCTTTGTGCACGACATCCTGAATAACTGCCCAATATATAGGTCCAGTCAAATACAGCAGGAATAACGAGACTGACATCAGTCCAACGGCACTGCCGATAGTCGTAACCGTTCCTGAAACCGCCACACAGATCGCCGCGCCAGCCAGGCAAACACCGAGAATAAGACGGCGAGAAAGTAGGGCATTTCCTGTAATGCGATAGATAAAATCAGAACATACTCCGCCCAATACCATACCGATCGCGCCAATTACCCACGGGATGACGGTTGCAATACTAATTTCTTTAATATCAAGGTGTAGAGAGTGGTTAAGATAGCTTGGAAACCAGGTCAGGAAGAAAAAGAGTATGTAGTTATAACTGAAGAAGGCCAGTGTCGTTGCCCACACCATAGGCTGCTTCATGTAGTAACCGAGAGAAGGCATCGCTTTACCGTCATCCGCTAAAATGATGTCATCATGGTTTTCAAAATCGACACGTTCTTCCGGGGCGAGGTGTTTACTTTTTGAAGGTTTATCACTGGCAGTGAAATACCATAGTAATACCCAGACTAAACCGAACAGGAAAATGATACCGAATGCCGGACGCCAGCCTAATGAAAGCGCCAGCATGCCAACTACCGGACCAGAAATCGCGCCACCTAACGGTGAACCTGCGCTAAAAATACCAATCGCAGTTGCAGATTCCTTGCGTGAAATCCAGTTATTGATGATTTTATTTCCGGCCGCGCTGACCGGTCCTTCAGCCATGCCGAATAACACGCGAACAGCCAGCATAGTCCATAAGCCAGTAACCAGACTGGTCATCCCACAAAATAATGACCAGAGTAACGCGGCGACCAGAAATACTGTTTTGGGGCCAAATCTGTCACTGGCCCAGCCACCGATAAAGTTAAATAGAGCATAACCAACAAAGAATGCGCTGAATATCATACCCATCTCAGCAGCATTGAATCCTAATTCCTTTTCGATGAGTGGAGCGGTGATCGACAATGCTGAACGATCCATATAGTTAAGCATGTAAACTATAAAAAGAAGAAAAACGATAAGCCATCCCATTGTTTTTCTTTTCATGATATATCCTCTTATTGTGGTCTAGCGGCCTGACCACAATATTTAAAACCTATTTTAAGATCACCATTATTTTGATGTTAATGTGATCAACATAACGAAAAATAAGTTTTTTAAATGATTAATATCAAATGTTTTTGCGGTTATCTATATGAATTTTAATGTTTTTATTTTGGTGGTGGAGTTTAGAGTAAAAGCGAATTTTGTATTCAAAACCCATTTTTGATGAATATTGCAATAACGTTGCACAGGAAGATCTGCGATCGTTCAGCGTAAATCAGCCACCAGCGCATCGACTACGTACACTCACAGCGGCGCTCCCATCCGCTGAGAACGGAAAAATGGCTCATGGTGACCTGTTTTTGTAATGATTTATTAACATATGTGCTACAAGTCACAGAATCAACGATGAGGCAAAAAGTCGCTTTGACACGCTTTCCCTTACCTTCTAGAGTGGAAAAATACAGATTTTAGATAAGAGACTATCTGTGAAATTAAGATGGTCTCTTATTGCATTTTTTTAGCTAATGGCGACCTTCTTCCGAATATTATGAAGGGGAAAGCCATGTCCGCATGCTCATTCTCAAATCCGATAAAAATCCGTGGCGTTGATGATGTTATCAATTGCATCGACTCTCGCGGAAAAATCAGTGGCAGAGCCGGTGTTATTTGGTGGTTGGCATTAGGTGGCCTGTTCCTTGATGCTTTTTCAAATTCAGCTCTTAGTGCTGGATTAAATCCAATGACCCGCAATTTAAATCTGAGCGCAACTGAAGTTGCGTTACTTACCTCATTTTCATCGTGGGTTGCCATATTATTTAACCCTATTGGCGGCTGGATTGCCGATCGCTGGGGGCGTGTACCACCGCTGATAATCGCCAAAATAATGGCGGTGATTGGTGCGCTGTTAGTGATGTCATCCTCCAGTTTCAGCACCATAATCGTGGGCCGCTTCTTTGTTGGCGTGTCTTACGGGATGGATTTTGCCGTGGCCATGGCGATGCTGGCAGAGTTCACGCCAGTGAAACTAAAAAGCCGTTTAAACACCTGGCAAGGGGTCTGGTATGTTGCGGTTTGTTTAAATCTGGCATTAGCGCTGATGTTTTATTCCTGGGATGTTGGGGATGCTATCTGGCGTTATTCTATTGCCGTGACAGCGTTATGTGGACTCATCGTACTTTTTTTCCAGTTCCGTTATTTAGTAGAAAGTCCGGTATGGTTGGCGAGAAAATCACGGCTTTCTGATGCTGTGATCGCTATGAATAAAATATACGGTGATAATTTTATTCTGGCGTCAAAAGCGGAGCAAAAACCTGTCATTGGGCAAGCAGAAAAAGGAGCGAGAAATGTACTGCTAATATTCCGTGGCGTATATTTACCGCGTACGATTCTGGCTTCTACGGTTCAGATCTGCCAGTCAATCCAGTATTTTGGCGTCGGCTGGTATTTGCCGGTTATTAGTGCCGCGATGTTCGGTAAAAACTTTGTGTACGCAACCTTGTGTTCACTATTTTTTAACGTATTTGGTATTGTTGGCGGTTTCTTGTCTCCTGCAATCGGTCGTCGTCTGGGCTTGCGCCGCTCTTCGGCGATCGGTTTTGCCGTGGCTTTTCTCGTACTGCTCACGCTGGGACTGTTCAGCGACAGTATGCCGCTGTGGGCCTCTTTGCTGGTTCCCGCGTTGTTTATTCTTTGTCACTCAGGTGGACCCGGTGCAAACGGGAAAAGCCTTTCATCCCTCTCTTTTCGCAGTGAACTGCGGGCAGGCGCAAATGGCGTGGTCGGTGCGCTCGGGGCAATAGGTGCGGCGCTCGGTCTGTTTATCTTCCCCGTTTTCCGTGATCTCTACGGCTTGCAAACGACCTTCCTGATCATGTCCGCCGTGCCGTTGTTCGCCAGCATCGTCTGCTTTGTGATCCCATGGGATCCCACTCGCACCACGATTCAGCCGGATAACGAGCCTGGCGCCCCGCAGTTCGAATCACCCCATTCACCCTATCCTGAGTCGATGGCCCCAGAATCAAACAGGAGTACGAAATGATTGAATATGAAGATGTCATTCTGGCTATTGATGAAGGTACATCAGGTACGCGTGCGGCAGTGGTGGGGCGAAATAGCCAGGTCCACTGTCTTGAATACCAGCCGCTTCAGGTCAGTAGCCAGCGCCATGGCGTTGTTGAACAAGATGCTGATGAAATTTTGCAGGCCACTATTACGGTGTGTCGTACAGCGATTGCCAATGCGCAGCACAGCAAGATGCGTATTGTGGCGCTGGCGATTGCGACGCAACGTTCAACGGCGGTGCTCTGGGATGCAATCACTGGCAAGGCGCTGGCGCCTGCGATGGTCTGGCAGGATGCGCGTTTTACGGATGAGCTGGCGCGACTTGCCCCCGAATGGGATGCGAAACTGCTGCCAGTAATTGGACGACCGGTTGGGATACGTTCACCTTACCTCTGGGCGTCATACCATATCGCCAATACACCGGCAGTGAAGAGGGCGCACCAGGCTGGAACCCTGGTTTTTGGCACCGTTGACAGTTGGTTGCTCTGGCATCTGGCGGAAGAAAAAAAATGTGTCACCACCCCCACCAACGCCACCTCTGCGGGCGCGTATTGCCTCAACGAGCATCAGTACCATTTGCCATGGCTGCAGACTCTGAAGTTCCCGACGTCATTGCTGCCTGAATTGCACGATGATACCGATGATTTTGGCTCTACGCGTGAAGATATCCTCGGGATCAGCGTCCCGATCCGGGCGTGTGCCGGGGATCAGTTTGCGGGGGCCATTGGGCTGGGTTGCACTGAGCGCGGGCAGGCGTTGTGTATGCATGGGACCGGCAGCTTTGTTGATTTAATGATGGGGCCGACGGTGCCGACATTGAAAAAAAGCTGTGAAAGTACGCTCTCCATGACCGCGCGCCGACAAAAAGGACGCTCGCACTTCTCTGTAGAAACATTCGTCCCGACGACCGGTTCGGCCCTGAACTGGGTGTGCGAAAAGCTGCGCTGGTTCGACTCACCCGAGCAAATCAGCGAGCTGGCTGCACAGGCTAATGATTCTGGCGGCGTGAGTTTCATTCCAGCATTAACGGGGCTGCGTGTTCCTCATTTGCAGCCGCATGCCCGCGCCTCGCTTAACGGTATTTCAATCTCGACCACACGTCCGCAGGTGGCCTACGCCATTCTGGAAGGCATTGCGCATTCGGTAGCCGCCTGTATGCGCGCCAATGAAGCGGCAACCGGCATCGCAACGCAAGAGCTGGTGGTAGGCGGCGGGTTGTCCAATAGCGACACGTTATTGCAAATCCAGGCCGATGTTAGCGGGATCCCCGTACGGCGGATGGCCGAAACGGCGAGGGCCAGCTTACGCGGCGCGGCGTTTCTGGCGGGAGCCGATGGGCTGCTGTGGGATTCGTTGTCTGATGCCTGCGCCGCGCTGAAAACGGCGCGTCTGTTTGAACCCAAAATCAGTCATGACCTTCGCGAACAAAAAATCAACCGCTGGGAGATGCGTATTGCGCTCGAAATGGAAACCGCCAGCAGCCTCACTACCGCTAATCAGGAGCACGCCGACTCATGAAGTTTTTCCCTTCGCGAAAGCCAAACAAAACACGCAGTGATATGTACGGCGCCGAACCGTTGCGTCTTCAGCGTCCTGAGCAACTGGACCGACTGGAAAGCGAAACCTACGACATTCTGATTGTCGGCGGCGGAGTGACGGGGGCCTATGCGGCGCTGGATGCCAGCTTGCGCGGATATCGGGTCGCGTTAATTGAGAAGAGTGATTTTGCCTCGGGGACGTCATCCAAGTCATCAAAAATGGTGCACGGCGGCCTGCGTTACATCGAGCAAGGGAACCTCGGACTGGTACGTCATTCTTTGCTCGAGCGCCAGCGCATGCGCCGCAATGCTCGCCATCTGGTGCAGCGGCTGCCCTTTTTATTTCCGGTACTCGATAAGAATGGCGTGTTTGATAAACGCATGTCCTCTGCGTTTGAAAGTCTGCTCTGGACCTACGATCTCGCCGGGGGATGGCGGGAAGGTATTCTTCACCAAAAATTAACTCCGGCGGAAGTGTTATCGCACTGCCCAACGCTGAAAGAAGAGCAACTCTCCGGCGGCTTTATGTATTTCGATGCCCGTGTTGATGACGCCAGGTTAACGCTGGCCCTGGTGCGGACGGCGGCGTTTCATGGGGCGACGGTAACAAACCATGCCGAAGTCATCGAAACCACACGCGACCAGCATGGCAAGGTCAATGGGGGCATCGTGTATGCCGATGGCAGGGAAATCCGGGTCAAAGCGCGGGTGGTCATTATGGCGACGGGGGTCTGGTTGCGTGACTGGAGTGGGCTGAAAAAAGGGGAATCATCGCCGCTGAATATCCGTCCGGCGAAGGGGGTTCATGTCGCCATCCCGTGGATGAAAATTCGCAATGATTGCACGGTGACCATTCCGGTGGCCGGACGCAGTCGGCGCGCGACCATTACGCGCTGGGGCAACGTCTCCTATCTGGGCACTACGGATGAAGACTATCAGGGCGATTTGAACGATGTTCACTGCAATCGCACTGAACTGGACTTTCTGCTGGAAGGCGCAAACTCGGCGCTGAAAACGGATCTGCGTCCGGAAGATGTGGTGGGAAGTATCGCTGGTTGCCGCCCGCTTGTCGGTACCGCGGGCGGTAAAACCGTTGAGATGAAACGTAACCATGAGATCAGAGTTGCAGCGGACGGACTGATTACCATTGTCGGCGGCAAACTGACGACCTCGCGCCACATGGCGGAAGAAACCATTGATGCGTCCAGCAAAATACTGGGCCGTAAAAAAGCCTGCTCAACGAAAACTGCGTATTTGCTGGGCGCGGCTGGCTATGACCCACAGGCCATTCTGGCCTCTGGCGGCCTGTCTGCGCATCTGGGCGAGCGCTATGGCACCGAAGCGCATTTTGTCAGTGACATTATTCAGGCCGATCCCTCGCTGGTTAAACCTATCGTGGAAGGGCTTCCCTACACCGAAGCGGAAGTGGTGTATGCCGTACGCCATGAGCTTGCCAGCACCGTTGATGATGTGCTGTCGCGTCGAATTCGCGCGCGCCTGATGGCACGCGATGCGTCAGCCATTGCCGCAGAACGCGTTGGGGAAATACTGCAACAAGTACTCCGGTTACAGCCTGAACAGGTGGCAAAACAGGTAGCCAGCTATCAGGCCGCAATTAAACATGAAAAATCAATGCTTATGGGGACATCAGAATGATCAGTAAAGAAGCGATTAAACGTGGTTATAACCGTGGAAACTATACCATTGGCGCACATACTCGCCCCGCATGGGCAACAGAGATCACCAGCAGCAATGGCGCAAGAGGAATGCAGGTAGATCCCGTTGCGATTAGCGAAGCGACGTTTGACCGGCTGCGGGTGATTGCTGATGAGGTGCTGACGTCGGAGTCCGATGTGATTACCTGGACCCGCGACTGGTGGGCCGGTTCAATGATTGCGGAAACCCAGGGCGCGCCTGCCACCTCAAAAGGCGTGATTGTACGCGTTTCTACCGTAGAACAGATTCAGGACGTAATGCGCCTCGCCAGTGAATCCGCTATTCCGGTTACAGTTTCTGCCGGGCGAAGTAACGTTACCGGAGCCGCATTGCCGCTGCGCGGAGGGATTGTGCTCGACGTTTGCGAACTCAACAAATTGCTCGATTTTGACCCACAAAGCCAGATTGTTGAGGTAGAAGCCGGCATGTTTGGCGATATTTTCGAGAAAACTATCCAAAAAGAGTATGGCATGACCATGGGGCACTGGCCGTCATCGTTTGGGATCAGTACCGTCGGCGGTTGGGTCGCCTGTCGCGGTGCGGGACAGCTTTCTACCCGCTACGGAAAAATTGAAGATATGGTTTTTGGCATGGATGTGGTGCTGGCCGATGGGCGCTTAATCACCGTTGGCGGTTATGCACGCAGCGCTATCGGACCTGATTTACAGCAAATGTTTATCGGTTCGGAAGGTACGCTGGGCGTGATAGTACGTGTGCGTTTGAAGCTACATCGTCTGCCGGATTATGGTCGCGCTATCGCCTGGGGTTTTTCCAGCTTCGCTAGTGGGCTGGAGGCGTGTCGCGAAATCTTACAGCATGGCGCTAATCCAGCGGCACTGCGCTTGTACGATAACCTGGAAAGCGGCGTGCAGTTTGGCCTGCCCGAGACCAACGTCCTGTTGATTGCGGATGAGGGAGAACCCGACATTGTCGACGCGGTGCTGGCGATCAGTGAACGTATTTGTCAGCAGAGCGGAGAAGAACTTGACGGTGAATCTATCTTTGAGCGCTGGCTGGATACCCGGTATCTGACGGGAAAAAGCGCCGAAGGCTTTAAGAAAAGCCCCGGCCTGGTGGCGGATACGCTGGAAATGGTGGGGCGTTGGCGCGATCTCAGCGCGGTTTATGATGATGTGGTGGCAGCGATCAACGCCGTACCGGGCACGCTGGCGGGGTCAGCGCATCAGTCCCATGCCTACGTCGACGGCGCATGTCTTTACTTCTCACTGCGTGGCGATGTGCCCGTCGAGCAGCGTGCGGCCTGGTATCGTGCGGCCTGGGACGCGGCAAATGCGGTGCTGATTAAACACAATACTTCCCTTAGCCATCACCATGGCGTCGGGCTGCTCCGTTCCCCCTACATGCAGGCTTCTTTAGGTGAATCGCTGTCGGTTCTGGCTGATATTAAAAAAGCGCTGGATCCGCAAAATATCCTTAACCCGGGCAAGCTGGGCTTAAGCGCTCAGCTTTACCCACATCAGGCAGGTCAATCATGATAAAAAACCTTGGCGTGCTCCTGGCACGCCAGCCCGTCATCATGGCGATTTACGGCATTGAGCAACTGAAAACCGCACTGTCCAGCACAGCTGAAGTCTGCATCATTGCCAATATCGATCTGATTAAGCTCCAGCCGGTGATCGAACTGCTGTCGAAGGCGGGAAAGTACGTCATCGTGAATATCGACAGTTGTAATGGGCTGTCCCAGGATAAAGGCGGCATTGATTATGTGGCCGAAACGGGGGCGATGGGGTTGCTTTCCACGCGTCTGCAAACCGTACAGCGCGCGAAAAAATGCGGGTTAATCACCATGCAGAAAATCTTCGTCACCGACCGCTCGACCTGGCTACGCAGCCTGAAAGCCGTGGAGCAAAGCGAACCCGATTATGTGCAACTGATGCCTGCGCAGATGCTGCCGTTGCTGCCGCAGGCCGATCGTAATGTGTTGCCGCCGATTGTGGCCTCCGGGTTTGTCTGCAATGAGGAACATGCCCGGACGGCGCTGTTGCACGGCGCGATAGCTGTATCAAGCAGCGACAGCGCGTTATGGGATGTGAATTTGCTACGTTAAACCACCGGGAGCCAAAAATGGAAAACACGCAGCTGTTTGTCGTTGCACATTATTTTGCCCAACCGACGATGGGTCACAAAGTTAACGACGCGCTCAGAATACTGGCAGAGGCAACGCGTCAGGAGCCTGAAAATATATCGTATGAGTTTTTCCGTTCCACGGAAGACGGCGATCGCTTTGTGATTCTTGAAACCTATCGTTGCGCAGAGGGGCTCGAACTTCACCGGAAAACGGAACATTTTCAACGAATTGGCACTGGCATTATTGCCCCGATGTTGGAGCGTAAAGAGGTGAAAAGCTTTCACATTCCTCCTGATGAACCGCATTGCTAAAAGCTGTCCATTTTTACTGCAAGGAATACCCCAATGAAAAATGTCATGAAGGATTTTGCGTTTACGACGGTAGCGGAAATCATCGTCGAGTGGGCGGGTGCGTCACGGTTAGGGGAGATTCTTCAGCAACGGTTTAGCGCACGTCGTGTATTGCTGGTGACCGATCCCGGTCTGGTCAAGGCTGGGGTTTTGCCGCCGGTTCTGCACAGTCTGCACAACGCAGGGTTTCAGGTGACGCTGTATGATCGGGTCCAGCCCGATCCACACGAGCGCCTCGTTCGCGAAGCTTTACAGGTTGCCCGCGACGGTAACTGCGAAATGGTTATTGGTCTGGGCGGCGGCTCCTCGCTCGATGTCGCAAAGCTGGTGGCTGTATTAATCAACGCTGAACAAGACCTGCCGGAGCTTTACGGCATCGACAAGGTCGCCGGGAAACGTCTACCGCTGGTTAACATTCCCACCACCGCCGGCACCGGGTCTGAAGTTACCAATATTGCAATTTTGACGACCAACGATGACAGCAAAATGGGCATTGTCTCCCCGCAACTGTATGGTGATTTGGTGCTATTGGATGCGCAACTGACCCTGGGACTTCCTCCTGTCCATACTGCCGCCGCCGGGATAGATGCGATGGTGCATGCGATTGAGGCCTATACCGGCAAGCATAAGAAAAACCCACTCTCGGACGCGCTGGCCCGCGAAGCGTTACGTTTAATCAGTCGCCATCTGGTGACCGCATGTCGTGACGGGCACAACCGTGAAGCGCGAGAAAATGTGCTGCTGGGCGCGATGCTGGCAGGACAGGCTTTCGCTAACTCTCCGGTGGCGGCGGTGCATGCGCTGGCTTATCCCTTGGGTGCCAGACACCATATCCCGCACGGCTTGTCGAATGCGCTAATGTTGGTTCCGGTGCTGCAGTTTAACGTGGCGGTAACGGCCCCACTTTATGCCGAGCTGGCTCCCGTCATTGGGGCACAGGTGACAGGAAACGTGGATATCGATGCCCAGTCGTTTATTGCCGGGATGGTAAGCATTATTGCGGCAACCGGGGCGCCCAACAGGCTGCGTGACGTTGGTGTTCCCGCAGACGGTCTGGCGATATTGGCGCAGGATGCCATGCAGCAGACCCGCTTGCTGGGCAATAATCCCGTTACGCTTAATGAAGATGATGCGTTGCGGCTTTACCAGCAGGCTTATTAAACCCAGAACGTGTCCGGTGAGCGGATCACTGGACATGCTTTGTCGGCGGCGATATCCCCACTACAACCGAATAGACATCTTGAATCCAGGTGTTAGTATTCAATAGACAGCAGTTATGAGTATGCGTGTTTCATTTCCGGCCAGGAACGCTGATGATGACAACATTACTACCCGATTTCACAGCATTTTCGTCATTCACTTCCTTCGCGGCGCGCGTTGCCTTAACGCCTGCTCGCTCAATGGCCATTGTTTTTCATTCCTTCTCATCCCGGATGGAATCTCCCGCTGAATAGCTGTTCAGTGGGCTTTGTGACACGCAACGTTTGATAACAGGGATTACGGCGGGTCGAATATGGATAAGTTTAAGCGTCATCTGATGTGGTGGGGAGCGGGTGTTCTTGTGGTGGTGGCCGCGATAGCCTGGTGGACGCTGCGCCCTGCGGGAATACCGGAGGGGTTTGCAGCCAGCAACGGCAGAATTGAAGCCACCGAAGTGGATATTGCCACTAAGATTGCCGGGCGTATTGATACCATCCTCGTTTCGGAAGGGCAGTTTGTCCGTCAGGGCGAGGTGCTGGCGAAAATGGATACCCGCGTGCTGCAGGAACAGCGGCTGGAGGCGATCGCGCAAATCAAAGAAGCCGAAAGCGCGGTGGCGGCGGCGCGGGCGTTGCTGGAACAGCGGCAAAGTGAAATGCGCGCCGCGCAGTCGGTGGTAAAACAGCGTGAGGCGGAACTGCAGTCGGTCTCTAAACGTCACGTGCGTTCCCGTTCGCTATCCCAGCGAGGGGCGGTGTCCGAGCAACAGCTGGATGACGATCGGGCCGCGGCAGAAAGCGCACGTGCCGCGCTGGAGTCGGCAAAGGCGCAGGTCTCTGCGGCCAAAGCGGCGATTGAAGCCGCTCGTACCAGCATCATTCAGGCGCAGACCCGCGTAGAGGCCGCACAGGCTACCGAACGTCGCATTGCCGCTGATATTGATGACAGCGAGCTGAAAGCTCCGCGCGACGGTCGCGTACAGTATCGCGTAGCCGAACCAGGCGAGGTGCTTTCCGCGGGTGGGCGCGTGCTGAATATGGTCGATCTCAGCGATGTCTACATGACGTTCTTCTTACCTACCGAACAGGCTGGTTTACTGAAGATTGGCGGCGAAGCACGACTGGTGCTGGATGCCGCGCCGGATCTGCGCATTCCGGCGACCATCAGCTTTGTGGCCAGCGTCGCGCAGTTCACGCCGAAAACGGTGGAAACCAGCGATGAACGGCTGAAGCTGATGTTTCGCGTCAAAGCGCGTATCCCGCCAGAGCTGTTGCAGCAGCATCTCGAGTACGTGAAAACCGGTCTGCCGGGCATGGCGTGGGTGCGTGTCGATGAAAATCGCGCCTGGCCTGACGACCTGATGGTGAGGTTGCCGCAATGACGCATCTGGCGCTGGTTCCTGTTCCTCCCGTGGCGCACCTTGACGGCGTGAGTCAGCATTACGGGAAAACGGTCGCGCTGAACAATATCACGCTGGATATTCCCGCCCGTTGCATGGTGGGGTTGATTGGCCCGGATGGCGTGGGGAAATCGAGCTTGTTGTCGCTCATCTCCGGCGCGCGGGTCATTGAACACGGCAACGTGATGGTGCTGGGCGGCGATATGCGCGACCCGCAGCACCGCCGGGATGTCTGCCCGCGCATTGCCTGGATGCCGCAGGGGCTGGGGAAAAACCTGTACCACACGCTGTCGGTGTATGAGAACGTTGATTTCTTTGCCCGCCTGTTTGGTCATGATAAAGCGGAGCGCGAAGCGCGGATTACCGAGCTACTGAACAGTACCGGCCTGGCGCCGTTTCGCGATCGTCCTGCCGGGAAACTCTCGGGGGGGATGAAACAAAAACTGGGGCTGTGCTGCGCGTTGATCCACGACCCGGAGCTATTAATTCTCGATGAACCCACCACCGGGGTCGACCCCCTGTCCCGCGCTCAGTTCTGGGATCTGATTGACAGTATTCGCCAGCGCCAGACCAACATGAGCGTGCTGGTTGCGACCGCCTACATGGAAGAAGCCGAGCGCTTTGACTGGCTGGTGGCGATGAACGCCGGGGAAGTGTTAGCCACCGGGAGCGCGCAGCAGCTACGGGAACAAACCGCCAGCGACACGCTGGAGCAGGCGTTTATCGCGCTGTTACCCGAAGCCCAGCGTCAGGCGCACAAACCGGTGGTGATCCCGCCGTATCACGCTGAGCGGGAAGAGATTGCCATTGAGGCGAAAGATTTGACCATGCGCTTCGGCAAGTTCGTCGCCGTTGACCACGTTAACTTTCGCATTCCACGCGGGGAAATCTTCGGTTTTCTCGGCTCCAATGGCTGCGGCAAATCTACCACCATGAAGATGCTTACCGGACTGCTGCCCGCAAGCGAAGGCGAGGCATGGCTGTTTGGGCAAGCGGTTGATCCGAAGAATATCGATACCCGCCGTCGGGTAGGCTATATGTCACAGGCGTTCTCGCTCTACAGCGAGCTGACCGTGCGGCAAAACCTCGAACTACACGCGCGGCTGTTCCATATCCCTGAGGCAGAAATCCCTGAGCGCGTACAAGAGATGAGCGAGCGCTTTAGCCTGACCGATGTCGAAGACGTGTTGCCCGGCGCGCTGCCGTTGGGGATCCGGCAACGCCTGTCGCTGGCGGTGGCGGTGATTCATCGCCCGGAAATGCTCATTCTTGATGAGCCGACCTCCGGGGTCGATCCGGTGGCGAGGGACATGTTCTGGCAATTGATGGTCGATTTGTCGCGGCAGGATAAAGTGACCATTTTTATCTCCACCCACTTTATGAACGAAGCGGAGCGCTGCGATCGCATGTCGCTGATGCACGCCGGAAAAGTGCTGGCCAGCGGCACGCCGCAGGAACTGGTGAAGCAGCGCGGTGCCGCCAGTCTGGAAGAGGCGTTTATCTCCTGGTTACAGGAGGCCGCAGGCCCGGTGCCGGAGACGACGCTTTCGCAAGCGGATGCGCCGGTGGTACATGAAAATAATCAGCCGCCACGCCAGGGCTTTAGCCTGCGGCGTTTGTTCAGCTACAGTCGCCGTGAAGCGCTGGAGCTGCGACGCGATCCGGTGCGCTCCACGCTGGCGCTGATGGGGACGGTGATCCTGATGCTGATTATGGGCTACGGCATCAGTATGGATGTGGAAAACCTGCGTTTTTCGGTGCTCGATCGTGACCAGACCGTCAGTAGCCAGGCGTGGACGTTGAATCTGGCGGGGTCGCGCTATTTTATCGAGCAGCCGCCGCTCACCAGTTATGACGAACTGGACAAACGGATGCGTTCGGGCGAGGTGGCGGTAGCCATTGAAATCCCGCCCAATTTTGGCCGCGACATCGCGCGTGGAACGCCGGTGAAGATTGGCGTCTGGGTTGATGGGGCGATGCCGAGCCGCGCAGAAACGGTCAGAGGCTATGTACAGGCGATGCACCAGACCTGGCTGCAGGATGTGATGGCGCGTCAGCCCAATGCCAGTGGGAAAAACGGGCTGATGACCATCGAGACGCGCTATCGTTACAACCCGGATGTGAAGAGCCTGCCGGCGATTGTTCCGGCGGTGATCCCGCTGCTGTTGATGATGATTCCCTCCATGCTCAGCGCACTCAGTGTGGTGCGCGAAAAAGAGCTGGGGTCGATTATCAACCTGTACGTTACGCCCACCACCCGCAGCGAGTTTTTGCTCGGCAAACAGTTGCCTTACATCGTGCTGGGAATGCTGAATTTCCTGCTGTTATGTGCGCTGTCGGTGTTTGTCTTCGGCGTCCCGCATAAGGGCAGCTTTTTAACGCTGACGCTGGCCGCGCTGCTGTACGTCACCATTGCTACCGGACTGGGCTTGTTAATCTCTACGTTTATGAAAAGCCAGATCGCCGCCATTTTTGGTACGGCGATTATTACGCTGATCCCGGCGACGCAGTTTTCCGGGATGATCGATCCGGTGGCCTCGTTGGAAGGGCCGGGACGCTGGATTGGTGAAATTTATCCGACCAGCCATTTTCTGACCATTGCGCGCGGGACGTTCTCTAAAGCGCTGGATCTGGCGGATCTTTGGCAGCTATTTATCCCGCTGGCAATCGCCATTCCGGTAGTGGTTGGTCTGAGCGTATTACTGCTGAAAAAACAGGAGGGGTGATGCGCCGATTACGCAATATTTATAACCTTGGCATCAAAGAGTTACGCAGTCTGCTGGGTGACAAAGCGATGCTGACGCTGATCGTTTTCGCCTTCACGATTTCGGTTTACTCCTCCGCAACTGTCCTGCCGGGGTCGTTGCATCTGGCGCCGATTGCCATCGCGGATATGGACCAGTCGCAGTTGTCGAACCGGATTGTGAACAGCTTTTATCGCCCGTGGTTTTTGCCGCCGGAGATGATCACCGCCGATGAGATGGATGCCGGGCTGGATGCCGGTCGCTACACCTTCGCCGTGAACATTCCGCCTGATTTTCAGCGTGATGTGCTGGCCGGGCGACAGCCGGATATCCAGGTCAACGTCGATGCCACGCGGATGAGCCAGGCCTTCACCGGCAACAGCTATATCCAGAATATCATTAGCGGTGAAGTGAATAGTTTTGTGGCGCGTTACCGCGACAATAATGAGCCGCCGGTGGCGCTGGAAATGCGCATGCGCTTTAACCCCAATCTGGAGCCAGCCCGCTTTGGCGCGGTAATGGCGATCATCAACAACATCACTATGCTGGCGATTGTGCTTACCGGGTCGGCGCTGATCCGCGAGCGCGAACATGGGACCATTGAGCACCTGCTGGTGATGCCGGTGACACCGTTTGAGATAATGATGGCGAAAATCTGGTCGATGGGACTGGTGGTGCTGGTGGTTTCCGGTCTGTCGCTGATGCTGATGGTAAAAGGCGTGCTCGGGGTGCCAATTGAAGGCTCGATACCGCTGTTTATGCTGGGCGTGGCGCTGAGCCTGTTCGCCACCACCTCGATCGGCATTTTTATGGGTACGCTGGCGCGTTCCATGCCGCAACTGGGGCTGCTGATGATTCTGGTGCTACTGCCGTTACAGATGCTCTCCGGCGGCTCCACGCCGCGTGAAAGCATGCCGCAGGCGGTGCAGGACATTATGTTGACCATGCCGACCACCCACTTTGTCAGCCTCGCGCAGGCGATACTTTATCGCGGGGCCGGGTTTAGCATCGTCTGGCCGCAGTTCCTGACGCTGCTGGCGATTGGCGGTGCGTTCTTCCTGATAGCGCTGCTGCGTTTTCGCAAGACGATCGGCACAATGGCGTAATCATCATTGCCGGGGGCGCTTCGCTTGCCCGGCCTACAGACGGTAACGGACGTAGGCCGGATAAGGCGCAGCCGCCATCCGGCAACGAAACAGGCAATCACTCTTCTTTCGGCAGGCACTGCAAATGACCGTGGCGTACGCCGCGCTGGGAAATGACGTCATCGGCAAAATGCTGTACATCGCCCATGTCGCCTTTCAGCACGGCGATTTCCAGGCAGTCGTCATGGTTGATATGCACATGTAATGTGGCGACCGATAAATCATGGTGGTGGTGCTGGGTGGAAACAATACGGCTCGCCAGGTCGCGCTTCTCATGCTCATAAACATACGAGAGTACCGCGAAGCCCTGGGTGCCGTGCTCCTGGGTGGTTTCTTGCGCCAGCGCCCCGCGCAGAATATCGCGAATCGCTTCGGAACGGTTGTTGTAGCCACGGCGCTGGCTCAGGCCGTCGAGCGTTTCCAGTAAATCGTCATCGAGGGTAATGGTGACTCGTTGCATCTGCAATTAACCTTTCATGTGGCGCGTTGACGCACAGAGAATGCGGGAATTAGCGTATTTTGTAACACACGTTCGGCCTCTGGGGAAAAGGTTAATGCTCCCGCAATAAACGCAGTAGCGTGCTCACCTGCTCATCCAGCGGCGCGAGAGTATCTTTAACGATCAGATGCAGCGGCGTGGCGCGGCGAGCGCCATGGCTTAACGGCAGCGGACGTAAAAGCCCCTGGGCCAGTTGCGTCTGAATACGCTCCTCAGGCAGCCAGCCGTAACCGACCTGATACATCACTGCATCAATCGCGGCATCAATGGTAGAGAAGGTCCAGGCATCGCGAACCGGTTGCTGCGGGTTGTCGCGATCGGCAATGCGAATCAGTGGCCACGCGCGTAATGCGTCTTCATCCAGCGGCGCATTCAGCGTGCAGAGTGGGTGATCGCGATGGGCAACGGCCACGAAGTCAATGTTCATCAGCCATTCACCACGCCCGGTCACATCCTGACGCCGGGTCAGGACCATTACGTCCGCATCGGCATGCGCTGCCAGCCTGTCGTCTGCATTTTCCAGTACCTCGGTCAGCCGCACCTGCGTTTGCGGCCACGCCTGCTGAAACTGTTTGAGGATTGCGAACAGGCGTCTGCGTGGGAAGATGCTATCGACCAGCAAATCCAGCCGTGTTCGTGTGCCGTTTTGCAGCGTTGCTGCCCGGGTCTCCACCCATAAAAAGGCCTTCAGTAACGGTTTGACCTGAGCTAGCAACAGCTCGCCCGCCGGGGTCAACACCGCCCTGCGGCCTTCCGGCGTCAGCAGCGTCACGCCGAGTCGCTCCTGCAATAGCGCCAGATTGTAGCTTACCGATGACTGGCTACGGTTGGTCTCTTCCGCGGCTTTCGCAAAGCTGCCCAGTTCCACCACTTTCTCCAACAGGGCCCATTGCTCAAGGGTTGTTTTGTGCATAACTTATCTAAAAATTGAATGAATATGATGTAAACATAGCGTTATTCATCCAATTTTTGAAGCGTTAAGATCCTCGCATCAAGTAAGAGGAGAACGAATATGAGCGCTTTTGATAAACATGATTTGAGCGGATTTGTCGGCAAACATCTGGTCTATACCTACGATAATGGCTGGAATTACGAGATCTACGTAAAAAATGAGACCACGCTGGATTACCGCATTCACAGCGGTATTGTGGGTAATCGTTGGGTGAAAGATCAGCGGGCGTATATTGTGCGGGTAGGGGCGAGTGTTTATAAAATTTCCTGGACCGAACCGACCGGGACCGACGTCAGCCTGATCGTAAACCTGGGTGACAAACTCTTTCACGGCACCATCTTTTTCCCGCGCTGGGTGATCAACAATCCGGAAAAAACGGTGTGCTTCCAGAATGATCATATTCCGCTGATGATGTCGTATCGCGATGCGGGTCCGGCGTATCCAACCGAGGTGATTGATGAGTTCGCGACCATCACCTTCGTGCGCGACTGCGGGGCAGATAATGACGACGTGATTGCCTGCGCGGCGAGTGAGTTGCCGAAAAACTTCCCGGAAAATTTACGCTAAGGCTTCCAGACGCTGCACGGCGTCGGCGGTCAGGGTAAATGGCGTGGGGGTGCACACCGCCAGGCTCAGGGTATCGATCTGGCACTGGCTGACGGAGAGTGAGGAGGTCAGCGCGGTGCTATCGACGCTGACGATTTGCCAGGCGCTGCCGCCACGCTGTTTTACTATGGCTTCTTTGCGCGTCCAGATGCGCCAGAACGCCGCCAGCTGTTGCTCCGGGCGTTCGGCTTCAACTTCAGCATGTTCCCCAAGACTGAATACCGTATTTGCCAGCGACTGCCAGTTATCGCGGGGGCGAATAACTTCAATATCGCAGCCGACTTCCCCTTCGTCACTGAGCAGCAGGACGATGTCATCGCCGCTATGGCTGAGATTGAACCACAGCGGCGTATCAGCGGGAAAAGCGGGTTTTCCTTGCTCGCCGTAGACAATGTCCGGCAATGGCGAAAGGGCATGGGAAAGCAGCACACGGCCAGCCAGCCAACGTGCCCGGCGAGCACCTTGCGGCGCTTGCGCTTTCATCGCGGCAGGCAGTTCGCCAGCGCTTAAAACAGAAACTTTCCCAAGAACGAGCTGATACATATCAGGACTAACCTTTAGTAATAATGGGGTTGTGTATCATTCTTCACGTGCCATTTGCAAGTTTATCCCGGTAATCGACTTTTGGGCCTGCCAGGTCCGAGCAAAATTGCCAGTTTGCTGCCGCCTTTGGTGGTTTCCATCCAGATTTTACACACGCTGGTTAACGGCACGGAGAGTAACATGCCGACCGGGCCGAGCAGCCATCCCCATACCAACAGGGAGAGAAAGACGATCAGCGTCGATAATCCCAGGCGGTGCCCCATCATACGGGGTTCGAGAATATTACCAATCACCATATGCACGACCAGAAACAGCGCGCCAACCAGCACGCATTCGTAAATGCCGTTGAACAGCAGCGCCTGAATCATTGGCGGGACGGCGGAAATGACCGAGCCAATGTTGGGCACGTAGTTTAGCAGGAATGCCAGCACGCCCCACATCAGAGCAAACTGAATCCCCATCAACGCCAGCCCCAGCCAGACAATGGCGCCGGTCCATAAGCTGAGCAACGTTTTCAGCGCCAGATAGTGTGAAACGCCCTTCAGCGCCCGATGCAGCCCCGCAATATGAATCTGCGGATTGTTTAACGCGAAGCGCAGCTTATAAGGAACATGGCGCACTTCAAACAGCATAAAGACGACCGTCATTACCAACAGGACGACGCTGGCCATGGCGCCGGAAAGACTCGTCATTAGCGTGGTCGTGAAGGTCATCAGTTTGTCGGAGTCCATACGCTGCAACATGCGCTCCGGGGACATATGCAGGTTCAGAAAGGGGACCATTTCTTGCAGATACAGAACTTTGCGCGTCAGTTCCTTATTGTATTTTGGCAGCATGGCCATGAACTCAGTGATCGACGATGCCAGCACGCCAACCAGCGCCGTAAGAACAATCAGCATTACCACGACCACTAACGTAATGGCTACCGGGCGACGCACCCCTCGGCGAATAAACCAGGTGACCAGCGGGTTCAATACGATGGCAAAAAAGAGCGCCAGCAACAGTTGCACAATGATATCCGCCGCGGCATGGATGCCCGCGAGGATCACCACCAAAGCGGCCAGTTTGAGCAGAATATGCATACCCGTTTTATCGGGCTGAGCGGTTGTCATGTTTTCTTCCTGTTTGCGTTTTTGCATTAAGTGTAGCGGTTGGCTTGCGTCTGTTATTCCTAAACTGGCTGCTGATTTATGGTCTGCAACATGGTAGAAATGAAACACTGTTGTGAAAATGTGGTGACCTTCCATGCCCGAACCCGTCGCTGAACCGACGTTAAGCGGTTTGCGCCTTAATCTGCGCATTGTTTCGGTGGTGATGTTTAACTTCGCCAGCTATCTGACCATCGGCCTGCCGCTCGCGGTATTGCCCGGCTATGTCCATGATGTGATGGGATTTAGCGCCTTCTGGGCGGGACTGGTCATCAGCCTGCAATATTTCGCCACGCTGCTGAGCCGCCCTCATGCCGGTCGCTATGCCGATCTGCTGGGGCCGAAAAAAATCGTGGTCTTCGGACTGTGCGGCTGCTTTTTAAGTGGCCTGGGTTACCTGCTGGCAGGATCAACCCAAGATTGGCCGCTGGTAAGTTTGTTGCTGTTATGCATCGGGCGGGTGATTCTGGGCATCGGGCAAAGCTTTGCCGGGACCGGCTCTACGCTATGGGGCGTGGGAGTTGTTGGCTCGATGCATATCGGACGGGTGATTTCGTGGAACGGCATCGTGACCTATGGCGCGATGGCGATAGGCGCTCCGCTGGGTGTTCTGTGTTATGCCTGGGGTGGCTTACAGGGGCTGGCGCTGACCGTGATGGGCGTGGCGCTGTTGGCGATACTTTTGGCGCTCCCTCGACCGGCGGTAAAGGCCAGCAAAGGCAAGCCGTTACCGTTTCGCGCTGTGCTCGGGCGCGTTTGGTTGTACGGGATGGCGCTGGCGCTGGCCTCCGCCGGATTTGGCGTGATCGCCACCTTTATCACGCTGTTTTATGATGCTAAAGGCTGGGACGGCGCAGCTTTTGCGCTGACGCTTTTTAGCTGTACGTTTGTGGGCACTCGCTTGTTATTCCCAAATGGTATCAACCGGTTAGGAGGGCTCAATGTCGCGATGATCTGCTTTAGCGTCGAGATTGTTGGACTGCTGCTGGTCGGCATGGCCTCCATGCCGTGGATGGCTAAAATCGGCGTTCTGCTGGCAGGTGCCGGGTTCTCGTTGGTCTTCCCGGCGCTGGGCGTGGTGGCGGTAAAAGCCGTCCCGCAGCAAAATCAGGGTGCCGCGCTGGCGACCTATACGGTGTTTATGGATTTATCGCTGGGCGTTACCGGGCCGCTGGCCGGGCTGGTCATGACGTGGGCGGGCGTACCGGTTATCTACCTGGCGGCGGCCGGGCTGGTGGCGGTAGCGCTACTGCTGACCTGGCGGCTAAAAAAACGGCCTCAGGTGGCGTCACCGGAGGCCGAGTCTTCGTCTTAACCGTTACTGGATAACCAGCGTGTTAATGATGTTTTCTGCGGTCGTTTGCGCTTTTTGCTGATCGTCAGCCGGCAGCGTGATTTGCAGCGTCAGCAGTTGGTTGTCCACTTTACCCAGCACTACGGAAGAGTATGCGGTCTGGCCTTTGGCCGAGATGATGCTGTCTAACTGTTGCAGCGTGTGGCCTTTCAGCTCAATAGATTTATTGGTGACGACCTGCAACTGCGGGTCGCGGCTACGCTGCTGATCTTCCAGACGTTTTGCCAGTACGGCAAGATCTTCGTTGGTATTGTCGCCGACAATCACAATCACCGCTTTCTGGCCGGTTGCGTCAGAATACACGTGCATATTGTTTGCCTGGGTGCCCAGCTTGCCGCTCTGATCGGTCATATCCGCTGGCAGGGAAAAACTGAGTTTGCCGTCCAGCAGGCTGACCGGTTGTCCGGTGGCGCTACTCTCTGCGGCGGCACCCTCTGCCGGCGCTTTTGTATCGCTATTATCACAGGCCGCAAGCCCCATAACCAGCAGGCCAATACCGACATATTTAACCAGATTGCGCATTGACTTCTTCCTTTCGATAAACGGCCATAACGGCTCATTCGACCATCTTATCACAACTCGGAAAATGAACCTTTAACTCGTCTGCAATGCAGATATTTCAGATTTATCTGCCAGCCTTTTCAGTAACATATTCAGCAGCACGCCGTACATCGGCAGGAAGAAAATAATGCTGATCAGTACTTTGAAGCAGTAGTCGACCAGCGCGATTTCCATCCAGTGCTCGGCCATAAAGGCATCCGGGCTGCGCCAGAAAGCGATAAAGAAAAAGGCCAACGTATCGCTGATGTTGCCAAACAGCGTGGAAGCCGTCGGCGCCAGCCACCAGCGACGGCTCTGACGCAGGCGGTTAAAGACATGCACATCCAGAATTTGTCCCAGCGCGTAAGCCATAAAGCTGGCGGCGGCGATACGGGCGACAAACAGGTTAAAGTGCAGCAGCGCGCCGAATCCCTGCCACGATCCCATATAGAACAGTGATGAAACAACATAGGAGATCAGCAGCGCGGGGATCATCACCGCAAAGATGATACGTCGTGCCAACGGCGCGCCAAAAATACGCACGGTCAGGTCGGTCGCGAGGAAAATAAACGGAAAGCTAAAAGCGCCCCATGTGGTATGGAAACCAAAAATGGAGATCGGTAGCTGTACCAGATAGTTGCTGGAGGTGATCACCAGCAGATGAAATAGCGATAGCCAAAACAACGCTTTTACGCGCTGAGATTGTGTAAACGGAGTCATATTGTGACCTTTTTGTTGGATGGGGTGAGGGAACCCAATAAAAAACCGTCGCATGATACTGCTTTAAGAGCACATTGCAATGGTTGTTTTTCACGCAATCGTTAACCTGATTGGCTTACGCCACAACAGAGCGTAAAATAACGCCGTTTTTGCATGAATGAGACTACGATGAGCGATCTGTTTACCTCTCCCGACCATACGCTTGATGCTCAGGGACTACGCTGCCCGGAACCTGTAATGATGGTGCGTAAAACCGTGCGCGGTATGCAGGCGGGTGAAACGCTGCTGATTGTCGCCGACGATCCGGCGACAACCCGCGACATTCCCGGCTTCTGTACCTTTATGGAGCATGAACTGGTAGCCAAAGAGACCGACTCGCTGCCGTACCGCTATTTAGTGCGCAAAGGTCATTAAGCGAAGCGCCATCCGGCCTACAAAGACGGTGTAACCTGTAGGCCGGATAAGGCAACGCCGCATCCGGCGCACACATTATCCTTTACGCAACAACCGCAGCGCGTTCGCGGTCACCAGCACCGTCGCCCCCGTATCAGCCAGCACCGCCAGCCACAGTCCGGTTATCCCGAGCAGCGTGGTGACGAGGAAAATCCCCTTCAAACCCAGCGCAATCGCAATGTTCTGGCGAATATTGGCATGGGTGGCGCGCGCCAGCTGAATCATTTGCACCAGGCCACGCAGACGGTTGTGGGTCAGGGCGGCATCGGCGGTTTCCAGGGCGACGTCGGTTCCGCTACCCATGGCAATGCCGATGGTCGCCGCTTTCATCGCCGGGGCGTCGTTGATGCCATCGCCGACCATTGCCAGCGGCGACTGTTGGTTGAGAGAGGTAACGGCTCGCACCTTATCCTCCGGCAATAACCCCGCTTTGAATTCCAGACCCAGCTCCCCGGCAATGGCTGCTGCCGCGCGTGGGTTATCACCGGTCAGGATCACCCCTTTCACGCCGATCTGATTGAGCTCGCTGATGGCAGTGCGGGCGTCGTCGCGCAACGTATCCTGTAGGGCCAGTACGCCGAGAACGGTATCGTTACGCAGCACCAGCACCACCGTCTGGCCCGCGCTTTCCAGCTCGCTTATCTGTCCGGCAAAGGCATCGGCAGGCTGCTTACCGGCGGCGCAAATCAGCACGCGCTCGCCGTTGATCAGCGCTTCTATTCCGGAGCCAACCAGCGCCCGCTGTTCTTCCGCGACAGGAATAGTCAGCTCGCGCGTTTGCGCTTCCCGAACAATCGCCTGCGCCAGTGGGTGCGTCGCGCCTTGCTCTACCGCCGCTGCCAGCGCCAGCAGTTCAGCCTCATTTATACCGCTTGCCGGATGGATCGCCGTCACGCGCGGTTTACCGATGGTCAGGGTGCCGGTTTTATCAAACGCCACCTGCGTGACTCTGCCCAACTGTTCCAGCGCGGCGCCGCCTTTGATTAACGCGCCACGACGCGCCGCGGCGGCAAGACCAGAGGTAATCGCTGCGGGGGTTGAGATAACCAGCGCGCACGGGCAGCCAATCAGCAACAGCGTCAGTCCTTTATAAATCCACTCCTGCCACGAGGCGGCAAACAGCAGCGGCGGGACGAGGGTAACCAGCAGCGCAACCGCCATAATAGCGGGGGTATAAATTCGGCTGAAACGGTCAATAAAGCGCTCAATGGGGGCGCGGCGTTCTTCCGCTTCTTCAATAAGCTTCAGAATGCGATCGATAGCGCTGGCGCCCGGCTCGGAAAGCACTTCCAGCGTAACCAGACGATCTACGCTGGTGGCGCCCGCCGGGACTTTCTCGCCGGTGGCGCGTTCAACCGGGATCGATTCGCCGGTCAGGGCGCTTTCATCAAAGCTGGCAAAACCGGAGACCAGCTTACCGTCGGCGGGTAAACGTCCACCGGCGGCAACTTCAATAACATCGCCAGGCCGGAGCGTATTGATTGCGACCTCTTCACGTTCGCCATTACGCAGGCGCGTGGCGGTTTCTGGCTTGAGTGCCATCAATGCGCTGACACCTTTGCGGGCGCGGCTGGCGGCCCACCCTTCCAGGCGCTCGCCAATTAAAAACAGCAGTAGCACCATGGCGGCTTCCGCCGTCGCGCCGATAAACAGTGCGCCAATCGCGGCCACGCTCATCAACGTTTCAATGGCGAAGTAGCTGCCGGTTTTCATCAGACGCAGGGCCTGGCGGGCAATGGGATACAAGCCGACCAGCGTGGTGGCGATAAACGCTATCTGACCGAAAGGATGATTGAACTGTTCCAGCCCCCAGCTAATCGCCATCATGATTATCAGCGAAATCAGCGGCAGGTTCTCTTTCAGCCGTGATTCGGGGGCGGCTTCCGGCGCTTGTTCATCGCGTAGGGTATAACCTGCCTTTTGTACCGCGCTTTCAACTTGCTGACGGATATCAGAACCCGCGTCGACGACCAGTTTTTCGGTAGCGAACAGCACCTGGACCTGGTTGACGCCGCTCACCTGGCGGACCGCATTTTCCACTTTTCGGGCGCAGGCGGCACAGTCCATTCCTGCCACTTTCCAGGAATAACGGGTGCCCATTACGCTTTCGGATACGGTGGTTGGGGTGGAGCAACTTCCTTCGCAGCAGCAGTCGTCCGCCTTTTTTGGGGCTGGCGCTGGCTTGAATGAAGAAAATTGTGGGGCTTTTTTGCCAGGGGCATCGGGCGTCGACATGGCATCCTCCGGTTAATAATCATTTCGTATTAACCGAAGGATACACTCTGGAGTCGACTCCAGAGTCAAGCGATATTAGAGATACAACGAACGAACAATCAGGAAATGTCCGGCGAAGTAGCAGGCGGCGGCAATGGCGTTATCGGCGCGGAAGCGGCGGCGATAATGGCTACCCAGCCAGACAAAATTGCCGATGAACAATAATGAGGCGCCGAGGAATGCCGACAGCGCGGGGCCAGTGGGACGGAAGAACCACAGTTCGCCCGCCATCCAGACCATCATCAGCGTGATGCCGATAAAAGTACAGATGGCTAAACGCAACTCTTCCAGCCGTGTCCAGATGATGGCGATCAGCAACGCCCCCAGCACCACCAATACCAATGGCAAAGGCCAGAAGAACGACAGCGTCATTTGGCTGGCGAAGTAGATGGTATACAGCAGGTGCGAGAGGAAAAACGCCCCCACGGCGTAGAGCAGACGTTGGCGCGGCAACAGCGTCAGCGCATCGCCCAGCAGTGAGGCAAGCAGCCCTGCCAGCACCAGATAGCTGATGGCGTTAAACATTGGCGCCTGCCAGGCCAGCAGCGCCAGCAGGAGTAAAGTGAGGGGTTTAAAGACCCAGCGTTGCCAGGCGGGCCCACGATAGGAAGCATCCACGAACAGCCATGCGGAAAGGCAGACAGCGATAAACGACCAAAGCATCTTAGTTCCTTGAATTCGTTATTTTTTCGTAAGCGGGGTGCTTACGGCTCTATTGTTCAGTGTAGAGGTCGACACTGCCAGATGACAACACCATAACAGGCAATGTATGCTTATTTCCGCATTTTCTGATGGGTTAATACTATGAGCAAACCGCCACTTTTTTTCATTGTTATCATTGTCTTAATTGTTGTCGCCGCGTCGTTTCGCTTTGTCCAGCAGCGGCGTGAAAAAGCGGATAACGATGCAGCACCGCTGGTGCAAAAGCAGGTGGTAGTGAGTAATAAGCGGGAAAAACCACTTAACGATCGGCGATCCCGTCAACAGGAAGTGAGCCCGGCAGGAACCAGCATGCGCTATGAAGCCAGCTTTAAGCCGCAAAGCGGCGGTCTGGAGCAGACGTTTCGCCTGGATGCCCGGCAGTACCATGCGCTAACGGTCGGAGACAAGGGCACGCTGAGTTATAAAGGTTCGCGTTTTATTGATTTTACGGCTGAACGCTAAGGTTTCATCTGACTGATGCCGGATGGCGGTTACGCCTTATCCGGCCTACAAATTTTGTCGCCCCGGCTCGCAACGCGCCGCCGGGCGAAAACATCACAGTTACTTCTTCAACTGGTTCTTAATCTTCTTCTGCCAGACCAGCAGCTCAAAGACGCCGAACAGGAAAATGCGGATTTTCTCCCCGCTGGTCATCTGCGGGCCATCTTTTGGCATGGTGCTTTTTAGCAGCGCTAATTGCATGCCGTGCATCAGCACCATAAAGATCAGCGCGACGTTAACGAAGATGTTAAGCGGGCGTGGGAAGGGTTGGAAAATATTCAGTAGTAAAAATGCCCAGACGCAGAGCATCAACAGACGTCCCAGATTAATTAGCATCGTGCTCTCCTTGTGCTTCACGTTGATACAGGCGGTAGGCGACCTGTCCTGCCACTTTTTCACGGTATAGCGACCAGTTTACCGGGACCGGCGGCAGGCCGTTTTCGACTTCGCTCTCAACGTAAATATACGCTTCATCTGCCAGCCAACCATGGGTTTCCAGAAGCGTTAAAGTTTCTTCCAGTAATCCTTTGCGAAACGGCGGATCAACGAACACCACGTTATGCGGCGTACCGGGTTGGGCCAGGAACGCCAGCGTATTGGTGTTGACGACGCGGGCATGATTTGCCTTCAGCGTAGCAAGATTCTTTTGCAACTGCTGCGATACCGCGCGATCCATCTCCAGAAGCGTCGCATTTGCCGCATAGCGAGAGAGCGCTTCCAGCCCCAACGCGCCGCTGCCAGCGAAGCAGTCCAGGCACTGTGCATCAACCATTACCGGGGCCAACCAGTTAAATAAGGTTTCGCGTACGCGGTCAGTGGTCGGGCGCAGGCCGGGGCTGTCCGGAACCGGGAGTTTACGGCCACGCCATTGCCCGCCAATAATGCGGATCTGGCCGCTACCAGAGTGATTCGGTTTTTTCATTTCTATTATTGCTCAATCCGCCTATAGCATGTCATTCCAGGCGGTGATGTGAGTTAAGTTAACCCTTCGCCTTTCAAGTTACCTCTTCGTTGGCTGCACTTACTCACCCGAATCACTTACTAAAAGTAAGCTCATCGGGATTCGTGCGCTTGCCGCCTTGACGTAACTCGAAATTCATTGGGTATAAGTGATAGACTATTTCATCATTTTTTTAGCTGCTATGTACATAGCGTTGACGCTGTGCCATGAAGCAACAGCGGGGGAGTGTAGTCGCAAATGGCGAAAGAGAAAAAACGTGGCTTTTTTTCCTGGCTGGGCTTTGGTCAAAAAGAGCAGGCACCGGAAAACGAGACAGAACTAAAAAACGAAGAACAACAACCGGTTGCTGAAGAAACTACCGTCGTTGACGAACAGCCGCGCGCCGAGGAAACCCGTAGCGAGGCACAAACACAAGCCTTTGCTGCTGAAGTTGTTGAAGTCACGGAACAAGTTGCGGAAATCGAAAAACTGCAGCCGGAAGCAGCGCCTGTTGCCGGGCAACCGCAGCCGGAGGCTGAGGCGGTTGCTGAATCCACTGTTGAACCTGAAGTGGAAACCCCTGCGGCGGCGGTTATCGAACGCGAAGAATTGCCGCTGCCGGAAGAGGTGAAAACCGCAGATGTTTCTGCCGAAGAGTGGCAGGCTGAAGCGGAAACTGTCGAAATCGTCGAGGCGGTTGAAGAAGAAGCCGAAAACGAACCGCAACTGACTGACGAAGAACTGGAAGCGCAGGCCCTGGCTGCCGAGGCGGCGGAAGAAGCCGTCATGGTGGTGCCGGTTGAAGAACCTGCCGTTGAAAAACCGGTAGAAGAAGAGGCTGTCCAGGAGCAGGAAAAACCAACTAAAGAAGGTTTCTTTGCGCGTCTGAAACGCAGTCTGCTGAAAACAAAAGAAAACCTCGGTTCCGGATTTATCAGTCTGTTCCGCGGTAAAAAGATCGACGATGATCTGTTTGAAGAGCTGGAAGAGCAGTTGCTGATTGCGGATGTGGGCGTAGAAACGACCCGTAAGATTATTGCGAATCTGACGGAAGGCGCTAGCCGCAAGCAGCTCAAAGATGCTGAAGCGCTGTATGGCCTGCTGAAAGATGAGATGGGCGAGATCCTGGCGAAGGTTGATGAGCCGCTGAACGTCGAGGGTAAAACGCCATTTGTTATCTTAATGGTTGGCGTAAACGGCGTGGGTAAAACGACTACCATTGGTAAGCTGGCGCGTCAGTTTGAGCAGCAGGGTAAAACGGTGATGCTGGCGGCGGGCGATACCTTCCGTGCGGCAGCGGTAGAGCAGTTGCAGGTCTGGGGTCAGCGTAACAATATTCCGGTGATTGCACAGCATACCGGTGCGGATTCCGCCTCCGTTATCTTTGATGCCATCCAGGCCGCGAAGGCACGTAACGTAGACGTGCTGATCGCTGATACCGCAGGGCGTTTGCAGAACAAATCGCACCTGATGGAAGAACTGAAAAAAATCGTTCGCGTCATGAAGAAGCTCGACGAAGAGGCGCCGCATGAAGTTATGCTGACTATCGACGCCAGTACCGGGCAGAATGCGATAAGCCAGGCCAAACTGTTCCATGAAGCGGTGGGCTTAACCGGTATCACCCTGACCAAGCTGGACGGTACGGCGAAGGGTGGGGTCATCTTCTCGGTTGCCGATCAGTTTGGCATCCCTATCCGCTATATTGGTGTGGGCGAACGTATCGAGGATTTACGTCCGTTTAAAGCGGACGATTTTATAGAGGCACTTTTTGCCCGAGAGGATTAACAATGATTCGCTTTGAACATGTCAGCAAGGCCTATCTCGGTGGGAGACAAGCGCTGCAGGGAGTGACCTTCCATATGCAGCCTGGCGAGATGGCGTTTCTGACCGGCCACTCTGGTGCGGGTAAAAGTACCCTGCTGAAGCTGATCTGTGGAATTGAACGGCCCAGCGCCGGGAAAATCTACTTCAGCGGGCATGACATCAGCCGTTTGAAAAACCGTGAAGTGCCGTTTCTGCGTCGTCAGATTGGCATGATTTTTCAGGATCACCACCTGTTGATGGACAGAACCGTATTTGACAACGTGGCAATCCCGCTGATCATCGCGGGCGCCAGCGGGGACGATATTCGTCGTCGCGTGTCAGCGGCACTGGATAAGGTCGGGCTGTTGGACAAAGCGAAAAACTTCCCGATTCAGCTCTCTGGCGGTGAACAACAGCGCGTGGGTATCGCCCGCGCGGTGGTGAATAAACCTGCGGTACTGCTGGCGGATGAACCGACGGGGAACCTGGATGACGCGCTGTCGGAAGGGATCCTGCGCCTGTTCGAAGAGTTTAACCGCGTCGGGGTCACGGTATTAATGGCCACGCATGACATTGGACTGATCTCCCGTCGCTCCTACCGCCAGCTGGTCCTGAGTGATGGACACCTGCATGGAGGCCTGGCGCATGAATAGACGTGACGCTATCAATCAAATCAAACAGTTCGGTGGCCGACTGGATCGTTTTCGTAAATCAGGCGGCGCGCCGGGTGACGGTGGTCGCAATGCGCCAAAACGAGCGAAAGCCGCGCCAAAACCGAACTCACGTAAAACCAACGTTTTTAACGAGCAGGTGCGCTATGCGTTCCATGGCGCGTTGCAGGACTTGAAAAGTAAGCCGTTGGCGACGTTCCTCACGGTAATGGTGATCGCCATCTCCCTGACGCTGCCAAGCGTGTGCTACATGGTTTATAAAAACGTAAACCAGGCGGCAAGCCAGTATTATCCTTCGCCGCAAATCACCGTCTATCTGCAAAAAACGCTGGATGATGACGCGGCGGCGCGGGTGGTTGGTCAGTTGCAGGCCGAACAGGGCGTTGAGAAAGTAAATTATCTTTCCCGCGAAGATGCGCTGGGCGAATTCCGTAACTGGTCCGGTTTTGGCGGCGCGCTGGACATGCTGGAAGAGAACCCGCTTCCTGCCGTAGCGGTAGTTATCCCGAAACTGGACTTCCAGGGGACGGAGTCGCTGAACACCCTGCGCGACCGTATTGCACAAATCAACGGTATTGATGAAGTGCGAATGGATGACAGCTGGTTTGCTCGTCTGGCGGCGCTGACGGGACTCGTGGGGCGCGTATCCGCGATGATTGGCGTGCTGATGGTGGCGGCGGTCTTCCTCGTCATTGGTAACAGCGTGCGCCTGAGTATTTTTGCGCGTCGCGATACCATTAACGTGCAGAAGCTGATTGGCGCAACCGACGGATTTATCCTGCGCCCATTCCTTTACGGCGGCGCGCTGCTCGGTTTTTCCGGCGCATTTCTTTCACTGATTTTGTCAGAAATTTTGGTGATGCGTCTGTCGTCAGCGGTTACTGAAGTGGCGCAGGTCTTTGGAACTAAGTTTGATATCAATGGCTTATCATTCGACGAGTGCCTGTTGTTACTGCTGGTGTGCTCAATGATCGGCTGGGTGGCAGCCTGGCTTGCCACGGTTCAACATTTACGCCACTTTACCCCCGATTAAAAAATCTCTGGTATAATCTTTCCCTGCACTGAGTAGTTCGCTCTGCAGGGAAAGAGTCCCTGTTATCTCTTCCCGGCGTATTCATTGTGATGTCACATTTTGTGCGTAATCTATACACATTACGACATGGAACTTGTGGATAAAATCACTGTCTGATAAAAGATTGAATGATATTCTCGTTGCTCATAAGCTCTGGCATGGTTGTTGCTACTGGTTTTTGTTAATTAGTTTTTGCCAACGCGCCAGATGAAAAGATTGAGAGGATTTGAATGACCAAAGAAATGCAAAATTTAGCTTTAGCCCCTGTTGGTAACCTGGAGTCTTACATCCGGGCTGCGAACGCGTGGCCGATGTTGTCGGCTGACGAGGAGCGGGCGCTGGCTGAAAAGCTGCATTACCAGGGCGATCTGGAAGCAGCTAAAACGCTGATCCTGTCTCACCTGCGCTTTGTTGTTCATATTGCTCGTAACTACGCGGGCTATGGCCTGCCGCAGGCGGATCTGATTCAGGAAGGTAATATCGGCCTGATGAAAGCCGTGCGCCGTTTCAACCCGGAAGTGGGTGTGCGCCTGGTTTCTTTCGCCGTGCACTGGATCAAAGCTGAGATCCATGAATACGTTCTGCGTAACTGGCGTATCGTGAAAGTCGCGACCACTAAAGCACAGCGTAAGCTGTTCTTTAACTTGCGTAAAACCAAGCAGCGTCTGGGTTGGTTCAACCAGGACGAAGTTGAAATGGTGGCTCGTGAGCTGGGTGTTTCCAGCAAAGACGTGCGCGAAATGGAATCCCGTATGGCGGCGCAGGACATGACGTTTGATATGTCTTCAGACGACGAGTCTGACAGCCAGCCGATGGCGCCGGTTCTGTATCTGCAGGATAAATCCTCTAACTTTGCCGATGGCATTGAAGAAGATAACTGGGAAGATCAGGCCGCGAACAAACTGACTCACGCCATGGAAGGTCTGGACGAACGTAGCCAGGATATCATCCGCGCCCGTTGGCTGGACGAAGACAACAAGTCGACGTTGCAGGAACTGGCCGATCGCTACGGCGTTTCCGCTGAACGTGTTCGTCAGCTTGAAAAGAACGCCATGAAAAAACTGCGCGCGGCGATCGAAGCGTAATCTTCGCGCATTGCCAATGAACCCTCGAATGTGAATTCGGGGGTTTTGTTTTTTGTAGGCTGGATAAGGCGTTTACGCTGCCATCCGGCAACACCTTTGCCCGATGGCGCTTTGCTTATCGGGCCTACGACCTTTCCTTTCCTCCCCTCCACAGACACGAATTTGTTATCTGGATGTAAATTTAGCTATTCCAAAATAATAAAAATCGGGTATGTTTTAGCAGAGTATGCTGCTAAAGCACGTGCGGCTATCCAATAATCGAAATAAAGTGCTGAACAACAACATCACAACACACGTAATAACCACAATAATGGGGATTGTCAGGATGAATATGAAGGGTAAAGCGTTATTGGCAGGATGTATCGCCCTGTCTTTGAGCAATATGGCGTTTGCTAAGGATATTAAAGTGGCCGTTGTCGGCGCAATGTCCGGTCCGGTAGCGCAGTATGGCGATCAGGAGTTTACTGGCGCAGAGCAGGCGATTGCGGATATCAACGCTAAGGGCGGGGTAAAAGGTGACAAACTGGTCGTGGTGAAATATGACGATGCCTGTGACCCGAAACAAGCGGTAGCGGTCGCGAACAAAGTGGTCAACGACGGGATTAAATACGTTATCGGCCATCTGTGCTCATCTTCTACCCAGCCCGCGTCAGATATCTATGAAGATGAAGGCATTCTGATGATCACCCCGGCAGCGACGGCACCGGAGCTGACCGCGCGTGGTTATAAGCTGGTGATGCGCACCACCGGCCTGGATTCCGATCAGGGGCCAACTGCCGCCAAATACATTCTGGAAAAAGTGAAACCGCAACGCATTGCCATCATTCACGATAAGCAGCAGTACGGTGAAGGTCTGGCGCGTGCGGTGCAGGACGGCCTGAAGAAAGGCAACGCCAACGTGGTGTTCTTTGACGGGATTACCGCCGGTGAAAAAGACTTCTCGACGCTGGTAGCGCGCCTGAAGAAAGAGAATATCGATTTCGTTTACTACGGTGGTTATCACCCGGAAATGGGGCAGATCCTGCGTCAGTCTCGTGCCGCAGGTCTGAAAACCCAGTTTATGGGTCCGGAAGGGGTAGCGAACGTGTCGCTGTCTAACATCGCGGGTGAGTCTGCGGAAGGCTTACTGGTAACCAAGCCGAAGAACTACGACCAGGTGCCAGCGAACAAACCGATTGTGGATGCTATCAAGGCCAAGAAACAGGATCCAAGTGGCGCATTCGTGTGGACCACTTACGCCGCGCTGCAATCCTTGCAGGCCGGCCTGAACCAGTCTGACGATCCGGCTGAAATTGCCAAGTACCTGAAAGCAAACTCAGTAGAAACCGTAATGGGGCCGCTGTCCTGGGACGAGAAGGGCGATCTGAAAGGCTTCGAATTCGGCGTGTTTGACTGGCATGCTAATGGTACGGCGACCGACGCCAAGTAATTGAGTGCCGGGTGGCGGCTTCGCCTTACCCGGCCTACATACCTGGAAAATTGCGAGGTGGTTTTTTTATCTTTTCTCCCAGCCATCCGCCTGGGCTGTAAAGCCTAACGCCTGCATAAACGCGGCCATCACGCTGCGGTCTTCAACGCCTACATCTGCCATCCACCATGAACTCACACTTGGGTTTTCACGGATCACCTCTTCGATCAAATACTGCCCGACGCCGCGACGACGGGTGATTTCACGTACGCGCAACGAATCCAGAGCACCTTGTGTGCCGCTCAGGGTGACACGTACTGCGCCTAACAGACGCTCGTTAAAACGCGCGGCGTAGATCCGGTGCGTTTCATCTACGCTTAATGATGAGGCGGAATATTCCGGCCAGATTTTGCCCAGATCAATCAGATCCTGGGCGCTAAAGTTGTTTAAACGAACGATGGTCAGCTTCATTAGCAGCATGTCCAAATCACAAAAGATGAGATCAGTGTACCGAAATAATTCGCCCGGATGCTTTCTCTTTTTTATGCGATTAACCAGGTTAATAGTTTTGCGACAACGGTAATGACAGTTTGAAACATTAGAGATTGAAAAACAGGCAGGATAATACCCTGGAATGCAGCATTTTATTCCGCTCTTTGTACCGTTATTTTATGCTGACAAACGTGCTTTTTTTTGTTTATCTATAGTGAAAAGCAGAATATTATCTTTTCTTAATCGACTGAAATATAGAGATTTTAGTCTGATTTTGCTTAAAAAACTGCGCTAACCCATTAATGAGACTGGTAAAAATAGTGCAGTTCAAAAAAAGCACAGTCTGCTTTTTAACCACATAAATACAAAATATTAATTACGTCACGAATGGGGATTCAGTTAATGAAACGGAATGCGAAAACAATCATCGCAGGGGTGATAGCACTGGCAATGTCGCATGCTGTCATGGCAGAAGATATCAAGGTGGCTGTTGTCGGGGCGATGTCGGGTCCGGTCGCGCAGTGGGGTGATATGGAATTTAATGGCGCACGTCAGGCCATTAAAGATATCAATGCCAAAGGCGGGATCAAAGGCGACAAGCTGGTGGCCGTGGAATATGACGATGCTTGCGATCCAAAACAGGCCGTTGCCGTAGCAAACAAAATCGTCAACGACGGTATTCAGTATGTTATTGGCCACCTGTGCTCATCTTCGACTCAGCCAGCGTCAGACATCTATGAAGACGAAGGGATCCTGATGATTTCCCCGGGCGCCACTAACCCGGAACTGACACAGCGCGGTTACGCACACATTATGCGTACTGCGGGTCTGGACTCCTCTCAGGGACCAACCGCCGCGAAATACATTCTGGAGAAGGTGAAGCCGCAGCGCATCGCCATCATCCATGATAAACAGCAATACGGCGAAGGCCTGGCGCGTTCGGTACAGGACAGCCTGAAAGCGGGCAAAGCCAACATCGTCTTCTTTGATGGCATCACCGCCGGGGAAAAAGATTTCTCTGCGCTGATTGCCCGTCTGAAGAAAGAAAATATCGACTTCGTCTATTACGGCGGCTACTACCCGGAAATGGGGCAAATGCTGCGCCAGGCGCGATCCGTTGGCCTGAAAACGCAGTTTATGGGGCCAGAGGGTGTGGGTAATGCCTCTCTGTCTAACATCGCCGGTGATGCCGCAGAAGGCATGCTGGTGACGATGCCAAAACGCTATGACCAGGATCCGGCGAATAAAGCGATTGTCGATGCGCTCAAAGCTGACAAGAAAGATCCAAGTGGACCATACGTGTGGATCACTTATGCAGCCGTCCAGTCACTGGCGAGCGCAATGGATCGCAGCGGAAGCAAAGAGCCGCTGGATCTGGTGAAAGATCTGAAAGCACACGGGGCTGATACCGTGATTGGGCCGCTGAAATGGGACGAAAAAGGCGATTTGAAGGGATTTGAGTTTGGTGTCTTTCAGTGGCACGCAGATGGTTCATCAACCGTCGCGAAGTAATACCTGAAGACGAGTTATCCCACCGCCCGTGCAAAACGGGCGGGTTAAGAAAGGTTACCTTATGTCCGAGCAGTTCCTCTATTTCTTGCAGCAGATGTTTAACGGCGTCACGCTGGGAAGCACCTACGCGCTGATCGCCATCGGTTATACGATGGTGTACGGCATTATTGGCATGATCAACTTCGCCCATGGTGAGGTGTATATGATCGGCAGCTATGTCTCCTTTATGATCATCGCTGCGCTAATGATGATGGGGATTGATTCCAGTTGGCTACTGGTCGCGGCGGGTTTCGTCGGCGCGATTGTGATTGCCAGCGCCTACGGCTGGAGTATTGAACGGGTGGCGTATCGGCCCGTGCGCAGCTCCAAGCGCCTGATCGCGCTAATTTCCGCTATCGGGATGTCCATCTTCCTGCAAAACTACGTCAGCCTGACGGAAGGTTCGCGCGACGTGGCGCTGCCCAGCCTGTTTAACGGCCAGTGGACTGTCGGCAGTAGTGATAACTTCTCTGCATCTATCACCACTATGCAGTTGGTTATCTGGATTGTAACCTTCCTCGCGATGCTGGCACTGACGCTGTTTATCCGCTATTCGCGTATGGGACGTGCCTGCCGCGCCTGTGCGGAAGATCTGAAAATGGCCAGCCTGCTCGGCATTAACACCGACCGCGTGATTGCGCTGACCTTTGTGATCGGTGCGGCAATGGCGGCGGTTGCGGGCGTGCTGCTCGGTCAGTTCTATGGCGTAATTAACCCTTACATCGGCTTTATGGCCGGGATGAAAGCCTTTACCGCGGCGGTACTGGGCGGCATTGGCAGCATTCCTGGCGCGATGATTGGCGGCCTGATTTTGGGCGTTGCCGAAGCGCTTTCCTCTGCTTATCTGAGTACGGAATACAAAGACGTGGTGTCGTTCGCGTTGCTGATTCTGGTACTGCTGGTGATGCCGACCGGTATTCTGGGTCGTCCGGAGGTAGAGAAAGTATGAAACCGATGCATTTTGCAATGGCGCTGCTCTCTGCCGCCATGTTCTTCATCCTGGCGGGCGTCTTCATGGGCGTCCAGTTAGAGCTGGACGGCACCAAACTGGTGGTGGACACCGCTGCGGATATCCGCTGGCAGTGGGTGTTTATCGGCACTGGCGTCGTGTTTCTTTTCCAACTGTTGCGTCCGGCGTTCCAGAAAGGTCTGAAGAGCGTCTCCGGGCCGAAGTTTATTCTGCCAGCGATTGACGGCTCCACCGTTAAACAGAAACTGTTTCTGGTGGCGCTGCTGGCGATTGCCGTGGCATGGCCGTTTATGGTCTCGCGCGGCACGGTCGATATCGCCACGCTGACGATGATTTATATCATCCTCGGCCTCGGCTTAAACGTGGTGGTGGGGCTTTCCGGTCTGCTGGTGCTGGGCTACGGCGGCTTCTATGCCATCGGCGCTTATACCTTTGCGCTGCTGAACCACTATTACGGCCTCGGTTTCTGGACCTGTCTGCCGCTGGCGGGGCTGGTTTCTGCCGCTGCGGGGTTCCTGCTCGGCTTCCCGGTCCTGCGTCTGCGCGGTGATTATCTGGCGATTGTGACCTTAGGCTTCGGCGAAATCGTCCGTATCCTGCTGCTCAACAACACCGAAATCACCGGCGGCCCGAACGGTATTAGCCAGATCCCGAAACCCACCTTTTTCGGTCTTGAGTTCAGCCGCAGCGCGCGTGAAGGCGGCTGGGATACCTTCAGCAACTTCTTTAACGTGAAGTATGACCCGTCCGATCGCGTGATTTTCCTCTATCTGGTGGCGCTGCTGCTGGTGGTGTTCTCGCTGTTTGTCATCAACCGTCTGCTGCGCATGCCGCTGGGACGTGCGTGGGAAGCGCTGCGTGAAGATGAAATCGCCTGCCGTTCGCTGGGCTTAAATCCTACACGCATCAAGCTGACCGCCTTTACCATCAGCGCCGCGTTCGCGGGTTTTGCCGGCACGCTGTTTGCCGCGCGGCAGGGTTTTGTCAGCCCGGAATCGTTCACCTTTGCCGAGTCGGCCTTTGTGTTGGCGATTGTGGTACTGGGTGGAATGGGCTCGCAGTTTGCGGTCATTCTCGCAGCTATCCTGCTGGTGGTGTCACGCGAACTGATGCGTGATTTCAATGAATACAGCATGTTAATGCTGGGTGGTTTGATGGTACTGATGATGATCTGGCGTCCGCAGGGCTTGTTACCGATGACCCGTCCGCAGTTGAAGCTGAAAAACGGGGAAGCAAAAGGAGAGCAGGCATGAGTCAGCCATTATTATCCGTTAACGGCCTGATGATGCGCTTCGGCGGTCTGCTGGCGGTGAACAACGTTGAGCTGGAACTGAGACCGCAGGAAATCGTCTCGTTAATCGGGCCGAACGGCGCGGGAAAAACCACGGTCTTTAACTGCCTGACCGGTTTTTATAAACCGACGGGTGGGACGATTAAGCTGCGTGACCAGCATCTGGAAGGGCTGCCGGGTCAGCAAATTGCGCGTATGGGCGTGGTGCGTACTTTCCAGCACGTACGCCTGTTTCGCGAAATGACGGTGATTGAAAACTTGCTGGTGGCGCAACATCAGCAATTGAAAACCGGTGTCTTTTCCGGTCTGTTAAAAACGCCGTCGTTCCGTCGCGCGCAAAGTGAAGCCCTGGATCGCGCTGCTACCTGGCTTGCGCGTATTGGTTTGCTGGAGCATGCCAACCGCCAGGCCAGTAACCTCGCCTACGGTGACCAGCGTCGTCTGGAGATCGCCCGCTGCATGGTGACGCAACCGGAGATCCTGATGCTTGACGAGCCTGCCGCTGGCCTCAACCCGAAAGAGACCAAAGAGCTGGACGAGCTGATTGCCGAGCTGCGCAACCATCACAACACCACCATTCTGTTGATTGAGCACGATATGAAACTGGTGATGGGCATTTCCGACCGTATTTACGTGGTGAACCAGGGCACGCCGCTGGCGAACGGGACGCCGGAACAGATTCGTAATAACCCGGACGTGATCCGCGCCTATTTAGGTGAAGCATAATGGGGGCGAGGCATAATATGGATAAGGCGATGTTATCGTTCGATAAAGTCAGCGCCCACTACGGCAAAATTCAGGCGCTGCACGAGGTGAGCCTGTATATCAATCAGGGTGAAATCGTAACGCTTATCGGTGCCAACGGCGCGGGGAAAACCACCCTGCTCGGTACGTTATGCGGCGACCCACGCGCGACCAGCGGACGCATTGTCTTTGATGGTAAAGACATTACCGACTGGCAAACGGCTAAAATCATGCGTGAAGCGGTGGCGATCGTCCCGGAAGGGCGTCGTGTGTTTTCGCGCATGACGGTGGAAGAGAACCTGGCGATGGGCGGTTTCTTTGCCGAGAAGGACCAGTTTCAGGAACGTATCAAATGGGTGTATGACCTGTTTCCGCGCCTGCATGAGCGTCGCATTCAGCGTGCGGGCACCATGTCCGGCGGTGAACAGCAGATGCTGGCGATAGGTCGTGCGCTGATGAGCCAGCCCCGGCTATTGTTGCTTGATGAGCCGTCGCTGGGTCTGGCGCCGATTATCATCCAGCAGATCTTTAATACTATCGAGCAGTTGCGCGAGCAGGGGATGACCATCTTCCTCGTCGAGCAGAACGCCAACCAGGCGCTGAAACTCGCCGACCGCGGCTACGTGCTGGAAAACGGTCATGTGGTACTGGAAGACACCGGCGATGCGCTACTGGCGAATGAAGCGGTGCGTAGCGCTTATCTGGGCGGTTAAGATTTCTCTTAAGAGCTAAGGGGCCTGATGGCCCCTTTTTATCGCGTTATGTTATTATTGAGAATGGTTATCAATAATAACATGAACATGGAGAAAGGATGATACGTTCAGGTACCTGCATGATGATTGGAACTCTGTTATTGGCGTTTGCATCTGGTGTTCAGGCACTGGAACCGCAAACGTTCGACCCGCGCGATCCATCTATCTGGGAAGAGAAACCGGCCAACCCGTTGGCACAATCCAGCTCGCCCTGCGAAGTATTCACCAGCTCGGTATGCCCTGGCTGGGAAGATGAAAAATCAGATATCCAACGTGAACGTGAGCGGCGGGAACAGCAGCGTTTACAGAATGAATTTGAGCGACGCTGGCGTCGGGATTAACGTTACCGGAGTCAATGGGCAGCGTGTCAGGTAACGTCGCTAGCTAAATCTGCAGGTATTGCGAGCCTTGTCCCAGCAAGTATAGGTTATTTGCTGCATAATCAACGGCTTGATGTATATCTTGAGTCAATGGTAATTGAATGAATGATTTACCGCGTCAAACTGACGTGCTGCCCATGCCCGCAATAGACGGTGTCACGGTCTCTTTTAATGGACTGCACTATCTGCGCCCCGAGCTACTTCTGGATTTCGTGAGTATCAGTAGCGCGCCGTTGCTTGCCGTTACGCCTGTTGCATTGCTGTACTCTTCTGTTGGTGTGCTGCAGCAGGTCGACTTACGCAAGCTGCCGGTTGAAGTCGTTGGCCGTGTGGTTTATCCCATCACTTCGCTGAAGCTTCCTGCGTTACGAGGAAAGCTCATCATTAACGCCCAGTCGCGACGGCTCAAGTTTCTGGAAAGTCTGGTGGCGATATCGCCGGAAGATAATATCCACGGTATGCAGGTCCTGGGTCTGGCGCTGGAGTTTACGTTCGCACAGCCTGAGTGATCTCATCTGTACGGCAAATCTTTTTATGGGCCGGGTAAGGCACCTCCCCGGCTTTGTTGTGCTCCACCCCGCATTTTCCTGTCACTCCGCTTTCACCGCCTTGCCATCTGTTTGTCGCCTTACTATCTTTTTTTTGTAATAAAAAAGTTATTTTTCTGTCATTCGAGCATGTCATGTTACCCCCGCGAGCATAAAACGCGTGATATCGCGCATCCGGCACAACAAGAGAGATAACCGATGATATCGTTACGACATACAGCTTTAGGACTGGCACTTAGCCTGGCATTTGCAGGTCAGGCGCTGGCAGTCACCACCATCCCGTTCTGGCACTCAATGGAAGGCGAACTGGGTAAAGAAGTTGATTCACTGGCGCAACGTTTTAATGCCGCCAATCCCGACTACAAAATTGTTCCACAGTATAAAGGCAACTATGAGCAAAGCCTGAGCGCAGGTATTGCCGCCTTCCGTACCGGAAACGCGCCTGCGCTGCTGCAGGTTTATGAAGTGGGGACGGCAACGATGATGGCCTCGAAAGCCATTAAACCGGTCTATGAAGTATTCAAAGAGGCCGGTATTAACTTTGATGAATCTCAGTTCGTGCCGACGGTTTCCGGTTATTACACTGACTCGAAAAGCGGACATTTACTCTCCCAGCCGTTTAACAGCTCCACGCCGGTGCTGTATTACAACAAAGATGCCTTCAAAAAAGCCGGTTTAGATCCTGAGCAGCCGCCAAAAACCTGGCAGGATCTGGCGGAATACACCGCGAAGCTGAAAGCCGCAGGTATGAAGTGTGGCTATGCCAGCGGTTGGCAGGGCTGGATCCAGATTGAAAACTTCAGCGCCTGGAACGGTCTGCCGGTCGCCACCAAAAACAACGGTTTTGACGGTACTGATGCGGTGCTGGAGTTCAATAAACCGGAGCAGGTGAAACACATTGCACTACTGGAAGAGCTGAATAAAAAGGGCGACTTCAGCTACTTTGGACGTAAAGATGAATCCACCGAGAAGTTCTACAACGGGGATTGCGCCATTACTACCGCTTCTTCAGGTTCTCTGGCCGACATCCGTCACTACGCCAAATTCAACTATGGCGTCGGCATGATGCCGTACGATGCCGATGTGAAGGGCGCACCGCAGAACGCGATTATCGGTGGAGCCAGTCTGTGGGTGATGCAGGGTAAAGACAAAGCCACCTACGAAGGTGTGGCGCAATTCCTTAATTTCCTCGCAAAACCAGAGATTGCTGCCGAATGGCATCAGAAGACCGGCTATCTGCCGATCACCACCGCCGCGTACGATCTGACTCGCGAGCAGGGCTTCTATGATAAGAACCCCGGGGCCGATATCGCCACCCGTCAGATGCTGAACAAACCGCCGTTGCCGTTCACTAAAGGGCTGCGTCTGGGCAACATGCCGCAGATCCGTACCATCGTGGATGAAGAGCTGGAAAGCGTGTGGACTGGAAAGAAAACCCCACAGCAGGCGTTGGATGCCGCGGTTGAGCGTGGCAATCAGTTACTGCGCCGCTTTGAGCAATCGACCAAATCTTAAGTGTATAAGTGCCTGATGGCGCTGCGCTTATCAGGCCTACAGCGTTTGTAGGCCGGATAAGGTGCTTGCACCGCCATCCGGCACCTTCCAGGAAAAAAACCTTCATGTCCTCATCCCGTCCGGTGTTCCGCTCGCGCTGGCTCCCCTATTTACTGGTGGCCCCGCAGTTGGTTATCACCGTTATTTTCTTTATCTGGCCCGCCGGTGAAGCGCTGTGGTACTCGCTACAAAGCGTTGATCCTTTTGGCCTTTCCAGCCAGTTTGTCGGACTGGAAAACTTTGTCGCGCTGTTCCATGACCCGTACTACCTTGATTCGTTCTGGACGACGATAAAGTTCAGTACGCTGGTTACGGTAAGCGGCCTGCTGGTGTCGCTGTTTTTTGCTGCGCTGGTGAATTATGTCGTGCGCGGTAGCCGTTTTTACCAGACGTTGATGCTGTTGCCCTACGCCGTTGCGCCCGCCGTTGCCGCCGTACTGTGGATCTTCCTGTTTAACCCGGGTCGCGGGCTGATCACCCATTTGCTCGCTGAGTTTGGCTATGACTGGAATCACGCGCAAAACAGCGGTCAGGCCATGTTTCTGGTGGTGTTCGCGTCGGTCTGGAAGCAGATTAGTTACAACTTCCTGTTCTTCTTTGCCGCACTGCAATCTATTCCCCGGTCGCTGATCGAAGCCGCCGCGATTGATGGCGCAGGACCGGTTCGCCGCTTCTTTAAATTAGCGCTGCCGCTGATTGCGCCGGTCAGTTTCTTTTTGCTGGTGGTGAATCTGGTGTATGCCTTCTTTGACACCTTCCCGGTGATCGACGCCGCCACGGCAGGTGGGCCGGTACAGGCGACCACGACGTTGATTTATAAGATCTATCGTGAAGGCTTTGTCGGCCTGGATCTCTCTGCGTCAGCCGCGCAGTCGGTGGTGCTGATGTTCCTGGTCATTATTTTGACGGTGGTGCAGTTCCGCTATGTGGAAAGTAAGGTGCGTTACCAATGATTGAGAACCGTCGTGGGCTGACAATATTCAGCCATACCATGCTAATGCTGGGAATCATGGTGATCCTGTTCCCGTTGTACGTCGCGTTTGTCGCGGCGACGCTGGACAACAAAGCGGTATTTGAAACGCCGATGACGCTGATTCCCGGCACGCAGTTGCTGGAAAACATGAAATACATCTGGGTCAACGGCGTGGGCGTCAACAGCGCGCCGTTCTGGCTGATGATGCTCAACAGTTTCATCATGGCGTTCAGTATTACGGTGGGGAAAATCACCGTATCTATGCTCTCCGCATTCGCCATCGTCTGGTTTCGCTTTCCGCTGCGCAATCTGTTCTTCTGGATGATTTTTATCACCCTGATGCTGCCGGTTGAGGTGCGTATTTTCCCGACGGTAGAAGTGATCGCCAACCTGAAAATGCTCGACAGCTACGCGGGCCTGACGCTGCCGCTGATGGCGTCGGCTACCGCGACCTTCCTGTTCCGTCAGTTCTTTATGACCCTGCCGGATGAGCTGGTTGAAGCGGCGCGTATTGACGGCGCGTCACCGATGCGCTTTTTCCGCGATATCGTGCTACCGCTGTCAAAAACCAATCTGGCGGCGCTGTTCGTGATCACCTTTATTTACGGCTGGAACCAGTATTTGTGGCCGTTGTTAATTATTACCGATGTCAACCTGGGCACTGCGGTAGCGGGCATCAAAGGCATGATCGCCACCGGCGAAGGTACCACCCAATGGAATCAGGTGATGGCAGCCATGCTGCTGACGCTCATCCCTCCGGTAATTATCGTGTTAGCCATGCAGCGTGCCTTTGTGCGTGGCCTGGTCGATAGTGAGAAATAAAAATGGCTGGTTTAAAACTACAGGCAGTAACCAAAAGCTGGGATGGCAAAACCCAGGTGATTAAACCGCTGACGCTGGACGTTGCGGACGGGGAGTTTATCGTGATGGTCGGGCCATCCGGCTGCGGCAAGTCTACGCTGCTGCGGATGGTGGCCGGGCTGGAGCGGGTCAGCGGCGGCGATATCTGGATCGATAATAAGCGCGTCACCGAGATGGAGCCGAAAGATCGCGGCATTGCGATGGTGTTCCAGAACTATGCCCTCTACCCGCATATGAGCGTAGAAGAAAACATGGCATGGGGGCTGAAGATCCGTGGAATGGGTAAGGAGCATATTGCCGAGCGGGTGAAAGAGGCGGCACGTATTCTCGAACTGGGTGAACTGCTCAAACGTCGCCCACGCGAACTTTCCGGCGGCCAGCGTCAGCGCGTGGCGATGGGACGGGCGATTGTTCGCGATCCGGCGGTATTCCTGTTCGATGAGCCGCTTTCTAACCTCGATGCCAAGCTGCGCGTCCAGATGCGTCTGGAGTTACAACATCTGCATCGCCGACTGAAAACCACCTCGCTGTATGTGACGCACGATCAGGTTGAAGCGATGACCCTTGCCCAGCGGGTGATGGTGATGAACAAAGGCATTGCCGAGCAGATCGGTACGCCGGTTGAAGTGTACGAGAAACCTGCCAGCCGCTTTGTGGCGAGCTTTATCGGCAGCCCGGCGATGAACCTGCTGGATGGGCGTATTAGCGCTTCGGGTACGCATTTTGAACTGGATGACGGCATGGCTTTGCCCATCGCCAGGAGCGTCCGGGAGTGTATTGGGCGTAACATGACGCTGGGTATCCGCCCGGAGCATATTGCGTTAAGCTCGCAGGCCGATGGCGGTGTGCCGTTGGTTGTCGACACGCTGGAAATGCTGGGTGCGGATAACCTCGCGCACGGGCGCTGGGGCGAGCAAAAGCTGGTGGTGCGACTGGCGCATCAGCATCGCCCGACGGCAGGCAGCACGCTGTGGCTGCATCTGCCAGAAAATCATTTGCATCTTTTTGATGGCGAAACAGGACAACGCGTATGAGTAACTGGCCTTATCCCCACATTGTCGCCCATCGCGGCGGCGGTAAGCTGGCTCCGGAAAACACCCTGGCGGCGATCGACGTGGGGGCGCGATACGGGCATACCATGATTGAGTTTGACGCTAAGTTGTCGAAAGACGGCGAGATCTTTTTGCTGCACGACGACAATCTCGAACGGACCAGTAACGGCTGGGGCGTGGCGGGTGAACTGAACTGGCAGGATCTATTACGCGTGGACGCAGGCGGTTGGTTTAGCGGCGAGTTTAAAGGCGAACCGCTGCCGCTGCTCTCGCAAGTGGCCGCGCGCTGCCGTCAGCACGGCATGATGGCGAATATTGAAATTAAACCCACTACCGGCACCGGAACGTTAACCGGCAAAGTCGTGGCGCTGGCCGCGCGTGAACTGTGGGCGGGAATGACGCCGCCGCTGTTGTCGTCTTTTGAAATTGACGCGCTTGAAGCGGCGCAGCAGGCGGTTCCAGAACTGCCGCGCGGTTTACTGCTTGATGAATGGCGTGACGACTGGCGCGAACTCACTACCCGGCTCGGCTGCGTCTCGATTCATCTTAATCATAAGCTGCTGGATGAAGCGCGCGTGGATGCGTTGCGCGACGCGGGGCTACGTATTTTGGTTTATACCGTCAACCGACCCCAGCGCGCGGCAGAGCTGCTGCGCTGGGGAGTGGACTGCATCTGTACCGATGCTATTGATACGATAGGACCGGATTTTCAACCCTATTAAGGCCCAATCGTTTTTAACGGAACGTTAGGCTGCGGCGTGCTGGAGGGCTTCAGCATGTCGCCGTTCTTTTTCTCCGACAGCATATGTTGCTGTTTATTCAGCGAACTGTCCGGGTTGCGGGTTCCGTTCAACATGCCACCGTTGCTGTTGGGCAGCATCTGCTGTTGACCCGAATTCAACTCTCCAGGCTGGGACTGAAGGACTCGCTGGGAATTGGTGTTGATTTGGTTTTCCATATGCTGTTGCTGCATGCGGGTTTGCGTTTGCAACTGCTGGTTGAGCATCCCTTTTTGCTGAATTTGCTGCGTTTGCATTTGGGTTTGCATACGCTGCTGGCTCGGGATCTGGTAACCCGGTTGATTCGGGTTATTCATGGTGTTGATGGGCTGTGCAAAGCCTGCAAACGGCAATAGCATGGCTAAAAGTAAGAATCGTTTCATCGCTTTTCTCCTCTCGGGGATCGCTTAAGTTTACTCCTTTCTCGCCGTTACGATGATTATTTCAGAGTTATGCACCAGGCTTAGTGGGGGCCGACCCCATACATCTGGAGAATAACGATGATAAAACCGACGTTTTTACGCCGGGTAGCCATTGCTGCTCTGCTCTCAGGAAGTTGTTTTAGCGTTGCTGCCGCGCCGGCAGCGCCACCGCCGGTATCCTACGGTGTCGAGGAAGATGTGTTCCATCCCGTGCGTGCGCAGCAGGGAATGGTGGCCTCGGTGGATGCGTTAGCCACCCAGGTCGGGGTGGATATCCTCAAACAGGGGGGCAATGCCGTTGATGCCGCCGTCGCCGTTGGTTACGCGCTGGCGGTGACGCATCCTCAGGCGGGGAACCTGGGCGGCGGTGGTTTTATGCTGCTGCGCACCAAAGACGGTAACACTACGGCGATTGATTTTCGTGAAATGGCGCCTGCTGCCGCGACCCGTGATATGTTCCTCGACGATCAGGGTAACGCCGATGCGAAAAAGTCGCTGACGTCGCATCTGGCATCCGGTACGCCGGGTACCGTGGCGGGTTTCTCGCTGGCGCTGGAGAAATACGGCACGATGCCGCTGAATAAAGTAGTGCGTCCGGCGATGAAGCTGGCGGAAGAGGGTTTTGTGGTTAACGATGCGCTGGCCGACGACTTAAAAACTTACGGCAGCGAAGTGATCCCTAATCATGAGAACAGCAAAGCCATTTTCTGGAAAGACGGCGAGCCGCTGAAGAAGGGCGATAAGCTGGTCCAGAAGGATCTGGCGAAAAGCCTGGAAATGATTGCCGAAAACGGCCCGGATGCGTTTTATAAAGGGGCGATTGCCGACCAGATTGCCGGCGAAATGCAGAAGAACGGCGGTCTGATGACCAAAGAGGATTTAGCCAGCTATAAAGCCGTTGAGCGTACGCCAATCAGTGGTGACTATCGCGGATATCAGGTCTTCTCCATGCCGCCGCCATCCTCGGGCGGTATTCACATCGTGCAAATTCTCAATATTCTTGAAAACTTCGACATGAAGAAGTACGGCTTTGGCAGCGCCGATGCCATGCAAATCATGGCGGAAGCGGAAAAATACGCCTATGCCGACCGTTCAGAGTATCTGGGTGACCCGGACTTTGTGAAAGTGCCGTGGCAGGCGCTGACCAACAAAGCCTATGCGAAAACGCTGGCCGATCAAATTGATATCAACAAGGCCAAACCTTCCAGCCAGATAAAACCGGGCAAGCTCGCCCCGTATGAAAGCAACCAGACCACCCACTTCTCGGTGGTGGATAAAGACGGCAATGCCGTGGCGGTGACCTATACCTTGAATACAACCTTCGGCACCGGGATTGTGGCGGGTAATACCGGTATTCTGCTCAATAATGAAATGGACGATTTCTCTGCCAAGCCGGGCGTGCCGAACGTATACGGACTGGTGGGCGGCGATGCCAACGCGGTCGGGCCGAAGAAGCGTCCGCTGTCGTCGATGTCGCCGACTATCGTGGTAAAAGACGGGAAAACCTGGCTGGTGACCGGCAGCCCTGGCGGGAGTCGAATCATCACTACTGTGCTGCAAATGGTAGTGAACAGCATTGATTTCGGAATGAACGTCGCCGAAGCGACCAACGCGCCGCGCTTCCATCATCAGTGGTTGCCGGATGAGCTTCGCGTCGAGAAGGGCTTCAGCCCGGACACGCTCAAGTTGCTGGAGCAAAAAGGACAGAAAGTGGCGCTGAAAGAGGCGATGGGCAGCACGCAAAGTATTATGGTTGGGCCGGATGGCGCCCTGTATGGCGCGTCCGACCCGCGTTCCGTGGATGATTTAACGGCGGGATACTGATTTTTACTACCAGGCCCGGTGTCAGGCACCGGGCTATTTGCAGATTATGCCGTGAGTAATCGAGCTGGATTATCAACACAGAGCTTACGAAGAGTATTGTTGTCTACTCCACGTGCAGCCAGATAGGCGAGGAAAACATTCGGGACAAATCCCCAACCATTCCCCCCATTTTTTGCCCACATCTGTTTGAGAAAAACATCATGGCTTAAAACGATTTGGTCGGCGTAACCTAACTCAATCAGGTGTGCTACCGCATCAGCTGTCTCCTGAACGCCCGGCGCGACACCTTCTTTTGGGAAGGTAATGTCCAGACCAATCATGTCAAATTCAAGCCATACGCCGCGGTCGAGCATTTTACGTTGATAGACGACATCTTTTCCTGAAGGGTCCGAATGCGCCAGCGAGACTTTTGCCGGAGAGACGTTCATTTCTTCCAGCACAATATCCAGCACCTCATCCCCCAGTCGCAGCCACCCCGGCATATGGATATTCATCGCCGTGTGGGGGTTGTTACATTGTGCCAGAGACGCTGCTCGCAGGCTGTTACGCTCCGCTTGGGTAAAAGCAGGTGATACGCCGATTTCACCGATCATGCCAGCACGAATATCCGTCTCGCCAATACCCTGATTCAGTTCTTTATCAATGAGTGAGGCTAACAGCTCGACAGGTTTATGGATCCGGGTGCTTTCAAATTTCTCCAGATAAGGCCCCGATGACGCAACGATATTCAAACCCGTTTTTAAGGCAACTTCTCGTAGCGCTGAGGCGTCCCGCCCAATGGATTCTGATCCCGTGGCGTCGACAATCGTCCTGCCGCCCAGGGACATAAAGTTATTGATTTCAAAAATAACATCATCAATCTCTTTTCGGTCCATGTTATCGGCGCAGCAGTAGGGGTCGTGTTTCAGCCCCCACTGCAGGTCAGCACTGACTTTCTTTCCCACCAGTTGCTGTGAAAAAGCATAATGTGGCTCGTCAACGACCGATGACAGATCGTTAAACAGATGTTCATGCGGTAGCGTCAGACCCATATCAGTATTCGCCACCGGGCCAGTTACGGTTTGCAGGAAACCTTTCATCCTGACACCTCCATTTTTTGCGCCATTTTGGATGCTCTGTATTCAGGTATGGTGGTAACAATCGCACCGACTAACGCGAACAGCGTACCGATGATGGTGACCAGGTAGACCGTATTGCCTAATGAAGGGATCAATTCATCAATTAGCACAGAGCCAAGCAGTTGGCCCGCTGTTGACGCTACGCCCAGCATCAATAGCCCTAAGCCTCTCACCAGAATCGCCATCAGCCCGATGGACAGCAGACCCAGAGGACCACCGAGATACATCCACCATGTATCGGGTAACTGGACGGTGACATGGCCTAATGCGATACGGATCGCCAGCGCCGCGCCCAGGACACAAAAGCCGACAATGAAGTTCCATGTAATGGACACCAGCATGGAGCCTGTTGCCTCGGCGACCTTAGCATTCCCCGCAGGCTGCCAGCCAGCGAGTAACCCTGCCAAAAAGGGAAGGATAGCGAGCAGGATAAACGAGGTGGAGTGCCACTGTGGCGACACGACAAAAACTGTGGCGATAACTGCGAACAATGCGCCAGTAATGCGCCATGGCGTAAAATATTTCTTCTCATCCACACCGACGCCAAAACGGTCGCACAGCAGGCCGGAAAGGAGCAGGGCGGAAATTAATGCCGTTTGAAAGGTGGCAACGCCCAGCGCGCTGGCGGATGCGCCTTCAGAAAATACGACCATCGCCCCGCATAATCCTGCAAACCAATTCCATAGCGGGATTTTTCTCTTTTTAATCAGAGTGGGTATTGAGGCGAATTGCTGGCGTGTTTCTTTGCGCGCAATAATAATAAAAAACATGACGACCAGACCGCTGGCAAACGAGATTACTGCACAAGCATTACCGTCTTGTAACCAGTGTCCTAACTGTCCATTAACGGCAGACTGCATCGGGGAAAGCATACCGGCTAAGATGGTGGCAAGCATCAGTAAGGGGGTTGAGTACTTATTCTTGTTCATACATCAATCCTTATATTTTATAAAAGGAGTAACTTTCGTTACTCCATTGTTTTTTATTTTCTGGCGATGAATTGAAGCGTGTTGACCCACAGGTCGGTATAAAATGGCCATGACATAAACTGCTGGGTTCCCCAGTGTGGGGAGCAGTCACTCATAAAGCAGGCGGTTTTACCCTGTTGGTATTCACCGAACACTAACAATGGGTCATTATTTATTGTTAAGACAACATCGGCATCGTCTCTGGCGACGACCTGGTTATATCCCAGAAATACCGGATAATCTGAGAATCCGTTAACAACAGGATGTTCAGGTGAGGCAGCCTCAGCATAGATACCCTCTGGCTTTTCTACCCGGTCATCGCCATCAAGCATAATAACTGGCAGAACCTCAGCAAGAACGGTGTTCTTATAATTGGCTTTTGCCTCAATACCCATAAATGACAGATAGCCGCCAATCATGAGTAGTCCACCGCCATTTTTGACGTACTCTTTAATTGATTCCAGGGCATTTGGCTTTATTTTTAGCTGATAAAATGTCTCATTTTGCAACAGGAAGGTATTGCTACCAATGTCGCTAATAACAATAACATCGTAACGGTTTAACTCATCAATGTTCTCTGGAAATGCAATTTGTACCGTGTGGGCAGGCATGTAATCAATTTCAACGCCGCCTTTCCTCAAGCATTCCAGTAACCATGTAGCGCCTTCTTCATATTTACTGGAAGTGAAGCTGTCATAACCTTTTGAATGAATCATGTGAATATGCCAGGATTCTCCAATAAAGAGCACATTTAGTTTTTTCTGCGTATTGTTCATAGTCTGCCCCTTGATTTAGTGAGTAGAGATAGTTTGTTTGTAATGTGAACCCTGAATGCGATGAAGAACGGATTCGTTTTCCGGCATATCAGACGCATTCGGCGTTTCAACCGCAAGCGAGGCAAATGCGCTGGCGTAGCACAATGCGGATGCCAGTGATTTTCCTTTAGCCAGGCCAGAGGCGAGAGCACCATTGAAAGCGTCGCCAGCGCCAGCGGTGTTTTTTACTACTGCCGGAAATGCCGGGGAATAGATGAATTGTGTTCCGTCATAAGCGAGAGAACCTTTGCTACCTAACGTAATAATGGTATTTTTGACGCCTTTCTGATGAATAATTTTGGCTGCGCATTTGGCTGATTCGATATCATTAACCGCCATATTGGCCAGCAGGCCCGCTTCCGTTTCATTCGGCGTAATATAGTCAATGTTATCAATGATGGTGTTAACCATGTCATTGTATGGCGCTGGATTGATAATGACTGGTATGTCATTTTTTTGTGCGAGACGAATTGTTTGCTGCAGTGCTTCGTAATTCGTCTCCAGTTGTACAAGAACAATATCTGAATGAACAATGGCTTCTTTCTGAATGGTGATTTCATCAGGGGAAATTGTCATGTTGGCGCCAGGGTAGATAGCGATGACATTATCTCCGGTATCTCCATTCACCATGATGGTTGCTGTACCTGTTTGTGTTTCTTTGGTCTGGTAGATAACACTTTTATGGATTTTTGATGAGTTTATAAAATTAATGGCGTAATCACTAAAATGGTCTGAACCTACTTTAGTAATAAAATGCACATCAGAATCGGCATAGCTCGCGGCTAATGCCTGATTACATCCCTTACCGCCGGGTGAAAAAATAAATTTATCGGCAAGCAATGATTCTCCCGTTGAGGGTAATCTCGGTAGATAACTGATAATATCAACATTGAACGAGCCAATAACACATACATTATTTTTCATGGCAGAGAGACCTTTTTTTATTTTCTGTGCTGATTCATATTTTTCCAGCACATAAGCAATTTCATTTTTTGCGACGTTATCAAGAGAATCAAGGGTAATAAATGCACCACCATGACAGCGAGTAAGATATCCCTGTCCGGCAAGTTCATTGAGATCTGAACGAATAGTTTCCTTTGTTACCTTGAGACATTTCGCCAGATTTGAAACTTTTACAGCTCCCGAAATACTGAGTTCTTTCAATATTCTATGATGGCGTTCAAATTTCATTTTTTACCTCACCGTGGTTAAGTTAGTCCCAGGGGAAGTATATTGTTGTGATTGTCACCATAAAGTGACGGCAGAAACCAAAAAAAAACAAAAATGTAATATTAATTTTATTAAGGTTACGAAAAATAGAGATGAAGATAAAAAGTGAATAGCCATATAATTCAGAGGGTTGTTGGGCCTGAGCATGACGGCGGTGAGAAGATGGGCAGCAATCAATAACTTTATTTCAGGACAGGGTGGCGCTTCCGTTTCTGGATTTAACGGCGGGAAATTAAGAATAACGGCCTACAGTATTCTGAATGATGTAGGCCAGGTGGAGTGGTTATGGCACATATCCCTGAAGTGATTCAGACCAGTGGAATATTTGGCTGCTTTTATCCTGCAGGTTAACGCGTTCTAAATCATAAAATCCGTGCGTCTTTGCCGAGCGCATTTTGAGAATGTACTTACTTTCGTCGATGTCATGCTGCCTTGTGCCATCTTTATTCCAGTCTCCAGCGATGTCCGTATATTGATAAACAAGGTCAGAAAATATGTTGATTATCCTGTTGTCTTTGATCGCATAGAGTTCCAGTACTTCATAAAATGCGCCACCGCCGGAATACGCATCAGAGTATCCACCCCGCACCCCGAATGCCAGTGTATCGGGTGCTATCCGGTACGGTGCCAGATCCAGTTTTGTATAATAAGCCAGCGGTCTGGCGGACTCATCATCGCTCTCTTTTTCGGCGGCTTTATTCCACCCCGAGAGTTGGTTTAACGGTTTTTCCGAACGAGCAATCGGTGTTAGCCGTTGGTTCTGCCAGGAAAAAACGCCGAGATATAATTTATTAGCGCGTCCGTTGCTGTAGTTTTCCGGGCAGTTGTTATCTGCGTATTTCTTTGCCTGCCCGGCATCGGCCTGATTGTCAGCGAAACAGGCGACGCCAATATATTTGCCGTCTTTGCCCCAGGCTTTGGCACCCGTGAGGATCAGGTTGCCAGGATCTTCATTCGGCGCAACCCAGGCAATCCACTGGTTCTCAGATAATCCCTGTGGAAGCTCGCCAAATCCTTTCGCTGGTGTTGCTCCCGCCATTTGCTCAGCGAAAATTTGTTTACCTTCAGGATGTTGGATTGCACTGGGTACGGAATCGAGATTTTGTACGGTAGTGGCAAAAGCAGGGGAGAGCGAGGCCAGCAAAACCAGGAGAAGGTACTTTTTCACTATTGCGTCCTTTCAATAAGCAAGGCGAAAAATTCGCCCTGAGATTTATTTCACGCGCGCCATAAAGTAGGCATCAACATACTCACCGTTGCGCAGGCCGTATCTCTTACCGGTGCCTTCGATTTCAAAGCCGTACTTCTTATAGACCGCCACGGCGGGCTCATTATCAACAAATACCGTTAGCTCAATGCGGTCAACGCGCAGCCAGTTGTCGCACATGTCGATCATGGTGCGGATCAGCGCGCTGGCGACGCCGCGGTTTTGCCAACGAGCGTCAACGCAAATACCGAAATCAGCGACGTGGCTGCGGCGCGGGCGCTGGGCAACTGCAATGGAAAGATGTCCCACGACGATATCATCGATGCAGGCCACCAACTGTTTGATCCCCGGTTGATCGGCGAGTCGCGTTTGCCACATCTCCATGGAAGGATGAGGAACCTGTAGCGTGTTGTGGTACACCTCCGGCTGGGCGTGAATCTGACGAATGGCGTCGTAATCTTTCGGTTCAGCGTGGCGTATCACTATCTCACTCATTCCTTATCTCCTGCAGGGTTAATTGAGCATTTACACTCGCTGAGAAAGAAAATTCCGTCAACTGCATTTTTTTGCAAAAAGAAGTAGACAAGTGCGAATGAGAATGATTATTATTGCTCTGCGTTCAGGGGAACCCCTACGGAGAACCTGAAAGCACGACATTGCTCACATTGCTTCCAGTATTATTTTAGCCAGCTTTTGCTGGCTTTTTTTTTGGGTTTTGTTTCAGCCTGGCTTACTTGCCATTTTGTCCCCGGCAAAGAATCCAACATTCAGTCTCCTCACGCTTTGCGCTATGGTGTAAACAATCACCTTCAAAAGGATCGTCTCATGACCTTACACTGCGCATTTATTGGATTCGGTAAAAGCACCACCCGTTACCATCTCCCTTACGTTCTGAATCGTAAAGATACCTGGCATGTCGCGCATATTTTCCGTCGTCACGCTAAACCGGAAGAGCAGGCGCCGATCTATTCCCACATTCACTTCACCAGCGATCTGGATGAGGTGCTGGGCGATCCACAGGTAAAACTGGTGATCGTCTGTACGCATGCTGATAGCCATTTTGAATATGCCAAACGCGCGCTGGAGGCGGGTAAAAGCGTGCTGGTTGAGAAACCGTTCACGCCGACGCTGGCGGAAGCAAAAGTGTTGTTCGAACTGGCGCGAAGCAAAGGACTGACCGTCACTCCGTATCAGAATCGTCGTTTTGATTCCTGTTTTCTCACGGCTAAAAAAGCGATTGAGAGCGGCAAACTGGGTGAAATAGTGGAAGTTGAAAGCCATTTTGACTACTACCGACCCGTGGCGGAAACCAAACCGGGCCTGCCGCAGGACGGCGCATTCTATGGTTTGGGCGTACACACCATGGATCAGATTATCTCGCTGTTCGGGCGTCCCGACCATGTAGCCTATGACATTCGCAGTCTGCGCAACAAGGCGAACCCGGATGATACCTTTGAAGCGCAGTTGTTCTACGGTGACCTGAAAGCCATTGTGAAAACCAGCCATCTGGTGAAAATCGACTATCCGAAGTTTATTGTTCACGGCACCAAAGGCTCGTTTGTGAAGTACGGTATCGACCAGCAGGAAACCAGCCTGAAGGCCAATATTATGCCCGGCGAACCCGGTTTCGCCGCTGACGATTCTGTTGGTGTGCTGGAGTATGTCAATGATGATGGCGTTACGGTGAAAGAAGAGGTGAAACCGGAAGTGGGGGACTACGGTCGCGTCTATGATGCGCTGTACCACACGCTGACCGTCGGTACGCCTAATTACGTCAAGGAATCTGAAGTTCTTACCAACCTGGAAATCCTCGAACGGGCCTTCGAACAGGCGTCTCCCGCGACGATAACCCTCGCCAAATAGCTCTTACCGACTCCTCTGAGGTTGTTCATATTTTTTGAACAGAGGAGTCAATTTTCACCCTCTATGATCCCAGACGGATTGGGTCCACACTTACTCCATCGAAAACATCTGGGGGTGAACATAATGATCTATTTACGCAAAGCGAACGACCGTGGTCATGCGAATCATGGCTGGCTCGATTCCTGGCATACCTTTTCTTTTGCTAACTACTATGACCCGAACTTTATGGGGTTTTCGGCACTGCGCGTGATTAACGATGACGTGATCGACGCAGGTCAGGGCTTTGGCACTCACCCCCATAAAGACATGGAAATCCTGACCTACGTACTGGAAGGCGTGGTGGAGCATCAGGACAGCATGGGCAACAAAGAGCAGGTTCCGGCCGGTGAATTCCAGATTATGAGCGCCGGGACGGGGATCCGACACTCGGAGTACAACCCGAGCAATACTGAGAAACTACACCTGTATCAAATCTGGATCATGCCGCAGGAAAACGGGATTACGCCACGCTATGAACAGCGCCGTTTCGATGCGGTGCAGGGCAAACAGCTGGTGCTGTCGCCGGATGCCCGCGATGGTTCGCTGAAAGTGTACCAGGATATGGAGTTGTACCGCTGGGCGCTGCTCAAAGATGAGCAGTCGGTGCATCAGATTGCCGCCGAGCGCCGCGTCTGGATCCAGGTGGTAAAAGGCAATGTCACCATTAACGGAACCAAAGCCACCACCAGCGATGGTCTGGCAATCTGGGATGAGCAGGCAATTTCGATTCATGCCGATAGCGACAGCGAAGTGTTACTGTTTGACCTGCCACCGGTATAACGTGCTGTAACCTGATGTAGGCCGGATAAGACGCGAAAGCGTTGCCATCCGGCTTTTCATCGTTTGTCATTAATTCCGTGCGTCCGTGGTAAACTGGGGAAATCTATCCCTTTTTAACGCTTCAGGACGATGAAAAAGAAAAGACCCGTACTTCAGGATGTAGCCGACCGCGTGGGCGTCACCAAAATGACGGTCAGTCGCTTTTTGCGTAACCCGGAGCAGGTCTCCGTGGCGCTGCGGGGCAAAATTGCCGCTGCACTTGATGAGCTGGGTTATATTCCCAATCGCGCACCTGATATCCTGTCTAACGCCACCAGTCGCGCTATCGGCGTGCTGTTACCGTCTCTCACCAACCAGGTTTTTGCGGAAGTGTTACGCGGCATTGAGGCCGTCACCGACGCGCATGGTTATCAAACCATGCTGGCGCACTACGGCTATAAGCCCGAAATGGAGCAAGAGCGTCTGGAGTCGATGCTGTCGTGGAATATCGATGGTCTGATCCTCACTGAACGTAGCCATACACCCCGTACGCTGAAAATGATCGAAGTCGCGGGTATCCCGGTCGTCGAGTTGATGGACAGTCAGTCCCCGTGTCTGGATATCGCCGTCGGTTTTGATAACTTCGAGGCCGCACGTCAGATGACCGCCGCTATCATCGCCCGCGGGCACCGTCATGTTGCTTATCTTGGCGCGCGTCTTGATGAACGTACTATCATCAAACAGAGGGGCTACGAACAGGCTATGCGCGATGCCAATCTGGTGCCGTACAGCGTGATGGTGGAGCAGTCTTCATCTTACTCATCCGGTATTGAACTTATCCGTCAGGCGCGGCGTGAATATCCGCAACTGGATGGTGTGTTCTGTACCAACGATGACCTGGCGGTAGGGGCGGCATTTGAATGTCAGCGTTTAGGGCTGAGAATCCCTGACGATATGGCGATTGCCGGTTTCCACGGCCATGATATCGGTCAGGTAATGGAGCCGCGTCTGGCGAGTGTGCTCACGCCGCGTGAACGAATGGGCAGCATTGGCGCAGAACGCCTGCTGGCGCGCATCCGAGGTGAAGCAGTCACACCTAAAATGTTAGATTTAGGTTTCACCTTGTCACCGGGTGGATCTATTTAAGCCAACAACTTTGAAGTAGCTCACACTTATACACTTCGGGCACGAATGGATATTGCTTCTCTATTTATCCGGCTGGACAATGTTACCGATAACAGTTACCCGTAACAATTTCCTGATTCTTGTACCAGTGGGGGCAACGCTTTGAGCACGACTAATCATGATCACCACGTTTACGTTCTGATGGGCGTATCAGGCAGCGGTAAATCTGCTGTCGCAAGTGAAGTGGCGCATCAACTGCAGGCCGCGTTTCTTGATGGCGATTTTCTCCATCCGCGCAGCAACATCATGAAAATGGCTTCCGGTGAGCCACTCAACGATGACGACCGTAAACCGTGGTTACAGGCGCTGAATGACGCCGCCTTTGCGATGCAGCGTACCAATAAGGTGTCGCTGATCGTCTGTTCCGCGCTAAAAAAAGTCTATCGCGATCAGCTGCGCGACGGTAACCCGAACCTCTCATTCATTTACCTGAAGGGCGATTTTGACGTAATCGAAAGCCGCCTGAAGGCGCGTAAAGGGCACTTCTTCAAAACGCAAATGCTGGTAACCCAGTTCGAAGCGCTGGAAGAACCGGATGCGAATGAAAAAGATGTTCTGGTGGTTGATATCGATCAGCCGCTGGACGGTGTGGTAGCTAGCACCATTGAAGTGATTAACCAGGGCAGTAAGTAGTGACTACATTAACGCTTGTTTTAACAGCAGTAGGGTCTGTTTTATTACTGCTGTTTTTGGTGATGAAGGCGCGTATGCATGCCTTTGTTGCTTTGATGGTGGTGTCTATTGGTGCAGGTCTCTTTTCCGGTATGCCGCTTGATAAAATCGCGGCGACCATGGAAAAAGGGATGGGAGGCACGCTCGGCTTTCTGGCGATTGTGGTGGCGCTGGGGGCGATGTTTGGCAAGATTTTGCACGAGACCGGCGCGGTCGATCAGATTGCCGTCAAGATGCTGAAATCTTTCGGTCACAGCCGCGCGCATTATGCGATTGGTCTGGCCGGCCTGATTTGCGCGCTACCGCTGTTCTTTGAAGTGGCGATTGTGCTGCTGATAAGCGTGGCGTTCTCAATGGCGCGTCACACCGGAACGAACCTGGTGAAGCTGGTTATTCCGCTGTTTGCGGGGGTGGCGGCCGCTGCGGCGTTCCTGCTGCCGGGACCTGCGCCGATGCTGCTCGCATCCCAAATGCACGCTGACTTTGGCTGGATGATCCTGATTGGCCTGTGCGCAGCCATTCCGGGCATGATTATTGCCGGGCCGTTGTGGGGCAATTTCATCAGCCGTTACGTTGAACTGCATGTGCCAGAAGACATTACCGAGCCGCATCTTGGCGAAGGCAAAATGCCCTCCTTTGGCTTCAGTCTGGCGCTGATCCTGCTGCCGTTAGTACTGGTTGGCCTGAAAACCATCGCCGCGCGCTTTGTGCCGGTCGGTTCTTCAACCTACGAATGGTTCGAGTTTATCGGTCACCCGTTTACCGCGATTCTGGTTGCCTGTCTGGTGGCGATTTACGGCCTGGCAGTGCGCCAGGGCATGGCAAAAGATCGGGTGATGGAGATTTGTGGTCACGCGCTGCAACCGGCGGGGATTATTCTGCTGGTGATTGGTGCGGGCGGCGTGTTCAAGCAGGTGCTGGTTGATTCCGGCGTTGGCCCGGCCCTGGGTGAAGCGTTAACCGGTATGGGGCTGCCCATTGCCATTACCTGCTTCGTGCTGGCGGCGGCAGTACGTATCATTCAGGGGTCCGCGACCGTGGCCTGCTTAACGGCGGTCGGTCTGGTCATGCCGGTGATTGAGCAACTGAACTACTCCGGCGCGCAGATGGCGGCGCTGTCTATCTGTATCGCAGGCGGCTCAATCGTCGTCAGCCACGTTAACGACGCCGGTTTCTGGCTGTTCGGGAAATTCACCGGCGCGACCGAAGCGCAAACGCTGAAGACCTGGACGATGATGGAAACCATCCTCGGTACGGTCGGCGCGATTGTCGGTATGATTGCTTTCCAGCTGCTGAGCTGAGTCTTGTTGCCCGGTGGCGCTGCGCTTACCGGGCCTGGAAACGGGCACAGAACCACATCGTAGGCCGGGTAGCCTGGAGGAATAAGGCGAGGGAACCGCGACGCGGTGATTTTCCTGCCGGAGAGCCGGGATTGTTAAGGGGGCTGCGTAGCCCCCTTAACACGTTCACTGGTGACGAGATCTCAGAGAAGCAATGAACATAACGTGAACGGAACTGTTCTCCGGGTAACATGCTATTTGATCCAAATAAAGAGAAATTACCCCTTCATCCACATCCGTACGCCATCGAGGAACATCTGGGTTGCCATCATCACCAGAATCAATCCCATCAGACGTTCCAGCGCGTTCACTCCTTTCTCGCCCAACAGACGTAAAAACAGCGACGACTGCAGCAGAATCACAAATGTCCCGCCCCAGGCGATCAGTAGCGCTATCACCAGATGTCCCATCTGATTTGGGTACTGATGTGATAACAGCATCAACGAGGCCAGGATTGTCGGCCCGGCCACCAGAGGGATTGCCAGCGGTACGATAAACGGCTCTTCGCCTGCCGGAAGGCCGGTGCTGTTCCCGGTGGCGCTGGGGAAAATCATCTTAATGGCGATCAGGAACAAAATGATGCCCCCGGAGATCGAGACGGTTTCTGCACGCAGGTTAAGAAATGCCAGAATTTTCTCGCCCGCAAACAGGAATATCAGCATCACCAACAGCGCAATGAACAGCTCGCGAATCATAATCGCGCGGCGGCGTTTTGGTTCGGTATGTTTCAATACGGACATGAAAATGGGCAGATTTCCGAGCGGATCCATAATCAGGATCAATAAAACTGCCGCTGAAATGATTTCATTCATAACTCAAATTCCCTGATAATTACCGCGGACTTTCTGCTTGCTTGCGCAGCGGGATAAGTCGCATTACTGATGGCTTCGCTATCATTGATTAATTTCACTTGCGACTTTGGCTGCATTTTGTATGGTGAAGGATATGCCACCAGGACACTGGCATACATACACAGCACACATCTTCGCAGGAAAAAAACGCTATGAAAAATGTTGGTTTTATCGGCTGGCGCGGTATGGTCGGCTCTGTTCTCATGCAACGCATGGTTGAGGAGCGTGACTTCGACGCCATTCGCCCTGTTTTCTTTTCTACTTCCCAGCTCGGGCAGGCGGCACCGACGTTCGGTGGAACCGCGACCGGCACGCTTCAGGACGCTTTTGATCTGGACGCGCTGAAGGCGCTCGATATCATCGTGACCTGTCAGGGCGGCGATTATACCAACGAAATCTATCCAAAGCTTCGTGAAAGCGGCTGGCAGGGTTACTGGATTGACGCGGCCTCCTCGCTGCGCATGAAAGACGATGCCATCATCATTCTCGATCCGGTTAACCAGGATGTGATTACCGACGGTCTGAACAAAGGTATTAAGACTTTTGTCGGCGGTAACTGTACCGTTAGCCTGATGCTGATGTCCCTCGGCGGCCTGTTTGCCAATGACCTGGTCGACTGGGTTTCCGTGGCGACCTATCAGGCGGCTTCCGGCGGCGGCGCGCGCCACATGCGTGAACTGCTGTCCCAGATGGGCCATCTGTATGGCCATGTGGCCGATGAACTGGCGACCCCTTCCTCTGCTATTCTCGACATCGAACGTAAGGTGACGACCCTGTCCCGCAGCGGCGAACTGCCGGTTGATAACTTTGGCGTACCGCTGGCCGGGAGCCTGATTCCGTGGATCGACAAACAGCTCGATAACGGTCAGAGCCGTGAAGAGTGGAAGGGACAGGCGGAAACCAACAAAATTCTCAACACCTCTGCCGTGATCCCGGTTGATGGCCTGTGCGTGCGCGTCGGCGCGCTGCGCTGCCACAGTCAGGCGTTCACCATTAAACTGAAAAAAGATGTGTCTATTCCGACCGTGGAAGAACTGCTGGCGGCGCACAATCCGTGGGCCAAAGTGGTGCCAAACGATCGGGAGATCACCATGCGTGAGTTAACCCCGGCGGCCGTTACCGGTACGCTGACCACGCCAGTAGGCCGTCTGCGTAAGCTGAATATGGGACCGGAGTTCCTGTCAGCCTTTACCGTGGGCGATCAGTTGCTGTGGGGTGCTGCGGAGCCATTGCGCCGTATGCTGCGCCAGTTGGCGTAATAATTTGTTAACGATCAAGGGGTGAGGAATCACCCCTTTTTTTGCGTAATACAGGAGTAAGCGCAGATGTTTCATTTTTTACCAGGAGTAAGATAAAGCATTGGCTATTCTTTAAGGGTGACTTAGTACCGGAGGTATTAAGTTGTTGCCTGAAGGTGGGACGACGCAGAGAGGATGCACAATTGTGCTGCGCCGTTCAGGTCAAAAAAAGTGTCACTACCTGATGTCGAAAATCAGTTGGAAGGCGTGACACCATAAAACAGGATGACAACCATGTCCGTTCGTATCGATAGAGACGTGATTAATGCGCTAATTGCAGGCCATTTTGCGGATCCTTTTTCCGTACTCGGTATGCATCAAACTGACGCGGGACTTGAAGTCCGCGCCTTACTTCCAGACGCCACAGAAGTGTGGGTGATCGAACCCAAAACCGGACGTAAAGTCGGCAAGCTGGACTGCCTCGACTCTCGCGGTTTTTTCTGTGCAGTACTTCCCCGCCGTAAAAATTTCTTTCGTTATCAGTTAGCCGTTGTCTGGCATGGCCAGCAGAATCTTATTGATGACCCTTATCGTTTTGGTCCGCTAATCCAGGATATGGATGCCTGGCTGTTATCTGAAGGTACGCACCTGCGGCCTTACGAAACGCTGGGCGCGCATGCGGATACCATGGATGGCGTAACCGGTACGCGTTTCTCAGTCTGGGCGCCCAACGCCCAACGTGTTTCGGTGGTCGGGCAGTTCAACTACTGGGATGGCCGTCGCCACCCGATGCGTCTGCGCAAAGAGAGCGGTATCTGGGAGCTGTTTATCCCCGGCGCACAGCATGGTCAGTTGTATAAATACGAGATGATCGATGCTAACGGTAAGTTGCGCATTAAAGCTGACCCTTACGCCTTCGAAGCGCAGATGCGCCCGGAGACCGCGTCGCTTATCTGCGGCCTGCCCGAAAAAGTGGTGCAAAGCGAGGAGCGCAAAAAAGCCAACCAGTTTGATGCGCCGATCTCTATCTACGAGGTGCACCTGGGTTCATGGCGTCGTCATACTGATAACAACTTCTGGCTGAGCTACCGCGAACTGGCGGATCAACTGATTCCTTACGCCAAGTGGATGGGCTTTACCCATCTCGAGCTATTGCCGATTAACGAGCATCCGTTCGACGGCAGTTGGGGCTACCAGCCTACCGGTATGTATGCGCCGACCCGTCGTTTCGGGACGCGTGATGATTTCCGCTATTTTGTGAATGCCGCGCATCAGGCGGGGCTGAACGTCATTCTGGACTGGGTTCCGGGCCATTTCCCGTCAGATGATTTTGGTCTGGCAGAGTTTGATGGCACCAGGTTGTATGAGCACAGTGACCCGCGTGAAGGGTATCACCAGGACTGGAATACGCTGATCTACAACTACGGCCGCCGTGAGGTCAGCAACTATCTGGTGGGTAACGCCCTGTACTGGATTGAACGTTTTGGGATTGACGCGCTGCGCGTGGATGCCGTGGCATCGATGATTTATCGCGACTACAGCCGCAAAGAAGGGGAATGGGTCCCGAATGAATTTGGTGGTCGTGAGAACCTCGAAGCGATTGAATTTTTACGCAATACCAATCGTATTCTTGGCGAGCAGGTGCCCGGCGCCGTAAGCATGGCGGAAGAGTCAACCGACTTTGCCGGCGTATCAAGACCGCAGGACATGGGCGGTTTAGGGTTCTGGTATAAGTGGAACCTCGGCTGGATGCACGACACGCTGGACTACATGAAACTGGATCCGGTTTATCGTCAGTATCATCACGACAAGCTGACCTTCGGCATGCTGTACAACTACACCGAAAACTTTGTTCTGCCGCTGTCGCACGATGAAGTGGTGCACGGTAAAAAATCCATTCTCGACCGCATGCCGGGAGACGCATGGCAGAAGTTTGCCAACCTGCGCGCTTACTACGGCTGGATGTGGGCCTTCCCGGGTAAGAAACTGCTGTTTATGGGCAACGAGTTTGCTCAGGGACGTGAATGGAATCACGACGTCAGTCTGGACTGGCACTTACTGGAAGGCGGCGATAACTGGCACCACGGGGTGCAACGTCTGGTGCGTGACCTGAACCATACTTATCGCCATCACAAGGCACTGCACGAGCTCGACTTTGACGGCTATGGCTTTGAATGGCTGGTGGTTGACGATAAAGAACGTTCGGTGCTGATTTTTGTTCGTCGTGACAAGGCCGGCAACGAAATTATCGTTATCAGCAATTTTACGCCAGTACCTCGCCACGGCTATCGCTTCGGTATCAATCAGCCGGGCAAATGGCGTGAAATCCTCAATACCGATTCGATGCATTACCACGGTAGCAATACCGGTAACGGCGGCGCGGTGCATAGCGATGAAATCGCCAGTCATGGCCGCCAGCACTCACTGAGCCTGACGTTGCCGCCGTTGGCGACGATCTGGCTGGTTCGGGAGGGGGAATGACGCATCTGGCAACCGGCAACGCCACCCCGCATGGTGCAACGTATGACGGCCATGGCGTCAATTTCACGCTTTTCTCGGCCCACGCCGAACGCGTTGAATTATGCGTTTTCGATGAGCAAGGCTGTGAACTCCGCTATGACCTGCCGGGGCGTAGCGGCGATATTTGGCACGGTTATCTGGCCAACGCCCGTCCGGGCCTGCGCTATGGCTATCGCGTACATGGTCCGTGGCAACCAGAGCAAGGCCACCGGTTTAACCCGGCGAAACTGTTGCTCGATCCTTATGCGCGCCGGGTGGATGGCGCGTTAAAAGATAACCCGCTGCTGCACGGCGGGCTAAATGAACCTGATCATCATGATAATGCCGCCATCGCGCTGAAGAGTGTGGTGGTGTCCGACCATTATGACTGGGAAGACGATGCCCCGCCGCGCACGCCGTGGGGCAATACCGTGATTTACGAAGCGCATGTCAAAGGACTGACGTATCTGCACCCTGAGCTGCCGGAAGAGCTTCGCGGAACCTATAAAGCGCTGGGTCATCCGGTGATGATCGACTATTTCAAACGCCTGGGCATTACTGCGCTTGAGCTGCTACCGGTGGCGCATTTCGCCAGCGAACCGCGTCTGCAGCGGCTGGGCTTGTCGAACTACTGGGGCTACAACCCGGTCGCTATGTTCGCGTTGCATCCGGCTTACGCCTGCTCGCCGGAGAGCGCGTTGGATGAGTTCCGTGATGCGGTGAAAGCGCTGCACAAAGCGGGGATTGAGGTCATTCTCGACATCGTTTTGAACCACAGCGCCGAGCTGGATCTCGAAGGGCCCGTCTTCTCGCTGCGCGGAATTGATAACCGTAGCTATTATTGGATCAGGGATGATGGCGATTACTACAACTGGACCGGTTGTGGGAACACCCTCAATCTGAGCCATCCCGGCGTTGTCGAGTATGCGTGTGAATGCCTGCGTTACTGGGTTGAAACTTGCCACGTGGATGGTTTTCGTTTTGATTTAGCGTCGGTTATGGGACGTACGCCTACGTTTCGTCAGGATGCGCCGTTGTTCACTGCAATCCAAAACTGTCCGCTGCTCTCACGCATCAAACTGATTGCGGAACCGTGGGATATCGGTGAAGGCGGGTATCAGGTGGGGAACTTTCCACCGCCGTTTGCCGAGTGGAATGACCATTTTCGCGATGCGGCGCGACGTTTCTGGCTCCAGCGTAATCTCTCTTTAGGAGAATTCGCCGGGCGTTTTGCCGCATCCAGCGACGTGTTTAAACGCAATGGCCGCAAACCCAGCGCCACGGTCAATCTGGTGACCGCGCACGACGGTTTTACCCTACGTGACTGTGTGTGCTTCACAAATAAGCACAATGAAGCGAATGGTGAGGAAAATCGCGACGGCACTAGCAATAACTACAGTGATAATCATGGTAAAGAAGGGTTAGGCGGCTCGCTGGACCTGATTGAACGGCGGCGCGACAGCATTCATGCGCTGTTGAGTACGCTGTTGCTCTCTCAAGGGACGCCGATGCTGCTGGCCGGCGACGAGCATGGCCATAGCCAGCACGGCAACAATAACGCTTACTGTCAGGATAACGCCTTAACCTGGCTGGACTGGCAGCAGGCAAACGGTGGACTAACCACCTTTACCGCCGCGTTGATTCATCTTCGCCAGCAAATCCCCGCATTAACGGGCGATTGCTGGTGGGAAGAGGGCGATGGCAATGTTCATTGGCTGAATAAGTACGCACAACCCTTAAGTGCGGATGAGTGGCAAAACGGCCCGAGGCAGATGCAAATCCTGCTTTCTGACCGTTTCCTGATTGCAATAAACGCCACGCTTGAGGTGACAGATATCGTTTTACCTGAAGGGGAATGGCGAGCTATTCCCCCATTTGCCGGAGAGGACAATCCGGTGCTTACGGCTGTCTGGCAGGGACCTGCGCACGGATTGTGTGTGTTCCATAGAGGATAAAAAAGGAGTTAGTCATGGTGAGTTTAGAGAAGAACGATCGTGTTATGTTGGCGCGCCAGCTGCCATTAAAATCTGTTGCCCTGATCCTGGCCGGTGGCCGCGGTACCCGCCTGAAAGATTTGACCAATAAACGTGCCAAGCCGGCCGTGCACTTTGGCGGTAAATTCCGCATTATCGATTTTGCTTTATCCAACTGTATTAACTCCGGCATCCGCCGTATCGGCGTGATCACGCAATACCAGTCGCACACGCTGGTACAGCATATTCAGCGCGGCTGGTCGTTCTTTAGCGAAGAGATGAACGAGTTTGTCGATCTGCTGCCTGCGCAGCAGAGAATGCAGGGTGAAAACTGGTATCGCGGCACGGCGGATGCGGTAACCCAAAACCTGGACATCATTCGCCGCTACAAAGCGGAATATGTAGTGATCCTCGCAGGCGATCATATTTATAAGCAGGACTACTCGCGTATGCTGATCGACCATGTCGAGAAGGGCGCGCGTTGCACCGTGGCCTGTATGCCGGTGCCTATCGAAGAGGCCAGCGCGTTTGGTGTGATGGACGTGGACGACAGCGACAAAATTATCGAGTTCGTTGAAAAACCTGCCAACCCGCCAGCCATGCCGGGTGACCCGACCAAATCTCTTGCCAGCATGGGGATCTACGTTTTTAACGCCGATTACCTGTATGAGTTACTGGCGGAAGATGACCTCGATGAAAACTCCAGTCACGATTTCGGTAAAGACATCATCCCAAAAATCACCGAAGCTGGCATGGCGTATGCACATCCCTTCCCGTTGTCCTGCGTACAGTCTGACCCGGAATCCGAGCCGTACTGGCGCGATGTGGGAACGCTGGAAGCTTACTGGAAGGCCAACCTCGATCTGGCCTCGGTGACGCCTGAACTGGATATGTACGACCAGGACTGGCCAATCCGTACGCATATGGAATCTCTGCCGCCGGCGAAATTTGTGCAGGACCGTTCCGGTAGCCACGGAATGACGCTGAACTCGCTGGTCTCCGGCGGCTGTATTATTTCTGGTTCGGTGGTGGTGCAGTCCGTTCTGTTCCCGCGAGTGCGGGTGAATTCATTCTGTAACATTGATTCGGCAGTGTTGTTGCCTGAAGTATGGGTAGGACGTTCATGCCGGTTACGTCGTTGCATCATTGACCGTGCCTGCGTTATCCCTGAAGGCATGGTGATTGGTGAAAATGCGGAAGAGGATGCTCGTCGCTTCTACCGCTCAGAAGAAGGCATTGTGCTGGTCACGCGTGAAATGCTGCGCAAACTGCAAATCAAACAGGAGCGATAATGCAGGTTTTACACGTATGTTCAGAGATGTTCCCCCTGCTTAAAACCGGGGGACTGGCGGATGTTCTTGGGGCGTTACCGGCCGCGCAAATTGCGGACGGTGTAGATGCCCGCGTGCTGCTCCCGGCGTTTCCGGATATCCGTCGCGGCATTCCTGATGCTCAGGTGGTGACGCGTCGCGATACCTTTGCAGGCAGAATTACGCTGCTGTTCGGGCATTACAACGGCGTCGGCATTTACCTCGTGGACGCGCCGCATCTCTATGACCGTCCGGGTAGTCCGTATCACGACACCAACCTGTTCGCTTATACCGATAACGTCCTGCGTTTTGCGTTGCTCGGCTGGGCCGGATGTGAAATGGCCTGCGGGCTTGACCCATTCTGGCGCCCGGATGTGGTGCATGCGCACGACTGGCATGCCGGTCTGGCCCCGGCGTATCTGGCGGCGCGCGGCCATCCGGCGAAATCGGTGTTCACCGTCCACAACCTGGCGTATCAAGGCATGTTTTATGCAAAGCATATGGATGACATCCAATTGCCATGGTCGTTCTTTAATGTGCACGGGCTGGAGTTTAACGGGCAGATTTCGTTCCTGAAGGCCGGGTTGTACTACGCCGACCACATCACGGCGGTGAGTCCGACCTACGCGCGGGAGATTACCGAACCGCAGTTTGCCTACGGCATGGAAGGTCTGTTGCAACAGCGTCATCGGGAAGGGCGACTTTCCGGCGTGCTGAACGGCGTTGATGAAAAAATCTGGAGCCCGGAAACCGATCTGCTACTGGCCTCGCGCTATACACGCGACACGCTGGATGAGAAGGCGGAGAACAAACGTCAGCTACAAATTGCGATGGGACTTAAGGTTAACGATAAAGTGCCGCTGTTTGCTGTCGTGAGCCGTCTGACCAGTCAGAAAGGGCTGGATCTGGTGTTGGAGGCTCTGCCGGGTCTGTTAGAGCAGGGGGGGCAACTGGCGCTGCTTGGCGCGGGCGATCCAGTATTACAGGAAGGCTTCCTGGCCGCTGCGGCGGAACATCCGGGACAGGTAGGGGTGCAAATTGGTTATCACGAAGCCTTCTCGCACCGCATCATGGGTGGGGCCGACGTCATTCTGGTACCCAGCCGTTTTGAACCGTGCGGCTTAACGCAGTTGTATGGGCTGAAGTATGGCACGCTGCCGCTGGTGCGGCGTACCGGTGGGCTGGCGGATACGGTCTCTGACAGTTCGCTGGAAAACCTGGCGGACGGTATCGCCAGTGGGTTTGTCTTTGAGGACAGTAATGCCTGGTCGCTGCTACGCGCGATCCGGCGTGCTTTCGTATTGTGGTCCCGGCCTTCGCTTTGGCGGTTTGTACAACGCCAGGCCATGACCATGGATTTTAGCTGGCAAGTCGCGGCGAAGTCTTACCGCGAGCTTTACTACCGCTTGAAATAGATATCCAGGAATCACCTATATGAACGCTCCATTTACTTATGCATCGCCCACACTCAGCGTCGAGGCACTTAAGCATTCTATTGCCTACAAACTGATGTTCACGATTGGTAAGGACCCGGTCATTGCCAACAAACATGAGTGGCTGAACGCCACGTTATTCGCGGTGCGCGATCGTCTCGTGGAGCGCTGGCTGCGTTCTAACCGTGCGCAATTATCCCAGGAAACCCGTCAGGTTTATTATCTGTCAATGGAGTTTCTGATTGGGCGCACGCTTTCCAATGCGCTGTTATCGTTGGGGATTTACGACGATGTTAAAAGTGCGCTGGAAGGTATGGGATTAGATCTGGAAGATCTGATCGACGAAGAGAATGACCCCGGTCTCGGTAACGGTGGCCTCGGACGCCTGGCAGCCTGCTTCCTCGACTCACTGGCAACGCTGGGTCTGCCCGGACGTGGTTACGGTATCCGTTATGACTATGGCATGTTTAAACAGAACATTGTCGATGGTCGACAAAAAGAGTCCCCGGACTATTGGCTGGAATACGGTAACCCGTGGGAATTCAAACGCCACAACACGCGCTACAAAGTGCGCTTTGGCGGCCGCGTGCAGATGGAAGGCAAGAAAACGCGTTGGATTGAGACCGAAGAGATCCTCGCAGTGGCCTACGACCAGATTATCCCCGGTTATGACACTGACGCCACCAACACGCTGCGCCTGTGGAATGCCCAGGCCAGCAGCGAAATCAACCTCGGTAAATTTAACCAGGGCGACTACTTTGCGGCGGTGGAAGATAAAAACCACTCCGAGAACGTCTCCCGCGTACTGTATCCGGATGACTCTACCTATTCGGGACGCGAGCTGCGGTTGCGCCAGGAGTATTTCCTCGTCTCCTCAACGGTGCAGGACATCCTGAACCGCCATTATCAACTGCATAAAACCTACGACAACCTGGCCGATAAAATCGCCATTCACCTTAACGACACCCACCCGGTGCTGTCGATCCCTGAGCTGATGCGCCTGCTGATCGATGAACACAAGTTCAGTTGGGACGACGCGTTTGAGGTGTGCTGTCAGGTCTTCTCGTATACCAACCACACCTTGATGAGTGAAGCGCTGGAAACCTGGCCGGTGGATATGCTGGGCAAAATCCTGCCGCGCCATTTGCAAATCATTTTTGAGATTAACGACTACTTCCTGAAGACGCTGCAGGAGCAGTATCCGAACGATACCGCTCTGCTGGGACGGACGTCGATTATCGATGAATCTAACGGTCGTCGTGTGCGTATGGCATGGCTGGCGGTGGTGGTGAGCCACAAGGTTAACGGTGTGTCTGAACTGCACTCCAACCTGATGGTGCAGTCGCTGTTTGCTGACTTTGCGAAGATTTTCCCGACTCGCTTCTGCAACGTGACCAACGGTGTGACGCCGCGTCGCTGGCTGGCGCTGGCGAACCCATCGCTTTCTGACGTACTGGATGAGAACATTGGCCGCACCTGGCGTACCGATCTCAGCCAGCTCAGCGAGCTTGAGCAGCACTGTGATTTCCCGTTAGTGAATCAGGCTGTGCGTCGTGCGAAGCTGGAGAACAAAAAGCGACTGGCAACGCTCATCGCCCAGCAGCTGAACGTGGTAGTGAACCCGAAATCGCTGTTTGATGTGCAGATTAAGCGTATTCACGAGTACAAACGTCAGCTAATGAATGTGCTGCATGTGATCACCCGCTACAACCGCATCAAAGCCGATCCAGACGCCGAGTGGGTGCCGCGCGTGAATATCTTCGCGGGTAAAGCGGCTTCAGCCTATTACATGGCGAAGCACATCATTCATTTGATCAACGATGTCGCGAAGGTGATCAACAACGATCCGCAGATTGGCGATAAATTGAAGGTCGTGTTTATCCCCAACTACAGCGTCAGTCTGGCGCAGGTGATTATTCCTGCTGCCGACTTGTCTGAGCAGATTTCGCTGGCCGGGACCGAAGCCTCCGGGACCAGTAATATGAAATTTGCGCTCAACGGCGCGCTGACCATCGGGACGCTGGATGGCGCCAACGTTGAGATGCTGGAACATGTGGGTGCGGAGAATATCTTTATCTTTGGTAATACGGCGGAAGAGGTTGAGGCTTTACGCGTTCAGGGCTACAAGCCGCGTGAGTATTACGAGAAAGATGAAGAGTTGCATCAGGTGCTGACGCAGATTGGCAGCGGCGTGTTCAGCCCTGAGGAGCCTGGACGTTATCGTGATCTGGTCGATTCGCTGATTAACTTTGGCGATCACTATCAGGTGCTGGCGGATTATCGCAGCTATGTCGATTGCCAGGATAAGGTTGATGAGCTGTATCGCCATCCGGAAGAGTGGACCACGAAGTCGATGATAAACATCGCCAATATGGGGTACTTCTCTTCGGACAGGACGATCAAAGAGTATGCCGAGAACATCTGGCATATTGATTCGGTGCGGTTGTAACATCCGAGGCCGGGGGCGCTGCGCTTGCCCGGCCTACGTTTATACACTTTTGAAGGCCGGATAAGGCGTTAGCCGCCATCCGGCATTTTTATCAGGAGGCCAGCGACAGCTGGTGCTTCTCGACATACTCCGTCAGCCATTGGGTCATGCGGGACTGCTGTTCGGCATTCAGCCACATGCCTTCTTTCGTACGACGCCACAGCGCATCTTCTGCGCGACGCACCCACTCATGCTCAACCAGATACTTCAGCTCGGCCTCATAGAACTCATGGCCGAAGTCTTCGCCTAACTCGGCGATTGACGTGGCGTCGCCGATAATCCATTCAGTATTGCTGCCATAGGTACGCGAATAATGGCGCGCCAGCGATTCGGTCAGGAACGGATAGCGACGGCGCAGTTTTGCCGCGTAATCTTCGCGATCGCCGCCAATATCACCGCCAGGCAGGATGCACTCTTTGGTCCATGCCGGGCCAATGCCCTGATAGTACGACGACAGTTTTTCCATCGCGTGCTCGGCCAGCTTACGGTAGGTTGTCAGCTTACCGCCAAAGACCGACAACAGCGGCGCTTTGCCGTTTTCGTCGTGGATATCCAGCGTGTAATCACGGGTAATAGCCTGCGGCGAGTCGGACTCGTCATCGCATAGCGGACGCACGCCCGAGTAAGTCCAGACGATATCGTCACGGCTAAGCTGTTTCTTAAAGTGCGCGTTGTAGACCTTCAGCAGGTAATTGATTTCGCTTTCATCAATTTTCACTGCTTTCGGGTCGCCTTTGTATTCGACGTCAGTCGTCCCGATGATCGAGAATTCGTCCATCCATGGGATAACAAACACAATACGTTTATCTTCGTTTTGCAGGATATACGCTTGCTTCTGGGTATGTACGCGCGGCACCACAATGTGGCTACCTTTAATCAGACGAATACCGTACGGCGAAGGCAGATGCATGCCGTCGTCGAAGAACTCTTTCACCCACGGACCGGTGGCATTGACCAGACCGCGCGCCTGCCAGGTGTGTTTTTTGCCGGTATCGATATCTTCGGCTTCAACGATCCACAGGCCGTTTTTACGGCGAGCGGAGGTGGCGCGGGTGCGGGTTAATACTTCACCGCCTTTGCGCACGACCATTTGGGCGTTTGCCAAAACCAGACGCGCATCGTCTACCCAGCAGTCAGAATATTCGAAACCGCGCACAATCTCAGGTTTCATTACGGAATCCGCGCCAAAACGCAAACCAGTAGAACCCGGCAAACTGGTGCGTTTGCCCAGATGATCGTACATAAACAAACCAATACGGATCATCCATGCCGGACGCAGGTGCGGGCGATGGGGCAGACGAAAGCGCATCGGGAAGGCGATATGCGGCGCCATTTTCAACAGCACTTCACGTTCTGCCAGCGCCTCGCTCACCAGGCGGAATTCGTAGTGTTCCAGGTAGCGCAGGCCACCGTGGATGAGTTTGGAGCTGGCGGAGGAGGTGGCGCAGGCTAAATCCTGTGCCTCCAGCATCAGCACGGATAAACCGCGTCCAGCGGCATCTGCCGCGATACCGGCACCGTTGATGCCTCCACCTATCACAATCAGATCTTTGGTTTCCATGCTGGCCTCTCGCACTTTCGTTATAGCTCATTAATGTTCGTTATCGAGCATAATAGCAAAGAATTGCGCCATTGGTAACATTGGATAAACAATTTACAGTGATACATATAACATTATGGCGTTTACCTGCTCAGGCAACGTACACTGGAGGGTAATATTGGTTACCTGCCAGAATATAAGTAGAACTTAACAAGAGAACGCCATGGATCAGTTTGAGTGTATTAATGTCGAAGAAGCCCATCAGAAACTCCTGCACGGAATGGCGGTGCTGGTGGACATCCGCGATCCGCAAAGCTATGCGATGGGCCACGCGCCGCAGGCCTTTCATCTGACGAACGACACGTTGGGGACGTTTATGCGTGACCATGATTTTGATACTGCCGTGATGGTGATGTGTTACCACGGCAACAGCAGTAAAGGCGCGGCGCAGTATCTTCTTCAGCAGGGCTATGATGCGGTTTACAGCGTTGATGGCGGCTTCGATGCCTGGCATCGACATTTTCCTGCAGAAGTGACATACGGTTTGTAAGCTAACAAAGATGCAGCCTGAAACGGACAGGATATATATACTGTCCTCTTTTGTGTGGAATAAGCGACAGCAATAATGTTGATGATTACCTCTTTTGCTAACCCCCGCGTGGCGCAGGCATTTGTTGATTATATGGCGACGCAGGGCGTTATCCTGACGATTCAACAACATCAGCAAACGGATGTCTGGCTGGCGGATGAGTCCCAGGCTGAACGCGTGCGTGCTGAACTGGCGCGATTTCTCGATAACCCGGGCGATCCGCGTTACCTCGCGGCCAGTTGGCAGTCAGGTCATACCGACAGCGGTCTGCGCTATCAACGTTATCCGTTTCTGGCCACATTGCGCGAACGTGCCGGCCCGGTGACCTGGGCGGTAATGGCGGCGTGTGTGTTGGTGTTTATCGCGATGAATGTGCTGGGCGACCAGGCGGTAATGCTCTGGCTGGCCTGGCCGTTCGATCCTTCGCTGAAATTTGAGTTTTGGCGTTATTTCACCCACGCGTTTATGCATTTCTCGCTCATGCACATTTTGTTCAACCTGCTGTGGTGGTGGTATCTCGGCGGCGCGGTTGAAAAGCGCCTGGGCAGCGGAAAGCTGATCGTCATTACTGTGATCAGCGCCTTGCTGAGCGGTTATGTTCAGCAGAAATTTAGCGGCCCGTGGTTTGGCGGGCTGTCTGGCGTGGTATATGCGCTGATGGGCTACGTGTGGTTGCGCGGCGAGCGCGATCCGCAAAGCGGTATTTTCCTGCAGCGTGGTTTGATTATCTTTGCCTTGATCTGGATTGTTGCCGGCTGGTTTGATCTGTTCGGCATGTCGATGGCGAACGGCGCACATATCGCCGGGCTGGCCGTGGGTCTGGCAATGGCGTTTGCCGATACTATTCATGTGCGAAAACGAACTTGACTCAAGTTTTGTGGTGCCGGAAGGCGGTGTGCGTTTGGACCAATTTGTAGGCCGGATAAGCGTCAGCGCATCCGGCAAAATTCCAGGGAACAATAATGAAGCAAACACAACGACATGACGCGATCATTGAGCTGGTAAAAAAACAGGGATACGTCAGTACCGAGGAGCTGGTGGAGCATTTCTCCGTCAGCCCGCAGACGATTCGCCGGGATCTGAATGACCTGGCCGATCAAAATATGATTTTGCGTCACCACGGCGGCGCGGCGTTGCCATCCAGCTCGGTCAATACCCCATGGCATGACCGTAAAGCGACGCAGACGGCGGAAAAAGAGCGCATTGCGCGCAAAGTTGCCACGCAGATCCCTAACGGTTCAACGCTGTTTATTGATATCGGCACCACACCGGAAGCGGTGGCGCATGCGCTGCTTAATCACAGCAACTTACGCATTGTGACCAATAATCTCAATGTGGCAAACACGCTGATGGCGAAAGAGGATTTCCGCATTATTCTGGCCGGGGGCGAACTGCGTAGCCGTGACGGCGGCATTATGGGCGAAGCGACCCTCGACTTTATTTCCCAGTTCCGTCTGGACTTCGGCATCCTGGGGATCAGCGGTATCGACAGCGATGGCTCCCTGCTGGAGTTTGATTATCACGAAGTGCGCACCAAACGCGCGATCATTGAGAATTCACGTCACGTCATGCTGGTAGTGGATCACTCGAAGTTCGGACGTAACGCGATGGTGAATATGGGCAGCATTAGCATGGTGGATGCGGTTTATACCGACACGCTGCCGCCAGCTGGCGTGATGCAGGTTATTGCCGACCACCATATTCAGTTAGAGCTGTGTTAAGTTAACTCCAGGCCTGATAAGCGTAGCGCATCAGGCATTAACTATACCCCATAGCCCATCATCTTCAGCAGTTTCTGCGCATGCTGCACCGCATCCTGGCGGTGGGCGACGCCGAGCTTTTGGTACAAATTGCGGATGTGCGTCTTAATGGTCGTGGCTGCAACGGCCAGCTCACCGGCGATCTGCTCGTTGCTGTAACCTGAATAAATCAGTCCCAGAACCTGCCATTCGCGCTGGGTCAGCGGGCTGGTGCGGATAAGCTCCGGCACTTCCGGATGGGTAAGCAGTCGCTCAACGAATCCTTCATCAAAGTGGGCGAATTTGTGGCGGTGGTGCTGGTTAATCTCCCGCAAAACGCGCTGGGCGCGGTGCTGGTCGAGTTCTGGCAGCGTATTGAGCTGAATCAGTTGGCGCAACTGCTGCGCCATCGCCTCACCTTCGATAACAAAGTGGCTGATAAATCCGGTACGGTTCGCCAGTTGCAGCGCTTCGAGTAAGACGCGCTGCGCGTCATTTTTGCGTCCTGCCTGCCAGTACAACTGATTAAGTAGCAACAGGTTACGGTTCAGATCGCTCATCAGGCGCAGGTTACGCGCATTTTCATTTAACTCTTCCAGTACGATTTCCGCCGGTTCAAACTCACCCAGCAGGATCTGCGCGCGGGCGATGTTGCGCCACTGACTTTGCAGGAAGTGGTTATTAGCGAACTCCGGCTTCGGCGTGTGGCGTAGCCAGTTGGCGGCCGAGTTTTTGTCACCCACCATTTGCCAGTAAATCACCCGGACTTTATCGGCATTTGAGATCCAGTCGCTGTGATAGCGACCGTTGCCCAATAAGTTTTCCAGACGGTTGAGCAGGCTACGCGCATTGTCTAAATCGCCCCGGGCCAGCGAACACTGAATCAGCAGCGCCAGGCACTGTAGCTGTTGCTGCGGCTGGAATGTGGAAAGCAACTCAATGCCCATGCGGGCAGACGCTTCAGCTTCGTCCAGACGTGCCCATGCCCACAGTAACTGCGCGCGGATACGTACCAGGAACTCATGCATCGGCAGCTGTTCCAGGTGCTGCTCTTTGATCAGCTGGAACGCTTTTTCCTGCGTCTCCCAGGCGGCCTGCAAAAAGCCCTGGGCAAATAAAATTTCGCTTTGCTGGATCAGACTCCACAGCGCGTAATGCCAGACATCATGATGGCGCGCCATTTGCTCGGTTTGCTGCATCAACGCCAGTGAACGCGTGAGATCACCCTTACAATGCAGGACTTCACCATGCACCGAGGTGGCAACGATACGGCTATAGAACCAGGCGATGGGTAATTCATCCAGCGCCAGTTTTGCCAGACGTTCTGCTTCGTCAGGGTTACCGTCGTTAATCGCTACCTGCGCACGCAGCGCGTTAAATTCAGCGTGCAGCGTCGGCTCCATGTCGCCTTTCATCTCTTGTTCCGCACGGGCCAGCAGGGTATTAACCTCGCTGTAGCGGTGCTGGCTTTGCATCAGCCAGGCTTGCAGCAGAACCAGACGCGGATTTTCCAGTAGGCTTTCCCACGGCAGGGCTTTCAGCGACTCTTCCAATAGCGCCAGTTCGCTGTGGTTAAACAGGCCCCACGCATGATTAAGTAGGATATCGCGCAGCATATGGGCGTCGCCTGCCGCCAGAGCGTGGTGGATAGCTTCGCTAGGGAAACCCTGCGCCATCCAGCTTTCTGCGGCCGCGCGGTGTATTTCAGGCAGCTCGCTCGCCAGTTCCCACTGACAACGCTGGCGTAAAAAGCTGCCAAACAGCGGGTGATAGCTGAACCACTCGCCGACGTCATCCATCCGCTGCAGAAATAACCCCTGACGCTCAATTTCCTCAAGTCGCATTTGCCCGTTTTCTTCGCCGGTGACCCGAACGATCAGCGCATCGTTCATCGAACGCAGGATGGCGCTTTTGAGCAGAAAGTGACGGGTGTCGAGGTCAACGCTATCCAGCACTTCATCTACCAGGTAGTCGGATAAATGGCTGGCGTTGATCCCCGCGAGGCGTCGTGCCGACTGGTGCGCAGAGTTATTGTTCTGGCGGGCGGAAAGGGCAATCAGTTGTAACGCTGTGGCCCAGCCCGCAACGTCATCGCACATCCGGCTGCTTTCAGCCGCTTCAATCGGGGAGGATAAACGCCGATCGAAAAATTGTTTCGCTTCCTGATGGTTAAAGGCCAGTTGTTGGCTGCCGATTTCCAGCAACTGATCGCGCACCCGCAGGTTGGCAATGCCCAACTGCGGCAGATTACGCGACAGCACGACCAGTGTGAGATTTTCAGGCTGGTGGCGCAGGAAAAAGCGCATTGCTTCGTGAATGGCTGGATTAGAGATCAGGTGATAATCATCCACCACCAGGTAGAGTGGACGATGCCACTCGGCTAGTTCAATAAATAGCTGCGCAAACAGTGACGTCAGGCTGGCATACTGGCGTTTTTGCACCATCGCTTCGCTGGTGGTGCAATGACCACCGGTCGCCTGCTGGATCGCGGCAATCAGATAGCTGGCAAAACGCTCCTGCTGGTTATCGCCTTCATCCAGAGAGTACCAACCTAACTCGGTCTTCCCCGCCGCCCATTGTGAAACAAGCGTTGTTTTTCCATAACCAGCAGGACTTGTGATCAGGGCGAGCCTGAAATTGTTCGCGCCGGAAAGTTTAGCCAACAGGCGCTCACGAACCACCGTATGGTCGAGACGAACCGGACGACTTAATTTAGACGGAATCAACATAAGTTAGTCACTTCACTGTGTGAAAATGGGGAAGAATGATTTTTTTTGCGCTTCGTAATTAATAGATATAAGGTCGGCCAGATTGGTATTTTATGCAAGCTAAGCGGGCTTTTTGTGTGTCTGATTTTGCACTATGTCACAAATCTATACATCTATTGCAATAATTTCTTTAAAGAGTCGCAACAGGCGTGGCGACTGGATCCAGCGTGACTTTCACCCAGCGGAAAGATTCCACTTTTTTATGTTGTTACTGTAACGTTTAATAAAAAGACGATGAGTTTTGTGCTCGACTTAAAACTTTCATGTGAAATAACTCAAGCAGAATGCGTATTTCAGGTGAGAAACTATTTCTCTGTTTACATATTTTTTCTAAATACGATCTTACTGTTTGATATTGTCTGGCTAATCTCTTTAGGTTAATGCGAAAACCGTGATGCATTTCAGGGGGATGCGGGGGAAACCTACGTATTGACCGGCAATGCCTCTCTGCTTTAAGTGGCGGCGATCACACTTTTATGCTCATCCCCGCTCCTCCTCCCTCCCTAATCCGTGCCAGGATGAGGAAGGTCAACAACGAGCCTGGCAAACTAGCGATAACGTTGTTTTATTACCTAAGGACCTGGAATCCCTATGTCACAGCCAACCTTCAACAAAGATCAATTTCAGGCAGCCCTGACGCGTCAGTGGCAGCGTTTCGGTTTACTGTCGGCTCACGAAATGACGTCGCGCCAGTGGTGGCAGGCAGTGAGTGGGGCGTTGGCTGAGTTACTCAGCGCCCAGCCAGCGGTGAAACCGGCAAAAAATCAGCGCCATGTTAACTACATCTCGATGGAATTTTTGATTGGTCGTCTGACCGGCAACAACTTACTCAATCTGGGCTGGTATCAGGCGGTGAGCGATGAACTGAAAGCGCACGACGTCAATCTGACCGATCTGCTGGAAGAAGAGATCGATCCGGCGTTAGGTAACGGTGGATTGGGGCGTCTGGCGGCCTGCTTCCTGGATTCGATGGCGACGGTCGGCCAGTCGGCGACGGGCTATGGTCTCAACTACCAGTACGGCCTGTTCCGCCAGTCTTTTGCCGACGGTCAGCAGATGGAAGCCCCGGATGACTGGCATCGCGGTAGCTATCCGTGGTTCCGTCACAACGAGGCGTTAGATGTGCAGGTAGGCATTGGCGGTAAAGTCACCAAAGAGGGACACTGGGAGCCGGGATTTATCATCACCGGTCAGGCTTGGGATCTGCCGGTTCTCGGCTACCGTAACGGCGTGGCGCAACCGCTGCGTCTGTGGCAGGCCAGCCACGCGCATCCGTTTAACCTGACTAAATTTAATGACGGTGATTTCCTGCGCGCTGAGCAGCAGGGTATCGACGCTGAGAAACTAACCAAGGTGCTGTACCCGAACGACAACCACACCGCGGGTAAAAAGCTGCGCCTGATGCAGCAGTACTTCCAGTGCGCCTGCTCCGTAGCCGACATTCTGCGCCGCCATCATCTGGCAGGGCGTAAACTGCATGAGCTGGCCGATTTCGAAGTGATTCAGTTGAACGATACTCACCCGACCATCGCGATCCCTGAGCTGCTGCGTGTGCTGATTGATGAGCATCAGATGAGCTGGGACGATGCGTGGGCCATTACCAGCAAAACCTTTGCGTACACCAACCATACCCTGATGCCGGAGGCGTTGGAGTGTTGGGATGAGAAGTTGGTGAAAGCGCTACTGCCGCGCCATATGCAAATCATCAAAGAGATTAACGACCGCTTTAAGAAACTGGTCGATAAAACCTGGCCGGGTAATGCTGAAGTGTGGGCGAAACTGGCGGTGGTGCATAATAAACAGGTACGTATGGCCAATATGTGCGTGGTCAGCGGTTTTGCAGTTAACGGCGTGGCGGCGCTGCACTCCGATCTGGTGGTGAAAGATCTGTTCCCGGAATATCACCAGCTCTGGCCTAACAAATTCCATAACGTCACCAACGGGATTACCCCGCGTCGCTGGATCAAACAGTGCAACCCGGCGCTTGCCGCGCTGCTGGATAAATCGCTGAAAAAAGAGTGGGCCAACGACCTCGACCAGTTGATTAACCTAGAAAAATACGCCGACGACGCGAAGTTCCGTCAGACTTATCGTGACATTAAGCTGGCGAATAAAAAGCGCCTGGCAGAGTTTGTGAAAGTACGGACAGGTATTGAAATCAATCCGCAGGCAATCTTTGATATTCAGATCAAACGTCTGCATGAGTACAAGCGTCAGCATCTGAACTTGCTGCATATTCTGGCGCTGTACAAAGAAATTCGTGAAAACCCGCAGGCGGATCGCGTGCCGCGCGTCTTCCTGTTTGGCGCGAAAGCCGCTCCGGGTTACTACCTGGCGAAAAATATTATCTTCGCTATCAACAAGGTGGCGGAAACCATCAATAACGACCCGAAAATCGGCGACAAGCTGAAAGTCGTCTTCCTGCCGGATTATTGTGTCTCGGCAGCGGAAATGCTGATTCCGGCGGCGGATATCTCTGAGCAGATCTCAACCGCGGGCAAAGAGGCTTCCGGCACAGGTAACATGAAACTGGCGCTGAACGGCGCGTTAACCGTCGGTACGCTGGATGGCGCCAACGTCGAAATCGCCGAGAAGGTGGGCGACGAAAATATCTTTATCTTTGGTCATACCGTGGAAGAGGTGAAAGCCCTGAAAGCGAAAGGCTATGACCCGGTGAAATGGCGTAAGAAAGATAAGGTGCTGGATGCTGTTCTGAAGGAGTTGGAAAGCGGAAAATTCAGCGACGGCGATAAACATGCCTTTGACCAGATGCTGCACAGTATTGGTAAGCAGGGCGGTGATCCGTATCTGGTCATGGCGGACTTCGCGGCCTACGTTGCAGCCCAGAAGCAGGTTGACGTGTTGTACCGTGACCAGGACGCCTGGACCCGGGCGGCAATTCTGAATACCGCACGTTGCGGCATGTTCAGTTCAGATCGCTCTATTCGCGATTATCAGGCTCGTATCTGGCAGGCGAAACGTTAAGGAAGCGCGATGGAAAGCAAACGTCTGGATAATGCCGCGCTGGCGGCGGGGATCAGCCCACATTACATTAATGCCCACGGTAAACCGCAGTCTATTGGCGCCGAAACCAAGCGGCGTTTGCTTGACGCCATGCATCGCACCACCGCCGCCACGAAGGTGGCGGTGACCCCGGTGCCGAACGTCATGGTTTATACCGCGGGCAAAAAAATGCCGTTGGCGGTTGAGGGAAGTGGAGAGTTTACCTGGCTGCTAACCACCGAAGAGGGTGTGCAGCACAAAGGGCATGCCGTCGGCGGTAAATCTTTCAACCTTCCGGCGAAGCTGCCGGAGGGGTATCACACGCTTACCCTGACTCAGGGGGAGTTGCGTACACATTGCCGTATCATCGTGGCGCCGAAGCGCTGTTACGAACCGCAGGCGTTGTTGGCCGGGCAGAAGCTGTGGGGGGCATGCGTTCAGCTTTACACCCTACGTTCAGAAAAAAACTGGGGGATTGGCGACTTTGGCGATCTCCGCGCCATGTTGGTGGATGTGGCACAACGCGGCGGCGCGTTTATCGGCCTGAATCCTATTCATGCGCTGTATCCGGCGAACCCGGAAAGTGCAAGTCCATACAGCCCATCGTCACGTCGCTGGCTGAATATTATTTATATTGATGTCAACGCAGTAGACGATTTCCACCACAGTAAAGAGGCACAGGCCTGGTGGCAGAAACCCACGACTCAGCAAGCCCTGCAAAAGGCGCGAGATGCCGTATGGGTGGATTACTCTACCGTTACCGCACTGAAGATGACGGCTCTACGTATGGCGTGGAAAAGCTTCTCTGCGCGTGATGATGAGCAGATGGCGGCATTTCGCCAGTTTGTGGCTCAGGAAGGGGATAGCCTGTACTGGCAGGCGGCCTTTGACGCCCTGCATGCGCATCAGGTGAAAGAAGACGCATTGCGCTGGGGCTGGCCGGTGTGGCCAGAGGCTTTCCAGTCGGTGGACTCGCCAGAGGTCAAACAGTTCTGCGAAGCGCATCGTGATGACGTGGACTTCTACCTGTGGCTTCAGTGGCTGGCGTATACCCAGTTCGCTGACTGCTGGGAAACGAGTCAGGGTTTTGCGATGCCTGTCGGGCTGTATCGCGATCTGGCGGTCGGCGTGGCAGAAGGGGGGGCGGAAACCTGGTGCGACCGTGAGCTGTACTGCCTGAAAGCCTCGGTTGGCGCGCCGCCGGATATTCTCGGTCCGCTGGGTCAGAACTGGGGGCTGCCGCCGATGGATCCGCACATCATCACAGCCCGCGCTTACGAACCTTTTATCGAGCTGCTGCGCGCCAATATGCAGAACTGCGGCGCATTGCGTATCGATCATGTTATGTCGATGCTGCGTCTGTGGTGGATCCCCTACGGTGAAACGGCCGATCACGGCGCCTACGTGCATTATCCGGTCGACGATCTTCTTTCAATTCTGGCGCTGGAAAGTAAACGTCATCACTGCATGGTGATTGGTGAAGATCTGGGTACTGTGCCGGTGGAGATCGTCAGCAAGCTGCGCGATAGCGGCGTGTACTCCTACAAAGTGCTTTACTTTGAGAATGACCATGAGAAAAACTTCCGTGCGCCGAAAGCGTACCCGGAACAATCAATGGCAGTCGCGGCGACGCATGACCTTCCCACGCTTAAAGGTTATTGGGATAGCGGCGATCTGACGCTGGGTAGAGCGCTGGGTCTGTACCCGGATGAGGTTGTGCTACGAGGGTTATATCAGGACCGGGAGTTGGCGAAACAAGGGCTGCTGGACGCGCTGCACAAATATGGCTGTCTGCCAAAACGCGCGGGTCACAAGGCCTCGCTGATGTCGATGACGCCGATGCTTAATCGTGGCATGCAACGCTACATCGCTGACAGCAACAGTGCGCTGCTGGGCCTGCAACCGGAGGACTGGTTAGGAATGGCGGATCCGGTCAACATCCCGGGGACCAGCGACCAGTACAAAAACTGGCGGCGTAAGCTCACCGCTACGTTGGAGCAGATGTTCGCCGATGACGGGGTGAACAAGCTGATTAAGGATTTGGATAAACGCCGAAAAGCCGCTGCGAAGAAGAAATAGTGTTAGTTGGCCGGATGGCGGCGCAGAATGCGTCTTATCCGGCCTACAATGACTGCGGTAGGCCGGGTAAGCGAAGCGCCACCCGGCACCGTTTTATCAGACCACCATGCCCAGCAGCAGACAACCTACCAGACCGCAGATGGAGATAATGGTCTCCAGCATTGACCATGACTTGATGGTCTCACCGATAGTCAGGTTGAAGTACTCCTTGAACAGCCAGAAGCCAGGATCGTTCACGTGGGAGAAAATGACGGAGCCGGAACCGACTGCAATAACCATCAGCTCAGGGCTTACGCCGGTCGTCGCAATCAGCGGCGCCACTATCCCACCTGCGGTGATAGCTGCAACGGTTGCGGAACCCAGCGCGATACGCAGTACCGCAGCGATAGACCATGCCATCAGCAGCGGAGAAACGTTCGAGCCGTGCATCATTGAAGCGATGTATTTGTCCACGCCGCTATCAACCAGAACCTGTTTGAAGGCACCGCCACCACCGATGATCAACAGCATCATCGCGATGATTTTGATTGAGGACACCAGCGTGTCGTTAATCTGATCCATCGAACGTCCACGGTTCAGACCAAACGTGAACATCGCAATCAGCACCGCGATAAGCGTAGCCATGACCGGGTCGCCAAGGAATTCTGCAACCGTCAGGAAAGCATGACCTTTAGGCAGAATCATCTCCGCGACGGCGCGCATCGCCATCAGGATAACCGGAACCAAAGAGGTCCAGACGCTGACGCCAAAGCCTGGCATCTCTTCTTCGGTGAAGGTTTTTGCGCTGTACAAACCTTCCGGGATTGGTTTATCGATGCCTTTCAGGAAGCGCGCGTACACCGGACCGGCGAGAATAACGGTCGGGATGGCCAGAATCGTACCAAACAGCAGGGTTTTACCCATATCTGCGTGGAAAATGGTGGCGATAGCAGTCGGACCCGGGTGAGGCGGCAGGAAACCGTGCGTGACGGACAGCGCAGCAGCCATCGGGACACCAACGTACAGCAGCGGGATGTTTGCCGCCGCGGCAATCGTGAACACCAGCGGCAGCATCAGTACGAAGCCGACTTCGTAGAACAGGGCAAAACCGACGGTGAAACCGGTTAATACTACCGCCCACTGAATGTGTTTTTTGCCGAATTTAGCAATCAGCGTGGTGGCGATGCGCTGTGCGCCGCCGCAGTCTGCCAGCATTTTGCCCAACATGGCGCCAAAACCCATAATCAGGGCGAGGCTGCCAAGGGTTCCGCCGACGCCGGCTTTAATAGAACCGATGACTTTATCCAGCGGCATCCCTTGCATCAATCCGACAGCAAGCGCCACCAGGACGAGAGCGATGAAGCCGTTCATTTTGAAACGGATCATCAGGAGAAGTAACAAGATTACACCGATAGCAACGATGACTAATGGCATGATTTACCTGGCCTTTACTTTGTTATGGGTAACGTCAGTGTTTAGATGACAAATTCCGATTGTCCCGACCGGGAACCGAGTATTCACAGCACCAATGCTGATTACCGTCAAAACTAATTAGTTTAGCTGGCTGTTATGGGTGTGTTAGGTGCTGATATGAATGATACGGGTAACATGCAGCGCTTGAAAATCACCTGAGCAGGCAAAATTTAAATTATGAGAGGCGGGTCAAATTATAGCGGAGTTGTTGCAGGGGACATGCAGAGAAATGTAAGGGTGCAGGCCGGATAAAGCGTTTACGCTGCCATCCGGCATCAATGCCCGATGGCGACGCGGATGCGCCTGATCGGGCCTTGCAGGTCTGGTCGTTAGTAGTAAGAGTGCTCACCACGCTGGTGTTCGGTTAAATCGCGAACGCCTTTCAGTTCAGGGAATTCAGCCAGCAGCTGTTTCTCGATACCTTCTTTCAGCGTTACATCTACCATTGAACAGCCGTTACAGCCGCCGCCAAATTGCAGAATGGCGTAGCCTTCATCGGTGATCTCCATCAGAGAGACGCGGCCACCATGGCCTGCCAACTGTGGGTTGATCTGCGATTGCAGCATGTACTCTACGCGTTCCATCAGCGGCGCATCATCGGCAACTTTACGCATTTTGGCGTTTGGCGCTTTCAGCGTCAGCTGGGAGCCTAACTGGTCGGTAACGAAATCGATTTCTGCATCTTCCAGATACGGTGCGCTCAGTTCATCAACATATGCGGTCAGCAGGTCAAATTTAATGGCGGTGTCGGTTGCTTCCACGGCGTCGGGCGGGCAATAAGAAACGCCGCATTCAGCGTTAGGCGTGCCGGGATTAATCACAAATACGCGAATTTGTGTCCCTTCTTCCTGATTTGCCAGCAGTTTGGCAAAGTGCGCTTGTGCAGCATCGGAAATATGGATCATAGTAATGGCCTAATAGTTGACTATTTTACTTGGTTATAATACGCCCATCATCGAGGCTCTACAAGGTTCGACACAGGCACCATACCTGGACAGTCGCCGCGCCGTTGCGTAAAAGCAGCTGCGCGATTTCCGCGACGGTACTTCCGGTAGTGACGACATCATCCACAATAACCATATGGAGTCCCTGCACCGGCAATTCAAGGCGAAAGGCATTTTTCAGGTTACGTTTGCGTAATCTGGCGCTGAGATAGTGTTGTGTGGCGGTGGCCCGAACCCGTGTGATGGCCTGCCTGTCCCAGTCGCATCCAAGCCAGCGCGCCAAAGGGCGACACAGTAAATCACTCTGATTAAATCCTCTGCGCCAGTGTCGGCGTTGCCAGAGCGGGACGCTAACTATTCTGTCCGGCAGAGGAAGAGCGCTGACGCGCCGGGCCTGTAATACCTCCAGCAACAGTAAACGTGAAAGAGCACTGGCCATTTCGCTGCGGCGTGAAAACTTAAACTGGTGGATAAGTCCGCTCAGCGGAGGAATATAGTCGCTGACGGCGATCAGACGCTGCCATGGCGGGGGTTTTTGCAGGCAACGACCGCAGGGAAGCGAAGGATGTGCGGCAGGTAGTCCGCATTGAGGACATCGGCAGAGAGGCTGACGCGTTGCCCGCGTGCAAACCGAACAGATCCCCCAGTGCCCCAACGTCAACGGCATTCGGCATAGCCAGCACAATCCTGGTACTGTTAGCATAGATGCATCCTTTCAGGCTAAAAGAGAACAATAACTGATGAATGACATCTGGTGGCAGACCCAGGGTTCGGGAAATTGCCATCTTGTGCTGCTGCACGGATGGGGACTGAACGCGGAAGTATGGCATTGCATAAGTGAGGAACTGAGCTCGCATTTCACGCTGCATCTTGTCGACTTGCCGGGATTTGGTCGTAGCCAGGGGTTCGGCGCAATGTCGTTGGAAGAGATGGCCGGGCGGGTATTAAAACAGGCGCCGGAGAAAGCCATCTGGCTCGGCTGGAGTCTCGGGGGGCTGGTCGCCAGTCAGGTGGCGTTAACGCATCCTGAGCGTGTTCAGGCGCTGGTTACCGTGGCATCTTCACCTTGTTTTAGCGCGCGCGACGAATGGCCGGGCATTAAGCCGGAAGTACTGGCCGGTTTCCAGCAACAGTTGAGCGAAGATTTCCAGCGTACGGTTGAGCGTTTTCTGGCCTTGCAAACGATGGGTACTGAAACCGCGCGTCAGGATGCGCGAGCGCTGAAGAAAACGGTGCTGGCATTACCCATGCCGGACGTCGAGGTGCTTAATGGCGGGCTGGAGATCCTGAAAACGGTCGATCTGCGTGAGCCGTTATGTTCTGTGGATATACCTTTCCTGCGGATGTACGGTTATCTTGATGGTTTGGTTCCGCGCAAAGTCGTCCCGATGCTGGATACCTTGTGGCCGCAAAGCGAGTCGTTGGTGTTTGCCAAAGCGGCGCATGCGCCGTTTATCTCACATCCGACGGAGTTCTGCTCAGTGCTGGTGGCGTTAAAACAGCGGCTATAAATCCGCTGTTTTGCCCGGTGGAATCATACTGCCGGGCTGGTGATTAATGGCTGCACGTAGCCAGATCCTCAGCGGTCAGGCCGGTGATTCTGCAGATGGTCAGCGGGTCTATACCATCTGCCAACATGGTTGTTGCAATGCGTAGAGCTTCCTCTCGTTTGCCTTGTTGCAAACCCTCTCGTAACCCCTGTAGTAACCCTTTCCTGTGACCTTCCTGAAGACCATTAAGGTGCCCTTCCTGACGTAATCTTTCGGCAATAGTCATCAACTTTTCCTTATGTTGAGGTAAACGTTCGGCGACCTGGTGAATAAATTCGCTAAAACGCGCGGTGTCACCGGCCTGCATCAGGTAATTAAACAGGGCTTTCAACTGGTTGTCATTAGCATGTCCTTTAACAAGCAGGATGGCGAGTTTTTCAACTAACCCCATCAAATCGCGTTTACGAATATGCTTTTGGATGAGCTCCAACAGCGCCATCCGGCGGTGCTGCATGATCTCGTCATCGGGCACAACGGTGATATCGACCAATGGAAATGCTGTGGCATAAAGTGGTCTGGCTGCCTCCGGGTCGTCAAATTCGTCCAGCCAGCAGAGTGAATATGGATATGGGCTGACGGTGCCATGATAAAAAAGTATGGGGATCACCAACGGTAGTTTCTTATGGCCCGCGTCCAGATGTCGCTGCATTACGGCAATGGCATAGCGCATGAGGCGAAATGCCATATGAGCATCCGCGGTACTCTGATGTTCAATGATGGTGTAAATGTAGCCATCGCCTTCACGAGTTTTCAGCGACCACAACACGTCTGAATAGTACGCGCGTAAATCGTCTTCAATAAAGCTGCCTGATTCCAGTTGTAGTGTGTTCAGATCGCAAAGTACACGCAAAGCGTCGGGTAGATGAAGTTGCAGAAAATCGCGGGCGGTTGCAGGGTGGTTCAAAAACGTTTTGAAAATCGCGTCATGCGGCGTAGCCGTCGTGTCAGTATTCATGGCGATCCGTCACCTGGGAAATAAGATGACGAGACTCTACTTGCCCGAACGACAGTAATCATCCGCGAGTTGATAGTTCTGCGCGGAAGGCTGAGGGATAGATCTGTTTTGCTGAAACAGTAAAATCGTTGTGGGAGCCGTTACGCAAAAAGCCGGATATCAGCATAAACGCTGAGTCCGGCAGGAGCGGCAAACTAGCGCAAAGCCCACCACTCGCGCAGGCAGGCTTTACCTTCCGGGCAACTCTTGCAGCTTCCGGACAGACACCCATCGGCATCTTCCTGAATCCGCACCGCTTTGCCCATCTTTTCTAACTGATTCAGCATGGCGTCAATCATTGGCTGCGGGGTATGCAGCGTGTGGCTAATTTGCTTTGCCTCCATGCGCCCCCGCAGCGCCAGTAAATCACGAACCTGAATAAGCGATGCCATCGTTTTCAGCCTTAATGGCAATCGCCAGTGGTACTGGAACAGCAGGAGCTAGCTGTTCTGTTGGTTGACAGCAGTGAGAGATCCACCCGGCTGCGGGCACGGCGCAGCAGACCCAGCAACACGATGTTAAACAGAATGACGGCTAAGATGCACACCAGACTGTAAGTCGGATGCGCTTTGTAGCTGACGGTCTGATAAAACAGCGTTGACAGTGAATAGGCGATGTTCAGGCCCCACAGGATCGAGAAGCCCATCCAACCACGGCTGGATTCACGTGCGATAGCCCCCATCACTGAAATGCACGGGACATACAGCAGCACGAAAATCAGGTAGCTGTACGCGGCGGCGGCGCTGCCAAATTTCTCGCCCATCACGCCCATTGCGCCTGTAGCCATCTCGCCGTCGCCTTTGCTGGCTTCAATAGGGTTGGCCAGCACGCTCAGGCTGAAGGTGTCTTTCAGGCTTTGCCAGGTTTCATCCACCGCACTGAACAGCTCGTCACCGAGGTGGAAATCTGCCGGATTGAATTCTTCTTCCTGAATGTTTTCTGCGGTGTAAAGCGTGTTCAGCGTACCGACAACCACCTCTTTTGCCATCGCACCGGTGAACAGACCGACGGTTGCCTGCCAGTTATCTTCGTGGACGCCAATCGGCTTGAAGACTGGGGTGATGACGCGGCTGACGGAAGCCAGAGCAGAGTCGTTGATGTTATCGACGATTTTCCCGCTTAGCGAGAAGCTGTTAAAGGCGCTGAGGAAAATACTGACGATGATAATCACTTTACCGGCACGCAGCACGAAGCCTTTCAGACGTTGCCAGGTCTGAATAATCAGGCTCTTGATGTGCGGCACATGGTATACCGGCAGCTCCATGACGAATGGTGTTGCTTCGCCACGCATGATGGTGTGTTTGAGCATCAGGCCGGTCAGCACCGCCATGATGATACCCAGTACGTACAACGAGAAGACCGCCAGCGCGCCGTTCTGACCAAAGAAAGCCGCGGCAAAGACGGCGAAAATCGCCAGACGTGCGCCGCAGGACATAAACGGCGCCATCATGATGGTCATCAGACGTTCACGTGGCGCATCCAGCGTACGGGCGCCCATCACCGACGGTACGTTGCAGCCAAAGCCGACTATCAGCGGGACAAACGATTTGCCCGGCAGTCCCAGTGCCTGCATCAGACGGTCCATCACAAACGCAGCGCGCGCCATGTAACCGGAGTCTTCAAGGAAAGAGAGGAACAGGTACATCATGCCGATTTGCGGCACCAACGGCAGCACGGTGTTAATCCCGCCGCCAAGACCTTGCGCCAGGAAGATAGTGAGCCAGTCCGGGAAGTGCAGCGTATAGCCAATCCATTGAATACCATGAATAAACAGCGCCACGGAACCCACATCGAATAACGGCTGCAGTGCGCCGCCAATGTTAATGGCGAGCAGGAACATCAGGTACATCACGAACAGGAAAATCGGCAACCCGAGGAAGCGGTTGAGGACAATTTTATCCACCGCGGTGGTGAAATGGCTCGGCTCTGCCGTCAGGGTATTACTGACGGTATCGCAGATTGCGGCGATGCATTGGTAACGCGCATCGGCGATATGCAGCGCGGGATCGTCCATTGTTTCACTCAGACGCGCAATGGCGGCATCGAGGTTTTGCGCGGCCTCACCGGCGTAGGCACGGCTGTAGATATCGCCTTCCAGCATTTGCAGGCCCAGCCAGCGGCGTTGTTTTAGCGGCATATCTTTGGCCATCGCATCGGCGAGGGAATCGGCTTCCTGCAACAACGGCTGGGCATAATGCACCAGTTCGACGGTGTCGTTTTCCTTGTAGCGATCGATCGCCAGCTTCAACGCTTCAATGCCGCGGGCGCGGGTGGAGACCAGCGGAACCACCGGGCAGCCAAGACGGGCGGAGAGGGCGTCGATATCGATACGGATTTGCTGTTTCTCAGCAATATCCAGCATGTTCAGAGCGACGATACAGGGAATGCCCAGCTCAAGCAGTTGCAACGTCAGGTAGAGGTTGCGCTCAAGGTTTGAGGCATCGACCACGTTGATCAACAGATCCGCGTCGCCGCTTAAAATGTAGTGGCAGGCGATTTGCTCATCAAGAGAGGTCTGCGACGAGATTGTCGTCAGTGAATAGGTGCCGGGTAAGTCGACCAGCGTGACCTGATGGTCCGTCGTGGCGAAATGACCTTCTTTACGCTCAACGGTAACGCCAGCCCAGTTGCCTACACGCTGACGCGCGCCGGTGAGCTGGTTGAATAAGGTTGTCTTGCCGGAATTAGGATTACCAATTAAACCAATGGTTAGTTTTTTCATTTTTATAGACTCACTGTATTAACAGGACACCGCTTCCACTTCTAATAACGCCAAATCCTTTTTACGCAATACCAGACTTACGCGACGCGTTTCAATATGGATAGGATCGCCGAGCGGGGCGACGCGAACCACGTTGAAGGATGAGCCGGGTAGCATGCCAAGTGACAACAGTTTCTGACGATAAGCCGGGCTGATTTCACGGGCAAAACCGGTAATTTTCCACGCACTGTCAGGAGTGAATTGCATAGGGACCTACTTATATCTCGCTAACTGGGTGATTACCTCATGGGGCGACAGGGCGGCATGAGACCAGATGATTAGCCAACGTAAGGAAAGAGTAAATAATCAACAAACCAATGATAATGAGAATGGTTTCTATCATCAATAGAATAAGTGTGACGGAATGTACAATTAGATAATAATTTGAGCCAATTTTGATATTCCTCAATATTTATTCTGGTTGGGGACGAATGATTCGCGCTAGCAATTATTGAAATCCTTAATGTTTAATTAAGGTTTCATCTGTTAATGAAGTGATAAATATAATGAGGAAGAGAGAAGATAATATAGTAAATATGCCGGATACGGTATTTACACCGCTATCCGGCACATGGTTTAAACTTAGCGCTTTTTACCCATTGCCGCTGCCAGCGCATCCATCATGGCGCTGTTGCCCGCAGGCTGAGCGTCACGGCCACGAGGTTTCGCGGCTTTTGGAGCCGGGCGATTGCCCTGAGTACGATCGTTATTTCCACCACTGCGACGCGCGTTGGTTTCACCTGGCTGCTCATCCAGACGCATAGTCAGCGCGATACGCTTACGCTGCAGGTCCACTTCCAGCACTTTCACCTTCACAATGTCGCCCGCTTTCACCACGGTGTGGGGATCTTCGACGAACTTATTCGACAGTGAAGAGATATGCACCAGACCGTCCTGGTGTACGCCGATATCGACAAACGCGCCGAAGTTGGTGACGTTGGTGACGGCTCCTTCCAGAATCATCCCCGGTTGCAGATCGTTCATGGTTTCTACGCCATCAGCAAACTGTGCGGTTTTGAATTCAGGACGCGGGTCGCGACCCGGTTTTTCCAGCTCTTTGATGATGTCGGTGACGGTTGGTACCCCGAAGCGCTCGTCGGTAAAATCGGCGGCTTTCAGATTGCGCAGTTCGCTGCTGTTGCCCATCAGATCGCGCAGCGATTGCTCGGTGGCGGCCAGAATGCGTTCCACAATCGGATAGGCTTCCGGGTGAACGGTGGAGGCATCCAGTGGATTATCGCCGTGATTGATACGCAAGAAGCCCGCGCACTGTTCAAAGGCTTTAGGGCCCAGACGGCTGACTTTGAGCAGTTGCTGACGGTTCTGGAACTGGCCGTTCTCGTCACGCCAGGCCACGATGTTCTGCGCCATCATGCGCGTCAGGCCCGCCACGCGGGTCAGCAGCGGTACGGAGGCGGTGTTCAGATCCACGCCGACGGCGTTTACGCAGTCTTCCACTACCGCATCCAGCTTACGCGCCAGCTGCGTCTGGCTTACGTCGTGCTGATACTGGCCCACGCCGATAGATTTCGGATCGATTTTCACCAGCTCAGCCAGCGGATCCTGCAGACGACGGGCGATCGACACCGCCCCACGCAGCGAAACATCAAGGTCCGGGAACTCCAGCGCCGCCAGCTCAGAAGCGGAGTACACTGACGCGCCGGCTTCGCTGACGATTACTTTCTGCGCGGTGACTTGCGGGAACTGTTTCTGTACGTCGAGGAAGAAACGCTCGGTTTCGCGCGACGCCGTACCATTACCAATCGCCACCAGCTCAACGTTGTATTTTTCACACAACGCTGCAACGGCGACGGCGGCTTTGGCGGCCTGACCGGTATGCGGGTAAATGGTATCGGTAGCGACCAGTTTGCCGGTACCGTCAACCACAGCCACTTTTACCCCGGTACGCAGACCCGGATCGAGGCCCATTGTGGCGCGCAGTCCGGCTGGGGCGGCCATCAGCAGGTCATGCAGGTTGCGGGCAAAGACGTTAATCGCTTCATCTTCCGCACGTTCGCGCACGGTACCCATCAGCTCGGTTTCAAGGTGCATCAGCACTTTGATGCGCCACGTCCAGCTCACCACGCCTTTACGCCAGCTGTCGGCAGGTGCGTTATTCAGGCGCAGTCCCAGATGTTCCTGGATAATCTGCTCGCCGTGGCTCTCTTTTGGCGGCTCATCGAATTGCGGATCGGCATTCAATGAAAGCTGTAACATGCCTTCGTTACGCCCACGGAACATGGCCAGCGCGCGGTGGGATGGCACGGTAGAAATCGGTTCGTGGTGGTCGAAGTAGTCACGGAACTTCGCCCCTTCCTCTTCTTTACCGCTGACCACGGTAGAAACCAAATGCGCGTTTTTCCACAGGTAATCACGAACTTTTGCCAGCAGCGCGGCGTCTTCTGCGAAACGCTCCATCAGAATGTAGCGCGCGCCGTCGAGAGCGGCTTTGGTGTCCGCCACGCCGTTTTCGGCGTTGAGGTATTTGGCGGCTTCCGTTTCCGGGTCGTGGGAGGGTTCGTTCCACAGCAGGTCAGCCAGCGGCTCCAGCCCGGCTTCAATGGCGATTTGCCCACGGGTGCGGCGCTTGGGTTTGTACGGCAGATAGAGATCTTCGAGTTCGGTCTTACTTAACGTACCGTTGATCGCATTCGCCAGATCGTCGGTCAGTTTGCCTTGCTCGCCGATAGATTTCAGGATCGCCTGACGGCGGTCTTCCAGTTCACGCAGATATCCCAGACGGGTCTCCAGATTACGCAATTGCGTATCGTCCAGACCGCCGGTGATTTCCTTACGATAACGTGCGATAAACGGCACGGTGTTCCCTTCATCAAGCAGGCGAACGGCAGCTTCTACCTGTTCAGCACGAGCCTGAATTTCACCTGCGATAATGCGGCAGAAAGAATCATTCATCATGGATAGCTTCGTCTATAGGATAAAAAATCAGGGGATAGTTATACGGATTGACTGGCAAAAATGCCAGTCATCTACGGGGGCTTCGGATTGTTCCGGTCTCACTTCACGTATTCGATCTCGTTTACGTACCAACTGGCTTCGCCGCCTGGGGTGTTTACTACCGCGAGATCGCCGACCTCTTTTTTCAGCAGCGCCCGCGCCATTGGCGAATCGATAGAGATGTAATCTTTACGGCCGAAGATCTCATCGTAGCCGACAATGCGGAATTTGCGGATGTCGCCATCGTCATTTTCAATCTCGACCCATGCGCCAAAGAAGACTTTCCCTTCCTGTTGCGGGGAGTAATCGACGATTTTCAGATTTTCCATGCACTTGGTCAAATAACGAACGCGGCGGTCGATTTCGCGCAGGCGCTTTTTATTATACTGGTAGTCGGCATTTTCGCTGCGGTCGCCCAGACTTGCGGCCCAGGTGACCTTTTTGGTGACTTCCGGGCGCTCTTCACGCCAGAGATAATTCAGTTCTTGTTTGAGTTTTTCATACCCTTCACGGGTTATCAGGGGCGTTTTCATCTTATTGTTTTACCTTCAACTCTGTGATGATGCGCACAATTAGTATTACGTGAGCATATCAACAGAATAAATAATGTATTGCGAGAAACATTGTATACTTAAGCTGCTGTTTAATATGCTTTGTAACAATTTAGCCTGGAATTCATACCAGAATTCGCTGGTGACTCACGTGAGCTTTCTTAAGAATATACACTTAATTGTTGCGAACCTTTGGGAGTAATAACAATGCAAGAGAACTATAAGATTCTGGTGGTCGATGACGACATGCGCTTACGTGCGCTTCTGGAACGTTATCTGACCGAGCAGGGCTTCCAGGTTCGAAGCGTCGCAAACGCTGAGCAGATGGATCGTCTGCTGACCCGTGAGTCCTTTCACCTGATGGTGCTGGATTTAATGCTGCCGGGTGAAGACGGCCTGTCTATTTGCCGTCGCCTGCGCAGCCAAAGCAACCCGATGCCGATCATTATGGTGACCGCGAAGGGTGAAGAAGTTGATCGTATCGTAGGGCTGGAAATCGGCGCTGACGATTACATTCCGAAACCGTTTAACCCGCGTGAACTGCTGGCGCGTATTCGTGCCGTACTGCGTCGTCAGGCGAACGAACTGCCGGGCGCACCTTCTCAGGAAGAAGCGGTTATTGCCTTTGGTAAGTTCAAACTGAACCTCGGTACGCGTGAAATGTTCCGCGAAGATGAACCGATGCCGCTCACCAGCGGGGAATTTGCGGTACTGAAAGCGCTGGTAAGCCACCCGCGTGAGCCGCTGTCTCGCGACAAGCTGATGAACCTGGCTCGTGGTCGTGAATACTCGGCGATGGAACGTTCCATCGACGTACAGATTTCTCGTCTGCGCCGTATGGTGGAAGAAGATCCGGCGCATCCGCGTTATATCCAGACCGTATGGGGCCTGGGCTACGTTTTTGTTCCGGACGGTTCTAAAGCATGAGGCGAATGCGCTTCTCACCACGAAGTTCGTTTGCCCGCACATTATTGCTCATCGTCACCTTGCTGTTTGCCAGCCTGGTGACGACTTACCTGGTCGTGCTGAACTTCGCGATTTTGCCGAGCCTCCAGCAGTTTAATAAGGTCCTGGCTTACGAAGTTCGTATGCTGATGACCGATAAACTGCAACTGGAGGACGGCACCCAACTGGTGGTGCCGCCCGCGTTCCGCCGGGAAATTTATCGTGAGTTGGGTATTTCCCTCTATTCCAACGAGGCCGCTGAAGAGGCCGGACTGCGTTGGGCGCAACACTATGAATTCTTAAGCCACCAGATGGCGCAGCAGTTGGGTGGTCCGACCGAAGTCCGCGTTGAGGTCAACAAAAGCTCGCCGGTCGTGTGGTTGAAAACCTGGCTGTCGCCCAATATCTGGGTACGTGTGCCGCTGACTGAGATCCATCAGGGTGATTTTTCGCCGCTGTTCCGCTATACGTTGGCGATCATGCTGCTGGCCATCGGCGGCGCATGGCTGTTTATTCGTATTCAGAACCGACCGCTGGTGGATCTTGAACATGCGGCGTTGCAGGTGGGGAAGGGTATTATTCCGCCGCCGTTGCGTGAGTATGGCGCTTCTGAGGTGCGTTCCGTTACCCGTGCCTTTAACCATATGGCGGCAGGCGTGAAGCAACTGGCCGATGACCGTACGCTGCTGATGGCGGGGGTGAGTCACGATCTACGTACTCCACTGACGCGTATCCGTCTGGCGACGGAAATGATGGGCGAGGAAGACGGTTATCTCGCAGAGTCCATCAATAAGGACATCGAAGAGTGTAATGCTATTATCGAGCAGTTTATCGATTACCTGCGTACCGGTCAGGAGATGCCGATGGAGATGGCGGATCTGAACTCGGTGTTAGGCGAAGTGGTCGCGGCGGAAAGCGGCTATGAGCGGGAAATTGAGACTGCGCTGCTGCCGGGCAACATTCAGGTGAAGATGCATCCGCTGTCGATCAAGCGTGCGGTTGCCAATATGGTGGTGAATGCCGCCCGCTATGGTAACGGTTGGATTAAGGTCAGTAGCGGTATGGAGCCGCATCGCGCCTGGTTCCAGGTGGAAGATGATGGTCCGGGCATCAAGCCGGAACAGCGTAAACATCTGTTCCAGCCGTTTGTCCGCGGCGACAGCGCGCGTAGTACCAGCGGTACGGGCCTGGGGCTGGCGATTGTGCAGCGTATTATCGATAACCATAACGGTATGCTGGAAATTGGCACCAGCGAGCGGGGTGGGTTGTCGATTCGCGCCTGGCTCCCGGTTCCCTTCACTCGTGCGCAGGGCACCACGAAAGACGCATAAGAAAGGGAGGCGAAATGCCTCCCTTTTTGTTGTTGTAGGCCGGATAAGGCGAAACCGCCCTCCGGCAACGTCAATTACAGCTTCGGCCCGGCGCTAACCAGCGCTTCACCTGCTGGGGTGTCGGTGTACTTCTCGAAATTCTCGATAAACAGTTTCGCCAGTGCGTTGGCTTTTTCCTGCCACTGCTCCGGTGACGCGTAGGTATTACGCGGATCGAGAATGCGAGTATCCACGCCCGGCAGTTCGGTTGGAATAGCCAGGTCGAACATCGGCAGACGGAATGTTTCTGCGTCGTCCAGTGAACCGTTCAGAATGGCGTCGATAATCGCGCGGGTATCTTTGATGGAGATACGCTTACCAGTACCGTTCCAGCCGGTGTTAACCAGATACGCCTGCGCACCTGCCGCCTGCATACGTTTCACCAGCACCTCAGCGTACTGCGTTGGGTGCAGCGTCAGGAATGCTGCGCCAAAGCAGGCAGAGAAGGTTGGGGTAGGTTCAGTGACGCCACGTTCGGTACCGGCCAGTTTGGCAGTGAAGCCAGACAGGAAGTGGTACTGCGTTTGATCTGCCGTCAGGCGAGACACCGGTGGCAGCACGCCAAACGCGTCAGCGGTCAGGAAGATCACTTTGGTGGCATGACCCGCTTTTGACACCGGCTTAACGATATTCTCGATGTGATAAATCGGGTAGGAAACTCGGGTGTTTTCGGTTTTGGAACCGTCGTCGAAGTCGATAGAACCATCTTCGCGCACGGTGACGTTTTCCAGCAGCGCGTCACGACGGATCGCGTTGTAGATCTCCGGCTCGGCATCTTTAGACAGTTTGATGGTCTTAGCGTAGCAACCGCCTTCGAAGTTAAACACGCCATCATCATCCCAACCGTGTTCATCATCGCCGATCAGGCGGCGTTTAGGGTCGGTGGACAGCGTGGTTTTACCGGTGCCGGACAAGCCAAAGAAGACCGCCACATCACCTTTTTCCCCGACGTTTGCCGAGCAGTGCATGGAGGCGATGCCCTTCAGCGGCAGCAGGTAGTTCATGACGGAGAACATACCTTTTTTCATCTCGCCGCCGTACCAGGTACCACCAATCAACTGAATACGTTCAGTCAGGTTGAATGCCACGAAGTTTTCTGAGTTCAGACCCTGCTCTTTCCATTGCGGGTTGGTGCATTTAGCGCCGTTCATCACGATAAAATCAGGTTTAAAATCAACCAGTTCTTCGTCGCTTGGGCGGATGAACATGTTTTTGACAAAATGCGCCTGCCAGGCAACTTCGGTAATGAAGCGCACGGAAAGACGGGTATCGGCGTTTGCGCCACAGAAAGCATCAATAATAAACAGGCGCTTGCCGGAAAGTTGCTGGGTGACTAACCCTTTCAGATGTTGCCAGGTTTCCGGGGAAAGCGGTTTGTTGTCGTTCTTACCCTTACCTTTGTCGGACCACCACAGCGTATCACGCGTCGTGTCGTCACGGACAATGTACTTATCCTTTGGCGAACGTCCGGTAAAGATACCGGTATCAACAGCAACGGCGCCCAGATCCGTTAACACGCCACGCTCATAACCTTCCAGATTTGGATCAAGTTCTTCCTGATACAACAGGTCGTAGCTGGGATTGTAAACGATATCCTGAACGTCATTGATACCATAAGCCTTGAGATCTTGCGGGGTTAAACTGTTGTTCACACGCATTTCACTGCTCCTTAGCCAATATGTATTACCTGGAATAGTAAGGTTTTTTTGGGATTGCTAACCGCGACAAGGCTCATAGATTTACGCATCCGGAAAAACCACGGGCGACCGAATGCGCTGCGACTCCTGTCACAAAGAGGCAGATATTATGGCAGGAAACCCTTTTTTGTTGTGGAAAATGTTCTTAAAACGTTAATAGAGAGTGTTTTTGGCGGGAATCTTGTGAGTGTAATCGCATTCACGTAAGAAAAATACGTAACTCATACATAAACAATATCGATTCACTTCCCGTCGTCATGGCCCGAAAAAGGTCAGTCAATATTCAAAATTGTGAAGTTGATGCGATATGAGGCTTTCTGTTGATGCTGAATGACGACATGGTTAGTGTTGAACGTTCACAAACTACTCGCTGGGGCATGGAATCTATTGGCCTGCGGCAGGCGGTAGCGAATCAGTCACTGGATTCAGCGCCCAGAATGTGGCGTGTTATCGTGATTCTTGGCGAACGGCTAAAGAGGCATTATTACGCTGAGTAAGCGGGAGTTAGCCCGGCAGAAGACACTACCGGGCTGATAAACTTAATGGACCTGTGGGTCTGCCGGGGAAGCGTTGCTGCGGATCTCGGCAATATCCATTGCGTTAAACAGATAGTGGCTACCGCAGTAATCGCAGTGCATATCGATCTCGCCTTCTTCCGCCAGAATGCTGTCCACTTCTTCGTCCGGCAGCGTTTTTAGTGCGCCTGCGCAGCGTTCGCGTGAACAGGTGCATTTGAACTCAACGTCCTGCGGATCGTAGAGGGTAACTTCTTCTTCGTGGTACAAACGCCACAGTACTTCGTTGGCTGGCAGCGTCAACAGCTCTTCAGTTTTGATGGTTTCGGTCAGGGCGGTCAGGTGATCAAAATCATCTGCCTGCGCGTTTTGCGCCGGCATCACCTGCAGCAGCATTCCGCCAGCTGCGGGTTTGCCATCGACGTCGCCAGTACGGATAAACAGCCGTGTCGGCAGCTGTTCAGAACGCATGAAGTAATCTTCCAGACAGGCGGCCAGCGTGTCGCCTTCCAGACCGACCACACCCTGATAACGCTCGCCTTCTTCCGGCGTAATGGTAATCACCAGGTAGCCGTTGCCTACCAGCGTTTTCAGATCCGCGCCTTCAGGAATATCACCCTGCATGCGGGCCACGCCGCGCATCTGCTGATTGTTGTTGCCGTTGATGACGGCCAGGCTCAGCGGACCATCGCCCTGCAACTGTACGGTGATATCACCAGCAAACTTCAGCGTAGCGGTAAGCAGGCTGGTGGCGACCAGCAGTTCAGCCAGCACGTTTTTAACCGGCTGCGGGTAGGTATGGTTTTCGAGGATCTGTTGCAGGGTTTCCGAAACGGTCACCAGCTCGCCGCGCACGGCAAAGTTTTCAAACAGATAACGATGTAATTGGTCATGTTGCGGCATAATCATCTCTCTTGCAGGTGACAGTCACTCGCTGTCGCCGTGTTTAAATCGTAACAGGTCGCGGCGTTCTTTCTTGTCCGGTCGTCTGTCCGGGTGCGGCATGGTTAACGCGTTAAGTTTACGCGCCAGCGCCATTTTTTCGCGTTTTTCTACGCTTTCCGCGGTTTCTTCATACAGCGTAACGGCTTCCGTGGCCGGGCGACGCTGCTCGGTAATGGCCTTGATAATGACCGTCCGCTCGTCATTTCCCTGGCGCAGGGTGAGGGTGGCGTTCAGCTCGACAATTTTGCTCGGCTTACTGCGCTGGCCGTTGTAATGCACCTTACCGCCTTCAACCATTTCACGGGCCAGCGCACGCGTTTTATAAAAGCGCGCAGCCCATAGCCATTTATCCAACCTGACTTCAGCAGAGGGCTTTTCTTTCATGGCGTCTCCTTCACATCAGTGAGGGGATCAGTCGGCGGTAGTCATTCAATGACGGATGGCGTGCGTACTGTTTTTCCGCAATACCTGAGTCGGGATTGGTTACGCCGAGGCAGTAACGAATGCCGAACAGAGCAGCGGCGTCGAGAATGGGTTCGCTATCGTCAATAAACAGCGTCTTCTCTGCACTCATTCCCGTTTCTTCAGCCACAGCGTGCCATAACCGCTGATCCTCTTTGGGATAACCAAATGTGTGGGTGGAAAGTAATAAATCAAGGTGTGAGGCCAGACCGGTATGCTCCAGCTTCACCGCGAGGTTATGCGGATGCGCGTTGGTGAGCAAAATACGGCGCTTGCCGCTGGCTTTTAAGGCATCAAGAAACGGTACGGTATCTTCACGCAAAACAGCGCGTGGTCCCTGTGCCGTTGTCATAGCGCAAATATCCAGATCCAGGCGCTCACTCCAGTAATCCAGGCAGTACCAGTTTAGCGTATGCTGCACGGCATGATACTGCTGGCGAATATAGTCCTGGGCTTCCTGGGGAGAGATACCCTGCTTTGCGCCATAGGTTTCCGGCACCAGTTTTTGCCAGAAATAGTTATCGAATGCCAGATCGAGCAGCGTGCCGTCCATATCTAACAACACGGTGTCGACATCCTGCCAGGCAATATTGATATGCATGGAACCCCCCCAGAAGAAAACATGATGCGCGACAGGGTAGCATATCCTGGCGCGCGAGCGTGTTATCGAATCAGGCTTTCCGGGTCGTCAATCAGCGTTGGGTTGAGGCAACTTTCGTAATAGCTTTGAATTTCTGCGATGCGCGAGCGATGGCGCTGGTAGCGTCTGAATGCCTGAACGCTGTTATAGATAGCGCATCCGAGCATGGAGAGCATCAGCAGCGTCGTGCCAAGGTAGCGCCATAATCCTGAACGATCCGGGATTCGGTGCAGGCCAATGTGCTGGGTACCGTTGGCGTCGGTAGAGATATTGGTGACGATCCCCTCCGCGCGAAATGGTGTTTGCATTAGCATCTGGGCCAGACGCTGGAAGGCGTTCCACTGTTCTTGCGGCGGGTAATCATACAGGGAGGTTGACGGCCAGGGCTGATCGACCAGATCGCTGCCCTCGTCACTGATAATCAGAAAACCGCCGGGGGCAGGGCTATTTAGCGCCTGGGCCGCTCGCGCCGTCTCGCGTGAAATAAACGGCGCCGTAGAGGTATTGACCAGATTATCCAGCGACTCGGCGCTTACCGGACGCAGCAGCACATTTACGCCATCCAGTTTTCCGGCGTTAGCGCGTTTCACCAGGGCGGCCCAGTCTTTACTATTACCGAGGTTAACCAGCGCATTTTTTAAGCGCACGCATTCATCTTTGGCTGCGCACAGATCGGCTGTTTTCAGGACAATTTCACCAAAATCATCCAGTAACACCATGCCGGACTTTTGGATTGCCGAACGTAATGACGCGCTGACGCGGGAATCATCATCTGGTTTGGGGTGCAACTGGCGGCTTACGGCCTGAGTGAGCGCGGTGGCTTTGTTCACCAGATCGGATTCAGGAAGCGGTAGCGCGCGCGCGTCATTCCAGATAATTTGCGTGCAATCAAAAGGCATGAACGGCGTGGCGGGCTGTGTATTCCAGCTCCCCTGGGTATGAATGTTACACATACCTGTGCCGCTCAGGTGTAGTGTGTCCCCCACGCGGACGCCCGCGTTCTCAAGCTGTTTCACGCTGGTGGCTTCGATAGTCTGTGCGCCTTTCATCCAGGAAAGGGTGAATTTTATCGGCATATCCAACGGGATCCAGAACAGCAGCATCAGCAGCACTAACAGCGAACCGCCAGCGATAACGGCATTGCGTAGCCAGTGTTGCAACGGGAAATTTTTAACCTCGTCGTGCAGGGATAAAAAACGCCCCTGGCGTACAACGTGGCGATCGAGATAAATATCGATATCCGTTTGCTGACCAAGATCCTGCGCAATGTAAGGCTGCCAGTGAGGGGGATAGATCAGATCAATAATACCCAGAGAAATATTGTTAATTTGCTCCTGGTCGTTCTCGCCAAACAAACCCCAGCGACGCGGCGTCCCGCGCAGACAATGAATTTCTCGCAGGGCGGTTTTAGATGGCGGAGCGAACAGCCCCCACAGACCTGCACCGAGCAACAGCACCGCGCCACCGACTGCCCACGGAACAAACGTATCCGGGATGATTAAACATAAAAAGAACAGCAGGAATGATGCGGCGATCAGTAACGCTTCGCGTAATCCAGAAGGGCGGCTGAGCGCATACTCTTCATGGGTTTCCTGACGAATATTCAGCAGTTCGATTTGTTCGCTTTCTTCACCGCGAATGGACGCCTGGGTAGAGGCGGTATGCTGTAACGCATAGCCACGCGCTTCCTGCATATATTCCTGCAGGGTGTGGCCGTTTAGCGAAATAACCAGCGGTAACGTATTGGTGTGAATCAACTCAACGCTGTTTTCGTCATTGATGTATTGTTCCCAAAAAGGCGGCAAATGCACCTCAACGGAATCAAGATAATAGCGCCATTTGTTAGGATCGTCGGTGGTAATACCGTAACGTGTAATCGCGTGCGTAAGTACAATAACGCTGTTACTTTGGGCATTCAGTGTTAACGATACTGGCGCAGAACTGGCGCCAGTTGGACCAGGTACTTGCTGAATTTGACTCAGGTTTTCGAGATAGTTTTCGACAGCGCTGCGTTCTTCAGGCGTAAGCTTACGCTTAGAGGCGTCTGAAAAGACGTTGCTCAAAGGTAAATTTTTCCGTCTGGATTTCGTTCTGAGTCGCCACCCTGCAAGCAATGAGCAGGCCAGCAAAGCAGCTAAAAAAATCAGAATGGTGCTCATGCTTTCCCCATCTTACTTAGTCTGTCAGGCGTGGTCAGTCGCACCCTGTTCAATATTCGTGATTCTTTAGTTGGCTATCGGCAAGTGTGGAGTTGAACTTGAGCATCTTAAAGCGCAGCCCAGTAAATGCGAATCATAGCAAAATCACTAAAAATGGAATATCAGCAAATTCCTGGAGTTATTTCAACCTATTGACTTTTAATTTGAAATAGGGATTAACTTTTAGTACGTTACATAAATGTAAATAAACGGCAATTCACGTTGCCGAAACCGTGCGGTATATCGCACAATGACCCCAGATTTCACAGCAAAGACCCTCACAATGAGCAAATCATTACAAAAACCCACGATTTTGAAAGTGGAAACCGTCGCCCAATCCCGGCTGTTTAAGGTCGAAAGCGTGGACCTTGAGTTCAGCAACGGCGTACGCCGCGTTTATGAACGTATGCGGCCCTCCACGCGTGAAGCGGTAATGATTGTGCCGATTGTGGATGACCACCTGATCCTTATCCGCGAATACGCGGTCGGGACCGAGTCCTACGAACTGGGTTTTTCCAAAGGATTAATCGATCCCGGTGAAAGCGTATTTGAGGCGGCGAATCGGGAACTGAAAGAAGAGGTGGGATTTGGCGCGAAAGATCTGACGTTTTTGAAGAAACTCAGCATGGCGCCGTCTTATTTCTCCAGCAAAATGAACATTGTGGTGGCAGAGGATCTTTATCCTGAATCGCTGGAAGGGGATGAACCTGAGCCATTACCGCAGGTACGCTGGCCGCTCGCGCATATAATGGATTTGCTGGAAGACCCTGATTTCCACGAAGCGCGTAATGTGAGTGCATTGTTCCTCGTACGTGAATGGCTGAAAGGGCAGGGACGGCTTTAATATCTATCCCACTAATACGCAAACAATAAAAAAGGCGCCGAAGCGCCTTTTTTGATCAGAACAGTTCGTGTGTCTCACCATTATCGATAATGGTTGTCCCCACCTCGTGTACCGCCTGTTGCGTTGGCTGAGTACCTTCAATGAAATACTCTTCGCGGCTGTTACCGCCGCTCGCCAGTTGACCGGTACTGCGATCGATATTGACCGTCACGATACCCGGCGGCGGCGTCAGCGGCTGCTCGGGCACACCTTCCAGCACGGATTTCATGTAAGCATCCCACGCAGGCTGCGCGCTCTTCGCGCCGCCTTCATAGCCGGAGATTTGATCTTTGATCGCCCCGGAAGCAGTCGTGTGACCCAGATTGCGGCGATGATCGTCAAAGCCGATCCATACTGATGTCACTACGCCTGGTCCGTAACCGGAGAACCACGCATCTTTAGAACTGTTGGTAGTCCCGGTTTTTCCGCCGATATCGTGACGTTTCAGGTCGCGGCCCGCACGCCAGCCGGTCCCCATCCAGCCTGGTTCCCCAAAGATATTGGTGTTCAGCGCGCTTTTAATCAGGAACGCCAGCGGCGTGTTGATTACGTGCGGAGCGTACTCCTGCGTTCCACTCTGCGCGACCAACGCCTGGTTGGCCTGCTCAAGCTGTGGCATAGGCACGGCGGCATTCTGCTGCTCCTGCGAGACGGCGACATCTTCTACATTACTGTTTTCCAGCACGTTAGATTTCTGAGTATCGCCATAAATCACCGGAATATCACAATCCGGGCAGGCAATTTTTGGCTTCGCTTCGAAGATAACGCCGCCCATATCGCTTTCGATCTTACTGATGAAATACGGATCGACCAGGAAGCCGCCGTTCGCCATCACTGCGTAGCCGCGCGCCACCTGCAATGGTGTGAACGAGGCGGAACCCAGCGCCAGCGATTCGGTGTGCACAATGTTCTGTGCCGGGAAGCCGAAACGTTGCAGATACTCTGCTGCGTAATCCACGCCCATAGCACGCATGGCGCGTACCATCACTACGTTTTTCGACTGGCCCAGCCCCTGACGTAAACGGATAGGACCAGCATACTGCGGCGGTGAGTTCTTCGGCTGCCAGTCGGAACCGGCACCGGCATCCCAGCGGGAGATCGGCACATCGTTGAGCATGCTCGCCAGCGTCAGACCTTTATCCATTGCGGCGGTATAGAGGAATGGTTTGATGTTGGAACCTACCTGGCGTAGCGCCTGGGTCGCACGGTTAAACTTGCTCTGGTTGAAGTCAAAACCCCCTACCAGCGCCAACACCGCGCCGTTTTGCGGATTAATAGAAACCAATGCGGAGTTAACATCCGGCACTTGCGCCAGCCACCAGGCATCGCCAACCTGGCGTACCCAGATTTGCTGCCCGGTCTGTACCACATCTGTCACTTTACGCGGCGTCGGACCTTGCTGAGTATCCGAGCGGTAAGGACGCGCCCAGCGCATGCCATCCATCCGTAATGAAACTGATGTGCCATCCGCCAGCGCGGCAATGGCTTCCTGCGGATTGGCGCTGGTGACAACCGCCGGCAGCAGTGGTCCATATGTTGGCAGCGCTTTCAGCGTATCGGTGATTTTCTTGCTGTCCCAACTGCTTTCGCCCACTTTCCACAGCACGTTTGACGGGCCGCGGTAGCCGTGGCGCATGTCGTAATCCATCACGTTGTTACGTACTGCCTGCTGGGCCGCCTGCTGCACTTTGCGCGTAATGGTGGTGGTGATGCGATACCCGTCTTCATAGGCTTTCTCGCCATAGCGGTTATACATCTCCTGGCGCACCATCTCAGACAGATACGGCGCAGAGAAGGCGATTTCCGGCGCGTGATAGTTGGCGTCAATGGCCTCGCCGCGCGCCTGATCGTACTGGGCCTGCGTAATGTAATTTTCACTCAGCATACGCGACAGCACGACGTTACGTCGCGCGGTGGCCCGGTCCATCGAATAGAGGGGGTTGAAGGTTGACGGCGCTTTTGGCAGACCGGCAATCACCGCAATCTCACTTAAGCTGAGCTGATCGACCGTCTTGCCGAAATAGACCTGCGCGGCCGCCCCCACGCCATAGGCGCGATATCCCAAGTAGATCTTGTTCAGATACAGCTCAAGGATTTCATCTTTACTCAGCAGTTGTTCAATGCGGATCGCCAGGAAAACTTCTTTGATCTTACGCATCAGCGTACGTTCCGGGCTCAGGAAGAAGTTTCTCGCCAACTGTTGGGTAATGGTACTCGCCCCTTGTGAGGCGTGACCGGAGAACAATGCGACGCTGGCTGCACGGAAGATCCCCACCGGGTCGACCCCGTGGTGCTCATAAAAGCGGCTGTCTTCTGTGGCGATAAAAGCTTTGACCATCACTGGCGGCATCTGATCCAGCGTGACCGGGATTCGACGTTTCTCGCCATATTGCGCGATCAGCTCGCCGTCAGCGCTGTAAACCTGCATCGGGATCTGTAAACGCACATCTTTGAGCGTCGCGACGTCAGGTAATTGCGGCTCAATATAGCGATAGAGGCCATAAATCGAGCCTGCTCCCAGCAGGATGCAACATACTGCAAGGATTAATAAATACTTTACGAACTTCACTGGAGATTTCCCATTTAGTGGCATTTGGGCAGTTTATAAACAAACGCGCGGTAGTATAAAGGCAAGCCAGACGCATTGATATACCCGTTAAAGCAACGGGTGATACGGAGATCATCAGCAATGGCTTTTAATATCTGGAAAATTGGTCTGCATATTCAGCAACATGAAGCGCTGGCTGTCGCTGTCGTTCACGACGCGTCCGGTTGGTTTCTACAGCGCTGGTGGCGTATGCCGTTGGCACCTCAGGTTATCGTTGATGGTCACATTCGCGAGCCAGAACAGCTTGTCGCAACGCTACTGCCGTGGAGCCGTGAGCTTCCTCGCCGACATCATATTTATCTCTCCTTTCCCGCCAACAGGACGTTACAAAAAAAGTTTCCTCGTCCGGCAATGACCTTGCGAGAGCCAGAGCAAACTGCATGGTTGTCCGGTTTGATGGCTCGTGAACTGGATATGTCGCAGGATGCGCTGCATTTTGATTATAGCGAAGACACGTTGAGCCCGGCGTTTAACGTCACTGCCGCGCAAAGCAAAGAGATTTCAACGCTGCTGACGTTAATACAAGCGCTGAAAGTACAGGTTAAAGCGATTACGCCGGACGCTAGCGCCTTGCAACGATTTATTCCTTATTTACCCGAACATCAACAGTGTCTGGTATGGCGTGATGAGACCCAGTGGCTATGGGCGACCCGCTCGTCATGGGGGCGAAAATTGACGGGCGATATTGGCCGTCTCGACGAACTTGCCGCAACGTTATCTCTTTCCCCGACAGCTATTGCGCTATGCGACCCCAGCGGATTCGATCCTTTAAACGTCGTGTCCGTTCGCCAGCCGCCAATTCCACCACACAGCCACCGCTTTACCATTGCATTAGGACTGGCCATGGGAGGAACGTATTGATGATATCGACCATCAATCTTCTGCCCTGGCGTCAGACTCGGCGGTATACCTGTTTGCGTTTCTGGGCCGTCTTCTTTAGCGCTGCTCTACTGCTGAGCATTGGCGTGACGTTAGTCTATAACAGCGTTTTTAGCGTGGAAAACCGGGTCGCACTCCTGCTGGTAGAGGCTGAAAATAAGCGCATAGCGGCGCTGATGGCGCTAAAGCCTCGCTTGCAGCAGCGCCTGCAACAATGGCAACAGGTACAAGCGCGAAACAAACAGCGTGACCAGACCCAAAGCTGGCAACAGATTCTGCAACAACTGGCGGAATTACTCCCGGAACAGGCGTGGTTAACCAAAATGACCTGGCAGCAAGGGACGCTGGAACTGACGGGAAATGCGCTGAACTTTGCCGCCCTTAAGGCGCTGGAAACGCAATTACGCCAGCAGCCGTTGTTTACGCTAAATCGTTCTGGCGAAACGCAGCAGGATGCCCAAGGGCGTTGGCAATTCTACTATCGTCTGACGCGGAGTGACACGCATGATAACGCTCTGTGATGCCTGGCTCGCGCAGTCGCTGCGCTTTCGTGTTATGTGCGCATGCGGCTGGATTTTAGGGTTGCTTATGATGGTAGCGCTATGTCTTTACCCCGCCGCCAGGCTGCGGGGTATGCAACAAGAGGCGCTAAACCAGCAACGTGCTGCCATTCAGACGCAATGGCGAAACCTGTATCTGCTGGCGTCATCGTCAGGAGAGGCTGAAGAGACGTTTATTCCATTCTCTCCGTTGCTGTTTCAGACGCCCCTTATACGTCTTGTCCACTGGCAACCCACCATTAAGGGCGGGGAGATGACGCTGAGGCCTGCGTGGGAGGCTATCCCGCCGGTGTTTGTCCAACTGGCGGAACAAGGGATGAGCGTCAGCCGGTTTTCTCTCAGTGTAGAAGGCGCTGAACTGCTGTTAACGCTACAACTGGAACATCTGAATGACGGTTGAACGCTGGCTGTTGGCATGCATCAGTGTGCTGATCCTGACCGGTATGCGTAATCCCTTCTTACCGCCGGAAGACCCTTGCCAGACAGCTGAGTGGTCGACGTGGCGTTATCAGGGGATGGTGAGCGTGGGTGAGCGACCGATCGGCATCGTGCAGGATGGGCAGCACAAATGGCGGCGAGTTGAGCGAAATGACGTCCTGAAAAACGGCTGGACGATTTCGCAGATAACGGCTGAAAGCTTAACTCTCAACACAGAGAAAAGCTGCGAGCCTGCTCAATGGCAGTGGCAACGACAGGGAGCGGTAAATGAAGCGATGGATGAGATGGATAGCCATGATGCTGCTGGTCGCGGCGTCCAGCGGGCAGGCGGGAAAACCGCAAAACGTAACGCTGGTGGTGGATGATGTGCCTGTTGTGCAGGTTTTGCAGGCCCTGGCGGAACAAGAAAAGAAAAACCTGGTGGTTTCACCGGATGTCGGCGGGGTGCTGTCACTGCATCTGACAGATGTGCCCTGGAAGCAGGCGTTGCAAACGGTCGTGAAAAGCGCCGGATTAGTGCTACGCCAGGAGGGCAACATTCTGCATGTGCATTCCATGCAATGGCAGAGTGAAAATGCGGCCCGCCAGGAAAATGAGCAGGCACGAATGCAGGCCAGCCTGCCTCTGGAACATCGCAGCATCATTTTGCAATACGCTGACGCCGCCGAATTGGCAAAAGCCGGAGAGAAGTTGCTGAGCGCTAAAGGCAGCATGACGGTTGATAAACGAACCAACCGCTTACTGCTGCGTGATAATAGCGTTGTGCTTAACGCGCTGGAAAAGTGGGTGGCGCAAATGGATTTACCCGTTGAACAGGTGGAACTGGCGGCGCATATCGTCACGATTAATGAAAAAAGTTTGCGCGAGCTGGGGGTTAAATGGTCGCTGGCCGACGCGCAACAACCGGGGGCAGTGGGGAATGTCACTACGCTTGCCAGCGATCTTTCGGTGCCCGCAGCAACATCCCGTGTGGGATTTAATATTGGTCGTATTAACGGTCGGTTACTGGAACTGGAGCTGTCGGCACTGGAGCAAAAACAGCAGCTTGATATCATCGCCAGTCCGCGATTACTGGCTTCTCACCTGCAACCTGCCAGTATTAAGCAGGGCAGCGAGATCCCGTATCAGGTCTCCAGCGGAGAAAGCGGGGCGACATCCGTCGAGTTTAAAGAAGCGGTACTGGGGATGGAGGTTACGCCCACTGTTTTGCAGAAAGGGCGAATCAGGCTGAAACTGCATATCAGCCAGAATGTCCCCGGGCAGGTGCTACAACAAGCTGATGGTGAAGTTCTGGCTATCGATAAGCAGGAAATTGAAACGCAGGTTGAGGTAAAAAGCGGAGAGACGATTGCGTTGGGCGGCATTTTTTCACATAAAAATAAATCTGCGGCTGACAGCGTGCCGTTGTTAGGCGACATCCCCTGGCTTGGCTCTCTTTTTCGTCACGATGGAAAAGAAGATGAGCGTCGTGAGTTAGTGGTCTTTATTACGCCCAGACTAGTGTCAACGGAATAACTTATGCATGAAAAACCGTTGTTTTTGCACTGAACACGTTTCAGGGATTTGACGTGGGGGTGTATTTAGCATACAAGGAGTACCGATTTGAGCGTCGGTACTTTTCTTTACTTATGCGGCAATGAATACGCTTTGCCTTTCTGGTGGTGTGTCATAGGCTTATTTTGCCGTCATTGGACTACGCGATACGTCGCCATGTCTGATGTTTGCAGGGCTGCATGCCTGCCACGACCAGAAATGCGTAGGGTTTGGTGATTTATTCAGTTGCCAAACCCGCTTGAGTATTGAGATAATTTTCAGTCTGACTCTCGCAATATCTTATGAGGTTTCAGTTCATGTCCTGCTGCGCTGGGTGTCTGCGAAGCGGGTTTACCATTAACGAATAGTCTTAGTAGTACCGAAAAAATGGCAGAGAAACGCAATATCTTTCTGGTTGGGCCTATGGGTGCCGGAAAAAGCACTATTGGGCGGCAGTTAGCTCAACAACTCAATATGGAATTTTACGATTCTGATCAAGAGATTGAGAAACGAACCGGAGCTGATGTGGGCTGGGTCTTCGATGTAGAAGGTGAAGACGGCTTCCGTGATCGCGAAGAAAAAGTCATCAACGAGTTGACGGAAAAACAGGGTATTGTGCTGGCAACTGGCGGTGGCTCTGTAAAATCACGTGAAACACGTAACCGTCTCTCCGCGCGTGGCGTCGTGGTCTATCTTGAAACGACAATTGAAAAACAACTTGCGCGTACTCAACGTGACAAGAAACGCCCGCTGCTGCAGGTAGAATCACCGCCTCGTGAAGTTCTGGAAGCGTTGGCTGACGAACGCAATCCTCTGTACGAAGAGATTGCCGACGTGACCATTCGCACCGACGATCAGAGCGCAAAAGTCGTAGCAAACCAGATTATTCATATGTTGGAAAGCAACTAATTCTGGCCGAATACACACTCGTCTGCGGGTACAAGTAACTAAGGTGGATGTCGCGTAATGGAGAGGATCACAGTCACTCTCGGGGAACGTAGTTACCCTATCACTATCGCGGCTGGTTTGTTCAATGAGCCAGCTTCATTCTTACCGCTGAAATCGGGCGATCAGGTTATGTTGGTGACCAACGAAACCCTGGCTCCCCTGTATCTCGATAAGGTTCGCGGCGTACTTGAACAGGCGGGTGTTAACGTTGATAGCGTTATCCTTCCCGATGGCGAACAGTATAAAAGCCTGACGGTTCTGGATACGGTTTTCACCGCATTACTGCAAAAACCGCACGGTCGAGATACCACGTTGGTCGCACTTGGCGGCGGCGTGATTGGCGACCTGACCGGTTTCGCGGCAGCCAGCTACCAGCGCGGTGTTCGTTTCATTCAAGTTCCGACAACTCTGTTGTCGCAGGTCGACTCCTCCGTCGGCGGCAAAACCGCCGTAAACCATCCCCTCGGTAAAAACATGATTGGCGCGTTTTACCAACCAGCCTCCGTGGTGGTGGATCTCGATTGTCTGAAAACGCTTCCTGCGCGTGAGCTGGCATCGGGGCTGGCGGAAGTCATCAAATACGGCATCATTCTTGACGGTGAGTTTTTCAACTGGCTGGAAGACAATCTGGACGCGTTATTGCGTCTGGACGGTCCGGCAATGGCGTACTGTATTCGCCGTTGTTGTGAGCTGAAAGCAGAAGTTGTCGCAGCAGACGAGCGCGAAATGGGCTTACGTGCTTTACTGAATCTGGGACACACGTTCGGCCATGCGATCGAAGCTGAAATGGGTTATGGCAATTGGTTACATGGTGAAGCCGTCGCAGCAGGTATGGTAATGGCTGCTCGTACGTCAGAACGTCTGGGTCAGTTTAGCTCTGCGGATACGCAGCGCATCATTACGCTGCTACAGCGAGCAGGCTTACCGGTTAATGGGCCACGTGAAATGTCCACCGAGGCCTATTTGCCGCATATGCTGCGAGATAAAAAAGTGTTAGCGGGAGAGATTCGTTTAGTGCTTCCGCAGGCAATAGGGAAGAGTGAAGTGCGCGGCGGAGTGTCGCACGAGGTGGTTCTTAACGCTATTGCTGATTGCCAGCAGGCGTAACAACAAGAAAGGTCCGACGTACGTTGCGAAACGTAGGTCTTTTAGCTTCAGGTTACGTGCAAAGTTGTAAGCATTAACCTTTGAGTGGGGTGTTAAATGGATGAATTCAAACCAGAAGACGAGCTGAAACCCGATCCCAGCGATCGTCGTACTGGTCGTTCTCGTCAATCGTCTGAACGCGATAATGAGCCGCAAATCAATTTTGATGATGTTGATCTGGATGCTGACGATCGCCGTCCTGCGCGCGCACGTAAAGAGCGTGAAGAAGAGCGGGACATCGAAGAAGACTATGAATCTGATGACGATGCGGTGGATGAAGAGCGTGTAGAACGTCGTCCGCGCAAGCGTAAGAAAGCGGTCAGTAAACCTGCCTCTCGTCAGTATATGATGATGGGTGTGGGCGTGCTGGTGCTGCTGCTGTTGATCATCGGTATTGGTTCTGCGCTGAAAGCCCCCTCATCTTCTTCCAGTGAACAGACGGCGTCCGGCGAGAAGAGCATCGATCTTTCTGGCAGCAATGCGACGGATCAGGCGAACACGAATACGCCTGCAACGGGCGCTGAGCAGACTGCGGGCAATACCCAGCAGGATGTTTCCCTGCCGCCGATTTCCTCTACCCCAACTCAAGGCCAGACGCCTGCGGCAACTGAAGGTCAGCAGCGTGTTGAAGTGCAGGGCGATCTGAACAATGCGCTGACGCAACCGCAAGGTCAGGAGCAGGTTAACAACGTCGTGGTGAACTCTACGCTGCCGACCGAACCTGCGACCGTCGCACCAGTTCGTAATGGTACTGCTGCGCGCCAGACTGCCAAAACGGAAACGGTTGAACGTCCTGCTGCTACGCACCAGGAGCGTAAACAGGCCGTCATTGAGCCGAAGAGCAAACCGCAGACCACGGTGAAAGCGACGACGACAGAGCCGAAACCTGTTGCTCAGGTAAAACCAACCGCGACTGCGCCGACGACCACAACCAAAGCGCCTGTGGTAACCGCTGCGCCAAAAGCGACAGCAGAACCGAAAGCAACCGCGGCGACGACGTCTGCACAGACTGCGACACCTGCGCCAACCGCGACGGCAACGCCTGTGGCTGGCGGAGCGAAAAGTACAGGAAATATTGGCGCGTTAAAATCTGCGCCGTCCGGCCATTACACGCTGCAGCTCAGCAGTTCTTCTAACTACGACAACCTGAACGGTTGGGCGAAGAAAGAAAACCTGAAGAACTACGTGGTGTATCAGACGACGCGTAACGGTCAACCGTGGTATGTTCTGGTGACGGGCGTGTATGCATCTAAAGAAGATGCGAAACGTGCAGTGTCTACGTTACCCGCCGATATTCAGGCGAAAAATCCGTGGGCAAAACCGCTGCACCAGGTTCAGGCCGATTTGAAGTAAGATAGGATATGTTCTGCAATGGTTTGCTGTTTCGCCCAATTGCGGGACAAAGACTAAAGCGCAGGATGCTGTCGGAGCTTTCTCCACAGCCGGAGAAGGTGTAATTAGTTAGTCAGCATGAAAAAAAATCGCGCTTTTTTGAAATGGGCAGGGGGAAAATACCCCCTGCTTGATGATATCAAACGGCATTTACCCCAGGGTGAGTGTCTGATTGAACCCTTCGTAGGGGCCGGGTCGGTGTTTCTCAACACCGACTTTTCTCGTTATATCCTTGCCGATATCAACAGCGACCTCATCAGTCTCTATAACATCGTGAAGACCCGTACCGATGAGTACGTGCAGGCTTCGCGCGAGCTGTTTATGCCTGAAACTAATCAGGCTGAGGTGTACTACCAGTTCCGGGACGAATTTAATACCTGCCAGGACCCGTTCCGCCGCGCAGTGCTATTCCTGTATCTGAACCGCTTTGGTTACAACGGGTTGTGCCGTTATAACCTGCGCGGTGAGTTTAACGTACCGTTTGGTCGTTATAAAAAACCTTATTTCCCGGAAGCCGAGTTATACCATTTTGCTGAAAAAGCGCAGAATGCGGAGTTCCATTGCCTTTCCTATGAAGAGTGCATGGACCGTGCGGATATCAACTCCGTAGTCTATTGTGACCCGCCTTATGCACCGCTTTCGGCGACGGCAAATTTCACCGCGTATCATACCAACAGCTTTAGCCCGAAAGAGCAGGCGCATTTGGCCGAGATGGCAGAAAAGCTGGTCAGTAAGCAGATTCCGGTGTTAATTTCGAACCATGACACGCCCGATACTCGTGAGTGGTACCGGGCAGCGAAACATTTTCAGGTCAAAGTGCGGCGCAGCATCAGCAGCAATGGCGGCACGCGTAAAAAGGTGAACGAACTGCTGGCGCTGTATAAACCAGGAGTCGCAACGCCTGTGAAAAAATAATTCTCAAGGAGAAGCGGATGAAACAGTATTTGATCGCCCCCTCAATTCTGTCGGCTGATTTTGCCCGCCTGGGCGAAGACACCGCGAGAGCGCTGACTGCCGGTGCCGATGTAGTACACTTCGACGTCATGGACAATCACTACGTACCGAACTTGACCATCGGACCGATGGTTCTGAAATCGCTGCGTAAATATGGCATCACCGCCCCGATTGATGTTCACCTGATGGTGAAACCGGTCGATCGTATTGTCCCTGACTTCGCCGCCGCTGGCGCCAGCATCATTACTTTCCATCCGGAAGCCTCCGAGCACGTTGATCGTACCTTGCAGCTGATCAAAGAGCATGGCTGTAAAGCGGGCCTGGTGTTTAACCCGGCAACGCCTTTAAGCTACCTGGACTACGTCATGGATAAGCTGGATGTGATCCTGCTGATGTCCGTTAACCCAGGCTTTGGCGGACAGTCTTTCATCCCGCAAACGCTGGATAAGCTGCGTGAAGTGCGTCGTCGTATTGATGAATCTGGCTATGACATCCGCCTGGAAGTTGATGGTGGCGTCAAGGTGAACAACATCGGTGAAATCGCGGCGGCGGGTGCAGATATGTTTGTTGCAGGCTCCGCTATTTTCGACCAACCAGACTACAAAAAAGTCATTGATGAAATGCGCAATGAACTGGCGAAGGTAAGTCATGGATAAGTTTCAGGATATTCGGGGCGCCGCTTTTGACCTCGACGGCACGCTGGTCGACAGCGCGCCGGGATTAGCCGCAGCGGTGGATATGGCGCTGTATGCGCTGGAACTGCCGGTTGCTGGTGAAGAACGTGTAATCACCTGGATTGGTAATGGTGCAGATGTACTGATGGAGCGCGCGCTGGCGTGGTCTCGTCAGGAGCGCGCGACATTACGTAAAACGATGGGTAAACCCCCCATTGATGATGATATTCCTGCTGAGGAACAGGTACGTATTTTGCGTAAGCTGTTCGACAGGTACTACGGCGATGTCGCAGAAGAGGGGACATTCCTGTTCCCTGATGTTGCCGACACGCTGGGCGCGTTGCATGCTAAAGGTTTGCCGCTGGGTCTGGTGACCAACAAACCAACCCCGTTTGTCGCGCCATTGCTCGAGGCGTTAGATATCGCCAAATACTTCAGCGTGGTCATCGGTGGTGACGACGTGCAGAATAAAAAACCACACCCGGATCCGCTGCTGCTGGTGGCAAGTAAGCTTGGCATCAAGCCTGAGCAAATGCTCTTCGTAGGGGATTCTCGTAATGATATTCAGGCGGCTAAGGCTGCTGGTTGTCCGTCCGTTGGTCTGACGTATGGCTACAACTACGGTGAGTCTATCGCATTGAGCGAGCCCGATGTCATGTACAACCGCATTAATGAACTATTGCCCGCTCTCGGGCTTCCGCATAGCGAAAATCAGGAATCGAAAAATGACTAAGCCCATCGTTTTTAGTGGCGCACAGCCCTCAGGTGAATTGACCATTGGCAACTATATGGGTGCGCTGCGTCAGTGGGTGAACATGCAGGATGACTACCATTGCATCTACTGCATCGTTGACCAACATGCCATTACCGTTCGTCAGGATGCTCAGCAACTGCGTAAAGCAACGCTGGATACGCTGGCGCTGTATCTGGCATGCGGGATCGATCCTGAAAAAAGCACCATTTTTGTTCAGTCGCACGTACCGGAACACGCACAGTTAGGCTGGGCGCTGAACTGCTACACCTATTTCGGCGAGCTGAGCCGTATGACCCAGTTCAAAGATAAATCTGCACGTTACGCAGAGAACATCAACGCCGGTCTGTTTGATTATCCGGTACTGATGGCGGCAGACATTCTGCTGTATCAGACCAATCAGGTACCGGTTGGCGAAGATCAGAAACAGCATCTTGAACTGAGCCGCGATATCGCTCAGCGCTTCAATGCGCTGTATGGCGACATCTTCAAAGTACCGGAACCGTTCATCCCTAAATCCGGCGCGCGCGTGATGTCGCTGCTGGAGCCGACGAAAAAAATGTCCAAGTCGGATGACAACCGCAACAACGTGATCGGTCTGCTGGAAGATCCAAAATCTGTGGTCAAAAAAATCAAACGAGCGATGACTGACTCGGAAGAGCCGCCTGTTGTTCGTTACGACGTGAAAGAAAAAGCGGGTGTTTCGAACCTGCTGGATATCCTCTCTGCCGTCACCGGCCAGAGTATTCCGGAGCTGGAACAGCACTTCGAAGGCAAAATGTATGGTCATCTGAAAGGTGAAGTCGCGGAGGCCGTTTCCGGCATGCTGACCGAGCTTCAGGAACGTTATCACCGTTTCCGTAACGATGAAGCTTTCCTGCAGAAAGTAATGAAAGACGGTGCGGAAAAAGCCAGCGCACGCGCTTCTGTTACGCTGAAAGCCGTTTACGAAGCGATTGGTTTTGTCGCCAGACCGTAATATTTTCTGCGTTGCAAAAAAACCGGGGAATCCCCGGTTTTTTTGTATCTGCGCAATAGCATCTATTACTGGTCTGCAGCCGGACCACAGCCACCAATAATTTTAGAAATTGAAATTGCTGGATGCAGGAAATAATCGTAGCTGCAGTTATTTTTTTTGTTTTCAATATGACCCGTACATGCGGTCAGTGTAGCCAGAACCCCAGCGACAATGGTGATTTTTGCAAATTTCAGCATGTTAAAATCCTTGTAAGATATCTATTTTTAAAATGGATGAAATCCATTTCTCGACGGTTAAGATATCAACTTAAATAAAATTTAAGTAGTCCGGATAAGGACATAGCAAGCTTTATGTAAATTATATAATTAATGAATTGGATTACTAGGCGGTTATATTTTAATTAATAATTGGTTTGCTGAAGTGAGCATGTAGCGTATTTCGTTTATTATTTATTTCTGCAGGATGATAAATACATGCCCTGAATATCAGGGCATGTATTTACATTCAATTAATGATTCGAGAACCAGTTCAGCTTATCGCGTAGTCCAACCACGCGACCGACGATAATCAGCGCTGGGCTTTCAACCTGTTGCGCTAATTCCCCGAGCTGCGTCAGCACACCGTTGACGACGCGTTGCTTCACGGAGGTACCGTTTTCTACCAGCGCAACCGGCATATTGGCCTGCATGCCAAATTCGATCAGTTTTTCCTGAATTGTGGCCGCCTGATTCAGTCCCATATAGAACACCAGCGTCTGTTTCTCTGCCGCCAGATTTTCCCAGTCCAGCTCGCCGCCGGTTTTCAGGTGTCCGGTAACCAGACGAACACTTTGCGCGTAATCGCGATGGGTCAGTGGAATACCAGAATAAGCGGAGCAACCGGAAGCCGCGGTTATACCCGGCACAACGGAGAATGGAATACCAGCGTGGCAAAGCGTTTCCAGCTCTTCACCACCGCGGCCAAAGATGAACGGGTCGCCACCTTTTAGTCGTACCACGCGCTTGCCTTGTTGCGCTTCACGCAGCAGGATCTGGTTGATTTCTTCCTGCGGTACGCAGTGGTAACCCGCGCGTTTACCGACGAATACCCGGTCCGCATCGCGGCGCACGAGGTTCATAATATCGTCGGAAACCAGACGGTCATAAACCACTACGTCGGCTTGCTGGATCTGCTGCAGCCCTTTCAGCGTTAGTAGCCCGGCATCGCCAGGACCGGCGCCAACCAGCACCACTTCACCACGGTGATCCAGTGGTTCGCTGAGCAACTGCTCGGTGGTTTCCTCGACAGCTTTCCGATCGTTGTTTGCCAGCGACTGCGCCAGGCGGTCATTAATGAACAATTTTTCCCAGAAGCGGCGACGTTCACCCATACTGGCAAACTGGTTTTTAACCCGGGAACGCAGCTTGCCCGCATACTGTGCGACCTGGCCAAGATGCTGAGGCAGTATGGATTCGAGTCTTTCACGTAGCAGACGGGCCAGCACCGGCGAAGTGCCGCCAGAGGAGACCGCCACCATCAGCGGCGAGCGGTCGATAATGGAGGGCATGATAAAACTGGCTGCTTTTGGCGCATCGACCACGTTGCAGAAAATACGGCGTGATTCTGCGGCGGTGCTGACGCTTTGGTTGACGGCATCGTCATCGGTGGCGGCGATAACCAGCCAGCAAGGATCGAGCAGGGATTCATCGAACGGTCCCTCAACAAGCGTCAACATGCCTTCATTTGCCCATACGGTGAACTGCGGAATAAACGCCAGCGCATTAACCGTTAAACGGGCGCCCGCTTCCAGCAATAACCGCGCTTTGCGTTCTGCGACATCACCACCGCCGACGATCAAGCAGTCACGGTCACGTAGTTGACAAAATATAGGCAAATGATCCACGACATTACCCCTTAATTATTGGCAGCAGCCTCTGGCTGATTGATTTTTGCCGGAGCCGGACGCTCCGATTTTGGCGTAGCATACCAATAACCCAATCCCATGAATACGACACCGGACAAAGTATTACCGAGTGTCACCCACAGCAGGTTATGACCAATTCCGGCCAGGGTATAAGCTTCGCTGTGGTGGCCGAACCAGGAGAGGGCAAACAGCGTCATGTTGGCAACCGAGTGTTCGTAGCCGGAAGCAATAAACGCCAGCAGACACCACCAGATAGCGAGGAATTTTGCTGCGCCTTCGGTACGGATTGCCATCCAGATTGCCAGACAAACCAACCAGTTACACAGTGCGCCCTTGAAGAACAGTACCGTCGCAGGCGCGGTGGTTTTCGCCAGTGCAACCGAATGGACGATGCTGGTATCTACCGGCAACAAGCTGCCGCCACCCCAACTGTAAAGCAGAGCGACAAACACGGAACCGACCAGATTACCCAGCCAGGTTTGCGGTAAAATTGCCCACATTTGACCGTGACTGATGGTGCCCGCTTTGACGCCGAGCGTCAGGAACATGGTGTGACCGGTAAACAGTTCAGAACCCGCGATAATGACCAGCGTTAAGGCGATACCAAAGGTTGCACCCATTACCAGAGGACGTACGGACGGGTCGAGCAGATTGCCGAGGGTGAAAATAAGAATGATGCCGAGACCGACATAGGCCCCTGCCATTGCCGAACTGACCCAGAATCCGAACGGATTATTAGCCGACAGGCGTGCGATGCGCGCAGCATTAGCCGCACACTTATTAATAGTGTCAGTAAACATTTGATTATCCTTGAAGTACAAAAAATAAAAAAAATCGTAACCGTAGGCCGGATAAGGCATTTATGCCGCCATCCGGCAATGTGCTTTTGCAATTGCCTGATGGCGCTACGCTTATCAGGCCTACCAATAAAAGACCTACAAATACGTCAAAAAAGGGGAGGCGTTGCGCCTCCCAAAATTAATTAACCGCGCAACTGCACCATGCCGTCTTTCACGCGCGCTTCGTAATGTTTCACGGAGAACTGTTCGTCTTCCATGCACAGTCCGTCGCTTAAACGAAAGCGCTGTTTTTTCAGCGGGCTGGCGACCCACAGTTCGCCCTGATGCTCAGCGATCAAGCCACGAGAAAGCACGCTGGACTCAAAGAACGGATCGATGTTGCTGATCGCAAACACCTGGTCACTGTGATACGGGCGGAAAATTGCGACCTGTTCAGTACCTAACAGGGCGCAGACGCCTGTTGCAGGCAGAATGTCATCGATTTTGCAGATGTTTTGCCACTGGCTCATGCGTTCTCCTCCACCAGAGTCACCGGGATACGCTCATAAGGCGTTGCCGGACGATGTTGTTCACGTTCAGGCACAACCTGGACGTTCGGGTCGCGTTTGTCGCTGTTGATGAAGTGCTTGAAGCGAACCTGCGCGGATGGGGTGTTAACGGTTTCTGTCCACTCGCATACCACCGCTTCACGCAGACGGGCCATCTCTTCTTCCAGATGCTCGTTCAGGCCCAGCTTGTCGTCGATGATGACCGATTTCAGATACTCAATGCCGCCTTCCAGGTTGTCTAACCACGGTGCGGTACGGGTCAGTTTGTCGGCAGTGCGGATGTAGAACATCATGAAGCGATCGAGATACTTTAGCAGCGTTTCACGATCGATATCTGCCGCCAGCAGATCGGCGTGACGAGGTTTCATCCCGCCGTTACCGCAAACGTACAGGTTCCAGCCTTTTTCAGTGGCGATGATACCCACGTCTTTGCCCTGGGCTTCCGCGCATTCACGGGTACAGCCAGAGACACCGAACTTCATCTTATGCGGCGTACGAATGCCTTTGTAGCGGTTTTCCAGCTCGACGCCGAAACCGACGCTGTCGCCCACGCCGTAACGGCACCAGGTGCTGCCCACGCAGGTTTTCGCCATACGCAACGCTTTAGCATAGGCATGACCGGTTTCGAAACCAGCTTCAATCAACTGACGCCAGATTTCCGGCAGGTCATCTTTCTGCGCGCCGAACAGGCCAATACGCTGAGAACCGGTGATTTTGGTATACAGGTTAAATTCACGTGCGATACGTCCCACGGCCACCAGACCTTCCGGTGTGATTTCACCGCCAGCGGAGCGCGGGATCACGGAGTAGGTGCCGTCTTTCTGGATATTCGCCAGGAAGTTGTCGTTGGTGTCTTGCAGCGGCGTGTGCTGAGGTTTGAGAATGTACTCATTCCAGCACGAGGCCAGCAGGGAACCGACGGTAGGTTTACACACTTCACAGCCGTAGCCTTTCCCGTGTTTTGCCAGCAACTCTTCGAAGGTTTTAATGCCTTCTACGCGAATGAGATGGAACAGTTCCTGACGCGAGTACGGGAAGTGTTCACACAGGTTGTTGTTAACTTCAATACCCTGTTTCGCCAGTTCAGCGTTCAGGACCTGCGTTACCAGCGGGATACATCCGCCGCAGCCGGTACCGGCTTTGGTTTCAGCTTTCAGCGCTGCAACGGTGTGGCAACCTTTATTGATAGCAGCAACCAGCATGCCTTTGGTGACGTCGAAGCAGGAACAAATCTGCGCGCTGTCCGGCAGTTTATCGACGCCGATAGACGGTTTGCCGCTGCCCGCGTGCGCAGGCAGGATCAATGAGTCCGGGTTTTCCGGCAGTTCGATAGCGTTCAGCACCAGTTGCAGCAGATTGCCGTAATCGCTGGTGTCGCCCACCAGAACCGCGCCGAGCAGCGTTTTGTTATCTTTGCTGACAATGAGGCGTTTGTAGACTTCTTTGCTCTCGTCGAGGTAAACGTAGCTGCGCGCACCCGGTGTGCGGCCATGTGCGTCGCCAATCCCGCCAACGTCAACGCCAAGCAGCTTCAGCTTGGCGCTTAAATCTGCGCCTTCGAAGGCGTTTTCGGTTTCGAGGATATGGTCAACGGCAACCTGCGCCATTTTGTAGCCGGGTGCCACCAGACCATATACACGGTTGTTCCAGCTGGCGCATTCGCCGATGGCATAGATGTCCGGGTCAGAAGTCTGGCAGGTGTCGTTAATCACGATCCCACCGCGCGGAGCGACGTCCAGACCGCACTGGGTAGCCAGTTTGTCGCGTGGACGAATACCGGTAGAGAAAACGATAAAGTCGACTTCCAGTTCGCTACCATCGGCAAAACGCATGGTTTTGCGCGCTTCGACGCCTTCCTGGACAATCTCTTTCGTGTTTTTGCTGGTGTGCACACGCACGCCCATGCTTTCAATTTTGCGACGTAACTGCTCGCCACCCATATGATCCAGCTGTTCAGCCATCAGCATCGGAGCGAATTCAATCACGTGGGTTTCAACGCCGAGGTTTTTCAGCGCACCGGCGGCTTCCAGGCCCAGCAGGCCACCGCCGACGACAGCACCGCGTTTGCTACGGCGCGCGCAAGACTCAATGGCGTTGAGGTCTTCAATGGTACGGTAAACGAAGCAGTCCTGAGTTTCCGAACCTTTAATCGGCGGGATCCACGGATAAGAGCCAGTCGCCATGATCAGCTTATCGTAATAAACCGTACGACCCGCGCTGGAGTGGATCACCTTCTCCTGGCGGTTGATGGTAATTGCGCGCTCGCCGACTAATACCTTAACGCCGTGCTTCTCGTAGAATCCTTCGCGCACCAGAGAAAGCTCTTCGGCGGTGTGGTGGGAGAAGTAGGAAGACAGGTGTACGCGGTCGTACGCTTTGCGGGGTTCTTCACAGAAGACGGTAATATCAAAATTGGCAGCGTCGGATTTATCAAGAAGATCCTCAATAAAGCGATGGCCGACCATACCATTACCGATAATAGCGAGTCTGACTTTGCTCATTTTTGCCTCGATTTCTTTTCTATTACCGCCTACCTTAACGATTCAGCTACCCCGCTTATTGATACAAATCAAATTCGCCCTCATATACTCCTTAAGAGGTATATAACTGATTTACCTACATTTTTATAAGTTACGGAATTGACTGGCTTTTCGTGTTTGTATAAAAAGCGCACAAATTAAGGGGTTTTTGTATGAATTGGCCTACATCACCAATGGAGGAAGGGATGCCAGGGATATGCCGGATGGCGAGGACACCATCCGGCAGAGTGATTAATGCGTGGCCGGCGCGTTATGCTGGCGATGGCGCGTAACAAACCCAAGAATAAAGCACATTACGAACACAACGGCATACAAGCCGTTAGCCGTTTGCAGTGCCGCCATTGGACCGCTATGAGCGACTATCGGGCCAGTGACGACGAAAGTAAGCATGGTACCGATGGTGCCGCAGGTCAGAATGAAGTTAACCAGTTTAGGTGAGGCGACCTTCGTCTGCTGGGAACCGAGGGTAATAATGGTGGTATAAATCGCGCTGGAGAAGAAGCCCAGCGTCAGAATGAACCACGGCATATGCTCCGGCGTACCGGTGATAAACAGATACATCAGGACGGTGGCCAAACCCGCCAGTACCGTCAGGATGCGCTGCAAATCGAAGAAACGCAGAATAAAGCTAAACGCCCACATACCAACCATGTAAGACATCCAGAAGTCGCTGACCAGTTTACCCGCATCACCCAGGCTCATGCCCAGGCTTTTGGCATATTCCGGCACCCACGAGATAAAACCAAGCTGGCCGAGGATGTAGCACAGAGCCGCAATGGACAGGAACAGTACGCCAATGCCCCATTTTTCTTTTACTACCGGTGCGTCTGACTGCTGCGCGTGTTTGCCCAGCGCCGGGAATTCGCAACCGAAGGTCAGCAGGAAAATGGCAACATATACCAGGCCGATGCAGGCATAAACCCAGTACCATTCGATGCTGCGCGCTAGCAGAAATGCCGCCACCATCGGGAAGATCATGCCAGCCATGCTGAAGAAGGAGTCCGTAAACAGCAGGCGGGAACCGCGCTGGCGACCTTCATACATCTGCGTGACCAGGAACGTACCAATCGACATGGTGATACCGCTCACCAGCCCCAGTACAAACATTGCTGCTGAGAACAAGGCCAGGCTATGGCTGAGCATCAGTCCGGCGACCGCCAGAACCATCAGGATAAAGCCAAAGCGCAACTGGGTTTTCAGGGGCACAATTTCCATCAGCCAGGCATTCAAAAAGATAGAAATCAGGATGCCGGCATTCAGGAAGGTGAAGGTGTTACTCATACTGGAAACGGGCAAATGGAAGTAATCTGCGATATTTCCCATCACCATCCCGGTGACAATTACCAACGCGCCTGTCAGGGCGTAGGAGAGAAAGCTAATCCATGTGAGCTTAATGCGATTGCTGTTAGTCATGACTGGCCTGTATAGAAGTGTAAGACGCATTGATTGCGCCGTGAGCGGGCAGATTTTAGGCGTTTTAGTGACGTATTTAAATATTTAATGGCAATAACTTGCTCCGTTACATTTTTGTATGTGAGCTAGATCACAATGAGTATTCCGGTTATGCAGTTACATTTGTTTCAGATACGTAAAATTAAGTAAAGGGATGGCCTTGTCCTTGAAGGCTCTTTAGAATCACTTCACTTGCTTCATTTCTGCTCTTGTTAAGGACTTCTCATGCTCAAATCGACTCTGGCGGCTGTTGCAGCTGTTCTCGCTCTTTCCGCGCTCTCTCCTGCAGCACTGGCAGCAAAAGGTGACCCACATGTCCTGCTGACCACCTCTGCTGGTAACATCGAGCTGGAGCTGAACAGCCAGAAAGCCCCGGTTTCAGTGCAAAACTTTGTCGATTATGTGAACAGTGGTTTTTATAACAACACCACGTTCCACCGTGTGATCCCAGGCTTTATGGTACAGGGCGGCGGCTTCACCGAGCAGATGCAGCAGAAGAAACCTAACCCGCCAATCAAGAATGAAGCCGATAACGGTCTGCGTAACACCCGCGGTACGATTGCGATGGCGCGTACAGCGGATAAAGACAGCGCGACCAGCCAGTTCTTTATCAACATTGCAGACAACGCTTTTCTCGATCATGGCCAACGCGACTTTGGCTATGCTGTGTTCGGTAAAGTTGTGAAAGGTATGGATGTTGCAGATAAGATCTCTCAGGTACAGACCCATGATGTTGGTCCTTACCAGAATGTCCCGTCAAAACCGATTGTTATCCTTTCTGCTAAAGTCCTGCCGTAATCGTATTTTGCGCGGGCAGTTCCTGCCCGCGTTCTCTCCCTTCTCTGCGTAACCCGAAATTGCTGCTTATACTTGTGGCAAGTGCCGCTTACATTCAGGGAGGTCACGTGAAAAAACTCACCGATAAACAAAAGTCCAGGCTCTGGGAGCAACGGCGTAATGTCAATTTCCAGGGAAGTCGACGACTGGAAGGCGTGGATATTCCACGGGTTACTCTGAGTGCGGAAGACGCCCTGGCGCGTCTGGATGAGTTGAGGAGGCACTATGAGCGATAAATTCGGTGATGGACGCGACCCTTATCTGTACCCCGGTCTGAATGTGATGCGTAACCGCCTGGGGATTCATCAGGCCCAGCGTCTGGCACAAGCGGCATACGAATTAACAGCACTGCGCGCCGCGACGGTTGAGTTGGGGCCTTTAAAGCGTGGCCTGCCACATCTGTGCGCCATTCATCGCCAGTTATACCAGGATATTTTCGACTGGGCGGGACAACTGCGGGAAGTTGATATCTACCAAGGTGATACTCGCTTTTGCCATTTCGCCTATATCGAGAAAGAGGGTAATGCGTTGATGCAGGACCTGGAAGAGGAGTCCTGGCTGGTGGGATTGCCGGAAGAAAAATTCGTCGACCGCCTTGCACACTATTATTGCGAAATCAATGTGCTGCATCCGTTTCGTATTGGTAGCGGTCTCGCGCAGCGTATTTTCTTCGAACAGCTAGCGATCCATGCCGGGTATATGCTGAGCTGGGATGACATTCAGGTTGAGGAGTGGAACCAGGCGAACCAGAGCGGGGCGATGGGCGACCTGACCGCTCTGCGGGCGATATTTCGTAAAGTGGTAAGCGAAGCCCCGGAAACTGAGTAGAATAGCGCGGTTCTTATGTACCGGAGCCGCCATGATCCTGCTTATCGATAACTATGATTCTTTTACCTGGAACCTGTACCAATACTTCTGCGAACTGGGTGCTGATGTCCTCGTCAGGCGTAACGACGAGCTGACGCTGTCGCAAATCGACGCGCTGAATCCGCAAAAAATCGTGATTTCCCCCGGCCCATGCACGCCGGATGATGCCGGTATCTCGCTGGATGTTATTCGCCATTTTGCGGGCAAAATTCCCCTGCTGGGTGTATGTCTTGGTCACCAGGCGATGGCGCAGGCGTTTGGCGCGACCGTGGTTCGGGCAGCAAAAGTGATGCATGGTAAAACCTCGCCGATTACGCATAACGGGCAGGGGGTTTTTCAGGGACTCGCCAACCCATTAACCGTGACACGCTACCATTCTCTGGTGGTTGCCCCCGAAACGCTTCCTGACTGCTTTGAAGTGACGGCTTGGAGTGAAACACAAGAGATAATGGGCATTCGCCACCGCGAGTGGGATCTGGAAGGTGTGCAGTTTCACCCGGAGAGTATTCTCAGCGAACAGGGGCATCAGCTGCTGGATAATTTCCTCCAACGGTGATTTGTGGTTGCTATTCAGTGATTTTTTATTCATATTTTGTGATTATAATTTCACTAGCATTTCTGCTTAACAGGGTGGTAATGACATGGCAACTGAACAAACTGCGATTACGCGCGCGACATTCGATGAAGTAATTCTGCCGATTTATGCACCGGCTGAGTTTATCCCGGTAAAAGGAAAAGGGAGTCGAGTCTGGGATCAACAGGGCAAAGAGTATGTTGATTTTGCGGGCGGCATTGCAGTTACCGCGTTAGGGCATTGCCATCCGTCGCTGGTTGAGGCGTTAAAAACCCAGGGTGAAACCCTGTGGCACACCAGTAACGTTTTCACCAACGAACCAGCGTTGCGCTTAGGTCGTAAAATCATTGATGCGACCTTTGCTGAACGCGTGCTGTTCATGAACTCCGGTACCGAAGCCAATGAAACCGCCTTTAAGCTGGCGCGTCATTATGCCTGCGTACGCCACAGCCCGTTCAAAACCAAAATCATCGCCTTTCATAATGCGTTTCACGGTCGTTCGCTGTTTACCGTATCTGTTGGTGGGCAACCGAAATATTCCGACGGCTTTGGACCAAAACCGGCGGATATCATCCATGTGCCGTTTAACGATCTGCATGCGGTAAAAGCGGTGATGGACGATCACACCTGCGCGGTGGTGGTGGAGCCCATTCAGGGAGAAGGCGGCGTCACTGCGGCAACCCCGGAATTCCTGCAAGGTCTGCGTGAACTTTGCGACCAGCACCAGGCGCTGCTGGTCTTTGATGAGGTGCAGTGTGGGATGGGGCGTACCGGCGATTTATTTGCCTATATGCACTACGGCGTGACGCCGGATATCCTCACCAGCGCCAAGGCGCTCGGCGGCGGTTTCCCGGTGAGCGCCATGCTGACCACTCAGGAAATTGCCTCCGCGTTCCACGTGGGTTCGCACGGTTCCACTTACGGCGGTAATCCGCTGGCCTGTGCGGTTGCAGATGCCGCGTTTGATATCATCAACACCCCGGAAGTGCTGGAAGGTATTCAGGGCAAACGTCAGACGTTTGTGCATCATTTGCAGAAAATTAATCAGCAGTTCGATATTTTCAGCGATATTCGCGGAATGGGGCTGCTGATTGGCGCCGAGCTGAAGCCGCAGTTTAAAGGCCGGGCGCGCGATTTGCTCTACGCCGCCGCGCACGAAGGGGTGATGGTGCTGAATGCCGGGCCGGACGTGATGCGTTTCGCGCCGTCGCTGGTGGTGGAAGACGCGGATATCGAGGAAGGGATGCTGCGTTTCGCGCAGGCGGTAGCGAAGGTGGTGGGCTGATTGGTTGATTGCCTGATTGCCGGATGGCGGCGCGAGCGCCTTATCCGGCCTACAGGGTAAGGTGTGATTCGTAGGCCGGATAAGCGTAGCGCATCCGGCAGCCGATCTTAGCCTTTCATGTCCCGCAACCGACGGCTAAGCCAGATCCCGTGGTGGGGTCGTTGACGCCATGCTACCGACGAAATGGTGTGCATGGTGTTCAGATGCCCCAATATTCGCTGCAGATGCTGCTCCAGGGTGCTTAATGGACCGTGGGACAGCATTTCAGGCGCTTCGAGAATATTCACATCGCCCGAGCTTCCCGGTCCGTCATACTCCAGCCGCTGCTGACAGCGCTGGAGCGCAATCTCGCAGGACTCCAGATACCGCTGCGCCAAATCCGGCGTCAGCATCGTATGTTCCCTTGCCAGTGTGGTCATCGCGTTGATGTGTTCGACAATAAACTGGCTGTGCGTGACCCACAGTTTCATATCCGCCAGATAGTGCGAGTTGAATCCCGGCTCCTGCATTGCCTGATTCAGTGAGTTAAACAGCGTGTTATGCGCCTGGTTGACCCGCATGCGTTGATACGCCAGCGGCGTGGCCTGCGGATCGTTGCTGAGGATCAGGCGAATAGCCTCCTGGTCGGCTTCTAACGCATCGTGGGCGTTCTTACGCAACAGACCACTCTGCCACTGTGGCCACAGCCAGAGCGTGCCGCCAAAGGCGATTAAGCAGCCAATCACCGTGTCGACAAACCGCGGCACGATAAATTGTTCCCCGTTCAGCGTCAGCAGTTGCAGGGTGTACACCGCCGTAACCGTAAAGCCGACGGTGGCCCAGCCGTAGTTTTTGCGAATGATCAGATAGCTGCCTAACGTGATCAGCAACATGCCTGCCAGCGTGAAGCCTTCCTGAATATGAAAGTGCAATGTGACGCCCGCAATCACCAGTCCGACGAGCGTACCCACCGAACGATGCAAAATACGCACCCGGGTCGCCCCATAGCCATTTTGCGTGACGAACAGGATCGTCATCAAAATCCAGTAAGGTTTAGGCAGATGTAAGGCGCTGCCCATCAGGCTGGCGATACTCAGCATGACGCTGATGCGCCCGGCGTTACGCAGTGCCGGGGATTTCAACGACAGATAGTTTTTCAGCGCCGGGATCAACGGCAACCGCCGCTGTTTGTCCGCCATCAAATCTCGGGCATACAGCGGGCGCTGGGTCCGTAGCACGCGGGCGATACGGCTGAAGTGCCAATAGCAAAACTGTCCTACCGGATTATCCGGATGCTGGTTGGCGATTTTCTCCAGCGAGCCAATCTGCTTTTCCATTGAGAAACGGGTCGGTAATCGGTGATACAAGATATCATCGGCCAGGACGCGCAGGCGGGCGGCGACGGTGCGCGCGTTCCAGCGAATCACCTGTTCCGCGTGGCTTCGCTCGACCAACTTTTGCACCTCTTCCGGCTGATGCAGGCTAACTGAAATATGTTCCTGCAAATCGAGCGCTTCCTGAAAGGCACGCAACAGTCGCTTGTATTCATTATTGTGATGCGCCGACAGCATGTGCATTTGCTGGTAGCACTGGGTAATCAAATCCACCGCTTTTTGTTGACGAACCAGTAGCGGAGGCAGCGCTTTTTCTGGATCGGCATGCTGGGTCAGCAGACTGTACTTGGCCTCACAGTAATCGGCTAATTCGCGGTACAGCAGGCTAAGCGATTCACGCAGTGGCTGCTCACGCCACATCCAGAACCAGAACCAGTTGAACAGACCGTACCACAACGTACCCAGTGCATAGATCAGCAATGGCTCCCAGACGGGCATGTTCCCGGCAAGGCTTAGCGTGAAAATTGCCGCGATGAGTGAGGCTGGCAGCAGTCGCGCATGCAACGGGCTTAGCTCGGCGGTTACGCCAAGAATTAGCGTCAGGCCGGTGAGGATGAGCGGCAGTGGTATATCTTGCGCCAGCAGTAACTGCATGATCAGGCTGCAACCGGCAAACAGCGATGCGCCAATAACTAAACGTTTAAAAAAGCGTTTATGCGGGGTATCAAGACCGGCAATGTTGCAACAGGCAGGGACGAGGGAAAACAGAAGCCCCAGATGAAGCTGACCAATGATAAGACCGACGGCCACAGGTAAACACAGCACCAGCGTCTGCCGTAGTGCGTAGTTGATCTCGGGGTGATAAATCAGTCTTCGCCACATCGGAACAAACAAAAATGGCGCGCTACCGGGTAACGCGCCATTTCGATGGGATTAACGTGTGCCGTAAACGACAATGGTCTTACCGTGAGCGGAGATCAGGTTCTGATCTTCCAGCATCTTCAGAATACGACCAACGGTCTCACGGGAGCAGCCAACGATCTGGCCGATTTCCTGGCGGGTGATTTTAATCTGCATACCGTCCGGGTGAGTCATCGCGTCAGGCTGTTTTGCCAGATTCAGCAGAGTCTGGGCAATACGGCCGGTGACGTCGAGGAAGGCAAGGTTGCCTACTTTTTCAGACGTGACCTGCAGGCGACGAGCCATCTGAGAAGACAGGCGCATCAGAATATCCGGGTTGACCTGGATTAATTGGCGAAATTTTTTGTAGGAAATTTCAGCGACTTCACATGCGGTTTTGGCCCGTACCCAAGCGCTACGTTCCTGGCCTTCTTCGAAGAGGCCTAATTCACCAATAAAATCGCCCTGATTCAGATAAGAAAGGATCATTTCTTTCCCTTCTTCATCTTTGATCAGCACTGCCACTGAGCCTTTAACGATGTAATACAACGTTTCCGCTTTTTCACCCTGGTGAATCAGCGTGCTCTTCGATGGGTACTTATGAATATGGCAATGAGACAAGAACCATTCGAGAGTCGGGTCTGTTTGCGGTTTGCCAAGCACCATGCGCGGTTATCCTCTGTTATAAGCTGTCTCCAGAGCCAGAAAACGACGCTGCCTCTGGGTTTGCAAAAATGTGCTTCCCGCTACCTGGGAAGGGGGCTACTAAAAATATACTGCAGCCTGTAATGTGATGTCCTCTGCATACATGCAGTACGTCAATGTATTACTGTAGCATCCCGACTGTTTTAGCATAGCTTTCGCCGTGTGTCTCCTGGTGTCTCGCTTCAGCATGACGCAGGTCGCCTTCCGTTGCGAGAATTGTTATGTACGCGTAATCTGTCAGGAAAATTGAAACATTGGAGTTACGAAATATGCAAGCGCGTGTAAAGTGGGTTGAGGGGTTAACCTTCCTCGGTGAGTCCGCCTCTGGCCACCAAATTTTGATGGACGGTAACTCCGGTGATAAAGCGCCGAGCCCGATGGAAATGGTATTAATGGCTGCAGGCGGTTGTAGCGCTATCGATGTGGTGTCGATCCTGCAAAAGGGTCGTCAGGATGTGACCAACTGCGAAGTGAAGCTCACCTCTGAGCGCCGTGAAGAAGCGCCGCGTTTGTTTACCCACATTAATTTGCATTTCATCGTCACCGGCAACGATCTGAAAGAGGCGTCGGTCTCCCGCGCCGTCGATCTCTCGGCGGAAAAATATTGTTCCGTGGCATTGATGCTGGAAAAGGCGGTGAATATTACCCACTCCTATGAAGTGGTTGCTGCGTAATACGTGATGCCCGATAAGCGTAGCGCCATCGGGCACATTCCGTACCTCACTCTATCTTTTTACCTTCCATCAGTCGCTGAACCAGCGGCAGCATAATCAATTCCATCGCCAGACCCATTTTGCCGCCAGGTACGACTAATGTATTGATGTGGGAAATGAATGAGCCTTGCAGCATGGCCAGAAGCCACGGAAAGTCGATCCCTTCCAGATTACGAAAATGAATGACCACAAAGCTTTCATCCAGCGACGGAATGCTCTTGGCGGCAAAGGGGTTTGAGGTATCGACGGTGGGTACGCGCTGAAAGTTAATGTGCGTACGGGAAAACTGCGGCGTGATGTAATTGATGTAATCGTCCATTGAGCGCACAACCGAGTCCATCACCGCTTCACGCGAGTGTCCACGCTCGCTGGTATCGCGGGTCAGTTTCTGGATCCATTCCAGGTTAACGATCGGCACCACACCGACCAGAAGGTCGACATGCCGGGCCACATTTTGCTGTGGGGTGACGACGCCGCCGTGTAGCCCTTCATAGAACAGGACATCCGTCGGTTCAGGCAATGGCTGCCAGGGGGTAAACGTTCCCGGGACCTGATTCCACGGTACGGCTTCATCGTAGGTGTGCAGATATTTACGCGACTGACCTTTTCCCGTCTGGCCGTATTCAATGAAGGTTTGTTCCAGCAGACCAAAGTCATTGGCTTCGGGCCCGAAATAACTGATATGTCGCCCGGCATCGCGCGCTTTGCGAATCGCCATATCCATTTCCGGACGGGTATAGCGATGAAAACTGTCACCTTCCACCTCGGCGGCGCGCAGATTTAGCTGCGCGAAAATTTTACGAAACGCGAGGCTGGTGGTGGTGGTCCCCGCGCCGCTGGATCCTGTTACCGCAATCACCGGATGTTTGGCAGACATAACAACTCCATGAATAGGTTGATTTTTTATTATAGTCGGCCGTCGGCTACGAATTACTGGTGAATCTGCTTCCTCGGCATGATGTTGACCGTTTCATGCAGTTCGGACCACACCAGGACGGCTTCACCTGATTGTAGTTGGCGTTTGACGTCGGCGACTTTTTGTTCGAGCGAACGTTCATGTTCACCATAATCGGTACCTTCGCGCAAGACAAAGCTTTCAATCAGATTGTCCAGCGCGTCCGGGGAGATGTCTTGCCAGGGGATAATCATGATGACGCCTCCAGATACGTTGTCAGCCAGTCGGGAATTCTGGATTCCAGCCACATCTCAGGGCGGCGCACTGTGCCGCCAATAAATCCGACGTGTCCGCCGTGTTCAGTCAACTGATACTCCACCTGTGAGGGCAGGTTTTCCGGTTCAGGGATCACGTGATGATCCATAAACGGATCGTCCTTGGCATGGATAATCAGCGTCGGTTTGGCGATCTGATTAAGCAATGGCATGGCGCTACACTGGCGGTAATAGTCTATAGCATCGGCAAAACCGTGGATTTTGGCAGTGATGAGATCGTCAAAATCACGAATGCGACGCAGGGATTTCAACTGGGTCAGACTCACCGGCAACGAACCCGGATAGGCCTGTAGCTTACGCGAGGCGTTAGCTTTCAACAGATTGAGCAGATAGCGCTGGTAGACGCGTGAGAACCCCTTCTCCATATGGTAACTACAGGCTTCCAGCACGAAAGGCGCAGAGACAATAACCGCTGCATCAATGGGAATATCGTTGCCTTCTTTGGCCAGCAGGCAGGCAAGCATGTTCCCGCCGAGTGAATAGCCGACCGCCGCGGTCGGCACACGACCAAGCTCGCGTTCCAGCCAATGTAAAAACCAGGTGCCATCTTCTGTTTCACCAGAATGATAAATACGGTTGAGACGATTTGGTTCGCCGCTGCAGCCGCGAAAATGCATCACCACGCCCAGCCAGCCGCGCTTTTGCGCTGCCTCAATCAGGCCATGTGCGTACGGGCTGTTCAGACTGCCTTCCAGACCGTGAAAAACCACCAGGCGCGGTTTGTGCTTCGCCTGTTGCGGATCTTCACTCCATGCCAGATCGACAAAGTCACCGTCGGGTAATTCCAGACGCTGCCAATGGGCGTCGAACTTCACCTTGCGGCGAATTAAACGCGGCAGCATTGTCTGCAAATGGCGGTTACTGATACCGCGCATAGGGCGGAATTCTCGCGAATCATCAGTAGGTGGGATCATTTCTGTGGACGTGATTTCAACCATAACACCAGAGCAATTAATAATCGGAAAGAATAACTATACCGCGCGCAGCGCTTGCGGGTTAGCCAATATGTGATTTTGTCGCTAGTCAGTCAGCAGGTTACGCGAGAAAAAATGAAAATCGACGTCGGGCTTTCGTCGCCACAGGCGAGCTTTACGCGTCCCTGTCGCTACGCTTTCTCCGGTATCTTCAAACATTCCTGACGCTTCAAAGCGGCGAATCAGACTTTTACGCTGGATCGACTGACCGAGGATCACCTCGGTGGCTTCGAGCAGTTGCCCATGGGTAAATGTCTCCGGCAAGCAGTATACGGGCAGTAGTGAGTACATCGTTTTTTGCCGCAAGCGATGCAGGGCCGCCGTAATGATGTCTCCGTGGTCGAACGCGAGTGAATAATTTTTCAGCTCATCAACCGGCACCCAACGGGCATTGCTGACGCTGGCGATGTGCGGCGCACAGTCTACCCAGGCGATAAGCGCAAACCAGGCGACTGTCAGACTCCAGCCGCGCGGGTCGCGATCCGGGCCGGAAAAAGTATCCAGTTGTTCCAGCCACGAAGGCAAAACCCCTGTTTTTTCAGTGAGCTTGCGCAGCGCTGTGGCGCGAGTGGAGTCATCGCGCTCGATATCAATGAAGCCACCTGGTAATCCCCAACGCCCTTTTTGCGGCTGGTTTGCTCGTTCAACCAGTAATACGCACAGCGCCTGTTGATGCAGGGTAAACAGCACGCTATCGACCGTCACCAGTGGTGTGGGAAAGCGGCGGGCATCGTATTGATTCAGGTAGTCGGCTTCGGTGGTCATAAGGTACTCACGATGATTTGCAACGCCCACAAGTGTACCAGCCCAATACCGGGGGGCAAGGTTCGTTTTTTCTTATTATTTATCAGTTGTTTATGCGATGGCCTAAAAATAATGCATTTGTGCTTGCTTTATATGTGTCCTAAGGACATTATTAATTGTGTCGAAGGGACACAATTAAGGGGTGAGCGTGATGAACATAAAACTGACACTAACGTTGGATGACCAGGGCTACGGAGTGACACACGGTGTTTTTCCTGATGGCGCCGTCTGGTTGAAGGTTACTGAAGCATTACCACCCTTTGCTCGCCTGATGCGCATTCGTGCGACGGCGATGCGCGATATGAACGACTTTATGCTGTTGGCGCAACTGGTGGAGGCGGTTCGCCATCAAACGGATGTGCTGGTCAGTCATCTCGAACTTCCCTGGTTACCATGGGCTCGTCAGGATCGCCATATGGTGGTGGGTGATAGCTTTGCGCTGAAAGTCTTTGGCAGCCAGCTTAATACGCTGCAATTCGATAGGGTGAAGGTGCTCGATCCGCACAGTGACGCGGCGGCGGCAGCTATCAATAATTTTGTGGCGATTTCACAAGAGACTTGCCTGCTGCACAGCGCGACCTTGCAGCGGCAGTTCCGACAAAAAGCGCTAATGCTGGTCGCCCCCGATGCCGGATCGCTGAAGAAAATTGATGCCGTTGCCAGAGCGGTCGGTGTAGCGGAGTACGCCGTCCTGAGCAAAAAACGCGATGTGGCAAGCGGCAAGCTGACGGGATTTGCTTTAGTCGCCGGAGACGTCAGGGGCCGGGATATGCTGATTGTTGACGACCTGTGTGACGCTGGCGGTACGTTCATTGGTTCTGCGCAGGTACTCCGTGATGCAGGTGCCCGTAGCGTCAACCTGTATATCACCCACGGTATTTTCTCTAAAGGCGTCGAACACCTGTTTGCGAACGGTATTGATGCTATCTACACCACCACCTCTTTCGCTGCCCCGACGCTGGAACATCCGCAGCTTGAGCTTATCGACATTGACGCGATTTACCGCGCCTGAGGGAGATACTGATTATGAAAATGAACCCGATTCTGGCTATCGACGGCTACAAAGTTTCTCACCGCGTACAGTATCCGCAAGGAACCAGTCGCGTGTATTCCAACTTTACCCCGCGCAGCGATCGCTTTTTCTCCTCGCCGTTGGCGGATGGCAAACTGGTGTTTTTTGGCCTGCAAGGTTTTCTGCAGTGGTTTCTGGTTGATTTGTTTAACGAGGCATTCTTTGCCCGTCCGGAAGACGAGGTGGTCAGCGAATACAAACAGGTCATGGACAGCTATCTCGGCAAAGATACGGTAGCGGTTGATCATATCCGCGCCCTGCATCAGTTGGGCTATCTGCCGTTGCACATCAAAGCGCTGGATGAAGGCAGCAAAGTGCCGATGGCGGTGCCTGTTTTAACTATCATCAACACCCAACCTGAGTTTTTCTGGCTGGTGAATTACCTGGAGACCGTGCTGTCGGCAGAACTGTGGAAGGCGTCAACAAACGCCACCATTGCTCATCACTATCGTAAAATTTGCGCGCGCTGGGCACAGAAAACCTGTAGCGACCTGTCACACCTCGACTTCCAGTGCCATGACTTTTCATTTCGCGGTATGGCCGGATTGCAGGACACCATGCAGGCGGGCAGCGGCCACTTGTTGAGTTTTAAAGGCACTGACAGCATTCCGTCGCTTCTCTACGCTCGGGATTATTATACCGACGGCGAGCCCTATTTTATCGGCGCCAGCATTCCGGCGACCGAGCACAGCGTGATGTGTATGGGGGAGCGTGAGCATGAGATTGAAACCTTCCGCCGCCTGATTGCCGATCTCTACCCGCAGGGATTTGTGTCGATTGTCTCTGATACGTGGGATTACTGGCAGGTACTGACGGAGTACACCCGCGAGCTGAAGAACATCATTCTGGCGCGCGAGGGACGGGTGGTTTTCCGCCCGGACAGCGGTAATCCGGTTGAGATCCTGTGCGGTACTGGCGCGGATGAGGATACACGAGCCGATCGTACGGCACAGGAGAAAGGCTCTGTGGAGGTGCTGTGGGAGATATTTGGCGGCACGGTTAACGCCAAAGGCTACAAGGTGCTCGACCCACATGTGGGGCTAATTTATGGCGATTCCATCACCCTTGAGCGGGCGAATGAGATCCTGCGCCGCCTGGAAGCGAAAGGATTTGCCAGTTCAAATGTGGTGTTTGGCGTGGGTTCTTTTACCTATCAGTACAACACGCGTGACACCTTCGGTTTTGCGATGAAGGCAACGTGGGGCGAAGTCGACGGCAAGGGTCGGACGATTTTTAAAGAGCCGAAAACCGATAACGGCTTAAAGCGCTCGGCCCGAGGTTTGCTTCGCGTAGTACGTGATGAGCAAGGAGAATTGCGTCTGCATGATGAACAAACCTGGGTGCAAGAGCAGGAAGGAGAGCTGAAAACCCGTTTTCTCAACGGGAAGTTGATTAACCGTGAGCACTTCGAACAGATCCGCCAGCGCCTGGCGGCACAAAGCTAGTTTTCCGCAAGCGGGTTGCGTTACCCGCTTCCTCCTCCCTCCCGGCGTGAATTGATCATCGTCACAAATGGTTACTTCAATTATTACTCTCAAGCTAATGATTCTTTCCTACGCTTAATTGATGACTTTCTCACCAGGGTGCACACTCTTTCCAGTGTTAAGCAATCAAAATGATTAGCTGAATCAGGAGGTTAATAATGTTATCTGGGCAAACGCCAGCACGAGTCTGGAACACCCGCCGCACGGAAAAACAGCGCCGTCTGGCTTCCGTTCCGGTGCAGGGTAAGGTGCTGCCGACCGCAGACCTGACCGCGATGCTGGAAAAACTGATCGCGCCGGGTGACCGCGTGGTATTAGAAGGGAATAACCAGAAGCAGGCAGATTTCCTGTCCCGCATGCTGGCTGAAGTCAATCCGCAGATTGTGCACGACCTGCATATGATTATGCCAAGCGTCGGGCGCAGCGAGCATCTGGATATCTTTGAAAAAGGCATCGCCCGCAAGCTGGACTTCTCCTTCTCCGGTACCCAAAGCTTGCGTATTTCGCAACTACTGGAAGATGGCCAACTGGAAATCGGCGCCATCCACACCTACATCGAACTCTATTCCCGTCTTTATGTTGACCTGGCCCCGAACGTGGCGCTGATTGCCGGTTATAAAGCTGACCGTAAAGGTAACCTCTACACCGGGCCGAGTACCGAAGATACCCCGGCGCTGGTGGAAGCTGCTGCATTCCACGACGGTATCGTCATCGCACAGGTGAACGAGCTGGTGGACGACGAATGCGACCTGCCGCGCGTGGATATTCCGGGTTCCTGGATTGACTACGTGGTTGTCGCCGACAAACCGTTCTTTATCGAACCGCTGTTTACCCGCGACCCGCGCCTGATCAAACAGGAACACATCCTGATGGCGATGATGGCGATTAAAGGCATCTACGCGGAACATCAGGTACAGTCGCTGAACCACGGTATCGGCTTCAACACCGCGGCGATTGAACTGTTGCTGCCAACCTACGGTGAACAGCTCGGTCTGAAAGGCAAAATCTGTAAGCACTGGACCCTGAACCCGCATCCAACGCTGATTCCGGCAATTGAGAGCGGCTGGGTAGAAAGCGTGCACTGCTTCGGCGGCGAGTTGGGGATGGAAGAGTATATCCGCGCCCGCCCAGACATCTTCTTTACCGGTTCCGACGGCTCGATGCGTTCTAACCGCGCCTTCTGCCAGTTGGCTGGCCAGTACGCGGTAGATATGTTTATCGGCTCCACCCTGCAGGTTGATGGCTACGCCAACTCCTCCACCGTGACCCGCGGCCGTCTTTCTGGCTTCGGCGGCGCGCCAAACATGGGTCACGACCCGCACGGTCGTCGTCATGCAACGCCAGCCTGGCTGAATATGATCACCGAACCAGACCCAATGCAGCGCGGTAAAAAACTGGTGGTGCAGATGGTCGAAACTTTCCAGGCGGGCGTGAAGCCAACCTTCGTCGAAAAACTGGACGCGGTTGACGTGGCGAAAGCCTCCGGCATGCCGCTGGCACCGGTAATGATCTACGGCGATGACGTAACCCACGTGCTGACCGAAGAAGGTATCGCCTACCTCTACCGCGCCAAAGATCTTGAAGAGCGCCGTGCGATGGTGGCTGCGGTCGCGGGTATCACCGATATCGGGCTGGGCGTTGATGCTAAGCGCGTTGCCGAACTGCGTCAGAGCGGCAAGGTGGTCTATCCGGAAGATATGGGCATTCGTCGTACCGATGCCACCCGTTCGCTGCTGGCAGCCGGTAGCGTCGCTGACCTGGTGGAATGGTCCGGCGGTCTTTACAACCCACCTGCGAAATTCCGGAGCTGGTAATGAAACTTCTGCCCCAGATTCAGGTTGAAGGCGGTGCCGAGTGGCTGGCGCGAACCGCCACGCAGTGTCTGATTGACGAAGCACGATTAAGCCCGAAACCCGGTCTGGTGGACAGTCGGGGGAACGGCGCGCACCACGATCTTACGCTTTCGCTAATGGAGCGCTCCGCACATAGCCTGACCCCTACGTTTCAGGCGCTGGCGCAGCAAAGCTGGCAGCGTCCAGCGGATATTGCGCTCAGACAAACCATAGGGCGACTCGGCCGTGAGGGCGAGCAGCAGATGATGGCCGCGACCCACGGCGTGAATACCCACCGCGGCGCGATTTGGGCGCTGGGGTTGTTGGTGAGCGCCGTTGCGATGCACGGTGGTGCCGGTGGCGCGCAGCAGATAGCCGCTACCGCAGCGGAACTGGCGAAGCTGCCGGATGACGCAGCGCCGAAGGTGTTCAGCAAAGGGCTTCGCGCAACGCATCGTTATCGTGTACCGGGCGCTCGTGAAGAAGCTCAGCAGGCGTTTCCGCACGTGATGCAGCGCGCGCTGCCGCAGCTGCGTTTAAGCCGCCTGCGCGGTAGTAGCGAGACGCACGCGAGGCTGGATGCGCTGATGGCGATCATGACCTCGCTGACCGATACCTGCGTACTTTCTCGTGCCGGGCTGGAAGGGCTTGATGCCATGCAGGACGGCGCGCGCGCCGTGTTGAATGCAGGCGGCAGCGCGCACCCGGCGGGTCAGGCGGCATTAGCGGAACTGGATAGCCAGATGCTGGCGCTAAACGCCTCGCCGGGCGGCGCGGCTGACCTGCTCGCCGCCACGCTGTTTCTCGATCGCATCGAATCGCCCTATTTCAAGCATTAAGAGGATGTTATGGAACACATTACGTTAACCGTACCGGCCAGCCGCACCTTAAGCGGCAAAGCGCTGGCAGGCGTTGTGGGCTCCGGGGATATGGAGGTGTTATTCACCGCCGACCAGGGCCAGACGTTAACCATTGATATCACCACTTCTGTCGATAACAGCACCCGCCGCTGGGAAGCGCTGTTCAACCGTCTGCAGACGGTCAGCAGCCTGCCTGCGGGCAAACTGACCATCCATGACTTCGGCGCGACGCCGGGCGTGGCGCGCATCCGTATCGAACAGGTTTTTGAAGAGGTGAGCTATGCGTGATGACCGCAGTTTTATCGAATTAAAAGCACGCCAGCGTGCGCATGCGCTGCTGGATGAAGGCAGCTACCGTGAACTGCTCGACCCGTTTGAAGGCGTGATGTCGCCGTGGCTCGGCGCACAGGGCATTGTTCCACAGGCCGATGACGGCATGGTCGTGGCAAAAGGCACCATCAATGGTAAACCGGCCGTTGTTGTAGCGATTGAAGGCGCGTTCCAGGGCGGCAGCATGGGCGAAGTGTCCGGTGCCAAAATGGCAGCGGCGCTGGAGCTGGCGGCGGAAGATAACCGTAACGGCATTCCTACTCAGGCGGTACTGAGCCTGGAAACCGGCGGGGTTCGTTTACAAGAAGCGAACCTCGGTCTGGCGGCGATTGCCGATATTCATGCGGCGATTGTGGATCTGCGTCGTTACACCCCGGTGGTTGGCATTGTGGCCGGTACTGTGGGCTGCTTCGGCGGGATGTCCATCGCGGCGGCGCTGTGTAGCTATCTGATTGTGACCCGCGAAGCGCGTCTCGGCCTGAACGGCCCGCAGGTAATCGAACAGGAAGCCGGGATTGAAGAGTATGACTCCCGCGACCGTCCGTTCATCTGGAGCATGACCGGTGGTGAAGTTCGCTACGAAAGCGGGCTGGTAGAAGCACTGGTCAACGACGGTGTGAATGCGGTGAAAGCCGCCATGAACGAGGCGCTGGCGAAAGGCGTTCCGGCAAAACATCGCACCGATAACTACGACTGGTACCTCGATCGCCTGAGCCATTTCGACACCCGCAAACAGGCCGATTCAGAACAGATTAGAGCGCTCTTCGCCCGGGAGGTGAAATGATGAGTAACGTAATTAGCCGTGGCGAATTATGGCTGGAAACGCTGGCGCCAGGCGCCAAACGTATTGCAGGGCTGTGCCCGTCCGTACAGGCCGCTGATGGCGAGCTGAACGGTGAAAACGTGCGCTTTATCGCCGTCGTTCCGGATGCCCATAACCACTATCCGCGCGCCACTAAAGGTGAAGTCGGTCTGCTGGAAGGCTGGACGCTGGCGAAAGTCGTCAGCGAAACCATCGCCGCCGATGCCAACAGCGCCGTGAAGCGCCCGATCGTGGCGGTGATTGACGTCGCCAGCCAGGCCTATGGTCGTCGTGAAGAAGGCTTTGGCATTCATCAGGCGCTGGCTGGCGCGGCTGCGGCGTATGCCAATGCGCGTCTGGCAGGCCACCCGGTGATTGGCCTTATCGTCGGTAAAGCGATGTCCGGGGCATTTCTGGCGCACGGCTACCAGGCAAACCGTCTGATCGCCTTCAACGATAAAGGCGTACTGATTCACGCGATGGGCAAAGAGTCCGCGGCGCGCATTACCCTGCGTACCGTTGAGGCGCTGGAAAAACTGGCGGCAACTATTCCGCCGATGGCCTATGACATCAGCAACTACGCCACCCTGGGCCTGCTGGAAAATCTGCTGGATATCAGCAACCCGGATGCCCCATCCGCACAAGATCTGGCGCTGGTGAAAAACACTCTGCAACAGGCCATCAACGACGCGCGTCAGGACCCTACGCTTAAAAGCCGTCTGGGTGCCGACAATCGCCGCAGCTCTGCCCTCGTACGCGAACGCATGCGAGCAAGCTGGTAAGTAAAAAAAGAGACCTGCCGGATGTACGGCTCCGCGGGTGCATACGCTGCACCCGCGTGGGTCGCTGCATCTGAAAAATAACAATCATCGCGTCAGTGCTACTTCTTTTAAGATTACAGGTGAAATATGACTTACGTAATTGTTCATGCTCTTGCTCCGATTTTCGTCATCATGTTGCTGGGATTCTGGGCCGGGAAGGCCAAAATGGTCGACAACAAAAATGTCTCCCTGCTCAACATCTTTGTGATGGACTTTGCGTTACCCGCAGCGCTGTTTAGCGCCACGGTACAAACGCCGTGGGCCGGTATCGTGGCTCAGTCACCGCTGATTGTGGTGTTGACGCTGGCGATGTGGATTACCTATGCCGCTATCTACTTTATGGCGACCAAAGTCTTCAAGAAATCTCCACAGGATGCCGCCGTGCTGACCCTGACCGTTGCGCTGCCAAACTATGCCGCGCTGGGTCTGCCGATTCTGGGTAGCGTGCTGGGTGAAACCTCTTCCACCTCGCTTTCCGTTGCCGTTTCCATCGCCTGCGGTTCCGTACTGATGACACCGTTCTGCCTGCTGATCCTCGAACGCGAAAAAGCACGTGCGGAAGGCGGTAACACCGGTTCTACGCTCTCTATGCTGCCGGTACTGATGTGGCGTTCGATTAAAAAGCCAATCGTAATGGGCCCACTGTTGGGGGTTATCCTTTCCGCCATTGGTATTAAAATGCCGGAGCTGGTGCTGGCGGCGATCAAACCGCTGGGTCTGTCTGCTACTGCGGCGGCGCTGTTCCTGACCGGTGTTATCCTCTCTGCGCGTAAACTGCAAATCAATACCGTGGTGATTACTTCCACCATCGCTAAGTTGCTGATTCAACCGGCCATTGCCTGGGGTATCGTGCTGGTTTTCGGCCTGCATGGTTCCGTGGCTATCACTGCCATTCTGATGATTGCATTGTCCGCGGGCTTCTTCGGCGTGGTGTTCGGTAACCGCTTTGGCGTGCAGTCTCCAGATGCAGAAGCCGTGCTGCTGTTGAGCTCTGTACTGTGTATCCTGTCGCTGCCGCTGTTTATCTCGCTGACTTCAGGAATCTAAATCATGAGCACAACATTACGTCCACACGATCTTATCTGGCTGAACGCACGCGACGCGCTCGAGGATGTCACGGAATCCTGGGTGGATACCGTCTGGCATAGCGGTCTGCCGGTGGTCGTGCGGCGTGATGTTGATGCGCAGGGGCGTATTCCCGTGGGCGTCCGCGGGATGAAGCGCGACCAGCGCGCCGCCGGTTGGGTGAAAGCGGAGGCGGTCGTTCGCGTCTGCTCGCCGGAATCGCTGGTGGACCCGCAGACGCTGCTGCGTTCGCCCTTTATCTCTCAGCCGCCGCTTCAGGTGGCTTTATTATTGGCCCAGCAGTCGTGGCCGTGGACGTGGGGCATTACCGGGAGTACTGGCTATGCGCTGGCGACCGGGATCCCGGTGATCCATGCGGCAAGCGATCTGGATCTGCTGATCCGCGCGCCTCAGCCGCTCTCCCGACAAGCGCTGGAGAAGTGGCAGCAGCAGCTGACGGGCGAACTGTGCCGGGCAGATACTCAAGTGGATACTCCGCGCGGCGGCTTTGCCCTCAATGAATGGCTGCGTGATGGAAAAGCGCTGTTAAAAACCTCAAAGGGGCCGCAACTGGTGCGCGATCCGTGGGGCAGGGAGGAGTCATGAAAATTCTGTTTACCTTCCCGGGGCAGGGGACACAGCACGAAGGTATGCTGCAAAACCTTCCGGGGGCGGAGCTCGCTCAGGCGCGTGAAGTGCTGGGCGCAGAGGTGGATACGCTGGATAGCCCTGAAGCGTTGAAACATACCCGAGCCGTTCAACTGTCTCTGCTGATTGCCGGCGTTGCCTGGGCGCGTGAGCTGGAACGTCGTGGTGTCGCGCCTGATATCGTGAGCGGACTGTCGATCGGTGCTTATCCGGCAGCGGTGGTTGCTGGTGCACTGGAATTTAGCGATGCGCTGCGGCTGGTGGCGCTGCGCGGTGACTTAATGGAGCAAGCATACCCACATGGTTACGGCCTGACGGCGATTATGGGGCTAACGTTAAGTCAGGTGGAAAGCCTGGTGGCAGACAGCGAAACCTATATTGCCAACCTGAATGCCGAAACGCAGATTGTGATTGCGGGTACCGATGAAGCGATGGCGGAAGTGGCAAAACGCGCGATGGCCAAAGGGGCCAGCAAGGCTTCTCGTCTGGCGGTGAGCGTACCGTCGCACTGTGAACTGCTGGCCGAGCCCGCGCAAAAGCTGGTTGAAGCGTTCAGCCGCGTGACGCTTTCCCGTCCGCGCTATGCCTACCTGAGCGGCAGTACCGGGCGTGTGCTGTGGCAGCCGGAGCGTATTGCTGACGACCTGGCGATGAATATGGCACGTACGGTACGTTGGCAGGAGGCGGTGATTTCCGCTAACGAACGTGAAGCGCGGCTGGCGATTGAAATGCCGCCCGGTGGCGTACTGACCTGCCTGACGCGTCAGGCCGCGTGGGAAGGGGAGTCTATTTCTCTGGAGCGCAGCGGCGTCGATGTTGCCGTGCATCTGGCGAAACGCCTTCGTGCGTGATGTGATTGCCCGATGGCGCTGCGCTTATCGGGCCTACGGCTCGCACCTGATGTAGGCCGGATAAGACGCGAAGCGTCGCCATCCGGCGATTCAGGCGTTCTGGTTCAGCGTCCTGGCGTACATGCGCCCTTCGGCGGCCAGCGCTAACAGGCTTGGGTCGCGCTCGCGGTTGCGGGCAAAGACAATCGCGATAAGCTGCTGCATCTGATAGGGCTCAGCCAGTTTTTGCAGCTTCACGGTATTCTCATACATTTTCTTCATTCGCCCCGGCATTAAACAGAAACCCACCCCTGCCTGTACCAGACTGAGCATGGAGAAGATGTCGTTTACGCGGGTAACGATTTCAGGCTCAAACCCGGCGATATGAAATGCTTCCTGAAAACCGGCGTAGGTGGCAAATCCTTCCGCCAGCGAGACAAATTTCTCATTGCGATAGTGGCGCAGGTCCGCCTTCATGGTGGCGTCCAGCGTAGCTGACATCGGTGCGGCGAGGTAGATATCGTCGTGGAACAGGGGCAGCACTTCGAGGCTGTTGCGGTCGATTTCGCTTTCGGAAATGGAGATGAGGATGGCGTCCAGCACGCCGTCTTCCAGCATCTTCAGCAGCGCTTCGTTGGAGCCCATGGTGAGATCCAGCTCCAGGTCAGGTCGGCGCAGCTTCATGCCCATAATCAGGTGCGGTACCGTCTCCAGCGTCAGTGAGTAGAGCGTACCCACGCGCAGGCGGCCCTGACCCACGCCTGCCGTTTTGCGCGCCTCTTCCAGCCCGCGTTCCATCAATTGGGTGACTTCCTGGCAGTACTCCAGCAACGTCCACGCTGCGGGCTGGGCGATAAGATTACGCCCTTTGTGAACGAACAGCGGGCAACGAACGTTCTCTTCCAGCGTATGCAGCGCGCGGTGAACGCTAACGCCGCTGATGTTCAGCGCCTCGGCGGTGCGGGCGATGTTACCCTTCTCCATAAAGGTCATGAAGATGCTCAGCTTGCGGAAGGTAATATCGTTGGTCGTCAGCTGATTCATCATCGTCTTCCCATCGTTAGTCGGCCAGCATCTGTTCGAGTTGTTCCTGCGCATCCAGCCAGGCCATTTCACACTCTTCCAGCCCGGATTTTGCATTCGCTTGCTGCTGCAAACAGGCAGTGAGTTCGGCTTTGCGACTTTGATCGTAGAGTTCGCTATCACCGAGTTTCTCTTCCGCCTGCGCCAACTGCGCCTGTAGTTTCTCCATCTCTTTTTCCAGACGGGTGATCTCTTTGCGCAGCGGCTGCGTCAGGGTGCGGAGTTCAGCTTCGCGACGCTTCTGATCCTTACGCGCCTGGGCGCTGTTCACGCTCTCCTTCGCCGGTTCGTCGCTCTGGTTTTCCTGTTTCTGCACATCGCTCAGCCATTGTTGATAATCTTCCAGATCGCCGTCAAACGGCTCGACTTTCTTGTCGTGCACCAGATAGAGGTCGTCGGTAGTGGAGCGAATCAGATGACGGTCGTGCGAGACCACGACCAGCGCGCCTTCGAAATCGATCAGCGCTTCGGTCAGCGCCTGACGCATATCCAAATCCAGGTGGTTAGTCGGTTCATCAAGCAGCAGCAGGTTCGGGCGCTGCCAGACGATCAATGCCAGCACCAGACGCGCCTTTTCACCACCGGAGAAGCGGGCGGTCTGTTCGCTGACTTTATCGCCCTGAAAGCCGAATCCGCCGAGGTAGTCGCGCAGTTTCTGCTCCAGTTCCTGCGGCGCCATGCGCGCCAGGTGCTGGATGGGCGATTCATCGGCACGTAAAAACTCCAGCTGATGCTGCGCGAAGTAACCCAGTTTAATGCCTTTGGCGAGACCAATTTCACCGCTGATGGGGGCCAGTTCACCCGCCAGCAGCTTAATCAGGGTTGATTTACCCGCACCGTTACGACCGAGCAGGCCAATGCGTGAACCCGGCACCAGATTCAGTTTGATCGAATCGAGAATGACGCGATCGCCATAGCCGGCGCTGACCTTTTCCATCTTCAATAGCGGGTTTGGCAGGCTTTCCGGTTGACGGAAGCTGAAGTGGAACGGGTTGTCCACGTGCGCCGGGGCAATGAGCTCCATACGCTCCAGCATTTTGATACGGCTCTGCGCTTGCTTTGCTTTGGTTGCTTTAGCGCGGAAACGATCGATATAGCTTTGCAGGTGCGCCACACGCTCCTGCTGACTTTCGTACATCGCCTGTTGCTGCGCGAGGCGGGTGGCGCGCTGGATTTCAAACGCGCTGTAGTTGCCGGTGTACTCGAACATGGTTTGCTGTTCGATATGAATAATTTTGTCCACCACCGGGTCGAGGAAGTCGCGGTCATGGGAAATCAGAATCAGCGTGCCCTGATAGCTTTTCAGCCATCTTTCCAGCCAGATCACCGCGTCAAGATCGAGGTGGTTGGTTGGTTCATCAAGCAGTAGCAGGTCTGAACGGCAAATCAGCGCCTGCGCCAGGTTAAGACGCATACGCCAGCCGCCGGAAAAATCGCTGACCGGACGTTCAAGCTGTTCATTGGAGAAGCCGAGGCCATGCAGCAGGCTTGCCGCGCGTGAGCGTACGGTCCAGGCGTCAATGGCATCCAGCTTGCCATGGACGGTGGCAATGGCGTGTCCATCGTTACGTTCGTTGGCATCGTTCAACTGCGCTTCCAGTTGACGATACTCGCGGTCGCCGTCAATCACGTACTCCAGCGCGGGCTGTGGCAACGCAGGCGTTTCCTGATTCACCCAGGCGAGCTGCCAGTTTCCCGGATAGGTAAATCCTCCGGCGTCAGCGCTGAGTTCATTTTTCAGCAATGCCAGCAGAGTAGATTTACCGCAGCCATTTTTGCCCACCAGGCCAACTTTCTGCCCTGGATTAATGGTGGCCGTGGCATTGTCCAGCAAGACGCGCACGCCGCGACGAATTTGTAACGATGAGAAAACAATCATAAGGCGCCGTATGTTCAGACTATGTTAATTTATCATTATGATAATGTAATGTGTGGGCCGTTTGCCGCACTGAGGCGCCATGGTAGCCCAAAACGTCGAAAATAGACAAAAGACAAAACCGGGAGGGGGATGATGTTCCAGCCAGCGAAAGTGTTGCTGCTGTATGCCCATCCGGAATCTCAGGACTCGGTCGCGAACCGGGTTCTGCTTAAACCGGCCATGCAGCTCAGTAATGTGACCGTGCACGATCTTTACGCGCACTATCCTGATTTTTTCATCGACATTCCGCATGAGCAGGCGCTGTTGCGCGAGCATGATGTGATTGTTTTTCAGCATCCTCTCTACACCTATAGCTGCCCGGCGCTGTTAAAGGAGTGGCTTGACCGTGTACTGAGCCGCGGATTTGCCAGCGGTCCCGGAGGGAATCAACTGGCGGGAAAGTACTGGCGAAGCGTCATCACCACCGGTGAACCGGAAAGCGCGTACCGTTATGACGCGCTGAACCGTTATCCGATGAGCGATGTACTGCGCCCTTTTGAGCTAACGGCCGGTATGTGCCGCATGCACTGGATGAGCCCAATCATCGTTTACTGGGCAAGGCGGCAAACGAAGCAGGAGCTGGACAGCCATGCTAAAGCGTACGGTGACTGGCTGGCGAATCCGATTCCTGTGGGAGGCCGCTGATGGAAGGTTCTGATTTATTGACCGCGGGAGTGTTGTTCCTCTTCGCGGCGGTCGCTGCGGTGCCGCTGGCATCGCGGCTGGGTATTGGCCCGGTATTAGGATACTTGCTGGCGGGGATCGCTATCGGCCCGTGGGGATTAGGATTCATTAGCGATGTAGATGAAATCCTGCACTTTTCCGAACTGGGCGTCGTCTTTTTGATGTTCATCATTGGGCTGGAACTTAACCCGGCCAAGTTATGGCAATTGCGGCGTTCAATTTTTGGCGTCGGTGCCGCGCAGGTGATGTTGAGCGCAGTGGTACTGGCTGGTTTGCTGATGCTTACCGCATTCTCCTGGCAAGCGGCAGTGGTCGGCGGCATTGGTCTGGCGATGTCATCGACCGCCATGGCGCTACAGTTGATGCGCGAAAAAGGCATGAACCGCAGCGAATCCGGGCAACTGGGTTTTTCGGTGCTGCTGTTCCAGGATTTGGCAGTAATCCCCGCACTGGCGCTGGTTCCACTGCTGGCGGGGTCTGCTGATGAACATTTTGACTGGATCAAAGTGGGCATGAAGGTGTTGGCTTTCGCCGGCATGTTGATTGGCGGACGCTATTTGCTGCGCCCTGTTTTCCGCTTCATTGCGGGTTCTGGCGTGCGGGAAGTGTTCACCGCCGCTACGCTGCTGCTGGTACTGGGTTCCGCGCTATTTATGGATGCGCTGGGATTGTCGATGGCGCTGGGAACGTTTATCGCGGGCGTGCTGCTGGCGGAAAGCGAATACCGCCATGAGTTGGAAACGGCAATCGATCCCTTTAAGGGCCTGTTGCTCGGACTGTTTTTTATCTCCGTCGGCATGTCGCTCAATCTCGGCGTGCTCTATACCCATATTCTGTGGGTAGCGGCGAGCGTAATCGTGCTGGTGCTTGTGAAGATGCTGGTGCTGTATGTGCTGGCACGACTGAACGGCATGAGAAGCTCTGAACGAATGCAGTTTGCCGGCGTGTTAAGCCAGGGCGGTGAATTCGCTTTCGTGCTGTTTTCAACGGCATCCTCGCAACGATTGTTTCAGGGCGATCAAATGGCGCTACTGCTGGTGACCGTCACGTTGTCGATGATGACCACGCCGCTGGTGATGAAGCTGATTGATAAATGGCTCTCCCGCCAGTTTAACGGCCCGGATGAAGAAGATGAAAAACCCTGGGTGGAGGATGATAAACCGCAGGTCATTGTCGTGGGGTTTGGACGCTTTGGTCAGGTTATTGGTCGCTTACTGATGGCCAATAAAATGCGTATTACCGTCCTGGAGCGAGATATCAGCGCTGTGAATCTGATGCGTAAATATGGCTATAAGGTCTATTACGGAGATGCAACGCAGGTGGATCTGCTGCGTTCCGCGGGGGCAGAGGCGGCGCAATCCATCGTCATTACCTGTAATGAACCCGAAGACACCATGAAACTGGTGGAGCTTTGCCAACAATACTTTCCGCATTTGCATATTCTTGCGCGAGCGCGCGGACGTGTAGAGGCGCATGAGTTATTACAGGCCGGAGTGACGCAGTTTTCCCGCGAAACGTTCTCCAGTGCGCTGGAGTTGGGGCGTAAAACGCTGGTCACGTTGGGGATGCATCCGCACCAGGCTCAGCGCGCTCAGCTGCATTTTCGGCGGCTCGATATGCGCATGTTGCGGGAACTGATTCCCATGCATACAGACACGGTACAAATCTCGCGAGCCAGGGAAGCCCGGCGTGAATTGGAGGAAATTTTCCAACGTGAGATGCAGCAAGAGCGGCGTCAGCTGGACGGCTGGGATGAATTTGAGTAGAGGTAATCATGGCAATTCGTAAACGTTTTATTGCAGGCGCAAAATGTCCGTCCTGCCAGGCGCAGGATACGCTGGCGATGTGGCGCGAAAATAATATCGATATTGTTGAGTGTGTTAAGTGCGGGCATCAGATGCGGGAAGCCGATAAAGAGGCGCGCGAACATGTTCGCAAAGAAGAGCAAGTGATCGGGATTTTTCATCCGGACTAGCGATATGGCGCAGCTTTTTTTAAGCTAGAGGGTACACGGGTGCAGAATTCCGCTACAATCTGCGCCACTATTCTTTCCATGCTCAGGAGATATCATGAAAGTAGCAAAGGACCTGGTGGTCAGCCTGGCCTATCAGGTACGTACAGAAGACGGTGTATTGGTTGATGAGTCTCCGGTGAGTGCACCGCTGGACTACCTGCATGGTCACGGTTCCCTGATTTCTGGCCTGGAAACAGCGCTGGACGGTCATGAAGTTGGCGACAAATTCGACGTTGCTGTTGGCGCAAACGACGCTTACGGTCAGTACGACGAAAACCTGGTGCAGCGCGTTCCTAAAGACGTCTTCATGGGCGTTGACGAACTGCAGGTTGGCATGCGTTTCCTGGCTGAAACTGACCAGGGTCCAGTACCGGTAGAAATTACCGAAGTGGAAGACGACCACGTTGTGGTTGACGGTAACCACATGCTGGCTGGCCAGAACCTGAAATTCAACGTAGAAGTTGTAGCGATTCGTGAAGCGACCGAAGAAGAACTGGCTCATGGCCACGTTCACGGCGCGCACGGTCACGACCACGATCATGACCACGGTCACGATGGTTGCTGCGGTGGTCACGGCCACGACCATGGTCACGAGCACGGTGGCGAAGGCTGCTGCGGCGGTGGCGGTAAAGGTAACGGCGGCTGCGGTTGCCACTAATACCCTTCGTCTTTCAACCCACAGCGGTGTTGGCTGCGCTTTCAAATCCCGGTCACATAGTTATCTATGCTCCCGGGACTTCCTCAAGCTTGCCGCCTTGCTGTGATTTGAAATCCTTTGGGTATATGTGAGTAGGCCTGCTAAGCGTTCGCGCCATCGGGCACAAAAAAGCGGGATATCCCCGCTTTTTTTACGTCTTAATAATGCGGCGGTGGGGTCTCTTCGGACTGCGACGCGATGTGGGACGGCTGCGTGGCTTTCAGCTTCTCAGTCAGCAGACGCAGATGATCGCGTAGTTTAGCCATTTCCAGTTCATGCGCAGTTACCGTCACGTTGAGCTCTTCAATGGTGATTTCCTGAAATGCCAGGCGGCTTTCCAGCTCGGCCAGGCGAGTTTCCAATGTTGTATCCTGCATGATTCACCTCTTTCTTTTTTCTCCGGCAGATCGCGGACTGCGGCGAATTCTACTTAACTTTGCCTGTTTGCACAGCACTCAATCTTCGGCAACGAAACTAATTTAAACAAAAAGAGTCTGAAAAGTGGTGATAATAGGGCGTGCCTGTATGTTGATTTGTTCTGCAACGCTTTATAGTACATTTTTATGTTAGATAACCCTGGGGTGAGATGCCCCGGCCCTGGAGATATGGATGAAATCACTGTTTAAAGTAACGCTGCTGGCGACCACAATGGCTGTTGCTCTGCATGCCCCGATCACCTTCGCTGCTGATGCTGCGAAACCAGCCGCTACTGCTGACAGCAAAGCAGCATTCAAGAATGACGACCAAAAATCCGCTTACGCGCTGGGCGCGTCACTGGGTCGTTATATGGAAAACTCCCTGAAAGAGCAGGAAAAGCTGGGCATCAAACTGGATAAAGATCAGCTGATCGCTGGCGTTCAGGATGCGTTTGCTGACAAGAGCAAGCTCTCTGACCAGGAAATCGAACAAACTCTGCAGGCGTTTGAAGCGCGCGTGAAGAGCTCCGCTCAGGCGAAAATGGAAAAAGACGCGGCTGACAATGAAGCCAAAGGTAAAGTTTACCGCGAGAAATTTGCTAAAGAGAAAGGCGTTAAAACCTCTTCCACCGGCTTGATCTACAAAGTAGAGAAAGAAGGTACCGGCGCTGCGCCGAAAGACAGCGATACCGTGGTTGTAAACTACAAAGGTACGCTGATTGATGGTAAAGAGTTTGACAACTCCTACACCCGTGGCGAGCCGCTCTCTTTCCGTCTTGATGGTGTTATCCCTGGCTGGACTGAAGGTCTGAAAAACATCAAGAAAGGCGGTAAAATTCAGTTGGTTATCCCACCGGATCTGGCTTACGGCAAAACCGGGGTTCCGGGTATTCCGGCCAACTCTACGCTGGTCTTTGATGTTGAACTGTTAGACATCAAACCGGCACCGAAAGCCGAGGCACAGCCAGATGCTGCACCGGCCGATAAAGCTGCAGATAGCAGCAAAAAGTAAGCGAACAGTAACCGCCGCCCACAGGGCGGCGGTTTTTTATTATCGACAGGATATAATTAATACTGGAAAGCGCCTTGTGCGCTGTATTACTTTAGATGCCCCTATAATAGTGATGAGCCTGCCCTGACAACATAACGACAGGCTCCTGAAAAGGAGTGCTTTTTTTCATGTCCAGGTCGCTTTTAACCAACGAAACCAGTGAGCTAGATTTACTGGATCAACGTCCTTTCGATCAAACTGACTTCGATATCCTTAAATCCTATGAAGCGGTAGTGGACGGGTTGGCGATGCTCATTGGTTCCCATTGTGAAATCGTATTGCACTCTTTGCAGGATTTGAAATGCTCAGCTATCCGCATTGCGAACGGTGAACACACGGGCCGTAAAATTGGCTCACCGATAACCGACCTTGCTTTGCGTATGCTGCATGATATGACGGGTGCGGATAGCAGCGTGTCGAAGTGTTACTTCACACGTGCGAAAAGCGGTGTCTTGATGAAGTCGGTGACGATTGCCATTCGTAACCGAGAGCATCGCGTGATTGGTCTGCTGTGCATCAACATGAACCTCGATGTGCCATTCTCGCAGATAATGAATACCTTTATCCCACCGGAAACCCCGGAAGTGGGCTCTGCCGTGAACTTTGCTTCTTCAGTCGAAGATCTGGTCACCCAGACGCTGGAATTCACGATCGAAGAAGTGAATGCCGATCGCAATGTATCCAACAATGCGAAAAACCGCCAGATTGTCCTGAATCTGTATGAGAAAGGTATCTTCGATATTAAAGATGCGATTAACCAGGTCGCCGATCGGCTGAATATCTCCAAGCACACGGTCTACCTCTATATTCGCCAGTTCAAAAGCGGCGATTTCCAGGGGCAAGACAAGTAATGCGCTTTACCATCATGGTGACGGGACCTGCTTATGGTACACAGCAGGCGAGTAGCGCGTTGCAATTTGCCCACGCGCTACTCAAGGAAGGGCATGAGTTAAGCAGCATATTTTTCTATCGTGAAGGTGTGTATAACGCCAACTTCCTGACTTCGCCCGCCAGCGATGAGTATGATCTGGTACGAGCCTGGCAACAGCTGAACCAACAACATGGCGTGACGCTAAATATTTGCGTTGCAGCGGCGTTGCGCCGCGGCGTTGTTGATGAAGCTGAAGCAAAGCGGCTTGGGCTGGCAGGTGCTAATCTACAATCAGGTTTCAATCTCAGCGGGCTGGGTTCGCTGGCTGAGGCGTCCCTGACCTGCGATCGCGTGGTGCAGTTTTAATGAAACGGGTTGCTTTTGTCTTTTCTACCGTGCCGCACGGCAGCGCATCCGGCCGTGAAGGGTTAGATGCCTTACTGGCGACATCTGCGCTAACGGAAGGTCTCGGCGTGTTTTTTATCGGCGATGGCGTGTTCCAGATCCTCCAGGGTCAACAACCGGATGTCGTTCTGGCTCGCAACTATATCGCAACGTTCAAGCTGTTGGAGTTGTACGATATCGATCAATGTTGGCTTTGTGCCGCCTCATTACGTGAGCGGGGTCTTCAGCAGGGTGTTAATTTTGTGGTTGATGCCACGCCGTTGGAACCTGAAGATTTGCGCCGTGAGCTAGGCAATTATGACGTCATTTTAAGGTTTTGAGACTCTCATGCTGCACACACTACACCGCTCCGCGTGGCTTACTGATTTCTCCTCTCTTCTTCGCCTGATTGAAAAAGGCGATGAGCTTTTACTGCTCCAGGATGGCGTGACTGCCGCAATAGAAGGAAGCCGTTTCCTTGAAAGTCTGCAAAATGCCTCCATTAAGGTCTCTGTACTGGAAGAAGACATTAAAGCTCGCGGGTTAGATGGTCAAATTTCAGACAGTGTCGTCAGGGTTAGCTATACTGACTTCGTCAGACTTACGGTGAAGCATCCCAACCAGATGTCCTGGTAATTGCGGGATCGTTGTATATTTCTTGACACCTTTTCGACACCGACCTAAAATTCTGCGTCCTCATATTGTATGAGGTCGTTTTATTACGTGTTTACGAAGCAAAAGCTAAAACCAGGAGCTATTTAATGGCAACAGTTAACCAGCTGGTACGCAAACCACGTGCACGCAAAGTTGCAAAAAGCAACGTGCCTGCGCTGGAAGCATGCCCGCAGAAACGTGGCGTATGTACTCGTGTATATACTACCACCCCTAAAAAACCGAACTCCGCACTGCGTAAAGTTTGCCGTGTTCGTCTGACTAACGGTTTTGAAGTGACTTCCTACATCGGTGGTGAAGGTCACAACCTGCAGGAGCACTCCGTGATCCTGATCCGTGGCGGTCGTGTAAAAGACCTCCCGGGTGTTCGTTACCACACCGTTCGTGGTGCGCTTGACTGCTCCGGCGTTAAAGACCGTAAGCAATCACGCTCCAAGTATGGCGTGAAACGTCCTAAGGCTTAATGGTTCTCCGTTAAGTAAGGCCAAACGTTTTATATTAATGTCAAACTAAACTCGTAGAGTTTTGGACAATCCTGAATTAACAACGGAGTATTTCCATGCCACGTCGTCGCGTCATTGGTCAGCGTAAAATTCTGCCGGATCCGAAGTTCGGATCAGAACTGCTGGCTAAATTTGTAAATATCCTGATGGTAGATGGTAAAAAATCTACTGCCGAAACTATCGTATACAGCGCGCTGGAGACCCTGGCTCAGCGTTCTGGTAAAAACGAACTGGAAGCTTTCGAAGTAGCTCTCGAAAACGTGCGCCCGACTGTCGAAGTTAAGTCTCGCCGCGTTGGTGGTTCTACTTATCAGGTACCAGTTGAAGTCCGTCCGGTCCGTCGTAATGCCCTGGCAATGCGTTGGATCGTTGAAGCTGCTCGTAAACGCGGTGATAAATCCATGGCTCTGCGCCTGGCGAACGAACTTTCTGATGCTGCAGAAAACAAAGGTACTGCAGTTAAGAAACGTGAAGACGTTCACCGTATGGCAGAAGCCAACAAGGCGTTCGCACACTACCGTTGGTAATCCCTTCGGAGTTTTAGTCACCAGGCGGGCGCTTCCAGTAAGCAGCCCGCTTTGGGCTACTTAAATTGAACGCCTAAAAGATAAACGAGGAATCAAATGGCTCGTACAACACCCATCGCGCGCTACCGTAACATCGGTATCAGTGCGCACATCGACGCCGGTAAAACCACTACTACCGAACGTATTCTGTTCTACACCGGTGTAAACCATAAAATCGGTGAAGTTCATGACGGCGCAGCCACCATGGACTGGATGGAGCAGGAGCAGGAGCGTGGTATTACTATCACCTCCGCAGCGACTACTGCATTCTGGTCTGGTATGGCTAAGCAGTATGAACCGCATCGCGTAAACATCATCGACACCCCGGGGCACGTTGACTTCACTATCGAAGTAGAACGTTCCATGCGTGTGCTTGATGGTGCAGTAATGGTTTACTGCGCAGTTGGTGGTGTTCAGCCTCAGTCTGAAACCGTATGGCGTCAGGCAAACAAATATAAAGTTCCGCGCATTGCGTTCGTTAACAAAATGGACCGTATGGGTGCGAACTTCCTGAAAGTTGTTGGTCAGATCAAAACCCGTCTGGGCGCGAACCCTGTTCCGCTGCAGCTGGCGATTGGCGCTGAAGAAGCGTTCACCGGTGTTGTTGACCTGGTGAAAATGAAAGCCATCAACTGGAACGAAGAAGATGCAGGCGTAACCTTCACTTATGAAGATATCCCGGCTGACATGCAGGAACTGGCTGACGAATGGCACCAGAACCTGATCGAGTCCGCAGCGGAAGCTTCAGAAGAGCTGATGGAGAAATACCTGGGTGGTGAAGAACTGACTGAAGAAGAGATCAAAAAAGCTCTGCGTCAGCGCGTTCTGAACAACGAAATCATCCTGGTAACCTGTGGTTCTGCGTTTAAGAACAAAGGTGTTCAGGCGATGCTGGATGCGGTAATTGATTACCTGCCATCCCCAGTTGACGTACCTGCGATCAACGGTATTCTGGACGACGGTAAAGATACTCCGGCTGAGCGTCACGCTAGCGATGATGAGCCGTTTGCTGCTCTGGCATTCAAAATCGCTACCGACCCGTTCGTGGGTAACCTGACCTTCTTCCGTGTGTACTCTGGTGTGGTTAACTCCGGTGACACCATCCTGAACTCCGTGAAAACTGCACGTGAGCGTTTTGGCCGTATCGTTCAGATGCACGCCAACAAACGTGAAGAGATCAAAGAAGTTCGCGCGGGCGATATCGCTGCTGCAATCGGTCTGAAAGACGTGACCACTGGTGACACTCTGTGTGACCCGGATCACCCGATCATTCTGGAACGTATGGAATTCCCTGAGCCGGTAATCTCCATCGCGGTAGAACCGAAAACCAAAGCTGACCAGGAAAAAATGGGTCTGGCTCTGGGCCGTCTGGCTAAAGAAGACCCGTCTTTCCGCGTATGGACTGACGAAGAATCTAACCAGACTATTATCGCTGGTATGGGTGAGCTGCACCTCGACATCATCGTTGACCGTATGAAGCGTGAATTCAACGTTGAAGCGAACGTCGGTAAACCTCAGGTTGCTTACCGCGAAGCGATTCGCGCGAAAGTTACCGATATCGAAGGTAAACACGCTAAGCAGTCTGGTGGTCGCGGTCAGTACGGTCATGTTGTTATCGACATGTACCCGCTGGAGCCGGGTTCAAACCCGAAAGGCTACGAGTTCATCAACGACATCAAAGGTGGTGTAATTCCTGGCGAATACATCCCGGCCGTTGATAAAGGCATCCAGGAACAGCTGAAATCTGGCCCGCTGGCTGGTTACCCGGTTGTTGATCTGGGCGTGCGTCTGCACTTCGGTTCTTACCATGACGTTGACTCCTCTGAGCTGGCGTTTAAACTGGCCGCTTCTATCGCCTTCAAAGATGGCTTTAAGAAAGCGAAACCAGTTCTGCTTGAGCCTATCATGAAGGTTGAAGTAGAGACTCCGGAAGAGAACACCGGTGACGTTATCGGTGACTTGAGCCGCCGTCGTGGTATGCTTCGTGGTCAGGAATCCAACGTCACTGGCGTTGTTATCCATGCTGAAGTTCCGCTGTCTGAAATGTTCGGATATGCAACCCAGCTGCGTTCTCTGACCAAAGGCCGTGCTTCTTACTCCATGGAGTTCCTGAAGTACGACGATGCGCCGAACAACGTTGCTCAGGCCGTTATTGAAGCCCGTGGTAAATAAGCCACAGGATTAAAACCTAAGTCCCGTGCTCTCTCCATAGGGGAGAGCACTATAGTAAGGAATATAGCCGTGTCTAAAGAAAAATTTGAACGTACAAAACCGCACGTTAACGTCGGCACCATCGGCCACGTTGACCACGGTAAAACTACCCTGACCGCTGCAATCACCACCGTACTGGCTAAAACCTACGGCGGTGCTGCTCGTGCATTCGACCAGATCGATAACGCGCCGGAAGAAAAAGCTCGTGGTATCACCATCAACACTTCTCACGTTGAATATGACACCCCGACTCGCCACTACGCACACGTAGACTGCCCGGGCCACGCCGACTATGTTAAAAACATGATCACCGGTGCTGCGCAGATGGACGGCGCGATCCTGGTTGTTGCTGCGACTGACGGCCCGATGCCGCAGACTCGTGAGCACATCCTGCTGGGTCGTCAGGTAGGCGTTCCGTACATCATCGTGTTCCTGAACAAATGCGACATGGTTGATGACGAAGAGCTGCTGGAACTGGTAGAAATGGAAGTTCGTGAACTTCTGTCTCAGTACGATTTCCCGGGCGACGACACGCCGATCGTTCGTGGTTCTGCTCTGAAAGCGCTGGAAGGCGAAGCAGAGTGGGAAGCGAAAATCATCGAACTGGCTGGCTTCCTGGACTCTTACATCCCGGAACCAGAGCGTGCGATTGACAAGCCGTTCCTGCTGCCTATCGAAGACGTATTCTCCATCTCCGGTCGTGGTACCGTTGTTACCGGTCGTGTAGAACGCGGTATCATCAAAGTTGGTGAAGAAGTTGAAATCGTTGGTATCAAAGAGACTGCTAAGTCTACCTGTACTGGCGTTGAAATGTTCCGCAAACTGCTGGACGAAGGCCGTGCTGGTGAGAACGTTGGTGTTCTGCTGCGTGGTATCAAACGTGAAGAAATCGAACGTGGTCAGGTACTGGCTAAGCCGGGCTCTATCAAGCCGCACACCAAGTTCGAATCTGAAGTGTACATCCTGTCCAAAGACGAAGGCGGCCGTCATACTCCGTTCTTCAAAGGCTACCGTCCGCAGTTCTACTTCCGTACTACTGACGTGACTGGCACCATCGAACTGCCGGAAGGCGTAGAGATGGTAATGCCGGGCGACAACATCAAAATGGTTGTTACCCTGATCCACCCGATCGCGATGGACGACGGTCTGCGTTTCGCAATCCGTGAAGGCGGCCGTACTGTAGGTGCGGGCGTTGTTGCTAAAGTAATGAGCTAATATTACGTTTATTTAACGTAGTTAGTTTAAAAGCCCCGAATATATTTCGGGGCTTTTTTATTTGTGTTTATTTAAAGATTTCAGAAATATTAGTTAATCTCAATATATAAATAATTTATCTGGTAGGATAAGTTTGTTCATTTCTTAAAGCATTGCGATTTGTATTTTATTAATTGAACTTGTTTGTTGTTATATCTACCTTATGCGTTATTACATACATATGTAATAAATTGATGGATTTATAACAACAGGAATGTTTAATAATGCAATTAAATCTCGCAACAAAAGCCTTATTTTGTATGGGGCTGACATGTGCTGCCTTGCCAGCATTTGCCCTGGAAGCATGGAGCGGTCAGGAAGGCGGCAGTACGTATGAAGTGATTTTCGACAGCGGCGTGTATAGCAATGCGTGGTGGGTAGGTGCATCGGATTGTCCGGGAAACGCCGCGGGCGACGAAGCGAATAACCCATGGCGCTACGAGCGAGCAGCGACCGCTGATGAAATAACGAAATATGGTAATCCAACAACCTGCGATACGGGTGGCGGTACGGTAACTTACCCAGCATATGACAATAGTATCGCTTATAATGCTGGTGATATTGTTATTTATAATAATGCGACGTATAAAACGTCTGTCGCGCAAAGCGCTTATGGTTTTGCTCCTGGTCAGGAAAATCCATGGGAGGCTTATGCCGTTGTCACGCAATGGGCGTCCTCGACCGTCTATAATAAAGGCGATAAAGTTCAGAAAAATGGCCAGGAATATGAAGCCCTGTTTTATACCGTAGGGGATGATCCTTCTCTTCCAGCTAATCAAAACCCAACCGGCACAAATGGTCGTCCATGGAAACCACTGGGCACTGTTGTCTCTTATACTCAGGACCAGTTGAATAAAGCTCCAGAATATAATTCCTCCACTGTATATGAAAGCGGCACGCTGATCCGCTATAACGGTGGTAATTACGTTTCGCAGTCCAAAGTACAGAAAGTCTCCCCATCTGATACCAATCCATGGCGCGTGTTTATCGACTGGACCGGCACCAAAGAAAAAGTAGGCACGCCGAAGTCACCATGGCCTGCGCATGTCTATGCCCCATATGTCGATTTTACCCTCAACTCACAGCCGGATCTGGCAAGCCTTGCGCAGAACCAGAATGTCACCCACTTCACCATGGCTTTCGTGGTCAGTAAAGATGCTGATACCTGCCTGCCGACATGGGGTACCGCATATAACGTTAACGACTACGCTCAGTACAGCAAAATTAAAGCGCTGCGTGAAGCAGGTGGCGACATCATGGTTTCCATTGGCGGAGCGAATAACTCCCCACTGGCAGCGTCTTGTAAGAATGTGAATGACCTGAAGCAGCATTATTACGATATCGTAGACAACCTGAATCTTAACGTGCTGGACTTCGATATTGAAGGCACCTGGGTTGCGGATCATGAATCCATAAACCGTCGTAATGAAGCGGTGAAGGCTGTTCAGGACACCTGGAAAGCAGAAGGTCGTAGCGTCGGAATTTGGTACACCTTGCCTATTCTGCCGACGGGCCTGACGGCTGAAGGTCTTTACGTGCTTGAAGATGCGAAAACCAAGGGCGTTGAACTGGCTGGTGTCAACGTCATGGCGATGGATTACGGTAACAGCATCTGCCAGTCTGATGGTACTGAAGGCCAAAACATTCATGGCAAATGTGCGACATCCGCCATTGAAAACCTCCATAGCCAGATGAAGCAAATTTTCACTGACAAGAGCGATGCGGAAATCAACGCCATGATGGGCACGACGCCGATGATCGGTTACAACGACGTTCAGGGCGAAGTGTTTTATATGTCTGATGCGAAACTGGTGATGCAGGATGCCACTGATCGTGGTCTGGGCATGATTGGCATATGGTCCATGATGCGCGATCAGCCTGGCGTGGCCAGGCAGGTTTCCCCTGAGCACAGCGGTCTGACCGAACAGCAGGCTGCGAAATACGCCTTTAGCGAAGTCTTTGCCCCGTTTACCCAAAGCGAAACTGCAGGTGATTTAGCGGGTGATGTCAAAGCCGTTTACATTGATGTTTTTGATGGCTCACAGCGAGTCAATGTGAACTTTGATGCCAGCAAGCTGAGTGATTCTAATAACTACCGTGTTGAGGTCGATGGTAAATATGTTTTCTCGACGGAAGGGAAGAAGAATTATTACAGCTACCGTTATAACTATGGCGAACAGTCGACTCTGCGTACTGGCGGCTTGAGTTATATGCTTCATCCTGGCAGCGTGGTGACAGTGAAGCGTACTCACCCTGATGCTCAGGTACTGGCGACGCTCACCGTGACGGATGACATGCTGGCAGGCAATAATCCACTGGTAGGCAGTGCGGATGTGTCTTCTCTGACGGTGAAGAAAGAGAATGGCATTCCTATGGTGTATGTCGATTTTGCCGCTGATAAAGTTGCTGCAGGCACCAACAGCGCATATATGGTTAAAGTTATGGGTGATGAGAAAAACGGTAACTACGTCTTCAGCTGTGATAATGGCAAATGTTACTACTCTTCGAAATCAACCAAAAATGGTGTGACAACCGTAAAATCTGATGAGCGTGCAATTTCAGTGGGTGAAACGGTGGTTGTCGAGCGTGTGACACCAAATCCGGCGACCATTGCGAAAGTAGTTGTTACGAAAGATATGCTGAAATAACTGAAAACAGTTTATGCCCTTAATCATTCGGGTTACAGGCTAAAAACATCCAAAGGCTGCTTTTGAATGAGGGACAGGCAGGTTCCTCATTCATCCTCAGCAGCAAAAGGTTACTGTGTGATTGTGGAGAGTGAGCGCGGTCATTGCAGTTGTAACCTGAAGTATTACAAATCGAGTTAGTCTCAAGGCCTGAGTCAGATAACCTATTCTGCTCAGGCTTTTTTATGATGCTCCCATCTGTAATAAAAAATTACACTTTTTATTATTCACACTACCTATTTTATTTGGATGGCGTAGGGGTGAATGAAGTGATATCGGTTATCGTTTTTCTTTGACATGCGTGATTGGCCAGATATGTAACGGATCTTTATATTGTGATTATTGACTGCTGTGATGATATTTTTGCCAGTAATACTCCCTTTCTGACGGTATATTAGTGAGGTTTATATATAGCAATAATCGCTGGTTTGATGAGAAATGTATTAATTGTTATTGCTGGTTCTATTACCTATTCTAACATTGCCAAAAATGGCTATTTACCGAGCGATAATTTTATCATTAAGGATAATGTATGAAACTAAATAAATTAACAGCGGCAATACTTGCTGCTGGGATGTCATTGTCTTTTTCATCATTTGCTGCAACGTTGTCGATGAATGACGACACTAATACAATCAGCGGCCTTGATAATAGTCAGATGTTGACGAAGGATAATGGTAATACCTGGGTCGCTTATACAGACAGTAGTCAAAATAATTTTCCGGGTACGGTGACGGTAACCGTAGCGGAAAAGGATAATAACGCAATTAATTCTGTAGACTATGATCCCACTGCCACTTATGGTACGACAGGAACAATTGTTCGATATAATGGCTATTACTGGAAAAGTCAGTGGTGGGTTGATCCCGGTATGGTTCCAGGAAGTGACTCTGTATGGCTGAAGGTCGGTCCTATTCAAATACAAAATCTTGCCACGTTCAGTTTTACGCCTTATACCGGCCAGAAAGCGGCAGATCTGCAAAAACAAGGTAAAGATAAGGCTGCCGCGCAACGTAAAGTTATCGGCTATTTCCCTGAGTGGGGCGTTTATGAAGCACATAACTATTTCACGCCGGATAAAATTGACTTCAGTCAGTTAACCCACCTTAACTATGGCTTTGCGGTTATTAAGGATGGTGAAGTTATTGTCCATGATACCTATAAAGGCCCGGATCTGCTCCGTCAGCTGGACAAACTGACTGAGCAAAACAACGTCACAAATATGGTCTCCGTTGGCGGATGGAATAACTCTGAAGAAGGTGTATTCGAAGAAGCCACCAAAACGGATGACGGTATCAATAAACTGGCAGACAGCATGATTGCTTTCATGCAGGAGTGGGGGTTTGATGGTATTGATGTAGATTGGGAATACCCGGATAGCGATACTGAAAAGACCAATTTCACTAAACTTATCCAGACGCTCAGAAGTAAACTGGATACCCTTGGTTTACAGAGCGATAAGTACTTCCAACTTTCCGCAGCAGTAACAACCAACCATAATAATATTGAGTACATCAACCCAGAGGTCACCGCACCATTGCTGGATAGCGTCAATGTCATGGCATATGATATTCATGGCGCTTTTGACCCTATCACAGGCCACAATGCTCCGCTCTATGCCAACAGCCAGGATGCCGATCAGTTGCTAAATGTCGCTTCCACGATGCAGGAATACAGTTCGAAATGGCATGTGCCCAAAAGTAAGCTGATGATGGGGATCCCGTTCTACGGCCGTGGCTGGGGTAGCGTGGCGCCGACGGAAATCGTTAAAGGTCTGCCTGGTCTGTTCGCTTCAGGTTCCGCTACCGTACACGGCGCGTGGGATGATGAAGATCAGTATACTGGTACTAACCCCTACTATCTGTTAAAACAGTATTCTTCGTCTGCTGACTACACTCGCTACTGGGATCCGGAATCACAGGTTCCTTACTTGTATAATGCGAAAACGCAAGAGTTCTTGACGTATGACGATCCGGAGTCGATTCAGAAAAAAGTTGCCTACATTAACCAGCAAGGATACGGCGGAGCGATAATCTGGGATATTAGCGGTGATACTCCAGAACATGAATTGGGTGAGATTGTCGATGATATAATGGAAGTGCCTTTATCGGAATGCCGCGCGAATCTGTCAGATTTTGGCATATATCTGCGAGACGGTACGCCGATGACGGAATTCACCATCACCAAAGCGGCACATGAGGCCAGGAATATGAACTATTCTGTTTATCAGAATGGAAAATATTACGGTAAGAGCCAGCACGGCACCATTTATGATTGGGGTAAAAAAGAAATTAATGAAGAGGAAGGTACTGTTACCGCGAGCTGGGGAATGCCGCTGAAAGTTGGCGATCTAATTGAACTGAGCTGCTACAGCAATGGTGTACTCTACCCACTGGAGCAAGTAACGGTGACAGAAGAAACTCTGGCAGGTAAAAAAGATATGCGTCCGGAGATTGCCAGTGAACTGAAAGAGTTCCAGGTTGTTATTCAGGACGACAAGCCTGCGTTAAGTATGACTCTGACTACTGCCGCTCATGAGGCAAGAAATAAAAACTACTCTATTCAGTTAAATGGAAAATATATCGGCAAAAGCCAGTTTGGTTCAATCAGTGGTGGTCAGAAACGCGTTAATAAAGCGAATGACACCGTCACGGGGACCTGGGTCAAAGAATTGAAAGCGGGAGATACTGTTCGCTTGTATCGTTTCAGTAATAGTGTTGAAACGACTATTGCAGAAGTGGTACTTACAGACGATATTCTGAAGGATGGCGGTGCTCTGGTCCATTAATGATTAGTTGTTAACTCGTTGAAATAAATCCCAAACCCGATTCTGTGCAGGGGGAGGGATTTATTTCTTTTAGATGACGTTGTATTGAGAACAATAATCATTTATCCTGATGGTGTTCATGGTTGGGAGCATATATGTACATTTGTTTATGTAACGGCATCAGTGATAAAAAAATTCGTCAGGCGGTACGCCAGTTTCACCCACAGTCATTTCAGCAGTTACGCAAGTTTATTCCTGTTGGAAATCAATGTGGTAAATGTATTCGGGCCGCGCGCGAAGTGATGCAGGAAGAATTAATGCAAATGCCAGAATTTAAAGAGATCGCCTGAGTCACACTCTTTTTTTTGACATCCCGCTAGCCCCATCTACTCTCTAAGAGTGGAAGCGGAGGGACTATATAATGAAAGGTGATGTTAAGGTAATAAATTATCTCAATAAATTATTGGGAAACGAGCTTGTCGCCATCAACCAGTATTTTCTTCATGCGAGAATGTTCAAAAACTGGGGTTTCAAACGTCTGAATGACGTTGAATATCATGAATCTATCGACGAGATGAAACACGCCGATAAGTACATTGAGCGTATTCTCTTTCTTGAAGGTATTCCCAATCTCCAGGATCTGGGCAAACTTGGCATCGGTGAAGATGTTGAAGAGATGCTGCGTTCGGATCTGGCTCTTGAGCTGGAAGGTGCAAAAGACCTGCGTGAAGCAATCGCCTATGCCGACAGTGTATTTGATTACGTCAGCCGTGACATGATGATTGAAATTCTGGCGGATGAGGAAGGCCATATCGACTGGCTGGAGACCGAGCTGGATCTTATCGATAAACTGGGGATCCAGAATTATCTGCAGGCGCAAATTCGCGAAGAAGAGTAGAAGCAGAGTCGTTAATACAGGAAGGAGTTAATCCTTCCTGCTGAGTTCACCAACTTATCCAACAAAAGTAACCCCACCCACTTACGGCCAGTGCCGGACCAAAAGGAATCAGCGCGCCGCGACGTCCTTTTTTTGCCCATAACAGAAGACCATACATAATCCCTGTGATTGAAGCTGCGTAAAGAATCATTGGTATACTTTGCCAACCGCTCCAGGCCCCGGCAGCGGCCAGCATTTTGAAGTCCCCGTAGCCGATCCCCTCTTTATGCCATAACAACCTGACTAACCAGTAGATCAACCACAAAATCATATATCCCGCAACGGCTCCAATGATGGCGTCTTTGCCGGGTATAACACCGAAACTGGCGTTGAATAACAGCCCGAGCCACAGCAATGGCAGCGTGAGTTTGTCAGGCAGAAGATAATGCTGCAGGTCGATTACGCTGAGTGCGAGCGCAAACCAAAAATAGATAAAGAGCGCCAGCGCCAGCAGGATTTCGTTGGGATGTAGGGCGTAACAGAAAACGGCCATAACAGCACAGAGCGCTTCGAGCAAAGGATAGCGTTTCGAGACAGGAAGACCACAATGACGACACTTCCCCTTCAGACATAGCCAACTCAGTAGGGGAATGTTGTCATACCACGCCAGCGGGGTTTGGCAGTGGCAGCAATGCGAACCAGGCAGCCATAAATTAAAAGGGGAGAGCGCTCCGTCTGCGGGGGAGGGGGGGAGCACCATCAGAGGCAGGCGCCAGGTGAGCATTCCCATGGTGCTGCCCGCCAGTAGTCCAACGACAAGGGACAATATTGCTAACCCGTTATCCATTTTTTTTCGCTCCAATCGTCAGTCGTGTCAGCGTAATACTGTCGGCATCGTCTTTACTGGCGTGAAACTCAAGCGCCACGATGTGCAGACCATATTCGCCCTGTAACACCGCCAACCAGCGTACGAAGGTGTCCATCTTGATGGTGGAGGCGCTGATATTGAGTCCACCACCGTGAGCCGGCTGGAGTGTTGCGTTAAGTCCCGATTTTTTAAGACTGCGCTTCACCAGCGTTTCCAGGGAGTCCGATTGCGTCCGCTGTGGAAGAAGACCGGCTGCTGAAGCCTGTTTGTGAAGCCACTGTATGTCGAGCTGTAACTTTTCGTCCCGGGATTGCATTGTATCGATAGCCTGACCTAAAGGCTGCCAGGCGCCAAACCAAAAAATGGCCAACAGGCAGCATCCGAACAACGTTATAAAGATGCGTTGCTCATGCGTATTTTTATGATGAAACCAGACCTGAGCACGTTTAATCATTTCGAAGTGTCCACATTCCCTGTTCATGTTTTTCGACTTTTAATGGCAAGCCATAGATGCGCGCTTTGATGAATGCCTGTACCTGGCTTTCATCACTGGCGTAGATGAAAAGCTGCAAAGATTTACTCGCCGGATCATAGTTCAGTCCTTCCAGCGCCAATCCCGGGAATGCTGACAGCTTTGACTGCAACTGCTGCAAGAACAAATAGGGGGCGGGGATATGTTGTTGTAACTGTTTCGGCAGATAGGTTCGCAAATTGCTACTGTGTCTGTTCTCAGGAATGTATCGCTGCCACTGCTGTACCAGATCCTGACTGAGCTGCTTCTCCAGGCTATGGAGTTGCCAGTAGGTAATAGAGCGGGTAAGCAGTGCGACACCCGCAGCCAGCATGATGCTGAATAGCGCGACGCGCTTCAGGAGCGCGGTCGTGGGCGAGCGTGGAGAAGGGGCGCGAATCTTATCGTGTAGAAGATTAGGTACATTGCCGTTTGGGTAGAGAGTCAGAATATGGCGTTCAGGTTGACTCTCTGTACTGGAACAGGCCAGTGGTAACGAACCGTAGTTTACCAACTGCGGAGGGCCGAAATGCGTAAGCAGGTGGGTAAGCCACGCCTCCGTCAGGCAGGAGAGATAATTTTCCTGTGTTCTGAGCAACCACCGATCGCCCTCTCTTAATACCGTCCAGCCATTGTCGCATGCCGGCAGGCAACAGGCGTCAAACGTGACACATGTGGTGTTAATACCTGCATCGGCAAGGGTTCGGAGCTGAGACGCAAGCCAGCCGGCATCAATGCCTGCAACAGTGAGACGAGACCCCTGACGGGACAGTAATGTCCAGTGCAATGAGGGCGCCCCTTCGTCGAGCGTTTCATCAGCGAGCCAGTGAAGCTTTTGGTCAGTCAGTTCATACTCTTCATCCGGTATGACGATTGTTTTACATGTCGCCATACTGGCGGAAAGAAGCAGATGTGCGGACTGCGCCGCTGGAAGTGTACCAAGCTCCGCTAACAGTTCCATGGACAGATGCTGGATTTCACCTCCGCCACCTTCAGTATATTCCACCCATTCCACGGGGGCTGACGGCTGTTTTTGCAGGCGGATAAGCAGTTTTGGTGAGGACACTGAAACTGCTTTACTCTTCGCTGCTGCCATCCGTAAGTTGGCGTAAATAGATTTTAATTGTTTTATTTTTTTCATCATAAAAGAAAAATGTGCGCATACCGGAAGTAAGGTCACCCTCGTGGGCTGTAGATGTGGTCAAAAAAAAGGTGCTATTGGCGGTTAACTGTTTTTTAAGCGAATCCGTCAGGGGTTTGGCGGCGCTGTAATCTTGTTGTGCCTGATAGAGAAAGGCATCTACCGTTTTCCAGCCACCTTCAGGGCGTTTCTTCAGCAGTGTTTTTGCATCTGAGTCACTGAGGTTATTGAGAAATAGCGCAGCTAATAGAGGGGCCTGCTGCTCAGTAAGAGTATTAATATTTATGGCGAGTTCATTGCTGAATGTCGCGCAGATAAAAGGGGATAATTTTTGATAAATAGCGTCGGTCATTCCTTTGAGCTTGCGTATTTCGGCAGGTAAAAAGATCATCTGGCCTGCTGTAAGAAAACCCGGTTGGCTGGACTTGTAATACTCATCTTCAGCGCCTTTGACACGGGGCGTCACGTCAGCGTCAATGTAATCTGCGCCAGATTGAGCGATCTCGTCTGCGCGATACTTTTCCACGCCGATTTTTTCCAACAGGGCTGCGAACACCTCGATTTTATAGGGCAGAGTGGTCATCGGGTCCGTCGGCACATCTGCTAATGCATTCAGATTGAAGCAATGTTGTAGATCGCTGGTTTGCCAGCTTACCGTTGTGTTGTCGCGAAGTTCTGCAAACTGGGGGAGCTCATCAAATTGGCTAAGCTTATCCTTGGCATTCTGCAGCGTTTGTGCAGTGGCTTGCGCTTCGGCATACAGCAGCGCATATTTCCCCTGGATACTGTCATTTGTGCGTCGGCTGCGCTGCAACTGAGTCTGAAAGCTGATCGTCATTTCTGAAGCCAGCGCGGCCATCAGCGCCAGAATCATCAACACGATCAGTAACGCCGATCCCCTTTGATTACTCATTTAGCTGTCCCTGTAGCCGCCCCTGAAGTCGGGCTGGATTTCTGTTTCTCCGGGAACCAGCCGGGCAGAATAAAAAGACGAGTAAGAATCTCTCCGTTTTCACGCTCCAGCGTTATTTTAGCCGTTGTGGATGCACTGTCGCCCTCAGCGAGAGCCATTGTTGCGGACAGATGAGCGATGTCGGAGAGTAACGCTTGTGGCGGTGCCTCCTTTTTGCCATCGGGCGAGCGTCTCATCGCGCGGTATAACGTGCCGTTGTCCACATACCAGTGGACGGTAGTGAGAATGAAAGCGGCCTCGAAAGGCATGGCTGGGTCTCGTGTCTGGGTAGTGAAAATCGCGCCATCTTTTTCGCTGAAAAAAGGCTGATTCGTCTGACGGTTTTTTCGCGGAACGTACTGCATCAAATCGTTTTCAAACAGCAGCATCGTATGCTGAATAGCATCAAAATTATCGGCTGTCTTTTTTGCACGCTGATGCTGCTCTGAGGCCTGGGAAAAAACCATTGAGGCCAAAAAACTGAGCGTCGAGAAAATGGCAATTGCCAGCATCACTTCCAGTAACGTGAAGCCCCGCGGCATCTTACTCATTTTTTGTCTCCGTTTTCTGGCGTCCAGGAGTACAGATTAAGCGTCCGTCCGCTGGCGGAGGTTACGCTGGCTTGCTTTTGATTAATGGCTGACTGGTTTTGCAGGCTACCCGACAACTGCCAGGAGAAAGTCTCGTTCAGCAGTATTGTCTGACCTTTTCCCGAGGTGGTCTGGTCGTTAATGGTTCCAATCAAGGCGTTGTCCGCAGCCCAGAGTGCCAGAGTTTCTTGCTTCAGCGTGTCGAGAGCAGAGAGTTGCCATTGCATACTGCTAATCAGCCCTATTACAGCGGTCGCAAAGATTGCCATCGCCAGCAATACCTCAAGCAGGAGCATTCCGCTTTGTTGCTTCATTGCGCATCCTCAAGACGAGTGATATCCAGCGGTAGCGATCCGTCACACCGCAGAGTCACGAATTTTGCACCGTCTTCATCTCTGAACATCACGGTAAAAGGCGTCAGTTGACCATCGGGTAAGATCATAATTTGTGGATTTGCATTTTCTGCTGAAGGCGTTACTTCAGGTTTCGCTGGCGCAGCCCAGTCACCGTAAAGCGGTAAACTGTCGCTGTCGGCCAGCTCTTGCCAGTTCCATTTGTGGGTTGAATCCTTTTGCGGTAGGTAAAAAGCCCAGCCTTCAGTGGTCAACCGCAAACCGACCACATGCTTTTCCAGCAACGCCAGGTCTGACGCGTATTTCACCGTCTGCCTGAAGGTGTCGATCCGCTGTAGTAGCTTTCCGCCTGATCCCAGCCGGTCACTTTGCATGGCGATAATGCCCGTAGCTGAGATGGCGATAATGACCACAACCAGCATCACTTCCAGCAACGTGAATCCTTTCTGATGCGTCATGTTTATTGCGATTTTTTGTTATTATCCCAGTTGTTAATGTCATCCGCCGTTCCAGCTTCTCCATCTGGCCCTACGGAGCTGATATCAATAGCGCCATGTTCGCCGGGGCTTATCAGGATATAGTCGTTCCCCCATGGGTCTGCAGGCAGACGTCGGATGTAACCGTCAGTATTGTAATTCTCGGCCTTGGGAGAGAGCTCCGGCGCGGTGATGAGTGCTTCCAGACCTTGTTCCGTCGTGGGGTAGCGATGGTTGTCCAGCTTGTACATGTCCAGCGCATTTTCGAGCGCGACAATGTCGCTGACCGCCTTTTGTCTGTCCGCGCGATCTTTGTTGCCCATCAGATTCGGCACGACCAGGCTTGCCAGAACCCCCAAAATCACAATGACCACCATCAATTCCATGAGGGTAAAGCCACGCTCTGTGGCTCGTGTCTGTTGTTCCATAACCTTTCCTTAGTTCATTAATGAGTTAAGTTGTAAAATTGGCTGCATAACCGAGACGACAATGAACAAAACGATCATCGCCATCACAACGATCAACGCAGGTTCAAAAATTGCCAGCGTCAGTGCGATGCGGTTTTGTAGCTGGATTTCCTGATTTTCTGTTGCCCGCTGCATGAGTTCTCCAAGCTGACCGCTTTTTTCCCCGGAGGCGATCATGTAGAGCATCATCGCGGGAAAAATCTTCGTCTTCTCCAGCGACTGGCTAACGCTGTTGCCCTGGCGAACGCTCTCAGCCGCTTCACCCAGACGCTGGCGTATTTCCTGATTACTCACCCCCTCAGCGGAAAGCGACATAGCTTGTAAAAGAGGAACGCCGCTGCTGTTAAGAATGCTCAGGGCGCGTAAGTAGCGAGCGCTATTGATGGCGCATACTAAAGGCGACGTTAAGCGAAATTGAATTAACCAACGGTGAAATCGATGCCGGTTTCCCTTTTTTTTAAGCCAGAAAGAAAACAGGCATCCACCGCCAATGAGGGTGAGGAGGATCCAAGGTCCATATGCCGACAAAAAATTGCTGGTCGCGAGCAGGATCCGAGTGGTGAGCGGCAATGCGTGTTTGAGGTGGATAAACTGCGCTGCAACTTTAGGCACCACGGTGGTGAGCAAAATAATAACCACCAGAATAGCGACCGTAGTGAGCAGGGAAGGATAGATTAAAGCCTGCGTAAGCTTGCTGCGCATTCGCTGGCGCGCTTCGTTAAAATCCGCCAGTCTTTCCAGAACCGCGCCTAACTGACCCACCGTTTCGCCCGCTTTAACGAGCGTGCAAAAGACGGCATCAAACAGGCGGGGATACGCCTGCATCGCAGTTGACAGTGATTGTCCTTCAAGAATGGACTGCCGAAGAGTCGTAATCACATCGGCAAGTTTCTTATTTTCTTTTTGTTGCCGAACCACGTCGAGGGCTTCATCCAGCGGTAATGCTGCGGCGATTAGCGTTGCAATCTGACGCGTAAAAAGCGTTAATTCACTGTGACTGACTCGTGCAGGGAGGGGCTTCAGGGGGATCCCGCGTCGTTGGGGTTTTATCGTTTGCGGCAATAGGGCCTGGCTACGCAGTTGCGCCACCATGTCCCGTTCGCTTGCGGCCTCGCTAACGCCCGTAATACGATTTCCCTTCACATCTGTTGCGGTCCAGCAATATTTCATTCAGGCTGCTCCGTCGGTGTTTGCCCTTCCGATGTCACTCTTAGCACTTCCTCCAGCGATGTAATGCCTTCTGCGGCGACGCGGAGACCGTTTGCCAGCAAACTACGATGGTGACGACGCTGAATTTGCTCCAGATGCTGTTCGTTGGTCTCTGTGTGAATGGCTTCGCGCAGTTCAGGCGTAACAAGTAACAGCTCGTGAATTGCCAGTCGCCCCTGATAGCCGCTATGCCTGCATGCCTCGCAGCCCCCGGCATGCCAGACCTGAGAGGTATTGACCCCTTGAGCCAGCAGGAGTTGTTGTTGCTGGTGGGTGGCGGGGCGCGGTATTTTGCAGTGGTTACACAGTCGTCTTACCAGACGCTGGGCAATAACCCCGACAAGTGATGAAGAAAGCAGAAACGATTCCACCCCCATATCCCGCAATCGTGTTACGGCACCGCTGGCGCTGTTTGTATGGAGAGTCGAAAGAACCAGATGTCCGGTCAACGACGCCTGAACAGCAATCTGCGCTGTTTCGGCGTCGCGAATTTCACCTACCATTACGACATCAGGATCCTGACGTAAAATGGCGCGTAGCCCACGGGCAAAAGACATATCTACGCGACTATTGACCTGCGTTTGACCTATCCCTTCCAGTTCATATTCAATCGGATCTTCAACGGTGAGGACGTTACGCTCCGGGCTATTCAGTGCGGAAAGGATGGCGTATAGCGTGGTACTTTTTCCTGAACCCGTTGGGCCGGTGACCAGAATAATGCCGTGGGGGAGGGCAATCAGATCTTTCAGGCTGTGTGTGTCTTCTGCTGACATATCCAGCTTATCGATTGATAACCGCAGGCTGGTTTTATCCAGCAGACGCAAAACGACACGTTCGCCATGCTGTGAGGGGAGCGTAGAGACGCGCACATCCACATTTCTCTGGCCTATTTTTAACGTTATGCGGCCATCCTGTGGGAGGCGCTTTTCGGCAATATCCAGCTTGGCCATCACTTTGATACGTGAGATCAGCAGGGCCGCCAACTTTTTATTAGGCTGAACCACTGGACGCAGAACGCCATCGACGCGAAAGCGGATCCCCATCGTTTTCTCAAATACTTCGATATGAATATCGGATGCATGTTCCTTGATTGCTTCACTGAGTACGGCATTAATTAGTCGTATGACCGGCGCATCGGATTGTTCGTTAAGCAGATCTTCATTGGACTGGATCTCCTCAGAAAGAATGTTGAGATCATCAAGGTTATTCATATCTTCTGCGATCAACTGGGCAGTGCCGCTGTTCTGTTGATACAGGTGCTCGAGTTTTTCCTCAAACTGTTGCGTAGAGAGCCGGGTAAACCGGCTACATTCAGGCGCTGTTGCGGCTACGTCCAGCATAGATTCAAGCGAGGTATTTTCAGCATAAATCAGCTCTTCCTGCTGTACGGCAATACCGTATCGCTGTGCTTTTTTCCACGTAAAGGCTGTCATTTTGCACTGCCGTTATGGAACGGATTTTTGCTGTTTGACTTAGCTGGTGTGGCCACAGAGGAGTCAAATGCGTGGTCATCTAATGATTCAATGGCATCGACATCAATCAGGCTACCGTTTTGCTTGCTACTCCTGTTTTGTTGCATCTCCTTGAAGCCAGTATATTTATCCCTCGAAAGCGAATGATAGACTTCATCATCTCTGATGATGGTTGGTCGGATGAACACCATCAAGTTGCGTTTATTTTTTTCATTTGAGGTATAGCGAAAAAGTTGCCCAATGAGGGGGATATCACCCAGTAAGGGAACTTTCGAAACCTCTTGTTTACTTGAGTCATCCATCAATCCGCCCAATACCACGGTTTCACCGCTTTTTACCAGGACGGCGTTTTGAATAGTACGGGTATTAAATGTAGGGCCGAGAGTGGATGAGGTTGCCGTAGAGTCGACACTGGACACCTCTTGCTCAATTTCCATTAATACGGAATCGCCTTCATTGATTTGTGGCGTAACCTTTAGCTTAGTGCCGACTGTCTTACGTTCGACGGTGCTGTAAATATTATCGCCCGAGGTGGTTTGCGACCCGGAAAGCACCGGAACGTCTTGCCCGGCGTTGAAAGATGCCTCTTTGTTATCGAGTGTCACGATACTCGGAGTAGAAAGAATATCATTCTTGCTATTGCTACTCAGCGCGGTAAGGAGAACCCCCCAGTCGCCGTTGAAGAATCCTGCGGCAAGACCATTGAAGTTACTGAACAAATCATATGCAGGGTTATCGCTGGTGGTACCGCCCTGTCTCTTGAATTCTTGAACCCCTTGTGCGGCATTGAAAATGGGAAGATTGGTCTTGGTAAACTGCTGCACGCCGACGTTTTTGTTGGCCCACTGGACCCCAAGATTAATGCCTTTACCATCCTGAACTTCCACGATGATAGCTTCGACCAGAACCTGGGCGCGGCGAATGTCCAGTTTGGCGATGACATCTTCTAACTGCTGGAGGATACTTTGGTCTGCGGTAATAACCAGCGAGTTGGTTTGTTCATCTGCCGTGATGGATATATCGTTATTGCTGCTGCTGGCAGATGATTTTGAAGCGCTGCTTTTTTCATCCTTCATCTTTTGCGTGACGCCGGTTAAAACTTCAACCAGTTTATCTGCTTTGGCATATTTCAAATACCAGACACGGGTGTTGCCTTCACCTTGATCTTGCGTATCCAACCGGGAAATAAGTTGTGCCATGCGCGCCCGGGCACGATCGGAACCGCTGACAATTAACGCATTACTACGTTTATCTGCAACGATGCGCGTCTGAAGTGTGGCCGGTTTAGCCTCTTTGCCATTTTCTCGCGCCAGGTCATTGAGGACGTCGGCCAGGTCGGTCGCTGAGGCATACTTCAGTGTGAAAACCTGTTCTTTGGCATCACCCATCACATCGACACGTTTAACCACCTCCAACAGACGATTGACGGTTGAGGCTTTGCCGGTGATGATCAATGCATTTGATGGTTCGTAATGCACAACATTACCGACCTTACCGCCATCAAGCATTTGTCGAAGCAAGGGGGACAATACGCGAGCAGGAACGTTTTCCAGTGACACAATACGCGTCACCAGTTCATCTCCTTTGCCGGGTTTCGTCCCGCTAATGAGTCTTCCTGGCATTGTTTTGACTTGCTCTGAACGCACTACCTTAAGTAACCCATTATCAAGAGTAATAATTGAGAAACCGTAGAGATCCAGTACGCTCAGGAAAAACTGATAATATTCATCCTCATTGAAGGTATCATTGCTTCTGACAGATATTGAAGCCTTAACATCGGGATCAATCAGAATGGTTTTACCCATATTTTGGCCGACAATATTGACAAATGTCTGAATGTCCGCATTGTCAAAGTTAGCGGTATAATCGACTGCGAATGCAGTGCGGCAGGAGGCTGCGAGTAAAAGTATCAACGACCAACTTTTCAGTCGCCGATGTAAAACAGTTCTCTCCATTTAGTCTTCCTTTCCATCCTGGAATTGTTGAACTGAAACATTAATTAACCGTGGCGAAGCATTACGTAAGACGGTGAACTGAGCCATTTTAAGGTGCTTAAGCGCATTTTGTGCTTTGCCTAAATTTGCCTGTTGAGTCAACTTGATATTATTTAGCTGAATGGCTATATCCCCAGGTTCGAGGGAAGAATGCTTAAAAAACTGAACCTGTTTTCGTGGTAGAAGGCGTAAACCACGTAAAGTGTTCTTATCCACTACAGGACTGGCATCAATGAAATCAGCCAGCGTTACCGCTTGTTGCTCTTGCTGGGATGCTACCGCCCCCTGAGACCTGGACAGTTGTGCCAGTTCAGCAAGCAATGTCAGTTGCAGTGTTTGCTCACCAGAAGAAAACATTATCTGATTCTTTGTAATACCCGTAACACGTATTTTGCTGGAGGACTTCAGATAATCATTAATGGCATAAACATTCTGCTCACCATTTTCCTGCAAGATTGCGCGGGAAATGGATTTATTTGAACTATGAATAATTCCGCTGACAACGACCCCGGACAGCAATGCCTCTTGCGCATGCGATTGTTGATGGGGGGAAACATTCATATCTGCATCTAAGGGCACGGATGATAAATGCCATTTTTGTTTTCTGTTTGAGATATTCTCCTGATGAATTTGACTTGATGCTGTCCGCAATGTTTTGTTTTCAAACCACTGTTCATATCCTTTATGTATACAAGCAAAAATACATATAACGCTTGCAAATATCACTATGAGGTAGGCGCCATGATAAAATAGCGTGCTTTTGAATACGTGGCGGATAGTTTTCATAAAATTATGATTAAGAATAACTAACAAGTTAATCTGTTTCTTGTTAATGATAACGATAATATATTTATCCTGCTGCCAGGCGACAAGCGTTTTGGCTCCCACGTTCCTACTTTAGGAAATAATAAATTTTATGGAAAATATGAATGTTCATGGATGAGTTCATTTCTGTTTTGACCTCCCGCCAGCAACTGTTGCGGGATAATATCCTTTCCGCGTTTTTGAACGAACAATGGCTGGTATTACATGGGGCAAAAGGCACCGGAAAAAGCACGCTTGCACGCAGTGTAGAAGCGTTATGGCCACATCGGGTGCTAACTCTGGCACCTGTAAATAGAAAAGGTTATAGGTGGGAATGGCAGGTTATCGCAGATACGCAAAAGGTGGGATGTTTAACCGGACGGTCATTTTCTGGCGAGACGATCTGGAGCGAATTACTTGGTCTGATAACCGTTAAGGCATGCGATAAGCCTTTGTTTATTTTGGAAGACGGACATCAGGTCACCACCGGTATTACTGCAACGGTTAAGGCGTTTATCGCCATAATGCCGAAGGCCCGGCTGCTAGTAACCGGTAGATACAGTCTGAGACAGCAGCGCCAGTTGCGTACGATGCATCCGCTCTGGTTCGACGTACCCATCCCGGATATTGAGGATTACCGTAGGGTAATCGCACCCTGTATCGAAACGGAACAGGAGGGCCAAGATGCCCTTCCTGAGACATTTATCCGACATATCAAGAAACGTTGCCGCGGTAATCTGCATCTGGCGGCGCGTGTCGGGTGGAATCTTACGCGTAATAAAACGAAACAGGGTGAACAACAAACCAGCATCACGCCGCTTCAGCAACGTGAAGCGCTGCGTTGTCTGCCTGCGCCTCGTCGAACCGGGGGGACGTGTCTGGCAGTGGTTGTCGTCGCGGCGCTATGTGGTAGCGCTGGCTGGCACTTCAGTCCATTGCTTGACAGATGGTTGCCGCCCATAGCCAGCATATGGCCTGCAGGACAGCCATCGGCTGCATCACTTTCTTCCACAACGCTGACGTCAACGATTATGTCAACTAATGAGTCGCTCGCGCGGCTTTACAGCGTCTGGGGATATGAAGTCAATAAAGGGGAAGCATGGTGCGATCAGGCGTACCGGGCGGGTTTGGTTTGCCTGTCGGGCACTGATACGCTGGAATCGCTTCTGGCCCAGCAACTCCCCTGGATAGCAACGCTAAAGGTAGATAATAGCCTTATACCTGTTGTCGTGATTGGAGAAAGCAACCAGACCATCACTGCCCAGTCGGGCGCTGGTACATGGATTATGGATAAAGCCTGGTTCAGTGAAGTGTGGCAAGGGAATTACACGCTAATGTGGAAACCTTCACCAGACGGTAATGTGAGCATCATGAAGAAAAGCAGCGTCGAAGACATTCTCTGGCTGGATATGATGCTGAGTCGCGTGTTGAATGTTGAGGCTGAGAGCACGGGAGAGTGGAGCCCTCTTTTATCGGAAAAAGTCCGCCAGTTTCAAATGCAAAATAAGATTAAGGCTGACGGTATGGTAGGGCGGCTTACTCTTATTCGTCTATGGCAGGCGCTGGATGAAAGCCCAAAACTGATGCATGACGGAGGGAAAGCATGAAAACGGATCATGAATATTATTGTAGCGAAAACCTACGTTTTGACCGTCCAGATATGCCGCTTACGTTATGGCGGGGCGCGCGTATCGCGCTTTCATGGCTGGGGTTGAGCATTGGCATGGTAATCATAGGCTACTATACGCATAGCGCGTTTATTCAGCATACCGCGACGCCGGCCGTGCCGCCGAACTTTCGTCTGTCTGACGCGCACTATATATATAAGCAGCAGCCGCTGCCGGAACCGGAAGAGACCGTTGAAGAAGAAGGCGCGGATGATATGCGCAGCGAAGAACCGTCATCGCCTGACGAGTCTGTTCAAAACGGGGATCTCAAAGCGCGAGTGAAGCAGGCCATAGCGGAAATTGACCAGCAATAACGTCGTCCTGCGAAAGGTTGGTTATTATCGATACAACTTCACTTGCATTAAGCCCGCAGATACGTATAATGCGCGGGCTTGTCTTAATTGACGGCTGGTTCGATATGAGCCACTGATAGTCGATTTGACTATCTGACAATGTTCCCAATCGGGGAACTCTGTAAGAACGGTTACACTCTCCCATCAATCGTAATGGGTTTGAGGAGTAACTATTTCGTCTATAAAATAATTGGAGCTCTGGTCTCATGCAGAACCAAAGAATCCGTATCCGTTTGAAAGCGTTTGATCATCGTCTGATCGATCAATCAACCGCGGAAATCGTCGAGACTGCCAAGCGCACTGGTGCGCAGGTTCGTGGTCCGATCCCGCTGCCGACCCGCAAAGAGCGTTTCACCGTTCTGATCTCTCCGCACGTTAACAAAGACGCGCGTGATCAGTACGAGATCCGTACTCACAAGCGTCTGGTTGACATCGTTGAGCCAACTGAAAAAACCGTTGATGCTCTGATGCGTCTGGACCTGGCTGCCGGTGTAGACGTGCAGATCAGCCTGGGTTAATCAGGTCATCGAGCGATTGAGAGGTTGATACAATGATTGGTTTAGTCGGTAAAAAAGTGGGTATGACCCGCATCTTCACTGAAGATGGCGTCTCTATCCCAGTAACCGTTATCGAAGTTGAAGCAAACCGCGTTACTCAGGTTAAAGATCTGGCTAACGACGGCTACCGCGCTGTTCAGGTTACCACCGGTGCTAAAAAAGCTAACCGTGTAACTAAGCCGGAAGCTGGCCACTTTGCTAAAGCTGGCGTAGAAGCTGGCCGCGGCCTGTGGGAGTTCCGTCTGGCAGATGGTGAAGAATACACCGTTGGTCAGAACATTAGCGTTGAACTGTTTGCTGACGTTAAAAAAGTTGACGTAACCGGTACCTCTAAAGGTAAAGGTTTCGCTGGTACCGTTAAGCGCTGGAACTTCCGTACCCAGGACGCTACTCACGGTAACTCCTTGTCTCACCGCGTTCCGGGTTCTATCGGTCAGAACCAGACTCCGGGCAAAGTGTTCAAAGGCAAGAAAATGGCAGGTCAGCTGGGCAACGAACGTGTAACCGTTCAGAGCCTGGACGTAGTACGTGTTGACGCTGAGCGCAACCTGCTGCTGGTTAAAGGTGGTGTTCCGGGTGCGACCGGTTGCGACCTGATCGTTAAACCAGCTGTGAAGGCGTAAGGGGATAGCAATGGAATTAGTATTGAAAGACGCGCAGAGCGCGCTGACTGTTTCCGAAACTACCTTCGGTCGTGATTTCAACGAAGCGCTGGTTCACCAGGTTGTTGTTGCTTATGCAGCTGGTGCTCGTCAGGGTACTCGTGCTCAGAAGACTCGTGCTGAAGTAACTGGTTCAGGCAAAAAGCCGTGGCGCCAGAAAGGTACCGGCCGTGCGCGTTCAGGTTCTATCAAGAGCCCGATCTGGCGTTCAGGTGGCGTGACCTTCGCTGCTCGCCCGCAGGACCACAGTCAAAAAGTTAACAAAAAGATGTACCGCGGCGCGCTGAAAAGCATCCTGTCCGAACTGGTACGTCAGGATCGTCTGATCGTTGTCGAGAAGTTCTCTGTAGAAGCGCCTAAAACTAAGCTGCTGGCACAGAAACTGAAAGACATGGCTCTGGAAGATGTGCTGATCATCACCGGTGAGCTGGACGAAAACCTGTTCCTGGCTGCGCGCAACCTGCACAAGGTTGACGTACGCGATGCAACTGGTATCGACCCGGTTAGCCTGATCGCCTTCGACAAAGTCGTAATGACTGCTGATGCTGTTAAGCAAGTTGAGGAGATGCTGGCATGATTCGTGAAGAACGTCTGCTGAAGGTGCTGCGCGCACCGCACGTTTCTGAAAAAGCGTCTACTGCGATGGAAAAAACTAACACCATCGTTCTCAAAGTTGCTAAAGACGCGACCAAAGCAGAGATCAAAGCTGCTGTGCAGAAACTGTTTGAAGTCGAAGTCGAAGTCGTTAACACCCTGGTAGTTAAAGGGAAAGTTAAACGTCACGGACAGCGTATCGGTCGTCGTAGCGACTGGAAAAAAGCTTACGTCACCCTGAAGGAAGGCCAGAATCTGGACTTCGTCGGCGGCGCTGAGTAAGTCGGAGGAGTAATACAATGGCAGTTGTTAAATGTAAACCGACATCTCCGGGTCGTCGCCACGTTGTTAAAGTGGTCAACCCAGAGCTGCACAAGGGCAAACCTTTTGCTCCGCTGGTTGAAAAAAACAGCAAATCCGGTGGTCGTAACAACAATGGCCGTATCACCACTCGTCACATCGGTGGTGGTCACAAGCAGGCTTATCGTATTGTTGACTTCAAACGCAACAAAGACGGTATCCCAGCAATTGTTGAACGTCTTGAGTACGATCCGAACCGCTCCGCGAACATCGCGCTGGTTCTGTACAAAGACGGTGAACGCCGTTACATTCTGGCCCCTAAAGGCCTGAAAGCTGGCGACCAGGTTCAATCTGGCGTTGATGCTGCAATCAAAGCAGGTAACACCCTGCCGATGCGCAATATCCCGGTTGGTTCTACCGTTCATAACGTAGAAATGAAACCAGGTAAAGGCGGTCAGCTGGCACGTTCCGCTGGTACTTACGTTCAGATCGTTGCGCGTGATGGTGCTTATGTCACCCTGCGTCTGCGTTCTGGTGAAATGCGTAAAGTCGAAGCAGACTGCCGTGCAACTCTGGGCGAAGTTGGCAATGCTGAGCATATGCTGCGCGTTCTGGGTAAAGCAGGTGCTGCACGCTGGCGTGGTGTTCGTCCTACCGTTCGCGGTACTGCGATGAACCCAGTCGATCACCCACATGGTGGTGGTGAAGGTCGTAACTTTGGTAAGCACCCGGTAACTCCGTGGGGCGTTCAGACCAAAGGTAAGAAGACCCGCAGCAACAAGCGTACTGATAAATTCATCGTACGTCGCCGTAGCAAATAATTTTAGAGGATAAGCCATGCCACGTTCTCTCAAGAAAGGTCCTTTTATTGACCTGCACTTGCTGAAGAAGGTAGAGAAAGCGGTGGAAAGCGGAGACAAGAAGCCCCTGCGCACTTGGTCCCGTCGTTCAACGATCTTTCCTAACATGATCGGTTTGACCATCGCTGTCCATAATGGTCGTCAGCACGTTCCGGTATTTGTTTCCGACGAAATGGTCGGTCACAAACTGGGTGAATTCGCACCGACTCGTACTTATCGCGGCCACGCTGCTGATAAAAAAGCGAAGAAGAAATAAGGTAGGAGGAAGAGATGGAAACTTTAGCTCAACATCGCCATGCTCGTTCTTCTGCTCAGAAGGTTCGCCTTGTTGCAGACCTGATTCGCGGTAAGAAAGTGTCGCAGGCTCTGGATATTCTGACCTACACCAATAAGAAAGCGGCTGTACTGGTTAAGAAAGTCCTGGAATCTGCCATTGCTAACGCTGAACACAACGATGGCGCTGACATTGACGATCTGAAAGTTACGAAAATTTTCGTAGACGAAGGCCCGAGCATGAAGCGCATTATGCCGCGTGCAAAAGGTCGTGCAGATCGCATCCTGAAGCGCACCAGCCACATTACTGTGGTTGTGTCCGATCGCTGAGACTCTGGAGACTAGCAATGGGTCAGAAAGTACATCCTAATGGTATTCGCCTGGGTATTGTAAAACCATGGAACTCAACCTGGTTTGCGAACACCAAAGAATTCGCTGACAACCTGGACAGCGATTTTAAAGTACGTCAGTACCTGACTAAGGAACTGGCTAAAGCGTCTGTATCTCGTATCGTTATCGAGCGTCCGGCTAAGAGCATCCGTGTGACCATTCACACCGCTCGCCCGGGTATCGTTATCGGTAAGAAAGGCGAAGACGTAGAAAAACTGCGCAAAGTCGTAGCTGATATTGCTGGCGTTCCTGCCCAGATCAATATCGCCGAAGTGCGTAAACCTGAACTGGACGCAAAATTGGTTGCTGACAGCATCACTTCTCAGCTGGAACGTCGCGTTATGTTCCGTCGTGCTATGAAGCGTGCTGTACAGAACGCAATGCGTCTGGGCGCTAAAGGTATTAAAGTTGAAGTTAGCGGCCGTCTGGGCGGCGCGGAAATCGCACGTACCGAATGGTACCGCGAAGGTCGCGTACCGCTGCACACTCTGCGTGCTGACATCGACTACAACACCTCTGAAGCGCACACCACTTACGGTGTAATCGGCGTTAAAGTGTGGATCTTCAAAGGCGAGATCCTGGGTGGTATGGCTGCTGTTGAACAACCGGAAAAACCGGCTGCGCAACCTAAAAAGCAGCAGCGTAAAGGCCGTAAATAAGGAGCGTCGCTGATGTTACAACCAAAGCGTACAAAATTCCGTAAAATGCACAAAGGCCGTAACCGCGGTCTGGCTGCTGGCGCGGATGTTAGCTTCGGCAGCTTCGGTCTGAAAGCTGTTGGCCGTGGTCGTCTGACTGCCCGTCAGATCGAAGCAGCACGTCGTGCTATGACCCGTGCAGTTAAGCGTCAAGGTAAGATCTGGATCCGTGTATTCCCGGACAAACCGATCACTGAAAAGCCGCTGGCAGTGCGTATGGGTAAAGGTAAAGGTAACGTGGAGTATTGGGTTGCCTTGATTCAGCCGGGTAAAGTCCTGTATGAAATGGACGGCGTACCGGAAGAGCTGGCCCGTGAAGCATTCAAGCTGGCAGCAGCGAAACTGCCGATTAAAACCACCTTTGTAACTAAGACGGTGATGTAATGAAAGCAAAAGAGCTGCGTGAGAAGAGTGTTGAAGAGCTGAACACCGAGCTGCTGAATCTGCTGCGTGAGCAGTTCAACCTGCGTATGCAGGCTGCAAGTGGCCAGCTGCAACAGTCTCACCTGTTGAAGCAAGTGCGTCGTGATGTCGCACGCGTTAAGACTTTACTGACTGAGAAGGCGGGTGCGTAATGACCGATAAAATCCGTACTCTGCAAGGTCGCGTTGTTAGCGATAAAATGGAGAAATCCATCGTTGTTGCTATCGAACGTTTTGTGAAACACCCGATCTACGGTAAATTCATTAAGCGTACGACCAAACTGCACGTACATGACGAGAACAACGAATGCGGTACTGGTGACGTGGTTGAAATCCGCGAATGCCGTCCGCTGTCCAAGACTAAGTCCTGGACGCTGGTTCGCGTTGTAGAGAAAGCTGTTCTGTAATACAGTAGGCATTCTCAACGAATAAACGGCTCAGCGATGAGCCGTTTATTTTTTCTACCCATATCGTTTGAGCGGTGTTATAATGCCGCGCCCCCGATATGGGGCTTTTTTAACGACCTGATTTTCGGGTCTCAGTAGTAGTTGACATTAGCGGAGCACTAAAATGATCCAAGAACAGACTATGCTGAACGTCGCCGACAACTCCGGTGCACGTCGCGTAATGTGTATCAAGGTTCTGGGTGGCTCGCACCGTCGCTACGCAGGCGTCGGCGATATCATCAAGATCACCATCAAGGAAGCAATTCCGCGTGGTAAGGTCAAAAAAGGTGATGTGCTGAAGGCGGTAGTGGTGCGCACCAAGAAGGGTGTTCGTCGCCCGGACGGTTCTGTCATTCGCTTCGATGGTAATGCATGCGTTATTTTAAACAATAACAGCGAGCAACCTATCGGTACGCGTATTTTTGGGCCGGTAACTCGTGAACTTCGTAACGAGAAGTTCATGAAAATTATCTCTCTGGCACCAGAAGTACTCTAAGGAGCGAATCATGGCAGCGAAGATCCGTCGTGATGACGAAGTTATCGTGTTAACCGGTAAAGATAAAGGTAAACGCGGTAAAGTTAAGAATGTCTTGTCTTCCGGCAAGCTCATTGTTGAAGGTATCAACCTGGTTAAGAAACACCAGAAGCCGGTTCCGGCTCTGAACCAACCAGGCGGCATCGTTGAAAAAGAAGCTGCTATTCAGGTTTCTAACGTTGCAATCTTCAACGCGGCAACCGGCAAGGCTGACCGTGTAGGCTTTAGATTCGAAGACGGCAAAAAAGTCCGTTTCTTCAAATCTAACAGCGAAACTATCAAGTAATTTGGAGTAGTACGATGGCGAAACTGCATGATTACTACAAAGACGAAGTAGTCGCTAAACTCATGACTGAGTTTAACTACAATTCTGTCATGCAAGTCCCTCGGGTCGAGAAGATCACCCTGAACATGGGTGTTGGTGAAGCGATCGCTGACAAGAAACTGCTGGATAACGCAGCAGCTGACCTGACAGCAATCTCCGGTCAAAAACCGCTGATCACCAAAGCACGCAAATCAGTTGCAGGCTTCAAAATCCGTCAGGGCTATCCGATCGGCTGTAAAGTAACTCTGCGTGGCGAACGCATGTGGGAGTTCTTTGAGCGTCTGATCACTATTGCTGTTCCACGTATCCGTGACTTCCGTGGCCTGTCCGCTAAGTCATTCGATGGTCGTGGTAACTACAGCATGGGTGTCCGTGAGCAGATCATCTTCCCAGAAATCGACTACGATAAAGTCGACCGCGTGCGTGGTTTGGATATTACCATTACCACTACTGCGAAATCTGACGAAGAAGGCCGTGCTCTGCTGGCTGCCTTTGACTTCCCGTTCCGCAAGTAAGGTAGGGTTACTGAATGGCTAAGCAATCAATGAAAGCACGCGAAGTAAAGCGCGTAGCTTTAGCTGATAAGTACTTCGCAAAACGCGCTGAACTGAAAGCTATTATCTCTGATGTGAACGCGACCGACGAAGATCGTTGGAACGCAGTTCTGAAGCTGCAGTCTCTGCCGCGTGATTCCAGCCCGTCCCGTCAGCGTAACCGCTGCCGTCAAACAGGTCGTCCGCATGGCTATGTGGGCAAGTTCGGGTTGAGCCGTATCAAACTGCGTGAAGCCGCTATGCGCGGTGAAGTACCAGGCTTGAAAAAGGCTAGCTGGTAATTACCAATTGAATCACGGGAGTAAAGACAGATGAGCATGCAAGATCCGATCGCGGATATGCTGACCCGTATCCGTAACGGTCAGGCCGCGAATAAAGCTGCGGTCACCATGCCTTCCTCCAAGCTGAAAGTGGCAATTGCCAACGTGCTGAAGGAAGAAGGTTTTATTGAAGATTTTAAAGTTGAAGGCGACACCAAGCCGGAACTGGAACTTACTCTTAAGTATTTCCAGGGTAAAGCTGTTGTAGAAAGCATTCAGCGTGTCAGTCGCCCAGGTCTGCGCATTTATAAGCGTAAAGACGAGCTGCCGAAGGTTATGGCTGGCATGGGTATCGCAGTTGTTTCTACCTCTAAAGGTGTTATGACTGATCGTGCAGCGCGCCAGGCTGGTCTTGGTGGCGAAATTATCTGCTACGTAGCCTAATCGGAGGAAAAAATGTCTCGTGTTGCTAAAGCACCGGTCGTTATTCCTGCCGGCGTTGATGTAAAAATCAACGGTCAGGTTATTACGATCAAAGGTAAAAACGGCGAGCTGACTCGTACTCTCAACGATGCTGTTGCAGTAAATCATGCAGATAATGCACTGACCTTCGGTCCGCGTGATGGTTACGCAGATGGATGGGCTCAGGCTGGTACCGCGCGTGCCCTGCTGAATGCAATGGTTGTCGGTGTTACCGAAGGCTTCACTAAGAAGCTGCAGCTGGTTGGTGTAGGTTATCGTGCAGCGGTCAAAGGGAATGTAGTAAACCTGGCTTTAGGTTTCTCTCATCCAGTTGATCATCAGCTGCCGGCAGGTATCACTGCAGAATGTCCGACTCAGACTGAAATCGTGCTGAAAGGCGCTGATAAACAGCTGATCGGTCAGGTTGCGGCAGATCTGCGCGCCTACCGTCGTCCTGAGCCTTACAAAGGCAAGGGTGTTCGTTACGCCGACGAAGTCGTGCGTACCAAAGAGGCTAAGAAGAAGTAAGGTAACACTATGGATAAGAAATCTGCTCGTATCCGTCGTGCGACCCGCGCACGCCGCAAGCTCAAAGAGCTGGGCGCAACTCGCCTGGTGGTACATCGTACCCCGCGTCATATTTACGCACAGGTAATTGCACCGAACGGTTCTGAAGTTCTGGTAGCTGCTTCTACTGTAGAAAAAGCTATCGCTGAACAACTGAAGTACACCGGTAACAAAGACGCTGCAGCAGCTGTGGGTAAAGCTGTCGCAGAACGCGCTCTGGAAAAAGGCATCAAAGATGTGTCCTTTGACCGTTCCGGGTTCCAATATCATGGTCGTGTCCAGGCACTGGCAGATGCTGCCCGTGAAGCTGGCCTTCAGTTCTAAGGTAGAGGTGTAAGATGGCTCACATCGAAAAACAAGCTGGCGAACTGCAGGAAAAGCTGATCGCGGTAAACCGCGTATCTAAAACCGTTAAAGGTGGTCGTATTTTCTCCTTCACAGCTCTGACTGTAGTTGGCGATGGTAACGGTCGCGTTGGTTTTGGTTACGGTAAAGCGCGTGAAGTTCCAGCAGCGATCCAGAAAGCGATGGAAAAAGCCCGTCGCAATATGATTAACGTCGCGCTGAACCACGGCACCCTGCAGCACCCGGTTAAGGGTACTCACACGGGTTCTCGTGTATTCATGCAGCCGGCTTCCGAAGGTACCGGTATCATCGCCGGTGGTGCAATGCGCGCCGTTCTGGAAGTCGCTGGAGTTCGTAACGTTCTGGCTAAAGCGTATGGTTCCACCAACCCGATTAACGTGGTTCGTGCAACTATCGACGGTCTGGAAAATATGAAATCTCCGGAAATGGTCGCTGCCAAGCGTGGTAAATCCGTTGAAGAAATTCTGGGGAAATAAACCATGGCAAAGACTATTAAAATTACTCAAACCCGCAGTGCAATCGGTCGTCTGCCGAAACACAAGGCAACGCTGCTTGGCCTGGGTCTGCGTCGTATTGGTCACACCGTAGAACGCGAGGATACTCCTGCAGTTCGTGGTATGGTCAACGCGGTTTCCTTCATGGTTAAAGTTGAGGAGTAAGAGATGCGTTTAAATACTCTGTCTCCGGCCGAAGGCTCCAAAAAGGCGGGTAAACGCCTGGGTCGTGGTATCGGTTCTGGCCTCGGTAAAACCGGTGGTCGTGGTCACAAAGGTCAGAAGTCTCGTTCTGGCGGTGGCGTACGTCGCGGTTTCGAGGGTGGTCAGATGCCTCTGTACCGTCGTCTGCCGAAATTCGGCTTCACTTCACGTAAAGCAGCGATTACAGCCGAAGTTCGTCTGTCTGACCTGGCTAAAGTTGAAGGCGGTGTTGTAGACCTGAACACGCTGAAAGCAGCTAACATTATCGGTATCCAGATCGAGTTCGCGAAAGTGATCCTGGCTGGTGAAGTCACTACTCCGGTAACTGTTCGTGGCCTGCGTGTTACTAAAGGCGCTCGTGCTGCTATCGAAGCTGCTGGCGGTAAAATCGAGGAATAAGTAGCAGATGGCTAAACAACCGGGATTAGATTTTCAAAGTGCCAAAGGTGGCTTAGGCGAGCTGAAACGCAGACTGCTGTTTGTAATCGGTGCGCTTATTGTGTTCCGTATTGGCTCTTTCATTCCGATCCCTGGTATTGATGCCGCTGTACTTGCCAAACTGCTTGAGCAACAGCGAGGCACCATCATTGAAATGTTTAACATGTTCTCTGGTGGTGCTCTCAGCCGTGCTTCTATCTTTGCTCTGGGGATCATGCCGTATATTTCGGCGTCGATCATTATCCAGCTGCTGACGGTGGTTCATCCAACGCTGGCAGAAATTAAGAAAGAAGGGGAGTCTGGTCGTCGTAAGATCAGCCAGTACACCCGCTACGGTACTCTGGTGCTGGCGATATTCCAGTCGATCGGTATTGCTACCGGTCTGCCGAATATGCCTGGTATGCAGGGCCTGGTAATGAATCCAGGCTTTGCATTCTATTTCACCGCTGTTGTAAGTCTGGTTACAGGGACTATGTTCCTGATGTGGTTGGGCGAACAGATTACTGAACGTGGTATCGGCAACGGTATCTCAATCATTATCTTCGCCGGTATTGTTGCGGGACTCCCGCCAGCCATTGCCCATACTATCGAGCAAGCGCGTCAAGGCGACCTGCACTTCCTCGTGTTGCTGTTGGTTGCAGTATTAGTATTTGCAGTGACGTTCTTTGTTGTATTTGTTGAGCGTGGTCAACGCCGTATTGTGGTAAACTACGCGAAACGTCAGCAAGGTCGTCGTGTCTATGCTGCACAGAGCACACATTTACCGCTGAAAGTGAATATGGCGGGGGTAATCCCGGCAATCTTCGCTTCCAGTATTATTCTGTTCCCGGCGACCATCGCGTCATGGTTCGGGGGCGGGACTGGTTGGAACTGGCTGACAACAATTTCGCTGTATTTGCAGCCTGGGCAACCGCTTTATGTGTTACTCTATGCGTCTGCAATCATATTCTTCTGTTTCTTCTACACGGCGTTGGTTTTCAACCCGCGTGAAACAGCAGATAACCTGAAGAAGTCCGGTGCATTTGTACCAGGAATTCGTCCGGGAGAGCAAACGGCGAAGTATATCGATAAAGTAATGACCCGCCTGACTTTGGTTGGTGCGCTCTACATTACCTTTATCTGCCTGATCCCGGAGTTCATGCGTGATGCAATGAAAGTACCGTTCTACTTTGGTGGGACCTCACTGCTTATCGTTGTTGTCGTGATTATGGACTTTATGGCTCAAGTGCAAACTCTGATGATGTCAAGTCAGTACGAGTCTGCATTGAAGAAGGCGAATCTGAAAGGCTACGGCCGTTAACAGTCGCCCGAGAAGTTACGGAGAGTAAAAATGAAAGTTCGTGCTTCCGTCAAGAAATTATGCCGTAACTGCAAAATCGTTAAGCGTGATGGTGTCATCCGTGTGATTTGCAGTGCCGAGCCGAAGCATAAACAGCGCCAAGGCTGATTTATTCGCATATTTTTCTTGCAAAGTTGGGTTGAGCTGGCTAGATTAGCCAGCCAATCTTTTGTATGTCTGTGCGTTTCCATTTGAGTATCCTGAAAACGGGCTTTTCAGCATGGTGCGTACATATTAAATAGTAGGAGTGCATAGTGGCCCGTATAGCAGGCATTAACATTCCTGATCAGAAACATGCTGTGATCGCATTAACTTCGATCTACGGCGTCGGCAAGACCCGTTCTAAAGCCATTCTGGCTGCAGCGGGTATCGCTGAAGATGTTAAGATCAGTGAGCTGTCTGAAGAACAAATCGACACGCTGCGTGACGAAGTTGCCAAATTTGTCGTTGAAGGTGATCTGCGCCGTGAAGTTAGCATGAGCATCAAGCGCCTTATGGACCTTGGTTGCTATCGCGGTTTGCGTCATCGTCGTGGTCTCCCGGTTCGCGGTCAGCGTACCAAGACCAACGCACGTACCCGTAAGGGTCCGCGCAAACCGATCAAGAAATAATCGGGGTGATTGAATAATGGCAAAGGCACCAATTCGTGCACGTAAACGTGTAAGAAAACAAGTCTCTGACGGCGTGGCTCATATCCATGCTTCTTTTAACAACACCATCGTTACCATTACTGATCGTCAGGGTAACGCACTGGGTTGGGCAACAGCCGGTGGTTCCGGTTTCCGTGGTTCTCGCAAATCCACTCCGTTTGCAGCTCAGGTTGCAGCAGAGCGTTGCGCTGAAGCCGTAAAAGAATACGGTATCAAGAATCTGGAAGTTATGGTCAAAGGACCGGGTCCAGGTCGCGAATCTACTGTTCGTGCTCTGAACGCCGCTGGTTTCCGCATCACTAATATTACTGATGTGACTCCGATCCCTCATAACGGTTGTCGTCCGCCGAAAAAACGTCGCGTATAACGCTGTCGTTTCTAGGATTGTTGGAGAAAGAAAATGGCAAGATATTTGGGTCCTAAGCTCAAGCTGAGCCGTCGTGAGGGCACTGACTTATTCCTTAAGTCTGGCGTTCGCGCGATCGATACCAAGTGTAAAATTGAACAAGCTCCTGGCCAGCACGGTGCGCGTAAACCGCGTCTGTCTGACTATGGTGTGCAGTTGCGTGAAAAGCAAAAAGTTCGCCGTATCTATGGTGTGCTGGAGCGTCAGTTCCGTAACTACTACAAAGAAGCAGCACGTCTGAAAGGCAACACCGGTGAAAACCTGTTGGGTCTGCTGGAAGGTCGTCTGGACAACGTTGTATACCGTATGGGCTTCGGTGCCACTCGTGCAGAAGCACGTCAGCTGGTCAGCCATAAAGCAATTATGGTAAACGGTCGTGTTGTTAACATCGCTTCTTATCAGGTTAGTCCGAATGACGTTGTTAGCATTCGTGAGAAAGCGAAGAAGCAGTCTCGCGTGAAAGCCGCTCTGGAGCTGGCTGAGCAGCGTGAAAAGCCAACCTGGCTGGAAGTTGATGCTGGCAAGATGGAAGGTACGTTCAAGCGTAAGCCGGAGCGTTCTGATCTGTCTGCGGACATTAACGAACACCTGATCGTCGAGCTTTACTCCAAGTAAAGCTTAGTACCAAAGAGAGGACACAATGCAGGGTTCTGTGACAGAGTTTCTAAAACCGCGCCTGGTAGATATCGAGCAAGTGAGTTCGACGCACGCCAAGGTGACCCTTGAGCCTTTAGAGCGTGGCTTTGGCCATACTTTGGGTAACGCACTGCGCCGTATTCTGCTCTCATCGATGCCGGGTTGCGCGGTGACCGAGGTTGAGATTGATGGTGTACTACATGAGTACAGCACCAAAGAAGGCGTTCAGGAAGATATCCTGGAAATCCTGCTCAACCTGAAAGGGCTGGCGGTGAGAGTTCAGGGTAAAGATGACGTTATTCTTACCTTGAATAAATCTGGCATTGGCCCTGTGACTGCAGCCGACATTACCCATGATGGTGATGTCGAAATCGTCAAGCCACAGCACGTGATCTGCCACCTGACCGATGAGAACGCATCTATTAGTATGCGCATCAAAGTTCAGCGCGGTCGTGGTTATGTGCCGGCTTCTACCCGAATTCATTCGGAAGAAGATGAGCGCCCAATCGGCCGTCTGCTGGTCGACGCATGCTACAGCCCTGTAGAGCGTATTGCCTACAATGTTGAAGCAGCGCGTGTAGAACAGCGTACCGACCTGGACAAGCTGGTCATCGAAATGGAAACCAACGGCACAATCGATCCTGAAGAGGCGATTCGTCGTGCGGCAACCATTCTGGCTGAACAACTGGAAGCTTTTGTTGACTTACGTGATGTACGTCAGCCGGAAGTTAAAGAAGAGAAACCAGAATTCGATCCGATCCTGCTGCGCCCTGTTGACGATCTGGAATTGACTGTCCGCTCTGCTAACTGCCTCAAAGCAGAAGCTATCCACTATATCGGTGATCTGGTACAGCGTACTGAGGTTGAGCTTCTTAAGACGCCTAACCTTGGTAAAAAATCTCTTACTGAGATTAAAGACGTGCTGGCTTCCCGTGGACTGTCTCTGGGCATGCGCCTGGAAAACTGGCCACCGGCAAGCATCGCTGACGAGTAACCGGATCACAGGTTAAGGTTTTACTGAGAAGGATAAGGTCATGCGCCATCGTAAGAGTGGTCGTCAACTGAACCGCAACAGCAGCCATCGCCAGGCTATGTTCCGCAATATGGCAGGTTCACTGGTTCGTCATGAAATCATCAAGACGACTCTGCCGAAAGCGAAAGAGCTGCGTCGCGTAGTTGAGCCGCTGATTACTCTTGCCAAGACTGATAGCGTAGCTAATCGTCGTCTGGCATTCGCCCGTACTCGTGATAACGAGATCGTGGCAAAACTGTTTAACGAACTGGGCCCGCGTTTCGCGAGCCGCGCCGGTGGTTACACTCGCATTCTGAAGTGTGGTTTCCGTGCAGGCGACAACGCGCCGATGGCATACATCGAGCTGGTTGATCGTTCAGAGAAAACAGAAGCTGCTGCAGAGTAATCTGTAGTAACGTAAAAAAACCCGCCTCGGCGGGTTTTTTTATATCCGCCATATCCCCACTTAACTACAATATCTGTACTCTTTTTGTTCATCCCCTGGAGCGTCATATGTGGTTACTGGACCAGTGGGCGGAGCGCCATATTATTGCTGCACAGTCTAAAGGCGAGTTTGATGATTTACCTGGTACAGGCGAACCGCTTACTCTTGACGATGATTCCCATATTCCGCCTGAACTTCGAGCCGGATACCGTTTATTAAAAAATGCAGGCTGCCTTCCACCTGAGCTTGAGCAGCGCAGAGAGGCGATCCAGCTGCTTGAAATACTCGCGGGGATCCGCAAAGATGATGCCAGTTATCAGGAAGTCAGTCGACGGTTGTCGCTACTGGAGCTAAAACTTCGCCTGGCTGGATTTAGCACCGAATTTTTACACGGCGAATACGCAGATAAGCTGCTACAGAAGATCAACGACAAATAGCGGAGAGAGCATGTACCGAATTGGTGAATTAGCGAAGCTGGCTGACGTGACGCCGGATACTATCCGTTACTATGAAAAGCAGCAGATGATGGAACATGAAGTACGTACCGAAGGCGGGTTTCGCCTCTACACGGAAAGTGATCTTCAGCGTCTTAAGTTTATTCGTTATGCCCGTCAGCTTGGTTTTACACTGGAGTCGATTCGCGAACTGCTTTCGATCCGCATAGATCCAGAGCACCATACCTGCCAGGAATCAAAAGGGATCGTTCAGGAAAGATTACAAGAGGTCGAAGCGCGCATAGCGGAGCTTCAGGCGATGCAACGATCGTTACAGCGATTAAATGATGCATGCTGTGGTAAAGCACACAGCAGTGTGTACTGTTCTATTCTTGAAGCACTTGAACAAGGCGCCAGCGGGACACTATCAGATCGTTGATTTTTTGCACGGTCAGGTCTACACTCCTGGCGTAAATTACCCCACAAACTGGAGAGAGTATGAGCCGTTATCAGCATACCAAAGGACAGATAAAGGACAACGCCATTGAGGCGCTTCTGCATGATCCACTGTTCAGGCAGCGCGTTGAGAAAAATAAGAAAGGGAAAGGAAGTTATCTACGTAAAGGTAAACATGGCAATCGGGGAAACTGGGAGGCCAGTGGCAAGAAAGTGAAGCACTTTTTTACCACTGGCCTTTTTGTTTCAGTGAACGCTTAAGAGCGGTTATTCTGTTCTTTCAGCAGGTCACGAATTTCACTTAGTAATACTTCTTCTTTAGATGGTGCTGGGGGTGCCGCTGGCTCTTCAGCTTTTTTACGATTCAATTTATTGATCAGTTTGATTGCCATAAAGATAGCAAACGCAACAATAATGAAATCGAAGACATTCTGAATGAATACGCCGTAATGCATGACCACCGCCGGGATGTCTCCCTGCGCATCACGTAACGTTAAAGCAAACTGTTTAAAATCAATCCCACCAATTAGCAACCCCAGTGGCGGCATGATGATATCGGCAACCAGTGATGAAACGATCTTACCGAATGCCGCACCAATAATGACACCCACTGCCAAATCGACAACATTCCCGCGCATCGCGAATTCGCGAAACTCTTTAATAATGCTCATTTTATTCTCCCTATGCAGCTGACGTTTATAAGTTTAACAAATGTTTAGGCAATTTCCATTTATGTATTGCGGAAAGGAAAAATTATTAGGCCCTGATAAATAAAGGGAAAAAAAAAGGCGCTATATTAGCGCCTAAATTATTACAGGAAGAAGGGGCTTGGCTGGAATAAGCGCTCGACGTCGGTAATAAACTTTTTATCTGTCAGGAACATAATAACGTGATCGCCCTGTTCAATACGCAGGTTGTCATTAGCAATCATCACATCATTACCCCGTACAACAGCGCCAATAATGGTGCCGGGCGGAAGTTTAATTTCATCAATCGAGCGACCTACTACCCGTGATGTTGTCTCATCACCGTGTGCGACGGCTTCAATGGCTTCCGCTACGCCGCGGCGTAGTGATGAAACACCAACAATATCAGCTTTACGAACATGGCTCAGGAGTGCGGAGATGGTCGCCTGCTGCGGTGAAATCGCAATATCGATCACGCTGCCCTGCACCAGATCGACGTACGCTCTGCGCTGGATCAGCACCATCACTTTCTTGGCGCCCATTCGTTTAGCCAGCATCGCCGACATGATGTTAGCTTCATCGTCATTGGTCACCGCGATGAACAGATCAACCTGATCGATGTGTTCTTCCGCCAGAAGCTCTTGATCCGAAGCATCGCCAAAAAAGACGATCGTATTTTGCAGTTTCTCTGCAAGCTCCGATGCGCGCTGCTGATTACGCTCGATCAGTTTGACGCTGTAATCTTTTTCCAGACGCCGCGCGAGCCCTGCACCGATATTACCGCCACCGACTAACATAATGCGTTTGTACGGCTTTTCCAGACGCTGTAGCTCGCTCATGACGGCGCGAATGTGCTGTGATGCCGCGATAAAGAAGACTTCATCACCCGCTTCAACGATGGTAGAACCCTGCGGGCGAATTGGCCTGTCATGACGGAATATCGCCGCAACGCGGGTATCGATATGCGGCATGTGATCGCGCATGGTCGACAACGCATTACCGATTAGCGGTCCGCCGTAATAAGCTTTCACGACCGCCAGACTGACTTTGCCCTCGGCAAAATTCACGACTTGCAATGCGCCCGGATATTCAATCAGGCGATAAATGCTATCGATAACCAGTTGCTCAGGCGCAATCAGATGATCGATAGGGACGGCATCGGATTGAAATAGCTTGTCTGCATCGCGAACGTAATCCGGTGAACGAATACGGGCGATACGGTTAGGCGTATTAAACAGGGAATAAGCTACCTGGCAGGCAACCATATTTGTTTCATCTGAGCTGGTTACGGCAACCAGCATATCGGCATCGTCGGCACCAGCTTCACGCAATACACGGGGATGTGAACCATGTCCTTGCACGACGCGGAGATCAAACTTGTCCTGCAAGCTGCGCAGGCGCTCACCATTGGTATCGACTACCGTGATATCGTTGTTCTCTCCGACCAGGTTTTCAGCCAGCGTACCGCCAACTTGCCCTGCGCCAAGAATGATAATTTTCATCAGTCGCGACCCGTTATCTCATCACTTTTTGATTAGCTTAGCGTAAAAGAAGCCATCGCCATCTTCTGCACCCGGTAAATTCTGACGTCCCGGCTGCTCTGGCGTACCGGTTTCGCTTAACACCGCATCCGGTGTGCGTGCAAGGAACGCGGCGATCTGCTGTTGGTTTTCTTCTGGCAGAATAGAACAGGTTGCATAGACCAGCGTGCCGCCCGGCTTAAGGTGTGTCCAGGTCGCGTTGAGAATCTCGGCCTGCAACTGAGCGAGTTCGGCAATATCACGATCGCGACGCAACCATTTGATATCCGGATGGCGACGGATCACACCAGTGGCAGAACATGGAGCGTCCAGCAAAATACGGTCAAACTGTTGCTCACCGCACCACTGCTGCGGATAGCGACCATCACCCTGCTTCACGGTTGCTTTCATACCCAGGCGTTTCAGGTTGTCATACACGCGAGACAGGCGTTTATCGTCGACATCGACTGCCATCACGTTCGCATCTGGCGCGACCTCCAGAATGTGAGTGGTCTTGCCGCCGGGAGCGCAACATAAATCAAGGATCTGCTCTCCGTTTTGTGGCTGCAGATAGCTGACGCAACCCTGGGCAGAGGCATCCTGAACGGTGACCCAACCTTGCTCAAAACCTGGCAGGGCGAGCACGGGGGCTGGTGTTTCCAGACGGACCGCATCCGGGTAATCCGGATGAGGGAAACCGGTCAATCCTGCTTCGGCGAGTAGTTCCAGCCAGGCGTCGCGCGTATGGTGGTTGCGATTAACACGGAGCCACATTGGCGGGCGTTGGTTATTAGCCTCAAGGATGGCTTCCCATTGCTGTGGATAAGCGGCTTTAATACGTTTTACCAGCCAGGAGGGGTGTAAGAAACGTAGATCGCTTTGTGCGAACTCGGTCAGTAGTTCTTCCTGACGGCGCTGGAACTGGCGTAATACACCATTGATCAGCCCTTTCAACTGCGGACGCTTAATCACCACCGCGCCTTCTACGGTTTCGGCCAGCGCAGCATGGGGTGGGATACGGGTATGCAGCAGTTGGTAGAAGCCCACCATGATCAGGTAGTGAACGGTACGCTGTTTGCCCGTCATCGGACGTTCCATCAGTTGCTGGATCATCCACTCCAGTTGCGAGAGTGTGCGCAATACGCCGAAGCAAAGCTCTTGCAACAGCGCTTTATCTTTATCGGCAACTTTTTGCTGCATGGCGGGCAGCACGTTGCTTAATGATTGCCCCTTTTCGACAACCTGCTCGACGGCCTGGGCCGCCATACTGCGTAAATTAAGATGTTTTTTCATAAGTGCAAAAATAAAAATGCCCGGTCACACCGGGCTTAAAGAGATGAACCGTCAGGCCAGACGGTTTCCGGGTACAAACCACTCCCGGCGCGAATTAAGCAGATCCTGCGCACTCATGGCTTTTTTGCCGGCAGGCTGCAAAGAGACGAGATTCAGGATGCCGTCGCTTGTTGCAACCTGGATACCCTGACGGTTCGCTTCCAGAATTGTGCCTGGTTCAGCGTTAGCGGGCGTATCGATCACCGTCGCCTGCCAAATTTTTACTGGTTGCTCGTCGATGACGATATAGCTCATTGGCCACGGGTTAAAGGCGCGTATGCAGCGCTCCAACTGAGCGGCCGAAAGTGACCAGTCGATACGGGCCTCTTCTTTACTGAGTTTCTCTGCATGCGTAACCAGTGATTCATCTTGTACCACGGGTTTTATCGTGCCAGCAGCCAACTGTTTTAGCGTTTCAATCAGCCCCTGAGGCCCCAGGTCCGCCAGCTTGTCGTATAAAGAACCGCTGGTATCTTCTGCCGTAATCGGGCAGGAGAGCTTAAGCAACATATCACCGGTGTCGAGACCAACATCCATTTGCATGATGGTAACGCCCGTTTCGCTATCGCCAGCCCACAGTGAACGTTGAATCGGTGCTGCGCCACGCCAGCGTGGAAGCAGGGAACCGTGAACGTTGATACAACCCAGGCGCGGCATTTCCAGCACGGCTTTTGGCAGAATCAGTCCATATGCCACTACCACCATCACGTCTGCGTGTAAATCAGCAACCAACTGTTGGTTTTCCTGAGGGCGAAGAGAGACGGGCTGGAAAACCGGTATCCCTTTTTCTTCTGCCAACACTTTTACCGGGCTGGGCATCAGCTTTTTACCGCGTCCCGCAGGGCGGTCCGGTTGGGTAAACACGCCAACGACGTTATGTCCAGAAGACAACAGCGCGTCAAGGTGACGCGCTGCAAAGTCAGGTGTACCCGCAAAAATAATACGTAGTGAGTCTGACACGTTGATTCTTGTCCTTAAGCTCGGGCGTTCAGGCGGTCGAGTTTTTCAACTTTCTGACGAATACGTTGTTGCTTCAACGGAGACAGATAATCGATAAACAGTTTACCGACCAGGTGATCCATTTCATGTTGAATGCAGATAGCGAGCAGGCCATCGGCTTCCAGTTCAAAAGATTTACCGTCGCGATTGAGCGCACGAATTTTTACTTTCTCAGCGCGTGGGACTAATGCACGCTGTTCGGGGATAGACAGGCAACCTTCTTCAATACCGGTTTCGCCATCTTTCTCCAGCAGCTCTGGGTTGATTAAAACCAACTGCTCGTCGCGATTTTCAGAGACATCAATAACAATGATGCGCTGATGGATGTCGACCTGTGTTGCCGCCAGACCGATACCCTCTTCTGCGTACATCGTTTCGAACATATCATCAACGATACGCTGAATTTCTGCATTCACTTCTTCAACCGGTTTTGCGACTTTGCGAAGGCGCTCGTCCGGAATATGTAACACTTGCAAAACTGACATAGTTATCCAGAGTTGTGTTCAGGAGTTGAAAAGATTATTACCTCTATTCTAGACAAAACCCCCTCTGATTGACAGCATCAGTGACCAATCGCAAAGATTGCCAGGACTGCTTGTGGCAGGGGAGCAGGGATGACCCAAATTGAAATTTGGCTACGTTTAGCGCAAGTGAATGAACTGTATGGTGATGAGATGGTGCGCCTTGCCCACTGGCTCAATGCCCAACCCTGTATTAACAACACGATACTCCAGCACGCAGGATTATCTTCCCGCCAGGCCAAGCGCTTTCTAACCTTTTCAGAACAGTTACTGGAAAAAACGCTGCGTTGGTTGGAGCAGCCGAATCACCATTTAGTGGTTGCCGACAGCGAGCATTATCCGTCCCAGCTGCGCGCGATTGAAGATTATCCTGGGGTACTTTTCGTTGCCGGTACTCCCGCATGCCTGCATTCATTTCAGGTGGCCGTCGTCGGTAGTCGCCAGCATTCATGGTATGGCGAACGTTGGGGGCGATTATTTTGCGAAAAGCTTGCCGCGTTTGGGGTGACGATAACCAGTGGGCTGGCCCGGGGAATTGATGGCGTGGCGCATAATGCGGCGATAAACCGACAAGGCACGAGTATTGCGGTGCTGGGAAATGGGCTTGAGACCATTCATCCACGACAGCATGTCCGTCTCGCCGAACGTCTGATCGATTCCGGAGGCGCATTGGTGTCTGAGTTCCCATTAGATACGCTCCCGCTGCCGCGCAATTTTCCCCGACGAAATCGCATTATCAGTGGTCTAAGTAAAGGTGTCCTGGTCGTTGAGGCCGCGCAACGTAGCGGTTCATTGGTCACGGCACGCTGTGCGCTGGAGCAGGGGCGGGAGGTTTTTGCTTTGCCTGGGCCGATTGGGAGTCCGGGAAGTGAAGGCCCACATTGGCTTATTCAGCAGGGAGCCACGCTTGTGACCGCACCAGAGGAAATTCTGGAAAATTTGCAATATGGGCTGCAATGGTTGCCAGATGAACCTGAAAAATCAATTTATTCGCCAGATCACGAAGAGGTGGCATTGCCATTTCCTGAGCTCCTGGCTAACGTAGGAGATGAGGTAACACCTGTTGACGTCGTCGCTGAACGTGCCGGCCAACCTGTGCCAGAGGTAGTGGCTCAACTACTCGAACTGGAGTTAGCAGGATGGATCGCAGCTGTACCCGGCGGCTATGTCCGATTGAGGAGGGCATGCCATGTTCGACGTACTAATGTATTTGTTTGAGACATATATCCATAACGAAGCTGAGCTGCGAGTGGATCAGGACAAACTGGAACGGGATCTTACCGACGCTGGTTTTGATCGTGAAGACATCTACAACGCGTTACTGTGGCTGGAAAAGCTTGCTGATTATCAGGATGGCCTTGCCGAACCTATGCAGCTAGCATCTGATCCTCTTTCTCTGCGTATTTATACGGCAGAAGAATGTGAACGGCTGGATGCGAGTTGTCGCGGATTCTTGCTATTCCTGGAGCAGATTCAGGTGCTAAACCTCGAAACGCGAGAAATGGTAATTGAGCGCGTACTCGCGCTGGATACGGCAGAGTTTGATCTGGAAGACCTGAAGTGGGTGATCCTGATGGTGCTATTCAACATTCCAGGTTGTGAAAATGCCTATCAGCAAATGGAAGAATTACTCTTTGAAGTGAATGAAGGTATGCTGCATTAATCAATCTTCATTCAGTATGAGTTGTTATGGCTAAATCAGCACTGTTTACGGTGCGTAAAAACGAGCCCTGCCCACAATGCGGGGCTGAACTGGTTATTCGCTCCGGGAAACACGGCCCGTTTCTCGGTTGTTCACACTATCCAGAATGCGATTATATCCGTCCGCTGAAATCATCTGCAGACGGGCATATTGTCAAAGTTCTGGAGGGTAAGTTTTGCCCTGCATGTGGCGCTGAGTTGGTATTGCGACAGGGGCGATTCGGTATGTTTATCGGATGCAGTGACTATCCTGCATGCGAGCACACCGAGCTTATCGACAAGCCAGATGAAACAGCAATAGTCTGTCCTCAATGCCAGACCGGTCACCTGGTCCAGCGGCGTTCCCGTTATGGCAAAACTTTTTACTCCTGCGATCGCTATCCGGAGTGCCAGTTTGTTATTAACTTCAAACCGTTAGCTGGAGAATGTCCAGAGTGTCATTATCCGCTACTCATCGAAAAGAAAACCGCGCAGGGTGTGAAGCATTTCTGTGCCAGTAAACAATGTGGAAAGCCGATTTCGGCGGAATAAAAAAGTGAATAATAACCTGCCCACAGGCCCTATCGCTGCTGCAATAGAGGTACTGAACCAAGAGAAAGTCATCGCCTATCCAACAGAAGCTGTATTTGGTGTCGGCTGCGATCCCGACAGCGAAACGGCAGTAAGTCGTTTGTTGGAATTAAAACAACGTCCGGTCGAGAAAGGCTTAATTTTGATTGCGGCCAACTTTGAGCAACTTAAGCCCTATATTGACGATAGCTCGCTTACTGATACTCAACGTGAGGCTATCTTCGCTCGCTGGCCTGGTCCCGTCACCTTTGTTTTCCCGGCGCTTGCGACTACACCTCGTTGGTTGACCGGTCGTTTTGATTCGCTGGCCGTGCGTGTCACCGATCATCCGCTGGTGGTTGCACTGTGCCAGGCTTATGGCAAACCTATAGTTTCCACCAGTGCTAATTTGAGTGGCTTACCGCCTTGCCGAACGGTAGAGGAAGTCCGCGCGCAGTTCGGTACAGACTTTCCCGTTGTTGAAGGAGAGACCGGAGGGCGATTGAATCCTTCGGAGATCCGTGATGCACTGACGGGTGAACAGTTTCGACAGGGGTAATATGAAAGAAGCCTATGCTGTTTTTGGTAATCCGATAGCGCACAGTAAATCGCCTTTTATCCATCAGCAATTTGCAGAGCAACTGAAGATTGATTACTCCTATGGACGTGTACTGGCGCCGATCAATGACTTTGTGAATTCGCTGAACGCCTTTTTTGCTGAGGGTGGTAAGGGGGCAAATGTCACCGTTCCTTTTAAAGAAGAGGCGTTTGCGCGTGCCGATGAATTAACAGAGCGGGCATCGCTAGCTGGAGCAGTTAACACCCTTAAACGGCTGGAGGATGGACGTTTGCTGGGAGATAACACGGATGGTATCGGTTTATTAAGCGATCTTGAGCGTTTATCTTTCATTCGTCCCGGATCGCGAATTCTGCTGATTGGTGCGGGTGGTGCATCCCGTGGGGTATTGCTACCTCTTCTTTCTATGGATTGTGCGGTAACCATTGTTAATCGTACGGCCTACCGCGCTGAAGAATTGGCACAGCTCTTCTCTCATACCGGTAGCGTGCAGGCGGTGGGAATGGACGAACTTGATAATCACAGCTTTGATCTGATTATTAACGCGACGTCCAGCGGTATTAGCGGTGAGGTCCCGTCTATTCCTGCATCTCTTATCCATCCCTCCGTCTACTGCTACGACATGTTTTATCAGAAAGGGAATACGCCGTTCCTTTCCTGGTGTGAAAAGCATGGGGCGAAACAGTATGCCGATGGTCTGGGGATGCTGGTGGGGCAAGCTGCACATGCTGTTTTACTCTGGCATGGTGTTTTACCCCAGATTGAGCCGGTCATTAAAAGCATGCAGCAGGAATTGTCGGCATGAATCAGGCGATCCAGTTTCCCGATCGAGAAGAATGGCGGACGGATGTAAATGCCATTGTTTTCCCTGCAATGGTTCATGGTATGCAGTTAACATGTGCCATATCGGGAAAGATGTTGGCGTCCCGCTTTGGCGGCGACACGCCTGAACAGTGGCTGGAAATCTTTCGATTACATCGCTGGGACCTGGAAGAAGAGGCCGAAGCATTGATCCAGGACCAGCAGGAAGACGCTCAGGGTTGGGTGTGGTTACTCTGACTTAAATACTCATCTTTCCACTTAACATAGTTGTTAGCTGAGTATTGCAAGCCTGCTTTCTCTTCATCGCTTAATGGACGAATCTGCTTAACCGGGCTTCCCAGGTACAGATATCCACTCTCCAGGCGTTTGTTTTGCGGAACCAGGCTTCCCGCCCCAATCATAACGTCGTCTTCAACAACGACACCGTCCAACAGAATCGATCCCATGCCGACTAATACGCGGTTACCAATGGTACAACCGTGCAGCATGACTTTATGACCAACTGTGACATCTTCACCTACGATCAGCGGATTACCCTGCGGATTGGATGTAGATTTATGTGTGACATGTAGAACGCTGCCGTCCTGAATGTTTGTACGCGCACCGATTTGCACGTAGTTCACGTCGCCACGGATCGCGACCAGTGGCCAAATTCCGACATCATCAGCCAAACGAGCATCGCCAATGACGACACTACTGGTGTCGATCATCACGCGTTTTCCGATCTGTGGGAAAAGATCCTTATAAGGGCGCAGTACATCAGACATGTTTACCTCAGCGAAAATAGAGCGGTAATGAAGACTTTGGTTGGATTATCGAGACTGTGCAAGTGATTTATCTATCAAAAATCAGCCAAATTGCGCAGGAATATAGCGAAAGGGGTGAAAAACAAGCATTCAGCAAAAAAGATCCAAAAAACACTTGTGCTAAAAAATGGGATCCCTATAATGCGCCTCCATCGACACGGCGGATGTGAATCACTTCACGCAAACAGCCCGGTCGGTTGAAGAGAAAAACCTGAAAATGAGGGTTGACTCTGAAAGAGGAAAGCGTAATATACGCCACCTCGCGACAGAGCGCTAAAGCGCGTCGCAACTGCTCTTTAACAATTTATCAGACAATCTGTGTGGGCACTCGAAGATACGGATTCTTAACGTCGCAAGACGAAAAATGAATACCAAGTCTCTGAGTGAACACGTAATTCATTACGAAGTTTAATTCACGAGCATCAAACTTAAATTGAAGAGTTTGATCATGGCTCAGATTGAACGCTGGCGGCAGGCCTAACACATGCAAGTCGAACGGTAGCACAGAGAGCTTGCTCTCGGGTGACGAGTGGCGGACGGGTGAGTAATGTCTGGGAAACTGCCCGATGGAGGGGGATAACTACTGGAAACGGTAGCTAATACCGCATAATGTCGCAAGACCAAAGAGGGGGACCTTCGGGCCTCTTGCCATCGGATGTGCCCAGATGGGATTAGCTAGTAGGTGGGGTAACGGCTCACCTAGGCGACGATCCCTAGCTGGTCTGAGAGGATGACCAGCCACACTGGAACTGAGACACGGTCCAGACTCCTACGGGAGGCAGCAGTGGGGAATATTGCACAATGGGCGCAAGCCTGATGCAGCCATGCCGCGTGTATGAAGAAGGCCTTCGGGTTGTAAAGTACTTTCAGCGAGGAGGAAGGCATTAAGGTTAATAACCTTAGTGATTGACGTTACTCGCAGAAGAAGCACCGGCTAACTCCGTGCCAGCAGCCGCGGTAATACGGAGGGTGCAAGCGTTAATCGGAATTACTGGGCGTAAAGCGCACGCAGGCGGTCTGTCAAGTCGGATGTGAAATCCCCGGGCTCAACCTGGGAACTGCATCCGAAACTGGCAGGCTAGAGTCTTGTAGAGGGGGGTAGAATTCCAGGTGTAGCGGTGAAATGCGTAGAGATCTGGAGGAATACCGGTGGCGAAGGCGGCCCCCTGGACAAAGACTGACGCTCAGGTGCGAAAGCGTGGGGAGCAAACAGGATTAGATACCCTGGTAGTCCACGCCGTAAACGATGTCGACTTGGAGGTTGTGCCCTTGAGGCGTGGCTTCCGGAGCTAACGCGTTAAGTCGACCGCCTGGGGAGTACGGCCGCAAGGTTAAAACTCAAATGAATTGACGGGGGCCCGCACAAGCGGTGGAGCATGTGGTTTAATTCGATGCAACGCGAAGAACCTTACCTACTCTTGACATCCAGAGAACTTAGCAGAGATGCTTTGGTGCCTTCGGGAACTCTGAGACAGGTGCTGCATGGCTGTCGTCAGCTCGTGTTGTGAAATGTTGGGTTAAGTCCCGCAACGAGCGCAACCCTTATCCTTTGTTGCCAGCGATTCGGTCGGGAACTCAAAGGAGACTGCCAGTGATAAACTGGAGGAAGGTGGGGATGACGTCAAGTCATCATGGCCCTTACGAGTAGGGCTACACACGTGCTACAATGGCATATACAAAGAGAAGCGACCTCGCGAGAGCAAGCGGACCTCATAAAGTATGTCGTAGTCCGGATTGGAGTCTGCAACTCGACTCCATGAAGTCGGAATCGCTAGTAATCGTGGATCAGAATGCCACGGTGAATACGTTCCCGGGCCTTGTACACACCGCCCGTCACACCATGGGAGTGGGTTGCAAAAGAAGTAGGTAGCTTAACCTTCGGGAGGGCGCTTACCACTTTGTGATTCATGACTGGGGTGAAGTCGTAACAAGGTAACCGTAGGGGAACCTGCGGTTGGATCACCTCCTTACCTTAAAGAACCGACCTTTGCAGTGCTCACACAGATTGTCTGATGAAAATTAGCAGTAAGAAAATCTCTGCAGGCTTGTAGCTCAGGTGGTTAGAGCGCACCCCTGATAAGGGTGAGGTCGGTGGTTCAAGTCCACTCAGGCCTACCAAATTCTTTCTGATACCGCGTTGTGAAACGACTCACATACTGAAGTATGCTTCGCCGTTCCACGCCTTGTCTCAGCAAGAATTAAGGTGAATGAGATAACTACGATGGGGCTATAGCTCAGCTGGGAGAGCGCCTGCTTTGCACGCAGGAGGTCTGCGGTTCGATCCCGCATAGCTCCACCATCTTTACTGCAACAACCCAAGAAAACTTCAGAGTGTACCTGAAAAGGTTCACTGCGAAGTTTTGCTCTTTAAAAATCTGGATCAAGCTGAAAATTGAAACGACACACTGTGTCTGTTCTCCGTAATAAGAACAGATAAAAGGTGTGTTCGAGTCTCTCAAATTTTCGCAATCAGAAGTGAAACATCTTCGGGTTGTGAGGTTAAGCGACTAAGCGTACACGGTGGATGCCCTGGCAGTCAGAGGCGATGAAGGACGTGCTAATCTGCGATAAGCGCCGGTAAGGTGATATGAACCGTTATAACCGGCGATTTCCGAATGGGGAAACCCAGTGTGATTCGTCACACTATCGTTAACTGAATACATAGGTTAACGAAGCGAACCGGGGGAACTGAAACATCTAAGTACCCCGAGGAAAAGAAATCAACCGAGATTCCCCCAGTAGCGGCGAGCGAACGGGGAGCAGCCCAGAGTCTGAATCAGCATGTGTGTTAGTGGAACGGTCTGGAAAGTCCGACGGTACAGGGTGATAGTCCCGTACACAAAAACGCACAGGTTGTGAACTCGAAGAGTAGGGCGGGACACGTGGTATCCTGTCTGAATATGGGGGGACCATCCTCCAAGGCTAAATACTCCTGACTGACCGATAGTGAACCAGTACCGTGAGGGAAAGGCGAAAAGAACCCCGGCGAGGGGAGTGAAAAAGAACCTGAAACCGTGTACGTACAAGCAGTGGGAGCACCTTCGGGTGTGACTGCGTACCTTTTGTATAATGGGTCAGCGACTTATATTCTGTAGCAAGGTTAACCGTATAGGGGAGCCGAAGGGAAACCGAGTCTTAACTGGGCGTTAAGTTGCAGGGTATAGACCCGAAACCCGGTGATCTAGCCATGGGCAGGTTGAAGGTTGGGTAACACTAACTGGAGGACCGAACCGACTAATGTTGAAAAATTAGCGGATGACTTGTGGCTGGGGGTGAAAGGCCAATCAAACCGGGAGATAGCTGGTTCTCCCCGAAAGCTATTTAGGTAGCGCCTCGTGAACTCATCTTCGGGGGTAGAGCACTGTTTCGGCTAGGGGGTCATCCCGACTTACCAACCCGATGCAAACTGCGAATACCGAAGAATGTTATCACGGGAGACACACGGCGGGTGCTAACGTCCGTCGTGAAGAGGGAAACAACCCAGACCGCCAGCTAAGGTCCCAAAGTCATGGTTAAGTGGGAAACGATGTGGGAAGGCACAGACAGCCAGGATGTTGGCTTAGAAGCAGCCATCATTTAAAGAAAGCGTAATAGCTCACTGGTCGAGTCGGCCTGCGCGGAAGATGTAACGGGGCTAAACCATGCACCGAAGCTGCGGCAGCGACACTATGTGTTGTTGGGTAGGGGAGCGTTCTGTAAGCCGTTGAAGGTGGCCTGTGAGGGTTGCTGGAGGTATCAGAAGTGCGAATGCTGACATAAGTAACGATAATGCGGGTGAAAAACCCGCACGCCGGAAGACCAAGGGTTCCTGTCCAACGTTAATCGGGGCAGGGTGAGTCGACCCCTAAGGCGAGGCCGAAAGGCGTAGTCGATGGGAAACAGGTTAATATTCCTGTACTTGGTGTTACTGCGAAGGGGGGACGGAGAAGGCTATGTTGGCCGGGCGACGGTTGTCCCGGTTTAAGCATGTAGGCGGAGGTTCCAGGTAAATCCGGTACCTTTTAACGCTGAGGTGTGATGACGAGGCACTACGGTGCTGAAGTGACAAATGCCCTGCTTCCAGGAAAAGCCTCTAAGCATCAGGTAACACGAAATCGTACCCCAAACCGACACAGGTGGTCAGGTAGAGAATACCAAGGCGCTTGAGAGAACTCGGGTGAAGGAACTAGGCAAAATGGTGCCGTAACTTCGGGAGAAGGCACGCTGATAGGTAGGTGAAGCGGTTTACCCGTGGAGCTGAAATCAGTCGAAGATACCAGCTGGCTGCAACTGTTTATTAAAAACACAGCACTGTGCAAACACGAAAGTGGACGTATACGGTGTGACGCCTGCCCGGTGCCGGAAGGTTAATTGATGGGGTTATCCGTAAGGAGAAGCTCTTGATCGAAGCCCCGGTAAACGGCGGCCGTAACTATAACGGTCCTAAGGTAGCGAAATTCCTTGTCGGGTAAGTTCCGACCTGCACGAATGGCGTAATGATGGCCAGGCTGTCTCCACCCGAGACTCAGTGAAATTGAACTCGCTGTGAAGATGCAGTGTACCCGCGGCAAGACGGAAAGACCCCGTGAACCTTTACTATAGCTTGACACTGAACACTGGTCCTTGATGTGTAGGATAGGTGGGAGGCTTTGAAGTGTGGACGCCAGTCTGCATGGAGCCATCCTTGAAATACCACCCTTTAATGGCTGGTGTTCTAACGTGGGCCCGTAATCCGGGTTGCGGACAGTGTCTGGTGGGTAGTTTGACTGGGGCGGTCTCCTCCCAAAGAGTAACGGAGGAGCACGAAGGTTAGCTAATCCTGGTCGGACATCAGGAGGTTAGTGCAAAGGCATAAGCTAGCTTGACTGCGAGAGTGACGGCTCGAGCAGGTGCGAAAGCAGGTCTTAGTGATCCGGTGGTTCTGAATGGAAGGGCCATCGCTCAACGGATAAAAGGTACTCCGGGGATAACAGGCTGATACCGCCCAAGAGTTCATATCGACGGCGGTGTTTGGCACCTCGATGTCGGCTCATCACATCCTGGGGCTGAAGTAGGTCCCAAGGGTATGGCTGTTCGCCATTTAAAGTGGTACGCGAGCTGGGTTTAGAACGTCGTGAGACAGTTCGGTCCCTATCTGCCGTGGGCGCTGGAGAATTGAGGGGGGCTGCTCCTAGTACGAGAGGACCGGAGTGGACGCATCACTGGTGTTCGGGTTGTCATGCCAATGGCACTGCCCGGTAGCTAAATGCGGAAGAGATAAGTGCTGAAAGCATCTAAGCACGAAACTTGCCCCGAGATGAGTTCTCCCTGAGACTTTGAGTCTCCTGAAGGAACGTTGAAGACGACGACGTTGATAGGTCGGGTGTGTAAGTGTAGCGATACATTGAGCTAACCGATACTAATGAACCGTGAGGCTTAACCTTACAACGCCGAAGATGTTTTGGCGGATTTGAGAAGACAGATTTTCAGCCTGATACAGATAAGATTAACCGGCGAAAAGCGGGTTAATAAACAGAATTTGCCTGGCGGCTGTAGCGCGGTGGTCCCACCTGACCCCATGCCGAACTCAGAAGTGAAACGCCGTAGCGCCGATGGTAGTGTGGGGTCTCCCCATGCGAGAGTAGGGAACTGCCAGGCATCAAATTTAGTGTGCTGATATGGCTCAGTTGGTAGAGCGCACCCTTGGTAAGGGTGAGGTCCCCAGTTCGACTCTGGGTATCAGCACCAGTTTTTCGGTTAAAGTTCGGCACTTAGAAAAGAATTTGTCTGGCGGCTGTAGCGCGGTGGTCCCACCTGACCCCATGCCGAACTCAGAAGTGAAACGCCGTAGCGCCGATGGTAGTGTGGGGTCTCCCCATGCGAGAGTAGGGAACTGCCAGACATCAAATAAGTGAAAAGGCCATCCGAAAGGATGGCCTTTTTGCGTTATGTTTCTTGCTAACCCGTAGGCCCGGTAAGCGCAGGCCACCGGGCAAAACAGAAGATTAATGAATCACCTGCGACAGGAATGCCCGCGTACGTTCTGACCTGGGATTGGCAAAAAACTCATCCGGTGGCGCCTGCTCTACAATCTCGCCAAGATCCATAAAGATCACCCGGTCGGCCACTGTGCGGGCAAATCCCATTTCATGGGTAACGCACAGCATAGTCATACCCGATTGCGCCAGACCGATCATGGTATCAAGCACCTCTTTCACCATTTCAGGATCCAGCGCTGATGTGGGTTCATCAAACAACATAATTTTAGGTTTCATACATAACGAACGTGCAATGGCCACACGCTGCTGTTGCCCGCCAGAGATTTGTCCTGGATATTTATGCGCATGTTCAGCAATACGAACTCGCTCAAGGTAGTGCATTGCCAACACTTCAGCCTCTTTTTTCGGCATCTTTTGCACCCAGACTGGCGCCAGCGTACAGTTTTGCAAAACCGTCAAATGAGGAAAGAGATTGAAGTGTTGAAAGACCATGCCAACCTCTTGCCTGACACGCTCAATATTGCGAATGTCCTCATTGAGTTCAATCCCATCCACCACAATACGTCCTTGCTGATGCTCTTCCAGATGGTTAATACAACGGATAGTTGTCGATTTACCCGAGCCGGAAGGACCGCATAAGACGATACGCTCTCCTTGTTTTACCTGCAGATTGATGTTTTTCAAAACGTGGAACTGTCCGTACCATTTGTTGACGTTTTCCAGCGTAATCATCGCGTCGGTAGACGGCCTTAATAATTGGTTCATAAATTCCTCAGTGCGGTGTACGCCCGGTATTAAAACGTTTTTCCAGATGTTGGCTGTAACGCGACATACTGAAACAAAAGATCCAGTAAATCAGTGCGGCAAAAACATATCCTTCCGTCGACATACCCAGCCATGCAGGATCCACGGTTGCTTGTTGCACGCTGCTGAAGAGATCAAACAGGCCGATGATGATGACCAGACTGGTATCCTTGAACAGGGCAATAATCGTATTAACCAAACCAGGAATAACCAGCTTGAGGGCTTGGGGAAGAATGACCAACCCTTGGGTTTTCCAGTACCCCAGAGCCAGTGATTCAGCCGCTTCATACTGACCTTTTGGCAAGGCCTGTAATCCCCCACGAACCACCTCTGCAACATAGGCTGACTGGAAAAGAATGACACCGACCAGTGCCCGGATAAGCTTGTCGATACTGGTCCCCTCAGACATAAACAGAGGCAGCATGACAGAGGACATAAACAGGACGGTGATCAACGGTACGCCGCGCCAGAACTCAATAAAAATCACGGATAAAATCCGCACGACGGGCATATGAGAACGACGCCCCAATGCCAGTAGAATCCCCCACGGGAGCGCACCCGCAATACCGACGGATGCGATGATAAGCGTCAGCGTTAACCCGCCCCACTGCCGGGTTTCTACTCGCTCAAGCCCGAAAAAACCACCGTACATCAACCACCAGACCACCAAAGGATAAACGACTGCCCAAACGGCGATATAACGACCACGGTGGGGAATGGTTTTCCAGAACATGGGAACGATTGAGACCAGGCCAATCAGCAGGGCCAGATTAATGCGCCAGCGCTGATCGTGTGGGTAAAGTCCATACATGAATTGTCCGAAGCGTTCATGAATGAACACCCAGCAGGCCCCCGCTTTGGTACAGTCAGCTCGGGTAGAGCCTACCCAGTTGGCCTGAAAAAATACCCAGTTCAACAGCGGTGGAAGGAAGGACCAAATTAGCCACACGCATAGCAGCGTGAGCAGGCTATTTGACCAACTGGAGAACAGGTTTTTGCGAACCCAGAACAGACAGCGGCTTGCCGGGTTACTGCTCTGGCGCGAGGGGTGAGACAGTAGTGCTTTTGTCATCATGGCTCCTTAGCGCTCGATCAGTGCGATACGACGGTTATAAATATTCATCAGTAGAGAAATGCTCAGGCTGATGATCAGGTACACCGACATCGTGATGGCAATAGTTTCAATGGCTTGTCCCGTTTGATTGAGTACCGTGCCGGCAAACAGGGAAACCATATCCGGGTAGCCAATGGCGGCAGCGAGCGATGAATTTTTAACGATATTCAGGTACTGACTGGTTAGTGGAGGAATGATGACGCGCAGCGCCTGCGGGATGATGACCTGGCGGAGCGTCACCGGATTTGGCAAACCCAGAGAGCGTGCTGCCTCATGTTGGCCATAAGGAACAGCCTGAATTCCTGCCCGAATTATTTCTGCAATAAACGCTGAGGTATACACTGAAAGCGCCAGCGTCAGAGCCGCCAGTTCAGGTATAAGCACCATACCGCCACGGAAGTTAAAACCGCGTAGTTCGGGGATATCCCAGTGAAGTGCCGCGCCAAAAAACCATTGTGAAATCATTGGCAAGAATACGATCAACGCCAGAGCTGTGGGCCAGGTACGGCGTAACTGACCGGTTTTGATCTGGTGCATTCTGTTGAAACGGAATAGCCCGAAGGTGACAACGACGGCAATAAGGACCGCGGTACAAAAGGCAAAAAGACCTTCTCCCATTTGCGGCGCCGGAATATACAGCCCCCGGTTGCTCAGAAACATTAAATCCAGCGCGTTAACCGCCTGACGTGGGCCGGGCAGGTTACGTAATACGGCAAAATACCAAAAGAAGATCTGCAATAGCGGTGGGATATTGCGGAACGTTTCGATATAGACCGTGGAGAGCTTTCGCAATAACCAGTTATCTGACAGGCGTGCCAGCCCGAGAAAGAAACCGAGAAATGAAGCGAAGACGATACATAGTGCGGAAACTAACAGCGTATTAAGCAGACCGACCAGGAACACGCGGCCATAGGTATCGCCTTGCTCGTAATCAATCAGATGCTGGACGATACCAAATCCGGCGCTGCGGTCGAGAAAAGAAAATCCCGAGGTAATACCGCGACTGCTCAGGTTATTAATCGTGTTATGAATGAGATAGACCGCAATGCTAATGACCGCAATGACGGCGAGTATTTGGAATAACCAGGCGCGGACCGCAGGGTTAGAAAAGGATAGCGATCCTTTTACGGTTGAGCGGCGATGAAGCATAAGAAAACCTCGGTAACAATGACTCTGGGCTGAGCGCCGCAACTGCGGCGCCCGTTACATCACGTTGCATTAGCGCACCGGTGGCGCATATTGAATGCCACCGTTGTTCCAGAGGTTGTTCTGTCCACGTTTGATCTTCAATGGACTTTCCGATCCAACGTTACGTTCAAAGATCTCCGAGTAGTTACCTACTTGCTTAATAATGTTATAAGCCCATTTGTTATCAAGCTTCAGATCCTTACCATAATCCCCTTCTTTACCTAACAGATGCGCCATATCCGGCGTTGCAGGATTAGCCGCTTTTTCGTCAACGTTTTTCGAGTTAACACCCATCTCTTCCGCATTCAGCATGGCGAACAGCGTCCAGCGAACAATGGAGAACCATTCATCGTCGCCACGACGTACAACCGGACCTAAGGGTTCTTTAGAAATAACTTCTGGCAGGACAATCCATTCTGCAGGATTGCTCAGCTTGATTCGCAGGGCGTACAACTGCGACTGGTCGGAGGCCAGCGTATCACAACGTCCTGATTCCAGTGCCTTAGCCGATTCATCCGAGCGGTCAAAAGTGACAGGGGTGTACTTCATATTGTTGGCTTTAAAGTAGTCAGCCACGTTCAGTTCGGTATCGGTTCCTGCCTGAATACACACCGTTGCGCCATCCAGTTCTTTGGCGCTCTTCAGGCCGGCTTTATTGTGGGTAAGAAAACCAATGCCATCGTAATAGGTTACGCCAGTGAAAGACATGCCCATACCTGCATCACGAGAGGAGGTCCATGTGGTATTACGCGAGAGCATGTCGACTTCGCCCGACTGTAACGCGGTAAAACGTTCCTTGGCGGTAAGTGGGGTATATTTTACTTTGGTATCATCACCAAATACGGCGGAGGCAACGCCTCGGCATACGTCGACATCAATACCTGAAAACTTACCGTTCGCATCGGCGTAAGAGAAGCCAGGCAACCCGTCACTGATCCCGCATTGCACAAACCCTTTTTTCTTTACGGCATCAAGTGTTGCGCCGGCATGCGCCTGATTTGCAATCGCAAGGAGCACGCCGGCTGCAGCCAGGCTGGCTATTATCATCTTTTTCATAGAGCATCCTGTGTGGAGGAATTATTGTTATGAAAACGTTCTGAAAACGTCTTTTACCGGTCTGTGGCTTTGGCCATACTCTTTTAAGCAAAGGTAGTGCCAGGTTTTTGCGCTCGATTATTCGGCGCAATATGCAGAGTGTAGACAGGAAAAAATAAATGCAGCGCCCTGAAGTGGTGCAAAATTGAAACGTAAGCCACATTTCAGCGCAAAAATTTTAAAATCAGACAGGACGCGTGATAACGATTTCGGACGTTAATATTGATCGCGTGAGAATAATGAAAAGAAAACGCGGTGTAACAAAGAACAGGAAAAATGCTAATTTCAAATCGTGGATATGTGAGGGATATCTATAATAATTTTATTATTCAGGAAGAGCTATAAACCAACGTTTTGTCTTATATGTGAATTTTATTTTATTGCTAAAAGCGCGGTAACCACCGCGCCTTTAAAACCTTTAAGAAGAGTTATTTGGTCAGGGCAACTATCCCAAGCGTCAATCCGGCAACGGCGGCTGCGCCACCAGCGATGGCACCGGCTGTTTCCCAGTTATCCTGCGTGGTGCCTTTCATACAGGTATTGGTATGAACCAGGCGTCCCTGATCGTCGTATACAGGTACGCAGGGAGAATCGTGTGCACAACCGGCAAGAAACGCGGTAAGCAATGCAACGGATATTAATCTTTTCATGATGTTACCTCAAAAATAAGCGTTTCGCTAATTGAGCAAAGACAAACGCTAAGCCATCTGCGAACTCGGTCATTATTTTACCACTTCTTAAAAAAAGACTGACAGGAGGAATAATCTCAATTCATGTGGATTGTAAAAATAATGGATAAAAAGAAAGGTTGCGGGTGGGTTTGAAGGAACGACTTAAATGAAATAAATGGCTATCTTATTAATAAACAAAGAGAGAGTGTACTGATGAAAAAGGCGTCCGTAGACGCCTTTATTTTACAAATTAATCAGTGTGCCGACTAAAACGCCGTCTGACGACAACAAAGAAGACGGGAACAAAGAAGATCGCCAACAATGTTGCGGTTAGCATTCCCCCCATTACACCTGTACCGACCGCATTCTGCGCACCGCTACCCGCACCGTGGCTGATAACCAGAGGCATAACCCCCAGAATGAAGGCCAGAGAGGTCATCAGGATAGGGCGAAGACGCATGCGGGATGCCTCCAACGTCGCTTCGATCAGTCCTTTGCCCTCTTTATCCATCAGGTCTTTGGCAAACTCGACGATCAAGATGGCGTTTTTAGCCGAGAGACCGATAGTGGTTAGCAACCCAACCTGGAAATACACGTCGTTATTCATCCCACGTAGCGATGCTGCTAACAGTGCGCCAACCACGCCAAGCGGTACAACCAGCATCACCGAGAACGGAATTGACCAACTCTCATACAATGCGGCAAGGCAAAGGAAGACAACGATGAGCGAGATGGCATACAGCGCAGGCGCCTGGTTCCCCGAGAGTCGTTCCTGATAGGACATACCCGTCCAGTCATGGCCGATACCGTTAGGCAGTTTCTCAGCCAGACTTTCCATCAGCGCCATCGCTTCACCGGTGCTTCGGCCTGGGGCCGCTTCCCCTAACAGTTCCATTGAAGGCATGCCGTTGTAACGTTCCAGACGTGGTGACCCGTAGATCCAATGTGCGGAACTGAACGTGGAGAACGGTACCATTTCGCCATTGGCGCTACGAACATACAGATTATTGATGTCTTCCGGCAACATACGGAATTTGGCATCGGCCTGTACGTACACTTTTTTCACGCGGCCACGGTCTATGAAGTCATTGACGTAATAGCCACCCAGCGCAGCGGAGATGGTTTCATTAATATCGGACAGCGAGACACCAAGGGCCTGGGCTTTTTCCTGATCAACATCCAGTTTGAACTGCGCGGTATCCTCGAGACCATTTGGACGCACGCGAACCAACAGGTCAGGATGTTTAGCAACCATGCCCAAAAGTTGGTTACGTGCTTGCGTTAACGCGGTATGTCCCAGCCCGCCCTGGTCAATCAGTTCGAAGTCGAAGCCGGTTGCGGTACCCAGTTCAACAATGGCTGGCATGTTGAAAGGGAACACTAAGCCATCACGAATCTGGCTAAACGCGCGGGTTGCTCTGGCGATAATCGATTCAACGTTATTCTCGTCGCCACTGCGTTCTTCCCAGGGCTTGAGGCTGACAAACGCCATCCCTGAGTTTTGCCCCTGTCCGCTGAAGCTAAAGCCGTTAACCGTAAAGACGCTTTCGACGTTGGCTTTCTCGTTATTCAGGTAGTAGTGGGTAACCTGATCCAGCACTTTCTGGGTTCGCTCTTGCGTTGCGCCGGCCGGAAGCTGAATCATCGTCAGGAATACGCCCTGATCTTCTTCTGGCAAGAAGGAGGTTGGAAGGCGCATAAACAACACCGCCATCCCAATCACGATAACCAGGTAGACGACCAGGTAACGCCCGGTTTTACGCACAATACCGCTGACGCTATTGGTGTAATGATTGACGCTGTGATCGAATTTGGCATTAAACCAGCCAAAGAAACCGCTTTTATTCTCGTGATGTTCAGCTGATACCGGCTTCAACAGCGTTGCACAAAGCGCGGGAGTCAGGATCAGCGCTACCAGCACTGAAAGCGCCATTGCAGAAACGATGGTGATAGAGAACTGCCGATAGATAGCCCCGGTTGAGCCGCCAAAGAAGGCCATCGGGATAAATACCGCAGACAGCACCATGGCGATACCGACCAGCGCGCCCTGAATTTGTGACATGGATTTTTCTGTCGCCTCTTTGGGCGGCAGATTATCTTCCATCATCACACGTTCCACGTTTTCCACCACCACTATCGCATCATCAACCAATAGGCCGATGGCGAGTACCATGCCGAACATCGTCAGGGTGTTTATGGAGTAGCCAAACGCGGCAAGCACGGCAAATGTGCCCAACAATACAACAGGCACGGCAATGGTTGGAATGAGCGTAGCCCGGATGTTTTGCAGGAACAAATACATCACGAGGAATACCAGTATGATTGCTTCAAACAGCGTTTTCACGACCTCATGAATGGATATAGTGACGAACGGCGTGGTGTCATACGGGTAGACCACCTTCATTCCCTGCGGGAAGAACGGTTGCAGTTCAACCAGCTTGGCTTTGATAGCGTTAGCGGTATCCAGCGCGTTTGCGCCGGTTGCCAGTTTGATCCCGAGACCGGAGGCTGGTTTACCGTTAATACGCGCGACCACGTTGTAGTTCTCACCACCCAACTCAATACGCGCGACATCCTTCAGGTGAACAACCGAACCATCGCTGTTGACGCGTAACGTGACCTTCCCGAATTCTTCAGGATCTTTCAGGCGTGTCTGCGCGATGATTGAGGCGTTAAGCTGCTGATTAGGCAACGCAGGCGTACCGCCCAACTGACCGGCGGCAATCTGATCGTTCTGCACCTGCAACTGATTGATCACATCAACCGGTGTGAGCTGGTACTTATTCAACAAGTTTGCATCCAGCCAGATGCGCATAGCGTACTGCGCACCAAACAGCTGCACGTCACCCACACCATTCAGACGGCTGATTGAATCTTTAACGTTCGAGGCGACGTAGTCGGAAATGTCATCCTGCGTGGTTTGTGGGTTGTCAGAAACGAAACCCGCGACCATCAAAAAGCTGCTACTTGATTTCTCGACGCTGATCCCCTGCTGCTGAACTTCTTGCGGCAGTAAGGGGGTGGCGAGCTGCAGCTTGTTTTGCACCTGAACTTGCGCGATATCGGGGTCGGTACCGGACTGGAAGGTCAGCGTGATGGTCACACTCCCGGCAGAATCGCTGGTGGAGGACATATACATCAGGTTATCGATACCGTTCATATTCTGTTCGATAACCTGCGTGACGGTATCCTGCACCGTCTGCGCATCCGCACCTGGATAGGTGGCGGAAATCGATACGGCAGGGGGCGCGATGGTCGGGTACTGCGCCACGGGCAGTTGCATGATTGCCAGAGCGCCCGCCATCATCAGAATGATGGCCAGTACCCAAGCAAAGATAGGACGCCTGATAAAAAAGTTAGCCATATCCGGTTACCTTATTGGGCTTTCGTCGCAGGGGTTTCGGTATCGGCGGTTGCTTTAACCTGAACGCCAGGGCGTGCTTTCTGTAAGCCGCTCACGATAACTTTGTCACCGGGTTGCAGACCTTCGCTGATGAGCCATTTGTCACCAATAGCTTGAGCGGCGACAACTGTCCGCGCTTCAACCAGGCTCTTGTCGTTAACGACCATCACGGTGGCATCGCCGCGTGGCGTGCGCGTTACACCCTGCTGCGGAACAAGAATGGCATTCGGTTGGACGCCTTCATCAATGCGCGCGCGCACAAACATGCCTGGCAGCAGCGTGTGCTGTGGGTTAGGGAATACGGCTCTGAGAGTGATTGATCCGGTGCTTTCATCAACCGTCACATCAGAAAATTGCAATGAGCCTTTCAGCGGATATGCCTGACCATTTTCCATCACCAGTTCGACGGTACTGCTGGCGCTGTCTTTATGCAGACTACCTTGTTCAATAGACTGCTTGAGGCGCATAAAGTCGTTACTGGACTGCGTGACGTCGACATAGATAGGATCGAGCTGTTGCACGGTAGCAAGCTCAGTTGCCTGACCATTCGTGACCAATGCGCCTTCGGTGACGTTAGATTTACCGATACGTCCGCTAATGGGCGATGTTACTTTGGTGTAGGCCAGGTTGATACGTGCGCTTTCGACCGCCGCTTTTGCCGCGATTACGGAGGCATCAGCCTGGCGGGCATCAGCAATTGCCTGATCGTACTCTTGCTGGCTGATGTATTTAGTGCCAACCAGCGGCACATAACGTTTTACCGTTAAATGCGCGATAGCGGCGGCCGCTTCGCTCTTTGCCAGTTCGCCTTTGGCGCTGTCATAGTCAGCCTGGTAAGTCGCTGGATCGATCTGATAAAGCGATTGACCGGCTTCAACATCGCTCCCCTCGGTGAAATTCCGTTTAAGTACAATTCCGCTAACCTGAGGACGGACTTCTGCAATACGGAATGCTGTGGTGCGCCCGGGTAATTCGGTCGTCACGGCTAAAGGGGCCTTTTCGACGACATGGACAGTCACCTGCGGCTCTGCGGGATGTGCTTGTGTTTCTCCCTGATCGTTACAACCGGCGAGTAATGCAGCGGAGATGATGATGAATGAGGGCAGGAGTGAAAACCTGGCATTTTTCGTCATTTCTATTCCTTAAAAAACCGAACGCTCGTTATTAACCGGGTAACAGCGGAGGTGATAACGCGCACAAGAAAAATAATAGTTGGCTATCCTACAAATTATTAGCTTGCGATGTAAGCAATACTTATTTATGGGCGGGGTTGACGGCACATAAAAGCAAAAAAAGATTAATCAGCTACCGTTTCATTGTGATATTTATAGCAACACTATGATGCTTATAAATACATCTTGAAATGATCATCTGATTGGTGAATATATTGTTTTCTGTTATTTGTTTTATCTATTCGTGTGTAATGTCCGTAATTAAATACTTTAGCCCTCGTCTAAATAAACGCTAAGTGATACATTTGTTCCAGATAGAAAATATTAGATAAGAAAGTTAATCATTCTCTACTCCAATCCAGATAGTCGGAATCATGGCCAGAAAAACGAAAGCGGATGCCCTCAAAACGCGACAGCACCTGATGGAAACGGCGATTGTACAGTTTGCCGCACGTGGCGTAAGTAATACGACGCTAAACGACATAGCGGATGCCGCCAATGTGACGCGGGGTGCACTTTATTGGCATTTCGAAAATAAAACTCAATTGTTTAATGAGCTATGGTTACAACAACCTCCCTTACGCGATCTTATTCAGGACAAGCTTATTGGTCGTTGGGGGGATAACCCTTTACAGCGGTTGCGTGAAAAATTTGTGGTGGGATTACAATATATTGCGGAGAACCCTCGCCAGCAGGCATTAATGCAGATTTTATATCATAAATGCGAATTCCATAAAGATATGATATCAGAGCAGGCCATTCGCGATAAAATAGGTCTCAGCCACCAAAGCATTCGCGATTCTCTCCAACGGTGCGTAGATGAAAATTTGATTGCCACCAGTCTGGATTTAGACGTCATCATAATTATTTTGCATGGTAGCTTTAGCGGAATAATAAAAAACTGGCTAATGAATCCAGAGAGTTATGATCTTTATGGGCAAGCACCAGCATTAGTTGATAATGTATTAAAAATGTTAAGTCCGGATGGCTGTGTAATGCAATTAATACAGAGTGAAAACCAGGTTGGGTAGTTTAGCCGCCAGGGCCTGACGGCTGTCGACGGTGCTAGTCGAGATCGGCGCAGTTGACCAGCTTTAGGGGATTCACTGAGTTCATATTCCGGCACTTGTCGTGCTCTGTCGTCATCAGTTCTATCCACTGGATGAGCAGCGCATCAAAAAGAAAAACGAAGACCGCAAAAACAACCAGCCACCAATACTTGCGAATCATTGCTAAATCCTGTGTATTCATGCCCAAGCGTGCAGGGAATATACACGAAATCAGTAAGCTGAAAAGCAGACTTACAATGCCTTTACTTTACCGAAAGAGCGCCACTGTTTGCCGTTAATCGGCTCTTTTTGGACAGGTTTTTTGTCTTACGTTTTTTCACTTTTGCAAGTTCAGTCTCTGAAAAATGAGAACCGATACTCAGTCTTCTGAGCCCCATTTTTACGTATTCAGCATTGATTTCAATACCGACAAATTTGCGACCTAATTCCACAGCGGTGGCGCCGGTTGTAAAGCTGCCGGCAAACGGATCGAGCACTTTGTCATCCGGGTTGGAGGAAGCCAGAATGATCCGTTCCAGGAGGGCTTTGGGTTTTTGGGTGGGGTGATTTTCGTATTCATCCATCAGATAGCGAACGCGGGGAAAATCCCAGACATTGCCAGGTACTTTTTTCTGATTGTAAGGCTGGGGCGGATTCTTTCTGTAGTCTATTAGCGCACGTTTAGCGCCCGTTTTGGCTTCAACCAGAATATCATCACGGTTAAATGTGTAGTTTTTCTGATCTTTTACCATCATCAGGATAGGTTCATACATCGAACCAAAGTAGTTTTTAGCCTGTACCCCTGAGCTATCATATGACCACACGATACGGCTTTTGATGGTAAAAAGCTGGCGACATTTGAGGTCGATGTACGGCATGTTCTCCGTACTGTTCATGATGTACATGCTACCGTGTGGTTTGAGAATACGATGGCACTCGTCGATACACTCAAACAGCCACGCCAGAAAGGTCTCTTCGTCCCAGGATTCCACCATCCCGTCAAAGTCTTTGCCGATGTTATAAGGTGGGTCGGCAAAAATGAGATCGATGCTTTCAGCGGGTAGCTTTTTTAGCTCGGTCAGCGCATCACCCAGGATTATCTTTTTAGATTCATCGCCAAAATAGACAGGTTCACCTCTTGCGTTCATCGCCAAAGCCTCCCGTGTGACATTAATAAAAAAGGCGCTTCCCCATGCCGAGTAGCGCCTTTTAAAACAAACATTTAACTGATTAGTATCAGTTCATGCCGTATTTTTTCAGTTTTTTACGCAGCGTACCACGGTTGATGCCCATCATCAGGGCAGCACGGGTCTGGTTGCCGCGGGTGTATTGCATCACCATGTCCAACAGGGGCTGTTCTACTTCAGCCAGTACCAGCTCATAGAGATCATTAACGTCTTGACCGTTCAATTGAGCAAAATAGTTCTTCAGTGCCTGTTTAACCGAGTCACGCAGGGGCTTTTGAGTTACCTGGTCCTGAGAGTTAACGGTAGAAACGGTCAGTACGTCAGAATTTACGCGTTGTTCGAACATAGTTCTGTCAGCTCTTTATTTCTGTTTACGCAAAATTTTCGAAGTATGCCTCCAACGCCGCCAGCTGTTCGCTGGAATCTTCAATGGCGTTGAATGTGCGCCGAAACTGGTCATCCGGAGCGTGTTCCTGGAGATACCAGGATACGTGTTTACGCGCAATTCGGTACCCTTTTGCATGACCATAAAAGTCGTGCAGTTCCCGAACATGCGCACAAAGCAAGCGCTTCACCTCTGCCAGTGGCAGCGGGGGCAGCAGCTCCCCAGTGTCCAGATAATGCTGGATTTCCCGAAAGATCCAGGGTCTTCCCTGAGCAGCACGGCCTATCATCAGGGCATCCGCCCCCGTATAGTCGAGTACAGCTCTGGCTTTAAGCGGGTCAGTAATGTCGCCATTCGCGATAATCGGAATGGAAACTTTCTGCTTAACTGCCCGAATACTGTCGTACTCAGCATCTCCATTGAACAAACAGGCGCGGGTGCGTCCATGAATGGTCAGAGCCTGAATGCCACAGTCTTCAGCCAGTTGGGCAATCTCTACGCAGTTACGGTGTTCCGGAGCCCAGCCGGTGCGAATCTTGAGTGTGACAGGAACGTCCACTGCATTGACGACCTCGGTTAGTATTGATTTCACTAAATCCGGGTACTGCAAGAGGGCTGAACCTGCGAGCTTGCGATTCACTTTTTTAGCCGGACACCCCATATTGATATCAATAATCTGGGCGCCGCTTTCCACGTTAATACGTGCGGCATCGGCCATCTCAACAGGATCGCTACCGGCAATTTGCACCGTGCGAATTCCTGGCTCGTCAACGTGCACCATCCGTAAACGAGACTTGTCGCTTTCCCAAACCTGCGGGTTAGAAGACATCATCTCGGATACCGTCAATCCGGCTCCCATCTCATAGCACAGCGTCCTGAATGGTCTGTCAGTGATGCCAGCCATAGGTGCTGCGATCAGGCGATTTCTGAGCTGGTGTTGTCCGATGCGCATGAGTTAAGAAATGACCATACTGTGACTGCAAGGCGGCGTATATTACGCATTTTTCGCACGAGATGAAAGGCCAAACTTTGACCAATCCACTGAGGTGGATCAATGAATTGCCGTAAATATGAACTCATGAAAATATTTAATCATATAAATCATGGTATTACAAAAATGTGTCGATTTTATATACGCATATAATTTTGCGTAACTTCTCATTTTTTCTTCAGTTACAGAAGGTACTGACAAGATATTCTGCTGAATTAATCAGCAAATTACCTCGCTATTGTGTGATCGTTACCTCATTTTAGTACAGGATCTCGGTGCCACCTGAATTGCTGTTCGTAATCGTGCGTTCATTCAGCGGCTGCGGTGGACGATTGTTCGCTGGCCCAACAATGTAGTGAAATTTATCTAACTGTTCGGCGGAAAGGGCCACAGGCTTTTTCAGGACAACCCAGGTGACGCCTTCAGTACAGGGAGGCGTTGTTATCGAGCCACTGTAGAGCCAGTAGGTCTTATTGTCGGGTAGAAGCTGGTTGATATCGACGGGCGAAAAAATGGGCATGCTGTTGCCCTCCATGGTGGGAAAGGACTCCCACAGGTTTTGAATCGCCTGGTTAGGCTCACCAATGTCAAACATGACCGCCACAATGGCGATATCACCATGTTGGTTTTTGTGGGTCAACTGCAGCTCCAGTGGATAGATTTTACCGTTGAGGGTATGTTCGCCTGGAGCGTGAAAATCAAAATGTTTTAAATAATAGAGCTTTTCTTCAATTTCAATGAAATTAGGGGTGTAGGAGCTCATTGTTGCCTGCAGCGTATGGTTAATGCTGCGAAATCTTGTCGGGCCATCAATGTATTGTAAATTGAGCGCGGGCAGGCCGAGTTTGCTGGTTGTCGTGGTCTGGATATCAACGGGTGACTGGTTGATACCCGTCTGACACGTTGCATACTCTTTGCTTATTTTGCCCCACTGCGCAGGGCTGGTTTCTCCGGTATAGCCCCATGGCACGGCCAGCGTCTTCAGGGGCATTAAGCATGCTGCCAGTAAAATTGTTGTAAAACGATTGAAGTGCATACGTTTACTTAACAAAAAATATAAAAATCAATTATTTATTATATCGTTGGGTAAAGTATCAGTATGCTGGTCTGTTGTCTGAAAATGGCGTGGTCGGATAACCACGCCGGAAGGGATTATTTTTTCTGTCCGGTAATGCGACACCACTCTTCTTTCTCGATAACCGGATCGAGCGTAAAGAGGTCGGCATAGGCTTCACAGACGCTTTCCGCCTGGCTGGCAAGAATACCAGAAAGCCCCAGCAAACCGCCCTCAACGGGCAGCACGCTGATTAAAGGTGCGAGTTCACGTAATGGGCCAGCAAGGATGTTGGCGACCACCACATCGGCTTTCATCGACTCTGGCTGGTCTTTAGGCAGATAAAGTTCCAGACGCTCAGAAACGCCATTACGTTGGGCGTTATCACGGCTGGCCTGAATCGCTTGCGGATCGATATCTATACCAATCGCTTTCGCTGCACCCAGCTTCAGTGCCGCAATGGCAAGGATGCCGGATCCGCAGCCAAAGTCGATAACCGTTTTACCGTTAAGATCGAGACCGTCCAGCCATTGCAGGCACAGAGAGGTGGTTGGGTGAGTACCGGTACCAAACGCCAGACCCGGGTCGAGCATCACGTTGACGGCGTTCTCATCCGGGACATCGCGCCAGCTTGGGCAAATCCACAGACGTTCGCCAAAGCGCATCGGGTGGAAGTTATCCATCCATTCGCGTTCCCAGTCTTTGTCTTCAAGCTGTTCGATTTTATGCGCGAAGCCTGTACCCAGTAGTGGGTGCTGCTCCAGAATCGCAACGACTTCTTTCATGTCGGTTTCTGCATCGAACAAGCCGATAACGTCGGTATCGCCCCACAGGCGAGTCTCGCCCGGCAGAGGTTCAAATACCGGCGTATCATGCGTATCCTGGAAAGTAATGGAAACGGAGCCCGCTTCCATCAGCGCATCGCTCAACTCTTCAGCGTTTGCACCGGTCGTGTTCAGTTTCAGTTGAATCCATGGCATGGCAAAACTCTTTATTTATCAGTAGTCAATATGGCGACTTGCGGAACGGCGGAACCGAAACGGTTGCCGATCAGGAAAGCCAGCAAACTTATCAGTAACGAGGGCACAATCGGATGAAAGCCCAGGTACTGAATGTTAAAAGTAGCGAGTACGGCATAAAGTACGCCGCCGACAATCATTGCGCTCAGTGCGCCTGCCGCGTTTGCCCGCTCCCAGTAAAGGCCCAGCACCAGCGGCCATAGGAAGACGGCTTCCAACCCGCCAAACGCCAGCAGGTTAAGCCAGATAATCATCTCTGGCGGCTTCCAGGCGGCCAGCAGCAGTAACGCGCCCAGCAGCAGAGTGATCACTGCCGACATGCGTTTCAGCCGTGTTTCATTTTGCAGTTGTTCCGGGCGAAGGTTCAGATAAAGATCTTTAATGATCGTAGCGGAACTTTGCAGCAATTGGGCATTGATCGTCGACATGATCGCGGCCATGGGCGCGGCGAGGAAGATCCCGGCTGCTACCGGTGGCAAGACTTTTACCATTAGCGTGGGAATAACCAGATCCGGTACCGTCAGGTCAGGGATCACCGCCCGGCCCAACGCGCCGGCCAGATGCATACCAAACATCAGGACAGCCACCACGATGGTGCCAATGATAATTCCACGGTGTACCGCTTTGCTGTCCTTATAGGAGATGCAGCGCACCGCCGTATGCGGCAGGCCAATCACGCCAAAGCACACCAGCACCCAGAATGAAGTCATAAACGTGGGGGACAGAATGTCATCAGCGCCCTGCGGCGAGACCAGTTTAGGATCGATGGTTTGCAGAGTGACTACCGCATTGCTGAGACCACCAGCGGCATGGACGACACCGACCAGCAGTACGATAGTCCCAATCAGCATCACCATGCCCTGCATCGTGTCGTTCAACACGCTGGCGCGAAATCCGCCGAACGCCGTGTATAACGCGATACTGACGCCAAAAATCAGCAGGCCGGTTTCGTAAGGGATACCCGCTGCGGTTTCCAGCAAACGCGCGCCGCCAATAAACTGTACGGTCATTGCACCGACAAACGCGACCAGCAGGCTGAGGCTCGCCAGCCACACCAGCAGGCGGCTTTGGTAGCGGGCAAACAGCATATCGTTGAGGGTAACCGCATTATAACGGCGTGCCAGAATGGCGAATTTTTTGCCGAGAATACCCAACGACAACCAGACGGCGGGTAGTTGGATCATCGCTAACAAAACCCATCCCAGCCCGTATTTATAAGCAGCACCTGGGCCGCCGATAAACGAGCTGGCGCTAATGTAGGTTGCCGTTAGCGTCATGGCTAACACGACCCCGCCCATAGAGCGGCTGCCGAGGAAATATTCATTCAGGAAGGTGCCGGTCGACCTTTTGCGCATGGCGTAAACAGAGAGACCGAAAACCACCAGAAGATAGGCGACCAGCGGCAAAATAACTTCAAGCTGCATCATCATCCTCCAGTGGAATGTCGCGATAGATAAACTTCACCATCGCCCAGCACAGTACGATGAAAACCAATGGCGTCAGCAGACAGGCCATTTCGAACCAGTGCGGGAGGCCGGTAAAACCCAGAGAGGTGTCTGGTAAGTAAGCGGCCACTAACCATGCGGCAAGATATAAAAGGGTCAGCCACAGCGCCCAGCGCGCCTCTTTATGGGCCTGAACAAAACGAGCGTCCATTTTTTGTCCCTTGTGAATAAAGAAAGCGGGGATTGTACCTTATGGCACCTGTGGGAGGGGAGAAAAACAAAAGGCCGGAATTTCCGGCCTTTTCGGTTAACGCTTGCTTACTTTTCCTGAAGTCCGAGTTTTTTCTCCAGGTAGTGGATATTGGTTCCACCATGCTGGAAGTGCTCGTCATTCATGATACGGATCTGCAGATCAACGTTGGTTTTGATGCCGTCGATGATCAGTTCCTGCAAGGCGTTTTTCATGCGTGCGATAGCGACGTCGCGGTTTTCGCCATAGCAAATCAGCTTACCGATCATTGAGTCATAGTACGGAGGTACTGTGTAACCTGCGTAAATATGAGACTCCCAGCGCACACCAAAGCCACCCGGCGCGTGGAAACGCGTGATTTTACCCGGGCTCGGCAGGAAGGTGTTCGGGTCTTCGGCGTTGATACGGCACTCTACCGCATGGCCTTTAACCACAACTTCGTCCTGCTTGATAGACAGCGGCTGACCCGCTGCGATGCGCAGTTGTTCTTTGATCAGGTCAACACCGGTGATCATTTCGGTTACCGGGTGTTCAACCTGAATACGGGTGTTCATTTCAATGAAGTAGAACTCACCGTTTTCGAACAGGAACTCGAAAGTACCCGCGCCGCGATAGCCGATATCCACGCACGCTTTGGCGCAACGCTCGCCGATGTAGCGACGCAGTTCCGGAGTAATGCCCGGCGCTGGTGCTTCTTCGACAACTTTCTGGTGACGACGCTGCATGGAGCAGTCACGCTCTGCCAGATAAATCGCGTTACCCTGACCGTCTGCCAGCACCTGAATTTCGATGTGGCGTGGGTTTTCCAGGTATTTCTCCATGTAGACCATGTCGTTATTGAAAGCCGCTTTCGCTTCCGCTTTGGTCATGGAGATGGATTGCGCCAGTTCGGCATCGCTGCGCACGACGCGCATACCGCGACCGCCGCCGCCGCCGGAGGCTTTGATGATAACCGGGTAGCCGATGCGTTTAGCATGAGCGCGGTTAGCGTCCATGTCATCGCCCAACGGGCCGTCAGAGCCTGGGACAGTCGGTACGCCAGCTTTCTTCATCGCGGTAATCGCGGACACTTTGTCGCCCATCAGGCGGATGGTGTCGGCTTTCGGGCCGATGAAGATAAAGCCGGAACGTTCTACCTGCTCAGCAAAGTTGGCGTTCTCAGAGAGGAAGCCATAACCCGGGTGAATTGCCACCGCGCCGGTGATTTCAGCGGCGCTGATGATAGCCGGGATGTTCAGATAGCTTTTTACGGACGGAGCCGGGCCAATACAGACCGTCTCATCCGCCAGCAATACGTGTTTTAAATCGCGATCCGCGCTTGAATGCACTGCGACAGTCTTGATACCCAGTTCTTTACAGGCACGAAGAATACGCAAGGCAATCTCGCCGCGGTTAGCGATGACAATTTTATCCAACATGTTCGCCTCGTTATTCGATGACGACCAGCGGCTCGTCAAATTCTACCGGTTGACCGCTTTCTACCAGAATCGCTTTAACGACGCCGGATTTGTCGGCTTCGATCTGGTTCATCATTTTCATGGCTTCAACGATGCACAGGGTATCGCCCGCATTCACTTTCTGGCCGATTTCGATGAACGCTTTCGCATCCGGGCTCGGGGTGCGGTAGAACGTACCAACCATTGGGGAGCGTACGATGTGACCACTGATTTCCGCTGCTGCCGGAGCTTCCATACTTGGAGAGGCAGTTTGTGCGACAGCGTTAGACAGAGCTGGCTGCTGCATCACTGGTGCAGCATAAGCCTGTTGCATCATTGGAAAACTTGCAGCTGGCGCCGCACGGCTGATGCGTACAGACTCTTCGCCTTCAGAAATTTCCAGTTCGGAGATGCCTGATTCTTCAACCAGCTCGATCAGTTTTTTAATCTTACGAATATCCATGAGTGGGTTCCGTACTCTTTGTTTAGTGAGATTGTGACAGGCGTTTTACCGCCGTCTGTATAGCATTTTTATAACAGTGAGTGACAAGATGCCACGCATCTCAGGCGTTGCACTGGGTGCTGATGCCATTACATGAGATTGCCAGACTTGTTAGTCATTGTGCGGCTATCTTCTGTCATTTTCGGGTAAAAGACAAAATATACCTTCAATATGCGATTGTCACCCTTTCCGCGCCGTAAAAACGCTACCGGGGATAGCAAAGGCGCACATTATAACTATTTCGTAGCAATTGGCAGCTAAATACTGGTCTTATCAGGGAAGATAATCAACCGTTAACATGTAAAGAAAATCGGATCGTCCGTGTTTTGCAACGTACTGCACATATCGTGAAACTACCGCCACCACTGGCGAAACTTCCTGTAGCGGCAGGCTAACAGCACCGCAGCAAGTGCGGCATAAATAATCGGTTGAGGGGAGATGATTTTAACCGACCACAGATAATGTATGGGTGCCGGGATCGCCACAAGATAGACGAAGTTGTGCAAAAATTGCCAATACTTACCCAGCTTTCGCTGTGCAGATTGCGTGGACGTTAAGGTGAGAGCAAATAATATGACCCAACAGACAATACCCAACATCAAATACGGTCGCGAAATGAATTCCCGCCCCAACAGCGCCAGATTATGAATACCCAGTTCCAGTAACGCGTAGCTGGTTAAATGCAGCGTCGCCCAGGCGAAACACCATAGCCCTAACAGGCGACGAGTGCGTATCAATAATGGCTGTTTAGCGTAGCGCGCGAGTGGAGAGACCAGCAAGGTCGCCAGTAAGAATTTCAGAGCTGTCCTACCGGTAAAGTGCTGGATATCTTTGACCGGATCGGCGCTCAAACCGCCATGATTTACCGCCCAAAAGAGCCAGATTAACGGCAAAAATCCGCCAAGATGCAGGCAAACTTTCAGCCCGGTAATGTGCTTTGCAGTCAGACGCACTTAAAAATTCTCCTGTAGATTAAGACCACGATACAGGGAAGCAACCTCTTCGGCATAACCGTTAAACAACAGCGTGGATTGACGCTGTACGTCCAGAATACCGCCAGCGCCAATAAAACGTTCGGTGGCCTGGGACCAGCGGGGGTGATCGACATGCGGATTCACGTTGGCATAAAACCCATATTCATTAGGCGCGGCCAGGTTCCACGTTGTTGGGGGGCGTTCGCGCGTAAGTTTGATACTCACGATCGACTTTATGCCCTTAAATCCGTATTTCCACGGCACAATTAAGCGGATGGGGGCGCCATTTTGCGGCGGAAGGGCCTTACCATAAACCCCTACTGTAAGCAGGGTTAGTGGATGCATTGCTTCATCCAGGCGTAACCCTTCAACATAGGGATATTTCAGCCCGCCGCCAATAAAGCGATCTTTCTGACCAGGCATTTCATCCGGGGCGTAGCGCGTTTCGAAAGCGACATATTTTGCGTTGCTGGTGGGTTCAACCTGCGCCAGCAGTTTATGTAATGGAAAGCCAATCCACGGCACCACCATTGACCAGGCTTCCACGCAGCGCATCCGATAAATCCGCTCTTCCAATGGGAAACGGGTGGTCAGCGCATCATGATCGAGAGTGAGGGGTTTTGCGACTTCGCCAGTGATTTTCAAGGTCCACGGATCGGTTTTCAGGCTGCCTGCGTTGGCCGCTGGATCCGCTTTGTCGAGACCAAATTCATAGAAGTTGTTGTAGCCAGAAACTTTATCTGCTGGCGTTAAAGGAAGCGAATTTTGCCAGGCGGTGGGCTTGCTGAAATTAAGCGGCTTACCCGCAGGCGCCGGAGGGCGGTCATTACCCTTAAACCAGCTCAGAAGGTCGGCCTGCGCAGCGTGAGGCAAAGACAACGCGGCAACGCTGATCCCTAATGCTTTCAGTACCTGGCGGCGCTGCATAAAAAAAGCCGACTCGGCGGTGACGTCGGCTTCTGTAAATGGACGTAATTTCTTCATAACAGACTCCCGGCTTACGCGTCATGACAGACAAGGGATGCGTAGTTAATATGGCAGGGAGTCTCTATATATGCCGCGAAATTTTGTTAGTTAAGTGTAAATTTCTGCGCCGATGCCTGTTATTTCACCTTCACCAGGGTACGACCTTGCACCTGGTTATTGATGATGGCATCGGCGAACTTCGGCGCATCCGCTAGCGTAATCTCCGTGGCGGCCTGAGCATAGAACGATTCCGGCAGATCCTTAACCAAACGCGCCCAGGCTTCTGCGCGACGTGCCGGTGGGGTCATCACCGAGTCCACCCCTTGCAAACGTACATTACGCAGAATGAATGGCATGACGGTGGTCGGCAGCGCGAAGCCGCCCGCCAGGCCGCAGGCGGCCACGCAGCCACCGTAGTTCATCTGTGCCAGGACTTTCGCCAGCACTTTATCGCCAACGGTATCAATTGCACCGGCCCACAGTTGTTTTTCCAACGGGCGAGATTCAGCAAACTCATCGCGGCTGAGAATACGATTTGCGCCCAGGCTCTTCAGATAGTCGTGGGTGCTTTCGCGCCCTGATACTGCCACAACCTGATAGCCCAGCTTATGCAGTAATGCCACGGCAGTGCTGCCCACGCCGCCGCTGGCGCCGGTGACGACAATCTCACCGTCTTGCGGGCGAATACCTGCATCCTCAAGCGCCATAACGCACAGCATGGCGGTAAAACCGGCGGTGCCGATGACCATCGCTTTGCGCCCGTCCAGCCCTTGCGGCAGCGCTACCAGCCAGTCGCCTTTGACGCGCGCACGTTCAGCCAGCCCGCCCCAATGGTTTTCACCCACACCCCAGCCGGTCAGTAAGACTTCCTGACCCGCATGAAAACGGGGATCTTCGCTTGCACGCACGGTACCGGCGAAGTCAATGCCAGGAATCATCGGAAAGTTGCGGATGATTTTACCCTTGCCAGTGATAGCCAGGGCGTCTTTATAGTTCAGGCTCGACCAGTGGACATCCACCGTTACATCGCCTTCCGGGAGCTGGTTTTCGTCGAGGGGTTGAACGGATGCGAGGGTTTTTCCGTCCTGCTGTTCTAAGATCAAAGCCTGCATAACCTGTCCTCAATTCGTATAGTGGATTGGAAAATTGTTAATGAAGACTATACTCGCTAATCAAAACATGATGCCGATTCTGCGCAATAAATTGCCAGATATACCTGATTTGGTAGTATGCCCCCACAGTTTGCATAAATTGGCGGATTTTGCGTTCAGTTTTGCATTTTCGAGTCGCTTTATCTCTTTCACACCTGTTTCATAACTGTCGGAGTTAACACAAGGATGCGATTAACGACGAAATTCTCAGCTTTTGTCACGCTGCTTACTGGGTTAACGATCTTTGTGACTCTGATTGGCTGCTCGCTGAGTTTCTACAACGCTATTCAATATAAGTTCACTACGCGAGTGCAGGCGGTGGCGACGGCGATTGATACACATCTTGTCTCCCGCGATTTCGTTTCGCTGACGCCGCAAATCGATGAACTGATGGTTTCTGTTGATATCGTGCGTATCGAGTTGCTGCAAGGGGAGCATATAGTGTATGACCACTCCCGAACCAGCAGCTACCGTCCGGCAGGAACGAACAACCTCTACCGCGACATCACCGTACCGTTGGTCAAGCATCCGGGCATGTCAGTTCGCCTGGTTTATCAGGATCCGATGGGCAACTATTTCCATTCGCTACTGACTACCGCGCCGCTCACACTGGCCATTGCGTTTATTATTCTGATGCTCTTTTTGTCGGTACGCTGGCTTCAGCGTCAGCTTTCAGGCCAGGAGTTACTGGAGATTCGTTCCACGCGTATTCTGAACGGTGAACGCGGGTCGAATGTACGAGGAACGGTCTATGAATGGCCAGCGCGCACCAGCAGTGCGCTCGATATGTTGCTGACTGAAATTCAAAATGCCCGCGAGCAACGCAGCCGACTGGACACCCTGATTCGTTCCTATGTTGCGCAGGATACAAAAACCGGGCTGAGTAACCGTCTGTTTTTTGATAACCAGTTGGCCACGCTGTTGGAAGATCAAGAAAAGGTGGGAGCGCATGGCGTCGTGATGATGGTGCGTCTGCCGGACTTTACTCTGCTGCGAGATAGCTGGGGAATCACCCTGGCGGAAGAACAAATTTCAACGCTAATCAATTTGTTGTCGACGTTTATGACGCGTTATCCGGGGGCATTGCTGGCGCGCTACCACCGTAGCGATTTTGCCATCCTGTTGCCACATCGCACGCTGAAAGAAGCCGAAAGCATCGCCGGGCAATTATTAAAAGCGGTCGATGCGCTTCCGACTAATAAAATGATCGATCGTGCCGATATGGTTCATATTGGCATTTGCGTTTGCCGCAGTGGTCAGTCGACGGAACAGGTGATGGATCATGCTGAGGCCGCCACCCGGAATTCGGTCCTGCAGGGTGGGAACAGCTGGTCGGTCTATGATGACTCCCTGCCGGAAAAAGGCCGGGGCAACGTGCGCTGGCGGACGCTGATTGAACAGATGCTCAGCCGGGGCGGGCCGAGAATATATCAAAAACCTGCGGTAACGCGTGAAGGACGGGTACACCACCGGGAACTGATGTGCCGTATTTTTGATGGCAGCGAAGAGGTTATTTCGGCGGAATATATGCCGATGGTGCTGCAGTTTGGCCTGGCTGAAGAGTATGACCGTTTACAGTTAAGTCGTCTGATCCTGCTTTTGGGCTACTGGCCGCAGGAAAGCCTGGCGATGCAGATAACGGTTGAATCGCTAATTCGCCCACGTTTTCAGCGCTGGCTGCGTGATACGTTGATGCAGTGCGAAAAATCACTACGCAAACGCATAATTATTGAACTTGCTGAGGCAGATGTTTGTCAACATATCAGCCGATTACAGCCCGTCATCCGATTGATGGATGCGCTAGGGGTACGGATCGCCGTTACGCAGGCCGGTTTAACGCTGGTGAGCACCAGCTGGATTAAAGAGCTTAACGTTGAGTTATTGAAGCTGCATCCAAGCCTGGTGAGGAATATTGATAAGCGAACCGAAAACCAACTGTTGGTTCAAAGCCTGGCGGAGGCCTGTTCAGGCACGCCAACGCAGGTTTATGCCACGGGAGTTCGTTCGCGTAGCGAGTGGCATACGCTGACGGAACGCGGAGTTGCTGGTGGGCAAGGGGATTTTTTTGCCGCATCACAGCCACTTGACACTAACGTGAAAAAATATTCGCAAAGATATTCGGTTTAACCTGCCGTTTAATTCGTTTTCACGTAGAATAACGCGCGCTGTGCCTTCTGGGGGTGTGCTTGTCTGCTCGCCAGGTTGTAACAGCAAACATGCAGGTGAATGACCTTTGACAGGTTGCAAACAAAAGCGAGGAATGCTGCTGATTTTTTCAGCCCTGATGGACTCAGGCCGGTTTTGTAACAAAGGAAACGAACTGCACTAATTTTCACCGTAGCAGATGATTTTTGCGCCTTGTCGCTGCTGCGTGTGGTTGGTAAAGTAAGCGGATTTTGTTTTCCGCCCCAGCTTTCAGGATTATCCCTTAGTATGTTGAAAAAATTTCGTGGCATGTTTTCCAATGACCTGTCCATTGACCTGGGTACCGCGAATACCCTTATTTATGTAAAAGGACAAGGCATCGTATTGAATGAGCCTTCTGTTGTGGCCATTCGTCAGGATCGTGCCGGTTCGCCGAAAAGCGTGGCTGCAGTAGGTCATGATGCGAAGCAGATGCTGGGTCGTACGCCGGGCAATATCGCTGCAATTCGCCCAATGAAAGACGGCGTTATCGCTGACTTCTTCGTGACTGAAAAAATGCTCCAGCACTTTATCAAACAAGTGCACAGCAATAGCTTCATGCGCCCAAGCCCGCGCGTACTGGTGTGTGTACCGGTTGGCGCAACCCAGGTTGAACGCCGTGCGATCCGTGAATCCGCTCAGGGCGCAGGCGCCCGTGAAGTCTTTCTGATCGAAGAGCCGATGGCGGCCGCGATTGGTGCGGGTCTGCCAGTTTCTGAAGCAACCGGCTCAATGGTTGTGGATATCGGTGGTGGTACCACTGAAGTTGCCGTTATCTCCCTGAACGGCGTGGTTTACTCTTCTTCCGTACGTATTGGTGGTGACCGCTTCGACGAAGCCATCATTAATTACGTTCGTCGTAACTACGGTTCTCTGATCGGTGAAGCCACCGCAGAACGTATTAAACACGAAATCGGTTCCGCTTATCCGGGCGATGAAGTCCGCGAGATCGAAGTACGCGGCCGTAACCTGGCAGAAGGTGTTCCACGCGGCTTTACCCTGAACTCCAACGAGATTCTGGAAGCGCTGCAGGAACCGCTGACCGGTATCGTGAGCGCGGTAATGGTTGCTCTGGAACAGTGTCCGCCAGAGCTGGCGTCAGACATCTCCGAGCGCGGTATGGTGCTGACCGGTGGCGGTGCGCTGCTGCGTAACCTTGATCGTCTGTTAATGGAAGAAACCGGTATTCCAGTTGTTGTTGCTGAAGATCCGCTGACCTGCGTGGCGCGCGGTGGCGGCAAAGCACTGGAAATGATCGATATGCACGGCGGCGACCTGTTCAGCGAAGAGTAATCGGACGCAGGTAGGGTGGCCCGCGGGTTGCCCTACCGCTCTGATACGAGAATACGCATAGACTATGAAGCCAATTTTTAGCCGTGGCCCGTCGCTACAGATTCGCCTTATTCTGGCGGTGCTGGTGGCGCTCGGCGTTATTATTGCCGACAGCCGCCTGGGTACGTTTAGTCAAATCCGAACGTACATGGATACCGCCGTCAGTCCTTTCTACTTTATCTCTAATGGTCCTCGTGAATTACTCGACGGCGTGTCGCAAACGCTGGCTTCGCGTGACCAACTCGAACTTGAAAACCGGGCGCTGCGTCAGGAACTGCTGCTGAAAAATAGCGAGCTGCTGATGCTGGGGCAATATAAACAGGAGAACGCGCGTTTGCGCGAGCTGCTGGGATCGCCATTGCGTCAGGACGAACAAAAGATGGTGACGCAGGTCATCTCAACGGTTAATGACCCATACAGCGATCAGGTCGTGATCGACAAAGGGAGCGTTAACGGCGTCTACGAAGGTCAGCCAGTTATCAGCGACAAAGGTGTAGTGGGTCAGGTCGTTGCGGTAGCAAAACTGACCAGCCGCGTACTGCTGATTTGCGATGCAACGCATGCTCTGCCAATCCAGGTTCTGCGTAACGATATTCGCGTCATTGCTGCGGGCAACGGTTGTACGGACGATCTTCAGCTCGAACATCTGCCGGCGAACACCGACATTCGCGTTGGCGATGTGCTGGTGACTTCCGGTTTGGGTGGACGCTTCCCGGAAGGTTATCCGGTTGCTGTTGTTTCTTCCGTTAAGCTGGACACTCAGCGTGCTTATACCGTCATTCAGGCTCGTCCGACCGCGGGTTTGCAGCGTTTGCGCTATCTGCTGCTGTTGTGGGGAGCCGATCGTAATGGCGCCAATCCGATGACGCCGGAAGAAGTACACCGTGTTGCCAATGAACGTTTGATGCAAATGATGCCGCAAGTTCTGCCTGCGCCAGATGCCATGGGGCCGCCTGCGCCAGTACCGGCACCTGCTACAGGCGTCACTACCGCGCCTACGGACACCACGCCGCCACAACCTGCTCCGCGTAAGCCGGGAGGACAGTAAGTGGCAAGCTATCGTAGCCAGGGGCGTTGGGTTATTTGGCTTTCGTTCCTTATTGCACTGTTGCTGCAAGTTATGCCCTGGCCGGATGACATTATTGTTTTCCGGCCAAACTGGGTGCTGCTCATCTTGTTGTATTGGATTCTGGCGCTACCGCATCGCGTAAATGTGGGCACAGGGTTCGTGGTGGGTGCCATACTGGATCTCATTAGCGGTTCCACGCTTGGCGTGCGGGCCTTGTCGATGAGTATCATTGCCTATCTGGTCGCGCTGAAATTCCAGCTATTCCGCAACCTCGCGCTCTGGCAACAGGCGCTGGTGGTCGTGTTGTTATCACTGGTCGTGGATATTATTGTTTTCTGGGCCGAGTTTTTAGTGATCAATGTCTCTTTCAGACCTGAAGTGTTCTGGAGTAGTGTAGTGAATGGTGTGCTCTGGCCATGGCTATTCTTACTGATGCGTAAAATCCGTCAGCAGTTTGCGGTGCAATAAAGGTTGATATGAATACTCTGTATCTTGCTTCAGGTTCTCCACGTCGTCAGGAACTGCTCGCTCAACTTGGTATCACGTTTGAACGGCTGGTTCCTGGGATTGAAGAACAGCGGCACCCGCAGGAAAGCGCGCAGCAGTACGTTTCTCGTCTGGCGCGCGAAAAAGCGCAGGCTGGCGTTGCGTTGGCGCAGCGCGATTTGCCGGTATTGGGTGCGGATACCATTGTTATTCTTAACGGCGAAGTGCTGGAAAAACCGCACGACGCCGCCCATGCCGCCGCAATGCTGCGTAAGCTGTCGGGCAACACGCATCAGGTCATGACCGCCGTGGCATTGGCCGATCGCCAGCACAGTCTGGACTGTCTGGTGGTGACGGAAGTGACATTCAGAGCACTCACCGATGAGGACATCGCGGGTTATGTTGCCAGCGGTGAACCAATGGATAAAGCAGGTGCATACGGTATTCAAGGGTTGGGTGGCTGTTTTGTCAGGAAGATAAATGGCAGCTATCACGCCGTAGTCGGCTTACCGCTGGTAGAAACGTATGAGTTGCTGACCAATTTTAACGCACTGCGTGAGCAAAGGGATAAACATGACGGCTGAATTGTTGGTAAACGTAACGCCATCGGAAACACGGGTGGCTTACATTGATGGCGGTATTCTGCAGGAAATTCATATTGAACGTGAGGCGCGACGTGGAATCGTAGGCAATATCTACAAAGGTCGTGTAAGTCGTGTACTTCCGGGTATGCAGGCGGCTTTTGTAGATATTGGACTGGATAAAGCCGCATTTCTTCACGCTTCAGACATCATGCCACACACCGAATGCGTGGCCGGTGAAGAACAAAAACAGTTCACCGTGCGCGACATTTCTGAACTGGTTCGCCAGGGCCAGGATTTGATGGTGCAGGTGGTAAAAGATCCGCTGGGTACTAAGGGCGCTCGTCTGACGACGGACATTACGCTGCCTTCCCGTTATCTTGTTTTTATGCCGGGCGCGTCGCACGTTGGCGTTTCCCAACGTATCGAAAGCGAAAGCGAACGCGAACGTCTGAAAAAAGTGGTAGCCGATTACTGTGATGAGCAGGGCGGATTTATTATTCGTACAGCGGCGGAAGGCGTATGCGAAGAGGATCTGGCCTCGGATGCTGCCTACCTGAAGCGCGTCTGGACGAAAGTCATGGAGCGCAAAAAACGTCCGCAAACGCGCTACCAGATGTATGGCGAACTTGCGCTGGCGCAGCGCGTTTTGCGTGATTTTGCCGATGCCCAGCTTGATCGGATCCGCGTCGACTCTCGCCTGACCTATGAGGCGTTGCTGGAATTTACGGCGGAGTACATTCCCGAGATGACCAGCAAGCTGGAGCATTACAGCGGACGTCAGCCTATTTTCGATCTCTTTGACGTTGAGAATGAAATCCAGCGCGCGCTGGAACGCAAGGTTGAGCTGAAATCCGGCGGCTATTTGATCATCGATCAAACCGAAGCGATGACCACCGTGGATATCAATACCGGCGCGTTTGTTGGACATCGTAATCTCGACGACACTATTTTTAATACTAATATTGAAGCAACGCAGGCCATTGCGCGTCAGCTGCGTCTGCGTAACCTGGGCGGCATTATCATTATCGATTTTATCGACATGAATAATGAAGATCATCGGCGCCGGGTGTTGCACTCTCTGGAGCAGGCTCTGAGCAAGGACCGCGTAAAAACCAGCATTAACGGTTTTTCACAGCTGGGCCTGGTGGAGATGACGCGTAAGCGCACGCGTGAAAGCGTGGAGCATGTGCTGTGCAATGAGTGCCCTACCTGTCATGGACGCGGTACCGTGAAAACGGTGGAAACCGTATGCTATGAAATCATGCGCGAAATTGTCCGCGTACACCATGCATACGACTCCGATCGCTTCCTGGTTTATGCATCTCCGGCAGTGGCAGAAACCCTGAAAGGCGAAGAGTCGCATGCGCTGGCGGAAGTCGAAATCTTTGTGGGTAAACAGGTCAAAGTCCAGGTTGAACCGCTCTATAACCAGGAGCAGTTCGACGTCGTAATGATGTAATTGAGTAGTAGCACCAGCGCATGTAGGCCGGATAAGGCGCAAGCGCCGCCATCCGGCAATATACACTCAAGGGGTGTGAGTCACATTTTTTTGCAGACAAGGAGAGGCGCGTGAGGCGATTGCCGGGGATATTACTGCTCACTGGAGCCGCATTCGTTGTCATTGCAGCGCTGATGGTCAGTGGACTGCGCCTTGCGCTACCTCATCTTGATAGCTGGCGTCCGGCCATTCTCGGTAAGATTGAATCCGCGACTGGCCTGCCCGTTACCGCCAGCCAGCTATCCGCCAACTGGCAAAATTTCGGCCCTACGCTTGAAGCGCGTGATATCCACGCTCAGCTCAAAGACGGCGGTGAGTTTTCGGTAAAACGCGTCACGTTAGCGCTGGATGTCTGGCAAAGTTTACTGCACATGCGCTGGCAGTTTCGCGATCTCACCTTCTGGCAATTGCAGTTGCGCACCAATACCCCTATCCAGAGTAGTGAAAGCGGTGATGGAATTGAAGCGGGTCACCTCAGCGATCTCTTCCTGCGTCAGTTCGATCATTTCGATCTCCGCGACAGTCAAATCAGCTTTTTAACCCTCTCAGGCCAGCGCGCTGAACTGGCGATCCCACAGCTTACCTGGCTGAACGGTAAAAACCGGCATCGCGCTGAGGGGCAGGTCAGTCTCTCCAGTCTGACCGGTCAACATGGCGTTATGCAGGTGCGCATGGATCTGCGCGACGACAATGGGCTGTTGAATAATGGTCGGGTCTGGCTGCAGGCAGACGACATTGACGTCAAACCGTGGCTGGGCAAATGGATGCAGGATAATGTCGCGTTGCAAACCGCGCGTTTTAGCCTGGAAGCATGGATGACGATCAATAAAGGCGTCGTTTCCGGAGGCGATGTCTGGCTGAAGAAAGGCGGCGCCAGCTGGCTGGGTAACAACCGCACGCATACGCTCTCCGTGGATAACCTGACGGCGCACATTAGCCGCGAACAGCCGGGCTGGCAATTCTCTATTCCCGATACCCGTATCACCATGGATGATAAACCCTGGCCAAGCGGGGCGTTAACGCTGGCCTGGATCCCTGAGCAGGAAGTCGGTGGTGAGAATAACAAGCGCAGTGACGAGCTACGCATTCGCGCCAGCAATCTGGAGCTGGCTGGATTAGAAGGGCTGCGCCCGATGGCGGCTAAGTTATCGCCAGCGCTGGGGGATATTTGGCGCGCCACGCAGCCAAGCGGCAAAATTGATGTGCTGGCGCTGGATATCCCATTACAGGCAACAGAAAAGACCCGTTTCCAGTCCTCGTGGACCAATCTGGCCTGGAAACAGTGGAAGTTGTTACCGGGGGCGGAGCATTTCTCCGGTACGCTTTCGGGCAGCGTGGAAAATGGTGCGCTTACCGCCTCCATCAAGCAAGCCCGCATGCCGTATGAGAGCGTCTTCCGCGCACCATTGGAAATAGAAAACGGCGTGGCGACGCTAAGCTGGCTGAAGAATGATAAAGGTTTTCAGTTAGATGGGCGCAACATTGATGTCAAAGCGAAAGCGGTACATGCGCGCGGTGGTTTTCGCTATCTGCAACCGACCGGTGACGAGCCATGGTTAGGCATTCTGGCGGGGATCAGTACTGATGACGGCTCTCAGGCCTGGCGCTACTTCCCGGAAAATCTGATGGGCAAAGAGCTGGTTGACTACCTCAGCGGCGCGATTCAGGGCGGCGAAGCGGATAATGCCACGTTGGTGTATGGCGGTAACCCGCATTTGTTCCCATATCTGCATAATGAAGGGCAGTTTCAGGTCCTGGTGCCGTTACGCAATGCTAAATTCGCCTTTCAGCCCGACTGGCCTGCGTTGACTGACCTCAATATTGAACTGAACTTCATTAACGACGGTCTGTGGATGAAAACGGATGGCGTTAATTTAGGCGGCGTAAAAGCCAGCAATCTGACGGCCAATATTCCCGACTATGCAAAAGAAAAACTGCTGATTGATGCCGACATCAACGGGCCGGGCAAAGCGGTTGGACCTTATTTTGATGATACGCCGCTAAAAGATTCTCTTGGCGCCACGCTTGAGCAGTTGCAGATTGATGGCGATGTGAATGCTCGCTTACATCTCGATATCCCGTTGGATGGCTCGCTGGTTACGGCCAAAGGTGATGTCAATCTGCGTAATAACAGTCTGTTTATTAAACCGCTCGACAGCACGTTGAAGAATTTGACCGGTAAATTCAGCTTTGTGAACGGCGATCTGCAGAGTGAGCCGATGACGGCAAACTGGTTTAATCAGCCGCTGAACGTCGATTTTTCCACTACCGAAGGGGCCAAAGCCTATCAGGTGGCGGTGAATCTGCAAGGCGACTGGCAGCCAAACCGTATGGGGATTTTGCCGACGCAGGTGAACGATGCGTTAAGCGGCAGTATGGCGTGGAATGGCAAGGTGGATATCAATCTTCCGTATCATGCCGGGGCGACCTACGACATTGCGTTAAAGAGTGACCTGAAGAATGTAAGTAGTCACTTACCTGCTCCACTGAATAAGGCGGCCGGTGAGGCGCTGCCGGTAAACGTGAAGGCCAACGGCAATCTGCGCAGCTTTGATCTCACCGGCAACGCAGGGAGCAAGAATCACTTCAACAGCCACTGGCTGCTGAATCAGAAGCTGACCCTTGACCGCGCTATCTGGACGTCGGAAAGCCGCACCGTGCCCGCGTTACCCGATCAGCAAGGCATTGAGCTCAATCTTCCCCCTATGGACGGCGCGCAATGGCTGGCCTTGTTCCAGAAAGGCGCTGCGGATAACGTTGGCTCGAACGCCAACTTCCCGCAACGCATCACGGTACGTACGCCATCGTTATCCCTGGGGGGGCAGCAGTGGAACAATTTAAGTATTGTGTCTGAGCCTTCGGGCAACGGTTCCAGCGTGCAGGCGCAGGGGCGTGAGATCAACGCCACGCTGGCTATGCGCAATAACGCCCCGTGGCTGGCGAACATTAAATACCTCTATTACAACCCGAGCGCCGCAAAGCCTTCTCCCGGCACAGCGCCAGCGTCGCCTTTCTCTACCATCAATAACGTCAGCTTCCGTGGCTGGCCGGATGTTCAACTCCGCTGTGCAGAGTGTTGGCTGTGGGGACAGAAATATGGACGTATTGATGCCGATGTGGCGATCAAAGGCGATACGCTCTCGTTGAGCAACGGTCTGTTGGATACCGGCTTTGCCAGACTGACTGCCGATGGTGAATGGGTGAATGTGCCGGGTAAAGAGCGTACGTCACTGAAGGGAAAACTGAACGGCAAAAAAATTGACTCTGCCGCCGGTTTCTTTGGCGTATCGACGCCGATTCGTAACTCTTCGTTCAATGTGGAGTACGACCTGCACTGGCGTAATCCACCGTGGGATCCGGATGAAGCGTCGCTGAATGGGATTTTGCGCACCCGGTTGGGCAAAGGTGAGCTTACCGAACTTAGTACCGGACATGCGGGGCAACTGTTACGCCTGTTAAGCTTTGACGCGTTGCTACGTAAACTGCGCTTTGATTTTAGCGATACCTTCAGTGAAGGCTTCTATTTCGACTCCATTCGCAGCACGGCGTGGATTAAGGATGGTGTGATGCATACCGACGACACGCTGGTGGACGGTCTGGAAGCTGACATCGCGATGAAAGGCTCGGTGAATCTGGTACGCCGCGAACTGGATATGGAAGCGGTTGTCGCGCCTGAAATTTCTGCCACCGTTGGGGTTGCCGCCGCGTTCGCCGTCAACCCGATTGTCGGCGCGGCGGTGTTTGCCGCCAGTAAGGTTCTGGGGCCGCTGTGGAGTAAAGTTTCGATTCTGCGTTACCGTATCACCGGTCCGGTTGATAAGCCGCAGATTAACGAAGTTCTGCGTCAGCCGCGCAAAGAAAGCCAGCAATGATTTGACGGGGGCAAGTAATTGCCCCAATCTCAGTACATAGTATTGCCGGATGGAGCAGCGCTTATCCGGCCTACAGTAGCCTAACAACGTAGGCCGGATAAGGCGTTTTTGCCGCCATCCGGCAGAATTAAATGAGTAACAAAACGATGAGTCTGAACCTGGTAAGTGAACAATTGCTAGCGGCGAATGGCCTGAAACATCAGGATCTGTTTGCCATTCTGGGCCAACTGGCCGAACGCCGTCTCGATTACGGCGATCTCTATTTTCAGTCGAGCTATCACGAATCCTGGGTTTTAGAAGATCGCATCATTAAAGATGGTTCTTACAATATCGATCAGGGTGTTGGCGTACGCGCCATCAGCGGCGAAAAAACGGGGTTTGCTTATGCAGACCAGATTAGCCTGTTGGCGCTGGAGCAAAGTGCGCATGCTGCCCGGACTATTGTGCGCGACAGTGGTGACGGCAAAGTAAAAACGCTGGGTGCGGTAGAGCATCAGGCGCTTTACACTTCGGTCGATCCGTTACAAAGCATGAGCCGCGAAGAGAAACTGGATATTCTGCGTCGCGTTGACCGCGTTGCGCGTGCTGCTGACAAGCGCGTTCAGGAAGTGACCGCCAGCTTGACCGGTGTTTATGAGCTGATTCTGGTGGCGGCGACCGACGGTACGCTGGCCGCGGATGTCCGTCCACTGGTGCGTTTGTCCGTCAGCGTACAGGTCGAAGAAGACGGTAAACGTGAGCGCGGCGCGAGCGGTGGCGGCGGTCGCTTTGGCTATGACTATTTCCTTGGCGATCTCGATGGTGACGTTCGTGCCGACGCGTGGGCGAAAGAGGCTGTGCGCATGGCGCTGGTCAATCTGTCCGCAGTAGCCGCGCCGGCAGGTACGTTACCGGTGGTACTCGGCGCTGGCTGGCCTGGCGTTCTGCTGCACGAAGCGGTCGGTCATGGTCTGGAAGGCGACTTTAACCGCCGTGGTACCTCGGTATTTAGCGGTCATATGGGTGAACTGGTCGCGTCAGAACTGTGTACCGTAGTGGATGATGGCACAATGGCGGACCGTCGTGGATCCGTGGCTATTGATGACGAAGGTACACCGGGCCAGTACAACGTGCTGATCGAAAACGGTATTCTGAAAGGCTACATGCAGGACAAACTGAATGCGCGCCTGATGGGTGTGGCGCCAACGGGTAACGGACGCCGTGAATCTTACGCGCACCTGCCGATGCCGCGGATGACCAACACCTATATGCTGCCGGGCAAATCCACGCCGCAGGAAATCATTGAATCCGTCGAATACGGCATTTATGCGCCGAACTTCGGCGGTGGTCAGGTGGATATCACCTCCGGGAAATTTGTGTTCTCAACGTCCGAAGCGTATCTGATTGAAAACGGTAAAGTGACCAAACCCGTGAAAGGCGCGACGCTGATTGGCTCCGGTATCGAAGCGATGCAGCAAATTTCGATGGTGGGTAATGATCTGAAACTGGATAACGGCGTAGGCGTTTGCGGTAAAGAAGGGCAAAGCCTGCCGGTGGGCGTGGGCCAGCCGACGCTGAAGGTCGATAATTTGACGGTCGGCGGCACCGCATAGCATCATGATCCAGGCCCGATAAGCGTCAGTGCCATCGGGCATCTTGCCGGATGCGGCGTCAACGCCTTATCCGGCCTGGACTCTTTTATTTCTCTTTCCCTCGACCATACATTCCCTGAAACAGCTGCGCCACATCGACAAAATAATCCGTCAGATAGTTAATCACTACCTGAACCTTAAGCGGCAGTTTGTCTTTTTCGGTGTACAGCGCATAGACCGGACGCGGATCCGACTGGTAGCGGGGAAGCAGGATCTCCACTTCGCCGCGATTGATCTCATTGATCACCCACATCAATGGTACATAGGCAATACCCGCGCCTGCGGCCAGCCAGCGCACCAGCGTCATCGGATCGTTAGTGACGAAGCGCCCTTCTGGAATCAGGCGGGTAGAGATCCCCTCCGGGGCGATAAGCTCGAATTCGTTATCCGGGCGCACGCTATATTCCAGCCATGAGTGATTGCTGAGATCGGCAGGTTTTTCCGGAACGCCAAACTGGGCGAGATAACTTTTAGCGGCGCAGACCACCATCGGCATGGCTCCCAGACGACGTGAAAACAGGCTGGAGTCTTGTAACGCGCCGACGCGGATGACCACGTCCAGGCCATCAGCAATTAAATCCGGTGCCGGGATGCCGGTGACCAGATTTACCGTCAGGCCGGGGTACTCTTTCAGCATTTTCGCCGTCAGCCCGGCGAGGACATTTTGTGCCATGGTTGAAGAACAGCCAATACGCAATGTGCCGATAGGAGTGTTATTAAAGGCATACAGCTGCTCATGCACATCCTGCGCTTCGTGCAGCATTCGACGGCAGCCCTGATAATAAATTTTACCGGCTTCGGTTAGCCCAATGCTGCGCGTACTGCGGTTTAGCAGCTTGACCTGTAGTTCATCTTCCAGTTTAGAGACCGTCTGGCTTATCGATGAAACGCTCATTTGCAGCTGTCTTGCGGCGGCGGTGAAGGAGCCCAGTTCGACAACTTTGGCGAACACCGACATACGTTTTAATCGTTCCATTATTCACTCTGGCTTAAAAGTGATTTAGATCACATAATATAGATAACAGCATAACAGTTACGTTAATATATTATTATTCAAATAACGGCTATGTCGCTCTCGCCTGGCTCTTCCTTGCCCTTTTCTGCGGTGACATACGCTAGAAAATCTATCACCTGCACTCTCTTAAGCTACCAAGGTCAACATGAGTCTGTTTCCCGTTATCGTGGTGTTTGGTCTGTCCTTCCCACCGATTTTTTTCGAATTGCTTTTGTCACTGGCGATTTTCTGGCTGGTGCGCCGGGTGCTGGTTCCAACTGGCATCTATGATTTTGTCTGGCATCCGGCTCTGTTTAACACCGCGCTGTATTGCTGCCTGTTCTATTTAATAACGCGCCTGTTCGTTTGAGGTTGAAGTGAAAACACTAACAAAAAAACTCTCCCGTACGGCCATGACTCTCGTACTGGTCATTCTGGCCTTCATTGCTATTTTTCGCGCATGGGTGTTCTACACCGAGTCGCCGTGGACGCGTGATGCGCGTTTCAGCGCTGATGTCGTCGCCATTGCGCCGGACGTTGCGGGTCTTATTTCCAACGTTAACGTCCATGATAACCAACTGGTGAAAAAGGATCAGGTGCTGTTTACCATCGACCAGCCGCGCTATAAAAAAGCCCTCGAACAGGCTGAAGCCGACGTCTCTTATTACCAGGTTCTGGCGCAGGAAAAACGTCAGGAAGCCGGTCGTCGTAACCGTCTGGGCGTGCAGGCCATGTCTCGTGAAGAGATTGATCAGTCTAACAACGTACTGCAAACCGTATTACACCAGTTGGCGAAGGCGCAAGCGACCCGCGATTTGGCAAAATTGGATCTTGAACGTACCGTTATTCGTGCGCCAGCGGATGGTTGGGTGACTAACCTGAATGTTTACAGCGGCGAATTTATTACCCGAGGCTCCACGGCGGTAGCGCTGGTAAAACAGCACTCGTTCTATGTCCTGGCGTATATGGAAGAAACCAAGCTGGAAGGCGTACGCCCTGGATATCGCGCTGAAATTACCCCGCTTGGTAGCAATAATGTGTTGAAGGGTACCGTTGATAGCGTGGCGGCTGGCGTAACGAATGCCAGCAGCACGCGAGACGCAAAAGGTATGGCGACCATTGATTCCAATCTTGAATGGGTCCGTCTGGCACAGCGTGTACCGGTGCGCATTCGTCTTGATGAGCAGCAGGGAACCCTGTGGCCAGCCGGGACGACGGCTACCGTTGTTATCACCGGTAAGCAGGATCGCGATGCCAGTCAGGAATCCTTCTTCCGTAAAATGGCGCACCGCCTGCGCGAGTTCGGTTAATTGCGATGGGTATTTTTTCCATTGCTAACCAGCATATCCGCTTCGCGGTAAAACTGGCGTGCGCAATTGTCCTGGCGCTGTTCGTTGGTTTTCACTTTCAGCTTGAGACTCCGCGTTGGGCGGTGTTAACCGCAGCAATTGTGGCAGCAGGCCCGGCTTTTGCCGCCGGTGGGGAACCCTATTCAGGCGCCATCCGCTACCGCGGGATGCTGCGTATCGTCGGCACATTTATTGGCTGTATTGCCGCCCTGATCATTATTATCAGCATGATCCGCGCTCCGTTGTTGATGATCCTGGTGTGTTGTATCTGGGCCGGTTTTTGTACCTGGATCTCGTCGCTGGTGAAGATCGAGAATTCCTATGCCTGGGGACTTTCGGGTTATACGGCGCTGATCATCGTCATTACTATCCAGGCTGAACCGTTGTTGACGCCGCAATTTGCACTTGAGCGTTGCAGCGAGATTGTGATGGGGATTGTCTGCGCCATTGTTGCCGATCTGCTCTTTTCGCCCCGCTCGGTGAAACAGGAAATTGATGTCGAACTGGACAGCCTGCTGGTGGCGCAGTATCAGCTTATGCAGTTGTGTATAAAGCATGGCGACAGTGAAGAAGTGGACAAAGCCTGGGGCGATTTAGTCCGTCGAACGGCGGCGCTGGAGGGCATGCGCAGCAACCTCAATATGGAGTCTTCACGTTGGGTGCGTGCTAATCGCAGACTCAAAGCATTAAACACGCTGTCGCTCACGCTCATTACTCAGTCCTGTGAAACTTACCTTATTCAAAATACCCGCCCGGAACTTATCACCGACACCTTCCGCGAGTTGTTCGATACGCCGGTTGAAACGGTGCAGGATGTCCATAAACAGTTGAAGCGGATGCGTCGGGTTATTGTCTGGACTGGCGAACGTGAAACACCGGTAACGATTTATAGCTGGGCAGGTGCGGCGACGCGCTACTTGCTACTGAAACGCGGTGTGGTGAGTAATACAAAAATTAGCGCGACGGAAGAAGAGATCCTGCAAGGCGAGCCGGTAGTGAAAGTGGAGTCCGCCGAGCGTCACCATGCGATGGTCAACTTCTGGCGTACCACGCTCTCCTGTGTGCTGGGCACCTTATTCTGGCTGTGGACTGGCTGGACATCCGGCAGCGGCGCGATGGTTATGATTGCGGTTGTCACCTCGCTGGCAATGCGCCTGCCTAACCCTCGGATGGTGGCGATAGATTTTATCTACGGTACGTTGGCGGCATTACCACTTGGGGCGCTCTATTTTCTGGTGATTATCCCCAATACGCAGCAAAGTATGCTGTTGTTGTGTCTGAGCCTGGCCGTGCTGGGTTTCTTTCTGGGAATCGAGGTGCAGAAACGACGGCTGGGATCGATGGGCGCGCTGGCCAGCACCATTAATATCATCGTGCTGGATAACCCGATGACCTTCCACTTTAGCCAGTTTCTTGACAGTGCGCTGGGGCAGATTGTTGGTTGTGTGCTGGCGTTTATCGTCATTCTGCTGGTGCGCGATAACTCGCGGGACAGAACTGGTCGCGTGTTACTCAACCAGTTTGTCTCCGCGGCGGTTTCTGCAATGACTACCAACGTGGTTCGTCGTAAAGAAAACCACCTTCCGGCGCTTTATCAGCAGTTGTTTTTACTGATGAACAAATTCCCCGGCGACCTGGCGAAGTTTCGCCTGGCGCTGACGATGATTATCGCGCATCAGCGTTTGCGCGATGCGCCGGTACCGGTAAATGAGGATTTATCTGCCTTCCATCGCCAGCTGCGTCGCACCGCCGATCATGTGATTTCAGCAGGAAATGACGATAAACGCCGCCGCTACTTTAGCCAGTTGCTGGAAGAGCTTGAGATCTATCAGGAGAAGTTAATCATCTGGCAAGCCCCTCCACAGGTGACCGAGCCGGTAAAACGACTCAGTGGAATGCTACACAAATACCAGCACGCGCTGACCAGCAATTAAGCACAAAAAACCGATGCCAGAAGCGTCGGTTTTTTTATGGCTATACTTACCTGAAATGCGGGAGGCCCTGCATATTGGTGGTCCGTAGAGTGACTGGCGTCGGGATGGTGGCTATAGATGAACATCTATACGTTTGATTTTGACGAGATAGAAGACCAGGGGGATTTCTACCGCGAATTTACGCGCGCATTTGGTCTGACCCGGGAAAAAGTGGTCGATTTAGATTCTCTGTGGGAGGTCGTTACCGGAGATGTCTTGCCGCTGCCGGTGGAGATTGAATTTGTCCATTTGCCGGACAAACTACGCAGGCGATATGGCGCATTAATATTACTGTTCGATGAAGCGGAAGAAGAGCTGGAAGGGCAGTTGCGTTTTAATGTTCGTCACTCAATGTAAGGTATAAAAAAGCCCCCGGCAGGCGGGGGCAAGTCGTCGGTTTAGACGACGAGGGTTTATTTGTACAGTTCTGCAGTCGCGTGCCAGTGAGCACCTTCACGGAGTTCAGTGACGCGATAGCTGCTGGCACCCGCTTTTTCAGCTTTAGCGGCGATAGCCTGACGCATATCCATTGGTGAACTACCGATCTGAGATACAGAGATGCTACCCATGGATTGCAGGTTCTGTGCTTCTTGTGAGTTCACCTGAGTAACCGCGGCGCTTGCACCGAAAGAGAGAACAGAAAGAAGACTTAAAGTTGCAACAGTAGTTTTGATTTTCATGATATTTACCTCGTCGAATTCTTTTATTGTGGGTCTTGTTTCGTGACCCTCATCACAAAATCAAGTATACACTAATAACGCGATAAATTAATACCACGCTAATTGTTTCTGTGGTTATTAGGTTTTAAGGGGATTATTTTTTATAACTTAAAGGAATTAAAACTGGCGTTTTTAACATTCATATAGAATTAAATTAATTAAAATCAATGAGATACTGTATTTTGCAAAATGTGCGTTTTTCAGCCTTCATATTCACTATGTGAACGAATTTTAGCGGTTAAACGCACCATTTGTTAAACGAATGGCAGTGGAAAATAGAACCAAGAGGGGGAAGCAGAGGTTTTTCCCCGCCGGGAGACGACGGGGAAGGAGGTATTACAGTTCTTGTTCGAACAGCTCCAGAATGGCTTCGTACAGATCTTTTACCGTAAAACCCTTAGCTGGCGTGGTGAAGATGGTATCGTCACCGGCAATCGTTCCCAAAATACCTTCCGCTTTACCCAACGAATCCAACAGACGGGCAATCAACTGAGCGGCGCCGGGGCTGGTGTGAATAACCACGACCGCATCGTTGTAGTCGATATCCAGTACCAAATTTTTCAGCGGGCTGGAGGTTGTCGGCACCCCCAACTCAGCCGGCAGGCAGTACACCATTTCCATTTTCGCATTGCGTGTACGCACGGCGCCAAACTTGGTCAGCATGCGTGAAACCTTGGACTGATTGATATTATCAAAGCCCTGATCCTGCAAGGCGAGGACGATTTCGCCCTGAGAGCTGAACTTTTCTTCTTTAAGTAGCGCTTTAAACGCCTTCACTAATTCTTCTTGTTTTGCCGAGCTTCGCATAAGTCACCCGTAATATGGCGGTAGAATCAACATTATTGTGCATACAGATGAATTTTTATGCAAACGGTCTGCCCTGGTAAAGGCTGAAATAATGTTATGAAAGAGCGGAATTTTATCAAATTTCGTTATCAAGAAACATGCCTGTGTCACGGCTCGCAAATAAGGTTAAAAGTAAATTAATTGTTATCAAATTGATGTTGTTTTGAGAGGTGGGTAGGGTATATTGTCAGCACCTGTTGGAAAGTTGCTCTACTGGGCGGGTGGTTTTGAATTACGTAACTTAGGTTTTATTTTACGTAAGTTAAATGCATAAAAGCCAAATTTGCGTGACTACGCATTCTTGACGCGTGGTTGTTGTATTCGTTGGATTTGTGAATTAAGGTCGCCGCCGCGGAGCAATAGACACTTTGCTTATCAATATAATAAGGAGTTTAGGATGAAAGTTGCAGTCCTCGGCGCTGCTGGTGGTATCGGTCAGGCGCTAGCATTACTGTTAAAAACCCAACTGCCTTCAGGTTCAGAACTCTCCCTGTATGACATCGCTCCAGTAACGCCTGGTGTGGCCGTTGATTTGAGCCATATCCCTACTGCTGTGAAAATCAAAGGCTTCAGCGGCGAAGACGCTACCCCTGCACTGGAAGGTGCTGATGTGGTACTGATCTCTGCGGGCGTCGCGCGTAAACCGGGTATGGATCGTTCCGACCTGTTCAACGTCAACGCCGGTATCGTGAAGAACCTGGTGCAGCAGGTTGCTAAAACCTGTCCGAAAGCATGTATCGGTATCATCACCAACCCGGTAAACACGACCGTTGCTATCGCTGCAGAAGTGCTGAAAAAAGCAGGCGTATACGATAAGAACAAACTGTTTGGCGTGACCACGCTGGACATTATCCGCTCCAATACCTTTGTTGCGGAACTGAAAGGCAAACAGCCTGGCGACGTTGAAGTCCCGGTTATTGGCGGCCACTCTGGCGTGACCATTCTGCCATTGCTGTCACAAATTCCTGGCGTGAGCTTCACCGAGCAAGAAGCGGCTGACCTGACCAAACGTATCCAGAACGCGGGTACTGAAGTTGTGGAAGCTAAAGCCGGTGGCGGATCTGCTACCCTGTCTATGGGTCAGGCCGCAGCACGTTTCGGCCTGTCACTGGTTCGCGCACTGAGCGGCGAAAAAGGCGTGGTTGAATGTGCTTACGTTGAAGGCGACGGCCAGTATGCTCGCTTCTTCTCTCAGCCGTTGCTGCTGGGCAAAAACGGCGTAGAAGAGCGTCAGTCCATCGGTAAGCTGAGCGCGTTTGAGCAAAGCGCGCTGGAAGGCATGCTGGACACGCTGAAGAAAGATATTACTCTGGGCGAAGAATTCGTTAAGTAACGCGAAGAGAGGCCAGCGTGTATTTGTAGGCCTGAAAGCTGCGCGCTATCAGGCATTACGTGCTAACTCTCTACGATATCGCCTAATAAAAACCGGAGCCAATGTGCTCCGGTTTTTCATGGTAAGTAGGCAGCCAGGACGTGACGTTAGTTGGTGGCCGGGTATTCCTGAATCGTCACCTGCAGCGTCAGCTGTTTGTCATCGCGCATCACGACCACGGAGATGACCGAACCTGGGCGAATTTCAGCCACCTGATCCATGGTCTCAAGAGCGGATACTGCCGGTTTATTATTGACCGAAATGATCAGATCGTTGACCTGAATACCTGCCTGGGCTGCCGGACCGTCCGGAGCCACTTCGTTAACCACTATCCCCTGAATTTGATCCATCCCGCTGCCTTGCGCGTGCAGTGGCGCAATTTCACGACCGCTGATGCCGATATAGCCGCGAATCACGCGCCCGTCACGAATCAGCTTATCCATAATTTTGGTTGCCAACTGAAACGGAATGGCAAAGCCAATACCTTCCGGGGTTTCGCCGTCGTTACTCTTATCAAATGACAGCGTATTAATGCCCATCAGTTCACCCAATGAGTTGACCAGCGCACCGCCGGAGTTACCGTGGTTGATGGAGGCATCCGTTTGCAGGAAGTTTTGGCGTCCTGTCGGGTTCAGCCCAATACGGCCGGTGGCGCTAATGATCCCCTGGGTAATGGTTTGCCCAAGGTTGTACGGGTTACCGATGGCGAGCACCACATCGCCAATGTGCGGCACACGCTTGTTATTAATGGGGATGGTCGGCAGTCCACCAGTCGCATTGATTTTCAGCACCGCAAGGTCGGTTAACGTATCAGAGCCCACGAGCAGCGCTTCAAATACACGTCCATCCTGTAATGCGACGATGATTTGGTCAGCATCATTAATGACGTGCTTATTGGTAATGATATAGCCGCGCTGATCCATGATAACGCCTGAGCCGAGCGTACGGATCTCAAGCTGGTTATGCGCAGTGCTGTTCATACTGCGGTTATAAACGTTAACGACGGCAGGTGCAGCACGGCGAACCGCTGGGTTATAGCTGGCGGGCGTTTCATCTGCACTGTCGAACTGCGGTGTGGTAAGAGTATTAATTTTGCGCAGAGAGGGCATCGCCGCCAGCAGAATGGCGCCGACGATTAAACCAATCGCGACCGAACGTAAAAGCTTCACAAACATGATGGCGGCGTCATTAAAAAAGGGAACGGCAGCAGCATATCACGAGTTTACCGGACATCACACGGGGAGGGGATGTCCGGTTTAATGCGTTAACGCAGGAGCAGGTAAATACTCTCGTTACCGCGAACCACTTGCAGAGCAATGATCGACGGCTTCGTTTCCAGCACCTTACGCATTTCGGCAATCGAGTTTACGCGATCGCGGTTAACGCCAATGATAACGTCATCTTTATGCAGACCGGCCTGCGCGGCTGGGCTACTTTTTTCAACGTTATCAATTTTGATGCCTTTGGTGCCATCTTTTAACTGACCATCGCTGAGCGTAGCGCCTTGCAACGCAGGGGCGATCATTTCTGCGCTGGCGGACGATGACGTGCTGGTATCAAGGGTGACTTCAACCTCCAGCGGTTTACCGTTACGCAGTAGCCCCAGTTTGACCTTGGTTCCTGGTTCAGTTGTCGCAATGCGTGAACGCAGTTCGGCAAAGCTGCTGAGTGGTTTATCGTTGAGACTGGTAATGACGTCACCGGATTTCACCCCCGCCTTGGCAGAACCTGAGTTAGGCAGAACCTCGCTGACAAACGCGCCGCGTTGCACATTCAGATTGAACGCTTTGGCGATGTCGGCGGTCATTTCGGTACCTTTAATCCCTAACAGACCGCGTTTGATTTCGCCAAACTGCATCAACTGTTGCGCCAGCGTGCGCGCCATGTTGCTCGGAATCGCAAAACCAATGCCGATGCTGCCGCCGCCGGGCGCCAGAATCGCGGTGTTAATGCCAATCAACTCACCGTTGAGATTAAGTAACGCGCCGCCGGAGTTTCCCCGGTTGATAGAGGCGTCGGTCTGAATAAAGTTTTCCAGACCCTCCAGGTTCAGACCGCTGCGACCCAACGCCGATACAATGCCGGAAGTGGCGGTTTGCCCGAGACCGAACGGGTTACCCACGGCTACCGCGAAATCACCCACGCGGAGTTTGTCGGAGTCGGCAATGGCGATTTGCGTCAGGTTACTGGGGTGTTGAATTTGCAGCAGTGCGATATCGCTCTGATCGTCACTGCCGATCAGCTTCGCCTCGAACTCTCGGCCATCGTTAAGCTGAACGCTGATTTTTTGCGCCTGATTAATGACGTGGTTATTGGTCAGGACGTAGCCTTTTGCGGCATCAATAATGACCCCTGAGCCCAGCCCTTCAAAAGGTTGTGAAGGTTGGTCGGGAAGCTCATCACCAAAAAACTTTTTAAACTCTTCCGGGACTTTCTGTCCTTGGACTGCGGTGCCTTCGACCCTAACGCTCACCACGGCAGGCAACACTTTTTCCAGCATCGGGGCGAGGCTGGGAAGCGCAGCCTGACCGGGAACCTGGCCGGGAATCGACGCAACGGCCGGGAATGGCGCCGAGAGAGTTAACCCGACACTTAACGCTAATGCACTCAACAGCTGGGTTTGTTTTTTCATGGATCCTGCTCTCGTACCTTGAGTAAACGGAAGATGATTCAAAACAGTTTGATGTTATTGAATTTTCGGTTTGGTCACAATGAGGCTAACGACTAAATAATAGCTGGGACGGGAAGAGAAGCGGAGGGCGCAATTACTGCGCCCAATAAATTTCTTAATGATGTGCGTTTAGTCGCGCTTTGCGCCACTACGCAGCAGGCCGGAGGCCCCTTCAGAATAGTCACGCGGCATCTGAACCGGCGCCTGATCGTTGCCAGCTTCGGACTCTGCCAGACGATTACGGAACGGGTTGTTTTCCGGCGACATACCTGGCAGCAGGTTGCTCGAGCTTTTCGCCATATGCTGGTAGATCTGACGATAATCGTCCGCCATGTTATCCAGCAATTCAGCGCTGCGGGCAAAGTGGCTCACCAGCTCTTCGCGGTACTCTTCCAGCTCAGCTTTATTTTTTTCCAGTTCGTACTGCAATGCCTGCTGTTGGCGTAATTTACGATTACCAAAACGCATGGCTACAGCACCAATAATGATACCGACGACTAACCCAATTAGCGCATATTCCCAGGTCATGAACATCTCCCGTTGTCTTGTGTTTCCGTAGGGTGTTGGCTTTAGGCTCCATGCCTGCGCCTGATTATGCCACTATAACCGCTAATCCCGTAGAAGTGGAATCCCGTGTTTATATCACGTAATGTAGAACGGCCTTTTTTTCGTCAACCGTGAGCGACGGCACATCGATTCTCAAGGAATAACAATAACATCATGCAAAGCCTTTCCCCGACATCGCGTTACCAGCAAGCCCTTAAAGAGGGCACTCATCAGCCCGACAGCGTACAACAAGAAGCCGTGAATCGACTGGAAACCATTTTCCAGGCGCTAACGACGCCAGCTCGACCTGCGCCGCAGGAGAGTGGTCTGATGGCGCGGTTTGGCAAATTGCTGGGCAAGCGTGAGTCGCCGACCAACCCGCCGGTGCGTGGTTTGTATATGTGGGGCGGAGTCGGACGTGGAAAGACCTGGCTGATGGATCTGTTCTACCATAGTCTGCCGGGGGGGCGTAAACAGCGTTTGCACTTTCACCGTTTTATGCTGCGCGTCCATGAAGAGCTTACCGCCCTGCAGGGGCATAGCGATCCGCTGGAAATCATTGCCGACCGCTTTAAGGCCGAAACGGACGTGCTGTGCTTTGACGAATTTTTTGTTTCTGATATCACCGACGCCATGCTGCTTGGCGGCTTAATGAAGGCGCTGTTTGCCCGAGGCATCACACTGGTGGCGACCTCCAATATTCCGCCTGACGAACTGTATCGTAACGGTTTGCAACGCACGCGTTTTCTTCCTGCCATTGATGCCATCAAGCAGCATTGTGACATCATGAATGTCGATGCCGGCGTCGATTATCGTCTGCGCACCTTAACGCAGGCGCATTTGTGGTTGTCGCCACTGAATGATGAAACCCGCCAGCAGATGGATAAGCTGTGGCTGGCATTAGCGGGAACCAAAGGTGAACATGCGCCGACGCTGGAGATTAACCATCGTCCGATGCAGACGCTGGCCGTCGAAAACCAAACGCTGGCTGTGTCATTCACCACGCTCTGCGTCGATGCTCGCAGTCAGCATGACTATATTGCGCTGTCGCGTCTGTTCCACACGGTGCTGTTGTTTGATGTGCCGGTCATGACGATGCTGATGGAAAGCGAAGCGCGGCGCTTTATCGCGCTGGTGGATGAGTTCTACGAACGCCACGTCAAGCTGGTGGTGAGTGCGGCATCTCCCTTATATGAGATCTACCAGGGCGAGCGTCTGAAGTTTGAATTTCAGCGTTGTTTGTCGCGTTTGCAGGAGATGCAAAGCGAGGAGTACCTGAAGCGGGAACATTTAGCCGGTTAAACCTGCCGCAAATCACATAAAGGGGTCGATCTTTGACCCTGACTTCTCTATAATCTTGCGACCCCACGTTACAAGAGAGTTTTTTCCCAAAACTTTCTCGCCGGCATAGGCTATTCGAAGGGGTAGGTTTGCCGGACTTTGTCGTGTGAACCTCAACTGACTAAAACGTTTGGGTGAACACCTACGTGTAACTTATTTATTTGGGTAAGCTTTTAATGAAAACTTTTACAGCTAAACCAGAAACCGTAAAACGCGACTGGTATGTTGTTGACGCGACCGGTAAGACTCTGGGTCGTCTGGCTTCCGAACTGGCTCTGCGCCTGCGCGGTAAGCACAAAGCGGAATACACTCCGCACGTAGATACCGGTGATTACATCATCGTTCTGAACGCTGACAAAGTTGCTGTAACTGGCAACAAGCGTACTGACAAAGTGTACTATCACCACACCGGCCACATCGGTGGTATCAAGCAAGCGACCTTTGAAGAGATGATCGCTCGTCGTCCTGAGCGTGTGCTTGAAATCGCGGTTAAAGGCATGCTGCCAAAAGGCCCTCTGGGTCGTGCTATGTTCCGTAAACTGAAAGTTTACGCTGGCAACGAGCACAACCACGCGGCACAGCAACCGCAAGTTCTTGACATCTAATCGGGATTATAGGCAATGGCTGAAAATCAATACTACGGCACTGGTCGCCGCAAAAGTTCCGCAGCTCGCGTTTTCATCAAACCGGGCAACGGTAAAATCGTAATCAACCAACGTTCTCTGGAACAGTACTTCGGTCGTGAAACTGCCCGCATGGTAGTTCGTCAGCCGCTGGAACTGGTCGACATGGTTGAGAAACTGGATCTGTACATCACTGTTAAAGGTGGTGGTATCTCTGGTCAGGCTGGTGCGATCCGTCACGGTATCACCCGCGCTCTGATGGAGTACGACGAATCCCTGCGTGGCGAACTGCGTAAAGCTGGCTTCGTTACCCGTGATGCTCGTCAGGTTGAACGTAAGAAAGTCGGTCTGCGTAAAGCACGTCGTCGTCCGCAGTTCTCCAAACGTTAATTGCTTTCTGCTTTGGCAGACAACAATTTGCGAAAAAACCCGCTTCGGCGGGTTTTTTTATCACTATTTCTCTCCCTTGAACCACGGTAATCCGCTGATTGCCACCTCTTTTTTCCCATTTCAAGAATCGACTCACCACAAAGGTCACAAAATCTGGTAAACTATCATCCAATTTTCTGCCCAAATGTCAGGTATTGCTCATTTTTTGTTTGTATTTTAAACAGTAATGGCTTTCCTGAGTCTGGGTGACATCACTTCTGGCTGGTCACTGAGTGGCTGGTAGCAGTAAAAATTCTGAATATACCTGGAGGTTTTCATGGCTGTCGCTGCCAACAAACGTTCGGTAATGACGCTGTTTTCTGGTCCTACTGACATCTATAGCCATCAGGTCCGCATCGTGCTGGCTGAAAAAGGTGTTAGTTTCGAGATTGAGCACGTGGAGAAGGACAATCCACCTCAGGATCTGATCGACCTCAACCCGAATCAGAGCGTACCGACACTGGTGGATCGTGAGCTGACCCTGTGGGAATCTCGCATCATTATGGAATACCTGGATGAGCGCTTCCCGCATCCGCCGCTGATGCCGGTTTACCCGGTTGCGCGTGGTGAAAGCCGCCTGTACATGCAGCGTATCGAAAAAGACTGGTACACGCTGATGAACGTCATCGTGAACGGTTCCGCTTCTGAAGCCGAGGTCGCGCGTAAGCGCCTGCGCGAAGAGCTACTGGCAATTGCGCCAGTATTCGGTCAGAAACCTTACTTCCTGAGCGATGAGTTCAGCCTGGTAGACTGCTACCTGGCGCCGCTGCTGTGGCGTTTACCGCAGTTGGGTATTGAATTCAACGGTGCCGGTTCGAAAGAACTGAAAGGTTATATGACTCGCGTCTTTGAACGTGATTCTTTCCTGGCTTCTCTGACTGAGCCTGAACGTGAAATGCGTCTGGGCCGGGGTTAACCTGTATGGATTTGCCACAGCTAACACCACGCCGTCCGTATCTGCTGCGCGCATTCTATGAGTGGTTGTTAGACAACCAGCTCACGCCGCATCTGGTGGTGGATGTGACGCTCCAGGACGTGCAGGTTCCGATGGAATACGCACGTGACGGGCAAATAGTTCTGAATATTGCACCGCGCGCGGTGGGGAACCTGGAACTGGCAAACGACGAAGTACGCTTTAACGCGCGCTTCGGTGGTGTGCCGCGTCAGGTTTCCGTCCCGCTGGCTGCGGTTCTGGCTATTTATGCTCGTGAAAACGGCGCCGGTACGATGTTTGAACCGGAAGCCGCCTACGACGAAGATGTCGCCAGCTTAAATGATGACGACAACGAAGCGTCTGGTTTTGAGAGTGAAACGGTTATGTCGGTTATTGATGGCGATAAGCCTGACAACAGCGACGACAACGATCCGGATGACACTCCGCCGCCGCCTCGCGGCGGGCGCCCAGCGCTACGCGTAGTGAAGTAAATAGTGAAATAAAAAACAGGCCCTTTCGGGCCTGTTCTGTTTTCTGGCTCCGCAATCAATAAAACAGCGCGATGGTGACTATCATATTCACCACAAATCCTACTGCCATCGGAATAGCGGTGCGCTTTACCACCTCAAAGGGCGACACGCCGGCAATCCCTGAAGTTACGACAATCACCGCGGTAATGGGTGATACCGCGCGGGCCAGCGTAGTGGCAAAATGCATCGGCATAATCATCACCACTGCCGGAATATGCAGCCCGGCGGCAATATCCGGGATCAGGCTGGCAAAAGACATAAACGGTGCGTTGCCTGATCCCATGACGATCGCGCAGGCGGCGATGACCACGGCCATGATGATCATCACGCCGATGCCGCCAAGGCCGGAGTGTTCCGCGCCTTTAATCACGGCGTCCACTGTGCCGATAGTCGTCAACCCTTTGGCAAAGATCTCACCGGCGACCACCAGTGTGACAACGTTGGCAAACTGCGTCCCCATGCCGTCAAAAAAAGCCTGCACATCATCCATTGTTTCGCGCAGATTATGTTTATGCAGGAATTCGACAAACATGGTCAGCGTCATGCTCATGAGCATCACCACCACCAGATTCAGCTCTGCCTGCATTAATCCCATATGTGCCAGCAACAGTGAACCCAGCATCAGGATCAGCGGCATCACCGGTAAAATGGCGTAATACAGCGGGGGCACATCTTCCAGCGTCTTTTGCTCAGCGAACCCGTTGTTTTCCGGTAACGTTTTTTTATCGAATCGGCGCTGTACGAAAAAATGCGCAATGGCGACAGCGACAATAACGCATGAGGCGACGGGGAGCTGATAATGGAAGAAGTAGGTGGCGATTTTCATGCCCGCGACCTGCGCGGCAAAAATAGAGTTGGTTTCCAGAATGCCCCATTCAATCGACATCGAGGTAGCAATGACCGCAACCGCGGATAATCGACTCACGCCAAGACTGACCAGCGTTGGGAAAAGCGTCACCATCAGCAGCATGCCTAACCCGGAAGCGCTGGTAATGAACTGCGCCATGATCTGACCAATCACATAGGTGGCGGCCAGCACGACATAGGGGGAACGGATTAGCTTCAGCGGTCGGCTTAACAGGCTAACCATCGCTCTGCTGGCCCCCATCCTGTCCATATAACGGGCATAACCGCCCACCGCCATGATGGATAACCCCAGCCCTGCCGCCCGATTTGAGAGCATACGCAGAATTTCGTTGTAAATATCGACCAGGAGATAGCCGCTACTTTTATCGTCAGCGACCAGCGCGCCGTAACCCAGCCAGACGCCGCAGATCATCAGGAAGATCCCGGCTGCGGCCAGCACGACCTGGGGTTTGTAGTTTTTGAGGATCAAGTAACCCATCGTTAATAAAACGATGACAGAGATAATAATGCCGAACATTGTTTCACTCCATGCCAGGGAAGATGATAAATCCGGTAATAATGCTGTTGTCAAAATGGATGTTATATTTTTCTGGGCACTTTTTATGGAGTGGGTATCTTATTTTTAATGCAATGGTTAATTTATTTTTTGTTATAAAATAGTGGGTTATGATAAATTATCACGTTCATATTCATAAATTTCACGAAGCTGATATGGTCTTGTTTAATTAAAGATAATCAGCATGTTTAAGCGAAATATAATATTAAATATATTATTCATAAGCCAGACTGTCTGGATGACCATCATTTCACCCTGCTTTCGATCCTGTGTTAGGATAAACCCGCTGTTGTTTGTCACCACGACTTAGCTGAATGGACCCTATGAACGCATTTGATTCGCAAGCTGAAGACTCTCCATCCACCATTGGCCGTAGCTTACGCAATCGCCCGCTGGCGCGTAAAAAACTGTCTGAGATGGTTGAAGAAGAACTGGAGCAGATGATCCGTCGTCGGGAATTTGGCGAGGGGGAACAACTGCCGTCTGAGCGGGAGCTGATGGCCTTCTTTAACGTGGGCCGTCCTTCTGTACGAGAAGCGCTGGCAGCGTTAAAACGCAAAGGCCTGGTACAAATCAACAACGGCGAGCGCGCCCGCGTTTCGCGTCCTTCGGCTGATACCATTATCAGCGAGCTCTCCGGTATGGCCAAAGATTTCCTCGCGCATCCCGGCGGCATAGCCCACTTCGAGCAGTTGCGACTGTTCTTTGAATCCAGCCTGGTACGATATGCCGCAGAACATGCTACTGACGAGCAAATCGACAGACTGGCGAAAGCACTGGAGATCAACAGCCAGTCGCTGGATGACAATACGCTGTTCATTCGCTCGGACGTTGATTTTCACCGCGTGCTGGCGGAGATTCCGGGCAATCCCATCTTTATGGCTATCCATGTTGCGCTGTTAGACTGGCTGATTGCTGCCCGCCCAACCGTTGCCGATCAAGAGTTGTATGAGCACAACAACGTGAGTTATCAGCAGCATATCGCCATTGTCGACGCAATTCGCCAGCGCGATCCTGAAGAAGCTGACCGCGCACTGCAAGAACACCTCAACAGCGTTTCCGCAACCTGGCACGCCTTCAGCAAAAATAAAAAATTGCGTAAGTGATCGCGATCCTGACGATCGTTTAAACTCAAAATCATTCAAGTTGCATCAAGGCGGCAAGAGAGCGAGTCCCCTGGAGCATAGATAACTATGTGACCGGGGGGAGCGAACGCAGCCAACGCAGAGGCGGCTCGAAGGATGAAGAGTTTAGTGAAGCAGATCGCACTATAAGCGTTCTGTATTGTATTGCTGCTTATTTGATCTGGTATAACAGGTATAAAGGTATGCAGTCAGATAACACTAATCATCGACAGAGGTAGTTATGGCAAGAGATCTAAAAGGCGTAATGCCAGCGTTGTTAACCCCATTCGATAACCAACAGCGGCTGGATGTTGAGAGCCTGCGCCGGCTGGTGCGTTTCAACATTGGCCAGGGTATTGATGGGCTCTATGTCGGTGGCTCTACGGGCGAGGCCTTTGTCCAACATCGCGTTGAAAGAGAGCAGGTGCTGGAAATTGTTGCCGAAGAAGCGAAAGGCAAGGTGACGCTTATCGCCCACGTTGGCACGGTGAGCACCGAAGAGAGCCAGCAGCTGGCGAGCGCCGCGTATCGCTACGGCTTTGATGCGGTTTCAGCCGTCACGCCGTTTTACTATCCGTTCAGCTTCGAAGAGCACTGCGATCATTACCGCGCAATTATTGATTCAGCGAATGGATTGCCGATGGTGGTCTATAACATCCCGGCGCTGAGCGGCGTAAAACTGACGCTGGATCAGATCAACACGCTGGTGACGCTACCTGGCGTTGGCGCGCTGAAGCAAACTTCCGGCGATCTCTATCAGATGGAACAGATCCGCCGCGCTCATCCCGATCTGGTGCTTTATAACGGTTATGACGAGATTTTCGCTTCTGGTTTGCTGGCGGGCGCAGATGGCGGTATCGGTAGCACTTACAACATCATGGGATGGCGTTATCAGGGAATTGTGAAAGCGCTCAAAGAAGGCGATATCCGGACGGCACAAAAGCTGCAAACTGAATGCAATAAGGTTATCGATCTGCTCATTAAGGTTGGCGTGTTCCGTGGCCTGAAAACGGTACTGCACTATATGGACGTAGTTTCTGTTCCGCTGTGTCGTAAGCCGTTTGCCCCGGTAGATGAACGCTATCTGCCGGAACTGAAAGCGCTGGCTAACCAACTGCTGGCGGAAAAGGCGTAATCGCGGGTCGCCGGGGGCGCTTCGCTCGCCCGGCCTGGATTTTCGACCGTAGGCCGGATAAGGCAAAGCCGCTATCCGGCACAACAACAAAAATCGTCGGGAGAGTAAAATGAGTACTTCTACCCAGAGCATCCCGTGGTATCGCCATCTCAATCGGGCGCAATGGCGGGCATTTTCCGCCGCCTGGCTGGGATATTTACTTGATGGTTTTGATTTTGTGTTAATCGCCCTTGTGCTGACGGAAGTACAAGGCGAATTCGGTCTGACGACGGTGCAGGCTGCCAGTTTGATCTCAGCCGCCTTTATCTCCCGCTGGTTTGGCGGGTTAATGTTGGGAGCCATGGGCGACCGTTACGGACGCCGCCTGGCGATGGTTACCAGCATCATACTGTTCTCTGTAGGGACGCTGGCTTGCGGCTTCGCGCCGGGTTACACCACCATGTTTATCGCCCGCCTGGTTATTGGGATGGGGATGGCCGGCGAGTATGGCTCCAGCGCCACCTATGTCATTGAAAGCTGGCCTAAACACCTGCGTAACAAAGCCAGTGGTTTCCTGATCTCCGGTTTCTCCGTTGGTGCCGTGGTCGCCGCCCAGGTTTACAGCCTGGTGGTCCCGGTCTGGGGATGGCGCGCGCTGTTTTTTATCGGCATTCTGCCGATTATCTTCGCCCTCTGGCTGCGTAAAAATATTCCGGAAGCGGAAGACTGGAAAGAGAAACACGAAGGCAAAGCGCCGGTGCGGACGATGGTGGACATTCTCTACCGGGGCGAACATCGGGTTATCAATATTCTGATGACTCTCGCCGCCGCAACCGCGTTGTGGTTCTGCTTTGCGGGCAATCTGCAAAATGCGGCTATCGTGGCGATTCTCGGACTGATATGCGCATTTATCTTCATTAGCTTTATGGTGCAAAGCAGCGGTAAGCGTTGGCCCACGGGCGTCATGCTGATGGTCGTCGTGCTGTTCGCTTTCCTTTACTCGTGGCCGATTCAGGCGCTGCTGCCCACGTATCTGAAAACCGAACTCATGTATGACCCCTCAACGGTTGCCAGAGTGCTCTTCTTTAGCGGCTTTGGCGCGGCGGTCGGTTGCTGCGTCGGTGGGTTTCTTGGCGACTGGCTGGGTACCCGTAAAGCCTATGTCTGCAGTCTTTTGGCCTCGCAGTTGCTGATTATTCCGGTGTTTGCGATCGGTGGTTCTAACGTCTGGGTACTCGGTTTGCTGCTGTTTTTCCAGCAAATGCTCGGTCAGGGGATCTCCGGGATCTTACCGAAATTAATCGGCGGCTATTTCGATACCGACCAGCGTGCTGCGGGTCTGGGCTTCACCTACAACGTTGGGGCGCTGGGCGGGGCACTGGCGCCGATCATCGGCGCGTTGATTGCACAACGTCTGGATCTGGGTACTGCGCTGGGATCGCTCTCCTTCGGCCTGACATTTGTGGTGATCCTGCTGATTGGTCTCGATATGCCGTCCCGCGTACAGCGCTGGCTGCGCCCTGAGGCGTTACGCACGCATGATGCCATCGATGGTCGGCCATTTAGCGGGGCCGTGCCGTTCGGCGGTGACAAAAGCACCATGGTGAAATCCAAAAGTTAATCGGGTTGCCCGGCGCTAAACCGGGCAACTAGCGAAAGGGAAGAACGATGTCGTTATTTGAGCTGTGGGATAAAAAGCTTATCACCGCGATGCAGAAGGCTGCGTCATGACTACGCTGGCGATTGATATTGGCGGCACCAAACTGGCTGCCGCGCTGGTGGACAGCAGTCTGCAAATCCGCGAACGGCGTGAATTGCCAACGCCTGCCAGCAAAACGCCGGATGCGCTGCGCGCCGCGTTACAGGCACTGATTGCGCCACTACAAGAGCAGGCGAAGCGGGTGGCGATCGCCTCGACGGGGATTATCCGTGAGGGTTCTCTGCTGGCGCTGAATCCGCATAACCTCGGCGGGTTGCTGCATTTTCCGCTGCGGCAAACGCTAAAAGATCTCACCGGTTTGCCGACGCTGGCGGTCAATGATGCGCAGGCCGCGGCGTGGGCTGAGTATCATGCGCTTGGCGGCGAGTATCGCGATATGGTGTTTATTACTGTTTCCACCGGCGTGGGCGGCGGGGTAGTGAGTGCTGGGAAACTGCTGACCGGAGTCGGCGGTCTGGCCGGGCATCTGGGACATACGCTGGCCGATCCGCATGGACCCGTGTGTGGCTGCGGGCGTGTGGGCTGCGTTGAAGCGATCGCATCTGGTCGTGGGATCGCGGCGGCTGCTGAAGGCGCGCTTGCCGGATGCGACGCCAAAACTATTTTTAGCCGTGCCGGGCAGGGTGATGAGCAGGCAAGCCAGTTGATCCATCGCTCAGCGCGAACATTGGCAAGGCTTGTCGCTGATGTGAAGGCCATGACCGATTGCCAGTGCATGGTCATTGGCGGCAGCGTTGGGCTGGCTGAAGGGTATCTGGCGCTGGTGGAACATTATCTGGCACAAGAGCCAGCGGCCTATCACGTGGAATTACTGGCAGCGCATTACCGTCATGACGCTGGATTATTGGGGGCTGCGCTGTTGGCCCGGGGAGAATAATGATGATGACCGATGAGCTGCGTTCACTGCCTTCTTCCGGATTACATCCGGTATTGCAGGAAGCGCTAACGCTGGCCGTTGCGGCAAGGCCGCAGGAGAAAGTACCAGGATGCTATGAGCTGCAGGGCGATAATATTTTTATGAACGTCATGCAGTTCGTCACGCAGAGCCCAGAGCAAAAGAAAGCGGAGCTGCATCAGCAGTACATTGATATTCAGGTGCTGTTGTCCGGTGAAGAACGCATTCTGTTCGGGATGACCGATTCTGCTCGCCAGTGCGAAGAGATACATGCTGAGGACGATTATCAACTGTGCAATCACATTGCCGATGAGCAGGCGCTCACCTTAAAGCCGGGAAGATTCGCAATTTTTATGCCGGGTGAACCGCATAAACCGGGTTGTGCAGTGGGGGACCCAGGGGAAATCAAAAAAGTCGTGATTAAGGTGCGCGCCAGCTTGTTACACGCCTGACGATGAGAGAGACGGTGTCGGATGACAAGGTTGGCGCCATCCGACACGGGATATAACAATTTAGCGCTTAAACGTCACCGCTTCCGGCTGCGTCAAGTGCAGCGTGGTTTGGCTGGGGACTGTCTCGGCTATGACTCGCCCATGACGAATAGAATATCGCGCAGACGTCTGGCGACGAACCGCGTCAAATCCATTTTCAGCCGGTAAAATCACCAGATTCGCGGTGTTCCCCACGCTCAGGCCATAGTCCTGCAGGTGCAGGGTTTTCGCGCTGTGGGTAGTGATCAGATTCAGTCCATCATTTATCTGTCCGTATCCCATTAGCTGGCACACGTGTAACCCCATATGCAGCACCTGTAACATATTTGCCGTGCCTAATGGATACCACGGATCGAAGACGTCATCATGACCGAAGCAGACGTTGATCTCCGATTCCAGCATCTCTTTGACGCGCGTGACGCCGCGGCGTTTAGGATAAGTGTCAAAGCGTCCTTGCAGGTGAATATTCACCAGTGGATTGGCGACAAAGTTAATGCCGGACATTTTCAACAGGCGGAAAAGACGGGAAGCATATGCGCCGTTATAGGAGTGCATTGCCGTGGTATGACTGGCAGTCACGCGCTCGCCCATATTGTAGCGATGCGCCAGCGCCGCGACGGTTTCAACAAAGCGTGATTGCTCATCGTCAATTTCGTCGCAGTGCACATCGATAAGTCGGTCGTATTTTTGCGCCAGGGCGAAGATTTTGTGCAGCGACTCCACGCCATATTCACGCGTAAATTCAAAGTGGGGAATCGCGCCGATGACATCGGCCCCCAAACGCACGGCTTCCTCTAACAGCGCTTCACCGTTGGGATAAGACAGAATACCTTCTTGCGGGAATGCGACAATTTGCAGCTCTACCCACGGCGCGACCTCTTGCTTCACTTCCAGCATGGCTTTCAAAGCCGTTAGCGTAGGATCGGAAACGTCAACGTGGGTACGGACATACTGGATGCCATTAGCCATCTGCCATTTCAGGGTTTGCATCGCGCGCGCTTTTACGTCTTCGTGAGTCAGCATTGCCTTACGCTCGGCCCAGCGTTCAATACCCTCAAACAACGTACCAGACTGGTTCCAGCTCGGCTCACCCGCGGTTTGCGTGGTATCCAGATGGATATGTGGCTCAACGAACGGTGGGATTGCCAGACCACCCTCGGCATCAAGTACTTCGCCCTGCGGCAATGGAGCTGCGTCCTGAGGCTCAATCCGGCTGAAGCGCCCGTTTTCAATCGTGAGCTGCCATAATCCTTCGCGTCCCTGTAAACGCGCCTGACGGATGGTGATGTTATTGTTCTGCATGGCTGACCTCTGGTGATTTAGCAAGGCTGCGATTGAAAAGTGGATTCAGCAGGATATAGCTGAATACGCCGCCGAGTACGGCGTTGACTGGCACAATACCGGGAATATAGTGACCGGCGGCGATGCCCAGCGCAACGGACAAAATAGCTATCCAGTTGACGGTCATAAATCGTGCTTTGCTGAAATCGGCATATCGGCGATGGTTCAGCAGATAGTCGGCGATAATCACCCCGCCAATCGGCGGAATCGCTGCCGACAGAAATGTTAGCCAGCCAACAAAGTTATTGTAAAGCCACAGCGCGCACAGTGTGCCGATAATGCCGTTAGCCACCGACAGCGTACGGCTGGAAAGGCCGGTAATATTGGCAAATCCCAGACCCGATGCGTACAGCGCATTGTCATTAGTGGTCCAGATATTCAGGCCGAGCACCACAATTGCTGGCAGCAGCAGGCCCTGGGCTATCATCACGTCAGAAATATCTGCTTGTCCGACTGCAGCAGCGCCCGCCGCACCGAAGATAAACATCAACGAGTTGCCAAGGAAAAAAGCGACCATGGCAATCAGCACCGCGCCTTTGGCATTGCGGCCAAAGCGAACGAAGTCAGCAGTTAACGTCCCGGCGCTGACAAACGAGCCTACCACCAGCGCCAGAGCGGTGGAGAAATTAAGCGGCGTTTGCGGCGCAATCGCTTTTAAATGGTCTAAACCGCCGACATCGCTCACCGCAAGCCAGACGGAGTAGCTGCCAAGAATGACGATGGCGGGCACGGCGATGATAGATAAAATGGTCAGTGCCGAGATGCCAAAAAAGATAGTCATCGTCATCAGCAGGCCGGAAACCGCAATCAGGATATTGACGTCAATCCCCGTCGCTTTGCCAACCGGGATGGCAAACATGGCCACACCCACGCCAAACCAGCCTACCTGGGTGCCGCCTAATAGCAGTGAAGGAAGCCAGGAACCCTTCACGCCAAATGAGTAACGAGCAAGGAGGGGGGTGGAGAGTCCGGTTTTTGCGCCGATGAAACCGAGAAATGCAGTGTAAATACCGAGGAGAAGATTACCGAAGAGAACTGCGAGGAAAAAATCATTATAAGAAAGACCGGTACCGAGTGTGCCACCGGTCCACATACTGGCGGAAAAAAATGTGAGCCCCAACATAACAAACGTTAGTGGTATCACGCCTTTTCGCGCCGCCAGAGGGACGGGGCCCTGGCTATAATTGTTGTCCTGCGACACAACGCCTCCATGAATTTTGCCCAAAAAATCCGCCGCATAATATACAGTTCTCAGAATAAAGCAAACGTTTTCGTGTGATGTTTTCTTGATGATTATTCATGGGGTTAATGGTTTCGCTAATTTTTCTCCGTCGTCAGTGAACCACCGTGTGTGAGTTGAGTTTCGAGCATGGTTTGCGAACGAATGAGTTCGTCTGTGAGTAATACCAGTAAGCTGACCATGTAAGCGGAAAAATATTAGCTCCCCATCCATCAGCGTCAGGCTGTGGCAGGGGAGCCCGAAGAGTTACACTTCCAGATAATTCAGAATCCCGTCAGCCGCTTTACGACCTTCGGCAATCGCGGTGACCACCAGATCAGAACCGCGCACGATATCGCCACCGGCGAAGATTTTCGGGTTGCTGGTCTGAAAGGCGATGTCACTGCGCTCAGGGGCGATAATCCGGCCCTGAGAATCCAGTTCGACGCTGTGTTTTGCCAGCCATTCCATACTGTGCGGACGGAAACCAAACGCCAGTACCACCGCATCCGCCGGTACAACGTGCTCGGAACCGGCGACGATCTCCGCGCGGCGACGACCCTTCGCATCCGGTTCGCCCATTTCGGTACGTGCCATTTTCACGCCGCATACTTTACCGTTGGCATTCACTTCCACGCCTAACGGCTGGACGTTGAACTGGAATTCCACGCCTTCTTCACGCGCGTTTTTCACTTCGCGCTTGGAACCTGGCATGTTCTCTTCGTCGCGGCGATAGGCGCAGATTACGTGTGCTGCGTTCTGGCGAACCGAGGTGCGCACGCAGTCCATTGCCGTATCGCCACCGCCGAGAACGACGACGCGTTTGCCTTCCATGCTGATGTACGGCTCGTCGCTGCTTTCGCCAAAGCCCATCAACTGTTTGGTATTAGCGATCAGGAATGGCAGGGCGTCGAATACGCCGGAAGCGTCTTCGTTCTCCAGTCCGCCGCGCATCGACTGATAGGTACCTACGCCAAGGAATACCGCGTCGTAATCCTTCAGCAGGTCGTCGAGCTGGACGTCACGGCCCACTTCCACGTTGAGTTTGAACTCAATACCCATGCCGGTGAAGATTTCACGGCGGCGGGTCATGACCTCTTTCTCCAGCTTGAAAGCCGGAATGCCGAAGGTCAGCAGACCACCGATCTCCGGATGACGATCAAACACCACTGCCTTCACGCCGTTGCGGGTTAGCACATCAGCGCAGGCCAGGCCCGCCGGCCCCGCACCGATAATCGCCACGCGTTTGTCCGTCTGGCGCACACCGGTCATATCCGGGCGCCAGCCCATTTCGAACGCTTTATCGTTGATATAGCGCTCGATGTTACCGATGGTCACCGCGCCGAACTCGTCATTCAGGGTACAGGATCCTTCACACAGACGATCCTGCGGGCAGACGCGGCCGCAAACTTCCGGCAGGGTGTTGGTCTGGTGTGACAGCTCAGCCGCTTCAAAAATACGCCCCTCGTTGGCCAGCTTCAGCCAGTTTGGGATGTAGTTATGCACCGGGCATTTCCACTCGCAGTACGGGTTGCCGCAGGACAGGCAGCGATCCGCCTGCGCTTTCGCCTGGCCTTCAGAAAAAGGCTCGTAGATCTCGATAAACTCGATCTTACGGATCTTCAGCGGTTTCTTAGGCGGATCAACGCGCTGCAGGTCGATAAATTGGTATACGTTCTGACTCATTGCTGCTACCCCTTACTGCGCCTGCACACGCAGCTCTGCTGCGCTACGACTACGGTGACCCAACAGTGCTTTCACATCACTGGATTTTGGTTTTACCAGCGCGAATTTCGCTGAGAATGCTGGCCAGTTAGCCAGGATCTCTTCGCCGCGTGAAGAGCCGGTATGTTGTACGTGCTCGGTAATCAGACCGCGCAGGTGTTCCTCGTGAATGGCCAGAGAATCAACGTCCAGCACTTCCACCAGTTCCGGGTTCACGCGCTTGCGGAAATCGCCATCTTCATCCAGTACGTAGGCGAATCCGCCCGTCATACCTGCCCCGAAGTTAACGCCCGTTTTGCCGAGAATACAGACGATGCCGCCGGTCATGTATTCGCAGCCGTTGTCGCCGATACCTTCCACCACGGTGATTGCGCCGGAGTTACGCACCGCAAAGCGCTCGCCCGCACGACCTGCCGCAAACAGACGACCGCCGGTGGCGCCGTACAGGCAGGTATTACCGATGATGCTCGCTTTATGACTGAGGAATGCGGAACCTATTGGCGGACGAATCGCGATAAGGCCGCCCGCCATACCTTTGCCGACATAGTCGTTGGCATCGCCGGTCAGATACAGCTCCACGCCGCCCGCGTTCCACACGCCAAAGCTCTGGCCTGCAGTACCGTTGAAGTGCGCTTTAATCGGGTCAGATGCCAGGCCCTGATCGCCGTGGGTTTGGGCAATATAGCCAGACAGCGACGCGCCGACGGAACGGTCGGTGTTGCGGATATCGAACCAGAAGGTTTTGCTCTGGCGCTCGTCGACATACGGTTTTGCCTGTTGCAGTAGCTGTGCGTTCAGCACGCCGTTATCAAACGGCGGGTTGTTCTCGGTGCAGAACAACGCCTTACCAGGATGCGGCTCGGCGGTTTCCAGCAGACGCGACAGCTCCAGCTTCTGCTGTTTGGCGGTAAACCCTTCCAGTTCTTTGAGCAGGTCGGTACGACCAATCAGATCCACCAGACGTTTCACGCCCAGCTCGGCCATCAGCTCGCGCACTTCGCGGGCGATAAATTCAAAGTAGTTGGTCACTTTGAACGGCAGACCGTGATAGTGGTTCTTACGCAGTTTGTCGTCCTGAGTTGCCACGCCGGTTGCGCAGTTATTCAGATGGCAAATACGCAGGTATTTACAGCCCAGCGCGACCATTGGGCCGGTGCCGAAACCAAAGCTTTCCGCGCCAAGAATCGCCGCTTTAATGATATCCACGCCGGTTTTCAGGCCGCCATCGACCTGCAGACGAATCTTATGACGCAGACCGTTGGCGACCAACGCCTGCTGGGTTTCCACCAGACCCAGCTCCCATGGGCAGCCCGCATATTTCACAGAGGAGAGCGGGCTTGCGCCGGTGCCGCCGTCGTAGCCGGCGATGGTGATCAGATCCGCATAGGCTTTTGCCACGCCGGTAGCGATGGTGCCGACACCCGGTTCGGACACCAGCTTCACCGAGATCATCGCTTTCGGGTTAACCTGTTTAAGGTCGAAAATCAGCTGCGCTAAGTCCTCGATAGAGTAGATATCGTGGTGCGGCGGCGGGGAGATCAGCGTCACCCCCGGCACCGAATAGCGCAGTTTGGCGATGTACGGGGTAACTTTATCACCCGGTAACTGACCGCCTTCGCCCGGCTTCGCGCCCTGAGCGACTTTAATCTGAATGACGTCGGCGTTGACCAGGTACGCCGGGGTTACGCCAAAGCGACCGGAAGCCACCTGCTTAATACGCGATACCTTGTTGGTGCCATAACGCGCAGGATCTTCGCCGCCTTCGCCGGAGTTAGAGTTACCGCCGATGCTGTTCATCGCTTCCGCCAGCGCCTCATGTGCTTCCGGGCTTAATGCGCCGATAGACATGGCTGCGGTATCAAAGCGTTTAAATAATTCGCTCGCGGGCTCTACCTCGTCAATGCTCACGGCTTCATCGCCAGGCGTAATCGCCAGCAGATCGCGCAGCGTGGCCGCCGGACGCTCATTGACCAGCTTGGCATATTCCTGATAGTCGCTGTATTCGCCGCTTTGTACAGCCTGTTGCAGCGTGCGTACCACGTCCGGGTTGTAAGCGTGGTATTCGCCGCCGTGGACGTACTTCAGCAAACCGCCCTGGCTAATCGGTTTCCGAGCCAGCCAGGCATGTTTCGAGAGGTTTAGCAGATCCTGCTGGAAGTCGGTAAAAGCTGCGCCGCTGATGCGGCTGACTACGCCCTGGAAGCACAGCGCCACGACATCATCGTGCAGACCAACGGCTTCAAACAGCTTCGAGCAGCGGTAAGAGGCGATGGTTGAGATGCCCATTTTGGACATGATCTTGTACAGACCTTTGTTGATGCCGTTACGGTAGTTCAGCATCACGGTCCGGTAATCTTTGGCAATCGCCTGAGTGTCGATCAGACGCCCCAGCGTTTCATAGGCCAGATACGGATAAATGGCCGTCGCACCGAAGCCGAGCAGCACCGCGAAGTGGTGCGGGTCACGCGCGCTCGCCGTTTCAACGATGATGTTGGCGTCGCAACGCAGGCTTTGTTCTACCAGACGCGTTTGCACTGCGCCCACGGCCATCGGTGCCGGAACCGGCAAGCGGTTTTTCGCGATGTTACGGTCAGAGAGCACCAGCAGTACCGTGCCGTTACGTACCATCTGTTCCGCCTTATCGCACAAGGCTTTGACGGTCTCTTCAAGCGTGGTTTCGGTCACATCAAAGGTGATATCCAGCCGGTCAGCGCGATAATGCTCCTCTTTCATGGTGGTGAGCTGGGTGAAATCGGAGTACAGCAGGATCGGCGATTTAAAGCTCAGACGGTGTGCCTGACCTTCGGCTTCGCAGAAGACGTTCATTTCGCGACCGATGCTGGTGGCCAGTGACATAACGTGCGCTTCACGCAGCGGGTCGATCGGCGGGTTAGTCACCTGCGCGAACTGCTGGCGGAAGTAGTCATAAATGATGCGCGGCTGGCTGGACAGCACGGCAAACGGGGTATCGTCACCCATTGAGCCGACCGCTTCCTGGCCGTTTTCACCGAGCACGCGAATGACGGAATCCAGCTCTTCGGCGCTGTAGTTAAACTGTTTCTGGTAGCTGGCGAGGGTATCATCGTCCAGCTCGCGGCTGCCGACCTGATCGTCAGCCAGCTCTTCGAACGGCACCAGGCGACGAACGTTTTTCTCCATCCACTCTTTGTAGGGGTGGCGGCTTTTCAGGTCATTATCGGTTTCCGCTGAGTGCAGAATGCGGCCGCTGCGGGTGTCGATAACCATCAGCTCGCCAGGGCCGACGCGGCCTTTTTCCACCACTTCATCCGGCTGATAATCCCAGATCCCGACTTCAGAGGCGCAGGTAATCAGCTTGTCTTTGGTGATGACGTAGCGCGCCGGGCGCAGGCCGTTACGATCGAGGTTACAGGCGGCAAAGCGACCATCGGACATGACGATGCCCGCCGGGCCGTCCCACGGTTCCATGTGCATAGAGTTGAAGTCAAAGAACGCGCGTAGCTCCGGATCCATATCCGGGTTGTTCTGCCAGGCCGGCGGCACCAGTAAGCGCATGGCGCGGATGATGTCCATCCCGCCCGCCAGCAGCAGCTCCAGCATGTTATCCATGGAGCTGGAGTCAGATCCTGTTTCGTTGACGAACGGCGCCGCGTCATGCAGGTCAGGGATCAGTGGCGTCTGGAATTTATAGGTACGGGCGCGCGCCCACTGGCGGTTACCTGTGATGGTGTTGATTTCGCCATTGTGCGCCAGGTAGCGGAACGGCTGCGCCAGCGGCCAGCGCGGCACGGTGTTGGTGGAGAAGCGCTGGTGGAACAGGCAGATGGCCGATTCCAGACGCAGGTCCGCGAGGTCCAGGTAAAAGCGCGGCAGATCCGCCGGCATACACAGACCTTTATAAATGTTCACCAGATTCGACAGGCTACAGACGTAGAAGTCTTTATCTTGCAGGAGGCGTTTTTCAATACGACGGCGGGCGATGAACAGGCGGCGTTCCATATCACGTGGGCGCCAACCCGCAGGGGCGTTAACGAAAATTTGCTCAATACGAGGCAGGGAGGATAGAGCGATTTCACCGAGAACACCTTCGTTGGTCGGCACGTCGCGCCAGCCGACAATCGACAGGGTCTCCTGCTGTAATTCTTCTTCGACTATGCGACGAGAGGCTGCCGCCAGTTCAGCGTCTTTATTTAAAAAGATCATGCCGACGGCGTAATTTTTGGCTAAACGCCAGCCGCGCTCTTGCGCCACGATGCGGAAAAAGCGATCCGGTTTTTGTAACAGCAGACCGCAACCATCGCCGGTTTTTCCATCGGCAAGAATTGCGCCACGGTGCTGCATGCGGGCCAGTGCGTGTATGGCGGTACGCACTACCTTGTGGCTAGGTTCGCCTTCTATGTGGGCGATCAGGCCGAAACCACAGTTATCCCTCTCAAGAGATTTATCGTACAACATATGAGTGAACCTCCCCAGGCTCTGCGGGATTCCCATCTGAACCGTTGCGCACGGGCACACCAAGAGCATGGCGACGGGGTTTGCGTGCATACGCTTACCTCGCATTCGCCCTCTTTATCCTTTTCGCACAGGTCAAACAAGTTTGAGGACTTGCTTCAGAGGGAATCTCAATTACTGCATAAATATGATGAGCAGGCTGCTCATCCAGAAAGCTTCCAGCGGATTTCCACGTTATCGGGAATCCACACACAGGTCAAATGGCAATCTTATTTATGCAAAAATGTGCTATAGGGCAATTAACTTTATGAAATTGCTGAAATAAAAGGGTTTTTTACATAGGTTTAACGTAGGAGGAACGGTCAGGGAAGTGTGATCTGTCTCACTGTCAGAACGGCTGTATATCCCTCGTCCTGCCTTTGTTTATCAAGATGTTTGGCATTTTATGCTGGTTTTTAAAGTTTTGGCGTCTTAAAGATACTGTTTTTATGCAAAGAGTATAAGAAGATAAAAAAAAGAGTCGAATATAAGGAAAAGTAATTACATTTTTAGTGAATGAAATTTCGATTATTTTGATTTGTTATGCAATGAATAAAGGCTCGCCAGGGCGATTGATCCAGGTCATCGCCGACTGGGGCAAAAAATGGCAGGCTTTGGCCTCTTTTCAAGGCGCGGTCTACCAGATTATGCAGTTACAGAAATTAGTCAATATGTTTGGTGGGGATCTTTCTCGCCGTTATGGACAAAAGGTTCATAAACTCACGCTGCACGGCGGCTTTAGCTGCCCAAATCGCGATGGCACCATCGGGCGCGGCGGATGTACTTTCTGTAATGTCGCCTCGTTTGCCGATGAAGCGCAGCAGCACCATTCCATTGCCGAGCAGCTTGAACATCAGGCGCACCTGGTCAATCGTGCGAAACGCTATCTGGCCTATTTCCAGGCCTACACCAGCACCTTTGCTGAAGTACAGGTGCTGCGTTCGATGTATCAACAGGCGGTCAGCCAGGCCAGTATCGTCGGGTTGTGCGTTGGGACGCGCCCCGACTGTGTGCCGGAAGCGGTGCTTGATCTGCTTTGCGAGTATAAAGACCTGGGCTATGAAGTGTGGTTGGAGCTCGGCCTGCAAACCGCGCATGACAAAACCTTGCACCGAATTAACCGCGGCCATGATTTCGCCTGCTACCAAAACACCACGCGGCTGGCGCGCGAGCGCGGGCTGAAAGTGTGCTCGCATCTGATCGTCGGTCTGCCGGGAGAAGGGCAGGCAGAATGTCTGCAAACCATGGAACGTGTGGTGGAGACGGGCGTTGACGGTATTAAGCTGCATCCGCTGCATATTGTGAAAGGCAGTACGATGGCGAAAGCCTGGGAAGCCGGGCGGCTGAACGGGATTGAACTGGACGACTACACGATTACCGCAGGGGAGATGATCCGCCATACGCCGCCGGAGGTGATTTATCATCGTATTTCCGCCAGCGCGCGTCGCCCAACGCTGTTGGCGCCGCTATGGTGTGAAAATCGCTGGACGGGGATGGTCGAACTGGATAAGTACCTTAACGAGCACGGCGTGCAAGGCTCGGCGCTGGGTACGCCGTGGGTACAACTGGGGAGCTAGTATGTAGGCCTGATAAGGCAAAGCCGCCATCAGGCAATCTGCGCCTGCTTGCCTGATGGCGCTTCGCTTATCAGGCCTACGATGAACTTATCCGGCCTACCGCCTACCCGGTCATTTCACCGATAACCGCCGCATTTCTTGCACAATCTTCAACGTCACGCTGAGAATTGAGTATTATTGTGCCAAGTTGTCGTGAAGGAACCCTCTATGAAGCAAATTCGTATGCTGGCGCAATATTATGTCGACCTGATGATGAAGTTAGGTCTGGTGCGCTTTTCGCTGCTATTAGCGCTGGCTTTGGTCGTGTTGGCAATTGTGGTGCAAATGGCTGTCACCATGGTGCTGCATGGCCAGGTAGAAAGCATTGATGTCATCCGCTCTATCTTTTTTGGTCTGTTAATTACCCCCTGGGCCGTCTATTTTTTGTCAGTGGTGGTGGAGCAACTGGAGGAATCCCGGCAGCGTCTGTCACGGCTGGTGCAAAAGCTGGAAGAGATGCGCGAGCGCGATCTCAAGCTCAATGTGCAGTTGAAAGATAATATCGCCCAGCTCAATCAGGAAATTGTTGAGCGCGAAAAAGCTGAAGCGGAGCGTCAGGAAACGTTTGAGCAACTGAAGGTCGAAATCAAAGAGCGCGAAGAAGCGCAGATTCAGCTTGAGCAACAGTCTTCATTTTTACGCTCTTTCCTTGATGCCTCGCCGGACCTGGTCTTTTATCGTAATGAAGATAAAGAATTTTCCGGCTGTAACCGCGCCATGGAGTTGCTGACCGGCAAGAGCGAAAAGCAACTGGTGAATTTGAAACCGGCTGACGTTTACTCCCCTGAGGCGGCTGAAAAAGTTATTGAGACCGACGAGAAGGTGTTTCGTCATAACGTCTCGCTCACCTATGAACAGTGGCTGGACTATCCGGATGGACGCAAAGCCTGCTTTGAAATTCGTAAAGTGCCTTACTACGACCGCGTCGGTAAACGACATGGCCTGATGGGCTTTGGTCGCGATATTACCGAACGTAAGCGTTATCAGGACGCGCTTGAACGCGCCAGCCGCGATAAGACCACGTTTATTTCCACCATCAGTCACGAGCTGCGTACGCCGCTGAACGGTATTGTTGGCTTAAGCCGGATCCTGCTGGATACGGATTTGACCGCCGAGCAGGAAAAATACCTGAAAACTATCCACGTCTCAGCCGTGACGCTGGGCAATATTTTCAACGATATTATCGATATGGATAAGATGGAGCGGCGTAAAGTCCAGCTCGATAACCAGCCGATCGATTTCACCAGCTTTATGGCGGATCTGGAAAACCTCTCTGGCCTGCAGGCGCAGCAAAAAGGGCTGCGTTTTGTGCTTGAGCCAACGCTACCGTTGCCGCATAAAGTGATTACCGACGGCACGCGTTTGCGCCAGATTCTGTGGAATCTGATCAGCAACGCCGTGAAGTTTACCCAGCAGGGGCAGGTGACCGTGCGGGCGCGCTATGACCAGGGGAATATGCTGCATTTCGAGGTAGAAGATTCCGGGATCGGCATTCCGCAGGATGAACAGGATAAAATCTTCGCCATGTATTATCAGGTGAAGGACAGTAACGGCGGCAAACCGGCAACAGGAACCGGGATTGGTCTGGCCGTATCAAAGCGTCTGGCGAAAAATATGGGCGGCGATATTACGGTCTCCAGCCAGGCTGGTAAAGGCTCTGTCTTTACGCTGACTGTGCATGCGCCTGCGGTAGCGGAAGAGATTGAAGACGCTTTTGAAGACGATGACATGCCGCTGCCCGCCCTGAATGTCCTGCTGGTGGAAGACATTGAACTGAACGTCATTGTCGCGCGCTCAGTGCTGGAAAAACTGGGTAATAGCGTGGATGTCGCCATGACCGGGAAAGCCGCGCTGGAAATGTTCACGCCGGGTGAATATGACCTGGTATTGCTGGATATTCAGCTACCGGATATGACCGGGCTGGATATCTCCCGCGAGCTTACGCAAAAATACGCGCGTGAAGATCTGCCGCCGCTGGTGGCCCTTACCGCCAACGTTCTGAAAGATAAAAAAGAGTATCTGGATGCGGGAATGGACGACGTGCTGAGTAAGCCGCTGTCAGTCCCGGCTTTAACCGCCATGATCAAAAAATACTGGGATACCCGAAACAAAGAGGAGAGCACTGTGACATCTGAAGAGAGCAGTAAATCGCAAGCGCTGTTAGATATTCCTATGTTGGAACAATACCTCGAGCTGGTGGGACCGAAGTTAATTACCGACGGGCTGGCGGTGTTTGAGAAGATGATGCCGGGATATTTGAGCGTGCTGGAATCCAATCTGACTGCACGTGATAAAAAAGGCGTGGTTGAGGAAGGTCATAAAATTAAAGGTGCGGCAGGTTCGGTGGGGCTGCGCCATCTGCAACAGTTAGGTCAGCAAATCCAGTCGCCAGATCTTCCAGCCTGGGAAGATAACGTTGCTGAATGGATTGAAGAGATGAAGCAGGAGTGGCAGCACGACGTGGCGGTACTAAAAGCCTGGGTGGCGAGTGTGGAAAAAAAATGACCCCGGCTTGACCGGGGTGCGCGAATACTGCGCCAACACCAGGGAAATCGTGGCTGCGCCGTAACTTATTGTCATTGTTTACAAAGGCACAGCCCTATTTTTCAGGCCGCACGCAGTTAAGATAGCAAATCTTAAATAATTTGTTACATGAATCAGTTAAATGTGTGAAGCGTAGCATTTAAATCATAATAACTAATATGTTTCAGCCAGTTGAGAAAGGAGTATCACGATGAAAAAAGTGGGAGTCGTGCTCAGCGGATGCGGTGTGTATGACGGTGCAGAGATCCATGAAACCGTACTCACGCTGCTGGCCATTGCCCGCAATGGCGCGCAGGCCGTCTGCTTCGCACCGGATAAACAACAAGCTGATGTGATTAATCATCTGACCGGCGAGCCGATGCCGGAAACACGCAATGTCCTGATTGAAGCCGCTCGTCTCACACGCGGCGAGATTCGCCCGCTTGCTCAGGCGGTTTCAACGGAACTGGATGCGTTGATCGTGCCAGGTGGGTTTGGCGCCGCCAAAAATCTGAGTAATTTTGCCAGCCAGGGCAGCGAATGCCGGGTTGACAGTGATTTAGCCGCGCTGGCAGTTGCCATGCATCAGATGGGGAAACCGTTGGGATTTATGTGTATTGCGCCCGCCATGTTACCCAAAATTTTTGATTTTCCGCTGCGTCTGACCATTGGCACGGATATCGATACGGCAGAGGTACTGGAGGAGATGGGCGCTGAACATGTGCCTTGTCCGGTTGATGACATTGTCGTTGATGAAGACAACAAAATTGTCACCACGCCCGCCTATATGCTGGCGCAGGATATCGCTCAGGCCGCGAGTGGCATCGATAAACTGGTCTCGCGTGTGCTGGTGTTGGTTGAATGAGAACAGGCGTTACCGCTTTTCTGCGGCGTATCTTTCTACGGGCGGTTATCGTCCTCGCCGTATTCTGGGGCGGGGGCATCGCCCTTTTCAGCGTGATGCCGGTGCCGTTTTCGGCGGTGATGGTCGAGCGGCAACTGGGCGCATGGTTATCCGGTGATTTCGGGTATGTGGCGCACTCGGACTGGGTGAGTATGGATGAGATCTCACCGTGGATGGGGCTGGCGGTGATTGCCGCCGAGGACCAGAAGTTCCCTGACCATTGGGGATTCGATGTCTCTGCCATCGAGAAAGCGCTGGCGCATAATGAACGTAATGAAAACCGTATTCGCGGGGCGTCAACGTTATCGCAACAGACGGCAAAAAACCTCTTTCTGTGGGATGGACGTAGCTGGGTGCGTAAGGGCCTTGAAGCCGGGCTCACGCTGGGGATGGAAACGGTCTGGAGCAAGAAACGTATTCTGACCGTCTATCTGAACGTTGCGGAGTTTGGCGACGGCATTTTTGGCGTGGAGGCGGCGGCGCAGCGGTATTTTCATAAACCTGCCAGTCGCTTAAGTATGTCTGAAGCGGCCTTGCTGGCGGCGGTCCTACCTAATCCTTTACGTTTTAAAGCGAATGCGCCTTCGGGTTATGTGCGTAGCCGTCAGGCGTGGATTATGCGCCAAATGCGCCAGTTAGGCGGTGAGTCGTTTATGCGGGAAAATAAGCTGTATTAGCGGAGTTATTGCCGAATGCGGCGTAAACGCCTTATCCGGCCTACTGGCTACGTTCTGTGTACTCGATTAATCTTCGTCAAACCCTGAATTAAACAGGGCAACCACCGCGGCCAGAGCTTCAACTTCCTGCGGGCCTGTGGCTTCAACTTCTATCTGCCGCCCCTTCGCAGAATCCAGCATCAGCAGCGCGATAACGCTGTTTGCCTCGGCTTCCGTTCCTTCATCATTACGCAGCAAAACTTCTGCTTCGAAACCCTGCATCAATTCAAAAAGTTTCATTGCTGGCCGGGCATGCATGCCCAGCTTATTAGTGATTTCAACGGTTTGCTTCACGGTCATGATTTACGTTTTTCCAGCGTACGATGGCGTGACTGCACGTTTTTACCGCGTGAGCGGAAGTAGTCTGCCAACTGCTCTGCAATATACACCGAACGGTGTTTCCCGCCGGTACAGCCGATGGCTACAGTGAGGTAGCTGCGGTTGTTGGTCTCCAGCATGGGTAACCATAGCTCAAGATAGCTGCGGGTCTGGTAGATAAAATTGTGTACTTCTGTGTGCCTGTCGAGGAAGGCGGCGACAGGGCGGTCAAGACCGGTCATCGGGCGCAGCTTCGGATCCCAGTGTGGGTTGGGCAGGAAGCGCACGTCAAAGACGTAGTCCGCGTCAATCGGGATACCGTGTTTGAAACCAAAGGATTCGAATACCATCGTCAATTCACGTTCACGTTTGCCCAGCAGTCGGGTACGCAGCATTTCCGCCAGTTCGTGTACGGACATTTCGGAGGTATCAACAATCAGGTCTGCGCGGGAACGCAGCGGCTCCAGCAAATCGCTTTCTTTATCGATAGCGCTTTCCAGCGACAAGTTTTTGCTGGAGAGGGGGTGTAAACGACGCGTGTCGCTGTAGCGGCGAATCAGCGTGTTACGGTCGGCATCAAGGAACAGCAACTGCGGTGAGAAGCCTTCAGGCAGATTGTTCATTGCCTGCTCGAAAATCTCCGGGGATTCCGGCATGTTACGCACATCAATGCTGACGGCCGCAGAAATCTGGCGATCGGCCAGTGTACGAGCCAGATCGGGCAACAGCACTACGGGAAGGTTATCCACGCAGTAAAAACCCATATCTTCCAGCGCACGCAGGGCAACGGATTTGCCTGACCCTGAACGACCGCTGACGATCATCAGTACCATGTACTGTTTCTCCTCACAACGACAAAAAAGGATGCCATTGGGTTGTTATGCTTCATCCTGTCCACCTTCGGTGTCCGTGATGATTTGATACAACTCCTGGTCACTCTGTGCGGCGCGCAGGCGACGGCAGATGGCTTTATCTGCCAGACGTTTGGCGACCAGCGATAATGTATGCAAATGCGTCTTGGTTTGGTCTGCCGGGACCAGCAGGGCGAAAAGCAGATCGACGGGTTGATTATCAATGGCGTCGAAGGCGATGGGGGTTTCGAGTTGCACAAACACGCCAACCGCGCGCATCGTGTCTTCTTCCAGCTTGCCGTGCGGGATGGCAATACCATTACCGATGCCGGTACTGCCCATTTTTTCACGCGTCAGAATGGCTTCAAATACCACCTGAGAGGGCAAGCTGAGCTGTTTTGCCGCCAGTTCACTGATGATTTCCAGTGCGCGTTTCTTGCTTTGGCAGTGAACGGCCGCGCGCGTACATTCCTGGTTAAGAACATTGCTCAGTTGTAGAGTCGTATCGTTATTTGTCATAATTTCACCTAAGCGCTAACTGTACAAATGGCCCGTTGTGCTGCACAACAGGCCGTCCTGCACCCGCTAACTGCCCGGAAAGTTAGTGCTGTTTCAGTTTATCTTTATGTTTTGTTAACTGCCGAGCCAGTTTATCAATTAAACCGTCAATGGCGGCGTACATATCCTGACCTTCCGCGCTGGCATGAATTTCACCACCGTTTACATGCAGTGTTGCATCCGAGATATGTGTAACCTTCTCCACTTTCAACACAATATAGACCTGATTAATCCGGTCGAAATATTGTTCAAGCTTGGCGAATTTGGTATTAACAAACTCGCGCAGAGCTTCCGTGATTTCGACGTTGTTTCCAGTGATGTTGAGCTGCATAGTGTCTTCCTTATCGGTTGGGTCACACCAGTTGTTTGCGCTGGTTAGACGGCGGAATGGATAAAGACTCTCGGTACTTCGCAACGGTGCGGCGCGCCACCATGATACCCTGATCCGACAGCATAGAGGTTAACTTGCTGTCACTCAGCGGTTTCGCGGGGTTCTCCGCAGCAATTAATTTCTTCACCAGTGCGCGGATCGCTGTGGATGAGGCTTCGCCCCCGCCTTCAGTGTTAACGTGACTGGAAAAGAAATACTTCAGTTCAAATATGCCGCGCGGACTGTGCAAATACTTTTGCGTGGTCACTCGGGAAATGGTCGATTCGTGCATCTCGACGGCCTGGGCGATATCCGCCAGCACCATCGGTTTCATAAATTCTTCGCCTTGCTCAAAGAAGGCCTGCTGCTGTTCAACGATACAGCGACTGACGCGCAGCAGCGTATCATTGCGGCTTTCCAGACTTTTAATCAGCCACTTCGCATCCTGCAAATTGCTACGAATAAACTGGCTGTCGGCATCGTTGCGCGCGCTATTGCACATCGCGGCGTAGTGCTGGTTAATCTGCAAGCGTGGAATGCTGTCGCCGTTGAGTTCGACCACCCAACGATCGTTATGCTTACGCACCAGCACATCCGGGATGACGTATTCCGGCTCGCCGGTTTGGATCGACTGTCCTGGGCGGGGATCGAGCGACTGGATGAGGTTGACGGCTTCTTTCAGCACGTCTTCTTTCAGTCGGGTTACGCGCATCAGCGAGCGAAAGTCATGGTTGGCTAACAGATCGAGGTGATCGCTGATGATCAGGCGCGCTTCTTCCAGCCATGGTGTGGACTTATCAAATTGCGAAAGTTGGATCAGTAAGCAGTCACGCAGATCTTTGGCTGCCACGCCAACGGGATCAAAGCGCTGAACGCGTTTAAGCACGGCTTCGATTTCATCCATACCGACGTCGTCATCGCCCATGCTTTCGAGAATATCGTCCAGGGTCACGGTGAGATAACCGGTTTCGTCAACCGCATCAACAATTGATGTCGCAATGGCGCGATCGGTATCCGAGAACGGGGTCAGCTCCACTTGCCACATCAGGTAATCCTGCAGCGATTGCGTGGTCTCCCCCTGATAAACAGGCAGTTCGTCGTCAATGTAATCTCCGCTGGTGCCTGAAGGCGTACCGGCGGTGTAGATTTCATCCCAACTGGCGTCAAGCGGCAATTCCTCTGGCATCTCTTTTTGTTCGAGCGCATCTGCGGTATCGAGGGATTCGCTGTCCTGTTTTTCCTGGGTATCAATTTCGTCGTGAAGATCGGTTTGCTCGAGCAGTGGGTTACTTTCCAGCGCTTGCTGAAGTTCTTGCTGAAGTTCCAGCGTGGACAACTGCAACAGACGGATAGCCTGTTGTAGCTGAGGCGTCATCGCCAGTTGTTGGCTAAGCCTGAGTTGCAAACCTTGCTTCATGTTCAGAGTGGTTTTCTCCTGCGGTGACGTGAAGTCTTCTACCCTATCAGAGTCTGAAGTCTTCCCCAAGGTATACGCGCTTAACGTGCTCATCCTGCAGTATTTCTGTCGGCGTGCCGTGGGCGATCAGGTGTCCCTGGCTCACGATATAGGCGCGCTCACAAACTGCCAGCGTTTCGCGGACGTTATGGTCGGTAATCAACACCCCAAGCCCGCTGTCGCGCAGGTGTTCGATGATCCGTTTGATATCGATAACGGAAATCGGGTCAACACCGGCAAACGGTTCATCAAGCAGGATAAATTTCGGATTCGCGGCCAGCGCGCGGGCGATTTCCACACGGCGTCGTTCACCACCGGAGAGCGATTGGCCCATGCTGTCACGCAGATGTTCGATATGGAATTCTTCCATCAGCTCATTGGCGCGATCTTCCCGCTGCTCACTAGTGAGATCGTCACGAATTTGCAGTACCGCCATCAGGTTATCAAACACGCTCAGGCGACGGAAAATAGACGCTTCCTGCGGTAGGTAGCCGATGCCGCGACGCGCGCGCGCATGCAGTGGCAGCAGACTGATATCTTCGTCATCGATGATAATGTTGCCCGCATCGCGCGGGACAATGCCGACCACCATGTAAAATGTCGTTGTCTTGCCCGCACCGTTAGGACCAAGCAGACCGACGATCTCCCCGGAGTTGACGGTCAGACTGACATCTTCCACCACACGGCGGCCCTTATAGGCCTTTGCAAGGTTCTTTGCAGTTAATGTTGCCATAACGAATCAGTTACCTTTTTTCTCTGCCGGAGCCTTGTTTTTGTCCTGCAACTGCGACGGAACCAGAACGGTGGTGACGCGTTTGCCTTTATCGCTGAAGGCCTGCATTTTCTGCTCTTTTACCAGATAGGTGATCTTATCACCCGTGATGTTGCTATCGAGCTGTTCCAGGTAAGCCTTACCGGTGAGCACGACGAAGTCTTTCGCCAGTTCATAGTGCATGTGTGAGGCGCGGCCTTTCACTGGCTTACCGTTGTCCTGCATCTGGTAAAAGGTGGCGGGCTCACCGTAACCATCAATCACTTCTTTACCGTCTTCACCGCCCGGGCGGGTCACAACGACTTTATCGGCATTAATTTTGATGGTGCCCTGAGTCACAATCACGTTACCAGTAAACGTCACCACGTTGCCCTGCATATCCAGGGACTGCTGGTCCGACTCGATATGAATCGGCTGCTCGGTATCGCCGGTGACGGCAAATGCCGGAATGCTGGCGGCCAGAAGTGAACTGGCAAGCACAAGATTAAGGCTGAGTTTGTTTATTTTGGATTTCATATGAGGTTCTAACCTTTTCAATCAGCTCGGCGTTCTTGTTGCGTAAGTTGCCGCGCATCTTCAGTCCGCTGGAGTTAAATGTTGTGCCATATAACGTGACAAGATCATCAGAAGTGACGTCTTGAGTCACCAGGTTAATCTGTGCGTTATCGGTCGTAATTCTGCGTAGTTGAGAGTCAGGCACCAGGGCGTTAACTTCAACATGGCCGTACAGATACAGCATTCGATCGTTGGTCAATTTGGCTTTATCGGCTTTGATTGACCAGGTCGGTACTTTATCTTTATCAAACGTGGTTAATACCGGTTGAGTAAACCACGAAACCGCTTGCTCCGAATAATATTCAACGTGTTGGGCGATCAAGTGATAGCTCAGCGCGCCTTCCGGACTATACACGACGGTATCGGTATGTTCGCTTTTATAGGTTGGCTCGTTGTTATTGACGGCGACCTGAGTGGCCTCGTCTTTGTCTGCCAGGTTAATACCAATCATCACAAGGACAGCCAGCGACAGTAGAATGATAACCCAACGTCTGGTTTTGCTCATATCGATTGCCCTTTGGCCTCGTCCAGTTTGCCCTGCGCCAGGAGTAATAAATCGCAGACTTCACGTACAGCGCCGCGTCCCCCATCGATACGGGTGACGTAGTCGGCGCGTGGAATCAGCAATGGATGGGCATCCGCCACCGCTACGCTTAATCCCACTTTTGCCATCACTGGCCAGTCGATCAGGTCATCGCCAACATAGGCCACATTTTCCGGCGCGATCGCCAGTTTTCCAAGCAGATCGTCAAAGGCGATCAGTTTGTCTGACTGCCCCTGATACAGATGCGTGATCCCCAATGTGGCACAGCGATCTTCTACAAGTTTAGCCTTTCGTCCGGTAATAATAGCAACCTCAATACCGGAAGTGAGCGCACAGCGAATTCCGTAGCCATCGCGGACGTTAAAAGCCTTCAGCTCTTCACCGTTGTTGCCCATATAAATCAGACCATCAGACAATACGCCATCCACATCCAGGATCAGCAAACGGATGTTCTCAGCCCGGGTGATAACGTCAGCGTTGACGGGTCCATAACAGGTCGCAAGCGACGCACCTGCTTTACTCATTTTCTTTATCCTTGAGTTTCTTACACTACACCTGCACGCAGCAGATCATGCATATGTAACACACCGAGTAACTGGTCGCCATCAGCAACCATTACCGAAGTGATATGGCGGGACTGCATTAAGTTCAGGGCATCAACGGCAAGAATGCCCGGACGCACGCGAATGCCTCCAGGGGTCATCACATCGGCAATGCCTAACTGGCGTACATCTACGCCCATATCAAAGACGCGACGTAAATCGCCATCCGTGAAAATACCGTCAATCTTCATTGCATCATCGCAAATGACGGTCATGCCGAGATTTTTACGTGTGATCTCAAGTAAGGCGTCACGCAGGCTGGCGCTTTTATTAACATGCGGAATCTCATCACCCGTATGCATAATATCGTTAACACGCAGCAAAAGCTTACGGCCCAGTGCGCCACCCGGATGCGATAACGCAAAATCTTCCGCGGTGAAGCCGCGTGCTTTTAATAACGCCACGGCAAGGGCATCGCCCATCACCAGCGTTGCGGTGGTGCTGCTGGTCGGCGCCAGGCCTAACGGGCAAGCTTCCTTGGGCACTTTAACACACAGATGCACATCTGCCGCACGCGCCATGCTGCTTTCCGGACGGCCGGTCATGCAGATAAGCGGGACATGAAGACGTTTTAATACCGGGATTAACGCTGCTATCTCATTGGATTCGCCGGAGTTAGAGATGGCGATCACCACATCCTGCGGCGAGACCATGCCTAAATCGCCATGCGCGGCTTCGCCCGGATGCACGAAAAATGAGGGGGTGCCGGTGCTGGCAAAAGTGGCCGCCATCTTCCGCCCAATATGTCCGGATTTCCCCATCCCCATCACCACGACTTTGCCCGGGCAACTGAATATTTTTTCACAGGCGAGGGTAAAGTTTTGATTAATGTACTGATCAAGCTCCGCCAGGCCTTCACGTTCAATTGCCAGGACTTCCTTGCCTGCTTGCTGAAAGTCAAAACCCGGTTGCAACTCTAAGTGCGACATAATGCGTTTCCAGTTATCCAACGAGAAGTGGCGATAACCAATACAGCATCGCCAGCCATATGATAAAACCGCCGGTCAGCAGCGCACCCGCGCCGCGACCAATCTGGCGCGGACGTCGCCAGCAGAGTAGTGCAAAAATCACGCTCACCAGCAGCATGACGCTATAGTCACGGGTGAAGGCCATCGGATTGACTTCACCCGGCGTAATTAGCGCCGGTAACCCGAGGACGATAACAATATTAAAAATGTTCGCGCCGATGATGTTGCCAACGGCAATATCGTTTTCGCCTTTACGCAGACCCGCAATGGCCGTTGCCAGCTCTGGCAAACTGGTACCAATAGCGACTACCGTCAGCCCGATGGTGAGTTCGCTCATGGCGAAATAGTTCGCCAGTACGGTGGCGTTATCCACCACCATCCGTGTTGCCATTGGCATAATAATCAACGCAACGCCCAACCACAAAAATGCGACCGGCAATCCGCCTTCGCGTGGAAGTTCCGCTATCTGCTCCCGGGTCAGCGTGTCATTGCCTTGTCGCTCAGCCAGACGGGCGATTTTAACAATGAATAGCAGCCATAGCACGGCCAGAAGCAGGAGAAAGAAACCGTCACTACGACTCAACTGGCCGTCATACAACACGGATGCGGCTAAAATACTCACCAGCAACATTAGCGGTAATTCACGGCGCAGAACATCAGAATGCACGGTAAAAGGATGAATCAGCGCCGACAGACCTAAAATAAGCAGAATGTTGGTAATGTTAGAGCCGATAGCGGTACCCACGGCCAGATCGAGTTGCCCATTTATTGATGCCGCCACAGAGACAATGATCTCGGGTAACGACGTCCCTACGCTGACAACGGTCATCCCAATAATAATGGGGGGGATACCGAAATTTCGACATAAAATGGATGCGGCAAATACCAGACGGTCGGCACCGTAGACCACCAGAAGTAAACCAATTATTAACAGCGCCGTCGCTAAAAGCATCTAAAGTCCTTTCTTCAGGTATACTCGCCGGTCCACTTGAAGGATCTTCTGGAAGCCGTAACGAAGTCTTAATTTTGACTTTATGCGGCTAAAAAGTAAAACAAATGCCAGCTTTCGCTAACCAGGACAGGCAATAATCTGTAAATATGTTGGGTTCAGGGCTAAATTGAGCGCCAAACTCTTCGATCAACGAGGCAATAGTAAAGGATGAATCAATGGGTCAGTCTGTGGCGAATCTAGTCGATATGCGCGATGTCAGCTTTTCCCGAGGCGATCGCTGCATCTTTGATAATATTTCCCTGACGGTGCCGCGTGGTAAGGTGACGGCGATCATGGGGCCATCAGGCATCGGCAAAACGACGCTATTGCGTCTGATTGGCGGACAGATACCCCCGGATAAGGGCGAGATCCTGTTCGACGGCGAGAACGTTCCGGCCATGTCCCGTTCGCGTTTATTTACCGTGCGTAAACGCATGAGTATGTTGTTTCAGTCCGGCGCGCTGTTTACCGACATGAACGTGTTTGACAACGTCGCGTATCCGCTACGCGAGCATACGACGTTGCCTGCAGCGTTGCTGAAAAGCACGGTGATGATGAAGCTTGAAGCTGTTGGTCTGCGGGGCGCGGCAAAGTTAATGCCTTCTGAATTATCCGGTGGGATGGCACGGCGTGCCGCGTTAGCACGCGCCATCGCGCTGGAGCCTGACCTCATTATGTTTGACGAACCGTTCGTCGGCCAGGATCCCATTACCATGGGTGTGCTGGTGAAACTGATTTCAGAACTGAACAGTGCGCTGGGCGTCACCTGCGTGGTGGTGTCCCATGATGTGCCTGAGGTGCTGAGTATTGCAGATTACGCCTATATTATGGCGGACAAAAAAATAGTGGCCTACGGTAGTGCTCAGGCTCTGCAAGAAAACGCCGACCCGCGCGTACGTCAGTTCCTTGACGGTATTGCTGATGGGCCGGTTCCGTTCCGTTATCCGGCGGGCGACTACCACATCGATTTACTCAAAACAGGGAGTTAAGCCACCCATGTTGTTAAATGCGCTGGCATCACTCGGACATCGAGGGATTAAAACCCTCAGGACGTTCGGGCGAGCCGGATTAATGTTGTTCAATGCGGTTGTCGGCAAGCCGGAGTTTCGCAAACATGCGCCGCTGCTGATACGCCAGCTCTATAATGTCGGTGTCTTATCGATGCTGATCATTATTGTTTCTGGTGTGTTCATCGGTATGGTGCTGGGGTTGCAGGGATACCTGGTTCTGACGACCTACAGTGCGGAAACCAGCCTTGGCATGCTGGTGGCGCTGTCATTGTTACGTGAGCTGGGGCCGGTTGTTGCGGCGCTACTGTTTGCCGGGCGCGCCGGATCGGCCTTAACCGCAGAGATTGGCCTGATGCGGGCGACCGAGCAACTCTCCAGTCTGGAAATGATGGCCGTCGATCCGCTGCGTCGGGTGATCTCTCCGCGTTTTTGGGCCGGTGTCATTTCATTGCCGCTGTTGACGGTTATTTTTGTCGCGGTGGGGATCTGGGGCGGTTCGCTGGTTGGCGTTAGCTGGAAAGGTATTGATGCAGGCTTTTTCTGGTCGGCGATGCAAAATGCCGTCGACTGGCGTCTGGATCTGGTCAACTGTCTGATTAAGAGCGTGGTGTTCGCCATAACGGTCACCTGGATTGCATTGTTCAATGGTTATGATGCGATCCCGACCTCAGCCGGCATTAGCCGGGCAACGACACGCACCGTTGTGCACGCCTCTCTCGCCGTTTTGGGGCTGGATTTTGTGCTCACCGCACTGATGTTTGGGAATTGAGTTCATGCAAACGAAAAAAAATGAAATTTGGGTCGGGTTATTTCTGCTGATTGCGCTGCTGGCTGCGCTGTTTGTCTGCCTGAAGGCAGCGAATGTTACCTCAATGCGTACTGAGCCGACTTACACGATTTATGCGACTTTTGATAATATTGGCGGCCTGAAAGAACGCTCTCCGGTGCGGATTGGCGGGGTGGTGGTTGGACGCGTATCGGATATCTCGCTGGATCCGAAAACGTACCTGCCGCGCGTGACCCTGGAAATCGAATCGCGTTTTAACCATATTCCTGACACCAGCTCCCTGAGCATCCGTACTTCCGGCCTGCTGGGAGAGCAGTATCTGGCATTGAACGTCGGTTTTGAAGATCCTGAGCTGGGAACGTCTATCCTCAAAGATGGCGGTACGATTCAGGACACGAAATCCGCAATGGTGCTGGAAGACATGATTGGTCAGTTCCTTTACAACAGCAACAGTAAAGGTGATGACAATAAGAATTCTGGCGATGCGCCAGCCGCAACTGAAGGCAATAATGAAGCCACTACGCCTGCGGGCGCAACGAAATAATCTCAGGAGAATCGACGTATGTTTAAACGATTGATGATGGTGGCTATGCTGATCATTGCCCCCCTTAGCGCGGCAACCGCGGCGGATCAGACTAACCCGTACAAGTTGATGAATGAGGCGGCGCAGAAGACCTTTGACCGCCTGAAGAACGAGCAACCTAAAATCCGCGCAAACCCGGATTACCTGCGCGATGTTGTCGATCAGGAATTGTTGCCATACGTACAGGTTAAATATGCCGGTGCGCTGGTCCTGGGCCGCTACTACAAAGAAGCGACCCCGGCACAACGTGACGCCTATTTCGCCGCCTTTCGTGAATACCTGAAGCAGGCTTACGGTCAGGCGCTGGCAATGTATCACGGTCAGACCTATCAGATTGCCCCTGAGCAGCCGCTGGGTGATGCGACCATCGTACCTATCCGCGTGACCATTATCGATCCGAATGGCCGTCCTCCGGTTCGTCTGGATTTCCAGTGGCGTAAAAACTCGCAAACCGGTAACTGGCAGGCGTATGACATGATCGCCGAAGGCGTCAGCATGATCACCACCAAACAGAATGAGTGGAGCGACCTGCTGCGTACCAAAGGTATCGATGGCCTGACAGCACAACTGAAATCTATTTCTCAGCAGAAAATTACCCTGGAAGAGAAAAAATAATGACCCAGTCACTCACCTGGAAGCGTGAAGGTGACAAGCTGATGCTGGCGGGAGAGCTGGATCAAGACGTGTTAAATCCATTATGGGATGCGCGAGTTGAGGCGATGCAAGGGGTAACCTGCATCGACCTGAACCAGGTTTCCCGTGTGGATACCGGTGGTCTGGCGTTACTGCTGCACTTGATTGATCAGGGCAAGCAGCAGGGGAACAGCGTTTCGCTCGCTGGTGTTAACGATAAAGTTTACACGCTGGCGCAGCTTTACAATCTGCCTGACGATGTCCTTCCGCGTTAATTTTTTCAGGCTGGATAAGGCCTTGTGCCTTCATCCAGCATCCCCATCATAAGGGATCTGCCATCAAAGCCTTGTCTGATTTATCAGCGAGGCTTTTTGCTTATTTATGACAGCGCCACTTTGCTCTAAGATGTTGGGCTGTTTTCACTATCTGACGAATGAAGAGCCCATGGAAAATAATGAAATTCAGAGCGTGCTGATGAATGCGCTCTCCCTCCAGGAAGTCCACGTTTCTGGCGACGGCAGTCACTTTCAGGTTATTGCCGTGGGTGAGATGTTTGAAGGCATGAGCCGGGTCAAGAAGCAGCAATCAGTCTATGGCCCGTTGATGGAGTACATTGCGGACAACCGCATTCATGCTTTGTCGATTAAAGCGTTTACCCCAGCGGAATGGGCGCGCGATCGCAAACTTAATGGTTTTTGAGCTACGGGTGATGTGCCGGTAGCGAAGATAAATTCTTAACAGAGAACAGAATAATGGATAAATTTCGTGTTCAGGGGCCAACGAAGCTCCAGGGCGAAGTCACAATTTCAGGCGCTAAAAACGCCGCACTGCCGATCCTGTTTGCGGCGCTGCTGGCGGAAGAACCTGTAGAGATCCAAAACGTCCCGAAACTGAAGGACGTTGACACTTCCATGAAGCTACTGAGCCAGTTGGGTGCGAAAGTTGAGCGTAATGGTTCCGTGCACATTGATGCGCGTGACGTTAACGTCTTCTGTGCACCGTATGATCTGGTGAAAACCATGCGTGCGTCTATCTGGGCGCTCGGACCGTTGGTTGCTCGCTTTGGCCAGGGGCAGGTTTCACTGCCGGGCGGTTGCACCATCGGCGCGCGTCCGGTTGACCTGCACATTACCGGTCTGGAGCAGTTAGGCGCGACGATCAAGCTGGAAGAAGGCTATGTGAAGGCGTCCGTTGATGGCCGTCTGAAAGGCGCGCATATCGTTATGGATAAGGTGAGCGTCGGCGCGACGGTCACTATTATGTGTGCGGCAACACTTGCTGAAGGCACCACCATCATTGAAAACGCCGCACGCGAGCCGGAGATCGTCGATACCGCTAATTTCCTGATTGCGCTGGGTGCGAAGATCAGCGGCCAGGGTACCGATCGCATTACCATCGAAGGTGTTGAACGTCTCGGCGGTGGTGTTTATCGCGTTCTGCCAGACCGTATTGAAACCGGCACTTTCCTGGTTGCAGCAGCGATTTCTCGCGGCAAAATTATCTGCCGCAATGCGCAACCTGACACGCTGGATGCCGTCCTGGCGAAGCTGCGTGATGCGGGGGCGGATATCGAAGTCGGCGACGACTGGATAAGCCTCGACATGCACGGCAAGCGTCCGAAGGCGGTCAATGTACGCACTGCGCCGCACCCGGCGTTCCCGACTGATATGCAGGCCCAGTTCACGCTGCTGAATCTGGTGGCAGAAGGAACAGGCTTCATCACGGAAACCGTGTTTGAAAACCGCTTCATGCACGTGCCTGAGCTGAGCCGTATGGGCGCTCACGCGGAAATCGAAAGCAACACTGTGATTTGCCACGGTGTGGAAACGCTCTCCGGCGCGCAAGTGATGGCGACCGATCTGCGTGCGTCAGCAAGCCTGGTGTTGGCGGGTTGTATTGCTGAAGGTACGACGGTGGTCGACCGTATTTATCACATCGATCGCGGCTATGAGCGCATCGAAGATAAACTGCGTGCGCTGGGCGCAAACATTGAGCGCGTGAAAGGCGAGTAATCGTCAACGCCTCTGGTAACCCCCTGGTCTTTGGGCCGGGGGTTACTGCTTAATGTTCATTCAGGATTCTTTTTCCCTCTCGGTCCCCTCATCATCCGTGTTCTGTCGATGAATTCATGCGTTTTTGCATCGTGGTAGCGCGACGGCCAGATCACCCAAGGGTCGGTTCCCAGCGCCCGGGCAATAATCAACTCTCCTTTCGGCCATGGCCGCGTTAACGCGTTCGCCAGCGTTGATGAACTCAAGCCATTTTTACGTGACTCAGCGGCCATTGAGGTGCCTTTTTTGCGCAGTCCGGCGATGATGTCGGCCGTATGCCAGTCAATCAGCTTGCTTTCCATAAATTCATCTCTCCTTTGGTTAATGACTTACGGTTTCACGATCGGTTGTGGCGACACTATAACTCTCCGAGAATAAATGTTCTAAAATGTTCATGTAAGGTGTGAGTATATTCAGATTATGCCAATATCTGGCTTGATAATCCGGAAAGCTGAAAGGATTTATTGGAATTTATAAGAATATCCCGTGCGAGGCACGGGATGATGAGTGACTGGGGGAAGGTAATTAGCGGTCGCGCTGTACGGCGATATGCGCCAGACCAATCAGCGCTTCTCGCCATGGCGTGTCAGGCAGCACCTGCAACGCGGCGATGGCTTTATCAGCCTCTTCTTCCGCACGCTGTCGGGTCCACTCCAGAGAGCCACAGGCGTTCATCGCTTCCAGAACCGGCTCCAGAAGGTGACGACCGTTACCTTGTTCAATGGCCTGGCGGATCATCTGCGCCTGCTCCGGGGTGCCGTGGCGCATGGCATGCAGCAGCGGTAGCGTCGGCTTACCTTCGTTCAGGTCATCACCGACGTTTTTACCCAACTGCTCGCCATCTGCGCTGTAATCCAGTAAATCGTCAATTAACTGGAACGCAGTACCAAGATAACGGCCATAATCCTGCAACCCTTTCTCTTGTTCTTCGCTGCAGCCAGCCAGAATACCTGAGCATTGGGCTGCGGCTTCAAACAAACGCGCCGTCTTGCTGTAGATGACGCGCATATAGTTTTCTTCGGTGATGTCCGGGTCGTTGACGTTCATCAACTGCAGAACTTCACCTTCTGCGATGACGTTAACCGCTTTTGACATGACTTCCAGTACTTTCAGCGAGCCGAGGCTGGTCATCATCTGAAATGCGCGGGTATAGATAAAATCGCCGACCAGCACGCTGGCCGCATTACCAAACGCCGCATTCGCTGTGGCTTTCCCGCGGCGCATGTCGGACTCATCCACAACATCGTCATGCAGGAGGGTCGCAGTGTGGATAAACTCGATGAGGGCTGCAATCGTAACGTGCGCATTTTCCTGGTAACCAACAGCACGTGCTGCAAGTACTGCGATCATTGGGCGAATGCGTTTTCCGCCGCCGCTCACGATGTAGTACCCTAACTGATTGATCAACTGGACGTCGGAATTGAGCTGTTCAAGGATTGTCGCATTGACCCCCGCCATATCTTGCGCGGTTAACTCATTGATTTTTTCTAAATTCATCGCAAAAGCCGGGCTTCTCGCCCCGATTACCTCACCGTATGGCAAGGTAACGTCGGGTTCAGGTTTATAAATATATGCTGATTGTACTGAAAAAACGCCGTAGATAAACGTTACCGTACGTGTTGTGTTTTTTTTCTTCATGTATTGACGGTAGCACTTGTCAAAGGCTCGCGTTTTGCGTAATATTCGCGCCCTATTGTGAATATTTATAGCGCACTCTGAATCATCAAAAAGGTGTGCGCGGAAGCGGAGTTTTTTATGTACGCGGTTTTCCAAAGTGGTGGTAAACAACACCGAGTAAGCGAAGGTCAGACCGTTCGCCTGGAAAAGCTGGACATCGCAACTGGCGAATCTGTTGAATTCGCTGAAGTTCTGATGATCGCAAACGGTGAAGAAGTCAAAATCGGCGTTCCTTTCGTTGATGGCGGCGTTATCAAAGCTGAAGTTGTTGCTCATGGTCGTGGCGAGAAAGTTAAAATCGTTAAGTTTCGTCGTCGTAAACACTACCGTAAGCAGCAGGGCCATCGTCAGTGGTTCACTGATGTGAAAATCACTGGCATCAGCGCTTAAGTTAAGGGGAGCAGATTAAATGGCACATAAAAAGGCTGGCGGCTCGACTCGTAACGGTCGCGATTCAGAAGCTAAACGTCTGGGCGTAAAACGCTTCGGCGGTGAAACAGTTCTGGCTGGTAGCATCATCGTTCGTCAACGTGGTACTAAATTCCACGCTGGCTCCAACGTTGGTTGCGGCAAAGACCACACTTTGTTTGCTAAAGCAGACGGTAAAGTGAAATTTGAAGTGAAAGGCCCGAAAAACCGTAAATTCATCAGCATCGTTGCTGAATAAGTTTTTCGCGTCCCGGTAACGGATAAAAGCCCCGCAACACGTTGCGGGGCTTTTTACATTCGACGGCCGGTAAATATGCTCGTCGCGCCGTGATAAACCGGAAACGAGCCCTTGCAGGGAATACGGCATGAAGCAGCAGGCAGGCATTGGTATTCTGTTAGCACTCACGACTGCAATATGTTGGGGCGCTTTGCCAATAGCAATGAAGCAAGTGCTGGAGGTGATGGAGCCTCCTACCGTGGTGTTCTACCGTTTTTTAATGGCAAGTATTGGCCTTGGCGCTATCCTTGCGGTTAAAAAAAAGCTCCCCCCATTGCGCATTTTTCGCAAAGCGCGTTGGTTGGTGCTGTTGGCAATAGCCACCGGTGGGCTGTTCGGTAACTTCATTCTGTTTAGTTCATCTTTGCAGTACTTGAGCCCAACGGCCTCGCAGGTTATCGGTCAGTTGTCACCCGTTGGCATGATGATCGCCAGCGTCTTTATCCTGAAAGAAAAGATGCGCGGCACGCAGGTGATTGGCGCCATTATGCTTCTGAGCGGCCTGGTTCTGTTTTTTAATACCAGTCTGATCGAAATTTTTACCCGACTCACCGATTACACCTGGGGCGTTATCTTTGGTGTCGGTGCGGCGATGGTCTGGGTGAGCTATGGGGTCGCGCAAAAGGTGTTATTGCGCCGTCTGGCGTCACCGCAGATCCTGTTTTTACTGTACACTTTATGTACGATCGCGTTGTTGCCGCTGGCTAAACCCGGTGTCATCACGCAGCTCAGCGACTGGCAGCTGGCCTGCCTGGTATTCTGCGGCCTGAATACGCTGGTAGGATACGGCGCTCTCGCGGAAGCGATGGCGCGCTGGCAGGCGGCGCAGGTAAGCGCCATTATTACGCTTACCCCGCTGTTTACGTTGTTATTTTCAGATTTATTATCACTGGCCTGGCCCGATTTCTTCGCCAGACCGATGCTAAACCTTTTAGGTTATCTCGGTGCGTTTATCGTGGTTGCGGGCGCGATGTATTCCGCCATTGGTCATCGAATTTGGGGCGGTTTACGTAAGCATGAAACGGTGGTTTCGCAACCCCGCTCAGGCGAATGATTTACGGAGAGTAAAATGAAGTTTGTTGATGAAGCATCGATTCTGGTCGTTGCAGGTGATGGCGGTAATGGTTGCGTGAGCTTCCGCCGTGAAAAATATATTCCAAAAGGCGGCCCGGACGGCGGTGATGGCGGTGATGGCGGCGACGTATGGATGGAAGCCGACGAAAACCTGAACACGCTGATCGATTACCGTTTTGAAAAATCTTTCCGTGCGGAACGTGGTCAGAATGGCGCGAGCCGCGATTGCACCGGTAAACGCGGTAAAGACGTTACGATTAAAGTGCCTGTCGGTACGCGCGTTATCGATCAGGGCACCGGCGAAACCATGGGCGACATGACCAAGCATGGTCAGCGTCTGATGGTCGCTAAAGGCGGCTGGCACGGCCTGGGTAACACCCGTTTCAAATCCTCGGTCAACCGTACTCCGCGTCAGAAAACGATGGGGACACCGGGCGATAAGCGCGATCTGTTGCTGGAGCTGATGCTGCTGGCGGATGTAGGTATGTTGGGTATGCCAAATGCCGGTAAATCGACGTTTATCCGTGCGGTATCCGCGGCGAAGCCGAAAGTTGCCGATTATCCGTTCACCACCCTGGTACCAAGCCTGGGCGTGGTACGTATGGACAACGAAAAGAGCTTCGTAGTGGCCGACATTCCGGGGTTGATTGAAGGCGCGGCTGAAGGCGCGGGTCTGGGGATTCGCTTCCTGAAACACCTGGAACGCTGCCGCGTGTTGCTGCACCTCATCGATATCGATCCAATTGATGGCTCCGATCCGGTAGAGAACGCCCGTATCATTATTGGCGAACTGGAAAAATACAGTCAGGACCTGGCGTCTAAACCGCGCTGGTTAGTGTTCAACAAAATTGATTTGCTGGACAAGGCCGAAGCGGAAGAGAAAGCGAAAGCGATCGCCGAAGCGCTGGGCTGGGAAGGTAAATATTACCTGATCTCCGCCGCCAGCCAGTTGGGCGTGAAGGATCTGTGCTGGGATGTGATGACCTTTATCATTGAGAACCCGATTGTTCAGGCTGAAGAAGCGAAACAGCCAGAGAAAGTTGAGTTCATGTGGGATGATTATCACCGCCAGCAGCTCGCTGAAGTCGAAGACGAAGCGGAAGATGACTGGGATGACGATTGGGACGAAGACGACGAAGAAGGCGTTGAGTTCATCTATAAGCGTTGATTTTGAGGGCTGGTTTACCAGCCCTTTTATTTATATATTCTGAAAAAAATATTAATGATGTTCCCGCATTAAACGACCAATTATAATTCCTCCTCATTTAGCGTGCATGTATGAGACGAGGTAATGCAATACTCATTTGTAGCAATTATTATATCACTGGCCTCAATGGTTTTGGCCGCCCTGATTTATAAAAGTAAAGGCTATAGGGCAATCTATTACGCCTCTCTTATTTTACTTGCTCAGTGCATTTCTTTATTTTTAAGCCTGTTTTGGTTAGGCTGTTATTACTTTACGGGCGAAGGGGTTAATGACGCTGTTATTTATACTTTGACCCGCTCGCTTTATGGCGCGGATTTTAAAGATTACGTCGCGCCTTTTGTCGTTGCTGTCTTGCTGATTGGACTGCTACTCTTTCTGAGCTGGCGATTCATGCAAGGTAAAAATGTTCAAAAAGAGAGAAAACATTACGCTTCGATAACCGCCGTATTGCTGACATTTTTTGCTGTTGGCATCTCTCCGGCATTATTACAATTCACTAATTATAACAAGCCGCCAGCAGAAGTAGATGGTTCCGATTTTTCGCGCTACTATATTACGCCAGATACCAGGATTAATAATCCAAAATATAATCTGGTATATATTTATGCAGAAAGCCTGGAAAGAACCTACTTTGATAAAGACACATTTCCTCAGTTGCTGCCTGATTTAACGGCGCTGAAACAAGATGGCCTGGATTTTAGCGGCACAGAACAGTATCCGGCGACGGATTTTACCATAGCAGGGATCGTGGCATCGCAGTGTGGTCTTCCGCTGTTTGCACCGACCGATTTAAGTGGCAAGAAAGCAAGTCTGGGCTTCTTTTCCTCTTCAGTCTGCCTTGGGGATATTTTGAAAAATTCAGGTTATGAAACCTGGTTTATGCAGGGCGCTGATTTACGTTTCGCCGATAAGGATGTATTTTTTAAAACGCACGGCATTGACCATGCCTGGGGACTGGCGGAGTCTGGCCTGGAGAAGGATTTTTCCGCCCAGAATGCCTGGGGGCTATATGATGATATGCTGCTGGAAAAGGTCTGGCGCAAGTTTGAGCATTTGTCCCGGCAAAAAACGCCTTTTGCGTTATTCACGTTGACGCTGGATACCCATCCCCCTGAAGGTTATATCCCCACGAGCTGTCCTGTCAGCTATAAAAAAAATGGTAGCGAAGTCGATGCGTTAACCTCTGTGCTTTGTAGCCAAAGGGAAATCGCTAAATTCATTAGACGGATACAGGCTTCGCCCTGGGCCAGTAATACAATTATTGTTCTCTCATCCGATCATCTGGTAATGCAAAATATGACGGCTGCTGTGGATTATTTAAATAAAATGCCTCGTCGCAATTTATTTGTGGTTTTCAGAAATGGTGTGACGCCGAAAGTTATCGCCGATAAGCGAAGCACGTTAGATAATGGGGCAACGGTGCTTGAGCTGATGGGGGGCGATAATGCAATAGGCTTAGGGAGAAGTTCATTAAGTCAGCCTTCACTGGCAGCGGTTTTTGACGACTTTAAAAATAAGTTGTTAGCCTGGGGGCCTGCTATCCGCTCCCGTTGGGGAATTCCCGAGTCCATTAAAAATTTTACCGTTGATACCAGAAGAAAGTTGCTGCGTTTTGATAGTTTTGAATACCCTATTCCCGCCTTACTGGAAGTATCTCCGGGACGAGTCTGGCCGGTTGTCGATGACGGGAATGACGTGGGAATGTCTTTAAGGAATACCCTGGGATTTCTGCCTGAAGGCCATAAATTTATCTGGATAGATCAATGCCTGAGCATTGGCCCCGTATGGCAACCGGATTCTGCCGTCAATACTGGGTGGTGTGTTGCCTCTGGAAAAGCCGGTAGCGAGACTCACATCGAGAAAATAATGGCTGAAGATTATTCAGGCGGGATGAGTGAATTTCCGGGCGAAACGAATCATGAACGCTTTCAGCGTATCCAGGCGCGGTTATTACTTTCCGCAAAGGATGTCCGCTATCAGTCCGATCGCATACTGTTTGCGGCGGAAGGACTGCCTGCATTTGTGAAATCAATAACAGGAGTGGGGCATCCAGAATACTGGGGACGGTGGTCAGATGCGAACCTGTCACCCGCGGTGGCTATCACCTATAACCAACCACTGCCCGCGAAATTTGACGTTGAGATCAAGGCAAAAGCCTTTGGCAAAAATATTGGTGCACCGCTTCCCGTTTCCATCGGTTCCTGTACCCACTATCTCACCCTGCACGCAGAGGCTGAAACGGTGATATTACATATGACGAATCCTGACAGACTCGATACGCTAACGATTGTCCCCCCTTATCCGGAGTTGAGTAACGAGGGAAATTATATCGGTTTTCCTAAATCCGCTCCGCCAAGGAAGCTGGGGATTGGGTTAACCGAGCTGCGGATAATCCCGGTAAACGATTAGAAACGACGAGGGAGCGTTACCGCTCCCTGCATCCGCTTAGTTAGACTGATAAATATCTTTGTACAACCGACTCTCGAAGCGTACCAGCGGAATACGCCGATTACGTTGGTCAGCCGGCTGTACCGCATAGCCCGACAGATACTGCACAAATGCCATACGCTGACCGCTTGCCGTGGTGATGAAGCCTGCGAGGTTGTAGACGCCCTGTAGTGAGCCTGTCTTCGCCGATACTTTGCCATCCACGCCAGCCTGATGCAGGCCCGCACGGTATTGCAGGGAGCCGTCATGGCCCGCCAGCGGTAGCATAGTAATAAAGTTCAGCTCGTTATCGTGCTGAGCGATATATTGCAGCACCTGCATCATGGTCGCCGGGGAAATCAGGTTATGGCGGGAGAGACCAGAACCGTCGGCAATAATGGTGTTGCCAATATCGATGCCCGCCTGCTGACGCAAAATTTGGCGTACGGCATCGGAACCTGCCCGCCAGGTGCCCGGGACGTTAAATCGTGCATGGCCAATCATGCGGAAAACGGTATCGGCGATCATGTTGTCCGATTTTTTCAGCATAATCTTAAGCAGGTCATGCAGCGGCGCTGACTGTTTGCTGGCAACCACGGTCCCCGGCTCGTTGACCTGCGTCTGGCGCAGCAGCGTGCCGCTGTAAGTGATACCCGCTTGTTTTAGCTCATCTTTGATAATCGCCCCGGCATAGCTGGCACCGTCCTGAATGGCGAACGCCAGCGGCAGCGGGTCGGCGCGTTGAGGTAGGCATCCGGTCAGCGTGAAGCGGTTGAGATCGCCTGGAACCACGTCCAGTTCACAATATTGCGCTTCGGCAGAGCCACGGGCGAGGGTTCGCACCTGGCTGAACATGGTGACCGGGTAGTAGGATGCCACGCGAATAAATGCCAGATCGTTCGGTTTTTGCGCGCTGTAGAGCGAAATCGAGAAACAGTTGCGATCGACAATGGCTGCGGCAGGCGGGGCGCTAAAACATTGCGTCATGTCGTTCCAGGGCCAACCGGGGGCTTTATCATGACTGGCGAAAATAGAGGTGTCGATCAGAACATTTCCGGCAATTTGCGTCACACCAGATTTTTTCAGAGTCGCTACCATATTGCGAATATCCTGGCGTTTTAGCGTCGGATCGGCGCCAAATCGCGCCACTAAGTCACCTTTCAAAACGCCGCCTTCCACGTTGCCTTTCGTCTCAAGCGTGGTGGTAAAACGGAAATCAGGCCCGAGCTGAATCAACGCCGCCAGCGCGGTGATCACTTTCTGGGTACTGGCGGGGAGCGCCATCTGCTGGCTATGAAAATCAATAGCGGGTGCAGATGCGCCAACCTTCTGTACCATAAGGGCGAGGTTGGCCCCGGCAGGAAGCTGGTTGATGTATTCGTCGACATTCGCAGCCTGAACGCTGAACGCTATACTGGCAGTCAATCCAATGGTAAATCTGGGAAATCGCATAATCTCGCGCTAACAACCTGGAAACAGGCCGTCATACTACGGCGCAACGCCCCAAAAAGTAAACGATGACCCATAGGGAACTCCAGGGTAAAATGATCATCAAATAGAGAATTGTAGCTGACCTGGGACCTTGAGCCCCGGGTCGGTATTTTTTTGCTTCTGACTCTGGCATGGCGTATGCCAGGGTGGGCTTAGCAGCCGGGGTGAGAAGCATCGCCCCCTACAGGAATGTTCAAGAGGTATAACAAATGCAAGCTATCCCGATGACCTTACGTGGTGCTGAAAAACTGCGCGAAGAGCTGGATTTTCTGAAATCTGTGCGCCGTCCTGAAATTATCGCCGCTATCGCGGAAGCGCGTGAGCACGGTGACCTGAAAGAGAACGCGGAGTATCACGCGGCTCGCGAACAGCAAGGATTCTGCGAAGGACGCATTAAAGATATCGAAGCTAAACTGTCCAATGCGCAGGTGATTGACGTCACTAAAATGCCGAACAATGGCCGTGTTGTTTTCGGCGCGACGGTTACCGTTCTGAATCTCGATAATGACGAAGAGCAGACCTGGCGTATTGTCGGCGATGATGAAGCTGATTTTAAACAGAACCTGATTTCAGTGAACTCGCCTATTGCTCGTGGCCTGATTGGCAAAGAGCAGGATGACGTCGTCGTTATCAAAACGCCGGGCGGTGAAGTTGAATATGAAGTAACGAAGGTCGAATACCTGTAATTCGCATCTTGGTTAAGATGTTGATACATTGTAAAGAAAGGAAAAAGGCCGCATAGCGGCCTTTTATCAACGAAGAGAGCGTGGCATTTTGCTCTCCTGCTAGCGGAAAACCCCGCGTTTTACACAAACTTCGTGTGCGACTTTGGGATATTCTTAGCGTGGCAGCGAGATTTTACGTTCTTTAGTCGGGCGATACAGTACCAGCGTTTTGCCGATGACCTGTACATTGCAGGCGCCGGTTTCGCGTACGATAGCTTCCACGATCAAGGTTTTGGTATCGCGATCTTCCGAGGCGATTTTCACCTTGATAAGTTCATGGTGCTCTAACGCTTGTTCAATCTCGGCCAGTACCCCTTCGGTCAAACCATTATTGCCAAGCATAACTACCGGCTTGAGCGGATGTGCCAGACCTTTCAGGTGCTGTTTTTGTTTAGTACTCAGATTCATCGTATATTTTTGCTTACGTTGGGATTGAAAACGGGTCATTCTACCGCCATCTCCCATATATCACCAAATAGCTGTGTAGAAATTTACACCATTGGTTACGATGAACTGCCCTTTGGGAATGTGAAATGACAGGTAAAAAGCGTTCTGCCAGCTCGAGTCGCTGGCTTCAGGAACACTTTAGCGATAAATATGTTCAACAGGCGCAGAAAAAGGGGTTACGTTCCCGTGCCTGGTTTAAACTTGATGAAATACAGCAAAGTGACATAATTTTTAAACCGGGGATGACGATTGTTGATCTCGGCGCTGCACCGGGTGGCTGGTCGCAATATGCGGTTACGCAGATCGGCAACAGCGGCCGCATTATCGCTTGCGATCTTTTACCTATGGATCCAATCGTTGGTGTGGACTTCCTTCAGGGCGATTTTCGTGATGAATTAGTCCTGCAAGCGTTACTTGAACGCGTAGGTGACAGTAAAGTACAAGTTGTCATGTCTGATATGGCACCAAATATGTGTGGAACACCGGCGGTGGATATTCCCCGGGCCATGTATCTGGTAGAGCTGGCGCTTGGAATGGCTCGAGATGTTTTAGCGCCAGGTGGTAGTTTTGTAGTGAAGGTGTTCCAGGGCGAAGGCTTCGATGAGTATCTAAGAGAGATTCGCTCCCTGTTTACGAAGGTCAAAGTTCGTAAGCCGGACTCTTCTCGCGCCCGTTCGCGTGAAGTGTATATTGTAGCGACCGGGCGTAAACCATAACCGGTAGATTTCAAACGAAAGTTTGAAAGAAACTGGATATAGAGTATCCTGACGCTGTTTTTAACACAGTTGTAATATGAGGTTAATCCCTTGAGTGACATGGCGAAAAACCTAATTCTCTGGCTGGTCATTGCCGTTGTGCTGATGTCAGTATTCCAGAGCTTTGGGCCCAGCGAGTCTAATGGCCGTAAGGTTGATTACTCTACCTTCCTGCAAGAGGTCAATCAGGACCAGGTTCGTGAAGCGAAGATCAACGGACGTGAGATTAACGTTACCAAGAAAGATAGTAACCGTTACACGACCTATATTCCGGTTAACGATCCGAAGCTGCTTGATAACCTGCTGACCAAAAACGTCAAGGTTGTCGGCGAGCCGCCTGAAGAGCCGAGCCTGCTGGCTTCTATCTTCATTTCCTGGTTCCCAATGCTGCTGCTGATTGGTGTCTGGATCTTCTTCATGCGTCAAATGCAGGGCGGTGGTGGCAAAGGCGCCATGTCGTTCGGTAAGAGCAAAGCACGCATGCTGACGGAAGATCAGATCAAAACCACGTTTGCTGACGTTGCGGGTTGTGACGAAGCGAAGGAAGAGGTTGCTGAGCTGGTTGAATACCTGCGCGAACCGAGCCGTTTCCAGAAGTTGGGCGGTAAAATCCCGAAAGGCGTCCTGATGGTCGGTCCTCCGGGTACCGGTAAAACCCTGCTGGCGAAAGCTATCGCCGGTGAAGCGAAGGTTCCATTCTTTACAATTTCCGGTTCTGATTTCGTGGAAATGTTCGTGGGTGTGGGTGCATCTCGTGTGCGTGACATGTTCGAACAGGCCAAGAAAGCGGCACCGTGCATCATCTTCATCGATGAAATCGACGCCGTAGGCCGTCAGCGTGGCGCTGGTCTGGGCGGTGGTCACGATGAACGTGAGCAGACCCTGAACCAGATGCTGGTTGAGATGGACGGCTTCGAAGGTAACGAAGGTATTATCGTTATCGCGGCAACTAACCGTCCGGACGTTCTTGACCCTGCGCTGCTGCGTCCAGGCCGTTTCGACCGTCAGGTTGTGGTTGGTCTGCCGGACGTTCGCGGTCGTGAACAGATCCTGAAAGTGCATATGCGTCGCGTACCGCTGTCTCCGGATATCGATGCGGCAATCATTGCACGTGGTACGCCTGGCTTCTCTGGTGCTGACCTCGCGAACCTGGTGAACGAAGCGGCGCTGTTTGCTGCTCGCGGCAACAAGCGCGTCGTGTCGATGGTTGAGTTCGAGAAAGCGAAAGACAAAATCATGATGGGTGCGGAACGTCGTTCCATGGTGATGACGGAAGCGCAGAAAGAATCTACCGCGTATCACGAAGCTGGCCACGCGATTATCGGTCGCCTGGTACCGGAACACGATCCGGTACACAAAGTAACGATTATCCCGCGCGGTCGTGCGCTGGGTGTGACCTTCTTCCTGCCTGAAGGCGACGCAATTAGCGCCAGCCGTCAGAAGCTGGAAAGCCAGATCTCCACGCTGTACGGCGGTCGTCTGGCGGAAGAGATCATCTACGGTGCTGAACATGTTTCTACCGGTGCGTCGAACGACATCAAAGTCGCGACTAACCTGGCGCGTAACATGGTTACTCAGTGGGGCTTCTCCGATAAACTCGGTCCGCTGCTGTACGCTGAAGAAGAAGGCGAAGTATTCCTGGGACGTTCTGTTGCGAAAGCTAAACATATGTCCGATGAAACGGCTCGCATCATCGATCAGGAAGTTAAGCTGTTGATTGAGCGTAACTATGACCGTGCGCGTCGTCTGCTGAACGAAAACATGGACATTCTGCACTCGATGAAAGATGCGCTCATGAAATATGAGACCATCGATGCGCCGCAGATTGATGATCTGATGGCTCGCCGCGATGTGCGTCCGCCAGCGGGTTGGGAAGAACCGGGTTCTTCTAACAACAACTCTGGCAGCACCGGCAAGCCGAGCGCGCCGCGTCCGGTTGATGAACCGCGTGCGCCGGACTCTGGCACCATGTCAGAGCAACTGGGCGACAAATAAGTTATCGTTGATGATGACCGTGTTTTAATTGAAAACCCTGGGGCTTGCTCCGGGGTTTTTCTTATCTGCATACTCAAGATTTTTACCAGGGATAAAACTATGAAACTCTTTGCTCAGGGTTCTTCACTGGATCTCAGCCATCCTCACGTCATGGGGATTTTAAACGTTACGCCAGATTCTTTTTCCGATGGCGGGGCGCACAACTCTCTGGTTGAGGCGGTAAAACACGCAAATCTGATGATTAACGCTGGGGCGACTATCATTGATGTGGGGGGGGAGTCCACGCGTCCTGGCGCTGCTGATGTGAGCGTAGAAGAAGAGCTGCAGCGAGTGATCCCTGTGGTGGAGGCGATTGCTCAACGTTTTGAAGTATGGATTTCCGTCGATACCTCAAAACCCGAAGTGATTCGCGAATGCGCGCGGGTCGGCGCACATATCATTAATGACATTCGTTCACTCTCGGAGCCCGGGGCGTTGGAAGCCGCCGCGGAAACCGGGCTGCCGGTTTGTTTGATGCATATGCAGGGGCAACCGAAAACTATGCAGGAAGCGCCAAAGTACGAGGATGTGTTCGCTGAGGTAAATCGTTACTTTGTTGAGCAAATAGCACGTTGTGAACGAGCCGGAATCACAAAAGATAAATTGTTGCTCGACCCGGGATTCGGATTCGGTAAAAATCTCACCCACAACTACACATTACTGGCACGCCTGGCTGAGTTTCATCATTTTGAGCTGCCGCTGCTGGTTGGAATGTCACGAAAATCAATGGTTGGTCAACTGCTGAATGTGGGGCCATCCGAACGCCTGAACGGTAGTCTTGCGTGCGCGGTGATTGCCGCAATGCAGGGGGCGCAGATCGTTCGTGTCCATGACGTCAAAGAAACCGTAGAAGCGATGCGTGTGGTGGAAGCCACATTGTCTGCAAAGGAAAACAAACGCTATGAGTAATCGTAAATATTTTGGCACTGATGGGATCCGTGGCCGCGTAGGCGACTCCCCAATTACCCCTGACTTTGTGCTCAAACTGGGGTGGGCGGCAGGAAAAGTGCTGGCACGTCATGGTTCACGAAAAATTATCATCGGTAAAGATACGCGTATTTCTGGCTATATGCTGGAGTCTGCGCTGGAAGCGGGCCTGGCTGCCGCAGGTCTTTCTGCCTCTTTCACTGGCCCAATGCCAACACCTGCCGTTGCTTATCTGACGCGTGCTTTCCGTGCGGAAGCCGGGATTGTCATCTCCGCTTCGCACAACCCGTACTATGACAACGGGATCAAATTTTTCTCTATCGACGGCACCAAACTGCCGGATGCGGTTGAAGAAGCCATAGAAGCCGAGATGGAAAAAGCGATCACCTGTGTGGACTCGGCTGAGCTGGGTAAAGCCACCCGTATCGTCGATGCCGCCGGTCGCTATATCGAGTTTTGCAAAGGCACCTTCCCGAATGAACTGAGCCTGAGTGAGCTTAAAATTGTGGTGGATTGCGCTAACGGTGCGACGTATCACATTGCGCCAAACGTACTGCGTGAGCTGGGCGCCAATGTTATTGCCATCGGTTGTGAGCCAAACGGCGTTAACATCAATGAAGAAGTCGGCGCTACCGACGTCCGCGCCCTGCAGGCGCGCGTGATCGCGGAAAAAGCCGATCTGGGTATCGCGTTGGACGGTGACGGCGACCGCGTGATCATGGTCGACCACGAAGGCAATAAGGTCGACGGTGACCAAATCATGTATATCATCGCCCGTGAAGCGCTGCGTCAGGGGCAACTACGCGGTGGCGCGGTAGGTACGCTGATGAGCAACATGGGCCTTGAGTTGGCGTTGAAACAGTTGGGCATTCCGTTTGCCCGTGCGAAAGTCGGTGACCGCTATGTCCTGGAAAAAATGCAGGAAAAAGGCTGGAGTATCGGTGCGGAAAACTCAGGCCATGTGATCCTGCTGGATAAAACCACCACCGGTGACGGTATCGTGGCGGGTCTGCAGGTGTTGACCGCGATGGTGCGCAATCATATGAGTTTGCACGACCTGTGCAGCGGCATGAAAATGTTCCCGCAGCTGCTGGTTAACGTACGTTACACCGCAGGTAGCGGCGATCCGCTGGAAAATGACAATGTGAAAGCGGTGATGGCAGATGTTGAAGCGGCGCTGGGTAATCGTGGACGCGTCCTGCTGCGTAAGTCTGGCACTGAACCATTAATTCGTGTGATGGTTGAAGGTGAAGACGAGGCACAGGTATCTGAGTTCGCCCATCGTATTGCAGATGCAGTGAAAGCGGTTTAATACATAGCTATAGGGGTTAGTTTTACCTCTATTAAAGAACGTTATAATTTGTTATCAGACGCCCGGTTAATTTAACCGGGCATTTTTTTCATTCTCATGCCAGAGTAACAGGAATGACAGTATTATCGGTATTGTTTTATCGATAAGGGCTTAATAAATAAGGAAGAAGAGAAATTTATCAAGATTGACATTTAATTATTGAAAATATTCCGCATCTCATGTAAAAGTACAGTTATAAAGTACGTTTTGTTTTATTGGTTTAACTAATTCATAATAATTATACTTTCCTATAAATTTTATAAAAATAATGTATGAAATGTGTTTGCTGAATATAAATGTATTCTTAGTTTTTTTTCGTTCTGTTGCATTCTTATTTTTCCATATTAATAATATTCGAACAGGTGGCTAAGCCTGAATTTAACGGAATTAATAAGGGTGTATAACATGAGTACAATGGTTTTAAACATAAAAGGGAATGTGACCAAAAAGGTCTCTAAGTTAAAAGAGATGAAGAAACAGCGAGGTGTTACGCTGTTGGAAATAATTATTGTCTTAGGGATTATCGGTGTTATTGCCGCTGGTGTGGTTATTTTAGCCCAGCGGGCTTTTACGGCTCAGGACTTGTCTGCTGTACAGGATGACTTGACCAGTGTACGTACTGCAATGAATGAAGCTTATAAAGATCAGGCTCAATATCCGGCGCAAAGCGATTCTATTAAAGGTTTGTCTAAATCCGATATCAATGATACTTCTGTATCCAATGACTCGCCAATCGCCACTCTGGTACGTATGGGTAAAATCTCTGCTGATGAAGCGTTTAACGGCTTCTCTAACGATGCGTTCCAGATGGATAACGCGTTAACGGATAGCTCAAGTTCTCAGAGAAAAGGCTTTGTTGTGGTGGTGAATGGTCTGGCGTCTGAAGAGTGTCGTAACCTGATTTCCCAGATGGGTAACCAGTGGGACTATGTTGAAGCGCTCAATACCGGTGCCGCTGCCGGGTCTGAACCAAGTATCGCTGACCGAGACTTCAGTGTGGGTAAAAGTGGTGCAATTCTTAAGACGCTGACCTCGAGTGATATTTCGCCTTCTGATATTGTTGCAACTGGCGTCTGTGACGGTCAGGGTTCTATTAACGGTGTTATCTTCGGTAGTAAATAATACTTTGTGCTCTAAATTAGAATCTATTCTTTTTTAGAATAAAAACAAGTGGCTATTTACTGTGAATAGCCACTTATTATTTATATAAAAATGATTCATGTTCTTCAGGAATTAGTATGCGGTCCCGAAACCATCAGGCTGGATTTTCACTACTGGAAGTTATTGTTGTACTGGCAATCATTGGTGGCGCGCTAGCTATGTATACCAATTATGCCCGTAAACAAGCAGCGAAAGAAATGCGCCAGACCATCGCGAACGCGCTTGTCCAGGAGATGAAGGGCGTGATGAATTATTTGCGTGATGAAACTCTGCAAACAAAAGACGGTGAAAAAGATAACCCACTGTATGAAGCCACGCAAGGCAGCAGTACCGATTCCCAATATCGTTACCGGATAACTAATAATGTTACGGACATTGATACCGGGACCGGGACGAACTATTTTTTGTGGGGAGAGGGGGCGAATCAGCAAAAGCAACAACGTTATTTGTTTATCAGCAAAAGCTGTAACGTCTCACTTAAATCAACATTTGAACTGACACAAGAATATTTACCCTGCTCACTTGTGACGGCGGCTAAAAATCCCGCGGCGAAAATTGAACGGATTGGGTTTGCTTCTGACGATCTTAAAACCCCCTCCAGCACGATTGCGCGTATGGATGCTATTGTTGCGTTCAACTACACGGAGAGTAACGACAAGTATAGTTTTGCCAATTATGCCTCCGCGTTTAACAATGCGTTAAATAACTCAGGCCTGATTGCTTCGCATATCATGCTTGTTCGCCGGGTCAGGACGGCGGACGCCTGGCAACTGATAACGAAATCTGACGGCAGTACGCCAGTCGAGTTTTCCGATATGGCGTCTAACCTGGAGCGACTGGAAACGCAGGGAAAGGGTCAGCAACTGGGTATTCGCATCACCTTTGACATGAATGATAACGATCAGGGGAGCAATGGCGGCGGCTCAGGCACGGCATGCTGGAACACCCAGGCAAGTAAAGTTGAACTGTGTTACAACCAGGAGGCAGGCACAGGTGCCCATGGTGAAGATCAGATCCTTTCGCTGGATATGACCGATCCGGAGAATTATGGTGATGAGACCAAAACGGGTACGCTAAAAGCCAATCTGGTGATGGAAAATACGTCACGGCCAGTTTTTTTATTCAAGCGTAATTATGGCGGTGATTTAATGCTTTCCGCCGACGGTAACCCTGAGCGCTTTACATACAAAAATAACAATAACGAAGAAATTGAGGGTGATTTTTATCTGGATGATAATACCTCTTATCATGCCTGGAATGGCAGCAGCATGGCTGGATTTGATATTATTTCGGATTATTACCCTTCCAGTACATATGATGCTTTTGAACTTGTGACTCCGTCAGTGAGTGAATATTCTGGCTATGAACTTTTATCTGCGGATATTACAGATAAGAAAGATTATGTGGCAGCATATGATGACAGTTCAATAAACTCTGGCATGCATCGATTTGCAGTGCAGACCTGCCCTGTCATCGAACAGGAAATTATTTTGCGTGACGCCAACGGTGACGCAATCCTGGATGAAGATGGCAATAAGGAAAAAACAAAAGTTACCAGGGCGTTATATCCACGGTTGTCTGCCAGTATATCTTCTGTCTCGGCTTATAACGATGGCGGCATATCTGGTAGCTATGTCAAACAAAATGAGACTCGCGCCAAATTAGATGATAGCAAGAAAGTAGATTTGCTTGGCGGCGTTACTGTGCAGGTAGAGTTGGCTGAGATGGACGTTTCAAGTGGGGCTCGTGTCGATCATAATGTGGCGCAAAAATACATATTCCCGGGCAGCAAGTATGTATGGGCAGTGACCGCAACGATGGGCATGTATGATTCAGAAACGGGAGCAGGGGTTAATATAGTAAACCCACTGACGATATCTTATGTCATTACCAAATGGTGCAGTACGATACCGCAATCAGGTACGCCATATGATTTATTGACGACGACAGAATACAAATAATAGCAATCTGATAAACAGAGGGAAGATAATATGATTATCAGGAAATACTGCCTGCTTTTATTGTCGGTAATGCTTTTGCCGCAGGCTATGGCAAGTAATAATAGTTCATCAGAGATCCATATGACGGCATCTCCAGTGTCTTCTGGTGCGGTTGTTCAACATACCGGCAGAAACCCGTTTACTGGTGACACTTATCACGCGGATGCGCCTTCAGCGCCGCCACTGGTAATTCAGGAAGATAAATTATTAAGCCAGGAAATCAGAAAATGGGTGGAGGCTAATGGCTATAAACTTTTCTGGAACAGTGCAAAAGATTACCTGGTTTATAACAATATTACGCTGGCAGGGAAATCGGATGACGAGATCCTGCAAGAACTTGGCGAGCTGTTTTTTTCTGAGAATTATGGCCTGGTAGTCAAGAAATATCAAAAAAATCGCGTTATTGTTATTGATGAAATGTAAAATGGGTGCAGGGATGAAGATTAAGACAGGGTTGTTAATATTAGCCATTTTTCTTCAGGGTTGTGTCAGCGATTTTGAAGAAAAATATGACTCAGAAAGCCAGATTCAGAAGCATTTTAAAGATGCGACCACCCAGGATGAATCAAAAGCGAAGCCGTATATTAAGTACGACCGCGCATACATAGGGAAAAAGGTGGATTATAGCGTTGAGCAGCAGCGAATCATGGGAAAACATGTCAAAATTTCATCCTATGAACCCGCCACGCTGGCAGTCATTATGGACGCTGTCTCTGCACAAACGGGAATCAGTTACCGGATCAACGAGAGTGCGATAGGCGCAAAAGCCGGTGCGTCAAATAACAGCGGTAGCTGGAATACGGCACGTAGCGTAAAATTTGATGGCACCTTTGAGGCGTTTATCCAGTATATCGCTTCTCTTTATGACGTAAGCCCAAAACTTGATAATCATAACGTTCTTAAAATAAACGTTTATGAAACGTATGTCATTAAGCTGGACTTTTATGGTGAAAACAATAAGACAGAAACGAACCTCGATCTTTCTGGTAACGAGGCGACTTCCAGCGGCGGGTTGACCGGAAAGACCGAAACCAAATTCGAATCATCTTTCTGGGATGATGTGGAGGATATGGCGAAGAATTATATTTCTTCAGGAAACTACAACCTATTCAAAGATTCTTCTGTCTTAATGGTTAACTCAAGACCGTCAGAGTATGAGGCGCTCAATCGTGCGTTAGATAAATATAAAGCGGATAACAGCCGTCAGTTTATTGTTACCTATAAAATTTTCACGCTCGATAAATCGAAAGTGAAACAGCTTTCTGCCGGCGTTAACTTCTCTCTGGATGATGGGCAAAACACCATGAAGATCAGTTCAAGTTTGCTGGACTCATTAACGGGTGGCATATCGGCAGGCTGGAAAAACAGCAATGTTGATATCAGCAGCGGGCTGGATGCGTTATATAAGTTAACGGGTGATCGGACGTTACAAAGCGGTTCCTTTATCACGCGCAACAATATGGCGATACCGCTGAATATGACGAAGTCGCAAAATTACGTCTCCAGCAAAACCCGTACCGTCGATGACAATGGTGAGGTTAACGTCGCGGTCGCAACATCATCCATTATTACAGGGACCAGTTTTATCATCACCCCCCGTGTGCTTTCAGATGGTCGAATTGAGGTAGTGAGTGGTTTCACAAAACGGTATCTGGAAGGCATTGAAACTTATGATGATGTGCAGTTACCGAACGTAAGCACCACGGAATCATTTAACTCATCAATTATTATGCCGGGCGATCTGCTAATGGTAGGCAAGTATGATGTGAAAGGTGAAAATGGTGGTCTGGAATATCAGGTATTGGGTATCGGTGACAAAAATGAAGATGAATCTGCGACGATCGTCATGGTAATTGGCGTCGATTATTATCGTCAGCCTATTACTTCCCGATAGGAATAAATGGTTATGGATAAACTGTTACAGGATAATAATATCCTTACCGGTCTGCTCTGGGAACCGGACAGTATGTCTCATCTTGACCCTGGCGCGCAGGCAGCTTTTCGCGGAATGGTAAAGGCTAATCGTCGGGTAATCTATAAAGATTCTGACGGGCGTTTAGCAGTGGGTTATTGTGAGAAAATTTCTACCCTTTATGAGCCTTTTGCAATTTATATTAAAGAGTTATTTGGGGACGGCATCTATTTCTCACATGGTGATGATAACTTCACTTATCTGCTCATTATTAATGGTGGCCGGATTGTCAGTGGAACCGATTGCTTTATAGAGCGCAGCCTGTTTGATGAGCTCATGCGGCACCCGGAACAATATGAACACCTGGAAGTGACGTCGCTGACCGAAGTCCAGCTTTCTGTGGTGATAGAGAAATGCGCGGCGCATCAGCTCTCTCTGAAGCGACGTCGCAGATTCATTATTAGCTCCATTCTGGCTGGTGGTCTGATATTTTTGGCGCTGCTTGCTTTAGCACTTCATTTTCTGGTGGCGGGGTAATTTATGCTGGAAGGTCTCTATTTCTGGAAAGGTAAGAGCGGAACATTTTCTACAAGTCGAATTATAATTATTATTCTGGCTATTGCTTTACTGTTGTGTGGTGCTGGTGCAGGCTATTGGTATTATTTTATAAAGATGCCGCAAGACGAAATGCTTGCTCAGCAACACCAGGCTGCGCAGAAACTGCTTAACGATAAGGCTTCTGTACATGACTGGTATGAGAAATCATTAGAGGGAATGAGCATTGATTTCGGTATTCGCCTGATTGATGAAATTCATCGCAGCGTTATTCCGTTCGCATTGATTAAACTTCCTGTTGAGGGACGAAGCTATGGCTGTTCGCTAAAGGCGTGTCACATGACTTTTGAAATCGATCCCGCTGCTATTTTGACGCAACCAGAGTTAACTTTCTTTGGTAAAACCTACGCAGCATCATTTCCTGTAAAAAAAGGAAAGAACAGGTCGAATGGGGTTTCACTTGAATACAATGACATGAAAATTGCCCGCAAAGAAAACGGCTTATTAAGCGCGTATAAGAAGAACAAACCTTTGTCGTTATATTCCTGTAATGAGGTTATCTCTTATATCAAAAGCTATAACTCAACGTTGACGGGCGGAAAGGGTAAAAAGAAAAATGGCGAGATTGTATTTAAGACCCTGCCTAAATCGACAGTCGCAGCGCTGGAAAAAACATTAGCGGGGGACGTTAAGGCTTACGGTATGCTTTCAGCAGAGTGGAACATGACGCTGACAAAACCACACTCCACATCAGTGAACGAAGGGATATTATTACAGGTTGCCTTGTATAAACAGGCGTATCGGGATGCCTTTCTTATCAGGAAGATTGAAACAATTAACGATGGAATAAAAGTATCCGGAGGATTAGTATGCAAAGCGTAAAAAATATCATCATATTTGCAGTATTAATGGTGGGATCCGGACTGGTACAGGCCGCTCCGACTACTGACTTGCCGCCTGCCCCCAAAAACCAGACCGGTAAACCAGCGCTGGTAGGCAATGGCGAGAAAGCTGCGTCTCCTGAGGTAAAAAATGTCGATGAGAAAGCCCTGAATGAACAGTCAGCGGAACTGACGATGCAGGATCATATTCAGGCACTCGTTGAGCAGGATTATCTATATCAGTCAGAATATCGCAAGCTACAGCAACAGGTTGAACTAGAAAAAATGTTGAGCGAAATTCGTAAGCTGCGCGGTGAAGATAAAATAAAAGCGAGGGCAACTCCAACTCCCGTAATCGAAGCGAAGATCAAGACTGAAAAGAGCGCGCCTGCGGTAAATACAGGTAATAATATTGCGAAGCCGCACGTAGTACTGGAATCAGTCATTGGCGGTCTTTCTCGGGTTGCTATTGCTAATCAACGCGGTGATACATTGTTATACGTCACTCCAGGAAATGTATTTTCCATGGACGGCGCACAATACATTTTAACCAAAGATCGTAAAAACGGGTTGCAAATTAAGGAAGCTAACCCGTGAATATAGATTTTAAACGAATAACGACTGAAGATATATTTTCCGGTCTTTGGGAATATCATGAATTTGAAGGAATAGGCATTAATGCTATTCATGATGGTTATGAGTATTTATTAGTACACACTATCAATATCGATAAGCTATTTGAATACAAGCTCCAGATAAGCCGGCTGAAATCAATGCATAAACGGCCAGTCATTGGCCTGGCGATAGTAACGGAAGAAGATTATTTTCATATACTGGAATTTATCTCTCTTAAAGCCCTTAACGCTGCGCATAATGATATTGATATCACAGACACGCAAAAACAGTTGGTCAATATCTTACAGCGCGTTGTAAATATGGGGGCCAGCGACCTTCATATTACACGGAATGATGTGTTGGCGTTGCTTGAGGCGCGCGTAAATGGCGTATTGATGCCGTTTATGCAGATTAAATCACAGCAGTGTGATGAACTGGTATTTGTCTTGTACAACGTAGAGGCTACAACCAGAGATACAACATGGAACCGGGCAATTCCGCAGAACGCGAATATTCTCTACAGTCTTAACGGTAAACCGTACCGCTTCCGTTATGCCCATTTTCCCATTTTTGGCGAAACGGCGGATTGTTACCATGCTGTGCTGCGTATTATTCCTTCCGGTTTGCAAAAAGATAACCTGGGCTCGCTGGATAAAATAGGCGTCTCGTCTGCCGAAATTGCCGATTTGAAAAAGATCCTTAGCAACCCTTATGGCGCGTATGTCATTGCGGGAACGACAGGTTCGGGCAAATCGACCACGCTGAAAAATCTGATGGAATGGCTACAAATAAACCGCTATGACGATCGCGGCTGCTTTTTGACGGTCGAAGATCCCGTGGAATATCAGATATACGGTGCCAAGCAAAGCTCCGTTGTCAGCGTCGAGGGGGGAGGTTTCCACGCCGCAATTAAATCTGCGTTACGCCGCGACCCGGATGTACTGATGGTGGGGGAGATTCGTGACAATGTTTCAGCTAACGCTCTGGCGGGCGCCGTTGAGAGTGGACATTACTGTTTTACCACCGTGCATGCGGGCAATATCGTTTCACTCCTGCAGCGTATGTCCGCATTAGGTATCAGCAGTGACAAGCTCTCCACGCCAGGCTTCGTTGCTGGGTTGCAGTGTCAGAAACTGGTGCCGGTGCTTTGCGATACCTGTAAGCAAGTCCATGAAGAGATTACCCTCTCCGGCCGCACTTTTACTCTGTTCCGGGCAAGCGAGAAGGGGTGTGTAAAGTGTAAGAAGAGCGGTATCAAAGGACGGCAGCTGGCGATGGAGTATTTTTTGCCAACCTATGACGAACTGGCGGCTATCTCCCGGCAGGAGTGGCTTAATGTTTACACCCTGTGGCGGGAAAAAAGAAAGACAGCGGTAGGACTTGCTGAAGGGTTTGAGATCCGTGAAAAAGTCATGGCGCATGTGCTGCTTGGTCGTGTGGATGCGCGCTGGTACGCAATGGAATTTGGCGTATTGCCAACAGAAGATCTGGAGATGATCGTTGAAAAAATTCAGTAAGAAACAGCGCATCTATATCTACCAGTTTTGCGCAGACATGATTAAGGCCGGTCTGCCTTTGTATGATTCGATGCAAAAACTGCAAAAAGAAGGTCAATCTTTACTGGGGAAAGCCTTTAGTAAACGGTTGATGGATCTTATCACGCAAATGAAGCAGGAAACATCCGTTGCGGCTGTTTTCGAAGGTATGGTGCCGAATTCTGAACTGAGTGTGATCACCGCGGCGGAGAAAAGCGGCAGCCTTTCTGATGGATTTTTTACCCTGGTTTCGATTATTAAATACAACGATGAACTGCGTAAAAAGATCATCGGTGCGCTTATATTTCCCCTGATAATGATTACCTTGTCGTTAATTGTTATTGCCGGCTATTCGCAAAAGGTATTCCCCGCCTTTGCCTCCGTTGTGCCGATTGATAAATGGCCAACCGTGACACAGAATCTCTATAATTTTGGCGTGGCGCTTTACGAGGGGTTGTGGCTAAAAATTCTACTGGGATTTATCTTTCTGGTTATCTTTTCACGGCTGACAATGGCCAATTTTAGCGGCACAATAAGGAATAAGGTTCTCGACAGAATTATGCCGTTCTCAACTTATCGGCAGCTAACTTCCTCCATTTTTTTGAATAATTTGTCGCTAATGTTGAGTAACAATATTCCTCTGACGGATGCGCTTTCAATTATTCAGCTCAATGCTAACCGTTGGCTAAAATGGCATCTTTTCACCATGCTGGAGAAAATGGCGCACGGCGTGAATTATGGCAAAGCGCTCGATACCGGACTGATGGGCGCGGAAGAGTTACTCAACATCAGCCTGTATGCCGATCTCCCCTCGTTTAATGAGGTTTTGCTCTCGGTATCGGAGCGCTCCCGCGATCATATACAGGAGTATATTAAAAAACTTGCCGGACTGTTAAAGAACTTAGCCACCGTTATCCTGGGCGGGAGCGTTATCTGGGTATTTCTGGCGCTGTTCTCATTAATGGATACGTTGTCGAAAAGTGCAGTAGGATGATTGATGAAATGAATATAAAACCACAAAGCATTTGTCAGCGTGCACTCTTACTGGGTGCCTTATTCCTGGCGAGCGTAACGGCGCAAGGAGCGCAAAAATATGGTCTTAGCGACAGTCTCCAGTACTGCGAGCTTTGGGATACCTTTTTCCCTCTTTCGTTTCAGGTCCCTTCAAGTAATTGGGTGTCTAATTATTCCAGGCCTGAGCTTAACATCATATATATCTCAGCTGGTAAACGTAAGCATGTGGATGATTACATTGATCTTTACACTATTAATAACCAATCTGTCTGGCCGTCGCGTTTAATCAGTGGACGTGATACGGCCTTTTGTCAGAACGACGGTGGTTGTGTTGCAAAAGGTAAAGGAAGCGTAGGTAAGGGTATTTCGGCATATAAAGATCTTGTCGCCGAATTTCCTGATGATGACGTTAAAATATTTTCCGGTTCCCCTTACTATGACGGCACTCTCTCATGGATATCTTTGCCTTTACGGTACCTGAAACTACTCAGAGTCGAATTCTTTACACCTTATTCCGGACCCGTAGGTGTTTTTACAGACTCTTATAATCCGTATGTGGAGCCATTATATTTTGAATACAGAGCGACAGGGAATAAAGATGAAATGCAATTAACTGCTGTAGGTGGTACTGCGGCCGGGGCTAATTTCAATGGCGTTAATCTACCTGATAAAATAAGGCCAACGGCACTTGCCGCTTTACAGGTTTGGTTAGAGTCATCAGGCACTGGTGACCCATGGAAGTCGTTATTACCTCATGCGCACAAGGTGGATATGTCAGAAAGCCAGAAGGCGCTTATCCCTGATAACTGCAAATAATCTCGCGTAACGATCGCCGGTTATTAAAAGACGATCGTTACTAATGCAACACCGACTATTAATAAGAGTTAAATTCTGCATGGATGCTTTTTTATCTCCCTCGTATCCCTGGCTCGCGCTACTTCTGGGATTATTCATTGGCAGCTTTCTCAACGTCGTTATTTATCGATTACCGATAATGCTGATGCGTGAAACCGCAGACGATGAAGAAAGAAGTGCGCTTCCCACGGTAAATTTATGGTGGCCGCCGTCTCACTGCCCATGCTGCCAGCACAATGTTATGCCCTGGGATAACATTCCCGTGGTGAGCTGGTTGCTGTTACGCGGCAGATGTCGCCATTGCCATTGCACAATTTCGGGTATTTATCCGTTAAGTGAGGCGGTCATTGGCGTTGTGTTTTGCACTCTGGTTTACTGGCTTTATCCGCAATATAGCTTACTCCAGCTCGCGTTCATGGCGTTATTTCTCTGCCTGTTGTACACCCTGGCGGTTATCGATATCCGCACCTTTTTGCTTCCTGACTGCCTGGTGTTTTTATTGCTGTGGGCGGGACTTATTGCCTCCGTACGCCACCTTATTCCAATTTCACCGCGGGATAGCGTAATGGGCGCCGTTTTTATATGGGGCTTTACCTGGCTAATGGCCGAAGGTTACCGCTGGATAACCGGTCGGGAAGGTTTCGGTAAAGGGGACGTTAAGCTGTTCGCCGCGTGTGCGACATGGTTAGGGGTGGAAAATATTGCGGTGCTAATGCTGGGCTCAGCCCTGTTGGGTCTTTGCCTGTTTCTGTTTCGCTACTTCTATATTCGCAGATTCGCGCCGCAGGGGGAGCTGGCGAAACAGGGATACATTCCATTTGGCCCGGCGATCGTTGTGATGTCGATCTATCTAATGTATACGGCGGTGCTTAACCTGTGATCACTCTTCTGCTTTCGTTACTTTTGCTGCGCGCTGCGCCAGATATGTATCGGGACGAGGTTGCGCGTGATGAATTCAGCGTGACGGTATCGCTCATTCCGCCCGCTCCACGACAATACACTACCGTGCCAGCCATGACGGGGCGAATACCACGTACGCTTTATTTACTGTCTCTGCCAGTATGGCGGCCAGTGCATCAGCAGAAAACCTGTGCAACAGCGGTGCTGATGAATCAGCCGCCAGTAACAACATCGCCTTTAATACGGCAGCGCTATCAGCCTTGTTTCGATGATCTTCAGGCCGGTAAACACCATGCGAACCTTATTGAGACCCGAAGGGAAACCGACCCTCTCTCCTGTCGCATCAGCGCTGCTACCTTGTCACGTCGCGCTTTTATGACGTGGCCCTCTGACGTTACGGTGAACGCCGATGCCGATGATGATCTTTCCTGCGCGCAGGTTATGGCGCTGGCAAGCTTCTTCCCTGCTGGTGTTGTATCTACCGATCGCTTTGCAACCAATCCGGCTCCTGATAATGATACGGCGAGCAGCTTTTTTTCGGTGCTGAATCTGACGATCCCCACGAACAGCGCCCCAGCGCCAAACTGGCAGTCTTTATCGAATCGTCATGCCGTTTCTGAGGTCGATACCCTGCCTGCCGGGGCGTTTATCTTCCCCCTGACGCACGAAATTGTTGTGACGTCTCCTTATGGCATGCGTTACCACCCGGTCACCCGCCAGTTTATGCGGCATGAAGGCGTGGATCTGCGCGCACCGGTAAATAGCCCGGTAATGTCGGTTGCCGATGGCGAAGTGACGGCGACCGGCTATGGTCCGGTGACGGGGTTCTATATTACCGTCAGTCATGCCGATGGCTGGAGCAGCCGCTATCTGCATTTAAATACGCTTCAGGTTCATAAAGGCGATAAGATATTCAGAGGCAATGTTATCGCCTTATCAGGGGCAACCGGGCGCATCAATGGTCCTCATCTCCACCTGGAACTCAGCCATCATCACCAGTTGGTAAACCCAATGGAGGTGCTTTTTGCGTCGACATTAAACCCCAATGCCAGGCGGGCGTCGCACGTGGCAGATACACAGGCGGTTATCGAGCCGGTGGATATGACGCCGACCATCGCTTTGATTAGTGGGGAAGGGGAGAATTTGCAGATAGGCGTGCGCGTCGGTAAAAAAACCACCTTCTACGCGCAGAGAGAACCCGTAGAGACGCCGGATGGCGTATGGCGCATTGTTAAACGGTATGGAAAATACAGGCTCGTGAAGGTGTCGCCGGAAGCGAAACCCGAATAGCCGGCTGTTTTATAGCCGTTTTTCCGCCGTTAACCGGCAGAATGCGGCGCTTTTGCTGTTTTTTTCCGCAGTTGATACAATGCCCTAAAAATGCCCTTGCGAAGGTGATTCGCTTTGGTTAGTATTCACACCCGCTTCAGTGGGAAACAGTAAATATTCCCGCTTTAATGGTCGAAGCATTGTACGCGGCAACTCCGCAAGGAACAGGTTGATTATGCACGAAGCTCTTTTAGTAGTTTTCCTTATTGTGGCAATTGGCCTGGTAGGCTTGATCATGCTGCAGCAAGGTAAAGGCGCTGATATGGGAGCCTCTTTTGGCGCAGGCGCTTCTGGTACTCTGTTTGGTTCAAGTGGTTCTGGTAACTTCATGACCCGTATGACAGCTGTATTGGGAACCTTGTTCTTCATCATCAGTCTGGTGCTGGGTAACATGAACAGCAATAAGACCAATAAAGGAAGTGAGTGGGAAAATCTGAGCGCACCGGCGAAAACCGAGCAAACTCAGCCAGCTGCTCCGGCTCAGCCGACCAGCGATATCCCACACTAAGTATTCTGTACCGAGGTGGTGGAATTGGTAGACACGCTACCTTGAGGTGGTAGTGCCCTAACGGGCTTGTGGGTTCGAGTCCCATCCTCGGTACCAAATTCCAGAAAAAAGACGCTGCAAAGCGTCTTTTTTTTCGTCTGTTACTCGTGGCTGTCTGTAGGTCGGATAAGGCGTTTACGCCGCCATCCGACATTATTGCAACGCCTGATGGCGCTACGTTTATCAGGCCTACAGACACCTCATATTCCGCGCATAAAAAAAGGCCGCTTTCGCGGCCTTAAAATGATGAGTCGTTACTTCGCTTTGTTTTCCAGATTCTCAACCTGCGGCAGGCCGGTCGTTGAAGAGGCGGTCAACAGACCGGCTTTCGCGTAGCCGAACAGCTTCTCGCGGGTATCGGTGATGTCCAGATTACGCATTGTCAGCTGGCCGATACGATCGTCAGGTGAGAATACTGACTCGCCTTTCTCCATGGTCAGACGTTCTGGCTTGTAAGTCAGATTATCAGACACGGTATTGAGGATGGAGTAGTCGTTGCCGCGGCGCAGCTCCAGCGTCACTTCGCCGGTAATCTGGCTGGCGACCCAACGCTGCAGACCATCACGCAGCATCAACGCCTGCGAGTCGAACCAGCGGCCCTGGTACAGTAGTTTGCCCAACTGACGGCCATGAGAGTGATATTGCTCAATGGTGTCTTCGTTATGGATACCGGTCAGCAGACGCTCGTAAGCGATGTGCAGCAGCGCCATCCCAGGGGCTTCATAGATACCACGGCTCTTAGCTTCAATAATACGGTTTTCAATCTGATCGCTCATGCCCAGACCGTGACGACCGCCGATGCGGTTGGCTTCCAGCATCATCTCAACGTCGTCGCTGAAGGTTTTACCGTTTAGCGCTACAGGATGACCCTGTTCAAAGCGTACGGTCACTTCTTCTGCCGGGATCTTCACGCTCTCATCCCAGAACTTCACGCCCATAATCGGGTTGACGATTTTGACGCTGGAATTCAGGAATTCCAGGTCTTTCGCTTCGTGGGTCGCGCCGAGCATATTGGAGTCAGTGGAGTACGCTTTCTCGACAGACATTTTGTAGTCGAAACCGCAGGCGATCATAAATTCGGACATCTCATGGCGACCACCCAGTTCATCGATAAAATCGGTATCCAGCCATGGTTTGTAAATCTGCAGTTCCGCGTTGGTCAACAGGCCGTAACGATAGAAACGTTCAATATCGTTACCTTTATAGGTGCTGCCGTCACCCCAGATATTCACGCCATCTTCTTTCATGGCGGCAACCAGCATGGTGCCGGTGACTGCACGGCCCAGTGGGGTGGTATTAAAATAGGTTAGTCCGCCAGTAGTGTTGTGGAAGGCGCCGCACTGAATGGCTGCGATCCCTTCGGCAACCAGTTGCTTACGGCAATCTACCAGGCGAGCATTCTCAGCACCATATTCCATTGCGCGGCGAGGAATGGCGTCATAGTCATCCTCATCCGGCTGGCCCAAATTCGCAGTATATGCATATGGGACAGCCCCTTTTTGTCGCATCCACAGCAGTGCTGCACTGGTGTCCAGGCCGCCGGAAAAAGCGATACCAATACGTTGACCTACCGGGAGATGCTTGAGAATCGTCGTCATAAAATAAAACCCTGCTTGATAGACTGGTGAAGAGGTCGGCTTATTATACTAAATGCATTTTTATGCAAAATAAATGAGTTTTCATTTAATCATCTTTTCTGGATGACAGGAAGAGTTTAGTGATAATTTCGTTAAATAACGGCGCGGCCGGTACATTTATCTTGATTACCACCCGCTGGTCAGCATTCATTGATTTGCATAGTGGTAACAAGGTTGACATAACACATAGAGTATCAATATACTGTGCGCAGATTTTACGTCCCGTCCTCGGTACCAAATCCCAGCAGTATTTGCATTTTTTACCCAAAACGAGTAAAATTTGCCACGTTTCAGGCGCGGGGTGGAGCAGCCTGGTAGCTCGTCGGGCTCATAACCCGAAGGTCGTCGGTTCAAATCCGGCCCCCGCAACCACTTTCCCTTAGAGTTCTTTTTCAAATATACTGTGAAGACTTAGGCCTTCGTAGCTGGATTTGAAAAAAATTCTTTCGGAAGGTTCTCCGAACCGCAGGTGCGGTTATAGGGTTCAGTTATCTAAAGCCCCGATTTATCGGGGTTTTTTGTTATCTGACTACAGAATAACTGGGCTTTAGGCCCTTTTTTTATGTCTTGGGGGTGGGCTTGTCCACATTAGAGCAAAAATTAACAGAGATGATTACAGCCCCGGTTGAAGCCCTGGGCTACGAACTGGTCGGCATCGAATTTATTCGCGGTCGCACATCCACACTGCGCATCTATATTGATAGTGAAGATGGCATCAATGTTGATGATTGTGCTGATGTGAGCCATCAGGTAAGCGCCGTGATGGATGTCGAAGACCCAATCACCGTTGCCTATAACCTGGAAGTTTCCTCGCCGGGTCTCGACCGTCCTCTGTTCACTGCTGAACACTACGTGCGTTTCCTGGGGGAAGAAGTCACGCTGGTTCTTCGTATGGCGGTTCAAAACCGTCGTAAATGGCAGGGCGTTATCAAAGCGGTGGACGGTGAGATGATCACGGTCACAGTCGAAGGTAAAGATGAAGTGTTCGCGCTGAGTAATATCCAGAAGGCGAACCTGGTTCCCCACTTTTAACAGTCTGGATTGAGGTGAAAAGCCCGCGATGAACAAAGAAATTTTGGCTGTTGTTGAAGCCGTATCCAACGAAAAAGCGCTGCCACGCGAGAAAATTTTTGAAGCGCTGGAAAGTGCGCTGGCTACAGCAACAAAGAAAAAATATGAGCAAGAGATCGACGTCCGCGTAGAAATTGATCGTAAAAGCGGTGATTTCGATACCTTCCGTCGTTGGGTAATCGTAGAAGAAGTTACCCAGCCAACCAAAGAAATTACGCTGGAAGCGGCACGCTTCGAAGACGAAAGCCTGAACGTGGGCGACTATGTTGAAGATCAGATTGAATCTGTCACCTTTGACCGTATCACCACCCAGACTGCGAAACAGGTTATCGTACAGAAAGTACGTGAAGCTGAACGCGCAATGGTTGTTGATCAATTCCGCGAACACGAAGGCGAAATCGTTACGGGTGTGGTGAAAAAAGTTAACCGTGACAACATTTCCCTGGATCTGGGCAGCAATGCTGAAGCCGTGATCCTGCGCGAAGACATGCTGCCGCGTGAAAACTTCCGCCCTGGCGACCGTATTCGTGGCGTTCTGTACTCTGTGCGCCCGGAAGCGCGCGGCGCGCAACTGTTCGTCACCCGTTCCAAACCGGAAATGCTGGTTGAACTGTTCCGCATTGAAGTGCCAGAAATTGGCGAAGAAGTGATTGAAATTAAAGCGGCTGCTCGCGATCCGGGCTCTCGTGCGAAAATCGCCGTTAAGACCAACGATAAGCGTATTGATCCGGTGGGCGCGTGTGTGGGTATGCGCGGTGCGCGCGTTCAGGCGGTCTCTACCGAACTGGGCGGCGAGCGTATCGATATCGTCCTGTGGGATGATAACCCGGCGCAGTTCGTGATTAACGCAATGGCGCCAGCAGATGTCGCTTCTATCGTGGTGGATGAAGACAAACACACCATGGATATCGCGGTTGAAGCCGGTAACCTGGCTCAGGCGATTGGACGTAACGGTCAGAACGTCCGCCTGGCTTCACAACTGAGCGGTTGGGAACTCAACGTAATGACCGTTGATGACCTGCAGGCGAAGCATCAGGCTGAAGCACATGCCGCCATCGATACCTTCACCAAATATCTCGATATCGATGAAGATTTCGCGACAGTTCTGGTGGAAGAAGGTTTTGCGACGCTGGAAGAACTGGCCTACGTGCCAATGAAAGAACTGCTGGAAATTGACGGCCTTGATGAACCGACCGTTGAAGCGCTGCGCGAGCGTGCTAAAAACGCACTGACCACTCTGGCACTGGCCCAGGAAGAAAGCCTCGGTGATAACAAACCGGCTGACGATCTGCTGAATCTGGAAGGATTGGATCGCGATATGGCCTTCAAACTGGCTGCCCGTGGTGTTTGTACGCTGGAAGATCTCGCCGAACAGGGCATTGATGATCTGGCTGATATCGAAGGGTTGACCGACGAAAAAGCCGGTGAGCTGATTATGGCTGCCCGTAATATTTGCTGGTTCGGTGACGAAGCGTAATAAACTGTAGCAGGAAGGAACAGTATGACAGATGTAACCGTAAAAACGCTGGCTGCAGAGATACAGACCTCCGTGGATCGCCTGGTACAGCAATTTGCTGATGCAGGTATCCGGAAGTCTGCTGATGACTCTGTGTCCGCACAAGAGAAACAAACCTTACTGGCGCATCTGAACCGTGAGAACGGCTCAGCGCCGGATAAGTTGACATTGCAGCGTAAAACGCGCAGTACTCTCAATATTCCAGGTACCGGTGGGAAAAGCAAATCGGTACAAATCGAAGTCCGCAAGACACGCACCTTTGTGAAACGCGATCCGCAAGAGGCTGAACGCCTGGCCGCGGAAGAGCAGGCGCAGCGTGAAGCGGAAGAGCAAGCCCGTCGTGAGGCAGAAGAAGCTGCCAAACGCGAGGCGCAACAAAAAGCCGAACGTGAGGCCGCAGAACAAGCTAAGCGTGAAGCCGCTGATAAAGCGAAACGTGAAGCTGCGGAAAAAGACAAAGTGAGCAATCAACAGACCGACGATATGACTAAAACCGCCCAGGCCGAAAAAGCCCGCCGTGAAAATGAAGCCGCAGAACTGAAACGTAAAGCGGAAGAAGAAGCACGTCGCAAGCTTGAAGAAGAAGCTCGCCGCGTAGCGGAAGAAGCTCGCCGTATGGCGGAAGAAAACGAGAAAAATGGTGTGGATAACGCTGAACCTGTTGAAGATACCAGCGATTATCACGTCACGACTTCTCAGCACGCTCGCCAGGCAGAAGACGAAAACGATCGTGAAGTTGAAGGCGGCCGTGGTCGTACTCGCAGCGCGAAAGCCGCGCGTCCGGCGAAGAAAGGCAACAAACACGCTGAATCGAAAGCCGACCGTGAAGAAGCGCGCGCCGCAGTTCGTGGTGGTAAAGGCGGTAAACAGCGTAAAGGTTCCGCTCTGCAGCAGGGCTTCCAGAAGCCAGCTCAGGCCGTTAACCGTGACGTTGTGATCGGCGAAACCATCACCGTTGGCGAACTGGCTAACAAGATGGCGGTTAAAGGCTCTCAGGTCATCAAAGCGATGATGAAACTGGGCGCAATGGCGACCATCAACCAGGTCATCGACCAGGAAACCGCACAACTGGTTGCCGAAGAGATGGGCCACAAAGTTATCCTGCGTCGTGAAAACGAGCTGGAAGAAGCAGTAATGAGCGACCGTGACACCGGCGCTGCGGCTGAACCGCGCGCACCGGTTGTAACCATCATGGGTCACGTTGACCACGGTAAAACTTCCCTGCTGGACTACATTCGTTCTACGAAAGTGGCTTCTGGCGAAGCGGGCGGCATTACTCAGCACATCGGTGCGTACCACGTTGAAACTGACAACGGTATGATCACCTTCCTGGATACTCCGGGTCACGCCGCGTTTACCTCTATGCGTGCTCGTGGTGCTCAGGCAACGGATATCGTGGTTCTGGTTGTTGCAGCAGACGACGGCGTGATGCCGCAGACCATCGAAGCTATCCAGCACGCGAAAGCGGCAGGTGTGCCGGTGGTGGTTGCAGTCAACAAAATCGATAAACCAGAAGCGGATCCGGATCGCGTTAAAAACGAACTGTCCCAGTACGGCATCATGCCGGAAGAGTGGGGCGGCGAAAGCCAGTTCGTCCACGTTTCTGCGAAAGCCGGTACCGGTATCGACGAACTGCTGGATGCGATCCTGCTGCAGGCCGAAGTTCTGGAGCTGAAAGCTGTTCGTAAAGGTATGGCGAGCGGCGCGGTAATCGAATCCTTCCTGGATAAAGGTCGTGGTCCGGTTGCTACCGTCCTGGTGCGTGAAGGTACGCTGCATAAAGGCGACATCGTACTGTGTGGCTTCGAATACGGCCGCGTGCGTGCGATGCGTAACGAACTGGGTCAGGAAGTTCTGGAAGCAGGTCCGTCCATTCCGGTGGAAATCCTCGGTCTGTCCGGTGTTCCGGCTGCCGGTGACGAAGTGACCGTGGTGCGTGACGAGAAGAAAGCCCGTGAAGTTGCACTGTATCGTCAGGGCAAATTCCGTGAAGTTAAACTGGCTCGTCAGCAGAAATCTAAACTTGAGAACATGTTCGCCAACATGACCGATGGCGAAGTTCACGAAGTGAACGTCGTACTGAAAGCTGACGTACAGGGTTCTGTAGAAGCGATCTCCGACTCCTTACTGAAACTGTCTACCGACGAAGTGAAAGTGAAGATCATCGGTTCCGGCGTAGGTGGTATCACTGAAACCGACGCGACCCTGGCTGCGGCGTCCAACGCGATTCTGGTTGGCTTCAACGTCCGTGCTGATGCTTCTGCGCGTAAAGTGATCGAATCTGAAAGTTTGGATCTGCGTTACTACTCCGTCATCTATCATCTGATCGACGAAGTGAAAGCGGCGATGAGCGGTATGCTGTCTCCGGAACTGAAACAGCAGATCATTGGTCTGGCTGAAGTGCGCGATGTGTTTAAATCACCGAAATTTGGCGCGATCGCGGGCTGTATGGTTACCGAAGGTACTATCAAGCGTCACAACCCAATCCGCGTCCTGCGCGACAACGTGGTTATCTATGAAGGCGAGCTGGAATCCCTGCGCCGCTTCAAAGATGACGTTAACGAAGTCCGTAACGGTATGGAATGTGGTATCGGCGTTAAGAACTACAACGACGTTCGCGTTGGCGATATGATCGAAGTGTTCGAGATTATCGAGATCAAACGTACCATCGCATAATCTTCGTCGTCTTTTGGACCGCAACGGCGTTGGCTGCGCTCGCTCACCCCGGTCACATAGTTATCTATGCTCCCGGGGATTTACGAGCTTGCCGCCTTGTTGCAATCCAAAATCCTTAGAAGATGATTAGGCGTAGGCCGGGTAAGCGAAGCGCCACCCGGCAAGAAATTTAAAAAGGGGCTTATGGCCCCTTTTTTGTCATTATTCTGGAGAATTTATTATGGCGAAAGAATTTGGTCGCCCGCAGCGTGTGGCGCAGGAGATGCAGAAAGAAATCGCACTCATCTTGCAACGCGAAATCAAAGATCCGCGCGTAGGCATGATGACTACCGTATCTGGTGTTGAGATGTCCCGTGACCTGGCGTATGCCAAAGTATTCGTGACTTTCCTTAACGACCAGGACGAAGCGGCTGTGAAAAACGGCATTAAGGCCCTGCAGGAAGCCTCTGGTTTTATCCGCTCCCTGCTGGGGAAAGCGATGCGTCTGCGTATCGTGCCTGAACTGACCTTCTTCTACGACAACTCGTTGGTTGAAGGGATGCGTATGTCTAACCTGGTGACCAGCGTGGTGAAACATGACGATGAACGTCGTGTAAACCCAGCGGACGACAGCAAGGAGGACTGATGAGTCGTCCTCGTCGTCGTGGTCGCGACATTCACGGTGTCCTGCTGCTGGATAAGCCGCAGGGCATGTCCAGCAATGACGTACTGCAAAAAGTAAAGCGCATCTACAATGCCAACCGTGCGGGTCATACCGGCGCGCTGGATCCGCTGGCGACGGGCATGCTGCCTATCTGCCTCGGCGAAGCGACGAAGTTTTCACAGTATTTGCTGGATTCTGACAAACGCTATCGCGTAGTAGCCCGCCTGGGGCAACGTACTGACACCTCCGATGCTGACGGGCAAATCGTGCAGGAACGTCCGGTAATCTTCAGCGCAGAGCAACTTGCGAGCGCACTGGAGACTTTCCGCGGCGATATCGAGCAGATTCCGTCAATGTATTCGGCGCTGAAATATCAGGGTAAAAAGCTATACGAATATGCGCGTCAGGGCATTGAAGTGCCGCGTGAAGCGCGCCCGATTACCGTCTATGAGCTGCTGTTTATTCGCCATGAAGGTAACGAGCTGGAGCTGGAAGTTCACTGCTCCAAAGGCACCTATATTCGCACTATTATCGACGATCTGGGCGAGAAGCTCGGCTGTGGTGCGCACGTAACGTACCTGCGTCGTCTGACGGTCAGCAAGTATCCGGTGGATCGTATGGTGACGCTGGAACACTTGCGCGAGCTGGTTGAACAGGCTGAGCAGCAGAACATTCCGGCCGCTCAGTTGCTTGATCCCTTGCTGATGCCAATGGACAGTCCAGCATCGGACTATCCTGTTGTTAATTTGCCTTTAACATCGTCGGTTTACTTTAAAAATGGTAACCCGGTACGTACGACAGGTGTCCCGCTGGAAGGCCTGGTGCGTGTGACGGAAGGCGATGACGGCAAATTTATCGGCATGGGGGAGATCGACGATGAAGGTCGTGTCGCCCCCCGTCGCCTGGTGGTTGAGTATCCTGCATAGCGCTCTCTGTCTTGCGATAAAAGGGCGCTGCGAGTAGAATACTGCCGCTTAACGTCGCGTGAATTGTTTAACAATCTGCGTGGCGTATACACAAAATCATTCGAGCTGCATCAAGGCGGCAAGTCTGAGAATCCTCAGGAGCTTACTTAGGTAAGTGACTGAGGTGAGCGGACGCAGCCAACGCAGAGTCAGTTTGAAGGATAAAGTGTATACACTGGGATAGCTGAATTAGAGATCGGCATCCTTTCATTCTTAACACTTTGGAGTTTTAAAATGTCTCTAAGTACTGAAGCTACCGCTAAAATCGTTTCTGAGTTTGGTCGTGATGCAAACGACACCGGTTCTACCGATGTTCAGGTTGCTCTGTTGACTGCACAGATTAACCACCTGCAGGGCCACTTTGCAGAGCACAAAAAAGATCACCACAGCCGTCGTGGTCTGCTGCGCATGGTTTCTCAGCGTCGTAAACTGCTCGACTACCTGAAACGTAAAGATGTTGCACGCTACACCGCGCTGATCGAGCGTCTGGGTCTGCGTCGCTAATTCTTTCGAGTTTCAGAAAGAGGGGGCCTTCATGGCCCCTTTTTTCCAGCAGATGGCAGCAATTCGCTGGAAACTAATGTATTGTTGCTATGAATGATCTTCCGTTGCAGAGGTTCGCGCGGCTAATGAGAGGCTTTACTCATGCGTATGGGTTAGGGTTGTCATTAGTCGCGAGGATGCGCAGAAGATCGGGTATTAACGATGGCGCAAAAATGTGCCGTCAAAAAATAGAGAAAGGATATTATTTTGCTTAATCCGATCGTTCGTAAATTCCAGTACGGTCAGCATACCGTTACGCTGGAAACCGGCATGATGGCGCGTCAGGCGACTGCCGCTGTTATGGTTAGCATGGATGACACTGCGGTATTCGTTACCGTTGTCGGCCAGAAAAAAGCGAAACCAGGCCAGGACTTTTTCCCACTGACCGTTAACTATCAGGAGCGTACCTACGCTGCTGGCCGTATCCCGGGTAGCTTCTTCCGTCGTGAAGGCCGTCCGAGCGAAGGTGAAACCCTGATCGCGCGTCTGATTGACCGCCCGGTTCGCCCGCTGTTCCCGGAAGGGTTCGTTAACGAAGTTCAGGTTATCGCGACCGTTGTGTCCGTTAACCCGCAGGTTAACCCGGATATCGTGGCAATGATTGGCGCATCCGCTGCGCTGACGCTGTCTGGCATCCCATTCAACGGCCCGATCGGTGCTGCGCGTGTTGGTTATATCAATGACCAGTACGTACTGAACCCGACTCAGGACGAACTGAAAGAAAGCAAGCTGGATCTGGTTGTTGCCGGTACCGAAGGTGCCGTACTGATGGTTGAATCCGAAGCTGAACTGCTGAGCGAAGACCAGATGCTGGGCGCTGTAGTATTCGGTCACGAACAGCAGCAGGTTGTTATTCAGGCGATCAATGAGCTGGCGAAAGAAGCCGGCAAACCGCGTTGGGACTGGCAGCCAGAAGCCGTCAACGAAGCACTGAACGCGCGCGTTGCCGCACTGGCAGAAGCTCGCCTGAGCGATGCTTACCGTATCACCGACAAACAAGAGCGTTACGCTCAGGTTGACGTGATCAAATCTGAAACCATCGCTCAGCTTACGGCAGAAGATGAAACCCTGGACGCCAACGAACTGGGCGAAATCCTGCACGCCATTGAGAAAAACGTTGTTCGTAGCCGCGTACTGGCAGGCGAGCCGCGTATCGATGGCCGTGAAAAAGACATGATTCGTGGTCTGGACGTGCGTACTGGCGTTCTGCCGCGTACCCACGGCTCCGCGCTGTTCACCCGTGGCGAAACTCAGGCGCTGGTCACTGCGACCCTGGGCACCACCCGTGATGCGCAGAACCTCGACGAACTGATGGGCGAGCGTACTGACAACTTCCTGTTCCACTACAACTTCCCTCCGTACTGCGTAGGTGAAACCGGTATGGTCGGTTCTCCGAAGCGTCGTGAAATTGGTCACGGTCGCCTGGCGAAGCGTGGCGTGCTGGCAGTGATGCCGGAACTGGATAAATTCCCGTACACCGTGCGTGTGGTTTCTGAAATCACCGAATCTAACGGTTCTTCTTCCATGGCTTCCGTATGTGGCGCTTCCCTGGCGCTGATGGACGCAGGCGTGCCGATCAAAGCGGCCGTTGCGGGTATCGCGATGGGTCTGGTGAAAGAAGGCGACAACTATGTTGTTCTGTCTGACATCCTGGGCGACGAAGATCACCTGGGCGATATGGACTTCAAAGTAGCGGGTTCCCGCGACGGTATCTCTGCACTGCAGATGGATATCAAAATTGAAGGTATCACCAAAGAGATCATGCAGGTTGCTCTGAACCAGGCTAAAGGTGCGCGTCTGCACATCCTGGGTGTGATGGAACAGGCGATTAACGCGCCGCGTGGCGATATCTCTGAATTCGCGCCACGTATCCACACCATCAAGATCAGCCCGGACAAGATTAAAGACGTTATCGGTAAAGGCGGTTCTGTTATCCGCGCCCTGACCGAAGAAACTGGCACTACTATCGAAATCGAAGATGACGGTACTGTGAAGATCGCTGCGACCGACGGCGAGAAAGCGAAATATGCTATCCGTCGTATCGAAGAGATCACCGCAGAGATCGAAGTAGGTCGTATCTACACGGGTAAAGTGACCCGTATCGTTGACTTTGGCGCATTCGTTGCCATCGGTGGCGGTAAAGAAGGTCTGGTACACATTTCTCAGATCGCTGACAAGCGCGTTGAGAAAGTGACCGATTACCTGCAGATGGGCCAGGAAGTACCGGTTAAAGTTCTGGAAGTTGATCGCCAGGGCCGTGTACGTCTGAGCATTAAAGAAGCAACTGAGCAGTCTCAGCCTGCAGGCGAACCGGAAGCTCCGGTAAGCCAACAGGGCGAGTAAGGTTGCCATTGCCCTCCGTGAGAACGGAGGGCCTTTAACCCGGCAGGACGCCTTGTTAGCAACCGGGGAACCTGGACGTTCATTCAATCGTTGTCTTCGGGAGTGGGAAATGAAGCCTTTTTTGCGCTGGTGTTTCGTTGCGACAGCACTCACGCTGGCTGGATGTAGTAATTCCGCCTGGCGTAAGAGTGAAGTCCTCGCAGTACCATTGCAACCGACTTTGCAGCAGGAAGTGATTCTGGCACGTATGGAACAAATTCTTGCCAGTCGGGCTTTAACCGATGACGAACGCGCACAGCTTTTATATGAGCGCGGAGTGTTGTATGATAGTCTCGGTCTGAGGGCACTGGCGCGAAATGATTTTTCACAAGCGCTGGCAATCCGACCAGATATGCCTGAAGTATTCAATTACTTAGGTATATATTTAACGCAGGCAGGCAATTTTGATGCTGCCTATGAAGCGTTTGATTCTGTACTTGAGCTTGATCCAACTTACAACTACGCGTACTTAAATCGCGGTATCGCATTGTATTACGGCGGTCGCGATAAGTTAGCGCAAGATGATCTGCTGGCGTTTTATCAAGACGATCCCAATGATCCTTTCCGCAGTCTGTGGCTTTATCTTGCCGAGCAGAAGCTCGATGAGAAGCAGGCTAAAGAAGCGTTAAACCAACGCTTCGAGAAATCGGATAAAGAGCAATGGGGATGGAACATTGTCGAGTTCTACCTGGGCAACATTAGCGAAGCAACGCTGATGGAACGCCTGAAGGCGGACGCAACGGATAACACCTCGCTCGCTGAGCATCTCAGTGAAACCAACTTCTATTTAGGTAAGTACTACCTAAGTCTGGGGGATTTGGACAACGCTACGGCATTGTTCAAACTGGCGGTGGCTAACAACGTTCATAACTTTGTTGAGCACCGATACGCATTGTTGGAATTATCGCTCCTGGGCCAGGACCAAGATGACCTGGCAGAATCGGACCAGCAATAGCTGACGTACACATCAGCCCGTAATCTTTTTTGATTGCCATCACCTTCACGGGTGAGGGCGTTGTTGTTCGTTAATACACCTACTTTGAGCCGGTTCACACTTTTCAATGAAAATTGCAGATCAATTTCATGATGAGTTATGTAGACTGGCCGCCATTAATTTTGAGGCACACGTACTACATGGCTGAATTCGAAACCACTTTTGCAGATCTGGGCCTGAAGGCTCCTATCCTTGAAGCCCTTAGCGATCTGGGTTACGAAAAACCATCTCCAATCCAGGCAGAGTGCATTCCGCATCTGCTGGGCGGTCGCGATGTTCTGGGTATGGCCCAGACCGGTAGCGGCAAAACGGCAGCGTTCTCTTTACCGCTGCTCAACAATCTTGATCCTGAGCTGAAGGCACCTCAGATTCTGGTGCTGGCACCGACCCGCGAACTGGCGGTTCAGGTTGCAGAAGCCATGACGGATTTCTCTAAACACATGCGCGGCGTGAACGTGGTTGCCCTGTACGGCGGCCAGCGTTATGACGTGCAATTACGTGCCCTGCGTCAGGGACCACAGATCGTCGTTGGTACGCCGGGTCGTCTGCTGGATCACCTGAAGCGCGGTACTCTGGACCTCTCCAAACTGAGCGGTCTGGTACTGGACGAAGCTGATGAAATGCTGCGTATGGGCTTCATCGAAGACGTTGAAACCATTATGGCGCAGATCCCGGAAGGTCATCAGACCGCTCTGTTCTCTGCCACCATGCCGGAAGCGATTCGTCGTATTACCCGCCGCTTTATGAAAGAGCCGCAGGAAGTACGCATACAGTCCAGCGTCACTACCCGTCCTGACATCAGCCAGAGCTACTGGACTGTGTGGGGCATGCGTAAAAATGAAGCGCTGGTGCGTTTCCTGGAAGCAGAAGATTTTGATGCGGCGATTATCTTCGTCCGTACCAAAAATGCGACTCTGGAAGTGGCAGAAGCGCTGGAGCGTAGCGGTTATAGCAGCGCTGCGCTGAACGGCGACATGAACCAGTCTCTGCGTGAGCAGACTCTGGAGCGTCTGAAAGATGGCCGTCTGGATATTCTGATTGCAACCGACGTTGCGGCCCGTGGCCTGGACGTTGAGCGTATCAGCCTGGTCGTTAACTACGATATCCCGATGGACTCCGAATCTTACGTTCACCGTATCGGCCGTACCGGTCGTGCGGGTCGTGCTGGCCGTGCGCTGCTGTTCGTTGAGAACCGCGAGCGTCGTCTGCTGCGTAACATCGAACGCACCATGAAGCTGACTATTCCAGAAGTAGAACTGCCGAACGCAGAGCTGCTGGGCAAACGCCGTCTGGAAAAATTCGCCGCGAAAGTACAGCAGCAGCTGGAAAGCAGCGATCTGGATCAGTACCGTGCTCTGCTGGCGCAGATTCAGCCTACTGCTGAAGGCGAAGAGCTGGACATGGAAACCCTGGCAGCCGCACTGCTGAAAATGGCTCAGGGTGAACGTAGCCTGATCGTACCACCAGATGCACCGATGCGTCCTAAGCGTGAATTCCGCGACCGTGACGATCGTGGTCCGCGTGACCGCAACGATCGTGGCCCGCGTGGCGACCGTGAAGACCGTCCGCGTCGTGAACGTCGTGACGTTGGCGATATGCAGCTGTACCGCATTGAAGTGGGTCGTGATGACGGTGTTGAAGTCCGCCATATCGTTGGCGCGATTGCTAACGAAGGTGATATCAGCAGCCGTTACATCGGTAACATCAAGCTGTTTGCTTCCCACTCGACCATCGAACTGCCGAAAGGTATGCCGGGCGACGTGCTGCAGCACTTTACTCGTACCCGCATCCTGAACAAGCCGATGAACATGCAGCTGGTTGGCGATGCAGTACCGCATACCGGTGGTGAGCGTCGTGGCGGTGGCCGTTTCAGCGGCGAGCGTCGTGAAGGCGGTCGCGGTGAAGGCCGTGGTTTTGGCGGTGAGCGTCGTGAAGGCGGTCGTGGTGATGGTCGTCGTTTCAGCGGCGAACGTCGTGAAGGTGGTCGTGGCCCGCGCCGTGACGATTCTTCTGCTCCGCGTCGTGATGACTCAGCCGGTCGTCGTCGTTTCGGCGGTGACGCATAAGCCAAAACGGCTTAAAAGCGTAAAATAAAGTATACAGCCCCGATCTCAACAATCGGGGCTTTTTTTATTTCAATTGTACTCGTGTACTGGTACAGTGCAGCACATTGATAAGTAGTCACAATATAAATGACTGGAGAGATGGCTAAATGGCAACACTAACCACCACCCAAACGTCACCTTCGCTGCTTGGCGGCGTGGTGATCATCGGCGGCACCATTATTGGCGCGGGGATGTTCTCTCTGCCGGTGGTCATGTCCGGGGCGTGGTTCTTCTGGTCAATGGCGGCGCTGATCTTCACCTGGTTCTGCATGCTGCACTCCGGGCTGATGATCCTTGAAGCCAACCTCAATTACCGGATTGGTTCCAGCTTCGATACCATTACCAAAGATCTGTTGGGCAAAGGCTGGAACGTTGTTAACGGCATCTCCATTGCCTTTGTGCTCTACATTCTGACCTACGCCTATATTTCGGCAAGCGGCTCGATTCTGCATCACACCTTTGCCGAGATGTCGCTGAACGTTCCGGCGCGCGCGGCAGGTCTTGGCTTTGCGCTGCTGGTCGCGTTTGTGGTGTGGTTAAGCACCAAAGCGGTTAGCCGCATGACGGCGATTGTGCTGGGGGCAAAGGTCATTACCTTTTTCCTGACCTTCGGCAGCCTGCTGGGACACGTGCAGCCCGCAACGCTGTTTAACGTGGCGCAGAGCAACGCTTCATATACGCCGTACCTGCTGATGACGCTGCCATTCTGTCTGGCTTCATTTGGTTATCACGGCAACGTCCCAAGCCTGATGAAGTATTACGGCAAGGATCCGAAGACCATCGTTAAGTGCCTGGTATACGGCACGTTGCTGGCGCTGGTGCTGTATACCGTATGGTTGCTGGGAACGATGGGTAATATTCCGCGTCCGGAATTTATTGGTATTGCGCAGCAGGGTGGGAACATTGATGTGCTGGTGCAGGCGTTGAGCGGTGTGCTGAACAGCCGTAGTCTGGATCTGCTGTTGGTGGTGTTCTCCAACTTTGCGGTCGCCAGTTCCTTCCTCGGCGTGACGCTGGGCCTGTTTGACTATCTGGCTGATTTATTTGGTTTTGATGACTCCGCAATGGGGCGTTTTAAAACCGCATTGCTGACGTTTGTGCCGCCAATTGTCGGTGGCCTGCTGTGGCCGAACGGTTTTCTGTACGCCATTGGCTATGCAGGTTTAGCTGCAACTATCTGGGCTGCCATTGTGCCAGCGCTGTTGGCACGTAAATCTCGCGAACGTTTCGGCAGCCCGAAATTCCGCGTCTGGGGCGGTAAACCGATGATTGCCCTGATTCTGGTCTTCGGCGTCGGCAACGCGGTTATCCATGTTCTGTCGAGCGTTAACCTGCTGCCGGTGTACCAGTAGAACAATTGCCCGGTGGCGCTACGCTTACCGGGCCTACAGAGATTGCGTAGGCCGGATAAGGCGCAGCCGCCATCCGGCACAAATAGCACTACCCCAACAATTCCTGCTTCACATCCATCGCCAAATCAAATGAGTGGAGCCGCGCCTGGTGATCAAAAATCTGGCCGTTAACCATAATTTCATCAGCATGGGTTTCACGCAAAATAGCCTCCAGCCCGTGCCGCACTTTCGCCTTATCACCGACCAGTGACATGCGTAGCGCCTGCTGCACGCCATACTGTTCAGAAGCGGACCACAGTTGATGCATATTCTCTACCGGCGGCGGTAGCTGGCCGGTTTCGCCACGACGCAGTTTCATAAACGCCTGCTGCATTGAGGTGAAAAGAAATTCGGCATCGCGATTGCTGTCGGCGGCAATAATGTTGATGCACACCATCGCATACGGCTTTGCCAGGCGCGCCGAAGGGGTGAACTGGCTACGATACAGATGCAGCGCCTGATGCAGCATATCCGGAGCAAAGTGCGAGGCGAAGGCAAACGGCAGGCCAAGCTGCGCCGCCAACTGTGCGCTATACAAGCTGGAACCTAATAACCAGACCGGGATCTGCTCGCCGTAGCCAGGCACCGGGCGTACATGGGGGTTCGGGTCGTGGGCGTCGAACCACTCCACCAGTTCTGCTACGTCGCGTGGGAAGTTATCGATATCGCCACTCATATGGCGGCGCAGCGCGCGCATCGTTGGCTGATCGCTCCCCGGCGCGCGGCCAAGCCCGAGATCGATACGTCCCGGATACAGCGTGTTCAGGGTACCGAACTGCTCGGCGATCACCAGCGGCGAATGGTTGGGCAGCATCACGCCGCCAGAACCCAGATGCAGCGTGGTGGTATTGGCAGCCAGATAACCAATCAGCACAGAGGTTGCGGCGCTGGCGATGCCGGTCATGTTGTGATGTTCTGCCAGCCAGTAGCGGTGATAGCCGCGCTTTTCAGCCAGCCGTGCGAGTTCAAGCGAGTGCGTAAAGGCTTCTTTTGCCGAAGATCCTTCAGGGATCGGTGCCAGATCCAGCACCGAGAACGGAATAGTTTTGTCAGTCATAACGGCTCACTTTGTTACCGGTTAATCATTTAATACTGCATTAAAATTTGATTAACGTTGTTAACAAAGTGAGCTTTATGAGACTGACGGCAAAACCAATGCCCGATGGCGCTGCGCTTATCGGGCCTACGGGATCGCGATTTGTAGGCCGGATAAGGCATTTATGCCGCCATCCGGCGAGGTTTTATCAGGATTGCAGTTCCAGCCCAGCCAGACGTTTCCAGTAACCGTTGCAGTCGCTATGGGCGGCAAGCGGTAATGGGGCAGTGCCGTTTTCATTGGCGCGGAAGGCATCCAGCATGGCAAATGTTTCAGTGCCTGAAGGGGACAGACGTACAATATCCACCAGCCCCTGCATGGATGTCAGCTCGTTGCCGAGGTTATAAACATAGCCGCTCATGGTCTGGATCCCGTTGAGAACAAAGACCTGCTGATTCTCCTGCGACAGCACATCTCGCCCGTTCGGGTATTTGATGCAGCAGGTTTCACACTCGTCTTTTGGCCGATCTTCGGAACGCGCCGTAAAGCAGCGGGCAGAGTACGCCAGCGGCAGATGGCCGTAGCTCAGCACTTCTACTTCAAACTTATCGCGGATAGCTAACTGTTCACACTGGTTGAGCAGATTGATCAGCCAGTCGCGAGATAATTCTACCGGCATACACCAGCGCACCATCCCTTGTTTGAGCAGCAAACGTAGCGTCACCGCGTTGTAGCAGTTGAGCGCATGTCCGGCGACAAACGGCAGCTTACGTTCCGCGCACATGTTTACCACGCCCAGATCGCTGGCTTCCAGCAGGAAGTCGCCGTTTTCGACGTAGCGCTTTAATTCGCCTAGCTCAGACGAGGCCTGCACCAGCGCCAGCGTTGACAGCACCACCTGTTTACCGCTGCCGGCGAGCGACTTCGCCATATCAATCCAGTCGCCGACTTTAGTGGCGCGACGTTTGCTGCATACCGCTTCGCCAAGATAGATAATGTCGGCCTGGCTGGCGGCGGCCTGCTGATAAAAATCTTCCAGCGTTTCTTTTGGCCAGTACCACAGCACCGGCCCTAAGGAATATTTCATTGCTTCTCTCACTGCCATTTACGGTGATACGCGCCAAGCGTGGTCTGCGTGCCTTCGGACATGGAACCGAGCGTTTCCATCCATGCCGCCTGTGGCGCATAGTTCTGTGGGTCGGCTATACAACGATCGATCGCCTGACGCCACACTTTCGCCACCTGGCTGACGTAGGCCGGGCTACGCTGGCGTCCCTCGATTTTTACCGAGGCAATATTGGCCGCCAGCAGCTCCGGCAGCAGCTCCAGCGTGTTCAGGCTGGTGGGTTCTTCCAGCGCATGATAGCGCTCGCCGTCAACCAAATAACGGCCTTTACACAGTGTCGGATAACCGGCATTTTCTCCGTCCTGATAGCGGTCAATCAGCACTTCATTCAGACGCGATTCCAGACCTTGTTGGGTCTGCTGCCAGCGAACAAAACGCGCGGGAGAGCAAGCGCCAACCGTGTTAGGCGATTCACCCGTCAGGTAGGATGAAAGATAACACCGCCCTTCCGCCATAATGCACAGGCTGCCAAAGGCGAACACTTCGAGTGGAACGGGCGTGACGCGAGCGAGCTGCTTCACCTGATGAATAGACAACACGCGCGGCAGCACCACGCGCGCGACATCAAAGTTGCGATGATAAAAATTAATCGCCTCTTCGTTGGTAGCAGATGCCTGAACAGAGACATGGCGCTCAATATGCGGGTAGCGCTCTGCGGCATACTCAAGCATGGCGAGGTCGGCGAGGATTAGTGCATCCGCACCCAGTTGCGCCGCCATATCTACGGCCCGCTGCCAGCGCGCATAACCATCCGGATGCGCAAAGGTGTTAATCGCGATGTGCAGCTTACGACGGTGTTGATGGACAAAACTCACCGCTTCCTGCAATTTTTTCTCGGTAAAATTAAGGCCGGCGAAATGACGGGCGTTGGTATCATCTTTCAGCCCGATGTAGACAGCATCAGCGCCGTTCTCGATGGCCGCCTTAAGCGCCGGGAGATTTCCGGCAGGGCAGAGCAGCTCCATAATTTATCCTGAACGTAGCGCCGTGAAGGGCGCAGAAATGTTAACGAAGAGGGATTTTAGTTAACCTTGCTGAGACAATTTTTGATTTGAGGCAGTTAAAGTCGTATTGGTGACAGCAATAAAGAGGTAACAATTTCGCATCGAATTGTTGATTTATGCCGCTATGTCGTTTATTGGATATGGCAAAATAGCAGGACTATTGAAACAGGGAGTAAAGCTCGTGTTGGATAAACTGCGTTCACGCTTAGTACATTTTGGTCCTTCTCTGATGAGTGTACCGGTTAAACTGACGCCCTTTGCGCTGAAGCGCCAGGTCCTGGAGCAGGTTCTGAGCTGGCAGTTTAGCCAGGCGCTGGCTGATGGAGAGCTGGAGTTCCTCGAAGGCCGCTGGCTGAGTATTCATGTGCGTGATATTGGCCTCCAATGGTATACCTCTGTTGAGAACGATAAACTTATCGTCAGCCAGAGTGCCGATGCGGATGTGAGTTTTAGCGCTGACGCCAGCGATTTACTGATGATTGCTGCACGTAAGCAGGATCCGGATACGCTTTTCTTCCAGCGTCGCCTGGTGATTGAAGGTGACACAGAATTAGGGCTATACGTAAAAAATCTGATGGACGCCATCGAACTGGATCAGATGCCTAAAGCGTTGCGCGTCATGCTGATGCAGTTGGCGGATTTTGTTGAGGCGGGAATGAAAACGACGCCAGACACCAAACAGACTTCGGTAGGTGAGCCATGCTGATTCGAGTTGAGATTCCCATCGATGCCCCCGGTATTGATGCGTTGCTGCGTCGTTCATTTGAGAGCGATGCGGAAGCGAAATTAGTGCACGACCTGCGTGAAGATGGTTTCTTAACGCTGGGTTTGGTTGCGACAGATGACGAAGGTCAGGTAGTGGGTTACGTCGCGTTCAGTCCTGTCGATGTTCAGGGTGAAGATCTGCAATGGGTCGGCATGGCGCCGCTCGCAGTGGATGAAAACTACCGTGGTCAGGGCCTGGCGCGTCAACTGGTCTATGAAGGACTCGACTCCCTGAACGAGTTTGGCTACGCCGCGGTGGTTACGCTGGGCGATCCGGCACTGTACAGCCGCTTTGGCTTTGAGCTGGCAGCGCATCATGACCTGCGTTGCCGCTGGCCGGGCACCGAAAGCGCGTTCCAGGTTCATCGCCTGGCGGACGATGCGCTGGAGGGCGTGACGGGCCTGGTGGAATACCACGACCACTTCAATCGTTTTTAACATCCGGGGTTTGCAGGCTGCTCAGCAGAGCCTCAAGCCCTCCGCCCTCTACAAGGCGCTCTTTCTGACGCTTTGTGAGCTGTTTGACGCGATACTCGATGCGCAGAGCCAGCGAACGGTCGCCGACCTGCGCCGCAAATGCCAGGGTGAGTTCTCCCTTTCCACGTAGCGCCTTCGCGCCTTTCCCGCTCTGATGTTGCTTATATCGACGCTCCACATCGGTGGTTATTCCGGTGTATAAAGCGTTGTCCGCGGTACGGATCAGATACAGATACCAGGGTGTCATTGTCACCATCGACGTGATAATTTTCAGGCCTACAGTATAAAAGAGAACAGAAATGGAAACACTGACTGCGGTGACCCGCTGGCTGGCAAAACAGCACGTCGTAACCTGGTGTGTACACCAGGATGGTGAATTGTGGTGCGCCAATGCGTTTTACCTGTTTGATGCGCAAAAGGTGGTGTTCTATGTGCTGACCGAAGAGAAAACGCGTCATGCTCAGATGTCCGGGCCACGTGCGCCTGTTGCCGGTACGGTAAACGGCCAACCCAAAACGGTAGCCCTGATTCGCGGCGTACAGTTTAAAGGGAAAATCCGCCGTCTTGAGGGGGAGGAGAGTGACGTTGCGCGTAAAGCGTATAATCGCCGCTTCCCGGTGGCCAGAATGCTGTCCGCACCCGTGTGGGAAATTCGGCTGGATGAAGTCAAATTTACGGACAACACGCTGGGCTTTGGCAAAAAAATGCTCTGGCTACGAGACTCACGCCCCGAGAATACGTAATGCCTCACGGTTAAACGCTGGCAGGTCATCCGGTGTTCGGCTGGTTATCAGCTGATCGTTATCATTCACCATTTCCTGATCGTAAAATTCGGCGCCCGCATTTTTTACGTCAATGATGATAGGTTTCACGGCGGTAAGTTTACGGCCACGAATGACATCCGCGCTGATCAGCAACTGTGGACCGTGGCAAATAGCAAACACCGGTTTGCCGCTGTTAACGAAATCCCGGGTAAAGGTCACGAAACGATCGTCCCCGCGCAGATAGTCCGGCGAGTGACCGCCTGGCAGTAGCAGGGCGTCAAAATCGGCAGGGCGCACATCCTCGATCGCTTTGTCGATGGTGACACTGGCTTCTCCTTTTTTCCCCTTCACCGTTTTGCCTGCCTGTTTTTCAATGGTGATGACTTCATGCCCGGCCTGGCGAAATTCTGCTGCTGGTGATGTAAATTCTGAATCTTCAAACTCATCAGTGATTAAAACGGCAATCTTCTTGCTCATGTTTCCTCCGTTGAGTTGTTTGCGAATGAGGCAGAATTTCCATGTTGGCGGATAATTACCTCACGAACTATTAAGTCTGGTCGCTAAGGCTGAGAGTGCAAGACGGACAAATCTGTAAAGGAGCGAGGATGAGTCAGGTGTTAATAACAGGCGCAACGGGGCTGGTAGGCGGAAATTTACTGCGTATGCTGCTTAATGAACCCCGGGTCAACGCCATTACGGCGCCGACGCGTCGACCGCTGGCTGATACGGTTGGCATTTATAATCCCCATGATCCGCAGCTAACTGATGCTCTGGCGCAAGTCACCGATCCGGTCGATATCGTTTTTTGTTGTCTGGGAACCACCCGGCGTGAAGCCGGCTCGAAAGAGGCGTTTATCCATGCTGACTATACGCTGGTGGTGGACACCGCCCTGACGGGACGCCGGTTAGGTGCCCAGCATATGCTGGTGGTGAGTTCGATGGGCGCGAATGCGGATTCACCGTTTTTTTATAACCGGGTGAAAGGGGAAATGGAGCAGGCGTTAATCGCGCAGAAATGGCCGCGCCTGACGATTGTCCGACCTTCGATGCTACTGGGGGAACGGGATAAACAGCGGACGAATGAGAAGTTTTTAGCGCCGTTGTTCAGGCTGCTGCCGGGTAACTGGAAGTCGATTGAAGCGCGTGATGTTGCACGGGCAATGCTGGCAGAAGCGCTGGCGCCAGGAGATGAGGGCGTTACGATCCTGACCTCCTCCGAGCTACGCGAAAGGGCAAAATAAAATGCCGGGTGGCGCTGACGTTAATCCGACCTACAAACGATGACGTCCTGTAGGCCGGATAAGACGCTTATGCGTCGCTATCCGGCATCGGTATTACTTAATAAACGTAAAGGCCGTCGTGACGCGTTTCACGCCGCTTACCCGGCTGGCGATATCCGCCGCCGCCTTCGCTTCACGTTCAGTAACCAGGCCCAGCAGGAACACTTCCCCGTTCTCGGTGGTGACTTTCACGTTAGAGGATTTCACCTGATCGCTGGTCAGCAACTGGGAACGTACTTTGGTGGTGATCCAGGTATCGTTGGACGCATCGCCCAGACCGATTGGCTGGCCCTGACGGATCTCATTAAAGACCTCAGTGGTACCTTCTACGCCCATTGCAATCTGTTTTGCCCGCGCAGACAGCTCGCTATTTGGTGACTGACCGACCAGCAGAACCTTGCCCTGATACGCGCTAACGTTGATACGCGCTTCTTTCTTGATCTGGGCATCTTTCGACAACGCCGTATTGACGCGTAATTCCAGGGTTCCGTCGTCTACCTGAGTGCCGACACTACGCGGATCCGTCGCGGCTTTAGTCCCGACGGCTGCGGTTCCGACCACGGCGGCAGCTACACAGCCTTGCAGCAGCAGTGCAGCGATAATCACAGCAAGCGGCGAAAATGCCTTCATGTGTACTCCTTAATCATCTTGGTGAGGAAAAAGCGTGTTATCGATGAGATCGCAAAGGCAGTTGACCGTCAGCATATGCATTTCCTGAACGCGGGCGCTGTGGTGTGAGGGAATGCGGATTTCAACATCCTGCGGCCCCAGCAACCCGGCCAGCTCCCCTCCGTCATACCCGGTCAGCGCGACGATTGTCATGTCGCGGGTCACGGCGGCTTCAACGGCTTTCACGATATCGCGGCTATTACCACGCGTAGAGATTGCCAGCAGAACATCACCTGCATGTCCCAGCGCACGGACTTGTTTTGCATAAACTTCGTCGTGCAGGCGATCGTTGGCAATCGCAGTTAAGACCACATTATCAGTATTTAGTGCAATAGCAGGTAAACTTGGCCGTTCCGTTTCAAAACGATTGATCATGCTGGCAGCAAAATGCTGTGCGTTGGCAGCGGACGTCCCATTACCACAACAGAGAATTTTGTTGCCATTGAGCAGGGACTGAACCAGCGTCATGGCTGCACGGGAGATCGCATCCGGGAGCGCTTCAGCCGCAGCTATCTGAGTTTGAATGCTTTCTGTAAAGCAGACTTTAATTCTATCTAACACGCTAATCCTTAAGAACCAGGCTCTGAATCTTCAACTATGAGCGGTCGTTGAACGCGTCTTTAAACCACTCAACATCATTTCCGGTGAAGGCTAACACATCGAACCGGCAATCCACAGTATCAAAACTCCCATTGTGGCGCGCAAGCCACAAGCGGGCGGTCTGTAATAATTTGTGTTGTTTGCTCCGGGTCACACTCGCCGCCGCGCCGCCAAATTGGGCTGAACGCCGGTAGCGAACTTCAACAAATACGGTGGTGTTGCCTTCACGCATTATCAGGTCGATTTCGCCGCCACGTTCACGCACGTTGGCGGCGATGAAATGCAGTCCCTTGCTGTGCAGCCAGTCACGCGCAACAGCTTCCCACGCGTCACCGGTCTGTTTACTCGTTAACTGGCGGGGACGACCTGTCCTTGCTGGTATTTGAGCCATGATAACTTCCTGTTAATCACACAATCCTGATTTGCGGTCAATGCGCCAGTGTTGCCGTTAATTTCGAAGCCCTGCACCTGACGCATTTGCGAGAAGTGGTTGGCAAGCGACCAGGCATCGACACCCATCGCGTACATACGCGCCAGTGAGTAGTCGTTACGCACCGCGCCAAGCGCCTGCTGCATGAGAGGCATGTTAGCGCCTGCCAGCATTGGGATTTCACTGTACTGCAAGCCTTCCATTTCCAGACGGAAGTCCGGGCCAGCGGTTCCCTGTGCGCTACGGGAACTGGCATACAGCGTTGCTCCGCTCTGGCTGCCGTTACGCATGGCGATCATCGGTTTAATAAAGGCGATTTCTTCCGGCGTCGCCAGAATATACACGGCGTCAACACGGCCACTGCCCGTGGTGATTTGCGCATCGGTGGGCGCTGCCGGAATCGTCAGACCGCCAATCGTCACGCCAGGCTGCGCAGGTACAGAAGAGGCTACCGGGCTGCCCGTCAGGGAAATACCAGCGCCGCCGTTGACACCCATTTTCAGCTCAGCCGTGGAGCCGAACTTCTGCTGCAGCACTACGCCGCCGCCCAGTTTTTGCCATTCCTGCGCAAAAGCATTAGCCACGCGATCGCCTAACGAACTGCGTGGGATCAACAGCAGCGGCGTCTGTTTGCCTTGATCGCGGATGTGGCGTGCGGCATCGCGCGCTTCATCTTCTGGCGACAGGGCAAAGTAACAAACATTCGCCAGATTCTGTACGGACTCAGGCTGGTTAAGCGCCAGGACGTTTAATGGCGTATTGCTTTTCATCAGCTCTTCAACATTATTCTTCAACAGCGGGCCTACCACGATGCTTGCGCCATCTTGCTGAACCTGGGCCAGGATCTGGTTCAGCGGCTGCGATGAGGTGTCGTAGATTTTCAACTCAGCGGACGGATTTGCCGGCGCGCTGGCGATAATTGGTTGTGCTGGTGCGGTTGGCTGTGGGGCTGTAGCTTCTGGCTGCGCAGGCGTCTCGTTGGTAAGATCGCTTACTGACGCCTGAGAAGGGCTGGCAACACCGTCAGTCGTTTGCGGCTGATCCGTGGTCGTCACAGCAGAGGCATCCGCAGCAGGCGCGGCGGTAACAGGAGCGGCTACCGGCTGAGTGCCCATGTTTTTCGCGGCTTCAAAGCCTTGCTGAATAGTACGACCAAATACAGCGGCCTGACCGTTCAGCGGCAGCAGCAGGGCAATCTTGCTGGTGGAAGCTGGCTTAAAGCTCTGCACGTTAACCAACTGCGTTGGCAGCAGTTTTGCTCCCGGGTTTTGCGGGTAACGTTTTTGCCAGTCGGCAATACCGGCTTTCATCATGTCCGGGTCGTTACGGTTATCGAACCGGACGCGCTGGAGGTCCAGCCAGCCTTGCAGTACGTTTTCATCCGCATTGATGACCAGCGTCTGCGCTTGCTCCTGGGTCATGGACGACAGCGCCTGCCAGGTTGCATCAATGTTTTTCTGCTTAGCGTTCGCGGTAAGCAGTGGTTCCTGGGCGATCAGGGCGCGCAGCAGCGACAGCGACGGGCGACCCTGATTGGCGTCGATTTGCGCCTGCCAGTAACGCGCCTGCTGGTTTTGGTCGAAATCGGCGGGCGTGAGTTTATCCAGCAGGGCCTGTGCTCCTGCAACATCTTTCTGCGCGAGCTTGATCTCGACGGCCAGCAGTGACTGCTCACGACGCTGGGCATCATTTAGCTTCTGCGGTAACTGGTTGAACAATTCGATAGCCTGCTGGCTCTTGCCTTCTTTCAGCAGTGCACGAATGGCGAGTAATTGCCAGTTGGTCTTGCTATCATCTGAACTTTGCTGCATCTGTTGCAGATAAAAGCCGGAATCAGCCTGCGCAGTGCCCTGCATATGGGCTGCACTCTGGTCTGGCGCCTGGGTGCCACAGCCTGCGAAAATCAATGCTGCCAGAATGACTGGTAGCGCGCGCGCGGCTTTCAAACGAGAAAATGTTGAGGGTACCATACTGTATCCAGTGATATTTTTTTACGCAATGCTCAATATTAAATCGGCAATACGGACGACACAATGAAACAACACGAATCGGCGGATAATTCTCAAGGCCAACTCTTTATTGTACCTACTCCTATCGGAAATTTGGCTGATATTACCCAACGAGCGCTCGAAGTTTTACAAGCCGTTGATTTAATTGCCGCTGAAGACACCCGTCATACAGGATTATTGTTACAACACTTCGCGATTAACGCCCGTTTGTTTGCCTTACACGATCACAATGAGCAACAAAAAGCCGAGACGCTGGTGGCAAAGCTCAAAGAAGGGCAAAACATCGCGCTGGTTTCTGATGCCGGAACGCCGCTGATTAACGATCCGGGCTACCATCTGGTGCGCACCTGTCGTGAAGCAGGTATCCGCGTGGTGCCGCTGCCTGGCCCGTGTGCGGCGATTGCCGCGCTGAGCGCTGCCGGTCTGCCGTCTGACCGTTTTTGCTATGAGGGTTTTCTGCCTGCCAAATCGAAAGGCCGCCGCGATGCGATGAAAGCCATTGAGGCAGAACCGCGTACGCTTATTTTTTATGAATCTACCCACCGTTTACTGGATAGTCTGGAAGATATGGTCGCCGTCTGGGGCGAATCCCGTTATGTGGTGCTGGCGCGCGAACTGACCAAAACCTGGGAAACCATACACGGCGCGCCGGTCGGCGAACTACTGGCGTGGGTCAAGGAAGATGAAAACCGTCGTAAGGGCGAAATGGTGCTGATTGTCGAAGGGCATAAAGCGCAGGAAGATGACCTCCCGGCTGATGCGCTGCGTACGCTGGCGTTGTTACAAAAAGAGCTGCCGCTGAAGAAAGCGGCGGCGCTGGCAGCGGAAATTCACGGCGTGAAAAAGAATGCGCTGTATAAGTACGCGCTGGACCAGCAGGGGGAGTAAGAGTGAGCACCTACCAACCACCTTTCGTCGTCACTCCATTGATCCTTAATCAAGTCATTGAAATTGGTGAGTTGATGGGGCATTGGGCCGCGATGGCTGGTAGGGCATCTCCTCTTTTGCGCAAAGAAAATCGTATTCGCACCATTCAGGCCTCTTTAGCGATTGAGCATAATTCATTGACTACAGAACAAGTCACCGCTCTGATGGAAGGAAAACGTATTCTGGCTCCTGCTAAAGACATACAGGAAGTGAGAAATGCGATTCTGGCCTATGAAAAGATGTCGGAATGGAAAAGTGAACAATTATCCGACCTTTTACAAGCACATCGGGTCCTCATGCTCGGTCTGGTCGATAACCCGGGTCAGTTACGTGCCGGCAATGTTGGTGTTTACAGGGAAAAGCAGCTTATTCACATGGCTCCGCCAGCCTCACAAGTTTTACGTTTGATGAATGATTTACTGGGCTGGTTAAAAACGACAGAGCTTCACCCGCTGATTGCTGGCGCTGTTTTCCATTATGAATTTGAATTTATTCATCCTTTTGCCGACGGTAATGGACGGATGGGGCGGCTGTGGCAGACATTAATCCTGCGTGAGTGGCGATCGGAATTGGCGTGGTTACCCGTAGAGACACTGATCCACTACCAACAGGACCGCTATTACCAGGTGTTAGGGCAGTGCGACCGGCAAAGTAGCTGCACGCCATTTATAGAGTTTATCCTGGAAAACATCATCTCTGCTTTGCAGGAGGGATTGGGAAAACCATCAACCCTGTCGGAAGAAATGTCGGAAGAAATGTCGGAAGAAATGTCGTCTGATTTACTGGATATAGAAAAACGTATTCTACAAATCTTGTCGAATCAGCCGGGCAGATCTGCCAAAAGTATCGCTGATGAGTGTGAAATTTCAGCCCGCACCGTAGAGCGCTATCTGAAAGCGTTGCAGCTAAAAGGCAAACTGCAACGCGTTGGCGCGACAAAAGGGGGGATATGGAGGGTGCTGTAAATTTTTATTTATCAGGATATTGTGAGCCATCAATCAGACTACTCACATTACGGTGCAGCCATAAAAATGAATCAGGAATAGTTGTAGTGACGGTGGCGGCCTGGTAGTTTTCTACCGCATTGTGCTTCGCTTTAGCTGCTATCAGTAGCAAGATCTCTTTAGCATTCAGGATGTCCTTCAACACTGGCTTATGCTGCGAATCACACGATGAGCAGCCGTTTTTAACATGTCATGATGGCGTGTACACTAATTATTCGAACAATGAGCGCTACCTGACAACACGCAGATAGCACTCGCGCAGAATATAATGATGGTCACGATAATTCGCAGGTAGCCATCAATTTGTTTGCTGAACCACAGACATTAATTTTACTCCGCACCACTTCTTTCATCGCATCCATACCGACCCGCATGTAATAGCGGGGATCGTTGCCCTGCGGATTTTCTGCAAACCATGCTTTGACCGCGTCGGCAAAGGCGATTTTCAGTTCGGTGGCCACGTTAACTTTGCATATTCCCAGCTCGATTGTGCGGCGGACGTAGTCGTCAGGAACATCGCTTGCGCCATGCAGCACCAACGGAATATCCACCACTTCACGGATTTCCCCTAAACGCTGGAAATCGATTTTGGGCGTTTTAGTGTACAAACCGTGTGCCGTGCCGATGGCAACAGCCAGGCTGTCGACGCCGGTACGTTCGACAAACCGTTTCGCTTCCAGCGGGTCGGTCAGGAAGGCGCTTTCGGCATCCACGCTCATATCATCTTCAACGCCGCCGAGGCGGCCCAGCTCAGCTTCCACGCTGCAATCTTTGGCATGGCAAAAGTCCACAACGGATTTCACCAGCTTGACGTTTTCTTCAAACGGGAAGTGGCTGCCATCAATCATGGCGCTGCGCACCCCGGCATTCACCTTACGACGGATATCGTCCAGCGATTCATGGTGATCCAGGTGCAGCGCCAGCGGCATGCCGTAGCTGGTGGAATAAGCGCTGCACAGCGCATAAATCTCTTCCAGCGCGATATGTTTAAACGTACCCGGCGTTCCGGCAAGGATCACCGGCGATTGCATTTCATAGCACACTTCCAGGATCGCCTGGATCGTTTCGGCGTTATGGATGTTAAAGGCCGGTACGGCATAGCCTTTTTTTTGCGCATCCTGCAGGAGGTATTTTGTAGAAATAATGCTCATAAAACGATCCTTTTAGGCGTTCCAGGGATGAATAACAACGCCCTGTACGACGCGGTTCACGGTACCGCTGGCAGAAGGCGTATCTGGCGTATTACCGATACTGATTGACTGTGTCAGGGCGAAGACCTGCGCATACATCAGGAAGCAGAACGCCAGTTCCATATCAATGAAGGTGCGGGCAGGCGGCAGCAGGATATGCGGGCCGGCTTCAATCACGTCATCGGTTTGTGCGGCAATCGCGACTACCCGCAGCGCCTGCCGATCGCGGCGTAATTCAGCTAACAGATCAAGATCGTATTGGCGTGTATAGGGGTGGCTGGAAACAAAGACCACTACCAGCGTTTCGTTATCAACCAGCGATTTTGGCCCATGACGAAAACCGGTCGGCGAATCATAGAATGCCGCCAGTTTACCCGCTGTCAGTTCCAGGACTTTCAGTGCCGATTCACGCGCGGCTCCCTGTAACCCACCGCTACCGAGGTAGACGATCCGTTTCCATGGCGCGTTGCCGAATACGCCGTCGCTGAAATCACCCAGTGAAGTCAGGATCGTCTGGCAACGATCGGCCACGTCGCGGAAGGTCTGGCTGTTGATTTTTTGCGGGGCGAATACCGCCAGGCAACTGGCCATCATGGTGGTAATACTGCTGGTCATGGCGAAGCCACGGTCGTGCGTTTCAGCAGGCATTAACAGTGCAAAGGCATTGTCGCTTGCGAGGGCGTTTTGATACAGGCTACCTGCTTCGTTACAGGTAATTGGCAGGTGATAGCACTCAGGTACAAACTGATTAGCCAGTTCCACAGCCGCAACGCTTTCGGGGCTGTTACCTGAGCGAGCGAAAGAAACCAGCAGCAACGGATGTGCGGGATTCAGATAATCCATCGGATTGGTGACCAGATCGGTGGTCGGCACGGCGCTGATGTTTTTTCCGGTTTGGCTTGCCAGCCACGGAGCAATAATGTCGCCGATAAATGCGGAAGTACCCGCCCCGGTCAGTACGATCCGCAGATCGTTTTTGCGCAACAATGGCGCGAGAAAGCTATCAATGGCGGATCGAATATTATCGATATTAGCGAGAGAGCGGATCCAACTAGCGGGTTGCTGACGGATCTCTTCTTCTGTCCAGGTGCCCGTCGACGCGTGAGCAGGGGTGTAGGTTTCTGGCATAACTTAAGTCCTTAGTCTCGTAAATTCCACATAAGACGCTGGCAAAATGTCGCTATCTTTCGTTTCGTTTCACTTGTTCATATGATCGATTGATTAAAATCTATATGAAAGAAAGTGAAAGTTCAATGATGCAAAATGAAATAAAACGAAATTTGTGATCGTGAGAACGAAGACTGTAATTATCTTGTTGATCTTTAAAGAATCGCTTGCAGATTGTGCGGATCAAAATTTTATAAGCGAAAGGAAAAGAAAGGCCCGGCGATCAAAGACCGCAGGCCAATACGAGACAAAATGAAAGGTCTAAAGGGGGAGAGCCTGACCCTGAATCCAGATCTGCTGCAAATGCAGGCCGCTATTGAGGGCGATAATGTCGGCATATTTACCCACCGCTAACGATCCGCGTTGGCGATCGATTCCCAACAGGCGAGCAGGATGGAGCGAAGCCATGTGGATCGCCTCTTCAGAGGTAATCCCGGTGAACTCGACCATATTACGTACGGCTGCATCAACCGAGAGCGTGCTGCCCGCCAGGCCACCGGAAGCGGTACGCACAATACCGCTGCGCATTTCCACTTCCTCACCGCAGAGCGTATAGCGCCCGTCCGGCATACCAGCTGCCTGCATTGCATCGGTGATCAGCACCAGTCTGTCTTTTGCGCAACAGCAGCACAGCTTCATGGCCGCCGGGTGGACATGGTGTCCGTCAGCGATAAGCTCCAGCCAGGCGCGAGAGTCGGTTAACCCTGCGCCAACCATTCCGGGCTCCCGGTGGTGTAAACCGGTCATACCGTTATAGCAGTGAACCAGCCCATCAGCACCGGCATCAAAGGCGGCGCGGGTTTGCTCCCAGGTGGCTGCGCTGTGGCCCAGCATCACCCGTACGTTGCGCTGCTTCAGATGTTTGATAGCCTGCAATGCGCCGGTTTTTTCTGGCGCCAGCGCAACGACCCGCAATGTTTGTTGGGAAATCGCAATCAGTTCATCCAGTTCCCTGAGCTCCAGTTCCCTGAAGAGCTCAGGCGGATGCGCCCCTTTGTTCTGTGGCGTAAAGTACGGACCTTCAAGATAACTCCCCAGTACCTGCGCGCCAGGCCCGCCGGAATAGTAGCGGTGGGCAATACGTTTCAATGCGCGGTGAATATCGGGTAATGGGGCGGTGACGGTGGTGGGTAGCCAACTGGCTACCCCTTCGCGCGCTTTGTGCATTGCCAGCTTGTCGAGCGTATCCGGCGCATCATCCATGACATCGACACCTGCGCCTCCGTGCACATGGGTATCGATATATGCAGGGCACAACAGCTCAGCATCGCGCACCATCACGCCTGAGACGATAGGCTCAATGGCGCTAATGGTGCCATCCTCAATACGCACCTGATGATCGTCCAGCCAGCCTTGTTCCGTGAGCAGACGCTTGGCGCGTAGCACCTGTATCATATCCCTTCCTCGACGGGTTTTTCCTCGCGACAGCGTCCCAGCTCGTCCACCAGGCTGGTCAACCCCCGATGTCCGCATTCCAGCGCCTGCAAACGAAACGCTTCGCTGCTCAGGCCGTCGCGTTCCAGTACCATTTCCAGCAGCAGTTGCAGATTGGTGCCGGTGATCACTTCAGTACCTTTCCTTTGCATGGCCAGTGTGGAAGCGACGCGAAATGGTGTTCCGCCCAACAAGTCAGTCAGAAACACGATGTCTTGCTGAGCATCCAGTTCACTCACTGCCTGTTCAAGTTGCGAGGTGAGTAAGGCTGTGGTTGAGGTTTCCGGAAAGTCGATGGCGATGAACTGAGTCTGTTCACCTAAAATCTGTTTCATCGCTTTTTCCATTCCGCTGGCAAACCCGCCATGGCCCGTCAAAATAATACCTAACATCTACAACCCCTTACATTTACAGGAAGTGACAGAACTTACCCACGATGCCGAGCACCACGGTAATGGCGATAAGACGCAGAGGACTCCAGCCACGACGAACCAGCCAGAACATGGTCAATGTGTAGACCAGCGGCAAAAATGCAGGCATCAGCTTGTCTATAACGTCTGTTTGTAGTTTCACAACCGCATCGCCAGCAGTAATTTCCAGCGTGGTGCTCAGGCGAACATAGGTCGCTACCAGCGCGCCGATCACCGTCATCCCAACGATAGATGCCGCATGTCCAACCTTTTTGGTGTTAGCTTTAATCAGTGGGATAGCTGCAACGCCCATTCGGTAAGCATAGTGTGCCAGCCCAAAGCGCAGACCAAGATGAACCACGTTAAACATCACAATAAAGACTACAGCGCCAAGAATAGAGCCTTGTAGCGCCAGGCTTGCCCCGATACCGCCGCAAATAGGCAATAACGTTAACCAGAACATGGCATCACCGATACCGCCAAGCGGCGCACCGACGGCAATCTTGGTACTTTGAATACTGTTCACATCCTGCTTGGAGCGTTCCATTGCCAGGATAATCCCGATAACAAACGTGACCAGGAACGGGTGCGTGTTGAAGAAGCCCATATGGCCTTTCATTGAACGCGCCAGATCTCGCTTGTTGGTATGGATCTTTTTCAGTGCAGGTAACAGGCCGTACAACCATCCTGATGCCTGCATACGTTCATAGTTGAAAGAGGCCTGTAACAACATGGAACGCCAGGCAACACGGTTGATATCTTTTTTCGTCAGCTCGGCACCGATATTCTGGTCTTCATAGACGTTTTCATTCGTGCCGGACAGCAGCGTTTCTTCGGTTTCGGAAACGTTCGGCAGAGCCGTTTGATTAGATGCCATCTTCGAATTCCTCTTTTTGTGCTGCGGGAGCTGTAGGTTCAGGTGATTTACGCAGAAAATCGATCAGCGCCATGGCCAGTGCTGCGGCGGCGATCGCCAGCACAGGGAGTTTGAGCCAGGCGGCGGCGACAAAACCCAGGATGAAGTAAGGGATGTAGACGTTTTTCATCATGATTTTCAGCAGTACGGCGAAACCGATAGCTGGCATGATGCCGCCTGCCACGCCGAGGCCATCAATTAGGCGGGTCGGCAGAACATCTATAGCTGTTTTGGCATGTTCCGCGCCAAAGTAAATCGGCAGGAAAGCGCATAAGAAGTAGAACGTCCCCAGCGCCAGTAACGCCAGATAGTTGACCCGCTCAATTCCGTCTGTATCGGCATTCGCCGCCATGCGATCGCAGCGCGCCATCACCCCGGACATCACGGAGAAGAGGAAGGTAATACCCATTTGTACCGCTACCGCGAACGGTACAGCGACACCGACAGCGACTTCCGGTTTTACGCCAGTGGTGATGGCGAAAGTCGTCCCCACGATGGTGCCGATGATGACGTTTGGCGGCTGTGCTCCCGCCAGCGGAGCCAGACCCATCCACACCAGTTCCAGCGTACCCCCGGTTAAAATACCGGTATGCAGATCGCCCAGAATCAGGCCGACCAGCGGCCCGAGAACAACCGGGCGGTGCATGTGCGTTAACCCGTTGAACATATCCAGGCCTGCAATAAAGGCGAGAATACCCAACGCAAAAGCCTGCAACAGACTGATTTCCATTGTGAATCCCTCAGAGAAGTTTATAGAGGTCCTGGGCGGGTTCTGTGGGAACGCCCTGAACGAAGCATTCCACCCCAGCGGCTTTCAACCCGTTAAACGCCGCTATATCGGCAGCGTCTACAGAAACCGTTTTGGCGATTTGCTGCTTGCCGTTGGCATAGTGCATGTTGCCAACGTTGATACGATTAACAGGAACACCGCCTTCGACCAGACGGTAGAAATCCGCAGGCGATTTGCAGACCAGCAAAATTTTCTGGCGATCGGCGGCACGGTGAATATTGTCGATTACTTTTTGTAGTGACCAGAAGCGCACGGCAATCCCTTCCGCCAGAACCATTTCCATCAGGTTTTGCTGCACCGGATCTTCAGCCACCTCATCATTGGCGACCAGCACCAGATTTGCCCCCGCAAATCCGACCCATTGCACACCGACCTGACCGTGAATTAAACGTTCGTCAATGCGACTTAATACAATGTTTGGCATGGTATTTTTCTCTTTCTTGTTATGCGTTATGGGATGAATCACCCAGGCTGGCGCAGTGATATTGCTGCAGTATGTCCTGAATATGGTTAATGATGAGTTCTCGCGGAGTCGCGCTGAGATCTCCCTCGCGCACTTTTACGTACTGCAAGGGTAGATACTGGCTAATCAGCGGTAACGGGATCGGTTCGTCGGCCAGGTTACGTACCAGACGTTCGAATGCCTCATCAATCTGGCTGTCCGGCCAGTAGTAACGAACCCGATCTGAGTAGCTATATCCGCGGGCCAAACGGCGCGCGTTGCCATCGCCGTGATAGTGGCTCTGCCAGTACTCTGGTCGATCAAGCATCACGCTTTCCAGGACATGTCGCAGGCCTGAGCTGGCTTTTGCGGGCAGCAATTCCTCTTCAATAGCGGCTAATGAAAATAACGCTTCGCGCAGGGCAAAGGTCAGCGCCGGGCCGACTTTCAGGATCGCGAAATGATCTTTAACCAACTGGCGCAAGGACTGAGGCGTTTGGTAATCGGTAGAATGCGCTTCAAAAATCAGCGTGTCGTAGTCTTCCACCATTTTGCTGAGTGACACGGCTTTCTGCGGTTGGTAATCAATGATGTGGGTGTGGTCGAATTCGACGCCGGGTTGCACCACCAGGGCGATGATACGCGGCCAGATACCTTCCAGTCCGCGCTTTTCAAAGGCGTGATAGTGGGCCTGCAGCGTTGCGCGTGCCGCATCCGGCGTTGTTACCGCCAGTTCGGTTAATGCTTCGTGAGCGCCGCCAAGAACCGGGACTTCTGTGCCAATTACATAGACCAGGTCAGATTCACCAAAATGCGCAATACAGGTTTCTTCGGCAACTTTTGCCAGGCGCGCGGCGCGCTCAGCGACGATTTCATCCGTTAGTGGAACCGGGTCGTTAGCACAAGACATGCTGCAATCAAGGTGGATCTTTTTAAAGCCAGCGGCGACATAACTCTTGATCAGATCGTCAGCGTTGGCCATTGCTTGTTCTGCTGGCAGATTTTGCCAACGGTTTGGTCCAAGGTGGTCTCCACCGAGAATCAGCATATCCTGAGAAAAATTAAGCGAGTCGGCTAAACCGCAGACAAAACTGCGAAAATCGGCTGGTGTCATCCCCGTATAGCCGCCAAACTGGTCAACCTGATTAGAAGTTGCTTCGATCAATAGCGGTGTATGATTGGCATGGGCGTAGCGTATTGCGGCTTCCAGTACGATTGGATGCGCGGAACAAACGGCATAAATCCCGTTTGCCTTCCCCCGTTTATGTTGCTCGACCATTTTAGTTAGATGTTTCACTTTCCTCTCCAGGTCAGATAACTGCGACATCAATCTTTCGTTTTGTTTCATTTAATACTGCATCATGGTGATTTAAAAATAAAACGAAAGATAATAGTTTTCCGATCTGTTTCACAAAAGAAACGCAATGAAAGGTTTCAGCGTGAATCCGTTCGACTCTTCTCTGCTTGTGGGGCTTGCATTCGCGTAAAAGAAAGGCGTTAATAGACAAAACGAAATAAAACGAAAGAGACAACTAAAGGATTTCTTATGAGTAACACCGAGTCTTCTGCAGACAAGCGCGTTATCGGCACCAGCGAAAGGCGCGAGCAGATCATCCAGCGGTTACGGCAGCAGGGAAGCGTTCAGGTTAACGATCTTTCCTTATTTTATGGCGTCTCCACGGTCACGATTCGTAACGACCTCGCTTTTCTGGAAAAACAGGGGATTGCGGTACGCGCCTATGGTGGGGCGCTGATTTGCGATAGCACTACGCCTGGTGTTGAGCCTTCTGTTGAAGACAAAAGTTCGCTCAATACAGCGGTAAAACGCAGTATTGCCAGAGCCGCCGCAGAGTTGATTAAACCGGGGCACCGCGTGATCCTTGATTCCGGCACCACGACGTATGAAATTGCCCGCCTGATGCGCCAGCATACCAATGTGATTGCAATGACCAATGGTATGAATGTCGCTAATGCGTTACTGGAAGCCGAAGGGGTTGAGCTGCTGATGACCGGCGGTCACTTGCGTCGTCAGTCGCAATCCTTTTATGGCGATCAGGCTGAGCAATCGCTACAAAATTATCACTTCGACATGCTGTTTCTTGGCGTTGATGCTATCGACTTAGAGCGTGGTGTTAGCACACACAATGAGGATGAAGCGCGTCTCAATCGCCGGATGAGTGAAGTCGCGGAGCGCATCATCGTTGTTACCGACTCGACGAAGTTTAATCGCTCCAGTCTGCATAAGATCATTGATACCCAGCGGATCGATATGATTATTGTTGATGAAAATATTCCAGAGGAGAGTCTGGAAGGATTACGTAAGCATGGGATTGAGGTTGTTCTGGTGAGTATTTGACAAAAAGGTCGGAAAGTTTTCGAACTCCCCGACCTGTAATCGAATTTCACTTTCAGCAATCAGGTCACTGGCGCCGGGTTAAACACCGCCAGTTGATTATGCAGTCCCCACTGATCCGAGAAGGTTTTCTTACGCCCGCTGGCGACCTCGAGAATAAACTCGAACAATTTCAGACCCACGTCTTCAATGGTTTCTTCTCCGGTGGCGATGGTACCGGCGTTGATGTCCATCAGGTCAAACCAACGATTGGCCAGCTCAGTACGCGTCGCCATTTTTATCACCGGCACCGCCATCAGACCGTACGGCGTACCGCGACCGGTGGTGAATACCTGCACGGTGATCCCGGAAGCAACCTGCTGTGTACCGCAGACAAAATCGCTGGCGGGGGTCGCGGCGTAAATCAGTCCTCGTTTGGTTGGGCGCTGGCCCGGCGACAATACTTCGACGATGGCGCTCTTGCCTGATTTGGCGATTGAGCCCAGCGCTTTTTCCACCACGTTTGCCAGACCGCCTTTCTTGTTGCCCGGTGAAGGGTTGGCGCTGCGGTCAGTCTTGCCCATATCCAGGTAGTTATCGTACCAGGCCATCTCTTCGAGCAGGCGCTTACCTACTTCTTCGTTAATCGCGCGCGGGGTAAGAAGATGGATAGCATCGCGCACTTCGGTCACTTCCGAGAACATCACGGTCGCGCCGCAGCGTACTAACAGGTCGGAGGCATAACCGACTGCCGGGTTGGCCGTGACGCCGGAAAAGGCATCGCTACCGCCGCACTGCATACCGACCACCAGTTCTGATGCCGGGCAGGTTTCACGTTGGCGTTGGTTGAGCTTTGCCAGATGGCGTTCTGCCACTTGCAAAATATCAGCAACCATTGATTGGAAGCCGACGTGCTTTTCATCCTGTAAGCTGACGATGCTGGCGCTGTCGACCGGGATACTTTTTACATCGTGAGTCCCTTCCAGCAGTCGCTCTGGTTGCAGTTTTTCGCAGCCGAGGCCAATAACCATCACTTCACCGCCAAAGTTGGGGTTCAGCGCAATATTATGGATGGTGCGAATCGGCACAATGGCGGCCGGAGCGTTAATCGCCACCCCGCAGCCGTACAGGTGATTAAGCCCCACCACGCCATCGACATTCGGGTATTTGGGGAGCAGATCGCGCTCAATGATTTTCACCACATAATCCACCACGCCCGCTACGCAGTGTACGCTGGTGGAGATGCCGAGCAGATTTTTGGTGCCGACGCTGCCGTCTGCATTGCGATAGCCTTCGAAGGTATAACCCTCAAGAGGCGGTAGCGGCTCCGGTACTTTGGTCGCCAGCGGCAGCGTCTCCAGCGGCGGGGCCTTGGGCAGCTCAACCATGGATTCATCAATCCAGCTACCGCGCGGGATATCGCGAACGGCATAGCCTATCACTTCGCCATAACGCACAATTTCGCCGTGAACAGGAATATCGCATAGCGCCACTTTATGACCCTGGGGAATATGTTCAATCAGCTCCAGCCCATCCGGAAAACGCGTCCCGGCTTTCAGGCCATTGTCATTGACAATAATCGCCACATTATCTGTTGCGTGAACTTTAATATAAAACGCCGAGGGCGATTCTTGTCTGATTTCGATGTCGGCCATTGTCCAGTATTCTCCAGCAAGGTGGTAATAATAGTGTGGGTATTTATATTTTGAATCTAATTATCAGTAATAAATATTCGGTATCGTGAAATAAGAATGTCAGGAGTTTAAAATTAAGAATGTGATCATGATCACTTAAACTCAGCAGGACCGTACCACCAAGGGGATTAATCAGTAAATGTGTGCATTAGCGCCCATGCGTGTGTGCATATGCCCAAAATATTATTTTAACAACGCGTAATTAGTGAGCGTCTGCACAATGATTAACGTTGCTCTGCTGATTATACTAAATCACGGTTTCATAACGTCTGATAAATTATTATGTGTTTTTATTATCGGTAATTTATCACCAGGGATAGCTAACAAATAATAATAAAAACATTTTTATGTGCCCGAGGTAAATAGAATGATTCTGGATACAATTGTCGAGAAAAAGAAAGGTACACATACCCGCTATTTAATATTACTGATAATTTTTATTGTAACTGCCGTTAACTATGCGGACCGTGCGACGCTGTCAATTGCCGGCACGGAAGTGGCGAAAGAGTTGCACCTCAGCGCCATCTCAATGGGGTATATTTTTTCCGCCTTCGGTTGGGCTTACCTGCTGATGCAAATCCCCGGCGGCTGGCTGCTCGATAAGTTCGGCTCGAAGAAAGTCTATACCTGGAGCCTGTTCTTCTGGTCGCTGTTTACCTTCCTGCAGGGCTTTGTGGACATGTTCCCGCTGGCCTGGGCAGGTATTTCAATGTTCATCATGCGCTTTATGTTGGGCTTCTCAGAAGCACCTTCCTTCCCCGCCAACGCCCGTATCGTAGCGGCCTGGTTCCCGACCAAAGAGCGCGGTACGGCATCCGCGATTTTTAACTCCGCACAGTATTTTTCCCTGGCGCTGTTTTCGCCGCTGCTCGGCTGGCTGACCTTCGCCTGGGGCTGGGAGCACGTCTTTACCGTGATGGGGGCGATTGGTTTTGTGCTCACCGGGCTATGGATAAAGTTTATTCATAACCCAACCGATCACCCGCGTATGTCGCAAGAAGAGCTGAAGTTTATCTCTGAAAACGGCGCGGTCGTAGATATGGACCATAAGAAGCCGGGCGATGTGAAGTCAGGTGGTCCTAAGCTGCATTATATCAAGCAGTTGCTGACCAACCGTATGATGCTTGGCGTGTTCTTCGGACAGTATTTTATTAACACAATTACCTGGTTTTTCCTTACCTGGTTCCCGATTTACCTGGTACAGGAAAAAGGTATGTCGATCCTCAAAGTTGGTCTGGTGGCGTCTATTCCGGCGCTATGTGGATTCATTGGCGGCGTGCTGGGTGGGGTGTTCTCTGATTATCTGATTAAACGTGGCTCCAGCATCACCCTGGCGCGTAAGCTGCCGATTGTGCTCGGCATGCTGCTCGCATCGACCATTATTCTGTGTAACTACACCGATAACACCGCTCTGGTAGTCGCGCTGATGGCGCTGGCGTTCTTCGGCAAAGGCTTCGGGGCGTTGGGCTGGCCGGTGATTTCCGATACCGCGCCGAAAGAGATTGTCGGCCTGTGTGGTGGCGTATTTAACGTATTTGGCAACGTGGCCTCCATTGTTACTCCGTTGGTGATTGGGTATCTGGTGAGCGAGTTGCACTCATTTAATGCCGCGCTGATGTTTGTAGGGTGCTCAGCGCTGATGGCAATGGTTTGCTACCTGTTTATTGTCGGTGACATTAAACGTATGGAATTGCAGAAATAAACAAAGGTATAGGCGATGAATAACACGATTTTCCCGAATAAGTTTAAAGCGGCCCTCGCGGCGCAGCAGATTCAGATTGGCTGCTGGTCTGCATTAGCCAGTCCAATCAGCACTGAAGTTTTAGGTCTGGCGGGTTTCGACTGGCTGGTGCTGGACGGCGAACATGCGCCGAACGATATCTCGACGTTTATCCCGCAATTGATGGCGCTTAAAGGTAGCGCCAGCGCGCCGGTGGTACGTGTGCCGACCAACGAGCCGGTGATCATTAAGCGTCTGCTGGATATCGGGTTTTACAACTTCCTGATCCCGTTTGTTGAGACCGAAGAAGAGGCGGTGAATGCGGTGGCGTCAACTCGCTATCCACCGGAAGGTATTCGCGGCGTGTCCGTATCCCACCGCGCCAATATGTTTGGCACCGTGCCGGACTATTTTGCGCAGTCGAATAAGAACATCACCATCATCGTGCAGATCGAAAGTCAGCAGGGCGTTGATAACGTTGATGCAATCGCGGCGACCGAAGGCGTTGACGGTATCTTCGTCGGCCCCAGCGATCTGGCTGCGGCGTTAGGCCACCTCGGCAATGCGTCCCATCCCGATGTGCAGAAAGCTATCCAGCACATTTTCGCCCGCGCGAAAGCCCACGGCAAACCCAGCGGCATTCTGGCCCCGGTAGAGGCGGATGCGCGGCGTTATCTGGAGTGGGGCGCGACGTTTGTTGCCGTCGGCAGCGACCTTGGCGTGTTCCGTTCAGCCACGCAGAAACTGGCTGATTCTTTTAAGAAATAACCACCATCGACAGTAGAGAGAGATAAAGACATGACAATGAAAGTTGGTTTTATTGGCCTCGGTATCATGGGTAAACCAATGAGTAAAAACCTCCTCAAGGCAGGTTACTCGCTGGTGGTTGCTGACCGTAACCCGGAATCCATTGCGGACGTGATTGCCGCAGGCGCAGAAACCGCCGCCACGGCGAAAGACATTGCCGAGCAGTGTGATGTGATCATCACCATGCTGCCGAACTCTCCGCATGTGAAAGAGGTGGCGCTGGGCGAAGGCGGCATCATTGAAGGGGCGAAACCGGGGACGGTACTGATCGACATGAGTTCCATCGCACCGCTAGCCAGCCGTGAAATCAGCGAGGCGCTGAAAGCGAAAGGTGTGGATATGCTGGATGCGCCGGTCAGCGGCGGCGAGCCAAAAGCGATTGACGGTACGTTGTCGGTGATGGTCGGCGGCGATAAAGCGATTTTCGACAAGTACTACGATCTGCTGAAAGCGATGGCGGGTTCCGTGGTGCATACCGGCGAGATTGGCGCAGGCAACGTGACCAAGCTGGCTAATCAGGTGATTGTGGCGCTGAACATTGCGGCGATGTCTGAAGCGCTGACGCTGGCGACTAAAGCGGGCGTGAATCCGGATCTGGTGTATCAGGCCATTCGTGGCGGACTGGCGGGCAGCACCGTACTGGATGCGAAAGCGCCGATGGTGATGGACCGCAACTTCAAACCGGGTTTCCGCATTGACTTGCATATTAAAGATCTGGCCAATGCGCTGGATACCTCGCATGGCGTTGGCGCTCAGTTGCCGCTGACGGCTGCTGTCATGGAGATGATGCAGGCGCTACGCGCAGATGGGTTGGGCACCGCCGATCATAGCGCGCTCGCCTGCTACTACGAAAAACTGGCGAAAGTGGAAGTCACTCGCTAACAAGAAGGGCGCGGATGCGCGCCCTGTATTTCTTGCCTTGCGCGGCACTTTCAGGCTACATAACTATGAAAATCGTAATTGCCCCAGACTCTTATAAAGAAAGCCTTTCTGCCACCGAGGTGGCTCAGGCAATAGAAAAAGGATTTCGGGAAATTTTTCCCGATGCGCAATATGTGTCTGTTCCGGTTGCCGACGGCGGCGAAGGAACGGTCGAAGCCATGATTGCCGCCACGCAGGGGAATGAACATTCCGCGTGGGTGACGGGGCCGCTGGGCGAAAAAGTGAATGCCTGCTGGGGCATGTCCGGGGACGGTAAAACCGCGTTTATAGAAATGGCGGCAGCCAGTGGTCTGGCGCTGGTTCCTCCTGAAAAGCGCAATCCGTTAGTCACTACGTCGCGCGGTACCGGGGAGTTGATTTTGCAGGCGCTGAACAGCGGCGCACAAAGCATCATTATCGGCATTGGCGGTAGCGCGACCAACGACGGCGGCGCAGGTATGGCGCAGGCGCTGGGGGCGAAACTCTGTGATGCCAACGGGACTGACATTGGCTACGGCGGTGGTAGCCTGATGAGTCTGAACGCCATCGATATCTCGGGCCTGGATCCTCGCTTAAAAACCTGTTCAATTCGTGTGGCCTGTGATGTGACCAATCCACTCACCGGCGACACTGGCGCTTCACGTATCTTTGGCCCGCAGAAAGGGGCAACGGAAGAACGTATTCTCGAACTGGACCGTAATCTGTCTCACTATGCTGACATCATTAAAAAATCGCTGCGGGTCGACGTGAAGGACGTTCCCGGCGCCGGTGCGGCTGGTGGGATGGGCGCAGCGTTAATGGCTTTTTTAGGCGCGGATCTGCGCAGTGGGATAGAGATTGTGACTCAGGCGCTTAATCTGGAAGAACATATTCACGATTGCACGCTGGTAGTGACTGGCGAGGGGCGGATCGACAGCCAGAGTATTCACGGCAAAGTGCCGGTAGGTGTGGCGAATGTCGCGAAGAAGTACCACAAGCCAGTGATTGGTATTGGCGGCAGCCTGACGCATGATGTGGCGGTGGTGCATCAATATGGTATCGACGCGGTGTTTAGCGTATTGACCAGTATCAGCACACTGGAAGAGGCGTTCCGTGGGGCATTTGATAATATTTATCGTGCTTCAAGGAACATTGCCGCCACGCTGGCGATAGGAATGCGCAGTGCGGGGTGACATTGCCCCGCAAACCCTCTATACTGCGCGCCGAAGCTGACCAGACAGTCGCCGCTTCGTCGTCGTCCTCTTCGGGGGAGACGGGCGGAGGGGAGGAAAGTCCGGGCTCCATAGGGCAGGGTGCCAGGTAACGCCTGGGGGGGAAACCCACGACCAGTGCAACAGAGAGCAAACCGCCGATGGCCCACGTAAGTGGGATCAGGTAAGGGTGAAAGGGTGCGGTAAGAGCGCACCGCGCGGCTGGTAACAGTCCGTGGCACGGTAAACTCCACCCGGAGCAAGGCCAAATAGGGGTTCACAAGGTACGGCCCGTACTGAACCCGGGTAGGCTGCTTGAGCCAGTGAGCGATTGCTGGCCTAGATGAATGACTGTCCACGACAGAACCCGGCTTATCGGTCAGCTTCACTCTTTATAAAACCCCGCTTCGGCGGGGTTTTTGCTGTATGGGCAGGCTAAATGAATGACTGTCCACGACGCTATGCTCAAAAGAACGCGGCTTATCGGTCAGCTTCACTCTTTATAAAACCCCGCTTCGGCGGGGTTTTTGCTGTATGGGCAGGCTAAATGAATGACTGTCCACGACGCTATGCTCAAAAGAACGCGGCTTATCGGTCAGCTTCACTCTTTATAAAACCCCGCTTCGGCGGGGTTTTTGCTGTATGGGCAGGCTAAATGAATGACTGTCCACGACGCTATGCTCAAAAGAACGCGGCTTATCGGTCAGCTTCACTCTTTATAAAACCCCCGCTTCGGCGGGGTTTTTGCTGTATGAGCAGGCTAAATGAATGACTGTCCACGACGCTATGCTCAAAAGAACGCGGCTTATCGTTCAGCTTCACTCTTTATAAAACTCCGCTTCGGCGGGGTTTTTGCTGTATGAGCAGGCTAAATGAATGACTGTCCACGACGCTATGCTCAAAAGAACGCGGCTTATCGGTCAGCCTCACTCTTTATAAAAACCCCGCTTCGGTGGCTCTTTATTTTGTATAATAAAAAATTGGTACGACAATAGATAATTTCTCTTTTCTAACTTTATTTTTTACACATAATCAAGTGTTGGCTGTTAAATTAATTATATCGTTTCTTAGCTTCCGTAATGCTATAAAATAATCTTTACCATCATCATGATTAACCAGACATTCATTGAGTTTCGCTGAAATCCATGATAAAGATGTGTGCTCAATTTTTTCATTGTTCAGATATTTCAAAAAAAATAATATATCAGCACATTCTATAAAACCATAGTTCCTGACAATATCCATAATATATTGTTTATGCATTAAATAACCTCTTCTATTTTTAGCTATACTACAGGGATAAAATAATCACAAGATATTGTGCCTGGACTTGCATCATCTATATATTTTAAAATCTCAATGTCTGATTCCTCTCGTCTTTTTAATCCAAGTTTAGGAAGTACATAATAATAGACGCTCCTTGGGAAGTATATATATTCATTGAGGCTGCCATTAAATGAAAATTTTATATACTTACCATTTTCAGATGTGAATACCTCATCGGTTGATATCAACCGATCATTTTTAGCGTGAAAACCTAAGAATGAGTTAACGCTCAGTTGGTGATCTTTCTGAGGGTGAGGAGAAAAAGTGCTGCTTATAAATAAATCAGACTGATGTTTCCTCATTATATCAATGATCTTTTGATATCTGATGATGGTTTCATGTTCTCTAATGAAATACATTTGCTGCTCAAAACTAAAGCGGTATCCATAGTATTTTTTTGATTCTAAAATGCAATACTCGAATTTTATTTCAGGTATGTTTTCTGGCTGAATCGGAAGCTGTAAAGCTTTAAAATCCCACTCTCTGGATTTTCGATACTGGCGAGGGGAATATCCGAATGATTTACTGAATTCTCTGCTAAAGGATTGCTGGGAATCGAATTTCAATTGATATGCGATATCCATTATCTTGAGGTTTGTTAATCGTAGTAGAAAAGCAGCGCGACAAAGCTTTCTTTCTCTAATATATTTTGCCGGGGTTAGGTTTGTATACTGCATAAATATGTTTGATAAGTGTTTAATAGTATAGCCACTAATATTTTCAAGTGTTGAACTGCAGATCTTTTCGTCGATGTTATCCTCGATCCAATGGATGATATCAGCAAGAAATTTCTTTTTCATAGGCTCTTGGCTAAACAAATCTTAATTTAAATAATACCCAAAATAAATTATTTGCTTGAAATTTATTCAGTAATAAATGACGGGTGTGAGTATTGATTAGATCTTGCCAATTGTTGATGCTCACAGTATTAGATGCAATTATTAACGCTGTTTCGTCCAGTACGAGTTTGTCCGTGTTGGTTTACGCAATGTAAAGCGTGATATAAATAATACGGCTAAGAACCCCTCTGCTAACTTATTCATTGTTAATCGGTGATTTGTTAATATAAATTCGAGATTTGCTGATTATTATAGCGCATAGGAAAGTAAGATGATTTAAGTTTGAGCTATAGAATTAGTTATAAGAGCTATAATATTATAGCTTCGGTGTGGACATGAATTTTTTCTCTTTCGACTGATACAGTTTTGTTGCAGATTGATCAGGGTTAGCAAAAAGATACGACATTGAATTGCGAATCTGTCGTATCTTTTGTTATCACTATGTTTTACCCAGAAGCAAAGCCTTCACGATTTGAGCAACGGTAGCGCCATACTTATCTGGAGATGTTTCTCCTGTCCCGTTGTTATTTAAAATGTATTTACCATTAACATAGAATGATGGTGTGCCTTGAACCTCAAAACTTTGGGCTGCGTGTATCTGTTTTTGCGTTAGCGCTTTAACCGCAAAACTGTCTTTTGCTGCATCGTATTCTGTGGCTGAAATTCCTGCGTCAATAAATACCTGGCGAATATCTTCCTCATTGCGCAAAGATTTTTTATCCTGTACGGCAATAAATAGAGGATGCTCAACCTTGTCTGTTACTCCTAATGCCATTGCAACCGACCACGCTGTTGTCAGATTTTGTCCCAGACTACCCATCGCGCCAACATGGTACTTTTCAACTTTTGTCCCTTCAGGTAGTACCTGGTTTATGGCCTCACTCACTTTATATTCACGAGAAAATGCCATGCAGGGTGGACAATAGAACGAAAAAAACTCGACTACCATAGGTGCTTCTTTAACTGGTCTTTCCATTCGTGAATATTGTTGACCTTCCGCAATAGGAAAAGCGCTAACGCTAAAGGTACAAAATGTCAGAACAACAAAGGAAAATATTTTTTGTATCATGCTTGCTCTCATATCGTTAGTATAAATATGTAAAAAATAATAGGTGTTTGCATTAGAACGAACAGCATATTTCTATTGAGACGGCGCTAAGGTGTGGTGTATTCATATGCGTAGTAATTTGCATCTTCCCTTGTGATACCATTAAGAATAACGCCTTTCACGTTTATTCCATTTTGCTCAAATTTTCGCAGGCATCGGTTCACCTGTTGCAAGCTATCCTGATTTGCGCGCGTAACCACCAGACAAGTTCCTGCCTCGTACCCGGCGATGATTGCATCCGCAACCGCAAGAACCGGAGGGCTGTCGACGATCACCATGTCATATTCATTGTTTGCCCATTTCAATAGCTGCTTAAATCGCTCGTTGGCCAGAAGATCCACAGGACTGGAAAGTAATGTTCCACGGGTAAGTATATCGAATTGGCCTTTCAGACAATGTTGGATACTTTCCGTTAACGTTGCGTTTCCACTTAGAAAATCAGAGAGGCCATTTTTGTTGTCAACGTTGAATAAAATATGGGTGTATCCACGCCGCATATCGGCATCAATAAAAAGTACGCGCTGGCCGGACTGAGCAATAACAGCCGCAAGGCTGCTGCTGATAAATGTTTTACCGCATCCCATTGTTGCGCCAGAAATCATCAGCACTCTGTTCGGTGTCTCCTTCATGATAAAATGTAGCGTGGTACGCAATCCGCGAACAGCTTCTATGGAAATATCAGCTGGCTCTTCAAATGCCAGACAAAATCCTGGCGACGTATCTCGTCGGAAGAAGTTCACGATTGAAGACCTTTGCTGATGCCGATATTTTTTTTCCAGCGATTTAGACACCGGCACGGTTGCCAGCACATGAACTCCCGCATTTTCTAATGTTTCTGATGATTCGATCCCACGACGCAGGGCTACGCGAGCAATAGTCAGACCTGATGAAGTGATCAGACCAAGCATCATCCCAAGCATGATAATCAATGCTTTTTTAGGTTTAACCGGTGAAGGCCAGGTCACTGCGGGATCGATAATGCGCACATTCCCCACGTTGCTGGAGCGGGAGATGTTGAGTTCCTGCTGACGGCTTAGAAGCTGTAAATAGATCTCTCTCCCTGTTTCAACATCACGGCTCAACTTCAGAACTTCTTGCTGAGTGGATGGCATTGCAGATATACGCTTGTTAAGTTTGTTCTTTTCCTGCACCAACGTTTGGCGTTTATCGAGTAATGCGCGATAGGCTGGGTGACTTTTCTTATAAAGTTGCGAGATCTCTGCTTCCCGGAAAGTTAACGCGTTGAGTTGGTTATCTACGTTCACCATCTGTTCAAGTACCGTTTTTGCTTCCAAATTGAGATCAACAGAATCCTGTTGCTGTCGGTAAACGTTAAGTTTGCTTTCAGCATCATCCAGTTCAGACTGCACTTTCGGCAACTGGTGTTGTAAAAAAGCCAGACTGTTGGCGTCGCGGGCTGCCTGACGATTGATATTCTGCTGAACGTAGTTGTTCATTACCGTATCGAGAATGCGTGCGATTTCATTTGGGTTATGTCCCGTGATACGAAGTGCGATCATTCCGCTCTCTTTACCCTGTTGGGACACGTCAATTTGCTGTTGCAAATTGCTGATAGCTTCCAGTTTACTTATTTCACGGAGCTTGAATCGAGAGCCAGGGACAGCATGTATGTTGCTAACTTCGATGATGATATTCTCTTTCTTCAGTCGCTCTCCAACCTTACCCTCTAAAGAAAAGTTTGTTCCTTGTAGATGAAACAATCCCTTCTCTTGCACTGTAAGAATAACCTCCGAGTTTTGATCGTTAGTCTGCGGCAAACTGAGATCTTGTATTGTAATTTTTGCTGATGATTCTCCCTTCAGCTTCGCCCAGAGGTATCCTGTGACAGGAAAATAAATTTGCTCCGATTGTATTCTTAGATTGAGATCATCAACTGTTTTTCCCAGAATCATTCGTGACTTAAGCAACTCAATTTCAGCTGATACAGTAGATGTGTCGGTTGGTAAAACATTCTTCAAGCGGTTCAAAAATGCCTGATTTTGCTTTTGCTCAACCTGAATTAGGGCATCTGCTTGATACACAGTGGGAGATAAAAATGCGTATAGTGATGCAGCCAGGGTAAAGGCGATGGTTATGCAGAGGATTATTTTCCATTGCAAAAATAATGTATGCAGTAGCTGGATAAGATCCAGTTCTTTTTCCGCCGAGGAAGTACGCGGATATTTCGAATTCTCATTCAAGATTAAACGGTCCTTTTTTACACCAGATGCTGGGCCCATCTTTGTGCATCCAGTTCCAGTTGGTGAAACACATAATCATAAACATCACGACTTTTGCGATAAGGGTCGGGGATTGCTTGTTTACTGGACCAATAGCTGAATAATAATGTTTTGCCTCTGGCTTCAGGCGCCATTGATGTAACAAACGCAATATGTTTTGGTTCCATCGCCAGGATAAGTCCGGAGTCACGTAGCATTTCCAGGGTGACATTTCGCGCGATGTGTCCGCTCAGTGACACACCATGCTCGAACGCCACTGCCGCGCTCATGTTTTCCGCCGGATGCCCATAATGGGCATTGATCCCGGCAGAGGTGACAGAAATAGTTGGTGGCAAAAATTGACATAATAAACGTTCTGCAATGACCGAACGGCAAATGTTCCCAGTACACAGCACCAATATCGAGGTGAAATTTATCGGGCCCATGTTCTGATATACCGCGTGGTTTCAGTCAAATCGCGCACACCAACAATGGTGGGTAGTAGCTGTGATATAACCCGATTCCAGCGTGCCAGAGGCGCTGTCGTTACGTAGACGATATCGTATGGTTCCAACTGGAATTCGGTACTGAGTACCATTGCGGAAGCATCCTGAGCATCCAGTTGATAAATGTTGGCAATTTTGCCATCGGGCTTACCTTTCAGCGCCCGAATCACGAAAATACCGGTTGCATCTGAACTCTCTTGCTTCATGCCTTCGGCATTTCCCAGCGCTTCTGCCAGCGTCATTCCACTTCTGTCCATTTTGAGGGTGGCTTGTCTGCCGACCTCACCCATGACAAAAACTTTCAAATCATCATTACGGGGTATAAATAAAATGTCACCAGGATGAAGCAGACGGTTTTGCGTCAGATCACCGCGCTGTAATAGTGCATATAAAGAGAGGTGAGATTTCTGTCCATTATGGGTGAGAGTGACATTGCGCCAGTCGGCGTCCGCAGTCAGACCACCTGCAGCGTTGACTGCATCCATTACCGTAAGTGGAATATTGGTAACAGGTAGTACACCTGAACGCATCACTTCGCCTGTAACGTATATTTTCTGTGAGCGGAAGGCGGCAATACTGACATCTACCTGTGGATTTTCTATAAATGCATTCAGGCGGGTAGATATAGCGTCGCGAACTTCATTTAAGGTTTTACCTGCCACATGCAGGCGCCCGACGTAAGGATAAAAAATAGTGCCGTCAGCACTGACCCAGTTGCCAGTATCACTGGCACTGCGATATTGGCCCGCTGGCGTAGTCAGCTCCGGATGATCCCAGACGGTAACCATTAAGACATCACCCACACCAATACGATAGTTATAAGAAAGCAACTGTTTTTCTAATTGAGGGTTTGGACGAGAAACGATATTAGCCGGACGCAGTGCGTCGACAAGTCCGGGAGTCAGCATAATAATATTGAGCCTGTCATTCAGTGCATCACGATTGTGTGGCAAACCAGTGCTCTTTTTCCCCTGAACAGGGAGCCCTTGTCCTGGCAATACCGTACATCCGGAAAGCAGTATCATTGTGCCAAACAGAATAGGGCACATAAAACGTGGTCTGTTCATATTATCTCAAGTCGAACGGTTTTAAGATTGCGTTAAAATTCATAGCCTAAGAATATATAATTGGTCATCGCTTTAATGTGCACCATTCATTATAATTTAACTCTATTGCGCTAATAAATCTGAGCATCTGCTTGCTAATGTTGTTAATAGTATATAGCTTCCTCGATGTTGGCGATAAAATATCCATGGGATTAGGTGCGTGAGTTGATAATACCCGTGCCATGATCTTTTGCATGTTACTTTCAAGGATAAGAAGATACTCTCCCTCATCAACACACACTGATTCAATGACTCGCCATTCCTTCTTGATTTCTCTATTTAATAGTTTGTCCATTTTATGGATATAACTGTCAATCGAATCATTGCTATGAAATGACATTTGAATTTAGTTCCCCATAAACAGAACAAACTATTAGTAATAGGTGATGTTAATTGTTAAATCAGCCTGGTAGCGGCCCGGGATTAATGATGCAGAAGCAGTATTGATAATGGTTGGATATACTTTAAACGAGCTATCATATATGCTTGGCTGAATCTCAGCATCTTTAACAGACAATATATCTGTAGCAGTGGACAAATCAATCACGCTTGCGCCATTACGTTTCCAACGGGTAAGGAGAGCAATGTTTGCCATTGTGGTATTCACCAAACCATTCGCTGCATTCTGAAAACCAGGGGTCGCGGCAGTAAAAGAAATCGTGAGTGCGCTTGGCTTAACGCCTTTGCTGCAGTCGATAATGAGCGGTACATCAGTAGCGCTAACGCGATCAATGACGTTACCGCTTTCGTTCATTAGCGGCAGGTTATATGCTCCAGAAATACCTTTTCCGCCATTAACAGTACAATTAGCATGGGTGATCTTCATTTTTACCCCGATACTGGATGTGCTGTTACCAGCGATCGCAGTTGATGAGCATAGTGATGACAATACAATTATCGAGCATGGTAGCAGCAGCTGTTTAATCATAACTTAGCCTTAAAATAACAGATGTATCAATATTTCCAGCTGCCATCTGTTCAGCCGTTATCGGTAATAACTTGAATTTAAGGTCAATAGTTTTTTCATGATAAGGATAATCCTCATTAAAATTCAGGGCACCATACAACCCCATTTTCATTACACCAATACCAATACCATTCAGTCCTGATTTCATTATTGATTTCCCAAAGTTTGTTTGACCTGATACGATCCCTTGTGCGGGAACAAACCTCATCTTAGTATTTGCCTCGGCCAAATTACAGTTACGTGTGAAGTTAATTGACTTTTCTACCTTTCCAGCAATTAGGTCATGTGCGGAAACAGAACCAAAGTTAACCTCTGAAGAGATACTAATGGAACAGGTAGCTTCGGTAATTGCGCCATTTATATTAACAACTGTATCCGTTTGCTGTGCGTTAGCGAGACAAGCAAAAAAAAACGCAACAAAGAAATATACTCTGAATGGCATTGCTTAAATTCCTTGCCAGGGTTATCACTAATCGTAAGACAGGCGTATGGTCAGCGTCGTATCAATATTACCAGCAGCAATATCCTCTGAAGGTATTTTTACCGGCTTAATTTTGACCGGCATCGTGCGTGAACCGCCGTTTGGGATCCCCACGGAAGACCAGATATGTTCAGTATTAAATGATAAATTGCTAATGCTACCCATTGTAGGCAATTTAAAACCAACACCCGCTAGTCCTGATTGCATTATTTTCGGATCACCCGTCACGATTGCACCTGGAATAAAAGTAAGTTTAATATTCGTTGCGGTCCAGTCACAGTTCACCGTCATGTTAATATCTTTTTCCGGAACGGTATTGTTATTAATATTTAATGCGGTAATAGATCCAAAATTAACCTCTGAGTCTGCAGTGAAGGTACAGGTGGCAGACGTTATGGTACCTTTCACTGGGACATTTACTGTTGCCGTAGATGCAAATACAGAGGATGAAAAAAGGGAAATTAGCATTGCTATTTTTTTCATATTTTTCCTTAATCATACTGAACACTAATGGCCAGGCTGGTATCAACATTACCGGCTGCGATATCCTCGCCGCTGATATAGAATGGTTTAAGCGCAATTTTACCACCTAAATTGTAAGGTGATGCTGTAGTCGTCGTACTTGCCCAGGTTTGCTCTACGCCAAAGGGGGTATCAGTTAATGTACCTCCCGCAGTGTTAGCAAATTGGAGCTTGAATCCTAAACCCGTTTTACCCGAGCGCATTACGCTGGTGTTGCCAGTAACGGTACCTTCCGTAGGGGTAAATGTCACTTTTACATTTTTAGCAATCCAGTCACAGTTCAGGGCAAGACTTACCTCTTTGGCGGCGATTCTGTTATTGCCGATATCTCCTGCGGTCAGAGTATTAAAGTTAATTTCAGTCGGCGTTGGTACAATATTACAGGTAGCGCCTGTTACGCTGGCTTTAATTGCGACAGTCGTATCCGCCGTTTTGGCATAAGAATGAGGAGCTATACCCAGCAGAAAAACGACCGGAATTACTTTTTTCATATTTTATCCTTATATCAAATATAAGTTAACTGAATTGTCATTGAGGTATTAAAAACCCCTTTGGTTATCGCACCATTTGCACCCAGGAGCATCCTGACAGATGTCGTCCCTGGTGACGGCCAAACTATATTACTGTTAAAATTAACATTGTTAACCCCCAGACCTGTCAATGAAACTGTATACATTACACTAGTGTTACTGGTTAATGCCGCATCATTTCTACCGCTTACTATGCCATTGCGTGGAATAAACATTAACTCGACCCGTGAAGCATTGTGGCAAGATGCGGTAATATCAAAATCCCTGATTCGTAAATCTGGGTTACCGTTTAAAAAATCATTTCTGTTAATATCCCCAAAATTAATCACCGCAGGGGCAGCTAATGTACAGGTCGGAATGATTAGGTTTGCCCCTACGGTTATGCTTAATGTGCTGGTCTTGGCCGAGGCGCTATGACTGCATAGCAGCAGTGTAAACAGGAATACTCTTGTCATCTTTGCACTCTACGTATAAGTCAGCTCAGCGTTAAGTACGACGGATACCGAACCTGAGGATATCGTTCCGCTGCTACTTTTTTTAACAAGTTTAAATTTTAATTTGTATCCCGAACCACTCAATGTTTTTAAATTATAATCGGAGTTAAACTGCATCCGGGCATTATTGAAAAAGGGAAGGATCGCAACATTATGCCCGGCATCTAAAAAAGCGCCTCCTGTCCCCCCGGTACTTACGGGGGAGGTGAAACGCAAATTCGCCGATTGCAAAGCTGTGATTGCGTTATTCCCGGTTAACTCTGGCGTAGCACTATCAAGACGACACGTTAATATCAAATCGGCTTCGATTTCCGGTCCTTCAGTAAGTGTTAAGGTCGTGATATTAACATCACCAAAGCTTAAATTATTCCCTCTGCTGGAGGCGATATTGCATGTAAATTCTCGGAATTTAACCGATAAATTTACCGTGGCGGTTGTACTTTTAGACAGTACATCTACGGGTATAAATAATAGTAAGGCCATGAAGGTATATGTTATCCGCATTATATCTCGCCCAACTAGTTATAGTTAATAATGAAATTTACAGCCCCCTTCCAGTCAGCGCTACGTCCTGGATCGGCCCAATACTTGTAGGGATAAACAGGTATAGTGATATTATTGAGCTTATTGATGTTTAAGACCTGGCTTTGATTTGTATCAAACCTCACCCCCCATCCATTTCCAACATGAAGCTTAAAATCACCATTATAAAGGTTTTGTGCATCCGGTGAATTAATAGTGATATATGTAGAGCTGGGTATTATAAATGATGGATAGTTTGATGTCATATTCCCACCACTAAGTCCCAAACCGCATCTCATAGTCAGAACTATAGTCGCCAGTGGTTTGGTCATATCTCCATTTATGTTTACAACACCAAGGTCAATATTATTTGCATTACTTGTTACAGAGCATGTTACTGTATTTGTATAATTCAGGGTAACACTATTATTTGTTACGGTAGGCGTTACGGATTTATTCCCTGGAATAAGTCCGCCTGATCTGTAGGTTATTTGGTTTCCAGTAGCTGAAGTCATCATTGAGATAACTTTACTATTGGACGCAACATTACCGCCAATATTTCTGTTGGTATATATGCCATAAGTAAATGTCGGGCCGGTATTGTTTCTTGGGTTTCTACCCAGAGCATCTGAAAACCCCAGAAAAATATTTGGGAAATTCCAAGAATTACCATTTCTATCTTGAAATTTAGCCTGAGAAGACGCTATTCCTTCTGGCGCTAAGTAAATCCACCCACTGTTATGTTCCAATCTATTGCTATTGATAAAGTTAAATTCCGGAAGTGGTACATATATATATCCTGCGGAACCTCCTAAGTAATTATCAGTTTGCCAGGAATTTGGTCCGACATAATATGGGCAGCTAAAGGTTACCTTCATTGTTCCTATCCTTGTACCAGCAGCAGTCTCTGTTGTGAGTGTGCTTTGCGAATAAGATACCTCTATTTTGCTGGAAGGCGATCCCCAATAGTAAGCTGCATTGCCCGCCGCAAAACATCCTGCATATGCTGAGGGCACTGCTAGTATTGATAGCAAGAAAATCCAAGAATATATTTTTCTCATTTACTTAACCTGGTATTGATTATTTGCGCCATAATCATCAATCGCGTTCACCGATACATTCCCTGTTAAAGAGTTGCTGATCTGTACTTTGCTAAACGGCGCAAATTTGGCTAGCTGTGCCCCTTCATTTGTAGTGAGCTTTACCTCATGACCATTCACTTTTATCCCGGTAATAGCAAAATAGTAGGGAGTGGGGTTTTCAAGAAAATATTTCCCATCAGTCCTTAACAGCCTGATCTGCTTTTCTGCTTCTTTTCGCCCATCGACCAGCGTTTGTGGGCGATAAATCAACTTAACGCGAGTGTTCAACGCAATAGCCAGAACATTTCCACCTGATTTAGGGGCCGGTGGGATCTCTTGTACATTAAGCCAGGTTAACGTCTCACGATCTTGCGGCAGATTAGGGTTGATATCCAGAATCCTGATCGTCTGTCTGCTTTTCGGGTCTACTTTAAAAAATGTTGGACTGGTTGTGAAGTAAACGTCTTTATCTTTTTCATTGTCATTATCAATCCATACCTGCCCGGCATATTTTTGCTCGCTTTCATTAGAGACCATTACGGACAGGCTTTTTTTCCCACCTTCATAAACATAGCGAGTACCATTAAGGCTAAACGCGGCATTACTGCTTAGGCTTACAGATAGCATGGCAACAGCAATAAAAGCTTTGATTTTGTTATTTACAGTAAACATCTTGAATTGTTCTCTTGGTTGGACTTAATTTTTCTAAATTAATGACACACTGATCAAGTGTGATATTTTTTACGTTACTATCAACGTTAAGCAACAATACGCCACCATTACTGACAAAACCCACTTCCTTGCCTGCATCATCCTTTGCAATAGTTCCCATAGGAATGACGTACTTATTTTTACTAAAAACGCGTAAAATATAGTGATGAACACGACGATACTTTATCTTCCTGTAGATAATAGCCTTCTCGGTTGGTACAACATTAATCACATTGCCCTGTATTTCAATATCTGTTGGTAACTTATCGACATCGATATTAATAGAGTTCGGTGAATAACTCGCCAGAGAGATCACCGCTCTCCCGTTGCTGTCTGTCGGAAGGCCGCCATTAATTACCGCACCGCTAATTCCATCCATATCGATCACTGCCAGCGTACCATTACTATTCTGTGACAACATCAGCCCACCACCATAAACCCCCAGCACTGATCCGCTCATCTGCAAACTCAGGTTTTGGCTGGTAGAACCTTTCGAATACATACTGTTTAATTGGGCATAATCCGAAGCATAGCCAGTGGATAACGAAATATTATTCCCGCTATTATCTCGATTCATACTAACGTTGTAACTCAGTCGATCGTTAAGATTTGCAGAGCTACCCGCCATATAACTCATTCCGCCTTCACGAGTATAGGTCATCGAGGTATTACTATAATGCATCACATCGAATGCACTGAACGGGATGTTAAAGGAGAGGCTGGTCATATATTCTCCGCCATTCTCCCCCTTCTTACTGTAACTTCCACTCAGCGAGGCCGAAAAGCGGCTAAATGATTTGCTGAGCATAAAATTCACTCCACTCTCCTGTGGCTTATCCCAATATTGCTGCATCCATCCGCTCATACTGAGATAAATATTTTGTTCCGGTATACGGTGGGCCAGGATCGCCTCATAGCGATTTTTCGACTTAAACTCATCCGTGCTGTAGCTCAGGTAATCATAATTGGCATACTCGACATATCCGCGGTCCGTAAACCGGTAGCCGATTAACTGTAAATCCGTCGTATCGGTTAGTGAGCGAGCATACTTAACGGAAGCACTATACCCTTTCTGCTCATCTTTCTGTTTAAACCGGGCTTTTGACAGGTTCAAACTGGTCGATAATGCGCCAAACCATCCGAGCGAATGGGTACTACCAATACCCATGTTTTGATAGTTCTGACTCAATAACAATGCTGAGTTAAACGTTGCATAGTTAAAACCGTAATCCAGGCTGCCCAGTCCGAAGGTACCGTCGGCAGAACTTTTATTATTGCCCGCCATTTTTTTACCCACGGCCAAACCATAGTCCATGGCACCGGGGCGCAGGAGGTTACCCATTATGGTTACAGGAAAATGTTCTGTTCTTTTACTGCCATTTTCCTCCGTAATGGTCATAATCAGATCCCCGCTACTGATTGCGCCCAGATTGTTAATTTCAAACGGTCCCGGGGGGACAACAATAGATTCTAATACGCGCCCATTCTGCTCTACGGTCACCCTGGCATTACTGGTTGCAATTCCCTGCAATTTAGGTGCATAGGTTCTGCTTAACCATGACGACATGTTCGCATTCGAGGTCAACTGAATCCCGCGAAAACCAAACCCATTCATTAACGGGCTATAGGTACTCTGCGCCTGCCCAATGCTTAGATCGGCCTTAATGGATTCCAGCGCACGGGTTAAACGTAGATCGCTGGTGTTAAAACCACTTTCATCGGTGGCATTTGTGGTAAATGAAAGCACCCATTTGCCAATGTTCGCATTACCATTCACACCCAGATAGTTAGTACGCTGTTGCCCTGAGCTTTTACTGGTGTTCGCGTTATATGCTAATTGAAATCCGGGAACGCCATAATCCCAGGGGCGTTGGCTGCGTTCCCCAGACAATAAGGCTGCCTGAGGAATACGTAATTTCAGCGTTTGTGTACCATTATCCAGCTCAACTTTTGTTGTTTTATTATTGCTTAATACATAACACTTTCGGGTTGCGTCGAATTCCTGTGCATAAAAGTCCTCCTTGATAAAAACGCCTTGTTCGCTTAACCATTTGTTTGCCAGGCAAAGAGCTTGCTTTTCGCTGTCGGTAACGGTAATAAAACCGCTACCGACCTTTTCGCCATTAACCTCAACATCAACCAGATATTCACCAGGAACAAAGTTAACGTTTTTATCAAAGACTTCTGGTAATTTATCCTGTGCACCACCACGAATAAAACTCATGTTAAATTCGTCATCTGCCATTACTGTAAATACAGGCTGTAATGCAGAGCAAATCAGTAGCAATAATATTTTATTTTTAAGCATGTTATATATTATTTCAACTGTAAAATAAACGGGCTGCATATTTTATGCAGCCCAAAGGCGCATGAGGGTAATACGATTATTTATAGGCTACGGTATAGGATGCTGAAGTGGCAAAACTACCGGCGCTGACCGTACCGCTTTTAACCGTTTTAACCAGCTGAGCTTCGTAATCAAACGTTGTCAAAGGTGTGGCTGGGGTGCCAGTACCTGCATATGCAATAGTACGGTTGGTGTCGGTCACCAGTTCGTCAGCTTTCGTGGCATTCTTGGCTTTTAGCTGCAGGGATACGCCGGTTGCCGAACCGCCGCTGTTACCCAGTCCTGCTGCATCCATGTTTGGTGCGCTCCAGCTCACGTCAGCAGCGGTTTTAGCCAGACAGTCGGCGGCAGAAGGGCCAGCTGGCGTCAGTGAAAATTGGACGGTTTTGGCTGTGGTTAAATCCGTGCCCGGCGTACCCAAATCGATTGAGCTTGCTACACCACCTCCCACAACCGGACTTACTGTACAGGTTGCAGAAGTAATCGTACCGGTAAAATTAATGGTACCGCTGTTTGCTGATGCGACAGAAGAGAATGCTACCGCCGAAGCCAGTGCTCCAAGAATAAATAGTTTTTTCATTTTAACTCCAGGGATTAACTTTTTGTGATTACCTGTAAGTGCTAATCAGCGCACTTAAGGGATGTGGTCATGTTATCTTTTGAACGGTGAAAGACAATGGCTCAATAGAGGGTTGAGCTAAATGTGTAATATTTTGCGTTTCATTCTGGTATGTTTTATTTTTAATAGCATGAGCGCTGAAGATACTAACCTCCTTAGCTTATAAAGCTTACCAGATTAACCAATAGAAAATGGGGGGATCCGTAGTTGATAGATTAATGAGCATCGATACGAAAATGTGTCGATTAATCTGTTGCCTGTTTAGTTGGGCCGGAGTCAATAATGAAGGAGACGGTGGCGAATGCCCTCGTCCCGCTAAAGTATAATTATTAATGCGGTTTTAGCTATGATGAGGGCGCTTAGTTACTGTAAGAATGGAAAGGTCAAGGGGGCTTGATGAAGACAATTCAACCAGATTAACGTTTGCCATTGTATTGATAGTAAAGCGTACTTTCAGTGGTTTACCAGACTCATAAAAGTATAAGGGGTTATCTGGAAGTATTTCTTGAATGTGGTGATAAAATAAGACGTATGGTTGTACCCACACATCACTGAAACCTGAGTAATATTATAATCGCCTGTACGTAGTAGCCTTGCCGCCATACACATCCTGGCATCGAGATAGATCTCGCTGAAGGATGTTTGTTCTATCGCAAGTTTACGTTTTAGGGTGGAGCGGCTCATATACAACCTGGCTGCAACATCGTCCAGGCTCCATACTTTGGATGGATCATTTTTCACCATATTATATACTTTTTCTCTTAGGCTTGATTTAACCGTACGAGTTAGTATGCCAATACCATCCTCGTGAGCGGTAAAGGCCGAAAGCAGAAACATTAACGTAAAATCCAGCGGTGAACCTTCAGTTCCGGTTTCACAGCGTGTGCAATCCCCACACTCACTGCGCTCTGATTTTTGCAGGCAGCCAAAAACATTGTCAAAGGCTTCATTCATCCCTGGACGCAACGGTGAACAAAGCATGCGCGAGCTTATGCTTTTGTGCGCGCCTGACATATATTCCAGTTTGTTCCCAGTGATCAGCAATGAGTACATTTTACTCATTAACTCATATGAAATATCGATTAGTTTGAATTCTAAATGATTATCGATATCACTGCATTTTATGTTAAGTGTTTGGTTTTTCTCGATAAGAATAAGGCTTTCTCCAGTGCATTTCAGCATATCATTATTGCTGGAGTTAATGATGAGTTCTCCCTTGCTTAATTTGATGAGTGTTGTATTGGCAACGTAGATATGATTTAAAACTACGCCTTCGGTTGATTGATAATAGTTACTATTACTCACACTTTGTTGTTTACAATTTACCATGTCTGAACATTTTCTTTGGTTCATCGAATTTTGCATTGCAGCACCTTTGTTTTTATGTGGTTAATATACATATTATCAAGTAATGATTTTTTCTATGCTTATTTGAGAGGGTTGGTCTGATAGTGAAAAAATTACAGCTAATATTTATATGCAGAGTTGGTGCTGTAGTATTGCATCAACTAAAACCTCAATATTTGAGTTATGGCCATCTCAGGTGTCATAAAAGCACGATCAACGAAAGATATCTTCTGAATGGTGTGAGGGGATTTTATGAGTGATGGAAACTATACATACAGAGTAAAAAAGATACATGCGATTAAAAAAACACCCGATCAGGCCCGGTAATATTGTTGAACCTGAAATTCAAAATGAATTCAACCGTCTTATGATGCGTCGTCGGGCGTTGTACAACCAGGAGTACGCAAATAACTTAAGGAATTTGGGTGATGTCGACAGGGATTGTGACGTTCAGAACTGTATCAGTTTCATCACACTCAATCACTGAGCGGGCGAAAAGATTTAATTCAATAATCCGCAATCCTGTTTCAATCATAAAGCGATGGTTTGCATAATCCGAGACAAATTGGATTTTCGGACTGATATTGTTCTCTTTGATAAATCGACTTTGAGCAAATGGTGTATCGATGCTAATGACATAATATTTTGTAGTACTAACATCCTCATGAGTTAGCGACTCACTGAGCTGTTTTATTTGGGATTCACAAACTGGTGTATCCAGTGATGGTACGGTGTAAATAATCTTCCTGACACCTTTCGGTAATTTAAAAACATCCAGTTCTGGAGTCACCAGATCGTGTGCTGCTGGCAGTTTACCGCCTACGGACATGAAACCTTGATCCAGCGTCAGATCGTTCTCACCGAACTTTAATTTGAAATCCTTTCCTAAGCGAATATTATTAATTGATTTGACAAGTTTCATTAATCTTTATCCTTATATAATATAAATGCGGATAACCGCTAAAATCGGCATAGCAACTGATAGGGAAGAATCATTTTCTGAATAAATCAAATCGTATTCAATTTTTTATTATTCAGTTGTCTCCCTAAATAAATAATAGCAGATGCGAATTTCAAAAACTTAGCTAAAAAGGAAATGTATGAAATAAATTTTTAGAATGCTTAATGATTAGAATGTATATCCCCCTATAGGGGTATTTTATCTATGTAAAGAAAATGACTTTAAAAAGCATTGGCTTGAGCAAAGTTTGTCTTCTTGCGAGTATCAACAAAGGGGGAGCTAACGATTGTCCGATGGGGAGAACCCTCTATTGCCCGTAAAGAAACACTCGCCAATTAGCCATACCCCTCCATCACCGTTAGTGTGGTCAGGTGCGCATGTTAACTGATATGGAAATTTTCTCGGGACTCTATTCCGCACTCTTTTCGTGGTAGCGTTCTTTTATGCGGTAACTACTGCCGGAAGATGATAATCGAGACGATTTGGATACAAATGGTATATAGGCCTCTAAAAGAGATTTCTGATTTTGTGACTTACAACACAAAACGCTACGCGATACGTTTTTACCGAGAATAATCACGCGCAATCGATCGCCATCACAAAATTAGTTGCTGACAAAATGCGCAAAATCAGTGTTAATGTAATGTTGCTAATGGTGATCATTTGTTTTAATTGGTTTAAATATTGATAAATGCAATGTTTCTTTACAAACAAACAAGGCAAAAAAATGTGATGCATGGCGTTATTTAAACACCATAAACGATAAAATATAATTATATTTGATAAATTACTTATTAAATTTAAGCGCCATTTTTACCGATAATTACTCTGTAATTGATTGAAATATAGCCTTTCGTGGTTCGAAGAAATAACAACAAAAATGATGTCGTTATAGCCATAAAAAATCGTTATCCCCCCATCTTTTTTTGATTAAAGTCAGGGTTAAGTGAGATCGATATTTTCTATCTATATGATTAATAAGTAATTATCAATTTAATAATAATCTTACAAAATGTAAGGGAAGGGGATTTGTGAGTGGTCGCACATATCCTCGTTTGCTTAATTTGGTAAACTTCCTGCCGTCAACAAAGTTATTAGAGCAGGACGATATGAATACTATTTCTCTCCCTAAAACACAGCACTTAGTGGTCTTTCAGGAAGTCATTAGAAGTGGTTCTATCGGTTCTGCTGCAAAAGAATTAGGTTTAACTCAACCGGCGGTCAGCAAAATCATTAATGATGTTGAGGCTTATTTTGGTATTGAGTTAGTGGTGCGTAAAAATACCGGCGTTACCTTGACTCAGGCAGGTCAGGTGATGCTCTCATGGTCTGAATCCATTACTCGTGAAATGAAAAACATGGTTGATGAGATGAACAGCATGACGAGTAACGCAGTGGTTGATGTGTCGTTTGGCTTTCCTTCACTGATCGCCTTCACCATCATGTCCGGCATGATTAAAAAATTTAAAGAGGTGTTTCCGAAGGCGCAGGTTTCCATGTACGAAGCGCAGCTCTCCTCGTTCTTACCCGCGCTTCGTGACGGGCGCCTCGACTTCGCTATCGGTACGCTGAGTGATGAGATGAAACTACAGGATCTCCATGTTGAGCCGCTCTTTGAGTCAGACTTTATACTGGTCGCCAGCAAGTCCCGAACATGCACCGGCATCACCTCGCTGAGCGCGTTGAAAAACGAACAGTGGGTGTTGCCACAAACGAATATGGGATACTACCGCGAACTTCTAACTACGTTACAAAATAATGGCATCAGCAGTGAAAACATCGTTAATACTGACTCCGTCGTCACCATTTATAATCTTGTTCTCAATGCTGATTTCTTAACTGTAATTCCCTGTGACATGACCACACCGTTTGGCTCAAACCAGTTTATTACTATCCCGGTACAAGAGACGTTACCCGTCGCGCGTTATGCCGCCGTGTGGTCGAAAAATTATCGAATTAAAAAAGCAGCATCTATTTTGGTGGAATTAGCCAAGGAATATTCATCATATAATTGTCGAAGACGAAGGCAATTAATTGAAGTTGATTAAAGATTGAATTTGTTTTAACACGGACTCAACGCCATCTGTCTATATCTGACAATGGTTACGGCTATCTATTTACTTTAATACCCAGGTAAGAGGTTCTAATGCACATTACATACGATCTCCCAGTTGCAATTGAAGATATCCTCGAAGCGAAAAAAAGACTGGCGGGGAAAATATATAAAACGGGAATGCCTCGCTCTAACTATTTTAGTGAACGTTGCAAAGGGGAAATTTTCCTCAAGTTTGAAAACATGCAGCGTACCGGTTCATTTAAAATCCGTGGCGCTTTTAACAAGCTCAGTTCATTAACCGAAGCTGAAAGATGTAAAGGCGTGGTGGCTTGCTCTGCAGGGAACCATGCGCAAGGGGTTTCTCTCTCCTGCGCCATGCTCGGAATTGACGGCAAAGTGGTGATGCCGAAAGGCGCGCCGAAGTCTAAAGTGGCGGCAACCTGCGATTATTCCGCAGAAGTTGTGCTGCACGGCGACAACTTCAACGACACCATCGCGAAGGTTAGCGAGATTGTGGAAACGGAAGGCCGTATCTTTATTCCGCCATATGATGACCCGAAAGTCATTGCCGGTCAGGGCACTATTGGTCTGGAAATTCTCGAAGATCTGTACGATGTCGATAACGTGATTGTGCCAATTGGCGGCGGCGGACTGATTGCAGGTATTGCAGTGGCAATTAAATCTATTAACCCGACCATTAAAATTATTGGCGTACAGTCTGAAAACGTTCACGGCATGGCGGCTTCTTTCCGCGCTGGAGAAATAACCACGCACCGAACGACCGGCACCCTGGCGGATGGTTGTGACGTCTCCCGCCCGGGTACTTTAACGTTTGAAATCGTTCGTGAGTTGGTAGATGACATTGTCCTGGTCAGCGAAGATGAAATTCGCAACAGCATGGTGGCATTAATTCAGCGAAATAAAGTTGTGACTGAAGGTGCCGGTGCGCTGGCATGCGCAGCATTATTAAGCGGGAAATTAGATAGCTATATCCAGAACAGAAAAACAGTCAGCATTATTTCTGGCGGTAATATCGATCTTTCTCGTGTATCTCAAATTACTGGTTTAGTTGACGCTTAATATACTTCGTTGAGGATAGGATATGAGTACTACTGATAGCATTGTATCCAGCCAGACAAAGCAGTCGTCCTGGCGCAAATCGGACACCACCTGGACACTGGGTTTATTTGGTACAGCCATCGGCGCAGGGGTGCTGTTCTTCCCTATCCGCGCAGGTTTTGGCGGACTGATCCCCATTCTGATCATGCTGGTGTTAGCATACCCCATCGCTTTCTATTGCCACCGTGCGCTGGCGCGCCTGTGTCTTTCCGGTTCTAACCCTTCCGGTAACATCACAGAAACGGTTGAAGAGCACTTTGGTAAAACGGGCGGCGTGGTAATCACGTTCCTCTACTTCTTTGCGATTTGTCCGCTGCTGTGGATTTATGGCGTCACCATTACCAACACCTTTATGACCTTCTGGGAAAACCAGCTGCAAATGCCCGCGCTGAACCGTGGCTTCGTGGCGCTGTTCCTGTTGCTGCTGATGGCATTCGTCATCTGGTTTGGTAAAGATCTGATGGTTAAAGTGATGAGCTACCTGGTATGGCCGTTCATTGCCAGCCTGGTGCTTATCTCTCTGTCACTGATTCCTTACTGGAACTCTGCGGTTATCGATCAGGTTGATATCAGCAATATCGCCCTGACTGGCCATGACGGCATCCTGGTTACCGTATGGCTGGGTATTTCCATCATGGTGTTCTCTTTCAACTTCTCGCCAATCGTTTCTTCCTTCGTCGTCTCTAAACGCGAAGAGTATGAGAAAGATTACGGTCGCGAATTCACCGAGCAGAAATGTTCTAAAATCATCTCCCGCGCCAGTATGCTGATGGTTGCGGTGGTAATGTTCTTCGCCTTTAGCTGCCTGTTCACGCTCTCTCCGGCAAACATGGCGGATGCAAAAGCGCAAAACATTCCAGTGCTGTCTTACCTGGCGAACCACTTCGCTTCACTGTCCGGTACGAAGTCTACCTTCGCCACCATTCTGGAATACGGTGCTTCAATCATCGCCCTGGTTGCTATCTTCAAATCTTTCTTCGGCCACTATCTGGGGACGCTGGAAGGTCTGAACGGTCTGGTGCTGAAGTTTGGTTACAAAGGCGATAAAACCAAAGTTTCCATGGGCAAGCTCAACACCATCAGCATGATCTTCATCATGGGTTCCACCTGGGTTGTGGCATACGCCAACCCGAACATCCTGGACCTGATTGAAGCAATGGGCGCGCCGATTATTGCCTCTCTGCTCTGCCTGCTGCCGATGTATGCCATCCGTAAAGCGCCATCGCTGGCGAAATACCGTGGCCGTCTGGATAACGTGTTTGTTACCGTGATTGGTCTGCTGACCATCCTGAACATTGTCTACAAACTGTTTTAATCCTTAAGCTCAGGATGAGCGGAGTAGTGAAATGAATGAGTTTCCGGTAGTACTGGTTATTAACTGTGGTTCATCTTCCATTAAATTCTCAGTGCTCGATGCAGCAAACTGTGAAGTTTTAATGGCGGGAATTGCAGACGGTATTAACTCTGAAAATGCGTTCATAGCAATTAATGGAGGAGAGCCAGCTAAGCTGGCTCACCACAGCTACGAAGACGCATTAAAAGCGATTGCCGTTGAACTGGAAAAACGTAATTTAATGGACAGCGTGGCCTTAATTGGCCACCGCATTGCCCACGGCGGAAATATCTTTACCGAATCAGCAATTATTACTGAGGAAGTTATCGACAATATTCGCCGGGTATCGCCATTAGCACCGCTACATAATTATGCGAACCTAAGCGGGATTGAATCTGCTCAGCACCTTTTCCCAGGCGTGCAGCAGGTCGCGGTATTTGATACCAGCTTCCACCAGACGATGGCCCCAGAAGCCTATCTGTACGGTTTACCGTGGAAATATTTTGAGGAGTTAGGCGTTCGTCGTTACGGTTTCCACGGCACGTCGCATCGCTATGTTTCGCAACGGGCGCATGAACTTCTGGATCTGCAGAATGATGATTCTGGTCTGGTTGTGGCGCATCTGGGCAACGGCGCCTCTATCTGTGCGGTACGTAACGGGCAGAGCGTTGATACCTCGATGGGCATGACGCCGCTGGAAGGGCTGATGATGGGCACACGCAGCGGCGACGTAGATTTCGGCGCGATGGCGTGGATTGCCGCTGAAACCAACCAGACGCTGAGCGACCTTGAGCGCGTAGTGAATAAAGAGTCCGGGTTGCTGGGTATTTCCGGTCTGTCCTCTGACTTACGTACGTTAGAAAAAGCCTGGCACGAAGGGCATGAGCGCGCGCAGCTGGCGATTAAAACGTTTGTGCATCGTATTGCGCGTCATATCGCCGGACATGCCGCATCGCTGCATCGTCTTGATGGCATTATTTTCACCGGTGGAATCGGTGAGAACTCAGTATTAATTCGCCGTTTGGTTATCGAGCATCTGGCCGTTTTAGGTGTAAATATCGATAGCGAGATGAATAGTCTGCCAAATTCCCATGGCGAAAGAATTATCTCTAATAAGGATGCTCGTGTTATTTGTGCGGTTATTCCGACAAATGAAGAGAAAATGATTGCTCGTGATGCCATTGCGTTAGGCAAAATTAATATCCCAGTAGCATTTGCATAATTAATTTTCAGCAGAGAGATTATTTTTCATGAAGGTAAATATCGATACCAGCGATATGCTGTATGCCGAAGCCTGGAAAGGCTTTAAAGGTACGGACTGGAAAGAAGAAATTAATGTCCGTGATTTTATTCAGCACAACTACACGCCTTATGAAGGGGATGAATCTTTCCTCGCCGAAGCAACGCCAGCAACCACGGCGTTGTGGGAAAAAGTTATGGCGGGCATCCGTATTGAAAACTCGACCCATGCGCCGGTTGATTTCGATACCAATATTGCCACTACGATAACCGCGCATGACGCCGGTTATATTGAACAAGAACTGGAAAAAATCGTCGGTCTGCAAACAGATGCGCCGCTCAAGCGTGCCCTGCATCCGTTCGGCGGCATCAACATGATAAAAAGCTCTTTTGATGCTTATGGTCGTGAGATGGACGCTAATTTTGAATACCTGTTTACTGACCTGCGTAAGACCCACAACCAGGGGGTATTCGATGCTTATTCCCCGGATATGCTGCGTTGCCGTAAATCCGGCGTACTGACCGGTCTGCCGGACGGCTATGGTCGTGGCCGTATCATCGGTGATTACCGTCGCGTCGCGCTGTACGGTATCCGCTATCTGGTGCGTGAGCGTGAACTGCAGTTTGCCGATCTTCAGTCGAATCTGGAGTGGGGGCAGAATCTTGAAGCCACGATTCGTCTGCGTGAAGAGCTGTCTGAACACCGTCGCGCTCTGCTGCAAATGCAGGAAATGGCGGCGAAGTATGGCTGCGATATCTCCCGTCCGGCGCGAAATGCGCAGGAAGCGGTACAGTGGGTGTACTTTGCTTACCTGGCTGCGGTGAAATCGCAGAACGGCGGCGCCATGTCGCTGGGCCGTACCGCTTCGTTCCTCGACATCTACATTGAGCGCGACTTCAAAGCGGGAATTTTAAACGAGCAGCAGGCGCAGGAGCTGATCGATCACTTCATTATGAAGATCCGTATGGTGCGCTTCCTGCGTACGCCGGAATTCGACACCCTGTTCTCAGGCGACCCTATCTGGGCAACCGAAGTTATCGGCGGTATGGGGCTGGATGGCCGTACGCTGGTGACCAAAAACTCGTTCCGCTACCTGCATACGCTGCACACCATGGGGCCGGCGCCTGAGCCGAACCTGACGGTACTGTGGTCCGAGCAGCTACCGATTGCCTTCAAAAAATATGCCGCTCAGGTGTCCATCATCACCTCGTCTTTACAGTACGAAAACGATGATCTGATGCGTACTGACTTTAACAGCGATGACTATGCCATTGCCTGCTGTGTCAGCCCGATGGTTATCGGCAAGCAAATGCAGTTCTTTGGCGCGCGCGCCAACCTCGCCAAAACGTTGCTGTACGCAATCAACGGCGGTGTGGATGAGAAGCTGAAAATTCAGGTCGGGCCGAAAACGGCGCCGCTAATGGATGAAGTGCTGGATTACGACACGGTGATGGAGAGCCTGGACCACTTTATGGACTGGCTGGCCGTGCAGTACATCAGCGCGCTGAACATCATCCACTACATGCACGACAAGTACAGCTACGAAGCTTCGCTGATGGCGCTGCACGATCGTGATGTTTATCGCACGATGGCCTGTGGTATGGCGGGGCTGTCCGTAGCGGCGGATTCACTGTCGGCTATTAAATACGCCCGCGTGAAACCGATTCGTGATGAAAACGGTCTGGCGGTTGATTTTGAAATCGAAGGCGACTATCCGCAATACGGCAACAACGACGAGCGCGTAGACAGTATTGCCTGCGACCTGGTCGAACGCTTTATGAAGAAAATTAAGGTGTTGCCGACCTACCGTAATGCGGTGCCGACGCAGTCCATTCTGACCATCACCTCCAACGTGGTGTACGGCCAGAAAACCGGTAACACGCCGGATGGACGTCGCGCAGGCACGCCGTTTGCGCCAGGGGCGAACCCGATGCACGGCCGCGATCGCAAAGGTGCGGTGGCGTCGTTAACCTCGGTCGCCAAACTGCCGTTTACCTATGCCAAAGACGGTATTTCGTACACCTTCTCCATTGTGCCGGCTGCGCTTGGCAAAGAGGATAGCGTGCGTAAAACCAACCTGGTCGGGCTGCTGGATGGTTACTTCCACCATGAAGCGCATGTGGAAGGTGGGCAGCATCTGAACGTTAACGTTATGAACCGTGAAATGTTGATGGATGCCATTGAGCATCCGGAAAACTATCCGAACCTGACGATCCGCGTGTCTGGTTATGCGGTGCGCTTCAATGCGTTGACCCGCGAACAGCAGCAGGACGTTATTTCACGTACTTTCACCCAGGCGCTCTGACGCCGGAGGGGATATGAGAAAAGTTATTGCAACCGAATGTGCGCCAGGGGCGATTGGACCTTACGTACAGGGTGTGGATCTGGGCAGTATGGTGTTGACCTCAGGCCAGATTCCGGTGTGTCCACAGACCGGTGAAGTGGCAGAACACGTGGCCGATCAGGCACGTCAAAGCCTGGAAAACGTGAAAGCGATCGTCGAGTCCGCCGGTTTGAAGGTGAGCGATATCGTCAAAACCACCGTTTTCGTTTCCGATCTGAGCGACTTCGCCACCATTAACCAGGTGTACCAGCAGTTTTTTGATGAGCACAAGGCAATCTACCCTACGCGCAGCTGCGTACAGGTCGCCCGCTTACCAAAGGATGTGAAGCTGGAGATTGAAGCCATCGCCGTGCGTGGCGATACGCTGTAATCCCTTGCGGGGCGATCGCAGGATCGCCCCGATCCTTAATGAGTGTGAAACCTGGTCTTCACTGAACGGCAATCCGAGGGTGTGGATATGATTAGCGCATTCGATATTTTCAAGATTGGCATTGGACCTTCCAGCTCCCATACCGTGGGGCCAATGAACGCAGGTAAAAGCTTTATCGATCTGTTGGTCAGTAGCGGGGAACTCTTCAGGACCACGCATATCGTGGTTGATCTTTATGGATCGCTCTCTCTGACCGGCAAAGGTCATGCGACAGACGTCGCCATCATGATGGGACTGGCCGGTAACAGTCCGCAAAACGTTAATATAGATTCAATCGCTGGTTTTACTCAGGAAGTGGCCCGTACCGGACGTTTGCCGGTTGCTGAGGGCACGCATATTGTCGATTTCTCGCCAGACGAAAATATTCTCTTTCATAGCGAAACGCTGCCGCGCCATGAAAATGGTATGCGTATTACCGCATGGCACGGCAACGAGACACTGCTAAGTAAAACCTATTACTCCATCGGCGGTGGTTTTATCGTTGAAGAGGAGCAATTTGGTCAGGCGCATGACATTGAAACACCCGTGCCCTACAACTTTCATTCCGCCAGCGAACTGCTGAAGCTGTGCGAGCGCAACGGGTTGTCTGTTTCTGGCCTGATGATGCAAAACGAACTGGCGATGCGCAGCAAAGAGGAAATCGATGCTGGTTTTGCCGCCATCTGGGACGTCATGCACGCCGGGATTGAGCGCGGCATGAACACCGAAGGCGTCCTGCCGGGCCCGCTTAACGTCCCGCGTCGCGCCGTGGCGCTGCGGCGACTGCTGGTTTCCAGCGACAACCTGTCCAGCGACCCGATGAACGTTATCGACTGGATCAACATGTTCGCGCTGGCCGTGAGCGAAGAAAATGCCGCCGGGTGTCGGGTTGTTACCGCGCCAACCAACGGCGCTTGCGGAATTATTCCCGCTGTATTGGCCTATTACGATAAATTCCGCCGCCCGGTGAATGCGAACTCGATTGCCCGATATTTGCTGGCGGCTGGGGCGATAGGCGCGCTGTATAAGATGAATGCCTCTATTTCTGGTGCCGAAGTGGGCTGTCAGGGAGAGATTGGCGTAGCCTGTTCCATGGCGGCAGCCGGGCTGACAGAGTTGCTTGGCGGTAGCCCTGCGCAGGTATGCATTGCGGCGGAAATCGCCATGGAGCATAACCTGGGGCTGACCTGCGACCCGGTTGCCGGACAGGTGCAAATACCGTGCATCGAACGCAACGCGATCAACGCGGTAAAAGCCGTTAACGCCGCGCGTATGGCGTTACGTCGGACGTCTGAGCCACGCGTTTCGCTCGATAAGGTGATCGAGACCATGTACGAAACGGGCAAAGATATGAATGACAAGTACCGTGAAACTTCGCGCGGTGGCCTGGCGATTAAAGTGGTTTGTACCTGAGATGAAAGGGTGTGTTGGTAGGCCGGATAAGGCGTAAGCGCCGCCATCCGGCAATGAATCCATCAATTTGGCATGATAGAAAAGGTGCACTTTAGTGTAATTTCGCTCAGTTAAGCATGTATGGAGAACATGTGATTCTTACTCAGGGTTCCGTTCACCTCAGCGCTGTCATTTTTCTGAAACGCAGTTACCCGTGAACGTGCAAGGGAGGCTCACCGCCGCCTCCCTTGCATCCCAGGCTCCCGGCGGGAAAATCGTCGCTGCGCGAGCTATTCGTCTTATTCCGTCTGCCTGTCGGGTCGGGGCCGAGCCTGCATCCCTGCAGGCCGTCCCCTCTGCCCGCATCCCTGCGGGCAGTCCCGGTCAGCCGTCAACGCCTCATCGATTTTCAGCCGGACCGGGGTCATCGCTTCAACGCTCTGACTTCCAGTTAAATCTGTTTTGCTGTTTTAACAAAAAACGCAGAAGGTGAGGTGTTAACTGATCAGCATTAGCACTTTAGCGCGCATTTTTTGTTGTGATCTGCTTCAAAAACAGAAATTTAATACATTTAATGGTATTAAAAGAGAAATTATTTCTTAACTTTTAGAAATTACAGGGGTTTGTTTGTGAAGTTTTTCTCTGATCCCGCGCGTATCATTTATTCATTACTCCAATAGCTCACCTGCACCTTATGTACTGCGTATCGCATTAAGCAGTACGAAAAAAATAAAAAACCTCTACCTACACATTGAGCGGGAAATTATGGAAACGGCAACGAATAGCAGCGTAATACTCGACGCATCTGCTCCGGCGCGTCGGGCGGGAATGACCGAAAGCGAATGGCGCGAAGCCATTAAATTCGACAGCACGGACACCGGCTGGGTCATTATGAGTATCGGTATGGCAATCGGCGCGGGAATTGTTTTTCTTCCCGTCCAGGTAGGGCTGATGGGGCTGTGGGTATTCTTACTCTCCTCCATTATTGGCTACCCTGCCATGTATCTGTTCCAGCGTCTGTTTATCAATACACTGGCTGAATCTCCGGAATGTAAAGACTACCCGAGCGTGATCAGCGGCTACCTGGGTAAAAACTGGGGCATCCTGTTGGGGGCATTGTATTTTGTGATGCTGGTCATCTGGATGTTCGTCTATTCCACCGCCATCACTAACGACAGCGCCTCCTATTTGCACACGTTTGGCGTGACTGAAGGCTTACTGTCCGACAGCCCGTTCTATGGCCTGGTGCTGATTTGTATCCTGGTGGCCATCTCGTCACGCGGGGAAAAACTGCTGTTTAAAATCTCTACCGGTATGGTACTGACCAAGCTGCTGGTGGTAGCGGCGCTTGGCGTGTCGATGGTAGGGATGTGGCATTTATATAACGTAGGTTCGCTGCCGCCGATGGCGCTGCTGATCAAAAACGCGATTATCACGCTGCCGTTTACGCTGACCTCGATTCTGTTTATTCAGACTCTGAGCCCAATGGTTATCTCATATCGTTCTCGCGAAAAATCCATTGAGGTGGCGCGTCATAAAGCGCTGCGCGCTATGAACATCGCGTTTGGTATTCTGTTCGTTACGGTCTTTTTCTACGCCGTTTCCTTCACGCTGGCGATGGGTCATGACGAAGCGGTTAAAGCCTATGAGCAGAACATTTCCGCTCTGGCGATTGCCGCGCAGTTTATCAGCGGCGATGGCGCTGGCTGGGTGAAAATCGTCAGCGTTATCCTGAACATCTTTGCCGTAATGACCGCCTTCTTCGGCGTCTATTTAGGCTTCCGTGAAGCCACTCAGGGGATCGTGATGAACGTGCTGCGCCGTAAAATGCCAGCCGAGAAAATCAATGAAACCCTGGTGCAGCGCGGCATTATGGTTTTCGCCATCTTACTGGCCTGGAGCGCAATTGTGCTCAATGCGCCGGTACTGAGCTTCACCTCTATTTGTAGCCCAATCTTCGGCATGGTGGGTTGTCTGATCCCGGCGTGGCTGGTCTACAAAGTTCCAGCACTGCACAAATACAAAGGCGCCTCTCTGTATCTGATTATTATCACGGGCCTGCTGCTGTGCGTTTCTCCGTTCCTGGCATTTTCCTGAGTTATCTGAGCAAAGGTTGTTGTTATGTTTGAGACTACATTGAATCCATTATGGGATAGTTTTATTCGCGCAGTGCAGGAAGAAGTGAAGCCCGCGCTGGGCTGCACGGAACCTATCTCTCTGGCTCTGGCGGCGGCCGTCGCCTCCTCTGAGCTGGAAGGCGCGGTTGAACGCATTGATGCGTGGGTCTCGCCAAACCTGATGAAAAATGGCCTGGGAGTGACCGTTCCGGGGACTGGCATGGTGGGGTTACCGATTGCCGCCGCGCTGGGCGCGATCGGCGGTAATGCCAAAGCCGGGCTGGAAGTGCTGAAAGACGCTTCGGCTGAGGCGGTGGCGCAGGCCAAAGCGATGCTGAGCGCCGGAAAGGTTACGGTGATGCTGCAGGAGCCTTGCGAAGATATTCTCTTTTCCCGCGCGAAAGTGTACAGCGCTGAAGGATGGGCGTGCGTGACCATTGTTGGCGGCCATACCAACGTTGTGCGCATTGAAACCAACAAAGGTGTGGTGTTCGCCACAGAAGAGAGCACTCAGGAAGAGGAGCAGGAATCACCGCTGGCGGTACTGTCTCACACCTCGCTGGAAGAGATTCTGGCGTTTGTGAATGCGGTGCCGTTTTCGTCAATCCGCTTTATTCTCGATGCGGCAAAACTGAACGGGGCGCTGTCGCAGGAAGGGCTGCGCGGCAACTGGGGCCTGCACATCGGGACTACGCTTGAGAAGCAGTGCGCGCGTGGCCTGCTGGCAAACGATCTGTCTACCGCTATTCTGATCCGTACCAGTGCGGCATCGGATGCGCGAATGGGCGGGGCGACGCTACCGGCGATGAGCAATTCCGGCTCCGGTAATCAAGGTATTACCGCCACCGTTCCGGTGATGGTCGTTGCTGATCACTTTGGCGCGGATGAGGAAAAATTGGCGCGTGCGCTGATGCTGTCTCACCTGAGCGCAATCTACATCCATCATCAGCTTCCACGTTTGTCCGCACTGTGCGCGGCAACCACGGCGGCGATGGGCGCTGCGGCGGGTATGGCATGGATTGTCGATGGGCGCTACAACACCATTGCGATGGCGATCAGCAGCATGATTGGCGACGTGAGCGGAATGATTTGCGATGGGGCCTCAAACAGCTGCGCGATGAAAGTTTCAACCAGCGCATCTGCGGCGTGGAAAGCGGTGCTGATGGCACTGGACGATACTGCCGTAACGGGTAACGAAGGGATTGTGGCGCATAACGTGGAGCAATCTATCACTAACCTGTGCGCGCTGGCGTGTCGTTCAATGCAGGAAACCGACAAGCAGATCATTGAGATCATGGCCAGTAAAGCGCATTAATTTATAGGCCGGGTAAGGTGCAGCCGCCACCCGGCATCACTCTTAGCCGCCTTTCAGGCGGCTTCTTCATCTTCGAGCCGTAGCTCGGCATCGGCCACAATCGCTTCCAGTTCTGTCAGCATTTCTTCATAACCGAAAGTCGCCGTATTCTGTTTTTGCGGCTCAGCCGCAGGCTGGCGTTTTTTTGTTTTTTTCTTGCTCAATAGCCGTACTCCATTGTTTTCCATGACTATACGGGCAAATCTATCAGCAAAGCACGCAGCGGGGTATCGGCGACTAACGTTATGTTAGTCTCGTCACGAATAAATGCGCCATCGCCGCAGGTGAGGGCTTCTTTTTCGGCGCCAGCCGTCACCGCATGGAATCTGCCGTGGATCGACTGCAGATAAGCGCGAGGCCCATGTAACTGAAAACTGAGCGATTCGCCTTGTTGCAGCTCAACATGATGCACCCAAACCTGTTGGCGCAGATGCAGGCTGCCTTGCTCACCGTCCGGCGAGGCCAGCAGCTGATGCTTACCGGCACTCAGCGTGGCTTTCTGCACGCAGGCATTTTCGCGCTGCGGGCAGGCATCCAGCCAGAGCTGCATTCTGGTTAACGGCTTATCTTTACTGATATTGTGTTCGCTATAGCTGATCCCGGGTTGTGTCGCGAGCAATAGCACTTCGCCTGCTTTGGCCTGAATATGGTTGCCTTCGCTGTCGCGGTACTCAGCTTCCCCTTCGAGGATCAGGTTGACGATATCCACTTTCGGATAGGTACGTGGCTGGAAAGAGGCCCCCGGTGCCAGAACTTCCTGGTTCAGAACACGCAGCGAGGCATAACCCAGCAGTTTAGGATCAAAATAGTGTCCAAAGGAGAAGGTATAACGGGCCTGCAGCCAGCCGTAGTCTGCCTGTCCGCATTGTTTGGCTGTACGGGTAGTAATCATAGTTCTTGACCTCTCTTTACTTCCTTTTATGTTAAATGGCTAGACGCTGCATTGTTAGCCAGATATTCTGCCCGGTATGTTCAAATTTCCTGAATGAGAACGAGATGGCCAAAGAAAGGGCTTTAACGCTTGAAGCGTTACGCGTCATGGACGCAATAGACAGACGCGGTAGCTTTGCCGCCGCGGCAGATGAACTGGGGCGGGTTCCGTCAGCCCTCAGCTATACCATGCAGAAGCTGGAGGAAGAGCTGGACGTCGTGTTGTTTGACCGTTCAGGTCACCGCACAAAATTCACCAACGTCGGGCGTATGCTGCTGGAGCGTGGACGCGTCCTGCTGGAAGCTGCGGATAAGCTGACTACCGATGCCGAAGCGCTGGCGCGTGGGTGGGAAACGCATCTGACTATCGTGACCGAAGCGTTGGTGCCGACGGCGGCGTTTTTCCCGCTGATCGACAGGCTTGCCGGGAAGGCTAATACCCAGCTTTCCGTTATCACCGAAGTTCTGGCCGGGGCGTGGGAGCGTCTGGAGCAAGGGCGAGCGGATATTGTGATTGCGCCGGATATGCATTTTCGCTCATCTTCAGAAATCAACTCGCGCAAGCTGTACTCGCTGATGAATGTGTATGTGGCGGCACCGGATCATCCTATCCATCAGGAGCCGGAACCGTTATCAGAAGTTACCCGCGTGAAATACCGTGGTATCGCGGTGGCGGATACCGCGCGTGAACGTCCGGTGTTGACCGTGCAACTGCTGGATAAACAACCTCGTCTGACGGTGAGTTCGATAGAAGATAAACGTCAGGCGCTGTTAGCCGGACTGGGCGTGGCGACGATGCCATACCCGCTGGTGGAAGAGGATATTGCGGCTGGTCGGTTGCGGGTAGTAAGCCCAGAGTCGACAAGTGAAATTGATATCATTATGGCCTGGCGGCGAGACAGTATGGGCGAGGCGAAATCCTGGTGTCTGCGGGAAATCCCGAAACTGTTTGCGGGAAAATAGCCGGACTGTTACGCCGGATACGGTGCAATTGCACCTTATCCGGCCTGGAGGACGGAGTATGTTGCAGGCCTGATAAGCGCAGCGCCATCAGGCATCTACATATGCTACGTCAGGATAACTGTTTGGGATCGGGCCCGAAGCGGTTGCTCCCCTGAGTTCCGTTTTGGCAGTTGAAAATGATGATAATCAACCAGCCAACGATCGGGATCAGCAGCACCAGCAGCCACCAGGCTGAACGATCGGTGTCATGCAAACGCCGGAACTGTACCGCCCACCAGGGGATAAACACCAGAACCCCATAAATCGTCGTTAAGATGCCTTCCCCTCCGGCGCGTTCCCAGCCAAGCATTCTGTCCAGGATACCCAGCACGAACGTGAAGATGATGTTGACCAGCACAAACATCCAGTATTCTTTACGACGCGCGCGACCACCAAAACCAAAGTAATTCTTTAATACGTTTAAATACCAATCCATTTTTGCCTCGTTCTGCATTCAATTACTTGTTTTTAAAGCAATCAAATTAAGAATAGCTGTGAATGAAATGATGGTAAATGTTTGATGTGTTAATTATTTGGCCCGCTGATGGGTAATACTTATCAGTGAACGCCTTAGTTTCAGAAACTATCGCCAGTGTGGTAGACGTTATGAATATGCGCTCTCAGAGAAAGGGTTCCGTTCACCTTATGTTCATCGTTTCTCTGAGACATCGATTCCTGTGAACGTGTAAAGGGCGTTCTCCGCCACGCCCTTTACAATCCCGGCTCCCGGCACGGAAAATTGCCACTTCGTGGTTCCCTCCGCTTATTCCTTCAGGCTTTCGGGCCGGGCGCGATGAAGCGTCCTTGCAAAGCGCGCCCTGAACCCGCATCCCTGCGGGTTCTCCCGGCCTTACAGAAACACGTCGGCAATTTTCAGCCGGACCAGCCACACCTGACCATCTGTATTTTTATTTGAATATATCTGAACAGCAAAACAGATTTTACTGGAAGTCAGAGCGTTGAAGCGATGACCCATGTCCGGCTGAAAATCGATGAGGCGTTGACGGCTGACCGGGTCTGCCCGCAGGGATGCGGGCAGAGGGGATGGCCTGCAGGGATGCAGGCTCGGCCCCGACCCGACAGGCAGACGGCATAAGACGAATGAATCGCGCAGCGACGATTTTCCCGCCGGGAGCCTGGGTTGCAAGGGAGGCGGCGGTGAGCCTCCCTTGCACGTTCACGGGTAACGGCGTTTCAAAGAAATGACACCGCTGAGGTGAACGGAACCCTGAGCAAAAATCACATGTTCGCCATACATGCTTAACTAATCGGTATTCCCCAAAGGGGCCAGTGTAAATTACGCGAAACGCTCGTCACGCCCGTGGGGTTCGTTAAGGTCCTGCCACGGCCCAACAGAAATAATACCAGTCGGGTTAATGGTTTTATGGCTACGGAAGTAGTGATTACGGATGTGATCGAAATTGACGGTTTCCGCAATGCCCGGTATCTGGTAGATGTCGCGCAGGAAACCATACAGGTTCAGATAATCGCTAATCCGGTATTTGTCGCACTTGAAATGGGTCACATACACGGGATCAAAACGTACCAGCGTGGTCCACAGGCGAATATCTGCTTCTGTTAACTGGTTGCCGGTCAGATAGCGATGCTGCCCCAGAATTTGCTCCAGACGCGCCAGAGATTGGAAGACTTTTTCCACGGCGTCGTCGTACGCTTCCTGGCTGGTGGCAAATCCGGCTTTGTACACACCGTTATTGACGTTGTCATAAATCCAGCCATTCAGCTCGTCGATTTGACTTTGCAGGGCTGACGGGTAGTAATCCCCGGCTTTTGCGCCCAAAGCATCAAAAGCGGTGTTAAACATGCGGATGATCTCCGCAGATTCGTTGCTGACAATGGTGTGATTTTTTTTATCCCACAACACCGGGACGGTTACCCGACCGCTGTAATGCGGATCGGCGTGCAGATAGAGCTGGTAAAGAAACTCGTGTTGATACAGCGTATCGCCGGTTGCAGCCGGGAAGGTATCATCAAAGGTCCAGCCGTTTTCCAGCATCAGCGGATGCACAACGGAAACGGAAATAAACGGTTCCAGCCCTTTGAGCTTACGCAAAATCAGCGTACGGTGCGCCCACGGACAGGCCAGAGAAACGTAGAGATGATAGCGGTCTTTTTCGGCAGCGAATCCCCCTTCGCCCGTTGGACCCGGTGCGCCATCCGCGGTGAGCCAGTTGCGGTAAGCCGATGCTGAACGTTGAAATTTTCCCCCGGTTGATTTGGTGTCATACCAGGTGTCATGCCATACGCCGTCAATCAGTTGTCCCATTATCTCTCTCCCGGATAACAAAACGAGGAGTTGACCCCCTCGTTTTTTAATAAGTATATACCCTAAATAATTCGAGCTGCAGGAAGGCGGCGAGGGAAGAAATCCCCAGGAACATAGATAACTATGTGACTGGGGTTTCTGAGCGAAGCCAACACACCTGCAACTTGAAGTATGACGGGTATAGTTCGCTTACCACTTTTTATTCAGTACACGGTCGATGCTGAATGCGCCCGGACCGGTGATAGCCAGCAGCAGGAAACCGCCTGCGATGGTCAGGTTTTTCATGAACATCAGAGAGTTCACGCCTTCCGCAAAGTTGCTGTGGAAGATGAACGCTGTCAGCAGCGTGAAGCCTGCGGTGAACAGCGCGGTAGTACGGGTCAGGAAGCCGAACAGGATTGCCAGACCACCGCCAAACTCAAGCAGGATGACCAGCGGCAACATAAAACCAGGCACGCCCATGGCTTCCATATACTGTTGGGTACCCGCATATCCGGTGATTTTTCCCCAGCCTGCGGAAATAAACAGGATTGGCATCAGAATGCGCGCTACCAGTACACCAACATCTTCTAATTTCTTCATCATTCACTCCAGGAAACCACTCAGGCGGCTTATTGTGTTTTGTGTGCAACGACGCTGCAGAGCGCGTCGTTGCTGTCGATGGAGAGAATCATAAACGTGCTTAATGACAATTGTTAGCAAGGAAAACTGTCAAATTTTTTCAAAAATTTTGAGGTTAGGGGAGTGGAGGGATTAGCCGCGCAGTTGCTGTTGTCTGATGGTCGCTTTAACCAGGCGCCAGATGCTCCAGACGCTAAAACCGCGCTTAGCCCAGCGTACCAGCCGATTGGGGTTCCGGATGGTGCGCACCGCCATAATACTGCTCCCGACTAACACCCAGCCACGTAGGTTCAGCAACGTTTTCCAGCCACGATCGTAAACTTCGGTGGCCTCCAGCCAGTCGCGGCGAGTGGCAGACAGATCCAGCCGTTGCTGCTGGATCTGCCCAAGCAGTTGCGCCTTACGTTGTTGACGTTCGACTTTACTGCTCATTATGCATCATCCTCCAGGGCCTGCCTGTCGTTTGCGAGTTCGTGGCGCGTATGGCGTAGCAGCGTTGTTTTGCGAGCTTTACGCAGAGTCCATATCCCGCCAATAAGCGCCATAACCAACAGCACAACGGTGGTGGCAATCATTGCGTTCAGGCGATATTGCGGATCAATGGCCCAGATGATAAGCACCATCAGGCTCATCAGCCCAAACGCCGCGAACAGCATGGTCAGCCCAAGCATCAGCAGGATCTGGATGAGATTTGATTTTTCCTCTTCCAGTTCCACGACGGCCAGCCGCAACCGCGTTTCTACGATCTCAACGAGAATCGTCAGGATCCGCTGTCCAATACCCAGTACGCTTTTGCCTGGACCTTGTGCGTGTTGAGAGTCAGCCATTGTTAACGGCGCGACAGCAGTACACCAAGCACCACACCGACTGCAGCGCCAATCCCGACGCCAGTCCATGGGTTTTCGCGTACATAGTTATCGGCTTTGGCCGCGGCTTCACGGGTCTGTTTGGCAATCACATCGCTGGTTTCACTCAGACGATGACGGCTCTCCCGCAGGGCGTGTTCGGCTTTGCTGCGAATTTTACTCATCTCTTCCTTCGACTTATCGCCAGAGGAGCTAAGTACTTCTTCAAGCGTATCCGCAAGAGATTTCAGCTCAGCGCGCAGGTTGTCCGTAGCATTATCTTTCGACATAGTTTTCTCCAGTTGAGTGGGTAGTTACCGTACTTAGTAATCGCGTGATTCGAGTTCTTTCAGCTCATTCTGAGCTTCGGCAAGCTTACGTTCGCGTTTGGCAATTTTATCCGCATCGCCTTTTTGCTTCGCCTCGGCTAAATCATCTTGACGCTCGGCTATCTCATCTTTCTGCTCTGCGATTTTTTTCTGATGGTCGGCGCGCAGTTTGCTGTCAGTACAATTGGCCCGAACCTCACTAAGTGCTTTGTTCAGACCATTGATGCGGTTCTGATTGTTGTGCTTTTCGGCATAGCTAATCTCCCGCTGAATATCCTGTTCTTTTTCCTGACAGAGGGTGGTGGCGTAACTGCCGGCACTGAGAGCGAAAAGGCTAATAGCCAAAGCGATGCGGTATTTCATTCTTGAACCTTCCATTGTGATTCGACGTTGTGGCTTGCGGTCGATGCTCCAGATTAATAAAACGTTGGGCCATAATCCCAGTTTATTAATCATAGGCGCTAAACGGTGAAATCACCAAAGTGAGTGATCTAATTCAGATTCCTGGAGATTAACCAAAACGGTGCGGGGTATCACGTAAGCGGGATAACCACTGCACCGCCTGATTATCATCATCCTGCTGAGCGATGACGAAACCATGTGGCAACGTACGGTCCAGCACCACTTTGGCGGCTGCGCTCTGCGCGCTGGAATCAAAAGTGATCAGCAGCGCGTCATTTTGCGGGGTAATACTTTTAAAGCGGATGCCGTTGGCATCCAGGTGATGCCAGATAGAGAAGCCATCAGGCATGCTGGCTCCCTGGTTTATGGCGCGAATGGCAAGCGTTGACTCCTGCTGGCGAATAACCGACCAGGTCAGGAGCAGCGCCCCGATAAACAGCATAAAGGTGGTGGTCCAGGCAAGTCGTCGGAGCGTTATGCATGATTTCAGCATAATTTATCCTCGGTTCCCGTATTTCTTTTTCCACAGCACAACCAGTGAACCCGCCAGACCAAACACCAGTAACACCACAGGAAGCAGCATCAGGCAAGACATGAGCTGGTCTTCATACTTAAGAAATACCGGCGTTTTGCCCAGCAGATAGCCAAGCGTTGTGAGGATCAGGACCCAAAGCAATCCGCTCATCCAGTTAAAGAACTGAAAGCGCGCATTATTCAGGCCGGATAACCCTGCGATGGTCGGCAGTAATGTTCTGACAAACGCAATGAAGCGACCAACCAGCAGCGCAGACAAGCCATGCTTATGAAAAAGATGATGCGCGCGCTGATGGTAATGCGCAGGAAGATGCGACAACCAGTTTTGTACGGTGCGGGTGTTTCCCAGCCATCGCCCCTGGATATAACTAAGCCAACAGCCGAGGCTGGCCGCGGTGGTGAGTAGCAGTACCGTTTGCGGAAAACCCATTGCGCCTTTGGCAATAAGCACGCCGACCAGTACCAGCAAACTGTCGCCGGGTAAAAACGCTGCTGGCAGCAGTCCATTTTCCAGAAACAAAATGGTAAATAGTACAAAATAGAGCATGCCAATCATGGAAGGATTGGCCAGAGTTTCAAAATCCTGAGCCCATAAAGCATTCAGTAATTGAGTCAGTAGTTCCATTCAATATTCCTGGAGAATCGGTTATCGTCATGCCGGTTTTTCTGGATTTTGTAACACCGCGATTTTATTGATATTTTTTGCAAGGTGCGCGGTCTGATACAAATTCACGGCCTGAACTGTTCCCTGTGAAGTTGTGAAGTTAGCAAGCTCTTAAACACAAAAATTCAAATAGCATCTAATTGTAACAAAGGTCAACGTTGTCCGTTATAGAAATTACGGTTGCTGAACTCTGATTTTGCTTATCGCATTAGAGGGAGGCGAGAGGATTTACACAGGCTGACATTTTATACCTAATGCTTACCAAGCATCAGGTACAGGCGCTTCGTCACGCCTGTATCGATAAGATTGATTATTTTGCGCCGTTAGCGGCTGTATCGAGATGAACAACCGGATTTTCAGTAAAAAGGTAACGGTCCGCGTTGAACTCAAAATCATCGCTGGTTTCGTTAAACAGCATCTGCTTCGTGTTCTCCAGATGCTGCCACATCGCCAGTTTCGCGGCATGGGGATCTTTGCGAATCAGCGCCCGCAGGATCTGATCATGGTCGTCGCACCAGTTATCTACTGTACGCGAGTCGATGTGGTCGTGCAGTTTTTTCCAGTAAGGGTTGTGAATACGCTGAGTCCACATTTTTTCCACGATGGCGGCCAGGGCGGAGTTCTGCGTGGCCAGCGCGACCTGCACATGGAACTGGAGATCCCATTCGGAGTCACGAAAGCTTTTTTCATTACGCGACTTCTCCTGAATTTCCATCAGTTTCATGATGTCCTGTTTGGTCACCTGAGTGGCGGCAAACTCGGCAATGTTGCTTTCAATGAGCTGTCGAGCCTGAAGCAGCTCAAAAGGACCGTAACTGGCGAATTCCAGACCTTCGTCGGGAGCAACATAATGTTTGGGTTGGTTAGAGATGACGTGGATCCCCGATCCTTTACGCACCTCAACATAGCCCTCAACTTCCAGCATGATAATCGCTTCACGAACCACGGTACGGCTGACATTTTTTTCATCGGCGATAAAGCGCTCGGCGGGAAGTTTGTCACCCACCAGATAGACGCCCTGCTCAATGCGTTCTTTAAGATCAGCGGCAAGTTGTTGGTATAAACGGCGTGGTTCAGTGATTTCCATATGCGCTCCAGGCATGATACGGCAGACTATATTTGTTATACCACTTTTGCGATTACGCCTCCACTCGCGAGGACAAAAAAGCCGCCAGATAGCTGGCGGCTTAGCATTATATAACCTTGCTGTATCGCATCTGGTTAACTTTGCGTCGCGGGATCGCCCGTCTGTGGACCTGAATCTATCTCGCTGGCAGATTTGTTCTGTAGTACCGTCCAGATGACCAACGCGCCAAGCAGGTCGAATACCGCCAGTACGGCGAACAGCGGGCTAAAGCCGATGGTGTCGGCCAGCGCGCCAACGACCAGAGCAAACAGCGTGCTTGCAAGCCAGGCGGACATACCGGTCAGACCGTTCGCGGTTGCCACTTCATTACGACCAAATACGTCAGAAGAGAGCGTAATCAGCGCACCGGACAGCGCCTGGTGAGCAAAGCCGCCGATGCACAGCAGGGCGATAGCGATGTACGGGCTGGTGAACAGACCAATCATGCCAGGGCCAATCATCAGCAGCGCGCCCATGGTGACCACCATTTTACGGGACACGATCAGGTTCACGCCGAACCAACGCTGGAACAGCGGTGGCAGGTAACCCCCAACGATACAGCCCAGGTCAGCAAACAGCATCGGCATCCAGGCAAACATGGCGATTTCTTTCAGGTTAAAGCCGTAGACTTTGAACATGAACAGCGGGATCCAGGCGTTGAATGTCCCCCACGCCGGTTCTGCCAGGAAACGCGGCAGCGCGATGCCCCAGAACTGGCGGTTACGCAGGATCTGGCCGAGCGACATTTTCTTCGAGGTTGTGTTTTTATGCTGTGATTCCTGGCCGTTCAGAATGTAATCACGTTCTTCATCAGACAGTTTTTTCTGGTCGCGTGGATGTTTGTAGAACACCAGCCAGGACATCGCCCAGATGAAGCTCAGGGCGCCGGAAATAATGAATGCCATCTGCCAACTGTGCATGACGATAGCCCAGACCACCAACGGCGGTGCAATCATCGCGCCGATAGAAGAACCAACGTTGAAATAACCCACGGCGATGGAACGTTCTTTTGCCGGAAACCATTCTGAACTGGCTTTCAGGCCAGCCGGGATCATTGCGGCTTCAGCTGCACCTACCGCGCCTCGCGCCAGCGCCAGTCCGCCCCAGCTGCCAGCCAGTGCGGTCGCGCCACAGAAGACGGCCCACAGAACGGCGAACATCGCGTAACCGATTTTGGTGCCGAGTACATCAAGCACGTAGCCTGCCACGGGTTGCATTACGGTGTAAGCAGCAGAATACGCTGCGATGATATAGGAATACTGTTGAGTGGAGATGTGTAACTCTTCCATCAGAGTCGGCGCAGCTGCCGCCACAGTGTTACGTGTGAGGTAACCCAACACGGTGCCAAGCGTCACCAGTGCGATCATGTACCAACGTAACCCTTTAATTTTACGCATGTAAAACCTCATCGTTTTGTTATGTCCGCCAACGAGCGGTCATCTTCCAGTTCAGGGCGGAGGATGTTCTTTTACGAGGGGGGAACCGAAAAAAAAGCCGGTACTCCCCGAACGTTGCCATGTCAATAGTTGTGCTAATTCGGTTTCCGTACCGGTCAATCCGATGTTGATACATCGGTAATTTGCATTCCGTCGGCTTATGTATCGCGACGGCCAAAAGATAACTTGTCATACAACTTTAAAAGGTGAGTGCCATCACAAAAGTGTGAATCTTCGTGTGGTCATTATTTCGATTCAGCAAAGCCAGTGCTGGCGCGGCCTGAGGCATGATTTACCTCTTTGAGAGTAATTTTTTTGTCATCATTTGTTGATCTAACTCACGAAAATATCTTCGGGGTGTGGAAATTGGTGTGATAACTTTGTCAACATCAAAACATAAGCAATCTGACGCACTCGTTGAGAGGAAGACGATAATGACTCCGTTTATGACTGAAGATTTCCTGCTGGATACCGAATTTGCCCGCCGTCTGTATCATGATTACGCCAAAGACCAGCCGATCTTCGATTACCACTGCCATTTACCACCGCAACAAATCGCTGAAAACTACCGTTTTAATAACCTGTATGACATCTGGCTGAAGGGTGACCACTATAAGTGGCGTGCGATGCGTACCAACGGCGTCGCTGAGCGCCTGTGTACCGGCGATGCCTCCGATCGTGAGAAGTTTGATGCCTGGGCCGCTACGGTTCCGCACACTATCGGTAACCCGCTGTACCACTGGACCCACCTCGAGTTACGTCGCCCGTTTGGTATTACAGGTAAGCTGCTGTCTCCGGCAACGGCTGACGAAATTTGGAACCAGTGCAACGAACTGCTGGCGCAGGATCAATTCTCCGCGCGTGGCATCATGCAGCAGATGAACGTGAAAATGGTCGGCACCACCGATGACCCGATCGATTCTCTGGAGCATCACGCCGCCGTTGCTAAAGACGGAAGTTTTGATGTGAAAGTGCTGCCGAGCTGGCGGCCGGATAAAGCCTTCAACATCGAACTGGCGACCTTTAACGATTACATGGCCAAGCTCGGTGAAGTCTCTGACACCGATATCCGTCGTTTCGCCGACCTGCAGACCGCGCTGACCAAACGTCTGGACCACTTCGCCGCTCACGGCTGTAAAGTGTCTGACCACGCGCTGGACGTTGTCCTTTTCGCTGAATCTAACGAAGCGGAGCTGGATAGCATCCTGGCTCGTCGTCTGGCCGGTGAAACCCTGAGCGAGCATGAAGTCGCCCAGTTCAAAACCGCTGTGCTGGTGTTCCTCGGTGCAGAATACGCACGTCGCGAATGGGTACAGCAGTACCACATCGGCGCGCTGCGTAATAACAACCTGCGTCAGTTCAAACTGCTGGGCGCGGACGTCGGCTTCGACTCCATCAATGACCGTCCGATGGCGGAAGAACTGTCCAAACTGCTGAGTAAGCAGAACGAACAGAACCTGCTGCCGAAAACCATTCTGTACTGCCTGAACCCGCGTGATAACGAAGTGCTGGGCACCATGATCGGTAACTTCCAGGGCGAAGGCATGCCGGGCAAAATGCAGTTCGGTTCCGGCTGGTGGTTCAACGATCAGAAAGACGGGATGGAACGTCAGATGACACAGCTGGCGCAACTGGGCCTGCTGAGCCGCTTCGTCGGTATGCTGACCGACAGCCGTAGCTTCCTGTCTTACACCCGTCACGAATACTTCCGTCGTATTCTGTGCCAGATGATCGGTCGTTGGGTTACTGCGGGCGAAGCCCCAGCCGACATCCAACTGCTGGGTGAAATGGTGAAAAACATTTGCTTCAACAATGCGCGCGATTATTTCGCCATTGAACTGAACTAAGGTCCGGGGTTGATATGCAATACATCAAGATCCATACGCTGGATAACGTTGCGGTAGCGCTCGCTGATTTGGCTGAAGGAACCGACGTGACCGTTGACGGGCAGGCGGTAACCCTGCGCCAGGCGGTCTCTCGTGGTCATAAATTCGCACTCTGCGAGATCGCACAGGGTGAGAACGTCATGAAATATGGCCTACCGATCGGCCATGCTTTGGTGGAAATCGCGGCGGGCGAGCATATTCATGCTCATAACACGCGTACCAATCTGAGCGATCTGGATGAATATAGCTATCAACCCGACTTTCAGGAACCTGAAGCGCAACCAGCGGATCGTGATGTACAGATCTACCGTCGTGCCAACGGCGATGTTGGCGTGCGTAACGAATTGTGGATCCTGCCGACAGTAGGCTGCGTCAACGCCATGGCCCGTCAGATGCAGAATCGCTTCCTGAAAGAGACCAACGACGCCGAAGGTATCGACGGCGTGCATCTCTTCAGCCACACCTACGGCTGCTCACAACTGGGTGACGACCATATCAACACCCGCACCATGCTGCAAAACATGGTGCGCCACCCGAACGCGGGCGCAGTGCTGGTGGTCGGCCTCGGCTGTGAAAACAACCAGGTTGACGCTTTTCGCGAAACCTTAGGCGAGTACGATCCCGATCGCGTTCACTTTATGGTCTGTCAACACCAGGAAGACGAAGTGGAAGCGGGGATCGAACATCTTCACCAGTTGTACAACGTGATGCGTAACGATAAGCGTGAACCCGGTAAGCTGGGCGAGTTGAAGTTTGGTCTGGAATGCGGCGGCTCTGACGGCCTGTCCGGCATTACCGCCAACCCGATGTTGGGCCGTTTCTCCGACTACGTGATTGCCAACGGCGGCACCACCGTGCTGACCGAAGTACCGGAAATGTTCGGCGCCGAGCAACTGCTGATGGACCACTGCCGTGACGAAGAAACGTTCGGCAAACTGGTCACCATGGTGAATGACTTCAAGCAGTACTTCATTGCTCACGACCAGCCGATCTACGAGAACCCATCGCCGGGGAACAAAGCGGGTGGTATCACCACCCTGGAAGATAAATCGCTGGGCTGTACCCAGAAAGCGGGTTCCAGCCAGGTGGTGGACGTATTGCGCTACGGCGAACGTCTGAAAACGCACGGCCTGAACCTGCTGAGCGCACCGGGTAACGACGCAGTCGCCACCAGTGCACTGGCGGGCGCGGGCTGTCATATGGTGTTGTTCAGTACCGGTCGCGGTACGCCGTACGGTGGATTTGTGCCGACGGTGAAAATTGCTACCAACAGCGAGCTGGCAGCGAAGAAAAAGCACTGGATCGATTTTGACGCCGGACAACTGATCCACGGCAAAGCGATGCCGCAGTTACTGGAAGAATTTGTCGATACCATCGTCGATATCGCCAACGGTAAGCAAACCTGCAACGAGCGAAACGATTTTAGAGAACTGGCTATCTTTAAAAGCGGTGTAACCCTTTGATTGTAAATATGTAGGCCTGATAAGCGCAGCGCCATCAGGCTCAAACCGTGGCCGGATGGCGGCGAACATGCCTTATCCGGCCTACGAAATGGAGTTGGGGTTGCTTGCATGACCGCGTATTGGCTGGCTCAGGGCGTAGGTGTCATCGCCTTTCTAATCGGCATTACCACCTTTTTCAATCGCGATGAGCGCCGGTTCCGGCTGCAACTCGCTGTCTATAGTGCCACCATTGGTGTGCATTTTTTCCTGATGGGCGCCTGGCCTGCAGGAATGAGTGCCGAGCTTAATACTATCCGCACACTCGTCTCGATGCATACCCGCAAACTGTGGGTAATGACCGTTTTTATTATCCTCACCCTGGTTCTCGGGCTTGCGAAATTACAGCATGCGATGGAGCTGTTGCCGATAATCGGTACGCTGGCCAGCACCTGGGCGCTGTTTCGCTGCCAGGGGTTAACCGTGCGTTGCGTTATGTGGTGCGCAACCGCCTGTTGGGTTATCCATAATTTCTGGCTGGGATCGATTGGCGGGACGATGATCGAAGGGAGTTTTCTGGTGATGAACGGCCTGAACATTATTCGCTTCCGGCGGATGCAAAAACGCGGAATTGATCCGTTCAAAATTGAAAAAAGCGTACAAGATAAGAACCCCTCCGCCCGATGACGGAGGGGAACAGAGATTAGCCGCGCAGGGCGTTGTTTGCCAGACGTTCGTCTTCTGCCTGACAGGCTGCAGCGGTAAACAGAACATCTGTAGAAGAGTTCAAGGCCGTTTCACAGGAGTCCTGCAGCACCCCGATGATAAAGCCAACGGCAACCACCTGCATGGCGATGTCATTCGGAATCCCGAACATGTTGCACGCCAGCGGGATTAACAGCAGCGAACCACCCGCCACGCCCGATGCGCCACAGGCACACAGCGAAGCCACCACGCTGAGTAACAGCGCCGTCGGTAAATCGACCGGAATACCCAGCGTATTCACCGCCGCCAGCGTCAGCACGGTAATGGTGATCGCCGCACCCGCCATATTAATGGTGGCCCCCAGCGGAATAGACACTGAGTAGGTATCACGATCCAGATTCAACTTCTCACACAGCGCCATATTCACCGGAATGTTTGCCGCGGAGCTGCGGGTAAAGAAGGCATACACGCCGCTTTCACGCAGACAGGCCAGCACCAGCGGATACGGGTTACGGCGAATTTTCCAGAATACCAGCAGCGGGTTAACTACCAGCGCTACCAGCAGCATACAGCCTACCAGCACGGCTAGCAGTTGAGCGTAGCCCCAAAGGGTGGCAAAACCGGTCGTTGCCAGCGTAGAGGAGACCAGACCGAAAATACCGATCGGCGCGAAACGAATCACCAGCTTCACCATAAAGGTGACGGCGTTGGACATATCATTGACCAGATTCTTGGTCGTTTCATTCCCATGACGCAGCGCAAAACCCAGGCCGACGGCCCATACCAGAATGCCGATATAGTTGGCGTTAAGCAGAGCATCAATCGGGTTAGAAACCATGCTCATCAGCAGGCTACGCATGACTTCGACAATCCCGGATGGCGGCACGATGTCGCTGGCGCTGCTGGAAAGATGCAGTGTGGACGGGAAAGCGAAGCTGAAGACAACCGCCGCTAATGCTGCGGAAAATGTTCCCAGCAGGTAAAGGAACAGGATTGGACGGATATTGGTTTTTTGTCCGTGCTGGTGGTTAGCGATGGACGCCATAACCAGCATCAGGACCAGAATAGGTGCCACGGCTTTTAATGCGCCAACGAACAGCGTACCCAACAGCCCGACGGCTTCTGCAGCAGGTTTTGACACCAGCGCCAGCAATATCCCCAGTACTAAACCGATCAAAATTTGTTTAACCAGGCTCCCTTGCGCCAAACGCGAGAGCAGCCCCGATGAACGTTGCGTAGTCATGTAGTAATCCTTTCATTGTGTTGTTGCTCATCCAGTGTGCATTCTGATGACGCATCTTTCTGGATGTAACAAAGTGTTTGCCTGGTTGAGTATAAGGAAAGATGAAGTCCCGGAAAGCGAAATCTCCTGATTTTTGCGTTCAGATCATGTTTTATAACTTTAAATTAACATTATTTTGACATGATAAACAAAAAGCCCGACGCACGCAGTGTGTTGTCGGGCTTTTCAGCTAGCGAATGAAAGTTACTGTATTTGCTGCTTTTTATCGTGCTGGTGATTAACCCACGCATTCACGACCAGCGTAACGAACAGAATACCGAACACCACGCCTAACGAGATAGCGATCGGGATATGGTAGAAATCGACGATCAGCATCTTAATACCGATAAACACCAGAATGACCGACAAGCCGTATTTCAGCATGGAGAAACGCTCCGCCACGCCAGCCAGCAGGAAGTACATCGCACGCAGACCCAAAATAGCAAACAGGTTCGAGGTCAACACGATGAACGGGTCGGTTGTGACGGCGAAGATTGCCGGAATACTGTCGACGGCAAAAATGACATCACTCAGCTCAACCAGAATCAACACCAGCATCAGCGGCGTGACGAACAGCAGTCCGTTTTTACGCACGAAGAATTTTTCGTCTTCGATGGTATCGGTCATGCGTAAATGACTACGCAGCCAGCGGACTAACGGTCTGTCGCCGATACCGGAAGCATCCTCTTTCGCCAGCGCCATCTTCACGCCGGTAAACAGCAGGAACGCGCCAAACACGTACAGCAGCCATTCGAACTGGGCGATAAGCCAGCTACCTGCGAAGATCATAATCGTACGCAGCACAATCGCGCCCAGTACGCCGTACACCAGTACCCGACGCTGCAACGCAGGCGGTACCGAGAAGTAGCTGAACAGCATCAACCAGACAAAGACGTTATCTACCGCCAGTGATTTCTCGATCAGATAGCCGGTAAGGAACGCCAGCGCCTGTGGGTCGGCAACGGTGCGGCCCTGCGTTTGGGCCAGGTACCACCAGAATGCGGCGTTAAACAGTAACGACAGCGTGACCCAGACGATAGACCAGGCCGCCGCCTGCTTCATCGACATAGTATGTGCGCCACGGCGACCCTGCAGCAGCAGGTCGATGGCCAACATAATCACCACCACAACAGCGAAGCCGCCCCACAACAACGGTGTGCCGACAGTATTCATAATTCCCCCATGCATAAAAAAACGGCCAACGCCGAATGACGTTAGCCGCTGCTTTTTATGCATAGACCTTGCCATTCGGCAAGGTCTCACTTACAACAACAAAGGAATACGCTAGCGTATTCCTTTGTTGTTGCCCGGTGACCGGATGTGGTTTTGCACACATCGTAATGACGATCAACCGACAACGAAGTTACTCCCCTTTGCGGGTTACAAAATATTACAGGCCATGGATGCAGTCAATGGCCTGCAACATTTGTTTTACATACCTTTACGCAGTCAGCGACGTCACCGTTTCGTCTGCGGGGAAAATCACGCCGGTCTGACGGCGAATTTCCGTTTGCAGTTTGGCGGTGATCCGGCTGACGTTTAGTGCCGGATGATCCACTTCGCCAGATTCAACCAGATGAGCAAAAGTCTCTGCCTCATACAGCATCGTATTGATATGCTGAGGCACCGTCAGATCCTGCGTTTTGCCACCACGCGCCACGAAGCACACTTTCTGACACTCAGAGATATGCTCAATGACCAGCGAACCCGACTCGCCCTGAATTTCACTGGCTAATACCGAGTCGCTGACTTTGGAGTGCTGGAGTGTGACGCTGAAATCACCGTAATTCAGTACGACCACGCCGTGGGCATCCACACCACTTTCCAGCAGGCTGGCGCTGGCCTGCACGCTCTGTGGTTCGCCCCACAGCGCAACCGCTGAGGCCAGGCAGTAAAAGCCGATATCCATAATCGAACCGTTAGAGAACGCCGGATTAAATGTATTCGGATTTTCACCGTCCAGATAGCGCTGGTAACGCGAGGAGTACTGGCAGTAATTGATAAACGCTTTCCTGATTCTGCCCACTTTGGGTAACGCTTGCTGCAACAGCAGGAAGTTAGGCAGGCTGGCGGTCTTAAATGCTTCAAACAGCACCACCTGATTTTCGCGCGCGCAGGCGATAGCGGCTTCAGCTTGCGCCAGATTTGAGGCCAGCGGCTTTTCGCAAATGACATGCTTTTTGTGCTGCAAAAAAAGCTCTGTCTGCGGGAAGTGCAGGGAGTTTGGGCTGGCGATGTAGACGGCGTCAATCGCATCACTGCTGGCCATCGCCTCCAGCGAGGTAAACAGGTGCTCGACGAGATAATCGTTGGCGAAGGTCTGTGCCTGCTCAAGACTGCGGGAATAAACCGCGGTTAACTTATATTTGCCGGTTTCATGGGCGGCATCGACAAACTGGCGAGTGATCCAGTTTGTGCCAATTACTGCGAAACGTATCATAAAGGCCTTCAGGCTGCTAAAAGGGATCCTTTCGTCAATTTAGCATGCCCTGAAGACAAAGCCAGTGCGCGACTACGCACTTTGCTTTAACGATTGTTGCGTTAACCACAGGCGGGTATCGAACTCCAGTTGATGGTACTGAGGTTCCATATGACAGCACAGTTGGTAAAACGCTTTGTTATGCTCTTTTTCTTTCAGATGCGCCAGTTCATGGACCACGATCATTCGCAGGAAGGGTTCCGGGGCATTGCGAAAAACGGTCGCCACGCGGATCTCCGCTTTGGCTTTTAGCTTGCCTCCCTGCACGCGAGAAACGGCGGTATGCAGTCCCAGCGCATTCTTCAGAACATGGATCTTGCTGTCGTACATCACCTTATTCAGCGGCGGGGCGTTACGCAGGAACTGATTTTTCAGATCTTGCGTATATTGCCAGAGCGCTTTGTCGGTCGCGAAGTCATGCGTGCCGGGATAGCGCTTATCTAATACCGATCCCAGACGTTGCTCGGCAATTAATGTGCGTACCTGATCAAGTAGGTTCTCCGGGTAGCCCTGCAGATAGGTCAACTGACTCATTATTGCCCCATATAAAGTATAAAAAGTGTATACTCACGCACCCTTTTCAGGGATACGCCGAAATTTTACCATTCAGGAGGGCCGATGAGCCACATAGACAACGGTTTCCGTTCGCTGTCACTTAAACGTTTCCCGGAAACGGATGACGTTAACCCGCTGCTGGCGTGGGAAGCGGCGGATGAATATCTGCTGCAACAGCTGGACGATACCGAGATTAGCGGCCCGGTGCTGATCCTGAATGATACCTTTGGCGCGCTGGGCTGTGCGCTGGCGGAACATACACCGTACAGCATTGGCGACTCCTACCTCAGCGAACTTGCCACTCGCGAGAACCTGCGTCACAACGACATCGCCGAATCGAGCGTCAAGTTTCTCGACAGCACCGCTGACTATCCGCAGGCGCCGGGCGTGGTGCTGATTAAAATTCCTAAAACCATGGCCCTGCTGGAGCAACAGCTGCGTGCGCTGCGTGAAGTGGTGACGCCGCAAACGCGGATTATTGCCGGAGCGAAAGCACGCGACATTCATACCTCGACGCTGGAGCTGTTTGAAAAGGTGTTGGGTCCAACCACCACGACGCTGGCGTGGAAAAAAGCCCGTCTGATCAACTGTACGTTCAGCAAACCTGAACTGGCCGCTGCTTCGCAAACGCTAAGCTGGAAGCTGGAAGGTACCGACTGGACTATCCATAACCACGCCAACGTTTTCTCTCGTACCGGACTGGATATCGGCGCGCGCTTCTTTATTGAGCACCTGCCTGCAAATCTTGAAGGAGAGATTGTCGATCTCGGCTGTGGGAATGGCGTGATTGGCCTGACATTGCTGGCGAAAAACCCACAAGCCAGCGTGGTGTTTGTGGATGAATCGCCGATGGCGGTGGCGTCAAGTCGTCTGAACGTCGAAAGCAATATGCCTGAGGCGCTGGATCGCTGCGAGTTTATGATTAACAACGCGCTGTCCGGGGTTGAGCCGTTCCGCTTTAATGCCGTGCTGTGCAACCCGCCGTTCCATCAGAAGCACGCGCTGACCGACAATATCGCCTGGGAGATGTTCCATCACGCCCGTCGCTGCCTGAAAATCAACGGCGAGCTGTATATCGTGGCGAACCGTCACCTCGACTACTTCCACAAGCTGAAGAAGATTTTCGGCAACTGCGAGACCATCGCCACCAATAATAAGTTTGTGATTCTCAAATCGGTGAAATTAGGTCGTCGTCGGTAATCGCGTGTGCCGGATGGAGGCGTGAGCGCCTTATCCGGCACACGAAAGACATGCCGTTAAATTTCCAGTGCCAGCCTCGTGCCTTGCGCGATAGCGCGGCGGGCATCCAGTTCCAACGCCACATCGCAGCCGCCGATCAGATGCACCGTTTTACCTGCCGCGTGGAGAGGATCGACCAGCTCACGGCGTGGCTCTTGTCCGGCGCAAATCACCACGTTATCCACGTTAAAGATTACCGGTTCGCCGTTCAATACGACGTGTAATCCATCATCATCAATTTTCTGGTAACTGACCGCCGGGATCATTTTCACGCCGCGTGAGAGCAGGGTGGCACGATGGATCCAGCCCGTCGTTTTACCTAAACCTTGCCCCGGTTTGCTGGCCTTGCGCTGCAACATCACTATCTGACGCGGACTGCGGGATAAGTGCGGACCTTCCGGGCGTAATCCGCCAGGCTGTTGCAGGCTGGTGTCGATCCCCCATTCCACACAGAACTCCGCGATGTTCTGGCTAGTGGGATCGCCGGGTTGGCTCAGATACATGGCGGTATCAAAACCGATCCCGCCGCAACCAATGATGGCGACGCGTTTACCCACCGGCGCTTTATCGCGCAGGACGTCAAGATAGCTCAACACTTTCGGATGATCGATCCCCTCGATCGGCGGCATCCGCGGTTCGATCCCGCTGGCGAGGATCGCCTCGTCAAAAGTTTCCAGATCGCGCGCCGTGACAACGTGGTTCAGCCTTAGCGTCACGCCCGTCACGTCGATCATCCGACGGTAGTAGCGCAGGGTTTCATAGAATTCTTCTTTGCCGGGGATCTGTTTGGCGATATTAAACTGTCCGCCAATCTCGCTATGGGCGTCAAACAGTGTCACGTGATGCCCGCGCGCGGCGGCATTAATGGCAAACGCGAGGCCAGCAGGACCCGCGCCGACAACCGCCAGATTTTTCGGCACAGTGGCTGTAACGATCGGCATTTTGGTTTCATGGCAGGCGCGTGGATTCACCAGACAAGAGGTGACTTTGCCGACGAAGATCTGATCCAGGCAGGCCTGGTTGCAACCGATACAGGTATTGATCTCATCCGACCGTCCGCTTTGCGCTTTTGACAGCAGTTCGGCATCGGCGAGGAACGGACGGGCCATCGACACCATATCGGCATCGCCGCGGGCCAGAATGTCATCGGCGACTTTAGGATCGTTAATGCGGTTGGTGGTGACCAGGGGGATCGTCACATGACCTTTCAGCTTGCGCGTCACCCAGCTAAATGCGCCACGCGGCACCGGGGTGGCGATGGTGGGAATACGCGCCTCGTGCCAGCCAATACCGGTGTTGATAATAGTTGCGCCTGCGGCTTCTACAGCCTGCGCCAACTGGACTGTTTCCTCGAAGGTGCCGCCGTTTTCTACCAGATCGAGCATCGACAGGCGGAAGATAATAATAAAATCATTGCCGGCACGCTGACGTACTGCCCGCACCACCTCGACGGCAAAACGCATGCGGTTGGCATACTCACCGCCCCATTCGTCGTCGCGCTGATTGGTGCGCAGGGTCAGGAATTCGTTGATGAGATACCCTTCCGAGCCCATCACTTCCACGCCATCGTAGCCCGCTTCTCGCGCCAACTGCGCGCAGTGGGCAAAATCCTCAATCAGTTGCAGAACTTCATCGTGCGTCAGTTCATGCGGCGTAAAGCGGTTGATGGGCGCCTGAATGGCGGAAGGCGCCACCAGATGCGGCTGATAGCTGTAACGCCCGGTATGCAGGATTTGCAGTGCGATTTTGCCGCCTTCGTCATGCACGGCATCGGTAATCACACGATGGTGCGCGAGCTGGCTGGTATCGTTGAGCACCGCGCCGCCTTCCATACCCACGCCGGATAACGCTGGCGCAATGCCTCCGGTCACAATCAGAGCCACGCCGTGACGCGCGCGTTCGGCATAGAATGCGGCCAGCCGTTGGGCGCCATCGGGATACTCTTCCAGCCCGGTGTGCATTGAACCCATCAACACGCGGTTTTTAAGCGTGGTGAAGCCTAAATCGAGCGGGGCGAACAGCGACGAATAGCTCATAAAGGTGTCCAGTATGTAAAATTATTGTTATGTGGTCGGATGAGTTAATAATTTAGCCGTCGCAGCGTAAAAGGGAAAAGAGGAATGCCGTGATTGTGATGGGATTCAAAAAAGGAATGGGGCCAGAGAACGATTCTGCCGGATGGCGGCTACGCCTGAGCCTACAAAGGACACGCTTTCGTAGGCCGGACACGCGCAGCGCCATCCGACAGGTATTACATTTGCTCCACGCTCACCCGTAATGCTGCCAGGGCTTTGCGTGTTGATCGCAACACCAGATCGCATTGCTCGATCGTTAACGTTAGCGGCGGTTCGATGCGGATCGTCTTGGCATTGTTCAGGGTCCCGGCGACCAACACCCGCTGGCGGAACATCTCACTGGCAAAGTTATAGCCGATTTCATTATCGACAAACTCAATCGCCATCAACATGCCTTTGCCGCGTACATCGTGCACCAGATCCGGGTATTCCCGCGCAAGCTGGCGGAAACCATCCAGCAACATATCGCCTTTCTGCTCTGCCTGAGCCGGTAAATTTTGCTCCAGCAGGACGTTAATGGTGGCCAGCGCCGCCGCACACGCGAGCGGGTTGCCGCCAAACGTAGTGGTATGCAGGAAAGGATTATCGAACAGGACGGAGAACACCTCTTCGGTGGCAATGGTTGCGCCAATCGGCATCACGCCGCCGCCCAACGCTTTGGCCAGACACATAATGTCGGGCTGCACGTTTTCGTGCTCGCAGGCGAACATTTTGCCGGTACGCCCCATGCCGGTCTGCACTTCGTCAAGGATCATCAGCGCGCCAAACTCATCGCAAAGTTTACGCACGGCGGTCAAATACCCTTGCGGCGGCAGGATCACGCCCCCTTCACCCTGGATAGGTTCGAGGATCACGGCGGCGACGTCGTCACCGGTCTTTTTACATTCGCTGAGCATGGTACGCATCGCGTTAATATCGCCAAACGGCACATGACGGAAGCCCGGCAGCAGCGGCATAAAGGGTTTACGGAAGGTGGATTTCGCCGTGGCGGACAGCGCGCCCAGGGATTTACCATGGAATGCGCCGCTGGTGGCGATAAATGTAAATTTACCGCGCGGCGATTGATACGCTTTCGCCAGCTTCAGGGCGGCTTCAACCGACTCGGTCCCGCTGTTACAGAAAAAACTGTATTTCAGCTTACCGGGCGCCAGTGCGGCGAGGGTTTTTGCCAGCATGGCCCGCAACGGGTCAAGTAACTCCTGGCTGTGCAGAGGTTGTTTCGCGAGTTGATTCTGTACGGCGGAAACCACGACTGGATTACGGTGCCCCACGTTGAAAATGCCAAAACCACCCAGGCAATCAACAAACTCCTGTCCCTGGGTGTCGACAAGCGTATTCAGGCTTCCCGCTTGCCACTCTACGGCTCCGTAATCCCCGCCTGCAGTTACAGATTTTCGATACTCTAAGAACCCCGGATTGACATGCTCCTTAAAGTACTCAATCACCTCTCGGTTTAATGATTTCATTTCCTCATGATCAAGCGTGCGCTTTTCGATGAGATTCAGTGCGTGTGCGCTGCAGGCCAGGGCCGATGCGCTGGAAGGTAACCTGTTCAAAATATGCTCCCGGAGCTGGCGTATCACATGATACTGATTTAAGTATTGCAGGGATTGCGCCATTCCGGCGCGCTTAGCAAAAATCGGGATAAACACCAGGAAACATCTTATTTGCGCAACATTTAATGCCAGCATTTAACATTTGCTGGCATTTTGCCCAGATTTGGCACCTGAAAACAGATCGAATTAACGCGTATTTGCGCTAAAAATGGGCAATGTTTGCACTGTCACGGTGCGGGGGAAGACGTGCAATTGAATAGTTACTTAATGAAAGTATTTTAAATCAACGAATTAGAATGCGTACAGATTTTGAGGTTTAATCGCAAATTGCGATCTAAATCAAATTTAACAACTAAAGATAAAAAGATTATCGCCGAAATAACATAAGCCGAAAGAGTTAACAACCAGATAACCTGCACAGGACGCAACCATGTCTTCTCATCCCTACGTTAGTCAGCAAAATACACCGCTGGATGATGATATCACCCTCATGTCAACCACCGACTTACAAAGCTATATCACTCATGCGAACGATACCTTTGTCCAGGTCAGCGGCTATCAACTGAATGAATTGCTCGATAAGCCGCACAACCTGGTTCGTCATCCGGACATGCCAAAAGCGGCGTTTGCGGATATGTGGTACACCCTTAAGCAGGGTGAGCCATGGAGCGGCATTGTGAAAAATCGGCGTAAGAATGGCGATCACTACTGGGTGAGGGCCAACGCGGTGCCGATGGTGCGGGAAGGGCGAGTAACCGGGTACATGTCGATTCGCACCCGGGCAACTGACGAAGAAATTGCGGCAGTAGAGCCTTTATATAAGGCGCTGAATGAAGGACGTTGCAACCGACGTATTCATAAAGGGTTGGTGGTACGCAAAGGCTGGTTGGGTAAACTCCCGGCACTGCCTATTCGCTGGCGGGTACGCAGCGTGATGGCATTGATGTTTGCCGTACTGGCGACCGCATTGCAGCAAATGGGCGCCGAATGGCCGTTACTGTTGATGAGTGCGTTGGTAATGCTGCTGGGGACGGCTATTTTCGAATGGCAAATTGTGCGTCCCATCGAGAATGTTGCTCGTCAGGCGTTGAAAGTGGCGACCGGTGAGCGCAACAGCGTATCGCATCTTAACCGCAGTGATGAACTGGGTTTGATGCTGCGAGCGGTGGGGCAACTGGGGTTAATGTGCCGTTGGCTCATCCATGATGTCTCCAGCCAGGTGAGTTGTGTGCGCAGCGACAGCGAAACGCTGGCAAAAGGCAGTGATGATTTGAACAAGCATACGCAGCAGACCGTGGAGAATGTGCAGGAAACGGTGACCACCATGAATCAGATGGCGGCGTCGGTGAAACAAAACTCTGAGACCGCCGCCGCGGCCGATAAACTCTCGATTGCTGCCAGCAGCGCGGCAACACACGGCGGCGAGGCGATGGATATCGTCATCAAAACCATGGATGATATTGCCAACAGCACTCAGCGGATCGGCACCATTACCACGCTGATTAACGATATTGCTTTCCAGACCAATATTCTGGCCTTGAACGCCGCCGTTGAAGCCGCGAGGGCGGGCGAGCAGGGCAAAGGTTTCGCGGTGGTGGCGGGAGAAGTGCGTCATCTTGCCAGTCGTAGCGCCAGCGCGGCCAATGATATCCGCAAGCTGATTGATGCCAGCGCCGATAAGGTACAGTCCGGCTCCGATCAGGTGCACGCCGCGGGGCGTACGATGGACGATATTGTGGCGCAGGTGCAAAACGTCACTCAACTGATCGCGCAAATCAGCCACTCAACGCTGGAACAGTCCGATGGTCTTTCCAGCCTGACTCGTGCGGTGAATGAACTGAGCAGCATTACGCAGAAAAACGCTGAACTGGTTGAAGAGAGTGCCCAGATTTCCGCGATGGTGAAACATCGCGCGGGTCGTCTGGAAGATGCGGTCACGGTGCTGCATTAATCTTAACCACAGCAGGCGCAACGCCGGATACGGGTTCCGCCTGCTGCGCAGATTAATCTAACTGAGTAATGTCCAGCGCGGCACGATCGATAATACCAATGATTTTTTTGATCTGCGCCTCGCTGGTATCACCATGATTGACACGTAGGTCCAGCACAGCTTTGAAGTTCTCCAGCGCGCGTTTCATCTGTGGGTTTTTACGTAATTCAAAACCCACACAGCGGGCTTTAATACGTTCGTGGATATGTTCCAGATGTTCGCGGTTCTCATCCAGCCACTGCAGACCTTGAGCCGTGATGGCAATCTGCTTACGCCCGCCTTCCTCGTCGCTGATGGCGATCAGGGCTTGATCCTGCAACAGATCCAGCGTCGGATAGATAACGCCCGGGCTCGGGGTGTAGTTACCCTGAGTCAGGGTTTCAATCGCTTTAATCAGTTCATAGCCGTGGCTGGCGTCGCGGGTCAGGATATCCAGAATCACCAGGCGTAATTCGCCGTGACCAAAGAAGCGCTGCCGACGACCGCCGCCGCGACCGTGGCGGTGTCCGCATCCTTGTTCATGGCGATGTTCTTTGTTACAGCCTTCGTGGCGATGCTCTTCACCTTTGCAGCAGCCTGCATGGTGCTCACTGTGGCGGCTTTCGTGGTGATGTCCTTCACCCTTGCAGCAGCCTTCGTGTTGGTGCTCTGTCTGTTTACAGCAACCTTCATGATGGTTTTGCATCATCGTCTCCTGATGTGTTTTAGATATATCTAATTTATATCTAAATGTTGTTTTTATGCAAGTCGACAAATTCAATATTGTTTAATTTATTGATTATTATCTATTTTTATAAGGTCTGTGATGGCTGGTAATCACAATGTGGCTATATCAAAAAAGTGCTTGCAATCTTTCTGATTAGCAATCATTATCATTTAAAAATAAATTTAGATATATCGTATTATCTTCACGAAGGCGAAAAAATGACAAAAAACACCTCACGCTACCCACAGCGCGTTCGCAATGAACTGCGCTTCCGTGAACTTACCGTCCTGCGCGTTGAACGTATTAGCGCGGGTTTTCAGCGCATCGTACTGGGCGGTGATGCGCTGGACGGTTTTAGCTCGCACGGCTTTGATGACCATACCAAGGTCTTTTTCCCGGAGCCGGGCAGCCATTTTGTGCCGCCTGTTGTCACCGATGAAGGCATTGTCTGGGCCGAGGGTGTGCGTCCGCTCTCCCGTGACTACACGCCGTTGTATGACGAAGCGCGCCATGAGTTGGCGCTGGATTTTTATATTCATGACGGTGGCGTGGCGAGCACATGGGCGATGAATGCTCGCGAGGGTGACAAGCTGACGATCGGTGGTCCGCGCGGTTCTTTGGTGGTGCCAGAGGATTATGCGTATCAGGTTTACGTGTGTGATGAATCAGGAATGCCCGCGCTGCGCCGACGGCTGGAGTCGCTCAGCCGTTTAGCGGTACGCCCGAACGTAACGGCGCTGGTAAGCGTGCAGGATGCGGCGTATCAGGACTATTTTGCCCATCTCGACGAGTTTACTATTCAGTGGTTTATCGGCCATGACGAACAGGCGGTGAACGAACATTTATCGCGGCTGAACGTGCCCGCAGACAATTATTTCATCTGGATTACCGGCGAAGGCAGGGTGGTAAAAAACCTCAGCGCTCGCTTTGAAACCGCGGCGTTCGATCAGCAACTGGTGCGTGCAACGGCTTACTGGCATCAACGCCGTTAATCAGTAATTAGACGGTGGTACGCCAAACGCCTGGCGAAAGGCGTAGCTAAATGCCGCGGTGCTGGAATACCCCACATCCAGCGCCACGGCAGTTACGCTTTTATTTTTCTTCAGCATTAATACGGACTCCAGAATACGCATTTTTTGCTTCCAGACGCTGAAGGGCAATCCGGTTTCTTTTTTGAAATGCCGTGAAAAGGTACGGGCTGACATGCCCAGATGCTGCGCCCAGTATTCAACCGAATGCTCCAGCGCCGGGGATTCCTGAATTGTCCGGCACACTTTGGTTAATTCGCGATCGTGCGGCCAGGGTAATACAAAAGCGACTTCCGGGAGCTGCAGAATAATATCGACCAGAACACTAACCAGCTTGCCCTCTTTTGACTGGCTATCATAATGGCCCGAAATTAAATTGGTGGCGTAATGAATAAACTCTCTGGCGAAATCACTGATCGCCACCACTTTACATTCATTGATGCTTTCTTCAAGAAAACCCGGCTTAATATCCAGATTCTCTAAATGCACATCATCCAGTGCCCAGACCGCATGTTCGGTATTATTGGGGATCCAGATGCCATAATGCGCCGGGATTATCCAGCATTTGCCGGCAACATCAATTCGCATGCTGCCTTTACGGGCGAAATGAAACTGCATAAAAGAGTGCGAATGCTGCGGAACATGATGGTTGGCTTCCAGGACATAAGAACGAAAGTACACGTCCTGCGGCAGCTCCGTAATGGAGTTATCGGGGAATGAATTCCACTGTTTTTGCGCGAGAGTCTCCATAAATAAATCGTCAATGCTCCCGGTGATGTGTCCGCTATTCGATAGATTTTGTCCGCAGATCATAATACATACATTCAGTTTTCCATAATAATCTTGCGTAACGATTTTTAGCCCACTTTGGTAAATACCATGAACACGCTTTGTTCAGATGCTGTCATCGTCAATGAAACAAATGATAACTGGACCCGAATGGGGAAAGAGCTGCTTTCGCAAGCGGATATCCAGATTAATGGCTCTCGTGCCTGGGACATTCAACTTCATCATGCCGGTTTCTTTAAGCGGGTACTGCAACAAGGCTCGTTAGGGCTGGGCGAAAGCTATATGGAAGGCTGGTGGGACTGCGAGCGGCTCGATATTCTGTTCTGTAAAATTCTCAAAGCAAAACTCGACCAGCAAATGCCGGGCAACCTGAAAGATATTTTACGCATTGCCAGCGCTCGCCTGTTTAATTTGCAGTCGCGGAGCCGCGCTTGGATTGTCGGCAAAGAACATTATGATATTGGGAACGATCTTTTTGCGCTGATGCTGGATCCGCATATGCAATATTCCTGTGGTTACTGGAAAGACGCGACCACATTAGACGATGCGCAAAATGCCAAATTAAAAATGATTTGTGAGAAGCTACAACTCAAACCGGGTATGCGTTTACTCGATATCGGTTGTGGCTGGGGCGGACTGGCGGAATATGCAGCGCGTCATTACGGCGTGGCGGTAGAAGGCGTCACTATCTCTAAAGAGCAGCAGAAAATGGCGCAACAGCGCTGTGAAGGACTGGACGTTAATATTCTGCTGCAGGATTATCGTGACCTCGATAAACACTACGATCGCATTGTCTCCGTGGGGATGTTCGAACACGTCGGGCCGAAAAACTACGACACCTATTTCAGCATCGCCGACCGTTGTTTAAAACCGGACGGGCTGTTCCTGCTGCATACCATTGGCAGCAACAAAAAGGGGATGAGCGTCGATCCGTGGATCAATAAATACATTTTCCCGAACGGTTGCTTACCGTCGATATCGCATATTGCCGAGGCCAGCGAATCACGCTTTGTAATGGAAGACTGGCATAACTTTGGCAGTGATTACGATAAAACGCTGATGGCCTGGCATGAGCGTTTTAATCAGGCATGGCCGGAGCTGTCTTCACGTTACTCCGCCACCTTCAGAAGAATGTTTAATTACTATTTATGCGCCTGCGCTGGGGCTTTCCGCGCCAGAGATATTGAGCTTTGGCAGGTACTGTTTAGCCGCGGCGTCGAGGGTGGCCTCCGCGTTTATCGTTAACGTTCTGCCTGATGCGCGAAGCGCATCAGGCATTTATCACTTAACCCAACTCACTCTCCGCCAGCGCTTTAAATACCATTGCGACGGCATGCGCCCCGGGATCCATATTACCCAGCAAACTTTCGCTGCTCAGATACGATGCGCGACCCGCATTGGCTTTGCTCGACAAACAGGTTCGTTCGGCCCCGGCTTGCGCGGCGTCAAAAGCGGCATGCAGGTTGTCCGGATGCGCCAGCAGTGAGGTCAGCGCGGGTTGCAGTGCATCTATCATGGTGCGATCGCCTTCGTCTGCGCCGCCGTAGAACTTCATCTGCTCCAGACCCGCATTCAGCGCTTCGGCAACGTTAGCTCCCTGTTCCAGTTTCTGCCCGGCGGCGGTAAAGAAAATAGACATCAGCACGCCGCTGGAACCCCCCATCACCACGGTCAGGCGTTCGCCAATCAGCGCGAACAGCGTGGCAAGGTCATCCAGCGGAAGCTGCTGACGCTGCAGCAGACTGGCAATTTCACGCGCGCCGGCGGCAAAGGTTGAACCCGTATCGCCATCGCCGACTTTGGCATCCAGCGCGTTGAGATGTGCTTCCAGATTGGAAAGCGTTCCGGTGACCTGCTCCACAATTTCAGCGACCCGCGCGTTGGCAGAGGGCTGGAATTCCACGTGCGCGCTGCGCTGGGATGATGGCGCGTAGCTGATTTCACGCGGTGGGACGGGAGTCGGCCAGTTGCTGGTTTCCACTTCGGTCAGCAGCGCTTTTTCGATGCTCTCTTCCAGCACGATGGCCGTTAGTGAGAATCCTTTCATATCCAGCGCGGTGACCAGCGAGGCCGGACCCATCAGCCAGTCGATGCGTGGGGATAGCGGACTGCTGGCCAGTTCGCGGGTGATAATGGCCATTTCCGCAACGGATACGCCGCCAAGATTGTTAATCATCACCGCCACTCTGCCGGTTTCAGGCAGGACCGTCAGCAGCTTATCCACCATCAGGTTCACCACCTGCGCACTGTTTTGGGTATCAATAACCGAGGCCCCCGGCTCGCCGTGAATGCCCATGCCCAGCTCAGCATGACCCGGATGATGGCGCGGCGCGGCGTCGGTTTCTTGCGGCAGATGACAGCTGGAGAGGGCGACGCCCAGGCTGAAGGTGTTGTTGGCTGCGTACTGCGCTTCACGCAGGACGGTGGCGAGGTTGTAGCCGCGTTCAGCGAAATAGCCGGCGATTTTATGCACCAGGATGGTTCCCGCAATGCCACGCGGATGTTTGTTATCCGGCAGGGAGATGTCGTCACCGACTATCAGCATTTCAACGTTGTAGCCCAGGCGTCGCGCTTTCTCGGCGGCGAGACCGAAATTTAGACGGTCACCGGTGTAGTTCTTCACGATCAACAGACAGCCAGCCTCACCGGTCACTGCCTGAATAGCGGTCAGTACCGCATCCACGCTCGGGGAGGCGAACACGTCGCCGCAGACCGCCGCGGTCAGCATGCCTTTGCCGATAAACCCAACGTGCGCGGGTTCGTGCCCTGAACCGCCGCCGGAGATCACCGCCACGTTATTTTTGTTAAGGTCGCGGCGAACCACGACGCGAATGGCCGGATCGCTCTCCAGACGCGCCAGGTTATTCCACGGGCTGGTGATAATTGCACCGTCGATCACGTCGCTCACAAGCTGGGTGCGTTGGTTAAAAAAGAATTGAGACATAACGGCCCTCGAGGTTGAGTGTAAGACAAACCCCCGAATGCATGTTCATGGTGCGGAGGCGATAGAGAGATTCTGGCGAAGTCAGCATGGAAAAAAACAACGCGAAAATGAGTTTCATTACGAAACGTTATTGCTGTTTTTTGTTCCGAAATGAAACTTAATTAGGCGAAAAATCAGCACAATGCGAACTCGCTCGACTTTTTTCTTCTGCGATCAGAGCAGGCTGCACGGCGCTGTCAGCCTTTTTTTGCGGGTTTTTACGCAGGATGGCGCGTTATTGGGGAAATTGATCTTCGTGTTGGACGGTGATTTCGCGGTAAAGGAACGGATCGGGATCGCAAACCTTATTATTTTTGTGGTTAAGCGTTCCAATATGAAACGTGTGCCTTTTTTATCTGTTTCATATCAGAACAAAATGACGAAAGATTTTTTTGTGCACGCCTCGCCATACAGTTATTACATCGCTCCGGTACGTCCGCTTTCGCCGTCAACATCAGGCTAAACGGGTTAACGCCAGGGCTCACCATGTAAAAACATGTACTTATTTGAGGATGAAAGGAATGCTAAAAGTTATTCAATCTCCAGCCAAATATCTCCAGGGTCCTGACGCTTCTACCTTATTTGGTCAATACGCTAAAAATCTGGCGGACAGCTTTTTCGTGATTGCGGACGACTTCGTCATGAAGCTGGCGGGAGAGAAGGTACTCAATGGTCTGCATAGCCATGACATTAGCTGCCACGCGGAACGCTTCAACGGTGAATGCAGCCATGTTGAAATTAATCGCCTGATTGCCATTCTGAAAAAACACGGTTGCCGTGGTGTGGTTGGGATTGGCGGTGGGAAAACGTTAGATACCGCCAAAGCGATTGGTTATTACCAGAAGCTGCCGGTGGTGGTGATCCCAACTATCGCATCTACCGATGCGCCAACCAGCGCGCTGTCCGTTATCTATACCGAAGCGGGTGAGTTTGAAGAGTATCTGATCTACCCGAAAAACCCGGATATGGTGGTGATGGATACCGCAATTATTGCCAAAGCGCCGGTACGTCTGCTGGTGGCCGGGATGGGCGATGCGCTCTCTACCTGGTTTGAAGCGAAAGCCTGTTATGACGCTCGGGCGACCAGCATGGCGGGCGGGCAGTCCACCGTGGCGGCGCTGAGCCTGGCGCGCCTGTGCTATGATACCCTGCTGGCGGAAGGCGAAAAGGCACGCTTAGCCGCCCAGGCTGGCGTGGTGACCGATGCGCTGGAACGTATTGTCGAAGCCAACACCTACCTCAGCGGTATCGGCTTTGAAAGCAGCGGCCTTGCGGGGGCACATGCCATCCATAACGGCTTTACGATTCTGGAAGAGTGTCACCATCTGTACCACGGTGAAAAAGTCGCCTTTGGTACGCTGGCGCAGCTGGTGCTGCAGAACAGCCCGATGGAAGAGATCGAAACCGTGCTGAATTTCTGTCAGAAAGTGGGCCTGCCGGTAACGTTAGCGGAAATGGGCGTGAAAGACGACATTGACGGCAAGATTATGGCCGTGGCTAAAGCCACCTGCGCAGAAGGTGAAACCATTCACAATATGCCGTTCCCGGTGACGCCTGAAAGCGTACATGCCGCTATTTTGACGGCAGACCTGCTGGGACAGCAGTGGCTGGCGCGTTAATCGGGCACAGGTAAATTTACCCAGCATCTTCTCCCCCTCTGACAGTCTCTGCCGGAGGGGTTGTCTATGGCAAAACAGCGGAAATGGATATGACGGCGCACACGCATAGCATCGGGCAGGAAGTCTCTTCGGTTCTCGCCCAGTCCTGGCATCGTTGCAGCAAGTTTATGCAGCGGGAAACCTGGCAGGCGCCGCATCAGGCGCAAGGGCTGACCTTTGAGTCGATTTGTCGTCGCAAGACGGCGCTGCTGACGATTGCGCAGGCCGCGCTGGAAGATGCCTGGGAGTTTATGGACGGTCGTCCGTGCGCACTGCTGATTCTGGATGAATCAGCCTGTATTCTCAGCCGTTGCGGCGATCCGCAGACGATAGAACAGCTGGCGGAGCTTGGATTTCGCGACGGCAGCTATTGCGCGGAAAGCATTATCGGCAGTTGTGCGCTGTCGCTGGCGACGATGCCGGGGCAGCCGACAAAAACCTCTGGCGCTCAGCACTTTAAACAGGCGTTGCATCCGTGGTCGTTCTGCTCGACGCCGGTGTTCGATAACCATGGACGTCTGTTTGGCTCCATCTCATTGTGCTGTCTGGTAGAACATGAGTCCGTTTCTGATTTATCCCTGACGCTGGCGATTGCCAGAGAAGTCGGCAATTCATTGCTGACCGACAGCCTGCTGGCAGAATCCAACCGCCATCTGAACCAGATGTACGGGCTGCTGGAGAGCATGGATGATGGCGTGATGGCCTGGAATGAGCAGGGGGTGTTGCAGTTCCTCAATGCGCGCGCGGCGCTGCTTTTGCATCTCGACGCGCAGGCCAGCCAGGGCAAAAACATTCACGACCTGCTCAATTTGCCCATGCTGCTGCGTCGGGCAATTAAACATGCCCGCGGTCTGAATCACGTCGAAGTCACTTTTGAAAGTCAGCACCAGTTTGTTGATGCCGTCATCACCCTGAAGCCGATTGTTGAGGAGCAGGGCAACAGCTTTATCCTGCTGCTGCACCCGGTGGAGCAAATGCGTCAGCTGATGACCAGCCAGCTCGGTAAGGTGAGCCACACCTTTGAGCAGATGTCGACGGACGATCCAGAAACCCGACGCTTGATCCATTTTGGTCGCCAGGCGGCAAGGGGGAGTTTCCCGATCCTGCTGTGCGGGGAAGAGGGCGTCGGGAAAGAGCTGCTGAGCCAGGCCATTCACAATGAAAGCGAACGCGCCAGCGGGCCGTATATCGCCGTCAACTGTCAGTTGTATGCCAACAGCGTGCTGGGGCAGGATTTTATGGGCAGTGCGCCCACCGATGATGAAAATGGTCGGTTGAGCCGCCTTGAGCTGGCGAACGGCGGCACGCTGTTTCTGGAGAAAATTGAATATCTGGCGCCGGAGCTGCAATCCGCGCTGTTACAGGTGATCAAGCAGGGAGTATTAACCCGCCTGGATGCCCGTCGCCTGATCCCGGTGGATGTAAAAGTGATCGCCACCACCACGGTTGATCTCGCTAATCTGGTGGAGCAAAACCGCTTTAGCCGCCAGCTGTATTACGCGTTGCACTCTTTTGAGATTGTTATCCCGCCGCTACGCGCGCGGCGTAACAGTATTCCCTCGTTGATTTATACGCGACTGAATAGCCTGAAAAAACGCTTTTCAACCAGCCTGAAGATCGACGACGACGCGCTGGCGCAACTGGTGGCTTATTCATGGCCGGGCAATGACTTCGAGCTGAACAGCATTATCGAAAACATCGCCATCAGTAGCGATAACGGCCATATCCGGCTGAGCAATCTGCCGGATTATCTGTTTGCCGAGCGCCCCGGTCTGGAGACCGGGTCTTCCCTGCTGCCTGCCAGCCTGACCTTTACCGCTATCGAAAAAGAGGCGATTATCCACGCCGCCCGCGTCACCAGTGGGCGCGTGCAGGAGATGTCGCAACTGCTGAATATTGGTCGCACGACCTTGTGGCGTAAGATGAAGCAGTACGACATCGATGCCAGCCAGTTTAAGCGCAAACATCTGGAGTAGTTTCTTCGATTCTGGCCATGGAGAACAGCACATCCGACAGCCGGTTGATATAACGCTTGAGTTCATCGCGTAACGTCAGCGTTCTGTCCATCGCGATGAGGATCCGCTCCAGCCGCCGTGCCAGGGTGCGCGCAACGTGTAGCTGTGCCGATGCCAGATTTTTCCCCGGAATGACAAATTCTTTCAGGGGGCCGCTCTGCGCCATATTGCGGTCAATAAGCTGCTCCAGTGCCTGAATATCCTCGGCGTTAATCGTCTGCGTTAAGCGGGCGAGACCTTTCTCATCGCTGGCGAGTTCCGACCCCAGCACAAACAGCATCTTCTGGATGGCATGCAGATCTTCGCGTAATTCTGCCTGGCGCGAGCTGGCATAGCAGACGCCAAGCTGGGAAATCAGTTCATCCACCGTACCGTAGGCGTTAACGCGGATGTCGTCTTTGTCGATACGGCTGCCGCCAAACAGCGCAGTCGTGCCTTTATCACCGGTTCGGGTATAGATGCGGTACATTTATTTTATCTCGCTAAAGGGAAGCACTTTGACCAGTTGGCCAGCATTGGCGCCGAGCATGCGGATCATTGCTGCCCCGGCGGCGATATGCCCACGGACCAGCGCCCGATCCTCGGATAGCTGGGCGTGGGTTAGGGCAATATCACCGCTGGCGCTGAGGCCGAGACCCACGCGTAGCGTTGAGCTTTTAGCCGCCAGCTTGCTGAGGGCCAGCGCGCAGTCATGTGCGTCGCAACAGATTGTCCGGCAAGGGACGCCTTGCTCTTCCAGCCCCCAGCATAGTTCATCAAGCACGCGCGAATCCTGCCAGCGTGAGTGATAAAACAGATGTACGCCCGGTGATGAAAGTGACATTGCGCCCCCTTATTGATCAGAATGCCTGACGGAAGATCCCGGCAATTTCTTTCTCATTCCCTTTACGCGGGTTGGAGAAGGCATTGCCGTCTTTCAGCGCCATTTCCGCCATATACGGGAAATCGGCTTCTTTGACGCCCAGTTCGCGCAGATGCTGCGGAATACCGATATCGGCAGAGAGGCGAGCGATGGCGTGAATCGCCAGTTCGGCGGCATCCATGGTGGACAGACCGTCGGTGTTCTCACCCATAAACTCTGCGATGTCGGCAAATTTCTCCGGATTAGCGATCAGGTTATAGCGCGCCACGTGCGGCAGCAGTACGGCATTTGCTACGCCGTGCGGCATGTCGTACAGACCGCCAAGCTGATGCGCCATCGCGTGAACGTAACCAAGGTTGGCGTTGTTGAAGGCCATACCCGCCAGCAAAGAGGCATAGGCCATGTTTTCACGAGCTTTCAGGTTGCTGCCCAGCGCTACGGCCTGGCGCAAATTACGGGCGATCAGACGAATTGCCTGGATAGCGGCGGCGTCGGTAACCGGGTTGGCATCTTTTGAAATATAGGCCTCAACAGCGTGTGTCAGGGCGTCCATCCCGGTCGCTGCGGTCAGTGGCGCAGGTTTGCCGAGCATCAGCAGCGGGTCATTAATAGAGACTGAAGGCAGGTTGCGCCAGCTGACAATCACAAACTTCACTTTGGTTTTGGTATTGGTCAGCACGCAGTGGCGGGTGACTTCGCTGGCGGTGCCGGCGGTGGTATTCACCGCGACGATCGGCGGCAGCGGATTGGTCAGGGTTTCAATCCCGGCATAGCTGTAGAGATCGCCTTCGTGCGTCGCCGCGATACCGATGCCTTTACCGCAGTCATGCGGACTACCACCGCCGACGGTAACGATAATATCGCATTGCTCCTTACGAAAAACTTCCAGACCGTCGCGCACGTTGGTGTCTTTGGGGTTTGGTTCGACGCCGTCAAACACCACCACGTCAATACCGGCTTCACGCAGATGATCGAGGGTTTTATCAACCGCGCCGTCTTTAATGGCTCGCAGACCTTTATCAGTCACCAGCAGCGCTTTTTTACCGCCCAACAGTTTGCAGCGTTCGCCAACGACGGAAATAGCATTTGGGCCAAAAAAGTTCACATTTGGCACCAGGTAATCAAACATACGATAGCTCATAATTTACCTTCTTAGATTTAATTTATAATTCAGAGAAACAATCCAGTGCGGTTTGCGCTAATAACATGTCTTGTTCGACAGTACCGCCACTTACGCCGACGGCACCGATTAATTTATCGTTTAATATGACAGGTAAGCCGCCGCCAAAAATAACGATTCGCTGTTGATTCGTTAGCTGTAAACCATATAGTGAGGCACCCGGTTGTACCGCGTCGGTAATTTCATGAGTCCCCTGGCGCAGACAGCAGGCGGTCCAGGCTTTATTCAGTGAAATATCACAACTGGTGACAAACGCGTCGTCCATGCGTTGCATCAGCAGCGTGTTTCCGCCGCGATCCACCACGGAAAAGACCACCGGCACGTTGATCTCAGACGCTTTAGCCTCGACGGCCTGCGCCATTTTTTTCGCAGCCGCCAGCGTAATGGTGGCGATTGGTTGGCTCTTATTCACAGTTTCTCCTGAAAATAGTGTAGGGCTGAGGTCACGAAAATATCGCGAGACAGCTATTTTTTATCATTGGGTTTGGCTTTATTTTGTCGCCGCGCGTTATTAAGTCAATAGGGTGAAAATTTCAAAAGTATTAATTTGATTTTGCGTATCGGCAGTTATTGATAATGATCATTTAACTTCGTCACAATTTTCTCCGGCTATTCCTGAGAACCGTTTCAATATGGAACGATGAATTTTTATTACGTGCCAAATTGGAACGAAATTAATTTTATTTTTTTATTGCTGTGCTCATTTAGAGTTCGGCCATTGCTGTTGAAAGGCGAATGCCGGGTGGTGTGTCCCCGGCAATACGGCCCGGCGTCCCTATTTTTTATCTTTTGAGTCCATAAACTATGAGAAGATCAAAACGATTCGAAGTGCTTGCGAAGCGCCCTGTAAATCAGGATGGGCTGATTGGCGAATGGCCTGAAGAGGGGCTGATCGCCATGGAAAGCCCCTACGATCCGGCTTCGTCGGTGAAGGTAGAGAATGGTCGTATTGTTGAGTTGGACGGCAAGAGCCGCGCCGAGTTCGACATGATTGACCGTTTTATTGCCGACTACGCGATTAACGTGGCTGAAACCGAACGGGCAATGCGGCTCGACGCGCTGGAGATCGCCAGAATGCTGGTGGATATCCACGTCAGCCGGGAAGAGATTGTTGCTATTACCACCGCCATCACGCCGGCGAAAGCGGTGGAGGTGATGGCGCAAATGAACGTGGTGGAAATGATGATGGCGCTGCAAAAAATGCGCGCCAGGCGCACGCCATCCAACCAGTGCCATGTCACCAACCTGAAAGATAACCCGGTACAGATTGCCGCCGATGCGGCTGAAGCGGGGATCCGTGGTTTTTCAGAACAGGAAACCACGGTCGGCATCGCCCGCTATGCGCCGTTTAACGCCCTGGCGCTGCTGGTCGGTTCCCAGTGCGGTCGCCCTGGCGTGCTCACGCAATGTTCCGTTGAGGAGGCGACGGAGCTGGAGCTGGGGATGCGCGGGTTAACCAGCTACGCCGAAACGGTATCGGTATACGGTACAGAGTCGGTGTTTACCGACGGCGATGATACGCCGTGGTCCAAAGCGTTTCTCGCCTCGGCCTATGCGTCTCGCGGGCTGAAAATGCGTTATACCTCCGGTACCGGTTCGGAAGCGCTGATGGGCTATTCCGAGAGTAAATCGATGCTCTATCTGGAGTCGCGCTGCATCTTTATCACCAAAGGCGCGGGTGTACAGGGGCTGCAAAACGGCGCGGTCAGCTGTATCGGCATGACCGGCGCAGTGCCGTCGGGGATCCGCGCGGTGCTGGCAGAAAACCTGATTGCCTCGATGCTCGACCTTGAAGTGGCCTCCGCCAATGACCAGACCTTTTCCCACTCAGATATTCGCCGTACCGCCCGTACCCTGATGCAAATGCTGCCGGGTACCGACTTTATCTTCTCCGGCTATAGTGCCGTGCCGAACTACGACAACATGTTTGCCGGGTCGAACTTCGATGCGGAAGACTTCGATGATTACAACATTCTGCAACGCGATCTGATGGTGGACGGTGGTCTGCGTCCTGTAACCGAAGAAGAAACCATCGCCATCCGTAACAAGGCGGCGCGCGCCATTCAGGCGGTGTTCCGCGAACTGGGTCTGCCGCTGATTAGCGATGAGGAAGTTGAGGCCGCCACTTACGCTCACGGCAGCAAAGATATGCCCGCGCGCAATGTGGTGGAAGATCTGGCCGCCGTGGAAGAGATGATGAAGCGCAATATTACCGGGCTGGATATCGTCGGCGCGCTAAGCCGTAGCGGCTTCGAAGATATCGCCAGTAACATCCTCAATATGCTGAGACAGCGCGTCACCGGTGATTACCTGCAAACGTCGGCCATTCTGGATCGCCAGTTTGAGGTGGTCAGCGCTGTTAACGACATTAATGATTATCAGGGACCAGGCACCGGCTATCGCATCTCCGCCGAGCGCTGGGCGGAAATTAAAAATATCGCGGGCGTGGTTCAGCCTGGCTCAATTGAATAAGGCGGTACACCGTGGAATGCACAACTGAACGTAAGCCGGTTTTCACCTTGCAGGTAAGCGAAGGCGAGGCGGCTACAGCGGACGAACGCGTAGATGAAGTGGTGATTGGCGTCGGTCCGGCCTTTGATAAGTATCAGCACAAAACCCTGATTGATATGCCGCATAAGGCGATTCTTAAAGAGCTGGTGGCAGGGATTGAAGAAGAGGGGCTGCATGCGCGGGTAGTGAGAATTCTGCGCACCTCGGATGTTTCTTTTATGGCGTGGGATGCGGCTAATCTCAGTGGTTCCGGCATCGGGATTGGTATCCAGTCGAAAGGAACCACGGTGATTCATCAGCGCGATCTGCTACCGCTGAGTAACCTGGAGCTGTTCTCTCAGGCTCCGCTGCTGACGCTGGAAACCTATCGCCAGATCGGTAAAAACGCCGCGCGCTATGCACGCAAAGAGTCGCCTTCGCCGGTGCCGGTGGTCAATGACCAGATGGTGCGCCCTAAATTTATGGCCAAGGCCGCGCTGTTTCACATCAAAGAAACCAAACACGTGGTGCAGGATGCTGCACCCGTCACGCTGCATATTGCACTGGTAAGGGAATGACCATGAACAACAACATCATGACCGCGCAGGATTACCCATTAGCCACCCGCTGCCCGGAGAAAATCCAGACGCCTGGCGGGAAACCGTTAACCGACATTACTCTTGAGAATGTGCTGGCAGGCAAGGTCGGGCCGCAGGATGTGCGTATTTCTCAGCAAACGCTGGAGTACCAGGCGCAGATTGCCGAACAGATGCAGCGTCACGCCGTGGCGCGCAATTTCCGTCGCGCGGCGGAGCTGATTGCCATCCCGGATGCTCGTATTCTGGAGATCTACAATGCGCTACGTCCGTTTCGTTCTTCATTCGCGGAGCTACAGGCGATTGCCGATGAGCTGGAGCACACCTGGCATGCCACGGTGAACGCCGCCTTTGTCCGCGAGTCGGCAGAGGTGTATCAGCAGAGAAACAAGCTGCGTAAAGGCAGCCAGTGACGGAGGGCGCATGCCGTTAATCGCCGGGATTGATATCGGCAACGCCACCACCGAAGTGGCGTTGGCGCAGCATGGACGGTTTATTGCCAGCGGGATTGTCGCCACCACGGGCATGAAAGGGACGCGGGACAATATTGCCGGGGTGGTGGCCTCTCTGCAGCAGGCACTGGATAAAACGCCGTGGTCCCTTCAGGACGTGGCGAAAATCTGCATCAATGAGGCCGCGCCGGTGATTGGCGATGTGGCGATGGAAACCATCACTGAAACCATCATTACGGAATCGACAATGATTGGCCATAACCCGCAGACACCGGGGGGCGTCGGCGTGGGGATGGGAACCACCATCAGCGTGGATAAGCTGGCATCACTGAGCGAAGATCGCTTTGCGCAGGGCTGGATCCCGCTGGTGGGCGAAGAGATTGATTTCCTCGAAGCGGTCTGGCTCATCAATGAGGCGCTGGATCGTGGGATCAACGTGGTGGCGGCGATCCTGAAAAAAGATGATGGCGTGCTGGTGAACAATCGCCTGCGTCGGGCAATGCCGGTGGTCGATGAAGTCACGCTACTGGAGAAGGTTCCGGAAGGTGTGCTGGCGGCGGTGGAAGTGGCGGCCGCAGGGCAGGTGGTGCGGGTATTGTCGAATCCTTACGGCATCGCGACCTTTTTTGCCCTGACGCCGGAGGAAACGCAAACCATCGTCCCTATCGCCAGAGCGCTGATTGGCAACCGCTCCGCTGTGGTGCTGAAAACACCGCAGGGGGATGTGCAGTCGCGAACGATCCCGGCGGGTAAGATCTTTATTCGTGGCGAAAAGCGCGGCGGTGAAGCCGACGTAGCGCAAGGCGCGCAGGCCATTATGCAGGCGATGAGCGCCTGCGCGCCCGTGTGCGATATTCGCGGTGAAGCAGGTACGCACGCGGGCGGGATGCTTGAGCGGGTGCGTAAGGTGATGGCCTCGCTGACCGGTCATGACATGAACGCCGTGCATATTCAGGATCTTCTGGCGGTGGATACGTTTATTCCCCGCGAGGTGCAGGGTGGCATTGCCGGTGAATGCTCAATGGAGAACGCCGTTGGCATTGCGGCGATGGTGAAATCTGACCGCTTACAGATGCAGGCTATCGCCAGCGAACTGAGCGCGCGGCTAAACACGCCCGTGGAGGTGGGTGGGGTGGAAGCCAACATGGCCGTGGCTGGCGCGTTAACGACGCCCGGATGCGCCGCGCCGCTGGCGATCCTCGATTTAGGCGCAGGATCTACCGATGCCGCCATTATTAATAGCGACGGCGTAGTGAAGGCGGTACATCTTGCCGGGGCGGGGAATATGGTCAGCCTGCTAATTCAAACGGAACTGGGCTTAAGCGATCCGTTTTTAGCAGAGGAAATTAAAAAATACCCGCTGGCCAAAGTGGAGAGCCTGTTCAGCATTCGCCACGAGAACGGCGCGGTGGAGTTTTTTCGTGAACCGCTCAGCCCGTCAGTATTTGCCAAAGTGGTGTATCTGAAAGACGGCGAGCTGATCCCGGTTGATAACCAGACCTCGCTGGAGAAGATTCGTCTGGTGCGTCGTCAGGCCAAAGAGAAAGTTTTTGTCACCAACTGTCTGCGCGCGTTACGCCAGGTATCACCTGGCGGCTCCATTCGCGATATCACTTTTGTGGTGCTGGTAGGCGGTTCATCGCTGGATTTTGAAATTCCGCAGATGATCACCGATGCGCTGGCGCATTACGGCGTTGTCGCCGGGCAGGGCAACATCCGTGGCACTGAAGGCCCGCGCAATGCGGTGGCGACCGGGCTGGTTTTAGCCGGAGAAGCAAAAAAATAGCGCAGAAAACAGCCGCGCAAGCGTTTAGCTGCGGGGTAAGTCAAAGAAAGGCGATGTTCTCTTTGATATCCCGGCGGAGTTGGGTACATAGTATCAAGGTGTCTCTAACGTGGTTAATTTTAAGGATAAGAGCATGCCAACAGCAATTGAGAAAGCCTTGGATTTTATCGGTGGTATGAACACTTCGGCGTCAGTACCCCATTCAATGGATGAAAGCACCGCTAAGGGGATTCTAAAGTATTTGCATGACTTAGGTGTGCCAGCGAGTCCGGAAGTTGTGATGGCACGGGGTGAGCAGGAGGGATGGAATCCTGAGTTCACGAAAAAAGTGGCCGGATGGGCAGAAAAAGTTGCCTCCGGTAACCGCATCCTTATCAAAAACCCAGAGTATTTTTCAACCTACATGCAGGAGCAGCTCAAAGAACTCGTGTGAGCTGACTATCGAATAAAACGCTAACGGACGTTTCCATCTCTGGATGGCGGCGTCCAGAAGGGTTGCCACATGCTGCTTATTGGGCAGACATATCTAAACGAAAGATTAATAAAAAAGGACCTGCGATTTCTCGCAAGTCCTTGATATTTGGTGGCCCCTGCTGGACTTGAACCAGCGACCAAGCGATTATGAGTCGCCTGCTCTAACCACTGAGCTAAGGGGCCGTGGCGGTGGATTATAAAGTAACTCCGCGTCGCAATCCAGACATAAGCGTACGGATGCTGATTTTATAAACAATGTATTATCAGTCCGTTATACTGTTACTCTGATGTATTGTTCGGAGTAATTATGGTTAAGGACATACTGGCACCAGGGCTGCGGGTGGTGTTTTGCGGCATCAATCCGGGGCTATCTTCCGCAGGTACAGGGTTCCCCTTTGCGCACCCCGCTAATCGCTTCTGGAAGGTCATCCATCAGGCGGGATTTACCGATCGCCAACTGAAGCCAGAAGAGGCGCAACACCTGCTGGATTTCCGCTGTGGCGTGACTAAATTTGTCGACAGGCCAACGGTGCAGGCTAATGAAGTGAAGCTACAGGAGATGCGTAGCGGTGGCCGGAAGCTTATTGAAAAGATTGATGACTATCAGCCCGCCGCGCTGGCGATTCTTGGCAAGCAGGCGTTCGAGCAAGGCTTCAGTCAGCGCGGAGCGCAGTGGGGAAAGCAGACGCTGACCATTGGCGCGACCCAGATTTGGGTATTGCCAAATCCCAGCGGATTGAGCCGGATTACACTGGATAAGCTGGTGGAGGCGTATCGTGAGCTGGATGACGCGCTGGTCATGCGCGGGATGTAAATAAAAACGCCACCTTGCGGTGGCGTTTGAACTTATACGGCGAGATTAATCGTCGAGGAAGCTACGCAGCACTTCAGAACGGCTCGGGTGGCGCAGTTTACGCAGCGCCTTCGCTTCGATCTGACGGATACGTTCGCGGGTAACGTCGAACTGTTTACCTACTTCTTCCAGCGTGTGGTCGGTGTTCATATCGATACCGAAACGCATACGCAGAACTTTCGCTTCACGAGCGGTCAGGCCAGCCAGAACGTCGTGCGTTGCGGCACGCAGGCTCTCGGTAGTGGCAGAGTCCAGCGGCAGCTCGAGGGTGGTATCCTCGATGAAATCACCCAGATGCGAATCTTCATCGTCGCCGATCGGCGTTTCCATGGAGATAGGCTCTTTGGCGATCTTCAGCACTTTACGGATCTTGTCTTCCGGCATCAGCATGCGTTCAGCCAGCTCTTCCGGCGTCGGCTCACGGCCCATCTCTTGCAGCATCTGACGGGAAATACGGTTGAGCTTGTTAATGGTCTCAATCATATGCACCGGAATACGGATGGTACGCGCCTGATCCGCGATAGAGCGGGTAATTGCCTGACGGATCCACCAGGTTGCGTAGGTGGAGAACTTGTAACCACGACGGTATTCAAACTTATCAACCGCTTTCATCAGACCGATGTTGCCTTCCTGAATCAGATCCAGGAACTGCAGACCACGGTTGGTGTATTTCTTGGCGATAGAGATAACCAGACGTAAGTTCGCTTCAACCATCTCTTTTTTCGCACGACGGGCTTTCGCCTCACCGATGGACATGCGACGGTTGATATCTTTAACCTGCTCGATGGTCAGGCCGGTTTCTTCTTCAATCTGCTGCAGTTTCTGCAGGCCGCGGTGAACGTCATCTGCCACGTCGTGCAGTTTTTCAGACCACGGTTTGTTCATCGCGATTGCTGCGTTGAACCACGTTTCGCTGGTTTCATTGCCAGTGAACAGAGTGATGAAGTTTTTCTTCGGCATTTTGCACTGCTCAACGCAGAGCTTCATGATCAGACGTTCCTGAGTACGCACGCGGTCCATCATGACGCGCATGCTGTTTACCAGGTAGTCGAACTGCTTCGGCACCAGGCGGAACTGTTTGAACACTTCAGACAGCTTCTGAATTTCTTCCTGCGCGGCAGCATGGCTGCGGCCTTTGGCCTTGATCGTGTCGCGGGTGATTTCGTACTGGGTACGCAGCTCAGCGAATTTTTCACGCGCTAATTCAGGGTCGATGCTGTTGTCGTCATCGCTGCTGTCGTCGTCATCTTCTTCATCTTCGTCTTCATCTTCATCCATCTCTTCTTGAGAGAGTTCAGAACCGACGTGGGTCGCCGTTGGCGCCATGTCTTCTTCCGCGTTAGGGTCGACAAAGCCGGTGATGAGATCGGACAGACGCGCTTCTTCAGCTTCTACGCGATCGTATTGCTCAAGCAGATAGGTGATGGCTTCCGGGTATTCAGCAACGGAGCATTGAACCTGGTTAATCCCGTCTTCGATGCGCTTAGCGATGTCGATTTCGCCTTCGCGGGTTAACAGTTCAACGGTACCCATTTCACGCATGTACATGCGGACCGGGTCAGTTGTACGGCCGATTTCGGACTCAACGCTGGACAGAACCTGGGCAGCCGCTTCTTCCGCGTCTTCATCGGTGCTGTTGGAGGTTTCAGCAAGCAGCAGATCATCGGCATCAGGTGCTTCTTCCATCACCTGAATACCCATGTCATTGATCATTTGGATGATGTCTTCGATTTGATCTGAATCGACGATATCTTCCGGCAGATGGTCATTGACCTCGGCATAGGTCAGATAGCCTTGCTCCTTACCACGTTGGACAAGAAGCTTCAGCTGTGACTGCGGGTTTTGCTCCATAAGACGGTATCCACACTTAATTCGTTTGATTGGTGTTGGGCGGTAAAACCGCCAACGGCAAAACGAGGGCATACTTATATTTTGCCGCTGCCTCTCCGTGCGGCTGTCGGGGGCTTCCCGATCGATATTCGGCAGTTAAGCCGTTAAATACTTCATCTTTCACGTTGTCTCTGCGTTAGCTGCGTTCTCTCTTCCTGGTCATGTACTTATGTACACTCCCAGGCGTTCGTTCACTTGCTGCCTTGATACAACGCGAATGATTTTGTCTTTGTTTTGTCTTTCTCTTATTTCTTGGCCAGTTCCTGGTTCAGCGTCCAGAGTTCCCGGCGTTCTTCGCTGCTTAAACCGTGTGTGCGCTCACGAGCTATCAACTCTTCCTGGCGCAGTTCAAGCATCGAATCAAACATATGATTGAGTGAGTCGGTGAAGGTTTTTTCTGCGATATCTTTATCTGCTATATCGTCCCACATCGACAGTTTTTCAAGGGTTGCAGCATCATTTGTGCCACGATAGTGCTCTAAAAGTTGGCCGGTGGTCAGGCCTGGCTGAGCCAGACAAGTGTTGACCAGTTCTCTGAATAAGCCAAGTCCAGGCAGCTTATTGCTGTCCAGTGCGCCTAACGGCGGAACCAGCGGAGCAAGGTCCGGGTTTTGCACCAGCAACCCTATAAGTATACGCATGGTCGTACGTTTTAGCTGTGGAACAGGGCGGGAAGCGCCATTTTCTGCCAGTTTTGGCATTAAACGTTCAAGCTGGCTGTCATCCAGAATGCCGAGCTTGTTTCCCAACTCCTGTCGCAGATAAATGCGCAACGTTTCGCCCGGCACCTGAGTGATCAGTGGCAGCGCCAGCGTGCTGAGCTGCGCGCGTCCGTCCGGGGTACTCAAATCTACCTGTGGCAACAGGCTATTAAATAAAAACGCGGAGAGCGGCAACGCCTGCTCCATCCGGGCTTCGAAAGCCTCTTTCCCTTCTTTACGCACTAACGTATCGGGATCTTCGCCATCAGGTAAAAACATAAAGCGTAGCTGGCGGCCGTCTGTCATATAAGGCAGTGCGGTTTCCAGCGCGCGCCATGCTGCGTCGCGTCCGGCGCGGTCGCCGTCGTAGCAGCAAATCACGTTGTTCGTCGCGCGAAACAACAGTTGGATGTGATCGGCAGTGGTTGACGTCCCAAGGGATGCCACGGCGTAGTTAATGCCGTATTGCGCCAGCGCCACCACATCCATATAACCTTCCACCACTAACAGGCGCTGCGGATCGGCGTTATCCTGCTGGGCTTCATAAAGGCCATACAGCTGGCGACCTTTATGGAAAATATCGGTTTCCGGGGAGTTCAGATACTTCGGCAGGGCATCGCCCAGCACGCGTCCACCAAAACCAATGACCCGACCACGTTTGTCGCGGATGGGGAACATCACCCGTTCGCGAAAACGATCGTAACTGCGTCCCTGATCGTTGGTGACCAACATCCCCGCATCGACCAACGATTTGCGATTCTCAGCATTGCCGCCAAACCGTTTCAGGACGTTATCCCAGCCGGGGGGGGCAAAACCAATAGCAAAACGGGTGATAACGTCGCTACTTAATCCTCGCTTTTCCAGGTACTGGCGCGCAGGGGTAGCGGCGGGCTGCATCAAAGACTGTTGATAAAAAGTGTTCAGGCCGTCCATCAATTGATAAAGGCTTTGCCGTTGATGGCGCTCTATCTGACTGGGGCCACTGCCTGCTTCATAGGGCACTTCAAGGTTGTGCATTGCGGCCAGTTCTTCGACGGTTTCCACAAACTCGAGCTTGTCGTAGTTCATGAGAAAGTCGACGGCGTTGCCATGCGCGCCACACCCAAAGCAGTGATAAAACTGTTTTTCACCGTTTACGGTGAAAGAGGGGGTTTTTTCGTTATGGAACGGACAGCACGCGTGATAATTTTTGCCCTGCTTTTTCAGCTTTACCCGCGCGTCGATGAGATCGACGATGTCGGTTCTTGCCAGCAGGTCATTAATAAATACACGTGGAATTCGTCCAGCCATATGCCCCGTTTATTTTGTTATGACTCACATACACAAAATCATTCAGGATGCATCAAGGCGGCAAGGGAGCGAATCCTCAGGAGCGTACATCAGTACGTGACTGGGGTGAACGACTGCAGCCAACGCAGAGGCAGCTTGAATGATGACGTGTATAAACGAAAATAAGCCGCGCATTCCTTCCGGAAGCACGGCCTTACAACTACAACTCAGTCTGAATTGAGAGCTTTAGCTCTCAATGAATTAGTACAGACGAGTACGGCGTGCGTTTTCGCGAGCCAGTTTCTTCGCGTGACGTTTCACAGCAGAAGCTTTAGCGCGCTTACGTTCGGTAGTCGGTTTTTCATAGAACTCACGACGACGAACTTCCGCCAGAACACCTGCTTTTTCGCATGAACGCTTGAAGCGACGCAGTGCTACGTCGAACGGCTCGTTTTCACGTACTTTAATTACCGGCATGTAACTCTCACCTTTAATAAATTCGGTTTGCCGCTGGCATCAACGCCAGCTTATTTCAAAATGGTGCGGAATTTTACTGCAATTGCTGCTGCTTTGTAAAGCACCCACGCGATTTTGAAAGGGACTTTTATAAGGACAAGGAGTATACACGAGGCATGCGCCTGGGGCGAACAAAGTTTTACATCAACCCGCATTGGTCCTACACTGCGCGGTAATAGAGCGAGGTAAAACAAGTCATGCGTGTACTGGGTATTGAAACATCCTGCGATGAAACCGGCATCGCCATTTACGACGATGAAAAAGGTCTTTTAGCCAACCAATTGTATAGTCAGGTGAAATTACACGCTGACTACGGCGGCGTAGTGCCAGAACTGGCCTCGCGCGATCACGTACGTAAAACCGTACCGCTGATTCAGGCCGCGCTGAAAGAAGCGGGACTCACGGCAAAAGAGATCGATGCGGTGGCGTACACCGCAGGTCCTGGTCTGGTTGGCGCGCTGCTGGTCGGCGCAACCGTAGGACGTTCGCTGGCGTTCGCCTGGGGCGTGCCGGCAATTCCTGTGCACCACATGGAAGGGCATTTGCTGGCGCCGATGCTGGAAGAGAATCCTCCTGCTTTTCCGTTCGTCGCGCTGCTGGTTTCCGGTGGGCACACGCAACTGATTAGCGTCACTGGTATCGGTCAGTATGAATTACTGGGTGAATCGATTGATGACGCGGCAGGTGAAGCGTTTGACAAAACCGCCAAGCTGCTGGGGCTGGATTATCCTGGCGGCCCAATGCTGTCTAAGCTGGCGTCACAGGGTGTGGAAAAACGCTTTGTCTTCCCGCGTCCGATGACCGACCGTCCGGGGCTGGATTTCAGCTTCTCCGGCCTGAAAACCTTCGCCGCGAATACGATTCGTAATAACGAAAATGACGATCAAACGCGTGCAGATATCGCCCGTGCGTTTGAAGATGCGGTGGTTGATACGCTGATGATCAAGTGCAAACGCGCGCTGGATCAAACCGGTTTTAAACGTCTGGTGATGGCGGGGGGCGTGAGCGCTAACCGCACGCTGCGCGCAAAACTGGCCGAAATGATGCAAAAACGCCGCGGCGAAGTGTTCTATGCGCGCCCGGAATTTTGTACCGACAACGGGGCGATGATCGCCTACGCGGGGATGGTGCGTTTTAAAGCGGGCGCAACGGCGGATCTTGGCGTGACCGTGCGTCCACGCTGGCCGCTGGCGGAATTACCGGCGGCGTGAGTTTTTTGCCCGGTGGTGGCTTTGCTTACCGGGCCAACAAAACCGTAGGCCGGGTCAGGCGAAGCCGCCACCCGGCGATAAACCGCGCTACACCCGCAACATTCCTTTCTCTTCCAGAAACGCAATAATCGTCGCCAGACCGTCGCCCGCCTTCAGGTTAGTAAACGTCCACGGACGCTCGCCGCGCATGCGCAGGGTATCGCGTTCCATCACCTCCAGCGAAGCGCCTACGTAAGGGGCCAGATCGGTTTTGTTGATCACCAGAAAATCGGATTTGGTGATCCCCGGCCCGCCTTTACGCGGGATCTTCTCGCCTTCGGCAACGTCGATCACGTAGATTGTCAGATCCGCTAATTCCGGGCTGAAGGTAGCGCTCAGGTTATCGCCGCCGCTTTCCACAAAAATCAGATCCAGGTTGCCGAATTTCTCGCTCAGCGCTTCGACCGCGGCCAGATTCATCGACGCATCTTCGCGGATGGCGGTATGTGGACAGCCGCCAGTTTCCACACCAACTATTCTGTCCGGTTCCAGGGCGCCTGCTTCGGTGAGAATGCGCTGATCTTCTTTGGTGTAGATATCGTTAGTCACGACCGCCAGTTGATAGCTGCTGCGCATGGCTTTGCATAACGCTTCCAGCAGCGCCGTTTTGCCGGAGCCAACCGGGCCGCCAACGCCCACGCGCAGGGGATGCTTGTAATCACTCATTTTTTCTCCTCAGGAACGGAATAAGCGGGAATATTGGGTTTCATGCCGGGCAGACGCGATGGCGGCTAACGGCGTTGCGGATCCGAGGCTGGCGTCAGGACACGCCAGCGCTTGTGCCACACCTTGCGCGTAACGATCGCCAAGCGAAATAATCAACCGCTGCGCCGCCTGCTGGCCAAAGGGAACCAGTTTGACGCCTGCCATCACTGCGCTCTCAATCCAGCTGTAGCCGAGGCTTAATGCCAGGTTCGTCAGGGGGATTTTCCAGCGTACGCCCAGCCAGGCCATGCCGCACAGCTGGCTGTCGGTAAAGAGCGTGCGCCATTCCCGGGAACAGTCTGGTTCCCAGTCGGTGACCAGCCGCGTAAAGGCGATGCCCCGGCTGCGTTCTTCATCCCGCAGTTCGCGGGTTTCCCGACAGGCCAGCAGGTAAGCGGTCCAGCGGCGCGCGGCGGCGAGATCGTCCTGCTCACAGGCGCGATACAATCTCGCCAGCAGCGGTAAGTCGACGGTAAAAAAGTTGTGCTCCATCTGCTGAATTTGCCAGTCAGAGAAGTCATCGACGCTTTTCACCCAGCCGATTTCCACCGCCCACTCCAGACCCTGAGACCAGGTAAACGATCCCACCGGGAGACTGCTGCTGGCGAGCTGCATCAGGCGCAGCTGTTGGGTGCTATGCATCAGTGCGCATGGCCGTGATGATGCCCGTGTGACTCGCTCGCATAGGCACCCGCTTCCGGCTCAAACGGCAACTGGGCAAACGCCACCTCGAGGTTGAACTGGCGCAACATGTCGTCCAGCACATGATCGTGGTGGTAGCGCAGCTCATCGGGCAGGATCTGCAATGGTACGTGGCGATTACCAAGGTGGTAACAGGCTTTGGCGAGCAAAAAAGGGTTGGCGCAGCGTACGACGGAAACCGACTCCGGCGCGGCGATCACTTCGATCACCTCGCGGCCATCGTCGGTAGTCAGCAGATCGCCGCCGCGTAACAGTAAACCGCGCGGTAGCATTAATCCGGCTTCGCGGCCATCGCTCAGCGCCACTCTGGCGCGGCTTTTTACCCGAACATCAATGGGTAGCGTGACGCTTGCGGTGACGTGGTGGGCGTGGTCAAGGCGTTGGGTCAGGTAGATCATCCTCACTCCTTAAAACAGGAAATAGCGTTGCGCCATCGGCAAAACGTCTGCCGGGTCGCTGGTAATCAGTTCACCATCAATGCGTACCTCGTAGGTCTGGGCATCGACGGTGATATTAGGCTGCAGAGCGTTGTGGATCATGTCAGCCTTTTTTACCGTCCGGCAGCCTTTGACGACGGCGATAGCGCTTTGCAAATTAAGTTGCTGCGGGACGTTTTGCGCGTCGGCAGCCTGTGAAATAAAGGTCAGGCGGGTGTGATGCCGCGCTGCGCCAAGCGCGCCGAACATCATGCGGTAATGCACCGGCTGCGGGGTAGGGATTGAGGCGTTGATATCACCCATCGGCGCGCAGGCGATCATCCCGCCCTTCACGATGGTCGCCGGTTTTACGCCAAAAAAGGCCGGAGACCACAGCACCAGGTCGGCCAGTTTACCGGGCTCAACCGAGCCGACTTCGTGGGCGATACCGTGGGTCAACGCCGGATTGATGGTGTACTTGGCGATGTAGCGTTTAACACGCTGATTGTCGTTGTCGCCGATTTCTTCTGCCAGCGGACCACGCTGAACCTTCATGCGGTGCGCCACCTGCCAGGTACGTAGGATCACTTCGCCCACACGCCCCATTGCCTGTGAATCGGACGAGGTCAGGGAAAACGCGCCAATATCATGCAGCACATCCTCGGCAGCGATCGTTTCCCGGCGAATGCGCGATTCGGCGAAGGCGACGTCTTCAGCGATATCTGGATCGAGATGGTGGCAGACCATCAGCATGTCGAGATGCTCGTCGATGGTGTTGACGGTATAAGGCAGCGTCGGGTTGGTGGAGGAGGGCAAAATATTCGGATGTGCGCAGGCGGTGATGATATCCGGCGCATGGCCGCCACCTGCGCCTTCGGTATGGAAGGTATGAATGGTACGATCGCCGATCGCTGCCAGCGTATCCTCAACAAAACCGGACTCATTGAGCGTGTCGCTGTGCAGCGCCACCTGAATGTCCATTTCGTCGGCCACGGTCAGCGCACAGTCGATAGCGGCAGGCGTGGCGCCCCAGTCTTCGTGGATCTTCAGGCCAATGGCGCCGGCAGTGATTTGCTCGCGCAGGGCGTCAGGGTTTGAACCATTGCCTTTGCCCAGCAAACCGATGTTAACCGGCAACGTGTCTGCCGCCTGCAGCATGCGGGCGATGTACCACGGGCCCGGCGTGCAGGTGGTGGCATTGGTGCCTGCGGCCGGACCGGTACCACCGCCGATCATCGTCGTCACGCCTGAAACCAGCGCTTCTTGCGCCTGCTGCGGGCAGATCCAGTGAATATGCGTATCCACGCCGCCCGCGGTGACGATCTTGCCTTCTCCGGCGATGACTTCTGTTCCTACGCCTATCGGGATTGTGACATTGGGCTGAATATCGGGATTACCCGCTTTGCCGATGGCGAAGATCCTGCCGTCTTTGATGCCGATATCCGCTTTGACGATCCCCCAGTGATCAACGATCAGCGCATTGGTTATCACCAGATCCACACACGCCTGGGCGCGCATTTGTCCCTGGCCCATACCGTCGCGGATCACTTTTCCGCCGCCGAATTTGACCTCTTCGCCGTAGGTGGTGAAGTCTTTTTCTACCTCGATCCACAGGTCAGTATCCGCCAGACGTACTTTATCGCCGGTGGTTGGGCCAAACATGTCGGCGTACGCCTGGCGGGAAATGTTACTCATTATCTGCCTCCAGCGCGCCCATCACTTCACTGCGAAAACCCACCATCCTTTGTGCGCCAGCGACGCGCACCAGTTCGACTTCGCGCTTTTGCCCCGGTTCAAAACGTACCGCTGTACCTGCGGCAATGTTAAGGCGAAAGCCCCGCGTAGCTGCCCTGTCAAAGCGCAGCGCTGGGTTCACCTCGTAAAAGTGATAGTGCGATCCCACCTGGATGGGTCTGTCGCCGTGATTCTCCACTACGATCGTGCAGGTTTCGCGCCCCTGATTGATCGCAATGTTGCCTGCTGAGATCTGATACTCACCTGGGATCATTGCCGCTCCTTAGACGATCGGGTTGTGGACGGTGACCAGTTTCGAACCGTCCGGGAATGTGGCTTCAACCTGAATATCCGGGATCATCTCTGGTACGCCTTCCATCACCTGATCGCGGCGCAGCACGTGACGCCCGTCTTCCATCAGCGCGGCCACGGTTTGCCCGTCGCGCGCCCCTTCCATAATGAAAGCGCTAATCAGCGCCACTGATTCCGGGTAATTCAGCTTCAGCCCGCGGGCCAGGCGACGTTCTGCCACCAGCGCGGCGGTAAACAGCAACAGCTTGTCTTTTTCTCTGGGGGTCAGTTCCATAATGGGCCTCTTAGGTTTGCCAGATTCGCGGTAGCATGGGCGCTTTGTGTGTCAGCAGCGGGCGCAGAAATTGCCAGATGTCACGCATAACGCGCTGAGCAATCAGGTTGTCGTTCGCCAGAAAGCGGATTGTCAGCAGCGAGTCGTTAAGCGTTGCCCCGGCATAATCCCCCAATGGCGTAAGCCGCTCGCGCGTTCCCTCCAGCATGTGTTCATTGGCCGGGTAACACAGCAACGTACCAATCCAGGGATGATGTGCGACGCCGCTCAGATTCCCTGCCTGCACCTGCAAACGCTCTATCAGTAGCGGTTGCCCATCCCGCCACACTTCCAGACGGTTTTGTAGCGTGCCGTGGCTGAACGTTTCCTGCATGACAGGGCGTCCGAGACACAGCAGATCCCAGGCCAGCAAATGGCTTGCGGACGTCAGATGAAATACGGACTGGACGGTGGCAGTAGCGCCGGGAAAGAAGATCGTATCCTGCGGCAGCCACTCCAGCGTGGCGTGCGGGGCGAGCGTGAAATGCTGGCGTAGCAACGCCTGCGGCCCACGGCTGCGATAAAATTTTCCCGCGCCGGGCTGAGTGATTAACGCATGGCTGTTTTCATCGAGTGATACGGAAATATGTAGCTCATCCCCGCCGACGATCCCGCCAGGTGGATGAAGCAAATAGAGGTGACATACCTCTTCTTCGGGATAAAACGGACGTTGAACCGTCAAAGGTCCATAGTGACGCGCCGAGGCGAGCACCGTTTTGTGCCCGGTGCGGGTAAAGTGCAGATCCAGTTCGGCCTGCCAGCCTCGTGTGAGTGTCTCGTGCGCCAGCGTGTCCAGAGCGTTTCCCTTATCAGCATGAGGGTGTTTGCGTACAAAAAAGTATGCCTCAGCGCATCGGGAAATCGATCATATGAGAAGCTTATGGATAAAGGGGCGACAAGACGTCGCCCCAATGGGATTTTACAGTAAAACGAGAGGCATCCAGACCAGACCGGTGATCACCAGCAGCACGAGGAAAATCAGGCCAAAAATAGCGCCCAGCCGCCAGTAGTCAACCGTTGGCAAATAGCCGCTGCCGTAGTAGATAGGGCTTGGGCCGGTGGCGTAGGGGGTCAGAATACTGCCCAGGCCAATAGCGGCGCCGACCATCAGACAGAAGACCGGCAACGGGATTTCCGGCATCGCCAGCGCGGCGGCGATCATCATTGGCGCAAGGGCGGAGGTATACGCCGTGGCGCTGGCAAAGAAGTAGCGCAGCAAATAAAAGACCACGATGAGCGCCACCATCACCATGATCGGTGAATAGCCGCTCAGCCCGTTTGCCAGCAGCTTGCCGAACCAGGTAATAAAACCGGTGTTATTCAGCCCGGTCGCCAAGGTTATTAACGAGGCCAGCCAGAAAAAGACGTTCCATGCGGCTTTATTGCTGACGATGTCATCCCAACTGATGATGCGCAGTACCAGCATCAATGCCACCACGCTGTAACCGACCATTGCGGCGTCAATATAATCGCCGCCGAAGATCCACAACACCAGCGCGCCGACCATCAGCCCGAGCATCTTTTTCTCACGTGCGCAGAGCGGTCCCATCGCTTTTAATTCTGTATCCGCCCAGCGCGGCACCTGATCGCCGGATTTCAGCACCGGCGGGTACAACACATATGCCAGCCAGGGCACGATCAGCACCAGTAAAATGCTCAGCGGCAGCATACCCAAGAACCAGTCGCCCCAACTGAGCGCCGTATGAGATGCGCCTTTCATCAGGCCGATCAGCAGCAGGTTCGGCGCCATCGCCGTTAAGAAAATCGCGCTGGTGACGCAGTCGGCGACAATGCCCATCCACATGATGTAGGAGCCAATAGAACGTGAACTGGCGTCATTGGGCTGTGAGTTATACAGCGGCGGCAGGTTGCGGATAATCGGGTAGATTATCCCGGCCCCGCGCGCGGAGTTAGAAGGCGTGACGGGGGCGAGGATAAGCTCGGAGAACATCACCGCGTAACCGAGGAATAACGTCCGGTGCCCCATCTTTTTCACTAACATCAGCGCGATACGCCGACCGAGACCGGTTTTCTCATAGCCGGTACCAAACATAAAGGCCGCGAAAATCAGCCAGATCACCGAGTTAGAAAAGCCAGAAACGGCCCACGACAGCGATTTGGCGGTAAATTTAAAACCGTCCTGCGCGAGTTGTTCCGGGCTGAACAGGATCCACGGTGAAAGTACGGCGATGATCGAAATACCAATCATCGCTACGACCGCGCCGGGTACAGGTTCCAGAATGAGCCCCACAATCACACCGGTAAAGACGGCAAAATAGAGCCAGGTGTGGCTCTCAAGACCGGTGGGGACGGGTAAAACAGCAATAATGGCGATGACCACCAGCGGAGCCAGGTATCGCCACCAACCAGCTAAAGGTGCCATTGTGATATCCCTGCGAAAGGGGAGAGGCTCTGTGCCTCTCCGGAAGGGTTATTTGATGTAGTGCACGTGCTCGCAAATCTCTTCCACGATGGGATCGCGGCGTTCAGCGAACAGCTTTTTGTTTTCGGCGATCAGGTTGTTGCCGTGGGTGTCGATGGACACAATCAGCGGGCCGAACTCTTTGACCCGACATACCCACAAGGATTCCGGCATGCCCAGCTCCGTCCAGTGCACTTCTTCAATCTCTTCAACCTGAGTGGCCGCCAGTACGGCGCAACCTGCCGGGAAGATCACATGCAGCGCTTTGAACTGCTTGCAGCCTTCTTCTGTCAACGGTCCCATACCGCCTTTACCGACCACCAGCTTGACGCCGGTCTGCTCGATAAACTCTTTCTCAAAAGCTTCCATACGCATACTGGTGGTTGGACCGACGGAGACCATCTCCCATTTATCACCGTTCTTACGCACAATTGGGCCTGCGTGGAAAATAGCCTTGCCGTTCAGATCATAAGGAATTGGGCGCTTCAGTTCGATCAGGCGACGGTGGCACACGTCGCGGCAGGTCACCAGCGTACCGCTCAGGTAAATGACATCGCCAACGCGAATATCTTCCAGATCTTCGGCTTTAATCGGGGTGGTGAGGATCTTTTTCATAACGCGCTCCGGGTGTGAGACAGATTTTCGAAGGAGAGATCAGCATGAACCAACAGCGTGCCGCGACGGTGCGCCCAGCAGCCGGTGGAAACAGCAACGCCGATAGTCGACGGGTGGCGCGCGGCGGATTCGATATGCACGCCCATCACGGAGCTATTGCCGGTCAACCCCTGCGGACCAATACCCAGGCGGTTAAGTCCTTCTTCCAGACGAAGTTCCAGTTCGGCCGCTTTTGGGTTGGGATGACGTGAGCCGATAGGACGCAGCACCGCTTTACGGGAAAGCACTGCGGCAGTTTCTACTGAGGTGGCAATGCCTACGCCCACCAGCACCGGCGGGCAGGCGTTAACGGCCAACGTGGAGATATTTTCGAAGACAAATTTCACTACGCCTTCGTAGCCTTCTGAAGGCATTAACACTTTCGAGCGTCCTGGCAGGGTACAGCCGCCGCCTGCCATGTAGACTTCGATTTCCGCGTCATCATTATCAGGAATGATGTCCCAGGTAACCCACGGTACACCGGTGCCGGTATTTTTGCCGGTATTCACTTCGTCAAAAATCTCTACCGCGTTATGGCGCAGCGGCGCTTTGACCGTGGCGTCTTCAACGGCTTGTTTCAGGATGCTTTGCAGCTCACCCAACAGCGGAAAACGGGAACCGACCTTTACAAAGAACATAATCTCGCCGGTGTCCTGGCAGGCCGGACGGTTCAGATCAATCGCCTTCTGCATGTTGTCAAACATGGTGTGGTAGATGATTTTACCCATCGGCGAGTCTTCGCCTTCCCGCAGCTGTTTTAATTTATCCACCACGTCGTCGGGCATACGGGTAGAAATCATGGCGGTAAAGTTCGCGACAATGTTTGTCAGCGTATTTATCGCATTTTGGTTATTTTGATTGCTCATCTTGTAAACTCCAGTTCTTTTATTTTCTGGAAATAAATTCTCCGCCACAAACTATCACTAAAAGTGTGGTTTTATATTATTTGCCACTGTGAATATCCAATTAACAGTTCGTGAATGATGTCCAGGTAAGGCAATAAAAATTGCGCAAAGGCAGGGTTTAATACGCGTGAGGGAATTACACTGCGGTTAACAACATTACGGATATACCGACCATGCTGAACACGTATCCCCTGGCGAAAGACCTGCAGGTGCTGGTTGAAATTGTTCATAGCGGCAGCTTTAGCTCCGCTGCCGCCACGCTGGGGCAGACGCCTGCGTTTGTGACAAAACGTATTCAAATTCTCGAATCCACGCTGGGGACGACGTTGCTTAACCGCTCTGCGCGCGGCGTGGCGTTAACGGAAAGTGGTCAACGTTGCTATGAACATGCGCAGGCGATCCTCGCGGGCTACCAGCATCTGGTTGATGACGTCACGCAAATCAAAACGCGCCCGGCGGGGATGATTCGTATCGGCTGTAGCTTTGGCTTTGGGCGCAGCTATATTGCACCGGCCATTACCGAACTGATGCATAGTTATCCTGAGTTACAGGTGCATTTTGAGCTTTACGATCGGCAAATTGATTTGGCGCAGGATAATATCGATTTAGATATTCGTATTAATGATGAAATCCCTGATTATTATATTGCGCATTTGTTAACGAAAAACAAAAGAATATTGTGTGCGGCCCCGACCTATTTACAAAAATATGGCGAGCCGATGACGCTACAGGAATTAAGTCGGCACGATTGTCTGGTCACCAAAGAACGCGATATGACCCACGGAGTGTGGGAGCTGGATAACGGTCAGGAGAAAAAATCGGTCAAGGTAGCTGGGCATCTTTCATCGAACAGCGGTGAGATTGTGTTGCAGTGGGCGCTGCAGGGAAAAGGGATCATGTTGCGTTCCGAATGGGACGTACAACCGTTTCTGGCAAGCGGTGAACTGGTGCGTGTACTTCCGGACTATGCACAGAGCGCCAATATCTGGGCGGTTTATCAGGAGCCGCTGTATCGCAGCGTGAAGCTTCGCGTGTGCGTGGAGTTTCTGGCGACGTGGTGCCAGAACAGATTAGGCAAGCCAGTGGAAGGGTATCAAATCCCGTAGGTTGCAGGCCGGATAAGACGCTTTAGCGTCGCCATCCGGCAGTACCGTCACTCAGGATCTCTTTCGCGTTTTTTCTTCAGTTTAGTCCAGATCTTCGGCTCCTGACGGCGCCACAGACGCTGAATGTTGTCATGGTGACGTAGCAGAATTAAGCACGACAACATGGAAACCGGGAAAGTGAACTGGGGATTAAACCACCAGACATAAAAGGGAGCGATCAGTGCGCTGACGATAGCGCCCAACGACGAATAGCCGCTGAGCAAGACGGTCAGCAGCCAGGTTCCCGCCATTACGCCCGTTAAGTCCCAACCAATTGGCGCAATTGCACCAAAGGCGGTGGCAACGCCTTTCCCACCCTTAAAGCCGAAGAATACCGGCCAGATGTGTCCCAGACAGGCAGCGATCGCTATCAATCCCAGCCAGAAGGGGCTGACGCCTAGCGCATAGGCGCCCCAGACGGGTAACATGCCTTTCAGTACGTCGAAAATCAGTACGGCGACGGCGGCTCCTTTACCACCGATGCGCAGCACGTTTGTCGCGCCCGGATTGCCGGAGCCGCTGTCACGCGGGTCCGGCAATCCAGCGAGGCGGCATACCAGAATGGCACTGGAAATAGAGCCGCAGAGGTACGCGAAGATAATCATTCCAGGCGCGATTGCACTCATAAGCTGTTCCGTTTTGAAAATGTCGTGTAAAACGCTACTTCTATGGATAATACGCATATTTCGCCGGAAGTGGTATCCGGGTTAGTCAAAAAGCAGGCGGGTCGTGATGGATATTGTATTTATAGAGCAACTTTCAGTAATCACCACTATCGGTGTTTACGACTGGGAACAAACGATCGAGCAAAAATTGGTGTTCGATATCGAAATGGCATGGGATAACCGTAAATCGGCTAAAAGCGATGATGTCGCTGATTGCCTGAGCTATGCTGATATTGCTCAAACGGTTGTTAATCATGTGGAAGGCGGACGTTTTGCGCTGGTAGAGCGCGTAGCGGAAGAGGTTGCGGACCTCCTGCTGAGTCGCTTTAATTCCCCATGGGTGCGTATCAAACTCAGTAAGCCTGGCGCGGTGGCGCGTGCGGCAAACGTCGGGGTTATCATTGAGCGTGGCAATAATCTGAAAGAAAATAATTAATTTAATAATTTCTAAAACAAACAGGTATAAAAGGGTCCTTTCGTCGGCTCTTTTTTGCCGTGGTTTCTTTATGTAGGGGTTTATTGATGAGTGATATGCACTCGCTGCTGGTGGCGGCAATTTTGGGTGTGGTCGAAGGTTTGACGGAGTTTTTACCCGTTTCCAGTACCGGCCATATGATTATTGTTGGCCACCTGTTGGGTTTTGAGGGTGATACCGCAAAAACATTTGAAGTGGTGATCCAACTGGGCTCTATTCTGGCCGTCGTGGTGATGTTCTGGCGACGTCTGTTTGGCCTGATTGGCATTCACTTTGGCAAAGCCCCACACGAAGGTACAGGCAAAGGTCGGTTGACGCTGGGTCATATCCTGCTCGGGATGATTCCGGCCGTTGTCCTGGGACTGGTTTTCCACGATACCATCAAATCGCTGTTTAACCCGATCAACGTGATGTATGCGCTGGTGGTAGGGGGCCTGCTGCTGATAGCCGCAGAATGCCTGAAGCCGAAAGAGCCGCGCGCGCCGGGGCTGGATGATATGACCTATCGCCAAGCGTTTATGATCGGTTGTTTCCAGTGTCTGGCGTTGTGGCCGGGTTTTTCCCGCTCCGGGGCGACGATTTCTGGCGGTATGCTGATGGGGGTGAGTCGTTACGCGGCATCTGAGTTTTCTTTCCTACTGGCGGTGCCGATGATGATGGGCGCGACCGTCCTGGATCTCTACAAGAGCTGGTCTTTCCTCAGCGCGTCAGATATTCCGATGTTTGCAGTCGGTTTCGTGACAGCGTTTATCGTGGCGCTGGTGGCGATCAAAACCTTCCTGCAACTGATTAAACGCATCTCGTTTATTCCGTTTGCGATTTACCGCTTTATTGTTGCGGCCGCCGTCTATGTGGTCTTTTTCTGAATAATTTGATGAAAACATCCTGTTTGTTTACAGGATGTTTTCATTTTTAAAATGAATAATCCGCTTTAATTAATATGCTGTATATAATTGTTGTGCCAGCATTCTATGGTACAGATGATTTATATGGGAAATTAATTCATCACTTTAATCTTATTTTTAATTAAACACTGCATAAAAAGTTGTATGCTTTATTTTCTTTGTTAAATAATGTGACTGCAGCAAAGTTAAATTTACATATATTTGTTTCTTAAATGGATGGCGTTTGAATGGAGTAAGTTATGAAATTAAACAAGATTGCACAGTCAGTTATTTTTGCCGCCATAGGGGTTCCTTTCCTGGCATCTGCGGCTTCTGTTACGCATAACGATGATACCAATAGTTTTTCTGGCCTTGATGCCTGGATGATGATTTCGAAAGATTTGGGAAATACCTGGGAAGCCTATACTGACGAAAGTCAGAATAACTTTCCGGGTTCAACCTATGGAATTATTGCCGCCAAAGATGAGCTTGCTATTATATCTCAGCCTTATGATCCAAACTCTACCTATAGAGGTGGAGAGAAAGTTCGCTTCCTGGGCTATTACTGGACGGCGCAATGGTGGGTTGATCAAGGGGTTAGTCCTTCCACGGATTCTGTATGGAAAAAGGGCGATAAAGTCAATTTTAACATTTACTCAGAATTTCAGTTTACCCCTTATACAGGGCAGAAAGCGGAAGAACTGCAAAATAGTGAGAAGAAAAGGGTTAAATCACAGCGCAAAGTGATTGGCTATTTTCCTGAATGGGGGGTTTACGAGGCGCATAATTACTTTACCCCCGATAAGGTGAACTATAAGGGCCTGAGCCATCTTAACTATGGTTTTGCCGTAGTTAAAAACGGTGTAGTGACGATGCATGATACTACGCAGGCGCCTAATTTAATGCGTGAGCTTGACAAGCTTACAGAAAAAAATAATGTCACGTTTATGCTTTCTGTTGGTGGTTGGGATAACTCACAGGAAGGCGTGTTTGAAGCGGCAACTCGCACAGATGAAGGCGTTGAGAAGTTGGCGAACAGCATGGTCGATTATGTCCATGCATGGAATTTTGATGGTCTGGATATTGACTGGGAGTATCCGGACAACGACAGTGAAAAAGCGCAGTTTACTAAACTTATCAAATCATTACGCGCCAAGCTTGATGAGCAGGGGCGCAAAGACGATAAGTACTATCAACTTTCTGCCGCTGTCACAACCAACCATAACAATGTGGCTTATATTAACCCGGCTGTCACCGCAGATTACCTCGACAGTATCAACGTAATGGCATACGACATTCACGGCGCTTTTGATGCAAAAACGGGCCACAATGCTCCGCTTTTCGCCAATCAAAAAGATGACGATCAGAAGTTGAATGTCTCCTCTGCGATGAGTGAATATGCGGATGTTTGGCAGATTCCTAAAGAAAAATTAATGATGGGCGTTCCATATTACGGAAGAGGATGGGGGTCTGTTCCTGCTACACAAATTGAAGCGGGACTGCCGGGGCTATTCGCGCCGGGTGAGGCGTCTGTAAAAGGCGCATGGGATGATGAGGGGCAATATACTGGCACCAACCCGTGGTATGTTCTGAAAGAAAAACTAGCCAGTGGCGAATACAAACGGTATTGGGATCCGCAGTCACATGTTCCTTATTTATATAGCGTAGGCAGTCAGGAGTTTTTAACCTATGATGATCCGCAATCTATACGTGAAAAAGTAGATTATATTAATCAACAAGGATTTGGTGGCGCAATCATTTGGGATATTAGCGGCGATACGGCAGACCATGAGTTAGGGAATATTGTTGATGATATTCTGACTACCTCAGTTGCCAAAGAGAAAGGTGCAACGCTCTACACTGATATAAATTATCTGGGTGATGATATTCAGACTAATGATGATATTTCATGTTTAGCCGATGTTAAATCCACAACAGGCAAAAAAATGAATGACACTATCTCTTCAGTAAAAATTGCTGAGGGTAGTTTGGGTGTGAATGCTTTTACAAACTGTAATTATTCGGGGACAAAAATAGCGCTTCTGGAAAGTAACTCCGCGCTGAGTAGTGGCAATAATGCGATATCATCCGTAAAAATTATCAAGGCAATTGCTTACGAGGACTACGGACTGGAAGGGCGTTCTCTTGTTATGGATGGTGACATTAAGGATCTGTCAACTTACAGCCTCAATGATGCGCTATCTTCAATTCAGGTCGCTCAGGGTTACAAAGCGCGGCTATATGCAAACGGGAATTATAAAGGCAATTATATCGATATCACGGCCGGCAGTGCCGCAATACGTGATGGCTTTAATGATAAAGTTTCTTCTATTCAATTTATCAAAGAATAATTCCGTCTGATAAGAGCTCAACTTGCCCCTTTACAGGGGCAAGTTTTTTTAACCGATCGCCTTTTCTTGCTTCCAGGTGGCCACCGCCGCAATACGACGCCGGGTCAATTCCTCGCGAATCGCCTGACCTTTGAATCCTGCCTCAACGACGTCTTTCGTTGGCACCGCCTGCGCAACCTGCCAGGCTTCACGCAACAGCCTGCCTTGCGGATAATCCGCCGCTTCAAAGCCGGTACGCCCACGCACGTCTGCCTCGCTGGTCAGAGCGATTTGCTCCACGCGCTGTGGTTTACGCCAGGCATCGATGGAATCAAACAGCTTAACGATGGTTTTTGGCTGCAGGATTGGGAAGGTATGAATGAGATCGTGGAACTCTGCCACCAGTTTGGCTAAATCACGGATGTCATTTGGTACGCGCAGGCGTTGACACAGTTGCTCGACCAACTTGACGCCCGCCGGACCATGACCGTGATGGCGTGGCCACAGTGCTTTAGGCGTTAATGCTTTGCCAAGATCGTGGCACAACGTGGCAAAGCGCACGTCGACCTCGGGGCTTAACATGGCGGCCATCGACAGCGTCATCAGGGTGTGAATACCGGTATCGATTTCCGGGTGCCACTTCGCGGGCGCTGGAACGCCGAACAGGGCATCAACTTCAGGAAACAGAACGCGCAGCGCACCGCAGTCGCGCAGAACCTGAAAGAACACCTGGGGATTACGGGTAGTTAAGGCGTTTTCCGTTTCTTTCCACACCCGCTCTGACGTCAGATGTTCCAGTTCACCGGCAGCGGTCATGTCGCGCATCAATGTCATGGTTTCGTCAGCGATACGAAAACCGAGGTGCGCATAGCGGGCAGCAAAGCGCGCCACGCGCAGTACGCGCAGCGGATCTTCGCTAAAGGCGGGAGAAACATGGCGCAGCAGACGGTTTCGCAGATCGCTGCCTCCGTTATACGGGTCGATAATCTTCCCGTCGTCATCGCGGGCCATTGCGTTGATGGTCAGGTCGCGACGTTGAAGATCGTCCTCCAGCGTTACATCCGGCGCGGCGTAACAGGTGAACCCGGTATACCCCGAGCCTGATTTACGCTCGGTTCGCGCCAGCGCATACTCTTCCCGGGTTTGCGGATGCAGAAACACGGGAAAATCGCGGCCTACCTGCTGGTAGCCCGCATCGAGCATTTCTTGTGGCGTGGCGCCGACAACGACCCAATCTTTATCTTTAACCGGTAGCCCTATTAACGCATCCCGAACAGCACCACCGACCAGATAAATCTTCACGCCACTTTCCTTTTGAAAAAAATCATCCCTTAATCATATGTCAGTGTGGCGGAGAAGGCGATTCAGTTCATCCAGCGATCTTTGCGTTTACGGCTTGGGATCATGTGCGGTAGAACCAGGCCGAGCAGCAGACCAAGACCCAGCACGCCGCCGCCGTACATAAACCACTGCATGATGATGGTGCGCTGTTTGTCATCAAGCTGCAGGTTGGCTGCGCTCACCTTCTTTTGCGCCACGATAAGTTCGTTTTTCAGCTTCTGATTTTCTTGTTTCAGCCCGTCGATCACGCTGTCGCTTTGCGACACTTTTTGCTGCATATCGGCGGTGCGCTGATTCCACGTAGTATCGATATTATTGAGCTTATCTGTCAGCGTCTTAACCTGGTTTTCCAGATCGGGAACGCGGGTACGCAGGCTTGGCGTACTGTTCAGCTCTTTCAGTGGGATCCAGGCGGTACGTCCGGTGCTGTCTTTCACCTGGGCATAGTTGGTGTTGGCATCGGTCTGTAATAGCGTGACTTCCTCGCCGGCGTTAACCGTACCCACGAGGCGATAATTATCTCCCGGACCGCTGCGGACCCAGGTGTTCAGTTCGTCAGAGACATAGCGCTTTTCTTCGGCATGTGAGACTGCAGTGGCGCTAAGTGCGAGTAAAGTTAATCCAATCAGGCGTAATTTTGGCATCAGGCTGTCGTTATTGTCATAGAAAGTGGAACGATAGTAGTGGCATCAGTGTCTCTACGCAAAGCATTCGACATCAATCGGAATCATCTGTGTCCTTTTTGCCACCACCCGAAACTTTTACGCCCGTCAAATTGCTCGTTGCATGGCAATTTGGCGCAAAATACTATCTACTTGACCATTAAGAACGAACTTAGTTCGCAGTCAGTTTTCTCAACTGTGACATAACCCATAAGTACAAGACCATGGCCCAGGAAATCGAATTAAAATTTATCGTCAATAGTGATGCTGTAGATGCGCTACGTGAGCGTCTGAATACGCTGGGAGGAGAGCATCACGCGCCCAGCCAGTTGCTGAATATCTACTACGAAACGCCGGATGCCTGGTTGCGTGGTCACGATATGGGCCTGCGTATTCGCGGGGAAAACGGTCGTTATGAAATGACCATGAAAATTGCCGGACGGGTAACGGGCGGTCTGCATCAGCGACCAGAATATAACGTTGCGCTGAGCACGCCTGAGCTGGAGCTCGCCCTGTTTCCCGCTGAAGTCTGGCCTGATGGCAAGCTACCCACGGAACTCGCTTCTCAGGTGCAGCCGCTGTTTAGCACCGATTTTTACCGTGAAAAATGGTGCCTTGATGTTGACGGTAGCCGGATTGAGATAGCCCTCGACCTTGGGGAAGTGAAAGCGGGCGAGTTTGCTGAGCCTATCTGTGAGCTTGAACTGGAACTGCTAAGCGGCGATACCCGTGCGGTATTGAAGCTGGCAAATCAGCTGGTTTCACAAACCGGTTTACGTCAGGGCAGCCTGAGCAAAGCGGCGCGTGGCTATCATTTGGCTCAGGGGAATGCGCCGCGTGAACTCAAACCGACGCGCATTTTGCGGGTTCCGGCGAAGGCGAGCATCGAGCAAGGTCTGGAAGCGGCGCTGGAGCTGGCATTATCCCAGTGGCAGTACCATGAAGAGCTGTGGGTACGCGGCGTCAAGGGGGCGAAATCCGAGGTACTGGCGGCAATGGACCTGGTGCGCCACATTCTGATGCTGTTTGGCGGTAATGTGCCACGAAAAGCGAGCGCTCACTTACGTGATTTGCTGACCCAGTCGGAAGCAATCATGGCGTCGGACGTTTCTGCCGTTTCGGCGGTTTACAGCACACAAACGGCGATGGCAAAACTGGCGCTGACCGAATGGCTGGTAACCAAAGGATGGCAGCCGTTCCTTGATGCGAAGGCGCAGGGTAAAATTGCCGACTCCTTCAAGCGTTTCTCAGATATTCATCTCTCGCGCCATGCCGCCGAACTGAAAACCGCTTTTGCTCAGCCGCTGGGCGATCGCTATGCCGATCAGCTTCCACGCCTGACGCGCAACATTGATAGCATGCTGATGCTGGCGGGATATTATGACGAAAATGTCGCCTCGGAATGGATCGCCAACTGGCAGGGCCTGCGTCACGCCATTGCGGCCAACCAATATATTGAAATTGAACACTACCGCAATGAGGCAATCGCGCTGGAACCGTTCTGGCTGCACAGCGGAAAACGATAATCAGGACTGAGGCCGCCATCTGGCGCTATTCAAAGGATAACTCATAAATGAAGCAGCTCTCTTCACCGTTACAGCAGTACTGGCCGACCGTTGTTGAGCGGCTGCCAACAACAATATCTGAGTCCTCGCTTAGCGTGCAGGCGAAGTCAGTGCTTACATTCAGTGATTTTGTTCGCGACAGCCTTATTGCCCATCCTGAATGGCTGGTCGAGCTGGAAAGCGCAGCGCCTCAGGCGGACGAATGGCGACACTATGCCGCCTGGTTACAGCAGGCGTTGACCGACGTCAGCGATGAAAACACGCTGATGCGTGAGCTACGCCTGTTTCGCCGTCGCATTATGGTGCGTATCGCGTGGGCGCAGACGCTGTCGCTGGTGACGGAAGAGAGTATCTTGCAGCAGCTAAGCCATCTGGCTGAAACGCTGATCGTTGCCGCGCGTGACTGGTTATACGCCGCCTGCTGTCGAGAATGGGGAACGCCTTGTAATCCAGAAGGTGTTGCGCAACCGCTGCTGATTTTAGGCATGGGGAAACTGGGCGGCGGCGAGCTGAATTTTTCCTCCGATATCGACCTGATTTTTGCCTGGCCGGAGCACGGCAGTACGCAGGGCGGGCGACGCGAGCTGGATAACGCGCAGTTCTTTACCCGTATGGGCCAGCGGCTCATCAAGGTCCTGGATCAGCCCACAATGGATGGCTTTGTTTATCGGGTGGACATGCGCCTACGCCCATTTGGCGACAGTGGTCCACTGGTGCTGAGCTTCTCCGCGCTGGAGGATTATTACCAGGAACAAGGCCGCGACTGGGAACGTTATGCAATGGTCAAAGCCCGCATTATGGGCGATGCCGATAGCACTTACGTCAATGAACTCCGCGCCATGCTGCGACCATTTGTCTTCCGTCGTTATATCGATTTCAGCGTGATCCAGTCTCTGCGTAACATGAAAGGGATGATTGCCCGTGAAGTGCGACGTCGCGGACTGAAGGACAACATTAAGCTGGGGGCGGGCGGTATTCGTGAAATCGAATTTATCGTGCAGGTATTCCAGCTTATTCGCGGCGGACGCGAGCCGTCGCTGCAATCCCGCTCACTGTTACCGACGCTGAGCGCCATCAAGGCGTTAAACCTGTTGCCAGACACCGATGCGGAGCAACTGCGCGCCGCCTATCTCTATTTACGCCGTCTGGAAAACCTGCTGCAAAGTATCAATGATGAACAGACCCAGACGCTGCCGGGTGATGAACTGAATCGTGCGCGGCTGGCGTGGGGAATGAACGTTGATAACTGGCAGCAGTTGACCGATGTGCTGGCGAGCCATATGCACAATGTGCGACGGGTATTTAACGAGCTGATTGGCGATGACGAAGCCGAAACTCAGGAGGAGTCGCTGTCAGAACAGTGGCGCGAACTGTGGCAGGACGCTTTACAGGAAGATGACACCACGCCGGTGCTGACGCATCTGGCGGATGACGATCGGCGACGCGTCCTGTCGCTGATCGCGGATTTCCGCAAAGAGCTGGATAAACGCACCATTGGCCCACGCGGACGCCAGGTGCTGGATCATCTAATGCCGCATCTGCTGAGCGATGTCTGTTCGCGTGACGACGCCTCAGTTCCGCTATCGCGCATTACGCCGCTGCTGGTGGGCATTGTCACCCGTACAACCTATCTGGAGCTGCTGAGCGAATTTCCCGGCGCGCTTAAGCACCTGATTTCACTCTGTGCCGCCTCGCCGATGGTCGCCAGCCAGCTGGCGCGCTATCCGCTGTTGCTCGACGAGCTGTTGGATCCGAACACGCTGTATCAACCCACGGCGACAGATGCCTACCGTGATGAGCTGCGCCAGTATTTACTGCGCGTGCCGGAAGATGACGAAGAGCAACAACTGGAAGCGCTGCGCCAGTTTAAGCAAACCCAGTTGTTGCGTATTGCCGCGGCTGATATCGCCGGAACGCTGCCGGTGATGAAGGTGAGCGATCACTTAACCTGGCTGGCGGAAGCTATGATTGATGCGGTAGTCCAGCAGGCGTGGACGCAGATGGTTGCTCGCTACGGGCAACCCACCCATCTTGGCGATCGCGAGGGACGCGGTTTTGCCGTGGTCGGCTATGGCAAGCTGGGCGGCTGGGAGTTGGGTTACAGCTCGGATCTCGATCTGATCTTCCTGCACGATTGTCCGATGGATGTAATGACGGATGGCGAACGTGAGATTGACGGGCGACAGTTCTATCTGCGTCTTGCGCAGCGCATTATGCACCTTTTCAGTACCCGTACCTCCTCCGGTATTTTGTATGAAGTGGATGCGCGGCTGCGTCCGTCCGGTGCGGCGGGGATGCTGGTAACATCAGCGGATGCTTTCGCCGATTACCAGCGTAACGAAGCCTGGACATGGGAACATCAGGCGCTGGTGCGCGCGCGCGTAGTATACGGTGACCCCCAGTTGACCTCTCAGTTTGACGCGGTGCGTCGCGATATCATGACCCTCGTCCGCGATGGAAAAACCTTGCAAACCGAGGTGCGCGAAATGCGTGAGAAAATGCGTGCTCATTTGGGCAATAAGCATCGCGATCGTTTTGATATCAAAGCGGACGAAGGCGGCATTACCGATATTGAGTTCATTACGCAATACCTGGTGCTGCGCTATGCCCATGAAAAACCGAAGCTGACGCGTTGGTCGGATAACGTGCGCATTCTGGAATTACTGGCGCAAAATGACATTATGGAAGAGCAGGAGGCGCTGGCGCTTACCCATGCTTATACGACGCTGCGTGATGAACTTCACCATCTTGCCTTGCAGGAACTTCCGGGCCATGTGGCGCCAGAGTGCTTTGAGGCTGAACGTACGCTGGTGCGCGACAGCTGGCAGAAGTGGCTGGTTGCCGAGTGAAGTGTGCTATTATCGCGCGCAAATTTTAAGACCCTCAGAGAATCTCTCAGGAGACAGGAATGAAAGTAACGCTGCCAGAGTTTGAACGTGCAGGAGTCATGGTTGTCGGTGATGTGATGCTGGATCGCTACTGGTACGGTCCTACCAGCCGTATTTCGCCTGAAGCGCCGGTTCCGGTGGTGAAAGTGGATACCATCGAAGAACGTCCCGGTGGCGCAGCAAACGTGGCGATGAACATTGCCTCCCTGGGAGCGAATTCGCGTCTGGTGGGCCTGACCGGTATTGACGACGCGGCGCGTGCGCTGAGCAAAACGCTGGCGGATGTGAACGTAAAATGTGATTTCGTCTCCGTACCAACCCATCCGACGATTACCAAACTGCGCGTACTTTCCCGTAACCAGCAGCTGATTCGCCTGGATTTCGAAGAAGGTTTTGAAGGTGTGGATCCGCAGCCTTTGCACGAGCGTATTAATCAGGCGCTGGGTTCTATCGGCGCGCTGGTGCTCTCTGATTACGCCAAAGGCGCGCTGGCAAGCGTGCAGCAGATGATTGCGCTGGCGCGTAAGGCCGGAGTTCCGGTGCTTATCGATCCGAAAGGAACCGATTTTGAACGCTACCGTGGCGCTACGCTGCTGACGCCGAATCTGTCTGAGTTTGAAGCGGTTGTTGGTAAGTGCAAAAGCGAAGATGAGCTGGTGGAACGCGGCATGAAATTGATTGCTGATTTCGACCTTTCCTCTTTGCTGATCACGCGTTCCGAGCAGGGGATGACGCTGCTGCAACCGGGCAAAGCACCGCTGCATATGCCGACTCAGGCGCAGGAAGTGTATGACGTGACCGGCGCGGGCGATACGGTTATTGGCGTGCTGGCGGCGACGCTGGCGGCGGGTAACTCTCTGGAAGAAGCGTGCTACTTTGCTAACGCCGCAGCCGGTGTTGTCGTAGGTAAACTGGGGACTTCAACCGTTTCTCCCATTGAACTGGAAAACGCCGTGCGCGGTCGTGCAGATACTGGCTTTGGCGTGATGAGCGAATCTGAGCTGAAACAGGCCGTTGCCAGCGCCCGCAAGCGCGGTGAGAAAGTGGTAATGACCAACGGGGTGTTCGACATTTTGCATGCGGGGCACGTCTCCTATCTGGCAAACGCACGCAAGCTGGGCGATCGCTTGATCGTAGCGGTAAACAGCGATGCTTCGACCAAACGTCTGAAAGGCGAAACGCGTCCGGTCAACCCGCTGGAACAGCGGATGATCGTACTGGGCGCGCTGGAGGCCGTCGACTGGGTGGTCTCTTTTGAAGAAGATACACCGCAGCGTCTGATTGCGGGCATCCTGCCGGATCTGCTGGTAAAAGGCGGCGATTATAAGCCGGAAGATATTGCGGGCAGCAAAGAGGTGTGGGCGAACGGCGGTGAAGTGCTGGTGCTGAACTTCGAAGACGGCTGCTCAACGACTAATATCATCAAAAAGATCCAAAAAGACAGCGATAAATAATCGCCGGGAAGTTTGCCGGATGGCGGTGGAAACACCTTATTCGACCTACGAGGTTGTGGGCCGGATAAAACGCGTGAGCGTTGCCATCCGGCATTTCTGTTTCTTATTCTTCAGTGGTTTTTTCAACAGGCTGTGGACTGTTTTTCAGCGGTTCAGCTTTACGATGACGCTCTGTCTCAAAGGCGGCGATTGTCGCGTTTTGCTGCAGCATCTTTTCACTCTCAGCAGAGACGTAGGTTTCATAGGAAAGTGTGAGCCTGGACTATAAATTTGCGCACATTATGTACAAAACCATTTCGCGTATAGGGAAATACTGAAATCAGAAAAAGCATATGGCCTTAGCAGATATTCAATAACTGGAGGGTATGCTCATGCACAGCAACATGTATTCAATGAACAATTTCGATTTCCTGGCCCGCAGTTTTGCCAGGATGCAGGCTGAGGGCCACCCTGTTGATATCCAGGCCGTCACGGGCAATATGGATGAGGAGCATCGTAGCTGGTTTTATAAACGCTATGCGCTGTACTGCCAGCAGGCGACAGAGGCGAAGAAACTCGAACTGGAACACTAACAGAAAAACGGGCCTTGCGGCCCGTTGTCGTTTTTACTCTTGCGGATCGACTGAGGGGATCGCAGGGGCAGGCTTAACTTCTGCCGTTTTTTCACGCGCTTCCAGCTCAGTCATGCGTTGTTCAAGCAGCGCCAACTTTTCACGGGTACGCAGCAAAACCTGAGTCTGCACATCAAACTCTTCACGGCTTACCAGGTCCAGACGGGTCAGTTGTGACTGCAGCGTTTGACGAATTTTCTTCTCGACGTCTTCCCCAAACTCCCGGATCCCTTTCGGCATCGACTCGTGAACCTGACGAGCAATCTGCTCAATTTTTTTCGGGTCAATCATTGTGGTTTCCCTGAACTGGTACGTGTTGCTGCTTATTGTAGTGCGAATGGGCGCAGGCATAAACCAGAATTGTGTGAAGCTAAGTCGAGTAAAGGCGTTGATGAAGGTAATCAATAGCGTTATAGTTAACCCGCTTATTCTCAGGGCGGGGCGAAATTCCCCACCGGCGGTAAATCAGCTTAATGCTGAAAGCCCGCGAGCGCTTTGGGTGCAAACTCAAAGGTCAGCAGATCCGGTGTAATTCCGGGGCCGACGGTTAGAGTCCGGATGGGAGAGAGTAACGATCCAGTCGGGCATGGACCCGCTCACGTTATTTTTTTGCCGCTTAGACGGTACTCCTAAGACTGCCCTGATTCTGGTAACCATAATTTTAGTGAGGTTTTTTTACCATGAATCAGACGCTACTTTCCTCTTTTGGTACGCCTTTCGAACGTGTTGAACATGCGCTGTCTGCGCTGCGTGAAGGACGCGGTGTAATGGTGCTTGACGACGAAGATCGTGAAAACGAAGGCGATATGGTTTTCCCGGCAGAGACCATGACCGTTGAACAGATGGCGCTGACCATCCGTCACGGCAGCGGTATTGTTTGCCTGTGCATCACTGAAGACCGACGCAAACAGCTCGATCTGCCAATGATGGTGGAAAATAACACCAGTGCTTACGGTACCGGTTTTACCGTGACCATTGAAGCCGCAGAAGGCGTGACCACCGGCGTTTCCGCGGCAGACCGTGTCACTACGGTACGTGCGGCAATTAAGGATGGCGCAAAACCTTCCGATCTGAACCGCCCGGGACACGTTTTCCCGCTGCGCGCTCAGGCAGGCGGTGTGTTGACTCGCGGCGGTCATACTGAAGCCACCATCGATCTGATGACGCTGGCAGGCTTTAAACCCGCCGGTGTGCTGTGCGAACTGACCAATGACGATGGCACCATGGCGCGCGCGCCGGAGTGCATCGAATTTGCCGGCAAGCACAATATGGCTGTGGTCACTATCGAAGACCTGGTGGCTTACCGTCAGGCGCATGAGCGTAAAGCCAGCTAATTGCTCACTACCACGCTTGTCGTGCCAGGGATAAAAAAACCGAAGTCAGTTTTCTGGCTTCGGTTTTTTGTTATTGCAGTCTGTCTATTTAGTTCTGGCCAGTTTGATTGCCCAGGCGCCGCTCATTATCACTAACAGCAGCAAACATACGCCAAAAGCCAGCAGGCAGGCCTGCGCCATATTCATAAAATGCCACGGCGGCAGGAGATACCAACCTTCCGACTGTTGGTACAGATCGACAAACCACTTTTGCATACTGCTGAGCGCCACGCCATCGGGAACGATGGGCGCATCATAGCCGCAGTCTCCTGTGGGCTTAAACCATTCTGGCGCCCAGTTTGCCAGCGGCAAATTGAACGGGAAGGTCGGATCGGTGGAACATCCCTGTACGCCAAACAGTGAATCTGGGTCCGGGTTATGTACTGCATAATGAATGCTGTTAAGTTTGATGGAAAACTTAATGCCCATGATGCTGCCGTAAAATGCCGCGATGCAGCCGATGAGCTTCAGAACAACATTTTTGGGGTTAAGCGCCGCGATTAGCCCACCAAAAACCATCACGAACATGGCAAAGCGAATGTATACACATTGTTCGCAGGGAGCCATGTAGAGATAGATTTGGAAGAAAGAGTGCGCCAGAATAATTAACCCACCCATTGCGCAAGCCATCAGTAACCACAGAAAGCGCCGTTCCTGCCATCTCACCAGGGTATCAACCGGTGCAATACATAAGTCTCGCCACAGTCCTTTAATGAAAGCCATAGCCGGGTCCCTGTTTATTTTGCCGCCAGCTCTCTGACAAGCTCAGCCATAGAATCAATGGATTTGATGTTTTTGGTGTAGATCAGGTACTTGCCGTTGACGACATAAGCCGGTACGCCCTGAATTTTGGCGACATCATATGCCGCTTTCCATTTCTCCAGCGTTTGCTGGACGGCGGGGTCCTTCAATGCGGTTTCAAAATTCGCCTGACTCATACCCGCAGCATCCAGCCCCGTCTTAATGAATAAGGCAGGATCTTTACCGTCTGACCAGCGCTCTTTCTTGTCGTGGTAGGCTGCGTAATAGGCGAACTTGGCTTTTTTGAACTGAGATTTGGCGTCAAACAATGAAATTCCTGCTGCCTGATCCTTAGCGATCATTACCGCAAATACCTCACTGGCCTGTTTGCCGTATTCCCCTTTGGTTTCCAGATGAAACGGTGTGAAGGTAACCACGTCGGCTACTTTTTCTGACACGGGAGCCGTTACGGCTTTATCGTATTTGTAGCAGAACGGACAGGCGTAGCTGAATACTTTGATTAACGTCTTATCCGCATTAGGAATCGGTTTCTCCAGCACCATATAGTCAGTACCCTCGGTAAAAGCCGATGCTGCAAACGATGAGGCAAGTACGGCGGTTAATACCACGCTTTTAAATAATGAAGTGATCCATTTAGACGACATAATTAATCCTTAATCTAACGTGATTATTTAAACATTTGTTGTGGGTGGACCAGTAATGCACGGTAGTGTGTTTGGTTCGGTTTATCGGAGAGGACATCAATTTCAACTTTGACTTCTTTTGTCTTGTAGTCAATTTCATTGATTTTGCCAATGGTCGGTTGTCCAACGTCAAATAAATTAATCGATCCACCAAAGCCAAACATGGTATCGCGATCTTTTTGATATTCGATAACTGAAGTGATAGGACTATAAAAATCATAGCCGCGCTCTTTTCCGTATTCCCAAATTTGTTGGACGGTTCCTTTTTTCTCATCAATTTTATATTCGACAAAACGGGAGTATTTCATCGTCGGCAAAGCGGGTTGTTCGAGTCCACGACCATCGCCGTTATCAAAAATGGTTAATGTCCCTTTGCTGGAGAGCCATGCGGTGTGCTGGGTGTAGGTAAAATCGAAATCAGTATTTTCACACTTGCCATTTTCATCACATTTTAGCACGTTGCCTTTAGCATCTACCGGTTTTAACAGCTTGCTTGCCAGCGCTTTATTCCAGCCTTTAGATGGCGCCAGGATCCACTTCACCTGTTTATCCCGACCAATTTTTACGACCCCCTGATGGCGGGAAGAGATAATGATAGAGTCATCTTTAGCGTCATAGGCAATGGAGTTGACGTGAGCCCAGTTACGACCCGCACCAACGCCGAGGGCATCACCATAGGGAGTATCTGGCTCCAGTTTCGCCTGTTGGCCTGCGTGCGCGAGGTCGACGTTGACGCATACCGCGCCTGCGTCCAGTGCACCCAGCAGGGCATCACGCATCGGGTCGAGAATTTTTGTCAGATCCCATACGTCAACAACGCGACCGGATCTGTCGACTTCAATAATCTGGTCGCGGATAGTTTGCACGTGAATGCCATCTTCCTTGCGATAATCGCGTTTACCTACGCGAAGCAGTACGGTGTCATTGACCGTTTCGATCGATTCATGCGATGCGTCAAGGAATCCACGCGGCAGCTTATGGTCGGCCAGAATCTGTCCCATCATATCGAATTCATACCAGTGCTGACCCTGCACGGCGGTGAAGGTTCCGCGCGGTGTTTCCCGAATGCCCATCAGGTAACCGCGCTTATTGATATCCATGTCATGGCCGTCATAGAAGGTATCCTGATCCAACCACCAACGATATTCACCTTCCGTATCGACGACGAAGGTAAAAGGGGCGATATCAAAGGGTAATGCGCCACCTGCGGGGCCCGCATCAAGGATGCCGGCATTTTTGTCTTTTTCACCATGCCAGTGGAATTCTGCGCCCTGCGCGGTGAAAGTATGGGTATTCACCAGATACAGACGGTCTTCAAAGCCGGGAGCAACCTTAATAACTTTAGTTTGCTGTAAATCAGAAAGAGAACGGTTATCCATGTAGTGATTAACGATGGCAGATGTTTGCACCACGTAATCTTCCTTCATCGCCTTGCCATTTTCTTTATATTCGATGGTAACTTTATTAGCGTACTTTTGATAAAGGCCAAAAACAGGAATGCCATCGTAAGTGGCGAGTGATTCTTTGCCAACGGTATAAGTAACCGGAACCCCTTTTTCACCTTTACCATGAACGGTGACTTTAACATCCGAAATAACGTGACTATCTAATTCAATCAGTGCGGTAAGTGGGGCATTTCCATAAGGATCAACAACTATTGCGCCCAGTTTACCTGCGGGTTGGGCGGGTTGAAAACCTGCGGCAAACGAATTCCCCACAGTTAATCCAAATGCCAGTGCAAGCGTTCCAGCGAGAAGTGTTTTTCGGTATTGCGTAAACATGGATATATCTCCTTATATTACCTGTAAATATAATGGTGCTGAATATATTATGTTTTTACGATGTTAATTAAGCAAAGGATAGTATTGCTGATGCTGCTTTAATGATGAATCAATTAATATTGATGAGGCTTATTGTTCTGCAGAATCTAATTTTTATTATTTGAATAGTATTGGCGAGATATTTTAAGAACAATGTTTATTATTGTGTTGTGTGATCTTGTCGACATAGTTTAATTGTTTATAACGATCTGGGCTATTAGCTTAGTCGCTTATTTATATGATCGAAATCATATATTTGTTTCTGGAATATGCCACTATAGGGGTAGGTTGGAATAAGGTAGTGTAAAATTTTAACGTTAAATGTTTAATGATGTTAAATATTAAGGGTAAAAGAATGTTTATTGCCTGGTATTGGATTGTATTAATTGCACTCGTTGCGGCGGGTTATTATTGTCATATGAAGCGTTATTGTCGTGCGTTCCGCCAGGACAGAGATGCGCTGCTTGAGGCGCGTAACAAACTCTTTCGTCGATCTGGCGAAGATAACGGCACGGTTAAGGGACAGGAATAGTCCTTCGCGTTCTGCTATGGATGAGCGGATGCTGTTAAACTTGCAGGGTGGCATCCGCCCTCTGGATTATCCGATTCCCATGGACTGGAGAATGACGAGACTTAACCCCATCACCGACATTCCGCACAATACCCCATAGCTGGGATTATTATTGGGATCGATCTCTTTTGCCAATGGCATCAATTCATCGACGGACAGCGCGACCATAATACCTGCGACGGCCGCCATTATCGCCGCCATCACTACCGGCGAAATCAGACTACCGAGAATTAACCACGCCAGTACGCCGCCCAATATTTCTGCCATGCCCGAAATCCCGGCCCAGAATATCGCGGTGCGTTTAGATCCCGTAGCCGCATAAACTGGACCCGCCACGGCTAATCCTTCAGGAATATTGTGTAATGCGACGGCAAGGGCAATACCAAAGCCCAGTTCGAGGTTGCTGCTGGCGGTAACAAATGTCGCAATTCCTTCCGGGAAGTTGTGCAGGCTAATGCCGAGTGTCAATAAAATCGCGGTACGCCGGATGGAACCAGGTAAAGGCTGCGTGGTTTTTTGCACCAGATCCTGGGGGTGAGCATGCGGCAGTATACGATCGAGGCCAAAGTAGCCCAGCAAGCCCACAATAAACATCCCGTAGCCCAACACCGGCGACATGCCGTCAGCGGCCAGCGCAGCGGGCAGCATCTCCATTAGGGATATCAGTAACATAATTCCGGCAGCGAAACCTAAAGAAAAGGCAAGAACGCGGTTAGAGGGTTTTTGCCCCAGCACGCCGAGAAATGCGCCAATAAACGTGGCGGCGCCTGCCAGTAAAGTCAGAAGTAAAGGTACTGACATCGACAAATCTAACTCCTTATCAATCTGCTGTTCGGGCCAGATCGTCAAAATAACTGATGATCTTCATCATGGTTATCTGAGTTCTTCATCAACCGAAAAAGCGTATTGTGATGGTATCAAAATGACTCCCTCAGTAAGGATATCATCATGTCTTCAGCTCGTATGCCAGCATTGTTTTTGGGCCACGGTAGCCCGATGAATGTTCTGGAAGATAACGTTTATACCCGTGCCTGGCAGCAACTGGGGGAAACGTTGCCGCGTCCGAAAGCCATTGTGGTGGTGTCGGCGCATTGGTTCACTCGTGGAACAGGTGTGACGGCGATGGAAGCGCCAAAAACAATCCACGATTTTGGCGGTTTTCCACAGGCGCTGTATGACACGCATTACCCGGCCCCGGGTTCACCGGAACTGGCTCAGCATCTGGTTGACATGCTTGCTCCGGTGCCAGTGACCTTAGACCAGGAAGCGTGGGGCTTTGACCACGGCTCATGGGGCGTGCTGATCAAGATGTATCCGAATGCGGACATTCCGATGGTGCAGCTGAGCGTCGACAGTACCAAACCCGCGGCCTGGCATTTTGAGATGGGGCGCAAACTGGCGGCGTTGCGTGATGAAGGCATTATGCTGGTGGCCAGCGGTAATGTGGTACACAACCTGCGTACTGCGCGTTGGCACGGTGAGAACACGCCATACCCGTGGGCGACCTCATTCAACGATTATGTGAAGGCCAACCTGACATGGCAGGGTCCGGTTGAACAGCACCCGCTGGTCAACTACCTCGATCATGAAGGTGGATCGTTATCGAACCCGACGCCGGATCACTATCTGCCGCTGCTGTACGTTTTGGGCGCATGGGACGGTATGGAACCGGTGACGATCCCGGTTGACGGTATTGAGATGGGCAGTTTGAGTATGCTGTCGGTGCAGGTAGGGTAATTAATGCCCGATGGCGTTGCGCTTATCGGGCCTACGGTTCATGCCGTAGGCCGGGCAAAGCGGAGTCGCCATCCGGCACAACGATTATTCGACAAAAATATGCGGATAGAAGCGCGAGAGATCCTGAGTGATCAACGCTCTGTCTTCACGAATGCCGATGCCTGCGGGTTGATCGTTGATCAGCCAGCTGCCAATCAGCATATAGCTGTCGCCAAATTTCGGTAGCTGATGGAACTGCTGGACGATCATGCCTTCTTCGCCATACGGCCCTTCCACGGCTTCGATCGTTTTCCCGTTCTCGATGATGGAGACGTTAGCGCCTTCACGCGAGAAGATTGGCTTAACGACGAATTTATCCATCTGCGGATAGTCGTCTTCGGCGAAATAAGCAGGCAACAGGTTCGGATGGTTCGGGAACATTTCCCACAACAGCGGTAATAGCGCCTTGTTGGAGATGATGCTCTTCCAGGCAGGTTCCAGCCAGCGAACGCCCGCGTCTTCAAGCTTAGTGGAGAACATTTCACGCAGCATGAATTCCCACGGATAGAGCTTGAACAGGTTTGCAATAACCTGATCCTGCATATCCGTGAACTGACCTTTTTCACCCAGGCCAATATCTTCGACATAGAGGAATTCAGTGGCGATCTCAGCCTCGGCAGCGCAATCCTGCAGGTACTGGATCGTACCGCGATCTTCGACCGTATCACGACAGCAGGTCAGATGCAGCAGTTGAAAACCATACTGTTCACGCAGCTCGGTGAAACGCTCGATCAGCTTTTCCTGCAGACTGTTGAACTGATCGCTGCCTTCCGGCAGGTTGCCGGCATTGAGCTGATCTTCCAGCCAGATCCACTGGAAAAACGCGGCTTCGTACAATGACGTTGGCGTATCAGCGTTGTTTTCCAGCAGCTTGGGTTCACCTGTGCCGTCCCACGCCAGATCCAGACGAGAATAAAGCGACGGTTGTTGTGTCTGCCAGGACTGGCGGACAAAGCCCCAGGTATGCTTTGGAATGCGGAATTTTGTCATCAGCTCATCGCTGGCGATGACCTTTTCCACCACTTTGAGGCACATTTGATGCAGCTCTGCGGTGACCTCTTCCAGCTTTTCAACCTGGGCAAGCGTGAGCTTATAGTACGCGTCTTCACACCAGTACGGCTCGCCGTACATGGTGTGAAAGTTGAAACCGTATTCGGTGGCCTTATCGCGCCAGTCCGGGCGCTCAACAATACTGACTCTTTCCATGACCATCAGCCGCCCATTGAACGTGTAGTGGTACCGCTGGCGCTACGTTGCATGGTGCTCTGTTTAGCCACAGATTCGCCAAATCCGCCGCGGGTGACGGTAGTGGTGGTGGCCGGTTTCGGCGCCATGGCGGTTTTAGGCACGGTCATGGTGCGGCCCGGTGTCGCTGCGCCGTAGTTTTTACCGCTGGCGTCAGTGTACTTGCCGTATGCCGGACTGGCCGGGTTTTTCGAGCTGAACAGCGGCTGCTGAGCGCCCATTCCACCGCCCATCAGTCGGCCCATCATGTAGCCTGCCATCAGCGGCATCCAGAAGCTGCCGCTGCTTTGATTCTGCGCCTGAGCCTGGCCTTCGCCGGTCGGCGCCATACCCGCTTGCGCAGGTGCTTGTTGGCACTGGCCTTCGCCGAATTCAGCGATACAGTCTTCGCGAGTGGCATATTTTGGCGCGGTGCGTTCCGCTTCTTTCAGCGCATTGTTGAACGCGGTGGTACATTCGGCGCTTTTACCCGGATTCGCTGCTGAGCAGTCGTCCGCGTTTTGATAAAGCGAAACCGTTTCGTCGCTCTTTTCACAGCCCGCGAGCATAAACACAGCGGTAACTGCCAGGGCGACAGGAGTCAGATGGCGCGCGCTCCAGCTTTTGCGGAACGAAGCGTGATGTATTGATTTTGTCCGTTTCATATATGTCTTCCAGGACCCAGTGGTAAATACTGCTCAGAATAGAGGATGACTGGTCGAAATTGAAGCGGGAAGAGGCGAGAATGCGCAGGAAGGGGCGGATCTTTACGTTGTCTTACGTTCAGACGGGGCCGAAGCCCCGTCATCAGCATTAATTACGGAACGGGTTGTTGCCGTTGCTGCTGGTTGTACGTGCGGCTGTCGGCTGCGCCGCTGGCGTCGTGCTGTTGGACGTATAACCATCCGCTGCGGCGTCTTGCTGCGCGTTTTGAGGGGCGATCGTATCCGGGGTAGTGGATACCGGTTTACCCAGCGTATTGTTCAGGGCCACCAGATCCTGCTCGTTCAGCGTACCGAGCGCGGATTTGACGTTTAACTGATTGATTAGATAGGTGTAACGCGCATTAGCCAGCTGTTGCTTGGCGTTGTACAGCGTGGTGGTGGCATCCAATACATCCACGATGGTACGTGTACCAACGGAATAACCGGCTTCCATCGCATCCAAAGAACTTTGCGCAGAAACAACCGCTTGTTTGTACGCGTTGATGCTACTGATGGACGCATTAATGTTGTTAAACGAAGAACGAACGGTCTGCACCACGCTGCGGTGTGCGCTTTCCAGTTGTTCGCTTGCGCCAACAAAGTTGTACTGCGCCTGTTTCACCTGCGAGTTAACCATTCCGCCCTGGTAGATAGGCAGCGAGAAGCTCAGGCCGATTTTGTTCTGGCCCATGTTGCTGTCGTCATACTGGGAGGTGTTGGTTTTGGAACCGCTGTATGAAGTATCAGATACGCCAGTAGATGCGGTCAGGTCCAGAGTCGGTAAATGACCGTCCTGTGCCAGGCGAATCTGTTCACGCGCCAGATCCTGGCTCAAACGCGCCTGCAATAAGGTCAGGTTGCGGTTTTCCGCTTCTTTCAGCAGTGCGTTCACCGCCTGCGGTTTGTTGGTTTTGAAGCCGTCAACGTTCAGCGAAGCCAGTTCCGGGTAGTAGTTACCGGTCACCTGGCGCAGTTGTTCCACCGCGTTATCCAGATTGTTGCGTGCGGTAACTTCGTTTGCCAGCACGGTATCGTATTGTGAACGGGCGTTCTGCACGTCAGTGATAGCGACCAGGCCAACGTTAAAACGCTGAGTGGTCTGATCTAACTGACGGTAAACCGCATCTTTCTGTGCCTGGGTGTAAGACAGCACGTCAATTGCGTTCAGTACGTTAAAATAGGCGGTGGCGGTATTCAGGATCAGCGTTTGCTGATCGGTCTGATAGGTCACGTCCTGGATGCCCGCTGATTTTTCTTGCAGCGTCAGGGCACGCCATTTTGACATATCAAAAATGGACTGAGTTAACTGCAGAGATGCGCTGGTGGCGTTGGAGTTGACGCCATTTGCATCACGGTAGCCATTGCTGTAGGTGTAATCGGCACCTAATCCCAGTTGCGGCAGTAATGGGCTACGCGCTTCGTTAATTTTTTCGAATGCAGCATCGCGATCGGCGGCGGATTTACGCAATTCCGGGTTGCTCAGGCGTGCTTGCTGATAAACCTGCATCAGGTTCTCTGCCTGGCTCAGAGTACTGAACCCCGACAGGCTCAGGCCGATAAGGATGGGGAGCAATTTCTTCATTTGCATTCCTTGTTGTGAAGCAGTATTTAGCGCTGATCAAATTGTAAAAATATTTGCTGATTCTAGCAGAATCCGCCACTGCAAAAAGTTGGCGTTACGTGCCATACGGCGTTAATTTGCATCAATTTAACACAAGGGCGTTGAAACATCAGTCAAACGACCTTGAAATTCACATTTTAAACACTATTGGTTTCAGGACAGCACAATGCGTAAACCAGACAACTTGCCAATGACTTTCACTAAAAATGATGTAGAAATTATTGCACGAGAAACGCTATACCGCGGATTTTTTTCACTGGATCTTTATCGGTTCCGCCATCGCTTGTTTAACGGCGGTATGAGCGGTGAGGTAAAGCGCGAAATTTTTGAGCGCGGACACGCGGCAGTCTTGCTACCCTTTGACCCTGAGCGGGACGAAGTTGTGCTGGTCGAGCAGATCCGTATCGCGGCGTTTGATACCAGCGCAAGCCCATGGCTACTGGAAATGGTGGCCGGGATGATCGAAGAAGGCGAGAGCGTGGAAGATGTCGCGCGCCGTGAAGCGATGGAAGAAGCCGGGCTTAACGTTAAACGCGTAAAACCGGTGCTGAGTTATCTGGCAAGCCCAGGAGGCACCAGCGAACGCTCATCGATTATGGTGGGTGAAGTGGACGCCACGACCGCGAGCGGAATTCATGGTCTGGCTGATGAAAACGAAGATATTCGTGTTCATGTGGTTAGCCGGGAACAGGCTTACCAATGGGTAGAAGAGGGGATAATCGACAACGCGGCTTCTGTCATCGCTTTGCAATGGTTACAGCTGCACTATCAAGAGTTAAAAACTGAGTGGAAAAAATGAAGCGTTACACACCTGACTTCCCTGAAATGATGCGCCTGTGCGAAACCAATTATTCGCAATTGCGCCGCCTGTTGCCACGTAATGACGCAGCCGGCGAAACAGTGAGCTATCAGGTGGCAAACGCACAATATCGGTTAACGATCGTTGAATCGACCCGATACACTACGCTTGTCGCGATCGAACAAACGGCACCGGCTGTGACTTACTGGAGCCTGCCGTCCTTAACCGTGCGTCTGTATCATGATGCGAGGGTCGCTGAAGTGTGTTCAAGTCAGCAGATCTTTCGCTTCAAAGCGCGGTATGATTATCCAAATAAAAAGTTGCATCAACGCGACGAAAAGCATCAAATTAACCAGTTTCTGGCCGACTGGTTACGGTACTGTTTAGCACATGGAGCGATGGCGATTCCGGTTTATTAGCGTCGTGAAACCTAAGGACACCATTTGGAAAGCCTGTTAACCCTTCCTTTGGCTGGTGAGGCCAGAGTCAGGATCTTACAAATTACAGACACTCACCTGTTTGCCGAAAAGCATGAAACGCTGCTGGGTGTGAATACCTGGGACAGCTATCAATCCGTACTGGATGCAATACATGCTGAGTCGCCAGAGTTCGATCTGATCGTCGCGACTGGCGATTTGGCGCAGGATCAATCCGCTGCGGCTTATCAGCATTTTGCTGAGGGCATCGCAAGTTTTCGTGCGCCCTGCGTTTGGCTCCCGGGTAATCATGATTTTCAGCCTGCAATGTACAGCTCGCTGCAGGACGCGGGCATTTCCCCGGCTAAGCGCGTCTTCATTGGCGAACAGTGGCAAATCTTGTTGCTGGACAGCCAGGTGTTTGGCGTTCCCCACGGCGAGTTAAGCGAATTTCAGCTCGAATGGCTGGAGCGTAAACTTGCCGATGCGCCTGAACGCAATACCTTGCTGCTTCTGCATCATCATCCTCTGCCTGCGGGCTGCAGTTGGCTCGATCAACACAGTCTGCGCAATGCCGCCGAACTGGACAACGTGCTGGTGAACTATCCGCGCGTGAAGTATCTGCTGTGTGGGCATATTCATCAGGAACTGGATCTGGACTGGAACGGTCGCCGCCTGTTGGCGACGCCATCGACCTGCGTGCAGTTTAAGCCGCATTGTTCTAATTTCACGTTAGATACCATCAGCCCCGGCTGGCGTACGCTGGAGCTGTTTGCTGACGGTACGTTGCAGACTCAGGTGTGTCGTCTGCAGGGTAATCGGTTTCACCCTGATACCGCTTCAGAAGGTTACTGATGTCTACGCTTCTTTATCTTCATGGATTTAACAGTTCTCCTCGTTCGGCGAAGGCATGTTTGCTGAAAAGCTGGCTGGCGGAGCACCATCCGCACGTTGAGATGATTGTACCGCAGCTGCCGCCGTATCCTGCTCAGGCCGCAGAGATGCTGGAATCGATCGTTCTTGAGCATGGCGGCGAGTCGCTGGGGATTGTCGGTTCCTCGTTGGGCGGCTATTACGCCACCTGGCTGTCACAATGTTTTATGCTGCCAGCGGTGGTGGTGAACCCGGCGGTCCGGCCTTATGAACTGCTGGTCGACTATCTCGGTCAAAACGAGAACCCCTACACCGGGCAGCAATATGTGCTAGAGTCACGCCATATTTACGATCTTAAAGTCATGCAGATTGACCCGCTGGAAGCGCCGGATTTAATCTGGTTGCTCCAACAAACGGGCGATGAAGTGTTGGACTACCGCCAGGCGGTGGCGTATTACGCCTCCTGCCGCCAGACAGTTACTGAGGGCGGAAACCACGCATTCACGGGCTTCGAAGATTATTTCAACCAGATTGTCGATTTTCTTGGACTGCACAGTTTCTGACGATCAATTCGAACTGCTTATTTAAACCATGACGCAAACTTATAACGCTGATGCCATTGAGGTACTCACTGGGCTTGAGCCGGTACGCCGTCGCCCTGGGATGTACACCGATACGACCCGTCCGAACCACCTTGGGCAGGAAGTGATTGATAACAGTGTGGATGAAGCACTGGCGGGCCACGCAAAACGTGTGGACGTGATCTTACATGCCGACCAATCTCTGGAGGTCATTGATGATGGCCGCGGCATGCCAGTAGACATTCACCCTGAAGAAGGTGTTCCGGCGGTTGAGTTGATCCTCTGCCGTTTACATGCGGGTGGTAAGTTCTCCAATAAAAACTATCAGTTCTCTGGTGGCTTGCATGGGGTGGGTATCTCCGTGGTCAACGCTCTGTCGAAGCGTGTGGAAGTAAACGTGCGTCGCGACGGGCAGGTGTACAACATCGCGTTTGAGAACGGCGATAAGGTGCAGGATTTACAGGTTGTCGGGACCTGCGGTAAACGCAATACCGGAACCAGCGTGCACTTCTGGCCGGATGAAACCTTCTTCGACAGCCCGCGTTTTTCCGTTTCGCGCTTAACGCACGTCCTGAAAGCTAAAGCGGTATTGTGTCCGGGTGTTGAGATCACCTTTAAAGATGAGGTCAACAATAGCGAACAGCGCTGGTGCTACCAGGATGGTCTGAATGATTATCTGAGCGAAGCGGTGAATGGCCTGCCGACGCTGCCGGAAAAACCGTTTATCGGTAATTTTAGCGGTGAGACGGAAACTGTGGACTGGGCGCTGCTCTGGCTGCCGGAAGGCGGCGAGCTGCTGACCGAAAGCTATGTAAACCTGATCCCAACCATGCAGGGCGGTACGCATGTTAACGGTCTGCGTCAGGGCCTGCTGGATGCGATGCGCGAGTTCTGCGAATACCGCAATATTCTGCCGCGGGGCGTGAAGCTGTCGGCGGAGGATATCTGGGATCGCTGTGCCTATGTGCTGTCGGTGAAAATGCAGGATCCGCAGTTTGCCGGGCAAACCAAAGAGCGCCTCTCCTCGCGCCAGTGCGCGGCATTTGTCTCTGGGGTGGTGAAAGATGCCTTCAGCTTGTGGCTGAACCAGAACGTGCAGTCAGCCGAACTGCTGGCTGAGATGGCGATTTCCAGCGCCCAGCGTCGTCTGCGCGCGGCGAAAAAAGTGGTGCGTAAAAAGCTGACCAGCGGTCCGGCGCTGCCGGGGAAACTGGCGGACTGTACCGCACAGGATCTCAATCGCACCGAACTGTTCCTCGTCGAAGGTGACTCCGCGGGCGGATCGGCCAAACAGGCGCGCGATCGTGAGTATCAGGCGATCATGCCGCTCAAAGGTAAGATCCTCAATACCTGGGAAGTCTCTTCCGATGAAGTGCTGGCCTCGCAGGAAGTTCACGATATTTCGGTGGCGATCGGTATCGATCCGGACAGCGACGACCTGAGCCAGTTACGTTACGGTAAGATCTGTATCCTGGCGGATGCGGACTCCGATGGTCTGCACATCGCCACGCTGCTGTGCGCACTGTTTGTGAAACACTTCCGCACGCTGGTGAAACACGGTCACGTGTACGTGGCGCTGCCGCCGTTATACCGTATCGACCTCGGGAAAGAGGTGTATTACGCGCTGACGGAAGAAGAAAAAGCGGGCGTACTGGAGCAGTTAAAGCGCAAGAAAGGCAAGCCGAACGTGCAGCGCTTTAAAGGTCTGGGTGAAATGAACCCGATGCAACTGCGTGAAACCACGCTGGATCCGAACACTCGTCGCCTGGTGCAACTCATCATCGATGATGAAGACGATCAGCGCACCAACGCGGTGATGGATATGCTGCTGGCCAAGAAGCGTTCTGAAGATCGTCGTAACTGGTTGCAGGAGAAAGGCGACCTGGCGGATCTCGAAGGGTAAGGGGTATGTAGGCCGGATAAGGCGGTTTGTGCCGCCATCCGGCAAGGTCATCATGCCCGATGGCGTACGCTTATCTGGCCCGGCGGCCAGAACAATAACTTAAATGCCCGGCTCCAGAATACGAATATTCATCTCCAGCACATCGCCTTTGACGGCTTCGCTGTAGGCTTTCATATGCGGGGTCTGCAAATGCGCTTCAAGGTGGGCGATGCTTTCCCACTGTTCAATCATGACGATTGAATCCGGGGCTGTAGTCTGAAAACTGACGCCAGCAGCATGATCGACCATCGGCGCGTAGCCGTGGCAACCTTCTTCCTGTAAAACGATCGGAACGATTTTAGCGAACTGATCCAGTACCGCCTGGCGGTGATGTTGACCTGGACGTGTACGGATTTCTGCAATAACGGTAAGCATGGTTAACTCCTTCTAATTCCAGGTTACCAGTTAACCAAAAATTTCGTTCAGATGCTTGCGATATTCTGCGATATAACGCGGGACATCCGGCATTTTAATCACGTCATTGGTGATAAAGGTCGGCAGCGCTTCCATTCCCAGGAACTGGTTTGCTTTATGGAATGGGAGATAAACGCCATCAACCCCAACGCCATGGAAGAACTGATCTTTTTCCGTAAAGGCTTCCATCGGCGCGTTCCAGGTCAGAGACAGCATGTATTTTTTGCCCTGAATCAGTCCGCCGGAACCGTATTTTTTTGACGCATCTGAACGCGTGCGGCCATCGCTGGCGTACAGCGTACCGTGCCCGGCAGTGAACACGTCATCAATGTATTTCTTCACCGTCCACGGCGCGCCCATCCACCAACCCGGCATTTGCCAGATAACGGCGTCTGCCCAGACGAAGTTCTGCACTTCTGCTTGCACATCATAGTCGCTGTCAGCGCGTACGACTCTAACATCATGCCCGAGGTCGCGCAGGATACCGTCCGCGACCTCGGTCAGGGTGTCATTCAATTGCCCATTAGAATGGCCAAATTTTTTCGCACCGTTGATAATCAGGATGTTGCTCATTTTGTGTCCTCAAAGAATAACGTTTGAGGCCGATTCTACGCTGATGATCGGTACGGTGAAATTAGCAAAATGTGCAAAGTCTTTTGCTGACTGAGCAATAATAACGCAGTTACCAACTGATTTTAGCTTCAAAGCCGCCTTGCGGCGCATTACCAAACGAGGCTGACATTCTGTGTAAGGTCGCGATGCGACGGACAATTGACAGCCCCAGACCGCTGCCGGTCACGCTTTGCCCCGGTGGGCGATAAAAGCGTTCTCCAATGTGCATCAGAACTTCCGGCGCAATACCTGGACCATTATCTTTGACGCTAAAATTGCGGGCGTTGAGCGTCACTTCCACAATACTTCCCCGTGGACTATAGCGAATCGCATTATCCAGCAGATTTCGCACCATCAGGCTGAGTAACAGCGGTTGCCCGGTACATGTGATGCCGTGCGCGTTTATCTGCAAACGTACGTCAATATGCGCCTGCTGGGCCGAATGGTAGATATCCATCACCGAAGATTGCAGCAACTCCTCCAGCGAGATTTCCGCCACATCCTGAAGATTGTCGAGGGAGTCAAGGCGCGAAAGCGTCAGTAACTGATCGACCAGACGCGTGGCGCGATCGATCCCGGCCTGCATCTGCATTAAGGCTTTTTGCCGTGCCTGCGGGTCATCGTCAGACAGTTGCGCCACTTCGGTTTGCACTTTCAGCGCCGTCAATGGACTACGCAACTCGTGAGCGGCATCTGAAGTAAAGCGCCGTTCACGCACCATGGTGGTATGAATACGGGTGAAAAGTTGGTTGAGTGATTCAACCAACGGGCGGACTTCGCCAGGAATGCCTTTCAAACTGAGCGGTTCTTCTGATTCCGGGTCGCGTAAACGTAGCGCCTGCGCCAGTTTCTTCAGTGGCTTAAGTTCAAGACTTAACAACACAATCAGGATTAACAGCATCAGCGGCAGAGCGACCAACCACGGCACCAATTGTGCTGTCACAATCGCTAAAGCCATATCTTCACGATATTCCCATTCCTGCCCGACAACGATTCGATACTTTTTATCTGCGGAAGTCAGCCAGACAAAACGCCATTTATCGTTGTCGCCATTCAGATAGCCATCGTCAAAACCTTCCCGGCGATAGCTGTAGGGAATGTATTGGCCATTATCTCCATCGTGAAGAACCATTTTCCCTTCTGGCGTGTAGGCCGCAAAGGTCAGTACATCGTCGTCAATATGACCATGTTTGAATTTTTTCGGGGTATGCGCGATGCGTTCAGAGGCTTTGAGTTCATCAAGATCCAGCGTGACCAGACGCTTGGCGAACAGCATTTGCTGCGTGTCGAACATCTCATTCACGTTGTCGGTGGTTTGCTTCCAGGCGACAAAGCTGGAAATCAGCCAGGTCACTAAAACCAAAATCATGAAGATAAGCGTTAGCCTGATGCGCAGGCTGAGACGTTGTGCGAGTTTCATGCGTCACCCAGGGTGTAGCCAATGCCATGCACGGTACGGATAACGTCGCTGCCGAGCTTACGGCGTAAGTGATGGACGTGTACTTCAACCGCATTGCTGGAGACGTTTTCGTCCCAGGTATACAGTTTTTCTTCAATCAGTTTGCGGGGCAGGACGCGGCCCTTGTTACGCATAAGCAGCTCCAGCAGCGCGAACTCTTTGGGCTTAAGAGACAACGGTTCGCCAGCCGCCGTGGCGACCAGCGCGCCGGGATCAAGCGTCACCTCGCCATGGCGTAATGTGTTGCTGGCCTGGCCGCTGGCACGACGCACCAGCGCCTCCAGCCTGGCGGCAACTTCAATCAACGCGAAGGGTTTACACAGATAGTCGTCCGCGCCCAGGCGTAAGCCTTCAACGCGTTCTGCCAGCGCGTCGCGGGCGGTCAGGATCAGCACCGGTTCCTGCTTCCCGTTGCCTCGCCACTCGCGCAGGATATCCCGTCCGTCTATGCCTGGCAGCGTCAGGTCGAGGATTACCGCATCATACGGGGCACTGTAGAGTGCTTCTTTCCCCTGACGTCCTTCGGTAAACCAGTCGATGCTAAAACCCATTTTACTCAGACCGGTTTTAAGGCCATCGCCAATCAACGTATCATCTTCAACCAGTAAAATGCGCATATATTCTTCCCTGCGAAAACTCTCTTTGCCGTCAGTAAACCTTGTCGCCGCCGCATCTGTACAGCAAAAAAGAATCTTTTTTTTCCTTAAGAACTTGTTAAGGATTAACTTATTTAATAGTCGTAAACCAACATGAAAGGGAGACATGACGATGAAAAAATTAGCTGCAATGGTTGCCGTAATGGCACTGTGTTCCGCACCTGTTCTGGCAGCGCAGCAGGGCGGCTTCTCTGGGCCAACGACGACCACGCAAAGCCAAAGCGGCGGGTTTGTCGGCCCGAACGGCAGCATCACGACGGTAGCAAGTGCTAAATCGCTTCGCGATGATGCGTGGGTTACCTTGCGTGGGAACATCGTTGAGCGTATTTCCGACGATTTGTATGTGTTTAAAGATGCGACCGGCACGGTGAATGTGGATATTGACCATAAGCGCTGGAACGGCGTAACCGTAACCCCGCAGGATGTGGTTGAGATCCAGGGCGAAGTGGATAAAGACTGGAACTCCGTTGAAATCGACGTGAAACAGATTAGCAAAGTTGCTAAATAATCCCCATCAGGGCCGCATTCGCGGCCCTTTTCTTTGTGACTCAACACGCCAGATAGGGTAGTATCTGCGGCAATATTGCCCTTCAATAGAGGGGTACAAAGTTGAGGAACCACGATTAATGAGCGATATGGCAGAGCGCCTGGCGCTGCATGAATTCACGGAAAACGCCTATCTGAACTACTCCATGTACGTCATCATGGACAGGGCGTTGCCATTTATTGGCGATGGTTTGAAACCCGTTCAGCGTCGCATTGTGTATGCAATGTCCGAACTGGGGCTGAATGCCAGCGCCAAATTTAAAAAATCCGCCCGTACCGTCGGTGACGTGCTGGGTAAATACCACCCGCACGGCGACAGCGCCTGCTATGAAGCGATGGTGCTGATGGCGCAGCCGTTCTCTTACCGTTATCCGCTGGTTGATGGTCAGGGAAACTGGGGGGCGCCCGACGATCCCAAATCCTTCGCGGCGATGCGTTATACCGAATCCCGCTTGTCTAAATATGCGGAAGTCCTGCTGGGTGAACTCGGCCAGGGAACGTCGGACTGGGTGCCAAACTTCGACGGCACCATGCAGGAACCAAAGATGCTGCCTGCGCGTCTGCCAAATATTCTGCTGAACGGTACGACCGGTATTGCCGTTGGTATGGCGACGGACATTCCGCCGCATAACCTGCGAGAAGTCGCCAAAGCGGCGATTACGCTGATTGAGCAGCCGAAAACAACGCTCGATCAACTGCTGGACATCGTGCAGGGGCCGGATTACCCGACCGAAGCCGAGATTATTACCTCGCGTGCGGAAATTCGTAAGATTTACGAAAACGGACGCGGCTCCGTGCGTATGCGCGCGGTATGGACGAAAGAAGACGGCGCGGTGGTGATTTCCGCGCTGCCGCATCAGGTTTCCGGGGCAAAAGTGCTGGAGCAGATCGCTGCTCAAATGCGCAACAAAAAGCTGCCGATGGTTGACGACCTGCGTGACGAATCGGATCACGAAAACCCGACCCGTCTGGTGATTGTCCCGCGCTCCAATCGCGTGGATATGGAACAGGTAATGAACCACCTGTTTGCCACCACCGATCTGGAAAAAAGCTACCGTATCAACCTGAACATGATTGGCCTCGACGGTCGCCCGGCGGTGAAAAACCTGCTGGAGATCCTCACCGAATGGCTGGCGTTCCGCCGTGATACCGTGCGTCGTCGCCTGAACTATCGTCTGGAAAAAGTGCTTAAGCGCCTGCATATCCTTGAAGGTTTGCTGGTGGCGTTCCTCAACATTGACGAAGTGATCGAGATCATTCGTCATGAAGATGAACCTAAGCCTGAGCTGATGTCGCGGTTTGGCATTTCTGAAACGCAGGCTGAAGCTATCCTTGAGCTGAAATTGCGCCATCTTGCCAAACTCGAAGAGATGAAAATCCGCGGTGAGCAGGATGAACTGGCGAAAGAGCGCGATCAACTGCAGGCCATTCTCGCTTCCGAGCGTAAAATGAATAACCTGCTGAAGAAAGAGCTGCAGGCTGATGCCGAGGCCTATGGCGACGATCGCCGCTCCCCGCTGCAGGAACGCGAAGAAGCGAAGGCGATGAGCGAGCACGACATGCTGCCGTCTGAGCCGGTGACCATTGTATTGTCTCAGAGTGGTTGGGTGCGTAGCGCCAAAGGCCACGACATTGATGCGCCAGGATTAAGCTATAAAGCGGGCGACAGCTTTAAGTCGGCAGTGAAGGGCAAGAGCAACCAGCCGGTGGTGTTCGTTGACTCGACCGGACGCAGCTACGCCATCGACCCGATTACGCTGCCGTCGGCACGTGGTCAGGGCGAACCATTGACCGGTAAGCTCACGCTGCCGCCGGGCGCGACGGTGGAGCATATGCTGATGGAAGGCGACGATCAGAAACTGCTGATGGCATCCGATGCGGGCTACGGTTTTGTCTGTACCTTCAACGATCTGGTAGCACGTAACCGTGCGGGTAAAGCATTGATTACGCTGCCTGAAAATGCGCGCGTTATGCCGCCGGTGGTGATTGAAGATGAAACCGATATGCTGCTGGCGATAACGATGGCCGGTAGGATGTTGATGTTCCCGGTGAGCGATTTGCCGCAACTGTCGAAAGGCAAAGGGAACAAGATTATCAATATCCCTTCAGCAGAAGCGGCGAAAGGCGTAGATGGCCTGGCGCTGCTCTATGTGCTGCCGCCGCAAAGCACGCTGACTATTCATGTCGGTAAACGCAAAATTAAACTGCGTCCTGAAGAGTTGCAGAAAGTGACCGGCGAACGCGGTCGTCGCGGCACGCTGATGCGTGGTCTACAGCGTATCGATCGCATTGAAATTGACTCGCCTCGACGCGCCAGTCAGGGCGACAGCGAAGAATAACGCGACTGCCCGGCTCTCCCTGCTTTCGCTCAGGGAGAGCCAACGTTAAAATTTCCCGTAAAACCGTTGTTTATTCGTGCGTTGCGATTAACAATACGCTTTTCCAGAGAGCCGCCTTAACAAAGCCCTAACCTGATGCAGAGTTATGTATCCGGTGACGTAAAATGCCAGGCTCTTAGGCCTTAGAGGTTGTTATGTTATATATTTTTCGTTTAATCATTACTGTTATTTACTGCATTCTGGTCTGTATTTTCGGTTGTATATACTGTCTGTTCAGCCCACGGAATCCAAAACACGTTGCAACGTTCGGTCATATGTTTGGCCGCCTGGCTCCCCTTTATGGCCTGAAGGTCGAGTGCCGCATGCCGGCAGACGCGCAGAATTATGGTAATGCTATCTATATTTGTAACCACCAGAACAACTATGACATGGTTACCGCTTCGAATATCGTTCAGCCGCCGACGGTAACGGTGGGTAAAAAAAGCCTGCTGTGGATCCCGTTCTTCGGGCAGTTGTACTGGTTAACCGGTAACCTGTTGATCGACAGAAACAACCGTGCTAAAGCGCACAGCACCATTGCAGCCGTGGTGAACCATTTCAAAAAACGTCGTATTTCTATCTGGATGTTCCCGGAAGGGACGCGCAGCCGCGGCCGTGGTCTGCTGCCGTTTAAAACCGGCGCGTTTCATGCGGCGATTGCTGCAGGCGTTCCGGTCATTCCAGTCTGCGTTTCTACAACCTCGAACAAGATCAAATTAAACCGACTCAATAATGGTCTGGCGATTGTAGAGATGTTGCCGCCGGTGGATATTAGCCACTTTGGTAAAGATCAGGTTCGTGAACTGGCAGCGCATTGCCGCTCGCTGATGGAACAAAAAATCGCAGAACTCGATAAAGAAGTTGCTGAGCGGGAAGCCGCCGGTAAGGTTTAATCCGCACAATTCGGGTTTTTTACAGGAAAAGATTTCCTGCGTGTTAATCGCCAGTTTTTCATGGAGTTTATATGTCATTCAGTCGGCGTCAGTTCATTCAGGCATCGGGGATCGCACTGTGTGCAGGTGCTGTTCCGCTGAAGGCTAATGCTGCCGGTCAGCAACAACCGTTACCTGTGCCTCCACTGCTGGAGTCTCGTCGGGGGCAGCCGTTATTTATGACGCTGCAACGCGCGCATTGGTCCTTTACACAAGGCACGCGCGCGCCTGTCTGGGGGATTAACGGCCGCTACCTGGGACCGACAATTCGCGTCTGGAAAGGGGATGACGTCAAGCTTATTTACAGCAATCGTCTGACAGAAAATGTCTCGATGACCGTCGCCGGATTACAGGTGCCTGGTCCGCTGATGGGGGGCCCGGCGCGCATGATGTCCCCTAATGCGGATTGGGCGCCAGTGCTGCCGATCCGCCAGAATGCCGCCACGCTGTGGTATCACGCCAATACGCCAAATCGTACTGCTCAGCAGGTCTATAACGGTCTTGCCGGGATGTGGCTGGTTGAAGATGAGGTCAGTAAATCCCTGTCTATTCCCAACCATTACGGCGTGGATGATTTTCCGATCATTATCCAGGACAAGCGTCTGGACAACTTTGGGACGCCGGAATACAGCGAACCCGGCAGCGGCGGTTTTGTTGGGGATACGCTTCTGGTTAATGGGGCGCAAAGTCCGTATGTCGAAGTCTCCCGCGGTTGGGTACGCTTGCGTTTGCTGAACGCGTCAAACTCGCGTCGTTACCAACTGCAAATGAGTGATGGCCGTGCGCTGCATGTGATTTCCAGCGATCAGGGCTTTTTACCCGCGCCTGTTTCATTGAAACAGCTCTCGCTGGCGCCAGGCGAACGTCGTGAGATCCTGGTGGATATGACTAACGGTAATGAGGTCTCTATTACCTGTGGCGAGGCGGCCAGCATTGTCGACAGGATCCGGGGATTCTTTGAACCATCAAGTATTCTTATCTCCACGCTGGTGCTGACTCTGCGACCAACCGGCCTCTTGCCGCTGGTGACTGACAGCCTGCCAATGCGCCTGCTGCCAACCGAGATCCTCAGCGGTTCGCCGATTCGCAGCCGTGATATCAGCCTGGATGACGATCCGGGGATCAACGGTCAGTTGTGGGACGTCAACCGCATGGATATTACCGCGCAGCAGGGTACCTGGGAGCGCTGGACGGTGCGGGCGGATATGCCGCAGTCTTTCCATATTGAGGGCGTCTCGTTCCTGATCCGTAATGTGAACGGCGCGATGCCGTTCCCGGAAGACAGAGGCTGGAAAGATACCGTTTGGGTAGATGGTCAGGTCGAGCTACTGGTTTATTACGGTCAACCTTCCTGGGCGCATTTCCCGTTCTACTTTAACAGCCAGACGCTGGAAATGGCGGATCGTGGCTCGATCGGTCAGATCCTGGTGAACCCGGCGCCGTAACGCGCCGGGGTTTGCGTTACGCCCGCCAGAACATGCGCGAAAACAGGATCAGTATGGGGTAAATCTCCAGACGCCCCATGATCATGGCCGCGCACATCAGCAGCTTTGCCTCCTCATTTAACGTGCCAAACGTCGTGGCGGTAACGCCAAATCCCAGCCCCATATTGTTGATGCAGGCGGCGACGGTGGCGAAAGAGGAGAAGAGATCGTAGCCCATCAGATTGAGCGCCCAGATAAAAAAGCTGGTGAACAAAACGTAGAGAAAGAAAAAGCTCCATACCGAACGCACCACCCTGTCGCTTACCACGCTGTTACCCACTTTGATGTTCAGCAGGGCGCGAGGATGCGCGAGCTGGTGTAATTCCTGGCGGCACTGCTTGAACATAATCAAAAAGCGCAGCACTTTAATTCCCCCGCACGTCGATCCCACACAACCGCCGAAGAAGCTGGCGCTAAGCAGCATGAAGATCGTGTGCGAGGGCCACTGCGCGTAATCCGCCGTTGACAGGCCATTATCCGTCAGCATGGAGCTGGCCAGAAAAAAGGCATGCACCAGGCTGTCCGTTAGCCCGTACATACCTGCCCGCCAGACCTGCCAGGTGGCGATCAGCGTGACCACCAGCGCAATTAGCAGAAAGAAACGCAGCTCGGCATTACGACGAAAGGGCTTGAAGGTACGTTTTACAATAGCAACGTACCAGAGGGTGAAGTTAAACGCGGATAACAGTGAGAACAGTCCGGCGACGAGTTCTATAGCGTGGCTGTTATAAAAGCCGATGCTCTCGCTGCGAGTGGAAAATCCGCCAAGAGAGACCGTCGACAGCCCGTGGCATAAGGCGTCGAAAAACGACATCCCGGCAGCCCAGTAGGCCAGAGTACAAATAAGACCCAGAATGACGTAGGTCAACCACAGCGTACGTGCGGTATCGGCAAGCCTTGGCGTGAGGCGTTCTTCTTTGAAGGGGCCAGGCATTTCAGACTGATACAGTTTCATGCCGCCAATACCCAGCAGCGGTAATACCGCCACGGCGAGGACAATAACGCCCAGGCCGCCAATAAAATTGAGCTGAGCACGATAGTAAAGATACGATTTCGGCAAGGCGCTGACGTCGTCAATCACCGTTGCGCCTGTGGTGGTAATCCCGGAAACCCCTTCGAACAGGGCATCGGCAAAGGAGAGATTTAAGCCATCGTCCATCCACATCGGCATTGCGCTAATTAACGAAAACAGTAGCCAGAACAAAACGATAATGACGAATCCATCTCGGGTTCTCAGTTGAATTCCCGCATGTTTGGTTGCCAGCCACGCCCCGCCGCCGAGGGTAAAGAAAGTCATAAATGTGCTGAAAAATGCGAAAAAGCTCCGCTCTTTATTTAACAGAGCGATGGTCATCGGCGGCAGCATGGAGAAGCTGTAGAGAAGAACCAGAAATCCGCACAGGTGAACAACAACCCGTAACTGGGAAATATGCAGTGAATCGTTGAGTCGCAATGAAAAATCCCCCGCCGAAAAGAGTGATCTCAGCTGGCCGGCATGGTGTTAATTATGATTGATAAAAATGGCTGTCGTAAAATTTAACAATTTATACAACTTTCTACTGGTCTGGTTCAGACTCCACTTCATTTCTTGCCGACATACAGCGTATAATCCCCGGCCTTTGATTATTTTTTTACCATTTTTGGAAGCACTATGAGCGCAATATCCCTGATCCAACCGGACAGAGACCTTTTCTCCTGGCCGCAGTACTGGGCTGCCTGTTTTGGCCCGGCACCGTTTTTGCCGATGTCACGTGACGAAATGGACCAACTTGGCTGGGATAGCTGCGACATCATTCTGGTGACCGGCGATGCCTACGTCGACCACCCAAGCTTTGGTATGGCGATTTGTGGCCGTATGCTGGAAGCTCAGGGCTTTCGCGTCGGAATTATCGCCCAGCCGGAGTGGAACAACAAAGACGATTTTATGCGTTTGGGTAAACCGAACCTGTTCTTTGGTGTGACCGCTGGCAACATGGACTCGATGATCAACCGTTATACCGCCGATCGCCGACTGCGCCATGATGATGCCTACACGCCGGACAACGTGGCGGGTAAACGTCCGGACCGCGCCACGCTGGTCTATACCCAGCGCTGTAAAGAAGCATGGAAAGATGTGCCGGTTATTCTTGGCGGCATTGAGGCCAGCCTGCGCCGCACCGCGCACTACGATTACTGGTCTGATACCGTTCGCCGCTCCGTTTTGGTGGATTCGAAAGCCGATATGCTGATGTTCGGCAACGGCGAACGTCCGCTGGTGGAAGTGGCGCATCGTCTGGCGATGGGGGAAACTATCGATCAGATCCGCGATGTGCGTAACACCGCTATTATGGTTAAAGAAGCGTTGCCGGGCTGGAGTGGGGTGGATTCTACGCGTCTCGACACGCCAGGCAAGATTGACCCGATCCCGCATCCTTACGGTGAAGATCTGCCGTGTGCTGATAACAAACCTGTCGCACCGAAAAAGCAGGAAGCGAAAGCGGTCACCGTGCAGCCGCCGCGTCCGAAACCGTGGGAAAAAACCTACGTGCTGCTACCGTCCTTCGAAAAAGTGAAGGGCGATAAAGTGCTGTATGCGCATGCGTCGCGTATCCTGCACCACGAAACTAACCCAGGCTGCGCGCGTGCGCTGATGCAAAAGCATGGCGATCGCTACATCTGGATCAACCCGCCAGCTATTCCGCTGTCTACCGAAGAGATGGACAGCGTCTTTGCGTTACCGTACAAGCGTGTACCGCATCCGGCGTATGGCGACAGCCGTATTCCGGCCTATGAGATGATCCGTTTCTCGATCAACATAATGCGTGGCTGCTTTGGCGGCTGCTCGTTCTGTTCGATAACAGAGCACGAAGGCCGTATCATCCAGAGTCGCTCTGAAGATTCGATCATCAATGAAATCGAAGCCATTCGCGACACCGTCCCGGGCTTTACCGGCGTGATTTCCGATCTCGGCGGCCCAACGGCGAACATGTATATGCTGCGCTGTAAGTCACCGCGTGCGGAGCAAACCTGCCGTCGTCTGTCATGCGTCTATCCGGATATTTGTCCGCACATGGATACCAATCATGAGCCGACAATTAACCTCTATCGCCGGGCGCGTGATCTCAAAGGCATTAAAAAGATCCTTATCGCATCCGGTGTGCGCTATGACATCGCGGTGGAAGACCCACGCTACATCAAAGAACTGGCTACCCATCACGTGGGCGGCTATCTGAAGATTGCGCCAGAGCATACTGAAGAAGGCCCGCTGTCGAAGATGATGAAGCCGGGGATGGGCAGCTACGATCGCTTCAAGGAATTGTTCGATACCTACTCTAAACAGGCCGGTAAAGAGCAGTACCTGATCCCGTATTTTATCTCCGCACACCCGGGTACGCGTGATGAGGATATGGTGAATCTGGCGCTGTGGCTGAAACAACGTCGTTTCCGTCTGGATCAGGTGCAGAACTTCTATCCATCGCCGTTGGCGAACTCCACAACCATGTATTACACCGGGAAAAACCCGTTGGGTAAAATTGGTTATAAGAGTGAAGACGTGGTGGTGCCGAAAGGTGATAAGCAGCGTCGTCTGCATAAAGCCCTGTTGCGCTACCACGATCCGGCCAACTGGCCGTTAATCCGCCAGGCGCTGGAAGATATGGGTAAAAAGCATCTGATCGGCGGGCGTCGCGAATGTCTGGTTCCGGCGCCTACGCTGGAAGAGATGCGCGAAGCGCGTCGCCAGAACCGTCATACTCGTCCGGCGCTGACCAAACACACGCCAGTGGCGCACCAGCGTCAGACGCCTGCCGCGAACAAAAAACGCGGGAAAGTGGCGGGACGTTAATCTGTCTTGCCCGGATAAGGTGCTTGCACCGCTATCGGGCAGAAGAGATCAGTATTTATGCCTCACGAATTCTGGCCGCTAATGCGGCCAGTTTTTCGTCATCAGCCCGTTCATGATCGTGTGACGACAGATATCCTTCATACTGCTCGAAAAATTTGTTCTGCCGCGATTCAATCGGTTTCCAGTGGGTTAAATCGCCAGTACCGTGCATAGGACTTAATTTACTGTGCACATGGTCTACGCCGAAACCTTCGAAGAACATTCCCGTACGACTGACATCCGGGAAAGCCTTATCCAGTTTCTTAGCCACTTTTTGGGTCGCCAGCATCAGGTCCGCTAACGCCTGCGGCGGCATATCGAAGGCATAGCTCGGGTAATGTTTTTTCGGGATCACCACGGTAAAACCGTCGGTGTTCGGGAAAATCGACAGAAAAGCCAGGTGGTGCTCGTCTTCCCATACCTTATGGCAGGGCGCTTTGCCTTCAACAATTTGACAGAAAATACAGGTCATTCCTTTTCTCCGCAGGTAAGGTATTCCTCAGAACGCAGTCAGTTTAGTACAGACCCAACACCTTCCACCACATCAGACCCACGGTAATAAAGACCGCCTGGTTAAACAGGCTGATGATAAATCCTGTGCGCCACCAGACGCCCGTTGGAACGTACCCTGCGCCAAACAGAATTGGACCGCGAGCATGAGTGTACTGGGTGAGCGAGCAGTACAAACTGCTGGTGAAGGCCAGCATTAGCGCCGTGGGGGCCGCGGGAATATTCAGATGCAGCCCGACGCCGAGGAAAACGGCATACAGCGCGGCAATCTGCGCATTTCCGCTGGCAAAAAAGTAGTGGGTATAGAAATAGGCGGCGTTCAGCAGTAGCAGGACGATCACCCAACTGGTCCCGTGCATAGTACTGCTCAGGCTATCGCCAATCAGATTGCCGAACCAGGTGGTGAAGCCCAGTTTTTTCAACTGATTCGCCATCATCAGTAGCGCGGCAAACCAAATCAGCGTATCCCATGCCCCTTTCTCACTTTTGACGTCCTCCCAGCTCAGTACGCCGCTCAGCAATAAAATCGACAGCCCTACAAACGAGGCGGTGGTGGCGTCAACGCCCAGCGTATCGCCAAAAATCCACAGCACCAGCAGTACGCCGACGGTTGCCAGCATCAGCCATTCACCGCGTGACATGCGGCCCATTTCCGCCAGCTCTTTGCGCGCCAGGTTAGGGGCATCCGGCGTGTGTTTGATTTCCGGGCGCACCAGCCAGTAGACCAGTAGCGGAACGAGCAGCAAAGAGACCAGACAAGGTAGCAGCGCCGCCATAAACCAGCCGCCCCAGGTCAGCGTAACCCCGGCGTTGGCCGCCAGTTTTACTGCCAGCAGGTTGCCGGTATAGCCGGTCATAAACAGTGCTGCCGTCACGTCGTTGACGTTGCCAATACAGGTGATAAGAAAGGTGCCGATTTTACTGCGGGACTCATCTTCCGGGTTCGAATGGAAACTACGCGCCAGAGAGTCGGCAATCGGATAGATGACGCCGCCGCAGCGCGCCGTATTACTCGGCATAGCGGGAGAGAGGATCAGATCGGCAAAAGCCAGACCGTAGGCGAGTCCCAGCGTGCGCTTGCCGAGCAGGCGGATCATCTGCAACGCAATGCGTCGTCCGAGGCCGGTTTTGATAAACCCACGGGCAATCATAAAGGCCACGACGATAAGCCAGATAAGTGAGCTGTTCAGTTCGCTGAGTGCCGTGGTGATGGCGCCGCTGGCGGTTTTATCGCCGGCAGCATAGGCGAGCGCGAACACCGTAATACCAATAATGCCGACCGCGCCGATGGGTAAGACTTTCGCCACAATAGAGGCGATGGTGGCAACGAAGATAATTGCCGAATGCCAGGCTGGCGCACTTAACCCAGTGGGGGGAGTAAGCTGCCAGAGACCGGCAGAAATGAGTACTATAAGAATTAATGGGAGCCATTTGACGCCATTACTTTTTTTATCAGCCACGATTACGCACCTATAGGTGTGGTAAATATATTCATTAGATGAATATATTTATTGAATAATTAACAGGTTATGTTGCGTAATGCTGCTCCAGCGACTGCAAGAAATACATCAATATATGTATGTTAATTGTTTCCTGATATTTCATTGCCAGCAAGGCCCGACGGGAGTGTCGGGCCGGAGAGAAGAGATTAACCGCCGAACTGGTCCGGGTCTGGTCCCAGCCGTCTGCCCTGATCGAGTTTCGCGATTTCGCCTAATTCTTCTTTATCCAGGCGGAAGTCCCAGACGTTAAAGTTTTCAGCGATACGGGCAGGCGTCACCGATTTCGGAATAACCACCAGACCGTTATCCAGATGCCAGCGGATGACAATCTGCGCTGGTGATTTACCATATTTCTCTGCGAGGTCACGGATGATCTTTTGGTCGAAGACGTCTTTCCCGCCCTGCGCCAATGGACTCCAGGATTCGGTCTGGATCTTATGCGTGGCGTTCCAGGCATGAAGCTGGCGCTGCTGCATAAGTGGGTGCAGTTCTATCTGGTTGATCACGGGATGAACGCCAGTTTCATCGATCAGGCGCTGGAGATGATTGATCTGAAAGTTGCACACGCCGATGCTCTTAATCAGCCCTTCTTTTTGCAGATCGATCATGTTTTCCCACGCTTCAACGTAGTGATCGATCGCCGGAACAGGCCAGTGCATCAGGTAAAGATCGAGGTAATCGAGCTGGAGTTTCTCCATGCTTTCGAGTAAGGCTTCACGGGCGCGTTTCTGATCATCATTCCACAGCTTGGTGGTGATGAATAACTCTTCCCGCGGCACGCCGGCATTACGTATCGCTTTGCCGACACCTTCTTCGTTTTTATATGCGGCGGCGGTATCAATCGAACGATAACCCACTTCCAGTGCTTTATGGATAGCGGTAATGACTTCTTCGTTGCTTGCCTTCCAGACCCCCAGGCCCAGTTGCGGCATGACGTTACCATCCTGTAGCTTGATAATGGTTGGACCGGTCATAATTCCCCCCTGGATTACAGTCACCGGAGCAAGCTCCGGTGAGTTAGGTGTGACTTAAGTCTGGTATAAATACCCAAAAACGAAAGGCGGAGGTTAAAAAACCTTAGCGGGCAGCTTCGTAAATCCGACGGCTGACGTCGAGCGTAATGTCCTGATGTTCACCCAGTTTCGTACCGCCGTGCGCTTGCAGTTTTTCCAGCAGCGCCGGGATGGAGCTACCGTCCAGACCGTAGTCAGACAAGCGTGTTGGTACGCCCATTTGTTCGAAGAAAGCACGGGTAGCGGCAATGGCGGCATCAATACGCTGGTCTTCGGAACCTTCGGTGATATTCCAGATACGCTCTGCGTATTGCAGCAGTTTGGCACGCTTGGTATCGCGTTTTTCATTCCACAGCGCAGGCAGAACGATGGCCAGCGTTTGCGCATGATCCAGACCATGCATCGCGGTCAGTTCGTGGCCCAGCATATGGGTTGCCCAGTCCTGCGGTACGCCTGCGCCAATCAGGCCGTTCAGCGCCTGGGTTGCCGCCCACATCACGTTCGCACGCACGTTGTAGTTTTCCGGCTCCTGCAAGGCTTTCGGACCTTCTTCGATCAGCGTAAGCAGAATGCCTTCGGCAAAGCGATCCTGAATTTTCCCGTCGACCGGATAAGTTACATACTGCTCAACGGTATGCACGAAGGCATCTACAACGCCGTTCGCAACCTGACGTGGCGGTAGGGTATAGGTGTAAACCGGATCCAGAACGGCAAATACCGGTTGTACAAACGGGGTCATAAAGGCCAGTTTGTCGCCGGTGGTTTTCCGCGAGATGACCGCGCCGGAGTTAGATTCAGAACCGGTGGCGGGCAGGGTTAATACGGAGCCCATCGGGATGGCGCTTTTTACGTCGTTGCCGTGAGTTTCCAGAATACGCCATGGGTCGATGCCGTCAGCGTACTGTGCTGCTGCCGCGATGAATTTGGTGCCGTCCAGTACCGAACCGCCGCCCACTGCCAGCAGGAACGTTACTTTTTCATCACGCACGAGCTTTACCGCATTCATTAGCGTTTCATAAGACGGGTTTGGCTCAATACCGCCAAACTCCAGCACGTCCAGGCCTTTCAGTGCATCCTGAACCTGTGCCAGGACACCGGTTTTTTTCACACTGCCGCCGCCGTAGGTAATCAGTACGCGGGCATCCTGAGGGATTTGGTCGCGCAGCTCTGCAATAGCGCCTTTACCGAACAGAATTCGGGTTGGGGTATGGAGATTAAAATTGTTCATTGCTCGTTCCCTTGTGTGGGTAAAAAAGAGGGCAGGAGAGTGTCTGCCGGATGATGAACATTGTGGTCGCCAGCCGCGCTGCTCTCAATGCTCATTTCTGCCGATGTCTTGCCCATTTCTACAGATTACTGGAGAAAACGGATAAATCTGCGCATTATGTCAGGGTCGCAAACCGATGATGAAATGGTGCTTTATGAACCGTGAAGAGATCTGCCTTCTGCTGACAGATAAAATTAAGCAGCTGAAAAACAATGAAAATAAACTCAGTGCATTGCTGCCAGATGTCCGCCTGCTGCACGGAACGGTGCCAGCGGCGCGCACACCGGTCATGTATCAGCCAGGCATCATATTTCTCTTCTCTGGACATAAAATTGGTTATATCAATGAACGTGTATTTCGTTATGACGCCAATGAATACTTGCTGCTAACCGTACCTTTACCCTTTGAATGTGAAACGTATGCGACACCGGAGGTTCCGTTGGCCGGAATTTATCTGAATGTCGATATCCTGCAATTGCAGGAGCTGTTGATGGACATTGGAGAAGACGAGCTGTTTCAGCCTGCCATGGCGGCCAGTGGAATTAACTCCGCGACGCTTTCAGACGAAATTCTCTGCGCCGCTGAGCGACTGTTGGATGTGATGGAGCGCCCGTTGGATGCGCGTATTCTCGGCAAACAGATCATTCGCGAGATCCTCTACCATGTGCTGACCGGGCCGCGCGGCGGCGCGTTACTTGCGCTGGTCAGTCGTCAGACGCATTTCAGCTTGATAAGCCGGGTGCTGAAGCGGATTGAAACCAAATACACCGAAAATCTCAATGTAGAGCAGCTGGCGGCAGAGGCGAACATGAGCGTGTCGGCGTTTCATCATAATTTTAAAGCGGTGACCAGCACGTCGCCGCTGCAATATCTTAAAAGCTATCGTCTGCATAAAGCGCGGATGATGATGATTCATGACGGGATGAAGGCCAGTGCGGCAGCCATGCGCGTCGGCTATGAGAGCGCATCGCAGTTTAGCCGGGAGTTCAAACGTTTCTTTGGCGTGACGCCGGGGGAAGATGCGGCCAGAATTCGGATGATGCAGGGGAGTTGATTTCTTGTCCGTCTGAAAGGTACACCGTAGGCCTTAAAGCTGCGCGCCATAAGGCAAAATGCCGGAGATTATCCGGCCTACGGATGCGACTCAGGCGCTACAGTATTTTTTTTTAATCACCACGAACAGGGTTCCCAACAGACCTGCGGTTAACAGGGCAATCGGTAGGATCATTAAAAAGGTCATCACCTGATCTTCATGGCGTTTAACGAACGGGATCATGCTCAGCGCGTAGCCAAAGCTGGTGACGACGGTGACCCACAGCAGGCCGCTCAACCAGTTAAAAAACTGGAATCGACGGTTAGGCAACCCTGAAATTCCCGCCATAGTCGGCAGCAAGGTACGTACGAACGCCAGGAAGCGCCCGGCCAGCAGCGCCATCAGGCCGTGTTGGTCAAACATGCAGGTGGCGCGCTGATGATATTTTTCAGGTAATTGCGCCAGCCAGCCTTTTACCGTTCGCGTGTTGCCCAGCCAGCGTCCCTGAATGTAACTGAGCCAGCAGCCCAGGCTGGCGGCGGCGGTCAGAATAGCTATGGTAGGTAAAAAACTCATCACGTCCTGGGCGATCAGCGCTCCAGCCAGTAATAACAGGCTGTCTCCGGGTAAAAAGGAGGCGGGCAGCAGGCCATTTTCTAAAAACAGTGTGGCGAACATGACGAAGTACACCACGCTCACAACGTGTGGATCCGCCAGCGCGGCAAAGTCGTGTTGCCAGAGCGCGGAGACAATATCTTGAATAACTACCATGGACTTTCCTGTGGAACAGCGTTTATGTGTGGATTGTACTCCTGAATTGTCCGGGATGCCTTGATCCCGGACGCAACAATTGCAGACTTTTCCACCAGAAGTGTCTGCATATATGTCCATCTATGGCAATGTTACTCGATTCGGGCAAATCCTGCGGCTAAATCGGCAATCAGATCGTCAACATTCTCTAAACCGATATGCAAACGGATAAGCGTTCCGCTGAAGTCCACCTCGCCTTGCGGACGGATTGCCGCAATGTGCTCCGGCTGGTTGGCGAGAATCAGCGACTCAAAACCGCCCCAGGAGTAGGCCATGCTGAACAGGCTGAAGTGATCCAGATACGCGGCTAACTCTTCATTATTTAGCTTCTTATTCAACACAAAGGAGAATAGCCCGCTGCTGCCGGTAAAATCACGTTTCCAGAATTCATGGCCTTTACTGCCGGGCAGCGCCGGGTGATTAACGCGGGCGACCTGTGAGTGGTTGGACAGCCACTCGGCGACCTTTAAGCTGCTTTCATGATGCTGGCGTAAGCGTACGCTCAGCGTGCGTAATCCACGGCTGGTCATATAGGCGGTATCGGCGTCGAGCATTTGTCCCATCAGATAGGCATTTTCGCGCAGTTGATCCCAGCAACGGGCATTGGATACCGCTGTGCCGACCATGCCGTCGGAATGACCAATCAGGTATTTCGTACCCGCCTGAATCGAGATATCGATACCGAAATCCAGCGCCTTGAACAGCACGCCGGCAGCCCAGGTGTTATCAATTATGATGACTGCATCAGGCGCAACGCTTCTGACGGCGGCTACAATTGCCGGCACATCATGTACCTCCATGGTGACGGAGCCGGGTGATTCCAGAAAGACAACTTTGGTGTTCGGCTGAATGTGCTTCACAATATCGGCACCCACCAGCGGATCAAACCAGCCCGTTGAGACGCCTAGTTTGCCGAGAATTTTGGTGCAGAAGTCCTGGCTGGGTTCATAGGCGGTATTGGTCATCAACACATGATCGCCTTGTTCAACAAAGGCAAGGATGGTGTTGGCAACGGCTGCCGCGCCGCAAGGGAACAACGCGCAGCCCGCGCCGCCTTCCAGTTCGCACATGGCTTCCTGCAGCGAAAAATGCGTCAGGGTTCCACGACGTCCGTAGAAAAGCGCACCGTTAGCACGGTTGCGCGTGGCCTGCTTTTTTGCCTCAACGCTGTCAAACACCAGCGAAGAAGCGCGCTGGATCACGCTATTTACCGAGCCCAGCGTGTACTTTTTACTGCGTCCTGCGTGCACGAGTTTGGTTTCAAGTTGTTTATCTGCCATGGTGTATTACCTGTTTTTATACGTCTGGATGTCTAAACTACCATGAATCAAAGATGACGCATCCTGCAGAAAGGTCATACAGTAGAAAATAATCTCAAAATGCTTCTGGTGACTTTTTTACTGCGTAAGCGCAAGGAAAAGAAACCAAAGGTGCGGCAATATGTAAATAGTAATGAGAACGACTATCAATTCGACGTTGTTTTGATATGATTACGCTTAGATTTTGTGATTTGCGTCCTGGAGATACAGAGTGGGTAATAATTTGATGCAGACGGACCTTTCCGTCTGGGGTATGTATCAGCACGCCGATATCGTGGTTAAGTGCGTGATGATTGGGCTGATTTTAGCGTCAGTGGTCACCTGGGCTATCTTCTTTAGTAAGAGCCTTGAGTTCTTTACTCAGAAACGCCGTCTTAAGCGTGAACAGCAACTGCTGGCGGATGCCCGCTCTTTAGACCAGGCAAACGAGATTGCCGCAGGATTCGATGCTAAAAGCCTTGGCGCACAGTTGATTTATGAAGCGCAGAACGAGCTGGAACTGTCGGAAGGCAGTGACGACAACGAAGGTATTAAAGAGCGCACCGGTTTCCGTCTGGAGCGTCGTGTGGCGGCAGTAGGTCGTCATATGGGACGCGGTAACGGATACCTGGCCACCATCGGGGCAATCTCGCCATTCGTGGGTTTATTCGGTACGGTATGGGGCATCATGAACAGCTTCATCGGGATCGCACAAACCCAAACCACCAACCTGGCCGTTGTTGCGCCGGGTATTGCAGAAGCGCTGTTAGCGACCGCGATTGGTCTGGTTGCGGCGATTCCTGCGGTCGTCATCTACAATATTTTCGCACGTCAGATTGGCAGCTATAAAGCGATGCTGGGCGATGTCGCGGCGCAGGTGCTGTTGCTGCAAAGCCGCGATCTGGACCTGAACGCCAGCGCCTCCGCGCATCCGGTACGTGCTGCGCAGAAATTACGTGTAGGGTAATGTTCCATGGCAATGAGCTTTAATGAAAACCTGGACGATAACGGTGAAATGCATGAAATCAACGTGACGCCGTTTATCGACGTTATGTTGGTTTTATTGATCATCTTTATGGTGGCCGCGCCGCTGGCAACAGTAGATGTGAAGGTGAATCTCCCTGCCTCCACCAGTACGCCGCAGCCGCGTCCCGAAAAACCGGTTTATCTGTCAGTCAAAGCCGATAAAAGTATGTTTATCGGCAACAATCAGGTGACGGATGAAACCATGATTAGCGAGCTCAATACGCTGACAGAAGGGAAGAAAGACACCACAATTTTCTTCCGCGCGGATAAGACCGTCGATTATGAAACCATGATGAAGGTAATGGACTCGCTGCATCAGGCGGGTTTCCTGAAGATTGGTCTGGTCGGTGAAGAGACCGTGAAAGCGAAGTAACTTTCTCGCCGGGTAGTGGTTTTCACCTACCCGGCCTGCTTATCCTGATTCCACGCCCCACAAACCTGTTCTTATCTGTTTTCATCTAACGCGACCGTGGTTATCCTGGTCGGTTCGTAGCTGCCTTCGGACAGCTTGCGCGTCAGGCGTAAGGTGGCCGTTTCTCGCGCGAGTATATGCTGGTAGGTGCTCTCCAGCCGGGCCATGATTTTATCCCGCAGTTCGGGTTGTTGGGCTATGATGGCCTCAATCGCGGCGCCATAGATCTCTTCTTTCGCCTGTAGCGCATAAATTTCACGGCGATTTTGCCATTTCATCCGCACCAGCGCGGCGGGTATAGAAACCATTTCCTGGGCAACGCTTTCCAGTGTTGCGTTTTTATTGGCAATCAGGATGGCTAAATTCTGCTTTAAGACAAACTCATCACTTTTATGGTCATCTAAAGCCAAATAAACATTATTATCCTCAACATCTTTCATTTTATTTCTCTTCCAGAGAATAAAAAATAGGATCGCTGGATTCGCGGGTAATTAAATTAAGCCAAATTTTATTGCCTTGCTCATTAATGATGGCTGTTTTTTCGGTCAAAATTTCACTTAATTCTTGTGCGTTAATGTCGCCTTCTGCTTGCAATGAATTGAGCAAGCGCGTGAATGACTCAATCTTTGCCGCGCAAAACAAACGCTCTTTTAAATGACGGTCGCTCTCTTCAAACAACATATTGCGCGCCTGGCCGGTCGCTGTAGCGCTGATCAAAATATCTGCTTCATAATCGCTTAATGTTCTCTTTCCCTGAGTCAAATTTTCACTGTTTTCTGTGGGGAAGGTATTAGTCGATGTTTGAGATAAATGATAATGCGCGGGAACAAGATGCTCGGGAAGCATGTTGAAATATCCTTTGATGCCAATACTGTATTGTTTTTAATATGTCAGGCTGCGTTGACAATAGCATGGCGTAATTTTAAAATCAAAAAAAATGGAGCCAGTATATGAACAGTATATTTTATTCTGTTATTACCCTGCTATTGCTTACCTGCGGGGTGCTTTTGTTGATGCGCAGCGCAAATAAAAACCGCTATGCAGAAAATGGTAACGCTGGACACCAGCCGGAAATCTTGAGTAAAGAAGAGGGTGAAGATCATTTTTCTGTATTGATGAATTCGATTACCCCGGTATGGTATTGGCGGGTTAATCACGAATATATCGATTTTATCCACTCGACGATCAAACGGATGACGATGGCGGAGCTGAATGAGACGCCTGGCTTATTTGATGCGCAGCGGCGCTGTAGCGACCTTAACTCTGCGGTGTATAAATATTACGACAATATAAAAAAACGCTGTCTCAGCGGCGAGAAGGTCTCGCATGCCGATCTGGATGTGCTCAACTTACGTCAGTGCTTCAGGGAGTTCAGCCTGGAGGCTTACCCTGCGCTCGTCGCGCTGGTGTGGCCGGAATACCAGCGTCCACAGCTCAAAGCAGAAGAAGTATAAGGTCATGGCGCGTTACCATGGCCGGGTAGATCTACATGGCTACCCGGCACGGAGTGACGAACGGCTATTTGTCAGATGAGGCTTGCCACAGGTTCAGCTCGCCATCAGCGACGTGTTTATCGATCTGCGCCAGTTCTTCGGCGCTGAACGTCAGATTAGCCAATGCCTGAACGTTTTCTTCCAGTTGCTCCGGTCGGCTGGCGCCAATTAATACCGAAGTGACCCGGTTGTCTTTTAGCAGCCAGCTTAAAGCCATTTGCGCCATCGACTGTCCGCGCTGTTGCGCCATCTCATTGAGCAAACGCAGGCTGCTAAGGTTTTCTTCCGTCAGCATATTTTCTGTTAGCCCACGGACTTTTTTCCCTTCACGCTGCATACGTGAACCTTCCGGGATGCCGTTGAGGTATTTCCCCGTCAGCAGTCCCTGGGCCAGCGGCGTAAAGGCAATACAGCCCATGCCGTTAGCTTCCAGCGTATCCAGCAAGCCACTGCTGTCTACCCAGCGATTAAGCAGGTTGTAAGAGGGTTGGTGGATAAGAAGTGGAATTTTCCATTCCCGCAGCAGTTCGGCCATCTTTTGCGTTCGTTCCGGGGAATAGGATGAGATGCCGACATACAGCGCTTTACCGCTTTGCACCGCATGGGCCAGCGCTGAGGCGGTCTCTTCCATTGGCGTATTTTCGTCCACGCGGTGCGAGTAGAAGATATCGACATAGTCGAGACCCATGCGTTGCAGACTCTGGTCGAGGCTGGCAAGCAGGTATTTACGCGAACCGCCAGAACCGTACGGCCCTGGCCACATGTCGTAGCCTGCCTTGGTGGAGATGATCAACTCATCTCGGTATTGTGCAAAATCCTCGCGCAGTAAACGGCCAAAATTCTCTTCTGCGCTGCCTGGGGGCGGCCCATAGTTATTGGCCAAATCAAAATGGGTGATGCCTAAATCAAAGGCTTTACGCAGCAGGGCGCGCTGTGACTCCAGCGCCTGAACGTGCCCAAAACTGTGCCACAAACCCAGCGACAGCGCGGGTAAGCGTAAACCGCTGCGTCCACAGTAGCGATAGAGCATCTGCTCGTAACGTTCAGGATTGGCAAACCAGGCCATGAGATCTCCTTAGTGCAGGTGAATTTCGAAACAGCGTTTCTATTCTAGCGGGTTCTCGGTGAATATTCCGTTCACAGGTCACACTGGGATGAAAAACTGGGCAGAATTCGTTATGCGAGTTATTGAAGGAGACCCGCGTGTGAAGGCTATATATCTCCCTGCGTTAATCACGGCTTTCATAATGATCTGACCTCTCATTATGATAATACTGACTCTGATTTCTCTTGGGAGCGCACTCTTGCAGGGTTTAATAAATATTTACGATAAAAAACAAAGCATTATTAAATAATTTAGGTGAGTTATCTGAATAATAATGCTAGCTAATTTCATTAGCATTCATGTTGATATCATCTGGAGAGATATGGCCTGGACTTAAGAAAGTAAAAAAATAAAGAACGCATTATATCTTCTCTACCGCCTGCCGATAACAAGGATAAGTATCGCCTGATGGCGAATTCCTCATCAACGGCAAGGAAATTATTATGGGTTTGCTGAAAAACTTCACTATTCGTATTGTCATGTTGGCAATACTGGGACTTTTTTGCCTGCTGTGGTCGGGCGTGGGTTTATTCAGTCTTCATTCTTTATCAAAAATATCAGAAGGGAATGATATTGACCGTCATCTCGTCCATCAGATGACTGTTCTCAGCCAGGGTAACGATCAGTATTTTCGTTTTGTGACGCGGTTAAGTCGCGCAATGGATGTCAAAATGAGCGGCGGAACGCCGGATTTTGCGCCAGCGCAACAGTCCCTGGACAATATGAGTAAAAAACTCCAGGAGATGAAAACATTGTCTCCCGGCCCCATGGATCCGGAAGTCGCCGCGGCGGTGCTGACCAAGTGGCAGGCGCTGCTGGATAACGGCGTTATCCCACAAATGCAACTGGCTCAGCAGGGCACGCTCACGGCCTTTGCGGAGCATGCCAGCACCGTTACGCCAGCCTTGAGCCGTGAATTTGGCGCCAGTGCTGAGCGTTTTAACACCACTGCGGGTGAAAGGCTCGATACCACCCGTGTTATGGTCGATGGCAAAACGTCTATCATCCGGACGCTAATTATCACCGCCGTAATCCTCGGTATTGCGCTCCTGTTCTTTACCGACCGCTACCTCGTCGCCATGATGGTGAAACCTCTGGGACGTATTCGCCAACAATTTCAACAAATTGCGCAGGGCGATCTCAGCCATTCTATTGAAGATTTTGGTCGTAACTGCGTGGGCCAACTGGTGCCGTTACTGTGCGCGATGCAGGACAGCCTGCGCGAAGCCGTGAGTACCATTCGTTCTGGTAGTGACAATATCTGGCGAGGAGCGACGGAAATTTCCACCGGTAATAACGACCTCTCCTCACGTACTGAAGAGCAGGCTGCGGCGCTGGAAGAGACCGCAGCCAGCATGGAGCAACTGACCGCAACGGTAAAACTGAACGCCGAAAATGCGCGTGAGGCCAGCCAACTGGCCGATACGGCGACAGAAACGGCAGGTAAAGGCAGCTCGTTGGTTTCAGAAGTGGTTGAGACCATGGACGGCATTGCCGCCAGTTCTAAACAGATCGCGGAAATTACCTCTGTGATTAACAGCATTGCTTTCCAGACCAATATTCTGGCGCTTAACGCGGCGGTTGAAGCGGCCAGAGCGGGCGAGCAGGGGCGCGGTTTTGCCGTGGTTGCCGGTGAGGTGCGTAATCTTGCCAGCCGTAGCGCCGGAGCAGCCAAAGAGATTGAGACGCTGATCGGCGAATCGTCGCGTCGTGTCGATCAGGGTGCTCGTCTGGTTAAAGAGACTGGATTAACGATGGAGGCGATTCTGCGCGGCGCGACAGAAGTCACCACCATCATGAAACAAATCGCCTCTGCTTCGGAAGAACAGAACAAAGGCATCTCACAGGTAAGCGTGGCGATCACGCAGATGGACAGCGTTACGCAACAGAACGCCGCGCTGGTCGAACAGGTTTCCGCCGCGGCAGTCGCGCTGGAACGGCAAACGGAAGATCTGCAACGTTCGGTGCAACAGTTCCGTCTATCAGCTAACGACGTGCAATACACTGCCACTGCGACCGCTTCCCCTTCAGCAGAACGCAAAACCTCTGCAACAGCTAAAACGGATGACTGGGTGTCGTTTTAAGCTGGCACAAAAAAGTCCCTGATACCTCTGGTCTTTGCTTAAAAAATCGCTATATAATTTATTATATAGCGATTGGGGGTTATGCATGGACAACCATTTTGGTAAAGGCCTGATGGCCGGATTAAACGCGGAAAATGCGGATAGCGCACGCTCGGTGGCGCATTTTTGCGCGGATTATAAACGCGGTTTTGTACTGGGGTTTTCACATCGAATGTTTGAAAAAACAGGCGATCGACAGCTCAGCGCGTGGGAAGCGGGCATCCTGACGCGTCGCTATGGACTGGATAAGGAGATGGTGATGGATTTCTTTAAAGAGAACCAGTCCAGTACAACAATTCGCTTTTTCATGGCCGGCTATCGGCTCGAAGCTTGATCCGAAAGGGGTATTATCTTGCTTTAATTAATTACACTATTGACCTACGCCTTCGTTTTGTTGCTCCGTCGAAGTATTATATCGCACATAACCATATAAAAAGTGTGGTAAATGGCGCGCCGATCGCAATATGCAACATGCGAATGGTGCAAAATAAAAAGCCAGGTCTTCGCAACGGAATAACTATAAAATGACTGGAGATAACTCTCTCATCAATTCGAGCGGCATCAATCGCCGCGATTTCATGAAGCTTTGTGCAGCACTGGCCGCCACCATGGGGCTCAGTAGCAAAGCCGCCGCAGAAATGGCCGAATCAGTTTCCCGCCCTCAGCGCCCACCGGTTATCTGGATTGGTGCTCAGGAGTGTACGGGTTGTACTGAATCGCTGCTTCGCGCGACACACCCTACAGTGGAAAACCTCGTCCTGGAGACAATCTCTCTGGAATACCATGAGGTACTCTCTGCCGCCTTCGGCCATCAGGTTGAAGAGAACAAACATAACGCTCTGGAGAAGTACAAAGGGCAATATGTTTTGGTTGTAGATGGTTCTATCCCACTGAAAGATAATGGTATTTACTGCATGGTTGCCGGTGAGCCGATCGTGGATCATATCCGCCGGGCCGCTGAAGGCGCAGCCGCTATCATTGCCATTGGCTCTTGCGCCGCGTGGGGTGGTGTTGCTGCCGCTGGCGTTAACCCAACGGGTGCAGTCGGCTTGCAGGAAGTTCTGCCAGGCAAAACCATCATCAACATTCCCGGCTGTCCGCCGAACCCGCATAACTTCCTGGCAACGGTCGCACATATCATCACTTACGGTAAGCCGCCGAAGCTGGATACCAAAAACCGTCCAACATTCGCCTATGGCCGTTTGATTCACGAACATTGCGAGCGTCGCCCGCACTTCGATGCTGGCCGCTTTGCGAAAGAGTTTGGCGATGAAGGCCACCGTGAAGGCTGGTGTCTCTACCATCTGGGCTGTAAAGGACCCGAAACCTACGGCAACTGCTCAACGCTGCAATTCTGCGATGTTGGCGGCGTGTGGCCGGTGGCTATCGGTCACCCTTGCTACGGCTGTAACGAAGAAGGCGTTGGTTTCCATAAAGGTATTCACCAGCTTGCTCATGTGGAAAACCAAACCCCGCGCTCCGAGAAACCTGATGTCAACATGAAAGAAGGTGGCAATGTCTCTGCCGGCGCGATTGGACTGCTTGGTGGCGTGGTAGGGCTGGTCGCCGGCGTCAGCGTGATGGCGGTTCGTGAACTGGGTCGTCAGCAGAAGAAAGATAACGCTGACTCACGGGGAGAATAACCGTGAACAGACGTAACTTTATTAAAGCAGCCTCCAGCGGGGCATTGCTGTTGGGCGCTGCGCCGTCCATCAGCCATGCGGCTGCAGAAAACCGTCCGCCGATCCCGGGTTCTCTTGGGATGCTCTATGACTCGACGCTATGCGTGGGCTGCCAGGCCTGTGTCACCAAGTGTCAGGACATCAACTTTCCGGCGCGTAACCCGGAAGGCGAGCAGACCTGGTCAAACAACGACAAGCTGTCGCCGTATACCAATAACATCATCCAGGTGTGGCGTAGCGGAACAGGCGTTAACAAAGACCAGGAAGAAAATGGCTACGCATACATTAAGAAACAGTGCATGCACTGTGTCGATCCGAACTGCGTCTCCGTTTGCCCGGTCTCCGCACTGAAGAAAGATCCGAAAACCGGCATCGTCCACTATGACAAAGATGTCTGCACAGGTTGCCGCTATTGCATGGTCGCCTGTCCGTACAACGTGCCTAAGTACGACTACAACAACCCGTTTGGCGCGCTTCACAAATGTGAACTGTGTAACCAGAAAGGTGTTGAGCGTCTGGATAAAGGCGGTTTACCGGGTTGTGTTGAAGTGTGTCCTGCCGGGGCGGTGATTTTTGGTACGCGTGAAGAGCTGATGGCTGAGGCGAAAAAACGTCTCGCGCTGAAGCCTGGCAGCGAATACCACTATCCGCGTCAGACGGTGAAAGCGGGCGATACCTATCTGCATACGGTACCGAAGTACTACCCACACCTGTACGGTGAGAAGGAAGGTGGTGGTACGCAGGTGATGGTGCTGACGGGTGTTCCTTACGAGGATTTGGATCTGCCAAAACTGGATGATCTTTCAACCGGTGCGCGTTCTGAACATGTTCAACATTCCCTGTATAAGGGCATGATATTACCCCTGGCTGCGCTGGCGGGCTTAACCGTGCTGGTTCGTCGTAACACGAAAAACGACCATCACGACGGAGGAGACGATCATGAGTCATGATCCTAAACCGCTGGGCGGAAAAATAATCAGCAAACCGGTCATTATTTTTGGGCCGTTAATCGTCCTGTGTATGCTCCTGATCGTGAAACGTCTGGTCTTCGGATTGGGTTCAGTCTCCGATCTGAACGGCGGTTTCCCATGGGGTGTATGGATCGCGTTTGACCTGTTGATTGGTACTGGCTTCGCGTGTGGCGGTTGGGCGCTGGCGTGGGCGGTGTATGTTTTCAACAGAGGGCAATACCATCCGTTGGTGCGTCCGGCGCTGCTGGCAAGCCTGTTTGGCTACTCGCTGGGTGGTCTGTCGATCACCATTGACGTCGGTCGTTACTGGAACCTGCCGTATTTCTACATTCCAGGTCACTTCAACGTGAACTCGGTATTGTTCGAAACGGCGGTCTGTATGACCATCTATATCGGCGTCATGGCGCTGGAATTTGCTCCGGCTCTGTTTGAACGTTTGGGGTGGAAAGTCTCCCTCAAGCGTTTGAATAAAGTGATGTTCTTTATTATCGCTCTCGGCGCGCTGCTGCCAACCATGCACCAGTCTTCAATGGGGTCATTGATGATTTCTGCGGGTTATAAGGTGCATCCGCTATGGCAAGCGTATGAAATGTTGCCGCTTTTCTCCGTATTAACCGCCTTTATTATGGGTTTCTCGATCGTCATCTTTGAAGGCTCACTGGTCCAAGCCGGTCTGAAAGGTAACGGTCCGGACGAGAAAAGCTTGTTCATCAAGCTGACGAATACCATCAGCATATTGCTGGCGATTTTCGTGGTTCTGCGCTTTGGCGAGTTGATCTATCGCGACAAACTGTCCTATGCGTTTGCAGGCGATCTTTACTCCGTAATGTTCTGGATTGAAGTCGTACTGATGGTCTTCCCGCTGGTGGTGCTGCGCGTCACTAAGCTGCGTAATGACTCACGCATGCTGTATCTGTCCGCGCTGAGCGCATTGCTGGGTTGTGCAACATGGCGTCTGTCCTATTCGCTGGTGGCGTTCAATCCTGGTGGTGGCTACCACTACTTCCCAACCTGGGAAGAACTGTTGATTTCTATTGGTTTTGTGGCTATTGAGATTTGTGCATACATCGTACTCATTCGTCTACTGCCGATACTTCCTCCTTTAAAACAAAACGATCAAAATCGTCATGAGGCGAGCAAAGCATGAGCCAGAGAATTACTATTGATCCGGTAACCCGTATTGAGGGTCATTTACGCATCGACTGCGAAATTGAAAATGGCGTGGTATCTAAAGCATGGGCTTCCGGTACCATGTGGCGCGGCATGGAAGAGATCGTGAAAAACCGCGATCCGCGCGATGCCTGGATGATTGTTCAGCGTATCTGTGGCGTTTGTACTACCACTCACGCTATCTCTTCCGTTCGTGCAGCAGAAAGCGCGCTGAATATTGATGTTCCGGTGAACGCACAGTACATCCGTAACATCATTCTGGCCGCGCACACCACGCATGACCACATTGTTCACTTCTATCAGCTCTCGGCGCTGGACTGGGTGGACATCACCTCGGCGCTGAAAGCCGATCCAGCGAAAGCGTCCGCGATGCTGAACGGTGTGTCCTCCTGGCACCTGAACAGTACGGAAGAGTTCACCAAGGTTCAGAATAAGATCAAAGATCTTGTCGCCAGCGGTCAGTTAGGCATTTTTGCCAACGGTTGCTGGGGTCATCCGGCAATGCAGTTGCCGCCGGAAGTGAACCTGATTGCGGTTGCACACTACCTGCAGGCGCTGGAATGCCAGCGTGATGCCAACCGCGTTGTCGCGCTGTTGGGCGGTAAAACGCCGCACATCCAGAACCTGGCGGTAGGTGGGGTTGCTAACCCAATTAACCTCGACGGCCTCGGCGTGCTGAACCTTGAGCGCCTGATGTACATCAAGTCCTTCATCGATAAGCTGAGCGACTTTGTTGAGCAGGTTTACAAAGTTGATACCGCGGTTATCGCTGCGTTCTACCCTGAGTGGCTGGAACGCGGTCAGGGTGCGGTTAACTACCTGAGCGCGCCGGAATTCCCGACTGACGGTAAAAACGGCAGCTTCCTGTTCCCGGGTGGTTACATCACCAATGAAGATCTGTCGACCTATCGTCCGATCACTTCTCACTCCGATGAATACCTGATCAAAGGGATTCAGGAGAGTGCGAAACACGCGTGGTACAAAGACGAAGCGCCGCAGGCTCCGTGGGAAGGTACAACGGTTCCGGATTACACCGGCTGGTCTGATGACGGCAAATACTCCTGGGTTAAAGCGCCGACCTTCTACGGTAAAACGGTTGAAGTGGGGCCGCTGGCCAACATGCTGTGTAAACTGGCGGCCAAACGCGAGTCTACTCATGCCAAGCTGAATGAAATCATCGCGATTTACACCAAGCTGACCGGCAAAACCATCGAAGTGTCGCAACTGCACTCAACGCTGGGCCGTATCATTGGCCGTACCGTTCACTGCTGTGAACTGCAGAACGTTCTGCAGGATCAGTACAACGCGCTGATTGTGAACATTGGTAAAGGCGACCACACCACCTTCGTGAAACCGGATATTCCGGCAACGGGCGAATTTAAAGGCGTTGGTTTCCTCGAAGCGCCGCGCGGTATGCTGTCTCACTGGATGGTGATTAAAGACGGTATTATCAGCAACTACCAGGCGGTTGTTCCGTCAACCTGGAACTCAGGCCCACGTAACTTCAACGATGAAGTCGGACCGTACGAGCGCTCGCTGGTAGGCACGCCAATCGCCGATCCAAACAAACCGCTGGAAGTGGTTCGTACCATTCACTCCTTCGATCCTTGTATGTCATGTGCGGTGCATGTGGTGGACGTTGACGGGAACGAAGTGGTCTCAGTTAAGGTTCTGTAATGCGGATATTAGTCTTAGGGGTCGGCAATATTTTGCTGACCGACGAAGCCATCGGGGTGCGTATCGTTGAGGCGTTAGAGCAACGGTACATCCTGCCAGACTTTGTTGATGTTCTGGACGGTGGTACGGCTGGGATGGAGCTTCTCGGCGATATGGCGAACAGGGATCATCTGATCATTGCTGACGCCATAGTGTCGAAGAAAAACACGCCGGGAACGATGATGGTCCTGCGGGATGAAGAGATTCCGGCGCTGTTTACGAACAAAATCTCACCGCACCAGCTTGGCCTGGCCGACGTATTGTCGGCCCTGCGTTTCACCGGCGAGTTTCCGAAAAAGCTGACGTTAGTCGGTGTTATTCCGGAATCGCTGGAACCGCATATCGGGCTAACGCCGACGGTTGAAGCCATGATTGAACCTGCGCTTGAGCAGGTTCTTGCCGCGCTTCGCGAATCAGGCGTTGAAGCGATCCCTCGGGAGGCGGCTCATGTCTGAGGAGTTTGTCGGTTTTCAGACGGCCCCGAAGACGCAAATTCAGGCGGCGTTTGAAGAGATTGCCCGGCGTTCAATGCACGATCTTTCCTTCCTGCATCCGAATATGCCGGTGTATGTCTCTGATTTTACGCTGTTTGAAGGTCAGTGGACGGGGTGTGTTATCACACCCTGGATGCTCAGCGCACTGATTTTCCCCGGACCGGACCAGATCTGGCCGGTGCGTAAAGTCAGCGAAAAAATCGGGTTGCGTCTGCCGTATGGCGAAATGACCTTTACCGTGGGTGAACTGGAGGGCGTATCGCAATACCTCTCTTGTTCGCTGATGTCGCCGCTTTCGCACAGCATGTCGGCACAAGAAGGTGTCCGTCTGGCTGATGATTGCGCGCGCATGCTGTTATCGCTGCCGGTGAGCGATCCGAATGCGCCGCAGCTAAATCGCCGCGCGCTGCTGCTGGGTCGTCGGAACTGCGAAAATGCATGAGCTGTCCCTTTGTCAGAGCGCGGTTGAGATTGTTCAACAGCAGGCAGAGCAGCACGGTGTCAAACGCGTAACCGGCGTTTGGCTGGAAATTGGCGCACTCTCCTGCGTTGAGGAGAGTGCCGTCCGTTTCAGTTTCGACATCGTCTGTCAGGGGACGCTGGCACAGGGTTGTGAGCTGCATATTGATTACAAACCAGCCCAGGCGTGGTGCTGGGATTGCAGTCAGGTTGTGGAAATCACCCAGCATGATGCGCAATGTCCACTATGTCAGGGCGATCGTCTGCGGGTTGATGCTGGCGATTCACTGAAAGTGAAAAGTATTGAAGTCGAATAACCCATAGATTGCTATGGGGCGGAGTCAGATATGTGTATTGGAGTCCCTGGTCAGGTTCTGGCCGTTGGTGAAGATATTCACCAGCTTGCGCAGGTTGAAGTGTGCGGCATCAAACGTGATGTCAATATTGCCCTGATTTGTGAAGGTGATACAGCTGAGCTGGTCGGGCAATGGGTGCTGGTGCACGTAGGGTTCGCCATGAGCATCATTGATGAAGATGAAGCTAAAGCCACGTTAGACGCACTTCGCCGTATGGAGTACGACGTCACCAGCGCGTGATTTTATGCCGGATGGCGGCGCAAACGCCTTATCCGGCCTACGGCATGACATCTTTGTAGGCCTGATAAGACGCCCCGGCGTCGCCATCAGGCATTTTAAGCCTGGCGCTTATCTTCGGTATTGGTATCGAAGTCGCTGGCGTCATGGCGTTCATGAAGCTGTTCGTTCAGCGGCCCGTTGGTACGGTTTACAATACGGCCACGCTTAACCGCCGGACGCGCTGCAATCTCTTTTGCCCAGCGCTGCACGTGTTTGTAGCTTCCTGCGTCAAGGAACTCTGCCGCGTCGTACACGTTGCCCAGAACCACATTGCCAAACCACGGCCAGACCGCCATATCGGCAATAGTGTATTCATCTCCGGCCACAAACTGATGCTGCGCTAATTGCTTATCCAGCACGTCGAGCAGGCGCTTGGCTTCCATTGTGAAGCGATTAATAGCGTACTCAATTTTTACCGGCGCATAGTTATAGAAGTGACCAAAACCACCGCCGAGGAAGGGGGCCGCACCCTGTAGCCAGAACAACCAGTTCAGCGTTTCAGTACGTTTAGCCAATTCCTGCGGCAGGAAGTAACCATATTTTTCCGCCAGATAGAGCAGGATTGCGCCAGACTCGAAAACGCGAACCGGCGGATTTTGCGAGTGATCGCGCAGCGCAGGGATCTTCGAGTTCGGATTCACCTCAACAAAGCCGCTGGAAAACTGATCGCCATCGCCAATACGGATAATCCATGCATCGTATTCCGCGCCCTTGACGCCCTGCGCCAGCAGTTCCTCCAGCATAATCGTCACTTTCTGCCCGTTTGGTGTACCCAGCGAATAGAGCTGCAGCGGATGTTTGCCGACCGGCAGCGTTTTCTCATGGGTGGCGCCGGAAACCGGGCGGTTGATATTGGCGAATGCGCCGCCGTTCGATTTTTCCCACGTCCAGACTTTCGCGGGCTGATAGGTATTGTCTGACATGTTGACCTGCCTTCTGAGTGGTTGTGTTGATGCAGTGTAGCAGTTAGGGAAAACTCAATTTAACAGATTGGGACTTTATGTCGCTTTGTGCTGAAAGGGGAAGATAAATCTAACCCGTTCATTGTAGCCGGGCCGTACTCCATGAAGAGGAAATCAATGTTGGACGGAAATTGCTACCGTATTCACCATCAAAAATTGGCGGTGAATAAGCAGTAATAATGAAAAATGGTGTTCCAGGAGTAAGCGATTATCAGGGCCCGGCGGGTGGGTGGGGCGCGGTAAAAGCCGTCACTGCTTCGGTATTTTCGCAAAAGGCTATCGCCCGCGACATTATCGCAATGTTCAAAATGAACCAGGTGAAAGGGTTCGATTGTCCGGGTTGTGCGTGGCCGGACCCTGGACATCGTGCGCCAATGGAGCTGTGCGAAAATGGCGTGAAGGCGGTCTCCTGGGAGACAACCAGCAAGAAAGCGTCCCCGGAATTTTTCAGCCGTCATCCGGTTTCCACGCTCTGGCACTACAGCGATTATGAACTGGAAAACATTGGTCGTTTGACGCATCCAATGAAATACGATGCAGCGTCAGACACCTGGCAGGCGGTGGATTGGGATATCGCCTTCCACGACATCGGTGAGCGTCTGCGCAGCTATGACTTAGCGGAACAGGTTGAGTTTTACACCTCCGGCAGAACCTCAAATGAGGCGGCATTTCTGTATCAGCTGTTTGCCCGCGAGTATGGCAGTAACAATTTCCCTGATTGCTCAAACATGTGCCACGGTCCTACCAGCACAGGATTAACGCAGGCCATTGGCCTTGGGAAAGGGACCGTTGAACTGGACGACTTTGACCACTGCGATCTGGTCATTTGTATCGGACATAACCCCGGCACTAACCATCCGCGCATGCTGACCACTTTACGCGAGGTAGCCAAACGCGGAGCCAAAATTATCTCCATCAATCCGCTGAACGAAAGGGGGCTTGAGCGCTTTAGCTTCCCGCAAAGCCCAAAAGAAATGTTTGGCGGCCAGGCCACGGAGCTAAGCAGCGATTACTATCAGGTTAAAATAGGCGGTGACGCCTCGCTGCTCAAAGGCATAATGAAAGCGCTGATCGAAATGGATGAAGCGCGGATCTTACTGGATCGACAGCCCTGCCTCGATCATGCTTTTATTCATCAGCATACCGAGGGTTATTCGGCGCTGTATGACGATTTACGCCAGTGTAGCTGGGCAGAACTGGAACAGGACTCCGGACTGACGCGCAGTCAGATGGAGGATCTGGCACACAGCTATAACAAATCCCGCGCCACCATTATTTGTTACGGGTTGGGGATTACCCAGCATAAAAACGGCACCGGGAACGTTCAGCAACTGGTAAACCTGCTGCTGCTGAAAGGCAATATGGGGAAACCGGGCGCGGGGATCTGCCCGTTGCGCGGTCATTCTAACGTGCAGGGCGATCGTTCCGTGGGTATCAATGAAGCGGCGTCCGAAGAGTTCCTGCAACGCCTTGAGGCGCATTTTGCTATCAGCGTGCCGCGCAAGCATGGCCGCTCCAGCGTGGAGAGTATCCGGGCCATCGAACGGGGAGAGGCAAAAGCGCTCATTTGCATGGGGGGTAATCTGGCGGTGGCGATGCCGCAGCCGCAGCGTACTTTTGCGGCGATGAAAAATCTGGATCTGCAGGTCCATGTTGCGACCAAGCTGAACAGATCGCATTTGCTGCTGGCAAAACATAACTACCTGCTGCCCGCGTTAGGGCGAACGGAACGTGACATTCAGGCGACGGGGATCCAGTCGGTGACCGTCGAAGACTCGATGTCGATGGTTCACGCCTCCTGCGGCGCGCTGAAACCGGCTTCCCGCTGGCTAAAATCGGAACCTGCTATTGTCGCTGGTATCGCTCGCGCCACGCTACCTCTTTCACCAATCAACTGGGAAGCGTTAATCGGAGACTATGCGTTGATCCGTGACGCCATTGCCGCCGTGATCCCGGCGTTCCGTGATTATAACGCACGTATTGCCGAGCCGGGCGGATTTCGCATAGATACGCCCGCCTCGCGACGTGAATGGCGAACGCCGAATGGCAAAGCCAACTTTATCGTCAGCCATCAGCAAGCGGTGGAGCGGGAAAATCAACCTGCCGATGCGTTAGTTCTGGCGACGCTGCGTAGTCACGATCAGTACAACACCACTATCTATGGCATGAACGATCGCTATCGTGGCATTACCGGTCGGCGTGATGTGGTGTTTTTAAGCGCCGAAGAAGCGGCGGCTCGCGGTCTGAGCCAGGGCGATGTGGTCAACGTTCAGGCGCTGGACGACAACGGCCAGCCCTGTGCGGAACGTGTTATGCACGGTTTAACGGTGGTGATTTACAACATGGCGGCAGGCTCTGTTGGCGCTTATCTGCCTGAAGCGAATGTCCTGCTTTCGCTGGATGCGGTAGACACACAGAGTTTGACTCCGGCGTACAAAAGCGTACCGGTCACCCTGAAAAAAGCGTAGTTCCTGCTGTGAATTTTTCGCCTCTGAGCGCCAGCCGCTGCGTTGAGGTGTATGATGATGTTGACCTCTGTCCGGTTAGTGTCGCAGAGCAGGCAATCAGAGCGATAAATTCACGCCAACCTGCTCAGGCTGTATTGTTTTGAGGTAAGGTGCATGAGCAAAGGAACGACCAGTCAGGATGCCCCATTCGGGACATTATTGGGCTACGCCCCAGGCGGCGTAGCAATCTACTCTTCAGATTACAGCTCCCTCGACCCACGGGACTACGACGATGACGCGGCATTTCGCAGCTATATCGACGACGAATATATGGGCCACAAATGGCAGTGCGTAGAGTTTGCCCGCCGTTTTCTCTTCCTGAACTATGGCATGGTTTTCACCGATGTGGGCATGGCATGGGAGATCTTCTCCTTACGCTTCCTGCGTGAAGTGGTGAATGACAATATCCTGCCGTTACAGGCATTTCCGAATGGTTCACCCCGTGCGCCAGTTGCAGGTGCTCTGCTTATCTGGCAGAAAGGCGGCGAATTTAAAGACACCGGCCATGTGGCGGTAGTCACCCAATTGCTGGAAAACAAAATCCGCATTGCCGAACAGAACGTGATCCACACGCCGCTGCCTCCCGGACAGCAGTGGACCCGCGAACTGGAAATGGTGGTTGAAAACGGTTGTTATACCCTGCGTGATACCTTTGACGACACCACCATCCTTGGTTGGATGATCCAGACCGATGATACCCGTGACAGCCTGCCGCAGCCGGAGATCGCCAATGACTCACTGAAAATTAGCGGCGCGCGACTGGAAAATAGTGGCCAGTTCGACGGTAAATGGCTGGATGAGCAGGATCCGCTGCAAAAAGCCTACGTGCTGGCGAACGGTCACGTCATTAATCAGGATCCGCATCAGTATTTCACCATTACCGAGAGCGCGGAGCAGGAGCTGATTAAAGCCACCAACGAACTGCACCTGATGTATCTACACGCGACCGACAAAGTGCTCAAAGACGACAACCTGCTCGCGCTTTTCGACATCCCGAAAATCCTCTGGCCGCGTCTGCGTCTTTCCTGGCAGCGTCGTCGGCATCATATGATCACGGGGCGTATGGATTTCTGTATGGATGAACGCGGACTGAAGGTATATGAGTACAACGCCGATTCCGCATCCTGTCATACCGAAGCCGGTTTGATCCTCGAAAGATGGGCCGAGCGGGGCTACACAGGACAGGGACATAACCCGGCTGAAGGATTGATCAACGAACTGGCTGGCGCCTGGAAACACAGCCGCGCGCGTCCTTTTGTCCACATCATGCAGGATAAGGATATTGAGGAAAACTATCACGCGCAGTTTATGCAGCAGGCGCTGCGTCAGGCCGGGTTTGACAGCAAAATTCTGCGTGGCCTCGATGAGCTACGTTGGGATGACGCCGGTCAGTTGATTGACGGTGATGGTCGCCTGGTGAACTGCGTCTGGAAAACCTGGGCGTGGGAAACCGCGATAGAGCAGGTGCGAGAGGTCAGCGAAACGGAGTATGCCGCAGTGCCCATCCGTACCGGGCATACCAATCAGGAAGTGCGTTTGATAGACGTGCTACTACGCCCGGAAGTGCTGGTCTTCGAGCCTCTGTGGACGGTGATCCCTGGCAACAAAGCGATTCTGCCGATCCTGTGGCAATTGTTCCCGCACCATCGCTATCTGCTTGATACTGATTTCACTGTTAATGAAGAGCTGGCGCGAACCGGTTATGCAGTGAAACCTATTGCAGGACGTTGTGGCAGCAACATCGATCTGGTGAGCCACCAGGAAGAGCTCCTGGATAAAACCAGCGGTAAGTTTGCTGAACAGAAGAACATTTATCAGCAGCTTTGGTGTCTGCCGAAGGTTGCCGGTAAATATATTCAGGTTTGTACCTTCACCGTAGGCGGTAACTACGGCGGAACCTGTCTGCGCGGCGACGAGTCGCTGGTAATTAAAAAAGAGAGCGATATTGAGCCACTGATTGTGGTGAAGGAAGCGTAATCTTTCTTCATGTCCAGAAATGAGGTGCGAAAAGCCGGAGTATATCTTCGGCTTTTTTTATTTATAGTTAAATTGATTCCGATTATATTTTAATAAACACCGTGGCATATATTTATAATGATAATTATTTATTTTGGTAATGTTTCTTAATAAGAATACATTTATTCAGTGAATGCATTTAACATTAATTAATTCCTGTGGCTTGTATTAGATAAAGAGCTTCTTGATCTCTTTTTTAAATAAATAATTATAATGTGTTATTTGGTTGATTGGTGATATTGATCATGTTTTCACTTGGATAATATATCGGATTACGTCGCTATACTAATTATAATCATTAATTGTCATTAACAGTCGTTATTGGCTGCCCACAAAAATGACGTTGTATGAGACTCGTTGAGCGATTGGAAAATGCTCTGTTAGGAAACGCAAAACATCGGCAGGAATCGCCGGTCTGAGAGGGACGTATGGGTGACAGTTTTCAGAATGAAGTGCCAACGGCACGCGTTAATATCAAGTTAGATTTACATACCGGAGGCGTTCAGAAAAAAGTTGAATTGCCGTTAAAACTTTTAACCGTGGGTGATTTCAGTAATGGTAGAGAACAACGACCACTATCGGAACGCGAAAAGGTTGATATTAATAAAAATAATTTCAATGATGTGTTAGCTAAGTTCTCACCAGTGGTTAATCTGAGTGTTAAAAATACGTTAGCTGGCGATGATAGAAATGACGATATTAATCTTACCTTTAAAAATATCCGCGATTTTGAGCCTGAGCAGGTAGCCAGAAATATCCCACAATTACGCGTTCTGTTGGCTATGCGTAACTTACTTCGTGACCTGAAATCTAACTTACTTGATAACGCTGCTTTTCGCCGCGAGCTGGAAACCATCCTAAAGGATCCAGCCCTGAGTCAGGAACTGCGTAATGAACTGGCAACCATGATGCCAGAAGAGATTTAACGCTATACAGGGTTTCCTCCGCTTAATTGGCAGGAATAGTAAAGGACCATAAAAGGAATATGTTGATGTCTGTTCAGGAACATACCTCTTCAGTCGCGGCCACTACGACCAGTGAACGCAGCGTTTATCAATCCCTCTTTGACAAAATTAATCTTTCCCCTGTTTCGGCATTAAAAAATGTAGATGCGTGGCAGAGCGATGAAGCGCTTTCTGATGCCGCTCCGGCTGAACGCGTGACCGCCGCTATTCAGGTTCTGGTCTCATGTCTGGCGGACGCTGCACAGCCAGTAGAGCGCCTGGATAAAACGCTGCTTGATGAACAAATTGCTCGTCTTGATAAGCAGATTAGCGATCAGGTTAATGAAGTTATGCATCATGCTGAGTTTCAGAAGCAAGAATCGCTCTGGCGCGGTTTACATTCGATGATCACCGGCATCGATTTTCGTCGCAATGTCCGGGTAGAAATGATGGATATCAGCAAGGATGCGTTACGTGATGATTTTGACGATGCGCCGGAGCTTATCCAGAGCGGGTTATACCGCCATGTTTATATTGAAGAATATGATCAGCCTGGCGGCGAACCCATTGCGGCAATGATTTCAGCGTACGAATTTGATAACAGCCCGCAGGATATTGCACTGCTGCGCAATATTTCTGGCGTGTCGGCAGCCTGTCATATGCCGTTTATCGGTTCCGTTGGGCCGAAATTTTTCCTGAAAGAAAATATGGAAGAAGTCGCGGCCATAAAAGACATCAATGATTATTTCGAACGTGCTGAATACATCAAGTGGAAAGCATTTCGTGATAGCGACGATTCACGCTACATCGGGCTGACTATGCCGCGTGTATTGGGTCGTCTGCCGTATGGTCCTGATACCGTGCCGGTACGTAGCTTTAACTATGTTGAAGAGGTGAAGGGGCCGGATCACGAAAAATATCTGTGGACCAGCGCATCTTTCTCTTTCGCTGTGAACATGGTGAAAAGTTTTATCAAGAATGGCTGGTGCGTCCAGATCCGTGGGCCGCAGGCGGGCGGCGCAGTTAAAGACTTGCCTATCCATTTGTACGATCTGGGTACGGGTAATCAGGTGAAGATTCCATCTGAGGTGATGATTCCGGAAACCCGGGAGTTTGAATTCGCCAACCTTGGTTTTATTCCGCTTTCTTATTACAAGAATCGTGATTACGCCTGCTTCTTCTCCGCTAACTCGGCTCAGAAACCTGCGCAGTATGATACGCCGGAAGCGACGGCTAACAGTCGGATTAACTCTCGTTTGCCGTATATCTTCCTGCTTTCTCGTATTGCACATTACCTGAAAATACTGCAGCGAGAAAATATTGGTACGACCAAAGATCGCCGCCTGCTTGAGCTTGAGCTTAATAATTGGTTGCGCAGTCTGGTAACCGAAATGACCGATCCTGGCGATGATTTGCAGGCATCACACCCGCTGCGTGATGGGCGTGTCGTGGTGGAGGATATTGAGGATAACCCCGGTTTCTTCCGTGTGCGCCTGTATGCCATTCCGCATTTCCAGGTTGAAGGTATGGACGTCAGCTTGTCGTTAGTTTCACAAATGCCTAAGTCGAAATCTTAACGACGCAGCGCACAGGAGGTGCGATGAAGATCTATCGTCCGTTATGGAGCGAGGGTGCCTTTCTGGCTCCCCAGCAGTTTCAGCAACAGACACGTTGGGATGCCTATGTCGCTGACGTTGTTGCTCACATGTCACTTTCATCACCGTGGGGTGTCATCAGCGCGGAGTTTGATGAAAGTGCGCTAACGGTTTCCCGTTTGAATCCCGTTAATCTGGTTGTGCGCTTTCCTGACGGCACGTTAGTGGATACAGGTATTTCAGATAACCTGCCTCCGGCGTGTGATTTATCGCATCTTACTGGTTACAGCAGTGTTGAGATCGTGCTGGCGTTGCCGCTGCTTTCGGCTAATGGCGGCAATCTTTCATCAGGCAACGGCGTTAGCCGTCCGTGTCGCTGGCAGCAGGAATGGCTGCCAGTACAGGATCTCTCAGGTCAGGAAAGAACTGATATGGCAGTGCTGCGGCATGCTATCACCCTCCGGTATAGCCATGACGATAACAGCGCTTACCTGACTTGTCCGGTAGCTTGCCTTATTCGTAATGCTCAGGGGCAATGGGAGCTGGGACGTGATTTTTTACCCCCAGCGCTTTCACTCTCAGCCAGCTCCTCATTAATCAATTCGCTTAGTGATTTGGTGCATCGTATCCAGGCTCGTTGTCGCCGCCTGATGGCCTTGCGCCGAGAAAGTAATGAACGAATGGCGGATTTTGCGGTAGCTGATGTTTCGTTGTTTTGGCTGCTGAATGCGCTTAATAGCTCAGAGCCTGTTCTGAAAGAAATGCTGCAAAACCCAGGCCGTCACCCCGAACTTTTGTGGCGTGAGCTGGCGCGGTTAGCAGGCAGCCTGCTGACTTTTTCATTAGACCATGATGTCAGCGTTGTACCTCCATACCAGCACGCAAATCCGCAGCAGGTATTCCCTCCGCTGTTTGCACTTTTGGTGGAACTGCTGGAAGCCAGCCTGCCATCTCGCGTTGTCGCTATTGAACTGACGCAAGAGCGACAGTTCTGGTATGGCGCTTTGTCGGATGCCCGACTGCGTGAAGGCGCTGATTTTTACCTTTCCGTTCGCTCGGATCTTCCTGCGCATGTCCTCCTTACGCAATTCCCACAGCTCTGTAAAGCAGGGAGCCGGGCAGATGTCTCTGATGTCGTCAATGTGGCACTGAGTGGTATTCCTTTAAAACCGCTAACGCATGTACCCGCAGCCATCCCGTTACGACTGGAAAATCAATACTTTGCTCTTGAGATTAATCATCCAGCAGCCCAGGCCATGCTGGATGCCGGTAATTGCGCTTTCTATGTGCCGGGAACGTTGGGAGAGATTCAACTTGAGCTTTTCGCGGTCTTAAGGGATTGAAATAAATGAATAAGGATATTGATCAGGTGTTTTGGCCAACCTGGCTTGCTGTCAGCCAGTTACGTGGCGGGGCGGAAGTCGATGATGGGGCTGCTTTTTATCGCCAGGCCTGTCAATGGGTTGATTCTGCGCGTGAGGCATTGCGCGAGATGGGGTACAGCGAACACAGCGTTGAGCACATGCTCTACACGCAATGTGCGTTACTGGATGAAAGCGTGTTGAACCGCAATCGGCAGGATAGCGGTTATACCACCTGGCTTGCGACCCCCTTACAGGCCCGCTATTTCAACACGACCAATGCAGGAGAAGAGCTCTGGGAGCGCATCCGTACCGTCCTGCGCGAGTCCGTTCCTGATACTGCCGTATTAACCTGCTTTTATCGTGCAATCACGCTCGGTTTTGTTGGGCGCTATCGTGAGCAAGGTGACGAGCGTCGTGAAGATGTTCTTGAAGCGCTGGCGACTCAGGCGATGCCTTTTAAGTTAAAGCACGATGCCCCAGTTATCATGCTGGCCTCTGGATTCTCAGGCGGTAAGCGCCGCTGGTGGTTGGCATGGATTGTCGGTGCGCTGGCGTTGGGTGCCCTGTGGCTGACATTTTCTCATGTCTTACAAGGGCAGGTAGCTCAGCTTATTGGGCAGGGATAAGACATGGCTCAGTTGCGAGGGATCGTTAACTCTGTGCTGGCGGCCGTGCTGGCTTTGTTGCTGGTCTGGGGATTTAGTCCGTTAAGTGCGGGTGTAAGGAGTGGGCTTACCGTCTTTATTTTACTGCTTTTCATTCCAGGGATGGTTTATGCCTGGCGTCAGTATGGTCGGTTGAAGTCTGCTCATTCTGCTCATGAAGTTCCGCTCCCTCCGGAGAGTTTCAGTGGGCCTGTTGTGCTGGTGTGTGGCGATAATGATCCCTTGTTTGCCGGACGCGGCGATTCTTGCGAGAGTTCACAGGGCTGGTATTTATCTGTCCAGTCTCCGGAGCATTATATTGCTCTGGTTCGTCAGTTAGCTACGCAGCGTCCGGGGCTTCTTATGCGCGTTTCCGTGATGCTGGCCTTGGCTCCAGAACGGCATAATGATGAAGGCGCGCTTAAGCACATGCTGCTCAGCTGGCGGCGTGTGGTGGCCCAAAGCCGGCGTTGGTTATCAGGTATACCGCCGTTTTGGCTGTGCTGTTGGCTGAATTCTCCTCAGTGCAATGAGAGTGTACGTTGGTTTATTCGTACGCCTCAGGATGCGGAAGTGCAGTCGGCTACGGGATTAGACGACTTTGCGCCTTTCTCTTCGCAAGAGCGCCCGGCTCGTCATTTTCATCTTACACATGCAGTGTGGTTAGATAATTTACTGGGATGGCTGCAGAAGGTACAAGGCGACACCGAGCGCCATGCTCCGCCTCTTTTCTCTGCTTTACGGGTAGTGTGTTTCACCTCATTGGCGGTCTGCGAAAGTAATCTGTGGCAACGGCATATCACGGCTCAAACAACGCTTCCTCCAGCCGCGTCAGCAGCGCCCGTACAGTTGCCTTTTCCTGATTTAGCATTGCCTTTTTTATCACACCGCCGGGCGCTGACTGCTTTTCAACGAGCGGTGGGCGTAAGTGGTCTTCTGTGCGGCCTTTTTGTCGGGCTGGCAATGACATGCAGCTTTATCAATAACCAACATCTCATCAGGATCACCAACGATCATTTGACGGTATACCGCCATCTTAGCGGTAATCCTGTCGAGCCAAAGATTCAGGCTCAGGATCAACTTCGTCGGGATGCGCAGCGGCTGGATCGCTGGTATCAGCGAGGTGAACCCCTTTCTCTTTCAATGGGATTGTATCAGGGGATGAGATTGATCCCGCCTTTGCTAGCCGCCATCAGCGACTGGCTACCACCTGAAAAACCGAAAGTGACCTCCCCGCAAACCGTACGTCTGGACAGTATGTCGCTGTTTGATACGGGCAAATGGGCGTTAAAGGCCGGTTCAACAAAAGTACTCATTAGGGCTTTGGTCAATATCAAAGCTAAACCCGGTTGGCTGATCGTCATCGCCGGACATACCGATGATGTGGGTGACGATAAATCTAATCAGCAGCTTTCTCTCAAACGTGCGGAATCTGTTCGCGACTGGATGCGCGATACCGGCGATGTTGCGGAGAGCTGTTTTGCCGTTCAGGGCTATGGCGAATTACGTCCCTACAAAAGCAACGATACGCCTGAGGGGCGGGCAGCTAACCGCCGTGTAGAGATCAGTCTGGTACCGCAGGCTGATGCCTGTCAGGTGCCGGGCATGAAGGAACCGTCACCGCAAGGCGGTGACGCATTAGCGAAGTAAAAAATGGAGAAAGAGTTATGGCAATTCCAGTCTACCTTTGGCTGAAAGACGACGGCGGCGCGGATATTAAAGGCTCTGTTGATGTGAAAGACCGTGTGGGCAGTATCGAAGTCGTGGCCCAGGAACATAATCTGTACATCCCTACGGATAACAACACCGGTAAGTTGACCGGGACGCGCATCCATACCCCGTTCCTTTTCACTAAGGAAATCGATGCCTCCAGCCCGTATCTGTACAAGGCTGTAACCACCGGTCAGACCCTGCGTCAGGCAGAGTTCAAATGGTATCGCATCAATGATGCGGGTCAGGAAGTGGAATACTTCAACACCACACTGCACAACGTGAAAGTGGTGAAAGTAAACCCGGTGATGTACGACATTAAAGATCCCGCTAAAGAGAAGCATAACCACCTGGAACAGATTGAACTGCGCTACGAGAAGATCGTCTGGACCTATAAGGATGGCAACATCATCCATTCTGACGCCTGGAACGAGCGTACCACCGCGTAATGCACTAACGGATGAGGATTTCCTCATCCGTTTTTTTATGCCCTCTGCTGAGCGTCCCGGGCGGGGTTCAGCAGAGAGTATCAACATCACTATTACCTTATGGGCATTGGATTACGGCCACGGGCGGTAGCGTGCCTGAATACAGGGAGTCAGGAAGCAAATGGAACACCAGTCAGCAGTGTTATTACGACGTCTCAACCCCTATTGTGCTCAGGCGCTTGAAGCAGCGGCATCGTTATGCCAGACGCGCGCGCATGCAGAAATCACGCCCGAACACTGGTTACTAAAGCTGCTGGAGCAGGGAGAGGGCGATATTACGGTCATTGCTCGTCGTTATGAATGGGATATCGACAATCTCTGGCAGTCACTGCTGGCGCATCTGGATGTTCAGCCTCGTTCCGTGAAAAGTCGCCCGCAGTTGTCTGATGCGCTCCTTTCTTTAATGCAACAAGCGTGGCTGTGTGCCGCAACGGATGAAAATTCGCAGATACGTGGCGTACATCTGCTGATGGCGCTGGTAGGAAAGCCTTCACTATTGCAGTGTGACGGCCTGTGGCCTCTTTTGAGCGCCGGACATATTCAACTGGAACGGCTTCTGCCGCTATTAAATGTCCAGTCGGATGAACGTCCGGAAAGGCAGCAAGAAGCCGCTCTGACGCAGGTTTCCCCAGATGACGAAGTGCGTCCAGGACTGGCTCAGTCGACGTTGTCGCCAGCATTACAAGGCGTGCTCGAGAAATTTACGCTGGACGTGACCGCGAAAGCGCGTGCTGGCGATATCGACCCGATATTTGGTCGCGATAATGAAATCCGGCAAATGGTGGATGTGCTGTCCCGTCGGCGAAAAAATAATCCCATTCTGGTCGGGGAACCTGGCGTCGGCAAGACCGCTCTGGTGGAGGGGCTGGCGCTGCGTATTGCTGAAGGTAATGTGCCTGATAGCCTGAAATCAGTAACGCTACGCACGCTGGATCTTGGGCTGTTACAAGCCGGTGCTGGAGTGAAAGGTGAGTTTGAGCAGCGGTTAAAAAATATCATTGATGCCGTTCAGCAATCGCCAACGCCTGTTCTGCTCTTTATTGATGAAGCCCATACCATCATCGGGGCTGGTAATCAGGCGGGGGGTGCAGACGCAGCCAACCTGCTAAAACCCGCTCTGGCCAGAGGTGAACTACGAACCATCGCGGCGACCACATGGAGCGAATATAAACAGTATTTTGAGCGTGATGCTGCGCTGGAGCGGCGTTTTCAGATGGTTAAAGTTGATGAGCCGGATGATGACACTGCCTGTTTAATGCTGCGTGGTCTGAAATCACGCTATGCAGAACATCATGGCGTTCACATCACCGACGAAGCGGTTAAAGCCGCCGTTACGCTCTCTCGCCGCTATCTTACCGGGCGGCAATTACCCGACAAAGCCGTCGATCTGCTGGATACCGCAGGTGCAAGAGTGCGGATGAGCCTTGATACCGTTCCTGAACCACTGACGCGTTTGAAGTCGGAGATCACCGCGCTTGAAATTGAAAAGCAGGCATTGCTTGCAGACCTCGCGGTAGGAAATGGCCAGCATGGTGAAAGGCTGGCCAGTATTGAACAGCGGGAAAATCGTCTGCTTGTCGAACTGGATGAACGCGAAACCCAGTACGGCCAGGAATTAACGCTCACTGAGCAACTGCTGGCCAGCCGCCGTGATATTTCTCGTCAGGCGGAAACGGTTGAATTACAGCAGCAGCTTAGTGTGCTTCAGCAGGGCCATCCGTTACTGTTTCCGGATGTAGACGCGCGCACCGTTGCTACGGTGATCGCCGACTGGACCGGTGTACCTTTGTCTTCATTAATGAAGGATTCCCAGGCGGATTTACTGACGCTTGAAACCCAGATGGGAAACCGCGTTATCGGGCAGGATTACGCGCTGAATACAATCGCACAGCGGTTGCGGGCATCAAAAACAGGGCTTACGCCGGAAAACGGCCCACAGGGCGTGTTTCTGCTTACCGGGCCAAGCGGAACCGGCAAAACAGAGACGGCGCTGGCCCTGGCTGACATTCTCTTTGGCGGTGAAAAATCGCTGATCACGATTAATCTGTCTGAGTATCAGGAGCCGCATACCGTGAGCCAGCTAAAGGGCTCACCTCCGGGATACGTGGGTTATGGACAGGGAGGGATCCTGACCGAAGCTGTGCGAAAACGCCCCTATAGCGTGGTACTACTGGATGAAGTAGAAAAAGCGCATCGCGACGTCATGAACCTGTTTTACCAGGTATTTGACCGTGGTTTCATGCGTGACGGCGAAGGTCGTGAAATTGATTTTCGCAATACCGTTATTTTGATGACTTCCAATCTTGGCGGCGACGCAGTAATGCAACTGCTGGAAGAGCAACCGGGAACCACAGAGTCAGAGTTGCACGAACTGCTGCGCCCACTGTTGCGCGATCATTTCCAGCCGGCGCTGCTGGCCCGCTTCCAGACAATTATCTACCATCCGCTCAGTGAATCTGCGTTACGTACGATTGTACAGATGAAACTGGAGCAGGTTAGCCAGCGATTACTGCGTCACTACGGCATCACCACAATAATATCCGAGAACCTTTTTGATGCCCTGACCGCCGCTTGCCTGCTACCGGATACGGGAGCGAGGAATATCGATAGTCTGCTGAATCAACAAATCTTACCTGTGCTCAGTCAGCAGTTGTTAACGTATCTTTCCCGGCAGCAAAAACCTCAGCAACTCACTTTAAGTTGGAATGATGAAGAGGGAATGATGCTGGAGTTTAATGATGAGTAAACGTGACGATATTATTGAACCTTCCGAGTGGACCTTGGATCGTAAAACAGGGCTTGTTTACAGCGAAATATTGGGATGGATAGATATAGGCCATGCACAGGGAAGTGATATTAAAAACCTACTGTTAGATATAAAACGAGGTGAATCAAGTCGTGATGGTTATTATGACGTCACCTATAGCCAAAAGATGTTTGTATATCATCGCCAGTTTGGTACAGGAAAGTTTGTTAAGTGGCGTATCAAACAAGGTTTATCTACATGTGAGAAAAACAGCGTTGCGTTAGCCATGATGATGATGACGGCGCGCTTGTTTGAACGTTTGCAATCTAATTGGTGTTTTAGTTGGTATACCGACAGTGGATTTAGCGGAGAGGATCTTACCTCCGATCTTTTAGGCTTCTACCGGGCAATCCTTCCCTCAGACTACCCGTCAAGACTGAGCTTAGTTAGTAAAGAGCGGGCACTGAGTAGATGGGATTTTTATGGGCCGATAGGCAATTATAAGAATAAAGGATTTTTACCATTACTGTTTCCAGACCCCCAGGATAACTGTGCTGTCCATAAACCCTATAAAGGGCGCCTGCCTTCATTTATGACATGGGTGCAACCGTGGAGTGATTTCACTTCTGGTCGGGTAGAAATTATCACCGGGGATGGCGGTTATTATTCATTTTTGTCGAGGTGAATGATAATGAGCTACTATAAAATAATACTGGTGACGATTGCTTTGATTTTCTTGTCATCGCTGCTAATACCCTGGCCAGATAAATTAGAATATCGGGAAAGCGATCTTTTTGACTACTATTTCTATACTGACGTTGATATCAAGCAGGCTCCAAGGATATCAAATAATTATCGCTTTGAATATATTTCTCCTGATGGAAGTACACGGGAAACAAATCTTGTTATTTTTCACGGTGGTGATGTGGGAATTATTCGTGATTATCTAACAGGTCTTGGCTTTCATCTTTATGATTATAGTGATAATGGAAGAGAAGAACTTTGGATATCAAATGATAATCATCGATTTACTTTTTCTATTGTCACTAACAAGAAAAAAGATTTGGTCAGTTTAATAAAAACAATGCGTTGAGGGTAAGTTTTTGTTCTGGAAGTGGCTCTTTATAAATTTACAGGGGTTAAATATATGGGAATGGATGAATCACTTGGCGGCGGGATGTCATTTATATCTGAAAATACGCTGAATCGTTATCAATTGTATATCCCTTCATGCAAGTCTGTACTGGATGTTATTAACTTTAATGGTACAGAGGAAATGAGTTCGCTGTATCGATACGTAGTACATTTTTCCAGCCAGGATAAAGATATTGCGGTCGAATCAATACTCAGAAAATCAACGACATTGACTATGGGAATGGGGGAGTTAAGTGAGTTAACTGCCCGCAAAATCGTACATGGTATTGTGACATCTTTCCATCGTATCAGTGGTTCAAAAGACCAGGCTATCTATCAGATAATCATTGAACCTTTTGTCGCGTTGCTGAAAAACCAATTTCGCACACACCGTTTCTTTATTAATATGTCAGTTCCTGAAGTGGTTACTCAAATTTTACAGGAGCATGGTTTAAAAGACTGGGAATATAATTTTGATTTGGTAATGGAATATCCCAAAAGAGAGCAAATTAATCAGTATCAGGAGAGCGATCTGGTTTTTATTGAACGCCTGCTCTCTGAAGTTGGAATATTCTTCTTCTTCCGGCTTCAGCCTGATGCTGGCACTGAGGTGATCTCTTTTGCTGACAAACAAAGCGCATGGGAGTTTGGTAAAACATTACCGCTGAATAGTCCCTCCGGAATGAATGACAATGGAGTCGACTCAGTCTGGGATATTCAGTTCCAAGAGTCTACGGTGCAGGCATCGGTTACAGCCGGGGATTATAACCATCGCCAGGCTCAGAAAATATTATTTTCTGCACAAGCAGATATGACTTACGGTGAAGGTGACGGGGTGACTTACGGGGATGTTTACCACTATCGCCCACGCCATCTTGAAACGGGTGATCAGGTTTCGCCGGCGCCTGAGACAGGGAATTATTGGGCGCGACTGGAACATGAACGTTATCTCTCCTCACAAGCGACAATCACTGGATTATCAACCGATGTGAGCCTCCGCCCGGCTCAGGTCCTGAATATTGCGGAATCGACACCTGTCCCAACGCTTCCTGCCAGTGTGCGTAACAGCTTGCTGGTTACGGCGGTTTCATTCAGCGCCAGCCGAAAGGAAGCGCTACAAGTGGTGTTGATGGCGACCATTTACAGTGAAACGCGCTGTTGGAGACCTCCACTCAAACCGCGGCCAGTGATTAGCGGCACGCTAATGGCACGTGTTTCAAGCCCGAAAAAGAATGATGAATATGCTCATTTAAATCAGAGCGGGCTTTATTGGGTTAAGTTTGATGCGGACCGCGATGCGAAACAGCAGGGCTACGAAAGTATGCCAGTACGCCTTGCCAAACCCTACGGTGGCGACACCTACGGTATTCACTTCCCGCTGATACAGGGCACAGAAGTGGCGGTGGCGTTCCATGAAGGTGACCCGGACCGGCCCTATATCGCCCATGTGCTGCATGACTCCCGGCATCCTGACCACGTGACACAGGCAAACCATACCCGCAACGTCATCCGCACGCCCGCGAACAACAAGCTGCGCATGGAGGACAAACGGGGTGAGGAGCACGTCAAGCTCAGTACCGAGTACGGCGGGAAGACGCAGCTTAATCTGGGGCATAACGTGGATGCACAGCGTGCGCTGCGGGGAGAGGGGGCAGAGCTGCGCACCGACGACTGGGTGGCGGTACGCGGCGGTAAAGGGGTTCTGATAACGGCAGAGATGCAGGCGGAAGCCGTGGACCGGATGCTGGAGATGGAATGTGTGATACGTCAGCTTGAGCAGGCGCTGTCACTGGCAAGGAGTCTGCAGCGGTCAGCGGAGACGGCAAAGGCAACGGCGGGAGACACAGCGAGCCAGCAGACGCTCAATGATGCGCTGGAGGAACTGGCTCAGCCGGGGCTTATTCTGCATGCGCCAGCGGGTGTAGGGATGATGAGTGCGAAGGCCGTACGGGTGTCCTCGGGAACGGACAGCGTGGGAATAATGTCGGCGCACAATACGGATATTAGTACTGGCAGATCATTTACGGTGGCGGCGAGCGATACGGTAAGCCTGTATGCGCAGGGACAGGGGATGCAGCTGTATGCGGCAAAGGGAAAAGTGGATATTCAGGCCCAGGACGATGAAATGGGCATGACTGCGAAGAATGATATTACGGTAAGCAGCACAGAGGGGAAAATCACCGTGAATGCGAGCGAGGAGCTTTTGCTGAGCTGTGGTGGGGCGTATATCCGGTTGAAAGAGGGGAATATCGAACTGGGATGTCCGAATAATATCCTGCTGAAGTCAATGAATGTGCAGAAATTAGGGGCTACAAGTTTGAATACTCCAGTAGAGGATCTGCCTCGAGGTTATAAAGGTGGTTTCACAATCACTAGTGAAAAGACCGGAGAAATAATGCCTGATGTTAGTTATCGAATGACGACTGCTGAAGGTGATGTATATGAAGGGATATCAGATGAGAATGGTCAGACGATACCAGTATACACAGCAATACCCTCCTCCGTAAAAATTGAGTTTCCGGACAGTAAAACCAGTGATAAGGAATAATCCCTGTGAGTGAAACCAAAACCTCAAATTCTGGTGAGTTTGGCAGTGCAACTGCGCCAGAACAAAAGAAAAATTGGATCGAAATACAGCTTATTGATGAACAAAGAAAACCCGTAGCGAATATGCCTTATATGGCAGATAACGATCCCACGCATAGAGGTGAAAAACCAGCTTCTTATCATGGGGTAAGTGATGCGAATGGTATTATTCGTATTGAAGAAATTCCCCGTTGCACACTGATCCTAAAGATTCAAGCCCAGCCATTGGCTGATGAAATGGAACAGCGCCCGCTAAACACTGAACAAAGAATGAGCTCCGAAACTAGAAAAATGAATGGATTCGGAATTGATGAAGAGACGGGATGTATTATCTATCACGTTGTTATCGGTAATCTTTGCGACAAAGCACCCGCCATGCCCTGGTGGGATGAACAGTATAAACAACATAACAAATATGTATGGGAAAAGGAGGGGGATTCAAATGAATATCAAGATGAGCAAGAAAGACAATACCAGGAGTTACATAAGTTAGCTCAGTATCCAGAATATCATTTTCCCGACCCTGAGTTTTCTGGGCTGAAAATTGCGGCACTTCATTTTAATGCCAGAGTATTAGTGGAAATTTGTCCGTTTAGATCGTGGAACTTATTGCTGCATAATACCAAAAATTATTCAATAGTGAATGCTTATAATCAGGGATTGATGGCTAATTTGACCTATTCAAATAGCGAAGATTTCTTCAAATTCTTTAATGGCTTCATGGATCTATCATCGATTCCTAATCTTGGAAATGGTCGTCAATTGTTTTATCCCGTCGTTATTGATGTACCTTTTAGCAAGAGTTACAAAGGTGCTGTATTTCTCGATACCGCAGAATTGCTAAAAGATACCCCTCAGAGCGAGGGGGAGGTTTTTTTTACAGAAGATAATAAATGTATGGAGTTTGCCGATACGCAAATATTTTATATCTATGGTGATGATGATGTGATCGTGGGCTGGCGTGGTTCACAGGAATTTCAGGACTGGTTAAGTGATTTTACGTTCAGACCCATAGTGACCAGTACCCGGATAGATGATAGCAAAGTGCCTCAACAACTGCTGCCAGAGGGGTTTGTCCATAAAGGCTTTTGGGATGCGTTCAGTATTGCGAAATATGTTTTTGATGACGAGTTTAAGTATTTACTTTTGAGCCTGAAGAATAAATGGGGTAGTTACAAATCATTATATATCTGCGGTCACAGCTTAGGTGGTGCACTATCTCTGATTTATGCCACAGAGCTAAAAGCGTGGAATCCAATCCTTTATACCTATGGAATGCCCAGAACGTTTACCGTCAGTGCCATAAAGAATATGGCGGAGATAGTGCATTACCGGCATGTCAATGACGCCGATATGGTCACCTTTGTTCCGCCGGAAGCGAAGCTGGATAACGATTTGTATGACTATTTTGGTACTTTTTTTGGCTTTATTACGTCATTAACGCAGTGGGCTTATTCAAAGGTTGTGGCTGACAGCGAGTGTTTTTTACATCATGGCAATGTGGTAGTTTTCTTCAGAGCGGAACAGCACTATACCTGTATGGGGCCTACTTTAGATAGCGATGGAGGGGTCTACAGAAAGACACAATATGTTAAAGCACTGTATGACAGCAGCAAGTTCTATCTTGTTCCGGCATTAGACTCAGGAGCATATTCTCAGGCCGAGAAACTCCAGTCTCAATACACCAGGCTGTTTCCTCCGAACGCTAACCCGGACCAGGATTCATTTATTAACCCGATGCATCACCTGATGGGGGATAAATATATCCCATTCTTAAATAATCAGTTGCTAGAATTATGCGATCCAGGCAGAGAAATGCAGAGAAAAAGAAAGAGAGAAAGGTTTATTAACCGTATTGAACCTTACAAAGGTCCGGTAACGGTCTGTGAGAATGAAAGACAGAGGAATTTACTTTTTAGTAAAATGCAAGAAGAAATGTCAGGCACATTATTAATATCAGAATCTGTGGAGGGCGGGAAAAATGCGCTATTGCGATTTAAAACATTCGCTAATGAGGATGAAGAACTCTAAGCTTCTCTTGTCTCCTTTACTATTCTTGGTTCTTTCCGGATGTGACGGCAGTTTCTTTTCATCTGATGTCAGAAAGGTCACTATAGCAATGGATACGCCGGACCTTCTTGAGAAACCGTGGTTCTCCGTAACCTACCGTTCACATAAATGCCAGCGTACCCGGCGTGATGGTGATTTTAAAAAACACTACGAAGATGATTCCAGTGTCACTACCTATGAACCGGAGCGGGAAAAGAACAGTAATATTTATAGCGTCACGGTGCCGGTGGAAAAGGGCTGGTACTGTGACTGGAAACTGAGTAATGTTGAATTTAAACTAAAGTATAAAAAGGGGAGCGAAATTCTTGAGGGTATTGATAAAACAATTTCTAAAAGAATCACGTTTGTGTTTGATGAGCATTACCCGCGAGCAACGAATGGTCTAACAGAATTCCAGCCCAGAAAGACTCAGGTTATTGATGAGGTTTTTTATCCTTTTAAAACAGAAAATCATCTGGTTGGGAATTATATTGATTTATCTTTCACAGGACGTGTTTATTTTTATTCTTATCGATTCAATAATAATGTTGAACGCGTTCTATTTAGACCAGTCATTCATCCTGATAGGATGGTCATATTAATAGAACCCTTTACATTGAAGCATGACCAAGAGGTTAAGTTGGTTTATCCAGATGGTTATGTTGAATATGGTAACGCATTTCCCAGTTTCGACCGGCTTCAGAAAATAAGTAATGAACGTCAACAATCAGGTGACTGACACCACGCTCGGTCGGGGACGATTATTACTAATAATCCTTGATTAATTATATCGAGCCATCGGGATATATAATGTAGCTATTCCGGCTAGCCCCGGATGATGGAAACAAAATATGTTTTTTATCAGAAATCAACACAGCTATACAAAGACGGGATATGACACACTCTTGTTTATTCCCCTACTCTGTCTACTGCTGTCCGGATGTGACGGCAGTTTCTTTTCATCTGATGTCAGAAAGGTCACTATAGCAATGGATACGCCGGACCTTCTTGAGAAACCGTGGTTCTCCGTAACCTACCGTTCACATAAATGCCAGCGCACCCGGCGTGATGGTGATTTTAAAAAACACTACGAAGATGATTCCAGTGTCACTACCTATGAACCGGAGCGGGAAAAGAACAGTAATATTTATAGCGTCACGGTGCCGGTGGAAAAGGGCTGGTACTGTGACTGGAAACTGAGTAATGTTGAATTTAAACTAAAGTATAAAAAAAAGAATAATTTTTATGATGGAAAACAGGATGCGGCCTTTAAAAGAATAATATTCCGGTTTGATGATCATCAACCTGGTGCAACGAATGGATTATCTGACAGTAGGTATGGTAGAAGGGAAGTAATTAATGAAGATATTTACCCATTTAAGATCGAACATCATATCATTGGGGATTTTAATGAATTAAGGTTTACTGGTCGAAGTTTTTTTATACGTATCAATTTGAGCGTGATGTTGAATATATTATTTTTAAACCTATTATACATTTTAATGAAGTTGTTACCTGGATAGATCCTTTAACCTGGGGGCATGGTGAACAGGTAAAACTGGTTTATCCGGATGGTTCAGTCGAGCTTGGAGAAACTGAACCTGATTTCGAACGATTGCAGAAAATCAGGCGCGAGCGCCAACAAAGCAGTGATTAATGCAATGTTCAACAATGATAAATTTTATCAAAAAAACGTAATCACTATCTTATCTGGTGAAATAAATATAAACATTCTAATTCATATCAGAGTGTCAGAGGTATATATCATTTATGAGTTATCCACATGGTTATATAAGAATAAGACACAATAAACGTCTGCTTCTCACCATCTTTTATCTGCTGCTGTCCGGATGTGACGGCAGTTTCTTTTCATCTGATGTCAGAAAAGTCACCATAGCAATGGATACGCCGGACCTTCTTGAGAAACCGTGGTTCTCCGTGACCTATCGCTCACATAAATGCCAGCGCACCAGGCGTGATGGTAATTTTAAAAAACACTACGAAGATGATTCCAGTGTCACTACCTATGAGCCGGAGCGGGAAAAGAACAGTAATATTTATAGCGTCACGGTGCCGGTGGAAAAGGGCTGGTACTGTGACTGGAAACTGAGTAATGTTGAATTTAAGCTGAAGTATAAAAAAGGCAGTAAAATTCTTGAGGGAATTGATAAGACAATTTTTAAAAGAATCACGTTTGTGTTTGATGAACATTATCCCCGCGCTGCAAATGGACGATCTCAACCCCTGCCAGGGATAAATAAAGTAATTAATGAGGAGTTTTACCCTCGAAAAAAGGAAAACCATTTAGCCGGAAATCTGGTAACGCTTTCATTTACAGGACGGAAAAATTTCTACGCATACAGGCTTGATAGCGATATTGAACGTGTCATTTTCAGGCCGGTTATACATTTTAATGAAGTGGTTACCTGGATAGATCCTTTAACCTGGGGGCATGGTGAACAGGTAAAACTGGTTTATCCGGATGGTTCAGTCGAGCTTGGAGAAACTGAACCTGATTTCGAACGGCTGCAGAAAATCAGTAGTGAACGCAAGGCATCTGCAAACTAACACTCAGTAGATATAGATTTGCCAAAAGTGTAACAATTAATTTAATCAAGGATTATGCCAAACATTGCTAGCTCTTCAATGTTTATAGTGGTTCCCAATACAATCATTATATTAAATGATTAGTGAGACTATTTAATAGATATTTTATTAGGAGGTTCATTATGTCAAAAGGTTTTGTTTTGCTTGGTGATAAAACGACTCATGGTGGAAGTGTAATATCTGCATCTTCAACCATGTTTGTTCAAGGGAAAACAGTGGCACTTCTGGGTGATATGGTCAGTTGCCCGATACCCTTCCATGGTGTTAATCCTATTATTGAAGGTTCGCCAGAATGGTTTTCTGATGGTAAGCCGATAGTTGTCGATGGATGCCACAGTTTGTGTGGATGTCAGGTTATTTCAAGTGCGCCGGAAGCATCAATAGGATGAAACCATGGGCTGGGAACGCCATAGAATTATCACGCCCGTAGCTCCTGAACCTCTTTCTCTCTGGCGATGGATACTGGTCGGTATATTATCAGTAATAGTAAGCATCTTACTTTTTGTATTGCATGCAACAGAGCATCTGTTTTTTATTAATGATGTCAACATCTGGCTGGTTTCACTTTTTCCAGTGTTTCTGTGGTTAATAATTGCCAGTATTAGAGGGTATTTATATGGGCGGGCGCTTGAATATTATGAGTTTTTGCAAAAAGAAATATTGATTTCTCAGCGTGAATGGCAGTCTTGGGGACAGCGCTCTATTGTCGTGATGAATAGCTGCGTATTGTTACCAGAGAAAATTACCGTTGCAATTATTGCTGGTAATTCAAAGAATATCGCAAACCAATATGATTTGGTTAATCGTATCAATTACTTACCTCAGGTCAAAAATCAATGCTATGCCGCGGCTGTTTTGCTTAACAGTATAGCTGAATCTCTGAGCATATTACCGACTGGCATTCCGTTGCATGTAACCCTCGTCACGGATGGTTCAACTGAAGAAATTTGCTTACTACAATCCAACTTTCATCGCATCTGGCAGACAAGTTTACCTGCCAAGCCGCAGCCTTCCTCTGTACGGATTGTCATTGAGTTTCCGTGCCACCAACTGGATACGAACCTGAAAGATGCTGAAGTCAGAAGCGATCTTTTTCTGATTTTGCAATTTAATGGGCACGATAAATATTCTGATGGAATGGCTGTTTTTCTTTTAGCCAGTGATGATGTTGCGCGCAATTACGGTTTGGAAGGAAAATGTCGCTTATTGCGTCCAATGCCTCTGGATAAATCGTGTTTGTTGCAAGATTTAACCACTTTTTTTACTACACAGGTCAGTGCGAAAAAAACCAGGGCCATTGTGTCTGATTACCAGTCAATTGCTTCGTTGAGTACGCAACTCTATCCAATTGCTCATGAGAATGGTGTTCATTGGCAGGTTGAAAACACCATTGTTCTTGAACGATTCATGGGGATCCCCGGTCCATTTTCCGGTTGGCTATGTGCTGGTGTGACCGCTGACATGTCAAAGCATCACTCAGCACCATATTTGATCGTTTCTGTTCAGGAACAACAGCCATATATCTGTACCGTTTTACCCTGGAGTGATAATGAATACGACAAGCCATCTATGGAGTAGGGGAAGTCAGGCTGTGTTGTTTTTGGTAATCCTAGCGGGATTATCATGGCTGGCGAATCGCTTTGGTGAGTATCTGGGCGCAGATTCACCTACGAAGAAATTTCTCTTAGTTGTAGCCACGGCAATTTTAATTATTTTGATTCGCCTGTATCCGCATATCAGCCTTTATGCAAGGGAGCATCTGTTTCGCGTAAGCGAGGAAAATGTCGGCGTTTTTCCTGAAAATGAATCCCGAATAGAGGAAATACCCTCCAGGAATATACGGACAGGAGAAATTCGTGATGCACTAAAAGGGAATTACGGCCGCCGCTGGCGCGCCAAAACGCGTATTCTGCTGGTGATGGGGGATGCCTCTCAGGTTGAGCTGCTGGTGCCAAAACTCACCTCTCTGCGCTGGGTTGAAGGGGATGGCGTGGTGTTAATCTGGGGAGGTGGGCTCACTGAAACGCCAGATGTCACGCTGTTTGATGCGATACGCAAGCTGCATCGGCGCCCGCTGGATGGGATTGTATGGGTAACCCCCACCTTTCAGCACCAGCAGGCATTGGTTCAATCAACACCTGTTGTCTCTTTAAGCGCAGAACAAGCAGATAATGCCGTCCGCCATCTTCAGGCTGTTTTTACCACGCTTCGCTGGCGAGTGCCGTTGTACCTTTGGTCGCTGCATGGCACACGGGATGACGTAACCCTACACTCTGCGACGTGTTTGTTTCCTGCAGGATGCACCACGGCTTTATGTCGTTCGCAGTTGACCTCGCTCGCAATACAGATGGCGGAGCAGGGCACGCAGCAGGTTACGCGCAATATCCGCGATAACGTCTTACTGAAAATGGCTAATTTGCTGATGCCTGGCGCAGAAGCCATCAGCGAATCGTTGTCCACTTTTTTTAGCCCGCATCGGCCATTGCCGCTGGCGGCGGTCATCTTGAGCCAGTATGCGGAAAGTACCTCATCGGGCGTTGCGCATGCCTGGAGGCGTGATGATCGCTGGCGTGCGCTGCTTGATTCACTCCCTGCGTTACCAGCTGAACTTAAGGCACAGCGTACAGGCCGTTCAGGGATGGGGGTGTTGGCAGTCTGTACAGCCGGTTTGATACTGCTATGGGGGGCGGGAATGGTGGTGTCTTTCCTGGCGAATCGCAATCTGATCGGCGAAAGTCTGGATCAGGCGAGACTGGCAGGCGGCCCGGATAAACCGCTCGCCGAGCGTCTTACGGCGCTTTCCGCTCTTCAGCAAACGCCAGGCATGCTTCGCTGGCGTCAGCAGAATGGGGTGCCGTGGTACTACCGCTTCGGTTTAAGTCAAAATGATGCTCTGCTGGATGCGCTATGGCCGCGTTATACGCGTATCGCTATTCCGCTCCTGCGTGATGAAGCCGCTCAACATCTTACTCAGGAATTAACGGCTTTAACCCGACTGGCTCCAGACAGCCCGCAGTTTACTGCCCAGGCAAAGATCGCCTACAACCAACTGAAAATGTATCTGATGCTCTCCCGACCTGAACAGATGGAGGCGTCATTTTTTAGTCAGGCGTTGATGCAAGACTGGCCGGAGCGAGCGGGTATTTCGCGTGCATCATGGCAGGGCGTTGGGCCTGGCCTCTGGCAATTCTGGGGAGAACACCTTCAGGCGCATCCTGAATGGAAAATAGCAGCCGATAAAAATCTTATTAGCCAGGTGCGAACGCTGTTAATTCGTCAGATGGGGATCCGCAATGGCGAAGCTGCCCTGTATCAGAAAATCATTGAACAGGTAACTCCGCATTACACCGATCTTCGTCTGGAAGACATGACCGGCGATACCCGGGCAGAGCACGTATTTTATACCCGCAGTTCGGTTGCTGGCGTGTATACCCGCAAAGCCTGGGAAGAGGAGGTTTTGCCCGCCATAGAGAAAATCGTAAACAACCGCCGGGAAGAAATGGATCAGGTGCTGGGGGATGATACGCATTCTGCAAGCGATCCTCTTTCTCCCCAGGCATTAAAGACGCGTCTTAGCGAGCGTTACTTCACGGATTTTGCCGACAACTGGCTCGATTTTCTCAACAGTATTCGCTGGAAGCGCACCCAGACGCTAAGCGATGCTATCGATCAACTCACGTTGATTGCCGATATCCGTCAGTCTCCTCTGATTGCGTTAATGAATACGCTCGTCGTTCAGGGACGTACAGGGTTAACCGGTGAAGCGCTGTCGGACTCATTGGTGAAGTCGGCAAAGGAGCTATTTAACACTAAAGAAAATCAAACCATTGACCAGCATGCGCGGGAAGAAGGCCCTATGGCGAGTACCTTCTCGCCAATCCTGGCCTTGATGGATGAACAATCTGCCGGGCAGGATATCAGCCACCTGAGTCTGCAAACCTACCTGACCCGGGTAACGCAGGTCAGGCTGAAACTCCAGCAGATTACTAACGCTGCCGATCCGCAGGGAATGAGTCAGGCCCTGGCGCAAACGGTGTTTCAGGGCAAAACCATCGATCTCACCACCACGCGTGACTATGGCAATCTGGTGGCGGCCAGTCTGGGGCAAGCATGGAGTGGATTTGGTCAAACTATGTTTGTTCAGCCGCTGGAGCAGTCATGGCAGCAGGTATTGCAACCGACCGCGGCGGGCCTGAATGCGCAATGGAAGGCGCTGATTGTGAATGACTGGAACAGTGCATTCGGCGGACGATATCCGTTTCGCGATGTTGGCAGCGAGGCTTCTCTGCCGCTGCTGGCGCAATATCTGCGAAGCGATAATGGTCGGATCCCGCATTTTCTCGAAAGCCATTTAAGTGGTGTGCTGCATAAACAGGGACGTCACTGGGTTGCCGACACGGTGAATGCTCAGGGACTGGTGTTTAATCCGGCGTTCCTCGAGGCGATGGACCAGCTCAGTCAAATTGCGGATGTCGCATTTATTCGTGGAGAAGCCGGGATGCGTTTTGAACTGCGTCCTGGAACGGCGCGGGATGTCATGCAGACCGACCTCGTACTGGATGGGCAGAAACTCACCTACGTTAATCAGATGCCAGCGTGGAAAAACGTTGTCTGGCCTGCCGATACGCAAGCGTCAGGGGCAACCCTAAGCTGGGTGAGCACCAATACGGGAACCCGAATCTACTCAGATAACCCCGGTACCTGGGGGTGGATACGACTGCTTGAGAAAGCGGAGATAACCGATAACGCTGGCGTAAACAGCGGTTTTAACCTGCGCTGGACAGCGCAGGATGGATTGCCGCTGAACTACACCCTGCGAACGGAAGCAGGTGAAGGCCCGCTCGTATTACTCAAACTCCGCGACTTTGAACTACCAGAAGCAATTTTTGTTGTTAGCAGCAAGATTTCCTCAGAGGAAGAAGAATGAACGCTCTGAAACGTCTACTGGATGCCAGCACGGCTTCGCCAGATGAACAACAGCAACTCATGGAACAGGCGCAAACGCAGACTGCGCTATGGCAAAACTGGCTATTGCCCATTTCGGCAGTCAACCCTGGTGGTGAAGATCCTGGCTATGACGATGATTTTCAGCGTATGCGAGAGGAGGTGAATAAACTGTCTGGCGCGCAAACGGAGCTCATCATTGAGCTTGCGGAAAAAATTCTGACCCATACCAGTAAAGATGTCCGTGTTGTCACCTACTACACATGGGCGCGTTTGCATCAGGATGGTGAGTCCGGTCTGGCGGATGGTCTGATTTTGCTGGCTGGCCTGATGCAGCAATATGGCGATTCTCTCCATCCCTTAAGAGCCAACAGCCATAAGGCCGCCCTTGAATGGCTGGCAGGCGGGCGGATGCTGGATAGTCTGGCGCGTTTTCCCGAGGTTTCACGACCTGACACGCAACGGATCGCCGGTGCGCTGATGCTGCTGGAGCAGCAGTTTAGTCAGCGAGAAGAGAGTATTCGTCCAGGGCTTGGGGCGTTGTATAGCGCGCTGGAAAATCGGCTGGCGCAGTCTGGCGGCGCTCAGGCATTGGTACCGCAAAATATCAGCGCTCAACCCAGCCGGCACAGCGCAGAACCCCCCGTCCTCAAAAGTATTGCTTCTGGCCGTGAGCTGCTGGAACAGGCACGGGTGTTGGCAAAATACTTAAGCGATCAGCCGGAAGGCTGGCTGGCGGCGCATCATTTGATGAAAAGCGTGCGCCTCGATACGGTCAGCCAGCTTCCTCCGCCAGATGGCGCCGGACGTACACGCCTGGTACCGCCCAAGAGTGATTACCGCGCGCAGCTCAAACGTCTGTATTTGCAGCAAAACTGGACTGAACTGATTGAGTTAACTGACAGCTTATTTGTCGAGGGAGTGAATCATTTCTGGCTGGACGTGCAGTGGTACCTTCATCAGGCGCTAACCAGGGCGGGGTCGCCATGGGATAAAAATGCCACGATTATCATCAGCGATCTGAAAATGCTGCTACATCGGATGCCGGGTCTGGAAACACTGGCTTTTAACGATGGAACTCCCTTTGCTGACGATGTCACCCGCGAGTGGATAGCCCGTGACGTGCTGCAGGAAAGCGACTGGCGGACGGAAAAAGTCGCTGCGACTACCGCTGGGGTGGATGACGATATTCTGCTCCTTGAAAGCGAGGCGCTGGCGCTGGCGGATAGCGAAGGCATTGAAGCAGCGCTTGCCTGGCTTCAGACTCGCCCCGGCATTATTTCACCTCGACAGCGTTGGTTACGCCAGTTGTTGATGGCCCGTCTGACCGAACAATGTGGGCGCAACGATCTCGCGCTGCATTTGCTTGGCGAATTGAATACGACAGCACACGCTCTCACCCTCAAACAATGGGAGCCTGAACTGCTGTTTGAAATCAAAGCGCGACGGCTGAAACTTCTGCGTTTAAAAGCCAACCGCAGTGAAAGTGACAAAGCGCGTCTGGCGCCAGAGATGGACTCTCTGTTGTCCGGTTTGGTCGCCATTGATCCCGCCAGAGCCGCCGTCTTGTGTGGCTAAAACTAAAAAAGCGAACTGTAAAATGGAAGATTTAACTCTGCGTTATTATGCCGCGGAAATGCGTTATTTAAGGGAAGCGGCAAAAGAGTTTGCGCAGGCGCATCCGGATCGTGCAGCGATGCTGGATCTGGATAAAGTCGGCATTCCCGATCCGTATGTGGAGCGATTATTTGAAGGTTTTGCATTTTCGATGGGACGCTTGCGCGCCAAAATCGATGATCATCTCCCTGAATTTACCGAAGGCTTAATGAGCCTGCTGTGGCCACATTATTTACGTACCATTCCCTCCTTAAGTATTGTCGAGCTTTTACCTGATATTGATGTACTGAAAATGAGCGAACGGATCAATGCGGGGTTTGGTGTATTGTCCCAGCCAGTTGGCCCTAAAAAAACGGTATGTCAGTATCGTACTACTCAGCCCGTCACGCTCAATCCACTGTCTGTCACGGTGGTGAATATTGATGCCGAACCTGACGGACGCTCGGCCATCCGTATGCGAATAAAGTGCAATCCACAGATGGACTGGTCGCAAACCGATCTGACGCGCCTCAGTCTTTATCTGAGCGGCGACGCACCGGTGACCCACGCGCTGCACCTTGCTTTGACAAAGCGTCTGGCCTCTCTTTATTTGAGACTCCCCAATAGCGTAGAACGTATTCGACTGGAGGGGTATTTTTCCCCGGGCGGATTTGCCAGTGAAGACAGTTTATGGGCAAAAGGCGATACGGCGTTTGGCGGTTGGCAATTATTGCTTGAGTATTTTACGTTCCGCGAAAAATTTATGTTTGTCCATCTAAACGGCCTGGAAAAGGTAACGTTTCCTGCCGGTATAGCGTGTTTTGAAATAGAAGCTGTACTGACTCAACAGTGGAGTTCTGAGCTTCCTCTGGGGAGTGAAAACATCCGTCTTCATTGCGTTCCGGTTATTAATCTCTTCACTCTGGAAGCCGATCCGCTGGTGGTTAATGGGCTTGAAAGCGAATATTTGCTGCGTCCGCGCAGATTGCAGGATGGTCACACGGAAATTTATTCGGTAGATGCGGTTTCAGGTTCGCAGCGAACGCGTAATGCTGGCTATGTCCCCTTTACCAGCTTTCGCCACAAGGGAGGCATGATGCGCCGTAATGCGCCTGAACGTTACTACCATACTCGCGTCAGACGCGGCGTATCCGGATTGTATGATACCTGGCTGATACTCGGAGGAGATGCCTGGGAGCGGGATCGTCTGGCTGAGTATGAAACCGTGTCTTTGAAAGTGACCGGCACAAACGGTCAGCTACCCAGACGAGCGTTGCAGAGTTCATTGCTTAATCGTTGTGAGCAGATCCTCCAGACGCCGCTTGCCGTGCGTAATCTATGTAAACCGACTCTCCCCGCTTACCCTCCCGCTGAGGATCGTTTTCACTGGCGAGTGTTGAGTCACCTGGGATCCAGCTTTCTGAATATGATGGCCAGCGCTGAAGTGCTCAAAGGAACGTTGTCTCTCTATAACTGGCAGGATGATGAGCTTAATTATCGTCGTCTGGATGCGATCATGGATGTTCAACAACATGAAATACAGCGCTTTGAAAAAGGATTTCTACTACGAGGGGTGGACATCGAAATAACGCTTGATGAGAACGGATTTACCGGTGAGGGCGATATTCATCTGTTTGGAGAAATGCTTAACCGCTTTTTTGCATTGTATGCGGATATTCATTTGTTTAATCAGCTTACTTTAATCATACAGCCGGCAGGGAAAAGCTTGCGATGGAAAGAGAATCACAATCAGCGGCTACCCGGCTGCTAAATAGCCTTGGTGAAAACCTGCCCCGTACCAATTTTTATCGTTTCTGCCAGTTGCTGGAACAGTGGGGTCCACAAGCACCCTGTCCCGGAAGCCAACAAAGCCCGCGCTTCGATGCCGTTCGTTTTCGCCCTCATCCGGGAATGGGCTTCCCGGCGGGGGAGCTAAAAAGTGCAGTATATGATCCGCAACAACCCACACTGCCGCCAACGGTTCGGGTCACTTTTATGGGGTTGTATGGTGTGGAATCGCCGCTGCCGACAACCTATCAGGATGATATCGCCCAGCGTCAGGAAGGCTCAGACGTTGCCGCTGAGTTTCTGGATATTTTTAATCACCGCTTAATTACGCAGTTTTATCGAGTCTGGCGTAAATATAGCTATCCAGCGACCTTTCGCCCGGGCGGTACAGATGAAACATCGCAATATTTACTGGGGCTAACCGGGTTGGGGATTCCGGGATGTGGTAAACAAACCGAGACCCCGTTATCGCGTTTTTTGGCGCTGTTAGGAATAATGAGAATGCCAACTCGCACGGCGGAAGGAATATCCGCGCTGGTTTCTTTATTATCACCAACAACAAATATCACCGTGACCCCTCATGATAAACGCTTAATCCTGCTGGATAAGGCGTTAAAAATGAGTACACGGCAACCCGTTAGCCTTCATTCTCGTCCGGTGATGGGGCATAGCGCCGTAGATATTAACAGCCAGGTGCTAATTACTCTGACAACGGATGCTCCCGATGAGGTTCGTGACTGGTTACCCGGTGGTCAGCTTTACCATGATTTTCTCGCGCTGATGCACGTTTATTTAGGTGCCAGAGTGAATGCGAGGCTGCAATTACGGATTCCTCGCTCGGCGCTTCCGGATGCTCAACTTACCAGTAATAAAAGCGAACGCGCAGTACTGCTCGGCCGAACGGCTGTAATGCGTCTGGATAATCCGGAAACGAAGAATCAACTCATAACGATTACACTTGGGCTTTGGCAGAGCCTTAGTCAACACGATCAGCGGATGGAAGCCGATGAGACTGGCGATTATCGCTATTAATTTTGCCGTAATAACCGCAATGACCAGTCTGGTAACCGGATGTGGTCTGACACAAAAAGTATCTGAAGGCGCAGTGTCATTAACGAAGTCAATTTTTTATAAGGAAATTAAAACATTGCATTTGGATCTTTCCGCCAGAGAAGCCGCTAATAAAAATGCGCAGGGTATCGCGCTTTCAACTGTCGTCCGTATTTACCAACTCAGAGATCGTAAAGCATTTGATTCGGCAAACTATCAGTCTTTATTTGCGCAAGACAGCACGGCGGTGAAAGCAGATTTATTGGCTCAGAAAGATATTCGGGTACGTCCTGGTGAAAGCGTAACAGTCGATATTCCACTCGAAAAGGAAGCGCAATATGTTGGCGTGGCGGGAATGTTCATTTCTCCCGATCAGTCTGAGGATTCATGGCGTGTTGTGTTAGAGCGTGAAGATCTCGATCCTGATAAGGCGCGAGTGATTGAATTAAATTCTCAGGCTCTGATTCTCCTGACGCAGGAGGACGAGTAATGACTAAACGGCCTTCTCTTTATGACATCTTGCTGGGTAATTTTTCCGGTGGTTTTCCTTTGCACGCAGTTAGTGAAAACACGCAGGTCATTTTGTCCGTCCTCGATAATATGCAGCGGATTTTGAATACTCGTGCCGGTAGCCTCAAACATTTGCCCGACTACGGTCTGCCGGATATGACCAAAATCCTCCAGGGGATGCCAGGAACGGCGCATCAGCTTATCAGCATACTTTCTCAGGTTTTATTGAAATATGAACCGCGACTAAAAGGTATTCAGGTAACGATGCAGGAGCAGGAAGCGCCGGGGCATTTGCGTTATGCAATCGATGCTGAACTGCAGGACCTGGGCATTGTTCGCTATGGCACTGACTTTACCCCTGAGGGACGGGTGCTTATTCGTCATCTTAAGAAGCAGGGCTGGCTTGAGACGAGAGTGTACTGACATGGAAAAGAATCGCATCATCACCGGTGGCGACCCGCGTGCTTTTACGGAGTTCGGGCAGTTACGCGATGAAATCAGCAAACTGACTCACCCCGCGCGCCCGGATGTTGACTGGCACAAGGTTGAACAGTTAAGCCTGACATTGTTTCGTCATAACGGCGTCGAACTGCAAACCCTGGCCTGGTATACCGTCGGCAGAATACGTAATGCGGGCCTGGTAGGGCTTGCCGAAGGCGCGGAACTTATGGAAGCCTTATTGACGCATCACTGGAGTGCTATATGGCCGCAGCAGACGCATGCCCGCGTTGAGGTTCTTGCATGGCTGTCTGCCCGTTTACAGCAAGAATTGCGTACGCTGACGCTGTCATATGCTGATTTATCAATGGTGTATCGGGTTGAACAGAGTTTAAAACATGCCTGCGAAGTGCTGCAGCGACTTGAGTTGAAAGCGCTGAGTAAACTGGAGGCAGTGGTTACCTGGATGCACAATGCTGCTTTGCGTCTGGAGAAGGCTGAAGCGGATTCGGGAGCGGGCGCTGTGATGATACCGGCTTCAGGTGCGACCATTAACGTTGAGACGTCAGTGCCACAGTTGGTCTTTGTGGTTAATGAACCTGTGCCATCAGAGCAATCGAGCGCAACGGTTTTTGCTACTCAAACCGCACATGGAACCCGACGGATGTGGTTGGGGTTTGCTATCGGTGTCATGGTGACTGCGGTCGTAAGTACAGGCGCTTTTCTTGGTATCACTCATATGCGCGCCGACGGATATGAACTGGTGAAGCCATTGCCGCAGATGCTGACGCCAGAGCAATTGTCCACGTTGAGGCAATCTTCAGATTTGAAGGAACAGAAGCAGGAAATAATTGCCGCAACGCAAGGGCAATTGGACGTTTTACATGACCTGTCACCTTTGTGGTCGAGAGAATATGCCGCATCATTAGCGCAGCAGTTAGTCACCCTGTGGCCGGAGGAATCGCAGACAACGACATTCGTTAGTGGGTTACAGAAAGCGTTAACCACGGAAGCATTGCCGGAAAGCGCTCTGCAAAACTGGCATGATGCCCAGCAGGGTCTGGACGCGTTAACCGCTCGGCTAAATATGCTTGATGAACGCAAAGGTAAATATCTGACGGGGTCGGAGCTGAAATCAGCCATTTTCACTATCCGCCGCCAGCTTGACCAAACGCCGCCGACAGAAGAGTTATTGCGTCAAATAGATGACGAATTAAAAAAGCAGGGGAGTGTATCACCCGCTTTGTATCAGCAGCTCGATATGCGGATTAATCAGCTTCTTAATCGCTATATGCTATTGAAAGAAAGCGCTACGGGAAGGGATTAGATTCTATTCCCCAAAAAGCAAAAAACCGCCGTTTGGGCGGGTTCTTTAAATAGTGGTGCCGGACTCGGACTAACGCCGTAGGCGTTGAACAGCGTGCTTGTCGCGCTGGCCCCGAAGGGGTGAGCCGCTGGCGGCGAATAATCGAACGGAGTTCGATGGAGAGTCCGCTTCTCCAAAAGCAAAAACCCGCCTTTTGGGCGGGTTCTTTAAATAGTGGTGCCCGGACTCGGAATCGAACCAAGGACACGGGGATTTTCAATCCCCTGCTCTACCGACTGAGCTATCCGGGCAACGAGGCGCATTAAACCCGATTCGCTTCGCTTCGTCAACGAAATTTCTTCAAATCAATGCAGACTGCACAATCTATCACCACATTGCTGCTATTGCACGCATTCTCAGGCAAAAAATGCCGTCCACGCGGCGGAAAGCGGCATTGCCAGCAGCAGGGCCGGGAGCATATTTACAACGGCAAACATTTTGATGCCGCAAATACGTAAACCGGTTGCCAGCAGCAATAGTCCGCCTACAGCGCTGAAATCAGCCATCATTGCAGGCGTGGTCAGGGGTAAAATCAGCGCCGCGCAGGCGGCCAGCGTCAACTGGATTGCCAGCATCGGCACACAAATGGCAGAGACCGCGATCCCCAGCGAACAGGCAAAAATGATGGCCGTGAAGAAATCAAGAAACGATTTCGCGATTAATATATTTGGATCGCCGGTCATGCCTTCATGTATCGCCCCGAAGATCCCGGTTCCGCTGGCGCAAAACAGCACGATGATGGCCACGTAACTTTGGATAAATGATTCATGCGTTGCGTTGGCGTCCGAACGGGTGAAAAGCTGCTGTGCTTTGGCTACGGCGGCGTTAATCCCTTTCTCCAGATGACAGAATTCGCCAATTAACGCGCCAACCAGCGTTGCCAGAACCATTACCGGCAGGTTGGCGCATTTGATAACCAGCAAGATACCAATTCCCAAAGAGCACAGGCCGAATATGGAGGTCATCGAGACCCGAATGCGCTCCGGTAAATGCTGGCTAAGTAGTGCGCCGAAAACGCCGCCAAATAAAATGGCGCCGCCATTAATAAAGGGTCCGATTACCACGTTTGCTCCTGCATACCCATTATCGTCTTGATCCTGAAGGCAATTGACTGGGTGAAATTATGTTTCAGATTGCATTATTATGCCGCTAATTTCAGACAAAATGTTTGTTTATCTGTGAGGTTTTAGCGCCGGATTTTATCTTGCGCCTGTCAGTGAAAGGTGCCATGATTGCGCGAATTTTCTCCTGTCTGAATGGGGCTGCCTGGGATGAAATTATTCCCCCTACATCGCCTTCCATATCGCCTTTTTGCGCGACGCTTGCCCCTTCCTGCAACATATCTTCACGCTTCCACCATGCGGTGAGGTAAGCGCACGCTCACTGCAGGATAACAGTAAGATCAGAGGCTATCTGCTTTTACTGATGTCTGGCGGTCGGGGCTGGTAACCAGTTTGACCTGTCATTTCGTGGGCAAAGCAGTGCGGCTTTGCCGGGACTTTTGATTTTCCCGAAACGGGTTATTGCGCTTATGAAATCAATGAAAATTGCCGCCAGTAGTGAACTGGTCTCTCGTCTGTCCAGCCATCGTCAGGTGGTCTCGTTGGACAGTACCGATTTTACTGACGTTGCGGCAGTCGTCATTACCGTTGCGGACAGCCGCAGCGGGATCCTTGCTTTGCTTAAACGCACAGGTTTTCATTTACCCGTGTTTCTGTTCGCGGAATCCGATGTGGAGGTGCCAGCGGGAGTCAATGCGGTCATTCGTGGTCAGGCTCAGGAGTGGCTGGAGCTGGAGACTGCTGCCTGTCAGTATGAAGACGATCTACTGCCACCGTTCTACGACACGCTGACCCAGTATGTCGAAATGGGGAACAGCACGTTTGCCTGCCCGGGACACCAACACGGTGAGTTTTTTAAGAAGCATCCTGCGGGGCGGCATTTCTACGAATTCTTTGGTGAGAATCTGTTTCGTGCGGACATGTGCAACGCTGACGTTAAGCTTGGCGATCTGCTGATTCATGAAGGGTCAGCGAAACATGCGCAGAAATTTGCCGCGAAAGTTTTCCACGCGGATAAAACCTACTTTGTGCTGAACGGAACCTCTGCGGCCAATAAAGTGGTAACCAATGCGCTGCTGACGCGTGGGGATCTGGTGCTTTTTGACCGTAACAACCATAAGTCGAACCACCACGGCGCGCTGATCCAGGCGGGTGCAACGCCGGTTTATCTGGAAGCGGCGCGTAATCCGTTTGGCTTTATCGGCGGCATTGATGAGCACTGCTTTGATGAGCAGTACCTGCGTCAGCAGATCCGTGAAGTTGCGCCACAAAAGGCTGACCAGCCGCGTCCGTTCCGTCTGGCGATCATTCAACTCGGCACTTATGACGGCACGATCTACAACGCCCGGCAGGTGATCGACAAAATCGGTAGCCTGTGTGATTACATCCTGTTTGATTCCGCATGGGTCGGCTACGAGCAATTTATCCCGATGATGGCCGATAGCTCACCGTTGCTGTTGGAGCTTAATGCTAACGATCCGGGGATCTTTGTGACGCAGTCAGTACACAAACAACAGGCTGGGTTCTCGCAAACCTCGCAGATCCACAAAAAGGATAACCACATTCGCGGCCAGGCGCGGTTCTGCCCGCATAAGCGGCTGAACAACGCGTTTATGCTGCATGCTTCCACCAGTCCGTTTTATCCGCTGTTTGCGGCGTTGGACGTTAACGCCAAAATTCATGAAGGCGAGAGCGGTCGTCGGCTATGGGCAGAGTGCGTGGCGCTGGGAATCGAGGCCCGTAAAGCGATTATTGCTCGCTGTAAGATGATTCAGCCGTTTATTCCCCCGGTGGTTGATGGCAAACCGTGGGAAACCTATCCGACGGCGGTGATTGCCAGCGAGCGTCGCTTCTTTAGCTTTGAGCCTGGCGCGAAGTGGCATGGTTTTTCCGGTTACGCGCGCGACCAGTATTTTGTCGATCCCTGCAAGCTGTTGTTAACTACCCCGGGCATTGATGCGCAAACCGGGCAATATACTGAGTTTGGTATTCCGGCGACGATTCTGGCGCATTACCTGCGTGAAAACGGCATTGTGCCGGAGAAATGCGACCTCAACTCGATTCTGTTCCTGCTGACCCCGGCTGAAAGCGCAGAGAAAATGGCGCAACTGGTGGCGATGCTGGCGCAGTTTGAACAGCACATTGAGAACGACACGCCGCTGGCTGAAGTGCTGCCCACTATCTTCAACAAGTATCCGGTGCGCTACCGGGATTACACGCTGCGTGAACTGTGTCAGGAGATGCACTCACTGTACGTCAGCTTTGATGTGAAAGATCTGCAAAAAGCGATGTTCCGTCAGGAGAGTCTGCCTGCCGTGGCGATGAATCCGCAGGATGCCAACAGCGCTTTTATTCGTGGTGATGTTGAACTGGTGCGTATTTGTGATGCTGCTGGCCGCATTGCGGCGGAAGGTGCGCTGCCTTATCCTCCGGGCGTGCTGTGCGTGGTGCCTGGCGAAGTCTGGGGCGGGGCGGTGCAACAATACTTCCTGGCGCTGGAAGAGGGTGTAAACCTGCTGCCTGGCTTCTCGCCGGAGCTGCAAGGCGTTTACAGTGAGACGGATGCAGACGGCATTAAGCGTCTGTATGGATATGTTGTGAAATAAGCGGCATCTGGCCAAAAAGAAGGTCACCTGATGGTGACCTTCTTTCATTATAAAGATTAGTGTGCGATGGTCTGCGTGCCTGCCGGAACGCGCACGTGTTTGTATTTAAACAGCGCAACGAAGGCAAATGCCAGAACCAGCGAGTAACCTGCGAAGATTAGCCACACGGTCTGCCAGTCGGTAATACCGTTCAGCGTGTAGTGTTCAACCACTTTGCCGCTCACCAGACCGCCCAGAATACAACCGAAGCCGTTGGTCATCATCAGGAACATACCCTGTGCGCTGGCACGAATTTCAGGGCGAACTTCTTTCTCCACGAACACGGAGCCAGAGATGTTGAAGAAGTCGAAGGCGCAGCCGTAAACAATCATCGACAGAACCAGCAGTACGGTACCGAACGGCGTCGGATCGCCGTAGGCAAACAGGCCGAAGCGCAGCATCCACGCGACGATACTGATCAGCATCACGTTCTTAATACCGTAACGGCTTAAGAAGAACGGGATGGTCAGGATAAACAGGGTCTCAGAAATCTGTGAAATCGACATCATCACCGATGCGTGTTCAACGATAAAGCTACCAGAGAACAGCGGGTTGTTGTCGAAGCTGTGCAGGAAGGTATTACCAAACATATTGGTAATCTGCAGCTCCGCGCCCAGCATCATTGAGAAGATGAAGAAAATCGCCATGCGCTTGTTTTTAAACAGCGCAAAGGCATCCAGACCCAGCATAGACGACCAGCTCTGGTTTTTCTGCTGATTGGCGACCGGAATATGCGGCAGCGTCAGAGTGAACAGCGCCAGTACCACAGACAACGTCGCACCGATATACAGCTGCATATGGCTCAGTTCAAAGCCGGAGAAGCTTACGCCCCACATCGCCATGATAAAGCCGATGGTGCCCCAGATACGAATTGGTGGGAAATCGGTAACGATATCCATCCCGGCTGATTGCAGACGATAGTAGGAGATGGTGTTGATGAGCCCCAGCGTTGGCATATAGGCCAGTGAGTTAAGCAAAATCACAAAGAACATGGCGCCTGGCGTGGTGACTTCGGCTGCGGCGAACAGCGTTGCGGCACCGACCAGGTGACAAATGGTGTATACCCATTTCGCACTGACCCATTTGTCGGCCACGATCCCTAACAGCGTCGGCATAAACACGGCGGCGATCCCCAACGAGCTATACACCGCGCCAATGGATGCACCATCGAATTTAAGGGTGACAAACATATAGGAGCCGAGAGTAGTCAGCCAACTACCCCATAAGCAGAACTGCAGAAACGAGAGAACTTTCAGCTGCAGCTTAAGATTCATGTTAATTTCCTCACACCGTAATGCGGATGAATGTTTTAAAAGGCACATTTGCCGTGGCTATATGATGTGATTCTATCAACGAGCAGTACTCTTTTTTTGTTACCTGTGACAAATATTTGCAAACAATTTCTAATTGCAAGGCAAAAGAGTGATGGAGTTAACACTTTTCCCTCTTCTTAACCTCGTTTAAGGGGACAGAAGAGGGATACATTAGCGGCGTCGATATGATTTTTGTGCGGAATTGACCTTGTAAAGGTATCGGCGTGATTCAGCTGATGGGTGTCGGGTGGTCAGGATTTGATAAACGTCCCCAGGGGACATGCTGTTAATGATATTCGCGGCCTGAATTTTATCATTCGAGAACACGCGCAGCACGCTGCCGGCACCGCCGTTATACGCGGTGATCACCGCATAGCGACGCGAGGTTGGATTATCAATGCCGCCCAAATAGACATTGTTGAGCATGGCCAGATAAGCCGTGCCGGTATCAATGTTGCTGGCCGGGTCAAACAGGAAGCTGCGGCTAGGTGTGCCTGAGCGCCCTTGCGAGCGGAAAACATCTTTCCCGGCGCTGTGTTGTACCACCTGCATCAGTCCCAGCGCATCGGCATGGCTGACCGCATACGGGTTAAACGAGGATTCGGTTTGCATGATGGCCAGAATCAGCGATTCGTCAACGCCATACTTACGCGATGCCTGACGCACCATGCCGATGTATTTATGCGCGCGCTTATCAAGGTGGTTTGGTACCAGATTGATCGTTACGCTATAAATGATACGCAGGCCATTGCTGCGGCTTTTAAGTCGCGTTTGCAGCAGGTAGTTGGCAAAGTTGGTGGCACGTCCCTCCCAACGAATTGGCTGGCCGGTATTATCGACCACCTGTCCGTACAGGAACGGCTCTTTGGAAATCTTAATGTCGTCGACATCGGAATAGAGATCGATAGAACCCGGATCATCGCCCATCAGCAACGTCTTGATAATCGCCCGACGCAGGTGCCCGGCAGGATCTGTTCCGGCAATGGTCTCGACGGTTATCGTACCGTCATCAAAGTTGATGTGGCTGCGGGTTTGGTACTGATCGGTATACTTTACGTAGTCCTTCGGACCCGCAATCAGCACTTCCTTAAATCCCCACAGATTCTCAATGTTATGGGCAAATTGCCCCATCAGAATATCAAAACCGTTGGTATCCTTGACCCAGGCTTCGTTATAGGAATCGCCTTTTTTGGTCGAACTGGAACAGGAGATGAGCAACGGCGCAATAACGGCAAGCGCGAGATATTTTTTCATCATTCCGGGAGTGCGTGTTGTGTTTGTTATATGCAAGGACCAGATTAAATCGTCGGCCGGATAAGCGCAGCGCCATCCGGCAACGGTTCTTATGACTCTGGCGTATAGCCTTCAATATGCACGTCCTTACCCTCAAACAGGAAGTTGATCATCTCCTGCTCCAGCAGTTTACGGTGCTCGACGTTCATCATATTGAGTTTCTTCTCGTTAATCAGCATGGTTTGCTTGTGCTGCCATTGCGCCCAGGCTTCTTTAGAAATCTCGTTATAAATGCGTTTTCCCAGATCGCCTGGGTACAGCTGAAAATCCTGACCTTCTGCTTCGCGTTGCAGGAAAGTGCAAAAAATCGTTCTGCTCATAAAAAATCCTCTCTTTCGACCGCTACGTTAAATCTGTGTACCGGCACGTAATTGCTGTAACAAACGCTCCACGGGAGCCGCCAGCCCAACAGATGGCGGTTGCGCTAAGTTATACCAGAGCGCGTTGCCTTCATCCATGCATGAGGTGCATGAAGACACGGGAAGCCACATAGGCACAATATCTAAGTGGAAATGGCTAAAGGTATGGCGAAACGCATTAAGTTGGATCAGATTATCTGTGTTAATTTGCCGTTGCGCCAGCCACTTACGCAGCCCATCTTCGTCGTCAAACTGCGGAAAACAGTATAAACCACCCCATAAGCCGCTGGGCGGACGCTGCGATAGCAACACCTCGTCATCATGCTGCAGCAGTAAAAAATAGCCCGTACGTTCCGGTAACGTCTGTTTGGGTTTTTTACCAGGATACAGCGCCCAGCTTGCATTGGCGGCCGCTACACAGCCATTCTCTAGCGGACACAGCGAACATTTAGGCTTTGAACGTGTACAAACCATAGCGCCTAAATCCATCATCGCCTGGTTAAAACGCTCAACGCCGTGGGCAGGCGTAACCTGCTCGCTCAGTTCCCACAGTTTCTTTTCGACCTCTTTTTTCCCCGGCCAGCCGCTTACAGCATAACAGCGAGCCAGCACGCGTTTGACGTTACCGTCAAGAATCGGAAAATGCTGACCCAGAGAGAGTGAAAGGATCGCGCCTGCGGTCGAGCGTCCAACGCCTGGCAGGGCGGCGACTTCATCAAAGGTTTGCGGAAAAGTACCGCCATGCAGTGCCACAACCTGCTGCGCGGCTTTATGTAAATTGCGCGCACGGGCGTAATAGCCCAGCCCGGTCCATAAATGCAGAACTTCATCCAGCGGCGCATGGGCCAAATCCGTTACCGTCGGAAAGCGCGCCATAAAGCGCTCAAAATAGGGGATAACGGTGGCAACCTGAGTTTGTTGCAGCATCACCTCAGAGAGCCATACTTTGTAAGGCGTCTTGTCAATTTGCCAGGGCAGCGTCTTGCGCCCGTATTTGTCGTACCAGCTCAAAACCTGAGCTGAAAATTGAGAGGCTTGCATGATTACCGTTTCATTATTGCCGGGGGCAAGATTGCAGCACAGCGGCAACGGGGTGTAAACCGGAACTTTCCGCTGCTCACTTTCTTCCTTTACTTGCATCCGGCAACTAACTTTGGATAATGCCCGTTTTCAGAACTCAAACACAGCAGACTAAACTTTTATGAAGAACGACGTCATTTCACCGGAATTTGATGAAAACGGCCGCCCTCTGCGCCGGATTCGTAGTTTTGTTCGTCGCCAGGGGCGACTGACGAAAGGGCAGGAACACGCGCTGGAAAACTACTGGCCGGTGATGGGCGTTGAGTTCAGCGAAGAGCCTGTAGATTTCGCTGCGCTGTTTGGTCGCGATGCGCCAGTCACGCTTGAAATTGGTTTTGGGATGGGGGCTTCGCTGGTGGCGATGGCGAAAGCGCGTCCGGAACAGAATTTCCTCGGCATCGAGGTTCACTCGCCGGGCGTTGGCGCGTGTCTGGCTTCAGCCCATGAAGAGGGCGTCGAGAACTTGCGTGTCATGTGCCATGATGCCGTTGAAGTCCTGCATAAAATGATTCCTGACAATTCTTTATCTATGGTTCAGCTGTTTTTCCCTGACCCGTGGCATAAAGCACGTCATAATAAACGCCGTATCGTCCAGGTACCGTTTGCTGAGCATATCTTAAGTAAGCTGAAGCTGGGCGGCGTGTTCCATATGGCAACCGACTGGGAAGCGTATGCGGAGCACATGCTGGAAGTGATGTCCTCTATCGACGGGTATAAAAACCAGTCAGAGAGTAACGATTATGTACCGCGCCCACAATCGCGCCCGGTAACCAAATTTGAACAACGTGGTCATCGTCTTGGCCACGGCGTATGGGACTTAATGTTCGAGAGGGTGAAATAATGGCAAAGAACCGTAGCCGTCGTCTGCGTAAAAAAATGCACATCGACGAATTCCAGGAAATAGGATTTTCGGTTGCATGGCGTTTCCCGGAAGGTACATCTGGAGAGCAGGTCGATAAAATCGTTGATGACTTTATCGATGAGGTTATCGAACCGAACAAACTGGCCTTTGACGGCAGCGGCTATCTGGCCTGGGAAGGTCTGATCTGTCTGCAGGAAATCGGCAAATGCACCGAAGAACATCAGGCAATCGTCCGTAAGTGGCTGGAAGAGCATAAACTTGAAGAAGTGCGCACCAGCGAACTTTTCGATATTTGGTGGGACTAAGTAGCACAGGGTCGGCAAATGCCGGCCCGATTTGTATTGAGGGAAAGATATGATGCGCAAAACGCTGCTGGCGGCAGTCCTAACGTTCACGGCGATGGCCGCACATGCCGATTATCAGTGCAGCGTCACCCCACGTGACGATGTGATTTTGAACCCACAAACGGTGCAGGTGAAAGGCGAAAACGGCGATCTGGTTATTACCCAGGCCGGCGATGTCACCTTTAACGGTAAGCAGTACAACCTGAACGCCGCACAGCGTGAGCAGGCTAAAGATTATCAGGCCGCGTTGCGTAGCAGCCTGCCGTGGATTGACGAAGGTGCCAGAGCGCGCGTAGAGAAAGGTCGCGTGGCGCTGGACAAAATCATCGCCAAAGAGGTCGGTGAAAGCAGCAACATGCGTGGCCGCTTAACCAAGCTGGATGCGCAATTGAAAGCGCAGATGAACCGCATCATCGAACATCGTACTGATGGGCTGACCTTCCACTATAAGGCGATTGACCAGGTCCGCGCCGACGGGCAGCAATTAGTGAATCAGGCGATGGGCGGCATTTTGCAGGACAGCATCAACGAGATGGGTGCCAAAGCTGTGCTCAAAGGCGGCGGTAACCCGTTGCAGGGCGTGCTCGGGAGCCTCGGTGGTTTGCAAACGTCAATTCAGAACGAATGGAAGAATCAGGAACAAGACTTCCAGCAGTTTGGCAAAGATGTTTGCGCCCGCGTCGTGACGCTGGAAAACGATCGTAAAACGCTGGTTAGCACGTTGAAATAATTTTCACCTCTTTTTAACGGCACAGAAACATTCTGTGCCGTTTTATTTTGTATCTTTCTGTTTTTTTGATATCCATCTCTAAGAATGGCAATTTGATGGAGATATAAATCTGGTTAATTGGATGCCGTCACATTATTCATCTGTAAGATAGACATAATGCTGCAAATTCAAGTAACTGGAGAAATAACATGGAGTTTTTCAAGAAAACGGCACTTGCCGCACTGGTTATGGGTTTCAGCGGCGCGGCGCTTGCACTGCCAAACATCACTATTTTAGCAACCGGCGGGACCATTGCCGGCGGTGGTGATTCCGCGACAAAATCTAACTACACGGCAGGCAAGGTAGGCGTAGAGAATCTGGTTGAAGCCGTACCTCAGTTGAAAGACATCGCGGTTGTTAAAGGCGAGCAGGTGGTGAACATCGGCTCTCAGGATATGAATGACGACGTCTGGTTAACGCTGGCGAAAAAGATTAACACCGAGTGTGATAAAACCGATGGTTTTGTGGTGACGCATGGTACGGATACCATGGAAGAAACCGCCTATTTCCTCGACCTGACCGTCAAGTGCAACAAGCCGGTAGTGCTGGTGGGTGCAATGCGTCCGTCTACAGGGATGAGCGCCGATGGCCCGTTCAACCTGTATAACGCAGTGGTGACGGCTGCAGACAAAGCCTCTGCCAACCGTGGCGTGCTGGTGGTGATGAACGACACCGTGATGGATGGTCGCGACGTGACCAAAACCAACACTACCGATGTAGCCACCTTCAAATCCGTTAACTATGGCCCGCTGGGCTACATCCATAACGGCAAGATTGACTACCAGCGTACGCCTGCGCGTAAGCACACCACGTCTACTCCGTTCGATGTGTCTAAGCTGACCGAACTGCCGAAAGTGGGGATTGTTTACAACTACGCTAACGCCTCGGATCTGCCGGCCAAAGCGCTGGTCGACGCGGGTTATGCAGGTATCGTCAGTGCGGGTGTAGGTAACGGCAACTTGTATAAAACGGTATTCGATACGCTGGCCACTGCCGCGCATAAAGGTACCGTCGTGGTGCGTTCCTCCCGTGTACCAACCGGCTCCACCACGCAGGATGCTGAAGTTGATGATGCGAAATACGGCTTTGTGGCTTCAGGTTCTCTGAACCCGCAAAAAGCGCGTGTTCTGCTGCAGCTTGCGCTGACGCAAACCAAGGATCCTAAGCAGATCCAGGAAATGTTTAATCAGTATTAATCGATGCAGGTGGCTGCGCTTATCGCCCTAACCCTGTAGGGCTGATAAGCGCAGCGCCATCAGGCAATTTGCCGGATGGCGGCTCAAGGCCTTATCCGGCCTACATCGTTACCGTATTACTCCGCCAGAAACAGCTCCAGCAGCGAATTCAAAAACAGCTTACCGTGTTGGGTAATCTGCCAGTATTCATCGCATTCACTCAGGTAACCCTGGGCGATAGCTGCATCAATCTGTCGACGAATAACGTCTTCGGCAAGCCCGGTGTATTGCGTGAATTCTGCACGCGGCGCGGCCTCCAGTAACCGGAAACGGTTCATAAAGAACTCGAACGGCTTGTCGGCTTCGGCGACATCACGCTGGCTTTCCAGGTAACGTCCTTGCATGTATCCGCGTGGATGCCGCGTTTTGGTGGTGCGCAGGATGCGTCCGTCCGGGAAAGTGATTTTGCCGTGCGCGCCGCAGCCAATGCCAAGATAGTCGCCAAAACGCCAGTAATTGAGATTGTGCTGACACTGATAGCCTGGTTTCGCATAGGCTGAGGTTTCGTACTGTTGATACCCCGCTGCAGTCAGCAACTGGTGGCCTTGCTCAAAAATATCCCACAGCGCGTCATCGTCCGGTAATACCGGCGGACGTGAACCAAATAGCGTGTTGGGTTCGATAGTCAGCTGATACCAGGAGAGATGCGGCGGGTTGAGCGCGATGGCCTGTTGCAAATCGCCCAACGCCTCTTCCAGAGTCTGATCCGGCAGGCCGTGCATCAGATCGAGATTAAAGCTACGTAGCCCCAGACCGCTCGCCAGATTCGCGGCACGTTTGGCTTCTTCCGGTCCGTGAATACGCCCCAGGCGCTCAAGTTTGGCGGCGCTAAAGCTCTGTACGCCAATGGAGATTCGGTTTACGCCAGCGCGTTGATAATCAACAAAGCGATCGGCTTCCACCGTACCGGGATTCGCATCCATCGTGATTTCTGCATCCGCGGCCAGCTTCAGGCGTGCGCGCACGCCGTCGAGCAGTGTTTGCATTGCCGGGCCAGAAAGCAGGCTCGGCGTACCGCCACCGATAAAAATTGTCTTTACTTCACGTCCCTGGGCGTGGGCCACCTCAGTATCCAGATCGCTCAACAGATGCTGCACATAGTCGTCATGAGGAACGTCGCCCTTCAGCGCATGCGAGTTAAAGTCGCAGTACGGACATTTTTGCACGCACCACGGGATGTGAATATAAAGACTTAGCGGCGGAAGTTTAACCATTACGCAGGGCATCCAGCAGCAGCTTCAACGCCTGTCCGCGGTGAGAAATTGCACTTTTCTCTTCACGGGTCAGTTCAGCCGCCGTTTTCCCTTCAGTCGGCACAAAGAAGATCGGGTCGTAGCCAAAGCCACCGTTTCCGGCAGGTTCACGGGTAATAATACCCGGCCAGCTTCCGTGGCACACTACCGGCGTTGGATCGTCTGCGTGGCGCATATAGACCAGCACGCAGTGGAACTGTGCCTGGCGCTTGTCATCAGGAACATCCTGCAGGGTGTGAAGCAGTTTTTCCAGGTTCTGCCTGTCGGTCGCATCTTCGCCGGAATAACGGGCCGAATAGATGCCCGGCGCGCCGCCAAGGGCGTTCACCGCCAGACCAGAGTCATCAGCAATGGCCGGCAGTCCGGTAATTTGCGCGGCATGACGCGCCTTCAGAATGGCATTCTCAATAAACGTCAGCCCGGTCTCTTCTGCAGAATCAACACCCAGATCCGTTTGGGCAACGACATCAAGTCCGAAATCACTCAGAAGAGAGGCGAGTTCACGCACTTTACCGGCATTGCCGGTCGCGAGGACAACTTTTTGCATGGGATACCTAATCAGTTAGCGCCGCAATTTCGGGCGGGATCTGTTGCGGATGAATGATTTTAACCTGTTTGTGACGGCCAAGCTCGCCCTTCTCAATAACGACCTGGCTTTTTGCCACACGGAACTGTTTGCCGAGAAATTTCACCAGATGGCTGTTCGCTTGCCCATCCACCGGTGGGGCGGTAATGGCGACTTTTACTTCGTCGCCATGCAAACCCACAATACTGTCACGGCTGGCTTTAGGCTGAATGTAGAGCCGTAAAACCAGACCGTCGTCGCAGGGTGTAACGGCACTCATAGCGCCATCCACAGCCCCGGCAGCAGCATATTGCCTGTCGCCTGTAACACTTCCGCGATGCCCATGTTAATCACATAGAGCAGCAGAACCAGAATCATCGGCGAGAAATCGATGCCGCCCATACCCGGGAGGATACGACGAATAGGACGCAGCAGCGGATCCGCCAGTTGAATCAGCACGTACTCCACGGGGCTGCGGCCCTGGCTGACCCAGCTCATAATCGCCATCACCAGCAGTACCCAGAAAATCAGCAGTCCGATGGTCTTGAGGACAATCAGTACGGCGGCGATCCAGATGATCGGCTGGAACGTGACCACCTTAAACAGCACGATGGCTTTGATAAAGCTGAGAACGAGCGCAACTAATGCCGAGGCGCTGTCAATCGGCCCCATCGGGGGAATCACACGGCGTAACGGCCCAATAACAGGCTGAGTGATTTTCACTATAAACTGCGAGAACGGGTTGTAAAAATCGCAGCGAGACCATTGCATCCACACGCGTAGCAGCAGCGCCATGGTATACAGCTCAATTACCGTTGAGAGCAGGAAGGTCAACGTATTCATGGTGTTCCTTAGTTTTCCTTATTTTTTAGTGTAATCACGAGCACCAAAAATGGCGGTGCCAATGCGCACCATCGTGCTACCCGCCGCAATTGCGGCATCCATATCATCAGACATCCCCAGTGAGAGGGTGTCGATGCCTGGGTAGCGTGTTTTCAACCCGGTAAATGCTACAGCCATTTGCTGTGCAACTTCAAACTGCCTTACATAATCTGACTCAGGCGCCGGAATTGCCATCAGACCACGCAGGTTAATACGCGGCAATGCGGCGACTTCAGCGGCCAGTGCATCAAGCTCTGCCAGCGGAATACCCGACTTACTGTTCTCATCGCTGATATTAATTTGGATCAGCACATTCAGCGGCGGCAGTTCCGCCGGGCGCTGCTCGCTAAGACGGGTAGCGATGCGCAGACGATCAATCGTATGACACCAGTCAAAATGTTCAGCGACCAGACGGCTTTTGTTGGACTGCAGTGGGCCGATAAAGTGCCACTGCAGATCGTTGACGCCTTGTTCCCGGAAGTAGCGAATTTTATCCACCCCTTCCTGAACATAATTTTCACCGAAGGCTCGCTGACCTGCGGCAATGGCATCTTCGATGGCGCTCGCAGGTTTGGTTTTACTGACTGCAAGCAACGTAACTTCTTCTGAAGACCGCCCGCAACGCGTCGCGGCGGCTGAGATTTTGTCCCGGACATGTGCCAGGTTATGCGCGATATCGTTCATTTTCCGAGGATGTTCATATGAATATGGAAGAAATAGTGGCCCTTAGTGTAAAGCATAACGTGTCGGATCTACACCTGTGCAATGCATGGCCTGCGCGTTGGCGCATACGCGGAAATGTCGAAATCGCGCCGTTTACCACGCCTGACGTAGAGACGTTGCTGATGTGCTGGCTCAGCGAGCAACAACAGGTACAGTGGCAGAAACAGGGGCAGCTGGATTTTGCCATTACGCTGACGAACTCACGGCGTCTGCGTGCGAGCGCATTTGTTCATCAGCAGGGAATCTCTCTGGCGCTAAGGCTATTGCCGCTTGATTGCCCATGTTTGGATGATCTCCAGACTCCCGCCGCCTTACCTGAGCTGCTGCACAGTGAAAATGGATTAATTCTGGTGACCGGCGCTACCGGCAGCGGTAAATCAACGACCCTGGCGGCGATGGTGGCATATCTTAATCAGCACGTCGCGGGACATATTTTGACGCTGGAAGATCCCATTGAATATCGTTACACCAGCCAGCGTTGTCTCATTCAACAACGGGAGGTGGGCGTACACTGCGCTTCTTTCGCCGCCGGTTTGCGCGGCGCGCTACGCGAAGATCCTGATGTCATTCTGCTGGGCGAGCTGCGCGACGTAGAAACCATTCGTCTGGCGTTAACGGCTGCGGAAACCGGGCATCTGGTGCTGGCAACGTTACACACGCGAGGGGCGGCTCAGGCGATTGCGCGGCTGGTGGATACTTTTCCCGCACCGGAGAAAGATCCGGTGCGTAATCAGCTGGCAGACAGCCTGCGGGCAGTGCTTTCGCAAAAGCTGGAACAAGATAAGCAGGGAGGACGCGTGGCGCTATTCGAACTGCTCATCAACACGCCCGCCGTCGGTAACCTGATCCGTGAAGGGAAAACGCATCAGCTACCCGGCGTAATTCAAACCGGGCAACAGACAGGCATGCAGACGTTTACGCAGAGCCTGCAGCAGCGCCAGGCGCAGGGACGGCTTTAGTAGCCCTGCTCGAAATAGCTTTCGAGAATAATAACGGCAGAAGCGGAGTCCACTTTACCTTTATTCAGTGCCCGGTACCCGCCTTGCTCAAACAGGCCGGAGCGGGCTTCGACGGTACTCAAACGCTCATCATGCAACGTCACGGTAACGCCAAAACGACCGTGAATACGGTTAGCGAACTTGCGTGCGCGTGCGGTAAGGGGTTGTTCGGTGCCATCCATATTGAGCGGTAAGCCGACAATGATTTCGTCTGGCTGCCACTCTTTCAGCAGGCGTTCAATCAAATTCCAGTCCGGCGTACCGTCCTGTGCTTTGATCGCGGGCAAGGGTCTCGCGGTACCGGTAATACGCTGACCAATCGCAACGCCAATGCTTTTGGTACCAAAGTCGAAAGAGAGTAATGTTCCGCTCATCAGGCATGTCCCGCCACGCCAGGCATGGTCAGAATATCTATCCCGATAAGTTTCGCCGCATCGCGCCAGCGGTCGGCAATCGGCGTTTTAAACAAGATGTTGAGATCGGCGGGGGCCGTAAGCCAGGCATTATCCAGCAGTTCTTGTTCGAGCTGGCCTTTTTCCCATGATGAATAGCCTAGCGCAACCAGCACCTCAGAGGGTTGCTCCTGCGTACCTAAGGTTTCTAATACATCGCGGGAGGTGGTGATGATGGTGTTATCTGAAATGCGGATACTGGATGCAAAGCGTGACGGCGGGGTATGCAGAATAAACCCACGGTCTTCCGCCAGCGGCCCGCCGAGCATCACCGGTTTATCCAGACGAATAGCCGGATCGCGTGCTTCAGGAGTAATTTTCAGCTTTTCCAGAATCCCTTCAATTTGTAAGTTTTCCAGAGGTTTATTGATGATAATCCCCATTGCTCCGTTCTCATTGTGTTCACAGATATACACCACGGAACGGCGGAAAATCGGATCCTGGAGAGCAGGCATGGCAATAAGAAAGTGATGCTGTAAATTCATTGTCAGAGGTTCTGTTTCCTGGTTCAAAAAAGCAACAGCGCCCAGTATGCGTACAAATACGAGCGCTGTCACTATGAGTATTGGTAGGATCCCTTCTACCGGCGAGTTCTTTTATTTTTGCAAACGTGCCTCAATGGCATCCATCAGCATACCGGTAATTGAAACCGGGAATTCTGCTTCAATCTCACGAATACAGGTTGGGCTGGTGACGTTAATTTCCGTCAGGCGATCGCCAATGATATCCAGACCGACAAAAATTAATCCCTTCGCTTTCAGCGTTGGGCCAATGCGGCGGGCAATTTCCCAGTCGCTGTCGGTTAATGGACGCGGCTCGCCACGACCACCGGCGGCCAGGTTGCCACGGGTTTCACCACCCTGCGGAATACGCGCCAGGCAGTACGGAACGGGTTCGCCATCCACGACCAGTACGCGTTTGTCGCCGTCTTTGATTGCCGGCAAATAATTCTGCGCCATGCAGTAGCGAGTACCATGTTCGGTCAGCGTTTCGGCAATGACGCCGAGGTTTGGGTCACCTTCTTTCACACGGAAAATAGATGCGCCGCCCATGCCGTCCAGCGGTTTGAGAATGATGTCGCTGTGTTTTTGCCAGAAGGCTTTTAGCTGCGCTTTGTTACGGGTGACCAGCGTTTCTGGCGTCAGGTCGGCAAACCATGCGGTAAAAAGTTTTTCGTTACAATCGCGCAGGCTCTGCGGTTTGTTGACGATTAACGTCCCTTTTTCTTCTGCACGTTCCAGAATATAGGTCGCGTAAATGAACTCAGTATCAAATGGCGGATCCTTACGCATCAGAATCACATCCAGATCGGCCAGCGGGAGATCCTGCTCACCCTTGAACTCATACCATTTGTCGTAGTTCTGCTCTACGCTCAGGGTCCGCGTACGGGCGCGGGCTTCACCGTTGATCAGATAAAGATCGGCCATCTCCATATAGTGAATTTCGTAACCACGACGTTGTGCTTCCAGCAGCATAGCGAAGCTGGAATCCTTCTTGATGTTGATGCTTGCGATGGGATCCATCACGATGCCGAGCTTGATCATTGTTCTTCTCCGTTAGCCCAGATCGCCAAAACGCACCTGTAGCGCGGTAATGGCGGTGAGCGCAGTTGTCTCAGTACGCAGAACGCGAGGTCCTAACAGAATATCAGTAAACTGATAACGTGCGGTCATGGCAATTTCATCTGCCGACAGCCCACCCTCCGGGCCAATCAGCAAGCGGATGCGCTCTACCGGCAGCGGCAGCGTATTGATGCTGGCGCTGGCGCGAGGATGCAGGTTCAGTTTCAACCCTTCGTCCTGCTCAGCGCACCATGCTTCCAGATCCATTGCCGGGCGAATTTCAGGCACCCGGTTACGACCGCACTGTTCGCAGGCGGCAATGGCGATTTTCTGCCACTGCTGGAGCTTTTTGTTCAGGCGTTCACTGTCCAGTTTAACGCCGCAGCGCTCAGAAAAAAGTGGCGTAATGAGGCTTACACCCAGTTCGATCGATTTCTGGATAGTAAATTCCATTTTTTCGCCGCGCGACATCACCTGGCCCAGATGGATGTGCAACGGCGATTCACGATCGTCGAGTTCGGCGTTAAGCACCTTCACGTCAACGCTTTTCTTGCTGGCGTGAGTGATTTCGGCGTCAAAGATTTGATTGCTGCCGTCAAACAGCTGTAACGCCTGGCCTGGTCCCATACGCAGCACACGACCGATATGGTTGGCGGCATCTTCACACAGTGAAATTTGGCTGCCGGAAGCGAGTGGTTCAGGGTGATAAATGCGAGGAATGCGCATAGTTAAACATCCGCGTCATGGCCCTGGGCTGCGAAAGGCCAGGGCATGGTTAAAAATATTGCCGCTAGTGTAGGTTAGCTCTTTTGCGCCTGGCAAGCGCGTTGCACATAGGGGTTATGGTTCCCCTGTACCTTCGCAATGCGTTCGTCGCGCTCACACTCCCAGTCGGTAACCGGATATTGCTTGTTCCAGGCATTAAAAAGCTGGGTTTGTTGGCGGGAGAGCGTCAGGTTGTATTGGTCGCGCATATAAAAATAGGTGCGTGCGATAGCGCCGCGGGCGCGGGCTGGCGGCTCGGCAACTTTCTCTTTGAAATCAACCTTCATGGCGCACTGCCCATACTGGCCTTCGCCACCGTTCCACTGGCTGTACATAAAGTTTGCGCGATCGCCATTTACTTCACCCACTGCAGGCTGCAGGTTATGCATATCGCTTTCCATCTGGCGATAGACTGGATCTTTGGCGCAGTTTTTACGTCCTCCGTCCTGCCAGCACTGGCGCTGATGGCCAAACTGCCAGGCAGGGACAACATGTTCCCATTCGATACGACTGGCGCGGTTTTCGTTTTTTCGCACTTTATAGCCGCAGGATTCAAGGTCAACGACCCCTTTTTTACCTTGCCAGTTAATTTTACAACCGCAGTAGAAATCGCCCGGCGCATCGGCGTTAACTTTGACGCCTGCTGCTTTCGCCTGAGAAAAACTGTTGATACCTTCGGCTAACACCGGGCCAGAAAACGCAGCGGCTAACATGGCCGCGGCAAAAGAAAGATTACGGTACATCACGAACTCCGTGTCAAAACGAGCCCGCAACGTAGCGAAAGTTGTTCTTGTATGCAATCAGCTAGATCAGAAAGGTTCCTGATAATTCTGAATATTATTCTGCAACCAGTGGTTCGCCGCAATGGACGCAGCGGTAGGTAGCTTCACCGCGAACAACACGGTTATGGCGGCGAACGGTCAAGTGATGTTCCTGGCACTTACAGCGGTAAGCAAAGGTTTTACGTTGCACGGATTGCAGCTCAAACTGATGCGTGCGTCGGGCCGGGACGCCCAGCACACTCTCCATCATCCATTTCCACTCTTTTCCGTGCGGCGGGACGCGGCCAAAGTGCTTCCACACCAGCAAATGCGCCAGTTCATGGGGTACCACTTCGTTAACGAACGCATCGACGTTTTCCATCAGCAGCACCGGGTTGAGGCGGATTTCGTAAGTTTGTAGCCACGCCGTACCTGCGGCGGTTCCGCGCTGTTGGAAAACCAGCTTTGGCTCCGGGTAATGACGTTCCAGCTTGAGATTGGCCTGGGCGAGTTTTTCCCGCAGGCTGCGCATAACGGCTTGCTGGATGGCGATGGGAAGTCGGGAGGTTTTCATAACGCCAGAGGATAGTGCGACAGGGAAGGGACTGCAAGAGGAAGGCTTCCTCCCGCCTGGGGAGGAAGCCTTGAGTGATTAGTCGTGTGCGCCAATTTCGCGCAGTTTACGACCTTTCATCAGGTTACGTTCAATGTGTTCCAGAGAGACGTTTTTCGTTTCCGGGATTAGCCACAGGGTCAGGAAGATGAACAGGACGTTCAGGCCGCCGTAGACCCAGAAGGTGTTAGCGCTGCCCAGCGAGTTCAGCATCGTCAGGAAGGTTGCGCCGACGATCATGTTAGCAATCCAGTTGGTTGCGGTAGAGCAGGTGATGCCGAAATCGCGGCCTTTCAGCGGCTGAATTTCAGAACACAGTACCCAAATCAGCGGACCGGCGCTCATCGCGAAGCCAACGATAAACATCAGCAGCATCAGCACGGCAAAGTACTGGGCGGCAGCGGAGTGGATACCCACATGCATCATGGTGCCCAGTACGCCCATACCTACAGCCATAACGATAAAGCCAAGAATCAGCGTAGGTTTACGGCCCCAGCGGTCAACCAGGCCAATGGCGATAAAGGTTGCCAGCACGTTGGTCAGGCCAACGATAACCGTTCCCCACATCTGCTCGGTGGTGTTGGTATAACCCGCCAGTTCAAAGATTTTTGGCGCGTAATACATAATGACGTTCATCCCGGTGAACTGCTGCATCACCTGTAACAGCACGCCAAGGAACACTGCACGACGGAAGTTACTGTTTTCTTTAAACAGCGCCCAGCCGCTTTGTTTAACCTGCAGACTCTCACGAATTTCATCCAGTTCGCGTTTGGCCTCAGCGCTGGTATCACGCAGACGCAACAGAACGCGCTCGGCATCGACAAAACGACGTTTAGCTGCAAACCAACGCGGGCTGTCCGGCAGGAAGATAACGCCAATCAGCAGTAACAGAGCAGGGATAATGATTACGCCCAGCATCCAGCGCCATGCGCCGCTATAACTGAACGCGGTATCGGAGAGGTAAGCGCCGAGGATCCCGATGGTGATCATCAACTGATACATCGAGATCATGCTGCCGCGGATTTTTTCCGGTGCGATTTCGGACAGGTACAGCGGCGCGGTATAAGACGCAACGCCAACGGCCAGGCCCAGCAGAACGCGGGAAACGAGTAGTACTTCAACGTTTGGTGCCGCGGCGGAGAACAATGAACCGGCAACAAACAGGATCGCGCCAATCATCAGGCTCTTTTTACGCCCCAGTTTGAAGGAGAGCCAGCCGCTGCCGACAGCGCCTACAGCCGCACCAAACATCATTGAGCTCACCACCCATTCCTGAGTGTGCGGGGTAATTTGAAACTCGTCGGTGATGAACGGTAAAGCACCGGCAATAACACCGATATCCAGGCCAAAAAGTAATCCAGCCAGGGCTGCAAGAAAGCAGACAAAAAATGTCATGGCTTTGTTGGAACGCCCCGTTTTTTTATTGTCAGGCATGATGCCCTCCGGTTGGGTAGCTAGTTTTGTTGATGTTAAGGGTAGGTGAGTACGGGGTAAAAAAATGCGAATCACATCACATTAGTGTAATCGCTTACATTGGTATTCATAGTGATTATTAATTATGACTTTGAAAAATAAGGTTTTTATAAGAATACGATACAGTTATTTGCCTGGAATTAAGACAATACTGAAAAGTAATGTAACAATGATGCACAAGAGATGGCCAGGTTATGTTAATTAGAAGAAGGAGGAAACACAGCTTAATGTAATCGCTTTCATTTTCGTTCAAAAAGAGGATTAATAGCGCTGTTATGGAAAGGGGAGGCAGAGAGAAGATGGGCATAAAAAAGACCAGCCGAGGCTGGTCTTAAGAAGCATAAGCGTTCAGTCGTGACTGAATTACTTCAGTCCGGCAGCGTCACGCAGCAGTTGCGCTTTGTCGGTTTTTTCCCAAGGGAAATGCTCACGACCAAAGTGACCATAGGCTGCGGTTTCTTTGTAGATTGGGTGCAGGAGATCCAGCATCTGAATCAGACCATACGGGCGCAGGTCGAAGAACTCACGCACCAGCAGGGTCAACTGTTCTGAAGGCACTTTTTCGGTACCGAACGTTTCTACCATGATAGAGGTCGGTTCAGCCACGCCGATTGCGTAGGAAACCTGAATCTCACAACGGTCAGCAAGGCCAGCGGCAACGATGTTTTTCGCGACGTAGCGGGCCGCATAGGCTGCGGAACGGTCAACTTTAGACGGATCCTTACCAGAGAATGCGCCGCCACCATGACGAGCCATACCGCCGTAGGTATCAACGATAATCTTACGACCGGTCAGACCGCAGTCGCCCATTGGGCCGCCGATAACGAAACGACCGGTTGGGTTGATGAAGAATTTGGTAGAAGCATTCAGCCATTCAGTCGGCAGTACCGGCTTGATGATCTCTTCCATAACGGCTTCTTGCAGCGATTTCTGATCGATATCTTCAGAGTGCTGAGTCGACAGAACGACCGCATCAATACCGACGATTTTGCCGTCGTCATACTGGAAGGTAACCTGGCTTTTTGCATCCGGGCGCAGCCAGGATAAGGTGCCGTTTTTACGCACTTCAGCCTGACGCTGCACCAGACGGTGAGCATAGGTAATCGGGGCTGGCATCAGCACATCGGTTTCGTTGGTGGCGTAGCCAAACATCAGACCCTGGTCGCCCGCGCCCTGTTCCAGCGGATCGGCACGGTCAACGCCCTGGTTGATGTCCGGAGACTGCTTACCAATTGCGCTCAGTACCGCACAAGAGTTGGCGTCAAAACCCATGTCGGAATGCACATAGCCAATTTCGCGCACCGTGTTACGGGTGATCTCTTCGATATCGACCCATGCGCTGGTGGTGATCTCACCGCCAACTAAAACCATACCGGTTTTGACGTAGGTTTCGCAGGCAACGCGTGCTTTCGGATCCTGTTCCAGGATTGCATCCAGCACGGCATCAGAGATTTGGTCAGCGATTTTGTCAGGATGCCCTTCTGATACGGACTCGGACGTAAAAAGGTGTTTTGCCATATTTAATTTCACCTAAGGAGAATTTGGTTAGCTCAAACTGTCGAGTGGGATAGCCATGTGTAGAAGATTCTACCATGAGTCTGCAGATGACGGACACTGGCAGTCTGAGTGTTAATCGGTATAGATGGATTAACATCTGGACGGCTATTTTAGGACAGTTCTTCGCCTGATTTCCAGCTTTTTTTGATTGAGGTCGCATTGTACTGAAAATGTAACTGGAAATTTTTCCTGACGGTGCTGGCAATGTGTGCATTTATCTTTTGCTTTTTCGTACTGTTGTCGGTATAAAACGCGGCGCGCGGCTCATACAAAAAGCACACGACATTTTCATCGTGTTGCCACTTCCAGCCGGGTTAAAACTTTAGCTTTGGCTTGTGGGTTCTCCGTGAGGAGCAACCGTGGAGGTGATACGAGATAATGAACCGTTGTATTCTGCTGAATCTGTCGCACCGTTCTGGTGTACATATGTCCCCCGCAATCTGCATCTCTGTTTTGCATACCTGTCGATGTTATATACACAAAATCATTTATGCTGCGTCGAGGCGGCAAATGAATGAGTCCCCTGAACGTACGAGTAGTACGTGACTGGGGCGAATGCGCGTAGCCAACAAAGAGGCTGCATGAAGGATGAAGTGTATACCCATCTCGGCGTATCTCAGGACTCAAGAGCCGGTAACGGTCACTAAGAACTGAACAAGGGCGCTCTTGGTAAACAAGAGTTTTCTCGTGGTTTCGCCGAACTGTCAGCAGTACGTTCGGTTACGTGTTTACAATGATATGAAAAAGAAACCGGTCGCACAGTCGGAGCGTCAGCACTATCTGCTGGAAATTCTGCCTGTATTTGGGTTGTTATCGCGTCTTTGGATTGCGATAGTAGTCAACTGTTTTACACTTGTTAATAAAATTTGAGGTTCGCTATGTCTGACGACATTTCTTTGGGTTCGCCTTCGTCAGCAGGCGAACACGGTGTACTACGCTCCATGCAGGAGGTTGCAATGAGTTCCGAGGAAGCCAGCAAGATGCTGCGTACTTACAATATTGCCTGGTGGGGTAATAACTACTATGACGTCAATGAACTGGGTCACATCAGCGTGTGCCCGGATCCGGACGTACCAGAAGCGCGTGTTGACCTTGCTGAGTTGGTGAAAGCCCGTGAAGCGCAGGGCCAGCGTCTGCCTGCTTTGTTCTGCTTCCCGCAGATCCTGCAACACCGACTGCGTTCGATTAACGCCGCGTTCAAACGCGCCCGTGAATCCTACGGCTACAACGGTGACTATTTCCTCGTTTACCCGATCAAGGTCAACCAACACCGTCGCGTGATTGAATCACTGATCCACTCCGGCGAACCGTTGGGACTGGAAGCGGGTTCCAAGGCTGAACTGATGGCCGTTCTGGCTCATGCCGGAATGACCCGTAGCGTGATCGTCTGTAACGGCTATAAAGACCGTGAATACATCCGTCTGGCGCTGATTGGCGAGAAGATGGGCCATAAGGTCTATCTGGTTATCGAGAAGATGTCTGAAATCGCCATCGTGCTGGATGAAGCTGAACGCCTGAATGTCGTTCCGCGTCTGGGCGTGCGAGCGCGTCTGGCGTCGCAGGGTTCCGGCAAGTGGCAGTCCTCCGGTGGTGAAAAATCCAAATTCGGCCTGGCGGCAAACCAGGTACTGCAACTGGTAGAAATTCTGCGTGAGCGCGGCCGTCTGGACAGCATTCAACTGCTGCACTTCCACCTTGGCTCGCAGATGGCGAACATTCGCGATATCGCCACCGGCGTGCGTGAGTCGGCCCGTTTCTACGTTGAGCTGCACAAGCTGGGCGTGAATATTCAGTGCTTCGACGTGGGCGGCGGCCTGGGCGTGGACTATGAAGGTACCCGCTCGCAGTCCGACTGCTCCGTAAACTACGGCCTGAACGAATACGCCAACAACATTATCTGGGCGATTGGCGACGCCTGTGAAGAGCATGGTCTACCGCACCCGACAGTGATCACTGAATCGGGTCGTGCCGTTACCGCGCACCATACCGTGCTGGTCTCCAACATCATTGGCGTTGAGCGTAGCGAAATTACCGAAGCGACGCCGCCGGCAGACAACGCTCCGCGCTCCCTGCAAAGCATGTGGGAAACCTGGCAGGAGATGCACGAGCCGGGCACGCGTCGTTCGCTGCGTGAATGGCTGCACGACAGCCAGATGGACCTGCACGATATTCACGTTGGCTACTCTTCTGGCACCTTTAGCCTGCAGGAACGTGCGTGGGCAGAGCAGCTCTATCTGAACATGTGCCATAATGTGCAAAAACAACTCGATCCGAGCAATCGCGCGCACCGCCCGATTATCGATGAGCTGCAGGAGCGGATGGCGGATAAGATTTACGTCAACTTCTCACTGTTCCAGTCAATGCCGGATGCGTGGGGGATCGACCAACTGTTCCCGGTGCTGCCGCTGGAAGGGCTGAACCAGGCGCCTGAGCGCCGCGCGGTGCTGCTGGATATTACCTGTGACTCTGATGGTGCTATCGACCATTACGTTGACGGGGATGGTATTGCCACCACCATGCCGATGCCGGAATACGACCCGGAGAACCCGCCGATGCTGGGCTTCTTTATGGTCGGCGCGTATCAGGAGATCCTTGGTAACATGCACAACCTGTTCGGCGATACCGAAGCCGTTGACGTGTTTGTCTTCCCTGACGGCAGCGTGGAAGTTGAGCTGTCTGACGAAGGCGATACCGTGGCGGACATGCTGCAGTATGTGCAGTTGGATCCGAAAACGCTGCTGACGCAGTTCCGTGATCAGGTGAAAAACACCGATCTGGACGCCGAGTTGCAACAACAGTTCCTCGAAGAATTTGAAGCAGGGCTGTACGGATACACCTATCTGGAAGATGAATAACGGTAAATTCCCGGTGGCGCTGCGTTTGCGGCGCTCACTTGAATCCGTACAAATTAACGGCGATAATTCGCCGATACAAGTAGTCACGTAAATCAATCCCTTCCTCGTCGGGCTTAACGACGCGGAGGGGATTTTTTTTCACCGATTTTACAAGAGGTCAGCACATGAGCACCTTAGGTCATCAATACGACAACTCCCTGGTTTCTAACGCCTTTGGTTTTTTGCGTCTGCCGATGAATTTCATGCCTTACGATAGCGATGCCGACTGGGTGATCACCGGCGTACCGTTTGATATGGCAACGTCTGGCCGCGCGGGCGGTCGCCATGGCCCGGCAGCAATCCGTCAGGTTTCCACTAATCTGGCGTGGGAGCATAACCGCTTCCCGTGGAACTTCGATATGCGCGAGCGCCTGAACGTGGTGGACTGCGGCGATCTGGTGTATGCGTTTGGCGATGCCCGTGAAATGAGTGAGAAACTGCAGGCGCATGCAGAGAAACTGCTTTCTGCAGGTAAGCGCATGCTTTCCTTCGGTGGCGACCACTTCGTCACGCTGCCGCTGCTGCGCGCGCACGCAAAGCACTTTGGTAAGATGGCGCTGGTGCATTTTGATGCCCACACCGACACCTACGCTAACGGCTGCGAATTCGACCACGGCACCATGTTCTATACTGCGCCAAATGAAGGGTTGATCGATCCGAACCACTCTGTACAGATTGGTATTCGCACTGAGTTCGACAAAGATAATGGCTTTACCGTACTGGATGCCTGCCAGGTGAACGATCGCAGCGTGGACGACGTCATCGCCCAGGTTAAGCAGATCGTCGGCGATATGCCGGTGTACCTGACCTTTGATATCGACTGCTTGGATCCTGCGTTTGCGCCGGGTACCGGTACGCCGGTAATCGGCGGTCTGACGTCCGATCGTGCGATCAAGCTGGTACGTGGTCTGAAGGATCTGAATATCGTGGGTATGGACGTGGTGGAAGTGGCGCCGGCTTACGATCAGTCTGAGATCACCGCGCTGGCGGCGGCGACGTTAGCACTGGAAATGCTGTATATTCAGGCGGCGAAGAAAGGCGAATAATAGTCGGACTATTTTACTCGTCATTTTGGGGCCGGGCAGTGCTCGCCATCCTCACGTACTACGTGTACGCTCCGGTGGCTGTGCGCTGGCCGGGCCCAAACTGACTTCGCCAATTACGTCCGATAATGGGATGAAATCTGTAGGCCGGATAAGGCTTCACGCCGCCATCCGGCACTGCTTGAAGATTACTTAATTCCGTCCGCGCTCATGCGATCGCGAATATGCTGCGCACGTTCGGCGGATGCCGGGTGATCGTCAAACATTGAGCTTTGACGTCCGGCTTCCAGTTTTGCCAGTTTCTCAAAGCTGGTGGCTAAGCCTGCCGGATTGATCCCGCGTTTGCGCAACAAATCATACGAGTAATCATCCGCTTCGGATTCCTGACGCTGGGAGAACTGTGAGTTCACCAGTTTCTCGCCAAGATCGCCCAATTGCGACTGCGACAGGCTGCCGACAATGCCGCCAGCGGAGGCCGCCGCTGCACGCACCGCGTTCGTGCCCAGCGCAACCTGCATGCCTTTTTTCACGTGACCCAACGCGACGTGGCCCATTTCGTGGCCGATCACCGCTTCGACTTCGTTATCCGTCATCATATCCATCAGGCCGCTGTATACACGGATACAGCCGTTCGCCATGGCAAAAGCATTTACATCTTTCGCCATATAGACTTTGTAGTTCACCGGCTGGCCGTTAATGTTATCGCCAAGCGCGGAGGCGATTTTGCCAAGACGCGTTGCATACTCGCTGCCAGCCGGGGCGATGGTAGCTTTGCTGTCCATATCATTACAGGCCTGATCGCTCAGCGCTTTTACCTGAGCATCGCTCAGGCTGTAGGCCTGAAAAGCCTCTGCGCCTGAGGAAAGCAGTCCGTTTGAGTCCATGTTCTGGCAGCCGGTCAATGCCGCTGCCATGCTCGTAGCAAGCAGTAAAGCGCGAATTTTCATTTTTTCTCTTCCGCACAAAGTCAAGATTATTCTAAAAAATGCGTCGTTTGCAGGTAAACCGACGCTCAGCATAAGTATAAAGAAAAGAACAATAAGCGGGCGAGAAGATTGCGCAACATGCGTGCATGATCCAGAGATTTCTGAAGCGGTAAAAGGATGCTCCATGTACATGACACGCGGCTTGGGTTACATTGTTGGCACTTTTTTCCGGCGTAGCCCAAAACGCGCTGTCGTCAAGTCGTTTAGGGCGTGGCCTTCATTATCCGATCTGGAGTCAAAATGTCCTCACGTAAAGAGCTTGCCAATGCTATTCGTGCGCTGAGCATGGACGCAGTACAGAAAGCCAAATCCGGTCACCCGGGTGCCCCGATGGGTATGGCTGACATTGCCGAAGTCCTGTGGCGTGATTTCCTGAACCACAACCCGACTAACCCGTCCTGGGCTGACCGTGACCGCTTCGTGCTGTCTAACGGCCACGGCTCCATGCTGATTTATAGCCTGCTGCACCTCACCGGTTATGACCTGCCGATGTCTGAGCTGCAGAATTTCCGTCAGTTGCATTCCAAAACACCGGGTCACCCGGAAGTGGGTTACACCGCAGGTGTTGAAACCACGACGGGTCCTCTGGGCCAGGGTATTGCGAACGCAGTCGGTATGGCTATCGCTGAAAAAACGCTGGCGGCGCAGTTTAACCGCCCAGGTCATGACATCGTTGACCACTTCACCTACGCTTTCATGGGCGACGGCTGCATGATGGAAGGTATCTCTCACGAGGTATGTTCTCTGGCCGGTACGCTGAAGCTGGGCAAACTGGTTGCGTTCTACGATGACAACGGCATCTCTATCGATGGTCACGTTGAAGGCTGGTTCACCGATGACACCGCTAAGCGTTTCGAAGCTTATGGCTGGCATGTGGTTCGTGGCGTTGATGGTCACGATGCTGATGCGATTAAACGCGCAGTCGAAGAAGCGCGCGCAGTGACCGACAAACCGTCTCTGCTGATGTGCAAAACCATTATCGGTTTCGGTTCTCCGAACAAAGCGGGTACCCATGACTCTCATGGTGCGCCGTTGGGCGATGCTGAAATCGCACTGACCCGCGAACAGCTGGGCTGGAAATACGCGCCGTTCGAAATCCCGTCTGAAATCTATGCTCAGTGGGATGCGAAAGAAGCAGGCCAGGCAAAAGAAGCTGCGTGGAATGAGAAGTTCGCTGCATATGCGAAAGCCTTCCCGCAGGAAGCGGCTGAATTCACCCGTCGTATGAAAGGTGACATGCCGGCTGATTTCGACGCGAAAGCGAACGAGTTCATTGCTAAGCTGCAGGCGAACCCATCCAAGATCGCCAGCCGTAAAGCGTCTCAGAACGCGATTGAAGCATTCGGTCCTCTGCTGCCGGAATTCCTTGGCGGCTCTGCTGACCTGGCACCTTCTAACCTGACTCTGTGGTCTGGTTCTAAAGCGATCAACGAAGATACCGCCGGTAACTACATCCATTACGGTGTGCGTGAATTCGGTATGACCGCTATCGCTAACGGTATCTCCCTGCACGGTGGTTTCCTGCCGTATACCTCTACCTTCCTGATGTTTGTAGAATATGCCCGTAACGCGGTGCGTATGGCTGCGCTGATGAAACAGCGTCAGGTGATGGTCTACACCCACGACTCCATCGGTCTGGGCGAAGATGGCCCGACTCACCAGCCGGTAGAGCAGGTTGCGTCTCTGCGTGTGACGCCAAACATGAGCACATGGCGTCCGTGTGACCAGGTCGAATCCGCCGTGGCGTGGAAATACGGTGTTGAGCGTCAGGACGGCCCGACCGCGCTGATCCTCTCCCGTCAGAACCTGGCACAGCAGGAACGTACCGAAGAGCAACTGGCGAACATCGCTCGCGGCGGCTACGTGCTGAAAGATTGCGCTGGTCAGCCGGAACTGATCTTCATTGCGACCGGTTCTGAAGTTGAGCTGGCTGTGGCTGCGTGGGACAAACTGACAGCTGAAGGCGTGAAGGCGCGCGTGGTTTCCATGCCGTCCACCGACGCGTTCGACAAACAGGATGCCGCTTACCGTGAATCCGTACTGCCGAAAGCCGTTTCTGCACGCGTGGCAATCGAAGCGGGGATTGCTGACTACTGGTTCAAATACGTGGGCCTGAACGGCGCTATCGTCGGCATGACCACTTTTGGCGAGTCTGCTCCGGCTGAGCTGCTGTTTGAAGAGTTCGGTTTCACCGTAGACAACGTTGTCGCGAAAGCAAAAGAACTGCTGTAATTACGGTTACAGATGAAAACGGGTCGCTTAGGCGGCCCGTTTTTTTTGGTACACTGATTGCGGCAGAAAAGTGTGTTAAGCATTTTATCTTTCATCTATTTTTCATTTAATATAAGTGTCCGGCTGAATCTATTATATTTTGTCGATAAAAACTGACGTGAATGCACTGGTTTTTTGTGCGTTTTCATAAATTTGAAATACATTTCAAATTAAATGCATTCATTGCATTTATTATTTGAGTCGGTCTGTATTGAATTTTAATTATTCCGTCTTTTAAGTTCATTTTTATCAATGTCTTTATATTAAGGGAGTATAATGAATATTAAACACGTTAGCGCCGCTTTTCTCCTGTTCTGCGCTGCAGCCGTGGAGGCTGCACCTCAAGTAATTGCACATCGAGGAGGGACCGGGGATGCGCCAGAAAATACCTTACCCGCTATTGAAAAAGCGTTGAATAACCATGCTGATGCCATCTGGATAACCGTCCAGCTAAGTAAGGATGGTGTGCCTGTGTTGTATCGTCCTTCCGATCTTAGCAGCCTGACAAATTTAAAAGGCAAGGTCTCTGAATTTACCGCCGAGCAGCTAGCGAAAGCCGATGCGGCCATTAATTTTGGTACCCCTGACTCCCCTTATCGTAATAAAAATATCGGTATTCCCACGTTGAAACAGGCGCTAACGCGCTGGCCAGATACGTTCTTCTATCTGGATATAAAATCCCCGGATGCAGTACCGGCCGATATTGCCAATGCAATCCACCGCGTTTTGAGCAGCAGCAAGGCGCTACAACGTACGCGTATCTATTCGACGGATTCACGCTTTTTAGCGGCGCTGCCTCCGGATGTGGCCCGTTTCGAAAGCCGGGATATAACGCGTACGTTACTGGCCAATGTTACCATGGGTCACCTGTGCGGAATTACTGCCGAAGATTCTCGGGAGCGCTGGTATGGCCTGGAGCTTCAGAGCCAGGTTGAGGTGGTTGAAAAATTCACGCTGGGAGAGGGGCGCTCTAAAGCTACAATGCGCTGGGATGACGAAGCGATGTCCTGCTTCCGTTCACAGCCGGGCGCACATATCATTCTACTTGGCATCAACGATGCCGAGAGCTACCAGCAGGCTGTGAAACTTGGAGCTGACGGCGTTCTCGTCAATTCTCCATTGATGATTGCCGGGTTGAAATAGCGGTTGTAGGCAATAAGCCATCCGGGGGGAACATTATTCCATCGGATGGCGAGCGTTATTATGACGCTGAGGCAGTTTTAATGGGTGTGTTGCGGTAAAAATGTGACATAAGTCAGATAACTGCGTTCTGTCGCTGGACAATCATTCCTTTTATTCCGCGTTTCGCTTATTCTAGCTGAAGCGTTTCAGTCGATTAAATGTTCGACAATTAACCAATTAGTCGCAGTTTGCGACAGGTAAGGTTTCCCTGAGCGATTTGCTGCATTACTCTGTCTGCCACATCGTTTCTGAGAAATCCTTGCAGGAGACCTATGACCGTACGCGTAGCGATTAATGGTTTCGGTCGCATCGGACGCAACGTGGTTCGTGCTTTGTATGAATCCGGGCGTCGGGCGGAAATCACCGTGGTGGCAATCAACGAACTGGCGGATGCTGCAGGCATGGCGCATTTGTTGAAATATGACACCAGCCATGGGCGTTTTGCCTGGGATGTTCGTCAGGAACGTGACCAGCTCATCGTTGGTGATGACGCGATCCGCATTTTGCATGAGCGAACGCTTGACGCGCTGCCATGGCGTGAACTGGGTGTTGACGTTGTGCTGGATTGTACGGGCGTCTTCGGTAACCGCGAACACGGCGAGGCGCATATTGCCGCCGGTGCAAAAAAAGTGCTCTTTTCACATCCTGGCAGTCCCGACATCGACGCAACGGTTGTATTTGGCGTTAATCAGGATCAGCTGCGCGCTGAGCACCGAATTGTATCCAACGCCTCCTGCACCACGAATTGTATAATTCCCGTCATTAAATTGCTGGATGATGCTTACGGCATTGAGTCTGGTACCGTTACAACGATCCACTCTGCGATGCACGATCAGCAGGTGATTGATGCCTATCATCCTGACCTGCGTCGTACGCGAGCGGCCAGCCAGTCAATTATTCCGGTTGATACCAAACTGGCGGCGGGTATTACGCGAATTTTTCCGCAATTTAACGATCGTTTTGAAGCGATCGCGGTGCGTGTACCGACCATAAATGTGACGGCGATCGACTTAAGCGTGACGGTGAAAAAACCGGTAAAAGCCAGCGAAGTCAACCAGTTGCTGCAAAAAGCAGCACAAGGTGCATTTCATGGTATAGTTGACTATACGGAATTACCGTTGGTCTCTGTAGATTTTAACCATGACCCGCACAGCGCCATCGTTGATGGTACGCAAACGCGCGTGAGTGGTGCTCACCTGATCAAGACTCTGGTCTGGTGTGATAATGAATGGGGCTTTGCTAACCGTATGCTCGACACAACGTTAGCGATGGCTGCTATTGGTTTCAGGCTCGACGCTTGAGCGTCGACAAAACTTTAAGTATCAACGAGAGGATTCACCATGTCTGTAATTAAGATGACCGATCTGGATCTGGCTGGTAAACGCGTTTTTATCCGTGCCGACCTGAACGTACCAGTTAAAGAAGGGAAAGTAACCAGCGACGCGCGTATCCGTGCTTCCCTGCCGACCATCGAACTGGCCCTGAAGCAGGGTGCTAAAGTGATGGTAACTTCCCACCTGGGTCGTCCTACCGAAGGCGAGTACAACGAAGAATTCTCTCTGCTGCCGGTTGTTAACTACCTGAAAGACAAACTGTCTGCTCCGGTTCGCCTGGTAAAAGATTATCTGGACGGCGTTGAAGTCGCTGCCGGTGAGCTGGTGGTCCTGGAAAACGTTCGCTTCAACAAAGGCGAGAAGAAAGACGACGAAGTTCTGTCCAAAAAATATGCGGCGCTGTGCGACGTATTCGTCATGGATGCTTTCGGTACGGCTCACCGTGCGCAGGCTTCTACCCACGGTATCGGCAAATTCGCTGATGTAGCTTGCGCGGGTCCGCTGCTGGCTGCTGAGCTGGACGCGCTGGGCAAAGCGCTGAAAGAACCGGCTCGTCCGATGGTTGCTATCGTTGGTGGTTCTAAAGTTTCTACCAAACTGACCGTTCTGGACTCCCTGTCTAAAATCGCTGACCAGTTGATCGTTGGCGGCGGTATCGCGAACACCTTCGTTGCCGCTCAAGGCCACAACGTCGGTAAATCCCTGTACGAAGCCGACCTGGTTGACGAAGCTAAGCGTCTGCTGACCACTTGCGATATCCCGGTTCCGACCGACGTTCGCGTAGCGACTGAGTTCTCCGAAACTGCGCCGGCGACGCTGAAATCCGTTAGCGACGTGAAAGAAGACGAGCAGATCCTGGATATCGGCGACGCTTCTGCACAGCAGCTGGCTGAAATCCTGAAGAATGCGAAAACCATTCTGTGGAACGGCCCGGTTGGCGTGTTCGAATTCCCGAACTTCCGTAAAGGTACTGAAATCGTTGCTAACGCTATCGCAGACAGCGAAGCGTTCTCCATCGCGGGCGGCGGCGATACCCTGGCAGCAATCGACCTGTTCGGCATTGCTGACAAAATCTCCTACATCTCCACTGGCGGCGGCGCTTTCCTCGAATTCGTGGAAGGTAAAGTATTGCCAGCAGTAGCGATGCTCGAAGAGCGCGCTAAAAAGTAAGCATTTAATGGGCAGGGTAACCTGCCCAATTATTAGCGCGCTTTAGAGCGCGCGCCCTTTCCAAGGCCGAAGATACAGGACTCGCAACATGTCTAAAATTTTTGATTTCGTAAAACCAGGCGTAATCACTGGTGATGACGTACAGAAAGTTTTCCAGGTAGCTAAAGAAAACAACTTTGCTCTGCCAGCTGTTAACTGCGTTGGTACCGACTCCATCAACGCCGTACTGGAAACCGCTGCAAAAGTTAAAGCGCCGGTAATCGTACAGTTCTCCAACGGTGGTGCTTCTTTCATCGCGGGTAAAGGCGTGAAGTCCGACGTGCCTCAGGGCGCTGCAATCCTGGGTGCTATCTCTGGCGCGCATCACGTTCACCAGATGGCTGAACACTACGGTGTTCCGGTTATCCTGCACACTGACCACTGCGCGAAGAAACTGCTGCCGTGGATCGACGGTCTGCTGGACGCGGGTGAAAAACACTTCGCAGCAACCGGCAAACCGCTGTTCTCTTCTCACATGATCGACCTGTCTGAAGAGTCTCTGGAAGAGAACATCGAAATCTGCTCCAAATACCTGGCGCGCATGTCCAAAATGGGCATGACCCTGGAAATCGAACTGGGTTGCACCGGTGGCGAAGAAGACGGCGTGGACAACAGCCACATGGACGCTTCCGCACTGTACACCCAGCCGGAAGACGTTGATTATGCGTACACCGAGCTGAGCAAAATCAGCCCGCGTTTCACCATCGCCGCTTCCTTCGGTAACGTACACGGCGTTTACAAGCCGGGTAACGTGGTTCTGACCCCGACCATCCTGCGCGACTCTCAGGACTATGTTTCTAAGAAACATAACCTGCCGCACAACAGCCTGAACTTCGTCTTCCACGGCGGTTCCGGTTCTACTGCTCAGGAAATCAAAGACTCCGTAAGCTACGGCGTAGTGAAAATGAACATCGATACCGATACCCAATGGGCGACCTGGGAAGGTGTTCTGAACTACTACAAAGCAAACGAAGCTTACCTGCAGGGCCAGCTGGGTAACCCGAAAGGCGAAGATCAGCCGAACAAGAAATACTACGATCCGCGCGTTTGGCTGCGTGCTGGTCAGACAAGCATGATCACCCGTCTGGAACAGGCTTTCAAAGAACTGAACGCGGTTGACGTTCTGTAATTTACGCCGTTCTACGTGACATGAGGCCCGCCAATGCGGGCCTTTTTTATTGCCATTTCAACAGGCTGCTGGCAGAGATTTCTGTGGTCTGTTTGGCAAAAATCAGGTTTATTGTTTACTCTTGTCAGATTGCCAGTCCCGGCGGGGCGGCTTTATTTTTTCCCATTTGGGTAAGCAAAAAAGGAATAGTGAATGGAAGATTTGAATGTTGTCGACAGCATAAACGGGGCGGGCACCTGGCTGGTCCGCAATCAGGAACTGCTGTTGAGCTATGCCGTCAACATCGTTGCGGCCATCGCCATTGTTATCATCGGTATGATTGTGGCGCGTATCGTATCAAACACCGTTAACCGTCTGATGGTGTCGCGGAAAATTGATGCAACGGTTGCCGATTTTCTCTCCGCACTGGTGCGCTACGGTATTATCGCTTTCACGCTGATTGCCGCGCTGGGCCGCGTAGGGGTGCAAACCGCCTCCGTGATCGCCGTTCTCGGTGCCGCAGGTTTAGCCGTGGGTCTGGCGCTGCAAGGTTCGCTGTCCAACCTTGCCGCAGGCGTGCTGTTGGTGATGTTCCGTCCGTTCCGCGCGGGTGAGTATGTAGACCTCGGCGGCGTAGCGGGAACCGTACTTAACGTGCAGATTTTCTCTACCACCATGCGTACCGTAGACGGTAAGATTGTGGTGATCCCAAACGGTAAAATCATTGCCGGGAACATCATTAACTTCTCTCGCGAACCGGTTCGTCGTAACGAATTCATTATCGGCGTGGCCTACGATTCCGATATCGATCAGGTGAAGAAAATCCTCACCGATATCATCCAATCCGACGAGCGCATCCTTAAAGATCGTGAAATGACGGTGCGCCTGAATGAACTGGGCGCTTCTTCGATTAATTTCGTTGTACGCGTCTGGAGCAACAGCAGCGATCTGCAAAGCGTCTATTGGGACGTACTGGAGCGTATTAAGCGCGAGTTTGACGCCAACGGCATCAGCTTCCCGTATCCGCAGATGGATGTGAACTTCAAGCGTGTGAAAGAGAACGCGGCAGAGTAATCTTTTTCTGCACCACGGTGCCGGATGGCGCTTCGCTTATCCGGCCTGGTCAGATTTCTATACTGTAGGCCGGAGAAGGCGTTAGCTGCTATCCGGCAAAATATCCTCTCATTAATTTCTCTAATCTACGATTAATATTATCAATTTCCGCTAATGATTCTCCCGCGCTATAGTCTGCTCCTAAGAGAAATAGTTCGGGATGAGTAACGTGTTATCTTATTATTTTCAAGGGCTTGCGCTTGGCGCGGCCATGATACTACCGCTTGGTCCGCAAAACGCCTTTGTAATGAACCAGGGCATTCGTCGCCAGTATCACATCATGATTGCATTACTCTGTGCCATCAGCGATCTGGTGCTGATTTGCGCGGGGATTTTTGGCGGTAGCGCCTTGCTGATGCAGTCACCGTGGCTGATGGCGCTGGTCACCTGGGGGGGAGTGGCGTTTCTACTCTGGTACGGTTTCGGTGCGTTAAAAACGGCGATGAGCAGTAATCTGGAACTGGCCAGCGCTGAAGTAATGAAGCAGGGGCGCTGGAAAATCATCGCCACTATGCTGGCGGTGACCTGGCTTAACCCACACGTTTATCTGGATACCTTTGTGGTGTTGGGGAGTCTCGGAGGCCAACTGGACGTTGAACCTAAGCGCTGGTTTGCGTTGGGTACCGTCAGCGCCTCGTTCCTGTGGTTCTTTGGTCTGGCATTGCTGGCGGCCTGGCTGGCGCCGCGTCTGCGCACTGCTAAAGCACAGCGCATCATCAATATCTTAGTAGGATTAGTGATGTGGTTTATCGCTTTTCAACTGGCAAAAGAAGGTGTTACGCATGTTCATGCGCTGTTCAACTAAGTGTTGTCTGATGGACAACGCAGCGAGATCGGCTAAGCTTGCCTGCATGTGCCCTGAGTTTCGGGGTAATTAATGAAACATGGAGGAACGACCGTGAAGTTCAAAATAATGGCTCTGGCGGCATTAGTCGGATTCAGCGCACTATCGGTACAGGCAAATGAGTTGCCAAACGGACCGCACATCGTGACTTCCGGAACGGCAAGCGTGGATGCAACGCCTGATATCGCCACCCTGGCGATTGAAGTCAATGTTGCTGCGAAGGATGCGGCTTCAGCGAAGAAGCAAGCCGATGAGCGCGTGGCGCAATATCTGTCCTTCCTTGAGCAGAATCAGATAGCGAAGAAAGACATTAGCGCTGCCAACCTGCGTACGCAGCCGGACTACGATTACCAGAACGGCAAAAGCATCCTCAAAGGTTATCGTGCGGTGCGTACCGTTGAAGTGACGCTGCGTCAGCTGGACAAACTCAACGCTCTGCTTGATGGCGCGCTAAAGGCTGGTCTGAATGAGATCCGTTCGGTATCGCTTGGCGTCGCCCAACCGGATGCCTACAAAGATAAGGCGCGTAAAGCGGCAATTGATGATGCAATTCATCAGGCTGAACAGCTGGCAGCGGGCTTTAACAGCAAACTGGGACCCGTTTATAGTGTGCGCTACCACGTGTCCAATTATCAGCCGAGCCCGATGGTACGGATGATGAAAGCAGATGCAGCGCCTGCGGCATCTGCTCAGGAAACCTACGAACAGCCGGTTATTCAGTTTGACGATCAGGTTGATGTGGTCTTCCAGATTGAACCGACTGCGGGGCAGCCGGCAGCAACACCTGCCAAAACCCAGTAATCTTTTCAAACCCGGCCTTCCAGCCGGGTTTTTTCTGTGAGCAACTGTAAAAATGAGATCTCACATCCAGTCTTTTTTTTCGCCGTAATGAGGATAGGCCATAGCGATTTTTAAGGGGACGCTATGGATATTTTTATCTCGAAAAAGATGCGTAATTTCATTCTGCTGGCGCAAACCAATAACATCGCCAGAGCGGCAGAAAAAATCCATATGACCGCATCGCCTTTCGGTAAAAGCATTGCCGCACTGGAAGATCAAATCGGCTATACGCTGTTTACCCGCAAAGATAACAACATCAGCCTGAATAAAGCCGGGCAGGAGCTCTATCAGAAACTGTTCCCTGTTTATCAGCGTCTCTCTGCTATTGATAACGAAATCCATAACGCCTCTCGCCGCTCGCGAGAAATCGTCATCGGCATCGACAATACCTATCCAACGATTATTTTCGACCAGTTGATTAGCCTTGGCGACAAGTACGATGGCGTGACGGCTCAGGCCATTGAATTCAGCGAGAATGGGGTGATCGATAACCTGTTCGATCGGAAACTGGATTTTATTATCTCACCGCAGCACGTTTCCCCTCGCGTGCAGGAACTGGAAAATCTGGCGATTAGCGAGTTGTCTCCGCTGCGTCTGGGGTTTCTCGTTTCCCGGCGCTACGAAGAAAAACAGCCGCATGAGCTGCTACGTGAGCTGCCATGGCTGCAAATGCGCTTCCAGAATCGCGCCAACTTTGAGGCGATGCTCGATGCTTACATGCGGCCCTGCGGAATTCATCCGACGATTATCTACCGTCCGTACAGCTTTATGGCCAAGATTAGCGCGGTGGAGCGTGGGCAGTTTTTGACGGTGATCCCCCATTTTGCCTGGCGGCTGGTTAACCCCTCGACGTTGAAATATTTTGATGCGCCCGGCAGCCCTATGTATATGCAGGAATTTCTCTATTCGCTGAAAAACCATCGTTATACCGCCACGATGCTTCAGCATATTGCTGAAGATCGTGAGGGTACGGCAAGTTAAACGAGCATCGATCCGGTTTCGATCAGGTTACGATGCAGATCGAACGCATGGCTGAGATCGTGATGGATATGCCCGCCGGGCGCTCGTTCCAGATAACGGTGCAGGTAGTCCCGATACAGAGGATGCGCACAGTTATCGATAATCGTGTGCGCCCGCTGCATCGGAGATAACCCACGCAGATCGGCAATTCCCTGTTCGGTAACGATCACTTTGACGCTATGTTCGCTGTGATCGACATGGCTGCACATCGGTACGATGGTGGAGATTTTCCCGCCTTTGGCAATCGACGGCGCCATAAAGATCGACAGGTAGGCGTTGCGCTCGAAATCGCCGCTGCCGCCAATGCCATTCATCAGGTTCACACCTGCTACGTGTGTGGAATTGGCATGACCGTAGATGTCAAACTCCAGACCGACATTGAGCGCAATGACGCCCAGCCGACGAATGATTTCCGGGTTATTGGAAATCTCCTGCGGGCGCAGCACAATCCGGCTGGCGAAGAAGTCCATGTTGTCATAAATCTTCTGCAGCGATGGGGCTGAAATGGTCAAACTGGAGGCGCTGGCGCCGGTTATCTTGCCCGTTTCCAGCAGATGCACTACAGATTCTTGCAACACCTCGGAATACATCATAAAGGGTGGAATATCCGGGTTCTCGCCCAGTCGCGCCATTACTGCGTTGTTGATATTGCCCACGCCGCTTTGTAAGGGCAGGAATTCCGCTGGGATGCGTTTGTGCGCCATTTCCGCCAGCAGAAATGTCACCACGTTATCGGCAATTTGCTGGCTGACCGGGTTGCTTTTATCCGCGGCATTTCCGGCATCGGGTAGTTCGGTATCCACGACCGCGATAATTTTTTTCGGGTCTATCTGCACACACTGGCTGCCCACGCGATCCATGGTGTGAAAAATCGGCACGCTGTTTCGCCGCGGCGGCGCGCCGGGTATCACAATGTCGGCAAACTCCGCCACGCGCGGGTTATGGTAATGATTCAGTTCGATAATCACCTTTTTCGCCCGCAGCAGCCAGGTCGGCGCGTTGCCGATGCCGCTGGTAAGCCAAATCCGACCATCTGGCGCAATGGCGGAGGCTTCAATGACGGCAACATCGATCTCGCCAAAAAAGCCATAATTGACCATTTGCGCCACTTCGCTCAAATGGAGATCGACAAACCTCACCTGACCCTGATTAATTTTCTCGCGCAGGCCCGATGATGTTTGATAGGGAGCCCGCCAGGAAACGGCATCCGCCGCGGATAACGCATCATCAGCGGCAGCGCCAATTGAAGCTCCTGTCAGCAGGCGGATTTGAAAAGGTTGCCCGACCTGATGCCGTTCGCAGGCGAGTTGAGCAATTGCGTTAGGTAATGCTTTTGGCGAACCCGCAGGGGTAAAGCCGCTGAATGCCACCATATCGTCGTGCTGGATAATTTCTGCCGCTTCTTCGGCACTCATCCGTTTCATGGCCGTCTCCTTCCTCGGGCGTGATTAATGGCCGACAAAATTGGGTTTACGTTTTTCCATAAACGCGTTCATCCCTTCCTGATAATCCTCGCTGTCGTACACCGCGCGGCGCATGCCCTGAATACGCTCAAATTCGTCTGAGTTCATGGTGTGCGCTTCGCCCAGCACGCGCAGTTCTTCTTTAATGACGGCGATGGCCAGCGGCGCTTTCTCCGAGATGTGGTGCGCCATTTGCAGAGTGAAATCCTCCAGTTCGTCGACAGGAACCACATGGTTGAGGATCCCGACGGCCATCGCACGCTGAGCGGTAATCGGCGAGGCGGTAAAGATCAGCTCTTTCACGATGTGGAATCCAGCATCGCGGGTCAGGTTGTGGATGCCGACCAGGTTATACGGTACCCCGAGGTTGACCGGTGTCATCGAGAAGGTAGAGGTTTCAGCGGCGATGATGAGATCGGAACTCATGATCATCTCAAACGCGCCGCCCCAGACGCTGCCTTCGACCATGGAGATCACCGGTTTTGGATATTTTTGGATCATGCGGGTGATCTGGCGCAGCGGATCGTCATAGGAGAGCGGATCGCGACGTCCGGAGGGGAGTTCATGAATATCATGTCCGGCAGAGAACACTTTGGCCCCGCTCGGGGCGCGCAAAATGATGCAGCGAATTTCCGGACGATTAAGATCGCTCAGCGCCTGCATCAGATCGTCGATAAACACTTTGCTCAGCGCATTGAGCTTGCGGGCGTAATTGAACTCAATGACCGCGACTTTCTGGATGATGACTACGTTGACGTATTGATAAGACATAATGTTCTCTTCATTCAAAGTAATGATGCTGGATAAATTCACTAATGTGACGCAGACCGGTACGCGGCGAAAGGTCGTTATTTTTGACGGCCTGCAGCGTCTGCTGGAAATAACGGTCGAAATCAGTCCGGGTAAACAGCAGATGCAAAGCTTCTTCTTCAGCCTGCTTGTGTAACCAGTCCACCGCTTGCTGCTGGCGGACTTTTTCCAGTCGACCGCTGACGGTAAGGCACGTTTTAAAGTCAGTTATCGCCTGCCAAATCTCCTCGATGCCACGTTTTTCCAGAGCGCTACAGGCCAGAACCTGCGGCTGCCACTCGTCATACTTGCGGCGCAGAATATGCAGGGCGGATTCGTACATATGGCGGGCGATGGCAACCTGGTTACGGTTATCACCGTCGTCCTTGTTGATGACGACCAGATCCGCCATCTCCATCAGGCCCTTTTTGATGCCCTGCAAATCGTCGCCACCGCCGGCAATTTGCAGTGAGATAAAGCAATCCACCATGCCGGCGACTTCAGTTTCTGACTGCCCGACGCCGACGGTTTCCACAATCACTACGTCAAAGCCCGCCGCCTCGCACAACAGCATTAATTCACGGGCACGCTGGCTGGCGCCGCCTAAATGACCGCTGGAAGGAACCGGGCGAATAAATGCCGATTCTGCGCGGGACAGTTCCGTCATCCGGGTTTTATCGCCAAGAATGCTGCCGCCGCTAACGGGACTACTGGGATCGACCGCAATCACTGCCACCCGTAATCCCCGACGGATCAACAGCATACCGAACGCCTCCAGAAAGGTGCTTTTGCCCGCGCCCGGCGTGCCAGTGATGCCCAGACGCAGCGCGTTACCGGTGAACGGCATTATCGCGTCCAGCAATTGCGTACTCAGTGGCTGGTGGCGCGGGTGGCTGCTCTCAACCAGCGTCATCGCCTGGGCAAGCGTGGCCCGTTCACCGCGCCGCAAGCGTCGGACGGCATCGTCAAGCGTGGCGGCGTTAATCATGATGCTGGCTGATCCGGGTCAATACATCGCGGACGCTGTCGAGCATTGGCGTGCCGGGGCCATAAATGGCTGCCACGCCATGCTCGTACAGGAAGGCGTAGTCCTGTGGTGGTATTACACCGCCTGCCACCACGCAGATATCTGCGCGTCCCCAGCCTTTGAGCGCCGTGACCAGTTCAGGGATCAGCGTCTTATGCCCTGCAGCCAGTGACGATGCGCCTATGACATGTACATCGTTTTCTACCGCCAGACGGGCGATCTCTTCTGGCGTGGAGAACATCGGACTGAGATCGACGTCGAAGCCGAGATCGGAGTAGGCGCTGGCGATCACTTTCGCGCCGCGATCGTGACCATCCTGGCCCATCTTGGCGATCAGGATCCGAGGTCGGCGACCATTTTCCGCGAGGAACTGTTCGGTTTGCGCAACAATGGCGTCGAACTCATTGGCGGATTTGTCGGACTGGTGATAGCTTTGCGCAATCACGCCGGTGACGCACTGGCTGGGAACCAGATAGCGGTCAAAAGCGGCTTCCAGCGCGTCGGAGATCTCACCGAGCGTGGCGCGAACGCGGGCGGCGTTAACGGCGGCGGTCAGCAGATTTTCATTATGCTGCGCGGCGTGGGTCAGCGCCGTTAGCGCGGCGTTGACGGCATCATTGTCGCGAGTGGCGCGGATATGCTGTAGTGAAGCAATCTGTTCGTTGCGCACTTTCACGTTGTCGATTTCCAGTACCGACGTTTCGTCTTCTTTATCCAGCTTGTACTTGTTCACGCCAACGATGACGCGTTTGCCCTGGTCTATCAGCGACTGCTCGCGCGCCGAAGCTTCTTCGATCATCCGTTTGGGGAGTCCAGCTTCAATCGCCTTCGCCATGCCGCCCGCTTCATCAATTTGTTTAATGATCGTGCGCGCCTGCTTCACGATTTGATCGGTCAATGATTCGACGTAGTACGATCCGGCCAGCGGATCGACGGTGCGGCAGATCTCTGACTCCTCCTGAATAATGATCTGTGTATTACGCGCGATGCGAGCAGAGAAATCGGTGGGCAGACCGAGCGCTTCATCAAAGGCGTTGGTGTGCAGCGACTGGGTACCGCCAAGCGTGGCGCCGAGTGCTTCAATGGTTGTGCGGATCACGTTGTTGTAGGGATCCTGTTCGGTCAGACTCCAGCCGGAGGTCTGGCAGTGGGTACGCAGAGCGAGAGATTTCGGGTTGGTTGCGCCAAAACCGCTGACGGCTTCACTCCACAAATAGCGAGCCGCGCGCAGCATGGCGACGTTCATAAACAGATCCATGCCGATACCGAAGAAGAATGACAGACGCGGGGCGAAGTCATCAATTTTCAGCCCGGCAGACAGTGCGGCTTTGATGTACTCAATGCCGTCAGCCAGCGTAAACGCTACCTGCTGGACGCAGTTCGCTCCGGCTTCCCCCATGTGATAACCGCTGATACTGATGGTGTTATAGCGCGGCATATTGGCGGAGCACCAGGCGATGATGTCGGCGATGATGCGCATTGAAGGTTTTGGTGGATAGATGTAGGTGTTGCGGCACAGATACTCTTTCAGAATATCGTTCTGAATGGTCCCGGTGAGCTGTTCCGGCGTTACGCCTTGCTCCTCAGCCGCGACGATATAAAACGCCAGGACCGGCAGCACCGCGCCGTTCATCGTCATCGACACCGACATCTTATCCAGCGGGATCTGATCAAACAGCACCTTCATATCTTCGACGGTATCGATCGCCACGCCCGCTTTGCCGACATCGCCCGCCACGCGCGGGTTGTCAGAGTCATAGCCGCGGTGGGTGGCAAGGTCAAAGGCAACGGAAAGTCCTTTTTGTCCGGCGGCGAGGTTGCGACGGTAAAAGGCGTTGGATTCTTTGGCGGTAGAGAAACCGGCATACTGGCGGATGGTCCACGGCTGCGCGGTATACATGGTGGCGCGTGGGCCGCGCACGTAAGGCGGCAGGCCGGGCAGGGTGCCCGTGACTTCCAGATTATCGAGGTCAGCCTCGGTGTACAGCGGCTTGATGACAATCCCTTCCGCCGTCTGTCTTTCCAGCGACTCAACGGTTTTTTCCCGTCGACTGAGTTCTTTATTGGCAAGTGTTTGCCACTCTTGCACGTTAGCCATTTTTTGCTCCGTATTACGCAATAAGTTGAATCTTTACGAGATACGGTGAGCTTTTTCATTTGGCTTGTCGCCAGCAAAAAATAGCCAACAGGGCGTCGTTTTTTGCCGCGTGGTATGTTTTATTTTGTGATGTATTTCAAAGACGTGGCGGGAATAACATGAAAAAGCGGTAAGAGGGGGTAGGCCGGATAAGGCGTTACGCCGCCATCCGGCACTCAGAGGCTACAAACAGTTTAATCCTGACGCAGTACGTTGTGACCGTAAGCCAGCAGCGCGTCGGTAACGTTGCGCATCATGCGGCTTTCCGGCGCAAAACGGTGCCAGTACAACATCCGACGCTGGAACAGGCCCGGCGTCAAGTCGATGAGCTCACCGCTTTCCAGCTCTTTTTCTATCTGTAAGTGCGGGATCATGCAGCAGGTCGTGCCCTGACGGGCCAACTGGACGAAGGCTTCTGATGAGTTAACGATATGGCAAGGCACGCTGCCTGGCGGCAGATCGAAGTTTTGTTGCAGGAACGCCTGATGCATATCATCAAGATGGTCAAACGCGACCGCCGGGGCTTTCAGCAGGGCAGAGCGAGTGACGCCGTTCGGGAAATAGCGCTCGGCGAACGCTTTTGAACCCACAAACAGGTAATCCAGCGCGCCAAGTTTATCCACCAGACAGCTTGGCAGCGCCTGATGTTGAATACTCACCGCACCGACCACTTCACCACGGCGCAGACGTTCCTGCGTTCGCGTTTCATCCTCAACCTGCAGGTTCAGGCGAATTGGCGAATTAGCCAGTACCGGGGCCAGCGCCGGAAGCAACCAGGTCGCCAGACTGTCGGCGTTTACCGCCAGCGAAAGCAGCAGCGGCGTGGAGCCAGTTTGCTCATCACCCAGCCACTCATCTTCCAGCAGTTCAACCTGGCGTAAGAGCGCCAGGAGTTTCTGCCCTTGTTCAGTAGGGCGAGGCGGTACGGTACGCACCAGCAGCGGCTGTCCGAACATATTCTCAAGCTGTTTTATGCGCTGTGAAACGGCGGATTGCGTGATGCACAGCTTTTGCGCCGCGCGCTCAAATCCTCGTTCACGAATAACCGCATCCAGTGCTTGTAGTGTTCTGTAGTCCGGACGTTTCATTGCTTTGGCGCACTCCTGAAATTTTTGCTTGTTCTGCACTATGACACAAATTTGGGTTGGGTAAAGACGAAATCAGCCACCCGGGAGCGGGTGTGGGGACATTTTTCTGCACAATGTTCTATAATGCGCGTGAATTTTCCCACCATATTCACACCACAGGCGAAACGATCATGACGCAGGATGAACTGAAAAAAGCAGTAGGATGGGCGGCACTTCAGTATGTACAGCCCGGTACCATTGTGGGCGTAGGTACAGGTTCAACAGCCGCACACTTTATTGATGCGCTGGGCACAATGAAAGGTCAGATTGAAGGCGCGGTGTCCAGTTCTGACGCCTCGACCGAAAAACTCAAAAGCCTTGGCATCCACGTGTTCGATCTTAACGAAGTGGACAGCCTCGGCGTCTACGTTGACGGTGCAGATGAAATCAACGGCCATATGCAGATGATTAAAGGCGGTGGCGCAGCGTTGACCCGTGAAAAAATCATTGCTTCCGTGGCGAAGAAATTTATTTGCATCGCTGACGCGTCCAAAGAAGTCGATATTCTCGGTAACTTCCCGTTGCCGGTAGAAGTTATCCCAATGGCGCGTAGCGCAGTGGCTCGCCAGTTGGTGAAGCTGGGCGGTCGCCCTGAATACCGTCAGGGCGTGGTAACTGACAATGGTAACGTGATCCTTGACGTGCATGGTCTGGAAATCCTCGACGCTATCGCGCTGGAAAACGCCATTAATGCGATTCCGGGCGTGGTAACCGTAGGTTTGTTCGCTAACCGTGGTGCGGATGTCGCGCTGATCGGTACCCCAGACGGCGTGAAAACTATCGTAAAATGATCTGATGGGAGCGTCTTCTCCCGTTAAAAAAATTTTGGCAGGGCAAATTTGGTGACTTGTGTCACGTTTACAATATTGCCCTGCCGATCTCTCCAAAGAAAAAGTTATCGCCAGTATTTTCCTCTGACATTTCCCGCTGAATGACATTTCCTCAGCATGACGACGCAAACGTTCATATTGCTGCAATATTATTTTTTGATATGTTGAAGAGGCGGATGAAAATCCCACACACAACACATCAGATTGGACAAAAAAGACAGGGTCGGGGAAATGGCAAAGGTATCACTGGAGAAAGATAAGATTAAATTTCTGCTGGTAGAAGGCGTGCACCAAAAAGCACTCGAGAGCCTTCGTGCAGCAGGTTATACCAACATCGAGTTTCACAAAGGCGCTCTGGACACCGAACAACTGAAAGAGTCCATCCGTGATGCTCACTTCATTGGCCTGCGATCCCGTACCCATCTGACTGAAGATGTAATTGCCGCCGCAGAAAAACTGGTCGCGATTGGTTGCTTCTGCATCGGCACCAACCAGGTTGATCTTAGCGCTGCGGCAAAGCGCGGGATCCCGGTGTTTAACGCGCCATTCTCTAACACACGTTCCGTTGCTGAACTGGTGATTGGCGAACTGCTGCTACTGCTACGCGGCGTACCAGAAGCGAATGCCAAAGCGCACCGCGGCGTGTGGAATAAACTGGCTACTGGCTCTTTTGAAGCGCGTGGCAAAAAACTGGGGATCATCGGCTACGGGCACATCGGTACTCAGTTAGGCATTCTGGCGGAATCGCTGGGGATGCATGTCTATTTCTATGATATTGAAAATAAACTTCCGCTGGGTAACGCCACGCAGGTTCAGCATCTTTCCGATCTGCTCAATATGAGCGACGTGGTGAGCCTGCACGTGCCGGAAAATGCCTCTACCAAAAACCTGATGGGCGCGCGTGAGATTTCGCTGATGAAACCGGGCGCGCTGCTGATTAACGCCGCACGCGGTACGGTGGTTGATATTCCTGCGTTGTGCGACGCGTTAGCGACCAAACATCTTGCAGGGGCGGCAATTGACGTGTTCCCAACCGAACCGGCAACGAACAGCGATCCGTTCACTTCGCCGCTGTGTGATTTCGACAACGTGATCCTGACGCCGCATATTGGTGGTTCCACGCTGGAAGCACAGGAAAATATCGGTCTGGAAGTGGCGGGGAAACTGATCAAGTATTCCGACAACGGCTCCACGCTGTCTGCGGTTAACTTCCCGGAAGTTTCGCTGCCGCTGCACGGTGGTCGTCGTTTGATGCACATTCACGAAAACCGTCCTGGCGTTCTGACCGCGCTGAACCAGATTTTTGCCGAGCAGGGCGTCAACATTGCCGCGCAGTATCTGCAGACTTCCGCGCAGGTAGGTTATGTGGTTATCGATATTGAAGCGGATGAAGATGTGGCGGAAAAAGCGCTGCTGGCGATGAAAGCCCTTCCGGGAACCATTCGCGCCCGTCTGCTGTACTAATTTCCTCTAAATGGGCAGGCGATGACCTGCCCATCTTTCCTCTGATTTCCCTGCCTCAAAATTTCTTTCTGTAACGTATACATTCTGTTTTCGAGCCTTGCCGCAATTGGCAACTAAAGGCAGTGCTGCGTGTTGTACAGCACTAAAAGAAATTTACGATAGGGGCTCAGCATCGCGCTGAAACGGGAAAGCCCCTACCGAAGCAGGGGCTCTAAAAAGGAAAGGGACGATGATGAGATACGTCATCATGCTGCTGATCCTGTTAATCATCGCTTGCCCAGCATATTAACAGAGAGTACGCAGGAGGGAGGTTCGCCTCCCTCACCCTTCACCGAGGAATTTAGGTCAAAAAAACGGCGCTGTCAATCGGCAAAAAACGGCTACCACTGCCAAATTTTGGATGGTGTCACCACCGTAGGCAGTGGGATATCCCACTCTTCGACAGGCAGCTTTTCCACTAACTGGCAATCATGCGCGTAGCCCACGGGCTGGATCTTATGCTGCTGCCAGTTTTGCAACGTACGGTCATAAAATCCGCCGCCCATGCCCAGGCGCTGCCCGTCTTCATCAAACGCGACTAACGGCGTAACCAGTACATCCAGCTTTGCCAGTGGCAATACGTCGCGGACATCAAGTCGCGGCTCCTGGATCTTTAAGCGGTTGGTCACCAGCGCACTCTGCGGATGATAGTGCAGGAACAGCAGGTTGCCAGGGCTGAAGGGATGAAGAACCGGAAGGTAGACGCGCTTACCCGCTCGCCACAGCTGTTCGATCAGCGGTTGGGTGTCGAGTTCGCCATCGAAAGAGAGAAACACCGCTACGGTATGGGCAAGAACAACAGGGGGAAAACTGAGCATTCTGGTCGCGGCTTGCTGACCAAATTGTTGTTGCTGATCGCTGGTAAGCGCACGGCGACGCTGACGAATCAGTGTGCGTATTTCTTGTCGAGATAAAGGGAGTTCAGAAAGTAGTGTCATGGCTGTTGCCAGGTAGAAGGGAATCTCCGAGATGCCGCCGCAGGCTGTAACCCTTGAACCCTTGGTTCAAGGTGAATGTGTCGTCACAGTTTTAAGGCTTCTCGGACGGGCCGAGCATGCTCACCAACCGTGGAGCGCCACATTCTTGTGGTATGAAATATCGGCTCAGGGGACTGGCCCGCTTGCAAACATCTCAGAGAAATTTTGTCTTCACGGTCACTCTACCACAGTAAACCGAAAAGTGTTATTCAAAGTTTTGGCCCGTTTTTTCGGTTATGCGACCCTGATCAAGCAACGCTTGTTCGATGGTCTGTTGCAGCATCCGAATACGTTGTTCCATGCTCGCCGCGTACTCACGCGTCTTCGCTTTTTCCTGAGTTAATTCATAGCTGATGTTCAACGCGGCGATGAAAACCAACTGCTCAGTATTTGTGACTCTAGTGCGAACTTTCAGATCTTGCAATCGCTGATTGAGATCGTCCGCAGCCTGATTCAACGCATCCCTTTGTTCAGGCGGGCAATTCACTCGCAGTGAACGGCCAAATATTTGGATATCGACGGGTTGTGCAGACATGCCACCTTCCTGCTGATTGACTGCGCTGCCTTCGTCTCCAGACCTTGGGTCCGCGAAGGGGCGACACTATAGCTACCCTGGTATCAAGATACAAGCCCTTTTCTGGTCCACCAGGGTCCAAAGTGGTAGCATATCATGAATATTCCTCCCTTTGATGACGAATGCTTATGTCTATACAGAACGAAATGCCTGGCTACAGCGAAGTTAGCCAGTTTTTGAACCAACAAGGGGCTGGATTAACCCCGGCCGAAATGCACGGCTTAATCAGCGGGATAATTTGTGGCGGTAACAACGACAGCTCATGGCAGCCGCTGTTGCACGACCTGACGAACGAAGGTCTGGCCTTTGGTCACGAGCTGGCTCAGGCGCTGCTGAAAATGCACTCTGCTACCAGCGATGCCCTTGAGGACGACGGCTTCCTTTTTCAGCTTTTTCTGCCTGAAGGTGATGACGTCAGCGTATTCGATCGTGCCGATGCGCTGGCTGGCTGGGTAAACCACTTCCTGCTGGGCCTCGGCGTCACGCAGCCTAAGCTCGACAAAGTGACCGGCGAAACCGGTGAAGCGATTGACGACCTGCGCAATATCGCCCAGTTGGGCTATGACGAAGACGAAGATCAGGAAGAGCTGGAAATGTCGCTCGAAGAGATCATCGAATACGTGCGTGTAGCCGCCTTGCTGTGCCATGACACGTTTACGCGTCAGCAGCCGACTGCGCCGGAAGTCCGTAAACCGACTCTGCACTAAATACAACAACGCCAAGGAGAGTGTTATGAGTGAGATATCTCAGCAAGAATTCCAGCGTCGTCGTCAGGCTTTGCTGGCACAAATGCAGCCCGGCAGCGCCGCGCTGATTTTTGCCGCGCCGGAAGCGACGCGCAGCGCGGACAGTGAATACCCGTACCGCCAGAACAGTGATTTCTGGTATTTCACCGGCTTTAACGAGCCTGAAGCCGTGCTGGTGCTGATTAAAAGTGATGATACTCATAACCACAGCGTTTTGTTCAACCGGGTTCGCGATCTGACGGCGGAGATCTGGTTTGGCCGCCGTCTGGGCCAGGATGCCGCGCCGGCAAAACTCGGCGTTGACCGGGCGCTGGCCTTCAGTGAAATCAACCAACAGCTGCACTTGCTGCTCAATGGCCTGGACGCGGTGTATCACGCACAGGGCGAGTACGCTTGGGCTGACGAAATTGTCTGCACGGCGCTGGATAAACTACGCAAAGGTTCCAGACAAAATCTGCACGCGCCTGGCGCGATCATCGACTGGCGTCCGATGGTGCATGAAATGCGCCTGTTCAAATCACCAGAAGAGATTGCGATCATGCGCCGTGCCGGAGAGATCACCGCCCTGGCGCATACCCGCGCGATGGAAAAATGCCGTCCGGGGATGTTTGAATACCAACTGGAGGGGGAGATTCACCACGAATTTACCCGCCACGGCGCGCGTTATCCGTCCTATAACACCATTGTCGGAAGCGGTGAAAACGGCTGTATCCTGCATTACACCGAAAATGAAAGTGAAATGCGCGATGGCGACCTGGTGCTGATTGACGCTGGCTGTGAATACAAAGGCTATGCGGGCGACATTACGCGTACTTTTCCGGTTAATGGCAAATTTACCCCCGCGCAGCGTGAAATCTACGATATCGTGCTGGAATCCTTAGAGACCAGCCTACGTCTGTATCGCCCCGGAACTTCCATTCAGGACGTCACCGGTGAAGTTGTGCGCATCATGATTACCGGTCTGGTGAAGCTTGGCATATTGCACGGCGACGTCGACCAGTTAATTACCGAGAATGCGCATCGGCCATACTTTATGCATGGCCTTAGCCACTGGCTGGGGCTGGATGTGCACGATGTTGGCGTTTATGGTCAGGATCGTTCGCGTATCCTTGAGCCAGGAATGGTGCTGACCGTCGAGCCAGGGTTATATATCGCGCCGGATGCCAATGTACCGGCTGCTTATCGGGGCATTGGCATTCGTATAGAAGATGACATCCTTATCACCGAAGACGGTAATGAAAATCTGACCGCCAGCGTGGTGAAGAAAGCGGATGATATTGAAGCCTTAATGGCTGCGGCGCGACTGCAATGAGCGTAATTATCGTTGGTGGTGGCATGGTCGGCGCGACGCTGGCGCTGGCCATTTCCCAGCTCAGTCATGGGACGCTGCCAGTTCATCTGATAGAAGCGAGCGAACCTGAAACTGACCGTCATCCTGGGTTTGACGCCCGGGCGATTGCGCTGGCGGCAGGAACCTGTCAGCAGCTGGCGCGAATTGGCGTATGGCAGGCGATTGCCGATTGCGCAACGGCAATCAAAACGGTCCACGTCAGCGATCGCGGTCATGCCGGATTTGTTACGCTGGATGCGCAGGAATATCGTCTCCCGGCGCTGGGGCAGGTGGTGGAACTCCACGATGTTGGGCTGCGTCTGTTTGCGCTACTGCGTAAAGCGCCGGGCGTCACGCTGCATTGTCCCGATCGCGTTGCCAGCGTGTCGCGTACGCAGGGCCATGTTGAGGTCACACTGGAAAATGGCGAGGCCATTACCGGTCGCGTGGTGGTCGCCGCTGACGGTACACGTTCCGCGCTGGCTACCGCCTGCGGCGTGGACTGGCTGCAGCAGCCTTATGAACAACTGGCGGTAATCGCCAATGTCTCGACCTCCGTTCCCCACGATGGGCGCGCGTTTGAACGTTTCACGCAGCATGGCCCGCTGGCAATGCTCCCGATGTCTGATGGTCGCTGCTCGCTGGTGTGGTGCCATTCGCTGGATCAGCGCGATGAGATCATGGCCTGGTCCGACGAACGGTTTTGCCGTGAATTGCAAACCGCGTTTGGCTGGCGGCTGGGACGTATTACCCAGACCGGTAAACGCAGCGCTTATCCGCTGTCATTAACCACTGCGCTGAAGGCGATTACCCATCGTACCGTGCTGGTGGGGAACGCCGCTCAGACGCTACATCCCATTGCCGGACAAGGTTTCAACCTTGGTCTGCGCGACGTAATGAGCCTGGCTGAGACGTTAACTCAGGCGCAAAACTGCGCGGAAGATATTGGTGATTACGCAGTGCTGGCACGCTATCAGCAACGTCGTGAGCGCGATCGCGAAACGACAATTGGCGTAACCAACAATCTGGTGTATCTGTTTGCCAACCGCTGGGCCCCGCTGGTTGTTGGGCGAAATGCCGGGCTGATGGCGATGGAGTTATTCACACCCGCGCGCGATGCGCTGGCGGAGCGGACCCTGGGTTGGGTTGCGCGATAAATATGGCCTGTAAGCCGGATGGCGGCGTAAATGCCTTATCCGGCCTACGGTTTTGATTGTTCCGGTTTCCAGGAGTAAACAGTGCAAAGTGTTGATGTAGCAATTGTCGGTGGCGGCATGGTGGGACTGGCGGTTGCCTGCGGCTTGCAGGGCAGCGGGTTACGCGTTGCGGTGTTAGAACAACATGTTCCGCAGTCGTTGGCGGTGGATGCACCTCCTCAGCTTCGCGTGTCGGCAATCAATGCCGCCAGTGAAAAACTGCTTACTCGTTTGGGCGTCTGGTCAGATATCGCTGCCCGTCGCGCGTGCTGCTATCACGGTATGGAAGTCTGGGACAAAGACAGCTTCGGGCGCATTGAGTTTGACGACCAGAGCATGGGCTACAGCCATTTGGGCCACATCGTCGAAAACGCAGAGATCCATTACGCGCTATGGCAAAAGGCGCAGCGTTCGCCGGATATTACGCTGCTGGCGCCCGCTGAAATACAGCAGGTAGCCTGGGGGGAGAACGAGGCATTTCTGACTCTGAAAGAGGGCACTATGCTGACGGCTCGCCTGGTGATCGGCGCGGATGGCGCTAACTCCTGGCTGCGTAATAAAGCAGACATTCCGCTCACCTTCTGGGATTACCGTCATCATGCGCTGGTGGCGACGATCCGTACGCAGGAAGCTCACGGCGCGGTTGCGCGCCAGGCGTTTCACGGCGAGGGTATCCTGGCATTCCTGCCGCTCAGTGACCCGCATCTGTGCTCTATCGTCTGGTCACTTTCTCCGCAGGAAGCCGAACGCATGCAGCAGGCAAGCGTTGATGAGTTTAATCAGGCGCTGAATATCGCTTTTGATAACCGTCTGGGCCTGTGCAACGTTGAAAGCGAACGGCAGACGTTTCCGCTAACGGGACGCTATGCTCGTCAGTTCGCCGCCCATCGTCTGGCGCTGGTGGGGGATGCGGCGCATACCATCCATCCGTTGGCGGGCCAGGGGGTTAACCTCGGCTTTATGGATGCGGCAGAGCTTATCGATGAGCTTAAGCGGCTACAACGTCAGGGCAAAGATATTGGCCAGTATCTCTATTTGCGTCGTTATGAGCGCAGCCGTAAGCACAGCGCAGCAATGATGCTGGCCGGTATGCAGGGCTTCCGTGAACTGTTTGCCGGCGAGAATCCGGCGAAAAAACTGCTGCGTGATATTGGTCTGAAACTGGCCGATACCCTTCCGGGTGTAAAACCGCAGCTCATCCGTCAGGCGATGGGGCTGAACGATCTTCCCGAGTGGCTACGCTAGCGTCCGTAAGGACAATCTTAAGAGTTTGAGACCCGTCACATTTTCCTCTCCCGGCCCTCGCGCCGGGATGCTTCTCTCATTTGAAATAATCTAATTCCACACCTTTTTTCGCATTAGTTTTTTTAATATCACGTTTTTTTCATAACGCCATTTTTGACATTTTTTCCATATTTAATGTGGCTTGATGCTGATTTTTTCTTCTCTTTCCTGTTTGTTGTTCTGATTTTTTGGCGTGCTTGTGGGTTTATATTCTGTCGTCGATCTGGCCATTTTTTGCCATAAGCTAATGTGATAGCTAATTTTGCCTTATGGTTTAGCGTCTGTTTCGGTGGTAAGTTCAGGACAAAGAGAACGTTTGCGTCGTAGCCCCTGGAGCGGCTGCGGTGCTGGGTTTCGTGGCGAAAATTTCACCGCGAAAGAGTTGGTAGCCCCGCTTATTCAACGAGGAAAAGATGGCTCAACAGACTCCTTTGTACGAACAACACACGCTATGTGGCGCGCGCATGGTAGATTTCCATGGCTGGATGATGCCACTGCATTACGGTTCTCAGCTCGATGAACACCATGCTGTTCGCACCGATGCCGGTATGTTTGATGTGTCGCATATGACCATCGTCGACCTGCGCGGCAGCCGCACCCGGGAGTTCTTGCGTTATCTGCTGGCAAACGACGTTGCGAAGCTAACGAAGACGGGTAAAGCCCTCTACTCCGGTATGCTTAACGCATCGGGCGGTGTGATAGATGACCTGATTGTCTATTACTTCACTGAAGATTTCTTCCGCCTCGTTGTAAACTCCGCCACCCGCGAAAAAGACCTCTCCTGGATTACCCAACACGCTGAACCCTACGCCATCGACATCACCGTTCGTGACGACCTGTCTCTGATTGCGGTGCAGGGGCCAAACGCGCAGGAAAAAGCAGCCACGTTGTTTACTGACGAACAGCGCCATGCGGTAGAAGGTATGAAGCCGTTCTTCGGCGTTCAGGCGGGTGATTTGTTTATCGCAACCACCGGTTATACCGGCGAAGCAGGCTATGAAATCGCCATGCCGAATGAAAAAGCGGCTGATTTCTGGCGTGCGCTGGTACAAGCAGGCGTCAAACCTTGCGGTCTGGGCGCGCGTGACACGCTGCGTCTGGAAGCGGGTATGAACCTGTATGGTCAGGAGATGGACGAAGGGATTTCTCCGCTGGAAGCCAACATGGGTTGGACCATTGCGTGGGAACCTGCCGACCGCGACTTTATTGGTCGTGAAGCACTGGAAATGCAGCGCGACAAAGGCCATGAACAGCTGGTCGGACTGGTGATGACCGAGAAGGGCGTGCTGCGTAATGAACTGCCAGTCCGTTTCACTGACACTTCCGGTAACCAACATGAAGGCATTATCACCAGCGGAACATTCTCCCCAACCCTGGGCTACAGCATCGCGCTGGCGCGTGTCCCTGCGGGTATCGGTGAGACAGCGATCGTGCAGATCCGTAACCGCGAAATGCCAGTAAAAGTCACTAAACCTGTTTTTGTGCGTAACGGCAAAGCCGTCGCGTGATTCATCCTTTTTGGAGATTGATTGATGAGCAACGTACCTGCAGAACTGAAATACAGCAAAGAACACGAATGGCTGCGCAAAGAAGCTGACGGCTCTTACACCGTTGGTATCACCGAACATGCTCAGGAGCTGTTGGGTGACATGGTTTTCGTAGACCTGCCAGAAGTTGGCGCGACCGTCAGCGCGGGCGATGACTGCGCCGTTGCGGAATCCGTAAAAGCGGCTTCTGATATTTATGCGCCAGTAAGCGGTGAGATTGTCGCGGTTAACGACGCGCTCAGCGACTCCCCGGAACTGGTTAACAGCGAACCGTATGCCGGTGGCTGGATCTTCAAAATCAAAGCCAGCGATGAAAGCGAAATCGAATCGCTGCTGGATGCCACTGCGTACGAAGCATTGTTAGAAGACGAATAATGTTGTGCCGGATGGCGCTAATGCTTATCCGGCCTACTCACTGCAACGCGAATTATTTTGCGTATTCGTTTTCGCACGCGTAGGCCCGGTAAGCGTCAGCGCCACCGGGCAATTGAGTTAGAGACAATCACGATTCACTGCACGTTTCAGGAACCATCGCCCATGACACAGACGTTAAGCCAGCTTGAAAACAGCGGCGCTTTCATTGAACGCCACATCGGACCGGACGCCGCGCAGCAGCAAGAGATGCTGAATGCGGTTGGCGCCGAGTCGTTAAACGCGCTGATCGGCCAGATTGTGCCGAAAGACATTCAGCTCGCAACCCCGCCGCAGGTAGGCGAGGCGGCGACAGAATACGCTGCGCTGGCCGAATTAAAAGCCATCGCCGGGCGTAACAAGCGCTTCACGTCCTACATCGGCATGGGCTACACCGCCGTGCAGTTGCCGCCGGTTATCCTGCGTAACATGCTGGAAAATCCGGGTTGGTATACCGCGTATACGCCGTATCAGCCGGAAGTCTCTCAGGGCCGCCTGGAAGCGCTGCTGAACTTCCAACAGGTCACGCTGGACCTGACCGGGCTGGACATGGCCTCCGCCTCTCTGCTGGATGAAGCCACCGCGGCGGCCGAAGCCATGGCGATGGCCAAACGCGTCAGCAAACTGAAAAACGCCAACCGTTTCTTTGTGGCGGCTGATGTTCATCCGCAAACGTTGGATGTGGTTCGCACTCGCGCCGAAACCTTTGGTTTTGACGTTATTGTGGATGACGCAGCGAAAGCACTGGATCACCAGGATGTGTTCGGCGTGCTGTTGCAGCAGGTTGGTACCACTGGTGAAGTGCACGACTACAGCAAACTGATTGCTGAGCTGAAATCCCGTAAAGTTGTGGTCAGCGTCGCTGCCGATTTTATGGCGCTGGTTCTGCTGACCGCACCGGGCAAACAGGGCGCGGATATCGTTTTCGGCTCTGCGCAACGCTTCGGCGTACCGATGGGTTACGGTGGCCCACACGCGGCATTCTTTGCCGCCAAAGACGAATTCAAACGCTCCATGCCAGGCCGTATTATCGGCGTATCAAAAGATGCGGCGGGCAATACCGCACTGCGCATGGCGATGCAGACTCGCGAGCAGCATATCCGTCGTGAGAAAGCGAACTCCAACATTTGTACCTCACAGGTACTGCTGGCTAACATCGCCAGCCTGTATGCCGTTTATCATGGTCCGGTCGGTCTGAAGCGCATCGCTAATCGTATCCACCGCCTGACCGATATTCTGGCGGCTGGTCTGCAACAGAAAGGCTTAAAGCTGCGTCATGCGCACTACTTCGACACGCTGTGTGTTGAAGTGGCCGATAAAGCTGCGGTACTGGCGCGTGCGGAAGCGGCAGAGATCAACCTGCGCAGCGATATTCATAACGCGGTAGGTATTACGCTCGACGAAACCACCACCCGTGAAAACGTGGTGCAGTTGTTCAATGTTCTGCTGGGCGACAGCCACGGCCTGAGCATCGACACACTGGATAAAGACGTGGCGCTCGACAGCCGTTCCATTCAGAGCAGCATGCTGCGTGACGACGCGATCCTCAGCCACCCGGTGTTTAACCGCTACCACAGCGAAACCGAGATGATGCGCTATATGCACTCGCTGGAGCGTAAAGATCTGGCGCTGAATCAGGCGATGATCCCGCTGGGTTCCTGCACCATGAAGCTGAACGCCGCCGCCGAGATGATTCCTATCACCTGGCCGGAATTCGCTGAACTGCATCCGTTCTGCCCGCCAGAGCAGGCGGAAGGGTATCACCAGATGATCGGTCAGCTTTCCGAGTGGCTGGTAAAACTGACCGGCTATGACGCAGTCTGCATGCAGCCGAACTCCGGCGCACAAGGCGAATACGCTGGCCTGCTGGCGATTCGTCATTATCACGAAAGCCGTAACGAAGGCCATCGCGATATCTGCCTGATCCCGGCGTCCGCCCACGGTACTAACCCGGCTTCCGCACAAATGGCGGGGATGCAGGTGGTGGTAGTCGCCTGTGATAAGAACGGCAACATCGACCTCGACGATCTGCGGGCAAAAGCAGAACAACATGCTGCGAACCTTTCTTGCATCATGGTGACCTATCCGTCCACCCACGGCGTATATGAAGAAACGATCCGCGAAGTGTGTGAAGTTGTGCACCAGTTCGGCGGCCAGGTGTACCTCGACGGCGCGAACATGAACGCCCAGGTTGGAATCACCACGCCGGGCTTTATCGGCGCGGACGTTTCGCACCTCAACCTGCATAAAACCTTCTGCATTCCGCACGGCGGCGGCGGCCCGGGCATGGGACCGATCGGCGTTAAATCGCATCTGGCACCGTTTGTGCCGGGCCACAGCGTGGTACAGATTGAAGGGATGCTTACCCGTCAGGGCGCGGTGTCTGCCGCACCGTTCGGTAGCGCATCCATTCTGCCAATCAGCTGGATGTACATCCGTATGATGGGCGCAGAAGGTCTGAAGCAGGCAAGCCAGGTCGCTATTCTTAACGCTAACTACATTGCCAGCCGTCTGAAAGATGCCTATCCGGTGCTGTATACCGGTCGCGATGGCCGTGTAGCGCATGAATGTATTCTCGACATTCGCCCACTGAAAGAAGAGACCGGCATCAGCGAACTGGATATTGCCAAACGTCTGATCGACTATGGTTTCCATGCGCCAACCATGTCGTTCCCGGTAGCGGGTACGCTGATGGTGGAACCGACCGAATCTGAAAGCAAAGTGGAACTGGATCGCTTTATTAACGCGATGCTGGCAATCCGCGCTGAGATCGAGCGCGTGAAAGCCGGTGAGTGGTCGCTGGAAGATAACCCGTTGGTAAACTCGCCGCACACCCAGAATGAGCTGGTGAGCGAGTGGAACCACGGTTATAGCCGCGAAATCGCAGTCTTCCCGGCAGGCGTGGCGAACAAATACTGGCCTACCGTGAAGCGTCTTGATGACGTTTACGGCGACCGTAACCTGTTCTGCTCCTGCGTGCCGATGAGCGAATATCAGTAACTTTTCCGCGTAGTTAAACAATTTCCAGGCCGGGTAAGGCGAAGCCGCCTCCCGGCTTTTTCATATCTGGAGGTCTCTATGGGAATCGCACTTGTTACTGGCGGCAGTCGCGGTATTGGGCGAGCAACCGCGCTGCAACTGGCACTGGAGGGTTACACGGTCGCCGTTAATTTTCATCACAATATTCGTGCGGCAACCGAGGTGGTGAACAACATTGTCGCGGCAGGTGGTAAGGCATTTGCGCTGCGTGCGGATATCAGTGATGAAAGTCAGGTGCTGGCGATGTTTGAATCGATCGACCGTGAAGGGGAACCGCTGACTGCGCTGGTGAATAATGCCGGGATTTTATTTGAACAGACCACGGTGGAAAACTTAACTGCAGAGCGAATTAACCGCGTACTGGCGACCAATGTTACCGGCTATTTTCTGTGCTGTCGGGAAGCGGTAAAGCGCATGTCGTTTAAGCGCGGCGGTCAGGGTGGGGCGATTGTGAATGTCTCTTCGGCGGCATCACGGCTCGGTGCGCCATTCGAATATGTTGATTATGCCGCTTCAAAAGGTGCGGTGGACACGCTCACCACCGGCCTGGCACTGGAGGTGGCGGCGCAGGGGATCCGCGTAAACTGCGTACGTCCAGGCCTGATCTACACTGAAATGCATGCGTCGGGTGGAGAGCCGGGAAGGGTTGATCGCGTGAAATCCATGTTGCCTATGCAGCGTGGTGGGCAGCCGGAAGAAGTCGCGCAGGCGATTTGCTGGCTACTGAGCGAGAAGGCATCTTACGTCACGGGCAGTTTTCTGGAGCTGGCCGGCGGGAAGTAGGGATTTAATGGCCGGATAGCGCTGCGCTTATCCAGCCCACGGGATCATACCTGTAGGCTGGATAAGGCGTTTACGCCGCCATCCGGCGAAAAATCACAGATTCTCGCCGTTGCTGGCGATCACCGCTTTATACCACTCAAAACTCTTCTTGCGTGAACGCGACATATCCCCAGTGCCGTCATCGTGCTTATTCACATAGATGAAGCCGTAGCGCTTGCTGTACTGACCGGTGGTGAACGAAACGCAGTCAATGCAGCCCCACGGCGTGTAGCCCATCAGATCTACGCCATCATAGGTGACCGCCTTCATCATCTCTTCGATGTGGGCGCGCAGATAATCGATGCGGTAGTCATCATTGATGCTGCCATCTGTTTCCACTTTATCGTAGGCGCCAAACCCGTTTTCAACGATAAACAGCGGCTTCTGATAGCGCTCGTACAGCTCACATAAAGCATAGCGCAGGCCAACCGGGTCAATCTGCCAGCCCCAGTCGGACGCTTTGACGTGCGGGTTCGGCACGCTACCCTCAAAACCGGAAATGGCATCACCGCTACCGCCTTCCGCTTTCACCGCGTTGGTCATGTAGTAGCTAAATCCGAGATAGTCGCAGGTGCCTTCACGCAGGATTTGCTCGTCGCCGTCTTCCATCCTGATGTTAAATTCGCGACGTTCCCACTCGTTCAACACATAGCTTGGGTAGTAGCCGCGCAACTGGACGTCGGTAAAGACGTAGCGTTCACGCATTGACTCCTGGGCGAACATGACATCTTCGGGCTTACAGGAGAATGGATAGAGCGGCACCATAGCCAGCATGCAGCCCACTTTCATTTCCGGGTTGATGCGGCGTGCGGCTTTCACTGCGAGCGCGCTGGCCACGAACTGGTGATGCAGCACCTGGTACATGGTCTCTTCCGGGTTTTCATGCTCGGTATACACCACACCGGAGCAGCAATAGCCAAACAACGGTGCGCGCCAGTTACGTTGGTTATTGATCTCGTTGAAGGTCATCCAGTATTTGACTTTGTGTTTGTAACGCTCAAAGACGACTTCAGCAAATCGAACAAAGAAATCAACAACTTTGCGATTGGTCCAACTCCCATACTGTTGAACCAAATGTAGCGGCATTTCGAAGTGGGAAAGGGTGATGACCGGTTCGATGTTGTATTTCAGTAATTCATCGAACATGTCGTCATAGAACTTCAGACCTTCTTCGTTCGGCTGGGTTTCGTCCCCATTGGGGAAGATACGGGTCCATGCGATGGAGGTACGGAAACATTTGAAGCCCATTTCGGCAAACAGCTTAATGTCTTCTTTGTAATGACCGTAAAAATCGACGGCTTCGTGGTTGGGGTAGTATTTACCGGGCACGACTTCCTGAGTGATTTCTCGTGGAACGCCGTGTGCCCCACCGGTCAGTACGTCGCAAATGCTGGGGCCTTTGCCACCTTTGTTCCAGCCACCTTCGACCTGGTGCGCCGCAACCGCGCCGCCCCATAAAAAATCTTTTGCTAAGGTAAGTTTTTTCATCTGCGCTCAGTCTCAAATTAATACAATCTGATTTTGAGTCTAACAAAGGAAACCTAAATGTCACGATATAACAAAATAGCATTAATGTGATTTGTTACATCAAAAAAACAGATTGTTTTTTTACGCTATTCTTTTCGCCAGTTTGCGGCCAAGCGATTCCAGAATATAAATAACGGGGATTTGCGTGGTTATATCGTATACCCCGGCAATGCGTGTTTGTGGAACGTGCCAGGAGAGATTAAAGTCGGCGAGTTTCGCCAGACGTGAGTGTTCATGGCTGGTTACAGACAGCACTTTACAGTGGTGCAGACTGAACTGGCTGGCAAAACGCAGGATCTCCTCTGTTTCGCCGGAGACGGAAAGCACGATTGCCAGCGCGTTTCTGGCCATATCATTGGTTACCGGAAAATAAGGGTCGTCAATATGATTACTGAATTTGCCGACGTTGGAGAAAAAACGCGCGCCATATTTCGCAAGCGCTCCTGACGTTCCTGCGCCAACAAATATAATACGTTCGGAAGATAATATAATATCAACAGCCTGATCGAGCAGTTTATCGAATTCGTCGTTATTGACGCTTTTAAAAAAGCTGATAATTTCGCTGGCGCCGAAATTAGCCTGTTGCGGTTCATTCTGCTCTAAATATAATTTGAAGCGTACGCGAAATTCTGAGTAACCTTCACACTTAAGCTTGCGGCAAAAGCGCAGTACGGTGGTAGTGGAAACGCCCACGGCATCGGCCAGTTCGCGAATGGTCATGTACATGACTTTGTCACGATTTTTGATGACATAGTTGTAGACCAGCATCTCAAGATTGTTGAGACTGGCGATGGCAGCGTGGGAGAACATACTCACAATAGCAAAACTCACTCATCAGACTTCATCTACAGGGAATAATAACATGCAGCCAAATGACATCACTTTTTTTCAGCGTTTCCAGGATGACATTCTGGCCGGACGCAAAACCATCACCATTCGTGACGAGTCCGAATCACACTTCAAAACCGGTGACATTCTACGGGTTGGGCGCTTTGAAGATGAGGGATACTTCTGCACGATTGAAGTTGTTGGCACCTCAACCGTCACGCTGGATACGCTGACTGAAAAACATGCTCAGCAGGAAAACATGTCGCTTGAAGAACTGAAACGTGTGATTGCCGAAATTTACCCGGATCAAACGCAATTTTATGTGATTGATTTTAAATGTGTTTGATTTAATGTGTACACTTGTTAGCTGAAAGATTAAAATTAATTATATGATTTTTATGGACTATTTATTTTAAGATAAATATTACAGCTAACAGGTGTTCACTGGAACCATTCTCAGTTACGCTAGAGGGGCAATAACGAAAGTGTTCGTTTCTCGGGAGTAAGCTATGGTTCAGAAACCATTAATCGCGCAGGGATATTCGCTGGCAGAGGAAATAGCCAACAGCATCAGTCACGGTATCGGGCTGGTGTTTGGGATTGTCGGGCTGGTGTTGTTACTGGTTCAGGCAGTGGATACCAACGCCAGCGCTATGGCGATTACCAGTTATAGCCTGTACGGCGGCAGCATGATCTTGCTGTTCCTCGCCTCAACTTTGTATCACGCGATCCCCCATCAGCGAGCGAAAGTCTGGCTGAAAAAATTCGACCACTGCGCGATTTATCTGCTGATTGCCGGGACCTATACGCCATTTCTGCTGGTGGGGCTTGATTCGCCGCTGGCACGTGGACTGATGATTGTTATCTGGAGCCTGGCGCTGCTCGGTATTTTATTCAAACTGACCATTGCGCACCGCTTTAAGGTTCTGTCGCTGGTGACTTACCTGACAATGGGCTGGCTATCGCTGATTGTGGTGTATCAATTGGCGGTTAAACTGGCGGCGGGAGGCGTGACCTTGCTGGCCGTTGGTGGTGTGGTGTATTCGCTGGGCGTTATTTTCTATGTCTGTAAGCGCATTCCATATAACCACGCGATCTGGCACGGCTTTGTACTGGGCGGCAGCGTTTGCCACTTCCTGGCGATTTATTTGTATGTTGGACAGGCGTAACCCTTGATTTCGGATGGCGGCTAACGCCTTATCCGGCCTACAAAATGTGCCTGTAGGCCGGATAAGCGTAGCGCCATCCGGCGTTAAGCTTTTACTCTTCCAGCGAATACGGCAGCGGCACAATATGCAGCGTTTTTGCGTCATCGCGAACGCGGAACACGCTGTCGGCTTCCATGTCGTTATTCATCACGACCTGCACCAGTATCTGGCCATCAGCGAGCTGTACTGCGGCGAGTACGGTACCAGTACGACGCCAGTTCTCACCCATTTTCAGTTCCAGATCTTCGCCAGCTTCCGGCACCCGGCTGGCCGTACCTGCCAGAGTCCACATGGCGCGTTTGTTGGCGCCGCGGAATTTGGCGCGCGCCACCATTTCCTGGCCGGTATAGCAGCCTTTTTTGAAGCTGATCCCGCCCAGAGCCTGCATATTGGTCGCCTGGGGAATAAACTGTCCGCTGTTGGCAGTATCAATGACCGGAATACCCGCTTCGATATCCAGCGCCAGCCACTGTTGACTGTTATTTAACTCCGCTTCGCCGCGCAGTTTCTCAACCAGGCTTTCCGCCGTTGCAACATCAACAATCAGCAGGAAACGCTCGGCAGGGTGTTCGAACCACAGTATTGTGGAAGCATCTTCGGTAATAACCTGTTTTTCGCTGTTCGGTAATTCGCTAAAGAGATTGGCCAGCGCCGCTCGTGCCTGGAATCCCGCTACGCCCAACAGAACACGCTCGTCGTCCGGCGCAATCACTACCTTCGAGAAGACCGCATATTTTTTCAGTTCTGTAAGCTGCGCATCGCGCAAGCTGCGGCGTTCAAGCCATGCAAAACCTTCACTGTTACGGAACAGGCGCAGATTGCTCCACATTTTACCTTTGGCATCACAATGGGCTGCCAGCACGTGCTGATGCTCGGTCATCTGGCTGACATCAGCCGTGACCTGACCCTGAATATACTTCTCACTGTCGACACCGGTAATGGTGGCGAGCGCCCAGTCATCGAGCGTCATTAGCGTCAGAGGTAAACGCGTTGACGCAAAAGGCTGGCGAGGAGGAAAAGATGTAAAAGCCATAATAATGTCCTGATTTGCTTAACGCAGTGATAATGACTAATGGTAAAAGAGCTATGGCCCATTGCAAGCGGTTTAAACAGGCTATTTGTGCCATATAGTAAGCTTTGCGAGGAGACATCCAAAAATGATGAATCCTTTGACTTAATGCGGTTTTATTTAGCGAATGTGCTTCCATTAGCTGATAATCCCGCAAAAGCGCGTGAAAAACACGTTACAATAGCCGGATACTTCGTTTTCGCGAGACAGGAAGAAGAACATGGATATTAATAATAAAGCACGTATTCATTGGGCATGCCGCCGCGGTATGCGCGAGCTGGACATCTCTATCATGCCGTTTTTCGAACATGAATATGACAGCTTAAGTGACGAAGAAAAACGTATCTTTATCCGTCTGCTAGAATGTGACGATCCAGATTTATTTAACTGGTTGATGAATCATGGGAAACCAGCTGATGCTCAGTTGGAGCAGATGGTGCGACTTATCCAGACACGGAATCGGGAACGTGGTCCAGTGGCAATCTGATTTACGCGTTTCATGGCGCGCGCAGTGGCTTTCGTTGCTCGTTCATGGGCTGGTCGCGGTATTTATTTTATTGATGCCCTGGCCTTTGAGCTACACCCCATTATGGATGGTTCTGCTCTCTCTGGTGGTGTTCGACAGCGTACGCAGCCAACGTAGAATTAACGCCTGTCAGGGCGAGATTAGGCTGTTGATGGACGGCCGTCTGCGCTGGCAAGGGCAGGAGTGGACTATCGTTAGCGCGCCCTGGATGGTCAAAACAGGCATGATGCTGCGTTTGCGTTCAGATACCGGGAAACGTCAGCATTTGTGGCTGGCGGCAGACAGTATGGATGAGGCTGAGTGGCGAGATTTACGGCGGTTAATGCTGCAACAGGCGAAGCAGGGGTAATGCCAACAAATATCTGATGGCGTGCCGCTTTAGGGCCTTAGGTTTGATGCGTGAGGTAAACCGGATAAGGCGTTCACGGCGTCATCCGGCAACACGCTTATCAGGACCAGTGTTCGGCCATTTCCCCAAGAATTTGCTCGCACCAGTTCTGGATGCGTTCATCGCTGAGATCGTACTGGTTCGTTTCATCCAGTGCCAAACCAACAAACAGCTGTCCATCAGCAATGACGGGTTTATCGCTGGTAAATTCATAGCCTTCGGTTGGCCAGTAACCGACAAACTTGACGCCTTTGGTGACCAGTTTATCGTGCAGCATCCCCAGCGCATCCAGGAACCATTCGCCATATCCTAGCTGATCGCCCATCCCGTAAAGCGCGACAATTTTGCCTTCCAGGTTGAGGTCGTCCAGTTGCTCCCAGACCGCTTCCCAATCCTCCTGAATTTCACCAAAATCCCAGGTCGGGATGCCCAAAATGAGCACATCATACTGCTCCATTAAGGTCGGGGAATCATCTTTGAGGTTGTGCAGTGTCACCAGTTCGGGACCCAGGATATCGCGGATTTTTTCTGCTGCCATTTCGGTGTAGCAGGTACTGGAACCGTAAAAAAGACCCATGTTCATGACGTAAACATCTCAATTCTGCTGTAGCGTTGCGGGTAGTGTAACAGAATCGCCGCAATCCCGGCACAATGAGGCATAATGCATCAAAAATGAGAGTGGAATAAGGGGCGCGAGTGGAACAGGATCTGGCGCGCATCGAGCAGTTTCTTGATGCCCTGTGGCTGGAACGAAATCTGGCGGAAAACACGTTAAGTGCGTATCGTCGCGATCTGACCATGCTTGTCGAATGGTTACATCACCGTGGCGTCTCGCTGGCGACGGCGCAGAGCGATGATCTGCAGGCATTACTGGCCGAGCGGATGGATGGGGGATATAAAGCCACCAGTTCCGCTCGCTTGCTCAGTGCTACGCGGCGCTTTTTTCAGCATCTTTACCGCGAAAAATTTCGCGAAGACGATCCCAGCGCCTCGCTTGCATCACCGAAGCTTCCGCAGCGCCTGCCCAAAGATCTCAGTGAGGCACAGGTGGAGCGACTGTTGCAGGCGCCGCTGATTGAGCAACCGTTGGAGCTACGCGACAAAGCCATGCTGGAAGTATTGTATGCAACGGGCCTGCGCGTATCTGAGCTGGTGGGACTGACAATGAGTGACGTCAGCCTGCGTCAGGGTGTGGTTCGGGTGATCGGTAAAGGCAACAAAGAACGCCTGGTGCCGTTGGGTGAAGAGGCGGTTTACTGGCTGGAAACGTATCTGGAACATGGGCGTCCATGGTTGCTCAACGGTGTATCAATTGATGTGCTGTTTCCCAGCCAGCGGGCGCAACAGATGACCCGTCAGACCTTCTGGCATCGTATTAAACACTATGCTGTGTTGGCGGGAATCGACAGCGAGAAGCTGTCACCGCACGTCCTGCGGCATGCTTTTGCCACGCATTTGCTCAATCATGGCGCTGACCTGCGCGTGGTGCAGATGCTACTGGGGCATAGCGACCTCTCGACAACACAAATTTATACTCATGTCGCAACGGAGCGCTTGCGTCAACTACATCAACAGCATCACCCGCGAGCGTGAGTGCTGACAGGAAAGGATAGGTTATGAAAAAACGTTTTATGATGTTCACCCTGCTGGCAACGGCGTTTTCCGGCATGGTACATGCAGACGATGCGGCGATTCGCCAGTCATTGGCAAAGCTGGGGGTACAGAGCACCGAGATTCAGTCTGCTCCGGTGGCGGGTATGAAAACCGTACTGACCAATAGCGGCGTGCTGTACGTGACTGAAGACGGTAAACATATTATTCAGGGACCGATGTATGACGTGAGCGGCGCAAGCCCGGTGAATGTTACTAACCAGTTGCTGATGAAGCATTTGAACGCGCTGGAAAAAGAGATGATCGTCTACAAAGCGCCGCAGGAAAAACACGTCATTACCGTTTTCACCGACATCACCTGTGGTTACTGCCACAAGCTGCATGAAGAGATGAAAGACTATAATGCGTTGGGGATCACCGTTCGTTATCTGGCCTTCCCGCGTCAGGGTCTGGAAAGCCAGGCCGAGCAGGACATGAAGTCGATCTGGTGCGCGAAGGATAAAAACAAAGCCTTTGATGACGCGATGGCAGGCAAGGACGTGAAACCAGCAACCTGTGATGTGGATATCGCGAACCACTACGCGCTGGGCGTGCAGTTTGGCGTTAGCGGCACGCCGGCGATTGTGCTGAGCAACGGCTATGTCGTGCCTGGCTATCAGGGCCCGAAAGAGATGAAAGAATTCCTCGACGCACATGCAAAACAAACCAGCGGTAAATAATTCGCGTGAAACAAAAGATACAACTTCGTCGGCGTGAAGCCGACGAGACAACCGAGCTACCTGATGACCTGCCGCCATTGCTGCGTCGTTTATACGCCAGCCGCGGCGTGCGCAGCGCCCAGGAACTTGAACGTAGCGTAAAAGGAATGCTGCCGTGGCAGCATTTGAACGGCGTCGAAAAAGCAGTTGAGATCCTCTATAACGCCTTTCGCGCGGGAACCCGCATTATTGTGGTCGGCGATTTTGACGCCGATGGCGCGACCAGTACGGCGCTCAGCATTCTGGCGATGCGTGCGTTGGGTTGCGGTAACGTTGACTACCTGGTGCCTAATCGTTTTGAAGACGGCTATGGCTTAAGCCCGGAAGTGGTGGAGCAGGCGCATGCGCGTGGCGCTCAGCTGATTGTCACCGTAGACAATGGCATCTCGTCTCACGCCGGTGTGGAACATGCCAGAGCGCTGGGGATCCCGGTGGTGGTGACCGATCACCATCTGCCAGGGGATACGCTGCCTAATGCAGAGGCGATCATCAACCCCAATCTGCAGGACTGTGAATTCCCGTCTAAATCATTGGCAGGGGTTGGCGTGGCCTTCTATCTGATGCTGGCGCTGCGCACCTTCCTGCGTGACAAAGGCTGGTTTGATGAACGAGGCATTGCGCCGCCGAACCTGGCGGACTTGCTCGATCTGGTCGCGCTCGGCACAGTGGCCGACGTGGTCCCGCTGGATGCTAATAACCGCATTCTGACGTGGCAAGGATTAAGCCGTATTCGTGCCGGAAAGTGCCGTCCCGGCATTAAGGCGCTGCTGGAGATTTCCAACCGCGACCCACTTAAGCTGGCTGCCAGCGATTTAGGTTTTGCGCTGGGGCCACGGCTGAATGCCGCTGGCCGTCTGGATGATATGTCCGTCGGCGTGGCGCTGTTGCTGTGCGACAACATTGGCGAGGCACGCGTGCTGGCCAATGAACTGGACGCGCTCAATCAGACACGCAAAGAAATTGAGCAGGGCATGCAGGCGGAAGCGCTGACCCTGTGTGAAAAGCTGGAGCGCAGTAGCGAGACGCTACCGGGCGGCCTTGCGATGTACCATCCTGAGTGGCATCAGGGAGTAGTCGGCATTCTGGCATCTCGCATTAAAGAGCGTTTTCATCGTCCGGTGATTGCGTTTGCTCCTGCCGGCGACGGTACGCTCAAAGGCTCCGGGCGTTCGATTCAGGGGCTGCACATGCGTGATGCGCTGGAGCGCCTGGACACCCTTCATCCTGGCATGATCCTCAAGTTTGGCGGTCACGCCATGGCGGCGGGCTTGTCGCTGGAAGAGGCGCAGTTTGAGCGTTTCCAGCAGCGTTTCGGCGAACTGGTAACCGAGTGGCTGGATCCCGCCTTGCTGCAGGGCGAAGTGGTGTCAGATGGCCCGCTAAGCGCCGCGGAGATGACCATGGAGGTCGCGCAAATGCTGCGTGATGCTGGGCCGTGGGGGCAAATGTTCCCGGAACCGCTGTTTGATGGACATTTCCGTCTGCTTCAGCAGCGTTTGGTGGGTGAGCGTCATCTGAAGGTGATGGTGGAGCCGGTTGGCGGCGGACCTCTGCTGGACGGAATTGCGTTCAACGTTGATACCAGTTGCTGGCCGGACAACGGCGTGCGCGATGTTCAGTTGGCCTACAAACTGGATATTAATGAGTTTCGCGGCAACCGTAGTTTGCAGCTAATAATCGATAATATCTGGCCACTTTAGCGTCACTAATCGCTATAAAAAAGGGCGTGGATTAGTTACAATCCCGCTCTTATAACCGCATTTTGACTAGTCCAATAAAAGAAATCAGACAATGTTTGAAATTAATCCGGTAAATAACCGCATTCAGGACCTCACGGAGCGCTCTGACGTTCTTAGGGGGTATCTTTGACTATGATGCCAAGAAAGAGCGTCTGGAAGAAGTAAACGCCGAGCTGGAACAGCCGGACGTATGGAACGAACCCGAACGCGCGCAGGCGCTGGGTAAAGAGCGTTCCTCCCTTGAGGCCATCGTAGATACACTCGACCAAATGAGCCAGGGCCTGGAAGATGTCTCCGGCCTGTTGGAGTTGGCTGTAGAAGCCGACGACGAAGAAACCTTTAACGAAGCCGTAGCAGAACTCGATACCCTGGAAGATAAGCTGGCGCAGCTGGAATTCCGTCGTATGTTCTCCGGCGAATATGACAGCGCAGATTGCTATCTCGATATTCAGGCTGGCTCCGGCGGTACGGAAGCGCAGGACTGGGCGAGCATGCTGATGCGTATGTATCTGCGTTGGGCCGAAGCTCGCGGCTTTAAGACTGAAATTATTGAAGAATCTGAAGGCGAAGTGGCGGGTATTAAATCCGTGACCATCAGAATTGCTGGCGAATATGCGTACGGTTGGCTGCGGACTGAAACCGGCGTACACCGTCTGGTACGTAAGAGCCCGTTCGACTCCGGCGGTCGCCGCCATACGTCGTTCAGCTCGGCGTTTGTCTATCCGGAAGTTGACGATGATATCGATATCGACATCAACCCGGCGGATCTGCGCATTGACGTTTATCGCGCCTCTGGCGCGGGCGGTCAGCACGTTAACCGTACAGAATCGGCGGTGCGTATCACCCACATTCCGACCGGGATTGTGACGCAGTGTCAGAACGACCGTTCCCAGCACAAGAACAAAGACCAGGCCATGAAGCAGATGAAAGCGAAGCTTTATGAACTGGAAATGCAGAAGAAGAATGCCGAGAAACAGGCGATGGAAGACAATAAGTCAGATATCGGCTGGGGTAGCCAGATTCGTTCTTATGTCCTTGATGACTCCCGCATTAAAGATCTGCGTACCGGGGTTGAAACCCGTAACACGCAGGCGGTGCTGGATGGCAGCCTGGATCAATTTATCGAAGCAAGTTTGAAAGCAGGGTTATGAGGAACCAACATGTCTGAACAACACGTACAGGGCGCTGACGCGGTAGCCGACCTTAACAATGAACTGAAAACGCGCCGTGAGAAGCTGGCGAGCCTGCGTGAGCAGGGGATCCCGTTCCCGAACGATTTCCGTCGCGATCACACCTCAGACCAACTGCATGCTGACTTCGACGCGAAAGAAAACGAAGAGCTGGAAGCGCTGAACATTGAGGTATCCGTTGCTGGTCGTATGATGACCCGCCGTATTATGGGTAAAGCCTCATTCGTTACGCTGCAAGATGTTGGCGGCCGTATTCAGCTGTACGTTGCTCGTGACGATCTGCCGGAAGGCGTTTACAACGAGCAGTTCAAAAAATGGGATCTGGGCGATATCCTCGGCGCGAAAGGTAAGTTGTTCAAGACCAAGACCGGTGAGCTGTCCATTCATTGCACCGAGCTGCGTCTGCTGACGAAAGCGCTGCGCCCGCTGCCGGATAAATTCCACGGTCTGCAGGACCAGGAAGCGCGTTATCGTCAGCGCTATCTGGATCTCATCTCTAACGATGAATCCCGCAATACCTTTAAAGTGCGTTCACAGATTATGGCTGGCATCCGCCAGTTCATGGTGGGTCGCGGCTTTATGGAAGTAGAAACCCCGATGATGCAGGTGATCCCTGGCGGCGCGGCGGCGCGTCCGTTCATCACCCATCATAACGCGCTGGATCTGGATATGTACCTGCGTATCGCGCCGGAACTGTACCTCAAGCGTCTGGTGGTTGGCGGCTTCGAACGCGTATTCGAAATTAACCGTAACTTCCGTAACGAAGGCATCTCTGTTCGTCATAACCCAGAGTTCACCATGATGGAACTCTACATGGCGTATGCGGACTACAAAGATCTGATCGAACTGACCGAATCACTGTTCCGCACGCTGGCGCAGAACGTACTGGGAACCACCGAAGTGCCTTACGGCGAAGAAGTCTTCGACTTCGGTAAGCCGTTCGAAAAACTGACCATGCGCGAAGCGATTCAGAAATACCGCCCGGAAACCAACATGGCCGATCTGGATAACTTCGACTCTGCTAAAGCGATCGCTGAATCTATCGGCATCAAAGTTGAGAAGAGCTGGGGTCTGGGCCGTATCGTGACCGAGATCTTCGAAGAAGTCGCGGAAGCGCACCTGATTCAACCGACCTTCATTACCGAGTACCCGGCCGAAGTTTCTCCGTTGGCGCGTCGTAATGACGTAAACCCGGAAATCACCGATCGCTTCGAATTCTTCATCGGCGGACGTGAGATCGGTAACGGTTTCAGCGAGCTGAACGATGCGGAAGATCAGGCGCAGCGTTTCCAGGATCAGGTTAACGCCAAAGATGCGGGTGATGACGAGGCGATGTTCTACGACGAAGACTACGTTACCGCTCTGGAACACGGTCTGCCGCCGACTGCGGGTCTGGGTATTGGTATCGACCGTATGGTTATGCTGTTCACCAACAGCCACACCATCCGCGACGTGATCCTGTTCCCGGCGATGCGCCCGGTTAAGTAAGATGTGACATGCCCGATGGCGGCTGATGCCTTATCCGGCCTACAATTCGCTATGTAGGCCAGGTAAGCATAGCGCCATCAGGCAATTAATTCCCGTTGGCAAACTTGCGCAGTAATTCTCGCGCCTTATCGTTTGAAGCCTGCATCACCATCCACGGGCTAAACGCCCACGGCGTTGCATCAATCCCGCTTAACACATCCTCAAGATTGCTCCACTGGTAATCCATCACTTCATCCGCATTTGGCTGTAGTTGGCTGGTAAGCTGCGCGGCATAGACCGGACAAACTTCGTTCTCCATAATTCCATTGGGATCCGTAGCGCAATAACGGAAATCCGCATATACAGAGGCGAGCGCGGTAATGTCTGCGCTCAGTTCAAAACGGGCGCGGCGGATAACGGCATCTTCGGTTGTCTCCCCCGACTGCGGATGGCCACAGACAGAGTTTGTCCAGACGCCAGGCCAGGCTTTTTTGTGCAGTGAACGGCGCGTCACCAGCAGTTGTCCCTGGTCGTTAAATATCCAGCAGGAAAACGCGAGATGCAAAGGGGTGTTGAAGGTATGGGCGGCATACTTTTCCAGCATGCCTGACGGTTTATTTTGCTCGTCCAGCAAAATGACATGTTCCCCGGCCATGACAACTCCTGAAAATAAAAAATGACCCGACACAAACCCGCCGGGTCATGCACTCAGGCCACTAGGGTAGCCCATAAATGGGACAAAGGCATTACCAAAACAAGCCCTGGCAACATGTTGGCGACCGGGAAAAGTTTAATGTTACAGATACGCAAACCGGTGGCCACCATCAGCAGTCCGCCAGCACAAGAGAAATCCGCCATCATGTCAGGAGTGATCATCGGCAGGATAATCACTGCCAGCATCGCCAGCGCCACCTGAATAATGATTTGTGGGATGGCGATGGTCATAACCGCGTAGCCGAGAAGTGTGGCAAAAATCCCTGCGGTAAACAGATCGAGGATCGTTTTGATGTACAGAATTGATGGGTCGCCGCTCATCCCTTCGGTCATCGCCCCGAAAATCCCGGTGCCACTGGCGCAAAACAGTACCAGGATGGCGACAAATTTCTCTGTGAACTCTTCGTGACCCAGGCCATTAACTGGCGGCAGAACTTTGTTGATTAAACCGCGCGTGGAGCCAGCGGCTTTACCAATTCCTTTTTCCAGATGCAGCAATTCACCGAGAATGGCGCCGATCACCATTACCAGCACCACTGCTGGCATATATTTCACTTTTAGTACCAGCGTGATGCCCAGACCAACGGAGCAAAGCCCGAAAGTCATCGGCAGCGCCGTTTTCACACGCTCAGGGAGCTTGCCGCCCGCCATTGCGCCAACTAGCCCGCCAAGAATGACGGCGGAACCATTTACATATGGGCCGATTAACATTGAGAAATGTCCTGTTAAGTAAAATTTAGCTCGCCTTCACCCCAGCGGGGGATATTGTTGACTTCAAGGTCGAACAGATCGAGCGCACGATTAACGCTATGGGTGATGATGTCGTCCGCCGTTTGCGGACGCTGATACAGCGCCGGAACCGGCGGAAAGATGATCCCGCCCATTTCAGTTACTGCGGCCATATTGCGAATATGGCCGAGGTTCAGCGGCGTTTCTCTGGCCAGCAGCACCAGACGACGACGCTCTTTCAGCACCACGTCCGCCGCACGGGTCAGCAGGTTGTCCGTCAGGCAGTGGGCGATTGCGCCCAAAGAGCGCATGGAACATGGTGCGATCAGCATCCCCAGTGTTTTAAATGAACCGCTGGAGATAGCCGCCCCCAGATCCGCGATGGGATGTACCACGTCAGCCATCGCTGTCACATCGTCCAGGCGGTAATCTGTCTCCAGTTCGCAGGTTTTTTCTGCTCCTTTTGAGACCACCAGATGGACTTCAACGGGGTGTTGGCGAAGCAACTCCAGCGCCTTAACGCCGTACTGAAACCCGGAGGCCCCACTGATCCCAATGATGATGCGTGCTGTCATGGTGGTCTCCTTTACTCGAAATCCGGCAGGAAGCGCTTCACGTCCACATCTTTAAATTTGGAACGCTGGAAGTTGTGCTTCAGGTGGAATGGCACCGTACAGTCGAAAATGGTTTTGCAGGACATTCCCTGTTGCAGGATGCTCGGGCTGTATTCCGGCACCTGTGACGGATCGAGCGGGTGGCAACGAACGCCAGGGATCGTAATGGTGTCGACATCCCCCTGGTAGCGAGTTTGCATGGCCCAGAGAACGTCGTCGCTATCGAAAATATCTACATCCTCATCCACCAGGATGACGTGCTTGAGTTCCGGGAATGCAGAGAAAGCCAGTAGAGCAGCCTGGCGCTGCCGACCTTCATCTGTCGGAGAAGATTTTTTAAACTGCAGCACCGCCAGAAGTTTGCCACCGCCCGCCGAGTGGGCGAAAACATTGAGTAGTTTGCCCGGCATGGCGCGTTCTACCATATCCAGAATGCTGGCTTCAGTCGGAATACCGGCCATATTGACATGTTCTTCGCCAGGTCCGACGGTGGTGCGCCAGATGGGGTTAATGCGGTGAGTAACGGCTTTCACTTTGATCACCGGAATAGCCTCTTTCGCTTCGCCGGTATAACCCGGAAACTCAGGCATTGCGCGCCCGGTATGGGTGTTCTGATCTTCGCGTACGCGTGCGTTTGGCAGCAGTTCGCCTTCAATGACGATCTCCGCATGAGCGATAGCTTTTTCGTTGATGGTTTTACACTGCACCATCTCAACGGCTTTGCCGCGCAGCGCGCCCGCAATGCTCAATTCGTTGAAGCCCAGTGGGGTGGTTGGCGGCTCAAAACAGGCGGCAATTTCAATCGCCGGATCCACGCCGATGCTGATTGAAATCGGTAGCGGCTGACCTGCGGCTTCTGCTTTCATGCGGAAAGCATCAATATGGCGACCAGGGGTCAGCCACATGGACAGTTCGTCGCGGCTCTGTACACACAAGCGGTGAATGGTGATATCGGATTCGTGAGTTTCCGGGTCTGAGGCGTAGCACAGGCCCATGGTAATATAGGGACCAGCGTCTTCTTCTGTATTGGTCGGAGCGGGTAATAGTTTACGCAGATCGAAATCGGCATCGCTCGCCAGATGCACCACTTCCTGACATTCCGCCGCGCCCTGAGTCATGACTGGCGCTATGGCGTTTTCCACAGAATCTTTCAGCAGATGCCCTAGTTTTGCTGGTTCGCACTGCAGAAAATGGCTGACGCGCTGGCGCGAACCGTTCAGCCCAATTGCCACGCTGATATCGTGAAATCCTTTGATTTTATTAAATACCATCACCGGCCCGTTCTTGCGGGTCGGGCGCTGGCAGGTTCCGCCCGCGCCCACATAACGATACACCCCAGAGAGTTCCGCGTGCGGGTCGACTTCGGTATCGGTTTCAACGTACTCGCCGGGAAGTGTTTTCAGTAGTTGGAGCGCAGAGCGTAAATCATGCACCGTTGAGGGAGATTTGTTATCAGTATTTGCCATGGGATGGTTCCTTCGGAAAAGATGTTTCGTTGTCTGCACAATATTTTCCGTGGCGCTTTTACACAAATACCGTTTACCGGATAGTTAGTAGATCAAAAAAGTTTATTTTAATGACCTGTTAAATAATGATTAATTAACATGAGATGTAGCGGGCTGGCTTTTTATTTTTTTGGGTAAGTGTGATACTGGCGATACGTTAAACCACGGGTGATGATGATGGATTTAAAGCGCTTACGGTATTTTTGTCGGGTGGTGGAACAAGGGTCGGTCAGCCAGGCGGCGAAATCGTTGAACATGGCGCAACCCCCCCTCAGCAAGCGGATTCAGGAGCTGGAAGAAGAACTTCAGGTCTCGCTCTTTGTTCGCCGTGGAAATCGTATTGAACCCACGGAGGCCGGTTTTTTTCTCTATCGCAAAGGATGTGAAATATTACGTCAGGTGGAGGATACCGCCAGGGAAACGACAGATATTGCACAAAAAAACAGAGCCGAATTAAGAATAGGTTTAACTCATCTCTACCAGAACTATTTTAAAGCACTGTTGATGGAAGTTTACCGACGTAATCCGGATACGGCGATCAATATTTCTGTTACCGACTCCAGCCATCTTGAAACATTATTAACGGAAGGGGGAATCGATATTGCTTTAATACAGCGTCCCTATCGCAGTGAAGGCTTTGATTATGTGTCGTTCGATCCGATTAAGCTGGTGGCGGTAATTAATAAAAAATGCCTGCCGGGCCCTCCTGCAAATCCCTATAACTACACTGCGCTGGCGGAGATGCCGTTGGTGCTGCTGCATCGGGCAAAGGATTCAGGGACTTACGAGATGCTGATGGATCTGTTTCGTAAATCCGGAGTAAGCGCAAAAGTGATCATGCATATTACGCAACCGGGGGTCATTCTCGACTGGCTGGAGTCCGGCCTTGAGGCTGCGACGTTATTACCGTCTTCGGAAGTCGATGCTGATAAACTTAGCCAATGTTACGTGGTAGACGTTTTTCCTTCGCCACAAATATTTTATCCTGCGCTGGTGAAATTACCCTCTATGCCTTATCTACCCGCGTTAATGGATATTATCGCACAGGGATATCCGTTTAACCCTACCGATTGAAGCGTAGCGATTGGGGATCGTCCGGCTGGCTGGTATGATAATGACCTCTGATTTCGAGGTAAACGTTGTGTTGAGTGCAGAATGGCTGATGAATAAACGTTTTTATATCACGATAATGTTGGTGAGCAGCCTGATCCTGGCAGGGTGTTCCAGTTCATCTGATTCCGGTTCCACGTATACTGTGAAGCGCGGTGATACGCTGTACGCCATTTCACGCTCTACTGGCACCAGCGTTCGGGATCTCGCCCGTCTGAACAACATTTCCCCCCCTTATACCATTGAGGTGGGGCAAAAGCTGAAGCTTAACGGTGATGCGAAAACCAGTACAACAGCGCGTAAAGCAACCGCGAAATCCTCGAGCAAATCTTCTACCAAAACGGCTGCCGTCAGACCGTCTTCTTCTGTACCTCAGTCCTCCTGGCCGCCGGTAGGACAACGCTGCTGGCAGTGGCCCGCCAGCGGTAAGGTGATTCTGCCTTATTCCACGGCGGACGGCGGTAATAAGGGCATTGATATTTCTGCTGCGCGCGGTACGCCGATTTATGCGGCCGGAGCCGGGAAAGTGGTCTATGTCGGCAATCAACTGCGGGGCTATGGCAACCTCATCATGATTAAGCACAGTGAGGATTACATCACTGCCTATGCGCATAATGACACCATGCTGGTGAACAACGGTCAAAACGTGAAAGCCGGGCAGAAGATCGCCACGATGGGCAGCACGGATGCGACGACGGTGCGTCTGCATTTCCAGATCCGTTATCGCGCAACAGCTATCGATCCGCTGCGTTATTTACCGCCGCAGGGCAGTAAGCCAAAATGCTGACGGTGAATTAATCGCCAGTCAGTCGGTTCGTCCCTTGCCAAGAAGAGCGTAAGGTTTATAATCCCTTACGCACTTCAATGCGGGCGTAGTTCAATGGTAGAACGAGAGCTTCCCAAGCTCTATACGAGGGTTCGATTCCCTTCGCCCGCTCCAGATTTCCTTTTCCTGAAGTCATCCCTTAGAAAAGTTAAATAGCAGCATCGACATCCGCTGGTAGTGTACTGTTCCCTTCCCCCAGAGCGCGTTGCAGCAAAACTGTATCCAGCCAGCGACCATGCTTGAAGCCAACGTCTTTCAGCGTGCCTATTTCTGTAAATCCGACCTGCTGATGAACTTTTAGCGATCCCTGATTATTGCTGTCGCCGACCATGGCAATTAATTGTCGATAGCCATGCGTTTCGGCCCAGTCAATAACATGGCGCAGTAACGCACTTCCCGCCCCTTGACGCTGTGCCGCCGGGTCAATGTAAATCGAATCTTCGAGGGTATAGCGGTAAGCGTAGCGTTCACGATAACGAGTGAGATAACAATATCCGATGACCTTGTCTTCCTGCAGGGCGACAACCCACGGCAGCCCCAGACTATGAATTTTTTTCAGACGAGCCAGCATTTCGTGGGTATCCGGTGGGGCGGTTTCAAAGCTGCCAGTACCGTGAATAACGTGGTGTGCATAGATATCGCGTATGGCGGGGATGTGTTTTTCTTCTGCATTAACGATTTTCATTAGACCAGCTCCCATTGGCGTCTTTTTTCAGATTACCTGAAAGTCTGAAGGGAAGGTAAGCGCAAAAAGTTATGCTTCAATCAGCAGTTCATAATGAAATTAGGCTTGTTAATTGTAAGGGTAAAGAATTGATTGTGGCTGATGCTGACGATAGCAAGTCAGGGTGATAAATAAAAATATTAAATAGGAAAACTGATAATTTCCCACACCGACATTGGTGGATGGGAAAATACTAACGTTCAATCATAAATTAATAAAGTACTTTAATATCATAATATTATCACTGTACCTAATTATTATTCCGGCTGTACCCTTAATTTTATTTCATCAACACTGCCTGCAACCTAAAAATACGTTATAGTGCGTATCTTGTTATCTGAGCACCTGTTATCAGAACTTTCTCTATTCATACCAAATAGTTACCATGCAAACAGTTACAGAGGGTAGTTATGTCATCCGGCAATAGTTAACATCGTCACATGACTTCTCCACGGGAAATTAATCTAAATCCAGAATTCAATCCCAAGAGTATTAGAATAACTTAGTCTAAAATCCTTTTTTTGCCTAAGCATTATCTTATTACATAGCCACGAACTACGCTGAGTGATAAAATTCTCGAGTTTATGCCTTCTTTCCAATGATTAGAGGACGAGGCACAGGTAGTCAATAAGACGAAAGAATTAATTGCTTCATAACCCTATTACGAAATAAGCGGCAGTGCGTTTTACATGGTCGGCAACCGTCAGGGATTGACTGTAACTTATTGAAAACGCTTATTTTCACTATGATGTAAGATATAAGGGCAGATATGTTAAGTATGCGTCGACATGCCAACTTCATTAAACGTTTTAAGTCTGTAAGCTGTTTATTTACGGCAAGCATTCTTTTCCCGATGCCAATCTTTGCAGCGGTATCAGATTATGACGCTTTGGTTATTGAAGCGCGGGGAGGTAATAGCGCACCGCTATTACGTTTCCTTGAGGATCAGGGAAAGAAAAGCGCGCTAACGCCAAATCAGGTTGCCGACTGGCTGCAAGTTTCCAGTTGGGTCGATAACAACGATAAAACCACAATTGAAATCTGGCAGCAGTATCGTGGACAGATGAATGTACCTGCCCGGGGCAAAGTCGCCGCTGCACGAGCATATCGCAACCAGAAGAACTGGAATGATTCTTTAGCCATCTGGGAAAGCGTTTTACAGGAAGAGCCTGATAACGTAGATGTACGTACCGGCTGGATAATGACGTTGGCGGATGCTCGCTACAATCAGCAAGCCCTTACTGAAGCGAATAAATGGGCGCAGGCGCATCCCGGGGCTGATTCTGATGCGCTACTTGCCTATGTCTACCATTCGCAGGGAAAAAACTGGGATGCGTTGTTAGTTGCCAGCCAGGCGGATGACGTCGATCCAGGCAACAAAAATGCAAAATCCACATTACTGTCTGCGCTGTCAGCAAACCGCGTTTCCGGGCCCGCCTTAAATATGGCAGAGGTGGTACCAACTGCTGATCCTGTGAAGCGTCGCCTTGAGCTTGATGCGGCGGCTGAAATGGTACGTTCCTCTTATACCTCTGCGCGTAATGAAGAAGAGCGTTTTATCGTGGCTGATAAAGCGCTGGCCCGTTATGACCAGTTGCTGACTGCCTGGAAAGATGAGCCTTCTGCGCAGAATGATGTCCGTCGGGCCAGAATTGACCGCATGGGCGCCTTGCTGGTCCGTAAACGCACTTCTGAAGTGATTAGTGAATACGAATCGCTGTCTGCGAGCGGCGAGGTGCCAAACTACGCAAAACGCTGGGTAGCATCGGCATGGTTAAGCGAACGGCAGCCGGAAAAAACCGAAGCGATGCTGATGAGCATCTACTATCCGAACGGACCGATTCCGGTTACGCCGCTCGGTCCTGAGGATCAACAGGATCTGTTCTACGCGCACATCGATAATGAAAACTTTGATGCAGCTAAAAAACAGGTCGATGCGTTAATTAAAGACAGCCCATATCTGCGACGCATCTATGGTTCGCCAACGCCGCAGCCAAACGATAACTGGCTGCTGGGACAGTCGCTGCTGACGCAATATCATATCGCTGCCAATGAACTGCCGGAGGCAGAAAAACTCGCAGAGCATCTGGCGCGAACAGGCTCGGGTAACCAAGGGCTGCGCATATCCTATGCTTCTGTTCTTGAAGCCCGTGGACTGCCGCATGCGGCGGAGAAAGAGCTTAAACTGGCGGAAGTGATTGAGCCCAGTAACCTGGAACTGGAGCGTCAGCAGGCCTATGTGGCGCTGGATCTCCAGGAGTGGAAGCAGGCCGATGAACTGACGGATGACGTTATTGCTCGCAGTCCGGATGATGAAGCGACGCTGCGCCTCGCACGCATGCGTGATGTGCATAAAATGTCGGAAGTACGTATTAGCGGCACGCAGGGTATCTCGTCCGATAGCCCGGTCAGCGGTAAGAATGATTTCAACATCAACACGGCCATTTACAGTCCGCCAATTAATGACAACTGGCGACTGTTTACCGGATTCAACTTCGCGACCGGCGAGTTTGAGGAAGGGAAAGGGATCAGCCGCGATCTGGCGGCAGGTGCGGAATGGACTTCCCGTGATTACTGGGCCGAAATGGAAGTGTCTGGCCGAAACTATGGCGATGGGCAGAAAATAGGCGGTCGTCTTTCCGCCTGGCATGATTTCAACGATAACTGGCGCATGGGCGGTTCGGCCGAGCGTCTTTCGCGCAACACACCACTGCGCGCGCTGCGTAGCGGCGTGTATGCCAACAGCGGCGATTTGTTTGTTCGCTGGTATCAAAACGAACGACGTGAATACCAATTGTCGTTTGCCGCATCACATTTCTCGGATGGTAACGATCGCATCGAATATGGGCTGAGCGGAAAAGAGCGCATGTGGACCACGCCGCGCTTTACGCTGGACTTTACTCCGGGTATCGGTGGGAGCACCAACACTAAAGAGAATGTGCCGTATTACAACCCTAAGAGTGATTTTTCCGTTGTGCCAGGCCTGAGCGCGGAACAGGTTCTTTACCGCCATTATGACACCGTGTGGACCCAGCAAGGCATAGCCGGAGTGGGTGGCTACTGGCAGCAAGGTGAAGACGTTGGCGCTATCGTTCAGGTGGGATATGGACAACGGCTCAAATGGAACAACGTCGTAGATGGCGGGGTGATGCTGGTTTGGGATAAACGCCCCTATGACGGTAAACGTGAGCGGAATATCTCCCTCGCTTTCGATTTAAATGTCAGGTTTTAAGGATTGTTCATGCTGAAAAGATGCCTGTGGCTTAGCGCATTAATCGCTGGCTGGTTGATGATTACCGCGTGCAGTAGCGCGCACAATACAACGCCTCGCTATGTTCCTCCCGCAGAGAGAACGCCGTTGACGGCAGATCATCCATGGCCGAAAAACAGCTTCCTGGTGCTCGGCTATCATGATGTTGAGGATGGCGCCGCCGACCAGCGCTACCTCTCCGTGCGCACCAGCGCGTTGAGCGATCAAATGGCCTGGCTGCGTGATAATGGCTATAACCCGATTAGCGTGCAGCAAATTCTGGACGCTCATGACGGTAAAATTGTGTTGCCGGAAAAAGCGGTCTTACTCACCTTTGACGACGGATACAGCAGTTTTTATACCCGCGTCTGGCCGCTGCTGAAAGCCTACAACTGGCCTGCGCTCTGGGCTCCAGTGGGCAGTTGGGTTGATTCTCCAGCCAATAAAAAAGTCGATTTTGGCGGCTTAATGACGGCGCGAGATAAATTTGCCACCTGGAAGATGGTCGAGGAAATGGGCAAATCGCCGTTGGTGGAAGTGGGGGCGCACACCTGGAACTCGCATTTCGGCGCTGAGGCGAACCCGCAAGGAAGCAAAGAACCTGCGGTGGCGAATCGCCTTTTCGATAAGAAAACCGGGACTTACGAAACCGACGAACAGTACAATCGTCGCATTAATACTGATATCTCGCTGATCACCAATAAGATTAAATCGGTAACCGGGAAATCGCCGCGCGCGTGGGTGTGGCCTTATGGTGCGGCTAACGGCACCACCTTAAACCTGGCCAAAGAACATGGCTATAAGATGGCCTTTACGCTCAATGAAGGGCTGGCGAACGCTGCGTTTCTTGATGATATCCCGCGCGTACTGATCTCTGATAACCCGTCTCTCAAGCGCTTTGCCAGTCAGGTCGCTCAGGTACGTGAACCACAAACGATGCGTGTGATGCACGTCGATCTGGATTACGTGTATGACAAAGATCCTGCCCAGCAGAAGCGAAACATCGATAAGTTGATCCAGCGTGTTTATGACATGCGCATTTCTCATGTCTTCCTGCAGGCGTACGCCGATCCTAAAGGCGACGGGAATATTCGCGAACTCTATTTCCCTAACCGCTGGCTGCCGATGCGTGCCGATCTCTTTAACTATATCTCCTGGCAGTTACAAACGCGGGCCGGGGTGACGGTATATGCCTGGATGCCGGTACTGGCTTTCGACCTCGATGCTTCCATTCCACGCGTGACGGCATGGGATCCGAAAACAGGACGCACTGCGATCAATCATGAGAACTATGTGCGTCTGTCTCCCTGGGACAGCGAAGCGCGTAAACGTATCACTGAAATCTATGAAGACCTGGCGAAGCACGCCAGCTTCAAAGGGATTTTGTTCCACGACGATGCTTTCCTGACGGACTTTGAAGATGCGTCACCGGAGGCGTTAGCCGCCTACCGCGCCGCAGGGCTTCCGGGAAGTATTGAGCAAATCCGTAGCAACCCTCAAACCTTCGAACGCTGGACGCGTCTGAAAAGTAAGATGCTGATCGACTTCACCAAACAGTTGACCCGCTCAGTGCGCAATATTCGCGGTCCGCAGGTGCAAACTGCCCGCAATATATACGCCATGCCGGTACTGGAGCCTGAAAGCGAAGCCTGGTTTGCGCAAAACCTGAATGATTTCCTCAATACCTATGACTGGACGGCACCCATGGCGATGCCATTCATGGAGCAGATCCCGGCTAATGATGCCAATGCCTGGCTCGACAGATTAGTCAATGCCGTTGCACAAACGCCCGGCGCGCTGGACAAAACCGTGTTTGAACTGCAGGCACGAGACTGGCGTAAATCCGGGGACGAGGCAGAAATCAGTGGAAAACAAATAGCCGAATGGATGCGCCAACTGAAACTAAGTGGTGCAGGTAACTACGGCTATTATCCGGATGATTTCATCAGCGACAAACCTGAGATGTCAGAGATTCGCTCGACGTTCTCCTCATACTGGTACCCGCAAAAATGACCGATCGCATTATTGCTTTCCTGATACTTTGCCTGATGTTCAGCCTGCCGTTTGGCGTGGCAGTCATCTTTACAGGTGAAGTCATGTTGAACTTCGTCTTCTTCTGGCCTTTATTCATGTCTGCATTATGGATAAGCGGCGGGGTCTATTTCTGGTTTTATCGTGAGCGTCACTGGAAATGGGGAGACGATACACCGCCACCGATGCTGGAGGGAAATCCGCTGGTTTCCATTTTGATCCCCTGCTTTAACGAAGGAATCAACGCGCGGGAAACCATCGGCGCTGCGATGGCACAGCGCTACAAGAATATCGAAGTGATTGCCATTAACGACGGTTCAACGGACGATACGCACGATGTTCTGGAACAGTTGGCGATTGAGTACCCCAGCCTGCGCGTCATTCATCTGGCTGAAAACCAGGGCAAAGCGCTGGCGCTCAAAACGGGCGCGGCCGCTGCGCGCAGCGATTACCTGGTGTGTATTGATGGCGATGCGTTACTGGATCGCGATGCCGTGGCGTATCTGGTCGCTCCGCTGATCCAGTTCCCACGCGTTGGGGCGGTAACCGGCAACCCGCGTATTCGCACCCGTTCCACGCTAATCGGTCGTGTGCAGGTCGGTGAGTTCTCTTCCATTATCGGCTTAATTAAGCGTACTCAACGAGTCTATGGTCAGATCTTTAGCGTCTCTGGCGTAGTTGCGGCGTTTCGTCGTCGCGCGCTGGCCGAGGTGGGGTACTGGAGCCCGGACATGATCACCGAAGACATCGATATCAGTTGGAAACTGCAGTTGCGCCATTGGTCGATATTCTTTGAGCCGCGCGCGCTGTGCTGGATCCTGATGCCTGAAACGTTAAGAGGGCTGTGGAAGCAGCGCCTGCGCTGGGCGCAAGGCGGGGCGGAGGTGTTTATTGTTAACATGCGCCGTCTGTGGTCGTGGGAGTTCCGTCGCATGTGGCCGCTATTTTTCGAGTTCTGCTTTTCTACCACGTGGGCATTTGCCTATGCGATCAGTATCGTGCTGTTCCTGCTGGGACTGATGATCCCGATGCCGGACTCGCTGTATGTTCAACATCTGTTCCCGCCAGCCTTTACCGGACTTATTCTCGGCGTGGTCTGCTTAATACAGTTTGCGATAAGCCTGATGATTGAACGACGCTATGAAAAAGGCATTGGCGCCTCATTGTTCTGGATAATCTGGTTCCCGGTGGTGTACTGGCTGTTGAGCCTGTTTACCACGTTGGTGTCATTCCCGAAAGTGATGCTCAAACGCAAACGCGGCAGGGCGCGCTGGGTGAGTCCTGACCGTGGAATAGGGAGGATCGAATCATGAGTCAGCCGCTGATCTTTACGGAGCGGCGTCTGTTGCCGCGCATCATTGACGTTCTGTTAACGATTTTTGCCTGGGTTGGATTTTTATACTTAATCTACAAAGGGCTGATTACGGCCCTGGCGCATTCACCGTATATGGGCGTGCGTCCCTTTTTCACCACACTGGATACGGTCACGTTTTACATCCTTGTCGCGCTGGTCAACGGACTGGTGCTGATCGGCTGGGCGAAATACAACCAGTTTCGTTTTCGGGTGGAGCGTCGCAGTCGCAGACCAGGACTGGAAGACCATGAGCTGGCGGAAAGTTTACGTATTACCCGTGAACTGGTTATAGAGTTGAACAAAGCGAGGGTGCTGACGGTCCATCACCATGAGAATGGCGAAATCAGTCATATCGATGTGGACAAGCACATCGCCGATAACCGCCTGCCGCCGCCGACGCCTGCAATGCTGGAATATTTGCCGCCGGAGCGGGAGCCATCGTTACAGAAAAGGCCCGAGTGATATTTCTGCTACCCGCCACTTCCTTCAGCCTCGCATCGGTCTATGATTAGACTCAGACAATAAAAATGCGAGGTAATGTCGTGGAAAAGGAACTACTGGAGGCAGGTTACCGGGCCTATACCGGCGAGAAGATTGACGTCTACTTCAACACGGCGATATGTCAGCATTCAGGAAACTGCGTGCGGGGAAGCGCGAAGCTTTTCAATCTGAAACGCAAACCCTGGATAATCCCCGATGAAGTGGATGTCGCGACGGTTATTAAGGTCATCGATACCTGTCCAAGCGGTGCGCTGAAATATCGCCAGAAATAAGTGAGGGAACCATGGAAATTCTTGCAGGCCACAACAAATTTTATGTCAACGATGCTGAAGGCAATCAGGTTGCCGAGATTGTCTTTGTGCCGACGGGCGAGCACCTGAGCATCATTGAACATACCGATGTTGACCCCAGTCTGAAAGGTCAGGGCGTCGGCAAACAGCTGGTGGCGAAGGTGGTGGAGAAAATGCGCGCTGAAAATCGCAAAGTGATTCCGCTGTGTCCGTTTGCCAAACATGAATTTGATAAAACCCGCGAGTACGACGATATTCGCGCCTGAAGTCTGATTTCCGCCGGATAGCCTTATCCGGCATATCACTCCCGATGCAACAAATCCTGATAAATGCCCGTCAGTACCCCTTGCGGGCCAAACTCTTTTTTAATCCACTGAGTGACTCGACCGGTTGCCGAATGCTGGGTTGCCAGCAGCATCCGTGAATCCTGACGCGGATTGTGGATCTGTCGCGTGACCAGCAGCGACTTTTCCATCGCTTCGCGCACCATATAATCCGGTAAAAAACCGATGCCTTCGCCCAGAATTTGGCACTGACATTTGGTATTAAAATCTGGAACCAGAATCGACTCCTGGCCGTGTAACAGCCACCCGACCTTTTTGTTAATGGTGTGGGCGGTGTCTTCCACCATAATGTTCGGATACAAACGCAACTGGCTCTCAGAAATCGGTTCAGGCATAAAAGCCAACGGATGATCCGGGGCAATGGCAAACGACCAGCGAATAGCGCCGATCTCGGTATAATCAATCCCGCCGCCGTCCAGTAACGTATCGGGCGCGCCAATGGCGATATTGGCAAGGTTGTTGATGATCGAATCCCAGACGCCGTTATACACCTCGGTGGTGACGGTTATCTGGCAGGTAGGGAACTGTTTCTTGAGTACCTGCAGTAGCCGCGCCGTATGCTGTGGGGTGTACAACAACTGGTTAATACAGATGCGCACCCGGGCTTCAATGCCCTGAGCGATGGTATCAATGCTGCGCTTAATCGCGTGGAAGTCGTTGAGCAGGTCGGAGGCCTTGCGAAACAGATAGCGACCAGACTCGGTCAACTCAATGCTTCGGGTGCTACGCGTAAACAGCACCACATCGAGCCCCATCTCCATGCGTTTAATGGTGTAGCTAATAGCCGATGTGGTTAAGCCCAGCTCCTCCGCAGCCTTGCTGAAGCTGCTGTAGCGGGCAGCCATGGTAAATGCCAGCAGATTTTCCTCGGTAAAAATGGAATTCATCTTTTCTCCTCTCAGGCTACCAACACGCCCCGCCGCATAATGATTGTTGAATGTATTTGTAATCCTTATACAGAGCAATCAGTTTTGAACAGAATTTAACACTAGTTTTACATTTGATTTGAAGGCAATCACACTTCTGCATATTAATTGCAGGCCGCTATCCGCGCAGCATACCGCTTGATTTACCCGACTATTCATGAGTGGCAAAAAACGCCCCAGCCATAAGGGAAAGATTGCACTACAGCACGCTTTGCTCTCATTGTTAAATTTTATTCAATAATTGACGCGCTTACGATGAATGAAATTTAAGCGGATGTTATTCTCTACACTCTGTTGCTATTCTCAGCTTATCGGATATTTAGAAAGTCTAAAAAACTGCAGGAGAGCAATTATGTCAGAGAAAGAACTCATTACTGAATTTCTGCTGGCGGCAGAACAAGGTAATACCGATGGATTAAAATCCTGTCTGGCAAAAAATGTGGATATTAATGCCACGAACCGCCAGGGACGTACCGCCATTATTATTGCCAGCCTGAATAAGCATTATGACTGTGTTTCTTTATTGATTGCCGCCGGTGCCGATATTAATAAACAGGACCAAACCTGTTTTAATCCTTTCCTGATTAGCTGCCTGACTAACGATTTAACGCTGCTGCGTACCGTATTACCTGCTAACCCCGACCTTAACTGCCTGAGTCGTTTTGGCGGCGTAGGCATTACGCCAGCCAGTGAAAAAGGTCATGTGGAGATCGTGCGCGAGCTGCTGCTGCGTACCGATATCAATGTCAACCATACCAACTTCGTGGGCTGGACGCCGCTTCTGGAAGCCATTGTGCTTAATGATGGCGGCGCGAAGCAGCAAGAGATCGTCAAGCTGCTACTTGACCATGGCGCAAACCCACATATGACGGATAAATACGGTAAAACCCCGCTGGAACTGGCGCGGGAGAAAGGTTATCACGAAATTGCCGAGCTGCTGATTGCCGCCGGAGCCTGACAGAGGAGCGCCGCTATCGCTACGCCATCACGGCGATGCGTACAGGCGCTAACCGCAGATAGCGCGTTTCTCGCTTTCCGGGGGACGGGGCAAGTTGAACAGGTTTTTTCCCGCGCGGTGAACCTGTTGATACCTGACCAGCAGCGACTGTTGACGTTGCTGAGTGAAGGTTGTGATAACGCGCCTAATAGCTGTCGGCTGGCGCTGACGCATTGCGCGAACCTGTTTCTCCCCGGTGAGCAGGTCAGATTTACCGAGTCGGGGATAGCCGTTGGCAAAGATAAATGGATAGAGACCTCTGGTTGCCTGCCGTGGCGCATACCACAGTGGGCGCCAGATGCAGTCACCCTCGCCGCAGTCCGCTGGCAGCGCTGGGAAGAGGTAATCCGCCAACAGTTAAGCAGCGACGACACATTATTTTTGTATCAGGGGGACAACCCGTTTTATCAGGAAATCACCCGTCAATTACTCAACCGCCGACAAACACTAATAGCGGCGCTATATACGGGAGTAAATATTTCAACAGCGGCCAGCCATTTAATTGGTCTGGGAATTGGCCTGACGCCATCATCCGATGATTATTTAGTGGGCTTAAGTGCCATTTTATTAATTCCAGGACATCCGCTGGAGAAATATCGTGGAGATTTTTTAGCAGCATTACAATGCGCCGGAAATAATACGACGCTACTTAGCAAAATAACGCTCGAAGAAGCTTTGCATCAACGTTATCGGGAAAGCGTCGTGCGGCTGCTGCAGCATATTATTACTGAGCAACAACCCGTTTCTACGCAATATATTACTGACATTAAAAATATCGGCTCAAGTTCTGGCTGCGACATGCTGTATGGCATGGCGGATGCCTGCGCCCTGAGCCACAGGTCCGGAGGGAATTATGTCGATCAGGATAGTTGTTAAAAAGAACACGTATTTTGATTCCGTTTCACTGATGTCTATCTCCACACGCGCCAATAAGCTCGATGGCGTTGAGCAGGCATTCGTGGCGATGGCTACGGAAATGAACAAGGGCGTGCTGAAGAATCTCGGCCTGCTGACGCCTGAACTGGAAGAGGCGAAAAGTGGCGACCTGATGATTGTCATTAAAGGCGCCAGCGAGGCGGCGAACGACCAGACATTGGTCGCAATTGAAGATCTGTTTACGCATAAAGAGCAGGGCGGCCAGCATGAAGCGCGCTATGCCACGCTCGCCAGCGCGAAAAAGCATGTTCCTGACAGCAATCTGGCGGTGATCTCGGTCAACGGTTTGTTTGCGGCGCGTGAAGCGCGTCAGGCGCTGCAAAATAACCTCAATGTGATGCTGTTCTCTGACAACGTTTCTCTTGAGGATGAACTGGCGCTAAAACAGCTGGCGCACGAAAAGGGGCTGTTGATGATGGGGCCAGACTGCGGAACCGCCATTATTAACGGCGCGGCGCTGTGCTTTGGCAACGCGGTACGTCGCGGCAACATTGGGATTGTGGGCGCATCCGGCACTGGCAGCCAGGAACTGAGCGTGCGCATTCATGAATTTGGCGGCGGGATTTCCCAACTGATTGGCACCGGTGGTCGCGATCTGAGTGAGAAGATTGGCGGCCTGATGATGCTTGATGCGATTGGCATGCTGGAAGCCGATCCGCAAACCGAAATCATTGCGCTTATCTCTAAACCTCCTGCCCCAGCGGTGGCGCGCAAGGTGCTGGAGCGTGCGCGCGCCTGCCAAAAGCCAGTCGTGGTGTGCTTCCTCGGACGCGAAGCCGCGCCTGCGGATGAACAAGGTCTGCAGTTTGCACGCGGTACCAAAGAAGCGGCGCTGAAAGCGGTGCTGCTGACCGGCGTGAAAAAAGAGAGCCTGGACCTGCATCCGCTCAACTGGCCGCTGATTGAAGAGGTCCGCGCCCGCCTGACCCCACAGCAAAAGTACATCCGTGGCTTATTCTGCGGCGGCACGTTGTGTGATGAGGCGATGTTTGCCGCCATGGAAAAACACGCGCAGGTTTACAGCAACATTCACCCCGATCCGGCGTTCCGCCTGAAAGATCTCAACCGCAGCGTGGCGCATACCTTCCTTGATTTCGGTGATGACGATTTTACCAACGGTAAACCACACCCGATGATCGATCCCACCAACCGTATCAGTCGTCTGCTGCAGGAGGCGCGCGATCCTGAAGTGGGCGTGATCGTGATGGATTTCGTGCTTGGATTTGGATCGCATGAAGATCCGGTCGGGGTGATGTTGGACGCGATCGTTGAAGCCAAAGCGATCGCCGCCGCAGAGGGGCGTCCTCTGGAAATCCTCGGCTATGTACTGGGAACCGATCTCGATACGCCGTCGCTGGAAAAACAGTGCCAGATGCTGACCGATGCCGGGGTTATCTGGGCGAGCAGTAGTACCAACACCGGATTGCTGGCGCGTGAATTTATCTGTAAAGGGGAGGAAGCCTGATGAGCCAGACACTGTTTAACCAGCCGCTGAACGTGATTAACGTCGGCATCGCGATGTTCAGCGATGACCTGAAAAAGCAGAACGTACCGGTAACCCAGCTTGACTGGACGCCGCCGGGCCAGGGCAACATGCAGGTGGTCGCGGCGCTGGACGACATTGCTGATTCGCCGCTGGCGGACAAAATCGCGGCCGCTAACCAGCAGGCGCTGGAGCGCATCATCCAGTCGCATCCGGTGCTGATTGGTTATGACCAGGCCATCAACGTGGTGCCGGGCATGACCCGCAACACCATTTTGCACGCCGGCCCGCCGATCCGCTGGGAAAAAATGTGCGGCGCGATGAAGGGCGCGGTAACCGGGGCGCTGGTGTTTGAAGGGCTGGCGAAAGATCTGGATGAAGCCGCCGAACTGGCCGCCTCGGGGGAGATCATCTTCTCTCCGTGCCACGAGCATGACTGTGTTGGCTCGATGGCGGGTGTGACGTCAGCGTCGATGTTTATGCACATCGTGGAGAACAAAACCTACGGCAACCGCGCATATACCAATATGAGCGAGCAGATGGCGAAGATCCTGCGCATGGGGGCGAACGATCAGAGCGTTATCGATCGCCTGAACTGGATGCGCGATGTGATGGGACCGATGCTGCGTGATGCCATGAAACTGGCGGGCGAAATCGATCTGCGTCTGATGCTGGCGCAGGCGTTGCACATGGGCGATGAATGCCATAACCGTAACAACGCCGGGACGGCGCTACTGATTCAGGCGCTAACGCCGTGGATCATCCAGACCGGTTATCCGGTTGAGCAGCAGCGCGAGGTATTCGAGTTCGTCCTCAGCAGTGATTACTTCTCCGGGCCGACCTGGATGGCGATGTGTAAAGCCGCGATGGACGCAGCACACGGCATTGAATACAGCACCGTGGTCACGACGATGGCGCGTAACGGCGTCGAGTTCGGTCTGCGCGTCAGCGGGTTGCCGGGGCAATGGTTTACCGGTCCGGCGCAGCAGGTAATTGGCCCAATGTTCGCGGGCTATAAGCCGGAAGATTCCGGGCGCGATATTGGCGATAGCGCGATTACCGAAACCTATGGCATTGGCGGTTTTGCCATGGCGACGGCGCCTGCCATTGTGGCGCTGGTCGGCGGTACGGTCGAGGAGGCGGTCGATTTCTCTCGCCAGATGTGCGAAATCACCCTCGGTGAAAACCCCAACGTTACCATTCCGCTGCTCGGTTTTATGGGCGTACCGACTGCTATCGACATTACGCGCGTGGGCAGCACCGGCATTTTGCCAGTGATCAACACCGCCATTGCGCACAAAGATGCGGGGATCGGCATGATCGGCGCCGGAATCGTTCACCCGCCGTTCGCCTGTTTTGAAAAGGCGATCCTCAACTGGCGTGACCGCTACTGCTAATAACAACAACCGGGGCTAACGGCGTTAGCCCCACAGTAGCAAAGCGCAAAACGTTGCTTACCTGCAGGGCTGGGCGATCTCCGCGATCGCAAACGATGCTTAACCTGTTAAGGATATTCCATGAACAGCATAAAACTAGAATGGAAACGTGGTGACTGGGCGGCTTACTTTGGGCTGATGACCAACAACCTGACGAACCTGCTGACAATGATGGGGCTGCTCATTTTTGTCGTCGGGATCCCAACCGAAATAGTCTATGGCCGCATTGCGCCTGCCTTTGGCCTGGCGGTGCTGGTGGCCAGCGTCTGCTACGCCTGGTTTGGCCTGCAAATGGCAAAACACACCGGACGTAATGACGTAACGGCGCTGCCGTCCGGGCCGAGCGCACCGTCGATCTTTACCGTGACCTTCCTGGTGCTGATGCCGGTTTATCAGCAAACCAAAGATGCCAACTTCGCCATCCAGATTGCGCTGGTATGGTGCTTTGTGGAAGCGTTAATCCTGGTGGGCGGCTCCTTCCTGGGCGAGACCATCCGCAAGATGATCCCACGAACGGTACTGCTCTCTTGTTTATCCGGCCTGGGCCTGCTGCTGTTGGCGATGAACCCAATGCTGCAGGCATTTGAAGCGCCAACCGTTTCTTTCATCGTCTTGCTGCTGATCTTTATTAACTGGTTCGGTAAGAAGCCGATTTTTGCCCGCATTCCTACCGGTTTGCTGCTGCTGATTGCCGGGACGGCCCTGGCGTGGATCTCAGGTTTGCAAAGCCCGGAAGCGATTAAAGCGTCGATGTCTTCTTTTGGCTTTAACCCGCCGGAAATTCATGTCGACAGCTTCCTGCAAGGGCTACCGCACGCGCTACCGTATCTGGCGTCTGCGGTGCCTCTGGGTCTGGCGAACTACATTTTTGACCTCGAAAATATAGAAAGCGCGCACGCCGCAGGCGATGAGTACAACACCCGTAAGGTCATGATGGCGAACGGTTTTGCCTCCATGCTCGGTTGCATGCTGGGCAACCCGTTCCCGGTGACCGTGTATGTCGGCCATGCAGGCTGGAAGGCGATGGGCGCCAGCATTGGTTACACCCTCGCTTCAGGCATTACCATGTTCCTGGTACCGCTGTTTGGTCTGGGGGCGTTTATGCTCGCCATTATTCCGATGACCGCGATAGTGCCGATTTTGGTGTTTATCGGCGTGGTGACCGCCAACCAGGTGGTGCGAGAAACGCCCAAAGTCGAGGTTCCCGTTATCTTCATCTGTCTGTTCCCGTGGATCGCTAACTGGGCGCTAACCATCGTTAATAGCGTGATGGGCGCGGCTGGTACGTCAGCCGGTAAGCTCGGTAGCGACCTGCTGCACAGCAAAGGCGTCTATTACGACGGGCTGGTGCATCTGGGAAGCGGCGCGCCGCTGGCCAGCATGCTGTGGGGCTGTGTCGCCATCTTCGCCATTATGAATAAGCCACTGCGTGGGGCGATTGCCGCCGCCTTTGGCGCACTGCTGTCGCTGTTTGGTGTGATCCACTCCCCGGCGGTCGGCTTTGCAGAGGGCAGCTCAATGATGTTTGTGCTGGCCTACCTGATGATGAGCGGCATGTTTGTCCTCAAGCATGTGCTCGACAGCCGTGAAGCGGTGACTGCGCCTGAGCAGCAACCGACAAAATCCACCTGAATCGCCTGCAAGCGGAAGATGACACTATGAAAGAACTTGTGGTCGTTGCCATTGGCGGCAACAGCATTATCAAAAATAACGCCAGCCAGTCGATTGCGCACCAGGCTGAAGCGGTGAAAGCGGTGGCGGATACGGTGCTGGAGATGCTGGCATCGGACTACAACATTGTGCTGACGCACGGTAACGGACCGCAGGTGGGGCTGGATCTGCGACGGGCGGAAATCGCGCATGAGCGTGAAGGTTTGCCGTTGACCCCGTTGGCAAACTGTGTCGCCGATACCCAGGGCGGCATCGGTTATCTGATCCAACAAGCGCTGAACAATCGTCTGGCGCGGCGCGGCGAGCAGAAAGCGGTCACCGTGGTGACCCAGGTGGAGGTCGACAAAAACGATCCGGGCTTCGCGAATCCAACCAAACCTATCGGCGCATTCTTTAACGCAGCCCAGCGCGATGAACTGCTGCGGGTCAATCCCGGCTGGCGCTTTGTGGAGGATTCCGGGCGCGGCTACCGTCGGGTGGTCGCTTCGCCAGAGCCGAAGCGCATCGTCGAAGCGGAGGCGATTAAGGCGCTAACCCGGCAAGGCTTTGTGGTGATTGGCGCGGGCGGCGGCGGGATCCCGGTGGTGCGTGGTGAGCAAGGTGATTACCAGAGCGTGGACGCGGTGATTGACAAAGATCTTTCCACAGCGCTGCTGGCTCAGGAGATTCACGCCGACATTCTGGTGATCACCACCGGCGTTGAGAAAGTGTGTATTCACTTTGGCAAACCTGAGCAGCAGGCGCTGGATACGGTGGATGTCGCCACGATGACCCGCTACATGCAGGAAGGACATTTCCCGCCGGGCAGCATGCTACCCAAAATCGTTGCCAGCCTGACATTCCTGGCACGCGGCGGTAAGCGAGTGATCATCACCACGCCGGAATGTCTGCCCGCCGCACTCCGCGGCGAAACGGGTACCCACATTGTCCATTCCTGAGAGGAGATACGAATGAAAGAAAGTAACAGCCGCCGCGAATTTTTAAGCCAGAGCGGAAAAATGGTGACCGCTGCCGCGCTGTTTGGCGCGGTGGCCCCGGTCGCGTATGCTGCTAATCCTGTCGGGAACACCTGCGGGTCGAAGAGCACAATGACGATTAACGATAAACACTATTACCTGGACAACGTTCTGCTGGAAGCCGGGTTCGGGTACGAAAATTCGGTGGCAGTCCATACCCGTACCGCGCTGCAAACCATCGAAATCCAGGACGGGAAAATCGTTGCGTTGCGCGAGAATAAGCAGCATCCGGATGCGACACTGCCGCACTACGATGCGGGCGGCAAGCTGATGCTGCCCGCTATGCGCGACATGCACATCCACCTGGATAAAACCTTTTATGGCGGTCCGTGGCGCTCACTGAACCGTCCGGCTGGCACCACTATTCAGGATATGATCCGCCTGGAGCAAAAGCTGCTGCCTGAACTCCAGACTTACACCCAGGAGCGCGCGGAAAAGCTTATCGATTTGCTGCAATCCAAAGGTACCTCGATCGCCCGCAGCCATTGCAACATCGAACCGGTTTCCGGGCTGAAAAACCTGGAAAACTTGCAGGCGGTGTTGGCGCGTCGTCAGCCGGGTTTTGCCTGTGAAATCGTGGCATTTCCGCAGCATGGCCTGCTGTTATCAAAATCTGAACCGCTGATGCGTGAAGCGATGCAAGCGGGGGCGCATTACGTTGGCGGTCTGGACCCAACCAGCGTGGACGGGGCGATGGAAAAATCCCTCGACACTATGTTCCAGATTGCGCTGGATTACGATAAAGGCGTGGATATTCATCTGCACGAAACCAGCCCGGCGGGCGTGGCGGCGGTGAATTACATGGTGGAAACGGTAGAGAAAACGCCGCAGTTGAAGGGCAAACTGACCATCAGCCACGCTTTCGCGCTGGCAACGCTGAACGAACAGCAGGTTGACGCGCTGGCGACTCGTATGGCGGCTCAGCAGATTACCATTGCCTCGACGGTGCCGATTGGCACGCTGCATATGCCACTCAAACAACTGCGTGACAAAGGCGTGGAGGTGATTACCGGGACCGACAGCGTGATTGACCACTGGTCGCCGTACGGGCTGGGAGACATGCTGGAGAAGGCGAATCTGTACGCGCAGCTCTATATTCGCCCCAACGAGCTTAACCTGTCGCGCGCGCTGTTTCTTGCCACCGGCGATGTGCTGCCGCTAAACGATAAAGGTGAACGCGTGTGGCCGAAAGCGCAGGATGAAGCCAGCTTTGTGCTGGTGGATGCCTCCTGTTCGGCAGAAGCGGTTGCCCGCATCTCCCCCCGCACCGCGACCTTCCATAAAGGACAACTGGTGTGGGGGAATGTCGCAAGCTAGTCTGGATTTACGCGCAGCGGCAACTGCTGCTGCGCACTCTGCTCGTTAACCGACGATCCCCATATAGCCGTGAATGCCCATATATAAGCCGACCATCGCAATGAGCGCACTGGAAAAATAAGGCGCTTTGCGTGCCAGCGTATTAAATCCACTCCAGCGTTTGGCCGCCTGCTGTACGCTGATTGCTGCGCCCACACCCACCGTCACCAGCGTCAACGCCAGTCCTAGGCTGAAGCACAGCACCATAGTCGCGCCCAGCGTGAAGGCTTTGAGCTGGATGCATATCAGCAGCACCGTAATGGCGGCTGGGCAAGGGATAAGCCCGCCGGTCAGGCCGAACAGTAATATTTGGCCGTTGGTGACCTCTTTGCCCGCAAAGCGGCGCTGAATATCAGTGGCATGCGCCCGTTCGTGGGCATCCTGATACTCTTTTGAACCCTCGCTCAGCCCTGCCAGCGCGGCATGGTCATGATCGTGTTCGTGGTGATGATGGTGATGATCATCATCGTGGTCATGATGGTGGTGGCGATGATGATGATCGTCATGATCATGGTGATGCTCGTGATGCGTCCGGGCCAGCCAGTTCTGCTCTCCCTGCCAGGTGCGCCAGAACATCCAGAATGCAGTGCCGAGAATAATAATCGCCGAGACAAACTGCAGCCAGGGCTCAACGGCCTGGGCGGTAAACGCTTTACTGATATACATCCCGCCCAGTGCTATCAACCACACCACGGCGGTATGCGAGAGTGTAGCCGCCAGCCCCAGCATCACCGCCTGTTTGATGGTGCCTTTAATGGCAATAATAAAGGCCGCCATCATCGTTTTCGAATGTCCCGGTTCCAGACCGTGTAACACACCCAATAAAATCGCGCTGGGAATGAAAAACCAGGCATTACCTTGCTGAAGAAGTGTAGAAAACTCACCCATGAGAATGATTCTTAGTTGTTTAATTTTGCCCGATTCTACTCCCCCCCAGTATTAAATACTACCCCCCAGTAGAATGTCGATGGTATTGTCGCTACGGCAAGACGTTAAAAAGGTAAAGCTATGTCACATACGATCCGCGACAAACAAAAGCTGAAAGCCCGAACCAGCAAGATTCAGGGGCAGGTAGCGGCGTTGAAAACCATGCTGGATGAACCGCATGAATGCGCGGCAGTATTGCAGCAAATCGCGGCGATCCGCGGTGCGGTAAACGGGTTAATGCGTGAGGTGATTAAGGGGCATCTGACCGAGCACATCGTGCATCAGGGCGATGAAATAAAGCGCGAAGAAGATTTGGATGTGGTCCTGAAAGTACTGGATTCGTATATCAAATAAGTCAGTTGAACGGCTCATCCACGTTCAATACCGTCAAGTTAAGCATGTAGGGTGAATATGTGATTCTTGCTCAGGGTTCCGTTCACCTCAGCAGTGTCATTTATCTGAAGCATCGATACCCGTGAACGTGTAAAGGGCGTTCTTCGCCACGCCCTTTACAATCCCGCCGGGAGCCTGGGTTGCAAGGGAGGCGGCGGTGAGCCTCCCTTGCACGTTCACAGGAATCGGTACTTCAGAGAAACAATGAACATGAGGTGAACGGAACCCTTTCTCTGAGATAGCATGTTCATTACTTCCGCTAACACAGGTTGATACTTTCTGAAACTGAGTCGTTAAATGAGCGGCATCGCACCCAATTTCAGGAGAATGAGCCGTTAACTATACGTTCTAGCCAAAAAACATCACAGATACACACAGCAACCCGACAATCAGAGTGATCAGATTACCCACTGAACGGTACGGCTTTAACGCCGGAATCAGATAAGTGGAGAGAGTCGGCATGATAAACAAAATCATGGCGATGAGTGGCCCGCTAATGGCGTAAATCATTGAAATCGCATTAGGATTAATGCAGCAGACGATAAACGTAATGGCCGAAACTAACATAATGGACAGGGCGCGGTTAAAAGCCCGGCTTTTCTTCACGCCCACCTGATGCAGCGACGTTTTTACCACTTCTGTTGCCCCTTCAATCACGCCAAAGTAGGTGCCAAGGAACGATTTTGACATCGCCACAACGGCGACAATAATCCCGGAAATCGACAGCCATGCCGGTGCGTTTGGCATCATCGATAACGCTGACAGAATGGTCACGCCTTCATTTTTCGCGTCTTCGATATAGTTTGTTGGAATCGAAAGCAAACAGCTGAAGACGAAAAACAGTACGCTCAGGCAGATGATGACGTAGGCGACCTTCATGATTTTTTTGCATTTACCCATGGCCTGCTCGCCGTATTTCTCACGTCGGTCAATGGCGAACGTTGAGATAATTGGCGTATGGCTAAAAGCGAAAACCATCACGGGAATAGAGATCCAAACCTGATGAAGCGTGTGCTGATCGAAAGACATCTGGCCGGTGAGCAGCGTTGGCTGCCAGCTTCCGGTCAGGTAGAGCGAAAGGAACAAAAAGTACGCGATGAGCGGGAATACCAGAAAGCCCATAACCCGAATGGTGGCTTGTCGGCCCATCAGAAAAATCAGGTTCAGTACCAGCACCACGCCGAGACTCACCAGCACGCGAACACGCAAATCGATGGCGATATGTTTTGCCAGCTGTTCGGTGAGTGAATTGGTTATCGCCACGGCGTAGATCAGCACGACGACAAAGAAGGCAATAAAATAGAGAGTGGTGATCAGGTTACCGATCTTCTTGCCGTAGTAATGGGTGACTGCACCGGTGATGCCTTCGCCTGCTGACGTTTTTGACGACAGGATAAACTGGCACAGCGCCTTGTGTGGCCAGTAGGTTAAAGGCCAGGCCACGAGGGCGGTGATAAACAGCACCACCGCGCCTGCAGAACCCAGCTGTATGGGGAGGAAGAGGGTTCCTGCGCCGACGGCAGTCCCATATAGTGCGAAGCTCCAGAGAGTCTCTTCTTTTGACCAAATTTTCGACATTATTTGAACGTATCAACTATAAAATAAACAAAAAGAAGCGCAATTTACCACAAATGAGAGGAGCTGGGGGAAGTGTGAACAAGCGGGCTGGTGAATGGATGAATAGCCGGAATCAAGATAATTCCGACTATTTATTGAATTATCAGGCAGTAACGCGCTGCTGGCGGCGCTTCATCATGCGCTCGCGTAATGTGTCATACGCCCAGTTATAGAACATGGTGTACGGCAGGAAGAACAGGAAGAAACCTATTTCCAACGTGAATGCCTGAAGCAGACTGACGTTCAGCACGAACGCCACGATACTCACCCCGATCACAATAAAACCGCTCTCGAAGCCTAAGGCGTGAAAGGCGCGAACTTTAGCCGTACGTTTTACCCGATGCGACGGCCATAAGCGGTCAAACAGGGCGTTATAAATGATATTCCAGATCATCGCCGTGGTAGCCAGAATAATGGTCAGTCCGCCCATTTCCAGCACCGAACGCTGCATCAGCCACGCGGTAGTCGGCGCAAGGATCGCGGTGGCAATGCCTTCAAAACAAACGGCATGAAAAATTCGCTCTACTAACGAGCGGCGCTGGACTGTATCGTGTTGCATAACCTCAAACCTTCTTTGATGCCCGGATAACGGAATGGTGGCAATTTTATCGTTTTATGTGATATCTAAAAGATAGTATCCATCGATAAAGTAGATAGTTCATGCGTTACTCTCCTGAAGCGTTAACGGCATTTGTAGAGACCGTTTCCTGCGGCTCATTTTCTGCGGCGGCCCGACGGCTGCGTAAAAGCCAGTCCACTATCAGTACGGCAATTGCGCATCTGGAAGCCGATCTCGGTTTTGCGTTGTTTGACCGATCCTCCCGTCAGCCAACGCTGACCGAAGAAGGTAAACGGGTGCTGGGCTATGTGCAGGCAATTTTGACGGCCAGCGAACGTCTCGATGAGGCGGCAATCTCGCTGTCGGGTGAGACGGAGGCGCGCCTGACCTTCGTGCTTTCGGACACGCTGCACCCGGATGTGCTGGAAGAACTGATGGTGCAGTTTGACCGCAAGTTTCCGCATACCGAGTTTGAATGTCTGATTGGTGAAGATGAAGACGTGATCGATCTGTTGCAAAAAGGGCGCGCGCAGGTCGGATTGATTGAGGCAAGAGAGGATTACCCGACCGACATGGGCGTGACGCGGCTGCCGATGCAATCCTGGATGGGGTTGTACGTTGCGGACTCGCATCCGCTGGCGAGTCAGGAAAAACTACAATGGGAACAACTCCACACCTGGCGCGAACTGCGCCTGAATACCTACCTGGAAAGCGGTACTAACGTGGCGCGCGGACCGGTCTGGTCAGCGCCTAACTATTTGTTGTTGCTGAGTATGGCGGTTCAGGGATTCGGTTGGTGCGCGCTCCCTTGTGCGCTGGTGGAGGAGTTTGCCGCGGAAAAACCGCTGGTTCAGCTACAGGTGTCCGGCTGGCCAAAGGCTATCTCTATCGATCTGTTGTGGAATAAGAAATCACCGCCTGGCGTGGCGGGAAGTTGGCTGCGCGACCATTTACAGCAGAGTGGCGTTCAGATGACCAATAAATGATACGAAATTCCTTTGTGATAAAAATCACCATTTTTAAACAACTTTGATAACTACTTTTAACAATCATCTACTATTGCGGTGTTATTTTGCGCTGAGGTCGTGATGAAAGAGGTTGTGATAGTCGGGGCGTTAAGGACACCGATCGGCTGCTTCCAGGGAACACTGGCGCGCCACTCTGCCGTTGAGTTAGGCAGCATGGTGGTCAGAGCGTTGCTGGAACGCACGGGCGTGGATGTTCACGCCGTGGATGAAGTGATCCTCGGGCAGGTGCTTACCGCAGGTGCCGGGCAGAACCCGGCCCGTCAGTCCGCCATCAATGGTGGGCTACCTAATACCGTTTCCGCCATCACCATTAACGATGTTTGCGGTTCGGGGCTGAAAGCGCTGCATCTGGCAACCCAGGCTATCCAGTGCGGTGAAGCTGACATTGTAATTGCCGGCGGGCAGGAGAATATGAGCCGTGCGCCGCATGTCCTTACCGATAGCCGCACTGGCGCACAACTGGGGAACAGTCAACTGGTCGACAGCCTGGTGCATGACGGTCTGTGGGATGCTTTCAACGATTATCATATGGGCGTCACTGCGGAAAACCTGGCGCGGGAATATGGCATTAGCCGTGAATTACAGGATGCCTACGCGCTGCACTCGCAACACAAGGCTCGGATGGCTATCGACGCCGGACGCTTTAAAGATGAAATCGTGCCGGTGGTGACCCAGCGTAATGGCCAATCATTCGTAGTGGATACCGATGAGCAACCGCGTACCGATGCCAGTGCGGAAGGGTTGGCGCGTCTGGATCCTACCTTCGACCGGCTCGGTTCGGTCACCGCGGGGAACGCCTCATCCATCAACGATGGCGCCGCCGCGGTGATGATGATGAGCGAGGCCAAGGCGCAGGAGCTGAATTTGCCGGTGCTGGCCCGCATTCGCGCGTTCGCCAGCGTCGGGGTCGATCCCGCACTGATGGGGATTGCGCCAGTGTATGCTACGCGCCGCTGCCTTGAGCGTGTGGGCTGGCAACTGGCTGATGTTGATCTGATCGAAGCCAACGAAGCGTTCGCCGCGCAGGCATTGTCCGTTGGGAAAATGCTGGAGTGGGATGAGCGGCGGGTAAATGTGAACGGCGGCGCTATTGCGCTTGGCCATCCGATTGGCGCATCGGGTTGTCGTATTCTGGTTTCGCTGGTGCATGAAATGGTGAAACGTCGGGCGCACAAAGGGCTGGCAACGCTGTGTATCGGCGGCGGTCAAGGGGTGGCGCTCGCTATCGAACGAGACTAACGATCTTAGATTTCCCATCTTAAACGCCTTTTTTGTGTGTTACCCCGGCATCCATAAAAAAGCCCTCCAACAGGAGGGCAAGGCCAGTTACAGAAACATACACTCTAAACGCCGTCAATATATCAAAACATTGTTTCATTTCATGTGATTGACTGCGCACTTTGTCAGCAAAGGTGTACAAACATCGTATATGCCCGGCTGTATTTTCAATGTCTTATCCCTGCCACTCATGATTATCTCCTTTGCGTTTTATCTATCTAATTGTTTTAAATGATTTTATTTGAAGTGCTCCCGCGATTTATTTGCCGAGCGTGATCGCAATTACACTTTTGATAATAAGATGCGGAAAAAGTGAAACAACGTTTCATTTGCAATTGAAAACCCTATCCGGGAGGGCTATCATGAGCGCATTAGATAAAACGGAACAGCGTTTTGCTATTCGTTAAAGTATTCACGGTCAATTTATCACTGGAGGTAAATGTGGACGTAAGACAAAGCATCCATAGTGCGCATGCAAAAACCCTCGACACTCAGGGGCTGCGTAATGAGTTTTTGGTCGAAGAAGTATTTGTCGCAGATGAATACACCATGGTTTACAGCCACATCGACCGTATTATTGTCGGCGGTATTATGCCTGTGGCCAAAACCGTCTCTGTGGGTGGCGAAGTCGGTAAACAACTGGGCGTAACCTATTTTCTCGAACGCCGTGAGCTGGGTGTGATTAACATCGGTGGTCCGGGCACGATTACCGTTGACGGTCAGTGCTATGAAATTGGTCATCGTGATGCGCTGTACGTCGGCAAAGGGGCAAAAGAAGTGGTGTTTGCCAGCGTTGATACGGCGAAACCGGCGAAGTTTTACTACAACTGCGCGCCGGCCCACACGACTTATCCAACCAAAAAAGTCACGCCTGCTGACGTTGCGCCAGTGACGCTGGGCGACAACCTCACCAGTAACCGTCGTACCATCAACAAATATTTTGTGCCGGATGTGCTGGAAACCTGCCAGTTGAGCATGGGCCTGACTGAACTGGCGCCGGGCAACCTGTGGAACACCATGCCGTGCCATACCCATGAACGCCGTATGGAAGTCTACTTCTACTTCAACATGGAAGAAGATACCTGCGTCTTCCACATGATGGGACAGCCCCAGGAAACGCGTCATATTGTGATGCACAACGAGCAGGCGGTGATTTCGCCGAGCTGGTCTATTCACTCAGGCGTTGGCACAAAAGCTTATACGTTCATTTGGGGCATGGTTGGTGAAAACCAGGTCTTTGATGATATGGACCATGTCGCCGTCAAAGATCTGCGCTAGTTGCGGGCGACAGCCGTGCCTGCCTGCGGCGGGCATTATAAAAAATTAAGGATTTACAATGATTTTGAATGCATTCTCTCTTGAAGGTAAAGTCGCCGTTGTGACCGGTTGCGACACCGGCCTGGGTCAGGGTATGGCGCTGGGGCTGGCGGAAGCGGGTTGCGATATTGTCGGTATCAACATTGTTGAACCGACGGAAACCATCGAACGTGTGACCGCACTGGGCCGCCGTTTCTTGAGTCTGACCGCCGACCTGCGCCAAATTGATGGTATTCCAGCGCTGCTGGAGCGCGCAGTGGCAGAATTCGGCCATATCGATATTCTGGTCAACAATGCGGGCCTTATCCGTCGTGACGATGCGATCGACTTCAGCGAAAAAGACTGGGATGACGTGATGAACCTGAACATTAAGAGCGTATTCTTTATGTCTCAGGCCGCGGCGAAGCACTTTATCGCTCAGGGTAACGGCGGCAAAATTATCAATATCGCCTCTATGCTCTCTTTCCAGGGCGGTATCCGCGTTCCGTCTTACACCGCGTCTAAAAGCGGCGTAATGGGCGTCACCCGTCTGATGGCGAACGAGTGGGCAAAACATAACATCAACGTCAACGCGATTGCGCCGGGTTATATGGCGACCAACAACACTCAGCAACTGCGTGCTGATGAGCAGCGTAGCGCAGAAATCCTCGATCGTATTCCGGCAGGACGTTGGGGACTGCCGAGCGACCTGATGGGGCCTGTCGTGTTCCTGGCGTCCAGCGCGTCTGACTATATTAACGGCTATACCGTTGCGGTAGACGGCGGCTGGCTGGCACGTTAATACATTTTCTGAACAACAAACCCTGTCATCTGGCAGGGTTTTTTTTGGTTTTAAGTTATTTTAATCCATATTCTGTCTATAAATTAATCCATACATAATTATATATGTATGAATTTGTAATGCTTAATCCTCTTTAATATCAATAAATTAAATTTAATTGAGTGGTTGCCGATAAATTTTAAAATTGGAATATCCATCACATAACGAGGTGGTGTAGCTATTTCATCCATGTTTTTGCCGTTTCCCGCCTGACGCTCCATGTAAGGGATCCCTTACTTTCAGGGACATGGTTTACTCTGTATCTGGCAGGAAAAAAATGGTCTCAATAAATAATGATGCTGCTTTAGCGCCGCGCCCTGTGCGCGATACGCGACGTATGAATATGTTTGTCTCTATCTCTGCGGCTGTCGCAGGATTGTTATTCGGCCTGGATATTGGCGTGATAGCGGGCGCGCTGCCTTTCATCACCGATCATTTTGTCCTGACCAGCCGCCTGCAGGAGTGGGTGGTGAGCAGCATGATGCTGGGTGCGGCAATTGGCGCACTATTTAATGGTTGGCTGTCATTCCGCCTGGGACGTAAATACAGCCTGATGGCGGGCGCGATCCTTTTTGTCGTCGGATCTCTGGGATCGGCGTTTGCGTCCAGCGTTGAAATGCTTATTTTTGCCCGCGTGGTGCTGGGCGTTGCGGTGGGTATCGCGTCTTACACCGCGCCGCTCTATCTTTCCGAAATGGCCAGTGAGAATGTGCGCGGTAAGATGATCAGTATGTACCAGTTGATGGTTACGCTGGGTATTGTGCTGGCCTTTTTATCTGATACGGCATTTAGCTACAGCGGTAACTGGCGCGCCATGTTGGGGGTGCTGGCGCTCCCGGCGGTTTTACTGATTATCCTGGTGGTTTTCCTGCCGAACAGTCCGCGCTGGCTGGCGGAAAAAGGTCGCCACATCGAAGCCGAAGAAGTATTGCGAATGCTGCGCGATACGTCAGAAAAAGCCCGCGATGAGCTGAACGAAATCCGTGAAAGCCTGAAGCTGAAGCAGGGCGGATGGGCGCTGTTTAAAATTAACCGTAACGTGCGTCGTGCGGTTTTCCTCGGAATGTTGTTGCAGGCGATGCAGCAGTTCACCGGGATGAACATCATTATGTATTACGCGCCGCGCATTTTTAAAATGGCGGGTTTTACCACCACCGAACAGCAGATGATTGCCACGCTGGTGGTTGGCTTAACGTTCATGTTCGCGACATTTATTGCCGTCTTTACGGTTGATAAAGCCGGACGCAAACCGGCGCTGAAAATTGGTTTCAGCGTGATGGCCATTGGGACGCTGGTACTCGGCTATTGCCTGATGCAGTTTGATAACGGCACGGCTTCCAGTGGTCTATCCTGGCTGTCAGTCGGTATGACCATGATGTGCATTGCAGGTTACGCGATGAGCGCCGCGCCGGTAGTGTGGATCCTGTGTTCGGAAATTCAGCCGCTGAAATGCCGCGATTTTGGTATCACCTGCTCGACCACCACCAATTGGGTGTCGAACATGATCATTGGCGCCACGTTCCTGACGCTGCTCGACAGCATCGGCGCGGCGGGTACATTCTGGCTGTATACCGCGTTGAACGTCGCTTTTATCGGTATTACATTCTGGCTTATCCCGGAAACCAAAAACGTCACGCTGGAACACATCGAGCGCAAGCTGATGTCGGGTGAGAAGCTAAGAAATATTGGGGTGTAAGTGAGCAGAGAGCCCGATAGATCAACTCATTATCGGGCTCCCATTGCTACCTGTTTCAATGTGGAGAGGCCTGCCTGGCGAGGATGTCCTTAGCAGACAGCCCGGTTATCTTTAGTATAATTTCATGACTAATACCATTCGCTAACATCATCTGGGCAATGCGTAACGCCTCTTGTTGTTTGGCTTCCTGTTGCAATACTTCCGCGATAGTCATCAGACGTTCCTTTTGCTGTGGTACCCGATAGGCAACCTCACGGATAAATTTATCAACGTGAGGCGTATTTCCAAACTGCATCATGTAATTAAATAGCGTTTTGAGCTGGCTGTCATTAGCGTATCCCGTAGCCAGCAACGAGACCAGTTGTTCCACTAATCCCATTAAATCACGCTTGCGGATATGTTTTTGCATCAATTCCAGCAGTGCTATACGGCGATGTTGCATAATTTCGTCATCGGGTATTACGGTGATATCTACCAGCGGAAATGTTGCTGAGTATAACTGTCGTGCCAATGCGGGATCGTCAAACTCATCCAGCCAGCAGAGTGAAAAGGGGTAGGGGCTGAGAGCGCCATGATAAAACAGCATCGGTATCACCAAAGGTAATGTTTTATGGCCAGCATCCAGATGGCGTTGCATTGCAGCCATGGCGTAGCGCATTAGCCGAAATGCCATGTGAGCGTCTGGCGAACTCTGATGCTCAATAACAACATAGATATATCCAACGCCTTCGTTTGTTTTTAATGACCACAGCACGTCGGAGTAGCTGGCTCGCAGGCTATCCTCAATAAAACTGCCTGATTCCAGTTTTAGTGTTTGCAGATCACATAGCTCCCGCAAGGTTGATGGAAGATAGATATCCAGAAAATCTCTTGCGGTATCGGGATGGTACAAGAACTGTTTGAAGACCGCGTCATGTGGAGTGGCCGTTGTCATTTTTGTCATGGCGATCCGTCACCGTTAATTAAGTTAACGTGACTGTAATCGCCCACATGGCGGGGCGCATCCCGGAATTAACGCTTATGCGAGCTGGTATCGAAGGAAAATACCCTACCTTGTAACGTATGCATTTTTAGGGAACTGAGTACGCATTTTAGCGTGTTCTCAGACCGGTCAGTAGCATGGTTTGAGAACAGCGAAATTACCCGTGCAGAAAATCGTCGCGCATCGGAGTGAACGTATCGAGTAATGTTCCTGCTTTTAAGCAGACGCAGCCATGCATAATGTTGGGCTGTTTATACAGGGTGTCACCTGCGGAAACGACATGCTTTTCTTCCCCAATAGTAAATTCAAACTCACCGGATAAAACGTAAGTCAGCTGTTCATGCGGGTGGTTGTGCAGCGGACCAATCGCGCCCTGCTCGAAGTTCACCTCAACCGCCATCATTTTACCGTCGTGAGCAAGAATGCGACGGGTAACGCCATTGCCCAGATCTTCAAGCGTGGTCTCTTTATGAAAAATAAACATCCGACATTCCTGTAAGTTAGTGAAACGGTGTTTTATTAAATTTATATCAGCAAAGTATAAAAAGAAATGCACACCAACAGATGTGGAAAGTTGATCACATCTTTGGTTCACTGAAGAGATAACAACAAATGAGGGGAAGCGATGAAAACGATCGGTCTGTTAGGCGGTATGAGCTGGGAATCCACCATTCCTTATTATCGACTCATTAATGAAGGGGTAAAACAGCGTCTGGGTGGCCTGCATTCGGCACAGATTCTGTTGCACAGCGTAGATTTTCATGAGATTGAAGCCTGTCAGTCCAGCGGCGACTGGCAGCGGGCCGGGCAGATCCTCGCGCAGGCCGCCAGAGGGCTACAGGAGGCGGGAGCTGAGGGCATCGTGTTGTGTACCAACACGATGCACAAGGTTGCTGATGCGATTGCAACCGCCTGTGATGTACCGTTCCTGCATATTGCTGATGCCACTGGTCGCGCCATACAAAAGCAGCAGATGAGCAACGTGGCGCTGCTGGGTACGCGCTACACCATGGAGCAGGATTTTTACCGTGGGCGCTTACAGGCTGAATTTGGCATTAGTACGCTTATCCCTGACGCTAACGACCGGCAAAAAATAAACCAGATTATTTTCGATGAGCTGTGCCTCGGCGAATTCAATGAAACGTCCCGCGATTATTACCTCAGTGTGATTGCTCAGCTGGCTAAGCAGGGCGCGCAAGGGGTAATTTTTGGCTGTACCGAGATTGGTCTGCTGGTGCCAGCCGAGCTAAGCCCACTACCGGTTTTCGACACTGCGGCTATCCATGCGCAAGATGCGGTGGAGTTTATGCTTTCGTCTGTCGATGCAAAATAGCGTTCAGCGGATCGATTAGCTTCGGCAGATGGGCTTGCAGATGCGCGGTAAAAGCATCTACCAGCGCCGAGGCGGGGCGATGAAGCGGGTGAATCAGGCTGACCGTAAACGGTACCGAAATACTGAAGCGGCGAATAACGATCCCGCTACTGGCGTAATCCAGCGCCGTTAATGGATTGACCACCGAGATCCCTACGCCCGCCCGCACCATGGCACAAATTGAAGCGGCGCTATGGGTTTCTATTACCATGCGGCGTTTCACCTGATGCTCATTAAACAAGGTATCCAGAAGCTGACGGTAGCTGTCGGTCCGCGACAGGCTGATGTAGTTTTCGCCCTGAAAATCCTGCGGTGTGAGCACGGATTTCTCGGCCAGCGGATGTTCCTGTGGCAGCACGCATACTTCATCCAGCGCCAGCAATTCTGTACGTTTAGTGCCGGCGGGAGTATGCAGAGTTTCTGTGATGCCCAGATCGTGGCGTTGCGCCGACAGCCACTCTTCCAGCAATGGTGACTCCTGCGGCACTATCTGAATATTGACCTGCGGGTAGCGTGTGAGGAACGGCTCCAGCAGCGGCGGTAAAAAAGATTGTGAGAATACCGGCAGGCAGACAATCGATAATTCGCCCTGACGAAATTCGCGCAGGCTTTCAGCGGCGCTCACAATCCTGTCCAGACCATACCAGGAACGTTGCACCTCTTCAAACAGACGTAACCCTTGCACGGTCGGATGCAGCCTGCCACGCGAACGTTCGAACAGCGTTAATCCCAGCACTTTCTCGAATCGGGCCAGTTCCCGACTGACGGTCGGCTGCGAGGTATGTAGCATCCGCGCGGCTTCCGTCAGATTGCCTGCGGTCATGATGGCGTGAAAAATTTCAATATGGCGCAGGTTAACGGCGGGCATGGCGAATCCTCGAATGATGTAATCCATATCATTTTTGCATAGACTCACGATAAAACGATATTTTTTATTCTTTTCGGGCTGTGGCGTAATCATGCAAAAGCCAATACCGGAGCACACCATGCCACGCCCACTCAACAGCACTGATACCGATCTCACCGCCGACAACCTGCTACGCCTGCCCGCTGAATTTGGCTGCCCGGTGTGGGTGTATGATGCGCAGATTATCCGCGCGCAGATTGCCAAACTGAGCCAGTTTGACGTGGTGCGTTTTGCCCAGAAGGCATGCTCAAATATTCATATTCTGCGCCTGATGCGCGAGCAGGGTGTGAAGGTCGATTCCGTCTCGCTGGGCGAAATTGAACGCGCGCTGGCGGCGGGTTTTGAGCCGGGAAAAGATGAGATTGTCTTTACCGCCGATATGATCGATGGCGCGACGCTCGCCCGGGTGCATGAATTGAGCATTCCGGTAAATGCCGGTTCAGTGGATATGCTGGAGCAACTGGGTCAGCTTTCGCCGGGCCATCGCGTGTGGCTACGCGTCAACCCTGGCTTTGGTCATGGACATAGTCAGAAAACCAACACCGGCGGCGAGAACAGCAAACACGGTATCTGGTACAGCGATCTACCGGCGGCGCTGGAAGTGATCCAGCGCTATCAGTTGAAGCTGGTTGGCATTCATATGCATATCGGATCCGGCGTCGACTACGGCCATCTGGAACAGGTATGCGGCGCGATGGTGCGTCAGGTTGTCGAGTTTGGTCAGGATCTGGAGGCGATCTCCGCGGGCGGCGGGCTGTCGATCCCATATCGTGAGGGCGAAGAGGCGATCAACACCGATCATTATTTTGGGTTATGGAACTCCGCGCGCGATCAAATTGCGCGTCATCTGGGTCACGCTGTTAAATTGGAGATCGAACCGGGCCGTTTTCTGGTGGCGGAATCCGGCGTGCTGGTGGCGCAGGTGCGCAGCGTAAAAGCGATGGGCAGCCGCCACTTTGTGCTGATTGACGCAGGCTTCAACGATTTGATGCGCCCGGCGATGTACGGTAGCTATCATCATATCTCTGCACTGGCGGGGGATGGCCGTTCTCTGGAGCAAGCCGCGCAAATAGAAACCGTAGTAGCCGGGCCGCTGTGTGAGTCCGGCGACGTCTTTACCCAGCAGGAAGGCGGAAATGTGGAAACCCGTCTACTGCCAGCGGTGGTGCCGGGGGATTATCTGGTGCTGCATGATACCGGGGCGTACGGCGCGTCAATGTCGTCAAACTACAATAGCCGCCCGCTGCTGCCGGAGGTGTTGTTTGATCACGGCGTGGCGCGACTGATCCGTCGTCGTCAGACTATTGATGAGCTACTGGCGCTGGAATTAATCTGAATACAGCGTTGTGAAAAGCCGGATAAGCGTAGCGCCATCCGGCATCTGATTACTTAAAGTACGGCCCCGTTGTCACCGATTCCCGCAACACCAGTTTGCCGGTAAACGGTGGGATCGGCTCTACGCTCTCACCGTTGGCCAGACGGATAGCCTGGTCAATTGCCGTTGTTATCATGGCGTCAATCGGCAGATAGACGGTAGAGAGTCCCGGCTCCAGCCATTTAGCGCTGGGCGCATCGTCAAAACCAAAGAGCGAGACGTCCGTCGGGATCTTCAGGCCAGCCTGATGCAACGCTTTTGATGCACCTAATGCCATGTCATCGTTACAGGCGAAGAGAGCGCTGAATGTCACCCCTTCCTCCAGCAGCTCACGACAGGCTTCATAGCCACGCGTCATCGTTGAATCGCCGTATTTAACCTTGCCGGGGTCCCAGGGAATACCGTTTTTTTCCAGCGCTTTACGATATCCCATCAAACGTGATTTACCGGTAGGGGTATGGCCCGGCACGGTGATGCAGGCAATATCGCTATGCCCCTGGGAGATCAGATAATTGACCGCCTGGAACGCGGCTTCTTCCTGTTCAAAGAAAATCGCGCGATCGCGGGCCTGACTGACATCACGGTTAATGACCAGCAACGGCATAGCAATGCTGTTCATCAGTGACATAATCGCCTGCTCACTCATATAACGGGTATAGAGAATAATGGCATCACACTGCCTGTCGGCCAGCATTTGCACGGCTTCCTGTTCACGCTCCGGCGTGTCGTGACCGTCGGTGACGATCAACTGCTTACCGTGAGATTCCGTCTGGCGCGAAGCCTGTTGCAGCAGGCGGCCAAAGTAGAATCCATCAAACGTGGAAACCACCAGGCCAATGCTATTGCTGGTACGGTTCGCTAAAGAACGCGCTAAAAAATTGGGTCGATAATCAAGTGCCTGCATGGCCTTAAACACTTTCTGGCGCGTGCTCTCTTTTACCTGACCCGTACCATTCAGCACGCGCGAAACGGTCGCTTTTGAGACGCCAGCGTGTCGTGAAACGTCCAACATCGTGGTCATGACGCTATCCTGGTTAATCGTTTGACGAAGAATTGCCCGGCTCTGTCAGCGTCGAAACGGAATGGCGGCGCACCAGAGTTGGGTTAAATACGTGGGTGATTTCAGGCGCAGGTCGCTTCTCCGCCAGCGCAAGCGCCAGTTCAGCGGCCTGGGTCGCCATCGTCACTATCGGATAGCGTACCGTGGTCAAACGTGGACGCACATAGCGGGAAACCAGCACATCATCGAAGCCGATCAGGGAAATTTCGCCTGGTACATCAATGCCGTTATCATTTAACACGCCCATCGCGCCAGCCGCCATTGAGTCGTTATAGCAGGCTACAGCCGTGAAGTTTTTACCACGGCCAAGCAACTCGGTCATGGCCTGCTCACCGCCGCTCTCATCCGGCTCGCCAAAGGTCACCAGCCGATCGTTAATCGGTATATTGCTCTCCGTCAGCGCATCGTAATAGCCTTGCAGGCGATCCTCCGCATCTGAAATGGTGTGATTGGAGCACAGATAACCGATACGCGTATGGCCCTGCTGAATAAGGTGTCGGGTAGCCAACCACGCGCCGAAGCGGTCATCGAGGGCAACGCAGCGTTGTTCGAATCCTGGCAGAATTCGGTTGATTAATACCATGCCGGGGATTTGCTTCATTAATGAAGCCAGATCTGCATCCGGGATGATTTTGGCGTGGACAACAAGCGCAGCGCAGCGGTGGCGAATAAGCTGTTCAATCGCCTGACGTTCCTTCTGTTCATTATGGTAGCCGTTGCCGATCAGTAAAAAATTACCGGTGTTATAGGCCACCTGCTCGACAGCTTTAACCATTGCCCCAAAAAATGGATCTGACACATCACCAACCACCAGTCCGACGGTTTCGGTAGATTGTTGCGCCAGCGCACGCGCGTTGGCGTTGGGGTGGTAGCTGAGTGATTCCATTGCACTCGTTACGGCCAGACGCGATGCTTCGCTGGCTTTGGGGGAATCATTAATCACTCGAGAAACGGTGGCGACTGATACACCAGCTAGTCGGGCTACATCCTTTATGGTCGCCATGATAGTACCTGTTGTGGGTAAACGCTTACATTGTGTCAGTGTTACGGAAAACGGCTGGCTGTTCAAGCAGATTGCCTGTCAGGACGTCGCAAATGTGAGCGCGCGCGAGCGAAGTAAGACAGAAAATAGAAAACGCTAATTTTTACTTACACTTTGCGATGTGCTGTTGCGATTGTTTGCTGGTGAGGGCACTGAGCAGATTGCTAAAGTTGGGATCCCAGAGGTATTGATAGGTGAAATCAACTTTCGGGTTGATCACTAGATTTACACCAGCCTGCGCAGATGCGCAGGTTTTTTTTTGTCTTCGGCCTATCTGTAACAGTAACCGATAATTTACACAACTCGTTGCATTTGGGTTCATTCCTTTGCGTTTTCGCACTGGCGTATCTGGCTGCTGACGACCACAATCAAGATCCCAGAGGTATTGATTGGTGAGATTATTCGGTACGCACTTCGTACCTGTCTCTTGCACCGACCTGCGCGGATGCGCAGGTTTTTTTTCGGATTGTATTCACCAGTTACCTGTCGCGCCCATTCCCCAACTCGTATACTCTCCCATCATTAATGTTTATGTAATTAATGGCACAGGGAGTTGAGATGCTATTTGGCTTTTTTCGTAATCTGTTTCGCGTGCTTTTCCGCGTTCGCGTCACGGGCGATATCAGCGCGCTACAGGGAGAACGCGTTCTAATTACTCCCAACCATGTCTCATTTATCGACGGCATCCTGCTGGCGCTTTTTTTACCGATCCGCCCCGTTTTTGCTGTTTACACCTCTATTAGTCAGCAATGGTACATGCGCTGGCTGACCCCGCTGATTGATTTCGTGCCGTTAGACCCGACCAAACCGATGTCGATTAAACATCTGGTTCGCCTGGTCGAGCAGGGGCGTCCGGTGGTTATTTTCCCGGAAGGGCGTATTTCGACCACCGGTTCATTGATGAAAATCTATGACGGCGCCGGGTTTGTCGCGGCAAAGTCAGGGGCCACGGTGGTTCCTGTGCGCATCGAAGGCGCGGAGCTGTCACGCTTTAGTCGCCTGAAAGGTCTGGTTAAACAGCGATTCTTCCCGCGTATTCGCTTGCACATCCTGCCGCCGACCCATATGCCGATGCCGGAAGCGCCGCGTGCTCGCGATCGCCGCAAAATCGCGGGTGAAATGCTGCATCAAATTATGATGGAAGCGCGCATGGCGGTGCGCCCGCGTGAAACGCTTTATGAGTCTCTGCTGGCGGCGAAATATCGCTTTGGCGCAGGCAAAAACTGCATTGAAGATGTTAACTTTACGCCGGACAGCTACCGTAAACTGCTGACGAAGACGCTGTTTGTGGCGCGTATTCTGGAAAAATATACCTCTGAGGGTGAAAAAATTGGCCTGATGCTGCCAAACGCGGGGATCAGCGCGGCGGTCATTTTTGGCGCTATTGCGCGTCGACGTATTCCGGCGATGATGAACTATACAGCAGGTGTAAAAGGGCTAACCAGCGCCATTACTGCATCAGAAATCAAAACTATCTTCACTTCCCGACAGTTTCTCGATAAAGGCAAACTTTGGCATTTACCGGAGCAGCTCACCCAGGTGCGCTGGGTTTACTTGGAAGACCTGAAAGCCGATGTGACGTTTAGCGATAAGCTGTGGATTTTCTCACACCTGCTGGCGCCGCATCTGGCGCAGGTGAAACAGCAGCCGGAAGAGGCCGCGGTGATCCTCTTTACCTCTGGCTCGGAAGGTCATCCGAAAGGTGTGGTACACAGCCACAAGAGCATTCTGGCGAACGTCGAGCAGATTAAAACCATCGCCGATTTCACCGCCGACGACCGCTTTATGTCTGCGTTGCCGCTATTTCACTCCTTTGGTCTGACGGTGGGATTATTCACGCCGCTGCTGACCGGCGCAGAAGTGTTTCTTTATCCCAGCCCGCTGCATTACCGCATTGTGCCGGAGCTGGTCTACGACCGGAACTGCACCGTACTGTTTGGTACGTCAACGTTCCTTGGCAACTACGCGCGTTTCGCGCATCCCTATGATTTTCACCGTCTGCGCTATGTGGTGGCGGGAGCGGAAAAACTGCAAGACACCACAAAACAGCTGTGGCAGGAGAAATTTGGTCTGCGCGTCCTTGAAGGCTATGGCGTGACGGAATGTGCGCCAGTGGTGTCAATCAACGTGCCGATGGCGGCGAAATCAGGAACGGTAGGGCGCATCTTGCCCGGTATGGATGCCCGACTGTTAGCTGTTCCAGGCATTGAGGACGGAGGGCGTTTACAGCTAAAAGGCCCTAATATTATGAGCGGCTATTTGCGCGTCGAAAAACCCGGCGTGCTGGAAGTGCCGACGGCAGAAAATGCGCAGGGTGAGATTGAGCACGGCTGGTATGACACCGGAGACATCGTGCGCTTTGATGAAAACGGCTTTGTGCAGATCCAGGGACGCGCCAAGCGTTTTGCTAAAATTGCCGGAGAGATGGTCTCGCTGGAAATGGTTGAGCAACTGGCGCTGGCGGTATCTGCGGATAAAATGCACGCCACGGCGATCAAAAGCGATGCCAGCAAAGGCGAGGCGCTGGTGCTGTTCACCACCGACAGTGAACTGACGCGCGAAAAACTGCAGCAGTATGCGCGAGCGCACGGCGTGCCTGAACTTGCCGTGCCGCGTGATATTCGCCACCTGAAACAACTCCCATTACTCGGCAGCGGTAAGCCGGATTTTGTCACGCTGAAAAGCTGGGTCGATGAGCCGGAAAAACAACATGAGTGAGTCAGTGCACACTAACACTTCTATCTGGTCCAAAGGGATGATGTCCGTTATCGCCGCGCAGTTCCTGTCGGCGTTTGGCGATAACGCCTTACTGTTCGCCACGCTGGCTTTGCTTAAGGAACAATTTTATCCGGACTGGAGTCAGCCGATCCTGCAAATGGTGTTTGTGGGCGCTTACATCCTGTTTGCGCCCTTTGTCGGGCAGGTGGCGGACAGCTTTGCCAAAGGCAGGGTGATGATGTTCGCTAACGGCATGAAGCTGCTGGGCGCGGCGAGTATTTGCTTCGGCGTTAATCCGTTTCTCGGCTATACGCTGGTGGGGATCGGCGCGGCGGCGTATTCACCAGCCAAGTATGGCATTCTCGGTGAACTGACCACTGGCGACAAACTGGTGAAAGCTAACGGCCTGATGGAAGCCTCCACCATTGCCGCGATTTTACTCGGTTCTGTGGCGGGGGGCGTGCTGGCCGACTGGCACGTGATTGCTGCGCTTTCTGCCTGTGCGCTGGCCTATGCGGGTGCCGTGGTGGCTAACCTGTTTATCCCGAAGCTGGCCGCGGCTCGCCCTGGCCAGTCCTGGCATTTGGGGAAAATGACCCGCAGTTTTTTCTGTGCGGCCACTTCGCTGTGGCGTAACGGTGAGACGCGTTTCTCATTGGTGGGAACCAGCCTCTTTTGGGGCGCTGGCGTCACGCTGCGTTTTCTGTTGGTGCTGTGGGTGCCGGTGGCGCTGGGCATCACCGATAACGCCACACCTACTTACCTGAATGCCATGGTGGCGATTGGGATTGTGGTCGGCGCGGGTGCGGCGGCGAAGCTGGTGACGCTGGAAACCGTGTCGCGCTGTATGCCTGCGGGGATCCTGATTGGCGTCGTGGTGCTGATCTTCTCGCTGCAACATGCGCTGCTTCCGGCTTACGCGTTGCTGATGCTTATTGGCGTGTCAGGCGGGTTCTTTGTGGTGCCGCTGAATGCGTTGTTACAGGAGCGGGGCAAGAAAAGCGTCGGTGCGGGTAATGCGATTGCGGTGCAAAACCTGGGTGAAAACAGCGCGATGCTGCTGATGCTGGGTATTTACTCGCTGGCGGTGCTGGTGGGGATCCCGGCGGTAGCGATTGGTATTGGATTTGGCGCGCTGTTTGCGCTGGCGATTGCGGCGCTATGGATTTGGCAGCGCCGCCATTAGTCTGTGACGTGTAGTTGCCTTATCGGGCCTACAGGGAATGCTTTCTGTAGGCCTGATAAGCGTAGCGCCATCAGGCACTAACCGTCATGGTGCAGGATAGGTATACACCTGATGCACCGCTTCAATCTCGGCCAGAACTTCTTCGCTCAACGTCAGATGCAGGCTTTCAACGTTGGTTTTTAACTGCTCCATCGTCGTTGCTCCCAGCAGGGTGCTGGCGACAAACGGCTGACGACGCACGAATGCCAGCGCCATTTGCGCAGGATCCAGATTATGGCGTTTCGCGATATCCACATAGGCTGCAACGGCCTTTTGCGTTTGCTCACCGCTGTAGCGTGTGAAACGGCTAAACAACGTATTACGTGCGCCGGCAGGCTTCGCGCCGTTCAGATACTTACCGGTTAGCGTACCGAAGCCCAGGCAAGAATAGGCCAGTAGTTCAACCCCTTCGTACTGGCTGACTTCTGCCAGTCCAACTTCATAGCTACGGTTCAGCAGGCTGTAGGGATTCTGGATAGTGGCGATGCGCGGCAGATCGTGTTTGTCCGCCAGATGCAGATAACGCATCACACCAAACGCGGTTTCATTGGAAACGCCGATGTAGCGAATTTTTCCCGCGCGCTGAAACTCAGCCAGCGCGTCCAGCGTATCCAACAGGGAGACGACCGGCGCGGAGTCCGTCCAGCTGTAGCCTAACTTACCAAAGCAGTTGGTGGGGCGCTGCGGCCAGTGAACCTGATACAGATCCAGGTAATCGGTTTGCAGTCTTTTCAGGCTGTCGTGCAGCGCTTCACGGATATTTTTACGGTCCAGCGCCTGATTCGGTCGAATGCCGCTGTCGTTGTTACGTGATGGTCCACTGACCTTCGACGCCACGATTAGCTTTTCGCGGCTACCGTGTTTGGCTAGCCAGTTGCCCACGTACGTTTCGGTGAGCCCCTGGGTTTCAGGGCGCGGCGGTACCGGATACATCTCGGCAACGTCGATCAAATTTATGCCTTGTGCCACGGCATAATCGAGCTGTGCATGGGCGTCGGCTTCGCTGTTTTGTTCACCAAACGTCATTGTGCCCAGCCCCAGTGTACTGACTTCCAGCGAGCTGTGGGGTATACGGTGATATTGCATAGCCGTTTCCTTTTTATAATCACAACATAAGGATTATAAAAATGGCTGAGGGAAGAGAAAAAGGGAAGTAAAATTGTTAAGGTCAGCGCGCTGCTGACCTCAACCATCAGCGTTCAATGATTTGAGATACATCGTCGCGGTTGATCTGCATCGCATTGCCTTGCTGATCGTGGTAGCTCACCAGACCGGTATCGTCGTCAATCTCTGGTTTTCCGTCGGTCAGGATCATCCGGCCATCTTTTGTCGCCATTACATAATCGCTGCTGCACCCAGAAACTACAAAAGCCAGTCCTACGGCGGAAATCAAAACTGCCCATTTTTTCATCTGCTTATCCTCTCATGGCCTGCGTCTGACAATAGTTTAGTAATAACGCGAAGTTATGCATGACGAAAGCAGTAAAATCTTAAACTGTGAGAAGAGGTAGGTACGGTGCGGTATTCGCTCCCCTTGCGGGGAGCGACAGATTTCATCAGAGCGGATTTTTTTTATTACGCCACAGGTTCAGTGTCTCTACCGCGATAGAGAAGAACATGGCGAAATAGATGTATCCTTTTGGAACGTGGACGTCGAAACTTTCCAGAATTAGCGTAAAACCGACCAGAATCAGGAAAGAGAGCGCCAGCATTTTCACTGAAGGGTGACGATCGACAAACTCACCAATTGGGCGAGCAGCAAACATCATCACGCCCACGGCAATCACCACCGCCGCCATCATGATAAACAGATGGTCAGACAAGCCTACCGCTGTAATTACGGAATCCAGACTGAAGATAATGTCTAACAACATGATCTGCACAATCGCGCCCAGGAATGAAGAGACGCGGGTTTTCAGTCCCTCTTCCTCACCTTCAATGGATTCGTGGATCTCTTTACTGGCTTTCCAGATCAGGAACAACCCGCCGAGCAGAAGGATCAGATCGCGCGCCGAAATCGCCTCGCCAAATACCTCGAACAACGGGTTTGTCAGCCGTGTTACCCAGGCGATAGAGGCCAGCAGCGCCAGACGCATAATCATTGCTGCCGCCAGCCCAATACGTCGGGCATGATTGCGTTGCGCTGTCGGAAGTTTGGCTACAACCAGAGAGAGGAAAATAATATTGTCGATCCCAAGAACGATCTCCAGCAGCGTCAGCGTACCGAGCGCAAGCCAGGCGTTAGGATCGGTTATCCATGCAAATAACATCGAGCAAAGTCCTGCCAAAAAAAAGAAGCGGTAATTATAGGCCCGTAACGCGGCGGGTGAAAGGCCGGGCAGTGCCTATTGCGGCTGGAATAAGAAATGCCGCTCAAGCAATGCGCGCGTGAAGTTCTTTTTCAGATAAAACCCGCGCGGCAGGGTCAGGATGGGTTCGCCATGGGCGCCAATCGCTTCGGTAAGCGCTCGGGCATTGGCGGCTTTGGGACGCAGTTGTAACACTTCCCCATGGCGAGCGGTGATGCGTTCGACGTGGCCTAGCACAATCATGTCCATTAGTTCTTCCCAGTCCAACCGTAATTGCTGGTCTTCTTCGTCGTTTGGGCTCCAGAGCAAGGGCGAGCCGACGCGACGTTCAGCCAGTGGAATACTGCGTTCTCCCTCTACCGGGATCCACAGTACGCGTTTAAGTTTGTGCCGCACATGGCTGGTTTCCCAGGTGACGCCTGTATTGCCAGTTAACGGCGCTACGCATACGAAGGTGGTTTCCAGCGGTCTGCCAAGACTGTCCACAGGGATCGTTTTCAGCTCCACGCCCAGCGCCGCAAAATCCTGCTCCGGCTTGCTGCCTGCGCTGGCACCCAGCCAAATCTCCAGTAGGACGCCAATCCAGCCTTTATCACGCTTGAGATCCCTGGGGGTGACGAGTCCCGCCATGGTCGCCAATTCTCCCAACGAGTAGCCCGCAAGCTGCCGCGCCTGAGTCAGCAATTGGGCTTCAGAGTCAGGTGGAGAAAGTAGCGGATGGAGTTCTGGCATCGGATTAACCCTTAGGTGAAAAAATGAGCAATGATTTTATACCGTGTGGACAGAGTTTATCTTTTTCCACATGCTTTATTCAATTATATGATTTATATTGGTTTTTATATTCACACGCGCGCAGTTGCGCAACAGCAATGCGGGTTTTCCAATTCTGGTCACTGACAATGAACAGGATCTTACACCATGTTATCCACAGAAAGATGGGATAACTGTGAAAAACCCCCACTACTGTTTCAATTTACAGCCTTGACGTGCGACGAAAATCGAATTTTTACACAAATTGTGCCTAACTTATTGGCATAATCTGTGGATAAAACCAACGCTGGTCGATCTTTCATCAGCGTGAAGATCGTGTGCGTGATACACATCACATTTATGTGTGTGCGTTGGTGCCGATCGTTTTTAACTTAATGAATAAATAAGACTATTTTTTATATGTGACGAATGTCTTATTCGGACTGTTCTGGGTTTTCCCATAGTAATTCCGTACTTCTTCACAACTATATCCACAGAAAAGGTGAATAAAATCGCCCTGAATGCCCTTCTTCTGTTTATAACTCTGGGCTTCGCTGTGAGTTATTCAATTGTTATTAGAATATCGCACCCTTAACAGAGTGGTTTACCGCCTCTCAGGAGTGTGAAACAATCGTTTGTATATAAGGTTTATGTTGAGGTAGTCCGGTGATTGATGACGATGGCTACCGCCCGAATGTAGGGATAGTAATTTGTAACCGCCAGGGGCAGGTCATGTGGGCCCGGCGATTTGGTCAGCACTCCTGGCAATTCCCACAAGGTGGGATAAACGCAGGAGAGACGGCAGAGCAGGCGATGTACCGGGAACTCTTTGAAGAAGTGGGTCTCAGCCGTAAAGATGTACGGATCCTTGCTTCTACTCGTAACTGGTTGCGTTACAAGTTACCGAAACGTTTGGTGCGTTGGGACACAAAGCCGGTTTGTATCGGCCAGAAACAAAAATGGTTTCTTCTGCAATTGGTCAGCAGCGATGCTGAAATTAATATGCAAACCAGCAGTACACCTGAGTTCGACGGCTGGCGCTGGGTGAGTTACTGGTATCCGGTTCGACAGGTGGTGTCATTTAAACGCGATGTCTATCGCAGGGTGATGAAAGAATTCGCAAGTGTTGTCATGGCGCTTCAGGAGAGCACTCCTAAACCGCAAAGCGCACCTGCGTACAGACGTAAAAGAGGTTAAGCTACGCAAATTATGCTCACCCGCCTGCGCGAAATAGTCGAAAAGGTGGCCAGTGCTCCGCGTCTTAATGAGGCGCTCAATATACTGGTTACCGACATCTGTCTTGCGATGGATACAGAGGTCTGCTCGGTCTATCTGGCCGATCACGACCGACGTTGTTATTACCTCATGGCGACACGAGGTCTGAAAAAACCACGTGGTCGCACCGTCGCACTCGCGTTTGATGAAGGTATCGTTGGCCTGGTTGGCAGGCTGGCGGAACCTATCAACCTCGCCGATGCGCAAAAACATCCCAGCTTTAAATACATCCCTTCGGTAAAAGAAGAGCGCTTTCGTGCGTTCTTAGGCGTACCGATTATTCAGCGTCGTCAGCTGTTAGGTGTGCTGGTGGTGCAGCAGCGTGAATTACGTCAGTACGACGAAAGCGAAGAGTCTTTCCTGGTGACGCTCGCCACGCAAATGGCGGCCATACTTTCCCAGTCACAACTGAACGCACTGTTCGGCCAATACCGGCAAACGCGTATCCGTGCATTGCCTGCCGCTCCCGGCGTAGCCATTGCCGAAGGCTGGCAGGATGCAACGCTACCGCTGATGGAGCAGGTCTATCAGGCTTCAACGCTGGACCCGGTGCTTGAACGCGAGCGGCTGACCGGCGCGCTGGAAGAGGCGGCGAACGAATTCCGCCGTTACAGCAAACGCTTTACCGCCGGGGCGCAGAAAGAAACGGCGGCGATCTTTGATCTCTACTCGCACCTGCTTTCCGATACCCGTCTGCGCCGCGAACTGTTTGCGGAAGTGGATAACGGCTCGGTGGCTGAGTGGGCCGTTAAAACGATCATCGAAAAATTTGCCGAACAGTTTGCCGCGCTGAGCGATAACTATCTCAAAGAGCGGGCCGGAGATTTACGCGCGCTGGGCCAGCGTCTGCTGTTCCATCTTGACGACTCGATCCAGGGACCGAATGCCTGGCCGGAACGTTTTGTGCTGGTGGCGGATGAGCTTTCCGCTACGACGCTGGCGGAACTTCCCCAGGACCGGTTAGTCGGCGTGGTTGTCCGGGACGGCGCAGCCAACTCTCATGCGGCGATTATGGTGCGTGCGCTGGGTATTCCGACCGTCATGGGGGCTGATATCCAGCCGTCAGTACTACACCGTCGAACGTTGGTGGTGGATGGTTATCGTGGCGAAGTGCTGGTCGATCCGGAACCGGTATTGGTCCAGGAATACCAGCGCCTTATCAGTGAAGAGATCGAGCTGAGCCGCCTGGCGGAAGATGACGTTAACCAACCGGCGCAGTTAAAAAGCGGCGAGCGCGTGAAGGTGATGCTCAATGCGGGCCTCAGCCCGGAACATGAAGAGAAGCTGGGCAGTCGGATCGATGGCATTGGTCTGTATCGCACAGAAATTCCTTTCATGCTGCAAAGCGGCTTTCCTTCGGAAGAAGAACAGGTTGCGCAGTATCAAGGGATGCTGCAAATGTTTAACGACAAGCCGGTGACTCTGCGGACGCTGGATGTCGGGGCCGATAAACAGCTGCCCTACATGCCGATCAGTGAAGAGAACCCATGCCTTGGCTGGCGTGGGATCCGCATTACGCTCGATCAACCGGAGATCTTTTTGATCCAGGTCCGGGCCATGCTGCGTGCAAACGCGGCAACCGGTAACCTGAGCATTTTACTGCCGATGGTGACCAGTATTGATGAAGTGGACGAAGCGCGACGCCTGATTGAACGCGCCGGACGCGAAGTGGAAGAGATGATCGGTTACGCAATCCCGAAACCGCGCATCGGCATCATGCTGGAAGTTCCGTCGATGGTGTTTATGTTGCCGCATCTGGCTAACCGGATAGACTTTATCTCGGTCGGAACCAACGATCTCACCCAATACATTCTGGCCGTTGATCGTAACAATACGCGGGTGGCCAGCATTTATGACAGCCTGCATCCGGGGATGTTACGTGCGCTGGCGATGATTGCGCAAGAAGCCGAAAGAAGCGGTATCGATTTGCGCTTATGCGGTGAAATGGCGGGCGATCCGATGTGCGTGGCCATTCTGATCGGCCTGGGTTTCCGTCATTTATCAATGAACGGTCGATCCGTGGCTCGCGTTAAATATCTGCTGCGCCATATCGATTTTGGCGAGGCGCAAACGCTGGCTCAGCGCAGCCTGGAAGCGCAGATGGCGGCAGAAGTACGCCATCAGGTGGCGGCCTTTATGGAGCGCCGCGGTATGGGGGGGCTGATTCGCGGGGGACTGTAGGCCTGATAAGCGTAACGCTGTCAGGCATTACGGGGGAAAGATTACCTATACAGATCTTTTACATCTTCCCGGCATCCGCTGCGATCCCCTTGTGCTATCATTCGCACCTTTGGAGCGCCTGCTTTATGCAGGCGCGCTTATCAATTGCTGTCTGACTTCAGCGAAATAACAAGAACTTGTGGTGACAGATGACCAGTAGCTATCTGCATTTTCCGGATTTCGATCCGGTCATTTTCTCAATCGGACCCGTCGCGCTTCACTGGTACGGCTTGATGTATTTGGTGGGTTTTATTTTCGCGATGTGGCTGGCGACGCGCCGTGCTAATCGTCCGGGCAGTGGCTGGACTAAAAATGAAGTAGAAAACTTACTGTATGCAGGCTTCCTCGGGGTTTTCCTCGGCGGACGTATTGGTTACGTACTGTTCTATAACTTCCCATTGTTCCTCGATAATCCGCTGTATCTGTTCCGCGTCTGGGATGGCGGCATGTCCTTCCACGGCGGGCTTATCGGTGTGATTCTGGTGATGATTATCTTCGCCAGACGCACCAAGCGTTCGTTCTTCCAGGTTTCTGATTTCATCGCTCCGCTGATCCCGTTTGGTCTGGGCGCAGGGCGTCTGGGCAACTTTATCAACGGTGAACTGTGGGGACGCGTCGACCCGAACTTCAAGTATGCCATGCTGTTCCCGGGCTCCCGTACCGAAGATATTTTACTGCTGCAAACCAACCCGCAGTGGCAGTCCATTTTTGATACCTACGGCTCGCTGCCGCGTCACGCCTCGCAGCTTTATGAGATGGCGCTGGAAGGGGTTGTACTGTTTATCATTCTGAACCTGTACATTCGCAAGCCGCGTCCTATGGGTGCGGTGTCCGGTCTGTTCCTGATTGGTTATGGCGCGTTTCGTATTATCGTTGAATTCTTCCGCCAGCCTGACGCACAGTTTACCGGCACCTGGGTGCAGTACATCAGCATGGGACAGATCCTTTCTATCCCGATGATTGTCGCAGGCATTATTATGATGGTTTGGGCGTACCGCCGTAGCCCACAGCAACACGTTTCCTGAGGAACCATGAAACAGTATTTAGAACTGATGCAAAAAGTGCTGGATGAAGGCACAAAGAAAAACGACCGTACCGGAACCGGAACGCTTTCCATTTTTGGTCATCAGATGCGTTTTAATCTGCAGGAAGGGTTCCCGCTGGTTACGACTAAACGCTGCCATTTACGCTCGATCATTCATGAGCTGCTGTGGTTTTTGCAGGGTGACACTAACGTTGCCTACCTGCATGAAAACAATGTCTCAATCTGGGATGAATGGGCGGATGAAAACGGTAATTTAGGCCCGGTTTATGGCAAACAGTGGCGCGCGTGGCCAACGCCGGACGGTCGCCATATTGACCAGATCACCACGGTGCTAAACCAGCTGAAAAATGACCCGGACTCTCGACGCATCATCGTTTCCGCATGGAACGTCGGTGAGCTGGATAAGATGGCGCTGGCGCCGTGCCATGCTTTCTTCCAGTTCTATGTGGCGGATGGCAAGCTCTCTTGCCAGCTGTATCAACGTTCGTGCGATGTGTTCCTCGGTCTGCCATTCAACATTGCCAGCTACGCCTTACTGGTACACATGATGGCGCAGCAGTGCGACCTTGAAGTGGGTGATTTTGTCTGGACCGGCGGCGACACGCACCTGTACAGCAATCATATGGATCAAACGCATCTGCAGCTTAGCCGCGAACCGCGCGCGTTGCCGAAGCTGATCATCAAACGTAAGCCTGAATCTATCTTTGATTATCGCTTCGAAGATTTCGAAATCGAAGGCTACGATCCACATCCCGGTATTAAAGCGCCAGTAGCTATCTAACCGGGCTTGATGCTGTCACAACCGACGCCTTCGCGCGTCGGTTTTTTTTGTCTGTCATTTCATTCTTCGGCGCGGGTTCCTGAAATATTGCAACGCTCTGCAACGCGTCAAATATTCCCCGTAGCTCGCCGTAGAAACCGAATTTCCCGCTCGTTATTCATTTTCCTCACGCCATACTGGCGGCATGAACAAACAACAAGGCTACACGTTTCTCGAAACCCTGATTGCGATGCTGATTGTCGCGGCGCTTGGCGCGTCCGGGTTGTATGGCTGGCAGTCCTGGCAACAACAACAGCGCCTGTGGCAGACCGCCTGTCAGGTGCGGGACTACCTGCTGCAATTACGTGAAGATGCTAACTGGCGTAACCGCGATAACGTGATAAGCGTGATGGAGGATGGGCCATCGTGGTGTCTGGTCAGTTCTGCGGCTTTACAAGACGGGTGTAAACCGACTTCACCGCTGGTGTTTGCACCGCGCTGGGACGATGTCGAAATGGCAGAGATAACGCCTTCACTGGCCTTTTATGGGCTGCGCAATACGGCATGGGCTGGACATATTCGTCTGAAAAATGCGGCAGGCGAATGGCGCGTGGTGGTATCAGGCTGGGGGCGGATCAGGCTTTGCGAGCGCGATGAGGCCAGGTCATGTCTGTAAACGAGCAGGGTTTTTCACTGCTGGAGGTGCTCATTGCTATGGTCATTAGCAGCATTTTACTGCTTAGCGCAGCGCGATTTTTACCCGCTCTGCAGCGAGAGATCCTGCGCAATACGCGCCAGCTAGCGCTGGAGGATGAAATATGGCAGCGGGTCTATACCGTGGCAAAACATCTTCAGCGGGCAGGGTATTGCCGGGGAAGCTGTGTCGGAGAGGGACTGGTGATATCGGCTAAGGGTGACTGTGTCATTGCCCGTTGGGATGCCAACAGTAACGGCATCTGGGAGAGCGTTCCCGCGAAAGAGTCCGATACCATCGGATTTCGTTTACAGGACAAAGTCCTGGAGACCCAGCGAGGAGCAACGAGTTGTAATGGCAAAGGGTGGGAGAAAATGACCGATCCAGCCACGATAGAGATTCAGGCGTTTAAGGTTGAGCGCCTGAATATTCGCGGATTTCAACCACTCCTTACGTTGCGTTTGCGTGGAGTGAGCAACGTCGAACCGCAAAAAGTCATTGAAGCCTTTTACAGTGTGACAGGTTTCAACCTGTGAATAGTGAGCGAGGTGTTTCGTCCCTGGCGATGGTCCTGCTACTTCTGGTGCTCGGCAGCCTGTTATTGCAGGGTGTTAGCCGACAAGAAACGAGTTTTGCATCGCGTGTTACAACGGAAAGTCGGTCTTTGCAACGGCAGGCGGTAGTGCAATCCGCCATCGAATGGGGACGCATGCAGTCCTGGGGCTTACAACCGGCTTTACAGTGTCGGCGTTATACCGGGCAGGATGTCGCGGTTTGCCTGCGACGACTTACTGAGACTTCCGTGCTGCTTATTGCGCATTATGAAGGGGTATCGTTATGGCGTCAGGGAGCGGTTATCGATGGCAATATCGAATTTTCGGCGCATGGCTGGAGCGATTTTTGTCCGTTAAAGGCGGTAGCGTTATGTCAGACTCCCTGAACAGACAACGTGGTTTTAGCCTGCCGGAAGTGATGCTGGCAATGGTGCTGATGATCATGGTTGTGACTGCGCTATCGGGATACCAGCGGGCGTTGATGAACAGTTTTATCGTCAGAAACCAGTATCAGCAACTCTGGCGTCACGCCTGGCAGCAAACCCAGCTGTATCCGTTTTCACCACCTGTGAACTGGCAGGTTAACCGAATGCAGACAACGGAAGCAGGATGTGTCAGCATCAGCGTTAAAATTTCTTCACCTCTGGGCAGGCAAGGTCAAATGACACGTCTGCATTGCCCGAACCGTCAGTAGTCAGGAGCCGCTATGTTAAGGGTCTACCACTCCAATCGTCTGGATGTGCTGGAAGCGTTAATGGAGTTTATCGTTGAGCGCGAGCGGTTGGACGATCCCTTTGAGCCGGAAATGATCCTGGTGCAAAGCACCGGTATGGCGCAGTGGCTACAGATGACCCTTGCACAGAAATTTGGTATCGCCGCCAACATCGATTTCCCGCTACCCGCGAGTTTTATCTGGGATATGTTTGTGCGCGTGCTGCCGGATATCCCGAAAGAGAGCGCGTTCAGCAAACAGAGCATGAGCTGGAAGTTAATGACTCTGCTGCCGCAATTGCTGGATAACGATGACTTCGCACTGCTGCGAAATTATCTGACGGACGACACCGATAAACGTAAGCTGTTTCAGCTTTCCTCTCGCGCGGCGGACCTTTTCGATCAGTATTTAGTTTATCGCCCTGACTGGTTAACGCAGTGGGAAGCGGGGCGCCAGATTGAAGGACTCGGCGAGGCTCAGGCATGGCAGGCTCCGTTGTGGAAAGCGCTGGTGGAATACACCGCTGAACTGGGTCAACCGCGCTGGCATCGCGCCAATTTATATCAGCGATTTATTCACACCCTGGAAAATGTGTCTGAATGTCCGCAGGGGCTGCCTTCTCGCGTCTTTATTTGCGGAATTTCGGCGCTACCACCGGTTTACCTGCAGGCCTTGCAGGCGTTGGGTAAGCACATTGATATTCATCTGCTGTTTACCAACCCTTGTCGCTACTATTGGGGCGACATTAAAGATCCCGCCTGGCTGGCAAAGCTGTTGGCGCGTCAGCGTCGGCACAGTTTTGAAGAACGTCACCTACCGCTGTTTCGTGATACTCAGAATGCGGCAGGATTGTTTAACAGTGATGGTGAGCAGGATGTAGGCAACCCGATGCTGGCCTCGTGGGGTAAGTTGGGACGTGATTATATTTATCTGCTTTCAGAACTGGAAAACAGCCAGGAGCTGGATGCGTTTGTCGATATAACCCCAGACAATCTTTTGCATAACATTCAGTCGGATATTCTCGAGTTACAAAGCCGGGCCGTGGCGGGCGTTACGCTGGACGAGTATTCCCGGAGCGATAACAAACGACTGCTTGATGTGAACGACAGCAGCGTGACTTTCCATGTCTGCCATAGCCCTCAGCGTGAAGTGGAAATTCTTCATGACCGACTGCTGGCAATGCTGGAAGCAGATCCCACGCTGACGCCGCGCGACATTATCGTGATGGTGGCGGATATCGACAGCTACAGCCCGTTCATTCAGGCGGTTTTTGGCAGCGCGCCAGCCGACCGTTACTTACCCTATGCGATTTCCGACCGTCGGGCGCGTCAGTCTCATCCCGTCTTGCAGGCCTTTATCAGTCTGCTGTCGCTGCCGGATAGCCGTTTTGTCTCTGAGGATGTGCTGGCATTACTGGATGTACCCGTGCTGGCGGCACGTTTCAATATTGATGAAGATGGTCTGCGCTATCTTCGTTTGTGGGTCAATGAATCAGGTATTCGCTGGGGAATTGACGACGATAACGTGCGTGAGCTGGAACTTCCGCCAACGGGTCAGCATACCTGGCAATTTGGTTTAACGCGCATGCTGCTCGGCTATGCGATGGAAAGCGCCCAGGGCGAGTGGCAATCGGTATTGCCCTATGATGAGTCGAGCGGTTTGATTGCCGAACTGGTAGGGCATCTGGCCTCGTTGCTGATGCAGCTTAATCTCTGGCGTCGAGGACTGGCGCAGGAGCGCCCGCTGGAAGAGTGGCTGCCTGTTTGTCGGGACATGCTTAATGATTTCTTCCTGCCGGATGCGGATACCGAAGCGGCGATGACGCTGATTGAACAGCAGTGGCAGGCCATTATTACTGAAGGACTGGGGGCTGAGTATGGCGATGCCGTACCGCTTTCCTTGCTACGTGATGAGCTGGCGCAGCGTCTCGACCAGGAACGCATTAGCCAGCGCTTCCTGGCAGGGCCCGTTAACATTTGTACGCTGATGCCGATGCGCTCTATTCCTTTTAAGGTTGTATGCCTGCTGGGCATGAACGATGGCGTTTATCCGCGTCAGCTTGCGCCGCTGGGCTTTGATCTGATGAGTCAAAAACCGATGCGGGGCGATCGCAGCCGTCGCGATGATGACCGTTATCTGTTCCTCGAAGCATTAATTTCGGCGCAGCAAACGCTCTACATCAGCTACATTGGCCGCTCAATTCAGGATAACAGCGAACGCTTCCCGTCGGTATTGGTGCAGGAACTGATGGATTACATCGGGCAAAGCCACTATTTGCCGGGCGACGAATCGTTGACCTGCGATCAAAGCGAAGCCCGGGTAAAAGCGCACATTACCCGTCTGCATACCCGCATGCCTTTTGACGCACGAAACTATCAGCCCGGCGAACAGCAAAGCTACGCCCGGGAGTGGCTGCCTGCGGCGAGCCTGTCAGGAAAAGCGCATACGGATTTTGTGCAGCCTCTCCCCTTTGAAATGCCAGCCATGTTAACGCTGGAAACGTTACAGCGATTTTGGTCTCATCCGGTACGGGCCTTTTTTCAGATGCGTTTGCAGGTCAACTTTCGTTCTGAAGAAAGTGAGATCCCGGAAACTGAACCTTTTGTTCTGGAAGGATTAACTCGCTATCAGCTTAATCAGCAATTGCTTAACACGCTGGTTGAAGAGAACGATGCTGAACGACTGTTCCGCCGTTTTCGTGCGGCAGGCGTGCTGCCCTATGGGTCATTTGGCGAAATTCTGTGGGATACGCAGCGTCAGGAGATGCAGTCGCTGGCTGAACGCATTATTGCCTGCCGTCAGCCTTGCCAGAGCATGGAGATTGATCTCATCTGTAACGGTGTGCAAATCACCGGTTGGCTGCCGCAGGTGCAAGAGGACGGTTTGTTGCGCTGGCGCCCATCATTAATAAGCATTGCCCAGGGAGTGCAACTTTGGCTGGAACATCTTGTCTATTGTGCCAGTGGCGGTACGGGAGAGAGTCGGTTGTTCCTGCGCAAAGACGGGGAATGGCGTTTCCCTCCACTGGCGGCAGAACAGGCGCTGCTGTATTTGTCGCAGCTCATTGAGGGATATCGGGAAGGCATGTCGTCGCCATTGCTGGTATTACCGGAAAGCGGCGGCGCATGGATAAAAACCTGTTATGACGCTGCAAATGATGCCATGTTAGAGGACGACGATACGCTGCAAAAAGCGCGCAGTAAGTTTTTGCAGGCTTATGAAGGCAACATGATGGTTCGTGGCGAAGGCGATGATATCTGGTATCAACGCCTGTGGCGTCAACTGGATGCCGAGACGCTGGAACGCATTGTTTTACAGTCACAGCGCTATCTGTTACCGATTTTTCGCTTTAACCAGTCCTGATGGTTGTATAAAAATTGCGCAATTTGATGGCTTCCACTATGATGCGCATTCTGTCACGGACTGATTCTTAAAAAGAGAAGATGCTGACTTGTTCAGCACGAAGTCTTGCCCTGTTCATGCCACGTATTGATACGTGGTTTGCAGTGAACAGGTGAATACGTTAATGATGAGGTTTGTGAATGCCCCGCAGCACCTGGTTCAGCGCATTACTGTTGTTCGTCGCCCTTTGGGTTCCCGTAAGTCAGGCAGATACCGGTTGGCAGCCTTTAGCTGAAACCATCCGTAAAAGCGATAAAGATACCCGCCAGTATCAGGCCGTGCGCCTTGATAACGGCATGGTCGTGTTGCTGGTATCCGATCCGCAGGCCGTGAAATCCCTTTCTGCACTGGTGGTGCCTGTTGGCTCGCTGGAAGATCCGGACGATCATCAGGGGCTGGCGCATTATCTCGAACACATGTGTCTGATGGGCTCGAAAAAATACCCGCAGCCCGACAGCCTGGCTGAATTCCTGAAAATGCATGGCGGCAGCCACAATGCCAGCACAGCGCCTTACCGTACGGCTTTTTATCTTGAAGTCGAAAACGACGCGCTGGTGGGGGCAGTGGATCGACTGGCGGACGCGATCGCCGATCCGTTGCTGGATAAAAAATATGCCGATCGCGAGCGTAACGCGGTGAACTCCGAGCTGACGCTGGCGCGTACCCGGGATGGGATGCGTATGGCGCAGGTTAGCGCTGAGACGATCAACCCGGCGCACCCTGGCTCGCGTTTCTCCGGCGGAAATCTGGAGACATTAAGCGATAAACCGGGTAACCCGGTGGTGCTGGCCTTACAAAAATTTCATGAAAAGTACTACTCCGCGAACCTGATGAAGGCGGTGATTTATAGTAATAAACCACTGCCAGAGTTGGCGCGGATAGCCGCTGATACTTTCGGCCGCGTACCGAACAGAAATATCGAAAAACCGGAAATCACCGTACCGGTTGTCACCGACGCGCAGAAAGGCATCATCATCCACTATGTGCCGGCAATGCCGCGCAAAGTCCTGCGCGTCGAGTTTCGTATCGATAACAACAGCGCAAAGTTCCGCAGTAAAACTGATGAACTGATAACCTACCTGATTGGCAATCGTAGTCCTGGTACGCTGTCCGACTGGCTGCAAAAACAGGGGCTGGTGGAGGGCATTCGCGCCGATTCCGATCCGGTGGTGAATGGCAACAGCGGGGTGTTAGCCATTTCTGCGACGTTAACCGACAAAGGATTGGCAAACCGCGATGAAGTTGTTGCGGCTATCTTTAGCTATCTCAATCTGTTACGTGAGAAAGGCGTCGATAAACGCTACTTTAACGAACTGGCGCACGTGCTGGATCTCGATTTCCGTTATCCTTCAATCACTCGTGATATGGACTACGTGGAATGGCTGGCTGATACCATGATCCGCGTTCCCGTCGAGCATACGTTGGATGCGGTGAATATTGCCGACCAATATGATGCGCAAGCCATTGCGCAACGTCTGGCAATGATGACGCCGCAGAATGCGCGTATCTGGTATATCAGCGCGAAAGAACCGCATAATAAAACCGCTTATTTTGTCGATGCGCCTTATCAGGTGGACAAAATCAGCGACAAAACCTTTGCTGACTGGCAGCAAAAAGCACAGGGCATTGCGCTGTCTTTGCCAGAGCTGAACCCCTACATTCCGGATGATTTCACGCTGATCAAAGCGGATAAAAAATACGCTCACCCGGAACTGATCGTCGATGAGCCGGATTTGCGCGTGGTGTATGCGCCGAGCCAGTATTTTGCCAGCGAGCCGAAGGCTGATGTCAGCGTGATCCTGCGTAACCCGAAAGCGATGGACAGCGCGCGCAACCAGGTATTATTCGCCCTGAACGATTACCTGGCGGGAATCGCGCTCGATCAGTTAAGCAACCAGGCATCGGTGGGGGGAATAGGTTTTTCGACCAACGCTAACAATGGTCTGATGCTTAACGCTAACGGTTACACTCAACGTCTGCCGCAGCTTTTTCAGGCGTTATTGAGCGGTTATTTCAGCTACACCTCAACGGATGAACAACTTGCACAGGCGAAATCTTGGTACGCCCAGATGATGGACTCTGCGGAAAAAGGTAAAGCCTACGATCAGGCGATTATGCCGGTGCAAATGCTGTCTCAGGTGCCCTATTTCTCACGCGATGAACGTCGCGCGCTATTGCCATCCATTACGTTGCAAGAGGTGATGTCCTACCGCGATGCGTTAAAAGCGGGGGCGCGGCCTGAGTTCCTGGTGGTGGGTAATATGAGCAAAGCTCAGGCTACAACCATGGCGCAGGATATTCAGAAACAGCTTGGCGCGAAGGGCTCGCAGTGGTGCCGGAACAAAGAAGTGGTCGTGGACAAGAAGCAGTCCGTCATCTTTGAGAAAGCGGGCAGCAGCACGGATTCTGCGCTGGCGGCGGTATTTGTGCCAACTGGCTATGACGAATACAGCAGTTCAGCCTACAGCGCCATGTTAGGGCAAATTGTTCAGCCGTGGTTCTACAACCAACTGCGTACTGAAGAGCAGTTAGGCTATGCCGTATTTGCTTTCCCGATGAGCGTTGGGCGTCAGTGGGGGATGGGGTTCCTGTTACAAAGCAGTGATAAGCAACCGTCTTACCTCTGGGAGCGTTATAAAGCATTTTTCCCGACGGCGGAAGCGAAGCTGCGGGCAATGAAACCAGAAGAGTTTGCACAAATTCAGCAGGCGATCATTGCGCAAATGCTACAGGCGCCGCAAACGCTGGGGGAAGAAGCCTCACAGTTAAGCAAAGATTTTGATCGCGGCAATATGCGCTTCGATTCACGTGATAAAATAGTGGCTCAGATTAAACTGCTGACGCCGCAAAAACTTGCCGACTTCTTCCATCAGGCGGTGGTTGAGCCGCAAGGCATGGCGATACTGTCACAGGTTTCCGGCAGTCAGAACGGGAAAGCAGAATACGTGCGCCCGGAAGGCTGGAAAGTGTGGCAGACCGTCAGCGCGTTGCAGCAAACCTTACCCCTGATGAGTGACAAGAATGAATGATGCCGCTGAGTCCCTTGATCCACTGCGCTTGCCCCTGACGGGCGAGCGCCTGATTGAAGCCTCTGCGGGCACCGGTAAAACTTTTACCATCGCCGCCCTGTATTTACGTTTACTGCTTGGACTGGGCGGCTCTGCCGCCTTTCCACGTCCTCTGACCGTTGAAGAACTGTTAGTGGTCACCTTTACCGAGGCGGCCACAGAGGAACTGCGTGGCCGAATTCGTAGCAACATTCATGAGCTGCGCATTGCCTGCCTGCGTGAAACCACCGACAACCCGCTATATGCCCGTTTGTTAGACGAAATAGCCGATAAAAAACAGGCCGCCCAGTGGCTACTATTGGCTGAAAGACAGATGGATGAAGCGGCGGTGTTTACCATTCATGGTTTTTGTCAGCGCATGCTGAGCCTCAACGCCTTTGAGTCAGGCATGCTGTTTGAACAGCAACTGATTGAAGACGAATCACTGCTGCGTTATCAGGCGTGCGCGGACTTCTGGCGGCGGCATTGCTATCCGTTGTCCCGCGACATTGCGCAGGTCATTTTTGAAACGTGGAAAGGTCCTCAGGCGCTATTGAGGGATATCGATCGCTATCTGCAGGGCGAAGCGCCGGTGATCAAGGCTCCCCCGTCCGATGACGAAACGCTGGCCTCCCGACACGAACAAATTCTCGCCCGCATTAACCGGATTAAGCAGCAATGGCGCGGCTCTGTTGATGAGCTGGACGGTCTGCTGGAAGCCTCAGGGATCGACCGACGTAAATTCAATCGCGGTAACCAGAGCAAGTGGATCGAAAAGATCAGCGCATGGGCACAGGAAGAAACCCAGAGTTACCAGCTTCCTGACGCGCTGGAGAAATTCTCACAGCGTTTTCTGCAAGAGCGCACCAAAGCGGGGGGCGTAACGCCTCAGCACCCGCTTTTCGTCGCCATTGATGAACTACTTAGCGAACCGTTAACTCTCCGCGATCTGGTGATCACCCGGGCGCTGGCGGAGATCCGTTCCGCTGTTGCTGAGGAGAAGCGTCGACGCGGCGAGCTTGGCTTTGACGATATGCTCAGCCGTCTGGATGCGGCGTTGCGCAGTGACAGCGGCGATGCGCTGGCGGCGGCTATCCGTACCCGTTTCCCGGTCGCGATGATCGATGAATTTCAGGATACCGATCCGCAGCAGTACCGCATATTCCGCCGGATCTGGCAGCATCAGCCAGAGACCGCGCTGCTGTTGATTGGCGATCCCAAACAGGCTATTTATGCGTTTCGCGGCGCGGATATTTTCACCTATATGAAGGCGCGCAGCGAAGTCAGCGCACACTATACGCTCGATACCAACTGGCGTTCTGCCCCCGGCATGGTCAATAGCGTGAATACGCTTTTCAGCCAGATGGACGACGCCTTTATGTTCCGCGAAATCCCCTTTAGCCCGGTAAAATTTGCAGAGAAAAACCAGTCGCTGCGGTTTGTTTTACATGGTGAAACGCAGCCCGCAATGAGTATGTGGCTGATGGAAGGGGAAAGTTGTGGCGTAGGCGACTACCAGAACTACATGGCGCAGGTGTGCGCGACGCAAATTCGCGACTGGCTGAAGGCCGGACACTCTGGTGATGCGCAACTGGTCAGCGGTAAAGCATCCAGGCCGGTACGCGCCTCAGACATCAGCGTACTGGTTCGTAGCCGCCAGGAGGCGGCGCTGGTCCGCGATGCCCTGACGCAACTGGCGATTCCCTCCGTCTACCTTTCGAACCGTGACAGCGTATTTGAAACGCTGGAAGCGCAGGAATTGCTGTGGATGCTGCAAGCGGTGATGACGCCGGAACGGGAAAACACACTGCGTAGCGCGCTGGCGACCTCAATGATGGGGCTGAATGCGCAGGATATTGAAGCATTAAATAACGATGAGAATGCCTGGGATGCGGTAGTTGAAGAATTCGACGGCTATCGTCAAATCTGGCATAAACGCGGCGTCATGCCGATGCTGCGTGCGCTGATGACAAATCGCCAGATTGCGGAAAACCTGCTGGCGACGGCAGGGGGCGAACGCCGTCTAACCGATATTTTACATATCAGCGAACTGCTCCAGGAAGCGGGATCGCAACTGGAAAGCGAGCATGCGCTGGTGCGCTGGTTGTCCCAGCATATTCTTGAACCGGACAGCAATGCGTCAAGCCAGCAGCTCAGACTGGAAAGCGACAAGCATCTGGTACAAATCGTGACTATTCATAAATCGAAAGGGCTGGAATACCCGCTGGTCTGGCTGCCGTTTATCACGAATTTCCGCGTCCAGGATCAGGCGTTCTACCACGATCGCAGCTCCTTTGAAGCGGTACTGGACCTCAGTGACGCCAGGGAGAGCGTTGAGCTGGCAGAGGCTGAACGCCTGGCGGAAGACCTGCGCTTGCTCTACGTTGCGCTAACCCGTTCGGTATGGCACTGCAGCCTTGGCGTTGCGCCGTTGATACGTCGTCGGGGCGATAAAAAAGGGGATACCGATGTGCATCAGAGCGCCCTTGGTCGTCTGTTGCAAAAAGGTGAGCCAATGGATGCCGTGGGACTGCGTGGCGCGATTGACGCGCTGGGTTGCGACGATATTGCCTGCCTGACGCCAGGTCAACCTGACGGTGAGCGCTGGCAGGTTGCACAGCCGGTCAGCGCCACATTGAGTGCGAGAACATTGCAACGCACCCCCGGCGATGGCTGGCGCGTGACCAGTTATTCCGGCCTGCAACAGCGCGGACATGGAATCGCGCAGGATCTGATCCCGCGCCTGGATGTTGATGCCGCAGGCGTTGGCGAGGTCATTGCGGAGTCAGGACTCACCCCGCATCAATTTCCGCGCGGCGCCTCGCCGGGCACGTTTTTGCATAGCCTGTTTGAGGACCTTGATTTTACCCAACCGGTAGATCCGCATTGGGTCGAGGAAAAACTGGCCTTGGGCGGTTATGACGCGCATTGGACGCCGGTTTTGACCGCATGGCTGGACGCCATTTTGCAGGCGCCTCTTAACGAGACGGGCGTCAGTTTGAGCCAACTTTCCGCCCGTGAAAAACAGGTGGAGATGGAGTTTTATCTGCCGATTTCGCAGCCGCTGATGGCCAGCCGACTTGATGCGTTGATCCGTAAATACGATCCGCTCTCAGCGGGCTGCTCTGCGTTGGATTTTATGCAGGTACGCGGCATGCTAAAAGGGTTTATTGACCTGGTGTTTCGTCATCAGGGGCGTTATTACCTGCTTGATTACAAATCTAACTGGCTGGGTGAAGACAGCGCAGCCTACACGCAGCAGGCGATGGCCTCAGCCATGCAGGCGCATCGCTACGACCTGCAATATCAACTTTATACCCTGGCGCTGCATCGCTACTTACGCCATCGCATTGCTGATTATGACTATGAACGCCATTTTGGCGGCGTTATCTATCTTTTCCTGCGCGGCGTTGATGGCGAGGATCCGCAGCAGGGAATTTACGCCACCCGACCAGACGGAGAATTGATCGCTTTGATGGATGAGATGTTTGCTGGTGCGGAGCTGGAGGAGATGTCATGACAATCCAGAAACGATTACTGGAAGCCGTTGAACAAAAACAGCTCCGGCCTCTGGATGCCCAGTTTGCGCTGGCAGTGGCCGGAAATGGTAATCCTGCGGTTGCGCTGGCTGCGGCATTGCTCAGCCGCGAAGCGGGAGAAGGGCACGTCTGCTTACCGCTTTCGCGATTATCCTTACGCGAAGATGCTCATCCTTTGTTAAGCGCCTGGCTTGCTGAGATGGGCGAGCCTGAAGACTGGGCGGAATGTTTGCTGGCCTCCGGGGCAGTAAGCCGTGGCGAGCAACCGACCCCGCTGGTGCTGTACGGCGATCGCCTGTATCTGAACCGCATGTGGCATAACGAACGCGCGGTGGCGCGTTTTTTCAGTGAAGTTAACCATGCCATTGAGGTGGATGAACAACGGCTGACTGACACGCTGGAGGCGCTGTTTCCATCATCGGAAGGCGTTAACTGGCAAAAGGTGGCCGCTGCTGTGGCGCTGACCCGCCGTATATCAGTGATCTCCGGCGGGCCGGGCACTGGAAAAACGACAACGGTCGCGAGACTTTTGGCGGCGTTGATCCAGATGGCGGACGGTGAACGCTGCCGTATTCGTCTGGCGGCGCCAACGGGAAAAGCGGCTGCGCGTCTGACCGCCTCGCTGGGAGCGGCGTTGCGAGAACTGCCGCTTACCGATGAGCAAAAGCAACGCATTCCCGATGATGCCAGTACGCTGCATCGGTTATTAGGCGCTCAGCCCGGCAGCCAGCGCTTGCGTCATCACGCGGGGAATCCGCTGCATGTGGATGTGCTGGTGGTGGATGAAGCTTCAATGATTGATTTGCCGATGATGTCGCGCCTTATCGATGCCCTGCCGCCGCACGGGCGGGTGATTTTTCTCGGCGATCGTGACCAGCTCGCCTCCGTCGAGGCGGGGGCGGTGCTCGGGGATATTTGTGCTTTTGTCAGCGAAGGATTTACCCCGGAACGTGCCCGGCAGCTTAGTCGCCTGACCGGGAGCGCTATTCCGGCGGGAACGGGTACTCAGGCGGCGGCGTTGCGTGACAGCTTGTGTCTGCTGCAAAAAAGCTATCGTTTCGGCAGTGATTCTGGGATCGGTCAATTGGCTGCTGCGATTAATCGCGGTGACAAAGCTGCGGTAAAAACGGTTTTCCAGCAGGGATTCAGCGATATCGAAAAACGCACGTTACGCAGCAGTGAAGATTACGCCGCGATGCTGGATGAGGCGCTGGCAGGTTATGGGCACTACCTGGATTTACTGCATGAGGGCGCCGCGCCGGATGCCATCATTCAGGCCTTCAATGAGTATCAGCTGCTGTGCGCTTTGCGGGAAGGCCCGTTTGGCGTAGGCGGTTTGAATGAGCGCATTGAGCAGGTGATGGCGCAAAAACGTAAAATTCACCGTTCGACGCACAGTCGTTGGTATGAGGGAAGACCGGTGATGATTTCGCGCAATGACAGTTCGCTGGGATTATTTAACGGTGATATTGGCATTGCCCTCGATCGCGGACAAGGGCTGAGGGTGTGGTTTGCGCTGCCGGACGGTTCGATTAAGTCGGTGCAACCCAGCCGCTTGCCTGAGCATGAAACCACCTGGGCGATGACGGTACATAAATCGCAGGGCTCTGAGTTTGATCATGCGGCGCTGATTTTACCCAGCCAGCATTCCCCCGTGGTTACCCGCGAGCTGGTCTATACCGCCGTAACCCGCGCGCGCCGCCGTCTGTCGCTGTATGCCGATGAACGAATATTGGGCGGGGCAATTGTCATGCGTACCGAACGCCGCAGCGGGCTATCAGCATTATTTAATGACGGCATGATGTAGCTGTAGGCCGGATGCGGCTGTTATGCCGCATCCGGCAGCCACGCCTAGGCCAAATCAGCCATCAGCACTTTTGATCGCCGCTGATAGTTGTACATCTCTTTCTTGCTTTCCGGCAGCAGGTCGATATCCACCGGCGTGAAGCCGCGTTCCTGGAACCAGTGGATGCTGCGGGTGGTCAGTACGAACAGCTTACTCAGCCCCATTTGCCGGGCCTGCGCGGCGATCCGCTCCAGCAATACTTCCCCACGTGACGAACTACGGTAATCCGGGTGTACCGCCACGCAGGCCATTTCGCCAATCCTCTCTTCCGGGAAAGGATACAGTGCGGCGCAGGCGATGGTCAGGTTATCGCGCTGAATAATGGTGAATTTGTCGATCTCCATTTCCAGTTGTTCGCGGGAGCGGCGGACCAGAATGCCTTGTTGTTCCAGCGGACGTATCAGTTCCAGAATGCCGCCGATATCGTTAATGGTGGCGCGACGAATTTGTTCCGCGCTTTCCATCACGATTTGCGTACCGATGCCATCGCGTGAGAACAGTTCCTGCAGCAACGCGCCATCTTCCTGATAGCTGATCAGGTGGCAGCGGCGTACGCCACTGCGACAGGCTTTCACCGCACCACGCAGGAAGCGCACCGTACCTGAGCTGTAGTCACCTTTCTCTTCCTGTGACTCGACGCGCGCCTGGGCTTCGTTAGGGAACAATTCGGAAATAATATCGCCATCATCGTTGGTGACCCCTTGGGAGGAGCAAAAGCCAATCATTTTCTCCGCCTTCAGTTTGATAGCCAACTGCGTGGCGACCTCTTCTGACGTCAGATTAAAACTTTCACCGGTAACGGATACGGCGACTGGCCCCATCAGGACTATCGCGCCACTGTCCAGTTGACGGTGAATGGCCTCTTCATCAATACGACGAATACGCCCGCTATGGCAGTAGTCCACACCGTCATCAACGCCCAGCGGCTGGGAGATAATAAAATTACCGCTGACCACATTGATATGCGCACCCTGCAATGGCGTATTATTCAGGCTCATCGACAGGCGGGCGGTAATATCAAGCTGGAGCAATCCCGCAGCCTGTTTGACCAGCTCCAGGGTTTTAGCGTCGGTGACGCGCGTATTTTTGTGGTACACCGGCTCATAATGATGCGCCGCAAGATTGGCATCAATCTGCGGTCGTGCGCCATAGACCACGACAAGGCGGATGCCGAGGCTATGAAGAAGCCCAATGTCATTGACGATACTGGAAAAGTTTTCATGCTCGATGGCTTCGCCGCCCAGCATAATGACAAACGTTTTTCCCCGATGGGTATTGATATAGGGAACAGAATGGCGGAATCCCTGTACCAGTTCGGTTCTACGCTCCTTCACCACGGCACACCCTCATTGCATGATTATTCGTAATTTGTGTATTTTTATTCTGTTTTGGTGCTGTGCGCAAGCGTAATTTTTACTCATGCCGAAGATTTTTTTCAGTAATGCCGTGAATATAAAAAGAATGTTTACCCTTTTATAGATGACAGATTATGCGTCATTCGTTAAAGTTTCCGGTCAATTCGGACGTTTTACGTATTACTTCAATAAAGATTTCTTTTGCTCGGGAGAAGCATGTCGGGATCCAATTCAGCAATCAGTCGCCGTCGTTTACTGCAAGGTGCGGGTGCTATGTGGCTTTTGAGCGTCAGTCAGGTTGGTCTGGCTGCCGTGAGTCAGGTCGTTGCCGTTCGTATCTGGCCTGCGTCCAGTTATACCCGCGTCACGGTGGAATCCAACCGTTTGCTGAAATACAAACAGTTTGCCCTGAGTAATCCTGAGCGTGTGGTTGTCGATATTGAAGGCGTTAATTTGAACTCGGTGCTTAAGGGCATCGGCGCGCAGATTCGTCCTGACGATCCCTATATTAAGTCGGCGAGAGTCGGGCAATTTGACCCGCAGACCGTGCGGATGGTGTTCGAGCTGAAACAGAATGTGAAGCCGCAACTCTTTGCCCTGGCCCCCGTCGCCGGTTTTAAAGAGCGTCTGGTCATGGATCTTTATCCTGCCAATGCGCAGGATGTTCAGGATCCGTTGCTGGCGCTGCTTGAAGATTACAACAAGGGCGATCTGGATAAACAGGTGCCGCCTGCGCAAAGTGGTCCGCAGCCGGGTAAAGCGGGGCGCGATCGTCCGATTGTCATTATGCTGGATCCCGGGCACGGTGGAGAAGACTCCGGTGCGGTGGGGAAATACAAGACGCGTGAAAAAGATGTGGTACTGCAAATTGCCCGTCGCCTGCGGGCCCTTATTGAGAAAGAGGGCAACATGAAGGTCTTTATGACGCGTAATGAAGATATATTCATTCCGCTAAAAGTGCGTGTGGCGAAAGCGCAGAAACAGCGTGCGGACCTGTTTGTCTCTATTCACGCCGATGCCTTTACCAGCCGGCAACCCAGCGGCTCATCGGTGTTTGCGCTCTCGACTAAAGGGGCGACCAGTACCGCGGCAAAATATCTGGCCCAAACCCAGAACGCCTCGGATCTCATCGGTGGCGTTAGCAAAAGCGGTGACCGTTATGTCGACCACACCATGTTCGATATGGTGCAATCGCTGACCATCGCCGACAGCCTGAAGTTTGGCAAAGCGGTGCTGAATAAGCTTGGTAAAATCAACAACCTGCATAAGAATCAGGTTGAGCAAGCCGGGTTCGCGGTGCTGAAAGCGCCGGATATTCCCTCTATCCTCGTGGAAACGGCATTTATCAGTAACGTCGAAGAAGAGCGTAAGCTGAAGACGGCGACCTTCCAGCAGGAAGTGGCGGAGTCGATTCTGGCAGGGATTAAAGCCTACTTTGCCGATGGTGCGACGCTGGCGAGAAGGGGATAACAAAAAAGCGCTGAAAAGCGCTTTTTTTTACGAACGACAGATACAAAAAAACACCCGTTAAGGTGCTTAATGTGTTGGTTGCGGGGGCCGGATTTGAACCGACGACCTTCGGGTTATGAGCCCGACGAGCTACCAGGCTGCTCCACCCCGCGTCCGTCTTTTTGCTTCGTATTTCAAACCACATCTGCGTTGGCTTTCCTCGTTCACCTCAGTCACTTACTGGAGTAAGCTCCTAAGGATTCACTGCGTCGCCGCCTTGCTGTGATTCGAACTACTTTGCAAAAATATTGCAGCAAATATGATTGGTTGCGGGGGCCGGATTTGAACCGACGACCTTCGGGTTATGAGCCCGACGAGCTACCAGGCTGCTCCACCCCGCGTCCGTCATTACTCTTCCATCGAGTAACGTTACTGCTTCTGATTTTAATTGGTTGCGGGGGCCAGATTTGAACTGACGACCTTCGGGTTATGAGCCCGACGAGCTACCAGGCTGCTCCACCCCGCGTCCGTGGATGCGCACTATACTCTGCTCGCATTTTCATGCAACCCTTTTTTCACCTCGATCACGTTTTAAGGGTGAAAATGAACAAAAACAACGTATTCTGGATTATTTTTTGCGCAAAATTTGCGTTCGGGTATGCATACGCATTTCATTAGGTACGGGGGTTTGTTATCTTCGTCTCGCATTCAGGCAACATAAGACGAGAACAATGAAAGGACGTTGGGCAAAATATCTTCTGGTGGGAGCAGTCGTTGCGATGCTCGCCGCGTGTTCCTCAAAACCCACCGATCGTGGGCAGCAGTATAAAGACGGGAAATTTACCCAGCCTTTCTCACTGGTGAACCAGCCTGATGCGGTTGGCGCGCCAATCAATGCCGGTGATTTCGCCGAGCAGGTTAATCAAATTCGCAGCGCTTCGCCGCGTTTGTACGGTAACCAGAGCAACGTCTACAACGCTATCCAGCAATGGTTACGTGCGGGCGGTGATACGCGCAGCATGCGTCAGTTTGGTATTGACGCGTGGCAAATGGAAGGGGCGGACAACTACGGTAACGTCCAGTTTACGGGTTATTACACGCCGGTTATTCAGGCGCGCCACACGCGTCAGGGCGAGTTCCAGTATCCTATCTATCGCATGCCGCCAAAACGCGGACGTTTACCCTCTCGTGCCGAGATCTACGCAGGCGCGCTAAGCGATAATTATATTCTGGCGTACAGCAACTCCCTGATGGACAACTTTATTATGGATGTTCAGGGCAGTGGCTATATCGATTTTGGCGACGGCAGCCCGCTAAACTTCTTTAGCTATGCCGGGAAAAACGGCCATGCCTATCGCAGTATCGGTAAGGTGTTGATTGATCGTGGCGAAGTGAAAAAAGAAGATATGTCGATGCAGGCCATTCGCCACTGGGGAGAGACGCACAGCGAGGCCGAAGTGCGTGAGCTGCTGGAGCAGAACCCATCGTTTGTCTTCTTTAAGCCGCAATCTTTTGCGCCGGTGAAAGGGGCCAGCGCGGTACCGCTGATTGGCCGCGCATCCGTGGCTTCTGACCGCAGTATCATTCCTGCGGGCACCACGTTACTGGCGGAAGTCCCCTTGCTGGACAATAACGGTAAGTTCACCGGTCAATATGAACTGCGCCTGATGGTGGCGCTGGATGTGGGCGGTGCGATTAAAGGCCAGCACTTTGATATCTATCAGGGCATTGGCGCTGACGCCGGACATCGTGCCGGGTGGTATAATCACTACGGTCGCGTATGGGTGCTGAAAACAGCGGCCAACGCGGGTAACGTATTTAGCGGTTAATTGCCGGATGGCGCTTCGCTTATCCGGCCTACATTACTGAGTAGGCCTGATAAGGCGTAGCCGCCATCAGGCAGTGATGCAGTCATCAAGGGCGGTATTTGTCCGCTCTTTTTGTTTTCTATATTTGAGGTTCTATGTCTGTGGTTATCAGTGACGCCTGGCGTCAGCGTTTTGGCGGCACGGCGCGGCTGTATGGCGAAAATGCGCTGCAGTTATTTGCCGGCGCGCATGTTTGCGTGGTCGGGATTGGCGGTGTGGGATCGTGGGCGGCGGAAGCGCTGGCGCGTACCGGCATTGGCGCGATTACGCTCATCGATATGGATGATGTTTGCGTTACCAATACTAACCGTCAGATCCATGCGCTGCGCGATAACGTTGGTTTAGCAAAAGCTGAGGTGATGGCGGAACGTATCCGCCAGATTAACCCGGAGTGCCGGGTGAACGTGGTCGATGATTTTGTTACGCCAGATAACGTTGCGGAGTATATGAATGCGGGTTATTCGTATGTCATCGATGCGATTGACAGCGTGCGCCCGAAAGCGGCGCTCATTGCGTACTGTCGGCGTAATAAGATTCCGCTGGTAACCACCGGCGGTGCGGGCGGGCAGATCGATCCGACGCAGATTCAGGTGGTTGATCTGGCAAAAACCATTCAGGATCCGCTGGCGGCCAAGCTGCGTGAGCGGCTGAAGAGTGATTTTGGCGTGGTGAAAAACAGTAAAGGCAAGCTGGGCGTGGATTGCGTGTTCTCGACCGAGGCGCTGGTTTACCCGCAGGCAGATGGCTCGGTGTGTGCCATGAAGGCGACGGCGGAAGGGCCGAAACGTATGGATTGCGCCTCAGGGTTTGGCGCCGCCACCATGGTGACGGCTACCTTTGGCTTTGTAGCCGTTTCCCATGCGCTGAAGAAGATGATGGCGAAAGCGGCGCGCCAGAGTTGATTGTGTCGGATGGCGTTATGCTTATCCGACCTACAGTTCGTGCGGTGTTATAGGCCGGATAAGACGCATCAGCCGTCGTCATCCGGCTTGCCGGGCAGCCTCAAGAATCGCCTCGTTCAACGCATGCAGGCCCTGGCTTCGCGAGGCGCTGAGTTGCGCGCTTAACCCTAACTCGTCAAATAGCGCCATGGGTGAATGCGCCCGTAACTCGGCTGCGGTTTTACCTTCAACGGCGGTGAGCAATACCGCCAACAGCCCGCGCACAATGCGGCCTTCGCTGTCGCCGAAGAAATGCAGGGTGCCATTCTCGTGCAGGGTATATCCCAGCCAGACGCGGTTTTCACACCCCGCAATCTCTTTTGCCTGCGCCCTTAGCGCCTCCGGCAGCGCCGGAAGCTGCTTACCCAGCAGAATTAGCTGACGATATTTATCCTCCCACTGGCTGAGCGGGGCAAACGTAGTACGCAACGTCTCTTCCGTTACGGTTGTGCCAAACGGGTGTCCGGCGAATAAAGGGCTTGTCATTAATCCACCAATATTTCCAGCGCGCGGTCAACGGCTGCGACCAACGCATCCACATCACTTTGCGTATTATAGGGCGCAAAAGAGGCGCGTAGGGTCCCGGATACGCCCAGCTCCGCCAGCAGTGGTTGTGCGCAGTGTTGCCCTGCGCGCAGCGCAATGCCATATTCGGCCAGCAGCGTCACCATATCACTGTGATGAACGCCAGCGAAATCAAAGGCTAACAGACTGGAGTCCTGACAACGGAAGGAACGAAAACCGGGACGTTTCGCCAGGGCGTCTTCTGCCAGCGTCGCCAGACCCCGGCTCCAGTTTTCGGCCTGCGCAACATCAATGTCCGCCAGCCACTCGAGCGCCGCGCTTAGCCCGATGACGCCAGCTACGTTAGGCGTACCGGCCTCAAGCTTCCAGGGGGCCGCCTGGGTGGTGAAACCGTCAAAGCTGACTTCGCTAATCATCTTGCCGCCGCCGAGCCACGGTGACATGGCTTCCAGTAATTCTGGCTTACCATACAGTACGCCAATACCGGTAGGGCCATACAACTTGTGGCCCGAGAAGGCATAGAAATCAATATCTAACTGCTGCACGTTAGCGGGAAAATGCACAATTCCCTGCGCGCCATCAACCATCACCACCATGCCAGCCGCATGGGCGAGCGTAATGGCGCGGGCTAAATCCGGGCAACCGCCGGTGACGTTCGACATCTGCCCCAGCGCCAGAATGCGACTGCGCGGAGTGATGAGCTCAACCAGACGCTCGACGTCCGGTAGCAAATGGGCGTTGAGCGGGAGTTTGACTACCTTAGCGCCCGTTTGCTCTGCCACCATCAGCCACGGAACGAGATTGGCATGATGTTCCGCCACGCTGACGATAATCTCATCGCCCGGCCGTAAGCGCGGACGCGCATAGCTTTGGGCAACCATGTTGACAGCTTCCGTTGTGCCACGGGTCCAGACTATCGTTTTGTCATCCGGGGCGTTGATCAGGCGCGCGGCCTTTTCCCGTGCGGCCTCATAGCGCGCGGTCAGGCGTTGCGCTTCGGCAAACTGGCTGCGATGCACGTTCCCGGCGCTCAGGCTATAAAATTGCTGGGTCGCCTCAATCACGGATTGCGGCTTCAGTGCAGTAGCAGCGCTGTCGAGGTAGACGCCGGCATCGTTGAGTGCGGGAAATTGTGCGCGAAACTGCGCGGGATTAAATGCGTTCATGGTCATCCTCAGTTCAATAAACCGATCGTCGCGCAAAACAGGCGCTGACACAAGGGTTGTGCTAACCATCGGAATACTCTGGATATCCTGGCAAAGTCCTCACAGTGTCTTATGCTAAATAGCGTTAGGCGAGCAATTTTGCCTGTTACGGAGTGTGTTTTTAATAGCATAAATCGCTTTAAGGAGAAGAAGATGAAAAAGACTGCCGCAATTATCTCTGCCTGTATGCTGACTTTTGCCCTGAGCGCCTGTTCTGGATCGAATTACGTGATGCACACCAACGATGGTCGATCAATCGTATCTGATGGCAAGCCACAGACCGACAATGAAACGGGAATGATTTCGTATAAAGACGCTAACGGCAACAAACAGCAGATCAACCGTACCGATGTGAAAGAGATGGTAGAACTGGATAACTAACCGGTCGCCATCGACAGAAAGTCGGACAAAAAAAAGCACCGCAATTTGGCGGTGCTACATTAATCACTATGGACAGACAGGGTAAATGTACAGGAAGTGAAAAAGGGTAGCTTTGCTACCATGGTCTGAATCGCAGACCAATTGCAAACACAACAACACAACATCACAACCGTAAGCCAAAAGCCCACCAGAACACGCATTCCGATAAAACTTTTCGTTCCGGCTTCAGGAAGTGCCGCCACTATAGGTATTTGCTGGTAGAACCTCAACGGACAATTTATAATGGCTCAGATAAAAAAAACTAATAGGTTACATCCTGTTAGATAATTGTTAAATTTATTTAACATCAAAGCCTAAAAGTCATGTCAAAACGATTACCACCCCTAAATGCATTGCGTGTTTTTGATGCCGCAGCGCGCCATTTGAGCTTTACCCGCGCAGCGGAAGAGCTTTTTGTGACGCAGGCCGCAGTAAGTCATCAAATCAAGTCACTTGAGGATTTCCTGGGGCTGAAGCTGTTTCGTCGACGCAATCGATCTCTGCTGTTAACAGAAGAGGGTCAAAGCTATTTCCTCGACATCAAAGAGATTTTTTCGCAATTAACTGACGCGACGCGTAAACTTCAGGCACGCAGTGCAAAAGGTGCGCTTACCGTTAGTTTATTGCCCAGTTTCGCGATCCAATGGCTGGTGCCCAGACTCTCTAGCTTTAACTCAGCTTATCCGGGAATCGATGTCAGGATCCAGGCGGTGGACCGTCAGGAAGACAAACTGGCTGACGATGTTGATGTGGCGATTTTCTACGGACGCGGCAACTGGCCGGGTCTGCGCGTTGAAAAATTGTACGCAGAATATTTATTGCCGGTCTGCTCGCCGCTGTTACTTACTGGTGATAAGCCGCTGAAGACGCCGGATGATCTGGCAAAACACACATTGTTGCACGATGCGTCGCGGCGTGACTGGCAAGCCTATACGCGCCAGCTTGGCCTGAATCATATCAACGTACAGCAAGGACCTATCTTCAGCCATAGCGCCATGGTGCTACAGGCTGCTATCCATGGACAGGGGATTGCGCTGGCGAATAACGTTATGGCGCAGTCCGAAATTGAAGCCGGACGTCTGGTCTGTCCGTTTAACGATGTTCTGGTCAGCAAAAACGCGTTTTATCTGGTTTGTCATGACAGTCAGGCAGAACTGGGTAAAATAGCCGCCTTCCGTCAGTGGATACTGGCGAAAGCGGCCTCGGAACAAGAAAAATTCCGCTTTCGTTATGAACAATAAATTACGTAGGGTATTAACATGACCAGCCGTTTTATGCTGATTTTTGCCGCCGTAAGTGGTTTTATCTTTGTGGCGTTGGGCGCCTTTGGGGCACATGTTCTGAGTAAAACCCTGGGTGTCGTAGAAATGGGTTGGATCCAGACTGGCCTTGAGTATCAGGCGTTTCATACGCTGGCTATCTTCGGCCTGGCCGTCGCCATGCAGCGACGCATTAGCATTTGGTTTTACTGGAGTAGCGTGTTTCTGGCATTAGGAACGGTGCTGTTTAGCGGCAGCCTGTATTGCCTCGCGCTCTCCCATTTACGCCTGTGGGCGTTTGTTACCCCCGTCGGTGGTTTCAGCTTCCTTGTGGGCTGGGCGCTGATGTTAGTGGGCGCTATTCGATTGAAACGTAAGGGCGTTAGCCATGAATAAGGTTGTATTGTTGTGTCGCCCGGGTTTTGAAAAAGAGTGCGCCGCAGAAATTACGGATAAAGCAGGACGTCGGGAAATCTTCGGTTTCGCCCGTGTAAAAGACAATGCGGGCTATGTGATCTTCGAATGCTATCAGCAGGACGATGCCGAAAAGTTAGTGAAAGAGCTGCCGTTTAGCTCGTTGATTTTTGCCCGTCAAATGTTTGTGGTGGGCGAACTGCTGCAATATTTACCGCCGGAAGACCGTATTACGCCAATTGTCGGCATGTTGCAGGGCGTGGTGGAAAAAGGCGGCGATCTGCGGGTCGAAGTCGCCGACACCAATGAAAGCAAAGAGCTGGTTAAGTTCTGCCGTAAATTTACCGTACCGCTGCGCGCGGCGCTGCGCGAAGCGGGCGTACTGGCAAAATATGAAACGCCGAAACGTCCAGTGGTTCATGTTTTCTTTATCGCCCCTGGCTGTTGTTATACCGGTTATTCCTGGCCTGACAATAACTCCCCGTTCTACATGGGTATTCCGCGCCTGAAGTTCCCGGCCGATGCGCCGAGCCGCTCAACGCTGAAGCTGGAAGAGGCGCTGCATGTGTTCATTCCAGAAGATGAGTGGGACGAGCGTCTGGCCAATGGCATGTATGCCGTGGATTTAGGCGCATGTCCGGGCGGTTGGACCTATCAACTGGTTAAACGCAACATGTGGGTTTATTCCGTGGATAATGGTCCGATGGCGCAAAGCCTGATGGATACAGGGCAGGTCACCTGGCTGCGCGAAGACGGATTTAAGTATCGCCCGAATCGTAACAACATCTCGTGGATGGTGTGCGACATGGTGGAGAAACCGGCGAAGGTTGCCGCGCTGATGGCGCAGTGGCTGGTCAACGGCTGGTGTCGCGAGACGATCTTCAACCTCAAGCTGCCGATGAAAAAACGTTATGAAGAGGTATCGCAGAATCTGGCCTATATCCAGGCACAGCTTGATGAGCATGGCGTCAATGCCCAGATGCAGGCGCGTCAGTTGTATCATGATCGGGAAGAAGTGACCGTACACGTGCGTCGTCTGTGGGCTGCCGTCGGCGGTCGCCGGGACGAGCGATAACGCTAAACATAGACCGGATGGCGGCGTAAACGTCTTATCCGGTCTATGTTGTTTCAATCAGCTGCGTATCTGACACGATATGCGTCACACCATCCAGACGCCCAATCCGGGCCTCCCCGGAACGATTAAACTTACTTTTATCGATCAGCAATAAAGATTGCGATGCGCGCTTAAGCAGAATGGATTTGAAGTCTGCGTTGGTGGCATTGGAGTCCCAGAGCGTGCCGTCGCTGTCGATCCCTTCGCAGGAAAAAATAAACAGATCGATATCGAGGGATTTTAGCTGCGAGATGAGCGCGGAATTAACATAACAGCCGTATTTACGTTCAAAGCGGCCGCCAGAGCTGATGAGCTGAATGTGTTCGCGTTTTGCCAATTCCTGGCAAATGGGTTGGCTGTTGGTAAAAACCTGAATGTCGATGTCCGGTAGCTGACGTGCCAGATACCAGCAGGTTGAGCTGGCGTCTAAGGCGATCACCATTCCTTCTTCAATCCATGCCAACGCTTCCCGCGCAATATCCGCTTTGTGCGCATAGTGGCTTTTGAGTCGAATATGAAACGGGTCGCCACTGTCCTGATTTTTCCGGTGAATGGCCTTGGCCCGTCCGTGATTGCGTAGCACTTTGCCCTGGGTTTGTAATTCACTGAGATCGCGGCGGATGGTCTCTTTGCTGACGTTAAGCTGCAATGACAGGGCTTCGGTTGTTAGGCTTTTGTGGTGGGTAAGCAGATCTACGATGGCCTGCTGGCGCGCCGCTTTCATGTTCTGATCCTCATTTTATGCAGCATGCCCGTACCAGACGGGCATGCTGACCAGAGATTATGGCGTTACCCCTTTTTTTAAAAGAATATTCCCGTACTTTGCCCGTTCTCCTGTGATAACGATCGCAAACGCCTTTTGCGCGCGTTCGTAAAAGGCATAACGGTCAATACGCGTGATGTCTGGGCAGGGGGTCTGTAAGGAAAGCGCCTGGCGATAGCGAGCCTCGACGTCAGGATCGAGAGCGTCGCCTTCTACTGCCGCCATCATCACCAGCGGCGGGGCGTAGCTGTCCAGTTCAAAAAGCGGAATAATCGCCTGCAGCAGATCGCTGACCAGCAGACCGTCGGCGCGAATCACCTGCGGTCCCATGCTGTGAGCCGGAAAATGGGCATCGGAAAAGATAATCTCATCGCCGTGACCCATTTCAGCCAGCACCTTCAGCAGGTCGGGAGAAATTAAGGGTGATATCGTTTTGAGCATGTTACTCGACTCCTGTCAGTTCAGATTCGGTTTGCGGATAGAAGTAACGGTACTGGTAGCTCACCTGGGCACGAGCCTGTTCCGGGGTGGTAAATTCACCCATACCTGACCAGGCAAACATTGCGGCGCCTGCCACGGTGGTTTCGGCGTCATCCAGCACTTTGACAGGGATCCCGAGAACGTTAGCTTTAATCTGGTTCCACAATGCGTTACGGCTGCCCCCGCCAACCAATAACAATTCAGAGGCCTGGAAATGACCGATTTTTTCCAGCGTGTGCAAATTCTGCTGCAACTGTTCTGTCAGTCCTTCCAGCGCGGCGCGATAAAAATGCCCGCGGGTGGTATTGAGCGTAACCCCTTGCCAGCCCGCATTCTGAGAGGCCAGCAGGTTGCAGTGCATCTTGACGCCTTCTGCGCCAGCAGGAATGGACCGGGCTTCGTCAATCAGCGTCTGCCAGGGCGTTTCGGTAGTCCAAAACAGCTTACGCACCCATTCGAGTACGCCGGAGGCCAGCCACTGCATGCCGGGATTGTACAGTCCGGCCTGGCTGTCTAATTCACAAGTGGAACCCGCATAACGGCTGAGCAGAGAGGTGTTCACCTGCGCACTGCGCACCATCAGAATTTCCCATGTACCGGAAGAGAGCACCGGTTCGTCTGGCTGAGCCCCCGCGCCAAACAGCGCAAACTGCGTGTCGTGCCCGGCAGATATCACCGGAATACCCACTGGAAGCCCGAGCAGGATGGCGGCCTCGTGTTGCAGTACCCCAATCTGTTCGCCCGCTTCCACCAGACGTGGAAACAGTCGGCGCGGTATGCCGGTTGCCTGCAAAATGTCATCACTGAAATCGCGCTGCTGGATGTTCAGCATCTGGCTGGTGCCCGCCATAGTGATATCTGTGGTGAACTCGCCGGTTAAACGGTGGTTGATAAGCGACGAAATAAACAGCCAGGCGTGTGCCTGTTCGAGCAGTTGTGGATGGTTTTCTTTCAGCCACACCAGTTTATACAGGGTATTGAAGCTGAACGCGCCGACGCCGGAGATTTCCTGCAGTTGCTGCGGCGACATGTAGCGATGGATATTTTCCATCACTGCTGCGGTGCGCGGGCATTTCCAACTGATTACCGGATATAACTGTTTGCCGTGTTGATCGACCAGCGTACCGTCTACGCCGAAGGTGGTGACGGCGATCCCACAGATACGACAATTGGCCAGTTGCGTGGAGAGCCGCTGACAGCAGTCGGCGAAGCGTTGCAAAATGGCCTCCAGCGACCACTGATGCCAGGCCCCGTTTTCTGCGGCAATATCACTGGCGTTGGGCGTTGAGGCGCGGGCGATAATTTTTCCCTGCCGGTCAACGGCAATGGCCCGCACGTTGGTTGCGCCACAATCGAGTACCAGGATAACGTCTTGTTTCATAACAACTCCTGAAACGCTACCGGATGGCGCTGCGCTTATCCGGCCTAAGGTTCACTCGTCCGTAGGCCCGATAAGCTTGCGCCACCGGGCTAAGCCACATTAACGTTTATACAGCGGGCCGTAGTTTTGGCAGGCACGATAATCCTGGCCTTCGCTATCCATACCGTGGGCTGCCCAGGCTGAAGGACGATAGATTTTTTCGTCTTCCACGTTGTGCATGCAAACCGGAATACGCAGCATGGCGGCAAGCGTAATAAAGTCTGCGCCGACGTGGCCAATCGTCAGCACACCGTGGTTCGCGCCCCAGTTAGCCATGACGGAATAGACATCGCTGAATGGACCTTTACCGGTTAAGCGCGGCGCAAACCAGGTGGTCGGCCAGGTCGAGTTGGTACGCGCATCAAGCTGAGCATGCACCTCTTTTGGTAACTCCACGCTCCAGCCTTCGGCGATTTGCAGAACCGGTCCTAACCCTTTGATAATATTGATGCGGGTCATGGTGAATGGCACGCCGCCCTCGGTCAGGAAGCGAGAGGAGTAGCCGCCGCCGCGGAAGTATTCGTGAATAGCCGGACACCATTCGGTCGCCGCCAGACAATCATCGGCCTCTTTCTGCGTGATTTCCCAGTGCGGCTTCATGGTTGGTTTCCCTTCGCCATCGCGCTGCTTGCAAGAGCCGTCCAGGGCTGCCGATCCAGAGTTGATCAGGTGAATAATGCCGTGCTCAGCCAGCCCGGTCAGCGGTTTACCCGTGACACGCTCCACCGCCTCTGGCGACCAGTAGGTGCGCACATCAGCAAAAACCTGTGCTGTACCAGTGAGTTGGTGACCAAACAGCATCGCTACGCCGTTGAGACTGTCGTTTTCAGTCGCGACAACAAACGGTTCACGCACACCATTCCAGTCGAAGGAGCTGTTCAGCAGTGCTTCGGCAGTGTCGCCGTTTGGATATTGATCCGTCCAGTGACGCTGGCCCTGGAAGCCCGCGGCAATCGCGTTGTAACCCAGCGATTCTTCAACACGACCTTTGTCTGCTAACTTCTGATTGCCTTGCATCATGTCGCGGATGCACATCGCCATCAGCAGGCTTTCTTTCAGTACCGCGCGGCTCTGCTCTTCGTTACGCTTATACTGTTGGGCGTTCTGATCTTCGCCGTAGCGGAAATGCTTGTCTGCCCACGCCAGTGCGATATCCAGTTCAGCTTCGTCATAAATTTTCTGATCAATTCGACGGCGAAGTTCAGTCATATCAACAGGTTGAACCTTCATTCCCAGCCAGGATTCAAAGAAGTTATGATCGACAATAGAACCGGCAATGCCCATAGAAACGCCGCCTACGGATAAATAGCTTTTACCTTTCATACTGGCAACGGCTAAGCCCGCCCGGGTGAAACGCAGCAGTTTTTCTTCGACGTCGGCGGGGATGGTGGTGTCGCCGGCATCCTGTACGTCGTGACCGTAAATGGAGAACGCGGGCAGACCTTTTTGATTATGCGCAGCCAGCGCGGCAGCAAGATAAACGGCGCCAGGGCGTTCTGTGCCGTTAAAGCCCCAGATAGCTTTCGGACGCATCGGATCCATGTCGATGGTTTCGCTGCCGTAACACCAGCAGGGGGTAACGGTAATCGTTACGCCAACATTTTGGCTGCTGAACTTTTCTTCACAGGCTGCGGATTCCGCCAGACCGGCAATACAGGTGTCGGCAATTACACATTCAATTTGTGCGCCACTGGCATGGCGAAGTTTTTCCGTAATAAGCGCGGCGGTGGCTTTCGCCATATTCATGGTTTGCTCTTCAAGCGACTCACGTACCCCCATACGACGGCCATCAATAACCGGGCGGATACCAATCTTCGGTAAGCTATTTTTTCTCATTCGAGGTTCCTCATCTCACTTTGTGCCGTGCTGCAAAAGCGGATGTTGGACACCACTGTCGCAGTTGGCTGAATTACCCATTTTTGCTAACTCGAGTTAGCTTAGGTATTGGAGAGTTTTTTACACAACTTTTTTGTTATGGAACTGTGAGAGGCTTCACGAGAAGTGGTTAAAATTCGATCTGCGTCAAATAAACAAATACGCAGATTTTTAATAAAATCCTTTTAAATCATAAATATATAATAAATTGTCTGTTCAGCATCACAGTTTTAAACCAAATAATTTGGCTAATTTGAGTAGCTAAAATAGCTTTAAAAGGCACTTCGCTAACTCGAGTTAGCATAATTGATAAAACGCATATGAACTTGTAAGTAGTATTCGCATTAACGGTGACGATGGCTCTCTGGCAATCTTGTTTTCGCCTGATTCACTGACTGCAGTTTCTGTATATTGAGGAAAGCAGCAATGTCTGAAACATTTTTACAGATGAGTCATATTACGAAACGTTTTCCCGGCGTATTAGCGTTGAGTAATGTGGATTTTGCTTTACACAAAGGTGAGGTTCATGCGCTGCTGGGTGAGAATGGCGCAGGAAAATCTACGTTGATGAAGATCTTATCCGGTGTTTATCAGCCTGACGAAGGGGAGATTATTTTTGAGGGGCAGCCAGTTACTTTCGCTAACCCGTTAAGTGCGCAAAGTGCAGGTATCACGATTATTCATCAGGAATTTAATCTCTTCCCTGAACTCACCGTTGAAGAAAATATATTTATTGGCAGGGAGTTTTGCAAAAATAATCGCTGGCGTCTGGACGAAAAACAACAGCGGCAGGCTGCGATCGATATTTTGCAAAAGTTAAACCTGAATATCGCCCCAGACACGCTGGTTGCCGATCTGACCGTTGCTCAACAACAAATGGTTGAGATAGCTAAAGCGATATCGGTCAATGCCAAGATTCTTATTATGGATGAACCTACGGCGGCACTGACGGAAACGGAAATCGACAGCTTGTTTCAGGTAACCCGTTTATTGAAAGAACAGGGGACTGGCATTGTTTACATTTCGCACCGACTGGAGGAGCTGGCGCTGATAGCCGATCGCGCTACGGTAATGCGCGATGGGCAGTTTATTGCCACCGTGGATTATGATGCGGTCAAAATTAGCGACCTGATTGCCATGATGGTCGGGCGTGACCTCGGTAATATTTATCCTCGCCGTGAACCTTTGGCTCAACGTAAGCCCGTGTTGGAAGTGAGTGGGCTGACGCGTAATGGTGTATTGAACAATATTGATTTCACGCTTTACCAAGGAGAAATCCTGGGCTTCGCCGGTCTGATGGGCGCAGGGCGTACTGAGCTGGCGCGGGCGATTTTTGGCGCGGATCCCATTGATGGTGGAACCCTTAAGCTGAACGGTAAAGTTACGGTGATTAAAGATATTCCTGATGCTATCCAACAGGGTATCAGCTATTTAACCGAGGACCGGAAAAAAGAGGGACTGGCATTAGGACTGTCCGTTGAGCGCAATATTATGTTGGGCAATTACCCTGAGTATTCCGATCGTTTTGGCAATGTGGACAGCAAACGTTGCCAGAAAACCAGCGAGGAACAGGTTAAAGCCCTACGTATTAAAACACCACATTTAGAGCAAGCCGCCTTGAATTTAAGTGGTGGTAATCAGCAGAAAATTATTATTGCCCGATGGGTGTGTAAAGACACCGATATTCTCATCTTTGATGAACCCACTCGCGGGATTGATGTGGGGGCCAAGCTTGAAATTTATGAATTAATGAATCGGCTGGTGGCAAAAGGGAAATCAATTATCATGATCTCCTCTGAATTACCGGAAGTGCTGGGTATGTGCGATCGCATTTTAGTGATGCGTAATGGGCGTATTACCGGGGAGCTAGCTTCTGATGACGCCACACAAGAAAAAATCATGCAATATGCGACGTTAGAGGACTAACTTATGACTATCTCTGTAACCTCTTCAGACAGCAATAATAAGAAAATAAAAATTAACAAAGAACTTTTAATGCGCCTTGCGCCACTTTTAAGTCTGATTATTTTGGTAATATTTTTTAGTTTTGGTTCGCCATTTTTCTTTAACACTGAAAACATTATGACAATTGCCCTGCAAACCTCGGTGATTGGCATTATGGCGATTGGCGTTACCTTCGTCATTATCACTTCAGGGATCGACCTTTCTCTCGGTTCAGTCGTGGCATTTTCTGGTGTCGCGGTAGGTATCTGCGCCACGCTAGGTCTGCCTCTGCCCGTCTGTATTCTTGCGGGTGTACTGGCTGGAGGATTATGCGGCTATATCAATGGTCTGCTGGTCACCAAAATGACTATCCCGCCTTTTATCGCCACGCTGGGTCTGATGATGTCCGTCAGAGGTATCAATATGGTGATGACCGATGGCCGCGCGATTTACTTCGCTGATTACCCCACCTTCAAAATGCTGGCCCAGGGACGGTTGTTTGATGTGCTGCCTTATCCCGTTTTTTACCTGGTGGTGGTGGCGCTCATCGCCGCGTACATCCTGAAGAAAACGGTGATAGGCCGCTATGTTTACGCGGTGGGCAGTAATGAGGTGGCGGCACATCTTTCCGGGATTAAAGTGCAGCGCGTGAAAATTTTCGTCTACGCCTTTTGTGGTCTGCTGACCGGGATTGCCGGGGTCATTCTGGCCTCACGTTTAAACTCCGGGCAGCCGACGGTCGGTGTGGGTTATGAGCTGGAAGCCATCGCGGCGGTCGTTATTGGCGGTACCAGTCTGATGGGCGGGATTGGCACCATCGGCGGCACTATCATTGGCGCATTCATTATGAGCGTGTTGAAAAATGGTCTGAACCTGATGGGTGTTTCCCAGTTCTGGCAAATGGTGGCCATGGGGGTAGTGGTCATTGCTGCGGTTTATCTCGACACATTACGCAAAAAAATTCGTTGATTTACGCTCCCGGAAGTCACGGGACATCATAACCCTGACGTTTAGGGTGACTCACTCAGAACGGAGTAAAACAATGAGAACCAGGAATTTTGTCTATGCGTTATCCCTGCTGGCCTGTATGACATCCAGCGTTTTGGCTAAAGATATGAATCTTCCCGTGGTCAGTAAAGGTTTCCAGCATGAATTCTGGCAAACCGTAAAAATGGGGACGGAAGCGGCAGCAAAAGAGTTGGGTGACAAAACCAGCTACGTGGGCCCGGCGGATGAAACTCAGATTGCCGAGCAGATTCAGTTAGTTGAAAACGCGATGGCGCAAAAACCTAATGGACTATTACTGGCCGCGTTAGATGCCAATGCGCTGGCGCCATTAGTTGAGACCGCAAATTCACGCGGCATTAAAGTTGTGACCTTTGACTCCGGTGTGAATTCTGATATTCCGGTCAGTTTTGTCGCCACGAATAACCGTAAAGCCGGGGCTGAAGCGGCAGACGCGCTGGCAGCGGAAGTGGGCAACAAAGGAAAAGTGGGCATTATTGCGCACGTAGCAGGGACCTCCTCAGCGATTGAGCGTTCAGAAGGGTTTATTGCCCGCATGAAGGAGAAATATCCGGATATCCAGGTGCTACCGGTCCAGTATAGCGATGGCGATCCGCAAAAAGCGATGGATAAAACCATCGATATGATTCAGGCCAACCCGGATATTGCAGGGATTTATGGCACGAATGAAGGCTCAACGCTCGGCGTAGCAAACGCAATTGATAGTCAAAACCTGAAAGGCAAAGTGAAGGTGATTGGTTTTGATAGCACCGAGGCCATTATTGCCTTCCTGAAGTCCGGGGTGATTCAGGGCTTTGTTGTGCAGGACGCCTACCAGATTGGCTATCAGGGTATCAAGACGCTGAATGCGGCGGTATCCGGTCAGTCTGTACCAAAAGAGATTGATATTCCGGTGAAATTCGTTAGTGCGAAGAACATTGATACCCCAGAAATTGACAAGCTGTTACACCCATTCGGTAAAAAATAAGAGCGTTGGGGCGAGGTACTCGCCCCACTATTAGCTAACGTCAGGGAGTTACTATGAGCAGTGGATATTTCCTCGGTGTGGATGTCGGCTCTGCCAGTGTCAGGGCGGGTGTGTTCGATGCCAGCGGCAAACGTCTGGCCTTTGCGACACGCCCTATCTCGCAGTTTCGACCCGGCCCCGCTCGGGTTGAGCAGTCATCTGCAGAAATCTGGCAGCAGGTTTGCGATGCGGTTAAGGGGGCAGTATCGTCATCCGGGATCTGCATTGAGGATATCCGTTCACTGGGATTCGATGCCACTTGTTCATTGGTGGCTCTCGACGAGCAGGGGCAGGGCCTGGCGGTTTCACCAGGCGAACCATCAGACCATAACATCATCATGTGGATGGATCATCGCGCGGTGCAGGAAGCTCAGCATATTAACGCTACGCAGGATCCGGCTCTGCGTTACGTTGGCGGTGAAGTCAGCGTCGAAATGGAGCTTCCCAAGGTGCTGTGGCTAAAAAAACACTTCCCTGCAACCTGGCACAGTGCGCATCGTTTTTACGATTTGGCTGACTATCTTGTCTGTAAAGCCACCGGGAGTGACGTTGCCGGTCTGTGTACGCTGACCTGTAAATGGAACTATCTGGCCCATGAACAACGCTTTAGCCACTCTCTGCTCGACGCCGTAGAGTTAACGGATTTAACGGGCAAAATCCCGTCGCATATTCTTCCGCCAGGCGCCGCCGTGGGAACGCTTAGCGCCGATGCGGCCCAGGCGCTGGGGCTGACGACGGCAGTTGTCGTCGCCAGTGGGATGATTGATGCCCATGCAGGCGGTTTGGCGCTTGCTGGCGTTGAGCCTACGGGAACGTTAGCGTTGATTAGCGGAACGTCAAACTGCCATATGCTGTGCAGCAAACAGGAAATTTATACGCCGGGCGTATGGGGACCGTATTGGTCTGCCATGCTGCCTGGTTACTGGTTGACGGAGGGAGGGCAAAGCGCTGCTGGGGCATTGGTCGACTGGACGCTCCAGGAATCAGGCGCGAGTGCCGAGCTATTTCATAAGGCCGAGGCGCGGGGTTGCCATCCGATCGTTTTAGTCAACGAATGGGTTGCGGAACTTGAGAGGAAGGAGTCTGAACCTGGTCGTTATTTGCATGTGCTGGCCGATCACCATGGCAATCGCTCCCCCCGCGCGCGACCCGATGCACGGGGCAGCGTCTGCGGCTTGACTCTTGAGCGAGGCGAGATGCAGGTGGCTCGCCTGTACCTGGCGACGTTACAGGCGATTGCCTGCGGCACGCGGCACATTATGGAAGTGATGCGTGAAAACGGCCATACCATTTCCCGACTGGCGCTGTGCGGCGGCGCAACGCATAACCCGCTGTGGATGCGGGAATATGCCGATGCTACCGGATGCGATATTCATCTTATGCAGGAGGAAGATGCAGTGACGTTAGGGGCAGCTATCACCGGCGCGGTAGCAAGCGGCGCGTGGGCGAATATTCCATCTGCATGCCAGGCGATGGTTCGCTCCGGCGAGATTATTAAGGCTAATCCGGCACGGCGGGACTTCTATGACCGCAAATACCAGGCTTATCTGATGATGTGGGATCAGCAGCAGGCGATTAACCAGCTTATGCAGTAAGACAAAAGTTTAAAATACTTTTATGATTGGAGATTGACGTTTTTGGATGTGGACTGGGGCATATAAATGGCTAAAACAGTAGAACAGATAGCCAGCGATCTGAATTTATCGGTTACGACCGTACGACTGGTGCTGAACGGGAAAGCAGAGCAATATCGAATCAGTGTCAAAACCCAAACGCGTATTAATGAATATGTTGAGCGCTATGGTTACGTCATAAACCATTCAGCCCGTAGCCTGAAATTGAATAAAACGGATACATTGGGACTGATTGTTCCCAATATTTCCAACGTTTTTTTTGCCACTCTCGCCGAGAAACTTGAGCAACGCTGTCGTCGCTCCGGTTATCAGTTAATGATTAGCTGTACCTATGATGATGTTGATTACGAAAATAAATTGACCAAAGCGTTAATCGCTCGCAATGTTGATGGCCTTTTTATTGTTCCCTCTACATTGGAGAATCAGCAACACCATTTACGCCAGGTCAGAAAACCGATGGTGTTACTGGACCGTGATTTTAAGTATACCGATAACGCATTGGTTGAAAGTCATAATATTTTAGGCGGCGAAAAGTTGACGCAAAGTTTGTTTGATGCCGGAAAGGCTCCAATCTGGTTTTTAGTCGGAGATACCGGATTACCCAGTATTGGCGATCGTCTGCAAGGTTACCTTAATTCTTTGAAGAATAATGGTATTCATCACCGTGATTGGGTGCGTGAAGGTCCTGACAACACTCCTGAAGGTGGCTTTCAGCTGATGGATAGATTGATTGGTGAACAGGGGCGGCCACAGGCGTTTATAGCCTCATCATTACCCGTACTGGAAGGTGCTATTAACGCTATTCGCCATCGTTTCGGCACAATTCCACCTGATATTAATATTGGTACATTCGATGAACATCCGATGCTGGGATTCCTCGCCAATAATGTCTGGTCAATGCAGCAGGATGAAAATGTTTGGGCGGAAAAAGCATTCGATATGATGATGAGTGCCATAGACGACCAACCTATTAAAGAAACTGTAAAAGTACCGATGAAACTTATTAAGCGCGTAAGACAACAATAATACGTTGCTATAAATAAATCGGCCAACTGGATCTGAGTAAATACATTCAGTGGCTGCCCATATCTGAAACCTGACCCGTCTTACTCTGCGGCTACATTTTTCGCAATTAAAGACGAGGAGAAACTGTACCCGGAGAATCATTATGGAAAGAATGCGTTTGTCACGAGAAATCATTGAAACCTGTCTTGAAATGACCAGCCTTGGATTAAATCAGGGGACGGCGGGAAATGTGAGTGCGCGATATGAGAATGGGATGTTGATCACGCCCAGCGGTATTCCTTATGAAAGACTTACTGAAAACATGATCGTGTATGTAGATAACGACGGAAAATATGATAAAGGTCAGTTACCCTCCAGCGAATGGCGTTTTCACCTGGCGGCTTACCAGACGCGTCCGGACGCCAATGCGGTCGTCCATAACCATGCTGTGCACTGTACGGCCGTTTCGATTCTCAACCGTCCAATTCCGGCAATCCATTACATGATTGCGGCGGCGGGGGGAAACTCTATTCCGTGTGCGCCTTATGCGACGTTTGGTACACGAGAGCTGTCAGAGCATGTGAGCGTCGCCCTGAAAAACCGTAAGGCAACGCTTTTACAGCACCATGGGCTGATTGCTTGTGAAGCGAATCTGGAAAAAGCACTGTGGTTGGCGCATGAAGTGGAAGTTCTGGCGCGCCTTTATCTGAGCACCCTGGCCATTGTTGATCCGGTTCCGGTGTTGGACGATGAGGAGATCGCTATTGTGCTGGAGAAATTCAAATCTTACGGATTACGAATTGAAGAGTAATTTCGCATAGCGAAAAGGAGAAATACGATGGCGAACAGAATGATTCTGAACGAAACGGCATGGTTTGGCCGGGGAGCTGTTGGTGCATTGACCGATGAAGTCATCCGTCGTGGTTATCGCAAGGCGCTGATTGTGACCGACGAAAACCTGGTGCGGTGCGGTGTTGTCGAGAAGGTGACGTCCCGGATGGATGACGCGGGTCTGGCGTGGGACATCTATTCAGGCGTTATTCCTAACCCAACCATTGCGGTGGTGCAGGAAGGATTGGCGGTCTTTGAGCAAAGTGGCGCAGACTATCTGATAGCCATTGGCGGAGGCTCCCCGCAGGATACCTGTAAAGCGATTGGCATTATCAACAATAACCCTGAGTTTGCGGATGTACGCAGCCTCGAAGGGTTATCCCCGACGCGCTGCCCGAGCGTGCCGGTTATGGCTATCCCAACCACAGCAGGGACGGCGGCGGAAGTGACTATTAACTACGTGATCACGGATGAAGAAAACCGGCGTAAGTTTGTTTGTGTCGATCCACACGATATTCCGCAGGTGGCGTTTATCGATGCTGACATGATGGACGGCATGCCTGCGGCGTTAAAAGCGGCCACGGGTGTGGATGCCCTGACCCATGCCATTGAAGGATACATCACGCGCGCGGCGTGGGCGCTTACCGATGCGCTGCACATTAAAGCGATTGAAATTATTGCCGGGGCTTTACGCGGATCGGTCGCGGGCGACAGTCAGGCGGGGGAAGCGATGGCGCTGGGCCAGTATGTGGCGGGAATGGGTTTTTCCAACGTTGGTCTGGGATTAGTTCATGGCATGGCGCACCCGCTGGGCGCGTTTTATAACACCCCGCACGGCGTCGCAAATGCCATTTTGCTGCCGCATGTGATGCACTATAACGCCGAATACACCGGGGAGAAATTCCGCGATATCGCCCGGGTGATGGGGGTGAAGGTTGAAGGACTGACGCTGGCAGAAGCACGGAAAGCGGCGGTGGATGCGGTATTTGCCCTTAACCACGATGTTGGGATCCCGCGGCACCTGCGCGATGTTGGCGTACGCAAAGAGGATATTCCTGCGCTGGCGCAGGCTGCATTTGATGATGTCTGTACCGGGGGAAATCCGCGTGAAGCGAGCCTGGGCGATATCGTTGAGCTGTACCATACCGCCTGGTAATCACCCGGCGTTTATCCGGCCTACAGGGTTGTACGATAAGTAGGCCGGATAAGGTGTTTACACCGTCATCCGGCAATAACACTACCGAGCCAGCCGTAGCTGCTGTAAATTCCCGTCGATATGTAAGTCCGTTTGCAGTCGTGCGATATCGCGACACAGATACGCCATTTCTTTATGCATCTCAAGCTTCTTGCGCCACTTTTCCGGCACCTCATCAAGATGCGCGTAAATCCCTTCCAGCGTTGGAAACAGCGTCAGCAATTGTGTGGCGCTTTTGGGGCCAATACCTGCCACGCCAGGAACCTTTGAACTACCGATCCCGGCCAGCCCCCAGTAATCGGGCAGTTGTTGCGGCAGCACGCCAAATTCTTTCTCAATGAACGGTGCATCCAGCCAGCGCTTCTGAAAATAGTCGCGAATACGCAGCGTCGGGGAGAGCAACTGACAGTAGCCTTTATCGGTGGAGACGATGGTGGCCTGGTGTCCCGCCTGGCAAACTTTAACCGCCAGCGTAGCGGCTAAATCGTCGGCTTCATTACCGCTGGAGACCCAGCAGCTGACGCCGCGCTGTTCAAAAGCGGCGCGTAAGGCGGGCATTTCCTGATGCAAGTCATCTGGCATCGGTGGACGACCGGCTTTGTAATCAGGCAGTCTTTGGTGACGCCAGCCGCTATTGCGCGCTTCATCATCAAATACCGCCACGGCGTGCGTGGGCTGACTGTGCACAATTAATTGATCGAGCGCGTGCTGGCACGTCTCCACGCAGGGAGATCCCTGTACGGCGTGAATGCGGCGGATAAGATTCAGTGCATCGACAATAAGTAAGTGGACGGCCACGGTGTTCTCCCTAACAAATCAGGCTGTAGGGTAACATTCACGGCGGGGGGAGGCGAGCATTGCGAAATAGTGCGATCCGTAGGCCTGATAAGCGAAGCGCCATCAGGCAATAAAAGCCGGATGGCGGCGAGCGCCTTATCCGGCCTACAGATCCTAAAATGTGCTGAGAATTAATCGCAGGAGACAATCTTCATCGCCAGACCGCCGCGAGAGGTTTCGCGGTATTTGGCATTCATGTCTTTCCCGGTTTCGTACATGGTCTCGATGACTTTATCGAGGCACACGCGCGGTTCGCTGGTACGGCGCAGCGCCATACGCGCGGCGTTAACCGCTTTGACCGAAGCAATGGCATTACGCTCAATGCACGGTACCTGAACCTGGCCAGCAACCGGATCGCAGGTCAGACCCAGGTTGTGTTCCATACCGATTTCCGCCGCGATGCATACCTGCGTTGGGCTACCGCCCAGCAGTTCAGCCAGACCGGCCGCTGCCATGGAGCAGGCTACGCCAACCTCTCCCTGACAGCCGACTTCGGCGCCAGAGATAGAGGCGTTCATCTTGTACAGTGAACCGATGGCGCTCGCGACCAGCATGTAGCGTGCCAGCGAGTTAGCGTTCACTTCGCGGATAAACTTGTCGTAGTAAGCCAGCACTGCAGGAACAATCCCGCATGCGCCGTTGGTTGGCGCGGTAACCACACGTCCACCGGCAGCGTTTTCTTCATTCACGGCCAGCGCGAACATGTTGATCCAGTCAACAACCGCCATCGGGTCAGTGGTGGTTTTGTCCTGGCTTACCAGCATACGACGTAGCGCCGCCGCACGACGCGGAACGCGCAGTTTACCCGGCAATACGCCTTCGGTGGTGATACCGCGCTCAATCCCGCTACGCATCACTTCCCAGACGTTGGCAAAGTGCTGTTCCAGCTCTTCTTTGCTGTGCAGCGCCAGTTCGTTTTGCATCATCAGGCCGGAAAGCGACAGACCGGTTTCCTGGCAATGACGTTGCAAATCCGCCGCAGATTTATACGGATACGGTACGTTTACCGGAGCGCTGTTCGGTAAACCAAAGTGTTCTTCATCAACGATGAACCCACCGCCAATGGAATAGTAAGTCTGGCTGTAAACGGCTTTTTCGCCCGCCAGTGCAGTAATACGCATCCCGTTTTCGTGCAGGGACAGATTGTCCGTATGGAAATTCATGCACTTGTCGACCGGGAATTCGACCTCATGTTGACCGTCCGCCAACAGCAAACGCCCATGAGTGTTCACATCCTGGATAAAGGCCGGGATGGCATCAATGTCTACGGTATCCGGCAGATTACCCGCCAGACCCATAATAATTGCGATATCGGTATGGTGACCTTTCCCCGTCAGGGACAAAGAACCATAAACATCAACCACTACGCGGGTTACGTCAGTGAGAATTCCGCGTGCAATCAGGTCATCCGTGAATTGTTTGCCTGCTTTCATCGGGCCAACAGTATGGGAGCTGGAAGGGCCAATGCCGATTTTGAAAATATCGAATACGCTAATCATGAGGCGTCCATTGTGTATCGAGGTGCGCCGCCCCGGGGAGCGGCGCAGGGGAATTAACTGAACAGAGAGTAGGAAATTGCGGAGATAGCGATCAGGCCCATAATTACAACGAAGACGTTGCTGATATGGCCGCTGTATTTACGCATTGCCGGTACTTTCTGAATGGCATACATCGGCATCAGGAACAGAATCATCGCGATGATTGGGCCGCCCAGGGTCTCAATCATACCGAGGATGCTTGGGTTCAGCGTCGCCACAATCCAGGTGGTTACCAGCATGAACAGCGCAGTGATTTTGTTCAGTTTGTTGATTTCGATGGTTTTGCCTTTGCCGCGCAGAGACTTAATCACCATACCGTTGAAACCTTCACGTGCGCCCAGGTAGTGGCCGAGGAAGGATTTGGTAATAGCGATCATCGCGATGATTGGCGCCATCCAGGCGATAATCGGCGCGTTGAAGTGGTTCGCCAGGTAAGACAGGATAGAGATGTTCTGCTCTTTCGCTGCAGCCAGATCCGCCGGGGTCAGGCTCAGTACGCAGCTGAAAACGAAGAACATAACGGTCAGTACCATCATGATGTGAGCGAATGCCAGGATTTTGGAGCATTTCTTCTCAGCGTCATCACCGTACTCTTCACGCTTCGCCACGGCGAAGGAGGAGATGATCGGAGAGTGGTTGAAGGAGAACACCATTACCGGAATCGCCAGCCACAGAGTCATCCACAGACCGTTGCCGGTAGAAGCCGCAGAGTCAAAAGAGAGTGTTTCCAGCGCCGCGCCGCTCCACTGAGGGATCAGGTACAGAGCCAGCAGCATCAGGGCAGCAACAAACGGGAATACCAGGATGCTCATCGCCTTCACGATCATCTGCTCACCGAAGCGCACGATGGTCATCATGCCGACAATCAGGATCAGAGACAGGATGGCACGCGGCGGCGGAGTAATCGCCAGCTGGTGGGTCAGGAAGCTTTCAACGGTATTGGTGATTGCTACGCTGTAAACCAACAGAATCGGGTAGATTGCGAAGAAGTAGAGCAGGGTAATCAGTTTACCTGCGCCAACGCCAAAGTGTTCTTCTACAACTTCAGTAATGTCTTCACCCGGGTTTTTACCGGACAACACGAAGCGGGTCAGGCCACGGTGCGCAAAGAAGGTCATTGGGAAGGCAAGGATTGCCATGATGATCAGCGGGATCATACCGCCTACACCTGCGTTAATCGGCAGGAACAATACACCCGCGCCAATCGCCGTGCCGTAAAGGCCCAGCATCCACATGGTATCCGTCTTGCGCCATGCGCTGCGGGTCTGGCCCGTAACGATAGTGCTGGTTTGAGTGTTTTCCATCTATTTCTCCTGGAGGAAGCTTAAAAAGTCGGGTTTGGGGTCAATCCAATGAGAAAGAACCCGACTGTAAATCGAAATTCGTTGAGCGATTTTTTATATAATTTTTCGCCGTAATAATTTGCGGGCGGAAAGATACATTTTAGTAATGAATGTATCAGTGATCGCGATCCCAAATGCAATAATCCACCTTTTATGTGGATAAATTTGGACCATTAATCTGTTAAAAAATAGTCAAAGCGAATTTACGGGCGCAGAGGCTAACATTAACGACATATCTCATGAAAGCGAAGGCGCGAAGATACGAGCGTTGCGCTGTAAAAACTGTTGTTTTTAGAGGATTTTGGCGACTAATAATAATTTCCTGAGATAAATAACGGTTGGTTTTTGGAGGTAATCGTTTGCGTGGCGCGTGATTTTTAACGACATATCATTGGTATTTATATAATCGTCTGAGCTATGTGACTGGTATCACTAAAAAAAGCCGGGAGGCGACTGCGCCAAACCCGGCTTTGATATGGACAAAACTGTCACCCCGATAGCGTCTGCTATCGGGTGTTGAAGGTCAGGCGCAGATCTCGTAGCAAGGGATGTACGCGGAGCCTGGCAACTTCATACGATGCTGCGCAACGAACCCCTGCAGGAGATCGTCCATGCGGCGCATCATTTCGCGGTCACCGTGGATTTTGTACGGGCCAAACTCTTCGATGGCGCGAATGCCGACTTCCTTCACGTTACCGGCCACAATACCCGAGAATGCACGACGCAGGTCGGCCGCCAGAACTTCAACGGGTTGATCCGGATACAGTTTCAGGTTAGCCATGTTTTCATGGGACGGCTCGAACGGCATCTGTAAATCAGGTGCGATACGAATCGACCAGTTAAAGCTGTAGGCGTCTCCGGTGTCGCGACGGTTCTCTTTTACCAACGGCATCGCTTTTTTCATCAAGCGTGCAACTTCCGCCGCATCGTCAATGATAATGCGATAGTGTCGGCGGGCATCTTCCCCCAGCGTGTGCACGATAAACTCGTCCAGCACGCGGAAGTAATCGGCGCTCTCTTTTGGTCCGGTCAAAATCAGCGGTAGCACCTGATCTTTATTAGCCGGGTTCATCAGGATCCCCAGCAGATACAACAGCTCTTCCGCAGTCCCGACGCCACCCGGGAAGATGATAATACCGTGGGCGATGCGCACGAACGCTTCCAGACGTTTTTCAATGTCCGGCATGATGATCAGTTCGTTAACCAGCGGGTTAGGCGGCTCAGCGGCGATGATTGACGGTTCAGTCATACCAATAAAGCGGCTGTCTTTGTAACGCTGCTGGGCGTGACCGACCGCTGCGCCTTTCATTGGCGCTTCCATTGCTCCCGGACCGCAGCCGGTACAGATGTTCAACTCACGCAGGCCCAACTGGGTGCCGACGCGACGCGCATACAGGTATTCATTTTCGTTGATTGAGTGACCGCCCCAGCAGACGACCATGTTCGGCGCTTCACCGACATGTAGCGCCCGGGCGTTACGCAGGATCGAGAACACCAGGTTGGTAATATGCACTGAACTTTCGAGATCCAGATGCTGAAAACGACCCGCGTTATGGATCTGAGCATTGACGAACAGAATGTCGCGCAGCACGGCAAACAGGTTGGCCTGCAGCGCACGAATGATGCGCCCATCAACAAACGCATCTTCAGGCGGGTTAATCAGCTCCAGCTTCACGCCCCGTTCGCGGCGCAGCACGTTAATATCGAAATTTTCAAAGCGGGACAGCAGTTCTTTGCTGTTGTCGGTCAGACTACCGGAGTTCAGAACGGCAAGTGAACAGTTACGAAACAGTTGATACAGGTCGCTGCTGGCCGTGCGTTTAAGTAATTCGACTTCCAACTGCGACAACATGTCCATTGAGCCAAGTGGGCTAATATGTGTAATCAAGTAGACTCCTTATGGGACGCAAAACGTCATTCCCTGGTAGTTACAATAGCCCTGGCTGATGGCCTTTCACAACCTTGCGCGCGGAATCCGACACGCAAAATTGAGAAAAAAGATTACTGACGTACCAGTCGGCCCGTAGCTGGCGTGAAATCGGTATTGGTGCGCCATGGGTTAATGTCCAGACCGCCACGCCGCGTGTAGCGCGCGTAGACGCTCAGTTTCTCCGGCTGGCAGAAGCGCAGAATGTCATTGAAAATACGCTCCACGCACTGCTCGTGAAATTCATTATGGTGGCGGAAGGAGACCAGATAACGCAGCAGCTTCTCCCGGTCGATTTTGCGTCCGCGATACTGAATTTGTATGGAGCCCCAGTCGGGCTGGTGGGTGATCAGACAGTTGGATTTCAGCAGATGGCTGACCAGCGTCTCTTCCACCGCTTTTTCGCCGCTCACGGCATTTTCCAGATATTCAGTGCTGAACTGGTAGTTATCAATGACGATATCCTGATTATCGATACAGGTGCCGTTAAAGTGGGCGATCGGTTGTCCTTCCAGTTCGTCAAGGCGGTATAGCGCCACGCTGACATCGCCCTGAGCGCAGGCGCGCAGATCGTTTTCCAGCGTCTGGCGTACCGCCTCCCAGGAGTCAAAACGCGTCTGGTTAAAACTGTTCAGGTACAGCTTAAAGCTTTTCGATTCAATCAGATTTACGCTGGTGTAATCCAGCTCCACATGACCGACCGCAACCTGCGGTAAGCCGTTAGCATTCAGCCATGACAGTTCATACAGCGTCCAGATGTCGGCACCGTGGAAAGGCAAATTATCGGCCTTTAAATCCAGCGGGTCGCGGTTGAGGCTGCGCGGAACGCCCTGCAACAAACTGGCATCGTAATTGTCCCGGTAATCCGTTGATTTACCGAGAGTCAGGCCGTCAAGCGCCCGATGATTTTCATAAGAAGACATGTTTCACCGTCATAAACCAGATACACTATGCGACAAGTGTATCCTGGCTTTTGTGAAGAGAGAAATCAGTGGACGAATTGACAGCGCAGGCGTTGACAGCCTTTACGACGCGTTATTGCGACGCGTGGCATGACAAAAACAACAGCTGGCCGCTCAGCGAAGAGCTGTATGGCGTACCTTCACCATGCATCATTTCTTCCACTAACGATGCGGTTTACTGGCAACCTCAGCCTTTTGTCGGTGAAAAAAACGTCAATGCGGTTGAACGTGCCTTTGACATTGTGATACAACCTGCCGTTCATGCTTTTTACACCACCCAGTTTGCCGGGGATATGCACGCGCAGTTTGCGAATGAAAAGCTGACGTTGCTGCAAACCTGGAGTGAGGATGACTTCAGGCGCGTCCAGGAAAACCTGATTGGTCACCTGGTTACGCAAAAGCGACTCAAGCTCTCGCCTACGCTTTTTATTGCCACGCAGGACAACGAACTTGATGTCATCTCGGTGTGCAATCTGTCCGGTGAAGTGTGCAAAGAAACGCTGGGAACCCGTCAACGAACGGTGCTGGCGGCCTCGCTTGCGGAATTCCTCACTCAACTTAAGCCAGTTCTGTAATCCAGTTTGCCCTCAATCGTGTGAGATATCTCTTACAAACCCTGTAGGACATTGCCAGGTAATAAGTGAAGACTTAATGAATTGAAAAACTAATAATTACTTATAATTCAATCTGTTAATATTTTATTGTCAACTTTCATATGAAAATTATCTTAAGGGTATGTCTGTAGGTATCTTGTAAGACAAAGCGAAACAGGCGATTCTATATCTGTCGACAAGGAGTCGCACAACGAAGTGAACATCAGGATGATGGCTCTTCGGCAGGACACACCAGGATGGTGTTGCAAGGACAGGCTTCAGGATGAAGCAAAGAGGAAAGCGCGGGATGCGTTAAAGGACACCTCCAGGATGGAGAATGAGAGCCGGTCAGGATGTTCGGCGGGTCAGGATGGCCAGGACGCTTCAGGATGAAGTTTTCACATCGGGGTGGTGTGAGCAGGATGCAAAAGTTCAGGATGAACAAGGTCGCAAGACCACAGGAAAAGTTGTCACGGATGAGCAGGGAGCACCAAAAGTAGCTGGAATGCTGCGAAACGAACCGGGAGCACTGTTTTTACAGTGCTCCCTTTTTTTATTTCCTCTTCACTAATGCTATTCTTCGCGCCAGATTTTTCATCATTGAGGTTAATTTCATGACGACTCATGACCGTGTGCGCCAGCAGTTACGCGCGCTTGAAGCGCTACTGCGTGAACATCATCACTGGCGGATGGACGAGCCAGCAGAGCATCTGTTTGCCAGCACGCAGCCTTTTTGTATGGATACCATGGAGCCGGTCGAATGGCTGCAGTGGGTGTTGATTCCCCGTATGCATACGCTGCTTGATAATGCGCAGCCGTTGCCGCAGGCTTTTGCCATCGCACCGTATTACGAAATGGCACTGACGGCCGATCACCCGCAACGCGACATTCTCCTGACGGCATTGCAGGAACTGGATGCGCTATTTACAAGTGATAATGCCTGATGCTGGAGATCCTCTATCAGGACGAATGGCTGGTTGCGGTCAATAAACCTTCTGGTTGGCTGGTTCACCGCAGTTGGCTCGACCGCGATGAGAAAGTGGTGGTGATGCAAACGGTGCGCGACCAGATTGGTCAGCACGTGTTTACCGCCCACCGGCTCGACAGACCGACCTCCGGCGTGCTGCTGATGGGGCTGTCCAGCGAAGCCGGGCGGTTGCTGTCTCAGCAGTTTGAACATCATCAAATGCAGAAACGCTATCATGCGATTGTGCGTGGCTGGCTGATGGACGACGCCGTGCTGGATTACCCGCTGGTGGAAGAGCTGGATAAGATAGCCGATAAATTTGCCCGCGAGGATAAAGAGCCGCAGCCTGCGGTCACCCATTATCGCGGTCTGGCGACGGTTGAAATGCCGGTGGCGACCGGGCGCTATCCCACCACCCGTTACGGGCTGGTGGAACTGGAGCCTCAGACCGGTCGTAAGCACCAGCTCAGACGCCATTTGGCTCACTTGCGCCATCCGATTATTGGCGACAGCAAGCATGGTGATTTACGGCAAAACCGCAGCGCCGCAGAGCATTTCGGCTGTCAGCGCTTGATGCTGCATGCCAGTCAGCTTGAGCTGACTCATCCTTTCACTGGCGAGCCGTTGGTTATTCGCGCCGGGCTGGATGAGGTCTGGATGCAGGCGCTGTCACAGTTTGGCTGGCGTGGACTTCTCCCGGAGAATGAAAGGGTTGAGTTCAGCGGGCTGTCAGGTCAGGATGAACAGATAGATTCTTAAGTCCCTGGAGATAAAGGTTATGGCGGAAATTGGAATTTTTGTCGGCACGATGTATGGAAACGCGCTGCTGGTTGCCGAAGAGGCCGAGGCGATTTTAACTGCGCAGGGCCATAAAGCCACGGTATTTGAAGACCCGGAGCTTACCGACTGGCAGGCATATCAGGATAAATATGCATTGGTGGTAACCTCAACGACCGGGCAGGGCGATCTGCCGGATAGCATCGTACCGCTGTTTCAGGGAATCAAAGATAGTCTTGGTTTCCAGCCGAATCTGCGTTATGGCGTCATTGCGCTTGGCGACAGCAGCTACGTTAATTTTTGCAATGGCGGCAAGCAGTTCGATGCGCTGTTACAGGAACAAAGCGCGCAGCGCGTAGGTGAAATGCTGCTGATTGATGCCAGCGAGCATCCTGAACCGGAAAGCGAATCTAATCCCTGGGTAGAAAACTGGGGCACCTTGCTTAAATAATCCTTCGCCCGCACGGGCATACAACCCCCATTAGAAAACCGTAGGCCGGGTCAGGCGAAGCCGACACCCGGCAATAAAACCCCAATTACGTGAACTAACTTCCATTGCTTTGGGCTTATGCCCCAAACAACTTCTCACTGCCTCCCTAATGTTGTGTTCATGCACGGTGAGGGGAAGTGGCACTCCTTCATATACTTTTCCCGTCAGTTCCCGGAATGGCAGCGAGTCAGAATAAAACGGCCCTGAGCTGTACCAAAACTGCCACACACTAACCTCTCATTCTGATCACCCTACAGGTGCTGTACAGAATGAACTGGCGCAAGCCAGGATTCAGGAGTGCAACAATGAGTTCATTAAGTCAGGCGGCGAGCAGCGCGGAAAAACGCACTAACGCTCGCTACTGGATAGTGGTGATGCTGTTTATCGTCACATCCTTCAACTACGGCGATCGCGCCACCTTATCCATTGCCGGTTCGGAGATGGCCAAAGACATTGGCCTGGATGCGGTAGGCATGGGGTATGTATTCTCCGCTTTCTCATGGGCGTATGTCATCGGCCAGATCCCCGGCGGCTGGCTGCTCGATCGCTTCGGCTCCAAACGTGTTTATTTCTGGTCCATTTTTATCTGGTCCATGTTTACCCTGCTGCAGGGCTTCGTCGATATCTTTAGCGGCTTCGGTATTATCGTCGCGCTGTTTACCCTGCGCTTCCTCGTAGGGTTAGCCGAAGCCCCCTCTTTCCCCGGCAACAGTCGTATTGTGGCGGCGTGGTTCCCGGCGCAGGAAAGGGGCACGGCGGTCGCTATCTTTAACTCGGCGCAATACTTTGCCACCGTTATCTTCGCGCCAATCATGGGTTGGCTGACTCATGAAGTGGGTTGGTCACACGTGTTCTTCTTTATGGGCGGTCTCGGAATTGTTATCAGCTTTATCTGGTTGAAGGTGATTCATGAACCGAACCAGCATCCGGGCGTAAACCAAAAAGAGCTGGAGTACATTGCCGAAGGCGGGGCGCTGATCAATATGGATCAGGCGGCAGCCAAAGCTAAAGTACCGTTCAGCGTGAAGTGGGGGCAGATCAAACAACTGCTGGGTTCGCGAATGATGATCGGTATTTATATTGGCCAATACTGCATTAATGCGCTGACCTACTTCTTTATCACCTGGTTCCCGGTTTATCTGGTGCAGGCGCGCGGTATGTCCATTCTGAAAGCCGGCTTTGTTGCCTCGGTCCCGGCCATTTGCGGATTTGCGGGCGGCGTGCTCGGCGGCATTATTTCCGACTGGCTGATGCGCCGTACCGGTTCGCTGAATATCGCGCGTAAAACGCCAATCGTCATGGGGATGCTGTTATCGATGGTGATGGTGTTCTGTAACTACGTCAACGTCGAGTGGATGATCATCGGCTTTATGGCGCTGGCCTTCTTCGGCAAAGGCATCGGCGCGTTGGGATGGGCGGTGATGGCCGATACCGCGCCAAAAGAGATCAGCGGTCTGAGCGGCGGCCTGTTCAATATGTTTGGCAACATTTCCGGCATCGTCACGCCAATTGCCATTGGCTACATTGTGGGCACTACCGGCTCGTTTAACGGCGCGTTGATTTACGTAGGGGTACATGCGCTGATTGCTGTCGTCAGTTATCTGGTGCTGGTGGGGGATATTAAACGTATTGAATTGAAACCTGTCGCAGGACAATGACGATGACAACACAATCGAGTCCCGTTATTACCGATATGAAGGTCATCCCGGTGGCCGGGCATGACAGCATGCTGCTCAATATTGGCGGTGCGCATAACGCATATTTTACCCGCAATATCGTGGTGCTCACCGATAACGCCGGCAATACCGGGGTTGGTGAAGCGCCGGGCGGTGAAGTGATTTATCAGACGCTGGTGGATGCAATCCCACAGGTGTTGGGACAGGAAGTCGCGCGTCTGAATAAAGTGGTTCAGCAGGTGCATAAAGGCAACCAGGCCGCTGACTTTGACACTTTCGGCAAAGGCGCCTGGACCTTTGAACTGCGGGTTAATGCGGTGGCCGCGCTTGAAGCCGCATTGCTCGATCTGCTGGGCAAGGCGCTGAACGTTCCGGTTTGTGAACTGTTAGGGCCAGGCAAGCAGCGCGATGCGGTCACTGTGCTCGGCTATCTGTTCTATGTCGGCGATCGCAGCAAAACCGATCTGCCGTATCTGGAGAGCACGCCGGGCCACCATGAGTGGTATCACCTGCGTCACCAGCAAGCGATGAACAGTGAAGCGGTGGTGCGCCTGGCAGAGGCTTCGCAAGATCGCTACGGCTTTAAAGATTTCAAACTCAAGGGGGGCGTACTGCCCGGCGAGCAAGAAATCGACACCGCTCGTGCGCTGAAAAAACGCTTCCCGGAGGCGCGTATTACGGTTGATCCCAACGGGGCCTGGCTGCTGGATGAAGCCATTTCCCTGTGTAAAGGGCTGAACGATGTTCTGACTTATGCTGAAGATCCGTGCGGTGCCGAACAGGGTTTTTCAGGCCGCGAAGTGATGGCCGAGTTCCGCCGTGCGACCGGTCTGCCGGTGGCGACCAATATGATCGCCACCAACTGGCGTGAAATGGGGCATGCGGTGATGCTGAATTCAGTAGATATTCCGCTGGCCGATCCGCACTTCTGGACCCTTTCCGGCGCGGTGCGCGTGGCACAGTTATGCGATGACTGGGGCCTGACCTGGGGCTGCCATTCCAACAACCATTTTGATATTTCGTTGGCGATGTTTACCCACGTTGGCGCCGCGGCACCGGGCAACCCGACGGCTATCGACACCCACTGGATCTGGCAGGAGGGCGATTGCCGTCTGACCAAAAATCCGCTGGAGATTAAAAACGGAAAAATTGCGGTACCCGATGCGCCCGGTCTGGGCGTGGAGCTGGACTGGGAGCAGATACAGAAAGCCCATGAGGCCTATAAGGCGCTGCCCGGCGGCGCGCGTAATGACGCAGGCCCGATGCAGTACCTGATTCCCGGATGGACTTTTGACCGTAAACGTCCCGTTTTCGGCCGCCACTAATTTTGAATAAGGATTTAAATATGAGCGCACAATTTACTACCCCCGTCGTGACCTCTATGCAGGTGATCCCGGTTGCGGGCCATGACAGCATGCTGATGAACCTGAGCGGTGCCCATGCCCCGTTCTTTACACGTAATATTGTGATTATTAAAGATAACTCTGGTCATACCGGGGTAGGGGAAATTCCTGGCGGCGAAAAAATTCGTCAGACCCTGGAAGATGCCATTCCGCTGGTGGTGGGTAAAACGCTGGGTGAGTATAAAAACGTACTGAACGCGGTACGTAATACGTTTGCCGATCGTGATGCCGGTGGCCGTGGTTTGCAGACTTTCGATTTACGTACCACTATTCATGTGGTTACCGGGATCGAAGCGGCGATGTTGGATCTGTTAGGTCAGCATCTGGGCGTCAACGTCGCATCTCTGCTGGGCGATGGTCAGCAGCGTAGCGAAGTCGAAATGCTTGGCTATCTGTTCTTCGTTGGTAACCGTAAAGCGACGCCGCTGCCGTATCAAAGCCAACCGGATGAAAAATGCGACTGGTATCGCCTGCGTCATGAAGAGGCGATGACCCCGGATGCGGTAGTGCGTCTGGCGGAAGCAGCGTATGAGAAATATGGTTTCAACGACTTCAAACTGAAAGGCGGCGTACTGGCCGGGGAAGAAGAAGCGGAATCTATTGTGGCGCTGGCGAAACGCTTTCCACAGGCGCGCGTCACGCTCGATCCCAACGGCGCATGGTCGCTGAATGAAGCGATTAAAATTGGTAAGTACCTGAAAGGATCGCTGGCTTATGCGGAAGATCCGTGCGGCGCAGAGCAGGGCTTCTCCGGTCGTGAAGTGATGGCGGAATTCCGTCGAGCTACCGGGCTGCCGACGGCGACCAATATGATCGCTACCGACTGGCGTCAGATGGGGCATACCCTGTCGTTGCAGTCCGTGGATATCCCGCTGGCGGATCCGCACTTCTGGACGATGCAGGGTTCTGTTCGCGTGGCGCAGATGTGCCATGAGTTCGGGCTGACCTGGGGCTCGCACTCTAACAACCACTTTGATATTTCGCTGGCGATGTTTACTCATGTCGCGGCGGCGGCGCCTGGGAAAATTACCGCTATCGATACCCATTGGATCTGGCAGGAAGGTAACCAGCGACTGACCAAAGAACCTTTTGCAATCAAGGGCGGTATGGTGCAGGTTCCGGCGAAACCGGGCCTGGGCGTGGAGCTGGATATGGATCAGGTGATGAAAGCGCATGAGCTGTATCAGCAACATGGACTGGGTGCACGTGATGATGCGATGGGAATGCAGTATCTGATCCCCAACTGGACATTTGATAATAAGCGCCCGTGCATGGTACGCTAAGCGAACTGGGACCGCTCCCATGAATGGAGCGGTTTTCCTCCTGGTGTATGCTTAACACAGTCAACATGCGTAAGGATGCTTTATGAAAATAGTGATCGCACCGGATTCCTATAAGGAAAGTTTGAGTGCGCTTGAAGTCGCAACGGCGATTGAACTGGGATTCCGTGAGATCTGGCCTGAGGCGGATTACGTGAAGATCCCGGTCGCAGATGGCGGTGAGGGAACGGTCGAAGCGATGGTTGCCGCTACGCAAGGCCACCTTGTGCATGTTGATGTTACCGGCCCTTTGGGCAATACAATTCAGGCTTTTTATGGTTTATCCGGCGATGAGCGCACGGCGTTTATTGAAATGGCAGCCGCCAGCGGGCTGGAGCAGGTTCCTGCTAATTTACGCGATCCGCTGAAAACCACCTCCTGGGGAACTGGGGAGCTAATTCGGCATGCGCTGGATGCGGGCGTGGAGCATATCATCATCGGGATTGGCGGTAGCGCCACCAATGATGGCGGTGCTGGTATGGTGCAGGCGCTGGGCGCAAGGTTGCTGGATGCGCAAGATGAAGATATTGCTCATGGCGCGATGGGCCTGGAATCGCTCACCCGGATTGATATCTCGCAGTTAGACCCGCGTCTTGCCGGATGTCGTATCGAAGTGGCCTGCGACGTCACTAACCCGTTGACCGGTAAAGAAGGAGCCTCAGTGGTCTTTGGCCCACAAAAGGGGGCGACGGCGGAGATGATTCCGCGTCTTGATCGGGCGCTTACGCACTATGCGCAACTGATCGCGCGCGATCTGGACGTCAATGTGCTGGAGCTGGCCGGCGGTGGCGCTGCTGGCGGTATGGGGGCGGCGCTGTATGCGTTTTGCGGCGCACAGCTACGCCGCGGTATTGAGATCGTGACGGATGCGTTACGCCTGGATGCCTGCGTTGCGGATGCAGACTTAGTGGTGACAGGTGAAGGGCGTATCGACAGCCAGACTATTCACGGTAAGGTTCCGGTTGGCGTGGCGAAGATCGCAAAGCGTTACAACAAACCGGTGATCGGCATTGCCGGTAGCCTGACGGCGGATGTCGGTGTTGTGCACCAGCATGGGCTGGATGCGGTTTTCAGCGTCATCTATACCATTTGTTCGCTGGATGAGGCGCTGAAGAATGCGAATGAGAACGTACGCATGACCGCGCGCAACGTGGCTGCGACGCTGAAAGCGGGGCAACAGTTACGCTGAGTTACAGGCCGGATAAGGCGGTCGCGCCGCCATCCGGCGAATATCAGCCCAACAACTTCTTCGCTTCGCGGGCAACGTTGTCCATTTCATCCAGCAGCTCTAAAAACTCAGGCTCCAGCTCTTCTTCTTTGGTCCCGCTACGTAATTGTTGCTCAATGAGCTGGCACAGGTTTTTCATGCGCGGGACGCCGCTATAGCCGCAACTACCGTGCAGCTTATGAATCATATCCACCAGCCCTTCAGGGTTTTCGCCTACCAGTTGTTCTTCAATTTTGTTGCGCACCTCGGGTAGAAAATCGAGCAGCATTTGCAGCATATCCCGCGCCAGATCGTTTTTCCCTGCGGCTTGTCTTAATGCCAGTTGCCAGTCGAGCGTGGTATTCGGATTGACGACCGGCTCCGGAGGTTCAACCGCGAGCGCCCTAAGCGATGTGGCCGCGCCGGGTTTGTAGCGTAACAGGAGATTGTGCAGCTTATCTTCTTCGATAGGCTTCGCCAGGTAATCATTCATCCCGGCGCTGAGCAGCTTCTCTTTTTGCCCGGCCATCGCATGCGCGGTGACCGCTATAACTGGCGTCTGTTGTTGATGAGGCAACTGGTGGATCAGTTCGCAGGCGCGAATACCGTCCATGTCGGGCATCTGAATATCCATCAGGATCAGATCAAACGGCATCTGTTTGGCGCGATCCACCGCCTGGTGCCCGCTGTCGCAGAGTACGACGTGCTGTACCTTATCTTCCAGCAGTGCGCCAATCAGCTTGAGGTTCGCCGGGTTGTCGTCCACCGCCATAACGGTCATGGCGATTTTGCTTTCATCTGGCAATGGCTGATCCGCGCTGTAGTTCAACTGGCAATACTCTGTCAGCGCAGGCAGCAGTCGGGTTGAGGTGAGAGGCTTCAGCAGACACGCCGCCGCGCCGCCTTGTTTCAATTTCTCGGCGTTAATCTGTGCGTGACAGGGCAGGGCTAATAACAGGAAATCGGTCATCGCCGCTGCGCTTGCCAGCCGCTCATGTTGCATGGTGAGCGGTTCGCGCAAAGTGACCGGAATGCCAATCAGCAGAATATCGTAGTGATCCTTCGGCAGCCCGGAGAATGAAGGGCTGTAAATCACCTCCAGCGGCGTTTCACTTAATATATCTAACGTGCATTGCGCGGCAGTGGCGTTAGGTTCGACATAAGCCAGTCGTTTACCAGCAAGGCACCGGGTTGTCGAGCGATCGATGAGAACGTTAGGGTTGAGATCGAGACTAATATGAAACCAGAAGGTGGATCCGCGGTTCGGCTGGCTATGGAAGGAGATATCCCCGCCCATTTCGTTGACCAGTTTTTGCGTAATGACCAGACCCAGTCCGGTACCGCCGTGGCGGCGGGAAATACTAGCGTCCGCCTGACGGAAGGCCTGGAACAGGCGTGACTGATCGCGCTCAGGGATTCCGATGCCGGTATCACGGATTTGCACTTCAATTTGCACTTTCGTGTTACTGAGGGCGCGTTTCTCGACCAGAATGTCGATATTACCGCCTTCGGTAAATTTGATGGCATTGCCGACCAGATTGGTAATGACCTGCTGTAAGCGCAGCGGGTCGCCGATGACGTTGTCCGGCACATCATTCTTAATATTCAGCGTCAGCTCAAGCCCTTTATCATGGGACGAGTGCGCTAACAGCGTGACGACGTCATCCAGCGTGCTGCGTAGCGGGAACGGAATGCTTTCCAGAATGAGCTTGCCCGCTTCCAGTTTGGAGAAATCGAGCACATCATTGATGATGGCCAGCAGATTGTTGGCCGATCGCTCAATCGTATTCAGGTGATCGCGTTGCGTGGTGTTAAGCTCGGTTTTCAGCGTCAGGCGCGTAAAGCCAATCACGCCATTCAGCGGGGTGCGTAGCTCGTGCGACATGTTAGCCAGAAACTCAGACTTAATTCGGGCCGCCTCCTGTGCGCGTTTTTTCGCCAGATCCAGTTCGACGTTCTGAATTTCCATCTGCTCCAGGGTTTCACGCAGGTCGGAAGTCGCCTGATCGATATTGTGCTGCATCTCTTCATGGTAGGCTGCAAGAGACATCGCCATCGAGTTGATACCGTTTTTGAGCATATCCAGCTCGCCCAGCATGAAACCTTCCACGCGGCTGTCGAGCTGCCCTCTACGTATACGGTCAACGGTATTCACCATGTTGCGAATCGGGCCGGTTACGTCGCGCATCAGACGCCAGCCGAAAATTAACGCAATACCAATACAAAACAGCATCATTACGCTGGAGATAAAGATCTCTTTATATTGCTGCAGTCGAACCGACTTGAGGTCCAGTTCAAGCGCTACATACCCCAGCATATTTTGCGTATTTTTGGCGTCGCTTATGGCAGATTCATCCGGCGAATAGCTTTCCGATATAATTGGCGTTCGCAGGATCATGATATCCCCGAGCCGGGTGACGCTCAGCTTACGGGGAAACGGTGAACCGGTCGCCAGCTGCATTTCAGACGGATCGAGATGAAAATTGGAGGTGACAAACAGCCGGTTATTCTCGTCATAGACAGAAATTGCCCGCACGATATCGGAATGGCGGCGATGCAGCACGCTGATGAGCTGGCCGATGGATTCCCTGTTTTGCAGGTTCATGCCATATTCGCTGGAGACCGCCAGTGGCTCTATGATACTGGCGCCGGCATCTTCCAGTTGACGCTGCAAGTCGTTATAGCGATGCACAACAAAAAAGATACTGAGCAGCAAACCAATCAGGACGGTCGGGGCCAGGATCAGAATCATCATGCGTGCGCGCAGGCTGTAGTTGGTCATGGAGTTCCGTTATGGGACAATTAGGGTCACACTGTTAAATAGAGAAATATCTCGTCGATGGCGCAATTCTACTCTGCAAAACGACGCGTGACGACGCGTCAGATCATAACCGTTACCGTCAATGACCTCGATCCTTTTGGTCAGGGTGTCGCTCGCCATAACGGAAAGGCGTTGTTTATACCGGAATTGCTACCCCAGGAAAGCGCAGAGGTGGTGATTACCGAAGATAAAAAACAGTTCGCCCGCGCGCAAGTAAAACGACGTTTAAATGACAGTCCACAACGTGAAGTGCCACGTTGCCCGCATTTTGGCGTCTGTGGCGGTTGCCAGCAGCAGCACGCCAGCATCCCGTTGCAGCAGCGTAGCAAAAGCGCGGCGTTAGCGCGTTTAATGAAATGTGAAGTGTCGGATGTTATCGCTGATACCCCGTGGGGCTATCGTCGTCGCGCACGTTTGAGCCTGAACTATCGGTCAAAAGAACAAAAATTGCAGATGGGTTTTCGCAAATCCGGTTCCAGCGACATTATTGATGTCAAACAATGCCCTATTCTGGTGCCCCAACTTGAAGTGCTGTTGCCCCACATCAGGGCGTGTCTGGAGAGTTTGCAAGGGTTACGTCATCTCGGTCATGTTGAGCTGGTGCAGGCAGGGAGCGGCGCGTTGATGATTTTGCGCCACACGGCGCCATTAAGTGCTGCGGATAAAGAAAAACTGGAATGCTTTTCGCATTCTCAGGGGCTGTCTTTGTTTCTGGCCCCGCAAAGCGAGATACTGGAATCAGTATCAGAAGAATCGCCCTGGTATGACTCAAATGGACTACGGTTAAGCTTCAGCCCGCGTGATTTTATTCAGGTCAATGCAGGGGTAAACCAAAAAATGGTCGCCTGTGCGCTGGAATGGCTGGATGTGCGACCTGAAGATCGCGTGCTCGATCTGTTCTGCGGTATGGGGAATTTTACTCTGCCGCTGGCTGTGCGGGCAGCAAGCGTGGTGGGGGTTGAAGGAGTACCGGCGCTGGTCGAAAAAGCCCGGGAAAACGCGCTGAATAACGGATTACACAACGTGACATTCTTTCATGAAAACCTTGAGGAGGATGTTACCCAGCAGCCGTGGGCGAAAAACGGATTCGACAAAGTATTGCTCGATCCTGCGCGTGCGGGGGCTGCCGGTGTGATGCAACATATTATAAAATTAAGCCCTGGTCGCGTTGTTTATGTATCCTGTAACCCAGCAACGCTGGCTCGTGACAGCGACGCTTTGCTCAACGCGGGATATGCCATACGGCGACTGGCAATGCTCGATATGTTCCCGCACACTGGACACCTGGAATCGATGGTCCTGTTTGAGCGTTTGTAATGAAATTTGTACCCATTGGATTTCGGGTTGTAATGCAGCATGAAAGACAATGGGTATGGCTTGTCGACTTCGACAGGCCTGGCCCCTAAAGGAGAGGACAATGGTTGCGGTAAGAAGTGCACATATAAATAAAGCTGGTGAGTTTGATCCCAAGAAATGGATCGCGAGTCTGGGAATCTCCAGCCAGCAGTCGTGTGAACGCTTAGCCGAAACCTGGGCGTACTGCCAGCAGCAAACACAGGGACATCCTGATGCGGATTTGCTGCTATGGCGTGGCGTGGAGATGGTAGAAATACTCTCTATGTTGAGCATGGATATCGACACGCTGCGTGCGGCAATGCTATTTCCTCTGGCGGATGCCAACGTGGTCAGTGAGGACATCCTGCGCGAAAGCGTGGGTAAATCCATTGTGCATCTTATCCATGGCGTGCGCGATATGGCGGCGATACGCCAGCTGAAAGCCACGCATACCGATTCAGTCTCTTCCGAGCAGGTCGATAACGTCCGCCGTATGCTGCTGGCAATGGTGGATGATTTCCGCTGCGTGGTCATCAAGCTGGCGGAGAGGATCGCGCATCTGCGTGAAGTGAAAGACGCACCGGAAGATGAACGCGTTCTGGCGGCAAAAGAGTGCACCAATATCTATGCGCCGCTGGCCAACCGTTTGGGCATCGGACAATTAAAATGGGAGCTGGAAGATTACTGCTTCCGCTACCTGCACCCGGCCGAATACAAACGCATTGCTAAGCTGCTGCACGAGCGTCGCATCGATCGCGAACACTATATTGAAGAGTTCGTTGGTCATCTGCGCTCAGAAATGAAAACGGAAGGCGTCAAAGCCGAAGTGTACGGGCGTCCGAAGCATATCTACAGCATCTGGCGTAAAATGCAGAAAAAGCAGTTAGCCTTCGATGAACTGTTCGATGTGCGCGCGGTGCGCATCGTGGCGGAGCGTCTACAGGACTGCTATGCCGCGCTCGGGATAGTACATACTCACTATCGCCATCTGCCGGATGAGTTCGATGATTACGTCGCTAATCCGAAACCCAACGGCTACCAGTCGATCCATACGGTTGTGTTGGGGCCGGGTGGAAAAACCATTGAAATCCAGATCCGCACTAAACAGATGCATGAAGATGCCGAACTGGGCGTGGCGGCGCACTGGAAGTACAAAGAAGGGACTGCGTCAGGCGCGGCGCGTTCTGGGCATGAAGACCGCATTGCGTGGCTGCGTAAGCTGATCGCCTGGCAGGAAGAGATGGCGGATTCCGGCGAAATGCTGGATGAAGTGCGCAGCCAGGTCTTCGATGACCGGGTTTACGTCTTTACGCCAAAAGGTGACGTTGTTGACTTACCTGCAGGCTCCACGCCGCTGGACTTTGCTTATCACATTCACAGTGATGTAGGGCATCGTTGTATTGGCGCGAAAATTGGTGGGCGCATCGTACCGTTTACCTACCAGTTACAGATGGGCGATCAAATTGAAATTATCACCCAGAAACAGCCAAACCCAAGCCGTGACTGGTTGAACCCTAACCTTGGCTATGTGACCACCAGCCGTGGTCGCTCGAAGATCCACGCCTGGTTCCGTAAACAGGATCGTGACAAAAACATCCTTGCGGGCCGCCAGATCCTCGACGATGAGCTTGCGCACCTGGGCATTAGCCTGAAAGAGGCGGAAAAACATCTGCTGCCGCGCTACAGCTTCAATGAACTGGATGAACTGCTGGCGGCGATTGGCGGAGGAGACATCCGTCTCAACCAGATGGTGAACTTCCTGCAGGCGCAGTTTAATAAGCCCAGCGCTGCCGAGCAGGATGCAGCCGCGCTGAAACAGCTTCAGCAGAAAACCCAGGCGCCGCAGAGTCGCCGTAAAGACGATGGTCGCGTCGTGGTGGAAGGGGTCGGTAACCTGATGCACCACATCGCGCGCTGCTGCCAGCCGATTCCTGGCGATGAAATCGTTGGGTTTATCACCCAGGGGCGCGGTATTTCCGTGCACCGGGCCGATTGCGAACAGTTGGCAGAGCTGCGTTCGCATGCGCCGGAGCGGATTGTTGATGCGGTTTGGGGCGAAAGCTACTCGGCGGGATATTCGCTGGTGGTTCGCGTACAGGCCAACGATCGCAGCGGTTTATTGCGTGATATCACCACCATTCTTGCCAACGAGAAAGTGAACGTGCTGGGGGTTGCCAGCCGGAGCGATACCAAACAACAGTTGGCCACCATCGATATGACCATCGAAATCTATAACCTGCAGGTGCTCGGACGCGTGCTTGGCAAGCTGAACCAGGTGCCGGATGTGATCGACGCGCGGCGGTTGCACGGTAATTAATTATTTTGTAGGCCGGATAAAACGCGTTAGCGTTGCCATCAGGCATTGCCATGTTGCCGGATGTCGGCTATCGCCTTATCCGGCCTACCATATTGAAATTTCAGGATTTTCACATGAACCAAATCGATCGACTGCTCGGTATTATGCAGCGCTTGCGCGACCCGGAAAACGGCTGTCCGTGGGATAAAGAGCAGACATTCGCCACTATTGCCCCTTACACTCTCGAAGAAACCTATGAAGTACTGGATGCGATTGCGCGTGAAGACTTCGACGATCTGCGCGGAGAGCTCGGCGACCTGTTGTTCCAGGTGGTGTTTTATGCCCAGATGGCGCAGGAAGAAGGCCGTTTTGATTTCAATGATATCTGCGCCGCCATCAGCGATAAGCTTGAACGCCGGCATCCGCATGTATTCGCTGATGTTTCTGCCAGCAACAGTACAGAAGTGCTAACCCGCTGGGAGCAAATTAAAAGCGAAGAACGCGCCGGGAAAGCACAGCATTCCGCACTCGACGATATTCCCCGCAGTTTACCGGCGTTAATGCGCGCCCAGAAAATCCAGAAACGCTGCTCTAATGTTGGCTTCGATTGGAAAACATTAGGACCGGTTGTCGACAAGGTTTATGAAGAGATCGACGAAGTCATGTTTGAGGCAAAGCAGGCTGTTGTCGACCAGGCTAAACTGGAGGAGGAAATGGGCGATCTGCTGTTTGCCACAGTCAACATGGCTCGTCATCTGGGGACAAAAGCCGAGACTGCGTTACAAAAAGCGAACGAGAAATTTGAACGACGTTTTCGTGAAGTTGAGCGAATTGTCGCTGCTCGTGGTCTGGAAATGACGGGTGTTGATCTGGAAACGATGGAAGAAGTCTGGCAACAGGTAAAACGGCAGGAAATTGATCTCTAAGGGATTTCGTCGGTCAAGGGCGTTTTGTGTGATTTTTTAAATAACAAGCGCTTGATTTACGTCAAAAACATTTACCCCAAAGGGGCTATTTTCTCACTCCCGATGTTAATGTGAGCCTGGTGAAGAGGAGGGATAATGAAAGTTTGTGGCGCTCGTCATGTTCGGGTATACTACTTTCCCGTCTTGGTAATTCCATCGTTTCACCCTAACTTCTCAGGTCCAGCATGACAACGAACTATATTTTTGTGACCGGCGGGGTCGTATCCTCTCTGGGAAAAGGCATTGCCGCAGCCTCCCTCGCAGCCATTCTTGAAGCCCGTGGCCTCAACGTGACCATGATGAAACTGGATCCGTACATCAACGTCGATCCGGGTACTATGAGCCCAATCCAACACGGGGAAGTGTTCGTTACCGAAGACGGCGCTGAAACCGACCTGGACCTGGGTCACTATGAGCGCTTCATCCGTACGAAAATGAGCCGCCGCAACAACTTCACCACGGGGCGTATCTACTCTGACGTTCTGCGTAAAGAACGCCGTGGCGACTATCTGGGTGCTACTGTTCAGGTTATCCCGCATATCACCAACGCAATTAAAGAGCGCGTTCTGGAAGGCGGTGAAGGTCATGATGTTGTTCTGGTCGAAATCGGCGGAACCGTTGGGGATATCGAATCTCTGCCGTTCCTTGAAGCGATTCGCCAGATGGCCGTAGAAATTGGCCGTGAGCACACGCTGTTTATGCATCTGACGCTGGTTCCGTACATGGCGGCGGCAGGTGAAGTCAAAACGAAACCGACTCAGCACTCTGTAAAAGAGCTGCTTTCTATCGGTATTCAGCCAGATATCCTGATCTGCCGCTCCGATCGCGCAGTTCCGGCGAATGAACGTGCGAAAATTGCATTGTTCTGTAACGTTCCGGAAAAAGCGGTGATTTCTCTGAAAGATGTCGATTCCATCTATAAAATTCCGGGCCTGTTGAAATCCCAGGGCCTTGACGATTATATTTGTAAACGATTCAGCTTGAACTGTCCGGAAGCTAATCTGTCAGAATGGGAGCAGGTTATCTACGAAGAAGCGAATCCGGCAGGTGAAGTGACTATCGGTATGGTCGGCAAGTACATTGAACTGCCGGACGCCTATAAGTCAGTGATTGAAGCGCTGAAACACGGTGGTCTGAAGAATCGTGTCACCGTCAACATCAAGCTGATCGATTCGCAGGATGTCGAAACGCGCGGCGTTGAGATCCTGAAAGGTCTTGATGCTATCCTGATCCCTGGCGGCTTTGGCTACCGTGGTGTTGAAGGTAAAATCGCGACGGCGCGCTTTGCGCGTGAGAACAATATTCCTTATCTGGGCATTTGCCTGGGTATGCAGGTTGCGTTGATTGAGTTTGCGCGTAACGTAGTGGGTATGGACAACGCCAACTCCACGGAATTTGTGCCAGACTGTAAGTACCCGGTGGTGGCTCTGATTACCGAATGGCGTGACGAAGACGGCAACGTCGAAGTCCGTACCGAGAAGAGCGATCTGGGTGGCACCATGCGTCTTGGCGCGCAGCAGTGTCAGCTGAGCGATGAAAGCCTGGTCCGTCAACTGTACGGCACGCCGACAATCGTTGAACGCCACCGTCACCGCTACGAAGTCAACAATATGCTGTTGAAACAGATTGAAGCTGCTGGTCTGCGTGTTGCAGGCCGTTCCGGTGATGATCAGTTGGTCGAGATCATCGAGGTACCGAATCATCCGTGGTTCGTGGCCTGTCAGTTCCACCCGGAATTTACTTCCACGCCACGTGATGGGCACCCGCTGTTTGCCGGCTTTGTGAAAGCCGCCAGTGAACATCAGAAGCGTCAGGCGAAGTAAGAAGTAAAAAGTTAGAACGGCAATGCACCCATTCGGGTGCATTGTTTGTCTGGAGTTTTAGTTTAACTTGTACTGAGGAAAACCTAATGTCCAAAATCGTTAAAATCATCGGTCGTGAAATCATCGACTCCCGTGGTAACCCGACTGTTGAAGCCGAAGTACACCTGGAAGGTGGTTTCGTTGGTATGGCAGCAGCTCCGTCAGGTGCTTCTACTGGTTCCCGCGAAGCACTGGAACTGCGCGATGGCGACAAATCCCGTTTCATGGGTAAAGGCGTACTGAAAGCTGTTGCAGCTGTTAACGGCCCAATTGCTCAGGCTCTGCTGGGTAAAGATGCTAAAGATCAGGCTGGCATCGACAAGATCATGATCGATCTGGACGGTACTGAAAACAAATCCAACTTCGGTGCAAACGCCATCCTGGCTGTGTCCCTGGCGAACGCCAAAGCAGCAGCTGCTGCTAAAGGCCTGCCGCTGTATGCGCACATCGCTGAACTGAACGGTACTCCGGGCAAATACTCCATGCCGGTTCCGATGATGAACATCATCAACGGTGGTGAGCACGCTGACAACAACGTCGACATCCAGGAGTTCATGATTCAGCCGGTTGGCGCTAAGACTCTGAAAGAAGCCGTACGTATGGGTTCTGAAGTGTTCCACAACCTGGCTAAAGTTCTGAAAGCTAAAGGTATGAACACTGCAGTTGGTGACGAAGGCGGCTACGCGCCGAACCTGGGCTCCAACGCTGAAGCTCTGGCTGTAATCGCTGAAGCGGTTAAAGCAGCTGGCTACGAGCTGGGCAAAGACATCACTCTGGCGATGGACTGTGCAGCTTCTGAATTCTACAAAGACGGTAAATACGTTCTGGCTGGCGAAGGCAACAAAGCGTTCACCTCCGAAGAATTCACCCACTTCCTGGAAGAACTGACCAAACAGTACCCGATCGTGTCCATCGAAGATGGCCTGGACGAGTCTGACTGGGATGGTTTCGCATACCAGACTAAAGTTCTGGGCGACAAAATCCAGCTGGTTGGTGACGATCTGTTCGTAACCAACACCAAAATCCTGAAAGAAGGCATCGAAAAAGGCATCGTTAACTCCATCCTGATCAAATTCAACCAGATCGGTTCTCTGACCGAAACTCTGGCTGCGATCAAAATGGCGAAAGACGCTGGCTACACCGCTGTCATCTCTCACCGTTCTGGCGAAACTGAAGACGCTACCATCGCTGACCTGGCTGTTGGTACCGCTGCAGGCCAGATCAAAACCGGTTCTATGAGCCGTTCTGACCGCGTAGCTAAGTACAACCAGCTGATTCGTATCGAAGAAGCGCTGGGCGAACAAGCTCCGTACAACGGTCGTAAAGAGATCAAAGGTCAGGCGTAATCCTGTTCTTTAACTCTTAACGTAAAAACCCGCTGCGGCGGGTTTTTTTATGCCTTTAAAGTAGTAGTGGTAAGGTCGCACTCGCCGTTTGCTGGCTCACATCGCTGTACTTTTCATCCAGTCCAATCAGCGACGTGGTGAGCAGTTCCACTAACAGCATGACACCTACCTTGGCGTTTAGCGCGCCGGCGCTCAACGGACCTTCCGGTTTGGCTGCGACCAGTTGAATATCACTCAGCGAAGCCAGCGGACTGCGTGGTGTATTACTCAGCGCCAGTACGCGTACGCCTTGCTTACGCGCCAGCTTTACGACATGCAGCAGATCGCGCGTGGATCCCGAACTGGATATCGCCACTACCAGCGTATCTTTGCTTAGCGTTGTAGCGTTCATAGCAGCACGGTGCATGTCGCTGAACAATTGCGCGGGTTTGCCGAGGCGCAGGAGTTTGTAATGTAAATATTCCCCCAGAATAGCGCTGGCCGCTACGCCATAAATTTGTACCGACTGAGCCTGATGCAGCGCCAGAGCGGCTGCTTCCAGTAATGTTCTGTCGAGTAATTTTGCCGTGTCCTGCAGCGCTTGCACGGATTCATTGACCACATTGTCAATCTCATCACCGCTGTGCTCTACCGGCTCTCCTTGCCGGAGGTCGAGTGCCAGCGCCATCTTAAATTCGTTATAGCCCTTACACCCCAGCGTACGGCACAGACGCGTGACGCTCGCCTCGCTGGTGTCGCTTTCACGCGCCAGTTCGGTAATCGTCAGATAGACCACTCTTGCCGGATCGCTAAGCACAAACTCTCCCAGCTTTTGTTGAGTTCGACTATATCCATCAACGCCCTGGCGCAATCTCAGCAGCAGGTTTTCATTTTCTGACATGCAAAATCCTTAATGCGTTTCTCTGCCGATAGTGTGGCGGAAAGCAGGGGAGAGATGCCAGTCATTTTAAAAAAGTATGATCGGCGTCCTGGTTTTTGATGGTAATTTTCATTTTTAAAATTAATTATGGTAAAAATTTTCATCAATGATCGGGGAGATGAAAAAATGATGCAAATATTTAGCGGCGCTTCGTCAGGCGCATGGTTTGAAAAAGCGCAGCGGTTCGGCAAATCGTTCATGCTGCCGATTGCGGTATTGCCCGCAGCGGGGTTGTTGTTGGGGATTGGTGGGGCTTTGTCGAATCCCAATACGCTGACGGCCTACCCTTTCTTGAATGTCGACTGGCTGCAGGCAATCTTCACGATCATGACCAGCGCGGGTTCTATCGTGTTTGCCAACCTGTCGGTGCTTTTTGCGGTTGGTGTTGCCGTGGGACTGGCGAAAACGGATAAAGGCACGGCGGGCCTTGCGGCATTGCTGGCTTTTCTGGTGATGAATGCCACCATCAATGCTTTGTTAACGCTCAACGGAACGCTGGCGCACGAGAATCCAGGTGCTGTGGGCCAGGGAATGACGCTGGGCATTCAGACGCTGGAAACGGGCGTTTTTGGTGGGGTCGTGATTGGTCTGGTCACCTGCGCGCTGCATAGCCGTTTCAATAAAGTCTCACTCCCTCAGTTTCTTGGCTTTTTCAGTGGTTCGCGTTTTGTACCGATTATCAGCTCGCTTGCCGCGATTGTGGTGGGGGCGATCATGACGGTGGTGTGGCCGCATTTCCAGAAGCTCATTTTTGGACTGGGCGGTCTGGTGGATGCGACGGGCTATCTGGGGACGCTACTGTACGGTTTCATTCTGCGTATGCTTGGCCCACTGGGTTTACACCATATCTTTTATTTGCCGTTCTGGACAACGGCGCTGGGCGGGAGCGAAATCGTCAACGGTCAACTGGTCGAAGGCACCCAGCGTATTTTCTTTGCCCAACTTGCCGATCCGAATACGCAGCAGTTTTATACCGGTACCTCGCGCTTTATGTCCGGGCGCTTTATCACCATGATGTTTGGCCTGCTTGGCGCATGCCTGGCGATGTACCACACGGCAAAACCGGAGAACAGAAAGCTTGTCTCCGGACTGTTGCTATCAGCGGCCCTGACCTCTTTCCTGACCGGCATCACTGAGCCTATTGAGTTCTCCTTCCTGTTTGTGGCTCCGGTGTTATATGTCATTCACGCCTTCTTCGATGGTCTGGCGTTTATGATGGCGCATATTTTACATATCACTATTGGGCAAACCTTTTCGGGGGGACTGATCGATTTCCTCCTCTTCGGCGTGCTACAGGGGGAAGCGAAAACCAACTGGATGTACGTCCCCCTGGTTGGGGTTCCGTGGTTCTTTCTTTACTACTTCACCTTCCGTTATTTGATTAACCGCTTTAACTGGCTGACGCCGGGGCGTGAGAGCGCTGCCCAGGTGGAGTCCGGTCTGCCTCAGAGCGAACGCGCAGCGGCAGTCATCGCCGGGCTGGGAGGCAAAGAGAATCTGGAAGAGGTGGACTGTTGCGCCACACGCTTACGCGTGACGGTGAAAGAGAGCAGCAAGGTTGATGAAGCTGCGCTGAAAGCGACCGGAGCGCGCGGCGTAATTATTCGCGGCAACGGTGTTCAGGTGATTTATGGCCCGCATGTCACCATCATTAAAAATGAAGTCGAAGAGATCTTATCGTGATGAAAACTGTACTGGATTCCCTGAAAGGTAAATTAATTGTCTCCTGCCAGGCGCTGGAAAATGAACCCCTGCACAGCCCGTTTATTATGTCGCGTATGGCGCTGGCGGCAGCGCAGGGCGGTGCGGCAGGTATCCGTGCGAACAGCGTGGTAGATATTCGCGCGATCAAAGAGAGCGTCTCCCTGCCGGTAATAGGGATTATCAAGCGCGATTATCCGGGCAGCGATGTATTTATCACGGCCACCCTGCAAGAAGTGGATGAACTGATGACCGTTGAGCCGGAAATTATTGCTCTGGATGCGACAGCGCGACCGCGCCCCGGTGGGCAAACGCTGGAAGAGCTGGTCACGCAAATCCGCGCCCGCTACCCGTCCGTACTGCTGATGGCGGATATCGCCACCGTCGATGAGGCGGTAACAGCCGAGCGGCTGGGTTTTGACTGCGTGGGCACCACGCTCTATGGCTATACCGCCGACACTGCCGGGCATGTGCTGGCGGAAAACGACTGCGGTTTTTTACGTGAGGTGTTGGCGGCGGTCACCATACCGGTTGTGGCGGAAGGTAACGTCGATACCCCGGAACGCGCCGCACGTTGCCTGGCATTAGGCGCGCATACCGTGGTGGTTGGAGGCGCTATCACGCGTCCGCAGCAGATAACGGCACGCTTTGTCGCGGCGATCGCCTCGTAAAGCATCGATGGGGCATGATACTTTGGCGGGGATCTGCGATAATTAGCGTTTATCCCCATATTGAGAACGCTATGCAGTACCCGATTAACGAGATGTTCCAGACCCTGCAAGGTGAGGGTTACTTTACCGGCGTCCCCGCCATTTTTATTCGTTTACAGGGATGCCCGGTTGGCTGTGCCTGGTGCGATACCAAACACACCTGGGATAAGCTTGAGGATCGGGAAGTCTCCCTGTACAGCATCCTGGCTAAAACGAAAGAGAGCGATAAGTGGGGCGCGGCGAGCAGCGAAGATTTGCTGGCTGTTATTCAGCGTCAGAGCTATACCGCCCGTCACGTGGTGATCACCGGCGGTGAGCCCTGCATTCATGACCTGATGCCGCTGACTGACCTGCTGGAAAAGAACGGCTTTAGCTGCCAGATTGAAACCAGCGGTACCCACGAAGTACGCTGTACGCCGAATACCTGGGTGACCGTATCGCCGAAGGTGAATATGCGCGGTGGTTATGATGTGCTGTCACAGGCGCTGGAGCGCGCGAATGAAATCAAACATCCGGTCGGCCGCGTTCGCGATATTGAAGCGCTGGATGAACTGCTGGCAACGTTGAGCGATGATAAGCCGCGAATTATTGCCTTACAGCCAATCAGCCAGAAAGAAGACGCGACGCGTCTGTGCATTGATACCTGTATCGCGCGTAACTGGCGTCTGTCGATGCAGACCCATAAATACCTGAATATTGCCTGATAAATTTTGCCGGGTGGGCTTCGCATCGCCATCCGGCAAAGTCACAATCACTCGCCGCGATACACGCAACCCGCTGTGCAGGTCTCTTTTACCATCACTGCGCTCAGCAGAGGGACAACCGGTTTTACCTGCTCCCAAATCCATTTTGCCAGCACTTCGCTGGTTGGGTTTTCTAAGCCTGGAATATCGTTCAGATAGTAGTGATCAAGTCTGTCATAAGTCGGCTTAAACGCCGCCTTTAACTCTGCGAAATCCATGATCCAACCGGTATGCGGATCGACTTCACCGGTAATTTCAAGACGCACCATAAATGAGTGACCATGTAGGCGACCACACTTATGCCCTTCCGGTACATGCGGCAGGCGGTGAGCGGCTTCGAAGGTGAAATCTTTAAACAAGGTGGTGGACATTTTTTACTCTCAAGAATGCGAAAAACCGCCGTAGGGTACCGTAAAGAGCAAATTTTATCATTAGTTAAAAGGGCGCAGAGTATCAGAACAATCCATTCATAAAGATAATGTTCAATAACTATTTATATATCAAATGCTTATTAAATCGATTTTGCTGTTAATAACTATAACTAAAACAGGTTAGTTCATTTGGTTATTTGTTATTTCTATCCCTTCTTTAATTGTTACTATGCCCGCCGTTAACCTAATACTCGTCATACTTCGAGCTGCATGTGTGTTGGCTTCACTCTCTTATCCCAGTCACTTACTTCAGTAAGCTCCTGGGATTCGTTCACTTGCCGCCTTCATGCAACTCGAATTATTTAGAGTATTTTCATTTCTTTTTTTGGTGCCATTTGGGCACGAAAAACAGCTTTGCTTACTGGAACATGACAACGCATGACGACACAGGCCCCACCTTCCGCTCTGCTACCGCTAAACCCGGAGCAACTGGCTCGCCTTCAGGCGGCCACGACCGATTTCACTCCCGCGCAGCTTGCGTGGGTTTCTGGTTATTTTTGGGGCGTGCTGAATCAGCAGCCGGGGGCGAATGCAGCGGCTCCTGCGCCTGTTGCCGAAATGCCGGGGATTACGCTTATCTCCGCCTCGCAAACCGGCAATGCGCGTCGTGTGGCGGAAGCCCTGCGCGATGATCTGATTGCCGCGAAGCTCAATGTCACTCTGATCAATGCCGGCGACTACAAATTCAAACAAATCGCCAATGAAAAGTTGCTGGTTGTGGTGGCATCGACTCAGGGAGAAGGCGAACCAGCGGAAGAAGCTGTGGCGTTACATAAATTCCTGTTCTCGAAAAAAGCGCCGAAACTCGATAACACCGCTTTCGCCGTGTTTGCTCTCGGCGATACCTCTTACGAATTTTTCTGTCAGGCCGGTAAAGATTTCGACAGCAAGCTGGCTGAGCTGGGCGGTGAACGTCTGCTCGATCGCGTCGATGCCGACGTCGAATATCAGGCCGCTGCCGCGCAGTGGCGTGCCCGGTTGGTTGATGTACTGAAAGCGCGTGCGCCTGCAGCACCGTCTGTACAAGTTGCAGCGAGCGGTGCGGTAAATGAAGTACATACCAGCCCATACACCAAAGAAGCGCCGCTGACGGCGTCCTTGTCGGTGAATCAGAAAATTACCGGTCGTAACTCGGAAAAAGACGTCCGCCATATCGAAATCGATCTCGGTGATTCCGGCCTGCGTTATCAGCCGGGTGACGCGCTGGGCGTGTGGTATCAGAACGATCCGGCACTGGTGAAAGAGCTGGTTGAACTGCTGTGGCTGAAAGGGGATGAGCCGGTTACGGTGGAAGGAAAAATCCTGCCGCTGGCCGAAGCGCTGGAGTGGCATTTTGAGCTGACGGTCAACACCGCGAATATCGTGGAAAACTACGCCACGCTGACGCGCAGTGAATCGCTGCTGCCGCTGGTGGGCGATAAAGCCCAGCTTCAGCAGTATGCGGCTACCACGCCAATCGTCGATATGGTGCGTTTCTCCCCGGCACAGCTTGATGCCGAAGCATTAATCGGCCTGCTGCGTCCACTGACGCCGCGCCTGTACTCTATCGCCTCTTCACAGGCGGAAGTTGAAAGCGAAGTGCACGTGACCGTCGGCGTCGTGCGTTACGATATTGAAGGGCGTGCCCGCGCCGGTGGTGCTTCCAGCTTCCTCGCCGACCGCGTGGAAGAAGAGGGCGAAGTGCGCGTGTTCATTGAGCACAACGACAACTTCCGCCTGCCGGCTAACCCGCAGACCCCGGTGATTATGATTGGTCCGGGCACCGGTATCGCGCCGTTCCGCGCCTTTATGCAGCAGCGCGCCGCCGACGGTGCGGAAGGTAAGAACTGGCTGTTCTTCGGCAACCCGCACTTCACCGAAGACTTCCTCTACCAGGTCGAATGGCAGCGCTACGTGAAAGAAGGCGTGCTGAACCGTATCGATCTGGCCTGGTCCCGCGATCAAAAAGAAAAAATCTACGTACAAGACAAACTGCGCGAACAGGGCGCAGAGCTGTGGCGCTGGATTAATGACGGTGCCCACATTTATGTCTGCGGCGACGCTAATCGCATGGCGAAAGACGTTGAGCAGGCGTTGCTGGAAGTGATTGCTGAATTCGGTGCAATGGACATCGAAGCGGCGGATGAATTTTTAAGTGAGCTGCGCGTCGAGCGCCGTTATCAGCGAGATGTCTACTAATGAGCGAAAAACACCCAGGGCCTTTAGTGGTCGAAGGCAAACTGACTGACGCCGAGCGCATGAAGCGTGAAAGTAATTTCCTGCGCGGCACCATCGCGGAAGACCTGAATGACGGTCTGACCGGCGGTTTTCACGGCGATAATTTCCTGCTGATTCGTTTCCACGGCATGTACCAGCAGGATGACCGCGACATTCGCGCCGAGCGCGCCGAGCAGAAGCTGGAGCCGCGCCATGCGATGTTGCTGCGCTGTCGTCTGCCGGGCGGGGTGATCACCACCACCCAGTGGAAGGCCATCGATAAATTCGCCGCTGACAACACGATTTACGGCAGCATCCGTCTGACCAACCGTCAGACCTTCCAGTTCCACGGCATTCTGAAGAAGAACGTCAAGCCGGTGCATCAGATGTTGCACTCCGTCGGGCTGGACGCGCTGGCGACCGCCAACGACATGAACCGTAACGTGCTGTGCACCTCCAACCCGTATGAGTCCGAGCTGCACGCCGAGGCCTACGAGTGGGCGAAAAAGATCTCTGAACATCTGCTGCCGCGCACCCGCGCCTATGCGGAGATCTGGCTCGATCAGGAGAAGGTCGCCACCACCGACGAAGAACCGATCCTCGGCGCAACCTATCTGCCGCGTAAATTTAAAACCACGGTGGTGATCCCGCCGCAGAATGATATCGATCTGCACGCCAACGACATGAACTTCGTGGCTATTGCCGAAAACGGCAAGCTGGTGGGCTTTAACCTGTTGGTCGGAGGTGGTCTGTCTATTGAGCACGGTAATAAGAAAACCTACGCGCGTACGGCAAGCGAGTTCGGCTTCCTGCCGCTGGAGCATACCCTGGCCGTGGCCGAAGCGGTGGTGACGACCCAGCGTGACTGGGGTAACCGTACCGACCGTAAAAACGCGAAAACCAAATATACCCTGGAGCGCGTCGGTATCGACACCTTTAAGGAAGAGGTTGAGCGCCGCGCGGGGATCAAGTTTGAGCCGATCCGCCCGTATGAATTTACCGGTCGTGGCGATCGCATCGGTTGGGTGAAAGGGATCGACAACAACTGGCACCTGACGCTGTTTATCGAAAACGGTCGTATCCTGGATTATCCTGGACGTCCGCTGAAAACCGGTTTACTGGAGATCGCGAAGATCCACAAAGGCGATTTCCGCATCACCGCTAACCAGAACCTGATTATTGCCAGCGTGCCGGAAAGCCAGAAAGCGAAGATCGAGAAGCTGGCGCGCGACCACGGGTTGATGAATGCGGTGAAACCGCAGCGTGAAAACTCGATGGCCTGCGTGTCGTTCCCGACCTGTCCGCTGGCGATGGCGGAGGCCGAGCGTTTCCTGCCGTCGTTTACGGACAAAGTGGAAGCGATTCTGGAAAAACACGGCATCCCGGACGAGCATATCGTGATGCGCGTGACCGGCTGCCCGAACGGCTGCGGCCGCGCGATGCTGGCGGAGCTGGGTCTGGTGGGCAAAGCCCCGGGGCGTTACAACGTGCATCTGGGCGGCAACCGCATGGGAACACGTATTCCACGCATGTATCGCGAAAACATTACGGAAGCGGAAATTCTCGATTCCATTGACGAACTTGTCGGGCGCTGGGCGAAAGAGCGTGAAGCGGGTGAAGGCTTCGGCGATTTTACGGTGCGTGCGGGCATCATTCGCCCGGTGCTCGATCCAGCGCGTGATTTCTGGGAATAAGTTCCCTTTGCCTGGTGACGCGACGGTTTTGTAGGCCTGATAAGCGTAGCGCCATCAGGCATAAGATGAGGTAATCATGTCCGTACTTGATCTACACGCATTGAACGACCTGCCGAAAGTTGAACGCGTTATGGCGCTGGCGGAAACTAACAGCCAACTGGAAAAGCTGGACGCCGAAGGCCGCGTGGCGTGGGCACTGGAGAATTTGCCGGGAGAATACGTGCTCTCTTCCAGCTTTGGTATTCAGGCCGCAGTAAGCCTGCATCTGGTGAATCAGATCCGCCCGGATATCCCGGTAATTCTGACCGATACCGGCTATCTGTTCCCGGAAACCTACCAGTTTATTGACGAGTTAACGGACAAACTCAGGCTGAATCTGCAAGTCTATCGGGCGAAGGAGAGTGCTGCCTGGCAGGAAGCACGCTATGGCAAACTGTGGGAGCAGGGCGTTGAAGGCATTGAGAAATACAATGACATCAACAAAGTCGAGCCGATGAACCGGGCGCTAAAAGAGCTGAAAGCACAGACCTGGTTTGCGGGCCTGCGCCGCGAGCAGTCAGGCAGCCGGGCGCATTTGCCGGTACTGGCAATTCAGCGCGGCGTGTTTAAAGTGCTGCCGATCATCGACTGGGATAACCGTACCGTTTACCAGTATCTGCAAAAGCACGGGCTGAAATATCACCCGCTGTGGGACCAGGGCTATCTGTCGGTGGGTGATACGCATACTACCCGCAAATGGGAGCCGGGCATGGCGGAAGAAGAGACGCGCTTCTTCGGGCTGAAGCGCGAATGCGGGCTGCACGAAGGGTAATATGAGCCTCGGTAAGCGTTATGCATTACCGGGGCTCTTTTTTTTCAGGATTACCCTGCCTTCGCCAGCTCTTTTACCAGCGGCAGCATGATGCGTACCACGTCGCGGCTGCGGTGCTCTATCCGGCCCGGTAACGCTTTATCGATATGCTGTTGGTTATCCAGACGCACATCGTGCCAGCTGTTGCCATCCGGGAATGAAGGACTTTTGGCGCGTTGTTGATAGCCATCTTTCTTGCCCAGGTTCCAGTTGGTCGCTTCAACGGAAAGGACGGCAATTCCCGCGTTATCGAACACCTCTGCGTCGTTACAGCAGCCGGTACCTTTCGGATAGTCTTTGTTCAGTCCGGGGTTGGTGCTGGCGACAATACCGCGGCTGCGTGCGATGACCAGCGCCCGGTCGCGCGTCAGTTTTCGTACGGCTTCCGGGGTTCTTTTCCCGCTGTTGAAATAGAGCTTATCGCCAACGATCAGGTTATCGAGGTTGATAACCAGCAGCGTATTTTTCTTCTCGGCGGCGCTCATTCGCTTCAGGATGTTCTCTGCGCCGAGTTTGCCTTCCTCTTCACCGCTGGTGGCGATAAAGCGAATACCGTACTGCGTCGGCACATTTTTGAGTCGTTCAGCCAGCTCCAGCATCACGCCCACCCCTGCGGCGTTGTCGTCGATACCCTGTAGGGTTAATCCACCCAGATTGGCATCGGAATCGGCGTCGCTTTGCGCAGCGTAGGTGTCGAGGTGCGCCATGATAATAATCTGCTGTGGCGCTTTGCCTTCATGTGCTGCAATGACGGTACTGCCCGTTACGTTATGCCAGTTTTTACGATTATCTTTGGCGGTATAAATATAGCGGCTGTTAAACGTCCGAATATCACTGCTATAGCCCATCTGCTGAAATTGCTGACGTATATAATCAGCAGATAACATTTCTGCCGGAGAACCCGTCACACGGCCTGGGAAGAATGTGGCGATGTAGCGTGCCTGGGTATTTGCGAAATCTCCGGGCTTCGAAGATGTTGCCTGTGCGGGAAGGATAAAGCACGCGCCGAGCGCCAGGGCGATAGTCAGGTGGCGCAATGCGGAAAACATAGTGAGTCCTTAAATACCAAGCAGAAATTTTTAGCCGCTAGTATGAAACCGTGATCGCGGTAAAACAATTTCATTTGCTCCTAAATGCCCGAAATCCGGTGGCTTAAGCACTTTTTGATATTTGCTTTTCCAGATCGTTATTCCTTTGAGGAACTACTCATTCCAATTCGTAATTTCATTCGCCTCCTTGCCCTCCCTATAGTCAGGTTATCTGAGCATCGTTAGCAAAATAACGGCATTACATAGGAACGGTTATGGATCAAAAACGACTTACCCACCTGCGGCAACTGGAAGCGGAAAGCATCCATATCATTCGTGAGGTGGCCGCCGAGTTTTCTAATCCGGTGATGATGTATTCCATCGGCAAAGATTCCAGCGTAATGCTGCATCTGGCGCGCAAAGCGTTTTATCCTGGCACGCTGCCGTTCCCCTTGCTGCACGTTGATACCGGTTGGAAATTTAGCGAGATGTATGAATTTCGTGACCGCACGGCGAAAGCCTACGGCTGCGAACTGCTGGTGCATAAAAACCCGGAAGGGGTGGCGATGGGCATCAACCCCTTTGTCCACGGCAGCGCCAAGCATACCGATATTATGAAAACCGAAGGGCTTAAGCAGGCGCTGAATAAATACGGTTTTGACGCCGCGTTCGGCGGCGCACGCCGTGATGAGGAGAAATCGCGCGGCAAAGAGCGCATTTACTCCTTCCGCGATCGCTTCCATCGCTGGGACCCGAAAAATCAGCGTCCGGAACTGTGGCACAACTACAACGGACAAATTAACAAAGGCGAAAGCATTCGCGTATTCCCGCTCTCTAACTGGACCGAACAGGATATCTGGCAGTACATCTGGTTGGAAAATATCGACATCGTACCGCTGTACCTGGCGGCTGAGCGTCCGGTGCTGGAGCGTGATGGCATGCTGATGATGATTGATGACGACAGAATCGATCTGCAACCCGGCGAAGTGATTAAAAAGCGCATGGTGCGTTTCCGCACGCTTGGCTGCTGGCCGCTGACCGGCGCGGTGGAGTCGAATGCGCAGACGCTGCCGGAAATTATTGAAGAGATGCTGGTCTCAACCACCAGTGAACGTCAGGGGCGCGTGATTGACCGCGACCAGGCGGGCTCCATGGAGCTGAAGAAACGTCAGGGGTATTTCTAAGGAGCCGCCATGAATACGACACTTGCACAACAAATTGCTAATGAAGGCGGCGTTGAAGCCTGGATGGTTGCCCAGCAACACAAAAGCCTGCTGCGTTTTTTAACCTGCGGTAGCGTGGATGACGGCAAAAGTACCCTGATTGGTCGACTGCTGCACGATACCCGGCAGATCTATGAAGATCAGCTCTCATCGCTGCATAACGACAGTAAACGCCATGGCACCCAAGGCGAAAAACTCGATCTGGCGCTATTGGTTGACGGCTTGCAGGCCGAGCGCGAGCAGGGCATCACCATCGACGTGGCTTATCGTTATTTCTCCACCGAGAAGCGCAAATTTATTATTGCGGATACCCCCGGTCACGAACAGTACACCCGCAACATGGCGACCGGTGCGTCGACCTGCGACCTGGCGATCCTGTTGATCGATGCGCGTAAAGGCGTGCTCGATCAGACCCGTCGTCACAGCTTTATCTCTACGCTGCTTGGGATCAAGCACCTGGTGGTAGCGATCAACAAAATGGATCTGGTGAGCTTTAGCGAAGAGACATTTAACCGCATCCGCGAAGACTATCTCACGTTTGCTGAACAACTGCCGGGCAATCTGGATATCCGCTTTGTGCCGCTCTCCGCGCTGGAAGGCGATAACGTGGCTTCGCCAAGCGTCAGCATGCCATGGTACAGCGGCCCGACGCTGCTCGAAGTGCTGGAAACCGTTGAGATCCAGCGCATTGTCGATACCCAGCCGATGCGTTTCCCGGTGCAGTATGTGAACCGACCAAATCTGGATTTTCGTGGTTATGCCGGAACGCTGGCCTCCGGTAGCGTGCAGGTAGGGCAACGCGTCAAGGTGTTACCGTCCGGCGTTGAGTCGAGCGTGGCGCGGATCGTTACCTTTGATGGTGATTTACAGCAAGCGCATGCCGGTGAAGCGATCACCCTGGTGCTGAAAGATGAGATTGATATCAGCCGGGGCGACCTGCTGCTGGATGCAGGTGAAGCGTTGCCAGCGGTACAAAGCGCTGCCGTTGATGTGGTGTGGATGGCGGAACAGCCGCTGTCGCCGGGGCAGAGCTACGACATCAAAGTTGCCGGCAAGAAGACCCGCGCGCGCGTGGACACCGTGCAGTACCAGGTCGATATTAACAACCTGACCCAGCGTGAGGTCGACGCGTTACCGCTGAACGGCATTGGTCTGGTTAATCTGACGTTTGATGAACCGCTGGTGTTGGATACCTATCAGCAGAACCCGGTTACGGGTGGGTTGATTATCATTGACCGCCTGACTAACGTCACCGTCGGCGCGGGGTTGGTGCGTGAGCCTATCATCCAGGAGCAGGCCGCCGCTTCTCAGTTCAGCGCGTTTGAACTGGAGCTGAATGCGCTGGTGCGTCGCCACTTCCCACACTGGGGTGCGCGCGATCTGCTGGGAGGCAAATAATGGCGCTGCATGACGAAAACGTCGTCTGGCATGCCCATCCTGTTACACCGCAACAGCGGGAGCAACGCCACGGTCACCGTGGTGTTGTGCTGTGGTTTACCGGACTGTCTGGCTCCGGTAAATCTACCGTAGCGGGAGCGCTGGAAGAAGCGTTGCACAAGCTGGGCGTCAGCACTTATCTGCTGGATGGCGATAACGTGCGTCACGGCCTGTGCAGCGATCTGGGGTTTAGCGATGCCGATCGTAAGGAGAATATCCGTCGGGTTGGCGAGGTGGCTAACCTGATGGTGGATGCCGGTCTGGTAGTTCTGACCGCCTTTATCTCTCCGCATCGCGCCGAGCGAAAAATGGTCCGCGAGCGCGTTGGCGCAGGGCGTTTTGTTGAGGTTTTTGTCGATACGCCATTAGCAACGTGCGAAGCGCGCGACCCAAAAGGGCTGTATAAAAAAGCCAGGTCGGGGGAGTTGCGCAATTTCACCGGAATTGATTCGGTATACGAAGCGCCTGAATCGCCAGAGATTCATCTGGATGGTGAACAATTGGTAACAAATTTGGTTCCCCAATTATTAGACCTGCTGAGGCAGGGAGATATTATCAGATCCTGAGACACCCGAGCTTACATGCCCGGTCAGTCACGGTCACAGGATTAGATATGCGTAACAGCCATAACATTACTATTACAGAGTCAGAGACCTTCGCTACCGACGACGAAACCACCTGGTCCCTACCAGGGGCCGTGGTCGGTTTTGTAGCGTGGCTGCTGGCGCTGGGGTTCCCATGTCTGATGTATGGCCCTAACACACTGTTTTTCTTCCTTTATACCTGGCCTTTCTTCCTCGCGTTGCTGCCCGTGGCGATTGTGGCGGGTATTGCCCTGCACTCGCTATTAAAAGGAAAGCTGCTGCTGAGCATTACCAGCACCCTACTGGTGGTGGGTGGAATGTTTAGCGCGCTATTCTTTTGGCTTTTGGGCTAGGCTAAGTGCGTTTTAAACGATCGCCGATGTCGTTCACTGTCTGGTCATAATTCAAACCGTAACCAACAATGAGATTATGTTCTCCTTACACGGGGTATACGTAACAACGGGCAAATGTGGTACATTTGCCCGCGTTGTCGCGGCATTCCCGTCCGTTGATGTAAAGTCGTCTACGGAAGTTATGGGATGTTAATGCCGTTTTTCAGGGGGCAGGATGGGTAAACTTACGCTGCTGTTGCTGGCTTTATTAGTCTGGCTACAGTATTCGCTGTGGTTCGGTAAGAACGGCATACATGACTATAGTCGCGTCAACGATGATGTTGCTGCGCAGCAGGCTACAAACGCGAAACTTAAAGCGCGTAACGATCAGCTCTTTGCCGAAATTGACGATCTCAATGGCGGACAAGAGGCCATTGAGGAGCGCGCGCGCAACGAACTCAGCATGACTAAGCCGGGCGAAACTTTTTATCGTCTGGTGCCTGACGCGTCTAAACGCGCCCAGACTGCAGGGCAAAACAATCGATAAATCGTCCAGGGATCTAACATGGCAGCCACTTTATTGGACGTTTGCGCCGTGGTGCCGGCTGCCGGATTTGGCCGCCGAATGCAAACAGAGTGTCCTAAGCAGTACCTCTCAATTGGCAATAAAACCATTCTTGAACACTCGGTTGATGCGCTACTGGCCCATCCCCGGGTGACGCGAGTCGTCATCGCTATCAGCCCAGGCGACAGCCGCTTTGCCCAACTTCCACTTGCCGCGCATCCGCAAATTACCGTAGTGGATGGTGGCAACGAACGTGCCGATTCTGTCCTTGCCGGTTTGCAAGCCGCAGGAGATGCGCGTTGGGTGCTGGTGCATGACGCCGCGCGTCCGTGTCTGCATCAGGATGACTTAGCACGTTTGCTGGCAATCAGTGAAACCAGCCGCACTGGCGGGATCCTGGCGGCACCCGTACGCGATACGATGAAACGCGCTGAACCGGGCCGCACAGACATTGCCCATACGGTCGATCGTACCGATTTATGGCATGCATTAACGCCGCAGTTTTTCCCTCGCGAGCTGTTGCACGACTGCCTGACCCGTGCGCTCAACGAAGGCGCAACCATTACGGACGAAGCTTCGGCGCTGGAATATTGCGGCTTTCATCCGCAACTGGTCGAAGGACGCGCTGACAACATCAAAGTCACCCGCCCGGAAGACCTGGCGCTGGCGGAGTTTTATCTCTCCCGAACAATCCATTTGGAGAATGCATAATGCGAATCGGACACGGTTTTGACGTACACGCTTTTGGCGGCGTTGGCCCAATTATCATTGGCGGCGTGCGCATCCCGTATGAAAAAGGACTGCTGGCGCATTCTGATGGTGATGTGGCGTTACATGCGCTAACCGATGCCTTGCTGGGCGCGGCGGCGCTGGGTGACATCGGTAAACTCTTCCCGGATACCGACCCGGCCTTTAAAGGTGCAGATAGCCGCGAATTATTGCGTGAAGCCTGGCGGCGTATTCAGGCGAAAGGCTATACGCTTGGTAATGTGGATGTGACGATTATTGTTCAGGCGCCGAAGATGCTGCCGCACATTCCGCAAATGCGCGTATTTATTGCCGAAGATCTTGGCTGCCATATGGATGATGTTAACGTGAAAGCGACCACCACGGAAAAACTCGGTTTCACCGGGCGTGGGGAAGGGATTGCCTGTGAAGCGGTGGCGTTACTCATTAAGGCAACGAAATGACTGCGTTTGAGAATCTGACATATCTTCATGGTAAACCACTGGGCCATGGCGTCCTGAAAGCCAATCCGGAAGACTTTGTCGTCGTCGAAGATCTAGGCTTCGAACCGGATGGCGAAGGCGAGCACATTTTGGTGCGCATCCTGAAAAACGGCTGCAATACCCGTTTTGTCGCTGACGCGCTGGCGAAGTTCCTGAAAATTCACGCCCGTGAAGTGAGCTTTGCCGGGCAAAAAGATAAGCATGCGGTCACGGAACAGTGGCTGTGCGCGCGCGTGCCGGGCAATGTAATGCCTGATTTAAGCAAATTTGAGCTCGAAGGCTGTAAAGTGCTGGAGTACGCGCGCCACAAGCGTAAGCTGCGTTTAGGGGCGCTGAAAGGCAACGAATTTACGCTGGTGCTGCGTGAAGTGAGCGAGCGAAATGATGTTGAAGCGCGATTACAGGCGATTAGCGAGCGCGGCGTACCGAACTATTTTGGCGCTCAGCGTTTTGGGATCGGCGGCAGCAACCTGCAAGGGGCGCTGCGCTGGGCGCAAAGCGATGCGCCGGTGCGCGATCGCAATAAACGCAGTTTTTGGTTGTCGGCGGCCCGTAGCGCGTTGTTTAATCAGATCGTCAGTGAACGCTTGAAAAAAACAGACTTTAATCAAGTTGTTGACGGCGATGCGCTACAATTGTCGGGACGCGGAAGCTGGTTTGTCGCCACGCAGGAAGAACAGACTGAATTACAGCGTCGCGTCGATGACAAAGAATTGATGATTACAGCGGCATTACCGGGTAGCGGTGAGTGGGGAACTCAGCGCGACGCGCTGGTGTTTGAAGAAAGCGCTGTTGCGGATGAAACCGTGCTGCAGTCTCTGCTATTGCGCGAGAAAGTCGAGGCATCGCGACGCGCTATGTTGCTGTATCCACAACAATTAAGCTGGAACTGGTGGGATGACGTAACCGTTGAGTTACGCTTCTGGCTACCGGCAGGTAGCTTCGCCACCAGTGTAGTAAGGGAACTTATTAACACAATGGGTGATTATGCGTATATTGCTGAGTAACGATGATGGGGTCCATGCACCCGGTATACAAACGCTGGCGAAAGCCCTGCGTGAGTTTGCTGACGTACAGGTGGTTGCCCCGGATCGTAACCGCAGTGGCGCGTCTAACTCGCTGACGCTGGAATCTTCACTTCGCACGTTTACCTATGATAACGGCGATATCGCCGTACAAATGGGTACGCCCACCGACTGCGTCTATCTGGGCGTGAACGCGTTAATGCGTCCGCGTCCGGACATTGTCGTTTCTGGTATTAACGCAGGTCCTAATCTCGGGGATGATGTCATCTATTCCGGTACCGTTGCGGCGGCAATGGAAGGTCGTCACCTTGGGTTCCCTGCGCTGGCTGTCTCGCTTGATGGCCATAAGCACTACGATACTGCTGCGGCAGTGACCTGTCGTATCTTACGGGCGCTGAGTCGTGAACCGCTGCGCACCGGGCGTATTTTAAATATCAACGTTCCGGATCTACCGCTGGATCAGATTAAAGGCATCCGCGTCACCCGCTGCGGCAGCCGCCATCCGGCGGATCAGGTTATTCCACAGCAGGATCCGCGCGGAAATACGTTGTACTGGATTGGGCCGCCGGGGGAAAAATGCGACGCCGGGCCGGATACCGATTTTGCCGCCGTCGATGAAGGCTATGTTTCCATCACGCCGCTGCATGTCGATTTAACCGCCTACGGCGCGCATGAGGTGGTTTCGAGCTGGTTGGACAGCGTGGGAGTCGACACGCAATGGTAAGCAGACGCGTACATACTCTTCTTGAACAATTACGTGCGCAGGGCATCCGAGATGAGCATGTCCTGGATGCACTCGCCGCCGTGCCGCGTGAGAAATTCATTGATGAGGCGTTTGAACATAAGGCCTGGGACAATATTGCCTTGCCGATTGGTCAAGGGCAGACGATTTCGCAGCCTTATATGGTTGCACGCATGACTGAGCTGCTTGAGCTAACGCCGCAATCGCGGGTGCTGGAAATTGGCACTGGCTCCGGCTACCAGACGGCGATTCTGGCGCATCTGGTGCAGCATGTATGCTCCGTTGAGCGTATTAAAGGCCTGCAATGGCAGGCGCGTCGTCGCCTGAAACAGCTGGATTTACACAATGTTTCTACCCGTCACGGTGATGGATGGCAGGGCTGGCAAGCGCGAGCCCCGTTTGACGCTATCATTGTAACGGCAGCACCGCCGGAGATCCCAACTGCGCTGATGATGCAGCTGGATGAAGGCGGTATTCTCGTCTTACCCGTGGGCGATGAGCACCAGTTCCTGAAGCGGGTGCGTCGTCGGGGAGGCGAATTTATTATTGATACCGTGGAGGCCGTACGTTTTGTTCCCTTAGTAAAAGGGGAGCTTGCGTAGACACTGGCTCTGAATACCTGGAGTTTTCCTGGATATTCTGGAATTAGTCAGCGTATCGTGTCGATGCTTTTGCACGGTGATTACGTTACGGGTTTTAACCAAATTTTCCTGGGGGATAAATGAGCGCGGGAAGCCACAAATTTACCATTCGCCGTATTGCGGCATTGTCACTGGTTTCATTATGGCTGGCAGGTTGTTCAAACACCTCGAATCCACCAGCGCCGGTCAGCTCGGTTGACGGCGGTGCATCCACGAACACCAGTTCCGGCATGCTGATTACGCCTCCGCCAAAAATGGGCTCGACGTCGACAGTACAACAGACGCCACAGATCCAACCGGTGCAGACTCCGACTACGCAACCAACGCAAATTCAACCTGTTGCAGAACAGCCTGTACAGATGGAAAACGGTCGTATCGTGTACAACCGTAAGTATGGGAATATTCCGAAAGGTAGCTACACGGGCGGCAGCACCTATACTGTCAAGAAAGGCGACACACTTTTCTATATTGCCTGGATTACCGGGAACGATTTCCGTGACCTCGCACAGCGCAATAACGTTCCGGCCCCGTATAGCCTGAATGTCGGCCAAACTCTGCAAGTGGGCAACGCCTCGGGTACACCGATTACCGGTGGGAATGCCATCACCCAGGCGGATGCAGCACAGCAAGGAGTTGTGACCAACCCTGCACAAAATTCCACCGTTGCTGTTGCTTCGAAACCAACAATTACGTATTCTGAGGATTCAGGTGAACAAAGTGCTAACAAAATGTTGCCGAACAACAAGCCTGCTGGGACAGTTGTCACAGCGCCAGTAACGGCTCCAGCAGTTAGCACAACCGAAACAACTGCAAGCTCAACGTCGACCAGCGCGCCAATCTCTACCTGGCGCTGGCCAACTGACGGCAAAGTGATCGAAAACTTTGCGGCTACCGAAGGTGGCAATAAAGGGATCGACATTGCAGGCAGCAAAGGACAGGCTATTGTCGCGACCGCAGATGGACGCGTCGTTTATGCCGGTAACGCGCTGCGTGGTTACGGTAATCTTATTATCATCAAACATAACGATGATTACCTGAGCGCCTACGCCCATAACGATACAATGCTGGTCCGGGAACAACAAGAAATCAAGGCGGGGCAGAAAATAGCTACCATGGGTAGTACCGGAACCAGTTCAACACGCTTGCATTTTGAAATTCGTTACAAGGGGAAATCCGTAAACCCGCTGCGTTACTTGCCGCAGCGATAATTCGGCGGAACCAGGCTTTCACTTGCTAGTTCCGTTAGGGATCACGGGTAGGAGCCACCTTTATGAGTCAGAATACGCTGAAAGTTCATGATTTAAATGAAGATGCGGAATTTGATGAGAACGGAGTAGAGGCTTTTGATGAGAAAGCCTTGAGTGAAGAGGAACCCAGTGATAACGACCTGGCTGAAGAAGAGCTGTTATCGCAGGGGGCCACACAGCGTGTGTTGGACGCGACTCAGCTTTACCTTGGTGAGATTGGTTATTCACCACTGTTAACAGCCGAAGAAGAAGTTTATTTTGCGCGTCGCGCACTGCGTGGAGATGTCGCCTCTCGCCGCCGCATGATTGAAAGTAACCTGCGTCTGGTGGTGAAAATTGCTCGCCGTTATGGCAATCGCGGTCTGGCATTGCTGGACCTGATTGAAGAGGGCAATCTGGGGCTTATCCGTGCCGTCGAGAAGTTTGACCCGGAACGCGGGTTCCGCTTCTCAACATACGCAACGTGGTGGATCCGTCAGACGATCGAACGGGCTATTATGAACCAAACCCGTACGATCCGACTGCCGATTCATATTGTAAAAGAGCTGAACGTCTATCTGCGTACCGCGCGTGAGTTGTCGCATAAACTGGACCATGAACCGAGCGCAGAAGAGATTGCTGAACAACTGGATAAACCGGTTGATGACGTCAGCCGTATGCTCCGACTCAACGAGCGCATTACCTCGGTAGACACCCCGCTGGGTGGCGATTCCGAAAAAGCGTTGCTGGACATCCTGGCCGATGAAAAAGAAAACGGCCCGGAAGACACCACGCAAGACGATGATATGAAACAGAGCATCGTCAAATGGCTGTTCGAACTGAACGCCAAACAGCGTGAAGTGCTGGCACGTCGTTTCGGTCTGCTGGGGTATGAAGCTGCGACACTGGAAGATGTGGGCCGCGAAATCGGTCTTACGCGTGAACGTGTTCGTCAGATTCAGGTTGAAGGCCTGCGTCGTCTGCGCGAAATTCTGCAGACTCAGGGGCTGAATATCGAAGCGCTGTTCCGCGAGTAAGCACAAGTTCCATCAAGAAAGGCCAGTCTCATCGAGACTGGCCTTTTTCTTTAGCGCTACCGCTTATTGGTCGGCACATATTGTCCGATGGCGCTTTGCTTATCGGGCCTACAAAGACATCACCCAAAACCGCCATCCGAACGATTATCCCATCATCTTACGCACCAGTTGAGTAAACTGTTTGCGCTCTTCCTCGCTCAGTCTGCCCAGAAACTCATCATCCACGCGATCTCCTACCGGGGTTGCGCTGGCCAATAATGCTTCTCCTTGCGCAGTCAAATAAACAAACCGCCGACGCTTATCCGCCGGGTCGTGATCCCGCCTGACCAGCCCACGCTTTTCCATCCGGCTCAGCATTTCCGCAAGTGTGGCTTTAGTGCAGACCGCTGCCTCCATCAGGGCGACCTGTTCAATGCCGGGCTGTTCGGCAATGGCGCGCATCACCGCGTACTGCGGTTTGGTTAGCTCTGGTAACTCATGTTGCCAGCGAGCCGTATGCTGCTGAAAAAGCTGACGTAAAAGATGAAATGCTTTATTGCGTAACGGCATGAGAGCTCCGGGATATCGGTCAGTCTCTATCATAGCGGGTTACGCCTCCTTTTTTAACCATCGCTGTTTTAGCTATCCGTGCGCGGTGGCCTTGCCCACAATGAATTGTGGGAGTATTTTAATCAAAATGTTCGTACACGAACAAATTGAGGAATTGAATGAGACTGATCGTAGGAATGACGGGGGCTACCGGCGCACCGCTCGGCGTGTCGCTACTACAGGCGCTGCGGGAAATGCCGGGGGTGGAAACCCATCTGGTGCTGTCGAAATGGGCAAAAACGACCATTGAGCTGGAAACGCCGTACAGCGTCCGCGATGTATCCGCACTGGCAGACTATTGCCACAACCCCGCGGACCAGGCCGCGACCATCTCCTCCGGATCGTTTCGTACTGACGGCATGATCATTATCCCCTGCAGCATGAAAACGCTGGCCGGTATTCGCGCAGGTTACGCGGAAGGGCTGGTGGGGCGCGCCGCAGACGTGGTGCTGAAAGAAGGGCGCAAACTGGTGCTGGTGCCGCGTGAAATGCCGCTCAGCACCATCCATCTGGAAAACATGCTCGCGCTTTCCCGCATGGGCGTGGCGATGGTCCCGCCAATGCCCGCGTTTTACAACCATCCGCAAACGGTCGATGACATCACCCAGCACATTGTCGCGCGCGTGCTCGACCAGTTTGGGCTTGAACACCCTAACGCCCGTCGTTGGCAGGGATTACGACAGGCGCAGAATTTTGCACAGGAGAACGAATAATGGCATTTGATGATTTGCGCAGCTTTTTGCAGGCGCTGGACGACCAGGGACAACTGCTGAAAATCAGTGAGGAAGTTAACGCCGAGCCGGATCTGGCGGCGGCGGCCAACGCGACCGGGCGTATTGGTGATGGCGCGCCTGCGCTGTGGTTTGACAATATTCGCGGTTTTACCGATGCCCGCGTGGCGATGAACACCATCGGTTCATGGCAGAATCACGCCATCTCTTTAGGTCTGCCACCAAATACCCCGGTGAAAAAACAGATTGATGAGTTTATCCGTCGCTGGGATAAATTTCCGGTTGCCCCGGAACGTCGTGCGAACCCGGCATGGGCTGAAAATACCGTCGACGGCGAAGACATTAATCTTTTCGACATTCTGCCGCTGTTTCGCCTGAACGATGGCGACGGCGGTTTCTACCTGGATAAAGCCTGCGTGGTGTCGCGCGATCCGCTGGATCGGGACAACTTCGGCAAACAGAACGTCGGCATCTACCGCATGGAAGTGAAGGGCAAACGTAAGCTCGGTCTGCAACCGGTGCCAATGCATGATATCGCGCTGCACCTGCATAAAGCGGAAGAGCGCGGTGAAGATTTGCCGATTGCCATCACGCTGGGTAATGATCCTATCATCACTTTGATGGGCGCCACGCCGCTGAAATACGATCAGTCTGAATACGAGATGGCGGGAGCGCTGCGTGAAAGCCCGTACCCGATCGCTACCGCGCCGCTCACCGGTTTTGACGTACCGTGGGGCTCTGAAGTGATCCTCGAAGGGGTCATTGAAAGCCGTAAACGCGAAATCGAAGGTCCGTTTGGCGAGTTTACTGGCCACTATTCCGGTGGACGCAATATGACCGTGGTGCGTATCGATAAAGTCTCTTATCGCAGCAAACCGATTTTTGAATCACTCTATCTCGGTATGCCGTGGACCGAAATCGACTACCTGATGGGCCCGGCGACCTGCGTACCGCTTTATCAACAATTGAAAGCCGAATTCCCGGAAGTGCAGGCGGTGAACGCCATGTACACCCACGGACTGCTGGCGATTATTTCCACCAAAAAACGCTACGGCGGCTTTGCCCGCGCGGTGGGGCTGCGTGCTATGACCACGCCGCACGGCCTGGGTTACGTGAAGATGGTGATTATGGTTGATGAAGACGTTGACCCGTTCAACCTGCCGCAGGTGATGTGGGCGCTCTCCTCGAAGGTCAATCCGGCGGGCGATCTGGTGCAACTGCCGAATATGTCGGTGCTGGAACTTGATCCCGGTTCCAGTCCGGCGGGGATTACCGACAAGCTCATCATCGATGCCACGACACCGGTTGCACCGGATAACCGAGGTCATTACAGCCAACCGGTATGTGATTTACCGGAAACAAAAGCCTGGGCTGAAAAGCTGACCGCCATGCTGGCCAACCGTAAATAAGGAGTAGCAGATGATTTGTCCACGTTGTGCCGATGAACATATTGAAGTGATGGCGAACTCGCCGGTAAAAGGTGTCTGGACCGTATATCAGTGCCAGCATTGTCTGTACACCTGGCGTAATACCGAGCCGCTACGCCGTACCAGCCGCGAGCATTATCCGCAAGCGTTTCGCATGACGCAGAAAGATATCGACGATGCGCCAATGGTGCCAAGTATCCCGCCGCTGCTGGCGGAAGATAAGCGTTAATCAAAAAATGCCGGGTGCGGCGAAACCGTACCCGGCACAACGGCGTTACACCAGACTTTTTAACCGATAGATCCATTCCAGTGCCTGGCGAGGCGTGAGTGAATCCGGGTCGAGATTTTCCAGCGCTTCAACGGCGGGAGATGTTTCTTCCGCAACCGAAAGCAGCGACATCTGTGTACCATCGACCTGGGTTGCGGCAACATTCGGCGCGATGCTTTCCAGTTCGCGCAGTTTTTGCCGCGCACGTTTTATGACCTCTTTCGGCACACCTGCCAGGGCTGCTACCGCCAGGCCATAGCTCTTGCTCGCCGCGCCATCCTGTACGCTGTGCATAAAGGCGATGGTATCGCCATGCTCTAACGCGTCCAGATGTACATTCGCGACGCCTTCCATCTTCTCCGGTAACTGAGTCAGTTCGAAGTAGTGGGTGGCGAACAATGTTAATGCTTTGATTTTATTCGCCAGGTTTTCTGCGCACGCCCATGCCAGCGACAGGCCGTCGTAGGTTGAAGTGCCGCGTCCAATCTCATCCATCAGCACCAGGCTGTTTTCGGTAGCATTATGCAGAATGTTGGCGGTTTCGGTCATCTCAACCATGAAGGTGGAACGACCCGAGGCCAGATCATCCGCCGCGCCAACGCGGGTAAATATACGGTCGATAGGCCCAATCTCGACTTTTTGTGCCGGGACATAGCTGCCGATATACGCCAGCAGCGCAATCAATGCGGTCTGGCGCATATAGGTACTTTTTCCCCCCATGTTCGGCCCGGTGATGATCAGCATCCGGCGCTGTGGGGAAAGGTTGAGCGGGTTGGCGATAAACGGCTCTGTCAGTACCTGCTCCACCACCGGGTGACGACCCTCGGTAATACGAATACCGGGTTTATCGGTGAAGATCGGACAGGTGTAATTCAACGTATAAGCACGTTCTGCGAGGTTGACCAGGACGTCCAGCTCCGCCAGCGCGCTGGCGCTCTGTTGTAAATCAGCCAGATGCGGCAGCAGCATATCGAACAGCTCGTCGTATAGCTGTTTTTCCAGTGCCAGCGCCTTACCTTTGGAAGTCAGAACTTTGTCTTCATACTCTTTCAGTTCTGGAATAATGTAGCGTTCAGCGTTTTTCAACGTCTGGCGACGCACGTAATTAATTGGCGCCAGATGGCTCTGTCCACGACTGATCTGAATGTAGTATCCGTGAACGGCGTTGAATCCAACTTTCAGCGTATCAAGACCCGTGCGTTCGCGCTCGCGGATCTCCAGTCTGTCGAGGTAGTCGGTTGCGCCATCGGCCAGCGCTCGCCACTCGTCCAGCTCTTCGTTATAGCCAGACGCGATGACGCCGCCGTCGCGTACCAGCACCGGTGGAGCTTCCACTACGGCGCGTTCCAGCAGTTCACGCAGCTCCGCAAACTCCCCCATTTTCTCACGCAGCATCTGCACCGGGGCGCTGTCTACGTTTTCCAGTTGCGCGCGTAGTTCTGGGAGTTGCTGGAAAGCGTGGCGCATGCGGGCCAGATCGCGCGGGCGCGCGGTACGCAGAGCGAGACGCGCCAGAATGCGTTCCAGATCGCCCACCTGACGCAGCACGGGTTGCAATTCGCTGGTGATATCCTGTAGCGCGCCGATTGTTTGTTGGCGTTCAGTGAGGATTTTGGTGTCGCGGACCGGCATATGCAGCCAGCGCTTGAGCATACGGCTGCCCATCGGTGTTACGGTGCAGTCGAGTACCGAAGCCAATGTGTTTTCAACGCCGCCAGCCAGGTTCTGGGTGATCTCCAGATTGCGGCGGGTGGCGGCATCCATAATGATGCTGTCCTGCTGACGCTCCATGGTGATGGAACGAATATGCGGCAGTGAGGTACGCTGGGTATCTTTCACATATTGCAGCAGACAGCCAGCAGCGCATAATCCGCGCGGGGCGTTCTCAACGCCAAAGCCAATCAGGTCTCGTGTGCCAAACTGCAGATTTAACTGCTGACGGGCAGTATCAATTTCAAATTCCCACAGCGGACGGCGGCGCAGGCCGCGACGTCCTTCAATCAGTGAGGTTTCTGCAAAATCTTCGGCATACAGCAGTTCCGCCGGGTTAGTTCGCTGCAGTTCGGCGGCCATGGTCTCGCGGTCGGCAGGCTCGCTAACGCGAAAACGCCCGGAGCTGATGTCCAGCGTGGCATAGCCGTAGCCTTTGCTGTCCTGCCAGACGGCGGCCAGCAGGTTGTCCTGGCGCTCCTGTAACAGCGCTTCATCACTGATGGTGCCGGGCGTAACGATGCGCACAACTTTACGCTCCACCGGTCCTTTGCTGGTGGCCGGATCGCCAATCTGTTCGCAAATAGCGACGGATTCCCCTTGATTGACCAGCTTGGCAAGGTAGTTTTCTACCGCATGGTGGGGAATACCCGCCATTGGGATGGGCTCGCCTGCGGATGCGCCGCGCTTAGTCAGGGAGATATCAAGCAGCTGAGACGCGCGTTTCGCATCGTCATAAAACAGTTCATAAAAGTCGCCCATGCGGTAAAACAGCAGTATTTCCGGGTGCTGAGCTTTCAGCTTGAGATACTGCTGCATCATTGGGGTGTGGGCGTCGAGATTATCGATTGTACTCATGGAGTTGTGTCCAGTTCCCTGATTTTCAATGGATTGCGATATTCTTGTTTTCGTTGTTATCACATAAGAGGCACATGATAACGGAGATATGCTTTTCAGGGAAAGCGGGGAAGGATGACTTCTCGATCCAGATTCCGCTCCGGGGCGACTCAGACGATGACAATGTATTCTGGGGAGGGGGATTTACTGGTAGCACTCATCATTATAGTGAATCAGTTGTGGATTTTATTTTTTCAATGGCGGTAATGTTCTCTGACATTGCTTCATTGAGTACTTTAACGGCAGTTGTTGCATCGCGATTCTTTATGGACATATACACCTTTATATGGGCTTCAACGCTTTCAAGCGTAATTCCCAGCGCGCGATTAAGCTCTTCAAGGTAGTAGTAATAGATGTCTTTAATGGAATTCATCACATTATAAAACACGCTATTGTGGGAGGCTTTGACAATAGCCAGATGAAAGTCGTAATCCGCCTCAGAGTACTTTTTATAATCGCCTTTGTTAATCAACATATTGTTGAGAGCTTGTTCCAAGCAGTGAATATCATCATCTGTTGCATGAGTTACGGCTAACTCGACACACTTAAATTCAACCGTCTGGCGAAAAATCATCATATCGTGAAACTCTTCACGGCTAAGATGCATGATAGGACGGGGATCGTTACTCAGCATCTTTGGTGTGAAGTTATCGCTGACATAACTGCCGCTTCCCTGGCGAGTTACAACAATACCTAAATCACGAAAGCGCTGTACTGCGCTGCGAACACTGACCCGGCTGACGTTGAATGATGCGGTAAGTTCAGCTTCCGACGGGAGACGACTACCGGGGGGCCAACTGCCGTCCAGCAATTTACTGCTTATCTGATCATAAATTTCATTTACAACATTCTGTTTTTGAATGGATTTTATGCTCAAGTTTAGTGTCCGTCCTGATCCCTGAATTGGTCCATAGTATAGCAACTCATACATAAGAAAAAAGCGCCTCTGACGGCGCTTTTCCTGTTAATCGAAACGAATAAGTACCTTTGCTGAGATATTTTTGTCAGTGGCAGTAATAAGCGCCTCTTCTATTTTTTCTGGGGCGTATTCTGCGCTAATCAGAGGACGGGGATCGACTCGTCCATCTTCCAGCCAACGTACCGCCGTTACAAACTCATCGATGAAGCGGAACGAACCCACCCAGCGAATTTCTTTCACCAACATGGCTGATACCGGCCAGTTAACGGGACTGGGTCCCATCCCCACCTGTACAATAACACCAGAAGGTCGAGTGAAATCAACCGTTGAAGAGATAGCAGCGGGTGAGCCAGAGGCTTCAAAAACCACATCGAAATAGCCTTTGTGTTTTTGATAATGGGCAACCTGATTCTCATCACGTGGATCCATTACGTTTGTTGCGCCCATTTTTTGTGCCAGTTCTAGGCAGCGAGGGCTCAAATCGGAAACTACGGCTTCAGAAGCGCCTGCGCTTTTGGCGGCAGCCAGGATCAGGCATCCGATAGGTCCTGCGCCAATAATTAATACTTTTTTCCCTGTTAGTTGACCTGCCATTTTAATGGCGTGAATAGAGACGGCTAAGGGTTCAGAGAAAGCCATTACCGACGCAGAAATTTCTTTCTTATAGGGTATGCATTGTTCCGGCTTGACGGAAACGTATTCGGAGAAGCCGCCGTTAACATGAGGATTAAACTGGGCACTGCCCATAAAACGCATATTACCGCAGAGGTTTTGATGGCCTGATAGGCACATCTCACATTGATTGCACGGACTGGATGGGTTTATCGCAACAGTTTGGCCCGGTTTCAGCCCACAACCATCCTGTGCTTTTTTTACAATTCCAACAAACTCATGACCAATAACCATCGGATTTTTAAGGATAGACATGCCGGCACGCCCATGTTGATAGTAATGGATATCGGAACCGCAAATACCACCACAAGCCACCTTTACTAGCACCTGATTTTCATTATGCTCAATTTCGCGGGATTCAAATCGAATATCTTTTTCTGCATGAGCCAGACAGGCTTTACAAATTATCTTTTCAGAACTCATACTTACCTCATTATTTGTTAGCAGTAACGGGTGTTGTTTCTTTCGTGGAAATGTTTTTTTCATCGGGAACGATGACATCTATTTTACCAACCAGAAACATATAAGCTAATAAGCCTAGGGCTGCGACACCTGCGATATACCACATGGCATACTGGAAATTATGTGTTTCCTGAAGAATAATACCAATAACGATGGGGCTGATAATACCAGACAGGTTTCCACATATATTCAAAAAGCCGCCCATGGTACCAAGGAAATTACGTGGAATAACATCGCTCCAGACTACCCATCCTAAATTTGAAAAAGCATTAGCAAAAAAGGCAATAGACAGTATCACAATAGCTATTACTGGCTGATTTTCGAAGAAATTAACAATACCAATAATCATGGTGACACAGAGTCCAACCATCACAGGTAACTTGCGTGCAAACGTCCTTGATTTACCTTTTTTCAATAAGAGATCGCTTAATGTTCCACCGCAAAGTACGCCAAACATTGCCATAATATAAGGCAGCATCGCGCCGATCCCAGCTTTAGAAATGGAAAGATGCAGACCTTGTTCCAGATAAACAATAAACCATGTCAAAAAGAAGTAGAGTGTTGATGAGCAGGCAAACTGAGTGATAAATAATCCCCAAATAGTTTTCTTACCCAGGAAAAATTTGATGTCATGCCAGCTAATTTTTTTGCTTACAGCCGCTTGGTTCACCGAGCCATATCCCCCGCCTGCCTTAATATATTCAAGCTCTGCCTGATTGACGGACTTACTATGCTGGGGATCGCGATAATAGATTAGCCAATATATACCAAATAAAATGCCTGCTGCGCCAGATAAATAAAATGACATCTCCCACCCATAGGTAGCGACGATGAAGGAGAGCGCAGGTGTTAACAGGGCTAATCCAATGTATTGAGCGCTGGAGTATATTGCAGTGGCGCGTGCACGTTCATGGTCAGGGAACCATGTTGCAATAATTTTTGTATTTGATGGAAACGATGGAGCTTCTGCTACTCCGATCAATGCGCGACAAACTAAGAGCATTGCAAAAGAGGCTGTTGAGGTAGCAAATAAATGATGTGAAGAAAACCCCATCATAAAAGTGAAAACACTCCACAGAATGATAGCTCCACCATATAAAACACGTGACCCGATACGGTCTAAAACATAGCCTACCGGAATCTGACTTGCAGCATAGGCCCATGTAAACATTGAGAAAAGCAAACCAAGCTGTGTTGGAGTTAGATTGAAATCATTTTGTATATTCGAACCCGCGACGGCAAGATTTGCCCGATCCATATAATTTATGGCAGTAACAACAAATAATAAGGAAAGAATAAATAGTCGAGATCTCGAAGCTTTCATAATAAGGCCCGTATTTTATCGGAATATCTTCTTTGCTGAAAAAGATATCCCGTGATTTTAAAGGCAAAATGTAGGGTGATTGTTTTTATAAAACAGCCAGCCATCCACCATCGACGTAAATAATTTGCCCGTTGATATAATCAGATGCTTTTGATGACAGGAAAACTGCAGTACCAATTAATTCTTGCGGATGTCCCCATCGCTGAGACGGATTGCTATTTTTCACCCAGCTATCAAACTTCTCATCTTCAATTAGCGCGGTATTCATATCCGTCAGAATATAACCCGGACCGATCGCGTTGGTCTGAATGTTAAATTGTGCCCATTCCGCCGCCATCGAGCAGGTAAGCATTTTGATCCCGCCTTTGGCTGCTGTGTAAGGCGCTACGGTAGGCCTGGCTGCCTGACTGGTTAATGAGCCAATGTTAATTATTTTTCCTCCGCTCTGGCGTGAAATCATCCGTTTTGCGGCAGCGCGGGAGACCAGAAATGCGCTGGTCAGGTTGGTATCAATTACTTTTTGCCAGTGTTCCAGTTCCAGTTCAACCATCGGCTTACGGTACTGAATTCCCGCGTTGTTGATCACAATATCAACCTGGATATTCTGTGCATCCAGCGTATTGAACGCTTTTTCAATGGCCTCTTCGTCCGTAACGTCAAAGGCCAGACCGTGTGCGCAATAGCCTTGTGCCGTCAGCGTTTTGACAGAATCCTCTAGCAGAGCTTCGCGAATATCATTCAGGATCACCGTCGCGCCTGCTGCGGCAAGTCCCTGAGCGTAAGAAAATCCTAACCCGCGAGCAGATCCGGTAACCATTGCGGTTTTCCCCTGAAGATTAAATAAATCGCTCATGTAGCTTTCCTCGTAGATAAATATGTATGACGACTGATGTATTGTTAGGGTGGGTTTATAACAACTTAAAATCAATTCTTGGTATATGAAATTGCAATGCGGATCACAAACAAGTTTCGAATTCATTATTTCGTTTGTTTTATATCATTGATATTTAATGATTTTGTTTTTGTTGGCATGATCGAGATCACAAAATGAAGTATCGCCATCACAGATACAAAAGCATCGTGATATAACAACGTAAATTTGTAGGACAACTTACAACATTGAGGCGTGGCAGACGATGCAGTTCGCTGAACATTAATTGACTTGATGAGGAAGCTAAAGTGAGTAACCTGAAGATTACGAATGTGAAAACGATTTTGACGGCCCCTGGAGGTATCGACCTGGCGGTTGTAAAAATCGAGACTAATGAGCCGGGGTTGTACGGATTAGGGTGCGCGACATTTACACAGCGTATTGCTGCGGTCAAAAGTGCGATAGATGAATTTATGGCGCCATTCCTGATTGGCAAAGATCCGCGTCGTATTGAGGATATCTGGCAGTCCGGAGCCGTCAGCGGTTACTGGCGTAATGGCCCCATCATGAACAATGCCTTATCGGGCGTTGATATGGCGCTGTGGGATATCAAAGGCAAACTTGCGGGAATGCCTGTTTATGAGTTGCTGGGAGGCAAGTGCCGCGATGGTATTCCTTTATACTGCCATACCGATGGCGGCGATGAAGTGGAAGTGGAAGACAACATTCGTGCCCGGATGGAGGAGGGGTATCAGTATGTGCGCTGTCAGATGGGAATGTATGGCGGAGCGGGAACGGATGATTTAAAACTTATCGCAACTCAGCTTGCTCGAGCAAAAAACATTCAACCCAAACGTTCGCCCCGAACGAAAACGGCTGGCATCTATTTTGACCCTGATGCCTACGCAAGAAGTGTTCCACGGCTGTTTGAACATTTACGCAATAAACTGGGATTTGGGATCGAATTTATTCATGACGTACATGAGCGGGTAACGCCAGTTACTGCGGTTAATCTGGCTAAAACGCTAGAACCATTTCAGCTCTTTTATCTTGAAGATCCGGTGGCGCCAGAAAATATCGGCTGGCTGAAAATGTTGCGCCAGCAATCCTCCACGCCTATCTCTATGGGGGAGTTGTTCGTTAACGTTAACGAATGGAAACCTCTTATCGACAACAAACTTATTGATTACATTCGCTGCCATGTCAGTACTATTGGTGGAATTACGCCTGCGAAGAAATTGGCGGTATATAGTGAGCTAAATGGTATTCGTACGGCATGGCATGGACCGGGTGATATTTCTCCCGTTGGCGTCTGCGCAAACATGCACCTGGATATGAGTTCACCCAACTTTGGCATTCAGGAATATACGCCGATGAATGACGCGTTGCGCGACGTCTTTCCTGGCTGCCCGGAGATTGATCGGGGCTATGCATACCTGAATGATAAGCCCGGTCTCGGCATCGATATTAACGAAGCGGAAGCGGCGAAATACCCCTGTGAAGGGGGGATTCCGTCCTGGACGATGGCGCGGACTCCTGATGGCACGGCCTCCAGACCATAATTCGCGTACAGAGGCCGTAGGATAGCGTGGTGTCTACGGCCATCTTACCGGAGAGGGGGAACGATAAACCTGGCCACTGACATTCCCCCGTAGGTTTGGCCGCCAGAACGCTTACTTATTATTCATTTTGCGGCAACGCATAATTCTGGCAGTACAGGTAGGGGATCCCTTCTTTGGTAATCAGATACGTCTTGCTATTTAGCGCAAAATAATCGACGTTGGATACGCTGGTATTGGTCAGGAAAAAGTCGGGGAGCAGTTCCTGAATAAGGCTGGCGGGGGCCGTTTCGCGATTGGATATTTGTATTTTCTGTGAAATCCAGACCGGACTTGAGCCGTAGCTGGATTGTGTAAACAGGACCATGCGTTGCACGGTTTGCTCATTATTTCTGGCATCTTTGATGATACCATCAACATTCACAATGCCTTTACTCCCGCCGATTTTAATATCAATAATCCCACGAAATGAGCTTGTATTACGTACTATTTCGATGGCTGAACGACAGGTCAGATTATGACGTTCACCTGTGTTTTTACTGAACCGATAGACGGCAGTAACCATGAGCGCAGCAAAACAGATCAGCAGGATTACACCTGTCCGGATGCGGGACGTGCGGGGATATAAATTCATTAGCTATCATACCGGGGGTAATAAACCGACTGACAGGCGTTGTCTTGCCTGGCTTTCATCGGTGAGCGACATACAAGCACGGACAATTTCTTTGACTCAGGATAGGTCGTAATATAAATGAATTTATTGCTCTGACACAATCCCGGATTGTTGTTGATAAACGCCGTATGCCGGGAGAAATTACTGGCATCATTGTTAAAGTAATACTGACAGTCAGTGGGCGTTTTGCTGACCGTGATATAGTTGGAAAAATAATCATCGCTGGCCTGCCATGGGTATAATATAAGCGCGCAAATTATAAGAGTCAGCGTCACCATGATTATTTCTGCGGTGGTGAACAAAGATTGACGCGGTGTCCCGGGCAACAGATCTTCTATAACGGTATCCGGGGCCACGGACTCTTCACCTGAAGAAGAGATCCCCTCTGGCGTCTCAATCGTCTGAATGTCAAACGATTCCTGGATAATCAACCCCTTGCGAGGGATGGTTGTGATTAGCGGTTGCTCCAGATCCAGCTGTAGCAAACTTTTACGCAGGGAGAGAATGCTTTGATAAAAGGCATTGAAACTAACCTGACGATGGTTTTTACCCCAGCCAAACTCCAGTAGTTCGTTTTGTGAAACCACCTGGCCGCGATGCTGAATAAGTAATAAAAGACATAATGACGCTGAGTGTTTGAGTTTTATCTGCTGATTGGGTTGAGCTACTCGCGCCAGACATTGTGTGGCTGGCGTAAATATTATTTTATTTTCAATCAGATAACTGACATTGCCAGTCTCAGGCATAGTGTCTCTACTCTTGATAATGCGCCAGGTGGCTGGTAAGCCATGATACCACTTAGCCCATAATAGCTACCAGCATGGCCCCGATCCTACAACGGAAATCGCGAAGTGTTTCAAATTAGTATCATAATATAACAACAATGATAACTTTTTTAATAAAAATAAACCATATATAAATCAATGGACTGTGTCTTTTTGGCTACCTTGCAAAGAAGAGAAAGATGAAATAATGGCGGCAAAGATGATTGCCATTAATTCTTTATGGACAGCGCAATATACTGCCTGACGCCACCACGCGAAAACAGCATGTGTCTGAACGCGCCCACGGCACCAGGGAATGCCGGTGGCAGATGTAGAAGAGGGATAAATGTCAGCTTTCTTGAGGGCTGACATTTATTTTTGATGCTAAGTGAATTTTGATAAAGCCATAATTTGCGGTAGAGAGTCCCATGTTCCAGAAAGAAATTGAAAATGCTGTAGTACTTGTGGGTGATGAAATGAAGAAGTCAGATAATGCCTGGCTGTCGTTACGCAAAAAACGCCAGCGTATTGATCTGAAGGTTGATGGAAATATCTTGTTTCTGGAGAAAGGGACCGTCTCTGTTTATCGTGTGGAAAATGATCTGGTAACCGTGAGTATTTCTGCTCCGGCCATACTCGGTTTGCCGCAAATGCGCACTGAAGTCGCCGGACACTATTTACGTTGCGATACCGATTGTGAAATGTGGGCAATGAGCGTGCAGAACGCCGATCATTTGTTTACCGCTAAAAACTTATGGAAGCAGGCGTTTGATATCTTAACGCATCACCTGCAACGCTATTTCCAGCGTGAAGCGTTGCAGTCGCATCGCACCATTCGTGAGCAGATTATTGAACACGTAAAATATATTTGGTCGATGGAACCTGAGGTGCGTGAGAAAACGTCCGTGTATACCTTTATTTTGACCCGTAATCATATCTCCCGCAGCGCCATCCACAAGGTTTTACAGGAACTGGTTAATGACGGGAAAATCACGTTAAACCGGGGAAAACTTTCCTTCTGTACTCCGTTATAAATTTATGCGCTCCCTGACATGATAAAAGGGAGCGCAGACGCTTAACGTTCTCTGAGTGCCTCCGCGCGAGCGCGAATAATCGGTTTTAACAGATAGCTGAGAATCGTTTTCCTGCCAGTGAGAATATCGACACTTGCTACCATGCCTGGGATTATCAGCATCGGATGCTCTTTCGTTCCCAGGTAGTTTTTGTCCGTTTGCAGGCGAACAATGTAAAAGCTTCGCCCCTGTTTATCGGTGACGGTGTCCGGACTTATCTGCACCACCTCGCCCTGCAGACCGCCATAGATGGTGTAATCGTAGGCCGTAAATTTCACCATTGCATGCTGACCCGGATGGAGAAAGGCAATATCGCGCGGCTGTATTTTGGCTTCGATTAACAGCTTGTCATCCAACGGAACGATTTCTACCAGATCGCTGCCAGGCTGGATGACGCCGCCGATGGTATTCACCATCACCTGCTGGACGATACCGCGCACCGGTGAAGTGACCATGGTACGATTCACCCGGTCTTCCAGCGCTTTTACGCTGGCCTGGGTTTTGCTCAGATTGGTACGGGCCTCGTTGAGTTGAGCCAGCGCATCGCTCTGGAAGCGGCCTCGACTCTCGCCGATTTTATTCTCAATCTCTTTAATTTCTGACGCGGCTTTGGGCAGCGACAAACTAACAGAGTTGAGCTGCCCGGCGGTTTCCACTTCGGTACGACGCAGGCGCAGTAATTCCACTTTCGAAATGGCGCCCGAGGCGAGCAGCGGCTCGGACATTTTGATTTCCTGGCGTATTAACCCGAGGCTGTGCTTAAACTGCTCTTCTTTCGATTCAAAGTCGCGCAACTCCTGTTTTTTCTGCACTAACTGTTCTTCAAGTCCGGATATTTCGTTGTGAAACTGCTCCCGGCGGCTGTTGTACAGTTCAGTTTCTCCCCGCGCGACATCCGGCGCTTTGCTGGCAATCTCTGGGGAAATAGCAAAGTCCCGGTTTTCAACTTCCGCCGTCAGGCGCTCAACTTTTGCCCGCAGGCCGAGTTTATCCGCTTCTGTTTCGCCGACGTTAGAGGCAAAGCGCGTATCATCCAGATGCAGCAACGGCGTTCCGGGGTTAACAATTTGCCCTTCGTGCACATACAGTTCGGTGACGATCCCACCTTCCAGGTTCTGGATCTTTTGCAGTTTGGATGACGGGATCGCTTTACCTTCCCCGCGGGTGACTTCATCGATTTTCGCAAAGCCAGCCCACACGAAAGACAACACCACCAGCGCGAGGATCGTCCACAGCGTCAGTCGAATCACTCTCGGGGAGTCATCAATAATGGCCTGGCTGACTTCATTGATACTGTCAGTTTGATTTTCATCACGGCCATGAAAATAGTGCTGCATAGCGCGGCGGGCACGAGCCAGGAAATCAGCGAGATGCATTAATCTGCCCCTTTTTCAACGCATCCATCACCACAGCTTTCGGGCCATCCGCGATGATGCGTCCTTTATCGACAATAATCAGGCGGTCAACCAGCGACAGCATGGAAGCGCGGTGCGTAACCAGTAATAACGTTTTGCCCGCGATGCAGGGGACCAACGCGTGTTTGATCTTCTCCTCGCTGGTGTTGTCCATCGAGCTGGTGGGTTCATCCAGTAACAGAAGAGGCGGATCCAGCAAAAGCGCGCGCGCCAGCGCTACCGCCTGCCGCTGTCCGCCGGAAAGTCGGGAGCCGCGCTCGCCAACCTGCAGGTTATAGCCGTCAGGATGCAAGCGCGCAAAATCGTTGACGCCGGCCAGTTCTGCTGCCCGCAGCATGGTTTCGTCATCGATATAACGCGCCCCGCACAGCAAATTGTCGCGTAGCGTGCCATTGAACAACTGGATATCCTGCGGCACGTAGCCGATGCTGTGGCGCAGATCGTTCACATCCAACTGACGAGAATCGATACCGTCGATCAGAATATTTCCGGCGCTGGGCTGGTACAGATTGACCAGCAGTTTGCTGAGCGAACTTTTACCGGAACCACTGCGTCCGATGATGCCGATTCGTTCCCCGGGCTGAATGGTCAGATTAATTTTTTGCAGCGACAGGTTCTGTTGTTCGGGGTAGCTGAAATCGACATCGCGAAATTCTATGCTGCCCTGTAGCTGCTCACGTTTGAGCGGATTTTCATCCGCGCGACGCTCCTGCGCCAGCGACATCATTTTCTCGGTATTTTTGATGGTGAGCTTCGCCTGCTGATAACGGGCGATAAGGCCGGTTAACTGACCCAGCGGCATTAATGCCCGGCCGTTGAGCATGTAGCAGGCGATAAGTCCCCCCATACTCAGTTTGCCGCCGATAATCATGTACACCCCGACGATAATCATCACCACCCCGGAGATTTGCTGGAACCAGCCGGTCAGGTTGCTCGCCAGGCTGGACAACGTTTTCACCCGTAGCTCGAGGCGACTCAGGCTGCCCAGCGTTTGTTCCCACTGAAACTGGCGTTCGCTCTGGGCATTGTTCACTTTGATGGCATCCAGGCTGCTCAGGGTTTCAATCAGCAATGCCTGGCGTTCGCTGGCGAGACTCATGGTTTTAGTGACTGCCGCGTTGACCGGTTTTTGTAACGCCCAACTGCACAACAAAGCAATCGGCAGCGTCAGGAGCGGGATCCAGGCCAGCGCACCGCCGATAATCCCGATAACGATCAGCAGCAGCAGGGTGAAGGGCAGATCGATAATCGTCGTCAGCGTAAGTGATGAGAGGAAATCACGCAGCGACTGAAACTCGTGAATATTCTGCGCAAAGCTGCCCACCCGCGCCGGACGTTCTTTCATCTCCATGCCGATAATGCGCTCAAACAGCGTTGAGGAGATGATGAGATCGCTTTTTTTGCCCGCAATATCAAGGCAGATACCGCGCAGCATTTTCAATATCAGATCAAAAACAAAAGCCAGGCAGATACCGACCGCCAACACCCACAGCGTGACCGTTGCCTGGTTAGGTACGACCCGGTCATAGACGTTCATGGTGAAGAGCGGCGTGCCGAGCGCAATCAGGTTGATCAGCAGGCTGGCCAGCACCGCATCCATATACAGGAAACGTGACAGCTTCAGGGTGTCTTTAAACCAGGATTTGGTACGTGGCAGAAAAGCTTCCGCCTGCAAATCGAATTCGTGGCGCGGATGAGCAAAAATCACTTTACCGGCATAGCTTTGTTCAAGCGTGGCGACATCGACGCAAATCTCCCCACCTTCGCTTTCGCTGGGCATAAAGCGGGCGCTGCCGTCGTCGTTCCATGCCAGTAATACTCCGGTTCCGCCAGAACGCAGTAACAGGACTGCAGGCAGAGACATGGCCGGAATTTTATCGAGCGCGCGCGTGACAATCCGCGCCTTTAAACCGGCCCTTGCCGCCGCGCGTGGAAATATATTCAGCGTGAGCCGATCGTTTTCTAATGGCAAACCACTGCTTAATGTTGAACGGCTCGCCGGTTTACCGTGCAACGCACACAGAATGAGTAAGCTATCTAATAACGGATCGTCATTATAACTGCGGGGGTCGTGATGTTGAGAATTAGGAGAAGCATAATTCCCGGATACTTCATTTAATAATTCAGCTTGTGCACTCATTTTCGCAACCATTTCTGACCGTGCACGTTAAAATAATAGCAAGCTAATTATCAGCGTGCAGGTCAGAGATTTATTTTGGATTAATAATTATTAATGCAGATCCGGTAAGCTATTTTCTTGTTGTGAATCGACCGGTTGCCCTGATGGCGGCGGTGTGATTTTTAGAATATTCATTAATTCACCCGTGCGTTCGCTAATACGGTAGCCGCTGGTCATCGCCAGATAACGCAGTTCAACAAGGCGACGTTTAGAAGAAAAAACTTCATTTTCACTGTCGAGCAAATCCAGCAGCGTACGTTCGCCAAGACTGAATTGATCCTGATAAGCAGTGCGCACTTTAACGCTACGGTCGGCATATTCTTCCGCTGAAGGAAGCTGAGCGCGTGCGTTTTGTAACGCCGTCCAGGCCAGGCGCAGCTCCTGATTCAGCTGGCGTAGCGTGTTATTGCGTACGTCCTGCGCCTGTTTATGCAGATACGCGCGGGAGTTCATATTGGCTTTGTCGCTACCGCCCTGGTACAGGTTGTAATGCAGTTTTACCATTGCTTCCCACTCTTCAGTATGGGCGCGGGTGGTGTCGGTGTTATTACTAATCCCGCGGGAAAGCTCAACGTCCACGCGCGGATAGAAGGTTGATTTCGAGGCCTCATACTGCTGATGCGCGGCGTCGATATCCGCATTGGCGGATTTCAGTAATGGACTGTTTTTTTCCATCCGACTTTTGGCGTCTTCCAGCGAGGTGGGCAACTGAGAGTCAATACTCTCGGGCAGGCTTAAACCTTGCGGATCCATGCCCGTCACGCTGACAAAGGTGGTTTTCGCGTCTTCAAGATTCGTCTGCTCGGTCAGCAAGTTATTACGCGCCTGCGCCAGACGCGCTTCGGCTTGCATAAAGTCCCCTGAGCGCCCAACTCCCTGATCGGTACGCAGTTTTATCTGGTCGTAAATGCGTTCGTGGTTCGCCAGATCGTCCTCAGCAAGGCGAACAAACTCTTCGCGTTGTAGCACGTCGAAATAGGCCTGAATGACCGCATAAGCGGTACTTTCGCTGGTGTTCATCACGCTCCAGGCGCGCGAGTCAACGGTCGCTTTTTGCCGTGCAACTTCGCTGGAGGTGGCAAAACCATTAAACACATTTTGCTCAAGACTCAGCGTCGCTTCGTTAGGTGACTGGGTCAGACCGTTATTGCGTCCTGCCGCGCGAGTCGTTGCATCATCAACATTTTTGCGTCCGGCCTCTGCATTTAAATTGAGTGAGGGTAAATAGCCACCTTGAGCGGCCCGCAGCTCTTGCTCTGAAGAATAACGGCTATTTATTGCGGCATTAACTTCAGGATGATTAGCTAAAGCGTTTTTAACGGTATTTTGTAAGTCTTCTGCATTTACTGAGGATATTGAAAAGCATGAAAGCAGAAAAACTAAAAACTTCTTCATGACATGAATGCCTTATATGACACGGTTATGACATCCTGCTGTCGTCGCTATCATCCATTTTTACAAACACGTTATATTAATTAACAAAGGTAAATTGTCTTAATTGAAGCCTGTGGTCAGCTATTCTCAGACATGTTTTGTCACATCGTGTTTTATTTTTGGTTATTTTTTATTATATTCATTTGCCAGTCAAGTCTCATGTAATTGCATTCTTTAAAATGTGTTTTTTTCTACATTGAGATATTAATGTTTACATTAAATGAATGTGATATTTGTTCGTTAATATATTAACGATTTTATAAAAATAATGATGGTAATTAAGTGAGGTTACGGTGAGCAAATTACTCGGTGTGATCAAAGCAATCATTGGGCAGGTATACGTTGTCGATGCTAATGGCGCACAACGACTTGTTCATGAGGGCGACAGAGTATATAGCGGTGAGGAAATTGTGACCGGCGCCAGCGGCGCGGTGAGTCTCTCTTTACCAGACGGGAAGACGCTGGATATTGGCCGTAACAGCCATTGGGGCGAACACGGGCTACAGGTCAACCATAATCCGGAGCATGATGCCCAGGATATTGCCGCCGTACAAAAAGCCATTGCCGACGGCGCTGACCCGACGCAGGTGCTGGAAGCCACCGCGGCGGGTAATGACGCGCCGGTACAGCTTGAGGGCGGTGGCGGTGGTCACACCCTGGTTCAGCTTGAATTAACCGGACAGGTGATTGATCCTACAGCGGGTTTTAATACTAAAGGTCTGGGTAGCCCGAACTGGGAGATCAATTTGCCGGTTGGAGGAGTGGGAGCAGGCTCGGCGAGCGTTTTCCCGCCTGAAGTGCAAATTACCGAGTTTGCCGGTAATGACGGATTTATTAACAACAGTGAATTTCACCAGACCCATTTAAGCGGCACCAGTAATCAAAATCACGTCACGCTTACCTTCACAGATAGCCAAAAAAACACATTCACCGTTGAGGTTCCGGTGAATAACGGTCACTGGAATATTAATACCGACCTTAGCGGATTAGTGCCAGGAAATGTAACCGTAGTGGCAATAGCGACCGATGTCACAGGACGAACGGCAGAAAGTGTCGATCATGCGCTGATTGATATCACCGGACCACGTATTGATATTACGGTCGATAGCGTTACCCCTGATAATCTCATCAACTACTCAGAGTCACGCCAGCCGCAGACGATGATCCATGGGAGTGCAGGCGGAGATGCCAAACCAGGTGATATCGTTACCTTATTGGTTGATGGTAAAGAATATACCGGCGTCGTTACTGACCCGGGTAATGGCGCTCTGATTTATACCATTCCGGTACAGACTCAGGGATTGCTGAACGACCCGAATATTCACGCCACGCTGACCTCTTTCGACGATGCCGGCAATCGCACAACGGTTTCCACCGAGCATCATGTTGATACCGACTTATCCGCGCAAAACACCGTGACTATTGACGCGGTGGCGAATGATGATGTCGTCAATGCCAATGAGTTTCGTATGCCGACCGTCATTTCTGGCGTCGCCAGCGGCGATGCGCAAGCGGGCGACCCGGTCATCCTGACCCTTCAGGGCAAAGAGTTTCATGGCACGATTTTCGACGACCATGGGCAGCTACGCTATGAGATCGTGGTGCCTTCAGCCACCCTGAAAGAGGGCGCGAATGAGGTGCAGGTGACGCTGGTCAGCCACGACGCGCCAGGCAATGAAGCCATCGCCGTGACGCACCGTACCGTGGTACTGGACACCCAGGCACATAACGCGCTGACTATCGATAACGTGACAGATGATAACGTCCTGAACCGCAGCGAACTGTATATGCGTAATCAGGTGATTTCCGGAACCGTCAGCGGAGAAGACGCCAGAGTGGGCGACCCGGTACAGCTGGTGGTTAATCATCATCAGTACAGCGGGCAGGTGATTGATCTTGGCAACGGCAGCCTGGGATATCGCATTGCGGTTAACGCTTCCGACTTTGCCAATAACAGCACGCCGGTTGATGGTAACGTGGAAGTGAAGGTCACTGTTACCTCTCACGATGCGGCGGGCAACCTGGCGATTGTCACCGACACCCACAGCGTGCGCATTGATAATCTTGCGACCAATCAGGTCAACATTGACGCGGTGGCGACGGATGATGTGGTCAACGCCATTGAAAACCGCATGACCACGCTGATTAGCGGTGTGGCAGGCGGTGATGCCAAAGTGGGCGATGCGGTCACCGTCAGCGTACAGGGGCAAAACTATGCCGGAACGGTAGTCAATGATAACGGTCAGTTGCGCTATGAAGTGGCATTACCGAAAGGAACGTTGCTGGAAGGTAAAAACGATGTGGTGGTAACGCTGGTCAGCCACGATGCGGCGGGTAACGAAGTCACCGCGCTCGCGCACCGTACCGTCACGCTCGACACTCAGGCGCATAACTCGCTGACAATCAATGAGGTAGATAGTGATAACACCCTGAATCGTAGGGAGTTGTACACTCGTAACCAGGTCATCTCCGGCACCATTGGCAGCAATGAAGATGCTAAACCTGGCGATCCGGTACAACTGGAGATCAACGGTCACCAGTACCGCGGGGAGGTTATCGATTTAGGCCACAATGCGCTGGGCTACCGTATCACGGTAAACACTGCAGACTTTGCTGACAACAGCGTGCCGGTCGACGGTAACGTGGACGTGAAGGTCACGGTCACCTCTCATGATGCGGCGGGTAACCTGGCGATCGCCACCGACACCCACAGCGTGCACATTGATAACTTCGCCACCAATCAGGTCAGCATCAATGCTGTGGCGACGGACGATGTGGTCAACGCCATTGAAAACCGTATGGTAACGCTAATTAGCGGGGACGCTGGTGGTGATGCTAAAGCGGGCGATGCGGTCACCGTCAGCGTCCATGGGCAAAACTATGCCGGAACAATCGTTGATGATAACGGGCAGTTGCGCTACGAAGTCGCGTTGCCGAAGACGGCCTTACAGGAAGGTACAAACGACGTAGTGGTGACGTTGGTCAGTCATGACCCGGTGGGAAATGAAGTTACCGCGCTGGCACACCGCACCATCACGTTAGACACGCAGGCGCACAATACTATCCGCATACATGACCTCACTGCAGACAATGCGCTGAATTACCAGGAACTGCTTGCGGCTAAACAGACGATTACCGGTTTTGTTGGCGGTGAGGATGCGAAGGTCAACGATCCGGTCTTACTGGCGATAAATGGGCATCAGTACAGCGGTAAGGTGGTTGATTTTGGCCGCGGTAAGCTGGGTTATCGCATCGATGTGGACTCTTCTGCATTTGCCGATAACAACGGCCATGTTCTGACGAATGTGAATATTACCGCGATGGTCACTTCTCATGATGCGGCTGGAAACCTGGCCATCGCCACCGATACGCATAAAGTTCATATCGATAACTATGCGGAAAACACGCTCAAAATTGATGCGGTAGCGACGGACAATGTGGTGAATGCCAACGAAAATCGCATGCCCACCATTGTGAGTATCGTGGCGGGGGGCGATGCCAGAGTTGGCGATGCGGTGACCATCAGCGTACGAGGACAGGACTTTAGCGGCACGGTGATCAACGATAATGGTCAGTTACGCTACGCAGTGGTTTTGCCGCATGGAACTCTGCATGAAGGTAAGAATGCGGTGGTCGCAACACTGCTCAGCCATGACGCGCTGGGCAACGCGGTGACCAGTGAATCGCACCGTATTATCACCCTCGATACGCATGCGCATAACGCTATCTCGTTGGATAACGTTGCCACGGACAATGTCATCAATTACCAGGAACTGTCCGCGGCGACACAGCGCATTACGGGCATCGTCGGGGGGAAAGATGCGAAGGTCGGCGACCCGATCCAACTGGTGGTTAATGGTCATCAGTACGAGAGTCAAGTCATTGACCTTGGTCAGGGGAAGCTGGGTTACCGTATTGATGTGGACTCATCAGCGTTTGCGAACAACAGCGTTCATGTGCTGACGGATGTCGACGTACACGTCACGGTCACCTCGCATGATGCGGCGGGTAACCTTGCCATCGCGACTGACAGCCATAAAGTGCATATCGATAATTTTGCTAAAAACGTGGTGACGACCGCAGTGGTGGCGTCCGATGACGTGATAAACGCCATTGAAAACCGCATGCCGACGCTGATTAGCGGTATCGCGAAAGGTCTGGATGCCAAAGCGGGTGACGTGGTGACTGTTCACGTGCAGGGGCAAAATCAGGACTTTAGCGGCACAGTGGTTAACGATCACGGCGTTCTGCGCTACGAAGTGTTTGTACCAACGGGTGTGCTGCAGGAAGGCAGCAACGACGTAATGGTCACGCTGGTCAGCCACGACGCTGCGGGCAATCAGGCGGTTGCGGTGGAGCATCGAACCGTCACGCTGGATACCCAGGCGCACAGCACCGTGGCTATTGATAACGTTACTGACGACAACAACCTTAACCACCAGGAGCTGGATACGCCGATGCAACTCATCAGCGGCAAGGTGGGAGGAGACGCGCAGCCTGGCGATGCGGTGATCGTTGAGATCAATCACCAGACGTTTAACGGCAAGGTCATCGACCTTGGTGGCGGACATCTGGGCTATCAAGTCCCCGTTGATTCAACGGCGTTCAGTGATAATAAGGGGCTCCAGGATAAAAATGTGTCCGTTAAGGTCACGGTTACCTCTCACGATGCGGTGGAAAATGAGGTTATAACCACCGCAACCCATATGGTGCATATTGATAACCATGCCGGGGCTGGAATCACCGTTGATACGGTAGCGGGCGATGACAAGCTCAACGGCGCAGAAGCAGCAAAACATCTCACTGAGGTGATGGGCACGGTGTCCGGCGATGTACACGCGGGCGCTAAAGTTCAGGTCATCGTCAACGGTCATACCTACGAAACAACCGCGCAGGCACTCCCGGAACATAACAATGCGCTGGGATATAAGCTGGACGTTCTGAGCCGCGATCTGGTCAAAGACCCGCATATCGTTGCTCGTGTAGTCGGTGAAGATAATGTGCATAATTTCCAGCAAGCGGAGATAACGCACGACCTGCTGGTTGATTTACATGCCAAAGCCATGCTGACGATTGATCCCGTCACTGGCGACAATATGATTAATGGTGATGAATCAAAACAACCATTCACGTATGTAACCGGGAAAGTGGCTGGGGATGTTCATGTAAATGACGTCGTTTATCTCACCGTGAATGGCCACGTCCTGACGGGAAAAGTGAGCGATACCGGAGGCGGCGTTCTCGGCTATAGCATTAAAGTCAGTACCGCCGATCTGATCTCCGATCCGCATCTGACCGCGACGGTCAGCACCACCGATGGCGCGGGCAACCCGGCGACGGCCAATGCAGAAACCACAGTGATTATCGATACCCGTGTCGATGCGCAGATAACCATTGATGCCGTGACGCCGGATAATACCCTGAACCTTGCTGAGCAGATGCATGGCTATACGATGGTGAGCGGGACGGTGAGCGGGGAAGTTCACCCCGGCGATCCGTTGGTTATGACCATCAACGGCCATACCTATTCCGGTGTGGTAGAGGATCGCGGTAATCAACAAATGGGATTCCACGTTCCCGTTGCGACGGCCGATCTGGTCGCCAGCCCGCACATTGAAGTCTCAATGGATGTCACCGACGCGGCGCAGAACCATGCCCATATTGTGGCGCATCATGACGTCAATCTCGACGCGCAAGCGCTGGCCTCAATCACCATCGATCCGGTAACGGGCGACGATGTATTGAATAAGATCGAATTGGGGCAAACCACGACGATCGTCAGCGGTACGGTGGGCGGCGATGCCAGGGTTAATGATGTGGTGCACCTGAATATCGGCGGCCATATGGTTGATGCGACGGTGACGAACCTGCCCAATCTGGGAACCCTGGGGTATTCCATTGGCGTGGATACGCAATGGCTACAAAACGATCCGCATATCACCGCAACCATCACCACCACTGATGCGGCAGGAAATAACGCCACGGCAGATGCGCACAGCACCGTGATTATCGACGACCAGATTGACGCGATAGTTCATATCGATCCGATCGTCACTGGCAGTGGTGATGCGGTGATTAACCACGACGAAGCCCTTAAGCCGCAAACGACGGTTACGGGTACGGTGGGAGGCGATGTCAAAATCGGTGATACGGTTGAACTCACCATCAATCATCAGATCTATTATGCGCAGGTGGAAGATCACAACGGCCAGCGGGCTTTCAGCACGAAGGTGTCGACTCTGGATCTACTAATGGATCCGCATATTCATGCCGAAGTGACGGCCAAAGATGACGCCGGCAATATTGCTCACGGGCACGATGACATGCCTGTAGTGGTTGATACCGTTGCCGATGCCGGGATTACGATTGATTCTGCGTTGAGCTGGCGAGGCTGGGCGCTACCCGCTGGAAACCGCCCTGAATTTGTGACGGTAACCGGGCATGTTACCCCGGACGCGAAGCTTAATGATTTGGTTACCGTTGATGTGGGTAACAACACGCATCTGGAAACGCATGTTATTACCCTCCCTGATGGGCAACTGGGTTACACGCTGGATATTCTTTCTCAGGATTGGAATAACAACGGCAATATCACCGTGTCCATCACCACCCATGACGATCACGGCAACACGGCGACAGCGGTAGAGCATAAATTTATCGATCTCCCGTGGGTAACCCAGACTTATACGCCTGCCAATACGCCTTTTAGTATGCACACCCCGACGACAACGGGAACAGGAACCACGCAACCTCACCAACCGACCGTGCATCTTACCGTTGATAAGGTGGCGGGCGATGACGTTCTCAACCACGATGAAGCGCAAAAGGCGACAACGGCAATCCGTGGCCTGGTCAGCGGCGACGTGCAGTCCGGGGACGAAGTGATTGTCACCATCAATCATGTGCAGTACACCGGACATGTTATGAGCCTCCCGACGATGCCGGGACAGTTGGCATATGAGGTTGATGTGCCGACCAGCGAACTGCAGGCGCACCCGATGTTTGATGTCTCCATCACGGCTGGGACAGCCACAGATACGGTGCAGAAAACCATCACCGTCGATACGGATAACCCGCTGCAGATAACGATGGATAAGGTAGCCGGTGATGATGTTATCAATGCGGCTGAGGCGCAAAGCGGAAAAACGACCGTCAGCGGCACGGTCAGCGGCGAAGGCATTCACGATGGCAGCGTGGTGAGTCTGCAGGTCAATGGCAATACGCTAACTGCGGTCGTGCATGATGATAAACATGGTCACCTGGCCTGGTCGACGAAGGTCAGTATTAACGATCTGCACAATAACCCGGATATTATCGCGACGGTCATGGCAACGGATGATAACGGCAACCTGGGTAGCGCCTCTGCCAGCAGCCATGTCGTGGTCGATCTGAGCGCTAATGCTGGCGTGACGATAGATAACATTGCCGGTGACAATGTGCTGAACGCGCGGGAATCGCTGCAACCTAAGATGACAGTAACGGGGTCGGTATCCGGAGATGTGCACCCGGGCGATAAGGTAACGCTGACGGTTAACGGAAACCCTTATGCGGCGACTGTCGATAATAACCATCGCTACTGCGTCGATATTTACACCAAAGACCTGTTGGCCGATCGCGCGATTGTCGCGACAGTCTCAGGATATGACGATCACGGTAACGTGCAGTCCGCCAGCTTCACGCAGGGCTATGCGATTGATAAGTCGGCAAGCGGCAGCGTGACCATCAACACCGTCGGCGGCGACGATATTATCAATGCTGATGAAGTGAAAGCCGGAAGCGTAGAGGTGAGTGGTACGGTGGATGGCGACGTGCATCTCGGTGATAAAGTCGCCATTCTCGTCGATGGCGTCACAGTACATACGCGTGTCATTGAGCTGCCGCATATGAACGGGCAACTGGGCTACAAAGCGATGGTGAGTACGGTCGGGCTGCAAAATGACCCGAATATTCACGTCAGCGTAGAAGGGCAGGATTCGGCGTTGAACCCAATGCATGCCGTAAACGACAAAACGGTCACTATCGATACGCAGGTTGATGCCAGCATCGTGCTGGATAAGGTGTCAGTCGATGATGTGCTGAATAACGAGGAAACTCAGCATGCGAAAACCACCATCAGCGGTTATGTGACCGGGGATGTGGATGTTGGCGATCGGGTGACCATTACGGTTAACGGTAAAGATCTGGTGGCTGATGTGAAAAACAGCGGCGGGCAGAAGGTATTTAGCGTAGATGCCAGTACGGTTGACCTGATTCACGATCAAAAAATAACCGCTCACGTCACCGCCCATGATGATGCAGGTAACCGTGATGAGATCCATACCGATAAGACCATCACTATTGACAGGACTGCTGCAGGAACGATGGATATTGATAGCGTCACCCAGGATAACGTCCTGAACCAGCAGGAACTTCAGGGAACGACGGTGAGTGTAACCGGGCATCTTGGCGGCGATGTGGATGTATGGGATTCGATCAAATTAAAGATTGGTGGTCATGAATATACTGGTTCGGTAGATACGTTGGGGAATGGTGAGCGGGTTTATCATGTCGATGTAGACAGCGATGTCATGAAAGCGAACACCGCGTTCTCGGTTGAGGTCAACGGTCATGATGCGCCAGGCAACCCGTATTCAAAGACAACGTCCCACACCTATGCTGTGGATCAACAGGCAGACGCCACGCTTATCGTGGATAAACTCACCGGGGACAACCATATTTCACGTGCGGAAGCACAGGGGGCTATCACCCATATCACCGGCAGCGTGAGCGGTGATGTGCATGATGGGGAGCATATTAAAGCGCTGGTAAATGGGCATCAGTACGATGCGATTCTTCATCAGGGCAATAATGGGCTGACCTATGACATTGAGGCCGAGACCTCAGCGTTCCGGGCAGGCCATAACCGCGTAAGTGTATTGGTTGAGGCGCATGATGACCACGGCAATATTACGCCGTATACGCAAACGCTGAATGTGACGATGGATGATCCGGCACCACACAAAGGGCATACGGCGGATAAAGGAAATCATGCCGCGATGCAGCACGCGCTGCACAACCTGTTCGACGACAACGCATTATCTCTGTCTTATGCGCCAGCCGCGACCGGACACGGGCAGGCAACTGCCGTGTTGAGTGCTGACGATAAGGCGAAGGCTGTGCTCGATAAAGTCGATCTCAGCGATCTGGCGCGTGAACTGCACGAAGGCGTGGATATTGCGAAGTACATTCAAAGCGGCGGCGATCACCATCAAATAGCCAGTCCGGCGAAGGTCGCGCATGGCATTGATACTGCGCTGTCTACTCATGCAAGCGGCGATCTGCATTCTGCGACCTACTCGTTGGATCACCTGATAGCCAAACCCGATCACAACCCCATACACTAACCGTTGCTTGCTGCCCTGTGCGAACAGGGCAGCGGCATCAGGGTATACGAAATGAAAGACACTGATATGAATTCTGGACCACACGCGCAGGCAGCAGGCGCTGGCAAAAACGCTGAAAATGACACCCAACAGACGTTAGAGATGCTGCAAAAAAGCGACCTGGAGATGGTCCGTGTGCTCGACGATCTGATTTACCTGCTGATCCGTAAAGGCGTGATTGCCATTACCGATCTTCCGCCGATGGCGCAGGTTAAATTAATGAATCGCGCGAACGCGCGTCAGGAGCTTGGCGGGTTAGAACAACTGCTTGGGAGTGATGACCGTATTTTTTAGTTGATACAGGCAGCCGGCTTGTAGGCCGGATAAGCGAAGCGCCATCCGGCGATATACAGGCTGCCTGCTGTTATCACAACGGCGCGGGTTCACCTAATAATTGACCCATTGCGCCATCAATCCCTAATTCCTGCAGTACCTTAAGCTCGCCTTCCGTTTCAACACGTTCGGCAATCAGCGGCAAATCAATACTGCGCGTGGCGCTGCACAACACTTCAATAAACAAACGTTTATCGTTTTCTTCATCAATATTGCGAATATAGCTGCTGTCGATTTTCAGATAAGCAAGCCCCCACTGCGACAGATGACCGATCATGTTGAAGCGACTGCCGAAGTGTTGCAGACCGAGCGCGCAGCGATGCTGGCCTACAGCTTTGACAAATGCCGCCATCTGATGTGGTCCCGGGAGCTGATTTTCATCCAGCTCCAGAATCAACTGATGGGCTAATTTCGGTGAATAGCGCAGCGGATTGAGCAGGTCAGCAATGGCGTTCGCACTGGCGACAGAACTGCCTGAAATACTCAGCGCTAATTTCCCCGGTGCAGTTTTTAGTTGGTTCAACGTCAGTTTCAGCATCACTTTATCGAGGCGATGGCTCCAGCCAAAGCGGTGGATCCACGGCAGGAAACGACCGGCGGTAATGGTGTTGCCCTGTTCGTCAATAATGCGCGACAGCACTTTGTAATGCAGGATTTTGTCGGGCGTGCGGCAATCCACAACGGGTTGATAAACCAACTGGAATTGCTGATTTTCCAGCGCATGCTCAAGGCGAACAAACCACAAATGCTGATCTTCGGTAGCCGCTGGCACCTCGGTGGTGGGAACCACCTGATGGTCGGTATGTGTTTCTGCTTCCACCAGCAGGCGATCGGCTTGGATCAGCAATGACTGGGCGTTATCTCCGGCGCTGAATGGCACCATGCTGGTATAGGCGACCGGCTGTTGGTCTGACATACCGGTGGCATAAAAGGCCGTCAGCTTCTGACACAGCGAATTGCCCATGTCCAGCATTTCACCGTGCGTAACCCCCGGACAGAGCAGGGCGAACTCGCCGCCGCGAATGCGGGCGAGGGTACTGTCGAGAGAGGCATATTTTTCTTTATGCGCGTTCAGCAGGTTGGCGATATTGAGCAACAGCTTATCGGTATGCGGGCCGCCAAAACGCTGATTCAGACCGCCTAAGTCCTGAACGCGAACCAGCATCAGATACCCTGGCGCCGTATCGGCATCACTTAGCCGCGCCTGAAACTGCATATCGAACGCGCGGCGGTTGGCAATTCCGGTCTGGCTGTCGAGATAAGCTTCATTGTGCAGACGTTCGCTATAGACAGCTTGCTCTTCAAATAACGACTTGAGCTTCGCTGCCATCAAATTCATGGCGTTAACGACGCGGCGTAATTCCGGTGTTTTTGGCAGTTCCTGTAGCGTCAGAAATTCGCGGCGGGCAATGGCTTCTGACTGTTTTGCCAGATAATTGAGCGGGCGCAGCAGTTTGCGCAGCAGCAGAATGCCAGCGATTAAACAGACGAGACTACAGGACAGCATCCACAGCAGATTGCCCAAAGTGTTGTCCCACAGACGCTGTACGGCAAAGATCGGATCGCTGGTCACTTCCACACGAGCGGCCTGCTGCCAGCCGCGCATAATTGTCGCCTCGCCGGTTTGCGGAGTCACATCCACCAGATCAACAAACCAACCGGGAACATTGGGAATCGACGCCGCCGCGCGACGCTCAAGCATCGTTTTGCCGTTTTGCAGATCGACAATACGGATTTTTTTGTAGTAACCGCTATCGAAAATGGAGCTAACCATTAGCTCGATCATCGCCGGATCGTTGACGTTGGGGGTCAGCGAAACGCCCAGCGCGGTTGCTGCATCCTGGGCATGTGAAAGGAGTTGGTTATTGGACTGATCGCGAGAGCTTTCTAACGTCACGATAAAATTGCCGCTAAACACAACCATCATAAAGAGAGAGATTGTCAGGAGTAACTGTTTAAAAAGAGACACAGGTGATTCCTATTTATCCATCGGGAAGCCCTCTTCCCGCATTTTGATGAAAACTTGCTGCCAGCGAGAAAGTCTCTTGCTGTCGCCAACGCGCTTATTGTTCTGGTTGCCCGGAAGCCAAAGGCCAGTGTTGTTAAAGGAGTACACGGGTAATAAATCCATACGCTGGGTGGCCGGTGAAATGGTATTGGTCAGGCTGTCGAGTACCAGAGGAATAGCTTCAGGCGTGAGGTACCAGGTCAGCACCATATGCGCCCGGTTATAACGCAAGGCCTTAACATAGGTAATACGCAGTTTGTCTTCGGAGATGCCCAACTGGCGGAGAGTGAAATATTTAGCGATCGCGTAGTCTTCACAATCCGCCTCACCTTTGCGCAGTGATTCAATGGGGGTTGCCCAGTAATCGACGTCATGCCAGGCGTCAATATCTTCGGTATAACGGAGCTTATCGTTAAAAAATTGGTTTACGGCGTGTAATTGTGTTTGTTCGTCTGCATTACGCAACTGGAGCAACAACTGCTGCCAGGCGTTGATCCGCCGTTGCGCTTGCGGGCTTGCGGGGCCGTAAAGCGCATCGGATTTCTGCTGGATGCTGGCAAAATCCCAGGCGGCGCGCAGCGAATGGACGGTCAATAGCAACAGCAGCACCCCGGGGATTTTCCACAGGCGCAGCAGGCGGTGGTGTAAAGAGCGGCTGATAGTGTTCAATTACTATGCTGACAACTGCCTGGCGATGGGATTTTCATCTTTTCGCAGGACCAGGGAGACAGCCACTTTTTGCGTAACTGCGCGTTGATCGGTGAGGCGAAGAAATCTTTCAGCGTGCTGTTAACAAACGTCACGAACTGCGGATCGTTTTTCCTCATCATAATGGCATAGTGCATATCATTGCCGATGCTCTGTGCCGACACGCTGAACAGTTCCGGTTGCTCGCTATCCTTAATCAACGGCCAGGCCAGAACATCATCAAGGAATAAGGCGGCGGCCTCATTATGCGCCATCTTGTCAAACGCACCGTTTATCGTGGTGGTAGTAATTGTCGAAATATTAAGATGCTGCTCTCTGTTGGCTTTATTAAACTCCAGCAAATCTTTTGAGCTTCCAGGCAGGCTCACCGTGCGGCCTTTAAGATCGACAATCGAGTGGATATTATTTTTACGTAACGCAATGATGCGCATTTTTGCGATGTAATAGTTGAGAGAAAATGAGACGCTGGATATCCGCTCCGGCGCATTGGTATTTACGCTACAGTCCATATCAATTTTGCGCGTGTTTAATGCGGTAAAGCGTTCCCCGAAGCTCACGGGAATATAATGAATAGTTAAGCTATTGAGCTTAAGATACTGGCGCAACTTATCGGCAATCATGTTACATACCGCAATGGTATAACCCGTGACCTTGCCATTGTTGTCGGTAAATGAAAATGGCGGTAACTGGCGATAGCCCACGTTTAGCACGCTGCTGTTCTGAATATGGTCGAGCGTCGCGGCGTTTTGCTGAGCCATCAGCGCAGGAGAGATGACGATACCTGCCAGTAGGATCAGCCATTGCACCGTACGTTTCACCCTTGCCATTTCACGATTAATTATATTTTTCATAATCAAAACTGATCTTCTTTTTAGCAGCCGTTAGTGCTTTCAGGTTATCTGACATGGGAATGTTTAAATTGATGGATTTCGGCGGAATCGGTGACTGAAACCATTTATTGTACAGCGCAGTAAAGTCGTTGCTGGTCATCAGAGAAGACAACGTGCCATCAACAAACTCTTTAAATTCTTTATCATGTAACGGGAGCAACAGGCCCGCTGGTAGCGGGGCGCTGAGTGCAATATCTGACAGCGCATACTCCTCAGGGTTTGGTGTTTGAGCAATCATCCCTTTGAGTAATACCGTGCTGGAGATCAGTGCTGAATACTCCCCGTTCTTCAGTTCGTTGAAGGCCGTAATATTATTGGTGTCGAGTTGAATATTAATATCCAGATCATTCGCGGCATTCACTTTTTGCAGTTGCTCAACGTAAATCGTACCGCTTTTTACCAGTACGCTATGTCCAGAAAGCTTAGCCAGGTTGTCGCTGCTTTCGGTTTTACGCATCACAAAGCGGGTGCTCGAAAAATAAAACGGCAGGGAGAACTCGCTCATGCTGTGGCGGCTTTGTGAATAAAAGGCAGGTATGCACATGATGTCTGCCATGTGGTTTTTAATCAGCACAAACTGCGATGCTGAATTGGCTTTTACCCACTCTATTTTCAGGTTTTTTAGCTGGAGTTTGGTCTTGAGCGCGCTGACGATACTGTTGCAGATATCAATGGAGTAGCCCGCAGGGGTATTTCCATTTTGCCAGGAGAAGGGAAACGCATCATCCTGATAGCCAAGGGTAATGGTTTTCTTGCTGGCGATCTGTTCCAGCGTATGCAGTTGCTTATCTGCCATGCATGGCGTGGCCACTGCCAGCAGTACAACCATCATGAGCAGGCGTTTTGCCAGGCGAAAGATGTCAGGCATTGCTCAGACCTTCTTCAATAACCTCTTCGGCAAACGCGGAAAGCACCTCATGTTCGCGAAGCGGATAGCTAAAGAAATAGCCCTGAACATTCTGGCACTCTATGTCGCGCAGGATGTCACGCTGCTGCGCGGTCTCCACCCCTTCAGCAGTGACCGACATATTGTACTTATGGGCAAACTGAATCAGCATCACAATCAAATACTGGCTGGCATTATCCTGCTGCAGCTTATCGACCAACGTGCGGGCGATCTTGATGCGGGTGAAAGGATAAATCAGCAGGTAATCCAGCGCCGCATACCCGGTTCCCAGATCGTCCATGGCGATTTCGATGCCCATAGCGCGGATCTCTTGCAGTACGGGTAAGGCGATTGATCTATCCAGTTTCTCGGATTCGGTGATTTCTATTTCAAGGCGATCTGCCGCGAGTTGGCTGATGCGTAAGGCGTCTTTGATCACATCCACCAGCCCCGGACTGTGCAACTGGTAGGCCGATATATTGACGGCAATTCTGGTGCGCTCCGGCCATTTAGCCGCCGCTTCACAGGATTGACGAATAATCCATTCGCCTAAACGTACAATCAGGCCGGAACTTTCGGCTATGCTGATAAAATAATCTGGGTAAATCAGTCCCTTGCTGGGATGATTCCAGCGGATCAGCGATTCATACCCATACACGCTTTCATCTGCCAGGTTTATGATTGGCTGGTAGTGAAGTTCGAACTCCTTGTTATCAATACCATCAATAATTTCCTGATTAATAAACAGGCGGTGGGTCTGCTTCATCACCATGCCGTCTTCAAAGAAATGGAAGCAGCCGCGGCCATGATGCTTAGAGGCATACATAGCAAGATCGGCATTGATCATCAGTGTCGAGGTATTGTTGCCCTGATATGGCGCGGTGGTGATACCGATGCTACAGCTGATGGAAAAAGTATGCGTGCTCCAGGTGAATGGGGTACTCAGCGCACGAATAATGCGTTTTGCCAGGCGATTCGCCTCTCTGATGGCGTTGTCGCTGACATGTTGCAGGATGGCGAACTCATCACCGCCCAGACGCGCCGCGATGTCGTCAGGGCCGAGCAGCAATTGCAGGCGCTGGGCCACGCTAATTAACAGTTCATCCCCGGCTTTATGGCCGAAGGTATCGTTGACCGGTTTGAAATTGTCGAGGTCAATCAATAGCAGGTTGAACGGTTTTTCATCCAGATGAATTTCACTGACGCGCTTATCTAGCGCCTGGCCAAACGAAACGCGGTTGGGTAAGCCGGTTAGCGAATCATGATGGGCCATATGCTCCATCTTTTGCGACATTTCATGCATGCGTTGCAGATAACCGCGCTCTTTCATGGCGACGCGCAATTTCTCAATCGCTCCTGCGAGATGCCCAATCTCATCGTCCTGATCAAGATAAGGGGTAATGCAGTCGGTCTCTTCATGGGCAATACGGGTGAGGGAGTTGATCAGCAGCGGAACCGGTCGGAATAAGCGGCGCATAAACAGCGTAACCAGCGCCAGCGTCACCAGCAAAATCAGGACGAAAATGATACAGCTCTTTTTCAGCATCGCATCGTAGGTAGCGTACAACTCACTTTTTTTACCGATGCTGCTTATCAGGCTCCCGAGGATCTCGCCGGAAGGCGTCAATATCGGGACGGCGCTGATGAAACACTCTTCGCCATTGATCTGGGCGAAGCCAACATAGTAATTGACCAGCACATCGCGCGGCAAACGACCAGAGAAGGAGATAATTCCTTCGCCATTTTCAGACTTGTTGTTAATCCCAACATACCCTTTTTCCGGCGTATAGAGAAACAGCCAGGTGGGGCTGTGCGTCTGCACTGATGCCAACGCCAGGACGTCTACCGGGTTATAACCCGTTTGCAGAATGGAGTCGGTATCGCCAAGTTGTCTGTCGGAGACGATGCGGGAGATCTGCCCGGCATCGCTGGTTTCAACCGAAACGGTGGTGTACACGCTGCGGATAATGTAGGTCATAATCTGCGCATTCGCCTCAGCGCGCTGCACCCACTGTTGATAAGAAAAGCTGTCTATCAGGCTCCAGTTGGTAAAGGCGCCAGCGCTAAAAGCAATAACGATACCCACCAGCAAGAATTGCGTTATTTTGCCAGTGATGGAATGTTGCCACCCTTTTATTGCTTTAAGGGAAAACAGAGACTTTGCCACGGATTATGTTAATTCCTGAATTGATTACGCGATGCTAAATTTATTTCTGTTATTTCTTAATGGGATATTATTGTTGCAAATAAGTAGATGAAAGATGTGAAACGTAATGACGTAACAAATAACTAACATTGAACCAGGATGAGTAATGACAACAATAACGGTATGCGAATATAGATAACGCTGTGCTTATCGTCAACAGGCAAAAGTGTTCATAAAAATACATTTTTCATTATGCCTCATCCAGGATATTAATGTTGACATTAAAACGACAAGGCGTGTTTTTTGTTTGTACTGGTTGGAGGTGTGGTGAAGTTGTCAGTAAGGTGTGGTTTTTATATTTAGCATCAATGAATTAGCTATGCTATTAAGTGAGTGTGCTGTAGTTTCATCCCGCCGGGATGTCCATTTTTGTCTATTAATGGGTATTTATTTCCTGATCTGATATGAATAAGATGCTCGCTTCAATATAGAGCCTAACTTTATTTTCTCAGTGCGCGGTCAATGTTGACAATTTTGCTATGGTTCAGCGACTGACCCAAAAGGATTTGTTTGTGACATTCGAGTCTGGATTAAAGTCCTATTGGTATAGTGCATAGCGGATAAATTGATTTGGACGCGATAATAAATACTCACACAGCAAAAAGCATTCAAAAATGGTGCCTGCCACTTGCTTTGCCTGGCCTGTTATATCCACTGGCACAATATCTTAACGGCTATTGTCTTCTCAATAATAATATTTTAACAGTTTACGATCTCAAACTCGCCGTATTTTCCGCCGCATTGGTTCTGTTTGGTTTTCGGGTATTGCCGGGATTTATTCTGTTTCTCGCCTTGATGTTCGTAGTGGGACCACAAAGCGAGCGGGTGGATGCGCTGTGTCTGGTTATGGCCTCAACCTTGAGCTATGCCGCTTATCGCAACGTGACGGGCAGACGCAGCTGCGCAAGTTTTGGCCGTATAAAAATCAGCCTGAGCCGCCTGATTTGGCTATGCGGCTTTAACATCCTGCTCTATCTGTTATTCAGCAGGATTTTTGCCGCGTTCGTCACCCATGGTCATCGCCCGGATGTGGACAATATTCCAGTTATGAGCCTGGAGATGCTGGTACGTATTCAGGGGATCATCAACGGTTGCCTGACGGGCATCCCCTTTTTCTACAAAATTTATCGCATCATTCGTCGACCGTCTTACCTGTTGACCTTTATCAGAGCGATTGTCTTTCAGTGTAAAGGGAATATCACCGCTTTTGGCGTCAGCATCTGGTGTATTTTGCTGATTTCACTGATGTTCTGTTTGACGTCACCGCACAGTCCGAACATCTTTTTTTCTTTCTATAGCCTGATCCTGTTATTTCCATTGATGCTGTGGGGGGCGATTAAGATTGGTCACTCGTTCACCATGCTGGTGTGGACAGTCGTACTGATTATTTTAGGCAAACATAACGACAGCTATATCGCCAGCGACATCAATTTCATGCTGCATCAGGCGCTGGTTTCCACCCTTATTTTTGTCTTTTCACTCACCATTGTGATCATGGGAGCGCTGGCAAAATTTACCCGTCAGCGGTTTAACCAGGTCCTGCTGTTGGGTCTGACTGACCCGATGACGGGCATGGCGAACCTGCGTGCTCTGAAGACAGAGTTGTTTACCACTGAGGGGGCGACGGTATGCCTGATACAGATCCCCGAGCTGGAGCTCTTTTCGCGCCGCTATGGTTTTCATTTTCGCGCCCGCTACCAGAAGATCCTTGCTGAGCATCTCAGGAGTCATTTGATCAAAAGCGAGAAGGTCTATTATCACGCGGGTTATGATCTGCTTATCCGCCTGGAAAATGGGACCTGCGAGCGGTTATGCGACCTGTACCAGGCTGCCAATAGTTTTCGCCTCTTCTACAACAATCACCGGCTGGGTTTTCGCAGTGGTTTGGGCTACTGCCTGATTAACGATCATAGCGATGATATCTACCAGCTGGTGGGTAAGCTCGGCATGGTCGCCGGCTTATCCCTGACCAACGGCAGGCCGGAAAACCTCGAAGCGCAGCATAGCCGGGTCCTTGGCAACCACATCGTTGATAAAACTGAAATCCGTACCGCATTGCAAAATGCGCTGGATAATAATGCCTTCGTTCTGATGGCCCAGCCGATAGTCAGTACCCATGGCGAAGCGCCGTATCATGAAATATTGATCCGTATGCTCAACGAACGGGGGGAATTTATTCCCCCAAACAGCTTTCTGCCGGTTGCCCATGATGCGGGGCTGGCGCCGGATATCGATCTCTGGGTTATCGAAAACACCCTAAAGTTCATGCGCACCCATCCGCAGCGCTGTTTTGCCATTAACCTGGCACCAGTCACGGTGTGTCGTTCAAATATCGTGTCCCGAATCACTCAGCTTCTGCACGATTACGCTGTGGAGCCGCAGCGGATTATTTTTGAAATAACCGAAGCGGATACATTATCAGATAAAGAACAAACCGTGGAAACCCTGAGCTTAATACGTCAGCTGGGATGCCGCGTGGCGATTGATGACTTTGGTACCGGATTTGCCAGTCATGCGCGCTTGATGAATATCGAAGCAGACATTCTGAAAATAGACGGTTCTTTTATTCGACGGATCACCGAAAGCGAGATCAGCTACTACATCGTCGAGTCCTTCTGCCGTGTCGCTGAAATGAAAAATATGCAGGTCGTCGCCGAATTTGTCGAAAACGCCAATATTCAGGCATGTCTGGAAAAAATGAATGTTGGGTGGTTACAGGGATATCACATTGGCAAACCTACGCCATTGCTCACGTTGGAATAGCAGGGCGCTAACGCCTGATGGCCAAAAAAGTAACTTCTTCTCAGGTAGAGAATAAAAATCATGAGTGACATTAGTAAAGTGAAGAATCGAACGGCGGGCGCTGCCGGTATGGGACTGCGCGCCCGGCTGCTCTCATGGCTACACAATATCCATCCCGGTGTGGCGATGAAGCTCGGTATGATTCTGGTTTTTTGTATTGCAACGCTGCTGATCGGTGCCTCTTTTATATTATCTTCTTACCTTTCCCGTGAATTGCAGGCTAATGCCCTGGAGATGATTAAAACCAACACGCGTATTTTCCACAATAGTATTTCTAATGAATTCCAGCGTGTCACCCGCGATGCAGAGCATTACAGTAATGTTTATATTAATAATTACCAAAACGTTGCCGATAAACCGCTGCGTTATATGGATGCAACTGAATTAAAAGCGATACTGAGCAATCCCAATACTAACGCGCATTTCACCGAATTAACCAGCGTATTTGCCAGCACATTTATTTTGCAAGGCGAGCAGTTTGTGCGCGTTAGCAGCACGTTATTGGCAAGCTCTGGCAATACGGCCACCGCAACGGCATTGGGGCACGATAACCCGGCATTGCCGCTACTGCTGAAAAACAAACCATTTTCGGGTGTGGTCACGCTGTTCGGAAAGCAGTTTATTAGCCACTATGAGCCGATAGCCGATAAATATGGTCAGGTCGTTGGCGCGGTTGCGGTGGGATTCGATGTTAAACAAAGTCTGCAACCGATTATTCAGCGTTTGTTGAATGTGCATATTGGTAAAGAGGGTTACGCCTACGTGCTGGATGCCGGATTCGAACCGGGTCGTATGTTGGTCCATCCATCGTTGAGCAATCAACAGGCGATTAATATCACCGATGCCAATGGCTATAAGCTGTTTGCCGATATCCTCGAACATAAAAATGGCATCACTTACTACAACTGGGTAAGTCGCTACGGTACGCCACCGAGGACCAAGGTTGCCGTCTATGAATATATCGAAGGGATCGACTGGATCATTGCCACCACCAGCTACGTTGATGATGTATCCAGAAGCAGTAACCTGGTACGCAATGGCCTGTTGTTGTTCACGGCTTTCCTGTTACCGGTCATTTTACTGCTGATTGCCGTTGCCAGTCGTTTTCTGATTTCACGCCGTTTAAACCGCGTACTCGGGATTGCGCAGACCATCGCAAAAGGAGATTTAACGGTTGACGTGGAGATCGATCATCACGATGAAATTGGCGAACTGCTGAGTGCGGTAGAGATGATGCGTCAGCGTCTGCACTCGCTGGTCGGCGATATGGTTTCTCACGCGGATTCGGTACATCAGGCATCGCTGCATATCACCGAGGCGGTAGATGGTCAGGCGTCAACCAGCGTGGAAACGTCATCTTCGGTGGCCGAAATTACTTCCACGATGGAAGAGCTGTCGGCCTCTTCTACGCAAATTGCTGAGCACTCGCGGGCGGTGGTGGATATTGCCAACCAGACGCTTGAGGATTGCAATAAAGGTTCAGAGTCGATGTCACAATTGCTGATGCGGATGACGGATATTGATACCGATAATCAGCAAAACATGCGTGAAATTATGATGCTCGGCAATAAGTCGACGGAAATCAGTCGCGTGATGGTGATCATCAATAGCGTTGCCGATCAAACGAAACTTATCGCCTTTAACGCCGCGCTGGAGGCTGCCAGCGCTGGAGAAGCCGGTAAGCGTTTCTCGGTGGTGGCGGCTGAAATTCGTCGTCTGGCCGATTCAGTAACGGAATCGACGGTTGAGATCGAGAATAAGATCAGCGAGATCCAAAACGCGATCAATCGTCTGGTGCTGAACGCGGAGAAAGGCGGCGAGAGCATTAAAGCGGGAGCCAGGGCCTGTAAAGTCAGTGCTGAACATCTGAACGACATCGTCGTTACCGCCGAGCAAACCTCTACGGCGGCGCTACAAATTTCACTATCGACCCAGCAGCAGAAAACGGCGAGCAATCAGGTGGTCATGGCGCTGCGTGAGATCGTCGTGGCCAGTAACTATACCTCGCAATCGATCAAAGACATTTTGGTTGTCAGTCAGGATATGACGCAACTGTCGAAAGCGCTGAAAGAGGCGTCGACGTCATTCACCTTGACGGAAACGGATGTATGAACAGCGGCAATATACGGGTGCTGATCCTTGACCTGGACAGCGCATCGCGTAATGAACTGGTCAGGCAACTGGAAGATCATCCGCACATTAAAGTGGTGGGGCAAGCAGCCCATCGCAGACAAGCGATGAGATTATTACAACAACTGATGCCCGATCTGCTGATTCTGACGCTGGATACCTCAAGCCCCGATAACGTTGAGGTTGTGGAAACGATCATGGCGACCAGCGCTATTCCCATCCTTGTGATGCGGTTTTGCCCAGAAAAACAATGGGATGATGATTATATTTCCCGTGGTGCTCTGGCGGTGCTGCACCATAGCAGCGATTTCCCGCTCTCGACCGATGCGCTGCATCGCAAAGTGGAATTGTTAGTCGGTGTGAAAGTGATCCGTCATATCAAGGGATTACGCCATCCAACCGAACCAGTAATGCCCGCCGCGCGCCCGACGACGGACACAGTAAAGACCCCGCAGGACTGGCCTTTTGTGCTGGCGATTGCCTGTTCGACGGGGGGGCCGCAGGCACTGAGCAAGCTATTACAGGATCTCCCCGGTACGTTTCCATGCCCGGTGCTCATTGCCCAACATATTGCCGATGGCTTCGCAAAAAATATGGTGCACTGGTTGGACAGCGTGACCGAACTGAAGGTGCGGCTGGCGCAGGAAGACGATCGGGTTGAAGCGGGATACGTCTATATTTTACCGCCGGAGCAGCATCTGATCGTCAAAAGCAATCAACGCCTGGCGGCAATCCCCAGACAGGAAAGCGATGTCTATCATCCCAGTTGCAATCTGTTGCTGGAGTCGGTGGCTGAGGTATTTCGCGAAAAGGCCGTCGGGCTGATTATGACGGGTATGGGTAGCGATGGCTGTCGCGGCATTGAGCTTATTTTCCGCCGGGGAGGGCGAACGTTGGCGCAGGATGAAGAGAGCTCGGTGGTGTTCGGTATGAATAAGAACGCGATCGACAGGCAACTGATACACCGCACGATCCCGCTGGACGGTCTCGCGAAGGTGCTGCTATCGATGGCCTTTCACGGGCATTTTGAGAGTAAATTGCCATGATCCCCAATCTTCCTGATTACGCCCGCCTGATCAAAGACCGGGTGGGTTTGCACTTTGATAACGCAATGGAAGCGTTGCTGAAATCGGCGCTGAAACGGCGTATGAGCGAACGAAACATCAGTAATTACTATGAATATTATGAACAACTGCGTATTTCGCAGGACGAGTTTGATCGCTTCATTACGCTGATAACCATTAACGAAACCTATTTTTTCCGCGAAAACGAGACGCTGGATCTGATCTGCGATAAGTGGGTCCCGCGTCTGCTGCAACAGCGCAGCGGCCCGGTACGTATTCTCAGCGCCGGATGTTCTTCCGGAGAAGAAGCCTATTCGCTGGCGATTAAACTGCATGAGAAATACCAGGGCGAAATGGCCCAGCGGATTGAAATTTACGGTTGTGATATTGACCCGGTCATCCTGGCAAAAGCCAGAAACGCCAGCTATTCAAGCTACTCGTTTCGCGGCGTCGACCCAGACATTCAGCAGCGCTACTTTACCCGCTCAGGAAATCTCTACCGACTGCATGATGCGATCCGCGAGAAAGTCTCGTTTCACCGCACCAACATTATAAAAGAGCAGCTGTTGCCGGAAGTGGACATCATTTTGCTGCGCAACGTCTCTATCTATTTCGACACGCCAACGCGTCGTGAACTGCACGGTAATTTGTCGAAAATGCTACAGCCTCAGGGGGCCTTATTTTTTGGCAACGCGGAAACGTTAGCCAACAATTTCGACATCCTGAAGCTGGAGCAGGAACAGGGAATTTTTTATTTTTGCCATCATCGTGAAACGCCAACAATCGCACCAGTACCCAGGGTCGCGGTACGCGCTCCACGGCCAAGAACGGTAGTGGAGGATGAACCTTCCATGCCCATGGTTCAGAAAAATGATGACTGGCTAAAAAAGGCGCGTGCCTGTCTCGATGATAAATGTTTTTCTGAGGCCGAAAAGTGTATCGCCTGCGTATTGCGCGACGATCCCCGTAATCCGGATGCGCTGCTGATTCAGGGCGTCATTGCCCTCGAACAGCGTCAGTTTTCTCAGACTGCCGGAAACGCGCAGAAGATCCTCGCCCAGGATGAGTGGTCGGCAGAGGCCAAAATGCTGCTCGGCCTGGCGATGATGTGGCAGCGCCAGACGCAGCAGGCTATCGCCTGGTTTAAACAGGTGGTTTATCAGGAGCCGGGTTACTGGCCGGCGCACTATTATCTGGCCGAAATGTACCGTCAAAGCGAGTTACGCCAGCCTGCGCAGCGTACGTATCGCGTGGTGATGCAATTACTGAACGACGAAATGAACAACCCTTCTGCGGTTTGTCGTCTGCGTTTGCCGATGGTGTTTCCTGGCAATACGTTTCGTTTTCTTTGTGAACATCAACTGGCGCAATTTGCCCACCGAAGTGGCAAATAAGAGCGATTATGGCTATCGATCTGAAAAAATTCGTTCTGCGCTTTATTGATGAAGGGAGAGGTCATTTGCAGACGATCAGCGAAGGGGCGTTCCTCCTTTCCGCTGATGAACATACTGAAGCCTGGATAGGTGAGATGTTTCGCGCCGCGCATACCCTGAAAGGGGGCGCGCGGATGCTGAAATTGCAAAGTATCGCTGATGTCACTCATCATCTTGAAGATGTATTAAGTGAGCTGCGTGATAACAAACTGACGCCGGACAGAGCGCTGGGTAATCTGATTCATGAGTCCGTGGAGTATCTTTCGGGCCAGTTGACCCAGCTTTTTGTCAGCGAGGGCGATAATCAGTTGCCACCGGCGGATGCCGGGCTGTGCGAACGCCTGGCCTCCGCCAGCCGGGGAGAAACCGTTACTGTGGCGCTGGAGTCGCCAGCGGCTACGGACAAACCTGGTGTTTCGGCTTCTGCCGCAGCCCCCTCCCTGGACTCCGGTATCAAGCAGGCCGATTTCGTACGAGTAAAGCTGAACAAGCTGGATGGCCTGATCGACATCCTCGGGGAAGTGCTCGCCGGACATGATCGCCTTGAACAGCAGATCCAAAACCTGAGTCAGTTGGTCCCCCGATTGCCGGGCCTGAGCGCCGAGCAGCTTCGCCAGCAGATCCATGATTTTAGCGCTCAACTAAAAGAAAGCGTTCAGATCCAGCATTTGCAGATGTTTGAACTGTACGATGTGGCGGCGCGGATCCGCATGCTTCCGCTATCGACGCTGTTTGAGCCGATCTCCCTCCAGGTCAGTGAACTGGCGTCCACGCTGAACAAACAGGTGGTGTGCCGCTTCGTCGGCGGTGAAGTGGAAATTGACCGCCAGCTCATTGACCGGCTATCGGAATCCCTGACGCATTTGCTGCGTAACGCGGTCGATCACGGTATTGGCGAGATCGACGAACGCCTGGCGCTGGGTAAATCGACCCGCGGCACCATTACCATCACCACTCAGCAGGACGGCAGCGGAATATTACTGCGCATCGAAGATGACGGTCGCGGTCTGAATTATGAGGCCATCAGCGCGAAGGCGGTCAGTAAAGGCCTGGTTCCCGCATCAATGGCCGGACAACTCTCCGAGCAGGAGTGTAATGAGCTGATTTTTCATCCCGGCTTTTCCACCAGCAAGATAGTCTCTGAGCTTTCAGGGCGCGGTGTGGGTCTCGATGTGGTGCGCAAAACGGTGGTGACCGACCTGCAAGGTGATTTGCAGGTATACAGTCGCCCGGGCGTCGGAACCAGCTTTAGCCTGCGCCTGCCTGTCTCGCTCACGATGATGCGAATTATGCAATTTGAAGAGCAGGGACACCTGTTCGGACTGGCGGCACAGTATGTGGTCGAAGTGGTGGAATGTACCCCGGAGGGGATTAGCGATATCGCCGGGCGACCGGCCATTATTTTGCATAACGAGTTTATTCCCGTGGTATGCACAGGCGCTCTGCTGGGCATTCACGATCGCCAGGGCAATCTCTCATCGGCGGGACAACGTTTAATCGTCGTGCAGAACCAGTACAGCAAAATGGCGCTGCGGGTAGATAAGCTGCTCGATGAACGCAAGATGATGATCAAACCCTTACCAAAGCATATGCAGCAGCAGTCGCTGGTCTCCGGGATGGTACAGACGCCGGATAACCAACTGGTCAGCATCCTGCAAGTGCCTGCGCTGATGGCGATGGCGCAACAGTCACGGCAAACCAGCGCCCCGGCGCCCGCGACGAGCGTGGCGCAAGATGCCTGGCACGTGCTGGTGGTTGATGATTCCCTCAATACCCGCGAGATAGAAAAAAATGTGCTGGAGGCGCATGGCTATCAGGTCACGTTGGCTGAAGATGGGCTGTCAGGGCTGCAAAAAGCGAAACTGACCCAATTCGATGCCGTACTGACGGATGTCGAAATGCCGTTTATGGATGGTTTTACCTTCACCAAATCGTTGCGCGCAGAGAAAAATTACCAGCACACGCCAATCATCATCGTGACGTCCCGCGCGAAGGAAGAAGACCGACGACGGGGCATTCAGGTAGGGGCGGACGCCTACATCGCTAAAGGCGATTTCGAGCAGGACAGTTTAATAAAAACATTAAAAATGCTTTTGTGCTGATGGCGCAAAATCGAGAGAGAAGATGCGAATTTTATTAGTTGATGATGATCTTTTTGCGGCTGAACTGGCCTCTATTTTTTTGCAGATGGATGGCTACGACGTGGTGATTGTGGAAAGCGCTATTTCTGCCCTGGCGTGCCTGGACTCGGATAAAAACATCGACCTGGTGATTAGCGATCTGCATATGCCTGAGATCAGTGGTCTGGATTTGTTGGCGCTGTTACGCGCTCAGGCCTGGTCTAAGCCCTTTATATTACTCAGTGCAAACGAAGTGACGGCCAGCGATCTCCGGTACGACCGGTGGGTAAAAAAAGATGAAAACCTGGCGGAAAATCTGGGGGCGGCAGTAAATGCGCTCCTGCTACCGTCCGCCGTTACTGAATAAGCCTGGGCGTTTGATGAAACCAGAAAATAAGCACATAGCGATGGCGGCAGCGCAGGAAAAAATAGCGCGTCTGCGTCAGGGATTTTTACGTCGCATCCCCGATATGCTGGCACAGGCAGAAAGGCTGCTCGTTCAATTAGTCGCTGAACCCAGCGAAACCTGTCGTAAACAACTGCACATTCTGCTGCACAGTATTCACGGTTCAGCGGGGTCTTTTGGTTTTAGCCCGCTGGCGAATGCCTCAGCAGAAGGTGAGCGTTTACTAACAGAACCGGAAACAGAGCAAAGCATACTTCATTATGATGAGCTGCGGAGAATTATTCGCTGGCTGTATACCCTCACCCAAGAGCAGCTCAATCTTGAGCATCGTATTAGCGACACGGAGTTCACCTTTCCTGTCTCCTCGCAGCGTCCGGAAGAGGGATATGTCCGGCGGGCCAGTAAGCCTATCTACCTGTGTGATGATGACGTCGACCAGGTTGAGTTGCTTGCTACCCAGTTGCGTTGTTTCGGCTTTACCTGTCATGTATTTGCCAATACTGAGGATTTTACGCAAGCCGTACTGGCACAACCGCCAGCCGTGGTGATTATGGATGTCAGCTTTCCGGACAACGCCTACGGTGGACCGTTGGCGATGGCGGATCTGAAGCAGAAAGTAGGCAAACCTTTCCCGGTACTATTTCTCTCCTGCCACAGCGATTTTAACGCCCGCATCAACGCCATTAAATCCGGCTGTGATGGCTACTACGTGAAACCGGCTTCTATCACTGATTTGGTACAGGAACTACACCGCCTGACGCAGCCTTCGCTGAAAAAACCGTATCAGGTGCTGTTGATCGATGACGAGCCCGCGGTGGCGGAATACAACGCTGAAAGGCTGCGCATGGCGGGCATGGAGGTACATGTGCTGGAGAAACCTCACTATTTACTACATGTGCTGAACGCGCAACCGATTGATCTGGTACTGATGGACTACCATATGCCGGAATTTAGCGGTGAGGAGTTAACGAAACTTATTCGTCAAATACCACAGCATATTGGTCTGCCGATCGCCTATCTCTCCAGCGAGACCAACAAGCATGCGCAGCTTGGGGCAATGAGCATCGGCGCGGAGGATTTTATTCTCAAACAAGCCGATCCTGAGGAGCTCATCCGTGCCGTGTCTATCCGTGCCGAAAGAATGCGCACTCTGCGCGCGCGTATGTCGCAGGACAGTCTGAGTGGGTTATATAACCACTCGACGACGACCCATTTTCTGAAAAGCGCGATTGCCGAGTCGAATTACAGTAGTAATCCGTTCTGCATGGTGATGGTGGATCTGGATCATTTCAAAAGCATTAACGACACCTACGGGCATGCGGTTGGCGACCAGGTGATTGTTGGGATTTCGCAGCTGTTTTCCCATCGCTTACGCAGCACCGATATTGTTGGGCGTTACGGGGGCGAAGAGTTTGTCATCATTATGCCCAATACCAGTAGCGAAAAGGCGGCTCGGGTGGTCGAACGATTGCGCAGGGACTATGAACAGGTCACCTTCGCCGTCAATGACGCCAGTTTTCACAGTACCTTCAGCGCGGGTATTGCGCAGTGGCAGTTTGGCGATCGTGTTGAAACGCTGCGCGAACGCGCCGATCAGGCGCTGTATGCCGCGAAGCAAAATGGCCGTAACACCTTCTGCATTGCTGAGTAAAAGGAGAAAACATGAGCCAACAGCTGGAGCAAATTCTCGCCCTAAATCACGGTGAAAAGCCGGAGTGTGAAAACGTAGATGAACCGCAGCGCACGCTGGTGCTATTTCAGCTGGCGGGTAAGAATTTTGCGTTCTACGGGGCGCAGATAAAAGAGATCCTCGCGGAGCGTCCTATATCCTGGGTTCCCTGCTGTGCGCCGATGCTGGAAGGCGTCATCAACTACCGTGGTCGCGTGGAGTCGGTGATGAGGCTGGACAGCCTGATCGACAAACCTGACGTTAACCCGGCAGGTAAACGTACCATTTTGATTGGTTGCGCCGAAAAAATGCAAAGCGGGATCCTGATAGATAAGCTGATTGATGTGCTGGAAGTCGCCGAAAGCCAGATCCACTTGCCGGGAGACTCGCTGCCTCCGGCGCTGCAGACTATCGCCGTGGGTGTGGTTAACGTGGCGGAAACCTGGTTCACGCTGCTCGATCTGAATCTGGTTTTTGCGCGTTATCAGGAGACCAGTGGTTATGCCGACTCTCATTAATCTGGCTGCGGTGCGTATTACCCTCGGGACGCTCAATTTTTATATTCCGGCAAATCAGGTTGGGCGCTGTTCGCTGGTGACAGGGGTTGCGCCGGATATCCCGCGTTTTAGCCAGTGGCTGGGCATTGCCGATGAGCCGCAACAGGGCAGGCATTTGCATTTGTTTGTCCCGGATAGCGGGGTTGAGACCGGCTGGTACCTGTGGGGGCAACTGGAGAATGTCATCTTACCTGGCGATACGATTTTTGCCGTACCGCCGCTTCTGGCGCGTAATTGCCATCTACCAGCGCTGCGTGCGCTGGTGGGCAGCGAAGCGTTTAGTCCGTTGTTAAGCTGGCGCTGAATAGTGAACGCCCATGCGTAGCGGGAGCCGTCACGCTCCCGCTACAGGTGATGACCGGGAAGTCTTCTCCGGTTACTGGGTATAAACATCTACAGCCCGGCTGACCAGTGTAGTCATAAAGTTGTCAATTTTATCAACGGTCTGCTGATCATGAAGATCGTAGGTTTTTGCCACATCATCCAGATTTTCATAGCCCACCCAAACCCGTCCAATCTTATCCTGCCAAACCGAAACACGTAGTGGCAGAGCCAGCGCGATCCCCTGTTTATCTTGCATGAGTTTTGTGCCGACTTTCGGGTTACCAAATACCAGGACTTTGGTGGGCCTGAGGTTCATGCCTACATCCTTAGCATTTTTCTCATGATCAATTTCAGTGAAGACCGGAACTCCTTCACTCTTCAGAAGGGCTTTTAGACGGAAGATCGTCTCATCGACAGAAAATTTACTCTCCTGATTTTTGATCTTCTCTGAATTTAATCCAGAGCCCAGACCGGTTTTATAGGCCTCAGCGATATCACGCGCCACCTGAGTCAGGTCCACACCTTCTTTGTTGGTCAATAGGGTCACGCAAACCAGCTCATCACCGGCGGTAAAGCGGCTCAGATAGGCGCTAAATCCGCCCGTGGTGCCTTTGATTTCAAGGAAACCAGGATGATGGGTAAATTCCCAGCCAGCCATGGCAGGCACAACTTTACCGTTTTTCAGTTTTGCCGGGCTATAGATGATGTCACGCAGCGTTTTGTCTTTAACCAGCGTACTGCCTGCCAGACCGATATCCCACTTACTGATATCTTCTGCAGATGACCACAGGCCGCCGTAGGCGTACAGGTTATTAGTGGCGATTGCGCTTACCGGCTCCAGTTTGTCACCCGATGAGACATAACCTGTCGCGGGCTCAACGGGGTTTATCCAGGGGATTTCAGATTTAAATTTTGCGTGCTGATTGTGTTGCTTATCAGGCGTGGGGCGATCGAGAAACACTTTCGTTGGCATGTCTTTCGCGAACATGGTGCTTTGCAGGCCTAACGGCTCGATTTGGTATTTGTCGATAAAGTCTGCGTAACTCATTCCACTGACCTTCTCAATAACCATCCCTAACAGAATAAAATCGGTCGCGCTGGAGTTGATATCCGTACCGCTTTTAAATTCGAGCGGTTTATTTTTGACGAGATCAACCAGCTGCGCAGGCGTATATTTTTGCGTCTGCTTATAGCCGAATAATCTGAAGTCCGGGATCCCAGATGAATGTTGCATTAACTCCAGAATCGTAATGTCATGCCAGCTTTGTGGCAGGTCCGGTAAATAATTGCTCACCGGGGTATTAAGGCTTAATTTACCTTGTTCTACCAGTTGCATCACCGCAACGGCGGTAAAAGCCTGAGTGATTGGCCCAATCCCCCACATAGTCTTGGTGGACGCGAGTTCATCATTGGTTGCCGTTGCCAGGCCGTATCCTGCAGAACGCGGAATATAGGGGGCCTGGACGATAGCCATGGATAAACCCGGCAGATTATTTTTTGCCATTACCTCGGCAATCATTTGGTCGATATATTTGCCGTTGGCTTTTAACTGTGGGTTACCACGATTAACTAAATAAGTTGTCCCGTTGGTATCAGATGCGGCTAGCGCCTGGGTGGCTGAGACTGACATGGAAAGTAACACACATGCCGAAATAACCTTTAACTTAACATTCATAGCAAAGCTCCCCGCTGGCTGAAATTTAGCTGTATTTTTATCTAATGCGATTGCGGCTATTTGATTAATAAATAGCGTTATTCAATATGGCATGCTTTCAGAGCGGGACATTTGTTCAGGGCGCTGGGAATATTGTCATTACGTATTCTAATAACGATAGTGGACATATCACTGCCCACGCCGTTAGCGGTCGTATTGTTGGCGTCGCCGTTCGAAACGGCGATCGCGCAGACCGGAATAAATAAAAGTAATCACAAACAGCAGAGAAAATAGTACGACGATGGTGGGGGCTGGTGCGCTGTCGATGAAAAATGACAGATACACGCCCATAAACGAGGTAACGACTGAGATAACCACTGCCAGCCACAAGGCATGGAAAAATTTCCGTGTCATTAATATCGCGATGGCGCCCGGGGCAATTAGTAAGGAAATCGACAAAATAATGCCTACCGATTTCAGCGTGGCGACGATCGTCAGGGCAATCATACACAACAGACCATAATGCAGCAGCGTCGTGTTAAGACCGCTGGCCTTTGCCTGATGCGGATCGAATGCGTGCAGTAGTAGATCTTTCCACTTTAGCCCGATGATAAGCGCAATCCCCAGCGTGATAACGGAGGTTTGCACAATATCGCTAAACGACACGCCCAGCATATCGCCGAACAGAATATGATCGAGATGGACCTCCGACTGGATCGAAACGTACAGCACCAGGCCCGCGCCAAACATACCGGAAAAGACGATCCCCATCAGGGTGTCACGCTTAATTCGGCTATTGTCGTCGAGATAGCCCGTCGCCACCGCGCAAAACAGTCCGGCGATAAACGCGCCAATCGCCAGTGGAATACCTGCAATCCACGCCAGCACAATGCCGGGGAAAACCGCGTGGCTCATGGCATCGCCCATCAGCGCCCAGCCTTTAAGCACCAAAAACACTGACAACAGCGCACAGGGGATGGCGACAATGGTGGAGATGACCAGCGCATTGACCATAAAGCTAAACTGAAAGGGTTCCAGCAGCGTCGTTAAGCTCATACGGACTCCTTGTTTACCTGACGGGCACGACGGCGATTCGCCAGCAGACCGTGTTTTGGCGCAAAGACAAACGCCAGCAGGAACAGCAGCGTTTGTAGAACCACAATAATTCCGCCGGTTGCGCCGTCCAGCCAGTAGCTCAGCCAGGCGCCAAAAAAGCTGGTCAGGCTGCCGATAGCTACGGCGATAGTGAGTAGACGTGGAAAACGATCCGTCAGCAGCCAGGCGGTGGCGCCGGGTGTGACCACCAGACAAATCACCAGAAATGCGCCGACGGTTTGCAGAGCGGCAACCGTGGAAACGGAGAGCAGCGTAAAAAATAACAGCTTTAGCCAGCCAGGATTCAGACCGATGGAGCGCGCGTGGTTTTCATCAAAAAAAACCACCATCAGATCTTTCCACTTCAACAACAGCATAGTCAGCGAGATGACGCCGATGATGGCCAGTTGCACAATATCTTCCGGTGCAATCGCCAGCACGTTTCCCAGAATAATGGTCTGGATGTTGACCGACATCGGATTGAGCGACACCATAAACAGCCCGATACCGAAAAAAGAGGAAAAAATCAGTCCGATAATCGCATCTTCCTTCAGGCGCGAGCGCTGATTGAGAAACAGCATGCTGCCCGCTGCCAGTCCACCGGAAAGAAAAGCGCCAAGCGCGAAGGGAAGCCCTAACATATAAGCGCCAGCAACGCCCGGAACGATAGAGTGCGACAGCGCGTCGCCAATCAGCGACCAGCCTTTGAGCATCAGATAGCAGGAGAGAAACGCACACAGGCCGCCGACCATCGCCGAGACCCACATCGCGTTGAGCATGTACTGGTAACCAAACGGTTCTGTCAGCCAGTTCATGATTATTCCCCCTCGTTGGCCGCGCGTCGCGAAATAAACGGGCGTTCATCATCGGTAATCACATGTTGCTCACCGCCGCTCAGCGCCACATGGCGCAGAACGCCGCTGAATGCCTGCTCGAGATTCTCAGTCGTAAAGGTGGTTTCGGTCGGGCCACTTGCCAACACCGTACCTTTAATCATTACCGTGTAATCACAAAACTCGGTAACGGACCCCAGATTATGGGTAGAGACCAGCATGGTCCGCCCCTCATCGCGCAGTTCGCGTAGCAGGTCGATGATGCGCGCCTCGGTTTTCACATCCACGCCGGTGAAGGGTTCATCCAGCAAAATCACCTGTCCATCCTGGGCAATAGCCCTCGCCAGAAAAACGCGTTTTTTCTGCCCGCCGGACAGTTCACCTATCTGGCGATGGCGATAGTCCAGCATATCGACCCGTGCCAGCGCCGCATCAACACAGGCGCGGTCGATCTGTTTTGGCCGACGCAGCCAGCCCATGTGGCCAAAGCGACCCATCATTACCACATCTTCCACCAGTACCGGAAACGACCAGTCCACCTCTTCCGACTGAGGAACATAGGCAATCAGATTCTGTTTCAGCGCCTGATTAACCGGCTGTTGCAGAATAGATATTTCCCCCTGCGCCAGGCGAACAAAACCCATCAGCGCTTTAAAAAGCGTTGATTTTCCCGAACCGTTTACGCCGACCAGGGCGGCAATCGAACCGCCCGGAACCTGAAAAGTGGCGTCCCGCAATGCGGTGTGACCGTTGCGATACGTCACCGTAACCTGATTTACGGTAATCGCAGAGTGACTCATGGTTGTCTCTCCAGACCTTCGTTGATGCCGTTAACAATGGTTTGTGTTGTGACGCGCAGTAAATCCAGATAGGTCGGTACCGGGCCATCAGCAGCGCTGAGCGAATCGACATACAGCACACCGCCGTAATGCGCACCGGATTCACGGGCGACCTGACGCGCAGGCTTGTCGGAGACAGTGCTTTCGCTAAATACCGTTGGGATATGATGCGCTCTGATCGCATCGATCACTTTGCGTACCTGTTTGGGGGTGCCCTGCTGATCGGCGTTGATCGGCCACAGATACAACTCTTTCAGGCCGTTATCGCGTGCCAGATAAGAAAACGCGCCTTCACTGGTGACCAGCCAGCGTTTATCGGCAGGGAGCTTCGCCAGTTCTGCATGTAGTGGCGCCAGGGTCTGCTGGATTTTGGCTTTATAGCTCTGCGCATTTTTCTGGTAGATCGCGGCATTCTGCGGATCGTATTTCATCAGCGCATCGCGAATATTATCCACGTAGATAAGCGCGTTCTCTGCCGACATCCAGGCGTGCGGATTCGGTTTGCCGTTGTACGGCCCTTCGCTGATACCCATTGGCTGCACACCGTTGGAGACCATTACCTCCGGCACGCCGGATAAATGCTGGTAGAAACGGGCAAACCACAGCTCGAGATTGAGTCCGTTCGAAAGGATAAGCTGTGCGCCTTGCGCCCGCTTGATATCGCCCGGCGTGGGTTGATATTCATGAATTTCTGCCCCAGGTTTGGTGATGGAACTGACGTCCGCGGCGTCACCTGCCACGTTACTTGCCATATCCGCAATCACCGTAAAAGTGGTTATCACTTTGAACTTTTCTTGCGCCCAGGCAGGCGACAACGTCAGCGCCGTTAACGCGCCAGCAAGGAGAAATGACTTCAGATGGGGCAACTGCGGCATAGTATCCCTCACAACAAAGTGGTTAATTTATCAACGAATATAGCCTTTGCTATGTTATATAGCACAAGGTATAAACAAATGAAAATAATTCTTATTTGCGTAGGGTGCTAAGGAATTGACGGGGATAACGCGTTGCGCGCCGACACGATTGTCGCCGCGCAGCGGATGAATAACCTGATGATTATGACTTCTGGAACTCAGTGACGGTTTCCCATGCTACCTGTTGTAACGCTTTGGCGGCAGCTGGGGTCATATCCGTATCAACAGGAAGCGCGCCGCCGACCGGAGACTGGTTATACAGGGTAGCGAAAAATACGCAGGCTGCGAGATACGTTCCAGAAATCGAAGGGTGTACGCCATCATGATAATACAGGTTTATTTCCGGATGGGTTTTGCGCGCTTTCTCGAAAGCCAGACCTACCGGAGCGACATATCCCCCCGTTTTTTGCGCAATGGAGATATAAGCATCCGCCAGTTTTTGGCTATCTTCGGGTTGAGCTTTCTTCGCCCAGGTCATGAAATAGACGACTTTTGCACCTGCTTTATGCGCCATTTCGGCCATTTGGGTTGCGGAGTCAACGAAGTTTTGCCGGGTGCTTTCTTTCTTTGAGATCGTTTCTGTGGAGTTCCCCTGCAATACCACCACATCCCATTTCTGTAGCGTGTTCTGGTAGCGCATATTCTCAATTTGCCAGCCTAAATGACCGCTGGAAATCGTGATCCCCCGATATTTATAGCCTTTGGCATGGTCCGGCAGTAAAGACTGCGTCAAATCCCGCAATCGGGTATTGATATTATTGTTATAGAAAGTGAACGAGTTACCATAAAGCGCGACAATTTTATTCTCACCATCCATTTTGGCATGGGCGGAAGGCGCTAATAATGTATCCGCGTGAGAGCAAATGCTGCTCAGTGCAAGGGTCATTGCAGCGGTAAACAAGGTTATTTTTTTCATCGGTTATCTCTTAGAAATCATAACGGAGTCCAACGATGAGCGCATCATCATTGGTTTTTTTGTTCTTACTGGCGAATTCTTTATCATAAGTAAATGATAACCACGTATCTTCAGCCAATGTTAATTGCGCTTCAGCACGCCAGTCTTCTTTTTCAGCGATATCTTTACCATCTTCATTTAAAAAACTATATCCAGTGAGAACCTTGACGGTGCCAAAGTTGTAGGAAATAAGTGAATCCATTCCTTTATAATTATTATCACTTTTGTTATCGCGGGAAATAGAAGTCCGTAACGCGGTTACCGCGACTTCATAGGCTTTATAGTTGAGTTGTAACCCTCCCATAATTTGATCGTTTTGATTACGTCCATCGGTAGTCTCTACCCCATCCTGTCGTTTATAACGACTGGCAGCAATCGCAGGTGTAATTCTAAAATCGCCAAATTTGAAAGACTTGCGATAGCTGGCCATCGCGCCGTAGTCCAGGGCTTCGTTATCGCTGTTGCCATTACCAGAGACCCATGCCAACTGAATCTCATTGCCCGCAAATTTGGCGTTCCACTGTACGGTGCCGTCCTGGCGGTTGAACTGGTACGAATCATCAATGGTTGTAATGCCATAGCTGTAGATATTGGGGGTAAAGTTTTTGTACTTATCGGTCATTTTCATTACCTGATACAGCGGGTTTTTGGTTCTCCCGGTGATCAGTTCACCCCATGTTTTATTCGACAGGCCGACATAGGAATAGCGGGCCTCCATATCGCTTTCACCGGTATTGTTATCATTTTTTTCGGTACGCACCTGCCATTCCAGGCGACCCACGATTTTGGTATCTGGCAGAAGATCCAGATCTCGGGTGAGATAAATACCTACACGGCCACCCAGATCGCTTCGGCTTTCACTACCGGCAAATGAATTCTGGCCACTGGCAATTTTGCCCTCAACGCGACCATAGATATCCAGAGTATTTCCATCCTTATTATAGACGTTTAAGGCGAACGCCGAGGAACTCATACCCATTAGTAATATTAGTGAATAATTTTTTAGCTTCATGTCATCCCTCAAAACAGCATTAATTTCCTGACCATAAAAAGAAAGTTCACAGCGGGATAATTGTTTGTGGAAAAGGAATGGCAGCGATATGGGAAACATTTTTTCTCGTAATGAAATGTGATTATTCACGCATAAATATCTCCGATTGCGCTATTGTATTAATGGTTCTTATATTTAATGAGCGATTTTATTGAAATATTACGACTGTTTAAAATGTAATGCGAAAATTACTGTGAAGTGCATCCCATTTCTATCGGATGTAAAAACTGAAAATGGGAATAGTGCATTCTCATAGTCGGTTTTGGGGTGGGAATACTATTTTCCCCTGTAATTTGCAGGACAGATCCCGCAAAATTGATTAATCACATTTTCGATTATGACGCATTCATTGGCCGGAGAGGCGCTGTATGTTCGGTAAGCAAACAACGGTATTTGATTCTGATCTTTATTCTTCATTGTTCACCCACGGTCGGATGCGGGAAATATGGTCTGACGACAATCTGATGCGTTGCTGGCTGCGTTTTGAGGCCACTGTCGCACGCATTCAAAGTGAGTTAGGGATTATCCCTGAGCAGGCGGCAGCAGAAATTGCGCAAGCCTGCCAGGAAATACAGATAGACTGGCCTGCTCTGGCCAAGGATACACAAACGGTGGGGATGGCGATAAAACCGCTAATTGATCAGATCTCTGCTTCTGGCACACCTTTGGTAAGCCAGTTTTTGCACTGGGGATGTACCACTCAGGACCTACTGGATTCAGGAATGGCGATGAGATTGCAGCAAACGCTGCAGTTGCTGCGTGAGCAATTGTGTGATGTGGGTGAAGCGATGAAAGCGATGGCAATACGTCACACCCGTACGGTTATGGTTGCGCGCACCAATTCGGTGGATGCCTCCGCCACAACATGGGGGCTTCATGTTTGCAGTTATCTGGCAGAGGTTAACCGCCATCTGGCAAGACTCCAGCAGTTGTATCCGCGTGCGGTGACCGGACTCTTTGGCGGTGCGGTGGGGAATCTGGCTTCCGTGGGCGAGAAGGGAATGGAAACGCGTGAACGACTGATGCAGGCGTTAGGTCTGAACGTGCCCTGTGGTATTAACAACGCCAGTCAGGATGCGGTCGTTGAAGTTGTGCAGTTTTTTGCGCTTGTTCACGGCACGCTGTGTCGACTGGCTAACGATGTCGAAACCATGGGGCGCACGCCGATTGCTGAAGTGTTTGAGGGCGAAGGCGGCGGCGGATCCAGCACGATGCCGCACAAAGTCAATCCGCGCGCCAGTAACATGATGCAAACGCTGGCCAGAATGGGCTGGATGTATGCTTCCGGCGCACCGTCCATGCTGGATCAACAGGATGTGCGAGCCGCCTCTATGAGGGTCCTGAACTGGACGATCCTTCCGGAGGCCTCTAATGCCTTATCGACCAGTCTTACACGTGCAAAAAATTTGCTTTCTCATCTCATTATTAATGAAGAGAAGATGCGCGCTAATTTTGACTGCTCGAAGCACTTTATTATGTCGGAATCGCTGACGATGAAGCTTGCCGCTAAAATTGGCAGGGAATCTGCCTATAACTTAGTGAAAAACCTGCTGAAGCATGCAACAGGCGAGCAAAGCTTCATGGAGATCGTGCAGTCCAGTTCGGTAATCCGCGCGTCATTGTCTGTGGCGGAAATTGCCGCCGCCTGCGAACCGCTGTCATATATTGGGGCTAACGATGCGCTAATTGCAGAAACGGTTGCTGAATTCGATCGTGTGAAAACGACAGAGATGGCCTGAATCGTAATGCTGCCTGGAGAGAGAATCCTCCTGGCGGCATTACGTGTTGTGTGCTGAGGCCGAAAATGTTTCAAAGAAGACGAACAATTCTTCCAGTTGGGCAAAATTCCCCTCGTTATCTCCTTTCTCATAAGCCAGATGCAAAATCAGTTCGATGAAGAAGAAGCCGAGAATACGGCTTTGAAAAATGGATTGTACGTCGCTGGGGAGAACAAACTGCAGATCGCAAAATTTACCGTATGGGTTTGCCTCTGAGTTGGTCACCAGCACCACGGCAGCATTCTTTTTTCTGAACCACTTTGCAATATTGAGGGCTACCCGATTAAATCGATAGTAGGAGAACACAATCAGTACGTCGTCCTCCTTAATATTGATGAGACATTTAGGGAGTTCGCTGATATCCGTCGGTAACAGAGTGATGTCACTGCGAAAGTACTTTAACAAGGTACAAAAATGTGTCGCCATGGCATGAGAAGACGAAGGACCAACAACATAAATATGACGTTGATTGTTCAGTACCAGATCGATAAAAGCATTCAGGCTTGTAATATCGATATTATTCTTAAATTGATTAAATAATTCTGCTACTTTGTGGGTGAAATCGGTAACGATACTTTCAGTGGTAATGTCAGGATTGTTACGCTGTATGGTGTTTTTCTCAAAAGGTGCAGAGATTTTATTTTTTGACAGCGTAATGTCTAATGCTTTGCGGAAAGCAGCATAGCCCGTAAACCCAATTTTATTCAAAAATCGGCCAATGGTCGCTTTGCTTACCATCGCATTTTGTGAGAGGTCGACAATGCCATGATAGGGGAGTTCATTGAAGTGTTTATTTATGTACTCATTGAGTCGGCATTCAGATTCAGTTAAATCACCCATATTAAGAGTAAGAGAATTATATTCATCCAGACTTAATGTGTTTTTTTTGTACATGGATAATACCCGATGGCTGTTGTATATCAACGTTGTTATAGGGTAATACGCTTTCGACGTCAATCATAGAGTGAATATGTTGGAAACCCGTATCCATCTATTTCTGCAGAGCGCGGACACATTCAGATGAGTTGCGATCTTACTCACAAAAAGGGGTGGGAAAACACCTTTCCCGTATTTTACGCTCACACAAACCATTACAATTAAGACTCAATATTTGAGTATGTAATACGATAAATTAACGTACATATTATAGCTGCTTATATATAGGTGTTATTTTTTACTATCCTACATAAGCTATGATGATATGACAGGTAACCCTACCCGATTTGTATGGCATAGGAATTGTTATTATGACGGCGTTTATTATAGCAATAGTGATAACAGTTATTGCTGCATGGTTAATTGTGAAAAATTATCAGCCGCAAACTGTTTTATTACTCGCTGGACTGGCATTATTGACCATTACCGTACTGTTTTATCCAGAAAACAGCATTCTCTATGATAAAGCGAAATCCACGGGGTCAACCTGGCTGGATATCTTTAGTTTTGCAAAAGAATCGCTTACCACACAAATTGCGGGCATTGGTCTTATCATTATGGCTGCGGGAGGATTCGCCAGCTATATGGATCACATCAAAGCGTCGAATGCGATGGTTAATATGTGCATTCGACCGCTGCAGGTGATTAAAGCGCCTTATTTAATCCTTGCGTTAGGGTATATCTGTGCGCAGCTTCTGCATGTGGCAATTTCAAGTGCGGCGGGTCTGGCGATGTTGCTACTGGTGACATTCTTCCCGGTTCTGGTTCGCCTGGGTGTCAGTAAAGCTTCTGCGGCCGCGATGATTGGCCTGTGCGCGTTTATGGATTTAGGGCCTGCGGTTGGTACGGCGAATCTGGCGGCGAAGCATGCCGGTATGGAAAGTGCTATCTACTTTGCCCATTATCAGATGCCGGTGGCTGTGGTAGTCATGCTGGCTGTGGCGGTGGTGATTTATTTCACCGCAAAATATTTCGACAAGAAAGATGGCTTCGTACCTGGCGCACAAAGCGTGGTTGAGGCCGAAGAAGAGGGGCGTAAAGTCCCTGCTGTTTACGCGTTGTTGCCGGTATTACCCGTGGTACTGGTGCTGGTCTTTAGTCCGCTAGTGATCAAATCCATCAAAATTGACGTGGTCACGGCGATGATTCTTGGCGCAGTGGTCGCTTTTTTCTTCGAACTGGCGACCACGCGGGATTTTAAAAGTTGCTGCAAAGGAATACAGGTCTTTTTCAAAGGGATGGGCAGCATGTTTACCAGCATCGTTTCTTTACTGGTATGTGCGGACATCTATGCTCAGGGGCTGCAGAAAATTGGCGCGGTGGATTACTTACTGCAGTCCGTACAAAACGCCGGTCTGGGCTTTACCAGCATGACGCTGGTGATGACTGCGCTGGTGGGCGTAACCGCTGTGCTGACAGGCTCTGGCGTTGCGGCCTTTTTCTCCTTCTCCGGCCTGGCGCCCTCGATTGCGGCAAAATTTGGTGAAAGCGCCGTCAATATGATCCTCCCTATGCAGCTGATGGCGGGTATGGGGCGCTCGATGTCTCCAGTGGCTGGCATCATTATTGCGGTAAGTAAAGCGGGGGAATGTTCACCGTTTATGATCGTTAGAAGAACGCTGCTTCCCGCGCTGGCCGGTATCGCGGCGATGCTGATTGCCAACTATGTCCTGATTTGAATCCCGGGAGCCTGTTAATGCAGGCTCTTATTTTTTATCTGGTTGTAATTTATGGATGTCAACGTGACAAACGATGTTTTATACGTTCCGTTTACGGGAAAGTTACTGCTTGAGTCTCCGTTATTAAACAAAGGAAGCAGTTTCACTCAGCAAGAAAGGCATGACTTTAACCTTGGTGGATTACTGCCATGCGCTATTGAGAATATTGATGAACAAGCCGAGCGAGCTTATCAACAGTACCTCGAAGCAGAATCACATAATGCCCGACATATTTATCTGAGAAATATTCAGGATACCAACGAAACGTTATTTTATTACCTGCTGAAAAAATATCTGCCTGAGATGCTGCCAATCGTTTATACCCCGGTGGTAGGTGCTGCCTGCGAAAAATTTTCCTGGATATACCGACGAGCGCGCGGCGTCTTTATTTCCTGGCCCGATCGCGAACGTATTGACGATATATTGCATGATATTCCACGGCACGATATCAAGGTGATCGTCGTCACCGACGGCGAGCGTATTCTGGGATTGGGCGACCAGGGGGTTGGTGGTATGGGCATTCCTATCGGGAAGTTGTCTCTCTATACCGTCTGCGGCGGAGTTAATCCGGCGAATACGCTGCCGATATTACTGGATGTCGGCACGAACAATACGCGACTACTGGACGATCCGCGCTATATCGGCTGGCGTCATCCGCGCGTAACCGGTGAAGATTATTTCGCGTTTATTGGAATGTTTATTGCTGCCGTAAAACGGCGCTGGCCCAACGTACTGCTGCAGTTTGAAGATTTCGCCCAACATACAGCCGTGCCTTTGCTGGAACGTTATCGCGATGAATTGTGCTGCTTTAATGATGATATCCAGGGCACGGCGTCGGTGGCTCTGGCCACCATACTCGCTGCCTGCCGTGGCAGCGGCCGGGACTTCCGTCAGCAATCGATCGTGATTGTAGGGGCGGGGGCTGCGGGATGTGGGATCGCCCGGCATATTATTGCTTGTCGTATGTCTGAGGGAATGAGCCAGGCTGAAGCCCGACGGACCATTTTTATGGTGGATCGCGACGGTCTGGTGATGACGACCAATGAGGCATTAGCTGTTTTCCAGCAACCGCTGGCGCAGTCGCCCGATGCGTTATTTGGCTGGCAATACGAGATGCAGACTCCGTCGTTACTGGAGGTGATCCGCAATGCCAAACCTGCGGTAATGCTGGGCGTTTCGGGCCAGGCAGGATTGTTCTCGCAGGAAGTGATTAGCACGATGTACCAATACTGCGATCGTCCTGTTGTGATGCCGTTGTCGAACCCCACCTCGAAAATGGAAGCACGGCCAGAAGATATTCTTCACTGGACCGAGGGACAGGCCATTATCGCAACCGGTAGCCCATGCGAGCCGGTAGAGATGTATGGACGTGTCATTCCTGTTTCACAGTGTAATAACGTGTATGTTTTCCCGGCGATCGGTCTGGGGGCTATCGCCAGCGGCGCGACGCGGGTAACAGAGGCAATGTTGATGGCGGCAAGCCGTGCGCTGGCGGAAGCTTCTCCGCTGGTGCGTGACGGTGAAGGCGCGCTGTTACCAGAGATTGGCACAATATGCGAGGTGACTCGCAACATTGCGTTTGAGGTCGGCAAGGCGGCGTGGCAATCAGGTGTGGCGGAAAAAATGAGCGACGATGCCTTGTTGCGGAGCATTAAAGATAACTTTTGGCTACCGCACTACCGCCCTTATAAACGACGGGCAATTTAGTCATTTTCCGGGTAAGCGAACTCATATGATGGTTGCCTTCACTTTTAAGGTGTATTATTTATGCAACTTAATTGGGAGGCACCATGTCCGGCAAACGTATTGCACGTGAAAAAATGACGATCCAGAGAATGATCTCGCTGTACGAGCGCCAGTGTCCGCAGGCCTCAGACGAGCCGGGGCATTACGATGCGTTGTTTGCCTATGCGCAAAAGCGTCTGGATAAGTGCGTATTTGGTGAGGAAAAACCGGCCTGCAAACAGTGCCCGGTACACTGTTATCAACCCGCCAAACGTGAAGAGATGAAGCAGATTATGCGCTGGGCTGGGCCAAGAATGCTCTGGCGTCATCCGATACTGACCGTACGTCATCTGATTGATGACAAACGTCCCGTCCCGGAATTACCCGAGAAGTACCAGCGGAAGAAGTAATGTAGCAATTCTATGCCGGATGGCGGTTGCGCCTTATCCGGCCTACAAATATAAACGCACCAGTGGGTAGACCCGATAAGCAAAGCGCCATCGGGCGAACCGTTAAACCAGCGCATCCTTATCAATACCCAGGCGCTTCATGCGTGACAGTAACGTCGTGCGCTTCAGTCCCAGTCGTTGCGCCGCGCCTTTGGGGCCGGCAACCACGCCGTTAGTCTCTTTCAGCACGCGCATGATCAGCTGGTATTCATCTTCGCCATCTTGTGCGACTTCGGTCGCCACTGGCGGCGTGGAAGGCGTCAAAGCGACAACATCCGGCAGAGACAGTTGCAGTACATTGCCCCTTGTGAGTAGCACCGCGCGTTCTACCACATTTTCCAGTTCACGCACGTTACCCGGCCATTCCATACTGCTCAGCGTACGCAGCGCTTCAGCGGGAATACTGTCGATATTGCGCCCCATTCGGCGGGCAATTTTAAAGGTGAAAGCTTTTACCAATAGCGGAATATCTTCCGGGCGTTCGCGCAGCGGCGGCAGATGGATCGGGAAGACGTTCAGCCGATAGTAGAGATCGTTGCGAAACTCGCGATCGGCGACCATCTTTTTCAGATCGCGGTTGGTGGCGGCGATCAAACGGACATCGGTCTGGATCAGCTTATTGCTGCCCAGACGCTCAAACTCCTGTTCCTGCAAAACGCGCAATAGCTTCGGCTGAAGCTCAAGCGGCATGTCGCCCACTTCATCAAGGAACAGTGAGCTTTTGTCCGCCAGTTCGAAACGCCCAATACGTTGCGTGCTGGCTCCGGTAAACGCACCGCGCTCATGACCAAACAGATCGCTTTCCAGCAATCCGGCAGGCATTGCCGCACAGTTCATTTTTACCATCCGGCGGGCGTTACGACCGCTCAGGTTATGAATTGCTCTGGCGATCAGCTCTTTGCCTGTCCCGGTCTCGCCGAGAATCAATACGGTGCTGTCACTTTGCGCCACCATCTCGACCTGTTTGAGCACACTGTACATCGCTTCGCTGCGGCCAATGATTTCGCCGAACTCGCTGTCAACGTTGTTGAGCTGCTCGGTCAGCGCCAGGTTTTCATCGACCAGACGTTCTTTCAGACGGTGAATTTCCTGGTAGGCGAGGGCGTTATCCACGGCAATCGCCACACGCTCGGCAATCTGGCGTAGCAGTTTGAGATTGGCGGTGGTGAAGACTTTCTCTTCGCACTGCGCCAGCTTCAGTACGCCAAGCATGTTATTGCCGGACATCAACGGCAGCAGGCACAGCGTCTGTAATTGGTTGCCCCAGGTCTCGAACAGCATCCGTTCATAAGGAGCAAGGGCGTCGCGTTCGCTCAGGTTAATCAGCAGCATCTCTTTGCTTTTGAAGACCCGCTCAGAGAGTGTGCCTGCTTCGTCCACTTCGCTCTGTTCGTGCGCCGGATGATGCTCATCCAGATAGTGGGTGGAGTAGATGCTCAGCTTATTTTTGCGACTGCTGCGTAACACGATACTGATAGCATCGATGTCGAAATAATGGTGGATCTCTTTGGCGACTTCGCTGACCAGTTCATCTATGTCCAGTCGGGAAAGCACCGCATTGGTGATGGCGACCAGGATGCGAAAGTTGTCACGCTCACGGCACAGCAGATCGTAATCGACGTTATTGCTGACTCTGCTCTGAATTTGTTCAGCCACGACACCGACAATCTGGGTGAAGGTCTGGAGCCGATTGTACTCTTTTTCGCTCCATGGTCGGTCTTCGTTGCGGATGAATTCGCAACCGCCAAAGATGCGCCCATCCGCCGCCAGCGGCAGCAGACAGTAGTGACCAAATTCAGAATACAATCCGCCGGATGCCAGCTGCGGCCAGGTTTCCGTGAACTCATGATAGTTGCAGTGCAGCGCGTCGGGGCGCGACAGGATACGGCGTATCGGCCCATGCGCCAGCACCGTTTCGTCTTCATAATCGATAGGTTTACTATTTTCGCGCGTCGCAAAATAACGCGCACGTTGCGTTTGTGCCTGCCATAAGACAATAGCCGCGCAGTCGGCCAGTCCGGAATGCCTGGCCAGCTGTGAAAGCGCCTCGCTGAGAGACTGAAGATCGGGCTGCTGTAATAATGTACGAGTAATATCGAACAGGCCTTGCTGTCCGAGGTCACTCATCGGTGTATACGACATATTGCTTTTCCAGGGAAAGCACCGCAAAACGGTGCGAAAACGGTAAATGAATTATAGGTATAAGTCGTAAATTATTGCCGGATGGCTGACCGCAAACTCGCTGGTCACGCAATCCGTAGGCCTGATAAGCAAAGCCATCAGGCGATAATGCAGCGTTAATGCCGGATGTCGACGCCAATGCGTCTTATCCGGCTTACAGCATGCTGCCAACTGCCTGCTAGCATATACGAGGTAAAGGTTCAGCGTGTGGTAAATCGAGGGTTCGTTTCACGCCATACAGTCCGGCAAGACGTACACCTTTACGTTCAACTACTTCGCCAATCATTGCCGCGTCGCGTCCTAACGGATGCGCGCGCAGCGCAGCAAGCACGCTTTCAGCAGCCTGACGCTCAACGGCAATCACCAGTTTGCCTTCGTTGGCAAAGTTGAGCGCATCAAGGCCCAGCAGCTCGCAAACGCCACGCACCGCAGGCTTCATGGGCAGGGCCGCTTCAGACAGCTCAATACCAAATCCACATGATGCGGCAAACTCATGCGTCACCGCATTCACGCCGCCACGGGTGGCGTCACGCAGCGCCTTCACGCCGGGTATATCACGTATCGTCTGGATAAGCGGCGTGAGCACCGCACAGTCGCTAACCAGTTCGCCATCAAGACCCAATTGCTCGCGCAGATTAAGAATGGTTGCGCCATGGTCGCCGAGCGTACCGCTAACCAGCAATACATCGCCAGGGCCGAGAGTTTGCGCACCCCAGTGAATGTTGGCGGGGATCGCGCCCATACCGGCGGTGTTGATGAACAACTTATCTGCGGCGCCACGCTGCACGACTTTGGTATCACCGGTCACGATGGCGATGCCCGCTTCGCGTGCGGTTGCCGCCATGCTGGTGACGACGGTTTTCAGCGTCTCCATCGGCAGACCTTCTTCAAGGATAAACCCGCAGGAGAGATAACGCGGAATCGCGCCGCTGACGGCGACATCGTTAGCCGTACCGCAGATAGCCAGCTTGCCGATATTACCGCCGGGGAAGAACAACGGATCGATAACATAGCTGTCGGTAGAGAACGCCAGACGATCGCCCTCTGCAACCAACTGCGCCAGTTCCAGACGCGCCTGATCTTCCTGTTCCGCCAGCCACGGATTAGCAAAAGCCTCCATAAACAGACTGTTGATCAACTGCTGCATAGCCTGACCGCCGCTACCGTGGGCGAGTTGTACGCTGTTCATGCTTCACACTCCTGCTGACGATACTGATACCAGGCGGCACATGCGCCTTCTGAGGAGACCATCAGTGCACCAAACGCGGTCTCCGGGTTACAGGTTTTACCAAATAACGGGCACTGATGCGGTTTACATCTGCCGGTCAACACCTCTCCGCAACGCGCGCGCGGATCGTCATATACCTGCTGTGGCGCTGGCTGAAAATGCGCTTCGGCATCAAAACGTTGATAGTCCGGCGTCAGGTGAACGCCAGACGATTCGATCACGCCCAGACCGCGCCATTCGCTGTCGCCGTTGACGCAAAATACCTCAGCGATGGCCTGTTGCGCTAAGGCGTTACCGGCATCCGGTACTACGCGGCGGTACTGGTTTTCGACCTGGCTTTGGGCGGCGATTTTCTGTTCAATCAGCATCACCACGCCTTGCAGCAGGTCGAGCGGCTCAAAGCCGGCGACCACTAACGGGCGATGGAAATCTGAGGCAATGAAATTATAGGCGTCGGTGCCAATCACCATGCTGACGTGCCCCGGTGCTAAAAAGGCATCGATGCCGTTGTCCGGCTGTTCCAGCAGGCTGCGCAGCGTGGGGATTAGCGTAATGTGCTGACAGAAAAAGTAAAAGTTCTGCACATCGCGTTGTTTGGCCTGCTGCAGGGTAATGGCGGTGGTTGGCATGGTGGTTTCAAAACCCAGACCAAAGAACACAACCTTACGCGTTGGGTTTTCCTGCGCCAGCTTCAGCGCATCCATCGGCGAATAGACGATGCGGATATCCGCGCCGCGCGCTTTGGCCTGTAGTAGTGAGCCTTGTTTTCCCGGCACGCGCATGGCGTCGCCAAAGGTGCAGAAAATCACTTCCGGATGGCTGGCGATTTCAACACAGCTGTCGATCCTGCCCATCGGCAGAACGCAAACCGGGCAGCCAGGACCGTGAATGAACTCCACGTTTTCGGGCAGCAGTTGGTCGAGTCCGAATTTGAAAATAGCGTGGGTATGACCACCACAAACTTCCATGATGCGCAGCGGTCGCTCGGCGGTGTAGGGGAGGAGAGCGGCACGTTCACGCAGGTGCTCTATCAACTGCATCACCTGTTCTGGTGCGCGGTATTCGTCAACAAAACGCATTTATTTTTCCTCGCCGTACAGCAACGCGCCGACATCCGGCTCAACGTCAAACATATTTTGCAGCGCGTCGAGCGTGTCGCGCGCTTCTGCTTCATTAATGATGCTCATCGCAAAGCCGACGTGGACCAGTACCCACTGACCCAGACGCGGCTGACCATTTTCATCACAGCTACCGACCAGCGTCAGGTCGACGTCGCGCTGAATACCGCAAACGTCGACTTTGGCCTGGTTGCCATCAATGGTGCGGATTTGACCCGGAACACCTATGCACATCGCTGCGTCTCCAGCCAGGAGAGCCATTGGTCCATCCCTTCGCCGCTGGTGGCGGAAATCAGGATGATCTCAATGTCCGGGTTCACTTCCCGGGCGCTGGCGATGCACTTTTCAACATCAAAATTGAGGTACGGCAGCAGATCCACTTTATTGAGCAGCATCAGCGATGCGGCGGCAAACATATGCGGATATTTCAGCGGCTTATCTTCGCCTTCGGTGACGGACAGCACCGCCACTTTATGACGTTCGCCGAGGTCGAAGCTGGCCGGGCAGACCAGGTTACCGACGTTTTCAATAAACAGAATGCCGTTGTCATCAAGCGGCAAACGCGGCGCGGCGTCAGCAATCATTTGCGCGTCAAGGTGGCAACCTTTACCCGTGTTGACCTGGATGGCGGGGGTGCCGGTGGCGCGAATACGGGCGGCATCGTTGACCGTCTGTTGGTCGCCTTCAATCACGGCGCACGGAACGCTGTCTTTCAGCTTGATCAGCGTTTCGGTCAGTAGCGTCGTTTTACCTGAGCCCGGGCTTGAGACGAGGTTTAATACCAGATGCTGACGAGCGGCAAAACGGGCGCGGTTACGTTCGGCCAGGCGGTTATTTTTGTCCAGCACGTCAATTTCGACTTCCAGCATACGGCGCTGGCTCATGCCTGGCGCATGGGTACCCGCCTCGCCATGACCGTAGTGCAGGTCGCCTTCTGCGGTCTGGCTCGGTGCGAAATTAGAGGTTTTCACACCGGTAATATTCAGCGCCGGGCGAGCCGCCGGGGCAAATGGCGCGCTGCGAAACGCCGAGTGGGGATTATGCTCATCACCCTCTATATAAAGGTTGCCTTCAGCGCAACCACATGTCGTACACATCGCTCACTCCTGATCTCTTTCTTGTTACAGGCTTTTTGCCGGATGGCGACGCAAGCGTCTTCTCCGGCCTGGCAGGTGCCACCGGAATTAGTCTTCGGCGTCGCCTATTTCAATTCGTCGAATCTGTAGACCATCATCGGCCACAATTCTCAGCGTATCGCTGTTGCATTGCGGACACCGACGCACGCGTTGCGTCAGTAACGTGACGTATTGCTGACAAGATTCGCACCAACATTCTGCTTCTTGTTCTTCGAGGTGGAGTTTACAACCTTCTGCAAGGGTCCCACGGCATACCAGATCAAAACAAAAGGCGAGAGCGCTGGTTTCTACGCAAGAAAATGCGCCAATTTTGAGCCAGACCCCAGTTACTCGCTTGGCACCGTGTTGCGTGGCCTGTTGTTCAATCAATTCCAGTGCTCTTTGGCAGAGGGTTATTTCGTGCATACCGCCTCCTATGAAGTTGCCGTATTAAAAGCAATAAACATGCCAGGTTGAATTTTTTCATCCGTGACAATGACGACAATGACGAAATGACACGTCGTCACCCGTCTTTGATTTTTTATATATTTGAAAATAAAGGAAATTAATTTTGGCATGAAATGTGCTTAAGGCTGTTCATCTCTGCTAAACGGGTAACCTGACATGACTATTTGGGAAATAAGCGAAAAAGCCGATTACATCGCTGAACGGCATCGTCGCCTACAGGACCAGTGGCGTATTTACTGCAACTCGCTGGTTCAGGGGATCACCCTGTCGAAAGCGCGTTTGCATCATGCGATGAGCTGCGCGCCGGACAAAGATCTGTGCTTTGTCCTTTTTGAACACTTCGTTATCTACGTCACGCTGGCGGATGGCTTCAACAGTCACACCATCGAGTATTACGTCGAAACGAAAGAGGGTGATGATAAACAACTGATTGCACAGGCACAGTTGACCATCGACGGTAAAGTTGATGAGCGTATCAGCAACCGCGATCGCGAGCAGGTGCTGGAGCACTATCTCGAAAAAATCGCCAGTGTCTACGACAGCCTGTACACCGCGGTTGAGAACAATATGCCGGTGAATTTAAGCCAGCTGGTTGCGGGACATAGCCCGGCGTAAGCCTCGGGTGCTGCCCACGTTTGTCATGACGCGGCGTTACTACTGCGTCACGACAGTTTAGGGAATGGGCATGTCGAAAAATGTCGAAATGACATTTGCCTGACATGTTTTCGTCAAAAATGACTATCACCTGAGGAATGCCTGGTGAATCGTTTTGTAATTGCTGACTCCACTCTTTGTATTGGCTGCCACACCTGTGAAGCCGCCTGCTCAGAGACACATCGCCAGCATGGCCTGCAGTCAATGCCGCGCCTGAAAGTGATGTTAAATGAAAAAGAATCCGCGCCGCAGCTTTGCCACCAGTGTGAAGATGCGCCTTGCGCTACCGTTTGTCCGGTTAATGCGATTAATCGCGTTGACGGCGCCGTACAGCTGAATGAAAGCCTGTGCGTAAGCTGCAAACTGTGCGGGATCGCCTGTCCGTTCGGCGCTATTGAGTTTTCCGGTAGCCGTCCGCTGCATATCCCGGCAAACGCCAATACATCAAAAGCGCCGCCGGCTCCGCCAGCTCCAGCTCGCGTAAGCACGCTGCTGGACTGGGTCCCGGGCATTCGTGCCATCGCGGTGAAATGCGATCTGTGTAGTTTTGACGAGCAAGGTCCGGCCTGTGTACGCATGTGTCCGACCAAAGCCCTGCATCTGGTGAGCAACATGGATATCGCCCGCGCCAGCAAACGTAAGCGTGAGCTGACTTTCAATACCGACTTCGGCGATCTCACCTTGTTTCAGCAGGCTCAAAGTGGAGATGCAAAATGAGCGCAATTTCACTGATTAACAGCGGCGTGGCCTGGTTTACAGCGGCTGCGGTTCTGGCATTTCTGTTTTCATTTCATAAACCGCTGAGCGGCTGGATTGCAGGGGTTGGCGGCGCGGTTGGCAGTTTGTGTACGGCTGGCGCGGGTTTTATGGTGCTGACCAACGCGCTGGCGGTAAGCGGTGTGATGCCGTTTATTGGTCACAGCCTGCAAATTACCCCGTTGAACGCTATCTGGCTGATTACTCTGGGCCTGTGCGGTCTGTTTGTCAGCCTGTACAACATTGACTGGCATCGCCATCCACAGGTGAAAGCCAACGGCCTGCTGGTGAATCTGCTGATGGCCGCAGCGGTATGTGCGGTGGTTGCCAGCAACCTCGGTACGCTGGTGGTGATGGCGGAAATCATGGCGCTGTGCGCGGTGTTCCTGACCGGTTGCAGTAAAGAGGGCAAACTGTGGTTTGCGCTGGGGCGCATCGGCACGCTGCTGTTGGCGATTGCCTGCTACCTGGTGTGGCAGCGCTACGGTACGCTGGAGCTGCGCCTGCTTGACCTGCGCACCCAGGAGCTGCCGCTTGGGTCTGACATCTGGCTGCTGGGCGTGGCGGGTTTTGGCCTGCTGGCCGGGATTATCCCACTGCACGGTTGGGTGCCGCAGGCACACGCCAACGCCAGCGCGCCGGCTGCGGCACTGTTTTCTACCGTGGTCATGAAGGTCGGTCTGCTGGGTATTCTCTCCCTGTCGCTGCTGGGCGGTAACGCGCCGCTGTGGTGGGGCATTACGCTGTTGGTGCTGGGTATGATCACCGCATTTGTCGGCGGTCTGTATGCGCTAATGGAACATAACATCCAGCGTTTGCTGGCGTACCACACGCTGGAAAACATCGGCATTATTCTGCTGGGGCTGGGCGCTGGCGTAACCGGGATTTCACTGAATCAACCGGCGCTGATTGCGTTGGGTTTGACCGGTGGTCTGTATCATCTGGTCAACCACAGCCTGTTCAAAAGCGTTCTGTTCCTCGGTGCTGGCAGCATCTGGTTCCGTACCGGTCATCGTGATATCGAGAAGTTGGGCGGTATCGGTAAACGTATGCCGGTTATCTCTCTGGCGATGCTGGTTGGCCTGATGGCGATGGCCGCACTGCCGCCGCTGAACGGTTTTGCCGGTGAGTGGGTCATCTATCAGTCCTTCTTTAAGCTTGGCAACAGCGGCGCGTTTGTCGGTCGTCTGTTAGGGCCGTTGCTGGCGGTAGGACTGGCGATTACTGGCGCGCTGGCGGTGATGTGTATGGCGAAAGTGTATGGCGTTACGTTCCTTGGCGCGCCGCGCACGAAGGAAGCTGAAAATGCCTGCTGCGCGCCAATCCTGATGGGCGTGAGCGTGGTTGCGCTGGCTATCTGCTGCGTGATTGGCGGCGTTGCTGCGCCGTGGCTGCTGCCGATGATTTCCTCTGCCGTTCCACTGCCGCTGGAAACCGCGAACACCACCGTTTCTCAGCCAATGATCACGCTGCTGCTGATCGCGTGTCCGCTGCTGCCGTTCATCATCATGGCAATTTTCAAAGGCAACCGTCTGCCGTCGCGTTCACGCGGTGCGGCATGGGTGTGTGGTTACGATCACGAGCAGTCAATGGTCATTACCGCCCACGGTTTTGCCATGCCGGTGAAAGAAGCCTTTGCCCCGGTACTCAAATTGCGTAAATGGCTGAACCCGGTATCACTGGTTCCGGGCTGGCAGAATGCGGCCGCCCCGGTACTGTTTCGTCGCCTGGCGTTGATTGAGCTGGCGGTGCTGGTGGTGATTATGGTTTCACGAGGAGCCTGAAAATGAGTGTTTTATATCCGTTAATTCAGGCGCTGGTGCTGTTTGCCATGGCGCCGCTGCTGTCCGGTGTGACCCGCGTGGCGCGTGCGCGTTTGCATAATCGTCGCGGTCCGGGCGTTTTGCAGGAATACCGCGACATTATCAAACTGCTGGGCCGTCAGAGCATTGCGCCTGCGGATTCCAGCTGGGTTTTCCGCCTGACGCCGTTTGTGATGGTGGGCGTGATGCTGACTATCGCCACCGCGTTGCCGGTAGTGACCGTTGGTTCACCGCTGCCGCAATTGGGCGATCTGATCACCTTAATTTACCTGTTCGCCATCGCCCGTTTCTTTTTCTCTATCGCGGGTCTGGATACTGGTAGCCCGTTTACTGCGATTGGCGCCAGCCGCGAAGCGATGCTCGGCGTGCTGGTTGAACCTATCCTGCTGCTGGGACTGTGGGTGGCGGCGCAGGTTGCGGGTTCAACCCATATCAGCAATATCGCCGATACCGTTTACCACTGGCCTGCTGCGCGCAGCATCCCGCTGATTCTGGCCCTGTGCGCCTGTGCTTTCGCCACCTTTATCGAAATGGGCAAACTGCCGTTCGATCTGGCGGAAGCAGAGCAGGAACTGCAGGAAGGTCCATTGACCGAATACAGCGGCAGCGGTTTTGCGGTGCTGAAGTGGGGCATTAGCCTCAAACAGCTGGTCGTTCTGCAAATGTTCGTCGGCGTGTTCCTGCCGTGGGGACAGATGGAGACCTTCACCGCGGGTGGGCTGCTGCTGGCGCTGGTGATTGCCGTCGTCAAGCTGGTCCTCGGCGTGCTGGTCATTGCCTTGTTCGAAAACAGCATGGCGCGTCTGCGTTTTTGCGCCACTTCACGCGTGACCTGGGCCGGTTTTGGGTTTGCGTTTTTAGCGTTCGTCTCCTTGCTGGTGGCGTGATTTAAGAGAGTTTGAGCATGTCTGAAGAAAAATTAGGTCAACACTATCTCGCCGCTCTGCACCAGGCCTTTCCGGGCGTGGTGCTGGATGAAGCCTGGCAGACCAAAGATCAGCTGACGATCACCGTCAAGGTGAACTACCTGCCGGAAGTGGTTGAGTTCCTGTACTACAAACAGGGCGGCTGGTTGTCCGTGCTGTTTGGTAACGACGAACGTCAGCTGTGCGGCCATTACGCCGTTTATTACGTGATGTCGATGGAGCAGGGCACCAAGTGCTGGATTACCGTCCGCGTTGAAGTGGATGCCAATAAGCTGGAATTCCCATCCGTGACGCCACGCGTTCCGGCAGCCGTCTGGGGCGAGCGTGAAGTGCGCGACATGTACGGTTTGATCCCGGTCGGTTTGCCGGATGAACGTCGTCTGGTGCTGCCGGATGATTGGCCGGACGAGCTGTATCCGCTGCGTAAAGACAGTATGGATTATCGTCAACGCCCGGCGCCGACGACGGATGCTGAAACCTACGAGTTCATCAACGAACTGGGCGACAAGAAAAATAACGTGGTGCCGATTGGCCCGCTGCACGTGACCTCCGATGAACCCGGTCACTTCCGTCTGTTTGTTGACGGCGAGAACATCATCGACGCCGACTATCGTCTGTTCTATGTCCACCGCGGCATGGAGAAACTGGCGGAAACCCGTATGGGTTACAACGAAGTGACGTTCCTGTCGGACCGCGTGTGCGGCATCTGCGGTTTTGCCCACAGCACCGCCTATACTACCTCCGTAGAGAATGCGATGGGTATCGTGGTGCCGGAACGCGCGCAGATGATCCGCGCCATTCTGCTGGAAGTGGAGCGCTTGCACTCGCACCTGCTGAACCTCGGCCTGGCCTGTCACTTCACCGGTTTTGATTCCGGCTTTATGCAGTTCTTCCGCGTGCGTGAAACGTCGATGAAGATGGCGGAGATCCTCACCGGGGCGCGTAAAACTTACGGTATGAACCTGATCGGCGGTATCCGTCGTGACCTGCTGAAAGACGATATGATCCAGACCCGTCAACTGGCGCAGCAGATGCGTCGTGAGGTGCAGGAACTGGTCGATATGCTGCTCAGCACGCCGAACATGGAACAGCGTACCGTGGGTATTGGTCGTCTGGATCCGGAGATCGCCCGCGACTTTAGTAACGTCGGTCCGATGGTTCGCGCCAGCGGTCACGCGCGTGACACCCGCGCCGATCACCCATTTGTGGGTTATGGTTTGCTGCCGATGGAAGTGCACAGCGAGCAGGGTTGCGACGTCATTTCTCGTCTTAAAGTCCGTATCAATGAAGTCTATACCGCACTAAACATGATCGACTTTGGTCTGGACAACCTGCCGGGCGGCCCGCTGGCGGTGGAAGGCTTTACCTATATTCCTCACCGCTTCGCGCTGGGCTTTGCCGAAGCGCCGCGCGGCGATGACATCCACTGGAGCATGACCGGCGATAACCAGAAACTGTATCGCTGGCGCTGCCGTGCGGCGACCTACGCCAACTGGCCAACGCTGCGTTACATGCTGCGTGGCAACACTGTTTCCGATGCCCCGCTGATTATCGGTAGCCTCGATCCTTGCTACTCCTGTACTGACCGTATGACCGTGGTCGATGTGCGTAAGAAGAAGAGCAAAGTCGTACCGTACAAAGAACTTGAGCGCTACAGCATCGAGCGTAAAAACTCGCCGCTGAAATAAGGAATCGCCATGTTTACCTTTATCAAAAAAGTCATCAAAACCGGGGCGCCGACGTCGTCGTATCCGCTGGAGCCGATTGCGGTCGATAAAAATTTCCGCGGTAAACCCGAGCACAATCCGCAGCAGTGCATTGGCTGCGCGGCCTGTGTCAATGCGTGTCCATCCAATGCGCTGACGGTTGAAACCGATCTGGTTACCAATGAGCTGGCGTGGCAGTTCAACCTCGGTCGCTGCATCTTCTGCGCCCGCTGCGAAGAAGTTTGCCCGACGGCGGCGATCAAGCTGTCGCAGGAATATGAGCTGGCGGTATGGAAGAAAGAAGATTTCCTGCAGCAGTCTCGCTTTTCGCTGTGTAACTGCCGCGTCTGTAACCGCCCGTTCGCGGTACAAAAAGAGATTGATTACGCCATTGCGCTGCTCAAACACAACGGTGACAGCCGCGCGGAAAACCACCGTGAAAGCTTTGAGACCTGCCCGGATTGTAAGCGCCAGAAATGTCTGGTGCCGTCTGACCGTATTGAACTGACTCGCCATATGAAAGAGGCCAGCTGATGAGCAATTTATTAGGCCCACGTGACGCCAACGGTATTCCGGTACCGATGACGGTGGATGAATCCATTGCCAGCATGAAAGCATCGCTGCTGAAAAGCATCAAGCGTTCAGCGTATGTTTATCGTGTGGACTGCGGCGGCTGCAACGGCTGCGAAATCGAAATTTTCGCCACGCTCTCTCCGCTGTTTGATGCCGAACGCTTTGGTATCAAAGTGGTACCGTCGCCGCGTCATGCGGATATCCTGCTGTTTACCGGCGCGGTAACCCGCGCGATGCGTTCTCCGGCGCTGCGCGCCTGGCAGTCTGCGCCGGATCCGAAAATTTGTATCTCTTACGGCGCCTGCGGTAACAGCGGCGGTATCTTCCACGACTTATACTGCGTATGGGGTGGCACGGATAAAATCGTTCCGGTGGACGTGTATATTCCTGGCTGTCCGCCGACGCCTGCGGCAACGCTGTACGGTTTTGCGATGGCGCTGGGTCTGCTGGAACAGAAAATTCATGCGCGTGCGCCAGGTGAACTGGACGAACAGCCCGCTGAAATTCTGCATCCGGATATGGTTCAACCGCTGCGTGTGAAGGTGGACCGCGAAGCTCGCCGTCTGGCGGGTTACCGCTACGGTCGCCAGATTGCTGATGACTATATGACGCAGTTAGGGCAGGGTGAACATCAGGTGGCGCGCTGGCTGGAAGCGGAAAACGATCCGCGTCTGACCGAAATCGTCACGCATCTTAACCATGTAGTCGAAGAGGCGCGTATCCGATGAGTGAAACGGTGGTGTTCAGTCAACTGAGCCGTAAGTTTATTGATGAGAACGATGCGACGCCCGCAGAGGCGCAGCAGGTTGTCTATTACAGCCTGGCGATTGGTCACCACCTTGGGATCATCGATTGCCTGGAAGCGGCGTTAACCTGTCCGTGGGATGAATATCTGGCGTGGATAGCCACCCTTGCCGAGGGCAGCGAAGCCCGGCGGAAAATGGAAGGCGTGCCGAAGTATGGCGAGATCGTCATCGATTTCAACCATGTGCAAATGCTGGCGCGCGCGTTTGATGATGCGCGCGCCGTGCAGACTCCGCAGCAGCAGGAGTGGAGCAAGCTGATGCTCAGCATGCTGCATGATATTCACCAGGAAAGCGCCATCTATCTGATGGTGAGGAGACACCGTGACTGACGTTTTACTTTGTGTCGGCAACAGCATGATGGGCGATGACGGCGCGGGTCCGCTACTGGCGGAAATGTGCGCTGCCAATCCTCAGGGCAACTGGGTTGTCATCGACGGCGGCAGCGCGCCGGAAAACGATATCGTCGCTATCCGTGAACTGCGCCCACAGCGTCTGCTGATTGTGGATGCCACCGACATGGGGTTAAACCCGGGTGAAATCCGCATTATCGACCCGGATGATATTGCTGAAATGTTCATGATGACCACCCACAACATGCCGCTGAACTATCTGGTCGATCAGCTAAAAGAGAATGTTGGCGAGGTGATCTTCCTCGGCATTCAGCCGGATATTGTCGGTTTTTATTACCCGATGACGCAGCCGATCAAAGATGCGGTCGAGACCGTCTATCAACGATTAGCCGGATGGGAAGGCCACGGTGGATTTTCCGGGTTAGAAGCGCCAGAAGAGTAACCTTACCAACGCCGGATGCCAGTGGCATCCGGCCTGTTTTGAGCCTCACACACTCTGTTCTTCACTTGCCTGCTCGATAATTAATTTCCCCTGCATCACCGAAACATTCACTGCCGTCCCGGTAGGGAATCCCGCTTGTTCCAGCCAGTCGCCGTTCAGCGTTAGCGAGGCATGCCGACTGATACGGAGCGTGAAACCCGTGTTACGATCTTCATGGCGTTTTCTGACATAGCCCACTTTCAAACGACGTACGGGTTTGGTGATAACCACTGCTGTTGTGCCATTTTCATCAGACATGAACGCTTCCTTGTGGTGAACGGATAAGAGAAAAACTACTGAATAAAATGCCAGTAAAAATGCGCAAGGGCAAACCGGAAACTGGAAGGAAGATTCCACATTTGGAATGCAATTCATGAAATGAAAATAGGTGATTCTGCCGGAGGATTACAAAACCCTCCGGCTGAGGAATTACGCCAGATCGGCCCCGTTACTGGCGATCACTTTTTTGTACCACCAGAATGATTTTTTGCGGGTACGCGCCAGCGTGCCTTGGCCCGCATCGTCCCGGTCTACATACACAAAACCGTAACGCTTGCTCATCTCGCCGGTTGAGGCGGAAACCAGATCGATGCAGCCCCAGGTGGTGTAACCCATTAGCGGCACACCATCTTCAATGGCGTCAGCCATGGCGCGGATGTGTTCGCGTAAATAGCGAATGCGATAGTCGTCATTGATCTCGCCGTTGGCATCCATTTCATCTTTCGCCCCCAGCCCGTTTTCCACCAGAAACAGCGGCTTCTGATAACGGTCATACATCATATTCATCGTGATGCGCAGGCCAAGCGGATCGATACCCCAGCCCCATTCGCTGGCGGCAATGTACGGATTACGCAGTGATTTCACTACGTTGGCAGCGCTGGTGTTGCCCGTGTTCATGTCAGCGGAGGCGCAGCGTGATGCGTAATAGCTAAACGAGACGAAATCGACGGTGTTCTTCAGGATGTCGTCATCTTCTGCGGCTTTTTCTATCGTCACGCCCTTTTCGCGAAACACCCGGGCGGAGTAGGCGGGATAAGCCCCGCGCGCCTGCACATCAATAAAGAACAGGTTTTCGCGGTCTTTTTCCAGCGCGGTCCACACATCTTCTGGTTTACAGGAGTAAGGATAAAAATTACCGCCCGCCAGCATGCAGCCGACCCGGTTTTGCGGATTCACTTCATGGGCGATTTTCGTCGCCAGGGCACTGGCAACCAGTTCGTGGTGGGCGGACTGATATTTCACCTGATCCTGATTTTCACCCTCTTCAAATACCAGCCCGGCCCCTGAAAAAGGGCTGTGCAGCATGATGTTGATTTCGTTGAACGTCAGCCAGTATTTCACCAGACCGTCAAAGGCTTCGAAGCAGGTGCGGGCGTAACGGGTAAAGAACTCCACCATTTTGCGGTTCCGCCAGGAGCCGTACTCGGTAACCAGATGCATGGGCACATCGAAGTGACATAGCGTGACTAACGGTTCAATGCCGTATTTTTTACACTCGGCAAAAACGTCCTGGTAAAACGCGATACCTTCTTCATTAGGCGCCAGTTCGTCGCCGTTAGGGTAGAGACGACTCCAGGCTATTGAGGTGCGAAAAACCGTAAACCCCATTTCCGCCATCAGCGCAATATCTTCTTTATAGCGATGATAAAAGTCGATCGCCTGATGGCTGGGATAAAATTCGTCATCCTGAAGCGTAAAGCGCTTCTCCTGACCCAGTTTAACGGGCATCCGATGTTCGCCGTGGGGGATCATATCGACGGTGGTCAGCCCTTTGCCGCCTTCCCGGTATGCCCCTTCAGACTGGTTGGCGGCCAGCGCGCCGCCCCATAAAAATCCTTGCGGAAAAACAGACATAGTTAACCTCAGTTCATGCCAGTCAAATGCTGGCTCCATTGATATTGCCCGCTTGTGCGGCCTGATTTTTTCTGGCCTGCGCGGCAGCATCTTCGACAGGAATATCTTCAAAGCCGAGAATCAGTGTTAATACAAAGGAAAGCACGACCGCCAGCGCCATCACGCCAAACACCCAGACAATGGTCATCGGATTAGCCGGATCGAAAAACTGGACGCTGGTGAACAGGCCAGGGGCCGCCATGGAATGACTCGCCAGTCCAGCCATACCGGCAACGGCACCGCAGATAAAACCGCTGATTAGGCTCGCAATCAGTGGGCGTTTCAGACGGATCGCCACGCCGTACAGCGCGGGTTCGGAAATGCCTGCCATGATGGCTGAAGCGGCGGCCGCCAACGCTGTCTGACGCAGTTCCGGGTTTTTGGTTTTCCATGCCACCGCCAGCGATGAACCGCCCAGCGACAGATTAGCGCCGATTTCAGAGGGCATCACCATGCCTTCTTTACCGGTTTCGGCAATGGTCTGGATAATGGTGGGCGTAAACACGCGGTGCATACCCGTCATCACCAACAGCGGCCACAGTGCGCCCATAATGGCGACCGACAGCCAGCCGAGATAGCCGTGAATGGTATAGACCAGCGCTGAAATTGCACTACCGATCCAGATACCAATCGGGCCGATTAAAACGATCGCGAGCGGGGCGGCGATCAGCACGATCAGCATCGGTTTGAGGAAGTTTTTGGTCACTGCCGGCGTGATACGATCCACCCAACGTTCGATATATGACAGACACCAGGTCATGACCAGTGCCGGGATCACGGTGTAGGTGTATTTGACCGCCGTCACCGGGATCAGGGCGAACTCAACGTGCTCACCCTGCGCGGCTTTTGCCATCAGATCGATAAAACTGGGATGGACCAGCACACCCGCAATAGCAATTGCCAGCGACATGTTGGTTTTGAATTTGATGGCTGCCGAAGCGGCGACCATCAGCGGCAGGAAGAAAAATGCGCCGTCGCCGATAACGGTCAGAATGGTGAGGGTGGACGATCCTTTTACCAGCACGCCGGTCATTTCCAGAACCATTGCCAGCAGTTTGAGCATTGATCCACCGATAATTGCCGGGATCAGCGGTGACATCGTGCCGATCAGCGCATCGAGGATCCCCGCGCCAATCCGTTTCAGCGTCAGCCGGGGTTTGGTTTGCGGCTCAGCAGGTTGCATGTTGGCAGGTAGCAGGCTGACAACTTCGCGATACGCCTGCGAAACGGTGTTGCCGATGATCACCTGACACTGATTATCGTTACGTACTACGCCCAGCACGCCAGGAAGCGTTTTCAGCGTCGCGCTATCGACCTGCGCATCATCTTTGATAACGAAACGCAAACGGGTCATACAGTGGGTCACTGCTGTGATGTTGTCGACGCCTCCCAGAGCCGTCACAACGGAGCGCGCCAGCGCTGCATAATTCTTGGACATCGGATTTAATCCTGTTTTATCAGTAGGGTACGTTATGTTTTATCCGTTTGCGCAGGTCACGTTTCTGAGTTGATGAAACTCAGATAGGAAACCGGTTCCACAAAATCATGTTTAATTTATATTCTTTAAACAAGAATTAATTTTTATTGTTTTTATAATTGTGATGATGATCACCAGATGTCAGGCGCCGCGTTTTAGCAGCGAGGACAGCGGCGAAACGGTGCAGTACACTGCGTCACATTAAGAGCAAAGGGATGAGTACTATGACCACGATGCTGGAGGTGGCGAAGCGGGCCGGGGTGTCGAAAGCGACGGTTTCCCGGGTGCTTTCCGGGAACGGTTACGTCAGCCAGGAAACCAAAGACCGTGTGTTTCAGGCCATTGAAGAGAGTGGTTACCGCCCTAATTTACTGGCGCGCAGCCTGGCGGCGAAGACCACGCAGACGCTGGGTCTGGTGGTGACCAATACTCTTTATCATGGCGTCTATTTCAGCGAGCTGCTGTTTCACACCGCGCGGATGGCGGAGGATAAGGGGCGCCAGTTGTTGCTGGCTGATGGTAAACATAGCGCAGAGGAAGAGCGTCAGGCGATCCAGTACTTACTCGACCTGCGCTGTGACGCGATTATGATCTATCCGCGTTTTCTCAGCGTGGATGAAATAGACGAGATCATTGACGCGCACGCCCAGCCGATCATGGTGCTTAATCGACGGCTGCGTAAAAACAGTAGCCACAGCGTCTGGTGCGATCAAAAACAAACCAGCTTTAACGCCGTTGCGCAGTTGATTGCCGCCGGGCACCAGGAGATTGGTTTTATTACCGGCTCGATGGATTCGCCTACCGGTGTGGAACGACTCTCAGGCTATAAAGACGCGCTGGTTGCGCATGGCATTTCGCTAAATAATGATTTGATTGTCAAAGGAAAGTGGACGCCAGCCTGCGGTGCCGCGGGCGTTGATACCTTGCTTTCACGCAAGATCAATTTTACCGCGCTGGTGGCCAGCAATGATGATATGGCGATAGGCGCGATGAAGCAGTTGCATGATCAGGGTATCCGTGTGCCTGCCCAGGTGTCGGTGATTGGTTTCGATGATATCGCCATCGCGCCATACACTATTCCGGCGCTTTCCAGCGTCAAAATTCCAGTGACGGAAATGATCCAGGAAACGATTGGTCGCCTGATATTTATGCTGGGTGACGGGGCATTTACGCCGCCAAAAATCTTCACCGGGGAACTCATTCAGCGCGATTCTGTTGCGCCATACGTTTCGCGCTGACGGCTGTCATTTGTCATCGTCACTAGTGACGATGACACACCATTCTCACATCCATCAAAATAAAAATCCTTTAATAACAGTGCATTAAAATTTGGCACGATTCGTGAATGCTTCGGCAGATAATCTGTCATTGCTGGAGAAATTGATGAACCGTTTCATCATTGCAGACGCCAATAAATGCATTGGTTGCCGTACCTGTGAAGTGGCCTGCGTAGTATCCCATCAGGATAACCAGGACTGCGCATCGCTGACCCCTGAAACCTTTTTACCCCGCATTCACGTCATCAAAGGCGTTAACGTCTCCACGGCGACGCTGTGCCGCCAGTGTGAAGACGCGCCGTGCGCTAACGTCTGTCCGAACGGAGCAATCAGCCGTGATAAAGGCTTTGTCCACGTGATGCAGGAACGCTGCATTGGCTGTAAAACCTGCGTGGTGGCGTGTCCTTATGGGGCAATGGAAGTTGTCGTGCGTCCGGTTGTGCGTAACAGCGGCGCGGGCCTGAACGTTCGTGCAGAAAAAGCCGAAGCCAACAAGTGCGACCTGTGCCACCACCGCGAAGCGGGTCCTGCCTGTATGGAAGTCTGCCCGACTCACGCGCTGATTTATGTGGATCGCAATAAGCTTGAGCAACTGAGCGCTGAAAAACGCCGCCGCGCGGCGCTGGACTCCACCGCATCTTTGCTGTTCTGATCGCTAAAAGTCCGCGTAAAATACGGTAGTACTTATGCCGGATGGCGGCTTCGCCTTATCCGGCCTACTTTTCGCATTCACGTAGGCCTGATAAGCGTAGCGCCATCCGGCAAACCGGGATAGATGACTGCGGGAAGGACATAATGACAATCAATAACCACTCCGGCGTACAACTGCGTATTCGCGGCAAGGTACAGGGCGTCGGGTTTCGCCCCTTCGTCTGGCAACTGGCGCAGCGCCTGCAACTGCATGGCGACGTGTGCAACGACGGTGACGGTGTGGTGGTGCGCTTACAGGAAGAGCCGGCGGAGTTTATTGCGCAATTACATCAACATTGTCCGCCGCTGGCGCGCATTGATAGCATTGAGAGCGAACCATTCGCCTGGACGCAGCAGCCTGCCGATTTCTCGATTCGCCAAAGTGCAGGCGGTACGATGAATACGCAAATTGTCCCGGACGCGGCGACTTGTCCCGAATGCCTTGTTGAAATGAACACCCCCGGCGAACGTCGCTATCGCTACCCCTTCATCAACTGTACCCATTGTGGTCCGCGTTTTACGATTATCCGCGCCATGCCGTACGACCGTCCGTTTACCGTGATGGCGTCCTTCCCTCTCTGTGCGCAATGCGATACAGAGTATCGCGATCCCTATGACCGTCGCTTTCACGCCCAACCCGTTGCCTGCCCGCAATGTGGTCCACATCTTGAATGGCTAAGCGCGGGTGAGCGAGCGGAAAAAGAAGAGGCGCTGCAGGCGGCGGTAGCGTTGCTAAAAGCGGGCGGCATTGTCGCTGTGAAAGGCATTGGCGGTTTTCATCTGGTCTGCGATGCGCGAAATGATAATGCTGTGGCGCTGCTCCGGTTGCGTAAACATCGCCCGGCTAAACCGTTGGCGGTGATGTTGCCTGCTGACGACGGACTGCCTGAAGCTGCGCGTCGTCTGTTAACCACCCCTGCCGCGCCAATCGTGTTGGTGCAAAAACGCTATGTAGCGGCATTGAGCGAGGGAATAGCGCCAGGGTTAACGGAAGTTGGCGTTATGCTGCCAGCGAATCCGTTGCAGCATCTCCTGTTACAAGAGATGCAGTGCCCGCTGGTAATGACCTCCGGCAACCTCAGCGGCAGGCCGCCAGCCATTACCAACGCGCAGGCGCTGGAAGATTTACGCGAAATTGCCGACGGTTTCCTGCTGCATAACCGCGAAATTGTGCAGCGCATGGATGACTCCGTGGTGCGTGAAAGCGGGGAAATGCTGCGCCGCTCGCGGGGTTACGTGCCGGATGCGGTCGCGTTGCCGCCGGGTTTTCGTGACGTGCCGCCGATGCTGTGTTTAGGTGCGGATCTAAAAAATACCTTCTGTCTGGTACGTGGCGAACAGGCGGTTATCAGTCAGCATTTGGGCGATCTCAGCGATGACGGCATCCAGCAGCAGTGGCGTGATGCGCTGCGCCTGATCCAGAACATTTATGACTTTACGCCACAGCGTATCGTGCATGACGCCCACCCCGGCTATGTTTCCAGCCTGTGGGCCAGTGAGATGAATCTGCCGAGCGAAACGGTGCTGCATCACCATGCGCATGCCGCTGCGTGTATGGCCGAGCACGGTTGGCCGCTGGACGGTGGCGACGTTATCGCTCTGACGTTAGACGGTATCGGCATGGGGGCAAACGGCGCGCTGTGGGGCGGAGAGTGTTTGCGGGTCAACTATCGTGAATGCGAACACCTGGGCGGCTTACCCGCGGTCGCGCTGGCGGGCGGCGATCTGGCGGCAAAGCAGCCGTGGCGTAACCTGCTCGCGCAGTGTCTGCGTTTTGTCCCTGACTGGCAGCGATTCCCGGAAACATCGGCGCTGCAACAGCAAAACTGGAACGTGCTGGCACGCGCCATTGAGCGGGGGATCAATGCGCCGCTGGCGTCATCGTGCGGACGGCTGTTTGATGCCGTTGCCGCCGCGCTCCAGTGCGCACCGACTTCGCTGAGCTATGAAGGCGAGGCCGCCTGCGCGCTGGAGGCGTTGGCATCGCAATGTGAAGGCGTTGAGCATCCGGTCACAATCCCCTTGCAAGGTAATGAGCTTGACCTGGCTGTTTTTTGGCAGCAATGGCTGAACTGGCAGGGGGCGCCTGCGGCAAGAGCGTGGGCGTTTCATGATGCGCTGGCGTGTGGGTTTGCCACGCTGATGCGTGAGCAGGCTGAAGCGCGTGGCGTTAAGACGTTAGTATTCAGCGGTGGCGTGATGCATAACCGTTTGTTGTCATCGCGGCTGGCATTTTATCTGGCTGATTTTACCTTACTGTTCCCGCAGCGTTTACCGGCGGGTGATGGGGGATTATCGCTGGGGCAGGGCGTGATTGCCGCGGCGCGAGCGTTAGCTTAAGGGTAAGGTGCCGGATGGCGGCTGCGCCTTATCCGGCCTACAAGTGAGCATCTATTTGTAGGCCGGATAAGGCGCGAAGCGGTGCCATCCGGCACCACAGACTTACATGGGCAATGTTTTCAGCAGCGCAAAGGCCTCTTTCATCCGGTCTTCACTGACCACAAACGCACATAGCTGGCCTTCGTCGTTCATTCCTCTGGCCACCATACCTTGCGCTTCCGCGGCAATATGCCAGTTCAGATCGCGCCGCTGGGTTTCCCCCGCCAGATGCAATGGCAGTTCCGGCGTTTTAACTTTTACCAGCATGGCAGGTAGCTTCAGCGGAGCATTGCCGCCGAGCAGGTTTTTCGCCAGATACATGGCACTCAGTTGAATCGGCTGCAGGAACGGCAGCACCTGACCGTTAATTTCCGCGCAGTCGCCGAGGGCATAAATGTCCGGGTGGCTGGTTTGCAGATAGCTGTCGACGCAGACGCCACGATTAATGCTCAATCCGGCACGACGCGCCAGCGCCGTTTCCGGGCGCAGACCGGTGGCGGCGATCACCGCATCGACTTCTACGCGGCGACTACGATCGAGCGTGGCGCGAATACCCGATTCAGTTTTTTCCAGACCCTGAAGCTGTGATTTCAGCAGCAGATGCACACCCATATCGGTCAGACGATGCTGTAAGCGACTGCTGACTTCCGGTGGCATCAGCGAGGCCAGAATGCTGGCGGCGTTGTCGATAAGTGTTACCGCTTTACCGGCACGACAAAAATCCATCGCCAGCTCACTGCCAATCAGACCGCCGCCGACAATGAGTACCCGCTGGGCATCACGCAGTTGCGTTTCACAGGCGCGGTATTCTTGCTGACTGTTCAATGTGAGCATTAACTCACGTCCGGTGACTGGAGGCACAAAGGCTGAAGCCCCCGTCGCCAGCACCAACTTGTCGTACTGCCACTGTTGGTCCTGACTTTTCACGATGTGGGCATCGGTGTCGATGTCGGTCACCCAGGTGTAGGGGAACAGGCGCAAATTAAACTGTTCGGCAAACTCCCCCGCCGACTGGCGGGTGAGGTCGTCTGCACGCTGTGCCTGACTGATAACGTGGCTGAGATCGGGCTTGTTGTACTCATCCATGCTGTCAGCGGCAATCAGGGTCAACGGAACAGTTGCATCCTGTTTACGGATATTTTTGACTAACTGGCGGGCGGCGAAGCCCGAACCAATAATGACAATTCCGTGGCTCATTTTGCCTCCGTTGCCAGTACGTCGAAGACGTCTTTACCTAATGAACATTCCGGGCACAGGAAGTTATCCGGCACATCGCTCCATGGGGTACCTGGCGCGACATCCTGCAACGGTTCGCCTTTTGCTGGATCGTAAATCCACTGGCACACGCTGCACTGCATGCTTGGGCCGAGGTCAGCCGCAGCCGCAGCGGCACAAGCGCACTCTTCTTCTTTGGTTGTCGCTTTGACGGTCGTTTCCGGTAGCGGAGCAAGCGCCCACTGACGTGCAATTTCACGACCGTGCTGACGACACAGTTCCAGCGCATCCAGATCCGGACGCCATTTCGCCTTCAGGCTAAGCGACATCTCAAAACCGGCATCTTGTAAACGGGTGGACAGGCGGTCAACTGCGCCGCCGCTCCAGCCGTGAGAACCAAAGGCGCTGGCGCGTTTGTTACGAAAACGCAGGCCGGTCATCTCTTCCACCAGTCCGGCGATTTTCGGCATCATCACGTTGTTCATGGTGGAAGTACCGACCAGTACGCCTTTAGAACGGAAGACGTTGGTTAGGACGTCGTTTTTGTCGCTACGGGCGACGTTAAAGATTTTCACCGCCACGTTCGGGTCAACTTCGTTGATGCCCTGGGCAATGGCGTCCGCCATCATGCGGGTGTTGTTGGACATGGTGTCGTAGAAGATGGTGATGCGGTCTTCCTGATAATCGGCCGCCCATTTCAGGTACAGCTCAACGATCTGCGTTGGGTTGTCGCGCCATACCACACCGTGGGAGGTGGCAATCATATCGACCGGCAGGTTGAAGCCGAGGATCTCAGTGATTTTCGGCGTCACCAGACGGCTGAACGGGGTCAGGATGTTGGCGTAGTAGCGTTGGCATTGTTCGAACAGTTCGGTCTGGTCAACTTCATCATTGAACAGACGTTCGTCGCAGTAATGCTGGCCGAAAGCATCGTTACTGAACAGTACCGCATCGCCGGTCATGTAGGTCATCATGCTGTCAGGCCAGTGCAGCATCGGCGTTTCAACAAAGATCAGTTGTTTGCCGTTGCCGATGTCCAGAGAATCACCGGTTTTCACCACGTTGAAGTTCCACTCCGGATGATGGTGGTGGCCGGTGATGGAATCAATCGCGTTAGCGGTGCAGTAAATTGGCGTGTCCGGGATGCAGGACATCAGTTCGGTCAGCGCACCGGCGTGATCTTCTTCCGCGTGGTTAATGATGATGTAGTCGATATCCGCGAGGTCAATTTCACTGCGCAGGTTCTGCACGAATTCACGGCTAAACTTATGGTCTACTGTATCGATCAGCACGTTTTTTTCTTCACGGATGAGATAGCTGTTGTAGCTGCTACCGCGCAGCGTTTTGTATTCAGTGCCGTGGAAATCTCGCACTTCCCAGTCACGTTGGCCAACCCAATGAATGTTATTTTTAACCAGAATAGACATAGCAACCTCAATTAATTCAGCGTTTTTCTAAAAAGATATTTTGTTAATTGCAGGTTGTGTGCCAACTTTTTAATTGTTTGATTTTTAATGATTTATTATTTAGTGCCTATAAAGTGGTAGTCAAAATGACTGTTTATTTTATTGTCAATATGACAATATGAATTGTCAAAATGACAATGAGGTTGCCATGAGCTTTTCAGTAGATGTGCTGGCGGGTATCGCCATTGAATTACAAAGCGGTATCGGTCATCAGGACCGTTTTCAGCGCCTGATCACGACCTTGCGCCAGGTGCTGGAGTGCGACGCATCGGCACTGCTGCGCTACGAGTCGCGACAGTTTATCCCGCTGGCTATCGATGGCCTGGCGCAGGATGTCCTCGGCCGCCGCTTCACGCTGGAGGGACATCCGCGGCTGGAGGCGATTGCCCGCGCCGGGGACGTGGTACGTTTTCCTGCCGACAGCGATCTGCCCGATCCTTATGACGGGTTAATCCCGGGTCAGGAGAGCCTGAAAGTGCATGCCTGCATCGGGTTGCCGCTGTTTGCCGGACAAAATCTGATTGGTGCGTTAACGCTGGATGGCATGGAGCCCGATCAGTTCGATGTCTTCAGCGATGAAGAGCTTAGGCTAATTGCCGCTCTGGCTGCGGGGGCGCTGAGTAATGCGTTGCTGATTGAACAACTGGAAAGCCAGAATATGCTGCCGGGTTCGTCGACGGCTTTCGAGCAGGTGACGGAAACCCAGATGATTGGCCTGTCGCCCAATATGATGCAGTTGAAAAAAGAGATTGAGATTGTGGCAGGGTCCGATCTCAACGTACTGATCAGCGGCGAAACCGGGACCGGGAAGGAGTTGGTAGCCAAAGCGATTCATGAAGGTTCGCCGCGTGCGGTGAATCCGCTGGTGTATCTCAACTGCGCGGCGTTGCCCGAAAGCGTGGCGGAAAGTGAACTTTTTGGTCACGTAAAAGGGGCTTTTACCGGGGCTATCAGTAATCGTAGCGGTAAATTTGAAATGGCGGATAACGGCACGCTGTTTCTCGACGAGATTGGCGAACTCTCGCTGGCGTTGCAGGCCAAGCTGCTGCGCGTATTGCAGTATGGCGATATTCAGCGCGTAGGGGACGATCGCAGCCTGCGCGTTGACGTGCGCGTACTGGCGGCGACCAATCGTGATTTACGAGAAGAGGTGCTGGCGGGGAATTTTCGCGCGGATCTGTTTCATCGTCTGAGCGTTTTTCCCCTTTCCGTGCCGCCACTACGTGAGCGCGGCGAAGATGTAGTGCTGCTGGCAGGCTATTTTTGCGAGCAATGTCGGCTGCGGCTGGGACTTTCCCGCGTTGTGTTAAGCCCCGGCGCGCGTAATCATCTGCTGAGTTACGGCTGGCCCGGAAACGTGCGCGAGCTGGAACATGCCATTCATCGGGCGGTTGTGCTGGCAAGGGCTACCCGGGCAGGGGATGAGGTGGTGCTGGAGGCACAGCATTTTGCCTTGCAGGATGAAAGCCCTGTACCGCAGCCGGACGTCGTGGCAGAGATCCCGCAGCATCACAATTTGCGTGAGGCAACGGAGTCATTTCAGCGCGAGATGATCCGCCGGGCCTTGGCGCAAAATAACCACAATTGGGCGGCAAGCGCGCGGGCGCTGGAAACAGACGTCGCCAACCTGCACCGGCTGGCGAAACGCCTGGGGCTGAAGGATTAGATAATACCGGCCTGATAGAAATCCTGCAGGTTGATAGCGCCGGTGAGTTTCCCGTTTTCATCTACCACCGGTGCGGCAGTGATTTTGCGTTTCATCAGGATCTCTTTGGCGTCAATCGCGCGGCTCTGTGCCTGCAGCGTAATGCCATTATGGGTCATTGCTTCGCTAACCTGCGTGGTGAGCGCGCCGCCGCCAACCAGCCAGCGGCGCAGGTCGCCGTCAGTGAAGACGCCTTTCACCAGTGACGCGTCATCACAGACAGCCACCAGACCAAGACCCGTGCGGCTGAGTTCCAGCATCGCGTCCATGACGCTGGTGGTCAGCGTTACCTGCGGAATGGCATCGTCACGGCGCATCAGGTGATGCACTTTATTTAACAGACGAGCGCCCAGCGCGCCGGCCGGATGCGAGCGGGCAAAATCTTCTTCGTTAAAGCCGCGCGCCTGCATCACGGCGATTGCCAGCGCGTCGCCCATCATCAGCGTGTTGACGGTGCTGGAGGTCGGCGCCAGGCGCATTGGGCAGGCTTCACGTTCAACAGAAATATCCAGCACGGCTTTGGCCGCCAGGCCCAGCGGCGAGGTTGGTTTTCCGGTCATGGCCAGCAGGGCGACGGATTTGTCTTCCAGGCGCGGAATGATGAGATCCAGCTCTTTCGCGCCGCCGGAGTAAGAGATAAACAGCATCACGTCGCGGCTTTCAATCATGCCTAAGTCGCCATGCAGCGCTTCCGCCGGATGCACAAAAAAGGCAGGGGTGCCGGTACTGGCGAGGGTCGCAGCAATTTTTTTGCCAATATGGCCTGATTTGCCAATCCCGGAGACAATGACTTTGCCTTCACAGTGGATGATAGTATTGGCGGCGCGGACAAAATCATCGCCCAGTCGCTCCGGCAGTCGACTGGCTTCCTGCAGTTCCAGCATTAACGTCTGACGGCCCGCGTTCAGTAGTGCATCACTCATTGGTTTCTCCGGTTATGATTACTTCAATCCCTTTTGCTTCCAGCGCCTGACGAAATGCAGGGTCTATACCTGCATCGGTAATCAGCTTGTCAACGCTTTCCAGACTGCACACAACATTAGGGCTTTTACGCCCAAATTTTGAGGAGTCAGCCATCAGAATCACTTCGCGAGCGGCATTGCACATCGCTTTACTGACGCTAAAGACCTCATTAAAGGTGGTCACGCCGGCATTGAGGTCAATACCGTCGGTCCCCATGAAGAGTTTATCAAAGCTGAATTGCTCAAAGGCGTTTTCTGCCAGTTGACCGTGAAATGACGCAGATTTTTTGCGAAAGGTCCCGCCAGGCATCAGGATGGTTTGCTCGTTGTCCAGCTCCGAAAGGGCATTAACAATGTGCAGACTGTTGGTCATGACGGTGATGTTGCTAAAGCGGGTAAGCATCGGCACCATCTGCAATACGGTGCTGCCCGCATCCAGAATGATGGAGTCGCCATCATGGATATAACGGACGGCGGCTTCAGCGATCTGCTCTTTTTTATGCGTGTTAATTAGGGTTTTGTGATCGATGGGCGGGTCAGATTCATCTTTGTTCAACACTACGCCGCCATAGGTACGAATGACGGTTCCAGCATTTTCCAGAATGACCAGGTCTTTGCGAATGGTTGTGCCGGTCGTGTCAAAGTAGTGGGCCAGTTCTTCAACCGAGCATTTTCCCTGCTTTTGCAGGTGCTCCAGTATGGCAGCCTGACGCTGACGAGGTTTCATAGGCGTGATTACCCTGACTTATTTAGGTTGCAAAATGATAATTTCGCAAGCTATTAGCATTCACAACGAAATTACCCATGTTTCAGTTTAAGCGCCAATGATAGTGCATTCTGCGCTAACGGATCATGGGGAAAGATCACATCAGGCTGTAAATCATCAAGATGTTTGCCCATTATGGTGGCAATTTTGCCGGGTCTGGCGAATACGGTAAGACCTTTCATAAATAACGTATCGGTAACCCGCTGTTGCTCATCAAGCGCGATGGCGACGACCACGCGCGGTTTAAACCGTCCGCCGGAACGCCCCACGCCCACCCGACCCCGCTGACAAAGTTTATCGAACGCGCGGTTAAAGCGGGATATTTGCCAGCCACCAAGCGCCAGTTGCAGGCACCAGGCGATGGCGGCGACGGTAATCAGTGCGGAAACCATAATGCGCTCCTTTGATTTTGCCGGATGACGGCTGCGCCTAATCCGGCCTACATAATATTCGTAGGCCCGGTAAGCACAGCGCCACCGGGCAGTCATACCTCTTAGAACATCACCTGACCGCCGGTGACGTTAATCGATTGTCCGGTGCAGTAAGAGGCTTTCGAACTGGCATAAAACAGCAGCATGTTCAGCACGTCCTGATAATCGCAGCCGCGTTTGAGCGGAACCTTATCAATGTAATACTGCTCTACTTCATCCGGCTTAAGGCCCAGTTTGGTAGCGTACTGCGGTAATAATGACTGGAACATCGGTGATTTCAACAGGTTGCCGAGCATCAGCGAATGGACGGTAATCCCGTATTCCGCCAGATCCAGCGCCAGCGATTGGGTTAAACCCACGCCGCCGAATTTTGCCGCGCTGTAGCCCGAATTGTGTTTACTGCCTACTTTCCCTGATTTGGAGTTGATCTGGATAATGCGTCCCTGGACGCCATCGCGGATCATCAGGCGTGAGAATTCACGGGCGCAGAGGAAGTAACCGACCAAATTCACCTGCAGCGAGCGGTCGAAATCCCCAAGCTGAAAGTCGCTGATAAACGCGGCTTTAGCGATACCCGCGCTGTAAACCAGCAGGTCGACGCGACCAAATATTTCATCCACTCCGCGTGACAGTGCCAGCACGCTCTGTTCGCTGGTGGCATCAGCGCCAAAACCGTACGCTGTGCCTGCGCCAAACTCGGCGTTAATCTCCTGCGCGACGTTGGCGGCTTTATCGCTTTGAATATCCACCACCGCGACGCGGTATCCTTCTGTCGCAAGCCCACGGCAAAGGAACGCTCCCAGGGTCTGGCCTCCACCAATGACAACGGCAACCTGATTCATCTTTTTCTCCTTCAATCTTAAGCAACAAACTTCAAAATACAGCCCGGCGCGATATCGTCCGGTACAGGGCCCGCCACATGTACGGTGCCAGGGAATTCCGCTTCGCTGAGTCCGTCAAAACGTAGGGTGATATGCCCCAGTTCACGTAAGTTTTGTTCCGCCACGCTGCCAACGGCGGTGACCGGGTAGTGATGCTGGCCCAGTTCAAACTGGATCCCGGCGTGCAAAGAACCGTTCAGATCGCCGTGGCAATGGATGAAGCAAAACTCTTCAATATCCGCTGGCGCGCCTTCACGAAAGGTAATTAACATCTGGTCGCAAAGTGCGTCCGGGGCGCTTTGGCCGATGCGGGTGATGGTGGTTTGATAAATCACGGTCATTTTTGAGTGCCTCTTATTGGTAAATAAAGCCGGATACAAACCAGGCGATGAGAACGGTAGGCGCGCCGGTCAGGAAGCGGCTTACCAGGACGGATGGCACGCCGACGCGGACCGTGTCCTGACGCGCTTCGGCCAGCGATAACCCCACGGGAATAAAGTCGCATGCGGCTTGCGCATTAATGGCAAACAAGGCCGGTAGCGCCAGATGGGGAGGGATGTTCCCCAGGCCAATCTGTACGCCGATCAGCACCCCGATAACCTGGGCGATGACCGCACCAGGGCCGAGGAAAGGTGACAGCAGCGGGAAAGAGCAAATCAGCGCCAGCGTCACCAGTCCCAGCGGGTGGCTGGCGAGCGGTGCGAGTCCATGGGCTATCCAGTCTCCCAGACCAGAAGCCATGATGATGCCGATCAGCGCCGAGACGAACGCCATAAATGGCAGAATGGTTTTCAGAACGGTATCAATAGTGTCGCGACCGGCCTGGAACAGGACAGCAACGGCTGACCCCATGCCCATACCGACTTTTGCCAACAGACCATCGCTTTGTTCAGTAATCTTTTTACTGGTGTCGTAATCGCGACCAATCGTGCTGCTTGCAGGTTGCGGCGCAATGGATGCTTCACCGACAACGGTAATGTTTTCTTCTTTTACGCCAGAGACATAGATATCTTCGACAATGTACTGGGCCAGTGGACCGGATTTCCCCGTGGCGTGAATATTTACCGTGGGTATGCGACGTTTGGGATAGATCCCACAGCGCAGCGTGCCGCCGCAGTCGATGATCGCCACGCCAATTTCACTCTCCGGCGGTTCGCCCTCTTTGAAACCATCAACGGCCTGCCAGCCAGTCAGATTCGCCAGCGTGTCGACAATCGCAGGGCGAGTCCCGGCAGTGATATAGACAATTTTCTTGCCCGGTACGGCATCCAGTTCAAGCGGGCCGCCCCAGCCGCCGGTGCCTTTTTCAATACGAATACGCGTCATGATGTTGCTCCCGCCAGATGAACTTTCTGCTCAAGTTGAATGCCCATTTTTTTCTCGAAAATGGCGGTGGTGAAATCGGTTACCCAGCCGCGGAAGAAGTTGGTGACCAGACCGACCAGCAAATAGCTCACCGCCAGCGGGCCAAGCGGAAGGCCCAGCGTCGTCAGGCCGCTGGCGATACCGAGATAGACAAACAGCTCGCCGGGGTTGATGTGCGGGAATAAGCCATTCATGGAATGGCAGCTATAAGAGGCCGCAGCGTAGTAGCTGGGCTTGTACTTTTCTGGCATAAAGCGGCCCAGGCTTAGCGTCATCGGATTACAAAACACAAATGTGCCGATGCACGGCAGCAGCAGATAGCGGGACAGTGGGTTTCCGGCACAGCGCTGAGCAAAACGTTCAATACGCTGCTGGCCGATAAAGTTAATCAGCGCATTCATGATGACCAGCAGGCTAATCAGCAGGGGAAGAATACCGGTCACCATGCCGGTAAACACCTCTCCGCCTTTCTGGAACAGCCCGATAAACCACTCAGCACCGAGTGTGATGGTGTCGATCATTATTCTCTCCTGTAGGGTTTTTTAGTTATCTTGCCAAACGGAAACTAATTTTAATCAGATCGAAAGATTTAAAAGTGTTATTTTGATCTCAAAATGAAAGGTAAATATTTTATTTTGAAAGTTATTGCGTAAGCGCTCGCAAATATGACGGTCGGAAGTGCAAGAGGGGGGAAATTCTGTGAAGCAGAGCGACTACTGCTTCCTTGTATGGCTGAGGATGCTTTACCATACTTCTCCCAGGCTGAATTTGTTTAATGGATGTCTCATGTTCAAGCGTCGTTATGTAGCGTTACTTCCCCTTTTCGTATTGCTTGCTGCCTGTAGCAGCAAACCTAAACCTTCAGAGACTCAAACGACTACGGGTACGCCTTCCGGCGGCTTCCTGCTTGAGCCACAGCACAATGTCATGCTAACGGGCGGTGATTTTGCCAATAACCCGAACGCGCAACAGTTCATCGAGAAGATGGTGAACAAGCATGGCTTTGATCGCCAGCAGTTGCAGGAGATCCTGTCGCAGGCCAAGCGGCTGGACTCGGTATTGCGTTTGATGGACCGTCAGGCGCCGACGACTCAACCTCCAGCCGGACCTAACGGCGCGTGGCTGCGTTATCGCAAGCAGTTCATCACGCCGGATAACGTGCAAAACGGCGTGGCCTTCTGGAATCAATATGAAGATGCCCTGAACCGTGCGTGGCAGGTCTACGGCGTACCACCGGAAATCATCGTCGGTATTATTGGCGTAGAGACGCGCTGGGGCCGCGTGATGGGCAAAACGCGAATTCTGGATGCGCTGGCGACGCTGTCCTTTAATTATCCTCGTCGTGCGGAATACTTCTCTGGCGAACTGGAAACTTTCCTGTTGATGGCGCGAGATGAAAGTGATGATCCGCTCGATTTGAAAGGTTCCTTCGCCGGTGCGATGGGCTACGGCCAGTTTATGCCGTCTTCCTATAAAGAATATGCGGTCGATTTCAATGGCGATGGGCACATTAATCTGTGGGATCCGGTTGACGCCATCGGTAGCGTGGCGAACTATTTCAAAGGCCACGGCTGGGTGAAAGGCGATACGGTCGCGGTGCCGGCGAATGGTCAGGCGCCTGGGCTGGCGAACGGCTTTAAAACCCAGTACAGCATTTCACAGCTTGCCGCCGCGGGTCTGACGCCGCAGCAGTCGTTGGGGAATCATCAGCAGGCCAGCCTGCTGCGCCTGGATATTGGCACCGGTTATCAGTACTGGTACGGGCTGCCAAACTTCTACACCATCACCCGCTACAACCACAGTACCCACTACGCGATGGCGGTGTGGCAATTGGGTCAGGCGGTAGCGCTGGCGCGCGTACAGTAATCGCTCCAACCGGCCTACAAATAAGATATTGCTTGTAGGCCGGATAAGATGCTCTGACATCGCCATCCGGCGGGTCTTATTTTGCAACGGATCAATTTTTGGAATCCCCCTCGTAAAACGTTCTCCCCATCCCCACATTGGTTGTGAAAGTGCTATCTTGTGCGGCATATTTTTTTAACTGACAGAGGCTGAAATGACCGACAGTGAACTGATGCAGTTAAGCGAGCAGGTTGGCCTGGCGCTGAAAGCGCGCGGGGCGACCGTTACGACGGCGGAATCCTGCACCGGCGGTTGGGTGGCCAAAGCCATTACGGATATTGCCGGCAGTTCCGCCTGGTTTGAACGCGGGTTCGTGACCTACAGCAATGAAGCCAAAGCGCAGATGATTGGCGTGCGCGAAGAGACGCTGGCCCAGCATGGCGCGGTGAGTGAGCCTGTCGTCGTGGAAATGGCGATTGGCGCGCTAAAAGCGGCCCGCGCGCATTTCGCGGTCTCGATCAGCGGTATTGCGGGGCCGGATGGCGGCAGTGAGGAAAAGCCTGTGGGTACGGTATGGTTTGCCTTTGCCAGCGCAAGCGGCGAGGGGATTACCCGCCGGGAATGTTTCAGCGGTGACCGCGATGCGGTACGTCGGCAGGCGACTGCCTATGCGTTACAAACCCTGTGGCAACAATTTCTACAAAATACTTGATACTGTATGAGCATACAGTATAATTGCCTCAACAGAACATTATCTTTCACGTTTCGCGGTTTACCCCGAAAGCGGCATGACAGGAGTAATTAATGGCTATCGACGAAAACAAACAGAAAGCGTTGGCGGCAGCGCTGGGTCAGATCGAAAAGCAATTCGGTAAAGGCTCCATCATGCGCCTGGGTGAAGACCGTTCCATGGATGTGGAAACCATCTCCACCGGTTCGCTTTCTCTGGACATCGCATTAGGCGCGGGCGGTTTGCCAATGGGCCGTATCGTCGAAATCTACGGGCCTGAATCTTCCGGTAAAACGACGCTGACGCTGCAGGTTATTGCCGCCGCTCAGCGCGAAGGTAAAACCTGTGCGTTCATTGATGCGGAACACGCGCTGGATCCCGTCTATGCCCGTAAGCTTGGCGTTGATATCGACAACCTGCTGTGTTCCCAGCCGGATACCGGTGAACAAGCGCTGGAAATCTGTGATGCGCTGGCGCGTTCCGGTGCGGTTGACGTTATCGTTGTCGACTCCGTGGCGGCGCTGACGCCGAAAGCGGAAATCGAAGGCGAGATTGGCGACTCTCACATGGGGCTTGCGGCGCGTATGATGAGCCAGGCGATGCGTAAGCTGGCCGGTAACCTGAAGCAGTCCAACACGCTGCTGATTTTCATCAACCAGATCCGTATGAAAATTGGCGTTATGTTCGGTAACCCGGAAACCACTACCGGTGGTAACGCGCTGAAATTCTATGCCTCCGTGCGCCTGGACATTCGCCGTATTGGCGCAGTGAAAGAGGGCGACAACGTGGTTGGTAGCGAAACCCGCGTTAAGGTCGTGAAAAACAAAATCGCCGCGCCGTTTAAACAGGCTGAATTCCAGATTCTGTACGGTGAAGGTATCAACTTCTATGGTGAACTGGTTGACCTGGGCGTGAAAGAGAAGCTGATTGAAAAAGCCGGTGCATGGTACAGCTATAACGGTGAGAAAATCGGTCAGGGTAAAGCGAATGCGACCAACTGGCTGAAAGAAAACCCGGCAACCGCAAAAGAGATTGAGAAGAAATTGCGCGAGTTACTGCTCAATAACCAGGATTCAACGCCAGATTTCTCCGTTGATGACGGTGCTGCAGACGTAGCAGAAACGAACGAAGATTTCTGATAATCTGTTTTACATCGCATACAGTAAAGGGCTGCATATCATGCAGCCCTTTTGCATTTCTGAAGGTTTACTATGACAGATGCAACTTCCCGCCGATCCGCTTATTCCCGACTGCTTGACCGCGCCGTGCGTATTCTGGCAATGCGCGATCACAGCGAGCAGGAACTACGGCGGAAGCTGGCCGCGCCGGTGATGGGCAAACAAGGGCCGGAAGACATTGATGCTTCCCCGGAAGATTACGACAAGGTCATTGCCTGGTGCATTGAAAGTCATTATCTGGATGATGACCGCTTCGTTCAGCAGTTTATTGCCAGCCGTAGCCGCAAAGGTTATGGGCCTGCGCGAGTGCGGCAGGAACTCAGCCAGAAAGGAATCTCGCGTGAGGCTATTGAGCGCGCCATGCGCGAGTGTGAAATTGACTGGGCAGTGCTTGCGCGCGAGCAGGCAATCAGGAAATACGGTGAACCTTTACCAGTCGATTTTTCAGATAAGGTAAAGGTCCAGCGTTTTTTGCTCTATCGTGGCTATCTGATGGAAGATATTCAGGCAATATGGCGAAATTTTGACGATTGAGCGCATACGGGATTTTACTTCCCAGTAAAGAAAACTTATCTTATTCCCACTTTTCGATTGCCAGAGGCGCAGTTTGCTGCCGATGCTGGTAATGACATTTCGTTAGCTTGATTTCTTCAGGATAATTATGAGCAAGAGCACCGCTGAGATCCGTCAGGCGTTTCTCGATTTTTTCCATAGTAAAGGACATCAGGTAGTTGCCAGCAGCTCCCTGGTACCAAACAATGACCCTACTTTGTTGTTTACCAACGCCGGGATGAACCAGTTCAAGGATGTTTTCCTTGGCCTCGACAAGCGTAATTATTCCCGCGCAACCACCTCGCAGCGTTGTGTACGTGCGGGCGGTAAGCACAACGACCTGGAAAACGTCGGTTACACTGCACGTCACCATACCTTCTTCGAAATGCTGGGCAACTTCAGCTTCGGCGATTATTTCAAACACGACGCCATTCAATTCGCATGGGAACTGCTGACCGGTGAAAACTGGTTTGCCCTGCCAAAAGAACGTCTGTGGGTCACCGTCTATGAAACTGACGATGAAGCCTATGAAATTTGGGAAAAAGAAGTTGGTATTCCGCGCGAGCGTATCATCCGCATTGGTGATAACAAAGGCGCGGCCTATGCATCCGACAACTTCTGGCAGATGGGTGATACCGGTCCTTGCGGTCCGTGCACCGAAATTTTCTACGACCACGGCGACCACATTTGGGGCGGCCCTCCAGGAAGCGCAGAAGAAGATGGCGATCGCTACATTGAGATCTGGAACATCGTCTTCATGCAGTTCAACCGTCAGGCTGACGGCACCATGGAACCGCTGCCGAAGCCGTCCGTGGATACCGGTATGGGGCTGGAGCGTATTGCGGCCGTGCTGCAACACGTTAACTCCAACTATGAAATTGACCTGTTCCGCTCACTGATTGAATCCGTCGCGAAAGTTACTGGTGCGACCGATCTGAGCAACAAGTCGCTGCGCGTTATCGCCGACCATATCCGTTCTTGTGCATTCCTGATTGCCGATGGCGTTGTCCCGTCGAATGAAAACCGTGGCTATGTGCTGCGCCGTATCATTCGCCGCGCGGTACGTCATGGCAACATGCTGGGCGCGAAGGATACCTTCTTCTACAAGCTGGTTGGTCCGTTGGTGGAAGTCATGGGGTCTGCAGGTGAAGAGCTGAAGCGTCAACAGGCAATGGTTGAACAGGTTCTGAAAACCGAAGAAGAACAGTTCGCTCGTACGCTGGAACGTGGTCTGGCACTGCTGGACGAAGAGCTGGCAAAACTGACGGGTGATACGCTGGATGGCGAAACCGCCTTCCGTCTGTATGACACATACGGCTTCCCGGTTGACCTGACGGCAGACGTTTGCCGCGAGCGCAACATCAAGGTTGACGAGGCGGGCTTTGAAGCCGCAATGGAAGAACAGCGCCGTCGTGCGCGTGAAGCCAGCGGTTTTGGCGCAGACTACAATGCGATGATTCGCGTTGATGGCGCTTCAGAATTTAAAGGGTATGAGCATCTTGAGCTGAACGGCAAAGTGACTGCGCTGTTTGTCGATGGTAAAGCGGTAGACGCCATTAACGCCGGTCAGGACGCTGTTGTTGTACTGGATCAGACGCCGTTCTATGCGGAATCTGGTGGTCAGGTTGGCGACAAGGGCGAACTGAAAGGTGCGGGCTTTGCGTTTGCCGTGAGTGACACGCAAAAATATGGCCAGGCGATTGGTCATATCGGCAAACTGTCTGCGGGTTCTCTGAAAATAGGCGATGCAGTACAGGCTGATGTGGATGAAGCTCGTCGTGCGCGTATCCGCTTGAATCACTCCGCAACGCACCTGATGCACGCGGCGCTGCGCCAGGTATTGGGCACGCATGTGGCACAGAAAGGCTCGCTGGTTAACGATAAAGTGCTGCGTTTCGACTTCTCTCATACCGAAGCCATGAAGCCTGCTGAAATCCGTGCCGTTGAAGATCTGGTGAATGCGCAAATTCGTCGCAACCTGCCGATTGAAACGAACATCATGGATCTGGAAGCGGCGAAAGCCAAAGGCGCAATGGCGCTGTTTGGCGAGAAATATGATGACCACGTGCGCGTTCTGAGTATGGGCGATTTCTCCACCGAACTGTGTGGCGGTACTCACGCCAGCCGTACGGGGGATATCGGTCTGTTCCGCATTGTGTCTGAGTCAGGCACGGCGGCGGGCGTTCGTCGTATCGAAGCCGTAACCGGTGAAGGCGCTATCCAAACGGTGCATGCTGAGAGCGACCGCTTAAGCGATATCGCGCAGCTGCTGAAAGGCGATAGCCAGAATATCGGTGATAAAGTGCGTTCTGTACTGGAACGTACGCGTCAACTCGAAAAAGAATTGCAGCAATTGAAGGAACAGGCTGCGGCGCAGGAGAGTGCAAATCTCTCCAGCAAAGCGGTTGATATCAACGGCGTGAAGCTGCTGGTCAGTGAACTTGCGGACGTTGAGCCGAAAATGTTGCGTACCATGGTTGATGATCTGAAAAATCAACTGGGGTCTACCGTTATCGTTCTGGCAACGGTAGTTGAAGGTAAGGTTTCTCTGATTGCTGGTGTGTCTAAGGATGTGACAGACCGAGTGAAAGCAGGGGAACTGGTTGGTATGGTCGCTCAGCAGGTAGGCGGTAAGGGTGGTGGTCGTCCGGACATGGCGCAAGCCGGTGGTACGGATGCAGCGGCTCTGCCTGCAGCGTTAGCCAGTGTGAAAGGCTGGGTCAGCGCAAAACTGTAATAATTATAAGCGTAAGTCGACGCTGCGGGCTTCAATCCGCAGCGTTTGCATCAACGCTATCGACAACGATAAAGTCAGGTTGAAGTTGTGTATATCGGCTAAACTTAGGTTTAACAGAATGTGATGCCGTGACTGCTTACACTTAGGTGTTTGTCATCGCTTACTTTTTGGCGTTATATGATGGATAATGCCGGGATACAGAGAGACCCGACTCTTTTAATCTTTCAAGGAGCAAAGAATGCTGATTCTGACTCGTCGAGTTGGTGAGACCCTCATGATAGGCGATGAGGTCACCGTGACAGTTTTAGGGGTGAAGGGCAACCAGGTACGCATTGGCGTAAACGCCCCGAAAGAAGTTTCTGTCCATCGTGAAGAGATCTACCAGCGTATCCAGGCTGAAAAATCCCAGCAGTCCAGTTATTAAGGTTTTCGCGTCTCACCATTCTGGTGAGGCGCAACCTGATTGAGTTGTCCTCTTTCTTCGCTTTTCTGCTTCACTCCCCCCATTTTCTCTTTTCCCATACGCACATTGTCGTTCCCGGCGAATTTTCTGTTTGTTCATTGTCTGCGGAAACTGCCAATTTATCTGTTGATAAAACACTCTTTTTGCCGTTTTTGCAGACTAATTGCGCGTGAAATGTGCAAACGATAAAAGCTCTGGAAAAATTGTTTGACTTATAAGTCCCAGAAAGTAATATGTGCGCCACGCAGCGACGATGAGCAGAAACAAGTTCTTCGAAGCACTCGTAAGAGGCGTGTTGGTGAGGTGGCCGAGAGGCTGAAGGCGCTCCCCTGCTAAGGGAGTATGCGGTCAAAAGCTGCATCCGGGGTTCGAATCCCCGCCTCACCGCCATTTGCATCCGTAGCTCAGCTGGATAGAGTACTCGGCTACGAACCGAGCGGTCGGAGGTTCGAATCCTCCCGGATGCACCATATTACTTGATAGCGCTTTAGCAGCGACATCAAATCTGCAGTAAAGTAAGTTTCCCGATGCATCCGTAGCTCAGCTGGATAGAGTACTCGGCTACGAACCGAGCGGTCGGAGGTTCGAATCCTCCCGGATGCACCATCTCTTACTTGATATCGTTTATTACGATATCAATATCGGCAGTAAAGCAAGTTTTCCGATGCATCCGTAGCTCAGCTGGATAGAGTACTCGGCTACGAACCGAGCGGTCGGAGGTTCGAATCCTCCCGGATGCACCATCTTCTCCTGAATAACAGCGAAACTGTTGTTGCATGGTCTGCGAGATAATCGCCAGCACCAGGGAGGATAACGTTGCTTCAGCAACGGCCCGCAGGGCGAGGCGCAGCCGAGTAATCCTCCCGGATGCACCATCTTCTTTGCCGTATCAGTAGTAATCAGCAATTCCCGATGCATCCGTAGCTCAGCTGGATAGAGTACTCGGCTACGAACCGAGCGGTCGGAGGTTCGAATCCTCCCGGATGCACCATCTTCTCCTGAATAACAGCGAAACTGTTTCTTCATGGTCTGCGAGATAATCGCCAGCGCCAGGGAGGATAACGTTGCTTCAGCAACGGCCCGCAGGGCGAGGCGCAGCCGAGTAATCCTCCCGGATGCACCATCTTCTCCGAGATAATCGCCAGCACTTTCCCCCTCATGAATCATTTCCACATACTCCCTGAACATCCCTCAATTCGCTGTCAGCGACAAAATCAATCAATTACGATAAAATAACGTCTGGTCATTCGGCTTGTGAGAAGACGATGTACGAACGTTATGCGGGTTTGATTTTTGATATGGATGGCACCATCCTGGATACCGAACCTACGCACCGTAAGGCGTGGCATGAGGTATTGGGCCATTATGGGCTACGGTTTGATGAACAAGCCATGGTTGCCCTCAACGGCTCTCCAACGTGGCGTATTGCCCAGGCGGTGATTGAATTGAATCATGCCGATCTTGACCCCCATGTTTTGGCACGAGAAAAAACGGACAAGGTAAAAAGCATGCTGCTGGATAGCGTCCAGCCTTTACCGTTGGTTGAAGTAGTGAAAGCCTGGCATGGCCGCCGTCCTATGTCGGTAGGGACGGGGAGTGAAAGCGCAATTGCAGAGGCTCTACTCGCTCACCTTGGTCTGCGTCGCTATTTTGATGCTGTGGTGGCCGCCGATCACGTACAACGCCATAAGCCTGCTCCTGATACGTTCTTGCTTTGTGCTGAGCGAATGGGGGTTGTTCCGGCGCGCTGCGTCGTGTTTGAAGATGCCGATTTTGGACTGCAGGCGGCGAGCGCAGCGGGGATGGACGCCGTGGATGTTCGGTTATTGTGAGTGATGGACTATCGCTCCTGTCACTGTTTGCCAGCAGTTTTCTCAGCGCCACGCTATTACCCGGCAATTCTGAAGTTGTTCTGGTTGCTTTGCTGATTTCTGGGGTAAGTCATCCCTGGGTCTTAGTCTTAACAGCAACAATGGGTAATAGCCTTGGAGGGTTAACTAACGTTATCCTTGGGCGTTTCTTTCCATTGCGTAAAACATCGCGCTGGCAAGAGAAAGCCACTGGCTGGCTGCGGCGCTATGGCGCTGTCACACTATTATTAAGCTGGATGCCGGTTGTGGGTGATTTACTGTGCCTGTTAGCTGGATGGATGCGCATCTCGTGGGGCCCAGTTCTCTTTTTCTTATGCCTTGGCAAGGCGTTGCGCTATGTTGTTGTCGCAGCGGTTACGACGCAAGGCATTATGTGGTGGCACTAATTGTGTTGTGAGATAGCCTTCAGGGTAACCAATACCATTATGCTAATTAAAACGATTTTGACAGGCGGGAGGTCAATTTGATCCCGAACGTATCACAGGCGCTGGCCTGGCTGGAAAACCATCCTCAGGCGTTAAAGGGGATTCAACGTGGGCTGGAGCGTGAAACGCTGCGCGTCAATGCTGATGGGTCATTGGCGACGACAGGCCATCCTGAGGTGTTAGGCTCAGCGCTAACACATAAGTGGATAACCACGGACTTTGCCGAAGCGCTGCTGGAGTTTATTACTCCACCTGGCGACGATATTCATAAAATGCTGACGTTCATGCGCGACCTGCATCGTTATACCGCCAGAAACCTGGGCGACGAGCGTATGTGGCCGTTGAGCATGCCTTGCTATATTGCCGACGGTCAGGATATTGAGCTGGCGCAGTACGGTACGTCGAATACCGGTCGTTTGAAAACGCTTTATCGCGAAGGCCTCAAAAACCGTTATGGCGCGTTGATGCAGACCATCTCCGGCGTACATTACAACTTCTCGCTGCCGATGGCTTTCTGGCAGGCGAAATGCGGCGTAACGGACGGTGAAGATGCTAAAGAGAAGATCTCTGCGGGTTACTTCCGTCTGATCCGTAACTATTACCGTTTTGGCTGGGTCATCCCGTATCTGTTTGGCGCTTCTCCGGCCATTTGTTCCTCCTTCCTGCAAGGAAAACCGACCACCCTGCCGTTTGAAAAAACCGACTGTGGGATGTATTACCTGCCGTACGCGACGTCGCTGCGTTTGAGCGATTTGGGCTATACCAATAAGTCGCAAAGCAATCTCGGAATTACGTTTAACGATTTGCATGAGTATGTGGCAGGATTAAAGCGCGCGATTAAAACCCCTTCCGAGGAGTACGCGGCGATCGGTCTGGAGAAGGACGGTAAGCGTCTGCAAATTAACAGCAACGTTTTGCAGATTGAAAATGAACTGTATGCGCCTATCCGTCCGAAACGCGTCACTCGTCGTGGTGAAACGCCTTCTGACGCGCTTCTGCGTGGCGGTATTGAGTACATCGAAGTACGTTCACTGGATATTAACCCGTTCTCACCAATCGGCGTAGACGAGCAACAGGTACGCTTCCTCGATCTGTTTATGGTCTGGTGCGCATTGGCCGATGCGCCGGAAATGAGTAGCGATGAGCTGTTATGTACGCGTACTAACTGGAATCGCGTTATTCTGGAAGGGCGTAAGCCTGGCCTGACCTTAGGCATTGGCTGTGAGACAGCGCAGTTCCCACTGCCTGAAGTGGGTAAAGATTTGTTCCGCGACCTGAAACGCGTAGCACAAACGCTGGACAGCATCCACGGGGGAGAGGAGTATCAAAAGGTATGCGACGAGTTGGTCGCCTGCTTTGATAATCCTGAACTGACATTCTCCGCCCGGATCCTACGGTCTATGATTGATGAAGGCATTGGCGGTACGGGCAAAGCGTTGGGTGAGGCATACCGAAACCTTCTGCGCGAAGAGCCGTTGGAAATATTGCAGGAAGAAGAGTTTATTGCTGAAACCGAAGCGTCAAAGCGTCGTCAGCAGGAGATCGAAGCGGCTGATACCGAGCCGTTTAGCGTGTGGCTGGAAAAGCACGCTTGATACAAAAGAAAAAGGCCACTCGGGAGTGGCCAAAATTTCATCTCTGAAAACAGGGATGATGATAACAAATGCGCGTCTTTCATATACTCAGACTCGCCCCGGAACAAAGAGTTCAGATTATTTTTAAAAAATTTATCGGAGGTGGCTAAATGCCGTTGTTAGATAGTTTTACTGTCGATCACACCCGGATGGAAGCTCCCGCGGTCCGGGTTGCAAAAACGATGAACACCCCGCATGGCGACGCAATCACCGTGTTTGATCTGCGTTTCTGCATTCCGAACAAAGAAGTGATGCCTGAGAAAGGTATCCATACGCTGGAACACCTGTTTGCAGGTTTTATGCGTAACCACCTCAACGGTAACGGCGTTGAGATTATCGATATCTCTCCGATGGGATGCCGCACCGGCTTCTACATGAGCCTGATTGGCACGCCGGACGAGCAGCGTGTTGCCGACGCGTGGAAAGCGGCGATGGCTGACGTACTGAAAGTGCAGGATCAAAACCAGATCCCAGAACTGAACATTTACCAGTGCGGCACGTATCAGATGCACTCTCTCAGTGAAGCGCAGGACATTGCCCGTCATATCCTTGAGCACGATGTTCGTGTGAACAGCAATGAAGAGCTGGCACTGCCGAAAGAGAAGCTGCAGGAACTGCATATTTAGTTGTCATGCTGGATGGTGAAGCTCACGCTTCTCATCTGGTCGACAAATAATAGGCGCCAGCCGGTATAAAAAAGCCAGTTCAGATGAACTGGCTTTTTTGATCAATGTGCGCCGCCCGCGCCGCCGCCTGCGCCAAACGGCGGTTTAGCGAACCAGACAAGACCAAGCAGCACCAGGAAGATCCCCGCTGACATCCAGAAGATTTCGTTGGCGGAAATGATCAGCCCTTGATTGGTTATCTGTTGGGCCAGCCAGCCAGAGGCTTGCTCCTTGCTCATCCCTAATCCCTGCAGTTGGTTATACATTGCTTGTGCATTTGGGTTGTAGGGGTTAACGGACTCCGTTAACTGCGCATGGTGTAGCGACTCACGGTTAGTCCACATTGTCGTGGTGATGGAGGTTCCGATAGAACCTGCCAGCGTTCGCGTAAAGTTAGACAAGCTGGACGCCGCCGCCAGACGTTCAGGCGGTAAACCGGACAGCGTAATGGTCGTCAGCGGCATAAAGAAGCAGGCTACCGCGAATCCCTGAATAAACTGCGGCCAGGCCGATGCGCCAAAATCCATACCCGGTTCGAACGTCCATGCGCGCCAGTAGAAACAGACGGCGTACATAATAAAACTGAACGTGACCAGACGACGCATATCCAGCTTATGCGCGAAGCGACCGATTATCGGCGACAGGATCACCGGGATCACCCCAACCGGGGCGGAGGCCAGACCGGCCCAGGTTGCTGTATATCCGTAAACTTCCTGCAATAGCTGCGGCAGCAGGACGATTGCGCCGAAGTAGAGCATATAGGCCAGACTGATACACAAGCAGCCGATGGTAAAGTTTCGCGACTTAAACAGCGAGAGATCGACAATCGGGTGTTCGTCGGTAAGCTCCCAGACGATCAGGAAGCTGATAGCGACAACGGCGACCACCGTCAGGATGATAATCTCCTGTGAGGCAAACCAGTCCAGCTCTTTGCCGCGGTCGAGCATAATCTGCAAGCTACCGATACCAATGACCAGCAATGCCAAACCAATGGCGTCAATGCGTCGCTGCTCGGTTTTGGTTTCTCGCCCGCGTAGAGTTTGCAGAGTCATCAATACCACCGCCGCGCCGATTGGCACGTTGATGAAGAATATCCAACCCCAGTGATAGTTGTCGCTGATATAGCCCCCAAGAATAGGGCCGCATATTGGGGCGACAATCACCGTCATCGACCACAGCGCGAGGGCAATGGAACGCTTGGCGGGAGGATAATTATTCAGCAGCAGGCTTTGCGAAAGCGGAATTAGTGGACCGGCGACAATCCCTTGTACCACGCGGAAGAAAATCAGCATGTTCAGGCTGGTGGACATCCCGCATGCCCATGACGCAATGACGAAGGCAGTCGTTGACCACATGAATAGCCTTACTTCGCCAAAGCGCTTTGCCAACCAACCGGTGATTGGAATTGAGATAGCGTTCGCCACCCCGAATGAGGTGATCACCCAGGTTCCCTGGCTCAGCGAAGAGCCCAGGTTCCCGGCGATAGTAGGGATCGCCACGTTAGCAATGGTGGAGTCCAGCACCTGCATGAATGTCGCCAGAGACAGCGCGATCGTCATAATGACGAGCTGCGCGCCTTCCAGCGGTTTTTGCTGTTGCATCACACGCACCTTTGAATTAGCCCGCGTTGGCCCGCACGATCTCTTCGATCATTTTATTGACCGGAGCAAGGTTGATTTCACGTGCATTACTTTCTGATACCGGCGTGGTGCGGACCTGGCTTGCCAGAATCTGTCCGTCACGATTGGAGGTATCTACCGTAACCAGCGTAGACAAACCGATCCGCAGCGGATGTTGCGCCAGCTGCTGCGCATCCAGTTCGATACGTACCGGCAGACGCTGGACGACTTTGATCCAGTTACCGGTTGCGTTTTGCGCAGGCAGCAGGGAGAAGGCGCTGCCCGTACCCATATCAAGGCCAACAATTTTACCGGTGTATTTCACGTCATCGCCGTAAATATCACTGATAACCGTCGCAGGCTGGCCGATACGCATGTGCGCTAGCTGCGTTTCTTTAAAGTTAGCATCGACCCACAGGTTGGTGGCCGGAACAACTGCCATCAGCGGCGTGGTTGGGCTGATTTGCGCGCCAGGCTGTACGGCACGACGGGAAACATAGCCGGTCATTGGACTGACGATTCTGGTACGTTCCAGCGCCAGCCAGGCGTTGCGCACTTCGGTGGCGGCCTGTTGTACGGCGGGCTGATCTTCCAGCTTGCTGCCGAGAATCATTGCCTGGTTAGCATTATATTGCTGGATAGCGACATCAAGCTGCGCCTGAGCGCTGGCAACGGCATCTCGCGCATGTTGCAGCTCTTCGCGGCCAATCAGGTTGGCGTTGCCCAGCGGGACGCGGCGATTAAAGTCGCTTTGTGCCTGCGCCAGCGCGGTTCTCTGCACTTCAATGCTAGCCTGTAACTGCTTACTGTTGATCATCAGTTGGTGCGTCTGGCGCACGCTGGAAGCCAATGCCGTTTTGGCTTTTTCGAATGCCTGCTTAGCATCCGTCTGATCGAGAGTAACCAGCACATCGCCTTGTTTAACAAAGTCAGTGTTATCAGCCCAGACTTTCGTCACGCTGCCTGATACCTGCGCCATGATCTGAACCTGGTTCCCTGCCACGTACGCATCGTCAGTATCTTCGTAATGACGTAGTACTAAAAACCAATAAATCCCATATGCCACGGCAATGATAATAAAGAGCAAGGTCAGAAGGAGCAGCATACTTTTACGTTTGCCATTCTTCTTAACCGGTTGCTGCGGGGTTTGAGTCTCCGCATTTGCGCTCATGTTGTTCTCCACGATCTTATTTTTTTCACATCGGCTGAGCCGACCTGTTCATCAGAAAGGCCAGCAGTATGCGTGCTGGCCTGTCGGTTTTCATTTATAAATCTGGATTTCTGAGCGAGTCGGCGCGTTAGCGCAGCGCTTCTAATACCGTGCCATCCTGCTCCATCTGGTCAAGACGGGTCAGAAGTTTACGGGTGATTTGCTCAAGCTGATCTTTTTCGGTGGTGCTAAGAGATGACCAGAGTTGATGCAGGCAGTTGTGCTGAGGTGGTAACACCTCTTGCAAAAAAGCATGGCCTTTTTCGGTCAATTGCAGATGCAGACAGCGGCGATCGTTATCGCTTTCGCGACGTTCAATCCAGCCACGTTTTTCTAACTCATCCGCAATGCGGGTAGCGTTAGTCCGTGACGAGCCAAGCGCGCAACTCAGTTCAGAAGGCTGAATACTGTGGTTTTCCTGAGACTCCAGCGTAATCAACGCCATAAACAATGTCTCGTTAATCCCTTGAGCTTTCAGCATCTTATTGCGATTTTCCAGCAGCTTGCCCTGCATGTGCATGCAAAGACGAGTCAGAAGCACTTCCTGATAAGGGAACTCTTCGTAGCGGCTGGCGCGAAATTTTAGCATTTGTTCAATGGGCGTAAACGAACTATCCATTTGGGTATAACCTCATTAATTTCAGCCGATATAGTAACGACAGTGACAAATAAAGTAAATGTATTATTTATTTAAAATGATTGTTTTTGTCTATAAGCCAACCAGCATTTTCCAGGCTAATCCGTAGCCCAGAGCACTCAGTAAGGTCGGAATGATGATGCTGCGGGTCTTATAGAAGCTTGCGCCCAGTATGACAAACCCTACCAGCGTAGGCACGAACCGACGAGCATCGTGCATCACTTCTGGCGCGGTAGACACCACCAACAGGGCGCAAATTGATGCAATGCCAATGGTGTCAAGTAATATGCCCGTCGCACCGCGTCTTGTCGGGCGAACATTCCCTACCCCAAGACGGAGCGGTAAATAGCGAAAGCAATAATTCACGCAGCCGACCAGCAGGCCGAGCAGTAAAACTTCATAGCTCATCAGGTCCTCCCTGCCAAAATGACTGGAGCAGCGCGGTCAGGCATCCACAGATGATGCCCAAAAGGATGGCAGCAGGGATAGAAAAGAGTATTACCCCGGCCAGCGCGCCAGCCAGTGCGGCAGTCACGCAGAGCGCCTGTTGACGCTGGAAAGAGGCGAGCAGGAAACTCATAAATAGCGCCGGAAGCATGAAGCCCAGTGCCGCTTCAACCGCGGGATAATCTTTGAGTAAACCACTACCGGAAAACGCGCCGATCACTGTGCCGAATACCCAGGAAGCCCAGGAACATAGCGCAATGCCAATCATCCAGTTTTCACTCCAGCGCCGATTATCCCGGACCAGTTTAGCCGTTGCGGCGGCAAAGACTTCATCGGTGAGGCCAAAGGCCCACAGCGCGCTTTTGGGTTTGTTCAGGCGCTGTGTGATGCGACTGCGCAGGGAGGGACCGTATAAAACATGGCGGATATCCATAGCCATAACGGTCAGTGCGGCGACCCACAGAGAACTGCCTGCGGCAAGCATGGTGGTAATGACAAACTGGCTGGCTCCCGCATAGATAATGCAGGAGAAAAAGACGCTTTCGACCGGCGTAAAGCCAAGGCGAGTAGCATTTAGACCAAATGCAAAAGCGACCGGAATATAGCTGATAACTATCGGCAGACTGTCTTTGAATCCTTCCGTTAACGTCGCCGAACGGGATCCGGACTGGGGTATAGGGCTTTCCATAGGGTTATAGGTTTCATTACCGAAATTAATATAACTTGGTTCAATGAGTTATAACCTTAGCAGACTGATGGGCTCCTTAACACCCTGAGGAGCCCAATCAGCGGTAAACAAGCGCTATACGCTTAATTTACGGCTTCCTGACGGTGAAAACCTCGCCACCAGACCAACAGGTTGAGTACGGCAACGGTCGTACCCGCCAGACAAACGCCAGCCCAACCGGCATGTTGCCAGGCGGAGGCCGAAATCAACGAACCCGCGGCCCCGCCAATAAAATAGCTGGTCATGTAGCCGGCGGTCAGACGGTTACGTGCATCCGGATGAATGCGATAGATAACCGTCTGGTTAGTGATATGCACCCCCTGAACGGTGAGATCAAGAACCAGAATACCGATAATCAGCATTGGCACCGAAGTATGCCCGAGCCAGATAGCCAGCCACGAGAGCAACAGTAACAACAGGCCAACGGTAGTGGTGAGATGTGATTTTCCTTTATCGGCAAAACCACCCGCCGGGCGTGCGCCTAACGCCCCCGCGGCTCCCGCCAGACCGAACAGACCGATCATCCCTTCAGAATAGTTAAACGGCGGCGCGGCGAGCAAAAATGCCATTGAGGTCCACAGAATGCTGAAGTTGGCGAAAGTCAGGCAACCCAGCATTGCGCGGGTACGCAGCAATTTATCATGGGTAAACAGGCTGAATACGGAACCTAACAGCTGCGGATAGTTAAGATGGGTATCTGATTTCATCTTCGGCAGACCGCGCCACAGCGCAATCGCCATCAATGCCATCAGTATCGATGCCACCCAAAATACGGTGCGCCAACCGCCAAGGTTCGCCAGTAACCCGGCTACGGTACGCGCCAGCAGAATACCCAGCAACAGGCCACTCATAATCGTCCCGACGACTTTCCCGCGCTTGTCCGGGGTGGCAAGCGTTGCCGCCAGTGGAACCAGGATCTGCGCCACTACCGAGAACAGTCCGGTCAGGGCGGTGCCGAGGATAAGCATGCCCAACGACTGGCTGCTGGCGGTAATCAGCATGCCGCCAGCCGCCAGCAGCGTCATGGAGACAATCAACATCCGTCGCTCAAACATATCGCCAAGCGGTACCAGGAATAGCAAACCTGCGGCATAGCCGAGCTGGGCCGCGGTGACGATAAATCCTGCTGTACTGGCTGACAGTGAGAAGTTGCGGGCGATGGTGTCGAGCAGCGGTTGCGCGTAATAGTTACTGGCGACGGCAAGGCCGGTGGCGATAGACATTAACAGGATCAGCGAAGGGCTAAGTCCCTGAGTGGTTTTCGTCATGGTTTTCAACTGAATAATGGGTTGCAGAAAACAATCATAACGGAAGTGATTAACTGTTGCTGATTTGTTGGGTGATGGATTGTGCGGTTTAGGTGGGATAGAGGGAAACAGGCCGGATAAGCGTTAGCGTATCCGGCAATGGTGCGGTTACTGTGCCTGATGGCGCTATGCTTATCAGACCTGCGAGTGGGTTATTTCTGCGCAGCCAGCGCTTCGTTCACCCAGCCGTCAAACTGCTGCTGGTGGGCTTTGATCCAGCCGTCTACGTGACCCTGAACATCGGCTTCAGACGCTTTACCATCATGCATCATCGCGTTCTGTGCGTTGATATCCGCCAACGGTAATTTCATGATAGCGAACAGTTTCGCTGCCGCCGGATTTTTCTCCGCCCAGGCTTTGTTGGCGACGATGTGCATGGTGTTCACCGGGAAGCCGTAGTTAGCGCCGTTTGGCAATTTGGTATCGATATCTTTCTGCTCACCCGGCAGGGAAGAGAACGGTACCTGCAACCAGACCACATCTTTGCCCGGCTTCATCACGTCGCTGACCCAGTACGGCGTCCAGGTGTAGTAAAGAATGGGTTTGCCTTCTTTAAAGCGGGTGATGGTGTCTGCCATCATCGCCGCATAGTTACCGTGGCTGACCTCGACCGTTTTTTCCAGATCGAAGGCTTTGTTCTGGTGGTTGATCACCGCTTCACAGCCCCAGCCTGGCGAACAGCCCATCATATCGGCTTTGCCGTCGCCGTTGGTGTCAAAAATTTTGGCGATCTTGGGATCTTTTAACTGGGCGATGTTGGTGATTTTGTACTGCTCAGCGGTTTTTTTGTCGATCAGATAACCCTGTGCGGCACCCGTAACGAATACCCCCTCGCGATAAAACTTTTTGTCTCCGCCCGCCGCGGCGTACATATCATCATGCAGCGGCTGCCAGTTCACGGCGGTAAAAGTTGCATCGCCAGAGGCAATGGAGGTATAGCCGACGTTATAGTCAACTTCGCTGGTTTTGTTAACGGTGTAACCCAGTTTCTCCAGCGCGCGGGCAACCAGCTGCGTCTGGAAGGATTCTTCAGAGATAGTGCTCTGGATTGGCTGGACGGTAATGCCTTTGCCCGGCAGGTCGGCAGCGAAAGTGCTGGTGGAGACAAGGGTGGCAAACGCTGTGGCAATAATAACTTTCTGTCGCATCGTTGTTCCTTAATTATTGGAGGGACGTGTAGGCCCGGTAAGCGCAGCGCCACCGGGCAACGGGTGTATTACTTCGTGAAAGGGCGAGTGATAAGCCCAACGGGACCGGTGGTGTACCAGCGACGGTTACCCCGGCTACGCGAATCGCGACCAACGGCCTGCGTCAGGCGATCCAGGATGATGGCGAGGATCACAATCCCAACGCCACCAACCGTGGCTAATCCCATATCCAGACGACCAATTCCGCGCAGAACCATCTGACCCAATCCGCCAACGGCAATCATCGAGGCGATGACCACCATCGAGAGCGCCAGCATCAGCGTTTGGTTAACCCCGGCCATAATCGTGGGCATCGCCAGCGGGAGCTGCACTTTAAACAGCATCTGACGCGGGCTGGCGCCAAACGAGCGCGAGGCTTCAATCAGGTCGGCCGGCACCTGGTTAATCCCCAGAATGGTCAGACGGACGATTGGCGGCAGGGCGAAGATAATCGTCACCACTACGCCCGGGACGTTACCAATACCGAACAGCATGACAATCGGCACCAAATACACGAAAGCGGGGGTGGTTTGCATCGCATCCAGCAGAGGACGAACAATCTTTGCCGCCCGAGGGCTGCGCGCCAACCAGATGCCCATCGGCAGACCGATCACCACACAGAACAGTAACGCGGTCAGCACCAGCGCCAGCGTGATCATCGCTTGCGACCACGCGCCAATGGCGCCGATAGCAATCAACGAAATCAGCGTCGCGACACCCATTCCAACGCCGGAAATCTGCCAGGCGATCAGGGCGAACAGGATAATCGCCACGGGGGCTGGCATACCTAAAAGCATTTGCTGGAAGCCGTTGAGAATGTAATCCACCGGTACACGGATGCCCTGGAAGACCGGACGAAAATGGGTAACCACCCAGTCGATCCCCTCGGTGACCCAACTGTCCAATGGGATCAGCGTCTTATGGAACGGATCCATAATATTAAAATGCTCTGGTGCCGGCGCGGGCGCGCTGGTCAGCCAGTCTGCGCTACCGCCGTCAGTAGGCGCGGAGGATGGTGTGCTCCACGCATCGGCGGTCTGTGCGGCGCTATCGGCCGCTGGTGTGGTATCCCACGGATTAGTTTGATCAGCCATTGTTTGCCCCCTCACGATCTAAAGCCTGTAACAGCATGCGTTTTGAAATGACGCCCACATACTGCTGTTCCTCGTCAACTACCGGTACCGCGCACGGTGCCTGGCCGACATGAGAAAGCAACTCGCTGAGAGGAGTTTGTGCATCGACAGCCAGCGGTTCATTGATCAACGCCGCTTCAATACCTTGCGCCTGACTAAGCGCGGTTTTTAGTGAGTCGATAGAGACGACGCCGACGAATTTATTGCCACGTTCGATCACGTAACCATATTCGCGATCTTTGTCCTGCAATAATTGCAGCGCCGAACGAGGGCCTACACCGGGTGTTTTACGAATTAAACCTTCGGGGCTACGGCGGGAAATATCTTTCGCGCTGAACACCTGGCTAATATCAACGCCGCGGAAGAAGGTGCGTACATAATCATTAGCCGGATTATTCAGGATTTCATCCGGTGTACCGACCTGTACTACTTCACCGTTTTGCATAATGGCAATTCTGTCGCCAATACGCATAGCTTCGTCGAGATCATGGGAAATAAAGACCACGGTGCGTTGATGCTTCGCCTGGAGTTTTACCAGTTCATCCTGCATCTCGGTGCGAATTAATGGATCGAGGGCTGAGAAGGCCTCATCCATTAATAAGATGTCAGGATTAATGGCTAATGCGCGGGCAAGGCCTACACGCTGGCGCATCCCCCCGGAAAGTTCATCCGGGTAGCTGTGAGCGTAATTCTCCAGACCGACCTGACGTAGCGCATCCAGCGCCTTTTCGCGACGTTCATCCGCGGCGACGCCGGCTAATTCCATGCCAAATGCCGTATTGTCCAGCACCGTCATATGCGGCATCAGGGCAAAGGACTGAAAGACCATCGCAATCTTTTTTCTGCGCACCTCGCGGAGTTCGGCATCGGAGATCCGGGCGATATCTACGCCGTCGATCAGTACCTGTCCGCGGGTGGGTTCAATCAGGCGATTGAGAAGGCGTACCATTGTGGATTTACCCGAGCCGGATAATCCCATGATGACAAATATCTCGCCTTCTTCAATGGCCAGACTGGCGTCTTTAACGCCAAGCGATAGCCCTGTTTTCTCCAGAATTTGCTCTTTTGTAAGTCCTTTTTCAATATATTTGAACGCTCTCTGAGGATGCTCGCCAAATATCTTATAGAGGTTCTTCACTTCTAATTTAATTGCCATGCAATAGAATGATTCCTGTTATTTGTTTATATCGATATGTTACCTGATGGAAATAGTGACCTTTTTCTACCCTAACATACTGAGAATCTGAGACAACCCTGAATTTAGTTGTGGCATGAATATTGCCGAAGGTCAGTCGGCGGGATTTCCCGTGATATAAGGGCTGAGCGTGAATGTGCGTTAACTGATATTTTTTGTAAACGCCAATGAAAAAGCGCCTGAATTGGTGTAATGCAGGCGAATAATGCGGCTGATATTGAGTGTAGATCACACAATTATAATTGCACGATAAAAGTGTGATCCTGTTAAAATATTACCGCGAAAAATGTACGGTATTTCCCGTGAAAATGAGAGTTAAAAATTCCAGTCGTCGTCTTCGGTTTCGATAGCTTTACCCATCACATAAGATGAGCCAGAACCTGAGAAGAAATCGTGGTTTTCGTCTGCGTTGGGCGACAGCGCGGCAAGGATTGCCGGGTTAACCTCCGCCATTTCTGACGGGAATAACGCCTCATAACCCAAATTCATTAATGCCTTATTGGCGTTGTAACAAAGGAAGGCTTTGACGTCATCCACCCAACCGGTTTCTGCATACAATTCTTCTGTATAACGCGCTTCGTTATCATACAACTCCATGAGCAGGTCGAGGGCAAAATTCTTTAACTCCTCGCGTGCGGATTCGGAAATATGCTCCAGGCTTTTTTGAAATTTATAACCAATGTAATACCCATGGACCGCTTCATCACGAATGATCAGACGAATGAGATCGGCGGTATTAGTCAGTTTGCCGCGGCTGGAGAAATACATCGGCAACCAGAAGCCGGAATAGAACAGGAATGATTCCAGAAACACGCTGGCAATCTTCTTGTGCAACGGATTATCGCTGGCGTAATGGGCCAGAATAATCTGCGCCTTACGTTGGAGCGGGATATTTTCCTCACTCCAGGCGTAGGCGGCATCCACATCTTTGGTCTGGCAAAGCGTGGAGAAAATAGAGCTGTATGAGCGGGCGTGAACGGCTTCCATAAAGCTGATATTCGACAGCACCGCTTCTTCGTGTGGTGTTAATGAATCCGCCATTAGCGCTGGCGCACCGGCAACATTCTGAATGGTGTCGAGTAGCGTTAGCCCGGTAAAAACGCGGATAGTTAACTGCTGCTCGGCAGCGCTCAGCGTTTGCCAGGACGGGACGTCGTTAGAAAGCGGGACTTTTTCCGGTAGCCAGAAGTTACTGGTCAGGCGATTCCATACCTCCAGGTCTTTATCATCTTCAATCTTGTTCCAGTTGATGGCGCTCACGCGGGATAATGTCATGATCTCCTCCTTACAGCGCGCATGACACGCAACCTTCGATTTCGGTCCCTTCCAGCGCCAGCTGACGCAGTCGGATGTAGTACAGCGATTTAATGCCCTTACGCCAGGCGTAGATCTGCGCTTTGTTAATATCGCGGGTAGTGGCGGTATCGGGGAAAAAGAGCGTCAGCGACAGTCCCTGATCGACATGGCGCGTCGCTTCAGCATAGGTATCGATAATTTTTTGTGGGCCAATCTCGTAGGCATCCTGATACAAGGCCAGATTCTCATTGGTCATAAAAGGAGCAGGGTAGTACACGCGCCCGGTTTTGCCCTCTTTGCGAATTTCCACTTTTGACACGATCGGGTGAATACTTGACGTCGCATGGTTGATGTAGGAAATAGAGCCGGTTGGCGGAACTGCCTGTAAATTCTGGTTATAAATGCCGTAGCGCATGACATCTTCACGCAACTGCGCCCACATCTCACGCGTCGGCAGCGTAATGCCGCTGGCGGCAAACAGTGCGCGAACTTTGTCGGTTTTTGGCTGCCAGTCACCCTGCAGATACTGGCTAAAATACTCGCCGCTGGCGTAGCGAGACTGCCTGAATCCAGCAAAGGCTTTACCACGTTCGCGGGCGAGCTTCATTGACGTATTCAGCGCATGCCAGGTGATGGTGTAAAAGTAGATATTGGTGAAATCCAGCCCTTCCGGCGAGCCATAGGCGATGCCTTCCCGCGCCAGATAGCCATGCAGGTTCATCTGACCAAGACCAATCGCGTGCGATGCGCTGTTTCCGGCTGCAATCGAGGGCACGCTGCGAATATGACTCATATCCGAAACGGCGGTTAAGCCGCGAACCGCCGTTTCCACGGTACGACCAAAATCCGGGGAATCCATGGTATGGGCGATATTTAGCGAGCCGAGGTTGCAGGAGATATCGTGTCCGGTCTGCGCGTAGTTGAGATTTTCATCGTAGGTGGAGGCGCTGTTAACCTGCAAAATTTCGGAGCACAGATTGCTCATGTTAATACGACCAGCAATCGGATTCGCGCGATTCACCGTATCTTCAAACATGATGTAAGGGTAGCCGGACTCAAACTGGATCTCAGCCAGCCGCTGGAAGAAATCGCGGGCGTTAATGTATTTTTTGCGCACGCGTCCATCGGCAAGCAGTTCGTCATAGCGTTCACTGACGGCGATATCGCCGAACGCTTTGCCGTAAATGCGTTCCACGTCATAGGGCGAGAACAGCGCCATGTCGGCATTCTCTTTGGCCAGTTTAAAGGTAATGTCCGGGATCACTACGCCAAGCGACAGGGTTTTGATACGGATTTTCTCGTCGGCGTTTTCACGTTTGGTATCCAGAAAACGCAAAATGTCCGGATGATGCGCGTGCAAATACACCGCGCCCGCGCCCTGACGCGCGCCGAGTTGATTGGCATAAGAAAACGCATCTTCCAGCATTTTCATTACCGGGATCACGCCGGATGACTGGTTCTCAATGCGTTTAATCGGCGCACCTGCTTCACGCAGGTTAGAGAGCAAAAACGCTACGCCGCCGCCGCGCTTGGAAAGTTGCAGCGCAGAGTTAACCGCCCGGCCAATGGACTCCATGTTGTCTTCAATGCGTAACAGGAAGCAGGAAACCAGCTCGCCGCGCTGCTGTTTGCCGCAGTTTAAGAAGGTTGGCGTGGCGGGCTGAAAGCGCCCGGAGAGCATTTCATCGCTAAGCTGCATGGCGAGCGTTTCATCGCCTTGCGCCAGCGTGAGCACCACCATCGTGACCCGATCCTCAAAATCTTCGAGATAGCGCTTACCGTCGAACGTTTTCAGCGTATAGCTGGTGTAGAACTTCCATGCGCCGAGGAACGTCTGGAACCGGAATCCGCTGGCGTGGGCGTGAGCAAAGAGCTTTATTACAAATGCGCGATCGTAACGGCTTAATACGCTTTCGTCGTAGTAGCCTTCAGCAACCAGCGTTTCCAGGCGCTCCTGCTGGCTGGCAAACGTCAGCGAGTTGGGGCGGACGTGGGCGGCAAAGAAAGCCTCCACCGCCTCATGGTCTTTGTCGAACTGAATGCGTCCAGCTTTATCGTACAGATTCAGCATGGCGTTCAGGGCATGATAATCCAGCGTTGGCTGGGTTATGCGTTCTGCGGTTGTCGTTGCCAAAATTCACTCACTCCTTGTCGAACGTTGTCGATATCGCTTTGGGTGCCCATCAGCTCAAAGCGCCAGAGCCACGGCACGCCGCATTTTTGTGAGATGACTTCACCCGCGCGGCCATAGGCTTCACCGAAATTGCGATTGCCGGAAGCAATCACCCCACGGATTAACGCCCGGTTGTGCGGATCGTTTAAAAAGCGGATCACCTGTCTCGGAACCGCGCCTGCCGTTCCGCCGCCGCCGTAGGACGGCACGATTAAGATGTAAGGTTCGTCGACCCGGATCCGCTCGCGTTCATTAAGCGGAATGCGGATGGCAGGCAGCCCCAGACGCTGGATAAAGCGGTGCGTATTTTCGGAGCTGCTGGAGAAGTAGACGAGCTGACTCATGCGCTGGCCATATCGGGTTGTGGGCGCAGACGGTTGATCATGTCCGGGCGAAACCCGGACCAACTGGTTTCCCCGGCGACAACGACCGGTAACTGACGAAAGCCTTGATCGCGCAGGCTGTCAGCCAGAGCGGGCTGCAAATCAATATTTACCATCTCAAAATCAAACCCGCGGCTTTCCATTGCCCGCTTAGTGGCGTGGCACTGAACACAGTTATTACGAGTGTAAATAATAATACGCATGATTCGTATTTCCATTTGTAGATAAAAGATCGACGCGATTGATAGCGTCGGATTGTAGGTGTCTTGATAGGAGTGATACTAGATGTAGTTTTAAAAATATTCAACCATACAAGATATGGTAATTTTAGATTGATGAAGGGCAGGGTTGATGAGCGTGACGGGGGCAGGGATGTGTAGCATGACGGGCTGCCTGAGGGCGACGCGTCGCGTCTTATCCGGCCTACAGGAGAACACATCCCAGGCCGGAGAAGGCATTTATCCCGCCATCCGGCAGGGCAGAATTACATACGCATACCAACCGCCAGGCGATTGAAGCAGTTCATCAGGCTGATGGCAAACGTCAGATCGCTGATTTCTTTCGCGCTAAAATGGTCGAGCAGCGGCAGATAAACATCATCTTCCGCGTGGGTGCTGGCGATATGAGTGACCGATTCGGCCCATGCCAGCGCCGCACGTTCCTGTTCACTGAAGTGGTGGCTCACTCGCCAACCTGCCAGCGCGTCGAGTTTGGCCTGCGCAACGCCTGCTTTGCGCAACGCCTTACTGTGCATTTCCAGGCAAAATGCGCAGCCGTTGATTTGCGAGACCCGCAGGTAAACCAGTTCCGTCAGCGTAGGTTCCAGTGCGCAATTTTCCAGCGCTTTGCTGGCCTGAACCAGAGCGTTATAGATTTCAGGACTGAGTTCATAATAGGGCTGGCGTAACATTGTCATGGTATTTCTCCTCGTTTGGATAACCCGCAATGTAGCACTATAATGGACTGTTACAGAGGGCCATATTTTTGCAAAAAAAGCAGACCATAAATGCCGCGCTATCAACAAATCGCCCGCCAGTTAAAAAATGCCATTGAGACAGGTGAACTCAAACCAGGCGCAAGATTGCCCTCCAGCCGGACGTGGTCCCAGGAACTGGGGGTTTCTCGTTCGACGGTGGAACATGCCTATGCCGAGCTGGTGGCGCAGGGCTGGCTGGCTCGACGTGGGCAGGCGGGAACTTTTGTCAGTGAGCAGTTGCGACCAGAGACCGCGCCTGCGGCTCCCGCTATCTTCGCAGGAGAAAATCCCAGACCCCAACCTTTTCAGATGGGGCTACCCGCACTCGATCTCTTCCCGCGTGAAGTATGGGCGCGGGTGATGGGCCGACGTTTACGCACCCAAACGCGTTTTGATCTGGCGGTGGGGGAGGTTTGCGGCGAAAGGGTGCTGCGTCAGGCGATTGTTGATTACCTGCGCGTTTCACGCAGCATTGAGTGCCAGCCGGAGCAGGTTTTTATCACCTCTGGCTATGCGGCATCGATGACGTTAATTCTGCGCGCGCTGTCTCAACCCGGTGAAGGGATGTGGGTCGAAGATCCCGGCTTTCCGTTGATCCGACCGGTGGTGGCTCAGGAGCGAATTGCGCTGATGCCGGTTCCTGTTGATGCCAATGGTCTGGATGTCTGCGCTGGGATCCGCGATTACCCGCAGGCGCGCTTTGTTTTGCTTACACCCGCGCATCAAAGCCCGCTGGGTGTGGCCCTTTCATTGGAGCGTCGCCATCAGTTGCTGGAGTGGGCGGCCCGCACCCAGGCATGGATTATTGAAGATGACTATGACAGTGAATTTCGCTACCACGGTAAACCGTTGCCGCCGTTGAAAAGCCTGGATGCGCCGCAGCGGGTGATTTATGCCGGAACGTTCAGCAAATCAATGTTTCCTGCGCTACGCACGGCATGGCTGGTGGTGCCCATGACTCAGGTCGAGCATTTTCGCCAGCAGGTGGCGCTGGCGGCTTGTAGCGTTCCGGTTTTATGGCAACAAACGCTGGCGGATTTTATGCGCGAGGGGCACTTCTGGCGGCACTTAAAACGCATGCGTCAACATTATGCCCAGCGACGTCAGTGGATGGTAAATGCTCTGACCGAACACGGTTTTAGCGTGCTCCCGCAAGAGGGTGGGATCCAACTGGTGATGAGTGTAGACGCAGACGATGTTGCGTTAGTACGTAAAGCGAATCGGGCAGGTCTGGCCGTACAGGCCTTGAGCCAGTGGCGTATAACGCCGAACGGACAAGGGGGAATATTATTGTCATTTACCAATATTAGCTCAGCGGAAATGGCGCAGCAGGCGGCCTATCAATTGCGGCAGGCGCTGACATAAATCTGCACGGTTCTTAAGATATTCGTCCCACCGTCTTCACTCGTTTATGGACTTTTCTGAAAGTGTTGCTAATGCTGAATCAGGTAAGGTAAGCCCGCAGTAAAAGATAACGAGGAAAATAATATGTATTTACGACCTGATGAGGTGGCGCGCGTACTTGAAAAAGTGGGCTTTACCGTTGATGTAGTGACGCCGAAAACGTACGGCTATCGACGTGGTGAAAATTATGTGTACGTTAACCGGGAAGCACGTATGGGACGTACCGCATTAGTCATCCATCCCACGCTTAAAGAGCGCAGCTCTTCACTGGCGGAACCTGCGACAGACATTAAAACCTGCGATCACTACCAGCAATTCCCGTTGTATTTAGCCGGAGAGACCCATGAGCATTATGGTATTCCGCACGGCTTCAGTTCGCGTATTGCACTTGAGCGTTATCTGAGTGGGTTATTTGGCGACGTTAACGCTAACTAATAACGCGACTGGCAGGGCCAGTCGCGAAGAGGCGTGTCAGGCTTTAGCCTGGTGATAGCTGCTGACCTTAAACAGGCGGCGGCAATAATCAAGGAAGTAGCCGTATACTGCGCCCATCAGCATCGATACCACGATGTTCGAACTTACCGCAGCCGTAATCTGGTGCCAGTCCGCGCCAACCGTCAACAGAATAATCACGTAAACCGGCGACTGGAAGGTGACATAAGCCAGCACGTCCGCCAGGTTTTTTGCCCATCCTGCCTGCGTGGCTTTACGTGCCGCGCGCATAAACAAATCACGGTACATGCCGTATGGCCAGGCGATCAGAATATTGACAGGGATGGCCACCAGTCTGGAGTACAGTGACTGTTCAAAGCTCATTCCAGAAAGGAATATCTCGATCAACATGTTCACGACAGAACAATAAACAACCATCGCGAACGTGTCTGCTACAGCATGACGCAAGCGTGACTGCGGAGAGAACATGTTAATGCTCCTTGTAAAAAGGGGAAAAAGGTTTTGAATACCTTTAATGCTAGTGATTTGTCTTGCTGCTTTCGCGTTTCAATAGGATATCTGCCTGGATAATAACTAGCAACTAGCTTAAAATTTTTATTTATTGTCTTTTTGTCGATAAAATGCTCTGCATTGGTTTGATTTTTGTTCGTTTTGGTGTTTTCGTTGTTCTGCTGATTAAAAGTATTTTATATCAATAGGTTATGAATACTTGTTTTTCTGAATTTTTTGCGCTCCTTTTCTGAAAGTTGACTGATGTTCAGAATGTGCGCGTGCCGGCCCTGGGCAATAAAGTGATGTGTTTATCAGACGATGCGCTGAGAGGTCATGCGAGTATATTTACAGTGACTATCCTGGGAATATAAAATATTTGATGTCAGGTTTCAGGATAGCCATTTAAATAACTGGATTGGCTATTTGTTTTATAATCTGCGAAAAAATTAGACTGGAAAAATAATAATCAGTTGCATACAATATTTAGCGTGATACCATTTTTACGTTAAAGAGGTTTTGTTAATATGAGTTCAATGTTAAAAAACTTAAATAATATCCGCTCGCTGCGTGTAATGGCACGTGAATTTTCCGTTGATGTGCTGGAAGATATGCTCGAAAAATTCAGAGTAGTGACTAAAGAACGCCGCGATGAAGAAGAACAGCTACAGCGCCAACGTGCAGAACAGCAGGAAAAAATTAATAATTTGCTGGCCCTGATGCAGGCCGATGGGATCAATCCGGAAGAGCTGCTGAGTATGACCCCAGCGACGTCGCGGGCAGTCAAAAAACGTCAACCACGCCCGGCGAAATATCGTTTTACCGATTTCGACGGTGAAACAAAAACATGGACCGGACAAGGTCGGACACCAAAGCCAATTGCCCAGGCGCTGGCTGCCGGTAAATCTCTTGATGACTTTTTAATCTAATTATAAATGCGGTGAGGGTGACCTCACCGCCTGTTTTCAGCAAACGCCGAAATCACCGTCTTCGGTATATCGCGTCACGTCAGCTGCTTTCAGTGTGAATTTTTCACCGCTTTCATTACTGGCTTGTACCGCCACAATTTGATCTTCGTTGACTTCGACAACTTTCAGTTTAGGTCCGCCCATGCGTGGTTGAACCAGATCGCCAGGTTTAAACATATTGCGCTCCTTTATTTATCGCACAACTCACCATAGATCACGTCAATCGACGGGTACAGCGCTGTTTCAGGTATTACCGCTTAATGAGTACGCCGGTTCCAGGGCATTTTGTCCAGCAATCGCGCCATGCCGCAAAAGCCGGTGAGGCCAGCGAGTATCAGCCCGGCACCCACAAAACCGCTCAGCAGGAAGAAGGCGCTGTTGACGGCGTATCCGAGAATGACGCCGAGTAAGGCAAGGCTACCTGCGGCTATCTGCACCTGACGCATCAGCGGCAGTGGTTGTGAACTGTCTTTTGCCACCGGTAAACCTGCGGCTTTCCAGCCATCAATTCCACCTTCCAGCAACCAGACCTGCGCAGGCGCGGCAATGGCGCTGAGTTTGTTCGCTGCATTTTGTGTGCGTTTGCCTGACTGGCAGTGAAAAATCACCTGCTCGGCGCGTAAATTCGCAGGCAACGATCCCTGCTCAAGCGTGGGTAACGGTGCCAGATGCGCCTCAGGAATATGCTCGTGCAGATACTCGTCGGCATCGCGGATATCAATCAGTTTCGCGCCTTGCGCGACCAGCGTCTGCGCCTCGCGCGGGGAAATCTTCCCAATGGTCATGATGGCTCCTTATGGGCAATACAGTGTTTTTAATGTGGCGATCAGCGAATTCACAGCCGCATTTTTAATGGAATAAAGGATGCGCTGGGCATCGCGCTGGCTGTCTATCAGACCTTCTTCACGCATACGTGCCAGATGCTGGGACGTGGCGGAAGGACTCAGTCCGGTAGCGCGTGCTAACTCGCCCGCGCTGGTACCGGGCGAACCGCAGAGCATGCACAAAATCAGCAACCGCTTCGGGTTACTCATCGCTTTAAGCAAAGCGGCAGCCTGTTCAGCGCTGGCCTGGAGTTGTTCAAGTTCAGTCATATGTATTTAAGCATAATCTAAATTAAGCAAATTCTAAAATAAAAAGCCAACGTACGCCAGCGTAAAGAGCGTAAAGGAGGGTAAAACAGCAGGGGAAGGCTGGCGGATTTGAGTAGAATGGCTACTCTTAGAGATAAAATCTCTTTTTAAACAATGATTAACTTTTTGCTTGTAGGGAGTGTGTATGGGTTTCTGGAGAATCGTTTTTACTATTATTCTGCCCCCGCTTGGCGTACTGCTGGGAAAAGGATTCGGCTGGGCGTTTATCCTTAATATCGTTCTGACGCTGCTGGGCTACATTCCTGGTTTGATCCACGCCTTCTGGGTACAGACGCGTAATTAATACTTCCTTTCATAAACGGCGCATTTGCGCCGTTTTCTTTGCCGTCCTCTCTCCTCTGCTACACTTCCTGGTGTTGCTTGTTAATAACCGAGGTGGATATGGGACTCTTCAATTTTGTGAAAGATGCAGGTGAAAAACTTTGGGATGCGGTCACCGGAAATCATGACACGGCCGATCTGGTGAAGAAGGTGCAGGAACACCTGAATAAAACCGGCATCCCTGATGCAGATAAGGTGAACGTGCAAATTAACGAAGGCAAGGCCACCGTTTCTGGCGATGGATTAAGCCAGGAAGTGAAAGAGAAAATCCTGATTGCGATTGGTAATATCTCCGGTATCGCCAGCGTGGACGATCAGGTTAAAACCTCTGCACCCGCGAGTGAAAGCCAGTTTTATACCGTGAAAGCGGGCGATACCCTGAGCGCTATTGCCAAACAGGTTTACGGTAACGCTAACCTGTACAATAAAATATTCGAAGCGAATAAACCGATGCTGAAAAGCCCGGATAAAATTTATCCCGGGCAGGTGTTACGTATTCCGGAAGAATAATGATGTGCGGGTTTATTCCGTCAGCAGCTTGCCGGACATCGCCTGTTGAATAATTGGAATCGGCGTCAGCAGGTGCTGGCGCATTAATTCGCTGGCGCGCACGGCATCGCGTGCCAGAATCGCTTCGGTCAGCGTTTGATGCTGATCGTGTTTATCTTCCAGCATCTCGACTGACAGCACCGTTTTACGTAGCCAGATAAACCGGTAACGTGCCGCTAAATCAAACAATCGTTCGCGCATTTGCAGCAGATATTGGGAACCGCAGCCGGCGACAATCGCCGAGTGAAATGCCTGATGGCGCTGATCCCATTCATCAAGCATCTGTTCACTGGCGTCCACAGCTTCAAGCTTACTGAGCATATGCGCCCGTGCCAGAATCTCCGCTTCCCAGGCGTCGTCGCCGCGTTCGATGGCCAGTGCAACCAGCATGGCCTCCATATTGGCGCGGGCATCGAAAATATCGAGCAATTCCTGCTCGGACATCGGGGCGACACGATATCCTTTCTGATTAACCACCGTGACCAGTCGCTCCGCCACCAGCTGTGAAAGTGCTTCGCGCAGCGGTCCCACGCCAAGCTCATAGCGCGAGGTCAGCAGGCTCATACGCAGTTTCTCATCAGGCTGATAAATACCGCGGATGATGTCGTTCTTGAGCCAGCGGTATCCATCAATGGCCGTCGGTTGGGGAATGGCGGTCATGGTCTTACTCCTGAATAAATGTCCCGGCGTGTGCCGGGAACAGATTTAATGCGTATTTTGCAAGGGTGCTTTTTGCCACGATAGCAGTTTTTTCCAGCGTGCCATAATGGGCACCGTGCAAATAATTCCTATGGCTAACAACCCGGTAGAGATAACCTCCAGCTGTTGCGCCGGGCGAAAGAGCATAACCACCAGCACAAAGATAATAAAGGCGATAACCAGCCAGGTCAGCCACGGATAAAGCCACATTTTCAGTTTAATTTCACCGCCTCGCGCCAGCAGAATTTTGCGCATCCGCAGTTGGGAAATCGCGATCACCAGATAAACCAACAGGGCGATGGCGCCGGAGCTGTCGATCAGGAATTTAAACACTTTGGCCGGGGCGTAATAGTTGACCACCACGGTGAGGAATGCCGCCCCCGTAGACAGCAACACCGCCACGTAAGGCGTTTTACTGCGGTTAGTTTTCCCCATAAAGGCGGGGGCATCGCCACGACGGCTCAGGGAATAGAGCATACGGGATGAGGTATACAGCGCGGAGTTCAGGCAACTGGTCACCGACAACAAAATGACGAAGTCCATGATCAACTTCGCGTGTGGGATATGCAATAACTCCAGTACCGAGCGGTAAGAACCCACTTCTTTTAGCCCCGGCATGTTCCATGGGATCAGCGCCACCACCACGAAAATGGAGCACAGATAGAAGATGGAGATACGCCAGATAACCGAGTTGGTGGCGCGGACGATGTGTTTATCCGGGGTATCGGACTCGGCGGCGGCGATGGTAACAATCTCTGCACCCATAAAGGAGAACATGGTGATCAGCATCGCGCTGAGTACGGCGCCAAAACCGTTCGGCATAAAGCCGCCCTGATCCCACAGGCGTGAAACGCCGCTAACCTCAGCATAAGGATAGAAACCGCTAATCGCCACCGCGCCGAGGACAATAAACGCCAGAATGGCAATCACTTTGCACAGCGCCAGCCAGAATTCGAATTCACCGTAATTTTTGACGCTCAGCAAATTACTGCCGGTTAATGCCAGCGTGATAACCAGAGAAAATAACCAGACAGGTATGCCTGGGATCCAGGAATGCAGAATGATGGCGGCAATATTGGCCTCCAGTGGGATAACCAACACCCAGAACCACCAGTACAACCAGCCGATGGTATAACCTGCCCATGGGCCAATGGCTTTATCGGCGTAGGTGGAGAAGGAGCCGGTATCCGGGGTGGCGACGGCCATTTCGGCCAGCATGCGCATAATCATCACCACCAACAGTCCGGCAAACAGATAAGCTAATAATACCGCGGGACCGGCTTCTGCAATCGCCACGCTTGAACCTACGAATAAACTCGCGCCGATAACCCCGGCAATAGACAGCATGGTGACGTGGCGTGATTTCAGCCCGCCCCCTAAATCATGTGATTGTGACACTTGCCCCATCTTGTAAACCTCTCGAAAGTATTTCACTTGGGAGAGCACCCCGGCATTCCCGCGCCGGGGCACGCGTATTATTGTTATTGACCCTATGTGCCGGATGGCGGCTCCGCCTTATCCGGCCTACGGATTGCTTTTTTGTATAGTTAGCCCTGCTTCGCCTCAGCAAAACACTGGGCGATGATATCCAGCCCCTGGCGAATTTGCGCATCTTCAATGGTCAGCGGGACAAGGATGCGCAGCACGTTGTAGTAAGGCCCGCAGGAGAGCAGGATCAGCCCTTTATCACGTGCGCGCGCCACCACTTCTGCGGTCAGCTTGGCGTCTGGTTTCGTATGGTCGCCGTCTTCGAACAGTTCGATGGCGATCATCGCCCCCAGCCCACGCACGTCGCCAATTTCGCGATGCGTTTCGGCGATAGCCAGCAGGCCTTCGCGCAGGGTTTGCCCCAGTTCGTTGGCCTTTTGCAGCAGATTTTCCTGCTCGAAAATGTTCAGCACCGCCAGCGCGGCGGCACAGGCAATCGGGTTACCGGCATAGGTACCGCCCAGGCCACCCGGCGGGATAGCGTCCATGACGTCGGCGCGACCGGTTACCCCTGCCAGCGGGAAGCCGCCAGCGATAGATTTGGCGAAGGTGGTAAGATCGGGCGCAACGCCCATCTGCTCCATGGCGAACAGCGTACCGGTGCGGCCCGCGCCGCTCTGCACTTCATCGGCAATCAGCATGATCCCGTGTTCGTCACAAATGGCGCGCAGACGCTGCATAAATGCCGGGGTGACCGCGTAAAAACCGCCTTCGCCCTGGACGGGTTCAATGACGATGGCGGCAACGTCTTCCGGCGCGGCATCATTTTTGAAGATGCGGTGAATACTGGCGATAGCATCATCTTCACTGATGCCATGCAGCGGGCAAGGGAAAAGTGCGCGATAAACATGGCCCGGCATCAGCCCCATTCCGGCGGAGTACGGGTTGACTTTCCCGGTCAGCGACAGGGTGTAGTGGGTACGGCCATGATAAGCGCCGCTGAAGGCGATCGTACCTGTACGTTTGGTGGCGGCGCGGGCAATTTTCACCGCGTTTTCCACGGCTTCAGAACCGGTGGTCACCAGCAGGGTTTTCTTGGCGAAATCGCCCGGCACTTTCTTGTTCATGATTTCGCACAGCTCCAGGTAGGGCTCATAGGCCAGCACCTGGAAGCAGGTATGCGACAGTTTTTTCAACTGCGCTTCTACCGCAGAGACAATCTGCGGGTGCAGGTGACCGGTATTCAGCACCGCAATACCGCCAGCAAAATCGAGGAATTCGCGGCCTTCAACGTCCCAGACCCGGCAGTTTTCTGCCCGCTCGGCAAAAATAGGGTGGATCTGTCCTACGCCACGGGGAACGGCGTTGCTGCGACGTTGCATGAGTTCTTTGTTGGTGCTCATCAGGTGTTCTCCAGTATTTGTTTTATTAAAGGCCGATACACATATATTTGATTTCTAAGTAGTCTTCGATGCCGTATTTCGATCCTTCACGGCCAAGACCGGAGGCTTTGATCCCACCAAATGGGGCGACTTCGTTGGAGATGATGCCGGTGTTAATCCCGACGATGCCGTACTCCAGCGCTTCGCCAACGCGGAAGACGCGGCTTAAATCACGGGCGTAGAAATAGGCTGCCAGGCCAAACTCGGTGTCATTGGCCTGGGCGATGACGTCAGCTTCGTCTTTAAAGCGAAACAGCGGCGCCAGCGGGCCGAATGTCTCTTCTTTGGCGACCTTCGCGTTGGCAGGTACATCGACCAGAATGGTGGGCTGGAAGAAGTTCCCGCCCAGCGCATGAGGTTTACCGCCAGCGATAATGCGTGCGCCTTTATCCAGGGCATCGGCGATATGCTCCTGCACTTTGGCAACCGCTTTCTCGTCGATCAGCGGCCCGGTGGTGACATCTGGTTGCAGACCATCACCGAGGCGCAGCTTGCTCACCGCCTGCTCGAGTTTTTCGGCAAACTGGTCATATACGCCGTCCTGCACGTACAGACGGTTGGCGCAGACGCAGGTTTGCCCCGCGTTACGGAACTTCGACGCCAGCGCGCCTTCCACGGCTTTGTCGAGATCGGCATCATCAAAGACGATAAACGGCGCATTGCCGCCCAGCTCCAGCGACACCTTCTTGATGTCTTTGGCACACTGTTCCATCAGCTGACGGCCAATTTCGGTGGAGCCGGTAAATGACAGTTTGCGCACCAGCGGGTTGCCGGTCAGTTCGTTGCCGACCGCGCTTGCTGAACCGGTCACCACGCTGAATACGCCAGCCGGGATGCCGGCGCGATTAGCCAGCTCTGCCAGCGCCAGCGCGGAATAGGGGGTCTGGCTGGCCGGTTTAAGCACCATGGTGCAACCCGCCGCCAGTGCCGGACCGGCTTTGCGAGTGATCATCGCCGCCGGGAAGTTCCACGGCGTAATCGCGGCGGTAACGCCGATCGGCTGCTTGATGACGATCAGACGCTTATCAGCCTGATGGCCGGGGATCGTGTCGCCATAAATGCGTTTGCCCTCTTCGGCAAACCACTCAATAAATGAGGCGGCATAGGTGATTTCGCCTTTGGCTTCCGCCAGCGGCTTACCCTGTTCCAGGGTCATCAGACGAGCAAGATCGTCCTGATGTTCAATCATCAGGTTGAACCAGCGACGCAGAATATTGGCCCGTTCTTTGGCGGTCAGCGCACGCCAGGCGGGTAGAGCGCGGTTCGCGGCGTTAATGGCTTCACGGGTTTCATCCGCCCCCATTTTCGGTACGCTACCCAATTGCTGACCATTGGCGGGATTCGTTACTGCGATGGTCTCGCCGTTGTTGGCGTCACGCCAGTTGCCGTCAATCAACGCCTGTTGGCGAAATAAGGTTGGATCGTTTAGTTGCATAATTACTTCCTGTCTTAATCATGTTAACGGGTGAATGCGGCGTGTAATGTCTCCACGCTACGTGCCGCACGCAGCGTGCGTCCGGGATTACTCTGGCTCTCCAGCAGCGCATGTACTTTGCCGACAATATGCGCGCCGATAGGGAGCGCTGACGTTGCTGCCGGAGAAGGGGCGTTGCAGGTATGAATGGAGCGTGGCGTTGTGACAAACAAGAAATCGTCGATCAGCTTGCCGTCCGGCGACACCGCCTGCGCCCGCACGCCCGCAGGCCACGGTTGCAGATCTTTCTGCGTCAGACTCGGACAGTACTTTTGCACCAGCCGTAGATAGCCGCTTTTGCACAGCGAATTCTTCATTTCGCCAAGCCCGGAGCGCAGGTTGTTTTGCAGCACGCGGCGGATGCCGGAAGAGCCGAAGATCTCCAGCGTATCGCTGAGTGAGAAATCGCGTTTACGGTAACCTTCGCGTTTAAATGCCAGTACCGCGTTGGGGCCCACCGTGACGCTGCCATCAATCATGCGGGTGAGATGCACACCGAGAAACGGCATCGCCGGATCGGGGATCGGGTAGATCAGATGATTGACTATCTGATTATGTTCTGACGCCAGACGGAAGTATTCGCCACGGAACGGACAGATGATAAAACCGGGTTCAACGCCGAGCATTTTCACCAGTCGATCGGCCATCAGGCCGGAACAGCTTATCAGCGTTGCGCCTTCATATTCGTGCCCCTGACGGGTATGGACGATCACGCCCGCGGCGTGTTCTCTCAGCGCGCTGACCTCGGCGTTGTAAATAATCTCACCGCCCTTGGCCTGGAAAATCTTCGCCATCGCGGCGGTTACTTCGCGGTAGCTGACGATCCCGCTCGACGGGACGAAAATGCCGCCCAGTCCGGTAATGTTGGGTTCACGCTCGCGTAGCTCCTGCGCATTCAGCCATTCGCGCTCCAGGCCGTTAGCAGCGGTGCGATCCCATAGCGCGCGCATACGCTCCATTTCCAGAGGGGAGGTGGCAACCAGCATTTTCCCGCAGACGTCGTAGCGGATGCCGTTTTGGTCGCAAAAGGCTTTGGTGGCGCGATTTCCGGCCAGGCAAAACTGCGCCTTCAGGCTGCCGGGCGTGTAATAAACCCCGGCATGAATCACGCCGCTGTTATGGCCCGTCTGGTGACAGGCCGGGCCGGACTCTTTTTCCAGCAGCGCGATTCTGGCGTCCGGATAGACATCAATCAGTTGCATGGCGGTCGACATGCCGATAATGCCGCCGCCAATAATCACAAAATCATACATCCGCTTTTTTCCTTCGCCCTTACTGATGGGTCTGGTAGTGGTTGCTCGCGTAAGCGAAATAACCACGCTGGCGCATCAGTTCGCGGCGCAGGTCAGGATGCGAGGTGAAGCGATCGCGGCCGTGCAGCCAGAACAGGTTGTTGATCAGCAGGAATTTACCCACGGGAACCGGAACGGAAATAATGTTCTTGCTGGTTTCCAGCGCATCGGACAAGTCGCTCAGCCAGACGCCTTCTTCATAGTCTTTCGGCTGGACGAACTGGTCGATGTAGCGCATTACCGGGCGGCCCTGCTGGTCAACGTCAAATACCGGATGGAACACATCCTTGCTGACGTTTTTGCTTGGCGGCGCGGCAAAGCGCATCGCGCGACGCGCCATCGGATGGGTAAAGTACTGCTCCAGATGTTCCCAGTCGTCGAGGTGCAGCAGCAGCGAATTACCGCCGGTCATGTTCTGCTCGTCGATCTTCATCATCAGCACGTAATCGGTGATTTCTTCAAGGTAGGTTCCGTCGTTATGTAGCTCCATAACACGGTGCGGCTGGCGCAGGTAGCTGTCTGAGTTATCGACGTTTTTCACCACAAAACGGGCATAGTATTGACCGCTCATCGCATCAAAATTGGAGCGTCCGATCAGATGCGCGACCGCCGTCGCCAGTTTGACCATTTCTTCAGCCTGGGCCACATCATCCACGCCGACGGCGTTAATCAGCAGCGCGCCTTCGGCACGATCGAGCAGCGTTTTCAGCAGCAGGGGCTGCAACTGGTTGCCGCATAAATCATCGAGGATCTTGCCCACTTTGAAGCGCAGGAAAGATTTGTATTCCAGGGCCTGCACCGGCCACTGCGCGACGGCCTGTAGAAATTGCTCAGTGGTCTCGGCAGAAAAAGTCAGCTCCAGCAGACGTGGAGACTGGACTGATGGTTTCAGTGTGAAACCTCTGTAGTGCTGGGCTGGATCTTCAGCGTTCGGTTGTACGGCAGTCAGTGCGTTCATCAAATCGATCCTCTCAGTAGATTGTCAGGGAGATATGGCGCAGCTCGTTTCGTAGCCATAAATTAAAAATATCTACATTTTTGAAAAACGCGCACACAATGAGCTTGTTTGTTTCTTATTTGTGATCAAAAACAACAATTATTTAACATTGCAAAAGGTGAGGATTTAGAAGCTGGATGGATACTGAGTGGCTATTTCAGGGGCAAAAGCCCCTGATTTTAAAGAGGAAGATAAGGTGTATTAATGTTCCAGGGCGATGGCGCAGACGTGTTCCACATGAGTCAGATCGTGATATAAGTCGGGCAAGGTCATCTTTTGACGAATTACGATTTTGAGATTAACTTCAATTTTGCCCTTCTTGATATCTCTGATAGTGATGTTTTCGATAATGTTTTTCTGTTGATGAATGCGGGTTATCAGACTTTCCACAGCGTTTCGTTCATCAAGAATAACCCGCACTTTCACTTTTCCGGGAAACTGGTTTCTGGTCTGTAAGAAGATAATGAATGGGCTTAGTTTGATCGCTAATAAAAATAAAGCCGTGGCAAAAACAGCATGAAAATAAAAACCGGCTCCGCAGGTGATTCCCACCCCTGCAGATGCCCAGACAATTGCCGCAGTCGTGAGACCAGAGATAGCATCGTCATGTCGGTGCAGAATGACTCCCGCACCGAGAAAACCAACGCCGCTGATAATCTGCGCCGCCAGGCGCATAGGATCGCTACGGATATTCATCGAAATTTCTGCATAGTATTCAGCAGATTGTATTGATACGACAGTTAATACACAGCTGGCTACGGATAAAATAACGCAGGTTTTGAAGCCGACCGGTTTCCCTTTCGATTCTCTTTCCAGGCCAATAATGCCACCCAGAATAAATGCAATACTGATTTTGATGATCGTAGTTAAAGGCAACAATCCTTGCTCATTGATGATGGCGGCCAGATTATTCATGCAATTACCTTAATGAGAGAGTCTTTAACGATCAGGAGTTTGCTTTTTTCAATGTGAGGTCCGTTTTGCGTTTCGAAATATCGTCCCGGAAGAAAATCAGGAAGAATACGCTGACCACTGCGGCAACGCCTGCTGAAACTAGCCAGAATGTTTCCCATTGTGGCAACGCCTCTGGACCTTGTTCCGTCACGGTGTTGTTAAAGATTTGCCCGCATACGGTGGAGGCAAATAGCAGACCAACGCCGTTGGAGACGATAAATCGCAAGCTTTGGGCTTGTGCTTTAATCTCTGGCGCTGCTTTACGGTCAACATAAATGTCGCCCACGGTAAAGAAAAAGTCCCAGCAGAATCCTTGTAACATCAGGCCGATCAGCACAAACATCATGTTGGCATCCAGCGAGGCATTAGCAAATAATAGTGTGCGGATGATCCAGCAGACGGCGCCTAACATCAGCGTGATTTTGAAGCCAGCTTTCAGTAAGAAGAACGACAGCAGGAACATGAAAATGACTTCACAGGCGATGCCAACCTGCATCATTGAGGCGGCGTTATCGAATCCAAGCGCTTTTAAAAAGACCGGGATATAGGCGGAATAAGCCGTTTTGGGGATCATCAGGACAAAAATACTGAGCATCAAAACCGAGAAGCTGCGGTCTTTGAAGAGCGCCAGAGCATCCAGACATAACAGATCGCGAAGCGTAAACACGCTTCCTTTTGCTTTCGGCGGGGTATTTGGCAACGTAAAACAGTACAGGCCGAGAACAACACCGGAGGCCGACGCAATATACCAGGTGATGGTATTTCCAGAATAACCCATTTCACCAATGATAAAGCCGATGACCATAAAGCCAAATGTGCCGAATACACGAATAAATGGGAAATATTTTACTCCGTTAATGTGGCTGAAACTGATACTGTTCGCCAGCGCAGTTGTTGGATAAAACAGCAGACCAACCAGGAAAATCATGGTTAACGTCATACCTGTGTTTTGTGCCTCAATAAATTGCGGAACAAACAACAGTACACCTGCATTAATTAAATGCAGGATCGCCATGACTTTTTGTGACGCAAAGAAGCGGTCGGCGACCATGCCAATAAATAGCGGGGAAAGAATAGTCGCCAGGCCAAGCAAAGCATAGGATGAGCCAATAATTGTTGCCATACCATAGGTGCTCAATACCAGCCCCATGGTCATATTCCAGGCACCCTGCATGAAATATTGTATGAACATCATAATCAACAGGCGTGGTGTTTTATTAAGGTCCATATTGCATATCCTTACTGGTTGATGCTCAGGTTAAGCCCGTCCCAGGCGACAAGAATGTTCTCTTTGTCGCATGCCGCAACGAGATCGTCGTGCAGCAGACCTCCGCTGTGTGATATATGCGAGACGATAAGTTGGCTATTTTTCTCAAGGCAACCGAGTTCCGCAAGCCTGTCTCTGGCGGCGAAGACGGTTTCCAGACTCATGTGGTTATTTGTACGATTATCACCATTAAAACCGTAGGTGCACTCCAGGACAGCCAGATCGATTTTTTTCCCTTTCAGCCACTGCCATGTGAGCTCAGGAAACCAGCCTGAATCATGTCCGTAGAAAATTGACTGGCCTTCTTTTTCAATAAACCAGGTATAACAAAGCTCCCACTTGGCATGGTTAGCCAGCAGCGGAGTGATGCGGTATCCGCGAGTTTCAACGGTCACGAAGGGCACCAGGCAATGAAAAGCAAATCTTTCAGCGCTGTAGCCTGGTAATACTTCCGCAGCACCGTTAATTGCACGGTCATTACCGAAAATGTGCAACGGATGAGTAATTTCAAATCCATACCCTTCCATACGGCTAAAAAGATCGCCGACGTTGAAATGATCGGGATGAGTATGTGTGAACAATAGCGATCTGATCTCTGTTGCATCCAGGCCATCTCGCAGCAGTTGTTGGCTGAATTCAGGCGCCACGTCAATGAGCAGTTCATCGTCGATAATCGCTGAAGAGTGTGTGCGTAAGTCTTTACTTTTACGAATGCGGGCTTGCTGGCAGTGCTCACAACGGCAAAAAGGATTGGGGATCCCTTCAGATGCAGCGGTACCCAGAAAATGAATCTTCATGTTTCCCTCTTAATGACAAATGTGATTGTTGTTTTTTTAGACGTTTATGTAATAAAACGTAATTGGAACGTGTCAATTATGGTTCCGGTATTTTATATGAACAACGATCTTTTTCCTCAGAAGTGATCCTCTTCAAAAATTATAAAATTTATACATATATTTCATTGTGTTAATGTTTTTTCGTGCATGAGGTGTGTCTATCGATAGCGTCAGGCTTTTATTATGACATGCTTATAAAATGCACTTTTTAATATTGTAACGTTCAAATTTTAGTGCTGAAGATAGTTTCCTGATGAGCGCCGTGCTAGCATCAAAGCATCAGGGGAAGGATGTAAAAATGCCAACTATCAAAGACATAGCAAGAATTGCCGGTGTGTCGCATGGGACTGTCTCGAATGTGCTCAATGGCAGAGGGAATGTAAGCGTCGAGAAGATTGAAGCGGTTCAACGTGCAGCCCGAGAAGTTGGCTATCAGTTGAATGCGCAGGCGCAATCGTTAAGAGCCAGCAAAAGTCAGGGAGTGGCATTGATTCTGCCCGACATCAATGCCGAACAGTACTTTCAACTCTATCGGGGATTGCATCAGGTTTGGCAGCCTTCATTAAGCGAACCGATCGACCTTTACCTGACCAACGATCTGCCTAATCTTGAGCTCGAGATTCTGCAAACGCTGGCGGCAAAGTCTTATCAGGCTGTTGTCTCGGTCAGTTGCCTGAATGACAGTCAGCCCTATTACGACTTGCTCAGGCTTTCCCCGGAAAATATTTTGTTTGCATATCGCCAGCCTGTCGGCGCAGTTTGTTATTTTAGCCTTGACTATGTCACTGCAGGCGAAGAAATAGCGAGGAGGGCGCTGGCGCAGCAGCCGGGCCATATTGGTGTTTTTTGCGAACGTCTGGAATTTTCCCATAGCGCGAGCTTTACTCAGGCGATACAGGAAACCTGCCGGGAATTAAGTCCGCATACGAAGCTTACGATTTTACCTGCACATGCCAGTGAAGCTAACACCGTCGCTTTTGACTTTTTTCGCGGGGCAATTCCCGATCTGTTTATTGTCCAGGACTCTGAGAGAACGCGAGCACTGACGCAAGCAGCCTGGTTTGGTAGCTCCCAGTCCTGTCCGCCGATATTGCAACTGAGTGATAATCTCCCTGCATCCTTCGACGGGATCACCAGCTACCAGATGGATTATGGTCGCCTGGGGACAACTATTGCCTCCAGTATTCGCCTGCCTAAAAGTAAAGAAAAGCATCGTATTCTGACAAATTGCGGTTTTTCCTGGAATGGACAGTACGTGCCGCCGCCTGAAACAGAGGCGACGCTGAATATGTTAATTTTACCGAGTCCTTCGACTGATGCGTTGAAGAAACTGTTACCCCACTTTTATCGCCAGACCGGTATTAAGGTAAATCTTGCGGTTTATCCCTATGATGAAGTTTTTGAAATCCTCTCTCACCTTCATCTACATCCTTATTACGATTTACTGCGAATCGATATGGCGTGTTTTCCGTGGTTTGCAGAGAAAGCACTCTTGCCGCTGGAATCCGTCTCTTCTGAGCTTCCATTGCTGTTGGAAAATTTCTCTGAGCAAATTCAACAGCACTTCAGCATGGTGAATGGGACCGCATGGGCAATACCCTTTGATGCCAGTATGCAGCTTTTGTTTTATCGACGAGATCTGTTTGAAGATGCGACGATTAAACGGATGTTTTATGAAGCAACGGGAAAAGAGTTAACGCTGCCAGAGAGCTTTGCGCAATTTGATGAGATAGCGGCTTTCTTTAGTCAATTACATCAGCCAGAAAACAGACAGCGCCCGATGGGAACAGCGGTGACGCTGGGAAGCTCGGGGCTTATTGCTACCGAGTATCTGCTGCGTTACTACGCGCTCGGTGGGCGTTTGGTGCGCGAAGGCGAGCCGGTACAACTCGAGCCTTCACTTGCCGCAACTGTACTCGAACAATATCTACAACAGCTTTCTATCGCCGTGAATCTGCCCGGTGAGTGGTGGAGTGACGCGGTAAAACAGTTTGAGCGTGGAAATCTTGCCATGCTGATCATGTATCTCAATTTGTTCAACGATGTAGCGCACACGGCCATAGCGCCCACTATTGGCTATGCTCCCGTTCCGGGGCAACTTCCACAATTGGGGGGCGGTTCCATTGGAATGTCCCGCTACAGTAAAAAGAAAAAACAGGTTGAGCAGTTCTTTCATTGGCTTTATTCCGATGAAATTGCGCGCCATCTGGTTTTGCTGGGAGGAAATAGCGCCTGGTCTGGAATATGTCACGATCAAAACGTTCTCAATCTCTACCCGTGGTTTAATTTATTGAATGAAAAAGGCATGACGGGAATAAGGGAGTCTGAGGGAAGTAAAGGTGAACCTTTCAACCTGCGCCAGGCAGAGATTATTATCGGGCAAGGTGTGACGAATGCAATTAACGGCATTATGGATGTCTCTCAGGCCGTGGAATATATTAATGCGCGAATAAGAAACGAAACGGGTGTCTGAAAATAGGCAGTGGCTTGCCTCTTACTGATGACGTAAGAGGCGAGGTCATGCTTTTATCAGTAACCTACTTTATAAGTACGCCCGGTTTGGATGCCTTCCACGCTGCGGCGATAGGCGTTGGCAACGGTAGCGGCCGGGACGCTTTCAAAACCCGGAAAGAAATCGTCGTAGGCTGCGGCGGATTCACTGAGCACGGTTGGGCTAATCAGGTTGATACGCAGCCCACGCCCCAGCTCACAGGCCGCCGCGCGAACAAATCCTTCCAGACCGGCATTGATCGTTGCCGCATTCGCCCCCTGCGCGATGGGTTCATGGGCGATGATGCCGCTAATGAGCGTAATTGAGCCGCCATCATTGAGAAAATGCTGCCCGGTTAATGCCAGACGAATCTGGCCTAATAGCTTATCCTGTAACCCCTGGTTGAAGTTCTCGTCGGTCATCGTCGACAGCGGCCCAAAGAACAAATTGCCGGTGGCGGAAACGATCGCATCTACCCGTCCGACTTTTTCAAACAATGCCCCGACACTCTCCTGGGAGGTGATATCAACCTGGTAATCTCCCTGCGTGCGGCCCACACGGATCACTTCATGTTTACGGCTTAATGCTTCCGTAACTGCACGACCCACCGTACCGCTGGCACCAACAATAACGATTTTCATAACCACCTCCGCAATAGTGTGAGCCGCTATTCTTTAATGAAAATGAAATCGGATAAACTGGCCAAAAGTTAGATGATTACTAACCAGAGGTTTGCAATATGGATAAACTGCGCGGCATGGAAACGTTTATCGCGGTGGTGGAGAGCGGGAGCTTTACCACCGCGGCCACGCGACTGGGAATGTCTGCGGTGATGGTAGGGAAGTATATCACCCACCTTGAAGCGCAACTCGGTACGCGCCTGCTGGAGCGCAACACACGTCGCCAGAGTCTGACCGATGCCGGTCGTGTCTATTTTGAAGAAGCCCGGCGTGTGCTGGAACAGGTGTCGATAGCCGAACGCTCAGTGGAGCGTCTGCGGCTGGCGCCTGCGGGGACGCTGCGGATCAGCGCGCCAACCTCCTTTGGCGCCTGCGTTATCTCGCCGTTGGCCGCCTCGTTTTTACAGGCCTGGCCGGAAGTGCGCATTGAACTGGATCTGACCAATCGGATGGTCGATCTGGTGAATGAAGGGGTTGACCTGGCGATCCGCATTGGCGATATCCATCAGACTGATGTAGTGGCGAAATACCTGTGTCCGTACCGTATGGCGATTTGCGCGTCACCGGATTATCTCGCTCGTCATGGCACCCCCTTCACGCCCGCGGATCTGGTGGATCATTTGTGCCTGTCCCACACCGTGTGGACGGCCCGCAACGAATGGATGCTACCGGGCGCGGGGGGCGAAGTCAGATGGAAGCGCGATGCGATCCTGCGCTGTAACGATGGTCATGGCCTGCGTATGGCGGCAGTGGCGGGGGCGGGGCTGTTGTTACAACCGGAGGTGCTGTTGGCGGAAGAGTTAGCTACTGGCAGGCTGGTGCGGGTGCTGGAGGCGTTTACGCCGCAGCCACGACCCATTCATCTGCTGTGGCGGCAAGATTTGCGTGCGTTGCCGAAGCTGACGCGGTTTGTCGAGCACGTTCTTAGTGCAGTTCAGGAATTAAGATGAAAATGCCGGATGGCCAGCGCCATCCGGCATATTACTAACCGATATCCACCTGCGGTTTGCTGTTACGCTTACGGATCAGGCGCAGCACCGGCGGGATAACGATAACCAGTACCGCCATCACCAGCAGCACTTTCGCTACGCCGCTGGCCCACAGAATATCCATGCTGCCGTTACTGATAGACAACGCCCGGCGCAGGTTCTGCTCCAGCATTTCCCCGAGAACGAAGCCTAAAATCAGCGGCGACATCGGGAAGTGCATCTTACGCAGAATGTAGCCCAGTACGCCAAGGGCGACCATCAACACCAGATCAAAGGTTGTGCTGTGAACGGCGTACACGCCAACCGCGGAGACTGCCGCGATAGCCGGTACCAAAAACCACAGCGGGATAGTCAGCATACGAGTAAACAGGCCGATCAGCGGGATGTTCATCACCAGCAGCATCACGTTGGCAATCAGCAGCGCCGCAATCAGTCCCCAAACGATATCCGGCTGCTCGGTGAACATCGCCGGGCCAGGGGTGATGTTGTACAGGGTCAGCGCGCCCATCATCACTGCCGTGGTGCCGGAGCCTGGAACGCCGAGCGTCAGCATCGGAATAAAAGAGCCACAGGCCGAGGCATTGTTTGCGGCCTCAGGTGCCGCCACACCGCGAATATCCCCCTTGCCGAAGCTGTCGCTGTTGCCGCTGAGCTTTTTCTCGGTCATGTAGGTGATAGCGCTGGCAATGGTGGCGCCTGCGCCAGGCAGAACGCCGACGAAAAAGCCAATCACCGATGAACGCAGGGTTGCGCCCACGCACTGTGCGCCTTCTTTGGCATTGAACAACATGCGGCCCGTTTTACGCACCAGCGTCTGGCCACTGCTGGTATGTTCCAGCATTAACAGTATTTCTGAGACAGAGAACAACCCAATCACCACCACGATAAACTGCACACCGTCGGAGAGATGAACGCTGTCAAAGGTAAAGCGATAAACCCCGGTGTTGGCGTCCACGCCGACGGTCGCGAGGCCGAGACCGATAAGCGCTGCCAGAAATGATTTCAGCGGATTTTGCGCCATCATGCTGCCGAGGCAGGCAATGGCGAAAACCATTAAGGCGAAGTATTCGGCCGGGCCAAAGGACAGCGACCATTGGGCTAACGCTGGGGCAAACAAAATGATGCCGCCGATAGCGATAAGCGAACCAAAGAATGAGCTGACCGCCGAGATAGAGAGCGCAACGCCGCCACGCCCTTGCTGCGCCATCGGGTAGCCATCCAGCGCGGTCATAATCGCTGCCGCATCGCCGGGCACGTTCAGCAGGATCGAGGAGATACGCCCGCCGTATTCACAACCAATGTAGACCGTCGCCAGCAGGATCAACGCAGATTCAGCCGGCAGGTGCAAAGCGAAAGCCAGCGGCAGCAGGATCGCCACGCCGTTAATCGGCCCGAGGCCGGGCAGCAGCCCGACGATGGTGCCGACAAAGCAGCCAATCAAGGCGATAACCAGGTTTTCCGGCGTCATCGCCACCGCGAAACCCTGAGAAAGATAAATCCAGGTATCCATCGTTTCTCCGTTAACCCAGCCAGGCGCCGAGTGGTAAGGTGACGTCAAGCAGCCGGTCGAAGGCATACCACAACAGAATGCCGAGTACCGCGCCGGAAATACCCGCAGCCGGAATGGTTGCGCCGAAGAGCATGCCAATCACCACGGTGAGAATGGCGGTGGCGATGGGAAAACCGAGCCATTCAAAACCCCAGGCGTACATCAACAGAACAATCACCATCGTCAGCAGCTTTTGCAGCACATGGCGGCGAGGCCAACTGATGGTGTCCGGGTGGCGCAACAGCAGCGCCACGGCGCATAACAGCATCAGACTGATAATGCCCAGCGGAAAGGGGCGCGGGCCAACCGGCTCATAGCTGTATTCGCTGGTGATTTGCCAGGCCACGAACAGCCCGGCTATACAGAGCAACAGCCAGATACCTGCAAAAATACGATCGCTCATCATCTTTGCCTCTGCGCTTATTTCGCCAGACCGAAGGCTTTCGCCTGCTCACGATAATCCGTGACCTGCTTCTTCACGTACTCGTCGAGCTGCTTACCGCTCATGTTGAACTCGAACAGGCCGCGGAGATCGCGCTGCTTTTTAAATTCCTCAGTCTGCTGGAGTTTGTTAAAGGCATCGACCCACCACTGGTATTCGGCATCGCTGACTTTTGGTCCAACGTAGAAGCCACGAATGATTGGCCACACCAGGTCGTAACCCTGCTCTTTGGCCGTTGGCACATTGGCTAACTGACCCGGCAGGCGTTCTTCAGAGAACACCGCGAGCACGCGGATTTTGTCGCCGCTGAGATAAGGCACCATCTCGCTGAGATCGCCGGAAACTACCTGCACGTGATTGCCCATCAGCGCGGTAACCGGTTCGCCGCCGCCCTCAAAGGCCACATAGCGCATCTTGTGCGGATCGACGTTGGCTTTTTGCGCCAGCAGCGCCGACTTCATCCAGTCCTGACTACCGATTGAGGCACCCGCGCCAATAACTACGCTGTTAGGATCTTTTTCCATTGCCGTCAGCAGATCTTTCAGCGTCTTCCATGGTGAGTCCTGGCGTACGGCTATCATGCCGTAATCCGTGCCCACGCTTGCCAACCAGCGCACGTCATCCACGCCATAGCGACCAAATTTACCTTGTGACAGGTTCAACAGGGAGCCGCCGGAGAAAGCCACCACGGTACCCGCTTCAGCCGGGCGTTGAGCGACGATTGCGTTATAGGCCACAGCGCCAACGCCGCCGGGCATGTAGGTTACGCGCATCGGTTTTTCGATAGCGCCGGTTTCCATCATGCTCACCTGAATCAACTTGCAGGTGAGATCGAAGCCACCGCCGGGTTTCGCCGGGGCGATACATTCGGTGCGCGATGGCGCTTGTTCTGCCAGAACAGAGGTACTCATCAGTAAAATGCTTGCAGTAAGGGTACGAAGTAATTGTTTTTTCATTGTTTATCCTCACACCGGAAAACCGGATTTTCGGGTACGGAAGAAGATTTTTGTGATTATGTGAGCCGATGTGTAGCAGTTCGGTTGCGTGATTGTTAAAACATTAACCTTTCAATTCCCTTTCAATGCGGCAGAAACTTTACAGGATGTGATATGCGTCTCTTATTAGCGGAAGATAACCGTGAGTTAGCTCACTGGCTGGAGAAAGCGCTGGTGCAAAACGGTTTTGCCGTCGACTGCGTTTTTGATGGCCTGGCGGCCGACCATCTTTTACATAGCGAAACGTATGCGCTGGCGGTGCTGGACATCAATATGCCGGGGCTGGACGGTCTTGAAGTCGTCCAGCGGCTGCGCAAGCGCGGTCAGACGCTCCCCGTTCTGCTGTTGACGGCGCGCAGCGCGGTGGCCGACAGGGTGAAAGGGTTAAACGTCGGGGCCGATGACTATCTGGCAAAACCGTTTGAAATCGAAGAGCTTGATGCCCGCCTGCGGGCTTTGCTTCGTCGCAGCGCGGGGCAGGTGCAAGGCATACAGCAACTGGGGGAGCTGGCGTTTCACGATGAAGGCTATTTTATGTTACAGGGACAGCCGTTGGCGCTTACGCCGCGTGAACAGGCTCTGCTGACGGTGCTGATGTACCGTCGCCTGCGTCCGGTTTCGCGCCAGCAGTTGTTTGAACAGGTTTTCAGTCTAAGCGATGAGGTCAGCCCCGAAAGTATCGAACTGTACATCCATCGTCTGCGTAAAAAACTTCAGGGAAGCGATGTGCGCATCGCCACGCTACGGGGTCTGGGCTATGTGCTGGAGCGTAGCGATGAAATGGGTTAAGCCCCAGTCGTTGTATCTGCAACTGCTGATGTTTCTGGGATTACCGCTGCTGTTGCTGTGGGGACTGTCGGCATTTAACAGCTATGTCAGCGCGTTACAGGCGGCGACGCAGGCGTATGATCGGACCCTGCTCTCGTCCGCCAGAACCGTCTCTGAGCGGTTAGTGGTACGTAATAAACGACTGGAAGTGAATGTGCCGTGGGTGGTGTTGGACAGTTTTGAACTGAATATGAATGACAGGCTGTATTACAAAGTGGTCGACCCGGCGGGGAAGGTGATATCAGGTTATGACGATTTACCTGCGATGCCGCCTGCAACCTCGCGCACCCGGCTTTATCCGGCGCTGGCGTGGTTTTATCACACTGAATATCGCGGCGAGGCAATCCGCGTGGCACGTCTTCTTCAGCCAGTCAACGAGGGCGGCATTACCGGTATGGCGGAAATTTATGTCGCTGAAACGCTGCAATCGCGGCGGTATCTGGCGCGACAGCTGCTGTTCTCCTCGTGGGTTTCGCAAGGACTGCTGGTAATGCTCACGCTGGTGTTGGTTGGCTGGCTGCTGCGTCGGGTGCTACGTCCGATGCGCCAGTTGTCATCGCTGATGGTGCGTCGTGAGCCTGGGCTGCTGACGCCGTTGCCGGAGCTGTTGCCGTGGTCGGAAACCCGTCTGCTGATTGTGGCATTCAACCGCTATCTGGACCGACTTCGTGGCCTTATCTCTCGTCAGGAACGCTTCAGCGCGGACGCATCCCATCAGCTAAAAACGCCGTTAGCGGTACTGAAAACTCAGGCGGCGGTAGCCCTCGCCAGCCCGCAGCCTCAGCAATGGTTCGAGAGTTTACGGGCCATGAGCGTGACTCTGGATAACACTATTCAGCTGACGGAAAGGCTGCTTCAACTGTCGGCTGTTAAGCGCAAAGAGCAGGAAGAAAAGCACTTCTCACCGGTTAATTTGTATGAGGTGGTGCAAAGCAGCTGTTTTACCCGGCTGGCGCAGGCGCGCAGTAAAGCTATCGATCTGGGTTATGAGGGGGAACAGGGCGCGGTGTGGATTGAGGGCGATGAAGTCCTGCTCGGCGAGCTGTGTGGAAATCTACTGGATAACGCCCTGAAATACACCCCTGCGCATGGGGTGGTGACTGCCCGACTGCAGCGTGAAGGCGAAGCCGTGGTGCTGATGATTGAGGATAGCGGGCCAGGTATAGATGACCAGATGGTTCATCAGGCTATGCTACCGTTTCATCGACTTGATAACGTTGGCAATGTCCCTGGCGCAGGAATTGGTCTGGCGCTGGTTAACGACATTGCTCGCTTACACCGGACGCATCCGCAGCTGGCACGCAGCGAAACATTAGGTGGGTTAAGCGTGCGGGTGCGCTTTTTAAGCGTTGCTGCCTGATATGTTTTTATTGTGGCGCCGGCACTCAAATATAATTAAAAGTAATTAACTTTGTTATTGTTGCGTTTTTAAATATCACTATAAGGTATTTGTTGTTATTTAATTACAGCGTTTAGCCACAATGAAAGGTGGGTTCAGAATAAATCAAGCAAAGCCGTAGTGAAATTTGTCATACATAAAACGTTTTTTCATAGACCATGTTTTGTTAATTGTCAATGATGATTTTGTTGTAAAAAATGAACTTTTTTGATTTGGTGGTTAAAACTTATGTTGCATTAATTTTCTTTAAAATCATAATGATGAGAATGAATGAGTGGTTTGAATCACACTAATAAACATTATTTTTTACATTTACTGACAATGGGTCATTGCGTTTTTTAGACTTGTGATATAATTAGCAACATGAAATGAGAAAAAATAATTAAATATCAATAGATAATGGGCTGAGATATGCTAAAAAAATCGCTAAAGATTAGCAGTCAAGGATATCCAGTCTTTTTAAAACTGGTTGATTTTATCGTTATTAATGTGACGCTAATTTTTAGTGCCCATCTGCTGGGGTTGATGCCATTTAACACCATTGCTATTCTGAGCATTCTGTTTTCAGTCTTTTTTTTGCTGTTTGCTGAATATATCAAGATTTATCAGCAAAAAATTAAAACGATTGGTTTACGTAATCAAAAACGGTTACTTTTTTGTACGCTGCTGGCTATTTTTTTTAACGAGCTGGTGAGTATGACAGTGGCAGAACCGGAGTCCCTCGGTTACTTAGACCGCTTACCTTCGCCTTTTTATTCTGCCATTATTTACTGGTACTTCATTCCATTACCTTTTCTTTATTACATTCGCTTTTTTATTTTTAAATATTCAACGAAAAAGAGTATGCGCGTGGCGATTATTGGTTTGACCGACAATGGTCTGGCCGCGGAAAGCGCGTTACTGTATGAGTACGCCAATATCAAATTGGATCTGGCTTTTTATGATGAGCGGGCGTTATCGCGCTGTGGCGACATCGTTGATAAGATCAAAAGCCCCTTTCGTGGCCCGGTGATTAATCTGGTTGAGGAAGCCCGACTGGGAAATATTGACGAAATATATATCGCTTTACCGATGGTGGCGCTGCACCGCATCCGCCATTTCCTGGCTATGATGTCAGACACCACCGTAGATACCTATATTGTTCCTGACTTTTATACCTACAGCAACAATATGTCCAAGCTACGCTCTATCCACAACCTGCAAACCATCGGTATCTTTAGCTCACCGTTTGAAGGGGCGGGTTCGTTTATTAAGCGGGCGGAAGATTTGGTGCTTGGCAGTATCATTATGCTGATGATTTCGTCGCTGATGTTGGTTATTGCTATTGGTATCAAACTCACTTCTCGTGGGCCGGTTTTTTTTAAACAAGACAGGTATGGCCTGAGTGGGCAAAAAATTAAGGTCTGGAAATTTCGCACTATGCGCGTTATGGAGAATTCCGGGACGGTAATTCAGGCCACGAAAAACGATCCGCGGGTGACGAAATTCGGTAGTTTCTTACGCCGTACATCGCTGGATGAACTTCCGCAATTTATTAACGTATTGCAGGGAAGTATGTCGATTGTGGGTCCCAGACCCCATGCGGTTACGCATAATGAGCAGTATCGTAAACAGGTCGAAAATTACATGATCCGCCATAAGGTAAAGCCTGGCATCACCGGACTTGCGCAGATTAACGGTTTTCGTGGGGAAATCGATGCGCTTTATAAGATGGAAAAACGGGTTCAGTACGATATTGAGTACATTCAAAACTGGTCATTATGGCTGGATATAAAAATTATCATTAAAACCATTTTCAAAGGATTTGTCGGTAAGAATGCATACTAAATTAATCGTTATTACCGGAATCGTGATAACGCAGTCCGCATGGGCTGATTTAACACCGAAATCACACATAGGCTTTGCGGGGATCGACTTCCAGGGCAAGGTTGCTGTGGATTATGGTTATAATGATAACGTGACCTATCAGCCACATAACAGCGATGCTGTCGGTTCCTCGTTTCAGAGCGCAGCGCCAGTGCTGAGTATGATCGGCGAGCGCGGTCAGGATAAGTATTTACTGATGTACTCTGGGGATTACCGTAACTACTCGAGCGATTCTGCTGATAACTACACCGATCATTTTTTCCGTTTTAACGGGGCCTGGCGTTATGGACTCAAGCATGGCTTAACCCTCAATCTGGAGGATTCGCTTGGACATGAATCCCGTGGCCGCGGCATTACCGAGGGCTTTTTACCGGGCCAGTTCGAGCAGTATGGCATTAAATCACCGTTGACGACAAATTTCATCAACAGTGAATTACGCTACAGCTACGGCGCGCCAGAGGGGCGTGGCAAAGCGGAACTGGCGTTGTTATACAAAAAACTGACTTTCGGTAATACTTCTGATGTGCAGGATACCAGTGAGGATTTCTACCATTACATTCAGGAACAGGAATGGCACGAAAATAGTCTGGTAGCGGAAATTTTTGACCAATACACATCCAGAACACGCTTTCGCTATAGCTTTATTACTAACCAGCGTCGCTATGACAACAACTCAGAAAAAGATACTAATGAGTACTATTTGCTGTACGGCATGAAGTCGCAGTTGACCGGAAAAACTAACGTCGACATGAATATTTCATGGTTGTACAAAACATTTGAAAACAGCACAAATTCGCATGATTTTAATGGCCTCAACTGGGACATAAAAGCAGAGTGGAAGCCGCTGCAACAGTCGGTTTTCACAGCCCACTCGGCACAAAGTATTAAAGACCCGTCGGAGGTTGGGGGATACATTTTAGTGACCCAGTATGGCATTTCTTACCAGCATTTCTGGTTAGGTAATCGTTTTTCGACTTTGCTGGATTATTCATACACTGCGGAAGACTATAAAAAACAGAACAAGGATCGGCATGATAAAGATGGGGTATTTAGCGTAACCATGAGCTACGACTATACGCCATCGGTTAATTTTGAGATTAAATATCAATTAGATACATTGAATTCGAATAAGGATACTGACTCGTTTTATATCGGTCCCAACGACAACCAGGAAGTTATTAGAACGTTGGGTTATGATAATTCTATGATTATGCTTAAAGCTAAGGTTCAGATCTAAAATGAAAATAATAGAACTGTGCGCGTTTTTGCTATTCAGTATCCTGGTGGTCGGATGCACAACGTCCAGCCCGAGATTAATGGATGATCCTGCTACTGTTCAGCAGGATTACCGGCTTGGGGCGGGGGATACTGTCAATATCGCTGTTCACGGTCAACCTGATATGACGATGCGGTTTATTTTGGATAAGAGCGGGGAGATTAATTTCCCGTTTGTGGGCGCTCTTAAATTAAAAGATAAAACTGTCGAACAGGTGACTAACGAATTAACTCAACGGCTGACGGGAGATTACTTTACCACGCCGATGGTGACAGTGAGTATTGCCGAGTTCCGTAAATACTATGTTTCGGGCGAGGTGAAAAGCCCGAACGGATTTGCCTGGGAGCCAGGTCTTACCGTCGAGAAATCAATTGCGCAGGCGGGCGGATTTACAGATCGTGCTGACCGAAAAGATATCAACATTCGCCTGTCGGGGAGCAATCAGTTGCTTGAGAATGTCGATTTAACGCACTCTGTTCATCCTGGGGATGTCGTGATTATTGGCATGGGGTTCTTCTGACGATGAAACTATCTATAGTGGAAAACGGCAAAAAACGAGAAAGTACGGTTGAATTCTCCCGCTTTGCCAAAGAGCTGAAAAAGAACGCCTGGAAAATCGCACTGGCCGGTATCGTTGCCGGGGTCGTGGCATACCCATTAATCAGCATGATGTCCTCAAAGTATGTCTCAACGGCGACGGTACTGATTAAAGCCCAGGCCGATAACGTTTCTCCATTCCCACAGGTTGATGGTTTCGATTCAACGCGCAGTGGTTACTATGAAACGCAATATGCGTTGATGCATTCGCGTATTGTGCTTGAGCAAGCCGTCCGCGATATGAAACTGGATGAAAACCCGGAATTTACCGGGGAAAAAGCCGGTACCCAGGGAGCGGAAAGCAATGAGAGCCGGCAGTTGAGGATGGAGCAAGCGCTGAAAACGTTGTCGAAAAACCTGAATGTCATCGGTATTCGTACAACGAACCTGGCGTCTATCACCTATGAATCCCCCTCGCCGCTGATGGCTGCTGACGTTGCCAACGGCGTCGCGCAGGCGTTCATCAACTATACGGTTGAGCAAAAGCGCCTGAAAGTAGAGAAAGCCCGCGAACTGAATTTTGAAAAAATGGAAGAGATTCAGAAGTCGATAGCGAAACAAAAAGAGGAAATGGACAGCTATCTGAAAAACGCCGGGCTGCTGACTTTTCGCGGTATCGATGGTTTTGAAACCGAGCAGTTAAGTATCGTCACCAATCGTCTGGCTGATGCGACCCAACGTCGCGTTGCCGCAGAATCTGTCTATAACGAGGTGAACAGCGGAGGGCGGTCGGTGGAGAGCGTTATCTCTCTACCTTCGGTCTCTAACCACGCTCAGATTCAGGATTTACGTATCGCGTTAATTCAAGCGCAGCGCACGTTGTCTGAACTGCGCAAAGTATACGGGCCGAAAAATCCCGCTATTTTAAAAGCAGAAGCTGATGTCCAGTCGATCCAAAGCCAAACCGGACGGGTTCTTGGTGAGCTGAAAGTGGGGTTACGTCAGCAATATCTGGCGGCGCTGGCGGATGAAAAGAACTATCAGCAGCAGGTGGAGCAACAGAAAGAGATCTTCCAGAAAATGGCCTCAAAACGTGATGCCTGGAATAGCCAAAAGCTGTCGTTAGATAAAATGGAAGATCTGTATAAATCGCTGTATCAACGTACTCAGGAACTGTCGCTGTCCGGCGTAAATGCCGACGCGGTGTTATATGATCCTGCCGTTCCCGCACTAAAACCAGCGAAGCCGAATAAATCCCTCTTGTTGGTGATGGTGGTCCTGCTGGTGGTGGTGTTCAGTATCATGTATTTCATTGTCAAAGCGGCGATGGACAACTCAATCGGTACGTTGAGTCGTATGAAAAAACGTCTGAACGTTGCTCCGCTGGGCGAAATCCGTCGTTTTAGCGGAACCTCAGGGCGCGCGCAGGTGCGGGACATGATCCTGAAGAACCCGCTGAATGCCGATATTGTGCACGGTATCCGTACCCGGATTATGTTGGATAATCGACCGTTACAGACGCTCGCCGTGGCGTCGACGGAGCACCGTGAAGGGCGCTCTTTGCTGGCGAGTCTGTTAGCAAATTCCTTTAGTTTCGATCAGAAAACGCTGCTTATCGATGCGGATTTCTTCAATACTGACGGACTCTCATCCGAGTTGGCATCGGCAACGTCCGCAGGCGTAGCGGAACTGCTGCGTGGGGAGACCCAGCTTGAACAGGCGCGGATCAAGCTCAGTGATAATCTCGATTTTATCCCGCACGGGAAGACCACCATCTCTTCTCTGCTGATGTTGTCGTCCGGGCACCTTGAGCCGTTAATGCACGAACTGAAATCCCACTATCAACGCATCATTATCGATGTGGCTGCGGTAAATCAGAGTCAGGACGTGCAATTGATCAAACGCGCCGTTGATGGCGTTATTTTCATCGTGAAAGCCGGATCGGGTTCGGCGGGACATATAGCCAACGCGCTGGACAAGATCGAGGAAAATGATGGCGTTGTGATTGGCGCTGTGCTGAATGCGGTTGAAGAAAAGGACCTTGAAACACAAGAGGGCCTGCGTTCACTGAACTTCAGCACCGATCAACTGATGACAACGCCAGGCCGCGTATGAGTCTACTGAAGAGCGCCTCCACGATAGCCGGTTCATCAGTCATCTCGCAGTTGATTGGTGCGCTGTCTATCTGGTTGATCTCACACAAGTACGATATGGCTGAAGTGGGGCTTTATGCGCTCAACTACAGTATTGCCGTGGTGGGCGCTCAGGTCTGTACTTTTGCGTCACAGCTGTTAATTCCTAAACAGCAGGACGACGAACTGGTACAGAATGTTGTGTTTTGCCTGATACAAAGCACGATTATCGCCTTACCCTACGCTGTACTGACCGCGTGGTTGTTTCACCAGAGCATACTGTTTCTCTATTTACTGACGCTTGCTACGGCGTGGGTTCTGATCTCGGAAAACCTGGCGCTGCGCACAGCTAACTTTCGTTTTCTGATCTTCCAGCGCATTTCTGTTTCTGTGGTGGTATTACTTTCGATACTGGTTACGCACCATGTGCAACTGTTCTACTGGTCATGGGCCTGCGCGACGATGGTACTGACCATCAGCTGTATTTTGCATTCGTTTGATATTCGTTTGGTGGCGGCCCAACATTTGCGACCCGCCAGCAATTGGCATTTTTTTAAACAGAATATTCATCACATCACTAAAGTTGGCAGCGCTGAGGTGTTGGCGATGGCCAGCAGCAATCTGCCGATTATGCTGATTAACTTCTGGTTTTCGGCGCTGACAGCCGGTTATTTTTCCGTGGTCAGCCGCTTCTGCCTGGCGCCGGTGGTGATCATCGGGAACGCGGTGCGCAATACTATTTTTTCCAAGTGGTCTATCGATTTTAGAAATAACACCTTTAATTATCAGGAATATACCCGGGTACGGATGCTACTGTTGGTGCTGGGAGTTATCTGTACTCTTGGCGTGTTTATTTTCTACCCGATTGTGATGCGCCTTGGTTTTAGCGAAGACTGGATTAACTCCATTGAAACGTCACGCTACATGCTACCCTACCTGTTCCCGGCGCTGGCGATAAGCCCCCTGACGGTCATAGAGCTTATTTTTGGCTCACATCGCTATTTTCTGCGCATCCAGTTGGAGCAACTGGCGATTGTGCTATTCGCTTTTGTCGTGACGCCCTATTTTTATAAAGACTATGCAACGTCGGTGATTTTGTTTTCTTCACTGACATTTATTCGCTACGCCTTTATTTATTTGAAAATGAATAAGCGGGCTAATCTGCTGAAAGACAGGCCGGTGATACTATGACGCTGAATACCGGATATTATTTGCAAGGTTATACCTTCGTTACCCTGATCCTGTGTGGCCTGGTGCAATACTTTACCGGCATACAGTCGGTGCTATGGATCCCCTTTTTTCTGACCCTGTTGATGGTGGGATTACTGGTGATGCAGACGCGAGATGGCTCGCTGCGTCTGGACGCGCAGGAGACGATTGTGCTGGCGCTGTATTTCTCATTCCTGATACTGGCCGGGGCTTCAACTCTGATTCAGGGAGGGATCACCGTCGCGATTGTGGCCTTTAAAAATGAAATCGCACTGTCGCTGGTGATGATCTGTTTACTGCTGGGATTTTGCCGGGAGTCGCAGATTTATCGCGTGACTCGCTATTTGTACTGGGTGTTTTACGCGCAGATCCCGGTAATGATTTATCAGGTTTTACTGGTTGTTCCCCAGCGTGTCGCGGTGCGTGGTGAAGATGAAAAATGGGATTCCGTGGTGGGCACGTTTGGCGGCGACCCGATGGGGGGCGGTAACACTGCTGCGATGGGCCTGTTTTGCCTGCTGATTATGTTGTTAAAGGTCTCTGAGTATAAGCACGGACTGACCACGTTTAAATCCATGGCGTTGCACATTGTTCTCGGGATCGGGCTATGTATTATTGGCGAAGTAAAGTTCGTTATCCTGCTATCGCCGCTGTTCCTGGCGTGGGTGTGGATCTCACCGAGCTACGTTAAAGACGTTAGCAAGGTTAATCTGAAGACGTTATTGGTTATTGTGGCGGGGATGTTGCTGCTGATTAGCCTGTCGATAGTGATCCTTGCGTATTATTATTCTACTGCGTTTGGCGGCGATCCGTCGAAAAGCTCGTTGAGTATTTTCATCGACTCTTTGAGCTATATTTTTGACCCGAACTACATTATGTCTACCGGGGAGTTAGGGCGCTTTACGACCTTCCTGTTCTGGCTAAAAAATAACGATCTGTGGGGACTTTCAGGAACGTTATTTGGCTATGGACTCAACGCCACTAACAGTGGTAGTACGGTTTCGCCAGGCTTTCTGAATATTATTTATAACTTAATCCTCGACTCGACTTCTCTGAGTATGCTGCTGTGGGAAGTGGGGGTGATTGGCACGTTACTCTTCATTAGCTTATTCATTTATATCCTGAAAATATGTCAGCCCAAGCCTTTACTGATGCTTGAACAACTGGACCAGCAGGATCTGCAATTGTTGAGCTTTGCTCCGGCATTTAATGCTTTTGCGATTGCTTGCTTAATTAGCTTACCTTACAGCCAGATACTGATGATTATACCGATGTTACAATTCCTGTTCTATTTATCACTAGGATCAAGTTTAGTGATTCGTCGAACCGTCCTTCGCTGCGTAGGGTAATTGTATGGACAATAAACCGTTTATTTCAGTGAGTATTAAAACGCTCAATGAATCTGAATGTATTGAGAAAACAATTGATAGTATCCGGAAACAGCTTGTTGATTATCCACATAAAATTATTGTGGCAGATAGTCTGTCAACGGATAACACCCAGCAGTTGGCGATCGATAAAGGGGTGACTGTGGTGTCATTAACCGATCCTGGCGATCGTTGCTGTGGCGTCGGACATCAGTTGGGTTACCTTTATAGTGAGGGGGAATATCTGTTGCTGATGGATGGCGACATGGAGCTGGAAGAAGGGTTTGTGGATCAGGCTGTCGCGTTTTTGCAGGCTGAACCGGAATATGCAGGCGTAGCGGGAACCGTCGAAATGGACGATGCCGTTAACTATGAATTTAAATCGCGTAAGCAACGCATTAATAAAATCTATCCCGTAGGGGACAGCGACCATTTAGGCGGCGGGGGGCTATATCGCCGCTCCGCCATTGAGAAAATTGGTTATCTTACCAACCGTAATCTGCACGCTTATGAAGAAGCCGAACTCGGCCTGCGTTTACTTGACGCGGGTTATAAACTACGTCGTCTGAATATTCCGTATTTCATTCATACTTCGCATACCATGCCGACCTTTCAGATGCTGAAGCATCGCTGGAAAAGCAAATACTATCAGGCGCCGGGCGAATTTTTACGCTGCGCCTGGGGAAAACCCTATTTCACCAACGCGTTAAAGATGGTTAAAAATGAGGCGATTTTTGCTGTTTACCTGGTGGCCTTATTCATTGCGGCGGTGACTTTAAATCTTGAGCTTTTCGATATCGCATTTCTGCCATTGCTTGCCTTTGTCATACTGAAAACCGTGCAGAATCGGTCGTTATTGAACGGCCTGCAAAGCGTGATGAACTTAGCTGTGCTTTCTGCGGGACTTGTTATAGGGCTGACACATCCGCTACGCGATCCGTTGACTCCGCCTGACAGTAAAATCATTCATGAATAACTAAGGCAGACGCCATGAAAGTTTTATTAGTAAATAAGTTTTTTTTCATCAAAGGCGGCGCGGAAACAGTTTATTTTCAAGAGCGCGATATGCTGAAACAGGCCGGAGTGCAGGTGATTGATTTCTCGATGCAGCATGAGAAAAATTTCCCTTCGGACTATGCGGATTATTTTGTCAGCAATGTGGACTACCACAAAGAAAGTAATTTGTTGGGCGGGATCAAAACGGCGGTTAACTTTATTCATAATTCGCAGGCCTGCAAAAAAATGCTGGCGTTATTGCAAAAAGAGCGCCCGGATATCGTGCATTTTCATAATATCTACCACCAGTTAACGCCAGCGATAATTAAAGTTGCGCGCAATTTTGGCTGCAAAACGGTACTGACTGCGCATGACTATAAGATTGTATGTCCTGCATATTCCATGCTGCGCGACGGCAAAGTGTGTGATGCCTGTATCACCGGCACGGTTTTTAATGCCTTCAGGTATCGTTGCCAGGAAGGTTCCGCTTCAAAAAGCTTATTGCTCTCTCTGGAGGCAACCTGGCAATACATTGCGCAAAATTACCAGGCGCTGGATGTGATTGTTTCGCCGAGCGTTTTTTTACGCGGCGTGTTGTTGCGTACGCTGCCGAATTCCCGCATTGATGTGATCGTTAATGGGGTCGATGACAGCCGTCCTCTGGATGAGACAAGCGATGAAGGCTATATGTTGTTCTTTGGTCGCCTGAGCCGTGAAAAAGGGGTGGCAACGCTGCTGGCGGCACATAAGAAAATGCAGAACAAAGCACCGTTAAAAATTGTGGGCCACGGTCCGCTACATGACGAGTTAGTCGCCCAATACCCGGATGTCGAGTTTTTAGGTTATGTGCAGCAAGGGGAGGCTCTCGATAAGCTTATTAAGCATGCGCGGGCGGTGATCCTTCCTTCTGAATGTTATGAAAACTGTTCCATGGCGATATTAGAAGCGATGGCTTTAGGCAAACCGGTGATTGGTTCGCGCATTGGCGGGATCCCGGAACAAATTCGTGACGGTATCGAAGGGATTTTATTCGAGCCGGGCAATGCGCAAGCGTTGGCGAATGCGATGGATACGCTGGCTGACGCACCAGAGAAAGCGCGGGTTATGGGGTTACATGGTCGTGCGCGGTTAAGTGAAAAATATGCGCTAAGTAAACATATGGATACCTTACTGGCGCTGTATAAAGAACTGCTGAGCAGGCCATAGTATGAAAAAAATAACGGTTTTTGGCACACGAGGTATTCCGGATGTGTTGGGCGGCGTGGAGACTCACTGCCAGAATCTTTATCCTGCTATTAAGCAGCAGCTCGATGTTGATATTTGTGTTATCGCTCGCTCACCGTATGTGAATTACAAACGGTCAACGTATAAGAAAGTCGAAACCTATGCGCTGTGGGCGCCCAAAAAACGTTCGCTGGAAGCAATTGTTCATTCCGTTTTGGCGGCATTGAGGACAGTTTTCGACCATTCGGATATTGTGCATGTGCATGCTATCGGACCAGGCCTTGTGATCCCATTATTACGTGTTTTAGGCAAAAAGGTCGTTTTTACCCACCATGGGCCTGACTACGATCGTCAGAAATGGGGTTTCATTGCCCAAAAAATACTGTTGCTGGGTGAACGCTGGGCGGTGAGATACGCCAACGAGGTGATTGTGATTTCTGAGGTGATTAATCAACTGATCCAGAAAAAACATGGTCGCTATGACGCGCATTTAATTCACAACGGTGTGAACGATCCGCGGTTATTATCTGAGCTGACTATCGAAAATACGCTCTCCCGCTTTAGGCTACAGCCGAAAAATTATCTTGTGGTGGTTGGACGATTTGTAGAAGAAAAAGGGATGCATGACGCCATCGCCGCTTATCAACAAAGCGGTTTGACCATGCCGCTGGTGTTAATTGGCGATGCGGATCATCCGACTGAATACAGCATTCGCCTCAAAAAGCAGGCCGCCGACACGCCAGGCGTCGTGATGACCGGATTTTTACGCGGTGATGAGCTGCAGGCGGTATTTTCACAGGCGAAACTGTTTGTGATGCCTTCATATCACGAAGGTCTGCCTATTGCGTTGCTGGAAGCGATGTCCTTTTCTCTTCCCACCGTGGTCAGTGATATTCCGGCGAACCTGGAAGTTCAGCTACCTGCCGAAGCCTATTTTAAGGTCGGGGATGTGAACAGTCTGGCCGAGAAATTAACCCACTGGGTGACAGCCAATCGCGTGGACTATCGTGTATATTTGCAAAACTATAATTGGTATGAAATCGCCAAAAAGACAGTCAACGTCTATCACTCAATTGATAAAGATATAGGTTAATTTTGACCAGTCCTCAAAATCGTCCTCCCGTCATCGAGCGATTCTACGCTCACCTTGATGAGCAAATAGCGGCGGGGTTGACCCCGGAACAAAAAGCAGGGGTAGAAAACGCGATCCTGGCCTCGACATTGGCGTCACGGCATCAAATTGATATTCGCCGGAGTTTTCCTTTTTTCAGTAAACGTTTTTATCTGGTTTTTTTGTTTGGCAGAGATTTACGCCGCCAGCATCGCCAGGAATCGACTTTATCGCGGATCTTGCTCACTTTTTTGCTGTTGATCGCCGTGCTGTTCGTCACCTGCTGCGTATTGCTGACGTTGTATATGATCAAATCAGCGTTAGGTATTGATGTATTCCAAAATTTTCACGTCGGTATTTGGGACTGGTGGTTAAATCTGAAAAACCACTAGCGTGATTAAACCAGTGGGGGGCGTTACTGCGATGAAGAGTAAATGGGTTTCTGCGCTATTGGGTATGTTCCTCCCGCTGTCGGTCATGGCCGCATTAACGACCGTAACTCCCAAAGCATTGACAGGGCCGTTAACTAATCCGGGGATTGGCGTTGCCAGTTTTCATCAGGGATACGGTGAAACGCTGAGTCTGGCGGATTATCCCAATACCGGGTTCGAGTATGAGCGATTTTACTGGCGAGATCTGGAACCTGTTGAGGGCCAGTACAATTTTGCGCTGGTGGATGATGCCTTTAAATACGCAGCGGCGCAGCGTCCCGCGATGAATGTCGGGCTACGATTTATGGCGCTTGCCGATCCGGCGGATGGCACTAAAATTCCCGACTGGCTGATTAAAAAAGGCGTAAAAGGGACCTGGACGTCTGATAATAAGACGTTTGTGCCGGATTTAGATGACCCTTTGTTTATCGAATACAGCCAGCGACTGCTCAACGCATTGGGTCAGCGCTACGATGGTAATGAGAATCTCGCTTTTGTTGATATCGGCATGGTGGGGTCGTGGGGAGAGTGGCATAACAGCAACTTCCCCGACCTGCAGCCACTCATGCAGCGATACACCACCGGACAGTTGGATCGCTACGTTGCGATGCACTTTTCTGCCTTTCCCAAAACGCCCAAAATTATGCTGATAAGCGGTGGGCAAAGCCTGGCAAATGCGGTGGCGCGTGGGGCCGGGTGGCGAGCGGACTGTTGGGGCGACCTGCGCGTGTTTTCAGACTCGTGGAATCATATGCAAGATGACTATCCTCAGCGATTACTGGCAGCGCAGCAAAGTTATGCAGGCTTTAACGATGCCTGGAAACGCGCGCCGGTGAGTCTGGAAATCTGTTCGTATATGCAGGACTGGAAGAATTCTTTTCATTATACGCGCGCCGAAGTGCAGGGGATTTTTGACTGGGCGCTCAAGCAGCATGCCAGTACCATCAACCTGAAATCGAGAGCGATACCCAGCGATTATCGACCGATTGTCGACGATGCGCTGACCAAACTGGGCTACCGATTTCGCTTAGCGTCCCTGAGCCATGAGTCAGTGTGGAACAGTGGACAAACTCTGACGTTGAACAGTACCTGGTATAACGATGGAGTGGCACCGATCTACCTGTCCTATACGCTGGCATTTCGTGTAGTAGACAGTGCGAATAAGGTGGTGGCGCAGGGCAATGCGGCGGATGATATACGACATTGGCTCCCTGGAATTCATCAGGTTAGCTATGCGCTGCCTATGCCGGAGCAGTTGGCGAAAGGGCAATATGCGATTGAGGTTGCGATGCTGGATAAATCCGGCGCCGCGAGAATCAACCTGGCCAATGAAGGGAAGCAGAGCAACGGCTGGTATCGTGTATCAACAATAACGTCACGCTAGCCTGGTAAAGCCACGAGCCTGGCGACCAGGCTCGTGGCTGAGAACATCACAGGTTATAACCATTCGGGTTATTTTTTTGCCAGTTCCACGTGTCGCGCATCATTTCATCAAGGCTATAGATAGCCTGCCAGCCTAACTCTTTTCGCGCCAGAGAAGGGTCTGACCAACACTCGGCGATGTCTCCGGGTCTTCTGGCGACAAACTGATAATTAATTTTTGTCTGCGCCGCTTTTTCAAACGCCTCAATGAGGTCAAGTACGGAATACCCGACTCCGGTACCAAGATTAATCACCTTGTAAGCGGCGCCTTTGTTCTGGGAATCCAACGCGGCTAAGTGGCCGGTCGCCAGATCCATGACGTGTATATAATCACGAACGCCAGTACCGTCGGAGGTTGGGTAGTCATTACCGTATACCGACACGGTCTCAAGTTTACCAATCGCGACCTGGGAGATATACGGGACCAGATTATTGGGAATACCGTTAGGATCTTCGCCAATTCGACCCGATGGATGGGCTCCGGCCGGGTTAAAATAGCGCAGGCAGGTGATGCGAAAATCGGGCTGTGCGCGTGAAAAATCGGCCAGAATCTGTTCGACCATTAATTTAGACGTGCCGTACGGATTGGTCGTACCGCCCGTGCGCGACTGCTCGCTTAGCGGCACGCTTTCCGGATTACCGTATACCGTGGCCGATGAGCTAAAAATAAAACGATTCACGCCTGCGGCCCGCATCTCATCAAGTAATACCAGCGTACCCGTGACGTTGTTTTCATAGTAGGCGAGGGGTTCTTTTATCGACTCCGAAACCGATTTGAGTCCCGCAAAATGAATGACATCAGTGATGTTATGGCGGGTGAAAATGTTCTTTAACGCCTGCCGATCCAAAATATCGGCGATATAGACAGTTGGTTTCCTTCCGGCGAGTTCCGCGACTCTGTCCAGCGAGACTTGACAAGAGTTCGACAGATTATCAATGACAACGACATCATCGCCTCTTTCCAGTAGTGTTAAAACAGTATGTGAACCAATATAACCTGCGCCACCAGTGACAAGAATTGCCATACAGACTCCAGATTTATGCTATCAAAACGGGCATTGATTCACGCCACTACCATAGAAAACATGCTATTGGTGAAGTCTGGTAAGGTTGTAGTTACGATATCTCACCATACATTTATAAGATATTTTTTTAAGTATAGATAAAAAACTGAACTTGTTTATTTTTGAGTCATAAACAATATAGTTATTTGAGAAGTTTAGTGTATGGACACCATCACTGTGGTTGATCGAGGAATTGATTTTCTCGATCAGGCTTTCATCGAAAACAGTATCGTTCAATGCAACTAATTCTTTGATGTAGATAGATTTTCCGTAGGTTTCAGGTGTGCACTCCTGGGTGAGGAAGTACATTTTGTTATCGACAAGGTAAGGTGCGCCGGCTCCCCGGTGGTGATGGTTGCTCACCTTCAGTGAGGGGGCAATCCGCTGCCACTCCCCAAAGATATTCTCAGCAGAGTGAATAATGATTTCATTATCCATTGTGGTGGATAAAAGATAGCAGGTTTCATTAATTGTGAGAAACACATTATCAGTTAATTCAGTATCCGATATTAAGACTTTGATTTTCTTCCAGCGTGCCGGGAATTCTACCGACTGAAACAGTATGACTTCTTTTCTTTCTGAAGACTCAGGGATCATGAAAAGCTGATCGTTGATATGAATCAGGAAAGGGAATGACAAATGACACCTTAAGTCGTCAAAGCCCTCAAGTTTAACATCATCGATTTCAGTCAGTTCACGATCCAGGACGCGGCATCTTAGCGTACCTTTCGAATTTCGAAAGCTAAAAGCTTCATAAAAAACATACAGTTTATCGGCCTTTTCAACAATAAAAGGGTCGGCCTGAAACGTATATTTCTTTTTTAACTGCTGGGCAGTAGTTTTACTCAGTATTTCCAGAGTGTTATCGGGGAATAAGTGTGAGCCATGATCCTTTAGAATCATGATGTCCCACGACTCATGATAGAAAAATGTTTTAATTATTTTTTTTATTTTCGTTTGCATTCGCGCCTACTCCTTTAATTACCTGCATCTTAACAAAAATCTCATACGAACAGCTAATTTGCTGCTGCGTACATGATATCTGTCGTAATGTTGAATGAATGCGCGAAAGCTAATGCAGAAACATCAGAGGCTATTTTTAAAAATTAGGTCCGGGTGTGTTTTTTGTCTATAGCACAAAAGTAGGAAATAATTATCCAGAGCATCCTTGCTCCAGTGGAGGGTTTACTCGAAATGTACCTGCGGATTGTCAGCAAGGGAAACGTAGGTTTTGCTGTTTTTATCCAGGGTACGAATTTCACCGCTTTCGATGTCATACACCCAGCCATGCAGACGCAGCGCATTATTTCGCAGTCCAACAGCAACGGAAGGGTGCGTTTTAATATTGTTCAACTGAGCGATAACGTTCTCTTCCACCATGGCGTTAACTTTATCGATGGGATTATCCCAGGTTTTCTTCTCGACCACGGCCTTAGCTGCATCGGCATAGTGCAGCCAGTGCGCCACTGCGGGCATTGGATCGAGGGGCTGGCTATCAGCAATGGCTTTCATCGCGCCACAATTGGAATGGCCACAGATGACAATATCCGTCACACCGAGTGCGACTACCGCATATTCGATGGTGGCGGAGACACCACCGGGTTCCGGTCCGAAAGAGGGGACGATATTGCCGGCGTTGCGGATAACGAACAACTGCCCGGGCTCTTGCTGAGTCACCAGTTCTGGCACCAGACGGCTATCGGAACAGGAGATGAAAAGCGCTTTTGGATTCTGGCTGGATGCCAGGCTGCGGAAGAGTTCCTTACGTTGAGGGAAAATCTCTTTTTGGAAGTTGAGGAAGCCCTCAATGATATGTTGCATAGCAGTGTCTCTTTTCTCTGTTTGAGCAGGTTATGATGAAGATCACACTTTCCAGTTTAACACCAGCCGACAGAAGCGAAAGAGTTTATAGCAGTTTCGCAACATTTTTGACTGATTTTTCTCCACCGTAGCGAGGGTGAAATGTGATATGCGTTCTGCCGTTCTGAGTTAACAGATGGCGGGGGTAGACTGCAAATGGGGACATTCGCAAGCCTACGCCTGGCAAAATGACATCGCTTTTTTTGCCAATAAATCGGAGTTATAGCGATAGCCAGTCATCATGGAATACCTTACATTTTTATATGTATCCACACCTCAAGGAATCATCATGTCCAGACTCCGTACTTTAGCAACGGCTTTAGTCGCCGTTGCCGCGATGACGATGTGCGCCACCCCTGTATTCGCAAACCCCGGTAACGGCAATGGCAATGGTAATAGTGGCAACCATGGTAATAGCGGAAACAAGGGTAATAGTGGTAACAGCCAGAAAGGAAACGCCGGCCAAAAAAATAATGCACATACAGAACAGCGTAAAAATTATGGCAAGCCGGATCATGTGGATAGCGACATCAGCTATAACGTGGCCAGGCAGTATGCTGTCAGATATGGTTTGACGGGGTATAAATCACTGCCGCCAGGCATTGCCAAAAATCTGGCGCGAGGAAAACCGCTTCCTCCGGGGATAGCTAAAAAAAGCGTCCCACCTTCTATGTTGAATCAACTGCCGTATTATCCTGGTTATGAATGGCAGGTCGTTGGCGACAATCTGGTGTTGATTGCACTGAGCACGGCGATTGTCACTGCCGTTATTAATGGCGTGTTTGATTGATTCGCCACGGAATTAATTGGCTCTGTTGTGCCTGCTGGGCGCCCGCATTACGCGGGCTTTTTCGTTAAGTAAGGTCAGGTTTATAACCCGTACAGCTTTATTTTTCGATAAAGCGTGGCAATGCTGATCCCCAGTTCGGTCGCTGCCTGTTTTTTCCCCTCCACGCTTGCGCCAAAACGCTGGATGACATTTTCTATGGCCTCCCTTTCCGCTTGTTTTCCCTTATTAGCAAGCTGCTGAGGCTGGGCTGTCATCGACGTTTTTCTGCTGTCAGCTGCGGTGAGCAGGTAAGGAGGCAGATGGCTGGCGTTGATCCCTGCGGCTTCCCCGCGCATCACGAAAATATATTCGATAACGTTACGTAATTCACGAATGTTGCCAGGCCAGTGCCAGGCATAGAGGCGGTTGATGACATCATCGGGAAGTTTTTGTGATGGTCGCTGATAACTGACCGAAAACTCATCGGCAAAATATTGCGCGAGGACCGCAATATCTGCCCGCCGTTCGCGCAACGAGGGAAGAACCAAAGGGACCACGTTCAGGCGATAGAAAAGATCTTCGCGAAACTGATTACTCTCCACCATCGCGTTAATGTTTTTGTTAGTCGCGGCAATAATTCGTACATCAATATTGATGGTGTTGTTAGACCCGACGCGGGTGATCGCTTTTTCCTGCAGAACCCTGAGCAGCTTAGCCTGCAGATGAAGCGGCATATCGCCGATCTCATCCAGAAACAGACTGCCGCCGTTGGCCAGTTCAAATTTTCCCACGCGGCCTTTGGGGTCGGCCCCGCTGAATGCGCCGCGCACATAACCAAACAGTTCGCTTTCCAGCAACTGTTCGGGAATGGCAGCACAGTTGATTGTTACGAAGGGGGCGGCTTTACGGGGGCTGCTCTGGTGAATGGCAAATGCCACGACCTCTTTTCCTGAGCCACTTTCGCCGGTAATAAGCACACTGGCATAGCTGTTGGCGATTTTACCGATGGTGCTTCTGAGCTGTTCCATCAAGGGGGAGTGACCAATCAACCGCACCTGGGTGTCGGCCTCATAAGGCGATGGAAGAAGGGTACTCAGGTAGTCGTGCGCGTCACGAAAGATAATCATGGTTAAGCGATCGTTATCCAAAGACGAGAGCGAAATTTGCTTGCACAGTACATGGTATTTATGACCTTCGAGCGTCAGCCAGGCCTCCTCATCGCCATACAAACTGTCCCCGGTTGTTTCAATGGTTAACGGTAATCCCTGAACCTCGCGATTGAGAATGCGATCGGCTGAATGGTTGGCATGCCAGACAAGACCATCACCATCGATTGCCACGACGCCGCGGTCCATGGCATCGATCAGACGGCGAAATGCGCCCAGCCTTTCCTGCGCGCGTAAACGTTCCAGACATTCAAAAACCTTACTGGAGATCATCACGGCTATTTGCTCAATGAAAGTAACAAATTTCTCAATCTGGCTCAGGAGGGTGTCGCGCTGCGCCTGGGTTGAGCAAATAATCCCGATCACCCCAATGACGCGATTGTTGAGAAAAATTGGTGCGTTCAAATCCAGCATTTCAGAACAATAGTGGTGTTTTTCACATAACTGACACAGTGGATGTTCGCCAGGATTTTTGATCAGCACCGTTTCCCGCACCTGCAAAACGTGGCGGTAGATGTAGCCATTTTTTGCCACGTTTTCATTGAGCATGTGCCGGTATTTACCGGTGCCAGCGATGCGCATTAAAGATTCATCAATGATCTCAACATCCGTTCCGGTGATGCCAGAAATAGCATCGGCATAATTGCATATATCATCCTGAATATTGCTGAGTACTGAAATCATGCTACTTCTCCGGCGCGTGTCGCATTTCTCATGGAAAATGATAAATAGGCGAACTAATCCAAAAATGATTTGCGAAAAATCAATCTACTGCTCTGTTTTAGTATGTTTTTTTTATTTTATCTTCCGCGATCACACTATTTATCAATTGTGAGAATTTATCAAAATGAAACGATAAACTAACGCGATGATATTTTTGGCTGCAAATATTGCATTCTATCTATTTAATTGAAATTTAAGTGTTTATTAATTTATTCATAAGATTTTACTCAATTAATAAAAAGCTGGTAAGCATTTTGCTCTATTGGCATTACCGATAGCGGAAATATCTCTGTATGACATCAATTGCAGGGAATGGATTACCAGCACAATGAGGTTTTATGATGCAGGAAAACTTATCATTTTTTATCAACCAGACACCGTTTACCGAACATCCGAACGCGCCGTTGGCTCCGTTTAGCCACCAGGAGTTGGTCAAGGCGTTGAATTTTCATCGGTCTATTCCGGGATATTCCCCAACGCCGTTGTATACGCTGCCGGCACTTTCACAAAAACTGGGCGTAAAAAATATCTACCTCAAAGATGAGTCGCAGCGTTTTGGCCTGAAAGCTTTTAAAGCGCTGGGCGGTTCCTATGCGATGGCGTGCCATATCGCAGAATTAGTCGGTAAAGATATCAGCGAATTACCGTTTGATGTGATGACCAGCGAAGAGGTGCGCCGCGATCTGCAAACCGTTACGTTTGCTACCACCACCGATGGCAATCACGGTCGCGGCGTTGCCTGGATGGCGCGACAGTTGAAGCAAAATGCCGTGGTTTACATGCCAAAAGGTTCTTCACAGCAACGTCTGACGTCGATCCGTAACGAAGGCGCTACCGCCGAAATCGTCGATATGAACTATGACGATGCGGTTCGCATGACCGCGGAACAGGCGGAAAAGCATGGCTGGATAGTGGTGCAGGATACCGCCTGGGAAGGGTATGAAAAGATCCCGCAGTGGATTATGCAGGGTTACGGCACGCTGATGCTGGAGGCGATCGACCAGCTGCATCAGGTTGCGCCGACGCACATTTTTGTTCAGGCAGGCGTTGGCTCGTTTGCCGGCATGGTTCAGGGAATGGTGACGGCGGCATGGGGAGAAAATCGCCCGAAAGTGATCGTCGCCGAGGCGTTAATTGCCGATTGTCTCTACCGCTCCGCCCGCTCGAAAGAGGGTGATGCCATAGCGGTGGGCGGAGATTTGCAAACCGTGATGGCTGGTCTCGCCTGCGGTGAGGCAAATAGCATTGGCTGGAAGCTGTTGCGTGATTATGCCACCGCATTTGCCTCCTGCCCGGATGAGGTTGCGGCGCTTGGCATGCGCATGTTGGGTAATCCGCTGGCAGGCGATCCGCAGATCGTTTCTGGTGAGTCCGGGGCGGTGACGACCGGCCTGCTGTCACTGCTGATGTCCTCGCCTGAACTGGCGCAAACGCGTACGCAACTGGGGCTGGATGAGCATTCCCGCGTGTTGTTGATAAGTACTGAGGGTGACACTGACCCACAACAGTATCTGGATATTGTCTGGGGCGGTCAGTACCCGAGCATCAACAAATAATTTCCTGATTGAGAATAAGAACGGAGAAAACCATGTTATCTGCAAACCGTATTGAAGAAGTGATTAAAAACTGTCAGGCGCTAATCCAACAAAAAAGTTATTCCGGTCAGGAAGGGGAAGTGGTTAATGCCATAAAAACAATGATGCAGCATTACCAGTTCGATGACATCCATGTTGATAAGTACGGCAACATTGTTGGCGGTATCGTGGGTAATCAGCCAGGGAAAACGCTGGTCCTCGATGGACATATTGATACTGTACCGGTGAACGAAGAGAAGTGGACCCGCAACCCGTACGGCGGTGATATCGAAGATGGCAAGATTTATGGTCGCGGTACGACCGACATGAAAGGCGCCGTGGCGGCAATGATCTCCGCCGTGGGTTTTTTCGGCCAGGACAACCAGCGTAATTTCGCCGGGAAAATCTACGTTGCCTGTATCGTGCATGAAGAGTGCTTTGAAGGCATTGCCGCTCGTCTGGTCAGCGAGCGCTATAAGCCAGACTACGTAATCATCGGTGAAGCTTCCGAGCTAAACCTGAAAATTGGCCAGCGTGGACGTGCTGAAATTGTGGTTGAAACGTTTGGTAAACCTGCGCACTCCGCCAACCCGCAGGCAGGGATTAATGCGGTGTATAAAATGGCGCAATTGATCGACAAAATTCGCACCATTACCCCGCCAACGCACCCAGTACTCGGGCCTGGCATTCTCGAACTGACCGACATTAAATCTTCGCCGTACCCAGGTGCCTCGGTCGTGCCGGATTACTGCCGCGCAACCTACGATCGCCGTTTGCTAGTGGGCGAAACCAAAGAAAGCGTCATTGCCCCGCTGGAAAATGTCCTGGCAGAATTCATCACGCAGGATCCGCAGTTTAAGGCCCGTGTCTCCTACGCTGTGGGCCAGGAGTCTTGCTATACCGGTGCCACCATTGAGGGGGAGCGCTTCTTCCCGGGCTGGGTGTATGACGAGTCGGATGAATTCGTGCAAGCCGCTCTGGCTGGCGTCCGCGAGGCCGGGTTTAATCCGACCATCACGCAATACTCATTTTGCACCAACGGTAGTCACTATGCGGGCGAAGCGGGAATTAAAACTATCGGCTTCGGACCTTCGCGTGAAAATCTGGCGCACACCATTGATGAGTATATCGAGATCGATCAGTTAACCGGTTCGGCCAGCGGCTATTACAGCATCATCCAGACACTCTATCGCCAATAAAAGAACGATAAAAATCCTCTTACCTTACAGGCGGTGCCGCGCAGCGCCGCCGCAATGGAGAATAACGATGAAAACCATTTTCAAAAACGGAAATGTGATCGATGGGACGGGCAGTGAAGGCAGAATTGCCGATGTGGTCGTTGATGACGGACGTATTGTCGCAATCGGTCAAATAGAAGTTGGCGTCAATGAACAGGTTATTGATGCCACGGGAAAAATTATTTGTCCTGGCTTTATTGATACCCATACGCACTCTGATCTGTCGGCGATTATTAACCCCGCGCTGTCGGCAAAAATTCGCCAGGGAATTACCACTGAATTGCTGGGGCAGGATGGCGTCGCGTTAGCACCGTTGCCGGAAGAATATATTCCGGCGTGGCGTAAAAATATCGCCGGACTGGACGGCGATACCGACAAAATAGACTGGAAATATAAAAATACGGACGGTTATCTCAATCTGTTGGCATCACGACATCCGGCGACAAACCTTGCCTATTTAGTTCCGCATGGCAATGTGCGCATGGAGGCGATGGGGCTGGATGGGCGGCCTTCGACCCGTGAAGATGTGGCGAAGATGTGCGAAGTTCTTGAGCGGGAATTAAAAGCGGGCGCGTTTGGTCTTTCCACCGGGCTTATCTATATGCCTTGCGCCTTTGGCGATACTGCCGAAATGATTGAACTGTGCAAGGTCACGGCGAAATATAACGGGATCTTTGTGGTACATCAGCGCAGTGAAGCTGACGATATTATCAACTCAACGCAGGAACTGATCGATATCGCCAAAGCCACAGGCGTCTGGCTACATATTTCACATATGAAGGTTTGCGGAAAGAAAAACTGGGGACTGATCGACCAGATGCTGGGGATGCTGGAGCAGGCGCAGGAAGAGGGGATCCGCATCTCTTTCGACCAGTATCCCTATGTGGCGGGCAGCACGATGCTCGGCGTGATCCTGCCGCCATGGGTCCACTCCGGTGGAACAGACAAATTACTGGAACGCCTGGCCTCACCTGAACTGCGCGCCAAAATGATCGAGGATATTCAGCAGGGCATCCCTGGCTGGGATAACTTTATCGATTTTGCCGGTCTGGACCAGATTTTTGTTACCAGCGTGAAAACGGCCAAAAATCAGGATGCCGTTGGTCTGAACCTCCTCCAGTTGGGTGAATTGCGCGGGAAAGACCCCTACAACGCCACCTTCGACCTGCTTTATGAAGAAGAAAACGCCGTCGGAATGGTCGACTTCTACGGCACTGAAGAGCATGTGATTAAGTTTCTCTGTCGGCCAGAGCAAAACGTTTGTACCGACGGTTTAATGGGGGCCGGAAAACCGCACCCTCGCGTGTTCGGCGCATTCCCACGTGTGCTCGGTAAATACGTACGTGAAGAGGGATGTCTGAGCTGGGAAGCGGCAATTCGCAAAATGACGGGTAAACCTGCTGAGGTGCTGGGCCTGCAGGATCGCGGGCTGCTGAAGGTGGGTTACGCGGCGGATATTGTGATGTTCGATCCGAACACTATCGCTGATAGGGGCACGTTTGTTGAACCTAATCAGTATCCGCAAGGGATTGAAATTGTCATGGTTAATGGGCGCATTGCCTTAATTAATGGCACGGAAAGTTATGCCTGTAGCGGTACGGTTATAAGAAAACAATATTAATAAATAACGCTAAACACGCATTGATCTATCGCGACTATTTATGGCCGCGGTAGATCACTACACCCTAAGGACATCACAATGAACCTACAAACATCTTTACCTTCAGGTAAACCAAAGACCTGGAAAGCAAGATATACCGTCCTGACATTGATCTGGCTGGCGTGGCTCCTCTCTTTTCTCGACAGAATGGTCATGAGCGTTTCGCTCCCTTATATCGGCAAAGATTTAAATCTGGATACCACCCAACAGGGTTTAATTATTAGCGCCTTTTTTATTGGTTATGCCGCGTTTCAAATTCCCGGTGGTTTACTGGCGGATAAGTTTGGCTCGCGTAAAATCATGGCCATTGGTATTGCCTGGTGGTCTGTTTTCACCAGCTTAACCGGCGCTGTGCTGACGCTACCGCTAATGCTGGCAGTGCGCTTCTTCTTTGGTATCGGCGAAGGGTGCTTCCCGTCGGCCTCCTGGAAGATGATTTCGACCTATTTCCCGTCGAAAGAGCGTGGGCGCGCGACGGCGATTCAATCAACGGTGAACACCTTAGGCCCGGCGCTGGCGGTTGTGGTCGCAGCCAGCATTATTGGGGCTTTTGGCTGGCATATGGTTTTTATCGTGCTGGGTATTCCTGGACTGTTTATTGCCGCAGGGATCTACTTATTTACGCGTGACAACCCGAAAGATCACCCCGCCATTACGCAGCAGGATCTGGCGGAACTGGCCGTTGACGATCAGGGTGGGCTGCAAAATACCAGCGCTATCGCGTTTAAAGACGTACTCAAAATGCCGGTGCTCTGGCAAATGGCAAGTATCTGGTTTTTGTTTGATATCACCTTCTGGGGATTTTCAACCTGGTTGCCCAGTTATCTGATCACCGTACGTGAATTTTCTCTGGCCAAGACCGGCGTAATGGCGGCAATTCCCTTCCTGTTTGGCGCAGGAGGCACATTGTTAGGCGGATACTGTTCAGATAAATTCAAACCGATGCGTAAAACGTTGTACGTCGTCACCTCAGTCATTGCCGCAGGCTTCCTGTACCTGACCTTCAGCGTGAGCAGCGCAGATATGGCGGTGGTTTATCAGTGTATTTCAGCCCTGTTCATGTTCTTCGCTATGGCGACGTTCTGGGGAATTTTGATGGACACTATCCCCAGCAACATTATGGGACGGGCGTCGGGGATCGTTAACTTTGGCGGTCAGATGGCGGGCGTTGTTTCTGCACCTATCATCGGCTGGCTGATCCAAAGCAGCGCAGGAAGCTATAACAGCGCCTTTATCTTTATGATTGCCGCACTGTTATGTTCTGCCGTCGTTACGCTGACCGTGAAAAACTCGCGCGCGGTTGGAGCATTACCCAGTCAGGCTTGATTAATGTCTGTCTCCTGTGGCTCTGCTGTTTCAGAGCCACAGGGATTGACGGGCATCAACGTTTAATCACTCGCAATAACTGAATTTCCCGCCAGATGTACAGTTACCACTGCAATTCTATTCCTCTCCTTATTAAGAATTAAGCATAATAAATGAAAGACCAGTCCTACATGTGTAGGAATATTCCCTCTATAATGTGTTAATGATTTGATCTACAGAAAGGCTCAAGGTTTAATTCTTGTAAATCTAAATGTTATTTTTATGATTTATTCATCTTGATTATGAAAAAATCATAAAATATACACGTGACTATGTTAGAATTTGCGTCTTGGGTCTGGCACTTATAAATCAGTAATATTGAAGACTCACCTGCACTATAGCCATCGCCTTTCTTTATTTATCGGGATTCTTATACGCAATGAACGCGATAATCGTTGATGATCACCCTTTGGCCCGCATTGCCATTCGCAACTTACTCGATACTAATGGTATCGCTGTGACCACTGAACTCGACAGTGGCGAGCAAGTCGTACAGGTGGTTGAAAAAAACAAACCTGAACTGCTAATTATTGATGTGGATATTCCTGGTATCAGTGGCATCGAGGTGCTGGAACAATTACGCAAACGGCACTATGCTGGTGTGATCATTATCATTTCAGCAAAAAATGAATATTTTTATGGTAAACGTAGTGCTGAATACGGTGCTAACGGATTTGTGAGTAAAAAAGAAGGCATGAATAATATTCTTGCCGCCATCGAAGCCGCCAAAAATGGTTATAGTTATTTCCCTTTCTCCCTTGAACACTTTACTGGTTCATCGGCCAGCGAACAGGATAAACTTGATACGTTATCAACACAGGAAATGAGAGTGTTGCGTTATATCCTTAATGGTATGGATTACAGTACGATTGCCAGTAAAATGAATATCAGTAATAAAACGGTCAGTACTTATAAAAGTCGTTTAATGGAAAAATTAGATTGTTCTTCATTAATGGAAATTTATGATTACGCGCAAAGAAATAAAATAGGGTAGAGTAATGCTGGAACGCTTATTTATTTTTTTGATGGTCATATTTACCATCGGATTATCTACGGATGTGAGTTCAGCGCGCCAGGTTGAACTAAAAAGTAACTATAATACTGCGGTGCAAAATATCAGCTTAAACAGGGAAGAAACAAACTGGTTGGCGCATAAAAAAACATTAGTGGTTGGCACCTGGTTACCGGAAGTCTCACCTATTGTCTATCAAAACAGCGGGGAAAATTATCGGGGCGTTAACGCGGACTACCTTGCGCTAATGCAAAAAAGTCTCAATGTAAAAATTGTTATAAAGCAATACGATAACGAGCAGCAGGCGCTTGCCGCACTCGCCAGTAATGATGTTGATACGTTGATAACCCAGCTTTCCCGGCGGCAGGATGTCGGCGGGCATTTACTGCGCACATCGGCATTACTCACAACGTGGCCGACGCTTGTGACGTCATTAAAAAACACGATGCTACCGCTGATGACGAACCATAAGGTCAGCGTCGCCTGTGTGCGGGATTGCCCTTTTCTTAACGTTATCCAGGACGCTTTTCCTGATGCTAAAGTCTCATTTTATGACGACGAGTATCAGGCAATGGCGTCGGTGGTGAACGATGATAACCAATATTATATTGGTAACAATATTACCACTAGTCATTGTATCTCGCGGTATTTCTCGCAATCCCTGGTTATTACGCATTATTTTGATAAGCAAGAACAATATAATTATTTTGTGGTTAATGAAAATCAACCGCTATTAAGAAATATTCTTGATGGTTTTATTACATCAATAAGTAATGAAATCCATATGCAGGTGATGCAGAACTGGTTAAATCGCGGTAATCTTGCTTATCTGAATGCGCCCATTCCTTTCAGTCATCAGGAAAAAGAATGGCTGAAGAATAAACATACTATCCGCATTTTGATCAACCCGGATTACCCACCCTATACGCTGGTAGATAGCAGCGGCGAGTTACGCGGTATTCTTGGCGATTTGCTGAATATTATTCATCTGCAAACGGGTCTTAATTTTGAACCTGTTTTGGCCACGTCCAGAAGTGAACAGACCAAACTCATCAGTGGTGGGCAGTGGGATATGTATCCGACGATCGCCCCGACTAACCAAAACCAGGACGATTCGGCATTGAGCGATCCGCTGATGAATGTTGCATTCGTGGTTATCACATCGCGCCAGGAAACAGCCGACTCGCTGCTGGGAAAACCGATACGTATTGCTCTGCCTGCCGGACATATTCTGGAACGTGGCCTCAAACAACAGTATCCGCAGGTGACCTGGGTGAATGCGGATACCGGTAGCGCTGCAATGGCTATGGTCAAGGAGGGCGACGTTGATGCGGCAATCGCGACCGAATTGTCGGCAAAGTTCATTACCGATCATTACTACCAGAATAATATGCACTTCTTCCGGCTGCCTGATATGCCAGGCGCAGCGGTGAGTTTTGCTATTTCTTCTCATGAGCCGATGCTGAAGTCTGTCATTGATAAGGCCCTGCAAGCCATACCTCCGCGTGAAATTTTACAGATGACGGAGAAGTGGTCGAAGATTTCCAATACCCAGGTTGATATCTGGAGCCGATATAGCAAACAGTTCTATCAACTGGGGTTATTTGCGCTGGTACTTATTGCTATTAGCCTGATCTGGGGGATATCACTCTCCCGTGAAGTCCGTAAAAGAAAGCAATCGCAGCGGTTACTGGAAGAACAGTTGCATCTGAAAGAGGTTTTATCTCAAGAGCTGGAGACCGAAAAGAATAAAGCGATTGCCGCCACAAAAGCCAAAAGCCGTTTTCTGGCGAGCATGAGTCATGAGTTACGTACCCCGGTAAGCTCGATTGTTGGTTTTGTGGAATTACTCTCAAGCTCTGAGCTCAGTCCGGCACAACGCAAAGAGGCCATTGCATTGACTGGGGCGACGGCTCAATCATTGCTGGGACTGATTGGTAAGATTCTGGACGTTGATAAGATTGAATCCGGAAAATATGAGGTTGTTCCCCAGTGGACCGATCTCTCGCAGCTTATTGAATTGCAGTGCCACTCTTTCGATGCCCTGGCCAGGCAGAAAGGTATATCGCTTGCCTGTGTCAGCCAGTTGCCAGTAAATGAGCGGGTATTTGTCGATCAGCAGGCTTTGCGGCAAATTCTCACCAATCTGGTGGGAAATGCGCTGAAGTTTACGGCGCAGGGCAGTATTCATGTTACGGCCCGACTGACTCCGGACACAGATAATCACGGCACCCTGACAATCGCCATCAGTGATACCGGTTGTGGCATTAGCGAAGAAGAGCAGGCTGGACTGTTCCATCGTTATGCTCAGGGGCGTTGCGGACGTCAACAAACGGGGTCTGGTCTGGGGTTATTTATCTGCAAAGAACTGGTAACGCTGATGGGCGGTACGCTGGAGCTGAGGAGTATTCCGGCTCAGGGAACCACGTTCACGATTACGCTGCCGGTTGAAACTGCCCGACAGTCGATAGTAGCGGATGGGGATACCCCTGGCGCTGTGCTACCGCTACCGTGTCTGTCGATTCTGATCGCAGACGATAACCCAACTAATCGCCTGCTACTTAAACGCCAGTTGAATACCATTGGCTACAGCGTGGATGAGGCCTGTGATGGCGAGGAAGCCGAAGCCAAACTGGCCAAAAAATCATACGACCTGTTGATAACCGATGTGAATATGCCTAAGAAAGACGGGTTTGATCTCGCGGCTTCACTACGTCGTCAACAACCTCACTTGCAAATATGGGGGCTGACGGCCAGTGCGCTCCCGCAGTCACGCGATCGATGTCTGCAAAACGGTATGAATTTGTGTCTGTTTAAGCCGGTGTCAATCCAGACGCTGACGCATGAACTGAGCAAAATCGACACGGGCTATGCGTCACCTTGTGCAATCCGGCATTTAAAATTCAATGTACTGACTGAAAATACCGGTGGCGATCGCGCATTAATGAACGAGATACTCGAAACATTCCGCGAAGCAACGCTGAGTGATTTACAAGCGGCTGAGAAAGCCGTTGCGCAAGATGAGCCGCAGCTGTTTTTACGGGCGCTTCATCGGTTGCATGGTTCGGCGCAAATTCTGGGTATCACCGCGCTTCAGACGCTTTGCGAACCTTTTGAGTCTATGCGACATGACGATCTTCCGCTGGCTGTACGGCAGCAGGCATTACAGAAAATTGTTGCTGTCATGCGAGAAATTGAAATTGAGATCGACAGTCTGATGAGCCATTAATCCCCCCGGATCGGGTAGCCGTAGCTGCCCGATCCGGAGAGAAATGTCTTGATTCATCACTCGTTAGTACAGAGTATTACTGGCCTGCACCCACCATTTCGCTATCAATAACAATACCTTCTTCAGCACCTTTTAACACAAGGTTAGCCTCATAAAATTTACCCGTGGACAGCAGTTTTTGGGCGCTGGCAACGGCTTTACGCGTCTGATTCAAAGGCATCAGGTATTGGGTCTGAAGCACGCTGATCCCAGCCAGTTGCAAGGTATCCACTGCACCTTTCCAGTCACCTTTGGCCATTTTGCCATTCGCGGTTTTGATAGCAGATTCTTTTTCCGGCGTAGCAATATAGTCTTCTGATAATGCGATCGTAGCGTTAATAATTACGTACTGATCGTCAATCATCTTCGCCTTAGGCGCTGCTTTGACAAATTTCGCCCAGTCGCTGCTGTCGCCTGCCAACAGGGAAGCGGCGTCATTGGTTAATTTTTTTGCGCTGTCAGGCTGTCCGTGAAACAGAGCCAGACGAGCCAGTTGAATATCGCGCATCGCATTGGCACCTTTTACGGCGACCTGCATAATATCGGCTGCTTCTTTTTGTACATTGGCTGTGGCTGTTTGTGCCGCAGTGGGAGTAGTGGCAGATGCCATTACCGGAGCTGAGCCCATCATAGTTGCAAGCAGACCTGCAAGAATAATCTTTTTCATTACGTTCTCCTGAATAAAGTTGGTATTGTTCACCAAACGCAATAATCATATTAAATAAGTTTAAAGAGAGGAATCAGAGCCAGGATAGAATAATGAGCGCTTAATCTTACAGGTGTCAGACGTCTGACATGTGTAGGATTAAACGGATAACAACATTCCTTTCTTCTTATATACGCATCCTTATCTGAAGTCTTATTATTTCATTGTAAGTGATATGTATTGTGTGAGTATTAACTCTTTTATTAGTAGGTTACATTACGTTTACATGTAACGGAGGATGTATGTTCATTTTTAATCAGCAAGCCCTGAGAACGTTTAATGAAAAAACACTTTCTCATTATAAAAGACACGCAACAATTATGGCGGTGCTGTTGTTGGTATGTGGCATTTGCTGCTTAATCTATCCTATCGCTGCTGGCGTTTATTTAAGCTATGCGACAGGTTTTATGTTCCTGGTGTGCGGTTTTTATTCTATTTATAGCCTGTTTAGCGCCGGGAAGAAGCAGTTGAAAACCAAATTTACCTATGCGTTTTTTGCTATCGCATGGTTACTGCTGGGGTATTGTTTCCTTGTTAACCCGGTGATTGGCATGAATTCGTTGGCTATGGTTTTTTGCTGCTTGTTTATTCTTGGCGGTATTTTTCGTGTGGCTTCCGGAGTTCAAATGTTCCGCAGTCCGGGCTATGGCTGGAACATTTTTATCGGCATTTTAGATCTGCTTATTGCTGGCGTATGGCTGAATATGGATCCCGACAAGTCTTACGTGTTTACCTCGATTTTTATTGGGGTCGAGATGATCTTCAGTTCTTTGGCTTTTATCAGTCTGCGCAGGAATACGAAGTTGGTAGCAACAGACAAACTTGCCAATCACCATTAATACTGCCTCTGGAGTGTATCGTGAATATTAAAATGATGGTTTCAGCTGTTGTTATTATGACCTCTGTTTTGGCACCGATGAGCTGTGCGTTTGCTACTCAGGCAACCGAAGCTGCGCCACAAGATATGACCTGTAAAGAGTTTGCTGATATGAGTCGGCAATACATGACGGCAATTGCCTTTGTGATCGTTAATAAAAATTCTGACTTTAAAGGCGATGATTATGTTCCGCTGCATGAGGTGGAAACTGTCGCTGTTCCGAAAATGATTAACATGTGTCATCAACACCCGGATACGAAATTAGGCGAACTGACCGTAAATCTGAAGGGGGCCGGTCTGCACTACTGATTAACCGTTTCGATAGCCTGGCTTTAGTTAGAATTGACAACCTCTGTCCCCACACCCACATTTCCCCTCACAATAAAATAACTCGCCCAGCTATCCACGAGGAAACTCGCTGGATAGCTGTGTCTGCTAACTACTGTAGATCTGATAAGCGAAGCGCCATTCCTGGGATCTTATTACCCGATCCCAGGGATAAGCACTTACAAGGGCAGGGAATCAATGTCGGGTTTTAAATCGCGCCAGCATGTTTTCGACAAGAACAAAGAAGACCGGAACAAAGTAGATCGCCAGCACGGTCGCGGCCAGCATTCCACCGATAACGCCCGTACCGACGGCGTTTTGCGCGCCAGAGCCAGCGCCGTCACTTATTGCCAGTGGGATAACCCCCAGAATGAAGGCCAATGACGTCATCAAAATAGGACGTAAACGCATTTGCGCAGCTTCCACCGCGGCTTCAAGCGGCGTTTTTCCTTCTTTTTGCATAATCTCGACAGCAAACTCGACGATCAGAATAGCGTTTTTAGCTGAAAGTCCCATGGTGGTGAGCAGGCCAACCTGAAAGTAAACATCATTGCTCAGGCCACGCAGATCGGTCGCCAGCAAAGCACCGACCACCCCAATTGGTACAACCAGCATTACGGAAAATGGTATTGACCAGCTTTCATACAATGCCGCCAGCGCCAGAAATACGACGATCAGAGAAATGCCGTACAGCATTGGTGCCTGGTGGGTGGACAACGCCTCCTGATACGACAGTCCCGTCCAGGCATAACCGACGCTCGCTGGCAGTTTATTAATCAGTGATGCCATAAATTTCATCGCATCGCCGCTGCTTTTCCCTGCGACCGGTTGGCCGAGAATTTCCATTGCAGGCTGTCCGTTGTAGCGTTCAAGACGGGGAGAGCCGTAGGTCCATTCGGTTGATGAGTAGGCTGAAAGCGGCGTCATCGCGCCGGAGGCGTTACGTACGTACCAGTGGTTGATATTGTCCGGCAACATACGGAACGGCGTATCGGCCTGGACATACACTTTTTTAACGCGCCCCTGGTTAAGGAAATCATTGACGTAGCGGCTACCAAACGCCGTAGAGATGGTCTGGTTGATATCCGACAATGCCACACCCATCGCCTCTGCTTTTGTCGCGTTGACGTGAATGCGAAACATCGGCGTATCTTCCAGTCCATTTGGGCGCACCCCGTTAACTTCATCGGGTGACTGGCTGGCCAAAGCCAGGAGCTGGTTGCGGGCCTGCATCATTTTTTCATGCCCAAGGTTACCGTTATCCAGCAACTCCATATCAAAACCTGAAGCGGTACCCAATTCGGCGACTGCGGGTAAATTGAACGGATAAACGACGGCATTATTAATGGTGCTTAAGGCCATCATTGCCCGTCGAATGATGGCGGTAACCGAGTTTTCTTCGCCAACGCGTTCTGACCACGGTTTCAGGCTGATAAATGCCAGACCGTTATTTTGCCCCTGTCCGCTGAAGCCAAATCCGCCAACGGTAAAAACAGACGCAACATTTTTCTGTTCTTTTGTCAGATAGTAATCCGTTATTTCCCCAAGCACTTTGCTGGTATTTACCATCGTTGAACCGGAAGGTAATTGTGCCGTGGTCATGAAAACGCCCTGATCTTCTTCAGGCAAAAAGGAGGTGGGAGTACGGAGAAACAGCACCATCATGCCAGCGCCAATCACTAAATAGACTACCATATAGCGGCCGGTGCAACGTAATAGCCTACGGGTGCTGTCAGTGTAGTGATGGGTGCATTTCTCCATGAAGTGATTGAAACGGGTAAACAGAAAATGGGTGTTTTCTTTTTCTCCCTCGTGGGATTTCAACAGCATAGCGCAGAGTGCGGGCGTCAGGCTCATCGCCACAAATACCGACAGCAGCATGGAGGAAATTAAGGTAATAGAAAACTGACGGAAAATTTCACCCGTAGCCCCGCTCATAAACGCCATTGGCATAAACACGGCGGATAAAACGACGGCAATACCAACCAGCGCTCTCTGGAGCTGCCCCATCGCTTTATGCGTCGCCGCTTTGGGTGACAAATGCTCTTCGGCAATAATACGTTCTACGTTCTCAACCACCACGATGGCATCATCAACTAGCAGTCCTATTGCCAGCACCATGCCAAACATCGTGAGCGTATTGATCGAAAAACCGGCGACGTCGAGTATCGCAAAGGTTCCGAGAATAACAACCGGAACCGCGATAGTGGGGATAAGCGTCGCGCGAAAACTTTGCAAAAACAGGTACATGACGAGGAATACCAGGATGATTGCCTCGATCAATGTATGAAACACACCCTGAATTGAAATCTCGATAAAGGGGGTAGTGTCATAGGGATAAACGGTTTTCATGCTGGCCGGAAACCAGGCTGATAACCTGTTCAGCTCTTGTTTAACGGCCTGGGATGTTTCAAGGGCATTGGCGCCAGCGGCAAGTTTAATTGCAATCCCGGCGGCGGGTTTTCCGTTGTAACGTGCCACCGTGGCATAATTTTCCGCACCCAGCTCAATACGAGCGACATCCCGCAGCAGAACCTGGGAGCCATCCTGCTGAACCTTAAGGAAGATCTTGCCAAATTCATCGGTAGTTTGCAGGCGTGTCTGAACAATGATCGACGCATTTAACTGCTGGTCGGCTGATTGCGGCATTCCTCCCAGCTGTCCGCCCGATATCTGGTTATTCTGTACTTTGAGCTGGGTAATAACGTCCTGCGGCGTAAGGTTATATTTGTCGAGCTTTTGCGGATCCAGCCAGATACGCATGGCGTATTGCGAACCGAATAACTGTACGCTCCCGACCCCGGGGGTGCGGCTCAGTGGGTCTTTAATATTCGACGCCACATAGTCAGCAATATCATATTGGCTCAGACTGTTATTATCAGAGATAAAACCGGCGACCATTAAGATATTGCTGCTGGATTTATCAACGCTGATCCCTTGCTGCTGGACTTCTTGTGGCAAGGAAGGCATCGCCAGCTGTAGCTTATTCTGTACCTGAACCTGCGCTATATCAGGTGAGGTCCCCGTTTTAAAGGTCAGGATAATCGACGCATTACCGGCCGCATCGCTGGTGGATGACATATACATCAGGCCATCAAGCCCGTTCATATTCTGTTCAATCACCTGAGTCACCGAGTCTTCAACGGTCTTGGCGTCTGCACCGGGGTAGGCTGCGCTAATGGTAATGGTGGGGGGAGCAATTTGCGGATATTGCGCGATGGGCAAGTTCATTATCGCGATACCGCCGGTAAACATCATGATAATAGCGAGCACCCAGGCGAAAACCGGGCGCTCAATAAAAAAGTTAGCCATGAAGAAAGTGTCCTTAATACCTGAAATATTACTGTTCAGTTACCGTGTCAGGTGTGTTTGGTTTTGCAGCGAGGATTCTGGCTTTGATTCCCGGACGGATTCTTTGTAATCCGGACACAATGACCCGATCGCCGGGATGTAATCCTGTCGTCACCAACCATTGATTGCCTACAGCCTTCACCGCGTTTATTTCGCGCAGTTGCACCACGTTTTCTTGATCGAGGGTTAATGCAGTGGCCTTTCCCTGCGCGTTATGCGTAATCCCTTGCTGTGGGACCATTAAAACATTTTGTTGGTTGCCCTCATCCAGCAATGCAGTGACGTACATTCCGGGTAAAATTTCACCCTGCGGATTGGGGAATACGGCGCGCAAGGTCACGGAACCGGTAGTCTCATCGACGGCTGGATCGGAAAACTCAAGCGTGCCGGTATAGCGATAGGGCTTGCCATTTTCCAGCATCAGTTCAACCGGAATTTTGCCCTTCTGCTGGGCAATCTTCCCACTGGCTTTTTCTTCTTTCAGGCGTAAGAAGTCTTGTACTGACTGCGTTAAATCAACATAAATTGGATCCAGTCTTTGCACGGTAACCAGCGCGTTTCCCTGATTCGCGGTGACCAGCGCGCCCACGGTTACGGAGGATTTACCGCTGATACCCTCAATTGGCGAGGTGACATTGGCGTAACGAAGGTTGATGGTAGCCTGCTCAAGATCCGCTTTTGCGACGGCGACATTGGCCTCTGCTTCATTAAGCTGTGAGCGCGTCGTGTCGTAGTCCTGGCGGCTGACGTAATTGGATTTTATTAATGCTGACTGCCGATTTAATGTCAGTCGCACATTATTGGCCGCCGCCTGCGCCTTTGCCAGTGCGCCTCTGGCTACATCCAGCCTGGCCTGCAACGGGGCGGGATCAATTTGATACAGTGACTCTCCTTTGCTGACTTTGTCACCTTCAATAAAATTACGTTTAATGATGATCCCACCAACCTGAGGGCGGATTTCGGCGATCTCAAATGAAACCGCGCGGCCAGGAAGTTCACTTTTAATATTCACCGAGGAAGGCGCTAAGGTCACAACGCCGACCTCGGGTTCCATCGTAGTGGTTTTTACTGCAGGTTTATTATCGCAGGCGGTAATAATGACGCTGCTAAAAAATAGTGGTATCAACAGTAAGCATTTTCTGTTCATAGTAATCCCTGAAGAATTCGTAAGCACAAATGTTTTTTATGGCATGCAGGGTGGGGGAGTTATCGGTAAATAACAGAAGATGGTCAGGCATGAGAAGAGTAACGCCCATTTCCGCGCTAAAAGTTAGCGGTTAAAATTATATGTAACAGAAACAATGAATATTTAGCGAAGGATCGCATGGAGCACGATGACGCAATAAGCTAAACGCGGAGTGATTAGAAAGCGTGTTGGCAAACACTCGGCTCCTGAGTCTATTCGCGTCATCGTACTACAGAGATTATTTCACTAGCTCTGGAGTAACCTCGGTTACGGTATTTGCGGAGTAGGGCATTCCCCACATCGGTCCTGGCCAGAACGCGCCATAACCGTAATCCCACATATTATAGGTCGTATTGACGGACTCAGTTAAATGCCAAACCTGAATACCTTGTAAATCAACTTTAACAAAGTTGTACGGGATTTTGTTGATGAATCCTTGTTCACCCCCTTGAATTGTCCCTAAAATAGTCACGAAGTGGTTTCTGTAGTTTACCGGGTCGAGAAAACCTTTCTGTTGGGCAATAATACGTCCCTGATAGCTGGCGTCTATTTGTGGTTTAGCGTCGTTGTTCAGCGGCAGAACGGCGATTTCCAGTAACGTATCCGTTTTGCTGTTAATTACATTGATGACTTTACCCCCAAATCGGGCCTGCTGGCCTGTATATAACCCCGGTTGGTTATGCACGGAGATAAAGTTTTTTTGTATATCTGGTTGATTATTACCTTTGATATTTTCAGGAATTGAAGCACATGATGCCAGAGTGAAAGCAAGGGCAATAATCAGCAACCCTTTTGTTTTTTTCATTTTACTTTCCTGCTAAAAAAAGACAGGTCTATAGTAAACCTTTACTCATTATTGTCAGCAGGCGCGAGGCTGATTATCTAAAATTAATATAATTGTAGCTTATGGTAATAACAGACAGTATTTTAGCGGGGCGCTGGATGAGTGTATGACAGTCTACAACCGTGATGGTGATGGCGCCACAAGGTTATCACCCGGTGACGATCATGGCATCATGTTGGGTCCGTTTGAACTCTGTCATCATCACATTCTGCGGATTTAAGTCAGGAACGTGTCAGCGCTGTGCAGGACGGATCATGCTAATAGTAAAAAGCCGCTTTCGCGGCTTTTTATTATTGAATGGCTGGAGGATTATTCGCTGATTTTTTTCTCAACGGAGGCTGCACCTTCTTTGGTCTTATTCCAACCTTTCTCTGCACCTTCTTTTGTTGCATTCCAGCCTTTTTCTGTACCTTCTTTGGTATCATTCCAGGCTTTTTGTGAACCTTCACTCACCTTGCTGCTCAGGTCATCTTGCTTACCTTCAGCAGCATGTTTTGCTTTTAATTTTTGCTCTTCGCCCTGATTCTGCGCCTGATGCAGTTTTTCTTTTGCAGTATTCGCGTTTTCGTGCGCGGCGGCTACATCATTATCGGTTGCGTGTGTTGTTGCGGCAATAACAGGAGAAGCCAGCAGAATGGCAGATAATGCGATAATTGTCTTTTTCATAATATCCTCGCTTAGCGTTATAAGTTATTAGCGTAATGAAGCATGGCATACAAACGAAGCGCTGACTTTAGGAAAAAACTGTAAGTGCTGATAACGTTATTTATCCATTTAGTGCAGCTGTGAGCAATTAATACGGTTATTTTTGTTGCGGGTTTTGTTTTTTTGCGCGAAAGGGAAGGTGCAAAAAGCGTAGTGATAATGTTGATATGAAAAGTGTTATCTGTTTGATTTTTATGTGATTGATTGGGGCGTTATAGGCTGGTCGTTCGTTTCCGAAGGTGAGCGTTTCTATCAAATAATTCACTCTCTTGATTTTTCCGGCCTGTAGACCATGCTTATTTAATACGGGCATAAACAATAACGTCGTTTATCGCAAAAGTGATACCGATAGAGGGCTTTTGGTATGTCCAATGATGTGCCTTTAACAATAAGAGAGCACCATGCTTGAACTCCGTCCTAATTGCGAATGCTGTGATAAAGATCTGCCACCTGAATCAAAAGGGGCCTACATCTGTTCATTCGAATGCACATTTTGCGTAGATTGCGTGACCCAACGACTTAATGGCCAGTGCCCGAACTGCGGTGGGGAGCTGGTGCGACGTCCAATACGCCCCGAAGCATCCCTCCTGCGGCACCCAGCATCCACTCAGCGTTACTATAAACAGTAGAGATGTAAACTATGTTCGCTCGTTGCTTGTCACGGCCCATGATTCTGTTGGTCGTCAGCTTAGTGCCAGAAGTGGACTTTGGTTGAAATAAGACTGCAAAGATTCTTTCCCTTTTTTAATTTACTAAACGTGCTGCCCTGCTTGCGAAGGATCAACGACTGATCAAAAATGAATGAACGTTCATTCATTTTGCGGGTAATTACTTCACGCAAATCATTTCGTTTATAAATAGGCACAGGCAAATTATGACCAGTAAAACGCTCAGACTTTTATTCCCTCAATGGCAAGGTGGCAATAATCCAGCCTATCATCTTGGCTCGCTTCTTCTCTCGTATCTTTCCCCCGAATCAGATGGCCCTTTTGAGTCTGTTCCGGTTGATGAGCCCACAACGGAGCTACAGGTCGAAGTGGACGGCATCACAGCCAAACCTCAAATTATCAGTCAGCTTACCGATGCAGGCGCTCTGATTAAGAAATATGATCCTGATTCAATCGTCGTTTTTGGTGGCGATTGCCTGGTATCACTGGCTCCTTTTGCCCATCTGCTCAATAAATACGGTGATAAACTGGGGGTGCTCTGGATTGACTCTCATCCTGATGTGCAGACTTCCAAACAATATCCAAACGCCCATGCCCATGTTCTTGGAGCGCTAATTGGGACAGGTGATAAAGATTTAGTTGCTCATGTATCCACCAGACTCAACCCTTCAAAAATAATGATTGCAGGTATCCACGATCCGCTGCCTTATGAAGCTGAGTATCTGGCTAGTCATCGCATTGAGACAATAGGTCCTGAAAAGGTTAAAAACGACGCGAAAGATGTCGCGGAATGGGTAGAGAGAGAAAATATTGAACATCTGGCAATACACATTGATCTGGACGTTCTCGATCCGTCACTTTTCCGTTCGGTTCTTTTCGCCAGGCCTGGCAGAGGAGAACATGACTTTGGTGATGTCGCCGAAGGTAAACTATCTATTGCAGATGTTCTAAATCTGGTAGATCAGGCAACCTCAAAAGCGGAACCTGTTGGCCTTACACTTGCTGAACATTTACCCTGGGATATGCTGAATCTGAAGAACATGCTCAATGCATTGCCGCTTATGAAGTAAGGTCTGATTCTGGGGGCAGAGTTCAATACTGGCTCCAGGATAAAAAGCGCGCTAAAGTCTGGGCCCTGGATTAAACATAATAGTCAACATGTTAAAGAAAACCGAAACCTACCATAAGCTGATTACCGCTGCCGCTACCTGTTTTGCAGAAAAAGGCTTTAGTGCGACAAGCGTGCGTGAAATTTCTAACCGGGCAGGGATCAGCCAGGGAGCGATGTACACGTATTTCAAAAGCAAGGATGACCTCATCAAGGCAATCGTTCTTGAAGAGCAGAATTCAGCGTTGACCGCTCACAATGCTCCGTCTAACGGTACTTATTTCGAGCGCCTTTGCGCGCAGGTTACATCGTGCATAAGCGATGTAGGTTACCCAGTTACGCATCAACTGTGGGTTGAAATCATGGCGGAGTCTGCGCGGAACCCTGAATTGCAGAAAACGTATATATCCAGTGATACCATCATGCGGCAAAGTATTGCGGGAATTATCGTAGACGGAATTGCAGCGGGAGAGTTTCGTCGGGACATTAGCCTTGAGGAAGTCACGATTATTCTTTTTGCCTTTATTGACGGTTTAATCGCGCGTAAGGCTATAAACGCATCCTTCTCTTTCAGCCGCGACCTGCCTATGTTTTTTGAGTTGATGGCAAAATTATTGAAATAATACTAACAGCGTTAGTTAACGCGCTAGCCAGGGAATCGCAAATATCCGCTCCTCGCTCATAGCGGACCTTCAGCTCAGGTAACTTGTCCACTTCGTGTCAGAAGTGGACATCTAAGCCGTTTCAGAGAGTTAAGTGCAGGGGGAACCTTCGAGTATGTTAATTATCAAATCGAGTGGGAAGATGATTTCATTAGTTTGTCTGAGCTCTTCTAAGCTCCACCAGTAGTGCTCGCGAATGACTTCTTTTTCGTTGTTACTCCAACCTGAGCGGTCAATATCTGATTTATCTGCAGTAATAATAAAGAAACGTTCTTCAGCAAGAACGTTCTCACCCCCTGGCAACATCATAGGAAAGGTTCTGGAGGCGATTTGTGGTCCCGCCGTTTTTGTTGTCAGGCCCGTTTCTTCAAATAATTCACGTAACGCCGCCTGCTCAAAAGACTCGTTGTGCTCAACTCCTCCCCCTGGCGTTGCCCAGTAAGTTTTTCCATCCAGAGCATCATCTTTATGGCAGAACCTAAAGAGCAGAACGTGATTTTCAGGTGAAAGAACTATCAATCGAGAGGATGGACGAGTACGCATTTATTCCCTCTTAAATAAAATTTAAACCCTCATTGCGGATTTTCATACAAACATAAATTGCAGTCTGCAAGCGCGCGCATAGAGAATGTATTTTCATGCCACGATGGCCGATTCAGGCAGGGGGATTCGCCATTACGCGTAGTTGCTGTTTTATCAGCATACTATCCTGGAAAGGATAAAATCCACACGCTCCTCAACGGAAACGCATGGCAATTCAATCAACTGATAGTCATACATACGGTATGTTTGCACCATTGCGTGATAGGTCGCGACGGCGACATCGAAAGATTGCTTGCGCTCGGTATCCTGTACATATATGTCACGCCAGGGTGGTGCTATAAATACGGTTCGGTTATAGCGAAATCTCTCGATGGCGTTTTCCAAATGCTTCGGTATGGTAAGCTCTGAAAGACGTAAATAACCTACAACATCAGGAACACCGCGGTCGAAGAAGCAGGGTCTTGTTTGCCCTTCTGCTTCGTGCCATGAACGCATTTCCCAGGATAGCATGAGCTCTGCGAACGCAGTTTGATTGGCCCATGGCAATGCATCACCGCCGATGTTAACCTGGTCTTGTATAACACCTCGTCCAGCTTCTTTAGAACACCAAAAACCTCTTTTTTTTATGGTATCAATTATCGTGCTTTTGCCTGACCCAGGGCCACCTGTAAGAATGATACGATGTTGAAAAGATGAAGACATTGAACCCTCCTGAACATTTATAGACGCGATGAAGTAGCAATTCTTATGGCGTATTTTCCCGTGTCGGCAGATTACTTGTTGGTGGTTTGACTAACTACATTTTATCCTGGCTTGCATATCCGCTATTCGTTCTGACAGGACGTTCTAAAACTGTGCTAGCAATACGACTGAAAGGTGGGCAGGATTTCACCATTCGATGGAATCTGAGGACGTTGCCAATGCAGACGATCAAACGTTCCCCCAGCTAAACGCTGCACTTCGCTCTCTGGTCTTCCCCACCAATAGTGGGCATGCGGCTAAGTGAGCGTCTTCAAAGGACATGACTGTTCCTGCAAAAAATATCTGGCCTGAATATAAACTACTCGATATTCTGAAATGCTTTGTATTTTTTGTGAACAGGAAAAAGTATGCTGAGTACATTACCCGATTTACACAGAAGTTTTGCAGAGCAACTCAAGCTTAAATTTCAGTCGGATTCGCGAATCCATTCCCTTCTTGCTGGTGGCTCGATTGTTCACGGCGGATTTGATAAATACTCCGATCTCGATTTTGTCGTTGTCGTAGATCCCCTCTACTACAACGAAATCATGGCGCAGCGTAGGGCGCTCGCCGGAACATTAGGCCATCTGCTGCATGCTTTCACCGGGGAACATGTCGGAGAGCCTCGTCTGCTTATATGCCTGTATGGCCCTGAACTCCTTCATGTTGATCTGAAATTCGTCACCCTGGATATGCTCACTCAACGCGTTGAGGAGCCAGCGGTGTTATTTACCCGTGATAACACTGCTCTGGAGCGACAACTGGCAACGTTTAGCGCTCACTGGCCAAACATGACGCCGGAGTGGTTTGAGTCCCGCGCCTGGATCTGGCTTCATTATGCGGTGGTTAAACTGGGAAGGGGCGAACTTTTTGAAGCGATGGGTATGTTGGCATTCTTCCGCGAGCAGGTGCTGGGACCTATGCTGTACCGTCGTGCAAATTTACCGCAACGTGGGGTTCGCCGCATTGAATTCCTCAGCATTGATCCTGATGGCCTGCTGACTTCTACGCTGTCCACGCACGATTGTGACTCCGTCAGCATGGCCATCAAAATGGCCGCTGATGCTTATATCAATCTGCGAGCTGATGCTTTGCCTGACAATATTGCAGACGATGCGGCACGTTGGGCGGTTCTTGCCATGCTGAAAGAGTACTCTGACAGAGGTTAAATTTATACTCCGGTCGTTTACATGGCCGGAGTGTAAAGCATCACGGAAGATGCAGCTAATACACAAATCCCGCGCAGAATGCAGGATTTGCGCGACAATATCGACGTTAAAAAATGGGAGATTAATCAGGCCGCCGGTCGCTATATCCGCTCACATGAGGAGGTGCAGCACATCAGCATCCGCAACCGTCTCCATGACTTTATGCAGCAGCACGACGCGGAGCTGGCCGCCACGCTCGCACCTGAGCTGATGGGGTCTAACGAACAGCTTCCCGCAGTAAAACAGAGCGCCATGCAGCATTCGGTTGATTATCTGCGTGAAGCCCTGTCGGTGTGGCTGGCCGCAGGTGAAAAAATTAATTATTCCGTGCAGGACAGCGACATTTTAACGGCCATCGGATTCAGGCCTGATGCGGCTTCGCGGGATGATAATCGCCAGAAATTCACCCGGCACAGAACCTGATTTACACCCGCCGACGTGCGGAACTGGCCGCACGGTAGCACGCAAAAAAATCCGCAAAATTCCGCTATTTTTTCCGAAAAAAAGCCATGCATCCATAAGGTGCATGGTTTTGCATGCAAATCCCCGTATTTTATTTCCCCCACCACGCCAGTACCGGCGCGGCCTGTGCCGGTTCATGCACCTGCATGAAAACTGCCCTATAAAGCGGGCAGGCGTGGCGGGGAGAGCATTGCGCGCTGGGATAATAATTTATTATTTCAATTTACTGCGCATCAGTATTCCGCTGTCATCATTAATCCAAACAAATGGGAATGAGTACGGGGATTAATGTGCGGTGTACGTATAGCGCTTCTGAGTGCGTCAGGGAAGTCGCTGGAATTCATCTTTCTGGTACCAAAAATTTATCGATGCTACTTAACTTAGTGGCATGTCCCTGATGTTCAATTACTTTGTACTAAAACAGACTTTTACAATCATTAAGCTACTGCTGCCGCGTAGTCTCTGCTGCCGCGCTTAAACAGCGGCACAGCTTTGTATCACACCAGCCATACGCATCATGTAAACAACACGAGATGTTCTCCGCATAGCTGGCTCCCTTTGCGTGTAAATTTTCATGTATAAGAATGACAAATTTGTGGCGTTCGGTACTGGGCCTGACGCGAGTGTTTCTCTTAATACACTCGCATGAAAACATAACCATAATGCGGGGAGGGATTGAAGAGGAGGCATTGTCGAAATTGTTATTATTTATTGCTTTAGACGACTTTTTTGGTGATGAAAACTTGGAGGGCTAGGGTTGAAGGTGCATTAGCCTGCCCCTTTTTATTGCATTGTGTGAAGATATTGAAAAGATTATGTTGCAGGTGTTGAAGGATGGTTTTCTTACGGCTTCCATGAGAATTGTAAGTTATATCATTTCTGTTTATATACGATCTAAAGATCAGGTAGTTGCAACGCTATCACTCATGTCTAAAATGGGTGAATGAATGTGAAAATCTGTAGGTGTACGTATTTTGTTCAGTGGTGCAAAATCGCTGTTAGCGGCTTGGTTGATGATCATGTGAGATATCCTAGAGGTAACTCGGTCATCATACATGGTTTTTTAGCCAGTGTTTTTTCATTATATGGAGATTTGGTATGTTTAATAAAATAAATTTTGGTAGCACTGCTGGAGAGCAAGAAAGAGCATATTTTCCAGAGCTCATTAAAGATGGTTTTTATAATTACAATGATGCGGTAGAAAAGATAATAAGAGGAGATAAATTTCTTATCCAGGGGTACAAGGGGAGTGGAAAGTCAACTATATCAGAAAAAATAAATCTTCAATCTGAGCTTGAAGATATTGACAGTGTTAATGCAGTTAATATATACCTGAAAGATTATCCATTTGCGAAATTTTCGCAAATTTATCCTGGTGATGAAAGTGATGAAACTAAATTTCCAAGAGTCTGGTCTTATTTATTACTGTCTTTATTAGTGAATTTAATGGATAGTAAAAAAGGTAATGAGGTTTGGAGTGAAAATATAGTCGATTTTTCCCAGTCAGTTTCAAAATTGCGTGATATAGGGTTGCTCGGTTCTGGTGATATTGATAATATTACGCTTAGTGCGTCTAAGAAAAGTTTTAAGATTTCATTACCAAAAATACTTGAATTTAATTATTCTGCAGGGGCTAATAGTGAAGCTACAATTCTATTTCATAATGTAGTTGATGTTCTTAAGGATATGGTTCATAAAAAAGTATCTAGCAAAACAAATATTGTTTTGATTGATGGTTTGGATGATGTCTATTTAAATAAAGAGATGCACCTAAAAATACTGTCGGCATTAATATTTGAAGCCAATAATCTTAACAGAGAATTTAAAATTAAAGGGGTTAAGGCTAAGATTTGTATATTGATACGTGTCGATTTATACGAGAGATTACCTAGTGGGAATAAAAATAAGGCGGCAAATGATTCATCTATAGTCCTTAATTGGTATAACGATGTAAAAGATGCCTCGCAAACTCATTTGGTTAAAGCTGCTAATTTAAGAGCGAGAATTGCAACTGCAAACAGATATGAGCTTAAGGATTTCTTTCATGCGGAAATTAATAATCGCGAAACTCTTTCATTTTTGTTAAGTCATACAAGACATACGCCGAGGGACTTTTTTCAATTGCTGAAATATATTCAGGAGTATCATGATGACACTCAAGTGAAAGTAAGTGAAGACGCTATATATAAAGGTCTTAGAGCTTATTCTAATGATTATTTTCTTCCTGAAATAAAAGATGAAACCAGCGGTTATATTGGTGATGTAGATGTGGTGAGTTTTTTACGAGCAATATCAGTAATTAAGCAAAGAGAGTTCAAATTTAGCACATTGCTACAACATTATGATACTAATGGTAATGATATTGATAAGCTTAAGCAGTTACTTGAAGTGTTATTTAAATGTAGTGCTATAGGTCATAAGTTCGGTGAGGATAAATATGAATATGTTTACTGGAATAAATATGCATATTTTGATATCGATAAAACAATCTGTCTTCATCGTGGTATGTGGAAAGCTCTAAATCTTGTGTGATTTTTTTTTGTATACTTTTAAAGTTAAAATGCTACCATTTTAAAATGGTAGCATTTTAAATGGTTATACATTTTTAGCGTGAAATTACCCCACCATATCATTAGAACAATACGTTGACCTAAATAAGTGGAACGATTGTAAGCTCGGCGAACTTCATTTTTATCTATATGAGCTAATGCCGCTTCGATTACATCCATATTAAAGCCTTGTTCGATTAGGGCTGTGCTAGCAATAGATCTTAAGCCATGAGCAACTAGCCTCCCACCATACCCAATCCGTTTTAAAGCAGCATTTGCTGTCTGGCTATTCATTGGTTGATTTGGGTCATTCCGACTCGGAAAAACATGTTCACGATGGGCACTGATAGGCTTCATCACATCAAGAATCTCTAATGCCTGAAGAGATAGAGGAACTATATGCTCCCACTTAGCCTTCATCCGTTCGGCTGGAATAGTCCAAAGCTTTGCATCGAGATCGATTTCTGTCCAACGAGCACCGGAGGCCTCAGAAGGGCGCACAAGCGTCAGGAGTTGCCATTCAATTAAACAGCGAGTCGGAACAGATAGATTCGACATGACCAGAGAACGCATCAGCTTTGGCTATTCCTCTGGCCGAAGCGTCGGCATGTTTTGTTTTTGGGCTTCTCAAAGGCCATTCCGATACCTGATGCTGCATTGGCATCAATCAAACCTGTGTTTACGGCATAAATCATTATCTCGTTAATACGCTGCACTAGTCGACGTACAGTCTCAAGCGCCCCACGAGCTTTGATTGGCTCAAGTGCTTCAACCAATGTCCGGGCTTTGATTTTCTGAACGGGGATCTCACCAATAGTAGGGAATACATCTTTTTCCAATGAGCGCCAAATGTCTTTTGCGTAATTAGGGGTAACGCTTTTACTTTTGAGCTGGAACCAGTTAGCGGCGACCGTTGAGAAAATACTGTCCAGGGCGATTTGCTGCTGTTCCTCTGCAACTTAGACCTGAATTTGTGGGTCAATTCTGTTGGCTAACAAGGCAATCCGCTCTTAACCCTCGGGTGTCAGCAAGTGAAAGGGCTGGGAAAGCACCAAGCCCCATCATTGTCCGCTGTTTTGTCGCTGGACGTTGATAACGGAAACGCCAGAGCTTTTTCCCGCTGGTTTTCACTATCAGGAAAAGCCCATCGCCATCATGTAGCGTCAGATCCTTCTCTAACGCTTTAGCGCGCAGAACTTCGATGTTGGTAAGGAGGCGTGTTGTCCGTGCCACTGTGACCGCTCCTTCATGAGTTGGTATACGCTTTTAGGTATACATCCTACCGTTTACCTAAACGTGTACCAATTTTCTCTGGATTTAGCCGGATGCCCTCGGGCAACAACAGATACAAAAAAGCCCGCAGGGCTTGCGCCGTGCGGGCTCTCAGGACTTCATCGGATGACTCTGGTAATCACCGATGGAGAATTTTGGTGCTGGCGTCCTTGTAATTGGTGATGGAGGTGGTTGAGTTTGTTGGAGATTTTGATTTTTTGCGGGGAAGGGAAGGCGCAAAAAGAGTGGCGATGATGTTGATATGGAAGGGGTTTTTGTATCTTGTTGATTTTTATGATTATCTTTATGGTGCTGAAATTTATTGTATTGATTGATGCTTGGAATAGATGCAAAACGAACAGTCGCAAAGTGTACGATAGGCACGAACAACAAACTATCTAAAAAAGAAGCATGAAGCTTGTTGTATTCTATCTTATACAAAGTTGGTACGCCTACCGTAATTCAGTTTAAAATGATAAAGGCTTGATAAAATGTAACTTTGAAATGAATTTAACTGAGTAATGGTGACTAAATGGACATTAATAGTAGAGAGTATGCTTTTGTTATATGGATGTTAATAATCATTGCTCTGCTTTGGTGTAAAAAGGATATTAGTGATTCTTTTTATCAACTTATCAAAACATTTTTCCATAAACAAATTTTGACAGTATTAGGTTTTGCGGTTGTTTGGACGTCTATTTGTATTGTGCTTTTTTATGAAATTGGTGTTTGGAGTACAGATAATCTTAAGACCACTTTGGTATGGGTAATTACATATGCTTTCGTAACAATCTTTGAAACACATAAAATAAAGAGCAGTAAGTATTATTTAAAATCACAAATCAAAGAAACGATTGGATTAAGTGCTCTACTTACATTTATTCTTGAACTACAAAGTTTTTCCTTTGCTATAGAGTTTATAATATACCCTATTATGCTTTTTTTAGGGTTGCTGGCTGTCGTAGCTAATACGAAAAAAGAAACAGAAAAAATCGGAGCGACGATAAAGGTAGTACTAGGCGTTTTCGTTATATTTTATTTTGCCCATTCATTTTTTGTTTCAATTATGTCGCCTTCGGTAATGTTTTCTTGGGCTAATCTTACTGAACTTCTGACGCCAGTTTTATTATCATTTTCGTTTATGCCATTTATTTATATGCTTTACCTTTATCAAGCTTATGAAACTAAGTTATTAGGATTAAAAATATATTTTGACGATGAGGCTCTGTTTAATTATGCAAAAAAATTAGCGATTTGCTTCTTTAGAACAGATCTTGATGCTCTTAATCGCTGGGTAAGAAACATACATATTAATGAAATTAAGACGAAAGAAGGAATTAAGGCAAGTTTAAAAGACGTAAAATTACGGAAAAAAATCGAATCTAATCCACCCGAAGTAGATAATAAATATGGGTGGTCACCATTCTTAGCCAAAGATTTTCTTGTTGGAAAAGGAGTTGACACCAATGATTATCATTTCAGTTTTGATACTTGGATATCATGTAGTCATATGATTGAGATTGGTAATGATGGTTTATTTCGTGATAATGTTGCATATTATTTATATGGAGATGAATATGCTGCTAAGAAACTCAAGTTAAGAGCTAATATAAATAATTCACCCATATCAAATTGTTCAAAAAATACCATTTCATTGCTTGCGGAAGAATTAATATCAAAAGCATTAGGGGATGATGACTTTAATATTAATGAGCTATTTAGTAAGATCCCAGTTATGATAAAGAAAGATAATCGCTATGTGTCTATTACCAAAGAGGATTTTGCAAGCCAGAATGGTGGGTATACTTTAGAAGTTGTTATAGAGATCGAGGGTTATTCTTCAAAAGATCACTAAATTACATTATGAATTGATGAGATTTTTTCAATGAACTCATTCTCAATTCATTTTATTCGTGATGGATGCAATGTAGGGCGATTATTGAAATTATAAAAAAGTTAAGAGAAATGGTTGCTATACTAGAAAAAAAGATTAAACGATCTGATTTAAAATTTTCCAAATAAATGGCCATACCTGTGAAAGCATCGTTATGGCCCATACATTCGTATGGGCTTGGTTGATGTGCAAATAGTATAATGCATCGAATTAAAACGTACTATTTAGGCATGTCTTGTCTTATTTTATGTACCAACATTGTGTTTCTTGGAGTATTTAAAGTTAAAGCTTCTAAATTACTAAATATTTCATTGCTGAATATATTTGAATTATTGGTGGTGACTTTTAATAATTTGAAAATCCATGGTAGCAACGCAATATAACCCGCTCCCGATAGTCCCTTATACTCCATTACTGCCCCTGCAACTACTGGGGCAAAACCTGACAAGTCTAAAATAGACAAATTTTGCTTCCTCTTTTCAATTGCTTTAATATCTTTATTTAGAGAGTATATCTTAAAGCTTAATTCTTCAGGTGTCAGATGGGCATACTCTTGTAATATTTGTGGGATCATACGTCGACTGTATTTGCTTAAGATGTCATCTAACTCGAGAACATTCATGTCGTTATTAATAGTGAAAATATTTGATAGTAAAGTCTGTATCTCCATTTCTCGAAGTTCATTTTGTGATTGCTGAACTCCATTATATATGCCATTAAGGATTTTACAGGCATTTACCTCAGAATAACCTGTGTGCTCAAAGGGAAAGTGATGTGCCCCTAGCCCTAGTGAGAACTCAAGTGACATTGCGCTTGTCATTAGCTCAATACCATAATCGCGACCGCGTGATTTATATATTTGGGCTGCAAAGCTTGCCCCACAAAATTGACTAATACCCAATGCACCTCTTTGATTTATGCCATACTCAAAAAATGCTATATTTTCCGATAACGACTCTGCTAATATTTTAAGTGCATCGACTTTTGAATTGTAGCATTCTTTCAATAAGTTATATTGAGTGCTGCTATCAAATGCGAATCCAAATAATCCTGTTTTTTCTCTAATTGCTAATAATGTCGCGGCGGCTAATCTTCTTGAAAATAATACACATTCTGGATCAACAGACAGAACATCCGCCAAAAAATTTGAATCATACCGCTGGAGATTTTGGAATGCGACGAATTTTATACGTCCACGTCGAACTAACTCTAACAGCTCAATCTTGCTTATTTTAAAAATGTCATAAAAACTCTGACTATTGGGTGAATCTGCTAATGGAATTGCAATGATTACAGTGTCATACAGTGATATATATTCTCTTATGTTATTTCGTGGAAATACACTGGCATCGACAAAGCATCTGTTTTGACTCTTTCTGAATGAATCAATAAGACATTCATCCTTGGTTAGATTGACATCTGAAAAAATATTGGCTCTTTTTTCTGTCCAAAAGTCTTGATCCTCTTCATATTTCTCCAAGATTTCTTTAGGTTGATTATTCCTAAGGTATTGACTCGCAACTAATGTAAGATTTCCTTGTGTATTACTTTTCTTTATTTGATGATTATAATCAGGTAGTTCATGGTCTGTTTTAATATTGTATTTATAACCATAAAAACCTAAGCTTTCACATATTAAAATGATTTCATCAATATCATTAGGAGTAAGTTCTTTATTGAAGGTAAATGTAAAACTGTTGTCGGACCACTTCATGTCAACATGAAAAGGATGAAATTTAGATGGTATGGCTATGCGTATGTTATTATTAAATTCGAATGCGTTAAATGGTTGGCCAAATAAACTTACTTTTTCATATGTATTTCTAAGATCTATTTTTATATAGTTGTCTTTTACTTCTTCTGTAAACGTTGGTTCCGGAACACCTGCGGTTTTAAATCTGTAGTTGTAAAGTTCTTGTATTTCATCTAACGTAGTATTAGATTCTTTGTAATTCTGTATTACAGCATAAATACTGTCTTCGTCATGAAATAAACCTAAGTGATTGAATTTATAGTTTTTGATTATAAATGCTTCATAGTTATTTTTTAAAACTTCAATCATTGACGGAGATGATTTTAAATATGAAATTTTCATGACACAATCCTGGTTTTAGATGAATCTTGGTATTTTAAACTCAAGTGTGGTGAAATGGAAACAGTACACATTATCTATCTATATTTTTATTGTGCATTTAAAATTTTAAAGTAGTTATGAATTTTTACATACAAAAAGGAATGAAACATCTTGTATTAGTGAGATTCAATCAGTATACCCGTATACCTGCTCAATATATCTTCCCCGCCCATCACCATGCCCCAGATCCGTTGAAGTCACCGCCAGCGCCTCTTTATGGCTCAGACCCTGCTCTTCGTAATAGCGGATCGCATCCTGCGCCCAGGCATAGCGCAGGGAGTGGGGAGAGTATTCCCCCGTCAGCCCGGTATCGCGGAGATGGTTGTGCCAGTAGTCCATTGCGGATTTCAGATCCGGCTTGTCAATGAGATGCCCGTTACGCTCCCCGGCAATCCCAAGCGCCTCTTTCACTGCCTGACGAACCGCTTCCCGGTCCGTCACCTGTGTCATGCGCGGTCGCCCGCCTTTGGTGCCGAAGATCACCGGTAGACGTTCAGCCCCTTTTTCCAGCTGTTTATCCCAGGTTTTCAGCGACTGGCAGCACTGTACCGCCTCCTGACCACGCAGGCCCATCACCCGCGCCAGTTGCAGGCTGGCTGCGAGGCCTGCGTCGATATGATGAACCCGGTCCAGTACCTGATGGTAAAGCGCATCCGGAATGGCCCGGTGCGTTCCGTCGCGGCTGGCACCGCTGATACCGAGTGATTTGTTGCTGATTAATTCTGACTGGCTGAGTTGTGTGCGTCCGGCTTCAACCAAAATAGAGCGCACCATCGCCATCTCATTCTGTAGCGTTCGCAGCGAAATACCCTGTTCCAGCCGTTCATGGATATATCCAGCGACGTGTCTGGCTTTGAGCTGGCTGGTGCTGGTGACCTGAATATTCTGCGCCAGCAGATGACGGGCAAAACGCTGCGCCATCTGTTCGCGGTCGTGGACAGTTTTGTGGCTGCCACCTGCGTGGTGCGCCTGTTTTTTCATATCCTGTGACAGTCGCGACATGCTGACTCCTCCGCCTGATGCGGTAGCAATATTTTCCGGCGCGTGGGGTATGCACGGCACTGAACATTGCGCCATGCTGAACAATACCGGTGCGCCGGAAGGCGAGAGTTTAGGTATGGTGGGGTACGGTACTGCACGGTGTGCAGGCCGCCTGCCTCAGCAGGGATGCCCCCGGATCGTCGTGATCCGCCTCCGGTACTGTTCATTCCTCCTTGTTATCTTTTTGACGCAGAAATGATGGCGTCAGAGGGTTAATACAACGATAAGCCTGATAAGACGGCGGCTGGCGCAGCGGTGTGCGTCGGCGTCACTTTGTTTTGCTTCGCCTCCAAAGTGACGCGCCGCCGTTTCAGACAACCTGTTTACTGGCGCAGAGATACGCTCCGTCTAAAGACGCGGTACCAACCTGCCTCTTGTTGGCACAGGTTATAGCAGCAACAACGACCGGACTGCGTCAGAGACGCCCCCGCCGTATTGTCCGGCTTGCGGGGTTAAGGGCTTGACCAACCTGACATAGCAGCCAGGCACAGTCCTCTAAGGTCGTGGCTGTCTCGGGTGCAGTCCCAGGACTGCGGCAGTTACCGTAAAAATAGCATTGTTGATGCGATGGTCAAGCTGATTTAATCCGCATAATTCATTGATAATAAATAACTTTATTATCATGATGCAGTATGCGGTTTCATGAGCATCAGAAGATTGGGAAAATATTGTCCAGAGAATGCCGCGGCAGGAAGGATTCTTTTACATCTCTGGTGAGGCTTTTATGGATAATTATCCAGAAATGCCGCCCGCAAAGGCTCGCTAAAGCGAGCCTTTGCGGGCGTAGATTTTAATTGTTCTGATGGTTCAAACCACGCTATCTCAGCCGTACCTAAAATACTTAAACGAACAGAATTGGGTATGCAGAATGATCTAACGCACTATGCGGAATGTTACTCTGATGCTGGACGCAGCTCTTCTGGATCCAGAAACGAAAAAACATGCCAGTTCTCCCAGGCAAGAAGAAAATCAGGAAGAGCTAAACAAAACGAATTGACAGCCACAATGGTGCAGTTCTCTCCCTTACCCTTAAAGGCCTTTAAAGGCCCTTTAGCGAGCTTTTGCGGGCGTGCATTATTCGAGCCAGAGCTGGCTGAAATCCGGCCATCCCAGCGTATTTAAATCCCGCCAGGTAAATGACTTCTCGGTCGCAAATTCCATCCAGTGATGCAGCAAAGGAATGACATATCGCTGATGGGTCATCTCATGGAAAAAGGCGGCAATAATTGCAAATGCCTGTTCATCATCGCTGTTCAAAATAGTCGGTAGCAGGGCGTTCAGATTTTGTCGCTGGGCTTCAGGCAAGCGCGTAAATAGCGCGGTGGACGCCAGCCATTCCAGAAACGCCGGAACCGAAAGCGTATCGAGCATAAAGTTGCTGAGCCAGATATCCGCAGGGGGACGCGGCTGGCTGTTAAAGCGGTCAAATGGGTCGATCCGTATTTCGGCGCGAATATGCCAGCGTTCAAGCAAGCGGCGAATTGCTCCGGCAAGCTCCACCAGTTCCGGTTGCTGAAAGGTGCTGATAATAACCGGCTGACGCAGGTTAAACGGCGCGGTGACCCCGCCAAAATCCACCGGGCGGTGGTTCCATTGCGGCAGCATACCTTGAGCAACGGAGAGGATGCGTGCATATTCGTCGGGAAGCTGCGTCTGGCTGAGGAGTTCGACAGGTTGCAGCAGGTAATTGATAAACCGTCTTCCGGCCTCATCTGCAAAGGCCCCGTCACTGTCCAGCAGCACAAAGCAGCACCCCTGCTCCAGACTACGCTCGTTGAGCGGGCGGTCATCCTGCGCCTCTTCGCCCCGCAGCAGGGGAATAAAGCTCATGCTGATATGCTCCGGAGCCCAGGTGAAAATGGTGAGCTCATCCAGTCCGGGGCGCGCCTGATGCCAGTGTTGATTGCGCCGCAAAACCATAAAGTTGTCGCTGTGCTCCTGTAGGTGGAAAGCGCCGGTACAGCGGATGTGTCCGTGCTGGTAATCAAACAGCATCGTCGGCTGGGTGGCGAGCAGACAGTCGAGCCGCCTGACCGGGTGATGCGTTTCAATCGCCAGATGCCAGGGGGCGTCAGCGGTGATGGTTTTGATTGGGCTGAAAAGCGGGGCGAACTGCGGGCTCTGGCTGGCGGCGAGCAGGCAGCGCTGAACGGCGCAGGCATCCAGTTCGCTGCCATCGGCAAAGCGGGCGGTGGATTTCAGCCAAAACTCCCAGCGGGTAAAGTCCTCGTTGTGGGTCCAGTAGTGGGCGATATCGGGGACGATCTTGCCCTGAACGGCGTCATAGCGCGTCAGTCCGCTGAGGCACTGGCGCAGGAGGTGGCGTTCGGTTCGCCGCAGTGGAACGAGCGGATTAAGCGGATCCAGATTGCGGTAGTAGGGGATGCGCACCCGCGTTTCGCTGCTTTTATCCTGTACCCCAAAGCGCCACAGGCTCAGGCGATCCAGCAGATACTTGTCGTTGCCGATAAACCTCAGCACGTTGCCGTAATCCTGCTTCTCCAGCAGCTTATTGACGTTCTGGCTGAACAGCTTTTCCGGCGAGGTTAACAGATGGAGCCGTGAGCGCTTGCCGCGTCCGCGCTGGGGCTGCCAGTCGAGCCATTTTTCCTGATGCATCTTTTTCAGCGCAATCCGGCAGTTACGCACCGAACAGCCGAAGATGGCGGCGATCTCCTGCATCTGTAATTCGTGCGTCTGACCTGCGCCGTAGCGGGCGTGCAGCCTGCGAAAATGCGCCTCGAAGATACTCATATGATGGCCTCCCGCCGAACGCGATTTCCTCTTTTATCCCTTTCTGACGGCTTCTGGCGTGATTGCCCTCATAAATTTTCCGGTTTTAAGCGAAAACCGGAAATAACTTTCGTCGTCGGTTGCTGTTTTTTTAATCATCTCCGGTTCGGATACTGAAGGTGTTCGGAGCAGAACCTGCTGTTGTGCGAATCCCTGTCATAAAGACGCGCTCAGGAGATCGAGATGAAAAGATTCAACCTTCTGCAAATGTTACAAAGCATCGGGCGATCGTTAATGATCCCCATTGCCATGCTGCCTGCCGCCGGTATTTTGCTGGCCTTCGGCGTCAGCTTTCAGGATCCCAATATTGTCGCCAGCCTGCCGTTTCTCGGCGCTGACTGGCTGGTTCACGTGCTGAAGCTGATGGCGGAAGCGGGTAGTGCGATTTTCGCTAACCTGCCGCTGCTGTTTGCGGTCGGCGTGGCGGTAGGGCTTAGTGACGATCAGGGCATTGCCGGGTTATCGGCGATCGCCGGGTTTTTGATTATGAACGTCACCATCGGCCAGTTTCTTGGGATCACGCCCGAATCGGTGGCGCAGGTGCGTGACTACACGATGGTGCTGGGCATCCCTTCGCTCCAGACCGGCGTGTTTGGCGGCATCATTATCGGGATTATCGCCGCCTGGCTGTATAAACGCTATTACCGCATCCAGCTTCCGTCATGGCTGGAGTTCTTTTCCGGCAAGCGATTTGTGCCGATAGTGACTTCCTTCGCTGCGCTGTTTGTCGGGCTGGTGATGGCGGTGGTCTGGCCGCCGGTTCAGCATCTGATTAATGGCCTGTCGAATACTATGACGGTGCAGGGGCCGGGCGTGTCCGCCTTCCTGTTCGGTTTTGTCGAGCGGCTGCTGATCCCGTTTGGTCTTAACCATGTCTGGTGGCCGACGTTCTGGCTGCAGTTTGGCGAGTACGTGAACAAAGCCGGGCAGGTGGTGCATGGCGACCAGCTTATCTTCTTTGCCCAGTTGAAAGATCAGGTGCCGATTACCGCCGGAACCTTTATGGCCGGGCTGACGCCCATCAAGATGTTCTGTATTCCGGCGATTGCGCTGGCGATCTACCGCTGCGCCAGCCCGGAAAACAAAGCGCGGGTGAAGGGCATTATGCTCTCTGGCGCGATCACCTCCATCGTCTGCGGTATCACCGAGCCGATTGAGTTCTCCTTCCTGTTTGTTGCGCCCGTGCTATATGGCATTCACGCCGTCCTGGCGGGACTGGTGTTCCTGCTGATGGAGTGGTTCAGCGTACACATCGGGCTCTCTTTCTCCGGCGGGCTTATCGACTATCTCTTCTTTGGCGTCCTGCCGCGCGCGCCTCACTGGTACATGGTATTCCCGGTCGGGCTGGTGATGGGAGCGGTGTACTACGCCCTGTTTACCTTTGCCATCCGCCGCTGGAATTTGCTGACGCCGGGGCGTGAAGTCGAAGAAAGTGCGGTGACGCAGGAAAACGAACAGAACGACCTGGTGAGCGGCATCATTCTGGCCTATGGCGGGCTGGGGAATATGACCAGCATCGAGGCCTGCATGTCGCGTCTGCGCATTGACGTGACGGATAAGACGCTGGTGGACAAAGCGCTGCTGAAACAGCTTGGCGCGGCGGGCGTCGTTGAGGTCGGGAACAACATTCAGAGCGTCTTTGGCATGAAATCCGATCGGCTGAAAGAGGCGATCCGCGCAGCTAACGCGTATACACAGGAGGCAAAATGAAACAGCTACACCACAGCGGCCTGCCGCTGTATCTCGATGACGATGGCGTGATGGCGCTGAAACTGCCGCTGAACTATCTCGGCTTTGGCCGCAAAAGCGCCGGGCAGATGGCGGTGGTCTTACCGGAGTTCACCGAAGCGCAGCGTGATGAACCGGCTTACGATGTCTATCGCGGGCTCAGTTTTGCGGAGGATCAGGAACGGCTCACCGCTGACCAGTACCAGTATGACATTACCATCATCATGCCGGGGACGATCGGCAAGGAGCGCAAGAAAACCAGCGGCCATTATCACGGCTATAACGACACGCGGCGCAACACCCATCCGGAAGTGTATGAGGTGATTAAGGGCACGGCGGCATATATCCTGCAAAAGTCGCCGGATTTTGCCGTCGCACCAAAAGATCTGCTGGTGGACGATCTTATCGTGGCGGTGGTGAAGGAGGGCCAGAGCATTATCGTGCCGCCGAATTACGGCCACTGTTCCATCAATATCGGCGACGGGCCGCTGGTGTTCAGCAACCTCGCGTATAAACCCTGCGCGGTTCACTACGACACGGTGCAGTTTTACCACGGTATGGCCTGCTACATCGTGGAGGAGAACGGGCAGCTCTGCGTGCGCAAGAATCACTACTACCCGCATATTCCGCACATCAAATTCGCCACCGTCAAAGAGAACCCGCATCTTGGCATCACCTTCGATACGCCGCTTTACCAGCGCTACCGCGCCGCGCCGGAACGTTTTCACTTTCTGGGGCATGTCGATAACTATGTCCGGGAAATCATGGGGATGCTCGAGTATCAGGATGATTTATTCCCGCTCTGTCAGGAGGACGCATGATGGAAACGCAATCTGTTGCAGGCGTCGCCTGTAGCGACCTGCATCAGGCGATGGCGCGGATTGATGGCGCTGCGCTGGCGCGTCTGGAGCAGGCCATCGCTGAAGCGAACGCGATATTTGTTTTTGGCGCTGGACGTTCGCTGTTAATGCTGAAAGCTCTGGCGATGCGCCTGATGCATATCGGCCTGAAGGTGCATGTTGTCGGCGATGTGGTCACGCCTGCTCTGCAAAAAGGCGACCTGCTGCTGCTGGCCAGCGCATCGGGCGAAACGGCTTCGCTGGTGAATGTGGCTACGAAAGCAAAGCAACTGGGGGGCACAGTGGCCCTGCTGACCATTTTCCCCGAGTCCACGCAGGGGAAACTGGCTGACGTAGTGGTCAGGATCCCGGCCTATACCGACAAACTGCCGGATGGACCGGATAACGTGAAAGGCATTCTGCCCGGCGGCAGCCTGTTTGAAGAGGCGGTCATGGTGCTGGGCGATTCCATGATTGTGAATCTGGCGCAGTCGACGGGATATCGCTTAACCAAAGGCTTTGCGCTGCACGCCAACCTCGAATAGTCATTCGACACAAGGAAACCAACATGAAATTACAGCTTGCCCTGGACGAGTTAACCCTGCCTGAAGCGCTGGTATTTATCGATAAGGTGGTTGATGACGTTGATATTATTGAGGTGGGCACGCCTTTTCTTATTCGGGAAGGCGTGAAGGCGATTAAAGCCATTAAAGAAAAATATCCACATAAGGAAGTACTGGCGGATGCGAAAATTATGGATGGCGGCCATTTTGAATCGCAGCTGCTTTTCGACGCCGGGGCAGATTATGTCACGGTGTTAGGCGTCACCGATGTGCTAACAATCCAGTCCTGCATTCGCGCAGCGAAGGAGGCTGGAAAGCAGGTGGTGGTGGATATGATCTGCGTCGACGATCTCCCCGCGCGGGTTCGCCTGCTGGAGGAGGCGGGCGCGGATATGCTGGCGGTACACACCGGCACCGACCAGCAGGCGGCGGGGCGCAAGCCGATAGATGATTTGATAACGATGCTGAAGGCGCGCCGGAAATCCCGGATTGCAGTAGCAGGTGGCATCACCAGCCTGACGGTAAAGGACTATGCGCTGTTAGGACCGGATGTGGTGATTGTGGGATCAGCGATCACGCATTCGGCGGATCCGGCTGGTGAGGCGAGGAAGATTTCGCAGGTGTTGTTGCAGCATCACTGAGGTGAAGGCGCAGGGGGAACTCTGCGCCTGATTTCCTGATTACAGTTGTACATACAAATTAATCATTCTGGGCAATGTATTCATTTATTCGACTTCAGCGAGAACCTTGATATTTTCTGGATTTTGAGTGTTTTCTTGAGGCGGAATAACCTCATAGCCAGTGCGCTTTACTATCCAGAGAAAAGTATCCAGGGAGGCTATATGTTCATCTTTTCGAATCTGGCGAACATTGGTAACAACACCATTTTCAATGGTTAATGCAATATTGATAGCTTCATGCTCAGTTTCCATTATTTAATCCTCATATGGTGGTTTTCAGATAATTTTATCGTGTTGGCGCGGAGAGGCTTTCATGCGCCCGAATAACACTATCCGCTCATCCAATTTTTATATTGTGTGGTAGTGCAAACAAATAGTCGGAAAATTTTGCGATTTCTTATAAAGAATAATTTTTGCTATGTATCGAAGGAAATATATGGCATGAAATAGATAACATTATCCAAAACACGGCAGTTAGTTGGTTCGTCAGAGAAAAACGTATGCTTCAAGGAATATACTAAGTATGTGAATATTGCTGTGGCAAAGCATACGCGTATTACTATTCCAGCAGATGGAGGTTGGGACAGTTGGTTTGATAGTGGAAGCGTAACGTCTGATTTTATGGTGACGCGTGGATAGAGCTTAATAAAATAGTACGAGACTGGCGCAGAGAACTATCTGCGCCATTAGTTTAAATGTTTTCAGGTTTACCGCTTTCCAGACTGCGATGCACCGCCTCGCAAATCCGGCTGACCGCCAGTCCGTCCTCTGCCATCACCGGGTACGGCGAACGGTTCCTGACCGCCCGCACAAAGTCGTTTATCGGATCGATGCCGAAGCCGCTGGCGATGCCGTTGCGGTAGTTGATGAAGTAGCTGTTGGGCGTAAGTGTCTTATCCGGGGTGGTGATTTCCAGCCCCCGGTGCTGTGAGGTGCTACGGATATACATCGTCCCGCTGAGGATCTCAATGCGCCCGTCGTTGTCTTTCGGAAACCCCTCCGGCAGTACCCATGAATTCTCGACTACCCACGAACTGCCATCAGCCATGGTCAGCAGGTTCTGCACGCTGTCGTGGGTGTCTATCCCGTACACGTCCAGCAGTTGCTTCTGGCCCACCGCATACACCGATACCACCTCCTGCCCGGAGAGATACCGCACCAGGTCGAAGCAGTGGGAACCCAGGAACCACACCGGGGAGCTTGCGCCCGCCCAGTTCAGCCACTGCGTCGGGACCGTTATCACATCGTCCATACTGATATGGCCGCGCAGGATCTGCCCGGTTTCCGGTTTCTCCAGTTCAGCTTTGATGCGCATCACCGCCGGGTCCCAGCGCTTGTGAAAATCGACGCCGACCAGCAGGCCCCGCTGCTGCGCCATCTCCACGATAAGCTCGCATTCGCGTACCGAGGTGGCGAGCGGTTTCTCCGCCAGCACATGCTTGCCGTGGCGCAGGGCGGTGAGGATGGATTCGGTGTGGTACGGATCCGGCGTCGCCACCGAGACCACGTCGATGGCTTCCTCTTCCAGCAGTGTTTCCAGCCGGGTATAGCCGATTACGCCATATGCCATGGCAAGGTCATCGCAGCGCTCTGCATCGGTGTCGCAGATGGCGACCAGGACCGTGTCCGGGTTATGGCGGTACGCATTCATATGGTGTTTGCCGTAGATACCCGCGCCGACCACGGCGGCTCTGATTTTGTTCATGATGATGTCCTCAGAATAAGCCCAGGGAAAACAGCCAGCCGATGATGACGGCCAGCGGCCCGGTCAGTTGCCTCGACAGTAAAAAGGCAGGGACGCCTTTGGCGATGGTCTCCGGCTTTGCCTCCTGCATGGAAAGGCCCACCGGGACAAAGTCGCAGCCGACCTGCACGTTGATGGCAAACAGCGCGGGCAGGGCGAAGGCCGGAGATATCGCACCCGCGCCAATCTGCGTACCAATCATCACGCCAATCACCTGCGAGATGGCCGCGCCCGGCCCGAGCACCGGGGAGAGGAACGGAATACCGCAGATGAGCGACAGCAGCACCAGTCCCCACAGCGAGTTCGCCAGCGGCGTCAGGGCGTGGGCAATCAGGCTGCCGAGCGCGGTCTCCTGCACCAGGGCTATCAGCAGCGAGACAAAGGCCATAAACGGGATAACGTTACGCAGGGAGACATCCACTGCCTCGCGGCTGGCGGCAAACAGCAGGGCGATAACGTGGCCGACGGCGGTACCTGTTTTTTCGACCATGCGCACCAGTTTCTCTGCGCCATGCGGAGGCGGCGGTGTGGTGATAACCCGTGGCGCAGCGACAGGCACGGACTCTGGTTCACCGTCCGGGGCTTCGGCGGTATCCACGAGAACCAGTTGCTCCATCGTCACGCCGGAGACGTAGTTATCCTCGTTAATAAACTGCGCCAGCGGTCCGGCCCGCCAGGTAGGCAGCACGTTGATGGTCGGAATACCCTTCTGCGGATACAGGCCGCAGCGCAGGGACCCGGCGCAGTTAATCACCACGCACAGCAGTTCCTCATCCGGGGGAATACTGGCAAAGCCATTGACGATTTCCGACTCGGTCAGTGCGCCAATTTCAATGGCTACGGGATGGATTTCGCGCCCGGTGAGTGACAGCACCTTCTTGCCACTGGCGACGGGCAGCCACAGCCCCTTACCGTAGCCTCCGGGGCCGGGAGGAATGAGCACCGTGTTCATGGGCGTCCCTCCGCAATCACCAGTTCCCCGTGCAGGGACGCAAGCGCAGGCAACGGACCGGAGAGGTGGACCACGCCGGGATGGAAGGCATTCAGCCCGCCGTCAAACTTCATGGTCAGGTGGCCGAGTTCAAACAGCGCCTGCTGCGCCCCTTTACCCACGGCGGTAATGAGATAGCTGAACCCGGCCAGTAAAAGGGTGTCACCGGGCAGAATGAACAGGCTCTCTTCACGTAATAAGGTCTCCAGCGACAGCGAGTAATCGAGGCAGTCCTTCGGCCCGTTGCTGTCGAAGGTGATCAGCATTTTGTCGGTCAGACCATCGGCAACAAACACCCCGACGGCGACGATATGTGCACGGTAGGTCATCATGGCACGTTCCCCCGTTTGCTGAGACGCAGAAACAGGTACTCGGTGATAATCCCGCGTATCAGGCCAATCAGCATGGCGGCCGCGATATAGCGCAGAGCCAGTGAGGTGACCGGGAGACCAAGCGCCTGTATTCCGGCAGCGACGCCAAGCCAGACGAACAGCTCTGACGGCACCACGTGGGGGAACAGGCTGGTGAGCGGATGGGCAGTGGTGCCGAGTGCGTCCTCATAGCCGGGCTTGCTCTTCTCGGGCAGGAGCTAACCGAGCGTCAGCGCGCCGGGGCTGCTCATAAAGAACCAGCCGAGCACCGGCAGCACGCCGTAGGTGAGGATGCGCGAGCGGCCGAGCAGGGCGGCGACTTTCTCCATTCTGACGGTGCCGACCAGCTTCATCAGGAAGTTGATGGCCAGCAGCAGACAGATAAGCATCGGGATAAGCCCGGTCATCATGTCGAGGAAGATTTTGCCTGCGGCATGGAACAGGTGGATAAAGCCTTCAGCCAGGGAGACCAGAAACATGGCGGCCTCCTGTACTCAGTGCGATGGTGTTGGTTTGTGGTTCGGTGTGCATAAACAACTCTCCTGTCAGGTGTCGTTGGTTAATGCGTCCTGCCACTCACAGCGCGGGTCGTTATGTCCCGGAGTTGTCGGTTGTTGTCATGGGGTGAAGCGGTTTACGGGGTTCACGTTTGTTACTGGAGTTGAGGTAACGGCCGGGCCAGATCTCTGACGGATGCACGTCGAGCGCGATGGCAATCAGCCACTCGCCTTTCGGCCACGGTCGGCTCAGAGCATTCGCCAGCGTCGAAGAGGCCAGTCCCGCTTCCCGCGAGAGTTTTGCCAGACTGGTACCGCGCTTGTGTAAGGCAGCAACGATGTCGGCGGGGTGCCAGTCTTTTTTAGCCATTCCGTTTACCTCTCTCATGCCTAAAACCAGTTAAGACAATCAGTTACCATAACTTTAGTAACTCTAAAGATAACCCATCTTAAGGAATGCTAAAGATGCTGTCAATATAACCACTAACAGGGCAAGGTTATGGTTCCGAAACGTCTTAGGATTGCGAGAGAATTAGCGGATATGTCACAAGAGGAGTTGGCTATTGCGGCAGGTATTTCTGAAGAAACGGGGTATTCGAGAATGTCCCATTACGAAAATGGCCGGCATAAACCTAAATTCGAACTGGTTTGTCGATTTGCTGAAGTTCTCAATGTGCCTGAAGGCTACTTCTACACACTGGATGACAGTTTTGCTGATACGATGCTGAAGCTATATGGGGGAAAACGGGTACAGTGGAAAAGATACGTATAAGTTAATTGTTCCCGTTAGTGCACCCATTGATGTTATAGTTTCTATCTTTATGAAGTCTAAAGATAAAAAAACTTGAGTAATGCTAAAGATTATCGTGAAATCCTCACCGGACACACGGTATGATCCCCAAGAGACTAAAAGAAGCTCGTCTGCGAGCAAAGCTGACCCAAGAAAAACTTGGTGTACTTGCTGGTATAGAAGAGGCTACAGCGTATTCGCGTTTGTCGCACTATGAGAATGGTACACATAAGCCGACGTTTGAGTTGGTATGTGAGTTTGCTCGAGTGCTGGATGTGCCAGAATGCTATTTTTATATCCGTGATGACTGTTTCGCGATGAAAGTGCTAGAATTATACTTAAGTGATAAATAGAAATTCTTCTACCTCAAAATATTATATGGATGGGATGATAAGTGAGCGCCAAAGAAACACTCAAACAACTAAAGGCAAATGAAAAAGATCTCTTCATCATTCATTATTCGTGTGAGAATTTGAATGATAACAATGAAAACTACTCACCTAGAATTACATCTATTGCTGTGTTACATGTTGGTAGTGCTACCATGCATAGTTTTTCAATTCATTTAGTCGCTGAAGTAAATAAAATTGAAAGAAATCTGATAAATGAACATTACGATGCTCTTGAAGGGGAGATGTTAAGGCAATTTTTTGAGTTTGTATCGGATAATATAAACGGCTATTGGCTTCACTGGAATATGACAAATATAAATTATGGTTTTGAGGCTTTGTCTCACCGATATAAAGTATTAACTCAGAATGAATCCAAAAGAATACCTGATTCTAGAAAATATAATCTATCAGCTTTAATTTTATCCGTATATGGAAAGAATTGTGTTGAACACCCCAGAATGGCAAGTTTTATGAAGCTTAATGATGGAGAACATAGGGATAATTTAACAGGAAAAGAAGAAGTAGAAGCATTTGCTGCAAAGGAATATGTGAGATTGCACAAATCTACTATGTCAAAGGTTTACTGGTTTCAACACATGTATTTTTTATTGCAGCAAAACAAAATTAAAGTTCATAACAAAAATTTATCATATAAAGTCAATGTTTTTGTTGAAAGACCAGTAGTTAAAATATTAGGTGTGATTGCTGTTATGTTTTCTGTTTTTCAATTGCTCCAGTTTAGTTGGCAATCATGGACATCATATAATGAAAAGTCACCTACCGTAATTGATAGTAAAACAACTGGCGTTGATATGAAAAATAAAGAAACTAAAAGTTAGTACGTTATAATTTTATTGGGATGAAGAGCTTATGATTGCAGTAGGATTGCGATTTTTAGAGCCGCCTCCAGTTCACTTCACCCTGTTTCACTTAAAATAGACGTTAGCTCAACTCCTCATTCTTTTCGGTCACTGCCAGCGCCAGTAGAGCGCTGGTGACACCATCTGAAATAGTGCCGCTGAGCACGTAGTTTGAGCTAATATGGCTTTGCCAGCTTGCATGAACTTGTAAAATACATAGCCGCCTTTGTTTGAAAACTGAAAATATTTTTGCCCTTTAAGGGCAGGCCCGTTCCCCTTATTCTCCCTTCCTTTCAGCCTTTGCCTTTTCAGTCCCTTTTCGCCATTTTCATTCCTTCTGTTTTTGAGGTGGTACAGGTGGGACAAGTGGTACAACCGCGCCAGCCGTGGCTTTGCGCTGTACCACCTGAAAAATGCCAGTCTGAAAAGTGGGACAGAATCAGCAACACCTGTCCCACCCTGTACCACTTTTTTTAAACCAAATTCTTTAAGGTGGGACGCTGTAACCCGCGCCAGCCCTGCGTGTACCACTTGTCCCACCCTGTACCACCTTTTTTTAAGACACGCGAGATGGCACTCAGATACTGAGGATGCGGGAGGTGAGGCGGTAGACTCTGGCTTTGCCGATCTCCGGCAGGCGAACCTGCGACTGGTATTTCCCGTCGCTGCCGGGCAGCAGGCATTCTGCTTCCTGGCATAATCTGGCCGCTCTGGCGGGACTGAATCCCCGGCACATTTCCCGCCAGCCCTCCGGCAGGATGTGAAACAGTGTGTGCTCTTCACCCGTCAGCGGATCTTTTTCCACCCTGCGAAAGCCCACCATATTCAGCGGGCGGTCCGGGCCGTCCCACGAGGCAAAACGGCTGTACTGGTGCGCGGTAATGAACCGCTTGATCTGTGCCAGCACGCCTTCATCCTCCTGGTTGGCAATATGGCCGCGTTCGTTCAGCCAGGCGTGCAGGCAGATCTGCACCGCCTCATACGCCGTGCCTTCCTGCCAGCCCGTAATGCCGTGCAGCGTCGCCATCTCTCCGGCCACCGCCAGCAGGGCAAAACGGGCCACGATGCGCTGCACCTGGTTTCCGGCGTTGTCCGGCATCAGGGCGGTCTGGTAGCGGCGAAGTAACTCTCTCGCCAGGGTGGTGCTGGCGTCCTGGTCACTGGTGAGGAAGGCCAGCCAGGCACGAAAGGCGGTGCCGTGGAAGCGGGCGACCTGGTCGCAGAGGGCATCGGCAAATTGCTGGCCGCTGGCAAAGCCGTGTAGCTGCTCAAACGCGCCATGCTGCCCGGTGTCGCTTGGGATTTGTACCATGCGCACGTCCATCCCGGCGTAGAGGCGCTCCCCGGCGCATTCGGTGTGTTCCGCCAGCGACAGCTCCCCGGTGGAGAACAGCAGCAGCGTCCAGTGTCTGCGGTTGCGTACTTCGCCGTCGGTGCGGGCGCGCCCCTTGCCCTGGCCGTTCGCCAGCATATAGGCAATCATTCCGGCCTCACGCGGGTCCACTTCGCGCAGTTCATCGAGCGGCAACAGGGCATCATTGTGTCGGCTGGCAATTCCTTCCAGCGCATTCCCGGTGGCCCGCCAGGAGTGCCAGTAATCCGTGCCGCCACAGACGGAAGCAGCCACCTTCATCACCGTGGTCTTGCCGTCGGTGGACTCACCACGCAGGTGAAAACCCCCGCCGCCCGTTCCGGTCAGGCGCAGCAGCGGGGCGGCCAGCGCACAGCAGACGGCAAAGACCAGTCGTGAATTGCCTGCACAGAGTGCGGCGACCTGCTCCTGCCACTCCGCCAGAGTACCACCCTGCGCAAAGCCGCCAGTCAGATAGTGGCTGCCCTGGAGAATGACGTTGTCGCCACCGGGACCGATAACCTCATCCGGCAGCACGTACACGCCGTTGTGCCAGCCGGTTTTCTCCACGCAGGTGACCCGGCGTCCGGGGAGTGACCGCGAGATGTACTCGCACAGCAGGCTGCGCAGGGCGGGGCGGGTGGAGATGTAGGTCAGGCCGTTCTCCAGCAGAATGCGCCTCAGCTCCTCGCCGTTGCCGCTGAGCATTGCCATCGGCATGGCCCAGCGCCGCAGCTGCCCGGTGGTGGTGTGCCATTCCAGCAGGCGGCCATAGCTGCCGTCATGGCTGTCGCAGGTGATAGCGGTGACGCGCAGCGGGGAACAGATGCGCTGGGACTGGACGTCGCTTTCCCCGTCCCGGCGTTCGGTGAGCTTGTCAAACCACAGTGCCTCTTCATCGAGGCGGAAGTGATCCGGCAGGATGTCAGAAGGCCTTTCCTGCCGCAGGCGTGCAAGCTGACCGCTCCAGTCCTCCAGCAGCTCACCGTCGGGGCTCATCAGCCGGGCCATCTGCACATCCGCATGTGCCAGTTTTACGGCGATTTTCAGCAACTCCTCTTCGTGGATATCGCCAGTGCGGAGTACCCGGACGTAGAGTGTGTTGGGTCTGATAATGGTCAGATTATCCAGATCGGCCAGTTCATCCGGGCCGAGTACCACCGGGGGAACATCATCTTCCCGGTCAGGATCTTTCCGCCAGGCGCGTGAGGTCTCCCATGCCAGGCTTCCGGCAAGGATCACCACTTCGAGCGTGCGGTCCGGAGACTGCTTACAGAGAAAAGGAGCGCGTTTCATGATGGGGTATCGGTCGGCTCATCCCTGAGCGTGGATTAACGGATGGCGGTGCGGCGCTGTTGCCACTGGCGGATTTCAGCGGCATCGAAAACCACCAGTCGGGAAGAGAGGTGGACGGGGCGGGGAAAGTCGGTGTCTTTAATCAGGCGGTAAACCGACGATTCGCTCATCGCCAGAAACTGGACTACCTGCCGCATACGCACATTGCCGCTTTCGGGAAAAGCATCGTTACTGTCAGCACGGGTTTTCATGATTGCACCTCACGGGAACAGAGTGTCGAGGCGGTTATAGCGCGGAACGGGGAGGGGAGGTATAGGTCCGGGTGAAAAATCGGAGTCCGGATAGAAATGAATGAGTCTGAAAGCAATGGTTAGATTGGAAAGTTTTAAATTTACATTTAACTTGTTGTAATTTAATGTTTTTTATAATGGGGTGTTCTTAGGGGGGAACTTTATAAGTTGTATGGATGGCTATGAACGTCTACGGAAGCTTTCTACTCTATTAGAGTTTTTGACATCTTCCTAATGGTTCATTGAAATCGATATGCGACCACCTATATCCTTTCGTTGCTCATACTTCGGCCCTCTGTTTTATCAACACGCTAAGGCTATATTATGCATTGCTGTCAGGCTATAGTTTTATAAAAACACGCACTTTTTGTATGGATTTTGTGTGATCAAATTGTATAGAATTAGGACTGCCATTCATTATTACGTGGATGGGATAGCGCTAGATTGGGTTCAGCAATATATAAATATAAATCCTTTTCAGGAACCGAGAATGTTAAAAGTTAATTTTTTTGATAGAAAGGTTAGGGCAATATTTTATAAGTATGCAACTGGTATTACAGGGGCTATTGCTGCAATTGTTTTATTTTGGGATATTCCTGCTAAATATAAAAATCCTGCCGGAATAGTTTGTGGTATTATTTTATTTGTGATTTACATTATAATCTGGATCGTTTCAAATAAAATAAAATCTATTGATTTAACCGTTGACGGAAGTACAGTGACAATTAAATCTGGAGATATTTTTGCTGAGCAAGGGTTTAAAGTCATAGCTTTTAACGAATATTTCGATACGCAGGTTGATGATAAAATCATTGCCTATCATAGTCTTAATGGATTGTTTGTTACAGAACATCTTTCCTGCACAGTTGAGGAACTTGATAACCATATTCAACAGTATCCTTTTTCAAGGGATGATGTTTTAGATTTTAAATACGAAAGATTGTCAGGTAAAAAACAAAAATATGAACTCGGAACTATTTGTGTATGGGAGGATTATTTATTAACAGCATTTTCTAAATTTAATGATTTTAATGAAGCCCGTTTAACAATGCCAGAGTATCTTGAATTCTTGATCAATTTTTGGGATAGAGTCAACCGAGTATATGCACAGAAAAGTGTTTCTGTTCCTATTTTTGGTTCGGGCATCACACGTATAAAAGAGCATAAAAATATTACTGATGAAGATTTGTTAAAAATTATGCTTTGGACATTTAGAATAAGTGAAATGCGTTTTACGCACCCTGCTAAATTAACCATAATTATTCATAAGGATAAAATCGACAAAATAAATTTATTCGACCTTCAATCAGCACGAAATGGATTGTGATTCACTTAAATTAATTTCATTGAATTGATTTTTTTATTTTTCAATAAAATTACATTTGAACTGGTTAAATGTTAAATGTTAAATGTTAAATGTTAAATGTTAAATGTTAAATGTTAAATTCAAAGAAAGGAGTTGTAATATAATGGTGTATAGAACGAAAACATATATCGCTGGTGAATGGGATGGAGATCAAGAAGCAATTCAACAGTTACATGCTTGGAATGATAGTAATTATTGGAGTTTATCCTTCACCGATGCGCATGACTTAACTCAGGCTCGGGATAGTAGTCTGAACTGCAGCATAAAATCTTCTTTAGCCACACGCCTTAATGCTTCTAAAACATTCGTTCTGGTTGTTGGAAATAATACTAAAACTGCTAGAAGTGGTAGTTGTCGATATTGCAGTAGCTATAATAGTTATTCTGGCTATTGTGCCAGAGGGAATTCAGTAGATCATCGCAGCTATATTGAATATGAATGTGATAAAGCTTTAAGAGATGGTTTGAAAATAATTGTTCTTTACAATGCTGCGTCTGTTAATAAAGCTAAGTGTCCGGATTCATTAAGGAATGCAGGTACTCATACAGCTATGTGCTATTATGATAAGGGAAATTATTACTGGGATTATTTAGCTGTGAAGACAGCCTTGAGCTAGCTGTGTTGATATAAATGGAATGAATGTTTTTTATTCTTGATAAATATTCATTCCATCACCTTGGAACATTTTAATATATTTTGTTATAAACTAAATTTAATGCATAAATAAAGTTGCGAGCTAGGTTAGAGTACAGATTTCATATTTGTAATGTATATGATTGTTATTATCTTTATGATTGGTGTGTATATACCAAGATACCCCATACCAATAGAGGGAAACTCTTGGCTTATTAGATGATGATTGCTATCAGATACATTCTGGCTTTGCTTAACGACATCTAAAGAACTTATTTGTTATCCAGAATAGTGACTATTGCCAATTCATTAAACACCTTACAGACACCTATAGTTTTTTCTCCCGCCCCATCTTAAGCACCTCATAAAAGGTCCCTCGTCCAAGCCCATCCGACGGCACTTCCCGCTCCTGCACCAGCGTTTTCAGCTTACGAAGTATCCGATCCGAAGCCGGTTTATCAGGCGTCCCATAACGCCCGTCAGTCTCCTCAACCAGAAGCTGAACCAGTAACCAGCAGAGCCTGGCAGTATTTTCCCGAGCCTTGTCGCGCTTATGCATTCCACGCAGGGAAGGTTGTGCTGAAGCAGTGAGATCCGGCAGTGCATCGTCACCGAGCGTCTTCAGCCACTTGCGGCCACGGCTGTTGCGTGACAGTTTCATCACCGCCTTCAGGCTGCGGGCCTTAATTTCTGGCGGCGTAAGTTCGTCATCAATAAGCCGCCAGGCCAGGGCAAACATCTCATCGGCATAGAACATACGTTTATTCGCCGGGGCGCTGACCATGCCTGTAGCTTTGATGGTGCGGCTGATGGCGTCGTGCAGGATACGGTAATTTTCCTGATGTTCTTCCGGCAGGGCGTTTGCCGGTTGGGAAGCATCGAGGCCGAGAAGCAGAAGGGCAAGATGCCGCGCTTCCAGCAGCGGCATATCACATTCCCGTTCAAACAGATTCTGACGAATGGGACTGGTCACATTATTCTCCTTCTACGATCCGCAGCGGTTCTTCTGCACCGAGCAGCACCTGCCGTCTGGCGGCATCAACGTAGTTTCCCCACCACTGCATCAGCGGTCGCCTTTGTTCCAGATAGTCGCTGCGGTTGTAGGCCGCTTCGATCTCGTCTTCTTTCTGGTGTGCTAGCGCAGATTCCAGGACTTCACGGGGAAAATGACCTGCTCCCGCCGTTCTGGCGATGCTGCGCATACCGTAGGCGACCAGTTCGCCGCCGAACCCCATGCGGATAAGCGCGGCGTTCGCGGTCTGCTGGTGCATGTGCTCCAGTGGTTTGCGGATGCTGGGGAAGACCCACGGACGATGGCGGCTGACGGGTTCCATAACCTGAAGAACGCGCAGCGCTTGTTTGCTAAGCGGCACCGTGTGCGAACGGTTCATCTTCATAAAGGTGTCAGGGATACGCCATTCCGCTTTTTTCATATCGATATCGCACCAGCGGGCGCTAACGGCTTCGCCGGGGCGAACCCAGGTCAGTAGCTCCCATTCGATAAGGCAGCGTGTTTCCTTGCGGATAGAGGCGTTCTGTAGCGCCAGCATTAATCTGCCCAGTTCACTGGGGTGAAGGGCGGGCATGTTCTGCTTTTTCGGTTTCTTGAAGCGGGCGACCAGGTTGTCAGCCGGATTGAACTCGATGAGCTCTTCGGAGATGGCGAAGCGGAAGATTTCATTAAGCCGTGAGATGACTCGCCGCAGCGTTTCGAGGATGCCCTGTTCTTCCAGCGGTGTGAGGTGTTCCTTGAGCATCTTCGGGCGGATCTCAGTGACGGGCGTGTTACCCAGAGAAGGGAAGACGTGCATCTCCAGCGAACGCCAGACATCTTTGGCGTGATCTTCGCTAAGATCGCTGGTCCGTTTCTTCTCTTTGAGCCACTGTTCCGCAACTTTTTCCAGCGTGCATTCATTCTGGATGCGTTTTTCTTCGGCTATTCCTGCTAAGTGTTGACGGGGATCGATGCCCTGCCAGAGCAGTCGTCTGTATTTCGTGCGAGTTTCGCGAGCCATGGCCAGTGTAACGACCGGGTAAGGGCCAAGGCTGGTTTTGGTGCGCTTTTTGGTGACGGGATGATAATACTCGAAATGCCAGGCCTTCCTCCCTGAAGTCTTAACCAGCAAGTACAGGCCTTCACCGTCCCGTAGCTCATAATCCGTGCTACGGGGCTTCGCGCCAGCGATCTCCACATTTGTTAAGGGTTTCAGTTGCTTAGGCATGTTTTAGCACCACGCTTTTTTAGCCCCACGATACCGTGGTGCTAAACATGGTGCCAAAAGGTCAAGATTCATACAGAGATCATGACCACACATGCAACAAAAAAGCCTGCAACTCGTTGAAGTTACAGGCTTTTTTAAGGTTCATGATGCATCATGAATGAATGTTTGGTGGAGCTGGCGGGAGTTGAACCCGCGTCCGAAATTCCTACATCCTCGGTACTACATGCTTAGTTCGTCTTTACATTCGCCTGGCACCTGCGGACGGACACGCCACTACCAGACTAGCCTGATTAGTTTTAACGCTTCAACCCCAGGCAGGGCATCCACGCGATCTCTTTTGGGTTTGACCTCTCTTTGATCCCCGTCTTAAGAGCGGAAGCTAGGGAGAGAGGGCTCAGAGCAGGTTATTAAGCTGCTAAAGCGTAGTTTTCGTCGTTTGCGACTATTTTTTTGCGGCTTTTTACGAGGCCAACCGCCCCTCGGCATGCACCTTGGGTTTCGCGAATCCCGTCGAATCCAGAATCAGCCCCAATGTGTTAGAGCAAGTATAACAGACTTGTGACACGCGTGACCAGCCCCCGCAACCCCTAATCCTCAAGGATTTACCGCTCGCGTAGCGCTTCTTTAGCCCGATTAAACGGTTTGATTAAATAGTCGGCGATGGTTTTTTCACCTGTTTTTATATCCACTGTGGCAATCATGCCCGGTACGATGGAGAACTGGCGTCCCAGTTTGTTCTCCAGGTAGTCCTGATGGGTACGGATAAACACGCGGTAGTAGAAGATTTCCGGTTTCACTTTATCCTGAATAGTGTCCGGAGAGATGGTTTCAACTACGCCTTCCAGACCGCCATAAATGGCGTAGTCATAAGCGGTTATCTTGACCAGCGCTCGTTGGCCTGGGTGAATAAATGCGATATCACGCGGCGACAGACGGGTTTCAATGAGTAGATGATCGTCTATTGGCACGATTTCCATCATTTCGCCATTGGGTGGGATAACCCCGCCAATGGTGGTGACCTGGATATTTTTCACGATGCCGCGCATGGGCGCGCGCACGGTCAACCGGGTGACGGAATCCTCACGTCCTTTCAAAATGGCCGCCAGCATATCCACTTCGGCGTTGGCTTTAGACAGCGCTTCACGCGCCTGCACAAAGTATTGGGAACGCAGGTCAGTGATTTTTAATCCCAGATCGCTTTTTTGTCGTTGCAGGCGCAGCACTTCCACATGGCTGGCGGCGCCGCTTTTCTCCAGACGTTGGGTAATGGCCAGCTCTTTATTGACTGAGACCAGCGCGTCCTGCAGTTCCGCCATGGAATCAGCAAGCTGCGCGCGGCGGCTTTTATACAGACGCGTTTCGGAGGCGATGAGATCCGGCCAGGCGCGTAGTGAATCGGGAAAGGTCAGCGGCAGATCGTTAACTTCAGCATTAAGCCGCGCGCTGGAAGCCAACGAGGCGCGATAGCGGGCGGCGCTTTCCCCAACGTTGGACTCAGAGCGGGTAGGATCGAGGCGCGCTACGATTTGATTGGCCTGCACCTTATCGCCCTCGCGTACCGTCAGCTCGGCGAGGATCCCGCCATCCAGCGACTGCAATACCTGCTCACGTGAGCTGGGGATCACTTTCCCGCTGCCGGTCGAGACTTCATCAAGTTTACCGAAATACGCCCAGATACCCAGCACGGCAAATAACAGCGTGCTGAGCAGAATAATGCGGTTGGCCCCGGAAAAATGGTGTTCGCGGCGGATATCCAGATCGTCCATGGCGGCGTCATGCGGATTGGTTTTCATTTTTCCACTCCCGACCGTGAGTAGGTACAGCTGCCCGACTTGCACTCAACGCCTGCGCTTTCGGGGCATCCATTACCAGTTGACCTTCTTTCAATACCACCACGCGCTCGACCAGCTCCAGAACCGGCACGCGATGGGTGGCGACAATCAGTGTACGGTTGCCCAGCCAGAGGTTTAGCCGCTGAATAAACTCCCGCTCGGTATGTTCATCGAGTGAAGCGCTGGGTTCATCGAGTAGCACGATATTGGGCGAGCGCAGCAGCATTCTTGCCAGCAAAATCGACTGCCGCTGTCCACCGGACAGACCGTTGCCGCCCTCCATAATCGGATGCGCCAGCCCTTTGGCGAGTTGTTTAACGAAAGCCGCTGCGCCGCTGACCTCCAGCGCTTCGAATATCTGCGCGTCGCTGGCATGCGGCGCGCCAAGAGTCAGGTTCTCACGCAGGGTGCCGAAAAACAGCCGCGCATTCTGGCTGAGAAAACCGATGTTACGGCGTAAATCGGCCATATCGATTTGCGCCAGGCTCAGGTTATCGAGTCGGACCTCGCCCTGAATAATCTCCACGCCGCCCGCCATGGCCTGCAGCAGCGTTGATTTCCCCGCGCCGTTACGACCGAGGAGCGCTATTCGTTCCCCGGGCATGATCTCCAGACGTGAGATACGCAGCGGCACGCGCTGATCGTCGCTGTGGTAGCGAAAGTGCGCGTTTTCAAAGAGATAATGACCGTGAAGAATTTCCTGATGTACCCGATCTTCATCGTACTGCGTTTCGGTGGGGAGCTGCATGATGCTGTCCAACCCCATCTTCGCTGCTTTGACCTGCTGCCAGCGGGCCAGCACGCCGCACAGGTTAGCCATTGGGGCAATCATTCTGGAACCGAGCATGGAGGCGGCCACCACGGCCCCGGTGGTCATCGTGCCTTCAATGACCATCGGCGCGCCGAACATAATAATGGCGGCGTAGACCAGGCTTTGTACCGACATGCCCCAACCAATCAGCCCCTGAGTCAGCTTGCGCGTGCGCAGTCCGGACTCTCCGGTAATGCGGATGTAGCTGTTCCACTGCTGTAAAAAGCGGTTTTCCGCCTGCATCAGCTTGATGTCCTCCAGCCCCTGAACGCTTTCAACCAGTACCGCGTTGCGCAGGGTGGATTCATGTGCGGCCTGGTTGGCGAGCACCGCCAGCTTCTTCTGTAACAGTAAACCAGGTAGGATCATCAGCAGGGCGGCGACGGGCGCTATCCATGCCAGCGGCGGGGCAATGCAGGCCAATACCACGATAAACAGAAAGAAAAAAGGCAGATCGACAATAGTCGACATAGTCGAGGAGGTGATCATCTCGCGAACCTGCTCCAGCTCGCGGAGTTGAGAAATAAAGCTCCCCGTAGAGCGAGGTACGGCGCTATTACGCAGCCGCAGGGCATGACTGAACACCCGATCGGAAATGCGCATATCGGCGCGTTTACCCAGCAGATCCATAATGTGGGTACGTGCTTCGCGCAGCAGAAAGCCAAACAGTACCGCCACCAGAACGCCGGTTGAGAGAACATACAGCGTCGGATACGACTGGGCCGGAATCACCCGATCGTAGACCTGCATCGAAAAGATAATCCCGGCGAGCGACAGAACGTTAATCAGGAAAGCGGCAACCATCACCGGCAGGTAAGGGCGGATATCCTGTAAAACAAGTTCGCGCATCCAGTCCGGCTTAAAGCGAGAAATATAGCGGTCTACCCGACTGTCTTTTAGCGCCGAAAGCGGGCGCAGCGCGGTAATGCTTACGATCTCCGGCACAAGCTCTGCAACCGTCAGCCGGTTACGCTGCCCCTCTTCGGCGATGATAAAAACATCCAGCGCATCGTCACCGTTGAAATGTTCTAGCACCATGATTTGGCCGTCGCGCAGTTCAGCCACTACCGGTAAACGCCACTGGCTGAACGCCTGCTTTGTGGTATCCAGTGCGTGAAATGACAGGCCTGCCTGGCGCGCCAGTTGCGTCAGCGCGAGGGTGCGGTTTTTTCCTGCAAACCATGGCGCGTTGGCCTGGATTGCGCCGGGGGAGCAGGCAACGCGATAGTGGCTGGCAATATACGTCATCGCCTGCGCCCACTGGCTCAGGGCCTGTTCGCCAATGGCCTCTTCCGCATGTGAATCGACGTCGCTCATAGCTGTATCTCCACCGATTGAATGCTGCGGTTATTTAAGGCGAATGCCTGGCGTAGCGAGCCGGTGTTGTAGAGGCAGTTCAGCTGTAACTGGCGTAGCTGGTTTTGGGTCTGGAGTTCAGCAAAACGCGCCTGATACACCTCCTGCTCGGCGTTAAGCACATCGAGCAACGGGCGAGAGCCAAGATCCAGATACTGCTGTTGATACAGCTCGCGCGTTTGTTCACTCAGTCGCTGCTGGCGTCGCAGAATTTGCAGAGCGGTGGCGAGACTCATCGCCTGGCTGCGGGATTCCAGTAATTTCTGCCGTACCTCAAGCCGGGTTCGTTGAATGGAATACTGGGCTGACTCAACCGCATGACTGGCGGCGTTGCGTCTGGCGGTAAGTCCGCCTCCCTGATACAGCGGCATTTCAACTTTAACCCATGCGGAGTACTGGGTTTTGTCGAGCACCTCATGGCTGGGATATTTGTCGTTGAGATAGTGCTGAACCGACGGCTCCAGAGAGATAGTCGGCGTCATTTGCGCGTTGGCGTAGTCGAGATTGGCCTGCGCCACATTCGCCTGCGCCCACGCCGCCAGCACGGCAGGAACCAGCTTATCGTCGGGTTTAACGACATCACAACTGCTGTCCAGTTTGCCGGGAAATTCATTGCTGATGCCGTTGAGCGAGTTCCAGCCGAGAAAACTCATCAGCGTTGCCTTGCTGCTGTCGAGATTGGCCTGGTACTGCGCCAGTTGCGAACGCGCGGACTCTATACGCGCATCGGTTTGCACCACGTCTGATAGTGAGGTTGCGCCTTCATCATTGCGTTGCCGGGTCAATCGGCCAATGTCGTTCAGAGCGGAGAGTTGCTCCTCGGCGGCGTCCACCATTTGCTGCCACGTCTGCACCTGGACTATCGCGTTGGCGGTCGCGTGGGCGATGGTATCAATACTGAGTAACACATTAGCCTGTTGTTGCGCGGATCCTGCGGTTTCAGCGCGGACCTGGCTGGCCACTTTGCCGAAGTCATACAGCATTTGCGACACCGAAATAACCAGGGCCGGGCTAAAGCCGTGGTCGGTGTAAGTATTGCTGTAGCCGTTGTTCATTCCGGCAGTTACCTGTGGATAATATTTCGACTTCGCCACGTCTATCTGCTCATTCTGTGAGAGCAGTTTGCCGATAGATTCACGAATGGAAGGGTGCCAACTCACGGCACGACTCACGGCATCGTTCAGCGTCAGAGTACCGGGGGCGGCAGGGCTTAGCGGCAGATCGGCGACGGAGCCGTCAAGGCTTGGAAGCATCTGGCTGTTTGCCAACCCTTCCGGCGTAATAACTTGCGGCTCATCTTCGGCATTCACCCGCATGGAACACAGTGTTAATGCCAGCAGTAATGCCACGGGCATGACTTTTCCCATATCTCATCCCTTTCAAAATACAACCGTTACGGCAGTTGCTCCGGGCGTCATGGCGCCCGGAGCTTTATGGATTAACCACCCGTGATGAGATGGTTGTTCTGTAGCAGTTCATTCAGCGTGGTGTTGACGTTCTCCAGGGTGATGAGGTTGGTGGATTGATAAGTTCCCCCCGTGCCGTCGCGGTCGATGGCGATCACGGTGTTGGATCCGTTGGTGGTGACCTGTACGTAGTTCCCAAGCGTAGAAGCCTGATGGTTCCATCCGCTCAGCAGTTCGTGGATATCGATCTTGTCGCCCTGGGCCATCGAGAAGTTGGTCCAACTGTCGCTGTTGTTCCCTCCGGTTGCGTTGTTGGCATTAAGCAGGTGATAAATCAGCGTATCGCCGTATGCGCTGCCGGTCAGACGATCGGCATCCACGGTGCTCACGACCTGCGGATTCATGTCGATGGTCAGCGTGGCGGTATCGGTATGGCCTTGCTGGTCGTTGAGGGTGTAGTTGAACGTCTCTTTGGTCGTGATGGAGGCCAGTGAAACATCGCTGTTGAGGGCATAGGTGTAATGGCCGTCTATGCCGATGGTCAGTTTGCCGTACAGACCGTTAATGATGGCGCTGGTCGTGTTGCCAAGCGGATCCAATGTGGCAGTGCTACCGCCAGTGCCGTTCACCGTCAGCAGGGTATGCACGCTGGCAATATGGTCTCCGTCATAGATATTGCCCGTGACGCTGTTTGCGGCGGAGGTTTCGAAGTTTTGCAGATCGATTATCGTGCCTTTTACGCTTGGGGTGATGGTGATATTCCCCAGCCCCAGAGCCCCGACGCTGCCGGTGTAGTCGAGGCGGTAGTTACCGCTATGCAGTACAATCCCGCTCAGGGCAATATCAATATTGCCGCCAACCAGCAATCCGCCGTTGAACGAGCCATTAGTCACCTTGACGTTATTACTGTCGTACAGTGTCCAGGTGACGGTTAGTCCGCCCAGCGTCAGACCTGAAGCGACGTTAAAATGCAGGATGGCGTTTTGCACCGCCGTTCCCGCTGCAACCTCAATAGTTCCTGTGCCATTTTGTGACGTTGCTGACAAGAGTTGGGCGTTCCAACTGGCGTTACCGACGCTATTATCGGTGAACGACCGGGATGTATCCGCCTGCGTGGTGACCGCCATCTGGGGGCTGATGTCATTGACGGCATCCAGTGCCTGCGGGGTTGCCGTAATGTTCAGCGACGCGCTGCCGGTGTCGCCGTTTGGCGCCCGGACCTTATACACGAAGCTGTCAGGAGTGTTGATGCCGTCCGCGCCCAGCCCGCTTTTTAACGTGTAGGTGTAGTTCCCCTTCGCATCAATAGTCAGCGTGCCGTACTGCCCGTTTATGGTTGTGATGCCCGTCCCGTTAACGGCGACGCCGTTCACCTCGGTAATAACGGTATTGGCCGGAGCCGAGTCATTGACCAACAGATTTCCGTTGGTCGACGCGCTCAGGCTGTCTACGGCGTAGGTATGATCCGTCTTAATGTCCAGTGTATAAGTGGTTGCCAGAGCCAGACCGCCGGAAGCGTTAAGCAGGAACAGATAGTCTCCGCCAGGCAGCGTGATGGTGTATTCCGTAGAGCCGCCGGCTAACACCGCGGTGACCCAATTGGGCTTCACACGGAACTGTTCATATTGTTGAATAGACTCATTGAAGCGATAAATGTAGAGATCAAAACCGCCCACCGTCACGCCGAGAACATTCGCCTGCACGGTCAGCGTGCGGGTTGCGCCATCATCCACGTTGAATTTGATAGGGTTGGTCAGGCCGTTAACCAGACTGACGTCCAGCACATTACCCAGTCCAACGTTAACGAGCGTGAAGCCGGTTTGTTTTGACGTTCCATTATCGATCGCAATGACCTGCGTCCCGTAAGTCAGCGCGGCAATATCATCTGCTGCTGTGACTGTACTGGTCGCTGGGGGCTGGCCCAGCGTTACCACCAGTTTTGCCGATGAGCTATCTGCGCCATGCGTCAGCGTATAGGTGAAGCTTTCGGAGCGTCCATACACTGAAATTGACGTATTGGTCAGGGTGTAGGTATAGCTACCGTTCTGATTAATATGCAGGATGCCGTATTTCCCCTGCACATCAATACCGCCCGCCGGGACGCTCACGATGTTGCCGTTACCGTCGGTTACGGAGGTGACCAGCGTGCCAGACGGCGCGTTATCCTGCCCGTTGGTGGGATCGATATCCGTGATGATGTTGCCAGATTCCGTCGTACCGCCGATGATGGTCCCGGCGCTGCTTTTCACCACCGCGACATCAAGGCTGGTGTAAGAGCCCGTTGCCAGCAGGTTGGTGTTATAGCTTACGACACGGTAATCACCCCCCGTCAGTCCGCTGTAATTAAGCGTTACGCCAGAAGCGCCTAAGGTGAGAAGGCTGGCAAAGTTGGGTAGGCCGGTATCCACTACCGTCACCCAGGCATTCAGCGAACTGTCAAAGCGCTGGATCACGATCTCCAGCGTGTTTAGCAGTGACAGGACCACGCCGGTCGCGGCTGCATTGATCGTAATGGATCCGCTGCCGCCAGAGGCGATATTAAAATTGACGGTTGCCGTATCGTCCCCCAGCACGTTCGCCACATTACCCAGCGCGTTGACCAACAGGAAACCATAATCGCTTTTATGCTCGGTGCTGACGATCACATCGGTCTGTAGCGGCAGACGGGTAATGTTGTCTTCGGCCAGCAACGGCAATACCGGGGCGATAACGCTTGTAGGCGATGATGTATTACCCGCTGCATCGGTCGCCGTGGCGGACAGCGATTGACCTTCAATCTGGCGAACCGGCAAGTTGACGCTATAGACACCGCTGCTGTTGGCGATGGCCGTCACGCTGGTGCCGCCGGGTAGAGAGATAGTAACCGTGCTTCCCGCTTCGGCGACGCCGCTTACGGTTCCGCCATCGGCGCTGATCAGTATTGTTGGCGCGGAGGGCGGGGTGGTATCCACAATCACGCTGAACGAACCGGACAATCCGCTGGTGCCGTTGGCATTTGTTGCCGTGGCGGTAAACGCGTGGTTACCTTCGCTGAGCGCGCCGGTTGGGGTAAAGCTCCAGAGCCCATTGCCATCTGCGGTCGTGGCGCCCATGAACACCCCGTTGTTATACAGTCGGACCACGGCGCTAGCCTGCGCCGTTCCGCTGAGCGTTGGCAGGGTGTCATTGGTGGTTTTGCCAGCAGTGACCAGACCAGTGACCGAGCCGACGTCATCGAACACGCTGGCAATAACGGGCGCAGGCGGTACGCCGGTAAAGGGTGCCAGAACGTTGCCTGCTGTACCGATGTTGCCCGCGGCATCCTGTGCGCTAACCAACAGCGTTTGCCCACTGATTTGCGGTGGGTTCAGCGTGAAGGTGAAGTTACCGGAGGCGTTCGCGGTTGCCGTACCGAGCACCGTTCCGCCGTTAGAGGTAATGATGACCGTGCTGTTGGGCTCGGCAACGCCTGTGAGCGTCGTGCCGGTGGCGTTTACTGAAAGTCCGCCAGGAATGCCTGGCGCGACGGTATCGACCACTATCGCTGCGGGAGCCGATGTGCCGCTGGTGTTACCTGCACTGTCCGTTGCGGTGATGGTAAAGGAGTGAGGACCTTGTGCCAGCTCGGTGGGCGGGGTGTAACTCCAGTTGCCGCTGCCGTCCGCCGTCACGCTGACGACGAAGATGCCGTTATCATAAATATCGATCCGCGCATTGGCTTCGGTGGTGCCGGTTAACGTTGGGCGTGCGTCATTGGTTGGCTGATTATTGCCAATCGCGCCGGTGTTTGGTCCGACATCATCAATAATGCTGCTGATTGCAGGCAGCGTCGGGGCGGTAGTATCCACCACGACGCTAAAACCGGCCGTCGCGCCGCTGGTATTGCCCGCCGCGTCGGTGGCGGTGACGGTAAAGGTGTGCGATCCACTCGCCAACGGCGTGGTTGGGGTAAACGACCAACTGTTATTGCTCTGCACCAGTGCCGTTCCTAGCAGGGTGCTCCCGTCATAGATACTGACGGTGCTGCCTGCTTCAGCGGTGCCGTTCAGCGTTGGGCGCGCATCGTTAGTGAGTTGCCCGTTGCTGAGCACCGCATTGAACACGCCGCCTGCGACGTCATCGACCACCGAGACCAGTATCGGGGTAGTTGGCGCAAGCGTGTCGACATTAATAGTAAATCCACTCGACGCCGGGCTGACGTTGCCGGCGGCGTCGGTGGCAATGGCGGTAAACACATGCTGACCGTTGCCCAGCGTGGCGGGCAGATATTCCCAGGTGCCGTCTATCGCCGCAGTCACCGTCGCCAGCAGCGTGCCATTATCGTAGATGGCCACTCGGGCGCCCGCTTCCGCCGAGCCGTTGAGTAACGGACGGGTGTCGTTAGTAAAGGCTCCGTTCGACAGCGTTCCGGTACCCGGCAGCACGTCATCAAAAGCCTGAATAATGGTTGGCGCCAGGGGAGCGACGGTATCAACAACGATGTTAAATCCAGCGGACGCTGGGCTGACGTTTCCGGCAGCGTCCGTCGCGGTTGCTGTCAGCGCGTGGTTGCCATTGCCCAGAGCTGGCGGCGTGAAGCTCCAGGCGCCCGTCCCATCCGCTGTGGTTGAACCGATAAACGTTCCGTTATCGTAAATTTTGACCGTCGAATTGGCTTCAGCTGTGCCGTTGAGTGTGGGTTGTGTATCGTTTGTGGCCTGGCCGTTATTCAGATTACCGGTTGCCGGACCGACATCATCCGCAACCTGAGTAATGACTGGCGTCCCCGGCAACACCGTGTCGACGATAAGTGCGAAGCCATTGGATGGAGGGCTGGTATTACCCGCACTGTCTGTAGCGGTGACGGTCAGCGTATGTGGCCCGTTACTGAGTGCAGCCGTTGGGGTTAGGCTCCAGGTACCGTTCGCGCCAACGGTCGTAGTGCCGATGGGCTGACCGTCGCTCAGGACAGTAATCGTCGCGCCAACTTCACCGGTGCCACTCAGGGCCGGACGGGATTCATTCGTGGTCTGGCCGTTTGTTATTGGGCCTGTTGTCGGGGCGGTGTTGTCCTGCACCGTGCTGATGACCGGTATTGACGGGGCAATAGAGTCCAGTTCAATCGTAAACGATGATGATACTCCGCCCGTGTTTCCTGCCCGATCGGTGGCAACGGCGGTGAAAATATGCTGACCCTGGCCCAGGGGCGTTTCTGGCGTAAAGCTCCAGTTGCCCGACGCATCCACCTGAGTTGTCCCTAAGTCGCTACCATTATCACGGATCGTGATGATGGCGCCGATCTCACCTTTACCGTTCAGCGTTGGCAGCGCATCGTTGGTCAACTGTCCGTTAGTTAGCGCCGTATTACCGGGTTGATCGTCAATCACCGAGGTGATGACTGGCGCAGCAGGGGGAAGCGTGTCGACGACGACCACAAACGGTGGCGTGGCCGGGCTGATGTTGCCCGCGCCATCCGTGACGGAGGCGGTCAGTGAGTGGCTGCCTTCACCGAGAGCAGGCGCAGGCGTAAAGCTCCAGTTGCCGTTTTCATCGCTGGTGGTTGTGCCGATCACTGCGCCATTATCGCGGATGGTCACAACCGAATCCGCTTCAGTGGTGCCCGCGAGCGTTGGGGTATTATCGTTGGTCAACTGTCCGGAGGTCAGGGTCTGAGTTGTACCAACGTTGTCTGTGACCGTCACAATGGAGGGGGCATCCGGCGCCAGGGTATCGACAATGATTCGGAAATCACTGGACGGATCTCCCTGGTTGCCTGCGGCATCTGTTGCGCGAGCGGTGAAGAGATGGTCGCCTTCTCCCAGAGGATCGGTCGGGGTAAAGCTCCAGAAACCGTTGCTGTTTACCGTGGTTGTGGCATAAGCAACGCCCTTATCGTAAAGGGTGATGGTTGCGCCTGCTTCGCCGGTTCCGTTGAATGTCGGGCGTGAGTCGTTGGTAATTTGCCCTTTATCCAACGATCCGGTGCCAGGGGCAACATCGTCAATGATGCTGGTGATAGTTGGCACCTGCGGAGCGGTGGTGTCGATGGTGATGGCGTAGTTGGGCGATAAACCGCTGGTGATGCCGCCTACAGTTTGTGACACCGTGAAGTTATAGGTTGTGCCGTTAGTCAACGCAGTGGGTAACTGATAACTCCATGCACCAGAAACGGTGTCGGCTATCACCGGGGGGGATTGCAAAACACCATCTATATAAATATTAACAGTCGCCCCTGCGGTAGCTGTTCCTTGCAACAGCGGTAAGGTGTCGTTCGTAGTTTTACCGTTGCCAATCACCCCCATGATGGGCGCGATGTCATCGACAATCTCAAGAGTCGGGGGATGTGGCACGTTGGAGATGGCGGCGTTAAACGGCGCAGGATCGCTCTGATTGCCTGCAGGATCCTGGGCAATAGCGGTGAGCGCCTGACCCGTTGTTTGTGCCGGTGAAATCGTGACAGTAAAGTTCCCTAAAATGTCAGCCACTCCCTGACCAAGAACGGTGTTGCCGCTACGGATAATTACCGTGCTGCCAATTTCTGCTGTGCCGCTTACTTTCGTCCCATCAGGATCTACGCTGGTAACAACTGGAATGGCAGGAGGCTGCGTATCGACAATCAACGTTAGCGGATTATCTGCCGCCAGTACGTTACCTGCCCCATCCTGGGCACCAAAGGTCAATGTGTGAGTAGCGTTGGGCGTAAGAGGAACTTCGACACTCCAACTGCCGTTCGCGGCAACGATAGTCGTGGCAATCGGTGTCGTTGTGCCGTCATAAATTAACACCGTACTGCCCGGCGTGCCGGTCCCGCTAATGGTTGGCATTGTATCGTCCGTCACGCTGCCGCTGGTTAGCGAACCAGTAAAGACGCCGACGTTATCCTGAATATCCGTGACCAGCGGTAGGGTCAGCTTCGTGTTGTTAACCGTAAACGAAATGCTGTTTGAGCTGTCGCTGATGTTACCGGCCGGATCGGTTGCGGTGGCGATCAGCGTGTAGCTCCCGTTAGTCAGTGCCGTCCCGGGCGTAATACTCCAGGTTCCGCCTACCACCGTTGCTGTGCCGAGCACCGTACCGCCGTTATACAGAGTAATAGTATCCCCGTCGGTGCCAGTACCTCGAATGGTTGGCGTGGTGTCATCGGTCACGCCGTTAGCCGCAACATCGCCCTGGACGTCGCCGACATTATCGTTAGCGGCGATAATCACCGGCGGCGCTGAAGGTGTCGTATCAATCCCCAGGGCAACAGCATCCGAACGTAGGCTGACGTTACCAGCAGGATCGGTTGCGGTGAGGGTGACCTGATAATTGTCCGGATTAATGGGGCTGGTGGGCGTAAAGCTCCAGGAGCCATCTGCGCCAACGGTCGCGGTACCCAGCGGTGAAGTGTTGCCATCAAGGTAGATAGAAATAAGATCGCCAGGGTTGCCCGTGCCGCTAAAGGTTGGCGTGGTATCGTTAGTGATGCCGTTAGTGATGATGCCGGTCATCGGGTTGACGTCATCCGTTATGGTTGGCGGCTCTGGTTTTGCTGGCGGCAGGTTATCTACCGTCAGCGTAAAGCCTGCTGACGGGATCCCCGTGTTGCCAGCCACATCGGTCGCCGTCGCCGTAAATTTGTGCGGACCGTCCGGCAGTGGACCTGTCGGCGTATATGTCCAGCTTCCATTTGGCTGAACGGTGGTGGTACCAAGAAAAACGTTGTTATCGTAAAGGGTAATCGTCGCGCCTGGTTCGCCGGTTCCGGACAGTTCGGGGGTCGTGCTCTTGGTACTGCCACCGTTGCTCAACGTTTGTAGGGTTGTGCCAATCAGACCTTCTGCTGAGCTGATAACCGGGGCTGGCGGTGGGGTGGTATCAATGGTCAGCGTGAAATTACCTGGGTTACTGGCGTTGCCTGCAACGTCTGTCGCAATTGCTGACAAACTATGTGGACCTTCACTGAGCGGCTGGCTGAGTTGAATACTCCAGGTGCCATCAGGTAATACCGTTGTGCTACCAATCGACGTGGCGCCATCATAGAGGGTGATGGTAGAACCGGCTGTCCCGGTCCCTTTCAGCAGCGGCAAAGTATCGTTTGAGCGGCTACCGGTGGACAGATCAATCGGCGCATTCCCGACGTCGTCGGTGGCAGTCAAAATGACAGGATTGCCTGGCGGTTGGGTATCTACGGTAACGCTGACCACGGTGGAGGAGGTGACGACGTTACCAGCGGCATCCGTAGCAGAGACTGTAAACTGGTGGATGCGGTCGCTGAGCGCCTGATTTGCTGGAACGGTATAACTCCAGGTTCCCGTGCTATCGACAAGCATGACTGTCATCAGCAAACTGCCATCGTACAGGCTCACCAAAGAACCGGGTTCACCGGTGCCTGATATGGTTGGCGTATTATCGTTGGTGACCCAACCGTTGTTCGCGACGCTACCTGTGATGCTGCCGACATCATCGTTAATCAGCGTAATCACGGGGACGGTTGGAGCGAGACTATCGACAATTATTTTCCAGCTTGCGGCGCTACTGGTATTGCTGGCGGCATCGGTTGCCGTCACCGTAAATATGTGCGCGCCCTGGGTCAACGCTGTTGTGGGCGTGTAGTTCCAGTTACCGTTGAGATCAGCGGTGACGGTCGTTAACAGTTCGCCGTTATCGTAAATTTTAACCTGAGCTCCGGCCTCGGCAGTGCCTTCGAGTTTAGGTTTATCGTCGTTAGTTAAGCCGTTGTTACTGATGGGGCCGATGACATCCGCAACATCATCCGTCACGGCAACGATAATCGGCTGGTTTGGTGCGGTGATATCCGGTGCCAGCGCCGAGGTTGGCAGACTTTCGTTATTATTGCTGTCAGTTGCGGTGACTTTTACCGTTTCGCCGTTCATTTGCGACGGTGTAATCGACACGGTGAAGTTGCCACCGTTGTCAGCCTGACCAACACCAATCTGATTGCCGTTGCTGTCTTTGACAGTGACGGTGCTTCCCGCTTCGGCATGTCCGCTTACAGAACCGCCGTCCCCGGCGACGATGACGCCGGTTGGCGCATCAGGTGCTGTGGTATCTGGTGCGGTAATCGGAGTGTTACCGCTGGTATTGCCTGCTGCATCCGTTGCATTCGCGTTAAGGCGTTCACCGTTAGTCTGCGGCGGAACCAGCGTGGCGGTGAAATCTCCGCTCGGGCCAGCAGTTGCTGTTCCAATGATTGCGCCATCTGGATCCAGAATATGTACCGTACTGTTGGGTTCTGCGGTGCCGGTAACCTGATCGCCCGTAGGATTAATTATCAGGTTAGCAGGCGGCTGCGGAGCCGTGATATCTGGCGCGAGCGTGGTTTCTGGCTGGCTTGGGTTGCCTGCCGGATCGGTCGCGATGGCGGTAATCGTTTCGCCATTGGTCTGTGGCGGGGTAATGGGGATGGTAAATGATCCATCTTCTCCGGCGACGCCGCTGCCGATCGGAGTGTTATTACTGTCGGTGATAACGACAGTATTGCCCGGTTCGGCCGTCCCGGTGACAACGCTGCCGTCTGCGGAGACGCTGAGATCGTCTGGTGGCGACGGCGGCTGTATGTCGATACTAATATTAAATGTTGGCGACATACCGCCTGTCCCTAGCTGGTTTGTTGCCGTGGCGCTGAAAGCGTGCGGCCCTTCCGGCAACGGCGTAGCGGATGTCCAGCTCCAGTTGCCATTGGCGTCGGCAACCACGCTTTCGATAATCGTACCATTGTTATAAATGTTAACGGTGCTGTTAGCGTCCGCAGTGCCAGAGAGCGTTGGCGTTTGATCGTTGGTGGCCTGATTGTTGCTCAATAACCCGATTGACGGTGCGGCATCATCCATAACGCTGACGATAACGGGTACGCCCGGATAGCCGGAATTTGTGGCATAAAATGGGGTATCTGGCCCGATGTTGCCCGCCTTATCCTGAATCTTCGCGAGCAACGCTTCGCCGTGCGTCTGTGAGGGGGAAATCGCGATGACGAAATTGCCGGTTTGATCGACCGTTATTGCCCCTAAAACCTGGCTATTACTACCAATGATAGTGACCAGACTTCCTGCTTCCGCTCTACCCGTTACCGTGGTGCCTTCGAGGTTTACTGCGGAAATCACCGCGCCTGCAGGCGCGGTCGTATCAACGGTAAATGTCGGCAGGCTCGTTTCCGCGCTCACGTTACCTGCGGCGTCAGTTTGCGTCAGCGTCAGATTGTGAACGCCGTCGCTGAGGGGCGTATCAGGCGTAAAGGTCCAGTTACCATTGTCATCTACTGGCTCCATACCAATCAGGATGCCATTGTCATAGATGCTGATGGTACTCCCTGCTTCGCCAGTACCAGTGAGAGTTGGCGTGGCATCGTCGGTTTCGCCGTCATTGGCGATAAGACCGGTAATGGAACCGACATTGTCGATTTCCTGAGTAACCACGGGGGTATCAGGGGCAAGCGTATCGACAATAATCACCCAACTGTCTGACATCCCACTACTACCCGCATTATTTGACGCGCTGACGGTAAACTGGTGAGTGCCGTCTGCAAGAGGGGATGAGGGGGTAAACGACCAGTGGCCGTTGGCATCGATAGTAACCTGGCCTATTTCGACGCCGTTATCAAAAATATGTAATGTGGCATTTGCCGGGCCGGTACCCTGGAGTTCAGGCGTATTATCGTTGGTGGACTCCTGTTGATTGACAAGGCCGGTAATAAGCTCCTGGTCGTCAATTACGCTGGTGATGACGGGCATGTCTGGCATATTGGGGGTTGTTGTTGGCGGCGCGCCGTTATCGCCATCGCCACTACCGCTGCCGCCGTTACCATTGCCGTTTCCGGCATTACCGTTGCCGCCGCTACCATTACCGTTTCCGGCATTATTATCGCTCCCGCCGCTCCCGCCGCTCCCGCCGCCGCCACCACCGCCACCTCCTGCAGCGAGGCCAATTCCGCCAGCGACCGCAACCCCGCCAAGGACCCAGGGCCAGATTGCGCCTCCGTCATGACTGCCTTCGGCCGTCATCAGCGGCGTGAGATCGTCCAGGTGCTGAAAATGGAAAGCACCATCCGTATCCTGAACCCACCATAGCGCGCCATTGCTGTCTTCCAGAACGAGCTGGTTTTGCGCATCACCTTTTCCGACGTAAAAATTTTTAATGGTGATGGTTTCACTTGAACGGAGTGTGACAACCAGATCCTGATTAACACGAGTCAACTGGCTGACCTCCTCACGTGAAACGGACAGTTTCACAATAGAAGGTGAGTTGAGTGTAATTTCAGAGGCTTCAACATTGGTAGAAACACCAGTCAACTTCGATACAACGGCGAGTAGACGCATATGTTCACTCCTGATGGCAGGTCGGGAGTATTAATCCGCAACGGCGTGCCGGGAAAATGAGCAGACAGGTGCCTCGTTCATCATAATGATGAACTTACACATGTAATTTCATGGATAAGATTTACTGGTATCAGTTTCTGAAAAAATTAAGTCGTAGTCTGAGCACCAAAATAGTTCTTTCGTATTAGATGATATAGTCAGAAAGAAAACTTTCTGCAATGTCCAGATATTAAAAACATATGGTGATATTTTGCATCGAAATGAGTTAAACGTTTCGATAAATAGGTTTTATTTATAAGTTGCTGTAATTGTTGTTTTTGTTATTTATTGTTAATAATAAACAACAGTAATAATAATGCTATTTTGAAAGATGAAAAATAGCGCGCGGGAGTACTTGAAGTTTTATTTTATTGGACTACTGCTTGCCTGCAGGCTGGGGTTCGTATTTTTAACTGAACGATTCAGCAATGGAATCTATAATTACTATGAATGTATTGTGCGACTTTCAATAACTAAAAAATAAAGGCCAGTCATCATGGTGATAGACTGGCCACAGAGAAAAGAAGGTTATCGCCCGGCATTTTTCATAATACGTGCTTTATCCACCTGCCATTCGCGTTCTTTCACGTCGGAGCGCTTGTCGTGTTGTTTCTTACCTTTAGCGACGCCAATTTTTACTTTACACCAGGCGTTCTTCCAGTACAGCGACAGTGCTACTACGGTATAACCATCCCGATTCATACGACCATACAAAGAGTCGAGTTCGCGCTGGTTTAACAGTAGCTTACGGGTACGGGTGGGATCGCATACCACGTGTGTTGAGGCAACGGCCATCGGTGTGAAGTTGGCGCCAAACAGGAACGCTTCGCCGTCTTTGAGTATAACGTAGCTATCGCCGATGTTAGCTTTACCTGCGCGCAAGGATTTGACTTCCCAGCCCTGCAGAGCGAGTCCTGCTTCGAACTCTTCTTCGATAAAGTATTCGTGTCGTGCGCGTTTGTTAAGCGCGATTGTGGCTGAGCCAGGTTTGTGTGCTTTTTTCTTCGTCATAATGCCGCTCAGTATAGGTAATCTGGAATCGAAAAACACCCCATTTCATCCAGCGGGGCGCAAGGCGCTATCTTAGCACGAGTTGGGCTATAGCGTTTTTTTTAGCGAGTGATAAATGGTATTATTTGTGTGATTGATATTGATGGAAATTGTTATGCCTCAGATTAGCCGGACCGCTTTAGTACCTTACAGTGCGGAGCAGATGTATCAGTTAGTGAATGATGTTAAATCCTATCCCCAGTTTTTACCGGGGTGCACCGGTAGCCGCGTACTGGAGTCGACTCCGGGACAAATGACGGCCGCAGTGGATGTCTCCAAAGCAGGGATTAGCAAAACGTTCACCACGCGTAACCAACTGACCAGTAACCAGAGCATCCTGATGCATCTGGTCGATGGACCGTTTAAAAAACTGATTGGCGGCTGGAAGTTTACGCCGTTAAGCCAGGACGCGTGTCGCATTGAGTTTCATCTCGATTTCGAGTTCACGAATAAACTCATCGAGCTGGCGTTTGGCCGCATCTTTAAAGAGCTGGCTTCGAATATGGTGCAGGCTTTCACGGTTCGCGCGAAAGAGGTTTACAGTGTCAGCGTCGGCTAAAATTGTCGTTGAAGTGGCATATGCGCTGCCCGAAAAACAGTATTTACAGCGCGTAACGCTGCAGCAGGGCGCAACGGTGGAAGAGGCTATCCGCGCTTCCGGGCTGCTGGAATTGCGTAATGATATCGATCTCAGCAAAAATAAAGTGGGCATCTACAGCCGTCCGGTAAAGCTTGCTGATGTTCTGCATGACGGCGATCGGGTGGAAATTTATCGGCCGCTGATTGCCGATCCCAAAGAGCTGCGCAGGCAGCGAGCAGAGAAATCCGCTAAAAAATAACAGACAATAAAAAAGGTGCTCATTGAGCACCTTTTTTTGATCTCTCAAACCTACTTGTTGTCGGTTAGGGCAGGTTTGTTATCAATGTTGGTCAATACGCCGCTGCTGTTAAAGGTCAGCGTCAGCGTTTGCTGAGTTACGCCTTCATGTCCAGGTTGCTGACGGAACACATAGAACCAGGTGTTTGTGCCAAAAGGATCGGACATCATCGGGGTACCCAGAGCATAAGCAACCTGCTGTTGCGTCATGCCTGTACGCACTTTGGCGACATCGGTCGGTGTCAGATAATTTCCCTGGTTGATGTCAGGACGGTAAACCACTCGCTCCAGAGTGGAACAGCCTGCAGTCAACATCAGTAGTACTGCTGCAGCAGCAGTCAGCGTTTTACAGCGCATAGTGATTTGATTCCTTTTCGGGCCCGAGCAGTACGCGGCTCATATGTAATATGCCGATGATAATAGACCTTTCACCACTTTAAAACCTTTTGCTGTCGGGTCGGTCGGCGATTTTATGTTGAACTCAGACCTTCACAAGGGAAAAAAGTTTATGCCGCCAGCAGTTCTTTTGCGTTTGCGAGGGTATTGCGCGTGACTTCGCTTCCGCCAAGTAAGCGGGCTAACTCCTGCAGACGCGCGCGTTTATCAAGCGGCTGCATGTGTGTTTCCGTCATTGCGCCGTCAGTTTCCTTGCTGACATAGAAATGTTGATGACCACAACCAGCAACCTGCGGCAGGTGAGTTACGCACATAACCTGGGTTGATTCCCCCAACTGACGCAGCATTTTGCCCACGACCGCAGCCGTCGGACCGCTGATGCCCACATCAACCTCATCGAAAATCAGCGCCGGGGTTTCCATTTTACGTGCGGTAATAACCTGAATAGCCAGAGCGATGCGCGACAGCTCGCCGCCAGAAGCAACTTTCGCGATCGGCTGTAACGGCTGACCCGGGTTAGTGGTAACTTTAAACTCCACGCGATCGGCTCCGTCCGCGCTCAGATGATGCTCATCAAATTTTACATCAATGCAAAAGAGACCATGCGGCATCGAAAGGGTATGCATACTCTCGGTAATGAATTGTCCCAGTTCCTCTGCATAATGCTGGCGCTGTTGGTGCAACCTTTTTGCTGTTTCCAGCGCCTGCTGGTGGTGATTGCTCACCGCCAGGGTTAAGGTTTCGAGCGAGTCGGCCTGATCGTCAAGTTGCTGTTGCTCATCTAACAAAGACTGATAGAACTGCGGCAACGCTTCCGGGGAGACGTGATGCTTACGTGCCAACGAGATTTGCTTTGAAATACGCTGCTCAAGTTCGAACAAACGGTTAGGGTCTAAATCCAGACGATCGCAATAGTGGCGCAGTTCATCGCTGGCTTCGCTGAGCTGAATGGTTGCCTCTTCCAGCATATCCAGGATACCGGAAAGTTTGCCGTCCATGCCTGCGAGTTCAGTGACCAGGTGCTTTGCGGTGTACAATTGGCTCTGCAGATTGATGTCTTCGCCATCCGCGAGGATAGCCAGCGCCTGCTGGCTGGTGGTGAGCAATTGCCCGCTGTTAGCCAGACGCTTGTACTCTTCATCAATTTGCTCAAACTCGCCCGGCTGCGGGTTGAATTCGTTCAATTCTTTTAGCTGATATTGCAACAGTTCCGCCCGTGCTGCGCGTTCCTGACTTTGTTGCTGATGATGCGCCAGATCGCGGCAGCTTTGGTGCCATAGCTGATAGCGCGCGGTCATTTCCTGGGTCAGGGATGCTTCATTGGCGTAACCATCAAGCAGGAATTTTTGGTGTTCGGATTTCGTCAGAAGCTGGTGCGCGTGCTGACCGTGGATTTGAATCAGCAACTGGCCCAGCTCACGAAGCTGTGACAGCGGAACGGCGGTACCGTTAATAAAGCCACGGGAGCGGCCGTCGCTGCTGATCACGCGACGCAGCAAGCACTCACGGCCATCTTCAAGCTGGTTCTCTTCCAGCCAGCGCAAAGCTGCCGGGGTGTCTTTTAAGGCGAAACGGGCGCAGAGGTCGGCTCGCGCAGCGCCTGCGCGCACCATGTCAGCGTCTGCGCGCCCGCCCAGGCACAAACCGAGAGCATCAATGGCAATGGACTTACCCGCACCTGTCTCACCGGTGATGACGGTCATGCCGTTCTGGAAATCGATCTCAAGTTCACGAACGATAGCAAAATTGCTGATGGTCAGTTGTGCCAACATAGCTGTTTTCCTGTATGAAAAACCATAACTGTAATTACATACAGTATAAACTGGTTTTTTATACAGTAAAGAGGTTAGCGTTAAATTAGAATAATTTTTTTGACCAGCCCAGTTTTGTACTTAATGTATTGAAATAGCTGTAATCTTTTGGATGTATCAGGTTCAGATGATAATCACAGCGGCGGATCAATACGTCTTCCCCTTCCTGTATCGGCAGGGCGATTTGGCTGTCGCAGCTGATCTCCAGATCGCTACGGCGATGAGAAAAGCGCAGGCGAATGGTGCTGCTGCTATTGATCACCAGCGGACGCGCAGAAAGCGTATGCGGGAACATCGGTACCAGCGTAATAGCATCCAAAGAAGGCGTCAGAATTGGGCCTCCGGCAGAGAGCGAGTAGGCGGTAGAGCCGGTAGGCGTGGAGATAATTAGCCCATCCGAACGCTGAGAGAAAGCAAAGATTTCATCGATATACACTTCGAACTCAATCATGTGCGCCACTTTGCCTGGATGCAGTACCACTTCGTTGATTGCGGTGCTGATGCGCTTCTGGCAATCCTGCTGGCATACCTGGGCTTCGAGTAAAAAGCGTTTTTCGCTGATGTAGTGGCCTTCCAGTACGTCGGCTAATTGTTGGTGGGCATTGTCTGGATCGAGGTCGGTGAGGAAACCGAGGTTACCACGGTTAATGCCGATAACCTTGATGTCATAACGTGCCAGGGTGCGCGCAGCGCCCAGCATATTGCCGTCGCCACCGACGACTACGGCGAGGTCTGCCTGCTGGCCAATCTCCGCGAGCGTACCGGTTTTCACATTTTTCAGCTGTAGCTCGTGAGCGATTTGTTGCTCCACGATAACCTCATAACCTTTGGTGCACAGCCAACGGTAGAGCATTTCATGTGTTGTCAGTGCAGTGGGGTGACGTGGATGCCCCACAATGCCAATACACTTGAAATGATTGTTCATTTTCTCGAGGTCCTTGTAACGAAGATTAGTGACAATGTGAGTACTTCCCTTGAAACCCTGAATCTTATCCCCATAATAATCCAGGTTAGCGAGATGAATGCGAAAAAAACGCGGAGAAATTCATGAGTAGTAAAGAACAGAAAACGCCTGAGGGGCAAGCCCCGGAAGAAATTATCATGGATCAGCATGAAGAAGTTGAGGCGGTTGAACCAGACGCTTCTGCTGAGCAGGTGGATCCGCGCGATGAAAAAATTGCGAATCTGGAAGCTCAGCTTGCTGAGGCCGAAACTCGCGAGCGCGACAGCGTGTTGCGTATCAAAGCGGAAATGGAAAACCTGCGTCGTCGTACCGAACTGGACGTAGAAAAAGCGCATAAATTTGCGCTGGAAAAATTCGTCAACGAGCTGCTGCCGGTGCTGGACAGTCTGGATCGTGCGCTGGAAGTAGCGGACAAAGACAATGATGCGATGGCACCGATGATTGAAGGTATTGAGCTGACGCGTAAGTCAATGCTGGATGTGGTGGCGAAGTTTGGTGTGCAGGTGGTTGCGGATATCGATGTGCCGATGGACCCGAACGTGCATCAGGCCATTGCAATGGTAGAGTCTGACGACGTTGCTGCCGGTAATGTGCTGATGGTCATGCAGAAAGGCTATACCCTGAACGGACGTACCATCCGTGCGGCGATGGTCTCCGTGGCGAAAGCCAAAGGCTAATCAGCCTCGGGCCGGGTAATGCTGATGCGCTACCCGGTCCGGACTCCTCTCACTGGTCCGATACGCTCTCGCGCAGCGGTGTAACCGGCAACACTTGTACCTGTTTAATCATATTGTCCTGCACGTCGAGAATATCGATATCGTACTGCCCAATACGCACTCGCGTGCCGGCAACCGGGATCTCTTCCAGCGCTTCAAGAATAATACCGTTCACGGTACGTGCGTCATCCTCCGGCAGGTGCCAGTTAAACGCCTTATTGATTTCACGAACGTTGGCGCTGCCGTCAATGATCACTGAGCCATCATTCTGCGGCGTCACCTCTTCGGCAAGCGTCGGTGACATTGACGTGGTGAAATCGCCGACAATCTCTTCCAGAATATCTTCGACCGTGACCAGCCCCTGAATATCGCCATATTCATTGACCACCAGACCCACTTTCTTCTTATTGCGCTGAAATTTAATGAGCTGGGTGCTGAGGGGCGTACCTTCCGGGACGTAATAAATTTCGTCAGCCGCGCGTAACATGGTCTCTTTGGTGAACTCTTTTTTCTCCGCCATTAATCGCCAGGCTTCGCGTACGCGCAGCATACTGATGGCATCGTCGAGTGAGTCGCGGTACAGCACAATACGACCGTGAGGGGAGTGCGAAAGCTGGCGCACGATTGATTTCCAGTCGTCGTTAATATCAATGCCGATGATTTCACTGCGCGGCACCATGATGTCATCGACGCTGACTTTTTCCAGATCCAGCACGGACAGCAGCATATCCTGATTACGACGTGAGATTTGGGAGCGTGATTCATTCACCAGCGTTCGCAGTTCATCTTTACTCAGCGAACCGCTCACCACGATATCCGTTTTGATACCCATCATGCGCATCAGCAGACGGGTGATGGTATTAAGCAACCAGACCAGCGGCATCATGATGATTTGCAGGGGGGCCAGCAAAAAACTGCTCGGGTAGGCGACTTTTTCTGGATACAGCGCGGCAATGGTCTTTGGCAGTACTTCGGCAAAAACCAGCACCACAAACGTTAGCACCCCGGTGGCGATGGCGACGCCGGCATCGCCATACAGGCGCATACCGACAATCGTGCCAAGCGCAGAGGCCAGAATATTCACCAGGTTATTACCGATCAGTACCAGGCTTATCAGGCGATCCGGTTTGCGAAGTAACTTTTCAACGCGTTTTGCCTGACGATTACCCTGCTTGGCCCGATGCCGCAGACGATAGCGATTCAGAGTCATCATTCCGGTTTCAGAACCGGAAAAATAGGCGGAAATGACCACCATGATGAGAAGCGTGACAATGAGCGTGGTGGTGGAGATGTGTTCCACGTAGGGTTCCTTAAAGATTTAACTCACGAACTGCTGCAGTATACGGCTGCCGAAATAGGCCAGCGTCAGAATGACTGCGCCTGCGACGTTAAACCATACGACGCGACGTCCGCGCCAGCCTTCATGGTAATGCCCCCACAACAGAACGATATAGACAAACCATGCCACGATAGAAAGAACGGCTTTATCAATATTTTCAGTACTGAACAGGTTATGCATGTAAAACAGGCCAGTACACAGAGTGAGCGTCAGCAGAACCACGCCGATCTGGGTGATATGAAACATTTTCCGCTCAATGCTCATCAGTGGCGGCATTTCATTACTGAACGCCAGTTTTTTGTTTTTCAATTGATAATCGATCCAGGCCAGCTGTAGTGCATACAGCGCGGCGATAATCAGCGTGGCGTAAGCAAACAGCGATAGCCCGATGTGAATCATCATGCCCGGTGTCGCTTCGAGATGGGTGATGAACTCGTTAGGCATAAACGTCGCGAAGGCGAGGTTGATCAGAGCAAAGGCGTAGACAATGGGCAGTAATAGCCAGCCACGGTTACGTGAAGCGACGATAGTCATTACCGTGCAGATCATCAGGCTAACCAGCGAGCCAACGTTCAACAGGCTCAGGTTTTGTCCGCTTTCACCGCCGGGCAGGATACGCGCTTCCAGGGCGATAGCATGGCTTACCAGCGCGACGACCGCAGAAAGAATAGCCATACGCCGCCAGCCGCTGTTTTTTTGCAGCAGAGCGGGAATAATCAGCGCGAGGCTGACTGAGTAGGCGACAAGGGCGAGCAGAGCAAAAACGGGCATATTAGGTGTCGACAGTTGGCCAGTGATAAAGAAAAGCAGTATAGCGTTACGTGACCGCTGCTCCAACCGTTGCATAACAACAAAGGCGGCTTCATGTTATACTGCGACAAATTTCTGTTGATGTGTCGCTGTCGCGACCGACCGTTTCCACCCCAGGCGAGAGACAATGTTTGATAATTTAACCGATCGTTTGTCGCGCACGCTGCGCAATATCAGTGGCCGTGGACGCCTTACTGAAGACAACGTTAAAGAGACGCTGCGCGAAGTGCGCATGGCGCTGCTGGAGGCTGACGTAGCGCTGCCGGTAGTGCGTGAGTTTATCAATCGCGTAAAAGAGAAAGCGGTTGGTCATGAAGTTAACAAAAGCCTGACGCCGGGTCAGGAATTCGTCAAGATTGTCCGTAACGAGCTGGTTGCGGCAATGGGCGAAGAAAACCAGACCCTGAATCTGGCTGCTCAGCCGCCTGCCGTCGTGCTGATGGCGGGCTTGCAGGGGGCAGGTAAAACCACCAGCGTGGGTAAGCTGGGGAAATTCCTGCGTGAGAAGCACAAGAAGAAAGTGCTGGTGGTCTCCGCGGACGTTTATCGCCCGGCGGCGATTAAACAGCTGGAAACGCTGGCCGAGCAGGTTGGTGTGGACTTCTTCCCGTCGGATGTCGGTCAAAAACCGGTCGATATCGTCAACGCCGCGCTGAAAGAAGCCAAACTCAAATTCTACGACGTGCTGCTGGTGGATACCGCCGGTCGTCTGCACGTTGACGAAGCGATGATGGACGAAATCAAACAGGTCCACGCTTCTATCAAGCCGGTAGAAACGCTGTTTGTCGTCGATGCGATGACCGGTCAGGATGCCGCCAATACCGCAAAAGCCTTTAACGAAGCGCTGCCATTAACCGGCGTGGTGCTGACTAAAGTTGATGGTGATGCTCGTGGCGGTGCGGCGCTTTCAATTCGTCATATCACCGGCAAGCCGATTAAATTCCTCGGTGTCGGCGAGAAAACCGAAGCGCTGGAGCCGTTCCACCCGGATCGTATTGCTTCACGTATTCTCGGCATGGGCGACGTGCTGTCGCTGATCGAAGATATCGAAAGCAAAGTTGACCGCGCGCAGGCAGAGAAATTAGCCAGCAAGCTGAAAAAAGGCGACGGCTTCGATCTCAACGATTTCCTTGAGCAGCTCAAGCAGATGAAAAACATGGGCGGTATGGCAAGCCTGATGGGCAAACTGCCGGGTATGGGTCAGATCCCTGACAATGTGAAATCGCAGATGGACGATAAAGTGCTGGTGCGTATGGAAGCCATCATCAACTCGATGACGATGAAAGAACGCGCTAAGCCGGAAATCATCAAAGGTTCCCGTAAACGCCGCATTGCTACCGGCTGCGGTATGCAGGTACAGGACGTTAACCGCCTTCTGAAACAGTTCGACGACATGCAGCGCATGATGAAGAAAATGAAGAAAGGCGGGATGGCGAAGATGATGCGGAGTATGAAGGGGATGATGCCGCCAGGCTTCCCGGGCCGCTAATTTCCCGGCCAGGCTCACTTGCTACTTCGGCACCGGGGTGTGCTCGAAATGCTCACGTACTGCGTGTACGCTCCGCTTTCTGCGCGCACGCCGACGCCAAACTGGCTGCAACGGTCACGCCCTGGAATCAAGCTTCATCACATGTTGATTGCTTTTTTCCCAGAAATCAGTAAAATTTTCGGGCTTTTAATATGACACCGGGTCCCTTCCCTCGATGGGGCCCGGTGTTTTATTCACACAAGAGGATGTTATGGTTACTATTCGTTTAGCTCGTCACGGCGCTAAAAAGCGTCCGTTCTACCAGGTTGTTGTCACCGACAGCCGTAATGCACGCAACGGTCGCTTCATCGAGCGCGTTGGCTTCTTTAACCCAATCGCTAGCGAAAAAGAAGAAGGCACTCGCCTGGATCTGGATCGCATCGCTCACTGGGTTGGCCAGGGCGCGACTATTTCTGATCGCGTAGCTACGCTGATCAAAGCAGCAAACAAAGCAGCTTAATCTGTCACGGTGGTCATGATGAGCAAGCAACTCGCCGCGCAGGCTCCTGTGGAACCCATCGTTTTGGGGAAAATGGGGTCTTCTTACGGTATTCGTGGTTGGCTCAGAGTGTTTTCTTCCACTGAAGACGCCGAAAGCATTTTTGACTATCAGCCCTGGTTTATCCAGAAGGCGGGTCAGTGGCAGCAAGTACAGCTGGAAAGCTGGAAGCACCACAATCAGGATCTGATCATCAAGCTGAAAGGCGTTGACGATCGTGATTCGGCGAATCTACTGACCAATTGCGAAATTGTCGTGGATTCCTCGCAGTTGCCAGCGCTGGAAGATGGTTCCTACTACTGGAAAGACCTTATGGGCTGCCAGGTAGTGACCACTGAAGGCTACGATCTCGGTAAAGTCGTCGATATGATGGAAACCGGTTCGAATGACGTCATTGTCATCAAGGCAAACCTGAAAGATGCGTTTGGTATCAAGGAACGTCTTGTACCGTTCCTCGATGGGCAGGTTATCAAGAAAGTCGATCTCGCTACTCGTACTATCGAAGTAGATTGGGATCCTGGTTTTTAAACCACCGGATAAACGGTAAAAGTCGGCGTTATGGGGATTGGCTTGTGTTTATAGGTATCGTTAGCCTGTTTCCTGAAATGTTCCGCGCAATTACCGATTACGGGGTAACTGGCCGGGCAGTAAAAAATGGCCTGCTGAACATCCAGAGCTGGAGTCCTCGAGACTTTACTCATGACCGGCACCGTACCGTGGACGATCGTCCTTACGGCGGCGGACCGGGGATGTTAATGATGGTGCAACCCTTACGGGACGCCATTCATGCAGCAAAAGCTGCGGCTGGTGAAGGCGCAAAGGTGATTTATCTGTCACCTCAGGGACGCAAGCTTGATCAAGCGGGCGTCAGCGAACTGGCCACGAATCAAAAGCTGATTCTGGTGTGTGGTCGCTATGAAGGTATCGATGAGCGCGTGATTCAAACCGAAATTGATGAAGAATGGTCAATCGGCGATTACGTCCTCAGCGGTGGTGAGTTACCGGCAATGACGCTGATCGATTCCGTTTCCCGATTTATTCCGGGGGTTCTGGGTCATGAAGCATCAGCAATCGAAGATTCGTTTGCTGACGGGTTGCTGGACTGTCCACACTATACCCGACCTGAAGTGTTAGAGCAGATGGAAGTACCGGCAGTGTTACTGTCGGGGAACCACGCTGAGATACGTCGCTGGCGTTTGAAACAGTCGCTGGGCCGGACCTGGCTTAGAAGACCTGAACTTCTGGAAAACCTGGCTCTGACTGAAGAGCAAGCAAGGTTGCTGGCGGAGTTCAAAAAGGAACACGCACAACAGCAACATAAACATGATGGGCAGGCGTAAGCCCCCAATATCAGTTTACCCAGGATAAGAGATTAAATTATGAGCAACATTATTAAGCAACTTGAACAAGAACAGATGAAGCAGGACGTACCTTCCTTCCGTCCGGGTGATACCGTGGAAGTGAAAGTATGGGTTGTTGAAGGTTCCAAAAAACGTCTGCAGGCATTTGAGGGCGTGGTTATCGCTATTCGTAGCCGCGGTCTGCACTCTGCATTCACTGTTCGTAAAATTTCCAACGGCGAAGGCGTTGAGCGTGTCTTCCAGACTCACTCTCCGGTAGTTGACAGCATTGCTGTTAAACGTCGTGGTGCTGTTCGTAAAGCTAAACTGTACTACCTGCGTGAGCGCACTGGTAAGTCTGCTCGTATCAAAGAGCGTCTTAACTAAGATTCGCGCAAGCGACATCCTGTTAGAAAAGGGCTGGCCGAAAGGCTGGCCCTTTTTTTATCGCGATATTTACTGATGGGAACAGACTGACTGCCGGGGAACTTTACATACTCTCTGGATACAGTCAGCCGGGGATGATTACGGTGTGGCGATGACGACCGCGACACGGCGGTTTTCAGCACGACCTTTAGAGGTCTGGTTACTGGCGATAGGGTATTTCTTCCCGAGTCCCTGGGTGGTCAGATTGGTACGGGGAATATTAGCGCCTTGTGCCCAGGCATCGGCCACGACATTCGCGCGTTTGAGCGACAGAGCCTCGTTGTAGCTGTCTTCGCCGTAGTTATCCGTATGACCATCCAGACGAGCATGGTTTAGCCCGGTAGCAGCCAGTTTGGATGCCATTTCCTGAATCTGCTTTTCACTTTCCGGACGTAGCTTATAGTCGTTTTTATCAAACAGGATATTGTCAGACAGGCCAAGAGACCAGTCTCCTGAAACTTCGCTAAATCCGTACGATTTCATAGCTGCAATTTGCTCTGGGGTAAATTTTCCCTGAGGTGCCTGACAGCCTGCCACAATCAGTAAAAGCAGAAAAAACGGTGAAAATAGACGTTTTAACATGTGTGTAATTCCTTATTTAATAATGCGTTCAGAACGCAAATGTTTGGCCTGATACATATTTTGATCGGCAAGTTCTTGTAATTTTTCGGCAGAGGCATGTTCCCACGTCAGCGCAAAGCCAATGCTGAGTGTCATGCTTGCCAGATGACCATTGTGCAGGTCAAAAGGTCGGTTAAACGCTTGTGACAGTGCGGCACAGATACGCTGAACTTCGTATTCTGAGTGAACGCTATACAGCACCATGGCAAACTCATCGCCGCCAAGCCTGTAGGGGTGATGTCGATCACCTCCAAACTCGGACAGCCTTTTTGCAACTTCAATCAGGACACGGTCGCCCGCTGCGTGGCCCCAGGTATCGTTAATAAATTTAAAATTATCACCATCAAGGAATAGCAATGCAGAACTGCTGCGGGCAGCATCGTCGTTCATCAGGGCGTTAATGCTGCTGCGAAATGCGGCGCGATTTGCCAGTCCTGTCAGAGGATCATGTAACGCGGTACGCAAAAGCTGAGCGTTCTTTGCCTGCAACCGAAGTTGCCATTCCTCCATTTCGTCCAGCAGGCTATTAAAATCCTGAGCAAAAAGATGAAATTCTTCGATACGTTCTTCTGAAACACGTCGTGAAAAGTTACGGTTGGTACGGACATCATGTACCACCTCGGTGATATTTTGCAGGGCTTCTACTACGCCATTGTGCAAATAGCGAGTGAGCATTAATGCAATGCCTGATGCCAACAGAATGCATCCGGTAAGAACGGCCAGCGACAAATAAATGAAATGGCTGATCACGCTATCGCGGGCAGTCAGGCGCACTTCACCAATAACATTGCCATTATGCAAAATGGGCTGTGTGACCGGTTGCGGAAACAGCCAGTGGCTGATCAAACCGCTGATCTTTTCAGTGGTGTCCTGCGCGTCATAGCGCCAGGTGGCGATCACGTTCTGCTTTTTATTACGCACTTCCGCTACGGAAAACTGCCCTTGTTGCCCTAGCGCCGCCAGAGTTTCTGTTGCCGCAACACTGTCAGAAAAGACTAATGCAGCTTCAAGTGTACGAGTCATCGTGGCTGCGGTCAGGTCCAGGTTCTTTTGCGCATACTGTCTTAATGCCAGCACGGAGGAAATGCTAAGCAGTAGCCAGATCAACGTCATGGTGACCAGGACGCTGATTATGCTGATACGCCGTAATGTCCGCTTAAACGTCGGGCGTGTTATGGGAGAATGGCCCTTATCCATGCTTTTTATTCCGTGCAAGCATCAATACGTCTGGACTGACCCTTACGCCACTGCGTGAAAGGGAATCCATATTTACGGAAAATCTCACATCTTCATCTTTAATTATGAGGCAAAAGGCACTGCCAATAACGCATTCGGGATTCTGTTCAGCGATTAATAACAGTGCCTTTGTCGGATATTTATTCTTTAATTCCACCTGATAACCAGGGGATTCTTTTCCAAAATAAAAACCATCACACTGCGAAACTAATATTTCTTGTTCCGTACGAATGATGACGGGAAGATAGGGTAAAGCACCAGTACTGGTATCTCCCAGTACACTGGAAAAACGCGATGAAGAGAAAATACACAGTTTTGGTGGCCCGGAAAGTGCAGGCCAGTGTGTATAACTGACGATGCCGGAAACCATCGCGCGTACAGATTTTGCTTCTTCCGTAACGCTCTGGGCGTACAGCGGTAATCCGGTCAGGAGCAGTGCCAGTAGAAGTATGAGTCGGTAAGAATAGCTCATGAATAGTTACCTACCAGCGGTTGCCGTAAAGCGTCGAAATACACTCAAGATTGTTTGAGACAAAATAACATTATTTTCCTAAGTCGTCATTATTCCGGGTATAAAGCTATGGATAATTTAAGTTAAATCTTATGTGCATATAAAATATAAGTTATTGTTTAATTTAGTCTTATAGCGGCATTACCTTCGTTTGCCCCTTTTTGCCAGGCGTTGTGTAACTGGTCAACATTTTCGACAGTATCGCAACTTGGGGGAAAGGTTTTCCCGGCCAGACCCCTGGCGTAAACAAAATCCTGCTGGCAGGTTTTACGTTGTCCCTCGGCGTAACCCTTAAGATATTCCGTACGATCGACTTCTGGATCATTGTAATTGTCGGCAAGAATTTCATTATCTTTAACCGCATAGCCTGAAATGGCATCGCGTATCCCGGCATCGTACCAGTCGGTGCCAGTCCAGGTAGGGGCGTGAGTATAGGGGTCTATCTGACATCCGCTAAGAAGTAGTATTAATAAGGTGCTGATGAGTTGCTTCATAGCCTGTGCTCCCGCGTTTTTTTAAGCATAGTGGATCTGATATCAGGATGATGTAAATTTAAATGTACACTCAGATAGGCTTTATTTAGTGCTTAATAGCGCGATGTAAATTAAAATTTACGGATTATGGATTGAAATCTTTACCCGTTGTGATATCGTTATTTCCTCCTCGCTGAGGATCAACTATCGCAAACGAGCTAAACAGGATCACCATCATGCAAAAAGACGCGCTGAACAACGTACATATTACCGACGAACAGGTTCTGATGACTCCGGAACAGCTGAAAGCTGAATTTCCGCTGAGCCAGGCACAAGAGGCGCAAATCTCCCAGTCGCGTAAAACCATTTCAGATATTATCTCCGGTCGCGATCCGCGTCTGCTGGTGGTATGTGGTCCGTGCTCCATTCACGATCCTGAAATGGCAATTGAGTACGCTCGTCGATTTAAAGCCCTTGCCGCAGAGGTCAGCGATAACCTCTACCTGGTGATGCGCGTCTATTTTGAAAAACCCCGTACTACCGTTGGTTGGAAAGGGTTAATTAACGATCCTCATATGGATGGCTCTTTTGATGTTGAAGCTGGACTGAAAATTGCGCGTCAACTGCTGCTTGAACTGGTAAATATGGGACTCCCGCTGGCAACTGAAGCCCTGGATCCTAATAGCCCACAATACCTGGGCGATCTGTTTAGCTGGTCGGCAATCGGTGCGCGTACCACGGAATCACAGACTCACCGTGAAATGGCTTCTGGTCTTTCGATGCCGGTTGGCTTTAAGAACGGCACTGACGGTAGCCTGGCAACCGCGATCAACGCCATGCGTGCCGCGGCGCAGTCACACCGTTTTGTCGGTATTAACCAGGCAGGGCAGGTAGCGCTGCTGCAAACTCAGGGCAATCCGGACGGTCATGTGATCCTGCGTGGCGGCAAAGCGCCGAACTACAGCCCGGCAGATGTTGCCCAGTGCGAAAAAGAGATGGAACAGGCGGGACTAAGACCTTCCCTGATGGTAGATTGCAGTCATGGTAACTCCAATAAAGATTACCGCCGTCAGCCTGCCGTGGCTGAATCCGTGATTGCGCAAATCAAAGATGGCAATCGCTCGATCATTGGTTTGATGATTGAAAGTAATATTCATGAAGGCAACCAGTCTTCCGAACAGCCGCGCAGCGCAATGAAATACGGCGTGTCCGTAACCGATGCATGCATTAGCTGGGAAATGACGGATGCGCTACTGCGTGAAATTAGCCAGGATTTAAACGGCCAGCTGTCGGCGCGTGTAGCATAAGAGGTTGGTTATGGTTGCTGAATTGACCGCATTACGCGATCAAATTGATGAAGTCGACAAGGCGCTGCTGGATTTGCTGGCACGCCGCCTGGAGCTGGTTGCTGAAGTCGGTGAAGTAAAAAGCCGCTTTGGGCTGCCGATTTACGTGCCGGAGCGGGAGGCCTCTATGTTGGCTTCACGCCGCGCGGAAGCGGAAGCCCTTGGCGTACCGCCGGATCTGATTGAAGATGTGCTGCGCCGGGTTATGCGCGAGTCCTACTCCAGTGAAAATGACAAAGGATTTAAAACGCTTTGTCCTTCCCTACGACCGGTAGTGATCGTCGGCGGCGGTGGTCAGATGGGGCGTCTTTTCGAAAAAATGCTCACTCTGTCAGGTTATCAGGTGCGGATCCTGGAACAGCAGGACTGGGATCGCGCGTCGGAGATCGTCTCTGATGCAGGCATGGTGATCGTCAGCGTGCCGATCCACGTCACCGAGCAGGTGATCGCTAAATTACCGCGTCTGCCGTCTGACTGTATCCTGGTCGATTTGGCATCGGTGAAAAATGGTCCTTTACAGGCGATGCTGGCAGCGCACGATGGTCCGGTGGTGGGGTTACATCCCATGTTTGGTCCGGACAGCGGCAGTCTGGCAAAACAGGTGGTTGTCTGGTGTGATGGACGTCAGCCGGAAGCCTATCAGTGGTTCCTGGAACAGATTCAGGTCTGGGGCGCGCGGTTGCATCGGATCAGCGCCGTTGAACACGACCAGAATATGGCGTTTATTCAGGCCTTGCGTCACTTTGCGACCTTCGCCTATGGTCTGCACCTGGCGGAAGAAAACGTGCAACTGGAACAATTGCTGGCGCTCTCTTCGCCGATTTATCGCCTTGAACTGGCGATGGTTGGACGCTTGTTTGCCCAGGATCCGCAGCTGTATGCCGATATCATTATGTCGTCTGAGAGCAACCTTGCGCTGATCAAACGCTACTATCAACGTTTTGGTGAGGCGATTGGTTTACTGGAGCAGGGCGATAAGCAAGCGTTTATCGACAGCTTCCGTAAGGTGGAGCACTGGTTTGGCGATTATGCGAAACGCTTCCAGAGCGAAAGCCGTACTTTGTTGCGCCAGGCGAATGACAGCCGTCCTTAACTAAGATGCCGGATAAGCTTAGCGCCATCCGGCATTGTCACGTTAACTCGGATCGACCGGCACCACGTTCTCACTCGGGTAACATCCCAGCACTTTCATCGAACGCGTAATCTCCCCCAATTCTTTTAACGCTTTTTGCATTTGGGGGGATTCCAGATTGGCCTGGATATCAAGATAAAACATCTCTTCCCATGGATTGCCGTGAATCGGGCGTGACTCCAGTTTAGTCATAATCAGATTATGGTTGCGCAGTACCAGCAGCGCTTCAACCAGCGCACCGGCCTGTTGGCCTGTTGCCATCAGCAGCGTGGTTTTCGCCGGAACCTGGTCGGAAACATTGATAGCCTTGCGTGCCAGTACCACAAAGCGGGTGATGTTTTGTGTCTGGTTAGCTTCGATATGCTCGAGAACCTGCAAACCATACAGTACGCCTCCGGCTTCGCTCCCCAATGCGGCTACGCGTGGTGAGTTAGCTTGTGCAACTTTTTCCATCGCCGCTGAGGTGCTTTCGGTGTACTCAATCTTCCAGTGTGGGTAACGGCTCAGGAACTTGCTGCACTGTTGGAACGGCTGCGGGTGGCTGTATACCGTATCAATGGTCTCGAGATCGGTTGTGCCGGATACCAGTACGCAGTGGTCAATTGTAATAGTCATCTCGCCAACGATAGACAGACTGGTGTGCTGCAGCAGGTCGTAGACGTCGTTAATCCCACCGGAGCTGGTGTTTTCAATCGGGACCACCGCATAGTCAGCTTGTCCGGTTTCGACCTGATTAAAGATATCGGCAAATTTCGCGCAGCCGCTTTCAATGAATTGTTCAAAATGACGGGCAGCGTACTGACGTGCGGCGAGGTGTGAGTATGAGCCTTTTGGCCCAAGGAATGCGACGCGCGCGGAATGGGGGTTAATTTTGTTCAGATGTTGCTGGAGCAGTGCCTGCTGCGTCAGGACGGAGTCTTCGATAATCAGTTGGAACAGGCGGGTGATATAGTGCGCGTCGAGATGATGTGCTTTGCCAAGCTGAATCAGCCGGTCTAACAGATCGCGTTCGCGGTCGATATCACGTACTGGACGATGTGAAAGCAGTTTAGCTTTACCGACTTCTACGGCCAGCCCACGCCGTTCAGCCAGTAGGGCCAGTAATTTTTCATCCAGCGAACTGATTTTATCGCGCAGCGCCAGCAATGGGTTTTCCGATGTCATAGTGTTGCCTTTCTTGTTATCAATAAAAAAGGCCCCCCGTTGTGGGAGGCCTTATTGTTCGTCTTCGCATTCTTTATCACACGACGAAACGCCTCCCATTCAGGGGAAGGTAAAAAAGAATGCGAAGAAGAACGGGGTAAGTTTCATGTAATTTTCCTTTGGCTACGTCAGTAAAGTACCCGTACTGTTTTCACCCTGTCAACAAAAAACGCGCCCGAAGGCGCGTTGGCGATACACTCAATGTAAGGGACTACTCTTCTTCTGCTTCGACGAAGTTGGCGTCTTTGACTGAAGTTGTTGCACGACGGGCTTCGCCTTTGTGCTGCACTTTATTGAGCTGCCGTTCCAGCTTGTTGATCAAATCGTTAATTGCGGTGTACATATCCTCGTGTTTTGCGCTGGCGACCAGATGTCCGTTCGGTGTATTGATGGTGGCATCAGCAATGAAACCCTGTGGCTCCTTAGACAGAATGATATGTGGATTAATCAGATGAGTTTGCCATTTTTCAAGTTTGGCGAGACGGTCTGCGACATGCTGGCGAATTGCCGGAGTAATTTCCATTTGTTTACTGGTAATGTTCATTGTCATAAATTTTACCTCTTGTCTTTCCCGTCTTGGTGATTCCAGCATACCGTTCCTAATGTCAAAATGTGTGATTTAAATCACATTATTTTGTCGCTTTTTGTCAAGAAAACCTTTTTGTGAGGCACCGCAGGAACAAGCGATTTTTTACTTGAGGAATAGCAGAAAGCAGGCCATATTTGATGAGATGCGTTGGAGCTAAACCGCTTCAGTTATGGCGTAAACGGATAAAAAAACGGCAGCCCTTGGGGCTGCCGTTTTGCATTCTGAGGTAAATCAGGTGTTACTGCTGTTGGCGGCAATGATTTTCGCTACTTTTTCTGCCTGAGCATTCATTTGCATCTGGCGATAAGCGTTTTCCATTAACGGCAGAGCATCACGCGTTGCCTGGGTATCCGGGTAGTCGCGCAGCATGCCTTCCACACGGTTTACCACCGCCACCCATGCGCCACGGGCAGTGTAATATTCCGCAACGGAGTATTCATACTTCGCCAGACGATCTTTCAGGAACACCAGACGTTTAGTGGCGTCAGTGGTGTACTGGCTGTTCGGATAGCCACGTACCAGCTTGGAAAAGTCATTAAACGCAGCTCGGGCATGTTGTGGATCGCGATCGCTGCGATCAACCCCAAAGAATCCTTGCAGTGCGCTATCATCCAACGCCATATTGGTCAGGCCACGCATATACATGACATAATCAATGTTAGGGTGTGTCGGATTAAGACGGATAAAACGATCGATGGCAGCCTGAGCAAGTGGCAGATCGGCGTTTTTGTAGTAGGCGTAGATGAGATCTAATTGCACCTGCTGAGAATACGGTCCAAATGGATAACGGTTATCCAACGCTTCCAATTGCGTTATTGCCTGTTTCCAGTTACCGTCCTGCAGCTTTTGCTGAGCAGTCGCGTAGATTTCATTTGGCGGATTATCGGGCACCTCTTCCTTTGAACCAGAGCAACCCGCCAAAAACAGGCTCAACGTGGCTGCTGCCACCAGATATTTCATGCGCGTCATGACGTTTTGACTTTCCTCAAAATGTTTTACGGGAGATTCTCTGTTCCTGCTCCCGGTTAAGACCAGCTACAATAGCACACTATATTAAACGGCAAAGCCGTAAAACCCAACGTTAAACAAAGAAGCAGTTTATGGCACAACGAGTAGAACTCACCGCAACAGTCTCCGAAAATCAGCTCGGTCAACGCTTAGATCAGGCTTTGGCCGAATTGTTCCCTGATTATTCGCGATCGCGCATAAAAGAATGGATCCTCGACCAGCGCGTGCTGGTAAATGGCAATCTTTGCGATAAACCGAAAGAAAAAGTGTTGGGTGGAGAGCAGGTCTCCATCAATGCAGAAATTGACGAAGAGGTTCGTTTTGAGCCTCAGGATATCCCGCTGGATATCGTGTATGAAGATGACGATATTCTTGTTATCAACAAACCGCGTGACCTCGTGGTGCATCCGGGCGCAGGCAATCCTGATGGCACGGTATTGAATGCGTTGCTGCATTACTACCCGCCAATTGCGGATGTTCCTCGCGCGGGTATCGTCCATCGTCTGGACAAAGACACGACCGGATTAATGGTGGTGGCAAAAACCGTTCCGGCGCAAACGCGTCTGGTGGAGTCATTACAGCTGCGTGAAATTACCCGTGAGTACGAAGCCGTGGCGATTGGTCATATGACAGCGGGCGGAACCGTTGAAGAGCCGATTAGCCGTCACCCGACCAAGCGTACACACATGGCGGTACACCCGATGGGTAAACCGGCGGTGACGCACTATCGTATTATGGAACACTTCCGTGTGCACACGCGTCTGCGGTTGCGTCTGGAAACCGGACGTACGCACCAGATCCGCGTGCACATGGCGCATATCACTCATCCGCTGGTGGGAGATCCGGTCTACGGTGGTCGTCCGCGTCCACCAAAAGGCGCTTCTGACGAATTTATTTCCGTATTGCGTAAGTTCGACCGTCAGGCGCTGCACGCGACCATGCTGCGTCTGTATCACCCGATTTCCGGTATCGAAATGGAATGGCATGCGCCAATTCCGCAAGATATGGTGGAACTGATTGAAGTGATGCGCGCTGATTTCGAAGAACATAAGGATGATATTGCCTGGTTATGAGTAAGCTAATTGTCCCGCAGTGGCCGCTACCGCAAGGTGTTGCGGCATGTAGTTCTACCCGTATTGGCGGTATCAGTATGCCGCCTTATGATTCGCTGAATCTGGGCGCCCATTGCGGCGATAACCCGGAGCATGTCGAAGAGAACCGCAAACGACTGTTTGCTGCGGGCAATCTGCCTTCAAAGCCAGTCTGGCTGGAACAGGTCCACGGTAAGGAGGTCCTGAAACTGACGGGCGAGCCGTACTCCTCCAAACGTGCGGATGCGTCATACAGCAATACGCCAGGCACCGTGTGTGCGGTGATGACGGCGGACTGTCTGCCCGTACTATTTTGTAATCGTGCAGGTACGGAAGTCGCGGCGGCCCATGCAGGTTGGCGCGGATTATGCGCCGGTGTGCTGGAAGAGACGGTGGCGTGTTTTGCCGACAAACCTGAAAACATTATTGCCTGGCTAGGCCCGGCGATTGGCCCGAACGCGTTTGAAGTGGGGCCAGAAGTCCGCGCAGCGTTCATGGCGCATGATCCGCAGGCGGACCTCGCATTTGTACCGCGCGCAGACAAATATCTGGCGGATATCTACCAGCTTGCGCGCCAGCGTCTGGCAAATGTCGGCGTGACGCACCTCTACGGCGGTGACCGGTGCACCTTCAGCGAAAGTGAGACTTTCTTCTCTTATCGTCGCGACAATACCACGGGTCGTATGGCAAGTTTTATTTGGCTGATATAACCTAAAGAATCAAGACGATCCGGTACGTGTAATTTTCTTTTCACATAATTCAGGTCATTCACCTTGAATAATTGAGGGATGACCTCATTTAATCTCCAGTAGCAATTTTGACCTGTTATGGGAGGAGTTATGCGTCTGGATCGTCTTACTAATAAATTCCAGCTTGCTCTTGCCGATGCCCAGTCACTCGCATTGGGGCACGACAATCAATTTATCGAACCACTTCATCTAATGAGCGCCTTGCTGAATCAGGAAGGGGGATCGGTACGTCCTTTATTAACCTCTGCTGGCATTAATGCCGGCCAGTTACGTACAGCCATTGACCAGGCGTTGAGCCGCTTGCCGCAGGTAGAAGGCACCGGCGGTGATGTGCAGCCTTCTCAGGATCTGGTGCGTGTACTGAATCTTTGCGACAAGCTGGCGCAAAAAAGAGGGGACAACTTTATTTCGTCAGAACTGTTCGTTCTGGCGGTGCTTGAGTCACGCGGTACGCTGACCGATTTATTAAAATCAGCAGGGGCGACGACCGCCAATATCACTCAGGCAATTGAACAAATGCGTGGAGGTGAAAGCGTGAATGATCAGGGAGCTGAAGACCAACGTCAGGCCTTGAAAAAATATACCGTCGATCTGACCGAACGCGCCGAACAGGGCAAGCTCGATCCGGTTATCGGTCGTGATGAAGAAATCCGCCGCACCATTCAGGTGCTGCAACGTCGTACTAAAAATAACCCGGTGTTGATTGGTGAACCTGGCGTCGGTAAAACCGCCATCGTTGAAGGGCTGGCGCAGCGTATTATCAACGGCGAAGTGCCGGAAGGCTTAAAAGGCCGCCGCGTACTGGCGCTGGATATGGGCGCGCTGGTGGCCGGGGCGAAATATCGTGGCGAGTTTGAAGAACGTTTAAAAGGTGTGCTGAACGATCTCTCTAAACAAGAAGGCAACGTCATTCTGTTTATTGATGAGCTGCATACCATGGTTGGCGCAGGTAAAGCCGATGGCGCCATGGACGCCGGTAACATGCTGAAACCGGCGCTGGCGCGTGGGGAACTGCACTGCGTAGGCGCAACCACGCTCGATGAATATCGTCAGTACATCGAAAAAGATGCGGCGCTGGAACGTCGTTTCCAGAAAGTGTTTGTGGCTGAACCTTCAGTAGAAGACACCATCGCCATTTTGCGTGGTCTGAAAGAACGTTATGAGCTGCACCACCATGTGCAGATCACTGACCCGGCGATTGTTGCGGCAGCGACGCTGTCTCACCGCTATATTGCCGACCGTCAGTTGCCGGATAAAGCCATCGACCTGATCGATGAAGCGGCATCCAGCATTCGTATGCAGATTGACTCCAAGCCGGAAGAACTGGACAGACTCGACCGCCGTATTATCCAGCTCAAACTGGAACAGCAGGCATTAATGAAAGAGTCTGATGAGGCGAGTAAAAAACGTCTTGATATGCTCAACGAAGAACTGGACGACAAAGAGCGCCAGTATTCCGAGTTAGAAGAAGAGTGGAAAGCGGAAAAAGCCTCGCTCTCCGGTACTCAGACGATTAAGGCTGAGCTGGAGCAGGCGAAGATCGCCATCGAGCAGGCGCGTCGTGTGGGCGACCTGGCGCGGATGTCCGAGCTACAGTACGGTAAAATCCCGGAGCTGGAAAAACAGCTGGAAGCCGCTACCCAGTCGGAAGGTAAAACTATGCGTCTGTTGCGTAACAAAGTGACCGATGCAGAAATTGCTGAAGTGCTGGCGCGTTGGACGGGGATCCCGGTTGCCCGCATGCTGGAAGGCGAACGGGAAAAACTGTTGCGTATGGAGCAGGAGTTGCACAGCCGTGTGATTGGCCAGAACGAAGCGGTTGAAGCGGTATCTAACGCGATTCGCCGTAGCCGTGCTGGGCTGTCTGACCCGAACCGTCCGATTGGTTCATTCCTGTTCCTTGGGCCGACCGGTGTCGGTAAAACCGAACTGTGTAAAGCGCTGGCAAACTTTATGTTCGACAGTGACGATGCAATGGTGCGTATCGATATGTCCGAGTTTATGGAGAAACACTCGGTGTCTCGTCTGGTCGGTGCGCCTCCGGGATATGTCGGCTACGAAGAGGGGGGGTATCTCACTGAAGCAGTGCGCCGTCGTCCTTACTCCGTCATCCTGCTGGATGAAGTGGAGAAAGCGCATCCGGATGTGTTCAACATTCTGCTGCAGGTGCTTGACGATGGTCGTCTGACCGACGGGCAGGGGAGAACAGTCGACTTCCGTAATACGGTGGTCATCATGACTTCGAACCTGGGGTCCGATCTGATCCAGGAACGTTTTGGCGAGCTCGATTACAGCCACATGAAGGATATGGTGCTGGGCGTTGTGAGCCATAACTTCCGCCCGGAATTTATCAACCGTATAGATGAGGTTGTGGTATTCCATCCGTTGGGTGAGCAGCACATTGCTTCTATTGCTCAGATCCAACTGCAGCGTCTGTATAAACGTCTGGAAGAGCGTGGCTATGAAATCCATATCTCTGACGAAGCGCTCAAACTGCTGAGTGCGAATGGTTACGATCCGGTATATGGCGCGCGTCCATTGAAACGCGCTATCCAGCAACAGATCGAAAACCCGCTGGCGCAGCAAATTTTGTCTGGGGAGCTGATTCCTGGCAAAGCCATTCGCCTGGAAGTGAACGACGACCGTATCGTGGCAGTGCAGTAAGTCACAAAACGATAATAAACGAGCCCTGCGGGGCTCGTTTTTGTTTGAAAACCAGGCAAAAATAGAAGGGTTGAGTAAAAAGTAATCGTTTGATAAGTTTTTTGTATTTTTAACTTGTCAGCCTGAAATAACTCCCTATAATGCGCCTCCACTGACACGGAACAACGGATTACACGCCGCCGGGTCAGCGGAGAAAAGCGTAAATAAACGCTTGACTCTGAAGCGGGATAGCGTAATATGCACACCCCGCGCCGCTGAGAAAAAGCGAAGCGGCACTGCTCTTTAACAATTTATCAGACAATCTGTGTGGGCACTCGAGGATACGGATTCTTAACGTCGCAAGACGAAAAATGAATACCAAGTCTCTGAGTGAACACGTAATTCATTACGAAGTTTAATTCACGAGCATCAAACTTAAATTGAAGAGTTTGATCATGGCTCAGATTGAACGCTGGCGGCAGGCCTAACACATGCAAGTCGAACGGTAGCACAGAGAGCTTGCTCTCGGGTGACGAGTGGCGGACGGGTGAGTAATGTCTGGGAAACTGCCCGATGGAGGGGGATAACTACTGGAAACGGTAGCTAATACCGCATAATGTCGCAAGACCAAAGAGGGGGACCTTCGGGCCTCTTGCCATCGGATGTGCCCAGATGGGATTAGCTTGTAGGTGGGGTAACGGCTCACCTAGGCGACGATCCCTAGCTGGTCTGAGAGGATGACCAGCCACACTGGAACTGAGACACGGTCCAGACTCCTACGGGAGGCAGCAGTGGGGAATATTGCACAATGGGCGCAAGCCTGATGCAGCCATGCCGCGTGTATGAAGAAGGCCTTCGGGTTGTAAAGTACTTTCAGCGAGGAGGAAGGCGTTGTGGTTAATAACCACAGCGATTGACGTTACTCGCAGAAGAAGCACCGGCTAACTCCGTGCCAGCAGCCGCGGTAATACGGAGGGTGCAAGCGTTAATCGGAATTACTGGGCGTAAAGCGCACGCAGGCGGTCTGTCAAGTCGGATGTGAAATCCCCGGGCTCAACCTGGGAACTGCATCCGAAACTGGCAGGCTAGAGTCTTGTAGAGGGGGGTAGAATTCCAGGTGTAGCGGTGAAATGCGTAGAGATCTGGAGGAATACCGGTGGCGAAGGCGGCCCCCTGGACAAAGACTGACGCTCAGGTGCGAAAGCGTGGGGAGCAAACAGGATTAGATACCCTGGTAGTCCACGCCGTAAACGATGTCGACTTGGAGGTTGTGCCCTTGAGGCGTGGCTTCCGGAGCTAACGCGTTAAGTCGACCGCCTGGGGAGTACGGCCGCAAGGTTAAAACTCAAATGAATTGACGGGGGCCCGCACAAGCGGTGGAGCATGTGGTTTAATTCGATGCAACGCGAAGAACCTTACCTACTCTTGACATCCAGAGAACTTAGCAGAGATGCTTTGGTGCCTTCGGGAGCTCTGAGACAGGTGCTGCATGGCTGTCGTCAGCTCGTGTTGTGAAATGTTGGGTTAAGTCCCGCAACGAGCGCAACCCTTATCCTTTGTTGCCAGCGATTCGGTCGGGAACTCAAAGGAGACTGCCAGTGATAAACTGGAGGAAGGTGGGGATGACGTCAAGTCATCATGGCCCTTACGAGTAGGGCTACACACGTGCTACAATGGCATATACAAAGAGAAGCGACCTCGCGAGAGCAAGCGGACCTCATAAAGTATGTCGTAGTCCGGATTGGAGTCTGCAACTCGACTCCATGAAGTCGGAATCGCTAGTAATCGTGGATCAGAATGCCACGGTGAATACGTTCCCGGGCCTTGTACACACCGCCCGTCACACCATGGGAGTGGGTTGCAAAAGAAGTAGGTAGCTTAACCTTCGGGAGGGCGCTTACCACTTTGTGATTCATGACTGGGGTGAAGTCGTAACAAGGTAACCGTAGGGGAACCTGCGGTTGGATCACCTCCTTACCTTAAAGAACCGACCTTTGCAGTGCTCACACAGATTGTCTGATGAAAAGTGAATAGCAAGGCGTCTTGCGATTGAGACTTCAGTGTCCCCTTCGTCTAGAGGCCCAGGACACCGCCCTTTCACGGCGGTAACAGGGGTTCGAATCCCCTAGGGGACGCCACTTGCTGGTTCGTGAGTGAAAGACGCGCGCCCTGATATCTCAAAACTCATCTTCGGGTGATGTTTGAGATATTTGCTCTTTAAAAATCTGGATCAAGCTGAAAATTGAAACGACACACTGTGTCTGTTCTCCGTAATAAGAACAGATAAATGGTGTGTTCGAGTCTCTCAAATTTTCGCAATCAGAAGTGAAACATCTTCGGGTTGTGAGGTTAAGCGACTAAGCGTACACGGTGGATGCCCTGGCAGTCAGAGGCGATGAAGGACGTGCTAATCTGCGATAAGCGCCGGTAAGGTGATATGAACCGTTATAACCGGCGATTTCCGAATGGGGAAACCCAGTGTGATTCGTCACACTATCATTACGTGAATACATAGCGTAATGAAGCGAACCGGGGGAACTGAAACATCTAAGTACCCCGAGGAAAAGAAATCAACCGAGATTCCCCCAGTAGCGGCGAGCGAACGGGGAGCAGCCCAGAGTCTGAATCAGCATGTGTGTTAGTGGAACGGTCTGGAAAGTCCGACGGTACAGGGTGATAGTCCCGTACACAAAAATGCACAGGTTGTGAACTCGAAGAGTAGGGCGGGACACGTGGTATCCTGTCTGAATATGGGGGGACCATCCTCCAAGGCTAAATACTCCTGACTGACCGATAGTGAACCAGTACCGTGAGGGAAAGGCGAAAAGAACCCCGGCGAGGGGAGTGAAAAAGAACCTGAAACCGTGTACGTACAAGCAGTGGGAGCACCTTCGGGTGTGACTGCGTACCTTTTGTATAATGGGTCAGCGACTTATATTCTGTAGCAAGGTTAACCGTATAGGGGAGCCGAAGGGAAACCGAGTCTTAACTGGGCGTTAAGTTGCAGGGTATAGACCCGAAACCCGGTGATCTAGCCATGGGCAGGTTGAAGGTTGGGTAACACTAACTGGAGGACCGAACCGACTAATGTTGAAAAATTAGCGGATGACTTGTGGCTGGGGGTGAAAGGCCAATCAAACCGGGAGATAGCTGGTTCTCCCCGAAAGCTATTTAGGTAGCGCCTCGTGAATTCATCTTCGGGGGTAGAGCACTGTTTCGGCTAGGGGGTCATCCCGACTTACCAACCCGATGCAAACTGCGAATACCGAAGAATGTTATCACGGGAGACACACGGCGGGTGCTAACGTCCGTCGTGAAGAGGGAAACAACCCAGACCGCCAGCTAAGGTCCCAAAGTCATGGTTAAGTGGGAAACGATGTGGGAAGGCACAGACAGCCAGGATGTTGGCTTAGAAGCAGCCATCATTTAAAGAAAGCGTAATAGCTCACTGGTCGAGTCGGCCTGCGCGGAAGATGTAACGGGGCTAAACCATGCACCGAAGCTGCGGCAGCGACACTATGTGTTGTTGGGTAGGGGAGCGTTCTGTAAGCCGTTGAAGGTGGCCTGTGAGGGTTGCTGGAGGTATCAGAAGTGCGAATGCTGACATAAGTAACGATAATGCGGGTGAAAAACCCGCACGCCGGAAGACCAAGGGTTCCTGTCCAACGTTAATCGGGGCAGGGTGAGTCGACCCCTAAGGCGAGGCCGAAAGGCGTAGTCGATGGGAAACAGGTTAATATTCCTGTACTTGGTGTTACTGCGAAGGGGGGACGGAGAAGGCTATGTCGGCCGGGCGACGGTTGTCCCGGTTTAAGCGTGTAGGTGTGTGTTCCAGGTAAATCCGGTTCACTTTAACACTGAGGCGTGATGACGAGGCACTACGGTGCTGAAGTGACAAATGCCCTGCTTCCAGGAAAAGCCTCTAAGCATCAGGTAACACGAAATCGTACCCCAAACCGACACAGGTGGTCAGGTAGAGAATACCAAGGCGCTTGAGAGAACTCGGGTGAAGGAACTAGGCAAAATGGTGCCGTAACTTCGGGAGAAGGCACGCTGATATGTAGGTGAAGTGATTTACTCATGGAGCTGAAATCAGTCGAAGATACCAGCTGGCTGCAACTGTTTATTAAAAACACAGCACTGTGCAAACACGAAAGTGGACGTATACGGTGTGACGCCTGCCCGGTGCCGGAAGGTTAATTGATGGGGTTATCCGTAAGGAGAAGCTCTTGATCGAAGCCCCGGTAAACGGCGGCCGTAACTATAACGGTCCTAAGGTAGCGAAATTCCTTGTCGGGTAAGTTCCGACCTGCACGAATGGCGTAATGATGGCCAGGCTGTCTCCACCCGAGACTCAGTGAAATTGAACTCGCTGTGAAGATGCAGTGTACCCGCGGCAAGACGGAAAGACCCCGTGAACCTTTACTATAGCTTGACACTGAACACTGGTCCTTGATGTGTAGGATAGGTGGGAGGCTTTGAAGTGTGGACGCCAGTCTGCATGGAGCCGTCCTTGAAATACCACCCTTTAATGGCTGGTGTTCTAACGTGGGCCCGTAATCCGGGTTGCGGACAGTGTCTGGTGGGTAGTTTGACTGGGGCGGTCTCCTCCCAAAGAGTAACGGAGGAGCACGAAGGTTAGCTAATCCTGGTCGGACATCAGGAGGTTAGTGCAAAGGCATAAGCTAGCTTGACTGCGAGAGTGACGGCTCGAGCAGGTGCGAAAGCAGGTCTTAGTGATCCGGTGGTTCTGAATGGAAGGGCCATCGCTCAACGGATAAAAGGTACTCCGGGGATAACAGGCTGATACCGCCCAAGAGTTCATATCGACGGCGGTGTTTGGCACCTCGATGTCGGCTCATCACATCCTGGGGCTGAAGTAGGTCCCAAGGGTATGGCTGTTCGCCATTTAAAGTGGTACGCGAGCTGGGTTTAGAACGTCGTGAGACAGTTCGGTCCCTATCTGCCGTGGGCGCTGGAGAATTGAGGGGGGCTGCTCCTAGTACGAGAGGACCGGAGTGGACGCATCACTGGTGTTCGGGTTGTCATGCCAATGGCACTGCCCGGTAGCTAAATGCGGAAGAGATAAGTGCTGAAAGCATCTAAGCACGAAACTTGCCCCGAGATGAGTTCTCCCTGAGACTTTGAGTCTCCTGAAGGAACGTTGAAGACGACGACGTTGATAGGTCGGGTGTGTAAGTGTAGCGATACATTGAGCTAACCGATACTAATGAACCGTGAGGCTTAACCTTACAACGCCGAAGATGTTTTGGCGGATTTGAGAAGACAGATTTTCAGCCTGATACAGATAAGATTAACCGGCCAAAAAGCGGGTTAATAAACAGAATTTGCCTGGCGGCTGTAGCGCGGTGGTCCCACCTGACCCCATGCCGAACTCAGAAGTGAAACGCCGTAGCGCCGATGGTAGTGTGGGGTCTCCCCATGCGAGAGTAGGGAACTGCCAGGCATCAAATAAAAGCGGAAGGCCCGGTCGAAAGACCGGGCCTTTTGTTTTATCTGTTGTCTGTCGGTGAGGGCTCTCCTGAGGAGGACAAATCCGCCGGGAGCGGATTTGAACGTTGCGCAGCAACGGCCCGGAGGGTGGCGGGCAGGACGCCCGCCATAAACTGCCAGGCATCAAACAAGTGCAAAAGCCCGTCCTGCCGGATGGGCTTTTTTGCGTCTGTACGAAATGAAACCTGTCGCCTTATGCGACCTCCAACTCTATCCCCTCGAACATATCTGAATCCTTTCTGTGCTAATTAAAACCGTGACTTATATCGCATAATTAATTATAACAATTATATAACATTTGGTTTACCAAAAAAGACACAACTAGCATTGATAAATTCACGCGATCCTTGGCAGGGGTATAATTCTAATGGCTGATAGCAGTGTAACTGAGAACGGGACGCTGACAGACGGCGATACCCGCCGTCGTATTTGGGCGATTGTCGGAGCATCATCAGGGAATCTGGTCGAATGGTTTGATTTCTATATCTATTCTTTCTGCTCTCTCTATTTTGCTCATATCTTTTTTCCATCAGGAAACACCACTACGCAACTCTTACAGACTGCCGGCGTTTTTGCCGCAGGCTTTCTGATGCGACCAATTGGCGGCTGGTTGTTTGGTCGCATCGCTGATAAGCACGGGCGCAAAAAATCCATGCTGCTGTCAGTTTGTATGATGTGTATGGGATCGCTGGTGATCGCTTGTCTTCCGGGGTATGAAACCATCGGTACCTGGGCTCCTGCGCTATTGCTACTGGCCAGACTATTTCAGGGACTGTCTGTCGGGGGCGAATACGGGACCAGCGCTACCTACATGAGTGAAGTGGCCATTGAAGGTAAGAAAGGTTTTTATGCTTCATTCCAGTACGTAACGTTAATTGGCGGGCAGCTATTGGCATTACTGGTTGTGGTCATTTTACAGCAAACCTTAGAAGATTCAGCGCTCAGAGAGTGGGGGTGGCGTATTCCATTTGCGCTGGGAGCCGTGTTAGCTATTGTCGCGCTATGGCTGCGTCGCCAGTTGGATGAAACCTCGAAACAGGACGTTCGCGCGCTGAAAGAAGCGGGCTCTCTGAAAGGTCTGTGGCGTAATCGCAAAGCCTTCATCATGGTGCTTGGCTTTACTGCTGCTGGCTCGCTGTGTTTTTACACCTTCACAACCTATATGCAGAAGTACCTGGTTAATACCGCAGGTATGCATGCCAACGTAGCCAGTGGGATTATGACGGCGGCACTGTGCGTGTTCATGCTGGTGCAACCATTGTTTGGCGCTTTGTCAGATAAAATTGGCCGACGTACTTCCATGCTATGCTTTGGCGCATTAGCTGCGATTTTCACCGTTCCCATTTTGACTGCATTGCAAAACGTGACGTCTCCGTATATGGCGTTTGCTCTGGTAATGTGCGCCTTGTTGATCGTGAGTTTCTATACGTCCATCAGCGGCATTCTGAAAGCTGAGATGTTTCCGGCGCAGGTACGCGCCCTGGGGGTTGGGTTATCTTATGCGGTGGCGAATGCTCTGTTTGGTGGTTCAGCCGAATATGTTGCCTTATCCCTGAAATCCATCGGTATGGAAACCACATTCTTCTGGTACGTTACCGCGCTGGCAGTCGTCGCATTTTTAGTATCGCTGATGCTGCATGGTAAGGGGAAAGGGCTGCGCCTCTAATGATGCGCCAGTTGCCAGACTGCATAGCCGGTTGAGGCGCCCGCAACATCCCAGGCAAAGTCCTTCCAGCTCCAGCCGCTCCCAGCGGGGCGGCTGTCCCACAGTTCTTTTGACGCGCCCAGGCTGACTGAGAACATCAAACCAATAGCCGCACTGCGATCTCGGTTGTTACCCTGATGCTGGGCATATTCGTTACCGGCTGCGGCAAGCATGGCGGAGGCAATAAAATGTTGAGCTTTGTCTTGTCCGCTCCAGCGGTCGTTTGCCATGTGGCTGCAGCCAGAAATAGCCAGGATACTGGTAAGAATAAACAGGCGCACCGTTGCCTCCATATGAAAAACCCCGTCAGTGACGGGGTTTTGGTTACAGAATACGGCTAATTAATCTGTCGATACGAATACGGCGTAGTCGACGGATCAGCTTACGCACTTTGACTGGATAGTCAGCAATGCTTTGCAGGTCGCGGTAGTGCTTAACCACGGTGGTATGCGTGCGGATAAGCTCCAGCTCTTTATCGCGCTGGGGCGCCAGCTCTTGCTTAGGATCGTGGATAAGGATGGCATTTTCCAGATCCAGACGCCAGGCTCGAGGATTAAGGTTGTTGCCGGTGAGCAGCATCCATTTATCATCAACCCACATACCTTTCAGATGATAAGTGTTGTCATCATCTTTCCATAAGCGCACGACTAACTGGTCGGTATTCACATAATATTGCAGTCTGCTCAGGAAACGGCGCAGGTTAATTTCATACAGATAGGGCAGCGCGCCGATGATTTTAAAAGGCTCATCTTCCGGGATATAAAAGTCGTTGGCGGTTTTATCACCGACAATGATTTCGACCTTTTTCCCTTCACGCAGCAGCTGAATGATATTGCGCACCAGTATGGCGGGCAGATTGAAATAAGGGGTACAAATTGTGAGTTTGTGCTCTGCGCAGGGCATGAGGTGGAAAATAGTCTTATTTAACAGACTGGATTTTCCGAGTCCAACCAGAGGCGTAACAGAAAGCTGTTCATTATCCGCATCTCCCTGAAAATGGAATGACGCATCGCGCAGTTCCTGACGGTACAAGCGGATGTCGTTTTTAATTTCCGGGCTTTTAGGGCGATTGATATCATCAAGACGATTAACGCCGCGACCATTCATCAGGTTTTGCGCCACCCAATTGAACATGATATCGGCCATTTGAGGGTTGCGAATCAACTGATAACGGTCGTAGCGATATTTATCATGCTGATGCAGATAAACATCGTTCAGGCTGGCGCCGCTATACAGGACGCTGTCATCGATGATAAAGCCTTTGAAATGTAGAACGCCAAGGGCTTCGCGCGTGTTAATCGGCACACCATAGACAGGAATATCGATACCGGGGTTTTCTTGCGCCATGCGGCAATACCAGTCAGCATTGGTATTAGATGCCGCAGCACCAATGCGCCCGCGCTGGGCTCGGTGCCAGTCGACAAGCACCCGGACATCCAGTTCAGGACGCTGCCGTTTTGCCGCATAGAGCGCGTCGAGTATGCCTTTGCCACCGTCATCCTGTTCCAGGTACAGCGCAATAATGCAGATCCGTCGCGTCGCGCTGGCGATTTTTTCCAGCAGAGTCTCCCTGAAATTAGCGGGAGCATAAAAGAAATCTACATCATCAACTGACTGAGAAATCTTGGGTAGTTGGGCAAGGTGTTGTTGATGTTTATTACGCTTAAATTTTGACAACATCACAGTGCATTTCTTCTCTGTTCATTGAAGGGTCCTCTGTGCTATGCAGACGACATAAGCGGGCAATGATACCACCAGTACCCATTAATGTGGTCAACATTTCCAGTACCTTACTCACGATTCCTCAAATTGGGCCAGATTAAGCGTTAGCCCAACAATCCCCTCTTCGAGTTGGACGTCAACAACGAACCCGAGTTTCCGGGCCAGGGCGACCATACCGCGATTGTTTGGCATCGTAATACCATTCAAACGTCTAAGTCCGTGATCTCGGGTATAGGCAATTAATTTTTCCATCAATCGGCGACCCAGTCCAAGTCCTTTGAGATCAGAACGAACCAGGACGGCAAACTCGGCATCTACGTTATCAGGATCCGAGATAGCTCGCGTCACGCCGAGGATCTCTTCATGATTATCTCTACAACGCACAGCGACAAAGGCCATTTCACGATCGTAGTCGATCTGTGTCATATTGGCTAAATCTTCATGGGTAAATTCGTTGATCTCACTAAAATAGCGATAATAAAGATCTTCTTTGGTTACCTGAGAAATGAACTGCTGCAGATGAGGTTCATCCTCTGGCAAAATGGGGCGGAACAGGCAGCGCTCGCCGTTCTTCAACTCAACCCACTCTTCAAGCTGATGAGGGTAGGGGCGTACAGCCAATCTGCTTTCGTTATCGCCCGTGAAAGGGGCAATGTCCAGCGTGACGTCCAGCGCGGTAAATTCACCGGCGGAGGCCAGCAGCGGATGGATATCCAGACGCTGAATTTCCGGACAATCGACGATCAGGTTGGATACCTGCACCAGAAGCTGGCTCAGCCCGGCGATATCCAGTGGGCGTAGTGCGCTACGAGCGCGGATCTTCTTATTTTTGATCCCCTGGATCACCAGATAACGCGCCAGATTCATGTTCAATGGCGGCAATGCCACCACGGCTTGCTCTTCTGGTCGCCACTCAACCCCGCCTTCACCCAGCATAATCAGCGGGCCAAATACCGGATCGTGTTCAACGACGACGCGAAGCTCCTGAGCGCCAGCGCGATTCGCCATGCTTTGCACTAATAAACCGTGGATGCGCGCCTGCGGCCAGGCCATTTTCACCCGATCAAAAATCGCATTCGCGGCCTGCTGTACCTCTGTTGCCGTACGCAGGTAGAGCATTACCCCCTGAACTTCCGATTTATGCGGGATATCAGGGGAACGCAGCTTAAGCGCCACCGGATAGCCGATCTGCTCTGCGATATGCACAGCTTCCGCGCTGTCGCTGGCGATCCAGGTCGGGAGCGTGTGTAAGCCATAAGCTTGTAAAATCGGCTGCACTTCATGGGTATCCAGCGATGTGGCCCCTTCGGCAATCGCCTGCTGTAACAGATTATGCGCCTCGGCGGTGTTCGTGGTCAGGTAGTCCGGTAGCGCAGGCGTTTCTCGCAGTTGCTTCTGGTTACGCCGATACTCAACCATATGCATAAATGCGGTGATGGTTCCTTCCGGTGTACGGTAGGTGGGCACCCCTGCTTCGCTAAATAGCCTACGGGCTTCCTGGGAAGAAAACTCCCCGCACCAGTTGGTTAGTAAGGAGATAAATTTCCCTCGAGGATGCTGCTTTACTGCTTCGATCAACGCTTGCGCGCTTTCGGTCCCGGGGGCAGCGGCGCTGGGCGAATGAATCACCATCAGGGCGTCGAAGTCCTGGCTGGCGAGCAAAATATCCAGCGTTTTTACATAGTGTTCGCTACTGGCGTCGTCACGAAGATCCAGCGGGTTGCCGATATCAACATGGGCTGGTAGCGCATCGCGTAATTTCTGGCAGGTATCTTCACTCAGCGTGGCGAGTTTGCCATTCTTCGACCATAGCTCATCCAATGCCAGTGCGGCAGGCGCGGCGCCGTTACTGATGATCATTAGTCTGTCACCACGCAGCGGGCGCATGTGACTCAGGGTTTCGACCGCCGAGAACAGCTCGTGAGTATCTTGCACGCGTAATAAACCGGCGCGCTGAATAGCCGCATCCCAGGCTGGGTCCATCCCTGCACTGGTGTGCAGTAAACGCTGCGCTGCTGGGCTGCGGCCACTCTTAATCACCAGAATGGGTTTGTTGCGCGCGGCGCTACGGGCGGCAGAGACAAAGCGCCGGGCATCGCTCAAATGTTCGAGATAGAGCAATATTGCGCTGGTTTTACTGTCGCGCGCCAGGTAATCCAGCAGCTCATCAACGTCGATATCCAGGCTGTCACCCAACGCGATAAAGTAAGAAAAGCCCATTTCTCTCTGCTGCGCCCAGTCGAGTATGGTATTGGATACGGCGGCGGATTGAGAGATAAAAGCCAGCTTGCCGCGCTTAATCGGGACGGGGGAAAAGCTGGCGTTAAGTCCCTGCCAGGGGGCGAGAAGTCCCAGACTGTTGGGACCCAGCAGGCGTATTTTATAGCGTGAGGCGCAGGCCAGCAGTTCTGCATGCTGGGCCGCGGGAGCCGAAAGAATAATGCAGGTTTTACAGCCTTTCTCGCCAAGCGCTTCGAGCAATGCCAGGTTACGGCTGGCATTGGTGCACAACACGGCGAGGTCGGGGCTAAAAGGCAAGCTGCTGATATTGGGCCAGGCCAGTACGCCCAATACCGCTTTCCAGGCGGGCGTCACCGGTAGAACTGGCCCATTGAAACCGCCGGCAAGCAGATTACGCATCATCAGGTAACCCGCGCGGTTAGGCTTCATCGACGCCCCAATCACCGCAATGGATTTCGGTCGCAGTAGTGCTTCCAGACCACGTTGACTCATATCGGCTTCCTTAATGACACCAGTGACCGAATGATTTTAAACGCTTTCTGTCGAGTCTGCTGTGACGCTTCCCTGATGTTGAGTTTTTCCTGCCAGGTAACGGGTTTTAAAGCGAGTGAAGTGATCGCTTAACCCTTCCGCAGCTTGCGTATCGCCAGCCAGATCCAGCAAAGCGATGGCGACTTCGGCAGTACAGTATTGCCCTTCGGCGTGAATACCACGCAGGTGATAAGCAGAAAGGCGCGATAAATCAACGGAGATCACCGGCAGGTTGTCGAGGTACGGGCTTTTGCGGAACATTTTACGCGCTTCCGGCCAGGTGCCATCGAGCATAATAAACAACGGCGGTTTGCCGGTCGGCGGCGTGAAAATCACTTCGCGCTCTTCGCCCGCATAGGAAGCCGGGAATACCACCATCGGCTGGTAATCGGGATTTTTCACCAGCTCAAGCAGCGCCTGCGGCGGTTCGGTGCGTGACCACTGAAAAGCCGCGGTATCGGGCAAAATATCGGCGATTAAACGTCCCGTGTTACTGGGCTTCATCGGCTCTGTATCAAACATGACCAGACAAAAACGGCTTTTGGCCTCAGACGGTACTAACGTTGCGCATAAGCAGAGCTTTAGCGGCAGCAGGCAGCGCTGGCAGCGACGAATACGGTTACCTCGGGCGAGGAAAGGACGCGTGGCGCGCGCGAGGCGCTCAGCGCGTAACTGAAGAACTGCGTTATCGGTCATGGGGGAACACGTTGAAAAACGCTATTGTCGCAGAGGTGAAAACGGGGCACAAGATGCGCCCCGCAGAGATTATAATGATTCGTTAAGCCAGCTATCAAACGGAGCCTTAGGTACGGCGCCATTAAGCATATCGACGATTTCACCTTTTCTGAAGATCATGATGGTCGGAATACTGCGGATGCCGAAGCGGGCGCTGAGTTCACGCTCGGCTTCTGTATTCACTTTAACAAAACGTACTTTACCGCTACGCTCTTCCGCGACATCTTCAAAAATTGGGGCAAAGTTACGGCATGGTCCGCACCAGGGGGCCCAAAAATCAACCACCACCGGGAGATCGTCTTTTAACAGTTTATCCAGTGTTTCACCGGTCGCATTGATCACCTCCCCATCGAACAGGTCGTGACCACAGCGTCCGCATTTAGCCGCTTCCTGGACACGATCGTCGGGAATGCGGTTGATAGCCTGGCAGCTGGTACAAACGGTATTCATAACTAACCTCTGGATGAGTAGTGTGGACTTCATGGCAGTGACGCCAGTATGTTTCTATTATGTTACATATTATCGGGGAGTCTGTTCTAAACAACAATGCGTTTTATTCAATGAGTACAATAGTCCTTAGCTTTTAAATGAAATAATGGCTAACGACGTGCACATCGGGTAATCTGCGCGCTTCGCGCAGAGCAGGTGGAGAAAAACATGAGCGACGAACTGAAGAACAAAAACGGCAAGGTCAAAGTGATGTACGTCCGCAGTGACGATGACTCGGATAAACGCACCCAAAATCCACGTACTGGTAAAGGCGGCGGACGCCCCGGTACTTCCCGAGCCGAAGGCGGTCGTCGCCCTGCCCGTGATGACAGAAAGGGTCCGAACAGCGAACGCGGCCGTGAACGTGGTCGTGACCGCGATGCAGAACGCGATCGCAGACGTGAAGATTCACCATGGCGTACCGTGTCCCGCGCACCGAATGATGATGCTGAGGATAAAGCCGATCATGGTGGCATTAGCGGCAAGAGTTTTATCGATCCTGAAGTCTTACGTCGTCAGCGCGCGGAAGAAACCCGCGTTTACGGTGAAAATGCCTGTCAGGCTCTGTTCCAGAGTCGTCCGGACGCTATTGTTCGCGCCTGGTTCGTGCAGAGCGTCACCCCGCGCTTTAAAGAAGCATTACGCTGGATGGCGGCAAACCGTAAAGCCTACCATGTGGTTGACGAAGCTGAGCTGGCGAAAGCCTCCGGTACTGAGCACCATGGTGGTGTTTGCTTCCTGATCAAAAAACGTAACGGTACCACCGTTAAGCAGTGGGTGGGTCAGGCTGGGGCGCAGGATTGCGTACTGGCTCTGGAAGACATCGCTAACCCGCACAACCTGGGCGGAATGATGCGTAGCTGCGCCCACTTTGGTGTGAAAGGCGTGGTGGTACAGGACGCGGCGCTGCTGGAATCAGGTGCGGCAATCCGTACCGCTGAAGGTGGCGCAGAGCATGTTCAGCCGATCACCGGTGACAGCATTGTCGATGTGCTGGACGACTTCCGTAAGGCAGGTTACACGGTAGTGATGACCTCAAGCGTGAAAGGCAAACCGTTGTTTACTACCACGCTGCCGGAAAAAATGGTGCTGGTATTAGGGCGTGAGCGTGAAGCGCTGCCGGAAGCGGCATGCTCAGCCGACGACCTGTGCGTGGCGATTGACGGTACGGGTAACGTTGAAACGCTCAACGTATCTGTGGCAACCGGCGTACTGCTCGCGGAGTGGTGGCGTCAGAACAAAGCCTGATAATAAAAATGCCAGCGAATCGCTGGCATTTTTTTACTCACTTTCTGCAGGTAACACCGGCGTCCAGTCAATCGGTTTTTCACCTCGTTGTTCCAGCCATTCATTAGCCAGTACAAAGTGATTGCAGCCAAAGAAACCGCGATGCGCGGAGAGCGGTGACGGGTGCGGCGCTTTCAACACATGGTGACGTTGGGTATCAATAATCGCACCTTTCTTTTGTGCGTGTGAACCCCAGAGCAGGAAAACGACGCCTTCGCGATGCTGATTAATCAGGCTGATGACTTTATCGGTAAAGGTTTCCCAGCCCAGGCTGGCGTGCGAATGTGCCTGACCGGCGCGGACGGTGAGTACGGTATTCAGTAACAGTACCCCCTGACGTGCCCAGCTTTCCAGATAACCGTGCGTTGGGCGCGTGAAGCCTGGAATCGTCGCTTCCAGCTCTTTGTACATGTTCAGCAGCGATGGGGGAGTGGCAATACCCGGACGAACAGAGAACGCGAGACCGTGTGCCTGGCCTGGACCGTGGTAAGGATCCTGCCCCAGGATGACGACTTTCACGTCGCCAAGTTCGGTAAAGCGAAAAGCGTTAAACACATCTTTTTGCGGCGGGTAAATTGTCATACCCGACTGACGCTCGCCAGCGACAGTATGTAGCGTGTTAACAAAATAAGGCTGCTGTTTCTCATCTGCCAGCACATCGTGCCAGGTTAATTCGGTGGCCATCTCGCTCTCCTGCGAATTTTCAATCCCTCTAGCTTAACTGCTTCTTACCACGTCGCAAAATTCTGTACGTTTCTCAACGGCATGGGCCTTAAAGATAGTTGAAAATTTATGTAAAAAGTTTAGCTGTGTACGTGGCGTAAGTTGATGTAAAACAATAAAATCCACCTATCACCACTTTTCATGTGTGGTTTTTATTGATTTAAATCAAAGATCCAAGGGTGTGTGAGGGGTATATATACACTCAAGCAACAATGGTTTTACCAATTGGCCGGATGACGGCCAACCGAGATCAAATAATTTTGCCGGGGAGGCATCAAATGATTACAGGTATCCAGATTACTAAAGCTGCAAACGACGACCTGCTGAACTCTTTCTGGCTGCTGGACAGCGAAAAAGGCGAAGCACGCTGCATCGTTGCGAAAGCAGGTTTCAATGCGGATGACGTCGTTGCCGTCAGCAAACTGGGTGAAATCGAATACCGTGAAGTGCCGGTAGACGTACAGCCGGAAGTTCGCGTGGAAGGTGGTCAGCACCTGAACGTGAACGTTCTGCGTCGCGAAACGCTGGAAGATGCGGTTAAGCATCCGGAAAAATATCCGCAGCTGACCATCCGTGTTTCTGGTTATGCGGTACGTTTCAACTCTCTGACCCCAGAACAGCAGCGCGACGTTATTGCTCGTACCTTTACTGAGAGCCTGTAAGGCTCGCGGGGAATAACCCCGTTTAGCAGAGGATCAAAAGCGGAAGATGCCAGCGCGTCTTCCGCTTTTTTATATCCGTTAGTAAAAAATTCGTACTGCGCAATACACTAACAGCAGCGCCAGAATGATATTCAACTGTCGGCCGTAACGGCGAAAGAGGCGCTGAAAAAGATGGCCTGCTAGTGCCCAACATGCATTACCAAAGGTGCCGATCAGCGCCAGCAGAATACTCACCCCAATCAGCCAGTGTGCATCCTGCGTATAGGGCAGTACGAACGTGGATAACGCGGTAATGCCGTACAAAATGATTTTGACGTTAACAAACTGCAAGCCAAAACTCGCCCAGAAGCCGATCGGTTCGGACTGCAAATTATCGTTTGCCGCCGGGCTGGTGGCGATTTTCAATGCCAGCCACAAGATATATGCCGCGCCTGCCCAACTGAGCCAGTGGATGATGGCAGGATCCATCGCGGCAAGCGAAAACGAAATCCCGGCGCATATCAGCATGACGATTAAAAAGCCCAGACTCATCCCGGCAAGTACGCGCGTGCTCTGGCGAAAACCGTGTGACGTCGCAGCACTGAGCGCAAGGATGTTATTTGGGCCGGGGGTTAGCGCGGTAATCAATGTATAGGTCCAGAATGCACTTAAAAGTATGGGGGTCACTTGTTATCTCCTCTGTTTTGGTAGACAGTACTCGAGTCAAAACATTTAAAAAAATGAATGTTTTCGCATTCTGAGTTCGATATTTTCGATAGGTTGGTGCGGATGGATTTACGTCGGTTTATTACGTTAAAAACGGTGGTGGAAGAGGGGTCGTTCCTGCGGGCGTCACAAAAGCTTTGTTGTACGCAATCGACCGTGACGTTTCATATTCAGCAGCTTGAGCAAGAGCTTTCGGTGCAGCTGTTCGAAAAAATTGGCCGCAGAATGTGTCTCACCAGTGAGGGCAAACGGTTGATGCCGCATATACACGACCTGACCCGCGTGATGGCATCGATTCGTCAGTCAGCGCAGCAGGATGCGCAGCCGAGCGGCGATCTACGCGTTGCGACCGGCGAAACGCTGCTGGCGTATAAAATGCCGCAGGTTCTACAGCGATTTAAACAACGCGCGCCTCATGTGCGGTTGTCCTTACAGTCGCTTAACTGCTATGTCATTCGCGATGCGTTGCTCGGTGATGAGGTTGATCTGGGCGTGTTTTATCGTGTTGGTAATGATGATGCACTTGAGATGATACCGCTGGGCGATCAGTCACTGGCGCTGGTTGCGTCGCCTCTGCTGCAGCACGTTGATTTCACCCGGCATCACCAGCACATTCCCTGCAGCTTTATCATTAATGAACCGCAATGTATTTTCAGACAACGCTTCGAAGGGCTACTGCGTAAGCGTCATATTACGCTGGAAAATACGATTGAGTTGTGGAGTATTGAGAGCATCAAGCACTGCGTATCGGCAAATCTTGGCGTCAGTTTTTTGCCGCGTTTTGCCGTTGAGAAGGAGCTACGTTCAGGGGAATTGGTTGAGTTACCGTTCAGCGAACAGCCGGAGTTAATTACGGCATTGTGCGGTTATCATGCTGGAAAAGTCGTTAGCCCGGCGATGCGGGTGTTTATTGAGTGTATTGAAGAGAGCTTTGCGATGCATGAAAAAATGCCGGGCTAAACGGCCCGGCATACGGTTTTACTCTTTGTCGGACTGCTGGGGAGCCGTTCCGCTCGGCTTACGACGTTTGCCGATATTTTTGGCGTCGCGGTGACGTTTCTTCACGCGCGGTTTCTCTTTTTCTTTGGCTTTTTGCTCGGCGCGCTTCGCCAGCACTTTCTTGGACGGCTTGCCGTTAGATTTCTCACTTGGCGCGCGAGTTGTCGGACGCAGTTCGTCAATAACGCGCGCCTTCAGCGGTTCGTCGATATAGCGGCTCGCTTTACCAAGCAGCAGGTGGTCGTGCGCTTCAACCAGAGAAATCGCGGTACCTTTACGGCCAGCGCGGCCGGTACGGCCAATGCGGTGTAGATAGGCATCACCACTGCGCGGCATGTCGTAGTTAAACACGTGGCTAACATCAGGAATGTCGATCCCGCGGGCGGCAACATCGGTCGCAACCAGTACGTTCACACGACCATCGGTCAGGCGTTTGATCGCTTCGTTACGCTTGATCTGTACCATCTCGCCTTCGAGATAGCAGTTATTAATGCCAGCCTGGCGCAGCCAGCCTGCCAGCTCGTGTACACGCTCACGCTTACGTACAAAAACAATCGAACGGGTCGCTTCCGGCTGTTTTAACAGATGGATCAGCAGAGCCGTTTTGTGCTCAATGTCATCGGCACGGTAGTAAAATTGATGGATCTTCTTGCGTTCGCGGGTCGAGGGATCCGCCGAAACCTCAACCGGATCCTCCAGCAGGCGCTCGGCAAAATCTTTAATCGCGTCGCCTTCCAGCGTGGCAGAGAATAACATCGTCTGCTTACGCCAGCGGGTTTCACCGGCGATATGTTCGATGTCCTGGGCAAAGCCCATGTCCAGCATACGGTCTGCCTCATCGAGGATCAGCGTTTCAACCGCGTGGCAGTCGAAATTCTCTTCTTTGATGTATTGCAGCAGGCGACCGGTGGTGGCGACCACGATATCCTGGTTTTCGCTAAAGACTTCCATATGGTTCATGTAAGCCACGCCGCCGGTAATTGTGGCGATATCCAGATGCGTATTCTTCGCCAGTTCACGGGCGTGGTCGGCAACCTGCATCGCCAGTTCGCGCGTTGGCGTCAGAATTAAAATGCGCGGTGGGCCAGATTTTTTGCGCGGGAAGTCGAGCAGGTGCTGCAACGCTGGCAGCAAATATGCCGCCGTTTTACCGGTGCCTGTCGGCGCAGAACCGAGTACATCACGGCCATCGAGCGCAGGCGGAATGGCGGCAGCCTGAATGGCGGTCGGGCGAGTGAAACCTTTTTCCTGGAGGGCATCCAGAAGGCTTTCATCGAGTTCAAGTTCGGAAAAAGTCGTTACAGTCATGTTCTACCTCTGTGTGGGGCGCTGATTATAGACGTTACGGCTGCAATCTTCATCTGTTTGTATGGATATAGCTTCTCAGGTATTGTTTTTATCCTATGTTATCGTCTTTTTTCCCCAGGAAGGTTGTTCTCCATGCCCCAGTCTACATCCGTACTTAGACGTAATGGATTTACATTTAAGCAGTTTTTTGTGGCGCATGATCGTTGTGCGATGAAAGTCGGAACGGACGGTATTTTATTAGGGGCCTGGGCCCCCGTTGCGGGCGTAAAACGGATCCTGGATATTGGTACCGGGAGCGGCCTGTTGGCGTTGATGCTGGCCCAGCGTACTGATGAAAATGTCATCATTGACGCCGTGGAGCTTGATGTTGACGCCGCGCAGCAGGCGCAGGAGAACATCGCGCAATCTCCGTGGATGCATCGCGTCAGCGTTCATACAGCAGATGCGCAGCAATGGATACCACGCCAGACCGTGCGTTTTGATTTGATTATCAGCAATCCACCTTATTATGAACAGGGAGTGGAATGCGCCACGCCGCAGCGCGAACAGGCACGTTACACGACCGCGCTCGATCATGAAGCATTGCTGGCGCTGGCGGCGGGGAGTATTACTGAAGATGGTTTTTTTTGTGTCGTGCTGCCGGAACAAATTGGTAACGCCTTTACCCAGCAGGCATTAAGTATGGGCTGGCATTTGCGTTTACGTACGGATGTGGCAGAAACTGAGGCCCGGCTACCACATCGTGTATTGTTGGCATTCTCCCCGCAGGCCGGGGAGTGCTTTAGCGACAGGTTGGTTATCCGTGGGCCAGACCAACGTTACTCTGAAGGTTACACGGCGCTGACCCAGGCGTTTTATCTGTTTATGTGATGACTTAGCGGCGAGAGGATGGACGGGCCTGACTCGGGAAGTTGTTCAGGATAATCCAGCGTGTAGTGCAGGCCCCGACTCTCTTTGCGCATCATTGCGCAGCGTACAATCAGCTCGGCAACCTGCACCAGGTTGCGCAGTTCCAGCAAATTGTTCGACACGCGGAAATGGGCGTAATACTCGTCGATTTCCTGTTGCAGCATGGTGATACGGCGCAGCGCGCGCTCCAGGCGCTTAGTCGTACGCACAATCCCGACGTAGTCCCACATAAATAAGCGCAGCTCATGCCAGTTATGCTGAATCACCACCAACTCATCCGGATTTTCCACACGACTTTCATCCCAGGCGGGAAGTGTGTTGACACCGCGTGCGTAAGGCATTCGCCTGTCGATATCTTCAGCGGCTGACCAGCCGTAAACCAGGCACTCAAGCAATGAGTTCGACGCCATACGGTTGGCGCCATGCAGGCCGGTATAGCTCACTTCGCCGATGGCATACAGACCGTCGACATCCGTGCGGCCAAAGTCATCAACCATCACACCGCCGCAGGTATAGTGCGCGGCAGGGACGATAGGGACCGGCTCTTTGGTCAAATCGATGCCCAGTCCCAGCAGTTTTTCATAAATCATCGGGAAATGCTGACGAACAAATGCTTCCGGTTTATGGCTGATGTCGAGGAACATGCAGTCAGCGCCCAGACGCTTCATCTCGTGGTCAATGGCACGGGCGACGATATCGCGGGGAGCCAGTTCGCCACGCTCGTCAAAATCGGGCATAAAGCGCGAGCCGTCCGGGCGCTTCAGGTGCGCGCCTTCGCCACGCAGCGCCTCGGTCAGCAGGAAATTGCGCGCCTGCGGATGATACAGCGCCGTTGGATGAAACTGGTTAAATTCAAGATTGGCGACACGACATCCCGCGCGCCAGGCCATCGCAATCCCGTCCCCCGAGGAGATATCCGGATTGGTAGTGTACTGATACACTTTTGACGCGCCGCCGGTAGCTAACACCACTGACTTCGCATGGCAGGTTTCGACAGCTTCTTTATTACGATTCCAGATCCAGGCCCCAACAACCCGACGCGTTCCCGGCAGGCCGATTTTATCAGAGACAATCAGATCGACGGCATTACTGCGCTCCAGAACCTGTATGTTAGGATGATTTTGCGCCTGGCTGACAAGGGTGGTTTCGACTTCTTTACCGGTAGCATCCGCAGCATGCAGGATGCGTCGATGACTATGACCGCCTTCACGGGTCAGGTGATAACTCTCTTCACCGTTGGGCTGAACCTGCGTATCAAATAACACACCCTGATCGATAAGCCACTGCACACAGGTGCGGGCATTGCTGGCGACAAACTCTACCGCATGACGATCGCAAAGTCCGGCCCCGGCAACCAGCGTGTCTTCAACGTGGGAGTCGATACTGTCGGTTTCATCGAAAACCGCGGCAATACCACCCTGAGCATAAAACGTCGAGCCTTCGCTAACAGGACCTTTGCTCAGTACAATAACCTGATGTTTCTCAGCCAGCCGCAGCGCCAGCGAGAGTCCGGCAGCTCCGCTGCCAATGATCAGCACGTCACAGGATAATTCAGGAGTTGTATTCATAATGTTTGTTTAATTTACTAAACAGTGTTTGCTCACAATAGCACCAGAATACGCGTTGCTGCACGTTTTATTTTTAAATGTGTTGCAATGGCTAAACATGAAAGAAAAAGTATGACGAGGCCGAAATGAGCAAAATTATTTTGTGAAGCAGGCCGTTAGCATCAGATTATGTGATGAAATAAAGTGGCCGTTGGGTTACTCTGCAAGCGGTGAAATGGGCATTTCTTACAGATAGTGCGTTGATCGGGTTATGTAGACTTATAATGAGAGATAAGACCTGTCTACAACATGACAAACAAAAAACAAATGCGTAACGGAACTTTACGAAACTTGAGCACTCTAAGCATTTGCTTGCTCATAGTGAAGCTTATGGAGTGGCGTTTCGACAGCGCGTGGAAATTTGGTTTGGGGAGACTTTACCTCGGATGAGCGAGCAGTTAACGGACCAGGTCCTGGTAGAACGGGTCCAGAAGGGAGATCAGAAAGCCTTTAACCTACTGGTAGTCCGCTATCAGCATAAGGTGGCGAGTCTGGTTTCTCGCTATGTACCGTCGGGCGATGTACCCGATGTAGTACAAGAAGCATTTATCAAGGCCTATCGTGCGCTGGACTCGTTCCGGGGGGATAGTGCTTTTTATACCTGGCTGTATCGTATCGCAGTCAATACAGCGAAGAATTACCTGGTCGCTCAGGGGCGTCGTCCACCTTCCAGTGATATAGATGCGATTGAAGCAGAAAACTACGAAAGTGGCGGTGCACTGAAAGAAATTTCGAACCCTGAGAACTTAATGTTGTCAGAAGAACTGAGACAGATAGTTTTCCGAACTATTGAGTCCCTCCCGGAAGATTTACGCATGGCAATAACCTTGCGGGAGCTGGATGGCCTGAGCTATGAAGAGATAGCCGCTATCATGGATTGTCCGGTAGGTACGGTGCGTTCACGTATCTTCCGAGCGAGGGAAGCTATTGATAATAAAGTTCAACCGCTTATCAGGCGTTGACGATAGCGGGATACTGGAAAAGGTATTAGGCATGCAGAAAGAAAAACTTTCCGCTTTAATGGATGGTGAAACGCTGGATACTGAGTTGCTTAAAGAGCTGACTCACGACCCGGAAATGCAAAAAACCTGGGAGAGTTATCACCTGATTCGCGATTCCATGCGAGGTGATACCGCCGACGTTCTCCATTTCGATATTTCCGCCCGCGTAATGGCTGCCATCCAGGATGAGCCAGTACGTCAGACGGCGCCATTGATTCCTGAGGCCCAACCAGCACCGCACCAGTGGCAGAAAATGCCATTCTGGAAGAAAATGCGTCCGTGGGCCGCGCAGCTTACCCAAATGGGGGTGGCCGCGTGTGTATCACTTGCAGTTATTGTTGGCGTCCAGCACTATAACGGTCAATCTGAAACGTCCCAGCAGCCCGAAACGCCGGTATTTAATACATTACCGATGATGGGTAAAGCCAGTCCGGTAAGCCTGGGTGTACCTTCTGACGCGACAGCCAGCGGCGGTCAGCAACAGCAGGTACAGGAGCAGCGTCGTCGTATTAATGCCATGTTGCAGGATTACGAACTGCAACGTCGACTGCACTCTGAACAGCTTCAGTTTGAGCAGGCGCAAACACAGCAAGCCGCTGTGCAGGTGCCAGGAATTCAAACTTTAGGAACGCAATCGCAGTAATGAAGCAACTTTGGTTTGCCATGTCACTTGTGGCTGGTAGCCTGTTCTTCTCTGTAAACGCCTCGGCCAATCCTGCGTCCGGGGCGTTGTTGCAGCAGATGAATCTGGCCAGCCAGTCGCTAACCTATGAGCTGTCATTTGTCAGCATCAATAAACAGGGTGTTGAATCCCTACGTTATCGCCATGCCCGCCAGGATAACCGTCCGTTAGCGCAGTTGTTGCAATTGGATGGACCGCGCCGGGAAGTGGTGCAACGCGGCAATGAAATAAGTTATTTCGAGCCTGGGCTCGAACCGTTCACGCTGAACGGCGACTATATCGTTGATTCATTGCCATCCCTGATTTATACCGACTTCAAACGCCTTGCACCCTACTATGATTTTATTTCAGTAGGCCGCACTCGCATTGCCGATCGGCTCTGTGAAGTGATCCGCGTTGTCGCTCGTGACGGCACGCGTTACAGCTATATCGTCTGGATGGACACCGAAACCAAGCTACCGATGCGTGTCGATCTTCTCGATCGTGATGGCGAAACGCTGGAACAGTTCCGCGTCATCGCCTTTACCGTAAACAACGGCGTTAGCGACAGCATGCAGACGCTGGCGAAAGCCAATCTACCGCCGTTGCTGTCGGTTCCTGCGGGTGAAAAAACCAACTTCAACTGGAGTCCGTCATGGGTGCCGCAAGGCTTTAGTGAAGTCTCCAGCAGTCGACGTCCGCTGCCGACCATGGATAACATGCCGATTGAATCACGCCTTTATTCGGATGGCCTGTTCAGTTTCTCCGTGAACGTAAACCGCGCGACGCAAAACAGCACCGATCAACTGCTGCGAACCGGGCGTAGAACGGTCAGCACCAGCGTGCGTGATAACGCGGAAATTACGATAGTGGGCGAACTGCCGCCACAAACGGCGAAGCGTATCGCGGACAATATTAAGTTCAGGGCCGCACAATGATCAAAGAGTGGGCGACAGTCGTTTCCTGGCAAAATGGTCTGGCGACGGTCAGCTGTGATGTGAAAGCGTCATGTAGCAGCTGTGCTTCCCGGGCCGGATGCGGGAGCCGCGTGCTGAATAAACTTGGACCGCAGACCACGCACACTATTGTGGTACCCAGCGATGAGCCATTGGCCCCTGGTCAAAAAGTTGAGCTGGGCATTGCCGAGAGGAGCCTGTTGGGATCGGCGATGCTGGTTTATATGTCTCCGCTGGCGGGGCTCTTTCTTTTCGCGGCGCTGTTCCAGGTGCTGTTTGGCTCCGACCTGGCAGCTTTAAGCGGGGCTGTACTGGGTGGCGTGGGCGGATTCCTGATCGCCCGCGGATATTCCCGTAAGCTTGCTGAACGTGAAGCCTGGCAGCCGGTCATTCTGAACGTTGCCCTCCCGCCCGATCTTATTCGCGTTGAAACCCAGCAGTGATATCTTTGCCTGATGGCGCTGCGCTTATCAGGCCTACCGTGTTTTCAGATGCAGGCGTAGGCCGGATAAGGCGTTTATGCTGCCATCCGGCAAAAGTTTCACCGACTTTGTAAGGTTGTTTCCAGTTCCCGCTATCCTTGCTCTATGAACGTTTCCTCGCCTCAGCGTTGTAGTGTAGAATGCGGCGTTTCACTTAAACAGACGTTAAGCTCAGATCAGCGACTTCTCAGAGCCTGCTCAGGCGGGCGTAAGGCACAATAATTACTCTATATGAAGAACATACGTAACTTTTCAATCATAGCTCACATCGACCACGGTAAATCGACGCTGTCTGACCGTATTATCCAGATCTGCGGTGGCCTGTCTGACCGTGAAATGGAAGCGCAGGTTCTCGACTCGATGGATCTTGAGCGTGAGCGCGGTATTACTATCAAAGCGCAGAGCGTGACGCTCGATTTCAAAGCATCTGATGGTGAAACCTATCAGCTTAACTTTATCGACACACCGGGCCACGTCGACTTCTCATATGAAGTTTCCCGCTCGCTTGCCGCCTGTGAAGGCGCACTGCTGGTGGTTGACGCCGGGCAGGGTGTAGAAGCGCAAACGCTGGCCAACTGCTACACCGCCATGGAAATGGATCTGGAAGTGGTGCCGGTACTGAACAAAATTGACCTGCCAGCCGCTGACCCTGAGCGTGTAGCGGAAGAAATTGAAGATATCGTCGGCATCGACGCCACCGACGCAGTACGCTGCTCGGCGAAAACCGGCGTGGGCGTGACCGACGTGCTGGAACGTCTGGTGCGCGACATTCCGCCGCCGGAAGGCGATCCGGAAGGCCCATTGCAGGCGCTGATCATCGACTCCTGGTTCGATAACTACCTGGGCGTGGTTTCGCTGGTGCGTATTAAAAACGGCACCATGCGTAAAGGCGACAAGATTAAAGTGATGAGCACCGGTCAGGTTTATAACGCCGACCGTCTGGGCATCTTTACGCCAAAACAGGTTGACCGTACCGAGCTGAAATGCGGCGAGGTAGGTTGGTTGGTTTGTGCGATTAAAGACATCCTTGGCGCCCCGGTGGGTGATACCTTAACGTCTGCGCGTAATCCGGCAGAGAAAGCGCTGCCAGGTTTCAAGAAGGTGAAACCGCAGGTTTATGCCGGTCTGTTCCCGGTCAGCTCTGACGATTACGAAAACTTCCGTGATGCGCTCGGCAAGCTGAGCCTGAACGACGCTTCCTTGTTCTATGAGCCGGAAAGCTCAACCGCGCTGGGCTTTGGCTTCCGCTGTGGCTTCCTTGGCCTGTTGCACATGGAGATCATTCAGGAACGTCTGGAACGTGAATATGATCTGGATCTGATCACTACCGCGCCGACCGTAGTTTACGAAGTGGAAACCACAGCGAAGGAGACAATCTACGTCGATAGCCCGTCCAAGCTGCCGCCGCTGAACAACATCTACGAACTGCGCGAGCCGATCGCCGAGTGTCACATGCTGCTGCCGCAGGCTTACCTTGGTAACGTCATCACGCTGTGTATCGAGAAACGTGGCGTACAGACCAACATGGTTTATCACGGTAACCAGGTCGCGCTGACCTATGAAATTCCGATGGCGGAAGTGGTACTCGACTTCTTCGACCGCCTGAAGTCGACCTCCCGCGGCTATGCGTCGCTGGACTATAACTTCAAACGCTTCCAGGCGTCTGACATGGTGCGTGTTGATGTCCTCATCAACAACGAACGTGTCGATGCGCTGGCGCTGATCACTCACCGCGACAACTCCCAGAGCCGTGGCCGTGAGCTGGTCGAGAAGATGAAAGATCTGATCCCGCGCCAGCAGTTTGATATCGCGATCCAGGCGGCTATCGGCACGCACATCATCGCGCGTTCAACGGTGAAGCAACTGCGTAAAAACGTTCTGGCGAAATGCTACGGTGGCGATATCAGCCGTAAGAAAAAGCTGCTGCAAAAACAGAAAGAGGGTAAAAAGCGCATGAAGCAGATCGGTAACGTCGAACTGCCGCAGGAAGCGTTCCTCGCCATTCTGCATGTCGGTAAAGACAGCAAATAATCTTAAGGAGTTGGCATGGCGAACATGTTTGCCCTGATTCTGGTGATTGCCACACTAGTGACGGGCATTTTATGGTGCGTAGATAAATTCATTTTCGCGCCAAAACGCCGGGAGCGTCAGGCAGCAGCGCAAGCTGCTGCAGGTGATTCACTGGATAAAGCAACGCTGAAAAAAGTGGCCCCTAAGCCGGGCTGGCTGGAAACTGGCGCATCCGTTTTCCCGGTATTAGCTATCGTGCTGGTGGTGCGTTCGTTTATTTATGAACCGTTCCAGATCCCGTCAGGTTCGATGATGCCGACGCTGTTGATTGGCGACTTTATTCTGGTGGAGAAATTCGCCTACGGGATTAAAGATCCGATTTACCAGAAAACGTTGATCGAAACCGGCCATCCGAAACGCGGTGATATCGTGGTGTTTAAATACCCGGAAGATCCGCGCCTGGACTACATCAAACGCGCTGTCGGTTTACCGGGAGACAAAGTGACGTACGATCCGGTGGCGAAAGAGGTGACTATTCAGCCTGGTTGCAGCTCCGGTCAGGCGTGTGAAAATGCGCTGCCGGTAACCTACTCTGATGTTCAGCCAAGTGATTTTGTGCAGACCTTTGCTCGTCGCAACGGCGGGGAAGCGACCAGCGGTTTCTTTGAAGTTCCGTTGAACGAAACGAAAGAGAACGGTATTCGCCTCACCGAACGTAAAGAAACGCTCGGTGAGGTAACGCACCGCATTCTGACCGTGCCAATCGCGCAGGATCAGGTAGGGATGTACTACCGTCAGCCTGGCCAGCAGCTAGCGACCTGGATCGTCCCACCGGGACACTACTTCATGATGGGTGATAACCGTGACAATAGCGCGGACAGCCGTTACTGGGGATTTGTGCCGGAAGCGAATCTGGTGGGTAAAGCGACTGCAATCTGGATGAGTTTCGACAAGCAAGAGGGTGAATGGCCGACCGGCGTGCGTTTAAGCCGTATTGGTGGTATTCATTAATTGCTAATAATCGTTCACGTTGTCGTCATTATGGCGACAACGTGAATTATTTCTCGGATAAATTCCCGCAGACTAACGACATCCCTTGTCGTTGTGTATAGAATATTCCCCCGAAGTTTTAGGTTGGCACCGACAGGTTGCCACGGCACACGAAACAGCGTTGGTTTGTATACAAAAGCATTCAGACGATGCCAGATGGCTAAGTGAATGGCGTATATCAGGTCTGTTTCGTGTGCTGAATTGTTGACGCATTCATTTATTGGTATCGCATGAACCCCATCGTAATTAATCGGCTTCAACGGAAGCTGGGCTACACTTTTAATCATCAGGAGCTGTTGCAGCAGGCATTAACTCACCGTAGCGCCAGCAGCAAACATAACGAGCGTTTAGAATTTTTAGGCGACTCTATTTTGAGCTTTGTCATCGCTAATGCGTTATATCACCGTTTCCCGCGTGTGGATGAAGGTGATATGAGCCGCATGCGCGCGACGCTGGTTCGCGGTAATACGCTGGCAGAATTAGCCCGTGAGTTTGACCTCGGTGAATGTTTACGTTTGGGGCCAGGCGAGCTGAAAAGCGGCGGTTTCCGTCGTGAATCGATCCTGGCGGACACCGTTGAAGCTTTGATCGGCGGCGTCTTCCTCGACAGCGATATTCAAACCGTTGAACAACTGATCCTGAATTGGTATCAAACCCGTCTGGATGAAATTAGCCCAGGCGACAAACAAAAAGATCCGAAAACGCGCCTGCAGGAATATTTGCAGGGTCGCCACCTGCCGCTGCCGTCCTACCTGGTGGTGCAGGTCCGTGGTGAAGCTCACGATCAAGAATTTACTATCCACTGCCAGGTCAGCGGCCTGAGTGAACCGGTGGTTGGCACAGGTTCGAGCCGTCGTAAGGCTGAGCAGGCTGCCGCCGAACAGGCGTTGAAAAAACTGGAGCTGGAATGAGCATCGATAAAACTTACTGCGGATTTATTGCCATCGTCGGCCGCCCGAACGTTGGCAAATCCACCTTGTTGAATAATCTGCTTGGGCAGAAGATTTCTATTACCTCTCGTAAGGCTCAGACAACTCGTCACCGTATTGTTGGCATCCATACCGAAGGCGCGTATCAGGCGATTTATGTTGATACCCCGGGCCTGCATATGGAAGAAAAACGTGCCATTAACCGCTTGATGAACAAGGCGGCGAGCAGCTCGATTGGTGATGTTGAGCTGGTGATTTTCGTTGTGGAAGGCACTCGCTGGACGCCGGACGACGAAATGGTGCTCAACAAGCTGCGTGATGGTAAAGCCCCGGTAATTCTGGCGGTGAACAAAGTCGATAACGTTCAGGAAAAAGCCGATCTGCTGCCGCACCTGCAGTTCCTGGCCAGCCAGATGAACTTTCTCGACATCGTGCCGATCTCTGCCGAGACCGGTCTGAATGTTGATACCATTGCGGGTATCGTACGTAAGCATCTGCCGGAAGCAATTCATCACTTCCCGGAAGATTACATCACCGATCGTTCTCAGCGCTTTATGGCCTCTGAAATCATCCGTGAGAAGCTGATGCGTTTTCTGGGCGCTGAACTGCCGTACTCCGTCACCGTTGAGATTGAGCGTTTTATCTCTAACGAGCGCGGCGGCTACGATATCAACGGTCTGATCCTTGTCGAACGTGAAGGGCAGAAGAAGATGGTGATTGGCAACAAAGGGGCCAAAATTAAAACCATCGGTATTGAAGCGCGTAAAGACATGCAGGAAATGTTCGAAGCGCCTGTTCACCTTGAACTGTGGGTGAAAGTGAAATCCGGCTGGGCCGATGACGAACGCGCGCTGCGCAGCCTCGGTTACGGCGACGACCAGTAGTTTTAATACTCTATGGCTTTCGAGGTGCAGGAAGGCGGCAAGTCCGTGAATCCCCGGGAGCTTACTCTCGTAAGTGACTGGGGTGAACGGGCGCAGCTAACGCACCTGCAACTTGAAAGACGACGAGTATTATGATGGAAGGATGGCAACGCGCTTTTGTCCTGCACAGCCGCCCGTGGAGCGAAACCAGCCTCGTACTGGACGTCTTCACGGAAGAATCGGGCCGCGTGCGCCTTGTAGCCAAAGGCGCGCGTTCCAAACGTTCCAATCTTAAAGGCGCCCTCCAGCCTTTTACGCCGTTACTGCTTCGCTTTGGTGGACGTGGTGAGGTCAAAACCTTGCGTAGCGCCGAAGCCGTCTCTCTGGCACTCCCTCTAAGCGGTATTACGTTGTACAGCGGTCTGTATATCAACGAGCTTATCTCACGCGTGCTTGAATACGAGACCCGCTTTTCTGAACTCTTTTTCGACTACCTGAACTGTATTCAGGCGCTGGCAGGCGCGACGGGTTCGCCAGAGCCTGCCTTGCGTCGCTTTGAACTGGCTTTACTCGGTCATCTGGGTTATGGCGTGGATTTTACCCACTGCGCGGGTAGCGGTGAGCCGGTAGATGACACCATGACCTATCGCTATCGGGAAGAGAAAGGATTTATCGCAAGTGTAGTGATTGATAACGCCACCTTTACCGGACGCCATCTGAAAGCGCTTGAGTCGCGTGAATTTCCGGATGCTGATACGCTTCGCGCTGCGAAACGCTTTACCCGCATGGCGTTAAAGCCGTATCTTGGTGGTAAGCCGTTAAAAAGCCGGGAACTGTTCCGGCAATTTATGCCAAAACGCGCAGTAAAAATTAAAAATGATTAACGAGGATTGTCATGGCTGAATTACTGTTAGGCGTCAACATTGACCACATTGCCACTTTACGTAATGCACGCGGCACCGCATACCCGGACCCGGTTCAGGCGGCGTTTATCGTTGAACAGGCGGGCGCAGACGGCATTACCGTACATCTGCGTGAAGACCGTCGCCATATTACCGACAGAGACGTGCGTATTCTGCGCCAGACGCTGGATACCCGTATGAATCTGGAAATGGCGGTAACCGAAGAGATGCTGGCCATTGCCGTTGAGACGAAGCCGCATTTTTGCTGCCTGGTGCCGGAAAAACGCCAGGAAGTTACCACCGAAGGTGGTCTGGACGTCGCCGGTCAACGCGACAAAATGCGCGACGCCTGTAAACGCCTGGCGGATGCTGGCATTCTGGTTTCACTGTTCATTGATGCCGACGAAGAACAGATTAAAGCCGCTGCTGAAGTTGGCGCGCCGTTTATTGAAATTCACACCGGCTGTTACGCTGATGCGAAAACTGACGCGGAACAGGCCAGCGAACTGGCGCGTATCGCCAAAGCGGCGACCTTTGCCGCAAGCCTTGGCCTGAAGGTGAATGCGGGTCACGGCCTGACGTACCACAACGTTAAAGCCATCGCGCGGATCCCTGAAATGCACGAACTGAACATCGGTCATGCCATTATCGGACGCGCAGTGATGAGCGGTCTGAAAGACGCGGTAGTAGAAATGAAACGCCTGATGCTGGAAGCGCGTGGCTAATGGCGATTTTGGGATTAGGTACGGATATCGTGGAGATTGCCCGCATTGAAGCGGTGATCTCCCGCTCCGGTGACCGTCTGGCAAGACGCGTGCTCAGCGACAACGAATGGGCAATCTGGGAGACGCATCAGCAGCCGGTGCGTTTTCTGGCGAAGCGTTTTGCGGTTAAAGAAGCGGCAGCAAAAGCCTTTGGTACGGGTATCCGCAACGGCCTGGCGTTCAACCAGTTTGAGGTTTTCAACGACGAGCTCGGTAAGCCGCGTCTGCGGTTATGGGGAGAGGCGTTAAACCTGGCGGAAAAACTCGGCGTCGCCCATATGCATGTGACGCTGGCCGATGAGCGTCACTACGCCTGCGCCACGGTGATTATTGAAAGTTAGATTTTGTCCGCGTGATGCATCTGGACGAATTTATCCCACAACTGCTCTTCACTCTCTAAATGTGCCGGATCTTTCAAAATAGTATTGGGGATCGGGCACACCTTCTGGCAGGTTGGCGTGTCGTAATGGCCTACGCATTCCGTACATTTGTCGCTGTTAATCTCGTAAATGCTGTCACCCATCGAAATCGCCTCATTCGGGCATTCAGGTTCGCACATATCGCAATTGATACACTTTTTAGTGATTAACAGGGCCATCAGGAAACTCTCAAAACATCACAAATCGGGCGGGCATTATACGCGCATTCTTTGCTCAGACCAGTTTTTTTACCAGCGCTTCGCTGTGACGAATGCGTTCCGGGGCATGCTCCAGATCCTGCTGCACCAGCGCCATAAACAGTAAATCGGTGAGCATCATTTGCGCGTGGGTGGAGGAGATCGCGGCGCTGCGCGTAGCCTGTTCCTCGGCAATCGTATACAGACAATGACTTGCACGTTGCTGCAGGGCATTGGGCGTAAATCCGGTGATGGCGAGAATTTTGGCCCCGGTACGCAGCGTTTCATCTGCCGCCAGATTAAGTTCGCGGCGCTCACCGGTGTACGAAATAGCCAGCAACAAATCGCCTGGTGAAAGCGCCTGCACCGTCGCCAGCAGGGCGTGCATATCACGTTCGACTACCGCGTTAAAACCAATCTTCAACAGCTTCCAGGCAAAGTTCTGCGCGACCAGACCCGATGCGCCAATACCGGTCAGAATAATACGTCGGGCAGAGCGCAACATCGTGACGCTCTCCAACAGTTTTTCTTCGCTGTTAATATCCAGCGTCGCATGCATCGCCGCCACGTTCTCCTGAATCAGCTTTTCGCCCACCAGACGCATCGGGTCATCACCCCGAATCTGGTTATGCACCGGAACAGAATGGGGGTTGGGATTACTGGCCAGCGCTTCGCTAATCGCCAGTTTCAGTGCCGGAAATCCTTTAAAACCCAATTTTTGCGCGAACTTCACCACGCTGGACTGGCTGACGCCCGCTTCGAAGGCCAACTGCTGTGAGCTGAGATGACGCGCGGTATCTGGTTGAGCAAGGAGATAATCCGCAAGTTTTTTATCGCTTTGCGCGAGATCCGGGTAACGCTGACGAATGCGAATTAAACAGTTCATGCTGTCTCCTGGCGAAAACGTGATGGCGATTACAAAACAAAATTTCCCTCGCCTGGATGAATATAATATTCCATTATGACAGATTATTATGAATTAAAAATTCCTAAGGACCAAAAAATGAATCTCGGTGCATTAGTTTCAGAAACCCGTAACCCTCAGACCATGGATCTTGATGCGCTCTCCACGCTGGAGTTGGTTCATCGTTTTAATCAACAGGATACGCTGGTAGCACAAGCAGTAAAAGCCACTCTTCCTGAAGTTGCGCGAGCGGTCGATGCGGCGGCGGATGCGCTTAAAGCGGGCGGACGCATTATATACATGGGCGCGGGTACCAGCGGGCGTCTTGGCGTGCTGGATGCCTCTGAATGCCCACCGACTTTCGGCGTACCGCACGGTCTGGTGGTTGGCCTGATAGCCGGAGGACCGGGCGCGTTGCTGAAGGCGGTTGAAGGCGCGGAAGATAACCCGCAGTTAGGTGAAGACGATCTGCGTACGCTCAACCTTACCCCAGAGGATCTGGTGGTTGGTCTGGCGGCGTCAGGTCGTACGCCGTATGTGATTGGTGGGCTGAAATATGCCCGGACGGTAGGCTGTACGACGGTGGCGATTTCCTGCAATCCGGACTCTCCTATTGCTCATGAAGCGGATATTGCCATCTCCCCTGTGGTAGGGCCGGAGGCCCTGACGGGGTCAACACGACTGAAATCCGGCACTGCGCAAAAACTGGTGCTCAATATGATCTCCACCGGTGCGATGGTGAAGTTTGGCAAGGTGTATCAGAACCTGATGGTGGATATGCAGGCAACCAACGTCAAACTGGTCGATCGGGCGTGTCGCATGGTGGTTGAGGCCACTGGCATTGCGCGAGAGCAGGCGCAAGCGCTGTTAAAGCAGACTGACTTTGAGGTTAAACCCGCCATTTTAATGGCGCTCACCGGCCTGGACGCCGCTGCCGCCCGCGAAAAGCTTGCCGCTCACCAGGGTTTTTTACGCGCGGCGTTAGAACACTAAGAGGTGTATATGGATAAGACGGCGGTGCTGGCCAGCGACATTCTGCTGGGCGTTGGCGGAGAGAAAAATATTCTGCGCCTGGAAAACTGTATGACCCGTGTCAGGGTGGAAGTCCGGGATGAGGCTCAGCTCGATGTATCCCGACTCAAGCAACTGTCCGGCGTCAGCGGCTACGTGAAGCAGGGCGCGCAGCACCAGATCATCGTCGGTCCCGGTAAAGCCGCCAGGGTGGTGGATGCTATGCGCGCCCTGATTGCCGTTGGCGGCGAGCGCACCGATGCGCATGATATCGAGCTCGCGAAGTCAGCGGCTAAAGCGAAATACAAAGCGCCGATGAGCGATGCGCTGCGTAAGCTGGCGAACGTCTTTATCCCTCTTATTCCGGCGTTTATCGCCTCCGGTTTAATTACCGGCATTATTAACATCCTTAAGCGACCGGATATCGTCGGGGATTTTGCGACCCACTATCCGAATTTACTTGGACTGATGGGCATATTTGGCAGCGCCGTGTTTGCCATTATGAATATTCTGGTCGGGGTGAATACCGCTAAAGTCTTTGGCGGTTCTCTGGCGATGGGCGGAGTGATGGCGGGGATCCTCTCCAGTCCGCAACTGGCGCAAATTACCCTGTTTGGCGAAACGCTGCAGCCGGGGCGCGGCGGGGTAATCGCCGTGCTGTTGGTGGTAGCGTTGATGTGCTGGATCGAACGCAAATTCCGCGAACTGCTGCCGGAATCACTGGAACTGATCCTTAACCCACTGCTGACCACCATTATTACCGGGGCTATTGCGATAGTGGCGCTGCAACCGTTGGGCGGTTGGATTTCCGAATCTATCGCTCACGGCGCATCCTGGGCTATCGATCGCGGCGGTTTTCTGGTCGGCGCTATACTGGCGGGAACCTTCCTGCCGCTGGTGCTCACCGGACTTCATCAGGGGTTAGTGCCTATCCACGTCGAACTGGTGCAGGCGCATGGTTATAACGCGCTCTTCCCAATCCTTGCAATGGCGGGTGTTGGGCAAATCGGTGCTGCGATTGCGGTGCTGATGAAAACCCGCAACGCACGACTAAAAAAGGTGATCAAAGGGGCGTTGCCGGTTGGATTGTTGGGGATTGGCGAACCGCTGATTTTTGGTGTTACGCTGCCGTTGGGTAAGCCGTTTATCGGTGCCTGTCTTGGCGGAGCGGTAGGCGGGGCGCTGATAAGCTACTGGAAAGTGGCGACGGTTATCACCTTTGGTATCTCAGGATTACCGCTGGCATTAACGATTGTTGCCGGAAAAGTGATGTTCTATCTGTTAGGCTATCTGGTAGCAGTTATTGCCGGGTTTCTGTTTACCTGGCTATTGGGGTTCAACGATCCAGAGGAATAAAGTTTGACCAATCACCAGCGCCGCGTTGTCTTTTTTGATTTGGATGGCACGTTACATCAGCAGGATATGTTCGGGAGTTTTATACGTTATCTGCTGCGTCGTCAGCCGCTGAACGTGTTGCTTGTGCTGCCTCTGTTACCGGTGATTGCGCTGGCGTTGTTGATAAAAGGACGCGCGGCCCGCTGGCCAATGAGCCTGCTGTTGTGGGGATGCACTTTTGGTCGTAGCGAGGCGCGTCTGAAAGCGCACCAGGCCGATTTTGTACGTTGGTTTCGCGATAACGTGACGGCGTTTCCGCTTGTACAGCAGCGGCTGACCACTTATCTGTTAAGTTCTGACGCCGACATCTGGCTTATCACCGGCTCCCCACAGTCGCTGGTGGAGCAGGTTTACTTTGATACCCCGTGGCTACCGCGCGTCAATCTGATCGCCAGTAAAATGGCGCGAGGATACGGTGGCTGGGTGTTGCCTCTGCGTTGTCTGGGGCATGAGAAAGTGACACAGCTGGAACGCCAGATTGGCGCGCCGCTGCAACTTTATAGTGGTTATAGCGACAGTAAGCAGGACAACCCGCTGCTCTCTTTTTGCCAGCATCGCTGGCGCGTCACACCGCGTGGGGAACTGCAACAACTCGAATAGAGTAAACGATAGCGTCTGTGTATAATGCGCCCGCTTTGATTACTGGAGTTACCCCCTTTGTCTGAAGTTGAATTTAGCCACGAATACTGGATGCGTCATGCTTTAACGCTGGCAAAGCGCGCCTGGGATGAGCGTGAAGTCCCGGTGGGCGCAGTATTAGTGCATAATAACCGCGTCATTGGCGAAGGCTGGAACCGGCCGATTGGTCACCATGATCCCACGGCCCACGCTGAAATTATGGCGCTGCGTCAGGGCGGCCTGGTGCTGCAAAATTACCGTCTGTTGGATGCCACGTTGTACGTCACTCTGGAGCCGTGCGTGATGTGCGCCGGCGCGATGGTGCACAGCCGTATCGGCCGGGTGGTTTTTGGCGCGCGCGATGCGAAAACGGGGGCGGCGGGTTCATTAATTGACGTGCTACATCACCCTGGAATGAATCATCGGGTTGAAGTGACAGAGGGAGTCCTGCGGGATGAATGCGCCACGCTGCTCAGCGATTTCTTTCGTATGCGTCGTCAGGAAATTAAAGCCCTGAAAAAATCCGCCAATGCGTAAATGCCGGTCTGATTGCCTGATGTTTATCAGGCCGATAAGACTACTTTTCCTCTTTCTTTTGCGCTGAAAACAGCAGGGAAGGGGAGTGCGTCAGGTAGTTTGACGACGTCTGAGACAGAAACGCGGAAAGCGGGAATTTCTCTTTACCTAATAACTCCGCGGGCGACACCGCCGGGTAATCCTGCGCCAGTTGCTGCGTTTCCTGCGCCTGCTTTTCTTTTTCTTGCAGATATCCCACCAGGCTTATCTGGTATTTACGGATATTTTCCACATAGGCGTAGGCTTCATGACCACGCGCATAGCCATAGGTCAGCTTGTTGTAATACGGCTTTTGGCTGAGCAGCGGTAGCCGCTGTTTTACATCGGACCAGCTATTCGGATTGCCTTTGGTTTTGACCGTCAGCGCCCGCGCGTCCAGCATATGTGCATAACCCATATTGTAGGCGGCAAGCGCAAACCAGATCCGTTCCCCTTCCGGGACGGTATCCGGCACTTTACTCATCATATCCTGCAAATAACGCGCGCCGCCGCTGATGCTCTGTTCGGCATCGGTACGGTCAGTCAGCCCGAGACTCTGGGCGGTATTTTTGGTCAACATCATCAGTCCGCGTACGCCGGTCGGAGAAGTGGCCTGCGCGTCCCAGTGCGACTCCTGATAAGAGATCGCGGCAAGCAGTCGCCAGTCTATTTCCTGCGCATACTTCTCAAACAGCGGCTTGAGGTCTGGCAACACGCTGTCTACGGCGCGCAAAAAGGTACGGGTGTCGACATAGTCAAAATCATCGCCATGCCCAAGATATTTCTCTTCCAGTCTTGCCAGGGAACCCTCTTCGTTCATGGAATTAAAGAAATCCAACAGGGCAGCGGCCAGCGTATTGTCATCGTCCAGACGACTAAACCAGGTCACCGGCTGTTCGTCGGAGACGTCCAGCGCGACGGCCAGCTCAGGGTGTACGCGTTGGTACAGGCTGATGGCGACGGAATCGGCAATGGTGTAATCCAGCTTACCGGCGATGACATCATCAAGTAGTTCAGTGGTGCCCTTTTTGTCATCCACTCTCCAGCTCAGGTCGGGAAATTTTTTCTCTTTTAGCTGCTGGAGATCGTTAACCACCACATGCCCCGGGGCGATAGTCAGCTGATTTTCATTCACGCTAGCCAGGGTTCGGGGGCGATATTGCCCAACCCGATACACCAGCTGTTGTGACACCGAGTAATAGGTCGGGCCGGGCTGGTAATTTTTCACCCGCTCGCTGTTATACACCAGACCTGCGGCTAACAGATCGGCATCCCCGTTATCCAGGTCGTCAAACAGCTGGCTGATGTTCTGGCGCACGGTGATTTTTAATTTCACGCCTAAATAGTTGGCGAACGCCTGGGCCAGTTCATAATCCAGACCGAATTTTTTGCCGTTGAGGGTCGCATAAGTTAATGGCGAGTCAATGGTACTGACGCGCAGTTCTCCCCGCGACTGAATGGCGGCGATACGATTTTCGGCTTTACCGAACCAGGGAATAGATGGCCAGAGGGCCGCTGCCAACAACAGCGTTAATATGCCGATGAACAGATAATTAATCTTTAATTTTTTCAATTAGTTAATTCTCTGAACCGTACGTTGTCTCTGCCTGCTGTAGTGTTGTTTAAGAAGTGAAGTCGTCATTAATGAGCGGCATTTTGCTTAAACTTGCGTCAGTTGGCAACTTATTCAGAAAACAGACCGCATTTGATGATAAGACGAGGCCGCGATTTTATTTCGACGCAAACGGTTTCGTCGGCGCGGTAGATTCTTTATAATACCGCCCGTTTCCCCCACTTGGGCACACCGAAAGCTTAGAAGACGAGAGACTTATGATGGAAATTCTGCGTGGTTCACCTGCACTGTCTGCATTCCGTATTAACAAACTGCTGGCACGTTTTCAGGCTGCCAACCTCCAGGTCCACAATATTTACGCCGAGTACGTCCATTTTGCCGATCTGAACGCACCATTGAATAAAGATGAGCACGCGCAGCTTGCACGCCTGCTGAAATATGGTCCTGCTCTTCACAGCCACGCTCCTGAGGGCAAATTGCTGCTGGTCACCCCTCGTCCGGGCACCATCTCCCCGTGGTCTTCTAAAGCGACTGATATTGCCCACAATTGCGGCCTACAACAGATTAGCCGTCTGGAACGTGGCGTTGCTTACTATGTAGAAGCTTCTACGCTGACTGCGGAGCAGTGGCAGGAGGTTGCCGACGTACTGCACGACCGCATGATGGAAACGGTTTTCTCTGCGCTAAACGATGCCGAAAAACTCTTTGCGCATCACCAGCCTGCGCCGGTCTCCAGCGTCGATCTGCTGGATGAGGGCCGTCAGGCGCTGATTGACGCCAACGTGCGTCTCGGCCTGGCATTGGCGGAGGATGAAATCGACTATCTGCAGGACGCGTTCAGCAAACTGGGGCGCAACCCGAACGACATCGAACTGTACATGTTCGCGCAGGCCAACTCTGAGCACTGTCGCCACAAGATTTTTAACGCCGACTGGGTTATCGACGGTAAACAGCAGCCGAAGTCGCTGTTTAAGATGATCAAAAATACCTTTGAAACCACCCCGGACCACGTGCTGTCCGCCTATAAAGACAACGCCGCGGTGATGGAAGGTTCTGACGTGGGGCGCTACTTTGCCGACCACAAAACCGGTCGCTACGATTTCCATCAGGAGCCAGCCCATATCCTGATGAAGGTAGAAACTCACAACCACCCGACCGCCATCTCTCCGTGGCCGGGCGCGGCAACCGGATCCGGCGGTGAAATTCGTGATGAAGGCGCAACCGGGCGCGGCGCGAAGCCGAAAGCCGGGCTGGTGGGCTTCTCCGTTTCCAACCTGCGTATTCCGGGCTTTGAACAGCCATGGGAAGAAGACTTTGGTAAGCCGGACCGTATCGTTACCGCGCTGGATATCATGACCGAAGGGCCATTAGGCGGCGCGGCGTTTAATAATGAATTTGGTCGCCCGGCGCTGACCGGCTACTTCCGAACTTACGAAGAGAAGGTTAACAGCCACAACGGTGAAGAGCTGCGCGGCTACCACAAGCCGATCATGCTGGCGGGAGGGATCGGCAACATCCGCGCCGATCACGTGCAGAAAGGCGAGATCGTCGTCGGCGCGAAGCTGATTGTCCTCGGCGGTCCGGCGATGAACATCGGCCTCGGCGGTGGCGCTGCATCCTCTATGGCTTCCGGTCAGTCTGATGCCGATCTCGACTTCGCCTCCGTACAACGCGATAACCCGGAAATGGAACGCCGTTGTCAGGAAGTTATCGACCGCTGCTGGCAGATGGGCGATGCCAACCCGATTCTGTTTATTCACGACGTCGGCGCGGGCGGTCTGTCCAACGCCATGCCGGAACTGGTAAGCGATGGCGGTCGCGGCGGTAAATTCCAGTTGCGCGATATCCTCAGCGACGAGCCGGGTATGAGCCCGCTGGAAATCTGGTGTAACGAATCCCAGGAGCGCTACGTGCTGGCGGTGGCCGCTGACCAGTTGCCGTTGTTTGACGAGCTGTGTAAGCGTGAGCGCGCGCCGTACGCGGTGATTGGCGAAGCCACCGAAGAGCAGCATCTGACCCTGAGCGACAGCCACTTCGACAACCAGCCGATCGATATGCCGCTGGACGTGTTGCTGGGCAAAACGCCGAAGATGACCCGCGACGTGCAGACGCTGAAAGCGAAGGGTGATGCCCTGAATCGTGGCGAAATCTCGATTGCCGATGCGGTGAACCGCGTACTGCATCTGCCGACCGTCGCGGAAAAAACCTTCCTCGTAACCATCGGCGACCGTACCGTTACCGGTATGGTGGCGCGTGACCAGATGGTCGGGCCGTGGCAGATCCCGGTGGCTAACTGTGCGGTGACCACCGCCAGTCTTGATAGCTACTATGGTGAAGCGATGTCTATCGGCGAACGTGCGCCAGTCGCTCTGCTGGACTTCGCAGCTTCTGCCCGTCTGGCGGTAGGTGAAGCGCTGACTAACATTGCGGCAACACAGATTGGCGACATCAAACGCATTAAACTCTCCGCAAACTGGATGGCGGCTGCGGGTCACCCGGGTGAAGATGCCGGGTTATACGAAGCGGTAAAAGCCGTCGGGGAAGAATTATGTCCGGCGCTTGGCCTGACCATTCCGGTGGGTAAAGACTCCATGTCGATGAAGACCCGCTGGCAGGAAGGCAACGAACAGCGCGAAATGACCTCGCCGTTGTCACTGGTGATCACCGCTTTTGCCCGCGTGGAAGACGTGCGCCACACCATTACTCCGCAGCTCTCTACTGAAGATAATGCCCTGCTGTTAATTGACCTTGGTCTGAGCCACAACGCACTCGGCGCGACCGCGCTGGCGCAGGTTTACCGCCAACTGGGCGACAAACCGGCCGACGTACGTGATGTGGCGCAGTTGAAAGGCTTCTACGAGGCCATGCAGGCGCTGGTCGCACAGCGCAAGCTGCTGGCTTACCACGATCGCTCCGACGGCGGCTTGCTGGTGACGCTGGCGGAAATGGCTTTCACCGGGCACTGTGGTATTGAGGCTGATATCAGCACGCTGGGCGACGATCGTCTGGCAGCGCTGTTTAACGAAGAACTGGGCGCGGTGATCCAGGTTTGCGCCGCTGACCGTGACGCGGTGGAAGCCATTCTGGCGGCCAACGGCCTGGCAGACTGCGTACACTACCTCGGCAAAGCCGTGGAAGGCGACCGCTTCACTCTCTCCGCTAACGGACAGCCGGTGTTCAGCGAAAGCCGTACTACCCTGCGTATGTGGTGGGCAGAAACCACCTGGCAGATGCAGCGTCTGCGCGACAACCCGGAGTGCGCCGATCAGGAACACGACGCTAAAACCAACGACGCCGATCCTGGCCTCAACGTTAAACTGACGTTCGATATCAACGAAGATGTTGCTGCCCCGTACATCGCCACCGGCGCACGTCCTAAAGTCGCTGTACTGCGTGAGCAGGGCGTTAACTCCCACGTCGAGATGGCGGCCGCTTTCCATCGTGCGGGCTTCGATGCTATCGACGTGCACATGAGCGATCTGCTGGGCGGACGTATCGGTCTGGGGAATTTCCAGGCGCTGGTAGCCTGTGGCGGCTTCTCTTACGGTGATGTGCTCGGCGCCGGGGAGGGCTGGGCGAAGTCGATTCTGTTCAACAACCGCGTCCGTGATGAGTTTGAAACCTTCTTCCATCGCCCGCAAACGCTGGCGCTGGGCGTGTGTAACGGTTGTCAGATGATGTCTAACCTGCGTGAACTGATCCCGGGAAGCGACCTGTGGCCGCGCTTTGTGCGTAACCACTCCGATCGTTTTGAAGCCCGCTTCAGCCTGGTCGAAGTGACGCAAAGCCCGTCTTTACTGCTCTCCGACATGGTTGGTTCGATGATGCCGATTGCCGTTTCTCACGGTGAAGGCCGTGTGGAAGTGCGTGACGACGCGCATTTGGCTCAGCTTGAGAGCAAAGGCCTGGTGGCGCTGCGCTACGTTGATAACTTCGGTAAGGTGACCGAAACCTACCCGGCGAACCCGAACGGTTCGCCGAACGGTATTACTGCCGTTACCACTGAAAATGGTCGCGTCACCATTATGATGCCGCACCCGGAACGTGTGTTCCGCACCGTGGCTAACTCCTGGCACCCGGAAAACTGGGGCGAAGACAGCCCGTGGATGCGTATTTTCCGCAACGCGCGCAAACAGCTCGGTTAATTAGCCCGATAGCCATTAAGCCCCTCCTGCGAGGGGCTTTTTTTTTGCCTGTCTCTTTGTAGGCCGGATAAGGTGTTTACGCCGCCATCCGGCAATAAACTCAGTGCTTATGCCGCAAAATTAAAGTGTCGGTAAATCCCGACATGGGCGGGGTGATGATGTCGTCAAAAAGAGACATTTAATTATATGATTTATAATGGTTTTGTTTTTAAGTGCTACAGCTGTTGCTGATTGGCGACAGAAAGTGCAAAAAACCGGCAGAACTATTTTTTGCATGAACAACGATATTCTTCATATCTATCATTGTGTTAACAAAGTGTTTTGAATATTGGCACAGATGCTGCATAATATTAACCAGTGGCTCATTCACCTTCTTATGTCAGCCCCTTCGGGAAGCGCTACATAAACTTCGAATGACGCACAACAAGGTGCCTGCCGTCCAACATCTGATATTAGCATGGCTCATATCAACCTCCGGGCGAAACGTCGAGTTAGGCACCGCCTTATTCCACAACAAAGCCGGGTTAATCCCGGCTTTGTTGTATCTGGCGTTCCCCTCAGTTAGCATCAAGCTATTCCTGTCCATTGAGAGTAACGCCTTGAAGCGCTGGTCAGTTTTCCCCCGATCTTTACGTCAATTGGTTATGTTGGCATTCTTGCTGATTCTGCTGCCGTTGTTAGTTCTGGCCTGGCAGGCGTGGCAAAGCCTGAATGCCTTGAGCGCGCAGGCGGCGCTGACCAACCGCACCACGCTGATTGACGCCAGACGCAGTGAGGCGATGACCAACGCCGCGCTGGAGATGGAGCGTAGCTACCGGCAGTATTGTGTGCTTGATGACTCAACGTTGGCAAAGGTCTACCAGAGTCAGCGTAAGCGCTATAGCGACATGCTGGATGCGCATGCGGGCGTGTTGCCGGATACCAAGCTTTATCAGGCGTTACGTCAGGATCTCAACGACCTCGCGCAATTACAGTGCAATAACAGCGGTCCAGATAGCGTAGCGGCAGCCCGGCTGGAAGCGTTTGCGAATGCCAATACCGAGATGGTACAGGCGACGCGCACCGTGGTCTTTTCTCGTGGCCAGCAGCTACAGCAGGAAATTGCCGAACGTGGGCAGTTCTTCGGCTGGCAGGCGCTGGTGCTGTTTCTCGTCAGCCTGGCGATGGTACTGCTGTTCACTCGTATGATTATCGGCCCGGTGAAGGGCATAGAAAGGATGATCAATCGGCTGGGGGAAGGGCGCTCGCTGGGCGACAGCGTATTATTTACCGGGCCGCGTGAGCTGAGGTCTGTCGGTCAGCGCATTATCTGGTTGAGCGAACGTCTTTCCTGGCTTGAGTCGCAACGGCATCAGTTTTTACGTCATCTTTCCCATGAGCTGAAAACGCCGCTGGCGAGCATGCGCGAAGGGACGGAGTTGCTGGCCGATCAGGTCGTTGGACCGCTTACGCCGGAGCAAAAAGAGGTGGTCGGTATTCTGGATGACAGCAGCCGTAACCTGCAAAAGCTGATTGAGCAGCTTCTTGATTACAACCGCAAACTGGCGGATGACGAGGTTGAGCTTGAGAGTGTGGACATCGCGCCGCTGGTTGAAAGCGTTGTTTCTGCACATAGCCTGCCTGCTCGCGGCAAAATGATACATACTGAGGTAGCGCTTGAGGCGAACACCTGCCTGGCGGAACCGATGCTGTTGATGAGCGTGCTGGACAATCTTTATTCCAATGCGGTGCACTATGGCGCTGAATCCGGTAACATTTGGATTCGCAGCAGTTTGCATGGCTCAACGGTATACATCGATATAACGAATACAGGCACACCGATTCCAGAAGCAGAACAGACCATGATCTTCGAGCCTTTTTTCCAGGGTAGCCATCAGCGAAAAGGGGCGGTAAAAGGAAGCGGGTTGGGGCTGAGCATTGCCAGAGATTGCATCCGCCGTATGCGAGGCAAACTGTATCTGGTTGATGACCATGCGCAAAGCGTTTGTTTTCGCATAGAATTGCCCCTATCTGCTGCAAAAAATCACTAAAATAAACCTAAGTCTGGTGAGTATGCCACACGTTGTTTTCCGAATGCTTAAACGACATTTTTTCCGTCGAGTCTTGCTTATGAGCCTGCCGTGTCTGGCGCTGGCCGGGTGCGTGCCGAACGCGGTGAATCATGTTACTGGCGACCCCTCTCAGGAGAAAATTCCGCCTTACCAACTGGCGGACTATCTTGCAACCGAGTGTACGGATATCTGGTCCCTGACGAGCCAGCCTACAGAGACAAACCCACTGTACTGGCTGCGGGCTATGGATTGCGCCAATCGCCTGATGCCGGTACAGGCGCGCAGTGAAGCCAGTATGATGATGCCAGATACCTGGCAGGGGGCTTTCAGACGCGGGATTCTGCTTGATAACGCTAACATTACGCCACCTGAAAGGCGGGAGGCTGTTACGCGCCTCGAGGCATTAAGTCCGCAAATTCCGCCGCAAGTCAGACCGCTGTATCAGGTCTGGCTCAGCAGCCAAACGCTACAACTGCAGCTTGCCGAAGAGCGTATGCGCTACAGTAAACTCCAGCAAACATCGGACAGCGATCTGGACACGCTGCGTCAACAGCAGCAGCATTTGCAGTCCCAGCTCGATCTCACAACCCGTAAGCTGGAGAATCTGACCGATATAGAACGTCAGCTTTCCACGCGCAAACCTGCCGGCAGCTACAATCCTGACGCGCCGCACGGGAATGATAAACTCACCACGCCTGATAACGAGGATGGCACTGCGCCATCTGCCGATGAGGTCACACCATGATAAGCCGTAAGCCCGCACATCTGCTGCTGGTGGATGACGATCCGGGCCTGTTGAAATTGCTCGGTATGCGACTGACCAGCGAAGGTTACAGCGTCGTAACCGCCGAAAGTGGGCAGGAAGGGTTACGGGTGCTGAACCGCGAAAAAGTGGATCTGGTTATCAGCGATCTGCGTATGGATGAAATGGACGGCATGCAGCTGTTTACTGAAATCCAGAAAGTACAACCTGGAATGCCGGTTATCATCCTCACTGCTCACGGTTCCATCCCTGACGCCGTTGCCGCGACGCAGCAAGGGGTATTCAGTTTTCTCACCAAGCCGGTTGATAAAGACGCGTTATACCACGCGATTGATGGCGCATTGGAACAGTCTGCGCCAGCCACTGATGACAGCTGGCGTGAGTCTATCGTCACCCGCAGCCCGCTGATGCTGCGTCTGTTAGAACAGGCGCGGATGGTAGCGCAATCGGATGTGAGCGTATTGATTAACGGTCAAAGCGGAACCGGGAAAGAGGTGTTTGCCCAGGCGATTCATAACGCCAGCCCGCGCAGCCACAAGCCATTCATTGCTATTAACTGCGGCGCGTTACCGGAACAGCTGCTGGAATCCGAACTGTTTGGTCATGCGCGCGGCGCCTTTACCGGTGCGGTAAGCAATCGCGAGGGCCTGTTTCAGGCGGCGGAAGGCGGGACGCTGTTCCTTGATGAGATTGGCGATATGCCCGCGCCGTTACAGGTCAAATTGTTGCGCGTTTTACAGGAACGCAAGGTCAGGCCGCTGGGCAGTAACCGCGATATAGACATTGATGTGCGCATTATATCGGCTACCCACCGCGACCTGCCTAAAGCGATGGCGCGGGGCGAGTTCCGTGAAGATTTGTACTATCGCCTCAACGTGGTTAGTCTGAAGATCCCAGCGCTTGCCGAGCGTACGGAAGATATTCCGCTGCTGGCAAACCACCTGCTGCGACAGTCTGCTGAACGGCACAAACCCTTCGTGCGTGCCTTCTCGACCGATGCCATGAAGCGTTTGATGACCGCCAGTTGGCCGGGCAACGTACGCCAGTTGGTCAACGTGATTGAGCAGTGCGTGGCCTTGACCTCTTCGCCGGTTATCAGCGATGCGCTGGTGGAGCAGGCCCTGGAAGGGGAGAACACCGCGCTGCCGACTTTTGTTGAAGCGCGCAATCAGTTTGAACTTAACTACCTGCGCAAACTATTGCAAATCACAAAAGGCAATGTGACCCACGCGGCGCGAATGGCGGGGCGCAATCGCACCGAGTTCTACAAGTTGCTTTCTCGCCATGAGCTGGATGCAAACGATTTCAAAGAATAAATCTGCGGATTATGTTAGCTTTATTCGATCAAAAGACAGGCGACCTTTTCAAGGAATAGCATGAAAAAGATTGATGCGATTATTAAACCTTTCAAGCTGGACGACGTCCGTGAAGCGCTGGCTGAAGTCGGCATTACCGGTATGACTGTGACAGAAGTGAAAGGGTTTGGCCGTCAGAAAGGCCATACCGAGTTATACCGTGGTGCGGAATACATGGTGGATTTTCTGCCGAAGGTAAAAATTGAAATTGTGGTTCCCGACGACATCGTCGATACCTGCGTTGACACCATTATTCGTACCGCACAGACCGGTAAAATCGGTGACGGTAAGATTTTTGTTTTCGACGTGGCGCGCGTTATTCGTATTCGTACCGGTGAAGAAGACGACGCGGCAATCTAAGCCGCGCCGTTAATTTGTAGGCCTGATAAGCGTAGCGCATCAGGCAGAGTGATTGCCGGATGTCGGCGTAAACGCCTTATCCGGCCTACTCGCGTAATACATTACAATACTTTATGCGGGCCGAAGCATTCGTAATGAATGTTCTCGTTTTTCACGCCCAGACCGACCAGTTGCTTCGCGGCGAACTGCATAAAGCCGACCGGGCCGCACAGATAAAACTGCATCGCCGGATCGCTGATTGCCCCTTCCAGTTTGTTCAGATCCATCAGACCAATGCTATCAAACGCACCTTTCGCGCGATCGGCTTCGTTTGGCTCACGATACCAGGTATGTGCGCTAAAGCGTGGCAGCGTTTTGCCGAGTTCTTTTACTTCATCGGCGAAAGCATGTACATCGCCATTTTCCGCCGCGTGGAACCAGTTAACCTGCGCCGTATGATGAGCTTTCGCCAGCGTATCCAGCATCGCCAGCATCGGCGTTTGGCCCACGCCTGCGGAAATCAGCGACACCGGCGTATCGGTCGCGACGTCCATAAAGAAATCCCCTGCTGGCGCGGCCAGGTGAACTACATCACCGACATTGGCGTGGTTATGTAGCCAGGTTGAAACCTGACCACCGTCCTCGCGCTTCACGGCAATACGGTAGCCTTTGCCATCTGGCTTACGGGTCAGCGAATACTGACGGATTTCCTGATGCGGGAAACCTTCCGGCTTCAGCCAGACGCCCAGGTATTGACCCGGATGGTATTCCGCCACTGCACCGCCATCGACGGGTTCAAACTCAAAGCTGGTAATCGCGCGGCTTTGCGGCGTTTTCGCCACGATACGGAAAGGACGCGTACCTTCCCAACCGCCGGTTTTGCTGGCGTTTTCGCTGTAGATTTGCGCTTCACGGTTAATAAACACGCCCGCCAGCACGCCGTATGCTTTGCCCCACGCATCCAGCACTTCCTGGCCCGGGCTGAACATTTCGTCCAGCGTGGCCAGCAGGTGACTTCCTACGATGTTGTACTGCTCTGGTTTAATCTGGAAGCTGGTATGTTTCTGGGCGATTTTCTCAACGGCTGGCAACAGCGCTGGCAGGTTGTCGATGTTGCTGGCATACGCGGCAATGGCGTTAAACAGCGCTTCACGTTGGTCGCCATTGCGCTGGTTACTCATGTTGAAAATTTCTTTCAGCTCTGGGTTATGCGTAAACATGCGATCGTAGAAATGGGCGGTCAGCTTCGGACCTGTTTCAACCAGCAGGGGAATGGTGGCTTTCACTGTAGCGATGGTTTGTGCGTCAAGCATACGGTCTTCCTTTATCTGAAACTTTAATGATGTATGTCAAATGCATCTTATAAAAAATACCCCTGCATTGTAAATGGTTCTTTGTAACTTTGCGTTGTAAAGGTTACATCGTGAAAAATCTGCATCACAAACCTGAAAAGAAATCCGTTGAAATTCAGCAGACCTTTGTTCTCCAAAGCCTTGTGTGCCGTGAAGGTAATCGTTTGCGTAAAATCCTTTGTCAAGACCTGTTATCGAAGAATGATTCGGTTATACTGTTGGCCGAAGTCCTGGAAGACTGCCTTTTCAGGCCAAAATTTACTTGTTAGCTGAGTCAGGAGATGCGGATGTTAAAGCGTGAAATGAACATTGCCGATTATGATGCCGAACTGTGGCAGGCTATGGAGCAGGAAAAAGTACGTCAGGAAGAGCACATCGAACTGATCGCCTCCGAAAACTATACCAGCCCGCGTGTAATGCAGGCGCAGGGTTCTCAGCTGACCAACAAATACGCTGAAGGTTATCCGGGCAAGCGCTACTACGGCGGTTGCGAGTACGTTGATATCGTTGAGCAACTGGCTATCGATCGCGCTAAAGAGCTGTTTGGCGCTGACTACGCTAACGTACAGCCGCACTCTGGCTCTCAGGCTAACTTCGCTGTCTACACCGCGCTGCTGCAGCCGGGCGATACCGTGCTGGGTATGAACCTGGCGCAGGGCGGCCACCTGACTCACGGCTCCCCGGTTAACTTCTCCGGCAAACTGTACAACATCATTCCTTACGGCATTGATGAGTCCGGTAAAATTGACTACGAAGACATGGCTAAGCAGGCCAAAGAGCACAAACCGAAAATGATTATCGGTGGCTTCTCTGCCTACTCCGGCGTGGTTGACTGGGCAAAAATGCGTGAAATCGCCGACAGCATCGGCGCATACCTGTTCGTCGACATGGCGCACGTTGCCGGTCTGATTGCCGCCGGCGTTTACCCGAACCCGGTTCCGCACGCTCACGTTGTGACCACCACCACCCACAAAACCCTGGCGGGTCCGCGCGGCGGCCTGATCCTGGCGAAAGGCGGTGATGAAGAGCTGTACAAAAAACTGAACTCCGCCGTGTTCCCAAGCGCGCAGGGCGGCCCGCTGATGCACGTGATTGCGGCGAAAGCCGTGGCGCTGAAAGAAGCGATGGAGCCAGAGTTCAAAGTTTACCAGCAGCAGGTTGCGAAAAACGCCAAAGCGATGGTGGAAGTGTTCCTGAACCGCGGCTACAAAGTGGTTTCCGGTGGGACTGAAAACCACCTGTTCCTGCTGGATCTGGTTGATAAAAACCTGACCGGTAAAGAAGCTGACGCTGCACTGGGTCGTGCTAACATCACCGTGAACAAAAACAGCGTACCGAACGATCCGAAGAGCCCGTTTGTGACTTCCGGTATCCGTATCGGTTCTCCGGCTGTCACTCGCCGTGGCTTTAAAGAAGCGGAAGTGAAAGAGCTGGCTGGCTGGATGTGTGATGTTCTGGACAATATCAATGATGAAGCGGTAATTGAGCGCATCAAAGGTAAAGTGCTGGATATCTGCGCACGCTTCCCGGTTTACGCGTAAGTCATATTGATTGCTGGACCTTATCCGGCCTACAGGTGAGTTACCTGTAGGCCGGATAAACGAAGAGACATCCGCCAGTTATAGTGACTTAAGCAAGATTGTTTCATCGACTAAAGCTGCCACTGGCGGCTTTTTCTTAGCCTGAATCCATTTCCGCAATAAGCGCATTTCCCGGCCCTGGTTCAACGTCACTGCGCCGACAATAACGTCATTCTGCAAACTAAACCATATTGCTTTCTGCGCATCAGGATCGCCACGTGCGAGCCAACTTTCTCCCTGCATTTCACCAACAAATTGCAGGTTATCACTGTATTGATCGGTCCAGAACCAGCCCGGCGTGGCTTCTGGCAGGGGTAAACCGAGCATAGCAGCAGCGGCAACTTGCGCCTGGCAGTTGGCATTTTCCCAGCTTTCTATGCGCTTTAACGAACCGTCCGGCTGGCGAGTGAGCGCCACATCACCGGCGGCGAAAATGACCGGGTCGGAGGTGGCGCAGGCGCTATCGACAATAATACCATTGGCCGTTTCCAGCCCCGCGTCGCGGGCCAGCGTATCGTTCGCCACGATGCCGATGCCGTAAACCACCGCATCGGCCTTCAGTAATTCGCCGTTTTGCAGCGTGAGCGTGAGAAATTCTCCCGCTTCAGCGTGCTCAATGGCGCTATTGAGCAGCATTCTCACCCCGGCCTGCTGATGGCGGGCTAACAGATAGTCGCGCACCGGCGCAGGCGCATTGCGGCCCATCACCGTTGATGCCAGTTCGACTACCGTCACCCGGCAGCCGCGCTGGATGGCGCTGGCCGCCAGCTCCAGGCCAATGGTGCCCGCGCCGACAATCACGATCGATTTTCCTGGCTGTAGCGCAGCCCGGAGACGCTCGGCATCTCCCGCATGACGTAGGGTAAAACAGCGCTCGCCCAGCGCATCCAGCAGCGGTAGCGGTCTGGCGGCGGCCCCGGTAGCCAGCAGCAACTGAGTCCAGCGGTAGGTTTGCCCATCGGCGAGCGTTAACGTACGCGAGGCGCGATCAATCTCGCGTAGCGTAACGCCCAGATGCAACTGCACGTTGTGTTCCTGCCACCAGCTGGCGGGCAGAACCGGCTGAAGCTGCGGGTTATCGTCCAGCAGCATCGCTTTTGACAGCGGCGGGCGCTCGTAGGCCAGGTGAGCCTCGTCAGAAAAGAGGTGTAACGGTCCGCTAAACCCCTGCTGACGTAGCGCGGCGGCGGCCATCGCTCCCGCCTGGCCGCCGCCGATGATGGCAATAATCTGTTCGTTCATGATGACTCCTTACAGATCCAGACCAGCCGCGACGTGGCGGATCCCACGGATCCCCAGGCCGGCGTCGGCGTTGATCATCACGCCGCTTAGCGTACGGTTGTTGCGGCGTGACGCCAGCATCACGTACGGGCCGGTGAAGTCAGCCGGTTCCGGGAAGAACTGCAACGGCAGAATGGCGGCGATTTTCTCCGGTGTTAGCGACTGCATAATCGAGGTGTCGTTTTGCCCCAGCGCCTGCGGGCCACGCAGATCGGTCGCCATGCCGCACGGGCCGACACCGTTCACCCGCACTTTGGGGGCGAGTTCGTAGGCCAGTTGGCGAATCAACCCGGTGGCCGCGTGCTTGCTGGCGGTATACAGGGGCCCGCCGCCGCCGGGATACCATGCGGCGTTAGACAGGGTAAAGATGATGCTGCCTTCGCTGGCGATTAATGCCTGGGCGCAGGCTTTGGCGCCCAGCAGATAGCCCAGCACGTTAACGTTAAACAGCTCGTGGAAGCCGCTTTCCAGCGCCTCGACGGGCGTATTGACCAGCGAAGCGTTGTGATCCCATATACCCGCGTTGCCGATAAAACAGTCCAGCTTGCCGAAGGTGGTGAGGATCCGATCAACCGCGCGCTGGTAGTCGGCATAGCAGGTCACGTTGCCTTCCACCGCCAGTACGTGTTCACCAAAGCGCTGGCGCAGGCTGGCAATCTTCGCTGCGGACAGCTCGAGCGTGGCGACTTTCGCACCTTCTTCAATAAAGCGTTCTACCAGCGCCAGCCCCAGCCCGGAGCCGCCGCCAGTAATAAACACAACGTTATCGCGTAAATCGCTCATCTGGCCTCCTCGGGTAAATCAATAAACACCTCGCCGCCTTCCACATGCACCGCATAGGTGGTGAGCGGATCGGTGGCGGGCAGGCACAACGCTTTGCCGGTTTTCAGGCAGAAGCTGGCGGCGTGCAGCGGGCACTCCACCGTGGCGTCGTCTTCCAGATAGCCCTCCGACATCGAGGCGTTACCGTGGCTACAGCGATCGTTAATGGCATAAAACTCACCGCCAACGTGAAACAGCGCGATGACGGGAGAGGTTTCCAGCCGGAGGGCTTCCCCCTCCGGCAGCTCCGTGGCGGAGCAGGCAAATATGCGGCTCATCAGAACAGTACACTCAGGTTGTGGGAGGTGATCACCGCCTGATCGAGCACGATCTCACGCTCCAGTAAGCGCCATTCGTCGCCCTGCAGACGACGGACCTTATCCATGCGCGTGCCGACGTAGAACGTCTCGTCACGCTCTTTTTGTGCGCGGTACAGCAGATAGTTCAGGCGCACGGCGAACACGTCCGGCTGGTCGGTTTCGCTCACCTGCAGGTTGCTGATCATGTGGCGGGTGCGGGAAGGTGGCTCTTCGGCCCAGGCCATGCCGGTTTCCAGCCGCGCGATGCGGCGTTCAAGCTGGTCTTTATTGTCGTTGAAAATCCAGGTGGTCGGCGGCTGTACGCCTTTACGGCGGTCGCGCGTCTGGGCATTCACCGTGGTGCGCATGGTGTAACGAATGTCGTCATCCAGTTGCGCCAGCCAGCCGCGGAACTGCCAGTCGTCCAGCAGACGCGCTTCTTCATACAGAAACTGGCTGATGCGGTGATGCAGCTCAGGGGAGACTAACGCGCTCATTTCATCACCTCCTGCTGGTATGCGGCGGTTTTTTCCTGCACTTCCTGCCAGCTTTCGCTGCTTAATAAATCGGCCCAACGCTGATACATGCCGCGGGCGGCGGTTTCCGAGAAGATGTAGTTAGTGATCCCCGGAATGCCGTCTTCACGACGTTTTTCCTGGCCGAGCCCCATCTCCAGGCACAGGTTGGTGTTGCGTGCCCGGTGGCCTTTGAGCAGTTTTTGAATCTCACACCAGTTTTCCGAGTCGTCCTGCTCAAGGAACCCCGCCGGGCCGAAGGCGCGGGTGGCGCTGTTTTCAAAAGCGGCTTTGACGTCATCAGAGGCGGCTTTATCGGCGATGCAGAACGCCCATACTTCGACTTTGTCCGGCCCGCGCGGATGCCAGACGCGCAGCGTGGCGGTACCGTTCAGCCAGGAGAGCGTGGGGAAAATATTGTTGTGACCGGCGAGACGCAGCGCGCGTACCTTACCCAGACGCCGCTCGGCCTCTTCATAGGTATCGCGATAGTAGCTGGAGACTTCGCCGTCGACCCAGACGTTGGCGTCCGGTTTCTCGGTAAAGAAGAAGCCGCTGCCGTGTCCATCCTGGCCGAACTGTAGCGCGTCTTTGGCGGTTTCCCACACCGGGCGGGCGGTTTGACCGTCTCCCAGGCGTTTGTCGCTGCCGTCGTCTTTCGCGCCCAATACCTGTACGGCAGAGGCGTGGCTGAACAACGCGTGATACTGGTCACTGGCGAACTGTTCGGCGGGGAATTTCCAGTTACAGTCGATGGTCCACTTCTGTACGCCGCCGACGATTTCAGTGCCGCCTTCACGGCGATCCAGCACGCCGTCGAGATACCAGGCGATGTCGCCGAGATAATCGCGAAGATTCGGCGCGGTGGTATCCCAGTTACCGAAAATCAGCCCTTTGTAGCTCTCGACGCATGGCACTTCGTTCAGCCCCCAGTGGGATTTGCACAACCCTTGTGGGTAGGCGCGCGGCTCCAGCGGCACGTCGATCAGCTCGCCGTTAATGCCGTATGACCAGCCGTGATACGGGCAGGTGAAGGCGCGGGTGTTACCGCAGTCGGCATAACTCACGCGCATCGCGCGGTGGCGGCACTGGTTGAGAAACGCTTTGATGCTGCCGTCCTTCTGGCGCACCACCACCACGGCGTCTTCGCCCATATAAGTGTTAAAGAAATCGCCCGGTTTGGGGATTTGGCTTTCGTGGGCGAGAAACAGCCAGCAGCGTCCGAAGATGCGTTCCAGCTCCAGTTGGTAAATTTCAGGGTCGGTATAAATACGTGGGGTTACGCGACCGTTTTGCGTGTCGATCAGTCGGTAGATGTCTAAATTTGAGGGTATGGTCATATTTTTTAATCCTGAAAGCTAAGATGTATTGACCTTCTTTTTTTGTACCCTAAGGATGTTGCTGGTTAGTTATCAATCTGTGAAATAGTAAATTTCTACCAGTTGAGACATTTTTTCGATAACAAGGAGAAGGGCATGGAACTGAGGCACTTACGCTATTTTGTGGCGGTGGCGCAGGCGCTGAATTTCACCCGGGCGGCAGAAAAACTGCATACCTCTCAGCCCTCGTTAAGCAGTCAGATCCGCGATCTGGAGACCTGTGTGGGGGTTCCCTTGCTGGTGCGGGACAAGCGCAAAGTTGCGTTAACGGCAGCAGGTGAATGTTTTTTACAGGATGCGTTGGTTATCCTCGCGCAGGCGGAAAATGCCAAAGTTCGCGCCCGTAAAACGGTGCAGGAAGATAACCATTTCGCCATCGGCTTTGTCCCTTCCGCAGAGGTAAATCTGTTGCCCAAAGTGCTGCCTTTGTTTCGTTTAAAACAACCGGATATGCATATTGAACTGGTCAGTTTGATCACCACTGAGCAGGAGGAGAAGATCCTGCGCGGAGAGCTGGACGTTGGCTTAATGCGTCATCCGGTTTACAGCCCGGAACTGGATTATCTGGAGCTGATTCATGAGCCGCTGGTGGTGGTATTACCGGTGAATCATCCACTCGCTAATGAGAAATCGATATCGGCACAGCAACTGCACGGCGTCAATTTTGTCAGTACCGATCCGGCCTATTCCGGCGCGTTAGCGATGATTGTCAAAAACTGGTTTCAGCAGCAAAAAAGCCAGCCCAATATCGTGCAGGTGGCGACCAATATTCTGGTGACCATGAACCTGGTCAGCATGGGGTTGGGGGTGACTTTGATACCCGGTTATATGAATAATTTTAATACCGGGCAGGTGGTTTTTCGCCCTATTGTTGGCGATGTTCCAACCATTGCGCTGCTGATGGCGTGGAAAAAGGGGGCGCTGAAACCGGCGCTGACCGACTTTATCGCCACGGTGCATGAACGTTTAGCCGTAAGCGTTGTGGATTAACGACTACAGCTCGCTAAGCTGCGACTCGACATACAGATAGCCGATGCCCATCAGTTGCTGAGCGCGATTAAGCTTACCGAAACCGATCTGCGTTGCCCGGGCTCGTGGGTTATCGCCATGATCGAACGGATTAAATCCGGTTTGCTGCACCAGCGTATTGAGCCAGCTCTCGCCGAAGGCGCAGCTACGACCATACAGCCAGATTTGATTAATATTTAATATATTTAGAAAATTGTACAGACTCAGGCCAATGGCGCTGGCGGCATGTTCGGCCCACGCCTGAATGCGAACATCTCCGTGCCTCCAGGCATCAATAAGCTGGTCGGTCGTCAGCGTTTGGGGATCATACAGGGATGTCGGTTGCGATTTCATCCACACGCGAGCCTGCTTTTTCAGTGCGCTTAATGACGCCACCGTTTCCAGACACCCATAACGGCCACAGTCGCAGGCAACCCCGTCCGGATCAATTATTGTATGGCCAATCTGACCGCTGCCGTACAAACTGCCCCGCCAGATGTTATCGTTAATGACAAACGATGAGCCAATGCCGTAATCAACGTTAATCACACAAAAATCACCGTTAGCCGCCGGATTTTGCCACTTTTCCGCCAGCGCCAGCATCACGCAGTCATTGTCCAGCCGGACCTGCACACCAAGCATCTCCTCAAGCAGGTATTTTATTTCCACCGGTGTTTTCCACGGAGCCTGAGGCATGGTTTTTGATGCGCCGGTAATCGGATCAACCTGGCCGTGCACGCCCAGCGCCAGATTAATCGTAACCTCTGGAAATTGCCGACGGTATTCTCGCCAGTGTGTCGCCAATGCCGCCAGTAGCGCTTTTGGCGTATCAGGATTAATGACCTCATGGTGCCAGTCACCGACGGCCACCAGACGCGCGTCCGCCAGTTGGCTGGTGATGCTGGTGGGGGTGACGTTGATGCAGAGCGTCCAGGCACCTGTTTCTGGCAAATGATAACTGCCGCTACTCAAACCGCGCTGGCTTAACGTCTCTCGCGAATGGCTGATTCTCCCTTCATCCATCAGCTCTTCAAGAATATTGCTGACCGCCGGGATCGACAGACTGGTCAGCTGCGCCAACTGCGACTTGCTAAGCTGTTTTTCCCGCCATAGATGCGACAAAAAGATCTGTTTATTTGCTTGACGTACCCTGGCGTTATTGAATCCCGAACGCTGCATACACTTAACTTCCTTTACTATATTGCGTGAGCATTGCGCATTTTAACGCTACTTAACTGCCGCAGAATAGCCTCAGGTTAAATTTTTACTTTTGTTTATTGAGTGGAGAGCGGCATGTACGGTTCAGTTAAAGTCTGGCAGGAAACGATCACCCTCCCAACGTGGACGGTGGGTGAAGAAGACGCTAACCCGATGTTTCTGGAGAAAAGGGTATATCAGGGATCCTCTGGTGCGGTTTATCCCTACGGCGTGATTGATACCCTGACCGGCAAGCGTGAAATGCGCGACTATCAGGCGGTGTGGATGGAGAATGACTTCATTCGCATCATGCTGCTGCCGGAATTAGGCGGACGTATCCATCGTGCGTATGACAAAGTGCAGCAACGTGATTTCGTCTACTACAACGAAGTGGTGAAACCAGCGTTGGTTGGCCTGCTTGGGCCATGGATCTCTGGCGGCATTGAGTTCAACTGGCCGCAGCATCATCGTCCAACCACCTTTATGCCGGTTGATTTTACGCAACAGCAGGGCGAGCAGGGCGAATATACCGTGTGGATGGGGGAGGTCGAACCCATGCGTGGTTTACAGGTGATGACCGGATTCACACTGTATCCAGATCGCGCGCTGATCGAAATAACCGGGAAGGTGTTTAACGGTAACGCCACGCCGCGCCACTTCCTGTGGTGGGCGAATCCGGCGGTGAAAGGCGGCGACGATCATCAGAGCGTGTTTCCGCCGGATGTAACCGCGGTATTCGACCACGGCAAGCGCGATGTTTCAGCGTTTCCTGTCGCTACTGGCACCTACTACAAAGTGGATTACTCGGCGGGTGTGGATATCTCTCGCTACAAAAACGTACCCGTTCCGACCTCTTATATGGCGGAAAAATCGGATTATGACTTTGTCGGCGCCTGGCACCACGGCGAACGCGGTGGATTACTGCACGTGGCGGACCACCATGTTTCGCCGGGGAAAAAACAGTGGACCTGGGGATACGGCGACTTTGGCGTTGCCTGGGATCGTAATCTCACTGATGACAACGGTCCGTATATCGAACTGATGACCGGGGTCTTTACCGATAACCAACCGGATTTCACCTGGCTTGCGCCGTACGAAGAGAAAGTTTTCGTGCAAAACTTCCTGCCCTACAGCGAACTTGGCATGGTGCAAAACGCCAGCACGCAACTGGCGCTTCGGCTGGTGCGTGAGGGAAGCCAACTTTCAGTGGGCGTTTATGCGATAGCGCCGCTACGCGATGTTCAGGTTACGCTTGCGGCACACGGGGAGGCGTTCTTTGAGAATACACTCACCCTTGAGCCGGGGCAGAGCTGGTTAGCCGATGTGTCTGACAATGGCCATGCCCGGGTAACGATGACCGTCACTCGCGCCGATGGCTCCACGCTTTTACAGTACGAAGAGCACATGGCGCAAGAGTTACCACTACCCTCGGCGGCCAGCGCGCCAGCTCAGCCAGAAGCGATTGCTAATACCGATGAACTCTATTTTATTGGTCAGCATCTGGAGCAGTACAACCACGCCAGCCGCTATGCCGAAGACTATTACCGCCGCGCGCTGGAGGTCGACCCGCTTGATTATCGCAATAATGTGGCGCTGGGGACGCTGGCGCTAAACCGCGCGGACTGGGCATTAGCAGCCCATTGCGCGGGCAAGGCGCTGGAACGGGCGCACAAGCTCAATAAGAATCCGCGTGATGGCGAGGCGAGTATGCTGCTGGCCGCCGCGCAGGAACGCCAGGGCGACGATGAAAGCGCCTGGGATAATTATTATAAGGCGAGCTGGAGCGGCAACTGCCGGGATGCGGCTTTCTGGTCGTTAGCGCGCCTGGCGATGAAACGTCAGGACTATGCCGGCGCGTTGGAAAAAGTCGAGCAGAGCCTGCGTTTTAACGGCAGTAATAACCTGGCGATGGGACTGAAAGCGCTGGCGCTGGCTAAGCTTGATCGCAATGCGCAAGCGCTGGAATACATTCGCCAACAGCTGGTTGATTATCCGCTGAGTTACACCCTGCACTATGCACGCTGGGCTATTTGTCAGGATGAAGCGACGGCACAGGCGCTAATCTCGATTACCGGGCGGCGCGGTACCAACGCGTGTGAACTGGCTGGCTGGTTGATCGCATTGGGGCAAAAAGATGCTGCCCGTGGCGTGCTGGAACTGCTCGACAGCCAGGAAACGCTACCGATGCTGTGGCGCGCTTCGCTGAGCGACAATCCGCAACCTTTTATCGAACGAGCGCGTAAGTGTCTGCAAAATCGCGTCCGTTTTCCCAATACGCTGGATGAAGTACAGATGCTGCAAACCCTCGAGCAGAGCGCTTTTGCCCGTTATTTGCTCGGCTGTTTCTGGTACAGCAAACGCTGCTATGACGAGGCGGTCTCCTGCTGGCACTTTACCCTTGCGCAGGAGCCGGATTTTGCCCCAGTGCATCGCTTATTGGGTATCTATGCCTGGAACAAACAGCACGATGCACAGCAGGCGATGCAGTATCTGTCGCAGGCCGTAGCACTGGAGCCGCAAAATGCCCGTTTCCTGTTCGAACTCGACTATCTCAAAAAGCTGATGGCGCAACCGGCTGAACAGCGTTTGCAACGACTGGAAGCCAGCAAAGATATTGTCTTCCATCGTGACGATCTGACGGTGGAACTGCTTAGTCTGTGGAATGGATTGGGGCGCTACGACGAGGCCGCGGCAATCTTACGTGAGCGTGTATTTCATCCGTGGGAGGGAGGAGAAGGCAAAGCCACCGGGCAATATCTACTGAATCAGATGCATCGCGCACTGGAGGCCGTTCAGTCGGGCGACCCGCAAACCGCCATCACGCAACTGCAACAGGCGCTGCACTACCCGCAAAACCTTGGAGAGGGGCGCCTGCCTGGGCAAACGGATAATGACATCTGGTATTTGCTGGGTTATTGCGCCCAGCAGCAGGGGCATTTCGAGGAGTCCCGGCGCTATTTCTCCCGTGCCACGCGTGGCGGTAGCTCACTGGATGCCGGACGTTACTACAACGACCAGCCGGTGGACTATCTCTTCTGGCAGGGTATGGCGCAGAGAAAACTTGGCGATGATGCACAGGCGGACGCTCTGTTCAACAGCTTCCTGCAATGGGTTGAGTCGCATCGCGACAACGTCCCGGATGTCGATTTCTTTGCCGTATCGCTGCCCGATCTGGTGGTGCTGGATACCTCAGCACAAGCAAAACACCAGCAACACTGCCTGTTTATCAATGCGCTTGGGCATCTGGGGCTGGGAAATAGTTCTGCTTGCCAGCGCGATCTTGATGAGCTTCTGCAACTCAATCCGGCGCATGACAAGGCGTTACTGCTGCGTCACGCCATTAACGTAAGGCTGTTCCAGTAACACCCGAAACGGGTGGGGGCAACCTCACCCGAAACCTTCTGTTCCCTGCGTTTCCCTGAAAGAGGAATCATAATGAATAACGCGCAGACACATTTAAAGATTGGTTACGTCTGGACTATCTGCCTGGTTGCCGCCTGCGGTGGTTTACTGTTTGGCTATGACTGGGTGGTGATCGGCGGGGCAAAGCCCTTCTATGAAGCTTATTTTTCGATTACCGATCCGGCGCAATCTGGCTGGGCGATGAGCTCGGCGCTGGTTGGTTGTATCTTTGGTGCGCTGATTTCCGGCTGGTGTGCCGATAAGTTTGGCCGAAAGATGCCGCTGATTCTCTCGGCAATCCTTTTTAGCGCTTCAGCCTGGGGAACAGCAGTTGCCAGCAATTTTGACATGTTTGTTGTCTATCGCATCGTTGGCGGCGTGGGGATTGGTCTGGCATCCGCGCTAAGCCCGCTGTATATCGCTGAGGTCAGCCCGGCGGAAAAGCGTGGTCGCTTTGTTGCCGTTAACCAACTCACCATCGTCATTGGCGTCCTGGCGGCGCAGCTTATCAACCTGATGATTGCCGAACCTGTCGCTACAGGCGCTACGCAGCAGGCGATTGTGGAAAGCTGGAACGGTCAGACGGGCTGGCGCTGGATGTTTGGCGCTGAATTAGTGCCCGCGGTAATTTTCCTGGTGCTGATGTTCTTTGTCCCTGAATCGCCGCGCTGGTTGGTGAAGGCAGGAAAAGCCGAACGTGCGCGCACCATGCTGCAGCGCATTGGTTCGGCGGAATATGCCGGGCAAACGCTGAAAGAGATTGAACATACGCTACAAAAAGATAACCACAAGGTCGCGTGGTCATCACTGTTACAACCGCAGATCAAACCGATAGTGATTATTGGCATGGTGCTGGCAGTGTTCCAGCAGTGGTGTGGGATCAACGTTATTTTCAACTATGCGCAGGAGATATTTGCTTCTGCCGGATTCGACATCAACGGCACGTTAAAATCGATCGTAGCGACCGGGATCATCAATCTGGTCTTTACCCTTGCCGCTCTGCCGCTGGTGGACAAAATTGGGCGTCGTAAACTGATGCTGTTTGGTGCATCAGGGCTGACGGTTATCTACGTACTCATTGCCGGGGCATACGGGTTGGGCATTCTGGGCTGGCCGGTTTTGGTACTGGTGCTGGCGGCGATCGCCATTTACGCCCTGACGCTGGCCCCGGTAACATGGGTACTGCTGTCCGAAATCTTCCCCAACCGAGTACGCGGGTTAGCGATGTCGTTCGGCACGCTGGCGTTGTGGATTGCCTGCTTCCTGCTGACCTATACCTTCCCACTGCTGAATGCGAGTCTGGGCGCATCGGGAAGCTTCCTGCTCTACGGTGTGATTTGCGCGATGGGCTTTATCTATATTCTGCGTAATGTGCCGGAAACCAAAGGCGTGACGCTGGAAGCGCTGGAGGAACAGCTGGCGGCGCAGCATACGAAAGTTGGCGCATCAAGCCAACAACGAAGCACCCGCTAATGAATTCTCTGCTGATGCTTCAAAACGCACATCTACGGATGTGCGTAGATCCGCAGGGCGGTTCGCTATTGAGTCTGGTTTCGTTACAACATCAACGGGCAATATTACGTGAAGGTCATGGTCAGCAGCCCGGTGATTGCGGCCTGTTCCCGATGCTGCCGGTGGCAAACCGGGTGGCGGGCAACCGTTTTATGCTACGTGGGGAAGAGGTTGTGCTACCGCACCATGAGGCGGATGAACACTTCTTCCTGCACGGTGACGGCTGGCTGCAGCGCTGGCGGGTTATCACCGCGACACCAAGCGGTTGTTTGCTACAGTTGCGCAGTTGGCATCCCTGTGGCTACGACTATACGGCGCAGATTTGCTACCAACTGGAAGCTTCGAGCCTGCATGCTTCATTGACGCTCACCCATTGCGGGGAACGACCGATGATCTATGGCTGCGGGTTCCATCCGTTTTTCGCCTTTGATACGTACAGTACGGCTCAGTTCACCGCCAGCGGCTATTGGCCGGAGGGGGAACAGCATCTGCCACTGGACTGGCAAAGTGATATTCCACCCGCAGCGGATTTTATGCATGCGCAATACGGTGAAGATGCCTGGTTGAATGTGGGTTATTCTGGCTGGAGCGGGCGGGCCGTTATTCAGCGCGATGTGATGAAAGTCACGATTTTAGCGCAAACTCCGTGGCTGATGCTGTTCAGAATGTCGGGTGAACCATTCCTGTGCCTGGAGCCGCAGACGCATCCGGTGAATGCCCACCACATGCAGGGGCAGCCGGGATTGCAGGTTTTAGCGCAGGGAGAACGCTGTCATTTTGCGATGCAAATTTGTGTCGAATAGGGCGAAAATCATGTTATCTGCCTGTTAATGGTCTCTTGCGCCAGCCAGAGTTTATCGCCAGACTACCGTCTCCAAACGGGAGGGATTCATGGCTTTGCATTCCACGCGCTGGCTGGCGCTCGGTTATTTCACCTATTTCTTTAGCTACGGTATTTTTCTGCCTTTCTGGAGCGTCTGGCTCGAAGGGTTGGGGCTGACACCGGAAACCATTGGTTTACTGCTGGGCGCGGGGCTGATTGCCCGTTTTCTCGGTAGCTTGCTGATTGCGCCGCGCGTGAGCGATCCCTCTCGTCTGATTACCGCTTTACGTATTCTGGCTCTGTTGACGTTGGTGTTTGCGCTGGCCTTCTGGGCGGGGACCAACGTGGCGTGGCTGATGGTGGTGATGGTCGGATTTAACCTGTTTTTCTCACCGTTGGTGCCGCTGACCGACGCGCTGGCTAACACCTGGCAAAAACAGATAACCATGGATTACGGGCGGGTTCGACTGTGGGGATCCGTGGCCTTTGTGATTGGCTCTGCGCTGACCGGTAAGCTGGTGAGCCTGTTTGACTATCGGGTGATCCTTATTCTGCTGTCGCTTGGCGTCGCCTCAATGCTGCTGGGCATGATGATTCGTCCGAGCGTGCAGCCAGCAGGTGAAACCCGTCAGCAGGAGAGTGCGGGGTGGCCCGCCTGGCGCGCGTTAATAACGCAAAGCTGGCGTTTTCTTGCCTGCGTGAGTCTGCTGCAGGGCGCGCATGCCGCCTATTATGGTTTTAGCGCCATTTACTGGCAGTCTGCTGGTTATTCCGCTTCGGCGGTGGGCTATTTATGGTCATTGGGCGTGGTGGCGGAAGTCATTATCTTCGCGCTCAGCCACAAGCTGTTCCGCCGCTTTAGTGCCCGCGATCTGCTGTTGCTTTCCGCCGTTTGCGGCGTGGCGCGTTGGGGGCTGATGGGCTGGAGCACCAAACTACCGTGGCTGATTGTGGTGCAGATCCTGCACTGCGGTACCTTCACCGTCTGCCACCTGGCGGCAATGCGCTATATCGCGGCGCGACAGGGCAGCGAAGTGATTCGTTTACAGGCGGTCTATTCCGCGATAGCGATGGGCGGCAGTATCGCCATCATGACCGTTTTCGCTGGCTACCTGTACCAAAACCTGGGCAGCGGCGTATTCTGGGTGATGGCGCTGGTGGCGCTACCGGCTATCGTGTTGCGCCCGAAAGTAGTGGCGCAGCCTGCGACGTTATGATTCGAGGATTTTGCGGATCTGCTGCTGCTGGTGAGACGTCAGCGCCAGATCCGCATGAATCAACGGTGGTGAAAACAGCGGCAGCGGCGTAGTGTACGGTGTGACGATCAGCGTTACGCCGCGCGGCGCACCCTCTTTTTGAAAGTCCTGCATTGGCATATGTTTTACGTTGAGCGGCAGTAGCGTCAGTTCGCGTAGCTGCTGTTCAATATGCGCTTCGAGTTGTTCATTACTGCCGGTCAGCAGGATAATCTGCTTTTCGTGCAAATCCTTCTCCTGCATCAGCCAGGCACCGAAAATCACCGCCACCAGACCGATCTCTTCTTCTGAAAATTGCACTTCGTATTCCGCTTCGAATCCGTGTATCGCCTCGCGGGTGGTGCGAACCAGCCGGGGATAAAGTCGGCTGAACTCCTCCGGCAGCGTGTTATCAATACCAATGGCAAACAAACTGCGGTTCAGGGCCTGGGCAAGGTGGATATACAACTGGTCGTTCAGCCCTTGTTCATCACTGAAGCGAACGTTGCCATACTCGCGAAAACGCAGCACCAGCCGCGCGATAGCCAGACGCAAACGGCGATCCTGCTGGTGGTTATCGCGGATGGGATCGGGGATGCGAATCATTGAGAACAGCAATGCCATAAACAGCGATTCGCCCGGCGGCGCACTTTGCATGACGTGACGTTGCCAGTGGCGGGCAATCTCCTCAGCGAGCGCATACTCCGCGCAGGATTGCGCCCAGCGCTGCTGGAGCGGATTAAACTCCGGGGTGATCCCCGCGTGATGTTGCAGCAGGCAGTATTGTAAAAACAGCCGCAGGAACTGGATATCACGGCACTCAAAGGGCTTTTGCAAGCGTCGGGAGCAGAGGTTAATCAGCGCATGCAGATTGGTGTCATCATACAACGTGCGCGCTATACCCTGCTGTTTAAGCGCCATTTTCAATGTGGGTGTGAAATGTTGCGTGATAAACGTCGGGCAGATCCGCAGGCCACGGCGCAGCCAATGCAACAGGCACAGCCGCTGGTTCAGCGGGGCGCCTTCGATCGTATAGCCGCCATTCTGGGCGGAAGTAATGGCGAGCCGATGATAGCGCTGGATTTCGAGCCCCGCGCCAATGATATCCTCCTGAACGGTGGCATCATCGACGCCATTGAGACTGCTGAAGGTCTGCGCGGTAGCAATCTGCCCCGGCAGAAAAAGCGTCAGCAGTACCTGGCAACGGCGTTGGGGAGCGGAAAGTACAGATGGCGGGGCGAGCGTTGACATCATCTGTAGAATCTCCCGTGAGTATGTTTGATAAGAATAGTTAAAGTTTGCGCATAGATTTGCGGAATGGAAAGCTTTACGCCAGGAATGCTGGGGAGCGTCACAGAATTTTTAACGTGCGGAACAGATAGCGGTAGTGAAACGCAGCGCGTTAATCCACTTTTTCACGGTTTTATCTTTAGTTTACATATAAAAGAACTGGTAGAGATGTACTGCATGTCTGTTAAACATTATGGAGAACATGTGATTCCGGATCGGGGTGTCGCTTCAGCGCTCTTGCTTTTAGCTATATCGGTTTTGCTGTTCAGATATTTTCAAATAAAAATACAGGTGGTCAGGTGTGGGCTGGTACGGCTGAAAATTGCCGACGTGTTTCCGTAAGGCCGGGAGAGCCAGCATGGATGCTGGCTCAGGGCGCGCTTTGCAAGGACGCTACCTCGCGCCCGGCCCGGTAGCCTGGAGGAATAAGCGGAGGGAACCACGAAGTGGCAATTTTCCCGCCGGGAGCCGGGATTGTTAAGGGTACGGCGATAGTACCCTTAACACGTTCACGGGTACTATTATTTCAGAGAAGTGAAAAACATAAGGTGAACGTAGCAATACACCGGAGGCAACAGATTCATTACCTCCGGAACAGATGCCTGGCGTTACTGCCCACGGCTCAGCGTTAATCCCACATCGCCGCCGGGATGCACCGCCAGCAGCGTCTCCTTTGAGTAGCCGCTTTCACTCATCAGACAGGCGCAGGCGGCGTCAAAGATAGCCAGAACCAGCAGAATTGAGGTCGTCGCCAGCATGTTCAGCGGGTCGGCCTCACGCTGTACGCCGGTGGAAATCACCAGCCTCGACGCTTTAGCGATGGCCGAATTGGCGTTTTCCGTCACGCTCAGGATCGGCACATTTCTCGCCGCCAGCCCAGGCAGCAGCCGGGTAAGTTCATCCGAATTGCCACCGCGCGACAGCATAATAACCAGGTCGTCGGCGCGTAAAAACCCCAGATCGCCGTGCGCCGCATCGGTGGCATTGAGATAAATCGCCGGGCGCTCCACGCAGGCGAGCATATGCGCGACTTTACGCGCCGCAATGCCGGAGGTACCGACGCCGGTAACGACGATTTTCCCCTGGCATCCGCGCAGTTCCGCCATCAGCGACTGCCAGACCGGCTCAGTCAGATGCTGTCCCAGTCCCGCAAGGGCATCGCTGTAGATCTGGAATACGCCGGTGGCTTGAGACCATGAATTACTCATGCCTCCTCCTGCATCAACTGGCGATATTTCATATGATCCTGATACATCTCGTGGAATACCCGATATTTGCGATCGTAGTACTGTTTAATACGGTTGGTTTGCGGGGTGACCGTTTTACCAATCCGGCTCATCGCCGACATCGCTTCCGGGAAGGAGTCAAAAACGCCTGCGGCGATGGTTCCCATCATGGCGCCGCCCAGCAGCATGGCTTCACTCTCTTCCGGCAGTAGCATCGCGCAGCCGGTGGCGTTGGCATGCTCCTGAACGAAGATCGGGTTTTTCGTGCCGCCGCCGCTGGCCATAATCGTATCGATGGTGTAGCCGCTTTGATTCATCGTTTCAATAATATGCCGGGTACCGAGGGCAATGGCCTGGATGGTTGCCAGATACTGTCGCGCCATATCTTCCGGCGTGCGCGACAGCTTAAGTCCGGTGATTGCACCCGTAAGCGTTGGGTTGGCGCGCGGCGAGCGGTTGCCGTGGAAATAGGGCAGGATATGCATATCGCGGGTCAGGAAGGCGATATCTTCCGGCTCACCGGCCATTTTACGCAGCAACGCATTCAGCACTTCATAAATGGTTTGTCCCTGGGATTTTGCCTGCGCCAGTAGGGTGTCGTAGCACGGATGCGACTGAATTACGTGGTCGATTAACGCCCCCGTAGCCGACTGCCCGCCTTCGTTGAGCCAGTATTCCGGCAACACGGCAGAGTAGTAAGGCCCCCATACGCCCCCGATAAAACGCGGCTCTTTGGAAATCGCCATGTGTCCGGTGGAGGTGCCGCCAATCAGTGCGATACGACGGTCGAAATCCGGCACCTCGCCAGAAACGCCGCTGGCGCCGAGCGTGCCGAGCGTACCGGCGTGGGCATCAATAATTGATACGCTGACCGCGGTGCCGGGGATGAGTCCCATTTCGCTGGCGGCGCGCGCTGACAGCCCATGGCCGAGCGGTTCGCCCATGGTCTTCACGTAACGGCCAATTTTGGCGGCATCGTGCTCCAGCAAATCTTCCAGCCCAATCTGGCGGAAATAGCTGGCATCCCATTTATCTTCATGGCCCATATAGGTCCATTTACACACCGTCGAGCACAATGAGCGTGTGTCATCGCCCGTTGCGCGCCAGGTGAGGAAATCAGGCAGGTCAAAGTAGTAACCGGCGTTAGCCCAGGTATTGGGCATATGCTGCTTCAGCCACAGCAGTTTTGGCGTTTGCATTTCCGGGGAGATAATACCGCCCACATAGTCCAGCACCCGATGATGCAGGGCGTTAATGCGATCGGCCTGAGTAATGGCGCGATGGTCCATCCACACAATAATGTTCTGTTCACTGCGCCCGGAAGGGCTGATGGTCAGCGGGTTGCCTTCTTTATCCAGCACCACCAATGAACAGGTGGCGTCGAAGCCCAGACCTTTCACCTGGATAGGATTGATATCCGACTGGTTAATCGCATCGCGTACCGCGTTACACACAGCCTGCCAGATGTTATCGGAAGACTGCTCAACAAAATCGGCCTGCGGACGGTAAATCTCGATGGCCCGACTGGCCTGACCGACCATTCTGCCGTTGAGATCAAACACGCCAGCGCGGGCGCTTCCGGTTCCGACATCCACACCAATAAAGTAACTTGCCATAATTTTTTCTCCTGAAATCAGGCTTTACGATTCTGTAATGCGATAAAGAGGATCAGCACCGCGCCCCACAGCGCCATCGTCAGATAGCTGCTGACCCCCAGCAAGTTAAGGCCGCTTTCCAGCATTTGCAGCACAATCAGCGCCAGTACCAGGCCGATAATGCGTCCGAAGCCGCCGTCCGGATTGATACCGCCGAGCACGGAGGCAAGGATGGTGACCAGCAGGTAGGATTCACCGTATCCGGCTTTTGCCGAGTTGAATTTCGCCATCATCAGAATGGCGGCGACCCAGCCGAGCAGGGCAGAAATAACGTACACCGAAATTTGTACCCGTACGGTATTCACACCGCTGTAGCGGGTAGCCTGCTCATTGGAACCGACGAGATACAGGCTGCGCCCAAGCGTGGTGTGCTCCAGCAGCACCCACAGCAGGATTGCCACGAGGAAAAAGAGCAGCAGTGCCACCGGAATACCGGCAATCGTCGCATTACCAAGGTATTGAATGGCGGTCGGGAAGCCGGAAATCACCGTCCCGTTGGAGAGCAAAATATTCAGCCCCGAGATCAGCGTCATCGTGCCGAGGGTGGCGAGAATAGGCGAGACGCCGACCCAGGCAATTAAAGCGCCGTTGAGCGTGCCGATAGCCACCGCCACCGCTGCTCCTGCAATCAACGCCAGCGCCAGAAACAGCGGGTTATCCGGGTGGGTGACGATAATCGCCGCCATCACCAGCGAGCAGGCGTTCGCACCGGCAATAATCGACAGGTTAATGCCGCCGGTCAGCATGGTCATGCCCATCCCGAGGGCCAGCATGCCGAGGATTGGCAACTGCGAGCCGATCGACTGGAAGTTAGCGACGCTGAAAAAACGGCTGCCGAGCAGGGCCGAGAAGACCAGGGCGACGACCACAATAATGACGCATTGCAGACGAATGATGGCATCACCGGGTAAAAATCTGGCGATTGTTTTCATCTCAAAGCTCCCTTGCCAGTTTACGTTTTTCGTTCCAGGCCGTGGCGCTAATGCTGACCAGGATAATGGCGCCGCTGAACACGGTGTGCCAGTAAGAGGAGACGCTCAGCAGCGTCAGACCATTTTGCAAGAACGCCAGCAGCACAACACCCAGTAGCGTTCCGGTTAACGTACCGCGCCCGCCGCTCATGCTGGTGCCGCCGAGCACGACCGCCGCCAGCACCGTCAGCTCAAAGCCGAGCAGGGAATTGGGGGCAACAGACTGGGTGATTTGCGCCTGAACCACGGCGGCAACGCCTGCCAGAATGCCCATATAGCCATAGACGTAGAAATGCAGCTTCAGCAAATTCAGCCCCAGGCGCGAGGCCGCGTCGCGGTTGCCGCCCATGGCGTAAACCTGACGGCCAAGACGGGTATAGTTCATCAGTACGGCGGTAAAGATGATCACCGCCGCCAGGCACAGCAGGGGCAGGGTTAAACCGTAGTCGTAGCCGTCTGTCGCGGTGAACGACAACCAGTTGATACCGTTCATAAACCAGTCCGGGAAGCCGTACAGCCAGGTACCCTTGGTAGCATAAACCAGCAGGCCGTAGTAGACGTTTAGCGTGGCGATGGTAATGATGATCGCCGGAACGCGCAGCCAGTACACCAGGAAGCCATTAATCAGCCCAAGCAGCAGACCTACCGCCATTGCGATGGTTAAAGCCAATATGAAGTTGCCGCCGTGAGCGATCACCCAACTGGCCATCGCATACTGGGCAATCGCGGTCATCGCCGGAAATGAGATGTCGATCCCGCCGGAAATCAGCACCACAAACAGCCCGCAGGCGAGAATGCCGAGAATCGCGTAACTGGTGGCGACATCTGTGAGATTGCCCAGCGACAGGAACTCATCGGTACTGACGCTCAGCCCGACGGCGAGCGCCACGACCAGCAGGCCCAGCCAGAATTCATGTTGCCCGATTAAACGGGAGAGACGCAGACTATTCATTGATTACCTCGACCACTTCAGCAATCTCCTCTTCACGGCAGTGATGAGGATTAAATTCCGCCACCAGTTTGCCGCGGCGCATCACCAGCACACGATGGCTGTTGTAATACGCTTCCGGGATTTCATCGCAAATCATTAGTACCGCCATTCCCTGTTCCGCCAGATCGCGGGCTATCTGGTAAATCCCCTCTTTGTTGGCGATATCCACGCCGACGGTAGGGGAGTCGAGGATCAGGATGCGCGGATGGGTTGCCACCCATTTGGCAATGGCAATGCGTTGAGCATTACCGCCGGAGAGCGTTTTAACCGGCAGATGCGGATCGGAGACTTTAATGTTCAACTCACGGATCAAATCGGCGACCAGCTTTTGCGCTTTACGATGATCGAGCAGACCGCTGCCGGTATGCAGTTGGTCAAACACCGTGACGATGGTGTTGTCATAGATCGACTGCTCCATGATCAACCCCTGCGTCAGGCGATCTTCTGAGACATAGCCGATCCCGTGTTTGATGGCGTCATGGTTATTGCGCAGAGTAACCGGCTGACCGTTAATGCGCATTTCGCCGCTTTCCGGATGGGTCATGCCGAACAAACTGAGGCAAAGCTCGGTGCGACCGGCACCCAGCAGACCGACAATGGAGACAATCTCACCGCTATGTAGCGATAAATTGATGTTCTGGTATTTCCCCCGGCGGCTGAGGTTGCGTAGCTCGAGCAGCGGCTCTTGCTCAATAGCGGGTCTTTCCGGCAGCGGGCTGTAGTGGAAGCGTTGTCCGGTCATCAGGAAGGCCAGTTCGTGACTGTCGAGTTCGCTGGCTGGGTATGTTCCCACCAGTTTGCCGTCGCGCATCACGCTGATACGGTCCGCCACTTCCATCACTTCATCCAGACGGTGGCTGACAAACACCACGCAAATCCCGGCCGCTTTCAGTTCGTTGACGACCCGCAGCAGACCATTGACCTCCTGGCGGGTTAACGAAGCGGTGGGTTCATCCATAATCACCAGACGCGCATCGGCGGCAATAGCGCGGCAAATGGCGACCAGTTGCCGGTCGGCAATCGACAGTTTTTCGACTTTTTTATCGGGATCGATGTTCACGCCGATGCGTTTCATGGCGGCCAGCGCCTGCTGTTTCATCGCGCCACGGCGTACCCAGATATCGCCACCGGGCAGATAGCGGTTGACCGCGATATTTTCAGCGACGCTAAAGTTAGGGAATAACGACAGGTCCTGATAAATAACCTGAATACCATAATGGGAAGAAAGCTGCGGCGTCAGGTGATGGAATAATTTACCATCGAGTAAAATCTGCGCGCCTTTTTCCGGATGATACACCCCAGAGATCACTTTAATAATGGTGCTTTTACCACAGCCGTTTTGACCCGCCAGACAGTGAACTTCGCCTTTTCTCAGCGTCAGATTCACGTTATCCAGCGCCAGCACGCCCGGGAATTGTTTGCTGATATTCTCAAGAGTGATAAATGCGGTGGTGTCTGTCATGGACAATACCCCTGCGCACGTCCGCATGGACGCTAAGTGTTAGTTTGGTTGATAGCGCCGACCAGACGGTCGGCGTTAAGGTTCCCTGGTGTCGGCTAAAGCCTTAGAAACCGAGTGATTGTGCGTTGTCTTTGGTGACTTCGAGGATCTTGTTAAAGCGGATCACTTTCTTCTCCGTGTCGATATCGGCTTTCCCTAAACCATCAATACTCAAATCGGCGTTCACTTCTTTACCCTGCAACAGCTGGTCGGCCACCGTTACCAGCGCGTAGCCCGCGTCTTTTGGATCCCACAGCAGCGCTTTTTTGATATCGCCGCGCATCAGGTACGGCGCAGCCTGTGCTGGCATGGCGATCCCGACGACGGCGATTTTATCTTTGGCGCGTTTTTTCTGCACCGCCTGACCCGCACCGATCGGACCCAGCGAGCCGAAGCCGATAATGCCCTTCATCTGCGGATAGGTTTTCATCAGGTCCAGCGTGGTGGCGTAGGATTTATCGATGCTTTCCGCGACCGGCAGACGTGAAGTGACCTCGAACATTTCGGGATATTTTTCTTTTTGGTACTTAATCGCAAAATCGGCCCACGCGTTATGCAACGGTACCGTCAGCGAACCGACATAGATGGCATAACCCCCTTTACCGCCCATACTTTTCGCTAATTCATCGACGTTAGCCTGCGCATATTTTTCACTGTCGATGGTTTCAATATCCCATTGACCAATCTGCTCGTCCGGGGATTCGTGCGTCAGCACCACGATGCCTTTATCGCGCGCTTTTTTCAGCACCGGCTCAAGGACCTTGGCATCATTCGGCACCACGATGATCGCGTTAACGTTTTTGGCGATCAGATCCTCAATGACTTTCACCTGTTGAGCCGGATCCGGCGTGGAAGGCCCGGTCTGGTAAGCATTCACATCCAGTTTTTTTGCTGCTTCATTAACGCCGGTTTCCATCCGGTTAAACCACGGAATCCCGGTGACTTTGGCAACCACAGCAATTTCATATTTTTCCGCCGCAAAGGACGTGCCGGACAACATGCATGCAGAAACCAGGGTTGCACTGAGTAATGCGAGTTTGAATTTCATAGTTGTACCTTTCGTAGGGGGCAGGACATGTCACGGGGTGAAGTTAACTACGAATGGAAGAGGGAATGAATCATAAGTTCCGTGAATGTGATCTATGTCCGTTATTGTAAATTTAAAGAAAACTAATGGTTAAATATTAGTTAAATTCATGGAGTTTTATATCCATACCAGCAAAACTATTGTTAATAAATAATTAAAATAAAACTTTTAATTAACAATTTATTATCATTTTGCATAAATTGTGGCCGCGAAAAGGGATTCAGACGGGTGTTGCTGGAGAAAGAATTGTCGAAATTGAGAACTGAATCGATACCGGAAAAGGGGGCTCAACATTTTTTCGTTCAATGTTATCCTCAGCACTCTTTCGCCAAACACACCATTATTTCTGGCGGCCTGGATTTTTATCGTGGAGAAGTCATGCAGCGTGTTAAGCACATCATTGTAACGTTGTTTCTTGCTGTCCTGTCCTTTGGCGCAGGTGCGCATCCCCACAGCTTTATCCATTTGAAAACCGAGATAGTGAGCGAGAATAATCAGTTCGTGGCGCTGAAAATGCGCTGGACGGTGGATGAAATCACCTCGGCAGATCTGCTTTACGATGCGGGGAATGCTAAACCTGGCTCGGAGATCTGGAAAAAACTGGCGGCGGAAGTGATGGCGAATGTGCTTGGGCAGCATTATTTCACTGAAGTGTGGCATGGAGGGCAAAAGGTAAAGTTTAAAAACAGGCCGACGGAATACGGCATGGAACGTGAGGAACATCAGGCGGTGCTGACGTTCGTTCTACCCTTAGCTGAACCACAGCCGCTGAGTGGTCAAAAATATACCATTTCAACCTTCGATCCGACCTACTACGTGGACATGAGCTATGACCAGGATAGCGATGCCCGGCTGTCGCAGGCGATCAGCCAGCAATGCCGTATTTCAGTACACACCCCGACGCCGAATGAACAAACGCTGATCTTTGCGCAGTCGCTGGATAAAGAAGACGCCCCGCCGGAGGATATGGAGTTGGGTAAACAGTTCGCACAAACGGTAACGCTGCAATGTCAGTAGTTTATCAACCACGACCCACTGGACGTCGCTGGCTCACGCTGTGGCCGCTGGCGCTATTTTTGCTGCTGGCGGCAGGCGGCATACTGTGGCTATGGCTGGCCTGGCCGCAGGTGATGATGAAAAGCATCGTCTGGCAGCGCGAAGTAAACCAACAGATGAGCGGATTGTTGAAAGCGGTTGCTGCCAGTCCGACCCAGGCAGGGGGATCGCTGCTACTGTTTAGTTTTCTCTACGGTGTTCTGCATGCGCTGGGGCCGGGACATGGAAAAGTGGTGATTACTACCTGGCTTGCGACGCACCCGTCAAAACTCAAATCCAGTATCGGCCTGACGCTGGCGTCGTCTTTATTACAAGGACTGGTCGCGATTGGTCTGGTGATTATCGTGCTCACCGTCTTGCAGTTGCCTGCGCGGCAGCTGCATATGAGCAGCTTCTGGCTGGAGAGAGGGAGTTATGTGCTGGTGGGCGTGTTAGGCCTGCTGCTGTGCTGGCGGGCACTGAAAAAACTGCGCTTATTGCTAAAGCGGCCAACGTTTACCGCCTTCATGCCGCGCCATGTGCATCACGACGGCTGTGGCTGCGGGCATCAGCATCTGCCGAACCCTGAACAGGTGCAAAGCGGTGATGACTGGCGCGCCCGGCTGATGATTATTCTGTCTATGGGGATGCGCCCATGCTCCGGGGCCATCATGGTACTGCTGTTCAGTAAAGTGATTGGCGTCTTTTACTGGGGCATGGCGTCGGCGCTGGCGATGGCGGCGGGCACCTCTTTGACGATTACGTCACTGGCTTTATTGGTACACAGTTTCCGCACGCTGGCGGTGAGACTTAGCGGGCATAAAGCGCCGGTGCTGTGGCGACAGATTGGCTGGACGACGCTGGCGTTAGCCGGGGGCGCGGTATTAATTGCGGCAGCGGTGGTGATGTGGATGAGCGCGGTGCCGGTGGGGCGAGGGATAAGACCTTTTTAGCACTGTTGTAGGATGAATGCCTGATGGCGCTTCGCTTATCAGGCCTACGGGGAACTTCCCTGGTAGGCCGGATCAGGCGCTAGCCGCCATCCGGCATCAAACGATTAGCGCTTCAGCGCGTCGCTCAGTTCGTCACGCATGTTAGCCAGCATGGCTTTCACTACGCGCGGGTTACCTGCAACGATGTTGCCGGTCGCCATGTAGTTATGCCCGCCGGTGAAGTCGCACACCAGGGCGCCAGCTTCACGCGCAATCAGCTCGCCTGCGGCGAAATCCCACGGGCGCAGACCAATTTCGAAATAACCGTCAACGCGGGCTGCGGCAACGTAGGCCAGATCCAGCGCGGCAGAGCCGGTACGGCGGAAGTCAGCGCATTCGGTAAACATGTTGCCAAGGATTTTCATGTAAGAAGCGGCGTGCTGTTTCGCTTTGAACGGGAAGCCGGTGGCAATGATGGTGCCGTCCAGATCGCGAGCCGTGCTGCCACGCAGACGGTAACCGTTAAGCTGCGCGCCCTGACCGCGGGTTGCGGTGAACAGTTCATTACGCATTGGATCGTAAACAACGGCAACTTCAGTACGGCCTTTAATGCGTACTGCGATAGATACCGCGAAGTGCGGCAGGCGTTTTACGAAGTTGGTGGTGCCATCCAGTGGATCGATAACCCATTGAACATCCAAATCTTCACCAACATGTTCACCGCTTTCTTCGGTGATGATGGTGTGCTGTGGGTAAGATTTGCGAATCGTTTCGATAATAATCGCTTCGGCGGCTTTATCGACGTTAGTCACGAAATCATTGCTGCCTTTCTGGCTGGTTTCTACAGAGTCTGGCGTTTCGTAGTGTTTGGCAATTACATTACCCGCCTTGCGCGCTGCGCGCACGGCGATGGTCAGCATCGGATGCATCGGTCTCTCTCACTGGATGTTAAAGAACGGGAAAACGGCGCAGAGTATAGCAGCGAGTTCGGAATATGTCTTCGTTTTATGATAATATGCCCGAATAATCTTTAGCCGAAGAAATACAATGCTGCAAAATATTCGAATTGTGCTGGTGGAAACCTCTCACACTGGCAACATGGGCTCTGTGGCCCGTGCAATGAAAACCATGGGTTTAACCAATCTGTGGCTGGTTAATCCACTGGTCAAACCGGACTCGCAGGCCATCGCCCTGGCGGCAGGCGCCAGCGATGTGATCGGCAGCGCGCAGATCGTCGATACCCTCGATGAAGCGCTGGCGGGTTGTAGTCTGGTAGTAGGCACCAGCGCGCGTTCCCGTACGTTGCCGTGGCCGATGCTGGACCCGCGCGAATGCGGCTTAAAAAGCGTCTCTGAAGCGGCGAATACGCCGGTGGCGCTGGTATTTGGTCGTGAACGCGTTGGCCTGACCAACGAAGAACTGCAAAAATGCCATTATCACGTCGCCATTGCTGCGAACCCGGAATACAGTTCGCTCAACCTGGCGATGGCGGTGCAGGTTATCTCTTATGAAGTCCGCATGGCCTGGCTGGCGACGCAGGAAGGTGATAAGAGCGTCGAATACGAAGAAGCTGAGTATCCGCTGGTGGATGATTTAGAGCGTTTTTACGGTCATCTGGAACAAACGCTGCTGTCGACCGGGTTTATTCGCGAAGGCCATCCGGGACAAGTGATGAACAAGCTGCGCCGTCTGTTTACGCGTGCGCGTCCTGAGAGTCAGGAGCTGAATATCCTGCGCGGGATTCTGGCATCTATCGAACAGCAGAATAAAGGCAAGTAAGCGAAACGCCTCCTGCAAGTGAAAACGGCACTGAAGGTTAAATACCTGACTAAATTAGTCAAGTAAATAGTTGACTGATTTAGTCGGGAATGTCAGACTTGCCCCTGCTATGCAATACCCCCATTTTACAATAAAAAACCCCGGGCAGGGGCGAGTTTGAGGCTAAGTAAGACATGAGACTGACATCAAAAGGGCGTTATGCCGTGACCGCAATGTTGGACGTTGCGCTCAACTCAGAAACGGGCCCGGTACCGTTGGCTGATATTTCTGAACGTCAGGGAATTTCCCTGTCATATCTGGAGCAGCTGTTTTCCCGTTTGCGTAAAAACGGTCTGGTTTCAAGCGTACGTGGACCAGGCGGCGGGTATCTGCTGGGTAAAGATGCCGGCAGCATCGCAGTAGGTGAAGTCATTAGCGCTGTCGACGAGTCTGTAGATGCGACCCGTTGCCAGGGCAAAGGCGGTTGTCAGGGCGGCGATAAATGCCTGACCCACGCGCTGTGGCGCGATCTGAGCGATCGTCTGACCGGTTTCCTCAACAACATTACGTTGGGCGAACTGGTGAATAATCAGGAAGTCCTGGATGTGTCTGGTCGCCAGCACACGCATGACGCTCCACGCACTAATCGTGCTCAAGACGCGATCGACGTTAAGTTACGCGCATAATAAAAGTATTTTAGAATCAGGCCGGGGTGTTAAACGCCCCGTTAACTCGGTCGTACATCCAGCCGGTTGCCTGGTTCCTTGCATTGAAGCGATGTACGGAGTTTATAGAGCAATGAAATTACCGATCTATCTCGATTACTCCGCAACCACGCCGGTGGACCCGCGTGTTGCCGAGAAAATGATGCAGTGTCTGACCCTGGACGGAAACTTTGGTAACCCAGCTTCCCGTTCACACCGTTTTGGCTGGCATGCTGAAGAGGCGGTAGATATCGCCCGTAATCAGATCGCTGATCTGGTCGGTGCCGATCCGCGTGAAATCGTCTTTACCTCCGGTGCGACGGAATCCGATAACCTGGCGATTAAAGGTGCAGCCAACTTTTATCAGAAAAAAGGCAAGCACATCATCACCAGCAAAACCGAACACAAAGCTGTGCTGGATACCTGCCGTCAGTTGGAGCGCGAAGGGTTTGAAGTCACTTACCTCGCCCCACAGCGTAACGGTATTATCGACCTGAAAGAACTTGAAGCGGCAATGCGTGACGACACTATCCTCGTGTCCATCATGCACGTGAACAACGAAATTGGCGTGGTGCAGGATATCGCGACTATCGGTGAAATGTGCCGTGCGCGCGGCATCATCTATCACGTTGACGCCACTCAGAGCGTGGGCAAACTGCCTATCGACCTGAGCCAACTGAAAGTTGACCTGATGTCCTTCTCCGGCCACAAAATCTATGGTCCGAAAGGTATCGGCGCGCTGTACGTGCGTCGTAAACCGCGTATTCGTATCGAAGCGCAGATGCACGGCGGCGGTCACGAGCGCGGCATGCGTTCCGGTACTTTGCCTGTCCACCAGATCGTTGGCATGGGTGAAGCGTACCGTATCGCGAAAGAAGAGATGGAAACCGAGATGGCGCGTCTGCGCAGTCTGCGTAACCGTCTGTGGAACGGCGTGAAGGACATGGAAGAAGTGTACCTGAACGGCGATCTCGAACAGGGCGCGCCGAACATTCTCAACGTCAGCTTCAACTTTGTTGAAGGCGAGTCGCTGATTATGGCGCTGAAAGACCTGGCGGTATCCTCCGGTTCTGCATGTACTTCAGCAAGCCTGGAGCCATCCTACGTGCTGCGCGCGCTGGGTATGACCGACGAGCTGGCACACAGCTCAATTCGTTTCTCTTTAGGTCGTTTCACTACCGAAGAAGAGATTGACTACGCCATCAATCTGGTTCGCAACTCCATTGGCCGTCTGCGCGACCTTTCTCCGCTGTGGGAAATGTTCAAACAGGGCGTGGACTTGAACAGTATTGAATGGTCACATCACTAATTCGGCACCAATAAGGAGAATTCAACATGGCTTACAGCGAAAAAGTTATCGATCACTACGAGAATCCACGTAACGTGGGCTCTTTTGACAACAGCGACGAGAACGTGGGTAGCGGCATGGTCGGCGCACCGGCCTGTGGCGACGTGATGAAGTTGCAGATCAAAGTCAACAATGAGGGTATCATTGAAGACGCGCGTTTCAAGACTTACGGCTGCGGTTCCGCCATTGCCTCCAGCTCTCTGGTTACCGAATGGGTAAAAGGGAAATCTCTGGACGAAGCACAGGCGATTAAAAACACCGATATCGCCGACGAGCTTGAACTGCCACCGGTGAAAATTCACTGCTCTATCCTGGCTGAAGACGCGATTAAAGCCGCGATTGCGGATTACAAAAGCAAACGTGAAGCAAAATAATTAAGAGTTGAGGTTTTATTATGTCGATTACCTTAAGCGACAGTGCAGCAGCGCGTGTAAATACCTTCCTGGCTAACCGCGGTAAGGGGTTTGGCCTGCGTCTGGGCGTGAGAACCTCCGGCTGCTCAGGTATGGCCTATGTACTGGAATTTGTTGACGAGCCGGCGGCTGAAGATACCGTGTTTGAAGACAAAGGCGTTAAAGTTGTGGTCGACGGTAAGAGCCTGCAATTTCTCGACGGTACGCAGTTAGACTTCGTCAAAGAAGGTCTGAACGAAGGGTTTAAGTTCACTAACCCGAACGTGAAAGACGAATGTGGATGCGGCGAAAGCTTCCACGTATAACGCGCTCACCGATAACCCCACACGCATGATTTTACGTGTGGGGTTTGTTCTAACAGGCTACCCCTGAGATAGTTATGGATTACTTCACTCTCTTCGGATTACCCGCTCAATATCCTATTGATCTCCAGGCCCTGACGATCCGTTTTCAGGATCTACAACGTCAGTATCATCCTGATAAATTCGCCAGCGGTTCTCAGGCGGAACAACTTGCTGCGGTTTCGCAGTCCGCCACCATTAATCAGGCCTGGCAAACGCTGCGTCATCCCTTGATGCGCGCCGAATACTTATTGTCTTTACACGGTTTTGATATTCGCAATGAGCAGCACACGGTGCGTGATACCGCGTTCCTGATGGAGCAACTGGAACTGCGGGAAGAGCTTGACGAGATCGAGCAGACGAAAGACGAATCGCGACTGGAAAGTTTTATCCAGCGCGTGAAAAAAATGTTTGAAAGTCGCCATCAACTGATGGTTGAACAGCTGGATAACGAGATGTGGGACGCGGCGGCGGATACCGTGCGTAAGCTGCGTTTTCTCGATAAACTGCGAAGCAGTGCAGAACAACTCGAAGAAAAACTGCTCGATTTTTAATTTCCGGAAGCGAAAATGGCCTTATTACAAATTAGTGAGCCTGGTCTGAGCGCCGCGCCGCACCAGCGTCGTCTGGCGGTAGGTATCGATTTAGGCACTACCAACTCCCTGGTTGCAACCGTACGCAGCGGCCAGGCCGAAACGCTGGCAGACCATGAGGGTCGCCACCTGTTGCCGTCAGTGGTTCACTATCAGCCGCAGGGCTACTCTGTCGGTTACGATGCCCGCGCCAATGCCGCGCTTGACCCGGCCAATACCGTGAGTTCGGTAAAACGCATGATGGGCCGCTCTCTGGCGGATATCCAGGCGCGCTATCCGCATCAGCCTTATACGTTTCAGGCCAGTGAAAACGGCCTGCCGATGATTGAAACCGCTGTCGGTTTACTTAATCCGGTGCGCGTATCCGCTGATATTCTGAAAGCGCTGGCCGCGCGGGCAACCGAATCGCTGTCCGGTGAACTGGACGGCGTCGTGATCACCGTTCCGGCATATTTTGACGATGCACAGCGTCAGGGAACCAAAGACGCCGCGCGCCTGGCTGGTCTGCACGTATTACGTCTGCTGAATGAGCCGACCGCTGCGGCGATCGCTTATGGCCTGGACTCCGGTCAGGAAGGCGTGATCGCAGTCTATGACCTTGGCGGCGGTACCTTTGATATTTCTATTCTGCGCCTGAGCCGCGGCGTGTTCGAAGTGCTGGCGACCGGCGGTGATTCCGCGCTCGGCGGCGATGATTTTGACCATCTGCTCGCCGATTACATTCGCGAGCAGGCGGGGGTTGCCGATCGCAGCGACAACCGCGTACAGCGTGAACTGTTGGATGCCGCCATTGCGGCGAAAATTGCGCTCAGCGACGCCGATTCTGTAACGGTTAACGTGGCGGGATGGCAGGGTGAAATCACCCGTGAAACCTTCAATGAACTGATTTCCGCACTGGTTAAGCGTACGCTGCTGGCCTGCCGTCGCGCGCTGAAAGATGCGGGCGTTGAGCCGCAGGATGTGTTGGAAGTGGTGATGGTCGGTGGTTCAACCCGCGTGCCGCTGGTACGTGAACGCGTTGGTGAGTTTTTTGGCCGTACGCCGCTGACCTCTATCGACCCGGATAAAGTGGTCGCTATCGGCGCGGCAATCCAGGCGGATATTCTGGTCGGGAATAAACCAGACAGCGAAATGCTGCTGCTGGACGTCATTCCGCTGTCCCTGGGCCTTGAAACCATGGGCGGTCTGGTGGAGAAAGTGATCCCGCGTAACACCACTATCCCGGTGGCGCGTGCGCAGGACTTTACCACCTTTAAAGACGGCCAGACCGCGATGTCCATCCACGTGATGCAAGGCGAGCGTGAGCTGGTGCAGGACTGTCGTTCACTGGCGCGCTTTGCGCTGCGCGGTATTCCTGCGCTGCCAGCAGGCGGCGCGCATATCCGTGTGACCTTTCAGGTGGATGCCGATGGGCTGCTGAGCGTCACCGCTATGGAGAAATCCACCGGCGTTGAGTCCTCCATTCAGGTCAAACCGTCCTATGGTCTGACCGACGGTGAAATCGCCTCCATGATTCAGGATTCGATGAGTTTTGCCGAGCAGGACGTCAAAGCCCGTATGCTGGCAGAACAGAAAGTCGAAGCGGCACGTGTACTGGAAAGCTTATCCGGTGCGCTGAACGCTGATGCCGCGCTGTTAAGCGCCGCAGAGCGTCAGGCTATCGACACCGCCGCCGCGCACTTGAGCGAGGTTGCGCAGGGTGACGATGTTGACGCGATAGAACAAGCCATTAAAAACGTAGACAAACAAACCCAGGAATTCGCCGCTCGCCGCATGGACAAATCCGTCCGTAGCGCGCTGAAAGGCCATTCCGTGGACGAGGTTTAATATGCCAAAGATTGTTATTTTGCCTCATCAGGATCTCTGTCCCGATGGCGCAGTTCTGGAAGCTGAGACTGGCGAAACCATTCTCGACGTTGCCCTGCGTAACGGCATCGAGATTGAACATGCCTGTGAAAAATCCTGTGCCTGTACGACCTGTCACTGCATCGTACGTGAAGGTTTTGATTCTTTGCCGGAAAGCACGGAAGAAGAAGACGACATGCTGGATAAAGCCTGGGGCCTGGAGCCGGAGAGCCGTTTAAGCTGTCAGGCGCGGGTAACCGCGGACGATTTAGTGGTCGAAATCCCACGTTACACAATCAATCATGCACGTGAGCATTAACAGAGGGTAGTATGGGACTGAAGTGGACCGATAGCCGTGAAATCGGTGAAGCGCTGTACGACGCCTTCCCCGATCTCGATCCCAAGACCGTTCGTTTCACCGATCTGCACCAATGGATCTGTGACCTGGAAGAGTTCGATGATGATCCACAGGCATCGAACGAAAAAATCCTTGAGGCCATTTTACTGGTCTGGCTGGACGAAGCCGAATAAGTCAACGGGCTGCCCACGGGTGGCCCGTTTTCCTGTATGCGCGAAAATAAGGATAAATAAAATGACAGAAGCCATGAAAATTACGCTTTCCACGCAACCTGCCGATGCCCGCTGGGGTGAAAAGGCAACATACAGCATTAATAATGAAGGCATTACCCTGCACCTGAACGGAAAAGATGACCTCGGCCTTATCCAGCGCGCCGCGCGTAAAATCGACGGCCTGGGTATTAAACACGTGCAACTGGACGGTGAAGGCTGGGATACCGAACGCAGCTGGGCTTTCTGGCAGGGTTATAAAGGACCGAAAGGCAGTCGCAAAGTTGAGTGGGCTGCCCTGGACGAAGCACAGCGCAAAGAGCTGGATAACCGTCTGAAGATTATTGACTGGGTGCGCGATACCATTAATGCCCCGGCGGAAGAACTGGGCCCGGAACAACTGGCGCAGCGCGCGGTCGATCTGCTGTGCTCTGTTGCCTGCGATAACGTCTCTTACCGCATCACCAAAGGTGAAGATCTGCGTGAGCAGAACTACATGGGACTGCATACCGTGGGGCGCGGTTCTGAGCGTCCTCCGGTGCTGCTGGCGCTGGACTACAACCCGACTGGCGACAAAGAAGCCCCGGTTTACGCTTGTTTGGTTGGCAAAGGCATTACTTTTGACTCCGGCGGTTACAGCATCAAGCAAAGCGCATTTATGGACTCAATGAAGTCCGATATGGGCGGTGCGGCAACGGTCACCGGCGCGCTGGCGTTTGCCATCACCCGTGGTCTGAACAAGCGTGTGAAGCTGTACCTGTGCTGTGCGGATAACCTGATCAGCGGCAACGCCTTTAAGCTGGGCGATATTATTCACTATCGCAACGGCAAAAAAGTGGAAGTGATGAATACCGATGCGGAAGGACGCCTGGTGCTGGCGGATGGTCTGATCGACGCCAGCGCGCAAAAACCGGAGCTGATTATTGATGCAGCTACGCTGACCGGTGCCGCGAAAACCGCCCTGGGTAACGATTATCACGCGTTGTTCAGCTTTGACGACAAGCTGGCTGCCCGTCTGCTGGCAAGCGCGGCACAAGAAAACGAGCCGTTCTGGCGTCTGCCGTTGGCTGAGTTCCACCGTAGTCAGCTGCCGTCTAACTTTGCCGAGCTGAATAACACCGGCAGTGCGGCTTATCCGGCGGGTGCGAGCACTGCAGCAGGCTTCCTGTCTCATTTTGTGGAAAACTACCAGCAAGGCTGGCTGCACATCGACTGCTCTGCAACTTATCGCAAAGCGCCAGTTGAGCAGTGGTCTGCGGGCGCAACCGGTCTGGGTGTGCGCACCATCGCGAATCTGCTGACCGCATAATTCATGACTGTATTGCCGGATGGCGCTACGCTTATCCGGCCTACATGTATTCATCCAATTTGTGATCCTTATGTCCGAAACAAAAAATGAATTAGAAACGTTGCTGGAACAAGCGGCGACAGAGCCTGCGCATCGACCGGCATTTTTCCGTACTTTACTTGAATCCACCGTCTGGGTGCCGGGTACTGCTGCAGAAGGCGAGGCGGTGGTTGAAGACAGCGCCCTCGACCTTCAGCACTGGGAAAAAGAAGACGGCACAACCGTGATCCCGTTCTTTACTTCCCTTGAGACCCTGCAGCAGGCGGTTGAAGATGAGCAAGCATTTGTCGTCATGCCGGTGCGTACGTTATTTGAAATGACGCTCGGCGAAACGCTGTTTCTCAACGCGAAGTTGCCGACCGGCAAAGAGTTTATGCCGCGTGAAATCAGTCTGCTGATCGGTGATGAGGGGAGTCCGCTAAGCACCCAGGAAGTACTGGAAGGCGGCGAATCGCTGATCCTCTCTGAAGTTGCTGAACCGCCAGCGCAGATGATCGACTCGCTGACCACGCTGTTTAAAACCATCAAGCCGGTAAAACGTGCGTTTCTCTGCTCAATCAAAGAAAGTGCGGAAGCTCAGCCAAACCTGTTGATCGGGATTGAAGCTGACGGTGATATTGAAGAGATCATCCACGCTGCGGGCAGCGTCGCGACCGACACATTGCCGGGCGATGAACCGATTGATATTTGCCAGGTGAAGAAAGGCGAGAAGGGTGTCAGCCACTTTATCACCGAGCATATCGCACCGTTCTACGAACGCCGCTGGGGCGGCTTCCTGCGCGACTTTAAACAGAACCGGATTATCTGAGTGAAGGAAAGCCGCCCCGAAGGGCGGCTACCAGGCTTACTTGCCCTGGGTGCTGAGCGTCACGCGTGCAGAATTACCTGAGTAACTCTGGTCCCCGTGAAGACACAACGCGCCAGAAACAACAAGCACGATACAGAAGTATCGCATCTTCATTGCGCGGTCCATGCGAAGACCGCATCACGACAGCACCACTGGCGATAATGCCGTGATAGCAAGCACTGTGGTGTGCTTGCGTTTACGGCCACGGGACATCCTTTCCTGAAGCCAGTGCCCGTTTGCGAGACGGCGAAAAGGGCCGGTCAGGATAATACATCAATTGTTGAATAGTTTTCGAGCTAATTAACTTGACTTTAGCTCCCTTTAAAAGGAATATTACCGCACTGTGGTGTGCTTGCGTTGCTATGGCAACAACGCCTGCTGGAAAGGCCGCGAACCGGACTGGCACAAAAAAACCGCTCATTTGGGCGGTTTTTTTGTGGGCGAAAAAGATGAGTAAATCAGATTTTATTTAGCCTCAGATGGTTCTACCGGTAAATCGTTGCGCGCTCCCCATTCGCTCCACGCCCCGTCATACAGTGCGACGTTCGAAACATCCAGCGTGGCAAGCGCCAGTACCACCACGGCAGCCGTTACGCCGGAGCCGCAGCTGGCGATAATGGGGCGGTCAAAGCTCACGCCGTGGCTGAAGAAAATAGCATCCAGCTCATCGGTAGTTTTGAGTTCGCCGTCACGAACCAGCTCTGTCCACGGTACGTTAAGCGCACCGGGTACATGACCACGCTTCAGGCCTGGACGCGGCTCGTCAACTTCGGCATTAAAACGCGCAGCCGGGCGGGCATCGACGATCTGCGCCGTTTTTTCATGACTGGCCAGCAGCACATCGGTGACGCGCACCACGGCTTCAGGCGTAAATGCGACGTTAAATTCGCCTTCGGGTAACTCCTCGTTTCCTTCCTGCAGCATCAGCTCATCGCGCTGCCAGCCAGCAAGACCGCCCGCCAGAATGGAGACATTCTCGACGCCAAAAGTCCGCAGCATCCACCATGCGCGCGGCGCCGAAAACAGATTGCCGTCATCGTAGACAACCAGATGTTTATCCTGATGAACACCCAATTCGCGCATCGCGACAGCGAAGGCTTCCGGGCGCGGCATCATGTGCGGCAACGGCGAGGTATGGTCGGAAAGCGCTTCAATATCAAAAAAAACGGCGCCAGGAATATGACCTGCGCGATACTCCTCGCCAACATCGCGATCTTCCTGACCTGGAGGTGCCATCCGGGCATCAAGGATTTGTATTTCCGGGTCGTCAATGTGTTCGGCAAGCCAGTCGGCAGCGACAAAGAAGGCGGTGGTCATAGGCATCTCCATTTTTACCAGGTTTTGGCAAATTGTCGGACGTTTAGTGCAAAGCGACAAGTAAAAGAGGCTGATTTGTCAGGCGAATCCACATTAATCACGAAAATTAGGACAACGTTGTTCATTTACTGGCTTCCACAGCCTGAAAACTAACGCATAATAGTTGTTCTACGTAGCTAACGGGCCACTATGGCCAGGGATGAAAAATGAAACATTTACGCGTAGCGGCCTGCATGCTGATGCTGGCACTTGTCGGGTGTGATAATAATAACGAAAAATCGACGACGGCTGCGAAGCCGGATGCACCTGCTCCGCAGACTGCGCCCGCAAAAGACAAGGCCCAGTTAGAGAAGCTGATGCAACAAAGTCAGGGCAAGTCGCTGACGCTGTTAGATGCCTCAGAGGTCCAGCTCGACGGCGCGGCAACGCTCGTGTTGACCTTCTCCATTCCCCTCGATCCGGAACAGGATTTTTCCCGCGTAGTGCACGTTGTCGATAAAAAAAGCGGCAAAGTCGATGGTGCCTGGGAGCTGGCGCCAAACCTGAAAGAGCTACGCTTACGGCACCTCGAACCTAACCGGGAACTGGTGGTTACCATTGAGCGTGATTTACTGGCGCTGAATAAAGCGACGTTTGGTATCGATTATGAAAAAAATATCACCACACGTGACGTCCAGCCGAGCGTAGGGTTCGCCAGTCGCGGTTCGCTACTGCCGGGAAAGGTGATTGAAGGGCTGCCGGTGATGGCGCTCAACGTTAACAGTGTGGATGTGAATTTTTATCGCGTGAAGCCAGAGTCGCTCGGCGCGTTTGTCAGCCAGTGGGAATACCGCAATTCGTTGTCGAACTGGGAATCCGATAATCTGCTGAAAATGGCGGAACTGGTCTATACCGGACGCTTTGACCTCAACCCTGCGCGCAACACTCGCGAAAAGCTGTTGCTGCCGCTGAGCGAAATCAAACCGTTGCAGCAGGCTGGTGTTTACATCGCGGTGATGAATCAGGCCGGAAAATACAACTACAGTAATGCCGCGACGCTGTTTACGCTCAGCGATATTGGTGTGTCAGCGCATCGTTACCATAATCAACTGGATATCTTTACGCAGAGTCTGGAAAACGGCGCAGCGCAGCAGGGCATTGAAGTCACATTACTCAACGAAAAAGGGCAGACGCTGGCGCAAGCCACCAGTGACGCGCAGGGGCATGTACAGCTTAAGACTGATAAAGAAGCTGCCTTATTGCTGGCCCGCAAAGACGGGCAGACTACGCTGCTTGACCTGAAACTTCCGGCATTGGATCTGGCTGAGTTTGATATTGCCGGCGCACCGGGATACAGCAAACAGTTCTTTATGTTTGGTCCGCGCGATCTCTATCGCCCCGGTGAAACGGTGATCCTCAATGGATTACTACGTGACAGCGACGGTAAAACGTTGCCCGACCAGCCGGTGAAGCTGGAAGTGGTCAAGCCCGACGGACAGGTTTTACGCTCGGTTGTTAGCCAGCCGGAGAACGGTCTGTACCGCTTTAGCTGGCCGCTGGATAGCAGCGCGCCGACCGGTATGTGGCATATTCGCGCCAATACTGGCGACAACCAGTCGCGGATGTGGGATTTCCACGTTGAAGATTTTATGCCAGAGCGGATGGCGCTCAATCTCACCGCCAGCAAAATGCCGGTAGCGCCAACTGATGAAGTGAAATTCTCGGTGGTGGGTTACTACCTGTACGGCGCGCCCGCCAACGGCAACGCTCTGCAAGGGCAGCTTTTCCTGCGCCCGTTACGCGAAGCGGTGCAGACACTGCCGGGGTTTCAGTTTGGTAATATTGCCGAAGAAAACCTTTCCCGCAGTCTTGATGAAGTTCAGCTCACGCTGGACGATCACGGTCGCGGCGAAGTGACCGCCAACAGCCAGTGGCAGGAGACGCATTCCCCGTTACAGGTGGTGTTGCAAGCCAGCCTGCTGGAGTCGGGTGGCCGCCCGGTGACGCGTCGGGTTGAACAAGCCATCTGGCCTGCAGATACGCTGCCGGGGATTCGACCGCAGTTTGCGGCTAAAGCTGTTTATGATTATCGCACTGACACCACGGTGAATCAGCCTATCGTCGATGAAGACAGCAATGCTGCTTTCGATATCGTTTATGCCGATGCGCAAGGCGATAAAAAAGCGGTGTCCGGCTTGCAGGTGCGTTTGATCCGCGAACGTCGTGATTATTACTGGAACTGGACTGAAGGCGAGGGCTGGCAATCGCAGTTTGATCAAAAAGATCTGATCGAAGGTGAGCAGACTCTGGATCTTAAGGCCGATGAAACCGGTAAAGTGAGCTTCCCGGTTGAGTGGGGCGCCTATCGTCTGGAAGTAAAAGCGCCGAATGATGCGGTGAGCAGCGTGCGCTTCTGGGCGGGTTATAGCTGGCAGGATAATAGCGACGGCAGCGGCTCTGTTCGCCCCGATCGTGTGACCCTGAAACTGGATAAACCCGGCTATCGTCCTGGCGATACCATGAAGCTGCATATTGCCGCCCCCGCGGCTGGCAAAGGTTATGCGATGGTAGAATCTAGCGAAGGACCGTTGTGGTGGCAAGAAATAGACGTGCCTGCGAATGGCCTGGACCTCACTATTCCAGTCGATAAAACCTGGAATCGCCACGATTTGTATCTCAGTGCGCTGGTGGTTCGTCCTGGCGACAAATCCCGTTCGGCGACGCCAAAACGGGCGGTTGGGTTGCTGCATTTACCGCTGGGCGATGAAAATCGTCGTCTGGGACTGGTGCTGGAAAGTCCGACGAAAATACGCCCAAATCAGCCATTAACCGTCAAGATTAAAGCCAGCGTTAAAAATGGCGACGTGCCAAAACAGGTTAACGTACTGGTCTCTGCCGTTGATAGCGGGGTGTTGAACATCACTGATTACGTTACGCCCGACCCATGGCAGGCGTTTTTCGGACAAAAACGCTATGGTGCGGATATTTATGATATCTACGGTCAGGTCATCGAAGGACAAGGACGTCTGGCGGCGCTGCGCTTTGGTGGCGATGGCGATGAGTTAAAGCGTGGCGGTAAGCCTCCGGTTAATCACGTCAATATCGTGGCGCAACAGGCGTTACCGGTCACGCTTAACGAGCAGGGCGAAGGTACGGTGACGTTACCGATTGGTGATTTCAACGGCGAGCTGCGGGTCATGGCGCAGGCCTGGACGGCGGATGACTTTGGTAGCAGCGAAAGCAAAGTGATTGTCGCCGCGCCGGTGATTGCTGAACTGAACATGCCGCGCTTTTTGGCCGGGGGAGATACTTCGCGCCTGACGCTGGACGTGACCAACCTGACCGATAAACCACAGACGCTGAATATTAACCTCGCGGCCAGCGGTTTACTGGAACTGATAGGGCAAGATCTTGCGCCTGTGAATCTGGCGCCAGGCGTACGGACTACGCTGTTTATTCCGGTGCGCGCGCGGGAAGGCTTTGGCGAGGGGGAAATTCAGGCGCAGATTAGCGGTCTGTCTCTGCCAGGGGAGACGCTGCCTGTGCAGCACAAACAGTGGAAGATTGGCGTGCGCCCGGCGTTTCCCGCGCAAACTGTCAATAATGGCGTTGCGCTCCAGCCGGGGGCAACCTGGCAGCTGCCAGGCGAAGAGTTGGCTAATTTCTCTCCTGTGACAATGCAGGGACAATTGCTGTTCAGCGGTAAACCGCCGCTGAATCTGGCGCGCTACATCCGTGAACTGAAAGCTTACCCTTACGGTTGTCTTGAGCAAACGGCGAGCGGGTTGTTCCCCTCTTTATACACCAATGCTGCGCAACTGAAGGCATTAGGTATCGCGGGCGACAGTGATGAAAAACGCCGTGCGGCAGTAGAGATTGGCATTTCCCGTTTACTGCAAATGCAGCGCGATAACGGCGGTTTTGCGCTGTGGGATAAGAACGGGCCGGAAGAGTACTGGCTGACCGCGTACGTAATGGATTTCCTCGTCCGCGCGAACGAACAAGGCTACAGCGTCCCGGTTGAGGTGATTAACCGGGGGAACGAGCGGCTGCTGCGTTATTTGCAGGATCCGGGGATGATGTCGATTCGTTATACCGATGACTCGTCTGCAAGCCGGTTTGCTGTACAGGCCTACGCCGCGCTGGTGTTGGCTCGTCAGCAAAAAGCCCCGCTTGGCGCACTGCGTGAAATCTGGGAGCGCCGCGCTCAGGCGGCTTCTGGTTTGCCGCTGTTGCAACTGGGGATCGCGCTGAAAAACATGGGCGATGCTAATCGCAGTGAACAGGCGCTTACGTTGGCGCTGAATACACCGCGTCGCGATGCACAACAGTGGATGGCGGATTACGGCAGTCAGCTACGCGACAACGCGCTGATGCTGGCATTGCTGGAAGAGAACAAGCTCAAACCTGAAGAGCAGAATACGTTGCTGAACACATTGTCAGAACAGGCCTTTGGTCAGCGCTGGCTCTCTACTCAGGAAAATAATGCGTTGTTCCTTGCCGCGCGTACGTTACAGGATTTACCTGGCACGTGGCAGGCGCAAACATCACTCTCTGAACAACCGTTAGCAGGTGATAAATCGCAAACCCGGAATCTGGATGCCGACGAGCTGTCCACGCTGAGCGTCACGAATACCGGTAATCTGCCGCTGTGGCTGCGTCTGGATGTCAGCGGTTATCCGCAAACCGCACCGACGCCTGCCAGCAACGTCCTGCATATTGAACGTCAGATCCTGGGACTCGACGGGAGCAGCAAATCACTGGATTCTCTGCGCAGCGGCGAACTGGTGCTGGTCTGGCTGGACGTTAAAGCCAGCCAGAACGTGCCGGATGCTCTGGTCGTCGACTTACTGCCTGCCGGACTGGAGCTGGAAAACCAAAATCTGGCTAACGGCAGCGCCAGTCTGCAGGATAGCGGTAGCGAAGTGGCGAACCTGCTCAATCAGATGCAGCAGGCAGATATCCAGCATATTGAGTTCCGTGACGATCGCTTTGTCGCTGCGGTGGCGGTCAATGAAGGACAGCCGGTTACGCTGGTCTATCTGGCGAGAGCAGTAACACCGGGAACGTATCAGGTTCCCGTCCCGCAGGTGGAATCAATGTATGTTCCGCAGTGGCGGGCAACCGGTGCGGCAGAGGGGCTTTTGATTGTCAGACCATAAATGATGCGCGGGTTGGGTAAACGCGGCTGCTGGCTCTGGCTGGCAGTCGTTGCGCTAGTGTTTGTGATGGCGATTTGGGCGGCAGACAAAATCTGGCCGCTGCCGCTTCATGAGGTGGATCCCGCGCGTGTCGTGGTGGCGCACGATGGTACGCCTCTCTGGCGCTTCGCCGACGCGGACGGTATCTGGCGTTATCCGGTGACGATTGATGAGGTATCCCCCCGCTACCTTCAGGCCTTAATTAACTACGAAGACCGTTGGTTCTGGAAACACCCCGGGGTCAATCCGTTTTCAGTACTGCGCGCCGCGTGGCAGGACCTCTCATCCGGGCGTGTCGTCTCGGGCGGCAGTACGCTCACCATGCAGGTGGCGCGTTTACTCGATCCCCACCCACGCACCTTTGGCGGCAAGTTTCGCCAGCTCTGGCGCGCGTTGCAACTGGAATGGCATCTGTCCAAGCGCGACATTCTGACGCTGTATCTTAACCGTGCGCCGTTTGGCGGCACGCTGCAAGGCGTGGGCGCAGCGAGCTGGGCCTATCTTGGCAAATCGCCTGCACAACTGAGCTACTCCGATGCAGCATTGCTGGCTGTGCTGCCACAGGCGCCGAGCCGTCTGCGTCCGGACCGTTGGCCGGAGCGCGCTGAAGCGGCGCGTAATAAAGTGCTCGAACGTATGGCAATTCAGGGCATTTGGTCCGCAAAACAGGTGCAGGAGTCACGCGAAGAGCCGGTCTGGCTGGCCCCCAGGCAGATGCCGCAGTTAGCGCCGTTATTTTCGCGCATGATGCTGGGAAAAAGCCGCAGCGATAAAATCGTGACTACCCTTGACGCCGGGTTGCAGCGGCAACTCGAAGAGCTGGCGCAAAACTGGAAAGGGCGATTGCCGGCGCGCAGTTCGCTGGCGATGATTGTGGTCGATCACACCGATATGAGCGTGCGTGGCTGGGTGGGGTCAGTGGATATGAATGATGACTCCCGCTTTGGTCATGTGGATATGGTGAATGCGATCCGCTCGCCGGGATCGGTGCTGAAGCCGTTTATCTATGGTCTGGCTCTGGATGACGGATTAATTCATCCCGCTTCGTTGTTGCAGGATGTACCACGGCGAACCGGTGATTATCGACCGGGGAATTTTGACAGTGGTTTTCACGGACCGGTAAGTATGAGCGAGGCGCTAGTACGTTCGCTGAATTTACCTGCGGTCCAGGTTCTGGAAGCCTATGGCCCGAAGCGTTTTGCCGCATCGTTACGTAACGTCGGTTTACCGTTATATCTGCCCGCAGGGGCTGCGCCGAATCTGTCGCTGATTTTAGGCGGGGCGGGGGCAAGGCTTGATGATATGGCGGCGGCGTATAGCGCCTTTGCCCGCCACGGGAAGGCGGGTAAATTGCGTCTGCAGCCGGCAGACCCGCTACTGGAGCGTCCGCTGATGTCGGCAGGCGCGGCGTGGATTATTCGCCGGATTATGGCTGACGAAGCACAACCGCTACCGGATAACGCACTGAGCAGAGTGGTTCCTCTGGCGTGGAAAACGGGCACCAGCTATGGCTATCGCGATGCGTGGGCGATTGGGATTAACGCCCGTTATGTGATTGGCATCTGGACCGGCAGGCCCGACGGTACGCCGGTGGTGGGGCAGTTTGGCTTTGCCAGCGCCGTACCTGTGCTCAATCAGGTCAACAATCTGCTGCTCTCTCGCGGGACGAATCAGCCGGAAGACCCCCGTCCTGAATCCGTTAGCCGCGGCGTGGTATGTTGGCCGGGCGGGCAATCTCTTGCGGCTGGAGACAGTAACTGTCGCCGCCGGCTGGCAACCTGGCTACTGGATGGCAGTCAGCCGCCAACACTGTTATTACCTGAGCAGGAAGGCGTTAACGGCATTCGTTTCCCTGTCTGGCTGGACGGAGAGGGCAAACGCGTGGCGGCGGATTGCCCGCAGGCGCGCGAACAGACGCTTATCGTCTGGCCCTTGCCGCTTGAACCATGGCTGCCGGAATCAGAGCGCCGTGGGGCGAGATTACCGCCTGTTTCTGCCACATGTCCGCCGTTGGGGCAGGATCCCGGGTTACGGTTGCAGTTGACAGGTCTGCGCGATGGCGCGATTGTGAAGCGTTTACCTGGTTCTCCAGAGGCTTCATTGCCGGTGCAAACCAGCGGTGGAACAGGCGATCGCTGGTGGTTTCTTAACGGACAACGTCTGGACGAGCGCGGGCGTCACTTGACGCTACGTCTGACGGTCAAAGGGGATTACCAACTGCTGGTGATGGATGACGCCGGACAGGTGGCGACGGTGAGATTTTCGGTGCAGTAGACCAGTTGGTGAGTATTTGTTGCTAAAACTCATCTTATTTTAAAGAAATGTTACCTTCATCAATAGTCAATTGCCGGGATGCTCTTTATAATCCGCGCCAGGTCGTACATCTATATAGACAACAACAGAACATATTACAGAGGTTATCAATGGCTATTGAACGTACTTTTTCCATCATTAAACCAAACGCGGTGGCAAAAAACGTTATTGGGAGCATCTTTGCGCGCTTTGAAGCTGCAGGGTTCAAGATTGTAGGGACTAAAATGCTGCACCTGACCGTTGAGCAGGCGCGTGGCTTTTATGCTGAGCACGACGGCAAACCGTTCTTTGACGGTCTGGTTGAATTCATGACCTCCGGTCCGATCGTTGTTTCCGTTCTGGAAAGCGAAAACGCCGTACAGCGTCATCGCGATCTGCTGGGCGCTACCAACCCGGCGAACGCGCTGGCCGGAACCCTGCGTGCCGACTACGCTGACAGCTTCACCGAAAACGGGACTCACGGTTCTGATTCCGTTGAATCTGCCGCTCGCGAAATCGCCTATTTCTTCGGTGAGGGCGAGGTTTGCCCGCGTACGCGCTAATAAGCTCGTCCTGTAGGCCGGATAAGCGTTTGCGCATCCGGCTCTGCTTTGCCTGATGGCGACGCGAGGCGTCTTATCAGGCCTACGTTCTTTCTTTACATATTATTTTCGCTAATGCTTCGTGCAAACGTGGCATCCCTGCGCCAGACTTTGTACAATGCAACGCCCCGGAAGAGCAGACCGCTTGCCGGGGCGTTTCTTTTTAACCCTCCACGGGCCACAACGTGTAACAACGAGGCCGGAAAAAATTATGTCTGAATTAGTTAACACCTCTGAAGTCGTCATTCCTGCGGTTCCAAATAAAAATGGAAAAATTAACCTGCTGGATCTGAACCGTCAGCAAATGCGCGAATTCTTCAAAGAAATGGGCGAAAAGCCGTTTCGTGCCGATCAGGTCATGAAGTGGATGTACCACTATTGCAGCGACAACTTTGATGACATGACTGACATCAATAAGGTGCTGCGTAACAAGCTGAAAGAAGTCGCTGAAATTCGCGCCCCGGAAGTGGTGGAAGAGCAGCGTTCCTCTGATGGCACGATCAAATGGGCTATCGCGGTTGGCGATCAGCGCGTTGAAACCGTTTATATTCCGGAAGACGATCGCGCGACCCTGTGTGTTTCTTCACAGGTTGGTTGTGCATTAGAGTGTAAATTCTGCTCTACGGCGCAACAGGGATTTAACCGTAACCTGCGAGTGTCGGAAATCATTGGTCAGGTTTGGCGTGCGGCGAAAATCGTCGGCGCGGTAAAAGCAACGGGTGTTCGTCCTATCACCAACGTGGTGATGATGGGGATGGGCGAGCCGTTGCTCAACCTGACTAACGTGGTGCCGGCGATGGAAATCATGCTGGATGACTTCGGTTTCGGGCTGTCCAAGCGTCGCGTTACGCTTTCCACCTCAGGGGTTGTACCTGCGTTGGATAAGCTGGGCGATATGATTGACGTTGCGCTGGCGATCTCTCTGCATGCGCCGAACGATGAAATTCGTGACGAAATTGTGCCTATCAACAAAAAGTACAATATCGAAACGTTCCTCGGGGCAGTGCGTCGTTATCTGGAAAAATCCAACGCCAACCAGGGTCGTGTGACCATTGAGTATGTCATGTTGGATCACATTAATGACGGTACCGAACACGCGCATCAACTGGCTGAACTGCTGAAAGATACGCCGTGTAAGATCAACCTGATCCCGTGGAACCCGTTCCCTGGCGCACCGTATGGTCGTAGCTCTAACAGCCGTATCGATCGTTTCTCCAAAGTGTTGATGAGCTATGGTTTCACCACCATCGTGCGTAAAACACGTGGCGATGACATCGATGCAGCCTGCGGCCAATTGGCAGGCGACGTTATCGACCGTACCAAGCGTACTCTGCGCAAGCGTATGCAGGGTGATGCTATCGACATCAAAACCGTTTGATGTCGAGCGCACTACGGTATAATTCTTGTACCGTAGTGCAATGTAAGCCAGGTGAGGTTCTTTGGTTGTTGTCGTCAGGTCAATAATAACGGTGCGTTTTTGTCGACTTTAAGGCAGTATGTAACGGCGCAACAAGAGTTTAGCCCTCAGGTTTACGCTTTTTTGTCATTGGTAGTCTGACCGTTTTATACTGTCTGACGAAGGTTAACTGACCAGATGTTTCGCGGTGTGGGTGAGCATTGTGACTCGCCGGCGCCAGAACCCAAATTTACGCAGCTGTAGCGAATGAATACTGAAGCCACGCACGACAAAAATGAAGCACTCTCCACCGGCGTTCGTCTGCGCAATGCCCGTGAACAACTCGGATTCAGCCAACAGGCAGTCGCGGAACGACTGTGCCTGAAGGTCTCCACGGTACGCGATATTGAAGAAGATAAGGCACCAGCCGATCTCGCTTCAACATTCCTGCGTGGGTACATCCGTTCTTATGCGCGTCTGGTGCATATTCCTGAAGAAGAACTGTTGCCAGGGCTGGAAAAACAGGCTCCAGTTCGCCCTGCTAAAGTCGCGCCGATGCAGAGCTTCTCGCTCGGTAAGCGTCGTAAAAAGCGCGATGGCTGGTTAATGACCTTCACCTGGCTGGTGCTGTTTGTCGTTGTCGGACTGACAGGCGCCTGGTGGTGGCAGAACCACAAAGCGCAGCAGGAAGAGATCAGCACCATGGCCGATCAATCTTCTGCTGAGCTGAATGCCGGTAAAGACAGCGCGCAGAATGTACCGTTAGATACCAGCGCCGCAGCAGGTCAGGAGACGACGCCGACTGCAGATGATGGCGCAGTGGCGGACGCCGCGCCATCGACGGATGCTCCGGCAACCCCGGCGCCAGCCGCGGATGCGCAACAGAATGCTGTTGTGGCACCGTCTCAGGCCAATGTGGATACCGCAACCGCAGCGCCAACAGCGCCAACAAATGCGGCCCCGCTGCCGACTGACCAGGCGGGTGTAAGTACCCCAGCAGCCGATCCTAACGCACTGGTAATGAACTTTACCGCCGATTGCTGGTTGGAAGTAACCGATGCGACCGGTAAAAAATTGTTCAGCGGTATGCAGCGTAAAGACGGTAATCTGAATTTGACCGGTCAGGCGCCGTACAAACTGAAAATTGGCGCTCCGGCGGCAGTGCAGATTCAGTTCCAGGGTAAACCTGTCGATCTGAGTCGTTTTATCAGAACTAACCAGGTTGCACGTCTGACCGTTAATGCCGAACAATCACCGGCTCAGTAACAGACGGCAATGCGGGAGATTTTTTAATGCATAACCAGGCTCCAATTCAACGTAGAAAATCGACACGCATTTACGTTGGGAACGTGCCGATCGGCGATGGCGCGCCCATCGCCGTACAGTCTATGACCAATACGCGCACCACTGACGTGGAAGCGACGGTTAATCAGATCAAAGCGCTGGAACGCGTAGGCGCAGATATTGTTCGTGTCTCTGTACCGACAATGGATGCTGCAGAAGCGTTCAAGCTTATCAAACAGCAGGTTAATGTCCCGCTGGTTGCCGATATTCACTTCGACTACCGTATCGCGCTGAAAGTGGCGGAATACGGCGTTGACTGTCTGCGTATCAACCCAGGCAATATCGGTAATGAAGAGCGCATCCGTATGGTAGTAGACTGCGCTCGTGATAAAAATATTCCTATCCGCATCGGCGTAAACGCCGGATCGCTGGAAAAAGATCTGCAGGAAAAATACGGTGAACCGACGCCGCAGGCGCTGCTGGAATCCGCTATGCGTCATGTGGATCACCTCGATCGTTTGAACTTCGATCAATTCAAAGTCAGCGTTAAAGCCTCTGACGTTTTCCTCGCCGTAGAATCCTATCGCCTGCTGGCGAAACAGATCGATCAACCGCTGCATCTGGGGATCACCGAAGCCGGTGGCGCACGTAGCGGGGCGGTGAAATCCGCGATCGGTTTAGGATTGCTGCTATCAGAAGGGATCGGCGATACGCTGCGTGTTTCTCTGGCTGCCGATCCGGTGGAAGAGATCAAAGTGGGCTTCGATATTTTGAAATCGCTGCGCATTCGCGCGCGCGGGATCAATTTCATCGCTTGTCCAACCTGCTCACGTCAGGAATTCGACGTTATCGGTACGGTTAACGCGTTGGAGCAACGCCTGGAAGATATCATTACGCCAATGGATGTTTCGATCATCGGCTGTGTGGTAAACGGTCCTGGCGAAGCGCTGGTTTCTACGTTGGGCGTGACGGGCGGTAACAAGAAAAGCGGCCTGTACGAAGACGGTGTGCGTAAGGACCGACTCGACAACGACGATATGATCACACAGCTTGAAGCCCGTATTCGCGCTAAAGCGAGTATCCTGGACGAAGCGCGCCGTATCGACGTGCAGCAGCTTGAAAAATAACAACGTGATGGGAAGCGGCGTGCTTCCCGTGTATGATTGAACCCGCATGGCGCCCGCATTGTTCGGGTTAGCGCTGAGGGTTCATTTTTATATTCATAAAGAGAATAAACGTGGCAAAAAACATTCAAGCCATTCGCGGCATGAACGATTATCTGCCTGGCGAAACCGCCATCTGGCAGCGCATTGAAGGCACACTCAAAAACGTGCTCGGTAGCTACGGTTACAGTGAAATCCGCTTGCCGATTGTAGAGCAGACCCCGTTATTCAAACGCGCGATCGGTGAAGTTACCGACGTGGTTGAAAAAGAGATGTATACCTTTGAGGACAGAAATGGCGACAGCCTGACTCTGCGTCCTGAAGGGACTGCGGGCTGCGTACGCGCCGGCATTGAACATGGTCTCCTGTACAATCAGGAACAGCGTCTGTGGTATATCGGGCCGATGTTCCGCCACGAACGTCCGCAGAAAGGACGCTATCGTCAGTTCCATCAGTTGGGTGTCGAAGTGTTTGGCCTGCAGGGCCCGGACATTGATGCTGAACTGATTATGCTGACCGCTCGCTGGTGGCGCGCGCTGGGTATTTCTCAACATGTTAGCCTGGAGCTGAACTCAATTGGTTCGCTTGAAGCCCGCGCTAACTACCGTGATGCGCTGGTCGCCTATCTGGAACAGCATAAAGAGAAACTGGACGAAGACTGCAAGCGTCGCATGTACACCAACCCGCTGCGCGTGCTTGACTCCAAAAACCCAGAAGTGCAGGCGCTACTCAACGACGCACCTGCGCTGGGTGATTATCTCGATGACGACTCTCGCGAGCATTTCGCGGGTCTGTGCAAACTACTGGAATCCGCAGGGATTGCCTACACCGTTAATCAGCGTCTGGTTCGTGGTCTTGATTACTACAACCGCACCGTATTTGAGTGGGTTACCAGCAGTCTGGGCTCGCAGGGCACCGTGTGTGCCGGTGGTCGTTACGACGGTCTGGTAGAGCAACTGGGCGGTCGTGCAACGCCAGCTGTGGGCTTCGCCATGGGCCTGGAACGCCTTGTTTTGTTAGTTCAGGCAGTGAATCCGGAATTTATTGCCTCCCCTGTTGTCGATATATACCTGGTTGCTTCAGGCACAGACACACAGTCGGCGGCAATGCGGCTTGCGGAACGTCTGCGTGATGAAGTTCCTGGTGTGAAACTGATGACCAACCACGGCGGCGGCAACTTTAAGAAACAGTTTGCCCGTGCCGATAAGTGGGGCGCCCGCGTTGCACTGGTACTGGGTGAGTCCGAAGTGGCTGACGGTACTGTTGTAGTGAAGGATTTGCGCTCTGGTGAGCAAACGGCAGTAGCGCAGGATGGCGTTGCCGCGCATTTGCGCACTCTACTGGGCTAAGGAGAAGGACAGCGTGGAAATTTACGAGAACGAACACGACCAGGTTGATGCGGTAAAACGCTTCTTTGCCGAAAACGGCAAAGCGCTGGCGGTTGGGATAATTTTAGGGGTTGGCGCACTGGTTGGCTGGCGTTATTGGACCAGCCATCAGACGGAGTCCGCACGCTCTGCTTCTCTGGCATACCAAAATACGGTGACCGCGGTTAGCGCGGGTAAAGCGGATAGCATTCCTGCGGCAGAGAAATTTGCAGCAGAGAATAAAAATACCTACGGCGCGTTAGCTTCACTGGAACTTGCGCAGCAGTTTGTTGACCAAAATGAACTTGAGAAAGCCGCAAGCCAGCTGCAACAAGGCCTGGCTGCAACCAGCGATGAGAATCTCAAAGCGGTGATTAACCTGCGTCTGGCTCGTGTTCAGGTTCAGCTTAAACAGGCTGATACCGCGCTGAAAACACTCGATACTATTAAAGGTGAAGGGTGGACGGCCATTGTTGCCGATCTGCGCGGTGAAGCGTTGCTGAGCAAGGGCGACAAACAAGGTGCGCGTAGCGCATGGGAAGCGGGTGTGAAAAGCGATGCCTCTCCTGCTCTGAGCGAAATGATGCAGATGAAAATCAATAATTTGTCCATCTGAGAGGGACCCGATGCAATTGCGTAAATTACTTCTGCCAGGGCTGCTTTCCGTTACCCTATTGAGCGGCTGTTCACTGTTTAGTGGCGAAGAAGATGTCGTTAAGATGTCCCCATTACCGGTGGTTGAAAACCAGTTTACTCCGTCTACGGACTGGAGCACTTCCGTGGGCAACGGTATTGGTGATTTCTATTCCAATCTTCATCCTGCGCTGGCGGATAACGTTGTCTATGCAGCCGATCGCGCAGGTGTCGTGAAAGCGTTGAACGCAGACGACGGTAAAGAAGTGTGGTCTGTTAATCTGGGTGAGAAAGACGGTTGGTTCTCCCGTGCATCTGCACAGCTTTCTGGCGGCGTAACCGTGTCCGGTGGTCATGTTTACATTGGCAGTGAAAAAGCGCAGGTGTATGCGTTGAATACCAGCGACGGTACCACCGCATGGCAAACGAAAGTTGCCGGTGAAGCGCTGTCCCGGCCGGTTGTGAGCGATGGCATGGTATTAATCCACACCAGCAACGGTCAATTGCAGGCGTTGAACGAAGCTGACGGCGCCATCAAGTGGACCGTTAACCTCGACATGCCATCCCTGTCTCTGCGTGGCGAATCTGCCCCTGCGACGGCCTTTGGCGCAGCAATTGTTGGTGGTGATAACGGTCGCGTAAGCGCCGTGCTGATGCAACAGGGCCAGATGATTTGGCAGCAACGTATTTCTCAGGCGACAGGCCCAACGGAAATCGATCGTCTGAGTGACGTTGATACCACCCCGGTTATCGTCAATGGCGTTGTTTACGCGCTGGCTTATAATGGTAACCTGACCGCGCTGGATCTGCGCAGTGGCCAGATTATGTGGAAACGTGAACTGGGCTCGGTGAATGATTTCATCGTCGACGGAAACCGTATCTATCTGGTCGATCAGAACGACCGCATACTGGCGCTGACCACCGACGGCGGCGTGACGCTGTGGACGCAAAGCGATCTGTTGCACCGTCTGCTGACGTCTCCGGCATTGTATAACGGCAATTTGGTTGTGGGCGATAGCGAAGGCTACCTGCACTGGATTAACGTTGAAGATGGTCGCTTTGTTGCCCAGCAGAAAGTCGACAGCTCCGGTTTCCTGACCGAGCCAGTCTCTGCGGATGGTAAACTGCTGATCCAGGCGAAAGACGGTACGCTGTACTCCATTACGCGTTAATCGTCCTGGCCGCTCGCTTTGAAAAACGGCTCCTGGTGCAGGGGCCGTTTTACTGTTTTTAACAACGGCACAAAAATGTGCGCGTTGTCTGATGATTTTTTAAATGAGGCTTTAAACATGGTACCTGTGGTCGCGCTTGTCGGGCGCCCTAACGTTGGCAAATCCACGTTATTTAACCGTCTAACTCGCACCCGAGATGCGCTGGTTGCGGATTTCCCGGGTCTGACTCGTGACCGTAAGTACGGTCGTGCGGAAATTGAAGGCCGCGAGTTTATCTGTATTGATACCGGCGGTATTGATGGTACGGAAGACGGTGTTGAAACCCGCATGGCTGAACAGTCTCTGTTGGCTATCGAAGAAGCGGACGTTGTACTGTTTATGGTGGATGCGCGTGCTGGCCTGATGCCAGCGGATGAAGCCATTGCTAAACATCTGCGTTCACGCCAGAAACCGACGTTCCTGGTGGCCAACAAAACGGACGGACTGGATCCCGATCAGGCGGTTGTTGATTTCTACTCGCTGGGTCTGGGTGAAATTTATCCGATTGCTGCCTCCCATGGTCGCGGCGTTCTCAGCCTGCTGGAGCATGTTCTGCTGCCGTGGATGGATGACGTTGCGCCGCAGGAAGAAGTCGATGAAGATGCGGAATATTGGGCGCAACTGGAAGCCAAAGAAAACGGTGAAGAAGAGCCTGAAGACGACTTCAACCCGCAGGATCTGCCGATCAAGCTGGCGATTGTCGGGCGTCCGAACGTAGGTAAGTCCACACTGACTAACCGTATTCTCGGCGAAGACCGCGTGGTGGTTTACGACATGCCAGGGACCACGCGTGACAGCATTTATATTCCGATGCAACGCGACGACCGTGAATATGTGCTGATCGACACCGCTGGCGTGCGTAAGCGCGGGAAAATTACCGAAGCGGTAGAAAAATTCTCAGTCATCAAAACGCTGCAGGCGATTGAAGATGCCAACGTGGTCATGCTGGTGATTGATGCGCGGGAAGGTATTTCCGATCAGGACCTGTCGCTGCTGGGCTTTATCCTCAATAGTGGGCGCTCACTTGTTATTGTCGTCAACAAATGGGACGGCCTGACGCAGGAAGTGAAAGAGCAGGTCAAGGAAACGCTGGACTTCCGTCTGGGCTTTATTGATTTTGCGCGCGTACACTTTATCTCTGCGCTGCACGGTAGCGGTGTCGGTAATCTGTTTGAATCGGTCCGCGAAGCGTACGACAGCGCCACCCGTCGCGTTAGTACCGCGATGCTGACGCGTATCATGACCATGGCGGTAGAAGATCATCAGCCGCCGCTGGTACGTGGTCGTCGCGTGAAGCTGAAATATGCCCATGCCGGTGGTTATAACCCGCCGATCGTGGTGATTCATGGCAATCAGGTGAAAGATCTGCCGGATTCATATAAGCGCTATCTGATGAACTACTTCCGCAAAACTCTGGACGTGATGGGGACTCCGATCCGCATTCAGTTCAAAGAAGGGGAAAACCCGTTTGCGAATAAACGTAATACACTGACGCCGACCCAGATGCGTAAACGTAAACGTTTGATTAAGCACATTAAAAAAAGCAAATAATCGTTGCTGATGTTGATAAAAACCCGCGCTTGTCGCGGGTTTTTTTTCGGTATTCCATCGCCAGCTTCTGACCGTGCGATGTCAATCACTATTCGTTTTTTACCAAGTTTAAATCTAAGAAAGTAGACATTTGTCGAGTTTTCATCTTAAAGTCCGGGGGTTGGTACTAGACAAAACTAGTCTTAGGTTATCAAATGGTTAAATAACTTTTCGCCGCATGTAAAAAATCGGTCAGATACGTAACTGGCTGGCGTACATGCGGTGTATACACGCACGACGACATAACTTTCGGGAGAATTATGCAATCCTCTGTTAATCAAAAAGAAAGCCGAACTTTCTTCGGCCATCCTTATCCGCTCGGCTCGCTGTTCTTCACAGAGATGTGGGAGCGTTTCTCGTTTTATGGCATTCGCCCATTACTGATCCTGTTTATGGCGGCTACCGTCTATGACGGCGGCATGGGGCTGGCGCGTGAAAACGCCTCGGCGATTGTGGGTATTTTTGCCGGTACGATGTATCTCGCCGCGCTGCCTGGTGGTTGGCTGGCGGATAACTGGCTCGGCCAACAGAAAGCCGTATGGTACGGTTCCATCCTGATTGCGCTTGGTCATCTGTCGATTGCGCTTTCGGCCATTATGGGTAATAACCTGTTCTTTATCGGCCTGATGTTTATCGTGCTCGGTTCCGGTCTGTTTAAGACCTGTATTTCGGTCATGGTTGGCACATTGTATAAAAAAGGCGATGCGCGTCGTGATGGCGGTTTCTCGCTGTTTTACATGGGCATCAATATGGGGTCATTCATCGCCCCCTTGATCTCCGGTTGGTTGATTAAAACCCATGGCTGGCATTGGGGCTTTGGTATCGGTGGTATCGGGATGCTGGTGGCGTTAATCATCTTCCGTGTGTTTGCCGTTCCGTCGATGAAACGCTACGACAGCGAAGTGGGACTGGACTCGACCTGGAACAGCCCGGTAGTGAAGCGTAACGGTGTGGGCGCATGGCTACTCGCGCTGGCTGTCGGTGTGGCGATTATCGTTACGCTGATTGCGCAGGGCGTGATTGTGATTAATCCGGTCGCGGTTGCCAGCATACTGGTGTACGTGATTGCCGCCTCTGTTGCGCTCTACTTTATCTACCTGTTCATCTTTGCCGGCCTGAATCGCAAAGAGCGCGCCAGACTGCTGGTTTGCTTTATCCTGCTGGTTTCCGCCGCATTCTTCTGGTCGGCGTTTGAGCAAAAACCCACCTCGTTCAACCTGTTCGCCAACGACTACACTAACCGTATGATCGGTGATTTTGAAATTCCGGCGGTCTGGTTCCAGTCGATAAACGCCCTGTTTATCATCCTGCTGGCGCCGGTATTTAGTTGGGCGTGGCCGAAGCTGGCGAGTATGAACATTCGCCCGAGCAGCATCACTAAGTTCGTTATCGGTATTTTGTGTGCGGCGGCAGGCTTTGGCCTGATGATGCTGGCGGCGCAAAACGTTCTCAGCAACGGCGGGGCGGGCGTTTCTCCATTCTGGCTGGTAGGCAGTATCCTGATGCTGACGCTTGGCGAGTTGTGTCTGAGCCCGATCGGTCTGGCGACCATGACGCTGCTGGCACCGGAAAGAATGCGTGGGCAAATGATGGGCCTGTGGTTTTGTGCCAGTGCGCTGGGTAACCTGGCCGCAGGTCTGATTGGCGGTCATGTGAAGGCTGACCAACTGGATATGCTGCCGGATCTCTTCGCTCGCTGCTCGATTGCGCTGCTGATCTGCGCCGCGATCCTGATTGTCCTTATTGTTCCCATTCGTCGCATGCTGGAAAATACGCAAACTAAACCGGCAACCAGCGCCTGATAACACCTCGATTATGCCGGGGCAGAAACTATGCCCCGGTCATTCAATTGATGAGGTATGACGTTTTGTTGGACCTGGGCGACATTTAGCGCAGCGTGTTAAACTCAACGCAAGAATCGATCCCTGTACTGGAGTTGCAATGTCTATCATTTGTCCGGATTGCCACGCTGAACTGGAGCCACAAAACGGTGCGGCGCGCTGTGAGAGTTGCCAAAAAGATTTTCAACTGGAAGCACGTTGCCCAGAGTGCCATCAACCACTCGAAGTACTCAAGGCTTGTGGCGCGGTGGATTATTTCTGTCAGCATGGCCATGGGCTGATTTCGAAAAAACGCGTGGAGTATGTGCCGGTTTAAACCGGCTTTTTCTTCCGCGTTTTTTTCGCCGCCGTTACGCCCCTCACTTCGCTTTCCACCCAGCCATCTGCTAGTCGGGTGGTGATGACATCGCCTGCGCTGACCTGTTTGATCTGTTTCAGTACGCCGCCGCCCGTGGTGGTAGAAACGCTGTAGCCGCGCGCCAGCGTCGCCAGCGGACTGACCGCTTCGAGATGAGTAACCGCGTTGCCGAAACGCTCTCGCTGTTCGCTTATACGTGTGCGTACATTCTCCATCAGACGATATTCCAACTGCTGAATACGGGCTTGTGCGCGATAAATGCGGGGCTGTGGATTTTGTTGATTCAGTCGCTGCAGCATACGTTGCTGGCGCTGATTCGCCTGCTTTATTTGGTTTTCCAGCGCGCTGCTCATGCGCTGACGCAGCCGTTCCAGAGAAGTTTGCTGGCGCGCCAGACGCAACTGCGGGTGCTGCTGCTGGAGGCGGTGGAAAAGCTGCGTGAAACGACGGGTGCGGTTGGCGAGGTAGTAATCCATCGCCATGCCCAGACGCTGCTGGGCAGATTGCACCTGACGCAGCAGCTCTTGCTGGTTACGGCTGACGATTTCCGCCGCCGCCGACGGCGTCGGCGCGCGCAGGTCGCCGACAAAATCGGCGATCGTGACGTCGGTTTCGTGGCCGACGGCGCTAACCACTGGAATGCGGCTGGCAAATATTGCGCGCGCCACGCGTTCGTCGTTAAAACTCCATAAATCTTCCAGCGAGCCGCCGCCGCGCCCGACGATTAACACGTCGCACTCGCCGCGCGCGTTTGCCAGTTCAATGGCGCGAACGATTTGCCCCGGCGCGTCGTCGCCCTGTACCGCGGTAGGGTAGATAACTACCGGCAGCGACGGATCGCGGCGTTTAAGAACGTGGAGAATATCGTGCAGCGCCGCGCCGGTTTTCGAGGTAATCACTCCGACACAGTGGGCCGGGGAGGGCAGCGGTTGCTTATATTGCTGATCGAACAACCCTTCCGCCTGCAGTTTGGCTTTCAGCTGTTCATACTTCTGCTGTAATAGCCCTTCGCCCGCGGGCTGCATGCTCTCAACAATTATCTGGTAATCGCCGCGCGGTTCGTACAGCGTGATGTTGGCGCGTACCAGTACCTGCTGACCGTGCTGCGGACGGAACGTCACCCGGCGGTTGCTGTTGCGGAACATCGCGCAGCGCACCTGGGCGTTATCGTCTTTTAAGGTGAAGTACCAGTGGCCGGAAGAGGGCTGGGTGAAATTCGATATTTCGCCGCTGATCCACACTTGTCCCATCTCCTGCTCAAGCAGCAGACGAACCGTCTGATTCAGGCGGCTTACGGTAAAAATTGAGGCGGTCTGAGAGGATAACATGTGAGCGGGATCAAATTCTAAATCAGCAGGTTATTCAGTCGAAAGTAACATGCTCACAGAGGAGCGCAAGGTTTTTTTGCAAAAAAGTGTGGATGCAATCGGTTACGCTCTGTATAATGCCGCGGCAATATTTAATAACCTCCCAGGTGAGATATTGCCCATGCTACGTATCGCAAAAGAAGCCCTGACGTTTGACGACGTCCTCCTCGTTCCCGCTCATTCTACCGTTCTGCCGAACACGGCTGACCTTAGCACTCAGCTGACCAAAACGATTCGCCTGAACATTCCTATGCTCTCCGCAGCAATGGATACCGTGACGGAAGCGCGCCTGGCTATTGCCCTGGCACAGGAAGGCGGCATCGGTTTTATCCACAAGAACATGTCTATCGAGCGCCAGGCTGAAGAAGTCCGCCGCGTGAAAAAACACGAATCTGGCGTGGTAACCGACCCGCAGACAGTGCTGCCAACCACCACCCTGCGTGAAGTGAAAGAACTGACTGAACGTAACGGTTTTGCGGGTTACCCGGTAGTGACTGAAGACAACGAACTGGTTGGCATCATCACCGGTCGTGACGTGCGCTTTGTGACTGACCTGAACCAGCCGGTTAGCGTATACATGACGCCGAAAGAGCGCCTGGTGACCGTTCGTGAAGGTGAAGCGCGTGATGTCGTGCTGGCCAAAATGCACGAGAAGCGCGTTGAGAAAGCGCTGGTTGTTGATGACAGCTTCCACCTGCTCGGCATGATCACCGTTAAAGATTTCCAGAAAGCAGAACGTAAACCGAACTCATGTAAAGACGAGCATGGTCGTCTGCGTGTCGGCGCGGCTGTAGGCGCAGGTGCAGGTAACGAAGAACGTGTTGACGCGCTGGTTGCTGCCGGCGTTGACGTACTGTTGATCGATTCCTCTCACGGTCACTCTGAAGGCGTGCTGCAACGTATCCGTGAAACCCGTGCTAAATATCCTGACCTGCAAATCATCGGCGGTAACGTCGCCACTGGCGCTGGCGCTCGCGCACTCGCCGAAGCTGGTTGCAGCGCGGTGAAAGTCGGTATCGGCCCTGGCTCCATCTGTACTACCCGTATCGTCACTGGCGTGGGCGTTCCGCAGATCACTGCCGTTTCTGACGCGGTTGAAGCGCTGGAAGGTACCGGTATTCCAGTTATCGCCGACGGCGGTATCCGTTTCTCCGGCGACATCGCTAAAGCGATTGCCGCTGGCGCCGCTGCCGTCATGGTTGGCTCTATGCTGGCGGGTACCGAAGAGTCTCCGGGCGAAATCGAACTGTATCAGGGCCGTTCTTACAAATCCTACCGCGGTATGGGCTCCCTGGGCGCGATGTCCAAAGGTTCCTCCGACCGTTACTTCCAGAGCGACAACGCCGCTGACAAACTGGTGCCGGAAGGTATCGAAGGCCGCGTAGCGTATAAAGGCCGCCTGAAAGAGATCATTCACCAGCAGATGGGTGGCTTGCGTTCCTGTATGGGTCTGACCGGTTGTGGTACCATCGACCTGCTGCGTACGAAGGCTGAATTCGTGCGTATCAGCGGTGCGGGTATCCAGGAAAGCCACGTTCACGACGTGACCATTACCAAAGAGTCCCCGAACTACCGCTTGGGCTCCTGATAAGTTTCCGCGCCCGGTTTTAAACCGGGCGTTTTGTTATTGTTTCACTTGCCTCGGAATTATCGTCAAATGACAGACAATATTCATAAACATCGCATTCTCATCCTCGATTTCGGATCGCAGTACACCCAACTGGTTGCACGTCGCGTACGTGAACTGGGCGTCTACTGTGAACTGTGGGCATGGGATGTTACTGAAGCACAAATCCGTGAGTTCAACCCGAGCGGCATCATCCTCTCCGGTGGCCCGGAAAGCACCACCGAAGCAAACAGCCCGCGTGCGCCTGAGTATGTCTTCAACGCCGGTGTGCCGGTCTTCGGCGTCTGCTACGGTATGCAGACCATGGCAATGCAGTTGGGCGGCCACGTTGAAGGTTCTAACGAGCGTGAATTCGGCTACGCCCAGGTTGAGGTACAGACCGACAGCGCGCTGATTCGCGGTATCGAAGATTCTCTGACCGCCGACGGCAAACCGCTGCTCGACGTATGGATGAGTCACGGCGACAAAGTAACCGCGATCCCGGAAGGTTTCGTCACCGTTGCCAGCACCGAGACCTGCCCGTTCGCCATTATGGCGCACGAAGAAAAACGCTTCTACGGCGTGCAGTTCCACCCGGAAGTAACCCACACCCGTCAGGGTATGCGCATGCTGGAGCGTTTCGTACGCGATATCTGCCAGTGTGAAGCGCTGTGGACTCCGGCGAAAATCATCGACGATGCCGTTGTCCGTATTCGCGAGCAGGTTGGCGACGACAAAGTGATCCTCGGTCTTTCCGGCGGCGTGGATTCTTCCGTCACCGCGATGCTGCTGCACCGCGCAATCGGTAAAAACCTGACCTGCGTGTTCGTAGACAACGGTCTGCTGCGTCTTAACGAAGCCCAGCAGGTGATGGACATGTTCGGCGACCACTTTGGTCTGAACATTGTTCACGTGGAAGGCGAATCGCGCTTCCTGGAAGCGCTGAAAGGCGAGAACGATCCGGAAGCTAAACGTAAGATCATCGGCCGTGTGTTCGTTGAAGTATTCGACGAAGAAGCGCTGAAGCTGGAAGATGTGAAGTGGCTGGCGCAGGGGACTATCTATCCTGACGTAATCGAATCTGCCGCTTCCGCGACCGGTAAAGCACACGTCATCAAATCTCACCACAACGTGGGCGGCCTGCCGAAAGAGATGAAGATGGGGCTGGTTGAGCCGCTGCGTGAGCTGTTCAAAGACGAAGTGCGCAAAATCGGTCTGGAATTGGGCCTGCCGTACGACATGCTCTACCGTCACCCGTTCCCGGGCCCAGGTCTCGGCGTTCGTGTGCTGGGTGAAGTGAAGAAAGAGTACTGCGACCTGCTGCGTCGTGCGGACGCTATCTTCATTGAAGAGCTGCACAAAGCTGACCTGTACAACAAAGTCAGCCAGGCGTTTACCGTGTTCCTGCCGGTACGTTCCGTTGGCGTGATGGGCGATGGCCGTAAATATGACTGGGTTGTCTCTCTGCGCGCGGTCGAAACTATCGACTTTATGACCGCACACTGGGCGCACCTGCCGTATGACTTCTTAGGCCGCGTCTCTAACCGCATCATCAACGAAGTGAACGGCATTTCTCGCGTGGTGTATGACATTAGCGGTAAGCCGCCAGCCACGATTGAGTGGGAATAAGCCGATAACCTTTCCTGAGTTTTCATGAACAGGTAAAAATGCAATCAACCCTCTGTTTTTACAGGGGGTTTTTATTTGTGTACATTCATGAGTTTTCTATGCGGCGCACAGTTCCTGACGGTAAATTTGACGTAATCGTCGAACCAGGTCGAGTCATAAAGAAAATCATTTAATAATAATGAATATCCATATTGATTACTTCGGGGACTCTATGTCCTGCTTATTACTAAAACTGGATATATTCTTTGCGGAATTTACAGCGTATATTTCAAGTTGATCGTCATTAGAATGAGATTGCCAAATATCAATAATTTGTGGAAATCACAGCCAGCACGCCTTCACCCGCTTGGTTGGCGAGATGCCGCTGCTTCCAGCCGCGACATCTCGTATTGTATAGCCAATTCTGGACGGTTAGTTAGCGTCGGTGCGCTAACGCAAAAAGCGACCTCTCAGCACCTTATTATCCACAATCTCTAACAATACCTGCGGTGATTGGGCTGCCTGGATGCGTTCGCCGAGTTGTGTGAGTAAAACGTTATCAGTATTAAGCAGATTATCCGTTTGATTTAGCTTGCGTTCTACCTGTAAGGCATTTGCCTGGGTGCTGCTTGCTCGTTCAAATAACGGCTTCATCTTGCTGAGATGATGGGCGACTTTACGTTTTATTTTTTCCCATTGCTGAAATATGCCGTTGCTGGCATTCAGTTCTTTTAAATATACTTCGCTTGTCAGGACAAATTCTTGGTTGCCGTCATGCTTGATGAACAGGATGAGATTAGCCACCAACAAACATTGCATACCCGTCAGATACTCACGCTGCAACCGCTCCACATTGCTTATTTTCCGTTTGAGCGCTTCCCGGAGATCGTCAGATCCAAACCAACTGGTTGGTTCAAATTGTTCAATTTCTCGATATGCCTGAGTGATATCCTTTTCAAGATGCTTAACCTGCGAGCGTACTTCCTGCGCGCTTTTGGCCAGGTTGAGTAGTGACTCTTTGGTGATAATTTCATTACGGCTCAGTAATAAACCGATAATATTGAGATGTTCATGGAAAGCCTGGATCTTCGCGAGGCGCGATTGTTCAAGATGGCTTTTAATCGAATCGATCTTTTGTTCGATGACCCGCAGTCTCTCATTAATATCGGCAAGATGTTTTTGGGCCAGAAGTTGTGACGCGATATTAAAAACCAGGCTGGCATTGACCAGCGACTTCAGATTTTCAGCTTCGTTAAATCGGGCTTGCGCGCCAATTTTGTTGGTGTCTGGATTAAGTACCGCGCCGATTGCTCCGCTGCCATCTTTCGCCTGTATCAGTTGGCTGTATTCGAAAGAACAGGTCATTAATTGTGTCGCGTTACCTGCAACGGCAGTGGCGACGGTGGGTACGCTACTGAGCCAGTGGTTAAAGAGTGAAATGCTGCTGGGATCAAGTTCCGTCTGCGAGTCCTGTTGCGCAATATCTTGCCAGTATCCAGGCTGGCTGCGTATTTTCACCAGGGCATTATTTTGCGCGTCGACGATGTCCACCTCGAAGGCCGCTTCTTGCTCAGCTATCTGATTGTTGTTCGCTAAAGTTGACATAGGGTGAATTCTGCTGGGTTAGTTACGGTATTTTTACTGCGCTACTTTGGGCGAGTAAAGCATGTTGAGCATCGCGATATGGGCAATGAAAGGAATTGTTACCCGGTATGCCTCCCCAAGCGTTTGGTTAGCAAGGCCAATCGTACTGACGATAGCAGTGACGGGATGTAAGCGGAGTGCGGCAAATGCCGCTACGCTTGCCGCAGTTGACAGGCCGATAACAACCCCTTTATCGTTGATGCGCAGATTATCCTGCATCTTGAAAAAACCGGAGACAACTTTCGTTTCTGTGCAGCGCTCCCAACGTTCATGATCGGCTAATGACTGCCAGTCATCACCAAACAAACTTAGGACGATTTCCCGCTCTTTTGTGGCGTTATTTTTTTTCTTGCTGTCTTTGCCATTGAGCTTTTTATGAACATCGGTTAATAACTCAGAATAAGGCAACGGCTCACTGCGGAAAATATTAACGAGCGAGTGTCCGCCATATTCCTGCAATTCATGTAGCAGATGCCGCAGTCCATGCTCGCTGTAATCCCGTTCTGCCTTCTCTTCGAGTAGTAAGTCCTTAACGGACGATGATAATGCTACCCGGCCCTTGCCGTTGTCTGTCAGAACGTCGACCAGATAGTCAATGTGATTGAGGGAGGTTTTTTTCAGTAACGACAGGATATGTGGGTCACATTTGACCGGTTGTTCCATTTTTATGGATTCCTTCATCATGAATAACGCATAGAAAACGATAGAGAGTATTGTACAGATATGTTGGGGAGGGGGGGAGGTTGTTTTTTGTAGCCTGTAATGTGAGACCTGGAAACATGTAACGATGATGATATTTACGGTCTCCTTTTTAGCATTTAATTTTTAAATTTTATTTAAGAGTGGGTTTTTAAGCTATTAATCAACGCTAATGCGGCCCAGCAGAGGAAATACCCCCGGTCAGCGTATTTTAATCGACAATCGACCTGGTCGGTGCGGCGAAACGGGGGGCGAGAGCAGTTAACAATATTGTCAGCGATGATTTTGCCGTTAGGGATCACCACCTTTTTACTATCAGCGGTGAGTAGGGTGGTTGAGAAAAGATGCACTTTTTCAACTGTCCCGGTGACAGTGCCAATCTGCACGATTTCTTCGGCGCGGAAAGGTCGCAAGGAAACCAACAATACACCAGCGGTGATGTTGGATAGCATCGCTGTGCCCAGTGAGTCATTCAATACCGCTTCGAATTTTCGGGAATAATGTAAAACCCTGCATCGTATTACCTTGTTGAATATAAAAAGCCAAAATCTTATATATATGTAATTACATTTTAAATATTAATGTGTGCGTTATTTATATTAACTAATGCTATCGGTGAGTGACTATTTGAACTGTATTTACGTTTATTATCTCCAATACACAGAAACATAGTAACTCAGTGCGAATAGTGTGGTGACGAGGAGCGAAAATATTGCGCAATTGTACGGAAATCAAAAAATGATTTGCTGGGGTAGTATGCGGCATTATAAAAGTAGTGACGGGAGGGAACACAAATCCCTTACCGGATGGTTAACTGTCAGACGATTAGCCATCCGGTAAGGAATCTTGAGGGTCAGGACATCAACGCGGTCTGCGAGCGATTAACGTGGGGCTGTTTGTGCTGGGGAGGTCTGTTGCGGCAGGGTTAGCTGCTGAGATTCTTTTTTGTCCTGGTGGTGATGCCACGCACCAATGGCGGAGTAGACGAAGCGTCCGAAGAAGAAGAGGAAGCTGATAAGCAGTACGATCCGGATCATGCGACTGTTAAATCGGTGTCGTTTGCGTAGGCTGGTAACCTGGCTCACAAAAGGTTCCTTGTAGTGTACCCGACATGGGCGATACTCACATTAAGGCATACTGTGAGGGAATGGTCAATTCTTCGTTATGTAAAATTGCTTCAGTTGTTTTATCCCCTTATGTTATGGAAATTAATATGATTATTTGCGCGAATAATGAATTAACGATAAAAAATAATGAAAAGAGTAATAATTGATTAATGAGGGGCATTTTTTTTGATATGTATCAAACGTCGGCCTTTGCTGACAACTAGAATTGATGAATCAATATGATGTATTACTTTAACGATTTAAAGTCAGGTGGGATGCCTGTCTGAATACCCCCTACAGGATGTGTGGGATTCTACTGAGCATCTATGAAACTCAATAAAAAATATATTGGTATTAGAGATAGATGGTGGGCGTTACCTCTCATCTTGCCTTCTTTGCTGTTGCCTATATTGAGCACTGCCAACACCTATGCCCATATTAGTACGGGGACCGTAATACTTTTCTATCTGCCATTGGCGCTGATGATTAGTCTGATGCTCTTTTTTGGCTGGGCGGCATTGCCAGGAATTATCATTTCCATAATCGGGTATAAATATCCGCAGGTTGGACTATTTGAAACACTCTCAATAATTTCTCACTTTATAGTTACGCTAGTGCTTAGTTGGGGCGGGTATAAGGTATTCGTTCCCCGACGCAACAATGTTTCCCACGGCGATTCTCACCTGATGTTTCAGCGAATGTTCTGGCAGGTGTTCTGCCCGGCAACGCTGTTTCTGATTCTCTTCCAGTTTGCCGCCTTTGTGGGCGTCTATGAGAGCAAATCAGGCATGGTGGGCGTAATGCCCTTTAACACCGGCACGTTAATCAATTATCAGGCTATGCTGGCGGGGAATCTGGTTGGGGTACCACTGTGCTATCTTATTATTCGAACGATTCGCAATCCATTGCACCTGAGAGGCTATTTTTCTCAGTTAAAGCAGCAGTTTGACAGCAAAGTTACCAAAACAGAGCTTGCAGTCTGGTCGATTATATTGGCCGCATTTATGTCAATGTTGTGTATGCCGCTAAATGAACAAAGCTCAATATTTAGCACGAATTATACCTTGTCACTGTTACTGCCCGTTATGCTATGGGGCGCAATGCGTTACGGTTATAGATTTATTTCGTTGATATGGTCAGTCGTACTTATTACTGCAATTCATTATTATCAGCGCTATATGCCCTGGTATTCGGGCTATGATACCCAGCTTGCCATTACCTCATCGAGCTATCTGGTTTTCTCCTTTATAGTGAATTTCATTGCCGTACTGGCAACGCGCCAGCGGTTTGTTACCCGACGGAACCATCGTCTGGCATTCTTTGATCCAATGGTACATATTCCAAACTTGCGTGCGTTGAATCGGGATTTGAAAAAAGCGCCCTGGTCAGTGCTCTGCTTTTTGCGCGTGCCCGGCATGGAACTGCTGGTGAAAAATTACGGCATTATGCTGCGTATCCAGTACAAGCAAAAGCTCGCTCAGTGGATAACACCTCTGTTAGAACCGGATGAGCATGTCTATCAATTATCGGGTAATGATCTCGTTTTGCGTTTTAACACAGAGGCTCACCAGGAGCGCATTGAAGCCCTGGACAGGCATATTAAGCAATTCCGCTTTATCTGGGATGGCATGCCTTTACAGCCGCAGGTTGGCATCAGCTTTTGCTATGTTCGCGCTCCGGTTAACCACATTTATTTATTGCTCGGTGAGTTAAGCACCATTGCCGAAATATCTCTGGCGACCAATTCTCCAGAAAATATGCAGCGACGCGGCGTGATGCACTTGCAACGTGACCTGAAAGATAAGGTTGCGATGATGAACCGTCTGCAGCAGGCGCTGGAGCACAATCGCTTTTTCCTGATGGCGCAGCCGATCGCTGGCGTGCGTGGCGATGTCTATCATGAAATTCTGCTGCGACTTCATGGGGATGATGGTGAAACTATCGCTCCGGATAATTTCTTGCCGGTAGCGCACGAGTTTGGTTTGTCATCCAGCATCGACATGTGGGTGATTGAAAACACGCTGAAATTTATGGCGCGGAATCGGGAACAAATGCCTGCCCGTCGGTTTGCTATTAACTTATCACCTACATCGGTATGCCGTGCCCGGCTTCCGCATGACATCAATCAGTTACTGACGAAATACAAAGTTGAAGCCTGGCAACTCATCTTTGAGGTGACGGAAAGCAATGCCTTAACCAATGCGGAACAGGCACAGGCGACGTTACTACAGCTGCAATCTTTGGGCTGTCAGATTGCGATTGATGATTTTGGCACCGGATATGCCAGCTATGCGCGACTGAAAAATGTGAATGCCGATATCCTGAAAATTGACGGCAGTTTTATTCGTAATATCGTTTCGAACAGCCTCGATTACCAAATCGTGGCCTCCATTTGTCATCTGGCGCGGATGAAAAGAATGCTGGTGGTTGCGGAGTATGTCGAAAGCGAAGAAATACGCAGCGCGGTGATTTCGCTGGGAATTGATTACCTGCAGGGGTATTTGATTGGCAAACCGTTGCCGCTGCGCGAAACGCTGGAAGAGCAGGTGCCAGACGAGCCGGCACCTGTTGGGAGCTTATGCTGCGATATCGGGTGAGCTTTCTTCTTCAATTTTGAGACGCCAGCCGGTTACCGCTTCCCAGTATTGCTGCTCTTTTTCCAGATCGAGCAGTACCAGCGCATTTTGGCTGAACCAGTCATGTGGGAAGCGTAAGGTCCAGTGGTTGTCTTCGGTTAGCAGGGTTAGGGTCGGCGGCGTGGTTGTCGCCTGACGCTGATTATTCAGTAATACCCCCAGACGCAATAGCTGGATTAACGGCAGAAACTGTTTTTTCTTAAACAGCGTAAAGCGGGGTAAATCATCAAGTTTCACAGCTTTACGATGGTAACGAACTAATGTTGCCATCATCAGTTGCTGTTCCTGATTGAATCCCGGTAAATCGCTATTTTGTAGAATGTAAGCAGAATGGCGATGCAGGCCGCTATGGTTAATATTCAGCCCAACCTCATGCAGCATCGCAGCCCAGCGCAGTAACGCTTCCAACTGGGGATTGGCCAGTTTTGGCTGCTGAATATGCCACTGGTCATACATCTGCATGGTGGTTTCCAGCACACGCCGGGCTTGCTCACTGTCAATGTTGTACTGATTCGCCAGGCTGCTGGCGGTGCGGCTACGTACATCCTGATGGCGAAAACGGCCTTCCATCTCATACAGCACGCCTTCACGTAGCGCGCCATCGGACAGCCGAAGCTCGCGAATCGCCAGCGCATCAAAAACGCCGCACAAAATAGCAAGCCCAGGTACAAACACCGCTTTTCGTTCTTCTGACAGTCCCGGCAAACTGAGCGCATCGAATGACGCGTGCTTCAGCACTTCAGCGGTCAGTTTTTCCAGACGTTCGGGGGTGATAAAACCATCTTTCTCCCCCATCTCCAGCAGCACTTCGTGTGCCGCTTTAATGGTACCCGACGCGCCCAGCGCAACGTTCCAGCCCTGAATGCGAAACTGCCAGGTTAGCGTTTCAAGTTTTTGCGCTGCCGCCATGCGGGCGCGCTGGAAGTTTTCCCGACTGATAGCGCCGCCCGGGAAATACATCTGAGCAAAACTAACGCAGCCCATACGGCGGCTTTCGACCAGTTTGGGTTCGAAATCTTCGCCGATCACCAGTTCCGTTGAACCGCCGCCGATATCGATAACCAGCTTGCGGCCTTTTTCCGGCTGGGTGTGTTCAACGCCCATAAAAATCAGACGTGCTTCTTCATTGCCAGAAATAATCTCAATCGGGTAGGGGATGACTTTTTCTGCTCGCTTGAGAAAATCGGTCGCGTTCAGCGCCTGACGTAGAGTATGGGTTCCCACGATACATACGCTCGACGGGGGAAAACCTTGCAGTCGTTCGGCGAAAAGCGACAAACAGCTTAATCCGCGCTCCATTGCTTCTTCGCTCAGCTTGTTGTCTGCGCCGAGCCCATCCGCCAGATGTACGCGTTGTTTCAGTCGTCCGATGATTTGCATTGCACCATCAACCACGCGGGCAATGACCATATGAAAACTGTTTGAACCCAGGTCGACCGCAGCAAATTCCTGCGGTCGTGGTGACTTGTCGTGTATTGGCATATCGTTAGTCAGGTTGCTCGAGTGATTTGATGTAGTCGTAAATCGCCAATTGTGACTGAACCTTACGGCGGTTTCCACGTGGCACGTAGCGATTACTCAGTTCTTTATCGATGAAGCGAGCCTTCACCGTATCGCTAAACAAAATATCAATGATATCCAGCACGCGTTGCTTGAGGCGTGGATCAAGTAGTGGGGTAGCGACTTCGATACGATAGTCGATATTTCTTGTCATCCAGTCAGCCGAGGAGAGATACACCTGCTTATCGCCGCCGTTCTCAAAGATATAAACCCGGTCATGTTCGAGGTAGCGGTCAACAATGCTGATAACGCGAATATTGTCGCTGATGCCTTCAAGGTTCGGGATCAGAGAACACATACCGCGAATCAATAAATTGACCGGCACGCCCGAGCCTGAGGCTGCATAGAGACGATCCACCAGACCTTTGTCGACCAGGTTATTCAGTTTTAACGTAATTCCTGAAGGTAACCCTTGCTGTGCGTTAGCGATCTCTTTGTCGATCATGGCGTACAGCAGGCGACGTGAGTTCTGCGGAGAAACCAACAGATAATCAAATGTTACCGGACGATATGGGTTTTCAATGAAGTTGAACACCCGGCGAACTTCGTTAGTAATGCGTGAATCGGCGGTAAGCAATGAGTAATCGGTATAGAGGCGCGCCGTTTTTTCGTTGAAGTTACCGGTCCCGATATGCGCATAGCGCACGACGTCATCGCCTTCTTTACGTGAGATAAGAAACAGCTTGGCGTGAATTTTCAGGCCTGGGGCGGAGAAGATGACGTGAACGCCCGCTTCGGTAAGACGTTTGGCCCAGTGAATGTTGGCTTCTTCATCGAAGCGTGCCTGCAGTTCCACGACGACAGTGACTTTCTTACCGTTATGCGCGGCATGGATCATCGCGTCGATGATGCGCGAGTCTTTTGCCACACGGTAGATGTTGATTTTTATCGCCAGTACGCTTGGGTCGAAGGAGGCCTGACGCAGCAGTTCCAGCACATGTTCAAAGGTGTGATACGGATAATAAAGCAGTACATCACGCTCGCGGATTGCATCAAATCCGTTACGGAATTTCTCGTTATCGAACCAGATGTGACGCAGACGGGGCAGTGGTTTATTCACCAGGTTAGCTTTGCCAACATTGGGGAAGTTAATAAAGTCTTTGAAGTTATGGTAACGCCCGCCGGGAACGATGGAGTCGTAGCGAGAAATGGTCAGTTTTTCACGCAGCACCTCGACCAGCGCATTAGGCATATCTCGCTGATAAACAAAGCGCACAGGCTCGGCGGTCAGACGCTGTTTCAGGCTGGATGACATCAGCTCCATCAGGCTGGATTCCATCTCGTGCACTAAATCGTATTCCGCGTCGCGGGTCATTTTCATCGAATAGGCGTTCAGCGCATCGTAATCAAAGAACCCTTTGAAAATATCGTCAAGGCAATAACGTAAAATGTTGTCCAACAGGATCATCGGCTTACGACGACGCGGGGTCTCCGGCGGCAAATTCACAAAACGGGGAACCTTGTCAGAAGGGATTTCCAGCAGCGCGTAGCGGATCGTATCACCACGGATAATCTCCACCGCCAGATAGGTATAGTCATCTTTCAGAAACTGGACTAAATCCGTCTCACGGTTAATCAGAATCGGCGTAATGTGCTGGCGAAGATATTGCTTGAAGTAATGGCGTAACCAGCTCTGCTGATTCACCGACAATTGGCGTTCGTTGATTAAGAAAATCTGGTTACGCGCCATCTCCAGCAGTAATTCGTTATACAGGCCGTCAAATTCCTGATCGGCTTTTAATACGCGGGCCTGGATTTTGCCGAGCAGATGGCGGGAGTGAGAGTTTGAACCCTGTTCTTCGCTAATGATGATTCGGCGCTTCAGTTCGGCAAAACGAACCTTGTAAAACTCGTCGAGGTTATTGGAATAGATGCCTAAAAAACGCATCCGTTCGATCAACGGGTTTGATTTATCAGCAGCTTCCTGGAGTACACGTTCGTTAAACGCTAACCAGCTGAGTTCTTTCTCGATATATAGCTTTTCCTGACCCATTACCACTTTTACTCCGTTTCATTCACGGGACACTACCGATTTATTATGGCGAGCATTGCTCTCAGATGTCCAACTGTGCCAGAAAAATATGACAATAAACTGTCTGATAGCAAAGAGAAAGGGGGGAAGAATAGTAGGCCGGATAAGCGAAGCGCCATCAGGCCTACCGGAAGATGTGATTATTCGTCGGCGGCGTAGCCTTGCGGCGGCAGGCGAACGCCGTCCAACCATGCTGCGTTATCGCGCATCTTCAGGCGACCATCGATAAACCAGCTTACCACCAGCGGGTAAATCGCATGTTCCTGGGCCTGAACCCGGGCAGTGACGTCATCTTCGCTGTCGCCTTCAAATACCGGAACCTTGGCCTGGAGAATAACCGGTCCACCGTCCAGTTCATCAGTAACAAAATGGACGGAGGTTCCATGCTCTTCATCGCCGTTATCCAGTACCTGACGGTGCGTGTGCAAACCGGGATACTTCGGCAATAAAGACGGGTGGATATTCAGCAACCGTTCAGAATAGTGAGCAACAAACGCCGGGCTGAGGATGCGCATATAACCGGCCAGCACCACGACATCGGGGCCGTAGGCGTCAATCTCTTGTATCAGTTGGCGGTCAAATGCGTCGCGGCTGGCAAACTGAGCGGCCTCCAGCGAATGTGCCGGAATATTCGCTTCTCGTGCACGTTCAAGGCCGAACGCATCGGCCTTGTTACTGAATACTGCCCGTATGGTGCCATTGATTTTTTTCTGTTCGCAGGCGTCGATGATCGCCTGCAAATTGCTTCCGTTACCGGAAATGAGCACCACAATGTTTTTCATTCAATGACCACACGCTGTTCGGAATCAGAGGCTTTGATGATACCGATTTTCCATGCGTTTTCACCTTTCTCATTGAGCAAAGCGAGGGCGTTGTCCACTTCCGAAGCTGGCAGGGCGATGACCATGCCTACGCCGCAGTTGAAGGTACGGTACATCTCGTGCTGGCTGACGTTACCCGCCGTTTGCAGCCAGGTGAAGACGGCTGGCCACTGCCATGAGGATTCGTCGATCACTGCCTGTGTGTTGTCTGGCAGGACGCGCGGAATATTTTCCCAGAAGCCGCCGCCGGTCAGGTGGGCGATGGCATGCACATCAACCTTCCCGATCAGCTCCAGAATGGATTTTACGTAAATACGGGTCGGGGCCAGTAAGTGATCGGCCAGCGACTTGCCTTCAAGCTCGGTGGTTTCAGGGTCACAACCGCTGACTTCAACGATTTTACGTACCAGGGAGTAGCCGTTGGAGTGCGGGCCGCTGGAGCCGAGCGCAATCAGCACGTCGCCGTCAGCCACTTTTGAACCGTCGATAATCTCGGATTTTTCGACGACGCCAACGCAGAAGCCAGCCACGTCGTAATCTTCGCCGTGGTACATGCCCGGCATTTCAGCCGTTTCACCGCCCACCAGCGCACAGCCTGACTGCAGACAGCCTTCGGCAATACCATTAATGACGCTGGCTGCGGTATCCACATCCAGTTTGCCAGTCGCATAGTAGTCGAGGAAAAACAGCGGCTCAGCACCCTGAACCACGAGGTCGTTGACGCACATCGCGACCAGGTCGATGCCAATGGTGTCGTGGCGTTTCAGGTCCATCGCCAGACGCAGTTTTGTGCCTACGCCATCTGTGCCGGAAACCAGTACCGGTTCACGATATTTTTGCGGCAATGCGCACAGCGCACCGAAGCCACCCAGACCACCCATTACTTCCGGGCGACGCGTTTTCTTTACTACGCCTTTGATTCGATCAACCAGAGCATTACCTGCATCAATATCAACACCGGCATCTTTGTAGCTAAGAGAGGTTTTATCGGTCACTGCCTGCTTCCCCACATGTTTACTTGCAGTAAAAGTTAAATTCGGCGCAATTCTAACAGGGAAAGCAAACGTTTGCGAGCCTGCTCTGCATCAAGTTTTATCTGCTGATTTTTTCAGCATTTTACAGTCATTTATCTATTTGTTTGAATCGCGCCACGAAAATGAAACCGGGTACATTCTTGTGCTTGAAACCAGCCAGCCAAATGCGCAGTATCGTACTGAAACCGGTTTCTGTTTTCTGTTACGGACCTCACCGAGAGTGTTTTGAACAGGGTAATCATGATAGGGGGAAGGTATGTCTGGATTTAAAGCAGATTTCATGTGGGGGGGCGCTGTAGCCGCTCACCAACTGGAAGGTGGCTGGCGGGAAGGTGGAAAGGGAATTAGCGTTGCTGATGTGATGACGGCGGGGGCGCATGGTGTGGCGCGTGAAATTACTGACGGTGTGATCGCCGGTAAAAATTACCCTAACCATGAGGCGATTGATTTTTATCACCGCTATAAAGAGGACATAAAGCTGTTTGCTGAAATGGGCTTTAAATGTTTTCGTACTTCCATTGCGTGGACGCGTATTTTCCCATTAGGCGATGAAGCGCAACCTAATGAAGCCGGCCTGCAGTTTTATGATGATCTGTTCGACGAATGTCTGAAATATGGCATTGAGCCGGTAATTACGCTGTCGCATTTTGAGATGCCTTACCATCTGGTGACGGAATACGGCGGCTGGCGCAATCGTAAACTTATCGATTTCTTTGTCCGTTTTGCCGGGGTGGTTTTCACGCGTTATCAGCACAAAGTGAAGTACTGGATGACGTTTAATGAGATTAACAACCAGGCGAATTATCACGAAGACTTCGCCCCTTTTACTAATTCTGGTCTGAAGTACCAGCCTGGTGAAGATCGCGAGCCGGTCATGTACCAGGCTGCGCACTATGAACTGGTGGCAAGCGCGCTGGCGGTGAAGACCGCGCGTGAAATTAACCCCGCGTTGCAGGTAGGGTGCATGATTGCCATGTGTCCAATCTACCCGCTGACCTGCGCGCCAGACGATATGATGATGGCGATGAACGCCATGCACCGTCGTTACTGGTTTACCGACGTGCATGTGCGTGGTAGATACCCGCAGCATCTTCTCAACTACTTTGCTCGCCGTGGCTTTGAACTCGATATCACCAAGGAAGACCGTCAGGCGCTGGCCCTGGGCTGCGTTGATTACATCGGTTTTAGCTACTATATGTCTTTCGCGACGCAGGCTACGGCGGATAACCCCCAGTTAGATTACGATGAGTCGAAAAGCCTGGTACCTAACCCGTACGTGCAAAAATCGGACTGGGGCTGGCAGATTGATCCGGTCGGTCTGCGCTATTCGCTGAATTGGTTCTGGGATCATTATCAACTGCCGCTATTTATTGTCGAAAATGGATTTGGCGCCATCGACGTGCGCGAGAGCGATGGTACAGTCAACGACCAGTACCGTATCGACTACCTTGCCGCCCACATACGTGAGATGAAAAAAGCGGTGGTGGAAGATGGCGTGGAACTGATGGGATATACCCCGTGGGGGTGTATTGATTTAGTCTCGGCCGGGACGGGGGAGATGAAAAAACGCTACGGGTTTATCTACGTCGATAAAAATAATGACGGTAGTGGGACATTAGCACGCTCGCCTAAGAAATCTTTTTCATGGTATCAAAACGTCATCCAGACTAATGCTGAATATCTTTAAAATTCATAGCATTGATAACAAGCTCCGCCATGAGTACGGGGCTTGTTTTATACTCATCATCCAGACGCAAACGACTTTGGTTGATCCATATCAAGCGGATGCAGTGTTGCGCCAGAGACGAAAAGCGGTATAATCCGGCGATTTTTTTTGTGGTTGCCACTCGTCTGAGGAAAGGAGAAGAGTATGAAGATCGTGGAAGTCAAACACCCACTCGTCAAACACAAGCTGGGACTGATGCGTGAAAACGATATCAGCACTAAACGCTTTCGTGAACTCGCCTCGGAAGTTGGCAGCCTGCTGACTTATGAAGCAACCGCTGATCTGGAAACCGAAAAGGTGACCATTGAGGGCTGGAACGGTCCGGTTGAAGTAGACCAAATCAAAGGTAAAAAAATCACCGTTGTGCCAATCCTGCGTGCCGGTCTGGGCATGATGGAAGGCGTACTGGAAAACGTTCCGAGCGCGCGTATCAGCGTTGTCGGTATGTACCGTAACGAAGAAACGCTGGAGCCGGTTCCGTATTTCCAGAAGCTGGTTTCTAACATCGATGAGCGTATGGCGCTGATCGTAGACCCGATGCTGGCGACCGGCGGTTCCGTTATCGCCACCATCGACCTGCTGAAAAATGCAGGCTGCACCAGCATTAAAGTGCTGGTGCTGGTTGCGGCGCCGGAAGGTATCGCGGCGCTGGAAAAAGCGCACCCGGATGTTGAGCTGTACACGGCCTCCATCGATCAGGGACTGAACGAGCACGGATACATTATTCCGGGGCTTGGCGATGCCGGCGATAAGATTTTTGGTACCAAGTAAACGAATAAGTGAAAAGAAGCCGACTTTAAGAGTCGGCTTTTTTTTGAATACAACAACCTAATCGCTAATAACAAACAACACTCAGAGGAAAACACTATGACGCGCCGTGCTATCGGGGTAAGTGAAAGACCGCCGCTTTTACAGACAATCCCGCTTAGTTTGCAGCACCTGTTCGCCATGTTTGGCGCTACGGTACTGGTGCCAGTTCTGTTCCACATCAACCCGGCTACCGTTTTGCTGTTTAACGGCATTGGTACGTTGCTGTATCTCTTTATCTGTAAGGGTAAAATTCCCGCGTATCTCGGTTCCAGCTTTGCGTTTATTTCTCCGGTGCTGCTGCTGCTGCCGTTAGGTTATGAAGTGGCGCTGGGCGGTTTCATTATGTGCGGCGTCCTGTTCTGCCTGGTTTCTTTCATCGTTAAGAAAGCAGGCACCGGCTGGCTGGATGTGATGTTCCCTCCGGCGGCGATGGGCGCAATCGTTGCCGTCATCGGCCTGGAGCTGGCAGGTGTTGCTGCGGGCATGGCGGGATTACTGCCTGCTGAAGGGCAATTACCGGATTCGAAAACCATCATCATCTCGATGGTGACGCTGGCGGTGACGGTATTTGGCTCCGTACTGTTCCGCGGTTTTATGGCGATTATCCCGATTCTGATTGGGGTGCTGGCCGGTTATGCGCTCTCTTTCGTGATGGGCGTTGTGGACACCACGCCGATTGCCCAGGCGCACTGGTTTGCGCTGCCGACTCTCTATACGCCGCGTTTTGAATGGGTTGCCATTCTGACCATCTTGCCTGCTGCGCTGGTGGTTATCGCTGAACACGTCGGACACCTGGTAGTGACGGCAAATATCGTGAAAAAAGATTTGATTCGCGATCCTGGTTTGCATCGTTCTATGTTCGCCAACGGCCTGTCTACGGTCATCTCCGGTTTCTTTGGCTCTACGCCGAACACCACGTATGGCGAAAACATCGGCGTAATGGCGATTACCCGCGTTTACAGTACCTGGGTTATTGGCGGCGCCGCGATTTTTGCCATTCTGCTCTCCTGTGTAGGCAAGCTGGCGGCGGCGATCCAGATCATCCCGCTGCCGGTCATGGGCGGCGTATCGTTGTTACTGTATGGCGTGATTGGTGCTTCCGGTATTCGCGTACTGATCGAATCAAAAGTTGACTACAACAAAGCTCAGAACTTGATCCTGACCTCGGTCATTTTGATCATTGGCGTGAGTGGCGCGAAAGTTCACATTGGCGCCGCAGAGCTGAAAGGCATGGCGCTGGCGACCATCGTTGGTGTCTGCCTGAGCTTGATTTTTAAAGTCATCAGCCTGCTGCGTCCGGAAGAAGTGGTGCTCGACGCAAAAGATGCAGACAGCCCGCAACAGTAAGTCTCTGACCGGGCGGCATCGCTGCCCGGTTCTATCGCGACGCATTTCTGTGTTAAACTCAACGCGATTTTATGAAATCCTGGGTTGAGGTATCTCTGAACACACCGGCACAGCTCTCTTTGCCACTTTATCTTCCTGACGACGAAACGTTTGCAAGTTTCTGGCCGGGGGATAACTCCTCTTTACTGGCTGCACTGCAAAACGTGCTGCGTCAGGAACATAGCGGGTATATTTATCTCTGGTCGCGTGAAGGCGCTGGCCGTAGTCATTTGCTGCATGCAGCCTGTGCGGAACTGTCTGCGCGCGGCGATGCGGTAGGCTACGTGCCGCTCGATAAGCGCACCTGGTTTGTTCCCGAGGTGCTCGACGGTATGGAGCATTTATCGCTGGTATGCATTGATAACATCGAATGTGTGGCCGGTGATTCGCTGTGGGAAATGGCGATCTTTGATCTCTACAACCGTATTCTGGAGTCTGGGAAAACGCGTCTGCTGATCACCGGCGATCGCCCGCCAAGGCAGCTCAATCTGGGGTTACCGGATCTCGCCTCGCGACTGGACTGGGGACAGATCTACAAGCTGCAGCCGCTTTCCGATGAAGATAAGCTGCAGGCGCTGCAATTACGCGCCAGGCTTCGTGGGTTTGAACTGCCGGAAGATGTGGGACGTTTCCTGCTTAAACGTCTGGATCGGGAAATGCGTACGCTGTTTATGACGTTGGATCAGCTTGATCACGCATCGATCACCGCCCAGCGTAAGCTGACCATTCCGTTCGTAAAAGAGATTTTGAAACTGTAAACGCCGCAGCCGAAAAGAGTGCGGCGATTTCAGGTTAACCGACGATTTCCAGTACCTGCTCCGGCGGACGTCCGATCCGCGCCTGGCCTTTGGCAACCACAATGGGGCGCTCCATCAGCTTCGGATTTTCAACCATCGCCTGAATCAGCGTATCTTCACTCAAATTCTTGTCCGCCAGGTTAAGCGACTTGTAGAGATCTTCTTTCTGGCGCATCAGTTCGCGCGCGCTGGACATGCCCAGCATCTGCAGCAGTTCACGCAGGGTTGCGGCGTCTGCCGGCGTTTCCAGATACAGTACTACTTCCGGGTCCACGCCGTTGGACTTCAGCAATTCCAGCGTTTCGCGGCTCTTGGAACAACGTGGGTTATGGTAGATTTTAATCGCGTCTGACATGACTTCTCCTTGCATAACAATACTGCCGGATGGCGACGCTACAGCATCGCCATCCGGCAAGAGTTCGATAATTACATCTTCGTATACGGTTTAAAACGTTCTTGCAACTGGCGCAACTGGTCGATACGGGCATCGTATCTGGCCTGCTGCTGGCTTCCCAGTTTGACCTGCGAACTTGCGCTGCTGAGCATCGAAATCGCCTGGTCAAGACGCCCTGCAAGGGCATACCCTTCCGCACGGGCAGCCAGTTCCTGATCGCGGTTACCGAGAGCAGCCTCCGTTTGCGCTAACAAATCCCAGCCGTTAGGGTCATCCTTGTGGTTAAACGTATAACGATTCAGGATATTGGCTGCTTCTTTGGCTTGTCCGCCCTGTAAATACGCATTTGCCAGATTGAGCTGCAGTACCGGATTGACTCGCAGGTCTCGAGCATTTTTAAGGCGATTAATCGCGTCGCCGGTTTTCTTCTGGCCGAGATCGATATCCGTTGCCAGGTCAAGATACCAGGCATTGTTTGGTTCGGCCGTCAGCAATGGTTGCAGCGCTTTACGCGCCTCGTCGTATTTACTGGCCTCCATTGCCTGCAACGCCCGACCATACTGCGCCGCACGTTGCTCGCGTACGTTGCCTTTCGACCAGCTACTCAGCAAGTCATCGGTCAACTGGTTGCGACCAGAGTTATACATGCCTAAGGTTCGCGCCTTGGCCAGATAAAAATCTTCTGAAGACTGGACGACGACCGGGCGCATCTGGTTGGCGCGGTTACGCGCATCTGCCAGACGGCTTTCTGGCAGGGGGTGGGTCAGCAAAATTTCCGGTGGACGCGAAGAGTAACGGGCCTGATCGAGCAGTTTTTCCAGGAATGTCGGCATGGCCTGGGGATCGAATCCCGAGCGTTGCAGTACCTGAATACCGATGCGGTCCGCTTCCTGTTCGTTTTGCTGCGTAAAGCTGATCATTCCCTGGCGCGTACCCGCCAGCGTACCGGTCAGCGCCGCCATACCCGCCTGGGGACTGGCCATCGCCAATAAAATGGATCCTAACGCACCGACCCACGTTAGCGGGGCGCTGCGTTTCTGATCTTCCATCGCTCGCGCCAGGTGACGCTGCGTGACGTGGGAAATTTCGTGCGCCATAACCGATGCCAGTTGGCTTTCGTTATCGGAATAGCGGAACAGTGCGGAGTGCAAAACAACGTTGCCGCCAAAGAAGGCAAAGGCGTTAATTTCATCGTTGTTGATTAAAAAGAAGGTGAAGGGCGTTTTTACCGAGTCGGCGTGTGCAACTAAACGCATCCCCAGACTATTAATATATTGGGTCAGCAACGGATCGTTAATTAACGGCGCGCTACCCCGCAGCTGGCGTACATAAAAATCGCCCATCTGCATTTCCTGTCCTATGGAAAGGGTACTCCCTGCCGAGGTTCCCATATCAGGCAGGGTGTCCGCGGGGTCGGCAAATGCGGGCGCAACCTGACCGATGGTCAGTGCGGCAATGAGGGTAGCAACCAGGTTTTTTTTCAACTGCCTGAACATAACCTCTGTCCTGTATTCTTTTTTGAGATAGCCATTTGACCAATGCCGTGAAGTATCGTTCACACTCCGCAAGCTTAGGGAGTGTAACTGTGAAACCTGACGATGAACACCCAGGAAAAATGTCTTTTCACTTTGCGTAATCAGCCATAAAAAGCGAAGTCTTTTTTGTGACATTTCGATACAATTCGGGATCGCAATCCCGCTATTGGGTTCATGGAAGGGTTTTATGCTCGAAATGTTGATGCAATGGTATCGCCGCCGCTTTAGCGACCCCGAGGCCATCGCCCTGCTAATTATTCTGGTTGCCGGTTTTGGCATCCTGTTCTTCTTTAGCGGTCTTTTGGCGCCGCTGTTGGTCGCCATTGTGCTGGCGTACCTGCTTGAGTGGCCGACTGTACGGCTGGAACATATCGGCTGTTCACGGCGCTGGGCGACATCAATCGTGCTGGTGGTGTTTGTCGGTATTTTGCTGCTGATGGCGTTTGTCGTGATGCCCGTCGCGTGGCAGCAGGGGATTTACCTGATCCGCGATATGCCCGGTATGCTCAATAAATTATCTGATTTTGCCGCCACTTTGCCACGACGTTATCCGGCGCTGATGGATGCGGGCATTATTGATGCGATGGCGGAGAATATGCGCTCGCGGATGCTCACCATGGGCGATTCGGTGGTGAAATATTCGTTAGCCTCTCTGGTCGGATTGCTGACGCTGGCGGTCTATCTGGTGCTTGTCCCGTTGATGGTATTCTTCCTGATCAAAGATAAAGGTCAGATGCTGAACGCCGTGCGTCGGGTACTGCCGCGTAATCGCGGACTGGCGGGACAGGTATGGAAAGAGATGAATCAGCAAATCACCAACTATATCCGCGGAAAGGTGCTGGAAATGGTGGTGGTCGGCGTGGCGACCTGGCTCGGCTTCCTGCTGTTTGGCCTCAACTATTCTCTGCTATTGGCGGTGCTGGTGGGGTTCTCGGTTTTGATCCCGTATATCGGCGCTTTTGTGGTGACGATTCCGGTCGTCGGAGTGGCGTTGTTCCAGTTCGGGCTTGGCACCGAGTTCTGGAGCTGCTTTGCCGTGTACCTGATAATCCAGGCGCTGGACGGTAATCTGCTGGTCCCGGTACTGTTCTCCGAGGCCGTTAATCTGCACCCGCTGGTGATTATTCTGTCGGTCGTTATTTTTGGCGGGCTGTGGGGATTCTGGGGCGTATTCTTTGCGATTCCTCTGGCGACGCTTATCAAAGCCGTCATGCATGCCTGGCCTGATGGTCAGGCCGTTGACGAACCTTAATCTGCAAACTCCGGCGATGCAATGTCGCCGGAGCTGAACTTGTCTGACCTCTATCCACACTTTCTGAATAATCTCCTCTGGTGTCGTTTTTCTCCGCGTTTGTCTTTAACTTGACCCGCGTGATGTCTTTTCGTCACGCAAGGAATAAGACCAACAGGAGAACAACATGGGTCACAACACACACACGCAGCAAAAGGTGGGATGGGGCGGTTATCTCGCTTTTTTTATTACAATTATTCTTTTTTCCGGCATGTTTGCGAAAAGTACCGAATGGTGGCGGGTATTTGACTTCACCGTCCTTAACGGTGCGTTTGGGAAGGTTAATGCGGCAGGCGATACGGCCATCTCTTTTCGCGGCACGGGTGGCATGGGCGCTAAAGATGGCTTTTTATTCGCACTGGAGCTGGCGCCTTCCGTCATTCTTTCTCTGGGGATTATCTCCGTCACCGAAGGGTTAGGTGGATTGCGCGCCGCACAACAGTTAATGACGCCAGTCCTGCGCCCGTTGCTCGGAATTCCAGGTGTTTGTTCGCTGGCGCTGATCGCGAATTTGCAAAATACCGATGCCGCAGCCGGGATGACGAAAGAAATGGCTGAAGAGGGCATTATCACTGAACAGGAACGTGCCGTTTTTGCCTGCTGGCAAACCAGCGGCAGCGCCTGTATTACCAACTATTTTTCCTCAGGGGCCGCGCTGTTTACGATGGTTACCGTTCCGGTGATTACGCCGCTGGCGGTGATCCTCGTGTTCAAATTTGTGGGGGCTAACCTGCTGCGCTTATGGATTGCGCAGTTGGAAAATCGCCGTACGCAGCAGGAGGCCTGAGATGACAACGCAGGTACGTAAAAACGTCATGGATATGTTTATCGATGGCGCACGGCGCGGGTTTACCATAGCAACAACCAGCCTGTTACCGAACGTGGTGATGGCGTTTGTGATTATCCAGGCGCTGAAAGTAACGGGGCTGCTCGAGATTGTCGGGCGGGTATGTGAGCCCGTGATGGCGTTATGGGGGCTGCCGGGCGAATCTGCCACCGTCCTTCTGGCGGCGGTCATGAGTATGGGAGGCGGCGTCGGTGTTTGCGCCAGCCTGGTTGTTGCCGGTACGCTTTCGGGACATGATGCCACGGTATTATTACCCGCTATCTACCTGATGGGTAATCCGGTGCAAAATGTGGGACGTTGTTTGGGGACTGCGGGGGTCCATCCTCGTTACTATCCGCTTATTATTGCGGTGTGCGTCATTAATGCACTGCTCTCTATTTGGGTCATGCAGGTTATTGCCTGACAAGGAAGGTTATGAACTGTTCAATTCTTAATTTGACATTGTTCCAGCAGGGACATGTGTACGCGCCGGAAGATCTAGGGCGACAGGATATACTGGTATCCGGCAGCAAAATTGTTGCCATCGCGCCGTCGATTTCTCCTGAAGACTTTCCCGGCTGCGAGTGCGTCAATCTGGACGGCGCGATTGTGTGCCCGGGGTTTATCGATCAGCACGTCCATTTGATTGGCGGTGGCGGTGAAGCGGGGCCGCACACCCGCACGCCGGAAGTGCGTTTGTCACGGCTGGTTGAAGCTGGCGTCACTTCGGTGGTGGGATTGCTGGGCACAGATGGTATTACCCGTCATCCGGAGTCGCTGCTGGCGAAAACCCGCGCGCTGGAGTTTGAAGGTATCAGCGCCTGGATGCTGACCGGAGCGTATTCTCTGCCTTCCCCGACTATCACCGGCAGCATCGATCGCGACGTGGCGCTGATCGATAAAGTGATTGGCGTGAAGTGTGCGATTTCGGACCATCGTTCTTCAGCTCCAGATACCCAGGCACTGGCGAACATGGCGGCGCAGTCGCGCGTCGGTGGATTGTTAGGGCGCAAACCGGGGATCAGCGTTTTCCATATGGGCGACAGCCCGCGCATGCTGGAACCGTTGTATCAGATCCTTGAAAACTGCGACGTGCCGATAACTAAACTGTTGCCGACTCACGTTAACCGTGCGGAACCCTTGTTCCAGGCGGCACTGGAGTATGCCCGCAAAGGCGGTTTTATCGATATTACCAGCAGCATTGATGAGCCTGTTGATCCGGCCACGGCTATTGCCACGGCGCTGCGCCAAAATGTGCCGCTGTCGCGCATTACCCTGAGCTCGGACGGCAACGGCAGCCAACCGGAATTTGATGAGTCAGGTAATCTCACCGGGATTGGCGTCGCGGGGTTTGAATCACTGGCGGAAACGGTGCGCCAGTTGGTGAAGGTTCATACTATACCGCTGGAACAGGCGCTGTGTCCGCTGACGCGTACGGTGGCAGAATTTTTAGGGCTGGAGCATAAAGGGCGTCTGGCTGTGGGATGCGATGCGGATATTCTGGTGCTGAACGACGCGCTGGAGGTGAATCACCTGTGGGCGAAGGGAAAAGCGGTAGTCAGAGAGAAAAAAGCCTGCGTCAAAGGGACGTTTGAATAACCGAGGTTGATGCCGGATGGCGGTGTAAACGCCTTATCCGGCCTACAAAGTGTGCAAACTGTAGGCCTGATAAGCAAAGCGCCATCAGGCTTTTTTCAGAAAAACGTGAATCAGGCGTTCTCTTTCAGCCAGTTCATTACCACGTCGTGGTGATTGCTGGTTTTGAAGTTATCAAACACATGCTCAATTTTCCCTTCAGCATCAATCAGGAAGCTGATGCGGTGGATGCCATCGTAGGTTTTGCCCATAAATGACTTCTCACCCCAGACGCCGAACTGCTCGCAAACCTGATGATCTTCGTCGGACAAGAGCGTGAAGTTAAGAACTTCTTTCTCCGCGAATCGGGAAAGTTTTTCCGGTTTATCGGTGCTGATTCCCAGCACTTCAACACCTGCTTTTTTTAACTCATCCATGTTATCGCGCAGGCCGCAGGCCTGTACGGTACAGCCGGGTGTCATGGCTTTCGGGTAAAAATAAACCAGAACACGCTGTCCCTGGAAGTCGGTTAAATTTACTTGTTCTCCGTCTTGATCCGGCAAGCTAAATTTCGGTGCGATATCACCGGCTTTCAGTGGGTTCATTACTTAACTCCATCCTGTTCATCATGCTGTGAGTAATTGACGACGTTAATACTGCCTTGCGCATTGAGTTCTGTACAGAGTGCTTTAAACGCATCTTCAATATTTGCCGCGTCATGTGACGCAGGACTATGTGCGGTAATTTGAATAAACAACTGCGCCGTCTTTCCATTCTCAGCCGGTTGCGTGCGTGAAACCAGTTCCGCAATATTCATTTGGTGGCTATCAAACAGGGCGGTAAAGCGTTCAATCAAATGTGGAGAATCGGGGACATCGACCTGCACCCATACCGTGGCGGGCATTGCTGGGCGGGGACGCGCAGTCGTGCGCTTCATGACAATCAATAAATCCAGCTCAGCGCCTTTCAACGGCAAGGTTGATTCAATCAGGGTGATGGCATTCCAGGTGCCTGACAGCAGCATGATAAATGTGAATTCGTCACCCAGCATCGCCAGTCGGCTGTCTTCGATATTACAGCCGCAACTGCTGACATGACGCGTGATGGTGTTCACAATTCCTGGGCGGTCGGCACCCAGCGCAGTAATGACCAGATAGTGTTGCGATGACGATGTCAAACCTGTTCTTCCTTTGAGCGGTGAGGTAATCATAAGGAAAGCATAAAAAAAACATGCATACAACAATCAGAACGGCTCTGGTCGCTTGCTTTTATTGTCGTACCAAACGTACCATTGAGACACTTGTTTGCACAGAGGATGGCCCATGTTCACGGGAAGTATTGTCGCGCTTGTTACGCCGATGGATGAGAAAGGTAAAGTCTGCCGGTCGAGCCTGAAAAAACTGATTGATTATCATGTCGCCAGCGGCACCTCGGCGATCGTTTCGGTTGGCACCACCGGTGAGTCTGCCACCCTGAGTCATGATGAACATGGCGATGTGGTGATGATGACGCTGGAGCTGGCCGACGGGCGTATTCCGGTAATTGCCGGAACGGGCGCCAATGCGACCGCAGAAGCCATTAGTCTGACGCAGCGTTTCAACGATAGCGGTGTTGTCGGCTGCCTGACGGTGACGCCGTATTACAACCGCCCAACCCAGGAAGGTTTGTTCCAGCATTTCAAAGCCATCGCTGAACATACTGACCTGCCGCAAATTCTGTATAATGTGCCGTCCCGTACTGGCTGCGATATGCTGCCAGAAACCGTTGGCCGTCTGGCGAAAGTAAAAAATATTATCGCTATTAAAGAGGCCACGGGGAACTTAAGTCGCGTTCACCAGATCAAAGAGCTGGTTTCAGACGACTTCATTCTGCTCAGCGGTGATGACGCGACCGGACTGGATTTTATGCAGCTCGGTGGTCATGGCGTGATTTCCGTAACGTCTAACGTTGCGGCGCGTGACATGGCTGAAATGTGCAAACTGGCGGCTGCAGGGCATTTTGCCGAGGCGCGGGTAATTAACCAGCGTCTGATGCCGTTACACAACAAACTTTTTGTCGAACCCAATCCTATCCCAGTGAAATGGGCATGTAAGGAGTTGGGACTTGTGGCGACCGATACGCTGCGTCTGCCGATGACGCCAATCACGGACAATGCTCGTGAAATCGTCAAGGCGGCGCTTAAGCATGCCGGTTTGCTGTAAAGTTTAGGGAGATTTGATGGCTTACTCAGTACAAAAGTCGCGCCTGGCCAAGGTTGCGGGTGTTTCGCTTGTTATGTTGCTCGCGGCCTGTAGTTCTGACTCGCGCTATAAGCGCCAGGTGAGCGGTGATGAATCCTATCTGGAGGCCGCACCGCTTGCTGAGCTTCATGCGCCAGCTGGGATGATTCTGCCGGTTATGTCAGGTGATTATAATATCCCGGTAACCAACGGTAGCGGTGCCGTGGGTAAAGCGCTGGATATTCGCCCACCGGCCCAGCCGTTAGCGTTAGTCACTGGCGCTCGTACCCAGATCGCAGGTGATACGTCGACATTACTGGTGGAAAATGGTCGTGGCAACACGCTGTGGCCACAGGTCGTTAGCGTCATTCAGTCTAAAAACTACACGATCGCTAAGCGTGATGATGCCAGCCAGACGTTGACCACCGACTGGGTTGACTGGAACCGTCTGGATGAAGACGAGCAGTACCGTGGACGTTATCAAATCTCGGTTAAACCGCAGGGCTATCAGCAAGCGGTAACGGTGAAACTGACTAACCTCGAGCAGGCGGGTAAACCTGTAGCCGATGCGGCATCTATGCAGCGTTACAGCGCTGAGATGATGAACGTCATCTCTGCTGGTCTGGATAAGAACGCCACAGATGCTGCGAATGCCGCGCAGAACCGCTCTGCAGCAACCATGGATGTTCAGAGCGCCGCCGACGACACTGGTTTACCAATGCTGGTGGTGCGTGGACCGTTCAACGTGGTGTGGCAGCGTCTGCCGGCAGCGCTTGAGAAAGTGGGCATGAAAGTGACCGACAGCACCCGTTCTCAGGGTAGCATCGCCGTGACCTACAAACCACTGTCTGATAGCAGCTGGCAGGAACTGGGCGCAAGCGATCCAGGTTTAGTGTCTGGCGACTATAAACTGCAGGTCGGTGATTTAGATAACCGCAGTAGTATGCAGTTTATCGATCCGAAGGGGCATACCCTGACGCAAAGCCAGAACGACGCGCTGGTCGCCGTCTTCCAGGCAGCGTTCAGTAAGTAAAAATGAAGGGCTGGATAACTCCAGCCCTTTTTTTCTGATATGATACGCAAACGTGTGCGTCGGCAGAAAAACGCAATATTTATCGTTAATTCACACCCAGGAGTAATAAAGATGCAAAAGCAAGCTGAGTTGTATCGTGGTAAAGCGAAGACCGTATACAGCACGGAAAACCCGGACCTGTTGGTGCTCGAATTCCGCAATGATACGTCAGCAGGGGATGGCGCGCGCATTGAACAGTTTGACCGTAAAGGCATGGTGAATAATAAGTTCAACCATTTCATTATGACTAAACTGCAAGAAGCGGGCATTCCTACCCAGATGGAGCGACTGCTTTCCGATACCGAATGTCTGGTGAAAAAACTGGAGATGGTACCGGTTGAATGTGTGGTGCGTAACCGCGCGGCGGGCTCACTGGTTAAGCGTTTAGGCGTTGAGGAAGGTATTGAACTGAATCCGCCGCTGTTTGATCTGTTCCTGAAAAACGATGCTATGCACGATCCAATGATTAACGATTCCTATTGCGAAACTTTTGGTTGGGTGAGCAAAGAGAATCTGGCGCGTATGAAAGAGCTGACCTACAAAGCGAACGACGTGCTGAAAAAGATGTTTGATGATGCGGGCTTGATTCTGGTCGATTTCAAACTTGAGTTTGGCTTGTATAAAGGTGAAGTGGTGCTGGGCGATGAATTCTCACCGGACGGTAGCCGTCTGTGGGACAAAGAAACGCTGGATAAAATGGACAAAGATCGCTTCCGCCAGAGCCTGGGCGGTCTGATCGAAGCCTATGAAGCCGTCGCGCATCGCCTGGGTGTCAAGTTAGACTAATTCCCCTTTGAGCCGGCGATCGCTCACCGGCTCATCAATCTCGCCGATTTTGATTACTGTTTCTTATGGTAATCCTGTTCCGAACCGCCTACGATCATCATCATAATGAATAAAAAGTTGAGGTGATTATGCGCTGGCAAGGGCGTCGTGAAAGTGACAATGTAGAAGACAGACGAAACAGCTCCGGCGGCCCTTCTATGGGCGGGCCTGGTTTTCGTTTGCCCAGTGGTAAAGGCGGCATCATCCTGCTGATAGTGGTGCTGGTCGCAGGTTATTATGGCGTGGATCTCACCGGATTAATGACCGGTCAACCCGTTTCCCAACAGCAATCATCACACTCCATCAGCCCAAATGATGATGAAGCGGCAAAATTTACCTCGGTGATTCTGGCCACCACGGAGGATACCTGGGGACAGCAGTTTGAAAAAATGGGCCGGACCTATCAACAGCCGAAGCTGGTGATGTATCGGGGCGCTACGCGTACCGGATGCGGCGCAGGCCAGTCCGTGATGGGCCCGTTTTACTGCCCGGCGGATGGCACCGTGTACATCGACCTCTCCTTCTACGACGATATGAAAAACAAGCTGGGCGCCGATGGTGATTTTGCTCAGGGCTATGTTATCGCCCATGAAGTGGGCCACCACGTGCAGAAACTGCTGGGTATTGAACCGAAAGTTCGTCAGATGCAACAGAATGCCTCACAGGCTGAAGTGAACCGTCTTTCCGTGCGTATGGAACTGCAGGCGGATTGCTTTGCCGGCGTCTGGGGCCATAGTATGCAGCAGCAGGGCGTGCTGGAGTCCGGCGATCTGGAAGAGGCGCTGAACGCCGCGCAAGCTATCGGTGACGATCGCCTGCAGCAGCAAGGACAAGGCCGCGTTGTACCGGACAGTTTTACCCACGGAACTTCTGAACAGCGCTTTACCTGGTTCAAACGCGGCTTTGACAGTGGCGATCCGGGGCAGTGCAATACTTTTGGAAAAGGCATTTAAGAGACAGAGGCAGGGATGTCTGATAACACGGCGCTGAGGGCGTTAACTGAACAGATGACCCGCGAAGGCATCCGCCGTCTGCTGGTTATCAGCGGCGAGGATAGCTGGCGTCAGGCGCAAGCATTAGCGCTACGCAACGCGTTACCCGGTGACTGGCTATGGGTAGGGGCGCAAGCCCCTGCTGAGCCGAACTGTACGCCGCAGGCGCTGCAAACATTACTAGGGCGTGAATTCCATCATGCAGTTTTTGACGCCGGGCAGGGATTTGACGCTGCGGCGTTTGCCGCCTTAAGCGGCACGCTGATCGCCGGCAGCTGGCTGGTGTTGCTGACTCCACCCTGGCATAGCTGGCACACGCATCCTGACGCGGATTCACTGCGCTGGAGTGACTGCGCTGACCCGATTCCAACGCCGTATTTTGTTGAACACGTCAAACGGGTCATTTCCCGTGATGGACAGGCGTTGCACTGGCAGCAGCATCAGCCCGCTACATATCCCCACTTTGCTGCTTGCGCCGACTGGCACGCGGCAACCGGTGAACCTCAGCCTGAACAGGCGCTGATTTTATCGCAGTTACTGACTATGCCTTCTGGCGTGGTTGCCGTGACGGCCGCGCGTGGTCGGGGAAAATCCGCGCTGGCGGGGCAACTGATTGCACGTATCAACGGGACTGCAATTGTTACCGCGCCTGCCAAAGCGGCAACCGATGTGCTGGCGCAATTTGCCGCAGAACGTTACCGCTTTATGGCCCCGGACGCGTTGTTAAGCAGTTCTGCAACCGCAGACTGGCTTATCGTTGATGAAGCCGCCGCAATCCCCGCGCCGCTACTGCATCAGTTAGTCGCGCGTTTTCCCCGCACGCTATTAACCACCACCGTTCAGGGCTATGAGGGAACCGGCAGAGGCTTCTTGTTGAAGTTCTGCGCCCGCTTTCCCCATCTTCGACGTTTTGAGTTACAACAGCCCGTACGCTGGGCGCTGGGATGTCCGCTGGAGAAAATCGTCAGCGATGCGCTGCTGTTTGACGACGAAACGTTTACGCATGCCCCGTCGGGCGATCTCCATTTCAGTGCATTTGAACAACAATCCTGGTATGACAACCCGGCGCTGCCGGTAGCGGTATATCAACTGCTTTCCGGGGCGCACTATCGCACTTCGCCACTGGATCTGCGGCGAATGATGGACGCGCCTGGCCAGCATTTCCTTCAGGCATCGTGTGCAGACTCGGTGGCGGGAGCCGTCTGGTTGGTGGATGAAGGGGGACTGTCTGCGGAATTAAGCCAGGCCGTTTGGGCAGGATATCGCCGACCACGAGGAAATCTGGTTGCACAGTCACTGGCGGCGCACGGCGGTGATCCGTTGGCGGCAACGCTCATTGGACGGCGGGTAAGCCGAATTGCGGTTCATCCTGCTCGCCAGCGAGAAGGTATCGGGCAGCAGTTGATTATGCAGGCCCGGCGTTACTCCACGCAATGTGACTATCTGTCCGTCAGTTTTGGGTATACGGTCGAACTCTGGCGTTTCTGGCAGCGCTGTGGTTTTGTTCTGGTGCGAATGGGCAATCACCGCGAAGCCAGCAGCGGGTGCTATACCGCCATGGCGTTACTGCCTATTAGCGAAGCGGGAAAACGCCTCGCCGGGCGCGAACACCTGCGTCTGCGGCGCGATGCGGAGATACTTACGCAGTGGAACGGTGAGGGCATTCCGCTGGACCCGTTGAAAGAGTCTACGCTTAATGAGCATGACTGGAATGATCTGGTGGGATTTGCCTTCGCCCATCGGCCATTACTGACGTCGCTTGGCTGTCTGACTCGTCTGCTTCAGCATAGCGAGTTACCTCTCCCGGCCTTGCGGGGCCGCTTACAGGCTAAACGCAGCGATGTCGAATTGTGCCAGCAGTTGAAGATCCCCGGGCGTAAAGCACTGCTGGTCGTTCAGCGGGCCGAGGCGGCGCAGGCGCTGAAACAGTTGGATGCTGAACGTATACAGCGGCTACAAAATCGCATTATGCAATGGCAAAATTTTCACTAACTTCTTCAATTTACTGACATGGTCATTGCGGTTAAGCGGCGTAGAATGATTCTCATCAGTTAAGGAGATCGCCATGAAACATGACCATTTTGTTGTTCAAAGTCCTGATAAACCCGCTCAACAGCTACTGCTGCTGTTTCATGGCGTCGGCGATAACCCGGTTGCCATGGGCGAAATCGGCTCCTGGTTTGCACCGCTGTTTCCGGATGCGCTCATCGTCAGCATTGGCGGGGCTGAGCCTTATGGTTCTCCTTCCGGACGTCAGTGGTTTTCGGTTCAGGGCGTAACGGAGGAGAACCGGCAGGCGCGTGTTGACGCCATTATGCCGGTCTTTATTGAAACCGTGCGCTACTGGCAAAAACACAGCGGCGTTTCACCTCAGGCTACCGCGCTGATTGGTTTTTCTCAGGGGGCGATTATGTCGCTTGAGAGTATTAAAGCCGAGCCGGGGCTGGCATCGCGGGTCATCGCCTTCAATGGTCGCTACGCCACCTTACCAGAGATTGCAACCACGGCTACGACGGTACATTTGATTCACGGCGGTGAAGACCGGGTGATTGAGTTATCTCACGCCGTTGCTGCGCAGGAAGCGTTAATTCGCGCCGGTGGAGATGTGACGCTGGATATCGTCGAAAATCTGGGGCACGCCATTGATGAACACAGCATGCAGTTTGCGCTCGATCATCTGCGTTTTACCGTACCGAAACACTACTTTGATGAAGCGCTGAGCGGTGGTAAGCCTCACGATGATGATGTGATTGAGATGATCTGATTGATCACAGTAGGCCGGATAAAACGCGAAGCGTTGCCATCCGGCACTTAATACCCGGTAGCGCTAATGCTTACCGGGCCTACGGAACTTATCCGGCCTACATATTATTTCTTCGGTTGATCCTTGTTTGGCCAATCGTCGTCGTCGTCCCACTTATCGTTAAAGTCACGATGCGGGGGAAGCTCCGGCTTATTGGCGAGATATTTCTTAGGGTCGACACGCTTGAGATCTTTAATCACGTTCAGCAATACGCCTACCAGAAACACCAACACTAAAATCCACCAGTATTTTGCCAGCCAGTCCATGCTCATTTCCTCTTACAGGAACACTCATCAGGCGACGAGTTGCTCCATGATACGTTGATACATACGGGCCAGCAGTTGCAGGTCGGCGGCATTAACGCATTCATTAATTTTATGAATGGTCGCATTGACCGGCCCAAGCTCTACTACCTGTGCCCCCATGCGGGCAATAAAACGCCCGTCGGATGTCCCGCCTGTAGTCAGTAACTGCGGTTTAATTTCATTATAGTGCTCAATGGCGTTCACTACTGCATCCACCAGTTTACCGCGTGCGGTCAGGAACGGCTGACCGGAGAGCCACCAGTCGACGGTATAACGCAGTTGGTGTTTATCCAGCAGTTCCAGCACCCTGGCTTTAATCATTTCATCGGTTAATTCGGTGCTGAAACGGAAGTTGAACTGAATAAAGAGCTCGCCCGGGATAACATTGTTGCTGCCGGTTCCTGCCTGAATATTGGCAATCTGCATGCTGGTCGCCGGGAAGAACTCGTTACCCTGATCCCACTCGATCGCCACCAGTTCATTGAGCATAGGCGCTGCGCGGTGTACCGGGTTATCAGCCAGATGCGGGTAGGCTACGTGCCCCTGCACGCCGTGAATGGTCAGGTTGCAGGTCAGTGAACCACGACGACCATTTTTCACCACGTCGCCAACGATTTCCGTACTGGACGGCTCGCCAACCAGACAATAATCGAGGCGTTCGTTCCGCGCCATGAGCGCTTCAACCACCTTCACGGTGCCATTTTTGGCGCTGGCCTCTTCGTCAGAGGTTATCAGGAATGCCAGGCGGCCCTGATGATTAGGATGTTGGGCGACAAAGCGTTCTGCGGCCACGACCATCGCCGCCAGTGAACCCTTCATATCGGCAGCGCCACGCCCAAACAACATGCCATCGCGAATGGTCGGTTCAAACGGCGGATTAATCCAGCGATCGACATCGCCGGCAGGCACTACGTCAGTGTGACCGGCAAATGCCAGGGTCTCACCTTTACCGCGCCATGCCCAAAAATTCTGCGTGTCACCAAAATCCATTCGCTCAACGGTAAAACCTACCGCGCGCAGGCGTTCAATCATTAACGCCTGGCACCCGGCATCATCCGGGCTCAGAGAAGGACGGCGAATAAGCTGCTGAGTCAGCTCAATAACCGGGCACGACATAGATTACACCTCATTAAAAAACTGCGTATAACTGGAATCACTGAAACCAAGCAGCATAGGCTTACCCGACGCGCAGAGCAATGGGCGTTTGATAATTGCAGGCATTTCAATCATCAACGCGGCGGCGGCGTCCGCAGTAGTGATTTGGCTACGCGTGGCTTCATCCAGTTTTCGCCAGGTGGTTCCACGCGTATTGAGCAGCGGCTCCCAACCTAATTCGCTGATAAAGGACTGTAATAGCGTGTTGTCCAGGCCGTCGACGCGATAATCATGGAAGCGGTAGTCGATCCCTCGTTCTTCTAACCAGCGTCTGGCTTTTTTAATCGTATCGCAATTCTTAATGCCGTAGAGAGTAATCATCTGAATCCTTATTGATGGAATTTGAATATTTATGCCTATGTTTTGTGAACATGAATAATACATATTGTCATTCAGGCGTTATAGAGAAATATAACATTGTTGAACAAGGGTGAATAATGATTCCTGAAAGTTCCAAAACTATCGTATAAATGAAAATCAGAATTTGCCTGTTTGCATCAGCCTGTTTTTCCATCAGAATTGTCAAAGTAGTAGATGATGTATGAATATTTCAAAATGTTGCAGTAAGTCACATAAAATTTATGGGTTTAGCGCATAGTGATCACATATACCCCAAACACGGGAGGATGTAATCACAACCATCGGTTAAATGATCTTCTTTTGATGATGATGATTTCGTAGAATGCTCATAATAATAAGAGAGGTTGTTATGATTGAACGTGAACTGGGGAACTGGAAAGACTTTATCGAAGTCATGCTTCGTAAATAATTTTCTGGAAGAAATTCATATCCTGCAAAGGATAAAAAAAGGCGACTCAACGTAAGTCGCCTTTTTTGTGTCCGATTATTCTGGGCGTGGCTTCAATGGGAAGCGTCGACGGACCAGCACAAAGAACAGGGGAACGAAGTAAATTGCCAGGATTGTGGCTGAAATCATCCCGCCCATTACACCGGTCCCCACCGCATGTTGACCGCCGGAACCTGCGCCATTGCTGATGGCCATCGGCAACACCCCAAAGATGAACGCCAGCGACGTCATCAGAATCGGGCGTAAGCGCTGGCGACAGGCATGCAGCGTGGCATCAAGCAGATCGTGTCCTTTCTCGTTCATCTCATTGGCGAATTCAACAATCAATATCGCGTTCTTCGCTGAGAGTCCGATAACGGTTAATAACCCGACCTGGAAATACACATCGTTTTCCAGACCGCGCATCCAGGTGGCCAGCAGCGCGCCGATAACCCCCAGCGGCACGACCAGCATGACGGAGAAGGGCACCGACCAGCTCTCGTACAGCGCTGCCAGACACAGGAACACCACCAGCAGAGAGATGGCGTACAGGGCGGGGGCCTGAGAACCCGACAGTCGTTCCTGATAAGACATCGCCGTCCATTCCAGGCCAAATCCGGTCGGCAATTGGCGGACCAGCGACTCCATCACGTCCATCGCCGTACCGGTACTGACGCCGGGCGCGGCTTCACCGACAATCTCGACGGCAGAATAGCCGTTATAACGCTCCAGACGCGGTGAGCCGGTTTCCCAACGCGAGGTGGCAAAGGCCGAAAAAGGCACCATGCCGCCGCTATTATTGCGGACGTACCACAGGTTGATATCGTCCGGGAGCATGCGGTATTTTGCCGCCGCCTGGACGTAGACTTTCTTCACGCGGCCGCGGTCCATAAAGTCGTTAACGTAGCTGGAGCCCCAGGCCGTTTGCAATGTGTCGTTGATGTCGTCAATGGACACGCCCAGCGCCTGGGCTTTGCGCTGATCGATATCAATTTGCAATTGTGGACTGTCGTCGAGTCCGTTATGACGAACGCGGGTGAGGGACGCGTCTTTCCCGGCCAGCTCAATCAGCTTGTCGCGTGCGGCCATTAACGCGTCATGGCCCGCGCCGGCGTGATCCTGCAGTTCCATATCAAAACCAGCCGAACTTCCGAGGCCGCTAATGGCTGGAGGGCTGCTGGCGAAGACGCGAGCCTCTTTAATCTTATTAAACGCTTTGGTCGCGCGTTCGATGATGGCGAAGGAGGTCCCGGTGGTGGTGTCACGCTCATCCCAGTCTTTTAAACGCACGAACATACGCGCCACGTTTTGTCCGTTCCCGCCGGGGCCGGATCCTACCGTGGAAAAGACCGACATGATGTTGTCTTTTTCGTGGGTGAAGTAATACTTCTCTACTTCCTCTACCACTTTCAACGTTTGTTGTTGGGTGGAGCCGCTGGGGAGCTGTATCGAGGTGGTAAACATTCCGCGGTCTTCCAGCGGCAGGAAGGAAGTCGGCAGACGCAGGAACAGGAAGACCATACCGCCGAGCAGCAGAACGTAGATCAGGATCCAGCGCAGGCTGCGATGCAGGATCCGGGCAACGCCTTTTTCGTAGCGTTCGGCATTGCGGTTAAACATGCGGTTAAACCAACCGAAGAAACCGGTCTGCCCGTGTTGTTCGCCTTTATGCAGCGGTTTAAGCAGCGTGGCGCACAGCGCAGGGGTGAGGATCATCGCCACCAGAACGGACAGCACCATCGCGGAAACAATGGTAATCGAGAACTGGCGATAAATAGCCCCGGTAGTGCCGCCGAAGAAGGCCATTGGGATAAACACCGCCGACAGTACCATGGCGATACCGACCAGCGCGCCCTGGATTTGTCCCATCGATTTTCGCGTGGCTTCACGCGGTGAGAGGCCCTCCTCACTCATAATACGCTCGACGTTTTCCACTACCACAATGGCGTCATCCACCAGCAGGCCGATCGCCAGCACCATCGCAAACATGGTTAACGTGTTCACGCTATAGCCAAAGGCGTAGAGCACGGAGAAGGTACCCATCAGCACGACGGGAACGGCGATAGTGGGAATCAGCGTGGCGCGGAAATTTTGCAGGAACAGGTACATGACCAAAAATACCAGCGCGATCGCTTCCAGCAGCGTTTTTACCACGTCGATAATTGAGGCTTTTACGAAGGAGGTGGTTTCATACGCCACCTTATATTCCAGCCCGTGCGGAAAATATTGCGACAGCTCGTTCAGGCGGTTAATAACCAGCGTTGCCGTTGCCATTTCATTGGCGCCGGAGGCCAGCTTCACGCCCAGACCGGAGGCGGGATTACCATTAAAGCGGCTGAGATAATCATACTTTTCAGCCCCCATTTCGACCGTCGCCACGTCGCCCAGTTTAACTTCCGAACCATCCTGGTTAACGCGCAGAGTAATATCGCGGAATTGATCCGGAGTCTGCAGCAGCGACTGGGCATTAATCGTCGCATTCAGCGCCTGTTTGTCCACTGAAGGCGTGCCGCCAAGTTGCCCGACGGCAATCTGCGCATTCTGTGACTCGATAGCGTCGGTCACATCTTTGGCGGTCATCTGGAAGCTGTTAAGTTTGGCCGGGTCGAGCCAGATACGCATGGAGTATTGTGAACCGTAGGCGTCGATATCCCCCACGCCGTTTATACGACTGAGCGGGTCCTGAATATTACTCGCCACATAATCGGCGATGTCCTGCTTATCCATGGAGCCATCGGTAGAGACGAAGGCGATGGTCAGAATATTGGTATCCCCGGTTTTGCGTACCGTGACCCCTTGATCCTGTACCGCCTGCGGCAGCTTACGCATTGCCGATTGCAGTTGGTTTTGCACCTGCTGTACGGCTTCATCAGGATCGGTCCCGGCGACAAAACTCAGCGTAACCGTCGCCTGGCCTGTCCCGCTGCTCTGTGATGACATATACATCAGATTATCGAGACCGGTCATATTCTGCTCGATGACCTGGGTCACGGTGTTTTCCAGCGTTTGTGCAGATGCACCAGGATAGTTGGCGGTTACCCGCACGTTGGGCGGGGCCAGATCGGGATATTGCTCAACGGGTAGCGAAAAAATAGCCAGGGCTCCTGTCAGACACAACAGGATAGCTAACACCCAGGCAAAAATGGGGCGATCGATGAAAAAATTCGCCATTAAAAGGGGACCTCGTGTTTCTGCGTATCGTTATGGGTATGACTTGCTTCACTTTAGCGGCAAGGTACGGGGCAAACGTGGAGAAAAAAAGAAGATAATGTAAATTATCATGCCCGTTTACAGCATACCTTTTGTGCCAGCGCCGTCAGACCTGGATCCAGACCCGACGGCGCTTTGCGGTTCTTTACGTTAGCTTACTGTCGGATTCAGCCGAACGAAAACTGATGCTTACCAGCGTTCCCCCGCCGGAGGGCTGCGAGAAGGTCAATGTGCCGCTCAGTCTTTCCGCTCGTTCACGCATAATATTTAATCCATAGTGCCCGGTGGGCTCATGCGGTTCGCCAATGCCGATGCCGTTATCGCGAATATAAACCGTATGATTGCCATCCGGCGCGGTGACGCAACTGACGGCAATTTCGGTTGCGTTAGCATGCTTAATTGCGTTCAGTACCGCTTCACGAACAATCTGCAGCAGATGCACCTGCATTTGCGCATCCAGCGCCAGCGTAGGCAACCGGCAATCGAGCACCAGTTTAGCTGAGGTCTGATTTTGCAGCGTTTCCAGCATTTCATGCAGGGCGGAGGGTAAATCGGCCTGCTGTAAGGTCAGACGGAAGGTGGTCAGCAGCTCGCGCAGTTGACGATAGGCATCATTCAGCGCCTGAGAGAAATCCGCCATAATACTTTGCGCCGGAGCGTTATCCTCTGGAATCGAGCGCTTCAGCAACGTGAGCTGAATGCGTAGATAAGAGAGCACCTGCGCCAGCGAGTCGTGCAGTTCGCGTGCAATGGTCGCGCGCTCTTCCATTAACAACAGCTGCTGAAAATGTTTTTGCGCCTGGTTGAAGTACAACCCACGTCCCAGCATAGAAGATACGCTGTTGAGCAGCGGGGTCGAGGCATTGACGTTTGGACTTTGCCAGTGTAGTTCGCCGTAGACGGTTTCCTGCATCGTGACCGGCAGGATTTGCATTGGCAGCTCGGGGCTTTTGCTCCCTTCACTAATCCGCCAGTTATCACCGACGGTAAGCTCCAGGAAATACGCGGCGTCATGTTCGCGGACAATCTGTAAAATATGGCGGAAGCAGTACACATCAATCTGACTGGTATTCAGCGCCTGTGAGCACTGATACAGCACCTCCAGACGGCGATTGGCTTCGTGGAGATCGTGGGTTTTCTCTGCGACCGAGGCTTCCAGTGAACGGTACAGCTTGTGTAATTCACTCGACATCTGGCTAAAGGTCTTGCCCAGCAGCCCCAGTTCGTTGGGTAAACCGGTATCCAGCGGTGGGATATCAAACTGACCGTGCTCAATATGCTGGCTGGCCATTACCAGCTTATTTAGCGGCCGCACCACCTGCTGGCGAATGCGCCGCAGGGTAAAGAAGACGAGCGTGAATATGCCAATCCCGCCTGCCAGCGAAATACCAAAAACCAGCATCACTTTGCGTTCGGCGTAATGTTGCAACGCCAGCACGAAGAGATCGATTTGATCGACATAGTTATTGATATTGGCCTGGTACCATTTTAAATCGCCATCGATCAGACGGGCGTTCATTTCCAGCCAGTTTGCATGCAGTCGTCCATAGCGACTTTTCACCGCTTGCGGTACATACCACGCATTCAGATTTTGTAATGCCGACGAGTTTAGCGCCTGCTGGAAAAGTTGGCGGTGGGCGTTGAGCTGCGGGCTTTGGCTTTGCAGATCGTAACCCAGACGGTAACTTTGCATGCGCAATGAGCCAGCAACGTTGATGGCTTCAGCATCCCGCAAGCTGCTGGTCAGCGTGAGCAACGCAATACCCGTTGAGAGAATCGACAACAGCACGATGTAGAAAAAAGCCTTGGCCAGGCTGGCCGAGACCGGACGCTTTACCGTCACTTGCGCATCCTCACACAATACACGTCGCGCCTTGATACAGCCCGAACGATACGGTGTATTTGATAAATGTTAATAAAACGCCATGAAACTGGATGGTAACTGAAACACAATTTCATATGCGATGAAATAAATTGATCTGCCACAGGTTCTGGATAAATAGTTGTGCTTCCTGGGCAAATGAACATTGCCGCTTCCTTCCGTGTCGGTTAATAACAACAGTCATATAAAGAATAAGGTTTTTGCAACCAAAAAAGAAGGAAGCCATGAATCGTTTTATTATGGTCAATAGCCAGCAGTGCCTGGGTTGCCATGCCTGTGAGGTCGCTTGCGTCATGGCCCACAATGGCGAGCAGCATGTCCTGAGCCCGCGGCATTTTCAGCCCCGAATTACCGTCATCAAGCATCAGCAACAGCGCAGTGCGGTGACCTGCCACCACTGTGAAGATGCCCCCTGCGCCAGAAGTTGCCCAAACGGGGCAATCAGCCATGATAACGACAGCGTGCAGGTGAACCCGCAAAAGTGTATTGGCTGCAAATCGTGCGTCGTGGCCTGTCCCTTTGGCACGATGCAGATCGTACTCACTCCCGTGGCTAAAGGAAAGGTGAAAGCGACTGCGCATAAATGCGATTTGTGCCAGGGGCGTGAAGAAGGCCCCGCCTGCGTGGAAAACTGTCCGGCACAGGCGTTACAGCTGGTGACGGAAAACGCGCTTACCGGCCTGTCAAAAGCGCGCAGACTGCGTACAGCCAGTCTGGAGAGTCAGCCCTGGCACAGTAGCGCTACCGATTTTGTTCAGGATGCCATCACCAAACGTGAGCAAATGCAGGCGACGCCTGCGCGTGGTGAGCCAGATAAGCTGGCGATTGAAGCCCGAAAAACCAGCTTTGAAGAGATCTATCTGCCGTTTCGCACGGCGCAGGCGGAACGGGAAGCATCCCGCTGCCTGAAATGCGGCGACCACAGTATTTGCGAATGGACCTGCCCACTGCATAACCATATTCCGCAGTGGATAGAACTGGTCAAAGCCGGGAACATCGACGCGGCGGTTGAGCTTTCTCATCAGACCAACTGCCTGCCGGAAGTGACCGGGCGCGTGTGTCCCCAGGACCGGCTCTGCGAAGGGGCATGCACGGTGCGTAACGAGCATGGCGCGGTGACTATCGGTAATATTGAGCGTTATATTTCTGACCGGGCGCTGAGCAAAGGTTGGCGACCGGACTTAAGCCACGTACAGAAAGTGGATAGGCGCGTCGCGATTATCGGCGCGGGTCCGGCAGGCCTGGCCTGTGCGGATGTGTTAGCGCGAAACGGCGTTAGCGCCACCGTATACGATCGCCATCCTGAAATCGGCGGTTTGCTGACGTTTGGCATACCGGCCTTCAAGCTGGACAAAACGCTGCTGGCGCGTCGCCGTGAAATCTTCAGCGCCATGGGCATTCATTTCGAACTTAACTGTGAAGTGGGTAGGGATGTGGCGCTGGCGACGCTGCTGGAAGAGTACGATGCCGTATTTGTGGGCGTGGGGACCTATCGTTCCATGAAGGCGGACCTGCCGAATGAAGACGCGCCGGGCGTTTATGATGCGCTGCCGTTCCTGATTGCCAACACCAAACAGGTGATGGGGCTGGATGAACTGCCTGAAGAACCGTTTATCGATACCGCCGGGCTGAACGTTGTGGTGCTGGGCGGAGGCGATACGGCGATGGACTGCGTGCGTACCGCGCTGCGTCACGGGGCAAGCCAGGTTACCTGCGCCTATCGTCGTGATGAAGCCAACATGCCGGGTTCGAAAAAAGAGGTGAAAAACGCGCGCGAAGAGGGGGCGAACTTTGAGTTTAACGTCCAGCCGGTTGAGCTGGTGTTGAATGCCGATGGACGAGTCAGCGGAGTGCGTTTCTTACGTACCCAGCTTGGCGAGCCGGACGCGAATGGGCGTCGACGTCCGGTGCCGATCGCCGGGAGTGAGTTTGTTATGCCCGCAGACGCGGTGATCATGGCGTTTGGTTTCCACCCGCACGGTATGCCGTGGCTGGAGGCGCATGGCGTTAAGGTCGATAACTGGGGACGCATTGCCGCCAACGTTGAGAGCGCGTACCGTTATCAAACCAGTAACCCGAAAATCTTTGCCGGCGGAGATGCGGTACGCGGTGCGGACCTGGTGGTCACGGCGATGGCTGAAGGGCGGCATGCTGCCCAAGGGATCGTCGACTGGCTGGGCGTAAAATCAGTCAAATCTCACTAGCCGAAGGTCAAGACAAACCCGGTTTCACGGCGTAGTATTATTTCTCACTTCTCGCCGTGGAGCCGGTATGTCGCAAAAAATTACCCTCATCAAAGATAAAGTCCTTTCTGATAACTACTTCATCCTGCGCAATATTACCTATGATCTGACCCGAAGTAACGGTGAGGTGATTCGTCACAAGCGCGAGGTTTACGATCGCGGCAACGGCGCCACAATTCTGCTGTATAACGCGGAGAAGAAAACCGTGGTGCTCATCCGTCAGTTCCGCGTCGCGACCTGGGTCAACGGTAACGAAGACGGCCAACTGATTGAAACCTGCGCCGGACTACTGGATAACGACGAACCAGAAGCGTGTATTCGTAAAGAGGCGATTGAAGAGACCGGCTATGAAGTGGGGGAAGTGCGTAAACTGTTCGAACTCTACATGTCGCCGGGCGGCGTAACGGAGCTGATCCATTTCTTTATCGCGCAATACAGCGACAGTCAGCGGGCAAATGCAGGCGGCGGTGTTGAAGATGAAGATATTGAGGTTCTGGAGTTGCCGTTCACGCAGGCGCTGGAAATGATTAAAACGGGTGAGATCCGTGACGGCAAAACGGTGCTGTTGTTGAACTACCTGCAGTCGTCGCACCTTATGGATTAACCCTGAGTATTAATATTTCTTTACAAATAGACGGCCAATCCGACGATTCTTATTGAGCCACATCAGTCGCGCAAGGAAGATACCGCTTAGGCTGTGTGTTTTAATTCCGGGGTTGTACCGTCCATGCGCTATCGCGTCATTTTCATTTTTCTGCTCGGACTGATTCCCGTCCGTTTGCTGTGGGCCGCGCCCGCGCAGCAGGCGTTTTCTGACTGGCAGGTGACGTGTAATAACCAGAATTTTTGCGTGGCGCGCAATACCGGAGAACATCACGGCCTGGTCATGACCCTCAGCCGCAGCGCCGGGGCGCACACCGATGCGGTGTTGCGTATTGAACTGGGAGGGCTGGAGCCTTCCCATGCAAAAGAGAGCGAAATTGCGCCGCGCCTGTTGCTGGATGGCGCACCGCTTTCGCTTAGCGGTGAGCACTGGCGTATTACGCCCTGGCAACTGATGACCGATGATCCGGTCACTATTAGCGCATTTTTACAAACCGTACAGGACGCGAAGGCAATAACCCTGCAAAAAGGCGCGCAAAATCTTTCACTGATCGGATTAAAAGCCGCATTGCTGTTTATCGACGCCCAGCAAAAACGCGTGGGGAGCGAAACCGCCTGGATCGAAAAAGGTGATGAGCCGCCGCTCAGCGTACCGCCAGCCCCGGCCCTGAAAGGTGTGGCTGTCATTAACCCAACGCCAACGCCCTTAACGCAACAAGAGCGCAGTGAGCTGCTGGATTATGGTAACTGGCGCATCAATGGTATTCGCTGCTCGATCGATCCACTGCGTCGCGAGATGCGCGTCACGGCCCTGACGGATGACAAAGCGCTACTGATGATCGGCTGTGAAGCCGGGGCGTATAACACCATCGATCTGGCGTGGATTGTTTCACGCGCAAAACCGTTAACCTCCAGTGCCGTCCGTTTGAGTCTGCCATTTAAAACGGATGCCGAAAGTCGGGATATGGAACTGACCAACGCCACGTTTGACGAGAAGTCGCGGGAACTGGTCACCCTCGCCAAAGGACGAGGGTTGGCTGATTGCGGTATCCAGACGCGCTGGCGCTACGACGGACAGCGGTTTCGCCTGGCGCGTTATGCTCAGGAACCAAGTTGCGATAACTGGCATGGGCCAGATGCCTGGCCCACATTGTGGATCACGCGTTAAGCACTTTATGCGCTTTGGCGACGATGTTATCCACCGTAAAGCCGAAGAACGGGAACAATTTATCTGCCGGAGCTGATTCTCCATAACCGGTCATGCCGACAATTGCCCCCTTTAGACCGACATATTTGTACCAGTAATCGGCAATGCCTGCTTCCACCGCCACCCGGGCGCTGACGTTTGCCGGTAAGACCGATTCCCGGTACGCCTCATCCTGAGCGTCAAAAATATCGGTCGAGGGCAGAGAAACCACACGCACGTTACGACCCTCACCGGTCAGTTTTTCCGCCGCCAGCAGCGTGATTTCCATTTCTGAACCGGTAGCAATCAAAATAACATCCGGTTTACCGCCGCTGTCCTTCAGCACATATCCCCCGCGGGCAATCTGCTGCACCTGTTCAGGTGTACGCTCAACCTGCGCCAGATTTTGTCTGGAGAGGATTAGCGCCGTTGGCCCGTCATGGCGTTCGACCGCCAGCTTCCAGCCTACTGCCGCCTCAACCTGATCGCACGGTCGCCAGGTGCTGAAATTAGGCGTCAGACGCAGGCTGGCGAGCTGTTCGACGGCCTGGTGCGTAGGACCATCCTCCCCCAGACCAATCGAGTCGTGGGTATAAACCATGATTTGTCTGGCCTTCATCAACGCCGCCATGCGCGCGGCATTACGGGCATATTCGACAAACATCAGGAACGTGGCGGTGTACGGCACAAAGCCACCGTGATGGGCGATACCGTTGGCAATCGCGGTCATGCCAAACTCCCGCACGCCATAGTGGATGTAATTTCCGGCGGGATCCTCTTTAAGCGACGTAGATCCTGTCCAAATGGTCAGGTTGCTCGGCGCCAGATCCGCTGAGCCGCCAAGCAGTTCAGGCAGTATCGGACCGTAGGCGTTCAGGGTATTTTGCGAGGCCTTACGGGTGGCGATTTTGGCCGGATTAGCCTGTAAGTCGGTAATGTACTTCTGGGTCGTCTCTTCCCACTGTTCCGGTAGCCCGCCGCTCATTCGACGGGTAAATTCAGCCGCCAGCTGCGGGTGAGCTTGTTGATACGCCGCGAATTTCTCGTTCCAGGCCTGTTGCGCTTTCTCACCTTTTTCCCGTGCATCCCACGCCCGGTAAATCTCTTTGGGGATCTCAAAAGCAGGATGGTGCCACCCCAGCTTCTGTCGGGTTAGCGCCACTTCTTCTTCGCCCAGCGCGGCGCCGTGCGCTTCTTCTTTCCCGGCTTTATTCGGTGAGCCAAAACCAATCACCGTGCGGCAGATAATCAGCGATGGCTTATCGGTAACAGCCTGCGCTTCCTGAATCGCTTTTTTCACTGCCTCAGGATCATGACCGTCAATCTCATGCACTACATGCCAGTGATAGGCCTCAAAGCGTTTCGCGGTATCGTCGGTAAACCAGCCGTCGGTTTCGCCATCGATCGAGATGCCGTTGTGATCGTAGAAGCCGATCAGTTTGCCCAGTCCCAGGGTTCCCGCCAGGGAACAAACCTCGTGGGAAATCCCTTCCATCAGGCAGCCGTCGCCCATAAACACCCAGGTATAGTGGTTAACAATCTCATGATTCGGCTGGTTAAATTGCGCCGCCAGCGTGCGTTCGGCAATCGCCAGGCCAACCGCGTTGGCTAAACCCTGACCCAGCGGGCCGGTGGTGGTTTCCACGCCCGGCGTGTAGCCGATTTCCGGGTGCCCTGGCGTCTTCGAATGCAGTTGGCGGAAGTTCTTCAACTCCTCTAACGGCAAATCGTAGCCGGAAAGATGCAGCAGACTGTAAAGCAGCATTGAAGCGTGACCATTGGACAGAATAAACCGGTCACGATCGTACCAGGTGGGATCGGTCGGGTTATGGCGGAGGAAATCATTCCACAGTACTTCGGCAATATCGGCCATTCCCATTGGTGCGCCGGGGTGGCCTGAGTTAGCTTTTTGTACGGCATCCATACTTAGCGCACGAATGGCATTGGCAAGCTCTTTACGGGTCATAGGAAATACTCCTTGAAAAGTAAAGCGTTAGATGCGTGTGTTAATTCACACTTTTGGGAAAATTGCGGGCTGCACACGCAAAAAGCATAGCAGACAAGCATGGCATTGCTGGATTAAGCAGGTAACATGGCTGTTATAAGTTGATAACAAATTCTTTCTTTGAATGGCGAGAGTTTGGGGACCTTCAAAGTTTGGGCCGCTGACTGAGGTGATAATGTGCGGCTCGTAGCATGGTTACCCGCGCCACTTTTTTGATCGACACGTGAAAGGAACAACAAGATGGATGACCAGTTAAAACAAAGCGCCCTCGATTTCCACGAATTTCCAGTACCAGGTAAAATTCAGGTTTCTCCGACCAAGCCTCTTGCAACACAGCGCGATCTTGCTCTGGCCTACTCGCCAGGCGTTGCAGCCCCGTGTCTGGAAATTGAAAAGGACCCGCTGGCGGCCTACAAATACACCGCGCGCGGCAACCTGGTTGCGGTTATCTCCAACGGTACAGCTGTGCTGGGCCTGGGCAATATCGGCGCACTGGCTGGCAAACCGGTGATGGAAGGAAAAGGCGTTCTGTTTAAGAAATTCGCCGGGATTGACGTGTTCGACATCGAAGTGGATGAGCTTGATCCGGATAAATTTATCAATGTCGTGGCGGCCCTGGAGCCAACGTTTGGCGGCATCAACCTCGAAGACATCAAAGCGCCGGAATGCTTCTACATCGAGCAAAAACTGCGCGAGCGTATGAATATACCGGTATTCCATGATGATCAGCACGGCACGGCGATCATCAGTACCGCCGCAATTCTTAACGGTCTGCGGGTGGTAGAGAAAAATATCTCTGACGTACGCATGGTGGTGTCCGGCGCAGGTGCGGCGGCGATTGCCTGTATGAACCTGCTGGTGGCGCTGGGGATGCAGAAACACAATATTGTGGTCTGCGACTCCAAAGGCGTGATTTACAAAGACCGCGAACCGAACATGGCGGAAACCAAAGCAGCTTACGCGGTAGTGGATGACGGTAAACGTACGCTGGATGACGTGATTGACGGCGCAGACATTTTCCTCGGCTGCTCCGGTCCCAAAGTGCTGACCCAGGAAATGGTCAAGAAGATGGCGCGTGCGCCAATGATCCTGGCACTCGCCAACCCGGAACCGGAAATCCTGCCGCCGCTGGCAAAAGAGGTGCGCTCGGACGCTATCATTTGTACCGGTCGTTCCGACTACCCGAACCAGGTTAACAACGTTCTCTGCTTCCCGTTCATCTTCCGTGGCGCGCTGGACGTCGGCGCTACCGCCATCAACGAAGAGATGAAACTGGCCGCGGTACACGCCATTGCTGAGCTGGCGCACGCCGAGCAGAGCGAAGTGGTGGCCTCCGCCTATGGCGACCAGGACCTGAGCTTTGGCCCGGAATACATCATCCCTAAACCGTTCGACCCGCGTCTGATTGTTAAAATCGCTCCAGCGGTAGCAAAAGCGGCGATGGACTCCGGTGTGGCAACGCGTCCGATTGCTGACTTTGACGCTTATATCGATAAGCTGACCGAATTTGTCTACAAAACCAACCTGTTCATGAAGCCGATTTTCTCCCAGGCACGTAAAGCGCCGAAGCGTGTGGTGCTGACGGAAGGGGAAGAGGCGCGTGTGCTGCATGCGACGCAGGAGCTGATCACCTTAGGTCTGGCGAAGCCGATCCTGATTGGTCGTCCGAGTGTGATCGAAATGCGTATCCAGAAACTGGGACTGCAGATCAAAGCCGGCGTCGATTTTGAAATCGTTAACAATGAGTCCGATCCGCGCTTTAAAGAGTACTGGAACGAGTACTACCAGATCATGAAGCGCCGTGGTATTACCCAGGAGCAGGCGCAGCGTGCGGTGATTGCCAACACTACGGTTATCGGCGCGATCATGGTGCAGCGCGGTGAAGCCGATGCGATGATCTGCGGTACGATTGGTGACTATCATGAGCACTTCAGCGTGGTGAAAGAGGTGTTTGGTCACCGTGATGGCGTGCATACAGCCGGGGCGATGAACGCACTGCTGCTGCCAAGCGGTAACACCTTTATCGCCGACACCTACGTCAACGATGACCCAACGCCGGAGCAACTGGCTGAAATCGCCGTGATGGCGGCAGAAACCGTGCGTCGCTTTGGTATCGAACCGAAGGTGGCATTACTGTCACATTCCAACTTTGGCTCATCAAATTGTCCGTCTGCCAGCAAAATGCGTGAAGCACTGGCGCTGATTAAGGCGCGTGCGCCGGAATTGATGATTGACGGTGAAATGCACGGTGATGCCGCGCTGGTGGAAAGTATCCGTAACGACCGTATGCCGGATAGCCCACTGAAAGGCTCAGCCAATATTCTGGTGATGCCGAATATGGAGGCTGCTCGTATTAGTTACAACTTACTACGTGTTTCCAGCTCCGAAGGCGTAACGGTCGGCCCAGTGTTGATGGGGGTAGCGAAACCGGTGCACGTATTAACGCAGATCGCCTCTGTTCGTCGTATCGTTAATATGGTGGCGCTGGCCGTTGTAGAAGCTCAAACACAGCCGCTGTAATTTCACTTTAATTATTTCTGGCGCGGGTATCTCCCGCGCCTTTTTATTTTCCTTTTCTTAGTGATCCACTTCACCTTTTAAACCTGGTTGCCGAATTTTGTTATTTACTCTGACAAAAAATTGCCACGATGAGGGCAGTTTCAGCGGAGGCGGTGAGCAATGGAAAAAGAACGCATCATTCAGGAATTTGTGCCGGGGAAACAGGTCACGCTGGCGCATCTCATTGCGCACCCTGGCGAAGAACTGGCGAAAAAGATCGGCGTTCCCGAGGCGGGCGCCATCGGCATTATGACGCTGACGCCAGGCGAAACCGCGATGATTGCCGGTGACTTAGCCATGAAGGCGGCGGATGTACATATCGGCTTTCTCGATAGATTCAGCGGGGCACTGGTGATTTATGGCTCGGTAGGCGCGGTAGAAGAAGCGCTATTACAGACGGTGAGCGGTCTGGGTCGGTTATTAAATTTCACGTTGTGCAACCTGACAAAAAGTTAATCAGAGGCGGCGATGAAACGTATTGCGTTTGTCGGTACGGTGGGCGCGGGGAAAACAACGCTCTTTAATGCGCTACAGGGGAATTATTCCCTCGCCAGAAAAACACAGGCCGTTGAGTTTAATGAAAATGGCGATATCGATACGCCGGGAGAATATTTTAGCCATCCGCGCTGGTACCACGCCTTAATTACCACGCTGCAGGATGTCGATACGTTGATTTATATACACGCGGCAAATGATAAAGAAAGTCGCTTACCTGCCGGGCTGTTGGATATCGGCGCCAGTAAACGACAAATCGCCGTTATCAGCAAAACGGACATGCCGGATGCCGACGTCGCCGCAACGCGACAACTACTTCGCGGGATGGGGTTTCAGGAGCCGATTTTCGAGCTCAATAGCCATGACCCGCGCAGCGTGCAGCACCTGGTGGATTATCTGACTGAGCTCAGCCAAAAGGAGGAAAGGGCAGGTGAAAAAACTCATCACAGCTAACGATATTCGTGCGGCCCACGCACGCGGCGAACAGGAAATGTCGGTTGTTCTGCGCGCCAGCATCATCACCCCAGAGGCACGCGAAGTGGCGGAGCTGCTGGGCGTCACTATCCGTGAATGCGACGAATCCGCGCCAACTGCCGCCGCTGCAGCACCGGCTGCGGGGGATGATGGCAAAACGGAGAGCCAGCGCATTCGTGAAACCATCATTGCGCAATTGCCCGAAGGGCAATTTACCGAAAGCCTGGTCGCGCAGCTGATGGACAAAGTCATGAAGGAGAAACAGTCGCTGGAGCAGGGCGGAATGCAGCCGAGCTTTAAATCGGTCACCGGCAAAGGCGGTGTCAAAGTCATCGACGGTAGCAGCGTGAAGTTTGGGCGTTTTGACGGCGCGCAACCGCACTGCGTTGGCTTAACCGACCTGGTGACCGACCAGGACGGTAGCAGCATGGCCGCCGGGTTCATGCAGTGGGATAACGCCTTTTTCCCATGGACGCTGAACTACGACGAAATCGACATGATTCTGGAAGGCGAGCTGCACGTTCGTCACGAAGGCGAAACCATGATTGCTAAAGCCGGGGACGTCATGTTTATCCCGAAAGGCTCCAGCATTGAATTTGGTACGCCATCGACGGTGAAGTTTCTGTATGTGGCCTGGCCTGCGAACTGGCAGTCCTGCTAAGGCGGATGTATGAAGGATTTCATTACCGAAGCATGGCTCAGAGCGAATCATACGCTCAGCGAAGGGGCTGAAATTCATCTCCCCGCTGACGCTCGCCTGACGCCGTCTGCCCGGGAATTACTGGAAAGCCGACATCTGCGCATTAAGTTTATCGACGAGCAGGGCAGCCTGTTTATTGATGACGAAGAACAGCAGCCGCAGCCGGTGCATGGTTTAACCAGCAGCGCTACCCATCCCCAGGCCAGCTGCGAACTGTGTCATCAACCGGTGGCGAAGAAACCAGACACGCTGACGCATCTGACGGCTGACAAGATGGTGGCCAAAAGCGATCCGCGTCTGGGATTTCGCGCCGCGCTGGACAGCACTATCGCTCTGGCCGTGTGGTTGCAGATCGAGCTGGCGGAACCGTGGCAGCCATGGCTGGCGGATATTCGCTCACGTCTGGGCAATATTATGCGCGCCGATGCTATGGACGAGCCGCTGGCCGCACAAGCTATCGTCGGTTTGAGCGACGAAGATTTACACCGGCTTTCACATCATCCGCTGCGCTATCTGGATCACGATCATCTGGTGCCTGAGGCCAGCCACGGACGTGATTGCGCGTTGCTGAATCTGCTGCGCACCAAAGTCCGTGAAACGGAGACGGTGGCTGCGCAGGTCTTCATCACCCGCAGTTTTGACGTTATGCGACCGGACATCATGCAGGCGCTTAACCGCCTTTCCAGTACAGTCTACGTGATGATGATTTTGAGCGTGGCGAAGCATCCGCTGACGGTTAGCCAAATTCAACAGCGACTGGGGGAGAAGCCATGATCATTGAACGTGCTCGTCAACTCGCCCAACGCTCACCTGCCCGGGTGGTGTTCCCGGATGCGCTGGATGTCCGGGTGCTGAAAGCGGCGAATTATCTGCATCAGCACGGTCTGGCGCGCCCCATTCTCGTCGCCAGTCCATTTGCCTTGCGCCAGTTTGCTCTCAGCCATCGGGTGGCGATGGATGGTATCCAGGTTATCGATCCGCAAAGCAATCTGGCAATGCGCGAAGAGTTTGCGCTGCGCTGGCTGGCCCGCGCGGGAGATAAAACGCCAGCCGATGCGCTGGAAAAACTCAATGACCCATTAATGTTCGCCGCCGCAATGGTTAGCGCGGGGAAAGCGGATGTCTGTATTGCCGGCAATCTTTCGTCGACGGCAAACGTGCTGCGCGCCGGGTTACGCATTATTGGGCTACAGCCTGGCTGTAAAACGCTGTCGTCAATTTTCCTGATGCTGCCGCAGTATCTCGGACCGTCATTAGGCTTTGCCGATTGCAGCGTCGTACCCCAGCCCACCGCCGCACAGCTGGCGGATATTGCGATTGCCAGCGCGCAGACCTGGCAGGCAATTACGGGGGAAGAACCGCGCGTGGCCATGCTGTCGTTTTCAAGTAATGGCAGTGCCCGTCACCCCAACGTCGCTAACGTGCAGCAGGCCACGGAGATCGTTCGTGAACGTGCGCCGCAGCTTATGGTGGATGGCGAACTGCAATTTGATGCCGCCTTTGTTCCGGATGTCGCCGCGCAAAAAGCGCCTGCAAGTCCGTTAAAGGGCAATGCCAATGTGATGGTCTTCCCGTCGCTTGAAGCAGGCAATATTGGTTACAAAATCGCCCAGCGTTTGGGAGGGTATCGTGCAGTCGGGCCACTGATCCAGGGGCTTGCCGCACCGCTTCATGACCTCTCTCGCGGCTGTAGCGTACAGGAAATTATCGAACTGGCGTTGGTGGCAGCAGTGCCGCGCCAGACTGACGTGAGTCGTGAAAACGCCTCGCACACACTGGTTGTATAAGGTCCCGTTCTGGACCCCTTTGACTTAAGAGGAAAGCATAATGGAAGCATTAGGAATGATTGAAACCCGGGGCCTGGTTGCACTGATTGAGGCTTCTGACGCAATGGTTAAAGCGGCACGCGTGAAACTGGTTGGCGTGAAGCAGATCGGTGGCGGTCTGGTCACTGCCATGGTCCGTGGCGACGTAGCGGCATGCAAAGCCGCAACGGACGCAGGTGCTGCGGCTGCACAGCGTATTGGCGAGCTGGTTTCCGTACATGTGATCCCGCGTCCGCATGGCGATCTGGAAGAAGTATTCCCGATCAGCTTTAAAGGCGACAGCAACGACATGTAAGTCGTCCATGTGACGCCACAGACTGCATTGCTGGCGTCACCCTCTCTCCTTTTCACATTACCTTCTGCGGAGGGTAGGGGGAGGTTTTACCTGAAATATGCCACGGAGGCGCGTATGAAACTGGCAATCGTCACAGGACAAATTGTTTGTACCGTACGCCATCAGGGGCTCGCGCACGACAAGTTGCTGATGGTGGAAATGATTGATGCCCAGGGTAATCCCGACGGGCAATGTGCTGTTGCTATCGACAGCATCGGGGCGGGAACCGGAGAGTGGGTGCTGCTGGTCAGCGGAAGCTCAGCCCGTCAGGCGCACCGTAACGAATCATCACCTGTCGATCTGTGCGTGATTGGCATTGTCGATGAAGTGGTGGCAGGTGGTCAGGTGATCTTCCATAAATAAGGCAGAAAATCATGAATCAACAGGATATTGAACAGGTCGTGAAAGCGGTACTGCTGAAAATGAAAGACAGCAGCCAACCCGTCAGTGCCGTTCAAGAAATGGGCGTTTTTGCCTCCCTGGATGACGCAGTGGCGGCAGCAAAACTGGCCCAGCAAGGGCTGAAAAGCGTCGCCATGCGCCAACTGGCTATCGCGGCGCTACGTGAGGCGGGCGAAAAGCACGCCAGAGAATTAGCGGAGCTTGCCGTCACAGAAACCGGCATGGGACGCGTAGAAGATAAATTTGCCAAAAACGTGGCGCAGGCGCGCGGCACGCCGGGAGTGGAATGTCTGTCTCCACAGGTCCTGACCGGCGATAACGGCCTGACGCTGATTGAAAACGCACCGTGGGGCGTGGTGGCTTCGGTGACACCGTCCACCAACCCGGCCGCAACCGTTATTAACAACGCCATTAGCCTGATCGCCGCTGGCAACAGCGTGGTCTTCGCGCCGCATCCGGCGGCCAAAAAAGTTTCTCAGCGCGCGATCACCCTGCTTAACCAGGCGGTGGTCGCTGCAGGCGGTCCGGCAAACCTGCTGGTCACCGTTGCTAACCCGGACATCGAAACCGCCCAGCGGTTGTTCAAGTACCCAGGTATCGGCCTGCTGGTCGTCACCGGTGGCGAAGCCGTAGTAGATGCCGCGCGTAAACACACCAACAAACGTCTGATTGCCGCCGGTGCGGGTAACCCGCCGGTGGTGGTCGATGAAACGGCCGACCTGGCCCGCGCGGCGCAGTCGATTGTCAAAGGCGCGTCGTTTGACAACAACATCATCTGCGCCGACGAAAAAGTGCTGATTGTGGTCGACAGCGTCGCCGATGAGCTGATGCGTCTGATGGAAAGCCAGCATGCGGTGAAACTGACCGCGGCCCAGGCTGAACAGCTGCAACCAGTGCTGCTGAAAAATATCGATGAGCGCGGTAAAGGCACGGTCAGTCGTGACTGGGTAGGGCGCGACGCAGGAAAAATCGCTGCGGCGATTGGTCTGAACGTACCGGAGCAAACCCGGCTGTTATTCGTCGAAACCTCCGCGACGCATCCGTTTGCCGTCACCGAACTGATGATGCCGGTTCTGCCGGTCGTGCGGGTCGCTAACGTCGATGACGCCATTGAACTGGCGGTCAGGCTTGAAGGCGGCTGCCACCATACGGCGGCAATGCACTCACGCAACATCGACAACATGAACCGCATGGCGAACGCCATTGATACCAGCATTTTCGTTAAGAACGGGCCGTGTATTGCCGGTCTGGGACTTGGCGGCGAAGGCTGGACCACGATGACCATTACCACGCCAACCGGGGAAGGGGTGACCAGCGCGCGTACGTTTGTGCGTCTGCGTCGCTGTGTGTTGGTGGACGCCTTCAGAATTGTATAAGGAGTAAAAGAGATGGCGCACGACGAACAACGTTGGCTGACACCCAGACTGCAAAAAGCAGCCACGCTATGCAACCAGACGCCTGCTGAGAGCGAATCACCGCTATGGCTGGGCGTTGATTTGGGGACGTGTGATGTGGTGTCGATGGTCGTCGACGGTGACGGGCAGCCGGTAGCGGTTTGCCTCGACTGGGCCGATGTCGTGCGCGATGGCATCGTCTGGGATTTCTTCGGCGCAGTGACCATTGTTCGTCGCCATCTCGATACGCTTGAGCAACAACTGGGTTGTCGATTTACCCATGCGGCAACCTCATTTCCACCGGGAACGGACCCACGTATCTCCATCAACGTGCTGGAGTCAGCCGGACTTGAAGTGAGTCATGTGCTCGACGAGCCGACCGCCGTGGCGGATCTGTTGCAGCTCGATAACGCTGGCGTGGTGGATATCGGTGGCGGCACCACCGGGATAGCCATTGTTAAGCAGGGCAAAGTGACGTATTCCGCCGATGAAGCGACCGGCGGGCACCACATTTCTCTGACGCTGGCCGGGAACCGCCGTATCCAACTGGAAGAAGCCGAACAGTACAAACGCAGCAACGGTCAGGAGATCTGGCCGGTGGTGAAGCCAGTCTACGAAAAAATGGCGGAAATCGTGGCTCACCATATTGCCGGGCAGGGTGTCACCGATTTATGGCTGGCCGGCGGTTCCTGCATGCAGCCGGGCGTGGATGAGCTGTTCCGTAAGCGCTTCCCGGAACTGCAGGTGCATTTACCTCAGCACAGCCTGTTTATGACCCCGCTGGCGATTGCCAACAGCGGAAAAGAAAAAGCGGAAGGAATCTATGCAAGCTGAATTGCAGACCGCGCTCTTTCAGGCATTCGATACCCTGAATCTGCAACGCGTAAAAACGTTTAGCGTTCCACCGGTCACCCTTTGTGGGCTGGGAGCGCTCAGTACCTGCGGACAGGAAGCACAAACGCGCGGACTGACGCACATGTTTGTCATGGTCGACAGCTTCCTGCATCAGGCGGGAATGACCGCCGCACTGGAACGCAGCCTGGCGATGAAAGGTGTGGCGATGACGCTGTGGCCGTGCCCGGTGGGCGAACCGTGCATTACGGATGTCTGCGCCGCGGTCGCGCAACTGCGTGAATCGAAGTGCGACGGCGTGGTGGCCTTTGGCGGAGGTTCCGTACTGGATGCCGCTAAGGCAGTGGCGTTGCTGGTGACTAATCCCACGCAGACCCTGGCTGACATGACCGAGCACAGCGCGTTACGACCGCGTTTGCCGCTGATTGCCGTACCGACTACCGCCGGAACGGGGTCGGAAACCACTAATGTCACGGTGATTATCGACGCCGCGAGCGGACTTAAAAAAGTACTGGCGCATGCGTCTCTGATGCCGGACGTGGCGATTCTTGATGCAGCGCTAACGGAAGGTGTACCCGCGCACGTTACGGCGATGACGGGTATCGATGCGCTGACGCATGCCGTTGAAGCGTACAGCGCCCTGAACGCGACGCCGTTTACCGACAGCCTGGCGATTGGTGCGATTGCGATGATCGGTAAATCGCTGCCGAAGGCCGTCGGCTATGGGCAGGATCTGGCGGCGCGGGAGAGCATGTTGCTGGCCTCCTGTATGGCCGGGATGGCGTTTTCCAGCGCGGGGCTGGGCCTGTGTCATGCGATGGCGCACCAGCCGGGCGCAGCGCTGCACATCCCGCACGGACAGGCTAACGCCATGTTGCTGCCCACGGTAATGGGGTTCAACCGCATGGTGTGTCGCGAGCGTTTCAGCCATATCGGACGGGCGTTAACCAACAAGAAGGCGGACGATCGCGATGCCATCAACGCCGTCAGCGAGCTGATTAGCGAAGTGGGCCAGACCAAACGGCTCTCTGACGTTGGGGCAAAGCCCGAGCATTACAGCGCATGGGCTGACGCCGCGCTGGAGGATATTTGTATTCGCAGTAACCCTCGCACCGCCACGCAGGCGCAGATTATCGACCTGTACGCGGTTGCCGGGTAATGCCTGTAGGCCGGATAAGGTGCTCGCACCGCCATCCGGCAATAACACGGCGTTAATGCCGGAAGCGACGGAAACGTCTTATCCGGCCTACAAATCACAAATGACAGGGAGTAGGGGCTATGGGAATTAACGAAATCATCATGTACATCATGATGTTCTTTATGCTGATTGCCGCCGTGGACAGGATCCTGTCGCAGTTCGGCGGTTCAGCGCGCTTCCTCGGTAAATTCGGTAAGAGTATTGAGGGATCGGGCGGTCAGTTTGAAGAAGGTTTTATGGCGATGGGCGCGTTGGGCTTGGCGATGGTCGGTATGACCGCACTGGCGCCGGTACTGGCGCATTTGCTCGGACCGGTGATTATTCCGCTGTACGAAATGCTGGGCGCGAACCCGTCGATGTTTGCCGGAACGCTGCTGGCGTGCGACATGGGCGGCTTCTTCCTGGCGAAAGAACTGGCGGGCGGCGACGTTGCGGCGTGGCTGTACTCTGGCCTGATCCTTGGGGCGATGATGGGGCCGACTCTGGTGTTCTCTATTCCGGTTGCGCTGGGGATTATTGAACCGTCTGACCGTCGTTATCTGGCGCTGGGCGTGCTGGCCGGTATCGTCACCATTCCGATTGGCTGTATCGCGGGGGGATTGGTCGCGATGTACTCCGGCGTCGAAATCAACGGGCAGCCGGTGGAGTTTACCTTCGCGCTGATCCTGATGAACATGATCCCGGTGATCATCGTTGCTGTGCTGGTGGCGCTGGGGCTGAAATTTATCCCGGAAAAAATGATCAACGGTTTCCAGATCTTCGCGAAATTTCTGGTGGCGCTGATCACCCTCGGTCTGGCGGCGGCAGTCATCAAATTCCTGCTTGGTTGGGAGCTGATCCCGGGTCTGGACCCTATCTTCATGGCGCCGGGCGACAAGCCGGGTGAAGTAATGCGCGCCATCGAAGTTATCGGTTCTATCTCCTGCGTGCTGCTGGGTGCGTACCCGATGGTGCTGCTGCTGACCCGCTGGTTTGAAAAGCCGCTGATGAGCGTCGGTAACCTGTTAAAAGTTAATAATATTGCGGCTGCTGGCATGGTGGCGACGCTGGCCAACAACATCCCAATGTTCGGCATGATGAAGAATATGGATACCCGCGGGAAAGTGATCAACTGCGCCTTTGCGGTCTCCGCGGCCTTCGCCCTGGGTGACCACTTAGGTTTCGCCGCCGCCAACATGAACGCCATGATCTTCCCGATGATTGTCGGCAAGCTGATTGGCGGCGTAACGGCGATTGGCGTGGCTATGCTGTTGGTACCGAAAGATGAAAACGTGCCAGCAGAAGTGGAAACCAACCCGGAGGCGCAATCGTGAACACTCGCCAGCTACTGAGCGTCGGTATTGATATCGGCACCACCACGACTCAGGTGATCTTCTCGCGCCTTGAGCTGGTTAACCGTGCGGCTGTGTCGCAGGTGCCGCGCTATGAATTCATCAAACGCGAAATTAGCTGGCAAAGCCCGGTGTTCTTTACCCCTGTTGATAAGCAGGGCGGGTTGAAAGAGGCCGAACTTAAGGCACTGATCCTTGCCCAGTATCAGGCGGCGGGCATCGCACCTGAGACCGTTGATTCCGGCGCGATCATCATTACCGGAGAAAGCGCCAAAACCCGCAACGCCCGCCCGGCGGTAATGACGCTCTCCCAGTCGCTGGGGGACTTCGTGGTTGCCAGCGCCGGTCCGCATCTGGAGTCGGTGATCGCCGGTCACGGCGCGGGGGCGCAAACGCTGTCTGAGCAGAAGTTGTGCCGTGTACTGAATATCGACATCGGTGGCGGGACGTCGAACTATGCGCTGTTCGACGCCGGAAAAGTCAGTGGTTCGGCCTGTCTGAACGTCGGCGGGCGACTGCTGGAAACCGACGGTCAGGGGCACGTGGTGCACGCGCATCAGCCGGGACAGATGATTGTTGATGACGTATTTGGTCCTGGCTTTGACGCCCGAACCCTCAATGCGGCGCAACTGGTTGCGGTGGCGCGACGCATGGCGGCGCTGATTGTGGAGGTGATTGACGGCACGCTTTCACCGCTGGCGCAGGCGCTGATGCAAACCGGTCTGCTGCCTGCGGGCGTGAAGCCGGAAGTGATTACGTTGTCCGGCGGGGTAGGCGAGTGCTACCGCAACCAACCTGCCGATCCGTTCTGTTTTTCCGATATTGGACCGCTGCTCGCCACGGCGCTGCATGAACATCCGCGCCTGCGTGAGATGAACGTGCAGTTCCCGGCGCAAACCGTGCGCGCCACGGTGATTGGCGCCGGGGCGCATACGCTGTCGCTTTCGGGCAGCACCATCTGGCTGGAAGGCGTGGCGCTTCCGCTGCGCAATCTGCCGGTGGCGATTCCGGTTGATGAGGCTGATTTGGTGGCCGCCTGGCAACAGGCGTTAATGCAGCTCGATCTGGATCCGCAAACGGACGCCTACGTGCTGGCGTTGCCCGGTTCTCTGCCGGTGCGCTACGCCGCGCTGTTAACGGTAATTGATGCGCTGCTGGCTTTTGTCGCGCGTTATCCAAATCCGCATCCCCTGCTGGTGGTAGCCGAGCAGGATTTTGGTAAAGCCCTGGGCATGCTGTTACGCCCACAGTTACAGCAACACCCGCTGGCGGTCATCGATGAGGTGGTTGTCCGGGCGGGGGACTATATCGACATTGGTACGCCTCTTTTTGGCGGATCGGTTGTGCCGGTGACGGTGAAATCACTCGCATTTCCTTCCTGAGGGAACGACTTATGAAACTAAAGACCACATTGTTCGGCAATGTTTATCAGTTTAAGGATGTTAAAGAGGTGCTGGCTAAAGCCAACGAACTGCGTTCGGGGGATGTGCTGGCAGGGGTAGCTGCAACCAGTTCACAGGAACGCGTGGCGGCCAAGCAGGTATTGTCGGAAATGACGGTAGCGGATATCCGCAATAACCCGGTGATTTCCTATGAAGAGGACTGCGTGACGCGTCTGATTCAGGATGACGTCAATGAAACGGCCTATAACCGCATCAAAAACTGGAGTATCAGCGAGCTGCGCGAGTACGTGCTGAGCGATGAAACCTCCGTTGATGACATCGCGTTTACGCGCAAAGGGTTAACGTCGGAGGTGGTCGCTGCGGTAGCAAAAATCTGCTCCAACGCGGACCTGATCTACGGCGGCAAGAAAATGCCGGTGATCAAAAAGGCTAACACCACCATCGGTCTGCCGGGCACCTTTAGCTGCCGTTTGCAGCCGAACGACACCCGTGACGACGTGCAGAGTATTGCGGCGCAAATCTATGAAGGGCTGTCTTTCGGGGCGGGCGATGCGGTGATCGGCGTAAACCCGGTAACGGATGACGTGGAAAACTTAAGCCGCGTGCTCGATACCGTGTACGGCGTTATCGATAAATTCAATATTCCGACCCAGGGCTGCGTACTGGCGCACGTTACCACCCAGATTGAAGCGATTCGTCGCGGCGCGCCGGGTGGATTGATCTTCCAGAGTATCTGCGGCAGCGAGAAAGGCTTAAAAGAGTTCGGTGTTGAGCTGGCAATGCTCGACGAAGCGCGCGCAGTTGGCGCTGAATTCAACCGTATCGCCGGGGAAAATTGCCTTTACTTCGAAACCGGACAAGGGTCGGCGCTCTCCGCTGGCGCAAACTTCGGCGCCGATCAGGTAACAATGGAAGCGCGTAACTACGGGCTGGCGCGCCACTACGATCCGTTCCTGGTGAACACCGTCGTGGGCTTTATCGGGCCGGAGTATCTCTACAACGACCGTCAGATCATTCGCGCCGGTCTGGAAGATCACTTTATGGGCAAGCTGAGCGGCATCTCAATGGGCTGCGACTGCTGCTACACCAACCATGCTGATGCTGACCAGAACCTTAACGAAAACCTGATGATTCTGCTCGCCACCGCTGGCTGCAACTACATCATGGGCATGCCGCTCGGCGACGACATCATGCTCAACTATCAGACCACCGCATTCCACGATACCGCGACCGTCCGCCAGTTGCTGAACCTGCGCCCGTCGCCGGAATTTGAACGCTGGCTGGAAACCATGGGCATTATGGCAAACGGTCGCCTGACCAAACGGGCGGGCGATCCGTCACTGTTCTTTTGATGATGCGGGGATGAAACACGATGGATCAAAAACAGATTGAAGAAATTGTACGCAGCGTAATGGCGTCAATGGGGGAGTCGCAGCCGCAGGCTCAAGAATCGTCAGCACCAGCAAAATGCAGCACCACGCAGTGCGCCGCGCCGACTGGTGAAAGTTGTGCGATGGACTTAGGTTCAGCCGAAGCCAAAGCGTGGATAGGCGTTGAGAATCCGCACCGCGCAGAGGTGTTGACTGAACTGCGGCGCAGTACCGCGGCGCGTGTATGTACCGGTCGCGCCGGCCCTCGTCCGCGCACCCAGGCGTTACTGCGCTTCCTGGCCGACCACTCGCGTTCAAAAGATACGGTATTAAAAGAAGTGCCGGAAGAGTGGGTAAAAGCGCAGGGACTGCTGGAAGTACGCTCGGAAATTAGCGACAAAAACCTGTATCTGACGCGCCCGGATCTTGGCCGTCGTCTGAGCGCGGAAGCCATTGATGCGCTGAAATCGCAGTGTGTGATGAACCCGGATGTGCAGGTGATTATCTCTGATGGCCTGTCTACTGACGCCATCACCGCTAACTACGAAGAGATTCTGCCGCCATTGTTGTCGGGCTTAAAACAGGCCGGACTGAAGGTCGGGACCCCGTTCTTCGTTCGCTATGGTCGCGTGAAAATCGAAGATCAGATTGGCGAGCTGCTGGGCGCGAAAGCGGTGATCCTGCTGGTGGGTGAACGTCCGGGCCTCGGTCAGTCGGAAAGTCTCTCCTGCTACGCCGTCTATTCGCCGCGCGTTGCGACGACCGTAGAAGCTGACCGTACCTGTATCTCGAACATTCACCAGGGCGGTACGCCACCGGTTGAAGCAGCGGCGGTAATTGTGGATTTGGCCAAGCGCATGCTGGAGCAAAAAGCCTCCGGCATCAATATGACCCGTTAAGGAGGCATCATGCCAGCATTAGATTTGATTAGACCTTCAGTCACCGCAATGCGCGTGATTGCCTCGGTAAATGACGGTTTTGCCCGTGAGCTTAAGTTACCGCCACATATCCGTAGCCTCGGACTCATCACAGCAGACTCTGATGACGTGGCGTATATTGCCGCAGACGAAGCGACAAAACAGGCGATGGTGGAAGTGGTTTATGGCCGCTCGCTGTATGCCGGGGCGGCGCATAGTCCCTCTCCAACCTCGGGCGAAGTACTGATTATGCTCGGTGGACCCAACCCGGCTGAAGTTCGCGCGGGTCTGGACGCGATGGTGGCCAACATTGAAAGCGGCGCAGCGTTCCAGTGGGCGAATGACGCAGAAGATACCGCTTTCCTGGCGCACGTGGTTTCGCGTACCGGTTCGTATCTTTCCGCGACGGCGGGATGCCGACTTGGCGATCCGATGGCGTATCTGGTGGCGCCGCCGCTGGAAGCAACATTTGGTATTGATGCGGCGCTGAAATCTGCCGATGTACAACTGGTGACCTACGTGCCGCCGCCGTCAGAAACCAACTATTCAGCAGCGTTTTTGACCGGTAGCCAGGCCGCTTGTAAAGCCGCATGTAACGCCTTTGCCGATGCCGTTCTGGATATTGCCCGTAATCCAATCCAGCGCGCGTAAGAGAGGTTGTGATGATCAATGCACTGGGATTACTGGAAGTGGATGGCATGGTGGCTGCCGTAGACGCGGCGGATGCCATGCTGAAAGCCGCGAACGTACGCCTGCTGAGCCACGAAGTGCTCGATCCTGGCAGGTTGACGCTGGTGGTGGAAGGCGATCTGGCGGCGTGCCGCGCAGCGCTTGATGCCGGCAGCGCCGCCGCAGCGCGTACAGGCCGTGTTATCAGCCGTAAAGAGATAGGCCGACCGGACGATGACACCCAGTGGCTGATCGGCGGTTTTAAGCGCCAGCCGAAGAAACCAGAACAGAAGCCAGATGTAAAAACAGACGTAAAAGCAGAGAAGACGCAGGACGCCCCGTTGACATCTGAATCCTCTGTACAACTTCTGACGCTGTTGGCATCGGTCCGTCAAGGAATGACGGCAGGGGAAGTGGCTGCCCACTTTGGCTGGTCACTTGATGAAGCCAGAAAGGCGCTGGAACAGCTCTTTTCTGACGGAGCGTTGCGTAAACGTAGTAGTCGCTACCGCTTAAAAAATTAACCTGTCGGAGGGCCGGGGGCTTCCCTGAAGCTTCCGGCTTAAAAGATCATGAAAAAGAACCGTACTGCAAACTTGCACCATCTTTATCATGAAGCACTACCCGAAGACGTTAAACTTACGCCGAAAGTAGAGGTGGACAACGTTCACCAGCGGCGAACAACGGATGTATATGAACACGCGCTGACGATTACCGCCTGGCAGCAGATTTACGACCAGCTGCATCCGGGAAAATTTCATGGCGAGTTCACGGAAATCCTGCTCGACGATATTCAGGTTTTCCGTGAATACACCGGACTCGCGCTGCGCCAGTCATGCCTTGTCTGGCCGAACTCGTTCTGGTTTGGTATTCCGGCCACGCGCGGCGAACAGGGATTTATTGGCGCCCAATGTCTGGGCAGTGCTGAAATTGCCACCCGTCCAGGCGGGACGGAGTTTGAACTGAGTACGCCGGATGATTACACCATTCTGGGGGTTGTCATTTCGGAAGAGGCGATTGCCCGTCAGGCCAACTTCCTGCATAACCCGGAAAGGGTGCTGCATATGCTGCGCAACCAGTCGGCGCTGGAAGTCAAAGAACAGCACAAAGCCGCGCTATGGGGCTTTGTGCAGCAGGCGCTGGCGACGTTTAGCGAGAATCCGGAAAACCTGCGTCAACCTGCGGTACGCAAAGTGTTGGGCGATAACCTGCTGCTGGCGATGGGGACTATGCTGGAAGAAGCGCAGCCGATTATAACCGCTGAGAGCATCAGCCATCAGAGCTATCGTCGTCTGCTGTCGCGTGCGCGCGAATATGTGCTGGAAAACATGTCTGAGCCGCTAACCGTGCTCGATTTGTGTAACCAACTGCACGTTAGTCGCCGGACGTTGCAAAACGCCTTTCACGCGATTCTGGGTATTGGTCCGAATGCCTGGTTAAAACGTATTCGCCTGAACGCCGTGCGTCGCGAGCTGATAAGCCCGTGGTCGCAGAGTACGACGGTGAAAGATGCCGCCATGCAGTGGGGATTCTGGCATTTAGGGCAGTTTGCTACCGACTACCAGCAGTTGTTTGCGGAAAAACCATCGTTGACGCTGCATCAGCGTATGCGGCAGTGGGCGTGATAAGATTATGGTGCCGGATGCGACGCTTTGCGTCTTATCCGGCCTAAGGGCTGTAGACCGGATAAGCGTCGCGCCATCAGGCAATCACACCCAGTCGCGGACCTGAATAAACTTGCTAAGGGCAGCTTCCGGGCTGTTCGCTTCCGGCTGCCAGTCATACTCCCAGCGCACCAGCGGCGGCATTGACATCAGAATTGATTCCGTGCGCCCACCGGTTTGCAGACCGAACAATGTGCCGCGATCCCACACCAGGTTAAATTCGACATAGCGCCCGCGACGATAAAGCTGGAAATCACGCTCGCGCTCGCCCCAGTTCATCGCTTTACGTCGCTCAACAATGGGCAGATACGCCTCGGTGTAACCTTGCCCCACCGCCTGCATAAAGGCGAAGCAGTGGTCGAAACCCGGCGTATTCAAATCATCGAAAAACAACCCGCCAATGCCGCGCTGCTCGTTGCGGTGTTTAAGGAAGAAGTAGTCATCGCACCACTTTTTGTAACGGGGATAAACGTCATCACCGAACGGCTGACACAGATCCCGCGCCGTACGGTGCCAGTGTACCGCATCCTCTTCAAAGCCGTAGTAGGGCGTTAAGTCAAAGCCGCCGCCAAACCACCAGACTGGGTCGGCACCCGGTTTTTCCGCGATAAAAAACCGCACGTTGGCATGACTGGTCGGAATGTAGGGATTGAGTGGATGTACCACCAGCGAGACGCCCATGGCTTCAAAGCTGCGTCCGGCAAGCTCTGGTCGATGGGCGGTGGCCGAGGCCGGCATCGCGTCGCCGTGGACGTGAGAGAAATTGACGCCCGCTTGCTCGAAAATACCGCCGTTACGCAGCACCCGACTGCGCCCGCCGCCGCCCGCTTCACGCTGCCAGCTATCTTCACTGAACTCGGCGCCGTCTACGGCGGATAATCGCTGGCAAATATCGTCCTGCAGGCTAAGCAGGAACTGTTTTACGCGCTGTGCATCGGGCTTCATGATTAACGTTTCTTCGAGTGTGCTTTCTGGTTATCAAACCAGTGGAAATAACTGATGATGCCATTGGCGATAGCGGTAGCAATTTTTTGACGAAATGCCGCCGTACCCAGCAGACGTTCTTCTTCCGGATTAGTAATGAACGAGGTTTCGACCAGTACCGAAGGAATTGAGGGTGATTTTAGCACCACGAAGGCGGCCTGTTCCGTGCTGCGACTGTGCAGACGGTGTACTGGTTTGATCTTCTTAAGAATATGCGAGCCTAACGTCAGGCTGTTTTTAATGGTATCGGTTTGCACCAGATCGAACAGCACCTGCTGCAACAAGTGATCTTTATCGGTGGTTTTTTTCCCGGCGACTTCATCGGCGCGGTTTTCGCGATCGGACAGATACTTCGCCATAGCGCTACTGGCGCCGCGATTTGACAGCGCGAAGACCGATGCGCCCGCGGCGCTCGGGTTGGTAAAACCGTCGGCGTGAATCGACATAAACAGATCGGCCCCGTGTTTGTGGGCGATCTCGACGCGATCGTAAAGCGGAATAAATGTATCGCCAGAGCGGGTCAGGCGCGCATCAATCCCCTGATTGCGAAGAATAGAGCGCACGTTTTTGGCAATCGCCAGTACCACGTGCTTTTCTTTCGAACCGTTGCGTCCAATTGCGCCGGTATCTATCCCTCCGTGACCCGGATCAAGGACAACCACGCGTTTAGCGCCTGATTTTTTCGCTTTCGGTTTGCTGTGTCCATTATTGGTTTTTAGCGCTTCTTCTTTAGCGATGGCTTGCGACATGCCTGACAGCGTCAGGGCGGCCAGCCCGGCTTTCAGCACCTGGCGGCGCGATGTGAGTGTTTTTAGTGGTTTAAAAGTGCTCATACGGCCTGAGTTGTAAAAAAAGGTTCCAGACGTTATATCGTATCGCGTAGTCCGTTGCGACGGATCGGGATAAGAATTGTTTTACTTTTCATTTCAATACGTGACAATTCCGTATTATGCCATTTTTTCCGCCGCTTCGCGTCAGATATTGGCTAAATCAGCCGTTCGCGCCATAATCGCTTTTTAACGTCCTGAAAAGGTAACCAATACCATGGAAATACGCGTTTTTCGCCAGGAAGATTTCGAAGAGGTGATCACCCTCTGGGAGCGCTGTGATTTGCTGCGTCCATGGAATGACCCGGAAATGGACATTGAGCGTAAAGTAAATCATGACGTCAGCTTGTTCCTGGTCGCTGAAGTGAACGGCGAGGTAGTCGGTACGGTGATGGGCGGTTACGACGGCCATCGCGGCTCGGCCTATTACCTGGGCGTGCATCCTGAGTTTCGCGGTCGCGGCATCGCCAATGCGCTGCTTAACCGACTGGAGAAAAAACTCATCGCCCGCGGGTGTCCGAAGATTCAAATCATGGTGCGTGAGGATAATGATCTGGTGTTGGGGATGTATGAACGCCTGGGCTATGAACATGCGGATGTACTCAATCTCGGTAAGCGCTTGATCGAAGATGAAGAGTACTGAATTTCACCCCGCCGACTATGACGGTCACGGACGTCTGCGCCTGCCTTTTCTGTTCTGGTGCGTACTGCTGCTGCAGGCACGCACCTGGGTACTGTTTGTGATTGCCGGCTCTTCCCGGGAGCAGGGCAATACGCTACTGAATCTGTTTTATCCCGACCATAACGCGTTCTGGCTGGGGTTGCTTCCCGGCGTTCCCGCGGTGGTGGCTTTTTTACTCAGCGGGCGGCGTTTTGCGTTTCCTGTTTTGTGGCGCTGGCTGCGCGGATTGCTGATTCTCGCGCAACTGGTGCTGCTTTGCTGGCAACCGGCGATGTGGCTGGCAGGCGATCCTGTCAACGGCATCGGACTGGCGCTGCTGGTTGCGGATATCGTCGCGCTGGTCTGGCTGTTAACCAATCAACGTCTGCGCGCCTGTTTTTCCCTTGAGAAAGAATAACGGCACTTTTTGGCGAAACCGGACTCCAAGCAACGTTGATAAATAAGGAAGGAAGTGAAATGAAATCACTGCGTTTGACTTTATGCGCGATGCCGCTGCTATTGACCGGGTGTTCCACGCTGTCGTCGGTGAACTGGTCTGCCGCCAATCCGTGGAACTGGTTCGGTTCTTCAACGCAGGTCACTGAGCAGGGCGTCGGCGCGTTAACTGGCGCTACGCCGCTGGATGAAAAAGCTATTGCTGATGCCCTGGACGGTGATTACCGCCTGCGCAGCGGGATGAAGACCGATGACGGTAATGTGGTGCGCTTCTATGAAGCGATGAAAGATGACAAGCTGGCAATGGTCATCAATGGCAGTCAGGGAACTATCAGCCGTATTGATGTCCTGGACAGCGATATTTCATCAGACGCGGGTGTCGAAATCGGTACACCGTTTAGCGACCTTTACACCAAAGCCTTTGGTAATTGCCAGAAAGCAACCGGCGATGACAGCGCGAACATTGAATGTAAAGCTGAAGGCAGTCAGCATATTAGCTATATTTTTTCCGGCGAATGGAGCGGGCCTGAGGGCTTAATGCCGTCGGACGACACGCTGAAAACGTGGAAAGTCAGCAAAATCATCTGGCGGCGTTAATTTGCGTCTGAACAAATCGACTTGCTAAAAAAACAGGTAGAATAGCGCCAATCAATGCCACGAGGTCGTGGCATCTTTTTTTCAGGAGGAACAATGTCTCAGGTTCAGAGTGGCATTTTGCCAGAACATTGCCGTGCGGCGATTTGGATTGAAGCCAATGTTAAAGGCGACGTTGAGGCCCTGCGTGCGGCCAGCAAAATCTTTGCCGATAAACTGGCGACCTTTGAAGCGAAGTTCCCGGATGCGCATCTGGGCGCGGTTGTGGCTTTCGGCAACAACACCTGGCGTGCATTAAGCGGCGGCGTTGGGGCGGAAGAGTTAAAAGACTTTATCCCTTATGGTAAAGGCCTGGCGCCGGCTACCCAATATGATGTGCTGATCCATATACTCTCTCTGCGTCATGACGTGAATTTCTCCGTCGCGCAGGCGGCAATGGAAGCATTTGGTGACTGCATTGACGTTAAAGAAGAGATCCACGGTTTCCGTTGGGTTGAAGAACGCGATCTCAGCGGCTTTGTTGACGGTACGGAAAACCCGGCTGGTGAAGAAACGCGCCGTGAAGTCGCGGTGATCAAAGATGGCGTGGATGCTGGCGGCAGCTATGTGTTTGTGCAGCGTTGGGAACATAACCTGAAGCAGCTTAACCGCATGAGCATTCATGACCAGGAAATGATGATTGGTCGCACCAAAGAAGCTAACGAAGAGATCGACGGTGATGACCGTCCGGTTACCTCTCACCTGAGCCGTGTCGATCTGAAAGAAGACGGTAAAGGGCTGAAAATTGTGCGCCAGAGTCTGCCATACGGCACGGCCAGCGGCACGCACGGTCTCTATTTCTGCGCTTACTGCGCACGTCTGCATAATATTGAGCAGCAACTGCTAAGCATGTTCGGTGACACTGACGGTAAGCGCGACGCCATGCTGCGTTTCACCAAGCCGGTAACCGGCGGCTATTACTTTGCTCCGTCGCTGGACCGACTGATGGCACTGTAATGTCGCACTATTATTAGCAGCATTGCCCGCGGGCAATGCTGAACAGATTAAAACGGTGATACCACAACGGCTTCTGTAATAAGGAGCCGTTTTTTTTTACACCCCATAAACTGCGTTTTCTTACATAAATAATATTAATGATTCTTGGAATTGCTTTTACATGAACGGATTTTCTTTCATCTAAAAACAAGCGTGCGGCATGTTTTATATTATTTAGAATTCAAGCGGGTAAATTAAAGGCGTCGCTCGGGGATGACTGTTGTTTTTGTTGGCGATATTATTTTGATGAATGAAAATGAATTTATTTATATTGTTTGGTGTATTGGTTTTTTCTTAAAATATAATTTGCGAGTATTTTTTCTATTTTTTGATGAATATAATGTCCGCTGAGGAATGATTAATTTATTTTATATGGTGCTTTTATGGAAGAGAGTAACCCATGGCCAACATTCGTTGATGCATTTTCAACGGTTTTATGTATTTTTATATTTCTGATGTTAGTTTTCGTACTTAACAGTATGTTAATCATGTATGAAAGCTCTAAAAAACGTTATGAAGCCCCTTTACTGGCTGAACAAACTGTTCAGCCAGTAGCCTCCTCGGTAAGTGGTAGCGGATCCAGCAGTGGTGCTGTCAGCACAACACCCAATCAAACCCTTACGGGTGATCAAACACAGCCAGTTGAAGCAACTGCGGCAGACGATAATAAAAATCGTAGCCAGGATGCTGATGCCGATATGTTGGCCGCTGCTTCTGCTTCTGCTTCTGCTTCTGCTTCTGCTTCAACTGATGCTGGCGCTGCTACCGGTGCAGATTTCGCCACCGCCTCTGATTCTACTGCCGCTTCAGCAGCATCTCCTGCAGACGAGTCAGAGCAAGCGGGCCGTGAAGATAAAAAAAGTGACGTGATTAGACTGGCCGACAACCAAACTGCCACCTCGATTAAAGGGAAAACTTCCGGTCAATTCGATACCTCGAGAGCGAACCCATCCTGGGAGACTCAGGGCAATCAGTTCATTGTTCATTTCAAATCAATGGAGCAAGGCTATCCGCAAGAAATCATTGATGAGATGGCTAAATGGTTTGGCACAGATAAGCCGGTCAGCATTGTGGTTTATGCCTATGTCAGTCCCTCCATCGCTATTTCAGATGCGATGCGTCTGGCCTACGAGCGCGGTGTGATCCTGCTAAAGGTCGTCAAAAGCAAATATCCTAACACGGAAGTTTCTATCTCAGTCGTTAATGATGCAACAACGTTGACGAATAGTGCCGTCATTACCAAGAGTGAATGATAAATAATGAATAACTTAAAGCGGTATCATGCATTTATTATTGCATTAGTGTTCGCATTTCTGCCTGTTATTTTGCTGTGTATTCCTGGCTTACGCGCCTATGTTTTTGAAACATGGCATGTCGCGGCATTCTACAGTTCCATCATTATTATTATGTATCTGACCGGTACATTTATTGTTATTTTCTCATTTATTGAAATAAGTAAGTGTGTAAGCGTATTACGTAATAAGAACGCGCAGAAACACTCTTATTTACTTGGTGATGCCAACAAGATTGTTTTCTCAGCAAGTCATGGCCTTGATGATGATACTGTTGCCACGCTGTATGAAAGCATGGATAACAGCGTGAATCGTAAGCAGAATCAGAGTCTGGCAGGGGTTATGACCTGCGCAAACCTGTCTACCATGATTGGCCTGTTGGGAACCTTCGCGGGTTTATCTATGACGATTGCCTCGGTCATCTCGTTGCTGGAGAAATCGCAAATCACCGGCGGTAACGAGGCGGATACGTTAGGGATTATCGTCAGTGTGGTCTCCTCGCTTGCTGAACCACTGAAAGGAATGAATACCGCATTCGTTTCATCAATCTATGGGGTGGTGAGCGCTATTTTACTTAATGTGATGTGTTCTTTCCTGCGTGGGGAATTCACCCGTTTAGCCATCGATTTACGCAATGCGCGCCTTGATTTCGTCAGAGAATGTCATGAGCGCAGTAAAACCTCTGCGATCGGAAAAACGAAAACCCTGCGTCTGATAACCGATCTTGACGATGTTATCAAAGAGTTCAAAGCGGGCATGTTTGGCTTTCAGGAACGCCTGACTAACGCATTTGACGCCAGCAACAACATGCTGAATTCACTTCTTAGCTGCACTGTAGAGGGGGCCAGCAAAACGGAGAAATTTAATGATGCCCTTATTGCTGCGGTTCATCAACAGGTTGAACAGTTACAGCATATAGACCAGTGCATCACGTCGAATCATTCCGCTTTACTCGGGATTGAGAAAGAGATCGGCGCATCTACGCAAGCTCTGGTCAACCAGGGAACACACCTTGCAGCGCTAACCGAAAGTCAATCTTTGCTGCAGAGCAGTCAGCTACAACTGATGGCTACGGTTGAATCTCAGCGCGGTACGTTGGACGAATTACTGGCCTCGCAAGCGCAGACCCATCATGCCGTCCTGGAGGTCAATGATGGTATGGGACACCTTGATGCAAACGTGGGAGAACTACATACCGTTGCTGAGCGCCACTTTAGCGAGCAGGCTTCACTTCTGGATGGCATCTCCAACGCTGTGGAAACCGCCGAACGCGTCAACCTCGATCGCCACCATGAAACCGTCGCCACGCTGGATAGCCAGTCACAGACGTTTGAACCCCTGCTTGGACAAATTGCCGGAATGCACCGCAATCTGCAAAAAGAAATTAATGTCCTTAAGGAGAAAAAAAGCCATGAATAAATCCGTCATCGCTTTGCTTATCCTCGGGAGTTCGCTGCCGTTGGCCATCTGCGCTCATGCAGAAACGGGAGACCATACGTTGCCGCTGCGGACGTTAATTGTGGATGCGTTAAACACGCAACCTTCTGTGGCCATTGCCTCCTGGGAGACCGAAATGCGTCACCAGGAGACAAACATGAGCAAAGCTTCTCTCTATCCGACGTTGGACGTTTCGTCAGAAGCCATCCATAAAAAAACGGACGAACATGATAATGAGCAGAACGTAGAGAATAAATTAACCCTCGCTTACCGAATTGCGGATTTTGGCGTCAGAAGCAGCAATATTTCTAAGTCTGAGCAGCAGGAAGAGGCCAGTAAGTACGATTTCCAACAAGAGTTGCTTACAACCGCACAAAAAACGGCCGATGCCTATTTGTCAGTGGAAAAAACCCGGCAGATACTTGCGGTGATCGACGACGAGAAAATCTTTTACAAGCAGATGCTGAATGATTTTTCCGAACTCATCGCGGCAGGCGCAGCAATGCAATCGGATATTCGTAAAGTTCAGGTATCTATCGACTCTTTAAGCACTCAGGAGTTGAATTTCCGCGCGCAACTGGATACGCAGTTAATGATGCTGCGTAATCTTACGGGAGACAATGTCACCGCTGAAAACCTGGGTAAGCTGCCTGATTTTTTCAATAAATACCCTTTTAATGTTGATAAAGATGCCGTTTATAAAAAAATCATGCAGGATAATCCGACGTATCTTTCTTTGACGAAGGCAATATCTGCAGCAAATGCTGAATATTCGGCGGCAAAATCAGCTAATTATCCGGTTGTAGATTTCAACGCCCACTACACGGACAATAATCCTTCCAAAGATGCGCAGCAGGATGATTATGAGGATGAACTCCAGGTTGGCGTTAAAGTAGGCTTTAACATTTTTAATGGCTTTAAGAACCAATCTGAAGCTGCCAAATTTAGTGCAAAATATACCCAGGCAAAACTGGGGCTTGATGATTTTATTTTTAAAACTCGCAATAGTGTTGATGCTTCTGTCTCTAAATATATGACAGGAAAAGATTCATTAGCAATATCTAAACGCTCCTATGAAAATGCCGGGAAACTCATTGAACTGTATAAAGAAGAGTTCAAATTAGGTCAAAAATCGCTACTCGACTTTATTTCCAGCAGGAATGAACATTATCAAGCTAACCTGACAATGATTGAGTCACAATTCTCTATCTATCAGGCGAAGCTTGAACAGATGGCTCAACTCGCCGATCTGTTACATGAACTGTATCTGGAACCTGGCCAGATACAGCCTAAAAGCGGTTCTATGTCGCAATGAACAGGAAACAGTGTGACCATCTGATGATGGTCATCGTCGTGATGACCCTCGTCATACTCCTACTTTTTAGCCTGATAAAGATAAATTCGGTCGTACATGGCAGCGGTGTCATTATCACCAAGGATAATACTCAGGTCGTTTCTCTCTCTAAAGGTGGAACGATTGATGCGATTCATGTCGCGGAAGGGGATTTTGTTACCAAAGGTCAGGTCCTTGCCGAAACATCAAACTTTGACATTCAGAAAGAAAACGAACGTACCCAAGCTCAGCACCGCTATCTTGCCTTATATATCAAAGAAATGATGTCCATTTTGGCCTGGAGGCAGGATTATACTCTCTTTGATATTAGCAATATCACGAATCAGGACTTGATTGGTAATATACAATTGTTAATTAGCCAGACCAAAACGAAGGATAATAAAATCAACAGCCTCAATTCTGAAATTGAGCGTTTAGGTATTTCTAAAATCAGCAAGAACAGCGAGCTAATGCTTGTTCAGGAAGAGGTTAATCTTCTTTCTCCTTTGGTTAAAAAGGGGATCAGTTCTTATACCACTCTGTTGGCAAAAAAACAGGCAGCAGAGCGTCTCAAGTCTGAGCTTATCGATCTTGAAAGCCAGGTAGTAGCGAAATCAGAAGAGATAAAGGTGATCCATAGCGAAATTAATGATGATGTCTTTACTTTTCGTAATACCTTGTCGAAAAACCTGGTCGATGCTCAACATGAAGCTGCGCTTAATGACTCTGCCATGAGTGTATTACAAAAGCAGATGAAAGAATCTCGCGTCCGATCGCCCATTGATGGCGTGATTTATCAAATTAACAAAAATGCCTTCACCAAAGGCGGTGTGATACAGGCTGCTGACTCGCTGTTTGAGATTAAACCAATGTCAACCAAAATGCTCGCGGAAGTAAAAATTCAACCTAAAGATCGCGATCAAATTTATGTTGGTGGTTCGGTTAACGTGAAAATTCTCTCATTTATTCTCTCGGGTTCAAAACCTTATACCGGTGTAGTCGAGCAAATCAGCCCTGACTCCTACGAAGATACGGTTAATGGAAATACGGTGAGGTATTACAAAGCTATCGTAGAGTTCACTATCGGTACAAAAGAACGGGATGTTATCAAACCTGGAATGACGGTAGATGCTTTCATTATTACAGGTAACCACAGCATATTAAAATACCTTGCCTCGCCATTGCTGCGTGGCCTTCAACAAGTTTTCAGTGAGCCGGTCATCACTGACAGTAAATCAACTCATTAATTCAGGGTGATAATATGAGTAATACTATTTTTGCAAGCAATGATTCAATTGTCGACTTACAGCAGTATGGTGCTATGGATAGTGCCAAAGTCGTCATTAGTGGGACCGACTTTAAATTTATTTTTCCGGGTAATGTGGTGGTTAACGTTATTAACGGTGCTCTTTATTCAAGCCTTGAAAATAACCACGTTCACTTCAAATTCCAGGGGCAGGATGTTTCAGGTCAGCAACTGCTGAAAACGATCGACTTAAGCAATCTTCAACTTGAACGGCTTGACTCTGCACTATCAGATCAGCGTCAGGATCGCGTGCTGAAAGATAATATTAATAAAATCAGCGAGATTAATGCGAAAGACCTTGAGGAAGCTAAAAAAGAGGCTGCTGATCTGAAGCATGAAGCAGAAAAAATGCGTGCTGAAGCTGAAGAGGCGCAAAAAGCTTCTGCAGAAGTTCAAAAGCAGCTTGAGGAGTTCCTCAATGATAAAGCGCAGAGCAATGGCCAAAATGGCGCAGCCTCTCATAACCAGGGAGAAGAGCAACTGGATGCCAGCCTTTACCATAAGAAATATGACGATGACTCTGTGGCTGAGGCCAGTCGACTCGTTTTCTCTGATTACTCATCCAGTTCGTCCAGTTCTTCAAGTTCATCAGAATCTGATGAAACGCCCATCGACGTAAAACCTATTGATGTGGCTCTTAAGCTTGATGACGGCAGTGATTCTGGGGTAAAAAACGATAATATTACCAACGTCACCACGCCGCAGTTTGTTGGTTCTACCGATCCCGGATTGACAGTTTCACTGCGCATTGATGGTGTGGTTGTCGCCGTCACGACCTCCGATGCGATGGGCAACTTTTCATTCAATAGCGGCACGGTGCTGGCTGACGGACAACACAACGTCCAGGTCGATGTGACGGACGGGCAGGGGGGAAGCGGTAGCGCGAAAATTATCGTAACCATTGATACCGTCATCGCGGCTCCCACTTTCGAACTCGACGATCAGTACGCCATTCCTGCAGCCGATCGCATTGAGGGTGAAAATCTTACCCGTTTTACCGATGCGAAAATTATTGGTGAAGCCGAAGCAGGATCGCAGGTTGCTATCTATGCCAATGGCGTTCTGCTTACCACAGTCACCGTAGATTCTGATGGCGCCTGGTCGTATCAGTTTAGTGGTTCAGAATTAAATGAAGGCATTAATAATATTGAGATTGATGCTACGGATAAAGCGGGAAACACGGCATCAACGACCGGCGTTATTACGCTGGATACGATTCCCCCAGAAACACCCGTTATTATTCTTGATGAATCCAGTGATACGGGGATGTCCTCGACCGATAGCCTGACTAATGATAAAACGCCTTCTCTGCATGGTAATGCTGAACCGAACTCAACGCTCGAGTTATATCTTAATGGCTACAAAGTGGCCGATATCAGCGTGGATTCCATGGGGAACTGGCAATATACACTGCCGGAAAATAAAATTACCGCTGATGGTATTTATACTTTTGAAGTGGTCTCTTCCGATCGTGCGGGTAATACCTCAACCGCACAAATAGATGTGACTGTCGATACCGATATTGATGCATTCACACTGGCAATGGCTAGCCAGTCAGACAGCGGAGTTGCCGGGGACAATTATACCAACGATATTTATCCAGCGTTTACCGGTAAAACTGACCCAAATAGTCATATTGTGATCACTAACCTGACGACCGGGGAAAAGATTGAAATTGATGCTTCACAGAGTGGTAATTTCAGCTTTAACCTGGCGCAGGCCTCTGCAGAAGGGCTGAACGAACTCTCAATCACCGTAACCGATTATGCGGGCAACCAGCAAACCTTCAGCTACGAATATACTATTGATACGGTTGCTCCCGTATCGCCCGATATTGAACTGGATAAATACACCGTTTCAAAATCAGGCGATATTCTGACAAACGACGCCACGCCAGCCTTTACCGGTACAGCAGAAGCGGGCAGTACGGTGACGATTTATATTGATGGCAAGGCCTGTGGCACGGTGACGGCAAACCACGATGGTATCTGGTCGTTTACCTTGCCAAGCGATCTGGCTGATGGTAGCTATACTGCAGTGGCTTATGCGACTGACCTTGCGGGAAACGTTTCTCCATCATCTGCCGATTGTACTTTCACTGTCGATACCAGCACGACGTCACCGGTTGCCACGTTGCAGGCTGAAGATGATACGGGGATAAGCCAGACTGACTGGATCACCCGGCAAAATGATAATTTAACAATTGACGGGACCGCTGAAAAATACGCCACCATTACAGTGACGGTTGACGGTAAAGCCGTGGGCACTACCCAGGCTGATGCTAATGGCAACTGGCAGTTCGAATATGACCCTAATCCGGCGCTTTCCGATGGCGATTATACGCTGACTATTCAGGCTCAGGATGAGGTGGGGAACACATCGAGCAGTAGTTACGATCTGGTCATTGATACCGTCACCGTCACGCCGTCGCTTAAATTAGACACGGGTTCAGATACGGGATCGTCGAATGATGATGGTATCACCAAGGAAACGCAGCCGTTGTTAACCGGAACGGCTGAAGCCAACGCGACGATCGAGATCTTTATTGATGGTACCGTAGTCGGTCAGGTTGTCTCTGATAAAAATGGCGTCTGGAACTATCGTATCCCGGAAGAGGCGAGCTTAGCTGATGGCGAGCATGCCGTCGTTGTACGTGCAACAGATGCCGCCGGCAACAGCGCAAACTCGACCACGCTGGATATTGTGGTCGATAGTACGATGGAAACACCCACAATCCATCTTGATAGCGATAGCGGCATAAGTGATGCCGATCGCATTACCAATAACGCTTCCCCGATTTTCTCTGGTTCAGCCGAGGCTTATTCCAGCATCACTATTTATCAGGACGGGAAGGCCATCGGGAAAGTCAGCGCGGATGCTAACGGAAATTGGTCTTATAGCTTCACGGGATCGCAGGCGTTGACCGATGGAAGCTACATTTTTTATATCACGGCAACAGATGTCGCCGGCAACTCAGCGACATCAGAAAAAATTCAGGTCACCATTGATACCCAGGTTTCTATCCCTACGCTGGATCTGGCGGATGCGTCAGACACCGGCAGCCTCAACAGCGACAACATCACCCGGGACACCACGCCAACATTCTCGCTGGGCAATATCGATGCTGACGTGATCAGCGTGCAGGTCATTATCAACGGCACCGCCTATGACGCCGTGCAGTCAGAGGGCAAGTGGACCTTTACCGCCCCGGAACTGGCGGACGGCGACTATAGCATCAGTGTTATCGTCACCGACAATGCGGGTAATACCGCTAACTCGACCACACTGGCCATGACGGTGGACACCAGCGTGGCGGCGCCGGTGATCGCCCTGAGCGACGACACCGGCACGGCGGGGGATAACCAGACCAACGACGCCACGCCGGGCTTTGCCATTGCCACGGAGAACGACGCCGTCAGCGTGATGGTGAGCATTGACGGCGGCACCCCGGTGGCGGCGACGAAGGATGCGGACGGGCAGTGGCATATTGACAGCACCGCGCTGGCCGACGGCGACCACACCATTGTGGCCACCGTCACCGACCTCGCCGGTAACACCGCAACGTCCTCACTGGCCTTTACGGTGGACACCACGCTGTCGGTACCGACCATCGATCTGACGGATGCGTCAGACAGCGGCAGCAGCAACAGCGACAACATCACCCGCGACACCACCCCGGCCTTCACGCTGGGCAGTATCGACGCGGATGTGACGAAGGTGCAGGTCATTATCAACGGCACCGCCTATGACGCCGTGCAGTCAGAGGGCAGGTGGACCTTTACCGCCCCGGAACTGGCGGACGGCGACTACAGCGTCACGGTGCAGGTGACTGACGACGCGGGGAACGTGCAGACCTCCACGGCGCTGGCTGTGACGGTGGACACCCGCGTGGCGGTGCCGGTGATCGCCCTGAGCGACGACACCGGCACGGCGGGGGATAACCAGACTAACGACGCCACGCCGGGCTTCACTGTCAGCACCGATCCGGACGCGTTCAGCGTGATGGTGAGCATCGACGGCGGTAAGCCGGTGGCGGCGACGAAGACCGCCGACGGGCAGTGGCATATTGACAGCACCGCGCTGGCCGACGGCGACCACACCATCGTGGCCACTGTCACCGACCTCGCCGGTAACACCGCGGACTCGGCCACCCTGACCTTTACGGTGGACACCACGCTGTCGGTGCCGACCATCGATCTGGCGGATGCGTCAGACAGCGGCAGCAGCAACAGCGACAACATCACGAACGACACCACGCCGGCGTTCACGCTGGGCAGTATCGACGCCGACGTGACCAGCGTGCAGGTGCTGATCAACGGCACCGCTTACCCGGCGACACTGACGGACGGGACGTGGACCTTTACCGCCCCGGAACTGGCGGACGGGACGTACAGCGTCACGGTGCAGGTGACCGACGACGCGGGGAACGTGCAGACCTCCACGGCGCTGGCTGTGACGGTGGACACCCGCGTGGCGGCGCCGGTGATCGCCCTGAGCGACGACACCGGCACGGCGGGGGATAACCAGACCAACGACGCCACGCCGGGCTTTACCATCACCACGGAGAACGACGCCGTCAGCGTGATGGTGAGCATTGACGGCGGTAAGCCGCTGGCGGCGACGAAGGACGCGGACGGGCAGTGGCATATTGACAGTAGCGCGCTGGCCGACGGCGACCACACCATTGTGGCCACCGTCACCGACCTGGCGGGCAACACCGCGACGTCCTCACTGGCCTTTACGGTGGACACCACGCTGTCGGTGCCGACCATCGATCTGGCGGATGCGTCAGACAGCGGCAGCAGCAACAGCGACAACATCACCCGCGACACCACGCCGGCGTTCACGCTGGGCAGTATCGACGCCGACGTGACCAGCGTGCAGGTGCTGATCAACGGCACCGCTTACCCGGCGACACTGACGGACGGGACGTGGACCTTTACCGCCCCGGAACTGGCGGACGGGACGTACAGCGTCACGGTGCAGGTGACCGACGACGCGGGGAACGTGCAGACCTCCACGGCGCTGGCTGTGACGGTGGACACCCGCGTGGCGGCGCCGGTGATCGCCCTGAGCGACGACACCGGCACGGCGGGGGATAACCAGACTAACGACACCACCCCGGGCTTTACCATCACCACGGAGAACGACGCCGTCAGCGTGATGGTGAGCATTGACGGCGGTAAGCCGCTGGCGGCGACGAAGGACGCGGACGGGCAGTGGCATATTGACAGTAGCGCGCTGGCCGACGGCGACCACACCATTGTGGCCACCGTCACCGACCTGGCGGGCAACACCGCGACGTCCTCACTGGCCTTTACGGTGGACACCACGCTGTCGGTGCCGACCATCGATCTGGCGGATGCGTCAGACAGCGGCAGCAGCAACAGCGACAACATCACCCGCGACACCACGCCGGCGTTCACGCTGGGCAGTATCGACGCCGACGTGATCAGCGTGCAGGTGCTGATCAACGGGACGGCTTACCCGGCGACACTGACGGACGGGACGTGGACCTTTACCGCCCCGGAGCTGGCGGACGGGGACTACAGCATCACCGTGCAGGTGACCGACGACGCGGGGAACGTGCAGACCTCCACCGCGCTGGCTGTGACGGTGGACACCCGCGTGGCGGTACCGGTGATCGCCCTGAGCGACGACACCGGCACCCCCGGCGACAACCAGACTAACGACACCACCCCGGGCTTTACCATCACCACGGAGAACGACGCCGTCAGCGTGATGGTGAGCATCGACGGCGGTAAACCGGTGACGGCGACGAAGGACGCGGACGGGCAGTGGCATATTGACAGCACCGCGCTGGCCGACGGCGACCATTCCATCGTGGCCACTGTCACCGACCTCGCCGGCAACACCGCGACGTCCTCACTGGCCTTTACGGTGGACACCACGCTGTCGGTGCCGACCATCGATCTGACGGATGCGTCAGACAGCGGCAGCCTCAACAGCGACAACATCACGAACGACACCACGCCGGCGTTCACGCTGGGCAGTATCGACGCCGATGTGACGAAGGTGCAGGTTCTTATCAATGATACCGCCTATGACGCCGTGCAGTCAGAGGGCAAGTGGACCTTTACCGCCCCGGAACTGGCGGACGGGACATACAGCGTCACGGTGCAGGTCACCGACGACGCGGGGAACGTGCAGACCTCCACCGCGCTGGCTGTGACGGTGGACACCACCGTGGCGGCGCCGGTGATCGCCCTGAGCGACGACACCGGTACGGCAGGGGATAACCAGACTAACGACGCCACCCCGGGCTTTGCCATTGCCACGGAGAACGACGCCATCAGCGTGATGGTGAGCATTGACGGCGGCACCCCGGTGGCGGCGACGAAGGCCGCGGACGGGCAGTGGCATATTGACAGCACCGCGCTGGCCGACGGCGACCACACCATTGTGGCCACCGTCACCGACCTGGCCGGCAACACCGCGGACTCGGCCGCCCTGACCTTTACGGTGGACACCACGCTGTCGGTGCCGACCATCGACCTGGCGGATGCGTCAGACAGCGGCAGCCTCAACAGCGACAACATCACGAACGACACCACGCCGGCGTTCACGCTGGGCAGTATCGACGCCGACGTGACGAAGGTGCAGGTCATTATCAACGGCACCGCCTATGACGCCGTGAAGGCTGAGGGCAAGTGGACCTTTACCGCCCCGGAACTGGCGGACGGCGACTACAGTGTCACCGTGCAGGTGACCGATGACGCGGGGAACGTGCAGACCTCCACCGCGCTGGCCATCACGGTGGACACCCGCGTGGCGGCGCCGGTGATCGCCCTGAGCGACGACACCGGTACCCCCGGTGACAACCAGACTAACGACACCACCCCGGGCTTTGCCATCACCACGGAGAACGACGCCGTCAGCGTGATGGTGAGCATCGACGGCGGCACCCCGGTGGCGGCGACGAAGACCGCCGACGGGCAGTGGCATATTGACAGCACCGCGCTGGCCGACGGCGACCACACCATTGTGGCCACCGTCACCGACCTCGCCGGCAACACCGCGGACTCGGCCGCCCTGACCTTTACGGTGGACACCACGCTGTCGGTGCCGACCATCGACCTGGCGGATGCGTCAGACAGCGGCAGCCTCAACAGCGACAACATCACGAACGACACCACGCCGGCGTTCACGCTGGGCAGTATCGACGCCGACGTGACGAAGGTGCAGGTCATTATCAACGGCACCGCCTATGACGCCGTGAAGGCTGAGGGCAAGTGGACCTTTACCGCCCCGGAACTGGCGGACGGGGACTACAGCGTCACCGTGCAGGTGACCGACGACGCGGGGAACGTGCAGACCTCCACGGCGCTGGCTGTGACGGTGGACACCAGCCTGGCGGCGCCGGTGATCGCCCTGAGCGACGACACCGGTACCCCCGGCGACAACCAGACTAACGACACCACCCCGGGCTTTGCCATCACCACGGAGAACGACGCCGTCAGCGTGATGGTGAGCATTGACGGCGGCACCCCGGTGGCGGCGACGAAGGCCGCGGACGGGCAGTGGCATATTGACAGCGCCGCGCTGGCCGACGGCGACCACACCATCGTGGCCACCGTCACCGATCTGGCGGGCAACACCGCGGACTCGGCCATCCTGACCTTTACGGTGGACACCACGCTGTCGGTGCCGACCATCGATCTGGCGGATGCGTCAGACAGCGGCAGCCTCAACAGCGACAACATCACGAACGACACCACGCCAGCCTTTACGCTGGGGAATATCGATGCGGATGTGACGAAGGTGCAGGTTCTTATCAACGGCACCGCCTATGACGCCGTGAAGGCTGAGGGCAAGTGGACCTTTACCGCCCCGGAACTGGCGGACGGCGACTACAGCATCAGCGTGCAGGTGACCGATGACGCCGGCAACACCGCGACCTCGGCGGCGCTGGCTATCACGGTGGATACAGAGGTTCTGCCAGTCAATATTGTGCTGGATAAGACGTCTGACACGGGAGAGAGCTCGACAGATAATTATACTGCGGACACAACACCGACGTTTAAGTTCAGCAATATTCCGGACGATGTCGCCACTATTACCCTGACGTTGAGCACCGGGCAGCACTACACAATAGATCTGAGCAAGAGTACTTCTTTCACCCTACCTGATGAGTTGCAAGATGGCAGTTACACTGCAACTGTGACGGTGACTGACGTGGCAGGTAACAGTGCTGACAGTAAGATTAGCTTTACTATCGATACCATTGTCGATAAACCGACAGTCGAACTTGCGACGGTATCTGATTCGGGTGACAGCCAGACCGATGGGCTGACTAATGAGACGAAGCCGCAATTCCAGATTAGTGGCGTGGATACTGATGACGTCAATACGATTACGATAGCGATTGTGAGTAGCGATGGCAGCTATAAAGATAGTTGGACACTGGACAGTGAAACCTACGAAAGCGGAGCCTGGGCCTGTCCGGTTGCGCTGGACGATGGGCAATATACGATAACGGTCACGGTTGAAGACATGGCGGGTAATCAGAGCACCTCTGACGCTGCCAGGTTTGAAATAGATACTGTCACTCACATCGACTCTATCGTGCTTCTGGATGATACCGGTTCAAGCACTACCGATAACCAAACCAATGTGAATACACCTGAGTTTGCGATCGGCGTGCCGGATGATGTCACGCATGTCAGCATAATGATTGATGGTAAAGCGGCTGGTGAAGCTTCTAAGCAGACCGATGGAAAGTGGCATTTTTCCACCGCGGTGCTCGCCGATGGAGCACATACTGTGTCGGTTACCGTAACAGATGAAGCGGGTAATACCAGTAATAAAGATCTCAATTTTACGGTTGATACGACCCTTTCTGTGCCGACGCTGCAGCTTTCAAGCGATAGCGATACGGGGCACAGTGATTCAGATAATGTCACTCAGGATGTGCGCCCAACGTTTGTGATCGGCAATATCGATAGCGACGTTGTCAGCGTTTCACTGACGATTAACGGTCAGACATGGCCTATTACGGTTGAAAATGGCAGTGCTACCTTTACCGTTCCCGCCGATCTGCCGGATGGGATTTGGCAGGCCCAATTGACGGTTGTTGATGATGCAGGTAATGAAAAGACGACCTCACTCTCCGTGACCATTGACACCTCCACCAGCGTGGACGGTATTACTCTGCAAAGTGATACCGGCGTGCAAAACGACTGGATGACCAACGATTCCACCCCAACGTTTGCGATCACCGCGCCTGCTGATGCGCATGCTGTCACTGTCAGCATAGGCTCACTGACTCAGGATGCCATTTTCCAGGAAGGGAAGTGGGTGGTGACTCTGCCATCTGCCCTTGCGGACGGTGAATATACGCTTACGGTGACCGTTACGGATGACGCAGGCAATACGGCGAATCGCGCGCAAACATTCACCATTGACACCACCCTGGAGCCGCTCACCGTCAAGATGATGGCGGCGGATGACAGTGGTGTGGTAGGCGACAATGTTACCAACGACACAAAACCTACGTTTGAACTAGGCAATGTGCCGGCAGATGTTTACAGCATCGAAGTGACGCTGAACGGCGCGACGACAACCATTAAGAAACAAGCGGATGGCAGTTGGACCTATACTCCAGAAACCGCCCTTGTTGAAGGGAAATATACGCTGGATGTACGCGTTACTGATGAAGCAGGAAACCAAAGAACGTCGACATATGATTTCACCGTGGATACCTCGGTGGATATTAATTCCATCACTCTGACGACAGATACTGGGGATTCGTCCTCCGATGGCATCACGAATGCTGCCCAACCGATATTTAACGTCACCACCTCTGATGATGTCGTCAGCCTGACGGCAACGATTAACGGTCTTGCCTGTACCGTGGTGAAAAATGCCAACGGTGACTGGACCGTCACCTCGCCGATACTCTCTGTCGCTGGAGATTACACGCTGACCGTTACCGTTGAAGATGCCGCAGGGAACACCACCAGCGACACGAAAACGATCACCTTTGATAACCAGCTTTCCGTACCGACTATTGCGTTCGACGCGGGTGATGACACGGGTTATGACGCTACCGATCATTTGACGAGTAACAATAAGCCCACGTTCCTGATAAGCAACATGGACAGCGACGTGACGCATGCCGTCATTACGCTTGATGGGGTGCCGATTACGCTGACGCAGGATGGCAGCGGTAACTGGAGCTTTACGCCTCCATCGGCACTTTCGGATGGCAATCATAAAATGATCCTGGAAGTGCAGGATCGGGCGGGAAATACCTCAACGCAGACCTTCTCCTTTACAGTAGATACTACATTATCGACGCCAACTATCGATCTCAGCAGCTCATCCGACTCGGGTGATAGCGACGACGATAATCTGACGTCGAAAACGCAGCCCGAATTTGTTATCAACAATGTTGATGGTGATATCTATTCAGTTATCGTCACCCTGAACGGTGTCGACTATGACGTCACCAAAAATGCCGACGGCGAGTGGGTATTCCTGGCTCCTAAACTGGCCGATGGGGACTATACGATAACGGTCACGGCAACCGATAAAGCGGGGAACGAACGGACGTCCGATCTCGATTTTACCATTGATACCGCGGTGGCAATCGATCAGATTACCATGTCTGATGATACCGGTTTTTCTTCGGATGACCATTTAACGAACGATACCATCCCAAGCTTTGATATTAGCGTTGCCGCAGATGTTACGCATGTCTCGGTGGCACTGGACGGCGGTGATGCCCAGACGCTGACGAAAACCAATGGCAAGTGGACCTACACCGCCAGCTCGGCGTTGACCGATGGTGAGCATTCGATTGTCGTCAACGTGATGGATAAAGCGGGCAACACAACCCAGGAAACTTTCACCTTTACTATCGATACAACGCTTACACCTGTGACGGTGGATCTTAAAGACGAGGACGACAGCGGCAGCAGCTCCGCCGATAATTACACTAACAATACCCAGCCGACGTTTGAGTTTGGTTCGCTGGATAAAGATGTTTATAGTCTGACGGTGAACCTGAACGGCAAAGATATTCCTGTGGATTTGACCAGTCAGCCGGTGAGTTTTACGCCGGATGAAGCGCTGGCAGACGGCACTTACACCTTAATTGCCACGGTGACGGATAACGCCGGAAATACCAAAGAAACTCCGCTGACCTTCACCATTGATACGCAAACGTCGGTATCGGTGGACTTTGTCGTCGGTGACGACACGGGATATTCCGACAGCGATAACATAACGAAGAGCAATGCCCCTGAATTTGAAATCAGCGTTCCGGCGGATGTGGAATCGGTGAGCGTTACCCTCAACGGCACGGTGACTTCGTTGACGAAGGATGAGTCCGGCCGCTGGATCTACTCGGCTCCGGCACTGGCAGATGGCAACTACACTCTCGACGTTTCAGTAGTGGATAAAGCGGGTAACACCGCCAGCACTGAACTCAAATTTGTGGTGGATACCACCCTTAGCACGCCAACAATCGATTTAGCGGCTGCAAGTGATACGGGGACCTTGTCAAACGATCACCTAACCAACGATACGACGCCATATTTCACGCTCGATAATATCGATAGCGATGCTTATAGCGTCACTGTCACTATCAACAATAAAACCTATAACGCGACGGAAAAGAATGGAGTATGGGGCTTGCAGTTACCCGATGCTGATGCCCTCCCGGATGGAACTTATACCGCAACTGTTAAGGTTGAAGATGATGCAGGCAATACCAAATCATCCTCAATGAGCTTTACCGTTGATACCATTTGCTCGGCACCGGTTCTGGCGCTGGATAATGGCAGCAACAGCGGCAGCACTGATGATAACATCACCAACGTGACGAAACCGGTTATCAGTATCAGCGGCGTACCTGCCGATATCGCCAGTATAACGGTAACTCTTGGTGACACGACGCTGTCACTGGATCCGTCGACAACGAGCTGGCAGGTACCGCAAAGCCTGGCGGATGGCGCATATAGCGTGGTCGTGACCTTTACGGATAATGCGGGTAACAGCGCATCGACAACCTATAACTTTACCGTTGATACGGTGGTTGACTCTCCTGCCGTGCTGCTGCTGGATGATACCGGGCAGAATACCACCGATAACCTGACTAACGTCTCAGTGCCGCGTATCCAGATTAGCGCGGCGGAGGAACTCACCTCCGTCACCGTCACGCTCAATGGGCACACGCAGACGCTGGAGAAAAACGCCCAGGGCGAGTGGATTTATACCGCTGACATGCTAGCGGATGGTACTTACACCGCCACCGTGGAGATGGTCGATGTCGCGGGCAACCACCAGACAGAGACCCTGACTTTTACGATTGACACTCAGATCCCGCAGCCAACCATTTCGATGGATAGCGCCAGTGATTCTGGCGATAGCTCAAGTGATTCGTTAACCAATGATACGCAGCCGACGTTCATAGTTTCCGGCGTGCCGGACGATGTTGATACCGTGTTTGTTGTTATAAACGGTGCGAAATATACGGCGACACAAAATGAAGCTGGGGAATGGACGGTTACCTCAGCCAATCTGGCGGATGGTAACTACACCGCAGAAGTGACCGTTACGGATAAAGCCGGTAATACCGCTGAAAGCAGCATGAATTTTACCATTGACACACACGTTGCGCTGTCGGTGGAGCTGCTGGCCTCTTCTGATACAGGCTCTTCGCAGACGGATAAAATCACCAAAGATACGTCACCTACGTTCGGCGGTCTGACGGACAAAGACGCAACGCTAGTGGTGACCGTGCTGGATGAGAGCGGTAATGCGATTCAGACCCAAACGATCTCTCCTGCCTCGGACGGGACCTGGTCTATTACGCTGGGTGATTTGACTGATGGCAACTATACCATCTCGGTTACCGCGACCGATAAGGCCGGAAACACCCAGGCAAGCAACATTGATTTTGTTATCGATACAGTGGTTAACGCGCCGGGTGTTGCATTGAGCGAGTCCGATCCCGGGAATAACCATGAAGCCTTAAGTCTGGCGCCAGAATTCAGCGGTACTGCGGAAGCAGGATCGACGCTGGTGATAAGTATTGATGGCGTTACTGTCGCCAGTGTTGTGGCGGACAGCAACGGAACATGGTCATGGACGCCGCCGAGCGCCATTAACTCTGGCGATCATATTATTAGCGTCGTCGCGACCGACAAAGCGGGTAACGTCTCTGATGCCACTAACTTCGCCTTTATCATTCCGCTGATCGACGTCGATCCACCGACACTGCAGCTACAAACCGCATCGGATAGCGGCTCCATTGGTGACTTTGTCACTAATGATACGACGCCATCAATTACCGGGACATCGCTGCCGGGCAGCACCGTGACGATCTATGTTAACGGTGAGGTGGTTGGTACCGCGGCAACGGACTCAACCGGACGCTACAACTTTAACCTGCCAGAAATGGCTGAAGGGACCTACAGCATAGAGGTGAGCGTCATTAACCCGAACAACGGGGAGGAGGTAAAATCTGACCCTGCAAGTCTGGTCATTGACACGCATGTGGTTCCTCTTGACTGGGATATTAACGGATTAAATGATGAAGGGTATCTGAACACCAATACCCCGGTAGTGAGCGGAATCTCTGAAGCCGGCGCGCATATCAAGGTGATGATTGACGGTCGTGTAGTGGTGGAAACGGTTGCCGCCAGTGATGGTAAATGGCTGGCATCGATTACAAACATTGGCGCTGACGGAGAGCATGAGATTAGCTTCTCGGTAACAGATGTGGCGGGTAACACAGAAACCTTCGGCCCGGAGAGTTTTGTTCTCGATACCTATATTGCGCCACTGACCGTTGATTTACGCGATACGGATGATACCGGCACCAGCGATACCGACAACATCACCCAAAAAACCAGCGTTCACCTTGACGGTACCGCAGAAGCGGGCTCAACCGTTACGATCGCCAATACGCAGGGCGAGATTCTGGCTACCATTGCCGTGGAGAGCGATGGTGCATGGAGTACGGAAATTACGCTGCAGGAGGGGATGCAAACCTTTGTGGTGACTTCCACCGATGCTGCTGGCAATACCGTCTCCAAAAATATCGATATTACCCGCGATACGCAAAATAGCATCACTGACGTAGTCCTGAGTCGTGATTCCAACAGTGCGGACACGCTGGACGCCATCACCAAAGTGACTACGCCAACCCTGACGGCAGTCACCGATCCTAATGCGACGGTCGATGTTTATGTCAATGGCGAAAAAGTTGCCACGGTAACCGCCGATGCGGCAGGGACAGTGAGCTGGACGATGCCGGAAAGCGCCGACGGTTCTTATGATATTAAAATGGTGTCGACGGATGCGGCAGGCAATACCGCAACCAGTGCAACGACTACCGTTGTTATTGATACCGTAGTTGACAATTTTAGCGTCGATACGCTGCCGGACCTGACCAATAGTAAAGCGCTGAGTGTCACAGGTACCGGTGAAAGCGGCGCTACGATTACCGTCTATTTGAATGGCGTCGCGGCAGGCCAGGTTACCGTAGCGGCTGATGGCAGTTGGACGGTACCGCTGATCCTCAATGATGATGGCGAGTACAGCCTGACGGTACAGATCACGGATGTGGCCGGAAACAGCCAGACCAGCGATCCATTTGTCTTCACGCTGGATAGCCATACCGATTACCCGACCATCAACCTGGATGACGCGTCTAACTCAGGCTCGCTGGATGACAACATAACCAGCGACAATACGCCAGCCTTCCATGGTACGGGAGAGCCGGGGGCGACGATTTCTATTCTGGTGGATGAAAAAACGGTCGCAACGGTAACGGCGGATGACGAAGGCAACTGGACGTGGCAATACCCAACTACGTTGGCTGACGGTGAATATTCCATCCGCGTAGTGGCGGAAGATACGGCGGGCAATACCGCAGAGTCGGCACGCATTCTGGTTACGGTCGATACCAGCACCTGGATTGAGCTGGATAAAATGAATCCTGATGGTGGCCTCTACTCTAACGATTATGTTACCGCCCGAACGACGCCGACGTTCCAGATCAACGGTGAAACGGGTCAGCCCGTCAAGGTTTATATTGATGGTAAGTATGTGGAAACCATCACGATCTCCGGGCGAAATTATCAATATACCGTTCCGCAAGCGCTGGACGACGGTAGCCATACCATCCGCTTTGATATTGCCGATGCCGCCGGCAATACGGCCTCCACTGGCGATCAGAAGTTCACGATCGATACGGTTAACGATACTCCCGTCACGCTGGACAATATTAACGGAGAGAGCGTCGCTGACCACACCGTTGATGGTACGATTTACATCAATGATATTTCTGCAGGTATTAAGCTGAGCGGTATGGCTGAGGCTAACAGCTATGTCACTGTCAAAATTAATGGAATGACCGTTAGCAACGTCTGGGCAGACGGTACAGGAAAATGGAGCGTAAACGTTAATCCTATGTTGCTTAGCGATGCGACATGGACCGTCCAGGTGAGTTCAGAAGACCGCGCGGGGAACGACAGTACCGTCTCAACCTTCACGATAGTGATTGATACCTCCATCAGCCAGTTCACCGCCAACGTGCAGGACGACAAAGACAGTTCGGCCGATAAATGGGTAGTTAACAACCGCACGCCTGTCTTTAATGGCGTCGGTGAGGCGGGGGCTACTGTCACCCTGATGGTGGCAGGGATGGTGGTGGCTACCACCACAGTTGCCGCCGATGGCACCTGGAGCATCAAGGCCAGCGCGTTGCCTGAAGGGACCAGCAATTTAACCTTCACCATTAAAGATACTGCCGGCAATACCCAAACCATTAACCATGACATTCTGGTCGATAGCGTTGCGCCAAATACGCCAACGGTAGAGATCTCTTCCTGGAACGAAGAGGGGAACCTGTGGATCCTCTCAGGCAAGGCGGAAGCGGGAACGACCATTGTTATCAAGGATGAGTCCGGCAACGTTATCACCACGGTTAATGTCAACAGCTCCGGCAGTTGGAGTACCGCGATTAACTATCCTGATGGCGGTAAAGTCAGCATTCAGGCAGAGGATTCTGCCACCAATATCAGCGTGCCTGTCGACCTTGATGTGATGTTCACGACGCCAGCCGTGGCGCTGGATGTGTCCTCAGACGGTGGTGCGCTGGGCGACAACCTGACCAATGACTCAACCCCGACGCTGGTTTTGAGTAACATCGAGAAGGATGTCGTTGCGGTGAGCGTAACGATTGATGGAACGACGGTGCAGGCAACGAAGATCAGCGATGGCGTCTGGACCGTAACATGGGGAACTCCGCTAAGTGACGGCGAATGTGACGTTCAGGTGAGCGCAACGGATGCGGCAGGAAATACCGCAACGCAATCCTTTAGCTTTACTATTGATACTGTGCTCAGCGCGCCGGTCATCGCCATGGATGCGGCAAGCGATACTAGCACGGTGGGCGATAACATCACGCAAACCGTTAAACCGACGTTTGTCGTGACTAACGTTGACGCTGATGTGACGAAGGTAGAGGTGACCTTAAACGGCAATACGCAAACCCTGACCAAAGACGCTTCGGGTAACTGGATCTATACGCCGGAAACCCCGCTGGCAGACGGTAACTGGACCGTTGAGGTGAAAGTAACCGATGCGGCAGGGAATACTAAGCAGTCCAGCCTGGATTTCACCGTTGACACTAGTATCAGTACGCCGACGGTGGCTCTTGATGCCAGCAGCGATACCGGTGATGTCGGTGACAACCTGACGAATGAGACGACGCCAACCTTTATCCTGAGCAATATTGACCCGGATGTCACTTCGGTGATGGTGACGCTGAATGGCGAAACGCACAGCGCAACCAAAGATGAGCAGGGTAACTGGACGTATACGCCGGAAACTGCGCTGTCAGACGGTAGTTGGACCCTGAAGGTGAAAGTCACGGATGGCGCAGGTAACACTGCGGAATCTTCACTGGATTTCACCATTGACAGTACGCTAAGCACACCAACAGTAATGATGGATACGGACAGTGACACCGCAACGGCAGGGGATAATATCACCAGCGATACGACGCCAACCTTTATCCTGAGTAATATCGACCCGGACGTCACGTCGGTGATGGTGACGCTGAACGGTGAAACGCACAGCGCAACCAAGGATGAGCAGGGTAACTGGACGTATACGCCGGACACCCCGCTGGCGGACGGCAGCGGAACGTTGGTGGTGACCGTGACCGATGCGGCGGGCAATAGCGCGGATGCGTCCCTGGATTACACCATCGACACCACTATCAGCACGCCGACGATCGCCCTGGATGCGGGCAGCGATAGTGGTACGGTGGGTGATAATCTGACGAAGGATACGACGCCAACCTTTATCCTGAGTAATATCGACCCGGACGCCACGTCAGTGATGGTGACGCTGAACGGTGAAACGCACAGCGCAACCAAGGATGAGCAGGGTAACTGGACGTATACGCCGGACACCCCGCTGGCGGACGGCAGCGGAACGTTAGTGGTGACCGTGACCGATGCGGCGGGCAATAGCGCGGATGCGTCCCTGGATTACACCATCGACACCACGGTCAGCACGCCGACAGTTTCCCTGGATGCGGGCAGCGATAGCGGTGCCTCAGGGGACAACATTACTAAGGACGACACCCCAACGTTTATCCTGAGTAACATTGATCCTGATGCAACTACCGTAACGGTGACCATAAACGGCGAAACCCACAGCGCCACGCAGGATGAATCAGGCCACTGGACCTGGACACCTGAAGAGGCGCTGGCTGAAGGCACCTGGACGTTGGTGGTGAATGTCAGCGATGCGGCAGGTAATACCGCCAGCCAGTCGGTTGAGTTCACGGTCGATACCCATGTCGATAATTTTGATGTGACTTTCGATGGTACGAGTAGCCAGGAACAAACCTGGCAGACCGATGAGTCAACCTTGTCGTTTAGCGGGCATGGCGAAGCGGGAGCCCAGGTTAGCGTTTCACTGGATAATGGCGATGTGCTGACGGCAAACGTGGATAAAGACGGTAACTGGAATCTCCAGCTTGAGGATGTGGCGCAGGGCGAGCATCAGCTTACCTTCACCATTACCGACGTGGCGGGTAACACCAGCACCGTGACGCACGATGTGGATGTTGGAACCGATGACCCGGTGTCGCTACGCAGCAGTCTGTACAGTAGCGAGCAGGACACCAGGGACACCATAGAAGTGGAGTCGTCGCATCCGGTCTTTGAGTTCAACCTGGACGCCAGCATTACCCATGCCAGCGTTGAACTGGACGGTGTCACGCATCCGCTGGTGCCTTCGCCGTCTGGCTCTACGCAGTTCGACGTGCCTGTGGCGCTGGAGGATGGCCCACATTCTCTGGTATTGCGCACGCAGGACAGTGCCGGGAATAGCGAACGTCAGGATATCGCCTTTACGGTGGATACCAGTAGCCGCAGCGTCGTTGCAGGCATGGACGACGCCCGCAGCGATGAGAGTGACGCGCCGCATTCTGCAGCGGATCAATCCTCTTCGCATGAAGCAGCCAGCTTCGCGGCACAAGTGATGAGCATTAGCCAGAGCGTCGAAGATAATCAGGACGATCAGCAACATCACCATCAATAAATAACCGTTTCCCCCGTACAGGACGTGCGGGGGAATGAGTGCAAATTCTATGAATGATTTTACGCTATATGATTTAGGCCTGGCTGGCGTTATGCAATACATCGCTAAAAACCACGACTCACGTATCGAAATAGATGAAGCGAAAATACCGGTCACGCTGTCGCAATATGATAAAAACGATCCGAACCATGAAGCGCAGATTAAAAACTATTTTCTATCATTAGGTCTGATGATCCACGAGGTGAAATTCTCGCGCCCCGACGATTTGCTGAATGAAAATATGCCGCTGATTATATTAACCTCCGACATGCAATGGATGGTGTGTGTCGGGTGCCAGGAAGGGGGGCTACAGCTGGTCAAGCGTAACAACGAGTTGGGTGTCGTTGCGTGCGCCAGAGAAAACATCCAGACGATTTCGGTCTTTCTGATCCAGCCTTTAAGCGGGATGACTGAATCGATAAAAATCAGCTCGATATTAAAATCCGGACTGCAAAATAATAAAGTTTTTTACAGTAAGTATTTTTTTACCTCGCTGTTTATGGCCTTGTTTGCCCTGACTATCCCGGTTTTCAGTAACATTTACTACGATAAGCTTGTACCGGGGTCATCGACCGCCTCTCTGTTTGGGGTGGTGGGTATCGTACTGGTATTTATCGTCTTTGAATTTTTACTGCGATCCTCGAAAGATATCTATCAGTCGATTGTCTCGCGCCAGGAGGATGTCAATATTGATGTCTCTTTTGTGGAGGCATTGATCTACAACACCACTAAAAGCAGCTCTATGTCCTCCGTGTTTGTTCTGTGGACAGAATTTCAAAAAATAAAGCCCGTGCTGTTAAATTCCGTTTTCCAGCGCGTGTCGGATATTCCGGTATTTATTATTTTTTGTGTGATTATTTACATTAATCTCGGTGCCCTGGTGTTAGTGCCCGTGATGATGATGGTGGTGTCGCTACTGTTGGCGTGGGGATACTTCAAGTATACGGAAGTGCTGATGGATAAAATGAAGGAGAGCCAGTCAAACCGTAACGTTTTCATTACTGAATTACTCTATTCCCTACGTACCATCCATACCTTAAACAACAAAAACCTGATGCTTGATTGGGTTAATAGCAGTAACAATCAGTCATGGCTTAGCTTAAAGTTGCGTAAGGCTGGGGTCTATTATCAGTCTGCGCTTAGCGCGATGTCGAACCTGAACCAGATCCTGCTGATGGTTTTCGCTTTTTTCCTGGTCATCAAAGGTGAAATCACCACGGGTGCGATTGTCTCTTCCGTTATTGTCTCCGGGCGGATGTCGGGGATCATCTCGGGGTTATCATCAACGCTCTCTACTATTTTTACGACTAATAAAACCATTACGGATTTAATGAAAATGTTTATGCCGGCAGGGCAGGAACATGAGCAAAAATTGCTGCAATCGATTGTTAACGTGCGCGGTGATATCTCTCTACGCGCCCTGAGCTATCAGTACGATCCGCAATTACCAAAAGCGCTGGATACGCTGACGCTGGATATTCCTCATGGGCAGCGGGTGGCAATTATTGGCGAATGTGGTTCCGGGAAAAGCTCGCTGGTTTCCCTGCTCTCTGGCTACTGTCCACCTACTGAGGGCAGTATTATGTACGATGGCTACAATACCCGACATCTGGCGCAGAACTTTTTCAGCCGCTTTATCAGTATGGTGACCAATAATGACACGTTGTTTACCGGCAGCATTGAAAGTAACTTTGCCCTTAAAGATTGCGACAACCGCAAGAAGGTGATCGAGGCGCTTAATCTGGCGAACTGTACCTTTGTGCTCCAGCATCCTATGGGGCTGCGTTACCCGGTGATGTTTATGGCGCGTAACTTATCCTCAGGGCAAAACCAGCAGCTGTTATTAGCGCGTAGTTTGAGTAGCGATGCTCAGATTTACTTATGGGATGAGCCAACCTCGAATATGGATGAAATGACCGAACAGCGAATCTTCGATCATCTCGATCACTTTATCAGCGGTAAGACACTGATCATGGTGACGCACCGTCGTTATTTGCTGAAGTATTTCGATCGTGTGCTGGTCATGAAAGGGGGCAAAATCATTCGTGACTGCACGCCGGATAAACTATTAGGGCCAGCAAAAGTTGATCAGACAAAGCCGCCTGTTCGCATAACGGTTGCGTCAGCGAACGAAAAACAAGCGCGTTGACGATATTTTTTCATTGACCGGACTGATTAGTGAGCCGTTTCGCAGCACCGATTTGTTATTGCTGTATCTTCTGCGTGAATGAAGCGAAGGCTTCATATTCAAAAGGAGAATATTGAAATGGGAAAACTCACGGGCAAAACAGCATTGATTACGGGCGCATCTCAGGGTATTGGCGAAGGGATCGCCAGAACGTTTGCCCGCCATGGCGCGAACTTAATCCTGCTGGATATCTCCGATGAGATTGAAAAACTGGCGGATGAGCTGGCTGGACGCGGTCACCGCTGCACGGCGGTTCACGCGGATGTCAGAGATTTTGCTTCAGTCACGGAAGCGGTGAAACGCGCGAAGAAGGTTGAAGGCAAAATCGATATTCTGGTCAACAACGCCGGCGTATGTCGCCTCGGTAACTTCCTTGAGATGAGCGATGACGATCGCGACTTCCATATTGATATCAATATCAAAGGCGTCTGGAACGTAACGAAAGCCGTACTGCCGGAGATGATTGATCGCAAAGACGGGCGCATCGTGATGATGTCCTCAGTCACTGGCGATATGGTGGCCGATCCGGGCGAAACGGCCTACGCAATGTCAAAAGCGGCGATTATCGGCTTAACCAAATCGCTGGCGGTGGAATATGCGCAGTCCGGCATTCGCGTGAACGCCATTTGCCCTGGCTATGTTCGTACGCCGATGGCGGAAAATATTGCGCGTCAGTCCAATCCGGACGATCCGGAATCTGTATTAACTGAAATGGCGAAAGCGATTCCAATGCGTCGTCTGGCCTGTCCGCTTGAAGTCGGCGAACTGGCCGCGTTTCTCGCCTCGGATGAGTCCAGTTATTTAACTGGCACGCAAAACGTCATTGATGGCGGCAGCACTTTGCCTGAAAGCGTAAGCGTTGGCATCTGATTGATGCCGGTCTCCTCCCCGCGTGATGGGGAGGAGGTACCCCTTATTCTCTTTTCAACTTTCAAATCATCAAACGGTATATAAAACCGTTACTCCTTTAGCACTGGTTATAAATATGATGACCATAAGAAAGTCATTAAATTTATAAGGGTGCGCAATGGCCGTTAACTTACTGAAAAAAAGAACCCTGACGCTGGCAGCAATGCTGTTGCTGGTGGGGCAGGCGCAGGCAACGGAACTGCTGAACAGTTCATACGATGTCTCCCGCGAGCTGTTTGCCGCCCTTAACCCGTCGTTTGAACAGCAATGGGCGAAAGATAACGGTGGCGATAAACTGACGATTAAACAATCTCATGCCGGGTCATCAAAACAGGCGCTGGCGATTTTGCAGGGACTGAAAGCTGACGTTGTGACCTATAACCAGGTCACCGATGTGCAGATCCTGCACGATAAAGGCAAACTGATCTCTGCCGATTGGCAAAGCCGCCTGCCGAATAACAGCTCGCCATTCTATTCCACCATGGCGTTTTTAGTGCGTAAGGGTAACCCGAAGAATATCCACGAATGGAACGATCTGGTTCGCCCGGACGTGAAGCTGATTTTCCCGAACCCGAAAACCTCCGGAAATGCGCGTTACACCTATTTAGCGGCATGGGGCGCGGCGGACAAAGCTGACGGCGGCGATAAAGCCAAAACCGAACAATTTATGACCCAGTTCCTGAAAAATGTTGAAGTGTTTGATACCGGCGGTCGCGGTGCAACGACCACCTTTGTTGAACGCGGTCTGGGTGATGTGCTGATCACATTTGAATCAGAAGTGAACAACATCCGTAAACAGTATGAAGATCAGGGCTTCGAAGTCGTGGTGCCGAAGGTCAACATTCTGGCGGAATTCCCGGTAGCCTGGGTCGATAAAAATGTGCAGGCCAACGGTACTGAAAAAGCGGCGAAAGCGTACCTGAACTGGCTGTACAGCCCACAGGCGCAAACCATCATTACCGATTTCTACTACCGCGTGAACAACCCGCAGGTGATGGACAAGCTGAAAGATAAATTCCCGCAAACCGAACTGTTCCGCGTGGAAGACAAGTTTGGCACGTGGCCTGAGGTGATGAAAACGCACTTTGTCAGCGGCGGCGAGCTGGACAAACTGTTGGCGGCGGGGCGTAAGTAAATGTTTGCTGTTTCCTCCCGACGCGTGCTGCCCGGCTTTACCTTAAGCCTGGGCACCAGCTTACTGTTCGTTTGCCTGATATTGCTGCTGCCGCTTAGCGCGCTGGTCATGCAACTGGCGCAAATGAGCTGGGCGCAGTATTGGGAAGTGATTACCAATCCGCAGGTGGTAGCGGCTTATAAAGTGACGCTGCTGTCGGCGTTTGTGGCATCGATTTTTAACGGTGTGTTCGGTCTGCTGATGGCGTGGATCTTAACCCGCTATCGCTTTCCGGGCCGTACGCTGTTGGATGCGCTGATGGATCTGCCATTTGCGCTGCCTACGGCGGTAGCTGGCCTGACGCTGGCATCGCTGTTTTCTGTCAATGGCTTCTACGGCGAATGGCTGGCGAAGCTGGATATTAAGGTGACCTACACCTGGCTGGGCATCGCGGTGGCGATGGCCTTTACCAGCATTCCGTTTGTCGTGCGCACCGTACAGCCGGTGCTGGAAGAGTTAGGCCCGGAGTATGAAGAAGCGGCGGAAACGCTTGGCGCCACGCGCTGGCAGAGTTTTCGTAAAGTGGTGTTGCCAGAGCTGTCTCCTGCGCTGGTGGCGGGCGTAGCGCTCTCGTTTACCCGAAGCCTCGGTGAGTTTGGCGCGGTTATTTTTATCGCCGGGAACATCGCATGGAAAACAGAAGTGACCTCGCTGATGATTTTTGTTCGCTTGCAGGAGTTTGACTACCCGGCTGCCAGCGCGATTGCTTCTGTGATCCTCGGGGCGTCGTTGCTGCTACTGTTTTCAATTAACACCCTGCAAAGTCGCTTTGGTCGACGCGTGGTAGGTCACTAATGGCAGACATTACCCAATTGAAACGCTATGACGCACCCCGCATTAACTGGGGTAAATGGTTTCTGATCGGTACGGGCATGTTGGTATCGGCTTTTATTTTGCTGGTGCCGATGATTTATATCTTCGTGCAGGCGTTCAGCAAGGGATTAATGCCGGTGCTACAGAACCTGGCTGACCCGGATATGCTGCATGCCATTTGGCTGACGGTGTTAATTGCGCTGATTGCGGTGCCGGTGAATCTGGTGTTCGGCGTATTGCTGGCCTGGCTGGTGACTCGCTTCAACTTCCCTGGACGCCAGCTGTTGCTGACGCTGTTGGATATTCCCTTTGCCGTCTCGCCAGTGGTCGCTGGTCTGATCTATCTGTTGTTTTACGGTTCTAACGGCCCGCTGGGTGGTTGGCTGGATGAGCACAACCTGCAAATTATGTTCTCCTGGCCGGGGATGGTGCTGGTGACGGTGTTCGTGACCTGTCCGTTTGTGGTGCGCGAGCTGGTACCGGTGATGCTAAGTCAGGGCAGCAATGAAGACGAAGCGGCGATTTTGCTTGGTGCCTCCGGCTGGCAGATGTTCCGCCGCGTCACGCTGCCGAATATCCGTTGGGCGTTGCTGTATGGCGTGGTGCTGACTAATGCCCGTGCGATAGGCGAATTCGGCGCGGTGTCGGTGGTTTCCGGCTCAATTCGCGGCGAAACCTTATCTTTACCACTACAGATTGAATTACTGGAGCAGGACTATAACGCCGTTGGCTCCTTTACCGCCGCCGCGCTGTTGACGCTGATGGCGATTATTACCCTGTTTTTGAAGAGCATGTTGCAATGGCGTCTGGAGAACCAGGAGAAACGCGCGCAGCAGGAGGAAAATCATGAGCATTGAGATTGCCAATATTAAGAAGTCTTTTGGTCGCACCCAGGTGCTGAACGATATCTCGCTGGATATTCCTTCAGGTCAAATGGTTGCTCTGCTGGGGCCATCCGGTTCGGGCAAAACTACGCTGCTGCGTATCATTGCCGGGCTGGAGCATCAGTCCAGCGGGCATATTCGTTTTCACGGCACCGACGTCAGCCGTCTGCATGCGCGCGATCGCAAAGTGGGGTTTGTGTTCCAGCACTATGCGCTATTTCGTCATATGACGGTATTCGACAATATCGCCTTTGGTCTGACAGTTCTGCCACGGCGTGAGCGTCCTAATGCGGCGGCGATCAAAGCCAAAGTGACCAAACTGCTGGAGATGGTGCAATTGGCTCATCTGGCGGATCGTTTCCCGGCACAGCTTTCCGGTGGGCAAAAGCAGCGTGTGGCATTAGCGCGTGCCCTGGCGGTAGAACCGCAGATCCTGCTACTCGACGAGCCGTTTGGCGCGCTCGATGCTCAGGTGCGTAAAGAACTGCGCCGTTGGCTACGTCAACTGCATGAGGAGCTGAAGTTTACCAGCGTGTTTGTTACCCACGATCAGGAAGAAGCGACGGAAGTTGCAGACCGGGTGGTGGTGATGAGCCAGGGTCATATCGAACAGGCCGACGCACCGGATCAGGTCTGGCGTGAACCGGCTACCCGTTTTGTGCTGGAGTTTATGGGCGAGGTTAACCGCCTGCAGGGGACGATTCGCGGTGGGCAATTCCACGTGGGCGCACACCGTTGGCCGTTGGGCTATACGCCTGGCTATCAGGGACCGGTCGATCTGTTCCTGCGTCCATGGGAAGTGGATGTGAGCCGCCGTACCAGCCTGGATTCGCCGCTGCCGGTTCAGGTGCTGGAAGCCAGTCCGAAAGGGCACTACACCCAATTAGTTGTACAACCCCTCGGGTGGTACAACGAACCGCTGACGGTCATCATGCAGGGCGATGATTCCCCGAACCGCGGTGAACGGCTGTTTGTTGGACTGCAAAATGCACGTTTGTATAACGGCGACCAGCGTATTGAAACGCGTGAAGAGGAACTTGCCCTGGCGCAATCAGCCTGATAGGTTAATTTGCATAGTTATCGCCCGGTGGCGCTACGCTTACCGGGCTTTTTTACGAGCTGAAAACGTGAACACATTAGAACAAACAATTGGCAATACGCCTCTGGTGAAATTACAACGTCTGGCGCCGGATAACGGCAGCGAAATTTGGGTCAAGCTGGAAGGGAATAATCCTGCGGGTTCGGTGAAAGACCGGGCGGCGCTGTCGATGATTGTTGAAGCGGAAAAGCGTGGGGAAATTAAGCCGGGTGACATATTGATTGAGGCCACCAGCGGCAATACTGGCATCGCGCTGGCGATGATCGCCGCGCTGAAGGGCTACCGCATGAAGCTGCTGATGCCGGACAACATGAGCCAGGAACGCCGGGCGGCAATGCGTGCCTATGGTGCGGAGCTGATTCTGGTCACTAAAGAACAGGGGATGGAAGGGGCGCGCGATTTAGCCCTCGCTATGTCTGAGCGCGGAGAAGGTAAACTGCTCGATCAGTTTAATAATCCCGATAACCCGTATGCGCACTACACCACCACCGGACCCGAAATCTGGCAGCAGACGTCAGGTCGCATCACCCATTTTGTCTCCAGTATGGGGACGACCGGTACCATTACCGGCGTGTCGCGTTTTCTGCGTGAGCAGGAAAAAGCGGTCACTATCGTTGGCCTGCAGCCGGAAGAGGGCAGCAGTATTCCGGGAATTCGCCGCTGGCCTGCGGAATATATGCCGGGCATTTTTAACGCCTCGCTGGTGGATGAGGTGCTGGATATTCATCAGAATGATGCCGAAAACACCATGCGTGAACTGGCCGTGCGTGAAGGAATTTTCTGCGGTGTCAGCTCTGGCGGCGCGGTCGCGGGCGCGTTACGCGTCGCACGTGCCACGCCCGGCGCGGTAGTTGTGGCGATCATCTGCGATCGCGGCGATCGCTACCTTTCGACCGGCGTCTTTGGTGAAGAGCACTTTAATCAGGGGCTGGGAATTTAACTTGTTGGCCTGATAAGCGTAGCGCCATCAGGTAACTGCCTGGCACGATGGCCGGATAATGTTTTATCCGGCCAGGGATGATTACTCGTTACGTTTTTGCACCAGCTTATCCAGGAATTGCCACAGCTTCTCATTCATCTGCTGGTAGTCCCAGGCGCGCATCTCTTCAACCGGGCGGATGAAGCGTTTCCCTTCAGCTTCGGCCAGCTCTTGCTCTGAGTGCTGAATTAATCCTTCAATCGCATCAGCTGTGAACTCCATATGGCACTGGAAACCATAGACGAAATTACCGTATTGCACGATTTGTCGCGGGCAGCCCTCGCTTGCGGCCAGAATTATCGCCTGGTCGGTTAACCCTGGCATGTCGTTGTGCCAGTGACCGACGATAAGCGGTGAGCCAAAATGGCTGAATAACGGGTGCTGTTGGCCTGATTCGGTAAGGGTGATTGGATAGTGGCCAATCTCTTTTTCCGGGCTTTGACACACCTTCGCGCCCAGCGCTTCGCCAATTAACTGCGAACCCAAACAGATCCCCACCACGATTTTTCGTGCCGTAATCGCCTGGTTGATCAGATGCTGCTCGGCCTGAGCGTCAAAGTATGGGCACTCTGCCTGCGTGGTGCGGGGCGACTGCGGGCCGCCAAAGACGACGAGCATATCGAAACCATCGGCATTGGCGGGAACCGTTTCTCCAGCGTATACGCGTGACCAGGTGATGCTATAGCCGCGCGATTCGGCCCATGGCAGGTACGCGCCAGCAGATTCAAAAGACTCATGAATAACAAAATGAACTCGCACTTTTTCTCTCCTGTTAGCGCTTGAGCGCCTGATGAATATCAGCCGCCAGCTTATCAATGTCGCTGTCTTCTAATGTTGACAGCGTAATGCGTAAACCATGTGCAGGCGTATTGACGCCGAACACTTCGCCTTCGCGTACCAGCCAGCCGGACTTTGCCAGCGCAAATGCGATCGCCTGACTGTGATCTGCCAGCGGTAACCACAGATTCAGACCGTCCCCGACGGGCAGTTCAATACCATATTGGCGCAGAGCTGAATTTAGCTTTTGCTGCTGGACGGCGTAAAACTGCTGTGTTTGCGCCAGCGTGTGTTGATATGTCTCGTCACTCAGGCAGGCGCAGGCTAAATCCTGCAGCAGATGGCTGACCCACTGACTGCCGGAGTTGAGCCGTAAACGCAGTTTCCCGGAAGTGACGGGATCGCTGGCGACGATAGCCAGGCGTAAATCCGGGCCTAAAGTTTTCGACATCGAACGGACTATCGCCCAGTGCGTGGTTTCTTGCGTAATCACCGGATACCAGCGGCAAGCGGACAGCAGCGCAAAGTGGTCGTCGACAATCACCAGCGTCTGCGGATAGCGGGCCAGGATTTCCTGCAATTGCGCCGCGCGGGATGCGCTCAGACTGCATCCTGTCGGGTTATGCGCGCGCGGCGTCAGAATCACCGCCCGCGCGCCTTTCTGTAGTGCGAGTTCCAGTTGGTCCGGCAGCATGCCTTCGCGATCAACGTTGGCTGGACTGGCGGAGAATCCGGCATAACGCAGCATGTTGATGCTGCTTAAAAAGCACGGGTCTTCTACAACCACGCTATCGCCGGGCAGCAAATGGGCGCACAGCAGCCGCTCAATGGCGTCAATGGCGCCGCTGGTGATATCAATTTCACCTTCGCCGGGCATGGCATTTTGCATCCATTGTGATGCCCATACCTTAAGTCCAGATGATACAGCGGCATCGCCGTACAAGCGCGGATTCTTATTTATCTTCGCGAAATAACTACTCAGGTCAGGAAGCCGTGAGGGGGCTGGGTTACCGCCGGAAAGATCGATTAGTGGGGTATCTGGGTTCCCACCTTCCAGCGCAACGGGGGCAGTAATCCCCTTAATCACGGTGCCGTTGCGTCCCAGACTCTGTGCCAACCCGGAGGTGACCAGACGTTTGTAAGCCGCCGCGACAGTATTGCGGTTCACGTTTAATTCCGTTGCCAGTTCCCGCACTGGCGGCAACGTTTCTCCCGCTACCAGCGTGCCTGTAGCGACATGTTGACGGATACTGTCAAAAATTTCGTTAGCGGTTTTTCCGTCGATCATTATTGACCTATGACAAAATGAATTTTAGCATATGACGATAATAATGAGGCGTAAGCGCGCTGTCCAGCGAGAGGAGAAATTAATGGAGCAGGAGAGTGATATTCAGTCAGTGCTCTTTGACGACAAACATCGGGCATTACAGACCGATATCGTCGCCGTCCAGTCACAGGTGGTATATGGCAGCGTAGGCAACAGTATCGCTGTGCCGGCCATTAAAGCGCAGGGATTACGCGTGACGGCAGTACCCACGGTACTGTTCAGTAACACCCCGCATTATGAAACTTTTTACGGCGGCGTTATTCCGCCCGACTGGTTTAGCGGCTATCTGCGCGCCTTAAGCGAACGTGATGCCTTACGCGAGCTAAAGGCGGTGACGACAGGGTACATGGGCAGCGCGGAGCAAATCGCCTTGCTGGCACAGTGGCTGGAAACCGTTCGGGCCACGCATCCGGACCTGTGCATTTTGGTTGACCCCGTGATTGGCGATACGGATAGCGGTATGTATGTTAAAGCCGAAATCCCGGAGGCTTATCGTCAGCATCTGCTGCCGCTGGCGCAGGGGCTGACGCCGAACGTATTCGAGCTGCAAATGCTGAGCGGAAAGCCGTGTCGTACGCTTGATGAAGCAATCGCAGCGGCAAAATCTCTGCTTAGCGACACGCTGAAATGGGTGGTGATCACCAGCGCGCCGGGCGATAGCGAAGAGAATATTAATGTGGCGGTAGTGACGGCTGAAACGGTTGAGGTGTTCGCTCACCCGCGGGTGAAGACGGATTTAAAAGGCACCGGCGATCTGTTCTGTGCTGAACTGGTGAGCGGCATTGTGCTGGGGAAAGCGCTGACTACGGCAGCATACGATGCCGCGCAGCGCGTGCTGGACGTCATGAGCTGGACGCATCAGTGCGGTTGTGATGAATTAATTCTGCCACCGGCAGGGGAGGCGCGATGAAAAGTTATCGGCTGGTGGTTCGTCAGCATGGACGTTTAGTCGGGCATTTTGATACCAGCGGCACAGAGGCGCTGGAAGACATTTGTGTAGCGCGGGCGATGTTTGGTATTGCGGGTGGGTATGATTGTGAACTGCTGGTGTCTGATTCCGAAAGGCGGATGCTGGAAAGCGGACCGGAAGGGATGAAAATCCTGATGCGCGAGGCGTGTTACCGGCCGATGACCTCACAAATTTAACGCCGCCATCCGTTAGATAAAAAAATGGCGCCATCTGGCGCCATTCTTCTCTGCGGCAAGAATTACTTCTTGATGCGGATAACCGGAGTTTCACCCACGGTCACGCTACCGGACAGTTTGATCAGCTCTTTGATTTCGTCCATGTTGGAGATAACAACCGGAGTCAGGGTCGACTTGGCTTTTTCTTCCAGCAGCGGCAGATCGAATTCAATAACCGGGTCGCCCACTTTAACGCGCTGACCTTCTTCAGCGATACGCTTGAAGCCTTCGCCTTTCAGTTCAACGGTATCAATACCGAAGTGAACAAACAGCTCAATGCCGCTGTCGGATTCGATAGAGAAAGCGTGGTTGGTTTCAAAGATTTTGCCGATGGTGCCATCAACAGGGGCGACCATTTTATTACCGGTTGGTTTGATAGCGATGCCATCACCAACGATTTTTTCAGCAAAAACTACATCCGGCACGTCTTCGATGTTGACGATCTCGCCAGAGAGCGGAGCAACAATCTCAATAGTTCCGGTGTCTTTCTTATCATCAGAAACCAGAGATTTCAGTTTATCGAACAAACCCATGATCTTCTCCTAAGCAGTAAATTGGGCCGCATCTCGTGGATTAGCAGATTGTTTTTTCTTCAATGAACTTGTTAACCAGCGTCATTAACTCGTCCGTTGTCGGTTGAGCAAGAGCCTGCTCTGCTAACACCTTCGCATCTTCGAAGTTCGTGTTACGGATAATCTTCTTAATGCGCGGGATAGAAATGGCGCTCATAGAGAATTCGTCCAGACCCATCCCCAGCAACAGAAGTGTAGCACGTTCGTCGCCTGCAAGCTCACCACACATGCCAGTCCATTTGCCTTCAGCATGAGAAGCATCAATAACTTGCTTGATCAGCGTCAGCACAGATGGCGACATCGGTTGGTAAAGGTGTGAAATCATATCATTACCACGGTCAACTGCCAGGGTGTACTGCGTTAAATCATTGGTGCCGATACTAAAGAAATCAACTTCTTTGGCTAAATGACGCGCAATTGTTGCCGCAGCCGGTGTTTCCACCATCACGCCAATCTCAATGCTTTCGTCAAAAGCTTTACCTTCGTCGCGCAGTTCCTGTTTGTAGATTTCGATCTCTTTGCGCAGCGCGCGCACTTCTTCAACAGAGATGATCATCGGGAACATGATGCGCAGTTTACCGAAAGCAGAGGCGCGCAGGATAGCGCGAACCTGGTCACGCAGGATCTCTTTACGATCCATGGCGATACGTACGGCGCGCCAGCCCAGGAACGGGTTCTCTTCTTTCGGGAAGTTCATGTACGGCAGCTCTTTATCGCCGCCGATGTCCATGGTACGGACGATGACCGCCTGAGAGCCACAGGCTTCAGCCACGGCTTTATACGCAGCGAACTGTTCTTCTTCAGTCGGCAGCGATTCACGGTCCATGAACAGGAATTCGGTGCGGTACAGACCAACACCTTCAGCGCCGTTACGCTCAGCGCCTTCAACGTCACGCACGGTACCGATGTTGGCGCAAACTTCAACCTGATGTCCGTCCAGCGTGATCGCCGGCAGATCTTTCAGTTTTGCGAGTTCCGCTTTCTCGGTCGCTACCTGCTCCTGAACGGCACGCAGTTGCTCGATAACGTCGTTGGTCGGATTGACGTAAACCTGGTTGTTTACGGCATCCAGAATCAGATAATCGTCGTTTTTCACCTGAGAGGTGACGCTACCCGTACCGACGATGGCAGGCAGTTCCAGAGAACGCGCCATGATGGAGGTGTGGGAAGTACGTCCCCCCGCGTCAGTGATGAAACCCAGCACCTTGTTCAGGTTCAGCTGTGCGGTTTCTGACGGGGTCAGGTCTGCGGCAACCAGGATAACTTCTTCCTGAATCGCGCTCAGGTCGATGATCGCCAGACCCAGAATGTTACGCAGCAGGCGTTTACCGATGTCACGTACGTCAGCCGCACGTTCTTTCAGGTATTCATCATCCAGCTCTTCCAGGGCTGTGGCCTGACCTTCGATAACTTCATGCGCAGCTGCATCAGCCGTCATGTGCTTATCTTTAATCAGGGCTATGATTTCCTGCTCCAGCTCCTCATCTTCGAGCAGCATGATATGCCCTTCAAAGATGGCTTCTTTTTCTTCACCGAACGTTTCACCAGCTTTGGTTTTGATCGCTTCCAGTTGCGCAGATGCCTTGGCACGACCGCTCAGAAAACGTTCAACTTCCTGATCAACCTTGTCGGCAGAAATTTTTTTCCGGTCAATGACGATTTCGTCTTCTTTCAGCAGCAATGCTTTGCCGAAAGCGATACCCGGGGATGCTAAAATGCCTGAAATCATAACCCTACCTTACTTGTGACTGATATTTAAAAGAACTCGTTGAACTTACTCGAGTTCAGCCATCAGTTTTACCAGATGCTCAACTGCTTTCTGCTCGTCTTCACCTTCTGCGGACAGGGTGACAACGGTACCCTGAGTCAGGCCCAGAGTCTGCAGTTTAAACAGGCTTTTGGCGCTAGCGCTTTTGCCGTTGGAAGTCACAGTAATTTCAGAAGTAAAACCTTTTGCTTCTTTAACAAACTGAGCAGCAGGGCGAGTATGCAGACCGTTCGGAGCGGTAATGGTAACTTCTTGCTGGAACATTATATTTCCCCAACTTATAGGTTTAGTGTTGTGGAACTAAAGTCTAGCCTGGCGGTTCAACTTTAGCCTGTATTGTTAGCATCGGCGTAAACTGGACGCGACACAAAAGGAGTTCGGTACAATCCGTTGTTGGCAACTTCTTGCCGCTGACGTTTCGTTCGTCATTAAACATTATGCAGCGAAAGGAAGAGTTGAACCAAATCATAAAATCGATTCAGCTAGCGCTTTTCCTGTAACGATTAATTTCGCGCATCAAAATAATTAGCTTGGTTAAATACCAGTTCCGGCGGGTTGAATCAATGCCAGGAGAGTTGAAACTTTGAAGCAGGCCACAAAAAAGCACCCAAAAGGGTGCTTTTTTACGCGTTTTTAACATGCTGGCATTACTGTTGCAGTTCTTTCTCAGTGAAGAGATCGGCAAACAGTGCAGTGCTCAGATAACGCTCACCCGATGACGGTAGAATAACCACTATATTCTTATTGGTAAAGGTTTCATCTTCCTGGAGCTTGAGCGCGGCAGCAACCGCAGCACCGGAAGAGATCCCCGCCAGAATACCTTCTTCTTCCATCAGGCGACGTGCGGTAGAGATAGCTTCATCATTGGTGATGGTAACGACTTTATCGATAAGCTTCAGATCAAGGTTACCTGGAATGAAGCCTGCGCCGATACCCTGAATTTTATGCGGACCCGGTTTGAGTTCTTCACCCGCCAGGGCCTGGGTGATGACAGGGGAGTCGGTCGGTTCTACCGCGACGGTGATCAGATCCGTTTTACCTTTGGTGCCTTTAATGTAACGGGTCACGCCAGTCAGCGTACCGCCGGTGCCGACGCCGGAAATAAAGACATCAACCTGGCCATCGGTATCTTCCCAGATTTCCGGCCCGGTGGTTTTTTCGTGGATTTCCGGGTTGGCCGGGTTGCTGAACTGCTGCAGCAGCAGGAATTTTTCCGGATCGCTGGCCACAATTTCTTCCGCTTTTTGGATCGCGCCTTTCATCCCTTTTGCGCCTTCGGTCAGCACCAGATTCGCGCCCAGCGCTTTTAACAGCTTGCGGCGCTCAATGCTCATGGTTTCCGGCATGGTTAACGTCAGTTTGTAACCACGAGCGGCGGCAACGTAGGCCAGCGCGATGCCGGTATTGCCGCTGGTCGGTTCTACCAGCTCAACGCCCGGTTTCAGTACCCCACGTTTTTCGGCATCCCAAATCATATTGGCACCGATACGGCATTTGACGCTAAAGCTCGGGTTACGTGATTCCACCTTCGCCAGAATGCGTCCGTTACCGATACGGTTCAGTCGAACCAGCGGCGTATGACCGATAGTCAGCGAGTTGTCTTCAAAAATCTTACTCATGGCCTGTCCTTAACTGTATGAAATTGGGATACCGCTTCAGCATACCTGTTGAGAAAGTATGGGGAAGTAAGTAAATCGCATATCTATATGCTGATGGGAAATAATGCCTTGCAGTATGGAATAAGAGCGGACATAAGCCAGCCCGCTTTTACACATTTTTGCATTACTTCCATAACGCATGCTTAGCACGATAGCAGTCTACCCACATCGCCGTGGCGCCACAAACCGCAACCGGCATAATGAACAGATTGAGTACCGGGATCATGGTGAACAGACTGGTCAACGCGCCAAACTGCATATTGGTCACCTTACGCGTGCGCAGCGCGACGCGCATCTCCTTAAAAGGCACCTTGTGGTTATCAAACGGATAATCACAGTACTGAATGGCCAACATCCACGCGCTGAACAGGAACCACAGCACCGGGGCGACGGTCTGTCCAATGCCCGGAATAAAATAGAGGATCAGCAAAACGAAGGCGCGCGGGAGATACCACGCCAGCTTTTGCCATTCACGTTTCATAATGCGAGGAACGTCTTTCATGATGCCGAGAACGCCAGTGTCGGGTGGCGTTGCGCCCGTTAAGCGCGCTTCAAGTTGCTCCGCCAACAAGCCGTTAAACGGTGCGGCAATCCAGTTGGCGACGGTGGAGAACAGGTAGCCGAACACTAACAGTACGGAAATGGTAACGATCGGCCACAGCAAATAGCTGAGCCATTGAAGCCAGTCAGGTACGTGGCTCATCAGCGCAGGGATCCAGCTATCGAGTTGGCTAAATAACCACCAGAATGCGCCGCCCATCAACAGGATATTCACCAGTAAAGGCAGAATAACAAAACGACGAATGCCCGGTTGGGAGATGAGCTTCCATCCCTGAGAAAAGTAATAAAGGCCGCTGCGAGGTACAACTGCAGATGATGAAACCATGGTCAGGACATACTCCTTGTTATATAAGCTCTGGTAAACCTGGCGTATCTTACCGGGTTGTTGAGCGTTAAGCTGTTCGGAAATGTTCGAAAAAACAGCAAAAAGCACAATTTTGTTCATCTTTATGCCGTGAAAGCCAAGAGTGCACTTGCACTTGGCGTAATCGACAAATACTCTTAGTGAGTAAATGTTTGCCGTGGTGGCAAGGTGTTAGAACAACAGAGAATATAATGATGCAGGATTTGCGTCTGATATTAATCATTGTTGGCGCGATCGCCATAATCGCTTTACTGGTACATGGTTTTTGGACTAGCCGTAAAGAGCGGTCTTCTATATTCCGCGATCGCCCACTGAAACGCATGAAGTCTAAACGTGAAGACGAGGATTCGTTCGACGACAACGTCGAGGAAGACGAAGGCGTGGGCGAAGTTCGCGTTCATCGTGTGAATCATGCTCCCGGTAACGCGCAGGAACATGGTGTTCCTCCTCAGTCGCCGCAACACCAGTACCAGCCGCCTTATGCGTCTGCTCAGCCGCGTCAAACCGCGCAGCAGCCTGCACAAGCGCCGGTACCGCCGCCGCATGTTCAGCAGCAGCCTCAGCCTGTTCAACCGCAGCAGCCTGTGCAACATCAGCCTGTTCAGCCGCAACCGGTACAACAGCCGGTACAGCATCAGCCCGTTGCTCCGCAGGTTCAGCAGCCCGTGCAGCAGGCTCCGCAGCCTGCGCCGCAGACCTTCCAGCCAGCAGAGCCTGTCGTTGAACACCAACCGCAGCCTGAGCCGGTCGTTGAAGACGCGCCTGTTGCCGAAAAACCGCAGCGTAAAGAAGCGGTCATTATTATGAACGTCGCGGCTCACCATGGCAGCGAGCTCAACGGTGATGTGCTGCTCAACAGCATTCAGCAAGCCGGTTTTAAATTTGGCGATATGAATATTTTCCATCGTCACCTGAGCCCGGATGGCAGCGGTCCGTCGCTGTTCAGTCTTGCCAACATGGTTAATCCTGGTACGTTTGACCCGGAGATGACGGGCGACTTCAGCACGCCTGGCGTGACTATTTTTATGCAGGTTCCGTCCTATGGGGACGAGCTGCAAAACTTTAAGCTGATGCTGCAGTCCGCGCAGCACATTGCTGATGAAGTTGGCGGTGTGGTGCTCGACGATCAACGTCGTATGATGACGCCGCAGAAACTGCGGGAATATCAGGACCGCATCCGCGAAGTTAAAGAATCTCACGCCTGATTTTCTTCTGGCGTGACATTTCCTTGCTAAACCCCCGCCTGTCGGGGGTTTTTTATCATTGATGGTGCGATATGGAATCAATCGAACAACAACTGACAGAACTGCGAACCACGCTTCGCCATCATGAGTATCTCTACCATGTGATGGACGCGCCGGAAATTCCCGATGCGGAATATGATCGCCTGATGCGTGAACTGCGCGAGCTGGAAGCGCAGCATCCGGACCTTGTTACCCCCGACTCGCCAACCCAACGCGTTGGCGCCGCGCCGTTGTCGGCGTTCAGCCAGATTCGCCATGAAGTGCCGATGCTGTCGCTGGATAACGTGTTTGATGAGGAGAGTTTTCTCGCCTTCAACAAGCGCGTGCAGGACCGACTGAAGAGCACCGATAAGCTGACCTGGTGCTGTGAACTGAAACTGGACGGCCTGGCGGTCAGTATCCTGTATGAAAACGGCGTACTGGTCAGCGCCGCAACGCGCGGTGATGGCACCACGGGGGAGGATATTACCTCTAACGTGCGCACTATCCGCGCGATCCCGTTAAAACTGCGTGGCGATAATATTCCCACGCGTCTGGAAGTGCGCGGGGAAGTGTTCCTGCCACAGGCCGGATTTGAAAAAATTAATGAAGAAGCCCGCCGCACCGGCAATAAAGTGTTTGCTAATCCGCGCAACGCCGCCGCCGGGTCATTACGCCAGCTTGATCCCCGTATCACGGCGAAGCGACCGCTTACTTTCTTCTGCTATGGCGTTGGTGTGCTGGAAGGCGGCGCGCTGCCTGATACTCACCTCGGCCGTCTGCTGCAATTTAAAGAGTGGGGACTGCCGGTAAGCGACAGGGTAGCGCTGTGTGACTCGCCGGAGGAAGTACTCACTTACTATCATAAGGTTGAAGAAGACCGACCGACGCTGGGCTTCGATATTGACGGTGTGGTGATTAAAGTCAACTCCATGGCGTTGCAGGAGCAACTGGGCTTTGTCGCTCGTGCGCCGCGCTGGGCGGTGGCCTTTAAGTTTCCGGCGCAGGAGCAGATGACCTTTGTTCGCGATGTTGAGTTTCAGGTCGGACGTACCGGGGCGATTACGCCCGTTGCTCGCCTTGAGCCAGTTCAGGTTGCCGGGGTTCTGGTCAGTAACGCCACTCTGCATAATGCCGATGAAATCGATCGTTTGGGGTTGCGTATTGGCGATAAAGTCGTTATTCGCCGGGCAGGCGATGTAATCCCGCAGGTGGTCAACGTGGTGCTTTCCGAGCGCCCGGAAGAGACGCGTGAAATCGTGTTTCCACAGCACTGTCCGGTGTGTGGGTCTGATGTTGAACGTGTGGAAGGCGAAGCGGTCGCTCGCTGTACTGGCGGCCTGATTTGCGGCGCCCAGCGTAAGGAATCGTTGAAACACTTTGTTTCCCGCCGCGCGCTCGATGTTGACGGTATGGGCGACAAAATTATCGATCAACTGGTGGAGAAAGAGTATGTCCATACGCCAGCAGATCTCTTCACCCTGACGGCAGGCAAGCTCACCGGACTCGAGCGGATGGGGCCAAAGTCGGCGCAAAACGTGGTGAATGCGCTGGAAAAAGCGAAAGAAACGACGTTTGCCCGTTTCCTCTACGCGCTGGGCATTCGTGAAGTCGGCGAGGCCACTGCCGCAGGTCTGGCGGCGTATTTCGGCACTCTGGATGTGCTGGAAGCGGCCTCTGTCGAAGAGCTGCAAAAAGTGCCGGATGTTGGCATTGTGGTCGCGACGCACGTGTTTAATTTCTTTGCCGAAGAGAGCAACCGCGAGGTGATAGGCCAGTTGCTGGCGCAGGGCATTCACTGGCCCGCCCCGGTGGTTATCAACGCTGAGGAAATCGACAGCCCGTTCGCGGGCAAAACGGTGGTGCTGACCGGAAGCCTGAGCCTGATGTCGCGTGATGACGCCAAAGCACGATTAACCGAACTGGGCGCCAAAGTGGCCGGTAGCGTGTCGAAGAAAACCGATCTGGTGATTGCCGGCGAAGCGGCGGGTTCGAAACTGGCAAAAGCGCAGGAACTGGGTATTACCGTGATTGATGAAGCTGAAATGATCCGCTTACTGGGTGCCTGAGATGGAAAAAGAGCAGCTGGTTGAGATCGCTAACACCGTGATGCCCTTCGGTAAATATAAGGGGCGTCGGCTGATTGATGTCCCGGAAGAGTATCTGCTGTGGTTTGCCCGTAAGGATGAATTCCCGGCGGGTAAACTGGGCGAGCTGATGCAAATCACGCTGCTGATTAAAACTGAGGGGCTGACGCAACTGGTGCAGCCCCTGAAACGCCCGCTTTAAGCCTTTGCGGCGCGGCTTTTCTGCTGCGCCAGCAATGCGTCCGTCTGTTGCTTGTAGCGACGGGCCAGCACGGCGCAGACCATCAGCTGAATTTGATGGAAGATCATCAAAGGCAGCACCATCATGCCAATCACCGAAGTCGGAAACAGAATATTTGCCATTGGGATCCCATTCGCCAGGCTCTTTTTCGAACCGCAGAAGACAATGGTGATTTCATCGGCTTTATTGAAGCCGCATTTCCGGGCAACAAAGACGTTTATGCCAATCACAATGGCCAGCAGAACGATGCTGACCACGCAGATAAACAGCAGTGAGCCGATTCCCACTTTGTGCCAGATCCCGTTAACCACGGCTTCGCTAAAGGCAGAGTACACCACCAGTAAAATGGAGGATTGGTCCGTTTTGGCGATCCACTTTTTATGTCGTGATACCCAGTTACCAATCCATGGACGTGAAAGATGTCCCAACACGAACGGCAGCAGCAGTTGCAGCATAATTTTCCCCACCTGCTCCAGGCTGCCTTCCGCGCCGTGCATATTCATCACCAGGCCTACCAGCAGCGGTGAAAGGAAAATACCCAGCAGGCTGGAGGCCGAAGCGGAGCACACGGCGGCGGCGACGTTACCTCCCGCCAGCGATGTAAAGGCGATGGCCGACTGCACCGTGGCCGGCAAAATACACAGATACAGGAAACCGGTATACAGCATCGGGTCAACATTAACCGGTGCCCACCATGCGAACAGAACACCCAATACCGGGAAGACGACGAAAGTGCTGCACATGACCCACAGATGCAAACGCCAATGGCTACCGCCGGCAATAATGGCCTCACGCGACAGCTTTGCCCCGTGCATAAAAAACAGCAGGGCAATGGCGGCGGTGGTTAATCCTTCAAAAAAAGGGACAAAACCGCCCTCGGCCGGGAAAAAGGAAGCCAGTAAAACGACGGTAATTAGCGTTATCGTGAACGGATCAAGAATACGAAATAGTTTCATAAAAGCTCCTGAAATTCGGTAGGAACATTTTGCGTTTTTCCGTTTGAGAAATAAAATTGATTTATTGCATCCATATATGAATCGAATAGATGAATTACTCTCTGCGTCAGCTCCGTATCTTTGTTACCGTCGCTCAGGCTAAAAGTTTTAGCCGGGCGGGGGATATCATTGGCTTAAGCCAGTCGGCGGTCAGCCATAGCGTTAAAGAGCTGGAAGGGCAGACGGGCGTCCGATTATTAGATAGAACAACACGAGAAGTGGTACTGACAGAAGCCGGGCATCAGTTGGCGGCACGACTGGAGCGTATTCTGGATGAACTGCACAGCACCCTGCGTGAAGCAGGCCAGGTGGGGACGCAGTTAACCGGAACGGTGCGCGTTGCCGCCAGCCAGACGATCTCCGCACACCTGATTCCACAGTGTATTGCCCAGAGTAATCAGCTTTATCCTGCGATCGATTTTGTGCTGCACGACAGGCCACAGCAGTGGGTGCTGGAAAGCATTCGCCAGGGAGAAGTCGATTTTGGCATTGTGATTGATCCTGGTGCTGTGACCGATCTGCAGTGTGAAGCCGTACTGTCCGAACCTTTCCTGTTACTGTGTCGGCAGGATCATCCGTTAGCCCAGCGGGAATGGGTCAACTGGCAGGATCTCTATCATGAGCGTCTGGTGCTACAGGATTACGCTTCCGGCAGTCGACCGCTGATCGATGCGGCGCTGGCCCACTTTTCGATTGATGCCAATATTGTTCAGGAGATTGGTCACCCGGCCACGTTGTTTCCGATGGTAGAGGCGGGCATTGGTATCAGCGTACTGCCCGCGCTGGCGCTCCCCTTACCGCAGGGTAGCCATTTACAGGTTAAGCGTCTGACGCCGGTGGTTGAACGACAATTGATGCTGGCGCGACGTAAAAACCGTTCTTTATCTACCGCGGCTCAGGCGTTGTGGGACGTGGTGCGCATGCAGGCCAGTGAGTTAACTGCTGGTCGCGCAAGCGATCCGCTGTATAAGATATAAACCGCCCCATGCCATTTCTGGCAGAAAAATAATGTGAATTCAAACCAGTTTAGCGTACCTCATCGATACCGATTTACTATCGCTTGTCGGGATAAACGGTATTGGTAATCGATTGCGTAGTCCCGCTATAACAGTGTGGTACGCGACGTTATTTTCGATTACTCAGTATTAAGGATATCTCATGAGCCACTCTCTTTTCTCGCAAAATCCCTGGTACAGCGCCGATATTATTCGTGGCTACAAGCCGGATTTCACTCCACGCGTCGCTTTTATTCTTGGCTCAGGCCTGGGCGCGTTGGCGGATCAAATTGAGGATGCGGTGGCCATTTCTTACGAGAAACTTCCCGGATTCCCGGTGAGCACCGTTCACGGTCATGCCGGTGAACTGGTGCTGGGAAATCTGGCGGGCGTACCGGTGGCCTGTATGAAAGGTCGCGGGCATTTTTATGAAGGGCGCGGTATGACGGTGATGACCGATGCCATTCGCACACTGAAGCTGCTGGGCTGTGAACTGTTATTTTGTACTAATGCCGCAGGCTCCCTCCGCCCTGAAGTTGGGCCAGGTAGTCTGGTTGCGCTTAGCGATCACATCAATACGATGCCTGGTACACCGATGGTGGGACTTAACGATGATCGTTTTGGCGAGCGATTCTTTTCGCTGGCGAATGCCTATGATGCTGACTATCGTGCAATCCTGCAAACCGTTGCCGCAGAAGAAGGTTTCCCGCTGAGCGAAGGCGTGTTTGTCTCTTATCCGGGACCAAACTTTGAAACCGCGGCAGAAATTCGCATGATGCAAATCATTGGTGGCGATGTCGTGGGGATGTCGGTGGTGCCTGAAGTTATCTCTGCCCGCCATTGCGGTCTGAAAGTGGTTGCGGTCGCAGCGATCACTAACCTGGCGGAAGGTTTGGGCGATGTGAAATTATCTCACGCGCAGACGCTGGCGGCAGCGGAACTCTCCCGGCAGAACTTTATCAATCTGATCTGCGGCTTTTTGCGCAAACTGGCCTGAATAATTAAAAATTGACCCCGCTTGCGGGGTCTTACTTTTTTGGCAAGGAACGGAAAAATGGGTATCGCATCTCGCTTAAAGCTCATGTCGTTTTTGCAATATTTCATCTGGGGGAGCTGGCTGGTTACCCTGGGTTCTTACATGATTAATACCCTGGATTTTACCGGCGCGAATGTGGGTATGGTCTACAGTTCGAAAGGGCTGGCAGCGATTATCATGCCGGGCATAATGGGGATCATTGCCGATAAATGGCTACGCGCCGAACGCGCCTACATGCTTTGCCATCTTGTCTGCGCGGGTGTGTTGCTATATGCCACTACCGTTACCGATCCGCAGACCATGTTCTGGGTGATGTTGGTTAACGCGATGGCATATATGCCGACGATTGCGTTATCGAACAGTGTTTCCTACTCGTGTCTGGCGCAATCGGGTCAGGACCCGGTCACCGCTTTCCCACCCATTCGCGTGTTTGGCACTATCGGCTTTATCGTGGCCATGTGGACGGTGAGTCTGATGGGACTGGAACTGAGCAGTGCGCAACTGTATATCGCTTCTGGCGCATCGTTGCTGCTGGCTCTGTATGCGCTGACGTTGCCGAAAATTCCGGTTGCCGAGAAGAAAGCGAACACAACGCTTGCCAGCAAGCTTGGGCTGGATGCTTTTGTCTTGTTTAAAAATCCACGTATGGCAATCTTCTTTTTGTTTGCAATGATGTTGGGGGCGGTACTGCAAATTACTAATGTCTTTGGCAATCCGTTCCTGCATGATTTTGCTCGTAATCCTGAGTTTGCCGACAGTTTTGTGGTGAAGTATCCCTCTATCTTGCTTTCAGTTTCACAGATGGCGGAAGTGGGCTTTATCCTGACTATCCCGTTCTTCCTCAAACGCTTTGGTATTAAAACGGTAATGCTGATGAGCATGCTGGCGTGGACGCTGCGCTTTGGTTTTTTTGCCTTTGGCGATCCGTCCCCGGTCGGCTTTGTGATGCTGCTGATGTCGATGATTGTCTATGGTTGCGCGTTTGATTTCTTCAATATTTCAGGATCGGTGTTTGTAGAGCAGGAAGTGAGTTCTAACATTCGCGCCAGTGCGCAGGGGCTGTTTATGACGATGGTCAATGGCGTGGGCGCTTGGGTTGGCTCAATCCTGAGCGGGATGGCGGTAGATTACTTCTCTGTCGATGGCGTTAAGGACTGGCAGACTATCTGGTTAGTCTTTGCCGCGTATGCGTTAGCGCTTGCGGTTATCTTTGCGTTGTTCTTCAAATATAAACATGACCCTGAACGACGGGTGCAGAAATCACTGGCACATTAACGGCGGGGCCTGCTACCCGCTGTTTCATGTTCTGTGCTGCGATGTGGTAACTTTGCGCATTATCCTTTGTCCTCAGGAGCGCATTATCCATGGAACGCACGCACCGTATCGATCTGAAGTTACTGCGTTATTTTCTTGCTGTCGCAGAAGAACTGCATTTTGGACGCGCTGCTGCTCGCCTGAATATGTCGCAACCGCCGCTCAGTACGCATATTAAAGAGCTGGAACAACAACTCGGCACTTTGCTGTTTATCCGACATTCCCGCAGTGTAGCCTTAACACATGCCGGAAAAATTTTGATGGAAGAGTCGCGCCGATTGCTATCCAGTGCAAATCAGGCGCTGGCGAGGGTAGAGCAAATTGGTCGCGGCGACGCAGGGCGGATTGAGCTGGGTGTTATCGGTACGGCGATGTGGGGAAAAATGCGTCCAGTGATGCGGCGTTTCTTAAAAGATAACCCTAACGTTGAGGTGCTGTTTCGCGAGAATATGCCAGCCATGCAGATGACGATGCTGGAGCGACGTGAGCTGGATGCGGGAATTTGGCGGATGGCGACAGAACCTTCGCCTGGATTCACCAGCCTACGTTTGCACGAATCCTCTTTTCTGGTGGCGATGCCAGAAGAGCATCCCCTGGCGGAACTTGCCGCGATACCATTGGAAGCGTTGCGAAACGAATATTTTGTCACAATGCCCTCCATTCATACCGACTGGGCTTTTTTACAGCGCGTTTGCCTAAGCGCCGGATTTTCACCAATGATTATTCGCGAGGTGAAGGAGCCGCAAACGGTGTTGGCGATGATCAGTATGGGAGTTGGAATTACGTTGATTGCAGACAGTTATGCGCAAATGAGCTGGCCGGGTGTGGTGTTCCGTCCGTTAGAGGAACGTATTCCGGCGGATTTGTATATTGTGTATGACCAGCAGCAGGCAACGCCCGCGCTGGAGAAACTGGTGGCGGCGTTGATGGTATGATGTCTGCGCCGGATGGCGACTAAACATCTTATCCGGCCTACGCGTGCGGTATTGCCTGTAGGCCTGATAAGCGCAACGCATCAGGTAAGCAGATTCGAAACTTCCATATCGCAGATAGCAAAAAGGCGCCGCCAGCGCCCTCTTTTACATTGGTGGGGCGTGCAGGATGACTCGCTTCGCTCGCCCTTCGGGTCGTCGCCGTAAACGGCTCCGTTGTCTCACTACGTTCGACCCGAACCTGCTGCAGGTTCGAATCGTTGAATTTTGCGCATAGCAAAAAGGCGCCTTTAGGGCGCCTTTTTACATTGGTGGGTCGTGCAGGATTCGAACCTGCGACCAATTGATTAAAAGTCAACTGCTCTACCAACTGAGCTAACGACCCGAAGTGGTGGGTGATGACGGGATCGAACCGCCGACCCCCTCCTTGTAAGGGAGGTGCTCTCCCAGCTGAGCTAATCACCCACTTCGGTACTTCATATTTTAACAAGAAATCCAGCTGGCGAGAAAGTGGTGGGTGATGACGGGATCGAACCGCCGACCCCCTCCTTGTAAGGGAGGTGCTCTCCCAGCTGAGCTAATCACCCACTTCTCAATTTCTTGTTTTTACACGGCGGAGACTACATAAAGTAGTTGGTGGGTGATGACGGGTTCGAACCGCCGACCCCCTCCTTGTAAGGGAGGTGCTCTCCCAGCTGAGCTAATCACCCCCGCTGTGTGGAGTCGCATTATAGGGAGAGTTGAAAATGAGTCAACGCATTTTCAAAAGAAATTGTTCGTTCGTCGTAAATTTAAACAAAACGATCGCAAAACAATCCATGCAGCATGATTTGTATACGAAAATGGCAAAGCGTGATGTTCCAACCCGATCAACATTGAGGAATCAGACCACAGTGATAGAATACGAGCCTGATAATCTTCCCTGGATTTGCCGGTTGTCGGCATCTTTATAAACGTAAGGCCATTTCATGAAAATCAAAACTCGCTTCGCGCCAAGCCCGACAGGTTACCTGCACGTCGGCGGCGCGCGTACTGCTCTTTATTCCTGGCTTTTTGCACGTAACCATGGCGGTGAGTTTGTGCTGCGTATTGAAGACACCGATCTCGAACGCTCCACGCCGGAAGCTATTGAAGCCATTATGGATGGTATGAACTGGCTGAATCTGGAATGGGATGAAGGCCCGTACTTCCAGACCAAACGTTTTGATCGCTACAACGCTGTTATTGATGAAATGCTGGAAGCAGGCACCGCATATAAGTGCTACTGCTCCAAAGAGCGTCTGGATGCGCTGCGCGAAGAGCAGATGGCGAACGGTGAGAAGCCGCGTTACGACGGCCGCTGCCGCCACGGTCATGAGCACCATGCCGCCGATGAACCGTGCGTGGTGCGTTTTGCCAACCCGCAGGACGGTTCCGTTATTTTTGACGATCAGATCCGTGGGCCGATCGAATTCAGCAACCAGGAGCTGGACGATCTGATCATCCGCCGTACCGACGGCTCCCCAACCTACAACTTCTGCGTGGTTGTCGATGACTGGGATATGGAAATCACTCACGTTATTCGTGGCGAAGATCATATCAACAACACCCCGCGTCAGATCAATATCCTGAAAGCGCTGAATGCGCCGGTGCCGGTTTACGCGCACGTGTCGATGATCAACGGCGACGACGGTAAAAAACTCTCTAAACGTCACGGTGCGGTCAGCGTGATGCAATACCGCGATGACGGCTATCTGCCGGAAGCGCTGCTGAACTATCTGGTGCGCCTGGGCTGGTCCAGCGGCGATCAGGAAATCTTCACCCGTGAAGAGATGATTAAACTGTTCTCCCTCGGTGCGGTGAGCAAGTCTGCGAGCGCGTTCAACACTGAAAAATTGCAGTGGCTGAACCATCACTACATTAATGCGCTGGCACCGGAATATGTGGCAACGCATCTGCAGTGGCACATTGAGCAGGAAAATATCGATACTCGCGTTGGGCCTCAACTGTCTGAGCTGGTGAAACTGCTGGGCGAGCGTTGCAAGACGCTGAAAGAAATGGCGCAGAGCTGCCGCTACTTCTATGAAGACTTTGCTGAGTTCGACGCTGACGCGGCGAAGAAACACCTGCGTCCGGTTGCGCGTCAGCCGCTGGAAGTGGTTCGCGACAAACTGGCCGCCATTACCGAATGGACGGCAGAAAACGTCCACCACGCGATTCAGGCAACCGCTGATGAGCTGGAAGTGGGCATGGGTAAAGTTGGGATGCCGCTGCGCGTCGCGGTAACCGGTGCGGGTCAGTCCCCGGCGTTAGACGTCACGGTGCATGCGATTGGTAAATCCCGCAGCGTTGAGCGTATTAACAAAGCACTGGCGTTTATTGCAGAGCGTGAAAGTCAGCAGTAATTCTGGCTAATTGTTGACACAACGGCAGGATGCGCTCCTGCCGTTTTTTTTACCTGTTATTCAGACTCATCAATGCCCAGACGGATAAGGAAATTACGAATCCCTTCGCGCGAGATATACATCGCCAGCTTTTCTTGTTCCGTTGGCGACATATTGTCCAGTGCGCTGATTATCTGGCGACAGGCATGGCTGCGCACTACATGGGTGTATTCTGCCAGCGGTTCTTCAGCCTGATAAAACTCAGGAGCTTTGCGAAAAGCGGGAACGTTGAGCAGAAACGTGCGGACACCGGAGTCAATATGAATAAGTCTCGCACGACCACCTTTAACGCCGGGAAATTTTTCGGTGGTCCAGTTTTGCTCTCTGATCCAACGATTGACGGTTTGTTTGGCTACCCCGAGACATTCCGCCAGCTCTTCGGTCGTCATTTTGCTGCGTAATTTTTTCATATTATTTGTTTTCGCGGATCCCTAAGCGTTGTAATAAACCCGTAATGCCTTCACGCAGGATCAATGACGTAAACATTTTCTGTTCTGATGGCGTCATCTCTTTGGCGAGTCTAATCAGCAGCGCCTCAATCGAAGTATCACCGGATAACGATAAGTTATCTGATAAACCTTCGGCTGAACGTTCAGCGCTGCGAATGTATTCACGAACTTGTTCGGTGACGTGAACCAGACGGGCTTTACCGCCCTGAACGCCTGGTTTTGGTGATGTAGCCCAACCTTCCTTGCGCACCCATTTATTGATGGTCTGTCGGCTGTATCCGGTCAGATTAGCAAGCTCTTCTGGCGTCATCCGTTCCTTGAACATAACGATTCCCTGAGTAGTCGTGGGGTTAATTAGTGGCTCATTTTATAGCACCATTTTAGTAGAAACCGTGACGCGTTTAACTACTGAATGCGAGTTGTTACGCAATGTTCTTCATTTGACTGCTTTTTCAGCGATTGAATTCTATGAGTTAATTTTGCCGTTGACACACGCGAAGGGAATTCATATGATGCCGCCCGTCAACTCGACAAGCTTTACGTGACGGGGCTATAGCTCAGCTGGGAGAGCGCTTGCATGGCATGCAAGAGGTCAGCGGTTCGATCCCGCTTAGCTCCACCAAATTTAATCCCAATAAATTTGGTCTGTACGTAAAAGCATCGTGGGGCTATAGCTCAGCTGGGAGAGCGCTTGCATGGCATGCAAGAGGTCAGCGGTTCGATCCCGCTTAGCTCCACCAAAATTTAAACCCTCGCTGAAAAGCGGGGGTTTTTTGTTTTTACATCCTGCCAGTTCTCACCTTATATTTCTTTGGTTTGCTGAATAACACGCATAAAAAAACCGGGGAGAAAAACCTCCCCGGTCTTAACACGACAATGTTGTTTTAGGCTTACAGCACCAGTGCTGCGATGGATGCAGACAGTACGCTCACCAGCGTAGAGCCGTACACCAGCTTCAGACCAAAGCGGGAAACCACGTTACCTTGTTCTTCGTTCAGGCCTTTAATCGCGCCGGCGATAATCCCGATGGAAGAGAAGTTAGCGAAGGAGACCAGGAACACAGAGATGATGCCTTCAGCGCGTGGAGAGAGCGTAGAGGCGATTTTCTGCAGATCCATCATCGCGACGAATTCGTTAGAAACCAGTTTGGTTGCCATGATACTGCCCACCTGCAACGCTTCGCTGGACGGTACACCCATTACCCATGCAACCGGGTAGAAGATGTAGCCCAGGATGCCCTGGAAGGAGATGCTGTAGCCAAACCAACCGGTCACGGTAGCGAACAGGGCGTTCAGGGCGGCGATCAGCGCGATGAAACCAATCAGCATGGCTGCAACGATAATTGCCACTTTGAAACCTGCCAGGATGTATTCACCCAGCATTTCGAAGAAGCTCTGGCCTTCGTGCAGGTTAGACATCTGAATGTTTTCTTCGCTGGCATCAACGGTGTAGGGGTTGATCAGCGACAAGACGATAAAGGTGCTGAACATGTTCAGAACCAGCGCAGCAACCACGTACTTCGGCTCCAGCATGGTCATATACGCGCCGACGATAGACATGGAAACCGTCGACATCGCTGTTGCAGCCATGGTGTACATACGGTTGCGGGACATTTTGCCGAGAATATCTTTATAGGCGATAAAGTTCTCGGACTGACCCAGGATCAGGGAGCTGACGGCGTTAAAGGATTCCAGCTTACCCATACCGTTGACTTTAGATAACAGGAAACCAATCGCGCGGATGACAATTGGCAGAACGCGGATATGCTGCAAAATACCGATCAGCGCGGAAATGAAGACGATCGGGCAAAGCACTTTCAGGAAGAAGAATGCCAGGCCTTTGTCGTTCATGCTGCCGAAGACAAAGTTTGTCCCTTCATTAGCGAATCCGAGCAGTTTCTCAAACATCTCGGAGAAGCCTCTCACGAAGCCCAGACCGACATCAGAGTTCAGGAAGAACCATGCCAGTAACACTTCAATAACAAGCAGTTGAATAACATAACGAATGCGGATTTTTTTACGGTCACTGCTTACCAGCAGTGCGAGTACCGCAACCACGGCAAGGGCCAGGACAAAATGAAGAACGCGGTCCATATTTGCTCCAAATATGAGGCAGGTTTAGTTTTCGTGCACATTCTATGTAACAACCATAAAGAAAACGAGATCAAACACACACTATAATAAGGACCTGTGACGAGATTCAAAATTAGTGATCGGCGATACACTTCTGTTATGTTGAGTAGGGAAGTGAAAAGTTATGTCATTGTGCTAATCTAATAACAATAATTAAACATCTCACCGGTATTTCCAGAATCTTTATCGATCCATAGACAATCGCTATCAGAGAAATCAACTTCACCCATTAAAATGAATTTGATAATCATTCTCAATGGGCGTAGCTTGAAACATAGCAAAGGCTATGTTTCTGGGGCACTAAAATGACGAACGATCGCGTTGAGAGTAGCAGTGGACGGGCAGCGCGCAAGTTGAAGCTCGCATTAATGGGACCTGCGTTCATCGCGGCGATCGGTTATATCGATCCAGGTAACTTTGCCACCAATATCCAGGCAGGGGCCAGCTTTGGTTATAAATTGCTGTGGGTGGTGGTCTGGGCAAACCTGATGGCGATGCTGATTCAGGTGCTGTCGGCAAAACTGGGTATTGCCACGGGTAAAAACCTGGCAGAGCAAATTCGCGATCATTATCCTCGCCCGGTGGTGTGGTTTTACTGGGTGCAGGCTGAAATTATCGCCATGGCGACCGACCTTGCTGAGTTTATTGGCGCTGCGATTGGTTTCAAACTGATCCTGGGCGTTTCGTTATTGCAGGGGGCCGTGCTTACCGGCATCGCGACATTCTTAATTTTGATGCTGCAGCGCCGCGGGCAAAAGCCGCTGGAAAAAGTCATTGGCGGCCTGCTGCTGTTTGTGGCCGCGGCTTACATTGTGGAACTGATCTTTTCCCAACCGAACTTCGCGCAGCTTAGCAAGGGGATGATTATTCCCAGCCTGCCAAATTCGGAGGCTGTGTTCCTGGCCGCAGGCGTACTTGGCGCGACCATCATGCCGCACGTCATTTATCTGCACTCTTCCTTAACCCAGCATCTGCACGGCGGAACGCGCCAACAGCGCTATACGGCCACCAAATGGGATGTGGCTATCGCCATGACGATTGCCGGATTTGTAAACCTGGCGATGATGGCGACAGCTGCCGCCGCATTTCATTTTAGCGGGCATACCGGTATCGCCGATCTCGATCAAGCGTACCTGACCCTTGAACCGCTGTTGAGCCATGCGGCGGCGACGGTGTTTGGTTTAAGCCTGGTGGCTGCGGGACTGTCTTCTACTGTGGTCGGCACGCTGGCGGGGCAGGTGGTGATGCAGGGATTCATCCGCTTTCATATCCCATTATGGGTACGCCGTACTGTCACCATGATGCCATCATTTATTGTGATTCTGATGGGGCTGGATCCGACCCGTATTCTGGTGATGAGCCAGGTGTTGCTCAGTTTCGGGATTGCCCTTGCGCTGGTGCCGCTACTAATCTTTACCAGCAACGGCACATTGATGGGGGATTTGGTTAACACCGCCTGGGTCAAATACATTGGCTGGATGATTGTGGTGTTAGTGGTCGCGCTCAATATCTGGCTACTGGTGGGAACCGCGCTGGGTTTGTAAAAACAAAAGAGCCCGCAGGCTCTTTTGTTACATTAATGATGATGTTTGTGACCGCGCCCGCGACCGCGATGGTCGTCACGGTCATTCCAGCCTTCGCGATAGCCGCGCTCATAAGCTTTACGTTTATCCCAGCCACGATGATAGCCGTTGTCATGACGCCACCAACGATTTTTGCGCCACTCATAGTTATGATGCCAGTAATCCCGGTCGCGCCAGCGGCCGCCATCCCAGTAGTTACCGTAATTATCGCGATCGCCAATTTGCAATTTTATTGATGGCAGCAGGGTGATTTCGCCAGCGTTCGCGGCCAGCGGGGTAAAAGCCAATAAGACTGCCGCCAGAATCAGTGACCTGAACATGTTTACTCTCCTTCACGATCGAGCCGTAGCCGGCCTGTTAACGTAATATTACGGGGCAGTAAAGCCCCGTTTCATCGCCTTAACTCTTAAATCGCGAGCGAGAGCACTTTTTGTTAATAAATGTGTCTTTATTTCAATCAGCTCAGAATGGCATCAATCTCAGCGCACTCTTCGGCAGAGAAATGCCGGTTTGCCAGCATGCCAACGGCGTCTTCAATTTGCGCGGGTTTACTGGCGCCTATCAGCACGGAGGTGATCTTGTCTTCCCGTAATACCCACGCGAGCGCCATTTGAGAAAGTTTTTGTCCCCGGCGTTCTGCGAGCGCGTTCAGCGCACGGACCTTTTCCAGTTTTTGTGGCGTTAACTGGTCCGGGTTAAGAAAACGGCTGGAGCTTGCCGCGCGCGAGTCCGCAGGAATACCGTTCAGGTAGCGGTCGGTTAATTGCCCACCCGCCAGCGGTGAGAAGGCGATACTGCCAACACCCTTTTCCTGTAACAGCGACAGCAGGCCACTTTCGACCCAACGTTCAAACAGGGAATATTTAGGCTGGTGGATAAGGCAGGGGGTGCCTAAATCGTCGAGTATTTCAATCGCCTGCCTGGCAAGCTCAGCCGGATAGTTGGACAGCCCGACGTACAGCGCTTTACCCTGACGGACAATATGATCCAGCGCGCGCATGGTTTCTCTGAGCGGCGTTTCTGGATCGGGCCGGTGATGATAGAAGATATCAACATACTCCAGCCCCAGACGCTTCAGGCTTTGATTGAGGCTGGCAATCAGGTACTTGCGCGATCCCCAGTCGCCGTAGGGCCCCTCCCACATGGTGTAGCCCGCTTTGGTGGAGATGATCAGCTCATCCCGCCACGGTAAAAAATCTTCCTGCAGAATGCGGCCAAAATTTCGCTCCGCTGAGCCCGGCGGCGGGCCATAGTTATTCGCCAGGTCAAAATGAGTAATTCCCAGATCGAATGCGCGCTGTAACAGCGCCCGACTGTTCTCTACCTGCGTGGCATCACCAAAATTATGCCACAAACCCAAAGAGACAATCGGCAACCTGAGACCGCTCTGGCCGCAGCGGCGATACTCCATTGTTTGATAGCGATTTTCATCAGCCTGATAAACCATGTAGCCTCCTGTTGGATAACGTGTGTCATTGAGTGTATACGTTTACACAAAGCAAACTGTAATGAATTTTTAATCGTCCAAACTGTACATCTTGCTTTCCACCCCCTTCACAACAACTCCCCTGGACAGTCATCACAGTTCTTCGATACTCAACATTGAGGTTACCGTCAGAAGGATAGCTGTCATGCAAACCCAATATTCCGTTGCTGATTATCTGCTGGACAGGCTGGCAGGCTGTGGCGTCGGCCACCTCTTTGGTGTGCCTGGCGATTATAATTTGCAGTTTCTTGACCACGTGATTGAACATCCCAGCGTACGTTGGGTCGGGTGTGCGAACGAATTAAATGCGGCTTATGCTGCGGATGGCTATGCCCGGGTGGCAGGGGCGGGAGCTTTGCTCACCACGTTTGGCGTGGGAGAGTTAAGTGCGATCAACGGTATCGCGGGAAGCTATGCGGAATATGTTCCCGTTCTGCATATTGTCGGCGCGCCCTGTCGCGGTGCGCAGCGTCGTGGGGAACTGATGCATCACACCCTTGGCGACGGTGACTTTCAGCATTTTTACCGTATGCAGCAGGCTGTAACGACGGCCAGCGCAGTGCTGGATGAACAAAACGCCTGCTATGAAATTGATCGCGTGCTGCGGGCGATGTTAACTGAGCGCAGGCCGGGCTATCTGATGTTGCCTGCTGATGTGGCAAAACAGCCCGCCACGCCGCCGAATGACGCCCTGATTATTCCTCTGAGCGAACCGGAAAGCAGCGTGGCGGAAGCGTTTCGCTATTATGCCCGCGAGCGGCTATTGGACAGTCCGCGCGTAGCGCTGCTGGCCGACTTTCTCGCGCAGCGTTTTGGCTTACAGCCTGTATTGCAGCGTTGGATGGCGGAAACGCCGATGGCTCACGCCACGCTGTTGATGGGGAAAGGGTTATTTGATGAGCGTCACCCGGCGTTTGTCGGTACGTACAGCGCCGGAGCCAGTAGCGACTATGTGCGCCAGGCCATTGAAGATGCCGATACGATTATTTGTGTCGGTACACAATTTGTCGACACCCTGACCGCTGGGTTTACGCAACGGTTACCACCGGAGCGCACGATTGACGTTCAACCCCATGCGTCACGTGTTGGTACCCAATGGTTTAACGTTCCGATGGAACAGGCCGTCACTACGTTACGCGAGTTGTGTCTGGAGATGTCGTTTTCACTGCCGCCCGAACGCCCGCCAGTTGGGCGTATCCAGGTTGAGAAGGGGCTGCTGACCCAGGAAAATTTCTGGCAAACGGTGCAACACTATCTCGCGTCCGATGACATCATCCTCGTCGACCAGGGAACGGCGGCATTTGGTGCGGCAGCGCTCTCGCTACCCAGCGGTGCGGAAGTCCTGGTCCAACCCCTGTGGGGTTCCATCGGCTACGCGCTCCCGGCGGCATTTGGCGCGCAAACGGCCTGCCCGGACCGCCGGGTGATCCTGATTATTGGCGATGGTGCAGCGCAACTCACTATCCAGGAACTGGGCTCTATGCTCAGGGACGGGCAATCACCGGTGATTTTACTGCTTAACAATGACGGCTATACCGTGGAGAGGGCCATTCACGGGGCAAATCAGCGTTATAACGACATCGCCGGATGGAACTGGACGCTGGTGCCGCAGGCGTTAAGTCATGAATGTCAGGCGGAATGCTGGCGAGTGAAGCAGGCGGTCCAACTGGAGGAAGTGCTGGCCCGGCTGTCCCGTCCGCAACGGTTGTCATTAATTGAAGTGGTGCTACCGAAAGCCGATCTTCCTGAGTTATTGCGCACGGTGACCCGTGCGCTGGAATCTCGCAACGGAGGATAGCTACTCCTCGGGACGGCTGGCGATCATCATTGGTTTTCCGGCCAATAAAAGCCAGGCAGGGAGCATAACGACGCAAAGCAGCGGCAGCAGAGTGGTGTCTGGCACCACGACTGCCGCCATAAACAGGCTCAACCACGCGTCGCGGGTAACGACCAGCACCAGCCCGAGAATCGCGCAGGAGACCGTGATGGCTGCCGGAACGGCTTCAACATGGGCGTGCAGCATCAGACCCAGCGCGACACCCACGAAGACCGCCGGAAAAATTCGCCCGCCGCGAAAACCGCTCGCTGCTGCGACCACCAATGCCGCCAGTTTGATCACGGCAAGCAGCAAATAATCCGTTGTCCCCAGCGTCTGGCTAAACGCCATTTGCTGCATTTCATCCAGTCCCTTAAATAAGGTAAGCGGTCCGCCAATTACACCCAAAATACCGAGAATAAAACCACCAACCCCAAGGATCAGTACCGGGTGTTTAAGCCGATGTATTAAATGATGCAAGCGCGGTAGACACCAGACGGCCACCATGCCCGCGGCAATGGCGATAGCAGCAACGACCGCACCGCTGAGGATATCGATCAGATGCATTTGCGTATAGTGCGCGATGGGCAATGAAAAATGGGGATGAAAGAACAGGCTGGTGGTCAGTGAACCTGCGGCGGCGGCCATTAACGGCGCAAACAGGCGATCCCATAAAGGAACATCGTTCGAGCTATTCAGCGTTTGCGAAAACACCAACGCGGCGGCCACGGGAGTACCAAATAACGCCCCGATGGTGCCGGCAGAGGCGAGAATGGTCCAGTCCAGCTTAGCAATGCGCGGAAAGAGGCGGCTGCCAAGCGCCACTGCGAGGGCGATATTCACGGTCATGATGGGATGTTCCGGCCCTAAACTGACGCCGCCCGCCAGACCGAGGATTAGTGCCGCCAGCAGGCCTGGCAGCGCCGAAACGGCCACCGGCATTCCGATTAACGGTTCACAAGCCGGATCCGGGCCAGCGTGGCCCCGGCTGTAGCGGATGACAAGCCCGACCATCAGTCCGGTTAACGTGAGCATACCGATGATCCACAGTGGAGAGTCCTGGGCAATTCCGATGCTAATCGGCAGACGCTCCCATAAAAATTGCTGTAAAACGGAAGCGACTTTCATCACAACGATCAACACCAGGCTGGACGCTATGCCAATGATTATCGCGGGAGTTGATAGCAAGAGCATCGTTCTGGCTCGCGGATGGAGCATTTTCAATTCCTTCAAACAGAGTCATAGATATAGTTTGCACAGCCTGCGCGACCGCATCGCTGCAAATGGTGCTGAAACGATAAAGTAATTGTGTGATCTGGATCGATTTTCTACGGGCATCAGCCTTCAGGCCGTTGTTGTTATGCCCCCATGAATTTACAGTGTGGCAAAGATTTATTCTGACTTTAGCGGAGCAGTGGAAGAATGACAAAATATGCTTTAGTAGGTGATGTTGGCGGCACCAACGCACGTCTTGCTCTGTGCGACATTGCCAGTGGCGAGATTTCGCAGGCAAAAACCTATTCCGGGCTGGATTACCCCAGTCTGGAGGCTGTGGTGCGCGAGTACCTGGATGAGCATAGCGTCAGCGTCGAAGATGGTTGCATTGCCATTGCCTGTCCGATCACCGGCGACTGGGTGGCAATGACCAACCATACCTGGGCATTCTCTATTGCTGAGATGAAAAAAAATCTGGGCTTTAGCCATCTGGAAATCATTAATGATTTCACCGCCGTGTCGATGGCAATCCCTATGCTGAAAAAAGAGCATTTGATCCAGTTTGGCGGCGCGGAACCTGTCGAAGGCAAACCGATTGCGGTGTATGGCGCGGGAACTGGCCTCGGCGTGGCGCATCTGGTGCACGTTGATAAACGCTGGGTAAGTCTGCCGGGTGAAGGCGGGCATGTGGATTTTGCGCCTAACAGCGAAGAAGAGGGGATTATCCTTGAGGTTCTGCGTGCGGAAATCGGTCATGTTTCTGCTGAACGTGTGCTCTCAGGACCCGGACTGGTGAACCTGTATCGCGCCATCGTCAAATCAGACGGCCGCCTGCCGGAAAATCTGCAGCCGAAGGATATCACCGCCCGTGCGCTGGAAGATTCCTGTATCGACTGCCGCCGCGCGCTGTCGCTGTTCTGTGTGATCATGGGCCGCTTTGGCGGCGATCTGGCGTTAACGCTGGGCACGTTTGGCGGCGTGTACATCGCTGGCGGGATCGTGCCGCGCTTCCTTGAATTCTTTAAAGCTTCCGGTTTCCGCGGTGGGTTTGAAGATAAAGGACGTTTTAAAGCCTACGTTCAGGATATTCCGGTGTATCTGATTGTGCATGATAATCCGGGCCTGCTTGGTTCTGGCGCACATCTGCGCCAGACGCTGGGGCATATTTTGTAAGGCCAATGTCGGATGGTATTTAGCAATCATCCGGCCTGTATTCCCACTAAACCGCGCTTCTGACGTAATGACGATCAGTTAACGACGAGCAATCGTCGTAACTATAGCTAAGAGCGGCATATCCGGAGGTAATGAATTTGTTGCCCCCGGTATTTGTTACGTTCACCTTATGTTTTTCACTTCTCTGAAATAATAGTACCCGTGAACGTGTTAAGGGTACTATCGCCGTACCCTTAACAATCCCGGCTCCCGGCGGGAAAATTGCCACTTCGTGGTTCCCTCCGCTTATTCCTCCAGGCTACCGGGCCGGGCGCGAGGTAGCGTCCTTGCAAAGCGCGCCCTGAGCCAGCATCCATGCTGGCGCTCCCGGCCTTACGGAAACACGTCGGCAATTTTCAGCCGGACCAGCCCACACCTGACCATTTGCGTTTTTTGTTTAAACAGCAAAACAGATTTAACTGGAAGTCAGAGCGTTGAAGCGATGACTCCGGTCCGGCTGAAAATCGATGAGTCGTTGGCGGCTGATCGGGTCTGCCCGCAGGGATGCGGGCAGAGGGGATGGCCTGCAGGGACGCAGGCTCGGCCCCGACCCGACAGGCAGACGGCATAAGACGAATGACAAAATTGCCGGGAGCAATTTTGAACAGCGCTTGCGCTGGCCCCGAAGGGGTGAGCCCCAGGGATGGGGCGAATAATCGCATCGCGACGATTTTCCCGCCGGGAGCCTGGGTTGCAAGGGAGGCGGCGGTGAGCCTCCCTTGCACGTTCACGGGTACCTGTGCTTCAGAAAAGTGAAAAGCTGAAGTGAACGGAACCCTGAGTCGCAATCACATGTTCTCCATAATGATTAACTGACAAGCATTACGCTTCTGACGCGGTTTTTTTATGCCTGCCGCCCAGCTTTCCGACCTTCGTCACACTTCCTGATTACTGGATTATATGTCCAGTAAAAGCATTATTTGTCTGATAACGGTCGCTACTTGCCTCGGACCATAATTTCTCTCGTTAACTATTACGAGGAAATGAATATGAGCAAAAAATTGATTGCTGTCTGTGCGTGCCCAATGGGGCTGGCTCACACCTTTATGGCGGCGCAGGCGCTGGAAGAAGCGGCGGTTGAAGCCGGTTATGAAGTGAAAATCGAAACTCAGGGCGCTGACGGAATTCAAAATCGACTGACGGCGCAGGATATCGCTGAGGCGACGTTAATCATCCATTCAGTTGCCGTTACCCCGGAAGATAACGAGCGTTTCGAGTCGCGTGACGTCTACGAAATTACGCTACAGGACGCGATAAAAAATGCGGCCGGCATCATTAAAGAGATCGAAGAGATGGTTGCCGCTGAACAACAATAATCATCGACAGGGAACTACGTATGGCCATTAAAAAACGCAGTGCAACCGTTGTGCCAGGCGCATCTGGTGCGACAGCGGCAATAAAAAATCCACCGGCCTCCCGCAACAGCTTCTGGGGCGAACTTCCGCAACATGTGATGTCGGGTATTTCACGCATGGTGCCGACATTGATTATGGGCGGGGTAATTCTCGCTTTCTCGCAACTGATCGCTTATAGCTGGCTCGATATTCCTGCTGACACGGGCATCATGGATGCGTTGAACAGCGGAAAATTTACCGGTTTTAATCTCTCATTACTGAAGTTTGCCTGGTTGTCGCAATCTTTTGGCGGCGTGCTGTTTGGTTTTGCTATTCCGATGTTTGCCGCGTTTGTTGCCAATTCGATTGGCGGCAAACTGGCGTTTCCGGCGGGGTTCATCGGTGGGCTGATGTCTACTCAGCCTACCCAGATGCTGAATTTTGACCCATCGACGCTGCAATGGGTAACCAGTGCTCCCGTGCCTTCCACCTTTATTGGCGCGCTCATTATCTCGATCGTTGCCGGATATCTGGTGAAGTGGATGAACCAAAAAATTCAGCTCCCTGATTTCCTGCTGGCGTTCAAAACCACCTTCTTGCTACCCATTCTCTCCGCCATTTTCGTCATGCTGGCGATGTATTACGTAATCACGCCGTTTGGCGGCTGGATCAACGGTGGAATTCGTACTCTGCTGACCGCAGCAGGAGAGAAAGGGACGCTGATGTATGCGATGGGGATTTCCGCGGCAACGGCCATCGACCTCGGGGGGCCGATTAATAAAGCCGCTGGATTTGTCGCCTTCAGCTTTACCACCGATCACGTTCTGCCGGTCACCGCGCGCTCTATTGCGATTGTGATTCCGCCGATTGGTCTCGGGCTGGCAACGCTGCTTGACCGCCGCTTAACGGGGAAACGTCTGTTCAGCGCCCAGCTCTACCCGCAGGGAAAAACGGCAATGTTCCTCGCATTTATGGGCATCAGCGAAGGGGCTATCCCGTTTGCGCTGGAAAGCCCCATCACGGCAATTCCCTCTTACATGGTTGGCGCCATTGTCGGATCGACGGCTGCCGTCTGGCTGGGTGCGGTGCAATGGTTCCCTGAGTCGGCTATCTGGGCATGGCCGCTGGTGACCAATCTCGGTGTCTATATGGCAGGGATCCTGTTAGGTGCGGTGATTACGGCGCTGATGGTGGTGTTCCTGCGCCATCTGATGTACCGCAAAGGCAAATTGCTGATTGAAAGCCTCTGATCAAAAGGATTGTAACCATGAGCTTACTTGCCTCGCTGCGTAACTGGTTAACGGCGCAACATCTCGATGCGATGCTGCTGTCATCGCGGCAGAATAAACAGCCGCATATGGGGATCTCCAGCAGTTCAGGGTATGTGTTTATCAGCCATGAAAGCGCGCATATCCTGGTCGATGCCCGTTATTACACTGATGTCGCTACGCGTACCCAGGGCTACCAGATCCATCTCCTCGATGGCACACAGACGCTGTATTCGCGGGTGAATCACATCATTGCTGACGAAAAGCTGCAGACGGTGGGGTTCGAAGGCGAGCAGGTAAGCTGGGAAACGGCACAGGCCTGGGTAGGCAAACTGCATGGACGGCTGGTCAGCGCCGTGCCGGACGTGCTTCGGCAGGTGAAAACGGCCCAGGAAATAGCCTGTATCCGTGAAGCCTGTCGGATTGCCGACCTCAGCGCTGAACATATACGGCGTTTTATTCAACCCGGTCTGAGTGAGCGCGAGATTGCCGCCGAACTGGAGTGGTTTATGCGCACGCTTGGCGCAGACAAAGCTTCTTTTGACACCATTGTCGCCAGCGGCTGGCGCGGGGCGCTGCCGCATGGCAAAGCCAGCGATAAACGGGTTGCAGCAGGTGAATTCATTACGCTGGATTTTGGCGCGCAGTATCAAGGGTATTGTTCGGATATGACGCGAACGTTTCGCATACCTGACGCCAGGCAACCAGCAGAAGACAGTGCGCTATTTTCGATTTATCAGGTTGTCCTGGAAGCGCAACTGGCGGCGGTAGCGGCAATTCGACCTGGCGCGCGTTGCAATGAGGTGGACGCCGCAGCCAGGCAAGTTATTACACAGGCGGGCTATGGTAATGCGTTTGGTCACAATACCGGACACGCTATCGGCATTGAAGTCCATGAGAACCCACGTTTTTCCCCTACCGATGAGACGCCTCTGGCGGCGGGAATGCTGCTCACCGTTGAACCAGGTATTTATCTGCCGGGGCAGGGCGGAGTGCGTATCGAGGACGTGGTGCTGGTTACGCCAGACGGCGGCGAGGTGCTCTACACCATGGCGAAAACATTGTTACACACGGGAGAGGCGTGATGGACTTATCGCTACTGAAGGCGCTGAGCGAGGCTGATGCGATCGCCTCCTCAGAGCAGGAGGTGCGGCAGATCTTGCTCGAAGAAGCAGATCGTCTGCACAAAGAAGTGCGCTTCGATGGGTTGGGATCGGTGTTGATCCGCCTGAATGAATCAACCGGTCCGAAGGTAATGATCTGCGCGCATATGGATGAAGTGGGATTTATTGTGCGCAGTATTTCCAGGGAAGGGGCGATCGATGTCTTGCCGGTGGGAAATGTGCGTATGGCGGCCAGACAGTTACAGCCAGTGCGGATTACCACCCGCGAAGAGAGCAAAATCCCGGGGCTGCTCGACGGAGATCGCAGTGGCAATGAGGTGAATGCGCTGCGGGTGGATATTGGCGCGCGGTCTTATGACGAAGTACTTCAGGCCGGCGTATGTCCAGGCGATCGCGTCACCTTTGATACGACTTTTCAGGTTTTGCCGCACCAACGCGTCATGGGCAAAGCCTTTGATGACCGACTTGGATGTTATTTGCTGATCGCGCTGCTGCGCGAATGGCATAACGCCATCCTTCCTTGCGAGGTGTGGCTGGTGGCCAGTTCCAGTGAAGAAGTGGGACTGCGCGGAGGGCAAACGGCAGCGCGTGCGGTTGCGCCCGATGTGGCGATCGTGCTGGATACAGCCTGCTGGGCGAAAAATTTTGATTATGGCGCGGCCAACCACCGACAGCTCGGCAAAGGCCCGATGCTGGTGCTGAGCGATAAATCGCTGATTGCGCCGCCAAAGCTGACGGCATGGATTGAAAGTGTAGCCACTGATGCGGGCATCCCGTTACAGCTCGATATGTTCAGTAATGGCGGCACAGACGGCGGGGCCGTACACGTCAGCGGAACGGGGATCCCGACGGTTGTTATGGGGCCAGCTACGCGGTATGGGCACTGTGCGGCATCAATTGCCGACTGTCGTGACATCATCCAGACGCAGCAGTTGCTGTCGGCGCTTATTTCACATCTTACGTGCGAAACCGTGGCTCATCTGACGGACTTCAGGTGCTGATTTCGCGCTAATCAGGAGTTGTTATGCTAACGATTCAATTTCTTTGCCCGTTACCCAATGGACTGCATGCGCGTCCAGCATGGGAGCTGAAAGAGCAGTGCAGCCAGTGGCAAAGTGAGGTGATGTTTTTCAACCATCGTCAAAACGCCAAAGCGGATGCGAAAAGCTCGCTGGCGCTGATTGGCACCGGGACGCTGTTTAACGACAGCTGTAGCTTAACCATCACCGGTCAGGATGAAGAGCAGGCCAGGCGGGTGCTGGAGGAGTACATTCAGCAGCGGTTTATCGACAGCGACAGCGTTCAGCCAGGGGCGGCGGAACTGGCGGCGCATCCGTTGCCGCGTTCGCTGATTCGGCTCAACCCGGATTTGCTGTATGGCACCGTGCTGGCAGGCGGCGTGGGGGCAGGTCAGCTCACGCTGTGGCAGAGTGATAATCTGGAGAGCTATCGCGCGATTGCGGCGAGTGCGGAAGACAACGCCAGGCTGGAGCACAGTCTGGCGACGCTGGCGGAACTGCTCAATCAGCAACTGCGTGAGCGCGATGGTGAGAGTAAAACCATTCTCAGCGCGCATCTGTCTCTGATTCAGGACGACGAGTTTGCCGGGAATATTCGCCACTTAATGCTGGAGCAGCATCTGGGGCTGGGGGCGGCGATTATTACCAATATGGAGCAAGTATGCGACAAGCTGTCGGCTTCCGGCAGCGATTACCTGCGTGAACGCGTCAGCGACATCCGTGATATCAGTGAACAATTGCTGCACATCACCTGGCCTGAAAAGCGGCCACGCCATGCGCTGGTGCTGGAAAAACCAACGATTCTGGTGGCTGAAGATCTGACGCCCAGCCAGTTTTTGGGCCTCGATTTGCAGCATCTGTCAGGCATGATCCTTGAGAAAACAGGGCGCACCTCGCATACGCTGATCCTCGCTCGGGCGTCGGCGATTCCGGTGCTTAGCGGCTTGCCGCTGGCAGCGATTAGCCGCTATGCCGGGCAACCCGCAGTCCTGGATGCCCGATGTGGAGTCCTGGCCATTAATCCAGACGAGGCGGTTCGCGGCTACTATGCGATTGCGCAGAAGCTGGCTGACGAATGCCAGCGTCGGCAAGCGCTTGACGCCGCCCAGCCCGCGTTAACCAAAGACAATCAACGAATTGACGTCGCAGCGAATATTGGCACCGCGCTGGAAGCGCCGGGAGCGTTTGCCAATGGCGCGGAAGGGATCGGGTTGTTTCGCACAGAAATGCTGTTTATGGATCGCGACAGCGCTCCCGACGAGCAGGAACAGTTTGAGGCCTACCAGCAGGTGTTGTTGGCTGCGGGCGACAAGCCGGTTATCTTTCGCACGATGGATATTGGTGGCGATAAGAACATCCGCTATCTCAATATTCCGCAAGAAGAGAACCCATTCCTGGGCTATCGTGCGGTGCGGATTTATCCCGAGTTTGCCGGGCTGTTTCGCACGCAGTTGCGCGCCATTTTACGCGCGGCGACCTTCGGTAATGCGCAGTTGATGATCCCGATGGTGCACAGCCTCGACCAGATATTATGGGTAAAAAGCGAATTGCAAAAAGCGCTGGTGGAGCTGAAAGCGGAGGGTTTACGTCATGCTCCGACAATTTCATTGGGCATTATGGTTGAAGTACCTTCAGTGTGTTACATCATCGACCACTTCTGCGACGAGGTGGATTTCTTCAGCATTGGTTCCAATGACATGACCCAGTATCTGTACGCTGTCGATCGCAATAATCCTCGCGTGTCGCCACTGTACAACCCGATTACGCCCTCGTTCTTGCGGATGTTGCAGCAGATTGTTCGCGTGGCGCACGAACGTGGTAAATGGGTGGGCATTTGCGGAGAACTGGGCGGCGAAGGACGTTACTTGCCGCTGCTGTTGGGCTTAGGGCTTGACGAACTAAGTATGAGCAGCCCACGGATTCCGGCAGTGAAAAGCCAGCTTCGTCAACTGGACTGCCAGGCGTGTCGCGAACTCGCTATGCAGGCCTGCGAGTGTCGCAGCGCTCAGGAGATTGAAGATCTGCTGAACCAGTTTGCGCCACAGAAAGAGGTGCGGCCGCTACTGGCGCTGGAGAATATTTTTGTTGGTGAGCCCCTTACCAACAAAGAGCAGGCGATCCAGTTCTTATGTGGCAATCTTGGGGTAAATGGACGCACCGAACATCCGTTTGAGCTGGAGGAAGATGTCTGGCAGCGTGAAGAGATAGTCACTACCGCCGTAGGTTTCGGGGTTGCTATCCCACATACTAAATCCCAGTGGATCAACCATTCCAGTATCAGTATTGCCCGGCTTGCTCAGCCGATAGACTGGCAGTCCGAGATGGGCGACGTTGAACTGGTGATCATGCTGACGCTGGGTGCCGATGAAGGCATTAACCACGTGAAGGTCTTCTCGCAGCTGGCGCGTAAGCTGGTGAACAAGCAGTTCCGCCAGTCGTTGTTTGCCGCTACCGATGCCGAAAGCATTCTGGCGCTGCTGGAGGCGGAACTGACGTTTTAAATTCTACAGAGAGGAACGCTTTCCAGCCTGCGGCGAGGCGCTTGCAGGCTGCGTAAAGGCTTCTGATAGAGAAATTATTAATTTATGGTGTGTTGAATCGGCAGTTTCCCGGCCCTTAATAACGTCATCTCTTGTTTGCAGAGCAGTACTACCGCCTGGCGACCTTTTACGCGTCGGGCGGTGAGCGCTCTTTTCACGGTCCGACGATCCGCACCTGATTCCAGCATCTGAAGACACATCAGGGAAAGTGCACGTCTGTTTTTCATCGAATATTCACTTTGTTGAGTCAGCCTGCACGTTATGTGCGAAGGGGCATTATTTTACAACGATACAAGTGGATATGACTAACGCGTTGGTGTTGTCTCAATCAACGTGCTGACTGAAAACGCGCGCCGTACTCGCCCGGCGTCAGGCCAAACTGACGGCGGAACAGGCGGCAAAAATAATCACTGTCCTGATACCCGCAACGCTGTGCGACTTCGCTAATCGACAGATGATATTTCTGTAAGATGATGCGCGCCTTCACCATTCTCACCCACCGCACGTACTCGACAAATCCCATGGTGCCATGCTGGGTAAATATTTTAGATAAGTGATTCGGCGTGATATTAAAAAACTGCGCTACGTTTTCCCGGCTCAGCGATTGGGCATAGTTGTCCTGGACCCAATTACATATGCTGTGATAGAGAAATTCAGAACGCGGGCGCGCTATATCAGGCCGGGTGTTTACCACGCTGCGGCACAGGTGCAGCAGACTCAGCACCAGCGGTTGAATAATATCCTGGGCCTGAGGTGAGCGGCTTAAATGGGTCAATGCGGTAAGCATCGCCTCGCCTTCACCGCGCTGCGGATGTGGTAACTCAATGCGACGTACGGGACGCAACAGCGATGCGGTTCGGTTGTCGTAAAAAGAGAGTCCCAGCCAGGCTGGAGAAAATACCAGGCTCAAGAGCATCACCGGTTTATCGTTGCCTGGTAAATTCGCCGCTTTAGCCGGGATGAACAACATGTCGCCTTCCGCCAGACTGTGCTGCTGCTTTTCCAGTTAGTTGCTGTACTCTCCGCGCAGCACGATATCCAGGCGGGGCAGGTCAATACATAAACTGCCGGTCGGTAATGTGGTTCGCGGCGTAGCGAACCATACGCGCCCCAGACGCTGCGGATTTAACACCAGGCCGCTGAACAGATCGGCAAAAAACTGTTGGTCGGCGGGCAGGCCTGGCTCTTTCATTGCTCTTTCTCTGCGCTATAAGTGCATTAACTGTCTGAACTCTTTCACTTTACTCCGACTCACCGGGATTTCAAATTCCAGGTCTTTTAAGCGCAGAATGTAGGTGTTGTTAAACCAGGGTTCGATCTCGCGAATTTTATTCAAATTGACACAGAATGAGCGGTGGCAGCGGAAGAAATGCGAAGCAGGCAGTTTGCTGCAAAATTCGGTGATGTTCATTGGCATCACATACGACTCGCGCCGGGTATAGACGAAGGTCATCTTTTCATGGGCTTCAGCGTAGTAGATGTCGTTGATCGGGGTTACGATGATCCGCTCATCTTTGATCAGGTTGATCGTATCGTTTTCCCGGATCACCGGGCTGGCTGGCGAGGTTCCCGCTTGCTGCTGTTGCCAGGCGGTCTCCAGCTTTTGCAGCATGCCGACAATGCGCGATTCCTGATACGGTTTCAGAATATAGTCAAAAGCTTCCAGCTCGAAAGCTTCAACAGCGTGCTCTTTCCACGCGGTAATAAACACAATAAAGGGCTTATGCGCGAACTGGCTGATGTTTTGCGCCAACAGTACACCATCCAGCGAGGGAATATTGATATCCAGAAAAATAGCGTCAACGCGGTTGTGCTGGAGATATTTCAGCACGTCAAGACCGTCGTCAAATGTGCCGACAATCTCCATCTGGCTGTGCTCTTTTATCAGCCAGCTTAGTTCCTGTTGGGCCAGGAATTCATCTTCGACAATGATGACTTTCACGACTTCACTCCTGGTTAAAGCAATAATGTGGCCGGTGCGGCTGCGGGCGAGTGCTGATTAGGCACATAAAAGGCAATCTCTGTGCCCGGCTCCAGACGGCGGATCAGTAATCCTTCGCCATAGAGCAGCTTAACGCGATGATGGACATTCAACAGACCAATTTTATTACCCGGCATTTCATTGGATTCGACCCGCTCAATCACTTTCGGATCGATCCCATGACCGGTGTCCCGCACGGCAATTCGTACCCGATTTCCGCACTCTGCAACGCTGATGGTCACCACGCCTTTCCCTTTGCAGGGTTGAATACCATGAACAATGGCGTTCTCGACAAGCGGCTGAATCAGCAGGCTGGGAATATAACAGCTTACCTCTTCATCAATATCATAAATAACCGTCAGCTTGTCGCCAAAACGGGCCTGTTCGATGGCGATGTAATCCTTGATTTGGTACAGCTCTTTCTTGATGTCGATCTGCTCATCATCTTTTAATTCAATATTATAGCGAAGATAACGCGACAAATTAAAAATGAGCTGGCGCGCGGTGTCCGGGTTAAGTCGCACCGACGACGAAATAGCGTTCAGGGCGTTAAACAGGAAATGAGGATTTATTTTACTCTGCAGTGCCCGCAGTTCTGCCTTATTTGCCATTTCGCGTAGCTGTTCCGCCCGAGAAACCTCAAGCTGAGTCGAGATAATTTGCGACAGGCCGATGGCCATTTCCTGTAGCGAGGAGGTGATCTGGTGAGCGTGACAGTAGTAGATCTTCAGCGTGCCGGTGACAACGCCTTTCTCCCAAAGCGGGATCACCAGCATGGAGTGTATTTCCGGTGTCCGATGTGCTTCATCATTGTTTTTTATGATGATTTTTCCGTAATTGATCGCCTGTCGCGTGGTCGGGCTGACGAAGTCATCGTTATCGCGGTAATTCAGTTCACCCACGCCAACGTAGGCCAGAACGTGCTGGGTATTGGTAATCGCGACGGCGTCTGCATGGATGTCATGGCGAATAATTTCACACACCTGGCGGAGCGACTCGCTGTTGACGTGACGGAAAAGCGGCAGAGTTTTGTTGGCGATATCCAGTGCCAGCTTGGCCTGTTTCGCGGCGCTGGCTTCTTTCTCGCCCTCCACGCTTTGAACCAGCATGACGATAAAACCAATACAGACGCTGCCCAGGATCATCGGGATACCGATTTTCGAGACGATATCCAGCCCCAGCGCGGTCGTAGGCGCCCAGGCAACGACGAGGATCATGGTCAGGGATTCGCACAGCATTCCGCCTAAAATACCTGCGCGCCAGTGTTGCGCTTTGGGGATCTTACGGTTGATCCACCCGGCAATGCAGCCTGCCAGAATACTGGTAATAAAGCAGGGTAGGGCGGTTACGCCGCCAATATCAATCAGGTAGCGGTGGGTGCCGGCGATGAGTCCCGTAATGATGCCGACCCACGGACCGAACAAAATTCCCCCTGACATGACCGCGATAATACGTACGTTTACCAGTGAGCCTTCAACCGGTACGCCGGACCAGGTACTGAACAGGGCAAACATCGAGAAAATCGCGGTGACGGCGAGCAACTCTTTCGGGGAGTGAGCTGACTTGTGCAACAGTTCGCGAAACAGGCGGATACGAATCAGGAAAAACAGACAAAACAGCATCAGCGCTGCCCGGTCAAATACCGCCAGCAGCATATTAAATATTTCGTGCACGGGTGACTCTTGCGCAGGGGTTAAACCTCTATGATAGGCAACCTGAGTCTGGATGACCAGCGCCCGCGCAGCCTGCGGCTAATGAGGAAAAACCTTAATATTAAAAGGGGATTGTTGCATTGTTGTTGTATTTACAATACCTGTCTTCTAAGCGCAAAGACCAAGGTAATGTTTTCAACAACAAAATGTTAAATTATGGTAATTTTTAGCGGTGTGTGAAAATGAATATTTCCTCATTTTTTTTGCCTGTTCCTCATTTGTGTCGAAAAAAATATTTTGTTTTGCCTCTCGACAGAAGGAAATTATTCAGGCTATTTTCTAAACGTGCCACCATCGTGGCAGCGTCGCTCGGACGGTCCGGGCGCTAACGTTAATCTGAGGATATTATGGCTGACTCCCGCCCTGAACGTCGCTTTACGCGTATTGATCGCCTTCCCCCTTACGTTTTTAACATTACCGCTGAACTGAAGATGGCTGCGCGTCGGCGCGGCGAAGATATTATCGATTTCAGTATGGGGAACCCGGATGGGGCCACACCTCCTCACATTGTTGAAAAACTGTGTACCGTGGCGCAGCGCCCGGACACGCATGGCTATTCCACGTCTCGCGGCATTCCGCGTCTGCGTCGGGCGATTTCCCGCTGGTATCAGGAACGCTATGACGTTGAAATTGATCCCGAATCCGAAGCGATTGTGACTATTGGTTCCAAAGAGGGACTGGCGCACCTGATGCTGGCAACGCTCGATCATGGTGATACGGTTCTCGTACCCAACCCGAGCTATCCGATCCATATTTATGGCGCGGTGATTGCCGGGGCGCAGGTACGGTCAGTGCCGCTGGTTGAAGGTGTCGATTTCTTTAATGAGCTGGAGCGCGCGATCCGTGAAAGCTACCCGAAACCGAAGATGATGATCTTAGGTTTCCCGTCCAACCCGACAGCACAATGCGTCGAGCTGGAATTTTTCGAAAAAGTCGTCGCGCTGGCTAAACGCTATGACGTGCTGGTGGTTCACGATCTCGCCTATGCCGATATCGTTTACGATGGCTGGAAAGCGCCATCGATTATGCAAGTACCTGGCGCTCGTGATGTCGCGGTTGAATTTTTCACCCTGTCGAAAAGCTACAACATGGCGGGCTGGCGTATCGGTTTTATGGTTGGCAATAAAACGCTGGTCAACGCGCTGGCGCGCATCAAGAGTTATCACGATTACGGGACGTTTACACCGTTGCAGGTTGCGGCAATCGCGGCGCTGGAAGGCGATCAGCAATGCGTACGGGATATTGCCGAGCAGTATAAACGCCGTCGCGATGTGCTGGTTAAAGGACTGCATGAGGCCGGTTGGATGGTTGAGATGCCAAAGGCCTCAATGTACGTTTGGGCGAAAATTCCTGAGCAATATGCCGCGATGGGGTCACTTGAGTTTGCCAAGAAACTGCTTAACGAAGCGAAAGTATGCGTTTCGCCGGGGATTGGCTTTGGTGATTATGGCGATACGCACGTGCGTTTTGCCTTAATTGAAAACCGTGACCGTACCCGCCAGGCGATCCGCGGCATCAAAGCGATGTTCCGCGCAGATGGCTTACTGCCTGCCAGTGCGAAATCGGCTATTGAAAGTACCGATTAACCGATCGTGAAATCCCCAAATGCAAACAGGAGCCTGATGGCTCCTGTTTTTTTGCTGCGTCTTTTATTTAGATCATCAGGGCGAACGTACCGGCCCAAACGATGACCATAAAAGAAATGCCCATAAAGAAATATTTCACTTTTCATCTCTCCGCGTACCTGGGTACGTCTGAATGAACATATGCTTACCTGACAGAGAGCTGATGCACGCGCAAACGAAATGGAGAATATCCCTCGTTTGCCTGGCGGCATCACCTCAGAATTCTGAGCTTTAGTGCTCCAGACGGCGCTAATGTACGCCTAAAAATGAGGTGAGACAAGAGGCATTTTTCTATTTAATTTTAATAACTTACAAGTGTCGTGATTCGGCGACAGTTTAATTTCTGCCGGTAATAAATTGCTATTGAGCGACGTAATGATTAGTCGGAGAATTCTCATATCACCATAGTATGAATGCGGTTAATTTTTCGCGGAATTCAATAATGAAAAGGTTAAAAATGACCAGATTAATGATGTTAGCACTCGTTCTTACGCCAGTGACGTCGATGGCGGCCTCACCGTTGGCGTTTAATTTCAGCTGCGCAAGTATTGGTGGTGTGAATAGTGATGGTAAAGGTAACGTTTGGATTGACGGTGCCAAGGCGACCGTAAAGAGCTTCAATGAAAACTACTGGGAAGCCAAAAGCGGCAAAAATACGCTTTCCATCTCCCGTAAAGATGACGGTAACCCGGAAGTTTCATGGTCAGGGCCAAATCGTAAGCACGGAATTTGTCAGCCTGAAGACAATAATGACTACGCCCCGGGGGAAAAATCGCCCCACAGCGGTCCTTCTTTCTCCTGCTCAGCGGTGGCAAAGGGAAGTATTGAAGAGGTTATTTGCCAGAGCCCATCACTCTCCGCGCTGGATGTTAAGTTGAACGGGGTCTACAAACAGGCGTTGGTTAAATCGAAAAATAACCCAACGCTGAAAGCGGAGCAGCGCGGCTGGGTTAAAGGACGAAACGAGTGCTGGAAAGAGCAGGATAAACCAGCCTGTATTGCTCGTAACTACAATGAGCGCATGATTGAACTACAGAACGAGTGGGGCGTTAAGTAATTCAGCCACAGTCAAAAAGAAAGGCCGTAAGGCCTTTCTTTTTAGATATATAACGAGGCTTCACCCATGGGGCGGGTTTTGAAGCGACGGTGGATCCAGAGATACTGCTCGGGCGCGCGCATGATCTCTTTTTCGATAATTTTATTCATATAAGCCGCAGCCTGGCTTTCATCTGCCGGGTAACCTTCCATTTGTGGTGTGATAAACAGGCGGTAACCTGAGTTATCTGCTTTTCTCACCATGGTTACGGTCAGCATCGCTGCGCCCGACAGGCGTGACAGCACGTAAGTACCATTGGTGGTTGCCACGTTTTTAACGGCGAAGAAAGGCGCGAACGAGCTTCCTTTACGGCCGTAGTCCTGATCGGGAGCAAACCATACCGCTTCCCCTTTTTTCAGGGCGCCGACAATGCCACGCAGATTATTTCTGCCGATCATGGCTTTGTTGGAACGCATACGACCGCGGGTTTGGATCCACTCCATCAACTTATTGTTGTGCGGGCGATAGGTTGCCATCATCGGCTGGCACAGCCCCATTACGCGGCCACCTAATTCGAGCGACATAAAGTGTACGCCTACGACCATCACGCCACGGTCTTCCATCTGGGCGCGTTTCAGGTTGTCCAACCCTTCTACATCAAACCATTTGCGAACGCGGTGATCCGGCCAGAACCAGGCCATACCTGTTTCAAGCAGTCCCATGCCGAGTGAACGGAAGTTCTCATCGACCAGTTTGTCTCTCTCTTCCTGCGACAGATTGGGGAAACAGAGTTCGAGGTTTTTACGTGCAATAGATTCACGGCGCTTTAAAAATGGACGAGCCAGTGTTCCTGTACGGGTACCAAGAAAACATAATACGGGATAGGGAAGTTGTACCAGTAACCAGAGCACACCGACGCCAAACCACGTGAGCCAATAGCGCGGATGTAAAAACGCGCGTGAAAATTTACATTGGGGAAACATAAGCACCTGTTGTTGATACGAAATAGATGTATCGCGAAGACGCTGGGTCTGGCGCGTTACACTCTGCACAGATCGTTAGGCCGCCATAAACGACATTGGTTCCTGCAAAGAGTGTAAAACTGAGTCAGGACAAAACCACGAGGGGCATGAATGATCGGACGCACAATGTACACCCGAAGATTAATGTCAGCCAGAAATAATTACTCAAGTTTCGTAAATATTTTGGGGGCGATTAAGAACAAAAAAAAGACTATTTATAATTCATTGTTTTTATGATGAATAAATAAACTCCAGGTGTATATCTAAATAGTAAGCAGATGAGTGATTTTTGTAACGTAAATGTTGCTTAAATTGCGAACTGATGGAAATTATCTTAGAATATAAAAACAAGGGAGTGTAAGGACTTACGTAAAGTTTTATGGCAAACAGGAGGTATCGCTATGCTCTATTTTTGGACCTTTCTCGCATTGAGTATTCTGAGCGTCAGTTGCTACATCTGGCAGGTAATGGGCGCTGCGGCGTCAATAAGCGCTTTTATCGGCATGGTCATACTCACCGCCTTAATTTACGTTTTTACTATGCGGTTGACTAATGGTAACGAAATGGTAACCGGATTATTCCTTTTTCTTGCCCCAACATGCGGTTTGATCATTCGCTTTATGGTGGGGGACGGTAGGCAATAATCCGGCGTGTTACGATTGGAAATGAATTTTCACGTTTAGCTGTTTTTTATTTAGCTGAGAGTAGGGAAGTGCCAGCTGCGCTGGCACTTTTTGCGAGACTGAAATCGATTAACGGGCGTCAGCCAACTGGAGTGATGCTTCTTCTTGCTGAGCATTTTTCCGCTGTTGCTCAAGTTCCAGCGCCCCGCGATGAGAGAGGTAGCAGAACAGGATGCAACAGACAATTCCCCCCATCAGCAGATAGAAACCGCCATGCCATCCCATTTTGTCGACCATTACGCCAAACAGGCTGGTGCCCAATGACGCGCCAAAAATGTAGCTCATAAATCCGCGCAATCCTACTGCGGAACCCACTGCGAAGCTGGGTACGATTTCCATGGTCTGAACGGAGGCCAGGAACTGAGGAACATAAATCAGGCAGCCAACGATGGCGGCAAAAATAGTCACCATCAACAGCGATTCGCTTTTCCAGTAGCCGATCAGACAGACGAAAATCAGTGCCATACAAATCATGGCCAATGGCATGCGACGGCCTTTAAACAGTTTATCGGTAAGCCAACCCGCCAGTAATGTGGAAGGGATTGCCGCCCATTCGAAAAATAAAAAAGCGACGCTCATTTCCTCTTTCGAGAAATGTTTTTCGGTTAACAGATAAATTGGCAACCAGCTAATCATGCCAAAACGTACCATATAGACAAAAACATCTACCAGTGAAACATACCAGGCATTTTTATTACGCAGGACATAAGTGCAGAAGATCTGGAAGGCGCTCATATTTTCTGGCGCCTGGACAGCGTGTCGGGCATTTAATACAACTTTTTCTTCCGGCATCATTTGTTCCAGAGCCGGTAAACCTTCCTGGCGTGGTGAACCTTTCCCCAGCATCAGCACGATAAATGCAAACAGGACGGCAACGCCGGCCGGAACAATATAGCTGGCGCTTTGCCAGTGTTCACTTCCCAAAATGGCAAAGGCGGCACCAACGATCGGGGCAACAATACCACCACCGACATTGTGTGAGATATTCCAGAATGCGCCAACGCGTCCACGTTCTTTACGCGGAAACCAGTTGGCGATAGTAATAAATGAAGGGCCGACGCCCATCCCCTGGAACAAGCCGTTGAAGACAACCAGCGCGGCAAAAATCCAGAATCCGGTACTGAACCCTAAACCTACGTTGACGATGGCGCACAGAATCAAACCGCATGCCATAAAGACTTTGGGGCTGGCTTTGTCTGCCAGGCTGCTCATAATGCCTTTACTGATCCCATAGGCGATAAGCATGCAACTGCTGAGTAAACCGATCTGCGTGGCGCTGAGATCCAAATGCTCCTTCAGATAAGGCGTTGAGAGCGTGAAGTTATTACGCACAATATAGTACGCAAGATAGCCCAGGAATACGCTGAGTAATGCCTGAATGCGATAGCGGCCATAAGTTTCCTGGACTTTCTCCGCCGGGACTTTATTTGCCGCAGGCCCTGCCTTAAATATTGATAACATATCATCACCTAAATTTATATTGATGTGAATATCAGGAGTTTTCGTGGTGAAGAGTGAAATAGGCAGGAGAGAAACTCAAGTCGATGAAATGTGTCATTATTGACCCATTTTGTGGGTGGCGCGGCGGATTTTGACTCTTTTTAAATAATGGTATTTTATTTCTGTTCTTTTGCGCGGACTTTTATTGCTGGCATGTGCGGATATTAACAAATTCATACTGTATTTTCGGGTATTCTTTGCTGATGTAGTCACTTTCCGTTTGGTAAACTTGCGAATAACCTTATTTCTCTCGACTGTAGTGATAAACGGGTAAGTTTTGTCTCAATATTATTTTTTGCACATGTTGGTATTTATGAACGGGATCACAAACAGACTTTTCTGTTGGCGGCGTTTTTGGGCAATCTTGCTCTGTTTCATGTCGCTGTTGGCGAGTCGCCAGGCGTTGAGTAAAGAGCTGGTGATGGCCACAACCTTTTCTCCCGGTGCCACGGCCTGGATTATCCAGCGCTGGCAGACGCAGCCGGGATCGGTGATGATTCGCACGTTAAACCGGACCAGCAGCTCGCTGGAACAACTGCTTGATACCGCGAATGCGGAAAACGTTGATCTCATTTTGACCTCATCGCCCATGCTGTTACAGCATCTTCAGGAGCATCAGAAGCTGGCGCCCTTTGATAATGCGCTGCCGGAAAGCCAGAGGCTGGTGCCTGAGTCTATTCGTTCTACCTCTGTGGCGGTGGCGATATCCGGTTTTGGCCTGCTAATTAACCGTTCCGCGCTGGCGGCGCGACACCTTTCTCCTCCCGCTGACTGGGCGGATTTAACGCAGCCGAAATACCAGAATGCGTTGTTGATGAGTAGTCCGTCACGTTCTGATACCAACCATCTGATGGTTGAGTCGCTGTTGCAGCAAAAAGGGTGGGAAGAGGGCTGGGCGACGCTGTTAGCGAGCGCGGGTAATCTGGTGACGATTTCATCACGCAGTTTTGGCGTCGCCGACAAAATTAAGAGCGGTCTTGGCGTTGCCGGGCCGGTCATTGATAACTATGCCAACCTGTTGCTCAACGATCCGCATCTGGCCTTTACCTATTTTCCTCGCTCCGCAGTGTCGCCAACCTATGTCGCCGTTCTCAAGAACAGCCAGCACGCCAGTGAAGCGCGTCGTTTTATCCGCTACTTATTAAGTCCGGAAGGACAGCGGATCCTTGCGGATGCGAATACGGGAAAATATCCGGTTACCCAGCTCGCGCCAGATAACCCACGGGCCGCTCAACAGGCTATGTTGATGAATCAGCCTGCGCTTAATTATCGGCTGATCCTTAAGCGGCAGCGGCTGGTGCAACGGATGTTTGATACCGCCATCAGTTTTCGTCTCGCACAACTGAAAGATGCCTGGCGAGCACTATACAGTGCGGAAGCGCGCCTGAAACGCCCGTTACCCGAAATCAGAGCCTTACTGACCAGCGTCCCGATAGATGCCAGGCGTAGTGAAGATGAGGCCTGGCTTGCTCAGTTCGATAACAAAAGCTTTGCCGAACAGCAGATGATGGAATGGCAACTGTGGTTTCTTAAAAATCAACGTCAGGCGATAGCAAAACTGGAAGAATTAAAATGAAAGGTGGATCGATACTGCAACGCCTGCGGCAGCTCAACATCAGCAGCAGCCTGCGGGGAGCCTTTCTGACGGGCGCACTACTGACGTTGAGCGTAAGCTGCGTCAGTTTGTACTCATGGCATGAGCAGAGCTCGCAGATACGCTATTCGCTTGATGATTACTTCCCGCGCGTGCATTCCGCTTTTTTGATTGAAGGGAATCTTAACCTGGTTGTGGATCAACTTAATGAATTCCTGCTGGCCCCCAACACGACGGTGAGGCTGCAACTGCGCAATCAGATAATTTCGCATCTGGATAAAATCGAGACTCTGAGCCGGGGGCTACAACCCGCAGAGCAACAGCAGCTGGCGGTGATTTTGCAGGACAGCCGGGCGTTGATGGCGGAACTGGACCGGGTGCTCTACAACATGTTCCTCGTGCGTGAAAAAGTGAGTGAACTCTCCGCACGCATCGACTGGCTACACGATGATTTTAACACCGAGCTGAATTCACTGGTGCAGGATTTTACCTGGCAACAGGGGACGTTGTTGGATCAAATCGAGGCAAAAAGTGGCGATGCGGCGCTGTATCTCAAACGTGCCAGAGAGGTGCAAAACGAGCAGCAGCAGGTTTACACCCTGGCAAGAATTGAAAATCAGATCGTCGATGATTTACGCGACAGGCTTAATGAACTGAAATCGGGCAGCGACGACGGGATGCTGGTGGAGAACCATATCCGCTACCTGGAGAATCTGAAGAAAACCGCCGATGAAAACATCCGTACCCTCGATGACTGGCCCAGTACCATCACCCTGCGGCAAACCATTGATGAACTGCTGGAAATCGGGATGATGAAAAATAAAATGCCCGATACGATGCGCGATTATGTCGCTGCGCAAAAGGCGCTCATTGATGCCAACCATGCCAGAGAGGCAACGCTCGGGCGCTTTCGAACACTGCTTGAAGCGCAATTGGGAAGTAGCCATCAGCAAATGCAGATGTTTAACCAGCGGCTGGAACAAATTGTTCGCGTCAGCGGCGGACTTATTCTGTTGGCGACGCTGCTGGCGCTCCTTCTCGCCTGGGGACTTAACCACTACTTCATTCGTTCCCGGCTGGTGAAGCGTTTTACCGCGCTCAACCAGGCTGTGGTGCAAATCGGTCTGGGGCGAACGGACGCCACTATCCCGGTTTACGGGCGCGATGAATTGGGGCGTATCGCGGGTCTGCTGCGCCATACCCTGGGCCAGTTGAATGCGCAAAAAAATCAGCTTGAGCAGGAAGTGGCGGAGCGTAAGGAGATTGAGTCCGATCTCCGGGCGACGCAGGATGAGCTGATCCAGACGGCTAAACTGGCGGTGGTCGGCCAGACCATGACCACTCTGGCACACGAAATTAATCAACCGCTGAATGCGCTGTCGATGTACCTGTTTACGGCGGGAAGGGCAATTGAGCAGGGGCAATCCGCTCAGGCCAGAAGCACGTTAACCAAAGCGGAGGGGCTGATTACCCGCATCGATGCCATTATCCGTTCGCTGCGTCAGTTTGCGCGTCGGGCTGAGCCGGGCGCGCCTTTACATCCAGTCGATCTACGACAAACGTTTACTGCTGCCTGGGAACTGCTGGCTATGCGCCATAAGCAGCAGGGCACGCTGACGCTTCCTGCTCACAGTGTGTGGGTGGCTGGTGATGAAGTGCGTATTCAGCAGGTACTGGTAAACATACTGGCAAATGCGCTGGATGCTTGTCCGACTGCCGCGGAAATAGAGGTTCACTGGCAGGCTGAAGGCCACCGATTGTGCGTCTTAGTCTGTGATAACGGCCCCGGCTGGCCAGGCGCGTTGTTGCCATCACTATTAAAGCCGTTTACCACCAGTAAGGATGTGGGTCTCGGTATTGGTTTATCGATTTGTGTATCGTTAATGACGCAAATGAACGGCGAGCTGCGCCTGGCCTCGACGCCGGGGCGCAATGCCTGCGTCGTGCTGCAATTTAATCTGACGGATGTAAACGATGTTGTGTGATGAATATGCTGTTTTGCTGATTGATGACGATGCCGATGTTCTCGACGCTTACACGCTGTTGCTTGAACAGGAGGGTTATCGTGTATACGCATGCAGTAACCCTTTTGACGCCCGAAATTGGCTACAGGCCGACTGGCCGGGGATTGTCCTGAGCGACGTGTGTATGCCTGGCTGCAATGGAATCGATCTCATGACGTTGTTTCATCAGGATGATAATCAGCTGCCGATCCTGTTGATCACCGGCCATGGCGACGTCCCGATGGCCGTGGAAGCGGTGAAAAAAGGGGCATGGGATTTTCTGCAAAAACCGGTTGACCCCGGCAAACTGCTGTTGTTGGTAGAAGATGCGCTGCGTCAGCGAAAATCGGTGATTGCGCGTCGCCACTATTGTCAGCAAAAGCTGCAGGTTGAGCTGATCGGTTACAGCGAATGGGTCAATCAGTACCGCCAGCGTCTGCAGCAGTTGGCGGAAACGGATATTGCCGTCTGGTTTTATGGCGAGGCGGGAACGGGGCGTATGACGGGAGCCCGTTATTTGCATCAGCTTGGGCGCAGCACCGAGGAACCGTTTATCCGCGGTGAATTGACGCCAGGCAATGCGGGACAACTCAATGACCTTATTGCCCAGGCGCAGGGTGGTACGCTGGTCCTGAGCCATATTGAATGCCTGACGCGCGAACAGCAGCACCAACTGGTGCACCTGCAAAGCCAGGAGCGGCGTCCTTTTCGCTTAATCGGCATTGGCGCCACATCGCTGGTGGAACTGGCGGCAACTAACCAGATTGTGGCCGAACTCTATTACTGTTTCGCGATGACGCAAATCGCTTGTCAGCCTTTATCACAGCGTCCCGATGATATTGAGCCCCTGTTTCGCCATTATCTGCAGAAAGCCTGTCTGCGCCTGAATCATCCGGTACCTGACGTTGACGGGGAACTCATGAAAGGCATGCGGCGCCGCGTGTGGTTAAGTAATGTTCGGGAGCTGGCGAACGCCGCTGAGCTTTTTGCCGTTGGGCTGCTTCCGCTGGCTGAAACCGCAAATCCGCAGCTGCATATGCCTGAACCGACGCCGCTCGATCGCCGGGTGGAGGAGTACGAGCGACAGATTATTACCGAGGCGTTAAATATTCATCAGGGACGCATTAATGAAGTGGCGGAGTATTTACAAATCCCGCGTAAAAAACTGTATTTACGCATGAGAAAATACGGGCTGAGCAAAGAACACTATAAGTTTTAGTGGCGAGGTTCCAGAAGACGCGACGTTGACAGTATTTCGGTGGCGGCGCGAGCGCTCACCGAAATACGCGACGGAAGTCTGAATTATCTGTTTGTTTTTCTTACCACATCAAATCATCAGGGACGACAAAATCAGCATACGGATCGTCCTCGTCCTTCGCTTCCTGGCTAAGCTCGCAATTTAATACAATATAGCTTGCATCGCGCTGGGCAATTTTATCGGCAACGACAGCCGGAATGATGGCATATTCGCTATCGCTGCTGCTTTCAGCCGTCAGACGCGCAATGGCCAGACGGCCCTTGATTAACTGCGACTGGGTCACTTTATCAACATAGACTTTTTTGATTAGGTTATTATCAGTGAAGTTGTAACCAATATCGCCACGAGAAATGGTGATTTTATTCATTTCTATAAGTTGTTTGATCTGCGCTTTATACTCTTTAGACAGCGCAGCCTGCTTTTGCTGCTCGCTGAGCTGTTTATCACGCTCGGCCTGTGCTTTTTTATTCTCTTCCACCGCCTCTCTGGCTTCACGAGCCTGAACGCGCGATTTTTTCGCCGTTCTCTGCACTTTTGCCATTTTTTTGCTGCTGACCAGACCGGCCTTAAGCATCTGTTCCTGTAGGGTAAGTTTTGTCATCGTCGCTTCTAATCCAATAAAATCGTTGTAAGGATTATAACCTTAAGGTTCGGTGGGAAGCCAGATGAGGCGCGCTCTGCAGGTAGCTCTTTGGGCGCCACTCGCGGTGGGAGCGATCTTGTGTCTTTCTGCCGTTGAGCATCAAGTTAATCATTACCCTCCTTAGAATAAGATATAACATGCTATATATTCTCAAATAATAAAATATAGATTTGGGAATGTAATATAAATGGATGTTTATCCTGTTTGTTCTAATTATATAGAGGTATATTGAACAATATTAAACCAAATAAATAGCCATGTATCTCTTGAAAAGATGTAAAGTGCAGCAACACCACGCCGATAACCATGACGAAAATATGGATAAGGGAGGTAAGTGGCATGTGGTGGGTTTATCGAATGCCGATGAAAATGAAGTTAATAATCGCGCTGCAACCACTATTATTGGCGTTATGTTGGTTTGCTGGTTCAGGAATATGGACGCGCATCGAAACAGAACGACAGATGGAGAATATTGCCCAACTGACAGCCCTCGCGCGCAGTGCCGGAAATGTGGTGCATGAACTGCAAAAAGAGCGTGGAATGAGTGTCGGGTTTCTTGGGGCCGAAGGGAAGACGTTCAAAGATGAACTAAACGCACAACGGGCCTTAACCGATCGCGAGATCGAGGTATTTGTGGATTCGCTGTCCGATACCGCCTTACAGGCAGGGGATGTCACCACCTCTGTCGCCGCGTTTAAGAAAAATATTCTGTCACTGGTGACACTCCGGGAAAAGGTGACGCAATTGGGTCTGCCAGCCTCTGAGGTGGTTAAGTTTTATACCAACGTTATTGCTGATGTACTGAATTTTGTGGGCCGGTTAGGGACGTTGACGGATTCCGGCGAGATGGCGAATTCATTCGCAGCCTACTACAACCTGCTGAATTTGAAGGAGCAAGCGGGTATTGAGCGGGCGCTGCTGGCAAATATCTTTTCCTCTGGTCATTTCGCCGACGGACAATTACATCAGCTTAGCGATGTGGTCAGTAAACAGAATGTCTGGCTGGCGCAATCTTTGCGCCTGAGTCCACCTGAACAGGCCGCCATGCTCAAAAGTCGCTTACAATCCACCGACGCTACCCAAGCGCTTTCATTACGCGAAGCTGCGTTTAGTCATGCGGCGAATGGTGGATTTGACGTCGATCCTACCGTCTGGTTTAAAGTACAAACCCAGCGTATTGAAGTGATGCGACAGATTGAAAATGTGGCAGCGAATCTTCTGTGGGAAAGTGCGATAAAACTCGCGCAGGATGCGCGTAAGAACTGGCAGATATATATGGCCGTGAGCCTGCTGGCGCTACTGGCATCATTGGCGTTCGCCGGGGCCATCGCACTCAATATGCACCGTCAGTTCAGCGACACGCTAAACAAGATTGCGGGTATGAACGGCGATCTGACTCAACGTCTGGCGACACCAGGTAAAGACGAGCTTTCTTCGCTCAATCGCGCCTATAACACGATGCTGGAAAATATTCAGCACATCGTGCAGGAGATTAAACAAGGCTCTCTGGTGCTGTACGATGCCAGCAGTAGTATTACGGCGGGAAATCAGGATCTGGCCCAGCGCACCGATGAACAGGCCGCATCGATTGTAGAAGCCGTGGCCAGTATGGAACAGCTCTCAACGACGATTACGCAAACGGCGGACAATGCCCGCGAAGCGGAGCTCCTGACAATAAGATTGGAAAAAGAGGTTCGCCAGGCCAGTAACGTCGCCAGCGCGGCAAATCAGAGCATGGGGGATATTCGCTCCTCCAGTGAGAAAATCTCAAATATTGTTACCTCAATTGATGATATTTCTTTTCAGACGAATTTGCTGGCGCTGAATGCGGCTGTTGAAGCGGCTCGCGCCGGAGAGATGGGAAGGGGGTTTGCGGTAGTAGCCAGTGAAGTGCGTAACCTTTCACAGCGTTGTGCTAAAGAAGCGAATCAGATCCGTGAGCTGGTGGCGCAGAATATGGTAAAAATCAGCGAGGGCGTTGAGCGGGTTACCGCATCAGCTACCGCGCTAAAAGCGGCGGCGGATAATACCACCAGTATGAAGCAATATATCGGCGATATCGCCCGGGTAGCGACGGAACAATCGCAGGGTGTTTCCCAGATAAACCTGGCGCTGAGACCCATGGAGCAGGTTACACAGCAAAACGCGGCATTGGTTTCTCAGGCCGCGAATGACAGCCAGCGGCTGGATAACCTCTCAGTAACCATGAGGGATCTGGTTAATCGTTTTGTTGTCTGACATGACACCGCTATCCCGATCCGGCAAAGGTGTCGGATCGGGAGGGCTCATTACCTCAGGATGAGCCTTATTCTATTAACGTGGCGCCAGAACCACCCTTCGCCGGGCATACAACGTTACCGCAGACAAGTGAAAATCGACATTTGCTGTCCGTAACTTTCGGGATTTGAGTTCTTTCATGGTGATACCGCGAATATGACCTTCATCTATCAGGCTCTTAATCTCCGCCGTGCTGAGTAAAAGCTGGCGCTTCAATATCGATAGCGCACTGATCTGAAAAGCACAGGTAAGCCTGATGCTGACGGCGAAGTGCTGGTCAATGTTGATGCTGGCCTGCCATTGTTCCTGAACACGAAAATCAGGCTTACCCGCAAGCTCAGCGTTGTTTCGGCTCAGAGTGGCTTTATCATGAGAATAATAGTGAACCGTACTGGCATCATTAGTGATAAACCGCTGGTACAGCTCTCGATTAATTTTGCTGATGTGAAGCCGTGAGAACAGCGAGATATTCCACGTATATTCACAATGCGTACATTTATAAATGCTCCAGATATCGAGCACTTTTTTTTGTGAATTGACCCTGAAGGACCCGGAAGGTGCAAACTCGCGTTTTACATTACATGCGGGACAGCGTTTGGTAATACGCTGGTACCCGGCAGGAGTGACAGTCCATGTGACTTTCATACCGTACCTTTTTTAACCCAAATAAATTCGGATCCGTATTGAACGAACCATCGTTTTTATATGAGAAAAATATTTGTTAGATATTTTTCAGTGGGTTAAGAAAAGATTTCTAACACGGTGACCCTGTCCGCCAGCCAATGAATTCCATGAGATTATCAGTGTGATAACAATTAAGTATATGAGTTGAATCAATATTTGTTAGGTTGCCGGGCTTTCGGTAGTCGTCTGTCGCTGGTAAAGTGAGCAGCAAATACCGAAATGTGGCCAGAAGGGAATGCCGTGTGAGCGGACGTATTGATTATCAGACTGAAAAGTACAGCTTTACAGAGGCTGCTGAAAGTTCTCGTCTTACCGGGCAATGGGCTGACGTCATTGCTGAATGTCGGGAAATGAAGGCCGGCCCGGAAGAGCGTCTGCGTATTGCCTTACTGAACGTGGACTATGTGACCAGCTTTGAGCTGCCTTTTCGGTTGTTATTACTTCGCACCCCGCAATTGATTGCCAGCGTGCGTGACGCGCTACAGCTTAGCCAGAAAAACGTCATCTTTAATGGTAAACGCTTTGGGTGTGTATATACCCTGAAAGCGAGCCTTGACGGTATACCGGATGAATTTCAGTATCGCCTGTCGCATCGTATCCGGCGCATAGATCCAGAAGGGTTGACCGAAGCCCCTTACCAGCAGATCGCAAAAGCGGTGAAATCTCCACGGGAACGCCTGAAGATGGCGCTCGAATCAGGACTTGATGTCACGGCGTTGGACGGGCTTTTCTGGTTTGGCAGCCAGCGTATAGCAGCTGACGTACTGAGGTTGAGAAAATCAGGGATGCGGGTAGCGACGGGCCAGATATTGGTGTCTGATAATTTCACTGCAACAATGAGGCCAGTACCGTTTTATCGCCTGGCTCAGGGCTGAGCTAAAGAGATATTTTCCTGCAACGTTCAATGAGATAGTTAATCGCATCCTGGGGAGACAGCGCCCGGTCGATGTGGGACTGAATCATGGCATCGTTGCAGCAGATATGACAGCATTCAGCCAGCTTTCGGCAATATCACGGGCAGAATTCAGCAATGGCTCGCCGGTTGTGGCAGGGCACCAGGCCTGATTGGCAACCTGACGACAAGCCAGGGGCGACAGTTTGGCCGGCAGCGTAAAAGGGGGATTCATTAATAACCGTTCTCGGCCTAATGGGAATTTATGGCATATGCTGGCAGAGGTATTTTGAAAAGCCAGATCATTTTCACACTTCAATTTTTAAAACTCGATCTGTTTCGGCGATTAATCAATGATTGCTGGAGTATATATCTATTTTATAAATACTTTAACGCATTCATAATTATTGTTGTGAAGAATTATTTTTCAATGGAGAATAAGTTTCTGGAATAAATAATTTGATTTTCTGGAAAATGGTTTAACATTTAAAATATACATAAAACCCACTCTGAATTCTCTGCCTGATGTACATGGTGGGTAATTAATAATTGTCAAAAGATATTGTTTATGTTGTTTGTATTTATGGGGTGAAGTTTGCGGATTGAATAATCATCAGATTGGCAAAACTTAATCGGAGCTGGGCGCTAAATTGTTACTTAACCGAAATAATTAATAACGGGAATTAAGTGGCGCGATGGCAGGTTGTATACGCTTAAATCCTTTATGGGCAATGGATCCGGAAAGAAATATTTGTTCATTTTCTGAAATTGAAAATAGCAGTGACGGGCTTTAATTGAAATTATTATTTACATTTGCATTGGGCGTGCAGACTTGTTAACGCCATCAACCGGCGTACGATTTTCATCGTAACCCTCTGTTTTATTCATCATTATTTATCGCTGTCAGGGCGGTGGAGTCGTTCTGTGGAAAGCCCCTTTGGCTTTCACTTCTTCTGCTGTCGTAGACACGTCAAATGAAGGAACATTGCATGTCCGGTTCTTACCAGGAAGAAATGCCCAAAGCTCGTATTAACTTATATTTAGCCCTGCACACTGGTGGGGCCCAGAAAAAAACCGAGCTGCCGCTGAAACTGCTGACAGTTAGGGGCTTCTGTCATGGCCGGGAAAATCGTCCGTTGTCTGAACGCGAAAAGGTAAACATTTCGAAGAGCAATTTCGACAGCGTAGGCGACGATCTGCAGGCGTCCCATCCGTTTCGCGATACCAAAGTCATTGTTGAAGACATTGAGGACAAGCCGGGTTTCTTCCGTGTGAAACGCTTTGCAATCCCTCATTTCCAGGTCGATGACATGGACGTCAATCTGTCTGTGGCATCCCGGATGCCTAAAGCAAAAGCATAAGGCAGGACAGGGATGAAAATTTATCGTCCACTGTGGAACGAGGGGGCTTTGCTGTCCCCTCAGCAGTTCCAGCAGCAGGCTGAATGGGAATCTTTTCGCAGTGCCGGTGCATCAGCGCTAGCCACCCCGTTCCCTTGGGGCGTGGAAAAGATTGAGTTTAATGACAGTTTTCTTTCGTCCGGCCTGATCCAGATTACGCAGTTACGCCTCTGGCTGGAAGATGGTTCACTGATTGATGCGCAAAGGAGCGATCTGCTTCCCCCTCCTCGCGAGTTAGACCCGGATCTGTTGGCTGGTCTGGATGCGGTAACAGTCGTTATCGCACTCCCTCATTTGCAGCCCGGTGTTGTTAATGTTGAACAGGAAGGCATGACCGCTGACCGTCCGCTTCGTTACCGGGAGGAATGGGTAACTATACCGGATGTTTTTGGTTCTGAAGAAGAATCCATGGCAGTTGCCCGGTTTAATTTCACCATCCGGTTTGCCCATGAAAGTAATGAGGCCTGGAAAGTCTGCCCGGTAGCAAGACTGCTCCGGGATGGACAAAATGCGTGGCGACAGGATCCGTCTTTTATTCCTCCAGTGGCGTCATTCGGAGCAAGTCCGGTTCTTCGCGAACGTCTGGTGCTGCTCAATCGCCAGTTACGCTCCCGACGCCAGCGTCTGATGACCATGCGTCGTGAAAGCAACGAAAGACTTGCCGATTTTGCTGTCGCGGATGTTTCCCTTTTCTGGTTGCTGAATGCACTGAATTCTCACGCCAGAGTGTTGACGGAATACGAACGTTTTCCTTGCCGTCCACCTGAACAGGTGTGGGCGGAGCTCGCTCGTCTGGCAGGCAGTATGTTGACCTTTTCCCTGGACCATGACCTTGACGCTATACCGGGGTATGACCACGAGGAACCAGCCAATGCGTTTCCCCCGCTGTTTGACCTGATAGCGGGGTTGCTGGAGGCAAGTCTGCCATCCCGGGTCATTGCACTGGAAATGTCCCGCCCGGACGGACAGACATGGAAGGCCAACCTTCACGATATTCGTCTGCGTGAAGAGGCCGACCTCTGGCTCTCTGTGCGCTCAGATATCCCGGCCTGGCAGGTTGCCGACAAATTCCCGGCACTCTGTCAGGCGGGGTCACCTGATGAGGTTAATACCATATATGGCGCCGCGCTCAGGGGGATTCCATTGATTCCGGTGAGCAGGGTCCCAGCAGCATTGCCTGTACGTATGGAGAACCAGTATTTCGCGCTTGATATGGAAAGCTCCGCTGCGCATGAAATGCTGGAGCAGGGGGTGTGTATGTTCTATGTGCCTGAGTTACTTGGCGCTCTGGAACTTGAACTGTTTGCGGTATTGCGCTCATGAGACAGGATATTGATATCGACCAGCTGATGACGGAGACCTGGCTCACCGTCACCATGCTGAAGAACGGCGCTGTCACGCTTAATGGCTCTGCGCTTTACCACAAATGCGTTAAACAGGTTGAAAGTGTGCGGGAAGCGCTGGAGCGTGCCGGTTATGACGAGGCCAGTGTCGGGCATATTTCCTACGCACAATGCGCCCTGCTCGACGAGACGGTGATGAGCCGTAAGCCTGAAAAAAGCGAGGAAGGAGAGGAGACGAAAGTTGATGAAGGCCAGATAGCCTGGCGTAAAGCGCCGCTTCAGGCCCGATTTTTTGGATCACTTCGGGCAGGTGAAGCGCTATGGGATCGCATTGCAGAAGTCCTGCGTCAGCCCTCACCGAACCCGGCCGTTTTAACCTGTTATCACCGGGTGATTGCCCTGGGTTTTCAGGGGTTATACAGCCTGAAAGAGGTCAGTCAGTCGCAGCGTGATGAGGTAGTGAAAGCCCTTTCTGAACGCGTTTCTCCGCCTGATGCCGGTCTGTCACTGGTTGTTGACCTGATGGGGAAACATCGCTGGAGTCTGTTCCGTTCAGTCTGGTTCTGGATAGCGCTTGCCGTCATTCTTACCGGCGTTATCTGGTGGGGGGGCCATCTGTGGCTTCAGGCTCTGTTGTCAGCACAAATACCGGAGCTGCATGGCTAATGCGTAGAACAGTCATCATTCCGGTAGTTCTGCACACCCTGGTAGCCGTTGCCACGTTGGTGTGGTTGCTGTGGTGTTTTATCCCGACAGGCAACGTTTTTAACGGTCTGATCACTCTGCTGCTCCTCCTTCTGGCAGGCGGGTATGTTGTTAAAAACTGTCGGAGTGAAGAGCCTGCTTCTGACGTTACCCTCCCGGTTGCTGAACTGCCATTACTCGACACCCAGGGCCCCGTTGTACTGGTGTGTGGTGACATGCTGGAAACGTTGTTTCAGGGAGGTCCTCTGCGTAAAACAGCCCAGGGATGGTGGCTATGGGCCGGTGACGTCAGCCGGTTAACTGACATTGTCCGCAGCATACAGAAGCAGTTCCCGCGCCAGGTCGGACAGCTCTCGGTGATGTACCGTTGCCTGCCAGACTATCATCAGGATGAAGCCGTTCTGCGTTCCGCACTGAAAACGCTCCGCCAGCAGTGTAAACAGATTAAATCCCTGACGGGATTCACACTGCCGGTTGTGTTGAGTGCCGAATTTTCCGGGCCTGAAACGCCGTGGATAATCGTTCGGGGTGATGAGCGGATTGTATGCCCGGTTAATGATTCGCCTCAGGCATTCATTGACTGGCAGCAGGCGGGAGACAATATCCTGGCGCTGCCAGCAGTCAGCCAGGCATTTTCCTTTATCCGTAATATGCTGGCCGATGAGCTGGAGAAACCTGACCGGTTAACACCGCCTGTGCGCATATTTTCCGTGGCTATGCGCCTCGGAGTAATCAATCCAGAGACTCAGTCTGTCTGGTCCGATTGGCTCTATTCCCGCACCTGCTTGCAGTTTTCACGGGAATCCCTGCAGCCACTTCATACCGGTTTGTTCCCGGATGCCGTTCTGCCACTTTTGGTACCGTTTACTTCGACAGTTCAGGGGGGCCAGCGTACCCGCCGTTTGGTTCTGTTGATGTGGCTGTGCGTTCTGACGGCTATGGGCATGTCCGCGCTCAATAATCGTAATCTTATTCGTCATGTCAGTGCCAATTTACAGCGCTGGAATGCTATTCCCATGAAACATTACCGTCCTAAAGCAGAATCACTGGCCGCACTGAAACAGGATGTGCTCCTGCTTGAGCGGTGGCAGCGTCAGGGAGAGCCTTTACGTTACAGCCTGGGCTATTATCCTGGGCAACGCCTGTGGCTGGCCTTGCAGCAGGCTATCGATACCTGGACTCCCCCACCTGCCCCTAAACCAAAACCGGTACCCAAAATTGTACGGCTCGACAGCATGTCGCTGTTTGATTCTGGCAAATCAGCACTTAAAGACGGCTCAACCAAAATACTCGTCAACGCACTGGTGGGGATCAAAGCCAGAACAGGCTGGCTCATCGTGGTTAGCGGCCACACAGACAATACCGGCAGCGCGCAACTCAACCAGACCCTGTCTTTGCAACGAGCGGAGGCCGTCCGTAACTGGATGCGTGATACCGGGGATATACCGGAAAGTTGTTTTGCCGTGCAGGGTTACGGTGACAGCCGACCGATTGTATCAAACGACACGCCTGATGGCCGTGCGCACAACCGGCGTGTCGAGATCAGCCTGGTACCGCAAGCTGACGCCTGTCGTCTGCCAGATGCAAAACACGCGTCACAGGATGTAAGTGACGTTTCAACTAAATAAATGGAGAAGTAAACATGGCAATCCCGGATTTTCTGCGGCTGAAAGACGATGGCGGCGCTGACATCAAGGAGCCTTCTTTTGAGAAGCATAACCACCTTGAGCAGATCGAGCTGCGCTACGAAAAAATCTCCCGGACCTACAAAGACGGCAACATCATTCATTCCGATTCCTGGAACGAACGTACCACGGCGTAAGCCCCTGGCGGACATATCCCTTCTGTCCGCCGTTTTGTATTGCTCTGCACAGTGCCTGTCAGGTGGACGCTTTGCAGAGCCGTCACACAATTTATCGGCATGAACCTTATGGGCATCGGTTGACGGTCAAGGGCGGTAGCGTGCCTGAACAAGAGGGAACGACATGGAACATTATTCAGCAGTCCTGCTACGACGACTTAACCCTTATTGCGCCAGAGCACTGGAGGGGGCGGCTTCTTTATGTCAGAACCGTGCGCATGCAGAAATCACGCCTGAGCACTGGTTGTTAAAGTCGCTGGATCAGGGTGAAGGTGACCTGCCGGTTCTGAGTCAACAGTTGTTAAGCCATATAGCGGCAAAACAAAAGCCCTCCTCATTACAACTGACCTGGGATGACGAAAAGGGCATTGTGCTGGCGTTTGATGAACGGGCAGAAGGAGATCCGTCATGAGCAGTTCCCTGATCAACAAGGCAACTAGCGTGGTACCGCAGCTTTTAGGGCAGTCGCGGTACCGGGTTGAGGTGCATGAATGCAGCGAATTTCTGGATGTTCTGCACTACAGCGCGGTGGAATCCCTCAGTCAGCCCTGGCGGTATGACGTGGCGGTCACCAGCTCCTCTGTGGATATTGCCTGCGGCGCGTTACTGCTGAAACCCGCGTCATTTACTTTCCAGACCCCGGTGTTTGACGGAACACCTGCGCTGCCGGTCAGGACGGTGTTTGGCGTGGTGGAATCCTTTCGCCGCGTGTCCACCTCGAATGATGAGACCCACTATGCGCTGACGATCGTTCCCCGTATCGCCCTACTGGAGTATACGAAAGGGAGCGAAATCTACCTCAGTCAATCAGTGATTGAGGTGGTCGAACAGGTACTGCGTAAACACGGTCTGGAAGGGCATGATTTTGAGTTCCGGCTCTCCCGCGAATATCCCTCCCGGGAGCTCATCACCCAGTGGCGGGAAACTGACCTGGAATTTATCCAGCGTCTGCTGGCGGAGGTGGGCATTTACTGGCGCTATGAAATGGACAGCCGTCTTGAGCAAGACGTGGTGATTTTTCAGGACAGCCAGCAGCAGTATGAATTTGGTGTCACCCTGCCATTGCGCAACCAGGCCGGGATGAGCGACAGCGGGCAGGAGAGCATCTGGGATATTCAGACCGCATATAAGGTGGTGAGCGGGAGTGTGGCCACCCGGGACTACAACTACCGTGAAGCGCTGAAACCTCAGGACAGTGCCGAAAGCATTTTCAGCAAGGAAGGGATCACCACCGGGGAAACATACCATTATGCGGAACCTTTCCTGACAGCCGATGACGCTGAAAGCACTGAGACCGGGGCATACTTCGCCCGCCTGCGTCATGAACGTATTCTGAACACGCAGTCATGCGTCAGCGGGCATTCCTCCAGCCCCCATCTGGCTCCGGGTCAGGTACTGGAAACGGACGGCACGCTACCCGATGCTGTCAGGGAAGGCATCGTCATAACCACGGTACGCACCAGCGGTTCACGCAAAAGCAGCTTTACGCTGACCTTTGAGGGTATCCCCTACAGCGAAACCGTCTGCTGGCGTCCGGCACTGCTCAGCCGCCCGGTAATACCCGGCTCGCTTCCGGCCCGGGTGGAAAGCACACAGAAAGGTGATACGTACTCCTGGCTCGACGCACAGGGCCGCTACCGGGTGAAACTGGACTTTGACCGCAACTATTCCGAACAGGGCTATGCGTATTTGTGGCTGCGGCTGGCGAAACCCTATGCCGGTGATACATACGGATTCCACTCACCGCTTATCGACGGAACGGAAGTGGCTGTCGTATTTGACGGCGGAGACCCGGATCGTCCCTACATCGCTTATGCCTTGCATGACTCAGATCATCCGGATCATGTCACCAGCGATAATCATACGCGGAACGTGTGGCGCACGCCGGCGAACAATAAGCTGCGGATGGAAGATAAGCGCCAGGAAGAGCATATCAAGCTCGCGACGGAATATGGCAAAACGCAGCTGAACCTGGGGCACCTGGTCAACAGCCAGCGAGAAAAGCGCGGCGCCGGTTTTGAACTGCGAACGGATGAACATGGCGCAGTACGTGCGGCAAAAGGGCTGTTCCTGACGGCGGATGCCCAGGCCAAAGCGCAGGGCCCGGTGCTGGAAATGGCCCCTGCCATTAACCAGATTAACCAGGCCAACAGCCAGATGCAGGCCCTGAACAGCGCCGCCGAAGCCGCCGGAGCCCTGGTCTCTGACATCAACACCCAGATTAATTTTGTGACCGACAAAATCAAAGCCCTCCAGTCAGCGGTCCTGCTGGGTAGTGCTCCGCAGGGGGTGGCAATGGCCTCAGGTGAACACCTTCAGCTCAGCAGCACCGGCAATACCATGATCAATGCAGGCCAGCATCTTGATATCGGTGCGATGAAAAATTTGTCCGTGAGCGTTGAAAAAGCCCTCGGTCTGTTTGTGCATAAAGACGGGGCGAAGTTGGTTGCCAACCAGGGAGACATCGAGATTCAGGCGCAGCACAACACGATGGCCCTGTTTTCTGAAAAGCAGCTGACGGTGACCAGTAGTGAAGATGAAATAATTATCAGCACGCCGGAAACGCTGACGCTTAACGGTGGCGGGTCTTACCTGAGGCTGAGTAAAAACGGCATTGAGCATGGTTCTGAGGGGATGATGGTGATGAAAGTAGCGAGTTATCTGGTGCCAGGAACTGGCACCAGTCTGCCACTGGAGACACCGGACTTTAAAATGACAGACGTGACGGTCACGACAAAAAACTCCGCCAAATGGAGCAGTGAATAGCATGGAAGGTGATTTATGACAGCAAAGTTACCCAAAATCAGTTACCCCGTACCGTCAAACAAAAATGGTCATGCCTTTTCCTCTGCGGAAGAGTTGTTATCGACGCTCGGTGGAGAAAGCTCAGGACTGTTTCTGGTGGGAAGTCAGGGAATGTGGCATGGCGGTATCCATATTACTGATGCAACAATCCCTTGGTGTGCCCTGAGTACTGACAGCGAAGCTGAGAATGAATATTGTCGCGAGCTCTATAAAGGGGAACAATTTATTCGTTGTATGGCGGATGGTGAGATAGTTGCCTGGCGCGTCAGTAAGGACTATGAGAGTGCTGCGATTGAATGGCGCGGTGAAAAACTGTTCCTTTCGACCTCTTTTGTGCTGGTGAAACATTATATCCAGCCGGGTGATACAGAAGAGAGCGGACTGACATTTTTCACGCTGTATATGAATCTGGCGCCTTATGCTGCTTATAAACAACAGGGAAGCCTGGCGGACAGAAAAGTGGCAGGCGTCCAGCGCTATTACTCCAGTGCGGAAGATTTGCAGGCAGGGCGCACAGCCGGAAAACTGGAGAAAGACACGGTAGTCACGCTGAGTGACACTATAGTCACCCGTAGCAGTGACAGGCGTCAGTTTACTGAAGTGACCATTACCCGTGAGACGAAAAATGCAGCAGCAGGCACACTTGCAGCGGGGACTAAAGTCTGGACGGTATCAGACCAGGGGAATCTGAAAGCAACAGAATCGGTGCCTGTTCCGTCCTGGTGGGAAAAATGTACTCCGGCTTACACTAATGAGTCAGAAGGCGTTGTGAACTGCACTTCGCGTACAAACTGGGCGTACTATCTGAGCAGTGACGATGTTCTGCAATATAAAAATGCAGGCACCCTGGTAGCCGATTTCCCGCTTTCATACGAGCCCGGTAATACCGTACAGCAGGTCATCCGTCCAGGTAAGAATCCAGGCGATGCAGCAAGAACATTCAGTCTGGTTACTCTGGGCCGGGATAAGGATAAGTTGAAAAAGGGCGATCGGGTATGGGTAGTATCAGACGGCGACAGTCTGACGCCGGTTGCAGCGGCAGCATCCGGTAGTGAACCCGTTTTTAATGATGTGTATGTACCTTCAGAGCCTGTACCGGTCAATGCCGGAGACAGTCTTGGGCATATGGGTTTTTATCAGCTACCGGAAGAAAACGGCAAACGCTCGCGCTACCAGGTACATATAGAGTGCCTGAGCATGGATGATATGGAGAAGTTCATCACTAATCCCGGAAGAGCAGGAGAGGATGCGCCGGTGTATCTGACCTGGAAAGCCGATGCACCGTTGTTTGACAAGAGTGATACCGGAGTAACAGCAGGCGGTCGAAAAACAAAGGCTCCGGGGATCCTGACGCTTGCAAAAGTACCAGGCGTTGATGCTGAGGGGAATACGCTGACCAGTAACAAGGATGCGGCATACTATCAGATAAGACCAGAAGGTGGCTGGCTGGCCGCTGCCAGTGTTCAGAAAGTGTCGCAGTATGCGCTTGGTGAGCTCGGCTTTGTCACGCTGAATAAGGCTCCGGAAAGTTTTGACCTGATTGATGGAATAAAACAACCGAATAACGTGGTGAAGGGTATTCTGGAGCAGTTGTATAAAGCGGCACAGGATGAAACGCGCACTACTCATACCCTGAACAAATATAACTACCAGCGATTGCTGGCATTGATAGACAGTAACCATGACGGGTATTACCCGGAGCAGGAGTATCTTCAGGCGGTGCATAATGTCTCCTATCGTGACCATCTATACCGTGTGATAGCGAAGCACGCCAGTGAATGGTATTACAGTAAGGATGACTCGCTCTGGAAGATATACCTGGATAAATTAACCACGGATGCACCATTGTGGAAAACGTATCTGGAAGCGTTTCTGGATAAGATGACATGGATGAAGGCTGTGTGTGAAAAAGGTGTGGCACTGGGGCCGGAAGTCTGGCATATGCATCCGGTGGTGTTTTTGTATAATTTAAGGCAGCGGTTTGGTCATATGATACCGTGTTCGTTCTGCCGGAATGGAATAGAAATAAAACCTGAGTTGCTTGTTCATTGTTTCGGTATTAGCCTTGAAAAGGCTGGTTTATATGCTCCATTATTAACAAACGCGTTTATAAAATATGAAATTAATAACTGTTTAAGGATTTCTCACTTCTTAGGCCAAATAGGCGTGGAAACTCAAAGGCTTACCAGGTTTAGAGAAGGTTTTTACTATACTAATGGTGATAGGCTTTGGAACATATATTACACCCAGTTAAATATAGGACTATCAAGACGTTTCCCAAGCTATACCGAAGCACAAAGAAAACAATATACTAAAGATCATCTTGTAAAAAATGAGGATGAGCTGGCAAAAACGCTATTCCCTAGTGATTTTGAAGGGATGGATTATAGAGGGCGAGGGCTAATCCACTTAACTCATAAAGAGACTTATAATAGCTATAAAAGTTTCAGTGGAAACGATGTCATATCGAATCCGAAGTTGTTAGAGGAAGATCCTGCTATGGCGGTTGACTCAGCGTGCTGGTTTTGGTCGAAGTTTGCGAATATAAATTCTTTGGCGGATGCAGATAACCTCAGTGACCTTACGTATAAAGTTAATACAGCTAGGTTGGATATGGTGATCCGAGGTGAAATTAAAAATCTTGCATTTAATTACATAAAGCAAAATAACACAGGGTGTATTAAATGAAATTTAAATGGCTAGTATTCTTGGTTGTTTTCTTTACAGAAAATGTTTACGCATGTGAAAATGATAAAGTTAGTGCATTTTTAAATGCAAATCATGAGCACGTCATTCAGGTGTTAAAGTCTGACCATATGTATTCAGGTAGTTCCATTTTTTTTCATTATTTTTCAGGAAACGATGAACACCCTGATGTTAAAGCATCTTTCGTACCTAATCGGTGTATTCCAAAGAATAGCATTACGTTCGATTCCTATTCATATGACGGTAGCATTGCAAACATCGAATCGGTATTCTGGGGGAAAGGTCAATATAAACAAAATTTATTCATAATAGTTAGTTGGATTTATGATCTGGATGGGATTAATACTGTTGGGAAATATTATGAAGTATTCGCTTATGATTACTATAAAAATAGCATAGTCAAAAGCGTTGAAATATCGAATTTTTTTGAGGGGGGACAGGATGGGGTTGCTAATGGGAAACCTGTTAAGTATAAGTTTAAAACAGCAGGGGAGGTTTTGGCTTATTTGAAAAACAAACCAAAGTTCTGAGATATTAAATAAAAGACTTTCAATGATATCATGTCAGTTATCTGAGCAGTGAGGGTGTACTGCAGTATAAAAATGCAGACAGACTGGCGGCAGATTTCCCGCTTTCATACGAGCCCGGTAATACCGCGCAGCAGGTCATCCGTCCAGGTAAGAATCCAGGCGATGCAGCAAGAACATTCAGTCTGGTTACTCTGGGCCGGGATAAGGATAAGTTGAAAAAGGGCGATCGGGTATGGGTAGTATCAGACGGCGACAGTCTGACGCCGGTTGCAGCGGCAGCATCCGGTAGTGAACCCGTTTTTAATGATGTGTATGTACCTTCAGAGCCTGTACCGGTCAATGCCGGAGACAGTCTTGGGCATATGGGTTTTTATCAGCTACCGGAAGAAAACGGCAAACGCTCGCGCTACCAGGTACATATAGAGTGCCTGAGCATGGATGATATGGAGAAGTTCATCACTAATCCCGGAAGAGCAGGAGAGGATGCGCCGGTGTATCTGACCTGGAAAGCCGATGCACCGTTGTTTGACAAGAGTGATACCGGAGTAACAGCAGGCGGTCGAAAAACAAAGGCTCCGGGGATCCTGACGCTTGCAAAAGTACCAGGCGTTGATGCTGAGGGGAATATATGGTTTTGGTTGCATTACGAGGTCTATTCATTAGATCAAGGCAACGGCTATAGTGATGTTGTTGCTGTTACAAAAAGAGTAAACGGTGGGGACATGGGATTGGCAGAGCGACAAGAGGCTTATTCATTATGCGAAACGGTATTTCAATGAGAAAATATAAGATGTTTTTAGCGGGGGTGCTTTGTTTTTTTTTGTCGGCAGGCGCTTTGGCAGTTGAACAGAATATGACTAAAATCATTACTTGCTCATTACCTGGAGAGGGAGGTAAAGAAGCTTCATTCTTCATTGATAATATTACAAAAGAAATTAATTATGGTTTTAAAAGGGATGGTAAAACAGAGTTAAAAGTTGTTTTTAACGAAGGGAATAAACTGAGACGCACCAAAGATAGCAAGATGGGTGTTACTTATTATAGCTTCAAACGCGGCAAATATAGTTATGTCATTGATGTAATCGAAGGTTCTGAAAAAAATGAATACACAATGTCGTTTGATATCAAAAAAAATGGAAAGATTATTCAATCTAGTGATTGTTTGCCGAACTCATATAGAAGTGATAGTGTTGTAAGTGATTATATAGTTGACATTCCTTATGTAAATGAGGAAGGATTTAATTTTCCATAGGCTTATTTCACAATTATCTTCCGGCGATCCATGATATCTCTTTCCGTGACCGCTTATACCGTGTAATTGCAAAACACGCCAGTGAATGGCACTACGGCAAGGATGCTCCGCTCTGGAAGACATACTTGGATATGTTAACCAGAGATGCGCTGTTATGGAAAACGTATCTGGAAGCCAAAAAAGTGAAAGGGGTTGTATTATAATATATTTCTGGATATCTGAGCGACATTACCGAAAAATCCACTGTAAAAACCAAGTCAAAATTATTCGCTTTGCCAAATGACAATAACAAAACCAGTGCTTATCTTGTTCCCGGAGATAAGGTAAAGATTATTCAAACAACTCCAGATAATAAATGGGTGAATATTGGATATATCAATGCAGAAGGTTTGCCTCTTATTTCTTGGGTCTAGGGTGAGACACTTGAGTAATAAATATTAATTTATTCTTTACTATATACAATAGACTGATGGAGATACAAATGTTGCAAATTATTCGAAAAGGCGACAAAACCACTCACGGTGGCTCAGTCATGACCTGTTCTGGCTCCATGATATTTGGTGGGATTGGCGTGGCGCGTAAAGGAGATATGGTTTCCTGCCCGATACCTGGACATGGTCCGACAACTATCATCGAAGGTAACCCTGATTATCTTGATAACGGGATCCCGGTTGCCTTTCACAGTCATAGATGTGGCTGTGGCTGCACATTGATCAGTTCTTTTGCTCCTGCCAAGGTTGCCTGAGTATGCCAGTCCTGCTGGATACCATCCCTGAAAAGGCGGCGAAGGTTCCACGACCTGATACCCGCCGATGGCTGCTGTTCCTGGCATTTGTCATGTCAGGAGGGATTGCTCTAACGCTCTGGAACTGGACGACAGAACGCACTGGCTTTATTTTCTGGTTTACTGCCCTGGGATTGCCTTTCTGTCTCTGGGGACTGCTTTTCTCCCTGCGCCGGTTTGCATACAAAGCAGAGCAGGTGGGGGCTGAGTCCCGGAATGTGGAACGCGAAGCGCTTATTGATCGCGAAACTCGTCGGGGCCAGCGCTGTGCTTGGATACTCGATACATGCGTTCAACACTTTTCAGGAAATAGTCCGGGTGCTCTGGTGAAAGCAGTTAATCATACTGTTCCAGCTTCAGAGGCCTCAACGCCACGGGGTTCCAAATCTGCTGTCAGGTATGCAGCTTTAGCCAGTTTTCAGACAGATCTGGATACAGAACTTATCTCCGCCACGTCAACACTCGTTTCCCATGTACAAAAAATTACCGACACTCTGTCGAAGGATATTCCTTGCTGCCTGATGCTGGACTGTGACGAGGATATCCGACCCAAACTGGAGGAGCGCTTCAGAAATGAACTCACTACCAAAACCGGGCGGGTTTTCAGGCTCCTTGCGGGCAAAGGTCTGGCGGGGCTTGATGCCTGGCTGGACCAGCGCTGGGATACTCCAGGCATCCTTACAGGAGTAACGTTTTCATTGCCTGCTCAGCCTGATGAAGGTGACGCCGATGCCATTACCCTTGTGGTGCTCAGCAACCGTAAGGCTGTTGGTTATCCTGATGCGGTATGTCTCCATCGCCCTGAAAAGGGCCAGGAAACCCGGCTTGTAAAAACGCTGGACAGGGCACTGTTATGGGCCGCAACAGCCCCTGAAGCACTAAAAACGGCCTGGTATACAGGTCCAGTCCTTTCAAGCGGAAGTGGATGGAATATGGCTTGTGAAGATAACGGGGTGACATTCAGTTTGTCAAAAGACAATCATGGTATTGATCCCGCTCTGGGATATGCCAGACTCGCCGCCCCCTGGCTTGCTATTATTCTTGCCTCAGTTGCATGTAGCGATAATGGCCCGCAGGTTATCGCCGCACAACCCGCCGCTGACAAAGATGACATCTGGATCGCCGTCATCACCAAAGAAGAAGTTCGCAAGGAATCGCCCAGGAATGTCTAAGGTAAAAGTAAAAACTCTCATTGGTTCTGTTGTAACTGTCGCCTTTTTTCTGACGGTCATCGTGGCATTTCTGTTTTATGCCTTTCCGGAACGCGTGGCTTCGGCCACCGGCTTCGGACCCTATGACCGCCAACGCATACTCACATTATGCGCCATACTGGTTGCTGCGTTGTTTTTACTCGGCTGGCTGACTGAGAAGGCTTTCGACCACGCGGGTAAATCCGGGTTGTATTTCCAGTGGGGGCAGAAAAAAGCGGAGTGTGTCTCTCCGGTGATGAATGCCATTGCCAGCGAAGACGACGACGAAGAACCTGTCTTCAGCGAAGACGCGGTGTCTGAGCATCTGCGGTTTCGCTATGGACGTCGCTGGCAACATAAGGTGCGACTCCTGCTGGTGATGGGTAATCCGGACGACGTCCAAAAAGCGGCCCCGGGCCTGTGTCATGACCTATGGCAGGAAGGCGACGGCAACGTGCTGATTTATGGTGGTGACGCGCAGTCACTTCCGGATGAGATCTTCCTTTCAAAACTGAAGCGCCTGCGATCCGGACAACCGATTGATGGCATCATTCAGGTAATAAGTACCTCAGCCCTCCCTACGGATAGTGAACGGGATGCCTTATTGCGTTGCCGCCAGAAAGCCGACCATCAGCTTGGCTGGCAGGCGCCTGTCTGGCTGTGGCTGACTGACAACACTACCGGTGCTCTGCAGGGCGAGGAAACGGCGGCGACAGGGGTTATCTTCGGGCCGGAATGCACCGTAAAAAGCGCGGGTGAAGGGTTTTCTACACTGGCGCTACACCTGCAAAAAGTGGGTATGGCAAAGATACTGAATAATCCGGCTGATTTCGGTCTGCTTCAGTTGTCCCTCCGACTACGGCAGGAGCTGAAAGCCAGTCTGGCTGTTTTGCTCAGCGGGCTGATGCAGGGATCCACAGCCTGGCGTTTACGCGGTGCCATGTTCAGCCCAGAACTGGCTGTTACCGGAACGATACCAAACACACGCCTCGACACACCGACCTGGAAAGCCGTCATTGATGACTGTGATGCCTCCAGCGGCAGAAAGCTGGGCTTCGACTGGCTGAAGATGCTGCGGTTAATTCTGCTTTCCCTGATTGTTCTGTGGGGGGCCGGTACACTGCTGTCCCTGATCGTTAACCGTACCCAAATTTATCAGGCGCAGGAAACCGCGAGGCAGGCAGCAGATACCGCAAAACCACTGGCTGTACGCCTGCACAACCAGCTCGTACTACAGCAAGCCATTGCCCGTCTGCAACATCGAGAGGCGACCGGCGCTCCATGGTACACACGATTTGGTCTTAATCAGGACGGCGACACGCTGGCCGCACTCTGGCCGCTGTATGCGAAAAATAACGCACAGCTGATGAGGGATGCCACAGCAGATAGTCTCAGGCAGCAGTTGAATGCCTTTGTGCAACTTCCTCCTGCCAGTGATGCCCGTACGCAGGGCACACAGCAAACCTACGACGTGCTCAAAAGTTATCTGATGATGGCTCGTCCGGACAAAGCGGACGCAGAATGGCTGGCAAAAAACGTGCTGAAAGCCTTACCGAAACGCCAGAATGTGCCGGATGGCACGTGGCAGGCGCTGGCCCCGAAACTGCTGAGCTTCTATGCGCAGAACCTCCCGGCACACCCGGAATGGAAAATTAAGCCTGATGCTGAACTAATCAGCACGGTCCGTCAGATCCTGCTCAAGCAAATAGGCCAGCGGAACGCTGAGTCCGGGTTATATCAGGAGATGCTTAAGCGCGTGGCCAGCAACTGGCCTGATTTAACGCTTGCCGATATGACCGGCGATACTGATGCCTCAACGGTATTCCGCACTGACGAAGTCGTCCCGGGAATGTTTACGCGTCAGGCCTGGGAAGAGCAGGTACAGGATGCGATTAACGAAGTCGTCAAAGCCCGCCGCGATGAAATTGACTGGGTGCTGACGGAGAAGACACATCAGACAGGGAGTGATATCTCCCCGGAGGCATTGAAGGCCCGCCTGACTGAACGCTACTTTACCGATTTTGGTAATGCCTGGCTGAACATGGTCAACAGCATTCAGTGGCAGGAAGCTGCGTCACTGTCTGAGGCGATTGCCCAGCTCAGTCTCATTGGTGATGTCCGTCAGTCCCCGCTGGTTGCCCTGATGAACACGCTAAACTTCCAGGGGAAAACGGGGCAGAAGGGGGAGCTACTTGCCGACTCGATAGTGGACTCAGCGAAGAAGCTGATCGGTCAGAAAAAAAATGCAAAACAGTTTATAGAGCAAGCTCAGGGTCCTAAAGGACCGCTCGATGGGGTGTTTGGGCCACTTATGGGGGTGATGGAAGGTAAAGAAGGTACCGGTAGAAACGGTAATCTCAGTTTCCAGTCCTGGCTGGCCCGCGTAACTCAGGTGCGGCTCAAGCTTCAGCAGGTCACCAGCGCCCCGGATCCGCAGGCCATGTCTCAGATGCTGGCTCAGACCATATTCCAGGGCAAAGCCATCGATCTGACCGATACCCGCGACTACGGCAGTCTGGTTGCGGCGAGTCTGGGGCAGGAGTGGAATGGATTTGGCCAGTCGTTGTTTGTACAACCGCTTGATCTGGCCTGGCGGCAGGTACTTGTCCCGGCTGCGGGTAGCCTCAATGCCCGTTGGCAGGCAACCATTGTCGAACAGTGGAATAAGGCCTTTGCGGGACGGTACCCGTTTAAAGCCACTGGCAGCGATGCCTCCCTGCCATTACTGGCTCAGTTCCTGCGTAGCGACTCGGGTCGAATCACTGCCTTTCTGAAAACGAATCTTGGCGGGATCCTCCACCAGGAGGGGAATCGCTGGGTTATTGACCCTTCCGCAAGTCAGGGGATGGTTATCAGTCCGGATTTTCTCCGGGCGATTAATCAGCTGGCTGAGCTGTCTGATATCGTGTTTTCTCAGGGCGATGCCGGTGTTAACTTCGAACTGATGGCGCGTCCTTCACGGGATGTTGCCAGGGTGCAACTGACCCTTGATGAGCAGCATCTGGATTACTTCAATCAGATGGAAAGTTGGCAGAGTTTTATCTGGCCGGGGAATACTGACTATCCAGGTGTCTCGCTCAGCTGGCGTAGTGTAAACAGTGGCATGCAACTCTACGCCAGTAATCAGGGTAACTGGGGCTTCATTCGCCTGTTGAACAAAGCCCGGATCACACCTCTTGATGCCAGCCGTACGCAACTGGTGTGGATCACTGCCGATGGCAATCCTCTGAAGTTTGTGATGCGCAGCGAGCTCGGCAATGGCCCTCTTGCATTACTGAAGCTACAGGGATTCACGCTGCCCGATACTATCTTCAGTGTCGTTACTGGCGCAGAAGAGCGCCAGTAACGATGGGCGGGCAAACTTATCCCCGTGGTAGTTTATGACCTTTCGGCAGTGGCAGGCATGGCTCTGTGACTGGCTGAAGCATAATCTCGCGCCAAAGGAAGGATTCCTTTGTCCCATGATTATGTAACGTTTCCCACCGCATATCGTTTGTATGACGCTCGCTCAGGATCCGCTTTCCCGCAAGCTCACTCCGATGAGGATAGAGTATCTCGCGTTAACTGAACCGCCCGACCCGTGCCATGGTGCTCTGTGGCTAATTTTCTATTTAAAAATTTTCAGGAATGCCGTGCATGGATGATTTGACCCTGCGCTATTACGAAGCAGAGATGCGTTACCTGCGTGAGGCGGGTAAAGAGTTTGCCCGAGCCCATCCGGATCGGGCAGCAATGCTTAATCTGGATAAACCCGGCGCCCGCGATCCCTATGTGGAACGTCTGTTTGAAGGCTTTGCCTTCCTGATAGGCCGTCTGCGTGAAAAGCTGGATGATGATCTGCCGGAAATGACCGAAGGGCTGGTAAGTCTGCTGTGGCCGCATTATATGCGGACTATCCCGTCGCTGGCCATCGTCGAGTTCTCTCCTGACTGGCGTAGTCTGCGTCAGGTTGAAATGCTGGCGGAAGGCTTCTCCGTTTTGTCACGTCCTGTCGGGCCGCATAGAACCGCCTGTCAGTACCGGACGACCCGCGATGTGCCGCTACAACCACTGCACCTTGCAGATGCTCGCCTCCATACTGAAACCGATGGCCGCTCTGCTATCCGTCTGCGCTTCGAATGCCCTGAAAAAGTGGACTGGAGTAAAGCCGGGGTAGACAAAGTCGCCATTTTTCTTAACGCAGAGAGTCCGGTTAGCTCTGCGCTGCATCTGGCAATGACCCGGCGTGTACATGCAATGTATGCCCGTCATGCCGGGATGCATACTGAACGTTATCAGTTTGATGGCTGGTGCAAACCCATGGGTTTTGATGACAATGATGGCCTGTGGAAGAAAGCCGATACTGCCTTCAGTGGTTACCAACTGCTGCTTGAATATTTCAGCTTCCGTCCAAAGTTTATGTTCGTTGAGCTGCGCGGCCTCGACGCCATCGGGCTCACTGCGGCCAGCACCTGGTTTGAAATCGACATTGTGCTCAGTGAAGCCTGGTCATCCGATCTGCCTTTTGAGACAGAAAACTTCCGGCTGCACTGTGCCCCGGTCATCAATCTTTTTACCCTCGAAGCCGATCCGCTGACACTTGATCCGCTGGATAACGAATACCTGCTCAGGCCGCTGCGTCTTCAGGATGGTCACACCGAGATTTACAGCGTCGATAACATCCACGGTGCGGTGAAGAATGGTAAACACCCCTATGTACCGTTCACCAGTTTCCGGCACCGGGGCGGTATGATGCGCCACGATGCCCCTGAACGTTATTACCACACCCGCGTGAAACGCGGCCCCTCTGGCCTGTATGACACCTGGCTAATTCTCGGGGGACGTTCATTCGAGCTGGAGCAACTGTCCGAAAAACCAGAATCCCTCTCGATGCGAATAACTGGCACCAACGGCCAGCTTCCGCGCAAAGCGCTGGAAAGTACGCTCCTGGACAGAGTGGTCAAAACCGGCAAAGTGCCCGTCAGGGTACTGAACGTCACAGCACCGACGATGCCGCTATATCCCCCGGCAAACGACCGTTTTCACTGGCGGGTGATGAGCCACCTTGGTTCAAACTTCCTCAGCATGATGGACAATCCGGAGGTTCTGCGGGGCACGCTGGCGCTCTATGACTGGACCGACGATGAAATGAACCGACGTCGGCTTGAAGCAATTGTTGCCGTGAAGCACACCCTGATCCGCCGTTTTGAGAAGGGCTTTATGCTTCGGGGCGTGGACATAGAGGTCACGCTGAACATGGATAATTTTGCAGGCGAGGGCGATGTAAATCTCTTCGGCGAGATGCTGCACCGGTTCTTCGCGCTCTATGCCGATATTCACCTTTTTAACCAGCTCACGCTGGTACTGCAGCCGACAGGGAAACGACTGAGATGGCACGAGAATCACAGCCAGCACGTACCGGGCTGACGCTGGCCCTTAACAAAGACATCTGGCGGGCCAATTTCTATCGTTTCTGCCAGTTGCTGGAACAGGAAAATCCGGACGCGCCAAAACTGGGCGCCACCAGCCATCCGGGCGATGATCCGGTACGATTCAGACCCTGGCCTGGTATGGGTTTCCCGGTCAGTACCCTCAAAGCGGTGGAGACCGACGAAGACCATCCGACATTACCCCCAACGGTCCGCACGACATTTCTCGGGATGTATGGGGTGGACTCCCCTCTGCCGACGTCCTGGCTGGATGATATTGCGCAGCGCCGCGAAGGACACGAGGCGGTCACCTCATTTCTGGATATTTTCAGCCACCGCATCACCACGCAGTATTACCGGATTTGGCGAAAATACGCGTATCCGGCGACGTTCGAGGCGGGTGGCCGCGATGCCACATCACAGTGTCTGCTGGGGCTGGTGGGACTCGGTATACCAGGCACGGCGGAACAGGTGGCGACACCGGTTTCCCGTTTCCTGGCCCTTCTGGGCACCATGCGTTTGCCCACACGCAATGCCGAAGGTATCCGGGCCCTGGTAAGCCTGCTGGCACCGAATACCCGGGCATTCATCACCGAACCCGATCCGGTTAAGGTCCATATCGAAAATCGCAGTGGGCTGGGCACCGAAAACTGCGTCCGTCTTTCGCAGCGGGCCACGCTGGGTAAAACGGCAAAGGAATCATGTAGTCGTGTGCTGGTGACGCTGGAGACAGCGGACCCGGATGAGGCGGAAGGTTGGTTACCCGGAGGTGTCCTCCATACCGATTTGCTGGTCCTGCTGCGTGTCTATCTCGGCTACCGTAGCGACGCCCGACTGAGCCTCACCGTACCCGTGCGGTTGTTGCCTGAGCCGCGACTTGGCAAAGGCAGGCGTATCCAGTTGGGCCGTACCGGTTTGCTGGGCCTGAAAGCAGGCAAATTCAGCAATAGCCGGGAGAGTCTCACCGTCAGTCTGGGCTGCTATGAAGGGTTGCAATGTTCTGCGCTCCCGCCCGCTGAAGACGGACATTACCGCTTCGAATAATTACGTACTCCCTCTCTCACAAAAGGAACTTTTGAATGACAACAGTAACCCGCTGGCGGGCGCTGACACTTATTGCCTGTAGCCTGCTCGCTGGCTGCGGTCTGACGCAGACCGTCACGGACGGTACGGTCAGCATCACGAATTCCATCTTCTACAAGAAAATTAAAACGCTGCATCTGGATTTTACTCCGCGCACGGCCGTAAACGCCGATGGCGCACAGACGCCGCTGGCGACAATGGTGCGAGTCTATCAACTCAGGGATCGTAAAGCGGTTGAAGCCGCCGATTACCAGACGTTGCTGCGCCAGGCCGATACGGTACTTAAAGAGGATGTGCTGGCGGCGAAAGAGCTGCTGGTAATGCCCAAAGGCAGCGTGACGATCAATATGCCTATGGATGAAGACGCTCACTTCGTGGCGGTGGTAGGGCTGTTTAATCGACCGGATCAGAAGGAGAACCGCTGGCGCCTGGTGCTGACCTGTGACGAGCTCGACCCGGACACACCCCGTACGATTGAACTGGGTGATGGCTGGCTCAGCCTCGTGCCGGTAAAGGAGTGACGTGATGGATAACTGGCCAGCGCTATTTGACGGACAAAACCGCTATATCCTGATGATCAATGACAGCCCGGTAAAGCCGGATGTTCTGCGTTTTCGCGGCAGGGAAGCTCTGAGCGAGCCGTTTTCGTGGGAGATTGCATTCACCACACCGCAGGAGAACATTCCCCCGGAACAGGTACTGATGAAATATGCGACGTTGCTGATGCGTGGCGGTAAAAATGTCCATGGAATAGTGACCCACCTGGAATGGCTCTCCACCTCAGAAGACCAGTCTCACTACAGTCTCACACTCAGTTCCCGCCTGGCGTTGCTGTCGGAAACCCGGCAGTGTCGCCTGTTTCGGTTCCAGTCGGTACCGGAGGTGGTAGAACAGGTGCTTCGCGAACATGGGCTGGAAGGGGCCGATTTCGAGTTTCAGCTGGAACGAGGCTACCCGGATAGGCGTCTGATAACTCAATGGCGGGAAAGCGATTTGCAGTTCATCCAGCGTATTCTTTCTGAGGTAGGGATATACTGGCGCACGGAGATGGATAACGCCCGTGCATTGGATACGTACGTTTTTGCTGACAGCCAGCTTGGCTACCGGTTTGGTGTGCGCCTGCCGTATAGCGAACCGTCCGGTTTGAATGACAGCGCCGAAGAGTCGGTATGGGATTTTCGTACTACGCATAAAGTGGTCACCGGTAAGGTCAAGACACGTGACTACAACTACAGCAAGGCTTCCACGCCGATGGATGCGGCGGTCAGCGTGCGCAGTGATGCTGTCACCACCGGGGAACATTACCGCTACGCAGCGCCTTACCGTGACGCGGGTGATGACACCAGCCCGGAGCCGGAGACCGAATCCGGCGCCTTTTATGCCCGCATCCACCACGAGCGGGAGCTCAACAAATCAGCCCGCATCCACCTGTACAGCAACGCTGCCCAACTCACCCCCGGGCAGGTACTCGAGCCGCAGGGGAATGTGATAGCCGACCTGAAAGAAGGCATGATCCTCACCCTGGTGACCTTCGAGGGGGCTCGTGATTCCCGTCTGCACGTGTCTGTCTGGGGAATGCCTTACACTGAGCGTTACTGTTTCCGTCCGGCGGAAATCCCGCGTCCGGAAATTCACGGCACGCTTCCGGCCCGGATTGAAAGCCGGGAAAAAAATGACATTTACGCCCATATGGATGATCAGGGGCGCTATCGGGTGAAGCTGGACTTCGACCGTGAAAATACGGAGCCAGGTTACGGCTATTTGTGGCTGCGAATGGCGAAGCCGACTGCCGGTGAAACGCTGGGCTGGCATACGCCGCTCACTGACGGGACAGAAGTGGCGATAGCGTACAGCAACGGTGATATTGACCTGCCGTACATAGCATATGCGCTGCACGACTCCGAACATCCCGACCTCGTGAACCGGGACAATCACACCCGGAACATCCTCCGGACACCGGCCAACTCAAAATTACGCATGGAAGACAAGCGCGGTGAGGAGCACATCAAGCTCGCCACGGAGTATGGCAGGACGCAGCTCAACAGCGGGCACCTGGTGGACAGCCAGCGGCAACTTCGCGGCACAGGAGCTGAGCTGCGTACCGATGAGTGGGGAACCATACGCGCCGGGAAGGGGCTGTTTGTCAGTGCGGATGCACAGGCAAAGGCGCAGGGTGACGCGCTGGACAGGGACGCCGCGCTGAAGGAAATCGGTCTGCTTAATCAGCATCTGCAACAGCTGGGAATGGCGGCAGAGCAGGCGCAGTCCCTGAAGGCGGATATCGACAACCAGATACAGATGTTTGAGCAACGACTGAAACCGCTCAATGAAGCCGTGCTTTTCTCGGCGCCTGAAGGAGTGGCCCTGACCAGCGGGGAGCATCTGCAAATGACAGCCGCGAAGAATGTTGCTGTCAACGCAGGAGGTGATATCAGTGTCGGAGCGATGGGCAATATGACAGCGCTTGCCGGGGATAAGCTGGGGGTGTTTACCCGGAGCGGACAACTGAGCCTGAAATCCGGCGAGGGGCCAGTAGAAGTACAGGCGCAAAATGCCAGCATGAGCTTGTTTGCAGAGAAGAAGCTGACTCTGGGTTCGGCAAGTGATATTTCGATTACCGGGAAGAAGCGAATTACATTAATTGGCGGCGGCAGCTACCTGCGGCTTGATGCTGGAAAGGTTGAATACGGTACGACTGCAACCTATCAGCGTAAGGTAAAAAAAACGATGGCGGCTGGCAGCGCGACTCTGGAGCAACATCCAGTAGCGTTGCCAGCAGCAGTATCGGACGAAAAAATCAGCAGCGACATGTTATTACGCAAACCAGAAGAAACCGATACTCAGTGGGCTGAACGTCTGGTGAAACTAAAGGTAGCTGCCCGACTTATTGAGCAGAAAACCGGGATTCCTCGCTCCCGTATCGCTAAATGGCCCATCTACCGAAAAATTATAGAAGAACAAAATCAGGCCAAAGCAGAGAAAACCCAGGGGAGACAACAAGCCGCTCAACTTATGTGTAATAAAGATATCGTTACCCATAAAGATCTTGTCGTGATATCAAGGAAAACCGGTATTCCAACGGGCACTTTGCGGCGTATGGACGAATATCGCGCCCGGAGGCCTGAGAAACAAAAAGAAACCAGGATACAGGATAAAGAAAAAGCGAAGAAACTCTTGCTTGAAAAGCGGTCAGTGAGAGCCATTGCAAAAGAGACTCAGGTTGCCGAAAGAACATTGCATAACTGGAAGCATGATCTTAAGAATTTAAAAACAAATGATGTTGCTGCCTCAGTCTCTGAAAGAGAAAATGTACTGATGAAGCAAATTGCGACAATAAAACAGGTAGTCGGCAAGGAGTGTAATGCTGTTCAATCTGTTCAGATAAAAATGAAAGCCTTATTGAGTTCAGCTATTGATGAATTGGATCCCTTTGTTCGGGACTGCACAACAACAGCAATTGGGGTGGATAACAACAATCAATATTACCTTTCATCAAGTAGCTATCCTGTTTGTCAGAAATTAAAAATCTGGGCACGTAGCCATCGTATCACTGTTGTGGAAGATGCCGGGCATGCCGAGGCCGTTTTGGTTAATAAGGTCAGCAAAATAAAACATATTGAACCCTCCCGGGATGTTTGTCTTGAATGCGAGCATAAGATGCTGAAGCATCATGTCACCACCAGTCGGCCTTTTTCACATAAACTTAGCAAAGGCCAACGTACCGGAAAGTCTTATACCGAGGAAGAACGCCAGTTCGCTAAAACCCTGAAGGCAGAATCTTCGATAAAAGCAAATAATGTAGCCAAAGCAAGACGCCTTTTAGTCGAAGGTGATTTATCTCTCACCGATATTGGGAGGCAGACCGGAGTTAATAAAAGCACTATGGTTTCATGGCCAGAACATAAAATCTGGGTGGAGAAACAGAAAAAACGTAAAGCAGGTGATCCAAGGAAAGCTAAGGCATTAGCAATGTCCCTGGAGGGGATTAGCCAGAATGAAATTGCAAACAAACTCAAAACTTCAAAAACCAAGATAAGTCAGTGGATAAAAGAGTCTAAACAAAAGAATACTGACTACGCCATGCCTGCGACCTCAGGTAAACGAGCAGCTTTGCGGCAGGGGCTCAGTCACACCACGCGTGCGCACATGCAGTCTTCATTGCGAAGTGAAATTCGCGTAGCATCGGAGGGCCTTAATCAGCAAGGATTACTTCGCTGGCTTCAGGAACCCGGTATGAGTCAACATTCTTACCATGACATACTGGATGTGCTGGAAGAGGAAGAAATCGATTTTAATATTAACGATTTTATCAGTGCATGGAGCGCGACAGGGCGCCCGTTACCAGAATAGAAAGAGGCTATGTCTCTCAGTGCTATTATTGTAAGCCGACACGGTAACTTACTCTTAACGAATCATCACATAGTCAGGAAGTTTAAATGTATAGCAATCACTATTTTGGTAAGTATGCTGAAGATATCGAGAAACTCGATTTTCACCGAAAGTTAATGCTGGGTGTTTTAGTTTTGCGTGATCTAAGTAGTTGTGTCGCGCACTTTGATGGTATTTATAATGAGAAGCTTCTCCCGTTTTATGAAAATATGATTAATGCGTTGAAATTAACTTCGGCTTCAGGATTGCCTGCTTCATCCTTATGCCATTTACGGGATGCCTGTATAAGGAGAGTTCCTGATACGGACACTTTCCCTGCTAAAGAAGGAACATTTGCTCAATATGCAATGATTAGCGCCTGTTACCTGCTGGCATTTGCGTTGGAATATAATGTCGGAGATTTTTATCGTTCACTGGACTTTTATATTGAGAATCTCTGTGCTCAGAACCAGTGTGCGGAAGAGCCATTAAATGATGCGATGCTAAATGAATATATTACAGCAATATGGGCCTCTTTAATCGCAAGTCTTGAACAGGAGGTGCACATTACTTCTGCGGCTGATGGGATGAAATGAATTTATCATATCCATAACAGAAAAACGAAGTCTACACGCGCAGAAATTCACCTTCTCTTTATGAACTGCTTACCAGCAGTTTTCATGGGGAGTTACCGAGCTATATCGTCAGCAAAAAAGAACAGTTGATCCTGTCGGTAACGAAAGCGTCAGAGCCTGGAACCTTGAGGTTTTATGATAATGAATAATCCTGACCCATCTGAAAGGGTGTAGTCCGTCTCGTCGGGAGCTGCATTTTTAATCTGAATATTAGTTAAGGCCATAGATATCTCTCCCGACGTTCTGACTGTGTGAGAGTAACGAAAAGAGATACTTTTGTTCGTGGCTGCGAAAGCTATCGGCTGGAAATGGTTGGATACTGATTTCGGCTCTAAGCCTTGCGTGGTACGGGGTTCGTAGGGTTATTTAGCAGGGGATGTAAGCGTTCGGAATGTCCCCTGCAGGAATCGAACCTGCAACTAGCCCTTAGGAGGGGCTCGTTATATCCATTTAACTAAGGGGACGAAGCGGCACGAGTATAGCGTTTTTTACCCTCAACGGTAAGTCTCAAGCCGCCTGACTGCTCAAACAGTCACCATTCAAGCCTGTTTTTTCTGGTTTTTCTGTTTCGATTCTTCGCGTTTTGCTTGCTGCCTGGCTTCTTCCTTGCGTTTGTTGCTCATATCATTGCGGATCTGCGCGTGGCTCATCAGCGCAAAGATAAACGTACCGCCGCAGATATTTCCGGCGAGTGTCGGTAACGCAAAGGGCCAGAAGAAATCACTCCAGTGCAGCGTACCATTAAAGACCAGATAGAGAATTTCCACCGAGCCGACGACGATATGTGTGGTATCGCCCAGCGCAATCAACCAGGTCATCAGAATAATGACCACAATCTTCGCCGCACCGGCCGCAGGGAACATCCAGACCATTGTAGCAATCAGCCAGCCAGAAATAATCGCGTTAGAAAACATCTCTGTTGGGCTGTTTTTCATCACGTCCATACCGATTTTGACAAAGGCGTCGCGGGTCTCTTCATCAAAAATCGGCATATATTCAAAGGCCCACGCCGCAATGCCGGTACCGATAATATTACCCAGTAAAACTACACCCCACAGGCGCATTAGCAGACCAAAATTGCCGAGGGTAGGGTTTTGCATAACCGGTAGTACGGCAGTGACGGTATTTTCGGTAAAAAGCTGTTGGCGGGCCATGATGACGATGATAAACCCGAAGGTATAACCAAGGTTCTCGAGTAGAAATCCACCTGGCACGCCTTCTAATTGCACGTGAAAAATCCCTTTTGCCAGTAACGAAGCGCCCATCGACAGCCCGGCAGCGATGGCCGACCACAGCAGCGCCATCGCATCGCGTTCCATCTCTTTCTCCCCATCCTGGCGGATATGTTCATGAATCGCCATGGCGCGCGAGGGGAGTCTGTCCTCATCGACCTCTATCTTTTTACCTTCTAACTTTTCATCACTTTCGACCTGGATTTCGTCGCTGTGCCGATCAATTTTTTCTTTCTCAATATCATTCATAGCCGAATCCTGCATAAGCACGTATTGCTAAAGCGTAGCGGTTTTTATCCGAAAATCAGCGGGAGAAAGTCTGAGATAGCAAAAATGGTAACGTTTGTTTTTATCGGGTTAGCTAAAATAGAACCGCCGCGTAGTGTGCATAACCAGGCTATGATCAAATCAGTAAGACCGGGTATATAGACATCGTTTGACGTGCTGTTACAATCGCTCACATCTTAACAGGCGGATACGTCATCGTTCCGTCATGGATGGCAATCAGCGATAGCCATATTACACAGGGAGACACTTATGAAGCTTCGCCTGTCGGCGCTTGCGCTGGGAACCACACTTTTGGTGGGGTGTGCGAGCTCCGGTACTGAACAGCAGGGGCGTTCGGATCCATTTGAAGGGTTCAACCGCACAATGTACAACTTTAACTTTAATGTTCTAGATCCCTATGTTGTTCGACCGGTAGCAGTAGCCTGGCGTGATTATGTCCCGCAGCCGGCGCGTAATGGTTTGAGCAACTTTACGGGCAACCTTGAAGAGCCGGCCGTCATGGTCAACTATTTCCTGCAAGGCGATCCTTATCAGGGGATGGTGCATTTTACCCGTTTCTTCCTGAACACCTTGTTGGGTATGGGCGGCTTTATCGATGTGGCGGGTATGGCGAATCCGAAGCTACAGCGCGTTGAACCACACCGCTTTGGCAGTACGTTAGGCCACTATGACGTGGGTTACGGACCATATATGCAGCTTCCGTTCTACGGTAGCTTCACGCTGCGCGATGATGGTGGCGATATGGTGGATACGCTGTATCCGGTACTGTCCTGGCTGACCTGGCCGTTGTCGATAGGTAAATGGACAGTCGAAGGGATTGAAACCCGCGCACAGCTGCTTGATTCCGACGGTCTGCTGCGTCAGTCTTCCGACCCTTACATCATGGTACGTGAAGCCTACTTCCAGCGTCATGACTTCATCGCGAACGGCGGGAAACTTAAACCAGAAGAAAACCCGAACGCGAAAGCCATTCAGGATGATTTAAAAGATATTGATTCCGAGTAAGGAATTGAGGCAAATAAAAAGGTGAGCTAAAAAAGCTCACCTTTTTTAATGTCTGCAGAAAATCAGAATGCGTAGTTGAAGTTGGTACCGAACAGCCAGGCTTTACCTTCAGAATCGAAAGTATACGGGCCTTCTTTGACGGTCACTTTCTGACCGTGCATATAAGAAACACCAACATCAATAGATGCGTCATCATTGAATGCGTAAGTCGTACCCGCGCTCAGCCACAGGCGGTCCTGGTCTGGAATGGAGATGGAACGCTTGCTTGCAGGAACCGGGCTGTCGTCATAGGCGATACCGGTACGGAAGGTCCAGCTTTTATCCATATAGTAGGTTGTGCCCAGCGCGATGCGGTAAGAATCCTTAAAGCCTTCTTCTTTATAGAACAGTGTCTGGCCGTTGGTGCCGGTTGCTTTCAGCTCCTGGAACTGGCTCCAACTGGTATAAGCCATGCTGTAGTGAATAGCCCATTGCGGAGCGATGCGGTTATAGCCCGACAGTTCCCACATTTCCGGCAGGTTCAGCGTCAAAGAACCCGGGACGGTGGCATTGGTTGTGCCCCATGGGAACGCGGTGCCTGCGCCAGGTAACGCATTGGCCTGGGAACGAATGCCGCTTTTGTAATCACCATCGAAGTCGATTTTAACTTCAGAGCGGTAGGTCAAGCCGTAACGGTTATTTTTATCCAGCTCGTACAAAATACCGGCGTTCCAGCCGTAGCCCCATTCGTCACCCTTCAGGCTGGCGATCTTCTGGCTTACTTTCGGCAGTGCGGCGGTTTGCTCACCGGAATAACGCTCAATTTTTGCATCGGCGTAAACGGCATTAAAACCAACACCAAAGCTCCAGCTGTCATTCAGACGGTAGGCACCGCTCAGGTTAAGGTTGACCGTTTTAAGATCAGTCTTCCCACCGTACTCACCGACGATATAGCTGTCATTAAACTCGGTTGCCAGACCATAGTTTGAGGTGACAGAAGCCCCCCAACCAAACTGCTCGTTGATAGGCATCACGAAGTGAGCGTTGGGAACCCACGCTGTAGGGGCGATGTTATCTGCGTCGGTGCTACGTCCGGTGAATGGCGATTTACCGGAAATATTAACGTCTGGATCGATATACACCGCGCCCGCAGAAAAAGTGGGGCGATCGAACATCATAATCAGTGCCGGGTTACGACTGGCGTTACCTGCATCATCTGCAATAGCGCCTTCACCCGAATATGCCCGGCCAAGGCCAGAGGAAGAAAATTCGTTTAACTGAAAGCCTGCAGACCAGGCCTGTGTGGAGATAATTGCCACTGCGACTGCGAGAGCAGACTTTGTAAACAGGGTTTTCTGGCTCATGACCATAACCTCATAGATTTATTTTTATACAAACAATGTTACATACCGTAACAGGAGCGCGAAGTGTAGGGTCTGAGGTACGACATAGAAATCAGACCAGTGCCGAGAGTATAGGTCTGACCAGCTGAAATGTTGCAAGTATGTTTATAAATATTTTCAATTCTGATCTCGGAAACGCGATCCAGCTGGCAAAATTGCGGGTATGCGCACTCACCTGTTTGGGTGATTTTTGTTTTAGATCATTTTTAAGTGTGATTTCGGTCACTTATCGCATTTCATACAATTAACGACTGGAGAGGCGAAAGAGGGGAGCGTAAAATATCCCTATCGTTTATCTGGCACCTCAGGTGCGAATACAGAGGAAATCTACAATGAGTAAATGCAGTGCTGATGAAACCCCGGTTTGCTGCTGTATGGATGTTGGCACCATCATGGACAACTCCGATTGCACCGCGTCATACAGCCGTGTGTTCGCGAATCGCGCAGAGGCAGAAGAAACGCTGGCCGCTCTGACTGAAAAGGCGCGTGGCGTGGAATCTGAGCCTTGCCAAATCACCTCTACCTTTACCGAAGAATCAGATGGTGTGCGTCTGGATATTGACTTTGTTTTTGCTTGTGAAGCTGAAACGCTGATTTTCCAGTTGGGCCTGCGTTAATCCCTTCTCTTTATACCCTTGCTGCCTGGTAGCAAGGGTATTTTCGTAACAGTCAGTGATTATTCACTGTGTCTTAGCTCCCACTTTCTTTTCTCTCCGCTTGGCTAAATGTAAAAAATTGGTTAAGACTGTGATCAGGTCAGACCACTTATTTTTATTTTTTACAGGGGAGTGTTATGAGTCAGGCTTTACCGCTGGTTACCCGCCAGGGCGATCGCATCGCCATTGTAAGCGGATTGCGTACGCCATTTGCCCGTCAGGCAACCGCATTTCATGGCATTCCCGCCGTAGATTTGGGGAAAATGGTTGTTGGTGAACTGCTGGCGCGTAGCGAAATACCCGCTGATGTGATCGAGCAACTGGTCTTTGGCCAGGTGGTACAAATGCCTGAAGCCCCCAATATTGCTCGTGAAATCGTACTGGGAACCGGTATGAATGTGCACACGGATGCCTACAGCGTAAGCCGAGCCTGCGCTACCAGTTTCCAGGCAGTAGCGAATGTCGCGGAAAGCCTGATGGCGGGGACAATTCGCGCCGGAATTGCCGGCGGGGCGGACTCGTCGTCTGTCCTGCCGATTGGCGTCAGCAAAAAGCTGGCGCGCGTGCTGGTGGATGTCAATAAAGCCCGCACAACAGGGCAACGCCTGAAACTGTTTTCCCGGCTGCGTTTACGTGACCTGATGCCTGTACCCCCCGCTGTCGCTGAATATTCCACCGGCTTGCGCATGGGGGATACGGCCGAGCAAATGGCGAAAACCTATGGCATTACGCGCGAGCAGCAGGACGCCCTGGCGCATCGTTCTCACCAACGTGCCGCTCAGGCATGGGCTGAAGGAAAGCTCGCCGATGAGGTGATGACCACCTACGCGCCACCGTTTAAAGATCCTCTTTCCGAAGATAACAATATTCGCGGCAACTCTACGCTGGCCGATTACGCCAAACTGCGTCCGGCGTTTGACCGAAAGCACGGCACCGTCACTGCGGCGAACAGTACCCCGCTGACGGACGGCGCAGCCGCCGTGATATTGATGACGGAGTCGCGTGCGAAAGAGCTGGGACTGGTGCCGCTGGGGTATTTACGCAGCTATGCTTTCACCGCAATTGATGTCTGGCAGGACATGCTGCTGGGACCGGCGTGGTCAACACCGCTTGCGCTGGATCGAGCTGGACTGACGATGACGGATTTAACCTTGATCGATATGCATGAAGCCTTTGCCGCACAAACGCTGGCGAATCTTCAGTTGCTGGGCAGCGAACGTTTTGCCCGCGAAGTGTTGGGTAGGGCACATGCCACTGGCGAGGTTGATGACAGTAAATTTAACGTGCTGGGTGGGTCTATTGCCTATGGACATCCTTTTGCTGCTACCGGTGCGCGAATGATCACGCAAACCCTCAATGAATTACGCCGGCGTGGCGGCGGCTTTGGTTTAGTCACCGCCTGTGCGGCAGGTGGTTTGGGGGCGGCAATGGTTCTGGAGGCGGAATAATGGAAATGACATCGGCTTTTACGCTAAACGTGCGTCTGGATAACATTGCTGTTGTCACTATTGATGTGCCCGGAGAGAAAATGAATACCCTGAAAGCGGAGTTTGCTTCTCAGGTTCGGGCCATCCTGAAACAAATTCGCGACAACAAAGCGCTGCGCGGTGTGGTGTTCATTTCAGCGAAACCCGATAATTTTATCGCCGGAGCAGATATCAACATGATTGGTAGCTGCCGCAGCGCGCAGGAAGCCGAAACGCTGGCCCGCCAGGGGCAGCAGATTATGGCGGAAATCCATGCGTTGCCGATCCCGGTTATCGCCGCGATTCATGGCGCATGTCTGGGCGGTGGCCTGGAGATGGCGCTGGCCTGCCATAACCGTATTTGTACCGATGATGCTAAAACCGTACTGGGTTTGCCGGAAGTCCAGCTTGGCCTGTTGCCCGGCTCCGGCGGCACGCAACGCTTGCCACGCCTTATTGGCGTCAGTACTGCGCTGGATATGATCCTCACAGGGAAACAATTGCGCGCAAAACAGGCGCTTAAAGTGGGGCTGGTGGATGAAGTCGTGCCACAGTCCATATTGCTGGAAGCTGCCGTTGAACTGGCTAAAAAAGACAGTTCCTCACATCGGAGTCTGCCCGTACGTGAGCGGGTATTAGCGGGGCCGCTGGGGCGAGCGCTGCTATTCCGTATGGCCAGTAAAAAGACGGCGCAAAAAACGCAGGGAAATTATCCCGCGACGGAACGTATCCTTGAGGTCATTGAAACCGGCCTTGCCCAGGGAAGCAGTAGCGGTTATGACGCAGAAGCCCGCGCATTTGGGGAATTGGCGATGACACCCCAGTCTCAGGCGCTGCGGCACATCTTTTTTGCCAATACCGACGTGAAAAAGGATCCAGGTAGTGATGCAAAGCCCGGTCCGCTAAACAGTGTCGGCATTCTGGGTGGCGGTCTGATGGGCGGAGGTATCGCCTATGTGACGGCCTGTAAAGGTGGCTTGCCAGTACGTATCAAGGATATTACTGCTAAGGGAATCAACCACGCGCTGAAGTACAGTTGGGATCAGCTTGAAACGAAAGTTCGTCGCCGTCATATCAAAGCCAGCGAGCGCGATAAACAGCTGGCGTTAATTTCTGGATCTACCGATTATCGCGGTTTTGCGCATCGCGATCTGGTTATTGAAGCCGTGTTCGAAGATCTGGCGTTAAAACAACAGATGGTGGCAGAAGTTGAACAAAATTGCGCACCTCACACTATTTTTGCTTCCAACACCTCATCTTTACCAATTAGTGATATTGCGGCTAAGGCTGCCAGACCTGAACAAGTGATTGGTTTGCACTTTTTTAGCCCGGTGGAAAAAATGCCGCTGGTTGAGGTCATTCCGCATGCAACGACCTCTGAGCAAACTATTGCCACAACCGTCAAGTTGGCGAAAAAACAGGGTAAAACACCGATAGTCGTCAGAGATAAGGCCGGATTTTACGTTAACCGCATTTTAGCGCCTTACATCAATGAAGCTATACGCCTGTTAACCGAAGGCGAGCGGGTTGAAGCCATTGACGCCGCGCTGGTTAAGTTTGGTTTTCCGGTTGGGCCAATCCAACTTTTGGATGAGGTCGGAATTGATACGGGCACTAAAATTATACCTGTGCTTGAAGCGGCGTATGGAGAACGTTTTAGCGCGCCTGCAAATGTTGTTGCTTCAATTTTGAATGACGATCGCAAAGGTAGAAAAAATGGTCGTGGTTTCTATCTTTATGGGGCGAAAGGGCGTAAAAGCAAAAAACAGGTCGACCCTGCAATTTATACGCTTATTGGCGCTCAGGGCCAGGCTCGACTCACCGCCACGCAAATTGCTGAGCGGTGTGTCATGTTAATGCTCAATGAAGCAGCTCGCTGTTTCGACGAGAAGGTCGTCCGCAGCGCCCGTGATGGCGATATCGGTGCTGTATTTGGTATTGGTTTTCCGCCATTCCTCGGCGGCCCGTTCCGGTATATGGATTCCCTCGGCGCGGGTGAAGTAGTTGCGGCTCTGCAACGGCTATCAACACAATATGGCTCGCGGTTTACGCCGTGTGAGCAGTTATTGCTGATGGCGGAACGCGGTGAAAGATTCTGGAATAGTAGGGAAACTGACCTGAATTCATGAGGTCAAAGGTAGGATGAATCCGCACTGAATGTATGGCTCATGCTCAAAATGTAAACAGAGATTGACTATACTTACGCCGTTGAGGTAAAAAACAGCGTTTCATTCGGTGAATGGATAAGGCACAATGCCGGCCACCATATCGTTACCACGGTCAATAGGGGCCGTGATTAACTGGTGTTGGTGATTCTGGTTAACAAAAGCGGTGCAATATGCAAGTTTTTATCATGCGTCACGGCGACGCGGCCCTCGATGCCGCCAGTGATTCGGTTCGTCCTTTAACCTCTTGTGGTTGTGACGAATCTCGCCTGATGGCGAACTGGCTGAAAGGTCAAAAAGTGGATATCGAACGTGTTCTGGTGAGCCCGTTCCTGCGAGCCGAACAAACGCTGGATGTGGTGGGGGAATGCATGAACCTGCCAAGCGGCGTGGATGTTTTGCCGGAGCTGACTCCCTGCGGCGATGTTGGTCTGGTCAGCGCCTATTTACAGGCTCTGGCCAATGAAGGTATCACCACGGCGCTGGTGATTTCTCACTTACCTTTAGTGGGGTATCTGGTGTCTGAGCTTTGCCCAGGCGAAACTCCGCCGATGTTTACCACGTCAGCGATTGCCAGCGTTACGCTTGATGAAAGCGGAAAAGGGGTTTTCAACTGGCAGATGAGCCCGTGTAATCTCAAAATGGCGAAAGCGATATAAGTAGGCCGGATAAGGCACAACCGCCATCCGGAAAATAAAAGAGCCGCAAACGCGGCTCTTTCTGTTTTTCTGCATCAGGGAAGTTCTGGCGGCAGCCACTCTTCCACTTCAATCAGCACCAGCAGTGCGGCGTCGCCACCATACTCTTTCGGTGCCTGATGAAAAGCCATCACGTGCGGATGCTGTGCCAGCCAGAGAGGCGTTTGCTGTTTAAGAATATGCTTTCCGTGGCCATGCATAACGCAGGCGCAAAACACATGCTCACGACGACAGGCGGCGATCAGCGCGCCTAATTCCTGTTTGGCCTGTTGCTGGGTCAGTCCATGCAAATCAAGAAACAGCTCCGGGGAGTAGTCGCCACGGCGCATTTTCTTGAGTTCGAAATGGCTGACGTCGGCACGTAGATATCTTACCGGGCCGTCTGTGTTCAGCAACGGCTGAAATTCGTCAGAAAAATAGTGGCTGGCATCAGCCTGTTCCTGCAACAGCCTTTTAACCGGGACCTCGGTGATTTTTTTACGTAGCGGTCGGTGAACTATAGTGTCTTGCTTAATTTTACGCGTGCCGGTCATCAGCTGGCGAAACAGCGTCTGATCCTCCTCGCTGAGCGATGTTTTCTTTTTCATTCGAGAGTCTCATCTTTTATTTTCCGTTAGTTTAACCCGACTCGACGGGCATCCGATCGCTTAAAACGCAATTTTCGCGTTCAGGCCCGGTGTGGATGCTGATTTATCGCCGTCTTCGTGGCAAACTAGCCGCCGAAATTAATACGAGCATGCCCTGGAGGAATACGTGGATAAAATTTTCGTCGATGAAGCAGTGAGTGAACTGCATACCATTCAGGACATGTTGCGTTGGGCGGTCAGCCGTTTTAGCGCGGCGAATATCTGGTATGGCCATGGCACGGATAACCCATGGGACGAGGCCGTACAACTGGTGCTGCCGTCGCTCTATTTGCCGCTGGATATACCTGAAGATATGCGCACCGCGCGTCTGACCTCCAGCGAGCGCCATCGTATTGTTGAACGCGTGATTCGCCGCGTCAACGAGCGTATCCCGGTTGCTTATCTGACCAATAAAGCCTGGTTCTGCGGGCATGAGTTTTATGTTGATGAACGCGTGCTGGTTCCACGCTCACCGATTGGCGAACTGATCAATAATCGTTTTGCGGGCCTCATCAATGAGCAGCCGCAGCATATCCTCGATATGTGTACCGGCAGCGGCTGCATCGCTATTGCCTGCGCGTATGCTTTCCCGGAAGCCGAAGTGGATGCGGTGGATATTTCCACTGACGCGCTGGCGGTGACCGAGCACAATATTGAAGAACATGGTCTGATCCATCACGTGACGCCGATCCGCTCCGATCTGTTCCGCGATCTGCTGAAAGTGCAGTATGACCTGATTGTGACCAACCCGCCGTATGTCGATGCGGAAGATATGTCCGATCTGCCAAACGAATATCGTCATGAACCTGAGCTGGGTCTGGCGTCCGGTAGCGATGGGCTGAAACTGACTCGCCGCATTCTGGGGAACGCTCCAGATTACCTGGCAGATAACGGTATTCTGATTTGTGAAGTCGGAAACAGCATGGTACATCTGATAGAGCAATACCCGGATGTACCGTTTACCTGGCTGGAGTTTGACAACGGCGGTGACGGTGTATTCATGCTGACCAAAGAACAGTTAGTTGCTGCTCGCGAGCACTTCAGCATTTATAAAGACTAAATACACGCGCACAAACACAACACTCATAACGGAGCCGTGATGGCAGGAAACACAATTGGGCAACTCTTTCGCGTAACTACATTCGGCGAATCACACGGGCTGGCGCTCGGTTGTATTGTCGATGGTGTTCCGCCGGGCATTTCTCTGACAGAAGCTGACCTGCAGCACGATCTCGACAGACGTCGCCCAGGTACGTCGCGTTACACTACGCAGCGCCGTGAACCGGATCAGGTGAAAATCCTCTCTGGTGTGTTCGAAGGCGTGACCACCGGTACCAGCATTGGTCTGTTGATCGAAAATACCGATCAGCGTTCACAGGATTACAGCGCGATTAAGGATGTTTTTCGTCCTGGCCACGCCGACTATACCTATGAGCAAAAATACGGTCTGCGCGACTATCGTGGCGGTGGACGCTCATCCGCACGTGAAACAGCAATGCGCGTGGCGGCCGGGGCGATTGCCAAAAAATATCTGGCGGAAAAATTCGGCGTTGAAATTCGCGGCTGTCTGACGCAGATGGGCGATATCCCGCTGGAGATTAAAGACTGGTCTCAGGTAGAGCTTAACCCGTTCTTTTGCCCGGACCCGGATAAAATCGAGGCGCTCGATGAACTGATGCGCGGCCTGAAAAAAGAGGGCGACTCCATCGGAGCAAAGGTCAGCGTGGTGGCAAGCGGCGTACCTGCGGGTCTCGGTGAACCTGTATTTGACCGCCTGGATGCCGACATTGCCCATGCGCTGATGAGCATTAACGCCGTTAAGGGCGTAGAGATTGGCGACGGGTTTGACGTTGTCGCGCTGCGCGGCAGCCAAAACCGTGATGAAATCACCAAAGACGGTTTCCAGAGTAACCATGCGGGCGGCATTCTGGGCGGGATCAGCAGCGGGCAGCAAATTGTTGCACATATGGCGCTGAAACCGACGTCCAGTATTACCGTTCCTGGCCGCACGATTAACCGCTTTGGCGAAGAAGTCGACATGATCACCAAAGGACGCCACGATCCGTGCGTTGGGATCCGCGCCGTGCCGATCGCTGAAGCAATGCTGGCGATCGTATTAATGGATCACCTGCTGCGTCAGCGGGCGCAAAACGCGGACGTGAAGACTGACATTCCACGCTGGTAATACATGAAAAAAACGGCACTTGCGGCGCTGGCTCTTTTTGCCAGCACCGCCTGCCTGGCGGCGACGCCCTGGCAGAAAATTACCCATCCGGTGGCGGGCAGCCCGCAGTCTATCGGCGCATTCGCCAATGGCTGTATTGTTGGCGCCGAGACGCTGCCTGTACAGTCTGAACACTATCAGGTGATGCGCACCGATCAGCGACGTTATTTTGGTCATCCGGATCTGGTGATGTTTATCCAGCGTCTGAGTAATCAGGCGAATAATCTGGGGCTGGGCACGGTGTTAATCGGCGATATGGGTATGCCGGCCGGTGGGCGGTTCAATGGCGGTCATGCCAGCCACCAGACGGGACTGGATGTCGATATTTTCCTGCAGTTGCCGAAAACGCGCTGGACCCAGTCACAACTGCTGCGTCCTCAGGCGTTAGATCTGGTCTCACGGGATGGCAAACATGTCGTGCCGTCGCTGTGGAAGCCGGAGATTTTCAGCCTGATTAGGCTGGCGGCAAAAGATAATGAAGTCACGCGCATTTTTGTGAATCCGGCGATTAAGCAGCAGCTGTGTCTGGATGCAGGGACTGACAGGGACTGGTTGCGTAAAGTGCGACCGTGGTTCCAGCATCGTGCGCATATGCACGTACGATTACGTTGTCCTGCTGACAGCCTTGAGTGCGAAGATCAACCGTTGCCTCCACCGGGTGACGGCTGTGGCGCGGAGCTGCAAAGCTGGTTCGAACCTCCCAAACCTGGAACCACTAAGCCTGAGAAGAAGACACCGCCGCCGTTGCCGCCTTCCTGCCAGGCGCTACTGGATGAGCATGTACTCTAATGGATCATTTTGTCTCTCTGTTTATGGTGTCGCCACTGCTGTTAGGTGTGCTTTTTTTTGTGGCAATGCTGGCAGGTTTTATTGACTCTCTGGCCGGAGGCGGCGGTTTACTCACCATCCCGGCATTGATGGCGGCCGGAATGCCGCCCGCGCAAGCGTTGGCCACCAATAAGCTACAGGCCTGCGGGGGATCCATCTCTTCCTCGATCTATTTTATTCGCCGGGGCGTGGTTAATCTGGCGGATCAGAAGCTCAACATCTTCATGACTTTTGTCGGTTCCATGAGCGGCGCGTTGTTGGTCCAGCATGTGCAGTCCGACATATTACGCCAGATCCTGCCGGTGCTGGTTATCTGTATTGGCCTCTACTTTCTGTTGATGCCCAGAGTGGGCGAAGAAGACCGGCAGCGTCGGCTGCACGGTTTGCCTTTCGCGCTGGTGGCCGGGGGCTGCGTTGGGTTTTACGATGGCTTTTTTGGCCCGGCGGCGGGATCGTTCTACGCGCTGGCTTTTGTCATGCTGTGCGGCTATAACCTGGCAAAATCGACGGCCCACGCCAAAGTATTAAATGCCACCTCGAATATCGGTGGACTGTTGCTGTTTGCCCTCGGCGGCAAAGTGATTTGGGCGACCGGGTTTGTGATGCTCATTGGCCAGTTCATTGGCGCACGGATGGGATCGCGACTGGTGCTCAGCAAAGGACAAAAACTCATTCGGCCAATGATCGTTATTGTCTCCGCCGTAATGAGCGCCAAGCTACTTTACGATAATCATGGACAGGAGATTCTCCACTGGCTGGGGATGAACTAATGAATAACACCCATCACTACGAACAGTTAATTGAGATTTTTAACGGCTGCTTTGCCGATGAATTTAATACCCGTCTGATTAAAGGCGATGACGAACCGATCTATCTTCCTGCTGATGCGGAAGTACCGTATCACCGTATCGTTTTTGCGCATGGTTATTACGCCAGCGCGTTACATGAAATTTCACACTGGTGTATTGCGGGTAAAGCGCGTCGTGAACTGGTTGACTTTGGTTACTGGTACTGCCCGGACGGACGCGACGCGAACACGCAATGCCAGTTTGAAGATGTAGAAGTGAAGCCGCAGGCGTTTGACTGGCTGTTCTGCATGGCGGCGGGCTACCCGTTTAACGTCAGTTGCGACAATCTGAACGGCGACTTTGAACCGGATCGCGTGGTATTCCAGCGTCGTGTTCATGCCCAGGTGATGGAATATCTGGAAAAGGGGATCCCGGAGCGGCCAGCGCGCTTTATTAACGCGTTACAGAATTATTATCACACGCCTGAACTTAAGGCGGAACAATTCCCGTGGCCCGAAGCGCTCAACTGAAGCCGCCGCCACGTTTACAATGAGGAAAGAAGATGATCGCGGAGTTTGAATCACGCATTCTGGCATTAATCGACGATATGGTAGAGCACGCCAGCGATGATGAGTTGTTTGCCAGTGGCTATTTGCGTGGGCACCTGACGCTGGCCGTAGCAGAGCTGGACGCTGGCGAGGACCATTCCGCTGAGGCATTGTACACCAATGTGACCAGCAGCCTGGAAAAAGCGATTAGCGCAGGCGAACTTTCGCCGCGTGACCAGGCGTTAGTGAAAGAGATGTGGGACGCTTTATTTCAAAAGGCAACGCAATAATAATTGCAGTGGATTGTGCCGGATGGCGACGCTAAGGCGTCTTATCCGGCCTACGTGGACTGACGATTCGGGTTCAGTTTGTAGGCCTGATAAGCGCAGCGCCGCAGCGCATCAGGCAATGATGAGAGAGTATTTTATTTCACCGCTTTACCCTTCAATAACTTCCTGACCCACAACCGATTCGGGTTCAGTGCCGCCAGCGTACTGGCATCCATAGGAATGGGTTCATCGCTCATTTGCGCTGCCAGAATTTCTGCACACAGCGGGGCTGAGCACAACCCGCGTGACCCCAGCGCGCCCAGCATAAATAGATCGACATACACCGGGGCGCTTACCGCGTGCGCTTTGTCTTCGGCAAGCGTGGCGTACTGGCTGAGCGTGGCGTCATAGTCCGCGATATTGCCCACCATCGGGATGTGATCGCGCGTAGCGCAGCGGACCCCGCAGCGGGCGGCATGCGCACTGACGTCCACCTCTTTTGCCCATGCGGCGTGCGGGAAGCAGTCGATTAAACGCTGACGATTTTGCTGCTGGTCGTCCTCGCGATACTCAGTCTCCTCACACCCACGATGATAGCTGGCGCCAATGCAGTGTTGCTGGTTTTGCGGGTCATACGGCGTGAGGTAACCGTCGTAGCACAACACCTGGCGCAGCGCTGATAGCGTAGGCGTGGTGGGGATATGACTCACCTGACCGCCAACGGAATAGACCGGTAACGACTGCGTCTGCTCAAAGCGGTTAATGCGATGGCCGTTAGCCAGAACCACCGCTTCGTGAGTGGCGGTTTCTCCACAGGCAAACTGCAATTGCCAGCTTGCTGTCTGGCGCGTCAGTGAGACCAACGTGTGTTGGTAGCGGGTACGTAATCCCAGCGTTGTGGCATAGTCCAGTACGGCGGTGGTTAACTGCGCCGGGCACAACCATCCACCTGCTGGATACTGAATCCCGCCGCATCCGGTTTCCACGCCTGTCGTTTGCAACACCTGCTGTGCGTCTACGCCGACGGCGAGTGCATCGGGCAGTTCAAGAGACAGCATTTGAGTGATTTTCTGCTGGCTTTTTTCATCCCAGGCGAGCTGCGTCACGCCGCACCAGTCATGTGCGAACTCAACCGGAAGGGCGTCATACAGTCGGCGGGCGAAGGTAAACGCGGTGGGGAAAAAGAGATTAATGGCCGCATCATGCTTGCTGAGTAACGGATAGAGCGCGCCCTGACGATTACCTGATGCGCCTGCGGCAGGTTTTGCGTCCGCGCAATAGAGCGTGACCTGCCAGCCGCGGCGCAGTAGCGCCAGCGACAGCAATGCGCTGGCGATGCCACCGCCAATAATAGCGGCGTCGCGCTTATCTGTGCCCGTGCGCGTGAACCACGGAGCCGATGAAGGGAGCGCCAGAGTTTGTTCCATGACGCCACAAAGCATTTCGCGTTTGCGGCCAAAGCCTTTGCGTTTTTGCATTGTAAACCCGGCTTCCTGCAACCCCCGTCGCACAAAGCCTGCCGATGTGAAGGTGGCCAGCGTGCCGCCGGGGCGAGCCAGTCGGGCCATCGCGTTAAACAGCGTTGGCGTCCACATGTCCGGATTTTTCGCCGGTGCGAAACCGTCCAGGAACCAGGCGTCCACTTTTTGATTCAAAGAGTCATCCAGTTTACTGGTCAGTTCATTAATATCGCCAAACCACAGATCCAGCGTGACGCGCCCATTATCAAGAAGCAGACGATGGCATCCCGCCAGCGGCAGCGGCCACTGCTCTTGCAGTGCCGTGGCCCACGGAGCAAGCTCCGGCCAGTGCTGATGGGCCAGGGTCAGATCTTCACGCGTCAGCGGATATTTTTCGAAACTGATGAAATGTAATCTTTCCAGGGTAGCGTCAGGGTGGGTATCGCGAAAATCGGCAAATGCCTGCCAGAGCGTCAGGAAGTTAAGCCCGGTGCCAAACCCGCTTTCAGCCACCACGAAAAGGGGACGTGAATGCGCAGGAAATCGCTGTGCGAGATGATTCCCGCCGAGGAAGACGTAACGTGTCTCTTCCAGCCCGTTATCATTGGAAAAATAGACATCATCAAAATCTCGGGAAACAGGTGTACCCTCAGCGTTGAATTCAAGGTTGGCAGGTTGTATAGCGTATTGTTTCACGTAAGTTACTCGTCTGGCAGGCTGTGCCCCGATCTTAGCGATGAGTGCCTGGCTGCGCAAATTTCCACATTAAATGGCTGATCGGACTTGTTCGGCGTACAAGTGTACGCTATTGTGCCACTCGAAACTTTAAAATAGTGCGACTTACAGAGGTATTGAATGAAACGTGCAGTGATTACTGGCTTGGGCATCGTTTCCAGCATCGGTAATAACCAGCAGGAAGTCCTGGCATCTCTGCGTGAAGGACGTTCAGGGATCACTTTCTCTCAGGAGCTGAAGGACTCCGGCATGCGTAGCCACGTATGGGGCAACGTAAAACTGGATACCACTGGCCTCATTGACCGCAAAGTAGTGCGCTTCATGAGCGACGCATCCATCTATGCATTCCTTTCCATGGAGCAGGCTGTGGCGGATGCCGGTCTTGCTGCAGAAGATTACCAGAATAACCCGCGCGTTGGCCTGATTGCAGGTTCCGGCGGCGGCTCCCCGCGTTTTCAGGTGTTCGGCGCTGACGCAATGCGTAGCCCGCGTGGTCTGAAAGCGGTTGGCCCGTATGTGGTCACCAAAGCGATGGCGTCCGGCGTTTCTGCCTGCCTCGCAACGCCGTTTAAAATTCACGGCGTAAACTACTCCATCAGCTCTGCCTGTGCGACTTCTGCGCACTGTATCGGCAACGCAGTGGAACAAATTCAACTGGGCAAACAAGACATCGTGTTTGCTGGCGGCGGCGAAGAACTGTGCTGGGAAATGGCGTGTGAATTCGACGCCATGGGCGCGCTGTCTACCAAATATAACGATGACCCGTCGAAAGCTTCCCGTACCTATGACGCAAACCGTGACGGTTTTGTTATCGCGGGCGGCGGCGGTATGGTTGTGGTCGAAGAGCTGGAACACGCTCTGGCCCGTGGCGCGCACATCTACGCGGAAATCGTCGGTTACGGCGCGACCTCTGATGGCGCAGACATGGTTGCACCGTCAGGTGAAGGCGCAGTACGTTGCATGCAGATGGCGATGCACGGCGTAGACACGCCTATCGACTACCTGAACTCCCACGGTACTTCTACTCCGGTAGGCGACGTGAAAGAGCTGGGCGCAATCCGTGAAGTGTTTGGCGATAAGAGCCCGGCAATCTCGGCAACCAAAGCCATGACCGGTCACTCTCTGGGCGCGGCTGGCGTACAGGAAGCTATCTACTCTCTGCTGATGCTGGAACACGGCTTTATCGCGCCGAGCATCAACATTGAAGAGCTGGACGAGCAGGCGGAAGGTCTGAACATCGTGACCAAACCGACCGAGCAGGCGCTGACCACCGTGATGTCCAACAGCTTCGGCTTTGGCGGCACTAACGCGACGCTGGTCATGCGTAAGCTGAAAGCGTAAGTCTGCAAGATGATGTAAAGGGGAGCCTGATGGCTCCCTTTTTTATTTATTCATTTTTTCGTACTCCGGCGCGATTTCTGCCGACCAGGCTTTGGCTCGTGTGATATCACCAGTGCTGTAGATTGGCTGTTCAAATTGATTATCCAGATCCCGCACGCGATAAATTTTCCAGCGACCTTCTTCCCAACGCATATACACTTCCAGTTGCATGGGCGCTTCGCCTGCCGGCCCACCTAATTGTACTTCCACCTTTTCACCACCGAGAAAGGGCTGAGCCGCTTCAACCCGTAACAGCGGGATCCATTTGGGGTCGTAATCCTGCACGTACATAAAGTAGTCAGAATTTATTATTTCCTGCTCGTAAAGGCTGTCAATCAGCGCCAAACGGTCGATAACGTCTTTCGCCACATAACGTTGCATGAGCGCGGACGTATCTCGATCATGTGTGTAGGCGGACATCCACGCGAGATAGAATTGTTTTACAGCCTGTGTGCTGTCTTGATGAGGCGCATAGCAGCCGCAAAGCATCAGGATGAGAGCAATAAGCGAAAATGCTTTCATTACCGTGTCCCTAAAAATATATTCCGGCAAAAAAGATCGTTGAGTGTCCCCCTGATTGAAAACTATTTCCTCATTGTTAGTGCTTTTCTTCGATAATATAACCCTCTGTTTTGTAGATGCCTTCGGTGATTTCGATGTTGACAAGTTTAGCCCCTCACAGGCAGACTCCAGCTTCAACATTATCCTCTTGATAATGCGTAAGCGTTTAACGTTATCCAACGCACCTTAATCCTGAAAGTCAGGTAGAGGGGGCGTGGGCATTCCTCGCCTTACTCTGCATTTTGGAGTAACGCATGACAGCAGTAACCCAACAAGAAAAAACACCGTCGGCGAACTTTTCGCTGTTTCGTATCGCTTTTGCGGTTTTCCTGACCTACATGACGGTCGGTCTGCCTTTACCCGTCATTCCTCTGTTTGTGCACCACGAGCTGGGCTATGGCAATACCATGGTCGGTATCGCCGTAGGCGTACAGTTTCTGGCAACGGTCTTAACGCGTGGTTATGCCGGGCGCTTAGCCGATCAATATGGCGCTAAACGTTCGGCGCTACAGGGGATGTTTGCCTGTGCGCTGGCGGGCGCGGCGTGGCTTTTAGCCGCGCTATTACCTGTCTCTGTCCCGGTGAAATTTGCGTTGTTGATTGTCGGACGTCTGATCCTCGGCTTTGGCGAAAGCCAACTGCTCACCGGAACGCTGACCTGGGGGCTGGGGCTTGTTGGCCCAACGCGTTCCGGTAAGGTGATGTCGTGGAACGGGATGGCGATTTACGGTGCGCTGGCTGCCGGTGCGCCGTTGGGCTTGCTGATCCATAGCCACTTCGGCTTCGCGGCGCTGGCGGGAACCACGATGGTATTACCGCTGCTGGCCTGGGCATTCAACGGCACCGTTCGTAAAGTGCCTGCGCATGCCGGGGAGCGACCTTCACTGTGGAGCGTGGTCGGGCTTATCTGGAAACCGGGCCTGGGTCTGGCATTGCAGGGCGTGGGTTTTGCCGTCATCGGTACGTTTATTTCGCTTTATTTTGTCAGCAATGGCTGGACGATGGCGGGATTCACCCTGACCGCGTTTGGCGGGGCATTTGTGCTGATGCGCATTCTGTTTGGCTGGATGCCGGACCGGTTCGGCGGCGTGCAGGTCGCTGTTGTTTCATTGCTGGTTGAAACTGCGGGTCTGATCCTGCTGTGGCAGGCTCCCTCTGCCTGGGTTGCTCTGCTCGGGGCGGCATTAACCGGGGCCGGATGTTCGCTTATCTTCCCGGCATTGGGCGTTGAGGTTGTGAAGCGAGTGCCCGCGCAGGTTCGCGGTACGGCACTGGGAGGTTACGCCGCATTTCAGGATATTTCCTACGGCGTAAGCGGCCCTGTCGCCGGTGTTCTGGCCACCGCGTACGGCTATCCCTCGGTATTCCTTGCCGGGGCGATATCCGCCGTGGTGGGAATTGTTGTGACGTTGCTGACTCTGCGAAAAGGCTAAGCGACCAGCCAGAAAATGGCTAACGCAATCATCAAGGCAATAAATATCAGCCCCGGTCGTGTCGACAATGATTTAACCGTTTCAATCATCGGCGCGAACGGGCTGTAAATGGGCTGAGGATGGCGCGGATCGTTTAATTCCTGCTCCCGGTCACGTTCCACGCGGCGCAGGAAGATTTGATTCAGCAAGTCCAGCACCTGAACCGTGGTCAGAATCGATTGTGGCTGGATCTGATACGTCTGCTGCGCGTACTCTTTGATTGCCGTCAGCTCATTCGGCTCTAACGGCAGCTTCAGCGCCGCCTGCAGTGTTTGTAAGGTCGGGGCAGTTTGCAGACTGAGCGTCTGGCGCGCCTGCAGCCAGGTGACCAGATGCGAAAATTGTTTGGCGGGGATTAACTCTCCGCTTTTTACCCCAGACAGCTCCAGCATAGACTGCCAGATCATCTTACCGGATTCGCCCGTGGCCGCCGCCAGTTTGGTCACCAACTGGTTCAGCGTATTGTGCTCTGCGGGGAGTAACGGACGATCGGTAGCCGGACGCTGCTGCGGCTGCGGTATCGAAAGCTGACCCTGTTGCAACAGGGTCAGCACGTTCTTCAATTGCTCAGGCGTGAGTTGGCTAAGCGCCGTCTGCCCGTACTGCTGGCGGATAAAATCACTCACCGCCTGACGGTTATTTCCCTGACTCAATAGCTCCGTGAGCTGCGACAGCACCTGACGATTAGCATGGTTCTGTTGTGCGACTTCCAGCCGCTGGTTCAAATTTTGTTCGGCGGCAGGAAAGTGACGTGACTGCAACGGTGTATCACTTTTGACGCCCAGATCGTGTTTCATTCCGGCCCATACCTCAGCGCTTTGCTGCTGAGTGAGCGAAATCAAACGGGTAATCAGTCGTTCCAGCACGGTACGTTGTATCGTGGATAACGGTTGCTCACCTGCAACGGAGGGGGCATTTTGGCCTTCGCCGGGAGGGCGAGCGGGCGTACCTGAAATGGGCTGCATCGTCTCTGTTCCTTAAATCTGTGCTGACCAGGTCTCGCAGTATGCCTGGCGGCGAGATTATGGCACACTTGCCCGGTTAACTCTCGTTCTCAAACAGGTGCGAAAGACGTGAAAATCCTCGTTGATGAAAATATGCCCTATGCCCGCGAACTGTTCAGTCGTTTGGGGGAGGTCAAAGCGGTTCCTGGTCGTCCGATTCCCGTTGCCGAACTGGATGATGCGGATGCCTTAATGGTGCGCTCGGTGACGAAAGTCAATGAATCACTGCTCAGCGGAAAACCGGTTAAATTTGTCGGTACGGCAACCGCAGGCACGGACCATGTGGATGAAGCCTGGCTTACGCAGTCGGGAATCGGTTTTTCCGCAGCGCCCGGATGTAATGCGATTGCGGTCGTAGAATATGTTTTTTCAGCGTTGCTGATGCTGGCGGAGCGCGACGGTTTTGTGTTACGCGATCGTACCGTGGGCATCGTCGGTGTTGGCAACGTGGGCGGACGTTTGCAGGCGCGACTGGAAGCGCTGGGGATCCGTACCTTGCTGTGCGATCCGCCGCGGGCCGATCGCGGTGACGAGGGCGATTTCCGCTCGCTGGACGAACTGGTACAGCAGGCCGATGTGCTGACTTTCCATACGCCGTTATTTAAAGACGGCCCGTACAAAACGCTGCACCTGGCGGATGACGCGCTGATTAGTCGGCTGAAGCCGGGCACCATTCTGATCAACGCCTGCCGGGGGCCGGTTATCGACAATACGGCATTACTGAATCGGCTTAACGCCGGGCAGGCGCTGAGCGTGGTGTTGGATGTCTGGGAAGGCGAGCCGGATCTCAATGTGGCGTTGCTGGAGAAAGCCGATATCGGCACGGCGCACATTGCCGGGTATACCCTGGAAGGAAAAGCGCGTGGGACCACGCAGGTCTTTGAGGCCTATAGTAAGTTTATTGGTCGCGAACAGCACGTTGCGCTGAACACCCTGTTACCTGCGCCGGAATTTGGGCGTATCACGTTGCATGGCCCGTTAGATCAGCCAACGCTGAAAAGGCTGGCGCATTTAGTGTATGATGTGCGCCGCGATGATGCGCCGCTGCGTAAAGTCGCTGGAATTCCGGGTGAGTTTGATAAACTGCGTAAAAATTATCTTGAGCGCCGTGAATGGTCGTCTTTATACGTGATGTGTGACGACGCAACGGCTGCCGCCTTGCTGTGTAAGCTGGGTTTTAACGCGGTTCATCACCCGGCACATTAATGTCTTCTTAATGCTCCCTGTCGAATAATGCGACAGGGACGCTTATGTATTTCTGGAGTAAATCACCATGTCTGAAGGCTGGAACATTGCCATTCTGGGCGCAACGGGCGCCGTAGGCGAAGCCCTGCTCGATACGCTGGCTGAACGCCAGTTCCCGGTCGGTGAAATTTATGCGCTGGCGCGTAACGAAAGCGCTGGTGAGCACCTGCGTTTTAACGGTAAATCGGTCATTGTTCAGGATGTTGCAGACTTTGACTGGACGCAGGCACAACTGGCATTTTTTGTTGCGGGCGCTGAGGCCACCGCTGCATGGGTGGAAGAAGCAACCAATGCCGGTTGCCTGGTTATCGATAGCAGTGGTCTGTTCGCACTTGAGCCTGACGTTCCGCTGGTGGTTCCGGACGTTAACCCGTTCGTGTTGGCAGATTATCGCAACCGCAATGTGATTGCAGTCCCTACTAGCCTGACCAGTCAACTGTTGTCTGCGTTGAAACCGCTGATTGATGACGGTGGTCTTTCACGTATTACGGTGACCAATATTCTGTCGGCCTCCGCGCACGGTAAAAAAGCGGTGGATGCGTTGGCAGGGCAAAGTGCGAAACTGCTCAATGGTATCCCGATTGACGAAGACGATTTCTTTGGTCGCCAGTTGGCATTCAATATGCTGCCGCTGCTGCCAGATCGCGAAGGTAGCGTGCGCGAAGAGCGTCGTATCGTCGATGAAGTGCGCAAAATTATGCAGGATGACGGTCTGCTTATCTCCGCTAGCATCGTACAGTCACCGGTATTCTACGGTCACGCGCAGATGGTGAATTTTGAAGCCCTGCGTCCGTTGGCGGCGGAAGAAGCGCGCGATGCGTTTTCTCGCGCTGAAGACGTGGTGTTGTCGGAAGAGACCGATTTCCCGACTCAGGTTGGCGATGCGTCTGGTACCCCACATCTTTCCATCGGCTGTGTACATAACGATTACGGTATGCCGGAGCAGGTTCAGTTCTGGTCCGTGGCAGATAACGTACGCTTTGGCGGCGCGTTGATGGCGGTGAAAATTGCGGAAAAACTGGTGCAGGAGTATCTGTACTAATGTCGGACCTGCAACAGCCGCTACCCCATAAAATTGCGCTGGGCATTGAGTATGACGGCAGCAAATATTATGGCTGGCAGCGCCAGAACGAAGTGCGTAGCGTTCAGGAAAAGCTGGAAAAAGCGCTTTCTCAGGTCGCGAATGAGCGTATCAATGTCTTTTGTGCGGGGCGCACGGATGCGGGCGTTCATGGCACAGGCCAGGTCGTACATTTTGAAACGCACGCTGTGCGTAAAGATGCCGCCTGGACGTTGGGCGTAAATGCGAATTTACCTGGTGACATCGCCGTGCGCTGGGTGAAAGCTGTACCTGATGATTTTCATGCCCGATTCAGCGCCACGGCTCGCCGTTATCGCTACATCATCTACAATCATCGGTTGCGCCCTGCGGTTTTGGGCAAAGGGGTAACCCATTACTATGAGCCGCTGGATGCTGAACGTATGCATCGTGCAGCCCAATGTCTGATAGGCGAAAATGATTTTACCTCGTTTCGTGCGGTGCAGTGCCAGTCGCGCACGCCGTGGCGTAACGTGATGCACATTAACGTTGAACGTTTTGGCGCATATGTGGTGGTGGATATTAAAGCGAATGCCTTTGTACATCATATGGTCAGGAATATTGTCGGTAGCCTGATGGAAGTAGGCGCCAACAACCAGCCGGAGAGCTGGATAGCAGAACTGTTAGCGGCGAAGGACAGAACGCTGGCAGCGGCAACGGCGAAAGCGGAAGGACTGTATTTGGTCGCGGTAGATTACCCGGACCGGTTCGACCTGCCAAAACCGCCAATGGGCCCGCTATTTCTGGCGGACTAATTTGAGTCGTATAAAGGCAAAACTATGGATCTGATTTACTTTCTTATCGATTTTATTCTGCACATTGATGTGCACCTGGCGGAGCTGGTCGCGGAATACGGTATCTGGGTATACGCGATTCTGTTTCTGATCCTGTTCTGTGAAACCGGGCTGGTAGTGACGCCGTTCCTGCCGGGGGACTCGCTACTGTTTGTTGCCGGCGCGCTTTCTGCGCTGCCAACTAACGATCTCAATGTTCATCTGATGGTGGCGTTGATGATTGTGGCTGCGATTGTCGGCGATGCGGTGAACTACACGATTGGCCGGTTGTTCGGTGAGAAACTCTTTAGTAACCCGAACTCCAAAATTTTTCGTCGCAGCTACCTGGATAAAACCCATGCGTTCTACGAGCGTCATGGCGGGAAAACGATTATCCTGGCGCGTTTCGTGCCTATCGTGCGTACATTTGCGCCATTTGTTGCCGGTATGGGACACATGTCCTACCGCCACTTTGCGATGTATAACGTTGTAGGCGCGCTGCTGTGGGTATTGCTGTTCACCTACGCAGGCTATCTGTTTGGCGATCTGCCAATAGTTCAGGAAAACCTGAAATTATTGATTGTGGCGATTATCGTCCTTTCCGTATTGCCGGGCGTGATAGAAGTGATTCGTCATAAACGGGCTGCGTCACGGGCTGCAAAATAGAAAGTAACTCAGCGGTTCGACCACTTTTTTATCCAAAGTTTCGGGCTGTTATGTTTTAATGTGCAACATTCATGGTCTGTTAGGGGCAAAAATGGCATTATGCGCCCCTTATAACAAAGCTGACTAGGGTTCAGGCAGAAAGGTCACCAATGAGCTGGATTGAACGAATTAAAAGCAACATTACTCCCACCCGCAAGGCAAGCATTCCTGAAGGGGTGTGGACCAAGTGTGATAGCTGCGGTCAGGTTTTATACCGTGCTGAGCTGGAACGTAATCTTGAGGTCTGTCCGAAGTGTGACCATCATATGCGCATGTCGGCGCGCAATCGCCTGCATAGCCTGTTAGATGAAGGTACTCTTGTGGAACTGGGTAGCGAACTTGAGCCGAAAGACGTGCTGAAGTTTCGTGACTCCAAAAAGTACAAAGACAGACTGGCCTCAGCACAGAAAGAAACCGGCGAGAAAGATGCGCTGGTGGTGATGAAAGGCACGCTTCATGGCATGCCGGTCGTTGCGGCTGCATTCGAGTTCGCGTTTATGGGCGGCTCCATGGGTTCTGTCGTCGGTGCGCGTTTCGTCCGTGCCGTTGAGCAGGCGCTGGAAGACAACTGCCCGCTGATCTGCTTCTCCGCTTCTGGCGGGGCGCGTATGCAGGAAGCGCTGATGTCTCTGATGCAAATGGCAAAAACGTCTGCTGCGCTGGCGAAAATGCAGGAACGCGGTTTACCGTACATTTCTGTACTGACCGACCCAACGATGGGCGGTGTTTCCGCAAGCTTCGCGATGCTGGGCGATCTCAACATTGCCGAACCGAAAGCGCTGATTGGCTTTGCGGGTCCGCGTGTTATTGAGCAAACCGTACGTGAGAAACTGCCGCCGGGATTCCAGCGCAGCGAGTTCCTGATTGAAAAAGGCGCTATCGATATGATCGTCCGCCGTCCGGAAATGCGCCTGAAACTGGCAAGCATTCTGGCGAAGCTGATGAATCTTCCGGCGCCGAATCCGGATGAGCCGCGTGAAGGCGAAGTGGTACCTCCGGTACCCGATCAGGAATCAGAGTCCTGATAATATACTCTATGGATTTCGAGTTGCAGGTAGGCGGCAAGAGAGTTCATCCCGATGAGCTTGCACAGGCAAGTGATTCGGGTGAACGACAAATCTGCCGGGAGCAGATTTGAACGCCGCATGCGGCGGCCCCGAAGGGGGAGGCCCAGGGATGGGCCGAGTAATCCGCAGCCAACAAGCCTGCAGCTTGAAAGACGACGAGTACAAAAGGGCAGGGCCAGTTGGCGCTGCCTTTTGCTTTTCTCAACGTAAAGAATCTACAGGCATCATGGACAATAAACGTATTCCTCAAGCCGCGTCGCCTCTGGCGTCGTGGCTTTCTTATCTGGAAAACCTGCACAGTAAAACCATCGATCTGGGCCTTGAGCGCGTCAGCCAGGTGGCGCGTAAATTGGGCGTGTTGAAACCCGCGCCATTTGTCTTTACGGTGGCGGGCACCAACGGAAAAGGCACGACCTGCCGTACGCTGGAATCGGTGCTGACCGCAGCAGGTTATAAAGTCGGAGTATACAGTTCGCCGCATCTGGTGCGTTACACGGAACGCGTGCGCGTGCAGGGGGGGGAACTGCCGGAATCCGCGCATACTGCCTCGTTTGCTGAGATTGAAGACGCACGTGGCGATATTTCATTGACCTATTTTGAATACGGTACGCTATCGGCGCTCTGGTTGTTTAAACAGGCTCAGTTGGACGTAGTCATTCTGGAAGTGGGGTTAGGCGGTCGCCTTGACGCGACGAATATCGTCGATGCCGATGTTGCGGTCGTCACCAGTATTGCGCTTGATCATACCGACTGGCTGGGCCCGGATCGCGAGAGCATTGGTCGTGAGAAAGCGGGGATTTTCCGCGCAGAGAAACCGGCCATCGTTGGTGAACCTGAAATGCCATACACTATTGCGGATGTGGCGCAAGAGTGCGGGGCGATTTTGCAACGCTGTGGTGTGGACTGGCGCTATACGGTAACGGATAACGACTGGTCCTTTACGGACACTCACGGCACGTTGGCGCATCTGCCATTGCCACAGGTTCCACAACCGAACGCCGCGACCGCACTGGCTGCGCTGCGTGCCAGTGGTCTTGACGTCAGCGAGCAGGCAATTCGTGACGGAATCAAACAGGCGATTTTACCGGGGCGCTTCCAGATTGTGAGCGAGTCGCCGCGGGTGATTTTTGATGTTGCCCATAACCCGCATGCGGCGGAATATCTGACCGGACGTCTGAAAAAGTTAGTGAAAAGCGGGCGTGTACTTGCAGTTATCGGTATGCTACATGATAAAGATATTGCCGGTACGTTGGCCTGGTTAAAAAGCGTGGTCGATGCCTGGTACTGCGCGCCACTGGAAGGGCCGCGTGGCGCAACGGCAGAACAGCTGTTAGAACATCTGGGCAAAGGTGAAGCCTATGACAGCGTGGCGCAGGCATGGTCTGCGGCACTGGCCGAGGCGAAGCCAGAAGATACCGTGTTGGTGTGTGGATCGTTTCACACTGTCGCACATGTCATGGAAGTGATAGACGTGGGGAGAAGCGGTGGCGAGTAAGTTTCAGAATCGATTAGTTGGCACAATTGTGCTGGTCGCGCTTGGGGTGATTGTGCTCCCCGGGCTGCTTGACGGGCAAAAAAAACATTATCAGGATGAGTTTGCTGCGATCCCTCTGGTGCCCAAACCGGGCGATCGCGACGAGCCGGACATGATGCCTGCGGCAACGCAGGCGCTGCCAACGCAACCGCCTGAAGGGGCGGCAGAAGAGGTGCGCGCGGGCGATGCCGCCGCGCCATCGTTGGATCCGTCGCGTATGACAACGGCAAGTAGCGCGGAGTTAGATCCTGTCCCCGTACCTGTTGAACCGCCGAAACCTAAACCGAAGCCGCAACCCGTTGTCGCCACACCGGCGCCGAAACCGGTCGCTGAAGAAGCGCCAGCCCCGACCGGCAAAGCGTATGTTGTGCAGCTCGGCGCGCTGAAAAATGCGGATAAGGTCAATGAGATCGTGGGTAAACTTCGTGGCGCGGGCTTCCGGGTATATACTTCCCCGTCAACGCCGGTACAGGGTAAAATAACCCGCATTCTCGTCGGCCCTGACGCCTCCAGAGATAAGCTGAAGAATTCGCTGGGCGAGCTACAGAAGATCTCCGGTCTGAGTGGGGTTGTGATGGGATATACCCCTAATTAAGGGGCTGTTTCATGCAGGCCGGAGACGGTGTTTTCACCGTCTCCGGCCAGTGCCCGAAGAGGCATAAAACCGTATGGCGTTGAAGATTTTTTCAGCGCCATTTTTATTTACGCGTGGAAAGGAAATCCCTACGCAAACGTTTTCTTTTTCTGTTAGAATGCGCCCCGAACAGGACGACAGGGCGTAAAATCGTGGGACACTTATGGTCTGGATTGATTACGCCATTATCGCGGTGATTGGTTTTTCCTGTCTGGTTAGCCTGATCCGTGGCTTTGTTCGTGAAGCATTATCGTTGGTGACTTGGGGTTGTGCTTTCTTTGTCGCCAGCCATTACTACACTTACCTGTCTGTCTGGTTTACGGGCTTTGAAGACGAACTGGTTCGAAATGGGATTGCTATCGCGATACTGTTTATCGCGACACTTATCGTCGGCGCTATCGTTAACTTTGTGATAGGCCAACTGGTAGAGAAAACAGGTCTGTCGGGTACCGACAGGGTGTTGGGGATTTGCTTCGGTGCTCTGCGAGGAGCGCTGATCGTCGCCGCCATACTGTTCTTTCTCGATACGTTTACCGGTCTGTCGAAAAGTGAAGACTGGAGTAAGTCGCAGCTGATCCCGCAGTTCAGTTTCATCATCAGATGGTTCTTTGACTATCTGCAAAGCTCGTCAAGTTTCTTGCCCAAAGTATAAACTTTGGGTCGTTGCTGAACGAGGAAAAGACGTATGTGCGGTATTGTCGGTATCGCCGGTGTTATGCCGGTAAACCAGTCGATTTATGACGCGTTAACGGTGCTCCAGCATCGTGGTCAGGATGCTGCGGGCATCATCACTATTGATGCCAACAACTGCTTCCGCTTGCGTAAAGCAAACGGAATGGTGAGCGATATTTTTGAAGCGCGCCATATGCAGCGTTTGCAGGGCAATATGGGCATCGGTCATGTGCGTTACCCAACGGCTGGCAGCTCCAGCGCCTCCGAAGCTCAACCTTTTTACGTCAACTCACCGTATGGCATCACGCTTGCCCACAATGGCAATCTGACTAACGCGCATGAGCTGCGGAAAAAGCTGTTTGAAGAAAAGCGCCGTCACATCAACACCACTTCCGATTCTGAAATCCTGCTGAATATTTTCGCCAGCGAGCTGGATAACTTCCGCCATTACCCGCTGGAGGCAGACAATATTTTTGCTGCTATTGCGGCAACTAACCGCCAGATCCGCGGGGCCTATGCCTGCGTGGCGATGATTATCGGTCACGGCATGGTCGCCTTCCGCGATCCCAACGGCATTCGTCCGCTGGTGCTGGGGAAACGTGATATCGGCGATGGTCGCACCGAGTATATGGTGGCTTCCGAGAGCGTGGCGCTGGATACGCTGGGCTTTGAATTCCTGCGCGACGTAGCACCTGGCGAAGCGGTGTACATCACCGAAAAAGGCCAGCTGTTTACCCGCCAGTGCGCCGATAACCCGGTCAGCAATCCGTGCCTGTTCGAATACGTTTACTTTGCGCGTCCTGACTCCTTTATCGACAAGATTTCCGTCTACAGCGCCCGTGTGAATATGGGAACTAAGCTCGGCGAAAAAATTGCCCGCGAGTGGGAAGATCTGGATATCGACGTGGTGATCCCGATTCCGGAAACCTCATGCGATATCGCGCTGGAAATCGCCCGTATTCTCGGCAAGCCGTATCGTCAGGGGTTTGTGAAAAACCGCTACGTAGGGCGTACCTTTATTATGCCGGGCCAGCAGCTGCGTCGTAAATCCGTGCGCCGTAAACTGAACGCCAACCGTGCGGAGTTCCGTGATAAGAACGTGCTGCTGGTGGATGACTCTATTGTACGTGGCACCACCTCAGAACAGATTATCGAGATGGCGCGTGAAGCCGGAGCGAAGAAAGTGTATCTGGCCTCTGCCGCACCGGAAATCCGCTTCCCGAACGTTTATGGTATCGATATGCCGACGGCGACGGAGCTGATTGCCCACGGTCGCGAAGTGGACGAGATCCGCCAGATAATCGGCGCAGACGGGCTTATCTTCCAGGATCTCAACGATCTGATTGAAGCGGTCCGCGCTGAGAACCCGGATATTCAGCAGTTTGAATGTTCAGTGTTTAATGGCGTCTATGTCACCAAAGACGTTGACCAGCAGTATCTCGATTTCCTTGACTCCCTGCGTAATGACGATGCCAAAGCGATATTGCGTCAGAATGAAGCGGAAAACCTTGAGATGCACAACGAAGGTTAATGTTTGCTCGCAAGCAAGGGCGCAACCCGCACCCTTGCTTGCAACTCCCCGTAAATTCCTGCAAAGTCGGCCCTGAAGCAAGCAAGGGCGATTAAACATGAAACGACTCATCATTGGTATTTCTGGCGCAAGTGGAGCGATTTACGGCGTGCGCCTGCTGCAGGTTTTGCGTGACGTTACTGATGTGGAAACCCATCTGGTGATGAGCGCCGCTGCCCGGCAGACGCTGGCGCTGGAAACGGATCTCTCTGTGCGCGACGTGCAGGCTCTGGCGAATGTGACTCACGATACGCGCGATATCGCCGCCAGCATTTCGTCTGGCTCTTTTCAGACCGCCGGGATGGTTATCCTGCCCTGTTCAATTAAAACCCTTTCTGGCATCGTGCATAGCTATACCGATGGGCTGCTCACCCGTGCGGCTGACGTGGTATTGAAAGAACGTCGCCCGCTGGTGCTGTGCGTGCGCGAAACGCCATTGCATCTGGGGCATTTGCGGCTGATGACGCAGGCGGCAGAAATTGGAGCGGTGATTATGCCGCCTGTCCCGGCGTTTTATCATCGCCCGCAAACGTTAGATGATGTGATTAATCAAACGGTTAATCGTGTCCTTGACCAGTTTGATATTTCCCTTCCTCAGGACCTCTTCACCCGCTGGCAAGGGGCGTAAGCCGTTCCATTAGCGTGCAAAGAAACATCCGTTGCCCTGTTTCAGGGCAATTTTGTAACCGCGATCATATCCTCAACATTTAATTCGTCAAAACTCAACGAAACGCTGCGTTTCAACCGTCAGACCTGCTATCTTCAAAATCAGGACAATATTGCAACGTTTTATTAACATATTTAACGTCGAATATCCTCAACGACGCGAAAATGGCATAAGACCTGCATGAAAAAGTCTGCAAACACAACACAACGTAAAACATAATAAAATTACGCCACTTGAGGGTTATGTATGAAGAAGACGGTTCTTGCTTTGTCTTTGCTGGTAGGACTTTCCGCAACCGCGGCCAGTTACGCAGCACTTCCGCAGACAGTTCGTATTGGTACAGATACCACCTACGCGCCTTTTTCCTCTAAAGATGCCAAGGGCGACTTTGTCGGCTTTGATATCGATTTAGGAAATGAGATGTGTAAACGCATGCAGATCAAATGCACCTGGGTTGCAAGCGATTTTGATGCGCTGATCCCGTCGCTGAAAGCGAAAAAAATTGATGCCATCATCTCCTCGCTTTCTATCACCGAGAAGCGTCAGCAAGAGATTGCCTTCTCAGACAAACTTTACGCCGCAGATTCTCGTTTGATCGCTGCGAAAGGTTCTCCGATTCAACCGACTCTGGACTCCCTCAAAGGTAAACATGTAGGCGTACTACAAGGCTCAACTCAGGAAGCCTATGCCAATGATAACTGGCGCAGCAAAGGCGTGGATGTGGTGGCCTATGCGAACCAGGACCTGATCTATTCTGACCTGACGGCGGGCCGTCTGGATGCGGCATTGCAGGATGAAGTCGCGGCCAGTGAAGGTTTCCTTAAACAGCCGGCAGGCAAAGACTACGCTTTTGCCGGTCCTTCAGTTAAAGATAAAAAATACTTTGGCGACGGAACCGGGATTGGCTTGCGCAAAGATGATGCGGAGCTGAAAGCGGCTTTCGATAAAGCGCTGGGCGAACTGCGCAAAGACGGCACCTACGACAAGATGGCGAGTAAGTATTTTAACTTTAATGTCTACGGCGATTAATTCATCGACGTGGGGAGTTGGCTGCACCATGGCGGGTAACCATTATGGTGCATCATAAATTCAGTGCACTGTTTTGGTGCCTTTATCGCTGACTTAATAAGCATGAGTGCATACTTAAGCGCTTTTCATGCAAATAAATACCGCCGACAAGGTAGAATGCTTTGCCTTGTCGGCCTGATTAATGGCACGATAACTGCACCTGGTCCTGTAAAGATCCCCTATAAAAGACAGTCTGTTGAGGATAGTTATGAAAAAACTGGTGTTGTCTCTTTCTCTGGTCCTGGCTTTCTCCAGTGCTACCGCAGCATTTGCAGCCATTCCGCAAAAAATTCGTATCGGCACCGATCCTACTTATGCGCCGTTCGAATCGAAAAATGCGCAGGGTGAATTAGTCGGTTTTGATATCGATCTGGCTAAAGAGCTATGCAAACGTATTAATACACAATGTACCTTCGTGGAAAACCCGCTGGACGCGCTGATCCCTTCGCTAAAAGCGAAGAAAATCGATGCGATTATGTCTTCGCTTTCCATTACTGAAAAACGTCAGCAAGAAATCGCGTTTACCGACAAACTTTATGCAGCCGACTCGCGTCTGGTTGTCGCTAAGGATTCTGCTATTCAGCCGACCATTGAGTCGCTGAAAGGCAAACGTGTCGGCGTGCTGCAGGGCACCACTCAGGAAACGTTCGGCAACGAACACTGGGCGCCAAAAGGTATTGAAATTGTCTCCTATCAGGGACAAGACAACATCTATTCTGACCTGACTGCCGGGCGTATTGACGCCGCATTCCAGGATGAAGTCGCTGCCAGCGAAGGCTTCCTGAAACAGCCAGTTGGTAAAGATTACAAATTCGGCGGCCCGTCTGTGAAAGACGAGAAATTGTTTGGCGTGGGTACCGGTATGGGGCTGCGTAAAGATGATAACGAGCTGCGCGAAGCACTGAATAAAGCCTTTGCGGAGATGCGCGCTGACGGCACTTACGAGAAGCTGGCTAAAAAGTACTTCGATTTTGATGTTTATGGCGGTTAATCACCGCAGGTGCTGATAAAGCCCGTAGATTTTTGACGCGTTGAATTTATGTCTGATGGCGCTGTGCTCATCCGGCCTACGTTGATTTTGTAGGCCGGATAAGGCAACGCCGCCATCCGGCATTTAACGGTGAGTCTGAAATCAAAAGAGGCTTATTACTCCACCACACACGACAGGACAGGCAGCATGTTGTATGGCTTTTCAGGTGTTATTTTACAGGGCGCAATTGTTACGCTTGAGCTGGCTCTCAGCTCAGTGGTGCTGGCGGTTCTGATAGGCCTTGTCGGCGCGGCAGCAAAACTGTCGCAAAGCCGGGCGTTGGGGCTTATTTTCGAAGCGTACACCACGCTTATCCGCGGCGTGCCCGATCTGGTCTTAATGTTGCTCATCTTCTATGGATTACAAATCGCGCTGAATACCATTACCGATGCAATGGGGGTCAGCCAGATTGATATCGATCCGATGGTAGCAGGGATAATCACGCTCGGATTTATCTACGGGGCTTACTTTACCGAAACGTTCCGCGGCGCGTTTATGGCTGTGCCCAAAGGCCATATTGAAGCCGCGACGGCATTCGGCTTTACCAGTTCACAAATATTTCGCCGCATTATGTTCCCGGCGATGATGCGCTATGCCTTACCGGGAATTGGTAATAACTGGCAGGTTATTCTCAAAGCCACGGCGTTGGTATCGCTGCTCGGTCTGGAAGATGTGGTGAAAGCCACTCAGCTTGCCGGGAAGAGCACCTGGGAGCCGTTCTATTTTGCCGTGGTGTGCGGGGTCATCTATCTGGTGTTTACCACAGTTTCTAATGGTGTGCTGCTGTACCTTGAGCGCCGTTACTCCGTGGGTGTGAAGAGGGCTGACCTGTGATTGAGATAATTCAGGAGTACTGGAAATCCCTGCTGTGGACGGACGGTTACCGCTTTACCGGTGTGGCAATTACTTTGTGGTTGTTGATCTCGTCGGTGGTGATGGGCGGCATACTGGCGCTGTTTTTGGCGATTGGTCGCGTTTCCAGCAATAAATTTATCCAGTTCCCGATCTGGTTATTTACCTATGTTTTTCGTGGCACGCCGCTGTATGTACAGCTGCTGGTGTTTTATTCCGGGATGTATACGCTGGAGATAGTCAAAGGAACGGACTTCCTCAACGCGTTTTTCCGCAGTGGATTGAATTGCACCGTACTGGCGTTGACGCTGAATACCTGCGCCTATACGACGGAGATTTTCGCCGGGGCGATTCGTTCTGTGCCACACGGTGAGATTGAAGCCGCGCGCGCTTACGGTTTCTCGTCATTCAAACTGTATCGCTGCATAATTTTGCCTTCCGCGCTGCGTATTGCGCTGCCGGCATACAGCAATGAAGTGATTTTAATGCTGCACTCCACGGCGCTGGCGTTTACCGCCACGGTGCCTGATTTGTTGAAAATCGCCCGCGATATCAACTCGGCAACGTATCAACCGTTTACCGCTTTCGGTATTGCCGCGGTGCTGTATTTGATTATTTCGTATGTCCTGATCAGTCTGTTCCGTAAAGCGGAAAAACGCTGGTTGCAGCATGTATCCTCTAAATAATTCGAGTAACACGATGTCTGAGAATAAATTAAACGTTATCGATTTACATAAGCACTACGGCGAACATGAAGTGCTGAAAGGGGTATCGCTGCAAGCTAATGCGGGTGATGTTATCAGTATTATCGGTTCGTCAGGTTCCGGTAAAAGTACCTTTCTGCGCTGCATTAACTTTCTTGAAAAACCGAGCGCTGGTTCTATTGTCGTCAGTGGGCAGAACATTGGACTGGTGCGTGACAAAGACGGCCAGCTCAAGGTTGCGGACAAAAATCAACTGCGTTTGCTGCGCACAAGACTAACCATGGTCTTTCAGCACTTTAATCTGTGGAGCCACATGACGGTGCTGGAAAACGTCATGGAAGCGCCGATTCAGGTATTGGGATTGAGCAAGCAGGAAGCCCGCGCACGCGCGGTGAAGTATCTGGCTAAAGTGGGCATTGATGAGCGAGCGCAGGGTAAATATCCGGTGCATTTGTCTGGTGGTCAGCAGCAGCGCGTTTCTATTGCGCGAGCGCTGGCGATGGAACCGGAGGTGTTGCTGTTTGATGAACCCACCTCGGCGCTTGACCCAGAGCTGGTCGGCGAAGTGCTGCGCATTATGCAGCAACTGGCCGAAGAGGGGAAAACCATGGTGGTCGTGACCCATGAAATGGGGTTTGCCCGAAATGTCTCCACGCATGTGATCTTTCTGCATCAGGGGAAAATTGAAGAAGAGGGCGACCCGGAGCAGGTATTCGGCAACCCGCAAAGCCCACGCTTGCAGCAGTTCCTCAAAGGATCGCTGAAGTAATTCAGTTGCCCGGAGGCGCTATGCTTTCCGGGCCTACCGCTTTAACGCATCGCACTCCAGGCGATAAACCCAGTCGTCGTGCGCTACCCCATTAATTTCATACGCTTTTTCCAGCACCTGCGTTCGTACAAAGCCCGTCTTTTCCAGAACACGTATCGACCCCTTATTCTCTGCCAGCACGTAAGCATTTATCGCCGTGACGCCAGCCTGCTCCAGGGCATACTGACACACCGCGCGCACGGCTTCGCTGGCAATACCTTTCCCCTGCGCATGCGGCATGAGGGCGTAACCGAGGTCGGCCTCATGCGGATAAAGATGACTGATTTGCAGACCAATATCGCCGAGCGGCGTCGGGTTGTTATGCTCGCGAATAACAAATGTGTGCTGTGCGGCAAGGCGTCTGGCGAATAACAGACGCGTATCCTTTGCTGGGGCGATGTCGCCCATATAGCGCATGACTTCAGGGCTTTCACGCAGTCTCTGGAAAAATGACCAGTCAGAAAATTGAAACAAAGAGAGGGTAAGACGGGGAGTCGATATTTTTGCCATAATGTCGCCATTGCGGAAGTCAGATCTATAACCTTACCATCGCAACGGCGAATGTGAATAGCGCTTAGCAACTATCGGATAACATCCGCTAGCGCCTCTTCTAAATCGTACCAGCGAAACGCGAAACCGGACGCTTCCAGGCGTTTGGGTAACGCCCGCTGTCCGCCGAGAACCAGCACGGAAGACTCGCCCATCAGTAGACGTATTACGCCAGCGGGAACGCGCAGAATGGCTGGGCGGTTTAATGCATGACCCAGTGCGTGGGCAAACTGCTCATTGTGTACCGGGTACGGTGAAACCATATTGAAGGGGCCACGCAGATCGTTATCCAGCAGCCAGATAATACCGTTGACCATATCATCAATATGGATCCAGGCCAGATACTGGCGTCCGTTACCAATCGGGCCGCCTAAACCAAGACGGAATGGCGGGACCATTTTCCCCAGAATCCCGCCAGCAGAGGCCAATACCACACCGGTACGCAACATACACACGCGGGTTTTGTCACTTTGCGCGGTGCTGGCAATTTGCTCCCAGCGGGCGCACAGCTTGTGGGTAAATTCGTTATGCGGCGGCTCTTCTTCCGTGACGACAACTTCGCCCAGATCGCCGTAGTAACCGGTAGCGGAACCGGATATTAACACCGCGGGCGGCGTCTCGCTGGCGTTGATTAAATCGACCAGTTTCTGCGTGATGCCCCAACGACTCTGGCACAGGCACTCTTTTTGCTCAGCGCTCCAGCGCTTATCTGCAATAGGCTCTCCGGCAAGGTTAATCACGGCATCAATGTCATCGAGATTTTGCTGCTCTGCCAGCCCCTTCCATAACGTGACCCGAGAGTCGAGAATCTGACGCGCCTTATCAGGGGTACGTGTCACTACGGTTATCTGATGCCCCAGTTCGAGCAGGCGGGGGATCAGATGACGTCCAATCAGGCCAGTACCGCCGGTAATCAGAATCTGCATGTCGCCTCCCGGGTTACGTTTAGCGCTGCCAGCTCAGCGTCATGGATACTGAGTCGGCGTAACGCAATGCGTGAAGTTTATCGATCTCCACTTCAGCATAAGTGACCCAGTGATGTTCGCGTGCGATATCGAGCACATCTTGAGTTAATTTTTCTAATAGTGAGAAGCGGTTACTCTCCACGTGCGCAATGATGCTTTTGGTGATAGTGCGATAATTCAGCGCGTCGTTGATATCTTCGCTGATACGGGCTTTGTCTGCCGGATAATGAATGGCAATGTTGATGACGATATCCTGGCGGTTAAGGATCTCCTCTTCTTTGATGCCGATAAAGGTGCGCAGACGAAGGTTTTTTATACGAATAATCGCGTCAGGTTGTGACATTGCAGGTTTCCTCCATGTATGAACCTATTCATGATACACGAGAATCGAACCATGTTACCGCTTCTCACTCTGCGCTTGCAGCATGGCGCGTTCTGTGGCGGGACGCGTACGGATGCGTTCATGCCAGTTATTAACCGCCGGGTAATTGTCGAGGTCGATACGCTGACGCTGGTGGGCATGAATCCATGGCCAGCAGGCTATGTCCGCAATGCTGTAGTGATCGCCCCCCAGCCAGGGGGAGGTTTCCAGACGTTTATTCATTACGTTGTACAGGCGCTGGGTTTCAACCTGGTATCTTTCAATGGCGTAGGGAATAGTCTGCGGGGCGTAATGACTGAAATGGTGATTCTGACCGAGCATGGGGCCCAGGCCGCTGACCTGCCAGAACAGCCATTGCAGCGTGGTGTGGCGCTCACGCAACTCACCGCTCAGCAGCTTGCCGCTCTTTTCCGCCAGATAGAGTAAAATTTCTCCGGACTCAAACAGGCTGATCGGGCTTCCACCATCCTGCGGCGCATTGTCGATAATGGCCGGGATTTTATTGTTCGGCGAGATCTGCAGAAAATCAGGACGAAACTGGCTACCTTTGCTGATATCGACATGAATCAGACGGTATTGCAGCTGCGCTTCTTCAAGAAACAGCGTGATTTTGTGACCGTTTGGCGATGGCGTGTAATAGAGATCGATCATTTTCAGCGTCCGTTTTGTCATGAACCGGGTCATTACAAGTATAGAGCCTGTTGGCGTGCGTGAGTTTTCATCAAGTGACAGCGAGAGAAAGACTCTATATTTTGAAGGCAAGCCAATACACTTCAGAGGACGTTATGAGCAAACCTGCAATTACGCTGTGGTCAGATGCCAATTTTTTCTCCCCTTACGTGCTGTCTGTTTATGTCGCTCTGCAAGAGAAAGGGCTACCTTTTACGCTGAAAACTGTTGATCTCAACAGCGGTGAACACTTGCAACCTTCATGGCAAGGTTATGCGTTGACGCGCCGCGTGCCGGTCCTGGAGATTGACGATTTCGAGCTGAGCGAATCATCAGCAATTACTGAGTTTCTGGAAGAGAGCTTTGCCCCGCCGCAGTGGGAGCGCATCTACCCACATGATGTGCAAAAGCGCGCGCGGGCTCGCCAGGTGCAGGCGTGGATCCGCAGCGATCTGATGCCTATTCGTGAAGAGCGCTCAACGGATGTGGTTTTTGCTGGCGTGAAAAAAGCGCCGCTGAGCGACGCCGGAAAAGCCAGTGCGGAAAAACTGTTCGCCACTGCGAGCAGTTTACTGAGCCATGGTAAACAGAATTTATTTGGCGAATGGTGTATCGCTGATTGCGATTTAGCGCTAATGCTTAATCGTCTGGTCCTTAACGGCGATGAGGTGCCAGAAGCGCTTGCGGAATACGCCACCTTCCAGTGGCAGCGCGCTTCAGTTCAGCGTTTTATCGCGCTTTCAGCGAAGCGTTCCTGCTGACCATCGGAGCGTAATCCAGTATCATTACAAGGTAATTTTCAACGAGGAGTGAGTGATGAAACTGATGTTCGCATCGGACATTCATGGTTCGTTGCCAGCCACGGAACGCGTACTCGAACTGTTTAGCACAAGCGGTGCGCAATGGCTGGTGATATTGGGTGATGTTTTAAATCACGGACCGCGTAATGCGTTGCCGGAAGGCTATGCGCCCGCGCAGGTTGCAGAGCGGTTGAATGAACTGGCAGCGCGGATTATTGCGGTGCGTGGCAATTGCGACAGCGAAGTGGATCAGATGCTCCTGCATTTTCCGATAACCGCGCCGTGGCAGCAAATTCTGACAGAAAACCAGCGACTCTTTTTGACGCACGGGCATCTTTTTGGCCCGCAAAATATGCCAGCGCTCAGCGCGGGAGATGTACTGGTTTATGGCCATACTCATCTGCCGGTTGCCGAGTTGCAAGGGGATGTCTATCACTTTAACCCTGGCTCGGTAAGCATCCCGAAAGGAGGCTTTGCGGCAAGCTACGGGATTCTGGATGATAATGTTCTCAGCGTAATGGCACTCAATGATCAAAGTGTTATTGCGCAGATCGAGATTAATCCGTAATTTACCCCACAAACATAAACGCGCCGTAAGAGCGCCAGAAAAAAGAAGGTTTCCTGATGGTGGAACAGCGTCGTTTGGCAAGTACGGAATGGGTGGATATTGTGAATGAAGACAACGAAGTCATCGCACAGTCCAGCCGGGAACAAATGCGGGCGCAGCGCTTACGCCATCGTGCGACGTATATCGTGGTGCACGATGGTATGGGCAAAATTCTGGTTCAGCGTAGGACTGAGACAAAAGATTTTTTGCCCGGCATGCTGGATGCCACCGCTGGCGGTGTTGTTCAGGCTGACGAGCAGCTACTGGACTCAGCGCGCCGTGAAGCGGAAGAGGAGTTGGGGATTGCGGGCGTGCCGTTTGCCGAGCACGGTCAGTTTTATTTTGAAGACCAGAACTGTCGCGTCTGGGGCGGGCTGTTTAGCTGCGTTTCCCACGGGCCGTTTGCGCTTCAGGAAGAAGAGGTCAGTGAAGTTTGCTGGCTGACGCCGGAAGAAATCACCGCACGCTGCGACGAATTTACGCCGGACTCACTGAAAGCGCTGGCGCTGTGGATGACCCGCAACGCCAAGAATGAAGGGGCGAAAGCCGAAAAGCAGGAAGAAGCCGAGTAACGTCTGCTCATCCGGCCTACAGCGTCGAGAAATCATGTAGGCCGGGCAATTATTTTTTAATGGTAACCCATTATCTGCGCCCCAATCACCACCACGCTGGACATAATAAACAGCAGGCCCAACAGCGTGGCGCCTACTTTCAGCCAGTTACGAAAATCCACCCGACAAACGCCTAACGTTGCCATCAATGATGCCGACGTCGGATAGATAATGTGACTGAATCCGTCGCCAAACTGGAAGGCCAGTACGGTGACCTGACGGTTTACGCCAACCAGATCGCCCAGCGGCGCTAATAGCGGCATGGTCAATGCAGCCTGGCCAGAACCGGACGTGACGAAGAAATTAAATACCGCCTGGAACAGCAGCATAAACCATGCAGCGATAGCGTTATCCAGCCCGCTGATACCGTTGGCAATGCTGTGCAGCAGGGTATTTAATACGCTGGCTTCGCCCGCCTCTCCGTTACCGACCAGCAATAATATGCCCTTGGCGAAACCGACCAGCAGAGCGGGAGCAATCATCATTCGCGCGCCTTCAGTGAATGAAGATGCCATAACGTTGACCGTCATACCGTTGAGACGGAACACGACGCCGATGATGCCAATCACCAGTCCCATCGTGAAGAACTGGCTGGCGATCTCAGGAATAAACCACGCGTTGACGATAACGCCCCAGACGACCCAAATCATCACCGCCGTCAGTACCAGCAGCACCAACCAGTCGCCCAGCGTGAAGCGGCGTTCTACAACCTCGTCCTGCTGCTCGCGAAAAAAACGGTCTGACTCATGTACCCGGGAGAGAAGCGGATTTTTTTTGATGCGCGCTGCGTAGGCCAGGGTGAAGGTCAGCCCTATCAGGGTCGCAACGACCCACACGACGATACGCAGACCGGAACCAGAGAGCACCGGGACGCCTGCAATACCCTGTGCGACCACCACGCAGAACGGGTTCATCCATGAACTGGCAAAACCAATCTGGGTGGCGATATAAGTGACCAGAACGGTGGTGATACTGTCGTAACCTAAGCGTACCATCAAAGGCGCGATAATAATGGCAAAGGCGACCGCCTCTTCGCCCATGCCAAACACCGCGCCGCCTAATGAGAAGAGAACAAACAGCACCGGGATAAACAGGACCTCGTTACCTCGCGTATGGCGAATGAGCGCCAGGATACCGTTATCAATGGTTCCGGTACGCATAACGATGCCGAATGCGCCGCCAATCACCAGCATAAACATAATAATGCCGACGGCGGTGCCGAATTTAGAGCCGGAGGTTAATCCTTCAAACGGAAAATTCATCAGGCCAGGGCGTTCATCTCCGGTGGTGAAAAACTGCACCCGGTGATACTGCTCTTCACCCGCATCGTTGGTCAGAATACGAAAAGAGTGGGGGTCGACAACTTTACGGGTTTTGGTTTGCCCATCAACCTGATACTGCACTTCCTGGCTGTCGAACATCCCGACCGGAACAACCCATGTCGCCAGGCTGGTTAAAATGGCGACGAAAAAAATAATCACCAGCGTATCGGGCATCGCCCATTTTTTGGCTGGCTGTGATTCTGTGACTGCTGACATGAAAGACTATCCCTGTTGCAATGCAAAAGAGAGTAAGTATGCAAACAGAAGAATAGTTATTCATTGATGCAGCGCATCCTGGCAAATATTTCAGAATGTACCAAAGAAAGAACAGATATAAAAAAACCGGAAATATCAGCTATTTCCGGTTTGATAAGCAGAGGTGTTGCCGGATAAGAGATCCGGCACACCGCAGCAAATTACTTCTGCTGCTGGGATGACTGGATCGCGGTCAGGGCGATGGTATAGACGATATCGTCTACCAGCGCACCACGGGACAGGTCGTTCACCGGCTTGCGCATACCCTGCAGCATTGGCCCGATGGAGATCAGGTCGGCAGAACGCTGTACCGCTTTGTAGGTGGTGTTACCGGTGTTCAGATCCGGGAAGATGAACACGGTAGCGCGACCTGCAACCGGCGAGTTCGGCGCTTTGGATTTCGCTACGTCAGCCATAACCGCGGCGTCGTACTGCAGCGGACCATCGATCATCAGGTCAGGACGTTTTTCCTGCGCCAGACGAGTCGCTTCGCGAACTTTCTCTACATCGCTACCTGCACCAGAGGTACCGGTGGAGTAGGAAAGCATCGCAACGCGCGGTTCGATACCGAAGGCGATGGCGGATTCAGCGGACTGAATGGCGATTTCTGCCAGTTGTTCAGCAGTCGGATCCGGGTTGATCGCGCAGTCACCGTAAACGTAAACCTGTTCCGGCAGCAGCATGAAGAACACGGAAGACACCAGCGAGCTACCCGGCGCAGTTTTGATCAACTGCAGCGGTGGACGAATGGTGTTTGCGGTAGTGTGAACGGCACCAGAAACCAGACCGTCAACGTCGTCCTGCTCCAGCATCAGGGTACCGAGAACCACGTTGTCTTCCAGCTGTTCGCGGGCAACGGTTTCGGTCATGCCTTTGTTCTTACGCAGCTCAACCAGGCGAGCAACGTAGCTTTCGCGAACCACATCGGGATCAACGATTTCTACGCCAGCGCCCAGCTCAACGCCCTGAGAGGCCGCAACGCGGGTGATCTCATCCGGGTTACCCAACAGAACGCAGGTAGCAATACCGCGTTCAGCACAGATAGCAGCCGCTTTAACGGTACGCGGTTCGTCGCCTTCCGGCAGAACAACACGTTTGCCCGCTTTACGCGCCAGCTCGGTCAGCTGATAACGGAACGCCGGTGGAGACAGACGACGGCTGCGTTCAGAAGTCGCGGTCAGAGATTCAATCCAGTCAGCGTTGATGTAGTTAGCAACGTATTCCTGAACTTTTTCGATGCGCTCGTGATCGTCAACCGGAACTTCCAGGTTGAAGCTCTGCAGGCTCAGAGAGGTCTGCCAGGTATTGGTGTTCACCATGAATACCGGCAGGCCGGTAGCGAATGCACGTTCGCACAGTTTGTTGATGCGCGCGTCCATTTCGTAGCCGCCAGTCAGCAGCAGAGCACCGATTTCTACGCCGTTCATAGCAGCCAGACATGCTGCAACCAGCACGTCAGGACGGTCGGCAGACGTCACCAGCAGAGAACCTGCGCGGAAGTGCTCCAGCATGTGCGGAATGCTACGTGCGCAGAAAGTCACAGACTTCACGCGACGGGTGTTGATATCGCCTTCGTTAACGATGGTAGCGTTCAGGTGACGCGCCATATCGATTGCACGGGTAGCGATCAGATCGAAGCTCCATGGCACCGCGCCCAGAACCGGCAGCGGGCTGGATTCTTGCAGTTTAGCCGGATCAACTTTGATCACCTGCGCTTTGGAAGAGTCGTCGAAAATCTCGGACAGATCCGGGCGAGTACGGCCCTGGTCATCAACCGGCGCGTTCAGTTTGTTAACGATAACGCCAGTGATGTTGGTGTTTTTCGCGCCGCCGAAGCTGCTGCGAGTCAGTTCAATACGCTCGTTCAGCTGTTCCGGGGTATCGGTACCCTGAGACATCACGAAGACGATTTCCGCATTCAGCGTTTTCGCGATTTCGTAGTTCAGAGACTGCGCGAACTGATGCTTACGTGTTGGGACCAGGCCTTCAACCAGTACAACTTCAGCATCTTTGGTGTTCGCGTGATAATTCGCGATGATCTCTTCCATCAGCACATCTTTCTGATTGCTGGACAGCAGAGATTCAACGTGGCTCATCTTCAGCGGCTCAGCAGCTGGCAGGTTAGAGTTCGCACGAACGATAGTGGTAGTCTGGTCTGGCGCATCGCCACCGGCACGAGGCTGAGCGATGGGTTTAAAGACGCTCAGACGAACGCCTTTGCGTTCCATAGCACGGATCACGCCGAGGCTGACGCTGGTCAGGCCGACGCTGGTTCCGGTAGGGATCAGCATAATAATACGGGACACGGTTTATCCTCTTTCGTTACCGCCCATTTCAGGCGGGTTACAAAACAGCACCGCCAGCTAGGCTGGCGGTGTGAAATCAGGCAGTCAGACGGCTCGCGTCTTGCGCGATAACCAGTTCTTCGTTGGTTGGGATAACCACCGCAGGACGGGTACCTTCTTTGTTGATGAAACCAGATTTGCCGAAACGTGCGGCCAGGTTACGCTCGTGGTCAACTTCAAAGCCCAGAACGCCCAGTTTGCCCAGAGACAGTTCACGAACCATCGCTGCGTTCTCACCAATTCCACCGGTGAAGACAACCGCATCCAGACGACCATCCATCAGCGCAGTGTAAGAACCGATGTACTTCGCCAGACGGTGGCAGTAAACGTCCATTGCACGTTTAGCGTCTTCTTTGGTTGTGTAGTTATCTTCAACATAACGGCAGTCGCTGGTGACTTCGGTCAGACCCAGCAGACCGGATTCTTTGGTCAGCATTTTGTTGATCTGGTCAACGCTCATGCCCAGGGTGTCGTGCAGGTGGAAGATGATCGCCGGGTCGATGTCACCGGAACGTGTACCCATCACCAGACCTTCCAGCGGGGTCAGACCCATGGAGGTATCAACACATTTACCGTTACGGATAGCAGATACAGAACCGCCGTTGCCCAGGTGGCAAGTGATGATGTTCAATTCATCAACCGGTTTGTTCAGCATTTTTGCCGCTTCCTGAGTAACAAAGAAGTGGCTGGTGCCGTGCGCGCCGTAACGACGAACGCCGTGTTCTTTGTACAGGCTGTACGGCAGAGCATAGAGGTAAGACTCTTCCGGCATAGTCTGATGGAACGCGGTGTCGAACACAGCGACGTTTTTGTCTTTCAGGCTTGGGAAGGATTTCAGCGCTTCTGCGATACCGATCAGGTGAGCCGGGTTATGCAGCGGTGCGAAAGAGGCAGAATCTTTGATGCCCTGGATAACGGAATCATCGATAACCACAGAGCTGGTATACTTCTCGCCGCCGTGTACGATACGGTGACCGATAGCGGTCAATTGCGCAGACAATTCTGGTTTTTGTGCCAGAATAGTGTTAACGATAAAGTTCAGCGCTTCACTGTGAGCGGCGCCTGCACCTAAAGCCGCTTCTTGTTTACCGCCGTCCATTTTCCACTTGATGCGTGCTTCTGGGAGATGGAAACATTCGGCTAAACCAGAGAGGTATTCTTCACCGTTTACTGCATCGATGATGGCAAATTTCAGTGAGGAGCTACCGCAGTTCAGAACCAGTACTAACTTACTCGACATGGAAGTACCTATTTATGATACGTGGCTAAAAAAACGTCAGGGAGTCATAGAGCGTAGCGCATGATGACACCGACGTTTATGATTAACATCATGCGCCAGAGTCTTTTTGGGCACGATGGAATAAATACCTTTGAGTCTATGTCATTTTGCGTATTTTTCAGCCAGTGGCATACTGTATGCCAATTTGACGACTCAATGATTTTGGACTAAAGGCCTTACAGGCCGGCACAGGATACCTGAATGTGGGTATCAAAGACAAAATGTTTTGAACGATGTCCTTTATAGTTGTTGTTTTGCACAAATTTTTTAATTTTTATATGTGAAGTTGAGGTAACCGCCATGTCGACACCGGATAATCGTTCCGTCAATTTTTTTAGTTTGTTTCGCCGGGGGCAGCACTATGCGAAGACGTGGCCAATGGAAAAGCGCCTCGCGCCCGTATTTGTTGAGAACCGCGTCATCCGTATGACGCGTTACGCAATCCGTTTTATGCCGCCCATCGCTGTTTTCACCTTATGCTGGCAAATTGCTTTAGGCGGGCAGTTGGGACCCGCCGTGGCGACGGCGCTGTTTGCGCTCAGTCTGCCGATGCAGGGCATGTGGTGGCTGGGTAAGCGTTCTGTCACGCCGCTGCCGCCTTCAATACTCAACTGGTTCTACGAAGTTCGGGGTAAATTGCAAGAGGCCGGGCAGGCGCTCGCTCCGGTAGAAGGAAAGCCTGATTATCAGGCGCTGGCTGACACGCTTAAGCGCGCCTTCAAACAACTGGATAAAACTTTCCTTGATGATTTGTAATTGACCCCTGATTACGCATATAAAAGAAGGCATCAAGATGCCTTCTTTTTTTTCATCGTAGTAGTAGTGATACAGGAGTCCCAAATGGAAATGACCAACGCTCAACGTCTGATTTTGTCTAACCAGTACAAAATGATGACTATGCTCGATCCCACTAACGCCGAGCGTTATCGTCGTTTGCAGACGATTATTGAACGCGGTTACGGCTTGCAGATGCGCGAGCTGGATCGTGAGTTTGGTGAGCTGACGGAAGAAACCTGTCGTACGGTTATCGATATTATGGAGATGTATCACGCATTACATGTGTCCTGGACTAATCTAAAAGACGCGCAGTCTATTGATGAGCGCCGCGTGACCTTCCTCGGCTTTGACGCTGCAACGGAAGCCCGTTTCCTCGGGTATGTACGGTTTATGGTCAATGTGGAAGGGCGTTATACCCACTTTGATGCGGGTACGCATGGCTTCAACGCCCAGACCCCGATGTGGGAAAAATATCAACGTATGCTGAATGTCTGGCACTCTTGCCCGCGCCAGTATCACCTGAGCGCGAATGAAATTAACCAAATCATTAATGCCTGAGGGGGCGAGCGTGCAGTGCAAAGGTTTTCTGTTTGATCTGGATGGAACGCTGGTCGATTCCTTACCCGCAGTAGAGCGCGCGTGGTGCAACTGGGCCGATCGTTTTGGCCTCGATCACGCCGAGGTGCTCGGCTTTATTCATGGTAAGCAGGCCATTACCTCCCTGCGACACTTTATGGTGGGCAAGTCCGAGGCGGAGATCGCTGCGGAGTTCACCCGCCTGGAGCAGATCGAAGCGACGGAAACCGCGGGGATCACCGCGCTGCCAGGGGCGGTTGACTTGCTCAACCATCTCAACAAAGCGGGCATTCCATGGGCGATTGTGACTTCCGGTTCAATGCCGGTCGCACGGGCGCGCCATCGTGTCGCAGGACTTCCGGCCCCTGAAGTGTTTGTCACTGCCGAACGGGTAAAAAGAGGTAAACCAGAGCCAGACGCCTATCTGTTAGGCGCTCAGCTACTGGGCCTGGCGCCACAGGAATGCGCGGTAGTCGAGGATGCGCCCGCAGGGGTGCTCTCGGGACTGGCGGCAGGGTGCCATGTGATAGCGGTAAATGCGCCAGCGGACACGCCGCGTCTGGATGAGGTCGATTTTTCGCTGACCAGTCTGGAACATATTTCTGTGACCAAGCAGCCCAACGGAAATGTGGTCGTTGTAAGAAATACCTGATCATGATTTAGCCCCAGATTGTTGGGGCTTTTTTATGGCAGAATCGCTCCATCCCCCTCATTTAACAAGGATATGTTGTGAACGGTGAATTGATATGGGTTCTCTCATTGCTGGCGATTGCCGTCGTCTTGTTTGCAACTGGCAGAGTGCGTATGGACGCGATCGCTTTGCTGGTCATTATTGCCTTTGTTCTGAGTGGAACATTGAGCATCACAGAAGCTTTTTCCGGGTTCAGCGATCCTAACGTTATTTTGATCGCGGCTTTATTTATTATCGGCGACGGTCTGGTGCGTACCGGGGTGGCGACGGTGATGGGGGCCTGGCTGGTGAAGGTCGCCGGCAGCAGTGAAGTCAAAATGCTGGTGTTGCTGATGATAACCGTGGCCGGGCTCGGTGCGTTTATGAGTTCTACCGGCGTGGTTGCTATCTTTATACCGGTTGTCTTAAGCGTTTCCATGCGCATGCAAATTTCTCCCTCACGTCTGATGATGCCGCTGAGCTTTGCCGGATTGATAAGCGGTATGATGACGCTGGTGGCGACACCGCCAAACCTGGTCGTCAACAGTGAGTTGTTACGCGAAGGACTTAACGGCTTCAGCTTTTTTAGCGTCACTCCGCTGGGGCTGGTGGTTCTGGTGCTTGGCATAATTTATATGCTGCTGATGCGCTTTATGCTGAAGGGTGAAGACTCCGGGCAGCCGGGAGACGGTTGGAAACGCCGGACTTTTCGCGATTTAATCAAAGAGTATCGCCTCACGGGGCGTGCCCGCCGTCTGGCGATTCGTCCTGGTTCACCGATGATTGGCCAGCGTCTGGATGACCTGAAGCTGCGTGAGCGTTACGGAGCAAACGTGATTGGCGTGGAGCGCTGGCGGCGCTTTCGTCGCGTGATTGTTGATGTTAACGGGGTTTCTGAATTTCGCGCCCGTGACGTGCTGCTGATTGATATGTCTGCAGCGGATGTCGATCTGCGAGAATTTTGCAGTGAGCAACTGCTGGAGCCGATGGTGCTGCGCGGGGAATACTTCTCCGAGCAGGCGCTTGATGTGGGCATGGCTGAGATCTCACTGATCCCTGAATCGGAACTGATTGGCAAAACGGTACGGGAGATAGCCTTTCGTACGCGTTACGGTCTGAATGTGGTCGGCCTGAAACGCGATGGTACGGCGCTGGCAGGCGCGGTGGTGGATGAACCGTTGCTGATGGGGGATATCATTCTGGTGGTGGGTAACTGGAAGCTCATCACACTGCTGGGACAAAAAGGGCGCGACTTCGTGGTGTTGAACATGCCAGCTGAGGTCAGTGAAGCCTCCCCGGCGCACAGTCAGGCGCCACATGCCATTTTCTGCCTGGTGCTGATGGTGGCCCTGATGCTTACCGATGAAATTCCTAATACGGTTGCCGCAATTATCGCCTGCCTGCTGATGGGGAAATTCCGCTGTATCGATGCCGAAAGCGCCTATAAAGCGATTCACTGGCCGAGCATTATTTTGATCGTCGGGATGATGCCCTTTGCACTGGCGCTACAAAAAACCGGCGGTGTCGATCTGGTAGTAAAAGGACTGATGGACGTCGGCGGCGGGTATGGCCCGTACATGATGTTGGGTTGCCTGTTCGTCCTGTGCGCGAGCATCGGGTTATTTATCTCAAATACTGCGACGGCGGTACTCATGGCGCCAATTGCTCTGGCAGCGGCAAAGTCGATGGGGGTTTCGCCGTATCCTTTTGCAATGGTGATTGCAATGGCAGCATCCGCAGCCTTTATGACACCGGTCTCTTCGCCGGTGAACACGCTGGTGCTGGGGCCGGGTAACTACAGCTTTAGCGATTTCGTGAAAATTGGCGTGCCGTTTACGGTGATCGTGATGGTGGTGTGTGTGGTGATGATCCCGATGCTGTTCCCGTTTTGATTTTTATGTGCCGGATAGGACGTTGACGTCGCCATCCGGCAACATCGTTTAAAGCGGTGAATCCTGGCTGATCTCATCTAATGAGAGGTGAAAGCTCGGGACAAACACCTCCATAAAATAGTCCATCTCTTCGCTGCGCCGCGACTCCAGCGTTTTTTCCAGCCGCGTTTTCGCCAACAAGAACTCATTATTGCCCGCCGAAAGTTCTTCCAGACACTTCAGATAAGCGCACAGCGCATCGGCCTGTTTGACGATAGATTTCTCTTCTTCGCTGTAAGCATGTTCATCAATCAGCGGAGCAAATATATCTCGTAGTTCGTCGGGCACCATATCGACCAGCTTTTGCTGGGCAATTTTCTCTATCGCTTTATATTCCTGGGCGATTTGTGAGTTGAAGTATTTTACAGGGGTAGGGAGATCACCGGTCAGCACCTCTGAAGCGTCATGGTACATTGCCAACAGGGCAATGCGCTCTGCATTAAGCTGACCACCAAATTTACGGTTTTTGATCGCCGCCAGCGCATGAGCGACCATGGCGACTTGCAAACTATGCTCGGACACATTTTCGGTGCGCACGTTGCGCATCAGCGGCCAGCGGTTAATGAGCTTCAGGCGGGAGAGGTGGGCAAAAAAATGGCTCTGCTTCATAACGACCCTTATATGATGGCAACCTAAGAGTCATTGTGCGCAGAGAAGGCTGTCAGATGCAAATACTCGTCATACTGATCCAACAGCCCGTGTTTTATTACAACTGGTGATACCCTGACAGGAAGCGCTCAAATTTACTCAGCGACATTTCGATATCGTCAATGCGCGGGAGCGTGACGATGCGGAAATGATCCGGCCACGGCCAGTTGAACGCCGTTCCCTGAACCAGCAGCACTTTTTCCTGCAACAGGAAGTCGAGCACCATTTTCTGGTCGTCATGAATGTTGAAGCGTTTAGCGTCGATTTTCGGGAACATATACAGCGCGCCGCGCGGTTTCACGCAGGAGACGCCGGGAATATCATTGAGTAACTCCCAGGCGCGGTTGCGTTGTTCATACAGGCGCCCGCCAGGCATGATAAATTCACTGATGCTCTGGTATCCGCCCAGCGCGGTCTGAATCGCATGTTGCGCCGGAACGTTAGCACATAAGCGCATAGAGGCCAGCATCTCAAGACCTTCGATGTACCCCTTGGCATGTTTCTTCGGCCCGTTCAGCACCATCCAGCCCTGACGGAAACCGGCAACGCGATAGGTTTTTGACAGGCCGTTGAAGGTAATAGTCAGCAGGTCCGGCGCCATCGCGGCGATCGAGTGGTGTTCAGCATCATCGTAGAGAATTTTGTCGTAAATCTCATCCGCAAAAATGATGAGGTTGTTCTGGCGAGCAATTTCAACAATCTCCATTAGCAGCTCTTTGGAATACACAGCGCCGGTTGGGTTGTTGGGGTTAATGATGACGATCCCACGCGTACGCGGGGTAATTTTGGCGCGAATGTCGTCAAGGTCCGGGAACCAGTCAGATGATTCGTCACACAGGTAATGCACGGCGTTACCGCCGGAGAGCGATACCGCTGCCGTCCACAGTGGATAATCAGGTGCCGGAACGAGCATTTCGTCCCCACTGTTCAGCAATGCCTGCATGGCCTGCACAATCAATTCGGAAACGCCGTTACCGATATAGATATCTTCCACGGTCACATCGCGCATCCCGCGGGCCTGGTAATGCTGCATGATCGCTTTACGGGCTGAATAAAGACCTTTGGAGTCGCAATATCCTTGCGCTGTTGGCAAATTGCGGATCACATCAACCAGAATTTCGTCTGGCGCTTCAAACCCGAATGGTGCCGGGTTGCCGATGTTAAGTTTCAGAACTTTATTGCCTTCTTCTTCCAGGCGCTTTGCTTCCTTCAGAACCGGGCCGCGAATGTCATAACAGACGTTTTCTAATTTGCTGGATTTTTCAATGGGGGACATGAACGTTGACCTTTTTAGCTGTGAATGCCACTCCCTGCCGTGGAAGTCAGCCCAGCACAATGTACTCCCACGACGGTAAGTTTTGAAGGGTCTTTAGTAGAAGATTTTGAAAATCCATGAAGTTATAATTAACTGTTAATAACTAAATAACGCAATTATCATGGAATAATAATCCGGTGGATTGTATTATATTGGTGATATATTTTGTAGTGTTGGTTTGGGTGTGGTGGTTTGTCTGGTCAAAAAAACTTAACTCTGTAAAGCAAAAGATCGCCGACACATAAGCGGTATGACGTCATTCGAAAATACTGAGGTTTTATCTGCGAGGGCTGTTATCGGCCTGATCCGTGCGTGGTACGGTGTGAATTCATTGTTAAGTATAATTAATGAATTGAAGGATTCTTAATTAATTATTATTTAATATTTAAATCGCATTAAATTGAATGGCCTAATAATACGAAAACCGCAGGTCAGACATAACCTCAGGTAGACTCGAATTATTCGCGATAACACTTATAAATATAGTGGTTTTAGGTTAAGATAAGTCTCATGAAATGGTGCGTAGTACGAATTTTACGATAATTCAAATGTTTGTTGGTTGTTCCTAACGTACTGAAAAGTTAGTTTTTAATGTGTAAATTATTGTTCGTTAAGTTTTTTTTAAATTTACAAAATTTACATGTTTTCCATTAGTCAGAATCATCCAGCAGCTAAAAATATGGCCCTTTCTCGTTGCTATATTCCGATGAGTGTCACGGTTATTATATAGCGTAGAAAGAGAATTGTTTCGTTTGTTAAACCAAATACATCCTTATTTTCACTTGGTTACACTAAGCGAAACTGCAAGGAAGGCAGATAACAAATGGAGTGGTTTGATTCTGAATGCACAGCATTAACCCGGTATGACCCGCGAGTAAGTGAAAAACTATGATAAATGCAAATCGTCCGATAATTAACCTCGACCTCGATCTGCTGAGAACCTTCGTTGCTGTTGCCGACCTGAATACCTTCGCGGCTGCGGCAGCTGCGGTATGTCGCACTCAGTCTGCGGTGAGTCAGCAAATGCAGCGTCTTGAGCAACTCGTGGGGAAAGAGTTGTTCGCGCGTCATGGACGCAACAAACTGCTGACCGAACATGGTATACAGCTGTTGGGTTACGCCAGAAAAATATTGCGTTTTAATGATGAGGCATGCTCATCATTAATGTTTAACAATCTTCAGGGAGTGTTAACTATTGGCGCTTCTGATGAATCCGCCGATACGATACTGCCTTTCCTGCTCAACCGTATAAGCTCGGTTTATCCGAAGCTTGCATTGGATGTAAGGGTCAAGCGCAACGCCTATATGGTGGATATGCTGAAGTCGCAAGAAGTGGATTTGGTGGTAACGACTAACCGTCCGGGCGATTTTGAATGCCTGAATCTGCGCACTTCGCCGACGCACTGGTATTGTGCGGCCGAATATATCCTGCAAAAAGGTGAGCCGGTCCCGTTGGTGCTGTTGGACGATCCGAGCCCGTTCCGCGATATGGTGTTGGCAACGCTGAATGCTGCGCAGATCCCGTGGCGCTTAGCGTATGTTGCTTCAACATTGCCTGCGGTTCGTGCTGCGGTCAAAGCCGGTCTGGGCGTTACTGCGCGTCCCGTTGAAATGATGAGCCCTGATTTACGCGTACTGGGCGCGGCGGACGGATTACCGCCATTGCCTGATACCGAGTATCTGTTGTGCTGCGATCCGGCTACGCAAAATGATTTAGCTCAGGTGATCTTTAACTCGATGCAGACATATCAAAACCCTTGGCAATACAATCAGTTTACCCCCGAAGGGGGAGATGATTCGCTCCTTATTGAAGGCGACTTCGAGTAACGCGTCACAAAAAACGTTTTAAAATGTAAGTGTAAAAAAAGAGCCGCTAATGATGAAAAAACATCCAGCGGCTCTTTTTTTATGCAAACAACATTGGTTTATGTCATTTGCTATACTAAAACTTAACAAAATCAGCGGGTAAAAAAACAGCCAGCAAATAGGGTGAAAAATAATCAGCAGAAGTGTTAATTGTTTCCATGTTAAAAAACTAGAGAAATTGTTGCTGTTTTTTATGGTGAATTAACAAAAGCGTGTCACAGATCAAGAAAATACTCCCATTTAGGGGGAGGCATTAGTGTGAATTCCTGTCAAAATAGACGAGTATTATCTTTTTTACTTCACTACGGACACGATTCAACAACATTAAAAAAGACCGATGATGCAACCGAAATGGGTGTAAACAGCACTTTATGTTAATGAGGTTGGAGTAGTGTAAAATAATGTGAGGAAACTTTTGTTAAAGTTGACAAAAGGTTATAGAAAGGAGTAAAAAACCCCATCAATTGGCTGTATAAAATGGTTTTCTACAGTGATTGTAAGGTTTTTTTTATTCCTCCCCATGAATCGATGTGGCGTTCATCTGCCGAAAAGAGCAGAGAATTTGGCGCTACTTTTGATGAGTAAGCAATGAGTATGTCAACATCCACTGAAATCATCGCTCATCACTGGGCATTCGCTATCTTTCTTATTGTCGCCATTGGCCTGTGCTGCCTGATGCTCGTCGGCGGCTGGTTTTTAGGTGGTCGCGCGCGCGCGAGATCTAAAAACGTGCCGTTTGAATCAGGTATCGACTCGGTCGGCACCGCCCGCTTGCGCCTGTCTGCCAAGTTTTATCTGGTAGCCATGTTCTTCGTTATCTTCGACGTTGAAGCGCTGTATCTGTTCGCATGGTCAACATCTATCCGTGAAAGCGGTTGGATTGGCTTTGTGGAAGCTGCAATTTTTATTTTTGTGTTACTGGCTGGTCTGGTTTATCTGGTGCGTATTGGCGCGCTGGACTGGACGCCCGCGCGTTCACGCCGCGAGCGTATGAACCCGGAAACGAACAGTATCGCTAATCGTCAACGCTAACCGCGAGGCATTAAGATGGATTATACGCTCACCCGCATAGATCCTAACGGTGAGAACGACCGTTACCCCCTGCAAAAACAGGAGATCGTAACCGACCCCCTGGAGCAAGAAGTTAATAAAAACGTGTTCATGGGCAAGCTCCATGACATGGTTAACTGGGGCCGTAAAAACTCAATTTGGCCATATAACTTTGGCCTTTCCTGCTGCTACGTTGAGATGGTGACCTCGTTTACCGCTGTGCATGATGTGGCCCGTTTTGGTGCGGAAGTACTGCGTGCATCGCCGCGTCAGGCTGACCTGATGGTCGTGGCTGGAACCTGCTTTACCAAAATGGCACCGGTTATTCAGCGCCTCTACGATCAGATGCTGGAACCAAAATGGGTTATTTCCATGGGCGCATGCGCCAACTCCGGCGGTATGTACGACATCTATTCTGTGGTGCAGGGCGTTGATAAATTTATTCCGGTCGATGTGTACATCCCGGGATGCCCGCCGCGTCCAGAAGCGTATATGCAGGCTCTGATGCTGCTGCAGGATTCCATTGGCAAAGAACGCCGTCCGCTCTCCTGGGTGGTTGGCGATCAGGGCGTTTATCGCGCCAATATGCAGTCAGAACGCGAGCGTAAACGCGGTGAACGTATTGCTGTAACGAATCTTCGTACACCAGACGAGATTTAATTTGCGCCTGTCGGCAGCCGCACTTCCTTCGCTTATCACTACATAAATAGCGCGAAGCACTGCCGACTACCACGGACCATTTACAATGGTGAACAATATGACCGACTTAACCGCGCAAGATGCTGTATGGCAAACACGGGATCACCTTGATGACCCGGTCATTGGCGAACTGCGCAACCGTTTTGGGCCGGATGCCTTTACCGTTCAGGCGACTCGCACCGGGGTACCCGTTGTTTGGGTCAAGCGTGAACAATTACTGGAAGTTGGCGATTTCTTAAAGAGACTGCCGAAACCTTACGTCATGCTGTTTGACTTACATGGCATGGACGAACGTCTGCGTACGCACCGCGAAGGGTTACCTGCCGCGGATTTTTCCGTTTTCTATCACCTGATTTCTATTGAACGCAATCGCGATATCATGCTCAAGGTGGCGTTGTCTGAAAACGATCTGCGTGTACCGACTTTTACCAAACTGTTCCCCAACGCCAACTGGTATGAGCGTGAAACCTGGGAAATGTTTGGTATCGATATCGAAGGCCACCCGCATCTGACGCGTCTGCTGATGCCGCATACCTGGCAAGGCCACCCGCTGCGTAAAGATTACCCGGCGCGTGCGACCGAATTCGATCCGTTTGAGCTGACCAAAGCCAAACAGGATCTGGAAATGGAAGCGCTAACCTTCAAACCCGAAGACTGGGGCATGAAGCGTGGTACCGAAAACGAGGACTTCATGTTCCTCAACCTCGGCCCTAACCACCCGTCTTCTCACGGCGCGTTCCGTATTGTGCTGCAGCTTGATGGCGAAGAAATCGTCGACTGCGTGCCTGACATCGGCTACCACCACCGTGGCGCTGAAAAGATGGGTGAACGTCAGTCCTGGCACAGCTACATTCCGTACACCGACCGTATCGAATACCTCGGCGGCTGCGTCAACGAAATGCCTTACGTACTGGCGGTTGAGAAACTGGCGGGCATCACCACGCCGGATCGCGTCAACGTGATTCGCGTTATGTTGTCTGAACTGTTCCGTATCAACAGCCACCTGCTGTACATCTCCACGTTCATTCAGGACGTCGGCGCGATGACGCCGGTTTTCTTCGCCTTTACCGATCGTCAGAAAATTTATGACGTGGTGGAAGCGATCACCGGTTACCGTATGCACCCGGCCTGGTTCCGTATCGGCGGTGTCGCACACGATCTGCCGCGCGGTTGGGACAAGCTGCTGCGTGACTTCCTCGACTGGATGCCAAAACGTCTGGATTCCTACGAGAAAGCTGCACTACGTAACACCATCCTGAAAGGTCGTTCCCAGGGCGTTGCCGCCTATGGCAAGAAAGAAGCGCTGGACTGGGGTTGTACCGGTGCTGCGCTGCGTGCGACCGGTATTGATTTCGACGTGCGTAAAGCCCGTCCATACTCTGGCTACGAAAACTTTGACTTTGAAGTTCCGGTTGGCGGCGGCGTGTCTGACTGCTATACCCGCGTAATGCTGAAAGTTGAAGAGCTGCGCCAGAGTCTGCGCATCCTTGAGCAGTGCCTCAACAACATGCCGGAAGGCCCGTTCAAAGCGGATCACCCGCTGACTACGCCGCCGCCGAAAGAGCGCACGCTGCAACATATCGAAACCCTGATCACCCACTTCCTGCAGGTTTCGTGGGGACCGGTTATGCCGGCAAACGAGTCCTTCCAGATGGTGGAAGCGACCAAGGGTATCAACAGTTACTACCTGACCAGCGATGGCAGCACCATGAGTTACCGTACTCGTATCCGTACCCCGAGCTATGCGCACCTGCAGCAGATCCCGGTAGCGGTACGCGGCAGCCTGGTGTCTGACCTTATCGTCCATCTGGGTAGTATTGATTTTGTTATGTCAGATGTGGACCGCTAATTATGCACGAGAATCAACAACCACAAACCGAGGCTTTTGAGCTGAGTGCGGCTGAGCGTGAAGCGATTGAGCACGAGAAGCACCACTACGAAGACCCGCGTGCGGCGTCCATTGAAGCGCTGAAAATCGTTCAGAAGCAGCGTGGCTGGGTGCCGGACGGGGCGATCTATGCGATCGCGGATGTGCTGGGTATCCCGGCAAGCGACGTAGAAGGTGTTGCCACGTTCTATAGCCAGATCTTTCGCCAGCCGGTAGGTCGCCACGTGATCCGCTATTGCGATAGCGTGGTGTGCCATATCAATGGTTATCAGGGGATCCAGGCTGCGCTTGAGAAAAAACTCAACATCAAGCCGGGGCAGACGACCTTTGATGGTCGCTTTACGCTGCTGCCGACCTGCTGCCTGGGGAACTGTGATAAAGGGCCGAACATGATGATCGATGACGACACTCATGCTCACCTGACCCCGGAAGGCATTCCTGAACTGCTGGAGCGGTATAAATGAAAGATATTATCCGTACTCCCGAAACACATCCGCTGACCTGGCGTCTGCGTGATGACAAACAACCAGTCTGGCTGGACGAATACCGTAGCAAAAACGGTTACGAAGGTGCGCGTAAGGCCCTGACCGGCCTGTCACCGGACGAAATCGTCAATCAGGTAAAAGACGCTGGCCTGAAAGGGCGCGGCGGCGCGGGCTTTTCCACCGGTCTGAAGTGGAGCCTGATGCCGAAAGACGAATCCATGAATATCCGTTACCTGCTGTGTAACGCCGATGAAATGGAACCGGGCACCTATAAAGACCGCCTGCTGATGGAACAACTGCCGCACCTGCTGGTGGAAGGCATGCTGATTTCCGCGTTTGCGCTGAAAGCGTACCGTGGTTACATCTTCCTGCGCGGTGAATATATCGAGGCGGCTGTGCATCTGCGCCGCGCGATTGCCGAAGCAACCGAAGCCGGTCTGCTTGGCAAAAACATCATGGGCACCGGTTTCGACTTCGAACTGTTTGTCCATACCGGGGCAGGGCGTTACATCTGCGGTGAAGAAACCGCGCTGATCAACTCCCTCGAAGGTCGTCGCGCTAACCCGCGTTCCAAGCCGCCGTTCCCGGCAAGCTCTGGCGCATGGGGTAAGCCGACCTGCGTTAACAACGTCGAAACCCTGTGTAACGTACCGGCCATCCTCGCCAATGGCGTGGAGTGGTATCAGAACATCTCGAAGAGCAAAGATGCGGGCACCAAGCTGATGGGCTTCTCCGGTCGTGTGAAGAACCCTGGCCTGTGGGAACTGCCGTTTGGCACCACCGCGCGTGAGATCCTCGAAGACTACGCGGGCGGTATGCGTGATGGCCTGAAATTCAAGGCCTGGCAGCCGGGCGGCGCGGGAACCGACTTCCTGACCGAGGCGCATCTTGACCTGCCGATGGAGTTCGAAAGCATCGGTAAAGCAGGCAGCCGTCTGGGTACTGCGCTGGCAATGGCCGTTGACCACGAGATTGGCATGGTACCGCTGGTGCGTAACCTCGAAGAGTTCTTCGCCCGCGAGTCCTGCGGCTGGTGTACGCCGTGCCGTGACGGTCTGCCGTGGAGCGTAAAAATTCTGCGTGCGCTGGAGCGTGGCGAAGGCCAGCCTGGGGATATCGAGACACTTGAGCAACTGTGTCGTTTCCTCGGCCCGGGTAAAACCTTCTGTGCACACGCACCGGGCGCGGTGGAGCCGCTGCAGAGCGCCATTAAATATTTCCGCGAAGAATTCGAAGCTGGCATCAAGCAGACCTTCAGCAATACCCACGCTATTGGTGGTATTCAGCCGAACCTGCTGAAAGAGCGCTGGTAATTGCAGGTTACCCCCTGCATCGCGATAAGTAATTCGATTAACGCTTAGTCCCTGACTAAGCCAACTGGAAGCATGCTGACTATGGCTACGATTCATGTAGACGGCAAAGAATATGAGGTCAACGGAGCGGACAACCTGCTGGAAGCTTGTCTGTCTCTCGGCCTTGATATTCCGTACTTTTGCTGGCACCCGGCGCTGGGCAGCGTCGGTGCTTGCCGCCAGTGTGCGGTGAAGCAATATCAAAACGCGGAAGATACGCGTGGTCGCCTGGTGATGTCTTGTATGACACCGGCCACCGAAGGCACCTTTATTTCTATTGATGACGAAGAAGCGAAACAGTTCCGCGAAAGCGTTGTTGAGTGGTTGATGACCAACCACCCGCACGACTGTCCGGTCTGCGAAGAGGGCGGTAACTGCCACCTGCAGGATATGACCGTCATGACTGGTCATAGCTTCCGTCGCTATCGCTTCACGAAGCGTACGCACCGCAACCAGGATCTGGGGCCGTTCATCTCTCACGAAATGAACCGTTGTATCGCCTGCTATCGCTGCGTACGTTACTACAAAGATTACGCCGATGGCGCGGATCTGGGCGTGTATGGCGCGCATGACAACGTCTACTTCGGTCGCCCGGAAGACGGTACGCTGGAAAGCGAATTCTCCGGTAACCTGGTCGAGATTTGCCCGACCGGCGTATTCACCGATAAAACGCACTCCGAGCGCTACAACCGTAAGTGGGACATGCAGTTTGCGCCGAGCATCTGCCAGCAGTGTTCCATTGGCTGTAACACCAGCCCGGGCGAGCGCTACGGTGAATTGCGTCGTATCGAAAACCGCTACAACGGTACCGTTAACCACTACTTCCTCTGCGACCGTGGTCGTTTTGGCTATGGTTACGTGAACCTGAAAGACCGTCCGCGTCAGCCGGTACAGCGTCGTGGCGATGATCTGATCACGCTCAACGCCGAACAGGCGATGCAGGGCGCGGCAGATATTCTGCGCCAGTCGAAGAAAGTGATTGGTATCGGCTCCCCGCGTGCCAGCGTTGAAAGCAACTTCGCGCTGCGTGAACTGGTCGGCGCGGATAACTTCTATACCGGTATCGCCCAGGGTGAGCAGGAACGTCTGCAGCTGGCGCTGAGCGTGCTGCGTGACGGCGGTATTCACACTCCGGCGCTGCGTGAAATCGAGTCTTACGATGCGGTTCTGGTGCTGGGCGAAGACGTCACCCAGACCGGCGCGCGCGTTGCGCTGGCGGTGCGTCAGGCGGTGAAAGGTAAAGCACGCGAAATGGCGGCGGCGCAGAAAGTGGCCGACTGGCAGATTGCGGCAATCCTTAACATCGGACAGCGCGCTAAGCACCCGCTGTTTGTGACTAACGTCGATAATACTCGTCTGGATGATATCGCTGCATGGACCTACCGTGCGCCGGTTGAAGATCAGGCGCGTTTAGGTTTCGCTATCGCCCACGCGCTGGATAACAACGCCCCGGCGGTTGACGGTATCGATCGTGACCTGCAGAACAAAATTGACGTGATCGTTCAGGCATTAGCCGGAGCGAAGAAACCACTGATTATTTCCGGCACCAACGCCGGTAGCGCCGAAGTAATTCAGGCTGCTGCCAACGTGGCGAAGGCGCTGAAAGGTCGTGGCGCTGACGTCGGCATTACCATGATTGCGCGCTCTGTTAACAGCATGGGCCTGGGTATGATTGGCGGTGGTTCTCTTGACGATGCGCTGACCGAGCTGGAAACAGGTCGTGCTGACGCCGTTGTGGTGCTGGAAAATGACCTGCATCGCCATGCTTCAGCAACGCGTGTTAATGCCGCGCTGGCGAAAGCGCCGCTGGTACTGGTTGTTGACCATCAGCGTACAGCAATTATGGAAAACGCCCATCTGGTGCTTTCCGCCGCGAGCTTTGCCGAAAGCGATGGGACGGTGATTAACAACGAAGGCCGCGCGCAGCGCTTCTTCCAGGTCTATGATCCTTCCTACTACGACAGCAACACCGTGATGCTGGAAAGCTGGCGCTGGCTGCACTCGCTGCACAGCACCGTGCAGAGCCGTGAAGTGGACTGGACGCAGCTCGACCATGTTATCGACGCGGTTGTTGAGAAGCTGCCGCAATTGGCTGGGATCAAAGATGCCGCGCCGGATGCAAGCTTCCGTATCCGTGGACAGAAACTGGCGCGTGAGCCGCACCGCTACAGCGGTCGTACCGCGATGCGGGCTAACATCAGCGTCCATGAACCTCGTCAGCCGCAGGATAAAGACACCATGTTCGCCTTCTCGATGGAAGGGAACAACCAGCCGTCTGCGCCGCGTTCACAAATTCCGTTTGCCTGGGCTCCGGGCTGGAACTCCCCACAGGCGTGGAACAAGTTCCAGGATGAAGTGGGCGGTAAACTGCGTCATGGCGATCCGGGCGTGCGTCTGATTGAAGCCTCTGCGGGCGGTATGGATTACTTCACTACCGTTCCGGCGAGCTTCGAAGCTCAGGATGGTCAGTGGCGTATCGCGCCGTACTACCATCTGTTTGGTAGCGACGAATTGTCCCAGCGTGCGCCGGTCTTCCAGACCCGTATGCCGCAGCCGTACATCAAACTTAACCCGGCAGACGCCGCGAAGTTGGGTGTTAATGCTGGTACCCGTGTTTCTTTCAGCTACGATGGCAATACGGTCACGCTGCCGGTTGAAATCGCTGAAGGATTAACGGCAGGGCAGGTTGGTTTACCGATGGGTATGCCTGGCATCGCGCCGGTTCTGGCAGGCGCGCGTCTTGAGGATCTGCAGGAGGCACAGCAATGAGTTGGATTACACCCGATCTGATTGAGATCCTGCTGAGCATTCTCAAAGCGGTGGTGATTCTGCTGGTGGTGGTCACCTGCGGGGCATTCATGAGCTTTGGCGAACGTCGTCTGCTGGGTCTGTTCCAGAACCGTTACGGGCCGAACCGTGTTGGCTGGGGCGGTTCGCTCCAGCTGGTTGCGGACATGATCAAGATGTTCTTTAAAGAAGACTGGATCCCGAAATTTTCGGATCGCGTCATCTTTACCCTGGCGCCGATGATCGCCTTTACCTCGCTGCTGCTGGCTTTCGCCATCGTGCCGGTGAGCCCAAACTGGGTCGTTGCTGACCTGAACATCGGCATCCTGTTCTTCCTGATGATGGCAGGTCTCGCGGTATACGCGGTACTGTTCGCTGGTTGGTCGAGCAACAACAAATACTCGCTGCTGGGGGCGATGCGTGCTTCTGCGCAGACGCTGAGCTACGAAGTGTTCCTCGGACTGTCCCTGATGGGCGTGGTGGCGCAAGCCGGTTCATTCAACATGACCGACATCGTCAATAACCAGGCTGATATCTGGAACGTTATTCCGCAGTTCTTTGGTTTTGTCACCTTTGCCATCGCGGGCGTGGCGGTATGTCACCGTCACCCGTTTGACCAGCCAGAAGCCGAACAGGAACTGGCCGACGGTTACCACATTGAATATTCCGGTATGAAATTCGGTCTGTTCTTCGTGGGCGAGTACATCGGTATCGTCACCATTTCTGCACTGATGGTTACCCTGTTCTTCGGTGGCTGGCATGGCCCGTTCTTACCGCCATTCGTCTGGTTCGCGCTGAAAACCGCGTTCTTCATGATGATGTTCATTTTGATTCGTGCGTCGTTACCGCGTCCTCGTTATGACCAGGTAATGTCCTTCGGCTGGAAAGTCTGTCTGCCGCTGACGCTCGTCAACTTGTTGGTAACGGCGGCTGTCATTCTGTGGCAGGCGCAATAAGGGACACAAAGACCATGACCTTAAAAGAATTGTTCGTAGGTTTCGGCACCCAGGTACGCAGTATCTGGATGATCGGCCTGCATGCGTTCGCGAAACGCGAAACGCAGATGTACCCGGAAGAGCCGGTCTATCTCCCGCCCCGTTTTCGTGGTCGTATCGTTTTGACCCGCGACCCGGACGGTGAAGAGCGCTGCGTTGCCTGTAACCTGTGCGCGGTAGCATGTCCGGTAGGCTGTATCTCTCTGCAAAAAGCAGAGACCAAAGACGGCCGCTGGTATCCGGAGTTTTTCCGCATTAACTTCTCACGCTGCATTTTCTGCGGTCTGTGCGAAGAAGCCTGTCCGACAACGGCTATTCAGCTGACTCCAGATTTCGAGCTGGGTGAGTACAAGCGCCAGGACCTGGTTTACGAGAAAGAGGATCTGCTGATCTCCGGTCCGGGCAAATACCCGGAATATAACTTCTACCGGATGGCAGGTATGGCAATCGACGGCAAAGATAAGGGCGAAGCAGAGAACGAAGCCAAGCCTATCGACGTCAAGAGCCTGTTACCGTAAGGAGAGGGGCAATGGAGTTCGCTTTTTATATCTGTGGCCTGATAGCCATTCTCGCAACCTTGCGGGTGATCACCCATACCAATCCGGTACACGCACTGCTGTATCTGATTATTTCGCTGCTGGCGATTTCCGGGGTGTTCTTCTCGTTAGGCGCTTACTTCGCCGGTGCGCTGGAAATTATCGTCTACGCGGGCGCCATCATGGTGCTGTTCGTGTTCGTGGTAATGATGCTCAACCTCGGTGGTTCTGAAATTGAACAGGAACGCCAATGGCTGAAACCGCAGGTGTGGATTGGTCCGGCGATTCTGTCGGCCATCATGCTGGTGGTGATTGTGTACGCCATTCTGGGCGTTAACGATCAGGGCATCGACGGTACGCCAATTAGTGCGAAAGCGGTCGGTATTTCCCTGTTCGGACCGTATGTACTGGCGGTCGAACTGGCTTCGATGCTGCTGCTGGCGGGCCTGGTTGTGGCCTTCCACGTGGGTCGCGAAGAGCGTTCAGGTGAAGTACTGAGCAATCGCACCGATGACCGTGCGAAAAGAAAAACGGAGGAGCACGCATGATCCCCTTACAACATGGACTGATCCTCGCGGCTGTCTTATTCGTGCTGGGCTTAACCGGTCTGGTTATCCGCCGCAATCTGCTGTTTATGCTGATTGGGCTGGAGATCATGATTAACGCCTCCGCGCTGGCCTTTGTGGTCGCTGGAAGCTACTGGGGCCAGACCGATGGTCAGGTGATGTACATTCTCGCCATCAGCCTCGCGGCTGCGGAAGCGAGCATTGGACTTGCGCTGTTGCTGCAACTTCATCGCCGTCGCCAGAACCTGAACATCGATTCAGTAAGTGAGATGCGTGGATGAACATGCTTGCCTTAACCATTATTCTGCCATTTATTGGCTTCGTATTACTGGCATTCTCTCGCGGTCGTTGGTCAGAAAATCTGTCCGCTACCGTGGGCGTTGGCTCTATTGGCCTGGCTGCGCTGGTGACGGCGTTTGTTGGCGTTGACTTCTTTGCTAATGGTCAACAAGCCTACAGTCAGCCGCTGTGGACGTGGATGTCTGTCGGTGACTTCAACATCGGCTTTAACCTGGTGCTGGATGGTCTGTCGCTGACTATGCTCAGCGTGGTGACCGGCGTCGGTTTCCTGATCCACATGTTCGCCTCCTGGTATATGCGTGGAGAAGAGGGCTACTCTCGTTTCTTCGCTTACACCAACCTGTTTATCGCCAGCATGGTGGTTCTGGTACTGGCGGATAACCTGCTGCTGATGTATCTCGGTTGGGAAGGCGTGGGCCTGTGTTCCTATCTGCTGATCGGTTTCTACTACAGCGATCCGAAGAATGGCGCTGCGGCAATGAAAGCCTTCGTGGTGACCCGTGTCGGTGACGTGTTCCTCGCCTTCGCGCTGTTCATCCTCTACAACGAGCTGGGCACGCTGAACTTCCGCGAAATGGTTGAACTGGCGCCTGCGCACTTTGCCGACGGCAACAACATGCTGATGTGGGCGACCCTGATGCTGCTGGGTGGTGCGGTAGGTAAATCCGCACAGCTGCCGTTGCAGACCTGGCTTGCTGACGCGATGGCCGGCCCGACGCCTGTCTCCGCGCTGATCCACGCCGCGACGATGGTTACCGCTGGTGTCTACCTGATTGCACGTACCCATGGTCTGTTCCTGATGACCCCGGAAATCCTGCATCTGGTGGGGATTATCGGTGCGATCACGCTGGTGCTGGCAGGTTTTGCCGCGCTGGTACAGACCGACATCAAACGCGTTCTCGCTTACTCCACCATGAGCCAGATTGGCTACATGTTCCTGGCGCTCGGCGTTCAGGCATGGGATGCGGCGATTTTCCACTTGATGACTCACGCCTTCTTTAAAGCGCTGCTGTTCCTGGCGTCCGGCTCGGTTATCCTGGCCTGTCATCACGAACAGAACATCTTCAAGATGGGCGGCCTGCGTAAATCTATTCCGCTGGTGTATCTCTGCTTCCTGATTGGTGGCGCGGCGCTGTCGGCTCTGCCGCTGATTACCGCGGGCTTCTTCAGTAAGGATGAGATTCTGGCCGGTGCGATGGCGAACGGTCATATCAATCTGATGGTTGCAGGACTGGTCGGTGCGTTTATGACCTCGCTGTACACCTTCCGAATGATTTTCATCGTATTCCACGGTAAAGAACAAATTCACGCTCACGCCGGGAAGGGGATTACCCATCATCTGCCGCTGATTGTGCTGATGATCCTGTCCACCTTTGTTGGCGCGCTGATCGTACCGCCGCTGCAGGGAGTACTGCCTGCAACGACCGAACTTGAGCATGGTCGCGTCATGACGCTGGAAATTACCTCTGGTATCGTCGCGATTGCGGGCATCCTGATCGCAGCATGGCTGTGGCTGGGTAAACGTACGCTTGTGACGTCGATTGCCAACAGTGCGCCAGGCCGTCTGCTGGGTACCTGGTGGTATAACGCCTGGGGCTTTGACTGGCTGTACGACAAAGTATTCGTTAAGCCGTTCCTGGGCATTGCCTGGCTGCTGAAACGCGACCCGCTGAACTCAATGATGAACATTCCGGCTGTCCTTTCCCGCTTTGCAGGTAAAGGCCTGCTGTTAAGCGAGAACGGTTATCTGCGCTGGTATGTGGCATCGATGAGCATTGGCGCCGTCGTTGTGCTGGCACTGTTGATGGTACTGCGTTGAGTTTGAGGGTTGGTATTGTGCCCGACACAACAAACCCAAAGAGAATTTTTAAAATTCGTTGAAAATCAGGTCCAAAAGGACAGGCGTTATCGGCGAAGTCAGAGTGGACACCGCCTGCGCACAGCAACCGGAGTGTACTGAAGTACGTGAGGGTTGCGAGCACAGCCGGGGTTCGCTATGACGAGTGAGATAGCCTGAACGGGACTTAAACAAGGAACAAAGATCACCATGTTATTACCTTGGTTGATATTAATCCCTTTCATCGGTGGCTTCCTGTGCTGGCAGACCGAACGCTTTGGCGTGAAGGTGCCGCGCTGGATCGCGCTGATTACCATGGGACTGACGCTGGCGCTTGGCCTGCAACTGTGGTTGCAGGGCGGCTATTCACTGACGCAATCTGCGGGTATTCCGCAGTGGCAGTCTGAGTTTGTCCTGCCGTGGATCCCACGTTTTGGCATCTCTATCCATTTAGCAATCGACGGCTTGTCGCTGCTGATGGTAGTGCTGACCGGCCTGCTCGGCGTTCTGGCGGTCCTTTGCTCCTGGAATGAAATCGAAAAATACCAGGGCTTCTTCCACCTGAACCTGATGTGGATCTTAGGCGGCGTGATCGGCGTGTTCCTGGCCATCGACATGTTCCTGTTCTTCTTCTTCTGGGAAATGATGCTGGTGCCGATGTACTTCCTGATCGCGCTGTGGGGGCATAAAGCCTCTGACGGGAAAACGCGTATCACGGCGGCGACCAAGTTCTTCATTTATACCCAGGCGAGTGGTCTGGTGATGTTGATTGCCATCCTGGCGCTGGTGTTTGTGCACTACAAAGCGACCGGCGTGTGGACCTTCAACTATGAAGAGCTGCTGAATACCCCGATGTCTCATGGCGTGGAATACCTGCTGATGCTGGGCTTCTTCATCGCCTTTGCGGTGAAAATGCCAGTGGTTCCGCTGCATGGCTGGTTGCCGGACGCGCACTCCCAGGCTCCGACCGCAGGTTCCGTTGACCTGGCGGGGATCTTGCTGAAAACCGCAGCCTACGGTCTGCTGCGTTTCTCTCTGCCGCTGTTCCCGAACGCGTCGGCGGAGTTTGCGCCTATCGCCATGTGGCTTGGCGTAATTGGTATCTTCTACGGCGCGTGGATGGCCTTTAATCAGTACGACATCAAACGTCTGATTGCCTATACCTCCGTATCCCACATGGGCTTCGTGCTGATTGCTATCTACACCGGCAGCCAACTGGCCTACCAGGGCGCGGTAATTCAGATGATTGCGCACGGTCTGTCCGCAGCCGGTCTGTTCATCCTGTGTGGTCAGCTGTACGAACGTCTGCACACGCGTGACATGCGCATGATGGGTGGTCTGTGGGGCAAAATGAAATGGTTGCCTGCGCTGTCCATGTTCTTCGCAGTCTGTACGCTGGGTATGCCGGGTACAGGTAACTTCGTTGGCGAATTTATGATTCTGTTCGGCAGCTACCAGGTGGTTCCGGTTATTACCGTGATCTCGACCTTTGGTCTGGTGTTTGCCTCTGTATACTCGCTGGCGATGCTCCATCGCGCTTACTTTGGTAAGGCGAAGAGCCAGATTGCCAGTGTAGAACTGCCAGGGATGTCGCTGCGTGAGCTGTTTATCATCCTGTTGCTGGTCGTGCTTCTGGTACTGCTTGGCTTCTATCCGCAGCCGATTCTGGATACCTCGCATTCTGCGATGAGCAACATCCAGCAGTGGTTTGTTAATTCCGTTACTACTACAAGGCCGTAAATCGCCATGACAATAACTCCACAACACCTGATTGCGCTGCTACCGCTGCTGATCGTCGGCTTGACGGTGGTGGTTGTGATGCTCTCCATTGCGTGGCGACGCAATCACTTCCTCAATGCCACGCTGTCGGTCATTGGGCTTAACGCCGCGTTGGTTTCGCTCTGGTTTGTTGGCCAGGCGGGCGCCATGGACGTCACCCCGCTGATGCGGGTTGACGGTTTCGCCATGCTCTATACCGGGCTGGTGCTGCTGGCGAGTCTTGCCACCTGTACCTTTGCTTACCCGTGGCTGGAAGGTTACGACGACAACCGGGAAGAGTTCTACCTGCTGGTGCTGATTGCTGCACTCGGCGGTATTCTGCTGGCAAATGCTAACCATCTGGCGGCGCTGTTCCTCGGTATCGAACTGATTTCTCTGCCGCTGTTTGGTCTGGTTGGCTACGCGTTCCGTCAGAAACGTTCGCTGGAAGCCAGTATCAAATACACCATTCTGTCTGCCGCAGCGTCTTCCTTCCTGCTGTTCGGTATGGCGCTGGTGTACGCGCAGTCTGGCAACCTGTCGTTTGTTGCGCTCGGTAAGAGCCTTGGCGACGGCATGCTGCACGAACCGCTGCTGCTGGCGGGCTTCGGTCTGATGATTGTTGGCCTCGGCTTTAAACTCTCGCTGGTTCCGTTCCACCTGTGGACGCCAGACGTATACCAGGGCGCTCCGGCTCCGGTTTCCACCTTCCTGGCGACGGCGAGCAAAATCGCTATCTTCGGCGTAGTGATGCGTCTGTTCCTGTATGCGCCGGTTGGCGACAGCGAAGCGGTACGTACCGTGCTGGGCGTGATCGCCTTTGCTTCCATCATCTTCGGTAACCTGATGGCGCTGAGCCAGACCAACATCAAGCGTCTGCTCGGTTACTCCTCCATCTCTCACCTCGGCTATCTGCTGGTGGCGTTGATTGCCCTGCAGAGCGGCGAGATGTCGATGGAAGCGGTTGGCGTTTACCTGGCCGGTTACCTGTTCAGCAGCCTCGGCGCGTTCGGTGTGGTCAGCCTGATGTCCAGCCCGTACCGTGGCCCGGATGCCGATTCTCTGTTCTCCTACCGTGGTCTGTTCTGGCATCGCCCGATCCTCGCGGCAGTGATGACGGTAATGATGCTGTCTCTGGCGGGTATCCCGATGACGCTGGGCTTTATCGGTAAGTTCTACGTGCTGGCGGTCGGTGTGCAGGCTAACCTGTGGTGGCTGGTTGCTGCCGTGGTGGTCGGTTCCGCGATTGGTTTGTACTACTACCTGCGTGTTGCCGTGAGCTTGTACCTGAGCGCGCCGCAACAGCTGAACCGCGATGCGCCGTCTAACTGGCAGTACAGCGCGGGCGGGATCGTGGTGCTGATTTCTGCTCTGTTGGTGCTGGTGCTGGGTATCTGGCCGCAACCGCTGATCAGCATTGTGCAGTTAGCGGCACCGCTGATGTAATACATCATGCTGTAAACAAAAAAGAGTCTGGGCAATGTCCAGACTCTTTTTTTTATCTATATTGTGATGCCATAGGCCTGAAGTTTCTGTATAAATTTAATCGCACCCTTAAAGTTTAAGTGGTCGCCATCCTGAAAGTCGTGACGAGTAAAGTCCGGGTCACCACTCATATCGATAAGTACAATATTTTCCTTATTTAATGTGATTTGTTGGTAAAATGAAAAAGCCTCATTGACCATTTCTTTATTAATGTTTTCTATATATTTCTGTGGCTGAGGGGGAAATACTATATATATAGCGTATTTATTCTTCTCAGCATTATGGACCATTTTCTCAATATTACGAGAATTCGAACTCAATGATTCCTTATGACGAAAAAGTTTGGAATGATTGCTGCCGCGCTGTATGCTGAGTTTGTCCATTTCTTCTTCGCACATTGAACTTTCATTTCTTTGCTCATCAATTAACATATGAAAGTCAAAGTTGAGATATTTATGGTTAACAATGTCTGTTATTGCGGCTATCAACTTTGCTTCGGATATAAATAAACTTAACAGGTTTTTTTCAATGCTACTGCTAATTGACGCTGGTTGATATATCTCATCATGATTGCTGGTGAAAATTTCTTCATCATATTGAATGTATGGGATATTATTTTTTTTGGCGAAAAATTTAAGCTCCTTAAATACACCACTGTTAAAGGTGCCTTTACTTCTGGCCAATTCATGGTGTAAATCAAAAAAACTCGTGATATGAATATGGTTTTTTAACTTGCCACTCTGAGACAGATGTTCAGTGATAGCCAGGGCAAAGGCAGTATCACCACTTTTAACGGACATATTGGCTGTACAGGTAGTCAATTGCGTTGGTACACCCCACCAGGCATATGACGACCCGGTAACGACATTATCAATAATCTGTGTATTATATTTTTTGTATTCATGTTCCAGATACATGGCATATGTTTTGTTAGTCCCACAAGTCACACGTAGAGGACTATAGTAGATGTAAGAGAAGATATTCGCGCAGTCGAATTTTCTTCTTAAAATATGGCTTCCTTCATCATCATAGATGAGAATTTTAGTTGCATTATCGGGTGACGGATGATTGATGGACTGGATACAGTGTTCAACGTCTGCGGTGATGTCCAGATGTACAAGTTGTGACTGAAAACAATCCGCGATAATGGTACTAAAACTGAGATAATGACTATGGGTGCCATAAAAGAAAATCTTATATTGCGCGGAGCGCAGGAGCGTCATCCAGTATTCTGAAATTATAGGAAGAATAATGTCTACGTCTTTTTCAGTGATATCTCTTGTCGTGAGCGGTATGAGGTTATTGATTAAGGTGACAGATTGTTCATTCTCCTCTATATGTTGCTGGCCTGCGATTAAAGTATTCTTGATATTGTCGATGTCTAAATTAAGTTTGTATTTGGCCAGGGATTTTGCATGTTTTTGGAGATCTTTTATGAAACGGTGTTTATCCACGTCATTGCCTGCTTAGAAATGTGAAAATCATGTAGGATAATTGTTGAGGCTATTTTTTGACTCAACGGCTGATATCTAAAAGCGGCAATTTTTAATGATAATTAAAGGGAGGGTACGGTAAGGAGATTATTTTGTGGGGGAACGACTCCCTTACTCGTTGGAGAACCGCAGAGTAAGGGGGGCTGGTTGGGCGTCAGGCTGAAAGCTGACGGCTCACCAGTGGACCGCTAATGTCTTTCGCTGCGCGCTCCATGACTTCCTGAATCACAGAAGAGAGCTCATTGACCTCAAATTTTGCCACATAACCATCAGCTTTAACCCGGCGAACGTGATCTTCATTGGCGCTACCGGAAAGCGAGGAGTGGATAACGACCGGGATTTTCTTCAGGCGTTCGTCGGTCTTGATCTTCCGGGTAAGCGTAAAACCGTCCATCTCCGGCATTTCCAGGTCGGTGAGCACCAGGGCTATCTTCTCAGTGATTGGCTTGCCTTCCGCCTGCGCTTCTGCGGAAAGCTGCTGGATTTTTTCCCACGCATCCTTACCTGTCACATGCATCTGATGCGGGATTTCCATGGCGTTAAGCCCTTTCTCCAGCATTGCGCGCGCGACTTTCGAATCTTCTGCCACAATCGCCACCGCACCCGGCGTGATGTTGAATTTACTGGTTTTCAGGTCAGTCGCGCGTAAATCGTGATTGGACGGTACGATGTCGTAAAGAATTTGTTCAACATCGAGTACCAGCGCCAGGTTGTTGGTCTCTTTGTCGTCATCCAGGCAGGCGATACTGGTGATGTAGCGACCGTTGACGGCTTTCTCGGCGGTATGTACCTGTTGCCAGTCCAGACGCATAATGTTTTCCACTGACTCCACCGCAAACGCCTGTACGCTGCGGGCGTATTCCGTAATGAGCAGGATGTTGAGCCCGGTCTCTGGTTTACAGCCCGCCACCGCCGGCAGGTCAATCACCGGGATCACTTGATCGCGAATGTTCACCATACCTAACAGTGGAGCTTTCATTCCCGCCGGACGCGTAAACGTCGGCATCGGCACGATTTCACGCAGTTTGAATACGTTGATGCCAAACAGCTCTGATTTCTGCTCCTCGATGGATTTGCCGAGGCGAAACAGCAGCAGTTCAAAACGGTTAGACAGGGTTAGATTGGTCCTGTCATCAATATCTTTCTGGAAATTGTTCATCCTGTCCTCAGTGTGAAAGCCAGCCTTTTCTCTGTTATCGGCACTGAGGCGAAAAAATAGAGCGTTAAACGGTGAAAATGGCGAAATCGTGAGCCAGTTCTGTTGCCGGGAATAGCGTTCTGCACTCTTCGAGTAATCGCTGACAGCCTTTTTCATCGTAGCGTGAGCTAACGTGGGTCATGATCAAGCGTCCGACACCCGCTTTAAGCGCCAGTTGCGCGGCTTGTCGGGTTGAACTGTGTCCACGGCTATTGGCCTTCTCCTCCATTGACGCGTCCAGTGTAGTTTCATGCACCATCACATCCACGCCATTTGCCAGTTCGAAGGCACTTGCGCAAGGGCTTGTATCGCCGAAAATCGCCACGGATTTTCCCCTGGTGGCCGGGGCAAGAAAGTCGGCACCGTTAATTACGCGACCATCTTCCATGACGATGGTTTTCCCGGCTTTCAGCTCCTGGAACCACGGACCGGATTTAACACCAGCCGCCTTCAGCGCACTGGCGTTTAGCGCACCTGGTTTGTCGTGTTCTTCAATGCGAAAACCATAGCATTCCAGCGGATGTTCCAGTGGATATGCCGTTACCTTACGCAGGCCGTCATCGACGATTTCACCCGCGGTGATTTCCACAATATCCAGAGGATAGTCAGTCCATGAACCGCTCAGACGCAAAGCGGTTTCGGTAAATTCCCGTAATCCTTTTGGGCCGTAAAGCGTCAGTGGCTTGACGTTCCCGGCCATCGAACGACTGCACAGCAATCCAGGTAAACCAAACAGGTGGTCGCCATGCAGGTGGCTGATAAAAATACGGTCGAGTTTTCCCGGATTGAACGGTGTGGCGAGCATTTGATGCTGTGTTCCTTCGCCACAATCGAAAAGCCACAGCCCCGGCTGAGTCGGGTGTTGCAGATTGAGTAAAATTGCCGTTACATTGCGTGAGCGGGTAGGAACTCCCGCTGACGTGCCTAAAAATAGTAATTCCATCTTTGCGTTACACTTTTCGCCATCGCTAAGGCAGGGTGTTCAGGTTATCACAACAAAGGGGCAGACAATGATTCACTGGCAAGATCTCCACCATGCAAAGCTGAGTACACAAGAACTGTATGCCATTCTTCAGCTTCGCTGCGCGGTGTTTGTTGTTGAACAACAGTGTCCATATCAGGATGTAGATGGCGACGATCTGGTTGGCGAAAATCGGCACATTCTGGGCTGGCACAATGATGAGCTGGTGGCGTATGCGAGGATTCTGAAAAGCGATGACGATCTGGAGCCGGTGGTCATTGGCCGGGTGATAGTCAGCGAAGCGCTACGCGGCGCAAAACTGGGGCAACAGTTGATGACCCAGACGCTGGCGTCCTGTGCGCAACACTGGCCGCACAAGGCGCTGTATCTGGGCGCGCAGGCGCATCTGCAACCGTTTTATGCGCGCTTTGGTTTTATGCCGGTGACGGATATTTATGACGAAGACGGGATTCCACACATCGGAATGGCGCGAGAGGCACATCAGGCTTAAACAGGCGCAAACGGTCCAGGTTGTCTATAGTTAGCGGATACGTCAATAGAAAGGGAGAATACAATGTCTTTTCAATCTTATGAATCACGTATCGATGATGATCTGGAACTCTTGAGCGAAACGCTGGAAGAGGTGTTGCGTTCTTCCGGCGATCCGGCCGATCAAAAATATCTTGAGTTAAAAGCGCGGGCGGAGCGGGCGTTAGAAGAGGTGAGAAATCGCGTCAGCCATGCTTCTGACAATTATTATTTCCGCGCGAAAAAGGCCGTTTGCCGGGCGGATGACTATGTGCATGAAAAACCCTGGCGCGGAATTGGCGTTGGCGCCACGGTCGGTTTAGTGATGGGATTATTGTTAGCGCGGCGATAAATTCCGCTCCGTCATCGCATTTGTTCGTACTCCCTAACTCGGGGTACTGCTTTTTCTGTTCAGTACCCCGTATAATGAGAGGTTTTTAACAGGGAGAGGTCCGCGTGCAATCAATCACTACTGCGCTGGAAGGTCTGATGCGTCATTTGTCGCAAGAGATACCGGCAGCACCTGGAATTCGTATTTACGACATACCTTTCCCTCTGAACGATGCGTTTGACGCTTTAGGATGGCTGGCTAGTCAACCCGTCTGGCCCCAGTTTTACTGGCAGCAGCGTAACGGCGACGAAGAAGCCGCTGTGCTGGGGGCTGTCGCCACGTTTTCCTCGCTGGCATCCGCTCAGCAGTTTTTACGACAGCATGACAATCAACCTGACCTGCGTATCTGGGGCCTCAATGCGTTCGAGCCCCGGCACGGCAATTTGTTGTTACCGCGACTGGAATGGCGACGCTGCGCCGGGGTGGCGAGCTTACGGTTACACCTTTACAGCGATGTTTCGCTGCGTGAAGACGCCGTACGCGCGGTTGAATTTATTTCCACGCTGGCCAATGTTAAACCATTGCCCGCGCTGCGTTTGAGTTTGACGGGAGAACAGCACTGGCCTGATAAAGCCGGTTGGATAGATCTGATAAAGCTTGCCACGCACACCATTAATGGGGACGAACTCGACAAAGTTGTGCTGGCGCGAGCGACAGATTTACAGTTTTCACAGTCGGTGAATGCCGCTGCGGTGATGGCTTCCAGCCGTCGCCTGAACCTTAACTGCTACCATTTCTTTATGGCATTCTCTGCCGACTCCGCTTTTCTTGGCTCTTCCCCTGAACGTTTGTATCGGCGGCGCGACACGGCGCTGCGCACCGAAGCGCTGGCCGGAACCGTTGCCAATCACGCCGAGGATCATCGCGCCTGGCAGTTAGGCGACTGGTTGATGAAAGATGATAAAAACCAGCGCGAGAATATGCTGGTGGTCGAGGATATTTGCCAGCGGCTGCAAGGCTGTACGCAAACCCTTGATGTGCTCCCCCCGCAGGTGCTCAGACTGCGCAAGGTGCAGCATCTACGCCGTTGTATCTGGACGGAACTGAATCAGGCCGACGATACGCTCTGCCTGATGCAACTCCAGCCTACGGCGGCAGTTGCAGGCATTCCGCGTGAGCTGGCGCGCGAATTCATCCGGCAAAATGAACCCTTTGAGCGCGAGTGGTATGCCGGTTCTGCGGGTTATCTTTCTCTGCGCCAAAGTGAATTCTGCGTGTCATTACGTTCGGCGAAAATTAACGCCAACGTGGTCCGCCTGTATGCCGGCGCGGGGATCGTGCGTGGTTCAGATCCTGAGCAAGAATGGCAAGAAATAGACAATAAAGCGGCAGGGTTACGTACCTTATTACAGATGGAAGGATAGTGATTTCGTGTATATTTCCGATTCATATCAAAAATCCATTTATTCGATTCTCTATACTGTGTCGCAATATTGATACCGGACAATCTCATGTCAGTAAGCGCATTTAACCGACGCTGGGCGGCGGTCATACTGGAAGCACTCACTCGCCACGGCGTCAGGCATATCTGCATTGCCCCTGGCTCTCGTTCTACACCGTTGACGCTGGCAGCAGCGGAAAATCCTGCTTTTATCCACCATACCCATTTTGATGAGCGTGGTCTTGGGCATCTGGCTTTAGGTCTGGCAAAAGTGAGTCGCCAGCCTGTCGCCGTGATTGTCACGTCCGGTACGGCGGTGGCGAACCTGTATCCCGCATTGATTGAAGCGGGCCTGACCGGTGAAAAACTGATTTTACTTACGGCTGACCGGCCGCCAGAACTTATCGACTGTGGCGCTAATCAGGCGATTCGTCAGGTCGGCATGTTTGCTTCTCATCCGTCGCAAACGCTCTCTTTACCGCGCCCGACGCAGGACATTCCGGCGAGCTGGCTGGTGTCCACCATTGATAATGCCCTGGCCGCGCTGCATAGCGGGGCGGTTCATATTAATTGCCCCTTTGCGGAACCGCTGTATGGCGACATGGACGAAACGGGGATTGCCTGGCAGCAACGCCTCGGCGACTGGTGGCAGGACGACAAGCCCTGGCTACGTGAAGCGCGTCGGCTGGAAAGCGACAAACAACGTGACTGGTTTTTCTGGCGACAAAAGCGCGGCGTAGTCATCGCGGGTCGTATGAGTGCGGAAGAGGGCAAGAAAGTTGCGCAATGGGCGCAGATGCTCGGTTGGCCGCTGATTGGCGATGTCTTGTCGCAAACCGGACAACCCCTGCCATGTGCTGACCTGTGGTTGGGGAATGCGAAGGCGGTGACTGAGTTACAGCAGGCGCAGATAGTGGTGCAGCTTGGCAGTAGCCTGACCGGAAAACGACTCCTGCAATGGCAGGCCAGCTGCGATCCGCAGGAATACTGGATTGTCGATAATATCGAAGGTCGCCTCGATCCGGCGCATCATCGTGGGCGCAGGCTGGTGGCGAAGGTGGGTGACTGGCTGGATCTACACCCGGCGGAAAAACGCCAACCCTGGTGCGTGGAAATCCCGCGCCTGGCGCAACTGGCATGGCAGGCGGTGGAAGCCCGTCGCGACGTGTTTGGTGAAGCGCAATTAGCCCATCGTATTCACGAGTATCTGCCCGAACAAGGACAACTGTTCGTGGGTAACAGTCTGGTCGTGCGCCTGATTGATGCGCTGTCGCAGCTTCCGGCTGGTTTTCCAGTTTATAGCAACCGCGGCGCGAGCGGCATTGACGGTCTGCTGTCAACGGCGGCGGGCGTACAGCGCGCCAGCGCAAAATCAACGTTGGCTATCGTCGGTGATTTATCTGCACTGTATGACCTCAATGCGCTGGCGTTATTGCGTCAGGTTTCCGCGCCGTTTGTCCTGATAGTGGTCAATAATAACGGTGGGCAGATATTTTCCCTGCTGCCGACGCCGGCAAGTGAACGTGAACGGTTCTATCTGATGCCGCAGAACGTGCACTTTGAGCATGCCGCGGCCATGTTTAACCTCAAATATCAGCGCCCAGAAAACTGGGAGCAACTGGAGAGCGCGTTGACAAATGCCTGGCGTACTCCTGCGGCAACGGTTATTGAGCTGGTGGTGAACGAAACTGACGGGGCGCAAACCCTGCAGCAACTGCTGGCGCAGGTAAGCCATCTATGATCCTGCACGCCCAGGCGACCGTTAGCCAGAGTGGATCACCCTGGCTGGTTTTCCTGCACGGGTTCTCCGGCGACTGTCGGGAATGGCAGACGGTCGGCGAAGCGTTTCAGGATTATTCGCGGCTGTATATCGACCTGCCGGGACACGGCGGTTCCGCCGACATCAAGGTGAGCGGGTTCAATGATGTTTGTGCGTTATTGCGTAGCACCTTGCTTAGTTACAACATACTTAGCTACTGGCTGGTGGGCTACTCTCTTGGCGGCAGAGTCGCGATGATGGCGGCCTGTCAGGAGATGCCCGGACTTTGCGGTCTGGTCGTTGAAGGTGGACATCCTGGTTTGCAAAGCGAGGAGGCGCGCGTTCAACGTCGCCTTTCAGATGGCCGCTGGGCCGCGCGTTTTCGCGCTGAACCGCTGCGTGAGGTATTTAATGACTGGTATCAACAGCCGGTATTTTCCTCGCTGAATGCGGCGCAAAGAGAGACGCTGGTCGATCTGCGTAGCCAAAATAATGGGCATACGCTGGCGGCGATGCTGGAGGCCACCTCGCTTGCCGTACAACCTGATTTACGTGCGCGACTCACTGCGCGCACATTTCCGTTTTATTATTTATGTGGTGAACGTGACGATAAATTCCGCGCGCTGGCGACGGAAATGTTAGTACCAAACCATGTGATTCGTAATGCCGGACACAACGCGCATCGGGACAACCCCGCTGGCGTGGTGGACTGTCTGGCTCAGATTCTGCGTCGCTGACTATAGGACATTTTATGATCTATCCTGATGAAACAATGCTTTACGCACCGGTAGAATGGCACGATTGCTCTGCAGGCTATACCGACATTCTCTACGAGAAATCCACCGACGGTATCGCCAAAATCACCATTAACCGTCCACAGGTACGCAATGCTTTCCGTCCTGTTACCGTAAAAGAGATGATCCAGGCGCTGGCGGATGCCCGCTATGACGATAACATCGGCGTGATCATTTTGACCGGTGCGGGTGACAAAGCGTTCTGCTCAGGTGGCGATCAGAAAGTGCGTGGCGACTACGGCGGATATCAGGATGACTCCGGTGTGCATCACCTGAACGTGCTGGACTTCCAGCGTCAGATTCGTACCTGCCCGAAACCGGTCGTGGCGATGGTGGCAGGGTACTCCATTGGCGGCGGCCATGTGCTGCATATGATGTGTGACCTGACCATTGCGGCGGAAAACGCCATCTTTGGTCAGACCGGCCCGAAAGTGGGTTCCTTCGACGGCGGTTGGGGGGCCTCTTATATGGCCCGTATCGTTGGTCAGAAAAAAGCGCGTGAGATCTGGTTCCTGTGCCGTCAGTACGATGCGCAACAGGCGCTGGATATGGGCCTGGTCAACACTGTGGTTCCGCTGGCAGATCTGGAGAAAGAGACCGTACGCTGGTGCCGTGAGATGCTGCAAAACAGCCCGATGGCGCTGCGTTGCCTGAAAGCGGCGCTGAACGCCGACTGCGATGGGCAGGCAGGCCTGCAAGAGCTGGCCGGTAACGCCACCATGCTGTTCTACATGACGGAAGAAGGTCAGGAAGGCCGTAACGCCTTTAACCAGAAACGTCAGCCTGACTTCAGCAAATTCAAACGGAATCCGTAATGCGTAGCGCGCAGGTATACCGCTGGCAGATCCCCATGGACGCGGGGGTGATTCTGCGCGACAGGCGGTTAAAAACGCGTGACGGGCTGTATGTTTGTCTGCGTGACGGCGAGCGTGGAGGGTGGGGAGAGATCTCCCCGCTGCCAGGCTTCAGTCAGGAAAGCTGGGAAGAGGCGCAAACCGAGCTGCTGGCCTGGGTGAAAGGCTGGCTGCAAGGGGATGCTTCTTTACCACAACTGCCTTCTGTCGCTTTTGGCGCAAGCTGTGCGCTGGCCGAACTGGCAGACGCTCTGCCGGAGGCTGCAGACTATCGTGCTGCGCCTCTGTGTACGGGCGATCCTGACGATCTGGTGCTGCAACTGGCGGATATGCCGGGCGAAAAAGTCGCCAAGATCAAGGTTGGGCTGTATGAAGCGGTTCGCGACGGGATGGTAGCCAATCTGCTGCTGGAGGCGATTCCGGAGCTGCATCTGCGACTTGACGCCAACCGTGCCTGGACGCCGTTGAAAGCCCAACAGTTCGCGAAATACGTCAATCCTGAGTATCGTGGACGCATCGCCTTCCTTGAAGAACCATGTAAAACGCGCGATGACTCACGCGCATTCGCACGTGAAACCGGCATCGCTATCGCCTGGGACGAAAGTCTGCGCGAAGCAGATTTCACCTTTGAAGCCGAAGAGGGTGTCAAGGCTGTGGTTATCAAACCGACGCTGACCGGTAGTCTCGACAAAGTGCGTGAACAGGTTGCGGCAGCGCATGCGCTTGGTCTCACCGCCGTTATCAGTTCATCTATTGAGTCGAGTCTTGGCTTAACCCAACTGGCGAGAATTGCCGCCTGGCTGACGCCGCAGACCATTCCGGGTCTGGACACGCTGAGTCTGATGCAGTGCCAGCAGGTACGCGCCTGGCCGGGTAGCGCGTTGCCGTGTATTGCCGTTGATGCGCTGGAACGCCTGCTATGACCTCATGGGAAACGCCTGCTAGCGCGAGCTTAGCGGGCACTGACTGGCCCTGGCGCGACTGGCGACAGGTTCGTGCGCAGGCGTCAGCCCTGCGCCTCAACGATGAAGTATTAAGCTGGAGTGAGCTTTGCACGCGCGTCGATCATCTGGCCTGCGGGTTTGCCGCTCAGGGCGTGGAAGAGGGCGATGGCGTCCTGCTCCGCGCATGGAATCATCCGCGAGCCTTACTGGCTTGGCTCGCGCTGCTGCAATGTGGGGCGCGGGTTTTACCTGTGAACCCGCAGTTGCCACAGTCGTTGCTTGACGCGCTGGTTCCGGACTTAACGCTACGTTTTGCGTTGGATCTGGAGGCGGCTACCGCGTTCCCGGGGCTGAATCCGTTGCAGATGCAGGCGCTACCTGGCGCACATTCCGCCGCGTGGTTGCCTCAGCGCTTGAGCACAATGACGTTAACCTCAGGTTCCACCGGATTGCCGAAAGCGGCGGTTCACACCTGTCAGGCGCATCTGGCAAGCGCGCAGGGGGTGCTGTCATTAATGCCGTTTGGCGCTGAAGATGACTGGCTGCTTTCACTGCCGCTGTTTCATGTCTCCGGCCAGGGTATTTTATGGCGCTGGTTGTTTGCCGGAGCGCGAATGACCGTGCGCGACAAGCAGCCGCTGGAACAAATGCTGATCGGCTGCACCCATGCATCGTTGGTCCCTACTCAGTTGTGGCGCTTGTTGGTCAATAAAACGCCGGTTACGCTCAAAGCGGTGCTGCTGGGCGGCGCGGCTATTCCTGTTGAGTTGACGGAGCAGGCGCGCGATCAGGGGATTCGCTGCTGGTGCGGTTATGGACTGACGGAATTCGCTTCCACCGTCTGTGCGAAAGAAGCGGATGGTCTGGCAGATGTCGGTTCAGCCTTAGCGGGCAGAGAAGTCAGAATCGTGGATGACGAAGTCTGGCTGCGTGCGGCCAGCATGGCGCAAGGCTACTGGCGCAACGGGCAGCTTACCCCTCTGGTTAACGCGGAAGGCTGGTTTGCCACCCGCGATCGTGGGGTGTTAAAGGACGGCAAATTAACCATTATCGGTCGCATGGACAATCTGTTTTTTAGCGGCGGGGAAGGCATACAGCCAGAGGAAGTGGAACGCGTGATTGCAGCGCATCCGCAGGTTCTGCAGGCCTTTATTGTCCCGTTAGAAGATAAAGAGTTTGGTCATCGTCCGGTGGCGGTCGTCGAGTATGACACCGATGCTGGCGATGCCAATCTTGCGGAGTGGGTTCAGGATAAGCTGGCCCGTTTTCAGCAACCGGTTTGTTGGCTGACGTTGCCGCCCGAGCTCAAAGCCGGAGGGATTAAAATCTCTCGTCGCGCGTTGGCGGATTGGGTAAGTGCTTCATCATTAACATTAAGAAAACATTAATTACATTTCTCATTTTTGCCATTCCGTCGCTATTGTCGTTTTGTTTATCAGCTAAAGTGTAACCTGATGTGAAATTCATTAACAAAAGGTGCGCTATGGAATGGCATGTGAAGAAGTCTTGCTGTCACAAGAAAGCAGGGAGGCTCTATATCGTACTTTGCGATAGCGGTGGTTCACTTAAGATGCTTGCTGAGGCGCAATCTTCCGAACGGGTTAAGCCCGGCGATCTCCTTTCACCGCTGAAAGACGCCCAGTATTGTGTTAATCGTGATGCATCTCGCGTGATTAAAATAATCGATGCCAGACAGTACATATGTGACGAATGGGAGCGCCTGGTACGACTGTCGGCAGATAAATGAGCTCAGCGCCGATGCTGGTCAGCAGGCAGAAAAATCGCCATTAAACCCGCCATGATGCACAGTACCCCAGCCAGCGCTTTCACTGAAAATGTGCCCTGCCAGCCGGGCAGAATCATGGATGCGATCCAAACCAGAACATAGCTGAGGCTGAGCAGGGCATAAGCCTTGCTCAGGGCGAGCTGATGCAGGGCCTTATGCCAGCACATTACCGACAGTAAATATCCCGCCAGCCCACTAAAAAGAGCAAATGCGCCAGTGTTGAGGGCGAATACGGCGGATAGAAATTTCAACGGTTGCAGCATCGGCGGCAGATTATCCATCGCAAAGCCGAGACTCAGTTGGGCGGCCGAGGTGATAATAACGCTACATAATCCCCAAAAAATGCCCATTACACCGCGCTCCCAAGAATGAATATGCCGGCGATTATCAGCCCCACACCCAGCCAGTGGCGCGTTGCGACCGGTTCGCGCCAGATTTTCCAGGCGGCCAGCGTCACCCAGACAAAATTCAGGCTCAGCATGGGATAGGCGATGCCAACAGGGATATTCTGCAACACCACCAGCCACAGCAGCATAGCCAGGCCGAGGCTTGCCAGGGCCAGCCCAATCCATTGCGTAATATGGCGTTTTCGCCTGCCTGATGGTACCGGACGGGTTGCCTGCTTCTGGCATAACTGTCCGCATACGCTGAGCAGGCTGGCGAAAATTAAGACTATCCAGATCATTTCGGTCGATACTGAATCAGGACCAGGCGCCCCTGATTATCGATATAATCAGCGGGAGGAATGGCTAGTTGATTAATATCTTCATTCTTATCAATCGAGAGCACGAGGGTAATATTTCCTTGCTGACGGTGTTGGGCTAACCAGTCGGCAAAGTCCGTCCGACTGACAAAGCGCCCCTGGGCATCCGGATAGTTGAGGCCGTATTTCAACTCGCCTGTTTGTCCGTATAGCATGATGTCGTCACGCTTCAGGCTCCAGGCCAGCCCCGCGGCGACGCCAACGCTGTCGGTGAGAATATAGCGGCTGGATTCCAGCGACTCTTTGGTCATCTCGACAAAAAACTGTGGTTGTTTAGATTCCATGACCCGATCGGGAATGGAGAAGCCAAACAACAGTGCCAGTCCTAATGGGCAAAACGCGGCAAATTGCCAGTTCTTCTCGCGGTTATTTAACGTATACCAGCCAAAGAGCGTCCAGGTGAGAAAAATACCCCATGCACAAAAAACCTTATAGGTTTCGATATGCGACCAGACAGGCGTTTTCAACGGTCCCAGCGTGGAAACAATAAACGTGGCGATAATGCCCGCCACACCAAACAGAATGTTGATCCAGCCATTCACACGCAGCGCGGCTGAACCTTTTTGCGCGGCCTGCAGGCCGAACCGCGCCGTTAATATCGCCAACGGCGCGAAGCAGGAAAGAATATAGGTCGGCAGTTTTCCTTTTGCGATGCTGAAAAACAGGATCGGCATGATAATCCAGCTTAGCAGGTATAGTGTGCTGCGCGAAACATCGCGTTCCCGCCAGCCCGTGCGTAGCGCGCCGGGAAGCAGCCCGAGCCACGGTAACGCGCCAGCCAAAAGCACGGGAATGTAGTACCAGACAGGGGCTTTATGTTGGGCATCATCCTGGGCGAAGCGTTGAATGTGTTCGACCCAAAAGAAATAATGCCAGAAGTCCGGCTCACGCTGAGCAATCGCAACTCCCCACGGCAGCACAATCACGACGCAGCCGACGACTGCCAACAGGCCGTAGATGATCAGGTCTTTCCAGCGTTTTTGCACGAAAACCCACGGCAGTACGCTGAGCACAGGAACGGCAAGCGCCAGGAAACCCTTGGTCATCACGCCCATGCCGCAGGTTAGCCCTAACAGCAGAAAGGCGATGATTTTGCGTGTTCTGGTCGTGGCCTGCATCCCCTCCCAAAAGCAGCACATGCCCGCCATGAGCCAGAGTGCGATCATAGGATCAAGTACCGCGTAGGTACCGATGCTATAGACCGAAAAAAAGGTTAAAAAGATGACTGAAGAGAGTACTGCGGTACGCTTATCCTGCCATATTCGCATAGTAAGCCAGGCTACCAGTAGCGCAGTCAGCAAGGTGGCAAAAATAGCGCCCGCTCTGACGCCAAAATTATTGGCGCCAAACAGCCATTGTCCGATGCTGTTCAACCAGTATCCGGCAATCGGTTTTTCAAAATAACGCAGCCCTAAAAAGTGCGGAACGATCCAGTCGCCAGAGGTCAGCATCTCCCGGCTGATTTCGGCATAGCGCGTTTCATCAGGCTGCCACAGCAGACGACTATTAATAGGTAAAATAAAATACAGCGCGATAAAAGCGATAAATGCCAGGGCGTTACGTACCGATTTCATTGTGTCATATCCACGGGTTGCTGACAGCCGAGCCATCCCTCTCTGCCGGGAATTTTCCCACGCACGATCCGCCCTGTTGGCAGCGTACTGATATCGTCCGGTAGCAGATCCCCGAGCGGGCAAAACGTAATTCCCATGTCGGCAGCGCGAGTGAGCAGCTCGTCAAAATTCTGCTGAAAGGCAATACCTTCCACTTCTGCATGAATGGTGTATACCGGCGTCTCTCTGCTCATCCGGATGTGGGAGAGAATATAAGCGTTAAAGTCCACCGCCTGAACCTCCTGACCCACCACTTCATCCCATGTGGGTAATGTGACAGGAATTTGCGGCGTACCTGCTTTCCCGGACGCCAGCACAGGACGGAATAACGACGTTCCCCGACAGTCGCTGTTATAGCGCAGATGGAATGTTTCTTTGGCATGGACGACGCGGTCGTCGGCACGCCATCCGGCAACGGCGGAGCAGGTAACGGACTGATTGATGATAGCTTCAAGGGCGGTAATGCCGCGTGAAATATCGTCAATCAGTTCTTTGTCATTCCAGTTTCCGCTTCGCGCCTGCCAGGCATGGTGATCCCAGGCATGCAAACCGGTTTCATGAAGCAGGGCGGTTTGCGCAATAATTGCCGCATTGGCCTGGCCGATCTCTTTTCCCGGCCATGCTGTACCCGCCAGCAAAATATCCCATCCGTAGAGCGATGCTGCGTTTGAGCGCAGCATCTTCCACAGAAATTGTGGCTTCACAAGACGCCAGAGATGGCGTCCCATGTTGTCAGGTCCCACGCTAAAGAAAAAACTTGCCCGAACGTTATGTCGGTTCAATGTCTCCAGCAGGCGGGGCACGCCTTCGCGCGTCCCCCTGAACGTGTCGACATCAATGCGCAAGCCAACTTTGGTCATGATGTGTGTTCCGTGATATCCACACTGCGTAAGAAGAAGTCCAGCGTCTCTTCTACGGTTTCCTGCATCTCAATGGTGGGTTCCCAGTTCAGGCAACGTTTTGCGTTACGAATATTGGGCTTACGATGCTCAACGTCCTGATAACCTTTACCATAGTAGGTGCTGCTTTCGACGTCGCGGAAACCGGCAAACGGCGGAAAATGCTGACGTAATGGATGTTTTTCAAAGCAGGAAAGCAGCATTTCTGCCAGTTCCTGAATACTCGCTTCGTTCTCCGGGTTACCGATATTGATAATCTCGCCGTCACAACGTCCGCCTTCATTTTCAATAATGCGGTACAGGGCTTCGATACCATCGCGAATGTCGGTAAAGCAGCGTTTTTGCTTGCCGCCTTCAATCAGCTTAATCGGTGAGCCTTCCACCAGATTGAGAATCAATTGGGTAATGGCGCGTGAGCTGCCGATTCGAGCGGCATTCAGACTGTCCAGACGCGGTCCCATCCAGTTAAACGGACGGAACAGGGTGAAGCGCAATCCCTCTTTTTCGCCGTATGCCCAGATCACGCGGTCCAGCAACTGTTTGGAAACGGAGTAGATCCAACGCGGTTTATTCACCGGACCGACGATCAGATTCGAGCTGTCCTCATCGAAGACTTTATCGGTACACATGCCGTAGACTTCGGACGTTGACGGGAAAATGATGCGCTTACGGTACTTCACGCAGTAGCGAATGATTTTCAGGTTCTCTTCAAAATCAAGCTCAAACACGCGCAGTGGGTTACGGGTATATTCGATTGGCGTGGCGATCGCGACCAGCGGCAATACGACGTCGCATTTTTTCACATGATATTCAATCCATTCGGAGTGAATACTGATGTCGCCTTCAACGAAATGGAAACGCGGATGTTGCAGGAAACGCCCAATGGCGTCGCTGCCAATATCGAGTCCATATACTTCGTAATTGTCTTCTTGCAGCAGGCGCTCGGTCAGATGGTTACCAATGAAGCCATTAACGCCGAGGATCAGCACGCGAGTACGACGTTTGCTGGTGGTAACTGACTGGCTGTTCAGACGAGAACCGGGTACGAGGCCCAGAACCTGCGCCAGCTGTGAGCCCTGCATTGCAATACCATCGCCAGCTTGCCCGGTAATGATCTCCAGTGCGCCATCGACACAGGCGATCAGCAAAGGCGACACGGAGATGACGGTGCCAGGTTGGGCTGCAAGGTTATTTGTGCAAACACGCGATGACCAGACGGTGAACTTTTGCGTGCCGACATAGCTAAATGCGCCCGGCCACGGATCGCTGACAGCGCGGACCTGGTTATGCAGCTCCGCGGCGGGTTTGTTCCAGTCAAGGAAGCTATCTTCCGGCGTGCGGCGGCCAAAACAGGTAGCCTCTGCTTCCTGTTGAGGGTGCTCTGCGTAATCCCCCGTTTTAATCGCGGGCAGCGCCTGTTCCAACAGGTGACGCGCAGCCTGGCACAATTTATGGTGCAGCGTTAACGCCACATCATCCGGAGAGATAGCGACAGACTGCTGGGCGATAATAGCGCCCGCATCCGCGCGTTTGATCATGCGATGAAGCGTGACGCCGGTTTCGGTTTCGCCATTGACCAATACCCAGTTCAGCGGCGCGCGGCCGCGGTATTTCGGCAGCAGCGAGCCGTGCAGATTAAATGCTCCCTTAGGCGCAAGACTGAGGATCTCCTCACTCAGTAAATGGCGATAGTAGAACGAGAAGATAACATCGGGTGCCAGTTGGCTAATGCGCTCGATCCACAAAGGATGATTAACCTCGTCCGGGGCGTAAACCGGAATACCGGCGCTGGCGGCGAGGCGGGAAACAGAGCCAAAAAACGCTTTTTCACCCGGGTTGTCGGTGTGCGTAAAAATTGCGGCGATTTCATAACCTGCATCCAACAAGGCCTGGACACCCTGACATCCCATATCGTGATAGGCAAATACGACGGCTTTCATGCGCGGTTTTCCTCGGTTGACTGCGTGGTTTGTGGGCGGATAACGTGTTGAACAAAATAGCGGGGGCGGGCGCGGACATCGTTATAGATGCGACCGATATATTCGCCGAGTAAACCCATGCCGATGAACTGTGCGCCGATAAAGGTAAACAGGACGGCAAACAGCATGAATACCCCTTCCGCGGCCCACTGCGGGCCGAGCGTCAGGCGCAACACAACAAGCAGAACGGACAACGTAAAGCCCGTGGCGGCAATCACGCTGCCGAGCAGGCTCAACATACGTAACGGTGTGGTGGTCAGACAGGTCACCAGGTCATACATCAGGTTGATAAGACGCATGAAGCTGTATTTAGAATCACCAAATTCACGCTCTGCATGGTGTACCGGGATCTCCGTGGCGCGACGGGCAAAAATGTTGGCCAGAATCGGAATAAAGGTGCTGCGCTCCTGACAATGCAGCATGGCATCGACAATATGGCGACGATAGGCGCGTAGCATGCAGCCGTAGTCGCCCATTGCTTTACCGGTAGTACGCTGAATCAGGTGGTTGATCATGCGCGAAGCGGTCTTACGAAATACACTGTCCTGTCGGTTCTGGCGTACCGTTCCGACCACATCGAAGCCTTCATCTGCGGTGGCGACCAGTCGTGGGATCTCCTCCGGCGGGTTTTGTAAATCGGCATCCAGCGTGATGATCAAGTCACCGCTGACATGGCTGAAACCGGCCATGATCGCCGAGTGCTGGCCGTAATTGCGGTTCAGCAGAATAGAAACAATATGGCTGTTCGGCGCCTGAGACGCGTCCATCATCAGTTGCGCGGAATGGTCGCTGCTGCCGTCATCGATCAGCAAGATTTCATACTCTTTGCCCAATTTTTCGCAGGCGGCGCTGGTACGTCTGATTAGCTCTGGCAGGCTTTCCTGTTCATTAAAAACGGGAATGACCACCGAGACTTTTTTGATCGGTGTTGCTTCAAACATGGTTATTGTCCTGCAATCTCGCGAAGTGCCGTAATAACTCGCTGGGTGTCAGTGGCGGTCATATCGGGGAACAACGGCAGCGAGCAGATGCGTGCGCTATTCCACTCTGTATTGGGCAGCGAAAGCGTGGTGAAGCGTTCGCGATAATATTTTTGCGTATGGGCCGCACGAAAATGCAGACCGGTGCCGATATTTCTGGCCTTCAGCGCTTCCATTAAGGCATCTCTGTTCAGGCCACAGCGCGCTTCGTCAACACGAATGATAAACAGATGCCAGGCGTGAACGTGAGACCACTGGGGCAGGCTCAACGGTTGAAATGGCGTATCGGCCAGCGCCTGTTGATACTCCCGGGCAATTTGTGCGCGGCGTGAGTTCAGTTGCTCCAGTTTCTTCAGCTGGACCAGCGCGATGGCGGCATTGATATCCGTGAGGTTGTATTTGTATCCTGGCGCCAACACTTCAGCCTGCGGCGCGCGGCCGTAGGTTTGTCGATCAAAAGCATCAACGCCCAGGCCGTGAAACTTCAGACTGCGAAGCCGCTGGGCAAGCTGGCCGTCGTCGGTAACAATCAGCCCACCTTCCGCACAGGTAATATTTTTGATGGCGTGAAACGAGAAAATAGCGGTGCCGTGCGCGCCGACATGACGATTTTTATATAACGTCCCTACGGCGTGCGCCGCATCTTCGATGATCGGAATGCCATAGCGCTCGCCAATGGCATAAATCGCGTCAAGATCGGCCGGGGCGCCTGCGTAATGTACCGGAACAATCGCTTTGGTTCGCGGCGTGATGGCCGCTTCAATCTGCTCTGGCGTGACCATGAGCGTATCACGATCAACGTCGACCATGACCGGCGTCGCACCCAGCAGGACAATCATATTGAGGGTAGAAACCCACGTCATCGATGGCGTGATGACCTCATCGCCCGCACCAATGCCCAGCGCCATTAGCGTGATGTGCATTCCAGCGGTGGCGGAGCAGACGGCGACAGCATGCTGATTTCCCGTGAGCTGGCAGAAGGCTTGTTCCAACTGCTGATTTTGCGGGCCGGTGGTTATCCATCCCGAGTCCAGAACCGCCTTCACTGCGGCAAGTTCTTCAGCTCCCATCGCCGGGCGAGAGAAAGGCAAAAAGTCAGACATCATTATTCCTTCAAGCCATTTAACGCCACCGACGTTTTATTTTTCGCGATAAACAGGGGCGTCGTTAATTATTTATCAGGCTTCAAAGGTTAATGACTGAAGGTTAATTTATCCTTAAGAGTTTAAGGTTCGAGATATAAAGGAAAATAACGGTGTTTTTAATTTATTATTTTGAAATTAAATGAATTTTACAGAAATGGCGTGGCGTAAACGGCATTGCTGGTTGCTGTAGCCAGGTCAATGCAATGCCGCAATTCAGGAAGGTATTTTATGCCGCTATTAGAATGATAATTTACAGTAATCCTTTCAGGGTTAACGTTTTACGCGTGGCGACATTTAAGTCGTACGTGCCGAGATCTTCCGGTTTAACCCAGGCGAATGCCTGAAACTCTTCGTTAATGTTCACTTCACGATTCGCCGCGACACAATCAAAGATGAGGTAAATCATGTAAATCTCTTCCTGGCTGCCATCGGCATAGGTTTTGGTGCGAATATCATCACTGAAGGTCCAGGGGGTAATTTCTGACAACACGAGCTGTTCGCCCAGTTCTTCCCTTACTTCCCGACGCAAAGCCTCTTCAATGCGTTCGCCCGCTTCAACACCGCCGCCAGAAAGCGCCCACTGGCCGGGGAAAACGCCACGGTCATCAGCCATTTTGCACAGTAAATAACAGCCATTATTTTGAATTAATGGACAAACAATCGTTCTTTGGCGCATAGGTTGGGTCCTTGTAGGGGGATGCTGAGAATTCCATTGTGTACCCATCTTACCTTTTGCTGGCGGCAGAAAAAACGCTTCCGTGACGTTTAACCCTGCTTTATCAGGGGAGAAGGGGATGTTTGTTGAAAACGGGGGCCTGCTATGTCAATTCTGCAAATAGCCCTGGAATTTAACCTTAACTCAAACTTGTAAGTAGTATTTGGTTACAATATGCCATTGCATCGCTTTTTTAGCTCATTGATTCCTTGTCATCTGGCAGTACAATTCCTCGGTTTTGGGGCTATGTTTTGATTCTTGCTGGAAAGGATAGAAAATGAAAAAAAGTTTAATGTTGGGTTTTGCCGGAATGCTGTTTGTTTCCGCGTCGGCGAGCGCAATTAGCATTAGTGGCCAGGCGGGCGAAGATTACACCAACCTTGGGTTTGGTATGGGGACTGAATCTACCGGACTGGCGGTCAGCGGTAACTGGATGCATAACGATGACGACGGCGATGCAGCCGGTCTGGGACTGGGTCTGAATATTCCACTTGGTCCGTTGCTGGCAACCGTCGGAGGGAAAGGTATTTATACTAACCCTAATGATGGTGATGAAGGCTACGCGGCGGCAGTTGGTGGCGGTTTGCAGTGGCCGATTGGCGATAGTTTCCGCCTGTTTGGCGAGTACTATTACTCTCCTGATTCGCTTTCCAGCGGTATCGACAGCTATGAAGAAGCCAATGCCGGTGCGCGTCTGACAATTATGCGCCCGCTGAGCATTGAAGCCGGTTATCGCTACCTGAACCTGGCGGGTAAAGATGGCAACCGCGATAACGCGATTGCTGATGGTCCGTACGTTGGGGTTAACGCCAGCTTCTGACATTTCTGGCGCGGCGTTCAGTCGCGCCTTCCCCCCTCCATGCGCTATAGTGTTTTCATCATAAAAGCAGGAGAACACGATGTTAAACGTGGAGATGCTATCCACCGGGGATGAAGTGTTGCACGGACAAATCGTCGACACCAATGCCGCCTGGCTGGCTGATTTTTTCTTTAATCAGGGATTACCGTTAACCCGCCGCAATACGGTAGGGGACAATCTTGACGATTTGGTTGCTATTCTACGTGAGCGTAGCGAACACGCCGATGTGTTGATCGTTAATGGCGGTCTGGGGCCAACCAGCGATGATTTAAGCGCGCAGGCGGCGGCAACGGCAAAAGGCGAGGGGCTGGTATTGCATGAAGCCTGGCTGGCCGAGATGGAGCGTTATTTCCGCGACCGTGGCCGCGTGATGGCGCCGAGCAACCGCAAACAGGCTGAGCTTCCTGCCAGCGCTGAATTTATCAATAATCCTGTCGGCACCGCGTGCGGGTTCGCCGTGAAGCTAAACCGCTGCCTGATGTTCTTTACGCCTGGCGTGCCATCGGAATTTAAAGTCATGGTTGAGCATGAGATTCTGCCGCGTTTGCGTGAGCGTTTTTCTCTGCCTCAACCACCTCTCTGCCTGCGATTAACCACCTTTGGCCGTTCCGAAAGCGATCTGGCGCAGAGTCTGGATCCGCTGCCTTTGCCGCCGGGAGTGACAATGGGTTACCGCTCGTCGATGCCGATTATTGAGCTGAAGCTAACCGGGCCTGATTCCCAACGAGACGCCATGCTGGCGCTGTGGCCTGAGGTGAAGCGGGTTGCCGGGCAGAATATGATATTCGAAGGTACGGAAGGTTTGCCGGCGCAAATCGCCCGCACGTTGCAGGAGCGACAATACAGTCTGACACTGAGCGAACAGTTCACCGGTGGCTTAGTTGCACTCCAGCTCTCTCGCGCTAATGCTCCTCTGCTAGCGAGTGAAGTGGTTCCGTCTCAGGAAGAAACGCTGGCGCAAACGGCGCACTGGATTACCGAGCGACGCGGCAAACACTATGCCGGGCTGGCGCTGGCAGTATCGGCATTCGAAAGCGAACATATTAACTTTGCGCTGGCAACACCGGATGGGACACATGCCTTGCGCGTAAGGCTTAGCGCTAATCGCTACAGTTTGCCGATTCGTCAGGAAGTTTGCGCGATGATGGTGCTGAATATGCTGCGTCGTTGGCTAAACGGCCAGGATATCGCCAGCGAACACGGCTGGATAGAAGTGGTTGAATCGCTGACGATTTAAACATTGATTGGGAAGGCTACAAACCTTCCCAACCTGACTCACTCTGTAACATCGCCAGGCAATAGCCCGGTAATTAACTGAACCAAATTATGATCAATTCCATTTTCCAGCATCATGCGAGCGATACGTAAGGCTTCTTCTTGCGTACCCTTTTGCACTCCCTGTTCTAATCCTTGCTGTATCCCTTCTTGTAGGCCATGGTGGTGGCCTTCTTGTCTTAGCCTCTCTGCGATCGTCATCAACCTCTCCTTGTGATGGGGGGAACGTTCGGCAACCTCATGGATAAATGCGCTGACGTGAGAAACATTGCCGTATCGTAGCAGGTAATTTAATAGCGTTTGCAGTTGGCTGTCATTAGCGGTGCTTGTAACTAAAAGCGAGACCAGACGGTCCACCAGCCCCATCAAATCACGCTGCATCATGCGGTGTAGCGGTGGTTGATTCATCCATGGTAGTCCGTCACCTGAAGGAGAAGATGGCATGACGGTACTCACTTTTAATCAGAGCTGCATTGGGGGATTTGGCTATTTGCGTGAGTGAATCAGAGATAAATACGCCCGATTGCAACGTATTCAGATAGGCGGAACAGAGTACGCAAAAATGCCCGGTAACAAACGCCACCGGGCAACAGAGTTAACCTAATGCTTTGGCAAGCAGGGTGATCGGATGTTCACAGCGAAGGCTTGTAGACATCTCTATCTGCCATTTACAGGTTTCACAGTCGGTGACAACGATATCGGCACCGCTTTCTTCTATCTGGCGGAATAACGGTGCGCCAATCGATTGTGACGTCGGGTAGTTTTCCTTTTTAAAGCCGTATGTTCCGGCGATTCCGCAACACTGAGAATCTAACACCGTCAGCTCCAGTCCCGGAATTTGGCGCAGCAGCTCCAGCGTGTAGAGCGTCCAGCCCATTTTCTCCATATGGCAAGGCGTGTGATAGACCACTTTCAGCGGTAGCGTCTTCAGCGGCAACGTTTTGCCTTCATCCAGCTTGCGCCACAGCCAGCGGGTCGCCAGCTCAATATGTTCGCGCAGGCCGGTGTTGTCGACGTCCAGCACTTCCGGGTACTCATCGCGGAGTGCAAAGGTACAGGTTGATGAGGTGGCGATCACCGGAATACCTTTCCCGTCAATTGCTTCCCTGAGCGAGGCCACGTTGCTGACCGCCTGCTTGCGCGCTTTATCGGTAAAGCCGTTGGCGATCAGCGGTACGCCGCAGCATTTCTCTTTGCTCAGCAGCTGTACGCCGGTTCCCATGGCGTTCAGGACCTTGATCAGGTCTTTGCCGAGTTGCGGATGGTTGTAATTAACAAAACAGCCGTGGAAAAAGGCGACCTGCTCCGGATACTGCGCCTGCTGTGCGGCAACGCTGCGATACCAGCGACGGAACGTACCAAAGGAGTATTTCGGCAGCGTACGGCGATGGTCGATTTTCAGCGCGTAGTCCAGCAACTGGCGTACCGGTTTCAGCGAGGTGGCGGTATTCACTATCGGCGCGAACGGTGTGGATACACTTCCCATTAAATCCGTATGGCTTAAAACAAAATTACGCAGCGATGGACGCGTAGTGTCATATTTGGCGCGCGCACGCTGGATGATATCGCCAATTTTCACATCTGACGGACACGCCACTTCGCAGCGCTTACAGTTGATGCAGTATTTCAGCGCATCGTCGTATAACGCGCCATCTTTCAGACGCAGACGCTCTCCGTCCGGTCCGGCCTGTTTTGGGCCAGGGTAGCCCGGATTGACGCGGCTTACCGGGCAGGCGGTGGTGCACACCGTGCACTTGATACAACTTTCAAAACGTGTGTCGCTCATTGCTGTCCTCCTGCACGTTTCGCAATGTCATGTGCGGCGTGTAAGGCGCTGACTGCACATACGCCGCCTCCGCAACCCTCGGCAATAGGGTCAAAACCACCGAGAACAGAACCGATGGCATACATGTTCTCTACCGTTTTCCCCGCCAGCGACGGGCGCAAAGTGGCATCGGTTGTGACGCCAAACTGTTGCCACGGTTGCGGATCGAAGACATCACGCTGATACCACTCGGCGCGGGTGGCGGTTTGCTGTACATCCAGCCCGAGGATCGGTTCGTGGATGGCCTCGCGCGTGGCGACCAGACCGCTGCTGAAAAAGCTGCCGCTGGCGAGCACGGCGAAGCGTGGACGCAACGGGATATCGGCATGGTTACGGGTCCAGACTTCACTGACGACGCCATCCTGACAGGTGATTTTCTTCACTTCATCACCCGGCATCCAGACACCGCCCTGGCGCACAAACTGGCGCTGTAATTTGTTGTGCAGACGCATACCCAGTACCGAAGGCGGTAGAGTCGGTAACAGCGTCAACGAACAGGGAAGGCGCTCGTTAAGCCAGTGCCAAAGGCGCTCATCCGCCAGGCCGAAACAGGCTGGCATAATAATCATGTCGCAGGTTTTTGCCAGTGGCAGTAAAGCATCATAGAGCAGCGACCATTTATCTTCGTTGTCCAGCAGGCGCGCAATATTGACAGCGCGAAACTCGGTTGGATTATCACGCAGGACATCCAGTTCAGGCAGATCGATTTCCGCCGTCTCGACGCTGAGATTGCGCTGGCGCAGCGAGGCCGCGGCGAGATGCGCCTGAAAATCCAGTAAACCGCTGATACCGACAACGCAGATACGCTGTGCGGACAGTGGCCACACCGGAACTTCTGGGGAACTTAACCAGGTTGAGCGCAGGGTTCCCAACGGGGTTACGCGTTGATGTGACTGGTGTACTTTGCCCTGCAAATGCGTTCCGCATTCTTCCAGCAGATCCTGCGCCTGCTGGGCAAGATCCAGGACGTTCTGTGTTCCGATGATGCTATACGGATGCGTGGGCGCCTGAGTACGCAGCGCATTCAGACCGGCTTCTATCTCCATCACCGGTTGACCATCGGGCAAGTTGCTGAGCAAATCCAGTGAGCCGGAGGAAAAATGCAAGGCGCTTTGGCCGCGCGTGACAATCGTACAGCGCAACCCGCTTTTTTGCAGTTGCAGGCCGCACAGCAGTCCTGCCAGGCCGCCGCCGATAATGACGGTATCAAATTTCATCCTGGTGCTCCTTTTCCAGACCGCACAATCCCTGATAGACCCAGCGCGTGAATTCGCTTTCGCGCAGCGCGTCGCCCCAGGCGATAGGCTGCACGCCTTTCCAGCGCTCGTTGAGGAAATCGGAAAGCTGGGTAATAGATTGCGCAGCGGTGGTGACATTAAAACGTTGCAGCAAACCTGCGGCGCGGCAGGCGCACAATTCGCCCTGGCAGGTCCCCATACCAACGCGGGTACGGCGACGTAAATCCAGCAGACTGTTGACGGTTAAATTCTCGACGGCGTATTGCACTTCGCCCGCGGTGACCGCTTCACATTCACAGACCAGGCTACGGTGCTGACGACCTTCGCTAAGCCACGCCGGGGTGCGATCGCCGTGACGGTAGACCGCCGAACCGCGCAACGGCGCGGGCAAAGAAATTACGCGTTTCAGCGTGTGCTGGGTGGATTCCTGCGAGCCGGGCAGCGCCGCGTCTGCTGTGGTGCAAGGTTGAGAATTGCCCAGCTTACGGCAAACGGCATCGGTGGCCCATTCCGCCATCAGACGGTAGGTCATCAGTTTGCCGCCAGTAATGGTGATAAACCCATCCAGTCCGTCACGTTCAGCGTGATCGAACAGCACAATACCGCGGCTGACGTTACGACCGCTTGGATCGTCGTCGCTGGCGACCAGCGGTCGCACACCGGAGTAGGCGCGTAAAATGCGTGTTTTCGCCATAATCGGCGCCAGTTTCTCACCTTCGCGCAGCAGAATATCGACCTCTTCTGCGGTGACGCGGTTGCTGTCGATATCGTCGTAATCAATGTGCTGCGAGGTGGTGCCAATGAGCGAAATGGTATCGCCAGGCACCAGAATATCGGCGTCAGAGGGTTTACGGCAGCGGTTAATGACATGCTGGTTTATGCGATGATCCATAATCAGCAGCGATCCTTTGGCCGGGAACATCCGGATACTCAGATCGGCATATTCGGCAATGCGCTGGCCCCAGATCCCGGCGGCATTCACCACCACCGGCGCATGCAGGGACTGCATCTCACCCGTCAGGTGATTGCGCACGTTAACGCCGCAAACCGTTGTCCCTTCGCGAATCAGCCCCGTCACTTCATGGGCCGTTAAGATAACTGCGCCATGCTCACGCGCATCCAGCATGTTGGCGGCGGTTAAGCGGAAGGGATCGACCGTACCGTCCGGCACTTTGACCGCGCCAATCAACTGTGGGTTGACGGAGGGTTCGATAATGCGCGCCTGCTGAGGGTCAATCGCTTCTGCGCGAATACCGGCCTCTTCACAGGCGCGAATGAAGGTAGCCTGGAAGGAGAGCTCATCCTCCGGCAGGGTAATAAACAGACCGTCCGTCGGCTCAACGCAATGACGGGCGATACGTTTCAGAATCTGGTTTTCGCTGATGCACTCACGGGCAGATTCAGCGTCGGTGACGGCGTAGCGCGCACCGCTGTGCAGCAGGCCATGGTTACGTCCGGTCGCGCCCGTGGCGATATCGTGGCGTTCCACTAAGATGACGCGCAACCCGCGCAGCGCACAGTCGCGTGCGATCCCTGCACCTGTTGCTCCTCCGCCAATGATAATCACGTCACTTGTTTGCGAGTCGCGAGTTTTCATTGTTTTTCCTCACAGTTCGTTTTTTATCATTTAGCCACATAAAAAACATGGATTGTTTGATTTCGCGCATAATCGCTCATTATTCGAAAATGAAACGTGATTTCGTGCGCCTTTATGAACATTTGTCATAAATCTGTAACAATTTGTGCTGCGTTTCACATTTTTGTTAGGTATCTTTCCTTAACATCGCGGCCACACTGGAAGCGGTAGGGTAGTAATGACGAACTGCAGTGTTTACTTCGAATGAAAGACGGCCACGGAGGCTACGCTATGTTGAGTATTTTTAAACCAGCGCCACATAAGGCGCGTTTGCCTGCTACGGAGATCGACCCGACATATCGTCGATTGCGTTGGCAGATTTTCCTGGGGATTTTCTTTGGTTATGCCGCGTACTATCTGGTACGTAAGAACTTTGCCCTGGCGATGCCATATCTGGTTGAGCAGGGTTTCTCTCGCGGCGATCTGGGTTTTGCCTTGTCCGGTATCTCCATCGCTTACGGATTTTCGAAATTCATCATGGGGTCCGTTTCGGATCGCTCGAATCCGCGCGTTTTCTTGCCAGCAGGTTTGATTCTGGCTGCCGCAGTGATGTTGTTTATGGGCTTTGTGCCGTGGGCGACATCTAGCATTGCGATTATGTTTGTGCTGCTGTTCCTCTGCGGATGGTTCCAGGGGATGGGGTGGCCGCCGTGTGGCCGTACCATGGTGCACTGGTGGTCGCAGAAAGAACGTGGCGGCATTGTTTCCGTCTGGAACTGCGCGCACAACGTGGGCGGCGGTCTGCCTCCTCTGCTGTTCCTGCTCGGTATGGCCTGGTTCAATGACTGGAAAGCGGCGCTGTATATGCCTGCTTTCGGTGCGATTGTGGTTGCGCTGTTCGCCTTTGCGATGATGCGCGATACGCCGCAGTCTTGCGGTCTGCCGCCTATCGAAGAGTATAAGAACGACTACCCGGATGATTACAACGAGAAAGCCGAAGAAGAGCTGACCGCCAAGCAGATCTTCATGCAGTACGTACTGCCAAACAAACTGTTGTGGTACATCGCTATCGCCAACGTGTTCGTTTATCTGCTGCGCTACGGCATCCTGGACTGGTCACCAACCTACCTGAAAGAAGTGAAGCATTTCGCACTCGATAAATCATCCTGGGCCTACTTCCTGTATGAATACGCGGGTATTCCAGGCACGCTGCTGTGTGGTTGGATGTCGGATAAAGTCTTCCGTGGCAACCGTGGCGCGACCGGCGTGTTCTTTATGACGCTGGTGACTATCGCGACCATCGTTTACTGGATGAACCCGGCAGGTAACCCGAACGTTGATATGGCTTGTATGATTATCATCGGCTTCCTGATCTACGGCCCGGTCATGTTGATCGGTCTGCACGCGCTGGAACTGGCGCCGAAAAAAGCGGCGGGCACGGCGGCAGGCTTTACCGGACTGTTCGGTTATCTCGGCGGTTCTGTGGCGGCGAGCGCCATTGTCGGCTACACCGTTGACTTCTTCGGCTGGGACGGCGGCTTTATGGTGATGATTGGCGGTAGCGTGCTGGCGGTCATTCTGCTGGTGGTCGTCATGATTGGTGAAAAACGTCACCACGAAGAAGTACAGCTGAAACGTAACGGGGGCTAATTAATGAAAACCACATTGAAAAGTCTCAGCGTGGCGCTGATGCTGGCTGGTATGGTCGTTAGCAGCGCGGCGGTCGCCGCCGATAAAATCGTGATTGCGCATCGTGGGGCAAGCGGTTATTTACCGGAGCATACGCTGCCCGCGAAAGCGATGGCCTATGCTCAGGGCGCGGATTATCTGGAGCAGGATTTGGTAATGACCAAGGATGACCATCTGGTCGTCCTGCATGACCACTATCTGGACCGCGTCACCGATGTCGCTGAGCGTTTTCCGAATCGTGCGCGTAAAGATGGACGTTATTACGCCATCGACTTTACGCTGGACGAGATCAAATCGCTGAAATTTACCGAAGGCTTTGATATCGAGAATGGCAAAAAGGTACAGACTTACCCTGGGCGCTTCCCGATGGGTAAATCTGATTTCCGCGTGCACACTTTCGAAGAAGAGATTGAGTTCGTTCAGGGACTGAATCACTCAACCGGTAAAAACATCGGCATTTATCCGGAAATGAAGGCGCCGTGGTTCCATCACCAGGAAGGGAAGGACATCGCAGCGAAAACGCTGGAAGTGCTGAAAAAGTACGGGTATACCAGCAAAAACGACAAGGTTTACCTACAGTGTTTTGATGTCGCGGAGTTAAAGCGCATTAAAAATGAACTGGAACCAAAGATGGGGATGGATCTCAATCTGGTGCAGTTGATTGCGTACACTGACTGGAATGAAACCCAGGAGAAAAAGCCGGACGGTAGTTGGGTTAATTACAACTATGACTGGATGTTTAAACCGGGTGCCATGAAGCAGGTGGCGCAGTATGCGGACGGCATTGGGCCGGACTACCACATGCTGGTTGATGAGAAGTCGAAAAAAGGCAATATCTCGTTAACTGGCATGGTTCAGGACGCGCATCAGAACAAGATGGTGGTGCATCCTTATACTGTTCGTGCCGATCAGCTACCGGATTACACCACTGACGTAAACCAGCTGTATGACATTCTGTATAACAAGGCGGGCGTTGACGGGTTGTTCACCGACTTCCCCGACAAAGCAGTGAAATTCCTGAATAAAGAGTAATGGCACAAGGCCTGTGATGCACCTCCGGTCACAGGCCTTATTGGATAACGTTATAAACTGTTAGATAAGGCCGTCTGCTGTCAACATTTCCATACAAGCCTGCAGGAGAAATAAAGGGCTGCCGTCCACCGGCGGCTCTTTTGCCAGTAACGATATCTGTCGATAGAACGTCGGCTCCAGCGCCACCGAGCGTATCTCCCCGCCAACGGCTTTCAGCGTTAACTCCGGTAATAACGCAATACCCAGCCCCTGACGAATAAAACTCATCGCGGTATCCGGATGGTTAAATTCGTATTTAATAACCGGCTCGATACCTTTCTCTTTAAATAGCGTCATGATGCTTAATTCATAGCGACCTTTACTGATAATCAGCGGTTCTCCCACCAGTTGTTCAACCGTAACCGCGGTATGGGCTGCCAGAGGATGGCTTTCGGGAACTACAACGGTAAATTTATCGCGATAGACCGGTACGCAGTACATGCCGCTCACCGGAAAATGCACAAATCCGGCATCAATGTCCCCACTGCGCAGGGAATCAACGATCGCCGTGCTGTTCTCTTCGAAGGGAATGATTTTGATGTGCGGATGATGCTGCTCGAAGTGGTGGATAATGCCCGGTAAAATGCAGGCGCAGGCGCTGGGAAAGCAGCCGATGCGCAGGGTTCGGGCTGGGTTTTTTCGCTCCTGCTCGGCAATTTCTTTCACCGCGTTGGTTTCTGCAACGATCATGCGCAGGTGCGGAACGATCCGCCTTCCAACCGGGGTGAGCTGAATGTCTTTACGGCGCTCGCGGATAAGACATTCGACTCCCAACTCTTCTTCAAGCGCCGAAATGGCCTGGCTTACAGCGGATTGGGTCATATACAGCCGCTTACTGGCTTCGGTAAAACCGCCGCATTCAAGCACGGTAAGCAGGGCGTGGATCTGGGTTAATGTCATTAGTTCCCTCTAATTAACAATATTAAAACGATTAATTTCTCTAATATGATGAATCTGTTTACACTTGCGGTCTACCGTATAAATCACATTTTGACGCACCTCTCCGTTGCTCAGTTGAGCTGAGCGTTGCCTGCGTGCGCCGTCTGGACAGGCTGTCGAATATGAAAGAAAAACTGTGGACGAAAGATTTTTGGGCAATCACGATAATTAGCTTCATTATATTCTTTGTGTTTTATGTCCTGCTCACGTTATTACCGATCTATATTTCGGATCGCCTGCACGCCACGCCAGATAAAGCCGGCTTATTGGTCACCTTCTTTTTAGGTGCCGCAATTGTTGTGCGTCCGTTCGCCGGGCAATGGGTGGGGAAATATTCGAATAAAACGATTCTGGTGCTCTCTTCTCTGGCCTTTTTGGTTGTCACTGCGCTGTATCCTGTTTGCCACTCAATTGAATCGCTGCTGTTTATTCGGGTGCTTCATGGGGTGACGTTTGGCGTCATTACCACGGTAAAAGGAACGATTTCCGCGCGGCTGATACCGGCCTCCCGACGTGGGGAGGGCATCAGTTTTTTCTCTTTGGCCATGGGACTGGCAATGGTTGTGGGGCCGTGGGTAGGGCTGAATATGGCACGCTGGGAAGCTTTTACCACCGCATTCTGGCTGTGTAGCGCGGTTGCCGTACTGGGTATTATCCTGTCATTGATCGTCGCCGTACCGCCGGTCATCCGTCATGCCGACGGCTCAAAACCGAAGCTGGGATTTGCGGCAATGTTTGATCGCGCCGCGCTGCCTTTCGCGATGGTGACGTTTTTCATGACTTTCTCCTATGCGGGTGTTTCTGCTTTTCTTGCGCTGTATGCGCGCGAGTTGGATCTGATGGCCGCCGCCAGTAATTTCCTGTTGTGCTACGCCATTTGTCTGATGATCTGTCGAACCTTTACCGGCAATATTTGTGATAAAAAGGGGCCGAAATACGTGGTATATCCGTGTTTGCTGGCCTTTACCATCGGACTGGTGGCGCTTGGCTACACCAACGGCAGTATCATGATGATTATTGCCGGGGGATTAATCGGCATTGGTTACGGTTCCGTCACGCCGGTATTCCAGACACAAATTATTAGCTCGGTGGAGCCGCATAAAATTGGCATCGCCAATTCGCTTTTCTTCAATGCGATGGATGCGGGAATGGCGATCGGCGCGTTCATTATGGGGATGATGGTCGAGGGCGTGGGCTATCGGGCGATTTATCTGGTAGGGGCCCTGCTGGTGGTTTTAGCCGGGGCGCTGTACATTGCGCAGATGAAGCGCCGCGGGGCGATGCCGTTAGTTAGCGCACACGAAGTGCACTAACCGTTACAGCTCGATTTCAATATCGCCTTTTGCCCGGCAACAGCAGGGCAATATTTCGCCCGGCTGAATAAAGGCCAGAGGCTCGGCGATCCAGTCCACCTGTCCCGCCACCAGGCGGGTACGGCAGGAACCACAGTAACCCTCACGACACTGGTATTCGACTTCAACATTGTGCGATTCGAGTGCGGCAAGCAGGGAGGGGTGTTCATCCTGGCACAGCAGCTGTGTGCCAGAGATGCGCAGAGTAACGCGGCCCATCAGAGCTGGAAGTTACTCAGATCGTCGGTATCAACCTCGGAGTCGATCTGGCCGACCAGATAGGAGCTGACTTCCACTTCCTGCGGCGCAACCTGTACGTTATCGGACACCAGCCAGGTGTTGATCCATGGGATCGGGTTAGAACGCGTCTGGAACGGCAGATCCAGCCCAACAGCCTGCATACGAATGTTGGTGATGTACTCAACGTACTGGCACAGAATATCTTTGTTCAGGCCGATCATCGAACCGTCACGGAACAGATAGTCCGCCCACTCTTTCTCTTGCAGCGCGGCCTGCACGAACAGGTCGTAGCACTCTTGCTTACACTCTTCTGCGATTTCCGCCATCTCTGGGTCGTCTACACCGCTGCGCAGCAGGTTCAGCATGTGCTGCGTACCGGTCAGATGCAGGGCTTCGTCGCGGGCGATCAGACGAATAATTTTCGCGTTGCCTTCCATCAGTTCACGTTCGGCGAAGGCGAAGGAGCAGGCGAAGCTGACGTAGAAGCGAATGGCTTCCAGCGCGTTCACGCTCATCAGGCACAGGTACAGCTTTTTCTTCAGCTCACGCAGGTTCACGACAACCGTTTTGCCATTAACGCTATGGGTGCCTTCACCGAGAAGATGCCAATAGCTGGTCATCTCGATCAATTCGTCATAGTAGCTGGAAATGCCTTCCGCGCGCTTCTGGATCTGCTCGTTGGTGACGATATCGTCAAACACCACCGCCGGATCGTTGACGATGTTACGGATGATATGGGTGTAAGAACGCGAGTGGATCGTTTCAGAAAACGCCCACGTTTCGACCCAGGTTTCCAGTTCAGGAATCGAGATTAACGGCAGCAGCGCGACGTTCGGGCTACGTCCCTGAATGGAGTCCAGCAGCGTCTGATACTTCAGGTTGCTGATGAAGATATGCTTTTCATGCTCCGGCAGCGCCTGGAAGTCGATGCGATCGCGGGAAACATCGACCTCTTCCGGACGCCAGAAGAAAGAGAGCTGCTTTTCGATCAGTTTTTCGAAGATGTCATATTTTTGCTGATCGTAGCGGGCGACGTTCACCGGCTGGCCGAAGAACATCGGTTCCAGAAGCTGATCATTTTTCGTCTGTGAAAAAGTGGTGTATGCCATTAATGTGAATCCTTTGTGGGATGAGCGCCGGATGTGGTACAAACACCTTATCCGGCCTACAAACCGTGCAATCGTAGGCCGGGTAAGCGTAGCGCCACCCGGCAATATTCATCAGATCTTACATGCGCCGCTTTCGCAGCCATCGTCCTGAATGGACGGCACCAGATCGTCCTGAGTATCTTCCGCGCCATCGCGGGTGTTCTGATAATACAGCGTTTTGACGCCAAATTTGTAGGCGGTGAGCAGGTCTTTCAGCAACTGCTGCATCGGCACTTTTCCTGATGGGAAACGCGTCGGATCATAGTTGGTGTTGGCGGAAATCGACTGATCGATAAACTTCTGCATGATACCTACCAGTTGCAGATAACCGTCGTTGCTCGGCATTTCCCACAGCAGTTCGTAGGCGTCGTGCAAGTGTTCGTAGTCCGGCACGACCTGACGCAGAATCCCATCTTTAGACGCTTTGATGCTCACGTAGCCGCGCGGTGGTTCAATACCGTTGGTCGCATTAGAGATCTGCGAAGAGGTTTCCGACGGCATCAGCGCAGAGAGCGTGGAGTTACGCAGGCCGTGCGTCTTGATGGACTCGCGAAGCTGTTCCCAGTCCAGATGCAGCGGCTCGTCAGAGATAGCATCAAGGTCTTTTTTATAGGTATCGATCGGTAAAATACCCTGGGAGTAAGTGGTTTCGTTAAACCACGGGCACGCGCCTTGCTCTTTTGCCAGCTCGTTAGAAGCTTTCAGCAGGTAATACTGAATGGCTTCAAAGGTTTTGTGGGTCAGGTTATTGGCGCTACCGTCAGAATAACGCTTACCGTTTTTCGCCAGCCAGTAGGCGTAGTTGATGACGCCAATACCCAGCGTACGACGGCCCATTGCGCCGCGTTTGGCGGCCGGGATTGGGTAATCCTGATAATCCAGCAGTGCATCCAGCGCGCGTACCGCCAGTACGGCCAGCTCTTCCAGCTCGTCCAGGCTGTTGATAGCACCCAGGTTAAATGCGGATAGCGTACACAGCGCAATTTCGCCGTTTTCGTCGTTCACGTCGGTCAGTGGTTTGGTCGGCAGGGCGATTTCCAGACACAGGTTGGACTGGCGCACCGGCGCAACAACCGGATCAAACGGGCTGTGGGTGTTGCAGTGGTCAACGTTCTGAATGTAGATACGGCCGGTAGAGGCACGTTCCTGCATCATTAGGGAGAAAAGTTCAACCGCTTTCACGCGCTGTTTACGGATGCTGTCGTCGTTTTCATATTGGGTGTACAGACGTTCGAACTCGTCCTGGTCGGCGAAGAACGCATCATACAGGCCCGGGACGTCGGACGGGCTGAACAGGGTGATGTCACCGCCTTTCAGCAGACGGGTATACATCAGCTTGTTGATCTGCACGCCGTAGTCCATATGACGCACGCGGTTGCCTTCAACGCCGCGGTTGTTTTTCAGCACCAGCAGGCTTTCGACTTCCAGATGCCACATCGGGTAGAACAGGGTGGCCGCACCGCCGCGCACGCCGCCTTGCGAGCAGGATTTCACCGCGGTCTGGAAGTGCTTGTAGAACGGAATACAGCCAGTGTGGAACGCTTCACCGCCACGAATCGGGCTACCCAGCGCACGGATGCGGCCGGCGTTGATACCGATACCGGCGCGCTGAGAAACGTATTTCACGATAGCGCTGGAGGTGGCGTTGATGGAATCCAGGCTGTCGCCGCACTCGATCAGTACGCAGGAGCTGAACTGGCGGGTTGGGGTACGCACGCCGGACATAATTGGCGTCGGCAGAGAAATTTTGAACGTTGAAACGGCATCGTAGAAACGTTTTACATATTGCAGACGCGTTTCACGTGGATAGTTAGAGAACAGGCAGGCCGCTACCAGAATGTAGAGGAACTGCGCGCTTTCATAAATCTCACCGGTGACACGGTTTTGCACCAGATATTTACCTTCTAACTGCTTCACCGCTGCATAGGAGAAGGTCATATCACGGTCGTGTACGATGAACGAGTCCATCTGCTTGAACTCTTCTTCCGTGTAGTCTTCCAGCAGATGATTGTCGTATTTGCCCATTTCAACCATTTTCACGACATGGTCGTAAAGTGCAGGCGGTTCAAACTCGCCGTAGGCTTTTTTACGCAGGTGGAAAATGGCCAGGCGGGCAGCCAGGTACTGATAATCCGGTGCCTCGCGGGAGATCAGGTCGGCGGCTGCTTTGATGATCGTCTCATGGATATCGGACGTTTTGATACCGTCATAAAACTGAATATGAGAGCGCAGCTCGACCTGAGAAATCGATACGTTATTCAGTCCTTCTGCCGCCCAATCCAGAACTCGGTGGATTTTGTCGAGATTGATGCGCTCTGTACTACCATCACGCTTTGTCACCAGCAGACTCTGATTCATGTGGTTTTTTACCTGTCCGTGAAAGAAAAAATATCCCCCATATTATCCACAGAGTCATGTTGTGACTAAGTCTGTGGATAAATACTATATGTAGGGGTTGTTTGATAAAATAGACGCTATATGGTGAGTATTCTAGTAGGGATTCTTTTCAGCACAAGAGTTGATTTTGACGTTAAATTGAGGTTGCAAAAGGGTAAGAATCGCTAAGTGCGCGTCTTATAAGGCCTGGCGGGGATGTCAATAATTGAGAAAAAAAATAGAAAATTTGATCGAGTGCTGATTTCTTCATCTAAGGCGAAGAAAGTTCTTATGATCTGGCACAGGAATTGTAGGCCTGATAAGCGAAGCGCCATCAGGCCCTGTTCCTGTCAGCATGCCGAATAGCAGCGTTGGACGCCTTATCCGGCCTACAGGAAGCGGTTAATCAACGCTGGCAGTGGTATGGACCATATAGTTCACATCTACGCCCGGACCGAGTTTAAAGCTGTTGGTGATCGGGTTGTAATGCAGGCCGGTCATATGACGCTCTTTCAGCACGGTCTGATCTACCCACTGTAATAACTCTGCAGGCTTAATAAATTTTTTCACATCATGCGTGCCTTTCGGCACCATGCGCAAAATATATTCCGCTCCGACCACGGCCATCAGCCAGGATTTGCCGTTGCGGTTAAGCGTGGAGAAAAACACTTCGCCGCCCGGTTTGACCAGCCTGGCGCAGGCGCTGACCACCGACTGCGGGTCCGGCACGTGCTCCAGCATTTCCATGCAGGTCACCACGTCATACTGGTGCGCATGTTTTTCCGCGTGCTCTTCGACGGTTTCCTGGACGTACTCGACCTGGATACCGCTCTCCAGCGCATGCAGTTTTGCTACCTGTAACGGTTCAAAGCCCATATCCAGGCCCGTGACGGTTGCGCCTTCGCGCGCCATACTTTCCGCCAGAATGCCGCCGCCGCAGCCGACGTCGAGTACCTTTTTACCAAACAGGCCGCCTGAGCGCTCCGTGATGTAGCCCAGACGCAGCGGGTTAATGCGGTGCAGTGGCTTAAATTCCCCCTCAAGGTCCCACCAGCGTGACGCGACTGCTTCAAACTTGGCAATTTCTTCATGGTCAACGTTGTGACTTACCGGGGGTTTTTCGGCATTCATTGGGGCTTCTACTCCTAAATTTGCGATGCAAATGAGTATATCAGCCTGACGGGATGAATAAAGCCTCTGTCAGGGGGAATCCATTTACCTGAATCTGTGCGAATGTGTTATAATTTGCGACCTTTGAATCCGGGATACAGTAGAGGGATAGCGGTTAGATGAGCGACCTTGCGAGAGAAATTACACCGGTCAACATTGAGGAAGAGCTGAAGAGCTCATATCTGGATTATGCGATGTCGGTCATTGTTGGCCGTGCGCTGCCAGACGTCCGAGATGGCCTGAAACCGGTTCACCGTCGCGTACTTTACGCCATGAACGTATTGGGCAACGACTGGAATAAAGCCTATAAAAAATCTGCCCGTGTCGTTGGTGACGTAATCGGTAAATACCACCCTCATGGTGATACCGCCGTTTACGACACCATTGTTCGTATGGCGCAGCCATTCTCCTTGCGTTACATGCTGGTAGATGGTCAGGGTAACTTTGGTTCTGTCGATGGCGACTCCGCAGCGGCGATGCGTTATACGGAAATCCGTATGTCGAAAATCGCCCATGAGCTGATGGCTGACCTGGAAAAAGAAACGGTTGATTTCGTCGATAACTACGACGGCACCGAACAAATTCCTGACGTCATGCCGACCAAAATTCCTAACCTGCTGGTGAACGGTTCGTCCGGTATCGCGGTAGGTATGGCAACCAACATTCCGCCGCACAACCTGACGGAAGTGATCAACGGCTGTCTGGCATACATTGACGATGAAGACATCAGCATTGAAGGGCTGATGGAGCATATTCCGGGTCCGGACTTCCCGACCGCCGCGATCATTAACGGTCGTCGTGGTATCGAAGAAGCCTACCGTACCGGTCGCGGCAAAGTGTACATTCGCGCCCGCGCGGAAGTCGAAGCCGACGCCAAAACCGGCCGTGAAACCATCATCGTCCATGAAATTCCGTATCAGGTGAACAAAGCGCGCCTGATCGAGAAAATCGCCGAGCTGGTAAAAGACAAACGCGTTGAAGGCATCAGTGCGCTGCGTGACGAGTCTGATAAAGACGGTATGCGCATCGTGATTGAAGTGAAACGCGATGCGGTCGGGGAAGTGGTTCTGAACAACCTTTATTCCCAGACCCAACTGCAGGTTTCTTTCGGTATCAACATGGTTGCGCTGCACCATGGTCAGCCGAAGATCATGAACCTGAAAGATATTATTGCCGCGTTTGTACGTCACCGTCGTGAAGTCGTAACGCGCCGTACTATCTTTGAACTGCGTAAAGCCCGCGACCGTGCGCATATCCTTGAAGCGTTGGCGATTGCGCTGGCGAACATTGACCCAATCATTGAACTGATCCGCCGCGCGCCGACCCCGGCAGAAGCGAAAGCTGCGTTGGTTGCGCGTTCGTGGGAGCTGGGTAACGTGTCCGCCATGCTGGAACGTGCCGGTGATGACGCCGCGCGTCCTGAATGGCTGGAGCCGGAATTTGGCGTGCGTGACGGTCAGTACTACCTGACTGAACAGCAGGCCCAGGCGATTCTGGATCTGCGTTTGCAGAAACTGACCGGCCTTGAGCATGAAAAACTGCTCGACGAATACAAAGAGCTGCTGGAGCAGATCGCTGAACTGCTGCATATTCTGGGCAGCGCAGATCGTCTGATGGAAGTTATCCGTGAAGAGATGGAGCTGATTCGCGAGCAGTTCGGCGACGAACGTCGTACCGAAATCACCGCCAACAGCGCTGACATCAATATCGAAGATCTGATTAGCCAGGAAGATGTTGTCGTGACCTTGTCTCATCAGGGCTACGTGAAATATCAGCCGTTAACCGATTACGAAGCACAGCGTCGTGGCGGTAAAGGCAAATCAGCAGCACGTATTAAAGAAGAAGACTTTATTGACCGCCTGCTGGTGGCCAACACCCATGACACGATCCTCTGCTTCTCCAGCCGTGGTCGTTTGTACTGGATGAAGGTTTATCAGTTGCCGGAAGCCAGCCGTGGCGCGCGTGGACGTCCAATCGTCAACCTGCTGCCATTGGAAGCGAACGAACGTATCACCGCTATTCTGCCGGTACGCGAGTACGAAGAAGGTGTGAACGTCTTTATGGCGACCGCCAGCGGTACCGTGAAGAAAACCGCGCTGACCGAGTTCAGCCGTCCGCGTTCCGCCGGTATCATTGCGGTTAACCTGAACGAAGGCGACGAGCTGATTGGCGTTGACCTGACGTCCGGTAGTGACGAAGTCATGCTGTTCTCTGCCGCGGGTAAAGTAGTGCGCTTTAAAGAAGATGCCGTTCGTGCGATGGGTCGTACCGCGACCGGCGTACGCGGTATCAAGCTGGCAGGCGAAGACAAAGTCGTTTCTCTGATTATTCCGCGCGGCGAAGGCGCTATCCTGACCGTGACGCAAAACGGCTACGGTAAGCGTACCGCGGCAGAAGAGTATCCGACCAAGTCTCGTGCGACTCAGGGCGTTATCTCCATCAAAGTGACCGAGCGCAACGGATCTGTTGTTGGCGCGGTACAGGTTGAAGATACCGACCAGATCATGATGATCACCGATGCAGGTACGCTGGTGCGTACTCGCGTGTCGGAAATCAGCGTAGTAGGGCGTAACACCCAGGGCGTGATCCTCATCCGTACTGCGGAAGATGAAAACGTCGTGGGTCTGCAACGCGTTGCTGAGCCGGTTGATGATGAAGAACTCGACTCCATCGACGGAAGTGCCGCTGAGGGCGACGAGGATATCGCGCCTGAAGCAGAAACCGATGATGATGCGGCGGACGACGCAGAAGAGTAATTCAGTATTTTAATACTGCACAAAAGGGAGGCTTTGCCTCCCTTTTTTACGTTCTGAATATTCCCTTTCCCATCAGCTAATTATCCTTTATCCGCTTGCTGCAGGCTTCATGTATAAAAATACAAAAATAAATGAATAATTATAGTTTCGTGAGAGTGCTCACTGTTTGTTCACACTTTTACCGCTAACGTTATTCTGTCCACTAAAAGAATTTTAAGATCCGTTGTGAACAGGAGACCGACAAATTATTTAAGAAAAAACACCTGAAGTGTGAAAGAGAAATGCGTTGGCTGCCTCAGTCTGTCAGTTCACCTCTGACGGATGAATATACTTTTACCTCGGCGTTGGGAGTTAACTATGATAGTTGAAATTGCGGAAGGTTTTATCCATCTTTTTCAGAGTGCTGGCAAGATATTCTCCGGGATGATCGTCAGCACTATTCCGATGTTAATAACGCTAATTCTGACGGTTAATTTCATTATGAAGTTAATAGGTCAGCAGCGGATGGAAAAAGTCGCCACCCTGATGGGTAAATCAAAAATATTAACCTACGGAATATTGCCCAGTTTTGCCTGGTTCTTCCTGAGCAGTCCCGGCGCGCTGACCATGGGCAAATTCCTGCCAGAACGGTGTAAGCCCGCTTATCAGGATGCGCTGGGCAGTACCGTTCACCCGCTGACCTCGCTGTTTCCCCACATTGTGCCATCTGAACTCTTTATCTGGCTGGGCGTAGCTGCGGGGATTACCCGACTCGACCTTCCCGTTGCCGATCTGGCATTGCGTTATATCGCGGCAGGTATTCTGCTTGGATTTATCCGCGGTTTTCTTACCGAATATATCTTCACCAGGCTGGAGAAGCGTGAACTTAATCAGGAATAAGGAAAAAAAATGAAAGTACTATTTTCGGCTGACGTCGTAAAAGCTGGAAAGAAAGTAGAAGAGGGATTGCTTAGTGGCATGCTGATAACGTTTAACGATCGCGCCCCGGAAGATTATCTCGATTATGTGCTGGTAATTAAGAATATTGTTTGTAATAGCGCGCCATTACAAAAAACAGCGAACTACGTTTTACAGATTAATAACCAGATATGGAGTATCACCTGCTGGGGAGATGCGGCGTGGCAAAACTTATGTGAGCTGGGGCATATGACAGTGGTATTTGACGGGGCAGAAAAGCCAATCGCCTATGGTTCATTACACGTAAAAAGCGATTGCCCGCCTGCCGTGAATGAATTAACGGGCCCATTGACAATAATGAGGAAAACCGATGAAAACCGTGCTGATTAAAAAAGGTCATTCAGGGATTGGCGATGATATGTATTTATCTCGCGATACCAGCAAAGTCATCTTGTCGCTCACCGGGAAAAGCATTGACCCGATTGCCAAAAAATTGGGTGATATGCTGGAGATGCCGGTTGTTAACGGCTTTGATGCGATGCCGGATGATAAGAAAATCCTCTGCGTGGTGATCAACTGCGGCGGTTCATTGCGCTGCGGCATCTACCCACAAAAAAGAATCAAGACCATCAATATTCTCCCCACCGGCGCGATGGGGCCGCTGGCGAAGTATATCACCGAGGATATCTACATTTCTGATGTCAGCAGTGAATCGCTATCGCTGATTGAAACGTTTAATCAGCCGGTCACTGCCCAAGAGGTTGATGTTGTTGAACCTCTGTCCGCTGGTGATGCTTCGGTGGCCGTCAGTCGCCAGGGGGATACCAAACCGCGCGGTTCGGCGACCAACACCGCACTGGAGTTGATGACCCGATTTGCGACGGGGATAGGCAACTTTGTCAGCCTGCTCTATACCTCCGCGCGCGAGTCGGTTGAGCTGTGCATTAAAAACGTTATTCCGTTTATGGCTTTTATCTCCGTGCTGATTGCTCTGGTGCAGGAAACGGCAATTGGTCAGTGGGCCGGGAATACGCTGTCACCGCTTGCCGGATCGTTAACCGGTCTGTTTGTGATCGCGATTATCTGCGGCTTACCGTTTATCTCGCCGATTCTGGCTCCGGGGGCGGCCATAGCACAGGTGGTGGGCGTGCTGGTGGGGACGCTCATCGGCAGCGGAGTGGTTTCACCCCTGATGGCGTTGCCGGCGCTGTTTGCGATAAATGTCCAGGTAGGCGCTGACTTTATTCCCGTTGGGCTTTCTATGCAGGAGGCGAAAGAGAAAACCATTCGCCTTGGTGTACCGGCTTTCCTGCTGTCACGAATGATTACCGCACCTCTGGCGGTGGCTATCGGCTATCTGTTTTCTTTTGGTTTGTTTAACTGAGGAATCGTGTCATGAACAAAATCAATGCCGCGGTGGTTGGCGCGGGAATTTACGGCAAACACCATATCAATGCTTATCACTATAATCCGTGGGTGAATCTGGTCGGGTTTTGCGAAATCAACCCGGAAATCCGGGCCAGCGTGGCGCAGGAGTTTCACACTCCCGGCTTTGCATCGCTGGCAGAATTGTTTGCCGCCACGCAGGTCGATTTGGTGTCGATCGCCACCCCGGATCCGTTCCACTTTGATGCTACGATTGAGTCCATCACCGCTGGCAAACATGTGCTGATTGAAAAACCGATGGCGACAACCTCGGCGGAATGTCGGGAGATTATTCTCTGTGCCGCAGAGCATGGGGTGAAAATCGGCGTTGATTACCACAAGCGCTGGGACGGGATGGCGCAACATATTCATCATGAGCTGCTGAAGCCGGAAACCGGACAGGTACTGCGTGGCTATATGAGCATGGATGACATCATAGACGTGCCAAAAAACTGGTTATCGTGGGCGAACGAGAGCTCTCCGGTCCATTTCCTCGGTACTCACTGTTTTGATTTAATTCGCTATTATATGAACGGCGCTAACGCGGTAAGTGTCTATGCGATAGGACAGAAGAAGAAACTGGTGGCTGAAGGCATCGATTCCTGGGATACCATTCAGTCGTTTGTTACGTTTGAAAATGGTGCGCAATGGACGGTGGAAGTAGGGTGGTGTTTACCTCCAACGTTCCCCAAAGCCAATGATGGTCGGAGTTTTGTGATCACTGAAAATAACTATTATCGTGCGGATGCGCAGTTGCGCGGTTATGAAATGTTTACCCCACAGCGTAGCGCGACACCAAATTATAACTTCATTAATTACGTTAATAATAAGGCCAGCGGATATGGAATTCAGCCAATACATGATTTTGTGGAACACATATTATTTGATACGCCGTATCTGGCAACAGCTGACGATGGGCTACAGGCGACGTTAATCTGTGAGGCGGTGCATCATTCGTTATCAACAGGGAAGATTGTGCAGTTGTAATTAATCTGGTTTTCACGTCTCATAAACATTCTTTTTGGCTTTAATTTCTATGATTAAAGCAGGGTATCTTATTCCCCCTGACCCTGCCAACGATCATCGTTTATGGGACGTCTTTTCATTATTCATATTCAGATAGCAATATTGCAGGGCATGAAAAAAAAGCGTATGCAGTGACATTTTCAACGCGGCGAAACTCAGAGGGCTGACGCTGGATTGCGGGGTGTAGAGCGTCACATCGGCCAGTGATGTACCGCTCTGATGGCAGGCGACGGCCAGCGAGGCGGCTTCATGCTCGCGAATCAATGTAATCAACTGGTTATCTGGCTCATCCTTAGGGCCCGGCAGCAGGATGACGGAATCACAATCTGTCAGGCTGTTGGCTAACAGCGAATCGGCGTTTTGATACTCAACGGGAATACACACCTTACCAATATCACTATAGTCCTGAATAATATTACTGAGCAGAGAGCCGAGTTCCCGTGAGTGACAAAAATAAAGATTACGACTGGAACTGATAATTTCAAAGAAAGTATTAATTGCCGCTGGGTTATTATTGTTAATAAATTCACTGAGAATAATATTGTTCCTGGCCGCCTGCGCCGGAAGCAGGGCGGCGGGCTCACTACGCAGACACTTAATTAAATCATATTTAAAGGAAGTAAAACCGGTATAACCGAGAGCCTGGGCAAAACGAACAATAGACGGTTGGCTGGTATGGGTCTTTTTTGATATTGCTGTCGAGGTCAGTTTTTCTGCACCTGATAATGTAGCCAGAATGTAACGGCTAATAGTTTGTTCCGTGTGTGAGCCCGTTTTTACCAGTAACTGAAGCTGTTCGATAATGTTCATTGAGGTCCCTCGGTTTTGTTTATTATGACATATACACTTTTTCCTTCAAGTTACCTCTGTGGCGCTCGCGGACTCGTGCACGCGCAGGGGAGTAGACGATGTTCTGCGTGTCGTTAAGCAGGGTAAGGCGCGAAGCGTTTTTTCTCATTTTCAGATAAGACTGCTGAACGGCTGGCGATTTCTACGATATAAACAAGAGAAGTCATCGGCGCAGAAATTGTTCGGTGGTGTAAACGTCGCGGGGTTAAGACAACGGTTTCAGAGCGGTGTATCATATTCCCGTAAAGAGAGGGCATTGCGACGCCGGACATTTACCGCTACCTTAACCACACTCTATTAATGCCCTGAGGCGGAGCTTCGCCCCTTTGAAATACCTTGCTTCCGTTCATTCAACCCTAAAAGTCTCACGCTACCTGTTCAGAGCGTTGGCGCTCCTGATCTGGTGTCTGATCGCTTTTGCCTCCGTGTTCTACATTGTGAACGCGCTGCACCAGAGAGAGTCTGAGATCCATCAGGAACTTAACCTCAGCTCCGATCAGGCCCAGCGTTATATCCAGCGCACATCGGATGTTATTAAAGAGCTGAAATATATTGCCGAGAATCGCTTAACGGCGGAAAACGGCGTGATGTCGCTGCGGGCGCGGGATGACAAAACCGTCGTACCTAATTTTGAGCCGCTGTTTGCCGACTCCGACTGTTCGGTGATGGGCAACGCCTGGCGAGGTTCTCTGGAGTCGCTGGCGTGGTTTATGCGCTACTGGCGCGACAATTTTTCTGCTGCCTATGATTTGAATCGCGTATTCCTGATCGGCAGCGATAATCTCTGTATGGCGAACTTTGGTCTGCGTGAGATGCCCGTCGAACGTGACCAGGCCCTGAAAGCGCTGCATGAGCGCATTATTAAGTATCGCAATGCGCCGCAGGATGAAAACGGTAATAACCTGTTCTGGATTAGCCAGGGGCCGCGTCCTGGAGTGGGCTATTTCTATGCGCTGACGCCGGTTTATCTTGCCAACCGTTTGCAGGCGCTGCTGGGCGTGGAACAACCTATTCGCATGGAGAACTTCTTCACGCCGGGCAGTTTGCCGATGGGGGTGACCATTCTCGATGAAAATGGCCATGCGCTGATTTCGCTCACCGGCCCTGAGGGGAATATTAAGGCTGAACCACGCTGGATGCAGGAGCGTTCCTGGTTTGGCTATACGCCGGGTTTTCGCGATCTGGTGCTGAAGAAAAATCTGCCGCCGTCATCGCTGAGCATTGTGTACTCTGTTCCGGTTGATCTGGTGCTGGAGCGGATCCGCATGATGATCCTGAACGCTATTCTGCTGAATGTGCTGGTCGGCGCGGCATTGTTTATGCTTACGCGTATGTATGAGCGGCGTATTTTTATTCCTGCGGAAAGCGATGCTCAGCGCCTGGAGGAACACGAGCAATTTAACCGTAAAATCGTGGCTTCCGCGCCGGTGGGAATTTGTATTTTGCGCACGCTGGATGGCATTAACATCCTGAGTAATGAACTGGCGCATACCTATCTGAACATGCTGACGCATGAAGACCGGCAACGGTTAACGCAAATCATCTGCGGCCAGCAGGTTAATTTTGTCGATGTGCTGACCAGTAACAATACCAATCTGCAAATCAGCTTTGTGCATTCGCGCTATCGCAATGAAAACGTGGCAATTTGCGTCCTGGTTGACGTCAGTGCGCGCGTTAAAATGGAAGAGTCGTTGCAGGAGATGGCCCAGGCGGCGGAACAGGCGAGTCAGTCCAAATCGATGTTCCTTGCGACAGTGAGCCATGAGCTGCGTACGCCGCTGTATGGCATTATCGGTAACCTCGATTTGTTGCAAACCAAAGAGTTACCCAACGGGGTGGATCGCCTGGTGACGGCGATGAATAACTCTTCCAGCCTGCTGTTGAAAATTATCAGCGATATTCTCGATTTCTCGAAAATTGAATCTGAACAGTTGAAGATTGAACCGCGCGAGTTCTCACCGCGTGAAGTGATGAGCCATATTACGGCAAACTATCTGCCGCTGGTGGTGCGTAAGCAGTTGGGATTGTACTGTTTTATCGACCCGGATGTGCCCGTCGCGTTGAATGGCGATCCTATGCGTTTACAGCAGGTGATCTCCAATCTGCTGAGTAACGCGATCAAGTTTACCGATACCGGCTGCATTGTGCTGCATGTGCAGTGTGACGGTGATTACCTCAGTATCCGTGTGCGTGATACCGGGGTGGGTATCCCCGCCAAAGAAGTGGTCCGTTTGTTCGATCCTTTCTTCCAGGTGGGCACTGGCGTACAGCGTAATTTCCAGGGAACCGGGCTCGGTTTGGCTATCTGTGAAAAACTGATCAGCATGATGGATGGCGACATTTCCGTTGATTCAGAACCGGGAATGGGCAGCCAGTTTACGCTCCGTATTCCTCTTTATGGCGCCCAGTATCCGCAGAAAAAAGGCGTAGAAGGACTGGCTGGCACCCGTTGCTGGCTGGCGGTGCGTAACGCATCGCTGTATCGCTTTGTCGAATCCAGTCTGATGCGTAACGGGGTGACCGTGCTGCGTTATGAGGGGCAGCGCCCGGATGCTGATGACTTGTTGGTTGCCGATGATGTGCTGGAACAGGTGTGGCAAGGACGTGCCGCGGTGATTTTCTGCCGTCGCCATATTGGGATTCCGTTGGAAAGGGGGCCAGGGGAGTGGGTGCACAGCGTGGCGTCACCGCACGAACTGCCCGCGCTGCTGGCGCATATTTACAGCGTTGATCTGGGGAGTGAAGAACTCTCGACGGCGCTACCCGCTCCGGATAAAGTCGGCGCTACCAACGATGACATGATGATACTGGTGGTCGACGATCATCCTATCAACCGGCGTTTACTGGCCGATCAACTGGGATCGTTGGGATATCAGTGTAAAACGGCGAATGACGGTGTCGATGCCCTCAATGTACTGAGTAAAAACCATATCGACATCGTGCTGAGCGACGTCAACATGCCAAACATGGATGGTTATCGCCTGACTCAGCGCATCCGCCAGTTAGGTTTAACGTTGCCGGTTGTGGGCGTGACGGCAAACGCGCTGGCTGAAGAGAAGCAGCGGTGTCTGGAATCCGGTATGGATAGCTGTCTTTCCAAGCCAGTGACATTAGATGTATTGAAGCAAACGCTGACGGTCTATGCGGAAAGAGTGAGGAAGGCGCGGGGATAAAGATGCCGGATAGCGGGGTTTGCCTTACCAGGCCTACGGAACAAACTGTTCGTAGGCCTGATAAACGCAGTGCCATCAGGCAGTTAATTACTCTTTATCTGAAGGACTCAGCGTCACGGAAGAGAGGTAATTCAACAGCGCGATATCGTTTTCCACACCGAGTTTCATCATCGCCGATTTTTTCTGGCTGCTGATGGTTTTAATACTGCGGTTGAGCTTTTTGGCAATTTCAGTCACCAGGAAACCTTCGGCAAACAGGCGCAGAACTTCGCTCTCTTTCGGTGACAGGCGTTTGTCGCCATAGCCACTGGCGCTGATTTTTTCCAGCAGACGAGAAACGCTTTCCGGAGTAAATTTCTTCCCCTTTTGCAGCGCGGCCAGCGCTTTCGGCAGGTCTGTTGGCGCGCCTTGCTTCAGGACAATCCCTTCAATATCGAGATCCAGCACCGCGCTCAGGATGGCCGGGTTATTGTTCATGGTCAGCACAATAATTGACAGGCTCGGGAAATGGCGCTTGATGTATTTTATTAACGTGATCCCATCACCGTATTTATCTCCCGGCATGGAGAGGTCGGTAATCAACACATGAGCATCTAACTTAGGCAAATTGTTGATCAGTGCTGTGGAGTCTTCAAATTCGCCGACAACATTAACCCACTCGATCTGTTCAAGTGATTTACGAATACCGAACAGTACAATCGGGTGGTCATCGGCAATAATTACGTTCATAGTGTTCATGTATTGGGCTACCTTGCTACAGCAAGCTCTTGACGTATGCGTCAATGTCGCTGATGTATTTTTCTATACCTGGAGCATCTTTCTCTTGAATAAGATGTTCCAGCGCTTCACATAACTGCTTGCCGGGTACCAGATTAAGCATGGCAAACACGCCTTTCAGGCGATGAGCCGTTTGGGCTAACGCAGCGAAATCACTGATTGCTGCCTCAGTATACAACCTCTTAACATCATCCGGTACTGTGTCTACAAAGAGTGCATAGTAACCGCTGGCATGAAGTTCGGCGTTTGCATCTCCGCCGAGGGGGAGCTCCTGGAGCTCTTCTTGTGCCAACTGCTCTTCTATCAGCTCGAGGACAGCTTCCTGCATAGCATTGCTCATATTAAAGTTGACGCGCAGCTGGCCGGGGCCAATTTTCCGTACGCCAGACTCATCATCGCTTAAAAGCAAGCCCGAGGCAGTAAGATTAGACGGATTATCTGTTAAAAAGAGATCATATTCTTGACTATTCAACCGTTCGTCGGGCGTGATGCAGGTTGCCCCCCAGTTTTCCAGTTGACGTAATACGATGCTCCGTACGTCATTAGAGGTCACATCAACCATCACGCAGACGTCATCTAACAGGCGCTCTTCACTATCAGCATGTTGATCGTGCAGTGGCATTTTAACATGGACTATATAACGTGTTCCAAGCTCTTCCCGCGCTTTAATGTTCAGGTGTCCACCCAGCTTACGGGCTAACTGATCGCACAGCCAAAACGTTAACGGGTTGGCTTTGCCATAACGATCGCCTTGTGTGTCATTAATGAACGGGAAATGCAGGTTATCAACTTCCTGTAGCGTGACGCCTTCCCCGGTATCCAGAATGCGGAAGGTCAGACGTTCAGCTTCCGATTCATCCTGATCGACCTCCAGTGTGATTTTACCAATCTGCGTGGTGGTTACCGCATATTGAATCAGCAACAGCAAAATACGACGCAGGGCATCGCGGTCGCCACGGCGTTCGTCATGAGCGCTAAGGTGATTTTTAATCAGTAGCTGCAGCCCTTTACGCTTAATGGCCGGCAACACCTCCGGGACCACGTCGTCAATCAACGCCTGCACGGAAAACAGCGTCGATTCACCTTTCCAGGCGTCGCTTTCCAGCAAGTTAGCCAACTGGATTTCATCCACCATGCGAACCAGAACGTCGGCCTGATTGGCCAGTTTTTGGCTGTCGGGGGTATTGAGCGCGGCGGCATTAGCAGCCAGTGTTTTAGCCGGGTCCTTCAGCGCATTACCAATATTCTGCATAAAGGCCGCGCGGGCCTGCTGGTTTTTCTCATACAGCCGCTGCGCTTGCTTCAACTTCTTATTAACCAGTACTTCACGGTCCTGGTCACGAATGATAAAGATCTGCGTTCGCGATGAGATCTGGCTGCGAAACAGCCTGATTTCATACAGTTCATTATTGATAGTGGCCTGAATAACGCCCTGATGTTGTTCCGCCATACTGGTAATATTTTGCAGATTTAAATGCGGCAGCAGGTGGTCGGCAATTTTATTGCTAATTACCGTGCGGTTGGCTTCTTGATCGTGCACCAGCAATCCCAGCGGCAGCAGGGAAACAATCTCTTCATTGATCGCACGCAGGATCCGCAATTCATTATTTGCCGCATGATTTGGCGCCACTTCGGTTGAACGGGCAGGGAGGTGACGAAAGGTGGTATAACCAAACAGCGCCAGGGCCAGCAACGCGATGTTCAGTAACAGCGGCAGCAGAATGTTTTGCAGCGTATCGAGTAGCAATGAGCCAAATGGAACCTGCCAGACCAGCCGCATATCCGTCGTGTCCAGCGCCGATGAGATCTCAATTTTACTGTTGTTGAAGCTAATACTGACGCTGTCAGGCGACTCTTTTTCATTGACGTGTTCAGTCGTTGAACTGGCATCAGGGACCAGATGGAAACTGTCCAGCGGCATGCCGGCAGGGATCAGGTCATTAATCGGCAGGTCAAAGGCGACAACCGTTGCCAGATGTCCCGGCTGATTAAAGGTCGTGCGCAGCGTGAAGTAATGTCCGTTTTGCCAGACCAGGCGGCGCAGCGACGAGAAGCTTTCGCGCTCATCCAGCGCATTGGCCTGCTGCAACATTTCAGCGCGCCGGGAGTCGACAATATTACCGATCGTCGATTCCTTAAAGCCGGAAGTCAGATCTTTTAGCGGCAATGTTGAGATAAGGATCAGGCTATTGTCCTGACCATTAAGGTAATACATTGACCATGGAATATTTTCCGCGCCCCACAGCGTATCCAGATAGGTTGAGATTCGTTGGGTCATCTCCAGCGTAGAGCTGTCATGTGAGCCGAAAATCAGCGCCTCGGTTTTTCTGCGAGGTTTTTCAAGATAGTAGACATCTTGTTTCAGGCGAGTTTCCTGCAGCCCTTCTGCGCCAGGCGAGCTCGGCGTGGCGGCAATATTGTCATAAATTTGCCAGGTCACGTATCGCCAGGTATCGACCCTTTTATGAATGGCATGGGTGATATCGACAATCTGATAGCTCTTATCCTTTAGCCAGGTATTGACGGCGCTCTGGACCATGACGCCCATCATCACCAACAGCACCACGATCAGTAATAAGAAGTAACGGGTAATATTTCCCGGTAGTAGGGAGAATCGGGTAGAAGCCGTTGTGTCAGACTGACTCATTCGTGTTTATGACCTGTTAAACGACGCGAAAGTTGAAGGGGCAGTATAAAGGGTAATGTATGAATTGCCATACCTGGACCATGCCACAGAGTTTGCATTGTCTACGTCACATTTTGCTGCAACCCCCCGATGGTGCAAAAGTGTACAGCGGATAATAACGGGTACAAATATTTTGTAGTGAATGTATACATTTAGCATTAAATAACAAGAAATTAATAATAAGGTTTATTTCTGATCTCGACGTGACGGGATGATTAATAGACGTGATAGTTTTTCATCGGTAGCACAGAGCAGTCAGCTTTGTGTAAAGAAGAGTAAAAAAAAACCGAACGCAGAGCATTCGGTTGAAATAGGGGTAAACAGACATTCATGAATGAATGACGGTAATAAATAAAGTTAATGATGATAGCGAGTCTATTTTAGTTGCGAGTGAAGATTTTTTTTTATCATTCAGTGCTATGGTTGCCATTTGTTTAATTTATTGATTTATATATATTTTATAATGATTCTTGACTATTTGTGCTTATTCTCTCCATTTCCTTAATTAAAAAAAGTTCCCTTTTGTTAATATTTTGAAACATCTACATAGATAAATGAAACATCTTTAAAGTATTAGTATCATATTCGTGTTGGATTATTCTGTGTTTTTGCGGAGAATGAAGTTGCCGACTGGTTAATGAGGGTTAGCCAGTGAGCAGTGGCATAAAAAAGCAATAAAGGCATATAACAGAGGGTTAATAACATGAAAGTTAAAGTACTGTCCCTCCTGGTACCGGCTCTGCTGGTAGCAGGCGCAGCAAATGCGGCTGAAATTTACAACAAAGACGGCAACAAATTAGACCTGTACGGTAAAGTCGATGGTCTGCACTATTTCTCTGATGACTCTTCTAAAGATGGTGATCAGACCTATATGCGTATCGGCTTCAAAGGCGAAACCCAGGTTAACGACCAACTGACCGGTTACGGCCAGTGGGAATACCAGATCATGGGTAACTCCTCTGAAAACGAAAACAACGCCTGGACCCGTGTGGCGTTTGCTGGTCTGAAGTTCGCTGATGCAGGTTCTTTCGACTACGGTCGTAACTACGGCGTGGTTTACGACGTAACGTCCTGGACCGACGTTCTGCCGGAATTCGGTGGCGACACTTACACTTCTGACAACTTCATGCAGCAGCGTGGTAACGGCTTCGCGACCTACCGTAACACCGACTTCTTCGGTCTGGTTGATGGCCTGAACTTTGCCATTCAGTACCAGGGTAAAAACGGTAGCCCGGAAGGCGAAGGCATGACGGGTGTGACCGGCAACGGTCGTGATGCACTGAATCAGAACGGCGACGGCGTTGGCGGATCTATCACCTATGATATCGGTGAAGGCTTCTCCCTGGGTACTGCAGTCACCAGCTCTAAACGTACTGACGAGCAGAACAAGCTGAACTTCGGTACTGGCGATCGTGCTGAAACTTACACTGGTGGTCTGAAATACGACGCGAACAACGTGTACCTGGCAGCACAGTACACCCAGACCTACAACGCAACGCGTGCGGGTAAGTTGGGCTGGGCTAACAAAGCGCAGAACTTCGAAGCTGTTGCGCAGTACCAGTTCGACTTCGGTCTGCGTCCGTCTGTGGCTTACCTGCAGTCTAAAGGTAAAGACCTGAACAATGGTTACGGTGACCAGGACATCGTGAAATATGTTGATGTTGGCGCAACCTACTACTTCAACAAAAACATGTCCACCTATGTTGATTACAAAATCAACCTGCTGGATGACAACCAGTTCACCCGTGATGCTGGCATCTCTACCGATGATATCGTAGCACTGGGCCTGGTTTACCAGTTCTAATCTGCGCTTATTATTGTTAAAAGGCCCTGCGGGGCCTTTTTTAATGCTTTTTTTCCGCCGTACAAACAACGATTTTTGGTGTACTCTTGCGCTCGTTCGCATGAGGATAATTACGTATGGAAATGAATTTTTATCGCGCAGCGCTGCTGGCTGTGACGATCTTTTTTGTCGGGTGCGATGAGGCCCCGAAACCGGCTCAGACCGCTCAATCCGCCACCGTTCTGGAAGGTAAAACGATGGGCACCTTCTGGCGGGTCAGCGCGGTGGGCGTGGATGCCAAACGCGCCAGGGAGTTGCAGGCGAAGATCCAGACTCAGCTTGATGCTGACGATCAGCTTCTTTCAACCTATAAAAATGATTCTGCCCTGATGCGCTTTAATCTGTCGAAAAGCTTGTCGCCGTGGCCGGTCAATGACGCTATGGCGGATATCGTCACGTCGGCGCTGAGAATTGGCGCGAAAACCGATGGGGCGATGGATATCACCGTGGGACCGTTGGTCAACCTGTGGGGTTTCGGTCCGGATCAGCAACCCGTACACATTCCCACTCAGGAGCAAATTGACGCCGCAAAAGCGCAAACCGGACTTTCACATTTGAAAGTGATTAATGAGGCTCATCGGGATTACCTGCAAAAAGACTTGCCGGATCTGTATGTGGATCTGTCTACCGTTGGTGAAGGTTATGCCGCCGATCATCTGGCGCGACTGATGGAGCAAGAGGGGATCGCTCGTTATCTGGTTTCCGTTGGCGGTGCGCTAAACAGCCGTGGTATGAATGCGGAAGGTCATCCATGGCGGGTGGCGATCCAGAAACCCACCGATCGAGAAAACGCGGTGCAAGCGGTTGTCGACATTAACGGGCACGGCATCAGTACCTCCGGTAGCTACCGTAACTATTACGAGCTGGACGGTAAACGCCTGTCGCATGTTATCGATCCGCAAACGGGGCGTCCGATCGAACACAATCTGGTGTCTGTGACGGTGATAGCCCCTACGGCGCTGGAGGCTGACGGCTGGGATACCGGTTTGATGGTGCTCGGCCCGGAAAAGGCCAAAGAGGTGGTGCGTCGTGAAGGGCTGGCGGTGTATATGATTATGAAAGAGGGGCAAGGGTTTAAAACCTGGATGTCGCCGCAGTTTAAAAGCTTTCTGCTCAGCGAAAAAAATTAAAAAGCAAGATTGCGGGTTTTTATACCTGGCTATCAGGACACACTGAGGCTAAGCGCTATGCTTAACAAAGGAGTCCATAATGAAAAGTCGTTTACGCATAACTGATGATGACCGCTGGCAGTCTGTTGTGGATCGTGATGCTGACGCCGACGGTCAGTTTGTTTTCGCCGTCCACACCACCGGTATTTTCTGCCGTCCGTCCTGTCGGGCGAAACATGCGCTGCGCAAAAATGTCAGTTTCTTTGCTGATGCCCAGCAGGCGCAGGCCGCCGGGTTTCGGCCCTGTAAACGCTGCCAGCCGGATAAAGACAGCGCGCAGCAGCATCGGCTGGACAAAATAGCCCACGCCTGTCAGTTGCTGGAGCAGGAGTCGCCCCTCACGCTGGATGAGCTGGCGCAGCAGGTGGCGATGAGCCCGTATCACTTGCACCGTCTGTTTAAAGCCACGACGGGCATGACCCCGAAAGCGTGGCAGCAGTCCTGGCGCGCTCGTCGTCTGCGCGATGCCCTGGCAAAAGGGGCACCAGTAACCGAGGCGATTCTGAACGCCGGATTCCCCGACAGCAGCAGCTATTACCGGCAAGCGGATCAGGCACTAGGGATGACCGCCAGGCAATTTCGCAAAGGCGGCGACAACGTTTCTGTGCGCTATACCTTGGCAGATTGCGCCCTGGGGCGTTGCCTGGTGGCGGAAAGCGAACGCGGTATCTGCGCGATCTTGCTGGGTGATGATGATGCTACATTGGTCGCGGAACTGCATGAGCTGTTTCCCGCCGCTCAGGATGAAGCAGCCGATGCCGATTTCCAGCAGCATGTGCGTGAGGTTATCGCCGTGATTAATACGCGCAATACGCCACTGTCGCTGCCGCTGGATATCCGCGGGACCGCATTCCAGCTGCAGGTGTGGCAGGCGCTGCGCGCAATCCCATGTGGTAAGACGGTTAGTTACCAGCAGTTAGCCAGCGCCATCGGTAAACCGCAAGCGGTGCGCGCGGTGGCCAGCGCCTGCGGAGCCAACAAACTGGCGATTGTCATCCCGTGTCACCGGGTGATCCGTAATGATGGCGCGCTTTCGGGCTACCGCTGGGGTATTGCGCGCAAAGCGCAGTTACTGCAACGAGAAACTACTGGGGAGGAAACGTAATGCTTGATCTCTTTGCGGATGAGAAACCTTGGCAGGAACCGCTGGCATCCGGCGCGGTAATTTTGCGGCGTTTTGCCTTTGAGTCCGCGCCGTCTTTGCTGCAGGCGATCGCGGCTGTCGCCCGACAGTCGCCGTTTCGCCAGATGGTGACGCCCGGCGGTTACACGATGTCGGTGGCGATGACCAACTGCGGTCATTTGGGCTGGACGACGGATCAACATGGCTACCTTTATTCTCCGTTTGACCCGCTTTCCGGTGCGCCATGGCCGCCGATGCCGGATGCTTTCGCTGCGCTGTGCCAGCAGGCGGCAACGGCGGCGGGCTATGCCGATTTTCAACCCGATGCCTGCCTTATTAACCGCTACACGCCAGGGGCGAAACTGTCATTACATCAGGATAAAGACGAACCTGACCTGCGGGCGCCTATCGTTTCTGTTTCGCTGGGGTTACCGGCCATCTTTCAGTTTGGCGGTTTGCGCCGTAATGACCCTTTAAAACGTTTACTGCTGGAGCATGGCGATGTCGTGGTATGGGGTGGGAACTCACGGTTGTTTTATCATGGGATCCAGCCGCTTAAGACAGGGTATCATCCGTTAACCGGTGACTGTCGTTACAATCTGACGTTTCGCCAGGCTGGTAAAAAAGAATAAAAATAAGAATTATTATTGCTGTCGGCAAAGAGATGTTTAAACTGCGGGCTGTTATTACTTGTCCGGGTTGTTTGCATGGAACTTTTATTTCTTGTCTGGCGGCAGTATCGCTGGCCATTTATCAGCGTCATGGCGCTCAGCCTCGCCAGCGCTGCATTGGGAATTGGGCTGATTGCGTTTATTAACCAGCGCCTGATTGAAACGGTCGACACCACATTGATGGTGCTGCCGGAGTTTCTTGGCCTGCTGCTATTGTTGATGATTGTTACCCTTGGCTCACAGCTGGCGTTAACCACGCTGGGACACCACTTTGTTTACCGCCTGCGTAGTGAATTTATCAAGCGTATTCTGGACACCCACGTCGAGCGTATCGAACAGCTTGGCAGCGCCTCGTTGCTGGCCGGTTTAACCAGCGATATCCGCAACATCACCATTGCTTTTGTTCGTCTGCCTGAGCTGGTGCAGGGGATTATCCTGACTATTGGGTCGGCGGCGTATCTGGCGATGCTATCAACCAAAATGCTGCTGGTGACGGCAATCTGGATGGCAATCACCATCTGGGGCGGGTTTGTGCTGGTCGCGCGGGTATATAAACATATGGCCACCCTGCGCGAAACAGAAGACAAATTGTACAACGATTACCAGACGGTGCTGGAAGGGCGCAAAGAGTTGACGCTCAACCGCGAGCGCGCCGAGCATATCTTTAATCAATTATACGTCCCGGACGCTAAAGAATATCGTCACCATATTATCCGTGCCGATACCTTCCACCTCAGCGCGGTGAACTGGTCGAACATTATGATGCTGGGCGCCATTGGCCTGGTGTTCTGGATGGCTAACAGTCTGGGCTGGGCGGATACCGCCGTGGCGGCGACCTATTCGCTGACGCTGTTATTCCTGCGTACGCCGCTGCTTTCTGCCGTTGGCGCATTGCCGACGCTGCTCACCGCACAGGTCGCTTTTAACAAGCTGAATAAATTCTCACTGGTGCCCTTTAAGGCCGAATTCCCGCGACCAACCGCGTTTCCGGACTGGCAAACGCTGGAGCTGCGTAACGTGGTATTCCACTATCAGGATAATGCGTTCTCTGTCGGACCGGTAAATCTGACTATTCGTCGCGGGGAACTGATCTTCCTGATTGGCGGCAATGGTAGCGGGAAATCCACACTGGCTATGTTACTCACCGGGTTGTATCAACCGCAGTCAGGCGAGATCCTGCTCGACGGCAAAGCGGTTGCTGTCGAAAAACCAGAGGACTATCGCCAGCTGTTCTCCGCTGTGTTTACCGACGTCTGGTTGTTCGACAAACTGCTCGGTCCGGAAGGTAAAGAGGCCGATCCGGCGCTGGTGGCGAAGTGGCTGGAACATCTGAAGATGGGTCACAAGCTTGAGCTGAACGATGGGCGTATTCTCAATCTCAAGCTGTCGAAAGGGCAGAAAAAACGCGTGGCGCTGCTGCTGGCGCTGGCGGAGGAGCGTGACATTATTCTGCTGGATGAATGGGCTGCCGATCAGGACCCGCACTTCCGCCGTGAGTTCTATCAGGTGTTATTGCCGCTGATGCAGGAAATGGGTAAAACCATCTTCGCTATTAGCCATGACGATCACTATTTTGTTCACGCCGATCGTCTGTTGGAGATGCGTAACGGACAGTTAAGTGAATTAGTGGGTAATGAGCGTGACGCCGCCTCGCGAGATGCCGTCGCTCGTACTGCGTAATCCCTGCAACCGCCGGTTTTTTAGCCGCCCGGCGGTTGCGTTTATTGTTATTTACATAAATCGGCATCATGATTAATGATATTTCATATCATGGATTTATGATTAATGTCCGCATTCAACAAAAACAGCGCCAGACTGCGTGATGAAGAGCGTGCGCGCCTCATCTGGCTGCTGACCACTGATAAAGCCATTATTTCCACGCTGTTGGGCAAGCTTACCCTGGCTGAGCAATATGACGTCGGTACCTTAGCCGACGATATTGCTGAGGTAGGGGCGCTGGTGGCGCACCTGCCGCCGCCCGATCTGGCCGATACCCTCGAAGCATTACCTTCTGAAGAGCGCCACGCCCTGTGGCGGCTGGTCCAAAATGAAAAACGTGGTAACGTCCTGCTTGAGGCGTCAGAAAACGTCTGGGACGATCTGATTGATGAGATGAGCGACCGCGAGCTGCTGGATGCCCTGCAATATCTCGACATCGATGAACAGATTTACCTGGTCCAGCATCTGCCGCGTAATCTTACAGGTCGTCTGCTGGCAACGTTACCCGCAGAGGAGCGGGCGCGCGTGCGCCAGGTATTGCACTACGAGAAGAATCGCGTCGGTGCGATTATGGAGTTCGAAGTCATCACCGTGCGCCCGGACGTGACGCTGGAAGTGGTGCAGCGCTATTTACGGCGGCTGGGCAGGATGCCGGAGAACACCGATAAACTTTTCGTAACCGATCGCAATAAGGTGCTGGTCGGCGAACTGACGCTAACCTGTATCCTGCTCAATGATGTGCAGCGTAAAGTCAGCGAGGTGATGGAAGATGACCCACTCACCTTTTCCCCGGAAGACATTGCCGAAAACGCCGCGCGTACATTCGAACGTGACAACCTGGTCAGTGCCGCGGTGGTTGATCCTGCCGGTAAGTTGATGGGCCGTTTGACCATTGATGAGATCGTTGATGTGGTATACGAAGAGACCGATACCGATCTGCGTCGAATGGGGGGCTTGAGCGCCGAAGAGGATGTGTTTGCTCCTGTTACCAAAGCGGTAAAAACCCGCTGGGCATGGTTGGCCATTAATCTCTGTACCGCCTTTATCGCCTCGCGGGTCATTGATGGCTTTGAACATACGATCTCGCAACTGGTGGCGCTGGCCTCGCTGATGCCGATTGTGGCAGGGATCGGCGGCAATACCGGAAATCAAACTATTACCATGATTGTTCGCGCGTTGGCGCTACAAAATATTCAGCCGGGAAACCTGACATTTTTGATCCTGCGCGAGATGGGCGTGGCGCTGGTAAATGGCCTCGTCTGGGGTGGGATTATGGGCGGCATTACCTGGTGGCTGTACGATGATATGGCGCTCGGCGGCGTGATGACCCTGGCGATGATGCTTAATCTGCTGATGGCGGCGTTGATGGGGGTGATTATTCCCATGACGATGGTGAAGCTCGGGCGCGACCCAGCGGTCGGCTCAAGCGTCATGATCACGGCAATCACCGATACCGGCGGTTTCTTTATTTTTCTCGGTCTGGCAACGCTATTTCTGATGTAGCCGCGCGTTTACGTCTGACGATGCGCGGCAGGATGAACATCGTCATCACCCCGGCAACCACGCCAATCGCCAGGTTGCCGGTAGCGACCGTTGCGCCGACGGTTATCAGCATGACCAGCGTTTCAGTAACGGGGATTTTCGTCAGTGTCGCGGGCTGGATACTCTGCCAACTGAAGGTTTTCACCGCCACAATCACCATAATTCCCGCCAGCACCGACATGGGTATTTTCGCCATGACTTCGCTCAACGCGGTGACTAGCAGCAGCAACACCAGCCCGGCGGCAATCGTCGAAACGCGGCTGCGTCCTTTGCCCATCTCGACGTTAACGATGGTTTGACCAATCATCGCGCATCCGGCAATGCCACCATAAAATCCGGCCAGAATATTGGCTATCCCCAGTCCCGTGCTCTCTCGATTCTTATTCGACGGTGTCACCGTCAGATCATCCACCAGACGGGCGGTTAACAGTGACTCCATCAAACCGACAAAAGCGATGCTCAGCGCACAGGGCCAGATAATGGCCAATGTTTGCAGGTTGAGCGGCACTAACAACTGCGTTAACCCCGGAAGGCTACCGCTCATTGAACCTTCATCACCGACGGTTGGTAACAGTTGCCCACTGCTTACAGTAAATATCGTCAGCAGCACGATGGCGATAAGCGGCGCGGGGATTGTTTTAATCAATCGCGGAACCCACAGCACAATCAGCAGCGTCAGGATAAACAGTCCCCAGATTAGCGGACTTTTCCTCCAGAAATGCGGGACCTGGGCAAAGAAAATCAAAATGCCCAGGGCGTTGACAAAGCCGGTCATGACGGCTGTAGGAATGAATCGCATCAGACGCGCCATCCCTGATACGCCAAACAGGATCTGAATCATCCCAGCCAGCACCACCGCAGGCAGAATGTACTGCACGCCATGTTGATGCACCATCGGACCAATCACCAGCGCAACCGATCCTGCCGCGGCGGTAACCATTGCCGGACGGCCGCCTAAAAAAGACATTGCCAGGCACAACACGACGGAAGCTATCAGGCTGACTTTAGGATCGACGCCAGCAATAACGGAAAAAGAGATCACTTCCGGGATCAGCGCCAGGGCGGTTACCACCCCCGCCAGCGTTTCTCGTACCAACAGGCGGGGTTGTCGCAGTGCGGCGCGGGTGCTCTGTTCTGTCACCGCAGGGGAGGAGTGTGTTGCAGACATAGTAACTCTCAGGTCAGAAAGGGCCTGATAACAGCAGACCGACAGGCATCCGTGCGTGAATAGCAAAGCGCAGCATAGTACGCGTCTGGCGGGCAGGTTTCCAGAAGTGATTGTCAATAACCGTATAAATTATCAACGTATTAATAACATTTTTAAAATTAAAATATAATTTATAAACAATATTTAATTATTTTTACTTAAGTGTTACCGTTGGTGCCGCTCGATTTTCACCTGCATTAAAAGCAAAAAGCGATACTAAAAGTAAGGCATTAACATTATGAAAAAAGTGACTGCCATGCTCTTCACCATGGCTGTAGGGCTGAACGTTGTCTCAATGGCAGCAAAAGCGAAAGCGGCGGAAGAGCAGGAAACGGATGTACTGTTGATTGGCGGCGGTATCATGAGCGCCACGCTGGGAACCTATTTACAAGAGCTGGAGCCACAATGGTCAATGACCATGGTCGAGCGACTGGATGGCGTCGCTCAGGAAAGTTCGAACGGCTGGAACAACGCCGGAACCGGCCACTCCGCACTGATGGAGCTGAACTACACGCCTAAAAAGGCCGACGGTAGCATCAGCATTGAAAAGGCAGTCGAAATCAACGAAGCCTTCCAGATTTCCCGTCAGTTTTGGGCTTATCAGGTCAATAATGGCGTGATGCATGAACCGCGCTCATTTATCACTACCGTCCCGCATATGAGTTTTGTCTGGGGCGACGAGAACGTGAATTTCCTGCGCGCCCGTTACACCGCCCTGCAGCAGAGCACCTTATTCCGTGGTATGCGTTATTCCGAAGATCACGCGCAGATTAAAGAGTGGGCGCCGCTGGTCATGGAAGGTCGCGATCCGAAACAGAAAGTCGCGGCAACGCGCACCGAGATTGGTACTGACGTTAACTATGGTGAAATCACGCGCCAACTGATTGCCTCGTTGCAGAAGAAGCCCAACTTTGCGCTACAACTGAGCACCGAAGTACGAGGCTTTAAGCGTAATGCAGACAATAGCTGGACCGTTACGGTCGCCGATCTGAAAAACAACGAAGCGGAACATGATATCAAGGCGAAGTTTGTCTTTATTGGTGCCGGTGGCGCGGCGCTGAAGCTGTTGCAGGAAACCGACATTCCGGAAGCGAAAGGCTATGCCGGATTCCCGGTTGGCGGCCAGTTCCTGGTGGCGGAAAACCCGGACGTAGTGAATCGCCACCTGGCGAAAGTGTATGGTCAGGCCTCTGTGGGTGCGCCGCCGATGTCGGTACCGCACATCGATACCCGTATCCTGGATGGCAAGCGTGTCGTGCTGTTTGGGCCATTCGCGACATTCTCCACCAAGTTCCTGAAAAACGGTTCATTGTGGGATCTGCTCAGCTCGACCACGACGTCGAACTTTATGCCGATGGTCAACGTAGGTCTGGATAACTTCGATCTGGTGAAATATCTGGTAAGTCAGGTGATGCTGAGCGATGACGACCGTTTTGCCGCACTGCAAGAATACTATCCGCAGGCGAAAAAAGAGGACTGGCGTCTATGGCAGGCGGGGCAGCGTGTGCAGATCATTAAAAGTGATGCAGAAAAGGGCGGCGTGCTACGTCTGGGAACTGAAGTGGTCAGCGATAAAGAAGGTACGATTGCTGCACTGCTGGGCGCTTCGCCTGGTGCATCAACCGCGGCGCCGATCATGCTGCATCTGATGGAAAAAGTGTTTAAAGATAAAGTCGCCAGCCCCGAGTGGCAGGCGAAGCTGAAAACGATTATTCCGTCTTATGGTACTAAGCTGAACGGAAACGTTGAGGCAACTGAACAAGAGCTGCAATACACCAGCGAAGTTCTGGGTCTGAAATACGACAAGCCGCAGGTTGCCGATGAAGCGCCAAAACCGCAGTTGAAACCTCAGGCTCAACCGCAGCCTGAGCAGAAAGCTGTGGCGGATATCGCGCTGTAAATAAAATGCCGGATAAGCGCAGTGCTTATCCGGCCTGGTTCACGCGTCTGTAGGCCGGATAAGGCGGAACGCCGCCATCCGGCACATTCTCACTTAGCGCGCGACTGCGTCCTGAATCTTCTCTTCCGCTTTCCAGATACGGTATTTCACTTCCACGTTTTCCGGGGTGTAGACCACAATCGGCAACTTGCTGTTGTAGCGCAGCATACCGTCATCACCCAGATACGCGGTAATAAATTTCTTCTCTTTTTTACCGTCCGGGCAGGCCATCATGGTTGAAACCGGAGAGGTGACTTTGTCGAAAACATAGTAGTCGTATCCCCAACCTTCCAGCGTTTTGCTATCCAGTTCTCCGCCCAGGCGATGTTGGTTGCAGTCGACCTCCAGCGTCTGGCCGATTAATAGTTCTACTTTCAGGGTAGATTCATCTTTCTCAGGGGGAAGCTGGATTACCTGGCGCTTCATACCCTTTTCCGCTTTAGGATAAGGGGCGACCTTTTCCAGCGGCTGAGCACCGGTATCGTTACTGCCAGCCCAGGCAGAGGTGCTGGCAAAGGCGGCGAAAAGCACGGCAGGGACAATTGTCTTCATCTTATTGTTCACAGTGTTTCCTTTCTTCTGTCTTATGAACGAGTCTGGGGCAGGTTAACATATTTGCATTATCTATTAATCTGGATTTACTTATATTTTCAGTGAGTATTTGAGCGTTGTCGGTTGTGTGTAGCGATATATTCTAAGATTTATCTTGATTTTAAGATTATTCTCTTTGTGATGTATTCGTTGTGTAATTTATTATATAACCCATTGAAATGTGAGCAAAAGCGCATTTTTTCCCGTCAACTCAACACTCTTTTGATCCGGCAACAGCATTTACCCCGATCGGGGTATGCTCCTCTTACACATCCTGAAATATCTTACGACTAAAAATAACTACTCATAAATAGTGCAGTTTTTTATGTCGTTCAACCCGCCGGGGGAGAGCGTCATTATGGAAGGACAATGTCATGGTTGATTTATCCCGTCGAGGCATGTTGACAGGCAGTTGGCGTAACGCCAACGCAGGGATCCGTCCGCCGTGGAGCAAGGAAGACTCTCACTTTCTGGCCCATTGCCTTCGTTGTGACGCCTGCATCCAGGCGTGTGAAACCGACATCCTGCAGCGAGGCCAGGGTGGTTATCCGAGCGTAAATTTCAAACACGGCGAGTGCAGCTTTTGTTATGCCTGCGCAGAGGCCTGTCCCGAATCACTTTTTCTTCCGCGCCACACCAGGGCATGGGATCTGAATTTTACGATCGGGGAAAACTGTCTCGCACACCAGTCAGTTGAGTGTCATCGCTGTCAGGATAGCTGTGAACCCATGGCCATAACCTTTCGCCCCACGCTGTCCGGTATTTATCAGCCACAGCTCGACAATCAGGCCTGTAACGGATGCGGCGCGTGTGTCGCGATTTGCCCGGTATCAGCCATTAATGCGGAGTACAACCATGGACAGTAACTGGCAGGTCTGCAGCCTGGTCGTTCAGGCCAAAAGTCAGCATATCAATGATATCGCCACGCAGTTGCGTTCGTTTCCAGGTTGCGAAGTTGCACTTAGCGATGTGGAAAGCGGCCAGCTCATTGTGGTGGTGGAAGCAGAGCAAAGTGAAACGCTAATGAAAACTATTGAGTCAGTGCGCAACGTTGCGGGCGTGCTGGCGGTGTCGCTGGTTTATCACCAGCAGGATGAGCAAGGTGAGGAAACACCATGAAACTCAGTCGTCGTAGCTTTATGAAAGCTAACGCCGTTGCGGCCGCTGCGGCGGCTGCCGGGTTAAGCGTGCCGGGCGTAGCCCGCGCGGTAGTCGGTCAGCAAGAAGCCATCAAATGGGACAAAGCCCCGTGCCGTTTCTGCGGGACAGGCTGTGGCGTATTGGTCGGGACGCAGCAAGGGCGTGTAGTGGCATGCCAGGGCGATCCGGATGCGCCGGTTAACCGTGGGCTTAACTGCATCAAAGGTTACTTCCTGCCGAAAATCATGTACGGAAAAGACCGTTTAACACAGCCGATGCTGCGCATGAAGGACGGGAAGTATCACAAAGAGGGTGAATTTACTCCGATTAGCTGGGAGCAGGCCTTTGACGTGATGGAAGAGAAATTCAAAACGTCCATGAAAGAAAAAGGCCCAGAGTCTATCGGCATGTTCGGCTCGGGTCAGTGGACGATTTGGGAAGGTTACGCCGCCGCCAAATTGTTTAAAGCCGGCTTCCGTTCTAATAACATCGACCCGAACGCGCGTCACTGCATGGCGTCAGCGGTGGTTGGTTTTATGCGTACCTTTGGTATGGATGAGCCGATGGGCTGTTATGACGATATTGAGCATGCCGATGCTTTCGTCTTGTGGGGCGCGAATATGGCGGAGATGCACCCGATTCTGTGGTCGCGCATCACCAACCGTCGTCTGTCCGATCCGAATGTTACCGTCGCGGTGCTCTCCACCTTCCAGCATCGTAGTTTTGAGCTGGCGGATAACGGTATGGTCTTCACGCCGCAAACCGATCTGGTGATCCTCAACTACATCGCTAACTACATCATTCAAAACAATGCGATCAACCAGGATTTCTTTAGCAAGCACGTTAACCTGCGTAAAGGGGTGACGGACATCGGCTACGGCCTGCGTCCAACTCATCCGCTGGAAAAAGCGGCGAAGAATCCAGGTTCCGATGCCTCTGAACCGATGAGCTTTGAGGATTACAAAGCCTTCGTAGCTGAGTACACGCTGGATAAAACCGCCGAAATGACCGGCGTACCGAAAGATCAACTGGAACAGTTGGCGCAGTTGTATGCCGATCCGAAGAAAAAAGTCATCTCCTACTGGACGATGGGCTTTAACCAGCATACCCGCGGCGTGTGGGCCAACAACCTGGTCTATAACCTGCACCTGCTGACCGGTAAAATTTCTCAGCCAGGCTGTGGTCCGTTCTCATTGACCGGTCAGCCTTCCGCCTGCGGTACCGCGCGTGAAGTTGGGACGTTCTCCCACCGTCTGCCTGCGGACATGGTGGTCACCAACGAAAAACACCGCGATATCTGTGAGAAGCACTGGAATATCCCATCAGGGACCATTCCGGCAAAAGTCGGGCTGCATGCCGTGGCGCAAGACCGTGCGCTGAAAGATGGCAAACTCAATGTCTACTGGACGATGTGCACCAACAACATGCAGGCCGGTCCGAACATCAACGAAGAACGTATGCCGGGCTGGCGCGATCCGCGCAACTTCATCATCGTCTCCGATCCGTACCCGACGGTCAGCGCCCTGTCAGCCGATCTGATCCTACCGACCGCAATGTGGGTAGAGAAAGAAGGGGCTTACGGTAACGCGGAACGACGCACTCAGTTCTGGCGTCAGCAGATTAAAGCGCCGGGTGAATCGAAATCGGATCTGTGGCAACTGGTGCAGTTTTCCCGTCGCTTCAAAACAGAAGAGGTATGGCCGGAAGAACTACTGGCGCAGAAACCGGAGCTGCGCGGCAAAACGCTGTATGACGTGCTGTTCGCCACGCCAGCCGTGACCAAATTCCCGGTAGCTGAACTGGCTGAAGATCAGCTCAACGATGAATCCCGCGAGCTGGGCTTCTATCTGCAAAAAGGGCTGTTCGAAGAGTACGCCTGGTTTGGCCGTGGCCACGGGCACGATCTCGCACCATTCGACGATTACCACAAAGCGCGCGGTTTACGCTGGCCGGTCGTTGAGGGCAAAGAGACCCAGTGGCGCTACAGCGAAGGCAACGACCCGTACGTGAAAGCGGGGGAAAGCTACAAGTTCTATGGTAAGCCGGACGGCAAAGCAGTCATCTTCGCGCTGCCATTTGAACCTGCCGCTGAAGCGCCGGATAAAGAGTATGACCTGTGGCTTTCCACTGGACGTGTGCTGGAGCACTGGCATACCGGCAGCATGACGCGTCGTGTGCCTGAACTGCACCGCGCCTTCCCGGAAGCGGTGCTGTTTATCCACCCGCTGGATGCAAAAGCGCGCGATCTGCGCCGTGGCGATAAAGTCAAAGTGGTTTCCCGCCGTGGCGAAGTTATCTCGATTGTTGAAACGCGCGGGCGTAACCGTCCGCCGCAGGGGCTGGTATACATGCCGTTCTTCGATGCCGCACAACTGGTGAACAATCTGACGCTGGATGCGACGGATCCGCTCTCCAAAGAGACGGATTTCAAGAAGTGCGCTGTGAAACTGGCGAAGGTGTAACGCGTTATGTCCCGGTCAGCAAAACCCCAAAATGGCCGCCGCCGCTTTCTGCGCGATATGGTTCGCGCGGCGGGCGGGCTGGCCGTCGTTGGCGTGGCGCTGGGGTTACAACAGCAAACCGCACGTGCAACCGGCGTGCGGTTACGCCCGCCTGGCGCACTGAGCGAGGAGGCATTCGCCAGCGCCTGTGTGCGCTGCGGTCAGTGCGTTCAGGCATGCCCGTATGACACGCTGAAGCTGGCGACGCTGGCCTCCGGGCTGGCAGCAGGTACGCCCTATTTTGTCGCCCGCGATATTCCTTGCGAAATGTGTGAGGACATTCCGTGCGCCAAAGTCTGCCCCAGCGGCGCGTTGGACAAGGAAATTGAATCCATTGACGATTCGCGTATGGGGCTGGCGGTACTGCTGGATCACGAAAACTGCCTCAATTATCAAGGGCTACGCTGCGATGTTTGCTATCGTGAGTGCCCGAAAATCGATGAGGCTATCACCCTTGAGCTGGACCGCAATATGCGTACCGGCAAGCATGCGCGGTTTATTCCAACCGTCCATAGCGATGCCTGTACCGGCTGCGGGAAATGCGAAAAAGTCTGCGTACTGGAGCAGCCAGCAATAAAAGTGCTGCCGCTGTCGCTGGCGAAAGGGGAGTTAGGACACCATTACCGCTTCGGCTGGCTGGAGGGGAACAATGGCAAATCGTAAACGTGACGCCGGGCGTGAAGCGCAGGCAAAAAAAGGGTGGTGGAAGAGTCATCGCTGGCTGCTGCTGCGTCGTCTGAGTCAGTTTCTGATACTGGCGATGTTCCTGAGCGGCCCGTGGTTTGGCGTATGGATCCTGCATGGCAATTACAGTGGCAGCCTGCTGTTGGATACTGTCCCATTCACCGATCCGCTAATTACGCTGCAAAGCCTGGCCAGCGGACACCTGCCGGCAACGGTTGCGTTAACGGGGGCGGTCGTCATCACGGTGCTGTATGCCCTTGCGGGTAAGCGTCTGTTTTGCAGCTGGGTTTGTCCGATGAACCCGGTCACCGATTTAGCCAGTTGGTTACGCAGAAGGTTTGACCTGAATCAGTCCGCTACCCTACCGCGCTATATACGGTATGTCCTGCTGGTGGTTATCCTGGTCGGTTCCGCCTTGACCGGTACGCTGCTGTGGGAATGGATAAATCCCGTCTCTCTGCTCGGACGGAGTCTGATAATGGGATTTGGCAGTGGAGCGCTGCTGATTCTGGCACTGTTTTTATTTGATCTACTGGTCGTTGAGCATGGCTGGTGCGGGCATCTCTGCCCACTGGGCGCACTGTATAGCGTAGTGGGAAGTAAAGGCGCATTAACCGTTTCGGCAAAAGAACGTAACAGATGTAACCGCTGTATGGATTGTTTTCATGTTTGCCCGGAACCGCATGTGCTACGTGCGCCGGTGCTGGATGAGCAAAGCCCGGTGCAGGTAACCAGTCGCGATTGCATGGCCTGCGGTCGCTGTGTGGATGTCTGTTCTGAGGATGTTTTTACAATAACAACACGATGGAGTTCGGGAGCGAAATCATGAAAAGCCATGACCTGATTAAAAAGCTGAGTCAATGGACGGCCCTGCTTGCCCTGGTCGTCAGTGGGGCCGTTTGGGCTGCAAACGGAGTGGACCTAAGCCAGTCACCGGAAGTCTCAGGGACGCAGGAAGGGGCGATTCGCATGCCGAAAGAGCAGGAGCGTATGCCGCTGAACTATGTGAATCAACCGCCAATGGTTCCGCACAGCGTTGAAGGGTATCAGGTGACGACCAATACTAACCGCTGCCTGCAGTGCCACGGTGTGGAAAGCTATCGCACCACCGGCGCGCCGCGCATCAGTCCGACGCACTTTATGGACAGCGACGGCAAGGTATTGGCTGAAGTCGCGCCGCGTCGTTATTTCTGTCTGCAATGTCACGTCCCGCAGGCTGACGCTGCGCCGATTGTTGAAAATACCTTCACCCCCTCGAAAGGTTACGGGAAATAAGAGGTCATTATGGAAAATTCTAACCGTAAACCAGGCTGGATTAAGCGCGTCTGGCAATGGTGGCGTCGCCCCAGCCGTCTGGCGCTCGGCACGCTGTTGTTAATCGGCTTTGTGGGCGGCATTATTTTCTGGGGCGGCTTTAATACCGGTATGGAAAAGGCCAATACGGAAGAGTTCTGCATTAGCTGTCACGAAATGCGCAATACGGTGTACCAGGAATATATGGAAACCGTACACTACAACAACCGCAGCGGTGTGCGTGCGACTTGTCCTGATTGCCACGTCCCACATGAGTGGGGCCCGAAAATGATCCGTAAGATCAAGGCCAGTAAAGAGCTGTACGCGAAGGCGCTGGGGTTAATAGATACACCGCAGAAATTTGAAGATCATCGTCTGACGATGGCGCAAAATGAGTGGCGGCGTATGAAAGATAATAATTCGCAAGAGTGTCGCAACTGTCACAACTTCGAGTTTATGGATTTAACCGCCCAGAAAGGCGTTGCGGCCAAAATGCATGACCAGGCCGTGAAAGACGGGCAAACCTGTATTGACTGTCATAAAGGGATAGCGCACAAACTGCCTGATATGCGCGAAGTCAAACCGGGCTTTTAACAGGATGTAGATAACCAGGTATGCTTGAAGCCAGAGAATTACTTTGCGAGCGGGATGACAGAATACTGTTCAGCGATCTGTCATTTCGCGTCAACGCAGGGGAATGGGTACAAATTACCGGCAGCAACGGCGCGGGGAAAACCACTTTACTGCGGTTGCTTACCGGGCTGGCGCGTCCCGACGCAGGGGAGGTTTGCTGGCAAGAGCAACCCCTGCATCACGTGCGGGACAGCTACCATCAGCAATTGCTGTGGATCGGACATCAGCCGGGGATAAAAACCCGGCTTTCGGCGTTGGAGAACCTGCGTTTTTTCCATCACGATGGCGACATCGCACAGTGTCTGGACGCGCTGGCGCAGGCGGGACTTGCCGGATACGAAGATATTCCGGTGAATCAACTTTCCGCCGGACAACAGCGGCGCGTGGCGCTGGCCCGTTTGTGGCTGACCCGCGCCCGGCTGTGGATCCTCGATGAACCCTTTACCGCCATTGATGTAAACGGCGTTGAGCGACTGACTCAGCGTATGGCACAGCATACGGAACAGGGCGGTATTGTCATTCTCACTACCCACCAGCCGCTTAATGTTGAGACCAATAAAGTGCGACGTATTGCGCTGACCAGCGAGAGGGCAACGCAATGATGTGGCGAATCTTCCGTTTAGAACTGCGAGTTGCGTTTCGTCATAGTGCGGAAATCGCCAATCCTTTATGGTTCTTTCTGATTGTTATCACGTTGTTTCCTCTGAGCATTGGGCCGGAGCCACAGCTGCTGGCGCGTATTGCGCCAGGCATTATCTGGGTTGCGGCGCTGCTGGCGTCATTGCTGGCGCTGGAGCGCTTGTTTCGTGATGATTTACAGGACGGCAGCCTTGAGCAGTTGATGCTGCTGTCGCTGCCGCTTCCGGCGGTCGTGCTGGCGAAAGTGATGGCGCACTGGGTCGTAACCGGTTTGCCGCTGTTAATCCTCTCTCCGCTGGTGGCATTACTGCTGGGCATGGATATGTACGGCTGGAAAATTATGGCGCTGACCTTGCTGCTCGGCACGCCGACGCTGGGTTTTCTCGGCGCGCCTGGCGTAGGTCTGACGGTGGGATTAAAGCGCGGCGGCGTACTGTTAAGCGTGCTGGTTCTCCCGCTTACTATTCCACTACTGATTTTTGCGACCGCGGCGATGGATGCGGCCTCCATGCACTTGCCTGTTGAAGGATACATGGCGATTCTGGGGGCTTTGTTGGTAGGCAGCGCCACGTTAAGCCCGTTTGCCACGGCTGCGGCGTTACGGATAAGCGTGCAGTAATGCGACAGGATTTGCAGGCCGGGCAAGGCGCTCCGGCAAAACGGATATTAATTAATGGAGTCTGGTGACTGAACTATGTGGAAAACACTTCATCAATTGGCGATGCCCCCTCGGCTCTATCAGATCTGCGGCTGGTTTATTCCGTGGCTGGCGATTGCCAGCGCGGTGGTACTGATAACCGGATGGGTGTGGGGCTTTGGCTTCGCGCCGGCTGATTATCAGCAGGGACAGAGCTATCGCATCATTTATCTGCACGTTCCGGCGGCAATCTGGTCGATGGGAATTTATGCCTCGATGGCTGTTGCGGCGTTTATCGGCCTGGTCTGGCAGATGAAAATGGCCAATCTGGCGCTGGCTGCGATGGCGCCCATTGGCGCTGTGTTTACCTTTATTGCGCTGGTGACGGGGTCCGCATGGGGCAAACCGATGTGGGGAACCTGGTGGGTCTGGGATGCCCGACTCACCTCTGAACTGGTGTTGCTGTTTCTCTACGTTGGCGCCATTGCATTGTGGCATGCGTTTGACGACCGCCGCCTGGCAGGGCGTGCCGCCGGTATTCTGGTGTTGATTGGTGTGGTCAACTTACCGATTATTCACTACTCGGTCGAGTGGTGGAACACGCTGCATCAGGGGTCAACCCGTATGCAGCAAAGCATCGATCCGGCAATGCGCGCACCGCTGCGTCTGGCGATTGTCGGTTACCTGTTGCTGTTTGTCACGCTGGCGCTAATGCGCATGCGTAACCTGATTTTGATGATGGAAAAACGCCGCCCGTGGGTGAGTGAACTGATCTTAAAAAGAGGCCGCCAATGACCCCTGCATTTGCATCATGGAGTGATTTTTTCGCGATGGGCGGTTACGCCTTGTATGTCTGGCTGGCTGTTGCCATGAGCGTTATTCCGCTGCTGGTGTTGGTGCTGCATTCAACATTACAGCATCGCGCAATCTTACGCGGCGTGGCCCAGCAGCGGGCGAGGGAAGCGCGCATGCGCGCAGCGCAAGTACAACGGGAGGCGGCGTGAATATTCGACGTAAAAATCGGCTATGGATAGCCTGCGCGGTACTGGCAGGTCTGGCGTTGACCATTTCGCTGGTGCTCTACGCGCTGCGTTCCAATATCGATCTGTTCTACACCCCGGGAGAGATACTCTACGGTAAGCGCGAGACACAGCAGATGCCTGAAGTCGGTCAGCGTCTGCGCGTGGGTGGGATGGTGATGCCGGGCAGCGTGAAGCGCGACCCGCAATCGCTTAAAGTAACTTTCAGCATCTATGACGCCGAAGGTGTGGTGGATGTGACCTATGAAGGCATTTTGCCGGACCTGTTCCGCGAAGGGCAGGGGGTTGTTGTTCAGGGCGAGCTGGACAAGGGAAATCATGTGCAGGCTAAAGAGGTTCTGGCCAAACATGATGAAAATTACACCCCGCCGGAAGTCGAAAAAGCGATGCAGGAAAACCACCGTCGCCCGGAAAGTGTTTATAAGGATAAAACGTCATGATGCCGGAAATTGGCAATGCGCTGTTGTGCCTTGCGCTTGGCGTTGCACTACTGCTGTCAGTCTATCCGTTGTGGGGCGTGGCGCGCGGCGACGTGCGGATGATGGCCTCCGCACGGCCCTTTGCCTGGGTCTTGTTTATCTGCGTGATGGGAGCGTTCCTGATTCTGGTTAATGCCTTCGTGGTTAATGACTTTACCGTGACCTACGTCGCCAGTAACTCCAATACCCAGCTTCCTGTCTGGTACCGGGTGGCAGCGACATGGGGCGCGCATGAAGGCTCGCTGCTGCTGTGGGTGCTGCTGATGAGCGGCTGGACGTTCGCCGTCGCGGCGTTCAGCCAGCGCATGCCGCTGGATATCGTCGCCCGCGTGTTGGCGGTGATGGGGATGGTCAGCGTCGGCTTCCTGCTGTTTATCCTGTTTACCTCTAATCCGTTTGCCCGCACGTTGCCCAATTTCCCTGTTGAAGGGCGAGATCTGAACCCGCTGTTGCAGGATCCGGGACTGATTTTCCATCCGCCGTTGCTGTACATGGGGTATGTCGGTTTCTCGGTAGCTTTCGCGTTTGCGATCGCCGCGTTGATGAGCGGGCGTCTGGACAGCACCTTCGCTCGCTTTTCGCGTCCATGGACGCTGGCGGCGTGGGTGTTTCTGACGCTGGGGATTGTACTCGGTTCGGCCTGGGCCTATTACGAGCTGGGCTGGGGCGGCTGGTGGTTCTGGGATCCGGTTGAGAACGCCTCCTTTATGCCATGGCTGGTGGGCACAGCCCTGATGCACTCGCTGTCGGTAACCGAACAGCGCGCCAGCTTCAAAGCCTGGACCTTGCTGCTGTCAATCAGCGCCTTCTCGCTGTGCCTGTTGGGGACTTTCCTGGTACGCTCCGGCGTACTGGTTTCGGTGCATGCTTTCGCCTCAGACCCGTCGCGAGGGATGTTTATACTGGCCTTCATGGTGCTGGTGATTGGCGGTTCCCTGCTGCTGTTTGCGGTGCGTGGGCATAAGGTCCGCTCGCGGGTAAACAACGCGCTGTGGTCGCGTGAATCACTGCTGTTGGGTAACAACGTCCTGCTGATCGCCGCTATGCTGGTGGTGTTATTGGGCACGCTACTGCCGCTGGTGCACAAACAGCTTGGGCTGGGCAGCATTTCGATTGGCGAGCCGTTCTTCAATACCATGTTTACCTGGCTGATGGCGCCGTTTGCGCTGCTGCTGGGCATTGGGCCATTAGTGCGCTGGGGCCGTGACCGACCGCGTAAACTGAAAACGTTACTGATCATCGCGTTTGTCACCACGCTTATTCTGTCGCTGCTGCTGCCGTGGCTGTTTGAGAATCGTATTGCCGCCATGACGGTGGTGGGGCTGGCGATGGCGTGCTGGATTTTTGTGCTGGCCATGTCCGAAGCGTACCTGCGCATTTCTCGTGGAACGAAGCTGACGCCCAGCTACTGGGGGATGGTATCGGCTCACGTTGGGCTGGCGATTACCATTGTTGGTATTGCCTTTAGCCAGAATTACAGCGTGGAACGCGATGTCCGTATGAAAGCGGGTGATAGCGTCAGCATCCATGACTATCAGTTTACTTTCCGTGAAGTGAAAGATATTACCGGACCAAACTACCGGGGCGGGGTCGCTATTATTGGCGTCACGCGTGATGGTAAACCGGCAGCCACGCTGCATGCGGAGAAACGCTTCTATAACAGCACCAGTTCGATGATGACCGAAGCGGCGATTGACGGCGGGTTCACGCGCGATCTGTATGCTGCGCTGGGTGAAGAGCTGGATAACGGCGCATGGGCTGTACGTTTGTATTACAAACCGTTTATTCGCTGGATTTGGGCCGGAGGATTGCTGATGGCGCTGGGCGGGGTGTTCTGCCTGTTTGATCCACGCTATCGCCAGCGCACGCGCCCTCGCACCGCGGTGCAAAAAAATGCGTCGGAGGCTGTATGAAGCGCAACGCACTGTTAATTCCGTTTATTATTTTTCTCATTATTGCGGCGGCGCTGCTGTGGCAGTTAGCGCGTAACGCGCAGGGAGACGACCCTACTAATCTGGAGTCGGCGTTGATCGGCAAACCTGTTCCGACGTTCCGCCTGGAATCGCTGGAAAACCCGGGTCAGCATTATCAGGCCGATGTGCTGACGCAGGGCAAGCCAGTGTTGCTGAACGTCTGGGCGACCTGGTGTCCGACCTGTCGCGCCGAGCATCAGTATCTGAATCAGCTGTCTGCGCAAGGCGTGCGGGTAGTGGGCCTGAACTATAAAGACGATCGTCAGAAAGCCATTGTCTGGCTGAAAGAGCTGGGCAATCCTTACTCATTAAGTCTGTTTGACGGCGACGGTATGCTAGGCCTCGATCTTGGCGTGTACGGCGCGCCGGAGACATTCCTGATCGACGGGAAAGGTATTATTCGCTATCGCCATGCCGGTGATCTTAACGCCCGTGTGTGGGAAAGCGAGATCAAACCGTTGTGGGACAAGTACAGTAAGGAGGCTGCGCAATGAGATTTTTATTGGGCCTGCTGATGCTGGTTATCTCGGGATCCGCGCTGGCGACTATCGACGTAATGCAGTTTAAGGATGAAGCGCAGGAGCAGCAGTTCCGCCAGCTTACCGAGCAACTGCGTTGTCCTAAGTGTCAGAACAACAGCATTGCCGACTCTAACTCAATGATTGCCACCGACCTGCGGCAGAAAGTGTACGAACTGATGCAGGAAGGCAAAAGTCAGAAAGAGATTGTTGACTACATGGTGGCGCGCTACGGCAACTTCGTCACTTACGATCCGCCGTTAACTCCGCTGACCGTGCTGCTGTGGGTGATGCCGGTGGTAGCGATTGGTCTCGGGGGCTGGATTATTTTCGCCCGTACTCGCCGACGCGTGCGGGTGAAACAAGAAGAGTTTCCTGACGACATCATCCCGGATGGCAAGCGCGGTGGATTCGGACTCTTTGTGCCCGGCATTGTGGTGGCGCTGGTGGTCGGCGCGGTGAGCTATTACCAAACCGGGAACTATAAACAGGTGCAGCTCTGGCAACAGGCCACCGCTCAGGCCCCAGCGCTGCTGGAGCGGGCATTGGATCCAAAAGCCGACCCGTTGAATGAAGAAGACATGACGCGTCTGGCGTTGGGGCTGCGCACTCGCTTACAGGCCGATCCCGCAAACGTTGAAGGCTGGATTATGCTTGGACGCATTGGCATGGTGCTCGGCAACGCCAGCACGGCTACTGAAGCCTATGCCAATGCTTATCGGCTGGATCCGAAAAACAGCGATGCGGCGCTGGGCTATGCGGAAGCGCTAACCCGTTCATCCGATCCTGATGATAACCGTCGGGGCGGGGAGCTGTTACGTCAACTAATACGCGGCGAACATGCCAACGTGCGCGTATTGAGCATGTACGCGTTTAACGCTTTCGAACAGCAGCGCTTCGGCGAAGCGGTTGCGGCGTGGGAGATGATGCTGAAATTATTACCCGCCAACGATACCCGTCGGGCGGTAATCGAGCGCAGTATTAAACAGGCGATGGAGCAGCTAACGCCGCAGGAGAAGTAAGAGTGGAAGATGCCGGATGGCGACGCAACGCGTCTTATCCGGCCTGGCGATGCACGTGACGTGTAGGCCCGATAAGCGTAGCGCTATCGGGCAATATCTGGTTATTGCATACCGCGCGTTTGCAAAAACAGAATAGTGGCAGCAACGCGAGAGCGCACGTTGAGTTTGCGCAGCAGGTTGCGAATATGCACCTTCACCGTCTGTTCGGAAATATTCAGCACTGAAGCAATCTGTTTATTCGACAGCCCCTGAGCCAGTTCATGCAAGACATCCAGCTCGCGTTCGGTGAGAATGCTGAACGGATCTTCTTGTGCCCCGAACAGGTCGCGTTCGCGCAGATATTCACTGACGCGTGTACTGAACGCTTTACCGCCTTTGGCGCCGCTGCGAATGGCTTCCAGCAGGACTTCAGGATCGCTGTCTTTGAGCAAATAACCATCCGCACCCGCGTCAATTAGGGCGTATACATCGCTGGCGGCATCCGAAACGGTCAGAATGATAATTTGTGCGGTCACACCGTCCCGACGCAGCGCATTCAGGGTATCCAGCCCACTCATACCTTTCATATTGAGATCCAACAGGATCACGTCAAGGTCCAGACGGTTTGCCAGATCGATCGCACTTGCGCCGTCACCTGCTTCAGCTACTACGTTAAATGCGGGATCCAGTTGCAATAATTGACTAATTCCCCGCCGCATCAGTGGGTGGTCATCGACAATCAGCACCCGAAAAGGCGTTGCTTCAGGCATACTATTCTCCTGAGTTTTATTAGTATCATTATTGTTTTCAGCGCATCAATCGTCCAGATTCATCGCGCTGATGAGAGGATAAATTTTACCCCAATTTGTGCATGGGTAAGTAGTAAAACCTGTGCTGAAGAGAGGGAGAATACCTGGACAATGTGATGCTCAAGAACGGTAAGACGCCGTGAGGGTGCTGGGGGGCGGGGGAAAATGGGATCAGGCTATGGCATAACTTTTCAGTGTCTGTAATCGGGCCGATCCTGCATACGGTTACGGTTCTGTCAGTAATGTATAGTTACAGCGACTTACTGAGAACCAACGTTCACAAATGGTTATGGTGTAACAATCTGGAGCATTGAGGATCGACCCGTACGTCTTTACGCATCAGCCGTCGTTCTTCATCAGGAATGGGTACCCAGGTACAAAAATGTTACCCACGTTCTGATATTGTTGAGTTTAAAATTGATTGATGAAATAGAGGGCGCGTGATGCCCGTTTATTTATTGTTGCTGTTCTTTTTTTGCTGGTTTCATCCAGGCATCATTGTATTTAATATTCCCTCTAACATAATTCCATTCAATGTCACGGAATCTAAGACCTACTACCTCATGCATATTAGGGGACGAACTACCGGGATAGTAGACATGTGTAAAATCTACAGAGGATATAACGACATCTTCCAGAGTAATATTATAAATCTCTACTTCGATCCCTGCTTCTATAGTCTCATAATATTTAATGACTGCCTTTTGCAGTCTCTTCCCTTCACAAACAGCTACAGCCAGGTAAGGGCTGACTTTATCAAGTTGCTTATGCACAATTACGGGATTATGCTGCCTACAGCCTGTCATGCTGCCAGTGTTGCTATCAACAGGCTGTCTCACACCGTAACTACTATTCATGACTTCTATAGCACCTTCACGGCCTAAGGATAAACAATCTCCCGGAATCTGCATTCCGTTTTCATCATATAAAAATAAATAAGCTGGTAATGACATGATTAATAGTTTCCATCGTTATCTATAAAGAATGAATCTGAATAGCTTTTATTATTGAGAGAATAAGATATATTATATATATATCCGTGCTTTAATTTAATTTTAAAGCAAGTGTCAGGATATTTTAGAGAGATTCCATCATCTGCTTTAATAACTGTATATTTCCTGCCAGGCGAATAGTAGATACTATAACGCTCTAAAACATCTGTTTTATTTACAGTGAAGCAAATAGTATCGCCTTGTTTAAAAACACTACGTTGCTGTGGAACTGGTACACCTCCACCGGGGCAGCCTGACAGAAGAAATATTAAGGGGATAATAGTTGATTTTTTCATCCGGGAAATCCTTTCATAACAGCTTTGTATTTTGATATTAAAGAATAAACTGATTCATTAGGATTGTAATCTCTGTATACAGATAAATATGAGGTGCCACTATTAAATCCATATGTGAGAAGTAACCAATAATCACTGGCTATTGATGCTTGCTGTTCTAATCCGTAATGAAGAAAATCAGCCTTATCTAAACTGTAACTGTAATCAGCGAAACGAGAGAACAAACCTCTGGTTCTGACAAACATTCCCTTCTGTGCTTGCCAGGCGTGAACCATCTCATGCATGAATCTGTGCTTTTTCTGTATGTCACGTTCCAAAGAGAAATCAGGTGAATAAGTTCCCTCTCTAAACCAAAGTTCACCGTTTGGCGTCATGGCAACATTTACGGGTTGCATATTGAAGGGGAGATAGCTTTCAAGGTGTACCCACACCTTGCTATAGATAATACTTCCACCAAACAGCGTCCTGGCTAGTGCAATCTCTCCTATTGTAAGTTGCCTGACCCCTCCGGGGACTATGGGAGTTCCCGACGTGGGGTTTATTGTCCAGTCTACGGGCATAGCATATCCATATTATTTGTATTGTTTTATGCGCTAATCGTACTCCTACCCTAAAGCATTGGGAATGTTTCTTTCCGGGATAAATTCTGAATCCTTTAAAATTAAACTATTATAAATCATCTGTTTACTGAATAAATCAGCCTTGTCATTACAAAGTGAATGCAGGGTATTATGATTGGGCTGGGGCCTGTGTGACTTTGAAATTTTCTCGGTTTAATTCTCTTTGGGAAGCGATCTGTACGCGGTTTATTTGGCTGCACAGAAAACAGTAAGTGATAATTCATATTAAAATTTTGTTGGTTATTTGTTGTTAATATTGGCTGGGCACAAATATTGTGTAAAAATGGGCATTAACAGTATTTCTTTTTCTATTTTAATTTATCTTTTTCTTTTTGATAACATTTCACTAATAAATAAATATTATATCAAATTCATTGATTTCAAGTGGTTAAACATGTGGTCATGAAAATTAATTTCATACGCGGTGTTTTTGTTTTCGAATGAAGTAATATATAGCCGGACAATTAAAATATTTATTCATTTTAAACTGAATTTTTTGTTAGTTCTCACCTAAAACTAAGCTTACATTGCTTTACGTTAAAACATGCATGATAAATGCAATAATAGTTAAGGTGATGGCGTTCTTATGAAAAACAATAAATTAACTCTGACTTTGTCGTTAGTGATCCTGTTTTCCATTAAAGCACTGGCTGCTTCTGAGAGTGTGGTAACAGCTGGATATGTACATACAAATTTAGAAGGGAAAACCTTAAATGGATTAAATGGCAAATTTGGTTACACACCAGATAAAAGTGATTTAGGGGTTATAAGTTCTCTAACTATCTCAGGAAATAATGATAACGATATTGATCGTGGTTATGGTTCGGCCTTACTAGGTGTAAGTTACCGCGTTAGCGATATTGTGAAACCTTATGTCATGGTTGGTGTGGGACGTGGTGCTATTAAGAACGATGGCGACACAGATACGTCTACAGGCTTTGCATATGGTGCAGGTATCCAGTTAACCCCCATTTCTGGCTTCACTGTTGATGCTGGTTACGAAGGTTCTAAGGTTTTTGGTTCACAAGCTAATAGCGTGGTTATCGGTGCCGGGTGGAGATTCTGATGAAAAAGTTAATTCTGTTATTGGTCACAGTTTCTTCTGTCTCCATGCTTTCTGGTTGTGTTAGTCAGGCAGAACGTCTTAACCGTTGTCAGGCCATGGGCATAGATCGCAATGTTTGCTATCAAGAGGATATGGCTAATCAGCGCAACTATCAGACCAACTATTCTATCGAAAGGGCTGGAGAGACTCAGGCGCAAGCTTATAAAGACGCGAGTCCTTATCATAAGAAGCAGAAAGTATCCAAATTAGGCAAGCTTTTTGGTTTGGATGATGATTGATAGTTAAATCATGAGAACAAAAATGGCGCGTGTCACCGCGTGCCAGAAAGATCTATCAACTGGCACTATACTATGAACTGCAGTTTCTTCGTCCTTTCTCCCTGGAACCTCCATCCGCAGCTATTCGCGGGCAGCCAGGGGGCGGGTACAACATTTAACGGCTTTCTTCCCCAGTAATTCCCCGTTACTTCCCCGTTCAGAATACAGGCATAAAAAAACCAACCACAAGGGTTGGTTTTTTTGGGATTTTTGGTCGGCACGAGAGGATTTGAACCTCCGACCCCCGACACCCCATGACGGTGCGCTACCAGGCTGCGCTACGTGCCGACGCTATGGCTGACAATACTACTGCTTTCCAGCGTGAATGCAAGAGGATGGTTTGCTAACTGATTTATAATTAATCAGTTAGCAATAAATCGTTTCTCATCCGTCAGAACTTGTAGCAGCAGGCTCAGCTGCGGTTTCTGATCTTTTATCTTCTCACCGTGTAAATCATAGGTCTGATAGTTACCGTTGTTGTTAAGCACCAGCGTCATCTCTGGCGTGGTAATCGCCAGCGTGCTGCCGTCGGCGGCGGTAACCCAGTAATGGCGGCGGGTTGCATTAAACAAATCCTGGCCCTGCGAGTACTCGTTAGCTGGCGTGCTGACGTGGAGCAGACGTTGCATGAGCGTCGTCATCAGGTCCGTATGATCGGTCAGGCTATTGATGCGCTGAGCAGGTGTTCCCGGCCAGTGAATAATCAGAGGAACCTGCAGATGACCGCGCGACCAGGCAAAATTGTTCTCTTCCTGAGTCAGCGGTACGCCCCGACCCGCGGTAATAATCACCACCGTGTTGTTCAGTTTACCGGAGTCGCGCAGGGCGCTAAGGATCCGGTTAATGTTGGCATCCACATCCTGAGCGGCATTGGCGTAGCGTTTGGCAAAGTTCTTCTGGTTACTGTCGTTCAGGTTCGTCCCGTTAAAGGAGACCCAGGAGAACCAGCGGTTATCTTCCTGCGCGTAGCGGCCCAGCCAGTTGATCCACTGGCTGGCGGTCTGCTCGTCAGACTGCGTTTGCACGCTCGGCATAGAAAAATCTGACAGTAGCGCCTGGCGATAAAGTGGGCTGGTAAAGCCATCCGAGGAGAATAGCCCCAACTGATATCCTTGCTGGTTCAGCGCAGAGATCAGCGCCGCAGGCGTTCGGGTCGACAAAATGCCGTCCATATAGCTTGGAGAAACGCCATAGAACAGGCCAAAAATCCCGTTATCCGTGGTGTTGCCTGTGCTCATGTGACGCGTAAAGGCGATATTCTGCTCAGCGAATTCAGCCAGCGCTGGCATCTGTTTTTCAAAACGGGAGTAGTTCAGGCCGTCTACGGTGATCAGCAGAACGTTCTGTCCGGTTCCCATATCGCGGTAGCGCAGTTCGCTGAGCGGGTATTGCACGGAAACCGCTTCCGGGTTTCCCTGCTCGATCAGGCGGCGTTGATATTCTTGCGCATCCAACAGACCATGTTTTTCCAGAAACTTGCGTGCCGTCATCGGGTAGGAGAGCGGCAGGTTCGCGCGTTGCATGGTAATAGGGCGATAGAAATTGGCGTCTGCCCAGATGTACACCACATGCGAGGCGATAAAGGAAACGAAGAAGAATGCGGCTAACGGTTTAGCAAAATGGCGACGACGCGTCAGGCTGCGTAGTTTTTGCCAGCTCCAGGTCGCAAACAGCATTTCGATTAACAGAATAACCGGCACGCTGATAAACATCAGTTGCCAGTCACGCGCCGCTTCATTCTGGTCAGGGTTAATGACCAGTTCCCAGACGATCGGGTTAAGGTGCAGGTGGAAGCGGGTAAAAACTTCGCTGTCGATTAACAACAACGTCATGCCAGCTGTCGCCAGAATAGCTGATAAGAATCGCATCAGCCTCTGGGACATGACGATAAACGTCAGGGGAAACAGGATTAGCAGATAGGTGGCAAACACCAGGAAGCTAAAATGCCCGACAACGCTCAGGTAGGAATAAACGCGCCCTGCAAGCGTAGTCGGCCAGTCGGCGACAAACAGGTAACGGCTACCGAGTACCATGGCCAACAGAATGTTGAACAAAGCAAACCAGTGCCCCCAGCTAACCATCTGGGAGACTTTCTCACGGTAGCGCTGACGATGAGTTACCATAAACTGTTGTTCGTTTCCCCGGATCAGGCTCTTAATGCGCTTGGTCGTCGTTTACCGAAGACTGTAATGCGCGGGCAAAAGAGTTGGCAATCGCCTGGCGCTGGGCCGGTGCGATGCTTGTATTGATAAGGTTAGTCACCATGTTTCCCAGTACCATCAGGGAAAGATCGGTCGGCGCCTTATGTTTTTCCAGTACGTTGAGCATCTCATTCAGCAGTTGTTCAACGTGTTCGTCACTATAGCGGGAAATTTGTGGCATAAATCGAAATCAGTCTGTTCATGAAAGGGCAACATATTACCGTACGGACAGTTTTTTTTCTGCTTTTTTATCTTCTATTGCGTCACTGCCCGGCAGGTGGTTGAATACCGCCCGGTCTAAAAGGAGAGTTTATCATGAGTCTGGATATCAACCAGATTGCCCTGCACCAGCTTATCAAACGTGATGAGCAAAACCTTGAGCTGGTCTTGCGCGATTCATTACTGGAACCGACAGCGACCGTTGTCGATATGATGGCTGAACTGCATCGGGTGTATAGCGCCAAGAATAAAGCCTATGGCCTGTTCAGCGAAGAGAGCGAGCTGGCGCAAACGCTGCGTTTACAGCGTCAGGGTGAAGAGGATTTTCTGGCCTTTAGCCGTGCCGCGACAGGGCGTTTGCGGGACGAGCTGGCGAAATATCCTTTTGCCGATGGTGGTATTGTCTTGTTCTGCCATTACCGCTATCTGGCGGTAGAGTATCTGCTGGTTGCCGTACTGAACAATTTAAGCAGCATGCGCGTCAATGAAAATCTGGATATCAATCCGACGCACTATCTGGATATCAATCATGCGGACATCGTGGCGCGTATTGATTTAACCGAGTGGGAAACCAATCCGGAGTCCACACGCTATCTGACGTTCCTGAAAGGGCGGGTAGGGCGCAAAGTCGCCGATTTCTTCATGGACTTTCTCGGCGCCAGCGAAGGTCTGAACGCCAAAGCGCAAAACCGCGGTCTGCTGCAGGCGGTTGATGACTTCACCAATGAGGCGCAACTGGATAAAGCCGAGCGCCAGAACGTGCGGCAGCAGGTGTACAGCTACTGCAACGAGCAGCTACAGGCTGGTGAGGAGATTGAGCTGGAGTCGCTGTCTAAAGAGCTTTCCGGCGTCAGTGAAGTCAGCTTCAGCGAATTCGCTGCTGATAAAGGGTATGAGCTGGAAGAGAGCTTCCCGGCGGATCGCAGTACGTTGCGCCAATTAACCAAATTTGCTGGCAGCGGCGGTGGGTTAACCATTAATTTTGACGCCATGCTGCTGGGCGAGCGTATTTTCTGGGATCCGGCGACGGACACGTTAACCATCAAAGGTACGCCGCCGAACCTGCGCGACCAACTCCAGCGCCGCACGTCGGGCGGGAAATAAAACTGTTTGCCGGATGGGGCGAAAACGCCTTATCCGGCCTGCGTGATTCATCTTTATCGCGAACAAAATTCCATAAAAAAACCCCGCCGAGGCGGGGTTTTCTTCAACTTCCAGGCGATTACGCGCGAACGAAGTCGATGTGAGTCAGCTTCGGCTTGAAAGCGTGACGCTGTACAGCCTGAGCTTTAACTTTAACTTCTTTACCGTCAACAACGATGGTCAGAACTTCGCTGTAGAATTCAGCTTTAGCTTGCATGTTCATAACTGCATCGTGATCCAGTTCGATAGCAATCGGGGCCTCTGCGCCACCGTAGATGATTGCCGGGAACTTGTTAGCGGCACGCAGGCGGCGGCTCGCACCCTTACCCTGCTCTTTACGTACTTCAGCGTTGATAGTAAACATTTAAATCTCTCTTTAATAATTCCTGCTACAGGCGACCCAGCAACAGGTAAGTGATCTGCTTTGCGTATGCAAAAGCGGGCGAGATTCTATACTCAAACGGCTGGTACATCAATCAAAAGTACAATTAACCGCGTAATTCATGTGCCCGGCGAAAGCGACCTTCATAATCGAAGACCTTTTCACGCACCTGCCAGTACTGACCTTTCATGCGCGCAACCACGAAATCAGGATGGCGTAACAGCGCCTGCTGGGCGAGGATATCGGCGGCGGTTATCCAGCGTAAGGGAATACCGGGGGTACGGGTGTGCGGGCGAATAAACAGTTGTTCGAATGCCGTACGCTGCGCGGGAGTGTGTAGACGAAAGCGTTCGCTGACGTCGGCTCCGTCTTCATCGTAATAGGTGATTTTTAGCCATTCGCCTTTTTCATCCTGGCCATTTTGTAACACCATACCGCTACAGCGCAGGACCAGCGCATCTTTTAGCCTCAACGCCGCTTTCAGCATATCATCCGGGTCGACCAGCACCGTATCGCATTCACGGCAGCGGCGGGCGGCAATGTCATTTTCCGCGTTGCACTGCGGGCAATTTTTAAAACGGAAACGAAAGTCGCACTGTTCGCGATGACCGTCATCATCTTCAAACCATCCCTGGCAGCGGCGACCAAAGTGTTCAATCAGCGTGCCGTCAGCTGTTGTTTTGCCCCAGAAGGTGTTGGCAAATCCGCAGGCAGGGCAGAACACCTGTACCGGCACGTTGTCGCTTTTTCCCTTCGGCGCGCCCACTTCCGGGGCGTACAGATCGTGGGGATTACCCGCGTAATCGAGGATCAGACAGTCGGTTTTACCTGGGGCCAGGCGCAGTCCGCGACCAACAATTTGTTGGTACAGGCTGACTGATTCCGTCGGGCGGAGAATGGCGATAAGGTCGACGTGTGGGGCATCGAAGCCGGTAGTCAGGACCGACACATTCACCAGAAAGCGAAAGCGCTGGGCTTTAAACTCTTCAATCAGTGCGTCACGCTCCGCGCCTGGCGTATCTCCGGTAATAAGCGCGGCATCGTCAGCAGGCAGCAGGCCCAGAATTTCTTTGGCGTGTTCAACGGTGGCGGCGAAAATCATCACCCCTTTGCGCATCTGGGCAAACTCAATAATCTGGCTGATGATATGCGGCGTGATTCGCTGCTGCTTTTTTAATTCCCGATTAAGGTCCGCCTCGCTGAACAGGCCGTTACTTTGTGCCTGCAGGCGGCTGAAGTCATACTGCACGACCGGCATGTCGAGGCGTTCCGGCGGCGTCAGGTAGCCGTGTTTAATCATATAGCGCAGCGGTAATTCATAAATGCAGTCGCGAAACAGCGCTTTTTCATCGCCGCGCACCATTCCGTGATAATGAAAGTGGTAAATCCAGCCTTTACCCAGACGAAAAGGCGTGGCGGTAAGCCCCAGCAGGCGTAAATGGGGATTGACGTTGGTCAGGTGAGTGAGGATTTGCTGATACTGACTCTCTTCATCATCACCGATGCGGTGACATTCATCGACGATAAGCAGGGAAAACTCTCCCTGAAAGGCATCCAGATTACGCGCCACCGACTGTACGCTGCCAAATACCACTTTTCCGTGGCTCTCTTTACGCTTCAGCCCGGCGGCAAAAATATCGGCCTCCAGCCCCAACGCGCAATATTTGGCGTGGTTTTGCGCGACCAGCTCTTTGACGTGCGCCAGTACCAGCACGCGACCACGCGCCACGCGGGCCAGTTCCGCTATCACCAGGCTTTTGCCCGCGCCGGTTGGCAGGACGATAACCGCCGGCGTGCGGTGGTGGCGAAAATGGTTGAGCGTGGCGTCCACGGCTTCTTGTTGGTACGGGCGAAGAGTAAAAATCATGGGCTCACTAAGGTAAACAGTAACAATGAATAGTATGCCATGAATCATTTCCCTTGAGGGATGGTGTAACGCCGCTATACTGGGCGGATAACAGTCCCACTTTTCGGGCGCAAACCCGATTCTCGTATTTTTACAGGCAAAAATCACACTCATGCGACTTGATAAATTTATCGCTCAGCAACTCGGCGTCAGCCGCGCTATTGCCGGGCGTGAGATCCGTGCTAACCGCGTTACCGTCGACGGTGAAATCGTCAGAAATAGCGCCTTTAAGCTGCTGCCAGAACATGACGTCGAATATGACGGCAATTCCCTGATTCAACAGAATGGCCCGCGCTATTTTATGCTGAATAAGCCGCAGGGCTATGTTTGTTCAACGGATGATCCGGATCACCCGACGGTTCTTTATTTCCTCGATGAACCCGTCGCACACAAATTACATGCGGCAGGCCGTCTGGATATCGACACCACCGGACTGGTGCTGATGACCGATGACGGACAGTGGTCGCATCGCATCACTTCGCCACGTCACCATTGTGAGAAAACCTATCTGGTGACGCTGGAATCGCCGGTGGCGGATGATACCGCCGAGCAGTTTGCCCGTGGCGTACAACTGCATAACGAAAAAGACCTGACAAAGCCGGCCGTGCTGGAAGTCATTACGCCAACTCAGGTGCGATTGACCATCAGCGAAGGGCGCTATCATCAGGTGAAACGCATGTTCGCCGCCGTGGGGAACCACGTTGTAGAACTGCACCGTGAACGGATCGGCGCCATTAAGCTTGATGATGACCTTGAGCCTGGCGAATACCGTCCATTAACTGAAGAAGAAATTGCCAGCGTTAACTTAACCCCGCGTTAATCTCAGGAGCTAAATGTGACCACCCGGCAGAACTCGTCAATTGCCATTGTCTTTATCCTTGGCTTGTTAGCCATGCTGATGCCGTTGTCGATTGATATGTATCTTCCGGCGCTGCCTGTTATCTCTGAACAGTTTGGTGTGCCTGCCGGTAGCGCGCAGATGACCCTCAGTACCTATATTTTAGGTTTTGCGGTGGGGCAGTTGCTGTATGGTCCAATGGCAGACAGCATTGGGCGTAAGCCGGTAATACTGGGCGGAACGCTGGTGTTTGCGGCGGCGGCAGTTGCCTGTGCGCTGGCGCAAACTATCGATCAACTGATCATAATGCGTTTCTTCCATGGTCTGGCGGCTGCGGCGGCGAGCGTGGTTATCAACGCCCTGATGCGCGATATCTATCCGAAGGAAGAGTTCTCGCGCATGATGTCATTCGTCATGTTGGTCACCACGATAGCGCCATTGCTGGCGCCCATTGTGGGCGGCTGGGTGCTGGTATGGCTGAGCTGGCACTATATCTTTTGGATCCTCGCCGTGGCGGCTATTCTGGCTTCAGTGATGATCTTTACGCTGATCAAAGAAACATTGCCCGTAGAGCGTCGCCAGCCGTTTCGCTTGCGCACTACTCTTGGCAACTTTGCCTCGTTGTTTCGTCATAAGCGCGTACTGAGCTATATGCTGGCCAGCGGGTTCAGCTTTGCCGGAATGTTTTCTTTCCTTAGCGCCGGGCCTTTTGTCTACATTGAGATTAACCATGTTTCACCGCAGCATTTCGGTTACTACTTCGCGCTGAATATTGTTTTCCTGTTCGTGATGACCATCATCAACAGCCGCTTTGTTCGCCGGGTTGGGGCATTGAATATGTTCCGTGCGGGGCTGTGGATCCAGTTTGTGATGGCGGGCTGGATGGTTTTCAGTGCGCTATTCGGGGTAGGTTTTTGGGCGCTGGTGGTGGGCGTGGCGGCATTTGTCGGCTGCGTGTCGATGGTGTCATCTAACGCGATGGCGGTCATCCTGGATGAATTCCCGCACATGGCGGGAACGGCATCATCTTTGGCGGGGACGTTCAGATTTGGCATTGGCGCTATTGTTGGGGCACTGTTGTCACTGGCGACTTTTAACTCGGCCTGGCCGATGATTTGGTCGATAGCGTTTTGCGCCACCAGCTCTATTCTCTTCTATCTCTACGCCAGTCGCGCTAAAAAACGGTGATCTAATACACAACCTGGAGGTCATAAGGCCTCCAGAGTTGATGTATATCAACCGCAAATCTATCAATTCTCCTGCTTATGTTTATTTTATGTAAAATCAATTTATGTAAAAAGTCACATCATTGTAGTTAAAAAGGTTGAGTTAGATCTCAGAAACGAGTACATATAGCCCGGAAATTTGCCAGAACCATTGAATAAATTTAAATACCTGGTTCGGAAAGCAGCATATGGACATGGGTGTAAACGTTTACCAACTGTTTAAAGACGTTTTGTCAATGATGTGTTAATATTGATGTAAAATAATTGTGAAGTGATTGTGCTTCCAGGGAAAGAAAGTGATGACATTACAACTCTCAATCGTTCATCGTCTGCCGCAGTGCTATCGTTGGTCGGTGGGTTTCGCAGGTTCGAAAGTTGAACCGATTCCGCAAAACGGCCAGAGCAATGAGAACAGCCTGGTGGCGCTCAAATTGCTCAGCCCGGATGGTGATAGCGCGTGGTCAGTCATGCATAAACTCAGCCAGGCCCTCAGTGACATTGAGGTTCCTTGTTCCGTTCTGGAATGCGAAGGGGAGCCGTGCCTGTTTGTGAATCGTCAGGATGAGTTTGCTGCGACCTGCAGACTGAAAAATTTCGGCGTGGCAATCGCAGAACCTTTTTCAAATAACAATCCGTTTTGAGCGTCAGCTTAGCGCGAGCAGCTGACGCGTATAGGCCTGTTGTGGCGCGTTGAATACGTGCTCGCATTGCCCCTGTTCCACAACTTCTCCCTGCCTTAGCACAATAACCTGATGGCACAACGCGCGTACGACATGCAAATCATGGCTGATAAAAATATAGGCCAGACGATGCTTTTCCTGTAAGGACTTTAACAACATCAGGATTTGCGCCTGTACGGTCCTGTCGAGTGAGGATGTCGGCTCATCCAGAATGATCAGCGAAGGTTTTAGAATCAACGCCCGGGCAATGGCTATGCGTTGACGTTGACCACCGGAAAACTCTGCGGGATAACGATGTCGCGTTTCGCTATCCAGCCCCACTTCCGTCATGACCGCTTTCACCTGCGCTTCACGTTGTTCGGCAGTAAGTGTCGGTTGATGAACGCGTAGTCCCTCCTCAATAATTTGTAGCACGCTTAAACGTGGGTTTAGCGAGGAGTTAGGATCCTGAAATACCACCTGAATGCGGTGACGTACGGGTAACAGCTGGCGACGATTTAAGGTATGCAACGCCTGGCCATCGAACACAATACTCCCCTGCGATGTGATTAGCCTCAGTAGCGCCAGCCCGGTGGTGCTTTTCCCGGAACCTGACTCACCGACCAGCCCCAGCGTTTCACCGGGCCGCAGGGAAAAACTGACGTCGTTGACCACGACGTTATGGTCTACTACGCGCTTCAGAATGCCTTTGCGGACAGGGAAGGCGACGCGGAGTTTTTCCACTTCCAGCAAGGGAGTTTGCCCTACAGGTAAGGGGACCGGGTCACCGGAAGGTTCGCTGTTTAACAATTTCTGCGTGTACGGATGCGAGGGCGCAGAGAGCAGTTGTGCGGCACGATTTTGCTCAACGCACAGGCCGTTTTGCATGACCGCCACGGTATCGGCCAGCTTTTTCACAATGCTGAGGTTATGGGTGATGAATAGTAATCCCATATTCAGCTCTCGCTGTAACCCCCGCAGCAGTTGCAGGATCTGCGCCTGAACGGAGACATCCAGCGCGGTGGTGGGTTCATCGGCAATCAGCAGTTCTGGCCGCGTTAGCAGCGCCATGGCGATCATCACACGTTGGCGCTCACCGCCGGACAATTGGTGTGGGTAATCTGCGAGACGTTTGGCCGCCTGACGGATCCCGACGCGGTCCAGACAGGTCAGAATCTCTGCCCGGGCGGCCTCGCGACGCATTCCCCGATGCAGCGACAGCACCTCGTAAAGCTGTTTTTCCAGGTTGTGAAGCGGGTTCAGTGACACCATCGGCTCCTGGAAAATCATGGCGATTTTGTTCCCTCGTACGCCGCGAAGCGTTTGCTCGTCGGCGTGAAGCAATGATTCACCATGGAAACGAATATCACCGGCAAGATAGACCGCAGGAGGGGACGGTAATAAGCGCAGAATAGAAAGCGCGGTCACACTTTTCCCTGAGCCAGATTCGCCCACCAGCGCCAGCGTTTGCCCGGCATCAACCCGCAATGAGAGAGTGTTGACCACGGTGCGCACGCTCTCCTGGTGGCGAAAACCTACCGATAAATTCTCAATAGCTAACAGAGGTTGTGTCATTTTAAATCGCCTTATTGGGATCAAACGCGTCGCGTACCGCTTCACCAATAAAGATCAGTAGCGATAAAAGCAGGGCAACGGAGATGAACGCAGTGATCCCAAGCCACGGCGCCTGCAGGTTATTTTTACCTTGTAACAGGAGTTCTCCCAACGATGGCGAGCCAAGCGGTAAGCCGAATCCGAGGAAATCCAGCGAGGTCAGGGTGGTTATCGAGGCGCATAATATAAACGGTAAAAAAGTCAGGGCGGCGACCATCGCGTTGGGTAGCATATGACGCAGAATAATACTGCGATCGCTCACGCCGAGCGCCTGCGCGGCACGAATGTAATCAAAGTTTCGGGTACGTAAAAATTCCGCACGCACCACGCCAACCAGACTCATCCAGCCAAACAGCACGGTAATGCCCAGCAGCCACCAGAAGTTGGGCTGGACCACGCTCGACAGCAAAATGATCAGAAACAGCGTTGGCATACCAGACCAAACCTCAATGAATCGCTGCCCCCACAGGTCCACCTTGCCGCCATAATAGCCCTGAATAGCGCCAGCCATGATGCCCATCACGCTGGAACACAGGGTCAGCATTAAACCAAACAGGACCGAGATACGCGTGCCGTAGAGGATACGCGCCAGCACGTCGCCGCCGTTGGCGTCCGTCCCCAGCCAGTTTTGCGCAGAAGGTGGGGAAGGGAAGGGCTTATCAGTGGCAAAGTTAATGCTGGTGGCCCCAAAGCGTACGGGCGCCCACAGGATCCAGCCCTGCTTCTCCAGGCGCTGCTGTAGCCAGGGATCCTGATAATCAGCTTTGGTCGCCAGTGGTCCGCCAAAGTCGCTTTCACTGTAGTTTTTGAACAGAGGGAAATACCAACTGCTGTCATAGCGCACCAGCAGCGGCTTATCGTTGGCAATCAGTTCGGAACACAGGCTAAGGCCAAACAACACCAGAAAAATCCACAGCGACCAGTAGCCGCGGCGGTTATGACGAAAACGCGCCCAGCGGGCCTGATTGACGGGGCTTAATCGCGACATTAGCGTCCCTCAAAATCAATACGGGGATCGACCAGCGTATAGCTGATATCACTGAGAATATTCAGCAGCAGTCCGATCAGGGTGAAGATATAGAGCGTGCCAAACATCACCGGGTAGTCGCGTGATACGGTGGATTCATACCCCAGTAACCCCAGTCCGTTAAGCGAGAACATGACTTCAATCAGCAGCGAGCCGGTAAAAAACATGCTGATAAACGTTGCCGGGAAACCTGCTATCACCAGTAACATCGCGTTGCGAAACACATGTTTCCATAGAATATTTTTCTCGCTTACCCCTTTGGCTCGCGCGGTAACGACATACTGCTTGCGGACTTCATCCAGAAATGAGTTTTTAGTCAGCATGGTCAGCGCGGCAAACCCGCCAACCACCGTCGCCAGCACCGGCAGGGTAATATGCCACAGGTAGTCGGTCACTTTCTGATACCAGGGCAGAGAGTCAAAGTTGGCGGAAACCAGCCCGCGCAGCGGGAACAGGTCGTAGTAGCTTCCCCCGGCAAAAAAGACGATCAGCAAAATCGCAAACAGAAATGCCGGGATGGCATAGCCAATAATAATGAATGCGCTGCTCCACACATCGAATCGGCTGCCATTGTGTACCGCTTTACGGATACCTAGCGGGATCGACACCAGATAGATGATGAGTGTGCTCCACAGCCCAAGCGTAACGGAAACGGGCAGGCTGTCTTTGATAAGCGTCAGCACCGAAGCGCTACGAAACAGGCTGTCGCCGAAATCGAAACGAATGTAGTCCCAGAGCATTTTGAAGTAACGCTCATGAATAGGTTTATCGAACCCGTAGCGGCGGGTGATTTCTGCAATCACTTCCGGATCCAGACCGCGGCCTCCGCGATAATTGCTGTCGCTGATGTTACCCACGCCGGTTTGCGCGTGGCTGGCGCGAACGCCTTCGCTGCCCGCGCCGGGTAAGGCGCCACTTTGCCCGAACTCAATAGCGGCGACGGCCTGCTCAACGGGACCGCCGGGGGCAATTTGCACGATAAAAAAGTTGATGGTGATGATGGCCCAGAGCGTCGGGATCACCAGCAGCAGACGTCGAATCAGATAAGCGCCCATTTACTCTCCCTGTCGTCTGGCTGCGGGTAGCTTCGCCGCTTTGTTGACGTCATACCACCAGTTGTCGAGGCCGATGGTGTAAATTGGGCGAATAGCAGGATGTGAAAATTTGTCCCACCAGGCGATACGATCCTCGGCCATGTACCACATCGGCAACATGTAGTAGTTCCAGGTTAATACCCTGTCCAGCGCCCGTCCCAGCGGGATCAGTTTGGCTTTATCACCTTGTGCCGCGATGATTTGATTGATCAATTTATCAATCACCGGGCTTTGCACGCCGGGCGCATTGTAGCTGGAGTCAATGTATTCAGAAGCCCACAGAATTTGCAGGTCCGAACTCGGCCACGGCATCGCGCGGTACAACCTCGGCATCATGTCATAGTCGCGACTGCGCAGGCGGTTCGTGATTTGCGAATTATCAACCTGGCGGATGTTCATGGTGATGCCTAAGCGCTGCAGGTTGTGCTGGAACGGCAGTACCCACTGGCTGTTACTGCCCGCCGGGAGCAACAGTTCGAAGCTCAGGGGTTTACCGCTGGCGCTGTTCACGCGCTGCTGTCCCTTTAGTATCCAGCCAGCCTGTTCCAGTAAGGTATTGGCTTTCAATAAGTTGTCACGATCGTAACCATCACCTGTTGATTTTGGCGGCTGATAAATTTGGCTGAAGACCTCAGGGGGGAGATCTTTTTTCAATGGCGCGAGTATCACCAGTTCATCCGCATCGGGGTAATTTTTTGCGGCATACTCGGTATTCTGAAAATAGCTGTTTGTCCGGCTCCAGGCGTTATAGAACAGGGCTTTATTCATCCATTCAAAATCAAAGGCCAGCGTGATGGCTTCACGTACGCGTCGATCGCTGAATACCGGACGCTGAATATTAAAGGCCAGCCAACGCGTATCCTGTGCGGATTCGTTTTTCTGCTCATCTTTGATGATGTAATGATTTGCGAAATTTTTGCCGGTATAACGTGTCGCCCAGTTTTTGGCATCGTTCTCCAGACGCAGATCAAACGCACCGGCCTTAAACGCTTCAAAGGCGACGTTGTCATCAAGATAGTAATCGTAGCGGATGGTATCAAAGTTCCAGCGCCCGCGGTTAACGGGCAGGTTCGCGGCCCAATAATCTTTGACACGCGAATAGACAATATACTGGCCCATTTTCCACTGGGTGATGCGGTACGGGCCGCTGGCAAGCGGTGGGGAAGATAAGGGATCGCTGAGTTTATGATCCTTCCAGTATTTCTCAGGCATCACGGGTAATGAAAACAGGCTGAGCATATCCTCTTTGCCCGGTTTGGCTAATTCAATACGCACGGTTAACGGCGCAATGGCTTTTACCGTTGTGCCTTTGTAGACGAGGCGAAACTGCGGCACGCCTTCAGTCATAAATTTGTGAAAGGTGAAGGCGACATCGCTGGCGGTAATGGGGGAGCCATCGTGAAAACGCGCCCGTGGATTAATGGCGATTTCTACCCAGGAATAGTCGTCAGCATAGCGCGCGCTGTCGGCAATGAGCGGGTAATAGCTGCCAGGCTCGTCGTCAGAGGTGGTAAAAAGCGTATCGTACAGCGTTTCGGTGCGCGCGCCGGGATTGCCACGCATTGCATAGCGGTTGAAGTTATCGAACGTACCAATCGCGGAGAGGGTGATTTGCCCGCCTTTGGGCGCGGCTGGGTTAACGTAATCAAAGTGGTTAAAGTTAAACGCGTACTTCGGTTCGCCCAGTACGGCAAACGCATAGCTTTCTTTGATGGATTGCGCCTGAACGCTAAACCCGATGAGGGCGATAAACAGCAGCAGTAGGCGAGGGATCATATAAAAGCGCTTTCCTTTTCCTGTCACAACCCGACGGGCATCATGCCTGAGAGATAAGGGGTGTGGCGGCGAGTAAGAGTATATGAATCGCAAACTGCGATCACCACGTTGGCTTATTGGGCTGCGCCATCCAACGCACGAAATCAGCAAGCTTTAACGGTCGGCTAATCCAGTATCCCTGGAAAAAATGTACTCCACGATCGCGCAGCCAACGAGCTTGCTCAGGTGTTTCTACCCCTTCAGCAACCGTCAGCATATTAAGACGCTTAGAGAGTGTCAACACGGCGTCCAGAACCGGAGAGGTCAGGGTTTCTGTGCCGATGGCGTTAATAAACCCGCGATCGATTTTCAGGTAGTCAACGGTGAAGCGTTCCAGATAGATAAGCGCGCTATGACCGGTGCCGAAATCATCAATAGCAATTTCAAAGCCAACAGAGTGTAGCCATTCGAATAGCTGTGTCGCCTCGTGTTGATTAAGCATATCGCGTTCAGTGATTTCCAGCACTAACTGAAAATGGTTCGCGGGAAGCGAGGCGCGCAGCCGTCGGATGTCATCTTTAAAACTCTCGCCGTGCAGGTGCGTTGGTGCGATGTTAATCCCCAGTTTGGCGCCAGCAGGAAACACTTTTTGCAGCGTCGGGGCGTCCTGCGCTATCAACTTAAAGAGATGTTGGGTCAGCGGGACAATCATTTTCTGCGATTCTGCATAATGAATGAAGGCATCCGGTGGGATCTCACCCGTTGATGGATGATGCCAACGTAATAACACCTCAACACCTTTTACCTCCAGCGTTTGCATCTCTACGACGGGCTGGTACACCACATAAAATTGATTATGTTTGATGGCGTGGAGGATATCTTTACCAGGGCGTAACCGGACAGTGAAGATGTAATACCAGAGGAGAACCCCGGTGATAATCCCGGCCATACATCCCAACATAATCGCGTACCAGATGTCGTTGTACGTCCACTCTTGCGCATACAAACGAATCTTCAGCGGTACCTCTTTAAGCGTCGCCTGGCGCCATGGCGTGTTAGGCAGCGCAGAGACGTCCATAATTCGGGATGAAAATGTTGAAATAGCCGTGTCGCCAGCAATAACGGCAATACCATTAAAATTATCCTCGCGGGCGGTATAAAGCAGATAGGGCGCCAGGTTGATATTCAATGAAGAAAATACGCCGCTGTTATGGAACGAGGGATTGCGGTGCCAAATCATTATCGCTGGCTTATCCGGCATCATGGGCGTCCCGGAAAGTATTTCCACATCAACATCTTTGTTGATATTCAGCTTGGGGATCAGCGACAAAATGGGGGCGTTCATTGCGCCTGTTGCGGAGGAGCAAAAAGCAATGCCGTCTTTTACCAGCAAAAAAGCGCGAACGTTGAGGTTAAAAGCCGCACTGGAGGTAAGCTTTGCAGCGACTTGCTGGCAGTTCTTTTCCAGCAGGGGTTGAAGCGCATCTGTGGTGGTTTTGAGATCTGCAAAGTAACTACTGACATAATTCTGGATATCGGCAAGCAGCGTTTCGTACTTAACCTCTCGCTTATGCCAGGTAACCAAAAATTGCAGGGTACTCACCAGCAATGCGACGATAAGCCCCGTTAACATACAGGAAAGCAGGATTTTCCGACCGGATGAAGAGCTGCGTCTGAACATAGTTCCTTATGTTTACCTGTAGTAACCGCTTATTCTGTATGAATATAACCTGAAATGGTCCATGCTGTGAGATTTTTCTTAGTCGAGAGGCGAAACAAAAAAGCACCGCCGAAGCAGTGCTTTTGATATGTCTCATCAGGATAGCCAAGGGATAGCTGCCAAACGAAATTAACTGCGGCTCAGAACCCGGCGAGCTTCGTTGTAACGTTTTTTCCAGTAAGGCTCGTTCATGCTGGAAATGATAACGCCACTGCTGGTCGAGGCATGAACAAACTGGTTGTTGCCGATATAGATACCGACGTGGCGGCCTGTGGAGCCAGCACGGAACAGAACCAGATCGCCTGTGCGCAGATTAGTACGCGAAACGGATTTACCCGTTTCCTGTTGTTCGTAGGTTGAGCGCGGAAGCTCTAAACCAAACTGCTCACGGAACGTACGCTGTACGAAGCTGGAGCAATCAATACCTTTTTTGGTGCTGCCGCCAAGGCGGTAACGCACGCCTTTCCAGTCAGCATACTGATCCATAATACGTGATTTAACATCGATATTACGGACCATATTTTCAAATTCATCCTGAGAGGCTTGCAGTGAAGAGTTATCTCCATTGCCCACAGCATGCGTCTCAGAATGCATATTCCTGGCGGTGTTCGTGGTACTACATGCGGAAAGCAGAACCGCAACTGCTATCGCGGGTATGCCCCGCAAGATATATCTCAAAATCGGTTGAGATTTGACCATTTTGTTTGTTTTCCCTTGAAGTCCTTAACGATAAATATCGTTATAAAAAATGCCAAACGTGACGAGACTAATTACCATCGCACGATGAGACAATTCCTTAAGGTCAAATCTGTGGCAGAACGCACAAATTTATTCAGAAAGGGAATAATTGTCCCGCGAGGCAAAACGAGTTCGAGGTTACCCGATCGCCCCAGTCATTGCGAGAGATTTTATGTGATTTCTTATAAGAAAAATTGATACAGAAAGTGAATAAACGGCATTGGCTAAATTAAGAACAATTAGCGTAAAAAATATGCAAGCCATTCATTCTAAACATGAATAAGATGACAGGAGAATGACAATCAGAATGATGGAATATCGGTCGTCATCATCAGGGAATCAGAAGTTTCCCTGATGATGTTAATTGTTTTGCGTTATTTGTTTGAAAATTGTTTGTTTTTGCCGGGCAGATAATTCACAAACAGCGTGACCAGACGATCGCTTAATGGCGTCATTAGCCACCAGGGTAAGCCAATCAGCACAACCGTCATGGAGCCGACCACGATATCGGTGAGCCAGTGAGCGCCGATCATTACGCGTGGAAAAGCAAAAACCACAGCGATAATAAGGCCGATTATGCCTGCAACTTTTCCGAAATAACGCAGCATAAATGCGGAAAAAATAAGCAGCATCATGCCGTGATCGCCAGGAAAACTGTCTCTGGAGGCATCTTTGGTTGGAATATGCAGCAGTTCGCTGACGCGATAAATATTATCCAGCATCAGAGTAGGGCTGGCGCGTTTAACCGGAATAAGCGCCTGGCCCAACTGATTTAATACCACTGCGGTGAGCAGCATCACCAGACCAATAGCCACAATACGCCGGCGACCTTCCGCCGTATCCTTCAGCCAAAAGTGCAGCATCAGTGCGCCCATAGCCAACAACGAGCAGCCATCAAATGCCCGGTTATTGGTGATCGCAACAATCCACAGAAACAGCGGGCTTTCAACCAGCTTCTGATTGAAGAAACGGAAGACGCCCGTATCCAGTGAGGACCAGAACCCGTGCCCGGCGGGAATATACCAGGACAGAAACAGCGCTATACCTGCAATATTGAGCAGTATAATAAGAGGGTATCGGGTTTTCATCGTCGTTTACCATTGCTATAAAACGAAGGCAACCTTACGCGCTACCGTCTAAACGAAGTCTCAACAATGCGCTCTGTAACGTATTCCAGTCGGTGTCGGTATCGGAGATGAGTTCAATACGGCTATCCGGCGGAGCGACGTTTTGCGTCTCAATATGCCAGTCGTCTCCCTGACGGTTAATGCGCACCAGCCCCTCTTTGATACGCATTACACCTTTTACACGCCCTACGGGTGCAAGGCGCGACCATTCCAGCAGGCCGATGGTATCGAACACCGTATCGGCGTCAAAGATCCAGCCGCAGGCCTGATGACCCTGACCGCTGTTCAGGCTGCGACGCCAACGCTGTTGCGCGGGCAAACTTAACGCCGCCAGCCCTTTCTTGTCAGCATGACTATGGGCGTGCTCAGCGCTTGCGGGAAGCTGCGCCAGGTTTAGTCGGGGCAAATCCAGTAATTGACCGGCAATATTTCCATGATCGGCATGAACCAACTGACGATTGCCGCCATAGTGCTGCCACCAGGTTTGCAGGGCGTTTTCGCTTTCCGTTGTGGCGCGGTCGGCTTTGTTGGCGACGATGATATCGGCGGCAGCCAGTTGATCGCGGAAATTGTCATTGGCGACGCTTTTTTCATCCAGTAGCTGGCGAGGATCAAGAATACAAAGGGTCGCGCGCAAATCGATCCACGGTTCGTAAACCGGAGCGGTAAGTAAATCCAGAATCTGTTTGGGATGTCCGAGACCGGTAGGTTCAATGAGCAGTCGGTCAGGTTTTCCCTGACGCAATAATGTATTGAGGCCAACCTGCATTGGCAGACCGTTAACACAGCACATACAGCCGCCGGGGATCTCTTTTAGCAATGCGCCGCTGTCGGCTAACAGGGCACCATCAATACCGACTTCGCCAAACTCATTGACCAGTACGGCCCACTTCTCTGCGGGATCTTTGTTTGCCAATAAATGAAGAATAGAGGTGGTTTTGCCACTGCCGAGAAAACCGGTGATGAGATTGGTTTTAGTCACATTTACTCCAGAATCATAAATTGCCGTAATGGCATTTAACAATCCTGGCGAAAAACGGGGAAAAAGAGAAGGGGTGAGAGGACGAAGACGCGCTTCGTCCTGATTAATGGCAGAAATCGTTAACTTTTTAACGTCTCAATGACAGCCTGATGCGCCCCATATTGGGCAATACGTTGCCTGGCGAGCTGAATGGCCGCAACAAACTGCGGATTCTGTACCAGATCGGTGGCGAAAATCTCATGCAGAGACAGCAGGGCGCTGACGCGTTCTGAGTCTGTACTCTGCTTCACAAGCGCGCTGATTTTCTCGCTCAATGGATCACGAATATCAATGGCCGCACCTGAATCATCCACTCCGCTTACGTAACGCATCCAGCCTGCGACGCCGAGTGCCAGCAGCGGCCACTCGCTGCGCCGTGCTAAATGTACGCGGATCCCTTCCAGCATACGCTGGGGTAATTTTTGGCTACCATCCATCGCGATTTGCCAGGTTTTATGCTTCAACGCCGGGTTGGCAAAGCGTTCCAGCAGGCTAGCGGCATACTGGTCTAAATCAACATCGGTGATTTGCAGGGTAGGCGCCTGTTCGTTGAGCATCAGACGGTAGGCGGCTTCACGAAAAGCGCTGTCCTGCATGCAGTCGCTGATGTGCTGAAACCCGGCCAGATAGCCGAGATACGCGAGAAACGAATGGCTACCGTTCAGCATCCGCAATTTCATTTGTTCCCACGGCAGAACGTTTTCAACCATTTGTACGCCGGCGGTTTCCCACTGCGGACGACCACACACAAAATTGTCTTCAATCACCCACTGAATAAAGGGCTCGCAGCTGATTGCGCAGGGATCGGCCACCCCCAACTCGCGGGCGATTTCAGCCAGTGACTCTTCGGTGGCGGCAGGAACAATCCTGTCCACCATGGTACCCGGGAAGCTGACATGCTCCTGGATCCAGTGGGCCAGCTCAGGTGAGCGTTTCTCCGCCATTCCCAGTACGGCGTTTTTTACCGCATGGCCATTATCCGGGATATTATCGCAGGAGAGGACGGTAAAAGGTTGCAGCCCGCGTTCACGTCGGCGGTGCAGCGCTTCAACAATAATGCCGGGTGCGGAATGTGGCTCAGCCGGAGTCTGTAGATCATGAATAATGCGTGGATGAGAAAGATCCAGCGAGCCTGTTGCCGGATCGATGCAGTAGCCTTTTTCCGTAATCGTTAACGAGACAATCGCCACCTGAGGTTCACAGAATTTTTCGATAATGGCCGCCAGCGAATCCAGCGTGGCGTTCAGACATTCTTTGACGGAGCCGATAACAATCGGTTGGTTGCCATTCGCCCCTTTTTCTAACACGGTAAATAAATGATCCTGCTCGCGAAGCTGACTCATTAGTCGATCGCCGCTGAACAGACTTATCTCACAAATTCCCCAGTCCCCACCCTGTGCATTCAGTACCCGGTCGGTCAGTAATGCCTGATGGGCACGGTGAAAAGCACCGAAACCAAAATGCACAATCCGCGTTTTTAATTGTTGGCGATCGTACTGCGGCATCATGACATTTTTCGCGAGCGGCACTGAGGCAATAGTTTTCATTCAATACACCTGATTAACCATTAATTAACAATGGCAGTATAAAGTTATATGACAGCAAATTGAATTGGTGTGCCTCATTTATCCGGGTAATGTGAGCTGGATCAACCAATCATTGCGGATTCGTTGATCCTCGCCCAGATGCCTGTATGGTAGTCGTCATTAAGTGAGTCTAATTTGGTATAACAACTTGTGAGGTGAAACCATGGAACAAACCTGGCGTTGGTACGGACCTAACGATCCAGTATCGCTTGATGATGTGCGTCAGGCTGGCGCAACGGGTGTTGTGACCGCCTTGCACCACATTGCCAACGGTGAAGTCTGGCCGGTAGAAGAGATTAAAAAGCGGCAGGCTATTCTGGCTGAAAAAGGGCTGACCTGGTCAGTGGTGGAAAGTATCCCCGTCCACGAAGATATCAAAACGCACTCTGGTCAATATCAAACGTGGATTGCTAACTATCAGCAGAGTATCCGTAATCTGGCGACCTGCGGCATCGATACCGTATGCTATAACTTCATGCCGATCCTCGACTGGACGCGTACTGATCTCGAGTATCAGTTGCCGGACGGCTCCAAAGCGCTGCGTTTTGACCAGATCGCTTTTGCTGCCTTTGAGCTGCATATCCTCAAACGTTCAGGGGCTGAAGCGGATTATACCCCGGAAGAACAACGCCAGGCGCTGGACTATTTCAATGCCATGAGCGAGGCCGATATTGAAAAACTGACGCGCAATATCATCGCAGGTCTGCCCGGTGCCGAAGAGGGGTATACCCTGGATCAGTTCCGTGCGCGCCTTGCTGAATATGACGGCATCAGCAAAGACGACTTGCGCAATAACATGGCGGTATTCCTGCGGGCGATAGTGCCAGTGGCAGAAGAAGTCGGCGTGCGTCTGGCCGTACACCCGGACGATCCGCCGCGTCCGATCCTTGGCCTGCCGCGCATCGTTTCGACCATCGAAGATATGCAGTGGCTGAAAGACACCGTCGACAGCATCAATAACGGTTTCACCATGTGCACCGGCTCCTACGGCGTACGCGCCGATAACGATCTGGTGAAAATGATTGAAACCTTTGGCGATCGTATTCACTTCACGCATCTGCGTTCAACTTGCCGTGAAGATAACCCGAAAACCTTCCACGAAGGTGCGCATTTGCAGGGCGATGTGGATATGGTATCGGTGGTGGCGGCGATTCTGAGCGAAGAGCAGCGTCGTAAAAAGGCGGGCGATCTGCGTCCAATCCCGATGCGCCCCGATCACGGGCACCAGATGCTTGATGATTTGCATAAAAAAACCAACCCGGGCTACTCTGCGATTGGTCGTCTGAAAGGACTGGCGGAAGTCCGTGGCGTTGAGCTGGCGCTGAAACAAACACAGTTCCGCGATCTGCTGTAAGGCGAACAACAGGGATTGAGCGGCAGGCTCGATCCCTGTAATCCATTAAGGCTGCGATAGCGCCTGCTCCAGTACCGCCAGGACTCTTTTTATCTGCTGTAACTGCAATCCACCAAATCCAAAAAACATAACTGCGTCGCTGTTCTCTTCACGCCATGCGGCTTCTGAGCCATTCTCTATATCTGGCAACGTATCGAAACGAATCCCGGCCAGCAGGCAGCGTTGTTGTAGCCTGGCGATAATTTCGGGGGACCAGGCAATGCGTAATGAGAGGTGCAGACCTGCCGTTGCGCCCGCGATTTTCCCTTCGGGAAACAGTGCGGATAGGCCGTCGCGTAATAGCGTAAGACGTGCCGCATAATTGCAGGCCAGCTTGCTGATATGCGTATAAAACACCTGATTTTGCATTAATTCGGCCAAAAATTGCTGCAACAACCACTGGCTCCCGTTGTTGTTGAGCGCTTTCATATTCTGTACGGCCGGAAGCAGTTCGTCAGGGCAAATGAGATAGCCAAGACGTCCTCCTGGTCCCAATGTTTTGGAAAATGTCCCTATATAGATAACCCGGTTGTGATAATCCATGGCTTTCAGCGCGGGAAGGGGATTTTCTCCATAGGTAAAAACGGCATCGTAATCGTCTTCAATAATGTAAGCGCCGACGCGCTGCGCCCATGTTAATAATGCCTGACGCCGCTCCAGTGACAGGACGCTACCCAGCGGATACTGATGCGCTGGAGTAACATAACAAAGCTGGGTAGCATATTCCGGTAAATTATCTGTTTGCAGTCCGTGGTTATCGACAGCAATTGGCGTAATGTCTGCGCCGTAATAATTAAACAGATGCCAGGCCCCCGAATAACAAGGGGACTCGGTTACAATATGGCACTTTTTTTGCTGACTGAAAGTATGATGGTTAATAAAGAGTTGACTGAGCAGTGACAGTCCTTCCTGAATCCCGTTAGTAATAATGATGTTCTCTGCTCGAGTATTAATACCGCGAGATAAATTAAGGTATCTGACCAATTGTTCACGCAGTGAAAATAATCCATTTGGTGAATGATATCGGGTGAATAATTGTTCCTTGAGGACGCTGGGGGCGTTATTCCATTTGCGCCAGCTTGACCAGGGAAAAGCATTGGGATCGGGAACGCTCATTTGGCAATAGCACTCTCGCCCAGGCTCTGCATAAACATCGGTGGGGATCCCAGCCGCTTTAGGTTTCATCGGCGGGGAACCCTGCGCGACGGGCACGATTGCTGGCGTTGTGCGTACAGGTGTGGTGAAGATGACCTCGTAGCCGATACCTTGTCGACTCTTAATTAATCCCGCGGCCATGAGCTTATCATAGGCCATCACGACCGTTATTTTGGCAACGTTTAATACCTGCGCCTGCTCGCGAATAGAGGGAAGTTTATCTCCACAAAGCAAATCACCGCGCTGAATGGCCTGGAAATAAAATTGAAATATCTGCAATTGCAGCGGGGTACGGCTTTCTCGATCGAGAGTCAGTGTTAGCATGAGGAATTCCTTATGTATATATACGCACTATATTACGAGCTTCTCTTCTTTACGTTTTGATGCACCTCATAGAGTAGATGCTGTTCCTATAAGCTGCTTTTACTGTCTCTATTTTTGATTTTTATGATCGCTTAGCGTGTCGCTATTAAAAAAATGGAGGCAAGCATGTCGTGGATAAGAAAGAACGCACTGTGGTGCGCATTCGTCGGGGCAGTAGCAATGGCCCTTGCAATTTGGGGGACGTGGCAAGGCGTTCATTACACCAGTACCACCGAATTTTGTTTATCGTGTCACTCGATGCGTACACCAGGAGAGGAATATAAAACCAGCGTGCATTTTCGCAATGCTTCTGGCGTGCGTGCTGAGTGTAAGGATTGTCATATTCCTCCAGGGATCGTCCCGACGCTGGTTCGTAAAACGGAAGCCTTAAACGACCTCTACCACACCTTTATCTCTCCTTCGATTGATACCCCTGAAAAATTTGCCGCAAAACGAGCGGAATTGGCCCAGCGAGAGTGGGCGCGAATGAGCGCTAACCATTCGGCGGCATGTAAATCTTGCCACAGCTATGAGGCGATGGATCACGGCAAACAATCTGCGAATGCGGCGGCGCAAATGACCGCGGCGGCGGCAAAAGACAGCAACTGTATTGATTGCCATAAAGGTATTGCCCATCACAAACCCGATATGAGCAGGGGTTTCCGCGATCGCTATAAGCAGTTGCAGCAGCAGGGAGCGTCTTTATCGAATGCGAGCACGCTGTTCTCGTTAAGCGAAAAAGCATTGACGCCAACGGCCGGAAGCCCCGCAGGTAAAGCGCTGTTATTTCCTGCCACCGAGGTCAAAGTGCTGAAAAAAGAGGGCAGCAACGTGCAGCTTGAACTGACGGGCTGGCGTGAAAGCAAAGGACGCGGGCGGGTGATAACCCAGTATATGGGTAAGCGTGTGTTCTCGGCCGTGCTTGATGACGCCTTGATGGCGAACGTAAAAGTACTACAAACCCAGGTCGATCCTGACTCACACCAGCAATGGCAGCAGGTGAGCGTGACCGCCTGGACCTCCGCCCAGGGGCTTATCAGCAATATTGCACCGATCTGGGAATATTCGGATCAAATGCTGCAATCCACCTGTAGCGCCTGTCATAGCACTCCTCCTACGACCCGATATACCGCCAACGGCTGGATCGCCGGATTGAAAGCGATGTCCACCTATTACCGACTGAATCCGGTGGAAGAACGTACGTTGTTGAAATACCTCCAGACCCATGCCAGCGATGTGTCTGAACCTAACAAAAATTAAGGAAAATATATGGATATTCATGACTTTAACCCGTCTCGCCGCCGTTTTCTGAGCGGTATGTTGGCGGTGGGCGCGGCCAGTGCGCTGGCGCCGAATCCGCTGATATCAAAAGTATGGGCAGCGGGAGAAAACCCCGCACAGTGGATTCAATCCGGTTCGCATTTTGGCGCTTTTGAAGCCAAGGTTGTCAACGGCGAGTGGACAGAAACCCGGCCTTTCAAACATGACAAATACCCTTGCGATATGCTGAACGCGGTGCGTGAAGTGGTCTATAACCCGTCGCGGGTGCGTTATCCAATGGTTCGTCTGGACTGGTTACGTAAACGCGAGAAATCGGATCGCAGCCAGCGCGGAGATAATCGTTTTGTGCGGGTAAGCTGGGATCAGGCGCTGGATCTGTTTTACGAAGAGCTGGAACGGGTACAAAAAACCTACGGCTCATCGGGGGTATTTACCGGGCTGGCCGACTGGCAAATGGTAGGGAAATACCATAAAGCGGGCGGGGCGATGGACAGAGGGCTTGGTCTGCATGGTAGCTATGTGACGACCGTTGGCGACTACTCTGCAGCAGCTGCGCAGGTTATCTTGCCGCATGTGATTGGTTCGCTGGAAGTTTATGAACAGCAAACGTCACTGCCGCTGGTTATTCAGAACAGTAATACCATCGTGCTGTGGGGGTGCGATCCGATCAAAAACTTGCAGATCGAGTTCCTGGTTCCCGATCACGATGCGTTTGGCTACTGGCAACAGATTAAAGAAGCGGTTGCGCAGGGTAAAATGCGCGTTATCAGCGTCGATCCAGTGCGTAGCAAATCGCAAAACTACCTTGGCTGTGAACAACTGGCGCTACGACCACAAACCGATGTCGCGCTAATGCTGGCACTCGCCCATACGCTGTATGAAGAAAAACTGTATGACACGGCGTTTATTAACGATTACACCGTGGGTTTTGAGCAGTTTTTGCCCTATCTGCTTGGGGAGAGTGATAAGCAGCCGAAAAATGCCGAATGGGCAGCGCAAATCTGTGGCCTGACGGCGGAGCAGATCCGTGATTTCGCCCGCTTGCTGGTCAAAGGCCGGACCCAATTTATGGGCGGTTGGTGCGTACAACGCATGCATCATGGCGAACAGTATCCCTGGATGCTGGTGGTGCTGGCCAGTATGGTTGGGCAAATTGGCTTGCCGGGCGGCGGCGTAGGGTTTGGCTGGCATTACAACGGCGGTGGTACGGTGACATCCACCGGACCTGTACTGTCCGGGCTGGGAGGGATCGCGAATCCTCCACCGGCGAAGTATAAAGCGGATTTTCGCGGCGCATCGGAGCATATCCCCACCTCACGCATCGTTGACTGCCTGCTGGAGCCGGGCAAAAAGGTTGCCTTTAACGGCGAAACGTTAACCTGGCCTGATATTAAAATGGCGATCTACAGCGCGGCGAATCCATTCCATGCGCAGCAGGATCGTAATCGCATGATCAAGGCATGGAAGAAGCTGGAAACCGTGGTGGTATTGGATCATCAATGGACCGCGTCGTGTCGATTTGCCGATATCGTCCTGCCTGTTACCACCCGCTTTGAACGTAACGATATTGAACAGTTTGGTACGCATTCGAACAAAGGGCTGATGGCCCTGCATCAGATTGTTAAACCGCAATATGAAGCGCGGCATGATTTTGACGTTTTTGCCGGATTATGTAAGCGCTTTGATAAAGAGGCGGTGTACCGCGAGAACCGTGATGAAATGCAGTGGATACAGGCGCTCTACGACGAAGGCGTGAAGATGGGCGCGTCGCTCGGTGTCTCCTTACCGGACTTTACTACGTTCTGGCAGGGCGAAGGATACATTGAATATCCGGCCGGACAGCCGTGGGTGCGTCACGGTGAGTTTCGCGACCAACCAGATCTTAATCCCCTGGGAACGCCGTCAGGTCTGATTGAAATCTACAGTAAAACCATTGCTGGCTTTGCTTACGAGGATTGTCCCGGTCATCCGGTATGGATGGAACCGTTTGAACGTAATCATGCCGCTAAAAAAAATAAATATCCGCTGCATCTGCAATCCTGCCATCCTGATAAACGTCTGCACTCGCAGTTGTGCTCGAGCGAGGCGTTTCGCAATACCTATGCGGTTGCCGGAAGAGAACCGCTTTATATCAGCGCGCAGGATGCCACTGCCCGTGGTCTGAAAGCAGGTGATATCGCTCGCGTCTTCAACGACCGTGGTCAGGTGCTGGCTGGGGTGGTGATTAGCCCGGATTTTACCCCTGGCGTAATCCGCATTCATGAAGGGGCGTGGTATTCCCCGCAGGAGGGGGGAAAAGCCGGGACGTTATGCACTTATGGCGACCCGAATGTCCTGAGCGCCGATATTGGTACTTCACAGCTGGCGCAAGGCCCTTCAGCGCATACCGTGCTGGTGGAGGTCGAACGTTATCAGCAGAAAAAAGCGCCACCAGTAACGGCATTCGGCGGCCCGGAGACAGTAAAAGAGGAGGGGGAAAGTGCAGCATAACCAAATACATCAGCAGCGGGTGGACATATACCAGTGGTTCTCGCAATTGCTGTTCCGTGAGCTGGACGAAAAGCAACTTGCCAGCCTTGAAAACGACGATAATCGGGCGTGGATTGTCTCACTGGCGGCGATTCCTGGATTGTCTGGCAAGGTTAAGCATTTTGAGCGTAGTCTGACCCGGATTTTACGCCGTGATTCCCGACAGCTGGAACTCGCCGCGGATTTTGCCTCGCTGTTTCTGCTGGCGCCGCCTAGCGGAGTCTCTCCCTATGCAGGGCACTATCCGCATACGACCGCGTCAGCAGAACGTCAACAAATGAATGTGCTGCTGATCGAACACGGTCTGACCGCGCGGGAAAATGAGCCATCCGATCATATCGCCATTCAACTGGCATTGATGGCGAAGATGGTTGCTAAAGAGGAGGCGGTATCTGCGCAGTATTACTTTTTGCATCACCATATGATGTGCTGGGCGCCATTGCTACGCGATGCCTGCCTGGCGCGAGATGAACAGGGGTTTTACCCGCAGGCGGTCAATCTGATAGTGAGTTTTATGCGCGAGGATGAACAGTATCTGGAATCGCTGTTAATGGATGATTTTTATCTCAGCAGTCAGCGTTGAAAATGAAAAGGGACAGCTGGTGCTGTAATGCCAGCCAGTTAAGCATTATGGAGAATATTTTATTGCAGCATAGGGTTCCGTTCACCTCAGCGGAGTCATTTCTCTGAAGCGCAGATACCCGTGAACGTGCAAGGGAGGCTCACCGCCGCCTCCCTTGCATCCCAGGCTCCCGGCGGGAAAATCGTCGCTGCGCGAGTTATTCGTCTTATGCCGTCTGACTGTCGGGTCGGGGCCGAGCCTGCGTCCATGCAGGCCGTCCCCTCTGCCCGCATCCCTGCGGGCAGACCCGGTCAGCCGTCAACGACTCATCGATTTTCAGCCGGACCGGGGTCATCGCTTCAACTCTCTGACTTTCAGTTAAATCTCTTTTGCTGTTCAGATATATTCAAATAAAAATACAGATGGTCAGGTGCGGGCTGGTCCGGCTGAAAATTGCCGACGTGTTTCCGTAAGGCCGGGAGAACCCGCAGGGATGCGGGTTCAGGGCGCGCTTTACAGGGACGTTACATCGCGCCCGGCCCGGAAGCCTGGAGGAATGAGCGGAGGGAACCACGAAGTGGCAATTTTCCCGCCGGGAGCCGGGATTGTTAAGGGTACGGCGATAGTACCCTTAACACGTTCACAGGCAGTATCGTTTCAGAGAAATGAAATACATAAGGTGAACGTAACAATACACCAGAGGTAACAGATTCAATACCTGTGGCTGTTTTACTCTCAGATATCGTTACGATCATTCATCTTTGTAAACTAACAAGCCTTACAGCCTGCGCTGTCCCTTTTCGTCAATGAGGAGCAGAAAATTAGTCTGCCCGGCCCATGTAGCGACGTTCTTCGATATGAATACGGATTTTTTCGCCCGCACTCAAATACTCAGGAACCAGGATCACCAGGCCGGTAGTCAGGGTCGCAGGTTTGTTACGCGCGCTTGCTGATGCCCCTTTAATGCCGGGCGCTGTTTCAACAATTTCCAGGTCTACCGTTTGCGGCAGTTCCAGCGCCAGCAGTTGGCCGTCCCAGGTCAGAACCTGCATGTCCGGCATCCCGCCTTCCGGCATGAACAGCAGTTCTTCTTCAATCTGGTCTTTGGTGAAGGTATACGGGGTATAGTCTTCTTTATCCATAAAGACATATTCGTTGCCATCGACATAGGAAAAGTCGACGCCACGACGGCTCAGGGTGACAGTATCAACGATATCATCGCCCTTGAAACGCTCTTCAACTTTCAGGCCGGTACGGACATCAGAAAAACGCATTTTGTACAGCGTGGCGGCGCCACGTGCGGTTGGTGATTGAATATCAATATCTTTTACAATCAGCAGCTTGCCGTTGTAATTCAGTACCATACCTTTTTTAATTTCGTTCGCTCTTGGCATCGAAAAAATCCTGTAGTGAGGAGTGTCTAAAATATCGCGTAAAACTACTCGCGCCGGGGCATTCAGGCAAGTGGAATTGATGCTTTTGCTGGTGCAAAAAAGGTGTTACTGTGCGCTTCTCTCACAATCCGATGGTTTACGATAAAGAGAATACTGTATGGAATGCCGTCCGGATTGTGGTGCATGCTGCACCGCGCCTTCAATCTCCAGCCCTATCCCTGGTATGCCTGATGGCAAGCCCGCTAATACGCCATGCGTTCAGTTGGATGAATCCTTGCGCTGCAAAATTTTTGCTTCGCCGCTGCGGCCAAAAGTATGTGCCGGTTTGCAGCCCAGTGCGGAAATGTGTGGGAAGACGACGCACCAGGCCATGCTGTATCTTATTGAGCTTGAAGCGCTGACCGCGCCTTAAACATCTTTGATGCGCGCCAGGCACACGATGGTGGCGATGATCATCACCAGCGCAAACCAGAACACGGCGTGATAATTCCAGATTTCAGCGGCAATACCTGCCAACGATCCGGCAATAATCCAGCCTACGCGAATGGTATTCGTATAAAGGGTCGTGGCTGAACCTGCTTGTCCTGGCATCAAATCCTGGAAATAGAGCATGCCAATCCCACCAAGGATGCCGATATAAATCGCGTTCAGCAGCTGTAAACCAAGCAATACCGCCGGAGAGTGGGCCAACAGCATACCGGCATAAAAGAAAAAGCCGGCCACGACGGCAATTCGCATCAACAGACGCTTGCCCAGACGCTTAGCAAAGTATCCGGCAATCAACATGGTCGGGATTTCCAGCCCGGCAGCGGTTCCCATCATGATACCCGCCAGTTTTTCCGGCAGATGCAGTTCATTGATAATAAACAGCGGCATATTAATGATATAGAGGCTATTGGTCCCCCACATTAATGTGCAGATAACAAAAAGGAGCAGCGTGTCGCGACGATTGCGCCGTGGCGCCTCCAGCACGCCAGTGGCGAGAGGCACATTTTTACTCATTGACGGTAAGAACAGCCAAACCATTGCGCCGCAGACAATAAAAGCAACCGCCGCGCTGAGGTACATCACCGTGAAGCTAAATCCCATTGCCAGTGCGTAGGCCAGCGGCGGGCCAATTACCCAGGCCAGCGATACCTGCGCACGTAAAATTGAGCTGAACATGACCGCTTCCCGGCCTGTACGGTCGGCATGCTCGCGAGCGAGAGCAAACATTTGCGGGTTGGCGGTTGAACCAAAGCTGCTGAGGAAGACGCCGACAAACAGCAAAATAAAATAGTTACGGTTCCAGGCAAACAGCACGCAGGCCAGCATGCCCAGGACACAACAGAAGACAATCAGGTTTTTGCGATCGCCTTTTTTATCCGAGCGCCCGGCCAGAAACTGACTCACCAGGATACCGATTACGGCGCTGCCGGTAAAAAAGAACCCGACCATACCGGGACGGGCATGGACTTCATCGGTCAGAAAAAGACTCAGCGTTGGTGTCTGCAAAGCGCCGGCGATACCCGTCAGAAACGCGACAAGCAGGAACGCCGCAGACGTTAAATCGAACGCCTTAGGTGTGGCGGCTACGGGGGTGTTATGCATGTTTTGATATCAATGATGTGAAGAGACGCGGAGTTTACGCTGCTTGCCAGAAAATAAACAGGTAGCCAAATCAAAATCGGCATCAAAAATCAAAATAGCATTTCAGTCAAAGAATGCTGTTTGCTGATGTTGCTGAATCTGACACGCTGACGCCATTTTTGCTTCAGCAATTTTATCTCTCCCCAGAAGAAAATGTGCGTTATCTCTAAATTCAGCAAGTAATTTGTCAACTTTACTTGTGTGCTGAAGAAAAAAGATCAAGACTTCTTGAAACGTTTCAGCGTCATCTTGCCATAACTGATGGAGTCAGGTGACGCCTTTTTTCTCATATTGGCTGAATCGTTTCAATTCAGCGGGAGAGGAGAACCATGTTCCAGTTATCTGTTCAGGATATTCACCCGGGCGAACAGGCCGGGAATAAAGAAGAGGCTATTCGCCAGGTTGCCGCGGCCTTAGTGCAAGCGGGTAACGTTGCGGAAGGCTACGTCGATGGCATGCTGGCGCGTGAACAACAAACGTCCACGTTTCTAGGCAACGGTATTGCTATTCCTCACGGGACGACGGACACGCGCGATCGGGTGCTGAAAACCGGTGTGCAGGTGTTTCAGTTTCCGCAGGGCGTGGTCTGGGGCGAAGGACAGGTCGCGTATGTCGCGATCGGTATTGCCGCCAGCTCTGATGAGCACCTCGGTTTACTGCGTCAGCTAACGCATGTGTTGAGCGATGACTCCGTTGCTGAACAGCTGAAATCAGCGACTTCGGCGGAAGAGCTGCGCGCGTTGCTGATGGGCGAAAAGCAGAGCGAACAATTAAAGCTTGATAACGAAACGCTGTCACTGGACGTCGTTGCCAGCTCGCTGGTGACGCTGCAGGCGCTCAACGCTGCGCGGCTGAAAGAAATTGGTGCGGTTGATGCCGCATTTGTCGCCAGGGCAATCAATGAGCAGCCGATGAATCTCGGTCAGGGGATCTGGCTGAATGACTGTGCTGAAGGTAACGTGCGCAGCGCCGTTGCGGTCAGCCGCGCAGCAACGGCGTTTGATGTCCAGGGGGATGCGGCAGCCCTGCTGGTGACCGTCGCGATGAATGACGATCAACCGGTTGCGGTGCTGAAGCGCCTTGGCGATCTGCTGCTGAATAATAAAGCTGACCGTTTGTTGAAAGCGGATGCGGCAACGGTGCTGGCGCTGCTGACCAGCGATGACGCCTTAACCGATGATGTACTGAGCGCCGAATTTGTTGTGCGCAATGAGCATGGTTTACACGCCCGTCCGGGCACCATGCTGGTGAATACGATTAAACAATTTAACAGTGAAATTACCGTGACAAATCTTGATGGAACCGGCAAACCGGCAAATGGACGCAGTCTGATGAAAGTTGTGGCATTAGGCGTGAAGAAAGGACATCACCTGCGCTTTACCGCCCAGGGCGAGGATGCTGAACAGGCGCTGAAAGCGATTGGCGAAGCCATCGCTGCAGGTCTTGGGGAGGGCGCGTAATGAGCAGACGTGTTGCTACTATCACCCTTAACCCGGCCTACGACCTGGTGGGTTTCTGCCCGGAAATTGAACGTGGCGAAGTGAACCTGGTGAAAACCACCGGTCTGCATGCGGCGGGAAAAGGGATTAACGTCGCTAAAGTCCTGAAAGATTTAGGTATCGATGTCACGGTGGGCGGTTTTCTGGGTAAAGACAACCAGGATGGTTTTCAGCAGTTGTTCAGCGAGCTGGGCATTGCCAACCGTTTTCAGGTTGTACAAGGGCGTACCCGTATCAACGTCAAGCTGACCGAAAAAGACGGTGAAGTCACCGACTTCAATTTCTCTGGCTTTGAAGTCACCCCCGCTGACTGGGAACGCTTTGTGAATGATTCGCTGAGCTGGCTGGGCCAGTTCGACATGGTGTGCGTTAGCGGTAGTTTGCCGACCGGCGTGAGCCCGGAAGCTTTCACCGACTGGATGACGCGTCTGCGCAGTCAGTGTCCGTGCATTATCTTTGATAGTAGTCGTGAAGCGTTGGTGGCAGGTCTGAAGGCGGCGCCGTGGCTGGTGAAACCAAACCGTCGTGAACTGGAAATCTGGGCGGGTCGTAAACTGCCTGAAATGAAAGATGTGATTGATGCGGCGCATGCGCTGCGCGAGCAGGGTATTGCTCATGTGGTGATTTCCCTCGGTGCGGAAGGCGCGCTGTGGGTCAACGCTTCGGGTGAGTGGATCGCAAAACCGCCGTCAGTTGAGGTGGTCAGCACCGTTGGCGCGGGTGATTCGATGGTTGGTGGTCTGATTTATGGCCTGCTGATGCGTGAGTCCAGCGAACATACCCTGCGTCTGGCAACGGCTGTTGCCGCTCTGGCGGTAAGCCAAAGTAACGTGGGCATTACCGATCGTCCTCAGTTGGCCGCAATGATGGCGCGTGTCGACTTAAAACCGTTTAACTGACAGCAGGAGAGGCATAATGAAAACGCTGCTGATTATTGACGCCAATCTCGGCCAGGCTCGCGCTTACATGGCGAAAACCCTGCTTGGAGCGGCGGCGCAAAAAGCGCATCTGGAAATTATTGATAATCCGAATGATGCAGAACTGGCGATTGTTCTGGGCGACACGCTTCCTGCTGACAGTTCGCTGAACGGCAAAAAAGTCTGGCTCGGCGATATCGGTCGTGCGGTTGCGCATCCTGAACTCTTCCTCAGCGAAGCGAAAGGTCATGCAAAACCTTACAGCGCCCCGGTTGCGACAACGTCTGTTGCCAGCAGTGGCCCAAAACGCGTGGTGGCGGTGACGGCTTGTCCGACCGGCGTTGCCCATACGTTTATGGCTGCTGAAGCTATTGAAACAGAAGCGAAAAAACGTGGCTGGTGGGTAAAAGTTGAAACCCGTGGCTCGGTCGGGGCAGGCAATGCCATTACCCCGGAAGAGGTGGCTCAGGCGGATCTGGTGATTGTGGCGGCTGACATTGAAGTTGATCTGGCGAAGTTTGCCGGAAAACCAATGTACCGCACGTCTACTGGCCTGGCGCTGAAGAAAACCAAACAGGAGCTGGATAAAGCGCTGGAAGAGGCGACGCCGTATCAGCCAACCGGCAAGGCGCAGTCTGCGGCAACCGAAGGGAAGAAAGAGAGCGCTGGCGCGTATCGCCACCTGCTGACGGGCGTGTCCTACATGCTGCCGATGGTTGTTGCTGGCGGTCTGTGTATTGCGCTCTCATTCGCCTTTGGTATTGAAGCGTTTAAAGAGCAGGGCACGCTGGCGGCGGCGCTGATGCAGATTGGCGGCGGTTCAGCCTTTGCGTTGATGGTGCCGGTTCTGGCGGGGTATATCGCGTTTTCCATCGCTGACCGTCCGGGTCTGACGCCAGGTCTTATCGGCGGTATGCTGGCAGTGAGCACCGGTTCTGGCTTTATTGGCGGGATTATTGCCGGTTTTCTTGCCGGTTATGTGGCGAAGCTCATTAGCACCAGGCTGAAACTCCCACAGAGTATGGAAGCGCTGAAACCGATTCTGATCATTCCGCTGCTTTCAAGCCTGGTGGTGGGTCTGGCCATGATCTACCTGATCGGTAAACCGGTAGCCGGCATTCTGGAAGGTCTGACCCACTGGCTGCAAACCATGGGTACGGCGAATGCGGTGCTGCTCGGTGCGATTCTTGGCGGCATGATGTGCACTGACATGGGCGGTCCGGTTAACAAAGCGGCGTATGCTTTTGGTGTGGGCCTGCTGAGTACGCAAACTTATGCGCCGATGGCTGCCATTATGGCGGCGGGTATGGTACCTCCGCTGGCGCTGGGTCTGGCAACGCTGGTTGCGCGTCGTAAGTTCGACAAAGCCCAGCAGGAGGGCGGTAAAGCTGCGCTGGTGCTGGGCCTGTGCTTTATCACCGAAGGGGCTATCCCATTCGCCGCGCGTGATCCGATGCGCGTTCTGCCTTGCTGTATCGTTGGCGGTGCGATTACCGGCGCTCTCTCCATGGCGGTAGGGGCTAAGCTGATGGCGCCCCACGGCGGTCTGTTCGTGCTGTTAATCCCTGGCGCAATTACACCGGTGGTTGGCTACCTGCTGGCCATTATTGCCGGTACGCTGGTAGCCGGTCTCTCCTACGCGGTGCTGAAGCGCCCGGAAGCAGAGGTTGTGGCAAAGGCGGTCTGATTAAGCGCTGAAATCCAGGGCAGAGAAATCTCTGCCCTTTTTTATGCCTTAACCCTTACCGTTGCAGCATCGCCACAATAATCCATCCTGCCTTAAGCAAATTCGATAAAGTGCCTTTAAATCAAACTGGTCACGGAAATCGAATATGAAAAAAGCGCCCATTTTTGCTGCTCTGTCACTCGCGACGCTGCTGCTGACGGGATGTTCAACCACCTGGGTGATGACGACAACATCAGGTGCAACAATAGAGACGCAAGGCAAGCCTGAGCAAGACCCCGGGACAGGACTGACAAAATATGCTGACGCCTATGGTTATCACCGCGTGATTAAAAGCAGCGATGTGAAGCAAATAGATAAAGGTAAGACGGTATTGATGTGGTGAGCCGGGTCAAGTGAATAGAGAATCATTCAGGGGCGAAATCTTTCGCGCCCCTGAATAAGACGGCTCAGGCAATCATTGGGGCGATGATAAAGCCAAAGGCAACGCCCGCGATGATCCCACCCAGTCCTGGCAACATAAACGGATGGTTTAAGACATACTTACCTACGCGCGTTGTCCCGGTGGTGTCGAACTCCATCGCCGCCAGTGAAGTCGGGTACGTTGGGAGAACAAACACGCCGGTCACAGCCACATAGGAAGCCAGAATTGCCCAGGTAGGAACGCCAAGCGCGACGGCAAGCGGGATAATCAACGGCGTGGTGGCTCCCTGCGAATAGAGCAGCGCGCAGGTGCCAAACAATACCAGAGCCAGCAGCATCGGGTAGGCCTGCAGAATATTCCCCGCGATGTCCTTAATCTCCGCTAGGTGCGCGTCAATGAATGTGGTTCCCAGCGTAACAATGCCGAGAATGACTGCCAGCGAACTCATCCCGGCGCGAAAAGTTGACGTCAGGACAATGGCATCTGTAGATGTTTTGCACAGCACCACCATCAGGCAAGCGGCAGCCAGCATGCAGATAATAATGATATCCCGCGTATTCATTGGGCTGCCAACATCAAATCCAGGGCGTAGCTGCGGGAATGCGGCAAGAATAACGATGAGCACCGTGGCCAGCATAAACAGGGCGACGGAAAGTTTTGCACCCGGTGTGGTACTGTTTTGCCCTTCGTATTTGCGCACCAGCCCTTTCTGCAGGCGTTCCAGATAGACCTCATCGTCCTGGAGTTCACATCCCTGGCGCGAGGCGATGAATGCCCCAACCATCGCGGCAACAAACGAGGCGGGCAGACATACCGCCATAACCTGGATAAAGCTGATACCGTTTCCTTCCATGATGGTCAGCATTGCGGCCATTGCGGCGCTGATCGGCGAGCCGGATATTGCCACCTGGGACGCCACTACGGAGCCTGCGAGCGTACGAGAAGGGCGGATGCCTGACTCTTTCGCAACTTCGGCAATCACCGGCAGGGTGGAAAAGACAATGAAACCTGTTCCCGCCATTATGGTCATCGACCAGGTGATAATCGGTGCAATAACATTGATATATTTAGGATTACGACGCATAAAATTACCGGCAATGCGTACCAGATAATCCATGCCTCCGGCTGCCTGTAGCGCTGATGCCGCCACAACCACCGTCATAATAATAAGAATGACGTCCACAGGCGGCGAGCCAATTTTCAGACCAAATCCCAGGGTTAAAATAGCCAACCCCAGCCCACCGCATAAACCGATACCAATTCCGCCGAGGCGGATGCCGAAAAATATTGCGCCTAATACTACGATAATTTCCAACCAAAGCATAATGGCCTCCGCCAGATAATAATTCGCTATAAGAATGGCTTTTATTAAATGTGATGGTTAAATTGTGGTTTTTTTATTGCGCCAGAAGGTGGCTTTTTCCAACGCGTTTTTCATACCACTTAATTCCGGCACGAACCAATGAACCGGTTGAATCAATATATTTTGCTGGTGATTTCTTGACGGCTTCAGCAAGGATAACGGGGACTTCAGTACATCCCAGAACGATGACTTCCGCGCCGCGTGCAAAAAGTGCTTCAGCCTGTTCATTCATTAATATTTGTGCTTGCTTAACATCTCCTGCTTTCAGGCAATAAATACTTTCCATGACTTTTTCCTGGCTGGAAGAATCAGGGCTGACGCAGGTTAACCCAAGAGACTCTATCCCCTTTTGGTAGAGACCCATGTACAACGTGGCATTGGTAGCCAGCAGTCCGATGCGCGATTTTCCGCAGCTTCTAACCTCATTCAGGGTTGTCTCCACAATACTCAGCAACTCCGTATGACAGGATTCTTTTAACTCTTTAAACCAAAAGTGGGCGGTATTACACGGGATCACAATACACTCCGCGCCAGCATCTTCGAGTTTATGCATATAATCACGCATGGCCGGAAGCGGGGAATTACCATGACGCATTAATGCGTCAGTACGGTCGGGTATATCAGGAATGGATGAAATAATTAATGGAATATGTTCCTGATCGCGTTGCGCTGCAGTAAATGTGACGAATTTATTAAATAGATCGACGGTTGCAGCAGGTCCCATACCACCAAGTACGCCAATTAAACCTTTCACGATATATACCTCGTTTAACCATTAAATAATATTCAGTCTGTGTTTTATCTTGCCCTAATGTTTAACAGCAGAGCGTCGCGACGAGAAATGCAATAATGTTTGGCTTAATGCAAAAACCGCATGACTGTAGTTTTTTTCGCCGTTCTATGAGGTCAGGATAGGGTGCGGAGCCTGAAGATCTGCAAGCAGAGTAGGGTTGCGGCTGGATGGTGACGCTGACATGTTAATGTCAAAAACGAAGGCTTGATGCAAAAAACGAATCATTATGGGCTAATCGTCAATACCATCTTTGGAATTGTTCAGGCATGATGTTTTTAGGCTCATCAGCATATTTAAACATCCGCGTGACAGGCATGAAAAATATTGAGACAAAATGGTTATATGATTTCCTGACGCTGGAGGCATGCCGTCATTTTTCCCAGGCTGCGGAGGAGCGCAATATATCTCAGCCGGCATTTAGCCGGAGGATCAAAGCGCTCGAATCAGCCGTGGGGGTGCAGCTGTTTGATCGCACGACGACGCCGCTGCAATTGACGGAGGAGGGCAAGTTATTCCATTCGCAAACGCGTAGCCTGCTACAACAGCTGGAATGTAATCTGGACGAACTCAGTGGTCACAATCTGCTTGGGGTCCCCAACATAAAAATCGCGGCAGCGCATTCTTTGTCGCTGACCATGTTGCCCCGGTTAGTGCATTCAATGGCGGCCTGGGGGGAAGAATTTGTCTGGCACGTCGAGGCGATTGATGTGGTGCAAGCGGTGAATACCCTGCGCGAGGGGAAAAGTGATTTTATTATCTCGTTTCGTGACGAGGATTTAATGCAGTCGCCTTTCTGTGGCTTGAAGGTTTTTGAGTCAGAGCTCTATCCTGTCTGTGCTACCGATGGACAGGGGAACGCGTTGTTTGATATCTATCAGCCGCAGGCGCCGATTCTGAACTATACCAGCACATCCTACATGGGAAGATTGGTAAACCGTCAGTTAGCGGAAGTTGGCGGCATTTCAGCACGAACGTTGTTTATGTCTTCGATGAGTGAGTTGTTGAAAAACATGGCGCTGGATGGGCATGGGATCGCCTGGCTACCAGCGTGGTCGATCGTCAACGAGCTGCGCGATAAGCGTCTGGTGCGCCTGGAGACACCTGAACTGATGGTACCTATTCAGGCCTATATTTACCGGATGGATACCCGATTGAATAAAACGGCTGAACATTTCTGGCGTATTTTGTACAACCATATGCCAGAGGACCTGGTTTCGCTTACCTGAGACGCGCCAGCTCGCCTGGCGCATCTGAAAAATTTCCGGTTATACCGGAGTTATACTTTTTAGCCTGCTTAATTTGTGTACTACCTCTCATTTTCTCTCTCCCTTACAAACTGTATCTATAAAAAATTGTGATTCTGTTCATATCTATTGACTTTGGTTCTTGCAGATAGATTTACTTTGTCAAAAACATGCTTACTATAAACACATGTTCGATACTGAACATGTGCTCTAATAATTTTGTGTGTGGCGGTGGTTATTCTTAACGAACTCATTTGTGGCAAGATAATTGCCAGGGGACGTGCTATGCGTGAAAAGGAATACATAGTAACTATTGGCTCAGCCAATATGGATGTTGCTGGGTATTCGCATGCTTCTCTAAATTATGCGGATTCGAATCCAGGAAAGATAAAATTCACCCCCGGCGGAGTTGGACGCAACATTGCACATAATCTCGCGCTACTGGGTAAAAATTCGTGGTTACTGACCGCGGTTGGTAATGATTTTTATGGTCAATCGTTATTGGCGCAAACTAATCTATCCGGAGTACATGTTGATAAGTGTCTTATCGTTCCGGGAGAGAATACATCGAGTTATTTATCTCTGCTTGATAACACCGGTGAAATGCTGGTTGCCATTAATGATATGAGCATTACCGAACATATTTCACCGAGTTTTTTATCGCAGCAGCATGATTTTATTCGGCAGGCGAAAGTTATCGTCGCCGATTGCAATATCAGCGAAGACGCCCTTGCATGGGTGCTGGATAATGCCGGAGATGTTCCGGTGTTTGTCGACCCGGTATCGGCATGGAAATGCGTCAAAGTTCGCGAGCGGCTTGGACAAATTCACACCCTCAAACCTAACCGGCTTGAAGCCGAAACGCTGAGCGGTATTGCGCTTTCCGGGCGTGATGATGTTGGCAAAGTGGCCGCCTGGTTTCACGATCGCGGCTTAAATCGCCTGGTGCTCAGCATGGGCGGTGACGGAGTTTATTACAGTGATATTGCGGGGGATTGCGGTTGGTCGCTGCCGATTAAAACTCACGTCATTAATGTTACCGGGGCTGGCGATGCGATGATGGCGGGACTGGCTTCCTGCTGGGTAGACGGCATGCCCTTTATTGATTCGGTTCGATTTGCGCAGGGTTGTTCATCAATGGCATTAGCCTGTGAATATACCAATAACCCTGATTTGTCTGTTGCGAATGTTATCTCAATCGTGGAGAACACAGAATGTCTGAATTAACTCTTTCCTCTGAATTATTACAAATATCTCCAGAAGTACAGGAAGCATTAAACAGTAAAAAACCGATTGTTGCCCTCGAGTCAACCATTATTTCTCATGGTATGCCATTTCCGCAGAATGCCCAGACTGCTATTGAAGTAGAAGAAACTATTCGTAAGCACGGGGCAGTTCCTGCGACCATTGCCATTATTGGCGGGGTAATGAAAGTTGGTTTAAGCAAAGATGAAATTGAGTTGCTTGGAAGAGAGGGGCATAGCGTTACTAAAGTCAGTCGTCGTGATTTACCATTTGTGGTTGCTGCAGGGAAAAATGGTGCGACGACAGTTGCCTCAACCATGATTATTGCCTCCCTGGCGGGAATTAAAGTATTTGCGACGGGCGGGATTGGTGGTGTTCACCGTGGTGCTGAACATACCTTTGATATTTCCGCAGATCTGCAAGAACTGGCGCATACCAATGTCACGGTAATTTGTGCCGGGGCGAAATCTATTCTTGATCTCGGTTTAACGACCGAATATTTAGAAACCTTTGGCGTGCCGTTAATTGGATATCAGACTAACGCGTTGCCGGCATTTTTCTGCCGAACCAGTCCGTTTGAGGTCAGTATCCGTCTGGACAGCGCAAAAGAGATTGCCCGTGCCATGGCGGTGAAATGGCAGACAGGTCTCGACGGCGGTCTGGTTGTTGCAAACCCAATCCCGGAACAGTTTGCGATGGCTGAAGAGAAAATTAATGCGGCAATCGATCGGGCGGTAAAAGAAGCGGAAGAGCAGGGGGTTGTGGGCAAAGAGAGTACGCCGTTCCTGCTGGCGCGCGTTGCGGAGCTGACCGGCGGTGACAGCCTGAAATCAAATATTCAGTTGGTGTTCAACAACGCGGTACTGGCTTGTGAAATTGCGAAGGAGTATCAACGCCTCGCCTGACCAAATTTTCCGGGCAGAATGCGGTCGCCCGCGGATAGCAAACCTACCAAAACCTGGCGGTAACGCCGGGTTTCCTGGCATGAAGGGAATTTCATTATGGATATAATGAGAAGTGTTGTGGGTATGGTGGTATTACTGACTATCGCGTTTCTGCTGTCAGTAAATAAAAAGCGTATTAGTCTGCGTACGGTCGGGGCAGCACTGGTGCTGCAAATTGCAATCGGCGGCATTATGCTCTATTTCCCGCCGGGGAAATGGCTGGTTGAACAGGCCGCGCTCGGTGTCCACAAGGTGATGTCATACAGTGACGCGGGTAGTGCATTTATCTTTGGCTCCCTGGTCGGGCCAAAAATGGATGTGCTGTTCGACGGAGCCGGGTTTATCTTCGCCTTTCGGGTGCTCCCGGCCATCATTTTTGTGACCGCGCTGATCAGTCTACTCTACTACATTGGCGTGATGGGGCTGTTGATCCGCATCCTTGGCGGTATTTTCCAGAAAGCGTTAAACATCAGTAAGATCGAGTCATTTGTCGCAGTAACCACGATTTTCCTCGGGCAAAACGAGATCCCGGCAATCGTGAAACCGTTTATTGACCGGCTGAATCGCAATGAGCTATTTACCGCTATCTGTAGCGGGATGGCCTCGATTGCTGGCTCAATGATGATTGGTTACGCTGGAATGGGCGTTCCGATTGACTATCTGCTGGCGGCATCGTTGATGGCAATCCCTGGTGGTATTTTATTTGCGCGTATGCTGAGTCCGGCAACTGAAGAATCTCGCGTCACCTTTGAGAACCTGTCATTTACCGAAACGCCGCCGAAAAGCATCATCGAAGCAGCGGCGAGCGGGGCGATGACCGGGCTGAAAATTGCCGCAGGCGTGGCGACGGTAGTAATGGCATTTGTTGCCATTATTGCGCTGATTAACGGCATTATCGGCGGAATTGGTGGTTGGTTTGGTTTTGGTCACGCCACCCTGGAAGGGATCTTTGGCTATGTGTTAGCCCCGCTGGCGTGGATTATGGGCGTGGACTGGAGCGAGGCGACGCTGGCAGGTAGCCTGATTGGACAGAAGCTGGCAATCAACGAGTTTGTCGCCTATCTCAACTTCTCGCCGTATCTGCAAACCGGCGGAACACTGGATGTGAAGACCATTGCGATTATCTCGTTTGCGCTGTGCGGGTTCGCTAACTTTGGTTCGATTGGCGTTGTCGTCGGCGCATTTTCGGCGATAGCGCCACAGCGAGCCCCGGAAATCGCGCAGCTTGGAATGCGCGCGCTGGCAGCAGCAACGTTGTCAAACCTGATGAGCGCCACCATAGCGGGTTTCTTTATCGGTATAGCATAGTGAGAATAATGCCGGATAAGCGTGGCGCTATCCGGCATTACATTTAAGCTGTTTGCAGCAAATATAAGGCGTTATCTGCCGAAAGGGTTGGGTTGTTAATGCTGACGCTGGCTCGCGATAATGCCGCGCAGGCCATGGCAAAGTGAGCGCTTTCACGGAACTCGCTACCTTCCAGAAAGCTGTACAGCAATCCGGCCATAAAAGCGTCATCGGCGCCAAAACTGTCTACGATCGTATGATTGGGAGGCGTCAGTAAAAATTGTTCTCCGTCCTTTTCGCTGCAAAAAACAGATTCATCTTCCAGACAGACAAAGATCCGTTTTACCCCTTGCTGATGCAGACTATTGACGGCCAGTACGCGATCGGCATCTGAATGGATAGGTTGGCCCCACAAAATCGCCAGCTCTTTCTGCGTTGGTTTTAGCGTATGAATACGCGTAAACCATGTCTTCATTTTTGCCGCTTTGAACTCTGAAACGGTGTCAATGAATACCGGAATATCATCAGCAATAGTAAAGACCCACTCAATGGCTTCGGCGGTCAGATTGCAATCTGCCAGTACGACACCGGAATGGCGGATCAAATCTCGCGATCCGTTCAGCAACTGCGGCGTTAATTGCTGCAGGATATGGGTATCGTTAATTGCCAGTACGGTTTCTTCCTGCTGATTAGCGATCGACAGGTAGGTTGAGGTGTTATGCCCATGCAGGCGTATGCAACTTGCAACGTTAACACCGGCCTGACGCGTTTGTTCCAGCAATGTTTCCCCATAGAAATCACTGCCAACAGCGGAAATTAAGTGAACGTCACGGCCCAGCAGCGCCAGGTTGTGGGCGATGTTGCGTCCTACGCCGCCTGCCGAGCAGTGAATGCTGCCAGGATTAGAGGCTGCCTGAGGATAATGGATGTCTGCAACACCACGAATATCCATGTTGATTGCTCCGACAACCACGCAATAATCCTGTTCGGTAAGGATATAACCTTTACCTTTGATCATGCCTTTACGCATCAAATCCATAATATGCGCAGCGACGCGAGAACGGCTGATTTGCAGAATATCGGCGATTTCATTCTGCTGAATCAACGGATTGCGACGCAGGATCTTAAGGATCTGCTTTTCCCTGTCGTTCATGATTACGCCACCGCTTGTTCTGTTTGCTGGGCTTTCAGCCAGGCAATCTCTTCTGCCCAGATATCCGGATTAATCGTTTCCAGCACCAGCGGAATGCCATCAAAACGATTGTCCTGCATGATCCAGCGGAAAGCGTCGTGGCCAATATTCCCTTCACCTAAGCTGTGGTGGCGGTCGACGCGACTGCCAAACGTGCTCTTGGCGTCGTTCAGGTGCATACCGCGTAGATAGCTGAAACCGACAATACGTTCAAATTCCGCAAACGTCTTTTCGCATTCCTCGACAGAACGCAAATCGTAACCGGCAGCGAAAGCGTGGCAGGTATCAATACAGACGCCAACACGGGATTTATCTTCAACACCATCAATAATGGCGGCAAGGTGCTCAAACTTAAATCCGAGATTGCTGCCCTGTCCGGCGGTATTTTCGATAACTGCCGTAACCCCTTGGGTCTGAGCGAGGGCGATGTTGATAGATTCAGCAATGCGCGCCAGACATTCATCTTCCGGGATCTGCATCAAATGGCTGCCCGGATGAAAGTTGAGCAGCGATAAACCGAGCAGTTCACAGCGCTGCATTTCATCGATAAATGCATCGCGTGATTTTTCCAGCGCATCGCTGACTGGGTGGCCGAGATTAATCAGGTAGCTGTCGTGAGGCAGGATCTGAGCGGAAGTATAGTGATACTTCTCGCAAGCGGATTTGAAATCATCAATGATTTCAGTGGTCAACGCCGCGGCGCGCCACTGACGCTGATTTTTGGTGAACAGGGCGAATGCGGTAGCTTCGATTTCTGCGGCCCGAATAGCGGCGTTAGCCAGACCGCCAGCGGCGCTTACGTGCGCTCCGATGTATTTCATGAATTAAACCCGCCATACTCAAATTCAAAAAAGGAAGAGTATAGCGGGTCAACTAACGTTAGTCGTGATCGTTTATGCCATTAGCGCGTGGATAGCGAAGTTAATCGCACCACCGCCTACAATCAGCCAGACAAACAGCAGTAGCGCCATCAGCAAAGGTTTAGCACCAGCTTTTTTCAGGGCGCTCACGTGAGTGGTTAGCCCCAGTGCGGCCATCGCCATTGCCAGCAGCACGGTATCCAGCGTCACCAGCATACTCACTACCGACTGCGGCAGCAGGTGGAAAGAGTTAAAAATCGCCACCACAATGAACATGATGGCAAACCATGGAATGGTGATTTTGCTCTTCTCACCACCGGTTGCCGGAGACAGTTGTTTTACTCGTGCGGCCAGCAGGATGAGGAACGGAGCCAGCATCATGACGCGCAGCATTTTGGCAATAACCGCGGCGTTTTCAGCATCCGGGTTAATGGCGTGTCCGGCGGCAACAACCTGCGCAACTTCATGCATGGTGGAGCCAATGTAAATCCCGTAAGTCTCGGGAGTAAACCAGTGCGCTAACAGCGGATACATCGCCGGATACAGGAAGATAGCGATAGTACCGAAGATAACCACCGTGGCGACGGCGACCGTCACCTTACTGGCTTCGGCTTTAACGACAGGCTCTGTTGCCAGTACCGCGGCGGCGCCACAGATGCTGCTGCCCGCGCCAATCAGCCAACTGGTGTGACGGTCCAGACCAAACACTTTCTGCCCAAGGAAGCAGGCAATCATGAAGGTGCTGCTGAGCGTTAATATGTCGATTACGATACCGCTGACGCCGACGTCAGCAATTTGCGCGAAGGTAAGGCGGAAACCGTAGAGGATTATCCCCAGGCGTAATAAATGTTGTTTAGCAAACAGTACGCCGCCATCGCAGCTTTTCCAGATTTGTGGATACACGGTGTTGCCGATAACCATCCCAAACAAGATGGCTAAGGTGAGGGCGCTAAACCCGGCACCTGCAACGGCGGGAATGGATCCCCCCCATAAGGCGGCCCCAGTGATAACTGCACTCAGGGCAAGCCCCGGAATAAAATGCCACGCTGTACGACGATGAGTCTGTAAGGTGAGTTCTGTCATATCCTTCTCCTTTATCTGGGTAAAAGAGTACGGCGATGTGGTTTAAAAATAAAATTGATTATATATTTATAATTAATCTATATAAGTGGTATACCCGTCATACTTCAAGTTGCATGCGCGTTGGCTGCGCTCGTTCACCCCAGTCACGTACTTAAGTACGCTCCCGGGGATGCTCTCTCTTGCCGCCTTCCTGCAACTCGAATTATTTAGGGTATAAGTAACGGATATCCGGTGGAAAACGACTATGCATATCACCCTGCGACAACTTGAAGTGTTTGCTGAGGTACTGAAAAGCGGCTCGACGACTCAGGCATCTGTCATGCTGGCATTGTCGCAGTCGGCGGTGAGTGCGGCGCTTACCGATCTGGAAGGGCAGCTTGGCGTACAGCTCTTCGACCGCGTTGGCAAGCGGCTGGTGGTCAATGAGCACGGGCGCTTGCTCTACCCGCGCGCGCTGGCGTTACTTGAGCAAACGATAGAAATCGAACAGCTTTTTCGTGAGGATAATGGTGCGATTCGCGTCTATGCCAGCAGCACCATTGGCAATTACATTTTGCCCGCCATGATCGCCCGCTATCGCCAGGATTTTCCCGATTTACCGCTGGAGCTAAGCGTGGGTAACAGCCAGGATGTGATCAACGCTGTTCTGGATTTTCGGGTAGATATTGGGCTGATCGAAGGACCGTGTCACAGCACAGAAATTATCTCTGAACCATGGCTGGAGGACGAACTGGTGGTGTTTGCCGCCCCATCTTCGCCGCTGACAAAAGGTCCCGTGACGCTGGATCAACTGGCTGCTTCGCCGTGGATTTTACGTGAGCGAGGCTCCGGTACGCGTGAACTGGTAGATTATCTGTTGTTATCGCATCTGCCGAGATTCCAGATGGCGATGGAGTTGGGTAACTCCGAGGCCATTAAGCATGCGGTCCGCCATGGGCTCGGTATCAGCTGTTTGTCGCGTCGGGTCATTGCAGAACAGTTACAGGCGGGTACGCTGAGTGAAGTCCCTGTGCCGCTGCCGCGTTTAGTTCGCACGCTCTGGCGCGTTCATCATCGACAAAAGCATCTCTCTAATGCCATTACGCGCTTTTTACATTACAGCGATCAGGTTGCGCAGGGCGAATAAGGCACTCACTGGCGTAATATCACCTCTATGTATAACGGCGGTTTCGTCTTAACCGCCATGCTCCGCCCATTTTCTGCTTTACTTATAATCCGCGGCCAGTCATGAAGGTCTCTTATAACAGCGCATTTGTGCCGGAAGAAAGCCCTTTCGTCTGCTACAATCGCGCCTCATTTTTTGGATGGATAGCATTTTCACATGGTTTCCGAAACTAAAACCACAGAAGCGCCCACGCTACGTCGTGAACTGAAGGCGCGTCACCTGACGATGATTGCCATCGGAGGCTCCATCGGTACAGGTCTTTTTGTTGCATCTGGTGCAACTATTTCTGCGGCGGGTCCTGGCGGCGCGTTGTTCTCGTATATTCTGATTGGTCTGATGGTGTACTTCCTGATGACCAGTCTCGGTGAACTGGCAGCCTTCATGCCAGTTTCCGGTTCGTTCTCCACCTACGGTCAGAACTATGTAGAAGAAGGCTTCGGCTTCGCGCTGGGCTGGAACTACTGGTACAACTGGGCGGTGACAATTGCCGTTGACCTGGTAGCCGCACAGTTGGTAATGAGCTGGTGGTTCCCGGACACGCCAGGCTGGATCTGGAGTGCGCTGTTCCTCGGCGTTATCTTCCTGCTGAACTACATTTCCGTGCGCGGGTTTGGCGAAGCGGAGTACTGGTTCTCACTGATCAAAGTGACCACCGTGATTATCTTTATCGTGGTTGGCGTAATGATGATCTTCGGTATCTTCAAAGGCGCTCAGCCGGTGGGCTGGAGCAACTGGACGACCGGTGATGCGCCGTTTGCCGGTGGTTTTGCCGCTATGATTGGCGTGGCGATGATTGTCGGCTTCTCCTTCCAGGGAACTGAGCTTATTGGTATCGCGGCAGGTGAATCGGAAGATCCTGAGAAGAATATTCCACGCGCGGTGCGTCAGGTGTTCTGGCGAATCCTGCTGTTCTATGTGTTCGCGATTTTGATTATTAGCCTGATCATTCCGTACACCGATCCAAGCCTGCTGCGTAACGATGTGAAAGACATCAGCGTTAGCCCGTTCACGCTGGTATTCCAGCATGCGGGTCTGCTGTCTGCGGCGGCGGTAATGAACGCGGTTATCCTGACGGCGGTACTGTCAGCGGGTAACTCCGGGATGTATGCCTCAACGCGTATGCTTTACACCCTGGCCTGCGACGGTAAAGCGCCGCGTATCTTCGCCAAACTGTCTCGTGGTGGTGTGCCGCGTAACGCACTATATGCAACTACGGTGGTGGCGGGGCTGTGCTTCCTGACCTCAATGTTTGGCAACCAGACCGTATACCTGTGGCTGCTGAATACTTCCGGGATGACGGGCTTTATCGCCTGGTTAGGGATTGCTATCAGCCATTATCGTTTCCGTCGTGGTTATGTGCTGCAGGGGCATGATGTGCAGGATCTGCCGTATCGTTCTGGCTTCTTCCCGCTGGGGCCGATCTTTGCCTTTGTGCTGTGCCTGATCATCACTCTGGGTCAGAACTACGAAGCGTTCCTGAAGGATAGTATTGACTGGGGCGGCGTGATGGCAACCTATATCGGTATTCCACTGTTCCTGATTATCTGGTTTGGTTACAAGCTGACGAAAGGCACTCATTTCGTTCGCTACAGTGAAATGAAATTCCCTGGACGCGTGAAGAAGTAATCTTGTACCTGCTGGCACCGTGCTAATCCGACCTACGTAAGATAGTGTAGGTCGGGTAAGCCCTCCATGCTGCCATCCGGCAGACAATAACCCCCCCCCCTCGCCACTCACCATGTTCAGTTAACATCTCAGTTTCAGAAAGCATCAACATGTGTTGGCGGGATAATGAACATGCTCTCTCTGAGAAAGGGTTCCGTTCACCTCATGTTCATCGCTTCTCTGTACACTGAACGCCAGTGAACGTGTTAAGGGTGCTATCGCCGCACCCTTAACAATCCCGGCTCCCGGCAGGAAAATTGTTGCTGCGCAATACCCTCCGCTTATTCCTTCAGGCTACCGGGCCGGGCGCGAGGTAGCGTCCTTGCAAAGCGCGCCCTGAGCCAGCATTCATGCTGGCTCTCCCGGCCTTACGGAAACACGTCGGCAATTTTCAGCCGGACCAGCCCACACTTCACCATCTGCGTTTTTTGGTCTGAACAGCAAAACAGATTTAACTGGAAGTCAGAGCGTTGAAGCGATGACTCCGGTCCGGCTGAAAATCGATGAGTCGTTGACGGCTGACCGGGTCTGCCCGCAGGGATGCGGGCAGAGGGGATGGCCTGCAGGGACGCAGGCTCGGCCCCGACCCGACAGGCAGACGGCATAAGACGAATGAATCGCGCAGCGACGATTTTCCCGCCGGGAGCCTGGGATGCAAGGGAGGCGGCGGTGAGCCTCCCTTGCACGTTCACGGGTATCTGTGATTCAGAGAAGTAATACCGCTGAGGTGAACGGAACCCCGTAGCGGAATAAAATATTCTCCATACATGCTTAACTAACAGGCATTAGGCATTCACCTTGCCGGGTTTTTTTTATTGCGCCAGACTTAGAAGCTGTAAGTCAGGCCAACCGTGTAACGACGGCCATCGAGAACGGTGTCGTAGGTGTCATAATCGATTTGCTTATCCAGCACGTTATACACGCCGGCGGTCATCAGCAGATCCTTGGTAGCATAGTAGCGTAAACCAACATCGACCTGCGTATACGATGGCGTACCCTGTGCCATGGAGGTACGGCTCAGGTACTCCGACGTTTTACCGCGCAGATTCAGACGGCTCCAGAAACCGAGATCCTGCGTTGCCTGCCAGTCCAGCGTGGTGTTAAACATATGCTTTGGCATTTTGTTTAATGGCTGACCGGAGAACTGACCGCTTTTCTGCTCAGATTCCGTATAGGTGTAGTTCGCCGTCCAGTTGACGTCGGAGGTGATTTTCCAGCCGAAGGTGGATTCTACGCCGCGCATATTGGCTTTATCGACGTTCACACGATCGCTGACGAAATCATAATGGGTGCCACCGATGGTGCAGGCCGGGTCGGAACTGCTGTTACAGCGACGCACTTCGGTAATTTTGTTTTTGAAGTCGGTATTGAACAGCGTCACGCCCGCGTTGAGGTCGTTGCCGTTATCCCACAATAACCCGATCTCCTCGCTCAGGCTTTTCTCTGGCTTCAGATCCGGGTTGCCGACAATGATCCCGTTCAGACGACCGCCGCCGGTGACCTGCCCCCAACTTGCAGAAGACTGACGCAGGTCCGGTGCGCGATAGCCTGCGGATACGCCACCTTTCAAGGTCCATTGATCGCTCAGATGCCAGACGCCGTAACCGCGTGGTGTCCAGTTGTCGCCGTAGTTTTCATCTTTATCCATACGCAGACCGCCGGTCAGCGCGAAGGTATCGGTAATAGCCCATTCATCTTCAGCAAACAGCGCCCAGCTCCAGCGGGTCAGTTTGTTCAGCCCATCGGCAGCTTGCAACTGATTGCCGTTATCGCGCAGTTTCTCATAACGGTACTGTCCACCTACTGTCAGGGTGTGCGCCCCGAGGAAAATCTGGTTCTGATTGTTAAAGATGGTGTTGTAGGACTTCATCTGGCGACCAGGGTTGTCGGTCTCTTCCTGCTGGATATAGCTGGTGGAGTTGAAGTCGTCGTAATAGCCGCTATGGGTGAGTGAATATGTGGTGTGCACATACTTGCTTTCGCTTTTACTGTTGGGCTTACAGCTTCCGTTGCGGCAGATTTCTTCAGCCCTGGATTTGCCCGGCGTACTGTCACGATCCTGCAGTTCACGTGCGTAATCGAAGTCGATGTCGTTTTTATCATCCGGCGTGAAGTTGAGGGTTAAACCCCCGTTACGCATACGCTGTTCATTGTAGCCATTGAGGATTTCATCTTCGGCACGATGAGAGAATAATCCGGTCACCTTCGCACCGAGTAACCCGTCAATCAGCGGCCCGGACGCATAGGCATTCGTCTGGTAAATATCACCGGAATCCCTGTCTTCCTGGAAAGTGGCATCGCCATGTAAGGAGCCGGTCCAGGCTTTGGTATTCGACACTTTTTTGGTGATGACGTTGATAACGCCACCCATCGCATCAGAGCCGTAAAGCGATGACATTGGTCCACGGATAACTTCGATACGCTCGATGGATTCCAGCGGCGGTAACCAGCCTTGTTCAATCCCTGAGTTATCGCTGTTAGGTCGTGTGCTGCGTGTGCTGATGCGTTTGCCGTTGACCAGGAACAACGTGTATTGCGAAGCCATACCGCGAATACTGATATCGCTGCTGCTGCCGCCACCGGTGACGACGACGCCTGGGACATCTTTTAGCGCATCGGTGACATCGCGATAGGCTTTGTCTTCAATTTGCTGCTTGGTAATAACAGATATCGACGCGGGGGCGTCCTGAATTTTCTGCTCGAAGCCGGTAGCGGTGACGACGACGGTGTCCTGTTCAGCGGCATGGCCGAGTGATGGGAGACTGGCGACGCATACTGCGGCAGCTACAGCCTTAACGTGAGGTATAGTCATTTGTATCATTCCATTTAAATGAATCAAACTGCGCGTCATGTGAAAGGCCATGACAATTGTATGTATTTGTCTTTTAAGGACTCTTTTCAGTAAAGAAGCGAATGGATTGTACAAAAGTATGAATTTTTGTAAACACAAATGATAATCGAAATCATTTGTGTTTGATGTGAATTGAGAGGGAATTATTATTAAATCAATAAGATAAGTGAAAAAGAAAAATGGAGAAAAAGTGAAGGGATGATGGCGAAATGAAGAGGGCTTTCGCCCTCACTCAGGCGTTACTTCAGTAAATATTGCGCATGGAAGCGCAGGTGATCCTCAATAAACGACGCAATAAAGTAATAGCTGTGATCGTAACCCGGCTGGATGCGTAACGTCATCGGCCATGCGGTCTGACGTGCCGTTTCGGCCAGTACCGCGGGCTGCAACTGATCGGCAAGAAACTGATCGTTGTCCCCTTGATCGATAAGCGTCGGAATCGCATCTTCGGGCCTGCTGGCCAACATTAACGCGCAGCTATCCCATTCGGCCCACAGCGATTTATCTTCACCCAGATAAGCGCTAAAAGCCTTCTCGCCCCACGGCACGCGGCAAGGGTTAACGATGGGAGCAAAAGCGGAGATGCTGGTGTATTTCCCCGGATTTTTCAGCGCCATAATCAACGCCCCGTGACCACCCATGGAATGTCCGCTGATGGCGCAACGATCGCTGACGTTAAACTGCGACTGGATCAGTGCCGGAAGCTCATCACGCAGATAGTCATACATGCGAAAATGGCTTGCCCACGGTTGCTGGGTGGCATTGAGGTAAAACCCAGCCCCCTGGCCTAAATCGTAGCCATCATCGTTGGCTACTTGATCGCCGCGTGGACTGGTATCCGGCATCACCAGCACAATACCCAGCTCAGCCGCCACACGTTGCGCACCCGCTTTGGTGGTGAAGTTTTCGTCATTGCAGGTCAGGCCCGACAACCAGTACAGCACCGGAGGCGGGGTATTCTCACGAGGCGGGGGAAGAAAGATGCTGAAAGTCATAGCGCAATTTAACGTGGCGGAGTCGTGACGCCAGCGTTGCTGCCAGCCTTCAAAACAGCGGTGCTCTTCAAGCATTTCCATGCGTGGCTCCTTGTTGTGTTGAACCTGAATATGTTTGCGAATTCATCATAATACAGATTATTCATTGCACTGTGAGTAACTTTCACTTCCGCATTGGGCAAACATACTTCATCATCTATATAACTTTACATTAACACTCAACATCGCCGGGCTGAACGCTACGTGAATTTGATACAGCTGAAAGGCTGTGCCAATTTCAATAATTATCGCGGTGAATACTGGATTATGTGCGCCGCCTCACGCACAATGTTCTGGCTGTGACACAGCCTAAAAACTTTGCCCCATGCAGGGCAGAGGCGCCACACCTGCAGGAGAAAAAGAAATGTCATCACTCAGTAAAGAAGCGGCTTTGGTTCATGAAGCGCTGGTCGCGCGTGGTCTCGAAACACCACTACGCCCGCCCGTGCAGGAGATGGATAACGAAACGCGCAAACGTCTTATCTCAGGCCATATGACCGAGATTATGCAATTGCTCAATCTCGATTTGAGCGATGACAGTTTGATGGAAACTCCGCATCGCATTGCGAAAATGTATGTCGATGAGATTTTCTCCGGTCTCGATTACGCCAACTTCCCGAAAATCACCGTCATTGAAAACAAAATGAAGGTGGATGAGATGGTTACGGTCCGCGATATCACGCTGACCAGCACCTGCGAGCATCACTTTGTCACTATCGATGGTAAAGCGACGGTGGCGTATATCCCGAAAGATTCAGTCATTGGCCTGTCGAAGATCAACCGCATTGTGCAGTTCTTTGCGCAGCGTCCGCAGGTGCAGGAACGTCTGACCCAGCAAATTCTCACCGCGCTGCAAACGCTGCTTGGAACGAATAATGTTGCGGTGTCGATTGATGCGGTGCATTACTGCGTGAAAGCGCGCGGTATTCGCGATGCGACCAGCGCGACCACCACCACTTCTCTGGGCGGATTGTTTAAGTCCAGCCAGAACACGCGTCAGGAATTCCTGCGCGCAGTACGTCATCACAACTGATTAGGGCAGGAGCCATGGAGCGTAATGTCACGCTGGATTTTATTCGTGGCGTCGCCATTCTTGGTATCCTGCTTCTCAATATTAACGCCTTTGGCTTGCCAAAGGCGGCATATCTCAATCCCGCCTGGTATGGCAATATCACCTTATCCGACGCCTGGAGCTGGGCGGTGCTTGATCTCTTCGCACAGGTCAAGTTTCTCACGCTGTTTGCATTGCTGTTTGGGGCAGGGCTGCAAATGCTGCTCCCGCGCGGCAAACGCTGGATCCAGTCGCGGCTTACGCTACTGGTGCTGTTGGGTTTTATTCACGGTTTACTCTTCTGGGACGGCGATATCCTGTTGGCGTATGGCTTAATTGGTCTGATTTGCTGGCGGTTGATTCGCGATGCCCCTTCGGTAAAAAGCCTGTTTAACACCGGCGTCCTGCTTTATCTGGTGGGGATTGGCGTACTGCTGCTGCTGGGCGTTATCTCCGGCGGGGAAACCAGTCGGGCGTGGACGCCGGATGCCTCAGCTTTGCTGTATGAAAAATACTGGAAAGTGAATGGCGGTCTGGAAGCGGTCAGCAATCGCGTGGATATGATGTCCAATAGCTTGCTGGCACTGGGCGCGCAGTACGGCTGGCAACTGGCTGGGATGATGCTGCTTGGCGCAGCATTAATGCGCAGCGGCTGGCTGAAAGGGCAGTACAGTTTGCAGCATTATCGACGTACCGGCGTACTGTTGGTCATTATTGGCATGGCGATTAACCTGCCTGCTATTATCATTCAGTGGCATTTGGAGTGGGTCTACCGCTGGTGTGCTTTCCTGTTACAAGCTCCGCGCGAGCTGGGCGCGCCGTTGCAGACTATCGGCTACGCCGCCCTGATGTTTGGCTTCTGGCCGCAGTTGAGCCGCTTAAAGTGGGTGATTGCCATCGCCTGCGTGGGACGTATGGCGTTAACTAACTATCTGTTGCAAACCTTAATTTGCACCACGCTGTTTTATCAATTCGGCTTGTTTATGAAATTCGATCGGCTGGAGCTGCTCTGTTTCGTCATTCCTGTCTGGGCCGTTAATCTTCTGTTCTCCGTCATTTGGCTGCGTTTTTACCGGCAGGGCCCGGTAGAGTGGCTGTGGCGTCAATTAACCCTGCGTGCTTCAGGGACATCATTACCACGTACATCCAGATAACGATCTGGATCACATTCATTAACAAAATGGATGTAAGCGCTTTCATTCCTGTGACATCACTCACGCAGTCCGTTTCATTGTGCTGACAAAATACCCAGCCTGGGGTGTCTGTGGATAACCGCAATCTAAAACAGGGCAGTGAATATGGTAACCATCCGTGATGTGGCACGACAGTCTGGCGTATCTGTAGCGACCGTTTCCCGCGTACTGAACAACAGTGCGCTGGTGAGTCCCGACACGCGTGAAGCGGTGATGAAAGCAGTCACTCAGTTAGGCTATCGACCTAACGCCAATGCGCAGGCGCTGGCGACACAGGTAAGTGACACCATTGGTGTGGTGGTGATGGATGTATCAGATGCGTTTTTTGGCGCGCTGGTTAAAGCTGTCGATATGGTTGCCCAGCAGCATCAGAAATATGTCCTGATTGGTAATAGCTATCATGAGGCTGAAAAAGAACGCCATGCTATCGAGGTTTTGATTCGCCAACGCTGTAACGCTCTGATTGTTCACTCTAAAGCGCTCAGCGATCGGGAACTGGCAGAGTTTATGGATCAGATTCCTGGCATGGTGCTGATCAATCGCCTTGTTCCGGGTTACGCCCACCGTTGCGTCTGCCTGGATAATATCAGCGGCGCCAAAATGGCGACCCGCATGCTGCTGAATAATGGTCATCAACGCATTGGTTACCTGGCATCAAGCCACCGTATTGAAGATGATGCGATGCGCAAAGAAGGGTGGTTATCGGCCCTGAAAGAACAAGGAATTGATGCGGCGGAAAGCTGGATCGGTACCGGTTCGCCCGATATGCAGGGAGGAGAGTCTGCCATGGTGGAGCTGCTGGGGCGCAATTTGCAACTGACGGCGGTCTTCGCCTACAACGACAACATGGCAGCGGGCGCACTGACCGCGTTAAAAGACAACGGCATCGCCATCCCATTACATCTTTCTATCATTGGCTTTGATGATATTCCCATTGCGCGTTACACCGATCCGCAACTGACAACCGTACGCTATCCCATCGCTTCAATGGCAAAAATGGCGACGGAGCTTGCGCTGCAAGGCGCGGCGGGCACGTTAGATCCTGCGGCGTCGCATTGCTTTATGCCGACACTGGTGCGTCGTCATTCTGTGGCATTGCGGCAGAATGCGGCACCGATCACTAACTCATAAAGTCGAACTATGTAACCGCTTTCAATATGTGAGTAAATTCACAGTATATTAACAATGCGATAGCTATGATGACTCTGTTTGTTGCGCTGTAACTACTATGTAACGGTGAATAATCACTTTCATCGAGGTATTGGTGCCTTAAACAAAAATTAAAGCCAGTTTTTGGAGCGTTGCCAGGCACGGAAGAATTATTTTTAAAAGTGAGCTTCGGCGTTCAGTAACACTTCAGTAACGTTCTGCCTGCCGAGCATTTATCTCAAGTACTACCCTGCATAATAAAACCGGAGATACCATGAATAAGAAGGTGTTGACCCTGTCTGCTGTAATGGCAAGCATGTTATTCGGCGCGGCTGCGCACGCTGCTGATACCCGCATTGGTGTGACGATTTATAAGTACGACGATAACTTTATGTCTGTGGTACGTAAGGCTATTGAAAAGGATGCCAAAGCGGCGCCTGACGTACAGTTGCTGATGAATGACTCGCAGAACGACCAGTCCAAACAAAACGACCAGATCGACGTATTGCTGGCAAAAGGCGTTAAAGCACTGGCGATTAACCTGGTTGACCCGGCAGCTGCAGGCACGGTAATTGAAAAAGCACGCGGTCAGAACGTCCCGATCGTGTTCTTCAACAAAGAACCTTCTCGTAAAGCGCTGGACAGCTATGACAAAGCGTATTACGTCGGTACTGACTCTAAAGAGTCTGGCATTATTCAGGGTGACTTGATTGCTAAACACTGGGCTGCTAACCCGAACTGGGATCTGAATAAAGACGGTAAAATCCAGTTTGTTCTGCTGAAAGGCGAACCGGGACACCCGGATGCTGAAGCACGTACCACTTACGTGATCAAAGAGCTGAACGACAAGGGCATTAAAACTGAGCAACTGCAGTTAGATACCGCGATGTGGGATACCGCTCAGGCGAAAGATAAGATGGATGCGTGGATGTCCGGTCCGAACGCTAACAAAATTGAAGTGGTTATCGCCAACAACGATGCGATGGCGATGGGCGCAGTTGAAGCACTGAAAGCGCACAACAAAACCAGCGTACCGGTGTTTGGCGTGGATGCGCTGCCTGAAGCGCTGGCCCTGGTGAAATCCGGCGCCATGGCCGGTACCGTGCTGAACGATGCCAACAACCAGGCGAAAGCGACCTTCGATTTGGCGAAAAACCTGGCTGATGGCAAAGGCGCAGCAGACGGCACTAACTGGAAAATTGACAACAAAATTGTTCGCGTTCCGTACGTCGGTGTCGATAAAGATAATCTGGCTGAGTTCACTAATAAATAAATCTCCGTCTATGGGCGCAATGTCATTGCGCCCTTAATAACGCGCTTTGCAAGGCCAACAAGGTATATTTATGGTCAGCACACATACTCAGTCGTCAGGCGAATACTTGTTGGAAATGACCGGCATTAACAAGTCTTTCCCCGGCGTTAAGGCTCTTGATAACGTTAATTTAAAGGTCCGCCCGCATTCAATTCACGCCTTAATGGGCGAGAACGGCGCGGGGAAATCCACATTATTGAAATGTCTTTTCGGCATCTATCAAAAAGATTCCGGTAGTATTTTATTTCAGGGTAAAGAAATCGATTTTCATTCGGCGAAAGAAGCGCTTGAAAATGGTATTTCGATGGTCCACCAGGAATTAAACCTGGTATTACAACGTTCCGTGATGGACAACATGTGGTTGGGGCGCTATCCCACCAAAGGTATGTTTGTCGATCAGGAAAAAATGTACCGTGATACCAAAGCGATATTTGATGAGCTGGATATTGATATCGATCCGCGGGCGCGCGTCGGTACATTATCCGTTTCACAAATGCAGATGATCGAAATTGCGAAAGCCTTCTCCTACGATGCCAAAATCGTCATCATGGATGAGCCGACGTCATCGTTAACCGAGAAAGAAGTTAATCATCTGTTCACCATCATTCGTAAGCTGAAAGAGCGTGGATGCGGTATTGTTTATATTTCTCATAAAATGGAAGAAATTTTCCAACTATGTGATGAAATTACCGTGCTGCGCGACGGGCAGTGGATCGCAACCCAGCCGCTGGAAGGGCTGGATATGGACAAGATCATCGCCATGATGGTTGGACGTTCGCTGAACCAACGTTTTCCTGATAAAGAAAACAAACCTGGTGAAGTGATTCTGCAAGTGCGTAACCTGACCTCGCTGCGTCAGCCGTCGATTCGTGATGTCTCGTTTGATTTGCACAAAGGGGAAATCCTCGGGATTGCCGGTCTGGTAGGCGCAAAACGCACTGATATCGTTGAAACGCTTTTTGGTATTCGTGAGAAATCATCGGGTACGATTACGTTACACGGCAAAAAAATTAATAACCACAGCGCCAATGAAGCCATCAACCATGGCTTTGCACTGGTCACGGAAGAGCGCCGCTCGACCGGTATTTATGCGTATCTGGACATTGGTTTTAACTCGTTAATCTCCAATATCCAAAACTATAAAAATAAAGTCGGTCTGCTGGATAATTCCCGCATGAAGAGCGATACCCAGTGGGTGATTGACTCTATGAGGGTGAAAACGCCGGGCCATCGTACACAAATTGGTTCACTTTCCGGGGGGAATCAGCAAAAGGTGGTTATTGGCCGCTGGCTATTAACGCAGCCAGAAATCCTGATGCTGGATGAACCTACACGTGGTATCGATGTCGGCGCAAAATTTGAAATTTATCAGTTGATAGCCGAACTCGCGAAAAAAGATAAGGGGATTATTATTATTTCCTCTGAAATGCCGGAGCTGCTGGGTATTACCGATCGTATTCTGGTGATGAGCAATGGTCTCGTTGCCGGAATTGTTGACACTAAAACGACAACGCAAAACGAAATCCTCCGTCTTGCGTCTTTGCACCTTTAAGATTAGGGGCTCCTCATGAGTGCGTTAAATAAGAAAAGTTTTCTTACTTATCTGAAAGAAGGCGGAATATACGTTGTTCTTTTGGTTTTGCTGGCAATTATTATTTTCCAGGATCCCACTTTCTTAAGTTTACTCAACCTGAGTAATATTCTGACGCAATCCTCAGTGCGTATTATTATCGCATTGGGTGTTGCCGGACTGATTGTGACGCAAGGGACAGACCTGTCGGCAGGGCGTCAGGTTGGTCTGGCGGCAGTGGTGGCGGCAACCTTATTGCAATCGATGGAGAACGCCAACAAGGTATTCCCGGAAATGGCGACGATGCCGATTATCGTGGTGGTACTGATTGTTTGCGTCATCGGCGCGATTATCGGTCTGGTGAACGGTATCATCATCGCGTATCTGAACGTGACGCCGTTTATTACCACGTTGGGTACGATGATCATCGTCTACGGGATCAACTCCCTGTACTATGATTTTGTCGGCGCATCGCCAATTTCTGGCTTTGACAGCGGATTCTCTACCTTTGCGCAGGGCTTTATCGCGCTGGGCAGCTTCCGACTCTCTTATATCACCTTCTATGCGCTGATTGCCGTGGCCTTTGTGTGGGTGCTGTGGAACAAGACCCGCTTCGGTAAAAACATTTTTGCTATCGGCGGTAACCCAGAGGCGGCGAAAGTGTCTGGCGTGAACGTCGCGCTGAACCTGTTGATTATCTATGCGTTGTCTGGTGTGTTCTATGCCTTCGGTGGTTTGCTGGAAGCAGGACGTATCGGCTCGGCGACCAACAACCTCGGTTTTATGTATGAGCTGGATGCGATTGCGGCGTGCGTGGTTGGCGGCGTCTCGTTTAGCGGTGGGGTAGGGACCGTCTTCGGCGTGGTGACCGGTGTGATTATCTTTACCGTCATCAACTACGGGCTGACTTACATCGGCGTTAACCCATACTGGCAGTACATTATTAAGGGCGGCATCATCATCTTTGCGGTGGCGCTGGACTCCCTGAAGTACGCGCGTAAGAAGTAACGATAAAACGCCAAAAGGCCGGTGCAGCGCAATCTGCACCGGCCTTTTTTGTCCGCGTTATAATGTTAACGCGTGCTCTTTCTCTCCGGGTTTAAATTTTACTTCACCCAGGTCGATACAGGCGACCGGGCAAACGTGGCCGCACAGCAAGCATCCCACACATTTTTCCGTGTCGCAGTGTGGGGTTCGGGTTTCCTCATTCCATTCCATCGCCTGATGCCCGCCGTCATAACAGGAAATGTAGCAGCGACCACAGCCCACGCATTTATCGAGATGGATGTTTGGGTAGACGATGTAGCTACGGTCAAGATCTTCAGCGGGGATGATATTGGCATTGGCAAGGCCCACCATCTCCTCCAGTGAGTCAAATCCTTGATCGGCGAGGTAATGTGACAGCCCGCTGGTCATGTCCTCCACAATCCGATAACCATACTGCATTATCCCGGTGGTCACCTGCAGCGTGGCCGCGCCTAACAGTAAAAACTCGGCGGCATCTTCCCAGTTTTCTATACCCCCGATGCCGCTAATCGGGAAATCGCGCAGTTCAGGGTGCATGCGCAGTTGCTGAATAAATCGCAGGGCGATAGGTTTAACGGCCTTGCCGGAGTAGCCGGAAATACTGGATTTACCGTTGACGACCGGCATCCCAATTTTCCGGTTCAGATCGATATTGGTAATGGATTTAACCGTATTGATGGTTGCAATACCGTCGGCGCCACCGCGTTTTGCCGCCAGCGCAACCTCACACATATCACCGATATTCGGTGTCATTTTAGCCAGCATCGGCAGGGAAGAACCGCGTTTAACTGCCCGACAATATTTTTCGACCAGCTCAGGGCTTTGCCCAACATCGCTACCCATGGCATGTGAGGTCATTTGCGGGCAAGAGAAGTTGCATTCGATCATGTCTGCACCCGCCTCTTCGACCAGCCGTGCCAGCTCCTGCCACTGCTGTTCATTTTCTCCCATGATCGATGCAATCAGAACTTTATCCGGGTAGTCCTGTTTCAGCCGGCGAATAGCGGCCAGATTTTCCTCCAGCGGGTGCTCGGCAATTTGCTCCATATTTTTGAAGCCAACAAAGCCGGTATCTTCTTTGGTCAGATGGTCAAAGCGTGGAGAGACTTCATTCGCAATAAAGAAACCAATGGTTTTAAAAACAATACCGCCCCAGCCGGTGTCATAGGCTTTGGCGCACATGTCATAGCAGTTGCCCACCGGAGAAGAAGAGAGGCAGAACGGGTTGGGGAATTTGACGCCGCAAAAAGTAATAGAAAGATCTTTCGTTAACATGAGCAAGCTCCCTCTAAGTAGTGATGAATGGCCTGAGCGGCTTCTTTTCCGGTTTTCACGGCGTAAACCACCGTTTTATCGCCTTTTACAATATCGCCCGCGGCAAACAAAGCGGGATCGGCGGTTTGATAATGATGCGTGTCGATAAGATTGCGCTGTGGTTTTAACGCGGCGAAATGTTCAAGTTGAGCATGTTGACCAACGGCGAGAATAATATGTTCGGCTTCAAGCGTCAGTTCTCCCGGCAGGCGAACGTGTTTAAAAGTAACCCGGTTTCCGCTAACCGCCACAGGCGTGAAACCGTCAATAATCGATACCCCTAACGCTTGTGTGCTGCTGAACTCTTTATCGCTGGCTGGGAAATCGGCCAGTTCTTCACGGGCGACACAGGTAACTGACGGACAGCCCAGCAGTTTCAACGTGCTGGCGACATCCATCGCGACATCGCCGCCGCCGATGATCAATGCGCTTTGCGCGACGGTAATATCGCCGCTGGTTTGCCGGGCTCGTTGCAGAAAATCGACGGCAATTTCAACGTGATTGGCCTTCTCAAACAGCGGTAACGTTGAACCGTAAGACATCCCTACGGTAACCAGTACGGCGCGGTATTCTGTTTTGAGTTGCTCAATGGAAAGGGCAGTGCCGACTTCACAATTGCATTTGATTGTTACGCCCATTTCAACGATACGAGCAATTTCGTTATCTAAAACAGCATGCGGCAGACGAAACTCTGGAATGCCATAGCGTAACCAGCCGCAAGGTTGGGCCTGCTTTTCATAGATAGTGACGTCATAGCCCAGATTGCTCAGCGTTACGCTGGCTTGTAATCCTGCCGGGCCTGCGCCAATGATGGCTACCTTGCCACGTGTTTTTGTGGCGGGTTGATAAATTTTCATTGCGGTCTGCTGCTCAAAGTCGGTAATAAAGCGTTGCAGACGTGCAATATCAATCGGCTTATCAATGCCTGAGCGTGTACACCCGCGTTGGCATAACTTTTCGGTTGGGCATACCCGGGCGCATACTGCCCCAAGTGCATTATTTTCACGAATAGTTTCGGCTGCACCCTTAAAATTACGAAAATAAATGGAGCGAATAAATTTTCCCGGGTCAGTTTGCGCCGGACAATCCTGGCTACAGGGGGCATCGTGACATAATAAACAGCGGGAAGCCTCTTTTATGGCTAATAATGGCGTAAAAGCAGGCGTGAGCTCATCCAGATAATTTTGTTGTGGCATATTTTCTTCCTTAATGCGTGAGTAAATTAAGGCAAACCGTTAATAACAAAATATAAAAATCGAAAGGCTATTCTTAAGGCTAAGCACTGCAGGAAGAGTATTCTGTGAAAGGATTCACAAATAGAAGAGTGTTGGCGGGAAATGCTGGCGGGCAGCATTAATCCCTTACTTTGAAATGGTAACCGTTATCATAATATTAGCTATTCTCAAACGCTAATATAAAAATAATATCTTTATCGATAGAAAATTAAGTAAATAACCATACCGAAGGATAAACATCCGCATCCGGCATAAACCAACACATAGGACCAAAATTGCAGGGGCTCTTGATGGCGATAAGCGTATACCGGTTCGCGCGTATTCTTCTTAATTTTATCTACGGCCCCGGTGCGCCAGCCTTTCCAGGCCTCACGGAAACAAAACACAGGAATGAGCAGAAAGGCCAACACGACGAAGAGGGTTTGTACATCCATGCTTATTTTCCTTGTTTCTTTTGTAATTCGAGTAATTGTTCAGGCGTAACCGCCGGATACCCCTGCGCATCGTCGGGTACCTGATGCATGGTAGGGATGGGTACCAGTGGGCCTAAAAAACGGGGTTCACGTTTAAAAATATAGAGATCGGCGAGTGCGCCAAAACGCGCGCCGAATTCGCGTACCCGCACGGTAAGCATATCTTTTGGTGAAGGCACCGCATAGCACTGGGCCTGAATGCCCATATGCAGCGCAATAAACAAGGCGCGTTCACAGTGGAATCGCTGAGTAATAATGATGAAATCGTTGGTATCGAATACCTTACGGGTACGCACGATGGAGTCGAGCGTACGGAACCCGGCGTAATCAAGCACAATGTCAGCCGGATCGACCCCTGCGGCAATCAGATCCTTACGCATCGTCATGGGTTCATTATAGCTTTGCTGCGCGTTGTCGCCGCTCAGCAACAGATAGTTTACCTTCCCGCTGTTATAGGCGTTCAATGCGCCCTGAATACGGTAGCGGTAATACTGGTTGATAACGCCGGTTCGATAGTATTTTGCCGTACCCAGGACCACACCGACCTGGCGGTAGGGTAAATCCTGTAATTCGTCGTAGATATAGGGGGCAGTCTTCCAGCTCATCCATCTGTCGAGTCCAAGCACAGTCAACAGCAGCAGGCCTGACAGGACTAACAGGCTGTAAAACACGCGCTTTAACATGCAGAAAACTCGTTATTTGGGTGGAATTTCAATCAGGCTACTGTACCGGAAGACGTAGCGCAAGAAACAGCAGTCTGATTGAGGGGATTTTAGTCACTGTTACCCGGTTAGCGCAGCGCCACCGGGCTTTATGATTTAACTGAGCAGCACGCGCTCAATATTGTTGCAGCCCAGCGCGTGCAGGGTGGCGGAGGTCGCATCCCACTGGATTAACGGCGCATCGGCTTTTTCTGCCAGCACCGCGCGTTGAATGTCCGGATAGTCGTAACCGTTCAGACTCAACAGGTTTAACGCGCCTTGCAGCGGTGGGAGAGTGGGGTTAAAGGCGGCGTTTTCAGCATAGCTACCACTAAAAATTCGCCCGTCTTTACACTCGAGCGCCACGCCGCTTGGCGATTTGCTGTACGGCATATGGCATCTGTTGGCGGCGGTAATTGCCGCCTGGGTCAGGGCGTCGCCCTGCAGCGCGAAGCCGTGATCCTGGTCGTCCATCAGTAGCGTTTTGATGTCGAGATCTTTTGGCCCGAACGCGTCCGGGAGATAGTCGCGCAGTGCGTGTGGTTCGCGCCCAGGCAGATGAATGCGTAAATCCAACCCGCTGTTCAATTCGTTCATAAACTGGCGGCAGTGGCCGCAAGGGGTGTAGTTAACGGTGATGGCGGCGAGGCCTTTTTCACCGCGCAGCCAGGCGTGGCTGATGGCGCTTTGCTCGGCATGAACGGTTTGCTGCATTGTTGCGCCCAGGAACTCCATGTTGCCACCGAAGTACCAGGTGCCGCTAATGCCGCGAGAGATCGCGCCCACGTTGAAGTTGGAAAGCGGGGTACGTGCGCAGGCCGCAGCCAGCGGCAGCAGAGCGAATGCCAGCGCGTCTTCGTCCAGTCCCGATTCGCGTTTCAGCAAAGAGACCTGCTCAGCAGTCAGCATGGCGGGGAAATGCGTATCCGCCAGAACAGGGGCCAGGGCTGATTGCAAGTTATCCGCGAGTTGGGCAAAAGCAGTTTGAAAACGTGGATGCATGGCGATGCCTCATAACAATGTAATGGAATCGTAGTTTACGGGCCTGTTACGGCTTTATATGTGATCCAAATCTCATTGTGTGTGCAACTTATGAAACTTAAATGAAAAATGTGCAACGCATCGCAAATAAATAACCAAAAAGTGAAGGTTAGCCGACCACTGCCAGAATAACCGGGAACAGAAACGGGGCGACCAACGAGGTGATAATGCCGCAAATGACCAGCGCCAGAGAGCTAAACGCGCCTTCCTGATAATCCAGTTCTGCGCAACGCGCGGTTCCCAGGGCGTGCGAAGCGGTACCCATTGCCAGTCCTCGCGCGGCCTTCGTGCGAATGCGCATAGCATTCAGTAAAGTATGACCAAATACCGCCCCGAGAATGCCGACGAAAATGACGCACACCGCGCTGATGGCCGGAATACCACCAATACTTCCTCCCACCGCCATCGCGATAGGTGTGGTGACCGATTTCGGCATGATTGACGCGGCAATTTCCGGTGAGGCGCCCATCAACAGGGCGATTGTTGTGCCGGTAACCATCGCCACGACGCTCCCCGCAAAACAGATAGCGATTATCGATTTCCAGCGCGCGCGAATTTGGTGCAGCTGTTCGTATAACGGATAGGCCAGCGCGACCACGGCAGGTTGCAGTAAATCGTTCAGCACCTCGCTGCCTTTGAAATAGTGATCGTAGGGAATTCCGGTCAGCATCAGAATGGGAATAATCACCACCATCGCGACCAGCAGCGGATTCAGCAGCGGCATTTTAAAGCGTGCTGCCAGCTTACGTGCGCCAAAGAACACCGCGAGAGTCAGGGGCAACGACCACCAGATATATGTCATCATTCTTTCGAACCTTTTTGGCCAACAATTTTGCGTTCACCGTGTACAAGATGCGAGCTCCAGCTCACCACGAGGAAAACAACCAGCGTACTGATGGTGCATGACACCACCACCGGGCCAAATTGTGCGCGGAGCAAATCAAAGTACTGCATGATCCCCACGCCAATCGGGACAAATAACAGGGCCATATAGCGAATCAGGACATAACAGCCGGGATTAACCCATTTTGCCGGTAATACCTGCAATGCCAGTAAGACAAACAGAATCAGCATGCCAATGATGCTGCCCGGAATTGTGATCGGCAGCAGCGAAGCGACAAAAATACCTGCATAGAGGCAGGCATAGATCAGGACGAATGCGCGCAAATATTGCCAGATAATGTTCAGTGATTTGCTCATAATTGAAACCCTTGACGAGACTGATTCATCATACAATTAAACTTCAAAACGTGCTACCGATCACATCATGAATTCTAAGCATAGAGGAAATAGACGTCTGGAACATTGCGCATATGATCGCGCTAAACCTGCGCCAGGTAATACAAAAAACGACTCAGGGCTGTGGTAGGCGTTTCATTGTTGCGCCAGAATACGCCTACGCTGCCTTTTTGTTCAATCTTCGGCAGATTCAGGATAGCCAGTTGTCCCTGGGCGGCGTAACGCTGCGCCAGACGCAGAGAAAGAATAGAAACCATGTCGCTACTTTGCAGCAGGTTGGTACTGACGTTTATCGACGCTGATTCAATGGTGTTTTCCGGCAGCATTACGCCATTATCGACCAGCGCGTTGTCAATGCTAATCCGAATGGGGGTGCCTGTCGGCCAGACAATCCAACGCCAGTTAGCCAGATCGTTCCAGGTGAGCAGAGGATATTTTGCCAGCGGATGATCGGGGCGGGCGACAAAACAGACCGGCTCGGTATAGAGCACCTGGTAATTAAGCGGCAGCTGAAGCGCCCGGCCGCCAACGCGACCGACGACGACATCCACTGAACCCGCCAGCAGATCGTGCAGTAACGGGGTCATCACTTTCTCTTCAATATTGAGATGCAGAGTGGGTAGCTCCGTAAGCAAGCCCAGTATTGCCTGTGAAACGCAGTCGGTCGCCACCGGCGAGCAGCCAATCTTCAGACTTCCCACCAGACCGCCTTGCTTGAAACGGGCAATTTCGTACTGCGAACGCTCCATATCATTGATCAGGCGTTGAGCATGTTGCAGCAACAGCTTGCCGCCTTCGGAGGGGCGTAAGCCTTTGCTATGTCGTTCAAAGAGCGTGATGCCAATCTCATCTTCGAGCTGTGATAACCATTTGGACAAGGCAGGCTGGGTGATATTCATCATTCGGGCGACGTGAGTCAAATTTCCCTGTTCCCCTAGCGCGACCAGCGTTTGCAGGTGGTGCAACTTCAGTTTCTGTGCCCAGTTAGCCATTTGCTATAACCTCTAGGTTATGCCTCTGCATGAAAAGCCATTGTACATTTCATCTCCAAACATACAAAGTCGCAACATACCTAAAACAAAACAGACATCTACTCTACCTGCACTGAGGCATTCACTATGACTCAACAACGTGATCTACAAGCACTAATAGATTCCGCCCCCGTCGGTAAGACGCAGTGGCGCGTGATTATTTGCTGTTTTCTGGTCGTCATGCTCGACGGTTTTGATACCGCGGCGATTGGTTTTATCGCACCCGATATACGCACTCACTGGCAATTGACCGCCGGGGATCTGGCGCCGCTTTTTGGCGCAGGACTGCTGGGGCTAACTGCTGGCGCGTTGCTCTGCGGCCCGCTGTCCGATCGTTTTGGCCGTAAACGGGTGATTGAGCTTTGCGTGGCGCTGTTTGGCGCGCTGAGTCTGATCTCTGCTTTTTCGCCCGATCTGCAAACGCTGGTTATTTTGCGTTTCCTTACCGGGTTAGGTCTGGGCGGCGCGATGCCTAATACCATCACCATGACGTCGGAATACCTGCCTGCCCGTCGGCGTGGCGCATTGGTCACCATGATGTTCTGCGGCTTTACTCTCGGATCGGCTATGGGCGGCATCGTCAGTGCTCAACTGGTGCCGGTTATTGGTTGGCACGGCATTCTGGTGCTGGGAGGCGTTTTGCCGCTCATGCTGTTTGTCGCCCTGCTGTTTGCGCTACCGGAATCCCCGCGCTGGCAGGTTCGTCGCCAGCTACCGCAAAACGTGATTGCCAGAACTGTCAGCGCTATTACCCGGGAACGTTATGACGATACCCATTTTTATCTCAACGAAGGCGCAGCGATTGCCAAAGGCAGTATCCGCCAGCTGTTCGTCGGGCGACAGTTGCCCATTACCCTGATGTTATGGGTGGTGTTCTTTATGAGCCTGCTGATTATTTATCTGCTCTCCAGTTGGATGCCAACGCTGCTTAACCATCGAGGAATCGACCTGCAACATGCCTCCTGGGTGACTGCGGCCTTCCAGATTGGCGGTACGTTAGGCGCGCTGGCGCTGGGCGTACTGATGGATAAATACAATCCTTTCCGCGTGCTGGCGGTGAGCTATGCGCTGGGGGCGGTATGTATCGTCATGATTGGCCTGAGCGAAAACGGCCTGTGGCTGATGGCGTTGGCGATTTTTGGCACCGGCATCGGGATTAGCGGTTCTCAGGTGGGTCTCAATGCGTTAACCGCCACCCTTTATCCGACGCAAAGCCGGGCGACGGGCGTCAGCTGGTCTAATGCCATTGGCCGCTGCGGCGCGATTGTCGGTTCGCTTTCCGGCGGCGTGATGATGGCGATGAATTTCTCATTCGATAACCTGTTTTTCATTATTGCCGTTCCGGCGGCCATCAGCGCGGTGATGCTTACGCTGCTGACGGTTGTTGTTCGCCAGTCGGCCTCTGTCCCTGACGCCTTGCCACGCGCAGGCATCGTGAATGAATAAGGAGAATCCCTATGTCTGAACTGAATCAGGATGTTAAGAACAGCCGTCAGCAGTTTTACCAGCATATTTCCGGGCAGAATCTGACCCCGCTGTGGGAGTCGTTGCACCGTCTGGTGCCGTCAACGCCGAACGCGAATTGCGCGCCTGCGTACTGGAACTATCAGGAGATCCGTCCGCTACTGCTGGAAAGTGGCGATCTGATTGGCGCGAAAGAGGCGATTCGCCGCGTGCTGGTGCTGGAAAACCCAATGCTGCGCGGACAGTCTTCCATCACCCCGACGCTGTACGCGGGATTACAGTTGATCATGCCGGGCGAGGTTGCGCCGAGCCACCGCCATAATCAGTCTGCGCTGCGCTTTATTGTCGAAGGGAAAGGGGCATTTACCGCCGTCGATGGCGAGCGCACCCAGATGCATGAAGGCGATTTTATTCTGACGCCGCAATGGCGCTGGCACGATCACGGCAACCCTGGCAGCGAACCGGTAGTGTGGCTGGACGGTCTGGATCTGCCGCTGGTGAATCTGCTGGGCTGCGGCTTTGCGGAAGACTACCCGGAAGATCAGCAGCCGGTCACGCGCAAGGAAGGGGATTATTTACCGCGCTATGCGGCCAACATGTTGCCGCTGCGTCATCAGAAGGGTAACTCATCGCCCATTTTCAACTATCGCTACGATCGTAGCCGTGAAGCACTGCATGACCTGACCCGCATGGGCGAAGCCGACAAGTGGGATGGTTACAAGATGCGCTACGTGAACCCGGTAACCGGCGGTTATCCCATGCCGTCAATGGGGACCTTCCTGCAATTGTTGCCGAAGGGCTTTTCTTCACGGATGGCGCGTACCACTGACAGCACTATCTACCATGTGGTGGAAGGAAGCGGGCGGGTCACCATCGGCAACGAAACCTTCAACTTTTCGCCAAAAGATATCTTCGTGGTGCCGACCTGGCACGGTGTGTCGTTCCAGGCCAGCGAAGATGCCGTCTTATTCAGTTTTTCGGACAGACCGGTTCAGGAAGCGCTGGGGTTGTTCCGTGAAGCACGCTATTAATTTGGGAGAGAGAAAATGACGCAATACGTATTCGAACCACAAGCGCCTGTTACCGTTCCGGTGGTTGGTAGTGATGAACAATTTCCCGTGCGCCGCGTTTACTGTGTGGGGCGCAACTATGCTGCACATGCGCGTGAAATGGGCTTTGACCCGGATCGCGAACCGCCGTTCTTCTTCTGTAAACCGGCCGACGCGGTGGTTCCGGTGGCGGCTGGTCAAACCCTTGAACTGCCGTACCCGTCGCAGACCGATAACTATCACTACGAGATAGAGCTGGTGGTGGCGATTGGTAAAAAGGGCAGCGATATACCGCTGGAAAAAGCGCACGAATATATCTGGGGCTATGCCACCGGTCTGGATATGACCCGTCGTGACAGGCAGATGGAGATGCGCCAGATGGGGCGTCCGTGGGAAATCGGCAAAGCGTTTGATCTCTCTGCGCCCATCGCGCCGCTGCATAAAGCCAGTGAAATCGCTGATGTTAACAATGCGCCTATCTGGCTGCAGGTTAACGGCGACGATCATCAGCGGAGCGATATTCGTCACCTTATCTGGTCTGTGAATGAAACCATCAGCTATCTGTCCGGATTTTTCGAACTGCAGCCGGGCGATCTGATCTACACCGGTACGCCGGAAGGCGTGGGGGCGGTAGTGAAAGGGGATGTGATCACCGGCAACGTAGACGGTTTAACCCCCATCGCCGTGAAGATTGTCTGAGGTGGATGATGAAGCTGTACAGTTTCTTTAATAGCTCCGCGTCATATCGCGTGCGTATTGCGCTGGCGCTGAAAGGGCTCGATTACCAGACGGTGGGCGTCAACATTCGCATCGGTCAGCAGAACGAGCTGGCCTACCGGCGGATGAATCCGGTGGGGCTGGTGCCGACGCTGGTGACCGACGACGGAGAATCGCTTGGACAATCGCTGGCGATAATCGACTGGCTGGATGGCCACTTTCCGCAGTCGCCGCTGCTGCCTGGTGACTTCCCGATGCGCAGTCGGGTGCTGGAAATTGTTTATGCCATCGCTTGTGATATCCACCCCGTGAATAATCTGCGGGTACTGCGCTACCTGAGCGACGAATTAAAGATCAGTGAAGAGGATAAAAAACGCTGGTATGCGCACTGGATCCAGCAAGGGTTAAGCGCAGTGGAACAGATGCTGCGTCAGAGTCATTCGGGGGCGTTCTGCGTGGGTGATGCGCCGACGCTGGCGGATTGCTGCCTGATCCCGCAATGGGCGAACGCGCTACGTATGGGCTGCGATTTGAGCGCATATCCACGCTGTAAGGCGGTCTATGATGCCTGTACCCAGCTTCCGGCGTTTATCGCCGCCGCGCCCGAGAATCAACAAGATAAAATTCCGGCCTGATAAGGAGAACGACAATGGCTAAAGTGACACGCGCAATTATCGTGGGTGGTGGGATTGGCGGCGCGGCGACCGCGTTATCGCTGGCCCGTCAGGGAATCAAAGTGATGTTGCTGGAGAAAGCGCATGAGATTGGCGAAATCGGCGCGGGCATTCAGCTCGGGCCAAACGCGTTCTCTGCTCTCGACAGCCTTGGCGTGGGAGAGGTTGCCCGCCAGCGCGCCGTTTTTACCGATCATATCACCATGATGGATGCGGTAAATGCGCAGGAAGTCGTGCGTATTGAAACCGGACAGGCGTTCCGCGATCACTTTGGCGGTCCTTATGCGGTTATCCATCGGGTGGATATTCATGCTTCTGTGTGGGAAGCGGCGCTGGTTCATCCCAACGTTGAGTATCGCACTTCAACTAACGTGGTTGATATTCGCCAGACCGAGAATGACGTGACGGTATTTGACGAGCATGGCAACAGCTGGACGGCAGATATTTTGGTCGGCTGTGACGGTGTGAAGTCGGTTGTCCGTCAGTCTCTGATTGGCGATGCGCCACGCGTGACCGGGCACGTGGTCTACCGCGCGGTGATTGATTGCGATGATATGCCGGAAGATTTGCGCATTAACGCGCCGGTGCTGTGGGCCGGACCGCACTGTCACCTGGTGCACTATCCGCTGCGCGGCGGCAAACAATATAATCTGGTGGTGACCTTTCATAGCCGTCAGCAGGAAGAGTGGGGCGTGAAGGATGGCAGTAAAGAGGAGGTGCTCTCCTATTTTGCCGGTATTCATCCACGTCCGCGCCAGATGCTGGATAAACCGACATCATGGCGGCGCTGGTCCACCGCTGACCGCGAGCCGGTCGAGAAATGGGGTACCGACCGCATTACGCTGGTGGGTGATGCCGCGCACCCGGTGGCGCAATATATGGCGCAGGGAGCCTGTATGGCGTTGGAAGATGCCGTCACGCTTGGTAAGGCGTTACAGCAGTGTGACGGCGATGCGGCTGATGCCTTTGCCCTGTATGAGTCGGTGCGCATTCCGCGTACGGCGCGGATTGTCTGGTCGACGCGCGAAATGGGCCGCGTTTATCACGCCGCGGGCGTCGAGCGCCAGGTGCGTAATCTGCTGTGGAAAGGTAAATCACAGGCGGAGTTTTATCGCGGTATGGAGTGGCTGTACGGCTGGAAAGAAGATAACTGTCTGTTGCCGCGCTGAGCCTCTTTAATCTCCCGAACGGAGGCGCTACCATAGCGCCTCTTTTTTTGCGGGTGACGATATGCGTGTTTTACTGGCGCCGATGGAAGGCGTGCTCGATTCCCTGGTGCGCGAGCTGCTGACTGAAGTGAATGATTACGATCTGTGCATCACGGAGTTTGTGCGCGTGGTGGATCAGCTCCTGCCGGCAAAAGTATTTCACCGGCTCTGCCCGGAACTGCATAACAACAGCCGCACGCCATCCGGCACGCGGGTGCGCATACAGCTATTGGGCCAGTATCCGCAGTGGCTGGCGGAGAACGCCGCGCGCGCGGTCGAACTGGGATCGTACGGTGTCGATCTGAACTGCGGCTGTCCGTCGAAGCTGGTCAACGGCAGCGGCGGTGGCGCGACGTTATTGAAAGATCCTGAGCTCATCTACCGCGGCGCAAAAGCCATGCGCGAGGCGGTGCCGGACCCTCTCCCGGTGACGGTGAAAGTACGCCTGGGCTGGGACAACAGCGACCGGCAGTTTGAAATTGCCGATGCCGTCCAGCAGGCTGGTGCCAGTGAACTGGTGGTGCATGGTCGTACCAAAGAGCAGGGCTATAAGGCCGAGCATATTAACTGGCAGGCGATTGGCGAAATTCGCCAGCGACTTACCATTCCGGTTATCGCAAATGGTGAAATCTGGGACTGGCAGAGCGCCCAGGATTGTATGGCCATCAGCGGATGCGATGCGGTGATGATCGGTCGTGGTGCGTTAAATATCCCGAACCTGAGTCGCGTGGTGAAGTACAACGAGCCGCGTATGCCCTGGCCTGACGTCGTGATGCTGCTGCAAAAATATACCCGTCTCGAAAAGCAGGGTGACACGGGGTTGTATCATGTGGCGCGTATTAAGCAGTGGTTAGGGTATTTGCGTAAAGAATATTCAGAAGCCACGGCACTGTTTCAGGAGATTCGCGCGTTAAACAATTCGCCGGATATCGCTCGGGCGATTCAGGCCATCAAGATTACCGCCTGACATCAGTTCCGGTAGGCCGGATAAGGCGTTTACGCCGCCATCCGGCATCAGAGAGAATAATCGCCTGACATTTCTGCTATCAGGCCTGGGCTAAAAGACAACATCAAAAAATCATCTTAAACACGCCGGTTACCACCAACAGTCCAATCAGAAAAATAATTAGAATAATCCACAGCAGAATTTTCATTAACTTTCCTTTTTTTGGTAAATTCAGATTGAGTATAGGAAAGTATCAACTATTCTGCCTGGTGGCGCTGTTATGCGGGTTTACGTGCGCTTAGCAGAAACACCATTGGCCGCTCTTTTTCTTCATCCAGCGCCGGGTTTTCAGCAATCTGCTGAGCAGAGGGTCCCCATTCATCAACACACACAATGTCGAATCCGGCGGCAATGAGCGCGTTAATCCAGGTCGCCAGCTTGCGATGCTGTTTTTTAACGCCTTCAGCAAACCAGTTACTGATACGCTCGCCTTCTTGTTGGTAATGATTAACCGGCCAGGACAGCTGCCCGGTTTTGTCTTTTATCCAGCCCTGGTTAAGCGGTGCGGTATAAATGGGGTGCTCGGCAGAGAAAACCAACATGCCTCCCGGTGTTAATGCCTGGTAAATCGTTACGAATAATCGTTCAATATCGTGTAAATAGTGCAGGGCAAGGGAGCTATACGCCAGGTCGAAAGACGCCGGCGAGAGCGTAAGCGTTTCGAGATCTTCACGGCGATAGACGATGCCATTGCCGTGAGTCATATTATGCGCTTGGGTTAACATCTTTTGTGAGATATCCAGCCCCACGACGCTGGCGGCATGATTATCGCGCGCGTAGCGACAAAACCAGCCATATCCGCAGCCCAAATCGAGAATGTTTTTACCCTGCAGAGCGGGGAGCATAGCCTGTATTGCTGGCCATTCCGGTGCGCCGTCAAGCCCTTTTACTGAACGATCCAGCGTGGCATATCCGGCAAAGAATTCCGGGTCGTCATAAATATTCTGTGACATAAGGTTTCCATCTATAAATTATTAAAATTATTTAATCTGTATTATTTGTGTGGTGTATATTTTTCTGATTATATATTTTTATTGCCAAAGATGTATTGCCACGCGTAACTAAAAAAGTAACAGCGACAAGTCGTACTCTCTGCGCATCTTTTCTTACCTGTATATCTCCATGAATCGTAATTCTGTTTTTGCCGCGACGGCATTGTTGCCCCTTTTTATTCTCATGGCTGGCTGTGCGCCTATGCATGATGACCGTCAATCTCTGTCGCAGCAGACCCCTGCTGCGAATGTCGATTCCGCCTTACCTGCGGCGTTAAAAAATGGCTGGCCGGACAGCCAATGGTGGAAGGCATACCACGATCCTCAGCTTAATGCGCTGATTGACAGCACGTTGCGAAACTCTCCTGATATGCAGGTGGCGGAACAGCGCATTCAACTGGCGGAGGCGCAGGCGAAGGCCGTTGAGGCGCAGGATGGTCCGGAGATCGATTTCTCTGCGGACGTTGAGCGTCAGAGAATGTCAGCTGAAGGGCTGATGGGGCCGTTTGCCATTACCGATCCTGCCGCCGGAACGACAGGCCCGTGGTACACCAACGGGACCTTTGGTTTAACCGCCGGTTGGAATCTGGATCTGTGGGGGAAAAATCGGGCCGAAGTGACGGCGCGTATTGGGGCCGTTAAAGCGCGTGAAGCTGAGCGTGAACAAACCCGCCAACTGCTGGCGAGCGGTGTTTCGCGTCTGTACTGGGAATGGCAGACGCAGGCGGCACTGAAAAGCGTGCTGACGCAGATTAAAAATGAGCAACAGAACGTGATAACCGTCGATCGTCAGCTGTATCAAAACGGCATTACCTCATCAGTGGAAGGCGTTGAGACCGATATCGATTCCAGTAAAACGGATCAGCAGCTGAACGATGTTAACGGCAAAATGAAAGTGATTGAGGCGCGGCTGAGCGCCCTGACTAATTCACAGTCTACCGTTCTGAAACTGCATACCAGTAAGTTACCTACCGTAGAAAGCCAGCTCCCGTCCCAGTTAGGTTATTCGCTGCTGGCCCGTCGACCGGATTTACAGGCCGCGCACTGGTACATAGAGTCGTCGCTGAGCAGCATTGATGCGGCCAAAGCCGCGTTTTATCCGGACGTGAATTTGATGGCGTTTTTACAACAAGATGCGTTACATCTGAGCGATCTGTTCCGCCATTCCGCGCAGCAAATGGGCGTCACTGCCGGACTCACGCTGCCTATTTTCGACAGCGGCAGATTGAATGCCAATCTTGATATCACCAAAGCGCAAAGCAACCTGACGGTGGCGAATTACAACAAAGCCGTGGTAGATGCGGTGAATGACGTGGCGCGTGCCGCATCGCAGGTGGAAACGCTGGCGCAGAAGAATCAGCATCAGCAGCAGATCGAACATGATGCACAGCGTGTGGTGGGACTTGCGCAGGCGCGATTTAACGCCGGTATTATCGCGGGTTCCCGGGTCAGCGAAGCAAAGATCCCGGCGTTACGTGAGCAGTGTAACGGTCTGGTATTGCAAGGCCAGTGGCTGGATGCTTCCATTCAGTTGACCAGCGCGCTGGGCGGCGGTTACCACGCGTCGTAACACACCTGCCCGGTAGATGCCGCTCTACCGGGCCGTCTTCTTGCTGCTGCGTTTTTTCAACCACCAGCGCGCGCCTACCACCAGTACAATCACCAGAACCAGCCATATCCAGTGCTTAATGTGCTGGTCGAGATTGTGCAGCCACGGCGCGATGACTTCTCCCCCCACATAACCCAGAGTGGTAAATATCAGCGCCCACACCAGCGCCCCGAGAATATTGAGCGGTAAAAAGATCTTCGGTGGCAGGTGACTGGCGCCAATCAGCAAAGGACCAATAACGCGAAAACCGTACATAAAACGCGTGCCGACCACGAACAGATAAGGACGCCGTTGGATCATCTTCTGCGCGTAATCAATTTTTGCCTGATGACGCGAAAAACGCCGCAGAATTTTGCCGCCAAAACGACGTCCGAGTAAATAGAGCAACTGATCGCCAATCATCCCGCCCAGCGCGACGGAGAGCACCACCAGCGGAAATTTAAGTACTCCCTGATGGGCCGCGACGCCGCCTAACAGGGTAATGGTTTCCCCTTCAGCCAGACTGCCAATCACTAATGCGGCATAGCCGTATTGCGCAACATAATGATTTATATCCATACGATTGTATGACCTCCACCGCTTATAGCATACACCCTATGAATACTTGATGCCGGAAAAGCCGCGCCGTAGCGATCTAATGCTTGTCAGTTAAGTATTATGAAGGACATGTGATTCTGGCTCAGGGTTCCGTTCACCTCCGCGGTGTCATTTCTCTGAAACGCCGTTACCCGTGAACGTGCAAGGGAGGCTTACCGCCGCCTCCCTTGCATCCCAGGCTCCCGGCGGGAAAATCGTCGCTGCGCGAGTTATTCGTCTTATGCCGTCTGCCTGTCGGGTCGGGGCCGAGCCTGCCTCCATGCAGGCCGTCCCCTCTGCCCGCATCCCTGCGGGCAACCCCGGTCAGCCGTCAACGCCTCATCGATTTTCAGCCGGACCGGAGTCATCGCTTCAATGCTCTGACTTCCAGTTAAATCTGTTTTGCTGTTCAGACCAAAAACGCAGATGGTGAGGTGTGGGCTGGTCCGGCTGAAAATTGCCGACGTGTTTCCGTAAGGCCGGGAGAGCCAGCATGGATGCTGGCTCAGGGCGCGCTTTACAGGGACGCTTCATCGCGCCCGGCCCGGTAGCCTGAAGGAATAAGCGGGGGGAACCACGAAGTGGCAATTTTCCCGCCGGGAGCCGGGATTGTTAAGGGTACGGCGATAGTACCCTTAACACGTTCACAGGCAGTATCGTTTCAGAGAAGTGATAAACATTGGGTGAACGTAACAATACGCCGTAGCGATCCGGTATTTTCTCTGTGTACATAAAATAATCAAAAGCTGAATTATACTTGAAGTGTTGAGGTCCGGAGCTGACAAGAAGGGGGCGGTATGAACCATGTCTGGGGGCTGTTTTCCCATCCCGATCGTGAAATGCACGTGATCAACAGCGAAAACGAAAGCGTTTCGCATCACTATACCCATCATGTACTGCTGATGGCGGCAATCCCGGTTGTTTGCGCGTTTATCGGTACCACACAAATCGGCTGGAATTTTGGTGACGGCAACATACTGCAGTTATCCCTGTTGACCGGACTGGCGCTGGCCATTCTGTTTTACGGCGTGATGCTGGCGGGCGTGGCTGTCATGGGCCGGGTTATCTGGTGGATGGCGCGTAATTACCCACAGCGTCCATCGCTGGCGCATTGTATGGTCTTTGCCGGATATGTCGCGACTCCGCTGTTTTTAAGCGGTCTGGTCGCCCTTTATCCGCTGGTCTGGCTGTGTGCGTTGGTGGGAACTATCGCGCTGTTTTACACCGGTTATTTACTCTATCTCGGTATTCCAACGTTCCTGAATATCACTCGTGAGGAAGGGTTAAGTTTTTCCAGTTCCACGCTGGCTATTGGTGTGCTGGTACTGGAGGTTCTGCTGGCGATTACGGTAATTCTGTGGGGTTACGGCTATCGCTTATTCTGACCTGTAAAACGCCTCTGCGCTGCGTTGTTGACGTAAAAGTCAGCAACGCAGCATTTCGAGACGATTATCCTGTAGCGGCAAACCTGCCGGATCGCTATGATGCCTGAGCTAGCCTGAGAAAATACTTAATCTCGGGCGGTGTGCGTTGTGACGTGCGTGAACCCTTATCAGAAATCTCATCATGCTGAAATTCCGAGTTTCATTATTAAGCCTTGCCCTGGTGCTGGCCGTTCCTTTTGCACCCCAAGCCGTGGCGAAAACGGCACCTACCGTAGCGGCTTCTCAACCTGAGATAGCGTCCGGTAGCGCGATGATTGTTGATCTGAATACCAACAAGGTTATCTATTCGAACCATCCGGATCTGGTGCGTCCGATTGCGTCGATTACCAAATTAATGACGGCGATGGTGGTGCTTGATGCGCGACTGCCGCTGGATGAAAAGCTGAAAGTTGATATCAGTCAGACGCCTGAGATGAAAGGAATTTACTCTCGCGTACGGCTGAACAGTGTAATCAGCCGTAAAGACATGCTGTTACTGGCGCTGATGTCATCTGAAAACCGCGCGGCAGCCAGTCTGGCGCATCATTACCCTGGCGGCTATAACGCGTTTATCAAGGCGATGAATGCGAAAGCGAAAGCGCTGGGCATGACCCATACCCGTTTTGTGGAGCCGACCGGGTTATCGATTCATAACGTCTCAACCGCGCGTGATTTAACGAAGTTACTGATTGCCAGCAAACAGTATCCGCTGATTGGTCAGCTAAGTACTACGCGTGAAGATATGGCGACGTTTGCCAATCCGGCATATACATTGCCGTTCCGTAATACCAACCATCTGGTGTATCGCGATAACTGGAATATTCAGTTAACTAAAACCGGGTTTACCAATGCGGCGGGCCACTGTCTGGTGATGCGCACGGTGATTAATAACAAACCGGTGGCGCTGGTGGTGATGGATGCTTTTGGGAAATATACCCACTTTGCCGATGCCAGCCGTTTACGCACCTGGATTGAAACCGGCAAGGTGATGCCGGTTCCGGCGGCGGCGCTGAGCTACAAAAAGCAAAAAGCGGCGCAGATGGCGGCGGCAGGTTCAGCTACGGGTGAGCAAACCGCGCAGAACGATTAAACCGTCGGCCGGGCAAGCGAAGCGCCCCCGGCAACGTGCCCGATGGCGCTTATGCTTATCGGGCCTACGATTCTTTCCAGAACTTCTGCTTACTCGTTTTCCCAATACCCGGGTTCATACTGTTGGTTGGGTCATTCTCGCGGTAAAAGCGGGTTAATGTTTCCGGCGCCTGGTACAAATGCCCGACGTTATGCTCCGCCGGATACTGTGCCCCACGCTCGCGAAGTAACTCCAGCATCTGCTCTTTCAGCGCATGGGCATCCACGCCTTTTTTGACGATGTAATCCTGATGGAATACATAGCACATAAAATGCCCGTAATAGAGCTTGTGCACCAGTTGGCTGTCGATTTCTGGCGGCAGATGTTCATACCATTCGGTGTCGTTACGACGCAGCGCGATATCCAGCGCCAGAATATCTTCCACCTCATCCGCATGAACGGCCTGATAACGAATAGCTGCGCCAGCCGCCGCAAAGCGGTGCAGGAATGCCTTGCTGCCTTCTTCCGGCGTACAGGCAAAGAAGTCGCCCTCGGCCGTTTTGAAAAACTCATTTAGCCAGTTTTGCGCTTCAGCCACGCCGCCACCGGCCATTTTTAACAGCAGGTGATGCTCGTATTTGTCGCGCCAGCTTTTCATACGCGCCGGTAAGTGGCTGGGGAATAAATGACCAAACTTCTGCATCGCCCGGTCGGTGAAGTGCGGACGGAAAAATTTCACTTTTTCCAGCATCGCATCGGTGCGGCCTTTCAGGGTGAAGAAAAACGGCATTTTGTCGGTGCCGAGCTTGTCAATCATCAGGAACGTATCTTTGCCGTACTGCTCAGCGATGTCGTAAATATCGCGATGCATATATTCACCGGCAACCGGCAGATGTTCAAACTTCGCCAGAATATGACGGCGGATCTCCGTCAGCACCTCTGGCTGGTTGGTGCCGATATAAAAGACCTGCTGATTTTTTTCGGCTTCGAAAGTGTCCAGACGCACGGCAAAAACCGCGAGCTTTCCGGCACAACCGGAAGATTCAAACAAGCGGTCCGGGTCGGCGTTATAGCGTGCGGGCGTGTCCGCCTCAATATCTCTGACGCGGGTCACGTAGTCGTGATCGTGCGCATGACGTCCGTCGTGGCGAACATCGTCATCTTTGATGCGCTCGTCATCGAGTTTGCTAAGGATCTGCTCTGGGGTTTGGCCAAGGTCGATGCCCAGATGGTTAACCAGCTGTAATTTGCCCTGTTCATCAATACGCGCAAACAGCGACATCTCCGTGTAGGCCGGGCCTCGTTGCACCAGCGAGCCGCCGGAGTTGTTACAAATGCCGCCAATCACGGAAGCACCGATGCAGGAAGAACCGATCACTGAATGCGGTTCACGACCAAAAGGTTTGAGCGCTTTTTCCAGCGAATAGAGCGTTGTTCCAGGCCAGGCCAGCACCTGTTCGCCTTTGCCGATGACGTGCAGCTTATCAAGACGCAGGGTGCTGATAATAACAATCTCACGGTCGTAATCATTGCCGCTTGGCGTAGAGCCTTCGGTCAGGCCGGTATTGGCGGCCTGCATCAGAATGATTTTGTCTGCGGCGACACAGGCGTTCAGGACGCGCCACAATTCTAAAAGCGAGCCCGGGAAAACGACGGCGAGCGCATCGCCCTGGCCGGAGCGGAATCCCTTGCGATAGCGGGCGGTTTTAGCGGCTTCAGTGAGCAGGTGCGAATGACCCACCAGGCGGGTCAGTTCATTCAGGAAAGCTTTATTATCTGTTGTAATGGAAGACATTCTCCACTCCTTGTGGTGGGACTCAATATCAGGAACAAGCATAGCGCTTTGTATGACAATACGCTTTCTCATTCATATTGTCTCTGGCTTGTCTTTCATTGATTCACGCTGGTTTTGAAAATTAGGAGAATAACCTTAGCTTTCTTTAGCGCTCCCGTTTAGTCTTACGGCAAATTGCGGTTTTTGTTATATTTTCGCTGATGCGTCAGGAAAAAATAAAGAGAGAATCAACATGAAATGGCTATGTTCTGTAGGTGTTGCGGTGAGTCTGGCAGTGCAACCCGCGCTGGCGGACACTCTGTTTGGTAACCATCCGCTGACGCCAGAAGCGCGGGATGCGTTTGTTACCGATTTACTCAAACAGATGACCGTGGATGAGAAAATTGGTCAATTACGCTTAATCAGCGTCGGGCCTGATAATCCGAAGGAAGCCATCCGCGAGATGATCAAAGACGGGCAGGTTGGGGCTATTTTTAACACCGTCACACGCCAGGATATCCGCAAAATGCAGGATCAGGTGATGGAACTCAGCCGCCTGAAAATTCCTCTCTTTTTTGCCTACGACGTATTGCACGGCCAGCGTACCGTGTTCCCGATAAGCCTCGGTCTGGCGTCCTCCTTTAATCTCGATGCGGTCAGAACCGTCGGTCGCGTTTCAGCGTATGAAGCCGCTGACGATGGCCTGAACATGACCTGGGCGCCGATGGTTGATGTCTCCCGCGATCCGCGCTGGGGCCGGGCATCGGAAGGGTTTGGCGAAGACACGTATTTGACCGCCACAATGGGTAAAACCATGGTGGAAGCGATGCAGGGGAAAAGCCCGGCCGATCGCTATTCGGTGATGACCAGCGTCAAGCACTTCGCTGCTTATGGTGCGGTAGAGGGCGGGAAAGAGTACAACACCGTCGATATGAGCCCGCAGCGTCTGTTTAACGACTACATGCCGCCGTACAAAGCCGGGCTGGATGCCGGTAGCGGCGCGGTGATGGTAGGACTTAATTCACTCAACGGTACGCCGGCGACGTCGGATGCATGGCTGCTGAAAGACGTGCTGCGCGATGAGTGGGGCTTTAAAGGCATCACCGTTTCCGATCACGGTGCGATTAAGGAACTGATTAAGCACGGCACGGCGTCCGATCCTGAGGATGCGGTACGCGTGGCTATCAAGTCCGGTATCAACATGAGTATGAGCGATGAGTATTACAGCAAATACCTGCCGGGGCTGATTAAATCAGGCAAAGTGACGATGGCGGAGCTTGACGACGCTGCGCGTCACGTGCTGAACGTGAAATATGATATGGGGCTGTTTAACGATCCGTACAGCCATCTGGGAGCCAAAGAGTCTGACCCGGTGGATACCAACGCCGAAAGCCGCCTGCACCGTAAAGAAGCGCGTGAAGTGGCGCGTGAAAGCCTGGTGCTGCTGAAAAACCGCCTCGACACGCTGCCGCTGAAAAAATCCGCCACCGTGGCGGTTGTCGGGCCACTGGCCGATAGCAAGCGTGATGTGATGGGCAGTTGGTCCGCAGCGGGTGTTGCCGATCAGTCGGTAACGGTGCTGACAGGGATTAAAAATGCCATTGGCGAGCAGGGTAAAGTGGTATACGCCAAAGGGGCGAATATCACCAACGATAAAGGCATTGTCGACTTCCTGAACCTGTATGAAGAGGCGGTGAAAGTTGACCCGCGCTCGCCGCAGGAGATGATTGATGAAGCCGTTAACGCTGCGAAACAGTCTGATGTGGTGGTTGCGGTGGTCGGTGAGGCACAGGGAATGGCGCATGAAGCCTCCAGCCGTACGGACATTACTATTCCGCAGAGCCAACGTGACCTGATTGCCGCGCTGAAAGCAACGGGCAAACCGCTGGTGCTGGTGCTGATGAACGGACGTCCGCTGGCGCTGGTTAAGGAAGATCAACAGGCTGATGCGATCCTCGAAACCTGGTTTGCCGGGACGGAAGGCGGTAACGCCATCGCCGATGTGTTGTTTGGCGATTACAACCCATCAGGCAAGCTGCCGATGTCTTTCCCACGCTCTGTCGGACAGATTCCGGTCTATTACAGCCATCTCAATACCGGTCGTCCGTATAACGCCGATAAGCCGAATAAGTACACCTCGCGTTATTTTGACGAGGCAAACGGTCCGTTGTATCCCTTTGGCTATGGCCTGAGCTACACCACCTTTACCGTTTCGGATGTGAAACTCTCTGCACCGACGATGAAACGTGACGGGACTGTGACGGCCAGCGTCCAGGTGACCAACACCGGCAAGCGCGAAGGTGCCACGGTGATTCAGATGTATTTGCAGGATGTGACCGCTTCAATGAGCCGTCCGGTAAAACAGCTGAAAGGCTTTGAGAAAGTGAATCTTAAACCGGGTGAAACGCAGACTGTCAGCTTCCCGATTGATATCGAAGCGCTGAAATTCTGGAACCAGCGTATGAAATACGATGCTGAACCGGGTAAATTTAACGTCTTTATCGGCGTGGATTCCGCCAGAGTGAAGCAGGGTGAATTTGAACTGCTGTAGTTGATGAAGAAAGCCACGCATCATGCCTGATGGCGCAATGCTTATCTGGTCTATGAAATAACGCTATCCGGCAAATTCACTTTGGGTTTGCCGGATTTTTTTATCGCCTTACTGCTAATTACTCTCAGTGTTACTACCCAATTGCCAGGTTAAGGCCTGATTTTTCGACTATGCTTTTTCCTCAAGTCTCTGAAAAGGGCCGCAAAAGGATGAGGAGCACAGCATGATAATCTCAAAGTTTGGGGTAGGGTCGTTGGCATTGTTAGCCGCGATAAGTATGCCCTTGCAGGCCGCGTCGCCCGTTACGGTTGGGTCAAAAATTGATACCAGGGGCGCTGCTCGGTAACATTATTTTGCAAGTGCTCGAAAGCCATGGTGTGAAAACCGTCAATAAAGTGCAACTGGGGACTACGCCAGTGGTGCGTGGCGCGATTACATCCGGCGAGCTGGATATCTACCCGGAATATACCGGCAATGGCGCCTTCTTCTTTAAAGATGAGAATGATCCGGCGTGGAAAAATGCGCAGGCTGGTTTCGACAAAGTGAAAAAGCTGGACGCAGAGAAAAATAAACTGGTCTGGCTAACGCCTGCGCCCGCCAACAATACCTGGACCATTGCGGTCCGCCAGGATGTCGCCGAAAAGAATAAACTGGTTTCGCTTGCAGACTTAGGGCGCTACCTGAAAGAGGGGGGCACCTTCAAACTGGCCGCCTCTGCGGAGTTTATCGAACGTGCGGACGCGCTGCCCGCGTTTGAAAAAGCCTATGATTTTAAACTGAATCAGAATCAGCTTTTATCACTGGCCGGGGGGGATACCGCCGTGACGATTAAAGCCGCAGCGCAGCAAACCTCCGGCGTCAATGCCGCGATGGCCTACGGCACCGATGGTCCGGTCGCCGCGCTGGGGCTGCAAACGTTAAGCGATCCGCAAGGCGTTCAGCCGATTTATGCGCCTGCGCCAGTGGTACGTGAGTCGGTACTCAAGGACTATCCGCAAATGGAAGAATGGCTGCAGCCTGTTTTTGCCAGTCTGGATGAAAAAACGCTCCAGCAGCTTAACGCCAGTATTGCCGTAGAGGGGCTGGATGCAAAAAAAGTTGCAGCAGATTATCTGAAGCAAAAAGGATGGGTTAAGTAACGGAATTTACGGCGGGTGGGTGTTTTGTCCAATATCTCGGTTAATCGGGTGCTGTTGCTGCTGGTTCTTCTTACCTTCGCAGCAGCTGCGCTTCCTTTCATTAGCTATGCTCCCAATCGCCTGGTTTCCGGCGAAGGTCGTCAACTCTGGGATATCAGGCCCGACATGGCGTGGGGACTGGCGGTGGCCTGTCTGCTACTGTTTCTTCTGTGCTTTGTGTCGGGCAAATCCGGCAATATATTGACGCTTGTTATCAGCCAGCTGTTGGTGATTGCGGCGCTGGTAACCGCAGGTACAACGGCAACGTATCTGGCGCAGACGGGCAGTACGTTGGCCAGAACCAGTCTTGGCTCCGGGTTCTGGCTGGGTCTCGGATTCATGCTGCTGGCTGCCAGTGACGCCATTCGGCGCATCACCCGTCAGATGTTGTGGCGATGGGTGCTGCATACGCAACTTTTTGTTATGCCGATAGTGTTATTACTGTCCGGCACGTTTAACGATCTTTCCCTGCTTAAAGAGTATGCCAACCGCCAGGATGTCTTTAACGACGCACTGGCGCAGCATCTGACTATTCTGTTTGGCACCGTGATACCCGCGCTATTCCTTGGTGTGCCGCTGGGCGTTTGGTGCTCTTTTTCTGACTCGCGTCAGGGACCCGTTTTCGCCGTACTGAACATTATCCAGACCATTCCCTCGGTGGCCTTGTTTGGCCTGTTGATTGCGCCGCTCGCTGGGCTGGTTAAGCATTTTCCCTGGTTAAGCTCACTCGGCGTTGCGGGAACCGGCCTGACACCCGCGCTTATTGCGTTGGTACTGTACGCGCTCTTACCGTTGGTACGTGGCGTGGTGGCTGGACTGAATCAGGTTCCACAGGATGTACTGGAAAGCGCCCGAGCGATGGGGATGAGCGCGCGTCAACGGTTTATCTCGGTGCAGTTGCCGCTGGCGCTGCCGGTCTTCTTGCGCAGTTTGCGGGTGGTGATGATCCAGACAGTAGGGATGGCGGTGATTGCCGCACTGATCGGTGCCGGGGGCTTTGGCGCGCTGGTCTTTCAGGGATTGCTCAGTAGCGCCGTTGATTTAGTGCTGCTGGGCGTGATCCCGGTAGTTGTGCTGGCAGTGTTGATTGATGCGCTGTTTGATTTAGGGCTAGCGCTGCTGAAGGGAACGAATAATGATTGAATTTAGTCATGTCAGTAAAACCTACGGTCAGCAAAAAGCCGTCGACGACCTTAATCTGCATTTGGCGGAGGGGAGCTTTTCGGTGCTGATTGGCACGTCGGGTTCCGGGAAATCCACCACACTGAAGATGATCAATCGACTGGTCGAGCATGACAGCGGGCAGATTCTTTTTGCGGGCGAGGAGATTCGCAGTCTGCCGGTACTGGAGTTAAGGCGGCGTATGGGGTACGCGATCCAGTCTATCGGTTTGTTCCCGCACTGGACCGTCGCGCAGAACATCGCCACCGTGCCGCAATTACAAAAGTGGTCGCGTTCGCGTATTGATGATCGCACAGATGAACTTATGGCGCTGTTGGGGCTGGAGGCGAGTTTGCGTCACCGTTATCCGCATCAGCTTTCCGGTGGGCAACAGCAGCGGGTCGGGGTTGCACGCGCGCTGGCGGCAGATCCGCAGGTGCTACTGATGGATGAGCCTTTTGGCGCGCTGGATCCCGTCACCCGCGGTGCGCTGCAGCAGGAGATGACCCGTATTCATCGTCTTCTGGGGCGTACCATTGTATTGGTGACGCATGATATCGACGAGGCGCTGAGGCTGGCGGAACATCTGGTCCTGATGGACGCGGGTAAGGTCGTGCAGCAAGGGACGCCGTTGTCGATGCTGACGGCGCCAGCGAACGATTTCGTACAAACGTTCTTTGGCCGCAGCGAACTGGGCGTACGGTTACTGTCGCTGCGTACAGTAGGTGATTTTATCCGTCGCGGCGAACATTCAGACGGTGAGCCGCTGGTGGCTGAAATGACGCTGCGTGATGCGCTGTCGATGTTTGTGGCGCGGGGATGCGATGTCCTGCCGGTTGTGACGCCGCAGGGCGTGTCCTGCGGTACGCTTCACTTTCGCGATCTGCTTTCGGAGATGCCGCCCCGTGAAACGTCTTGCTGATCCACTGCTGTGGCTGGTTGTCCTGTTCCTGATCCTGTTGGTCGGGTTGCCGCACAGTCAGGCCCTGTTTAGTTCGTTGTTTCCAGAGTTGCCGCGTCCCGTGTATCAGCAGGAAAGTTTTACGACGCTGGCGCTGAGTCATTTTGCGCTGGTGGGAATATCGAGTCTTATCGCTGTACTCATCGGCACCGGCGCCGGAATTGCGGTAACCCGGCCCTGGGGGGCAGAGTTCAGGCCGATGGTGGAAACTATCGCCGCCGTGGGGCAGACTTTTCCCCCGGTCGCGGTGCTGGCGATTGCCGTGCCGGTGATGGGATTTGGTCTTGAGCCGGCGGTTATCGCGCTGATCCTGTATGGCGTGTTACCGATCCTACAGGCAACCCTGGCGGGGCTGGGAGGCATCTCTGTCAGCGTGATGGATATCGCCAGCGGGATGGGGATGAGTCGCTGGCAGCGCCTGCGTAAAGTGGAGTTGCCGCTGGCGGCACCGGTTATTCTGGCGGGGATCCGCACATCGGTGATCATTAATATCGGCACCGCAACGATAGCCTCAACCGTCGGGGCGAATACGCTGGGCACGCCGATAATTATCGGACTTAGCGGATTCAATACCGCCTATGTGATTCAGGGGGCGTTGCTGGTCGCGTTGGCGGCAGTGATTGTCGATCGCGGATTTGAGCGATTAGCGAGCTACCTTACCCGGCACGTAAAATGAAGGTGTAGCCTGCCAGCATGACGCCGCCGATACCGCCGATAGCCATCAGCAGGAAGAGGGTTATTACACCGATTTTAGCTGCGCTCATTGTGCACTCCTTATGTGAATCTAAGGATTGTACACTTTTGTTAATAGAATATTAAATACCGAGTGGATAAATATCGTGACCTAACGCGCGCCATTCACTCAGCTGTTGCTGCTGAGCGGGCGTTTGGTTCTCGCCGCACCAGACAAGTAAGGTTCGACCTTCGAACATTTCCGGTCGTAGTTGGTTCAGTGAGTGGGCCAGAACGTCAACGCGCCATCCCTGCTGACTGGCAACCCAACCCTCCAGCCACAAACGGGTGGTATCGTGAATGTTCCAGCCGACAACCAGCGCATCTTTACCCTGTTTCTTGCGCGCTGAGGCCAGACAAATCGCGATATAGTTGATGAGGACGCCGTCGAGGATCCCGAGTAACGCCTGGAGGATCGGCTGCTGACATTGCAGACGGCGGCGTAACGGTGTGAACAAATGGGTGTTGAGCGTTTGTGCGGGATAATCCTGGCCACGCTCTTTGATCCACATTCTCAGACTATGCAAATTATTGCTTTGCAAATAGCTTAATAGCGTCTCTTGCTGTTCACGCCAGCCGTTATGCACATCAATGTTCTCATTGCTGAGCAACATTTTCACCTTACTGACCTGAACGCCGTTGTTTATCCAGCGTTTTATCTCTCGGATCCGGTCAATATCCGCGTCGTTAAACAGGCGATGACCGCCGTCTGTCCTCTGCGGTTTGAGTAATCCGTAACGCCTCTGCCACGCGCGTAAAGTGACAGGGTTGATATCACAAAGCAAAGCCACTTCACCGATTGTGTAAAGCGCCATCGTCGTCTCACTCTTGCTCGCGAGGTCCCAGTTTTACTTTAGACGCTCTTTTACGAACCAGGTAGTTTTGTCTGTTTTTTGATCAGTGAAGGGGTGAGTTTGTCGTCCTACTCGCGCTTTCGAGTGATCGTTCTCACAAATTCCTGTTTTTTTGCAACACTTCAAAGAAAGTTACGCGCAGCCCATGTATGTTACGCGCTTTTAAGTGATGTGTGGTTGGCGCGTATGTACGAGTTTAATCTGGTGTTGCTGCTGCTTCAGCAGATGTGCGTGTTTCTCGTTATCGCGTGGCTAATGAGCAAAACGCGTTTGTTTATCCCGCTGATGCAGGTCACTATCCGTCTCCCGCACAAACTGCTTTGCTATGTCACCTTTTCCATTTTCTGCATATTGGGCACCTATTTCGGGCTGCACATTGATGACTCTATTGCTAACACGCGTGCCATCGGTGCGGTGATGGGCGGGCTGCTTGGCGGTCCCGTAGTCGGTGGTTTAGTCGGTCTGACCGGTGGCTTACACCGTTATTCAATGGGCGGTATGACGGCGCTAAGCTGCATGATTTCGACCATTGTGGAAGGTTTACTCGGCGGGCTGGTGCACAGCGTGCTCACTCGTCGCGGTCGTACCGATAAAGTCTTCAGCCCGTTGACGGCGGGCGCGATTACCTTTGTGGCCGAACTGGTGCAGATGCTGATTATCTTGTTAATTGCTCGTCCGTTTGATGATGCGTTTCGGTTGGTCAGCAATATTGCCGCGCCGATGATGGTCACCAATACCGTGGGCGCAGCCCTGTTTATGCGTATATTGCTCGATAAACGGGCGATGTTTGAAAAATACACCTCCGCTTTTTCCGCTACTGCGCTCAAAGTTGCCGCCTCTACGGAAGGTATTTTGCGTCAGGGATTCAACGAGGTTAACAGCATGAAGGTGGCCCAGGTGCTGTACGAAGAGCTGGATATCGGCGCGGTGGCGATTACCGATCGTGAGAAGCTGCTGGCATTTACCGGCATTGGTGACGATCACCACCTGCCTGGTAAACCGATTTCGTCGTCGTACACTCTACGGGCAATAGAAACCGGAGAGGTGGTGTATGCCGACGGGAATGAAGTCCCTTACCGTTGTTCTTTGCATCCGCAATGCAAATTAGGCTCGACGCTGGTGATTCCGCTGCGGGGTGAAAATCAGCGGGTGATGGGGACCATCAAACTGTATGAGGCTAAAAACCGCCTCTTTAGCTCGATCAACCGCACGTTGGGGGAGGGGATCGCTCAGCTACTTTCGGCGCAAATACTGGCCGGACAGTACGAGCGGCAAAAAGCAATGCTTACGCAGTCAGAAATAAAACTCCTGCATGCCCAGGTGAATCCTCATTTTCTGTTCAATGCGCTCAACACCATCAAAGCCGTGATCCGCCGCGATAGCGAGCAGGCCAGTCAACTGGTGCAGTACCTGTCGACCTTCTTTCGCAAAAACTTAAAACGCCCGTCGGAGATTGTCACACTGGCCGATGAAATTGAGCACGTGAACGCCTATTTGCAAATTGAAAAGGCACGATTCCAGTCACGGCTACAGGTGACTTTAACGGTGCCTGATGAACTTTCGCATCAGCAATTACCGGCTTTTACCCTGCAGCCCATCGTGGAGAATGCCATTAAGCATGGTACCTCTCAGCTACTGGATACCGGAGAGGTGTCGATTACCGCCCGTCGCGAAGGACAGTATCTGATGCTGGATATTGAAGATAATGCCGGGCTGTATCAGCCAACGTCTGAGGCCAGCGGGTTGGGTATGAATCTGGTCGATAAGCGACTACGCGAGCGGTTTGGCGATGACTTTGGCATCAGCGTAGCGTGTGAACCTGACCGCTTTACCCGAATTACTTTACGACTTCCTCTGGAGGAACTGGCATGATCAAAGTGCTGATTGTCGATGACGAACCGTTAGCGCGGGAGAATCTGCGGATCCTGTTGCAGGAGCAAAGCGACATCGAGATTATCGGGGAGTGTTCGAATGCGGTGGAAGCCATCGGCGCGGTACATAAACTGCACCCGGATGTCCTGTTTCTCGATATTCAGATGCCGCGTATCAGCGGCCTGGAAATGGTCGGGATGCTTGATCCCGAACATCGTCCATACATTGTTTTCCTGACCGCGTTTGATGAGTATGCGGTCAAAGCCTTTGAAGAACACGCGTTTGATTATCTGCTCAAGCCGATTGAAGAAGCGCGGTTGGAAAAAACGCTGAGCCGTTTACGTCAGGAACGCACGAAGCAGGATGTATCGCTACTGCCCGAGCATCAGCAGCCGCTGAAGTTTATTCCGTGCAGCGGTCATAGCCGTATTTATTTGCTGCAAATGGATGATGTGGCGTTTATCAGCAGCCGTATGAGCGGCGTGTATGTCACCAGTAGCGATGGCAAAGAGGGGTTCACAGAGTTAACGCTCAGAACGCTGGAAAGCCGTACGCCACTCCTGCGCTGCCACCGCCAATATCTGGTGAATTTGGCGCAATTGCAGGAAATCCGACTGGAAGATAACGGCCAGGCCGAGCTGATTTTGCGTAACGGGCTGACCGTTCCGGTGAGTCGTCGTTATCTTAAAAGTCTAAAAGAGGCGATTGGACTGTAAAACTGATACACTGCGCGCCATTGCATCACCGACTGTTGAAGGCTCTATGCTAAGTAACGATATTCTTCGTAGCCTGCGCTACACCCTGAAAGCGAACAATAACGACATGGTGCGTATTCTTGCGCTTGCTGACATGGAATCCACCTCCGCGGGTTTTGATACCTGGATGACAAAAGAAGATGAAGACGGGTTTGTGCGTTGCCCGGATATCATTCTTTCCGGTTTTTTAAACGGTCTGATTTATCATCTGCGTGGGAAAGATGAATCAGCGCCGGAGCTGGCGCTTGAGCGTCGTGTTAATAACAATACGGTGCTGAAAAAGCTGCGTATCGCCTTTTCGCTGAAAACCGATGATATTCTGGCCATTATGACCGAGCAGAAATTTCGCGTGTCGATGCCGGAAATTACCGCCATGATGCGCGCGCCGGATCATAAAAACTATCGCGAATGCGGCGATCAGTTCCTGCGTTATTTCCTGCGCGGTTTGACCGCACGCGTACATAGCACGAAAGCATAACGAGAAAAACGGGCGACCACGATTAAAATCGGGTCGCCGACGGTTTACTTCACTTCTTTAAAACCCGCCGATTCCATTACCGTTTGCATTTGCTTCATGCTGATGTTTTTATCGGTATTCTCAGACAGCTTCATCCCGGAAATTGCCTGCAATGCTTTTACATCGACTTTTTCCATATCGATAGTGACGTTTTCCTGCGCATAGGTGTCTGAATAGGTGAGCTTTTCTTCTATGCCAGGGATGTTTTGATATTTAGCGCTTAAGGCGTCAAATACTTTTGCTGCTTCTTCTTTATTGCTGGCGCCGACCGACGCATAGCTGATTTTGCTTTCAGAGATTTGTTTCAGAACCTTATCGCCCTTATAGGTGTAAGAGACGGTAATATCCGAGCCGTTTAGGTTGGCATTAAATGTTTTTGTCTCTTCTTTATCACCACACCCCGTCAGGGAAAAAATGACAACCGACGCTACGGCAAGAGAAACTAATTTTTGAAACGCTGTCATGTAAAACTCCATTTCATGAATATCGGATGCAAAATAATAGAGCCTATGAATTTGATGGGCCCGTACGACCTTAATAGCAAAGCAGTATAGAATAAATCTAATCGCGATGGCTGAGCAGTCCGAAAATGGAGTGAAGTGACGCGTTTGAGATTAGGGGAATAGCTACTGCAAAAAAAAAGCGCTGCCATTGCAGCGCTTGATAGGTCTTACTTCACCTGTTGGCCTGGTTTTGCGCCTTCATCCGGACTTAACAGGAAGATATCTTTCCCGCCAGGACCCGCCGCCATCACCATACCTTCGGAAATACCGAAGCGCATTTTACGCGGAGCCAGGTTGGCTACCATAATGGTCTGACGTCCAATCAGAACCTGCGGATCCGGATAAGCAGAACGAATACCGGAGAAGACGTTACGCTTTTCGCCACCGAGATCCAGCGTCAGACGCAGCAGCTTGTCAGAACCGTCTACAAACTCAGCGTTTTCAATCAACGCTACGCGCAGGTCAACTTTGGCGAAATCGTCAAAGGTGATGGTTTCCTGAATCGGATCGTCCGCCAGCGGGCCGGTGACCGGTGCGGCTGCGGCTTTCACCTCTTCTTTAGACGCTTCAACCAGCGCTTCAACTTGTTTCATGTCGATGCGATTGTAGAGCGCTTTAAAGGTGTTGACCTTGTGGCCGAGCAGCGGTTGCTCGATAGCATCCCAGCTTAGTTCGCTGTTCAGGAAAGCTTCAACACGCTCAGCCAGCGTCGGCAGTACCGGTTTCAGGTAAGTCATCAGCACGCGGAACAGGTTGATGCCCATTGAGCAAATTGCTTGCAGGTCCGCGTCGCGACCTTCCTGTTTAGCCACAACCCACGGAGCCTGTTCGTCAACGTAGCGGTTTGCCACATCGGCCAGCGCCATGATCTCACGGATAGCTTTACCGAATTCACGGCTTTCCCACGCTTCGCCAATGACCGCAGCGGCATCGGTAAAGGTTTTATACAGTGCCGGATCGGCCAGTTCTGCCGCCAGCACGCCGTCAAAACGCTTGGCGATAAAACCAGCGTTACGGGAGGCCAGGTTAACCACCTTGTTGACGATATCGGCGTTAACGCGCTGGACAAAGTCTTCCAGGTTCAGGTCGATGTCATCAATACGTGAAGAGAGCTTCGCGGTGTAGTAGTAGCGCAGGCTGTCGGCGTCAAAGTGCTTCAGCCAGGTGCTGGCCTTAATAAAGGTGCCGCGAGATTTAGACATCTTCGCGCCGTTCACCGTCACATAACCGTGTACGAACAGGTTGGTCGGCTTACGGAAGTTGCTGCCTTCCAGCATGGCAGGCCAGAACAGGCTATGGAAGTAGACGATATCTTTACCGATGAAGTGATATAGCTCGGCGGTAGAGTCTTTCTTCCAGTATTCGTCAAAGCTAGTGGTGTCGCCGCGCTTATCGCACAGGTTTTTGAACGATCCCATATAGCCAATCGGCGCATCCAGCCAGACGTAGAAGTACTTGCCAGGCGCATTCGGGATTTCAAAACCGAAGTACGGTGAGTCGCGGGAAATATCCCACTGCTGCAGGCCGGCTTCAAACCATTCCTGCATTTTGTTGGCGACCTGCTCCTGCAACGCGCCGCTGCGCGTCCATGCCTGCAGCATTTCGCTGAATGACGGCAGGTCAAAGAAGAAGTGTTCTGAGTCACGCATCACCGGCGTTGCGCCGGAAACGACGGATTTCGGCTCGATAAGTTCGGTCGGGCTGTAGGTTGCGCCACAGACTTCACAGTTATCGCCGTACTGATCCGGAGACTTACATTTCGGACAGGTGCCTTTAACGAAACGGTCCGGCAGGAACATGCCTTTTTCCGGATCGTACAGCTGGGAGATAGTGCGGTTTTTAATAAAACCGTTCTCCTTCAGACGTGTGTAAATCAGCTCAGACAGCTCGCGGTTCTCTTCGCTATGCGTAGAGTGGTAGTTGTCGTAGCTGATGTCAAAACCTGCAAAATCAGTCTGATGCTCCTGACTCATTTCACCGATCATCTGCTCTGGCGTGATCCCAAGCTGCTGTGCTTTCAGCATGATTGGCGTACCGTGGGCGTCGTCCGCGCAGATGAAGTTTACCTGGTGGCCGCGCATTCGCTGGTAACGGACCCAGACATCAGCCTGGATGTGCTCCAGCATATGGCCGAGGTGGATAGAGCCGTTGGCGTACGGCAGCGCGCACGTTACCAGAATTTTCTTCGCGACTTGAGTCATAGTGGGCAATTACTTCTTTTGTAGTGAAAAGGGCTTTGATAGTACCAAAATGGTAATTACTGCGCCAAGCGATAAGGGCATTTATCCGTAAATGAATAATTGTTGCGGTTGGAGTAAACTACCTGGTGACTATTGTATTTTCAGAACAACAAAAAGGAGTCGGGATGAACGCACAATCCCAGGCCAAATCACCAGAAACCCTGCGCGCTATGGTCGCCGGGACGCTGGCGAATTTTCAGCATTCAACCCTGAAGCATAATCTGACGACGCTTAAAGCGTTGCACCACGTCGCCTGGATGGATGACACGTTGCACGTCGAGCTGGTCATGCCCTTCGTCTGGCATAGCGCGTTTGAAGCATTAAAAGAGCAATGCAGTGCCGATCTGTTGCGTATTACCGGCGCGAAAGCGATTGACTGGAAGTTGTCACATAACATCGCCACCCTGAAACGTGTGAAAAATCAGCCGGGTATTAATGGTGTGAAAAACATCATTGCCGTCAGTTCCGGCAAAGGCGGGGTGGGTAAATCTTCCACTGCGGTGAACCTGGCGCTGGCGCTGGCTGCGGAAGGGGCAAAGGTGGGCATTCTTGACGCCGATATTTATGGCCCGTCCATCCCGACGATGCTCGGCGCGGAAAACCAGCGTCCCACTTCACCGGACGGCACCCATATGGCGCCGATCATGTCTCACGGTCTGGCGACCAACTCCATTGGCTATCTGGTAACCGACGATAACGCTATGGTGTGGCGCGGGCCGATGGCCAGTAAAGCGCTATTGCAGATGCTGCAGGAAACCTTATGGCCAGATCTTGATTATCTGGTACTGGATATGCCGCCAGGCACCGGTGACATCCAACTGACGCTGGCGCAGAACATTCCGGTAACTGGGGCGGTTGTAGTGACCACGCCGCAGGATATTGCGCTGATCGATGCGAAAAAAGGCATTGTGATGTTCGAAAAAGTCGAAGTGCCGGTGTTGGGTATTGTTGAGAATATGAGTATGCATATTTGCAGCAACTGCGGGCATCATGAGCCAATCTTTGGCACCGGCGGCGCACAGAAACTGGCCGAGCAGTACCACACCCAACTGTTGGGACAAATGCCGCTGCATATTTCTCTGCGTGAAGACCTCGATCGCGGTACGCCGACGGTTATCAGCCGCCCAGACAGCGAATTTACCGCCATTTACCGTGACCTTGCAGGGCGCGTGGCAGCGCAGCTGTACTGGCAGGGTGAAGTTATTCCGGGCGAAATTGCCTTCCGCGCGGTGTAATTTCTGGCGTTAAATATTATTCACCGTATCAATGATATATTGATGCGGTGAATATATAAGATGAAGAAAAAATAGAGCATTGTTTACCCTGTCTTAATAAAACATGTTTTTTTCTGAATTAAATCCGTTATTCATCATTTAAATTGATCATGCCTATCCTATTGATTTAGTATTTCAATTGGTTTTCGCGTGGTAGCGCACCTATTATTACGCTAAATAACTACCCTGCATGTTAAATCGGGCTTAATACAGGAATGACATTTAGATGAAAAAAACTTTGTCGCTGGGAATTATAGTTCTGGCTTATGGATTAAGTCTTCCCGCGTTGGGAACAGATACCGCAACCTTAACTATTAGCGGCAACGTTGTCGCGCCGACCTGCAGTACCGAAGTGGTAAATGCTCAGCTTCAACAGCGCTGCGGCAACACCACCCACGTTTCGAGTACCGAACAAACTGTTTCATCGGTGGTGAGGGGAGTAACAACGGAACTGGTCGCTGTTCCGGGCAGCGATAATCGTCAAATTATCCTCAACCGCTACGACTAGGATACTCTCTTTCATATAGCCCACATCACTCTCATGAATGATGTGGGCTTTTTTATTTATCTTGAAAATAAATATGAATGGTAAATTACGTTAACTTATTAATTGTGTAAATAAGATTGGTTCCTGACTATTTGTTGTAATTATATTGCATTGAGTAACTTGTCTTAAATCAAAAAAACATTCCGTTTACATTGCGGTAACGATTTAAGCGTGTAGATTCTAATTACAGGAATAACACCACGTAACAAATCTAAATATGTTGATTAAGGAAGATACTATGAAACGTTCAATTATTGCTGCGGCAGTGGTAACAGGATTATTTATGAGTGGCGGGGCGTTTGCTGCTGGGGTTGAAGAAGGTACGTTAACTATTACCGGTATGGTGTCAGGTACCGCTTGTAAGTTCCTTGATACAGCAAATACCGCTACTATTACATTAGACGATATTCCCGCTACAATACTTACTCCACTGGCCGCGGGTCAGGATACGGGGTATGGTGAAAATGAAGCAGATAAGAATTTAATTCTTGAGTGTAATAGTAGCGATAATGTCAAAATAAAAGTTGATGGTAGTGCTTTTGATTATAATAGTGTTATTGAAAATAAAGGCACAGGTCCTGCGGAGGTCGGTTTTAAATTATTTCACAAGAATGTTTTAATTACAAAAGATGGTCAGGATGAATTTAAGCTTTCAGATCTTGAACGGTTGGGTTTATCAACTGAGGGTAATACTCAATACGGGCTTCGACTTTCGGCTCGTTATGCAAAGGCTATAGGTGCTGCGGGTGCTCCCGTTGGTACAGGTGAAGTAAAAGCAAATATAAAACTGATTGTTGTTCAGGATTAGTGTTATACCGGCAACCTGGGTTGCCGGTATAAAAAGGGAATTAAAATGAAAATATTAGGCGCGGTAATTACATTATCACTTATGACACCGGCTCAGGCAGGGATAGTGATTTATGGCACAAGAGTAATTTACCCTGCAGAAAAAAATGAAATAGTTATACAGTTGATGAACCAGGAAAAAAGCGCTTCTTTGATACAGGCCTGGATTGATGATGGTAATACAACGCTGCCACCCGAGAAGATTCAGGTACCTTTTTTGCTGACGCCTCCAGTCGCTAAAGTAGCGGGAAATTCAGGGCAGCAGCTTAAAATTAAGAAAATGCCTAATATGCTACCAAATAATAAAGAGAGTCTGTTTTATCTCAATGTGTTGGATATCCCACCCAATAATCCGGCATATGATGGTAAAAATGTACTTAAATTTGCTATGCAGAACCGGATTAAGCTCTTTTATCGTCCTGCAGGTGTTGCGCCAGTTAATAAAGAAATTTTTAAGAAATTATCGTTAAACCATAGTGGAAGAAATTTTTCTATAAAAAATAGCAGCGCTAACTGGATAACGGTCACGGAAGTTAAAGCTGGCAGTATCAAGATAAATAATGACTCGGTGATGGTTGCGCCATTATCTAGCGAATCTTTTACGGTGAAGAATAGTAATGCCAGTCAGTATAAACTAACAATTATTGATGATCATGGCAATTATATAAGTGATAACGTCAGCCTGAGATGACAGGAGCTGATTATGTTAAGGATGACCCCGCTTGCTTCTGCGATATTATTGTCTTTGTTGTCTTTGTTGTCTTTTTCTGTCCTGTCGGCAGAAGAAACTTTTGATACACACTTTATGATGGGCGGGATGAAGGGCGAAAAAGTTTCTGCTTTACGCGTTGATGATAATCATCCTTTACCTGGACAATATGACGTGGATATCTACGTTAATAAACAGTGGCGCGGCAAATATGAGATTACAGTTAAAGATACGGCTGCTGAAACCTGCCTGACTCGCGATACCATCACGCGTTTAGGGATTAATACCGATAAGCTTGATAAAACCAAAAACTGCCTTTCTCTTGAGCAAGCGGTGCAGGGCGGGAGTTATCGCTGGAACATAGGAAAATTTCAGTTAGATCTTAGCGTACCCCAGGCCTACGTTGACGAGCTGGAAAATGGCTATGTGCCGCCGGAAAGCTGGGATCGCGGTATCAATGCCCTTTATACCTCCTATTATCTCAGCCAGTACAATAGCGACTATAAGAATTCTGGTAACAGCAAAAGTACCTATGCGCGATTTACCAGTGGATTAAACCTGCTGGGCTGGCAGTTGCATTCCGATGCCAGCTACAACAAAACGGATGACAGCAGCGGGGAATGGAAAAGTAACACCCTTTATCTGGAATACGGTATTCCACAAATTCTCGGCACGTTACGCGCCGGGGATATGTACACCTCATCTGATATTTTTGACTCGGTACGCTTTCGTGGGGTGCGTTTATACCGTGATATGCAGATGTTACCCAACTCAAAACAAAGCTTTACCCCGGTGGTGCAGGGGATTGCGCAGAGCAATGCGCTGGTCACTATTGAGCAGAACGGTTTTGTGGTGTATCAGAAAGAAGTACCGCCAGGCCCGTTTTCTATCGCGGATTTGCAGTTAGCAGGGGGAGGTGCAGATCTTGATGTTAGCATCAAAGAAGCCGATGGATCGGTTACCACCTATCTGGTGCCATATGCAGCGGTACCTAACATGTTGCAGCCTGGGGTCTCAAAATATGATTTTGCCGCCGGACGTAGCCATATCGAAGGGGCAAGTAATCAGACCGACTTTGCGCAGATGAGCTATCAATATGGGTGGAGTAACCTATTAACGTTATATGGCGGTACGATGCTCGCTGATAACTATAATTCGTTCACGTTAGGAACTGGCTGGAATACCCGAATTGGCGCAATCTCCGTGGATGCGACGCGTTCACACAGTAAACAGGATAATGGTGATGTATTTGATGGGCAAAGCTATCAAATTGCTTATAATAAATATTTGACACAAACCGCCACGCGTTTTGGCCTTGCTGCCTATCGATACTCATCACGGGATTATCGGACTTTTAACGATCACGTTTGGGCCAATAATAAAGACAGCTATCATCGTGATGAAAATGATGTTTATGACATAGCAGATTATTACCAGTATGATTTTGGTCGCAAAAACAGTTTTTCCGCCAATGTGAGCCAAACTTTACCGGCGGGCTATGGTTCCTTATCACTAAGTATATTGTGGCGCGATTACTGGGAGCGTAGTGGCACGAGTAAGGATTATCAGTTGAGTTATACCAATAACTGGCAACGTATTAGCTATACCTTTTCGGCCAGCCAGACCTATGACGAGGATCATCGCGAGGATAAGCGTTTTAACCTTTTAATTTCTGTTCCGTTTGACTGGGGGGATGATATTACCTCAAGACGCCGCCAGATATATTTATCTAACTCAACGACCTTTAATAACGATGGGTTTTCCTCAAACAATACCGGACTTTCCGGGACGATGGGCGATCGCGACCAGTTTAACTATGGCGTTAACCTGAGCCATCAGCGCCAGGACAGCGAAACGACGGCAGGCACCAACTTAACCTGGAACGCACCGATTGCTAAACTAAGCGGTAGCTATAGCCAGTCTAATAAATACCGGCAGGCGGGTGGTAATATTTCGGGCGGGATAGTGGCCTGGTCCGGCGGGGTGAATCTTGCGAACCGCCTTTCCGATACTTTTGCAGTAATGCAGGCGCCGGGACTGCAAGGCGCCTACGTCAACGGGCAACGTTACCGCACCACTAACCGCAGCGGTGTGGTGTTATATGATATGTTGACCCCGTACCGGGAAAATAGCCTGACGCTGGACGTTTCTAATACCGACAGTAAAACCGAGCTATTGGGTAACCGACACAGTGCCGCGCCTTATCGCGGCGCCGTGGTGCTGGTGAAATTCGATACCGACCAACGGCAGCCCTGGTTTATTCGCGCCCAGCGCCCGGATGGTTCACCGTTAACTTTTGGTTATGAGGTGGAAGATAACCAAGGGAATAATATTGGCCTGGTCGGTCAGGGCAGCCAGCTCTTTATTCGTACCGACAGTGTGCCGCCGGAAATTAAAGTCGCAGTGGATAAACAACAGGGACTTTCATGCTCAATCTCCTTTGGTAAAACGATTGATGAAAGTAAAGTTTATATTTGTCGGTGAGGAGGAGATATGAGATTTATCCTGGGATTAATTTTGGTTATGATGTCAAGCTCAGTACTCTGCAATTGTTTTCCGGTTTCATTTCAATATTTTGATTTTAACCCAAGTACTGCTGGTGCAATAGCTGAAAGTGAAGTGATTGAGTTGGATTTGAATGATGCCTCTCTTAATTCATTTCAATCAAAAGAAGGTATTCCTCTTAATTTTACGGGAGGAAATAGTACCTATCATTGTGATTTTGGAACGTCTAACCCAGGCTCGCCTTATTATTTAATAGCCAAAAGTCAAGAGTCTGGCACCTCTGAATATTATCAGGTATTAACAACTGGAAATAATGAAGGTGTATATGTTGAAGTTCAGTTGTCTGTTAATGGTTCACTCGGACCTTATAGCGTTGTAAATAGTTTTTTTGGTATTGCTCGTAATTATTTTAATTTTCCGAGAGATGATCTTAATTCTAAGGTAACCTATGCAATTAAATACAGATTAACGAAAAATAAATCTGTTTCATCTGAAATAAAAAAAATAGGGGAAACTGTGACTCTTAAAGATCATGTGCGTTTTAATGAAAGTTCCGGATCGGATTCTTATAATTTAAAACAATATATAAGAGTTAAGTTTAATTACACTCCAACCACATGTTCTTTCAATGATACTACCGTTAAAGTTAGCAACATAAATTACGGAGATGTAAGTAAAGGGCTTGTGCATGATGCTGATGCCGAAGTGAAAATTGATTGTGACCAAATTGTGGCCTATGCCACAAGAGCAGTTCATTACAGATTCGTTTCTGATAATGCTGTCGGTAATGTTTTACCTAATGAATATACGAATAGTGATAGCGCTGGAAATATTGGCTTTGAGTTAATAAAAGATGGTTCTGTAGTTAATTTAAGCAATAATCATTATGATCTGATAGCATGGGGAGATTTAAAAGAAAACGTGGCCAGAAATACGATTATACCGCTGAAATATAAATACACTCCTTATGGAGATAAGATATTTAAAGCCGGGCAGGTACTAAGCCGTGTAAAAATTGTTATCGATTATGATTGATCACGCTATGGTATTTTACGCACTCCCTCATCAGAGTGAGTGCGTGTTTTATCACCGGTGATAAAAAATCTCGCCGTCGTAGGCTTTAATGATCTTAGCATCGGCATCATTGACCAGCACATACGCGCCGCCCATGTAGGTCCAGTGGGTGCCTGCTGTCGGTGCGGGCAGGTTGCGCAGATTCCACTGCTTAATAGTGTATTCGCTGGTGAGATACAGTGGTGGAACTTTGTCACCGGGTTTGAAATGGGTGAAGTCAGCAATAAAGCTGCTCAGCTCATATTTATCGATACCGGTGGGGGCAGCTGTTGCAGCCGGCGCGGCCCAGACGACACTGCTCGCAAGCAGGAGTGCACCCAGCAACATTTTATCCTTCATACCCATCTTCTCTACCTCTTCGGGTCATCAAAATCAGTCATGTATCATTCCTGGCTTACAGGGCATCTGACAAGGACTTTTTTGTTATCACTCCAGTAATTTCGTAAAAAGTGTAAATGAATGTACAGCATTGCGACAATTTCGAGTGGCAATTTAGCGATGAGGTGTCACGTTTTTGCATATCAACTCAGGGTGGCGCTGTTCCACAGCATACATGAGTTGCTCCGGTTTCTGTGACCCGGAACAATTGTCTTCAAGAAAACCCACTACTGGAATGGAGTAAAAAAGTTGATGCTTGTTTAATCAATTTATTTACTTTACTGTAAAGTAAATAAATTGGCGAGGCTTTACTATGACGAACTTTAGTAAATGGGGAAAGTTATTAATTTTCATATTGTTAATGCCTTTGTCATGTCATCTTAAGGCATCTCTGCCTGGAGGGGGGGCTGTAGAGCCAAAGACGGTTGATCGCTGTCTTGTTACGCGGGACCGGGAGCAGGCTTGCTTCCAGTGTACCGATTTGAATTATCAGCATATGCAGTTACGACTCAGCTATTTACGTTTTTTACTACTCCAAAATAGTTTCACTATCCAAACCTATGACTATTTATGGCGTGAACATCAACGAACAATGTCTTGCCTCGAAATCAGCAGATACATTGTCGCGAAAGCAATCAATATTCTGCTATGCCCAGCAACGGTCAAATTACCCATACCTCAACCTGTTTTTAATTTGTGGCAAACATCGCATATGGCTTTTATTCAACGAGCCAGGCCTCCGCACGTGTTTTCACTGCGCGACCCCATTGACTAAACGGAGGAAAACACGATGTTGGCTCACTTCTTTATTTTCCGTCCTGTGTTCTCCGCGGTCATTGCTATTTGCATCGTTTCTGCTGGTATCCTGGCTCTTTTAACACTGCCTGTTGAGCAGTATCCGGATATTGCGCCACCGGGGGTGAACGTTACGGCAAACTACCCAGGCGCTTCTGCGCAAAACGTTGAGGACAGCGTAACGCAGCTGCTTGAACAGCAAATAAAAGGAATTGATGGTCTGCTTTATTTTTCTTCAACCAGCAGTTCAGCTGGCCAGTCCCGTATTAGCCTTAGTTTTGAACAAGGTATCAATCCCGATATAGCCCAGGTCCAGGTACAAAATGCTGTAAACCAGGCTATGACACGGCTACCGCAGGAAGTGCAACAACAGGGACTTTCTGTGACTAAATCACAGGGAGATAGCCTGATGGTTATCTCCTTATATGACCAGAACGACCGTTTAACCAGTGTCGATATCAGCGACTTCCTTATCAACACGTTGCAGGAGCCCTTAAGTAGAGTTAAGGGGGTGGGAGAAACAACAGTTTTTGGTGCGCAATATGCTATGCGGATTTGGCTCAACCCACATCAGCTCAATAATTATGGTTTGATGCCCTCTGATGTACAAACGGCTATCGAGGCACAAAATTCGCAAGTTACCAGCGGAGAAATTGGCTCTCTTCCTTCTCTCAATGATCAGTATCTGAATGCGACGGTGACCGCCCAGTCCCGCCTGGAAACATCGACGCAATTTGAAAGTATCATTCTTCGGACAAATAATGATGGCTCAGCTGTATATTTGCGAGATGTTGCTCGAGTCGAACTCGGGGCTGAAAACTATCAGAATCTGACCACACTTAATGGTCATCCTGCGGCTGGAATATCTATTCAACTCGCATCCGGAGCTAATGCTCTGGAAACTGCTGAAAAGGTTCGCGCTGAAGTTAACAGATTAAAAGATCGATTTCCGCAAGGCATTGTAGTTGCCTATCCTCGTGACAGTACTCCGTTTGTGACGGTGTCCATCACAAATGTTGTGCAGACGCTGATTGAAGCGATCGTTTTTGTTGTGGTGGTAATGTATCTGTTCTTACAAAACTGGAGAGCCACATTAATTCCCTCATTGACGGTGCCTGTCGTATTATTGGGCACATTCGGCATCCTCAGCCTGCTAGGGTATAGCATCAATACCTTAACACTTTTTGCCATGGTGCTTGCCATTGGGTTACTTGTCGACGACGCGATTGTCGTGGTTGAGAATGTCGAACGAGTAATGGAAGAAGAACATCTCGAGCCGCTGCAGGCTACGCTAAACTCCATGCGGGAAATAACCGGTGCATTAATAGGTATCGCGCTGGTCTTATCCGCAGTTTTTATTCCAGTTGCGTTTTTTGGTGGCTCAGTCGGCATTATTTACCGCCAGTTCACGGTCACCATTGTTTCTGCTATGGTGCTTTCCGTGCTGGTTGCACTGACTTTAACCCCTACATTGTGCGCTCATTTGCTTAAAAGCCGAAATGAGAAGAAAGGGAAATTCTTCACTCATTTCAACAGGTATGTCGAAAAAAGCCAGCATCGTTATATTAATGTGCTCGCGCAAATATCAGCACGCCCTGTGAGAATCATTATTCTCGCTTTTCTGATGTCGATGTTCATGGTTTGGCAATATCAAAAACTCGCGACCAGTTTTCTTCCGGAGGAGGATCAGGGGGCAATATCAATCCAGTTCACTCTTCCTCCAGGGGCGCCAATGTCAATGACTCAGAGGGTTGGAGATGAAATCACACGCTATTTCATGACGCGGGAGAATGCCAATCTTAACGCTATATTTACTGTCGCTGGACGAAATAACGCAGGTAGCGGGCAAAATGTGGGAATGTCCGTTGCTGAGTTAAAGCACTGGAACGAACGTCAGGGGGAAACTAACAGCGCTCAGGCTATTATCGCAAGAGCTAATCAATATTTTAATCAAACGTCTCAGAACGCCTCTGTCAGCATTGTATCGCCACCCACAGTTCGGGGGCTAGGACAATCCAGCGGGTTCGAATTATGGCTTCAGGACATTTCAGACCGCGGTTACCACAGTCTTAATCAGGCGCAAACAATGTTACTTACGGCTGCCAGAGAAAACCAAAATCTGAGTGCTGTGCGAATGAACAGCCTGGCCGAGAAGGCGTTGCTGCAGGTAGATATTGACAGACAAAAAGCACAAGCTCACGGCCTTGAACATGCGGATATCAACGAAACGCTTTCTGCTGCATGGGGAGGGATTTACGTTAATGACTTTATTGACCGTGGCCGTGTAAAAAGGGTTTATATACAAGGTGATGCGCCATGGCGTTCACTACCTGAAAACTTATCCTCCTGGTTTGTACGTAACAGTAGCGATAATATGACCTCATTCGCCAGTTTTGCTTCCTTCCGCTGGACTACTGGTCCACAAATGCTTCAGCGATTCAATGGATTACCTGCTGTGCAATTTCAAGGAGACGCAGCTCCGGGAATAAGTTCTGGGGCAGCAATGGCTGAAATGGCCCGGCTGATAGCGCCAATTGAAGGATTTGATCTGCAGTGGAGCGGGATATCATGGCAGGAACAGGCTTCATCGGCACAGACACTATGGGTATATCTTGCCTCCGTTGCGTTCGTATTTTTATGTCTGGCTGCTTTATATGAAAGCTGGTCTGTGCCCATTGCTGTGCTGCTGATTATCCCACTTGGGGTTCTCGGCGCAGTGAGCGCAGCCTTGATCGCCGGATTTGAAAATGATGTCTACTTCCAGGTGGGTATACTCACAACGATGGGGCTCTCAGCAAAAAATGCAATTCTCATTATTGAATTTGCTCTGGCGCAAATCCGCAAGGGTAAACCTTTGATTCAGGCTGCTTTTGAAGGAGCAAGATTACGCTTACGTCCTGTCATCATGACGTCTCTGGCATTTGTTGTTGGTGTTATCCCTCTGGTACTCTCTACTGGCGCAGGGGCCTCCAGCCAAAAAGAGATTGGAACTTCGGTAATCGGCGGTATGCTCACCGGCACGTTACTGACGCTGCTCTTTGTCCCAATATTTTTTATTCTCATTCAGCAGGGAATCTCGAGACTGAAAAAAGGCAAACGTAAGGAATGCAATAATGGTTAATCAACGCGGGCGGCCAATGAAGTCCCGTCCTCGCATTTTACAAACGGCATGTGAGCTGTTTCTCAAACATGGCATTGACGTGTCTCTTGATACTATTGCCAGTGAAGCAGGGACAACGCGGCCGACACTTTACAGCCATTTTCCAGGGGGAAAGGATGCTCTCCTGCTGGCGACGTTTGAATTTCTGAATGACAAAATGCAGCCGCCTTTACGCCAGTTACTCCAGGAGCAACTGGATTTTCCCGATCTCCTGAGAGGGTTTGCCCGGGTTGTACAGAATCATTTCTATACTCCGGAGAATATCCATTTCCAGCGTTTATTGATTCAAGTGCTGGTTCAAAAGCCCGATTTACATGTCATGCTCGAGCAAAGAAACTCCGGACGCGTTTTGCAGGCGTTGACAGAAATTCTGGAACAGAAAAATAATGAAGGAATAGTTACGTTAGATAATCCGGAATTACAGGCTACTGCTTTCCTCGGGGCCATTATGGGATATCTCCTTCCTGGTGCAATAATTGCGCAAAAAGCAGTTGATCCCCATAAACTTGAGAAACTGGCTGAATGTTCAGTTGCAACGTTTCTGTCTGCCTGGAAATTTAAGCAGGGATGATCGTTGTGTCCCTGCATTGAGACGCTATACGAAATGCCTGAGTGGATGACGTCGCCTGCGCCAATGATCATCCTTTCCAGAATCAACCCCTGCTGTTCACTTCCCTCACTGACTGGTAAAGTATGTGGTGTGGATACATTCCGCCATTCAGTAAATGGATAGCAGGGGCTCGAGTATGTAAGTTTCTCTCGCTATCCTTTAATATTATTGAGTTTTATGTAAAACGACTCGGGGTGCCCTTCTTTGTGAAGGCTGAGAAATACCCGTACCACCTGATCTGGATAATGCCAGCGTAGGGAAGTCTGACACTGCTCGTGTCCCTTCTTCGCGCGGGCAGGAGCTGAACCATGCAGCCTGACCTGCACAGCCGCGCGCTCGCGGCCCATGCCTTACACCACTTTAGAACGCTTTCCCCCCTCACGCACTGTATGACCAATGAGGTCGTGCAAAACTTTACCGCCAATACGCTGCTGGCGTTAGGCGCATCACCTGCGATGGTGGTTGAACCTGAAGAAGCCAGCCAGTTTGCGGCTATCGCCAGCGCATTGCTGGTTAACGTCGGTACGCTTACCCTGGAGCGGGCCACGGCGATGCGCGTCGCCGTTGAGCAGGCGCTTCTTGCTAAAACCCCCTGGACGCTCGATCCCGTTGCCGTGGGCGCTCTTGAGTTTCGCCGCCGCTTCTGTCTGGATTTACTGTCGCTACAGCCAGCCGTAATTCGCGGTAATGCCTCGGAAATACTGGCGCTGGCAGGAATGAACGGCGGGGGGCGTGGCGTGGACACGACCGATACGCCAGCCGCTGCGCTCGGCGCGGCCCAGGCGCTGGCCCGTCAGGTAGAGACCATCGTCGTGGTGACCGGCGAAGTGGACTATGTTACCGATGGCCTGCGCACCGTCTGCGTGAATGGCGGCGATCCGTTGATGACGCGCGTGGTCGGCACCGGATGTGCGCTATCTGCGGTCGTTGCGGCCAGTTGCGCACTGCCCGGTGACCGGCTTGATAACGTCGCCTCCGCCTGTAGCTGGATGAAACAGGCCGGACAAATCGCCACGCAACAATCGACCGGGCCGGGCAGTTTTGTCCCGGCATTTCTCGACGCCCTCTATAACCTGAACGCGCAGGAGCAAGCATGAAACGGATTAACGCATTAACGATTGCCGGAACCGATCCCAGCGGTGGCGCGGGTATTCAGGCCGATTTAAAAACGTTCTCCGCGCTTGGCGCTTACGGCTGTTCGGTGATCACGGCGTTGGTGGCGCAAAATACGCGCGGGGTGCAGTCGGTGTATCGCATTGAACCTGACTTTGTCGCTGCGCAACTGGACTCGGTGTTCAGCGATGTACGTATCGACACCACCAAAATCGGCATGCTGGCGGAAGCAGATATTGTTGAAGCGGTCGCCGAACGTTTGCACCGCCATCGGGTGCAAAATGTGGTGCTGGATACGGTAATGCTGGCGAAAAGCGGCGATCCGTTACTGTCGCCCGCGGCGGTAGAAACGCTGCGTACCCGTTTGCTGCCGCAGGTTTCAATTATCACCCCAAATTTGCCGGAGGCCGCGGCATTGCTCGGCGCATCGCATGCGCAAACGGAACGGGAGATGTTAGAACAGGGAAGGGCGCTGCGAGCGCTGGGCTGTGAGGCGGTGCTGATGAAAGGCGGTCATCTGGAGGATGCGCAAAGCCCGGACTGGCTGTTTATCCGTGACGGCGAACAGCGTTTTACTGCGCCCCGTGTTATCACTAAAAATACCCACGGTACCGGTTGTACGCTGTCCGCAGCGCTGGCGGCGCTGCGTCCACGGCATAACAACTGGGCTGATACGGTACAGGAAGCCAAGCTGTGGCTTTCAGCTGCGCTGGCACAAGCCGACACCCTTGAAGTCGGGCAGGGAATAGGTCCGGTACATCATTTCCACGCGTGGTGGTAATGAGTATACTGGCAGCAGAAACGTCTGCCTGGAAAAAGATAAATGGAACAAGCGCATACCCAGCTTATCGCGCAACTGAATGAACGCATTGCAGCGGCAGATAACACGCCGCTGTATATGAAATTTGCGCAAACGGTGAAGAACGCTGTGCGCTGCGGGATCCTCGAGCATGGCAATATCCTGCCCGGCGAGCGCGATCTCAGTCAGTTGACCGGCGTGTCGCGAATTACGGTACGCAAGGCGATGCAGGCCCTTGAGGAAGAAGGCGTGGTGACACGCGCCCGCGGTTACGGGACGCAGATCAACAACATCTTCGAGTATTCGCTTAAAGAAGCGCGGGGTTTTTCGCAGCAAGTCGTTTTACGCGGTAAAAAACCAGATACGCTGTGGGTCAACAAGCGCATTGTGCCTTGTCCGGAAGAGGTAGCGCAGCAGTTGGCTGTTGCCGCCGGGAGTGACGTTTTCCTGCTCAAACGTATTCGCTATGTCGATGAAGACGCCGTTTCTATTGAAGAGTCATGGGTGCCGGTCCAACTAATCCATGATGTGGATGCCATCGGCGTTTCGCTGTACGACTATTTTCGCAGCCAGCATATCTTCCCGCAGCGCACGCGCTCACGCGTCAGCGCCCGGATGCCTGACGCAGAGTTCCAGGCACACATTCAAATGGACAGCAAAGTGCCGGTGCTGGTGATCAAGCAGGTAGCGCTTGACCAGCAGCAACGGCCCATTGAATACAGCATCAGCTATTGCCGAAGCGATCTATACGTCTTTGTGTGCGAGGAGTAACGCCTCTCGCGAGGGGGCGCAATCGCCGCCGCGATGCCCGACTACCCAGGAAGCCACCGCATTGCCCAGCAGTACCGCATCAGCCAGCGGCCAGCCTGACGCCAGTCCGGCCAGCATGCCGCCGGCGTGGCTGTCGCCCGCGCCAATGGTATCCACGACGGTCGTCTTAAATGCTGGTACGCAACCGGATGTTTGCGCGCTGAAATACCACGCGCCGTCTTTATCGTGGCGTATCACCACCGGTGCGGCGAAACGGCGTACCCATTCTGCGCCAAAACCCTCTACATCCTGGCTTAATGCAAACCGCTCGGCGGCAATTTCGGCTTCCTGTCGATTGAGTGATACCAGTGGTCGGCAGGCCATGATTCGCGCCATTAAGGCGTCTGAAATATCGCCGATTCGCGGACCAAAATCGATAAACGGCGTCACGTCTTCCAGACCTTCCAGCCACTGTGCCAGCAGCTCGCCACATGGAGAGGCTAACTGATAGCCTGACAGATAGACCAGGCTGTTACGCGGGATGTTCAGATGCGCCAACCAGTCGGTGTTCCACTGGTTTTCGACGCCGCTAAAAGACATAAAGGTTCGTTCGCCATCCGGTTCCACCAGCGCCAGACACCAGCCGTTATCGCCTTCTGCGTTGTCGATCAGGCTATGCAATCCCTCTTTTGCCATCCGGTTGCGGATAATATCGGCCCATACCCCCTGACCCAGCGGTAGCGCATTGCTGGCGCTGATACCTAAACGCCTGAGCGCAACGGCAATATTGAGCGCGCAGCCGCCAATGTTAACGCCTTGCTGCTTAAGCTCGATATCACACCCGCGCCAGGGGAGGGCATACGCATCGGCAATAACATCAATGACCGCTGCCCCCACCACCGTAACCGGCCTGTGTGAACCTAACTGCGGGAGAAGTTGTTGCAGACGCGTGGTGCTGTTCATAGCGCCTCCCGTTGTCCGCGCAGTCGCAGTAATCCGCTGGCATAGCGGGTAAAGTCCAGTTGATTTACCGCATCCAGTTCCTGTTTCAATGCCGGGTCAATCGCGCTTACGCCATGTAACGCACCGCAAATAGCGGTCGCCATTGCCCCGATGGTGTCGGTATCGCCCCCAAGATTCGCGCACAGAATGGCGCAGCGGTTAGGATCGGTCTGCGCCAGTTCGACCATCGCGATGGCGCAGGGCACGGACTCAATGGTGCTGGTTCCGGCCCCAACGACCTGGTATAACTGCTCGCTGGCGGACTCTATACCATCGGCATGACGAACGATTTTCAGCGCCAGTTCAAGACGGGCAGAGAGCGAGGCGCTAAAGGTGGTGATCCGTTTTTGCTGCGCATGTCGGGCAATGGCAGGCAGCGCGTCGACGATCTCCGACCATTTTTCTCCGTCGATAGCACGCGACACCGCCCACGCGATGACGACAGCGCCGGCGATAGCCAGATCCGATTTATGTGTCGGGCTGGAGGCCAGTGCGACGTCATCAATAAAGGTATCGAGATCGCGCGCGGGCAGCAGACATCCCAGCGGCGAAACGCGCATTGCCGCTCCGTTAGTGACGCCATTATTTTCCAGTTCGGCAACAGGTTTGCCGTTGCGAATGGCATTTAGCGCAATTTTTGACGTTGGACCAAGCACGTTTTTATTAAAGGCATCGAAACGCTCGGCCCAGGCCAGAATATTGCGGCCAATAACGTCTGGAACTATCTTTCCATCACATTCAAGCAAGGCATCAGCCAGACACAGGGCCATGGATGTGTCATCGGTAAACTCCGCCTGGTTAAAATAACAGGCGGCATTATTCTCCGCAGGTCCAGGCAAAAAACGGTCGATCCAACCGAAGTGTGCTTTAACCCGGGTTCTTGGCCACAGTTCAGACGGCATGCCCATCGCATCCCCTAACGCCTGCCCATAAAGAGCACCGAGAATACGTTCTGCTTTCATTTCACTTCCCCTTGTTTCAACGCTACATCGCGATCGTCCACCTGAATGGCGGTAATTTCTTTATCTGATTCGCGAAAGAAAATCATAAACAGCACGGCAATGACGGCGATCATGATCGCGCCAAATCCCCACATGCCCGCCCAGTTGAAGGTGAGACCATTAATCGGTTCCTTATAGGCAAACATTTTTTCCATCATTACGCCGCCCAAGCGATAACCCAGCAGGCTGCCGAATCCCTGACAGCAGAGCGTGATAAGCCCTTGCGCTGCGGTGCGCATGTGTACCGGCGCTTTTTTATCGACATAGATATAAGCCGTAACGTAGTAGAAGTCGTAACTGACGCCGTGTAGCAGAATGCCGAGAAACAGCAGGGCATAAGTGAAATATTCTTCCGCACCGCCGTAAACGAAGAATCCGTAGCGGATAGCCGCAGTAATAAGACCAAGCAGTAATACCTTTTTAATGCCAAAGCGTTTGGTGAAGAACGGCAGCGCCAGCATAAAGAAGATTTCAGAGAACTGGCCCAGCGTCATCCAACCGGTCGCATTTTTCATCCCAACTTCTGTCAGATAACCGTTGGCGAAGATGTAATAAAATGCCAGCGGCATGGCAAACAGGAATGAGCAACAGAAAAAGACGAGGAAGTTCTTATCCCGCAGCAGGATCAGCGCATCCAGCCCCAGCATGACTTTGAAATCCATCTTGCCGGTACTTTTCGGCGGCGTATCCGGTAAAAAGAACGCAAAAACGCCTAACAGCGCGGAACTTCCGGCCGTAACAAGCAGGGGGATATTGGTGGGGGAAATATCGCTATAGCCGAGCATTTGCGGCAAGAAGCCGCAGGCCAAACCAGACGCAATCCAGCCAATGGTGCCCATCACGCGAATGCGTGGGAAATCACGTTCCACGTCCGGTACGTTGGCAAAAGCGATACTGTTGGTTAACGCAATTGTCGGCATATAGGTCAGTGAATAGGCCAGTAACAGCGGGAAGAATCCGCTAAAGGTGGTTTGCTGCGCGGCGAAGTACATCAGGATAGCGCCGACAAACATCAATACGGCGAGGACTTTTTGCGCCGAGAAGAAACGGTCAGTGATAGAGCCGACCAGAATCGGCGACAGGATCGCAGCAATGGCGGTACAGGCGTACGACCAACCAATTTCACCCGCGGTAAAGCCACTTTTGCTGAGCCACAGCCAAAGCGGGACAAACCAGGCGCCCCAGATAAACCACTCAACAAACATCATGAACGACAGCTTAACTGTAGTTTTCATCTTTAAATCCTTCATGACAGGTAAGGTACGCGTTGATAGTACCACCTGATAATACCTTTAAAATACCTTTGTGGTCTAAATTTGACCGCCTTAACATTATTTCTTCCTGAATCGTTCCAGCGGAAATCGCTGAAAAGTGCGCTAAAGATGGAAAAAAAGCGCAGTCGGTACCAGGCTTATTGCTGCCCGCAAAAAAGCGGGTCAGGATAATTCACATTCCGATTATTAATCGGAACTTACGGGAGCATAGCTATGACTGATATTGCGCAGTTGCTTGGCAAAGATGCCGACAGCCTTTTACAGCATCGTTGTATGACCATTCCTTCTGACCAACTTTACCTGCCAGGACATGATTACGTTGATCGCGTAATGGTTGATAACAACCGTCCCCCAGCCGTACTGCGTAATATGCAGACGCTGTATAACACGGGGCGCCTGGCTGGAACAGGGTACCTGTCGATTCTTCCGGTGGACCAGGGCGTGGAGCACTCCGCTGGGGCATCGTTTGCGGCTAACCCGTTGTACTTTGATCCAAAGAATATCGTGGAACTGGCAATCGAAGCAGGGTGTAACTGCGTGGCATCGACCTATGGCGTGCTGGCTTCTGTTTCCCGCCGTTACGCGCACCGTATTCCGTTCCTTGTGAAGATTAACCACAACGAAACGCTCAGTTATCCCAATACGTTTGACCAGACGTTATATGCCAGCGTCGAACAGGCGTTCAATATGGGCGCGGTGGCGGTCGGGGCGACTATCTATTTCGGTTCTGAGGAGTCTCGACGTCAGATTGAAGAGATTTCCGCCGCGTTTGAGCGTGCCCATGAGCTGGGTATGGTCACCGTACTGTGGGCTTATCTGCGCAACTCCGCGTTTAAGAAAGACGGGGTGGATTATCATGTCTCCGCCGATCTCACCGGTCAGGCTAACCATCTGGCAGCCACCATTGGGGCGGATATCGTGAAGCAGAAAATGGCGGAAAATAACGGCGGATACAAAGCCGTTAACTTTGGCTACACCGACGATCGCGTCTACAACAAGCTGACCAGCGACAACCCGATTGACCTGGTACGTTATCAGTTGGCGAACTGCTATATGGGGCGCGCCGGATTAATTAACTCTGGCGGCGCTGCCGGTGGAGAAACCGATCTGAGCGATGCGGTACGTACGGCGGTCATTAATAAGCGCGCTGGCGGTATGGGGCTGATTCTTGGACGCAAAGCATTCAAGAAAACCATGGCCGACGGCGTTAAGCTGATTAACGCCGTGCAGGATGTTTATCTGGACAGCAAAGTCACCATTGCCTGATTGCAGCGGGGTGCCGTTTTGTTAGCGCAACAGCGGGCAACCCGGCGGCAATCTGCAACGTAGCGCCGCGGGCAGGATTTCAATATGAAACTCCTGTCCGCTGAGCGGTTCGCCATCAAGATTAAAGGTAATTTCGTGTGGGGCGCGGATATCAAACCACGATGAAGCGCCATCAATGATATTAGGGTTGTCTTCAGATTGCGTTAACGCTGAAAGCAGGCCGGGCAACAACTCCTCGCCAGTAAAAATGCGCAGTTGCAGCAATCCGTCGTTAATCAGCGCCGTCGGGCAAAGCTGTTGTCCACCACCGGCCTGGCGGCCATTACCAATCCCAATCACCAGCGCTTTGCCCTGCCAGTGAAAATCTTCTCCACGGATGTCGCAGACGTCGGGCTTGAGCGTATCCATGCGCATTAAACCGTGAATAAAATACGATACGCCGCCCAGCGCGGCTTTGAGTTTTTCTGGCGTTTCGGTGGTGATACGAGTGCCGAAGCCGCCGGTCGCCATGTTGATAAAACAGGTTTTATCATTGACCTGCACCATATCGATCTCTGTCGCATTTCCGGCGATAGCCAGTTTTAACGCTTTATCCAATGCTTCAGGAATACCCACGCTGGTGGCAAAGTCATTCGCCGTTCCCAACGGTAAAATACCCAGGGCGGGAACATTGCCGCCCTGCGACTGGATTAGCGCTGTCGAGACTTCGTTGATCGTGCCATCGCCGCCGCCGGCAATCACCGTTGCAACGCCTAATCGACGCGCTTCATCAACGTAACGTTGAGCGTCGCCTTTTTCCCAGGTGACGCGTACATGAATTTCCACGCCCTCATCGCGAAGCTGCGCAATAGTTTCACGCAGAGGGAGATTATCAGCACTTTTTCCATTGAGGATCAGCAAGCTGGCAGGAAACGCTATCATCCTTATGCCTCATTCTTTATCGTTTTAATTAGTGTATGCCATGAATGCATTTCTGGCGTAAGAACTGACTGAAAGCGCAGGAGAAGAGATAAAAAAAGCCGCGGTTGCGGCTTTTCAGATTGAGCGGAAATTACTGCGGGAACCACTGATCGCTGATTTTTTGGTAGGTGCCGTCCGCTTTGATGGCGGCCAGTGCGTTATTCAGTTTTTCCAGCAGGGCTTTGTTATCCGGGCGAACCGCAATGCCAAGACCGGTACCGAAGTATTGTGGGTCGGTCACTTTGTCGGTAGCCACGCCTAATTGCGGGTTAGTTTTCAGCCACTCGTTAACGACGGCGGTATCGCCAAATACGCCATCAATACGGCCATTTTTCAGGTCGATAATCGCATTCTGATAGCTGTCATAGGCCACAGTTTTCACTTCAGGATGTTTGTCCTGCAGGTATTTCTGGTGCGTGGTGCCGTTTTCCATACCGATGCGTTTTCCTTTCAGATCGGCAAAGGTTTTATAGGCGTCTTTCTTGGCAATAACCAGCGCGGAGTTAGCATAGTAAGGCTGAGTGAACGCAACCTGTTTGCTACGCTCAGGCGTGATATCCATTCCGGAAATCACTGCATCATATTTTTTGAATTTCAGCGCGGGGATCAGGCTGTCGAAAGCATGATTGGTAAAAGTACATTCCGCCTGCATTTGTTTGCACAGCGCCGTTGCCAGGTCAATGTCAAAACCGACAATTTTGTTGCTCGCGTCCAGCGATTCAAATGGCGGATAAGTCGCTGATACACCAAAGCTAATTTTATCAGCGGCTGAGGCGCCAGCGGCGAAAGTAGCCAGTAATGCGGCCAGTACTAACTTTTTCATGGTGGAACTCCCGTCTGTCAATCTTATGATGATTTACCGTGTCTGCGGCGTGAATTAACAATGCCATCTAATGAATTTATATGCAATAAAAATGATTAAGTATTTTATCGATATAAAAAAAGACGGGCGGTTGTTAGACTTGCCCGTCTTTTATATTTCGCTTTATGCAGTTATCGGCTTAATTCCGGTGTTCAAACGCCAGCGCTTTACGTTCGATTAAGCGCATCATCAGCGTCAGCAAACCGTTGACGATCAGGTAAATCACGCCCGCCGCGCCGAAGACCATGACGTCATAAGTGCGACCATACAGCAGTTGGCTATAACCCATGACTTCCATCAGCGTGATAGTGTAAGCCAGTGAGGTACTTTTAAACACCAGCACCACTTCGTTGGAATACGAGGAGAGGGCGCGTTTAAAGGCGTATGGCAACAGAATCGCCAGCGTATCCTTTTTGCTCATCCCTAATGCACCGCATGACTGCCACTGGCCTTCCGGGATGGCGCGGATAGCGCCGTAGAACAGCTGCGTGGTGTAAGCCGCACTGTTTAACGACAGCGCAATTAACGCGCACAGCCACGGTTCGGAGAGCAGATGCCACAGTACCGGATATTCCTGCAGCGTCGGGAACTGTCCTGGCCCGTAGTAGATCAGGAAGATTTGCACCAGCAATGGCGTACCGGTAAACAGCGTGATATAGGCGCGGACCAGCCAGACCAGTACCGGCGTTTTTAGCGTCAGGATGACGGTAAAAATCAGCGCCAGCACCAGAGCAACCACGATGGAGGCGACCGTCAGCGTCAGGCTGGTATGCAGCCCTTTCAACAATTCAGGTAAATACTCAAGCATCAGCCTGGTCTCCGCTCAAAACGTGTCGCGCGCAGGTCAATGCGTTTGAGAATGTACTGACTCACCAGCGTAATCACCAGGTAAATAGCCGCCGCCACAATGTACCAGGTAAATGGCTCCTGGGTACGCGTGGCAATGCTTTTGGTTTGCAGCATCAAATCGTTCACGCTGATCAGGCTGACCAGCGCGGTATCTTTCAGCAATACCAGCCACTGGTTACCCAGCCCCGGCAGAGCGTGACGCCACATCTGCGGCATCACCAGACGAAAGAAGATCGCGGCTTTAGACAAACCCAATGCCTGACCGGATTCCCATTGTCCGAGCGGCACGGCCTTCAGCGCGCCACGCAGCGTTTGCGACGCATAGGCGGCGTACAGCAAAGACAGCGCAATCACACCGCACAGGAACGGGCTGACGTCGAAGTTTTCGATCTGCATCTGTACCGGGATTTCTACAAACCCGAGATTAATCGTAAAACCATCGGCCAGCGTCAGCAGCAGTTGCGAGGAGCCGAAATAGATAAACAGAACCACCAGAATTTCTGGTAACCCGCGCAGAATGGTGACCAGCGCAGAACCTGCCCATGCCACTGGACGCCATTTTACGGACTCCCAGACGGCAAAAAACATGGCGAGCGCAAGGCCGATGATCAGCGCACAAACCGCAAGGCCGACGGTCATCCCGGCGGCGCTTGCTAACGGAAAAAATTCATTCATCAAATATTACTTCTGGAACCATTTGTTGTAGATGGTCTCGTAAGTCCCATCTTTCTTCACTTTTTCCAGCGCAGCGTTAAATTTCTGCTGCAGCTCAGTGTTGCCCTGACGCACCGCGATGCCCAGACCTGTACCGAAGTAATCTTTATCCGTCACTTTGTCGCCAACAGCGGCCAGTTTTGGATTGTCTTTCAGCCATTCGGTTACCACTGCGGTATCACCGAAGACGCCGTCAATGCGACCGTTTTGCAGATCGAGCTTGGCATTCTGGTAGCTATCATACGGTACGGTGGTCACTTCCGGATGCTTATCCATGATGAATTTCTGGTGCGTCGTCCCGTTTTGTACGCCAACCTTTTTGCCTTTCAGCTGATCAATGCTGGTGTATTTACCCTGCTGGCCAACAAACAGCGCAGAATTGTCGTAGTAAGGGGTGGTAAACAGGACCTGTTTTTCACGCTCAGGCGTGATGTCCATACCGGCCATCACCGCGTCAAAACGACGGAACTTCAGGCTCGGGATCAGGCTGTCGAAGGCCTGATTGGTGAAGGTACAGGTGGCGTCAATCTCTTTACACAGCGCGTTCGCCAGATCAACGTCAAAACCGACGATCTTGTTATTCGCATCAATAGATTCAAACGGAGGATAAGACGCTTCGGTGGCGAAACGAATGGTTTGGGCTGCGGTAGCGGAAAGGCTAAAACCTGCGATTAGCGCGGCAATCAGAACTTTTTTCATTGTATTGTCCCGAATCTTAGTGAGAGAGATAGTTTTTAAATGCTTCGGTTTGCGGGTTAGCAAAGCAGCTCGCATCCCCAAACTCGACGATATGACCGTTTTCCATATACACCACACGACTGGCCGTTTTACGAGCAACTTCCACTTCGTGGGTGACGATCACCTGAGTAATGTTGGTTTCCGCCAGCTCACGAATGATGCTGACGATTTGCGCGGTAATTTCCGGATCAAGCGCGGCGGTCGGTTCATCAAACAGCAGCACCTGCGGTTCCATCATTAATGCGCGGGCAATGGCCACACGCTGCTGCTGGCCGCCGGAGAGATGCAACGGATAACGATCGCTGTAGGGCTTCAGACGCAGACGTTCGAGCAGTTTCTCGGCGCGCGCCATTGCTTGCTCTTTTGTCAGACCGAGCACACGGCAGGGCGCTTCAATCAGGTTCTGCACAACCGTGAGATGCGGCCAAAGATTATATTGCTGAAAAACCATACCCACGTTCTGGCGCAGATCGCGAATAGCTTTATCTGACGGCGTTTTCGTAAAGTCGAAACGGTTACCCGCAATAGAGAGCGTGCCCGAGCGCGGCATCTCAAGCAGGTTGAGTACGCGCAGTAGCGAGCTTTTCCCGGCTCCACTAGGGCCAAGTAACACCAGTGTTTCACCCTGAGGGCAATCCAGCGTGATATCGAACAGCGCCTGATGTGCGCCGTAGAAGCAGTTAATGCCGTTTAATTGAATACTCATTGACACTCGTATGCTGGCAGTCTGATAGCTATTGAAGCCGCAGATACTACCTTTGACAGAATAGTTATGCAATATTTATGCGTTAAAAGTTAAATGCAAACCGCATTCTTATCTAAACATAGCACAAAATAGCGGGGCCACCAGCGGGCAAGAATAATTGTCGGCATTCTATGCAGAATGCCGGACAATTTATGGGGGTTATGATGCGGGCGGGTGAATGGGGGGGACTAGCGGTTTTCCACAGACTGGCGCAGCGTCCCGGCTGGCGCGTGTACGCTGCCGCCCAGATAGCGGACGTCGTCTACTACCCAGCACTGGCCTTCGCGGATCATCAGCACTTCGTCACGCCAGCTCTGATCGCCCTGTTTCAGCTCTACGCGCAGCGGAATGTTGCGTGCATCACTATTCGGAATGGTCGATGCGCTGGCGACGCTGGCGCTATCCGGTAACGTGGCGCGGCTGGAGAAAGGATCGCTGTTAAACAGGTCGCGATGCGTGTTATCGCGGCTGGCATCGGTCAGCAGTTTCGCCAGATTGTCGCTGAGGTACGGGCGAAGGGCGGTAATGTCGTTGTCACGATGCTGAATACGGTAATCATAGAATTGTTGAGCCACGCTGTCTGGCCCACCTTCTACGCATGCACCGCTACGAGAGCCGTTATCTTTATAAACCGGGGTCACGGTAGTACAGGCGCTGAGAAGTAGTGCACATGGAACCAGCAGTGAGAGTTTCGAGTAGCGCATAATGATTTCCTTATTAGCTTTCTACTATTAGTGTTCTACGTTGATAGAATATATCCTTTCAATGATAGTGGATCGGTTCGATAATGCTTTTGAGATCGTGCTCTTAGCGCAAAAAGGAGATTAATCATGCAGTTTTCAACTACCCCAACGCTTGAAGGGCAGAGCATCGTGGAATACTGCGGTGTGGTGACGGGCGAAGCGATTTTAGGCGCGAATATCTTCCGCGATTTCTTCGCCGGCATTCGCGATATTGTCGGCGGCCGCTCCGGCGCGTATGAAAAAGAGTTGCGTAAAGCGCGCGAAATTGCTTTTCAGGAGCTGGGTGAACAGGCGAAAGCGCTGGGTGCCGATGCGGTCGTCGGTATCGACATTGATTACGAAACCGTGGGTAAAGATGGCAGCATGTTGATGGTGAGCGTCAGCGGCACTGCGGTGAAAACTCGCCGATGAAGCGTCTGTTGTGGCTGCTGGCATTGACGCTGCTGCTGGCGGGCTGTGCTGGCGAAAAAGGGATTGTCGATAAAGACGGATACCAGTTAGATACCCGCCGTCAGGCGCAGGCCGCTTATCCGCGCATCAAAGTGCTGGTTATCCATTACACGGCTGATGATTTTGACGCTTCTCTGGCTACGCTGACCGATAAAAACGTCAGTTCGCACTATCTGATCCCGGCTGTGCCGCCGCTTTATCACGGCAAGCCGCGTATCTGGCAACTGGTGCCGGAAAACGATCTGGCCTGGCATGCCGGGATTAGCTTCTGGCGCGGCGCGACGCGGATTAACGATACCTCGATTGGCATTGAGCTGGAAAACCGCGGCTGGCAAAAATCGGCGGGAACGAAATATTTTGCCCCGTTTGAGCCAGCGCAGATTCAGGCGTTGATCCCACTGGCGAAGGACATTATTGCTCGCTACGACATCAAGCCGCAAAACGTGGTGGCTCATGCGGACGTCGCACCGCAGCGTAAGGACGATCCTGGCCCATTGTTTCCATGGAAACAGCTGGCTGCACAGGGAATCGGCGCATGGCCTGATGCTCAGCGCGTGGGGTTTTATCTCAACGGGAGAGCGCCGTCTACACCGGTAGACACTGCATCGTTACTCGATCTGCTGTCGCGCTATGGTTATGAGGTGAAACCCGAAATGACGCCGCGTGAACAGCAGCGAGTGATTATGGCATTCCAGATGCACTTCCGCCCGACGTTGTGGAACGGCGTGGCGGATGCAGAAACGCAGGCGATTGCGGAGGCCTTGCTGGAGAAATACGGGCAGGGTTAACGCGGCAGCTTACCGTGGTCGCGCAGCCAGGCCGCGGTACGCTCAATCCCTTCATCCAGCGTGACGATGGGCTGGTAACCTAACTCTTCCTGAGCGCGGGTGGTATCCAGCGTAAAGTCAAAATTCAGCTTCGAGACGCCGTAGTGCGTAAGCTTTGGCTCTTTCGCCGATTTATTGCCCAGACGCTCCATGCTGCGAGCAATCATGTCCAGCATCGGGTAGGGCACCGAGCGGATTCGGCAATCAATATTCAACTCGTCGATCAGCTTCTGCACGATACTGCGCAGCGTTCGATGCTCGCCGTTAGTAATGTTGTATGCGCGGCCTGACGGCAGGTTATCGCAAGCTTCCTGGCTTACCAGCCACATTGCGTGTACCGCGTTCTCATAATAGGTCATATCCACCAACGCACTTCCACCGTGCGGCAACAGGATGCTGCCGTAGTGGTACATCATGTGGGCCAGACGGGGGATAAAAACTTTATCGTGAGGTCCGAACAGACTTTGTGGACGCAATACCGTGAAGCGGGTCTGCGGGTTAGCCTGCGCGAGCAGCGCAATCACATCTTCACCAGCCGCTTTACTGCGGGCGAATTCATTGGCGAAGCGATGTGGTCGGAAGTCCTCTTTGATATCCCGATGATGGTGATAGTCAAAATAGAGTGACGGAGAGGAGATATGGATAAAGTTACGTACGCCCCAGGCAACGGCCCATTCGCCCAGACGGCGGGTAGCACGAACGTTGGCCAGATCGAAGGCTTCCTGCGTTCCCCACGGCGAGGTAAAACTGGAGCAGTGCCACAGCGTGTCGATACCTGCGAGCATGACCTTTGCCTGCGAAGAGACCAGTTCGGTCAAATCCGCATGCACAAATTCTGCGCCCATTTTCTCCAGCAGCTTGCCCATCGCTTCGTTGCGACCGGTGGCTCTGACGCTGACGCCTTTGCTGCATAGAAACTCAACCGCATTTCGGCCCAAGCCGCTGGTGGCTCCGGTAACCAGTACCTTCATATCAATCCACTGTGTTTAAAAAACGTCGTGCGCATTCTTCCGTGAAATACGCCTGTATGCAATGGGAAACGTGAAAGAATACAGTCTCTTTTTGTCATTAGTCTGTGATTTGTTCTGCAAGTTTGGCGATACGCTTTGCCATCCCTCTGAAAATGAACAGATGAGCCGGGATCATCAACAACCAGTAGAAGAGACCGGGCATGCCGTGCGGATGCCACCAGGCGCGTACATCAATGCGCCGATGATCGCCTTTATCTTCCAGTGTAAAGCTTAAACGGCCTAATCCCGGCGCTTTCATGCCAAACAGCAGTGTGAGCTGTTTTTCTGGCTCAACGATGATCACTTTCCAGCTATCCACGGCATCGCCAACCTGCAACAACGGGTTTTCCGGGCGGCCTTTTGCCAGCTTATGGCCGACCAGCAGATCCAGTGCGGCGCGCGTCTTCCACAAAAAATTGCCAAAGAAATAGCCCTCTCTCCCGCCGAGTCGGTTCACCACCTGCCACAGCGCTTTCAGACTGGCGGAGGTGTCGACGCTGAAGCCAGCCTGTTTGGCAAAATAGCCATATTCGGGACGCCAACGGGCGAATGCCTGAGCGTCATACCCCCAGTCGCTGGAGTTAACCAGCTTCTCTTCTTCTTTCAGCGTGCTGCGCACTGCGTCATCAAAGGCGATCAGCTTTTGCGGGATCAGCGCGCGTAGCTCAGCGTCGTCGGCCAGCAGGTCATGCTTTAAGCCTTGTATCAGCGCCTTTGCTGTAGTGGGCGGTACCGATGTAATAACATTCAAAAACCACACCGAAATCCAACTGGTCGGAAACGGGATAGGGATCAACAAGCGGTGTTTGCCGCTGACGGCCATGAAATGCTCGAACTGTTCCTGATAGCTTAATATCTGTGGCCCTGCGGCTTCGAGTACGCGGTGATGGCTTGTGGGATGGTCCAACAGCGCCACCAGATAGTACATCAAATTTTCCAGCGCGATGGGCGTGGTACGCGAACGTACCCAGCGCGGAGGCGTAAGTACCGGCAGGTTGTAGACCATATCGCGCATCACTTCAAAAGCGGCGGAACCCGCCCCGACGATAATGCCTGCCCGTAATTCGGTCATCGGCACGCCTGCTTCGCGCAGGATGTCTGCGGTTATCTGCCGCGCACGCAGATGATCGGATTGTTCATGTCGCGGAGCCTGTAATGAGCTCAGGAAAATAAGCTGTTTGACGGGGATGCTACGTAGCGCATCACGCACGTTCATCGCGACCTGGCGCTCATGAGCGATAAAATCACCGCCTTCGCCCATGCCATGGACCAGGTAATAAACCGTATCAACATCCGTCAGCAGCGGCGTCAGGTTATCAGGCCAGGTTAAGTCGACTTTGTGGCAACTGACGTTGGCCAGTTGCAGTTTTTCCAGCCGTTCAATCCGGCGTGCCGCAGCCAGTACCTGGTGCCCTTGCTGACTGAGCGCCTGTACCAGATGCTGACCAATGTAGCCACTGGCGCCAAGAACCAAAATCCGTTGCGGCACGCCTATCTCCTTAGCGAGTTAAAAAAGCGCGCCAGTGGGCGGCGACTTCAGCAAGTTGTTCACGCGATACGTCCAGATGCATCACCAGGCGTACAATCGGGGAGGCGTTAATCAGTACCCCTTGCGCCTTCATGTACTCGCCCAGCGCAGCAGCGTGTTCTTCGCCAACGCGGACAAACAGCATATTGGTATCGTGACGCATGACGTCTGCGCCTGCTTCGCGCAGTTGTTCCGCCATCCAGGCCGCGTTGTCATGGTCTTCCTGTAAACGCGCCACGTTATTTTTCAACGCATACAGTCCGGCCGCCGCCAGAATCCCGGCCTGACGCATTCCGCCTCCGGTCATTTTACGCCAGCGGATGGCGCGTTTAATGTAGTCGTGACTACCGACCAGCAGTGAGCCTACCGGCGTTCCCAGACCTTTGGAGAGACAAATGGTGAACGAGTCGCAGTATTGCGCGATCTCTTTCAGCTCACAACCGTAAGCGACGACGGCGTTAAAAATACGCGCGCCATCAACGTGCAGGGCCAGATTGCGCTCACGAGTGAATTCCCAGGCATCTTTCAGATACTCGCGTGGCAGCACTTTGCCGTTGTGGGTGTTTTCCAGACTAAGCAGGCGTGTGCGGGCAAAATGGATATCGTCCGCTTTGATTTTTGCCGCCACTTTGTCCAGCGGTAAGGTGCCATCCGGCGCGGCGTCGATAGGCTGCGGCTGAATGCTGCCGAGCACCGCTGCGCCGCCCGCTTCGTAGAGATAGTTATGTGCGCCCTGGCCTGCAATATATTCTTCGCCGCGCTGGCAGTGGCTGAGCAGTGCAACCAGGTTCGCCTGGGTGCCGGTAGGTAAGAAAATAGCGGCTTCTTTGCCGGAAAGCTCTGCAGCGTATTGCTGGAGAGCGTTAACGGTAGGGTCATCTCCGTATACGTCGTCCCCGACCGGGGCGGCCATCATCTCTTCCAGCATGGCGCGACTCGGCCGGGTTACGGTATCACTGCGTAAGTCAATCACGGGCATTCCTTTTTTAGTGAGGTAATGCCCTCTGTTTTACCTGAGCCAGTTCGTTTTCGCCAGTTCCATCACTTCATCACCGCGTCCGCTGATGATTGCGCGCAACATATACAGGCTAAAACCTTTTGCTTGTTCGAGTTTGATCTGCGGCGGGATGGCTAACTCTTCTTTCGCCACCACCACGTCGACCAGCACCGGACCGTCAATCGACATCGCCCTTTGCAGCGCTTCATCGACCTCTGAGGATTTCTCCACACGAATGCCCGTAATGCCGCAGGCTTCGGCAATCCGCGCGAAGTTTGTGTCGTGCAGCTCCGTGCCGTCGGTCAGATAACCGCCAGCCTTCATCTCCATCGCCACAAATCCCAGCACGCTGTTGTTGAAGACGATAATCTTCACCGGCAGCTTCATCTGGACAACCGACAGAAAATCGCCCATCAGCATGCTAAAACCGCCGTCACCGCACATGGCGATGACCTGGCGTCCCGGTTCGGTCGCTTGGGCGCCGAGCGCCTGTGGCATAGCGTTCGCCATCGACCCGTGGTTAAACGACCCGAGCAGGCGGCGTTTGCCGTTCATTTTCAGATAGCGTGCCGCCCAAACCGTCGGGGTACCAACATCGCAGGTAAAGATCGCGTCGTCAGCGGCAAAATGGCTGATCTGCTGCGCCAGATACTGCGGATGAATGGCTTTGTCGCTCGGTTTGGCTAAATCATCCAGACCCTTGCGCGCCTCACGATAGTGCTCCAGCGCTTTGTCCAAAAACTTCCGCTCGGTTTTTTCCTCCACCAGCGGCAGCAGGGCGCGGAGAGTGGATTTAATATCGCCCACCAGCGCCATATCAACTTTACTGTGCGCGCCGATGCTCGCCGGATTGATATCAATCTGAATAATTTTGGCGTCGGTGGGGTAGAACGGGCGATAGGGGAACTGGGTGCCGAGCAGGATCAGCGTGTCGGCATTCATCATGGTGTGGAATCCGGATGAAAAGCCAATCAGCCCGGTCATACCGACGTCATACGGGTTATCGTATTCGACGTGTTCTTTACCCCGCAGGGCATGAACAATCGGCGCTTTGATTTTTGCCGCAAACTCAACCAGTTCTTGATGCGCGCCGGCACAGCCGCTGCCGCACATCAGGGCGATATTGCTGGAATAACGCAGCAGTTGCGCCAGTTTTCTGAGTTCTTCTTCTTCCGGGGTGACGACCGGGAGTGGCGCATGATACCAGTGCGTGCTGGCGCTTTCCGGCGCGGGCTTCAGCGCGACGTCGCCGGGTAATACCACGACTGAGACGCCACGATTTAATACGGCTTTACGCATGGCAATGGCGAGTACCTGCGGGATCTGTTCAGGGCTGGAAACCAGCTCGCAATAGTGGCTACATTCGCGGAACAACTCTTGCGGGTGGGTCTCCTGAAAATAACCGCTGCCGATCTCACTGGAAGGGATATGTGCGGCAATCGCCAGGACTGGAACATGGTTGCGGTGGCAATCAAACAGCCCATTGATCAGGTGCAGGTTCCCTGGTCCACATGAACCGGCACAGACGGCCAGTTCGCCGGTTAGCTGCGCCTCTGCGCCAGCGGCGAAGGCGGCAACTTCTTCATGACGGGTCGGCATCCAGTCAATCGTTCCCATACGATTAAGACTGTCACTAAGACCATTTAATGAGTCGCCCGTCACGCCCCAAATGCGTTTAACGCCAGCTTGTTCGAGGGTTTTAGCAATAAAAGCGGCAACCGTTTGTTTCATGGTTTTCCATCTCCTTTAATGTGATACCGGTTACAAGTTTAGATGAAGATGATAGTTATGCTTCTCATTTCCCCCTTATTTTCGGCAGCTTACATTTCGAGCAGATAACGCGTAGTTTGATATCTGGCATGGTGAAACAAGGAATGAATTCAAATGGTTACTAAACTATTAAATGCAGTTAACCGAACGCTGACTCATGAAGACTTTGGCAAGTTTCTGTTACGCATCGCTGTCGGCGGGCTGATGCTGTTTCATGGCTTACATAAATTGTTCTCCGGTATTGAGGGCATCAGCGGCATGCTGATAGCGAAAGGTTTTCCGGGCTTTATTGCTTACGGCGTTCTGTTGGGGGAGGTCGTTGCGCCTTGCCTGATTATCCTGGGGATCCTGACCCGTCCGGCGGCGTTGGGGCTGGCGTTTACGATGGTGGTGGCGTGGCTGATGGTCGGGATGGGCGAAACCTGGTCACTGGACAAAACCGGCGCATGGGCGATTGAGAGTCTGGTGTACTTCTTGCTCGGCGCGCTGGCTGTCGCGTTTTTAGGGGCGGGGCGTTTCTCGGTGGCAGGAAATTCGGCCTGGCGGTAAAAAAAGGCCGGATATGGCGTAAACGCATTATCCGGCCTGGAGCAGCTACGAAGGGGTATTTTACAGATTAAGCGAGTACTAAATCGCTCTGCGGATGACAGGAGCAGGCCAGTACATAGCCTTCGGCTATTTCTGCATCCGTCAGCGTCATGGTACTGCTGACCGTGTAGTTACCGTCAACCACTTTGGTTTTGCAGCAGCCGCAAACGCCCGCACGACATGCGGCAACGACCGGCACTTTATTGCTTTCCAGCGCGTCCAGCAGCGTACTGCCCACCGGCGCGTAAAACTCTTTCGCCGGTTGCAGCTTGGTGAACTTCAGACCGCTGGTGGCGGCCTCGGCAACTGGCGTGAAGAACTGCTCTTTAAAGAAGCGCGTCACGCCCAGTGCTTTGACTTCTTTCTCGACCAGATCCATATACGGCGCCGGGCCGCAGGTCATCACGGTACGAGAGACCAGATCCGGCACGCTTTTCAGCAGATCGGTCGTCAGTCGGCCAGAAACAAAACCGTGGGTGGCATTGTTTTCAGCGACTAGCGTCACCGGATAGTCACGCCATTCGTCGGCAAAAATAACATCTTGCGGTGAACGAACGTTAAAGATCACCTGCACATCGGCCTGTGGGCGGTACTTTGCCAACCAGCGACGCATTGACATGATTGGCGTCACGCCGCAACCGGCAGCCAGCATCAGGAACTTATCTTCCGCCTTATCTTCACAGGTAAATTCACCCATGGCATCGGACAGCCAGATATAGTCGCCGCGCTTCACGTCACGGGTCAGCCACTCTGAACCTGCGCCATCGTCAATCCGGCGAACGGTCAGCGTAATGTACTCGCTTACTCCCGGCGTAGACGAAATGGTGTAAGCACGCAGCGTCTGGGCTGAGTTACGTACGCTGACCAGTGCATACTGCCCGGCGCGGTACGGATAATAGTCGTGGCACAGCAACGAAATCGTCCATACATCCGGCGTTTCCTGATGGATGTGATGCACCTGCATCCGCCATGGGCACTGATGAGTTGGCATTGTCATTCTTTACTCCTTACGCGCTCAGCAACTGCTTCATGTCTTCTTCAACGGTGGTCACGGAACGCAGGCCGAATTTCTCGTTGAGCACAGCCAGCAGATCCGGCGTGAAGAAACCAGGCGCTGTTGGGCCAGTGACGATGTTTTTCACGCCCAGCGACAGCAGGGTCAGCAGAATCACAATCGCTTTCTGTTCGAACCAGGAGAGCACCAGAGACAGCGGCAGGTCGTTGACGCCGCAGCCCAGCTTCTCTGCCAGAGTGACTGCCAGGATGATGGCAGAGTAAGCATCGTTACACTGACCGGCATCGACCAGACGCGGCAGGCCTTCGATATCGCCGAACTCCAGTTTGTTGAAACGGTATTTACCGCACGCCAGGGTCAGGATCAGGCAATCGTCCGGGACACTGGTGGCGAAGTCGGTGAAGTAGTTACGTTCGCCGCGCGCGCCGTCGCAGCCGCCGACCAGGAAGATATGACGCAGTTTTTCACGGCTGACCAGGTCGATCAGCGTATCAGCAGCGCCCAGCAGCGTCTGACGACCGAAACCTACGGTTATCAGGTGCGGGATTTCGCTGTACGGGAAGCCTGCCATCTGTTGTGCCTGAGCGATGACCGGACCGAAGTTGTCGCCTTCGAGGTGGCTCACACCCGGCCAGCCGACGATGCTACGGGTCCAGATACGGTCGTCGTACGCGCCCACGGTTGGGTCGATGATGCAGTTAGAGGTCATCACGATTGGGCCAGGGAAGCGAGCGAACTCAACCTGCTGGTTCTGCCAGCCGCTGCCATAGTTACCAATCAGATGTTTGAACTTGCGCAGTTCCGGGTAGCCGTGTGCCGGCAGCATTTCGCCGTGGGTATAGACGTTAACGCCGGTACCTTCGGTCTGCTCCAGCAGGTTGTAGAGATCTTTCAGGTCGTGACCGGAGATCAGGATGCATTTACCAACGGTGGCTTTAACATTGACCTGAGTCGGCGTCGGGTGACCGTATTTAGTGGTTTCACCGGCGTCCAGGATGCTCATCACTTTGAAGTTCATCTGGCCGATTTCCATAGAACACTCCAGCAGAGCGTTCATATCGGCAGGCCAGGTCCCCAGCCACGCCATAATTTTGTGGTACTGGGCGTAGATGTCGTTGTCGTACTGGCCGAGAACGTGCGCGTGTTCCATGTAAGCCGCGGCACCTTTCAGGCCGTACAGGCACAGCAGGCGCAGGCCGAGAATGTTCTCACCGATGGCCGCTTTGTCTTTGTTCGGGGTAAATTCCGCCGCCTGACGTTGCAGGTCGCCCAGATCGTCGCTGACCAGTTGCAGGTCGGCCATCGGGTTGTCGACCACTGCGTTCGCATCGATGTTCAGACATTGCGCTTTCAGCGCGTCGCGCATGGCAATCGCTTCACGGGCATAGCCAACAATACGCGGGGAGTCGAAGTTAACGTTGGTCAGCGTGGAGAAGAACGCACGCGGTGCGAAGTTATCAACGTCATGGTCGATGATGCCGTATTCACGCGCTTTAACAGCCCATGCAGACAGACCTTGTAGGGAAGCAATCAGCAGATCCTGCAAATCGGAGGTTTCAGCCGTTTTACCGCACATACCCTGCGCGTAAGAGCAGCCGTTCCCTGCCGGAGTACGGATGGTTTGTTCACATTGCACACAAAACATGGTCACACCTTTTAAAGTTATATTTAATATACATGTTTAAGGTTATGCCTGTGCGCGCAGGGATAAAAGGGATTTCTGCTACAACTTGCAAGGAGATTGATTTAGCGCAATTTTGGCGGTAGCTGACTACCGCCAGAGAGGTATTTGTTTGAGGGTCAGGCGGAGAAAAATGCCATTAACAGAGGGACTAACAGACTCAGGATAAAACCGTGCACGATGGCTGCCGGAACCATTTCCAGTCCACCGCTGCGTTGTAAAACCGGCAGGGTGAAATCCATCGATGTGGCCCCGCATAGCCCCAACGCGGTAGAGCGACTGCGGCCCACCATGCCGGGAATCAACATAATGGCAATCAGTTCTCGCGCCAGGTCATTAAAGAAGGCGGCACTCCCAATCACCGGCCCGAACGATTCGGTTAACAGAATACCGGACAGCGAATACCAGCCAAAACCTGACGCCATCGCCATCGCGGTTTTGACCGGCAGGCCGAGGATAAACGCATTGATAACCCCCGCCAGCATCGAACTGGCGACGACGACGGCGGCAACAATCATGCCCCGGCGATTCAGCACGATTTGCTTGAGGGTCATACCGCTGTTGCGAAGCTGAATCCCCACCAGGAACAGTAAAAAGATTAACGTATATTCGCTTGCTTCGGTGGCGTGCTGCAAAAAGGAAAGACCGGTGAGACCCAGCAGGAAGCCCACCACGACAACCCCGCAAAGCTGGAGCGACTCAAACGCCATCGCGATCCGCGACGGTAGTTTCTCTTGCTGATGGTTATGCCGCCAGGGCAGTGAACGCTCCAGCCAGAACAGCGCGGCGATATTACACAGCAAAATGACCGTCACGCTGACAGCAGAATAATGAAGTATGGCTAACAGGTTGCTGGCGAGATTATCCAGAAACGCCAGGCTGATGCCCATAAAAAAGAGAATAAGGTACACGATCCAGCTCAACAGGCGATTGATGAGTTTTAGTGCGCCCATGTGCCGAAGTGGAATAAGGTAGCCCACAATAAGGGGAACCAGAATGATTAACAGCCCTGAAAACATGAAAACCCGATCCTTGCTGAGATGTAAGACGAAATGCGCAAGCACACACTACTCAATGCAAAGAGGGGAGTAAAGTTGCAAATAAAAGGAAATATAGCGAGGAAAAAAAGCCTGACTTTCGCCAGGCCTTTTTGTTATCGATTAATCGCGTTTTTCCAGCAGAGTGCGGTAAATAAGACCGCCGAGAACCCCACCGATAATTGGCATGACCCAGAAGAACCACAATTGTTGCAATGCCCAGCCGCCCTGGAAAATGGCAACTGCGGTACTACGTGCCGGGTTTACGGAGGTATTAGTGACTGGAATGCTGATCAAGTGGATCAGTGTTAACGCCAGACCGATTGCAATAGGGGCAAAACCTGCCGGAGCATGTTTGTCGGTCGCGCCGTGGATCACTAATAAGAAACCAGCGGTCAGAATAATTTCAATTACAACAGCAGAAAGCATGGAATAACCGCCAGGTGAATGCTCACCAAAGCCGTTCGAAGCAAAACCGCTGGCGGTTGCATCAAAACCTGCTTTACCGCTGGCAATTAGATACAGAGCCGCAGCTGCAACAATACCGCCCACAACCTGCGCAATAACATATCCAATAACGTCTTTCGCCGGGAAGCGACCGCCAGCCCATAAACCGAAGGTTACTGCCGGGTTAAAATGTCCACCTGAAATATGGCCCACGGCAAAGGCCATAGTTAATACGGTCAGACCAAATGCCAATGCGACACCGGTGAATCCAATTCCCAATTCCGGGAATGCTGCGGCCAGTACTGCGCTACCGCACCCACCAAAGACGAGCCAAAACGTACCGAAGAATTCGGCTGCTAATTTCCTGAACATAACCACCTCAATTAAAAGTTCCGGGTTCGTATTCCTTGCCCGGTAATTCATCGCTTAAAGGGACGATGATGAAAGAGCGGGTATTTTAGAAAAAAACATCATCCCTTCGCCAGTTAAATTGATGAAAAAATTTGATTTAAGGCAATATGTCGTGATTCCTTTTTGAATATTGGATGAATGAAGCATAGTTCAATTAGCTAAAAATGATGATTGAGCTCAGAAATTATAATCACAGGAAAACATAAGAAGAATATTCTTAATTTTTTTGATTTCTGCGATTAACCTCCTGATGATATCGGGTGCCCTGAGCGCTCGGTTAACGTTATACTTCTGATAACTTGAAGGAAAAAGTTAGCATTTCCGGAGGCTATATGATTCTCGAACGCGTTGAGATTGTTGGATTTCGTGGTATTAACCGCCTGTCGTTGATGCTTGAGCAGAGTAACGTGCTGATTGGGGAGAACGCGTGGGGGAAGTCCAGTCTGCTGGATGCCTTAACCTTGCTGCTGTCGCCGGAATCTGATTTGTACCACTTTGACCGCGATGATTTTTGGTTCCCGCCGGGGGATATACAGGGCCGGGAACATCATTTGCACATTATCCTGACGTTTCGTGAATCTCAGCCGGGTCGTCATCGGGTTCGTCGCTACCGTCCTCTGGAAGCCTGCTGGACGCCGTGCCACGATAGCTATCACCGTATATTCTATCGTCTGGAGGGCGAGTGCGCGGATGATGGGACCGTCCTGACGCTACGTAGTTTTCTTGATAGTGATGGTCATCCGCTAAATCTCGACGACATTAACGATCTGGCGCGGCATCTCGTGCGTCTGATGCCTGTGTTGCGTCTGCGCGACGCGCGTTTTATGCGGCGCATTCGTAACGGTACGGTGCCGGATTCGGCGGATGTTGAAGTGACCGCTCGCCAGCTGGATTTTCTGGCGCGTGAACTGGCTACCCGACCACAAAACCTGACCGATGGGCAGATTCGTCAGGGGCTGTCGGCTATGGTGCAGCTATTAGAGCACTATTTTTCTGAGCAGGGTTCTGGTCAGTCCCGCTATCGCCTGATGCGCCGCCGCTCCAATAACGAGCAACGTAGCTGGCGCTATCTGGATATCATTAACCGCATGATTGATAAACCTGGCGGACGAACGCATCGCGTTATCCTGTTGGGACTGTTCTCGACGCTGTTGCAGGCCAAAGGCACGTTAAGGCTGGATAAAGATGCCCGGCCTTTATTGCTGATAGAAGACCCGGAAACGCGTTTACATCCCATCATGTTGTCGGTTGCCTGGCACCTGCTGAATCTACTTCCTCTCCAGCGGGTGGCGACCACCAACTCCGGTGAGTTGCTGTCTCTCACGCCGGTGGAACATGTTGTCCGTCTGGTGCGTGAGTCATCCCGCGTCGCCGCCTGGCGACTGGGGCCGGGTGGGATCAGCGCGGAGGACGGTCGGCGTATTGCTTTCCATATTCGTTTCAATCGCGCATCTTCACTGTTTGCCCGCTGCTGGCTGCTGGTGGAAGGCGAAACGGAAACTTGGGTCATTAACGAGCTGGCCCGCCAGTGCGGACACCACTTTGATGCGGAAGGCATTAAAGTCATCGAATTTGCTCAGTCAGGCCTTAAACCACTGGTTAAGTTTGCCCGCCGGATGGGAATTGAATGGCACGTGCTGGTCGATGGCGATGAAGCGGGGAAAAAGTATGCCGCCACGGTGCGCGGTTTATTGAATAACGACAGAGAGGAGGAGCGCGATCATTTAACCATGCTCCCCGCGCTGGATATGGAACACTTTATGTATCGTCAGGGGTTCGCCGATGTCTTTCATCGCGTCGCGCAGATTCCGGAAAACGTGCCAATGAATATGCGCAAAATTATCTCCAAGGCGATTCATCGTTCGTCAAAACCGGATCTGGCGATCGAGGTGGCGATGGAAGCAGGGCGGCGTGGTGTAGACGCCGTTCCCACTTTGTTGCGGAAAATGTTTTCCCGCGTGCTGTGGCTGGCACGCGGCAGAGCGGATTAGTGGCGAAACATCGACGACAGCTGCGCGTGGATGCTGTCCAGTAGCTGATAGCGACGGCGGTATTCTGCGCGTTTTTTACTGGCAATTTCCGCTTCGCTTTTTCGTGCCAGCGCACGCGGAATATGATAGTACCCGCGGCTGTCGCACTCGCCGCCAAGCGACGACCAAAATGCGTTGTAGTCGGAAAGAATCACTTTGTTTTTATCGTTGTAACGCGGACTGCGAAAGATATGCTGCTCGTTACTGACAGCCATTACCTTTTCGATATTCAATTGTTCCGCTAAACGACAAATGGCTTCCATAACAAGGCGTTTGGGGAATATTCCGTGGCAGGATTTGGTCGCTTTTTGTGTTGCTTCGTGCGGAAGTTGTGAATTGCCCTGCATGCCGCCGATAAATAATGTGCTTTTCCCATTATATTCGCAGAACGTAAATGTCATTTTAGTCAGCTCGTCACCATCGCCATTTCGTACCAGAATGGTACTTTCACCTTCTTTATCCAGTACCGGAAACATCATCATGGTCACGGTAAATATCTCGTTATCTTTGCCTGCAATTTGCGCCAACTGTAAGCCGTCATGACTTAATAAAGCGTTAAATTCACCAGGTAAAAATGCATGGCGGATAACATGATAATGAAAACGCACCGCATCTAATCGCATTCTGGGATCGAAGTTGGCGGCAAGGTAAGGACGATGCAGACGAACGGGCAGTCGGGGTTGACGGGCGAGCAGGTCTTCAAGCTCCGGCCACTGCGCCAGTTCAGTCATCCATTCCTGGGTAAGGCGAGGTATCAGCAATGAACGCCAGATAAACTTACGCCGAAAGCTCCGTTTATCCCAACACTGTGCAGGCCGTAATTGACCGCGGCTCAGGCTGTAAAAAAGACTCAGGCTGGTGATGGGTTTGCTGGAAAGAAAAGCGCTTTCAGTTAGTTGACTCATAATATAAATCCGATTGATACCCTGGCATTAATTTCAGCACAGCGGATCTTAACCATTCATCAATAACTCTGTTATTCTTGCGCTTTTCAACGGCTATTTATTTAACGTTGACGTTTAACACTCCACTCTGATGGACGTATTGGGGGAATTGGGACATTTATGAAGCTCAAGGGAAAAATCAAAAAACGCTATTTTATCTTCGCCATCATCCTTATTGTGGCGATAATTGCACTATGGCGAACGCTTAATGCGCCTTTACCTCAGTATCAAACGTTAATTGTTCGTCCAGGCGATCTCCAGCAAAGCGTACTGGCAACCGGGAAACTGGATGCGCTGCGTAAAGTTGACGTCGGGGCGCAGGTCAGTGGGCAGTTAAAAACGCTGTCGGTCGCGATTGGCGATAAAGTAAAAAAAGATCAACTGCTTGGCGTTATCGATCCTGAACAGGCGCAAAACCAGATCAAAGAGGTTGAAGCGACGCTGATGGAATTACGCGCCCAGCGTTTACAGGCTGAAGCCGAGTGGAAGCTGGCGCGGGTGACGCTTTCCCGTCAGCAACAGTTGGCGAAAACCCAGGCGGTTTCACAACAGGATCTCGATACCGCGGCTACCGAGATGGCGGTCAAACAGGCGCAAATCGGCACCATTGATGCGCAGATTAAGCGTAATCAAGCCTCTCTTGATACAGCAAAGACCAACCTTGATTACACCCGCATTGTGGCGCCGATGGCGGGTGAGGTTACGCAAATAACCACCCTGCAAGGACAAACCGTTATTGCCGCCCAGCAGGCGCCTAACATTCTGACGCTAGCAGACATGAGTACCATGCTGGTGAAAGCGCAGGTTTCCGAGGCGGATGTTATTCACCTGCATCCCGGACAAAAAGCCTGGTTCACCGTCCTGGGCGATCCACAGACGCGCTACGAAGGTACGCTGAAAGATGTCCTGCCGACGCCGGAAAAAGTGAATGATGCGATTTTCTACTATGCCCGCTTTGAAGTGCCTAATCCGAAAGGGATCCTGCGTCTGGATATGACCGCACAGGTTCATATTCAGCTCACGGATGTCAAAAATGTCCTGACCATCCCGCTGTCGGCGCTGGGCGATCCTATTGGCAATAATCGCTATAACGTCAGGCTGCTGCGTAACGGCGAAACCCGCGAGCGTGAGGTGGTGATCGGCGCGCGCAATGACACCGATGTGGAGATTGTGAAGGGGCTGGAAGAGGGAGATGAAGTCATTACCGGCGAGGGCAATCCAGGAGCGGCGAAATGACGGCATTGCTTGAGCTGAGCAATATCCGCCGTAGTTACCCGTCAGGCGAAGGGCAGGTCGAGGTGTTAAAGGACGTTTCCTTGAGCATTCAGGCCGGTGAAATGGTAGCGATTGTCGGCGCGTCTGGTTCGGGTAAATCGACGCTGATGAACATTCTCGGCTGTCTTGATAAACCGACCAGCGGCACGTATCGGGTGGCCGGGCGCGATGTCTCCACCCTCGATAGCGATGCGTTAGCGCAGCTGCGACGCGAGCATTTCGGTTTTATCTTCCAGCGTTATCATTTGCTGTCGCATTTGAGCGCCGCGCAAAACGTTGAGGTGCCTGCGGTCTATGCCGGGACTGAACGTAAGCAACGTCTGGCTCGTGCGCAGAAATTACTCCAGCGGCTGGGGCTGGGCGACAGGGTTGACTATCAGCCTTCCCAGCTTTCCGGTGGTCAGCAGCAGCGGGTCAGTATTGCGCGTGCGCTGATGAACGGTGGGCAGGTGATTCTTGCCGACGAACCCACCGGCGCGTTGGATAGCCATTCTGGCGAAGAGGTGATGGCGATTTTGCATCAACTTCGCGATCGCGGACATACGGTAATTATCGTTACGCACGACAGCCAGGTCGCCGAGCAGGCCGAGCGCGTCATTGAAATTCGCGACGGAGAGATCGTACGTAATCCGCCGCCGCACAAATCTTCTGGCGGACGCGAAATCTCCGAGTCGACAGTGAAAACAGTATCCGGCTGGAGTCAGTTTATCAGCGGTTTTCGCGAAGCGCTCACCATGGCCTGGCTGGCAATGGCTGCGAATAAGATGCGTACGCTGCTGACCATGCTAGGGATTATCATCGGTATTGCTTCGGTGGTTTCAATTGTGGTGGTGGGGGATGCGGCAAAACAGCTGGTGCTGGCAGACATTCGCGCTATCGGTACCAATACCATTGATATCTATCCAGGCAAAGATTTCGGCGATGACGATCCGCAGTATCAACAGGCGCTGAAATATGACGATTTAACCGCGCTGCAGAAACAGCCCTGGGTAAGTTCGGTGACGCCTGCGGTGTCGAAGAACCTGCGGTTACGCTACGGTAATATTGACGTGGCAGCCAGTGCGAACGGCGTTAGCGGCGACTATTTCAATGTCTATGGCATGACGTTTAGCGAAGGCACCACCTTTAACGCTGAGCAACTGGCTGGCCGGGCGCAGGTGGTGGTGCTTGACAGTAATACCCGACGTCAGTTGTTCCCCAATAAAGCGAAGGTGGTGGGCGAAGTCATTTTGGTGGGAAATATGCCTGCTACGGTGATTGGCGTTGCAGAGGAGAAACAGTCGATGTTCGGCAGTAGTAAGATCCTGCGGGTCTGGCTGCCTTACAGCACCATGTCCGGGCGAATCATGGGGCAATCGTGGCTGAACTCAATCACCGTGCGAGTGAAGGACGGTTTTGATAGCGCTCAGGCTGAGCAGCAACTTACCCGTCTGTTGTCGTTACGCCATGGGAAGAAAGATTTCTTTACCTGGAATATGGACGGCGTCTTGAAAACCGCCGAAAAGACCACACGTACATTACAACTCTTCCTGACGCTGGTGGCGGTCATTTCGCTGGTGGTAGGTGGAATCGGCGTGATGAATATTATGCTGGTTTCGGTAACCGAACGAACGCGCGAGATTGGCATTCGTATGGCGGTTGGCGCGCGCGCCAGTGATGTGCTGCAACAGTTCCTCATTGAAGCGGTGCTGGTATGTCTGGTTGGCGGCGCGTTGGGCATCACGTTGTCGATGCTGATCGCCTTTACGCTACAGTTATTCCTGCCCGGCTGGGAAATTGGCTTCTCACCCGTTGCGCTGCTCACGGCATTCCTGTGCTCAACCGCTACCGGAATTTTGTTTGGCTGGTTACCGGCGCGTAATGCGGCGCGGCTTGATCCGGTAGATGCGTTAGCGCGGGAATAATGTTACAGAGATAAAAATGCCAGCCGCAAGGGCTGGCATTTTGACTGCGGGATGTACACAATGAAACAGAAGGGTTAAGCGACGGCTTCTGCTTCAATGACAGGCACGATGACACTGGCATGATTGCCTTTTGGCCCCTGGTGGACATCAAACTGGACAGACTGTCCGGCTTTTAGCGTTCTGTAACCATCCATCTGAATGGTGGAGTAATGGGCGAAAATGTCTTCGCCGCCGCCTTCGGGGCAGATGAAACCAAACCCTTTGGCGTTGTTGAACCACTTAACAGTACCCGTTTCCATACTTCGACATCCTTCGTAGATCTTATATAAGTAAGATGGAATGAACCGGTTGCGGAGTGGGGGCTGTTCAAAACCTCGCCAACTCTCGAAACTACAATTTAGAGAAATCAGGCGGGGCGTCAAGCGTCAGACGGATGGAATAGGGTAAAAATGCATCAAAATTTGAAGCAGTTAACGCTATTGTCGGTTCTGTGACAGATGTCGCGGATGACACTAATAGATGATAGTTATCTAATACTTGAGGTAGATTGATTGTGTGCATAGGCTGCTTGTCAGCGGCAACATTTTCTGCCGGAAACCGTAACTGAAGATGACGACTGACAATGAGTAAGACGAACGACTGGCTGGATTTCGATCTGCTGGCGGAAGACAAATTGCGCGACGCGCTAAAACCGCCATCTATGTATAAAGTGATATTAATCAATGATGATTACACTCCGATGGAGTTTGTTATTGACGTGTTACAAAAATTCTTTTCTTATGATGTAGAACGTGCAACGCAACTGATGCTTGCAGTTCACTATCAAGGTAAAGCTATCTGCGGCGTATTCACTGCCGAAGTGGCTGAAACCAAAGTCGCGATGGTGAACAAATATGCAAGGGAGAACGAGCATCCGTTGCTGTGTACGCTGGAAAAAGCCTGAATGCAGGCATAAATATTGGGGGAGGTGCCTATGCTCAATCAAGAACTGGAACTCAGTTTAAACATGGCTTTCGCCAGAGCGCGCGAGCACCGACATGAGTTTATGACCGTCGAGCACTTGTTACTGGCGTTGCTCAGTAACCCATCGGCCCGCGAAGCGCTGGAAGCGTGTTCTGTGGATCTGGTGGCGCTCCGTCAGGAACTCGAAGCCTTCATTGAACAAACCACACCCGTATTGCCTGCCAGTGAAGAAGAGCGCGACACGCAGCCAACGTTGAGTTTTCAGCGTGTACTGCAACGCGCGGTCTTTCATGTTCAGTCCTCCGGGCGTAATGAAGTTACCGGCGCAAATGTTCTGGTAGCTATCTTTAGCGAGCAGGAATCTCAGGCGGCCTATCTGCTGCGTAAGCATGAAGTGAGTCGTCTGGACGTGGTGAATTTTATTTCTCATGGCACGCGCAAAGACGAACCAAGTCAGTCTTCTGACTCTGGGAATCAGCCAAATAACGAAGAGCAAGCTGGCGGGGAGGACCGTATGGAGAACTTCACGACTAACCTTAACCAGCTTGCCCGTGTGGGTGGAATTGATCCGCTCATTGGCCGGGAAAAAGAGCTGGAGCGCGCCATTCAGGTACTCTGCCGCCGTAGAAAAAACAACCCGCTGTTGGTGGGTGAATCTGGCGTCGGTAAAACCGCGATTGCCGAAGGCCTTGCCTGGCGTATTGTCCAGGGCGACGTGCCGGAAGTTATGGCGGACTGCACCCTTTACTCTCTGGATATCGGGTCGCTGCTGGCGGGCACCAAATACCGCGGCGATTTTGAAAAACGCTTTAAGGCGCTGCTGAAACAGCTGGAACAGGATACCAACAGCATCCTGTTTATTGATGAGATCCACACCATTATCGGCGCGGGTGCGGCATCGGGTGGCCAGGTGGATGCGGCGAACTTAATCAAGCCTCTGCTCTCCAGCGGTAAAATCCGTGTGATAGGCTCCACGACCTATCAGGAATTCAGCAATATTTTTGAGAAGGACCGGGCGTTAGCGCGCCGTTTCCAGAAAATTGATATCACTGAGCCGTCGGTAGAAGAGACCGTGCAGATTATCAACGGTCTGAAACCGAAATACGAAGCGCATCATGACGTTCGCTACACCGCGAAAGCAGTGCGTGCCGCGGTCGAACTGGCGGTGAAATACATCAACGATCGTCATCTGCCGGATAAAGCCATTGATGTGATCGATGAAGCGGGGGCGCGTGCGCGTCTGTTACCGGTCAGCAAACGCAAGAAAACCGTTAACGTTGCCGATATTGAGTCCGTGGTGGCCCGCATCGCGCGTATCCCGGAGAAGAGCGTGTCGCAGAGCGATCGTGATACGCTGAAAAATCTGGGTAACCGTCTGAAAATGCTGGTATTCGGACAAGATAAAGCCATTGAGGCGCTGACTGAAGCGATCAAAATGAGCCGTGCCGGTCTCGGCCATGAGCATAAACCTGTCGGTTCATTCCTGTTTGCCGGACCGACTGGCGTTGGTAAGACCGAAGTCACGGTGCAGCTGTCCAAAGCGCTCGGCATTGAGCTGCTGCGTTTTGATATGTCCGAGTATATGGAACGTCACACCGTCAGTCGTCTGATTGGCGCGCCTCCGGGATATGTCGGTTATGACCAGGGCGGTTTGCTGACCGACGCGGTCATTAAGCACCCGCATGCGGTCCTGCTGTTGGATGAAATCGAAAAAGCGCACCCGGATGTCTTTAACCTGCTGCTGCAGGTAATGGATAACGGTACGCTGACCGACAATAATGGCCGTAAGGCGGACTTCCGTAACGTGGTGCTGGTCATGACCACCAACGCCGGGGTACGTGAGACTGAGCGTAAATCGATTGGGCTTATTCATCAGGACAACAGCACTGATGCGATGGGCGAAATCAAAAAAGTGTTTACGCCGGAGTTCCGTAACCGTCTCGACAATATTATCTGGTTCGACCATCTCTCTACCGAGGTGATTCATCAGGTTGTTGATAAGTTTATTGTCGAGTTGCAGGTACAGCTGGATCAGAAAGGCGTCTCACTGGAAGTAAGCCAGGAAGCACGTAACTGGCTGGCTGAGAAAGGCTATGACCGCGCGATGGGCGCACGTCCAATGACGCGTGTTGTTCAGGACAACCTGAAAAAACCATTGGCCAACGAACTGCTGTTTGGTTCGCTGGTGGATGGTGGTCAGGTAACCGTTGAGTTGGATAAAGAGAAAAATGAGCTGACCTATGGTTTCCAGAGTGCGCAAAAGCACAAGCCAGAAGCCGCACATTAAGTTCTAATCACTAATGAGCCGGGCGTAATGCCCGGTTTTTTTTCGCCTGAATGTTGTGATTTGAATTGGGGGTACCCGGAGTATTTAACCGGCAGGCAAAAAATAAGCCTGCGTAAGGGAGATTACGCAGGCTAAGGAGGTGGTTCCTGGTACAGCTAGCATTTATGGGTTATGTTTTTCAGCGGGTGGGATAATACCCTTAATGAACGAAACGGTATGTGATCGATTTCTAAGAATCTTCCGATCGCTGAAAAATAACCGTAATTAACTACTTAGCATGCGGGTTACGTGTGGACTCACCGGCAAAATTACGCATTAACAAGGCATAATTCAGATCGATATCCTCAGGTACCGGCATCCACACGGTGTAACCATCGCCCGGAGCAACCGGCATGGCTTCGCCTTTCGCGTTTTCCATCTGCTCAAGGGTAAAGTTGATATTGCCCTGTGGGGTCATCAACTCCAGGCTGTCGCCGACGGTAAATTTGTTTTTCACCAGTACGGCTGCCAGTTCGCCTTTACGTTCGCCGGTAAATTCGCCAACAAACTGCTGACGCTCTGACACAGAGAAGCCGTATTCGTAGTTCTGATAGTCGTCATGCGTATGGCGGCGCAGGAATCCTTCGGTGTAACCGCGATGCGCCAGACCTTCCAGCGTTTCCAGCAGTTGCGGGTCGAATGGTTTGCCGGCAGCGGCATCATCAATGGCTTTGCGATAAACCTGCGCGGTACGTGCACAGTAATAGTATGACTTGGTACGGCCTTCGATTTTCAGCGAATGCACGCCCATCTGCGTCAGACGCTCAACGTGGGCAATAGCACGCAAATCTTTCGAGTTCATGATGTAAGTGCCGTGTTCGTCTTCGAAAGCGGTCATGTACTCACCAGGTCGCTGGGCTTCTTCAATCATAAAGACTTTATCTGTCGGCGCGCCAATACCCAATGTGGGTTCGACGTTTTGTACCGGGATCGGCTCGTACTTATGGACGATATTGCCCACCACGTCTTCTTTCCCTTCCTGCACGTTGTATTCCCAGCGGCAGGCATTGGTACAGGTGCCCTGGTTCGGGTCGCGCTTGTTGATGTAACCAGAGAGCAGGCAGCGCCCGGAATAGGCCATGCACAATGCGCCGTGAACGAAGATCTCAAGCTCCATATCGGGCACCTGGGTACGGATCTCTTCAATTTCTTCCAGCGACAGTTCACGAGAGAGGATCACGCGGGTCAGCCCCATCTGCTTCCAGAATTTGACCGTCGCCCAGTTAACGGCATTAGCTTGCACCGACAGGTGAATATCCATGTCAGGGAAGTTCTCGCGCACCAGCATAATCAGACCCGGGTCCGACATGATCAGCGCATCCGGACCCATTTCCACCACCGGTTTCAGATCACGAATGAAGGTCTTCAGCTTGGCATTGTGCGGGGCGATATTAACCACCACATAGAATTTTTTACCCAGTTCATGGGCTTCATTAATGCCGAGCTGCAGGTTTTCGTGGTTGAATTCGTTGTTGCGTACGCGCAGTGAATAACGCGGTTGGCCCGCATAGACAGCATCTGCGCCATAGGCGAAAGCGTAACGCATATTTTTCAGCGTTCCCGCCGGGGAAAGGAGTTCCGGTTTAAACATAATTATCTCGTTCTGATGACAGGTCAGACTCGCCTCACTTAATGAGGCGGTTAGGGGAGTGCCCCCATATTAAGGGCGGGCATTGTAGCGCTGAGGGGCGGGCAGGTAAAGTCATTGTGCTGGTGGTCGCTTCGCCTTACCCGATATCATTTGGACTATCGCTGATTACGCAATTCGGCACGCATCGGCTTCCCAGCGATACCCTACGCCATACACCGCGCGGATAAATGACTGCTCCGCATCCAGCGATTCCAGCTTGCGTCGCAGGTTCTTAATATGGCTGTCGATGGTGCGGTCGGTAACGACGCGGTAATCGTCATACAGATGGTTGAGCAACTGCTCGCGGGAGAACACTTTTCCCGGCTCATGTGACAGCGTTTTGAGTAAGCGGAATTCCGCGGGCGTTAAGTCGAGCATTTTCCCCCGCCACGACGCCTGAAAACGACTTTCGTCGACAATTAGCGGGCTGTCTGCATCCATTTGTTGCAGTTCGCGCTGAGGTTTACAACGACGCAGGATCGTCTTCACGCGAGCGACGACTTCGCGCGGGCTGTAGGGTTTACAAATATAATCATCCGCACCAATCTCCAGTCCCAGCAGGCGATCAATCTCTTCGATTTTTGCGGTTACCATCATGATGGGAACTTCAGAGAAACGGCGAATTTCCCGACACAGGGTCAGGCCATCGGTGCCGGGCAGCATCAGATCCAATAAGATCAGATCGGGCGGCGTTTGACGTACGTAAGGCAGAACCAGATCGCCATGGCTGATGAGCGTAGGCGCGTAGCTTGCCGCCCGCAGATAGTCGATAAGCAGTTGTCCCAGCTTGGGTTCGTCTTCCACGATCAGAATACGCGGCGTGTTTTCATCAATGGGTAACTCTGTCATACATCTCTCTGTAAATCGCGTTCGAGCGGTAGCTCTACTGTAATGCTAACCCCGCCAAAAGGCGAATGGGCGGCGCGGATCAGACCATTATGCGCCTGGACGATATTGACGCAAATCGCCAGCCCCAGGCCGGAACCTCCGCTGGCGCGGTTACGCGAGCCTTCGGTGCGATAAAACCGTTCAAACAGCTTCTGCAACTGCTCTTCACTCACGCCGGGAGCGGAATCCGCGAAGGTTAATAACACCATTCGTTCACGTTGTTCGGCGCTGATATGCAGCCCGCCGCCGCTGTCGGTATAGCGCAGGCTGTTTTCCAGCAGATTGTTGAATAATTGCATCAGACGATCTCTGTCGCCAAATACCGTCATGCTGTCCGGGAGAGAAAGTTGTATCGTCAATCCACGACTGGCAAAGCGTTCACGAAATGCACCGCTTGCCACTTCCAGCAGGGGAATAAGATCCAGCGATGTTTTCTGATAGGCCAGCGCGCCTTCATCGGACATGGAGAGCTGATGAAGATCGTCCACCAGTTTGGTGAGCGTTGCGACTTCTGCCTGTAAAGAGGTAATGGAGTCAGGAGTAAACTGGCGTACGCCATCCTGAATGGCTTCCAGCTCGCCGCGTAGCACCGCCAACGGCGTACGCAGTTCGTGAGAAATATCGGCCATAAAGTCACGCCGCATCTGCTGGTTTTTTTCCAGCGTACTGGCAAGCTGGTTGAAGTCTTGCGCCAGTTTGCCCAGCTCATCGGTACTGGTCGGCGCAACGCGGGTGGTGAAATCGCCTGCCGCCAGTTTATGCGTGCCTTCCACCAGTCGCTTGACCGGGGCCAACAGGCTGCGCGCCAGCGTAAACGTTGCCAGCGCCGCCAGAATTGTGGAGAGTGCGACGATAAGCCAACTGGAGCGTCTTTGCTGCATGTCGAAATTGATATCCGTATTTCGCGTTAAGCGCTCTACGGGAGAGGCAATCACGGCACCCACTTCGCTACCGTTGACGCGGATAGGATGGCGCATACCGTCGTGAGGGACCGGAGCGCGCGGGCCGACCAACACGCGAGCGTTTTGATCAACAACCCAAAATTGGGTACGCCAGCCGTGCGGCGGCATGCCGGGACCAGGTTTATCATCGTCGTTGTCGTGTTCAAATGAGCGCAGGATCTGAAAAACAAAACGATCGTTATTGCGTAAGAACCGCCAGTTGCCATGCTGCTCATACTGCTCGCTTAACGCGTCGCTGAGCATTTGCAGACGCTGCTCGTTACCGTGTTTGATATAGTCAATAAAACCCCGTTCGAAGCTAATGCGTACGGCCCAGTGCATACTGATCAGCAACACGATGCAGGTGGCGAAAATCGCCAGAAACAGTTTGCCGGTAATACCGGGCCGCCAGAACTTCATCAGGTGCTCCTTCTGCGCCGTGAAATCACCGCGTTAGTTTGCGTGTCGTTCGGCACGCGGGCAAAAATAATGGCGGGCAGCGCAATAATGAATGCAATGCACAGCCAGGTATACATAAAGACGGTATGCGTACTGCCGCTGTCGATAGCGATATGCTGCTGGCCAAACATACCTAGCAACAGGCCAGCGATAGTCACCCCGATACTCATCGACAATTGCATGATCATCGACAGCAGGCTGTTGCCGCTGCTGGCGAGATCGTCTGGCAGGTCTTTAAGCGTAAGGGTATTCATGGACGAAAAACGCGTTGAGTTGACCATTCCCTGTAAGAACAGCACCAAGGGCAGGGCGTAATACCAGCCGAGCAGCGCGGTGGTCATCAGCAACAGGCTGACCAGCGACAGGCCAAGCGTTGTGGCGATCAGTACGCGACGGTAGCCAAAGCGGTTAACGACCTGTACCACAATGCGCTTCATGCTCATACTGCCGAGCACCATCGGGACCATCATCAGCCCGGCATGAAAAGGTGAAAAACCGAGGCCAATCTGTAAAAACACCGGCGTCATAAACGGCAGCATACCGCTGCCGATGCGTCCGGCAAAACTGCCGAGCAGACCTAACGAGAAGGTTGGTGTGTGAAACAGATTCAAACTAAACAGCGCGCGTGGATTACGATGGGCGTGTTTCAGATACAGCGCAATAGCCAACACCCCGCAGATAACCAGCGCTGCCAGCGTAATACCGGAGATGCCGGTTCCTTTACTGCCATCGAGCGCCACCGTTAGCACCGCCATGCCGACCGCCAGCATCGCGAATCCCGAAAGATCAAAGCGTCGCGTTTGCATCGTATAGTTGGGCATCAGCATTAACGTTGCTATCGCGCCGACAATACCAACCGGAATGTTCAGCAAAAATATCCAGTGCCAGGAGGCATACTCGACCAGAACGCCGCCTAACGCCGGACCCAACAATGGGCCAATCTGACCGGGTAACGTGACAAACGTCATCGCCGCCATATATTGCTCACGCGGGACGATTTTCATCACCGTTAGCCTGCCAACCGGCACCATCATCGCGCCGCCAACGCCTTGTAAGACGCGCGCCATCACCAGCTCGTTGAGCGTGCCGGACCACGCGCAAAACAGCGAGCCAAGCGTAAACAGGATGATGGCGGTGAAGAAGATATTGCGCACGCCAACTTTATCGGCCAGCCATCCGCTGGCAGGCAGCATTACGGCAACGGTTAATACATACGACACAATGACCATATGCATATGTAACGGGCTTTCTCCGAGGCTGGCGGCCATCGAAGGAAGCGCGGTATTAACGATGGTGGTATCCAGCGACTGCATAAAAAAGCCAAATGCCACAATCCAAAGTTGCCAGCGGATGCTGTCGGGAAGTTCTGTCATAACTCGGCTACCGGTTTGCTATTTTTACGCGAAAAACGCAGACGCAGACGGTCGAAAAAGAGATACACCACGGGCGTGGTGTACAGCGTCAGGAGTTGACTCACTACCAGCCCGCCGACGATGGTGATCCCTAATGGCTGGCGCAGTTCGGAGCCATCACCTGCGGATAACACCAGCGGCAGCGCGCCAAACAGCGCAGCCAGCGTGGTCATCATTATTGGGCGAAAGCGTAACAGGCAGGCCTGGAAAATGGCTTCCTCCGGTTGCAACTTACCGTTTCTCTGCGCTTCCAACGCAAAATCGACCATCATGATGGCGTTTTTCTTCACAATACCAATTAATAGCATGATCCCTATCAGGGCGATTAGGCTGAACGGGGCATTGAATAGCTCCAGTGCCAGTAACGCCCCGACGCCCGCTGAAGGCAGTGTGGAAAGAATAGTCAGAGGGTGAACATAACTTTCATACAGCATGCCCAACACAATGTAGACCGTTGCGATGGCCGCGATAATCAGGATCACCTGCGAGTTCATGGTGTCCTGAAAGACCTGCGCGGTACCGGCAAAACTACCGCGAACCGTTGAGGGCACGCCAAGCTGGGTCATCGTCCTGTTGATGGCCTCTGTCGCTTCAGAAAGTGAAGAGCCCGTCGGCAGGTTAAACGACACCGTTGACGCGGCGGACAAGCCCTGATGATTCACCGACAGCGGGGCATTCGCCGGTTGCCATTTGGCAAAATACGATAATGGGATCGCCTTACCGTCATTGTTGATGACGAACATTTTGTCCAGCGCGCTAATATCCTGGGTATAGCGCCGATCGACCTCCATCACCACTTTGTACTGGTTCATGGGCTGATAAATTGTCGAAATCTGCCGTTGTCCGAAAGCGTTATTCAATAGGCTGTTGGCGGCGGCAACATCGATTCCCAGACGGGACATGGTGTCGCGATCGTAAATCAGATTCATCTCCGCGCCATTGTCCTGCTGATCGGAGTTGACGTCCGCCAGTTGGGGCAGGGCGGCTAACGCCTTACGAATTTTAGGTTCCCATTCACGCAGCGCCGCCAGGTCGTCGGACAGCAATGTGTACTGATAGCTGGCGTTGGCCTGGCGTCCGCCGACGCGAATATCCTGCACTGCCATCAGAAACAGATTCGCGCCCGGCTCTTTTGCCAGCGCGACGCGCAGGCGGTCGATCACCTGTTGCGCGCTTTCACGGCGTTCATCGCGTGGCTTGAGGGTAATAAACATCATCCCGCTATTGACCCGGGAACCGCCGGTGAAGCCAGTGACATTATTCACCGCCGGATCGTCGCGGATGATCTGCATAAAGTCCTGCAGTTTGCCGCGCATCGCCTGGAAAGAGATGCTTTGGTCAGCCTGGATCCCACCCATCAATACGCCTGTATCCTGCTCAGGGAAGAAGGTTTTCGGGATGGAAATGTAGAGCCAAATGTTCAGCGCAATGGTACCGAGTAATACCACGCCCACCAGCCGCGTATGGCGCAGTACCCATTTAAGCGATGTGCCGTAACTCTGTTGCAGCGCTACCAACACGCGACCAAATCCCCGCTTACGCGTCTGCGCGCGCGGGGCGCTGGATTTAAGCATCCAGCCGCACATCATTGGCGTTAATGTCAGCGACACCAGCAGGGAAATGCCGATGGCAACCGACAGCGTGACGGCAAATTCGCGTAACAGCCGCCCCGGCAGGCCGCCCATCAGCAGCAGCGGCAGAAACACTGCCACCAGTGACAGGCTCATGGAGAGCACCGTAAAACCGACTTCGCGCGTGCCTTGTAACGCTGCCTGAAGTGGTTTCATTCCGGCTTCCAGATGGCGGGCAATATTTTCCAGTACCACGATGGCGTCATCGACGACAAAACCCGTGGCAATGGTTAGCGCCATTAACGACAGGTTGTTCAGGCTGAATCCGCACAAATACATGGCGGCAAATGTGCCGATTAGCGAGACCGGAACCGCGACGGCGGGGATAAGTGTTGCGCGTCCGGAACGCAGAAAGACAAAGACCACCAGGATGACCAGCGCCACGGAGATAATCAGCGTCTGTTCAACTTCCTCCAGCGAGGCGCGAATGGTCGGAGAGCGGTCCTGGGCAATTTGCAGGTCGATGGCGGCCGGGACCAGGGCTTGTAACTCCGGTAGTTTGGCCCGGATGCTGTCTACTGTCTGAATGATATTGGCTTCCGGCAGTTTGCGGATCATCAGCAGGATGGCCGGTTTGGCATTGGTCATCCCCGCATTGCGCACGTCCTGCACCGAGTCGCTCACCGACGCAACGTCACCTAACCTCACCGCAGCGCCGTTATTGTAGTGGATGATAATGGGTTGGTATTCGGCTGCCGTTTTCAGCTCATCGTTGGTTTGTACCTGCCAACGATGTGTTTCACTCTCGATAGCTCCCTGCGGCTTACGCACATTGGCGTTATCAATTGCGCTACGCACGTCGTCGAGTGAGACGCCCTGGTTAAACAACGCTTGCGGGTTGAGTCCTACACGCACGGCGGGCAGAGAACTGCCTCCCACATCCACGTCACCGACGCCGTCGATTTGCGCGATGGTTTGCGCCAGTTGGGTCGAGGCGAAATCGTACAACTCACCCTGAGAATACGTATCAGAAGTGAGCGTCAGGATCATTATCGGCGCGTCGGAAGGGTTGGCTTTGCGGTACGTTGGGCGACTGGGCATTCCGCTTGGTAGCAGGCTTTGTGCGGCGTTAATCGCGGCCTGAACGTCTCGCGCAGCGCCGTTGATGTCACGGTCGAAATTAAATTCGAGAATAATGCGTGTGCTGCCAAGCGAACTGCTTGAGGTCATTTCATTCACGCCCGCGATGCGGCCCAGAGAGCGCTCCAGCGGGGTGGCGACGGAGGAGGCCATCGTTTCAGGAGATGCGCCGGGTAATGAGGCGCTAACCATAATCACCGGGAAATCCACCTGCGGCAGCGGGGCCACCGGCAGCAGACGAAAGCCCAGTATGCCGCACAGAGTGATGGCCACAGAAATGAGAATAGTCGCCACCGGACGATGAATGAAAAGCGCGAAAAATTTCATTTACGCTTCCTCTTCCTGACGTGGGAAACGGCTTTTCACATACAGCGACAAACGATCAAACAGCAGATAAATCACCGGGGTGGTGAACAGCGTTAATACCTGGCTTAACAGCAGACCACCGACCATACCAATCCCTAATGGACGGCGTAATTCAGCACCCACACCGGTACTTAACATCAGGGGCAACGCGCCCAGCAGCGCCGCCAGCGTGGTCATCAGGATCGGGCGAAAACGCAGCAAGCAGGCCTGGAAAATAGCTTCACGCGGCGCCATACCCTGTTCGCGCTCTGCGGCCAGGGCAAAGTCGATCATCATGATGGCGTTTTTCTTGACGATACCGATGAGCAAAATAATGCCGATAATCGCAATGACGTCCAGTTCGCTGCCGGCAATCATTAACGCCAGCAGTGCGCCAACGCCTGCCGTGGGCAGCGTGGAGAGAATGGTAATCGGGTGAATAAAGCTTTCATACAGCACGCCGAGTACGATATACATCGCGACAACCGCTGCCACAATTAGCCAGATAGTGTTGCCCAACGCGGCCTGGAAGGCCAACGTACTGCCCTGGAACTGGGTGGTAATGTTTGCTGGCAGGTTAAGCGTTTTTTCGGCATCGAGAATCGCCTGTACCGCATCGCCCAATGAATAGTCGTCTGGCACATTGAACGAGATGGTTGTCACCGGGAACTGATCGAGATGGTTAATCGACAGTGGTGCAAAACGCTGTTCAATGCTGGCGATAGCGCTGAGCGGCACCACGCCGCCGTCGCTACTGGTCAGACGAACAGTGTCCATGGCCGCAAGCCCTGGCGTCGTGTTGGTGTCATGTTCTAACACGACGCGATACTGGTTTGCCTGCGTATAGATGGTTGAAATCAGGCGCTGGCCGAAGGCGTTGTACAGGGCGTTATCGACATCCGCCATGCTGATGCCTAAACGGCTGGCGCTGTCGCGATTGACGTTCACATAGGCTACCAGCCCTTTGTCCTGCCAGTCACTGCTGACATCAGACACCTGCGGAAGCTGTTGTAGCTTTTCCAACAGTTGGGGAACCCAGGTGCTGAGCGCATCCAGGGAGGTTGCTTGCAGCGTGAATTGATATTGCGTCCGGCTGACCTGAGTATCAATCGTCAGGTCCTGCGTAGGCTGAAGATAGAGGTCGACGCCGGGAACGTTGTTTACTGCCTCTTGTAACCGCGCGATCACTTTCTGCACGCGATCGTCACGTTCATCCAGTGGCTTAAGGTTGATTTGCATACGTGCGCTGTTTAATGCCGGATTGGTGCCGTCCACGCCAACAAAAGTGGTCAGGCTCTCAACCGCCGGATCTTGCAGGATGACATCTGAAACCTGACGCTGACGCTGGGCCATGCTGGCAAACGAACTGGACTGCGGCGCCTGCAGCGTGCCCTGAATGATGCCGTTATCCTGTATCGGGAAGAATCCTTTTGGAATAAAGATCCACAGCATGACGCTCAGCGCCAGCGTGCCAAGCGCCACGCTGAGCGTCAGCCACGGATGGTTGAGCACCTTTGCCAGCCAGTGGCCGTACCCGGCGATGACGCGATCAAACATCCGTTCCGAAGCGCGAGAGAAGCGGTTCTGTTTACGTAACGATGCCTGGCTGAGCATGCGGGCGCACATCATCGGCGTAAGGGTGAGCGACACCACCGCAGAAATCAGGATCGCCACGGCCAGCGTTACGGCAAACTCGCGGAACAATCGCCCGACAATATCGCCCATAAACAACAGTGGGATCAGCACGGCGATCAGCGAAAATGTCAGAGAGATGATGGTAAAACCAATCTCGCCCGCACCTTTCAGGGCGGCGGTCAGCGGTTTTTCGCCTTTTTCGATATAACGTGAAATGTTCTCAATCACCACGATGGCGTCATCCACCACAAAACCGGTGGCGATGGTTAGCGCCATTAAGGTCAGGTTATTGATAGAGAAATCAAGAAATACCATTACCGCAAAGGTGCCGATTAGCGACAGCGGAACGGCGACCGCGGGTATAATCGTCGCCGGGATATTGCGCAGAAACAGGTAGATAATCATAACAACCAGCGCAATCGCCAGCATCAGCTCAAACTGGGTATCAGCTACGGATGCACGAATATTGGTTGTACGATCCGAAAGCACGCTGACTTTTACTGATTTAGGCAGGCTTTCAGTGAGCTGCGGCAGCATTTGGCGGATGCTGTCAGCAGTGGAAATGATGTTTGCCCCAGGCTGGCGCTGAACATTCATCACAATGGCTTGTTGCTTATTGGCCCATGCGCCCAGCCAGCTATTTTCTGCCCCTTGCTCCACGGTCGCGACATCGCCCAGACGTACCGGCGCACCGTTTTTATAGGCAATAATCAGCTGACGATATTCATCTGCAGACTGCATCTGGTCGTTAGCTGAGAGAGTGACGGCGCGCGTTGGGCCATCAAGACTGCCTTTGGCCGAATTGACGTTAGCGCCGGTAATTGCCGTACGAATGGTTTCGCTGGTCAGACCGAGCGCGGCAATGGCCTGCGCATTAAGCTTGACGCGGACGGCCGGACGTTGCCCACCGGAAAGCGTTACCAGACCCACGCCGGAAACCTGAGAGATTTTCTGTGCGACGCGGGTTTCGACCATATCTTCCACCTGCGTCATCGGCATGGCGCTGGAGGTGACAGCCAGCGTCATGATTGGTGGATCCGCCGGGTTTACCTTGCTGTAAACCGGCGGGTTGGGCAGATCGCCCGGTAATAAATTGGTCGCGGCGTTAATTGCGGCCTGTACTTCCTGCTCGGCGACATCCAGCGGGAGCGTCAGTTGAAACTGCAATGTCACGACCGAGGCGCCGCCGGAACTTTGCGATGACATCTGTTTTAAGCCGGACATCTGTCCAAACTGACGTTCAAGCGGCGCGGTCACTGCCGAGGTCATGACGTCCGGGCTGGCGCCGGGGTAGAGCGTTACGACCTGAATCGTGGGGTAATCCACTTCCGGTAAGGCGGCGATCGGCAAGAAACGATAACCGATAATACCGGCCAACAAAATGGCGACCATCAGCAGCGTGGTGGCGACGGGGCGCAGAATAAACAGGCGCGATGGGCCGCCTGAGTTGCCTGGTGATAACACCTGCATCAGGAGTTAGCTCCTTTTTTGCCGTAGCCGCGCGGCGCAGTTTTCTCGTCTGTCACTGAGGCGTCTTGCCCCTCCACGACTTCAACTTTTGCCCCTTCCGTCAGGCGGTCAATACCGTCGGTCACCACGCGATCTCCTGCGGACAGCCCGGCGGTAATCACCACTTTCTGGCTATCCTGGATACCCGGTTTCACCAGGTGTTTACTCACCTTATTGTCGCTGTTCAGCACCCAGACAAAGTGACCTTCATTACCCATTTGCAGGGCGGCCGTGGGGATGACTACGGCATTTTGTTCCGTGTCGACCAGCATGCGGGCGTTAACGAACTGGTTCGGGAATAAGGCATCATCCTGATTGTTAAACCGGGCCTTAACTTTGATGGTTCCGGTGCTCGTGTCGATCTGATTGTCGAGACTCAGCAGGACGCCTTCGCTCAGTTTTTGCGAATTAGTACGGTCCCAGGCTTCGACTTTCAGCGGGTTTCCCGATTTTTGCGCCCGTAACACGGTGGCGATGTCGTTTTCAGGTAAGGTAAATATCAGGTCGATAGGATGGGTTTGTGTAATGACGACGATACCGGTGGTATCGCCGCTGGAAATCTGGTTGCCAACATCCACCTGCTTCAAACCGACCCGACCATCGACAGGGGCAGTTATACGGCTCCAGTCGAGCTGCAATTGGGCGCTGGCGACGCTGGCTTCATCCGCTTTGATTGTCCCTAACGTCTCATTTACCAGCGCCTGTTGGGCATCCAGCTCCTGGCGGGAGACCAGATTGGTTTTTACCAACTGCTGATAACGCGCAAGGTCGCGACGGGCATTCGCCAGCGTGGCTTTATCTTTTGCCAGTTGCCCCTGCGCCTGAGCCAGAGCAACTTTAAACTGGCTGGGGTCTATCTCTGCCAGCAGGTCGCCAGCTTTTACCTGTTGCCCTTCCTCGAAGTGTAACGCGATGAGCTGGCCATCTACCCGGCTTCGCACCGTAGCGGTATTGGCGGCAGTAATGGTGCCTAGCCCCGTCAGATAACGTGGAACGGCTTCCTCGGTGGCGGTGGCAGCCTGAACGGGAGCCAACGGCCCGGAACGCATACCACGACGCCCAGCCCCTGGCGAGTGCTGTGCTGGTTTAGTCGCGCCTGGTGCGGTTCCCTGGGGTTCACTGCGGCTTTGCCAGAACCAGAATGCGGCGATGGCGGCCACGACGATCACAATTGCTATCACCTGGCGGGATTTGTTACTGCCTTTCATTGTTATGAGTTTCTCATCCTGAAACGATTCGCGGAATGATACTAGTTTAGCCAGCGAACAAGGGAGAAAAATGGAGGAATTATGAAACACTGTCGGGATTCGTCTGAATGCTGACGCGGCTTTGCGAGGTATTACGCAACATTAAGCGGTGAAAACGGCGAACAAGAAATAGTGCGTTAGAGTGCGTTCAAGGCAAAAAGGAGGTAAGCCAGAGATTTCAGCGGGACGCTGGAACGGGAAAGCCCCTCCTGAGGAAGGGGCCAAAATAAGGAAAGGGTTATGATGAAGTACGTCATCATACTGGTGATACTCTTAGTGATTAGCTTACCGGCTTACTAAGACACCAAGGGGAGGGGAAACCTTCCCTAACCCTCACTCCTGAAAATAAGCTACAGCTAAGGTGATGTCAATACACGTCCTTTTCAGCATGCGAGCGGCTTAGCGGAAAACAACCTCAGCCCAGCGGGCCAGTCCGGCGGTGACGGAACCGAAATCATCGCCACCGGCAATTGGGATCCCCGGAAGCTGCTCTGCGAGAGCTTTTTTGATCAACGGCGAACGCGCGCTGCCGCCGGTCAGGTAAATCACGTCCGGTTTTTCCTGCGCGTTTTCCAGCGCCAGTTGAACCTGCTCGAGAATGCGCACCAGGGGCTGATTGAGCGCGGCTTCCAGTCCGTGTTGGCTGATATCGGTGGCCAGCGTTTCACTGATAAACGGTATCGCCGCCGTAACGATGTTCTGGTCTGACAGTGCGATTTTGCTCTCTTCTGCGCTGCGTACCAGGCGGTAGCTCAGACGCTCGCGCCAGACTTTGAGCAACAGGGCGACTTTATCGGCTTCCCGGGCGTCGCGCACAAGATCGTTCAGTAAGCGTCCGTTGGCGCTACTGTAGAACTCACTTTGCGCGGGGACATCGTTAATCGCGACCGCGTTCCACCAGGGCAGAATAGGTAAGGCGATGCCTTTTTCCGTTTCTCCACCCATGCCGAGGAGCGGCATCAAGTGTTTAAATGCCAGCGCAATATCCAGATCGTTACCGCCTACGCGGCAGCCGCTGTGCCCCAGCAGGCTATTTTCGCGATCGGCGCGTTGATGCCATTGCGGCCCCATCAGCAACAATGAACAGTCGGTCGTACCCCCGCCAATGTCCACGACCAATACGCGTTTTTCTTCCTGCAGCGTGGCTTCGTAATCCAGGCCAGCCGCTACCGGTTCGTATTGAAAAACGACATCCTGAAAACCAGCGCGTTTTGCCGCACGTTCAAGAATCCCCTGCGCTTGAGCATTGGCATCATCGCCACCTAAACCCTGGAAGTTGATTGGGCGACCAATAACGGCCTGGGTGATGGCTTCCGGCAACTGGCTTTGTGCCTGATTACGAATATGCAGCATCATGGCGCAGACCAGATCCTCAAACAGCGCAACCTGCTGCGGTTTCAGACCGCTGGCGCCGAGAAAGGATTTTGGTGATTTAACGAAGTACACCTCTTCCGGATCGTCAATATAGTGACCCAGTGAAGCCAGACCGAACTGCACGCTGTTGGCATTCACTTCAATATCTTCTTCGCGGTTATAGCGCATCGCACGACGCAGCAGCGCCTGCGTTTCGTCATCCGTGGTTGGGACGTCGTGATGGCGATACAGCCATTCGCTGACAGCTTCGCGCGTTGGCGCACACAGCATTGAGGGCAGAAGCGTGCTGTTGTTTTCCATTTTGAGCAAGTGTGGCTGCCCGTCTTGCATAACGGCCACTGAACAGTTTGCCGTACCGTAGTCAAAACCAATAAACACCGTAAAAATCCCCATGCCAGTGAAGAAGGGGCGTGACTTTAACGAAATGTCGACGTCCCGACAACTGGAATATGAAAGCAAGGCGTATCGTTTGAATACCGTTTATGCTGTAGGTTTGCTTGAAAAGGAAAACGCAATGTTCACGCTGAGTTGGCAACCGCCTTATGACTGGCCCTGGATGCTGGGGTTCCTGGCCGCCCGTGCGGTGGAAGGGGTAGAAACCGTGGGGGATCTGCGTTATGCCAGAAGCCTGACTGTCGGGAATCATTGTGGTCTGGTGCGCGTGATACCGGATCTACACACCCATCAACTACACGTGACGTTGAGTCCGGGGCTACAGCCGGTTGCCGCAGAGTGTCTGGCTAAAATGACGCGCTTATTCGATCTTACCTGTTGCCCGCAGCAAATAGTCAGCGCGCTGGGAAGCCTTGGGGCAGCGCGTCCGGGACTGCGTTTGCCGGGCAGTGTTGATGCGTTTGAACAAGGAGTACGGGCGATTTTAGGGCAGTTAGTCAGCGTAGCTATGGCGGCGAAACTGACGGCGAAAGTGGCGCATACTTATGGGGACACGCTGGAGGATGCGCCAGAGTATGTGTGTTTTCCTACCCCTGAAGCGCTCGCTGATGCCGATCCATTACACCTGAAAGCGTTAGGGATGCCGCTCAAACGCGCTGAAGCGTTAATTCATCTGGCTCGCGCGACGCTGGATGGAACGCTTGCGACACAAGCGCCTGCCGATATCGAGCAAGGCGTCAAACATCTGCAAACGTTCCCCGGAATAGGGCGCTGGACCGCCAACTACTTTGCGCTGCGCGGCTGGCAGGCGAAAGATGTTTTTCTGCCGGATGACTATCTGATTAAACAACGTTTTGCCGGCATGACGCCCGCCCAGATTCGGCGGTATGCAGAGCGCTGGAAGCCCTGGCGCTCCTATGCGTTATTACATATCTGGTATACGGATGGCTGGCAGCCGTCAGTTGATGGCGAAATTACTGGTATTCAGTAGCAGATCCAGCGGTTGGGCGTCGGCAATGATATCGCCATAAATCATATCAATCCCGATGCCAGAAAGCGCATCCATGATTAGCGGCAACTGCACCGGACCAGCGATGGTTTTAATGTCCAGACGCTGAGCATGGCCCTGGATAATGGACACCCACATTTCGTCAATCAAGTTACCGTGGACACTGGCGCTTAGCTCGCTGTCGAGTAGAAGGTAATCAACCATGTGATACTTCAGGTTGTCAAAAAGATCTAAATCGCGACCGACATGACTTAAAATAATTCGGCATCCGCACTGTCGCAGTCGATGTAGTGTGGATATAGCCTGCGTTGGGTTTGTTTTTATCACGTTAGACGGAACGGTCAGGTGCAGCAGTCGTGGTGGTAACGGACTTCTTTGCAGTTGCCCCAGCAGTTCGTCAACAAGTTCTGTATTCAGCAATCCGGCGGCGGAAAGGGGCAGGGCAATGCTGAGTCCCTTACTGGCGACGGCCGGGGCTGCGCTCTGGAAGAACTCGGTAAATACCCGGCGGTCAAGCGCCTGATTCAATGTAGAATCGACCAGCCCGGCACGGAAAGCGTGCTCTTCAATAATTTCCCCTTCAGTTGTCCCTAAGCGTAGTGAGAGCAGCCAGAAGCTAAACGTCTCTGGTATCCGCGGGGAGGCCACGCCCCTGGCGATGATTAACATTGGATTGTGCGTAATGGTGTGTCTTTGTTCATCCAATGACAGTTGGCTTCGCGCCGCATGGGCCTCGCTTTGCTGGGGTTCATAAACGCAGACTCGCCCACGTCCACTGTTCTTCGCCGCATAACAGGCTATATCCGCCTGGGACATGACGTCGCTCGCGACATGGTTTTTTTCATCAATTAGCGTAATTCCCGCACTGGCGCCAATACGGTGCAAGCGTCCATCCCACATAAAGTGGTAATCGTTGATGGCGCTGATGATGCGACCTGAGATAAAGCGGGCGCTTTCGATATTACAATCTGGCAGCAACAGACCAAACTCGTCACCGCCAAGGCGCGCCAGCATATCGCTGGAACGCAGCATGCTGAGCATCAGTGAAGAGAGTTCGCGTAGCAGGGCATCGCCTGCGGCGTGACCAGCGCTATCGTTTACGGCTTTAAAACGATCGAGATCGATAAAAACCAATGCATGACGTTGGTGCGTGTCGTGAACCGTATGCAGTAACTGTTTTAGATGATTTTCGAAGCTGACCCGGTTTGCCAACTGCGTCAGATCGTCATGCGAGGCGCTGTAGCTAAGCTGGCGCAGCATTTTACGTGACTCGGTGACATCCTGAATCACCAGCACCGAGCCAATGCTGCCACCATCGAGTGTGCTGAGGGGGGTGATGCTGTACTGAATGTCATAACTGTTGCCGTTGCGACAATGCAGAACGACTTCCTGCTCGATGGCCGTACGCGACATGTCAGCGCTGTAGATATTCTCCATCAGCGGTCCGTTGTCGCCGAAAGTAATACGGAGTACCGTCAGCAGCGGAATACCGATGGCGCTTTCCTGCTGCCAGCCGCTCATCTTCTCTGCGACCGGATTCATAAAGGTCACGTTCATATCGACATCAATACAAATCACTGCTTCGCCAATCGAATCCAGCGTAATGTGCAGACGTTCTTTTTCCTGATACAACGCTTCGTTAAGCTGCTTCACCTCGGTCATATCCATATTGATGCCAAGGAAGCGTTCAACTTCACCATCTTTATTCAGTACCCGATTTGCCAGTGAGCGGATGTGCCGCACGCCATCTTTGACCGCAATACGAAACTCGAGCTTAAAGGGGGCCCGTGCGGCCAGCGAATCGCGAATGACATTTTTAGCATGTTCACGATCTTCGGGCACAACGCAGTCATACCAGACTTGCCAACTGGGTTTGATATGCGCAGGGACTTCATAGAGATCAAACATGCGCTTATCCCAACTGATTACGTCAGGCTGCAGCTCCCATTCCCAGATTCCAATTCCCCCGGCTTCATTGGCGAGGGTAATGCGCTCCATCAACCGTTTATTAATCCACTCGGTATGCTTCAGATCGTTAATATCCTCAACCTGCGCAATAAAGTAGAGTGGGGTATTATCGCTATTACGCACCAATGAAACGGCCAGCAAGGCCCAGACGACATCACCGGAGCGCGTGTAATAGCGTTTTTCCATGGAGTAGCTGTTGATTTCCCCGCGTGCCAGCATATCCAACTGTTCGAGATCATTGTTCAGATCTTCCGGCCAGGTTAATTGCTGGAAGGTTAGCGAACGTAGCTCATCCTGGCTGTAGCCCAGAAACTGGCACAACGCTTTATTCGCCTGGAGCCATTGCCCCTCGGTTCCCACCAGCGCCATACCAATCGCGGAATATTCCATGGCATTGCGAAAGCGCGATTCGCTTTCAGAGATATGTTTGCGTTCGGCCCGAAACGCGTACATCACCATCGTCATCATATTGGCCGGCAGCAGGATCATCAAAAACGGCAGCCAAGGCAGGCTGGTCGTCAAGTTGGGTTTTGGGATGTAGAGCAGCGAAGGGTCGGCGGCCAACATCATCGAGACCATCATTACGGTGCTGAGGAAAATTAAAAATGCCTCCATTCGCGGCAGACGAACAGCGCTCCACATCAACAGGACGATAACGCAGGTAAAAGGCCATGGAAGATACATCATGGACAGCCAACTGAGCGTCAAGGTCACCAGAAGTGTGATGACGGTTTCAAGCAGTAACCGTGGGTCGCGGTGGCGGAGCAGATAATGGGGCTTAAACAGCAAACCTAACGGCACCAGCGCCAGCGCGCCTATGGACTCTGACAGCACCCAAATAAGAAAGGTATTTAACGAGGTTTCCTTTGGCAGCAATAACCACAGTAGCAAGCCGCCCAACACGGGAGGAACCACGGCGCTGCCAAAAGCCAGGCGCGCCCAGTCGTTGAGATTTTGTAAGGGGTTGTACCAGGGCAGCAGTTTACGCAATAGCATTGCGCCAACGACAGCCTCAATAATGTTGATAGCCGTATAGGTGAAGCTAAGCGATTCACCGGGGAAGAAGAGTAAGGACGCGCCGATATTACCAAATGAACAAGCCAGCGCAATTCCCGGCCACATCTTTCCCGCATGACGGTAAAAAGCCACCATCATGATTGACGTTGGGAACCAAAGCGGCGCCAGCTGCGCGCCGAAACGTGACAGTTCCAGCGAGAATAGCGTAAAAATAAAAGCCACCAGACCTAAACTGGCCATGCGCAGTAGAGGATGAGGTAAGGTAACTAAAACATGTTGGGATTGTTTACTCATTACCACTCTACCCAAATAGCCGATGTTGTCCGGGAGATATGCCGAATACATCTTGTTTAATCTGCGATTATGCTAGTACAAATAATTTACAATTTATACGCCAGCTGCGCATAAATTAACACTCTCAAGCTATTAATTCCTAAGGCTGATAGATAAATTTAGCACCTGCTTTAAAACTGATCATTTTAATTTGCGACAAGGAAAGCATTGGCGCAGGCTGGACTGGCATCGCGCCGCTGAAATCCCTATAATTGCCGCGTTTGGCGTTTCGACGCCGCCCTTCCTTAACATCCAGGTTAATCAGGTCGCTAAATTTATGACTGATCAGTCCCATCAGTGCGTCATTATCGGCATCGCCGGCGCATCGGCTTCCGGCAAGAGTCTTATTGCCAGCACGCTTTACCGCGAATTACGTGAACAAGTCGGTGACGAACATATTGGCGTTATTCCCGAAGACAGCTATTACAAAGATCAAAGCCATCTGTCGATGGAAGAACGTGTAAAAACCAACTACGACCATCCGAACGCGATGGATCACAGCCTGCTGTTTCAACATCTGCAGACGCTTAAACGCGGAAGTGCCATTGAACTACCCGTTTACAGTTATGTTGAGCATACACGCACGCAAGACACTATTCATATCGAACCCAAGAAAGTGATCATCCTGGAAGGCATTCTGCTGCTGACAGACGCGCGTTTGCGTGACGAGATGAACTTCTCTATTTTTGTTGATACGCCGCTGGATATATGCCTGATGCGCCGTATTAAACGGGACGTGAACGAGCGTGGCCGTTCCATGGATTCGGTGATGGCGCAATACCAAAAAACCGTACGTCCAATGTTCCTGCAATTTATTGAGCCTTCAAAACAATACGCCGACATCATCGTGCCGCGCGGGGGTAAAAACCGCATCGCCATCGATATTCTGAAGGCTAAAATCAGTCAGTTCTTTGAATAAGTTCAGCGAATTGTGTACCGTTCAGTGATAACCTGGCTCACCCTTAACGCGCCTGGCATTAAGGGGTTGAAGCACGAAAGGAGAAAGTGCCATGCGTTTATGTGACCGAGATATTGAAGCCTGGTTGGATGAAGGTCGCCTGTCGATCACTCCACGCCCTCCTGTCGAGCGAATCAATGGCGCCACGGTAGATGTGCGTCTTGGTAACAAATTCCGTACGTTCCGCGGTCATACGGCGGCGTATATCGATTTGAGTGGACCGAAAGATGAAGTCAGCGCTGCGCTGGATCGCGTGATGAGCGATGAAATCGTCCTTAAGGACGGCGAGGCATTTTTCCTGCATCCGGGGGAGCTTGCGCTGGCGGTGACGTTCGAATCCGTGACGTTGCCTTCCGATCTCGTCGGTTGGTTAGATGGACGTTCTTCATTAGCGCGTCTGGGACTGATGGTACACGTTACCGCACACCGTATCGATCCGGGCTGGTCAGGGTGCATCGTACTGGAATTTTACAACTCCGGAAAATTACCGCTGGCCCTGCGCCCTGGCATGCCAATTGGCGCGTTGAGTTTCGAACCGCTTTCCGGTCCGGCTGCGCGACCTTACAATCGTCGTCAGGATGCAAAGTATCGCGATCAGCAGGGCGCCGTTGCCAGCCGGATCGATAAAGACTGAATGTTTTCAGTCCATTGGGGATAGCATGAGACGATTTCTGACAACGCTGATGATCCTTCTGGTCGTGCTGGTGGCCGGTTTTTCTGCGTTAGTACTGTTGGTGAATCCGAATGATTTCCGCGCGTATATGGTCAAGCAGGTTGCTGTGCGTAGCGGATATCAGCTGCAGTTGGATGGTCCTCTGCGTTGGCACGTATGGCCTCAGTTGAGCATCCTCTCGGGGCGCATGGCGTTGACGGCTGAAGGTGCCAGCGAACCCCTGATTCGTGCTGACAATATGCGCCTCGACGTCGCGTTGTGGCCGTTGTTGAGTCATCAGCTCAGTGTGAAGCAGGTGATGCTCAAGGGGGCTGTGATTCAACTGACCCCGCAAACTGAGGCGGTGCGTGGACAAGATGCGCCCGTTGCCCCCAAAGACAATACGTTGCCCGATCTGGCGGAAGACAAAGGATGGTCGTTTGATATCGCCCGTCTGCGCGTCGCCGACAGCGTTCTGGTATTCCAGCATGAAGACGATGAGCAGGTAACGGTTCGCGATATTCGTCTGGAGATGGAACAGGATAGCCAGCATCGCGGTACGTTTGATTTCTCCGGGCGTGTGAACCGCGATCAGCGTGACCTTGCGCTATCGTTTAACGGCACCGTCGATGCTTCCGACTACCCGCATAATTTGTCCGCTAATATTGAGCAGTTAAGCTGGCAGCTACAGGGGGCCGATCTTCCGTCGCAGGGCATTAAAGGTGAGGGACAGCTTCAGGCGCAGTGGCTGGAAGAGAAAAAACAGCTCGCGTTTAGCGAGATTCATTTAACCGCTAACGACAGCTCTCTCGCCGGGCAAGCCCAGGTGTCGTTGTTAGATAAACCAGAATGGCTCGTCGATCTGAAATTTGGTCAGCTCAATCTGGACAATCTGATTGTGCAACGCGATGCCGTGGCGGCGACAAACGGTGAGGTTCAGCAAGGGCAGAGTCAGTCGACGCTGGCGCGCCCCGTCATTGCTTCGCAGGTTGATGCCGTCTCTTACCAGGGACTCAAGGGATTTTCGGCAGACATCACGTTACAGGCTGACAAAGTATTGTGGCGTAAAATGGCGTTTGAGAATGTCTCGGCAAAAATAAATAACCAGTTCGGCTTAATGAATATCGCACAGCTGGAAGGCAAAAGTAACGGTGGACGTGTTTCGCTTCCCGGTACGTTGGACGCCAGAAAAGATGCGCCGCGAGCAGTCTTTCATCCGCGGCTGGAAGGCGTAGAAATAGGCGCTATCCTCAAAGCCTTCAATTACCCCATCGCGCTGACCGGCAAGCTGTCACTGGCGGGAGATTTTTCCGGCTCGGATATTGACGCCCAGGCGTTTCGCCATAGTTGGCAAGGCCAGGCTCATGTCGAAATGAGTGATACGCGAATGGAAGGAATGAACTTCCAACAGATGATACAACAAGCCGTAGAACGCAGCGGCGGTGATGTGAAATCACAGCAAAATCTGGATAACGTCACCCGTCTGGATCGCTTTGTCACCGATATGACGCTGGATAACGGCGAGGTTACGCTGGATAACATGGCCGGTGAGTCGGCGATGCTTGCGCTGACTGGCAAGGGGACGTTAGACCTGGTGAAGCAGAATTGCGACACGCTGTTTAACATTCGCGTGCTGGGCGGTTGGGATGGCGAAAGCAAGCTGATTAAGTTCCTGAAAGCCACGCCGGTTCCTCTCAGGGTTTATGGCCAGTGGCAGGCGCTGAACTATAACTTGCAGGTCGATCAGTTGCTGCGTAAGCATCTGCAGGATGAAGCGAAACGTCGTCTGAACGATTGGGCCGATCGCAATAAAGACTCCCGCAACGGTAAAGATGTTAAAAAGTTGCTGGATAAACTCTGATTCACATTGCCGGATGGCAGCTAATGCGCCATCCGGCGGGTGATTTACACCTCGTAATCCATCTCTTCTTCACCGTGTAGCGGTATCAACTGGACTTTTTGCACGCGATGGTTTTCCACCTGCAGAGTTTTTAGTCGGTAGTCGCCAACCTGAACTTCCTCTCCGGTTTTTGGAATACGCTGTAAATATTCCATCAAAAGCCCGGCAATGGTGTGATATTCACGTTTTTCATCTAACGGAATAGGGACGTACTGCACCAGATCTTCCAGCGGCATGTGACCGTTAGCTGTCCACGAACCATCGGCATTTTTCTGGATATCATGGCGGGCATCAATCTCCTCTACCTCATTTGGCAGATTACCGGCGATGGTTTCCATTACGTCACTGAGCGTTACGATCCCTTCGACAGAACCAAATTCATCTGCAATAAAAGCGAAGTGCGTGCGGGCATTACGGAACTGCTCCAGCGCCGGAAGCAGCGGCAGGGTTTCCGGGAACACCAGCGGCTGACGAATCAGGACGCGTAAGTCGAGCGCCTCGCCGCGCAGGGACTGCTGCAGCAGATCGATGACATGTACTACGCCCAGCAGCTCTTCCTCCTCGTCTTCCCCGGTAACAACCAGGCGCGTATGCTGATTTTTTTCCAGTAAAGCGCGAATTTCTGCTTCGGGTGCGTTGAGATCGACGTGTTCAATGTCGTGGCGTGAGGTCATGATGCTGCTGACGGTACGCTGATTAAGATTCAGTACGCGCTCAATCATCCGCCGTTCCTGGGGCGCAAAAATCTGACCCTCCTGGTGATCCGCCAGCATAGCAGCGGTTTCGGCATCCAGTTCGGCATCTTCTTTTTGACCGCTCAGCAGCCTCATCACCGCCTCGGCAGTGCGCTGGCGCAAGGTATGGTTGGCTGACAGGAAGCGACGACGGTTAAAGATTGCCAGCTGGTTCAAGGCTTCGATCATAACCGAGAAGCCGATAGCGGCGTACAGGTAACCTTTCGGGATATGGAAACCGAACCCTTCGGCGACCAGGCTGAAACCAATCATCAGCAGGAAGCTTAGGCACAGAATGACGATGGTTGGGTGGCTGTTGACAAAGCGAGTCAACGACTTACTGGCGAGCATCATCAGGCTGATGGCGATAATCACCGCCGCCATCATCACCGCCAGGTGATCGACCATCCCGACGGCGGTAATGACGGAATCCAGAGAGAAGATGGCGTCAAGCACCACAATTTGTGCGACCACTCCCCAGAACTTAGCGCCTTTACGCTGGGTGGGATTGTCGCTGTCTTTGCCTTCCAGCCGTTCGTTTAGCTCCATTGTGGCTTTAAACAACAGGAAGAAACCGCCAAACAGCATAATCAGATCGCGCGCACTGAAACTGAGGCCGCGAATGCTGAACAGTGGCGTAGTCAGCGTCACCAGCCAGGATATTGATGCCAGTAGCAGCAGTCGCATGACCATCGCCAGCAGGAGCCCGGTAATACGCGCCTTATCCCGCTGGGCAGGAGGGAGTTTCTCCGCGAGGATGGCAATAAAAACAAGATTATCAATGCCAAGAACAAGTTCGATCACGATTAGCGTGACGAGTCCGGCCCAGATTGACGGATCGGCAATCCATTCCATAGTAAATGCTATACCCATAGTTGTATGACAATTGTCACAATTCGATCATGGGTAAAACTGGCGGAAAATGCAATGCCGGAAAGGGATTTCTCTGGCGGTTATATCAGGATGCCAGCGGGATAATAGCCGTAATGTAACTACAGGAAATAAACTTCTTTAGCCAATTATATTTAGGAAATATCGCAGATGGCGTATTTATTTAGTCATGTTGTCAATATCAATAAAATCCTAAAAACATATAAATTCCACGCTTAATATTAATCTTAAAAGCAAGTGAACGGAGGCTTGTTATCTTGCCTGCTATTCACTTAGCTGCAACAATTCTTGCGGTAATAATCAAAAGATAATATTTCCTCATTAACCGGTGACGTTATTCCCGATGCGTTGCTGTTCTGAATATGATGAAAATAAAGGAGAAGATAAAAATTTAAATTAATCAGTGCATTGGTAGCTAATGAAGCCAGGGGCGGTAGCGTGTCTGGTCACCTGAAAACAAGCCTAAATTATTCTGTCAAGAGACCGCAGATGAATCCATTATTTTTAGGACTGATGCCAGTTAAATTCCTTTTCAATTAACGGCAAGGTAAATGTGTACAGGCGAAGCCACTATTTAGAACGCACGTGATAATTACTCTGTCAAAGTGATAAATAATCAATGATGAACTCCAAACTTAAATTGATACCAGTCCTGGTATCGGTAATCTTGATAAACGGTTGTACCGTGCTTCCGGGCAGCAATATGTCTACGATGGGCAAAGATGTGATTAAACAGCAGGACGCTGATTTTGATATCAATCGGATGGTGAATGTTTATCCACTGACCCCGCGACTGGTCGAGCAATTACGTCCTCGTCCGAATGTTGCGCAGCCTAACATGTCGCTGGAGCAGGAGATTGCAGGATATCAGTATCGGGTCGGTCCAGGCGATGTCCTGAATGTGACCGTCTGGGATCATCCTGAACTAACAACCCCGGCCGGGCAGTATCGTAGCTCAAGCGATACCGGCAACTGGGTGCAGCCTGATGGCACCATGTTTTACCCCTACATTGGCAAAGTCAGCGTGGTGGGAAAAACGCTGGCAGAAATTCGTAGTGATATTACCGGGCGCTTAGCGAAGTACATTGCTGACCCGCAGGTGGACGTTAATATCGCCGCTTTCCGCTCGCAGAAGGCTTATGTCTCCGGGCAGGTGAATAAATCTGGCCAGCAGGCCATCACCAACGTACCGCTTACCATTCTTGATGCCATTAACGCCGCAGGCGGTCTCACCGAGGCGGCTGACTGGCGCAATGTTGTACTGACTCACAAAGGTCAGGAGCAACGAATTTCACTGCAAGCGCTGATGCAAAATGGCGACCTGAGCCAGAACCGTCTGCTCTATCCTGGCGACATTCTGTTTGTTCCGCGTAATGACGATTTGAAAGTCTTCGTGATGGGGGAAGTGAAGAAGCAGAGCACCCTCAAAATGGACTTCAGCGGTATGACGCTCACCGAAGCGCTTGGCAATGCGGAAGGTATCGATCTAACCACCTCCAACGCCAGCGGCATTTTCGTTATTCGTCCGTTGAAAGGCGAAAGCGGGCACAACGGCAAGATCGCCAATATCTATCAGCTTGATATGTCCGATGCGACTTCGCTGGTGATGGCGACGTCATTCCGACTCCAGCCTTACGATGTGGTGTATGTCACGACCGCGCCGGTTGCCCGCTGGAACCGTTTGATCAATCAGTTGCTGCCGACCATTAGCGGTGTTCGCTATATGACGGACACGGCCAGCGACCTTCACAACTGGTAATCGTCATGTTTAACAAAATATTGGTTGTCTGTGTGGGGAACATTTGCCGTTCCCCGACGGCAGAACGCTTGTTAAGGAAGTTTCATCCGGCGTTGACGGTCTCTTCTGCAGGTCTCGGGGCGCTGGTGGGTAAAGGTGCGGATCCCTGTGCTATTAGCGTCGCGCAGGCGCACAACCTGTCACTGGAAAATCATTGTGCCCGCCAGATCTCAGGACGCATGTGCCGGGAGTACGACCTGATCCTGACCATGGAAAAACGCCATATTTCAGCCCTGTGCGAAATGGTGCCGGAGATGCGCGGCAAAGTGATGCTTTTTGGTCACTGGGACAGCGAACGTGAAATTCCCGACCCATACCGTAAAAGTCGGGATGCGTTTGACGCGGTGTACGCATTACTTGAACGGTCTGCCCGCCAGTGGGCTCAGGCATTGAACGCGGAGCAGGGAAAACAATGACAGAAAAAGTAAAACAGTCTGCCGCGCCGGTTACGGGCAATGATGAAATCGATATTGGTCGTCTGGTAGGAACGGTGGTGGAAGCTCGCTGGTGGGTGCTTGGTATTACGGCGACGTTTGCGTTATGTGCGGCGGTCTACACGCTGTTTGCCACGCCGATCTACAGTGCGGATGCGCTGGTGCAAATTGAGCAAAATACCGGGAATTCCCTGGTGCAGGATATTGGCTCGGCGTTGTCGAATAAACCGCCGGCTTCGGAAGCGGAAATTCAGCTCATTCAGTCACGGCTGGTACTGGGAAAAACGGTAGACGATCTCAATCTGGATATCGCGGTGACGAAAGATACATTTCCGATTTTTGGCGCAGGCTGGGATCGGTTGATGGGGCGCCAGAATGAAACCGTTAATGTCACCACCTTTACGCTGCCAAAGGCGATGAAGGAACAGACTTTTACGCTAAGCGTGTTGAACGATAAAAGTTATCAATTAGTCAGTGATGGGGGATTTAGCGCCCGCGGTCAGGTTGGGCAATTGTTGAATCACGATGGCGTGACGATGCTGGTTGAGGCGATTCATGCCAGCCCTGAGAGCCAATTTACCGTCAGCAAATTTTCCACATTGGGCATGATTAACACCCTGCAAAATAACCTGATGGTGACAGAAACCGGCAAAGATACTGGCGTATTGAGCCTGACTTTTACCGGCGAAGACCGCGAACAAATCCGCCAGATCCTCGACAGTATTACCCGCAACTATCTGCAACAAAACGTAGAACGTAAGTCAGAAGAGGCCGCTAAAAGTCTGGCGTTTCTGGCAAAACAGTTGCCTGAGGTGCGTAACCGGCTGGACGTTGCCGAAAACAAGCTGAATGCCTTCCGTCAGGATAAAGACTCCGTGGATTTGCCGCTGGAAGCTAAAGCGGTGCTCGATTCCATGGTAAATATCGATGCGCAGCTCAACGAACTGACCTTTAAAGAAGCGGAAATCTCCAAGTTATTCACCAAAGCGCACCCGGCGTATCGCACATTGCTGGAAAAACGCCAGGCGCTGGAAGATGAGAAAAGCAAGCTGAACGGGCGCGTTACGGCAATGCCGAAAACGCAGCAGGAAATTGTCCGGCTGACCCGCGATGTGGAGTCCGGTCAGCAGGTCTATATGCAGCTGTTAAATAAGCAACAGGAACTGAAGATCACCGAGGCGAGTACGGTCGGAGATGTACGCATCGTCGATCCCGCGATTGCCCAGCCAGGCGTGCTGAAGCCGAAAAAGGCGTTGATTATTCTCGGTAGCATTATTCTTGGTTTGATGCTTTCGGTGGTGGGCGTATTGCTGCGTTCCCTGTTTAATCGCGGCATTGAAAGCCCGCAGGCGCTGGAAGAGCATGGCATCAGCGTTTATGCCAGCATCCCGCTTTCAGAATGGCAAAAAGCGCGCGATAACGTTCAGACCATTAAAGGTGTGAAGCGTTACAAACAAACCCAGTTACTGGCGGTGGGGAATCCAACGGATCTCGCCATAGAAGCGGTCCGTAGCCTGCGTACCAGTCTGCACTTCGCCATGATGCAGGCGCGCAACAACGTGTTGATGCTGACCGGCGTCAGCCCGTCGATAGGTAAAACATTTGTCTGCGCTAACCTGGCGGCGGTCATTAGCCAGACCCACAAGCGCGTGCTGTTGATCGACTGTGACATGCGCAAAGGCTATACCCACGAACTGCTGGGTACCAGTAACGTCAACGGTCTGTCTGAGATCCTCGTCGGTAAGGGGGATATCTCCTCCAGCGCGAAACCGACCTCCATTGCGAATTTTGATCTGATCCCTCGCGGACAAATACCCCCTAATCCATCTGAGCTTCTGATGAGTGAACGCTTTGGCGAACTGATTACGTGGGCCAGCGAGCACTATGACCTGGTCCTGATAGATACCCCGCCAATACTGGCGGTGACCGATGCGGCAATTGTTGGCCGCCATGTCGGCACCACGCTGATGGTGGCGCGTTATGCGGTCAATACGCTGAAAGAGGTGGAAACCAGCCTGAGTCGGTTTGAGCAAAACGGCATTCAGGTTAAAGGGGTGATTCTGAACTCGATCTTCCGCCGTGCCAGTGGCTATCAGGATTACGGTTACTACGAATACGAATACACGTCGGATTCGAAATAGATAACGAACAGCAACGCATATCGAATGTAGGCCTGATAAGCGTAGCGCCATCAGGCAACTTTATTTGGGAAACGAAAATGACGACAGAAAACCCACTCATTTCAATTTATATGCCAACCTGGAATCGCCAACAGCTGGCCATTCGGGCGATTAAATCGGTGTTGCGCCAGGACTATCCTCACTGGGAGATGATCATCGTGGATGACTGTTCTTCCTCGTATGAGCAACTACAGCAGTTCGTTGAGGAACTGAACGACCCACGCGTGTGCTATACGCATAACGCGACGAACTCCGGGGCCTGCGCGGTACGCAATCAGGCCATCATGCAGGCTAATGGGCAATATATTACGGGTATTGATGATGATGATGAATGGACGCCGAATCGCCTGAGCGTGTTTCTGCAGCATCGTCATCAACTGGTTACGCACGCGTTTCTGTATGCCAATGATTATGTTTGTGAAGGCGAAGTGTATTCGCAACCGGCCAGTCTGCCGCTCTATCCGAAGTCAGTTTACTCCCGACGCAAGTTTTACAAGCGCAATATTATTGGTAATCAGGTGTTTACGTGGGCATGGCGTTTTAAAGCATGCCTGTTCGATACCACACTGAAAGCCGCGCAGGATTACGACATTTTTCTCAGGATGGTGGTGGCGTACGGCAAACCGTGGAAGGTCAAAGAGGCGACGCAGATCCTGCATGTGAACCACGGTGAGATGCGCATTACCTCGTCACCGCATAAATTCTCCGGCTACTTTCAGTTCTATCGTAAGCACAAAGGTAAATTTGACCGGGCGAGTAAGAAATATCAGCTGTTTACGCTCTATCAGATCCGCAATAAACGAATGAACTGGCGCACGCTGCTGACGTTGCTTTCCATTCGCAACAGTAAGCGTCTGGCCGACGGACTGCGAGGACGCTAAGTATGCTGGAAGATTTACGTGCGAACGGCTGGAGTCTGCGCCCCTGCTGTATGGTAGTGGCCTATCGGATTGCCCATTTTTGCTCCGTCTGGCGTAAAAAAAATATCTTGAACAACCTGTGGGCTGCGCCGGTGCTGGTGTTGTATCGCCTGATCACTGAATGCCTGTTTGGTTATGAAATTCAGGCCGCTGCATCTATCGGTCGTCGTTTCACTATCCATCATGGTTATGGCGTAGTGATCAATAAACACGTGGTGGCAGGGGACGATTTAACCCTGCGCCACGGTGTCACCATTGGCAATCCTGGCGGCAAAGATTTGTCCTGTCCGGTCATCGGTAACGGTGTCGAACTGGGGGCCAACGTCACTGTGCTCGGCGATGTCGCTATTGGCGATAACGTGACCATTGGCGCCGGGAGCGTGGTAGTGGATAGCATCCCTGACAACACGCTGGTGGTGGGCGAGAAAGCACGAGTGAAGGTAACAAAATGAATATCTTACAATTTAATGTGCGACTCGCAGAAGGTGGAGCGGCAGGTGTGGCGTTAGATCTGCATCTGCGCGCGCTGGCGAAAGGGTTGACGTCACGCTTTGTGTACGGCTATGGCAAAGGCGGCAAGAAAAGCGCCAGCCACGGTAATTATCCGCATGTTATCAAACATACGCCGCGCCTGACGTCGGCGGCGAATATTGCGCTATTTCGTTTCGCTAACCGCGACCTGTTTGGCAATCTTAACAGTTTATATCGTACGGTGATCCGCACATCCGGCCCGCTGGTACTGCATTTTCATGTGCTGCACAGTTACTGGTTGAACCTGGAAGAGGTCGTGACCTTTTGCGAAAAGGTGAAGGCGCATAAACCGGACATCACCTTTGTCTGGACGCTGCACGATCACTGGAGCGTGACCGGGCGTTGCGCTTTCACAGACGGGTGTGAAAGCTGGAAAACCGGCTGCCAGAAATGCCCGACGTTAAGCAATTATCCGCCGGTAAAAATCGACAAAGCCCATCAGCAGGTGCCCGCTAAGCGGCAGAGGTTTCGCGACATGTTAGCGCTTGGCTGCCAGTTTATCTCTCCCAGCCAGCATGTGGCTGACGCGTTCAACAGTCTGTATGGCATGGGGCGCTGCCGCATTATTAACAACGGTATTGATGTGGCAACCGAAGCCATTCTTGCCGAACTGCCCGCCAGATATGAACCACACGGCAGACCGAAAATCGCGGTGGTGGCTCATGACCTGCGCTATGACGGTAAAACCAATCAGCGCCTGGTGCAGGAGATGATGGCGCTCGGGGAAAAAATTGAGCTGCATACCTTCGGCAAATTTTCTCCCTTTGCTGGCGATAACGTCATCAATCATGGCTTCGAAAGCGATAAGCGAACGTTGATGAGTGCGCTTAACGAGATGGATGGACTGGTGTTCAGCTCCCGCGTTGATAATTACCCGCTGATTCTGTGCGAAGCGCTTTCCATCGGGGTACCGGTGATTGCTACGCACAGCGAGGCGGCACAAGAGGTACTGGCGAAAGCGGGCGGCAAAACGTTCAGTGAAGCGGATGTATTGCGGCTGGTACAACTGAAAAAATCAGACATTGCGCAGGCGGTATTCGACACATCGCTTGCCGCGTTCAGCCAGCGCAGCCGGGTGGCATACAGTGGACAACAGATGCTGGAGGAATATGTCTCGTTCTATCAGAATCTGTAGCTATCTGCTGCTACCGCTGCTTTATCTGCTGGTTAACGTCAAACTTGCCCAACTTGGCGAGAGCTTCCCGATAACGATTGTCACATTCTTGCCCGTTCTGCTGTTGCTGTTTGTCGAGCGCATCAATATTAAAAAATTAATGATTGCGCTGGGCGTGGGGGGAGGGTTGACGGCGTTTAACTACCTGTTCGGTCAATCGCTGAATGCCAGTAAGTACGTCACGTCCGCGATGCTGTTTGTCTATACCGTGGTGATTATTGGCATGGTGTGGAGTATTCGCTTCAAAACCATTTCGCCGCATAACTATATTAAGATCCTGCGCTTTTTCTGGCTGGTTGTCGGGCTGGTGGTAGGGTTAGCGGCAGTTGAAATGGCGCAGATCATTCTCAGCGGCGGCAGCAGTTTAATGGAAGTTATTTCGAAATATCTTATTTACAGTAACAGCTATGTTCTGAACTTTATTAAGTTTGGCGGAAAACGCACCACTGCGCTTTATTTCGAACCGGCATTCTTCGCTCTGGCGTTAATCTCAATTTGGCTCAGTATCAAACAGTTTGGTATCAAAACGCCTAAGTCCGATGCTATGATTCTGGCAGGGATAATATTATCAGGGTCGTTTTCCGGGGTGATGACGTTTATTTTGTTTTATCTCCTGGAGTGGGCGTTCCAGTACCTGAATAAGGATGCGATTAAAAAGAAGTTGCCGCTGGCGATAATCTCATTAAGCGTGTTTTTAGTCGGTGTGATATTTGCGTTTCCATACATCGCAACGCGCCTTGGGGATTTAGGCACCGAGGGGTCGTCATCGTATTATCGAATCGTGGGACCGCTAGTGATGGTCGGTTATTCGTTAATGCATGTTGATGGCGTCGTAAGATTCGGTTCGCTTTATGAATATGTCGCGTCATTCGGAATTTTTAACGGTGCGGATGTGGGTAAAACGATAGACAATGGTTTGTATCTGCTGATTATTAATTTTTCGTGGTTCGCCGTGATATTAACCCTGTGGTACATGGGGAAAGTCATGAAGATGATGATCACTGCTTTTGGTGATAATCAGAATTATCGGGTGCAGCTATATCTTTTTACGCCGCTGTCGCTGTTTTTTACAGGGTCAGTATTTAGTCCGGAATACGCGTTTTTAATTGTGTGTCCGTTTATTTTGCGCAAGGCGCTGAATATCGCGAGGTAAATCACATGCTGCTTAGTATTATTACCGTCGCCTTTCGCAATCTGGAAGGGATCGTCAAAACTCACGCCTCGCTGGCACACCTGGCGCAGGCAGGCGATATCAGTTTTGAGTGGATTGTTGTTGATGGCGGCTCCTCTGACGGTACGTCGGCGTTTCTTGAAGGTCTCGGTGATGAACATCGGTTGCGGTTTGTCAGCGAACCGGATAACGGCATTTATGATGCGATGAACAAAGGCATTGCGATGGCGCGCGGGCGCTTTGCGCTGTTCCTCAATTCCGGGGATATTCTGCATGCCGATGCGGCTCAGTTTATCCGCCAGTTAAAAACGCAGAGTGATAAAGCCATGGTTATCGGCGACGCGTTGCTGGATTTTGGCAATGGTAACAAAATTAAGCGCCGGGCAAAGCCGGGGTGGTATATTTATCACAGCCTGCCTGCCAGCCATCAGGCCATCTTTTTTCCGCTCTCAGGACTGAATGTCTGGCGCTATGATTTGCAATATAAAATATCGTCAGATTACGCGCTGGCTGCCAGACTATATAAATCTGGTTACGCTTTCAAAAAACTGGACGGGCTGGTATCGGAGTTTTCGATGGGCGGAGTGTCAACGACGAATAATCTGGAATTATGCCGCGATGCAAAAAAAGTTCAGCGGCAGATATTACATATGCCAGGTTTTTTGACTGGGGTTTCTGAATATTTACGGCTGCGTACAACCGGTAAAACAAAAACTTTATATGGCAAAACGTAAGGGCACATTATGCAGGATTTAAGCGGCTTCAGCGTGCCGAAAGGTTTTCGCGGTAGCGGTGTCATTAAAGTGCAATTATGGTGGGCGGTACAGGCAACACTGTTTCGCTGGTCACCCCAGGTAATGTATCGCTGGCGTGCGTTTTTATTACGCATGTTCGGTGCGAAAATAGGAAGAAACGTAGTTATTCGACCTTCAGTAAAAATTACTTATCCGTGGAAATTAACCCTGGGAGATTATGCCTGGGTGGGTGATGACGCGGTTTTATATACGTTGGGTAATATTACGATTGGCGCACACGCGGTTATTTCGCAAAAAAGTTATTTATGTACCGGAAGTCATGATTACGCCAGCCAACATTTTGATATTAACGCCACACCGATTGTGGTTGGCGATAAATGCTGGCTGGCGACAGATGTCTTTGTCGCGCCTGGCGTGACGATTGGCGATGGCACCGTCGTTGGAGCACGCAGCAGCGTATTTAAATCGCTGCCAGCAAATGTCGTTTGTCGGGGAAACCCCGCAGTAGTCACGCGCGAACGCGTCGAGAAAGTTACTCCCTGAGGGGATCATTTAAGAGGTAATAACATGTCAAAAGTCGCTCTCATCACTGGCGTAACCGGGCAGGATGGTTCTTACCTGGCAGAATTCCTGCTGGAAAAAGGGTATGAAGTGCACGGCATTAAGCGTCGCGCTTCATCATTCAACACCGAACGTGTGGACCATATCTACCAGGATCCACATTCAAGCAACCCCAAATTCCATCTGCACTATGGCGATTTGACGGATTCATCCAACCTGACCCGTATTTTAAAAGAGGTCCAACCGGATGAGGTCTATAACCTGGGCGCCATGAGTCATGTCGCGGTGTCGTTTGACTCACCGGAATACACCGCGGACGTCGATGCAATAGGTACGTTGCGTTTGCTGGAGGCTATCCGCTTCCTTGGTCTGGAAAAGAAGACCCGTTTCTATCAGGCCTCCACCTCAGAACTCTACGGCCTGGTACAGGAAATTCCGCAGAAAGAGACCACGCCGTTTTACCCGCGTTCGCCCTATGCGGTGGCTAAGCTCTACGCCTACTGGATTACCGTTAACTACCGCGAATCCTACGGTATGTATGCCTGTAACGGCATCCTGTTTAACCACGAATCTCCACGCCGTGGTGAAACTTTCGTCACCCGTAAAATCACCCGCGCCATTGCCAACATCGCTCAGGGCCTGGAGTCATGCCTGTACCTGGGCAACATGGATTCGCTGCGTGACTGGGGGCATGCCAAAGATTACGTCAGGATGCAGTGGATGATGCTGCAGCAGGATCAGCCGGAAGATTTCGTCATTGCCACCGGCGTGCAATATTCCGTGCGTCAGTTTGTAGAAATGGCGGCGGCGCAACTGGGTATCAAACTGCGTTTTGAAGGTGAAGGCGTGAATGAAAAAGGCATTGTGGTTTCCGTGACCGGACACGATGCGCCAGGCGTGAAACCTGGGGACGTGATAATCGCCGTCGATCCGCGCTATTTCCGTCCGGCAGAAGTAGAAACGCTATTGGGCGACCCGGCCAGAGCACATGAAAAACTCGGCTGGAAACCGGAAATTACGCTGCGCCAGATGATCTCTGAAATGGTCGCTAACGACCTTGAAGCAGCGAAGAAACATTCCCTGCTGAAGTCGCACGGTTACGAGGTTGCCATCGCGCTGGAGTACTGAGGATGAAGAAACAACGTATTTTTGTGGCGGGCCATCGCGGGATGGTGGGGGCCGCCATCGTAAGACAGCTGGCCCAACGAGATAATGTCGAACTGGTGCTGCGTACCCGAGATGAGATTAACCTGCTGGATGGAGACGCGGTGCGTCACTTCTTCGCCGCTGAACGTATTGACCAGGTGTACCTGGCGGCGGCAAAAGTGGGTGGGATCGTGGCCAATAACACGTATCCCGCTGATTTTATTTACGAAAATATGATGATTGAGAGCAACATTATTCATGCGGCGCATCTGCATAATGTGAATAAACTGCTGTTTCTCGGATCATCCTGTATTTATCCCAAACATGCTAGCCAGCCAATAGCCGAAAGCGAACTCTTGCAGGGGCAACTGGAGCCGACCAACGAGCCGTATGCGATTGCCAAAATAGCTGGCATCAAGCTGTGTGAATCGTATAACCGTCAGTATGGCCGTGATTATCGCTCGGTGATGCCGACGAATTTGTACGGGCCGCATGACAACTTTCATCCAAGCAATTCGCATGTGATCCCGGCGCTGCTGCGCCGCTTTCACGAAGCCTGCGAGCAAAATGCGCCGGATGTGGTGGTGTGGGGAAGCGGCACGCCGATGCGCGAGTTTCTGCATGTGGATGATATGGCGGCGGCCAGCATCCACGTAATGGAGCTGGCTCATGAAGTCTGGCAGGAATATACCCAGCCGATGCTGTCGCATATCAATGTGGGTACCGGCGTGGACTGCACCATCCGTGAACTGGCCCAGACCATTGCCAAGGTAGTGGGTTACAAGGGGCGCGTGGTGTTTGACGCCAGCAAACCGGACGGGACGCCGCGCAAATTACTCGACGTTACGCGTTTGCATCAGTTGGGCTGGTATCACGAGATATCACTTGAGGCAGGGCTTGCCAGCACCTGGCAGTGGTTCCTTGAAAACCAGCAGCGTTATCGGGGGTAAGCATGTTTTTACGTCATGAGGATTTTGCCACCGTCGTACGTTCAACCCCGCTGATTTCTATCGACTTGATCGTGGAAAACGCCGAGGGAGAGTTTCTGCTCGGTAAGCGTCTCAATCGTCCGGCGCAGGGCTACTGGTTTGTTCCCGGCGGTCGTGTGCAAAAAGATGAATCGCTACATGCGGCTTTTGAACGGCTGACTGAAGCTGAGTTGGGGTTGCGTCTACCGCTGTCCGCCGCTGAGTTTTATGGTGTCTGGCAGCACTTCTATGACGACAACTTTTCCGGGGATGATTTCTCAACGCATTACATCGTGCTGGGATTTCGTCTGCGCGTATCAGAAAACGACCTGCAACTGCCTGATGCACAACATGATGCCTACCGCTGGCTGGCGGCGACAGAGATTCAGGCCAGTGACAGCGTACACGCCAACAGCCGGGCTTACTTCTGCCAGGCAAGCCAGAGCGGAGTACCAGGGCTATGAGGATCCTGGTGTATGGCATTAACTACTCGCCGGAGCTGACCGGTATCGGCAAGTACACCGGTGAAATGGTGGAGTGGATGGCGCAACAAGGTCATGACGTGCGGGTGATCACCGCACCACCTTATTATCCGCAATGGAAAGTTAATGGTCGCTATTCATCCTGGCGCTATCGTCGCGAGGAGGGGGATGCTACCGTCTGGCGTTGTCCGCTGTATGTGCCTGAGCAACCCTCAACGCTCAAGCGTCTGCTGCATTTGGGCAGTTTCGCCCTGAGCAGTTTCTTCCCGCTGCTGGCGCAACGTCGCTGGAAACCGGATCGCATCATCGGCGTGGTGCCGACGCTGTTTTGTACGCCGGGGATGCGCTTGCTGGCAAAACTCAGCGGCGCGCGCACGCTGCTGCACATTCAGGATTATGAAGTCGATGCCATGTTGGGACTTGGCATGGCAGGCAAAGGCAAGCGCGGTATGGTGGCGAAACTGGCCAGCGTGTTTGAACGCAGTGGTTTGCACAACGTGGACAATATTTCGACGATTTCCCGTTCCATGATGCGCAAAGCCATGGAAAAAGGCGTTGCGCCACGCAAGGTTATTTTCTTTCCTAACTGGTCGGAAGTGGCGCGCTTTCGTGACGTGACCGACGCCGATGCTTTGGCGTTGCGCCAGAAACTGGGATTGCCCGCGGATCAAAAAATCATTCTCTACTCGGGCAATATCGGTGAAAAGCAGGGGCTTGAGAGCGTCATCGACGCGGCGGCCCAATTGAGTGAGCAACCCTGGCTGTTTGCGATCGTCGGGCAGGGCGGGGGCAAAGCGCGACTGGAGACCATGGTCAGCGAACGCGACCTGCGCAACGTAATGTTCTTTCCGCTGCAATCTTATGAAGCGCTGCCTGCGCTGCTCAAGCTCGCGGACTGTCATCTGGTCGTACAAAAGCGTGGCTCGGCGGATGCGGTACTGCCGTCCAAACTGACTAATATCCTCGCCGTTGGCGGTAACGCGGTGATTACCGCTGAGCCTGAGACCGAATTGGGTCAGTTGTGTGACGCTCATCCTGGCATCGCGGTGTGTGTCGAGCCGGAATCAGTCAATGCGCTGGTTGGCGGGATTCAACAGGCGCTAACCATGCCAAAAGTTAACACGGTGGCACGTGAGTATGCCGAACGCTCGTTGGATAAAGAAAACGTGCTGAATCAATTTATTGCTGATATTCGGGGTACATGATGAGTCAAAACAAACTCTTTCCGGTAGTCATGGCCGGTGGCTCGGGTAGCCGTTTATGGCCGCTGTCCCGCGTACTGTATCCAAAGCAGTTCCTGTGTCTGAAAGGCGATCTCACCATGTTGCAGACGACGATTTGCCGTCTGAACGGTGTGGAGTGCGAAAGCCCGGTAGTTATCTGTAATGAACAACACCGTTTTATCGTTGCGGAACAGTTACGGCAACTGCACAAACTGACCGAGAACATTATTCTCGAACCAGCCGGACGCAACACTGCGCCAGCCATAGCGCTGGCTGCGCTGGCGGCAAAACGTCAGTGTCCGGGTGACGATCCGCTGCTACTTGTGCTGGCGGCCGATCATATGATTGCCGACGAAGAGGCATTTCGCGAAGCGGTTCGCAATGCGATGCCGTATGCCAGTGCGGGTAAGCTGGTGACGTTTGGTATCGTCCCGGACCAACCGGAGACTGGCTACGGCTATATCCGTCGAGGCGAGGTTTCACCGTCGAATACTGACGCGGTGGCTTTTGAGGTGGCGCAGTTTGTTGAAAAACCCAATCTGGAAACCGCACAGGCGTATGTGGCAAGCGGCGACTACTACTGGAACAGCGGGATGTTCCTGTTCCGGGCAGGCCGTTACCTGGAAGAATTGAAAAAGTATCGTCCCGATATTCTTGAGGCCTGCGAAAACGCCATGAGCACCGTCGACCCCGATCTCGATTTTATTCGCGTTGATGAACAGGCGTTTCTCGCCTGCCCGGAAGAGTCTGTGGACTATGCGGTAATGGAACATACGGCCGATGCGGTGGTGATGCCTATGAATGCAGGCTGGAGCGATGTCGGCTCCTGGTCATCATTGTGGGAAATCAGCGCCCATACTGCTGAAGGTAATGTGCATCACGGCGATGTCATTAGCCACAAAACGGAAAACAGCTACGTCTATGCCGAATCCGGGTTGGTGACGACCGTCGGGGTGAAAGATCTGGTGGTGGTGCAGACCAAAGACGCGGTACTGATTGCCGATCGCAACGCGGTACAGGATGTCAAAAAAGTGGTGGAGAAAATTAAAGCTGACGGGCGCCATGAGCACCACATTCACCGCGAAGTTTATCGTCCGTGGGGCAAATATGACTCCATTGATGCCGGAGACCGTTACCAGGTCAAGCGAATTACCGTCAAGCCTGGCGAGGGATTGTCCGTGCAGATGCATCATCATCGGGCTGAGCACTGGGTTGTGGTTGCAGGTACCGCGAAAGTGACAATTAATGATGATATCAAACTGCTCGCTGAAAACGAGTCTGTCTATATTCCGCTGGGAGCGACCCACTGTCTGGAGAACCCCGGAAAAATCCCGCTCGATCTGATTGAAGTACGCTCCGGATCTTACCTCGATGAGGATGATGTGGTGCGGTTTGCGGACAGATACGGGCGCGCCTGATGCCGGATGCGCTTATCCGGCCTGCAACAGCGTAGGCTCGATAAGGGAAGCGCACCGGGCAATGCATTAACACTTGTTAAAAAGGCTCATTAAGAGTCAGGGCCTCCTGTTGCCTGAAAAAGGGTAAATCATGACAAAACTGACCTGTTTTAAAGCGTATGACATCCGCGGCCGACTGGGCGAAGAGTTAAATGAAGAGATTGCGTGGCGTATTGGCCGCGCTTACGGCGAGTTTTTGCAGCCGAAAACCATCGTCCTCGGCGGCGATGTCCGCCTGACCAGCGAGGCGCTGAAGCTGGCGCTGGCGAAAGGCCTGCAGGATGCAGGGGTGGATGTGCTGGATATTGGCATGTCGGGCACCGAAGAGATTTATTTCGCCACTTTCCATCTTGGCGTTGATGGCGGCATTGAAGTGACCGCCAGCCATAATCCGCTGGATTACAACGGCATGAAGCTGGTGCGGGAAGGGGCGCGGCCTATCAGCGGCGATACCGGTCTGCGCGATGTGCAACGTCTGGCGGAAGCGAATGACTTCCCGGCGGTTGATGAGAGCAGACGTGGCCGCTACCAGCGGATTAATCCTCGCGATGCCTACATTGACCACCTGCTGGGTTACATCAATCCCGGCAACCTGAAACCGATGAAGCTGGTGCTCAATTCCGGTAACGGCGCGGCAGGCCCGGTGGTGGACGCCATTGAAACCCGTTTTAAGGCGCTGGGCGTGCCGGTCGAGTTCATCAAAATTCACAACACGCCGGATGGCAATTTCCCCAACGGTATTCCCAACCCTCTGCTGCCGGAGTGCCGGGCAGACACGCGTAACGCGGTGATTGCACACGGTGCGGATATGGGGATTGCCTTTGACGGGGATTTTGACCGCTGCTTCCTGTTTGATGAAAAAGGCCAGTTTATAGAAGGGTACTACATTGTCGGTCTGCTGGCGGAAGCGTTTCTGGAGAAGAATCCGGGGGCGAAAATTATCCACGACCCGCGCCTGTCCTGGAACACCGTGGATGTGGTGACGGCGGCAGGCGGTAAACCGGTGATGTCAAAAACCGGACACGCGTTTATTAAAGAGCGGATGCGCCATGAAGATGCCATTTACGGCGGCGAGATGAGCGCGCATCACTATTTCCGCGATTTTGCGTACTGCGACAGCGGGATGATCCCGTGGCTGCTGGTGGCGGAGCTGCTGTGTCTGAAAGGACAGTCGCTGGGCGAACTGGTCCGTGACCGGATGGCGGCATACCCGGCGAGTGGAGAAATAAACAGCACGCTGGCGGAGCCGACGGCAGCGATAGCACGGGTGGAGCAGCACTTTTCCCGGGAAGCGCTGACGGTGGACAGAACGGATGGCATCAGCATGTCGTTTGTCGACTGGCGCTTCAATTTACGCTCTTCCAATACCGAACCGGTGGTGCGCCTGAACGTGGAATCGCGCGGAGATATCCCGTTGATGGAAGCGCGAACGCGCACTCTTCTGGCGTTGCTGAATCAGTAATGCCGGTGCTTCCTTTGCCCGGTTATGGGCCAAAGGCGACTAACAGGAACCACGATGACACATCTAAAGAAGCGCGAACGCGCCAAAACCAATGCGTCGTTAATTTCGATGGTGCAACGTTTTTCGGATATCACCATCATGTTTGGCGGGCTATGGGTAATCTGCGAATTAAGCGGTTTGCCTTTCCTGTACATGCACCTGCTGGTGGCGTTGATCACGCTGGTGGTTTTTCAGATGCTCGGCGGGATAACGGATTTTTATCGCTCCTGGCGCGGCGTCAAAATATCCACTGAGCTGGTGCTGTTGCTGCAAAACTGGACGCTGAGCCTGATTTTTAGCGCAGGTTTAATTGCCTTTAATAACGATTTCGATAACCGTCTTGCGGTCTGGCTGGCGTGGTATCTGCTGTCAAGCGTGGGTCTGGTGTTGAGCCGTTCGTTTATTCGCTACGGTGCGGGATGGCTGCGTAATCGCGGTTACAACACCCGCCGGGTTGCGGTGGCAGGCAACCTGCCCGCCGGGCAAATGCTACTGGACAGCTTTCGCCATGAACCGTGGCTGGGGTTTGAAGTAGCCGGTGTCTATCACGATCCTGTTCCAGGGAAAAACTCCCGCGACTGGGCCGGGAATCTGCAACAACTGGTGGATGACGCTAAAGCTTCACGCATTCATAACGTCTATATCGCTATGTCGATGAACGATGGCGCCAGTGTGAAAAAACTGGTGCGCGATCTGGCCGACACGACCTGCTCAGTGATCCTCATCCCCGATGTCTTTACCTTCAACATCCTGCATTCACGGATTGAAGAGATGAACGGTGTTCCGGTGGTGCCGCTGTATGACACGCCGCTCTCGGGCATTAACCGTCTGTTGAAGCGTGCGGAAGATATCGTGCTGGCCTCGCTGATCCTGCTGCTGATTTCCCCGGTGCTGTGTGGCATTGCGTTACTGGTGAAACTGACCTCAAAAGGACCGGTAATTTTCCGCCAGACCCGTTACGGCATGGATGGGAAGCCGATCAAAGTCTGGAAGTTTCGTTCAATGAAAGTGATGGAAAACGACGCGGTGGTGACGCAGGCGACGCAAAACGACCCACGCGTGACGCCGGTGGGGAATTTTCTGCGCCGGACGTCGCTGGATGAGTTACCGCAGTTTATTAACGTGCTGACGGGAGGGATGTCTATCGTCGGGCCACGTCCGCACGCGGTGGCGCATAACGAACAGTACCGCCAACTGATTGAGGGTTACATGTTACGTCATAAGGTGAAGCCGGGCATTACCGGTTGGGCGCAAATCAACGGCTGGCGGGGGGAAACCGATACGCTGGAAAAAATGGAAAAACGTGTGGAATTTGACCTCGAATATATTCGCGAGTGGAGCTTATGGTTCGATATCAAAATTGTTTTTCTGACGATATTTAAAGGCTTTGTGAACAAAGCGGCGTATTAACATGAGTTTACGAGAAAAAACGCTGAATGGCGCGAAGTGGTCGGCAATTGCCACGGTGATCATTATTGGCCTCGGACTTGTCCAGATGACCGTCCTGGCGCGGATTATTGATAATCACCAGTTCGGGTTGTTAACCGTGGCGCTGGTGATCATTGCCCTAGCCGACACGTTGTCTGACTTTGGCATTGCCAACTCCATTATTCAGCGCAAAGAGATTGGCTACCTTGAACTGACCACCTTGTACTGGCTCAATGTCGGACTCGGTATTGTGGTATGCGTGACGATGTTTCTGCTTAGCGAGACAATTGCCAGCGTACTCAATAACCCCGAACTGGCTCCGCTCATCAAAACGTTATCACTGGCGTTTGTGGTGATACCGCACGGCCAGCAGTTTCGCGCGCTGATGCAAAAAGAACTGGCCTTTAACAAAATCGGCATGATTGAGACCAGTTCGGTGCTGGCCGGCTTTACCTTTACCGTGGTGAGCGCCCATTTCTGGCCGCTCGCGCTGACGGCTATTCTTGGGTATCTGGTGAACAGTACGCTACGTACGCTGCTGTTCGGCTATTTTGGTCGCCAGATTTACCGTCCGGGGCTGCATTTCTCGCTGGCTTCCGTTTCGTCAAACCTACGTTTCGGCGCATGGCTGACGGCGGATAGCATTATTAATTATATCAATACCAATCTTTCTACGCTGGTGCTGGCCAGAACGTTGGGGGCAAGCGTCGCGGGGGGATTCAATCTTGCCTGGAACGTGGCGGTTGTACCGCCAATCAAACTGAACCCGATCATTACCCGCGTTCTGTTTCCGGCGTTTGCCAAAATTCAGGACGATAGCGAAAAATTGCGGGTGAATTTTTACAAACTACTGTCGGTGGTCGGGATCATCAATTTTCCGGCGCTGCTGGGATTAATGGTGGTAGCGAACAATCTGGTGCCGCTGGTATTTGGCGAGAAGTGGAACGGTATTGTCCCCGTCCTGCAATTGTTGTGCATTGTCGGGCTACTGCGCTCTGTCGGGAATCCGATCGGTTCACTGCTGATGGCGAAGGCGCGGGTTGATATCAGCTTCAAATTCAATGTGTTCAAAACCTTTCTGTTTATTCCGGCCATTTTCATCGGTGGACATCTGGCGGGGGCGACAGGCGTGACGCTGGGCTTTTTGCTGGTTCAGGTGATTAACACCATCCTCAGTTATTTCGTGATGATCAAACCTGTTCTGGGTTCCAGCTACCGTCAGTACATGCTCAGTCTGTGGCTACCGTTGTATCTCTCCTTGCCAACCGTTGTTGTGAGCTATGCGCTGGGTTTTACCCTGCGCAACCAACTGCCGTTAAGCGCGGTGCTGGGGTTGCAAATCGCGGCGGGAACGCTGGCGTTTACGGTGATGATTGTGCTGTCGCGCCACCCGCTGGTGGTGGAAATAAAACGCCAGCTCTGTCGCAGTGAAAAAATGAAAACCTTGCTCCGTGCAGGATAAGAACAACGCTTTAAGAGGTCATAATGAAACTATTAATTTTGGGCAACCATACCTGCGGGAACCGAGGGGATAGCGCTATTCTGCGCGGTTTGCTGGATGCCATTAACGCGCAGCGTCCCGAGACTGAAGTCGATGTTATGAGCCGCTACCCGGTAAGCTCCTCATGGTTACTCAATCGTCCGGTGATGGGCGATCCATTATATTCGCAGATGAAGCAACACAACAACGCCGCGGGTGTCATGGGACGGGTGAAGAAGGTCTTGCGCCGTCGCTATCAGCACCAAGTGCTGCTCTCGCGCGTCACCGACTCCGGTAATCTGCGCAACATCGCTATCGCCCAGGGATTTACCGATTTTGTCCGTCTGTTGTCGCGCTATGACGCCATCATCCAGGTCGGCGGATCGTTTTTTGTTGATTTGTATGGCGTGCCGCAGTTCGAACATGCCCTGTGTTCATTTATGGCGAAAAAACCGCTGTACATGATTGGGCACAGCGTGGGGCCATTCCAGGATGAGCAGTTTAATCAACTGGCAAACTACGTTTTTGGCCACTGTAACGCGCTGATTTTGCGCGAATCAGTTAGTCTGGAACTGATGAAACGCAGCGCAATAACCGCGGAAAAGGTTGAGGCAGGCGTGGATACCGCCTGGCTGGTCGACAATCATCATGAGGATTTTGAGCCAGGCTATGCCGTACAGCACTGGTTGAAAATGGTGGCAAAGCAGAAGACTGTGGCCATTACTTTGCGTGAGCTGGCGCCCTTTGATAAGCGTCTGGGGACGACGCAACAGGCTTATGAACAAGCCTTTGCCGGGGTAGTGAACCGCATTCTCGATGAAGGGTACCAGGTGATAGCGTTGTCAACCTGTACCGGTATCGATAGTTACAACAAAGATGACCGTATGGTGGCGTTGAACCTGCGTCAGCATGTTAACGACCCGGCCCGTTATCATGTGGTAATGGATGAACTCAACGACCTTGAGATGGGAAAAATTCTCGGGGCATGCGACCTGACGGTGGGCACTCGCCTGCACTCAGCCATCATCTCGATGAATTTTATGACGCCCGCCATCGCCATTAACTATGAGCATAAATCGGCAGGGATCATGCAGCAACTGGGGCTACCGGAGATGGCCGTCGATATTCGCCATTTGCTGGATGGCAGCCTTGAGGGCAAAGTCGCCGATATTCTCGGACAGCTTCCTGACCTGAACATACGGGTAGGGGACGCGGTTATGCGTGAACGCGAACGTGGGGTGCGTATGGTGCAGTCGGTATTAACGCGCATTGAGGGGGAAAAATGAAGATTGGTTTTTTCCTGCTTAAATTTCCACTCTCCTCAGAGACCTTCGTATTAAATCAGATCACTGCGTTCATCGATATGGGCTATGAGGTGGAGATTGTCGCGATGCATAAGGGCGACCTTGAAAATACGCATGCCTCATTTAATACCTACCAATTGGGCGACAAAACGCGTTGGTTGCTGAATGAACCGGACGGCAAACTGGCAAAGCTCAAATTCAGGGCGGCTGCTGCATTGCAGGGCATCACCCGCGCAGCCACCTGGAAAGCACTGAATATCTCTCGCTATGGCGACGAGGCGCGCAATTTGATTTTGGCGGCTATTTGCGGTGGGAATCCGCAGGCATTTCAGGCGGATGTCTTTATTGCGCACTTTGGCCCGGCAGGCGTGACGGCTGCCAAACTGCGTGAGCTTGGAATGATCCGCGGGAAAATCGCCACGGTATTTCATGGTGTTGATGTTTCGCACCGGGATGTATTGGCCCGCTATACCTCCGAATATCAGCAGCTGTTTCAGCGCGGTGACTTGATGCTGCCCATCAGCAATCTCTGGGCCGGACGTTTAAAAAACATGGGATGTCCGCCGCAGAAAATTGCCGTCTCGCGTATGGGAATCGATATGACGCGCTTTACCCCGCGCCAACTGAAATCGCCAGCCGCGCCGTTGGAGATTATTTCTGTCGCGCGCTTAACCGAGAAAAAAGGGCTGCACGTCGCCATCGAAGCCTGTCGGCAGTTGAAAGAGCAGGGCGTCTTATTTCGCTATCGCATTCTTGGCATTGGTCCCTGGGAACGTCGTCTGCGGACGCTGATCGAACAATACCAACTCGATGATGTGATTGAGATGCCTGGCTTTAAACCCAGTCATCAGGTGAAGGAGATGCTTGAGCAAGCAGATGTATTTCTGCTGCCTTCGATTACCGGCAGGGATGGCGATATGGAGGGGATCCCGGTAGCGCTGATGGAGGCGATGGCGGTGGGGATCCCGGTCATTTCGACGGTTCATAGCGGGATCCCTGAGCTGGTGGAGTCGGGTAAATCTGGCTGGCTGGCACCGGAAAACGATGCCCAGGCGTTGGCTGAACGGTTAGCTGCATTCAGCCTGCTCGACAGCGAACAGGTGCAGCCGATTGTGCAATGCGCGCGAGAAAAAATTGAAGCTGAATTTAATCAGTTAGCGATCAATAAACAGTTAGCCAGCCTGCTGCAAACGATGTAAATCGAGGTTGTATGTCAGAGAAAAAACTCTCACGTCGTAGTTTTCTGGCGGCAGGCTCTGCGCTTGTCGTGCTGCACTCTCCCATTAGCCGGGCGCTTGAATCATCTGGCAGCGTCAATATTCAGGATTACAACCCAAAGGATTGGGTCGCATCTTTCAGGCAGGCATTCACGGAAGGGCAAACGGTAGTCGTACCCGAAGGGCTGGAATGTAAGAATATCAATACCGCGATTATTATTCCGCCAGGCAAAACGCTATCGGTGCAAGGCCGCATCAGCGGCAAGGGGCGTGGGCGCTTTGTTCTGCAGGATGGATGCAAGGTCATGGGCGAGCAGGGCGGTAGCCTGAGGAACGTTACTCTCGATGTGCGGGGTTCGGACTGCGTGATAAAAGGGATTGCCATGAGTGGTTTTGCTCCGGTGACGCAAATCTACATTGGCGGCAAAACCTCAAGGCTGATGCGCAATCTGACGATCGATGATATTACCGTCACGCGCGCTAACTATGGGATCCTGCGTCAGGGCTTTCATAACCGCATGGACGGCGTAAAGATCACGAACAGTCGTTTTAGCGATTTGCAGGGTGACGCTATCGAGTGGAATGTGGCGATAAATGACAGCAATATCCTCATTTCTGATCATGTTATCGAACGTATCAACTGTACTAACGGCAATGTGAACTGGGGTATCGGTATCGGGCTGGCGGGGAGTACTTATGACAATAGCTATCCCGAGGAACTGGCGGTAAAAAACTTTGTGGTGGCGAACATCACCGGTTCCGACTGCCGACAGTTAGTCCATGTGGAGAACGGCAAACATTTTGTCATTCGTAATATTACCGCGCGAAATATCACTCCGGATTTCAGTAAGAAAGCGGGCATTGATAATGCAACGGTCGCGATTTATGGGTGTGATAATTTCGTTATTGATAATATCAATATGGAGAATAGCGCCGGTATGCTCATTGGCTATGGCGTCATCAAAGGACGATATTTATCCATTCCGCAAAACTTTAAATTAAATAATATTCATCTGGATAACTCAAAACTGGAATATAAATTACGCGGCATGCAGATATCCTCGGGCAATGCCACGTCATTTGTCGCCATCACTAATGTGGCGATGAAGCGCGCCACGCTGGAGTTGCACAACCAACCGCAACACCTTTTCTTACGTAACATCAAGGTCATGCAGCAATCCACGACGGGACCCGCGCTAAAGATGCATTTTGATCTTCGCCAGGATGTACGCGGTAAATTTATGGCTAAACAGGATACCTTGCTATCACTGGCGAATATCCATGCGGTAAATGAAACCGGGCAAAGTTCAGTTGACATTGACCGTATAAACCATCAGGTGGTGAATGTTGCAGCGGTGAATTTCCAACTACCGGGACAGGGGAGGTAACTTTGCGACCATTCCTGGCTCGAATTGAACCCACTTGAGCTTAAGATTACTGCATTCTGCAGATAAGCGGCGTAACATGCGCTGTATCGATGCAATGTAATTCATACTGGCTAAAACAAGCTAAAAAGCTATAATTCAGCAACAATTGAATAGGTGAATGACTTAATGACTAATTTGAAAGCAGTTATTCCGGTAGCGGGCCTCGGGATGCACATGTTGCCTGCCACGAAGGCAATCCCGAAAGAGATGCTGCCAATCGTAGACAAGCCGATGATTCAATACATTGTCGACGAGATTGTAGCTGCTGGCATTAAAGAAATTGTTCTGGTAACGCATGCGTCAAAGAACGCCGTTGAGAACCATTTTGACACCTCTTATGAACTCGAATCGTTGCTTGAGCAGCGCGTCAAGCGCCAGTTGCTGGCTGAAGTGCAGTCCATCTGTCCTCCCGGCGTGACTATCATGAACGTTCGCCAGGCGCAATTACTCGGTCTTGGTCATTCAATTCTTTGTGCTCGCCCAATTATCGGGGACAACCCGTTCGTCGTCGTATTACCGGACGTCGTTCTGGATACCGCAAGTGCGGACCCTCTGCGCTACAATCTGGCTGCCATGGTTGCTCGTTTTAATGAAACCGGGCGCAGTCAGGTGCTGGCTAAGCGTATGGATGGCGATCTGTCCGAGTATTCCGTTATTCAGACCAAAGAGCCTTTGGACAACGAAGGTAAAGTCAGCCGTATCATTGAATTCATTGAGAAACCAGATCAGCCGCAAACGCTGGATTCCGATCTGATGGCGGTAGGGCGCTATGTACTGTCTGCTGATATTTGGGCTGAATTAGAGCATACACAACCTGGCGCGTGGGGACGTATTCAGTTAACAGATGCGATTGCAGAACTGGCGAAAAAACAGTCTGTCGATGCCATGTTAATGACGGGCGACAGTTACGACTGCGGTAAAAAAATGGGTTATATGCAGGCGTTCGTTAAGTATGGTTTGCGTAATCTGAAGGAAGGGGCTAAGTTCCGTAAGAGCATCGAAAAGCTACTTAACGAGTAGAGATTCACAGGACTTTGTGACGGTCAGCCAGAAAAAATAGCGGCAGCTAACACCCCAACGCCTATGATTTATGCAGCGGAGTGTTACTGTCGTTTTTCATATTAAAAATAAAGAATTACAACAAGTTAACCTACTAAGTTTAATCTGTTTTTTGTTGGATTTTTTCTTGTTTCTGTAAGCATTTGGTAAGACAATTAGCGTTTGCGTCTCTGCCTGGATCGGCAGTTATCATCATCTTTGGGATAGAGTTAGTGCTCTGGTTGCTGTAAAGCCAGGGGCGGTAGCGTGCTTGCTCTTGAATGCTTGTTGTTGCTGTATCATTCTGAACATAATGTACTTCAAAATTCTGGGTTGTTATTTATAAAGAAATGATTTGGAAAATTATAAAGAAATGATTTGGAAAAAATATATTTGCTTTCAGTATAATTTATTTTTATAAGATAAATATTTAATTTGCTACAGTCAAAGCGTTGTATAAAAGATTTGAAGCGTCTAAAAAGCTAATGAGAGAAAGTTTATATGTTTAAAAATAAAGTTTTGTTAATTACAGGTGGCACAGGTTCTTTTGGTAATGCGGTTTTAAGAAGGTTTTTAGATACGGATATTGCTGAGATCCGAATTTTCAGTCGTGATGAAAAAAAACAAGACGACATGCGTAAAAAATATAATAATTCTAAATTGAAGTTTTATATAGGTGATGTACGTGATTATCAATCAATTTTAAACGCCACGCGTGGTGTTGATTTTTTGTATCATGCCGCAGCATTAAAGCAGGTGCCTTCCTGCGAATTTCACCCTATGGAAGCGGTGAAAACGAACGTACTTGGTACTGAAAACGTGCTTGAAGCGGCCATTGCGAATGGTGTTAAACGTGTTGTGTGCTTAAGTACAGATAAAGCGGTTTATCCGATCAACGCTATGGGTATATCCAAAGCTATGATGGAGAAAGTTATTGTTGCCAAATCACGTAACGTCGATAAGACCAAAACCGTTATTTGTGGGACTCGCTACGGCAACGTTATGGCTTCGCGTGGATCGGTTATCCCACTATTTGTGGACTTGATTAAAGAGGGGAAACCTCTGACGATCACTGACCCTAATATGACACGCTTCATGATGACTTTGGATGATGCGGTTGATTTGGTTCTTTATGCATTTGAACATGGAAATAATGGCGATATTTTTGTTCAGAAGGCTCCAGCCGCGACAATTGAAACATTGGCAGTAGCTCTGAAAGAATTGATGGATCTTCCCGAACATCCTGTGAATATTATTGGTACTCGTCACGGTGAAAAATTGTATGAAGCATTACTGAGCCGTGAAGAAATGGTCGCTGCTGAAGATATGGGTGAATATTACCGTGTTCCACCTGATCTACGCGATCTTAATTATGGAAAATATGTAGAGCAGGGCGATCAGCGAATTTCTCAAGTTGAAGATTATAATTCGCATAACACAGAACGTCTTGATGTTGAAGGTATGAAAAAATTATTGCTAAAACTGGCGTTTATTAGAGCCATTTGTGACAAAAAAGAATATCAACTGGATGAATAATATGAAGCTTGTTATTACGGGTTCTAATGGGTTCATCGGCAAAAATCTCCGTGTCCATTTACGCGAAAATGGGTATAACGATATTATTTGTATCGATCGAGATAATTCTCTTGAGCAACTTAATGAAGCTTTGCAATCTGCAGAATTTGTTTTCCATCTTGCTGGGATTAACCGTCCAACATGCGACTCTGAATTTTATGAAGGTAATGCCAACTTAACAGAGCATATTGTTAATAAATTAGTTGAGTTTGGTAATAAAACCCCTTTACTCATTACTTCATCAATTCAGGCTGAACTGGATAATCACTACGGAAAAAGCAAGGCGGCAGCTGAGAATTTAGTAAGCAAATATGCTGAAGAGACTGGCGCAAAAACTTATATTTATCGCTTGCCTAATGTATTCGGTAAATGGTGTAGACCAAACTACAACTCTGCTGTCGCAACGTTTTGCTATAATATACTCAATGGGTTAGAGGTTACTGTCAATAATTCTGATGCTCCTCTAAAACTTGTTTATATTGATGACGTCTGCAAGTCATTCGTTGATTGCTTAACAGGTAATATAGATGAAAAAAATGCAGAGGTCACACCAGTTTATAGTACGACAGTCGGTGAAGTTGTTGACATTATCAGGTCATTTAAGGATAAACAACATAGCTTGTTAATTGACCATGTTGGTACTGGTTTAACCAGGACACTGTATGCGACCTATCTGAGCTATTATTCTCCTTCAGAATTTGCCTATTCTGTCAAACGTCATAGCGATCCTCGTGGGACGTTTGTTGAAATGCTCAAAACAAAAGAGTCTGGTCAGTTTTCATTTTTTACTGCACATCCCGGTATTACAAGAGGGGGGCATTATCATCATACAAAAAATGAGAAATTTCTGGTCATTAAAGGCAAAGCAAAATTTGCTTTTAGACATATTGATTCGAATAACTATTATGAAATTTTTATTGATGGTGATGAATCAAAAATAGTCGAAACTGTTCCCGGATGGTCGCATGACATCACGAATATTGGTGATGATGAAATGATAGTTATGCTCTGGGCAAATGAAATTTTTGATCCTGAGAATCCCGATACGGTTAACTACAAAATCGCTGAAGAGTAAAAGATGAATAAAATGCATGTTATGACAGTCGTAGGTACACGACCAGAAATTATCAGATTGTCACGTGTTATGGCTAAACTTGATGATTATTATGAACATACGATTGTTCATACCGGCCAAAACTACGATTACGAACTTAATCAAATTTTTTTCGACGATCTTGGCGTCCGCAAACCTGACCACTTTTTGAATGCAGCAGGTAAAAATGCTGCTGAGACTATTGGGCAAATTATCATCAAAATTGATGAAGTGCTGGAATCCATCAAACCAGAAGCTCTTCTAGTCCTTGGTGATACAAATAGTTGCTTAGCTGCTATTCCGGCAAAACGCCGCAAGATTCCTATCTTCCATATGGAAGCGGGAAATCGTTGTTTTGATATGCGAGTACCAGAAGAGATTAATCGCCGTATTGTCGATCATACAGCCGATATTAATCTGACATATAGCGATATCGCTCGAGAGTATCTTCTGGCTGAGGGCTTGCCTGCAGATCGGGTTATCAAGACTGGCAGTCCGATGTTTGAAGTGTTAACTCATTATGCTGAAGGTATTGAGCAATCAGATGTGCTTGAGCGGCTTAATGTAAAACGAAACGAATATTTTGTCGTTAGTGCTCATCGTGAAGAAAATATCGATTCAGATAAAAATTTAATGAATCTTGTCGAGTCGTTAAATAAAGTAGCAGATACTTACCAGTTGCCGATCATTGTATCTACTCATCCGCGAACCCAGAAAAGGATTGATGCGAAAGGGATTGTTTTTAACTCGCACATACAGTTGTTAAAGCCGCTTGGTTTTAAAGATTATGTGAAATTACAGAAGGAAGCGCGAGCAGTCCTTTCTGATAGTGGTACAATTACGGAAGAGTCATCTATTCTTAATTTTCCTGCTATCAATATTCGTGAGGCGCACGAGCGCCCTGAAGGAATGGAAGAAGGCACTGTAATAATGACTGGTGTCGAGCCTGACCGTATTCTTCAGGCTCTAGAGATGATAAAAAATCAGCCACGTGATAACGAACGACTCCTGCGCCAGGTGAATGATTATTCAATGCCAAATGTCTCTGATAAAGTGGCAAGAATTATTCTCTCCTATACTGATTATGTTAAACGTGTCGTTTGGCGTAAATACTAATAAGTTAATCACTCTGGCCAGTCCAGAGTGACTTTTTAATGGTGTGTAGATTAAAGTGAAAGTCTTATTGTTGACACAATGGTTTGATCCTGAACCTACCTTTAAAGGTCTTGCTTTTGCAAAAGAATTGAGAAGGCAAAATGTTGAGGTTGAAGTCATTACAGGTTTCCCTAATTACCCAGGGGGAAAGATTTACGATGGATATAAGATTAAGATTTTCCAAAAAGATAGCCATGACGATATAACAATTAATCGGGTACCTCTATATCCGAATCACGGCCCTTCTGCGTTAAAGAGAATGCTCAATTACGGTTCGTTTTTTTTCACGAGCATGGTCTTTGGAATTCTATCCAGACAGAAGGTAGATGTTATCTATGCTTACCATCCTCCCCTAACAACAGCGCTTTCTGCATCACTGATTTCTTTCTTCAGAAGAAAACCATTCATTGTGGATATTCAGGATCTCTGGCCAGATACATTAGCTTCCACAGGAATGTTAACGAACAAAAAAATATTAAATACGCTTAACTATTTGTGCAACTTTGTATACAGGCGCGCAGCAAAAATTGTTGTCCTCTCTCCTGGTTTTAAGGCGAAGTTGATCTCCCGCGGTGTACCTGAGGAGAAAATCGAGGTTATCTATAACTGGTGTGATGAAGAGAACCTTAGAAGTAATAAAAAAAGTAACGTGATTCTTCCATCTGATAAATTCAATGTTGTTTTTGCGGGAAATCTCGGTTTAGCGCAAGGATTACCTTCCATTTTATCTGCTGCACAAATTTTAAAGAATAACGGTGTCAAGGCCAATATTATCATTGTAGGTTCTGGTTTAGCAAAGGCCGAAGCAGTGACATTTGCTAAAGAGAATAATATCGATAATGTGATTTTTCTACCTCGCGTACCAATTACCGAGATTGGAGATATTCTTCAACAAGCTGATGCATTATTGGTTCATCTTATTAAAGATGATCTTTTTACTATCACAATACCCTCCAGAACTCAAGCCTATCTGGCATGTGGTAAACCTATTGTAATGGCTGTTGATGGCGATGCTGCAGACCTCGTCAGAAATGCCAGCGCCGGGATTATTTGCTCTTCTGATAGTCCGATTTCAATATCTTCAGGAATTGAACAGCTCACATTATTATCTAAAAATGAATTAAAAGAGATGGGAGAAAACGGAGCTAAATACTATTACTCTGAATTAAGTCTTCAGGAAGGTGTGAAAAAATTCATCACTATATTTAAAAAGGTTATCCAATAATATGATTAAACGTTTCTTTGATGTATTAATATCTTCAATACTACTAATATGTTTATCTCCCATTATTGGCGTTACCTACCTTCTTGTTAGAAAAAAATTGGGTAAACCTGTATTATTTAGACAAGTTAGGCCCGGAAAAGATGGCCTCCCCTTTAAGATGATAAAATTTCGCAGTATGAAAGATGCCACTGACTCCAAAGGGAATGTACTACCTGATGAAGAAAGACTTACGGAGTTTGGCAAAAAGCTGAGGGCGCTCAGTCTTGATGAATTGCCTGCGTTATGGAATGTACTTAAAGGAGACATGAGTCTTGTCGGCCCAAGACCACTTCTTATGAGTTATCTTGAACGTTACGACCAGGAACAGAATCGTCGCCATGAGGTAAGACCAGGCATAACTGGCTGGGCGCAAGTTAATGGTAGAAATGCTATTAGTTGGGATGAAAAATTTAAACTTGATGTTTGGTATGTAGACCATCAATCAATGTGGTTAGACATTAAAATTCTCTTTCTTACAGTCAAAAAAGTTGTAATTAGAGAAGGCATATCTGCTGAGGGTCACTCAACGATGCCAGAGTTTAAAGGAAAATCATCTGATAAGTAATACTAAAACTCTTTATTGAGTCTTTATAAAACCGTACCTTGGTCTTATATAAAATCTTTATGTTAATTAAAATGTATTGGATATGAAATTTGTGGATATGCTTATGTAAGATTAAAAATTAAAGAGAGTTCATATCTCCAATAATTTTGGGAAAACATATAGAATACTTATGATGAGATAATATCTATATCTGAACTAATCATAATTGCTTCTGTATGTCACATAAGTTCAATTTTAAAGATTAAAGGGTGTTTCTATGTTAAATACTAATTTTTCTCCATGGCCTTCGTTTACACAAGAAGAAGCAGATGCGGTGTCCTCGGTATTATTATCAAACAAAGTGAATTATTGGACAGGTAACGAATGTCGCTTGTTTGAAAAAGAATTCGCTGAGTGGGTGGGGACGAAATATGCCGTTGCATTAAGTAATGGGACATTAGCGTTAGATGTAGCCCTTAAAGCGTTAAATATCGGTGCTGGTGACGATGTGATCGTCACTTCTCGTACATTTTTAGCATCAGCATCATGTATTGTTACAGCGGGTGCCAATCCTGTATTTGCGGATGTAGATCTAAACAGTCAGTGTATTACAGCTGAGACCATTTCAGCTGTTTTAACACCTAATACTAAAGCAGTCATTGTTGTACATTTAGCCGGGATGCCAGCTGAAATGGATCCTATTATGAGTTTAGCTGAAAAACACAATCTCTATGTAATCGAAGATTGCGCTCAGGCACATGGCGCAAGTTACAAAGGAAAACGTGTGGGTAGTATCGGTCATATCGCTGCATGGTCATTCTGTCAGGATAAGATTATGACAACCGGCGGTGAAGGTGGGATGGTGACCACCAATGATAAGTCTTTATGGTCTGCTATGTGGAGTTATAAAGATCATGGCAAAAGCTATGATGCTGTTTATAATCGTGAACACCAACCTGGTTTCCGCTGGTTACACGAATCATTTGGTACCAACTGGCGCATGCTGGAAATGCAGGGTGTGATTGGTCGAATTCAATTAAAACGGATGGCAGAGTGGACTCAACGACGCCAAAAAAATGGTAGAGCTATCGATGCTGCGCTAGAAGATCTCCGGGGTGTAAGGTTAGTTCAGATACCTAAGTATATTGAACATGCTGAATACAAACATTATGTATTTATCAAGCCAACGGCATTAAAAGCGGACTGGACTCGTGATCGTATCATTAAAGAAATTAATGATGCAGGGGTACCTTGTTATCAGGGAAGCTGCTCTGAGATATATCTTGAGAAGGCATTTGATAATACAGGATGGCGTCCAGCAACTTCTTTACCTAATGCGGTTGAACTTGGTGAGACTAGCCTGATGTTTCTTGTACATCCGACGTTAACGCAATCCGAGATTGATTTTACATGTGAAGTTGCACGTAAGGTTCTGAAAAATGCTCTTATTTGAGAGTTATTGCAACTGATAAATAAAGATTAACCTTACCTGAGGTGACAAGCATGTCACCTCATCATTACAAAATGTGGTACAGAATGTTAACGCAACTACTCAGCTTGCCTCGTCATATAAAACGCATGATCATGGTGGCAATAGATTTTGTTCTATTGTTGTTCGCTTTCTGGGGCGCTTTTTGGGTCCGAATGGATGTTTCTGCACCTTATACTAGCTACGAGCACTGGAAGTTACTAGCTTGTCTTATTGTTGTTACTGTATTTGTCTTTGCAAGGATGGGGTTATACCGCACGGTTCTAAGATATGTCACAGCCAAGATATTTGTAACGGTCCTGCTAGGCCTTTGCATATCAACAGTGCTGCTTATAATATTATCATATTTTTTTGACATATTTCTTCCCAGAACAATACCAATAATTTATTTTGCTTTCTCATTATTATTAATTTGCGGTTCAAGACTATTATTTAGAATGTTGCTTACTTATGCTGTGCGTGGACGAACGCCAGTTATTATTTATGGAGCAGGAGCTTCCGGTAGACAACTTTTAACCGCCTTAAGGCAGGTAGATGAATATTTCCCGGTTGCATTTATTGATGACAATCCTTTATTGAATAAAGTCGTTATTCATGGTGTAACTGTTTATTCTCGAAAAAATATTGAAAAATTAGTTCATCGCTATGGCATTAAAAAAATACTATTAGCGATGCCTTCTATTTCAATTGAAAAACGAAAAGAAGTTATTACATATTTAGAGGACTTTCCATGTGAAGTTTTATCCATACCTGGTATGGTAGATCTTGTTGAAGGAAAGGCTCAAATTATGGCTCTCAAAAAAGTATCTATTGATGATCTCCTCGGAAGGGAACCTGTTTCACCTGATGCAGAATTATTAGCGAAAAATATTCGTAATAAAGTTGTCATGGTTACTGGGGCTGGTGGTTCAATTGGCTCTGAGATATGTCGACAAATTATTTTACAACACCCCAAGATTCTGATTTTGTTTGAAGTGTCTGAGTTCGCGCTTTATTCTATCGAAAAAGAACTAACTATGCTCGCGCATAATGATAATAATGATGTTGTAATAATCCCGCTAATGGGATCAGTTCAAAAACTACATCGTTTAGAAACTATTATGCGTGTTTTTAATGTTAATACTGTTTATCACGCTGCAGCATATAAACATGTCCCGCTGGTTGAATATAATGTAGTAGAAGGTGTTAGAAATAATATTTTTGGGACACTGTATTGTGCTCAAGCAGCGATATCATCTAATGTTGAGACTTTTATCTTGGTTTCAACTGATAAAGCTGTTAGACCGACTAATACGATGGGGGCGACGAAACGTGTTGCGGAGTTGGTTTTACAGGCTTTAGCGCAAGAGCAGTCATCAACCTGTTTCAGTATGGTCAGATTTGGTAACGTTTTAGGCTCATCAGGGTCGGTTGTCCCATTGTTTGAAAAGCAAATCGAGCAAGGTGGGCCTGTTACTCTGACGCATAAAGATATCATCCGCTATTTCATGACAATACCAGAGGCTTCTCAGTTGGTTATCCAGGCCGGTGCCATGGCTAAAGGTGGAGATGTCTTTGTGCTCGACATGGGCGATCCTGTTCGAATATATGACCTGGCAACTCGTATGATCAAACTATGCGGCTTAAAGATTAAAGATGAATCAAATCCGGATGGTGATATAGAAATTAGTGTCACTGGGTTGCGTCCAGGAGAAAAGCTCTACGAAGAATTGCTGATTGGCGAGCAAGTTCTTGGTACATCTCACCCGAGAATTATGACGGCACATGAAGATATGCTCAGTTGGGAAGAACTTGAGAGTTACCTGAAGCAAATGGATGAGGCATGTACTAATTTTGAGCATGATATCATTCGTGATCTCTTACTGAAAATACCGACAGGTTTTCAACCCACCGATGGTATTTGTGACCTGGTATGGCATGCAAAGCATAATGTCTCCGGATGCACTTTGAATGTGACATGTTGAGTTAGCACATCAACCGCTATCTACTTTCAAGTATCCTGGGTTAACATCTAGAACACATTCAAGCCGCGCATACCTTGCGCGGTGACCACACCTGACAGGAGTATGTAATGTCTAAGCAACAGATCGGCGTCGTCGGTATGGCAGTGATGGGGCGCAACCTGGCGCTCAACATCGAAAGCCGCGGTTATACCGTCTCCATCTTCAACCGCTCCCGCGAAAAAACTGAAGAAGTTGTTGCCGAGAATCCGGGTAAGAAACTGGTTCCTTATTACACGGTGAAAGAGTTCGTCGAGTCTCTTGAAACCCCACGTCGTATCCTGTTAATGGTGAAAGCGGGCGCAGGCACAGATGCTGCCATCGACTCACTGAAGCCGTATCTGGATAAAGGCGACATCATCATTGATGGTGGTAACACCTTCTTCCAGGACACTATTCGTCGTAACCGTGAACTGTCCGCAGAAGGCTTTAACTTCATCGGTACCGGCGTATCCGGCGGTGAAGAGGGGGCGCTAAAAGGCCCGTCCATCATGCCTGGTGGTCAGAAGGAAGCCTACGAACTGGTTGCGCCGATCCTGACCAAAATCGCTGCTGTGGCGGAAGATGGTGAACCGTGCGTGACATATATCGGCGCTGACGGCGCGGGTCACTATGTGAAGATGGTGCACAACGGGATCGAATATGGCGATATGCAGCTGATTGCGGAAGCCTATTCTCTGCTGAAAGGTGGCCTGAACCTGTCTAACGAAGAGCTGGCAACCACCTTCACCGAGTGGAATGAAGGTGAGCTGAGCAGCTACCTGATCGACATCACCAAAGACATTTTCACCAAAAAAGATGAAGACGGTAAATACCTGGTTGACGTGATCCTGGACGAAGCGGCGAACAAAGGTACCGGTAAATGGACCAGCCAGAGCTCTCTGGATCTGGGCGAACCGCTGTCTTTGATAACAGAGTCCGTATTCGCGCGTTACATCTCTTCTCTGAAAGATCAGCGCGTGGCTGCATCTAAGGTACTGTCCGGTCCGCAGGCCAAACTGGCTGGCGATAAAGCTGAGTTTATTGAGAAAGTGCGTCGCGCGCTGTATCTGGGCAAAATCGTCTCCTACGCGCAGGGCTTCTCTCAGCTGCGTGCTGCGTCTGACGAGTACAACTGGGATTTGAATTACGGCGAGATCGCGAAGATTTTCCGCGCGGGCTGCATCATTCGTGCGCAGTTCCTGCAGAAAATCACGGACGCGTATGCTGAAAACAAAGGCATCGCCAACCTGCTGCTGGCACCGTATTTCAAAAACATTGCCGACGAATACCAGCAGGCGCTGCGTGATGTCGTGGCCTACGCTGTGCAGAACGGTATTCCTGTACCAACGTTCTCCGCTGCTGTAGCTTACTACGACAGCTACCGTTCTGCGGTACTGCCGGCGAACCTAATCCAGGCCCAGCGTGATTACTTCGGTGCGCACACTTATAAACGTACTGATAAAGAAGGTGTGTTCCACACTGAGTGGCTGCAGAACTAACTTGTGATATAGCCAATAAGTGGATGAAAATTCACTTATTGGCTGCTTTATAGCACTTTACCTTCAAGAGTATCTCTCAGTTCGGTTTATAAAATATAAATATTGATTGTTATCATTCTCGGTAGTCGGAGTTATTATTAATTAACATATATTAATGAGCTTTGGCTACAAATGCTTAAAAAATCCGCTTTCAATATAATGACGAACGTTTTTTTTCTTATTTTAGCATTGCGGCACAAGGTGGTTTAGTTATATGCTGAGAATAATTTTAAAATTCTCGTTGATAGCTGTAGGTTTCTTAGCAGGTCCAGGAGTTATATTCCTGTTACCTTATATAATGCCGGCTGATTCGTATGCCAATTTTGCTAAGGTTCTAACCTTTTCGCAGATGTTAGCATTAGTTAGTGGATTAGGGTTGGAAATTGCAGGTGCCAGATTTAATATTGCGATTGTTCGTGTCACGAAAATAATATTGCTGACAACTTCGATATCTTCGGTATTACTTTTTATTATATTTCCCGGCACAACTTCTGAACAAAAATTAATTGTCTGGTGCATTGCATTTACAACTGTACTTTCTACGGTATATCAATCTTACTTTCTTTTTAGGGGGCAAGCGTTAATATATGGTCTATATGGGTTACTGCGCTCAAGTATTATGCTTGTATCACTAATTATCTTATTAAAGTGGAAGGTTGAAGTAGTATTGTCTTATGGAGTTGCGACTATTATAGGTTTTTCGGTTTCCTTATTATTGGTTAATAAGAATATTAAGGTCTCATTAAATGAAAAAAATTATGACTTCAAGTACCTAATTAAAGCAAGTATGCCATTTTTTATTATAAATGGAGTGGCAGTGTTACCAATCATACTTGATAGATTAATGGCTCAGCAGAATCTTGTATCAACCGAGTTTTCAAAGTATATAGTTGTTACTACATGGGCAGTACCTATTATGTATATAGGGAATATTTACCAACAGTTTATTATTTCTCATTTTGATTTGTTTTCGTTGAAAGCACTTTTCAAAAAAAATCTTATTTTGCTTGTTGTTAATACAACATATATCATCTTAGTGGTTGCAATAACTGATAAAATAGTTCAGGTTCCATATTTTAAATCATCAGCTGATTTTGTTCCTATATGGCTTCTGGTTTCAGGTTGGTACACTGTATACTCCGCTGTTGCTTTTCCTGCAGCAGCCTATGTTCAACGGAGGTTAGAAGAAAGTATGGTGCAGAAATTGGCGTGGTGGACCGCAGGATTATTACCGTTAGCTCTTTCTATTGCTTATTTTACTGCTTCAAACCAATGGTCGCATGTTGGCATGTTTGCTGCGGCGATTTTTTCATCTGTGTTTGCGTCTCTAATATTGGTGCCGCGGATCTTCTTTGTTCAGAGAGATTTGACGAAAAATGTTTCTGATTAATTATGTAATTCTGTTGCTAGTAACAATTATCATTACTCTAATTGATAATGGTGGTTTGCTCGCATTTTTATGTGAAAGTGCTATTGCCCTCTTAATACTAGGGTATTCAGCCAATAAAAGAGGAATCCCTTATACAGAAAATGCGGCACTCATTTTTGCCAGTCTCAGTTATTTTTTTATACTAATGTATCACATAATGTTTGATGCGATAGTACCAATGCCATTTCTTCTCAAGGCTACGTTATCTGAGCGGTACGAGGCAACATTACTGAGTTTATTTTTTGTAAATGCTTTAATATTGGGTGGATTACTTTCTGTATTTTTCTCACCGCCTCGAGAAATGTATAGAGAATTTCAAGCTAACCGCCCCCTTCATTTGTCGAGGAAAATTATTGGGCAATTATTCTTCATCGCATGGTTTCCAGTTATATTATCTATAATTGCTTATTTTGCATATTTCCGAACGCAGCCCTATGTAGCGTTACATATTGATGGGGGCGGGGGGTGGGGGTATGGTTTGAAATTCATCTATGTCTCATGTGCTATTGTTTTTATTGTAGGGGTTTTAGAAGATGATTTTAATAAATACAAATGGAAACTAATTTTATTAACCTTTGCTCTCATATTTGTTTATGGGGTTTTATATAAGCTAAGGTCTCCTTTAATGTATTACTTATTGTTGTTGCTATTTGTTCATGGACGAAGATTACGTTTAAGAAGCCTTATTCTAATTGGTGTTATTGGTGTTATCTCCCTTGCTGGCATTGCGTTAATTCGTGATAGCAGTTTAACTGAAAGTGGTGTCGGAACTGGTTTGCTCGATATGATTGTCGGTTTGGGGGGGCAGGTAGATTCGATGATTTTTGCCAAGCATTACATCGATAGTAATGGCATTATGGGAGGGGCGGGGTTTCTCAATAGTTTCTTTGGCCTTGCTGAGCCTATGACGAATGAATATGCAAAATCTATCGATCTGGATTACTTTAATGCAGGAGGCGGCTTCGGCTTTTTTATTACATCTGACTTCCTCTTAAACTTTGGTGTATCTTTCGGATTACTGGCCATGCTGTTCTTTGGCTATTTACTAACAAGTATCAGACGCATACAAAGTGGCTTTTATAGTCTGGCCTTTTTATCAACAGTCTACGCCGGAGCATTTGTTCTTGTCCGAAATGATTTTGGTAGTACGTTTCGTTCATCAATGTATACTTTTATAAGTATTCTTTTAGTGATGTTAGTTTTAAAAATAGCAGTATTATCGTCCGCAAATAAAGTGGGCCAGCAGTCAAAGGAATAAAAATGAAAGTTTTGCAATTAGTTTCTCGAGTAGACGAAGAGGCTGATGGCGTCGCTTCGGCGGTGTTAGATTTGACTAACAATATGCAGAATGAAGGGTGCGATGCTAGACTCGCATGTGCAATACCTAAAAATAATAGGATGCTTCCATCTGGGGCTTTAACAGCAAATTCAACTAATTTATTTCGCTGGGATCTTAATTGGGGATTGATCTCTAAATTAAAAACCTTTTCTAATGAGTTTGATATAATCCACAATCATGGGCTTTGGAACCCGGTTAATATTGCTGCTGGCTATCTAATACCTCGACATGGATGCAAATTGGTTTGTTCTCCTCATGGTACACTAACAGAATGGGCGATGAACCACTCAGCTAGGAAAAAAAAGATTCTATGGCCTCTACAGAGGCAAGTTTTAGAAAATGCTTCATTAATCCATGTTACTTCCCAAAGTGAATATTTGGATGTTCGTCGGTTGGGATTTAAAAATCCAATAGCTCTCATTAATTTGGGGATTTCGCTTCCTGACTTTGCCGAAGATAAATCTTGCTCGAATTCAAAAACGCTTCTCTTTTTGAGTCGTATTCATGAGAAAAAAGGTGTTGATAACTTGCTTCTTTCCTGGAAAGAATTACAAGGTGAATTTCCTTGTTGGAACTTGAAAATTGTCGGGAAGGGCGACGAGAATTATGTTGATAAAGTTAAATGTTTGGCAAAAAAATTGGATTTGGAAAGAGTTCAGTTTTGTGGGCCAGTATATGGGACTGATAAAATTAATCTCTATTTAAGTTCTGATTTATTTATCTTGCCAACTTTCTCAGAGAATTTTGGTATAGTGGTAGCAGAGGCTTTGTCTTGTAGTGTTCCTGTGGTTGTTGGAAAAGGGGCACCTTGGGAAGATGTTATAAAAAATAATTGTGGTTGGTGGGTTGATAATAGTGTTGAAGAACTAGTTAGGACTTTGCAGAAAGCTATGCGACTCGATAATACTGTTTTATCTGAAATGGGAATATCAGGTAGAGAATGGATGCAACGTGACTTTTGCTGGCGTGGAGTTGTTGGAAAAATGCATGCTAGCTATGAATGGTTGTTTAGCAAAACAAATAAACCCGATTGGATAATTTTAGATTAATAATGTTTTCATCAAGTGGCGACACTTTTTGATTGTCCCTTGGCTATAATACTAAATTAACTTTTGTTGAAATAAAACTTCCCATGTGAAATTATCATCAGCTTGAGTTAGAATAATTTTGCAATAGAGAATATGCATGAAAACCCTTATTGCTAAGGATGCCTGCTTTATCAATTCAGCCTGATAGCTCTGGACAGCAGGGATAGGATTTACTGGATGTCTGAACAGAAACTCTCAGACTGTAAGCGCAACTTAAACGCACTGAGGAAGAACGGGATATTCTGTAAAAGTCAGCGCGTTACATTGCAAGGGAGTCAAGCTGAAGTATCGCAATATCAACGAGCATCTTGCCTCCATTATGAACCGTCGTGGTGACTGCTGGGATAATGCGGGTGCAGAATCATTCTTCAGTTCACTCACCAAAGAGCGCATCAGGAAGCGGATATATAAAACCTTGGACATGGCCCATGCGGATATCTTCGATATACCACAACCTTACCTGACGCACAGCCACCTCGGTTGTGTCAGCCCGGATACCTCCGAAAAGGCATCTCCGTGAGACTGCACTGTCTACTGTATCGTGGTCACTCCAAACGCTTCAACGTGAATTTAGTTGGTTTTTTGCGATACCAATTATATTTATAATGCGGCATGAACTCTTGTCTGTCATAATTATGAGGCTATCCTTGACTGGGCTATACACACGCCAAAATATTATTGAAGCCGATAAAGTATCTGCCTGTATCGTCGAAGAAGGCTGCTTATGATTGGTATCTTTCTAATGTCGTGAAAAGATCAGATGTCTAACGTTCGAAACCGCAGCGAACTGTTACGTAACTGTTACCCGTGGATTAATCCGATTTAATCATCCATAATTTTCTTGGCCCAAAGCTTATTTTAGAGCTTTTTTGCGCTCAAGATCTCTGAAATCGGGCGTTATGGCTGAGATAGTGCTCCGTCAATTGGGGGGCCACGTTATAGCTCTTAGGGCGACTCTTCCTTGACACTAACTTGGTGTAAGAGGTACAAAACCTACCATTCTTGTGGTGGCCGATCGGCTGTCATCGTGGTTTAACTCAAAAAAGTTACTATCGAATGAAAATAACAATTTCCGGTACCGGTTATGTAGGTCTGTCGAACGGTGTTCTGATTGCCCAGCACCATGAAGTGGTTGCTCTTGATATCGTCCCGGCGAAGGTCGAGATGCTGAATCAGAAAAAATCGCCGATTGTTGACAAAGAGATCGAAGAGTACCTGGCGACAAAACAGCTGAATTTTCGTGCAACGACTGATAAGTATGATGCATATCGTGCTGCGGATTACGTGATCATCGCGACACCGACTGATTACGATCCGAAAACTAACTACTTCAACACCTCCAGCGTCGAGTCTGTTATCCGCGATGTGGTTGCAATTAACCCAAATGCAGTGATGGTCATCAAATCCACCATTCCGGTTGGTTTTACCAATTCAATTAAAGAACAGTTTGGCATTGATAATATTTTCTTCTCGCCTGAGTTCCTGCGTGAAGGTCGTGCTCTATACGATAATTTGCATCCGTCGCGTATCGTTATAGGTGAACGCTCCGAACGTGCAGAACGGTTTGCCGCGCTGTTGCAGGAAGGTGCGGTGAAGAAAGATATTCCGATGCTGTTTACTGATTCTACTGAAGCCGAAGCCATCAAGCTGTTCGCTAATACCTACCTGGCGTTACGCGTGGCCTATTTTAACGAGCTTGATAGCTATGCCGAAAGTCTTGGTCTGAACACCCGGCAAATTATTGAAGGCGTATGTCTGGATCCGCGTATTGGTAATCATTACAACAATCCGTCCTTTGGCTACGGTGGCTACTGCTTACCGAAAGATACTAAGCAGCTGTTGGCGAACTACGCGTCTGTGCCGAATAACATTATCGGCGCGATCGTCGATGCTAACCGTACGCGTAAAGACTTTATTGCAGATTCCATCCTGGCGCGTAAGCCTAAAGTGGTTGGCGTGTACCGATTGATCATGAAAAGTGGCTCTGATAACTTCCGCGCATCCTCTATTCAGGGGATCATGAAGCGTATTAAAGCCAAGGGCGTACCCGTTATTATTTATGAACCGGTCATGGAAGAGGATGAATTTTTCCACTCTCGGGTAGTTCGCGATCTTAACGCGTTTAAAAATGAAGCAGATGTTATTATTTCTAATCGAATGACGTCTGAATTGGCTGATGTTGCAGAAAAAGTCTATACCCGCGATTTGTTCGGTAGTGACTAAACCTGAGCAGACTTCCTTCAATCCTACCAGATGGTCTCATGGTATGCCTTTTGCGAGTCTTACCAACTTTTAGAAATGGCCTCAACGGTTAACGTTGCGGTCATCTCCTTCTGTAGTTATGAACACACGTTTAAAGCCCTGTCAATAGGGCTAAAAAGTGCTTGAATTTTAAACAAATGATTTCTAAACATGGTTTCATTTTTGCTGCTACTTGTTATAACTCGTTAGTGGCTTTAATATCCTGTTATCGTTGGTTTACGGAGGCGGCAATGAAAAAAATTTATGGCGTTGTGGGTGCAGGAGGCTTTGGGCGTGAAGTTATTCCTCTTGTAAAGAAAATGATCGACGATTCAGGGGAAATCTCTGAGCTCGTTTTTATTGATGATAACGATGCACTTGATAAGGTCAATGGTTATAATGTTATGTCCTTAAAGGACTTCCTTGATTCAGATTTTGAAGAAAAGTTATTCAATATTGCAATCGGCGATAGCCAGATACGCGAAAGAATTTCGGCTGAAATGATCGCCAGAGGGGCCAAAGCTATCTCTATTGCTCATGATAATGTTGTTATTCTTGATAATACAATAATTGGTGAAGGTTCGATATTATGTCCGTTCGTTACTGTGACATCAAACGCGAAGATAGGTAAATTCTTCCATGCCAATATTTATTCCTATGTTGCTCATGATTGCATTATAGGAGACTACGTTACTTTTGCACCTTCGGTAAAATGTAATGGCAGTGTTGTCGTAGAGGATCATGCGTATATAGGTACTGGAGTAGTCATAAAACAAGGTACTCCTAAGCGTCCTATTGTTATTGGGAAGGGGGCTATTGTAGGTATGGGGGCTGTTGTTACTAAAAGTGTCCCACCTGGGGTTACAGTTTTTGGCAATCCAGCTAAGCCTCTTGGAAAGGGATGAACAATGATTAGTAATAGTGTTTCAATTGAGGAAATAGAAGTTGGCATGAGCGCAAGTTATACTCAAACTATAACTGATGCTGATATTAAAGCGTTTGCTGGAGTATCTGGGGATCATAATCCTGTACATGTCAGCGATACCTATGCTTCAGAATCCAGGTTTGGTAAACGGATTGCGCATGGTTTAATATCAGCAGGGTTCTTTTCTGCATTATTCGGAACCAGATTACCAGGTTATGGTTGTGTATATGCTTCACAAACACTCAATTTCAAATATCCTGTTTTTATTGGTGATACGGTACTAGCTACTGTCACTGTAAAATCAGTTGATATAGAAAAGAGGAAGATTACTTTTGATACCATCTGTCAAGTTGGAAGGAAAAAAGTAATTACTGGAGAAGCAGAAATCTATATCCCTGAAAAGAAATAATGGACATGCTTCAGAGCTTAAATTTGTACTGAATGTAAAAAGACAACTAAGTACAGAGAAAATTAATAATGCTTATCATAAGATAGAATTCAGACTATGCAAAAGAGCAAAAATCCGTTATCCCATAGAGGCTACGGATTTTTGCACAATCAGGGGTATTTGGGATTTAGTAAATACTTAGCTTTTACCTTTCATTACGTTACACTTTATAAAACACACGGTACCAGTCAACAAAGTTCTTAACCCCATCTTTAACCGTTGTTGTAGGTTTAAAACCAATAACGTCATACAGTGCTTTGGTGTCCGCGCTGGTTTCCAGCACATCACCGGGTTGTAGCGGGAGCATATTTTTTGTCGCGTCGATGCCAAGAGCTTCTTCCAGAGCCTTGATATAATCCATCAGTTCAACCGGTGAACTATTGCCGATATTGTAGACGCAATACGGCGCGGAGCTGGTTGCCGGAGAACCGCTTTCAACAGTCCACTCCCCGTTGGGCGCAGGAATGACATCCTGCAAGCGAATAATTGCTTCTGCGATATCACCAATATAGGTAAAGTCACGCTTCATTTTGCCGTAGTTATAGACGTCAATACTTTTCCCTTCCAGCATCGCTTTGGTGAATTTGAACAGCGCCATATCCGGGCGACCCCACGGACCGTATACGGTAAAGAAACGCAGGCCGGTTGTGGGCAATCCGTACAGATGAGAATACGTATGGGCCATCAGTTCGTTGGCTTTTTTGGTTGCAGCATACAGGGATACGGGGTGATCGACGGAATCGTCCGTTGAGAAAGGCATTTTGCGATTCATGCCGTATACCGAGCTGGAAGAGGCATAAAGTAAATGCTGAATTTTATTATGCCGACAACCTTCCAGTATGTTCAGAAAACCTGTGAGATTGGAGTCTGCGTAAGCATGAGGATTTTCGAGTGAATAGCGTACGCCAGCCTGTGCAGCGAGATGGATCACACGATCAAAATGCCCGGATGCGAAGAGTGCTGACATGCTTTCCCGGTCGGCTAAATCACTCTTATGAAACTGGAAGCCGGGGTGTACCAGCAGCTCCAGACGGGCCTGCTTTAGACTCACGTCGTAGTAATCGTTCAGATTATCGATACCGACGACTTGATGGCCAGCCTCAAGGAGGCGTTTGCTAACATGGAAGCCGATGAAACCAGCAGCCCCCGTAACCAGGTATTTCATGTTCGTTCCTCTTTTCGGCTAAAAAGCAGCCAGGCACTATCTGGTGCGACGAAAAGTGAAATAATACCGTCAGATGGCAAAAAAGCTAATGGTTATCCTTTTTACGCATGCCATTTTTAGTGGTAAGTTAATAAATATTCATGCCGTGAATTTTTAATTAACGAGAATGTCTGGCATTTACGCTTGATGACATTTAACCCGCTGTTTGACGCTTTTCCTGCAAAGAGTGGCCATTCAGTATTGACACTTTTTTTAAATTCCTTCCTTTTTTCTCAAGTGACTAAAATACCAATCAAAATCTCTCAATCAATTTGATTTTTTATCATTAATCCTATGGAATTGCTTCAATTTTTAGCTAAACTAATTCGAGTTTAAGTCCTTCCTTCCTTAATTAGGGTATCTATGTCTGTAAGTGATAACAACATGTCCGGGCGCGGTAACGATCCGGAACAGATTGATCTGATTGATTTGCTGATGCAGTTATGGCGTGGGAAAGTCACTATCGTTGTCGCGATTGTTGTTGCCATTGTTCTGGCGGTGGGCTATCTGGCGGTTGCTAAAGAGAAATGGACCTCTACCGCAATTATTACTCAACCGGATGTTGGACAAATTGCCACCTATAACAATGCCCTCAACGTGTTGTATGGCACTAACGCGCCTAAGGCGACTGAACTTCAGACAAATGTGGTTGGTCGTTTCAGTACCTCTTTTTCTGCATTGGCAGAAACGCTTGCTAATCAGGAAAAACCACAGAAACTGTCGATTGAGCAGTCTGTTAAAGGCCAACAGTTGCCGTTAGAGGTCTCCTATGTGGCGAGTTCTCCAGAAGATGCTCAGCGTCAGCTGGCTGAATACATTCAACAAACAGATGAAAATGTTGCTAAAGAGCTGGAGCTTGACCTGGCTGATAACATCAAGCTGCAAACCAGTACTCTTGAAGATTCTCTGAAGACTCAGGAAGTGGTCGCTCAGGAACAAAAAGATCTGCGAATTAAGCAAATCCAGGAAGCGCTGCGTTATGCTGAACAGGCGGGTGTGATTAAGCCGCAAATTCAACAAACCCAGGATGTTACGCAGGACAGCATGCTGTTGCTGGGTAGCGATGCCCTGAAATCTATGGTTGAACACGAGGCTACGCGTCCTTTGATATTGTCTGATAACTACTTCCAGACCAAGCAAAAACTGCTGGATATCAGAAATCTTAAGCTTGAAGGGGCAGAGTTGCACTCTTATCGCTACGTGATGAAACCAACGTTACCGATTCGTCGTGACAGTCCGAAAAAAGCCATTACCCTGGTACTGGCCGTTCTGCTGGGGGGAATGATTGGTGCAGGTATCGTGCTGGGGCGAAATGCGCTGCGTGGTTACAAAGCCAGAGCGTAGCAGGTCGAAGGCAGTTTTATTCTGAGCACAAAAAAACCGGGCAGTTCACAGCGCCCGGTTTTTTTACGTCTGCCGATTACTGATGACGCTTACGTAAGTTCTCAATCACGGTGGTCAGATCAAGCTCCTGATCCTGTAGCAGAACCAGCAGGTGGTACATCAGGTCAGAAGCTTCATTCGTCAGTTCAAAACGATCGTGCACGGTGGCGGCCAGTGCGGTTTCCACGCCTTCTTCCCCCACTTTCTGCGCAATGCGTTTGGTGCCACTGGCATACAGCTTGGCCGTATAAGAGCTTGCCGGATCGGCGGTTTTACGCTCAGCCAGAAGTTGTTCTAGTTGATACAGGAACAGCCACTGATGACTGGTGTCAGCAAAGCAGCTTGAGGTGCCTTTGTGGCAAGTTGGCCCAATCGGGTTAACCAGCACCAGCAGGGTGTCGTTGTCACAGTCAGGCGCGATGTTAACCACATTAAGAAAGTTGCCAGAGGTTTCACCTTTGGTCCACAGCCGTTGTTTGGTCCGCGAGAAAAAGGTTACCTTACCGCTTTCAAGCGTTTTATCCAGCGCCTCAGGGTTCATATAACCCAGCATCAATACTTCGCCGGATACCGCATGCTGCACCACAACCGGCATCAATCCGTCGGTTTTTTCCCAGTCCAGCTCGCGACATTGTTGCTTCGTTAACATATCCTGATCTCCACGCCCTGTGTTGCCAGGTACGTTTTTAACTCGCCAATATTGATAATTTGTTTGTGGAAAACGGAAGCGGCAAGCGCGCCGTCAACGTCAGCATCACGGAAGGCTTCGAGAAAGTGTTCCATGGTGCCTGCGCCACCGGAGGCAATCAGCGGTACGTGGCAAACGTCGCGCACTTTTCTCAGCTGCTCCAGGTCGTAGCCGTTACGCACACCGTCCTGATTCATCATGTTCAGCACGATTTCGCCTGCGCCACGTTTCTGCACTTCCTGCACCCAATCCAGCGTTTCCCACTGCGTGATGCGGGTACGACTCTCATCACCGGTATACTGGTTAACGTGATATTTACCGGTTGCGGCGTCATACCAGGTATCGATACCCACCACAATGCACTGTACGCCAAAGCGGTCCGCCAGACGCGTGATAAGCTCCGGGTCAGCCAGCGCCGGGGAGTTGATGGAGATTTTATCCGCCCCGAAGGAGAGAATACGCGCCGCATCATCAATGGACTTAATCCCACCGGCAACGCAGAACGGAATGTCGATCACTTCCGCCACGCGCGATACCCAGCTTTTATCGACTACACGGCCATCGCTGGAGGCGGTGATATCGTAGAAGACCAGTTCATCTGCGCCTTCATCGGCATAGCGTTTTGCCAGCGGAACGATGTCGCCAATAATCTCGTGATTGCGAAACTGGACGCCTTTTACCACCTGTCCATCGCGAACGTCCAGACAAGGAATTATGCGTTTTGCCAGCATTGGATGGCCTCCTCAACGGTGAACTTACCTTCCAGCAGGGCTCGTCCGACGATCACGCCGCCAACCCCAGTCCCGCGCAGGGCGGCTACGTCCTCAATTCCACCTATACCGCCAGATGACTGAAACGCCACCTGCTGATATTTAGCGCACACTTCTTCATAAAGCGCGACGTTTGAACCCGCCAGCGTACCGTCGCGGGAGATATCAGTGCACAGCACATGCTTCAGACCAACGGGTAAATAGGTTTCCACCAGATCTTCCAGTGAAACCCCTGAATCTTCCTGCCAGCCGCTGACCGCAACCTGTTTATTACCGCGTTCGTCAATGCGTACGTCCAGCGCCAGCACCAGCGCGTCGGCGCCAAAACGGGTAAACCAGCTCTTCACTTCCTCGGGGGATTTTACCGCCGTCGAACCGACCACCACGCGTGCCACGCCGGCGTCAAGCAGTGCCGCAACGTCCGCTTCAGTACGCACACCGCCGCCAACCTGCACCGGAACATTGACGCCCGCGACCAGCGTTTTAATCAGCGGTATTTGTCGTTTCTGCGGATCTTTTGCCCCGGTCAGATCGACCAGGTGCAGTACCTGTGCGCCTTGTGCCGCGTAATCCTGCAGGCGGGGCAGTGGATCGTTGCCGTAATCACGTTGCTGTGCGTAATCACCTTGATGAAGACGCACCACCGTGCCGTCGATTAAATCTAATGCCGGAATAATCATTACATCTCCAGAAAGTTTTTCAGCAACTGCGCCCCAGCCGCACCCGAACGTTCCGGGTGGAACTGCACGCCAAAGAAATTGTCCTTTTGGACTGCCGCGGTAAACGGTTCACCGTAATGACACTGGGCGATGGTCCATGGGTTCACTGGCATCGCGTAGCTGTGGACAAAGTAGAAATAGGCCCCATCGTCAATACCCTGGAACAGACGATTGCCTGCTTGTGGATACACACGGTTCCAGCCCATATGCGGCAGCGGCAGGCCAAAATCGGTCATTTTGGGGACGTCTTGTTCAATAATGCCCAGCAGGGAGACACCGTTACTCTCTTCGCTGCGGCGACCAAGCAGTTGCATGCCTAAGCAGATCCCGAGCACCGGTTGCGTACAGGCTTTAATTAGTTCAATAAGTTCACGCTCGTGCAACTGGTCCATAGCCGCCTGCGCAGTACCAACGCCGGGTAGAAACAGCTTATCGGCCCGGAGCACCACATCCGCATCGCGGCTGACAACCGGGTCGTATCCATGGCGCGCAACGGCGGATTTCACCGAATTCAGGTTGGCGCACCCGGTATCCAGGATCACTACGTTCATTACAGCACTCCTTTTGAGGAGGGTAGCGTATCGCCTTCTACGCGAATCGCCTGGCGCAGCGTGCGGCCAAAGGCTTTAAATAGGCTTTCCACTCGGTGGTGGTCATTTTTTCCTTTGGTTTTCAGGTGCAGGGTGACGCCCATGGTGTAGGAGAGTGAGCGGAAGAAGTGTTCAATCATCTCTGTGCTCAGATCGCCCACGCGCTGGTAGGTAAACTCAGCGCGGTATTCCAGGTGCGGACGTCCGGAGATATCCAGCGCGCAACGTGCCAGACATTCGTCCATCGGCAGGACAAAACCAAAACGGTTGATACCACGTTTATCACCTAATGCCAGCTTTAAGGCCTCACCCAGCGCCAGACCGGTATCTTCTACGGTGTGGTGATCGTCAATATACAGATCGCCTTTGACGGCTATCTCCATACGGAAACCGCCGTGGGTGGCGATTTGATCCAACATGTGGTCAAAGAAGCCAACGCCAGTATTGATTTTGCTTTGGCCTTCGCGGTCCAGCCAGACTTTGACGTCAATCTGCGTTTCTTTGGTATTGCGCTCAACGTGCGCGTAGCGGTCACGTTTGGTCAACTGCTCGCCGATCATCGCCCAGTTCAGGGTGTCCCGGTGATAGCGCAATCCGCTAATGCCCATATTTTCAGCGAGCTGAATATCGGTCGCCCGGTCGCCAATGACGTAGCTGTTCTCGGTGTCCATAGCCTGTTCAACCAGATATTGCTCAACCAGCTTCACTTTTGGCTTACGGCAATCGCACTCGTTTGCTGGCAGGTGCGGGCAGATCAGTACCTCGTCAAACGCAACGCCCTGAGAGGTGAATATTTGCATCATCAGATTATGCGGGCCGTCAAAATCGGCCTGTGGAAAGCTCTGGGTTCCCAGTCCATCCTGGTTGGTGATCATCACCAGCTTAAAACCCGCTTTTTGCAGCTTCAGTAAAACGGGAACGACTTCCGGCTCAAAAGCCAGTTTGTCAAAGCGATCGACCTGAAAGTCACTTGGCGGTTCGGAAATCAGGGTTCCATCACGGTCAATAAAAAGATACTTCTGGCTCATACTTGCTCCGCACGTAAGGCGTCAATGACGCGCTGGCTCTCTTCACGGGTTCCGACAGTAATACGCAGGCAGCCGCTTAACGAAGGTTGTTTGTTCTGGTCTCGTAAGATAATGCCCTGATCCCACAAAGATTTAAATACGCTGCTGGAGGCGGTGAAGCGCGCCAGAACATAGTTGGTTTCAGAATCGAAAACCTGTTCTACACAGCGAATTGTTTTCAGGTTCTCCACCAGGTACTGACGCTCTTGCAGGATCTGCTGGACGCGTTGGCGCATGGCGGCAACGCCTTGTGGCGTCAGCGCCTGGGCGGCGATATCCGCCACCGGTGTAGAGAGGGGGTAAGGGGCGATCACCTTTAACAGCAGATTGATAATTTCTTCATTTGCCAGCGTAAACCCGCAGCGTAAACCGGCGAGAGCAAACGCTTTGGATAGTGTGCGTAAAATTACCAGGTGCGGATATTCAGACAGCCAGCCCGCCAGCGTGGCCTGCGGGCAAAACTCGATATACGCTTCATCGGCAACCACGATAGCTTTACCCTGCGTCATATCGAGCAGCGAACGCAGATCCTGTGGCTTAATCAACTGGCCCGTTGGGTTATTAGGGCTGCATACGTAGACCACCTTCACACCATCAAGCTTGTCCGCGATACCTTGTAAATCCAGTTGCCAGTCGTCAAGTGTCGGGACGGTACGGCATTCAACGCCAATCGTTTCAGCGCTGACGCTGTACATGCCGTAAGTCGGCGGACAGTACAGAATCGCATCTTTACCCGGCTCGCAAAAAGCGCGCACCAGCAGCTCGATCCCTTCATCTGCGCCACGACTGACCAGCACCTGCTCCGGCTTGACGCCTGCATACTGCGCGTAATTCTCAATCACGGCTTTCGGCTGGCACTCCGGATAGCGGTTCAGCGTTTGCTGACTTAGCTGAAACTCAACGGCGGTGGGATATTCATTCGCATTGAGCCAGACGTCGCCGTTACCGCCAAGACGGCGGGCAGACTGATAAGGCGTTAACTCGCGGACATTCTTACGGGCTAAATCAGTGACGCTGAGAAAGTTGTCAGTGCTCATGCTTGCTCCTTCAGGGCGTTAACGCGCAGGGTGACGGCATTTTTGTGGGCGGTCAGCAGCTCAGCCGCGGCCAGGGTTTCGATGGTGGCGGCCAGCGCAGAGAAACCTTGTGGTGTTAATTCCTGTATGGTCATCCGTTTCTGGAAATCAGCCAGCCCCAGACTGGAACAGGTTGTGGTATAGCCGTAAGTTGGCAGCACGTGGTTAGTACCGGAAGCATAGTCGCCTGCGGATTCCGGCGACCAGTCACCAAGGAACACCGAACCGGCGCTTGTTATGCCTTCCACCAGCTCACGTGCGTTGCGGGTCTGAATGATCAGGTGCTCCGGACCGTAGGCGTTGGAGATTTCAACGCACTGTGCCAGATCTTTCGCCACGATTAAACGGCTGGCGGAGAGCGCCTGACGCGCGGTGTCGGCGCGGGACAGCTCGGCGAGCTGGCGTTCAACGGCTTCGGCCACGCCTTCGGCAAGCTTAGCGTCCGGCGTTAGCAGGATCACCTGCGAGTCCGGGCCGTGCTCGGCCTGAGAGAGCAGGTCGGAGGCGACAAAATCCGGCGTTGCGCCGCTGTCAGCGATAACCAATACTTCGGACGGTCCGGCAGGCATATCGATTGCCGCGCCGTCAAGACGCTGGCTGACCTGGCGCTTGGCTTCGGTCACATAGGCGTTGCCCGGCCCAAAGATTTTATCGACTTTTGGAATAGACTCCGTGCCCAGTGCCAGCGCGGCAATGGCCTGTGCGCCGCCCACGTTAAACACTTCTTTCACGCCACAGAGTTGCGCGGCGTAGAGGATTTCATCGGCAATCGGCGGCGGCGAGCACAGCACCACTTTTTTACAGCCCGCGATACGCGCCGGGGTCGCCAGCATTAATACAGTAGAGAACAGCGGTGCCGATCCCCCTGGAATATACAGGCCCACGGAAGCGATGGGGCGGGTAACCTGCTGGCAGCGCACGCCCGGCTGGGTTTCGATATCCACCGGCGGCAGGATCTGCGCGCTGTGGAAAGTATCAATATTACGTACTGCCGCCTGCATGGCTTGTTTCAGCTCGTCGCTCAGACGATTCCCGGCCTGCTGAATTTCTTCCTCAGTGACGCGCAGCGCGCCGACCTCGGTTTTATCAAACTTCGCGCTGTATTCGCGCAATGCCTGGTCGCCGTTGTTTTTGACATTTTCAAGGATCTCGGCCACCGTACGGCTAATGCTTTCAGAGGCGGAAATCGCCGGGCGCATCAGTAATTCGCGCTGCTGCTCAGGGCTACAGCTATTCCAGTCAATCAGGGTATTGAAGCTCATGGTCGTTACTCCATCATCTTCTCAATCGGCAGCACCAGAATAGAGCTGGCGCCGAGCGCTTTCAGTTTTTCCATTGTTTCCCAGAACAGGGTTTCGCTGCTGACCATGTGCATGGCCACGCGCTGCTGATCACCCGCCAGTGGCAGAATGGTTGGGCGCTCAGCGCCAGGCAGCAGGGCGATAACTTCGTCCAGACGCTCGCTCGGTGCGTGCATCATGATGTATTTGGATTCGCGAGCCTGAATAACCCCCTGGATGCGGGTCAGTAGTTTGTCGATCAGTTGCTGTTTGGCTGCGGCCATTTCGCCATCGCGCTGAATCAGACACGCTTTAGAGCGGTAAATCACTTCCACTTCACGCAGACCATTGGCTTCAAGCGTCGCGCCGGTTGACACCAGATCGCAGATTGCATCGGCCAGACCCGCGCGGGGTGCGACTTCGACAGAACCGTTTAACAGACAGGATTTAAATGACACCCCTTTTTGATCGAGGTAACGCTTGAGCAGGTGTGGGTAAGAGGTGGCGATACGCTTCCCGTTCAGTTCTGCCGGGCCATCCCAGGCTTCATCAACCGGCGTCGCCAGCGAAAGACGGCAGCCGCCGAAGTCCAGACGACGCAGGGTAAAATAGCGAGGATCTTCACCCTGTGCCCGACGGTTGAGCAGCTCTTCTTCCAGAACGTTTTCCCCAATAATGCCCAGATCAACGACGCCGTCCATCACCAGACCTGGGATATCGTCATCACGCACGCGCAGGATATCAATCGGCATATTTTCTGCCATCGCAATTAAGCGCTGGGTGTGAAGATTAATTTTAATGCCGCAACGGGCCAGTAATTCGCGTGAATCGTCGCTTAAACGGCCTGATTTCTGCATAGCTATGCGTAAACGGGTGTTGTCTAACATTGTTTGTTCCTCGTTATCCTGTCTGAATCAGTTTGGGTCACGCACAAAAAAAAGCCCCCGGAAGAAATCTTCCGGGGGCTTTCTCATACGCTCATGCACCGCTGGAAGATTTAAATGTCTCCCAGCACACATCGCCTGAAAGACTAGTCAGGATGATGGTGATGATGGTGTTTAAATTGAGCGCGTGTCATAAATTTTCTCGATGAATGTTTATTCATTTGATGTCTTTTAACCTAAACCACTTTAGCTACGGAAAGCAAGGGCTTTTTTTGATCATTAATTCATTTCATATTGATACTATGAATTGTCAGCCACCGTGGGCTGGCGTAGCCTTGCGTTATAGGCCAAAAGTCAGGAGAGAAGGCATGAAAAAGGTCGCAATTGTCGGGTTAGGTTGGTTAGGCATGCCGTTAGCCATGTCGCTGGCGGCGAGAGGCTGGCAGGTTACCGGCAGCAAAACCACACTAGATGGGGTAGAAGCGGCCCGTATGAGCGGTATCGAGAGTTACTCGCTGCGCCTGGAGCCTGAACTGGTCTGTGAGGCTGACGATCTCGACGCGCTCATGGACGCTGATGCACTGGTTATAACGCTACCTGCGCGCCGTAGCGGGCCGGGGGAGACATTTTACCTGCAGGCCATGCAGGAACTGGTTGACAGTGCGCTGGCGTACCGGATCCCGCGGATTATTTTTACCAGCTCGACGTCGGTCTATGGCGATGTCCAGGGTATCGTGAAAGAGGGGACGCCGCGTAACCCGGTCACCGCCAGCGGGCGTGTTCTGAAAGATCTTGAAGACTGGTTGCATAACCTGCCTGGCACCTCGGTAGATATTCTGCGTCTGGCCGGACTGGTTGGCCCGGGAAGACATCCCGGCCGCTTTTTCGCTGGCAAGACGGCGCCAGATGGAAACCATGGCGTCAATCTGGTGCACCTGGATGATGTCGTTTCTGCCATCACGTTGCTGCTGCAAGCGCCCAAAGGGGGACACATCTATAATATATGTGCGCCTATGCATCCGGCGCGTAACGTGTTCTATCCGCAGATGGCCCGCCAGTTGGGGATGGAACCGCCGGAATTTCGCGGCGGTGCGGATAACGGTAAAGGTAAAGTCATTGATGGCAGCCGTATTTGTAATGAGCTTGGATTTGAGTACCAGTATCCCGATCCGCTGGTGATGCCGATGGAGTGACAGGCCAGCAGAGTGTCGCTGTATACCGCCAGGGGGCGAGTATGAAACCACTGCTGGACGTTCTTATCATCCTCGATGCGTTAGAAAAAGAGGGCAGTTTCGCGGCGGCGTCGGTAAAATTGTATAAGACGCCGTCTGCGCTTAGCTACACCGTCCATAAACTGGAAAGCGATCTTAATATTCAGTTATTAGATCGCAGTGGGCACCGGGCTAAGTTTACCCGCACCGGTCAAATGCTGCTGGAAAAGGGGCGAGAGGTATTGCACTCCGTCCGCGAACTCGAAAAGCAAGCCATTAAACTTCATGAAGGCTGGGAGAATGAACTGGTCATCGGCGTCGATGATACATTTCCCTTTTCACTGCTGGCCCCCCTTATCGAATCCTTCTATCAACATCACAGTGTGACGCGCCTGAAGTTTATTAACGGCGTGCTGGGTGGTTCCTGGGATGCACTTACTCAGGGGCGGGCGGATATTATTGTCGGCGCTATGCACGAACCGCCGGCGGGGAGCGAATTTGGTTTTGCGCGGCTTGGCGCGCTGGAACAGGTGTTTGTGGTTGCGCCGCATCATCCGCTGGCGCAGGAACAGGAACCGTTAAATCGGCGTACTATTCGACGATTTCGCGCCATCGTGGTGGGAGAGAATGCGCATCAAGCGAACATCTCCGGCGTTCAGGTGTTGGACGATCAGGAAGCGATTACCGTTTTTGACTTCAAAACCAAGCTGGAGCTGCAAATCAGTGGTCTGGGATGCGGATATATTCCCCGTTATCTGGCGCAGCGATTTTTGGACAGCGGCGCGCTGATTGAGAAGAAAGTGGTCGGACAAATTCTGTTTGAACCCGTGTGGATAGGGTGGAATGAACAGACCGCCGGGCTTGCCAGCGCCTGGTGGCGGGACGAGATTTTAGCAAATAGTGCTATTGCCGGGGTGTACGTTAAAACGGATGCTGATAAATCAATCAGTTGAGAAAAAATATTTTTTTACAGTTGCTTCAATCTCTTGTTATTTCTCCCCAAATTAGTGCAAAATACGCCGCTTGCAAAAAATGACATTAACCGACGTTTTAATACGCGTCGGTTATTTTTTTGCATCAAACCAATCATTCATAAAAGAGGCCGGGCTTCGTACCGGATAGATACTTACTTAAAAATCGACAGTTGTTGTCGCTGAGGATTAACAAAAAATGGGGCAATTTTTTGCTTACGCGACGGTTTTCGCCGTAATGGAGGATAACCATGTCGCATAACGCTACTCCAAACACCTCTCGCGTGGAATTACGTAAAACGCTTACGCTGGTTCCGGTTGTCATGATGGGCCTTGCCTATATGCAGCCGATGACGCTGTTCGATACATTCGGTATCGTCTCAGGAATGACCGATGGTCACGTCCCGACAGCTTACGCCTTCGCACTGATCGCCATCCTCTTTACCGCACTAAGCTACGGTAAACTGGTACGCCGCTATCCGTCCGCAGGCTCTGCCTACACTTACGCTCAGAAATCCATTAGCCCGACCGTTGGTTTTATGGTTGGCTGGTCATCGCTGCTGGACTACCTGTTCGCGCCGATGATCAACATTCTGTTGGCGAAAATTTATTTTGAAGCGCTGGTGCCTTCGATTCCATCGTGGATGTTCGTGGTGGCGCTGGTGGCCTTTATGACCGCCTTCAACCTGCGTAGCCTCAAGTCCGTCGCTAATTTCAACACCGTGATCGTGTTGTTGCAGGTGGTGCTGATTGCAGTGATCCTCGGCATGGTCGTTTATGGCGTGTTCGAAGGGGAAGGCGCCGGTACGCTGGCGAGCAGCCGTCCGTTCTGGTCGGGTGATGCGCACGTGATCCCGATGATCACCGGGGCTACCATCCTGTGCTTCTCGTTCACCGGTTTTGACGGTATCAGCAACCTGTCAGAAGAAACCAAAGACGCTGAACGCGTGATCCCGCGTGCGATTTTCCTGACTGCGCTGATTGGTGGCCTGATCTTTATCGTCTCCACCTATCTGTTGCAGTTGTACTTCCCGGATATCTCGCGCTTTAAGGATCCGGATGCTTCGCAGCCGGAAATCATGCTGTATGTTGCTGGTAAGTTCTTCCAGGTCGGCGCGCTGATTTTCTCTACCATTACCGTACTGGCGTCCGGTATGGCGGCGCATGCAGGCGTTGCGCGTCTGATGTACGTGATGGGTCGTGACGGCGTATTCCCGAAAAGTTTCTTCGGTTATGTACACCCGAAATGGCGTACTCCGTCCATGAACATCATTCTGGTTGGGGCGATTGCTTTGCTGGCAATCAACTTCGACCTGGTGATGGCGACGGCGTTGATTAACTTTGGTGCGCTGGTGGCGTTTACCTTCGTTAACCTGTCGGTAATCTCCCAGTTCTGGATCCGTGAGAAGCGTAACAAGACGCTGAAAGATCACTTCCAGTACCTGTTCCTGCCAATGTGCGGTGCGCTGACCGTTGGCGCGCTGTGGGTGAACCTGGAAGAAAGCTCAATGGTTCTGGGCCTGATCTGGGCGGGTATCGGTCTGATCTACCTGGCGTGCGTGACCAAAAGCTTCCGCAACCCGGTACCGCAGTACGACGAAGATATCGCGTAATAACTGCATTTAGCTGAAAAAAAACGGAGACATGTTCTCCGTTTTTTTATACGTGGGATTTAGACAATCTCTTGCGCATATTGCCAGAGTGCTTTCAGCAGCGTCAGCTTCTCTTTGTTATCCGCATAATGCTGACTCAGCATCTGTAATTCATTGGCGTAATTTTGCAAAAACTCCGGCGTGAATACCTGACGACGATGGTCTAGCCAGCGCTGTTGTTCGGCTTCATCCAGCGTTCCAGGGAAGTTACGCGCGCGGTAGTTAAACAGCAGCTTTTCAATGCGTTTATCGACAAAGGTGATATCCAGCGCTGGTAAATTGCGCGGTTCGGTTTCCAGAACGATTTTCATCGCGGCGCGGTCGGCATCGCTGAAAAAACCGTTGTACAGCTGGGCATCTACGTTATCCGATGGCGCAAAGGGTTCCGCCTCGGCAAAGATAGCCACGACTTTGTCGCGTACCTGTGGGTTTTCGCGCAGAATTTTGAGATTATCCAGACAATGCTGGCGGTTAATACCGAGACGATCGGCATCTTCCGGGCGCAGGGTGTTCGCCTGTGCCAGTACCGGACATTTGTTGATGTGCACCAGTTTAACCGGCACTGCGGGGTTATCTCCCAGAACTGCCTTAGCGGTATAGAGCCGCTCACGCAGCGCGTCGCTGTCCAGTTCGAGCAGCGGTGAAATATCACCGGCCAGATCGACCATGATAACCGCGTTGCGATTTTCCGGATGCCAGGCCAGTGGCGCCACCCAACTGGTGTTACCGCGCCATGCGCCGAACATGCCCGAGACATGGACCAGCGGCTTCATCTGCGGCACATCAATTAGCGCCGCCAGTTTGTGCTTATTACGATGGCTATAGAGATACTCAAACAGACGAGGCTGGCGTGACTTGACTAATTGCGCCATCGCAATCGTGGCATACACATCGGCCATTGCATCGTGGGCATTGGCATGCTCAATCCCATTCGCTTTGGTCAAATGTTCCAGGCGGAAGCTGGGCAAGCCATCGTCGTTTTCCGGCCAATTAATACCTTCAGGACGCAGGGCATAGCAGGCACGCATGACATCCAGCAGATCCCAGCGCGAATTATCGTTCTGCCAGCTCCAGGCATAGGGATCATAGAAATTGCGATACAGGATATTTCGCGTCACTTCATCATCGAAGCGCACGTTGTTATAGCCCAGAATACAGGTTTTCGGTACGGTAAACAGGGCGTGAATACGCGCAGCAAAAGCAGCTTCATTTTCTCCCTTTTCACGTGCTTCTTGCGGGGTGATGCCGGTAATCAGCACCGCCTCGGGCTGTGGCAGATAATCATCTGCGGGTTTGCAATAAAAGACTTCAGGTTCACCGATAATGTTGAAGTCATTATCTGTGCGGATAGCCGCAAATTGCGCGGGTCTATCCAGCGCCGGATGGGTACCAAAAGTCTCGTAATCGTGGAAGAGAAAACCAGGTTGCTGCTTGCCGTCATTCATTGTTCAGTTATGTCCGGGATCAATTTAGCGCTTATCCAAGAATACCAAAAAATAGCGAGGTAATCAGCAAGAGGATTATCGATGCGGAATGGCCTACGCAAGAAAATTGCGCTGAACACGGCTTCGAACGAATGATTAATTATTTTCTTACCGTTAAAGGAAATTACTGGAATAAACTTTCTTAAAATCACACCCTGGGAAGTAAGTTAATTGATAACCATTATTGTTATTTCATTTTCTGTTTTCTGGATGTTTTAAAAGTCTTTTAAAAACAACGACCTTATATTTCTATTAATGCGCTTGTATGCATTGTAATAAAATGTGAGTGAGGTTAAAAATTAATAATATAAACTCCATATAATAATTGGATATATCTAATAACAGGAGGTTATATGAGCATAAGTCGGCGTAATTTTTTACGAGGGGTGGGTATAGGTTGCTCAGCCTGTGCGATAGGCAGTTTTCCACCAGGCGCACTGGCGCGGAATTCTCCCGAGCACATAAAAGGGAAAACATCCCTGACGCCAAGTTTGTGCGAAATGTGTTCTTTTCGCTGCCCAATTCAGGCTCAGGTAATAAATAATAAGACGGTTTTTATTCAAGGAAACCCTAATGCGCCTCAGCAGGGGACGCGTGTCTGCGCGCGCGGAGGCAGCGGTGTTAGCCTGGTCAACGACCCGCATCGTATTGTTAAACCGATGAAACGCACAGGACCTCGCGGGAGCGGTGAGTGGCAGGTAATTAGCTGGCAGCAGGCATATAAAGAAATTGCCGAAAAAATGACGGCAATAAAAGCGCAGCATGGTCCTGAGGGGGTCGTATTCTCTTCCAAGTCCGGTTCGCTTTCCGGCCATTTATTTCACCTCGCGACGGCTTTTGGATCGCCGAACACGTTTACTCACGCCTCGACATGCCCCGCCGGAAAAGCGATTGCCGCTAAAGTTATGATGGGTGGCGATTTAGCCATGGATATCGTCAATACCCGTTATATGGTCTCTTTTGGCCATAACCTCTATGAAGGTATTGAAGTCGCCGACACCCATGAACTGATGACCGCGCAGGAAAAGGGCGCGAAAATGGTCAGCTTTGATCCCCGTTTGTCCGTCTTCTCCAGCAAAGCGGATGAATGGCATGCGCTTAAGCCTGGCGGCGACCTACCGGTGCTGATGGCCATGTGTCACGTCATGATCAAAGAAAAGCTGTATGACGCAGACTTTGTTACACGCTACACCACAGGGTTTGACCAACTGGCTGAGGCGGTCCAGGAGACCACGCCGGAATGGGCGCAAAAGCTCGCTGATGTGCCTGCCGATGTGATTATCCGGGTCACCCGCGAAATGGCAGCCAGCGCCCCTCACGCCATTGTCAGTCCGGGTCATCGTGCGACGTTTTCGCAAGAAGAAATTGATATGAGGCGCATGATTTTCACCCTCAATGTGTTACTTGGAAATATTGAGCGTGAGGGTGGGTTGTATCAGAAAAAAGCGGCGGCAACGTACAATAAGCTGGCCGGAGAGAAAGTCGCTCCCGTGCTGGCAAAACCCGATGCCAAATTACCCAAGCCAACGGCGCAGCGTATCGATCTGGTGGCCCCGCAGTTCAAGTACATCGCGGCCGGCGGCGGCGTAGTGCAAAGCATTATTGATGCCGTCTTAAAGCAAACGCCGTATCCGGTGAAGGGATGGATCATGTCCCGACACAACCCTTTCCAGACCGTGACCTGTCGACCAGACCTGGTCAAGACCGTTGAACAGCTCGACCTGGTGGTCAGTTGCGATGTCTATTTAAGCGAAAGCGCGGCGTATGCCGATTATCTTTTGCCTGAATGTACTTACCTTGAGCGCGATGAAGAAGTTTCTGATATGTCGGGCCTGAATCCAGCCTATGCCTTGCGTCAGCAGGTGGTTGAGCCTATCGGTGACGCGCGTCCGAGCTGGCAAATCTGGAAAGAACTGGCTGTTCAGTTAGGCCTTGGGCAATTCTACCCATGGCAGGATATGCAAACGCGCCAGCTGTACCAGCTTAATGGCGATCATGCGTTATCTGCTGAGCTGCGTCAGAAAGGGTATCGCGAGTGGGGCGTTCCGCTATTGCTGCGCGAACCCGAAGCGGTGCGTCAATTTGTGGCACGCTATCCGGGCGCGGTAGCGGTTGATAGCGACGGCACTTATGGTGAGCAGCTGCGTTTTAAATCCCCGTCAGGAAAAATCGAACTCTACTCTGCCGAGCTGGAAACACTCCTGCCAGGCTACGGTGTTCCTCGCGCCCGCAATTTTGCGCTCAAAGGCGACAATGAACTCTATTTTATTCAGGGGAAAGTGGCGGTTCATACCAATGGCGCAACGCAATATGTGCCACTGCTGAGTGAGCTGATGTGGGACAACGCGGTGTGGATCCACCCGCAAACGGCCCGTGAAAAAGGCATCAAAAGCGGCGATGACATCTGGCTGGAAAATGCAACCGGTAAGGAAAAAGGCAAAGCGTTGGTCACCGCCGGTATTCGACCCGATACGCTATTCGTCTATATGGGATTTGGCGCCAAGGCAGGAGCCAAAACAGCCGCGACGACGCACGGTATTCATTGCGGTAATTTGCTTCCACATGTCACCAGTCCGGTGTCAGGTACGGTGGTCCACACCGCTGGCGTTACGCTTCGTCGGGCATGAGAAAGGAGTACATCATGAATCAATCAACAAACCCTTATGTCATGCTGCATGACGAAAAACGCTGCATTGGTTGTCAGGCGTGTACGGTTGCCTGCAAGGTACTGAATGACGTGCCTGAAGGTTTTAGCCGCTTACAGGTGCAGATCCGTTCACCGGAACATGAACCCGAGGCGCTTTCCCATTTCCAGTTTGTTCGTGTTTCTTGCCAGCATTGTGAAGATGCGCCGTGCGTCAGCGTTTGTCCAACCGGTGCATCATTCCGCGATGAAAACGGCATTGTGCAGGTGGATAAGTCCCGCTGTATTGGCTGTGACTACTGCGTCGCTGCTTGTCCGTTCCATGTGCGCTACCTTAATCCACAAACGGGAATCGCAGACAAATGTAATTTCTGCGCGGATACCCGTCTGGATGTTGAACAGTCGCCCGCCTGCGTTTCCGTTTGTCCGACGGATGCGTTGAAGTTTGGTCGTCGCGATGACCCGGAAATCCAGCACTGGATCAATCAAAAAGAGGTTTATCGCCAGCAGGATACGCGTAGTGGCCAGGTGAGTGTTTATCGGCGTAAAGAGATCCATCAGGAGGGTAAAGTATGAATTCTATCTGGGGAGCGGAACTTAACTATGCGCCGGACTACTGGCCGCTGTGGCTCATTTATGCGGGCGTTATTGTTGTGCTGATGATTGCGGGCCTGGTCACGCACGCGCTGTTACGTCGGATGCTGGCGCCGAAAACGGTAACCGGAGAGGAGCACCGGGAGTACCTCTATTCGCTGGCTGTTCGCCGTTGGCACTGGGGAAATGCGCTGCTCTTTATTCTGCTTTTGCTGAGCGGCCTGTTTGGCCACTTCTCTGTCGGACCGGTAGCGTTGATGGTGCAGGTACATACCTGGTGCGGCTTCGCATTGCTGGCCTTCTGGATTGGCTTTGTGTTAATAAACGCAACCAGCGGCAACGGCTGCCATTATCGCGTGAAGTTAAACGGGTTAATATCACGCTGCCTGCTGCAAACGCGCTTTTATCTGTATGGCATCATGAAAGGCGAGCCGCATCCGTTTGCCGCAACGGCAAAGGATAAATTTAACCCACTGCAACAACTGGCCTACCTGGCCATTATGTACGCGCTGGTTCCGCTGTTGATCATCACCGGGTTGTTATGCCTCTACCCGCAGGTGTCAGGGGCAGGGCCGATAATGCTGGTGCTGCATATGGCGCTAGCGATTGTCGGCTTACTGTTTATCTGCGCACATATTTACCTGTGCACGCTGGGCGACACGCCAGGGCAAATTTTCCGCAGTATGATCGACGGCTACCATCGCCATCGCAGCCATCACGCAGAGACTGCGCCACGCAAAGGATAATTTCGCGCGCGGTTTGTCGCTGACAGCCTTGTATGACAGCAAGAAAATGTGCCTTATGTCACATTTTCTTGCAATTTATTCAAGTTTGTTCGACAGAACTTCCGTAAAAAGAACGGCTATTTCTCCCTTTTCTGAGGACATGCTGTTGAAACGCCGTTTGTTTATTGCCGCTTCACTATTCACGATGAGTTTTACGTCCGCCTGGGCGACCGATGCCGCCAGCTTCGCCCCACAGCCGCCTGCGATAAATGCCGGGGCGTGGGTATTAATGGATTACACCACGGGCCAAATTCTGACAGCCGGTAATGAACACCAGCAACGTAACCCCGCCAGTCTGACCAAGCTGATGACCGGCTATGTTGTTGACCGCGCAATCGACAGTAAGCGCATTAGTCCAACCGATATTGTCACTGTTGGGCGCGATGCCTGGGCGAAAGACAATCCGGTATTCGTCGGTTCATCCTTGATGTTCCTGAAACAAGGCGATCGCGTTTCGGTGCGCGACCTCAGCCGCGGGCTAATTGTTGATTCCGGGAATGATGCCTGCGTGGCGCTGGCTGATTACATCGCCGGGGGACAACCGCAGTTTGTCGCGATGATGAACAACTATGCGCAAAAGCTGAACCTGCAGGATACCCATTTTGAAACGGTCCATGGTCTGGATGCGCCTGGTCAGCATAGCTCTGCTTACGATCTGGCCGTATTGTCGCGAGCTATCATCCATGGTGAACCGGATTTCTACCATATGTACAGTGAGAAAAGCCTTACCTGGAACGGAATCACGCAGCAAAACCGTAATGGCCTGTTGTGGGATAAAACCATGAACGTGGATGGTCTGAAGACAGGGCATACGTCCGGTGCCGGGTTCAATCTGATCGCTTCCGCCGTTGATGGACAGCGTCGACTGATTGCGGTTGTGATGGGAGCAGAGAGTGCGAAAGGGCGCGAAGACCAGGCGCGTAAGCTGCTGCAATGGGGACAACAAAACTTCGATACGGTGCAGGTTTTGCGTAGCGGTAAGCAGGTCGGTACTGAACGGATCTGGTATGGCGACAAAGAAAAAATCAGCCTGGGCACCGAGCAGGATTTCTGGATGGCCCTGCCTAAAGCGGAAGTGGCTAACATTAAAGCAAAATATGTCCTTGATAAGAAAGAACTGGTTGCACCAATCGCGGCACATCAGCGTGTGGGTGAAATTGAACTCTACGATCGGGATAAGCTGGTGGCGCACTGGCCTCTGGTTACGCTGGAGTCCGTCAGCGAAGGTGGCGTTTTCTCGCGTCTGAGCGATTATTTCCACCACAAGGCGTAGTTATTTCCTGGAATGCCTGACTGGCAAGAGTGCGAATCTGCTCACATAATAATCACTATTTACTTGTGGCCGAAATACCTAAAAATTACACTGTATATACATACAGTGTAATCACGGAGGTTATATGGAGTACGAGATTAAACAGGTCGATAAACGCAGGATTGCCGGTTTTCACATGGTTGGTCCGTGGGAACAAACGGTAAAGCAAGGTTTTGAGCAGTTAATGAAGTGGGTCGACGGGAAGCAAATTGTTCCGCTGGAATGGATAGCCGTTTATTACGACAATCCTGACGTTGTCCCGGCGGAGAAACTGCGTTGCGATACCGTGGTATCTGTGCCTGAAGATTTTGCGATCCCGGAAAACAGCGAAGGGGTGATCCTGACCGAAGTGGCGGGTGGCGACTATGCTGTTGCCGTTGCGCGTGTAGAAAATCATGACTTTGCGACGCCGTGGTACCAGTTTTTTGACTGCCTGATGCAAGATACGACTTTCGAAATAGCTGCTAAACCCTGCTTTGAAGTGTACATGAACAATGGCATCGAGGATGACTACTGGGACATTGAAATGTACATACCGGTACAGTCGAAGTAACTGTTTTTGATGCAAATCAGGATGATATTTTCAGGCAAAAAACGAGTACAATTCTGTTATTTGCTATTCGCTGACGGAGTGCATGAGTGCGTGCCAATAAGTCACTGAGCCCTTTTGAAATTCGTTTGTATCGTCATTATCGTGTAGTGCACGGTATTCGCATTGCGCTTGCGTTTATTCTCACTTTTCTGTTGGTACGCCTGTTAAACATTCCTGAAGGTACATGGCCTCTGATCACGCTGGTGGTGATCATGGGGCCTATTTCTTTTTGGGGGAACGTTGTTCCCAGAGCTTTTGAACGTATTGGCGGCACGATCCTGGGATCGGTGCTTGGGCTGGTGGCCCTGCGTCTGGAGCTTTTTTCGCTTCCGCTGATGCTGATATGGTGCGCGGTGGCGATGTTTCTCTGCGGTTGGCTGGCATTGGGCAAAAAACCGTATCAGGCGCTGTTGATTGGTATTACGCTTGCCGTTGTAGTGGGTGCTCCCGCTGGGGATATGAATACGGCGTTATGGCGTGGCGGCGACGTTATTCTTGGATCGTTGCTGGCGATGCTGTTTACCGGCGTGTGGCCACAACGGGCATTTATACACTGGCGTATTCAACTGGCGCATTGCGTCACGGGGTACAATCGGGTGTACCAGGCGGCGCTCTCCCCCAATCTGCTTGAACAACCGCGACTGGAGAAGCATTTACAACAGCTGTTGAGCGAGGTTGTCAAAATGCGCGGGCTCATCGTCCCTGCCAGTAAAGAAACCCACATTCAAAAATCCATTTTTGAAGCTATTCAGACGGTTAATCGTAACCTCGTCTGCATGCTCGAGTTGCAAATCAATGCGCTCTGGGCCAGCCGTACCAGTCACTTTGTTATGTTGAATGCGCATACTTTGCGTGAAACCCAGCTCAGGACGCAGCAGGCGCTACTGACGATAACGCATGCATTGTATGAAGGTAATCCGCAGCCAGTACTTGCCAATACGGAGAAGCTCAATGATACCGTGGTAGAGCTACGTCAGCTTATCGCTGAGCATAAGGGCGATAATGTCGCAGAAACGCCTATTCACGGCTACGTTTGGTTGAATATGGAGATGGCGCGACAGCTGGAGTTACTTTCTCATTTAATCTGTCGCGCGCTGCGCAAATAAAAAGCAGATGAGGGGATTGGTTCTACTGCTGCTTCGATTCAGCAACGATTAGAGGTATGATACTGAAAAAGGCTAAAACCATTGGTAACTGCAATGGCTTTACCCTCGATAATTCAGGTTTTAACCATGCATTGTCGATGCAGATGCAACTTGAAGTATGGCGGGCATGAAAGTAATGTTGACCCACTTTAGCCGTTGTTTAAACGAATCCGAATCTCACATTATCAGGGGTGTAAAAATGGAAACTACCAAGCCTTCTTTCCAGGACGTGCTGGAATTTGTTCGTCTGTTCCGTCGTAAAAACAAACTGCAACGTGAAATCCAGGACGTTGAGAAAAAGATCCGTGACAACCAGAAACGTGTCCTGCTGTTGGACAACCTGAGCGACTACATCAAGCCAGGCATGAGCGTGGAAGCGATTCAGGGCATTATCGCTAGCATGAAAAGCGATTACGAAGATCGCGTTGATGATTACATCATCAAAAATGCTGAGATCTCAAAAGAGCGCCGCGATATTTCTAAGAAGCTGAAAGCCATGGGTGAACTGAAAAACGGCGAAGCCAAAGCTGAGTAACGATTTATGCTTGTCCGGGTCGCTGCTGTGCGGCGACCCTTATTGCAGTTCAACTCCGCCTGCGACCATTCGCAATAAATGCTGTTCCGGCCAGTGAACCGTCAGTTTTTTCTGTGTCAGCATCCATTTTATGTAATCCACATCATGACGCGTTCTGTCCAGCATCAGGCCGACAACGCTGCCGCTGTGCGCAACGTTAACGCCGTATAAATCACATTCCTCTACCAGCGCTAATAGCGAATCAAAATCTGGTTTCGGTAACAGCAACTGGCTGGCGGTTGCGCTTAGCGTGGCAGCTTCGCCCATCCGGTAAGGATTTTGGCTGATACAAGCTTCCTGTACCTTTTCCCATGCTCGTTTGAGGGCCGGAGCACCTGCCTGTAACCCGGAATGACGCGGAATACGGTGATAATCAGCAGTGCGCAATGTTTCCGGGCTTTCGAGAACCAGCAGATCGAGTTGAGGCTGGGCTTCGCAGGCAATTTGCGTGGAGGCGTCGTTATGATCGAAAAGGGTAAGCTTACGAAAAACGGTGCTGTCGGTAGGCTCCAGCGAAACGCAAAGTTGCGCCAGCGTAGATTCATCCAGGTGATGGCCCAGGTGATGTGCCGTGGCGACAGCAGTGGCGGCAATATCTGCAGTGCTGCTGGCCATTCCTTTAGCGATAGGAATAGTTGACTGGACATCAATTCGGATATCCTCACTCATCTGCGGCGGGTATTGCCAGTGCTGCAATAGCCGATTAACCATCGCCCGTGAAAGTGGACGTTCCTCTGCCAGCGGTGAGCCTGAAGTGACCTCAACGGTGCTATACCATTCGACCGGGCAGGAGACTAATTTCTCACTGCCCAGAATCCAGCCCTGGATAAGTTCACCGCATGATGCGGGACATTGCGCAATAGCCACGTATTCACCTTTGTGATCAGCAATCCTCGGCGCATAGTGTCATGGCGATCGCGCTATTACCATGATTTGCCGCAATTTGCAGTGCGGCAGGATTAAGCTGGAATGCCCAACGTCACAGTTTCCGCTATCGCTAAACGCATAACGTCCTGCGCTATCATCAGCTCTTCGTTGGTATTGATCACCGCCACTTTGACCAGCGAATTTTCTGTCTGAATAAAGGTGGCGTTTCGCTGATTTTTTTCTTCATCGACGGCCAGTCCCAGGAAATTCAGATTGTGACAAATTGCGCCGCGCGCCCGCGCTGAGTTTTCTCCTATGCCTCCGGTAAACACCAGCGCATCCAGACCGCCCATCTGCATAATATAGCTACCAATGGTGGCGCGAATTCGTTCGGCAAAAAGCGTCAACGCCAGCGCAGCCTGATGATTGCCCGTATCTGCGGCATGTTCAACGTCGCGATAGTCAGGTGAGATCCCAGAAACGCCGAGTAAGCCGGATTCATTGTTGAGCAATTGGTTGAGCTGCTGCGGTGTCTTGCCTTCGCGCAGGGCAATCCACGGCAAAATAGACGGATCAATATCGCCACTTCGCGTGCCCATCATCACGCCAGACTGTGGCGTAAACCCCATAGAGGTATTAACTGATTGACCACCTTTGATGGCGCAGATGCTGCTGCCGTTGCCAAGATGACAACAAACGACGCGCAGGGCGCTGAGGGGCACCCCTAACTTTTCAGCAAGCTGGGCGCTGACATATTTGTGGCTGGTGCCATGAAATCCGTAACGACGAATACCCAGCTCTGAATAGTAACGCCAGGGCAGGGGATAAATGAAAGAAGGCTCGTCAAGCGTCTGATGAAAAGCGGTGTCAAAAACCGCCACGGCCGGCGTTTCGGGTAATAGCTGGCGAAATACTGCAATTCCCAACGCATTTACCGGGTTATGTAGCGGGGCCAGTTCCGCAAGGCGATCAATTTCCGCCAGCGTTTCATCGGTTACCAGTGCGGAATCTTTAAAAGATTCCCCGCCGTGTGCGACGCGATGCCCCACGCCGTCGATCTCCTGCAGACTGCTGATAATATTGTGGTTGAGCAGTTTTTCCAGGAGCAGCGTCACTGCTTCACGATGATCGGCTACGGGCAATGTTTCCTGCCATTTTTGCGCAGGCGTTTTAAGGGTGACCTGAGCATCAGACATACCAATACGCTCGATCAACCCCTGACAAATCATTTCACCTTGTGGCATCGCCAGAAGCTGAAACTTGAGCGAGGAACTCCCCGCATTAATGGCCATTATTTTGTGAGACATGAAAGTTCCTTTGCATTCAGAAAAATGAACATCTCATCGACACCTGTATTCTCCAGCGCACTGGTGACAAACACTTTTTGCGCGCCAGCCTCGACTAACCAGCTCTCAACGAGGGAAATGCGCTGCGGATTGGCTAAATCGGCTTTAGTGACGAGGCCAATGACGGGTCGGTTCATTGGGCCGGTGAAACCGGGAGAAAATGGCGACCACGGCGCGTCAGCATTGAGGACCAGCGCGATGATGTCTGCTTCACAGGAGCTGGCCAGCAGCGCACTATACAGACAGCGGTTTTCAAGATATTCGCCCGGTGTATCTATCGCTGTGGGCGACCAGACTATGGCCTGGGTCTTCTGATAGTGAAGCGCTTCTCCCCGCATGCATTGTGTGAGCGACGTTTTTCCGCACTGGCTGGGTCCGATTAGCATGATGCGTTTCATGAGATTACGTCCGGGTGATGGGGCAAGCGGTAAAACGCATCATTTCGCCCAGCGTTCGGGTTACCTGTTTCAGCGCGTACTCAACGGCGGAGACGTCGCCCGTCAGTACCACTGCGCCGGTAAATCGGTCGAGAAAACCAATCTCTACCGCTCCGGATTTCGTGGCGATATCGCAGGCGATAATTGAGGCTTCGCTGGGGGTAATCGTCAAAATCCCGATTGCGGATACTGAATCCTGTAATCCCAGTTTCTTGAACAAATCTTTTCCGGGATTGGCGATAAGATGCGCCAGCGTGACCTGCTTGCCAGGAACATATTCCTGGATCATACGATCCGTGGTGGGCTGTCTTTCCATTATCCCTCCACCATCTGCCGCCACATGCTTTCATGCGGGCGAGGTATAACGGAGCGATAAACCAACAGGCCTTTTTCACCCGCGCTTTCACTGGCAACCGTTACTGCGTTATTCACATCGGATACATCGCCAGCGACAACCATGTAGCACTTGCCGCCAATACCAAATGCCATGTGCACGCGTACCAGTGTGACGTTGGAAGCTTTAACAGCGCGATCCGCAGCACAGATACAAGCCGCCACGCTCCATGTTTCAACAATCCCGACGGCCTGACGCTTATCCACGCTATTTAACCCGCTGATTGCCGGGAGTACGCTGGCATGAATATTAGGCAGTACCAGACTGTCGACGAGCATATCGCCAGCAAGAGATGTACCAGTGGCTATCGCCTGTTGTACTGCGCCTACGTCACCACCGAGCATGAGCAGGAATTTTCCCGGGCAGATGGTCTTGCTGACCAGTAAATTCACATTCGCGCTTTTTAACATGGCATCGCCAGCTTCCATTCCTTTGGCAATGCTGGTGAGTTCTAAGATCCCTATAGCCTGAGACATGATTAACCTCTTATTACCGTGATGGATTGCTCAGTGATTTCGCTGACAATACCGTCAATACTGGCGTGGACAGTCGCACCTAATGCGCCCGTCGGCACATCGGCAACGCATTGACCGCGAACAACGCGATCGCCTTGCTGCACACATGGGATGGCGCTGGCGCCAATATGCTGGCGTAGCAACAGCGTCGTTTCATCGGTGGAAAAATCAGTCTCAGCCAGTGGCGCATCGTGATACCAGTCGCTAAGACCCAGTTTGGTAATAAGGCGCTTAATCGGGATCAACCGGTACTTCGCCATTTCATCCTCAGGATTTAGCGGCCCTTCATAACGATGGTTGAGCGCCCGTAGTTCGCGTTTAAGCATGCGGTTGATTCGCATCGGCGATATTCCAACCGGACAGGCAACGCTTTCACAGACATTGCATTCTGAACAGGTCAGGGCCGTGAGCAGCAGCTGTGGTGTGGCCGCCTGCTGATAATTAACCGCGCGAACCAGCAGATGTGGTGATAATTCATGGCCGATTAAGTGCCTTGGGCACAAATCCGTACACAAACGGCACTGCTCGCATACGGTTTTTGCGACGGAAAGCACGGTGCGTTCATCCTGCATTCGCCGCTGAATCAGCGCATGAGATTTTGGTAAAACCAGCAACCCACCGGTGGTCTTGCTGACGGGGGTATCCAGGGAGGTAATCAGACCGCCCATCATCGGGCCGCCATTAATAAATCCTGGATCGTCAACGGTTGCGCCTCCCGCCAGCGCCAGCACCTCGCGAAGTGACATCCCGATAGGGACAGTGAGTGTGATGGGTTTGGCTACTGCGCCGTTGACGGTCAACGTACGACGGGTAACGGGATATTGCTGTTCAACCGCTCTGGCGATGTTGAGCACGGTCTGGACGTTATTAACCACCACGCCGACGCTGACCGGCAGTGCGGCAGGTGGGACCCTCCGGCCTGTTGCCATCCAGATGGTCAGCACCTCGTCACCGGCCGGGTAGACATCAGGTAAAATGTGTAACCGGATATCGGCAGGTAGCAGAGGAGCTAACGCATTGATAGCCTTCTGGTATTTTTCTTTGAGCGCAATAATACCGCCACTGGCTCCGGTAGCCGTCATGGCATATTTAACGCCGCGAATAAGTCGACCTGCCTGGACGCTCATCAATTGCTGGTCAACTTTTAACATCGGTTCACATTCGGCGGCATTCACCAGAAATGTATCGACCTGCGCCTGTAATTTTACGTGCGCAGGAAAGCCAGCACCGCCGGCTCCAACAACGCCAGCAGCCCGAACGCGTTCGCGTATCGTCTGCGCATCATAAAGCGTGGACTCTGCCGTCATGGCTGTATTCATAATAATTCCTCAAGCAGTTCCTGCATGGCACTGGCGTCGGCAACACGAGGATTGGTTTGCAGCGTGACATCAGCCAGCGCGGCCTGAACCATCGACGGTATACGCTGTGACCAGTTTTGCTTTCCGTCTTTGAGTGCGTCAACGAAAGAAGGTAACGCACACTGTTTTTTGAGAAGCTCAATGTGATGAATGAGCGCATTCAGCGCAGCCGTATCGTTCGCGTTATCCGGGCATAAATGGCAGGCTTTAGCGAAACGGGCATAGCGCTTCGCGGCCCTGGGGGCGCGGGCATTAAAATGAATAACAGGGGTCAGCAGCAGTGCATTGGCAAGTCCGTGGGGCAGATGAAACTGGCCGCCCAACTGATGGGCAATCGCATGGTTTATACCCAACCCCGCCTGGCTAAATGCCATTCCTGCGAGCGTTGACGCGTTGTGCATTTTCCCCCTGGTTGCCAGACACTCGCCTTTGCTGACGGCGACGGGAAGGTACTGGAAGACGATTTGTGCCGCTTTTTCCGCCAGCGCGTCGGTAAAGTCGCTGGCCTTCGTGGACACGTAAGCCTCCAGCGCATGCGTCAGGACGTCCATGCCGGTATTCGCGGTGATGGCAGGAGGTACGCTGACAACCAGCGTTGGATCGAGGATGGCCATATCCGGGTAAAGCGCATTATCAAACAAGGGATATTTAATGCCTTTATCCGGATCGCTAATCACGCAGGCGCTGGTCACTTCCGAGCCTGTGCCGCTGGTGGTGGGAATAGCAACACAGGTTTCGATTTCAATACCGAACTGTCGGCTGAACCAAACGATGGCTTTCGCGGCATCCAGCGCTGAGCCTCCGCCAAAACCAATGACAACATCCGGTCGCAGGGACTGCATTTGCGCAATCCCTTGCACCACCGTGCTAATGGTTGGGTCGGGGGTAATATCGCTGAAAATGCTGATGCGATTATCCGCAGGAAGCGTGTTGCGCAGCTTTTCAATCACAGGAGAACGCGCCAGAAAACCATCGCAGATAATCCAGATATGCTTATTCGTGAAACGCTTGAGCACATCCAGGCTTCCCTGGCCGCTGAATAATCGAGTTTGCAGTGAAAAGCTTTTCATAACGGCCCCATTAGCGAATAGAAAAACCGTTTGTCAGCACGCAACGACGAGAACGTGCGAAAGTACGTGCCGATGTTGTTCCTTCACCGGTCGGCGTCGCAATTGTGAAAGTGGTAAAGCCTTCACCACCCACGCCAATCCCGGCGTAAGAGGGGCCATTTTTCACAAAAATGGAGGTCTGAAGCGTGCGTGCGGCAAGATTCAAACGCGACACATTCTGTGAATGCATAATGGCGGTGTGATGCAATCCCTCTTCAACTTTCAGAGCCAACGTTAACGCACTGTCAAAATCGCTCACCGTGACGATGGGGAGCATTGGCATTAGCTGCTCGCTGGTAACCCACGGGTCGTCAGCCTTGACGATACCTATCAGTAATCGAGGCGCTTTTGCCGGAACAGGTATTCCTGCGGCTTCCAGTAAGGTGGCCGGGCTTTTTCCTACCAGCTTTTTATTGGCCATGCCTTCGGGCAAACAGACTGCCCGCAGTTTGTCTACCTCTTCGCTCGTGAGAAGCAGTGCGCCAAAAGACTGCATTTGTTGAACCAGGCGTTCGGCAACGGCACTAACAACAATCAGGCTCTTCTCAGCAATGCAGGGGAGGTTGTAATCAAAAGATGCGCCGTTGATGATATCTTCCGCCGCCTTAACCAGGTCGGCTGTTTCATCGACAATACAGGGAGGGTTGCCTGCGCCTGCGCCAATGACTTTTTTCCCGCTTTTCATACCCATAGCAACAATGCCTGGGCCACCGGTAATCGCCAGAACTGCGATTTTAGGGTGTGCCATCATCTGCTGGGTAGCCTCAAAAGTGGGTTCTGTGACCGTGACGACAAGATTACGGATCCCGCAGCAGCGGAAAACAATATCCTCAATCATGGCAATCAGTTTCAGTGAGACCACTTTAGCGCCCGGATGCGGGCTAAAATAAACGCTGTTCCCCGCAGCCAGCATACTGATGCTGTTGTTAATTATGGTTTCCGTCGGGTTGGTACTGGGGGCGACGGAGCCAATCACGCCAAACGGTGAATACTCGAATAACACCATGCCGCCATCACCGGTCAGTGCCGTGGTGGTGAGATCTTCGATCCCTGGAGTATTGTCCAGCGCAGCTTTATTCTTGAGGAATTTATCCTCTTTGTTGCCCATTCCTGTTTCAGCTGCGCTCTCAGCGGCCAGGGAAGCAAGATGAGGGGTCAGTTCTTCTCGCAGGGCGTGAATGATGGCACTGCGAGTTTTTAATGGCGATTGCTGGTAACGTAAAAAAGCCTGATGCGCGGCTTCGATAGCTTCACCCACGGACGGAAAAATTCCGTTTCCTTTGGTTTCTGTTTTTGCCGGGGCGAGTTGTTCACTCAAAATGTTACGGATGAGGGTTTCAAGTTCTGAAGTATTCATTGATGTGTTCTCACGTTAATCGCCGCAATGGCCGTTTCTGCAATGTCCATATCCTGGTCAACGCTTCCCCCGCTGATGCCAAGACCCCCAAGGAGTAGACCCTCTCGCCATAATGCGTATCCGCCACCAAAAGTGACGACTTTTCCCTGCATATGGCTTTCCAGACCGTAAAGCGCCGCGCCTGGTTGCACCGCTGACGTTAATTCATGCGTGGCGCTTTTCATCGCCACGGCGGTCCAGGCTTTTTTGGGTGCCAGTTCGCTACTGACGAGCAATGCGTCAGGCATACGCCAGGTCACCGTTTGGGTCCCGTTCGCATCAACAATGCTGATGACGACCGGAACCTGAAGTTCTTCTGCTCTCGTCACCGCAGCGCGAGTCAGTTGGTGGAGCTCCTGAAAAGACAGAGACATAGTCGGCTCCTTTATGGCTGATGTACGGATGGCGGCGAGATAACGCTCAGCCACTTTCTGAATAATGTCGTTTTGATGGGCGTCATGATCTTCTGCCCGTGCGAGCGCATATAAGCAGTCGGACAGACGATTGATGTAACGCATCAGCACATGTCTGACAGCAATATCGGCAGAAAGCTCGACCAGTCGCCTCTCTGCGCGGCGAGCCAGCGTACGGGCAAAATGCAGACGGCTGGCCGCTTCGCTGCGGCCCGGTAAAATAAAGCTGCGCAGCGGCGGTACTCTCCCCATCGCGGTATCGATGGCGGTTTCCAGCGCTGCAATTTCTTCTGAACTGATGTAGCGCTGCTCTGGGTTTGGTTGTTCGCTCTCGCTGGCGAGTTCGGCGCTGAACCAAAAAAGCTGCAGTTGAATGTTTTCAAGTAACTGGCGGTGCTGCGGGCTTTTCGCCGCACAAATACACAGGCTAAGCGCCGCATTGAGTTCGTCCAGCGTCCCGTAAGCCTCGACGCGCGGATGCGTTTTGCTTACGCGTTGCCCGGTAAAGAGGGCCGTTGTGCCGGCATCGCCAGTGCGGGTATAAATCGCCATAGTTCCTCCTAACGAGAAAGCGTGTCGACAATGCCGACAATAGCCAGATCGATGGCCTCATTTGGGCCGGAGAAAACGTGCCGGGCACTGGAGCCGCTGCTGAGTAAAACCAGTTCGCCGGTTCCCGCGCCGACAGAATCAACGGCGACTTCGTCCCCGGTCGTCGGGGAGGCTGGCAGCTCTCCGTCAGCACTCACCCGACGTACCAGCAACAGCTTTTTCCCGACCAGGGAGGGGGACTTTTGCGTAGAGACAACAACGCCTGTAACCCGTGCCAGATGCATAGCTCACTCCTGCTTAATTAATTGGACATTTCGCGTACTGACAGTTTCCTGAGCCAGCGCAGTGACGACGCATCGACGGCGTAGCACTAAAACCGCATCGTGCAATTGGGCGACGTCGGCGTAACTGAGAAGTTTGTCAGGATGCAGAACGATGGCTCGCCCCAGTTCGTCACCAAACTCCAGCGGCAGACGCGCGAGTTTTTTCACGGGTACTGCGGGTAACAATTGGTGATGTAGTGAAATTTTCACGCGGACTCCGCATGCCAGCGCTTCGTGGATCGTGACTACCGACATATTGGCAGAGCTGCTTTCGACAATTTGCTCCAGCAGGAGCAGGTCAGCCTGCAAAATGTGCAGTGACGAGTATTGGCAGCATAGTATCCGTGGGTTTACTTCCCGTAACTGCGCGACGCTGAGGGAGATCGTGCTTGCCGCGCGTTTTTTTAATCGGGAAACAACCTCCTCGATAATGCGTTGCAGCAGTTCGTTGTTCATTGTGAAGTCACCAGTGTGGCGAATGCCTGCGGATTATCCGCCCCTGCGGCATTGGCTTCGTCGGTATCAATATGCATCTCAAGGCGCATATCCGGTGAAACGCGTACGGCGACGTTATCGAAAATCAGCCGGCGTTCATCGCCATTAATGGCGACCGAGACTTTGTCACCATGGGAAACCCGCAGAATCAGGGCATCGAGCGGCGACATATGGATATGCCGTTGAGCAACGATAACGCCGGATGTTAAGTCCAGTTCAGCAAATGGACTGACAAGGCGAATACCCGGCGTGCCCTGGATATTGCCCGACATACGCAGCGGGGCAGCAATACCTAGCGTACGGGCATCGGTACGTGAAATTTCAACCTGACTGGCGCTTCGTAGCGGGCCGAGTAAACGCACATTTTTTAACTGTCCTTTAGGTCCAACCAGCGTGACGGTCTGCTCTGCAGCGTATTGTCCGGGCTGCAATAGCCCTTTTTTCTTGCTGATAGGCTGATTGGGAAACAAACGGACGTAATCTTCAGTACAAAGATGAATATGACGATTAGAGATCCCCAGCGGAATAGGGCGCTCGCGCATTTCATCCAGAACTTTGGCGACCGTTGACTTGAGTTGCTGTTTATCCATCACGCTTTACCTCGTTTGCCAGAGTGCAGACAAAGAGATCGAGGCTCACCTTTCTGGCGGGTACAGGCTGGGTCAAGGCACAGATTGCAGCTAATCAACTCCGCATTTTGCGGCGCTTCGGACGCAGTGCTGTCCACCAACATCTCTTCTTGCGGCTCGACCTGGATGGGGGCGGGTGTTGGCTCGGGGGCCGGTGTCACGCTATGTGACAGGATTCCGTCCCCTGGTCTGGAAATGACTTTGTGAGCCACCAGCCCATCGCGTTGGTCCGCGAAACTGACACCGGTAGAAATGGCCGCCTGCACGGAGGCCACATCCCCGATTATCTTGATCACCGTCCAGCCTGAACCGTTGGTTTTTTCGAGGCCCACCAGCGTGATGGAGGCGGCTTTCGCCATGACGTCCGCGCAACTGATGGCTAATGCCAGACCACTAACTTCGAGTAATCCCAGTGATTGCTTCACGCTGTGCTCCTTGGTTGCAACGACTTATGCGGATTTAGGTAAAATGGCTTCAACGTCGCTGTGCGGACGCGGGATAACGTGGCAGGATTTCACCTCGCCAACGGCGCTTGCAGCTGCGCTTCCTGCATCTACTGCGGCTTTCACCGCACCGACATCACCACGGACCATAACGGTGATCAGGCCTGAGCCGATTTTTTCGTAACCGACCAACTGCACGTTTGCGGATTTCACCATGGCATCAGCGGCTTCAATAGCGCCGACAAGCCCTTTTGTTTCAACCAGTCCCAGTGCGTTATTCATACTGCTTGTCTCCTGTGGGTTATGAGTGGCATTCCCGGAATGGAATGCCTTTAACCAGCCGCGCAGCGTTATTACCGATGCTGCGACGAGCGTGGTTATCTTGTTGATACATCAGCGTAAAAAGCGGCGCTGACGCGGGTAGATTTTTGTAGTGCACGACCAGTTTTTCGCGACTGCAGCCAATGCCAACCAGCAGCGGCGACTGGCATGCCGCGAGCCATGCGTTGTGGATAACGTCGGCTGAATGGTTCTCCTGAATCACAAACGGGATCCCTTCTTCTTCAATACCCAGCAGCACGTCGTTCCAGGTGTCAGCACAGTCACCGGTGGTGAAGATAACGATAGCGGGCGTGTTGAGATTACTTTCCATGAGCGAACGCCTTGTGCCAGGAGAGAATCAGCCCGGTCGCGACCGCATTGCGCGGACCCTCGGTGCCACGAATGTTGCCGCGCCCGGCAACCAGGCGATAATGCGCCAGCGCATCGGTTACAAGTTGCGGTACTTCGAAATCCAGGGACGAGCCACCAACCAGCACCACAAAGGGAATATCCCGAATGTTCCCGGTCGGACTCACCTGACGTAACGCTCTGAGCGCGTTGGTGACAAAAACGCGCTCCTTGGCGCTGCGGCGAATGGCCCGTACTTTCTCCAGCGCCAGTTCGCCTGGCAGGGGCACCAGCTCATCAGGTTTTACTACGCACACGCGGGCAAAAACCGTTGGTGGAAGAGGCTCAGGGAAGAACTGAACGCTGCCATCTTCGTGGCGAAGATGGAACAAGCTCTCAACTTTCGCCAGCGGGTACTTTTTGATCTCTTCGGCCAGATAACGGTCATCCAGCCCCAGTTCACGGGCAATAATCATCGTGACCATATCGCCCGCACCCGCCAGGTGTGTGGCAATAATTTCGCCTTTCGGGTTGATGATGGAGGCGTCGGTCGATCCCGCACCGAGATCCAGAATAGCCAGTGGTCGCGTCGTACCCGGAGTGGTTAAGGCCCCGAGAATGGCCGCTTCGGCTTCAGCCCCGCCAACCTGGACATCAATGTTGAGCTTTTGCGTGATCTCCTGGGCAATCATTGCCATTTGCAGGCGATCTGATTTCACCATTGAGGCAATACCGACAGCCTGTTCCAGCGAAAACTCACCGGCAAGTCCACCGGTCACGCTGACGGGAACCGAGGTATCAACCGCCAGTAGATCCTGAATAAAGATTTCCTGACTGGGTTTGTTGGTTAATTCAGCCATTGTCTGGCGTACATGTTCCAGCATGCCGCCAATATTGGTCCCCGCTTCGCCGGTAACGTTATCCAGTTTCGGGCACTCGCCAACGGCTTTCATAATCGCGTCAGCGCCTGCTGCAACGTCGACGCGTACGGTACGCCCTTGTGACTGTAGCTCCAGATTCCCGGCGGGAATGGCTCGTGCTTTCACATCGCCTGACGGCGTTTTCACCACCACGGCAGAGCGGTTGCCGATCAGCGCGCGCGCCATCGGGACAATGTTTTTAGTCTCGTCGGCATTGAGACCAAAGACAGTTGCAATCCCGTAGGGGTTAGAAAGCGTTTCAATGACCTTTCCGGGAACCGCGACCTCAATAGCAGCTAACATACCCAATGGGATACGGTCGATATGAAGCACTTCATCCACGATGGGCAGGGGGTGAGTCAGACGATTGCTGACTAACACGCCATCGTCTTGCTGCAAAATTACGCCAGTTAACTGGTATCCGGCGCGTACCGAGGCATTAATCATCGTGGCGACATCGGCGAAATCAAATGCCGATGACACCACCAGAATATAAGGTGTATCCGCCGGACGGCTGAGCAGCTCTTCCGGCGTAATAGTAATGCCAACACCCAGCCCGACACCGCCCGGCGTTTTAGGGTTATGGCCGATCATGGTGGATTCAGTGATGATGGTTTCGGTGATTGTTTCCATCGCCACGTCGCCAATGACCGGAGTGGCTTCGTTAATACGGATGAGCGAAATATCGCTGACATTGATGCCGGCGTTTTTTGCTGCCAGCGTAAGTGCCTCCTGAATGCCAAACACATTACGCAATGTGCCTTTTATCCCGGTGGTTTCTGCCAGGGCGCTGTTGGTAATACACAGCGCGCCAGACTCATCCAGGGTAGCCAGAGCGACTTCCGTTGATGAGTTACCTATGTCAATGCCAGCTAGATATCGCATGATCCTGTCCCTGAGTTAGTCGTCGCCTTTGAGTTTTTTACGCTCAACATACAGCGCTGCCGCTTCACGAACGAAAGCCGCACAGATCTTTGCCTGATAACGATTTTCGAGATCGTCAGCGATAGCCATCAGCTCATCTTTAGTCGAGCGATACGGGCGTAGCGCGTTATAGATCTCCAGGATGCGATCGTCAGGTACAGCGGTTAGCTCTGCGGCGCGCTCAAAGTTCATCGCCAGTCTGTCACGCCCGGCATCTTTGGCGATTTCCGCCTGCAGGCGCAGCGTTTCAGGCGTGATGCGCATGTCCTGTGCCGTCACCTTGTTGCTCAGAACATTTTCGAGCGTGAAGTCATCCAGGGTTTTATTGGTCGCGGTTTTTACCCACTCAGGATGTTTATTCGCGAGAGGGTAATCCGTGACTTTCGCGGTATGTGCTGATGAACTTGCCGCAACCGGAGTTGCGGACTCGCCTTGCAGGCTGTTCATCCGGCTCAGCACATCCCGAACCATCGATTCAATTGCGTCGGTATTCATGGAGTTATCCTTTATCAAAGCGCCACGCGCAGTTCCTGCGGGTTTTTGCCCGTCACGACATATTTGGTCTCTTTAATGTGCAGAATGGCCGATTTCGCCTGGTACTTAGGTCGAGCCATCTGGTCATTCAGAGTAGGGACCGGTTGCGGAGATTCACGCTTGGCATAACGCGCGGCGTTTTTACCGATCTGACGATAGGTTTCCAGCGTCAGAAGCGGCGCCTGAGGGAACAGTTCCAGATTAGAAAGCGGCGGTAACCCCTGCTGGTGGATAACCGTGGTGCCTTTTGACTGGATGCCGATAGAGATCCCGGAACCGCTCAGACGGTTGCCTTCCACGGCGACAAACGCGACATCAGAGGATTTAAAGCAGCGGATAACGCGTGCTTTAATGCCTTCCTCTTCAATCCCGGCAATCACTTCGCGCAAGATATTCTTATGCGGGATCCCGACGATATTGACGGTTTGTGAGAGCCCGAACGCTGGACCTACGGCAATAATCACTTCGTCTTGCTGCTGACCTTGTTTAGCTTCGCCAATCTCGGTCAGAAAACTGTCGCTCTGTACCGCTGCGGCCTGCGGCGCGCTTGCCGCTGTCGATGCGTGGAATGAGACGGGTTTGTCGCTGGTCTGCATTTCAGACAGCACGTCTTCAATTATCTGGCGCAGCAGCTTTTCATTAATTTCCATTTTTCACCCCTTAGCCAAGTTCGTTGGGATCAAGTGCGCCAGGGATGTTTTTGATCTCTTCCCAGCGTTCGCCTTGCAGGCGATAACCTGTTGCCGGACCGGCATAGTCATTGACGTCATTTACTGCGGATAGCACCTGTCCGTCGCCAACGATAATGGCGGAGGTATGCAGATAATCTCCGGTTAACTTGGCTTTCTGGATGTTGAGCATGTCCTGCGCAACATCGGTAAACCCGCCCTGAGCAAGCGCTTTTACCACTTCAAGACCGTTGCGATTTTTACTGATGATCTCTTGTGCAAATTTGATGTCTTCAACGATGTTGCGCTCTGGCATATCTTTCGATCCGTGAGCGTAAGTCGCAGCTTCCACTTCTTCATCAGTGATTGGCGGTAATCCCATCCCGGCAAACACAGCCTGCAGCGCGCGGGCCGCTTTGTTACGAATGGCGATAACATCTTCTTCTCGAACCGGACGCAGGCCGCCGTCCACTTTCAGGTCGCGCTGGATAACGTTGTAGTCGTCAAAGTCTTCAGCATCTTCGTTGGAACCGGCGAACATGTTGTCGTAGTTCGGCACCGCGGAATAACCGGAAGAGATGAAGTCAGTACCTGGCAGGAACTGCATCAGCAGACGCGCGGTACGACGCATATCCGAGTGGGTAAAGGTCTGGTCGTTGCTGGAGGCGCATTCCAGATCCAGAGAAGAACAGATCAGGTTTTCGGCCAGAACTGCACGAATACCGGACGGGACGGCAGAAGGTACGCCGATGCAGCTTACTGAGCCGTTTTGCAAACCCTGCACGCCAGCGGCTTTGGTGATGTAAATGCAGCGGGCTTCCAGATAAAGCATCGATTTACCTTCGGCATAACCCATCTGAACTTCAGAGCCAGAGCCGGAAGTAAAGCGCATTTTCAGGCCGCGAGAGGCGTAGGAAGAGGCGAGGAAGCCTTTCGACCATGGTGTGTCGTCGCCGTCGGTAAAGACGGGTTCTGTACCATAGACGGAGATAGTTTCCGCGTAGCATGTGTGGCCCAGCATGCCGAGCTTAAGTTCGGTTGCTTCTTCCAGAGAGCACTGAGTTAACACGCCAGGTCGTCCAACCTGTGAACCGACTAACAAGGCAATGGCGTTAAATGGCGCGTAGCGTGCGACGGCAACGGTCGTTTCCTGTTCGTCAAATCCGCGCCATGCGCCTTCTGCAGCGTCAGCGGCAATCTGTACCGGGTTATCCTTGACGTTAGTGACGTGCGCCTGTTGAGACGGAGTTCGACGGGCACGCATTTTCTGCATGGCCATCATCATCTCGACGACGTTCATATGGGACACCACTTCGACAATTTTTGCTGGTGTCATGGCGGTGGTCAGCGGCACGATATCTTTGCGCTTCACGTTAGGGTCGCAAAGCATATTGGCCAGTTTGACCGAGTCCATTGCCATGACTTCTTCAGCGCGCGCCAGGTTAATGCCGTAGCGGGCAATGAAATGGTCAATTAAGTCAAATTCACTGGCGGATTTGCCGTCCAGTTCAGTCACAGTACCGTTGACGATTTTAATCGATGGTTTAGGGTCGTTCGGGCTTTCCATCGCAATGAAGCCTTCTTCGATCCACTCCTTAACGAAACCATCCTGATTCACAGGGCGTTTCGCCAGTGCTTCAAATCTTTTCGATCTCATGAATCAGCCTCACTGATATCAGATGTAGGACGGACGATCGTTTTTCGGCTCTGAGCCGAGGGTCCCGAGTACGGTTTTACCGATTTCACGGGCGGAGATAACAGCCTGACGAACTGCGCCGGAATCACCAGAGATGACCAGAATGGCTTCGTTGCTGAAGCTGGTGCCATGGGCCGGGGAGCTGTAGGCTACAACTTCTACATTGGCGGATTTCAGCGCAGTATCAGCCATCAGGACACCCACGGAGGCTGGTGCGCCGACAATCACGCCACAGGCACGGCCAATCGGCGCGCCAAAGGCTTTTTCCAGCGCGTTGCTGGCGCGGGCGGTGTATTGCATCTCGATGTGACCGGCTTCGTTGGCATAAACATCGCCAAAGGTGCGATCCAGCTCTTTCAGCGCAACCTCAATTCCGCGTTTCACGTCGGAAACATCGTTGCCACCGAGGATAATCAGCGAGCCGTGGCCCGCGCCGCCTTTGGTATCTCGTGGCAATTCAATACTGACGACTTCCGTATTTGTTGCTTTTACCGCTTCATCGGCGGCCATAATGTGCGGACCTGCGCCAGTACGGGCGCCAAGGATGCCAATGGAGCGATAACGTTTTTCAAGTTTCATCGCGTCCAGTAAGGCGCTGTCTACGTTGGCGATTACCAGACCGACGGTGTCGCCAATCGCGGTACCGACAAACTCCGTTAAACTGCAGCTTTTCTCTGCCATAGCCGTTTCTCGTGTTGGGTGATTATTTTCAGGGATAGCCTGCTGTTCTGGGGTTGCCACGCGAGCAATCACCTGCGCCATGATCTGTTCAACCAGCTCATTGCTGCTCATTAGCTAATTCCCTTCGGTAAGATTTTTTCTACATCGGTATGAGGGCGCGGGATAACGTGTACGGCTTTCACTTCTCCCACATTACGGGCTGCGGCGGCGCCGGCATCTGTTGCTGCTTTGACTGCGCCGACATCGCCGCGGACAATAACGGTTACCAGCCCCGAACCAATTTTTTCGTAGCCGACCAGCATTACATTGGCTGACTTCACCATTGCATCTGCGGCCTCTATGGCTGCAGTTAAGCCTTTGGTTTCTACCATTCCTAACGCTTCTTGTTGCATAAAGACCTCGCCTGGGTTGTCCCGATATTCATGACTATAAAAAGAAGCGAGGAAAAAGAATGGCTGAGTTGAAAGTATGAATGAAAAAATAGTGAGGTTATGGTGATATAAAATTGCTATGTTTTATTTTATCTTTTTGTTTTTAATGGTTATTTTTTATTTTCATAATATGAATATTTAGTTATGTTCATTCCATATTTACACTTTTGTTAGTGACATTAAAAATGGCATTTGCTATGCGGAAAAATGAAAATGTGATGATTGTCTGAAAACATAATTCTGCCAATAGCAATATTTTATCGTTTCACAAATGTACCACTAATAGTGGATTTCCCTGTGTTCTCGCCTGTTTTAATAAAAGTGATAGCAAGAATTTGCTATCTCAGCACGATTTTGAGGGGCATGCCGCCTTCAGATTGCCAACATTTTGCCGATACGGCTTTTTATAGTAAGCCTTGAAGTATTCTACGTACCAGCAAGGAGTCCGCTGGTAAAGACACGAACTCTGCTTAGAAGGTGTCACAATGAACGATTCACTAAAAGCGCAATGCATTGCTGAGTTTTTGGGTACCGGGCTGTTTTTGTTTTTTGGCATCGGATGCCTGAGCGCACTTAAAGTCGCGGGCGCCAGTTTGGGATTATGGGAGATCTGCATCATATGGGGGTTGGGGATCTCGCTTGCCGTTTACCTGACAGCGGGGATTTCTGGCGCGCATCTCAATCCTGCAATCACCATCGCCCTGTGGTTATTTGCCTGTTTTCCGGGGCGCAAAGTTGTGCCATACACCGTAGCGCAGGTTGCGGGTGCCTTTGGCGGCGCGTTGCTAGCCTATCTGCTGTACGGAAGTCTATTTACCGAATATGAGTCTGCCCATCAAATGGTACGCGGCAGCCTTGAAAGCCTGCAATTGGCCAGTATTTTTAGTACTTATCCAGCGGCGGCGCTCAGCGTCTGGCAGGCTGCGCTGGTTGAAGTAGTGATCACTTCCATTCTGATGGGCATGATCATGGCACTTACCGATGACGGTAATGGCGTCCCCAGAGGGCCATTGGCGCCTTTATTGATTGGCATTCTGGTGGCTGTTCTCGGTGCATCTACCGGGCCGCTCACCGGATTTGCGATGAACCCGGCACGTGATTTCGGTCCAAAATTATTTGCATGGATGGCCGGGTGGGGAGATGTGGCGATGACTGGCGGGCGTGATATCCCTTATTTCATCGTACCGATTGTGGCCCCCATCATCGGTGCGTGCGCGGGCGCAGCAATTTATCGTTATTTTATTGGCAAAAATTTACCGTGTAATACGTGTAAACTGGAGGAAAATGAGAGCTAGCTTCACGGAAGATGTTTATTTTTAAAGCGTAAAAACTGTTTTCGTGATCCGGTTTCCTGAACCGCTGAAAAAGTCTCCCCACAATGGGAGACTTTTGTTATGTTCGATGATGACTTTCATCAGCGCCCAGGAAAGCGAGATGAAACTGGATGTGTAAATAGTATGTTTTATTTATAACAATAAATTAACTGAGAGGTTTTATCATGATTTCTGCGAGTGCCCTGAACTCAGAACTCATTAATAAAATCGCACAGGATTTTGCGCAGGCCACCAGTCTGGCTGTTGTGGTTGTCAATATTCACGGTGATGAAATTTCTGAGCTTTTTAATTTCACCCCTTTTTGTCAGTTGATGCGCCAGCATCCTCAGCACAGTACCCGTTGTCGTATGAGCGATCGCTGTGGCGGGCTGGAAGCTTCAAAATCCGATCAACCCTGCATCTATCGCTGCCACGCGGGGCTTACCGACTTCTCAATTCCGCTGGTAATTGCGGGTCACCTGGTTGGGTTCGTATTGTGTGGTCAGGTGCGTTTAAGTAACGATGTCGGCCTGGTGGATATCCTGAACGTCGATGACCGCTGGCAAGCCGATCCCGAACTGCTCAGTGAATTTCGTAATGTGCCGGAGATGGACTATTCGCGCGTTATCGCCTCGGCGGATCTGCTAAAGCTCATCGTGGAAAATTGCCTTAAAAAACAACTAAATTTTGTGGTTATCAAAGACAACCCGCAGCAGGCAGAGCCAGTACGCGCCAACCGAACGCCGAATCCTCACGACAGCAAAATGAAAAAAGCGCTGCGCTATATTGATGCGCATTTGTCAGATGAGTTACGCCTGGAAGATGTTGCGTCTCATGTTTACCTTAGCCCTTACTATTTCAGTAAATTGTTCAAAAAATATCAGGGTATCGGGTTTAACGCCTGGGTAAATCAACAGCGAATGGCGAGTGCCAAAGAGTTACTCTGTCATAGTGACTGGAGCATAGCCAGCATTGCGCGTAATTTAGGCTTTTCACAAACCAGTTATTTCTGCAAAGTATTCCGCCAGACGTATCAGGTTACGCCGCAGGCATTTCGCCAGCAAATAAATGTCATTTCACGCGGTGAGTCCGCTTAAATAGCAATATTTTGCTATTGCCGATTTTTGATATCGGGCGCTATGTCAGTAATTATAAAATGAAAAGTAACAACAGCAGTCAATAAATTGTCATAGCGCAACAAAATAATAGTATTAGAGGGATAAACTGCACCAGTTTTTATTTTTGTGATGAGATACAGTGTCTGTATGCCTGACTTTCTTTATTCTTTGCTGACACTTTCATTCAAAATGTGAACATGTGAATAAGTGGGTTTATGCCAGATAATTGGCTGAATGAATCCGGAAAGATATTAAATTGAATTATTGTCATGAGGTCGTGAATTTACCTCATAACAGGGAGCTTAATTAAGGCTCCTGAACTGACAGGTTTGCCACATTTGTGGTAGGGAAGGGGGTGAGAATCCCCCGCAGCCCCCGCTGCTGTGATGCTGACGACCCCGTATGGACCACTGATCGCAAGATTGGGAAGGACGGGTGAGGATGACGCTAAGCCAGAAGACCTGCCTGTCAGTGACTACCAACAACTTCGGTGGGAAGTGGGTGGTTCAGATGCATACAGTCGAGAGACTGGGTATCTCTACACCCCTACCACCCTGAACAGGATCAGGGTATGGCGGCCAATTTTCACGCATTTGTTCTTGCAGGTACCGGAAGCGGCTGTGGTAAAACCACGGTGACGCTGGGCTTGTTGAGCTTGTTGAAAAAACGCGGTTTACGCGTCCAGCCTTGCAAAGTGGGGCCTGATTACCTTGATACCGGCTGGCATACAGCGGTATGCGGTACCGCTTCCCGCAATCTTGATAGCTTCATGCTTCCCGCTTCCACTCTCAATGCTTTATTCCGCGAGCAGATGCAACATGCCGATATCGCCGTGATTGAAGGCGTGATGGGGTTGTATGACGGTTATGGTACCGACCCGAACTACTGCAGTACCGCCGCGATGGCCAAACAGTTAGGTTGCCCGGTCATCTTACTGGTTGATGGTAAAGCTGTTTCCACCTCGATAGCCGCAACGGTAATGGGTTTTCAGCATTTTGATCCCACGCTGAACATCGCCGGGGTGATCGTTAATCGGGTCAACAGCGAAACGCATTATCAGCTGCTGAAGGTGGCGATTGAGCGTTACTGTTCCGTTCCTGTATTAGGCTACGTTCCCCGTATGGAAGGCGTTGCGCTTCCGGAGCGTCATCTGGGGCTGGTTACTGCGCGTGAGTCTGTTATCAATCAGCAGCCGTGGCAGGACTTTGCCGCGACGCTGGAGCAGACGCTGGATATCGATGCTCTACTGAAATTAAGCCAGCTAAACACCCTCCCTGCGGGTGAATGGCCTACGCTTCCCGATACTGATGCCGGAGAAGGGCTAACGCTTGCTATCGCTGATGACGAAGCGTTCAACTTTTATTACCCGGACAATATTACTTTGCTTGAACGCACGGGGCTGAAGATTGTCCGTTTTAGCCCGTTGCACGACACCTGTTTACCTGATTGTCAGATGATCTGGCTGGGTGGCGGATACCCTGAGTTACATGCTGCGGCTCTGGCCCGCAATGTCTCGCTGCTTAAGCAATTGCGAGCCGCACATCACTGCGGCGTGGCGATTTACGCCGAGTGCGGTGGGCTGATGTATCTCGGCAGTTCGCTGGAGGACAGCCACGGTGATAGCTGGTTGATGGCGGATATCATTCCCGGTCACAGCAAAATGGGGAAACGTCTGACCCGATTTGGCTACTGCGAGGCGCAGGCCGCGCAGCAAACCTTGTTAGCTGCAGAAGGCGAAGTGCTGCGTGGGCATGAATTTCACTACTCAGATTTTATTCCTGAAACTCCCGCGGTGATGCACTGTCGTAAAGTGCGCGATGGCAAAACGTTGCAGACCTGGTCCGGCGGCTGGCAGGTGGGTAACACTTTCGCCAGCTATCTACACGTTCATTTTGCTCAACGTCCGCAGATGCTTAACCATTGGTTGGCAGCCGCGAGGAGCGCGCTATGACGATCCTTGCGTGGTGTGTTGCCTGGCTGCTTGATTTTATTATTGGCGATCCGCAGAACTGGCCGCATCCGGTGCGCTGGATTGGCAATCTGATTTCTGCCATGCAGCGAGTCGTGCGGCGCTACTGCCATAGCGATCGTGCGTTGCGCATTGGTGGCGCGGCGATGTGGGTAGTGGTGGTTGGCCTGACCTGGGCTGTGTCCTGGGGCGTACTGGCGCTGGCGCACTCTATTCATCCCTGGCTTGGTTGGGTGGTAGAGGTTTGGATGATCTTTACCGTGCTGGCGGGGCGCTGTCTGGCGAACGCCGCGCAGGATGTCGAACGTCCGTTGCGTGCCGGTAACCTTGCCGCAAGTCGGGAAAAGTTATCTTGGATCGTGGGTCGCGATACTTCGCAATTACAACCTCAGCAGATCAATCGTGCCGTGGTGGAAACCGTGGCCGAAAACACCGTTGATGGCATCATCGCGCCGCTGTTTTTCCTTCTTCTCGGCGGCGCGCCTTTGGCGATGGCCTACAAAGCGGTAAATACCCTTGACTCCATGGTGGGTTACAAACATGAAAAATACCGCGCTATCGGTATGGTCAGCGCGCGTCTGGATGATGTCGCAAATTATATTCCTGCGAGACTGAGCTGGCTGCTGCTGGGCGTGGCTGCATTTTTATGCCGTCAGGACGGTTCGCGTGCTTTGCAGATCGGCTGGCGCGATCGCTATAACCACAGTAGCCCAAACTGCGCGTGGTCGGAGGCCTCCGTTGCCGGGGCATTAGGTATTCGTCTGGGTGGCCCTAATGACTACTTTGGCGAGCGCGTTGAGAAACCGTGGATTGGTGATGCACAACGCGACATTTCGGTAGACGACATTTCCCATACGATTCGATTGATGTGGGTGGCATCGACGCTGGCACTGGCGCTGTTTATCGCGCTGCGGTGGCTGCTGGTCGGTGTAGCCTGAGGACAACACTATGCAATATATCCAGCAACCCCAGGCTATTGAGGCCAAAAGTTTCGACATTATAGGCGAGATTATCCGTGAAACCCGTCCGGACTATCAGTTTGCCAGTCCGTTGCATGAAGCCATTATCAAGCGGGTCATTCACACCACGGCGGATTTCGACTGGCTGGACATTCTGTGGTTTTCCAGTGATGTGCTGGAGCAGTTCTGCGCGGCGCTTAGCCGTTCGAGCGTGATTTATACCGATACCACCATGGCCCTTTCCGGGATCAATAAAACGCTGCTGGCAAAATTTGGCGGCGAGTGCCGCTGCTATATCAGCGATCCACGAGTCGTACGTACGGCAAAAGAGCAGGGGATCACCCGCTCAATGGCGGCTGTCGATGTTGCGGTGAAAGAAGAGGGGGAAAAGCTGTTTGTTTTTGGCAACGCGCCGACAGCGCTGTTCCGCCTGCTTGAGCATGATGTTGCGGTTAGCGGTGTGGTTGGTGTACCGGTTGGGTTCGTTGGTGCTGAAGAGTCGAAAGATGCCCTGACCCAAAGCAACCTGCCGGCCATTGCTGCGTTAGGCCGTAAAGGGGGGAGTAACGTCGCCGCTGCTATCGTCAATGCCATGCTTTATCACATGCAGGGGGCGCGATGAGCGAGGCCTTCGATACGCCGGTGTGGCACAACGGCAAAGCGCTGCGTAAAGGATATACCACGGGATCGTGCGCGACGGCGGCTGCAAAAGTGGCGGCGCTGATGGTATTGCGCCAGCACCTGATCCATCAGGTTTCCATCGTGACGCCTTCCGGGGTGACGCTGTGCCTGAACGTCGAATCGCCGCATATCGAAGGGCAGCAGGCGATAGCCGCGATCCGTAAAGACGGTGGCGATGATGTCGATGCCACGCATGGCATGCTGATTTTTGCCCACGTGACGTTAGATGATAGTGGCGTGATCGCCTTACAGGGCGGTGAAGGGGTCGGTACGGTTACCCGCAAAGGGATCGGTCTACCGGTGGGGAGTTCGGCGATTAACCGCACACCTCGCCAGACCATTGAGTCGGCGGTACGTGAAGCGATTGGTCCAAATCGTGGGGCGCAGATTGAAATCTTCGCGCCGGAAGGCGAAGAGCGGGCGCAAAAAACTTACAACTCGCGGCTTGGCATTCTGGGCGGTATTTCGATTATTGGCACCACGGGTATCGTCACGCCAATGTCGGAAGAGAGCTGGAAGCGTTCGCTGTCGCTGGAGCTGGAAATTAAACGCGCGGCGGGTCTGGATCGCGTGGTTCTGGTGCCGGGAAACCACGGTGAACGTTTTGTGCGTGAACAGATGGGCATCGACACCCAGGTTGTGGTCACCATGAGCAACTTTGTCGGCTACATGATTGAAGAAGCCGTCCGTCTGGGATTTCGGCAAATCGTGCTGGTGGGACATCCCGGGAAACTTATCAAAATCGCGGCGGGGATCTTCCATACCCACAGCCATATTGCCGATGCGCGTATGGAAACGCTGGTGGCCCATCTCGCGTTGCTTGGCGCGCCTCTGGAACTGCTGAGGCTGGTCAGCGACTGCGATACTACCGAAGCGGCGATGGAACACATCGACGCGTACGGCTTTCAGCATATTTATAACCATCTGGCGGAGCGGATCTGTATGCGCGTTCTGCAAACGTTGCGCTTTACCAAAAATCCCCCGACCTGCGACGCCATCATGTTCTCGTTTGACAATCAGGTGCTTGGCAGTAATCGCCCGATCGCAGAAATTGCTGAGGAGATGCAATGTTAACCGTTGTGGGAATGGGACCCGCGGGTTTGCATTTGATGACGCCTGCGGCGCGTGAAGCGGTCGCAACGGCTGACGTGCTGGTCGGCGGAAAGCGGCATTTGCAGCAATTCCCGGATTTCACCGGTGAACGGTTTGCTCTTGGCGCCAATATCGCGGAGCTCCTGAACTGGGTAACTGCGCACAAGGATAAGCATGTCGTCGTACTGGCGTCTGGCGATCCGCTGTTCTACGGCATTGGGACGCGCATGGTGGCGCATTTTGGCATCGGGCAGGTACGCATTATTCCCGGTATTAGCGCGGTGCAGTATCTGTGCGCGCAGTCCGGTATCGATATGAACGATATGTGGCTGACCAGTAGCCACGGGCGCAGCGTCTGTTTCGATGAACTGGCCCGACATAACAAGGTGGGGATGGTTACAGATGCGTTGTGCGGCCCACGTGAAATCGCGCAGCAGCTAATCACTCGAGGCAAGGGACATCGCTGGATGGTTATTGGCGAAAACCTGGCGATGGAAAACGAGCGGATCCATGTCCTGCCTGTGAGTGAAATTAATGCCGACTATGACATGAATGCAGTGGTGATCCTTGATGAAAGATGAGCTGTTTCTGCGTGGAGAGAAGGTGCCGATGACCAAAGAAGCGGTACGCGCACTTGCCCTCTCAAAACTTGAATTACACCGCGCCAGTCACCTGATTGATATTGGTGCGGGAACAGGCAGCGTGTCGATAGAAGCGGCGCTGCAATATCCAGGATTGCGCGTGACGGCAATCGAACGTAACCCGGCGGCGCTCAGGTTGCTGGATGAAAATCGCCAGCATTTTGCCTGCGCAAATATCGACATTTTTCCCGGCGTTGCGCCAATGACCATCGCCGAAAAAGCCGATGCCATTTTTATGGGCGGCAGCGGTGGGCATCTGACCGATCTCATTGACTGGTCGATGCGTCAACTGCATCCCGCCGGGCGGCTGGTAATGACGTTTATCCTCCAGGAAAACCTCAATACCGCGCTGGCTCATCTGGACCATCTTGGCGTACAGGGAGTGGATTGCCTGCAGCTACAGGTTTCCTCGCTTACCACGCTTGGCAGTGGTCATTATTTCAAACCGAATAACCCCGTATTTGTTATCGCCTGTCAGAAGGAAGGAAACCATGTCTGAGATTTTTGATCCCCGTAGCGTGTGGTTCGTTGGCGCAGGTCCTGGCGATCGCGAGCTGATTACCCTCAAAGGTTACCGTTTGCTACAGCAGGCGCAGGTGGTTATCTACGCTGGATCGCTGATTAACACCGAACTGCTGGAATATTGCCCCGCCGGTGCTGAATGCCACGACAGCGCTGAACTGCATCTGGAGCAGATCCTCGATCTGATGGAAGCTGGCGTGAAGGCTGGCAAGACCGTGGTGCGTCTGCAAACTGGCGACGTCTCACTGTACGGTTCCGTCCGCGAGCAGGGCGAGGAACTGACCAAACGCGGGATCGACTGGCAGGTGGTGCCCGGCGTCAGCGCATTCCTCGGTGCGGCGGCGGAACTCGGCGTGGAGTATACCGTGCCTGAAGTCTCTCAAAGCCTGATCATTACCCGTCTGGAAGGACGCACGCCGGTCCCCGAGCGCGAACAACTGGAGTCGTTTGCCAGTCACCAGACATCTATGGCGATTTATCTTTCCGTCCAGCGTATTCATCGGGTGGCCGAGCGTTTGATTGAAGGCGGTTATCCGGCGACCACGCCAGTGGCGGTGATCTACAAGGCGACCTGGCCGGAAAGCCAGACCGTGCGCGGTACTCTGGCGGATATTGGCGACAAGGTTCGCGATGCGGGCATCCGCAAAACGGCCCTGATTCTGGTCGGTGATTTCCTGGGCTCGGAGTATCACTACTCCAAACTCTATGCGGCGGACTTTAGCCATGAATACCGTAAAGCCTGAGTCAATTGCGCTTTTTTGCCTGACGCCAGGCGGCGTTGTGCTGGCGAAACGTCTGGCGGCTATGCTGCCGGTCACCTGTTTTACCAGTGAAAAGCTGCTGGAGGAGGGGTTTATTCCCTTTGAAAACGGCTTTGCCAATACCGCCCGCGAAGCGTTTATGAATTATTCGGCGCTGATTTTTATCGGAGCGACCGGCATTGCGGTGCGCGTACTGGCCCCGCTGGTCAACGATAAATTTTGCGATCCGGCGGTGGTGGTCATTGATGAACGTGCCCAGCATGTCATCAGCCTGCTCTCCGGCCACGCAGGGGGCGCGAATGCGCTGGCGCGTTATCTGGCAGGCATGTTGGGCGCCGACCCGGTTATCACCACGGCGACGGATGTCAACGATATGGCGGCCCTGGATACGCTGGCATTCCAGTTGAATGCCCGGATGAGCGATTTCCGTTCGGCGGTGAAGATCGTGAATCAGATGCTGGTCAGCAACAAGCGGGTTGGCCTGTGGTGGGATGACGAACTGACTCAGGATATCAGCCATTGCGATCGCCGTGGTTTTATCACGGTAACCGATCTCAATCAGCTTCCCGAACTGGATGCGCTGGTGTGTATCACCTTACGCACCAACTTACCCGAACTGCCTGTTCCGCACTGGAAGCTGGTGCCGCAGCGGGTCGTGGCCGGAATTGGTTGTCGCCGCGACACACCGTTTCCACTGCTGGCTGCGCTGCTTGCCCGTCAACTTGAAGCCCAGCAACTCGACCCGCTGGCGCTCAAAGCCATTGGCAGTATCACGCTGAAAAAAGATGAACAGGGGCTCATCCAGTTGGCTTCGTGCTGCCGCGTGCCTTTCGAAACCTTTTCCGCTGACGCGCTGCGTGAGCATGAACACCGTTTTCCGGCCTCATCGTTTGTTCGCAAAACGGTGGGGACAGGAAGCGTTTCTGGTCCTGCAGCCTGGCTGCTGAGCCACGGACAACTGTTAGGCGAGACCCTGCGAGAACAGGGCGTCACTATCACTTTGGGAGTTTCACACTGATGTTAAGCGTAATTGGAATTGGCCCTGGCTCGCAGGCAATGATGACCATGGAAGCCGTTGAAGCACTACAGGCAGCGGAAATCATCGTTGGCTATAAAACCTACACCCATCTGGTTAAGGCCTTTACTGGCGACAAACAGGTGATCAAAACCGGGATGTGCAAGGAGATTGAACGCTGTCAGGCGGCGATCGAACTGGCGCAGGCGGGTCACAATGTGGCACTCATCAGTAGCGGTGATGCGGGGATTTACGGGATGGCCGGGCTGGTGCTGGAGCTGGTCAGTAAGCAAAAGCTGGATGTTGAGGTCAGACTGATCCCAGGCATGACTGCCAGCATCGCCGCCGCCTCCTTACTGGGCGCGCCGTTGATGCACGACTTCTGCCACATCAGCTTAAGCGATCTGCTGACGCCATGGCCGGTTATCGAAAAACGCATCGTTGCCGCTGGCGAAGCCGACTTTGTTATCTGTTTCTACAACCCGCGCAGTCGCGGTCGCGAAGGTCATCTGGCGCGCGCATTTGAGCTGCTTTCCGCCAGCAAGAGCGCGCAAACGCCTGTGGGTATCGTGAAATCAGCCGGACGTAAAAAGCAGGAAAAATGGCTGACCACTCTCGGTGAAATGGACTTTGAGCCGGTTGATATGACCAGTCTGGTGATCGTTGGCAATAAAACAACCTACGTACAGGACGGCCTGATGATCACGCCACGAGGTTATGTGCTGTGAATTACGGTGACGTGTTGGTCATGGGCGGTACCAGCGATGCGCGCATGCTGTGCCAGCAACTGGATGCGGCAAACGTGGCCTACACCCTGTCAGTGGCGACCCCAACGGGGAAGCAGCTGGCGGGAGACATCAAAGGCCAGGTGCGTTGCGGACGTCTGGAGCGTGAGCAAATGATTGCCTGGCTGCAGGAAAATCGGACGCGCTGGGTGATTGATGCCTCGCATCCGTATGCCGAGGTGGTGAGCCGCAATATCGTGAGCGCTTGCGAAGCGGCGGGCGTGCTGCTGAGCCGCTACCAACGTCCTGAGCAGTTGAGTGGTTTAACCCACCCGCATCTGTTTACCGTACAGAGTATTCAGCAAGCCTGCGAGGTGGCGCGACGCTTCGGTAAACGCGTGTTGCTCACCACCGGCAGTAAAGATTTAGCCATCTGGCGTGAAAGATTAGCGGAAAAAACGCTGCTGGCGCGTGTTTTGCCTGTACCTGAGGTCATTCAGCAATGCGCGGATCTGGGTTTTGGCGTCGGTGAAATTTTTGCGTTGTGCGGGCCGTTTAGCGCCGAGTTCAACGCCGCATTTTACCGTCAGTGTCAGGCTGATGTGGTGATCACCAAAGCATCTGGTGCGGAAGGTGGTTATCAGGAAAAAGTTCAACCCTGTCTGGATGCTGGTATCCCCTGCATCGTGATTACACGTCCGGCACCGTTGGTGACGGGAGAAGAGTTACTGGAAAGTCAGGCCGCATTTGGGGCGCGTTTAACGCGCTGGCTGGCCGCTGCTTAAGGAGTTAGAGATGAAAAAGGCGCTTCTGGTGGTCAGCTTTGGCACCAGCTATCACGACACCTGTGAGAAAAATATTGTGGCCTGCGAGCGCGATCTCGCGGCCAGTTGCCCGGATCGTGACCTGTTCCGTGCGTTTACCTCCGGGATGATTATCCGCAAGCTCAAGCAGCGTGACGGCATTGATATCGACACGCCGTTGCAGGCGCTGCAAAAGCTGGCAGAGCAGGGGTATCAGGATGTGGCTATTCAGTCGCTGCACATCATCAACGGCGACGAATACGAAAAAATAGTCCGCGAAGTACAAAGTATGCGTCCGCTGTTTTCTCGCCTGACGCTCGGCGTACCGCTGCTGAGCAGCCATGAAGATTACGCGCACCTGATGCTGGCGCTGCAACAGCAGATGCCGCCGCTTGGCGAAAAGGAAAAAGTGGTCTTTATGGGGCACGGAGCCAGCCATCATGCCTTTGCCGCTTATGCCTGTCTCGATCATATGATGACGGCGCAGCGCTACCCGGCGCGGGTCGGGGCGGTGGAAAGCTACCCGGAAGTGGATGTGTTAATTGATAGTTTGTCTCAGGAAGGGGTGACGGCGGTGCATCTGATGCCGCTGATGTTAGTTGCTGGCGACCATGCCATCAATGATATGGCCTCCGACGAAGACGATTCGTGGAAGACATTGTTTAATGCGGCCGGGATACGGGCTACGCCGTGGCTCAGTGGGTTGGGTGAGAATCCGGCGGTGCGCGCCATGTTTGTGGCGCATTTACAGCAGGCGCTGAATGTGGCGCTGGAGGAAGCGGCATGAGCGGAAAACTGTACGCGTTAAGCACCGGGCCAGGCGCTTCCGATCTCATCACCGTGCGCGCCGCCCGCACGCTGGGTCAGCTCGATATTCTCTATGCGCCTGCCGGGCGTAAAGGCGGCGACAGCCTGGCGCTGTCAATCGTGCGGGAGTATATCGGCGAGCAGACCGAAGTCCGCTGCTGCCATTTTCCAATGAGTGCCGACAGCGCTGAAAAAGAGGCTGTCTGGGATGAGGTTGCCGCCGCGCTGGTTCAGGAAGTGGAGGCCGGTAAACAGGTTGGTTTTATTACCCTTGGTGATGCCATGCTGTTTAGTACTTGGGTCTTTTTACTCCAGCGTATTGGCTGTCCTGACTGGTTGGAAATCGTTCCGGGCGTGACCTCTTTTGCCGCGATTGCCGCGCGTTCGAAAACGCCGCTCGCCATGGAGCAACAGTCGCTGGCGGTGGTCTCATGTACCGCGCCGGAAGCGGAAATCCAGCAGGCGTTAAAGCAGCATGACAGCCTGGTGCTGATGAAAGTGTACGGTCGTTTTGCGCGCATCAAAGCGTTGCTGCAACAAGAGGGCTTGTTGAATTGCGCATTGATGATGTCTGAAGCCACACTGCCGGGTGAGCAGTGCTGGCGTCATCTCAACGAAGTCAGCGACGACCAGCCGCTGCCTTATTTCTCGACCATTCTGGTTAATAAACAGTGGGAGTATGCACAATGAAGCTTGAACAACAGCTAAAACAGCTGTCTTTCAGCGGGTTGGCTGCGGCGCTATTACTGATGATTGTCCCTGAGCAAGCGTTCGCCATGCACATTATGGAAGGCTTCTTGCCGCCAATGTGGGCGCTGGCCTGGTGGCTGCTGTTTTTACCTTGCCTGTGGTACGGATTAGTGCGCTTGCGTCAAATCGTCCAGGAAGACAGCCACCAAAAAGTGTTACTGGCCCTCTGCGGCGCGTTTATTTTTGTGCTGTCGGCGCTGAAAATTCCTTCCGTTACCGGAAGCTGCTCGCATCCGACTGGTGTCGGGCTGGCGGTTATCCTGTTCGGACCGGGTGTGGTCGCTATTCTCGGTGCAATCGTCCTGCTATTCCAGGCCTTGCTGCTGGCGCACGGTGGTTTAACGACGCTCGGCGCCAACGGTATGTCGATGGCGGTGATTGGCCCGGTAGTAGGTTACATGGTGTGGAAAATGGCCTGCCGCGCGGGGCTACGCCGGGATGTCTGCGTCTTCCTGTGCGCCATGCTGGCGGATCTCGTCACCTATTTTGTTACCTCGGTGCAACTGGGCGTTGCGTTCCCGGATCCGTCCGCAGGCGCAATGGGGTCGATTGTGAAATTCATGGGCATTTTCTGCCTGACGCAGATCCCCATCGCGATTGCGGAAGGTCTGCTCACCGTAATGATTTATGACCAGCTAACCAAACGCCAGTTGATAACCGCACAAGGACATTAACGATGAAAAAGACGCTGATTTTGTTATGCATGGTGGTGGCGCTGGTGATCCTGCCGTTCTTTATCAACCACGGTGGAGAGTACGGTGGTTCAGACGGTGAGGCGGAAAGCCAGATTCAGGCTATCGCCCCGCATTATGAGCCGTGGTTCCAGCCGTTGTACGAACCGGCAAGTGGCGAAATTGAAAGCCTGCTGTTTACGCTCCAGGGGTCGCTGGGCGCTGCCGTAATTTTCTACATTCTGGGTTACACCAAGGGCAGACAACGCCGTGATGACCGGGCTTGACAGGCTTAGCTATCAAAGCCGCTGGTTTCATGTCTCGCCGGTGCGGAAATTTCTGCTTTGGCTGATGATGATGATTCTGGCGTTTACCCTGCCCCCGTTGGGGCAGGGTATCGAGCTGTTACTGATTGCCGCGCTGAGCTGCTGGCTGCTGCGCATTTCCTTCTGGCGCTGGTGCCGCTGGATGGCATTGCCGTTTGGTTTTCTGACGGTTGGTGTTGTGACCATCCTGTTTAGTTTTAGCCGCGATCCGCAAACCCTGCTGGCCAGTATCCCCGTAGGAAGCTATTGGTTAGGCGTGAGCGCGCCAGGCCTGGTCACTGCCAATGAAACCTTCTGGCGCAGCCTTGCGGCGCTGGCGGCAACCTTCTGGTTAGTGCTGAATCTGCCGTTTCCGCAGTTGATTATTTTACTCAAACGCGCACACGTTCCTCGCCTGCTGACTGAACAGATCCTGCTGACCTGGCGGTTTATTTTTATCCTGTTAGACGAGGCGCTGGCTATTCATCGCGCGCAAACGCTGCGTTTTGGTTATCGTAGCTTGCCGTTGGGCTACCGCTCGCTGGCGATGCTGGTGGGATTGTTATTTACCCGTGTGTTGATCCGCTACCAGCAAATGACCACCACACTGGATATCAAACTGTATCAAGGTGATTTTCACCTGTAAGGAAAAGTATGCTTGCCACTTCAGCGCTTTGGTTTCGCTATCAGGATGACCCGATCCTCAAAGGGCTAACGCTGGACTTTTCTACGCATGCCGTCACCGGGCTGGTAGGGGCCAATGGCTGCGGGAAATCCACGCTGTTTATGAATCTGAGCGGGTTATTGCGACCGCAGCAAGGCGCGGTGATGTGGCAGGGCAAACCGCTGGATTACAGCAAGCGCGGCCTGCTGGCGCTGCGTCAGCAGGTGGCAACCGTATTTCAGGATCCCGATCAGCAAATCTTTTATACCGATATCGACAGCGATATTGCGTTCAGTCTGCGCAACCTTGGGGTGGATGAAGCTGAAATCTCACGTCGGGTGGAAGATGCGCTCACGCTGGTTGATGCCCAGCATTTTCGCCATCAGCCTATTCAGTGTTTAAGCCACGGGCAAAAAAAACGCGTGGCGATTGCCAGTGCGCTGGTGTTGCAGGCGCAATATCTGCTACTGGATGAACCTACTGCAGGCCTTGACCCATCAGGCCGCACGCAGATGATTGAGATAATCAAACGCATCGTAGCGCAAGGAAACCACGTGGTTATCTCCAGCCATGATATCGATCTTATCTATGAGGTCAGCGATGCAGTTTACGTTTTACGCCGGGGCGAAGTGCTGACGCACGGCACCCCGGGTGAGGTTTTCGCCCGGACGGATCTTATTGAACAAGCTGGATTGACCCAGCCCTGGCTGGTGAAGCTGCATACTGAGCTGGGTTTCCCGCTGTGTAAAACAGAGGCTGAATTTTTTAGTCGTATGCGAGAGAACGCACTGAAGGAGGCGTCATGACGCAGGCAATAATGTTGCAGGGAACGGCATCTGATGTGGGTAAAAGCGTGTTGGTCGCCGGGCTGTGTCGAATTTTTTACCAGGACGGACTGCGTACCGCGCCGTTCAAATCGCAGAATATGGCGCTGAACTCGGGCATTACGCCAGAGGGGAAAGAGATGGGCCGCGCGCAAATTTTTCAGGCTGAGGCGGCCGGCATTACGCCGGATGTGCGTATGAATCCGGTGCTGCTTAAGCCGACCAGCGATCGTAAAGCGCAGGTTGTGCTGATGGGCAAAGTGGCGACCGATATGGATGCGGTGAGTTACCACGAGTATAAGCCGCGCCTGCGGGAGCAGATCCTGTCAGTGTATAACAGTCTGGCGCAGGAGTTCGATGTGCTGGTGCTGGAAGGCGCGGGAAGCCCCGCTGAGATTAACCTGCGCGATCGCGATATCGTCAATATGGGCATGGCTGAGATGGCGCAATGCCCGGTCGTTCTGGTGGCCGATATCGATCGCGGCGGCGTGTTTGCCTCTATTTACGGCACGCTGGCGCTACTGCATGACCATGAACGCGCCAGGGTAAAAGGGGTGATCATCAATAAGTTTCGCGGTGATGTGGCGTTGCTGTACTCCGGTATCGAGCAAATTGAAGCGCTGACCGGCGTTCCGGTGCTGGGCGTCATGCCATGGCTGGATGTTGATCTGGAAGATGAAGACGGCGTGGCGCTGCAAAAGGGCAAGTATCTGCGTACTGACAAACGCGACATCGACATTGCCGTTGTTCAACTTCCGCACATTTCTAATTTTACTGATTTCAATGCGCTTGCGGCACAACCGGATGTGCGCGTGCGCTATGTTCGCCAGCCTGAAGAACTGGCAGGGGCCGATCTGGTGATTCTGCCAGGCAGCAAAAACACGCTGGGCGATCTGGTGTGGCTGCGTGAAAGCGGAATGGCGCATGGCGTCGTGCAATTGCATCGTAATAACGTTCCGGTGGTGGGGATTTGCGGTGGCTACCAAATGCTCGGCGATACCATCATTGATGAGGTGGAATCAGGGCTCGGTACGCTGCCGGGTCTGGGCTTGCTTAATACGGTGACCCATTTTGCCCAGCATAAAACCACGACCCTGGTTGAGGGGAAAATGGCTTCTTCGCTGCCCGACTGGCTGGCGGGCGCGGCAGACTTATCCGTTCGCGGTTATGAAATCCATATGGGCGAAACGGCATTATCCGAAGCATGCCAGTCGGTGATGACGCTGCGCAAAGAAGGCAGACATGTGGCTGACGGCGCGGTAACACCAGATGGCCTGGCGTTCGGCACCTATCTTCACGGTTTGTTCGACAGCGATGAATTTACCCGTGCATTGGTGAATGGCCTGCGCGTACGCAAAGGATTAGCACCGCTGGATTCCACCTTCCATTACGCGCAATATAAATCGCAGCAGTTTGATCTGCTGGCGGATGCGATGCGGCAACACATCGATATTGAGAAAATTTATACCATCATGAAGCAACACCGGGAGCCCGTATGATGATTCTGGTTACGGGCGGCGCACGAAGCGGCAAGAGTCGACATGCGGAAGCGCTAATCGCTGATTCCCCAAACGTTCTGTATATCGCGACTTCGCAGATTTTTGATGAGGAGATGGCGGCGCGCATTCAGCACCATCGCGATGGACGCCCTGCGCACTGGCGTACTGCCGAGCGCTGGCAACATCTCGATGAACTGATTACGGCAACAAACGATCCTCAGGAAGCCATTTTGCTGGAGTGCATCACCACCATGGTGACCAATCTGCTGTTCGCGCTGGGCGGTGACAGCGACCCGGATAGCTGGGATTATGCAGCGATGGAGCGGTCCATCGAGGATGAGATCCGTTTGCTGATTGCTGCCTGTCACCGTTGCCCGGCAACGGTGGTCCTGGTGACTAACGAAGTCGGAATGGGGATTGTTCCGGAGAACCGTCTGGCCCGGCATTTTCGCGATATTGCCGGACGTGTGAACCAGAGACTGGCGACGGCAGCTGATGAGGTGTGGCTGGTGGTATCAGGAATTGGAGTCAAAATTAAATGAGTAAGTTGTTCTGGGCAATGCTTTCTTTTATCAGCCGCTTGCCCGTTCCTGCTCGCTGGTCGCAAGGACTGGATTTCGAGCACTATTCGCGCGGTATCGTGATGTTTCCCCTGATAGGCGTGGTGCTGGGCGGGCTGACGGGGCTGGTCTTTATGGCGCTGCAGCCCTGGTGTGGTACTCCACTGGCAGCCTTATTTGCCGTATTGACGCTGGCGTTGTTGACCGGCGGTTTTCATCTGGACGGTCTGGCGGATACCTGTGACGGTATTTTTTCTGCCCGTCGACGCGAACGGATGCTGGAAATCATGCGCGACAGTCGCCTGGGAACCCATGGCGGTCTGGCGTTAATTTTCGTTTTGCTGGCCAAAGTGCTGGTAGTGAGCGAACTGGCTTTACGTGGCACGCCAATGCTGGCGGCGCTGGCTGCGGCATGTGTCGCCGGGCGGGGTAGCGCTGTTTTGCTGATGTATCGACATCGCTACGCCCGCGAAGAAGGGCTGGGCAATGTCTTTATCGGCAAAGTTACCGGGCGTCAAACCTGCGTCACACTGGGGTTGGCGGCAATCCTGGCCGCTGTGCTGCTTCCGGGCATGCGCGGCGTAGCAGCGATGGCTGTCACGATGGTGGCGATTTTCATTCTTGGGCAGTTATTAAAACGTACGTTGGGTGGGCAAACCGGCGATACGTTGGGCGCAGCCATTGAACTTGGCGAGTTGATATTCTTGCTGGCTCTGCTTTGAGTCAGCCAACATACTGGAACCCTTATGCAGACTTTAACCTCTTTACTCCACGCGATCCCTTCACCTGACAGTGCCGCGATGCTGCGTGCTCAGCAGCATATTGATGGCTTATTAAAGCCGCCGGGAAGTCTGGGTCGGCTCGAATCTCTTGCTGTGCAACTGGCTGGTATGCCTGGCCTGAAAGGTATGCCGCATGTGAAGGACAAAGCGATGCTGGTGATGTGCGCCGATCATGGCGTCTGGGATGAAGGGGTTGCCGTTTCGCCTAAAGTGGTCACGGCTATTCAGGCCGCCAATATGACGCGTGGGACGACCGGCGTTTGCGTTCTGGCCGCTCAGGCTGGGGCAAAGGTGCATGTCATTGACGTGGGAATTGACGCGGAGCTTATCCCCGGCGTGGTGAATATGCGCGTCGCGCGCGGCTGCGGCAATATTGCCCAGGGCCCGGCAATGAGCCGTTCGCAGGCAGAGGAACTGCTGCTGGAAGTTATCCGCTATACCCATGAACTGGCGAAAGAGGGCGTAACGCTGTTTGGCGTGGGTGAACTCGGTATGGCAAATACCACGCCCGCGGCGGCTATCGTCAGCGTGCTGACCGGCAGCGATGCCGAAGATGTGGTGGGCATCGGCGCTAACCTGCCGCTTTCCAGAGTAGGTAATAAAGTAGAGGTTGTGCGGCGAGCCATTGCCGTCAATCAACCGGATCGCAATGACGGTATCGATGTACTGGCAAAAGTGGGCGGATTTGATCTGGTTGGCATGGCGGGTGTGATGCTGGGCGCGGCCTCCTGTGGGCTGCCGGTCGTGCTGGATGGTTTTCTTTCATACTCTGCTGCGCTGGCGGCCTGCCAGATCGCACCGCAGATTAAACCCTATCTGATCCCGTCACATTTCTCTGCTGAGAAGGGGGCCCGCACTGCGTTGGCGCATCTGGAGCTGGATCCGTATCTGAATATGGGGATGCGTTTAGGTGAAGGCAGCGGGGCCGCGCTGGCGATGCCGATTATTGAGGCAGCCTGCGCGATGTACCACAACATGGGGCAGTTAGCCGCCAGCAACATTGTGCTACCGGATGGTAAAGAAGCATAGTTACGTGCCCCCAGAACCTCGCCGTATGGCGAGGTTTATTTTTGCGCATTGAATTCGTAACCCACTAAAACAGATAATAAAAGCTATAATTACCGGATATCTGCTGCGGCAACGGAAAGGAAAAAGATGCGTCGTGTAAAACTGCTTTGTTCACTCATCATGCTGCTTGCGAGTCAGGTAGCACACGCGGTGAGTTATCCGCTGCCGCCAGAAGGTAGTCGTCTGGTAGGTAGCCCGCTGACGATTACGGTCCCGCCCGGAAACACCCAGCCGCTGGAGGCCTTTGCCGCGCAGTACGGGCAAGGGTTGAGCAATATGCTCGAGGCCAATCCCGGCGTAGACGTTTTTCTGCCTAAGTCTGGCTCAACGCTGGTCGTACCGCAGCAACTGATCTTGCCGGATACCGTGCGTGAAGGCATTGTTATCAACGTCGCCGAAATGCGTCTTTATTACTATCCTCCGGGCACAAACACGGTTGAAGTTTTGCCGATTGGCATTGGACAGGCGGGGAGAGAAACGCCGCGTAACTGGGTGACGGCGGTCGAGCGTAAGCAGGAAGCGCCGAGCTGGACGCCGACGCCGAATACCCGACGGGAATATGCCGCACGTGGGGAAACCTTACCGGCGTTTGTGCCTGCCGGACCAGATAACCCGATGGGCCTGTATGCGATTTATATCGGCAGGCTTTATGCCATTCACGGCACTAATGCTAACTTTGGTATTGGTCTGCGGGTGAGCCAGGGCTGCATCCGTTTGCGTAATGACGATATTAAGTACTTGTTTGACACGGTGCCGGTTGGGACGCGTGTGCAACTGATTGACCGCCCGGTGAAATACAGCGTGGAACCAGACGGCAGCCGCTGGGTAGAAGTGCATGAGCCGCTGTCAAGAAATCGTTCTGAGTACGAGTCTGACAGAAAGGTTCCCTTGCCGATCACTCCCGCTTTGCGCACATTTATCAGCGGGAGTGGCGTGGATGTGAGCCGCGGGAATCAGGCCCTGGAAAGACGCTCCGGTATGCCGGTGAACATCAGCCAGGTTCAGCAGCATTTTTAATATTAAAGCGGCCCAGGTTTATCGTCAGATAAGGTGGGGCGCTTTTTTAATTTGATACTGCCCCATTTTTACCACGCCGATATGGTCTGCCATTAGCTGCGCTTCGTGTTCGCTGTGGGTAACCAGCAGTGCCGTTTGCCCGGCAGCGCGCAAAATATCCCGTACCTCGTTGCCAAGACGCTCGCGCGTGCGCTTATCAAGGCTGGAAAAGGGTTCATCCAGCAACAGAATTTCCGGATGCGGTGCCAGCGCACGCGCGAGCGCGATGCGCTGCTGCTGACCGCCGGAAAGTTCATGGGGATAGCGGTTGGCATGGCTATGTAATTCCACCATTTTTAACAGCTCCGCCACCCGGGCCTGCTGTTCTTCACGCGGCATACGGCGTAATCCAAAGGCGACATTTTGGTGCGCGGTCAGATGCGGAAATAACGCATATTCCTGAAAAACCATGCCGACATGACGCTTTTCAGGCGGGAGATGAACACCGGGAGCGGCAACACGATGCTGAGACACATAGATCTCTCCGCTTCGCAGTCGTTCAAACCCCGCAACGGCGCGTAGAACCGTGGTTTTCCCGCAGCCTGAAGCCCCTAACAGACAGGCGATTTCCCCTTTGCGTACCGACATTGAAAATCCATTCAGTACCGATTGCTGGCTGTTGCCATAGGCAACGTGCACATCCTGGAGGCGTAATGCAATTTCTGACATTGTTACTCTCTTAACCCCGGCGAGTCATTTGGTGACGCACCAATAAAATAACCGGTAGCGTGCCAGCTAAAACAATCATTAGCGCGGCGATTGCACCTTCTTCATAAGTTCCACGAGCGGCTTCCGCATACAGCAATGTTGCCAGCGTTTCGAAGTTAACCGGACGCAAAAGTAATGTTGTGGGTAGCTCTTTCATCGCGTCGGCAAAAACCAGCAGGGCGCTGCTTACCAGCGCCGGGCGCAGTAGAGGGAAATGAACCCGTGCAAACGTGCCCGCGCCATTCTCGCCCAACAGCCGGGAAGCCTGCTCCAGCGAAGGTGGAATGCGTCCCAGACCGGAATCCAGCGCGCCGATGGCAATCGCCTGGAAACGCATGGCGCAACAAATGACCAGCAGGATCCCGGCTGACATCAGCGGCAGGCCACGCACATCCAGCAAGTCAGCCAGCCAACGGTCAACCGCCATGGCGGGCGTTAAAAAACCAATCGCCAGGATTGTGCCGGGAACCGCGTAGCCTAAAGAGGCCAGACGCATCACGCCACGGCGAAACCCCGGCATCGCGTTGTCTGCAGCGCTATGGCGTGCGCTCCAGGCTACCAGCATACTGACGCAAACCACCACCAGCGTGGTTCCCGCCGCGAGCAAGAGCGTATTTTGTAATGCTGACAGTAACGAAGGGGAAAGGAGGTTGTCATTGCCGATACGTTTGGCGCTTTCCCACATTAAAAACAGCACCGGGGCCAGAAAACCCAGCACAACCGGCAGCGAAATAACGGCACCAAGCAGCCAGCCGCGCCAACCCTGCACGCGCGTGGGTTGAATTTCCCGCAGACTGCGGCTGCTGAACCCCTGTTTTCTGCGGCCATAAAATTCCAGCGTCAGAATAAAGAAGATAAACATCAGCATCATGCAGGCGATTTGCGCCGCTGAAGATAAATCGGAGCGCGAGATCCACGTGGTGTACACGGTAACAGTTAACGTCTGTACCCCAAGGAATTCCGACGCGCCGATGTCGTTAAGCGTTTCCAGCAATGCCAGACTGATGCCAACGGCCAGGGCCGGACGTGCCATGGGGAGGGCAACGCGAAAAAAAGTTCCGGTCGCGCTGCATCCCAGCGTACGTGCGGCTTCCAGTAAATGAGCCGGCTGGCTGATAAACATGGCGCGGGTGGTCAGGTACACGTAAGGATAAAGTACTAAGCCGAGCAGAATTATTGCACCGGAAAGAGAGCGTAAATCTGGCAGGCGGAACTGTCGTGGGCTGTCAAAGCCCAGTAAGAAACGAATTAAGGTTTGCAGGGGACCAATCGGATGCAGCAGATCGAGCCAGGCAAAGGCGACGATGTAGGTCGGCATCGCCAGCGGCAACAGTAGCGCCCAACTGAGAATTTTGCGTCCAGGAAAATCCCATGCCGTCACCGCCCATGCGCTACCTACGCCAATGACGCCGACCATCACGGCGACACCCGCTAACAACAGTACGGTATTTTTTAACGCGGCAGGCAACACCCACGTCAGGAGATTATCCCAGTGAGATAAATCGGCCTGGGTAGCCTGCCAGATCAGCGCAATGACGGGGGTCAGGACGCCAAGCGCCACGCACAGCGCGCCAAGATGCAACGGCGTTAATAATGACTGCGGCCCGGAAACCAGGCCGCGTAACGCTGGAAACTGCAAAGGTTTATTGATCGAATCCAACTTTATCTACCAGCAGGCTAGCTTGTTTACGATACTTCACGATTTCAGTTAACGGTGTCTTATCGACATCAATTTCACCGATGGTGGCGCTGATAACCGGATCAAGCGTTACGCCTTTCAATACCGGATATTCAAAGTTCGCTTTCGCATACTGCTGCTGGGCAGGCGCGGAAACCAGATACTCCATCAGCTTAACGGCATCGGCTTTATTTGGCGCATAGCGGGCAACGGCAGCGCCGCTGATATTGACGTGCGTACCGCCATTCTCAAAGGTTGGTTTTACGACTTTGATGGCATCGCCCCATTGGCGAGCATCGCTGCCTTCTTTGGCATTTTTCATATGGCCGACGTAATAGGAGTTAGCCAGACCGATATCACAAATTCCACCGAGGATATCGCGGGCAACGTCGCGGTCGCCGCCGGTGGCTTTACGGGCCAGGTTAGCCTTCACGCCGCGCAGCCAGTCTTCGGTTTTAGCTTCACCGTGATGGGCAATCATCGCAGCGATCAGCGCCGTGTTATACGGATGCTGCCCGGAGCGGATACAGACTTTACCTTTATACTCCGGGCTGGCGAGTTGTTCGTAATGCCAGTTATCAATGGGCATTGATTTTTCGGCATACAGCACACGAGCGCGCATAGAAAGTGCAAACCACTGGTTATCCGCGCCACGCAGGTTGGCTGGAATCGCGGTTTTCAATGCTTCTGACTCTACCGGCTGGGTCACTCCGGCTTCCACGAGATCGAGGAGATTGCCTGCATCAACGGTCATCAGCAGGTCGGCAGGGGAGTTTTTGCCTTCCGCTTTAACGCGCTCAAGCATGCCATCCTTGATATAAACCGTACTGACTTTGATGCCGCTGGTTTTTGTCCAGCTATCAAGTAACGGCTGAATCAGACCTGGTTCACGGGTGGTGTAAAGCGTTAATGTTTCCTGGGCGAAAGCCGGCAGGCTAACAGCGAAGACCAGGGCAGAGGCAAGCGTGATACGGCGCAGTCCGGTGCGAGGCAGAGCATTCATCGTTTATATCCCAGAGTAATTGGAACGTACAGTGAACCGAGCAGGGCTCGTTCTTTTGGCTCGCGTACAATAAATGATAATCACTAGCAGTTACAATAATTGCAAAGTTTAAACGATTTACATTTACATAACTTTAATCAATGGTGTGATGCGACATGGAATAGGGGCGGTACAACAGGCAGAACGCTTATGCAGGATGCTTTTATGTAAGCCTGAAAAGCAAAAAGCCCGCTCAAGTTTCCTTAAGCAGGCTTCTTAAATTTGGCTCCTCTGACTGGACTCGAACCAGTGACATACGGATTAACAGTCCGCCGTTCTACCGACTGAACTACAGAGGAATCGTGTGAACGAGGCGCATATTACTGACCTCACCCTGAGGTGTCAACAGTAAAATTAGCGCGTCATTTCAATTGGTTAATTAATCTTCAAATTCAGTGTTAATGAACATTTGATGAGCGATAATGGTCATCTTCGGGGTTATCACGTAACCGTTGCATTGGGTTTTGGCGGTAAAACTGGATGAAACGCTGCCATAAAGCCGGGAATCGTGGAGCAAATAATTCAGGTGCGCTGAAAAAATACTCGGATAATACGGCAAAGCATTCGGCCGGATCGGTTGCAGCGTAGGCATCTATACTGCATGCGGTTTCCCCTACCAGATCGATTTCATCCTGAATATTGTTCATTGCGGCATGCAGGTCGTGCTCCCAGCCGGCAATGTCTCGCAGAGGAATCGCCGGAATTCCGCTGGCGCGATCGCCATTACGCATATCCAGCTTATGCGCGACTTCATGAATGATCAGATTAAAGCCTGAGGCATCAAAGGAATCCTGAATATCAAGCCAGTTGAGAATTATCGGACCTTGCTGCCAGCTCTGCCCGGACTGAACGACACGTTGATTGTGTACCAGACCAATTTCGTCTTCCCATTCGTCGTCGACAACAAATGGGGCAGGGTAGATGAGAACTTCATGAAACCCATCGAGCCACTCGATCCCCAATTCCAGAACAGGTAAACAGAAGAGCAGAGCAATGCGCGCACTTTTTAGCGGGTCCAGCTCAAACCCCTGAAGTGCTACCAATCTTTTTTGCTGTAAAAAACGCTCGGCCAGGGCGATTAGTCTGGCTTGTTCTTGCTCGGTGAGATTCACCAGAAGCGGAATAGCCAGGGCGTTATCCCAGGGCCAGTCGTCATTTCGGGCTGTTTCTTGCTCTTTCCAGGGCCACTTAATCATCGTTTTGCTCGCAAACTCGTCACTTGAACGAAATTGACGGAACTGGGTCTGTTAAAATGCCAAATTACCTGGCATCATGGCAACCACCAAAACGGAGAGATGCCAGAGCGGCTGAATGGACCGGTCTCGAAAACCGGAGTAGGGGCAACTCTACCGGGGGTTCAAATCCCCCTCTCTCCGCCACTATTCAAACACTTAGCTCAATTCCTTTCAACGACTCATGTCACACTTGGTATAGTGTCGGTATATTCGCTTAGTATAAAGCTCGCCATCATCATCTTCTGATTTGCCCAATACTGGAAGATCCTATGTGGGAGAAATTCTCACTTTTCTGTCATAAACCACAACTTGGCTTTCAGTTTTGTGACCTGAGAAGAGTTGTTTGTCCTTACTCGAGACTTCGTAATCTGAAAGTTGGCGTAGCCAGAACGCCATCAAGTCTGGCCGTCTTCTTTGAGCTGTAAGTTCAATGGGGCATCCTTAATCAATGTGGGCAGTTCAACTTAAGTGTGTACGCTAACTTTGGATTAAGATGCTTATCCAACAGATGATTTAAGATAGCCTCTCAGGCTTAAGATGGATTTATCAACATGACCAGAACAGAAAGGCTTCTCGAATTACTACAGATATTAAGGGCGCAAAGATATCCAATCACTGCATCCACTCTCTCTGAAAGATTGGGAATAAGTGTGCGCTCCATTTACAGAGATATAAAAACGCTACAGCATCAAGGCGTGTGCATTGAGGGTGGTGCTGGAATTGGTTATATCGTTAAGTCTGATTTCCATTTACCACCCTTAAATCTTTCTCATGAAGAAATTAATGCTATTACACTTGGGTTAAATTGGGTATCACATAATACCGATTATGACTTCAAAAATATCGCAAGGACTGCACTTGCCAAAATACACGCGGTCATTCCCGGTGAATTACAAAATCTTATTGAGAGTCAGTCCTATCTGATTGGTCCTTCAGAAAATAATGAGATCTTTTTTGCAGGTATCCGCAATGCTATTAAAAAGCGACACAGAATCAAAATAAAGTATTGTGACAAGAAAGATACTTACTCTTCTCGGGTTATATGGCCTATCGGATTGGTATATATGGAGTCGTGCTGGCTTTTGGTTGCATGGTGTGAGATGAGAAATGATTTTCGTCATTTTAGAACTGACAAAATTGAAGAGATGATACAACTGGATTCCCTATATAGTGAAAGTAGGACAGTTTTATTGAAAAAATGGAGAATAAAAGAAGGAATTTGTGAGGAGAAAGAGTACTGACAAAAACTGTCATAGCTAATTTGTATACTAACCCAGATGAAAGACACAATTCTACTTCATAGGGGGAGTTATGAATTTCCAGAATAAAGTTGCTGTCATAACAGGAAGTACTGCAGGTATAGGTGAGGCAGTCGCCGAGCAATTACACAAACATGGCGCGAAGGTTGTTATTGTATCCCGCTCGTCAGAGCAGGCTAAACAAAAAGCGAAACGATTATCTTCACTGGGACAACAAGCGTTGGGGATCGGATGTGATGTGTCACAGCCTGAACAAGTACGGCAAATGATAGATGAGGTTATCAAATATTTCGGCAGACTCGATTATGCCGTAAATAACGCAGGCTTAACGGGTGAACATGGTAAAAACATAACAGAGCAGACAGTTGAAAACTGGGATAAGGTTATTGCCACCTCATTGAGCGGTGTTTTTTACTGCCTAAAATATGAAATACCGGAGATGATGAAATTTGGTGGCTCTATAGTTAATTTATCTGCAGTCAATGGTCTGGTTGGCATTCCTGGATTAGCGCCTTACACCGTGGCTAAACATGGTATAATCGGTTTAACCCAAACCGCTGCGCTAGAGTTTGCAAGTCAAGGCATTCGGATTAATGCTGTCGCTCCCGGCTATGTCCAAACCCCACGAATGAGTGAATTCCCTGAAAATATCGTACGTAGTTTTGCAAACAGTCACCCCATGAAAAGGATGGCAAAAATGCAAGAAATAGCAGACTTTATATTGTTTTTGTTGTCAGATAATTCAGCGTTCTGCACTGGAGGGGTTTATCCAATCGATGGTGGTTATTTAGCCGAGTAAAATACCCCACAGGACCTGGTAAACACTAAGAATTGCCTTGCCAAAGTGGTAGGCTCACTGGGAGCGTTAGAATATAATTAACGCTTCCGTTGCAGCGCAAGTGATAACAATATTTCCAGTATGGTTTAACGTGAGCATAGATGCAACTGAGTTGAAGACCTGGACGTAATGTATCGTTCAGTATTATGTGATCGATGTGAGCGTATTCATTTCAGCAAGCAACCAGCATTTAAAGCTTTCCAGCGCAGCCTCGTTTATTCCCGTTTCCGTCGGTTGTACTAAACAAAACCTTTTGTTCAGCGTGTCTGAAGCTGGCCAGGGCGAAGCAAGCAGGCCACAGCTCAATTCATTCTCGACATACATGCGTGGTACCAATGCTACCCCTTGTCCCGCCATAACGGCAGCGATGGCCATTTCATGAAGATCGTAGCGTACTCCCTGAGCCGGATTCTCAAGAAATATCCCGCTTTCCCGGGCATAGTGATGCCATGCTTCAGGGTTTTGTCGACGGTGTATCCGCGGCAGTTCGTTCAACTGTTGCGTGACGTCATGACTGGTTAGTAGTCCAGGATGACAAACAGGCACCAGATTTTCCTGAAACAGAAATTGCGTACGCATTCCTGCCCATGCGGAATGTTCAAAATGAATGACAGCGTCAAATCCACTTCCTGACAAAATGAAAGGATCCGTTCTGGCCGCAATATTTAACGTTATATCCGGGAATAAAGAGGTAAAACCGTTCAGGCGAGGAATAAGCCAACGGCTGGAAAAGGTTGGCAGGACGGCGATATCCAGACTCTTACTCCCCTCTGGCATGCCCATTATGTACTGCGTATCTCTTTCAAGCCTGTCGAGCGTTTCACGGACGTGATGTGCATAGCGCGCGCCGACAGGATTGAGCTTTACCCTGCTTCCCACACGATCGAACAATTTACAGTTCAGCAAAGCTTCAAGTCGCGCAATCTGACGGCTAATGGCCCCTTCCGTTAACGATAATTCCTCTGCAGCGCGGGCAAAATTACCGTGCCTTGCAGCGGCATCAAAAGCCTGAAGGGACGTACTACTGGGTATTTTTCTGCGCATGAAATTTGTTCCTTGCTCTGAGCCTGTAGCCTGCAATTAGTGACTAAACATCACTAACCCGTGACTTATTATCGATTTTAAGCCGTATAACTAGCTTGTAGCATGATGAAAAATCATTGAGCAACTGTTTTGCTTGCGTTTATGACTCATGTGGAGATGAACTGATGTGGTATACCGTGGAATGTTCGTATAACGATTCTGAAAGCGAGGCAGAATGGAATGCCTAATCTGACCTTTTATCTTTCTGAAAACCACTCTGACAAGTTCAAAACCTTAACAATTTTATCCATAAATGCCGTGCCCTCTGCTCGAACACAGGAGGTGATGGAAAACTTTATTCGTGAACTGGATTTCGCCATCCAACAGGCATCTGGCCTGACAACACATATTTGCCCGTAACTAATCCCGAGGTACTGATGAGCCATTTCTTTCCGTTTCGGCAGATTGGAGATTTTCAGATTACGGCGCTGAGTGACGGTACAATGTCAGCCAGCCTGGATTTACTGTCAGGCATTGAAAAAGCTGATGCGGACGTCATTCAAAATGACGCCGGGCTCGATGAGCCTGCCGATATCCATATAAACTGCTATCTTATCCGCGGTCGGGGTCGGGTCATTTTGGTCGACGCTGGCGCAGGGCCGCTGAGCAACAAAGGAGGGCAACTCAACGTAAACCTTGCAGCAGTGGGGATCAGTCCTGACGAGGTCGATACTGTGTTATTGACGCACTGCCATCCGGACCATATTGGCGGTCTGCTGGATCCTGAAAAACGGCCAGTTTTTCAGCGCGCTCAAATTATGCTTCATCCTCTTGAAGCGCAACATTGGCTGGATGATAAAAAACTCAGCATGGCGAATGAGCGCGGGCAACGTAATTTTGGGCTGGTCCGCCAAACGTTACACGCTTATGCGCGAAACCTGCGTTTTTTCGACGGGGATAACATTGCAGAAGGTATTCTCCCAGTATGGTTACCGGGTCATACGCCCGGGCATACAGGATTTCGCATTGATGCAGATGATAAATGCTTATTAATATGGGGCGACATCGTCCACTACCCTCATATTCAGTCAGCGCACCCGAATGTCTCTATTTTATTCGATACCGATCCCGCTCAGGCCGAGGAAACAAGGAAGAAAATTATGGAAAAAGCTGTCAGCAAAAAAATGCTCATTGCAGGTATGCATTTAGGCCAGGCGGGGTTTGCCAGCATTTTCAGAGAGGGGAGTGGATACCGCCTTTCTTACTCTGAGAATTGAACGGATATGCCCGACAGGCTTGTAATTGATTAGTGCTATTCAACGTCATTATTGTCCAGAGTGGACCGTCAGATTAGGTTTGGTTCTGCGCCGTGAGAGCACCAGTTCAGGTCCCTCAATATTGCCACACCCAGCGTAGCTGTAAAAACAAACAGTGGAAATGATAATTATTTCTATTTATCATTATTTATTTGCGGGTAGATAACACTATGAATAACAAGCTGTTGGGTGTGGCCATTATTGCTGTTTTGTCCGCAGGTTTAGCTTTTAGTTCTCATGCAAGTGAAACAATAAGCAAAACTGGGGTAAGGACGTTGGTGGATGAAAGTAATAAATTCAAAGTAGTATATGATATTGATGATAAAGGAAAAGTTATAAATATCAGATTTCCTGATGGCGTCGTTGATGCTGATACTAAGCAAAAACTTACCCGGGAAATGGAAAACTGGGTATTCGAATCTGGCAGTCCACAGACCGATGTCAGCTCTGTGGTGACTTTAACATCAACCCCAACGTCCGCGCATAGCAGACCTCGCGGCGCTTCAGACGGTCTTTTTGTACTAAGTTGAAGGAGTTTTGGCTGTGTTCAAACTCACCTGATCCTTTGTGATACGATAATTGTTTTAGATTGTCACATGGGGCCAGATTTTGAATTCATACATTTTCCTTGCCGGGGCCATTGTAGCTGAAGTAATAGGTACAACCCTGATGAAGTTCTCTGACGGATTTACACGTCTATGGCCATCTGTAGCAACCATTGTATGCTACTGCACTGCTTTTTATCTTCTCGCTCAGACGCTGTCGACCATTCCAACGGGTATTGCGTACGCAATTTGGTCAGGTGCTGGAATCGTATTAATCAGCCTTTTGGGCTGGTTGGTAAGTGGGCAGAAGCTTGATTTTCCGGCGATCGCAGGCATGTTCCTTATTTGTGCAGGGGTTCTGGTTATTAATATTTTTTCCAAATCTTCCCCGCATTAATTCTATTGAAAGCGTGTCGGATATCTGGCGCTCTTAGCAGAGCTTATCCCCGTGCGGTGAAAAAAGCCCGCTTCATATGAAGCGGGCTTGCTGTTTGTATCTCAATCAGAACTGGTAGACTAAACCAACGGCAACGATGTCGTCAGTCGCGATACCATTGCTTTCATAGAAGCTATCGTCTTCATCCAGCAGGTTGATTTTGTAATCAACGTAGGTGGACATGTTTTTGTTGAAGTAGTAAGTCATACCTACATCAACATATTTGACCAGATCTTTGTCGGTGTAGCGTGGGGTGCCATTGCTATGGTGATCCCAGCCGCCTAAATCAACGCCTTTAGACTGCAGGAATGCAACGGACGGGCGCAAACCAAAGTCAAACTGGTATTGTGCAACAACTTCGAAGTTTTGCGTTTTGTTAGCAATACCGCCTTCAACTCCATCCCCTTTACCGTATGCGGTCATATTGCGTGTTTCAGCATACATGGCAGCCAGGTACACGTTATTCGCATCATATTTGGCACCCACGGTCCAGGCATCAGCTGTGTCACCACCAGCATAGCGGTTGGCATGGCTACTGTCGCCACGTCCAGCAGCAACCTGATTATTAGTACGGTCAGAGCTGGAGTATGCCGCACCGAGGCTTAAACCGAAGTCGAAGTCATAGGAGGTGGACATACCGAAACCGTCGCCATTTTCACGAGACAGTCTACGTCCATCACCATTACCAGTACCTTCGCCTGAACCACCATCTTCATTATTGCCCTGGTACTGCAGAGCGAAGTTCAGACCATCAACCTCACCGAAGAAACCTTTATTACGGTAGGTGGCAACGCCGTTGGTACGACCGGTCATATACACGTCGGTCTGGGTGTAGGTATCGCCGCCGAATTCCGGCAGCATATCGGTCCAGGCTTCTACGTCGTAGACAACGCCATAGTTACGACCGTAGTCAAAGGTACCGTTCTGACCAAAACCTAAGCCAGCGAAAGCCAGACGGGTCCATGAATCTGCACCTTCACCTTCGGTGCCGTTGGCCTGGACGTTATATTCCCACTGACCATAACCAGTCAGCATGTCGTTGATCTGGGTTTCGCCTTTAAAGCCCACACGTACATAGGTCTGATCGCCGTCGCTACCCGCATCGTCAGAGAAATAATGCAGACCATCGACTTTGCCGTACAGATCCAGTTTATTGCCGTTCTTATTATAAATTTCAGCGGCATTCGCTGCGCCTGCAGCTAATAAAGCAGGGAGGAGAAGTGCCAGTACTTTTCTTTTCATTATGTATTCCCTTATGATAATAATTAATATGAATATGTAGTACTATCCGAAAGACTACATTTGGATACTATCTATGAAGTTCATTTAATTTAAAATATAACATGTAACAAATGTATTTAAGATATTTCATAATGTTTCTATAGCGTCTTTTTATAAATTAATGTATATGTGTTTAATAATGTTATTTACATGATAAATTTATTTTTATCAGTAGGTTATGTATTTCTTGCGTTCATTGCTTTCGTGTATTTTATTTTTGGGGGTTATTTATTGTTTGATTACATATGATTATCTGTTGCTATGGTGAACAGTGAATAATAAATTTTCTGTGATTATATAAAATTGAGAGTGATAATATATTTATATAAATTGAAGCGCTGACAGTGGTCTGCAATGAAAATTGTTGTTAAGGTGGTTTTCTTTCTGCAAAGAGAGACCGCATGGAACGACAAGATTGGCAGTCAAAATTTGAAGCGTGGCTACAGGATAACCATTCTGGGCAGGATGCTGCCCATGATATCTCTCATTTTCGTCGCGTGTGGAAGACCTCGCAAAAGCTAAGCACGGATGCGACCGTAAATTGGCTGGTGGTTCTTACAGCGTGCTACTTCCATGATCTTGTCAGCTTGCCGAAGAATCATCCGGATCGTTATCGCTCGTCGGTATTGGCGGCGCAGGAAACACGCCGCATTCTGAGGCGCGATTTCCCTGATTTTCCGCAACACTGTATACCTGCCGTATGTCATGCCATTGAGGCGCACAGTTTCAGCGCGAAGATAGCACCGGAAACTATTGAAGCTAAAATTGTGCAGGATGCCGACAGGCTTGAGGCGCTGGGGGCTATCGGTTTAGCACGCGTATTTGCCGTGTCTGGTGCGTTAGGCGTGGCGCTGTTTGACGCGGAAGATCCGTTCGCGCGGAAGCGTTGCCTTGACGATAAACAGTATGCGCTCGATCACTTTCAGACCAAATTATTGACGCTGCCGCTGACAATGCAAACTGAACAAGGCCGACATTTAGCGCAGCATAATGCTGACTTTTTACTGACGTATATGGCGAAGCTGAGTGCGGAGTTAAAAGGAGAGTATGCAATGCTGGATCTCGACGCGATTCAACCCTTTAAAGCACGTTAGTCGCCAGTACAGCCGCAACGTCAACCGCGCTATTTTATGTTAATCTGTCGGTTATCCATTTCGGCCGGTTAAATGTATGCAGGATAATTTTTCAGTAGCAGGCTCCATGAACCCAATGACAGATGATAACAAGGCCGCCGCACAGGTAATTTTGGCTAAGTTGCTTGAAATTTATGACGTGAAAACCCTGGTTGCTCATCTGAATGGTGTTGGTGAGAACCGCTGGAGTCCGGCCATCTTTAAGCGAGTAGTGGCGAACGAAACATGGTATCGCCTCAGCGACAATGAGCTTGCTCATCTGAATTCCTTGCTGCCGACGCCACCTGCGCATCATCCGCACTATGCCTTTCGATTTATCGATCTGTTTGCCGGCATCGGTGGGATTCGTCGCGGCTTTGAGGCGATTGGCGGGCAGTGCGTGTTTACCAGCGAATGGAACAAGCATGCGGTGCGCACCTACAAAGCGAATAATTATTGCGATCCGCTCCAGCATCACTTTAATGAAGATATTCGCGATGTCACGCTGAGTCATCATGATGGAGTAAGCGACCAGCAGGCGGCGGAACATATTCGCCAACATATTCCTGAACATGACGTACTGCTGGCAGGATTTCCTTGTCAGCCTTTCTCCCTGGCTGGGGTATCAAAGAAAAATGCGTTAGGGCGGGCCCACGGCTTTGCCTGTGATACACAAGGCACACTCTTTTTTGATGTGGTGCGCATTATCGATGCGCGTCGACCAGCAATATTTGTGCTCGAAAACGTTAAAAATCTGAAAAGTCACGACCAGGGTAAAACGTTTCGCATCATTATGCAGACGCTGGATGAGCTGGGTTATGACGTCGCGGATGCGGCGGATAATGGACCTGACGATCCGAAAATAATCGATGGACAACATTTTTTACCTCAGCATCGTGAACGTATTGTGCTCGTCGGATTTCGACGCGATCTGAATCTGAAATCAGACTTCACGCTGCGCAATATTGTCACTCGCTATCCGCCGCGACGTACTACGCTGGCGGAGCTGCTTGAGCCGACCGTCGATGCGAAATATGTGCTGACGCCGGTGTTGTGGAAATATTTATACCGCTATGCGAAAAAGCACCAGGCGCGGGGGAATGGGTTTGGTTATGGCATGGTGTATCCTGGTAATCCCGATAGCGTAACGCGCACATTATCCGCACGCTATTATAAAGACGGCGCCGAGATCCTTGTCGATCGCGGCTGGGATATGGCGCTGGGGGAAAAGGATTTTGACGATCCATTGAACCAGCAGCACCGTCCGCGCCGGCTTACACCACGGGAGTGCGCGCGCCTGATGGGGTTTGAATCACCGCAGGGCTATCAGTTCAGGATCCCGGTGTCGGATACTCAGGCTTATCGCCAGTTTGGTAATTCGGTGGTCGTTCCGGCATTCGCGGCGGTTGCCAGACTGCTGGAGCCGAAAATCAAACAGGCGGTTGCTATTCGCGAAAAAGAGAACCTGCATGGCAGACGTTCACGATAAAGCAACGCGCAGTAAAAATATGCGGGCGATCGCCACCCGTGATACCGCCATTGAAAAACGCCTTGCCAGCGTACTGACAGAGCAGGGCGTAACGTTTCGCGTGCAGGATGCGACGTTACCTGGTCGCCCCGATTTTGTAGTGGATGATTACCGTTGTGTGATCTTTACCCATGGCTGTTTCTGGCATCATCACAACTGCTACTTGTTTAAAGTCCCTGCCACGCGAACGGAATTCTGGCTGGAAAAAATAGGTAAAAATGTCCAGCGTGACGCGCGGGATTGTGAAAAATTGCAGACTCTGGGCTGGCGTGTACTGATTGTCTGGGAGTGCGCCCTGCGCGGGCGCGAAAAACTCGGCGATGAGGCGTTATCTGAACGTGTCATCGAGTGGATCTGCGGCGGCGGTGCCACCGCGCAGATCGACACTCAGGGTATTCACTTACTGTAGTGTCTTTTCCGACGGGGTAGCAACGGCATCCGCTTTCATAGGGAATAAGTATTTACCGAGGGTAACCAATACCACCGCAAATACGATCACGCCGAGCGCCAGCCATTCGATGAGCGCCAGACTTTCTCCTCCCAGACCGGTACCTAGCAGTACGGCGACAACCGGATTAACGTAGGCATAGCTGGTGGCTAACGCCGGACTGACGTTGCGAATCAGATACATATACGCGTTAATGGCAATAATAGAGCCAAACAGGGCCAGGTACGCCACCGCCATAAAGCCTGAAAATGTCGGCATAGTGGTCAGTTTTTCCCCGGAGAGCAACGAGGCGCACATCAGCACAACCCCGGCGGCTAACATTTCAATGGCCCCAGCCATCATGCCAACGGGTAACGTTATGCGTGAGCCGTACACCGAGCCAAACGCCCAACTTATCGAACCGATCAGGATTAATACAGCACCCCAAGGATTACCGCTTAAATTACCGCCGCTATTCAGCATGATGATTCCTGCTAATCCAATGGCGATTCCCACCCATTCCAGTTTGCGCGTTTTGATACCAAAAAAGTGGCTAAAGCACAGCGTAAACAGCGGAACGGTAGCAACCACCACCGCGGCGATACCGGAAGGCACATTTTGATGTTCTGCGACGGTGACCAGCCCATTACCCACAGCCAGCAGCAGGACGCCAATTAACGCGGCGTTCAGGAGCTGGCGCAGAGGCGGCAGCTTATGCCCGCGAATCAGTAAGAATGCGGTTAACAAAATGCCCGCAGAGAGAAAACGCACGCCAGCCATCATCAACGGCGGCCAGCTTTCCACGCCAATGCGAATAACGAAGTAGGTGGAACCCCAAATGATATACAGCGCGAAGAGCGCACTGAAAAGTGGTAACAATTGCCTGAAACGCATAATCCCTCACGGTGGAAATAAAAAGGTGCAACATAGTAAACGTCAAAACTATCGTGCTGGCGAGATTTATAATTGCATGCCATTGTTAAATATTTGTTGACCAGAAAGGCCAGTTTCCGCATGGCGTGTTTTACTTCATACTTAATACGGCAAAAAAATAATATTGAGGGTTAACATTTTGGCAGGAAGTAGCTTACTGACCTTACTCGATGATATCGCTACCTTACTCGACGATATCTCGGTCATGGGAAAACTGGCCGCGAAAAAAACCGCGGGTGTCTTGGGAGATGACTTATCGCTCAATGCGCAACAGGTGTCGGGCGTGCGGGCGAACCGCGAACTCCCGGTGGTCTGGAGCGTGGCTAAAGGGTCGTTTGTTAACAAAGTTATTCTTGTACCGCTGGCGCTATTGATTAGCGCCTTTATACCCTGGGCGATCACCCCCTTATTAATGGTAGGCGGGGCGTTTCTCTGTTTTGAAGGGGTGGAAAAAGTGCTTCACACCCTGGAAGCGCGTAAACACAAAGAGACCCCGGAAGAGCGCCAGCAGCGTCTGGCATCTCTGGCGGCGCAGGACCCACTGACCTTCGAGAAAGATAAAATCAAAGGTGCGATACGTACCGATTTCATTTTATCCGCTGAGATTGTCGCCATCACCCTCGGTATTGTGGCGGATGCGCCGTTGTTGAATCAGGTGCTGGTGTTATCAGGTATCGCCTTAGCGGTGACCGTGGGCGTGTATGGCCTGGTAGGGATTATCGTTAAGCTGGATGATATCGGCTACTGGCTGGCAGAAAAGCGCAGCCTGCTTGCCCAATCGCTGGGGAAAGGACTACTGGTTGTTGCCCCCTGGCTGATGAAAACACTTTCAGTGGTGGGCACGCTGGCGATGTTTTTAGTAGGGGGTGGGATTGTTGTACATGGAATATCACCGCTGCATCATGCGATAGAACATTTTGCCCAGCAGCAAAGCGCATTGATTGGGCTTATGCTTCCGACCCTGCTTAATCTGGTGCTCGGCTTTATCATTGGTGGAATAGTCGTTCTGCTGGTGAAAACCGTTGCCAGACTGCGCGGAGTTTCGCACTAATTGTCGCCGGATTAATTACGCAAAAAGCCTTTTTGTCGTCTAAGGTGTAAAGGTTTCTCTTGATACAGGAGGCAGGTATGGTCTTTTCTGTCAGTGAGGAAGTCACTTCGAAAGAGGGTGGCCCACGCATGATCGTTACCGGGTATGCCAGCGGAATGGTGGAGTGTCGCTGGTACGACGGCTTTGGCGTTAAACGGGAAGCATTCCGTGAAGATGAACTGGTGCCCGGCGAGCAAAGATCGCTCTGCCAGGACACCTGATATTGGGCCTGGCCGTAACCCGGCTAACTCTCAACCATTAGTTATATTTATCATTTTGGTGAGAATTATTTTCTTGTCAGGCAAAAAAATTGCAGATAAGGTTTGTTTTACATCAGATTTCCTGGTGTAACGAATTTTCAAGTGCTTCTTGCATAAGCAAGCTTGATCCCGGCCCGATGAGGGCCGGGATTTTTTTCACCCTCAGTCAGCGATTGATTTCCGACACGCTAAAATCATGGATATCAAGCTCGAACGCATCGGCCAGTTCATGCCATGTATGGTAATCACGCCCGTCGATGCTGACGCGTTCAGGATCGTCCTGACTGCGATGAATTTCACTCTCGCAGATTTCGTTGATTGCCTTCAGCAGCGCGTCTACATCGACGCTGACTTCACGTTTGGCCGTATCGCTGTACTCTTTCGCGGTTTTCATCCTCATACCTCTCAACCGTTAAGGATACCGGGGGAGCGCATCAAAACCTCAGATGCGCACCACTTAAGTATAGACCGTCGAGAAAACCCGCAATCGCATGCGCCGGACGCTGCCACAAAAAGGAATTTGTTCTACACTGGCACAAAGCCACAGGAGGAAAATGATGAAGGTGAATGATCGGGTCACAGTCAAAACGGACGGCGGTCCACGTCGGCCGGGCGTGGTACTGGCAATCGAAGAGTTTAGTGAAGGCACCATGTACCTGGTTTCGCTGGAAGACTACCCGCTCGGTATCTGGTTCTTTAATGAATCAGGTCATCAGGACGGTATCTTTGTGGAAAAAATAGAGTGAGGTAAGTTCTTCTGCATGATTCTGACTGGTGGTTCCGCCACCAGTCAGAACGTTTTAGCGCATATTCACAAAGATACCATTGGTGACGTTATCCGTGAGTCGAACCACGTGATAGATAACTTGCTTATTATGCGTCTTAATCTTTCGTTTTATATTTCCCTTATGGGATGAGACGGTCTTGGCCTTGATATTCATTTGATCTGATATCTGTATTGTTCCCTGTCCCTCCATCCACATGCGTAGCATGCTGGATTCGGTACGGCTTAATGACAATGTCGGCAGATTAACATCGATAGCAATATTGACTTCCTTTTTCAGAATATCGCCAAGAAGTTCATCCAGTGAATCAGGCTTAATTGATTTAGAACTGATCAATAAATTTTTTCTGACTAAAAGATACTCATCAAAATGCACATTGGCAATTGCCATAAATACAATAAATAATGTACTGGGATGCTGATTAATGATTTGCTTGATTTGCTGACTGTCAGCAGGATCGTGGATAAAACAGTCCTCATTAATAAACACCACAGCGGGTTGCAGAGAAACACAGGCGAGACTGAGTTCACCAACGCTGGAAATATTGTTGATTTCCCTTTTTTTCACCCCCCGACTGACCAGATATCCGGTCAACCCTAGCCGGGTGTAACTGCATAAATCCATAATAATCGTTGACATGGCATACCCTCACTCAATGCGTAACGATAATTCCCCTTACCTGATTATTGCATCACAACTAAACGGAATAATAACGACCCAAGATGACGCTTTCGCTGTTTTCAGGCGAATTTACTATCCCGTAAAGTTGCGTATAATTTGCCAGGAAACATCTTAAAGTAAAGTAAATGTTGCGTTATGTGAGTGAGGCAAAAACAAATAAACCGCGACAGCGATATCCTGGTGGATGTTGTCGGTTTTTAAATTTAGGACAATCCTTAGTAAAACAGGATAAAAATTAAGGGTTATTATTTTCCGGGCATTTCGCTGACGATATCGGCCAACAAATTAAAAATTTCGCTGAACAAGCGCTCGCAGAATGGCGCAATTAATGGCATCAGCGCCGCCATTAATGAAATACCCACGGTCAGGGTGAGAGGAAAACCAATGACAAAAATCGACAGCTGTGGCGCCATGCGATTTAACAAGCCAAGCGCAAGGTTCAGCGTCAGCAGCAGCGTCATAACCGGTAGGGCCAGCATCAGCCCGTTGAGGAAAATCAGGCTACCCGCCCGCGCCAGCGCGAGAAATGCATTGCTGTTAACCGGATTGCCGCCAATGGGCAAGGTATGAAACGTATCCACCAACAGCGAAATCAGCCACAGATGGCCATTAAAGGTGAGGAATAACAGCATGGCGAGCATGTCGATCAGTCGTGCCAGGACCGGCATATTCAGGCGGCTACCGGGGTCAAAGAATGTCGCAAAGGAAAGCCCCATTTGCAGGCCAATCAGTTCCCCGGCGGTACGAACGGCGGCAAACGCAAACTGCATGGTGAAGCCTAAGGCGATACCGATCAGAATTTGTTGCATGGCCTGCCACAACGCGCCGATGGAAAAGATGGGGACGTCTGCTGGGGGAATAGATGGGGCGATAACAATGGTTATCATCAATCCCAGCCCCAGCTTTACCCGCTTGGGGATGGCGCGTTCGCTGAGAATGGGCGCTGTGGAGATGAGCGCCAGGATGCGCAGCAACGGCCAGAAGTAAAGATTCAGCCACTGCATCCACTCAACGCTGCTCACCTGCAACATAACGTTGTCTACCCGATGATATACGGTAAATTGCTGAACAGCGTACGCACGTAGTCGAGCAACAGGTTAAGCATCCACGGGCCGGCAACAATGATGGCAATAAAAACCGCAACAATTTTGGGAATGAAGGACAGCGTCATTTCGTTAATCTGGGTCGCCGCCTGCAAAATGCTGATGATAAGACCTGTAACGAGGGCCACCAACAGCAAAGGCGCGGCAAGGGCCAGAGCGACTTTCATCGCTTCTGTCCCCATCATCATGACCGATTCAGGTGTCATTTCGCGCCTCTAACTGTAAAAGCTTTGTGCCAGCGAGCCGGCAAGCAATTGCCAACCGTCCACCAACACAAACAGCATCAGCTTAAACGGTAACGCGATCGTGGCGGGCGGCACCATCATCATCCCGAGCGCCATCAGCACGCTGGCGATGACCAGATCGATAATCAGAAACGGGATAAAAATGGTAAAGCCTATCTGGAATGCGGTTTTCAGCTCACTGGTGACATAAGCCGGAAGCAAAATTCGCATCGGTACGGCTTCTGGTCCCTGTAAGGGACCGCTGTTTGCCAGACGGGCGAACAACGCCAGATCGGCTTCACGGGTTTGGCGCAGCATAAACTCGCGTAACGGTTGGGCGCCTTTCTCCATGGCTTCCTGCATGGAGATCTTCTCTTCGCTGAACGGCTGATAGGCGTCAACGTAGATTTTATCGATCACTGGCGACATGATGAAAAAGGTTAAAAATAGCGCCAGCCCCAGCAGTACCTGATTAGGGGGCGCAGACGGCGTTCCCAATGCATTTCGCAACAAACCGAAAACGATGATGATGCGGGTGAAGCTGGTCATCATCAATAAAATGGCAGGCAGGAAGGTCAGCGAGGTGATAAACACCAGCGTCTGTACAGGCAATGACCAGCTTTGTCCGCCGCCTGGCAGCGGTTGACTCACCAGGCCCGGGAGCTGGGCGAGGGCGACTGGACTGAAAAGCCATAAGCCTGCCAGCGTGATGGAAAACAAACGGCGCATCAGGATCTCCCGGGACGCTTGAGCAAACTCTTCATCATGGCCTGGAAATCCGCAGGGGAGGCCGGTTTTTCTTCTGCATCGGCAGGTGCCGGGGGCAGGGTGTGCAATAGGTTAATTTGCGAGGCCGTGACGCCCAGCACCAGGCGCGCATCTTCCACCTCAACAATCACCACGCGCTCACGTGGGCCCAGTGAGGTACTTGCCGCAACCTTCAGCCCTCGCGTACCGTTGCTTTTGGGGGCAAAGCCCAGGCGTTTAATGACCCAGGCTGCCGCCAGGATCAACACAATGATCCCCAGCAGCGCGCCGCTTACCTGCACCAGCGGTGAGCCGGGGACGGCGGCTGGCTGAGAAACTGTCGCCTGGGTGTTCATGATCAACGGCTCAGACGGCGCATGCGTTCTGATGGGGTGATAATGTCGGTGATACGCACGCCGTATTTATCCGCGACCACCACCACTTCACCCTGGGCGATCAGATAACCGTTGATCAGGATATCCAGCGGTTCGCCCGCCAGACCATCCAGCGCGACAACGGAACCTTGCGTCAGACGCAGCAGCTCTTTGATGGTCATGCGCGTACGGCCCAGTTCAACGGTCAGTTTGACCGGAATGTCCATGATCAGGTCGATGTCCTGCAAAGCGCCGCTAACGTCGCCGCCGCCTAACTGCTGGAATACCGCATCGGCCGCGCTTTTGGTGGTCGTGGTTTTTTGCTCGTTTAACGCGTCAGCCCACAGATCGTCCAATGCGCCAGTGTTCTCATCGGACGGATTATTCATATCACTCATTTGGGCTGTTCCTCATTCAGCGAATTCAAAATCGGGTTTATCAGATGTTCTACGCGTAACGCATACTGACCGTTCACGGTGCCATACTGGCTGGTCAGTACAGGCACGCCGTCCACATGAGCAATAATGCGGTCGGGTTTTTCAATCGGCAGTACATCGCCGGGTTTCAGCTTTAAAATCTGGGACAGCCGCAGCGGAATGTCGGCAAAGTTTGCCACCAGCTCCAGCTCAGAATGCTGAACCTGACGCACCAGATTATTGCGCCAGTTCTGATCTTCATTACGTGAGTTTTCCAGCGGTGGATTCACCAGCAGCTCGCGCAATGGTTCAATCATGCTGAATGGCAGACAGATGTTAAATTCACCGGTCAGATTGCCAATTTCAACGTGGAACGGGGTGTTCACCACGATGTCGTTAGGCGAGGTGGTGATGTTGGTAAATTTCACCTGCATCTCGGAACGAACGTATTCCACTTCCAGCGGATTGATGGCCTTCCACGCGTCGCTGTAGCTTTCCAGCGCCAGCTTCAGCATGCGGTTGATAACGCGCTGTTCAGTATGCGTAAATTCGCGACCTTCCACTTTCGTCGGAAAGCGTCCATCGCCGCCGAACAGGTTATCAACGGCGATAAATACCAGACTTGGTGAGAACACCACCAGACCCGTACCGCGCAGCGGCTTGAGGTGGATTAAGTTCAGGTTGGTCGGCACCGGTAAGTTACGCGCAAATTCGTGATACGGCTGGATACGAATCGCCCCCACGGTAATATCCGGGCTACGGCGCAACAGGTTAAATAATCCCATACGGAACTGGCGCGCGAAGCGTTCGTTAATGATCTCCAGCGCCTGTAAACGCTCACGCACCACGCGGCGTTGGGTGTTGGGATCATAAGGTCGAATATCGCTCTCTTTTGCGATACCGGTAATGGGTTCGTCTTTGGTTTCGCTATCGCCATTCAGCAATGCGTCGATTTCAGCCTGAGAAAGAATACTGTCGCCCATGTCTTTACCGCAGAATAAAAGCTGTATAAAGAACGTCGGTGACAACCTGTTTTGGCTGCCCGACAACGAGCGGAGTCGCGAGCGTCTCTTTGATGGCGGTAATCAGCTGTTGTTTACCTTCCTCGGTGGCGAGCGTAGCCGCATTTTGACGAGAAAACAGCAGCAGCAAGCGGCTGCGTACTTCCGGCAAATATTCATTCAGACGCGCACGTGTCGCCTCGTCTTTCATGCGCAGCGTGATACCGATATACAGCACACGGTCCGCATCACCCAGATTGACGGTAAAGGTATCCAGCGCAAAGAACACCGGCGCAGGCGGTGGAGCCGGTTCCGCTTTGACGCTGGCGGACGGCTGCTGCTGCATGCGCCAGTAGCTATACCCCGCAGTTGCGCAGGCGGCGAGGGTAATTAATACCAGCAGAGGGATCCAAATAGCGCGTTTACTTTTTTTGTTAATCGCGGAGTCAGTCATCAGATACGGGCTTCCTGTTTCGGTACAGCTTATGGGCTGATTATCCCGTGTCCTGTCCACGACAAAGCGTGGAAAAGACGCGGATAATCATGCTACCTCTGGCGTTAGGCGAAGATGTCTACTGCTCCATCACCGCGGGCAGCGGCTTGCAGCGAGGCTGGCGTTGCCAGGATGGCGTCATCTTCAGCGGCAAAAATATCTTGTCCCTGAGCGCGACCAGCCTGTTGTTGCTGTCCGGAAGACTGCTGCTGTCCGGCAAAGCTCTCACTGCTAATGTTGCTTTGTCCCAACTGGATCCCACTGTCAGCCAACTGCGTACGCAGCATTGGTAACGCGGCTTCCAGCGCGGCGCGCACGTGACTGTGTGGTGATACCATTTGCAACTGTGCGAGGTTGTCATCCAGCTTAATGGAAATGTGCACCTGACCCAGATCCTGCGGATGCAGGCGCAGCTCTGCGCTCTGCTGGCCCTGACGCGTGAATAGTGTGACGTGCTGACTCAGTGATTGCTGCCATTCCTGACTACCCAACGGAGCGCTTAGCACCGGCGCGGCGGTAGGTAACGGCTGAGCATGTGTCTGTGGGCCACTTAACGGAGCCGCCGTCACGCCAATGCTGGTCGGCGAAGGGGCGCTATCAATTTCCGCTCTGGTCGCCGCCGCTACCGTCAGTGGGGTTAGCGTCGGATTGTTTGTCTGATCCAGGCTGCTGCCAGGAGAGGCAATGTCTGCTTTGCCTTTTTTGGCGTCACCGGGCAGCAGTTCCCCTGCGTTATCGGTGATAGCGCCATGTGCCGTGCCTCGTGACAACGCCGAAAGCGAGGCATCAATGGGGGCAGGGGTGTTGTCGACGGCAGGTGTCGCCAACGGTTGTCCCGGTAGCATGGCGAACAGCGCGCTCAGGTTGGCGAGATCGTCATCGCTGAGCGTGGTGTTTTTTTCATCCTGCTGAACAGTTTTGCCCAGTGTCGTCAGGGCATTCACTTTCAGCGACGGCGTCAGCGCTGACAACAGTTGCTGAGCATCTGTCATGTCGGCAAGAGAAGCATCGGTTTGCATCTCTTTTTGCGCCAGCAGATCGGTTAACTTGACCGCCTGGGTGACATCGCCATTTTTTTGCAGCAACCCTTTTTGCAGTTTACTGCCCGCCGCCTGCAAGTCGGCAAGTGTCAATGGCGCGCCTTTACCCTGCGCGTCGCCCGCACCTAATGCGCCAGCCAGCAGCGCTAAAAAATCCTCGGGTGAATCTACCGCTTTGCCTGACTGAAGACCTGCGGCTACGTCGGTGTCGGTGGTAATCAGTTGGGGTAAAGTAATCATTCGGGTTTCCTCATAGCTGCACGCTGAGCAAATTCATCCATTTTTTTCTGATCCAGACGATTTTCGGCCAGTAACGCCGCCGAGGTTTGTCTGTCCTGCAGAGTCTGCCACGCCTGCAACCGTTGTTTTTTATCGCGCCAACTGTTCAGCGCCTGGTCCACTTTCTGTGTCCATTGATTGAGCTGCTGGCGATGTTGCTCAATCGCTTTTTCCAGGGTCTGAATAAACTGCTGATAGTTAATCCAGCGATTACTGGTAATACCCTGACCCATATCGTTATTCAGATTGTTACGGTACTCATGCTGATAATCGATCAGCATTTTCAACTGTTCTTCCGCCTGCTGACAGCCACGACGCATCTCTCCCAATAAGACAGCAGCGTCATCTACCTCTTTTTCAGCCAGGTCTTTCAGCGTTGCTAATGCACCATGTTGTGCCATGACCTATGCTCTCCTGCTCAATCACACACCAGGGAAAATCAGTTCTAAAGCGTGCAGGGAATCTTCCCAGTCAGCCCGTTCATAGATGCCTTGCTGTAAAAATGCTTCCAGTTGTGGCCATAAGGCGATGGCTTTATCCAACATCGGATCGCTGCCTTTGGCATACGCCCCGACGCTGACCAGATCGCGGTTACGCTGGAAGCTGGACAGCAACTGTTTAAAGTTACGCACCCGCGCATAGTGTTGCTCACTAATGAGCGCGGTCATGGCACGGCTGATCGAGGCTTCTATATCGATGGCCGGGTAATGACCTGCCTCGGCCAGATGGCGGGACAGCACAATGTGACCGTCCAGAATCGCGCGTGCTGAATCGGCAATCGGGTCCTGCTGATCGTCACCCTCGGTCAGGACGGTGTAAAACGCGGTAACTGACCCGCCGCCGTGAATACCGTTCCCGGCACGTTCCACCAGCGCCGGTAATTTGGCGAATACTGACGGCGGATAACCTTTGGTTGCTGGCGGCTCGCCGATCGCCAGCGCGATCTCACGTTGCGCCATCGCATAGCGGGTGAGGGAATCCATAATCAGCAATACGTGCTGTCCACGATCGCGGAAATCTTCGGCGATGCGCGTGGCGTAGGCCGCGCCCTGCATACGCAACAGCGGCGAAACGTCTGCCGGAGCGGCAATCACCACCGAGCGTGCGCGACCGTCAGCGCCGAGAATATTTTCAATAAAATCTTTAACTTCGCGGCCACGTTCGCCAATCAGACCGACGACGATGACATCGGCCTGGGTATAACGCGCCATCATGCCAAGCAGGACGCTTTTACCGACGCCCGAACCTGCGAAAAGTCCCATACGCTGACCGCGCCCGACGGTTAATAACGCGTTAATGGGGCGCACGCCGGTATCCAGCACATGTTCAATAGGTGTGCGCTGCAGCGGGTTAAACGGCGGCGTCATCAGCGCCCCGGTTTCGGTGGTGTCCGGCGCGGGCAGACCGTCGAGCGGTTTGCCGCTGCCGTCGAGCACCCGGCCCAGCAGAGCAGGACCCAGCGGTAATTGTTTCCCGCTTTGCAGACCTTCTCCGGCAATATTCTTCGCGTACACGCGCGCGCCGGGCAGAACGCCTTCGACCTCTTCGAGCGGCATCAGAAACAGTCGCTGACCGTTAAAGCCCACGACTTCACTTTCAACTTCCTGGGTTTCGTTGCCATCCTGCCGTTCAATGACGCAGGTGGCGCCCAGCGGCAGCTGTAATCCGGTAGCTTCCAGCACCAGCCCGGTGGCGCGGGTCAGACGCCCGTAACGACGCACCGCAGGCAGCAGCGACATTTTCTCTTCGAAGTTGTCCAGCGTATTGAGCCAGCGAGTCAGACGAGTGGTCATTACACGACTCCTGGCGCGGCCAGACGGCAGAGCTCTTGCCAGCGCGTGGCGACGCTGGCATCCAGATCGCCTTCGTCGGCAGAGACTTTACAGCCGCCGTGATGCAACGTGGGATCGCCGCGCAGCCGCCAGCCGTGCAGACTGAGGGTGGCGCCGAGCATCTCTTCCACCCGCTGGAGATCGTCCGGATGTACGCGCAACTGCGGTTTACCGCTAAATAGCGGTTCCTGCTGCAACAGCTGTTGGATTTGTTTAATCAGCGCCGCGTTATCTACGACAGGCGTCTGACCTATCACCTGACGCGCCGCCTCCAGCGCCATTTGCATCAGGCGCGAGGCAATCACGCTGTCCAGAGCGTCCAGCGTATTCTGAAATTCGCTCACCAATTGCTGCATACGGGCAGTGATTGGCGCATGCTGCGCGCGCGCCTGGTTCTGGCCTTGCTCCAGGCCCTGATTCAGCCCTTCCTGATAGCCTTGTTCGTGGCCCTTTTGTCGACCTTCCGCCAGACCAGCGTTATAACCTTGCTCGTGGGCCTGCATTTGCAACTGCGCGAGCTGCTGCTCAAGCTGTTGCTCTGCTGAGAGTTCCGGCTCATCGGTCTCTTCTGACAACGGTGTTTCACTGTGGTCGGCCAGGACAAACTCCGCCACCGGTGGGGCGAGATCGTCCGGGGTCCAGACTTTCCACGGCAGTTCGTTAGACATAAGTATCCTCGCCGCTGCCGATCACCATCTCGCCGGTTTCCGCCAGACGACGCACAATAAGCAGAATCGCTTTCTGTTCGTTTTCCACTTGCGACAAACGTACCGGACCGCGGTTGGCAAGGTCGTCGCGCAGAATATCGGCAGCACGTTGCGACATATTGCGCAGGAACTTCTCGCGTAGCGGCTGTTCGGCGCCTTTCAGGGCAATCAGCAGCGATTCGGAATCCACTTCCTGCAGCAGGCGCTGGATACTGCGATCGTCGACGTCCACCAGGTTTTCGAACAGGAACATCTCGTCGATAATTTTCTGCGCCAGTTCGCCGTCGAATTCGCGCACGGCGGTAATAACGGCTTCTTCCTGCTGGGTTTTCATCAGGTTGATGATTTCCGCTGCCGTTCTCACGCCGCCCATTTTGCTGCGCTTGAGGTTCTGGCCGTCGAGCAGGCCATTCAATACTTCGGTCAATTCCGCCAGCGCGGCAGGCTGTACGCCGCCGAAAGTGGCGATACGCAGCATGACGTCGTGACGTAAACGTTCGTCGAACAGCGCCAGAATATCGGCCGCCTGGCCCCGTTTGAGGTGCACCAGAATGGTGGCGATAATCTGTGGATGCTCGTCGCGGATAAGGTCGGCGGCGCTTTGCGGCTCCATAAAGTTGAGCGTTTCAATGCCGCTGGTGGTATCGCGGGTTTCCAGAATATCTTCCAGCAGGCTGGACGCGCGTTCTTCACCCAGCGCTTTCACCAGCACCGAGCGCAGATATTCGTTGGCGTTAATGTTGAGCGCGGCAAATTGTTCGGCTTCTTGTTCAAACTCCGCCAGCACTTCCGTCAACTGTTTATTGGAGATCTGGCGTACGTTGGCCATCGCCGTACTGAGCGCCTGAACTTCGCGCGTGGAAAGGTGCTTAAACACCTCCGCCGCGCGATCTTCGCCAATGGTCATCAGCAGGATGACGCTTTTATCGGTACCGGTAAGGGCATTACTCATGATCGTTACTCATCCACTGACGAATGACCAGCGCCACGACGCGCGGATCGTTATCTGACATTTCACGAATACGCTGGCTCATGACTTCTGCTCCCAGACGCTGATTCGTGCGACGTTGCTGGGTCTGTTCGTCTTTGCTGAGGCGAACTTCTACCGCTTCTTCGGTTTCCTGACGGATACGTGTTTGTTCTTGCGCGGCTTTCGCTTCTTCGCTGCGACGGAGCAACTGCGGGCGAACGGCTTTCCGCCACAGGAGCCAGGCGACCAGCAGAACCAGTAACCAACGACCTGCGGACATTAACTGATCAATAAAGAACGGCTGTTTCCAGAACGGAAGCTCACCCATGGAATCGTCGGTCGCTGTGAACGGAGAGTTCACCACGTTCAGGGTGTCGCCACGTTTGTCGGAGAACCCCATCGCCTCGCGGGTCAGATCCTCAATCTGTTTCATCTGTTCGGCAGTTAACGGCAGCGGTTTGCCATCCGGTAACGTTTTATAGTTGACCACGACGGCCACCGAGAGACGCTGCACATCGCCAACGTTCATTTTGGTATGGCGAATGGTACGGTCGACTTCATAGTTACTGGTTTCATTGCGCTGCGTACTGCGCGGACCTGCATTGTTACTGTTATTCGTTGTCTGCGTGGTTTGCGCATTTTGCTGATTAGCCGGTGGATTGGCGATTGGCGCGGTATTAGCCGGCGCTGGCTGATTAGACAATGCGCCCGGTACGCCGCCAGGCGCTCCGCTACCAATCTGCTCACTGACGTTTAACTGGCGCGAGCGTAGCACGGCCTGGGAATCATCGCCGTTTGGACGGTATTGCTCTTCGGTTTGCTCTTTATTAGCAAAATCCAGTTGCGCGGTGACTTGTGCATGGACGTTACCGTTGCCGACAATCGGCGACAGGATCGATTCGATTCGGCGCTGCACGCGGCTTTCGACGTCGCTGGCGTATTTCAGTTGCGCATCGTTGAGATCGCGGCTGCTGGTGTTCGACTGGGTTAACAGATGACCCGCCTGGTCGACCAGCGTCACGTTGCCCGGCGGTAAGCCTGCAACAGCGCTGGAGACCAAATGCGTGACCGCGCTGATTTGACCTTCATCCAGCGCACGACCCGGTTCCAGATTAACGGTGACGGAGGCCGAAGGCGCTTTTTGCTCACGTACAAACAGCGAAGGTTTAGGCATCGCCAGATGCACGCGGGCGCGTTTTACCGGGCCCAGGGTTTCAATGGTGCGGGCTAATTCACCTTCCAGCGCACGCTGGTAGTTGACCTGCTCGCTAAACTGGCTGATACCAAACTTTTCCTGATCCAGCAGTTCAAAGCCAACGGCGCCACCTTTCGGCAGGCCTTGCTGCGCCAGACGCAAGCGCAGCTCGTGGACTTTATCGGCAGGAACTTCAATAGCGCCGCTTCCCTCAGTAAAACGATAGGGAACGTTCATCTGCGTCAGTTGGGTGACAATCGCGCCGCCATCCTGATCGGAAAGATTGCTGAACAAGGTGCGGTAGTCGGGCGCTTTGGCCCACAGAACCATCGCCACAACGATAGCGACGGCAGCGGCTCCTGCCACAATCAGAGGAATTCTGGGATTCGCGCGCAGGCGGTTTAACCACTCGAGAGGTTTAAGCTGGGTTGCAGTCGATGCTGTCGCACTCATCTCGCACCTCGTGGCTTATCGTGGACGGCGTTTTTTGCAAAGTGGAACAAGACTCACTCCCGGGTCAGCAAACTCGAAAAATTGACGGTCTCATTATTTGCGGTTTCGAATTTTTCTATGGGTTAAAAACCGTGGTTTTTTATCGTTATTTAACGCCTTTATCTTATTGACTAACTGGTAATCTCAGCTATGTGAAAATTCATCCAGGGGATCAGAATGTCGGCAATACAGGGGATTGAAGGGGTCATCAGCCAGTTACAAACCACGGCGATGTCAGCAAAAATGCAGGATATGCAGCCACAACCGACCGTGAGTTTTGCCGGTCAGCTACATGCGGCGTTAGACAGAATCAGCGATGTGCAGACCGCGTCCCGTGTCCAGGCTGAGAAATTTACCCTCGGTGAACCGGGTATTGCGCTGAATGATGTGATGACCGATATGCAAAAAGCGTCGGTGTCGATGCAGATGGGGATTCAGGTTCGTAATAAACTGGTATCGGCGTATCAGGAAGTGATGTCGATGCAGGTGTAGGGACAACGTGCAGATAATGTAGGCCGGATGAGCGCAGCGCCATCCGGCAAACACTTACTTTTGAATCAAATAGCGAATCGTTGGGCCATCCTGCTGAATATCCAGCACCGTATAGCCGTGATTGCGCGCATCCAGTGGAATATTATTGATTGACTGCGGGCAGTCGCTCACCACTTCCAGAATTTCACCTTTCTTCAATTGCGGCATCGCCTCCAGCGTGGCAACTGCCGGATACGGACACGGCTCGCCGACCATATCGAGGCGATAATCAGGCACGATATTTTTCATACAGACTCCTTGGCTGGCGTCAGCCCGGCACGGCGGAAGAAACGCTTTTCCCAGCCGATGATGAGCATCAGCGCGGTAAATAACAGCAGATAGGTCACCAGCAGGCCACCCAGCGGACCAAAGGTGTTGAGCAGATTCACCTTATCCCAGTTGGTGGCCAGAGCAGGCGCAAAATCATCCCAGTAGTAAGCCAGAATGGTTGAGCCAATAACGTTGCCCAGACCAACCCACCAGTAATGCACCTGGCCTTCAACCGCGCGGTACATCCAGCCGGTTTCACACCCGCCCGCTAAAACAATACCGAAGCCGAACAGCAAGCCGCCAAGCACTGCATTCGGACCCGCCCACATAATCTTCGGCTCGACGCCCAGTTGCACGTAGCTAAAGATACCGATGGCGCTGACCGCCATCCCGAAGATGATCGCTTTTGCCATATGGGTGCGACCGGAAATCCACAGGTCGCGGAAGGCTGAAGTGAAGCAGATCTGCGCCCGTTCAATCAGCAGACCGAACCCGACGCCGAACAGCATCGCCAGGCCGAGCTTAGGTTTATCCATCGCAGTGAGTAACGCCCAGCCGATCATGCCGATAAACACCAGCATCCCGAGGCGAAAACGACGACGCGCCTGATCCGGTTTTTGCGTCAGCGGGGAAGCGGCGGAGACTTTCTGCATTTTGACCGGAATACGGAACATCGGCAGCAGGGTAAAGCGTGCGCCAACCCATGAACCAATGGCTGTTGCCAGCGCAAAAAACCAGGCGTGTAGCGAGAACTGCGGAATACCGGTGAAGAACGCGGCCAGGTTACACCCCATTGCCAGACGGGCGCCGAATCCGGCAATCATCCCGCCGACTATCGCCTGCATAATGCGTATCCGACTGCGCGGCATGCGGAGTTTGACGTTGTTGGCCCAGAGTGCGGCAGCAAAACAGCCGCCGAACATACCGAGGATCATCATACCGTCGATGCGGGTCAGGGGGGAGCCTTCAAGATGGATCAGCTTGTAGTATCCCCACTCTTCGGCGTGAACGCCGAATAATTGCAGGATTTGACCGCCCCAACGGGTGAATTCGCCGGTAACGGCCCAGAAGGTTCCGGTGATGCCGAAGTAGTAAGTAGAGAGAATACCCGCTGCGATGACCGCAGGGGCAGGGGCCCAAAATTTAATTAACCAGGCCTGTTTGAAGTGTTGCCATGACATGCGTTTTGCCTCTGAACTCAGAAGGTATGTAACAAGAAGTGTGGATACTACACCGATCAGAATTTTTGACTATGAGTAATAAGAGGTAACACTGTCTGGATCAATATTTCTCAATGCTACCGAAAGGCTGGCGGCATCAGACCTTTAATGCCACAATCCCATTTTCTTCGCATGCAGGATGAATGATGAAAAAATTAGCAATCGTTGGGGTATTTCTGGCGTTGAGCGGATGCGCCGAAGTAGAGAATTATAACGACGTGGTGAAAACGCCAGCGCCAGCAGGTCTGGAAGGCTACTGGCAGTCAAAAGGTCCGCAACGTAGCCTGGTCAGTCCGGAAGCCATTGCCAGCCTGGTGGTGACGAAAGAGGGCGATACGCTGGATTGTCGCCAGTGGCAGCGGGTCATTGCTCTACCGGGGAAACTGACGATGATTTCCGGCGATCTCACCAACGTGACCGTGAAACGTGAGCTGTATGAGATTGAGCGCGAAGGCAATACGCTGGAGTATGATGGCATGACGCTGCAACGGGTGGATCGCCCGACGCCGGAATGTGCTGACGCGTTAAAGAAAACACCGCTGGCCACGCCGCTGCCATAAGCAGCACGCCCCGGTAGCCAGCGGCCACCGGGGTTGAGTATTACAACACGTCTTCAATCACCCACACGCTGACGCTACCGCCGTTACAGAAAAACGTTGCTTCCCCGTTTTCATCGGTGACCACGCTTTCTTCGCGATTTCCCAGATAATCACGCCAGGTTTTATTACCGTAATTCGCGCCGAGATTGATGGTCTTTTCCCCATCATCACCATTAGACAACACCACCACACAGCCGGGATCTTCGTCCGTTCCGCTGCGGCTAAAGGCGATACAGTTAGGGTGATCAAAAAAGAGCGTCTGAACGCCGTGAGCGAAGCGCTGGCGGGCGAGGATCAGTTCGGCAAGCTGTTCAATGATCGGCATGTCGATAGGATAGGTTTCGCCATCGCCGCCGGTGTCTTCGTAATGCGCCCCGTAGAGGTCAGGATAAAACACCGATGGTACACCGTTTTCCCGTAGCAGGATCAACGCATAGGCCAGCGGCTTAAACCATGACTCGACAGGGGCTTCCAGCGCCTGCAACGGCTGGGTATCGTGATTGGCAACCAGCGTGACGGCATGAAACGGATCGGCCTCGACTAACGTGTCCGTGAAGATTTGGCTCATGTCGTAATCGCGGCCCTGACGGGAGGCTTCGTGGAATTTCATCTGCAATGGGGCGTCGAACAGCATGGTTTTCCCCTCCACCTGGTTAATGTAGGTTTGCAGTTTGTCGACCTCGTGGGACCAGTATTCCGCGACAATAAACAATGGCTTGGGCGCGACCTCCTGTACGTGTTCAATCCACTCTTTATAAAACCATGCCGGAATATGTTTCACCGCATCTAAACGAAAACCGTCACACTGGGTTTGCTCCATCACCCAGCGCGCCCAGTATTTGATCTCCTCGGTCACGGCGTGATTTCGAAAATCGATGTTCTCGCCCATCAGATAATCAAAATTACCCAGTTCATCATCCACCTGATCGTTCCAGCCTTCACCGGTATAATCGTTAACGATTTTGAAAATGCCGTCTTCGGTGGGGTTCTCGATATGGTCAATGCCGCTGAAGCATTTATAGTCCCAAATGAATTGTGAATACTGGCCTGCGCGGGCGGGGAAGGTATAGCGCGTCCAGGCCTCACATTCGATGATTTCATCGTCTATTTGCGTGCGATCGTCGGCGTTAACCCGCTGGACACGAATACTCTCTTTTTCATCCGCGCCCATTTTGTGGTTAACCACCACGTCGAGCAGTACGGCGATGTCGTTGTGTTTCAGCGCGTCAATTGCCGCCAGCAGCTGGTTTTTATCGCCATATTTGGTGGGGATGGTTCCCCTCTGGTCAAACTCGCCCAGGTCAAACAGATCGTACGAGTCGTAGCCAACGGAATAACCGCCTGATGCGCCTTTATAGGCGGGGGGCAGCCATACCATATTGATGCCGATATCATTGAGTCCGCCTGCGCGTTCGGCAAGCTCGGGCCAGAGTTGACCCCCATCGGGGTAATACCAGTGAAAATACTGCAATAACGTGGGATTTTTCATCTTCCGTGCTCCAGAAGTCGTTTGGCCGACCTCTGGAGTATGGAAGATTATTCAGATTTAACAGAAAATTATTGCGGGGCGGTGGGGGCGTCGGGTACTAACAGCATGCCGGAAAGACGGCCATAGGCGTTATTGAGCGTCTTCTGGCGTGTCGACTGACCGATAAGATTGCTGAGTTCATCCAGCCGCTGTTGTAACAGTGTTTTGAGTAACTGTTCGTTATCCAGCGTCTGTTTAATATACCCGGCCACTAAGTCCTGAATACTTCGTGTAATGCCAGGTGGAGTTTGCTCTTCCATGACCACTTCAATACTTTGCAGATAGGTAACTTCCTGTTCCAGTAAAAGGTCCCACTCACCCCGCTGCGCCAGTTCCAGCAGCGAGTGACTGAGTAGCGCGATGCGCTGCCAACGGTTGATAAACTCCACGGCTGAGGTCATTAACGAGACTCCTGGGACGACGCTTTCGGTGAGATCTGTTTCCAGGCTTCCGCAATGTTGCCGAGCAACCCTTCGACTTCTTCAATAGCCTGACAATCATTACGCAAGTTGGCTTGCAGTAAACGACGAATCATATAGTCATACAGCGCAGACAGGTTGGTGGCGATTTCACCGCCATTTTCCTGATCCAGACCTGCTTTCAGACCATTGTCGATAATATTAATGGCTTTACTTAACGCCTCGCCTTTGGCGACGATATCACCCTGTTGCATAAACAGGCGAGCGCGCACCAGGGCGCTGTTCACGCCATCAAACAACATTTCGATCAGCTGATGCGGGCTGGCGCTCATTACGGCGCTTTCCACACTGACCTGTGCATAGGCTTTGGTACCGCTCGCGGTATACATGCTTACCTCGTGTTATCAGGATTTATTCATCGCTGTAAATTGTTGGCCCAGGTAGGTACTGGTGTTATTCAGTTTGCTCATCATGCTATCGAGCTGGGTAAACTGCGCCGTATAGCGCGCAACCATGTCGTCAATGCTGGCGCTGACGGACAGGTACTGTTTGGTCAGTTTCTTCAGCGTGGCGTTAATGGTGTCTTGCGCATTATCGATAATGCCGTCATCAGCCAGATAACTTTTCACTTCAGCGGCAATTTTGGTGGTGATCCCTGTTTCTTTGCCGTCGCCAGCCAACAACTCACGTACCGAAGCGGTGTTTTCGTCCAGCGCTTTTTTCAGTTTGGTGTCATCGATGGTCATCTTGCCGGTTTTGCCATCCTGCTTGATGCCAATTTCATTCAGCGTCTTAAAGGCACCTTCGCTACCAGAGTTGGCAAACTGCGCGCGAATACCGGTCTGAATGGTACGTACCACGCTGTCGCCCACCAGTGCGCCGTTATCTTTGTCCTGACCTTCCGCACCTGCGTCTACGGCTTTATATTTAGTCAGCGTATTAAAGGTATCGATCAGTGAGTTATAGGCATCCACCCAGCCTTTAATCGCTTCCGTAGCTTTCTCATTGCTTTTCGTGACAGTGACACGCGCGTCGGTGACTTTTTTGGTCAGTTCCAGCGTCACGCCCTGCGGGGCATCGGTGACTTTGTTGCTTTGACGTTCAATATCGATACCGTTCATCGTGAGCTTGGAGTTTTGCGCTTTAACCAACTCAGTCATTTTTCCGGTGCCGGTTGTACTGTCGTAGGCCAGCATATCGTTCAGCTTGCTGTCGCCGTCAACAGAGATGGTCATTTTGCTGTCCATACCTTCTGCTGCGGTCAGCACCAGTTTGAACTCGCCATCTTTCACCTTCACGATACTGGCGGAGATTCCGCTATCGGTATCGTTAATCGCCTTACTGATATCGTCCAGCGTGGTTTTGTCTTGCGACAGTTTAATCTCCAGCGGCTCTTTACGACCCGGCTGATCAATCTTAATTGTACGGGTGGCAGAACCATCACCCAGCGCCTCTTTGTTTGAAGCAACCGATGAGGTGCTCAGAGACTGCGCCTGGGCCAGCTGCGTGACGCTGATGGTATAAATACCCGGTGCCGCGCCGGCTTCGGTGGTCACTTTCAGGTCTTCAGTACTGCTGGTCACATTACTGCTTCTGAACAGTTCCGGTTTATTTAACGCGGTATTGGCCGTCTGGAATTTTTCCAGCGCACTCTTCAGCGTACCGTAAGCCGTCAGACGGGCGGTATTGTCGGTCTGTTGCTGAGTAATTGGATTTAAACGTTTTTTCTCAGCGATAGTCAGGTTGTTTAGCAACGTGTCCAGTGGTAAGCCTGAGCCTACGCCTAATGATGTAAATGAAGCCATGCCCGATTCCTTGTGATTGCAAACAATTGTTAAGCGGGTTATCGGCAATCTGCGCGCAAAGTTTAATGATAGTTTTGTCAAAATAATGCGCGGAATAGTGGTGCATATAGAGGGTATTTCACGGGCTAAGAAAAAAGAGAGCGGAAAGTAAAAATTTTCTAAAGTTCGAATTTAAGGTGCCGATACATGGGTTACGGTGAGAAACCGTGGGCAACAGCCCAATAACATCGAGTTGTAATTGATAAGGAAAAGATCATGGCACAAGTCATCAATACAAACAGCCTGTCGCTGTTGACCCAAAACAACCTGAACAAATCTCAGTCCGCTCTGGGCTCTGCTATCGAGCGTCTGTCCTCTGGTCTGCGTATCAACAGCGCGAAAGACGATGCTGCTGGTCAGGCGATTGCAAACCGTTTCACCGCTAACATCAAAGGTCTGACTCAGGCTTCCCGTAACGCTAACGACGGTATCTCTGTTGCACAGACCACTGAAGGCGCGCTGTCTGAAATCAACAACAACCTGCAGCGTGTGCGTGAACTGTCCGTCCAGGCAGCGAACGGCTCTAACTCCGACTCCGACCTGTCCTCTATCCAGGACGAAATTAATCAGCGTCTGGAAGAAATCAACCGCGTTTCTCAGCAGACCGACTTCAACGGCAAAAAAGTTCTGAACCAGGACAGTCAACTGACCATTCAGGTTGGTGCAAAAGATGGTGAAACTATCACTATTGACCTGAAAAAAATCAACAGCGAAACCCTGAAGCTGAACGATCTGGATGTGACTAAAATTGCAACCACCATTTCTAACGGAAGCAAAATTAATACCCAGGTTACGCCAGCAGCTGCTGACATTACCGATCAGAAAGCGGGTGGTATTACAACTGGTACGTCTTTAGTTAAAGATACAGCAGGCAAATACTTGGTTACAGACGGTACTGACTTCTGGGCGGCAACGCTTGACAATACCAATGGTAAGGTATCATTTGACAGTGCTAGCGCTAAAGTTACCCCAACAGGTGCTACAGCTGCCACAACCGTCGGTAAAGATGTGAAAGTTGATACCACAGCGCTTACCGCTGCGAATCAAAGCCTGATCTCTTATAAAGAGGCAGGCGCAACGAAATTCGCTGTTAAACAGGCTGATGGTACATACAAAGGTGCGACGATTGATGGTGCGGGTGCAATAACCCAAACTGCTGCAGTAACCCCTGATATCAGCCTCGACCCGCTGAAGAAAATCGATGATGCGCTGTCTGATGTTGATAAATTCCGTAGCTCCCTGGGTGCGGTGCAGAACCGTTTTGAATCTGCAGTAACTAACCTGGGTAACACCGTTAACAACCTGTCTTCTGCCCGTAGCCGTATCGAAGACTCCGACTACGCGACCGAAGTGTCTAACATGTCTCGTGCGCAGATCCTGCAGCAGGCGGGTACTTCTGTACTGGCGCAGGCTAACCAGACCACGCAAAACGTCCTCTCTTTACTGCGTTAATCCATCGATTGGGTTACTTAGTAGTCAGAGAAAATAAAGGCAGCGAAAGCTGCCTTTTTTCTATACTGGAGTCTGAATAATGCAAGAAATTACCGTTACTGAACCGGCTTTTGTTAAAGCCTTCCAATGCTCTGGAACGCAATGTCGCGATCATTGCTGTAAAACATGGCGTATAACTCTGGATAGGTCAACGGTGAAAAAGTATATTTCCAGTAAAGATGATAGTATCAGAGGGATCGCTAAGGAAAATATCATTCTCCTTAAGAAAAATGTTGATAATTGGGGATTAATCAAACTTAATGAAGATAGCGGGAACTGTCCTTATCTGACCGAAGACAGCCTTTGCCAGGTCCAGAAAACGCTTGGCGTCGAAGCATTAAGCACGACATGTAAAACATTTCCGCGTAGTGAGCGTATCTACAAAAACGATGTAAGAAAAGCATTAAATCTGTCGTGTCCGGAAGTCGCCAGTTTAGTCCTGACCGATCCCAATGCGATGGTTCTGAATGAGAGCAGTAAAATTGTGCCTAATGCTTTTACTGCACCGGTCTTTTCGCAACAGCAAAAGCTACTTAATCTTTTCTGTCTGAGCCTGGTGGAACAGGCAGGTCGTGATGTGGATGTGGGGCTATATGCGCTGATTAAACTTACTTTATGCGTTAAGAAGTTTAATCAGATTGATAATGTGGCGCTGGCTGAAGTTGAGCAAATTTATCACGCGATTATGACTCAAATACAGTCAGGTGAAATGCGAGAGGAACTGTCGAAATTTTCTGCTGACAACAATGTTAAAGTCAATTTAGTGCTCTTGCTTCAGGATTATTTCCGCAGTCTTCCGGTAGGCCGCGCCAATGGTGTACTTAACTATTATATCCAGTGTCTTTTGAGAACATTGACCCTGGAAGAAAATCATTCTGTGGGTGACGGGGTTGCTAAACTTGAGGCTACATGGCAGAAGGTTTACGAACAACAGGATGAGGCTGGATTCGATCTTAAAAATTTCATTTTGTATAAAATTTGGGAAAACAACTTTCCCAATCAAAAGAACGTAGACCCGCTTCGTACATTATATATGATAAGTGTCGAATACTATTTCATCAAAATGCTGATTGCTGCCAGTGCCTACGAAAGAACATACCTGGAGAAGGAGGACGCCATCAATATCGTCTACAGCTTCCATTCGTTAAGTCAGCATAACCCTACCGTACATGAGAACTTTCAAAAGCATATCGAGACCGTGCGCACAGGTGATGACCTGTCGATGATTCATCTCTTGACATAATTTAAGCAGGGATGCGTGAAAACGCATCCCTCGCAAGCTAACCATTTGATTTATGTTTGATTATTTCTGATGCGAAATAACGCCATCAGCTACATAAGTGAAATAACCCTTCTTTTATAGCCTTATTCCCCCGATAGAACCCCCTGCAGAAACGGATAATCATGCCGATAACTCATTTAACGCAGGGCTGTTTATCGTGAATTCACTGTATACCGCTGAAGGTGTAATGGATAAACACTCGCTGTGGCAGCGTTATGTACCGTTGGTGCGTCACGAAGCATTGCGCCTTCAGGTGCGTTTGCCGGCGAGCGTAGAACTGGATGACCTGCTACAAGCGGGCGGCATCGGGTTATTGAATGCAGTTGACCGATATGACGCTTTGCAAGGAACGGCATTTACCACTTACGCAGTGCAGCGTATTCGTGGAGCGATGCTGGACGAACTACGTAGCCGGGATTGGGTGCCGCGTAGCGTTCGGCGCAATGCTCGCGAAGTGGCACAGGCGATGGGACAACTGGAGCAGGAGTTAGGGCGTAACGCGACGGAAACCGAAGTGGCGGAGCGTCTGGCTATTCCTGTGCAAGAGTATCGTCAGATGTTGCTTGATACCAATAACAGCCAACTCTTCTCCTACGACGAGTGGCGGGAAGAGCATGGCGATAGTATTGAGCTGGTGACGGAAGAACATCAGCAGGAAAACCCGTTACAACAGTTACTTGAGGGTAACCTCCGCCAGCGCGTGATGGAGGCGATCGAGGCGTTGCCGGAGCGCGAAAAGCTGGTGTTAACGCTGTACTACCAGGAAGAGCTGAATCTGAAAGAGATCGGCGCGGTACTGGAAGTCGGGGAGTCGCGGGTCAGCCAGTTGCACAGCCAGGCCATCAAACGTCTACGCACCAAGCTGGGTAAGCTATAGGGGTAATCATTACCCCTGAACAATGCCGCATTACGAATTGACTACCAGGAGTTCTCATGACGGTGCAGCAATCAAAAAGACGGCCTCTAAGCCGCTACCTCAAAGATTTCAAACACAGCCAGACGCATTGCGCCCATTGCCTGAAGTTGCTCGACAGGATCACGCTGGTTCGCCGTGGACAAATTGTTAATAAAATCGCCATCGCCCGCCTGGACACGTTGCTGGATGAAGCAGAGTGGGAACAGGAGAAAAAAGAGTGGGTGGCGCTGTGTCGTTTTTGCGGTGATTTGCATTGCAAAGAGCAGAGCGACTTTTTTGACATCATCGGATTTAAACAATTTTTATTTGAGCAGACCGAAATGAGCTACGGCACGGTACGTGAATACGTTGTCCGCCTGCGCCGCCTTGGCAATCATCTGACTGAACAAAATATCTCTCACGAATTGCTGCAGGAAGGGTTCCTCGACGAAAACCTTGCCCCGTGGCTGCCGGAAACCAGCACCAACAATTATCGCATCGCATTGCGTAAGTATGAGCAGTTTAAAGCCCATACGCATATGGGGCATATGCAGAAATCCTCCTGGACAGCCAGTTCTGATATATATTAAAAACGAATAAGGTGTAACGGAGTGGTGTTTGTGAATCACGACAAACGCTCTACACTACGGTCATAAATGATAGTCACTAATGACAATATTCGGGGTAACTATGAAATTAGCACTTCTGGGACGTCAGGCTCTGATGGGTGTAATGGCTGTTGCACTTGTCGCCGGAATGAGCGTAAAGACTTATGCAGATGAAGGTCTGTTAAATAAAGTTAAAGAGCGCGGTACGCTGCTGGTGGGCCTGGAAGGGACCTATCCCCCGTTTAGTTTTCAGGGCGATGACGGCAAGCTGACGGGTTTCGAAGTGGAGTTCGCCGAAGCACTGGCAAAGCACCTTGGGGTGAAAGCCACGTTGAAGCCGACCAAGTGGGACGGCATGCTGGCCTCGCTTGATTCCAAACGCATTGACGTGGTTATCAACCAGGTGACCATCTCTGACGAACGGAAGAAAAAATACGATTTCTCTACCCCGTATACGGTCTCTGGTATCCAGGCGCTGGTGAAGAAAGGCAATGAAGGCGTTATCAAGACCGCCGCCGATCTGAAAGGTAAAAAAGTCGGCGTGGGTCTGGGCACCAACTATGAAGAGTGGTTGCGCCAGAACGTGCAGGGCGTGGATATTCGTACCTATGATGATGACCCGACCAAATATCAGGATCTGCGTGTAGGCCGTATCGACGCGATTCTGGTTGACCGTCTGGCAGCGCTGGATCTGGTGAAGAAAACCAAAGATACGCTGGCGGTCACCGGTGAGGCTTTCTCCCGCCAGGAATCTGGTGTGGCGCTGCGCAAGGGCAATGAAGATCTGCTGAAAGCGGTTGATGCCGCCATTGCCGAAATGCAAAAAGACGGTACGCTGAAAGCGCTGTCTGAAAAATGGTTTGGAGCGGATGTGACGAAATAATCGTCATCCGATGAAAAAAGGCGCCTTTAACAGCGCCTTTTTTTATTTCATTGCGCCTGAACGTGCATAATAAAAAGAACATCACAACAACAAATACCGGAGGCTGTATGCCGCTGCATAACTTAACGCGCTTTCCACGTCTGGAATTTATTGGCGCACCAACACCGCTCGAATATCTTCCACGCTTCTCCGACTATCTTGGGCGCGATATTTTCATCAAACGCGATGACGTTACGCCGATGGCCATGGGCGGCAATAAACTGCGTAAGCTGGAGTTTCTGGCGGCGGATGCGCTGCGTGAAGGGGCCGATACGTTGATAACCGCGGGCGCTATCCAGTCTAACCATGTGCGCCAGACGGCGGCGGTAGCGGCTAAACTTGGCCTGCACTGCGTGGCGCTGCTGGAAAACCCGATTGGCACCACGGCGGAAAACTATCTCAGCAACGGCAACCGTCTGCTGTTGGACCTGTTTAATACCCAGATTGAAATGTGCGATGCGCTGACCGATCCGAATGCGCAACTTCAGGAACTGGCGACGCGGATTGAAGCGCAAGGGTTCCGTCCGTACGTGATCCCGGTTGGGGGTTCCAATGCTCTGGGCGCGCTGGGCTATGTGGAAAGCGCGCTGGAAATTGCGCAACAGAGTGAAGGGGCCGTAGAGCTGTCTTCCGTGGTCGTGGCGTCGGGCAGCGCGGGTACGCATGCCGGACTGGCCGTTGGGCTGGAACAGCTGATGCCACACGTTGAGCTGATTGGCGTGACCGTCTCGCGCAGCGTGGCCGATCAAAAGCCCAAAGTTGTTACGCTACAGCAGGACATTGCCCGTGAACTGGAACTGACGGCCTCAGCGGATATCCTGCTATGGGATGATTATTATGCGCCGGGCTACGGTACGCCAAACGAAGAGGGCATGGAAGCAGTAAAACTGCTGGCGCGGCTGGAAGGCATCTTGTTGGATCCGGTCTATACCGGCAAGGCGATGGCGGGTCTGATTGACGGCATCAGCCAGAAGCGCTTTAAAGATGAAGGGCCAATTCTCTTTATCCATACCGGTGGGGCGCCTGCATTGTTTGCCTACCATCCTCACGTGTAACAATCAGGTAGAAAAACGTAATGCAAGAAAGTATCCAACTGGTGATCGATTCCCTACCGTATCTGCTTAAAGGCGCGGTTTTTACGCTGCAACTGAGTATCGGCGGGATGTTCTTTGGCCTCGTGCTGGGGTTTATCCTGGCGCTAATGCGCCTGTCGCCGCTATTACCTGTACGTTGGCTGGCGCGCTTTTATATCTCTGTCTTTCGCGGAACGCCGTTGATCGCCCAACTTTTTATGATCTATTACGGTCTGCCGCAGTTTGGTATTGAGCTGGATCCCATCCCGGCGGCGATGATTGGTTTGTCGCTGAATACGGCGGCCTACGCGGCGGAAACGCTGCGGGCGGCAATCTCTTCCATCGACAAAGGGCAGTGGGAGGCGGGGGCCAGTATTGGCATGACGCGCTGGCAGACCATGCGCCGGGCGATCCTGCCGCAGGCGGCACGCGTTGCGCTGCCGCCGCTGAGCAACAGCTTTATCAGCCTGGTGAAGGACACTTCGCTGGCCGCGACTATTCAGGTTCCTGAACTGTTCCGTCAGGCGCAGCTGATTACCTCGCGTACGCTGGAAGTGTTCACTATGTATCTGGCGGCCTCCTTGATTTATTGGGTAATGGCGACAGTGCTTTCTGCGCTGCAGAACTATTTTGAAGAACAACTGAACCGCCAGGAGAAAGAGCCGAAATGAGTGCTATTGAAGTCAGAAACCTGGTCAAAAAATTCCATGGGCAAACGGTGCTGCATGGGATCGATCTCGACGTCAAACCCGGTGAAGTTGTGGCGATTATCGGACCGAGCGGTTCGGGCAAAACCACGCTGCTGAGGAGCATTAATTTGCTGGAGCAACCGGAGGCGGGCACCATTAAAGTGGGTGAGATAACCATTGATACCGCGCGGTCGTTAACTCAGCAGAAAGGACTGATTCGCCAGTTGCGCCAGCACGTAGGCTTTGTGTTCCAGAACTTTAATTTGTTTCCCCATCGTACGGTGCTGGAAAACATTATTGAAGGTCCGGTGATTGTCAAAGGCGAACCTAAAGCCGAAGCGACAGCCCGTGCGCGCGAACTGCTGGCAAAAGTCGGGCTGGCGGGAAAAGAAACCAGCTATCCGCGCCGCCTGTCCGGTGGGCAGCAGCAGCGCGTGGCGATTGCCCGGGCGCTGGCGATGCGACCAGAGGTTATTTTATTCGATGAACCCACCTCAGCGCTTGACCCTGAACTGGTTGGCGAGGTGCTTAATACCATTCGCCAGTTGGCGCAGGAAAAACGCACCATGGTGATTGTGACGCATGAAATGAGCTTTGCGCGTGATGTGGCTGACCGGGCGATATTTATGGATCAAGGACGGATAGTGGAGCAGGGACCCGCTAAATCTTTATTTACGCATCCGCAACAGCCGCGAACCCGTCAGTTTCTCGAAAAATTCCTCATGCAATAAATAGTACAAGCAGCACTCACCGGCATTGTTTTATGGTGAGTGCTGTGCGCATAACTATTTATAAATATTGCTTTATTATTAATACTTGATTCTATTGCTTACTCTGGCGATTGAGTCACGCTCAAGTAATTTTTCATTTGTCCGATAATTTGCATATATAAAATACATTTATGTGTTAGCTTGTTTCATATGTTTGGATGATTATCAATCGCAGGGGCATTACCACTTAGTATGCAGGATCATGATTTCTTTACCTGGCGACGGAGCATGCTGTTACGCTTTCAGGAAATGGCGACGGCAGAGGATGTCTATAATGAGTTACAACAACAGACGCAGCATTTAGAGTTCGATTTCTACGCTCTCTGTGTTCGTCATCCCGTACCCTTTACCCGTCCTAAAACGTCACTTCATACGACCTATCCCAAAGCGTGGGTGGCACATTATCAGTCCGAGAATTATTTCGCCATTGATCCGGTGCTGAAGCCTGAAAACTTCAGCCAGGGGCATTTACCCTGGGACGATAGCTTGTTTCGTGATGCGCAACCCCTGTGGGACGCCGCACGCAATCACGGTTTACGCAAAGGGATGACGCAATGTTTAATGTTGCCGAATCGGGCGTTGGGATTTTTATCGGTATCGCGAGCGAGTGTCCAAAATAGTCGTTTTGCGAATGATGAAGTGGAGCTCAGAATGCAGCTTCTGGTGCGGGAAAGCCTGTCGGTGCTGACGCGACTGGAAGATGACATGGTCATGGTGCCAGAGATGCGTTTTAGCAAGCGGGAAAAAGAAATATTGAAGTGGACCGCAGAGGGGAAAACGTCTTCGGAGATAGCGATAATACTGTCGATTTCTGAAAATACCGTTAACTTTCACCAGAAGAATATGCAAAAGAAATTCAATGCGCCAAACAAAACGCAGATAGCGTGTTACGCCGCTGCGACCGGGCTTATCTGAATAAATTATCGTTCTGAGTGTCAGACGCAAAACCGGCTGATAGCAATGCTGTCAGCCGGTTTCTTGTTACTGGCGGTAGGCCTGTTTAATTTGCTTAACAGTGCTGGAAAATACCGCAGCCTGTGATTGATCTTCAATCAGCGCGATCTGTTTTTCCATTTTAAGAATCACGCGTCCAGCATCGGCTTGACCCATTGCCTGCAGCATCAGTGTTAACAGGGCTTTCAGACAGGTGACTTCATTGGCCAGTTCCTGGTTATTCTCAGCAGTGGAAAAGTCAGGCGTACTCATTTATTTTCCTCGTTATGTTTCAATGAAAAAGTGCGATGTCAGATCTTAAGGCGGCGGAGTATACCATAAGCGAGGCTAAAAATATCAGTGGTTGTTTTTTGTGCAAGCTAAAGGGATGGACATTAAAATAAACAACATGTTGCAGTGCATATATTTTCTCCACTTGTTGTTTATTTCGAGTATTTTACTCGTTAATTGTTGTTACAACTTTGGCTGCCTGTTTTGCATTCAGCGCAGGAATATGAATTTTTTGTCACTATTCTGAAACAGCTATGCAGATATAACCGTGGCAGCAGGCTATGAGGCCTGAAATTTTCCACCCGCCGTACAATCTAATTTCCAAAAACGAGAGCAAAATCGAAAGTCGGACGTTTTTTACATTTCAAAGTTGAGATAAAACCCGTTAACATAGGACCGATTAACTATCGGTAGCGTTATCCCTATTCTGGAGATATTCCTTTGATCAACGTTTTTCTTGTTGATGACCACGAACTGGTGCGCGCAGGGATACGACGCATTCTGGAAGATATAAAAGGCATAAAAGTTGTCGGCGAAGCGTGCTGCGGTGAAGATGCGGTGAAATGGTGCCGCTCAAATACCGTGGACGTTGTGCTGATGGATATGAATATGCCCGGTATTGGCGGTCTCGAAGCAACCCGCAAAATTGCGCGTTCAACGGCAGACATTAAAGTGATTATGCTGACGGTACATACCGAGAACCCGTTACCTGCAAAGGTCATGCAGGCAGGTGCCGCAGGATATCTCAGCAAAGGAGCCGCCCCCCAGGAAGTTGTGAGTGCCATTCGTTCGGTTTATTCCGGGCAACGTTATATTGCCTCCGATATCGCTCAGCAGATGGCGCTCAGCCAGATTGAACCTGAGAAAACGGAAACCCCGTTTGCCAGTTTGTCTGAACGCGAGTTGCAGATTATGCTGATGATCACCAAAGGTCAGAAGGTCAATGAGATTTCAGAACAACTGAATCTTAGTCCTAAAACGGTGAACAGCTATCGCTATCGAATGTTCAGTAAATTAAACATTCACGGCGATGTCGAGTTGACTCACCTGGCAATTCGCCATGGCCTGTGTAATGCGGAGACATTAACAAGCCAGTGACCGATCAGTTTGATGCCAAAGCGTTCCTGAAGAGCGTAACCAGTCAGCCCGGCGTTTATCGTATGTATGATACCGCCGGGACGGTTATCTATGTCGGGAAAGCGAAAGACCTGAAAAAAAGGCTTTCCAGTTACTTCCGTAGTAATCTCGCGTCGCGTAAGACCGAAGCGTTGGTCGCGCAAATCCAGCAGATTGATGTCACGGTGACACACACCGAAACCGAAGCGTTATTGCTTGAACACAACTACATCAAGCTGTATCAGCCGCGCTATAACGTATTGCTGCGCGATGATAAATCGTATCCTTTTATTTTCCTCAGCGGCGATACTCATCCACGCCTGGCGATGCATCGTGGGGCCAAGCATGCCAAAGGCGAGTACTTTGGACCGTTCCCCAACGGCTATGCCGTACGAGAAACGCTGGCGCTGCTGCAGAAAATTTTTCCCATCCGCCAGTGCGAAAACAGCGTGTATCGCAATCGCTCGCGACCTTGCCTGCAATATCAGATTGGCCGTTGCCTCGGTCCCTGTGTGGCGGGCCTGGTGAGTGAAGAAGAGTATGCACAGCAGGTCGAGTACGTCCGTTTATTCTTGTCCGGGAAAGACGATCAGGTATTAACCCAACTGATCGCCCGGATGGAAAAGGCCAGCCAAAATCTCGAATTTGAAGAGGCTGCGCGTATTCGTGACCAAATTCAGGCTGTACGTCGCGTCACCGAAAAACAGTTTGTCTCGAATTCCGGGGATGATCTGGACGTTATCGGGGTGACGTTTGACGCTGGCATGGCTTGTGTGCACGTACTGTTCATTCGTCAGGGTAAAGTGTTGGGCAGTCGCAGCTATTTCCCGAAAGTACCGAATGGAACAGAACTCGGCGAGGTGGTGGAAACCTTTGTCGGGCAGTTTTATTTGCAGGGAAGTCAGATGCGTACCTTACCCGGCGAGATCCTGCTCGATTTTAATCTTAGCGATAAAACTCTGCTGGCGGATTCATTGTCTGAACTGGCCGGGCGGAAGATTAATGTTCAGACGAAACCGCGCGGAGATCGTGCGCGTTATCTGAAGCTGGCGCGTACCAACGCGGCAGTAGCGTTAACCACCAGGCTTTCTCAGCAGTCGACCATTACTCAGCGACTGACGGCGCTGGCATCGGTATTGAAGTTACCCGCTGTAAAACGCATGGAATGTTTTGACATCAGCCATACGATGGGCGAGCAGACGGTCGCCTCCTGCGTGGTTTTTGATGCCAATGGCCCACTGCGCGCAGAGTATCGTCGTTATAACATCACCGGCATTACGCCGGGCGACGATTATGCGGCGATGAATCAGGTTCTGCGTCGGCGTTACGGTAAGGCGATAGAAGAAAGTAAGGTTCCGGACGTCATATTGATCGATGGCGGTAAAGGTCAGTTGGGACAGGCGAAAGCCGTTTTTGCTGAGCTGGATGTTCCCTGGGATAAACAGCACCCACTTTTGCTGGGGGTGGCGAAAGGGGCCGATCGTAAAGCGGGTCTGGAAACGCTATTCTTTGAGCCGGAAGGAGAGGGCTTTAGCCTGCCGCCGGATTCGCCCGCATTGCATGTGATACAGCATATCCGCGATGAATCTCACGATCATGCGATTAGCGGACACCGGAAAAAACGCGCGAAGGTGAAAAGTACCAGCACGCTTGAGACCATTGAAGGCGTTGGGCCTAAGCGTCGGCAGATGTTGTTGAAATATATGGGCGGTTTGCAAGGTCTTCGTAACGCAAGTATTGAAGAAATTGCAAAAGTGCCGGGTATTTCGCAAGCTCTGGCAGAAAAGATCTTCTACTCGTTGAAACATTAGGCCCTCTGTAGCAACATAGGGGTAATTTCACTGACAACAGATAGTTATCCGTCATATGCAATTTAATATCCCTACGTTGCTCACGCTGTTTCGCGTCATCCTGATCCCATTCTTTGTATTGGCGTTTTATCTGCCATTCACCTGGGCTCCCTTTGTTTGTGCGCTGATCTTCTGTATTGCGGCGGTCACCGACTGGTTTGATGGCTATCTGGCGCGTCGCTGGAACCAAAGCACGCGTTTTGGCGCCTTCCTCGACCCCGTTGCCGATAAAGTGCTGGTTGCTATCGCGATGGTGCTGGTGACGGAGCACTATCACAGCTGGTGGGTGACGCTTCCTGCCGCCACGATGATCGCGCGTGAAATTATCATCTCTGCGCTACGTGAATGGATGGCAGAACTGGGTAAACGCAGCAGTGTGGCAGTGTCCTGGATCGGTAAAGTGAAAACCACTTCGCAGATGGCCGCATTGGCGTGGCTGCTGTGGCGTCCAAATATTTGGGTAGAGTATGCCGGGATCGCACTTTTCTTCGTCGCTGCGGTACTGACTTTGTGGTCAATGTTCCAGTATTTGAGCGCTGCATGGGGAGATTTGCTTGAACAGTGATCGTTTCGGCGCAAATTTCAGCAAACGATCGTCAGTGGTGAAAAATATCGTTGACTCATTGCGTCAGGTAAGTAGAATGCAACGCATCGAACGGCAGCACTGATTGCCAGACGATAACAAAATCAAGTGATTAACAAAGTTACTTGGTGATGCGGGAATAGCTCAGTTGGTAGAGCACGACCTTGCCAAGGTCGGGGTCGCGAGTTCGAGTCTCGTTTCCCGCTCCAAATTAAAGGCATCGGCAATAGCGGGTGTCGGCTGAAAAGCCAGAAGATTTCGGCGCGTTAGCAAAGCGGTTATGTAGCGGATTGCAAATCCGTCTAGTCCGGTTCGACTCCGGAACGCGCCTCCAATTTCTTCCCGAGCCCGGATGGTGGAATCGGTAGACACAAGGGATTTAAAATCCCTCGGCGTTCGCGCTGTGTGGGTTCAAGTCCCACTCCGGGTACCATGGGAAAGAATAGAATAATCAAAGCAATAAGCAGTGTCGTGAAACCACCTACGGGTGGTTTTTTTGTGCCTGAGATCTTGGTAAATCAATAAACTTTCGCTACATGTTGATCATGCTCCCAGACGGACTATTGCCATACCTCAAGCATGATGGATGAGAAATTATTCCAGTACATGCCTGGCATGTCGTTAGCGAATGCGCAGAGATTTCCTGAATATGGTGCGGTCCATCCTTTTGTGTGACGGGTCCCGTCGCCAATCACGAACAGAGAGTCCACCCTTTCATCAATCGCTCCAATCAGGGTAAACCAGTTAGCACCTGGTAGTCTGCAACGCAGATTTTTTTTGGCAATCTTGAGATACCAAAGGTCATAACCGTTGGGGTTACATAGGATAAAAAAATCGAGCCATTTCCCCGTTGCTCTGAAAAAATAAGTCTCTCCTTTTATGACAAATAACTGTGTATTACCCCATTCCTCACGAGCGTAAATGGGGGTTTTTACCATTATTCGGGAAGCCCCCGGCGGTGGGGGAAGCTTTAGTGTGTTCATGATTGTTTGTGAAATGGATTGAAGCCAGTGAAAATATCAGCAACCTCATCCAGCCATCCCAAAATTTTGAGATCGCCTGCCAGTGAAGTCGGCGGCTGGGAAATTAAGGTGTCCAGTTTGATCAAGCGGTCGAAATTGACCTGTACTGGACCCTGTCGCAACGTAACGCCATCAGAGTGATAAAACGGAACTTTCGCCAGTTGCATGATATTTATGATTTCTTGCGCTATCAGTCCATAGGTAATGGTTGTGGGATGGATACCATCAAGTGAGAATAATCCGCCCTGAATCCGTCCTTGCGGACCAGAAGAGAAGAAATGTGATGTGACTGCAGGGTATAGTGTTTTTAACGCGTAAGGTAATTCATAAGGTGTCCACCAGTCTGGGCGAGCGGAAAAGTCTGTGATATAACGTCGCGCAGCAAGACGATCGAGCATGCCTGCTATATCCATAACATACCAATCTTTACCTTGCTTTCGGCGTTCCTTGACTATTGCCGAAATGGTGTCGTTATACTGATCAACTGCGCTATCAAGGGCCCTGGCTTCATTCGCGGTGATGTGAGGGTCGTTCGATGGATTAAACTGATCGTCTTTAACCCATGGACGTGTGTAATACGGAAAATAGCGAGAACCTTTCTCTACTTTTCCTTCAACGCCGCGTGCGATCGGAGCAATTGTGACATGCGGTACATTGACTAAAATTACATGCTGAGCTTTTATTTCATCCAGTTTTTGCGCGAGTAGTTGATATTCACTCTCAAAATGAGTTGGACGCCATGCCGTAAAGCTGTTTTTCGCTTTACCTAGTTGATCATAACCGCTATTGCTCCATTCCACCTTCAGATGAGTGACGGCTCCAAGAACATTATTCGCCCCAAGAAAGACTATAAGGGTCTCAATTCCGGGGGTTTTGTCATTGCCTCCGGTTCCGGGTAATGCCCCTTGTTCACCAAGCTTTCTGGCCGCATCCAATACTGTGTCGTTTAATGAAAAAGAACTATAAACTCCTAGTCCTGCTCTGATATTGGCATTTTCAACAACCTGCGAAAAGACATTATCTTTAGGGATAACCCTGTCCTTTAGCAGGTTTTGGGTCGTGCGGTCCAGTACATCACGCAGATCCCAACCATATACAGCAAGGTTATGCATTATGCCGGAAGTTGGGGGGACTGTTGCTCCTGTGCCTCTTTCCCAGTAATCTTCGATTTGAGCCATCAGGTGACGGGCTTCGAAAAGAGCTAGCGGAAGTTCCAGCACGTTAATATCAGGTCCGAATTTTTGTTCCAATACACGCAAGAGATATTCAATATTTAGTGGTAACCCGCCGTAGCCGTCATAAAGAGGAAAACGAAAAGAGGAGTCACATCCTATTTCATATGCGACAATTTTCGGCCAGCTAAGTCGGGTATTGAAAATGGCACCGCTCTGAAATCCCTGTGTTACGGAGTCACCGATCGTGACTAACTTATTCGTACTGATACCTTTTATAATACTTTGAGCTACGGCTACTCCAAGAGTAGGGTCCTGGTCAGGGGCGCGAGACTCCATTTTAATGATGACATCATCAGGAGTATTAATATCTCTTTGGTCGTTTCTGAGTTTTCTGATCATAATGGGCTCTGCATAGTAAACTGAAAAAGTTGCAGCAACGTGCTGTGACGTAAGCCAACACTGGATGGATTAGTGACATAATTTTCAAGTCACAAAAATTATATTGTTGTGAATGGATACTTTTTATTTTTGTATTTCAGCACATATTGTATATATGAAAAAAGCATTAATTTTTTCAAGCAGAATAATAAAAGCAGTTGATAATATTATCATTAGAAATAGTCAAAGATTGCTTTTCTTCTACTGGTACTTCCCTTGTGCAATAGCTTGTAGTGTTTTCACCCCCGGCAGCAGAAAAAAAGCGGTTCCTTTGGTGGTCACGAAATTGTGTAATGCCACGTTTTGACTACTCTGCTCGGTCGGAATCAAGAAGGGAGTGGTGGTATTTGCAGAAGAGCGATTTGCCAAAGGATCCTGGGCGTGTTGATCGGGAAAAATGGGACTGAAGTCATTCACTTTCATCCAACCCGTGAGTTTGTAGAACTGCCGAAGAATACTGGCGCAAATAAACATTCCTACCAGCCCACGTTCAACCTGATCATCCTCCTCCTCAGTTAATTTTGGCCCGAATGGGGTACCTCGGCGAATAACTCGGGGGATCTCTTCTGCCGCTGAAGTAGGATTGAGCGCTTGATCTCGCGGATTAACAACCCGGATATGCGCGGAGAAAGGACACCGCTGACCATTAAGATCTCCGGTGTAACCAAAGTTGTTACTACTGGAAAGTAATGTATTGGGCACATCAGGCGACTCGACTAGTGGCGTGCCATCACGCCATCGTCCCATCAATTTGGCTGCGAGCAATTCTTCTGCGTCCTTCGGTGGCAATAATGGGAATACTCTGGGACCTTCTGTACGAAGAAAGCGGTTAAACAACGCCACATCCTGGTAAAGCCAACGAAACACGGAATAGGAGCCGTTGCGAACTAACTCCGTTGCCAGAACAGAGTCTGGAGAAGAAGGCAGTATCATTGGAGCTGATTGGATCTTCTGTGTTGCGTAGCCGAGAATAAAATGCCGATAGTCAATTTCGCCTTGTTGAAGGGGGGCATCATTCCAGCGAACTGTAGGCTGGGAGATACCATCACGATAGCCAAAATGAAGTTCGCCGGGGGTATTGTCGATCCACCCGCCTTCAATAGCTCTATCTTCTCTGGTCGGGCGTAATTCCTGACAACCAATGGCAGCGTTGCGAACATCGGCAGTCACTTCGTCCAGAATCTCAAGTGACTGCGTGTACAGGTGCACGACCAGATGTATCTGTTCCGTTTTGAATTTTCCATTCCACCAGTTTGCTGGATCGCTAAGACCTAAATCTCCCATCGTTTGTTTATTTGGTTCCTCCCGAAACTCCGAAGGGAAAAATTTTAACAAGCGGGGGGCCACTCGTAGTGCTTCAAGTCCTTTATAGGTGATCCCGACGTTGAGTAATGCTGAGGGTTTTGCCGCGGGTAGGACCATCGCATGCGTTGTCAACGGTGCCAGGTAATCCAGTAAACGTTTACCTGCCTCCTGGCTGGTGATTTCAAACAAGAGATGACGGGACTTTGAGTAGCCGTAACTATGGTGAATCAAGCCCTGGATATCGGACAGATCTGTTAAAGACATACGGGCCGCCTTATAGACAATTGAAAAACGGGAATCCATGAGTGCCGATTCCCGATTGTGTAAACTGTGCTTCATTTGGATAGTGCAAGCTTTATGTCATTTACCGTCTTATCTTCAAATGCTGAGAATAGCCATCCAGCTTCATCATCATCATCTTTTTTTCCCAGAGCATGTACGTCGAAACTTTTTGATGTTGCGACAAACAAATCTTCACTCTGCATTAAATCATCTATGGCAGGAGCACCTTCTACCAGACTAAAAATACCTCTGAATACGTTAGGTAATTTGCGGTAGAAGAAGAGCGCATAGTTTATTTTATCTCCATCGTATTCAGTGAGTATCTGAATGTATTTGTCATCGAGAATTAGAATTCTGGCATAATGGACGATATTCGACTCAGCTAGCGCGTTGCCAATCTCCTTCTGGAAGGTATCTGCAAATGTTGCTTTGAGCTGTTGAAGGGCTTGTAGGGATCCCTCATCCTGTTTTAATGGCATTGTCATATTCAGAGCATGTGGCATTGTGTAACTCCCAGAGATGATTAACGATACCAGTACAACGGATAAATCAGGGGCAGAATGCTGGAGCGATGAATTAAAAAAGATTAACAGGCTCCGTTGTGTTGGAGTTTCCAGGTTAAAACTTTTTCTTTACCCTGTACCAAAGTTTAGCACTATTTTGAAGGAAGGCTGTCCTTATGAGAAATATATATTTATAATTTCAGTGGTGCTTTTATTGATGTAATGAGTCAGGGTAATCTTATTATTTTATTGGTTATTATATGTGTCATTAATACCAGCGGGTGAAATCTCTGTACAGAAATAAGAAAATATAATGAGTAATCGTAGGTGAAAATTTAAGCCAAACTGAGTTATATGGGAAACTGTTCATATAATTATGTCAAACCAGTGGCACGTATACCGAGAACGTATTTCAGGTAACGATCATTGCAGACATTGTTTGTCGATTATCGACGAATCGGTGCGTTAAGCATAAATCGTCCTCGGGCAGGGTTGTTGATAAACCCATTTCGGGCAGGATTATCGTTGAGGTCCTGGAAACCATTTATCATGGTGGGATCGCCAAAGCTATCCTGAATCGCTAAATGTCTGTGGATTCGGTTTGGTGCCCTGAACGTGAAAGCGAAATCATCTGTACCGCCAATGATGATGATGCCATTACCGGCACGGAGTGCCGCGCTTAACGCTTGCTCACTCGCGGCCTGGTTTTGTAACGCGCTGGCTGTGGCAGATGATGACGCCAGCAGCAGTAAGATGAGAACGGCGCATGAAAATACCGATGGCAGTTTCATGATTAATACCTGTTAAGAGTGTGGCTATTAAAGTATAGCTTGATGTTGTCATCTCAACTGAAAAGAAAACCAACAATTTAACCAACAGTCCCTACTGAGTCTGAGAAGCCGGGAGAGTAGCGCCGCGCGGTTAAGAACTATAATAACAGTCGACAGGCGATGACTCCTGTTGGCAGATAGTACAGATACAGGGGGCGGCCATGAGCGTCTCATTTTTTCCGCTAGTTGCGTTCACCGCATTGCTTGTCTTTAGTTGCTCAGTATGGTCGGTGGAAGAAAGAGGGGGATTATCACCGCGAGCCCGAGCCACGGATCCTGTTGCATTTTCGCTGCAGTCATTTAACAACATGACCTCTTATCAGGTCATGCTGCGATCTTCATCTGCGCAGGATGAGAATAAAATCATTCGCTACAGCTATCAGAAACCCGGCTACGTACGAATGGATTTTTCCCAGCCGCATTCAGGCGCGGTGCTCATCTTTAATCCCGTCACCGGTAAAGTGACATTATGGCCATTTGGTGTGGGGTCGTTGCCCATTTTGCACCTGTCGCCGACCAATTCATTGATCCAGGATGAGCGCGGTCATCGGGTGGATCGTTCTGATATCGGCGTGTTGTTAGGCAATATTCGCCATCTGCAGCGCGAGGGAACAACGACGGTTGTTGCTCAGGAGCGTCTAGCGGGGCGGGAGACGACGCATGTGTCTGTGGTTGGGCCGGGAATAATGACAGTGGATGGCGTTCACCGCTACGACGTCTGGCTGGATAATTATCACGGATTCCCTGCCAAAGTGATCGGCTATGCCCCAGATGGGCGGCGATTAGAAACCGTTCTTCTGGAAGCTATGGTTATCAACATCCGTTTTCCCGCTAATTTCTTCACGCCTTGAGGGAGCCCGTACTATGGCTGAGTATCAGTTTTCCACGGTCTGGCGGGTTGAGGCTTCAATCCAGGAGGTATGGGATATTTTTTCCCATCCGGACCAGTGGCCGGAATGGTGGGGCAGTCTGGAAAGAATTGTGGAGATCAAGAAGGGGGATTTACAGGGCATTGGCGCGCTACATCGTTATACCTGGAAAGGGGCGCTTCCTTATCGTTTAACCTTTGATATCAACGTATTGAATATTCTCCCTTGCTCTCTGCTTGAAGGACAAGCCAGCGGGGCGGTAGAAGGGCGAGGTGTGTGGTCTTTTACTGCGAGTGGCAAAGAGACTATTGTCAAATATGACTGGAATGTCCGAACCACTATCCGTTGGATGAATTATCTTGCCCCGCTGGCGGCACCCGTATTTCGCTGGAATCACAATGCGGTCATGCGTGAGGGGGCAAGAGGGTTAGCCCGTAAACTGGCAACGAAGGTGCATATATTTTGAGTTCAGTCAGCGTTGGGGATTAATGAGCGTCCTGATATTTAAAATTGCCTCCACTATTGATTAATAACTTAGCGATCTCAGTCAATGTCTTATCATACACGGCGGCATTTTGTAGACCTGCCTGGCGCAGAAGTTCTAAGTTTTCACGCGATGCGTTATCCAGCGTTGGATCGGCGCCGTATAGTTCAGGCTGTATTCTGTAGTATTTAGAATTTTTTACCGTTGAGGCAATTTGTTGCAGATAATACGCGGTCATCTGCGGCCCCCCCTCAAGCGCGATATCAATAGCCGGTTTTGCCCAGCCAAAGGGACCCCAGTCCTTAACTTCGGAATAGGAATACCCCTGCAGTTTCTTGCCGGTTCCCAGTGAGACAATAATCATATCCTTAATGCCAGCGACATTACTGAATTTAATCGCTTCGGAATAGGCACAGAGCGCGGGGTCGTTTGCTACCACACCGCCATCAACCAGGACAAATTTTTCGGGAACAGGGGGCAATGAATAAATACGCGCTGCTTCGAAATAGGTGGGAGCCGCAGAGGTACCCCGTAAAGCGTCCCTGACCAGGAAGTCCCGATTTTTGGCGAGGGCTGAATGTTGTTTGAAAATGACAGGAAGACGACTGCTCACGTCATAAGAAACAAAGCAGGTTGGTCTTAATAATTCACTGAGTTTTGTTTCACCGAATGCCATTTTTAATACTCGCTCCAGCTCCTTTGCAGAATATTTCTCATCGGTAGCGCCACCCAGTGAACTGATTGTTTTCCAGACACCGACATCAAAAATTTCATCCCCATCCTGAAGGTAGAAATTGACGGCTTCCTGAGCGGAGAACTTTGGTTTTCCTTTTGCGTCAGGGCAAACATAAGCAGAACACAGAATGGCCCCGGTACTGGTACCGGCAACCAGATCGAAGTAATCCGCAATTCTGGCGGCAGGATTTTCTGATATATCCTGCAATTTCTTCTCCAGTGCCACAAGTAGCATACCCGGCAGGATGCCTCTGATCCCGCCGCCATCAATAGACAGTATTCTCATTGCCATTTTTACTTCCTCCCAGAATATGAAACGGGATTATGGATTGGGTTATTTCTACTATTGCATGCATTTAAATATAGGCCGGATTTCTGCTGCGTTTGCTTCATGCGACAGGGTGATCTGGCAGATTGATATCCGCTTGCTACTGTACTTTTTTGCCTGTAAATGGCTTAATAGCGACCTTGTAGTCTCTCATTTCATTCACAGTTAACAGGTCTGTTATTGATGAATAATCTCCATCGACTCGCCTTTTTAAGTCAGCGTCTGTCTGCTGTGATGATCGCCGGTTTCCCAACGGGCCGTAGCTCAACTCTTACAACATGGACAGACAGCAATGCAACGTCGACAATTTCTCAAAAATAGCGTTCTCCTTTCCGCCGCCGGTTTAGTCGGGCCTACGGTTCTTAGCCAGACAGTACATGCCGCGGAGCCAACAGTCGCGCCTGTCGCGCGTCGACGCTTTGTCTTATCACAAACGTATAAACTCAACCCTCCTGAGGGATCGCGCGGTGTGGTGAAACTCTGGATCCCGCTACCTGTAGATACCGCGTTTCAACAAATGACAGCCCTTGCCTTTAGCGGTAACTATCAGCAGGCGTATGTCACCACCAACAATGCCTATGGCGCGAAGACGCTGTTCGCCACCTGGCCAGACTCCCAGAGCGAATTGTTGATTAACGTTGATATCGACATTGAAACCGCTGACTGGGAGCCGTTAAAGCAGGATGCGCTAAAAACCTGGCAAGTACCGGAGCAGATTATTTATCCGCTGGATGTAAAACCCTACTTGTTACCGACGGCACATACGCCTGTTGATGGGCTGGTTCTGGAAACCGCGCGCAAAATTACCGGTAATGAGCAAGATCCGCTGAAAAAAGCGCGTCTCATTTACGACTGGGTGAGTAGCCATATGGAACGAGATAATGACGTTATTGGCTGCGGTACCGGTGATGTGGCGGAGATCTTAAAAAGCGGCAAGCTCAAGGGAAAATGTACCGATATGAGCTCCGTTTTTGTTGCTTTGGCACGGGCCAGCGGTATTCCGGCGCGTGAACTGTTTGGTATCCGTCTGGGCAAAGCCAATAAGCTCGAGCGCTACTCGACAAGCGCCTTTGGCAAGGCCGATAGCGCAGGCGTTGCCGATGTCAGCGGTGGACAGCACTGTCGCGCCGAATTCTATCTGGCAGGTTACGGTTGGTTACCGTGCGATCCCGCTGACGTGACCAAAATGCGTCTGACTGAGAAAAAATCGCATCAGGACGCCGATGTCCAGGCCGTCAACGCTTATCTGTTTGGTAACTGGGAAATGAACTGGGTAGGATTCAACTACGGACGTGATTTCGAGTTGTATCCGGCGACAGAGCAGGGCGCCATGAACAACTTTGGTTATCCTTACGCAGAAGTCGATGGCGACCCGATCAATTTCTACGATCCTAAAGTGTTCTCCTACCGCTATGTCGCCACAGAACAACGCTAAAGGCGCGGGACTGACCCTGCTGACGGCCGCGGCGGCTGCCGTCACTGCCGGTTTATGCTGCGTTGGGCCGCTGTTATATCTGTTATTTGGTATTTCAGCGGCGAGCTTTGCTGTTTTAACCCGGTTTGAGTTTTTACGAATTCCTTTGATGCTGCTGTCATTGGGATTATTACTGCGTGTTTTCTGGCGACTCTATTTTTCCAAACGGTTGTGGTGTTCTGGCTGGCTAACCCTGAAACAAGCGCGCGTTCTCTACTGGTGTGCGCTGGCGTTGATTTTGCCGGTGTTATTTTACCCAACGCTGGTTGCCTGGTTTTATGAGGTGTTTGAATGAAGATTTTCACGTTAGTTGCAGGCTTATTATTGCCGTTGTGGGTTCAGGCGGCCAATCAAAAAGTGGTGCTGGATATACAAAATATGACCTGCTCGTTATGCGTAATTTCGGTCAATCAGGCATTACGCGAAACCGATGGCGTCATTAAGGCCAAATCCTCACTCAAGACAAGGCAGGCAGAAGCGATCGTGCCTGAAGGTTTTCCTACCGAGACTTTGCTTAAAGCGGTAGCAAAAACCGGGTATAGCGCGACGCTTAACCGTATTGAGCAACAATAACCACCTACGGGTGGTTTTGTTCTGTTTTCCCGGTATGATGCCCGGCGGCCTGGTGTTCTCTTTTGTGCGTTAACTACCGGAATTCCCCTCGTTTCCTGTTAACCTGAACTGGCGGCAGTTGTAAGCCGCCCACGCCCATTTGTATCTGTTATCCCTCCAGCCATGTAGGATGATTACAGGCGAGAATTTTTGACTAAGGAAAAGCGTTATGAAAACGGGACCATTAAACGAGAGCGAACTGGAATGGCTGGATGATGTACTGACTAAGTACAATACGGACAAGGCTATTCTGGATGTGTCAGAACTGGATGGTTTGCTGACGGCGGTGCTCAGTTCACCGTATGAAATTGAACCGGAGCAGTGGCTGGTCGCAATTTGGGGTGGTGCGCAGTATGTCCCTCGCTGGTCCTCCGAAAAAGAAATGACGCGCTTCATGAACCTGGCGTTTCAGCACATGGCGGATACGGCCGATCGTCTGGATGAATACCCTGAGCAGTTTGAGCCGCTGTTTGGTCTGCGTGAAATTGACGAGCATGAACTGACCATCGTAGAAGAGTGGTGCTTTGGTTATATGCGCGGCGTCGCGTTGTCGGACTGGTCCGCATTACCGGATACGTTGAAACCGGCGCTCGAGGCTATTGCGCTGCATGGTACAGAAGAAAACTTCGCGGTGGTTGAGAAACTGACGCCAGAAGAGTTTGAGGAAAGCGTGGACGCTATCCGTCTGGCGGCGTTGGATCTGCATGCCTGGTGGATGGCGCATCCGCAGGAAACGCCGGTGAAGGTGCCGGTAAAAGTGGATGCCAAGGTAGGACGTAACGACCCGTGCCCGTGCGGCAGTGGGAAAAAATATAAGCAGTGCTGTCTGCATTAACAGAAAGGGGCGTAAAGCCCCTTTTGTTTAACCCACTTCAGGCAGTAACCCTGCTGCAATGGAAAACTGTACCGCGATCACCATAATGCCGCACATAAACACCAACGCCAGCGCCGGTGCGCCACCCGCCACGCGGTAGTTAGCCTGCGAGTTATGTTTTCTGCTTTGCCATGCCAGCATGGCGGGGATCAGTAGCGCCAGTACCGCGAGGGCAACGCCCGCATATCCCAGCGCCATCACGAAACCACGTGGATAGAACAGCGCGAATGCCAGCGGCGGCAGGAACGTCACCACGCCGGTTTGCATCCTTCCTGCTACGGTATTTCGGCGCTGGAAAAGGTCTGCCAGATAGTCAAACAGCCCCAGCGCGACACCGAGGAAAGAGGTCGCCAGTGCGAGATCGGCAAACAAATGTACCGCCAGTTCAACGTGCGGCGATGCCACGACTTCACGTAACGCCTGTAGCAATCCGTTTAAGCCAGCGTGGTTGGCTAACAGCCTCATGAACGTGGACGAGTTAATGCTGCCCAGCGTTGCCAGTTGCCAGAAAATATAGGCGATCAGAGGAATGGCGCTACCGGTAATAAATACCCAGCGCAGTTTACGGATGTTACCGTTCATATAGCTGACGATACTCGGAACGCTGCCGTGAAAACCGAACGACGTGAAGATAACCGGGATCGCGGACAGCGCCAGCCCTTGCTGAAGCGGCAGCGTAAGCAGATTCACTTTATGGATATGCGGCATTAACAGGGCCAGCATCGCCACCAGGAAAATTATCTTGGCACTGAACAACAGACGGTTGAACAGATCGACCAGCGACGTCCCAACGCAAACCACACCACCGGCAACAAAGGTGAACAGCAGTACACCTGTTGATGGCGAGATAGCTGTCCCGGTCCAGTCGCTGATGCTGGAGGCCAGCAGTTCACCTGCGCCACTGATATACGCCGCCGTCAGCGCGTACATTAAAAACATCATGCTAAAACCCGTTACCCATTGTCCGTAACGGCCAAGATAACGTTTCGCCAGGGTACCCAGCCCGGTGTCAGCCGGTACGTGTTGATACACTTCAAGCAGCAACAGCGCGGTGTAGCACATTAACGCCCACAGACTGACTAACAATACCAGCGTGACGCTAAACCCCACGCCTGCCGCAGCCAGCGGCATTGCCAACATACCGGCACCAATCGTGGTTCCCGCCACGATAAAAATACTACCCAGGGTTCTGTTTTTCACGCTTTCCTCTGTCCCAGAGATAATCAACGGTTATATCTGCGGCGCAGGTTAAGGCAAAACATTATTTTCGTCAAATCACCGTTACAATGCATGTACATTAATCTTTACGATTATTGGGTGATTTTAAGATGTATGGGAAATGACATTTATCTGCTGGTAAACCTGTGTTAGCGCAAAGCAGCGCCCTGCGCTTCACATTAGGCTATGCCCTTTATTGAGGAGGTAGTATGGAATCTATTCACGGGCATGAAGTGCTCAACATGATGATTGAATCTGGCGAGCAGTATTCAAATGCCAGTCTTGAAGCGGCGATTACGGCTCGTTTTGGCGAGCGGGCACGTTTTCACACCTGTTCTGCGCAAGGAATGACGGCGGCTGAGCTGGTGGCATTTTTAGCGGCGAAGGGGAAGTTTATTGCAAAAGAAGACGGCTTCTCTACGCACGAAAGCAAGATCTGCCGCCATTAAGATTATCGAATAACGGTGGCATCTCACCACCGTTATCCAACAGAATTAATTCTGCGTATCGAGCGTAGCCAGCTCTTTGTCGATGAAATAAAGACCTTCACCGCTTTTTCCTGCCAGCGATAGCTTATCAATAACAGATTTAAATAATTTCTCTTCTTCATGCTGCTCGGCAACATACCACTGCAGGAAATTAAACGTCGGATAATCCTGGTGGGTCATTGCCGCGTGAGCCAGTTCATTAATTTTCCGGGTGATCAGCTGTTCGTGTTCGTAAGTGACACGGAACAGTTCGTCCAGAGAAGCATATTCAGCGAAGGGGGAAGAGACGGTATTAATACGCGGTAAGCTACCGGTGTCAGTCAGGTAGTCGAACAGACGCTGCATATGCGTCATCTCTTCCTGGGCGTGACGGCGCAGAAACGCGGCAGCACCTTCGAAGCTGTGATAGCTGCACCACGCGCTCATCTGTTGGTAGAGCAGAGATGAATATAATTCAAGGTTCATTTGCTCATTCAGTTGGTCGATCATTTCTGTTTTCAGCATGGTTCTGCTCCACAAACGTTATTATATATTACGTGGCGCCACTATAATTTGTTATTTAATTATTTGCAAAAGGTAAAATAATAAATTTATTTATTAAAAATACGAATGGGAATAAAACGCATTAACGCTATTGAGCGGAGGATATAAATACCGAAGTAACAAATGACCAGCAAAAAAATGCTGGTCGAAAATATTAGTAATTGAATGAGGACGCTGGAGATACCGCGACGCCGTGACACTGCCAGGCGAGCGTAATTTTGGTGTTCAAACACAAAGAACCGGCATATACGCTACAGGTTGACACTGGCTGCCCAAACGCAACGGCGCTGGCATAACCCATACGCTGGCACTCTTTGGTGGCGGTTCCCTGGGTTACGTAGTCATCGGTTCGTGCCGTTTGCAACATGGCCTGGTTGTAAGTCAGGCGAACCACGCCGGTGATGGCGCTGGCTTCGCTCACCTGCGCCTGTTTAGTAATAGTGCATCCTGTCAGCACGAGCGGCAAAAGGGCAATGATAAAGGTCTTCATGAGATCGCTCTGAAAGTTCGGAGATAGTCTATCATGGCATGCCTTTCGACGTATCAATGGCTTGAATAGCCTGAAGATCACCTGCGATTAATCGCAACGACGTCACTTTCTTGAGGCCATTCTGAGCTGCTGAGGGAAAAATGTGAGCCCTTCATTACTTTATAAAACAAAATTTCATTAAATTTGAAAGTGGGTTTGCAAAATAGTAATGTGGCCTGAATGTTATGACTTTCAGCAGTCCACGCTACGCATTCAGGAGATGACAGAATGAAAATTGCATTGATGATGGAAAACAGCCAGGCAAGCAAAAACGCCATCATTCATAACGAGCTTAAAGCCGTTGCGGATGAGAAAGGTTTTCCCGTTTATAACGTCGGCATGAGCGATGAAAATGACCATCATCTGACCTACATTCATTTAGGGATTATGGCCAGCATCCTGCTGAATTCCAGAGCCGTGGATTTTGTGGTCACCGGCTGTGGTACGGGTCAGGGCGCAATGATGTCACTGAATATCCATCCGGGAGTCGTATGCGGCTACTGCCTCGATCCGGCGGACGCATTCTTGTTTTCTCAGATCAACAATGGGAATGCGCTTTCTCTGGCCTTCGCCAAAGGCTTTGGCTGGGGCGCCGAGCTCAATGTGCGCTATATGTTTGAAAAAGCGTTTACTGGACGTACCGGGGAAGGTTATCCACCGGAACGTAAAGAGCCGCAGGTGCGTAACGCCGGTATTCTGAATCAGGTGAAAGCTGCAGTGGTAAAAGAGAATTATCTGGATACGCTGCGCGCTATCGATCCTGAACTGGTGAAAACCGCCGTCTCGGGTCCACGCTTCCAGCAGTGCTTCTTTGAAAACTGCCAGGACAAGTCGATCGAAGCGTTTGTGCGCGAGATTATTGGCTAAATCCTGCTGGCCCGGCGGTGTTCTCCCGCCGGGCTATCTGTTCTTATCTGACACCGCACTTCCGGCATCACGGGTAAGCCGCAGCGTATCCACCATACCGACCAGACAAATTATGGCGATAGCCACAAAGGCCAGGCGGAAGCTGATCCCCGGAATATTGCCCAGCGCCAGCCATTGACTGACTTCAGCGCCGATGCGGATCCCAATAGCGGCTAATGAAATTCCCAGTCCCACTGCTAACTGTGTTGCCGTACTGAACAGCGTATTGGCGTAGCTCATTTGCGACGCGGGGACGTCCGCAAATGCAAGCGTACTGACGCCGGTAAACTGGATTGAACGGAACACACCGCCCAGATACAGCACCAGCAAAATAACCCATACGGGCGTTTGCGGCGTTATCAATGCACAGGCCAGCAGCGCCAGGACGTTAAGGGCCCCGTTGATCAACAGCAATTTCTTAAAGCCCAGCCAGCGTATCAACGGCGTGGTGGCAGGTTTTATCGTCAGATTGCCTACAAACACCGCCAACACCAGCGAACCTGCGTGAAAAGCGTTCATGCCAAAACCTACCTGGAACATTAACGGCAGCAGAAATGGTACGGCGCTGATAGAGGCGCGAAACAGCGATCCGCCATACATCGTGACGCGAAAAGTCGGGACGCTCATGGCATCAAGACGAATCATCGGCCAGGCGGCGCGGCGAAAATGGCGTAGGGCAAACAGGAAAGTCACTATTCCCAGCGTGAGAAGTCCGGCAGTTAGCCAACCCTGCGGCTGCTGGGTTCCCAGCAACTCCATGGCATACACCAGACTTACCATGGCAACAGAGGTCGCGACAAAACCCGCTATATCAAACGGACGGCGCTCGTCGTCATGAATATCCGGAATAAAACGTCGCGCCAGCGCTATCGCCAGTATTCCCAATGGGACGTTAATGAAGAAGATCCAACGCCAGTTGGCATAGCTGGTGATGAATCCGCCAAGCGGAGGGCCGATGATGGGCGCGACTAACGCGGGCCAGGTCAGAGTCGCAATGGCGGTGATTAACTGATGTTTAGGCGTGGTGCGTAGTACCGCAAGGCGGCCAACAGGAACCATTAATGCGCCGCCCACGCCCTGTAAGATTCGCATGGCGACAAAGCTTTCAAGACTGGTGGACAAACCGCATAAGACCGAGGCGAGGGTAAATATCGCCAGTGCGAGGGTAAACACTTTTCTGGCGCCAAAGCGGTCCGCAATCCAGCCGCTGGCGGGGATAAGTACGGCGAGGGTGATCAGGTAGGCGCTAATACCAATATTCAGGTCAACCGCCTGTACGCCAAAGCTTTTGGCCATGTCGGGCAGGGCGGTAGCGATCACCGTACCGTCAATAAACTCCATAAAGAAAGCGCCGGCTACAAGTAATGCCGCCGGGGAGAGACCGCGTTTATTCTCAACTGCTAAATGTTCACTCATGTTGTGCTTGCCATCTCAAAAGAAACTGACCGGGTCTGTTTATTTATTTTCAGCGTATCCGTTATGCGTACGCCGCTACCGTTTCGATCGCTGAATGGGTACTATGACGACCTTTCTATAAGGAGCTCATTATGTCCCAAACACTGAATGCCGATCAGGAACTGCTCTCGGACGTTGTTGCCTGTCAGCTGGTTATCAAACAAATTCTGGATGTCATTGATGTTATCGCCCCGGTAGAAGTCCGGGAGAAAATGTCCAGCCAACTGAAAAGCATCGACTTTTCAAGTCACCCTGCAGGTGCCGATCCGGTTACTATGCGCGCAATACAAAAAGCAGTTGCCTTGATCGAGTTGAAATTCACGCCGCAGAATGAGTCTCACTAAAATAAACCGTTGTTTCAGGTTTTAGAAAGGTTTTTTGCGCCTTTGAGAATGAGAGGCGCGAGCGTAGCGATCATTGAGCGCTAGCCGGATAAGATGCGTGGCATGACTATCCGGCTAGCGTTATGAAAATTGAAGATTAGTGATGTTGGTAGTTTACGACGTTCAGCAGATGTTTATCGGTTTGCGCCATGCACAGTCCCGCGCGTTTCGCGCTGCGGACTTCATCAAGAATGGTTTGTAACAGTACGCCATCCTGCTGCTGCTCTTTTTCCAGATCGTGGAGAAAATCAACGGTTGGCTCATCGTTCAATGCTTCAGCTTCATTGGTTAAGCGTGAAAGCTTACTCGAACGCTGTTGGTACTCATCCAGTGTTTTCTGAAACAGTTCTTCAAGGGAAGTCAGTTCATCACCCGGAACATCGATGGCCTTGACGATGGGGTTAGCCCCGGCGCTTTTCATAAAATTAAACATACGCATCATTTGAGTTACGTTACCCTGCGCCTGCGTGCGTAGAAACGTTGCGGTACCTGTCAGGCTATGTTCGTAGCACCATTCGCTAAGGTGCAGGTAAAGATTCGATGCGTAGAACTCAAGATTCATTTGCGTGTTGAGTTTATGAACAATTCCAACTGCAGCCATATCAATATCCTTATTTCCAGAAAGGAGAATGTACGTTACTAACGTCAGTGCAACGGGCTGTCGCCGCACTTCACATCTACGTACAATTAAAACTGTTAGCAGAATAAATCCGTTCCGCCGGTCCTTTAGTGATCACGGATTATATCCGCTTCCGATCGAGATTCAGCATAGCGCGTGATCTGACATAAGAAAATCCTTAAATCTGCATATTTATGTTTTTTTACATATTGTCATAGCAATATTCTTAATACCTGCATTTCGTCATATAAGATGCGTGAATGTAATTGATTGATATTTAAGTATTTATAGTAATATTCTGATAATGAAATGTTGTTTCATATCACAAAATTAAATTTAACAATACGTTATTGTCTTGACCTCGCTGATTATGAAGTCCCGGCTGGTGGCGATTTCACGATTGGGTAAGGTAAATGAAAACTATCTGGTAGTTAATATTTTGCGCCAGATCATTTTTGCTGAAATTAATAAATTTAACGACCTGTACGATTCGGCATTTATTGTTTGGTGAATGTGGGGAAATCGAGGAGTTACCTATGAAAAAGGTTGCGGTGCTGCTGGCGCCTGGTTTTGAAGAGGCGGAAGCGATTGTTACCATTGATATTCTGCGTCGCCTGAATATCGAAGTCGAAACGCTGGCCTGCGCGGAGTCGCGTGCGGTGGTGAGCTATCATGACGTACCGATGGTGACCGACAGTACGTTGGCTGCGCGTCAGGCCCATCTCTACGATGCCGTCGTGTTGCCTGGGGGGCCGCAAGGTAGCGTTAATCTTGCCGCCAGCGAGGCAGTCATCCAGTTTGTCACCTGCCATGATGAGGCGGGAAAACTGATTTGTCCTGTGTGCTCTGCGGCCGCGCGCGTACTGGGCGGCAACGGTCTGCTAAAGGGGCGTCGCTACGTGTGCTCGGGAGATTTATGGCAAAACGTCACGGATGGCGAATATATCGATGCGCCCGTTGTTGAGGATGGCAATCTTATTAGCGGCAAAGGATTAGGGCATATTTTTGATTTTGCGTTTACGCTTTCGGCGCGTCTGTTGGGAGATGATATTCCGATTCGCGATCACGCCGACCACATTTACTACCCATGGTAAACATTGTTTTCCCGAATGCTTCAGCATTCGGGGACAAGGATTTGCTGACTGATGTTATGGACTAATCTGCTATTCCTCTTTTTCTTCGTCGTCAAAATCGCGTTTCTTTATGTCATTTCTCGCTGAATTTATGTACGCAATTACTGTAATTCTGTGGTGTGATGCCGCTCTCTTATGGAGAATCAATTTCCCGCTAAAAATACTCTCAGCACTGGCATTGATCTTATCAATAAAAGGTAATGCCTTGTTTTACGTCCGAATTACAAAAAATCGTCTGATTTTACCCTACATAAAAGAACGTTAAAGCTGGAGTTGACCATGCACAAATTCACTAAAGCGCTGGCGGCCATCGGCCTGGCTGCCATTATGTCACAATCCGCTATCGCTGAGTCCATGAAGCTCGGTTTCCTGGTCAAACAACCGGAAGAACCGTGGTTCCAGACTGAATGGAAATTTGCCGATAAAGCCGGTAAAGACCTTGGTTTTGAGGTGATAAAAATCGCCGTCCCGGATGGTGAGAAAACCCTTAACGCGATTGACAGCCTGGCTGCAAGCGGTGCGAAAGGGTTTGTGATTTGTACGCCGGATCCCAAACTCGGGCCTGCCATTATGGCGAAGGCGCGCGGCTACGATATGAAAGTCATTGCTGTCGATGACCAGTTTGCCAACGCGAAAGGGAAACCGATGGACACCGTGCCGCTGGTCATGATGGCGGCAACAAAAATTGGTGAACGCCAGGGTCAGGAGCTGTACAAGGAGATGCAAAAGCGCGGGTGGGATGTGAAATCCACCGCGGTAATGGCCATTACCGCGAACGAACTGGATACCGCGCGCCGCCGCACTTCAGGCTCAATGGAAGCGCTGAAAGCTGCGGGCTTCCCGGAAAAACAGATCTACCAGGTTCCAACCAAATCGAATGATATCCCTGGCGCATTCGACGCCGCCAACTCCATGCTTGTTCAGCATCCTGAAGTCAAACATTGGCTGATCGTGGGGATGAACGACAACACCGTGCTGGGCGGCGTACGTGCGACCGAAGGGCAAGGCTTTAAAGCGCCGAACGTGATCGGTATCGGTATTAACGGCGTTGACGCGGTGAGTGAACTCTCTAAAGGCGAAGCGACCGGGTTCTACGGTTCATTACTGCCAAGCCCGGACGTTCACGGCTATAAATCAAGCCAAATGCTCTACAACTGGGTAACGAAAGGTGCAGAGCCACCGATGTTTACTGAAGTGACGGATGTGGTGCTGATTACCCGCGATAACTTCAAAGAAGAACTGGCGAAGAAAGGTTTAGGCGGTAAGTAACATAAATGCCGGATGCGTCGCCAAAGCGTCTGATCCGGCCTACGAATTACGTACTCAGTAGGCCGGATAAGGCAAAGCCGCCATCCGGTATAAAGATCTGAATCACGGAGACGTTATGCAACAGTCTACCCCGTATCTCTCATTTCGCGGCATTGGCAAAACGTTCCCCGGCGTTAAAGCGCTTACGGATATCAGTTTCGATTGCTATGCCGGTCAGGTGCATGCGCTGATGGGCGAAAATGGCGCCGGAAAATCAACACTCTTAAAAATTCTCAGTGGTAACTATGCGCCAACGACGGGATCCCTGGCGATCCGCGGACAAGAAGTTTCGTTTGCGGATACCACAGCCGCGTTGAACGCTGGTGTCGCCATTATTTACCAGGAACTGCATCTCGTCCCGGAAATGACCGTTGCCGAAAATATCTATTTAGGGCAACTGCCGCATAAAGGCGGCATTGTGAATCGGTCGCTGCTGAACTATGAAGCGGGGCTACAGCTTAAGCATCTGGGCATGGATATAGATCCCGACACGCCACTGAAATACCTCTCCATTGGTCAATGGCAGATGGTAGAGATTGCAAAAGCGTTGGCGCGTAACGCCAAAATTATCGCCTTTGATGAACCGACCAGTTCCCTGTCGGCACGCGAGATTGAGAATTTGTTTCGCGTTATCCGTGAGCTGCGCAACGAAGGGCGCATCATTCTGTATGTCTCGCACCGTATGGAGGAGATTTTTGCCCTTAGCGATGCCATTACCGTATTTAAAGATGGGCACTACGTTAAAACGTTTACGGATATGCAGCAGGTCGATCACGATGCGCTGGTGCAGGCGATGGTAGGGCGTGACCTGGGTGATATTTATGGCTGGAAATCCAGGCCTTATGGCGCAGAGCGCCTGCGTTTGCATGAGGTCAAAGCCCCAGGCGTGCGCACGCCGATCAGTTTATCGGTGCGTAGCGGTGAAATCGTCGGACTGTTTGGGCTGGTGGGCGCTGGACGTAGCGAATTAATGAAAGGCTTGTTTGGCGGCACGCGTATCACCGCAGGCCAGGTGTTTATTGATGAACAGCCAATTGATATCCGCAAACCGAGCCACGCCATTGAAGCGGGGATGATGCTGTGCCCGGAGGATCGCAAAGCTGAAGGGATTATTCCGGTTCATTCGGTGCGTAACAACATCAACATTAGCGCGCGTCGTAAACATGTATTGGGAGGATGCGTGATCAATAACGGCTGGGAAGAAACCAATGCCGATCACCATATTCGTTCGCTCAACATCAAAACACCGGGGGCGGAGCAACTGATCATGAACCTCTCTGGCGGTAATCAACAGAAGGCTATTCTTGGCAGGTGGTTATCGGAAGAGATGAAAGTGATTTTGCTGGATGAACCTACCCGCGGCATTGATGTGGGCGCCAAGCATGAAATTTATAACGTGATTTATGCCCTTGCGGCGCGCGGCGTGGCCGTGCTGTTTGCATCCAGTGACCTGCCAGAAGTTCTCGGTGTCGCCGATCGTATCGTGGTGATGAGAGAAGGCGAGATTGCCGGGGAGTTACTTCATGAACAGGCGGATGAACGCCAGGCGTTGAGCCTTGCAATGCCTAAAGTCAGCCAGGCTGTGGCCTGAATAAGGAGAGTATGATGTCTTCCGTTTCTACATCGGGTTCAGGTGCTGCGAAATCGGCGCTAAATCTTGGCCGCATTTGGGATCAATACGGGATGCTGGTGGTGTTCGCGGCATTGTTCCTGGTTTGTGCCATCTTCGTGCCAAACTTTGCCACCTTCATCAACATGAAGGGGCTGGGACTGGCGGTATCGATGTCGGGTATGGTCGCATGTGGGATGCTCTTTTGCCTGGCATCCGGTGACTTCGACCTGTCCGTTGCATCCGTCATTGCCTGTGCGGGGGTCACTACTGCCGTGGTCATCAACATGACCGAGAGCCTGTGGATTGGCGTCGCTGCCGGGCTGTTGCTGGGGATTTTATGCGGTCTGGTGAATGGGTTTGTGATTGCCCGGTTAAAAATCAATGCCCTGATCACCACTCTGGCGACGATGCAGATTGTCCGCGGTCTGGCCTACATTATCTCTGACGGTAAGGCGGTCGGGATTGAAGACGAGCGTTTCTTCACCCTTGGCTATGCTAACTGGTTCGGGCTGCCGGCACCTATCTGGATAACGATCGTTTGTTTCATCGTATTTGGCTTACTGTTAAATAAAACCACGTTTGGTCGTAACACGCTGGCTATTGGGGGGAATGAAGAGGCTGCGCGCCTGGCCGGGGTTCCGGTTGTTCGCACCAAGATTATTATCTTTATTCTTTCCGGTCTGGTATCCGCAATTGCCGGCATTATCCTCGCATCGCGCATGACCAGCGGTCAGCCAATGACCTCAATCGGTTATGAGCTGATCGTGATTTCTGCATGTGTATTAGGGGGCGTTTCGCTGAAAGGCGGCATCGGAAAAATCTCATATGTGGTCGCCGGGGTATTGATTCTGGGGACGGTTGAGAACGCGATGAACCTGCTGAATATCTCTCCTTTTGCACAGTACGTCGTACGTGGTCTCATCCTGCTGGCGGCGGTAATCTTCGACCGTTACAAGCAAAAAGCGAAGCGTACCATTTAATGATTTAAGCCCTAACTTTTTAGTCTAGCCTCAGCTAATCGCCAGCCGCTACCCGGCTGGCGATTGTTTTTCCAAATGGCGAGCATGGTCACACTGTCTATACTTATATCCGTCATACATCATCTATACGGCGCGATCCGCGCGGCGTACAAACCATGATGAGGAGGATAACCGGGTGACAGCATCACTGACATTACCCCCTGAACAATCTGCAAACTGTGCTTATTTTTTTGATCTCGATGGGACACTGGCTGAGATCAAGCCCTATCCTGACCAGGTCGTTGTCCCTAAGACAATCCTGCAATTATTACATCAGTTGGCGACGCATAACGCGGGTGCGCTGGCATTGATTTCAGGGCGCTCGATGGCTGAGCTTGACGGCCTCACCACTCCCTTTCGTTTTCCGCTTGCCGGAGTGCATGGGGCAGAACGCCGTGACATCAATGGTCAAACCCATATAGTGCGCCTGCCCGCGGGTATTGAACGTGAAGCCGGCGCGCTGTTACAGACGGCGTTGTCGAAACTGCCTGGCACGACGCTGGAAGCAAAAGGTATGGCTTTCGCGCTGCACTATCGTCAGGCGCCAGAGCATGAAGCAGCGCTGGTAACGCTGGCGGAATGCATCACGCATACATGGCCGCAGCTTGCATTGCAGCATGGAAAATGTGTCGTTGAAATAAAACCGAAAGGTACGAATAAAGGTGATGCGATTGCTGCATTTATGCAGGAAGCGCCTTTTGCCGGAAGGATCCCCGTATTTTTCGGTGATGATCTAACGGATGAAACCGGCTTTGAGGTAGTTAACCGCGCAGGCGGTATTTCAGTGAAGGTGGGGAGCGGGGCGACGCTGGCGACATGGCGTCTGGATGGCGTCAGCGATGTCTGGCGTTGGCTGGAGCAAATTAACTCTTCGCAGCAACAATCGAATACAACAAACAACAGAAGAGGTGACTATGGGTCGTTTAGTCGTAGTATCTAATCGTATCGCCTCGCCAGATGACAAAGGGAGCGCAGGTGGGCTCGCGGTCGGTGTGTTGGGCGCGTTAAAAACTGCTGGTGGATTGTGGTTTGGCTGGAGTGGCGATATCGGTAATGAGGATAAACCGTTAAAAAAGGTCACTCGTGGCAATATTACCTGGGCCTCGTTTAATTTGAGCGAGCAGGATTATGAAGAGTATTACTGTCAGTTTTCGAATGCCGTTTTATGGCCTGCATTCCACTACCGGTTGGATTTAGTTCAGTTTCAGCGCCCGGCCTGGGAGGGGTATCAGCGGGTTAATGCCTTGCTGGTAGATAAACTGCTGCCGCTGCTGAGCGAAGATGACATTATTTGGGTTCATGATTACCACCTGTTACCGTTTGCCTACGAGTTGCGTAAACGCGGCGTGAATAATCGCATCGGTTTTTTCCTGCATATCCCTTTTCCGACGCCGGAAATTTTTAACGCGCTCCCTCCACACCAGGCTCTGCTTGAGCAGATGTGTGATTTTGATTTACTGGGTTTCCAGACCGAAAACGATCGCCAGGCTTTTCTGGACTGTCTGGCTGTCCAGACTCAGGTAACTACCCACAGCGATAAGCGCCACAAAGCATGGGATAAAGCGTTTTGCACAGAAGTGTATCCAATCGGCATCGAGCCGGAGGAAATCGCACGCCAAGCTTCAGGTCCTCTGCCGCCAAAAATGGCGCAGTTAAAGGCAGAGCTTAAGAATGTGAAGAATATATTCTCCGTTGAGCGTCTGGATTACTCCAAAGGCTTGCCAGAGCGCTTCCAGGCCTATGAGGCGCTGCTGGAGCATTACCCGCAGCACCATGGCAAAATTCGCTATACGCAGATAGCGCCAACCTCGCGCGGAGAGGTGCAGGCCTACCAGGACATTCGCCATCAACTGGAGACAGAGGCCGGGCGGATTAACGGTAAATATGGGCAGTTGGGCTGGACGCCGCTTTACTATCTGAACCAGTATTTTGACCGCAAATTGCTGATGAAAATATTCCGCTATTCTGATGTAGGGTTAGTGACGCCATTGCGCGATGGTATGAACCTGGTGGCGAAAGAGTATGTGGCTGCACAGGATCCGGCCAACCCCGGCGTTCTGGTGTTATCGCAATTTGCCGGGGCGGCGAATGAGTTAACTTCTGCGCTTATTGTGAATCCTTATGACCGGGATGAAGTGGCTGGCGCACTTAACCAGGCGCTGACAATGTCGCTTGCTGAACGTATCTCTCGTCATGCTGAAATGCTTGAGACTATCATTAAAAACGATATCGACAACTGGCAGGCGAGATTTATATGCGATCTAAGAAAAGTTACGTCGCGTCAGAGTAAGCGCCAGTTGTCAGACAGTGTGCCTTCCTGTTCGAAACTGGCGTAACGACCTGAAGACGGTATTAATCTCCAGCCAGAGGAACCAGCAGAACATCCACCTGGCTGGCGCCGACCACGCTTTTTGCTGAGCACGAAGCGCGCGAAAAGAAGCTCTGGTTATGGTTGCCGTAAATGACCAGATCGACTGCGTGTTTACGGCAAACGTCGAGAATATGTTCATTCAGTGCCCCATAGGTAATAAAAGTATGCTCGATGGGGTACTGGGCTTCTTTGCTGAGTTTATCGATAAAATCCTGGGTCTCCTCTTGCATGAGTTCACGCAGGTCTTCCAGCATGGGGGCGGCAAACTGGTTATACATTTCAGGGTCTGAGACCAATGTGATCAGGCTAATGCGGGCGTTGACAGGGCGAGCGATAGAAACTGCCTTGGCTAACAATTGCTGGCTTTCAGGGGTGGCGGCAACCGCCACCAGAATGTGCGCATAGCTCATAACTCGCTCCTTTTTTTCAAGAATTATGAGAGAACTTTTCTGCTTTACTCAGCTTACTCCATACTGCAACGTTTCTCCCCAGGATAGTGTGAATCCCATCATTATTATTCATTAATTATTCTTATAAATAGAATAATCGCTTCATATAAATTGCAAATAGGTTCTGGTCACTTAAGTAAAACTCACCGCCAATGAAAACAATGTGTTAATAAAAAATAAACAAATATTAACATTTGACGGGTTATCACTGCGCGGTATTAATTAATCACCCTTAATATTTAAGTTATTGTTTATAAACAATTTAATTGAAAAGTCGTTTTACATAAAATATGTGATCCAGCTCGCTATTTCACAGCGTGATATTAACGTTTGTGAACAAAATACTATTCGCTTTTATTGCAAGAATATTCGTAGCCCAGGAATCGAAAAGATGAATGCTGGTTTAAAAAATAAGCAAAGTAAAAGCTACGCTGATGGATTTATGTTAAGTGTTTAGCTGATTTATGTGATCTGCGTCACATATTCTTTAAATTCGCAGCACGGTTCCGTTGTATGTGTAACTTGCGGCGGGTAGAGTTGCGTCGAATTAGGAAAAATCTTAGACAATTGTAAGAATTGATGTGAGCTTGTAAGAAGTGCGCATTCTTCAAAAGGGCTGATTTACACAACGTGTATGTGTCGTCACGCTGCTATGTATTTGACCTTTTGCTTTTTTTTACCGGGACTTCCCGGCGACATCACGGGGTGCGGTTTTACCGCATGAAAATAATGTTGGTTATTATGGATGCAAATAATGCATACATCCGAGTTGCTGAAACACATTTATGACATCAATTTGTCATATTTATTGCTTGCACAACGTTTGATCGTTCAGGACAAAGCATCTGCGATGTTTCGCCTTGGTATCAGCGAAGAGATGGCGGACACGTTGGCAACATTAACTCTTCCTCAAATGGTCAAACTGGCTGAAACAAACCAACTGGTGTGTCACTTCCGTTTCGACGATCACCAGACTGTCACTCGCCTGACGCAAGACTCCCGCGTTGACGATCTCCAGCAAATTCATACCGGCATCATGCTTTCTACGCGACTGTTAAGCGACATCGATGATGCCGCGCGCAAGAAAAGGGCTTGATGATGAGCGAAAAAAGCATTGTTCAGGAAGCGCGTGATATCCAGTTGGCAATGGAATTAATCACATTGGGCGCCCGTTTGCAAATGCTGGAAAGCGAAACGCAATTAAGTCGTGGTCGTCTTATCAAGCTGTACAAAGAATTACGCGGCAGTCCTCCGCCAAAAGGGATGCTTCCTTTCTCCACCGATTGGTTTATGACGTGGGAACAAAATATCCATGCCTCGATGTTTTGCAATGCATGGCAATTCCTGCTCAAAACAGGGTTGTGTAGCGGTGTGGATGCCGTAATTAAAGCGTATCGTTTATATCTTGAGCAGTGTCCGCAGCAGGAAGATGGTCCACTGCTGGCGTTAACTCGCGCATGGACGCTGGTACGTTTTGTCGACAGCGGATTGCTGGAATTGTCCACATGCAACTGCTGCGGCGGGAACTTTATCACCCACGCACACCAACCCGCAGGCAGCTTTGCCTGCAGTTTATGCCAGCCGCCATCACGGGCCGTAAAAAGACGTAAACTTTCCCAGAATGCTGCCGATATTATTCCACAACTGCTGGATGAACAGATCGAACAGGCTGTTTAACTGATACGGTGTGGATAAACACTCCAGCAGCGGTAAGCGATTACCGCTGCTTTTTTTTGTCCTGACCTCAAGTTAACTTCCCGACTGCGCATCCTGTCATAGTCAATTGCGAAAGGATGATGTCGTGCTTATCTTATTAGGTTACCTGGTTGTTATTGGTACAGTTTTCGGCGGTTACATGATGACCGGCGGACACCTTGGGGCACTCTATCAACCGGCTGAGCTGGTGATTATCGGTGGCGCAGGTATTGGGGCATTCATCGTCGGCAATAACGGAAAAGCCATTAAGGGAACGATGAAAGCGATCCCGATGCTTTTCCGTCGTTCGAAATACACCAAAGCGATGTATATGGATCTGCTGGCGCTGCTATATCGCCTGATGGCCAAGTCACGTCAGCAGGGCATGTTCTCGCTCGAACGTGACATCGAAAACCCTAAAGAGAGTGAAATCTTCGCCAGCTATCCACGCATTCTTGCGGATGCCGTGATGCTTGATTTTATTGTCGATTATCTGCGACTGATCATCAGCGGCAACATGAATACGTTTGAGATTGAAGCGCTGATGGACGAAGAAATTGAGACTCATGAGAGCGAAGCCGAAGTTCCGGCTAATAGCCTGGCGATGGTTGGCGACTCGCTACCGGCATTCGGGATTGTGGCGGCGGTCATGGGCGTTGTCCATGCGCTGGCTTCCGCCGATCGCCCGGCGGCTGAACTGGGTTCGCTGATTGCGCATGCGATGGTGGGGACATTCCTCGGTATTTTACTGGCCTATGGCTTTATTTCTCCACTTGCCAGTGTCCTGCGTCAGAAAAGCGCTGAAACCACCAAGATGATGCAGTGCGTGAAGATAACGCTGCTCTCCAACCTGAATGGTTACGCCCCGCCGATTGCCGTCGAATTTGGTCGTAAGACATTGTATTCCAGCGAACGTCCTTCGTTTATCGAACTGGAAGAGCATGTTCGTGCGGTGAGAAATCCAGCTGCGCAGCAGACGACCGAGGACGCATGAAAAATCAGGCCCATCCCATTATCGTCGTAAAGCGACGCAAACATAAAGGTCATGGTGGTGGGGCGCATGGTTCGTGGAAAATCGCCTACGCCGATTTTATGACCGCCATGATGGCCTTCTTTCTGGTGATGTGGCTCATTTCCATCTCCAGCCCTAAAGAATTGATCCAGATTGCCGAATATTTCCGTACTCCACTGGCTACCGCGGTGACAGGCGGCAATCGTATTTCGAATAGCCAAAGCCCCATCCCTGGTGGAGGGGATGATTACACCCAGCAGCAGGGAGAAGTGCACAAGCAGCCGAATATTGATGATTTGAGAAAACGCATGGAGCAAAGCCGTTTAAGCAAACTTCGCGGCGATCTCGATCAATTGATTGAATCGGACCCTAAACTGCGTGCGCTGCGCCCGCATTTGAAAATTGATTTAGTTCAGGAAGGGCTGCGTATTCAGATTATCGACAGTCAGAACCGACCAATGTTTAAGACCGGCAGTGCTGAAGTTGAGCCGTATATGCGCGATATCCTGCGGGCTATTGCGCCAGTGCTCAACGGCATCCCTAACCGAATCAGTCTTTCCGGACATACAGACGATTACCCTTACGCCAACGGTGAGAAAGGGTACAGCAACTGGGAACTGTCTGCCGATCGCGCTAATGCGTCGCGCCGCGAGCTGGTTAGCGGCGGTCTGGATGATGGAAAAGTATTACGGGTGGTAGGCATGGCCGCCACGATGCGTCTGAGCGATCGCGGTCCTGAGGACGCCATCAACCGCCGTATTAGCCTGCTGGTTCTCAATAAGCAGGCAGAAGAGGCCATTTTGCATGAAAACGCTGAAAGCCAGAATGAGCCGGTAAGTGTCTTACAACAGCCAGCGGAACTTCCGCCGGCAAGCGTTCCCACATCGCCACCAGCCAATCCGAGGTGATAGCGTGAGCATGGATATTAGCGATTTTTATCAGACTTTTTTTGATGAAGCCGACGAACTGTTGGCCGACATGGAGCAACACCTGCTCGATTTGGTTCCTGAAGCCCCGGATTCCGAACAGCTGAATGCCATTTTTCGTGCCGCTCACTCGATAAAAGGCGGGGCGGGCACCTTCGGCTTTACCATTTTGCAGGAAACGACCCATCTGATGGAAAACCTGCTGGATGAAGCACGGCGTGGCGAGATGCAGCTTAATGCCGACATTATCAACCTGTTTTTGGAAACGAAAGATATTATGCAGGAACAGCTCGACGCCTATAAAAACTCAGAAGAGCCGGATGCCGCCAGCTTTGAGTACATTTGTAATGCGTTACGACAGTTAGCGCTTGAAGCAAAAGGTGAAACCTCAGCCGCGCTCGTCAATACCGCAAAGCTGAGCGTTGTTGACGGGGCGGCGATGCAGGAAGAAACCGTTGCCAATCCCGCTCCGGCCAGTAAAGAGGTCAAGAAACGGATTATTCTCTCGCGCCTGAAATCCAGTGAAGTCGATCTGCTGGAAGAGGAGCTAGGAAATCTGGCGACCTTAACCGACGTGGTGAAAGGAAGCGATACGCTGTCTGCAACGCTGGATGGCAACCTTGCGGAAGATGACATTATTGCGGTGCTTTGCTTCGTAATTGAAGCGGATCAGATTGAATTCGAAACCGTCAGCGCAGCGCCCGTGGCGGTTGATGCGAAAGCGGAAACTGAAGCGGTAGCCGTAGTCGCGACGCCGCAGCCGGTTGCCGTCGCGCCTGCGGTTAAAACCGCCGCCAGTGAAGCGCCACACGCCCGCGCGGAACGTGATAAGCCTGCCCGCGCCAGTGAATCAACCAGCATCCGCGTAGCGGTTGAGAAGGTTGATCAGCTCATTAACCTGGTCGGTGAACTGGTTATCACCCAGTCAATGCTGGCCCAGCGTTCTAATGAACTGGATCCGGTCAATCACGGCGATCTCATCACCAGTATGGGGCAGTTACAACGTAACGCCCGTGATTTGCAAGAGTCGGTGATGTCGATTCGTATGATGCCGATGGAGTACGTATTCAGCCGCTTCCCACGCCTGGTCCGCGACCTGGCGGGTAAATTGGGTAAACAGGTTGAGCTGACGCAGGTGGGGAGTTCAACAGAACTCGATAAAAGCCTGATTGAACGCATCATCGATCCATTGACGCACCTGGTGCGTAACAGTCTGGACCACGGTATTGAACTGCCGGAAAAACGTCTCGAAGCCGGGAAAAGCCCCATCGGCAATCTGACGCTTTCCGCTGAACACCAGGGCGGGAATATTTGTATTGAAGTGACCGATGATGGCGCTGGTCTGAACCGCGAACGAATCCTCGCCAAAGCCATCTCCCAGGGGATGCCGATCCACGAAAACATGAGCGATGACGAAGTCGGTATGCTGATTTTCGCCCCGGGCTTCTCGACGGCTGAACAGGTGACGGATGTCTCTGGTCGCGGTGTGGGGATGGACGTGGTGAAGCGAAATATCCAGGAGATGGGCGGCCATGTTGAGATCCAATCGAAGCAAGGACAGGGGACGACCATCCGAATTTTGCTGCCGCTGACCTTGGCGATCCTTGACGGGATGTCCGTACGCGTGGCGGACGAAGTCTTTATTCTGCCGCTGAATGCCGTGATGGAGTCACTGCAACCGCGCGAAGAAGATCTCCATCCGCTGGCCGGAGGAGAGCGCGTTCTGGAAGTGCGTGGCGAATATTTGCCGCTGGTTGAGTTGTGGAAAGTCTTCGAAGTTGAAGGCGCAAAAACCGAAGCAACGCAGGGCATCGTGGTGATTTTACAAAGCGCAGGTCGTCGCTATGCGCTGCTTGTCGATCAGTTAATTGGCCAACACCAGGTGGTGGTCAAAAACCTGGAAAGCAACTACCGCAAAGTGCCAGGTATTTCTGCTGCAACGATTCTCGGCGACGGTAGCGTCGCGTTGATTGTTGATGTGTCTGCATTGCAGGGGTTAAACCGCGAACAACGTGTGGCGATCACAGCCGCCTGATTGAGTAAGAAAGGGAATAATATGACCGGTATGAGTAATGTAACTAAACTGGCCGGCGAACCGTCAGGTCAGGAATTCCTCGTGTTTACGCTGGGGGATGAAGAGTACGGTATCGATATCCTGAAAGTGCAGGAAATTCGTGGTTACGATCAGGTAACCCGCATTGCTAACACGCCAGCGTTTATCAAAGGCGTTACAAACCTGCGCGGTGTGATTGTGCCGATTGTTGATCTGCGCGTGAAGTTTAGCCAGAGCGATGTGGATTACAACGAAAACACCGTGGTGATTGTACTGAATCTGGGGCAACGGGTGGTTGGGATTGTGGTTGACGGCGTATCTGACGTGCTGTCGCTGACAACCGATCAAATCCGACCGGCACCGGAATTCGCGGTTACGCTGTCAACGGAATATCTGACGGGTCTGGGCGCGCTGGGAGAGAGGATGCTGATTCTGGTCAACATTGAGAAACTGCTGAACAGCGAAGAGATGGCGTTGTTAGATATTGCCGCTGCTCATATGGCGTAAATAAGTAAACATATTATCCGGCCTACAATAATTGCTATTGTAGGCCGGATAAGCGTAGCGCATCCGACACCTTTCCTTCTTACGCTTCCCGTTCAACCAGTTCCGGTTCTTCTTCCAGTAAACCTTCATCCTGTGCCAGCATCGCCGTTGCAATCCCGTTACCTAATACGTTGATCGCTGAGCGCCCCATATCGAGGAAATGGTCGATACCCATCAGTAACAAAATTCCTGCAACCGGAATATTAAAGCTTGGGATGGTTGCCGCCAGCACCACCAGCGCAGAACGCGGCACACCGGCAATCCCTTTGGACGCCAGCATCAGGGTCAACATCAGGACGGTGATTTCTGCAAAGGAGAGATGGATATTGTAGGCCTGTGCGATAAACATAGATGCAAATGAGCAGTAGACCATAGAACCCACCAGGTTAAACGAATAACCGATAGGCAGTACAAATGACACGATATTAGGCGAGCAGCCAAATTTGCTTAATTGCTCCAGCGTTTTCGGATAAGCGGCTTCGGAACTGCTGGTGGTGAAGGCGACCAGCACCGGGTCTTTCAGCATGCTGACCAGACGGAACACCTCTTTTTTCAGCATCACATAACCCACGGCCAGCAGGACCAGACAGGTCAGCAAAATGGCCACATAATAACCGCCAATGAACGACGCGTAGTTGAGCAGGATCCCCAGGCCCTGGGTGGAGATAACGGAAGATATTGCGGCAAAAATAGCCAGCGGCGCAACATACATCACGTAACCGGTCACCTTCAGCATAATGTGGGAGACGACATCCAGCGCGGCAACCAGCGGGGCGTTAAATTTTTCGCCGAGCGAAGCACCACCGATGCCGAAGAACATCGAGAACACGACGATTTGCAGAATCTCATTGTTGGCCATCGCCTCAGCGATGCTGGTGGGAATGGTATGCGTCAGAAAACCTTTCAGGCTCATACCGCCTACGGCCAGGCCGGTATCGCTGGCTTCCAGCGGGATCGCCAGGTTCAGGCCGCTGCCGGGTTGTTCGAGGGAGACCACAAACAGACCGACCAGAATAGACAGAATAGAAGAGCTGATAAACCAGATCATCGCTTTGCCACCCACGCGCCCGATGGTTGAGGTTTCGCCCAGGCGCATAATACCCACGGTCAGGGTGCTGAAGACTAAAGGCGCAATCACCATCTTAATCAGGCGCAAAAAGATGTCGGTGAGAAGCGTAATATTATCGGCCCAGGCGGTAACAACGCCGGGCGAGGCATAAGAGTGGATCCCTGCACCCGACAGGATCCCCGCCAGCATGAAGATCACAATAAACAACGTGAGTTTGTTTGCATTTGCCACTAAAAAGCCCTCAGTAAGGATTTAACATTTATTGTTCGGTTACTCATTTTTTATACTTATTAAGTGGTAACGAAGTATTCATCATATAAATTGGATTAAAGCGTAATCGGATACAACTTTTTTTAATTTTTTATTCATTTTGTTGTGGTATTTACGAAGAGGATATGTGATCTGAATCACGAAAAAGTGCATGATTGTTCTCATCTGATCCTAAGAACAGGCAGATATGAATGTTATTTACATGATAATTATGATGTTTTTATGTGAATGACTTGTGGTGGCTGTTCAACTGCTGTTCGGTGGTTCTGCCTGACTGTATTTCCCTCCCGTATTTCCCTTTCGCAAACGTAAAGTTATCTCAGCGAGTGCCGATAACGTTGATAACTCGTTTTCAGGAAGGTGCCTTATGTTTAACCGTATCCGCGTTGTCACAATGCTGATGATGGTGCTGGGGGTTTTCGCACTGCTACAGCTTGTTTCCGGTGGTCTGTTGTTTTCTTCATTGCAGCAGAATCAGCAAAGTTTTGTTATTTCTAACGATCTTCGACAGCAGCAAAGCGAACTCACCTCGACATGGGATCTGATGCTGCAAACACGAATTAATTTAAGCCGTTCTTCCGCGCGTATGATGATGGATGCGTCCAATCAGCAAAGCAGCGCGAAAAACGATCTGCTAAAGAATGCGAAAGCATCGCTGGCGCAGGCAGAAACGCATTACGCAAAATTTAAAAACATCACGCCGTTGCCGGAGATGGCAGAAGCCAGCGGCAACGTTGATGAGAAGTATCAGCAGTACCATGCGGCCTTATCAGAACTGGTCCAGTTTCTGGAAAACGGCAATATGGACGCCTATTTCGCGCAACCTACTCAGGGAATGCAAAACGCGCTCGGCGAGGCGTTGGGCAAGTATGCCAGCGTTAGCGAGAAGCTTTACGTTCAGGCGTTCGATCAAAGCGCGCGTGATTACCACTTCGCCCAATGGCAGCTCGGCATTCTGGCCGTGGTGCTGGTGCTGATTCTGGTGGTGGTGTGGTACGGCATCCGTCATACCTTGCTCAACCCTCTGGCGCGCGTTATTGCTCATATCCGTGAGATCGCCAGCGGTAATTTAACCGCGACGTTGACGGTCCACGGACGTAACGAAATTGGTGAGCTGGCCAGTACGGTTGACCATATGCAGCGTTCGCTGACGGAAACCGTCACCCTGGTACGTGAAGGTTCTGATGCGATTTATTCCGGTACCAGCGAAATTGCCAGTGGTAACACCGATCTTTCATCCCGTACTGAGCAACAGGCATCTGCGCTGGAAGAGACCGCCGCCAGCATGGAACAACTGACCGCAACCGTGAAGCAAAACGCGGATAACGCGCGTCAGGCTTCTCAATTGGCGAAAAGCGCCTCTGATACCGCACAACATGGCGGCAAAGTGGTTGATCGCGTGGTGAACACCATGCATGAAATTGCCGATAGCTCGAAGAAAATTGCCGACATCATCAGCGTCATTGATGGCATTGCTTTCCAGACCAATATTCTCGCACTGAATGCGGCGGTTGAAGCGGCGCGTGCCGGTGAGCAAGGGCGTGGTTTTGCCGTGGTCGCAGGCGAAGTGCGTAATCTGGCGAGCCGTAGTGCGCAGGCGGCGAAAGAGATCAAAGCATTGATTGAAGACTCTGTTTCCCGAGTGGATACCGGTTCTGTCCTGGTAGAGAGCGCCGGGGAAACCATGAATGACATCGTCAATGCGGTGACGCGGGTGACCGACATTATGGGGGAAATCGCCTCTGCTTCAGACGAACAGAGCCGCGGGATAGATCAGGTTGCGCTCGCAGTATCTGAAATGGATCGTGTGACGCAACAGAACGCCTCGCTGGTTCAGGAATCGGCCGCCGCAGCGGCAGCGCTCGAAGAACAGGCCAGTCGCTTAACCCAGTCGGTGTCGATTTTCCGTCTCGCGTCACGCCCGACGTCGGCTAAACCCCGTGATACGCGGTTACCTGCGGCGGCGACAGCGACTGCATCATCTCCGCGCCAGAATAGTGAACAAGATACGAATTGGGAAACATTTTGACTGGTAGTTAAACCGCGGCCTGCGCCGCCCGATGGGAGCGTTGATGTTTAATCGTATTCGAATTTCGACCACGCTGTTTTTGATTTTAATCCTCTGCGGTGTTTTGCAGATTAGCAGTAATGGCTTGTCCTTCTGGGCATTTCGGGACGGTTTTCAAAACCTGAATCAGGTCGAACGGAGTAACCAACAACGCGCTGCGCTGGCCCAAACCCGCGCTGTGTTATTACAGGCCAGTACGGCCCTTAATAAGGCAGGAACGCTGACTGCACTGAGCTATCCGCCAGAGGATATCAAAGCCTTGATGACGCTTGCGCGCGATAGCCTGGCGCAGTCCGAGTCAATGTTTAAACGCTTTATGGCGACGTCGGATACCACAGAAGAAGAGAAGGCGCTGATTGTCGCGACGGAGAAAAGCTTTAGCCAATGGCACAGCGATCTTGTTCATCAGGCAACCTGGCTTGAGAACAACCAATTGTCAGATTTTCTGACCGCGCCGGTGCAGGCTTCGCAGGCTGCTTTTGATGCGAATGTTAACGCGTGGCAGAGCAACATCGACCGCGTGTTGCAAACAGCAGGGGATCTCAGCCAGCGAAATTATCATATGTCGGGGGTGATTTTCGCCGTCATGGTGGTACTGGCGGTGCTGTTAACCAGTGCGGCGTTGTACTGGTCGCGCAAGATGATTGTCCAGCCGCTGGCGATTATCGGTAGCCATTTCGACAGCATTGCCGCGGGTAACCTGGCACGGCCGGTAGCAGTTTATGGTCGCAATGAGATCTCGGCCATTTTTGCCAGCCTGAAGAAGATGCAGCAGGCGCTGCGTGAAACGGTGAGTGAAGTTCGCCAGGGTAGCTCAGCCATGCACAGCGGCATTTCAGAGATCGCGATGGGCAATAACGATTTGTCTTCACGAACTGAACAGCAGGCGGCTGCACTGGCGCAAACGGCCGCCAGTATGGAACAACTCACTGCCACCGTTGGGCAGAATGCGGATAACGCGCGCCAGGCTTCAGGAATTGCTAAAAGTGCGGCAGACACAGCCCATAAAGGTGGCGAACAGACGTCGCGGGTCGCCAGTACTATGCATGAGATTTCCGCCAGCTCGCAGAAAATTGGCGACATTATCGGGGTGATTGACAGCATTGCCTTTCAGACCAATATCCTGGCGCTGAATGCCGCTGTAGAGGCTGCCCGAGCGGGGGAACAGGGGCGCGGTTTTGCCGTTGTTGCTGGAGAAGTGCGCAATCTGGCCAGCCGGAGCGCACAGGCAGCAAAGGAAATTAAGGGACTGATTGAGGAATCTGTCACCCGGGTTCATCAGGGATCGCAGTTGGTCGATATGGCGGCGCGCACGATGACAGAAATTGTCAGCTCTGTGACCCGGGTGAACGACATCATGGGGGAGATTGCCTCGGCGTCTGATGAACAGCGCAGAGGTATTGAACAGGTGGCGCAGGCCGTCAGCCAGATGGACTCCGTGACGCAGCAAAACGCCGGGCTGGTGGAAGAAGCCGCATCCGCCACCGGACAACTCGCCACGCAGGCCGATCATCTTTCTGCCTGTGTCGCATTTTTTAAGCTTGAAGAGCAAAACGTAGCAAAACAAGAGTTGGCGCAACCGCAGGTTGTGCCCGTTGTATCCTGAATGTGATTGAGAAGGCGCTATGACATCATCTCTGCCCTCCGGGCAAACGTCATTATTGTTACAGATGACACAGCGCCTCGCGCTGTCTGACGCGCATTTTCGTCGGATATGTCAATTAATCTACCAGCGTGCGGGGATCGTACTGGCCGACCATAAGCGGGACATGGTTTATAACCGCCTGGTCCGCCGCCTGCGAACCCTGGGTCTGGATGACTTTGGTCGCTATCTCAGCATGCTGGAAGCTAACCAGAACAGTGCTGAGTGGCAGGCTTTTATTAATTCTCTGACCACCAACCTGACCGCGTTTTTTCGCGAAGGGCATCATTTTCCGGTGCTGTCGGATCATGCTCGTCGGCGTAGCGGTGAATACCGCGTCTGGAGCGCGGCGGCGTCAACCGGAGAAGAGCCGTACAGCATCGCCATTACGCTCGCCGATACCTTAGGTATGGCGCCGGGCCGCTGGCGTGTTTTTGCCAGCGACATTGATACCGAAGTGCTGGAAAAGGCGAGAAGCGGTATTTACCGCCTTGATGAGCTAAAGACGCTGTCACCCCAGCAGTTGCAGCGTTATTTCATGCGCGGCACCGGACCGCATGAAGGGCTGGTACGCGTCCGGCAGGAACTGGCGGGGCATGTTGAATTTTCCAGCGTGAATTTACTGGATAAGCAGTACAACGTGCCTGGGCCCTTCGATGCCATATTTTGCCGTAACGTAATGATCTACTTCGATAAAACGACGCAACAGGACATTTTGCACCGTTTTGTTCCACTTCTTAAACCAGATGGGCTGCTGTTCGCAGGTCATTCAGAAAACTTTAGCAACCTCGTGCGCGAGTTTAGCCTGCGTGGACAGACCGTGTATGCGCATGCGCCAGGTAAGGATAAAGCATGAGTAAAATCAGGGTGTTGTCGGTTGATGATTCTGCATTGATGCGTCAAATCATGACCGAAATTATTAACAGCCACAGTGATATGGAAATGGTGGCGACGGCGCCAGATCCGTTGGTCGCCCGGGATTTAATCAAAAAATACAATCCCGACGTACTGACGCTGGATGTGGAAATGCCGCGCATGGACGGTCTCGACTTTCTTGAGAAGTTGATGCGTCTGCGTCCGATGCCGGTCGTCATGGTCTCTTCTCTGACCGGTAAAGGTTCAGAGGTCACGTTGCGGGCGCTGGAGTTGGGGGCGATTGATTTTGTCACTAAACCGCAGTTGGGGATCCGTGAAGGGATGCTGGCCTACAGCGAAATGATCGCGGAGAAGATCCGCACTGCGTCGCGGGCAAAACTGGCGGCTCATAAACCCATGGCAGCACCAACGACCTTGAAAGCAGGGCCATTACTCAGTTCGGAAAAATTGCTGGTGATTGGCGCCTCAACCGGAGGAACAGAGGCAATTCGCCATGTACTCCAGCCATTGCCGCTTTCAAGTCCAGGTATTCTTATCACCCAGCATATGCCGCCAGGATTTACCCGCTCGTTCGCCGAACGTCTGAACAAACTGTGTCAGATCACGGTGAAAGAAGCCGAAGACGGGGAACGCGTTCTCCCGGGGCATGCGTATATTGCGCCCGGTGACAAACATATGGAGCTGGCGCGTAGCGGCGCGAACTACCAAATCAAAATTCATGACGGCCCGCCGGTTAACCGGCACCGGCCTTCAGTGGATGTGCTGTTCCATTCGGTGGCAAAACATGCGGGGCGTAATGCGGTGGGAGTGATCCTGACCGGCATGGGCAACGACGGCGCCGCCGGAATGTTAGCGATGAACCAGGCTGGCGCCTGGACCATTGCGCAAAATGAAGCAAGTTGTGTGGTGTTCGGCATGCCGCGCGAGGCCATCAATATGGGTGGCGTAAGCGAAGTGGTCGATCTTAGCCAGGTAAGCCAGCAAATGCTGGCGAAAATCAGTGCCGGACAGGCAATACGTATTTGAATCAGGAGTCTATTTTTTATGGCGGATAAAGAGCTTAAGTTTTTGGTTGTGGATGACTTTTCCACCATGCGTCGCATCGTGCGTAACCTGCTCAAAGAGCTGGGGTTCAACAATGTTGAAGAGGCGGAAGACGGCGTGGATGCGCTGAATAAGCTGCAGACTGGGGGATTCGGTTTTGTCATTTCCGACTGGAACATGCCGAATATGGACGGCCTGGAACTGCTGAAAACCATTCGTGCAGATGGCGGAATGTCTTCCCTGCCAGTGCTGATGGTCACGGCAGAAGCGAAGAAAGAAAACATTATTGCGGCAGCACAGGCAGGCGCCAGTGGTTATGTCGTTAAACCGTTTACGGCGGCGACGCTGGAAGAAAAACTCAATAAGATCTTTGAGAAACTGGGCATGTGAGGGTGTGATAATGATGATGCAACCACAAATTAAACCTGCTGACGAACACTCAGCAGGGGACATCATCGCGCGCATCGGCAGTTTGACCCGAATGCTGCGCGACAGCCTGCGCGAACTGGGGCTGGATCAGGCTATTGCCGAAGCGGCGGAAGCGATTCCCGATGCCCGCGATCGTCTCGATTACGTTGTGCAAATGACTGCACAGGCGGCAGAGCGCGCGCTGAACAGCGTGGAAGCTTCGCAACCGCACCAGGACGCGATGGAAAAAGGGGCCAAAGAGCTGACAAAACGCTGGGATGAATGGTTCGAAAATCCGATCGAGCTGTCTGACGCCCGGGAGCTGGTCACCGACACCCGTCAGTTTCTTGGTGACGTGCCCGGACATACCAGCTTCACCAATGCCCAGTTGCTGGACATCATGATGGCGCAGGATTTCCAGGACCTCACCGGTCAGGTCATCAAGCGTATGATGGATGTTATCCAGGAGATTGAACGTCAGCTGCTGATGGTTCTGCTGGAAAACATTCCGGAGCAGGGCGCTCGTCCAAAACGTGAAAACGAAAGCTTACTGAACGGCCCGCAGGTTGACACCTCAAAAGCCGGCGTGGTGGCAAGTCAGGATCAGGTTGACGACCTGCTGGATAGTCTCGGGTTCTGATTGTTGCGCGAGTCCCCTCAGGCCGCAGAGTAGGTCTGAGGGGAAAGCTCTCAGCGTAAATCCATTTTAACGGTCATGTTGCCTTCAAAGCTTCCTGGTTCCGGGCGGCTGGCGGTGGTAGAGACCGGCGCGGCCGTCATGTTAATTATGCCATTTCCCTGTTCATCCAGCGTAACCGGAAAGTCCACAGAACCATCCAGTACAACGTTCTGATTATTTGCATCAAACATTCTGATACCGAGATCGTTTCTGCCAATCAGTTTGGCGATGTAGGACTGACTACCCTCTACCACGCCCTGATCGGCGGTCAACGTCAGCTTAATCTTGTCGCTGTTGCTGATGGCGGGGCCGTCACAATGGTAGGCGATATCGACATCTTTCAGCGTATAGCCTTTTGGCGGTTGACCCTGGTTAACAAACTGACTGCTGATAATACTCCCCATATCAACCTCAATGGTGCTTCCAGCATTAATCGTACAACTGAGAGGGGCGGTAAGCTTACCGCTCAGCCAGATATTGGACACCAGTTGAGCATCGGTGTTGCGGCATGAACCATTTCCTGTATACAGACAGGCATAGCTTTGCACAACCAGCGTGGGGTTGATGATCTCTTCACCCAGAATCGGTTTTTTAATGTACAGATAAAAGCGAATCACGCTGAGCTTGAACTTTCGTTTGACCGTTGCGCCACCGGTCGGTCGCGTTTCGTTGTTACAGACATCTGCCGTCCCTTCCGACAGTTTTTGGTCTGCCTTTTGACTGCCCATATTGCCGATTGGGGTCGGGTACTCGGTGATTTTGATCTCACTTAACCCCATGCCATCGGGATTGTCGATAGCGTCGTTAAATCCCGAAACCTTGATATCCAGGTTCTCTGTTAAGACTCCGTATCCGCTGACGCCTGCCGTCAGCGGACTACCGGCGAAGTTGTATTCATAAATCATCGATGCTGATGTGGTATTGGCGGGACATGTGCAATTGGCTTCGATCTCAGGCCCGGTACCTGGCATGTAGCTCCCCGTTAAGTATGAATAATTTGTGTTATTTTCTGTGCTGCTGAGTTCATGCTCATATGACACTGAATAGTCAGCAGATGCTCCAAAGCAATTTGATAATAGCGTTATCGCAGCCTGGACTGAGGCTGGCAATATAAAGAGAACCGAGGTCAATACGACCGCAAAAATGTGGCGCATATATTATTCCTGTTTGCAAATGGCCTGAGTAGAGAGAATCCCTGCGAGATTCGCAGCGTGTTCGGGCTCAGGGAGGACCACGCTGGCATGGCATTGTTGTTCACGAGCCTTACCCCATTGAATGGTTATCGGAAAGGTCGCCGGAACCCCTGCGAGGTAGACGGTGCCGGTATCATCAACGATGCCGAGAATTGAGGCATTATCGACGGAGACCATTGCACCGAAAGGAATCACTTGTCCCCTGGCATTGGTGAGATGGAGAAGCGCCCGATAACCGATGTGCGCGACAAAGTTTGCCGCCACCGCTGCGCTACTGCTTGGAATGACGGTGGTGGCAGTTGCATCGGTATCAACATCATCCGGCAGGCTGGTGGTATCAATTCGGATGCTGTTTTTCTGATACGGCGTCAGGGAGGGGATGACAGCATTACCCTGCCAGTCGGTGCGGACACCGCGCTGATTCTGAAAGCGGATGCCTTTTGCCCCTTGAGCAGAGACTATGGCAAACTGATCGCCCAATGGTTGAGAAAAGGTGATGCCGTGAGGATGGGCGACAATCGCGCCGCTGGCACCCAGATTCAACTGTTGCGAGCGGTCCGATGAAGTGTAATAGCCGGCGTTCAAACTGGCGTATTGTGAGCGGTAGCTGCTGTACAGACTGCTGGTATCTTCGCCGTCGTGATTGCTGTGGCTTTGCTGCAGGGAATAGCTCAGACGCTGATCGTCAAGTAGCGTGCCGTTCAACCCGATATTATGGCGGGTATAGCCATGTTTGCTGCTGCTGATGTTATAGGTCGACCATGCTTTGGGCAACCAGCGGCTGAGAGGCACGCTGAGTCCAAAGGCGATCATCTGATCGTCTTGTCGATCGCTGGTTTTACTGTAGGTATAAGTCAGATGATAGCTAATCCCATTTATTGTCGTATTTACTCCGGCAGACAGGCTGCGTTCAGTTTCTGAGGTTCCCCAGTAGTCCTGCTGATAACCGTTCAGGTAGATGCTGCTGCCCAGCAATGTTTGGCTGATGCTGGCCTGAATTCGGTTGCGTTTGTTATAGCTGAACATCAGGTCATCTTCATTACCGCTGTATTTCTTATTGGCATCACTGAAGCTGTAATAGCCCTGCGTAGAATAGCGATAGCTGGCGAGCGTGAAGTTGGTGGCGGTACGCTCGATCTTGCCCGAGTAAAGCAGGCGATACGACTGCCCGGAACTTGTTTGATCATTATCCAGCGTGGCTCTGGCGGCCGTGACGTCAGCCGAAAGGGCGCCCAACTCGCCCAGTGCTATACCGATCCCGGCGTTCGCAGCCTGATAATCACCAGAAGAGGTGACTCCGCCGAACAGCGTTGCGGCATTGTTCAAACCGTAGATAAAACTGGCCTGGGCGAATTCGGGTTCTTTCTCGTCGCTGCTGCTGGCAGCCCGGTAACGGGCCGCGGTGACTTCGTATTTTATCCTGCCGGGACGTAACATCACGGCGGTGCTGGAGTAGGGTTGGGTAAAATGATGCTCCGTTCCGTCGGCTTCTTTTACCGTGATATCCAGATCGCCGCTGTTGGTTGTCGAGTAGAGATCGGAAATCTCAAAAGCCCCCGGGGCAACGTTTTGCTGGTAGATCAAATAGCCATTTTGCCGGATGGAGACTTCCGCATTTGAACTGGCGATCCCGCGTACAACGGGCGCGTAGCCGCGCTGGCTGAACGGTAACATTTCGTCATCGGAGGCCAGATTTACACCTGTGTACTGAATACTGTCGAAGACATCGCCACGGGTGCTGTTTTCACCCGCGGTAAACTGGCTGCGTAGCACATCAATATCATGCTGCAGATAGGTATTAATGGCATCCCAGGCATTGATGCTTTCAGATTTGCTCCAGGTGGAATAGTTGCGTACCCGCCATCCGCCCAGGTTAAGACCACTACGCAGATTGAGGTACTGGCTGTCAGAGGTATTATGGTTACCGTCACGGGTCTGTGAACCTGAATAACTGTAATCCGTAAACAGAACCGGTACGCCGTCATCCCACAGTGACGGGTCAATACCATCCCTGGCCGGATTCGCAATGGCGGCCTGCGGCATGCTGATATTGAGCGTCATCGTGGAAAAGTCGAGCGATGATGAGGCTTGCGGGATGTAATACCCCAGAGGGTGTGGGAGAGGTACATTCGCTGGCGCATCCGCAAGTGCTGGATAGTTCTCAATTTTAACGCCCCAGTGGCGCAGCATTTCCGGCGTGAACTGTGCCTGAAGCGTACCATCCGTGGCACTTGTATAGGTAACCGGTTCTTCACCCAGCAACGTCTTATTGAGCTGTAGCCGCGAAGGCCAGGTACCGGGCAGTTGCGCATTTTCGCGGGAGAAAAGCGACAAATCGATATCCTGTTGCGAGAGTTCGTTGCCCTCCAGTGATGAAGAGGAAAAGGAATATTCCCGTGCGAAAGCATGGCCTGAAACGACAAATGCAATGCTGAGAAGACCGCGGATTAGCAGCGACAGCCTCGAAGGAGCAAACGTAGAACGTCGCAACATTAACCCCCCTTGCTCAACGGGGCCGAGTATTGTTGCGAGGCATTTCCGTAGTCGGTAATGCAGTGCCAGGTAACCTGATCACCGTTAGCTTGCACGGGCAGCGGGAAAGTGGCGGTACTGAAAGGTGCCACCATATCCGCCTTCGGAAGTGAAACTGCGCCCAAGTGTAAGCTATCGAAAACCGTATAGAAGGCGTTATTATTCGTTATCTGTAACTGGTTACCTGAACGCACAAACTGTAACTTCTCGCAGCTTTGTGCCGGTGAACCCGTAATATTTTTAGGGCGCCAGAGCAGTTTGAGACGGGTTTTATAGATTAGCCGAAGAATATTTTTACTTTCATTTTCTTTGGCGGTAGCCGGAATAGTGCGCACGTTCATATAAAACAGCGATTCTTTATTCTCTGGCAGTGGCGTGCCGTTCCAGGTGATACGCAGGCTCTGCTCCTTTTGCGCATTGAGGCGAAAAAGCGGCGGGGTAACGATAAAAGGTCCGCGCGTCTTCTCATCCCCCGTATCGGTCCACGACTGAATTAACCATGGCAGTTGCGTGTCAGTATTAGTCAGCGCCAGCGCGACCTCTTTTTTGTTAGCGTCAAAAATAATCCGTGTGCGGCCAACCTGAATTCCACTCGCCGGACAAAAACACGAGTAAAAGAGAGGAGGGAATAATGCCACCATAATAAGGATGCGCATAAAATGGACCCGTAATAGGTTAAATATTATCGATGGTATTAAGCGCCTGGAAGTATTCCAGGCGTAAAAATAGAAAGTGTTAGCGATATAAAATATTAATTGTCATGTCCGCATCAGCCGGGCCAGCGGTGACTTCTTTTGCGAACGATTTATAGCGAGCCTGAAGGTGAGCCTGAATGGTATCGGTGGACTCTGTTGATAGCGGAATATAAACTTGCCCCTCTGAACCATCGAAGGCCAACAATGTTGTTGGTGAGTTGATCGGGCTAAGTGCAATACCCACTCCGGTAGCTGCCGTCTCTCCTGCGGTCGTGATCTGACTGACGTCAAGAAGCGTATTGGACTTGGTTAATGCGGTAGGGCCATTAAAGGTTAACTGCACGGAAGTCAGACCTTCAGTCGTCACCGGACAGTCAGTCAGTTTTATATCGACATCAACCAGATCTGTTTCTGTACCTACTGTGGTAAATAATGATGTCGGCCACGTACCCAGCGGTATAGTGCTGTCCGTACCATTATCTCCATCAATGACACAACTTGGTTCAATAATTTCTCCGGTAAAATGAATCGTCCCTGCATTCATTTCTGCGGCTAATACATTAAGTGAATATGCTGACAGCAGAGCAAAAAATACAGCGCTTTTCTTCATCTTCATGATTTGATAATCCCTGTAAGTGTTAATATTTTATTCCATAAAAATATGGGTGTAGCTCAACGGTAATATTATTCGGCCGCCAGTATACATGAGGTTTAATCGTTGTGGAGTAGGGTGGGGTTAAGTGGGTTATAATTAAAGCTTATGATTTTTTATTTTATTATTGAGTCTGAAGGGAATGATATATAATGTGATTATGTTAAGCATTTCTTATATTGCTTTCTTCTAAAACTTAGGCGGAATTGCTATTTTTTTATTCGATTTTGTTCTGTTAACAGAGTTATGTTCGTCTTTTTTTAATGTTTCTTAATTCAGAAATTAATAAATATTATGCTGTGAAAGCGATTTTAGCCGACGATGAGACGATATTGCGCAGGATCTATCCGCCGGGTAAACCCCGAAAAGAGCATGATTGCGCGGTTTTTTCTCGCCATTGCTTACGGACCATGCTGGCATGATAAGTCAGACGTAATGGGCAGCGAGCACGTACTGTGGCAGAAGAAAGCGACGACGACAAAACAGAAGCCCCCACACCCCACCGACTTGAAAAAGCCCGGGAGGAAGGGCAGATCCCCCGATCCAAGGAGCTGACTTCACTGCTTATTTTGCTGGTGGGAGTGTGCATTATCTGGATTGGTGGAGAGTCGCTGGCCCGCAGACTGGCTGGCATGCTGTCGGCTGGACTACGGTTTGACCACAGTATGGTCAATGACCCCAATCTGATCCTCAGCCAAATCATCCTGCTGATTAAAGACGCGATGATTGCGCTGTTGCCGTTGATTACTGGCGTCGTTCTGGTGGCATTGATCTCACCCGTGATGCTTGGTGGCTTGATCTTCAGTGGTAAATCTCTGCAACCCAAGTTCTCTAAGTTGAATCCGCTGCCAGGCATTAAACGCATGTTTTCCGCGCAAACCGGTGCCGAACTACTCAAAGCGATACTGAAGTCCACGTTAGTGGGAAGCGTGGCCGGATTTTATCTCTGGCATAACTGGCCGGCGATGATGCGGCTGATGGCGGAATCACCGATTACGGCGATGGGCAATGCCCTGGATTTAGTCGGTATGTGCGCGCTGTTGGTGGTGCTGGGCGTCATTCCCATGGTCGGGTTCGACGTTTTTTTCCAGATTTATAGCCATCTGAAAAAGCTGCGCATGTCGCGTCAGGATATCCGTGACGAATTTAAGCAAAGCGAAGGTGACCCGCACGTTAAGGGCAAAATACGCCAAATGCAGCGCGCGGCGGCACAGCGTCGCATGATGGCGGATGTACCGAAAGCGGACGTCATTGTAACCAACCCCACGCACTACTCGGTGGCGTTGCAGTATGACGAGAACAAAATGAGCGCGCCGAAAGTTGTTGCCAAAGGCGCGGGGCTGGTGGCGTTACGCATTCGTGAGATTGGCGCCGAGCATCGTGTCCCCACGCTAGAAGCACCACCACTGGCGCGTGCGTTATATCGTCATGCAGAGATTGGTCAGCAAATACCGGGGCAATTATATGCCGCCGTTGCCGAAGTGCTGGCATGGGTATGGCAGTTAAAACGCTGGCGTCTGGCAGGCGGCAATCCGCCACCACAACCTGAAAACCTTCCGGTGCCTGACGCACTGGATTTCCTGAACGAGAAGAATACTGATGGCTAATCTGGTCGCGATGCTGCGCCTGCCCGGCAACCTCAAATCCACGCAATGGCAAATCCTTGCCGGGCCGATCCTCATTCTGCTGATCCTGTCGATGATGGTGCTGCCGCTGCCGGCTTTCATCCTCGATCTGCTGTTCACGTTTAATATTGCGCTGTCGATCATGGTGCTGTTGGTGGCGATGTTTACACAGCGCACGCTTGAGTTTGCTGCATTCCCGACGATTTTGCTGTTCACCACATTATTGCGCCTGGCCCTGAACGTCGCGTCGACGCGTATCATTTTGATGGAAGGACATACCGGTGCGGCCGCGGCGGGGAAGGTGGTTGAAGCCTTTGGCCACTTCCTGGTGGGCGGTAACTTTGCCATCGGGATCGTGGTTTTCGTTATTCTCGTCATCATTAACTTTATGGTTATTACCAAAGGCGCCGGTCGTATCGCTGAAGTTGGCGCACGCTTCGTGCTGGATGGTATGCCCGGCAAGCAGATGGCGATTGATGCCGACTTAAATGCCGGACTGATTGGCGAAGATGAAGCCAAAAAACGCCGTTCGGAAGTGACGCAGGAAGCGGACTTCTACGGTTCGATGGATGGTGCGAGTAAATTCGTACGCGGAGATGCCATCGCCGGTATTTTGATCATGGTGATCAACGTGGTTGGCGGCCTGTTGGTCGGGGTGCTACAGCATGGTATGAGCATGGGCAGCGCCGCGGAAAGTTATACCCTGCTGACTATCGGTGACGGCCTGGTCGCGCAGATCCCCGCGCTGGTTATCTCAACGGCGGCGGGTGTTATCGTGACCCGCGTGAGTACCGATCAGGATGTAGGCGAACAGATGGTGACCCAACTGTTCAGTAATCCAAGCGTTATGCTGCTTAGTGCAGCGGTGCTGGGTTTGCTGGGCCTGGTACCTGGTATGCCAAACCTGGTATTTTTGATGTTTACCGCCGCATTACTCGGCCTGGCCTGGTGGATGCGTGGTCGCGAACTCAAAGCGCCTGCTGAACCTCAGCCGGTAAAAATGCCGGAAAATAACTCTGTGGTGGAAGCCACCTGGAACGATGTGCAACTGGAGGATTCACTGGGAATGGAGGTGGGTTATCGCCTGATCCCAATGGTGGATTTTCAGCAGGATGGCGAGCTACTGGGGCGAATTCGCAGTATTCGTAAGAAATTTGCCCAGGATATGGGCTTCCTGCCGCCGGTGGTCCACATTCGCGACAATATGGATCTGCAACCCGCCCGCTATCGCATTCTGATGAAAGGGGTGGAAATCGGCAGCGGGGACGCCTATCCCGGACGTTGGCTGGCTATTAACCCGGGGACGGCGGCAGGTTCGTTGCCGGGAGAGAAAACGGTCGATCCGGCTTTCGGTCTGGACGCTATCTGGATTGAGAGCGCATTGAAGGAACAGGCGCAGATTCAGGGCTTTACGGTGGTTGAAGCCAGTACCGTTGTCGCTACGCATCTGAATCACCTGATTGGTCAGTTTGCCGCTGAGCTGTTCGGGCGTCAGGAAGCGCAACAGCTACTGGACCGCGTCTCACAGGAGATGCCAAAGCTAACCGAAGATCTGGTCCCTGGGGTTGTGACGCTGACCACACTGCACAAAGTGCTGCAGAACTTACTGGACGAAAAAGTACCGATTCGCGATATGCGCACCATTCTTGAAACGCTGGCTGAACATGCGCCGCTGCAAAACGATCCGCATGAGCTTACTGCGGTAGTCCGCGTTGCGCTGGGGCGCGCCATCACCCAGCAATGGTTCCCGGGTAATGAAGAGGTTCAGGTTATTGGTCTGGATACCCCGCTTGAACGTCTGCTGCTGCAAGCATTACAGGGCGGCGGCGGTCTGGAGCCTGGTCTGGCAGACCGGCTGCTGGCCCAAACTCAGGAAGCGCTCTCCCGCCAGGAAATGTTGGGTGCGCCGCCGGTATTGCTGGTTAATCACGCGTTACGCCCGTTACTGGCACGCTTTTTACGCCGCAGCATACCGCAACTGGTGGTGTTATCGAACATGGAGCTTTCCGATAACCGCCATATTCGTATGACGGCGACCATTGGAGGTAAATAATGCGTAACTTACTGTGGCTGTTGGTTTTTCCTTTGGTGGCGCAGGCGGCCGGAGAAGGGGCATGGCAGGCGAGCGGAATGGGCATCACCTTAAACCACCGTGGCCAGTCAGCCTCGTCCGCACCACTGGTTCCCAGTCAGCCCGTCTCGGGTTTGATGACCCTGGTGGCGTGGCGCTATGCGCTTAATGGACCAACCCCTGCGGGGTTACGTGTGCGTTTATGTTCTCAGTCCCGCTGTGTCGAGCTGGACGGACAAAGTGGCACCACCAACGGGTTTAATAATGTTCCCGCCATCGAACCGATGCATTTTGTCTGGGAAGTTCCCGGCGGCGGTCGTCTGATCCCCGCCTTACAAGTACAGAGCAATCAGGTAATAGTAAACTATCGTTAACGCCTTCCTTCATTAGGCCAGCAGCAGAAACTGCTGGCTGCTTCGCAATTTTAGCCCACCGCTTTGATTAAAAAGAAACGCTGTTTTATAAAATTGGTGACATACGTTGCCGGACTCTTTGTGCTATTGCCATTTCGCGAACATCCCTGGCAGAAACAGAAAGGTTTCACTTCCTGTTAGCTTTTACTGTGACCCTGTAAGGACGCCCAATATCAACGCGAGGATTGCGGGGCCTCCCAATAATGTGCAGGGGTAACGGCAATGAAGACACGTAAAATCGGACTGGTTAACTATTTTGCCTACGGTTCGGGGGATTTTTTGGGCGCAGGTACCACGGCATTAACCGCCGCCTGGCTGCTCTATTTTTACACTACGTTTTGTGGCCTGACGCCTATCGAGGCGACCTTCATTTTTGCCACCGCCAGGGTGCTGGATGCCGTGGTTAGCCCGTTAATGGGGTTTTTAACCGATAACTTTGGTTCCACCTGGCTCGGTAAACGCTTCGGGCGACGTAAGTTTTTTATTCTGTTGGGGATCCCCTGCGTCTTTAGCTACTCGCTGATGTGGGTGGGTGACATGGGTTTCTGGTACTACCTGCTGACCTATCTGATTTTTGACGTGGTCTACACCATGATTCTGGTGCCCTATGAAACGCTGGTGCCCGAAATGACCGATGACTTCAAACAGAAAACCAAGTTTTCCGGCGCGCGTATTTCGATGGCGCAAATGTCAGCTATTCTGGCCTCGTTCTTACCCGGCGTTCTGCTGACGCTGTTTGGCAAAGATAACCCGGTGTCTTTTTTCTACGCCAGCCTGGTGTTCTCTGTGCTGTGCGCGCTGATGCTGATTTTCGTCTGGTTCTTTACCTGGGAGCGCCCACGTGCTGAGTGGACTGAAGCCGCGCTGCGAGCCGAAGAAGAGAAGAAAAAGCTGACCTTTAGCCAAAGCATGACCCGTCTGTTTGTTGAACTGAGTTCAACACTGCGCATCCGAATCTTCCGCCAGCATTTAGGAATGTATCTCGGCGGCTATATAGCGCAGGACGTTTTTAACGCCGTCTTTACTTACTATGTGGTGTTTGTGCTGATGCAGGAAGCCTCGATGGCGTCAAACCTGCTGGGAACGATGGCTATCTTCCAGTTCATTGCCGTTATCGCCATGATCCCATTGTGTATCCGCTTTGGACCCGCGCCATCATACCGGATGGTGGTTGTCCTGTTTGGCGCGAGCTCTCTCTCTTATGCGCTGCTTTACTATGCCGGGTTAAGCGATGTTTATTCTCTGTTGCTGCTGGTCTCTGCCATTGCGGGTCTGGGACGCGGCGGTATCAATTATGTCCCCTGGAATACCTACACCTATATTGCTGACGTTGACGAAGTGATTACCGGCCAGCGCCGGGAAGGGATCTTCGCCGGCATTATGACGTTAACGCGTAAGGCGTCACAGGCGGGAGCGGTGATGCTGGTTGGGATTGTCATGCAGATGTCCGGTTTTGTCTCCGGTCACAGCGTACAACCCGCGGCGGTCAGCCATACCATTTTGTTAATTCTGAGCTGCGGTACGCTAATTGTTCTGGCGCTGGGTTTCCTGGTTTCCTTGCGCTTCAAACTGAACCTGCAAACCCACAGTACCCTACGTGAAGAGACCGCAAAAATGCGGGCATCGGGACGCCCCGTGCCGGAAGGGCTCTCCGCCAAAGGCCGCGCGACCGTAGAGATGCTGTCGGGCATGCCATATGAATCACTTTGGGGCAACAACAATATTGGTTACCTGAATCGTAATAAGCCAGCAGCACCGAAACTGGAAAAGGGTGCCGCATTGAATTCGACATTGACAGAGGTGAAGTAAATGATTGTTTACCCGGTTAAACACAGCCCGTTATTGCGACAACCTGACCATTTTATTGCCAGGGATGAATTAAAAACGTTGATCAAAAAGGTGACGCATAACCTGGTCAATATTCATGATGAGACAGGCGAATTCCTGCTGCGTCTGGACGACGGCCGCGTTATTGATACCAAAGGCTGGGCGGGATGGGAGTGGACGCACGGCGTCGGCCTGTACGGGATGTATCAGTATTATCAGCAAACCGGCGATGAAACGATGCGCGATATCATCGATAGCTGGTTTGCCGATCGCTTTGCTGAAGGTGCGACCACCAAAAACGTCAACACTATGGCGCCGTTTTTAACGCTGGCGTATCGCTATGAAGAGACGCGTAACCCCGCGTATCTGCCGTGGCTCGACAGCTGGGCTGAGTGGGCCATGCATGATATGCCGCGTACCGAATTCGGCGGTATGCAGCACATTACGCTGGCGGAAGAGAATCATCAGCAAATGTGGGATGACACGTTGATGATGACGGTTTTGCCACTGGCGAAAATCGGCAAGTTGCTCAACCGTCCAGAATATATCGAAGAGGCAACCTATCAGTTCCTGCTGCATGTGCAGAACCTGATGGATAAAGAAACGGGGCTGTGGTTCCACGGCTGGAGCTATGAAGGGCGGCATAATTTTGCCAACGCCCGCTGGGCGCGTGGTAACAGCTGGTTAACTATCGTAATCCCGGACTTCCTCGAACTGCTCGATTTACCAGAAAACAGTGCCGTTCGCCGCTATCTGGTGCAGGTCCTGCACGCGCAAATCGCGGCGCTGGCAAGGTGCCAGGATGAAAGTGGATTGTGGCACACGCTGCTGGACGATCAGCAGTCGTATCTGGAAGCGTCAGCTACCGCCGGATTTGCGTATGGGATCCTCAAAGCAGTACGTAAACGCTATGTCGGACAAGAGTATGCCGCGGTGGCCGAAAAAGCCATCAGAGGCATTGTGCAACATATCTCACCAGAAGGTGAATTGATGCACACCTCGTTTGGTACCGGAATGGGGCACAATCTCGATTTTTACCGCAATATCCCGCGGACCTCCATGCCATATGGACAGGCCATGGCGATACTGTGCCTTACCGAATACTTGCGTAAGTATTTTTGATCTCGTTGGCAGAGGGGGCTGCCGCTAACGGACCTGATTGTTGATTCACCTCTGTTTGCGCGGCATTATCCTGCGGCGCAAACAGATGATCCATGATTTGCCGCATGACCGGCGCGGCGGTAACACCGTCGCTGCCGCCGTTTTCGAGGATTAACGCCACGGCGACTTTCGGGTTCTTATAGGGCGCAAAAGCGGTATAAAACACATGGTCGCGCAAACGGACAGGAATCATTTTCGCATTGTAGGTCTGATTTTCTTTCAGGCTGAAGACCTGCGATGTGCCACTTTTCGCCGCAATGCCGTAAGGTGCGGTGTGAAAGAACTTATACCCGGTACCGTTTGGTTCATTTGCCATGCCGAACATCGCCTGACGCACCAGCCCCCAGTAGGGTGACGACGCAGAGGCGATTTGCGACGGCGGTTCAGGAGCCTGGTATGGCGTGAGGGTTTTGCCGCTTTCTTCATCGAGTAGCAGGTGAGGAGCGATGACTTTGCCGTTGTTAATCAGCGCTACCATAGCCTTTACCATCTGGATCGGCGTGGCAATCCAGTAGCCCTGGCCGATACCAACAGAAATGGTATCCCCTTGATACCATGCTTTTTTATGTACTTTCTGTTTCCATTCGCGACTCGGGAGCAGGCCGTTATACTCCTCATCAAGATCGATACCGGTCGGTTTACCGTAACCAAACTGGCTGAGCATGCTGTTAATCCGGTCGATCCCCATCATATACGCCACCTGATAAAAGAAGGTATCGGCGGATTCTTCAATCGCTTTGGTGACGTCCAGCATACCGTGACCGGTTTTTTTCCAGTCACGATAATGTCGCTCGGTGCCGGGTAGCGTCCAGGTGGGCGCGCCGAAGAAACTGGTCTGCGGGGTGATGACGCCGTTCAGTAACGCTGACATCGCCATGTAGGGTTTGACCGTGGAGGCAGGAGGGTATAACCCCTGCGTGACGCGGTTGATTAAAGGCAGGTCTTTATCCTGCAACAGCTTGTTATAGTCCTGATAGCTGATGCCTTTGACAAACGGATTGGGGTCATAGCTGGGATTGGAGACCATCGCCAGCACGGAACCGTCGTGCGGATCTTCCACCAGTACTGCCGCACGCTGGCCCGCCAACAGACTCTCAATGTATTGCTGTAAATGTAAGTCCAGTGTCAGATGGATATCTTTCCCGGCAACAGGCGGCACATCCTTGATCAAGCGGACGATGCGTCCGTGGTTATCGACTTCCACCTCCTGATAACCGGTTTTTCCATGCAGTTCGTTTTCGTAATAGTGCTCAATACCCTGCTTGCCGATGTTGTGATCGGCGGCGTAGTTTTCTGCCAGACCTTTTTTATCCAGTGCTTTCAGATCGTTGTCGTTGATTTTTGAAACATAGCCAAGTACATGCGCCAGTGCGGCCCCATAGGGGTACTGGCGGTCTTCATAGCTATTGATATTGACGCCACTGAAACGAAACTGGTTAACCGAGAAGCGAGCGATTTCTACATCGGTCAGCGCATTTTTTAGCACTACCGGGCGATAACGGCTGCTGGATTTTAGCTCATGGCGGAACTGGTCAATGTCATCCGGGGTGAGGTCAACGATCGGCGTTAGCTGCCTGATTAGGGTATCCATATCGCTGATTTTATAAGGCGTAACGGAAATGTCGTACCAGGTTACGTTGCGCACCAGCGGGATGCCGTTACGATCGTAAATCATGCCTCGCGTTGGAGCGACGGGCAGCATTTTGATGTCGTTTGCATTCGAGCGGGTGGTGTAATACTGGTGCTGACAGATTTGTAAATTGTAGAGATTGTAAATCAGGATGCCAAAACAGATAACCACAAGGCCAAAGGCCACTATCACACGCCGCTGGAAGAGTTTTTCTTCCGCCTCAAAATCTCTGAATGTCATTGACCCGTACCCGATTAATTCGCCGCCTAATGATACGGAGGCTCAAACGGGATGACAGGCAAAAAATGTTCCATATCTCTACGGAAATGTGTCATTCCTTGTGAGTTGTTACAGATAGCCTGTTACGGAAATAAAAAAGGCCTGAGTCCGCGTTACAGACTCAGGCCTCAATCATTGCGTACTTACATACGTTCTACGGTTTCGATACCCAGCGTATCCAGACCCAGCTTCAGGGTTTTCGCCGTCAGTTGCGCCAGCTTCAGACGGCTGTTACGAATCTCTTCGTTCTCCGCGCTGAGGATAGGGCAATGCTCGTAGAAGCCGGAGAACAGACCCGCTACGTCGTACAGGTAGGCACACATCACGTGCGGCGTACCTTCACGGGCCACGACGGTGAGCGTTTCTTCAAACTGCAGCAGACGCGCAGCCAACTGGGCCTCGCGATCTTCATTGATAATGACCTGCGCATTTGCCAGCGTGCTCTCGTCGATTTCCGCTTTACGGAACACGGACAGTACGCGGGTGTAGGCATACTGCATGTACGGCGCGGTGTTGCCTTCGAACGCCAGCATATTGTCCCAGTCGAAGATGTAGTCAGTGGTACGGTTTTTGGACAAATCCGCATATTTCACTGCGCCGATACCGACCGCATTCGCCAGCTTTTCCAGCTCATCGGTAGGCATATCCGGGTTCTTCTCAGCCACCAGACGACGCGCGCGTTCCAGCGCTTCATCCAGCAGATCGGCCAGTTTAACCGTACCGCCCGCACGGGTTTTGAACGGTTTACCGTCTTTGCCCAGCATCATACCGAACATGTGGTGTTCCAGCGGCACGGAATCCGGCACATAGCCAGCTTTACGGACGATGGTCCAGGCCTGCATCAAGTGCTGATGCTGACGGGAATCGATGTAATAGAGAACGCGGTCGGCATGCAGCGTTTCGTAACGATACTTGGCGCAGGCGATGTCGGTGGTGGTGTAGAGATAGCCGCCATCTTTCTTCTGAATGATAACGCCCATCGGTTCGCCTTCCTTGTTCTTATACTCATCAAGGAATACGACGGTAGCGCCTTCGCTCTCAACAGCCAGACCTTTCGCCTTCAGATCGGCCACGATACCTGGCAGCATCGGGTTGTACAGGCTTTCCCCCATTACGTCGTCACGGGTCAGCGTGACGTTCAGGCGGTCGTAAGTTAACTGATTCTGCGACATGGTAATGTCGACAAGTTTGCGCCACATCTCACGGAAATATTCGTCGCCGCCTTGCAGTTTAACAACATAGCTACGGGCGCGTTCTGCGAAGGCTTCATCTTCGTCGTAATGCTTTTTCGCGTCACGGTAGAAACCTTCCAGGTCAGCCAGCGCCATCTCTCCGGCGTTTTCTTGCTGCTGTTTTTCCAGCCATGCGATCAGCATACCGAACTGAGTACCCCAGTCGCCAACGTGGTTAGCACGAATAACATTGTGGCCGAGGAACTCCAGCGTACGCACCGCAGCGTCACCGATGATGGTGGAACGCAGGTGACCCACGTGCATCTCTTTCGCTACGTTAGGCGCGGAGTAGTCGACAACAACGGTTTGTTTAGCCGGTTGGGTTACGCCCAGACGATCGGAGGCAAGCGCCTGCTGAACATGCTGCGCCAGAAATGCCGGATCGAGAAAAATATTGATAAAGCCCGGGCCAGCAATTTCAACCTTGCTGGCAATCCCGTTGAGATCCAGATGAGTCAGCACCTGCTCAGCCAGTTGTCGCGGCGCCATACCCAGTTTTTTAGCGACAGCCATCATGCCGTTGGCCTGATAGTCACCGAACTGTATTTTTGCTGACTGACGAACCTGCGGTTCGCAATCTGCAGGCGCGCCTGCAGCAATCATGGCCTGACTGACTTTTTCTGAGAGAAGAGCCTGAATATTCACCGGAATACCTTACATTTATGAAGCGGGATAAAATTCACCGCGCCAGTTTAAGAATTTAGGGCGGGAGTATACTGCAAATGCCCGTTGCCGTCAGCATTGCGAGTACAGTGCGCTGTCGGAAATGAAAGCAACGCAATAACGTATAATTATGCATATCGCGTTTGAAAAAAACAGCGGTTGGATGGCGCAGTGCAACAGAGTAAATTAGCGGCTTTGAACATGGATATGAGCTTTTATTATGGCGAACTGGCAAACAGTTGCAGAACTGCATGATATTTCCGCAGATTTACCGCATTTCACGCAGGCGTTAACAGAACTTTCCACCCGTCTTGGTCTGGATGTCACACCGCTTGAAGCCGATCACATTTCTTTGCGTTGCCATCAAAATACTACCGCAGAGCGCTGGCGTCGTGGGTTTGAGCAGTGCGGTGAACTATTGTCAGAGAATATCATCAATGGCAGACCCATTTGCCTGTTCAAACTTCATGAGCCGGTTTGCGTACTGCACTGGACATTTTCCATCGTAGAGCTGCCGTGGCCGGGAGAAAAGCGTTATCCACATGAAGGTTGGGAGCATATTGAGATTGTCCTGCCGGGTGATGCACAAACGCTGAATGCGCGAGCGTTGGCGCTGCTTTCCGATCAAGGCTTGAGTCAGCCGGGCATTTTCGTGAAAACCAGCTCACCGAAAGGAGAGCGTGAGCGATTACCCAATCCTACGCTGGCGGTCAGCGATGGCAGTGTGACGATAAAGTTTCACCCGTGGTCGATTGAAACCATTGTGGCAAGTGAGCGACAGGAGTAAACATGGCCTTACTGGAAGTTTGCTGTTACAGCATGGAATGCGCGCTTACGGCGCAGCAAAACGGCGCGGATCGCATTGAGCTTTGCTCGGCGCCCAAAGAAGGGGGCTTAACGCCGTCACTGGGCGTATTGCGTTCGGTTCGTCAGCATGTTGCTATTCCCGTCAACCCGATTATCCGCCCGCGTGGAGGGGATTTTTGTTATACCGACGGTGAATTCGCGGCAATGCTGGATGATATTGCGATGGTCAGAGAACTGGGATTTCCAGGGCTGGTGACCGGTATTTTAGATGTGGATGGCAATGTCGATATGCCGCGCATGGAAAAAATAATGGCGGCTGCCGGTCCGCTGAATGTCACTTTTCATCGGGCGTTTGATATGTGCGCTAACCCACTCAATGCGCTACAAAAACTCTCTCAATTGGGCATCGCCAGGGTACTGACTTCCGGGCAAAAATCAGATGCAGTGCAAGGTTTAACAAAAATAATGGAACTTATTGCGCAGGCGGGTGCTCCAATCATTATGGCCGGAGCGGGGGTTCGCGCCTCGAATTTGTCCCTGTTCCTGGATGCTGGAGTGCAGGAAGTCCATAGTTCTGCCGGAGTATGGCTGGCTTCCCCAATGCGTTATCGCCATTCGGGGTTGTCGATGTCTTCGGATACGCAGGCGGATGAGTATTCTCGCTATGCGGTAGACGGAGCGGCGGTTGCTGAAATGAAAGCAATCATGGCACGCCATCAGGCCAGCTGATTTTTACCGTTGCATCATGTCGCCCAATATGATGCTTGCTCGTACCAGGCCCCTGCAATTTCAACAGGGGCCTTTTTTTCTCCTTCATATTTCAAGCCGCAGCAGCGTTGGCCGCCTCGCGCACCCCGGTCACGTAGTTATCTACGCTCCCGGAGATTTACTGCGTTGCCGCCTTGCTGCAACGTGAACTATTTTGGAGAAACGGTGCTATACGTAACGGTCATTCGGCAATCTATTACGGCTTACGCGCAATCAATACCGCGCGTAATGGGGCGGGGTAGCCTTCAACCGTTTTACTGTGGTCGTTCGGGTCGAGAAAATCGGCCAGCGATTCGGTTATCATCCACTCGGTGCGGCGCTGCTCTTCGATGGTGGTGACGCAGACATCGGCGATGCGTACATCAACAAATCCGCATTTTTCCAGCCAGTTTTTTAGCGCCAACGCAGAGGGGATAAAATAGACGTTACGCATCTGCGCGTAGCGGTCACCCGGCACCAGTACGGTATTTTCATCACCCTCGACTACCAACGTTTCCAGTACCAGTTCACCCTCTTTAACCAACTGATCTTTCAACTGCCACAGGTGTTCCAGCGGGGAACGTCGATGATACAGCACACCCATGGAAAATACGGTATCAAAGGCGTTGAGCGCCGGAAGCTGTTCAATACCCAGCGGCAGCAGATGCGCGCGCTGATCGTTGCCCAGCAGTTTACGCACCGCTTCAAACTGGCACAGGAACAATTGCGTAGGATCGATGCCCACCGCCAGGTGCGCCCCCGCGCCAATCATACGCCACATGTGATATCCGCTGCCGCAGCCGACATCGAGAATGGTACGGCCGGTAAGATCCGATAAATGCGGCAGGACGCGATCCCATTTCCAGTCTGAGCGCCATTCGGTATCAATATTGACGCCGTAGAGCGAGTATGGCCCTTTACGCCATGGCATCAGGTTCCGCATCAGGGTGTCGATGCGTTTGAGCTGACCGTCGCTAAGTGGTTGCTCGCTTTCTGCGGTGACGCTATGCAGTAAGTCCAGACGATACGGCGTTAACTCTGGCAAAAACTCCACCGCATTCGACCACTGCTTAAATAAGCCATGCTGATCGCGCTGCCAGGCAGCGATTTGCGCCGGGAGTGTTTCCAGCCAGTGGGAAAGGTGATTTTTGGCAATCAACTGATAAAAGTTACCAAAATCGATCATGCGCAAACCTCAGCTTTCAACGCCACCAGGGAACCAAAGTTGAAGCACTGGAACCACAATTCGCTGTGCTCAAAACCAGCCTGATGCAGGCGCGCTTTGTGTGTTTCTACGGAGTCGGTCAGCATCACGTTCTCCAGCATGCTGCGCTTCTGGCTGATTTCCAGTTCGCTATAGCCATTTGCGCGTTTGAAGTCATGGTGCATGTTGAACAGCAGCTCGCCAACTTGAGCGTCTTCGAAACTGAATTTCTCCGACAGCACCAGCGCACCGCCGGGATTCAGTCCCTGATAAATCTTATCCAACAATGCCTGGCGCTCAGGTGGCTCAAGGAACTGCAGGGTAAAATTCAGCACCACCATCGAGGCGTTTTCGATAGTAATGTCGCGAATATCGCCTTCGATGACGTCAACCGGGGTTGGTGCCTTATAAGCGTCAATATGACGACGGCAGCGCTCAACCATCGCCGGGGAATTATCAATGGCAATAATTTTGCAATTCTCGTGATGAATATTGCGACGCACCGAGAGCGTCGCCGCGCCCAAAGAGCAGCCGAGATCGTAGACCTGTGTGTTGGGTTGTACGAAACGTTCGGCCAGCATGCCAATCATCGAAATGATATTGGAGTAGCCGGGAACGGAACGCTGGATCATATCCGGGAAGACTTCAGCTACCCGTTCATCAAAGGTCCAGTCACCCAGACTGGCGATAGGCGCAGAAAAAAGCGTGTCGCGGTGAGACATAACGTAAAAATCCGGGAAAAATAAAGTGGCGTATTGTGCGCTAATGCAGGGAGAAAACCAACTCCCAGGGCATATACCAAAGATTCGCCAGCACCATTAGCAACAGCGAACACCAGGTCGCGCTCATGCCTGAACGCCGCCAGCGGAAAAGCCGGTGGTGGAATCCGTAATAATGCATCAGTCGTCCGGCAATCAACATCAGTCCGCAAATATGCACCATCCACGTTTCTGCGCCGTTCATTTCCATAAATAACAGCAGCACTAACGCGACAGGAATATATTCCACCGCATTACCATGAATACGGATAGCGCTTTGCAGTTCGCTAAAACCACCGTCACCATAGGCAACGCGGTACAGCATACGCAGGCGCACGACGTCAAATGAGAACTTTATTAACAATAACGCACCTAATACGGCATAAAGCGCGCTGACCATACAAACTCCCTTTACTCGTCATACTTCAAGTTGCATGCGCGATGGCTGTGCTCGCTCCCCCCAGTCACTTACTTATGTAAGCTCCAGGGGATTCTCTCACTTGCCATCTTCCTGCAACTCGAATTATTTAGAGTATGGTTGAGTTGATGGCACTGTCTATGATAGGTGGCAATTTCAGAAAAGAGAAGATTGCTGTGGAATAGACGGTGCTGATCCGATCTCTGGCAGGGCGCTACGTAAATCCGCCCATAACGTGTCTACCAGCTCCGGGGCCTGCGCGATATCCGGCGTATGTAAAAAAAGATACGGCGTCGTGGATTGCTGCCACTGCGACAGCTTGGTTAACCAAACTGCAAATAACTGCCGGTTTTGTGCCATATCATCGCTACCGATAAAACGCACCATCGGATGATTGGCTGTTACCACTGCATGAACCGGAACCTTTGGTTTCTTACGCTGAGCTTCTCGTACCGCTTCAGTATGCGGGATGGCGGCATGCACCGGGCGACTGTCTAAAATCACCCGGTTTACACCTCGCTCATGCAGGCCGCGATTCAGTTGCTGCTCGGCTTCGCCTTTGGCAAAGAAGTCCGGATGGCGAACTTCGACACCGTAGGTAAAGGATTTGGGGAGCGCGTCGAGAAACGGCCACAGAGCGGACAGATCGCGTGGGGCAAAGGTGGCGGGTAATTGTAACCAGTATTGCCCGATGCGCGCTTCCAGCGGTGACATGCGCGTGAAAAATTCCTGTACCAAATTATCACAGTTACGCAACGCGGCCTGATGTGAAATGGTGGCCGGAAACTTAAAACAAAATCGAAACGCATCGGTGGTTTGAGCATGCCAGCGGGCGACAATCTCGGCTTTTGGCAACGCATACAGCGTGGTGTTGCCTTCCACGCAGTTAAAGTGCCGGGCATACTCTTCCAGGCTGGTGATCCCAAGTCGCACCCATCTCGGGTGCGACCACTGGGGTAAGCCGATATAGATCATAACGCGTGCAGGATCTCGTCCACACTGCGCACGCGCGCAATGCGTGGGAAAATGTGTGTCATGCTGCCTTGATGCTGGTCAGCACTGGCGGCGCTACAGGCATCTTCCGCAATAATCAGATTGAATCCTAGCTCCCACGCGTTTCGCGCGGTGGATTCCACGCCAATATTCGTGGAGATGCCACACAGGACGATGGTATCGATGCCCCGGCGGCGCAACTGTAGCTCGAGATCGGTACCGTAGAACGCGCCCCACTGACGTTTGGTGACTTCCAGATCGCTGGCGCATTTGCCCAGGGCTTGCGGATAATGCCACCAGTTGTCGGGTAACGCTTTGGCCGGGGCCTGGGCATCAACCGGCTGTTTCAGCGCTTCAGCATAATCATCAGACCAGCCAACGCGTACCATCACTACTGGAGAACCCTTAGCACGAAATTTTTCCGCCAACCGTGCGGCGCGGATAACCACATCATGTGCCGTATGTGGTCCGCCAGCGAAAGGCAGGATCCCTTCCTGTAAGTCAATAACGACAAGGGCGATTGTTGTTGCGTTCAGTTCCAGCATGGTCACTCCAGTAAAAAATAAGAATTCCGTTACACCTTAATCGCGAATCAGTGTGAAAGGGGCGACAATTTTTGTTATTTTTTGTGAGATTACGCAATGCCCGTCGAGGAAACAGGCGTACAGTCAGTACCGGACTTATCGTGCGGCAGAATTTCCAGTATAATAGCCGCCTTTTTTCATTCAGTTGTGACATTCAGCTAAAGCTGCGACTTCGTCATCTGCGAGACAGATGACAATCCGCCTGCGGCAAAGTTAAGGGATATCTCATGCGTACAGAATATTGCGGGCAGCTACGTCTGTCCCACGAGGGGCAGCAGGTGACTCTGTGTGGTTGGGTCAACCGTCGTCGTGATCTTGGTAGCCTGATCTTTATCGATATGCGCGACCGCGAAGGTATCGTGCAGGTATTTTTCGATCCGGACCGTGCGGACGCGTTAAAGCTGGCCTCCGAACTGCGTAATGAGTTCTGCATCCAGGTTACGGGCACCGTGCGTGCGCGTGATGCGAAAAACGTCAATGCCGATATGGCGACTGGCGAAATTGAAGTACTGGCGTCCGATCTGACCATCATCAACCGCTCAGACTCACTGCCGCTGGACTCTAACCACGTTAATACCGAAGAAGCGCGTCTGAAGTATCGTTATCTGGACCTGCGTCGTCCTGAAATGGCGCAGCGCCTGAAAACACGCGCCAAAATTACCAGCCTGGTGCGTCGTTTTATGGACGATCACGGCTTCCTCGACATCGAAACCCCGATGTTGACCAAAGCGACGCCGGAAGGCGCGCGCGACTATCTGGTGCCTTCCCGCGTTCATAAAGGCAAGTTTTACGCGCTGCCGCAGTCTCCTCAGCTGTTCAAACAGCTGCTGATGATGTCTGGCTTTGACCGTTACTATCAGATCGTAAAATGCTTCCGCGATGAAGACTTACGTGCTGACCGTCAGCCTGAATTTACCCAGATCGACGTCGAGACGTCTTTCATGACTGCGCCGCAGGTGCGTGAAGTAATGGAAGCGTTAGTGCGGAATCTGTGGCTGGAAGTGAAAGGTGTGGATCTCGGCGATTTCCCGATCATGACCTTTGCCGAGGCTGAGCGCCGTTACGGCTCCGATAAACCAGACCTGCGTAACCCAATGGAACTGGTTGACGTCGCCGATCTGGTGAAAGACGTTGAGTTCGCGGTGTTCTCTGGTCCGGCGAACGATCCGAAAGGCCGAGTAGCCGCTCTGCGCGTACCGGGCGGTGCGAGCTTAAGCCGTAAGCAGATCGATGATTACGGTAACTTTATTAAGATCTACGGCGCGAAAGGTCTGGCTTACATCAAAGTCACCGAGCGTGCGAAAGGTCTGGAAGGTATCACCAGCCCGGTGGCTAAGTTCCTGAACGCAGAAATCGTGGAAGCGATTCTGGCGCGTACCGGAGCGCAAGACGGCGACATGATTTTCTTCGGTGCCGACAACAAGAAAGTGGTTGCCGACGCGATGGGCGCGCTGCGTCTGAAACTGGGTAAAGATCTGAGCATTACCGACGAGTCGAAATGGGCGCCGCTGTGGGTCATCGACTTCCCGATGTTTGAAGACGATGGTGAAGGCGGTCTGACCGCGATGCACCACCCGTTCACCTCGCCGAAAGACATGACCGCTGCTGAGCTGAAAGCTGCGCCGGAAGATGCGGTTGCCAATGCTTACGATATGGTTATCAACGGCTATGAAGTAGGTGGTGGTTCCGTACGTATTCACAACGGTGACATGCAGCAGACCGTATTCGGTATTCTGGGCATTAACGAGCAAGAGCAGCGCGAGAAATTCGGCTTCCTGCTGGATGCGCTAAAATATGGTACTCCGCCGCATGCGGGCCTGGCGTTTGGTCTGGATCGTCTGACCATGTTGCTGACGGGTACTGATAACATTCGCGACGTTATTGCCTTCCCGAAAACGACGGCAGCCGCGTGTCTGATGACTGAAGCGCCAAGCTTCGCTAACGAAGCTGCGCTGGCGGAACTGAGCATTCAGGTTGTGAAGAAGGCCGAGAATAACTGATATGAAGTACAAACAGCCTGTCTCGGTGTTGGTCGTGATTTATGCAAAGGACACCGGGAGAGTGCTGATGTTACAGCGACGCGACGATCCTGACTTCTGGCAGTCGGTCACCGGCAGTCTGGAAGAGGGTGAAACCGCGTCGCAGGCCGCCATGCGCGAAGTAAAGGAAGAGGTCGCCATTGATGTTGCGACTGAGCAACTGACCTTAATTGACTGTCAGCGCACGGTGGAGTTTGAGATTTTTAGCCATTTACGTCATCGCTATGCGCCGGGAATTGAACGTAATACTGAATCCTGGTTTTGCCTGGCACTTCCCTCAGAACGAGAGATCGTGTTCACCGAACATCTGACCTATCGTTGGGTTAATGCGGTTGAAGCCGCCCAGTTAACCAAGTCGTGGAGTAATCGGCAGGCGATTGAAGAATTTGTGATTAACGTCGCCTGAGAAGGCGCGCTTTTTGGAGATATTATTTATGGCAGGTCATAGTAAATGGGCCAATACCAGACATCGTAAAGCCGCGCAGGATGCCAAGCGCGGTAAAATTTTCACCAAAATCATTCGTGAGCTGGTGACGGCGGCTAAGCTGGGCGGGGGCGATCCGGATGCTAACCCGCGTCTGCGCGCGGCGGTGGATAAAGCGCTGTCCAACAACATGACCCGTGACACCCTGAACCGTGCCATCGCGCGTGGCGTGGGCGGTGATGAAGACTCGAATATGGAGACCATCATCTATGAAGGTTACGGCCCTGGCGGCACCGCAGTGATGATTGAATGCCTGTCTGACAACCGTAACCGTACCGTGGCTGAAGTGCGTCATGCGTTCAGCAAAACCGGCGGTAACCTGGGCACCGACGGCTCTGTGGCTTACCTGTTCAGCAAAAAAGGCGTGATCTCTTTTGAGAAAGGCGACGAAGACACCATCATGGAAGCGGCGCTGGAAGCCGGTGCTGAAGATGTAGTGACCTACGACGACGGCGCAATTGATGTTTACACCGCGTGGGAAGAGATGGGCAAAGTGCGTGACGCGCTGGAAGCGGCTGGCCTGAAAGCAGACAGCGCTGAAGTGACGATGATCCCGTCCACTAAAGCAGACATGGATGCAGAAACGGCACCGAAACTGATGCGTCTGATCGATATGCTGGAAGACTGCGACGACGTACAGGAAGTTTACCACAACGGTGAAATCTCCGATGAGGTTGCTGCGACCTTAGAATGATGTGGTTAAGCCATAAAGTAACAGGAGATGCGTGATGTCTATTATTCTCGGCATTGACCCGGGGTCACGCATTACCGGTTATGGCGTAATCCGTCAGGTCGGCAGGCAACTGACCTACCTCGGCAGCGGCTGTATTCGCACCAAAGTCGACGATCTTCCGTCACGTCTGAAGCTGATTTATGCGGGCGTGACGGAGATTATTACCCAGTTCCAGCCGGACTATTTTGCCATTGAGCAGGTTTTTATGGCGAAGAATGCCGACTCGGCGCTAAAGCTGGGGCAGGCGCGCGGCGTGGCAATCGTTGCGGCGACCAATCAGGACCTTCCGGTCTTTGAATACGCGGCCCGCCAGGTAAAACAGACCGTGGTTGGTATCGGTAGTGCGGAAAAAAGCCAAGTGCAGCATATGGTGCGTACGCTACTGAAGCTGCCCGCCAACCCGCAGGCGGACGCCGCGGATGCGTTGGCGATTGCCATTACCCACTGCCATGTCAGTCAGAATGCCATGCAAATGAGCGAGTCGAGGCTGAATCTGGCGCGAGGTCGGTTACGTTAGTGACAAATGAGGCTGGATATCTATCCAGCCTTTTTTTATGATAGCGCATTACCTTTTAGCCCTTAACGCAGGAGCGTCATGTGATAGGCAGACTCAGAGGCATCATTCTTGAAAAACAACCCCCGCTGGTCCTTCTGGAAACGGGTGGGGTAGGCTATGAAGTGCATATGCCCATGACCTGTTTTTACGAGCTGCCGGAAGCCGGACAGGAAGCGATTATCTTCACCCATTTTGTGGTGCGTGAAGACGCGCAGTTGCTGTATGGCTTCAACAACAAGCAAGAACGCACGCTATTTAAAGAGTTAATTAAAACCAATGGCGTAGGCCCGAAGCTGGCGCTGGCGATCCTCTCCGGTATGTCTGCCCAGCAGTTCGTGAATGCCGTTGAACGTGAAGAACTTGGCGCGCTGGTGAAGTTACCCGGCATTGGAAAGAAAACTGCCGAGCGTTTGATTGTAGAAATGAAGGACCGCTTTAAAGGTCTGCATGGCGATCTCTTTACCCCGGCGGCGGATCTGGTCCTGACCTCTCCGGCAAGTCCGGCAACGGAGGACGCCGAGCAGGAAGCGGTTGCTGCGCTGGTGGCGTTAGGCTATAAACCACAGGAAGCCAGCCGCATGGTGAGCAAAATTGCCCGCCCTGATGCCAGCAGTGAAACCCTGATTCGTGAAGCGCTTCGCGCGGCATTGTGAGGTAAAGGATGATTGAAGCAGATCGCCTGATTTCGGCTGTCAGCACGACACCTGAAGACCTGGTGGATCGTGCGATCCGCCCTAAATTGCTGGAAGAGTATATTGGCCAGCCTCAGGTACGCTCGCAAATGGAGATTTTTATTCAGGCGGCAAAGCTGCGCGGTGATGCCCTCGATCACCTGCTGATTTTTGGTCCTCCTGGCCTCGGTAAAACCACGCTTGCCAATATTGTGGCCAATGAAATGGGCGTCAACCTGCGCACCACATCCGGACCTGTGCTGGAGAAAGCGGGCGATCTGGCGGCGATGCTCACTAACCTTGAACCCCACGATGTTCTCTTTATCGATGAAATCCATCGCCTGTCGCCGGTGGTGGAAGAGGTGCTGTATCCGGCGATGGAAGATTATCAACTGGATATCATGATTGGCGAAGGGCCTGCTGCACGTTCAATTAAGATCGATCTGCCGCCGTTTACCCTGATTGGGGCGACGACGCGCGCCGGGTCGTTAACGTCCCCGCTGCGTGATCGCTTTGGTATTGTGCAGCGACTGGAGTTCTATCAGGTTGCCGATCTGCAGCACATTGTCGGACGTAGCGCCCGCTTCATGGGACTGGAAATGAGCGATGAAGGGGCGTTGGAAGTGGCGCGTCGCGCCCGTGGTACGCCGCGTATCGCCAACCGTTTATTACGCCGGGTACGTGATTTTGCCGAGGTGAAGCATGACGGCACCATTTCGGCGGATATCGCCGCTCAGGCGCTGGATATGCTCAACGTCGACGCGGAAGGCTTCGATTATATGGACCGCAAGCTGCTGCTGGCGGTGATCGATAAATTCTTCGGTGGACCGGTCGGCCTGGATAACCTGGCGGCGGCGATCGGGGAAGAACGTGAAACCATTGAGGATGTGCTGGAGCCGTATCTGATTCAGCAAGGTTTTCTGCAGCGTACGCCGCGCGGAAGAATGGCAACGGTGCGCGCCTGGAACCATTTCGGGATCACGCCGCCAGAGATGCCTTAGCGGCTGAAGTCGCTACGCTCACCAGGCCAGGGCGATTTTGTAGGCCCGGTAAGCGCAGCGCCACCGGGCAACACTCGCTTAGCTCGCCTGCTTTTTCATCATGCTGAAGATAAACAGCAGCGCGGCACACAGCACCACGGATGGCCCTGCTGGGGTATCATAAAAGGCTGAGAAGGTCAGCCCCCCTGTAACCGCTATCATACCCACACCAACGGCGACGCCTGCCATCTGTTCCGGTGTGCGGGCGAAACGACGGGCGGTTGCCGCAGGGATGATCAGCAGAGAGGTGATAATCAGCGCCCCGACAAACTTCATCGCCACACCGATAGTTAAAGCTGTAACCAGCATCAGCAACAGCTTAACGCGTTGCAGCTTCACGCCATCAACAAAAGCCAGATCCGGACTGATGGTCATCGACAGCAGGTTGCGCCACTGCCAGAACAGAATCGCCAGAACGATAATCACGCCAATGGCGATGGAGATGAGATCTTCTGGCGTCACGGCGAGTAAATCACCAAACAGGTAGGCCATCAGATCCACGCGGATGTTTGACATCAAGCTGACGACAACCAGCCCCAATGACAACGCGCTGTGCGCCATAATACCAAGCAAGGTATCGATCGCGAGGTGAGGGCGCTTCTCCAGCCATACCAGACCGGCCGCCAGCATCAGGGTCACGGCAATGACGGCATAGAAAGGATTTACATTCAGCAGCAGACCAAAAGCGACGCCCAGCAGTGAAGCGTGGGCCAGCGTATCACCAAAATAAGACATACGACGCCAGACAACGAACGAGCCGAGTGGGCCGGCGGCACAGGCCAGCATGATCCCGGCTAACCAACCGGGTAATAACAATTCAATCATGAGTGACCATTTCCCCGGCGTAAGACGATACGACCCTGTAAATCGTGGCGATGATTATGATTATGATTATGACGGTAAATTCCGAGTTGTTCGGCGCCGCGTTGCCCGAACATTGAGATGAATTCCGGGTGCATGGAAACCACTTCCGGCGCGCCGGAACAGCAAATATGGTGGTTGAGGCACAGCACTTCATCGGTTTTAGCCATCACCAGATGCAGGTCATGGGAAACCATCAGTACGGCGCAATCCAGTTCACGTCGTAACTGGTCGATAAGATCGTACAGTGCGACCTGACCATTGACATCCACACCCTGGGTCGGTTCATCAAGAACCAGTAGCTGAGGCTTATTCAATAAAGCACGGGCCAACAGGACGCGTTGCGTTTCCCCGCCAGAGAGTTTTTGCATCGGCGCATTCATCAGATGCCCGGCCTGAACGCGCTTCAGCGCCGGAAGAATATCCTCTTTTTTGGTGCCGGGACGTAAGCGCAGAAAACGACTGACCGTCAGCGGAAGCGTGGTATCGAGGTACAGCTTTTGCGGCACATAGCCAATCCGCAATTGACCATTACGCTTGATAACTCCCTCGTCAGCCGCTACCAGCCCTAAAACAACGCGCACCAGGGTTGACTTCCCGGCACCATTTGGGCCGAGAAGCGTCAAAATTTTACCGGGTCGAAGTTCAAGCGATACGTCAGAAAGGACGCGGCGTTGACCATAAGAGACCGAGACATTTTCCAGTGAAACCAAAGTCGTCATATCAATTTTAGTCTTGCAGAAGTTATAGAATGTTATAATATCACATTTCTTACATTCGTTACGATGATTGGTCGCATTATGTTACATAAAAATACGCTTCTTTTCGCAGCATTATCCGCTGCTCTTTGGGGTAGTGCAACACAGGCGGCAAATGCCGCCGTTGTGGCGTCTCTTAAGCCGCTGGGATTTATCGCTTCAGCCATTGCTGATGGGGTAACTGATACCCAGGTTCTGCTGCCTGACGGGGCTTCCGAACACGATTACTCACTGCGTCCTTCAGACGTAAAACGCTTACAGGGCGCGGACTTAGTCGTGTGGATTGGACCTGAGATGGAAGCGTTTATGGAAAAGTCAGTCAAGAATATTCCTAACGCGAAACAGGTAACGATTGCGCAGCTTAATGACGTGAAACCGTTACTCATGAAAGGTGCTGACGACGACGATGACGATCATGGACACAGCGATGCGGGTGGTGAAAAAAGTGACGAGCATCACCATCACGGCGATTACAACATGCATCTTTGGCTCTCCCCAGAGATAGCGCGGGCCTCAGCGGTTGCAATCCATGAAAAATTAGTGGAACTTATGCCGCAAAGTCGAGCCAAACTTGACGCCAACCTGAAGGATTTTGAGGCACAATTAGCCGCAACCGATAAGCAGGTAGGTAACGAGCTCGCGCCGCTCAAGGGCAAAGGTTATTTCGTTTTTCATGACGCCTATGGCTACTACGAGAAACACTACGGACTAACACCGCTTGGTCACTTTACCGTGAACCCTGAGATTCAACCTGGTGCGCAGCGTTTACATGAAATAAGAACACAGTTGGTTGAGCAAAAAGCAACCTGCGTTTTTGCTGAGCCACAGTTCAGGCCAGCGGTCGTTGAAGCCGTCGCGAGAGGGACAACCGTTCGAATGGGAACGTTGGATCCACTCGGAACGAATATCAAACTGGGTAAAACAAGCTATTCAGCGTTTTTGAACCAATTAGCCAACCAGTACGCGAGCTGCCTGAAAGGAGATTAATGAGGAAGTGAATACGTGCAACAGATAGCCCGCTCTGTCGCTCTGGCATTTAATAATCTGCCGCGACCCCATCGCGTTATGCTGGGGTCGCTTACCGTACTGACATTGGCCGTCGCTGTCTGGCGGCCCTATGTTTACCACCCCGATTCTGCACCCATCGTCAAAACTATCGAGCTGGAAAAAAGCGAGATTCGTTCTCTGTTGCCTGAGGCCAGCGAACCTATCGATCAGGCCGCTCAGGAAGATGAAGCTATCCCCCAGGATGAACTGGATGACAAAACGTCTGGTGAGGCCGGTGTGCATGAGTATGTCGTCTCTACGGGCGATACGCTGAGCAGTATTCTGAATCAGTACGGCATCGATATGGGTGACATCAGCCAGCTTGCTGCTTCCGATAAAGAGTTGCGTAACCTGAAAATTGGCCAGCAACTTTCCTGGACGCTAAGCGCGGAAGGTGACCTGCAACGCCTGACCTGGGAAGTTTCTCGTCGCGAAACTCGTACTTACGATCGCACTGCGACGGGTTTCAAAATGAGTAGCGAAATGCAGCAGGGCGATTGGGTCAACAGCCGTATCAAAGGCACAGTCGGCGGGAGCTTCGTTGCCAGTGCTAAAGATGCCGGGCTGACCAGCTCTGAAATCAGTGCGGTGATCAAGGCCATGCAGTGGCAGATGGATTTCCGCAAACTGAAAAAAGGCGATGAGTTCTCGGTGCTGATGTCTCGCGAAATGCTCGACGGCAAACGTGAGCAAAGCCAACTGCTGGGCGTGCGTTTGCGTTCTGAAGGCAAAGATTATTACGCCATCCGCGCTGAAGACGGTAAGTTCTATGACCGAAATGGTACCGGACTGGCGAAAGGCTTTATGCGTTTCCCAACGGCGAAACAGTTCCGCATCTCCTCGAACTTTAACCCGCGTCGCCTGAACCCGGTGACGGGACGCGTAGCGCCGCATAAAGGTGTCGACTTTGCGATGCCGCAGGGGACGCCAGTGCTATCGGTGGGTGATGGTGAAGTGGTTGTCGCGAAGCGCAGCGGCGCCGCTGGGTACTATGTTGCGGTACGTCATGGTCGCACCTACACTACGCGTTATATGCACCTGCGTAAGCTATTGGTTAAGCCAGGACAAAAAGTGAAACGTGGCGACCGTATCGCGCTGTCAGGCAATACCGGACGTTCAACGGGCCCGCACCTGCATTACGAAGTTTGGATCAACCAGCAGGCTGTTAACCCGCTGACGGCGAAACTGCCGCGTACAGAAGGGTTGACTGGTTCAGATCGCACTGATTACCTGGCACAGGTGAAAGAAGTTGTTCCTCAACTGCGTTTTGATTAATTAGCACACTGACAGAGCCGGTACGCGATGCGTGCCGGCTTTTTTATTTTGTACGGCACACGGTGCGCCGCTACACTATCAGCAGATTTACTTTTCGCGATACCAGACACTGGAAGAGCATGGAAACGAAAAAAAAGAATATTGAGTATATCCCTGAGTTTCACAAATCATTTCGCCATCCGCGCTACTGGGGCGCCTGGCTTGGCGTGGCGGCGATAGCCGGGATTGCGTTAACGCCAGCATCATTCCGCGATCCTATTTTGGCAAAGCTCGGACGGCTCGCCGGAAGACTGGGAAAAAGCTCGCGTCGCAGAGCATTGATCAATTTGTCTCTCTGCTTTCCTGAGCGTAGTGAAGCTGAGCGCGAGGCCATTGTCGATGAAATGTTCGCGACCGCGCCTCAGGCGATGGTCATGATGGCGGAACTGGCGATACGCGGCCCGGAGAAAATTCAGAGTCGGGTTGACTGGCAAGGCCTGGATATCATCGAAGAGATGCGTCGCAACGATGAAAAGGTGATTTTTCTCGTTCCTCATGGCTGGGGGGTGGACATCCCGGCGATGTTGATGGCTTCCCAGGGGCAGAAAATGGCGGCGATGTTCCACAACCAGGGAAACCCGGTATTCGATTACGTCTGGAACACGGTGCGCCGTCGTTTCGGTGGCCGCCTGCATGCGCGTAACGATGGTATCAAACCGTTTATTCAGTCTGTACGTCAGGGATATTGGGGATACTATTTGCCGGATCAGGACCATGGTCCTGAACACAGCGAGTTTGTGGACTTTTTTGCGACCTATAAAGCAACGTTACCGGCGATTGGCCGTCTGATGAAGGTGTGCCATGCGCGCGTGGTGCCTCTGTTCCCGGTATATGATGGTAAAACGCACCGCCTGACGATCCAGGTACGTCCTCCGATGGATGACATCCTGACGGCGGATGATCACACAATTGCCAGACGAATGAACGAAGAGGTGGAAATTTTTGTTGCCCCACACCTTGAGCAATACACCTGGATTTTAAAACTGCTTAAGACGCGTAAACCGGGTGAAATTGAGCCTTATAAACGCAAAGATCTCTATCCGAAGAAATAAAAAAAGGCCTCTCATGTGAGAGGCCTTTTTACATCAGACGGTAGTTACTCGACGGTCAGAATACGCGTGGTATTGGTTGAGCCAATGGTGCTCATGACATCGCCCTGGGTCACAATCACCAGGTCGCCGGAAACCAGATAACCTTTATCGCGCAGGAGGTTCACCGCTTCATTGGCGGCAACCACGCCATCAGTTTCGCTGTCAAAGTGAACCGGGGTGACGCCGCGATACAGAGAGGTCAGATTCAGCGTACGTTCATGACGAGACATAGCGAAAATCGGCAGGCCAGAACTGATACGAGAGGTCATCAGCGCGGTACGACCAGACTCAGTCATCGCGATGATAGCGGTTACCCCTTTCAGGTGGTTAGCGGCATACATCGCTGACATAGCAATTGCTTCTTCGACGTTGTCAAACTGCACGTCAAGACGGTGTTTGGAGACATTGATGCTCGGGATCTTCTCGGCACCCAGGCATACGCGAGCCATTGCCGCGACGGTTTCTGCCGGGTACTGGCCTGCTGCCGTTTCTGCAGAGAGCATAACGGCATCGGTACCGTCCAGAACGGCGTTAGCCACGTCCATCACTTCCGCACGGGTCGGCATTGGGTTGGTAATCATCGACTCCATCATCTGTGTGGCGGTAATGACCGCACGGTTCAGCTGACGTGCGCGACGAATCAACGCTTTTTGAATACCTACCAGCTCAGGATCGCCGATTTCAACGCCCAGGTCGCCACGCGCGACCATCACCACGTCGGAAGCCAGAATGATGTCATCCATCGCATTCTGGTCGCAGACAGCTTCCGCACGTTCTACCTTGGCGACGATTTTCGCATCGCAACCTGCGTCGCGCGCCAGACGACGGGCATAGTTCAGGTCTTCGCCGCAGCGCGGGAAGGAGACGGCCAGATAATCAACGCTGATTTGCGCTGCAGTGACGATGTCAGCTTTATCTTTTTCGGTCAGGGCTTCAGCAGAAAGACCGCCGCCCAGTTTGTTGATGCCCTTATTATTGGACAGCGGGCCGCCGACGGTGACTTCGGTGAAGACTTTCATTCCCTGGACTTCCAGCACCTTAAGCTGTACGCGACCGTCATCAAGTAGCAGGATATCGCCTGGCACGACGTCAGCAGGCAGACCTTTATAATCGATCCCGACTTTTTCTTTGTCGCCTTCGCCTTTGCCAAGGTTGGCGTCTAACAGGAACTTGTCGCCAACATTAAGAAAAACTTTACCTTCTTTAAAGGTTGATACGCGGATTTTAGGTCCCTGCAGGTCACCCAAAATAGCTACATGGCGTCCCAGTTTTGCGGCAATTTCACGGACCTTATCCGCCCGCATTTTGTGATCTTCTGGAGAGCCGTGCGAAAAGTTCATACGTACGACGTTCGCACCCGCAGCGATAATTTTTTCGAGGTTGTTATCGCGATCAGTTGCTGGGCCTAACGTGGTAACGATTTTGGTTCTGCGAAGCCTTCTGGACATGTAATACTCCGTTGACTGAAACAACTAGGTGTTGCGTGAACATTAATCCGGTCGTTCTCAAACATTGACGGTAAATGAACGACCCGGATGATAAAAGGGTAGAACATTGTTATTGCTTTTAGCGATCATCACTCTTGATGAGTAATTCTTTATCAAAACGCGATTCCTTGAGTGCTTCCTTGACACGCTTCAAGTTATCTCTAAATTTTGCCCCGCGGCGCAAAGTAAATCCTGTAGCCAGCACATCTATCACGGTCAGTTGAGCAAGTCGAGAGACCATGGGCATATAAATGTCAGTATCTTCCGGTATGTCGAGGGTAATGGCCAGCGTGGCTTCGCGCGCCAGCGGCGTGCCGGGAGAGGTCAAGGCGATAACCATCGCGTCGTTTTCCCTCGCCAACTGCGCCAGTTCAACCAGAGTTTTGGTTCTTCCGGTATGCGAAATCAGCACAATAACGTCGTCGTCGCTACAATTCATGCAACCCATACGTTGCAGTACAATATCGTCGGAATAGATCACCGGTACGTTAAAACGAAAAAATTTGTTCATCGCGTCGTGTGCTACCGCGGCGGAAGACCCAAGGCCAAAAAAGGCAATTTTCTTCGCCTGGGTTAACAAATCCACCGCCCTGTTTACCGCGGTGTTATCCAGAGACTGGCGAACGTGGTCAAGACTTGCCATCGCCGACTCGAAGATTTTTCCCGTGTAAGATTCTACGCTGTCATCCTCATCCACATTACGATTAACATAAGGGGTGCCATTTGCCAGACTTTGCGCCAGATGAAGTTTAAAATCAGGAAAGCCGCGCGTATCCATACTGCGACAGAAGCGGTTCACCGTCGGCTCGCTGACGTTGGCTTCCAGCGCAAGCGCAGCGATGCTTGAATGGATTGCCTGGTCGGGTGAGGCAAGAATAATGTCAGCGACTTTACGCTCTGATTTGCTCAACTGTTCCAGTTTTAACTGGATTTTTTCCAGCATATTCATGATGTAGGTCGACTCATGGCTCATGGGAAAAAACGATTTCAGCGATACGGGGAAATCGGGGGATACATTTGCTAGATATTACCCCTGCCACGGAAGGAACGGGGCAAAATGGACAGAATAGTTGTTGTTTTTTTTCATTACATGATCGAAGTCTGGTTTTGTTACTTCTTCATGACTACGAAAAAAAGCGACTTTTTTATCCATTTTGCAGAGGTAAACGCCAATCAAACGCCTGTTTGCGGTAACAGCACGGCTGGATAAGCGTTTACGGTTTCCGGATTCACGTAAAAGCAGTACAGTGCACTGTAATAAAATTACAACCAGTTTCTGGCAAAAGCACCAGACACTTAATTGAGGAGAATGACATGGCGGTAACGCAAACAGCCCAGGCATGTGACCTGGTCATTTTCGGCGCGAAGGGCGACCTGGCGCGGCGGAAATTGCTGCCTTCCCTGTATCAACTGGAAAAGGCCGGCCAGATTAACCCGGAAACCCGTATCATCGGGGTAGGGCGTGCCGACTGGGACAAAGCAGCCTATACCAAGGTTGTGCGCGAAGCGCTCGAAACCTTCATGAAAGAAAAAATTGATGAAGGTTTGTGGGAGACCCTCAGCGGCCGTCTGGAGTTTTGTAATCTGGATGTCAATGATACCGCAGCATTTAGCCGTCTGGGTGAAATGCTGGATCAGAAATCACGGACTACGATTAACTATTTCGCGATGCCGCCAAGCACCTTTGGCGCGATCTGCAAAGGTTTGGGTGAAGCAAAGCTGAATGCTAAACCTGCCCGCGTCGTGATGGAAAAACCGTTGGGAACGTCACTGGCAACATCGCGCGAGATCAATGATCAGGTCGGTGAATATTTCGAAGAGTGTCAGGTTTATCGTATCGACCACTATCTCGGTAAAGAGACGGTGCTGAACCTGCTGGCTCTGCGTTTTGCCAACTCCCTGTTTGTAAACAACTGGGATAACCGCACGATCGATCACGTTGAAATTACCGTCGCGGAAGAAGTGGGTATTGAAGGTCGCTGGGGCTATTTTGACCAGGCCGGTCAAATGCGCGACATGATCCAAAACCACCTGCTGCAGATCTTGTGCATGATCGCGATGTCTCCGCCGTCGGACCTGAGCGCTGACAGCATTCGTGATGAAAAAGTGAAGGTACTGAAATCACTACGCCGTATCGACCGCTCAAACGTGCGTGAAAAGACGGTTCGCGGTCAGTACACCGCGGGTTTTGCCCAGGGCAAAAAAGTTCCAGGATATCTGGAAGAAGAGGGCGCGAACAAAAGCAGCAATACGGAAACGTTTGTGGCGATCCGTGTGGATATCGATAACTGGCGTTGGGCGGGCGTTCCGTTCTATCTGCGTACCGGCAAGCGTTTACCGACGAAATGCTCTGAAGTCGTCGTCTATTTCAAAACGCCTGAGCTGAATCTGTTCCGGGAATCCTGGCAGGATCTGCCGCAGAACAAGCTGACTATTCGTTTGCAGCCTGATGAAGGTGTTGATATCCAGGTGCTGAACAAAGTGCCGGGTCTGGATCACAAGCATAACCTGCAAATCACCAAGCTTGATCTGAGTTATTCCGAAACCTTTAACCAGACGCATCTGGCCGACGCCTATGAGCGACTGCTGCTTGAAACGATGCGCGGTATTCAGGCGCTGTTTGTGCGTCGTGATGAAGTTGAGGAGGCCTGGAAGTGGGTCGACTCAATTACCGAAGCATGGGCGATGGACAACGATGCGCCGAAACCGTATCAGGCAGGGACCTGGGGACCGGTTGCCTCTGTGGCAATGATCACCCGAGATGGTCGTTCCTGGAACGAATTCGAGTAAAAGATCGCCTTACCCATAGGGGGTATTTTACCGGTAACATGATCTAACACAGATTGCAGAATAATTTTTGCACTTTTAAGCCTCGCGTGGATTCACCCGCGGGGCTTTTTTTATTACACTGCCTGAAACGATTTTGCCCCTGAGCTACGGCAAACAAGCGATTCAGCACTTTTTAACACGACTGATAAGCATTGTTAACCCTACCGCTCTGACAGATAAATTTTAGGAGCCTCTATGAATCCGAATTTGTTACGCGTAACACAACGTATCGTCGAACGTTCTCGCCATACACGTTCCACCTACCTCGCCCGTATTGAACAAGCTAAATCGACCACCGTTCATCGTTCGCAACTGGCATGCGGTAACCTGGCGCATGGCTTTGCCGCGTGTCAACCGGACGACAAAGCATCGCTGAAAAGCATGCTGCGTAACAATATCGCGATCATTACCTCCTACAACGACATGCTTTCTGCGCATCAGCCATATGAACATTATCCGGCTATCATTCGCCAGGCGCTGCATGAAGCCAATGCGGTAGGTCAGGTTGCCGGTGGTGTGCCGGCCATGTGTGACGGTGTTACCCAGGGACAGGATGGGATGGAGCTTTCGCTGCTGAGTCGTGAAGTGATTGCGATGTCAGCGGCTGTAGGTCTCTCTCACAATATGTTCGATGGCGCGTTGTTCCTCGGCGTGTGCGATAAAATTGTCCCTGGCCTGGTGATGGCGGCGCTGTCATTCGGTCATCTGCCGTCAATCTTCATTCCTTCCGGGCCGATGGCGAGCGGCCTGGCGAACAAAGAAAAAGTGCGTATTCGTCAACTCTATGCGGAAGGCAAAGTTGATCGCATGGCGCTGCTCGAGTCCGAGGCGGCGTCTTACCACGCACCGGGTACCTGTACGTTCTACGGTACGGCGAATACCAACCAGATGGTCGTTGAGTTCATGGGGATGCAACTGCCAGGCTCCTCATTCGTCCATCCGGATGCGCCGCTGCGTGAAGCGTTGACCGCTGCTGCCGCCCGTCAGGTTACGCGTCTTACCGGGAACGGCAATGAATGGATGCCGATCGGTAAAATGATCGATGAAAAAGTGGTGGTGAACGGAATTGTGGCGCTGCTGGCGACCGGGGGCTCAACTAACCACACGATGCATCTGGTGGCCATGGCGCGCGCGGCCGGGATTCTGATTAACTGGGATGACTTCTCCGATCTGTCCGATATCGTGCCGCTGATGGCGCGTTTGTACCCGAACGGTCCGGCGGATATTAACCATTTCCAGGCGGCGGGCGGCGTACCGGTGCTAATGCGTGAGCTGCTGAATGCGGGTCTGCTGCATGAAGATGTGAATACCGTTGCCGGATTCGGTTTATCGCGTTACACCATGGAGCCGTGGCTTAACAACGGTGAACTGGACTGGCGCGAAGGGGCGGCGAAATCACTGGACAGCAACGTGATTGCCACCTTTGACCAACCTTTCTCCCACCACGGCGGCACTAAAGTGCTGAGCGGTAACCTCGGGCGCGCAGTGATGAAAACGTCGGCGGTACCGGTTGAAAATCAGGTTATTGAAGCGCCGGCAGTCGTTTTTGAAAGTCAGCACGATGTGTTACCGGCGTTCGATGCCGGTCTGCTTGACCGCGATTGCGTAGTTGTTGTGCGTCATCAGGGACCAAAAGCGAACGGAATGCCAGAATTACATAAACTCATGCCGCCACTTGGTGTATTATTGGACCGTTGTTTCAAAATTGCGTTAGTTACCGATGGACGACTTTCAGGTGCTTCAGGTAAAGTGCCTTCAGCAATCCATGTAACCCCAGAAGCCTATGATGGCGGTCTGCTGGCAAAAGTACGTGATGGCGACATCATTCGTGTGAATGGACAGACAGGTGAATTGACGCTGCTGGTTGACGAAGAAGAACTTGCTTCACGTCAGCCTCACATTCCAGACCTCAGCGCATCGCGCGTGGGGACCGGACGTGAAATGTTCAGCGCGTTGCGTGAGAAGCTGTCCGGAGCGGAGCAGGGCGCAACCTGTATCACTTTTTAAGACTTATTTTGTAATCAGGCGAGAGAAAACTCTGATGAAAAACTGGAAGACAAGTGCAGAAGCAATCCTGACCACTGGCCCGGTTGTACCGGTTATTGTGGTTAATAAACTGGAACATGCGGTGCCGATGGCAAAAGCGCTGGTTGCAGGTGGCGTGCGCGTTCTGGAAGTGACCTTACGTACTGCATGTGCGATGGATGCCATTCGCGCGATCGCGAAAGAAGTTCCGGACGCCATCGTCGGCGCAGGTACTGTACTGAATCCGCAACAACTGGCTGAAGTCACCGAAGCCGGTGCGCAGTTTGCTATCAGCCCGGGTCTGACCGAGCCGCTGTTAAAAGCTGCAACGGAAGGGACTATTCCGCTGATCCCTGGCATCAGCACGGTTTCTGAACTGATGCTGGGTATGGACTACGGATTGAAAGAGTTCAAATTCTTCCCGGCGGAAGCGAACGGCGGTACTAAAGCGCTGCAGGCGATTGCGGGCCCGTTCTCTCAGGTACGTTTCTGCCCGACCGGTGGTATCTCTCCGGCGAATTACCGTGACTACCTCGCGCTGAAAAGCGTGCTGTGCATCGGTGGTTCCTGGCTGGTTCCGGCAGATGCGCTGGAAGCTGGCGATTACGAACGCATTACCAAACTGGCTCGTGAAGCAGTAGAAGGCGCGAAGCAGTAAGCCGTTAATGTGTAAACCGTAGGCCGGATGCGGCATCAACGCCTTATCCGGCCTACGGGGCTGGTTTTTTATCCTGTAACTTTCACCTGTGCGGCGGCGTGTTTCGCGCGTTCAACCGCGTCTTCAATGGTTTGCGCTGTAGCCAGTACCACGCCTAAACGACGGCTCCCGTCGATCTCCGGCTTACCAAAGAATCGTACTTGCAGGCCAGCGCCCACGGCGGCCTGTACGTTATCAAACGTCACATTCTGGCTGCTAAGTTGCGGCAGAATAACGGCGGAAGCGGAAGGCCCATACTGACGGATTGCGCCAACGGGCAGACCGAGAAATGCGCGGACGTGCAGGGCAAATTCAGACAGGTCCTGCGAAATTAAGGTCACCATCCCGGTGTCGTGCGGGCGAGGGGAGACTTCGCTAAAAATGACCTCATCACCGCAGACAAACAGCTCCACGCCAAACAGACCGTAGCCGCCTAACGCCAGCACGACTTTACGGGCAATCTCCTGCGCGCGCGCCAGCGCCAGGTCGCTCATCTGCTGAGGCTGCCAGGATTCACGATAATCGCCATCTTCCTGACGATGCCCTACCGGCGCGCAAAAGTGTACGCCATCAACGGCGCTAACGGTAAGCAGGGTAATTTCAAAATCAAAATCTACCACGCCTTCGACGATAACGCGCCCGGCGCCTGCCCGGCCTCCCTGTTGAGCATAGTTCCAGGCTTCGGTGAGCCGATCGGCTGAACGAATAAAGCTTTGCCCCTTACCTGAGGAACTCATTACTGGCTTCACGATGCAAGGAAAGCCTATTTCGGCGACGGCCTCGCGAAAGCGAGTTTCGCTCTCTGCAAAGCGAAAAGAAGAGGTTGGTAAAGACAGCTCCTCTGCGGCGAGGCGACGGATCCCTTCGCGGTTCATGGTCAGTTGGGTCGCTCGCGCGCACGGCACAACGTGTTGCCCTTCCTGTTCCAGCTTTACCAGCATATCCGTGGCAATCGCTTCTATTTCCGGCACGATATAATGTGGTTTTTCACGCGCGACAACCTCGCGTAACGCTTCGCCATCCAGCATGTTGATAACGTATGAGCGATGGGCAACGTGCATGGCTGGCGCGTCGGGGTAACGATCCACGGCAATGACTTCCACACCCAGGCGTTGGCATTCGATCGCCACTTCTTTACCCAGTTCACCTGAACCTAATAACATCACTCGCGTTGCTGCGGGACGCAGCGCTGTGCCTAATAACGTCATAAATTAATCCCCTGTTTTATCTGGGCGCAGTATATACGAAAACGTTTGCGTCTGTCTTTATTACCAGGTTGATTTTGGGGCGCAAAAAGAATATACTGTACATAAATACAGGTAATTTAAGAGGCTGCAAAAATGGCGGTTGAAGTTAAATACGTAGTCATTCGGGAAGGTGAGGAAAAAATGTCGTTTACCAGCAAAAAGGAAGCCGATGCGTATGACAAAATGCTTGATACAGCGGATTTGCTCGACACATGGCTGGAGCAGTCACCGGTAGCGCTTGAAGACGAGCAGCGTGAAGCGCTTTCCCTGTGGCTGGCTGAGCAAAAAGATGTGCTGAGCGCCATCCTGAAAAACGGCAAGCTGCCGTCTCCGCAGGCCGTTAAAAATGACGCGCACGCTGAGGATGATACCCAGGCTGCCTGAAACGACTTGCGCTCCTGACGTTTTGTACCATGCTTTTCCCTGAATCATTGTGCAATCCCTGACGTCCTTTCGCATTGCTACATGCAACCGGAAAGACGAAGGGGAGATAAAGGAGAAAAAAATGTATAAAAAAAGAGCGTTATTAAGCCTGCTGTTGTTATCTGCCAGCGTATCTGTTTTTGCGGCAAATATGGAAAGCAAAAATGTTCAGTTTCCAAAATGCGAAGGGCTGAATGCTGATGGTATTGCGGCGAGCGTGAAACGTGATTATCAACAAAATCGCATCGCGCGCTGGGCTGACGATCAAAAGCGTGTTGGGCAAGCCGATCCTGTCGCCTGGGTTAATACCCCCGATATTACGGGCAAAGATGGCAAATGGTCGGTCCCGCTGACGGTTCGCGGAAAAAGCGCGGATATTCACTATCAGGTAAAAGTCGACTGCCAGGCCGGAACGGCGGAGTATCAACCGCAGTAATGAGCGTATTTGCACATCTTTTGATGAGCTGAACACTTCCTGACATCCCCTCGGGTACGCTTTGACGATTATTCGTCTGTACTTGAGGGGCAAAATGGCTAACTGGCTGAACCAACTACAATCTCTTCTTGGGCAAAAAGGATCCTCCGCATCATCTTCCGGCGAGCAAGGGCTGAGTAAACTTCTGGTCCCTGGCGCGTTAGGCGGTCTGGCGGGATTACTGGTTGCCAACAAATCCTCACGTAAGTTACTGAGCAAATACGGCACCAGCGCGCTTCTGGTGGGTGGTGGTGCGGTTGCCGGAACCGTGCTGTGGAACAAATACAAAGATAAAGTTCGCGCCGCGCATCAGGATGAGCCGCAGTTCGGCGTACAAAGCTCGCCGCTGGATGAGCGAACTGAACGCCTGATCCTGGCGCTGGTTTTTGCGGCTAAAAGCGATGGTCATATTGATGCCAAAGAGCGTACCGCCATTGAACAGCAGCTTCGTGACGCGGGTGTTGAGGAGCAAGGCCGCGTTCTGATTGAGCGGGCTATCGAACAACCGCTGGATCCTCAGCGCTTGGCGCAAGGGATCCGCAACGAAGAAGAGGCGCTGGAAATTTACTTCCTGAGCTGTGCGGCGATTGATATCGACCACTTTATGGAGCGCAGCTATCTGAATGCTCTGGGTGATGCGTTGAAGATCCCACAGGATGTTCGTGACGGCATTGAACAGGATCTCAAGGCGCAAAAACAGGCTTTACCGGGTTAATTACTTATCGCTAAGGCGCATGTTTCGCTTGCATCATCGCTGTCTTTTGCCACCCTTATAGGATGTTTAAGCAAAAGAACAATGACATGCTACCAAAAGCTTCTCGTATTCCTCACGCCATGACGCAGCATGGCGATACACGTGTTGATAATTATTACTGGTTGCGAGACGACACCCGCTCGCAGCCGGACGTGCTCGAATACCTGCAACAGGAAAATGCGTATGGCCATCAGGTTATGGCTTCGCAGCAGGCTTTGCAGGACCGCGTTCTGAAAGAAATTATCGACCGTATTCCCCCACAGGATGCGTCCGCTCCCTATGTGAAAAATGGTTATCGTTACCGGCATATTTATGAACCGGGATGTGAATATGCCATTTATCAGCGCCAGTCGGTTCTCAGCGAAGAGTGGGATGAATGGGATACTCTGCTGGACGGCAACCAACGCGCAGCCCACAGTGAATTTTATACGCTGGGAGGGCTGGCGATATCACCCGATAACAGCATTATGGCGCTGGCCGAAGATTACCTCTCCCGGCGGCAATATGGCGTTCGCTTCCGCAATCTGGAAAGCGGCAACTGGTATCCGGAAGTACTGGATAACGTTGAAGCGGATCTGGTCTGGGCGAATGATTCCCAGACCTTCTATTACGTTCGCAAACACGCCACGACGTTACTGCCGTACCAGGTCTGGCGGCATACCGTCGGATCTCCCTCGTCACTGGACGAATTGGTGTACGAAGAAGCCGATGACATGTTTTATGTCAGTCTGCATAAAACCACCTCGTTACATTATGTGGTGATCCATATCGCCAGCGCGACGACCAGTGAGGTTCTGCTGTTGGATGCAGAACTGGCCGACGCCGAACCGTTGCTTTTTTTAGCGCGGCGTAAAGACCACGAGTACAGCCTCGATCACTATCAGCACAAGTTTTATCTGCGCTCTAATCGTGAAGGTAAAAACTTTGGTCTGTACCGCACGCGCGTACGCAATGAACAAGCGTGGGAGGTGCTGATCCCGCCGCGCGAAAACGTCATGCTGGAGGGGTTTACCCTGTTTACCGACTGGCTGGTGGTGGAAGAACGCCAGCAGGGTTTAACCAGTCTGCGTCAGATCAATCGCAAAACGCGCGAAGTGATCGGTATCGCCTTTGACGATCCGGCGTATGTGACCTGGCTTGCCTATAACCCGGAACCGGAGACATCGCGACTGCGCTATGGCTATTCCTCCATGACCACGCCGGACACGTTGTTTGAACTGGATATGGACACCGGGGAGCGTCGCGTGCTTAAGCAGACGGAGGTCCCCGGATTTGATGCGGCGAATTACCGCAGCGAACATGTCTGGATCACCGCGCGCGATGGTACCGAGGTTCCGGTCTCACTGGTTTATCATCAAAAGTATTTCCTGAAAGGGAAAAACCCATTACTGGTTTACGGCTATGGTTCGTATGGCGCCAGTATGGATGCTGATTTCAGTAGCAGCCGTTTAAGCTTATTGGATCGCGGCTTTGTTTATGCCATTGCCCATGTGCGTGGCGGCGGTGAGTTGGGTCAGCAATGGTACGAAGACGGTAAGTTTCTGCACAAGAAAAATACCTTTAATGATTACCTCGACGTCTGCGATGCGCTGCTAAAAATGGGCTATGGCGCGCCATCGTTATGTTACGGCATGGGGGGAAGCGCCGGCGGAATGTTAATGGGTGTCGCCATCAACGAGCGCCCGGACTTGTTCCATGGCGTGATTGCCCAGGTGCCGTTTGTCGATGTGGTGACCACGATGCTGGATGACTCAATTCCATTGACCACCGGTGAATTTGAGGAATGGGGTAATCCGCAGGATCCGCAGTACTATGCGTATATGAAAAGCTACAGCCCCTATGACAACGTCACCGCGCAGGATTATCCGCATTTACTGGTCACGACGGGATTACACGACTCCCAGGTGCAATACTGGGAACCGGCAAAGTGGGTGGCAAAATTGCGTGAGCTGAAAACGGACGATCGCTTGCTGTTACTGTGCACGGATATGGATTCCGGGCACGGCGGTAAGTCCGGGCGTTTTAAATCTTACGAAGGCGTGGCCCTGGAGTACGCGTTTTTGATTGGGCTGGCACAGGGAACGCTGTCTGGGCAAGCTTCAGATCAGATGTTATCCAGATAGTGCTTCAGCGTTAATCGCAGCTCCGGGCTCATACTGTCGAGGTTATTAAATAACCAACGCAGATAGCCCGGATCGCGTTCTGCCACCTCTGATACCGGTTTTCCACGGTACTTACCAAATGTGAAAGTAGTGAGTAATGCAGGGCGGCCGGTAATGTCGACCATCTGCTCTGCGGTCCAGCCTGAAGTCTGCATGATGTCGATCAGCAAAGCCGCAGTGATGTAGCAATCGTACAGAGCGCGGTGGTGATGCAGGCCTGCAGGCGTCTGAACGTTCAGCTTACGTGATTTGTACAGCGCCATATTGCTGTATTTGATTCCTGGCCACAATCGACGGGAGAGCTTCATGGTGCAGATCCACTCTCCGGGCATCTCTGGCAATACGCGGCGGTCGAAACTTGCGTTGTGCGCCACATACCACTGGCTACCGTAATAGTGCGGAATGATATCTTCAATCCATGGCTTATCGGCTACCATCGCTTCAGTAATGCGATGAATAGCCATCGCCTGGGGGCTAATGGGGCGGTCAGGGCGCACCAGGTGGCTCATTGGGTTAACTATCTTTCCATCAACCACATCGACAGAAGCAATCTCAACAATGCCTCCCTGCAGACCACAGGTTTCTGTATCTATTATGCGCAACATGCCATGCTCCCGACCAAAACGACTAGCGTAATGGAATGATATCACCTTGCCAACCCCGTGGCGTGCGTTGACCGGTTAAGAGCAAAGAACCGCTGTCGGCGCGTACAATCAATCGACCTCGCTCGTCCCATAACGCGCTGCTCCCGCGTGCATTGGCCATTAATACCGCGATGGCAAATTTATGCGAGAAACTTTGTAGCTGAGATGCGGATGAGAGGAGTTCTGGCTCGCTGATGGACTGGCTACTGGTGAATAACGAAAAAGCAGGATCGATATCAATACCTTCTGGCTGACTATCCACAACGCTAATGGCATTGCGCTGTCTGGCAATACAGGCCCCGTGGCTCTGATGAAACGTTAATGGTGATGTCATCCAGGGAGAGAAAAGCGCAATGCCTTTCACAAAACGATTGTTATGCTCTACCGGCAATCCCGCGATAATTGTCATGCGGTAAGTCGCTGCGGCATGCGCCAGCGGTTCCAGCAACGCTTCATCAGGTGGCGCTGGGAGGGAGTCATTCTCATCAACGCAGCCCAACAAGGAGAGGGCGGGGAAGACCAGCAATTCACATTGGCATTGTGCGGCTGCCTGAATGAATTGCAGGTGATGGGCAACGTTTTCGGTCACTGACGCGTGAAGAGGTTCGTATTGTGCTGCTGCGATTTTCCAGTGTGACATAATGATTTCCTTTTCATAGTGTCTACAACCATCTTTAAAGTATAGATTAAGAATATACTTATACTGTAGCAGGCATCATGTAAGGAATCGTAACGTAATATAAGTTTTATTTAACTTTCGGCTCGTACGGTAAACGTGAAAGGGAGACGGATGCCAGGCGATGCGCGATGAGTCTTTCACGAAACCAGTCGCGTAAATGTTCGGGCTGTTCACGTTCAACCACTTCGGCAACGATCGGCATATTGTAGCGTTCTTTAAATGCGACACCCGCCGCGGCCAGGTCAACATTGACCTTATCCATTTCGGCTTGCTCAAGTTTGGCCAGATTGATGTTCATAGGCTGCTCCTTTTCTCTGTCTTCCGGCGCGCAAAGTTACTAAGAGTGCGCATTAATGGCAAGACAGAATTGATGATTCTCGACTCGATCATTGTAGAAGGTTATTCTCTATAGATTAGACATAACAAAAAGGAATAGTTGAAATGGCTTCATCTGCATCTTCGCTACGTAATACTCTCATCGTACTCGCCAGCCTCCTCGCAACACCCGCTGCATTGGCGCATGCTCACCTGACAAAACAAAGTCCGGCGGCGAATGCGGAAGTCACCGCTTCTCCCCAGGCGCTGACGCTGAATTTTTCTGAGGGCGTCGAACCTGCGTTCAGCGGCGCAACGCTGACAGGTCCACAAAAGGAATCAATCAAGACGGGCAAAGCGACCCGCAGCGATCAGGACAAAACGCAACTGATTATTCCGCTCGCTCAAACGCTGGAGGCCGGAAAATATACGGTTGACTGGCACGTTGTATCCGTGGATGGTCACAAGACAAAGGGACAATATACCTTTAGCGTGAAATAACCGATGCTGGCATTTACCTGGGTTGCCCTGCGATTTATTCATTTTACCGCGTTGATGCTGGTGTTTGGTTGTGCGCTTTACGGCGCATGGCTGGCTCCCGTTTCGGTTCGCCGTTTAATGATGCGTCGTTTTTTACGTCTGCAACGCCATGCCGCGACGTGGAGTTTTATCAGCGCGACGCTAATGCTGGCGATCCAGGGGGGCTTAATGGGCTCAGGATGGCGGGATGTCGTCTCTACAGACGTTTGGGGCGCCGTTCTGCAGACGCAATTTGGCGGCGTCTGGCTATGGCAGATTATCCTCGCGATGGTCACGTTGGTGGTGACCATCGTTGTGCCGCGCAGCATGTCGCGGCTGCTCTTGATGCTGACGATTGCTCAGTTTATTTTGCTGGCAGGTGTTGGACATGCAACGCTGCATACTGGCGTCGCTGGGGCTATCCAACAGGTTAACCATGCCTTACATCTGATATGTGCCGCCGCCTGGTTTGGCGGGTTGCTGCCCGTACTTTACTGTATGAGAATGGCGCAGGGCCGCTGGCGGGAACAAGCGATCGGAACCATGATGCGTTTCTCCCGCTATGGGCATCTCTTCGTGGCCGGGGTTTTACTTACCGGGATTATGAATGCCCTGTTTATTGTCGGTGTTTCCGGCTCCTGGCACATGGCTTATGGGCAACTGCTTTTGTTAAAAGGTGCCCTTGTCATGCTAATGGTAGCGATTGCCCTGGCGAATCGGTATGTTCTGGTACCACGCATGCAGCAGGATAATGGCTGTGTGACGCTCTATTTCATTTGGATGACAAAACTGGAATGGGGAATAGGGGCCGTTGTGCTGGCGATTGTCAGCCTGTTTGCAACCCTCGAACCTTTTTGATTGATGGACTGGCAAAACGCATGAAAAAAATCATTCTCTCTTTACTACTACTGGCAAGTTCAGGGGCCGCGCTGGCAGCGCCACAGGTCATCACCGTCAGCCGTTTTGAGGTTGGCAAAGATAAGTGGGCGTTTAATCGGGAAGAGGTGATGCTGACCTGCCGTGCAGGTCACGCGCTGTATGTCATCAATCCCAGCACGCTGGTGCAATATCCATTGAATGATGTTGCCAGAGAACAGGTTGCGAGCGGTAAAACCACGGCGAAGCCGATTGAGATTATCCAGATTGATGACCCGACGAAACCGGGTGAAAAAATGAGCCTGGCGCCGTTTGTTGAGCGTGCAGAAAAACTCTGTTAATTGTCAGATGTAGCGTTCTGATTTCCAATAAAAAAACCGCAGGATCTCACAGGAGAACTTGCGGTTTTTACATTTGGTCGTGTAACAGACTGCCTTTTTTTCCGGTCACTTTAGTCGCGGACTGGAAAACCTGGCGCTGTCATCTATTCTTAAATGGCAGGGTAACTTAGCCTGCATTAATGCCAACTTTTAGCGCACGGCTCTCTCCCAAGAGCCATTTCCCTGGACCGAATACAGGAATCGTATTCGGTCTCTTTTTATGCGGATTTCATTTCAATAAGTTAGAACGTCATGTCCAAAAATTTCCGAAATTTGTCCACATATCAGTATTTGGGATTGCTTCGTTATACCACACAGTTTTTAACATTCACAGTGTATTTGCAGAGAAAAAGAACAGGGCTGGGTGCTGTTTTTCCTCGTATCCAGGAGTGTGCATGACTTATGTGTCAGTGTTTTCAGTGGGTTCTTGTTCCCTCAGACGTTTGGACTCGCTTGTACCGATAGCGGTATACTTCTTCATCAATAGGTGAAGTTCTCACCACTGACTCGGGACTTAGACTCACAGTAAAGAGACAGAAGAAATGGATAAGTTTAAAGAATGGCTGGTGATGGAAATTGGTAATGCAGACGATCTCTCTTCCTCATTAAATCTCTACACTAATGTCTATCAGTTAATACCTGAATATAAATTTGTATTTTCGTCTCCTAAAGGTCCATATCCGGGCTTTCAAACTAACAAAAAGTTCGAAAACGGAGCATCTATTCGTTCTTTATTCAATGATGAAAACGTGTTCGTCATGGATCCTCAAACGATAGAAGAAATGTTTAGTGATAAACGCTGCTCTACTTTTAAAATAGACTACTCAATATCCCTTGATAGCCAGGCATTAAGTTATTTGCGGCCTTATATTAACGGAAAGGTCTCAGGTTTAGATGATGACATTGAAGAAATATTCAATTTTATTTCCCATAAAAATACTCAGGTAGATTCTGTACTGTATGAACTGGAGAATCTTAACAATTTAGATGTAAAAGAAAACCATCATAAAATATTTGATAAATTGTTAGGTTACGAGTTTATAAAGGATGTAGATTTCATCAAAACGGGAAATACCGGGAAATTGACATCAAAAATATCACAAAGTGAGCTTTTACTTAAAACTGACAGACATTTTAATTCTATGCTTGCTAAACACAAGGATTCTGAGTTCAGGCGTGCGCTACGAGATCGACATGATAGTATATATGCTTACCTTCTAATGATGAGTATCATCCAAATCAAATCACCCGCCAGGTCGCTAAAGAATAAACTTATCGATCTGTTAATTTTTGCACACAACAAAGTCGGTTTTCTGGCCACAAGAGAGCTGATTCTTGCAAGTGAGTTCTTTAAAAGAGGAACTCAATTTAGATTTTTTAACAAGATACATAAAAAATCAAAAAATATGTGGCCAGCTTTACATGGGATGGCATGGGACCTTACTCATTGCAGATATTTAGAACAAGCTATTACCTTCAATACCGGAAATGACCAACGGTATTTTTTCCCTGGAATTTTAAGCTGTGATAAAGGATTTATTGAAGCTATGGAGCTGACACCATTAAAGGCCGTTGCATTTAATACCCAGGGTGGGCCGCCACTGCTCTTTTACCATGATAATGACGTGAAAAAAATCACAGCAGACATACCTGAGGTTATTGATTTTTATATAAAAATAACAAGCAAACATAAAAGAGAAGAAAGAGCCAGCACGCGAAATGCACCCACTTATGACCTGCAATCTATTGTTACAGAACTGGAAGAAGAGCTGGAAGCTGTTGCCCAGGTGCCTGTTAGGCGGGCTGATCACATAGGGTCGTGACACCAGCATCGTTCGGAATTTTGCTGCTATGGTTTAATTAAGTGAAGGGTAATATTTGTATGCAGGAGGTCAAATGGGACAGCCTGACAATATCTACCAGCGGATCGCAGCAACAAACTGGCGACACGTCTGGGTCGTTGGGGATCTCCACGGTTGCTTCTCTTTATTGATGGCTAAACTGCGCCAGTGCCATTTTGATCCCTGGCAGGATCTGTTGGTTTCAGTGGGCGATGTTATCGACCGTGGCCCTGACAGTCTCCGTTGCCTGCGCCTGATGCGTAAAAGCTGGATTGTGGCAGTCAGGGGCAATCATGAGCAGATGGCGTTGGATGCACTGGCGACGGGGGAGCAACTGTCGTGGTTTATGAACGGCGGCGCGTGGTTTGCTCACGCGGATCAGCCCGCGGCGAGGTTAGCACTGGAAGCGTGCCGAAAGTTACCCTGGATTCTGGAACTACGCTGCCGGAGTGGTATACACGTTGTTGCTCATGCTGATTACCCGGATGATGATTACCAGTGGCAAAAAGAGGTCGATTTACAGCGGGTACTGTGGGATCGAGCGCGGTTGATGAACAATGGTAACGGCATACGCGGCGCGGATCACTTTTGGTTTGGACATACGCCGCTGCGGCATCGGTTGGATCGCGACAATCTGCACTATATTGATACCGGTGCGGTATTTGGCGGCGAATTAACGCTGGTGCAACTGCAATAATCAGAAATCACTGTATTCCTGGGCCGGACGCCAGAAGCTGTCGATATAATCGTCCGCAGGCAAACATCCGCCGTTACGAATGCGCTGATCGTCCATCGATACAAGGCATTGCTGCTCAGTTTTGTAGACATCAACCACGATATCTTCACAACCGCCGTCAAGGTAGCACACAAAAAGAACCAGCGTGAACATTCCATCCTCTAATGGTAAAGCCATACCTCTAGTGTAGAAGATGTTGATAGATGAGGGAAATTAGCCAGGAAATAACCCGTCTGGCGACGGGTTCTTTTTGAATCAGGCAAGGCGCATGATCCAGGCATCTGACTTACGATCGTAGTGCTCGCGAAACAGAACAGAATGTTCTCCATTCAGAAGGGCCGGGACGCTGGTGTCGGCATCCCAGGCGTCCAGTTGCATACATAAATCCGGATCGGACTTACATGGAATGGTTAACGTTCGGTCCCCCGGCGATTCGCCATGCAACTCGGCGTCGTCGATTTCAAAAGCGCCAATGCGCACACTGGTTTTCATCATCGTGCTCTCCGTTTATCTGCTGATTGTGGTACGACCAGTTAGGTCGTCCATTTTTCAGCGTAGTCAACGTTAGCAAAAGCGCCAGTCAAAACGTGCGTTATCCTGTAAAGAGTTTGCCATCCCGGACAAGCTCGCGTGGATAGCTATTCTTCAATCGCGATCCAATACGTTTTGCCAGGCCGATCGGCTGATGCTGGAACGTAACTAACACGTCGTCAGTTGCGGGTGAAGTTTGCGGGTAAACATCTCTACCGCGATACCACTCTTCCGCTTCGGAAAGGCTCAGTTCGAACGCATGGCTGTGGCCTGGATCGGCGAGGGCGATGACGGCTTCATGCTGCCAACGATACCCTTTGTTGTGGGTTTCAGCCAGTTTAACCCCGAGGCGGGAAAAACGAACTTTGCCAATCAGGGGTTCAATCTCTGTCGGAAATAACCAGATCTCTTTATCGCGCTGCCACAGGCGTAAATTGTCTGCCCATTGTAATCCGCAGGCGTTAGCGGCCTGAGCAACAAGCGCGGATTCACGTCCTTTCAGCGGGCTGAACGGGAAGTTGCCCACTTTATATTTCGGTGAGGGTAGCGCAGGAATGGCGGCCGTTTTGCGCAAACGCGCGACGAAGAATCCTTCACAATCGTAGATCTGCGGGAACACATGCAGGAATCCTTCCGGCGTCAGGGCGTGTTCAGCCTCCGGGAATAAATCGCCCAACGGTAAAAATTCAACGGCATCCGGGTAGGTTTCAATCAACCACTGCATAATGGCTTCGTTTTCGTCACGGTTCAGCGTACAGGTTGAATAAACCAATGTGCCGCCGGGACGCAGAGCGTGAAATGCGCTGTCGAGGAGCTCACGCTGGATTGCGGCAATTTCCAGATTACTTTCTATGGACCAGTTTTTCAGCGCATCGGGATCTTTACGTACCACGCCTTCGCCGGAACATGGAGCATCCAGCAATATGGCATCGAATGTTTCTGGTAATGCCGCGCCGAATACCCGCCCGTCAAAATGGGTCAGGGCGACATTGTTGATACCGCAACGGCTGATATTGGCATGCAGGACTTTGACGCGACTGGCGGAAAACTCATTCGCCAGAATCGCGCCCTGATTATTCATTTTGGCGGCAATTTGCGTGGTTTTGGAGCCGGGAGCTGCCGCGACATCCATTACGCGTTCCGGGGTATTGCCATCGGCAAACAGCGCGGCGACTGGCAACATTGAGCTGGCTTCCTGAATATAAAACAGGCCGCTTAAATGTTCTGCGGTGCTGCCGAGCGGCAGTGACGTTTCATCATCGCGTTCAATCCAGAAGCCTTCAGCACACCATGGAACAGGGGTGAGCGACCAGTTATATGGCGCTGTCAGAGTGAGGAAATCGGCAACAGAGATTTTCAGCGTATTGACGCGGATGCTACGGCGCAGCGGACGCTGGCAGGCAGCGAGAAAATCATCGAATGAGAGCGTGGAAGGCATTGCTTCACGCATTTGTGTCAGAAAGGCGTCGGGAAAATAAGCCACTTGGTACCACCGGCAAAAAAACAGGTGCGCAGTGTAGCATAAGTGCTCCGGCGCGAGTACGCCGGAGCAAAGGGAGATGTTATCGTGGCAGGGCGGTTCCCCATTCACGCCACTCTTTCGGTTCGCTTTCCTGCAACAGGAAGTGTTTACCAGCCTGTGCTTTCGGGGCCAGTGGCGTACCCGGCGGGGTTGCAAAGGCGATCCCACCGCGAATGAACTGATTAAAGGTACCGGTCTTCACGACGCCGCCGGTCAGGCCGAAGTCGAGACTGTAGCCGGATGCCAGCCAGAATACAGAGTTGTTACGCACCAGATGCTGATAGCGCTGGCTGATGCGCATAGCGATCATCACGCGATCGGAAAGGGAGCCGAGCGTCAACCCGGTGACGGTCCCGACTTCAATACCTCTGAACAGAACTGGCGTACCGATGTTTAATGAACCCGCTTCCGGTGCTTCCACCACAATACTCAGACCATCGAGGTAACGAGAGTCGGTGATAGTAGCTTCCTGCAGCTCAAAATCACGGCGCGGGTTACCGCGGCCAGGTTCAACGTTGATATACGGCTGTAAGATGGTATCTAAATGCTCCACGCCGGCTGCTGAGATTTGCGGGGTAATCACGGAGAAGCGTGTGCCGCTACGCGCAAAGGTCTGTACGTACTCCGGATACAGTACCGCTTTGGCCTGAACTTCGTTACGGGCAGTGATCAGCTCAAGCGTCTGGATCTGGCCAATATCGATTCCCAGGTAGCGAATCGGCATCCCGGCCGCCAGTTTACCGGCATCGAAGGCGTGCAGGGTTATCTGGCCGCCCACCGCACGCGCAGCGGTTTCTGACGCATACAGAATCCGCTTGTCGCCTTTGCGTTGGCTGGCGCTGGCGCCGCTCAGGTTATCGAAGCTTATTGCGCCTTTAATCGCTCGCGACAGGGGAGAAGCCTGAACGGTTAAACCGCTGCCGTTAAGCTGAACCTTGGCGCCGCCCTCGGCCCAGAACACACTGTTGCTGGTCAGCAGGTTGCGATATTCCGGTTTGATATGCAGATCGATATCAAACGCATCGGCGCGTGGACGAACACTAATCACTTCACCGACTTCGAATTTACGATATAAGACCACCGAACCGGCCTGCACATCGGGCAGCGTCTCGGCACTCAGGCTGACCGTGGTGGTTGGCAGATCGCTCAGGCTGTTCTCAATCGCTTTTTCCAGATTGGCATACAGCGGATAGCTTTTTTTCATTTCACCTTTTGTACCAGGCAAAATACGAATGCCGCCGCTGATCCACTCACTGGCGCTGGCACCAAGAAACTCCACGCCATCAAGCCCAACTTTGACATCGACCCGACTGTTGACCACAAACTTACTGTCGCCTTGCACCAGCGCGCGATGCTGCGGTTCGATGGCGACGGTAAACGAAACGCCTTTGCTGGAGAGCGTGCGATCAATCACCTGACCGACCTGTACGCCGTGAAGAATCAGCGGTTGGCCGGCATCAATCCCGTAACTTTCTGGCGCGGTCAGCGTCAGCGTCATGACGCCCGGATCGTGTAACAATGATTGCTCTGCAGGAATCACCGCAAACTGGTTACGCGGCTCGCCCTCGCCAGGTATCAGTTCGAATGTTTTGCCCGTCAGCAGCGAACTGAGATTCGCATCGCTTAATGATAATTTAGGGCTGTGTAATTCAATACGCGTGTTGTCGCGCAATAGCGTGACGACGCTGGGATCGACCGTCATCTCGCCGGTGACTTTCCCGCCCGGATTTAAATCCAGTTTGGTCAGTTGACCGACTTCTAATCCTTGATACATCAGCGAAGTTGAGCCTGCTTTCAGTCCGTCGCCGCTGGGTAAGTCGAGCTTAACGATCACGCCGCGCTGGCTGTGCGCGAGATCCTGATACAAACCAAACGTGTCGTCGGCAACGGCGGGTTGCGAATCTTCCGGTGAGTCAAAGGCAATGGCGCCATTTACCAGCGCAGCCAGACTCTCCAGTTTCACTTTGGCGCCGCTGAGGCTGACATCCGCGTCTACCCCTGATACGTTCCAGAAACGGCTGCCTTTTTTCACCAGATTGGTAAAGCGACGTTCAATCAGCACGTCGATGGTTACGCCCTGATTATTTGGATTAATGGTGTAGTCATAGACCCGACCTACCGGGATTTTGCGGAAATAAACCAGCGAGCCGCTATTAAGCGAACCGAGGTCGGGGGCCCGCAGGTGCAGCATCAAATCGCCATTGTTCAGACGGTATTTCGGCTGCGTATCAAGCGCGACGAAATGATCCTCTGGCTCGCCGGTTCCGGGCATCATGCCGATATAGTTGCCGCCAACTAACGCATCCAGGCCGGAAACCCCCGCCAGTGACGCTTTCGGCGTGACCAGCCAGAACTGGGTATCTTTGCGCAGTGCATCTTTCATATTTGATTTGATGCTGACGCGGACTTCAATTTTACGCAGGTCTTTGCTGAGGTTGATGTCCTGCACCGTGCCCACTTCGACGCCCTGATAGCGAACAGGGGTACGGCCAGGCACAATGCCGTCCGCCGACATAAAGTCAATGGTTACGGTATTACCGAGATCTTCATAGCTTCCCCAGATAAGCCATCCTGCAATCATCAATGCGATGAACGGCAGCAGCCAGAACGGGGAGATACGACGTTTTGTTTTAATCTGCGCTTCAGTCTGCGAAGCGGGCGTTTCCTGACTCATGTGCATCCCAAAGTAAGCGGCTGTCCAGCCATTCCACTGCAAGAATAGTCAATATTACCGCTGCGCCGAAATAAAACGCAGCCGGTCCCATAGTAAAAGCAAGTATCTGATCGCGATTAATCAGCGACATGGTTAAAGCGATAACAAAAAGATCCAGCATTGACCAGCGACCAATCCAGGTCACTATGCGCAGTAGTTTGATGCGGGTACGCAATCCTTGCTCACATTTAAAATGAATGCTGATGAGCAACGTAAACATCACAATCACTTTGGTGAATGGCACCAGAATACTGGCAATAAACACGATCGCCGCCACGCCGATATTACTGTTCGCCAGAGACAGTATGCCTGACATGATCGTGTCTTCCTGCCGGGAGCCATTGACATAAATAATCGAGATAGGCAGGAGGTTCGCAGGCAGCAGCAGGACAATCGAGGCCAGCAGAGCAGCCCAACATTTTTGAATACTTTGATTTCTGCGCCAGCGCAACGGTATGTGGCAACGAGGGCAGCGGCCGCGGGCGTCCGGATACCCTGTAAAGTGGCAACCAAGGCAAACGCGAAGCTTTTCATCGGGCCGACGAGCAGGCCTTTGTGGGTAAAAACGGTCCCAAAGCTGTTCTACGTTGAGGTGCGATAACGTCAAAATACTGAGGATCACCAGCGCAATAAAAGCAAACAGTCCCACCCCAGGTTGCAAATAAGCATAGTCCTGAACTTTAATTGACGCGACGCCGATACCCACAAGATAGATATCGAGCATCACCCACTCTTTGAGCCTTTCCAGCATCAGTAGCACCGGACGCAGGTTCATCCCGAGAATATTACCAAACCACAGATAAGCGATTGAGGTAACGAGAATAATCGGCGCGCCCGCAACGCAAAATAGCACGAAAGATGCGGTGAGTGGGTCACCCTGGCGGGTCATTTGCCAGATACCCTGCATCACATTGGCGTCAATGCGTACACCGAGCAAAAAAATATGTAACAGCGGCTCTCCCCAGGCGAAGGGCATCAGCAGCAACATGGTGACAGCCATTGCTGCCAGCCGCGTTAAGGACCAGTCGCGTCCGTCACGGATTTTTGCCTGACAGCGTGGGCAGAATGCGCTTTGGTGCGAGCGCATTTTAGGCAAGCTAAATATCAGGTCGCATTCAGGACAACGATGATAATGTGCACGCGGTAGTGCCTCGCCGATAGACCTGATGGCTATTTTTTTAGTTGGCGTGATGCGTGATGTCGTAAGGGCCATGTATCGCGTATCAAAATGTTGAAGTAATGTTATCTTAACTCATGACGGGAATGATCTTGAGCATTAACGCATTTAATGTTTATTTTAGTAGGCTGCAGTTTTAAGTAAGACAACTAAGTGATTACATAATGAACAAATCAGAGCTATACACGGATCTGAACCGTGATTTTCAGGCATTAATGGCAGGTGAAACTAGTTTTCTGGCAACGCTGGCAAATACCAGCGCATTGTTGTACGAGCGTCTGGCACAAGTAAACTGGGCCGGTTTTTACCTGCTTGAGGGCGAGACTCTGGTACTTGGCCCTTTCCAGGGCAAAATTGCCTGTGTGCGGATCCCGGTAGGGCGTGGTGTATGCGGTACCGCGGTGGCGCGCAATCAGGTGCAGCGTATCGAAGACGTGCACGCGTTTGACGGGCACATCGCATGCGATGCCGCCAGCAACGCGGAAATCGTTCTGCCTGTCACCGTTGAAAATCAGATAATCGGCGTGCTGGATATTGATAGCACTGCGTTTGGTCGCTTCACTGAAGAAGACGAACAGGGGCTGCGTACGCTTGTGGCACAGCTTGAAACCGTGCTTGCAACGACGGATTACAAAAAATTCTTTGCGAGCGTCGCAGGATAATCAACGGATAACGTAGCAATTACTGATGACGTCATTATAATGTCGCCTGTTCATGCCTGCGCTTGTTGGCTACGTCCGTTGTAATCAGGAAATTTCATGGAAAATCAACCTAAGTTGAATAGCAGTAAAGAAGTCATCGCGTTTCTGGCCGAACGCTTCCCGCAGTGTTTTAGTGCTGAAGGCGAAGCGCGCCCACTGAAAATTGGCATTTTTCAGGATTTGGTAGAGCGTGTTGAGGGCGAAATGAACCTCAGCAAGACACAGCTCCGTTCTGCCTTACGTCTCTATACTTCAAGCTGGCGCTATCTGTATGGCGTTAAATTGGGCGCAACGCGTGTTGATCTCGACGGCAACCCATGTGGTGAGTTGGATGAGCAACATGTTGAACATGCTCGCAAACAGCTGGAAGAAGCTAAAGCTCGCGTTCAGGCGCAACGTGCAGAGCAACAGGCGAAAAAACGCGAAGCGGCCGCTGCTGCCGGCGAAAAAGAAGACGCACCGCGTCGCGAGCGTAAGCCGCGTCCTGCTCCGCGTCGTAAAGAAGGGGCTGAACGTAAACCTCGCGCTGAAAAACCAGCAGCAAAAGCACCGCGTGCTCCTCGTGAAGAACAGCATACCCCGGTATCTGATATTTCAGTGCTGACGGTAGGGCAGTCCTTGAAGGTGAAAGCAGGTAATAATGCGATGGATGCCACCGTATTAGAAATCACCAAAGATGGCGTCCGTGTACAGCTGAATTCGGGTATGTCTTTGATTGTACGCGCAGAACACCTGGTGTTCTGAAACGGAGGCCAGGCCTGGCATGAACACTTTTTTTAGGCTTACTGCGTTAGCTGGTCTGCTTGCATTAGCAGGCCAGGCACTTGCTGTAGAAGACATCACGCGTGCCGATCAAATCCCCGTTTTAAAGGAAGAAACCCAGCATGCGACGGTGAGTGAACGTGTAACTTCACGTTTTACACGTTCACACTATCGCCAGTTCGATCTGGATCAGGCGTTTTCGGCAAAAATTTTTGACCGCTATCTGAATCTGCTCGACTACAGCCATAACGTGCTGTTGGCGAGCGATATCGAACAGTATGCAAAAAAGAAAACTGTCCTCGGCGATGAACTGCGCACGGGCAAGCTGGATGTCTTTTACGATCTTTATAATCTGGCGCAAAAACGCCGCTTTGAACGATATCAGTACGCGCTAAGCGTGCTGGCGCGTCCAATGGATTTTACCGGGACTGACACCTTTAACCTCGACCGGAGCAAAGCTCCCTGGCCGAAGAGCGAAGCAGAGCTCAATGCGCTGTGGGACGGCAAAGTAAAATTTGACGAACTCAGCCTGAAGCTGACCGGTAAAACCGATGCGGAAATTCGCGAAACGCTGACACGTCGCTATAAATTTGCCATTCGCCGCCTGGCGCAGACGAACAGTGAAGATGTGTTCTCACTGGCGATGACGGCTTTTGCTCGTGAAATAGACCCGCATACTAACTATCTTTCTCCGCGCAACACAGAACAGTTTAATACTGAAATGAGCTTGTCTCTGGAAGGTATTGGCGCAGTTCTGCAAATGGATGATGACTACACCGTCATTAACTCCATGGTGGCAGGCGGCCCGGCAGCCAAGAGCAAAGCGATAAGCGTTGGCGACCGTATTGTCGGCGTGGGCCAGACCGGAAAAGGCATGGTCGATGTGATTGGCTGGCGTCTGGATGATGTTGTGGCGCTGATCAAAGGACCTAAAGGCAGCAAAGTTCGCCTCGAAATCCTGCCTGCTGGTAAAGGCACCAAGACGCGCATTGTCACGCTAACGCGTGAACGCATTCGTCTCGAAGACCGCGCTGTTAAAATGTCTGTGAAAACCGTTGGCAAAGAAAAGGTCGGCGTACTGGATATTCCTGGTTTCTATGTTGGTCTGACGGATGACGTAAAAGTTCAGCTGCAGAAACTGGAAAAACAGAATGTCAGCAGCGTGATTATCGATCTGCGTACTAACGGTGGTGGCGCACTGACCGAAGCGGTCTCGCTTTCTGGTCTGTTCATTCCTTCCGGCCCGGTGGTTCAGGTTCGTGACAATAACGGCAAAGTGCGTGAAGACAGCGATACCGACGGTGTTGTGTATTACAAAGGTCCGCTGGTGGTGTTAGTCGATCGCTTCAGTGCCTCGGCATCGGAAATTTTTGCCGCGGCAATGCAGGATTATGGCCGTGCGCTGATCGTCGGTGAACCGACCTTTGGGAAGGGCACCGTACAGCAGTATCGTTCTCTGAACCGTATTTACGATCAGATGCTGCGTCCGGAATGGCCAGCACTGGGTTCCGTTCAGTACACGATCCAGAAATTCTACCGTGTAAATGGTGGCAGTACGCAGCGTAAGGGCGTTACGCCGGATATCATCATGCCGACAGGTAATGAAGAAACTGAAACCGGTGAGAAGTTTGAAGATAACGCGCTGCCGTGGGATAGCATTGATGCGGCAACCTATACAAAGTCTGATAACCTGACGCCATTTGGACCTGAATTGCTAAAAGAGCACAATGCACGTATTGCGAACGATCCTGAGTTCCAGTACATCATGAAGGACATTGCGCGATTTAATGCGATGAAGGATAAGCGCAGCATTGCTTCTCTGAATTACGCTCAGCGTGAGAAAGAGAATAACGAAGATGATGCACTGCGTCTGGCGCGCATCAACGATCGGTTTAAGCGTGAAGGCAAACCGTTGTTGAAGAAACTGGACGATCTGCCGAAAGATTACCAGGAGCCGGATCCGTATCTGGATGAAACGGTAAAAATAGCGCTCGACCTGGCGCATCTTGAAAAAGAGAAGCCAGCGGAACAGCCCGCAACCAGTCAATAACCTCCAACAGGCACAAGAAATTGTGCCTGTTTTTTTAACAACCGCATGAAGACGTCAGTCTGATACGATAAAATGTAAAGTTGTGTCTTTCTGGTGACTTAGCACCTATGGATGCTTGAAAATAGCCATAAGACCCATACGATATGGGTAATCGCATAGTGCGTTTTGTTAAATTGAGGTTAAAAGAAAATTATGATGCGAATCGCGCTCTTCCTGCTGACGAACCTGGCTGTGATGGTCGTTTTCGGGCTGGTATTGAGCCTGACAGGGATTCAGTCAAGCAGCGTTCAAGGCTTGTTGATCATGGCACTGCTGTTTGGTTTTGGTGGTTCCTTCATTTCGCTGCTGATGTCCAAATGGATGGCGTTAAAGTCCGTTGGCGGGGAAGTGATCGAACAGCCCCGTAATGAAAGAGAACGCTGGCTGATGAATACGGTAGCGAATCAGGCCCGTCAGGCCGGTATCGCTATGCCGCAGGTTGCAATCTACCATGCGCCAGATATTAACGCGTTTGCTACCGGTGCGCGCCGGGATGCTTCGCTGGTTGCTGTGAGTACTGGCCTGTTGCAAAACATGAGCCCGGACGAAGCCGAAGCAGTTATCGCGCACGAGATCAGCCACATTGCCAATGGTGATATGGTGACCATGACCCTCATTCAGGGGGTGGTCAACACCTTCGTTATCTTTATCTCCCGTATTCTGGCGCAAATTGCCGCCGGATTTATGGGCGGTAACCGCGATGAGGGCGAGGGCAGCAACGGCAACCCATTAATCTACTTTGCGGTGGCGACGGTGCTGGAACTGGTGTTTGGTATTCTGGCCAGCATTATTACCATGTGGTTCTCACGCCACCGTGAATTCCATGCGGATGCCGGTTCTGCCAAACTGGTCGGCCGTGAGAAGATGATCGCCGCGTTGCAGCGTCTGAAAACCAGCTATGAACCGCAGGAAGCCACCAGCATGATGGCGTTCTGTATCAACGGTAAATCCAAATCGTTGAGTGAGTTGTTTATGACTCACCCGCCGTTGGATAAGCGTATTGAAGCGCTGCGTAGTGGGGAATACCTGAAGTAACCCTAAGAAGTCTGGAAGAAAAAGCGCGTCGTCAGACGCGCTTTTTTTATGCCTGAACGCGCGGCTGCGTGATACGTAAGCCGCTCACTATGGCGGCAGCCGTTGCCAGTACACCCGCAGTTATCAGCGACATATGTGTTCCGCTGTCACCAAACTGATTGAGCATTAACGCCACCAGTGCCGCGCCGGTACTTTGCCCTAACAAGCGCGCAGTCCCCAGCATCCCGCTCGCCCCGCCGCTGCGTTCACGCGGTGCGGAGGTGATGATGGTGTGGTTATTCGGTGACTGAAATAGACCAAAACCCGCGCCGCACAATATCATCGGCCAGATGATATTAATATCGGAGGGCGCAGAGGGAAGTAACACCAGGGCAAATAATCCGCTTGCCATCACGGCCATACCCAGTGCACCCAATAGCCCCGCGTGGACGCGTTCGATAAGATATCCGGCCAGCGGCGCCATCACCATGGTTGCCAGCGGCCATGGGGTCAATAGCAGGCCCGTTTCGACTTCGCTACGACCGAGCACGGTTTGAAGAAAGAAGGGCAGAGAAACCATCGCCAGCATTTGCGCGCTAAATGAACAGATTGACGTGCAAATCGAGAGTGAAAACAGCGGAATACGCAGCAGGTCAACCGGTAATAACGGTACCGGCAACGCCAACTGGCGGCGGATAAAGAAAAAACCGACCACGATAAGCGCCACAAGCTCGGTGCCAATCAATTTTAGCGACTGCCCTTGCGCAAATCCACTGAGCGCGGTAATTAACAAGCCAAACGTTAAGGCATTCATTACCGCACTTGGCAGGTCAAAGCGTGGTTTATTGCTGCGGGACGAATTAGGTGGCAAAAAGCGCATAGCCAGCAGCAGGGCAATTATTCCCAGCGGGACGTTAATCAGAAACAGCCATTTCCATGACGAGATAGAGAGGATCGCCGCGGCAATGGTGGGGCCTGCCGCTGAGGATACCGCCACGATGAAGGAGTTAATTCCCATCCCCCGACCAAGCTGACGCTGGGGATAAATAAGTCTAATTAATGCTGTATTTACACTCATCAGCGCCGCGCCGCCAAACCCCTGAGCCACGCGGGCCAGAGTTAACATTTGTAGCGAGTCTGATAAAGCACAGAACAGCGAGGCAAGCAGAAATACGACGAGACCACATTTATAAATGCGTCGATAGCCAAACATATCACCCAAAAATGAGAGTGACAGCAGTGAAACGACAATGGCGATTTGATAGGCGTTAACGATCCAGATTGAACTGGCGGGTGACGCCTGAAGGTCGGTAGCAATCGTCGGAAGTGCGACGTTAGCTATTGCGCCGTCGAGTACTGCCATAGAGATGCCAATAACAATGGTTAAAATTGCACCATATCGCTGGGGCAATGGCAGGCCATCAGCCTGAATTTTTTCCATAAGGGGTCATTTTATCGGGAATTATGATGAGAATAATAATCTTAGCATTGATATACAGGCGTTAGGTCGCAGATTTGTAACTAAGTAAGCAAAGAGCGATTGCGAGGGCAGGTCCGCGAAATTATAATAAAAACCGGTTCTGATTTTTATAAAACACTCGTAATGAGGTGATAAATGGCAATCGCAGATCTGGATAAACAACCTGATTCTGTATCTTCCGTGCTGAAAGTTTTTGGCATCCTGCAGGCGCTGGGTGAAGAGCGCGAAATTGGTATTACCGAGCTGTCGCAACGCGTCATGATGTCGAAAAGCACCGTTTATCGCTTTTTGCAGACCATGAAAACGCTGGGTTATGTGGCACAAGAAGGGGAGTCAGAGAAATACTCCCTGACCCTGAAATTATTCGAACTGGGTGCGCGCGCGTTACAAAACGTTGATCTGATCCGTAGTGCTGACATCCAGATGCGTGAACTTTCACGTTTGACCAAAGAGACCGTACACCTTGGTGCGCTGGATGAAGACAGCATCGTCTACATTCATAAAATCGACTCCATGTACAATCTGCGTATGTATTCCCGCGTCGGTCGTCGTAACCCATTGTACAGTACGGCTATCGGTAAAGTTCTTCTGGCATGGCGTGACCGCGATGAAGTGAAGGAAATTCTTGACGGCATCGAGTATAAACGCAGCACCGACCGTACTATCACAAATACTGATGAATTGCTGGTATTGTTAGATAAAGTACGTGAACAGGGATACGGCGAAGATAACGAAGAGCAGGAAGAAGGCCTGCGCTGCATCGGTGTTCCAGTGTTTGACCGTTTTGGCGTGGTGATTGCGGGCTTGAGTATCTCATTCCCGACGCTGCGCTTTTCCGAAGAGCGTTTACACGAATATGTGGCGATGCTGCATACGGCAGCGCGTAAGATTTCTGAACAAATGGGCTATAACGACTATCCGTTCTAATCCGCAGCAATAGCGCTAAGTGTAAAACCCCAGGTATTGCGTACCTGGGGTTTTTTAATGAATAAAATTAACGCTGTTTTGCGCAAATAGCATTGAGAATGTATTGCTTCTATCTTAACCGTTATCGATAACGACAGTACTTTTCCGCAATACAGGGCAATCTGAAAGGCCAATAAGGCCGCTGTTTGAGTGGACATATTGTGCGGTGCTGGTCCCGCGAGCGGTCAGATATTGGCATTGCAAACCCAGACCGGCCGCATTCTCTTTACTCCCAATCAAAATGCCATAGCCGCTGAGTAATAAACCGATCCAAACCAGAGCTAACAACACAATAGCGCGGATAATCAGACGCATTACAACCTCTTATCTTTTCTCGTTATTAGTAGATTAGCCTGTACACGGGATGAAACAAGTCAATCATTCCTAAAAAGATGGAATGCCGTTACAGTTAACGCTGGGTTTAGGTAACGCATGATAATTTATAGTCATAAGATGTAGAGTTGAAGAGTGGAGCTGGAGTGAAAAAAATACGCTGGGTGGTACTGATTGTTATCGTGCTGGTATGCATATTGATGTGGGCGCAGGTGTTTAACATCATGTGCGATCAGGACGTACAATTTTTCAGCGGTATTTGTGCCATCAATAAATTTATTCCCTGGTAAGCGCATTTTTACAACAGTTGATTACCTTCTTGTGCGGCAGTGGTAAACTATGCTGTCTACATTGAGGTGGTGAAATGAACGAAGTTTTGAATTCTGGCGCGTTGAGTTTTGCGTCTTTAGCGGTATCGGTGGTGGTTTTGGTTGTTGGGCTTGTGTTGTGGTTTTTCGTCAATCGGGCAAGTTCGCGTACTAACGAGCAGATAGAACTGCTTGAAGCATTGTTAGACCAGCAAAAAAGACAGAACGCATTGCTCCGTCGCCTTTGTGAAGCTAACGAACCAGAAAAAACGGCAGAACCTGCAGCGGTTGCTGCGAAGGATGAAGATGACGACATCATCCGCCTGGTAGCTGAGCGCTAAAAACAGTATGGCAGGGTGAAGGTCTGCTGATGCGGTTCGCAGATACCTCATCCTGTCGTCAACATGTCAGATCATTTTCTTCTGCTCTCGCCGCGTAATTAGCGTTCGGCGTCGCCTGTCACCTGAGTATTTTCAGATACTCTATCCAATTAATATCTTACGTGCGGTCTGATCTAAATATATTTTCCCATACGTTAAAAATATGATTATGTCATTTTTGTGATAGCGATCGTCTTATTCACAGCGAAACGTTTCTCTTACTTTTTTTGTTCATTGTCATCATTCTTTCATTATTTTAGTGCAAAACCAGAAGGCGGATCTCATTTTTACGCTTGTGACATTTTATGCATTACTAAGCATAAAAAATGATATCCACCAGCCCCTGTGACAGATAACCTGGAACAACCGAAGCTATTGAGCTATGGTAGAAATGTCCCTGTGACGGTGCAAGCCTGACGGGGCAAGGGGAGAGAGGTGAGAATATAACTCTGCTCGGTCTGGCGCATAACTGTGCAGTGGTTGTTTGATGAACAACAGGATTTGTGCGACCGATCGAGACACGTTTAAAAATGGCTTGCCATTATTTACGTTGTATGTGATAACACGTTTTGGGTTAAACGAGGTACAGTTCTGTTTATGTGTGGCATTTTCAGTAAAGAAGTCCTGAGTAAACACGTTGACGTTGAATACCGCTTCTCTGCCGAACCTTATATTAGTGCCTCAAGCAGTAATGTCTCAGTTTTATCTATGTTATGCCCGCGGGCGAAGAAAATACTCTAAGGAATTTTGCAAATGGCAAAGATTAAAGGTCAAGTTAAGTGGTTCAACGAGTCTAAAGGTTTTGGCTTCATTACTCCGGCTGATGGCAGCAAAGACGTGTTCGTACACTTCTCCGCTATCCAGGGTAACGGCTTCAAAACTCTGGCTGAAGGCCAGAACGTTGAGTTCGAAATTCAGGACGGCCAGAAAGGTCCGGCTGCTGTAAACGTAACAGCTATCTGATCGACACCACTGATTTGATGCGCTCTTGCGCAACCATCTCAGATATAAAGCCTCGCTTATGCGGGGCTTTTTAATTCAAATTACGTCAAAATATTTCTGAAAGCCCATCCATTAGCGCTTTGTTGCAAAGGCGTGATGTTCGTAGCATAGTTTTCCCCGCATTCTCGCGGCATTTCTCGTTAAATCAGACACCTGAAAAACTATCATGCGGGAGTCCAGGTGAAAAAGAAAAACGACATAGATGCGCGCAATTTTACTCCCGTACGTTTTGCCCTGCTTTGTGTGGCGATATTATTAAGCCTGGGATTGCTGCTGGGTCGTGTGGCGTGGCTACAAATTGTCACGCCGACAACTTTGGTAAAACAGGAAGATATGCGTTCGTTACGCGAGGTTACCATTGCCTCGCCACGCGGAATGATTACCGACAGAGAAGGGCGACCGCTGGCGGTAAGTGTCCCGGTGAATGCCGTCTGGGCAGACCCTAAAACCATTATCAGCAAGGGAGGCGTGGGCTACAACGAACGTTGGCAGGCGTTAGCAAAGACTCTGAACATTTCGCTCAGTTCTCTGGCTGAGCGTGTTAACAGTAATCCTGCGGGACGCTTTATTTATCTGGCGCGCCAGATCTCTCCTCAGCAGGCTGAATGGATCGATAACCTTAATCTTCCGGGAATCAATCTGCGTGAAGAATCACGCCGCTTTTATCCCGCCGGACATGTTGCGGCTAATCTCATTGGTTTCACCAATATTGATGGCCAGGGTATTGAAGGCCTGGAGAAAAGCTTCAATAGCCAGTTGATGGGCAAACCCGGCTCCCGCCTGGTCCGTAAAGACAAATTTGGCCATGTCATCGAAAATATCACCGAAGTGATGCCGGTGCCTGCACATGAGTTACAACTCAGTATTGATGAGCGTTTGCAGACGGTTACCGAAGACGCGCTGGACAATGCCGTTACATGGAATAAAGCGGAATCCGGGGCCGCGGTACTGGTTAATATTGACACCGGCGAAATTCTCTCCATGGCAAGTTTCCCCGACTTTAACCCCAACAATCGAGACGGCGCGGTACTGGATGATTTTCGTAACCGTGCCATTAGCGACACCTTTGAACCCGGTTCAACCGTTAAGCCACTGGTGATCATGACCGCGCTCCAGCAGGGGATTGTGCAACCGGACAGCGTAATTGATACCCATCCTTTTAATGTCGACGGGCATCGTATTCGCGACGTCGGATTTTACCCGGAGCTGTCGCTGACCGGCATTTTGCAGAAATCGAGCGACACGGGCGTTTCGCACTTGTCGTTAGCTATGCCGGTGCAGAAATTGCTGGATACCTATAAACGTTTTGGCTTTGGCGACCCAACCGGGTTGGGATTAACCGGCGAAAGCAGTGGTTTAATGCCTCAACGCCGCTACTGGAGCGATTTGGATCGCGCCACCTTTGCATTCGGTTATGGGCTCATGGTGACGCCGCTCCAGTTGGCGCATGTCTATGCTACCATCGGTAGTTTTGGCATCTATCGCCCCCTTTCTATCACCCGTATTGATCCGCCGGTAATAGGGACGCGGGTGATGCCGGAGGCGCTGGTTCATCAGGTTGAACATATGATGGAAAGCGTCGCGTTACCCGGCGGTGGGGGAACCAAGGCCGCGGTCAGGGATTATCGGGTTGCGGTGAAGACCGGGACGGCGAAAAAAATTGGCGATGATGGTAAATATGTTGATAAATACGTGGCTTATACGGCAGGCGTTGCGCCAGCGAGCGACCCGAAATTCGCCTTAGTCGTGGTTATTAATAATCCACAAAACGGTGCTTACTATGGGGGCGCCGTCTCCGCGCCGGTATTCAGCCAGATTATGGGAGATGTTTTACGCCTGGAAAATGTTAAACCAGACGGCATGCCTGCCGACTCCGATCACCTGCTGGTGATGCATGGTGACAGCGTATCCTCACCGACGCTGTAAGTTATTTTCCCGGGGCGCAATTCGCGTTACACTTGCGCCCTCAAATCACCTGCCGGAGTTGTCATGTCGTTTTCCTGTCCTCTTTGCCACCAGCCTCTTACTCAAACGAAAAACAGTTTTATTTGCCCTGAGCGGCACCAGTTTGATGTGGCGAAAGAAGGGTATGTCAACTTACTGCCGGTTCAGCATAAGCGGTCGCGCGATCCGGGTGACAGCGCTGAGATGATGCAGGCGCGCCGGGCGTTTCTTGATGCCGGACACTATCAACCGCTGCGTGACGAGATTGTGAATGTGCTTGCGCAGACGCTGAGTTCAGAGAACGCGGCGATTCTGGATATCGGCTGTGGAGAAGGGTATTACACCCATGCCTTTGCCGATACGCTGACTGGCGGCAAGACCGTTGGCCTCGACGTCTCTAAAGTGGCGATTAAGGCCGCAGCCCGCCGTTATCCGCAGGTCACCTTTTGCGTGGCTTCCAGCCATCGTCTGCCGTTTGCCGATGCGTCCATGGATGCCATCATCAGGATCTACGCGCCCTGTAAAGCGCAAGAGCTGGCTCGCGTGGTGAAACCGGGAGGATGGGTAATCACCGCTACGCCTGGGCCGCGTCATTTAATGGAGCTGAAAGGGCTGATTTATGATGAGGTGCGTTTGCATGCGCCACATACCGAACAACTGGAAGGTTTTGTCCTGCAGCAAAGTATTGCGCTGGGCTATCAGATGCAGCTCCAGGGCAGCGAAGCCGTAGCATTACTGCAAATGACGCCGTTCGCCTGGCGGGCAAAACCGGAAGTGTGGGAAACGCTGGCAGGAAAAACGACGTTTGACTGCCAGACAGATTTTAGTATTCACATCTGGCAGCGCCAGAATTAACCGTGGAAGTGCGCCCAGAGGATCTGGGCGCCGATACCAATCAGTACCACCCCGCCCAGGATTTCAGCTCGTTTGCCCAGCATCGGACCAATAAAACGACCGATCATCATGCCGAGCGTGGACATCATCAACGTGGCGCAGCCGATGGCCAGCGCAGTCGCAATGATGTTAACCTGCAGGAACGCCAGACCCACCCCGACGGCCATCGCGTCGAGACTGGTGGCGATAGCGGTGGTGACCAGCAGCCAGAATCCGTGGCGGCGCGGCGGTTCTTCATCTTCATCACCGTTGTCGCGAAAACCTTCGATTATCATTCGCCCACCTAAGAAAATCAGCAAAATGAAAGCGATCCAGTGGTTCCACTCCAGCACGAATTTGCTTGCCAGCATGCCCATTCCCCAGCCAATCAGCGGCGTCAGGGTTTCAACTGCGCCGAAAATGAGACCGGTGCGCAGAGCTTCAGAAAATTTGGGTTTATGCAGGGTGGCGCCTTTGCCAATTGATGCAGCGAAAGCATCCATCGACATGCCGAAAGCGAGAAGTACAGTAGCGGTGAGATTCATAACAGCGTCCTGACCGGGGTATCCATAAAACACATCACTGCCCCCAGTAACCATGCACACAGATTAAAATCACGAAATATATCGTGCCATTCAGGTATGCATTGCAGTTGATGTGCCTATGGTCTCGCCTGACTGAAGCTGTATGTTCAGTCCGTACGCGCCACGTTTTTCAACGAGTATGTTGACACGTACATTTCCGGAGTCTGGAAATCGGCTACTCCCCAACGACGGGCGCAACCTTAACATATATTGAGAATATAAAACAAGAAACAGGGAAATAATATTTGACTTCTAATTGAAAACGATTTTCATTTAGATTTATTTATAAACAGAACGTTAAAATAAATAACATTACGGACGTTGTAATATAGCCTTAGCTATGTTTTGTTTTCAAAAATATATAAAAAACATAGTTCAGGCTATCTTTCTAATTTACTGATTTGAAATGAGAAGTTTATATATTTTTTCAAGATCGTCTATATTTCGTACGCGAACCAGCAATCTCCGCTGTTCTAATTGCATCACCAGCACGCCGTCCTCTGATAAATTCATCTCTTTAATGCGGTTATATTCAATCCAGACGTTGGCAAAGAAAAAACCTTTTTGCTTGAAGATGATTTTCGGCGTACGGATCCAGAACAGATACAACCCCATCAATATCAGTGCGCATAATAACCACGTGGTGAATTGCGCCCCGTGGCTGGTGACGTTGTTGTAAATAAGAATAGCTACCAGGCCAATGAAGATAACACTGTCAACACGGCTGCGAGGAAGCAGGGCGACCGTCAGCAGAGTAAGGCCATTACGGCGGGGCATGATGAACTGATCGTAAATGGCATACGCCAGCAGCGAAAAGATAAAAAGAACCAGCACCAGGTCCGTGATAGTCATGAATCCTCAATCCTCTGAATAGAAAAACCGGGGGCAAGCCCCCGGTGGTGTACAACAGTCTTACAGGCCAAGCAGGCCGACAGCGTAGCCCGCGATACCGATGATGAAGAAGCCAACGATAATCCACAGCGGGTTCACTTTCTTACGCAGCAGCCACATACAAGCGAAAGTCAGCAGCAGAGGAACCAGGCCCGGCATCAGCTGATCAAGGATAGTCTGCACGGTGGTGACGCGAGTCTGACCATCCTGACCGGTGATAGTGGAGACCACTAACGGGATATTCACGTGCGTCCACTTGTTAACCAATGCCCCCATGACAAACAGGCCGAGGATTGACGCCCCTTCAGTCAGTTTCTGCAGGAAGCCGCCGCCCATATCCTTAACGATATCGACCCCTTTACGGTAGCCGTATGCCACACCGTAGTAACGGGTTGCCAGACGCACCAGGTTAAACAGAATGAAGAACAACAGTGGTCCAAGCAGGCTGCCGCTCATCGCGATACCAGCGCCAAGCGCAGCAAATACCGGACGTACCGTACCCCAGAAGATTGGGTCGCCGACGCCTGCCAGCGGTCCCATCAGACCAACTTTGATACCGTTGATAGCACCATCGTCAATCTCTGCGCCGTTGGCACGCTGCTCTTCCATCGCCAGCGTAACGCCCAGCACAGGTGCGGCTACGTACGGATGGGTGTTAAAGAATTCCAGGTGACGCTTAATAGCCTGCTTACGTGCGTCGTTGTTTTCCGGGTACAAACGGCGGATAGCCGGTACCATGGAGAAACAAAAACCCAGCGCCTGCATACGTTCGAAGTTCCATGAACCCTGAAACAGGTTAGAACGAATGAACACGCCACGAATGTCACTCGGAGTGAGTTTTTTCTCGGTGGTAGTTTTAGTCATATCAACCATTTCGCTCACCTGCTAGTCCAGTTCGTTATCAAGATCGTTGTTACCAGCTGCCTGAACTGGCGCACCGGCGACGCGGTTATATTTCGGGCTCAGCTGAATGTAGAGGATTGCCATCACTGCGCCAATCACACCCAGAGCAACCAGGTTGAAGTTAGTAAATGCCGCGGTGACGAAGCCGAGGTAGAAGAACGGCATCAGGTAGCCCGCGCGCATCATATTGATGACCATCGCATAACCAACCACCACGATCATACCGCCTGCGATATTCAGGCCGCCGGTGACGACTTCCGGAATGGCGTTGAGCATGCTCTGAACTTCACTGGTACCTACAGAAATCGCCACGATTACCGCCGGGATAGCGATACGCATAGCCTGCAGGAACAGTGAGGACACGTGCAGCCAGGAGAGCGCCGTCAGGTTGCCGTTTTCGGCCGCCTTATCCGCTGCGTGCTGGAATGCTACGGTGATAGTACGAACGATGATGGTCAGAACCTGACCTGCTGCTGCCAGCGGGATAGCCAGCGCGATACCGGCACCAATGCTTTGGTGACCCGCGATAACCAGAACGGTAGAGATAATTGACGCCAGTGCGGCATCTGGTGCAACCGCAGCACCGATGTTCATCCAGCCCAGGGCGATCATTTCCAGGGTACCACCGATGATAATACCGGTTTTCATATCCCCGAGAACGGCGCCAATAAGCGTACAGGCCACCAACGGACGGTGGAACTGAAATTCATCGAGTACCGACTCCATACCCGCGATACATGCGACGATGAACACCAGCACAATCTGAAGAGTGGTAATCTCCATTGTACTTCTCCTATTGCTATACAGACTTAAGTGTGAAAACTAAGTAAATGCCAGGGAATTATTTCGCCTTGGCAATCAAATCCATCATTTTCAGTTTCTGATCGGTCGAAACTTTACGCGCTTCGAGCTCAATACCGCGTTCGTTGAGTTTTTTGAAGGCTTCGATGTCTTTTTCATCAACAGAAATTGCGTTGTTTACCTGTGTTTTACCCTGACGGAAAGCCATACCGCCAATGTTTACAGAGGTAATTTTCACACCACCTTCAACGATACGTTCCACATCGGTCGGGTTGGTGAACAACAGCATCACACGCTCGCCTGCATATTTCGGGTTGTTGTAGACGCGGATCATTTTCGCGACATCAACCACATGCGCCGTCACACCCGGAGGTGCTACCTGAGTCAGCAGCGTTTTACGCACGGTATCGGCGGCAACTTCATCGCTGACGACGATAATGCGCGTTACGTTGGTTTCTTTGGTCCAGCGAGTGGCTACCTGACCATGAATTAAACGGTCATCGATACGCGCCAGACCGATCTGCATATAATCGTTCGGGCCCATCGGTTTAGCCGGTGCTGCTGCTTTTGGTGCCGCAACGGGGGCAGGAGCGGCTTTTTCCACCGGTTTCGCTTTCAACGCTTTCACGCCTTCGCTACCGGTTTCAACGGCCAGTGCCACTAATTCATCAAAGCTCGGGTTGTCATCACGCGCCATGAAGGTTTCAACCAACATGGGAATGTTCACACCGGCGATAACTTCGTAATGCTCTTTATCGACGACAATGCGGCTCGCAGCGTTAAACGGGCTGCCTCCCCATGTGTCAACGAGAAACAGCACGCCTTTACTGGTATCGAGTTTTGCCAACTGAGCGTTGTACTTTTCGATCAGCGTTTCGGCATTTTCGCCTGGAACGAAATCGATCCAGCCGACGTTTTCCTGCTCGCCTAACAGCATCTCTGCTGTCTTAAGTAACTGCTCTGCAGCCCAACCATGTGTGCCTATTACAATAGCAATGGTCACTTGCTACCTCCTTTATTATCGTTAACACATCAACGTAAAGATGTATTTGAATCGTCGTCCGCAATCGAATCGATTCAGATAAGGGTTACAAAGAAAAACCTATGATTTTCGTGAATTATTTTAGATATCGAAAAAAATATTTTATGTGATGAAGATCCGTAATTTAACTTCCGATGAAAAGAAATTTCGAAGGGTAAAATATCTCCGAAACAACTTATTGCAAAGGAAGGTAAATCTTTGCTAAAAACCGGTTGTCTCTGTTATGTTTAGCATCTGTTTAATTACTCAGGAGTATAGGGCAGTAGCCCACCATATGGATCGTCACCGACGTCATTTCACCCTCAGGCCGCTTTGCGCCTGTCAGATTGGCACTTTTTGCCACAAATTTTCTCTGCATAATGCTTTAACGCCTGAGATCCTCAGCGCGCAGTTTGGTCATTCCTTAAGCAGGAGCTTGTCATGGAATTATTAATGGACCCGCAGATTTGGGTGGGTTTGCTCACGCTTGTCGTTCTCGAAATTGTTCTGGGTATTGATAACCTGGTCTTCATTGCGATCCTGGCTGATAAGCTGCCGCCGAAACAGCGAGATAAAGCGCGTTTAATCGGTTTGTCACTGGCACTGATTATGCGTCTGGGCTTGTTGTCCGTGATTTCGTGGATGGTAACGCTGACAAAGCCGCTGTTTACGGTAATGGACTATGCGTTCTCGGGGCGCGATCTGATTATGCTGCTGGGCGGTATCTTCCTCTTGTTCAAGGCTACGACAGAGCTGCATGAGCGGCTGGAAAACCGTGAACATGATACCGGGCAGACGAAAGGCTATGCGAGCTTTTGGGTTGTGGTGACGCAGATTGTCATCCTTGATGCGGTGTTCTCGCTGGATGCGGTGATTACTGCGGTCGGTATGGTCAACCATCTGCCGGTCATGATGGCGGCGGTCGTGATAGCTATGGCCGTGATGCTGCTGGCTTCCAAGCCGTTGACGCGATTTGTGAACCAACATCCGACGGTGGTGGTGCTGTGTCTGAGCTTCCTGTTGATGATTGGTCTGAGTCTGGTTGCCGAAGGGTTTGGCTTCCACATTCCGAAAGGTTATCTGTATGCGGCGATTGGCTTCTCGATCATTATCGAGTTGTTTAACCAGATTGCCCGTCGTAACTTTATTCGCCACCAGTCGACCCTGCCGCTGCGTGCGCGGACTGCGGATGCAATCCTGCGTCTGATGGGCGGTAAACGTCAGGCCAGCGCGCAGATGGAATCCGACAATCCGGTACCTGTGCCCGTTCCGGAAGGCGCATTTGTGGAAGAAGAACGCTATATGATCAACGGCGTACTCTCCCTGGCCTCGCGTTCATTACGTGGCATTATGACGCCTCGTGGCGAGATTAGCTGGGTTGATGCGGACCTGAGCGTAGCGGAAATTCGCGAGCAATTGCTTTCGTCACCGCACAGCCTGTTCCCGGTATGTCGCGGTGAGCTGGACGAAATTATCGGTATCGTCCGTGCCAAAGAACTGCTGGTAGCGCTGGAAGAGGGTGTGGATGTGGCGGCGATTGCCTCAGCCTCTCCGGCTATCGTGGTCCCGGAAACGCTGGACCCGATCAATCTGTTGGGCGTTCTGCGTCGTGCCCGCGGCAGTTTCGTGATCGTCACTAACGAATTTGGTGTCGTGCAGGGGCTGGTTACACCGCTGGACGTATTAGAAGCTATCGCCGGTGAGTTCCCCGATGCCGATGAAACGCCTGAAATTATTGCTGATGCCGGCGGCTGGTTGGTGAAAGGCGGAACCGACCTGCATGCATTGCAGCAGGCGCTGGACGTGGATACGCTGGTGGATGAAGACGAAGATATCGCGACGGTGGCAGGTTTAGTCATCGCGGCTAACGGTCATATTCCACGCGTCGGCGATGTTATCGAGGTTGCGCCGCTGAGTATTACGATTGTCGAAGCGAATGACTATCGTGTGGATTTAGTTCGCATTGTTAAAGAACAACCTGCTCACGACGAAGACGAGTAATCGGGTTTAGCGAAATGGCATAACGGGCATACTATGTCGCCCGTTATGCCGGGTGGGCGGCGGCGTGCTGCCCGCCAGCCATTTTGGAAAATCGCGTAGCGGCATTGGCTTCGCATACAGAAAACCTTGCAATAAATGTACACCGTGCCGGCGCAAATGCTGTGCCTGCGCCTGAGTTTCAACCCCTTCCGCCACCAGTTCGATATTCAGTCTTTTTCCCAGCGCGATGATGATGTCTGTAACGGTTGAGTTCACGGCATCGGTACCGATCGCAGAAGTAAATGATTTATCAATTTTCAGTACATCCGGGCGGAGTTTTTCCAGCCAGGAGAGCGAGCTGTTGCCAGTGCCAAAATCGTCAATCGCCAGTTTTACGCCAAGGCGATTTAGCTCGCGTACAACCCGATAATCCACATCCAGTAACGCATCACGTTCGGTAAGTTCGATGACTAACTGCTGAATGGGATGCTGGCTAAACCAATATTGGTTGAGATCTTTTAACAGCGTGCCATGGCGAAAATGGCTGGCGGCGACATTGATCCCGATATGAAACTGACTGCTCATGGGGAAGACGTGTCGTTGCTGAATGGTTTCTGCGATGACATGACGCGTCAGGGGCACGATCAGGTTGTGCTCCTCGGCGATGGGAATAAACACTTCGGGAGAGATCCAACCCTGACGCGGATTATTCCAGCGTAACAGGATTTCCACCCCCATGCATTGCTGCGTTTGCGCATTGAGCAGCGGCTGGCAGAACAGCTCGAATTCCCGGGCGGCAAGGGCCAGATTTATCTCCCAGGAGAAACTCATTCTGTTGGCGGTTGCCAGCCACGCCAGGTACCCCACTAACAGACTGAGGATCACCGCCAGCGGCAGTTGTGTTGGCAGATGTTTAATCGCCAGTTCACTGGCGCCCGGACCGGTAACGCTGATAGTAAATGGGAAATGCTGTGATGAGAGCTGGTAGCGTTTTTCATTCTTTAGTTCAGGTAGCGTATCGACAACACCTTGTCCGTAGAGCAGATGGCGATTGCCGACGCTTAAGCTGGCATGGGTGATCTGCGGCAGTTGTGGCTCAAGCAACATGGATGATAATAACTCAATGTTGACGATTTCCAGCACGCCATCTTCACCATCGGCAGAGGATGGATACCATTGTGTCAGAATCGGACTACCTTTAATTATCGAATGGTCGGTTGATAACAGCAGTAGCGACTCCTGGCTTGGTAATTCAGGCTCCAGTTGACGAACAGGCTCATTGCGATAACCAAAAATGCTGGAGCAATACAGAATCCCATCTTTAACCAGGTTGACAGAGCGTACCGTTTGCAGCCTGGCAGCATGCTTGCTCAACGGTAAACGCGCGACTGAACAGGGGAGACCAATCAACGGCAACAGCACATCTCGTCCGGTCTGAAGGGGCAAAAGCACGTGATCCAACTCTTCAACCGCGTGGTTGGCAAAGGTTACGGTATTTCGATGATTTAAATTACGCTCCGAAATAAATCGGACCGTTAACGTGAGAATAAGCGTTACCAGGGCACATAGGGTGCAAACAAATAAGCGATTCCGGCGATAGTTTTTAATGATCCGTTGTGCTGTATGCATGCGGGCCGCCCGATAAGCCGTTGGTCACAAAAGCCAAAAGCAACAGAGCAAGTGTAGTGGGGAAAATTACAGTAGACGAGGAAGGGGAGATAAATTCGCCCATCCGTCGCAGATGGGCGAAAATTAAGTATTAGTCACACTGAACTTTGATTGCCAGACCACCACGGGACGTTTCGCGGTATTTGGCGTTCATGTCTTTACCCGTTTCGTACATGGTCTCAATGACTTTATCCAGTGAAACGCGTGGCGCACTGGTACGGCGCATTGCCATACGTGCGGCATTGATAGCTTTCACGGAAGCAATGGCGTTACGTTCGATGCACGGAACCTGTACCTGACCGGCAACCGGGTCACAGGTTAAACCGAGGTTATGCTCCATACCGATTTCTGCCGCAACACACACCTGTTCAGGACTTGCACCCAGCAGCTCAGCCAGACCGGCAGCCGCCATAGAACAAGCCACGCCAACTTCACCCTGACAGCCGACTTCAGCACCGGAGATAGATGCGTTCATTTTGTACAGCGCGCCAATTGCACCGGCCGCCAGGAAATAGCGGGTGTAGATATCCGGGCTGACGGACTCAATGAAATGATCGTAATAGGCCAGGACCGCAGGCACGATACCGCAGGCACCGTTAGTTGGCGCTGTGACAACGCGACCACCCGCGGCGTTTTCTTCGTTAACGGCCAGCGCAAACATGTTCACCCAGTCGATCACGTTCATCGGATCGTTGGAGAGCTTGTCGCTGGAGACCAACATACGACGCAGGGCAGAGGCGCGACGCGGAACGCGCAGCGGCCCAGGCAGAACGCCTTCGGTGTTCATCCCACGATCGATACAGGCCTGCATGGTTTGCCAGACGTTGCCAAAGTACTCTTCAATCTCTTTTTTGCTGTGCAGAGCAAGTTCGTTCTGCATCACCATGCCAGAGAGGGACAGGCCGGTGCTGTTGCAGTATTCCAGCATTTCAGTGGCGGATTTGAACGGATAAGGTACGCTGACCTCATTGGCGGTATCCTGACCAAAATGTTCTTCATCAACGATGAATCCACCGCCGATTGAGTAGTACGTTTTGCTGTAAATGACGGTTTCGCCATTATACGCATGGATCTGCATGCCGTTTTCATGCAGCGGCAGGTTGCCGTTATGAAAACGCATTCCATCATTCTGCGGGAAATCCACTTCGTGCTGACCCTGTGCAAGCAGCAGGCGTCCACGCGCTTCTACATCGCGGATAAATCCGGGAATGCTGTCAATGTTTACGGTAGCAGGCTCGTTGCCCGCCAGACCCATAATAATGGCGATATCGGTGTGGTGACCTTTACCCGTGAGCGACAGTGAACCATACACGTCGACGGCGACACGAGTAACGCTGTCCAGTAATCCTTTTTCGACCAGGTCATCGACGAACTGTTTACCCGCCTTCATAGGCCCTACGGTATGGGAAGATGAGGGACCAATCCCCACCTTAAACATGTCGAATAGACTAATCACGATAATACTCCTACAGGGCGACTGGGCTTTCCAGTAACGATGTTATAACTGCGCATAGTGTAAGAGGGAACGCGGCGATCGGCTTAACTATTCACATGAATTAAACTAATAGATAACCGCGGTTTTACTAATGTTGTGACCTGAGTTTCAAGTTGTCTATGGCGTGCGTAAAGATAAGTATAGTCAGGGCTTGACGCCAATTTGCAGAGCCAGCTCACGAATTATCCCGGCGGTCATTCCCCAGACGAAATATTGCTCATACCACGAAAGCCACACGCGATGAGAATCACCGCGACGATAAATATCGAGCGGATGGTAACGCCCCAAATGTAACGCCTGCGCCAGCGGCATTTCAAACACCGCGGAAACCTCATCTTCACTGGCGCGATACGGCAGATTAGGCGGGATAATGCCGACGACCGGGGTAACCTGGAAACCGGTGACGCTGTCGACCGGCGGCAGTACGCCGATCACCTCAACGCATGACGGCGGAATGGCCACTTCTTCATGCGCTTCGCGAAGGGCTGCGGCGATCAACGAGGCATCGGTGCTGTCCACCGCGCCGCCAGGAAAAGCGACCTGGCCGGCATGTTTGCGCAGATGAACGGATCGCTGGGTTAGCAGCAGACCCGGCTGTGGTCGGCGGACGACAGGGATCAGTACGGCGGCCTGGCGCTGGTTTAACGCGGCATGGTTAACCTGCGGGCGCAGGAGTTGGAAGCGCGATAAAAAATCATCAAGCGTCAGGCTGCTGTATTCCACGTGTCAGTTCTCCAGTTGGTGCAAAATACGATTCACTTTATCAAATGTTTCCTGATACTCCGCGTCTTCCTGACTGTCCGCCACAATGCCGCCGCCTGCGGAACAATAAATGTGTCCGTTTGTGGCCGTCAGTGTGCGAATGGTGATGCTGGTGTCCATATTGCCGCAAAAGCTCAGGTAACCAATGCTGCCACACCAGGCATTACGTCGGTGCGGCTCCAGCTCATCTATAATTTCCATCGCCCGCACTTTCGGCGCGCCGGTAATGGAGCCGCCGGGGAAGGCGGCGCGCAGCAGGTCGGTAGCGTGCAAAGATTCCGGCAAACGTGCGGTAATGGTGCTGACTAAATGATGAACGGCAGGGAACGGCTCGACTACAAACAGCTCCGGAACCTGTACCGAACCCGGCACGGCAACGCGACCGATGTCATTGCGCATTAAATCGACGATCATCAGGTTTTCCGCACGATCCTTCGGTGAGTTCGCCAGCAGTTGGGCCTGCTCACGATCGGCATCAGCATCTTCATGTCTTGGCAACGTCCCTTTAATAGGACGCGTCTGGATGTGCTGGTTTTCCAACAGAATAAACCGTTCGGGTGAAAGGCTGAGGATTGCGCCTTCCTCAAGACGAATGAACGCGCTAAACGGCGCACGATTAGCGTGATTGAGTCGTACAAATGCCTGCCACTCATCGCCCTGATAATGCGCCTGAAAACGTTGAGCAAGATTGACCTGATAACAGTCGCCGCTGTGCAGATAACTCTGGACCTGGCGAAATTTTTCGCCGTACTGGGCACGGCTCATATTGGACTGCCACGCCGAGGTTAATGTAAATGGCTCACGTTTTGAGGATTGTTGCGCGTTGAGCCATTGCAGCCGCGCTTCGACATCGGTATGGCTGAGCAGGGATACGGTCTGCAGCTGATGATCGACAATCAGCGCCCAGTCGTAAATGCCGACGGCCATATCCGGCAGGGCAATATCGCGCGTGGCAATCGTGGGCAGCAATTCAAATCTTCTGCCAAGATCGTAGCCAAACAGACCTAACGCGCCGCCCTGAAACGGCAGATTGGGGTGACAGCTCGGGTGAATCCCCCGTGCGCTGAGCGCTGAATGTAATACCGTCATTGGGTCATCAAGCGTGCGTACAGTTGCGTGTCCGTCATAGACAACGGTTTCTTCTGCGCGCGTAACCAGCGTGGCGACGGGATCCGCCACCAGAATATCAAAACGGTTATGTGGATGGTCAGCATGACCCGAATGCAACAGCATCGCCCAGGGGAGATGGCTTAAGGTCGAAAAATAGCGTTCAGCGGCGTCCTGACGCCAGGGTAATGTGATTACTGCGGGAGATAACGTCTTCATCTGTCCTGACTCGTTGCTACTCTACTGGCTAACCGCCTGGTAGCATGAAATAATTAGCGCAGACAATTTAGCAGGAGTTAACAATGTTTGCAGGTTTACCTTCACTCAGTCATGAGCAGCAGCAAAAAGCGGTCGAGCGTATTCAGGAACTGATGTCGCAAGGGATGAGCAGCGGACAAGCGATTGCTCTGGTTGCTGAAGAGTTACGCGCCAGCCATACCGGCGAGCGGATCGTGGCGCGTTTCGAAGATGAAGACGAGTAACGTCGCTTACACCGCAGCGATAATCTTGATCTCTACTTTGTATTTCGGGTTCATCAACCCGGCCTGGACCGTACAACGTACCGGCGCGTGACCGGCAACGACCCACGCGTCCCAGGCTTTGTTCATCGCGGCAAAGTCACTTTTATCTGCCAGAAAAAGGGTGGCATCAAGAATACGTGACTTGTTGCTGCCCTGTTTTTCCAGAACTGCGTCAATTTGCGCCAGCGTATTCGCCGTTTGTTCAAAGGCGTCTGCATCCAGGTTTTCCGGTACACCAGTGTAATACAACGTGTTGTTATGGATAACCACGTCGGACCAACGCGCTTCGGCATCAATGCGCACAATTGTCATAAATCATTCCTCATTTACGTTTTTCATAATGGCTTCAGGTTGCGCCAAGACTGCCATAATGTTGTGCCTACGTCACCTCTTCAACTGGCGAAAGACCCGCTGGCCTGACATAATCCCTGTTCAAATGAACAGGGGGTAGTGTGACGGACGATTTTGCAGCAGACGGTCAGTTGGCTAAAGCGATACCGGGTTTTAAACCGCGTGAACCACAGCGGCAGATGGCCTTCGCCGTTAGCCATGCCATTGAAAAATCACAGCCGCTTGTTGTAGAAGCCGGAACCGGAACGGGTAAAACCTACGCTTATCTGGCACCTGCGTTGCGTGCGGGTAAAAAAGTCATCGTCTCTACCGGTTCGAAAGCGTTGCAGGATCAGCTTTATAGCCGCGATCTCCCGACCGTCGCAAAGGCGCTGGAATTCACCGGCAAACTGGCGCTGCTGAAAGGGCGCTCCAACTATCTGTGTCTGGAACGCCTTGAACAGCAGGCGCTGGCGGGCGGCGACCTGCCGGTACAAACCTTAAGCGACGTCATTCTGCTGCGCTCCTGGTCAAATCAAACCCTTGATGGCGACATCAGTACCTGCGTCAGCGTGGCGGAAGATTCTCAGGCCTGGCCGCTGGTCACCAGCACCAACGACAATTGTCTGGGCAGCGACTGCCCGCTGTACAAAGAGTGTTTTGTCGTTAAAGCGCGTAAAAAAGCGATGGAGGCAGATGTGGTGGTGGTCAACCACCATCTGTTTCTCGCTGATATGGTGGTGAAAGAGAGCGGATTTGGCGAGCTGATCCCCGAAGCTGAAGTGATGATCTTCGATGAAGCGCATCAGTTACCGGATATCGCCAGCCAGTACTTTGGTCAATCGCTCTCCAGTCGTCAGTTGTTAGACCTGGCGAAAGACATCACCATTGCCTATCGCACCGAGCTGAAAGACACTCAGCAGTTGCAGAAGTGCGCCGATCGCCTGGCGCAAAGCGCGCAGGACTTCCGCCTGCAACTTGGCGAGCCGGGCTATCGCGGCAATCTGCGCGAACTGCTGGCTGACCAGCGTGTGCAGCGCGCGTTTTTGTTGCTCGATGACACGCTGGAGCTGTGCTACGACGTGGCGAAACTGTCTCTTGGACGTTCGGCGTTGTTGGATGCTGCGTTTGAGCGTGCCACGCTTTATCGCGCCCGTTTGAAGCACCTGAAAGAGATTAACCAGCCAGGCTTCAGCTATTGGTATGAATGCACCTCCCGCCATTTCACTCTTGCGCTAACGCCGCTCACCGTGGCGGATAAATTCAAAGAAGTGATGGAACAAAAGCCGGGCTGTTGGATTTTTACCTCCGCGACGCTGTCGGTAAACGATGACCTTCATCATTTCACTGCGCGGCTGGGCATAGATGACGCCGAGTCGATGCTGTTGCCGAGTCCTTTTGATTACACGCGTCAGGCGCTGCTCTGCGTGCCGCGTAATCTCCCGCAAACCAACCAGCCGGGAGCCGCGCGCCAGTTAGCGTCAATGCTGCGTCCCATTATTGAAGCAAACAACGGTCGCTGCTTTATGCTGTGTACCTCACACGCGATGATGCGCGATCTGGCAGAACAATTCCGCGCCACCATGACGCTGCCGGTCCTGTTGCAGGGCGAAACCAGTAAAGGGCAACTGTTACAGCAGTTTGTCAGCGCAGGTAATGCGTTACTGGTTGCTACCAGCAGCTTCTGGGAAGGGGTAGACGTGCGTGGCGATACGCTGTCGCTGGTCATTATCGATAAACTGCCGTTCACTTCGCCGGATGACCCGCTGTTAAAAGCCCGGATGGAAGACTGTCGCCTGCGCGGCGGCGATCCCTTCGACGAGGTTCAACTCCCGGATGCGGTAATCACCCTGAAACAGGGCGTAGGACGGCTGATTCGTGACGCAGACGATCGCGGCGTGCTGGTAATTTGCGACAACCGCCTGGTGATGCGACCCTACGGCGCTACCTTCCTGGCGAGTCTTCCGCCTGCGCCGCGCACGCGTGACATTGCGCGTGCTGTCCGTTTTCTTGCCATACCATCGACTGAGTAATTTGTTACGGAGTGTGGTAAGATGCGCGCCAAATTTATTGATCTGATCACAAACACCCATGCGAATTCTGGCTATCGATACCGCCACAGAGGCGTGCTCTGTTGCCCTGTGGAATGACGGTACTATCAAAGCTCATTTCGAGCTTTGCCCACGAGAACATACCCAACGAATTTTACCGATGGTCCAGGAGATCCTGGCCGCTGGCGAATTAGCCTTATCCGATATCGACGCCCTGGCGTTTGGTCGCGGCCCCGGCAGTTTCACCGGCGTACGTATCGGGATTGGCATTGCTCAGGGGTTGGCGTTAGGCGCGAATTTGCCGATGATCGGCGTCTCTACCCTGGCGACCATGGCGCAGGGGGCCTGGCGTAAGTCTGGCGCCACCCGCGTGCTGGCGGCGATTGATGCGCGAATGGGCGAGGTTTACTGGGCCGAATACCAGCGTGATGAAAATGGCATCTGGCGCGGTGAAGAAACCGAAGCCGTGTTAACGCCTGAACAAGTACATGAACGCTTGCTGCAACTGTCTGGCGAATGGGTCACTGTCGGAACTGGGTGGCCTGCCTGGCCTGAACTGGGTAAAGACAGCGGCCTGACGCTGAGCGATGGCGGTGTTCTGCTGCCGGCGGCTGAAGACATGCTGCCTGTCGCCACGCAATTGCTGGCTGCCGGTAAGACCGTGGCGGTTGAACATGCTGAACCGGTTTATTTACGTAACACCGTGGCGTGGAAGAAACTTCCCGGTAAAGAATGAATCTTAGTAGTACATCCCCGGTTAATTCGCGCAGTCGTCAGTGACCCGCATCGGTGAATTTTCCGGGGCAGGCGCTAAGAAGAGGGAGTCGCAATATGGCGGTGCAAAAGCAGGTAGTGAAAGGTGTGTTGGCGGGCGTATTGGCGTTAATGCTAAGCGGCTGCGTTACCATCCCAGATGCGATTAAAGGCTCAAGCCCTACGCCACAGCAGGATCTGGTGCGGGTGATGAATGCGCCGCAGCTTTATGTCGGACAGGAAGCGCGTTTCGGCGGCAAAGTGGTGGATATTCAGAACCAGCAGGGGAAATCCCGTCTGGAAATTGCCACGGTTCCTCTCGATAGCGGGGCGCGCCCCGTGCTGGGCGAAGCCTCTCGCGGACGAATTTTTGCCGATGTAAACGGCTTTCTCGACCCGGTGGATTTTCGTGGTCAACTGGTTACCGTCGTCGGTCCGATTAGCGGAACAGTGGACGGAAAAATTGGCAGTACGCCGTATAAATTCATGCTGATGCAGGTAACCGGTTATAAACGCTGGCATATTACTCAGCAGATTGTTATGCCGCCTCAGCCGATCGACCCCTGGTTCTACGGCGCGCGTGGCTGGCCTTACGGTGGCTACGGCGGATGGGGATGGTACAATCCCGGTCCGGCACAGGTTCAGACCATAGTAACTGAGTAACTCTTTGTTTTATTAGTAAAAGAAACAGCGGCTCGTCCGCTGTTTCTGCATTAATGTGGATATAAGAAAAATAAATAGTGACGTGCTTCGCAACCTTGTCGTTGTGTAATAAACAAACTGGTACGCTGAGTTAATATTATGTTAACAGTTTGTTTATTGCCTGGGGTTGTGATGACGACGAATATGCATTTTAGAGGTGATGTATTGAAAAAGGTTTGGCTTAACCGTTATCCCGCTGGTGTCCCTGCGGAGATCAATCCTGACCGTTATCAATCCCTGGTGGAACTCTTTGAACACTCAGTAAGGCGCTATGCCGATCAGCCCGCGTTTGTAAACATGGGGGAGGTGATGACCTTCCGCAAGCTTGAAGAGCGCAGCCGGGCGTTTGCGGCCTATTTGCAACAAGGGCTCGGGCTGAAAAAGGGCGATCGCGTCGCGCTGATGATGCCGAACCTGCTGCAATATCCGGTCGCCCTGTTTGGGATTTTACGTGCTGGCATGATCGTCGTGAACGTGAACCCCCTGTACACGCCTCGCGAGCTGGAACACCAGCTCAATGACAGCGGCGCGTCGGCGATTGTCATCGTGTCTAACTTTGCTCACACGCTGGAGAAGGTGGTCGATAAAACGTCGGTGCAACACGTGATCCTGACGCGTATGGGCGATCAACTTTCTACCGCCAAAGGGACGCTGGTTAACTTTGTCGTGAAGTACATTAAGCGCCTGGTGCCAAAATATCACCTGCCGGATGCCATCTCGTTTCGCAGTGCGCTGCAAAACGGTTATCGCATGCAGTATGTGAAGCCTGAAGTGGTGTCGGAAGATTTGGCGTTTCTGCAATATACCGGTGGGACAACCGGTGTGGCGAAAGGCGCGATGCTCACGCACCGCAACATGCTGGCTAACCTTGAGCAGGTTAACGCCACCTACGGACCGTTGCTGCATCCGGGTAAAGAGCTGGTGGTAACGGCCTTACCGCTGTATCACATTTTCGCGCTGACAATGAACTGCCTGCTGTTTATTGAGCTGGGCGGTCAAAACCTGCTGATTACGAATCCGCGCGATATTCCAGGACTGGTCAAAGAGCTGGCGAAATACCCCTTCACCGCGATGACTGGCGTTAACACGCTGTTTAACGCGCTGCTGAATAACAAAGAGTTCCAGCAACTGGATTTTTCCTCGCTACATCTTTCGGCAGGCGGCGGCATGCCGGTTCAACAGGCGGTGGCCGAGCGTTGGGTGAAGCTGACGGGTCAGTATCTGCTGGAAGGCTATGGCCTGACGGAGTGCGCTCCGCTGGTGAGCGTCAACCCTCACGATATCGACTACCACAGCGGCAGTATCGGTTTACCGGTTCCTTCCACCGAGGTCAAGCTGGTGGATGACGACGATAACGAAGTGCCGCCGGGAGAGCCGGGTGAACTGTGCGTGAAAGGTCCGCAGGTGATGCTGGGTTACTGGCAGCGACCGGATGCGACTGATGAAATTGTCAAAGACGGCTGGTTGCACACTGGCGATATTGCGGTGATGGATGATGAAGGCTTCCTGCGGATTGTCGATCGTAAGAAAGATATGATCCTGGTGTCCGGCTTTAACGTTTATCCGAATGAAATTGAAGACGTGGTGATGCAACATTCTGGCGTACAGGAAGTCGCTGCGGTTGGCGTTCCATCGGGCAGCAGCGGTGAGGCGGTGAAAATCTTCGTGGTGAAGAAAGATGCCTCGTTAACCGAAGAGGCGCTGGTCACTTTTTGTCGTCGTCATCTGACGGGCTATAAAGTACCGAAGCTGGTGGAGTTTCGTGATGAGTTGCCAAAATCTAACGTTGGAAAGATTTTGCGACGAGAATTACGTGACGAAGCACGTGCCAAAGTGGACAATAAAGGCTGAGCGTTAAGTCAGCCAGCAGAAAACGCCGGGTAATCCGGCGTTTTTTTTGGCGTAAACCTAAGAGAGCACGATTTGAATTATCAAATGATCACTACGGACGACGCGTTGGCCACGCTGTGCGAAGCCGTCCGTGAATTTCCGGCGATAGCCCTGGATACCGAATTTGTTCGCACGCGTACCTATTATCCGCAGTTGGGGTTGATCCAGCTGTTTGATGGCAAACACGTTGCTCTGATTGACCCACAGGGGATCACTGACTGGTCGCCACTACGCGATATTTTACGTGATACGGCGATAACCAAGTTTCTGCATGCCGGTAGTGAAGATCTGGAGGTGTTTCTCAATGCCTTTGGTGAACTCCCTCAGCCGTTGATTGACACGCAAATCCTCGCCGCTTTTTGCGGTCGTCCGCTGTCGTGGGGGTTTGCCGCGATGGTGGAAGAGTTTACTGGCATAGCCCTGGACAAAAGCGAATCCCGTACCGACTGGCTGGCCAGGCCGCTGACCGAGCGTCAGTGTGAATACGCGGCGGCTGACGTCTGGTATTTGTTACCGATCACCACAACGCTGATGGCTGAAACCGAAGCCAGCGGCTGGCTGCCCGCCGCGCTGGACGAATGTCGCTTAATGCAGCAGCGTCGCCAGGAGATTCTGGCGCCCGAGGATGCCTGGCGCGAGATCACCAATGCCTGGCAACTGCGTACCCGTCAGTTGGCCTGTCTGCAACTGCTTGCCGACTGGCGACTGCGTAAAGCGCGCGAGCGCGATCTGGCGGTAAACTTCGTGGTGCGTGAGGAACACTTATGGGCGGTGGCGCGTTATATGCCGGGTAGTCTGGGCGAACTGGACAGCCTGGGGCTTTCCGGCAGCGAAATTCGCTTCCACGGCAAGACGCTGATTTCCCTTGTCGAGAAAGCGCAGGCTTTACCGGAGGCGTCGCTGCCGCAACCGCTACTGAATTTGATGGATATGCCAGGCTACCGCAAGGCGTTCAAAGCCATTAAGGCGCTGGTTGCCGAAGTCAGTGCGGAGCAAAATCTCAGCGTCGAGCTGCTGGCTTCACGCCGCCAGATCAACCAATTGCTCAACTGGCACTGGAAATTAAAGCCGCAGCAATCCCTGCCTGAGCTGATTTCCGGCTGGCGTGGCGAACTGATGGCTGAGCGTCTTAACGCGCTGCTGTTGGAGTATCCGCAGTAAGCAAGCTAAAAAGGGAGCCGGGTGCTTTAATGCTAGTCAGTTAGCGTCTCAGTATCAGAAAGCATCAACCAGTATTAGCGGAAGTAATGAACATGCAATATCAGAGAAAGGGTTCCGTTCACCTCATGTTCATCGTTTCTCTGAGACACTGATTCCTGTGAGCGTATAAAGGGCGTTCTCCGCCACGCCCTTTACAATCCCGCCGGGAGCCTGGGTTGCAAGGGAGGAGGCGGTGAGCCTCCCTTGCCCGTTCACGGGTAACTGCGTTTCAAGAAATGACAGCGCTGAGGTGAACGGAATCCTGAGTAAGAATCACATGTTCTCCATACATGCTTAACTGATCGGTATTAGAGCCGGGTGCTCCCGTTTTTAATGGCACGAAGCTTAAAGGCGCAATGCCCGACTAATGGCCTCACCAACCTGCTGTGTGGTGGCGTTACCTTTCATATCTGGCGTTTTCGGGCCGCTGGCAATAACTTGCTCAATTGCCGCCAGAATGCCGTCGTGGGCGGCCTTATAGTTGGCATCACCGTGACCAAGGAAGTCGAGCATCATCGCGCCAGCCCAGATTGTCGCGATTGGGTTAGCGATATTTTTACCGTAGATATCGGGGGCTGAACCGTGTACCGGCTCGAACAGGGACGGGAAGGTGCGTTCCGGGTTTAGGTTGGCAGATGGCGCAATGCCAATTGTACCGGTACAGGCCGGACCGAGATCGGAGAGAATATCGCCAAACAGATTGGAAGCGACCACGACGTCAAAACGTTCCGGCTGCATCACAAAGCGGGCGCAGAGAATATCAATATGCTGTTTATCCCAGCGGATCTCTGGATAGTTGGCCGCCATCGCTTCGACGCGCTCGTCCCAGTAGGGCATACTGATGGCAAGACCGTTTGATTTAGTCGCTGAGGTTAGCGTTTTGCGCGGGCGGCTTTGCGCCAGTTCAAAGGCGTAACGCAATATACGGTCGACACCACGACGGGTGAAAACCGACTCCTGGATCACCATCTCGTGTTCGGTACCTTCGCTCACACGTCCGCCGAGGGAAGAGTACTCCCCCTCGGTGTTCTCACGCACGACGTAGAAATCAATGTCTCCCGGCTGTTTGCCCGCCAGCGGACAAGGGACGCCGGGAAACAGCCGCACCGGGCGCAGGTTAACGTACTGATCGAATTCGCGGCGAAACTTAAGCAGCGAACCCCATAGTGAAATGTGGTCCGGGACGGTGTCCGGCCAGCCCACGGCACCAAAATAGATCGCATCGAAGGATTGCAGCTGTTCACGCCAGTCATCCGGCATCATCTTGCCGTGTTGGGCGTAGTATTCGCAACTGGCCCACTCTATTTGTTCAAAGCTAAGCGACAGGCCCCAGCGTTCGGCGGCTGCCTGTAACACATGAATGCCTTCAGGCAGGACTTCTTTACCAATGCCATCTCCGGGGATAGCGGCAATACGATAGGTTTTCTTCATAGCAGCTCTCACTTGTACGCCATCAAAATTGACTTTCCCCTCATCCTATAATTGACTGAACGATAGTTAATCCCCCTAACTGGTGAAACATAAAACACAGATCATGAATAATCTGCCGCTGTTAAATGATTTGCGCGTCTTTATGCTGGTTGCGCGCCGCGCGGGTTTTGCCGCCGTTGCCGAAGAGTTGGGCGTATCACCGGCTTATATCAGTAAGCGTGTAGCCCTCCTGGAGCAGACGCTGAACGTGGTGCTATTACACCGGACAACACGGCGGGTGACCATAACGGAAGAGGGGGAGCGGATATACGAATGGGCGCAGCGGATCCTGCATGATGTCGATCAGATGATGGACGAGCTGTCCGATGTCAGGCAGATCCCGCAAGGGATGTTACGTATTATCAGCAGTTTTGGTTTTGGCCGCCGGGTGGTGGCTCCTGCGTTGTCTGCGCTGGCGAAAGAGTACCCACAGCTGGAGCTGAGATTCGATGTTGAAGACCGTCTGGTGGACCTGGTGAATGAGGGCGTCGATCTCGATATTCGTATCGGGGATGATATCGCACCTAATCTGATTGCCCGTAAACTGGCGACTAACTATCGCATTCTTTGCGCCTCGCCGGAGTTTGTGGCGCAGCATGGAATGCCGAAGCAACTGAACGATCTCTCTACTTTTCCCTGTCTGGTCATTAAAGAGCGTGACCATCCGTTTGGTATCTGGCAAATGCGCAATAAAGAGGGGACTCACTCAATTAAAGTGACCGGGCCTTTGTCATCTAATCATGGCGAAGTGGTGCATCAATGGTGTCTTGACGGCCAGGGAATTGCTCTGCGTTCGTGGTGGGATGTCTGTGGCAACATTGCCAGCGGACATCTGATACACATATTGCCTGAGTATTATCAACCAGCAAATATTTGGGCGGTTTATGTTTCACGCCTGGCGACGTCGGCAAAAATCCGTATTACCGTTGAGTATTTGCGCCGCTATTTTGCCGAAAACTACCCGAAGTTTACGTTGGAATAAAGGTGTTGCAGATTGGCAAAGGACGAAAATTAAAAAAGGCAGAATAATCTGCCTTTTTTGCAACCATGACGCATTTACACAAAAGGTTATTTAGACTCTTCTGCTTCAGGTAATGTTACGTTCAGCTCGAGGATCGAAATATCGCCGTCTTTTTGTTCAAGCTGTACGGTGACCATTTCTGGATCAATTTGTACATACTTACAGATAACGTCGAGAATATCCTTCCTTAGCTGCGGTAAATAATGTGGCTCGGCGTCACTACGACGACGTTCCGCAACAATAATCTGCAGTCGCTCTTTAGCGATGTTCGCTGTGCTCTTTTTCCGCGAGAGAAAAAAATCCAGTAATGCCATAACTTATCCTCCGAACAGGCGTTTGAGGAAACCTTTCTTCTCTTCTTCAATGAAGCGGAAAGGACGTTCTTCTCCCAACAGACGGTCTACGGTATCAGCATAGGCTTTACCGGCATCAGCATTGATGTCGAGAATAACCGGCTCACCCTGGTTAGACGCGCGCAGGACTGACTGATCTTCAGGAATCACGCCAACCAGCTTGATTCGCAGAATTTCCAGTACGTCTTCCATGCTCAGCATGTCACCTTTATTTACGCGGCCAGGGTTGTAGCGCGTAAGCAACAGATGCTCTTTAATCGGCTCTTCACCGTTTTCTGCGCGGCGGGATTTCGACGCCAGAATACCCAGAATACGGTCTGAGTCGCGTACAGAAGAGACTTCCGGGTTTGTGGTGATAATGGCTTCATCAGCAAAATACAGGGCCATCAGCGCGCCGGTTTCGATACCCGCCGGGGAATCGCAGACGATGAAGTCAAAGTCCATCGCTTTCAGATCGTCCAGAACTTTTGCGACGCCTTCACGCGTCAGCGCGTCTTTATCGCGGGTCTGTGAGGCCGGAAGAATAAAGAGATTCTCGGTACGCTTATCTTTGATTAACGCCTGATTTAACGACGCATCGCCCTGAATAACGTTGACGAAGTCGTAAACGACGCGGCGTTCACAACCCATAATCAGATCAAGATTACGCAGGCCGATATCAAAATCAATAACGACAGTTTTCTTTCCCTTCTGGGCCAAACCTGTAGCGATGGCCGCGCTGGAGGTGGTTTTGCCAACGCCCCCTTTACCCGAAGTAACAACAATAATGCGTGCCATAGAAATTCCTTGTTAAAAAGGGATCAATTCAACGGTTGAACTGTCAAAGCGTTCTCTGCTAATTGCAGGCGTGCCGCTTTGCCATAAAATTCTGCTGGGATTTTATCACTCAGCCAATAAACACCTGCGATAGACACCAGTTCTGCCGTCAGATGGGTACAAAAAATTTGCGCTTCCCGGTCACCGCTTGCGCCTGCCAGCGCTCGACCTCTCATCATCCCATAAACATGAATATTGCCATCAGCGATAAGCTCGGCGCCCGCACTGACGTGGCTTGTAACAATCAGATCACATTGTGGAGCATAAATGCGCTGACCGGAACGAACCGGTACATTTATTAATCGTGTTTTTGTGATGGGAGTAACGTTTTGCAGCGGCGGGACGGGAACTGGAGCCTCAACAGGCGCGGGACGAAGCGCTTTTTCTTTACCTTCAGTCAGTAAAGGAAGTCCCATTTCGTCAATTTCAGCCTTTAATTGGGCGTCTTTGCATCCGCTAACGCCGATAATGCGCAAGCCGGTAGACGCGACAACTTCCTGCAGCGCCGACCAGTTTACCGGGCTTTCAAGACCACTCACGTTAACCACCACGGGCGCATGTTTTAAAAATGCAGGGGCCTGCGCGATTTTGTCTTCCAACGCCTGACGAATAACCTCGGGTTCTGCTTCATGTAAATGAACCACTGATAAGGTGAAGCTACTGCCTTTAAGCTCGATTGGCGTGTTTGACATCCTGGCCTTACTCAATTTGCTATTTATCATCCCCAGCGCGGGGTGATATTCCGAAGACTATAAGGCATGTTATAGTCAGTATTATATTGAGGCAAGCCACCATTCCGTGAATTCAGAGTAAAAGATATGTTTTGTGTGATCTACCGAAGCAGCAAACGTGACCAGACTTATTTATATGTCGAAAAAAAAGACGATTTCTCGCGAGTTCCTGAAGAACTGATGAAAGGATTTGGTCAGCCAACGCTGGCAATGATGTTGCCGCTTGATGGTCGAAAAAAACTGGTTAATGCCGATCTTGAAAAAGTAAAACAGGCGCTAATCGAGCAGGGCTATTATTTACAAATACCGCCACCGCCAGAAGATTTGCTCAAACAGCATCTGGCAGCGGCCAAACAAAATACATCAGACGCTAAACGTTAAACTGCATCCGGCAGCAGCACGTTCCATCGATGCAGTACCTGAAATCTATACTACGTTAGGGGAAAGTAATGTATCAACATCACAACTGGCATGGTGCTCTGCTGGATTATCCGGTGAGTAAGGTGGTTTGCGTAGGCAGTAACTATGCCAACCATATAAAAGAGATGGGGGGAACCACCCCGGAAGAGCCGGTACTGTTTATCAAACCGGAAACTGCGCTGTGTGATTTGCGCCAGCCGCTGGCGATCCCATCCGATATGGGGTCGGTTCACCATGAGGTTGAGCTGGCGGTACTGATTGGCGCAACCTTACGCCAGGCGACAGAAGAACATGTGCGTAAAGCCATCGCTGGCTATGGCGTAGCGCTGGATCTAACCCTGCGCGATATTCAGGGCAAAATGAAGAAAGCCGGTCAGCCGTGGGAAAAAGCCAAGGGCTTTGATAACTCATGCCCGCTGTCAGGATTTATCCCGGTGGCGGAATTTGATGGTGATCCGCAGGATACAATGCTCGGCTTGACGGTAAACGGCGAAACGCGTCAGCACGGCTCGACGGCAGATATGATCCATCCCATTGTTCCTTTGATTGCCTACATGAGCCGTTTCTTTACGCTCAAAGCGGGCGATGTTGTGCTGACGGGTACGCCAGCAGGGGTTGGACCGTTAAGTAGTGGTGATGAACTGGCTATCAGTTTCCATGGACAAACACTGACCACCCGCGTGCTGTAGTCTCTGCTTGCCGCCTTTTCGGGCGGCAAAACTTGCATCAGCGTGCCAGACTGGTTATAAGGTGCAGCTTTATTACAATAGCGGATACCCTGATGAGCGACATACCTTTCTGGCAAAGTAAAACCCTTGATGAAATGACCGATGCCGAGTGGGAGTCATTATGTGATGGGTGTGGTCAATGCTGCCTGCATAAGCTGATGGATGAAGACACTGACGAAATCTATTTTACCAACGTCGCCTGTAAGCAGCTCAATATTAAAACCTGCCAGTGCCGTAACTACGAACGTCGATTCGAATACGAGCCGGACTGCATCAAACTCACGCGTGATAATCTGCCTACCTTTGAATGGTTGCCGATGACCTGCGCCTATCGTCTGCTGGCGGAAGGAAAAGGGTTGCCAGAATGGCATCCGTTGCTGATCGGGTCGAAAGCGGCAATGCATGGCGAACGTATTTCGGTACGTCATATTGCGGTAAAAGAATCAGAAGTGCGCGACTGGCAGGATCATATCCTGAACAAACCTTCATGGGCGGACTGAGCCGCCCATCGATTAGCAGGCGTTAAGGGTTAAGATTTTTTCGCCTGATACATTTCATCTCCATGGTTGTCGTCTTCAACCCAGAAATTGATGTTGAATTGCGCATCGTCACTTAATTCAACGCGATGCCAGTATTGTGGTGGGCTGGTCGCGAACTGGCCGGCATTAATCACTACTTTCACTTCGGGTTCTTTTGCGTCTTCATTGGCAAAGCCATAATACGTGACTGTGCCTTCCATCACGCAGAGCTGTCCAAACACCCCCGCAGCGGTGTTGTGGTGGGAGAGCAGTGCCGCAGGAATATTGTCTTTCGTAAAGAAGGGAGTAGAGCGTTTAACTTTCCAGTTTGCCGGGATGCGTAAATGGGACATAAGACATCTCCTTCGTGTGGCATCTATAAGATGTATTTAATATACATCTTATAGATGCCAGCAGGCAATGAATTTAAGCCAAAAAAAACGCTCCCGAAGGAGCGTCTCTGTTAGCGACCGAAAAGGTCACGTTTTTTCGGTTTAAACGGTTGTGCTATGACGACCAGTATTGCCACAACAAGATATGCGGCGAAGATCCCGAGCAGCCACTGCGGCATTTCGAGGGTTAAAAACGACCACTGACGCTCAGCGCAGTCGCCCGATGCCACAAACACCTGCGGCAGCCATTTATCCAGCGGTAACCAGCTCGGAAAGCGCGCGGCAAAATCACAGGTCATAAATGGTGACGGGTGAAGCTGAATCATGGTGTGTTCATACGCTAACTGAAGACCGCGCCAGGCGCTGTAAATCCAGATAACCATTGCCACATAGCGCAGCGGTGTTTTTGGCGCGATAGCCCCCACCAGTCCCGCACCCATCACGCCAAATAATGCGCTACGTTCATAAATACACAACACGCAAGGTTTTAGCAGCATGACGTGCTGGAACCACAACGCGACGAGTTCCAGCGCAAAGGCGGTAAACGCCAACAATAACCACGCTCCACGACCACGGGAACACTGGTTTAAAAATCGCAACATAATAATTTCCCTGCAACATGCGTAGAGACCGCAGTTTAAACCAATTCACTTTATGCGCCACTAGCGGGAATTGAAAATTTGCGTAATCGGATAATTATCATGCAAAAAGTCAAACCGGGCAGTGATTTACCCGGCTAATTGTTATGAAAGTGTAGCTAACCAGCCCGACTGGGTCATCCATTCGGTCATAGGAACAAGCGTGAACTCCACGCAAAGCAACCCGACGAGTGTCAGGACAAGGGTATAAGGCAGAGCCATCCATACCATGCGACCATAAGAGAGGCGAATCAATGGTGCCAGGGCGGAAGTCAGCAGAAACAGGAACGCCGCCTGCCCGTTTGGTGTGGCTACGGAAGGCAAGTTGGTCCCGGTGTTAATCGCCACCGCTAACAGTTCATACTGATTAAGGCTGATAGTCCCCTGTTCCAGGGCCGCTTTGGCTTCGTTGATGTAGATAGTGCCGACAAAGACGTTATCAGAAATAGACGACAGCAGACCATTAAACAGATAGAACAGCGTTAATTGCGCGTGTTCAGAGGCTTGTAAAACGAACTGAATAATCGGCGAAAAGAGCTGCTGATCGATGATCACCGCAACAACAGAGAAGAACACGGTCAGCAGGGCGGTGAAGGGCAGCGACTCGGTAAAGGCTTTGCCTATAGCATGTTCGTCGGTAACGCCGGTTAACGACGTTGCCAGAATAATCACTGACAGACCAATTAATCCCACTTCCGCCAGATGCAGTGCCAGGGCGACCACCAGCCAGACGCCGATAATCGCCTGGATAATCAGTTTGATCTTGTCCTGGCGGGTTCGCTGCTGACGGCTCTGATCGTCAAATTTTTGCAGGACATCGCGGACGGTCTCCGGCAGCGTTTCGCCATAGCCGAACCAACGTAATTTCTCGACCAGCACGCAGGTTAGCAGACCGCAAATCAGCACCGGAACGGTGACTGGTGACATGCGCAGGAAGAAGTCGCCAAAGTGCCAGCCAGCAGCTTTGGCGATAATCAGGTTTTGCGGTTCACCAACCATGGTCATTACGCCGCCTAACGCCGTACCGACGCCTGCGTGCATCATCAGGCTACGCAGAAAACCACGGAACTGCTCCAGAACGACCTTGTTGTGCTGATCGATATGGCTGTCATCGAGCATATTGTTATCTTCCCCACGGGAAGAGGCCACGCGATGGTAGATGCCATAGAAACCGACCGCTACGCTTATCACCACGGCAACGACGGTCAACGCGTCAAGGAACGCGGACAGGAAGGCGGCAGCAATGCAAAAGGAGAGCGACAGCAGTGACTTGGAACGAATACTGAGCAGAAGACGGGTGAAAATAAACAACAGCAGTTGCTTCATAAAGTAGATGCCTGCCACCATAAACATCAGCAGCAGTAACACCTCAAGGTTGGCGGCAACTTCTTCACGCACATGCGCGGCGCTGGTCATGCCAATGATGACAGCTTCAATTGCCAACAGCCCGCCCGGCAGCAGCGGATAACATTTTAGCGCCATTGCCAGCGTAAAAATGAACTCGGCCACCAACAACCAGCCTGCAATAAAGGGATTGATGAAAAAAATAATCGGGTTAGCGACTAAGAAGATGAGCAGTGCAAGTTTATACCAGTCTGGCGACTGACCTAAAAAATTCCGCCACATCGCGCGGCTCCATGATAGCTCCATGGTGATTTCCCTACCTTTAAAAATGAAATGATGTTTTTATGTTTGACCGCAAAGCTTAGCGGGAGGAGGGTGCGCAGGCAAGCTCTTCACGTGAATGGCAAGGGGGGAGTGAGTATCAGCGTTATCTGGAAAATGAAGCCTTGATCCACTTTTTCTTCATTTCGTCAGCTATCAGCTATGAAACCCGTCTGGTATGATAACTGTAACTATGTTTTGCTGTGTAATGGAATTATTACTATGGTCATTAAGGCGCAAAGCCCGGCGGGGTTCGCGGAAGAGTACATCATTGAGAGTATCTGGAATAACCGCTTCCCACCTGGCACTATTTTGCCCGCTGAACGTGAACTCTCTGAACTGATCGGAGTGACACGTACTACGTTGCGCGAAGTATTACAGCGTCTGGCGCGGGACGGCTGGTTGACCATTCAACACGGCAAACCGACGAAGGTGAATAACTTCTGGGAAACCTCCGGGTTGAATATTCTTGAAACGCTGGCGCGCCTCGATCACGAGAGCGTACCGCAGTTGATCGATAATCTGCTGTCTGTGCGCACCAACATTTCAACCATCTTTATCCGTACCGCGTTTCGCCAGCATCCTGACAAAGCGCAGGAGGTGTTGGCGACAGCAAATCAGGTAGCTGACCACGCTGATGCGTTCGCCGATCTGGACTACAACATTTTTCGCGGTCTGGCATTTGCGTCCGGTAACCCCATATACGGTCTGATCCTCAACGGAATGAAAGGGTTATATACCCGTATTGGTCGTCATTATTTTGCTAATCCAGAAGCGCGTGGTCTGGCGCTGAGCTTCTATCGTAAGCTGTCAGAACTGTGCGAGCAGGGCGCTCATGAGCAGGTTTATGAAACGGTGCGCCGCTATGGTCACGACAGCGGCGAGATTTGGCATCGTATGCAGAAAAACCTGCCGGGCGATTTAGCTATTCAGGGACGCTAATTACGCAATGCCTGATGGCGACGCTAAAGCGTGTTATCCGGCCTCGAATGCGCAGGCCGGATAAGGTGTTTACACCGCCTCCGGCAATAAGAATTACAGACCGTTCATCCTCGGCGGGCAACGCTCCAGCAGCTCCACGCTGCCATCTTCATTCTGCTGCTCCAGCATCACGTCAAAACCCCATAACCGGTGCACATGTTTCAGTACCTCTTTGCGTCCCTTATCCAGCGGGGCACGGTTATGCGGAATATAACGCAAGGTGAGCGAACGGTCGCCGCGCAGATCGACATTCCAGACTTGAATATTCGGCTCCAGGTTGCTGAGGTTATATTGCGACGACAGTCGGCTACGAATTTCACGATATCCTTCCTCATTATGGATAGCGGAAATCTCCAGGTAATTGTGGCGATCGTCATCCAGCACGGTGAACAGGCGAAAATCGCGCATCACTTTTGGTGACAGGAACTGACTGATAAAACTCTCATCTTTAAAATCGCGCATCGCAAAATGCAGCGTTTCCAGCCAGTCGGAACCGGCAATATCCGGGAACCAGTACCTGTCTTCCTCGGTGGGGGACTGACAGATACGCTTGATATCCTGGAACATCGCAAAGCCCAGCGCGTAAGGGTTTATCCCGCTATACCACGGACTATTGTACGGCGGCTGGAAAACCACGTTGGTATGGCTATGCAGAAACTCCAGCATGAAACGCTCGGTAACTTTACCTTCATCATAAAGGTGGTTAAGGATGGTGTAATGCCAGAAGGTGGCCCAGCCTTCATTCATCACCTGCGTCTGTTTCTGCGGATAAAAATACTGGCTGACCTTGCGCACGATGCGTAAGACCTCACGCTGCCAGGACTCCAGTAGCGGCGCGTTTTTTTCCATAAAATAGAGCAGGTTTTCTTGCGGCTCGGAAGGATATCGCCGCGCTTCGGAAATGGTTTTCTCTTCCTCTTTCTTCGGCAGCGTGCGCCACAGCATATTCACCTGGCTTTGTAGATACTCTTCACGGCTTTTCTGCCGGGCTTTCTCTTCCTGAAGCGAGATTTTTTGCGGTCGTTTGTAACGGTCCACGCCGTAGTTCATCAGCGCATGGCAGGAGTCGAGGAGCTTTTCGACTTCATCCACACCGTAACGCTCTTCACACTGGGTAATGTAGTTTCGCGCGAAGATCAGATAGTCGACAATGGAGCTGGCATCCGTCCAGCTACGGAACAGGTAGTTATTTTTGAAGAAAGAGTTATGTCCGTAGCAGGCATGCGCCATCACCAGCGCCTGCATGGTGATGGTGTTCTCTTCCATCAGATATGCGATACACGGATTGGAGTTAATGACGATTTCATAGGCCAGCCCCTGCTGACCATGCTTATACAAGCGCTCGGTTTCAATAAACTTCTTACCAAACGACCAGTGCGGATAGTTGATTGGCATCCCGACGCTGGAGTAGGCATCCATCATCTGTTCGGAGGTGATCACCTCGATTTGGTGCGGGTAGGTATCCAGTCTGTAGAGTTTCGCCACGCGGTCTATTTCCGCCAGATAGACATCCAGCAGATCAAACGTCCAGTCGGGTCCATCGCTTAACCGTGTGCTGTCCTTGTTCATGGAATCAATCGTAGCCATTCGCGCACCCTCATTGTTGGCGGCACTCTCTGTGTGGAGTACCTCATTTCAAGCATAGATCATGGTGTTAAAAAACGTGCTGCGGCAGAAATTTTTTCTTTGCGATTTCACGTTAGCGAAGCGCAGAAAAAAGGCATATCCGCAAAATTTTATGCTGGATAAAAATAACGCACAGCATGAGATTCCAAAGCCGGGAGTTCCCAGCAATCACTGCTATATGTGAGATAAGTCACCATAAAAAAGCCATATGTTGAATAATATTTTCAACTGAGTTATCAAGATGTAATTAGATGATTGTTCTTTTACTGTTAACGGAGTGGCTATGCGAGTTGTCATACTGGGAAGTGGTGTCGTTGGCGTGACCAGCGCCTGGTACTTAAGTCAGGCTGGACATGATGTCACCGTCATTGATCGTGAGCCCGGTCCGGCACTGGAAACCAGTGCGGCAAACGCCGGACAAATCTCTCCAGGGTATGCAGCACCATGGGCGGCGCCCGGCGTACCGCTTAAAGCAATTAAATGGATGTTTCAGCGCCATGCCCCGCTGGCCGTCCGTCTCGACGGGACTCAGTTCCAGTTGAAATGGATGTGGCAAATGCTGCGTAACTGCGACACCAGCCACTACATGGAAAACAAAGGACGCATGGTACGGCTGGCGGAATACAGCCGTGATTGCCTGAAAGCGCTGCGCGCCTCTACCGGCATTGAGTATGAAGGACGTCAGGGTGGAACGTTACAGCTGTTCCGTACTGCTCAACAGTATGAGAACGCCACCCGCGATATCGCCGTGCTCGAAGATGCGGGCGTGCCATATCAGTTGCTTGAAGCAAACCGCCTGGCGGAAGTCGAACCCGCGCTGGCGGAAGTGGCGCATAAGCTGACCGGCGGCTTGCGTTTACCAAATGACGAAACCGGTGATTGCCAGCTGTTTACCCAGCGCCTGGCGCAGATGGCCGAGCAAGCGGGCGTCACGTTCCGCTTTAACACCCCGGTCGATAAGCTACTCAGCGAGGGGGAGCAAATATATGGCGTCCAGTGTGGGGATGAAATTATTAAAGCCGATGCTTATGTGATGGCGTTTGGCTCTTACTCCACGGCGATGCTCAAAGGTATTGTTGATATTCCGGTCTATCCGCTTAAAGGTTATTCCTTGACCATTCCTGTGGCGCAGGATGATGGGGCCCCGGTTTCTACTATCCTTGATGAAACCTACAAGATCGCCATAACCCGCTTTGATAACCGTATTCGCGTTGGCGGCATGGCGGAGATTGTTGGCTTCAATACCGAATTGCTGCAGCCTCGCCGCGAAACGCTGGAGATGGTTGTACGCGATCTTTTCCCGCGCGGCGGTCATGTGGAGCAGGCTACATTCTGGACCGGACTGCGTCCGATGACCCCGGACGGTACGCCGGTCGTGGGACGAACCCGCTTTAAAAATCTGCTGCTTAATACGGGTCATGGCACACTGGGCTGGACGATGGCCTGTGGATCCGGCCAGCTGCTGAGCGATATTTTATCTGGTCGTACCCCAGCCATTCCTTACGACGATTTGAGCGTGGCGCGTTACAGCCCGGGGTTTACCCCCTCTCGGCCACGGCATTTACACGGCGCCCATAACTGATAAGGATGAGAGATGACCCGCCCGATACTGGCCAGCATTGACCTGCAGGCGTTGAAACAAAATCTGGCCATTACTCGCCAGGCCGCACCGGACGCCCGCGTCTGGTCGGTAGTGAAAGCCAATGCTTACGGACATGGCATTGAACGAGTATGGAATGCGCTGGGCACAACCGACGGTTTTGCCATGCTCAATCTTGAAGAGGCGATAACCCTGCGCGAGCGGGGATGGAAAGGCCCGATATTAATGCTGGAGGGTTTTTTCCACGCCGACGACCTGACGATATATGACAAATATCGTCTGACAACGTGTGTGCACAGTAACTGGCAGCTAAAAGCATTGCAGAATGCGCGCCTGAACGCACCGCTCGATGTTTATCTGAAGGTGAACAGCGGCATGAACCGGCTGGGTTTCTTACCAGACAGAGTTTCCACGGTCTGGCAACAGCTGCGGGCCATGCCCAATGTCGGTGAAATGACGCTGATGTCGCACTTCGCTGATGCAGAACACCCGGATGGCATTCAGGAAGCGATGACACGTATTGCGCAGGCGACAGAAGGGCTGGAGTGCAGACGGTCACTGTCCAATTCGGCTGCGACGCTGTGGCATCCTGAAGCGCATTATGACTGGGTTCGTCCGGGCATCATTTTGTACGGAGCATCGCCGTCTGGACAGTGGCGAGACATCGCCAATACGGGCCTGAAACCTGTGATGACGTTAAGCAGCGAAATTATCGGCATACAAACGCTGAAAGCCGGCGATCGGGTCGGTTACGGCGGGCGTTACACCGCCAGCGGGGAGCAACGCATCGGCATTGTGGCGACCGGGTATGCAGATGGTTATCCGCGCCATGCGCCGAGCGGCACGCCAGTGCTGGTAGATGGTGTACGCACCAAAACGGTCGGAACGGTCTCAATGGATATGTTGGCGGTTGACCTGACGCCATGTCCTCAGGCGGGGATCGGCACGCCGGTAGAGCTGTGGGGCAAAGAGATTAAAATTGACGATGTGGCCGCTGCTGCGGGTACGGTGGGCTACGAACTGATGTGTTCGCTGGCGCTGCGCGTACCGGTTGTGACGGTGTAACTTTTGTATGCCGGGTCAGGCGCAGCTCCCACCCGGCAAAAACAGCTACGTCACTCATCCTCATCTTCAGCAACGCGAACACCAACCTTCAGCACCGCATTATCTTCTTTCTCGGCCACCGTCCAGATCATGCCAGCAAATTCAACCTGGTCACCGACGACCGGCGCGGCGCCTAACAGGTGCTGAACGATTTCACCCAGCGTTTGTTGTTTATCGCGATATTCTGTGCCATCGTCGAGGCCATATATCAGCGCCACGTCGGCATATTTTGCGCTGGCTTCGAGAATAAAATCCCCAAAGAAGCGCTGGTCTAACGATACCGGCGGCGACTGGCTGAATAGCTTGCCGAGAGCGGGGAGATCGCGCTCGCGACCAATGACGCACAACACGTCACCTTCACGCAGGCGCGTACTGCCCGATGGATGAAACAAGACATTGTCACGAAACAGGGCGGCAATTCGCGTTTCTTCCGGCATATGCAGGTCGCGCAATGCGGCTCCCACACACCACTTATCCGCGCTGAGCTGATAAACAAACTGCTCCCAGGGGTTATCCGGGTGAATATCCAGACCAATACGCGAAACGGGCCAGCCGACCGGGGGAACCACCACTTTGGCCTTTTTAGCCGCCCAGGAAAGTGACGTTCCCTGAAACAGCAGGGAGATCAGAACCACGAAGAACGCCACATTAAAGAACAGACGCGCATTTTCCAGGCCGGCCATCATCGGGAAGACGGCAAGGATGATCGGCACCGCGCCGCGCAAGCCCACCCAACTGATAAAAATACGCTCGCGCAGATTGAAGCCACGGAACGGCAGCAGCCCGGCGAAGACCGACAGCGGACGAGCCACGAAAATCATCCATGCGGACAAAATCAGCGCTGGAATCGCGATAGGCAGCAGGTCGGAAGGCGTGACCAGTAGCCCCAGCACCAGGAACATGGCGATTTGCGCCAGCCAGGCCAGGCCATCGAAGTTTTGCAGAATACCAAATCGGTTGCGAATCGGGCGATTACCCAGCAGGAAACCGCACAGATAAACCGCCAGAATACCGCTGCCTTCCAGTGCGGTAGTCAGGGCAAAAATGAGGATCCCGCCGCTTAAAGCCAGTAACGGATACAGCCCGGCAGGCAACGAAATGCGGTTAATCATTTGCTGCAGCAGATAGCCGCCGCCCAGACCCAGCACAATCCCTAAACCAAACTGCTGGAGTATATGCACCGCGAACATCCAGCTTAAACCGGTCTCGTGGTTTTGGATCATGGCGATAAGCGTGATAGTCAAAAATACCGCCATCGGGTCATTACTCCCGGATTCAATTTCCAGCGTGGAGCCAACACGTTCGTTAAGCCCCTTACCACCAAGCAAGGAAAAGACCGCCGCCGCATCGGTGGAACCGACTATCGCGCCAATCAATAGCCCCTCAATCAGATCCAGATTAAACAACCATGCGGCCATCATGCCGGTAAGTCCGGAGGTAATCAGTACCCCGACGGTCGCCAGCGATAGCGCCGGACCCAGCGCGACGCGAAAAGAGCTGGCCTGGGTGCGCATGCCGCCGTCGAGCAGGATAACCGCCAGTGCCAGGTTGCTCACCATGTAGGCAAAAGGGTAGTTGTCAAAAGGAATACCGCCTACACCATCCACCCCCGCTAACATCCCGATAGCGAGAAATATCACCAGAATAGGGATGCCAAGACGTGATGAGAATGAACTGAGTAAGATACTGCAGGTGACGAGAACGGAACCCAAAATAAAAAGGCTAATAACTGCTGCGGCATCCAACGTTCGTTTACTCCTGAATTACGCTGTTTCGTATTAACAAACCCTAACATAATAACGACAGAAACAGCGTTTTACTTAGCCCTGTTGGCAGCTTTTTTTACGATTTAAGTACCGGATGACCATTTATGGTGAGCTGAGCGCCATTTTTATCGTTTTTCAGCACCGCATTGGCACCCAAAGGCAGGGTGACGGTACGTTGTTCATGACCAAAATCAAGACCGCTGATTAACGGAACTGACAATCTGTCGCGTAGAAAAGCGCAAACCGAATCAAGGCTGTAACCGGCGTCATAGTCATTGGGCGCACTGCCGCTAAAACTGCCAAGAATAATGGCGTTCTGCCGGGCCAGTATTCCCGCATGGTATAGCTGCAGCAGCATGCGTTCAATACGGAATGGGTGCTCATTAATATCTTCCAGCACCAACACACCATTTTCGATAGCGGGCATCCACGGTGTGCCCATCAGCGAAATGATCATCGCCAGATTTCCGCCCCATAGCGTACCTTCGGTCGCACACGCCGGGCCGTTACTCTGCCATTCAAGGGTAAATTGGGGATGACGCAAAGCCTGCCAGAAATGGTGCTCGGTAAACGCGTTCATCTCCTCGGCCCCGAAGTTAGCCGCCAGCATTGGGCCGCTGAAGGTAATCACATTGCCCTGCGCCAGCAAACCGCACTGAATCGCCGTAAAATCGCTGTGCCCGCACAGCAGTAGCGGGTTTTGTTGCTGACGAGCAGCCAGTCCCTGCCAGTCGATCCCTTCCAGTAAACGGCTCGCGCCATAGCCGCCGCGTACCGCCATGACAATAGTATCAGGCGTGTGCAGATTAACGAGCGAGTTCACATCTGCCAGACGTTCTGATTCTGTGCCCGCAAAACGCTGGCATCGGCGCGCAATGACCGCTGAATTATCGACCTGGTGACCGGCCTCAGTAAGCCGCGCAAGCCCACGTAATGCAGCCTGCTGGTTGATACAGTAGCCCGAAGGGGCAATTAAGTGAAACCGGGACATGGCATTTCCTTGCTACAACTAAAACCAAATGTATATCATGCCGCGTAGGTATGTCGTTGTCACCTCAGCGACAGGTTCCGGCTATAAGGATAGATGACGTGAAATTGAGATGGTTTGCTTTTTTGGTTGTATTACTTGCGGGCTGTAGTTCAAAACAGGATTACAAAAATCCGCCATGGAATGCTGAAGTTCCGGTCAAACGCGCAATGCAATGGATGCCGATCAGTGAAAAAGCCGGTGCGGCCTGGGGTGTCAGCCCACAATTGATTACCGCTATCATCGCCATTGAATCTGGCGGAAACCCGAATGCGGTCAGTAAATCGAATGCGATTGGTCTGATGCAGTTAAAAGCGTCCACGTCAGGACGCGATGTTTACCGTCGTATGGGATGGAGCGGAGAGCCGTCGACCAGCGAGCTGAAAAATCCTGAGCGTAATATTTCGATGGGAGCCGCCTACCTGAGTATTCTTGAGACCGGGCCGCTGGCCGGAATTGAAGATCCTCAGGTGATGCAATATGCGCTGGTGGTGTCGTACGCTAACGGGGCGGGCGCCCTGCTGCGAACATTCTCCTCCGACAGAAAAAAAGCCATTAATAAGATCAACGATCTCAGCCCGGATGAATTTATTGAACATGTGGCTGATAATCATCCGGCGCCGCAGGCTCCGCGCTATATCTGGAAGCTCCAGCAAGCGCTGGATGTCATGTAGTTCATGTAATGCTATCCGCGCACCTTATTTGCTTTTTCCCGGGCTTCGCGCTCAAGGGAAAAAATAATCCGCTGTAAGTTCCGCTCCACCGCCGGGCCGACGTTGAGAAAACGAAAGCTCAGGCGGGGAGTAGTAATGGTTTCGTTTTTGCTGTCGATAACCACGCGCTCGCTGATGGAAATCAGCTGGGCGTCAACGTGATACACACCCCATTGCGCCATGTTCAGTTCAACTTGTGAGAAGCGCATGCCTTCTACCAGTCCCTCTGGCTTTGCCGTTTCTAACAGTCCACCCATGCCGCCGAGAGACAAATCGAACAGGCGAAAATGCAGAATGCTGTTGTCCGGCATCTTTGCCGCGCAGCGATAGGGAGGATGCAGCGGCGCGCCGATACGGAAATACTCCCGACGCTGTATGAACCACAGGGAAGGCGGCAGCGTTGAGATAAATGCCGGTAGTCGCTGATACTCGCCTTTTTTAAGCTGCGGCAGCGTGAATTCCACTTTGGCGCCCTGCGTTTCGGCGATAATTGAGATCTGGCTGGCCCGCTGCACGGCCTGGTTTTCATATTCCTGACTGCCAAAGTCCATGATCAGTTCGTCCGGGGTGACCGCCAGTATTTTGCTAATGAACTGGCCACCTGACCAGGAGATACGCAGTGGAACCTGCTGCGAATTTAAGTCCCTGAGAACGCCTAACACCGCTAACGGATTTTGCTTCAGGAACTGCTCATTGTAGTTGCTCACACCTAATGACTCCTGGATGCCTGGTTTATCGTTGGATTATCGGCATCAAACGACGGAACTTAAGACAAATGAATGAAATTTTTTGCCAAAGCCAATGAATTAAGTCTGTGTGGAAAAACGTCATCCAACAGCTTGCCTATACTTAATGCACTGGCGCGGGAATAACGAGCGCACATTCACTGGAAAGAGGGCCTGAAAATGGGAATTATTGCCTGGATTGTTTTTGGTCTGATTGCAGGTATTATCGCCAAACTGATTATGCCGGGGCGCGATGGCGGTGGATTTATCCTGACCTGTATTCTCGGTATTGTCGGCGCTGTGGTCGGCGGATGGCTGGCAACAATGTTTGGTATCGGCGGTGATGTCAGCGGATTTAATCTCCACAGCTTCCTGGTGGCCGTAGTCGGCGCGATTGTTGTGCTGGGTGTTTTCCGGCTTGTGCGACGAGATTGAGTGAGCGACCCCCTCTGGGGGGCCGTTTCTTTGGAATAGAAAGTTCGTTATGGCGTCGGTTGCGTCTGCTTTTGAGGCTCAGTTGATGCCGTCCCAGCCGGGGCTGGACGCGATGCGGGGACGCTGTCACACGGTTTTTCTTTGGCGCAAATCAGGTCGAGCATTTTTAGCGTTACGCCGTTAGTCCAGCCGAACCCATCCTGCAACGGATATTCACCGCCGCCACCGCCGGTGCCAGTGGTACTCACGTCATACTTTTCAACCAGCTTTTTCTCGCGATCGTAAGTGTGCTGCACGTTGGTGAGGAATCGCCAGGTTACGTCCATGGCGACGTTATCCTGACCGTAATTCTGTAACCCGGCTGCCGCGACCCACTGGAGAGGGGCCCAGCCGTTTGGCGCATCCCATTGCTGGCCGCTTTTCACCGAGGTGGTAGCAAGACCGCCGGGCTGCAGCAGATGCGCCTGGGTTGCCGCGGCGACCTTACTGGCGCGATCTTTTGCCGCTGCATTAACATACAGCGGGAACAGGGCGGCGGCAGTGAGTTGGTTACGTACTTTGTGGCTCTTTAGATCGTAGTCGGCATACCAGCCTTCTTTGTCGTTCCACAGGTGCTTTTCGATCCCTTTTTGTCGGGCATTGGCAAAACCGTCATATTGAGCAGCTTTGGCATCATCACCAGCGGCTTTACTGGCGAGGGCGATCATTTTTTCCATTTTGTACATCAGCGCATTGAGATCGACCGGCACAATGCTGGTGGTACGCAGGGTACCTAGCTGGTTGGGGTTATCCATCCAGCGGGAACTAAAGTCCCAGCCGGACGCGGCGGCGGAGCGCAGGTCGCGGTAGATTTCGGTGGCCGGGCGGTTCGGGTTACTTTTAGCGGTGGCGATATCCTCCACCCATGACTCTGGCCGCGGTGTATCGCGGTCATCCCAGTAGCGGTTCAAAATGGTGCCGTCATCCAGCTTGACCACGCGCTTATTTTGCTGACCGGGCTGGAGCGTTTCGACGCCCTCCATCCAGTAGGTGTACTCTTTGAGCATCTGCGGGAGGTATTTTTTCAGCGCATCATCCCCTTCGTGCTGCGCCAGCAGTTCAACCATAAAGGCAAAGAACGGCGGTTGAGAACGGCTCAGATAATAGGTGCGGTTGCCGTTAGGAATGTGTCCCCAGGCATCAATCTCGTAAGCGAAATTTGCCACCATGTCGGAGACCTTGTCCCAGTGATTACTTTCGGCAAGCCCCAGCATGGTGAAATAGCTGTCCCAATAATATATTTCGCGAAAACGCCCGCCTGGCACCACATATGGCTCCGGGAGCGGCAGCAGCGAGTCCCATTTTTCAACGTCTGTTGTTGAGCGTGTTAGCACCGGCCACAGACCATCAATATGCTCGCGCAGCGATTGCCCGGCAGGGGGGACGTATTTCTCACCCTCTTTTGGTAAGGTAAAGTTCACTCCGACAAAATGACGTAAATCGAATCCAGATTGATTCTTTTGCATTCGGTAATCGGCGAGGATCATTAACGGATCGCTATTGGGAACCGCGTCAGCAAAGGTTTTCTGGTCAGGGAACAATTTGGCCGTTTGTACATCGTTAAACAGAGGGCCGAGCAGAATATCAGGTGGTTGCGGTGTCGTTGCTGGCGCGTCCTCCGCATTGACGGTAAAAGAGGTAAAGGCAAAAAGGGTACTGGCAAACGTCAGTTTTATCGCTACAGAAAGCAGCCCGGAATGGCGAATTGCTGGTGTTATCATCGGTTAATCTCCTTAGCGGTGTGCCGAAGCAGCGGCATTTACCATGAGAAAACCTTAGTTCAGGATCGACCGTTGCGCGTGATCGACTCCCCATTTTGCGAATAAACAGACATTTCCCGACGCGCCAGGAAGATGCACACCCTGTTGAGAAAGGGTGTGCTGATGCCATTAACCTGTATGGGTTATCCGATGCGCCACGCAGTCAAGAGTGACCGTATCTCCCGTCTTTATACTATCGAGGGTCTCCCCAAGCTGACACATCCAACAAAGTCCCATTTCACGGGCGATAATCGCGGGGTGAGAAGCCTCGCTCCCGGCACGCAGACAGATCCCTTTGATGGTCAGCGGGTCGAGTTGCAACACCGTAGACGGGTAAATGACGTCCGCGACCAGGATTGTCGGGCGGCTGAACGTCGGGATTTGCGCCGTCGCTCCTGTTAAATGCTGCAGCGAACGAGACAGTAAATCTTCAATGTCGATATATCGCGCCTGTAAGTAGGGATCGTCGAGCTGTAAATACTGCTGGCTGAGTTCGCTCAGCACCTGCTGCCAGGCGCAGGCGGCGCTACACTGCTTTTCACGCATTACGTCGCACGCCATATCGAACAGCTCGGGATCGTCCAACAGCGTGTGGTGACCGGAGAAGATCGCGGCGATATCGGCGGAATACTTCTCTTCAGCGAGCGCGGTTAGCTCGCTTAAATCGTTCAGCGTGCTCTGGATGGCGGCCTGTAATCGCTGCTGCTCAGCCTGCAATGACGCTGCGGGCTGCGGGCTTATCTCGGGTGAGAATGGCGTGTAACAAAATACCGTCCCCGTTACCCGTGACGGGACCTGAGTCGCCACGTTTTTCGCCTGCGTTGGTGCGAGCGATTCGCCAAAATTCTCTGCCGCCAACTGTTTGAACGCGGCCAGGGCATCTTCTGCCTGTTCGCCTTTGGCAATCAGGCGCAGCGTGTCGTTACAACGCACCTGCAGCAAGGCTATCTGATTGAGACTATCAGGAACGACGCACTTGCCGTTTTTTTCCAGCCACATGTCGGCGTTAAAGCCAGACAGCGTAGATACCAGCCGTGAGGCCGGGCGAACGTGGATACCGTTGGGGTTTTTCACCACAATGGCAATCGAACGGGCATCTGCGTCGGGTGATAGTTCGGCAGAAGCGGACTTTGCTGCCGAGGGCGAAGGTAAACCCAGTTGCTCACATTTGGCGTCGAGGGCGTGCATGGCATCACGGATGACCTGCTCGATATCAGCACCCGCAGAAGCGCTAACCGTCGCGGCCAGCGTGCCTTCAACCAGCGGGGCGGCGCACAGACGGACTTTCGCGGCGATGTCAGGGTCGAGCAGTTCAAGGGCGGTTTCCGCACTCAGCAACGCGCTGCCGATATCCATCATCACTAACACGTGATCCGTATCGGCCACGGACTCGATGGCTTCCATCACCTTAATCGGATCGGTGCCAATGGGATTCTCAGGATCGTCAATGCCTGCGGCAATAGCGAGTTTACAGCCATCGCCCATTAACATTTGTCGGGCTAACGCGCCGACGCCTTCGCCCAGTTGGGCGCTGTGAGACACAATAACCAGGTTTACCATCGCTTTATCCTTACTCTCTGGACGCCTGAGCCAGCATTTGCATCATAAACATGACGGACGTTGCGCCAGGATCCTGATGGCCAATGCTGCGTTCACCAAGGTAGCTGGCGCGGCCTTTGCGTGCCTGCATGGTGATGGTGCTTTGTGCCGCGGCTTCCGCTTGTTGGCTTGCGGCTTCCAGCGCCGCCTGTACGCTTAGCTTTTGCTCGCAGGACTGACGTAAAGATTCCACCACCGGCAACCAAACGTCGCACATGGTTTTGTCGCCAGGCTCAGCTTTACCACGGCTAATGACGCCTTCTGCGCCATCGCGAATCATTTGATACAACTCGTCCAGCGTCAGGCTCTGGTGGGCTTGCGTGACCTGGGCGGCGCGGATGAAAAAGGTACCGAACAGCGGGCCGCTGGCTCCGCCAACGCTGGAGAGCAATACCATGCCGGTATTTTTTAAAATAAAGCCGATGTCTTTATCGGCGATAGACGGCAGTTTTTCGACCACTTTACTAAAGCCACGATGCATGTTCAGACCGTGGTCTGCATCGCCGATTTCCCGGTCCAGCCCGGTGAGAAAATCACTTTCGGTAGTGAATATTTCGCCGCAGCGATAGAGCCAGTTAACAATTTGCGTTCTGGTGAGGGACATCATGAATCTCCTTATTTACCCCAGTTGAGAGCAGGGGTGTGAACCGGTGCATCCCATAAATTCAGCGTTTCGTCATCCACCTGTAACAGGGTGATTGAGAAACCGGTCATATCCAGAGAGGTACAGTAAGAGCCGATCAGGTTGCGCTCAATGACGATCCCCGCATCCTGGCAACGGCTTTCGAGGCGGTTATACACGCCGAAGAGTTCTGACAACGGCGTCGCACCGAGATTATTGACCAGCGCGATGACGCGATCGCCACTTTGCAACGCCCGCTTGCTTTCTTTGCCTTCCTGCCACGCGCCCTGGACGTTGTCCCAATGACGCAGCGTGCGGCTGTAGTTGCCGTTTTCCAGCAGCGTGTCGAACATTTCATCTACGGTTTGGTCGAGAGACGTGAAGGCTCTGCGGTCAATGCCCGGCTCCCCGTGGATACCCACGCCAAACTCCATTTCGTTATCCTGCAGCGTGAACGACGGTTGCCCGGCGGCCGGAACGGTACAGGCGCCAATGGCGATCCCAATGGAGTGTCCCTGGTTATTCAGTTGACGCCCGAGTGCCGCGCAGGCTTCCAGCGAGTCACCGCGTTCGGCTGCCGCGCCGACCAGTTTTTCTATCAATACGGTATTCGCCACGCCACGACGACCGGCGGTATACAGACTATCTTTCACCGCGACGTCGTCATCCACCACCATGGTCGTGACTTTAATACCGCTTTCGTGCAGCAACTCGGCGGCGGTTTCGAAGTTAAGAATGTCGCCGGTGTAATTCTTGATGATCAGCAGGACGCCTTCACCGCCGTCAATTTGCATGGCGCATTCGAACATTTTATCCGGCGTAGGTGAGGTGAAAATCTCACCCGGGCAGGCCCCGGCGAGCATGCCCTGCCCAATATAACCGCAGTGCATTGGCTCATGTCCGCTGCCGCCGCCGGAGAGGAGCGCCACTTTGCCCATCACCGGCGCATCTGCGCGAGTGACGTACACCGGGTCCTGATGCAGCGCCAGGGAGGGGTAAGCCTTCGCCAGTCCGGAGAGTTGTTCATTCAGTACGTCTTCAACACGGTTGATCAATTTTTTCATTATTTATGCTCCGCAGACAGTCCTGGATGCTGCCAAAATTCTGCAGCCATCTGATGTAGGGTATCGGTTTGTACAACGCTACGGCGACCGCTCGCTGCCGATAAAGTAATTTTGCACACGGGTATGCAAAAGAAAATTGCTGTTGGTGGTGTTTCAATAAGGAACATTGCTATCTCAATATGTTCCATATTGAAACGTATAGCCGCAAAAAACAGCGGAAATGTGAGATTGGGCAGTATCAGGCGGGAAAGCGATTACGCGCTGGGTTTTGCTGAAAAAAAACCACCTGCCAGGCAGGTGGTTTATGAACAGGAAAAGATCCAATCTTAGCCCGGATAAATTCCGCGATCTTTACGTGCCAGCAAAATACGCTCACAGGCGACAATATAGGCGGCGGTACGCAGAGAGCAGGATTTCTCAGCGGCCTTTTCCCACACGTGTACCATCGCATCGGTCATGATTTTATCCATGCGTTGGTTGATCTCTTCTTCGCTCCAGAAGAAGCTTGCCATGTCCTGAACCCATTCGAAGTAGCTGACGGTAACGCCGCCGGCGTTACAAACTACGTCAGGAACAACCACAATACCGCGGCTTGCCAGAACGTCGTCGGCATCCGGATAGGTTGGACCGTTGGCGCCTTCGAGTATCAGTTTACAGGTCAGCGTTTCAGCGCGGTGACGGGTGATCTGACCTTCGAGCGCGGCAGGGATCAGAATGTCCATCTCCAGGCTCCAGAAAGCCTCGCTGGCGATGGTTTCAGCCCCCGGGAAACCAGCAATCTGTTTGTGCTCCAGTTGCCAGGCTGACAGCGCGGACATGTCGATGCCGGTAGCGTTAAACAGCGTCGCGGTGTGATCCTGAATAGCGACTACGCGTGCGCCAGCTGCCGCGAAAAGACGGGCGGCTTCACTGCCGACGTTACCAAAACCTTGCACCGCGACGCGAGCGCCTTCAACGTCGATATTGGCACGACGAGCCACTTCCAGACCGCTGACAAAAACGCCGCGACCGGTGGCTTTATCGCGGCCTAACGAGCCGCCGAGGTGAATAGGTTTACCGGTGACCACGCTGGTCACGGTGGTGCCGTGGTTCATGGAATAGGTATCCATCATCCAGGCCATCACTTTACCGTTTGTACCCACATCCGGCGCAGGGATGTCTTTCTGTGGTCCAATAATAATGCCGATTTCGCTGGTATAACGACGGGTCAAACGCTCCAGTTCGCCTTCAGACAGTGAGAACGGATCGACGCGCACACCACCTTTGGCACCGCCGTACGGCAGATTCAATGCTGCGCATTTGATGGTCATCCATGCGGACAGGGCCATCACTTCATTAAGATCAACATCAGGATGAAAACGCACACCGCCTTTGCCCGGACCGCGGGAAAGGTTATGTTGCACGCGATACCCTTCAAAATGACGGATAGTCCCGTCATCCATTTGTACCGGGATATCGACAATCAACGCGCGTTTTGGGTGACGCAGGGTATCCACCCAATGGGAAAGTTCGCCCAGGTAAGGGGCCACACGCTCGATTTGTTGCAGGTAGGTATTCCAGGCAGATGTGCTGCTATCTGAAGCGTAAGATAACTTATCCATGATAAACCTTAGTTATAAAAGTAATATGTTCTTAATTTGGCCGTGGTATACAGTGAATCTCACCATACACACCTAAATTTAACATTTTTTTCAAAGGACGGCCTGCTTGCCCTGCTCGGTTTATCTGTATTATTAGTGTGGGCTTTAGATATTCTGTGAATAGTTATCCTTTCAATGTGGTGTTTATTGAAAATATTTGCTTTTTAAGTGGGTTAATATGCATTGGTTGTGAAATTCATAATTTGTCAGATTTATGACGCACCTCTAAAAGTAAACAATATGATAATAAAATGTGTTTTCCTTATTGCTTTTTAGCGGGGCGTCAATAGGTAACGACGACGGTAACGGTATCGGCATAGTTGTCGGGTGTGTAGTTCGCGCTGGGAACGGTGGCGTAAACCGGGTACGCCGTGGTTGTACCCGTGCCGTTACCCGCGACGGTATTGAGCGCTGTATTGCCCCAGACCGTACCGGAAGGTCCTGGCGTTGAGCTAAGCTGGTAGGGGACTTTATCGGCATTCGTCCCCGTCCCGGTCATTTGACCGCTACCCGCCGTATTCCCATTGGAGGGTTGCAAGCCGATGGTGTAAGGGGTGTTATTAGAGCATGCGACGCCCACGGTATTTGAAGCCGTCAGATTACGCCCGGTGGCCTTGGTTGGCGTAAAGCTGATATTAGTCGCCGAGGTGATGTTGCATTGTTTGCTGACAGCCGCTGATACGGTGAAAGGAAACCTGGCGGCAACGGTATCGCCACAGGTAGTGGGCGGGAAAAGCAGGCCGGGATTGAGCGTGACAAACGCTGTCGCCGTCGTATAGCTATCCTGATAGTTTCCTGGGACAGCTGCGGTTTGCGGGGTGACGATCTGGGCAGAGACCGTTAGTGAACCAGTGACAGGCGTGAGATTGAGCAAGTTAAGTTGCACCATCGGAAACGTGGTCCCCGTCTGGTATTGGCTACCCCAGACATTCGAGCCATTGGCACCCTGATACAGTTGATAGGTCAACGTTCTGGCCGGGTCGCCGCTTAACGACATATTTCGGGGTGTCACCTGACCACTGACGGCCGAGGCGCCAATATTAAAACACAGATTGATCCCCGCCAGCGTGTCACCAAGCTCTTTGGTACAGGTGTAGCTGAACGTCATTGTTGACGTAGTCCCGGTGGCTGACAGCGGATTTACCGGGCCAAAATTGATGGGTTGGACATTGCTCACCGAACAGGTCACCGCAGGGCTAATCGCCGGATAAAAGAGCACGGCAGCGATGAGTAATAGCTGTCTTAACCTCATGAGCGTACTCCTGTTATTGTGGCCGGCAAACCAACGGGCCTATTTGTACAATCCCTTTCGCTGAGGCGGGATAGTCAAATTGCACGCGACATCTCCCCATCTCCGTATCGACGCGGAGCGTATTGTGGTGCTCCAGAGTGTCGAACCAGGTCATGCCGTCAAAGCCAACGACTGACGATTGTCCTGCTCCGCTGGTGGCGTACGCCATACTCCCCTCCGGGATTGGTTTCCCCTGGTCGTCCACGAGGATAACCTGCGCGGCGCGTATGGGAGTGATGCCGAAGCTAACCAGCGTACCGGAACGGTCCGCAGGCGTTGCATTTGTTTCAACGCGGGCGATCCGCATGTTGGCGGGGAGATCCATCGGGTCAATACTGATCAAATTGTTTTGATAACTGTTCAGTGGGGTGACCAGCAGCAGACCCTGGGCGTCGCTACGACCGATCAGGTTATTTTGCAATTTGATCGGCACATCGGGCACACCGTCAGTTGATACCACGGCAAAACCATTATTGATTTCTCGCGCTGCAAACACGCCGCCTCCCATGGTCACCAGCGATCCGGTGGCACCCGCATAGCCGTAATGGTTATCCGGTAAACGGCTGAGTCCCACATAGGCTTTGCCGTAACGCCCCAGGTATCCTACTTCACCCTGACCACTTTGCCGGGAACTCTGCTGACTGGCTGCCAGATTCCACCCCCAGCCGCCGTCAGCAGGTGGCGTCCGGCTGGCATTGAACTGGTAGCCGGTTTCATCGTTGGTGCGTTGTATGGTGCTACTGGCGCTTAGGTTATTTTCAGTCGTTATCGTCACCATCAGATAGAGGCTGCGATCGCGGTTATCATCAATATTCTGGTTGAACCCGGCATTGAGTGAAATGTTATCCGTGATGGTTTTAAACCAACTGGCGTTGGCATAACGCACCGCGTTTTCGTGCGGATAACGAAACTGCAGGTAGCTCAGGCTAACGTTACCGGCTGTTTCCAGCGAATAGCCAATTACCGTGTTGCTGCTGAGCGTGGGCGGCGGCTCGCCATAATGAGTGGCAACGTCACGATAATCGCCCGATGTTGCGGTGGTACTGGTACTGAAATTAAAGCGTTCGCCGGACCAACGATAACCAAAACTGTACAGAAATCCGCTTGTTCCTGAGTCGGTACTTGCGGCCAGGGCGGTAGAAAATGTCCCGCTACGGGTCCCTGGGATCCAGTCGTTACCGAATCCCGTATTGATAAGTCCATCGCTGGCTTCAGCATGAGTACCTGCCGTGAACGTGTTGCTGAATCCGCGACGCCATGTCCCACTTAACACTGGCGCGCTGGCATACTCAAATGAGGAGTAACCATAATTTTTGCGTACCGTGCCTAACTCTGCTGACCAGGCCGTTAATCCTTCCCGTAAAAGCTGTTGGTCATTGTAGAACGAAAAGTTTTGCACACTCGTTCTGCCCAGCGCATCCGTCATCATCACCTGGCCCGTCCCCGCGCCGCTGATATTGGGCATGGTGTTGATCTGGAAACTCCCTGCAGGGACTTCTCCGTTGTAGTACCTGACGCCGTCGACATACAGTTCCACGTTTGAGGGTAGCGTCGCTGAGCCCAGGTATGCGGGGAGCGGGGTAGTTGGCATATAAGGCTGCAATCCAAAATCGCTTCCTATCTGAATACCGCCGATGCGGGTTGGTCGTGACCAGATGAGTGAACTTGTCAGGGTATCGCCAATGGTCACTGCTAACATGGTTTCGGGAAATGACGATCGCCAACTGGTATCAAGACGCGCAAAGCTGTTATCTGCATATTCCTCGTTGGAGTATTGCGTCAACTGGGTTGTACTTAGCACACCTGAAGCATTAAAAGCGCGTAGTTCGCTAAAGGTATTCACTGCGCTTTCATCTCCCTGCTGGGCGTATATATCGTAATTAAGCAGCGCCCCGCGTGATGTTGTCACCGACGGCGCAGGCGTTACAGGCGAGTTAAGCTGAGTGATAGCAAGGTCGAGTGAACTTAATGGCGCGGTGATCGAGAGCGTTTGCAACTGAACGTTGTAGTCAACGGTTAGCTGGGGGATATCGTTCAGGCAGACAGAGTCAATGGCATCTGGCGCAAAGCGGAAACCCATTTGTCGCAGAGTGTCTGTGCCTGCATAGAGCTTTCCACTGTCATAGCCAAAATGTACCAGCCCAACGGGATTTCCGTTCAGGGTAACATCGAGATAGAGATCGATACCCGCGAGTCGGCGTGCGTCATTAATAACATTCTTTTCCTTCAGATTATTATTCAGCGTTTGTGCACAAACCATTCCCGATATTAATACTCCATTGAGAAAGCAAAACCTCACCAGAAACCAGGATCTCTTACAGATCTTGTACTGTTTTTTGGCCATTGATTGTTACTTCAACTTTCCCGCCGTAATGTGTATCACTGGCCGACGGAGAGACTACCCAGCGCATTGTGGAACCTGGAAGAACATAACCTAACAGTCCCGGCGTAATAACTTTCTTAGTGCCGTTAGGGGTTATATAAGTTGCAGCAGATAATTGCGCATGCCCATTTCCCTTATTACTGACTTCAATAAATTTTTTGCCATCGAGTTGTTGCAATTTCCATTGTAGTTTTGCTTCTGCTGGTGCTGTTGAGACCGGTTGGATGAAAACGGGCACGGAATAATGCAGTACAAACTGAAGTTTATTTTTTTGTACTTTTGCTGGCGGCAACTCATCAATTGATAACCGATAGGCATCTTCAGTATGTGTCGATGGCGGACCTGTGCGAATAACGCGAATCAACTGGCGTTCTCCGGGGGTTAATGCCAACATCGGTGGGCTAATGACCAGTCCTTGAGAGGGTGAGAGTCTGTCGCTATACGCATTCTGAGTCCAGTGAAAAACCCGAACCTGGGCATTAAGCATATTTTCCCCTGCGTTGCTAAGCCAGATACCATCGGCGTTTTGCGTTGCTTGCAAGGTTAACGTAACGGGGGCTATTTGCAGCCCGCTGGCGGCAGCAAATTTTACGCTCACAACCATCCCTAGCAGGCATGCGCAGGCACACTGCTGAACAGGCAGTTTTATTCTCATGTGGTTACCTGAGGCTAGTAATTAACGTTAACTGTTACCGTATCGGCATAGTCGTCAGGAGTGAAGTTGGCGCTCGGAGCGGTGGCATAAACAGTAAACGTCTGCGCCTGGCCGGTGCCCGTCGCCGCCACGCCGTTTCCTTGTGTGGTGTCAGTGGCGGTATTTCCCCACACCGGACCTGTTGCTGATGTTCGGTTCAGTTGATAGGGCACTTTATCCGTATTGGTGGCGGCGTTAGCCACGGAGGACATTGCCCCAGAACCTGTCGTTGTTCCGCCATTGGCGGCTGAAGGTGCCAGACCAATAAAATAGGGGGTAGTCTTTGAACAATTAATGGAAATGGTATTACTTGCACTGGTATTTGTTGCTGTAGAATTGACAGGCAAAAGAGTGATGTTTGAAGCTGAACCGGCGGTAACGGTGCATGCCTTCTGAATCGTCATCAATACCTGAAACGTACCACTGGTCGTCGCTGCATTTGCCACTGAAATAATGGAAAAGGTGCAGCATAAAAGAATCAAGCGTTTGTCCAGGACCAGAGCCATATCTTTAACCTTTTTCAAATAACCACATTTATTACTGTAGAAAAACAATAATGTGGCACAAGAAGACATGATTTAACCCTAGGATAAGTATTAGTCGTCCGCCAGTTGATCTAATAAATTTTACTTAGGAAAAAGGTGATGCCACCTACAAAAAAATAATACCAATGAGTGAGTATGTTTTTATTTTTTTCTGCTACCCGTGCCGCAGGCTCCTGGCAGATAAGATCATCATGCGTACAGCGGTCAGAAGGGGGGAGAAGAAAGCTTTGAATGGACGTATTAACGCATTCTGTCTTTACGGCGTCCGTCAGCTTAAGGCCCGTGGAAAATAACTTTATATCCCTGCTCATTCCAGTGTTGCAGCAGTTCATTTTGTCGTCTGGTTGGCGCCGTACCGGTCCAGACGAAAAGCGTTTGCCCGGGGAATAGCTCAGGACGTGGTGTTTCAATAGGCTCTGCAAGAATGGCGATATGCCACCCGGATTGCGATAAGCGCCAGGCCTCAAGCCATAAACGGGTTCTGTCTTCAACATCCCAGGCCATCAGAATGGCATCTTTCCCTGACTTGCGACGCGTTTCTGACAGAAGTACCGCAACATATTCGATCAGCGCACCGTCAAGCATGCTGTTCATTATGCGAGAGGTATTATGATCAAGTATGAGTCGCTGGCGTACAGGAAGATAGACTCGGTCAATCAATGCATCGACCGGATACGCGCGGCCAAGAGAGAGCATTTTGGCCCGCAGCTTCGGCGGATTGGCCATCCGCAGAATGCTCATCATCTCTTCCTGTAATTGATTCCAGTCATCATCAGTTTCGCGGGTACTGGTTTCCAGTAATGCTTTCACTTTCCCGACAGGCGTACCATTGCTAATCCAACGTTTGATTTCTTCAATACGTTGAATATCCTCTTCATCAAAGAGTCGGTGTCCGCCTTCGCTTCGTTGAGGTTTGAGTAAACCGTAGCGTCGTTGCCATGCCCGAAGGGTTACGGGATTTATCCCGCAACGTTCTGCGACGTCGCCGATGCTGTAATAAGCCATAGTTCCCCCAAACACTCCTGATTCTCCGTCACCGATATGCGGTTCCTGTCACTTTGTACAACATGCATCAAATTGTACAAAACATACAGAGCATTCTAGCAAAATTAAGATTTACTTTACTATCACGCGTGAGAATATTGCTGGCTTTAACCTCAGAAAAGGGGGGAGGTAACAAATGACTTTCATAATCCATTGAATATTAATGATTTATTGTGTGGCGATTTATTTTCTCTCAGGCCATGCCACAGAAGGGGTACCGTTCAGCAAGGCTGCTGCAAATAAGTTACCCTGGAAAAGCTCGATCCCAGCGGATTCAAGCCACATCCATTCTTCGGGTTTTTCAATGCCAACGGCTGAAAGCTGAATCTCAAGTGAAGTACAGCATTTAATGATCGCCTGAATGATAGCCTGTCTTGGGCCACTTTTATGGACATCAGCAATGAGTTCACGGCTTATCTTTATTCTGTCCGGCTGGAAACGAGACAGAAGTAAAAGCCCAGCATAACCCGCGCCAAAATGATCAACTGCCACACAAATCCCTGCCGCTTTAAGTGATTTTACCGCCTGTGCAAAAGCATCAAAGCGGGAGATGACTTCGCTCTCGGTAAATTCCACGATGATTTGTTCAGGGACCAGTCCATTTGCGGCTATTTCATGAATCAGAAAGTTAACTGCGTCGGGTCTGTTCACCAGCGTCATGGGTAACAGATTGACTGACAACATTTTTTCACCAAGATTCAGAGCGCTGGCCATGGCAAATGCCGTCTTTTTACTTTCCAGATCCGCGGTGTACATCTCTTCCGTGCTTAATTTGTCAAAGTACGCTGCCGGAGTTTCCCCATCTTTACCACGAATAAGCGCTTCCAGAGCGATAACGCGTTGTGACATAGGGTCGATAATTGGTTGAAAGGCAAAGGTGTAGTCGGTATTTGACGCGAGCTCTGCTTCATTAAGGGTTGTACAACTTTTATCGGTGATAAAATCCCAGAAATCGGCAGCAGGGATTTCAAAATAAGTCGATTTTTCCGTTGCCAGTACGAATGTCCGGAAAAACTGCAATGCCCGGTCATCATAGGTGAGCTGGAATTTTGACGTCCCCTGATTCAGTACCGCTTGTAAGACCTCAGCCCGTTCATGTTTTTGTAAATCAAATAACTCCATCCCGACCTTCCCAAACCGGCGGGCAGGAGCATAATCGCACATCAGTTCGACAATATTGTAGTGCCGTGAGTCGTTACAGATACAACGATAAATCTCCTTCACTTGCTCCTCTGGGCCTTCGAGCAGCTGGAAAAAATGCTGACCGTTAAAGAGCAAGATCCCTGTAACATCAGAGCGCCTGTTTTTCAGATTTGCGGCCATCACCATATCCTCAATCGCACAGAGGGGGGCGTCATCACGTAGATGGCTACGGTAAATAATGGTCGTGAGCATGGACAGTCCGGGATTAAGGGATGAGGTGAGGACAGTATCAGACAAACGCGGTTATGTCCTGATTTTCAATACATTATTTTAACCATAAATTTACACATGTAAGGCTATACAGACGCCGTAACCGCTCCCGGGAAACAAAGGCTGTACAGTACCTGGAGGTGTTGTACTTTTTATTTTTACTCTAATTCATTGAAAAATATCATATAGCACTTTATGTTAAAATTTGCTTTATCTTCGTGTACACATTTTTGGTACAACTTTGCTACTGTTATAAAACTTAATACTCATCAGCATTTTGTTACAGGAGCAACATATGCAGCAGCACAGAGTTCTCACTGATTCCGCAAACGCAATTTCTCGTTACTTTGCAAAAGCGCATCTTCCTACACAGCAGGAAACATTGGGAGAAATCGTCACTGAGATACTAAAAGATGGACGCAACCTGAGCCGAAAGTCACTCTGTGCCAAGCTTTTGAACCGTCTTGAAAAAGCATCTGGTGAGGACGAACAGAAGCATTACAATGCCCTAATCGGCCTGCTTTTCGAATAAAGGGACACCCTAAAACATATAAATGGGGAAAGTAGTGAAGTAGTTATGAAGAAAACTGACCATGAACGCTTGAAACACGAAATTACAGGTTTAGCTGTTATACAGATTTTGCGCATGAACACGGTAATATCATTACCCGCATTGATTAAGCAATTACGTCTTATGAAGGCGAGTGAAGTGGATGCCGGGCGTAGACATCTTATTGACAGCATAATTCATGATTTCACAGATTCTAATCCGGCAAGGATGAACCCCAAACCGGAAAGAACTGTTGATGAGAGTGTATTCAGTGGCAGTAAAAAGCCTAAATTACATTAGAGACCATTTTCCATACTATACAAGCGAGGTGACTATGCTTCAGGAAATGAATGTTCACAGAGCAATTGCAGATAAGGCTTTGTCGAGTTACTTCCGTAATGCCGGTGAGCTATTAGCAGATGAATCCGTTGTATTGGGGCAGGCAGTAACAAATGTGATTTTAGCTGGCGATAATGTTAATAATAAAAACATCATTTTAAGCCTAATTGCTTCACTGGAATCGACAACAGATGTTGTTCAGGCTGATATCATCAGAAAAACACTGGAAATAGTGTTGCGCTATACAGCTGACGACGTCTAATAAAATTATTATATAATCATGAAGCTCCAGCATCCATAGTATGTGCTGAGTATTTGTATACTTTGAATTAAGACTACACATAGCATCTTCTCATTCTTAGACTACATTATTATGGGCTTGATATGATTAATTCAATTCCGGAGAATTATATTTTCCAGTGCGCTTTATACAAGAATTTAGAGCGTAATGTGATGTTAAAAATGGGTTATGTCAGTGATGACGTTCTTGTTCAGGCGCTCAGTGCACAGCTGAAGAATGAGAAGAATGCTATATTAACCGATCTTTATATGCAGATTATGAGTCACTTTCAACCAGCTATTCGTTCTGAACCCCGTCAGGTTAATTGTGATTTTTTAGAGGTCATAAATGATGAATACAGTTCAGGAACACGCCAGACAAGCACACTTGTGGATTGATGATGTTTTTATCAGGCAAGGTCTGGAGAATATTCTCGCTGATATAGAGTATAAAGATAAGAATGTGCGTCTTGTTTTCTTTACGATCAATTACTTCAACACTGTAAAAAAACAAAACTATGATCTCAGGACGCATCGGCTGGTGCTTCTCATTGATGGTCATCTGTATCAGTACCTCAATGAACTTTCATTCTACAGGCTTCCTGTAGACAGTGGCGTAGCCTCAATCAAAAAATTTATCGCTGAAATTATCAGCATTGATACTGAACACGACCAGCAAGCTGAAATAAATATCGTCCTGACTGAACGGGATAAATACATCTTAACGCAATTAGGGGAAGGGCGGACTATTTCTGAAATTTCTGGCTTGCTGAACCTGCACTTAAAAACGATTTACCTGAGCAGGCAAAATCTGATCAAGAAACTTGGTTGTTCGGGGTTGATTGATTTTCAAGGGATACTGCAAACTCCAATATTCAGGCACTGGCTGGAACATGCCTGAGTAAATTACAGGTGTGGATTTAAAAAAAGGCTAAAATGAAAAATCCACGCCGAGGCGTGGATTTTGAAATCTCATTGTTAAACGCGTCTAGACGTTGAACAGGAAGTTCATCACATCGCCATCTTTCACGATGTAATCTTTCCCTTCTGCACGCATCTTACCGGCTTCTTTCGCGCCTTGCTCACCTTTGTAGGTGATGAAGTCTTCAAACGCGATAGTCTGTGCACGGATGAATCCTTTCTCGAAGTCGGTGTGGATTTTACCGGCCGCCTGCGGAGCGGTAGCGCCGACAGGGATGGTCCATGCACGTACTTCTTTCACGCCCGCGGTGAAATAGGTCTGCAGATTCAGCAGCTCATAGCCTGCGCGGATCACGCGGTTCAGTCCCGGTTCTTCCAGACCCATCTCGGCCATAAACTCTTCACGGTCGGCGTCGTCCAGCTCTGCGATGTCGGCTTCAACGGCGGCGCAAACAGCTACCACTACGGAACCTTCAGCAGCGGCGATTTCGCGTACCTTGTCGAGGTACGGGTTGTTTTCAAAACCGTCTTCGTTGACGTTGGCGATATACATGGTCGGCTTCAGCGTCAGGAAGCTCAGGTATTTGATGGCCGCTTTATCTTCGTCAGTCAGATTTTTCAGCGCGCGCAGCATGCCAGCGTTTTCCAACTGCGGCAGGCATTTTTCCAGGGCAGCCAGTTCAGCTTTGGCGTCTTTGTCGCCGCCTTTGGCTTTTTTCTGTACGCGATGAATAGCGCGTTCACAGGTATCCAGATCGGACAGCGCCAGTTCGGTATTGATAACATCAATATCGTCAGCCGGATCCACTTTGTTATTAACGTGGATGATGTTGTCGTTCTCAAAGCAGCGCACCACGTGGCCGATAGCTTCGGTTTCGCGGATGTTAGTCAGGAACTGGTTACCCAGACCTTCTCCTTTGGAGGCGCCTTTTACAAGGCCCGCGATATCAACGAATTCCATCGTGGTTGGCAGGATGCGCTGCGGTTTGACGATTTCAGCCAGCTGATCCAGACGCGGATCGGGCATCGGGACAACACCCGTGTTCGGCTCGATAGTACAGAACGGGAAGTTTGCCGCTTCAATACCCGCTTTTGTGAGCGCGTTGAACAGGGTGGATTTGCCTACGTTTGGCAAACCGACGATACCGCATTTGAATCCCATGTTTAAATCACCTTAATCTTTTGATATTCAATCTGTTATGGAAAACAGATTGTAGAAAAGTAAATAACTTCGCCTATTATACACAGCACGCGAGCAAAATGCCGCACATCGCTGCTTATTGCGCTTTAAAGGTATGTAACCGGCTCGTTGCTTTAGTCAGGCCATCTTTGAACAAAATCTCGGTACAACGGACCGCTTCGTCAATCGCTTCATCAATTAACTTCTGTTCAGAAACAGGCGGTTTGCCTAAAACAAATCCGACAACTTTGTTTTTATCGCCCGGATGGCCAATTCCAACGCGTAAACGATGAAAGTTAGGGTTATTGCCTAACTTGCTGATGATGTCCTTCAGGCCATTATGTCCGCCATGACCACCGCCAAGCTTAAATTTCGCCACCCCTGGCGGCAGGTCTAGTTCGTCATGCGCAACCAAAATTTCATCAGGGTTGATGCGATAAAAACTGGCCATCGCGCCGACCGCCTTGCCGCTCAGATTCATAAATGTGGTCGGCACCAGCAGGCGGACATCTTCGCCTTCGAGCGTAACCCTGGAGGTGTAGCCGTAGAATTTCGGCTCATCGCGCAGGGGAGCGCGTAGTCTCTCTGCCAGTAGATCAACATACCAAGCACCGGCGTTATGCCGCGTTGCCGCATATTCTGCGCCGGGGTTTGCCAGACCGACAATCAATTTAATCGTCACGTGTTTTGTCCTGAATGTATCTATAAACGACGTGTAGTTTACTGTCTGGCGCTGCGCTTGACAAAAAACTGCGTGCTTATCCTCGAAAACTGAATAATTGCGAAAATGGACTATTAGAAATTGAGTGTGTTCAGTAGCTTATTTGTAAAGTTTTGTTGCGCGGGTGTTTGTAATTGTGATCGCTCCCGCACTTGCGAACGGCAGTGTTGTCTATACTTTACACATAAGGATTAGGGGTATTCCCTGTAACAACCCAAAGTTCCGGAGGTGACACATGAAACGCAAAAACGCTTCGTTACTCGGTAACGTGCTCATGGCTTTAGGGTTGGTGGTGATGGTGGGTGGCGTTGGTTACTCTATTTTAAACCAACTGCCGCAATTTAATCTGCCACAGTTTTTCGCACATGGTGCCGTGCTCAGTATTTTTGTCGGCGGAGTTCTCTGGTTAGCGGGGGCCAGAGTCGGCGGGCACGAACAAATCAGTGACCGTTACTGGTGGGTACGTCATTATGACAAACGCTGCCGTCGCGGTGATACCAATCATCGTCACAACTAAATAGCCTCTCCGCTGCGAGAGCCACTGTTTGCGGGCAGAGTCCTGGTTGAAAACCAGTCCTCTGCTTGTTCATGTTGTCCTGGATAAATGCGCTTATCTTCGCTGCGCATTTGCAGAGATGTTATTCGAATAATCGATAATGTAACGTCTTAACCGCGCTATCCGCCGCGTCGGCCGGTAACAAAATGCACAGGTTATCGTTTGATGCGCCGTGGCAAATCATGCGTACCGTATGCTCTTCGAGCCAGGCAAAAACGTCTTTGCAAACCCCCGCAGCCTGGGTCAGTTTATTGCCCACCAAAGTGACTAATGCCAGTCCGGTTTCCACTTCCACCCGACAGTGGGAGGACAATGCGGTAAACAATGCCGTGCTCAGTATATGGTCCTCACCCGATGTCGCATGAGTGGCGTCCAGCGCCAGCGCAATACAATTTTCTGATGTTGTGACCAAATCCACTGCCACCGCGTGGTGGGATAAAATGGCAAATACCTGCGCCAGAAAAGCACAGGGCGGTTGTGTCTGCAGACTGTGTAATCGTAATAACGTCTGTTTACGGCGCACGGCAAGTGCCCGATAACGTGGAGGATTATCGGTGGTGTTGTGCACCAGCGTACCACCGGCAGAAGTATCTTTACTTGAGCCAACAAAGACCGGAATGTTTTTCCGCATGGCAGGCAGCAGCGTCGCCGGGTGAAGAACCTTCGCACCGTAGGCGGCCATATCGCTGGCCTCGGAAAATGAGATATGGTCGATCCGTTTGGCCCGTGGTGCAATGCGCGGATCGGTGGTGTAGATCCCGGCAACGTCGGTCCAGATGTCCACGCGTGCGGCGTGCAGCGCCTCACCAAGTAGCGTGGCGGTGTAATCACTCCCGCCGCGTCCCAGCGTTGTGGTATGCCCGCCTGCGTCGCGACCAATAAATCCCTGGGTAACCATAATAGCCTGTTCAAGACGCGGGCGCAGATGAGTCTCCACCTGGTAGTGCAGGGTGCTGAGATCCGGTTCAGCGCAGCCGTAGTTCGAGTTGGTACGCATTACGCTGCGGGCGTCAAACCACCCGGCTTCGGCGTGCCGTTCACGTAATACTTCAGTAAACAGCAAAGAGGACATCAGTTCGCCGTGGCTGACTAACTCATCGCTTAGCGCATCGGACGGTGAAACCGTCGCCGCTTCTGCAAGGCGGCGTATGTTATTGAGAAGATTATCGATTTCCGTGCTGATAACGGACGGCTGCTTCAGGCGGGAAATAATGTTGTATTGGATGGCGCGTAACGTCTCAAGCTTATCTAATTGTTGATGTGTTTCCAGACCTTCAGAAAGCTCGACCAGTAAGTTTGTCACGCCTGCGGAAGCAGACAAAACGACTAAACGGACATCTTGATCAGCAAGAACAATGCTGGCGCTGCGGTTCATCGCATCAAAATCAGCGACGCTGGTGCCGCCAAATTTGGCAACGACGGATGGTGGATAAATGCGAGTCATAACAATCTCATATCAGGGCGCCATAAAAGTATGGCTAGAAAATTTTCATTCTCGGCATAAGGGAACGTACGTTCTCCTTACGAAATGTCCGCCCGCGAACATTTCTGCTGACAACCCAGGGAATACCTGTTGTCGATAACGCGTGTCGCCTGTACGCGTTACCGGGTGCTGCGCATTAGTTCTTTATTTACAGAGCCTGTAAATAAGCGCGCCATACTAAGTGATTTATATTTAGGGATCGACTTTTTTATTCGATTTATCGAAAAATAAGTGAAAAATCATGTCGTAGTGAATAAACGCGTACATTATTAATGGTAAAAACATGTAAAAAAATAATAAAAACATGAAAACCTCATGGTTTTTATAACATCGTATACGTTGCGACTGGCAACAATTTTGTAAAATAAATAGCTATATTTGTTTATGATTTCCTAATGTCGGATGTGCTTTATGCTTTGAATTTTAAGGTAAAAATGCTCATTTAAGACGTTGGAAAATAAATGATTGAGTCCTGTGCTAAAACAACATATATTAGCCGCGCTTTTTTACAGGTAATCCTTATAACCATTTATTCAATCAGGCGTTAATCTACACCTGGTTGTAGGAGTGATATGATGACGGATAAAGTCCGTATTGATACTTTAAGTGCTAATTCATTACCGCAGAGCAATGATACCTTTTTAGCAAGACAGGCTGAGTTTGAATCTAATGTCCGCAGCTATCCACGTAAACTGCCATTAGCGATTGCGAAAGCGCAGGGCGTCTGGATTACTGACGTAGAAAATAATCAATATCTTGATTGTCTTGCAGGTGCCGGTACCCTGGCGCTCGGTCACAATCATCCTGAAGTGCTGCAGAGCATTCAAAGTGTCATCACAAGCGGCTTACCGTTACATACGCTTGATCTTACCACGCCGTTAAAAGATGAATTTTCATCTTATTTACTGTCTTTATTACCGGGCCAGGGCAAAGAGTATTGCCTGCAGTTCACCGGGCCGTCCGGCGCCGATGCCGTTGAAGCGGCGCTGAAGCTGGCGAAGAAAGTAACCGGCCGTTCCAGCATTATCAGCTTCTCCGGCGGCTACCACGGGATGACCCACGGCGCGCTGTCCGTAACCGGCAACCTGTCGCCGAAAGAAGCTGTCAGCAACATGATGGCGGAAGTGCAGTTTATGCCGTATCCACATCAGTACCGCTGCCCGCTGGGTATCGGCGGTGAGGCTGGCGTGAAAGCATTAACTTACTACTTCGAAAACCTGATCAACGACGTTGAAAGCGGCGTGCGTAAACCGGCTGCGGTTATCCTTGAAGCCGTGCAGGGCGAAGGCGGCGTGAACCCGGCGCCGGTCGAGTGGTTACAGCGCATCCGTAAAGTCACTCAGGAACACGGTATTCTGCTGATCATCGATGAAGTCCAGGCAGGCTTCGCGCGTACCGGTAAGCTGTTCGCCTTCGAACATGCGGGTATCGAGCCAGACATCATCGTCATGTCCAAAGCGGTGGGCGGCGGTCTGCCACTGGCGGTTCTGGGGATTAAGAAGCAGTTCGATGCGTGGGCTCCGGGCCACCATACCGGTACCTTCCGCGGCAACCAGCTTGCGATGGCGACTGGCCTGACAACGCTGAAGATCCTTAAAGATGACAAGATTGCCGACAAAGTTGCCGCCCAGGGCGAGTGGCTGAAAGGCAAACTGGCTGACCTGCAGAAACGCTACCCGGTGATTGGCCAGGTGCGCGGTCTGGGTCTGATGATCGGTCTGGAAATCGTTAAGCCGAACGAAGCGCAGGATCACATGGGCTGCTACCCGGCCGATGGCGAGCTGTCTGCGCTGCTGCAGAAAAAATGCTTCGAAAACGGGCTGATTCTGGAGCGTGGCGGCCGTAACGGTTGCGTACTGCGCCTGCTGCCATCTCTGCTGATCACTAACGCTGAGCTGGAAGTGTTCCTCGATAAATTCGAAAACGCCCTGCTGGGCGCTGGCGTGAAGCCGGTTTAAACGGAGTTGGATCGAATGTCAGACGTAAACCCGATTCTGTCCGGCTCGGCGCAGAGCATTGCTGCCTACCAGGACGCTATCGAGCAGAGTACGCAAGCGGTCGTTGAATGGTTGAAGCAGCCTGAGATGTATCAGGGCAAAACCGTTGAACAGCTGCGCGAACGTATCAACCTGAATTTTACGTCTCAGGGCCTGGGCAACCAGGCCGCTATTGAGCGTGCGGTTGAATACTTTCTCAAAGACAGCCTGTTGGTTCACCATGCGCAGTGCGTGGCGCACCTGCACTGCCCAAGCCTGGTGATTAGCCAGGCGGCGGAAGTGCTGATCAACGCCACTAACCAGAGCATGGACTCCTGGGACCAAAGCCCGTCGGCCACGATCATTGAGATCAAACTGATCGAATGGCTGCGTGAGCAGGTGGGCTATGCGGCAGGTGATGCAGGTGTGTTCACCAGCGGCGGCACCCAGAGTAACCTGATGGGCCTGATGCTGGCGCGCGACGCGTTCTTTGCTCGCCAGGGACACTCCATTCAGCAGAATGGCCTGACCGGCGACCTGAGCAAAATCAAAGTGTTTTGCTCTGAAAGCGCGCATTTCTCCGTGCAGAAAAACATGGCGTTGATGGGGCTGGGCTACCGTTCCGTCACTCAGGTGAAGACCGATGCGTTCTCACGTATGGATCTCGCTGACCTAAAAGACAAGCTGGCCCAGGCGCAAGCCAACGGCGAGCAGGTGATGGCGATCGTCGCCACGGCCGGGACGACCGATGCGGGCGCTATCGACCCGCTGGCGGATATCGCGGCGCTGGCGGCAGAGCACCAGATCTGGATGCACGTCGATGCGGCATGGGGCGGGGCGTTACTGCTGTCTGAGCAGTATCGTCACTTCCTGAACGGTCTTGAACTGGCAGACTCCGTGACGCTGGACTTCCACAAACAGTTCTTCCAGACCATCAGCTGTGGCGCGTTCCTGTTAAAAGACGCGCGTCACTACGAGCTGATGCGCTACCAGGCGGCGTACCTGAACTCTGATTTCGATGAAGAGCACGGCGTGCCGAACCTGGTGTCGAAGTCGCTGCAGACCACGCGCCGTTTCGACGCGCTGAAGCTGTGGATGGGCCTCGAAGCGCTGGGTAAAAAGCAGTATGCCGAAATTATCGATAACGGCGTAACGCTGGCCCGCGATGTGGCTGAGTTTGTGAAAACCCAGCCGCATCTGGAGCTGGTAATGGAGCCGCAGCTGGCAAGCGTGCTGTTCCGCTTCCGTCCGGCAAGCGACGATATGGCGTTTGTTGCGCTGCTCAACCAGCGCATCGGCGACGTGCTGCTGGCTTCCGGTAGCGCCAACGTCGGCGTCACCGAAGCCGATGGCATCACCTGCCTGAAGCTGACGCTGCTGAACCCGACCGTGTGCCTGGAGGATGTGAAAGTCCTGCTGGCGAGCGTGAAGGCAACGGCTGAGCAACTGCTGAAAGCCTAAGTCATTACGTTGCAATAAAAATGGCTCCCGCGGGAGCCATTTTTTTTACCTGTAGTGCAGGAACAACCCGCGACGGGTTAGATGATGTCTGCGAGTGCAGCATCTTTATTTGGGAAGAAGGCCAGACGTCCTGGAATCGGCTGGATCCCGGCACGCGCCATCGTACGCAGCGGCTGGAACTCGAGGTTTGAGACGCGCAGTTCGCAGCCGTCAGGCAGTTTTTTCACAAAGCGCTGGAAGGCGTCCAGACCACCGGCGTCAAGTACCGGCACAGCATCCCATTTCAGTACCACAATGCGTTTACCCGCGATGCGTGTTTCGAGATCGGTGAACAGGCCTTCCGCTGCGGCAAAGAACAGCGGGCCGATGACGCGTAGCACCAGAACATCGCCTGGTACATCAACGTTGACCGGCGCCAGACGCGTCATACGCGCAATACGGCGCATAAACAGCAGAGAGGCGAGAACGATCCCGACGCTGATGGCGATAACCATGTCGAACAGCACCGTCAGCGACATACACATCAGCATGACGATGATGTCGTCTTTTGGCGCATGGCGCAGCAGATCCACCACTTTGTGGGCTTCACTCATGTTCCATGCCACCATCAACAGCAGTGCGGCCATGGCGGAAAGCGGTAGCCAGGAAAGCAGCGGCGCTAAAACCAATAGCGCCAGGATCACCAGAATCGCGTGGATGACCGCAGAAATGGGTGAGGTTGCCCCGGCGCGGACGTTGGCCGCAGAACGGGCAATTGCCGCCGTGGCGGTGATACCGCCAAAGAACGGCGCGACGATGTTACCCAGCCCCTGACCAATCAGCTCGCTGTTGGCTTTATGCTTGGTGCCGGTCATCCCGTCGAGGACGACGGCGCACAGCAGAGATTCAATCGCCCCCAGCATCGCCATCGAGAAGGCTGCCGGTAACAGCGCCTGTAACGAACTCCAGCTCAGGGTAAAGTTTGACTCCGGCATATTCCACGGTAATACCAGCTGCGGCAGCAACTGCGGGATACCGTTACCCTGTGAGCCGTCAGCCAGAATGTAGTGGAACTGGGAACCGATGGTCGCAACGTGACCACCGGTCAGGTTCACAATCCCCATTACCGCACAGCCTGCCAGCAGTGCAGGAAGGTGGCCCGGTAGTCGGATCCCCAAACGAGGCCAGAAAATCAGGATCCCCAGCGTTACAACGCCAATGGCGGCATCGCCGAAGTTGATGGTCGGCAAGGCCATAAACAGCGCACCAACTTTTTGCAGGTAGTGCTCCGGTACATGGGCCATTTGCAGGCCAAGAAAATCTTTAATCTGCATGGTACCGATGGTGATACCAATACCCGACGTAAAGCCTAACGTAACCGACACGGGAATATATTCGATCAGGCGACCAAAGCGGGCGAGGCCGAAAAGGATCAGAAATATCCCGGACATGAGCGTGGCAACCAGCAGGCCTGCCAGCCCAAACTGTTGCGACACCGGATAGAGGATCACCACGAAGGCGGCGGTTGGGCCAGAGACGCTAAAGCGCGACCCCCCGGTGAGGGCGATAACAATCCCAGCGACGGCGGAGGTATACAGACCGTACTGCGGCGCAACGCCACTGCCTATTGCCAGGGCCATTGCCAGCGGAATGGCAATGATCCCCACGGTTATCCCGGCGATCAGGTCACGGGTAAAGCGAGAAGCGGTATATTTTTCTTTCCAACAAGCGTCGATGAGGGCGCGGAAAGGCATCACATGTGAGGAAAATAGTCTGTTCACAATAATGTTTCATCCATGAGCGCATCATCTGTCAACTAAATGGCAGGTGAAGGAGGCAAAAGTCATACAAATAAGTATTACAGATAAAAAAACCCGCCGCAGCGGGTTTTTGAGCCGGGCTCGATTAATGCTCGAACATGGCAGAGATGGATTCTTCGTTGCTGATACGACGAATCGCTTCGGCCAGCATACCCGACAGGGTCAATGTACGCACGTTTGGCAGTGCTTTGATTTCGTCAGTCAGTGGAATAGTGTCACAGACAACGACTTCATCAATCACTGAGTTGCGCAGGTTGTTTGCCGCATTACCTGAGAAGATCGGGTGGGTTGCGTAAGCAAATACGCGTTTTGCACCACGTTCTTTCAGTGCTTCTGCTGCTTTACACAGCGTACCGCCGGTATCGATCATGTCATCAACCAGTACGCAGTCACGACCTGCAACGTCACCAATGATGTGCATCACCTGAGAAACGTTCGCACGCGGACGACGTTTGTCGATGATAGCCATATCGGTATCGTTCAGCAGTTTAGCAATTGCACGGGCACGCACGACGCCACCGATATCCGGAGAAACCACGATCGGGTTGTCCAGGTTCAGTTGCAGCATGTCTTCTAACAGGATCGGGCTACCGAATACGTTATCAACCGGTACGTCAAAGAAGCCCTGGATCTGTTCAGCATGCAGGTCAACGGTGAGGACGCGGTCAACGCCAACGCTGGACAGGAAATCAGCGACGACTTTAGCGGTAATCGGTACACGAGCGGAACGTACGCGACGATCCTGACGTGCATAGCCGAAGTAAGGAATAACGGCGGTGATACGGCCTGCGGAAGCACGGCGCAGCGCATCAACCATAACGACCAATTCCATCAGGTTGTCGTTAGTAGGGGCACAAGTGGACTGGATGATGAAAATATCACCACCGCGTACATTTTCATTAATTTGTACGCTGACTTCGCCGTCGCTAAAGCGACCTACAGCGGCGTCGCCGAGTGAAGTGTACAGGCGGTTGGCAATACGTTGTGCTAGTTCCGGGGTGGCGTTACCAGCAAAAAGCTTCATATCAGGCACGAGAAGAACCTCAGGCATGCGTCCATTGGTGGAAAGAATCTGCCGAAAACTGTGCGGGCCAGGCAGTATCCTCTCCATGCGGTGTATTAAAGAGCGCGATGCAACGTCTGGAACAGGGTGACGTTGTCACCGCAACTCAGCTTGCCCGGTTTACCCTTCATCCTTCGCGTTTCATGTGCGTTGGCGTTAATTCCTCACACCAGTACATACAGTTGTATGCGCCAGGCGCTCCGTCATCTCGCCATCTTCCTGAAACCCGAATGATTTAGAGTAACGCTCTATGCAAAGGGGAGAGGTTGACGCCTTTCGCCACAAAGCCTTTGAGCCATTCCGGGGCTTGCTCAAGCACCTGGCGAGCACGAGACTCTGTATCAAATTCAGCAAAGACACAGGCCCCTGTACCAGTCAGGCGCGACGGCGCGTATTCTAACAGCCAGGAAAGCGCCGCATCAACCTCGCGAAAACGTTTTCTTGCGATAACCTCGCAATCATTGCCGAATTCACATTTTAGTAACGTTTTTATTGACCTTTTTGGCGTGTTACGCGGGAGGTCAGGATCGTTAAAAATGACCGGCGTTGGAATACTGACTCCCGGATGAGCGACCAGATACCATTTTTCCTGGGGATTGACCGGCGTCAGAATTTCTCCCACGCCTTCGGCAAAAGCCGCGTGGCCGCGCACGAACACGGGAACATCCGCCCCCAGCGTCAAGCCGATTGCCGCCAGTTCATCAACCGAAAGCCCGCACTGCCAGAGATGATTCAGCGCCACCAGAACGGTGGCCGCATTTGACGAACCACCGCCCAGGCCGCCACCCATCGGCAGGCGTTTTTCGATACTGATGTCCGCGCCGCTTCCTGCGGGCAGGCGAGCGGTCGCAGACGCCGTCTTCATCAGCAAACGCGCCGCGCGCACGATCAGGTTATCTTCATGCGCAACGCCTTCCACCGGTGTTAAGAGATGAATTTCACCGTCGTGGCGCAGATTGATGCCAATCTCGTCGCCATAGTCGAGAAACTGGAATAACGTCTGCAGCGTGTGGTAACCGTCCGCACGCTGCCCGGTAATGTATAAAAACAGATTCAGTTTTGCCGGAGAGGGCCAATGGCTCATCATTTCACAATCCAGTTATCCATTTTCAGCTTAATACGCTGGGAGCCGTCGGACAGCTCCATGTTGGCCGGCATCGCAGGCTGCGTTTTGCTGTCGTAGGCGCTATAGACCACTTTCCAGCTTTTACCGTCTTTGCTGTAGTTCACTTCACTCAGACGATATTGGTCGTCGAGCTTGTAATCGGTAGCGTCACCCGGCAGGCCAAGGATCCACTGGCGCAGGCTATTCAACGGAATAGGCATGCCGGTCAGTTTACCAATCATCTCTTCGGCGTCGTCGGCGGTGTAGTGCTTACCTTTGTTATCGACAAGTTCAACGTTGCCCGGCTGCGCATTGAGTTCCAGTTCCGTGCTTCCCAACGGGTTGGTCAGCAGCAGACGATAGCGATCCTGTCCGGTTTGCTGCCAGAAAAAGCGGGCATACACTTTCTGTTGATCGGAGATATAAGCGAACGCACCGCGCGTCTGATATTGGTTCAGGGCGCGTACTTCCTGCTGGTGCTGGCGCCACTGTGGGGAATCGGGGCTTTTGCCGGGACCTTTCGGCGCGTTGAGGGTACAGGCACTAAGAACCAGGGCTGCAAGGGGCAGCAGGCGAATCAGGCGAAAATCAGGCAGGGTCATAATGATGACAAATCCTTGAGATACGTTGCAGTTATAACTCTCAATGCTAGCGCCACCATCTGACATCGTCTACGTTCAAGTTATCTTAAATCGCTTAAATTTGTGCGCTAAGCTATTACTCCAAAAGGGGGCTGTCTCTTTTATTGACCGCACGCATCCTGTATGATGCACCCAGTCTAACCTTATCAACGCTGGTACTATTCCCGCTCACATGACCCTTTTAGCGCTTGGTATTAACCATAAAACGGCACCTGTATCGCTGCGAGAACGCGTAACGTTTTCGCCGGATACGCTCGATCAGGCGCTGGACAGCCTGCAAGCGCTGCCAATGGTGCAGGGCGGGGTAGTGCTGTCGACATGTAACCGCACAGAGATTTACCTCAGCGTGGAAGAGCAGGATAACCTGCAAGAAGCGCTGATTCGCTGGTTGTGCGAATACCATAACCTTAATGAAGAAGATCTGCGCAATAGCCTCTACTGGCACCAGGACAATGACGCCGTCAGCCATCTGATGCGTGTTGCCAGTGGTCTGGATTCGCTGGTGCTCGGCGAGCCGCAGATTTTGGGACAGGTGAAAAAAGCCTTTGCGGATTCGCAGAAAGGCCACCAGAACGCCAGTGCGCTGGAGCGCATGTTCCAGAAATCGTTCTCTGTCGCTAAACGTGTCCGTACCGAAACCGATATCGGTGCCAGCGCTGTTTCCGTGGCTTTTGCCGCCTGTACGCTGGCGCGGCAGATCTTTGAATCGCTCTCCACGGTAACCGTGCTGTTAGTCGGCGCAGGCGAGACCATCGAGCTGGTCGCGCGTCATTTGCGCGAACACAAAGTGAAGAATATGATCATCGCCAACCGTACGCGTGAACGCGCGCAGGTGCTGGCGGATGAAGTCGGCGCCGAAGTGATTTCATTGAGCGATATCGACGCCCGCTTGCAGGATGCCGATATTATTATCAGTTCAACCGCCAGTCCGCTGCCGATTATCGGTAAAGGAATGGTAGAGCGTGCGCTTAAAAACCGTCGCAACCAGCCTATGTTGCTGGTGGATATCGCCGTACCGCGCGATGTCGAGCCGGAAGTGGGCAAATTGTCCAACGCCTACTTGTACAGCGTTGACGATCTGCAAAGCATCATTTCGCATAACCTGGCGCAGCGCAAAGCGGCTGCTGTGGAAGCCGAAACGATTGTAGCGCAGGAAACCAGTGAGTTTATGGCCTGGCTGCGTGCCCAGGGCGCAAGCGACACTATCCGCGAGTATCGCAGTCAGTCAGAACAGATCCGTGATGAACTGACCGCCAAAGCGTTGGCCGCTCTTCAACAGGGCGGTGATGCGCAAGCCATTATGCAGGATCTGGCCTGGAAACTGACTAACCGCCTGATCCATGCACCAACCAAATCACTTCAACAGGCCGCCCGTGACGGGGATAGTGAACGCCTGAATATTCTGCGCGACAGCCTCGGGCTGGAGTAGCAGCACACCAATCTTATTTTTACAGGGTGCATTTACGCCTATGAAGCCTTCTATCGTTGCCAAACTGGAAGCCCTGCATGAACGCCATGAAGAAGTTCAGGCGCTGCTCGGCGATGCGGGTACTATCGCAGACCAGGAACGTTTTCGTGCACTGTCGCGCGAATATGCCCAATTAAGCGATGTATCGCGCTGTTTTACGGACTGGCAACAGGTTCAGGAAGATATCGAGACGGCTCAGATGATGCTCGACGATCCTGAAATGCGTGAAATGGCGCAGGATGAACTGCGCGAAGCAAAAGAGAAATGTGAACAACTGGAACAACACCTGCAGGTTCTGCTGTTACCGAAAGATCCTGATGACGAACGTAACGCCTTCCTTGAAGTGCGCGCGGGAACCGGTGGTGATGAAGCGGCGCTGTTTGCCGGCGATCTGTTCCGCATGTACAGCCGTTACGCTGAAGCGCGTCGCTGGCGGGTTGAGATCATGAGCGCCAGCGAAGGCGAGCATGGCGGATTTAAAGAAGTCATTGCCAAGATTAGCGGCGAAGGCGTTTATGGCCGACTGAAATTTGAGTCCGGTGGTCATCGCGTGCAGCGCGTACCGGCGACGGAATCACAGGGACGAATTCACACCTCTGCCTGTACGGTCGCGGTCATGCCGGAACTGCCGGATGCTGAACTGCCGGACATCAACCCGGCCGATCTGCGTATTGATACCTTCCGCTCATCAGGCGCAGGGGGCCAGCACGTTAACACCACCGACTCCGCAATCCGTATTACCCACTTGCCAACCGGCATCGTGGTGGAATGTCAGGACGAACGTTCACAGCATAAAAACAAAGCGAAAGCGATGTCGGTGCTGGGGGCGCGCATTCGTGCGGCCGAAGTGGCAAGGCGTCAACAGGCGGAAGCCTCTGAACGTCGCAACCTGCTGGGCAGCGGCGATCGCAGCGATCGCAACCGCACCTATAACTTCCCGCAGGGGCGCGTGACCGATCACCGCATTAACCTGACGCTCTACCGTCTGGATGAAGCGATGGAAGGCAAACTGGATATGCTCATTGAGCCAATTGTCCAGGAATACCAGGCCGACCAACTGGCGGCATTGTCCGAGCAGGATTAATGGACTATCAGCACTGGCTGCGTGAAGCGATAAGCCAATTACCGGCAAGCGAAAGCCCGCGCCGTGACGCCGAGATTTTACTTGAGTTCGTTACCGGTAAGGGGCGCACCTTTATTCTGGCTTTTGGCGAAACGCTGTTAACCGAGGCGCAGTGTGAGCAGCTCGACACGTTACTGGAGCGGCGTCAGCGGGGCGAACCCGTGGCGCACTTAACCGGCGTTCGCGAGTTTTGGTCGCTGCCGCTGTTTGTATCGCCAGCCACGCTGATTCCGCGTCCGGATACCGAGTGTCTGGTGGAGCAGGCGCTGGCTCGCTTGCCAGCCTGTGCATGTCGCATTCTCGATCTGGGGACCGGTACGGGCGCGATTGCCCTGGCGCTGGCAACCGAGCGTCCGGATTGCGCGGTGACGGCGGTTGATCGGATGCCGGATGCCGTGGCGCTGGCTATGCGTAATACGCAGCACCTGGCTATCGACAATGTTCGCGTGCTGCAAAGCGACTGGTTTAGCGCTTTGCAGGGGCAGCAGTTTGACATGATTGTCAGCAATCCGCCGTACATCGACGAACAGGATCCGCATCTGGCGCAGGGCGATGTGCGCTTTGAGCCGCTGTCGGCGCTGGTGGCGGGCGATCAGGGACTGGCGGATATCGTACATATTATCGATCGGTCTCAGCACGTGTTAACGCCCGGCGGCTATCTGTTGCTGGAACATGGCTGGCAGCAGGGTGAGGCCGTGCGCGATGCCTTTACGCGCGCGGGTTATCTGGCGGTTGAAACCTGCCGTGATTATGGCGGCAACGAGCGAATTACGCTTGGACGCATCCCATCATGAGTACCATCAGTGTGTTACTCAACGTTCATCTCATCAGCATTGCGCTTTCCGTTAGTCTGCTGACGCTGCGTTTTTGGTGGCGTTACACCGACGCGCGTCTAGCCCGTGCCCGCTGGACGCGCATTGTGCCGCCGGTGGTGGATACCGTTTTATTAGTCAGCGGCGTGGCGTTAATGATTAAAACGCACATCCTGCCATTCACCGAACAAGGGACATGGCTGACTGAAAAGCTGTTTGGGGTTATCATTTACATCGTTTTGGGTTTTATTGCGCTCGATTACCGTCGGGCGCGCAGCCAGCAGGCGCGATTAGTCGCATTTCCGCTGGCGTTGGTGGTGCTGTACATCATCATTAAACTCGCCACCACAAAAATACCGTTACTGGGGTAAGTCATGAGGTCGTTAGCTGATTTCGAATTTAATAAAGCGCCATTGTGTGATGGGATGATCCTGGCGTCGGAGTCTATCCGTCTGGATTTTCCAACACAAACTGTCTATGACGAACTGGAACGTCTGGTCAGTTTGGCGCAAGAAGAAATTAGCCAGCTCCTGTCTCAGGATGAGCAACTGGAAAAACTGCTGGCACTTTTTTACGGCGAATGGGGGTTTACGGATACCCACGGCGTCTATCGTCTTTCTGATGCACTATGGCTCGACCAGGTTCTGAAAAATCGTCAGGGCAGTGCGGTGTCGTTGGGCGCGATCTTATTATGGATTGCCAACCGACTGGATCTGCCGCTGGTACCGGTGATTTTCCCGACACAACTCATCCTGCGCATTGAATCGCTTGATGGCGAAATGTGGCTAATCAATCCGTTCAATGGCGAAACGTTAAATGAACACACGCTGGAAGTGTGGCTGAAGGGGAACATCAGCCCGGTCGCGGAACTGTTTAATGAAGATCTGGATGAAGCGGATAACGCAGAAGTGATCCGCAAACTGCTCGACACGCTGAAATCATCGCTGATGGAAGAGCGGCAAATGGAACTGGCGCTGCGAGCCAGTGAAGCATTATTACAGTTTAATCCTGAAGACCCGTATGAAATACGCGATCGGGGATTGATATATGCGCAACTGGAGTGTGAACATGTTGCGCTGACAGATTTAAGTTATTTCGTTGAGCAGTGTCCGGAAGACCCGATCAGCGAAATGATTCGTGCGCAGATTAATACCATTTCGCACAAACAAATTGTATTGCATTGATTAATGACACTTTACCTACCGTTTAAGGCGATCCTATGAAACAAAAAGTGGTTAGCATTGGCGACATCAACGTGGCAAATGACCTGCCGTTCGTGCTGTTTGGCGGAATGAACGTGCTGGAATCCCGCGATCTGGCGATGCGCATTTGTGAGCACTACGTAACCGTTACTCAAAAACTGGGTATCCCTTACGTGTTCAAAGCCTCCTTTGATAAAGCCAACCGTTCTTCCATCCACTCTTACCGTGGACCGGGCCTTGAAGAAGGGATGAAAATCTTCCAGGAGCTGAAGCAAACTTTTGGCGTAAAAGTGATCACCGACGTTCACGAAGCCAGCCAGGCACAGCCTGTTGCTGACGTGGTGGATGTGATTCAGCTGCCGGCATTCCTCGCTCGCCAGACCGATCTGGTGGAAGCGATGGCGAAAACCGGTGCCGTTATCAACGTGAAAAAACCGCAGTTCGTTAGTCCGGGTCAGATGGGTAATATCGTGGATAAATTCCATGAAGGCGGTAACGATAAGGTTATCCTGTGTGACCGTGGCGCGAACTTCGGTTATGACAACCTGGTTGTGGATATGCTGGGCTTTAGCGTGATGAAAAAGGTCTCTGGCAATTCGCCGGTGATTTTCGACGTCACCCATGCGCTGCAGTGCCGCGACCCGTTTGGCGCCGCAAGCGGCGGCCGTCGTGGTCAGGTGACTGAACTGGCGCGCGCGGGCATGGCGGTAGGTCTGGCAGGCCTGTTTATTGAAGCGCATCCGGATCCAGCCAATGCGAAATGCGATGGTCCATCCGCACTGCCGCTGGCGAAACTGGAACAGTTCCTCACGCAGATCAAAGCGATTGATGACCTGGTGAAAAGCTTCGACGAGCTCGATACTGAGAACTAAGACAGCTGAACAGGCCGGGGCACTTGTCTCCGGCCTGTTATTACTGTCAGGCGCCAAACGCCCCATCAATTGTATGCATAGCTCCCGTCACAAACCCGGCCTCCGGACCAGCCAGCCAGGCAACCATTCCGGCCACTTCTTCTGGTCGACCGTGGCGTTTTAGCGCCATAAAGCTGTGCATCAGCTCTTTCAATGGACCTTCTGCTGGATTAGCGTCAGTATCAATGGGCCCCGGTTGCACTACGTTGACCGTAATGCCACGCGCGCCGAAATCACGGGCCAGCCCTCTTGCCAGGCCTTGCAGAGCAGATTTGCTTAACGCGTAGGAAGCCATACCGGCAATTGGCATACGATCGCCGTTCACTGAACCAATAATGATAATCCGCCCGCCGTCAGGCATTTGTCGTGCCGCTTCTACTGCCGCGTACCAGGGCGCGTGGATATTAATGCGGAACAGGCGCTCAACGTCATCGGGATCCTGCTCCAGCGGGTCGCCGAACAGCACAATTCCTGCATTCACCACTAACACATCCAGCGGGCCGCTTTCCCGTACCCGGTTAATGACGGCATCGCGATCGGCGCTATCGGTTTGCGTCATGTGGGAACCTGTTTCATCCGCAAGCGCTTTTGCAGCGTCTGCGGAGCCTGAATAGGTAAAGGTAACCGCTGCGCCATCTGCGGCGAAACGGCGCACAATAGCCGCGCCAATCCCCCGACTTCCGCCAAGAACCAGAACTGATTTGCCGTTAAATGGGGACATGAGATACTCCTTGAACAATTATGTAGTGATCGATATATAATGGGTGCATGGTTTTCTGTCAATGGATTTGTAATGAGCACTACAAAATGTTCGCGCGCCCCAGGCCGACCACGTAATTTTGATCCGGAATTGGCTGTTGCCAAAGTACAGCCCTTATTTCACGCACATGGATACGACGCTGTGAGCGTAGCGGATGTTACGCAGGCCCTGAACATCAAGCCCCCCAGTTTTTATGCCGCTTTTGGGAACAAAATCGGTCTTTATGAACGCGTGCTTGGTCGCTATGTACAAACTGATGCGATCCCGTTTGATGACATTTTGCGTTCTGACAGACCGGTTGCCGAAAGCCTTGCTGCGTTGCTTGAAGAGGCGGCGCGACGCTACGCCGCGGATCCGCATGCGCCTGGTTGTTTGGTTCTGGAGGGCACGCATAGCAACGATCCGCAGGCGCGGCAGGTGGCCCGGGCTTTCTACTCGGTTGCAGAACATAAAATTCATGACTTTATTGCACAGCGCCATCCCGAAGTGGCTGATAGCCTGACCGATTACATCAGTACCACGATGCTTGGTCTGTCGGGAAAAGCCCGTTGTGGGCATACGCTCGAACGTTTGCTATCCAGCGCACACATCGCCAGCCATGCGGTGCTGCATCAGCTTTCCCGAGTTTCATCACATGAAAAGGTAGATAAATATGATGGGTAAACTGGGACTTTGCTTTAATACTCCCCCTCCGGCTATGCGCAACGTAGCGTTGGCCGCAATTCTGATAGGAATTTCATTTCTGGCGCATTCTCAGGACAAGGCCGACGTTATTTTGTATAACGGCAAGTTGATTACCATGGATGAACAACAACCCAATGCGCAGGCGCTGGCGGTAAAAGGGCGGCATATTATTGCGGTGGGTAATAATGAAACGGTGAAAAAATGGTCCGGACCGAACACGAAGGAAATTAATCTTACGGGGCAAACTGTTATTCCGGGGTTAATTGATGCGCATCTGCATGGCATTCGGGGGGGAAGGACATTTTTATTTGAAACCTACTGGTTTGATACTAAAAATTTACCCGATGCGTTAAATAAACTGTCGCAATCTGCGGCAAAGAAAGACGCTGAGCAATGGGTAGCGGTGGCGGGTTCATGGATACCTGAACAATTTGCTGAAAAGCGGGATCCGACGGTTCAGGAACTGAATCAGGCGCTGCCTCATCATCCTGCATATATACAAAGCCTTTATGACTATGCGCTGTTAAATCAAAAGGCTATCGAGACCCTAAAACTTAATAGTCCACAGCCGGATGTTCCGGCAGGGATCGTGATAGAACGCGATGATAAAGGGCTGGCAACGGGGAAATTGCGCGGGACCATTGGCAGTTTTAACCAGCTTTTCGCCCAGATTAGCCAGACTGGCGATGTGGAAAAGAACCTTAACGCCTTTGTACGTTATTTAAATAAACGCGGCGTGGTCGGGTTTATCGATCCTTCTGCCGGGCATGAGCAAGCTTATCGTGACTTCTTTAAACTTCAGCAGCAGCAACCTCTCAGGATACGCGTTGGATATCGTTTATCCGCACCGCCTGGTAATGAAACGGAATGGTTTAAACAACGCCTGGCGTTTCGCCCGGCAATGCATGATGACGGCAGAATAGCCTTTCTGGGCTTCGGTGAAAGCCTGGTGATGGCAATGAATGATGGCGTGCGGATGTCATCTGGGTTCACATCCCCAGCAGAGTCCCAACAAGAACAATTAAAGGTGCTTCAGCTTGCCGCCAAAGAAGGTGTTGCCGTTGAAATACATGCTTATACCGATGACAGTGCGGATGCGATTTTAGATGTCATTAGCGAGGTGGCTAAATCGCATGATATTGCGCCGTTGCGCTGGTCTATTGCGCATCTTAATACCGGTACGCCCGAAACGATTGCCCGCATGAAGAAACTCGGTTTAGCCTACTCTGTCCAGATGGGGCCATATTTTGAATCTCCCGCCATTGAACGCGCAAATGGTAAAACGGTGGCGGCGCTATCATCGCCAGTGCAACCCGCGTTAGAGCAGGGGGTAATCGTTGCCGGCGGTACAGATGCGACGCGGATTGGCGTTGCGGGAGTGTGGCATGCCATTGAATATCATGTCACAGGTAAAGCGCTCGACGGCTCAGTACGCCATGACACCCGCCAGTTAAGTCGGGAAGATGCGTTAAAAATGTATACCCGAAATGCCGCCTGGCTGGCTTTTGCTGAGCAGCAAAGAGGAAGTTTGCAAGCAGGTAAGCTCGCCGATTTTGCGGTGCTGAATCAAGATATTATGGCTATTGCGCCAGACAAACTGCATCAAACGGAATCGTTATTAACGTTTGTCGATGGCCAACAGGTTTATCCGGAGCAATAAACGCGCTAAAAGAAAACGGCCCTGCAAAGGGCCGTGGATCCCGCCAAACTAGTTATCAGGCAAATATCGTCATCAGATAGGCGACAAATAGCGCCAGATGCGCGGCGCCGTTAAGCACATTGGTTCGTCCGGTGGAGAAAGAGATGTGGCACAGTACCAGCGACGAGACCATGACAATCATCTCTGGCGCGCCCAAAGCAAACACCAAATCATTTCCTGTTGCCCACGCTATCAGCGTCACTACCGGTACGGTGAGTGAAATAGTGGCTAATACTGAACCGAAGAACAAATTCATCGCCCGCTGTACCTGATTGTTCAGCACCGCTTTCAGCGCCCCCAGCCCTTCAGGCGAGAGGATCAACAGCGCCACCAGGAAACCGGTAAATGCCACGGGCGCATTGAGTTCAGTCAGCAAGGTTTCCAGTGGACTGGCGTTCATCTTGGTGACGGCGATAACAGCGATCAGGTGAATGATGAGCCAGGCGGCGTGCCATATATTGCTGTGCGCTGACGGCTTACCGTGATGCGGATCGTCGTCGTCACCCTCATCTTCATGCTCGTAAATGAACAGGCTCTGGTGCGTTTTTGTTTGAATCAACAAGAAGACGCCGTACATTGCCGCAGAAATGAGCGCCACCAGTAGCGCCTGCGCAGTAGTAAAATTGGCTCCCGGTAACGCCATTGGAAACACCAGCACAATAATGGCCAGTGGAAACAGGGCGATTAAATACTGCTTAATACCAAACAGGTTCATATACTGAGTGGCAAATTTGCGGCCGCCCAGCAGTAATGAAAAACCGACTAAACCCCCGGTGACGATCATAATGATCGAATACAGCGTGTCGCGCATTAGCGTAGGCGCGGCATCGCCGGTCGCCATTAACGCGGAAATTAAACTGACTTCAAGAATAACAACTGACAGACTGAGAATCAGCGAGCCGTAGGGTTCGCCAAGTCGATGTGCTAATACGTCCGCATGACGGACAACGCTGAATGCGCTGCTTAATATACCAACAAGGGCCAGCGCATTAATACCGATGACCACTGGTAGTGACTGACTGCTCCCCCATAAGAACAGTACTACCAGTGCCAAAATCGGGAAGACGAGAGAGGTCTCCTTGTGGCGGGTTTTTACCGCCTCATGTAGTTGTGTCATTAAGTTAATTCTCCATCTCTGCAGGTATTTATAATTATAAAAGTATTAAAGAATGTAAAAAATAACAGAAAAAGCGGTTTTGTAGGTGACATTTTACGAAATTTTACCGCATCGCTTATTTTCCATCTCTAAGTGGCCAAAAACAAACGTCTTGTTTATAGAGTATTTAATTAACAGAAAGTTAGATGAAGAAGTAATTTAAAAATGTTCATTATTGGCGCATCGCAGCATTGTTAACCACACTTAAGGTTTAGCCCAAAAAGAGGAGTTCACAATGCCCTATAAATCTAAAAGCGATCTGCCTGACAGCGTACAGCATGTTCTGCCATCCCATGCTCAGGACATCTATAAAGAAGCCTTTAACAGCGCCTGGGAACAGTATAAAGATAAATCTGACCGTCGCGATGATGCCACTCGCGAAGAGACAGCGCACAAGGTGGCGTGGGCGGCGGTGAAAAATGATTATCAAAAAGGTGATGATGATAAATGGCATAAAAAGACGTAACGGTATCAATTATAATGCCTTTATAAACTAGCCTGAGTCATCCGTTAGCGAATCGTGCTACGCCGCGCCGTTACTGGCTTGCAAGCGAGCGGTGAATTGCCTATTGTCCAGCTATTGGTTTCAAAATGAGCAGTAAAAATGCCCGGAAGGCGTCAAAAAAGTTGTCGCAGGGAAGCTGCAGTGGCGGAGGTGTAAGGTGTTAACGCGTGATTTTTTATTGAATGCCGACTGTAAGACGGCGTTTGGCGCTATTGAAGAATCACTACTCTGGTCAGCGGAACAACGGGCAGCCTCACTGGCCGCCACGCTTGCTTGCCGACCAGATGATGGACCGGTGTGGATCTTCGGTTATGGATCGTTGATGTGGAACCCGGCCTTAGAATTTGAAGAGTCCTGTACCGGAACATTGGTCGGTTGGCACCGTGCATTTTGCCTGCGTCTGACGGCGGGGCGAGGAACGGCCTGTCAGCCGGGACGGATGCTGGCCCTGAAAGAGGGTGGACGCACTACCGGTGTGGCTTATCGCTTACCAGACGCATCGCTGGAGCAAGAGCTTTCTCTGCTGTGGAAGCGTGAAATGATCACCGGTTGCTACCTGCCGACCTGGTGTCAGTTGGCGCTGGATGACGGACGGACGGTAAACGCGCTGGTCTTTATTATGGATCCGCGCCATCCGCTGTTTGAGTCGGATACACGCGCGCAGGTGATAGCGCCGCTTATCGCTGCGGCCAGCGGACCTTTAGGCACTAATGCCCAGTATCTGTTCTCGCTGGAACAAGAACTGGTGAAGCTGGGAATGCAGGATGATTGTCTTAACGATCTGGTGATTACGGTCAAACGATTGTTGGGAGAGAACCTGCCGGAAGGGATTATACGACCAGGTTTTGCATAGCGTCGGCGGAGTGTTGTGTGCCCGACAGCCAGGTGCTTATCGGGCATTTCACGATTACGCTGCAATAAAACTTATCGAATGCTCAAGCGACTGACTGTGGCTGTCGATCAGCACGTTCCAGACGCCGGTATAAGGTACGGTCAACCATGCGTTATCACGGTCCTGCACGCTTAAGATGTCGGACTGCGTGTCTTTGACGTGATTTTTCTCGCTCATCAGATGGATGTGACAGCGCTCGGAACAGCGCACAACCACCGTATCGCCACCAAATAACTTTAAACTCGCCTTCACTAATGCCATTTTTCACCCCGTTCTTGAAAACAACGTACTTTCTGTCGAAAGTGCTGCGTGATGTTGTTCACATTTCACTCATTGCATAACACCAAAGGGGGAGCAACAGGATGCTGATTTTGATCAAAAAATGGCATAACGATTAAACAAAAGTGACAAAATTCCTCAAGACGGTTGAAAGGGCGTGCTAACGTTCAACGAAACCGCGCCCATCTAAGATAAAATCCGGAAATTTCCGGCACTTTCAGTGCGCGTGCCTGTAAGGCGCTGTCAGAAGGTCAATACTTTATCTGCATCCAGCGTCCATTGCGCCAGTTCTGGCAGCGTGCCCACGGCGACGCCATCAATTAAAGGCAGGTCGGTGATCCCACGGCCATCAGTGCAGGTTTTGCACAGTTTTACCGGAACGTTTTGCGCTGTCAGGATCTCCAGCATTTGCTGAATATTGTATCCTTCCGCCGGTTTCTGACCGCGTAATCCCGCCGTAACCGCATCCGACATTAAAAACAGACGCAGATCGAGACAGGCTTCTTGTTCACGCAAGGCGATGGCCAGACGCAGGCTGTTAAATAACGATTCGCTTCCATAGGCCGCACCGTTCGCGACGATCACTATCTTTTGCATTTTGACTCCTGTTGTCGGATGGGAGGGATAATTCCTGGCGTGTATGGTACTCCCTGTACCAGATATCGAAAAGAAAGCATGTGGCTACCCCTGATTATTCGGGTCAGAAAATCCCGAAAACGGGGATAAAGGCTGCAATTAATTGCTGAAGACGTTATGGTTTAGGTTAAGTGTGCCTGATTAATTGATGTAAGAAATAACTAACGATTTGAGCCGTATTATTTATTTCCCTCTCGCCGTATTTGCACTCTTGCCACTGGCAGGGGGTACTGCCAGCGCACAATCCTCTTTTATTCACCAGGCTGAAAACCCATTCGATAACAATAGCGATGGCTTGCCCGATCTCGGTATGGCGCCGGAATCGCGGGCAGGCGAAAAGCATTTCGCCGAAATGGTGAAAGCATTCGGTGAAGCCAGTATGACCGATAACGGCCTTGATACCGGCGAGCAGGCGAAGCAGTTCGCGTTTGGTCAGGTACGTGACACGGTCAGCGAACAGGTGAATCAACAACTGGAATCCTGGCTCTCTCCCTGGGGAAATGCCAGCGTCGGGTTGCAGGTTGATAAAGAGGGCAGCTTTACCGGCAGCCGGGGAAGTTGGTTTATTCCGTGGCAGGACAATCAGCGCTATCTTACCTGGAGCCAGTTAGGCTTAACGCAACAGGATGAGGGTTTAGTCAGCAATGCGGGAATTGGGCAGCGCTGGGTACATGACGGATGGCTACTGGGTTACAACACGTTTTATGACAATCTGTTGGATGAAAATTTGCCCCGGGGCGGCTTAGGTGCAGAAGCGTGGGGCGAGTATTTACGTTTATCCGCTAACTACTACCAGCCGTTTTCCTCCTGGCAGAATCGTTCCACCACACAGGAACAACGGATGGCCCGCGGCTACGACCTTACCGCGCAAATGTGGATGCCGTTCTATCAACATCTCAATACCAGCGTCAGCGTTGAACAGTATTTTGGCGACCGGGTGGATCTGTTTCATTCAGGAACCGGGTATCACAATCCGGTAGCGGTGAACCTCGGGCTGAGCTATACGCCGGTGCCGCTGATTACGATGACTGCGCAGCATAAGCAGGGTGAAAATGGCGTCAGTCAGAATAACCTCGGATTAACGCTGAATTATCGTTTCGGCGTTCCGTTAAAAAAACAGCTGATGGTTAGCGAAGTGGCGAACAGCCGCTCGCTGCGCGGCAGTCGTTATGACGATCCGCAGCGGAATAGTTTGCCGACGCTGGAGTATCGCCAGCGTAAAACCCTGTCGGTATTTTTGGCCACGCCGCCCTGGGATCTCAAGCCGGGAGAAACGGTGGCGCTGAAGGTACAAGTGCGCAGCCTGCATGGGATTCGCCATCTTGCATGGCAGGGCGATACTCAGGCGCTGAGCTTAACCGCTGGCAGCAGTACCCGCAGCGCACAGGGCTGGACGATTATTATGCCGAAGTGGGACAGTAGAGAAGGGGCGACAAACCGCTGGCGGCTGTCGGTAGTGGTAGAAGATGAACTGGGCCAGCGTGTCTCTTCCAATGAGATCACGCTATCACTGACCGAACCGTTTATCAGCGTTTCGGCAAATGATCCTCGTTAACCATGATGCACGACTTCGTTATCAGAAAATGCGTTCCTGATGCACCCAAACCGCTGCTTCTACGCGTGATTTGAGCTTCATTTTCTTCAGCATATGCTTCACATGAACTTTAACCGTGCTTTCGGTGATGTCAAGACGGCGGGCAATCATCTTGTTGGGCAGGCCCTGGGCGATAAGCTTGAGAATATCGCGCTCGCGCGGCGTCAACTGGGTGACATCACGGTCGGACGTTGCGCGGTTGGCGCGCAGGCTGGCGGCCAGAACCGGCGTTAAGGCTTCGCTCAGTACCATTTCACCGGCGGCGGCCTGTTGTAATGCTTTCAGTAAATCTTCCGGCTCCATATCTTTCAGCAGGTAACCATCCGCGCCGCGTTTCAGTGCGGTAACGACATCTTCTTCATGATTGGACACGCTAAACACCACGATGCGGCCAGACAGGGACTTTTCACGCAGCTTGTCGAGGGTTTCCAGACCGTTCATGCCGGGCATGTTGAGATCAAGCAGGATCAGATCGGGATCAAGAGATTCAGCCAGCTCGATACCCTGTTCGCCATTGCTGGCTTCACCGACAACGGTGATATCCTGCGCCATGCTGACAAGCTGTTTTACACCGGTTCGCAGCATCGGATGATCGTCGATCAACAGGATGGTTGCCGGTTCCAGATTACTCATGGGTATCTCCTTGGACTTCTGTGAAGTTTGTTTCGGGAATAAAAGTGACAGTAACTTCAGTACCGCCTGTCTCACGACGGCGTACTCGGCAATCGCCGCGCAAGCTCTGCGCACGGTCGCGCATTATTATCATGCCGTAGTGGTTACTGCGTTCGGCGTTTTCCGGTACGCCGCAGCCGTTATCTTGTACTGTGAGTTTGATCTGTTTGCCATTTTGCACCACCGTCACGACGACTTCATCAGCATGGGAGTGCTTCAGGGCGTTGCTCAGGGCTTCACGAGCAATTTGTAATAAGTGAATCGCCTGATGCGAAGGGACCAGGCGCGGCGGCAACTGATAGTCCAGCTTAACCGTAAAACCAAAGCGGGCGCTGTATTCCTGACAACTGGCTTCCAGCGCGGGTCGCAATCCGGGTTCAGTGAGCTGTAAACGGAAGGTCGTTAACAGCTCACGCAGTTGCGCCCACGAGGCGTTCAGTTCATTACGAATCTGGCTAAGCAGTTCGCGGCTATTCTCGGGCAGCGCATCGCCCTGCATCTGCAAACAGCTAACCTGCATCTTCATACATGAAAGCGATTGTGCAATAGAATCATGGAGTTCGCGCGCAATGGTGGCACGCTCTTCCATCACGATCAACTGCTGCTGGCGCTCCTGATGTCTGTCGAGCGCCAGCGTCGCGGTCAGTTGCTCAACCAGGGTATCGACCAGTTGTTGCTGATCGTGGCTGAGATGGCGTCCGTTCGGCAATGTAGCGAGCAGGATACCATACTGGGTATGTGCGTCGGTCAGCCGCCATTTCAGCGTGATACCACCGTCTATCGCGGGCAACGTACCGCGTGGGCACAGATGACATCCTTTCTCATCGCAACTGACATTGGACTGACAGGTAAATTCCTGATGATTATCTTCATCCTCCAGATCATAAACCCGCAGCTCAATATCATGTAGCAGGGTCAAATTCTGCAGGCCGTTCAGCACCGGAGAGAGGCGTTCGCACAACTGCACCTGAGAATGCAGGCGGCGGTTGGCTTGCCACAGAAAAGAGAGGATCTGATTTTTATGCTCCAGTCCGGCCGTTTTCTCTTGCACCCGCTGTTCCAGTACCGCATAACTTTCAGCCAGCTCTTCCGACATATTATTCAGCGCCGAGCCCAGAGCCGCCATCTCATTACGCCCGCTGATATGCGCACGTTGGGTAAAATCACGTTGGCTGACGGCTCGCGCCATCGCCAATAGCTGTTTCCATGGTTCCAGCAGACGTACGCGTAGCCAGATAATGGTGAAGACCAGCAGTAAGGCCATAAATGCCGCCATCAGGCGATGTAGCAGGACGACGCGTTCAATGCGTAATTCGGTGGTATGGTCGAAGGCGGTAACCAGCTTATCCAATCCAACAACAAAGCGCGTTACATCTTGCGCCACCGCATCAGGCGTTTGCGCGTGGGCAAGCCCTGGCGCCAGCTCAGTGTGCCAGTAATCCTGTAATGCTTTTAACTGCGCCTGTTGTCCATCGCGCTGTGCGGCTCGCGTTAACTCTGGACTAAACGCCGTTTTCTCCATTTCATCCAGTAGCGGTTGATCGTCGGCTTCCAGGGGTACCGCCGCCAGCAGACGATAACTCTGCATACGCAGCGAGCCGGCTTTGTTAATTGCATGGGCGCTACCCTGAACGCCCTGAACCAGCCAACCGGAGACAGCCATACCTGCCACGCCGATGGCAGTAGACAATAAAACAATCAGCGCCACCTGGTTGACCAGCGTAAGCGGGGAGAGACAACGTTTAAACATGGTGACTTGTTCCTTCGGGTCTTCGTAGAACAGAAACCCTTTTGAATAACGGTTCTGCTGCAGGCAGTGGCGTTATTCTCGGCGATACACTGGAGTATACCCATACCTCAAACGGGCTACCTCTTAATTGCCAGCCAAGGGGGAGGTCATGGGGCGGGGGGAGTAGAAGACGACAGAAGCGTGAAAAACCACATCTTTTTTACCGAAGTAATGTACTCATTTAGGGTGATGATAAATTTTAGGCATGAATAATGACACCTTTTCCTTTGATTTATATCAACTTACCTCCAGCTGTAAACCCTAAGGTTGCAGGCATCGAAACAAGTATCAGAGGTGTCTATGAGTCACTCATCTGCCCCGGAAAGGGCATCTGGAGCTGTAATTACAGAATGGCGGCCGGAAGATCCTGTCTTCTGGCAACAGCGTGGTCAACGAATCGCCAGCCGTAACCTGTGGATTTCCGTCCCTTGCTTGCTGCTGGCGTTTTGCGTGTGGATGTTATTTAGCGCCGTAGCGGTGAACTTACCGAAAGTCGGCTTTAATTTCACCACGGAGCAATTGTTCATGTTGACGGCGTTGCCATCGGTTTCCGGCGCGCTGCTGCGTGTGCCGTACTCCTTTATGGTTCCCCTGTTTGGTGGACGCCGCTGGACGGCATTCAGCACCGGTATCCTGATCGTCCCATGCGTATGGTTAGGTTTTGCGGTACAGGATACCACCACGCCATTTAGTACCTTTATTATTATCTCCTTACTGTGCGGTTTTGCTGGTGCGAACTTTGCATCAAGCATGGCGAATATCAGCTTCTTCTTTCCAAAACAAAAGCAGGGCGGTGCGCTGGGTCTGAACGGTGGTCTGGGCAACATGGGCGTCAGCGTAATGCAGTTGGTTGCTCCGCTGGTGGTCTCATTGTCAATCTTCGCTGCATTTGGTAGCCAGGGCGTTGAGCAACCGGATGGCACGCAGTTGTATCTGGCAAACGCCGCATGGATTTGGGTTCCGTTCCTCGCTGTGCTGACGCTGGCTGCATGGTTTGGTATGAACGAACTGGCAACCTCAAAAGCGTCACTGAAAGCGCAATTACCGGTGCTAAAGCGCGGACACCTGTGGATCATGAGCCTGTTGTATCTGGCAACCTTCGGTTCATTTATCGGCTTCTCAGCCGGTTTCGCGATGCTGTCAAAAACGCAGTTTCCTGAGGTACAGATCCTGCATTACGCCTTCTTTGGCCCGCTGATTGGCGCGCTGGCGCGCTCAGCTGGCGGTGCAATTTCTGACCGTCTGGGCGGAACTCGCGTGACGCTGGTGAACTTCGTGCTGATGGCTCTCTTCAGTGCCTTGCTGTTCCTGACGCTGCCAACCAATGGCGTAGGGGGCAACTTTACCGCTTTCTTCGCGGTGTTTCTGGCGCTGTTCCTGACGGCCGGTCTGGGCAGTGGTTCAACCTTCCAGATGATCTCCGTTATCTTCCGCAAGCTGACGATGGACAGAGTGAAAGCGGAAGGCGGGTCAGAAGAGAAGGCGATGCGTGAAGCGGCAACCGACACTGCGGCTGCGCTCGGTTTTATCTCTGCCATTGGCGCGATTGGCGGCTTCTTTATCCCCAAAGCATTTGGTACTTCCCTGGCGTTAACGGGCTCACCTGTTGATGCGATGAAAGTCTTTGTGATCTTCTATGTCGCCTGCGTGGTTATCACCTGGGCGGTGTACGGACGTCATTCTAAAAAGTAAAAAAGTGGTATACACAAAATCATTCGAATTGCGTCAAGGCGGCAAGTGAGAAATCCCCAGGAGCTTACTGTAGTAAGTGACTGGGGAGAACGAGCGCAGCCAACGCAGAGGCAGTTTGAAGGATGAAGTGTAGGTTGATTATCCATTGCGCGGCGTTAGACCGCGCTTTTTTTTGCCTGCTATTAGTTACAACATACTTTTATGTTGTGACATGACAACATCCTATGAGAACGGTGCTCGCAATATGCCTGGCAGGGGGGATACCCCTTAATACCCACTTATAAAGAATTTAACATTTGCATGATAAGTGGATTTTAAAAAGTTATTTAAATTCAATGCGTTAATTAATTCACTGATATCCCACTTAGGGGGTATGTGAAAAACGTCCCTCATTTTTCATCCCTGTCTGCCTTGATCGTTATCAATTCTCACGCCCTTTCAGAGCGTTACCTTCGCTGGCAAATAAGCAATGTCGATTTATCAGAGAGCCGTCAGGCTCCTACAGGAGAAAACCGATGAGTAAATTCCTGGACCGGTTTCGCTACTTCAAGCAGAAGGGCGAAACCTTTGCCGATGGGCACGGCCAGCTTCTCAATACCAACAGGGACTGGGAGGACGGATATCGCCAGCGTTGGCAGCATGACAAAGTCGTGCGTTCAACCCACGGCGTAAACTGCACCGGTTCATGCAGCTGGAAAATCTATGTGAAAAATGGTCTGGTGACCTGGGAAACCCAGCAAACTGACTACCCACGCACCCGTCCAGATATGCCAAACCACGAGCCTCGCGGCTGCCCGCGTGGTGCGAGCTATTCCTGGTATCTCTACAGCGCTAACCGTCTGAAATACCCGCTGATGCGCAAACGTCTGATGAAGATGTGGCGTGAAGCCAAAAAACTGCACAGCGATCCGGTAGATGCCTGGGCATCCATTATCGAAGACGCCGACAAAGCAAAAAGCTTCAAACAAGCGCGTGGTCGCGGCGGCTTCGTTCGCTCCTCCTGGCAGGAAGTCAATGAACTGATTGCCGCTTCTAACGTGTACACCATCAAAACCTATGGTCCTGACCGCGTCGCAGGCTTCTCGCCGATCCCGGCGATGTCGATGGTTTCTTACGCATCCGGCGCACGCTATATGTCGCTGATTGGCGGTACCTGCCTGAGCTTCTATGACTGGTACTGCGACCTGCCGCCGGCTTCTCCGCAAACCTGGGGCGAACAGACCGACGTCCCTGAATCCGCTGACTGGTACAACTCCAGCTACATTCTTGCATGGGGTTCTAACGTCCCGCAGACCCGTACTCCGGATGCGCACTTCTTTACTGAAGTTCGCTATAAAGGCACCAAAACGGTAGCGATTACGCCGGACTACGCAGAAATCGCCAAACTGTGCGACTTGTGGCTGGCGCCGAAGCAGGGGACCGATGCGGCGATGGCAATGGCGATGGGCCACGTCATGTTGCGCGAGTTCCACCTCGATAACCCGAGCCAGTACTTCACCGACTACGTTCGTCGTTATACTGACATGCCAATGCTGGTGATGCTCGAAGAGCGCGACGGCTATTATGCTGCTGGTCGTATGCTGCGTGCAGCGGATCTGGTTGACTCTCTGGGCCAGGAAAATAACCCGGAATGGAAAACCGTCGCTATCAACAGCAACGGTGAAATGGTTGCACCAAACGGTTCAATTGGTTTCCGTTGGGGCGAAAAGGGTAAATGGAACCTCGAGCAGCGCGACGGTACATCGGGCGATGAAACCGAACTGCAACTCAGTCTGCTCGGTAGCCAGGATGACATCGCTGAAGTCGGCTTCCCCTATTTTGGCGGCGAAGGTACCGAACACTTCAATAAAGTTGAACTGGAAAACATTCTGCTGCACAAATTGCCGGTTAAACGTCTGCAACTGGCCGACGGTTCTACCGCGCTGGTGACGACCGTTTACGATCTGACCATGGCCAACTACGGTCTGGAACGCGGTCTGAACGATGAAAACTGTGCAACCAGCTACGATGACCTGAAAGCGTATACGCCGGCATGGGCAGAGAAAATTACCGGTGTATCGCGCGCTCAAATCGTGCGCATCGCCCGCGAATTTGCGGATAACGCCGATAAAACGCACGGTCGTTCGATGATTATCGTCGGTGCAGGTCTGAACCACTGGTACCACCTCGATATGAACTATCGCGGCCTGATCAATATGCTGGTGTTCTGCGGCTGTATCGGCCAGAGCGGCGGTGGTTGGGCCCACTATGTCGGGCAGGAAAAACTGCGCCCGCAAACCGGCTGGCAGCCGCTGGCGTTTGCGCTGGACTGGCAGCGTCCGCCTCGTCATATGAACAGCACCTCTTACTTCTATAACCACTCCAGCCAATGGCGCTATGAGACGGTTACCGCACAGGAATTGCTGTCCCCGATGGCAGACAAATCCCGTTATAGCGGTCATTTGATTGACTTCAACGTTCGCGCTGAACGAATGGGATGGTTACCGTCTGCACCGCAGTTAGGGACTAACCCGCTGCGTATCGCTGAAGAGGCGAAGAAAGCCGGCATGACGCCGGTGGATTACACCGTTAACGCCCTGAAAGACGGTTCTCTTCGCTTTGCGGCGGAACAGCCGGAAAACGGCAAAAACCATCCGCGTAACCTGTTTATCTGGCGTTCCAACCTGCTCGGATCTTCCGGTAAGGGCCACGAGTACATGCTGAAGTACCTGCTGGGCACTGAACACGGTATTCAGGGGAAAGATCTCGGCCAGCAGAGCGGCGTGAAGCCAGAAGAAGTGGAATGGCAGGACAACGGACTGGACGGCAAGCTGGATCTGGTGGTGACGCTGGACTTCCGTCTGTCGAGTACCTGTCTGTATTCCGATATCGTGCTGCCGACCGCAACCTGGTATGAAAAAGACGACATGAATACCTCGGATATGCATCCGTTTATTCATCCGTTGTCTGCCGCCGTTGACCCGGCCTGGGAATCGAAGAGCGACTGGGAGATCTATAAAGCCATCGCGAAGAAATTCTCTGAAGTGTGCGTGGGCCACCTCGGTAAAGAAACCGACGTTGTTACGCTGCCGATTCAGCACGATTCCGCCGCTGAGCTGGCGCAGCCGCTGGACGTGAAGGACTGGAAAAAAGGTGAGTGCGACCTGATTCCTGGCGTTACCGCGCCGCACATCATGACCGTAGAGCGTGATTATCCGGCAACCTATGAACGCTTTACCTCCATCGGCCCGCTGATGGAAAAAATCGGTAACGGCGGGAAAGGGATTGCCTGGAATACCCAGAGCGAAATGGATCTGCTGCGTAAGCTCAACTACACCAAGGCTGAAGGCCCGGCGAAAGGCCAGCCCTGGCTTAATACCGCCATTGATGCCGCCGAGATGATCCTCACCCTGGCGCCGGAAACTAACGGTCAGGTAGCCGTTAAAGCCTGGGCTGCGCTGAGTGAATTTACCGGTCGTGACCATACGCATCTGGCGCTGAATAAAGAAGACGAAAAAATTCGTTTCCGCGATATACAGGCGCAGCCGCGCAAAATTATCTCCAGCCCGACATGGTCAGGCCTGGAAGATGAACATGTGTCTTATAACGCCGGTTATACCAACGTTCATGAGCTGATCCCATGGCGTACGCTGTCTGGTCGCCAGCAGTTGTATCAGGATCACCAGTGGATGCGTGATTTCGGTGAAAGCCTGCTGGTTTACCGTCCGCCAATCGATACCCGTTCAGTGAAAGCGGTGATGGGCGAGAAGTCTAACGGTAACCCGGAAAAAGCGCTCAACTTCCTGACGCCGCACCAGAAATGGGGTATCCACTCCACCTACAGCGACAACCTGCTGATGCTGACATTGTCACGCGGTGGTCCGATCGTCTGGATGAGTGAAACGGATGCGAAAGACCTGGGTATCGAAGATAACGACTGGATCGAGGTCTTCAACAGCAACGGTGCATTAACTGCCCGCGCTGTTGTCAGCCAGCGTGTGCCGGCCGGGATGACCATGATGTACCACGCGCAGGAACGTATCGTTAACCTGCCGGGTTCAGAAATCACCCAGCAGCGTGGCGGGATCCACAACTCGGTGACCCGTATTACGCCGAAACCGACCCATATGATCGGCGGCTATGCACAGTTGGCCTACGGCTTTAACTACTACGGCACCGTCGGTTCAAACCGCGATGAGTTCGTCGTTGTACGTAAGATGAAGAACATTAACTGGTTGGATGGCGAAGGCAATGACCAGGTACAGGAGAGCGTAAAATGAAAATTCGTTCACAAGTCGGCATGGTGCTGAATCTTGATAAGTGCATCGGCTGCCACACCTGTTCAGTGACCTGTAAAAACGTCTGGACCAGCCGTGAAGGTATGGAGTACGCCTGGTTCAATAACGTGGAAAGTAAGCCTGGCGTCGGTTTCCCCAATGACTGGGAAAATCAGGAGAAATGGAAGGGCGGCTGGATCCGTAAAATCAACGGTAAACTGCAACCGCGCATGGGTAACCGTGCGCTGCTGCTGGGTAAAATCTTTGCTAACCCGCATCTACCGGGTATGGATGACTACTACGAGCCGTTTGATTTCGACTATCAGAATCTGCACACCGCGCCGGAAGGCAGCAAAGCGCAGCCGATTGCCCGCCCGCGCTCGCTAATTACTGGTCAGCGGATGGACAAAATCACCAGCGGTCCGAACTGGGAAGAAATTCTGGGCGGCGAATTCGAAAAACGCGCCAAGGACCAGAACTTCGAAAACATGCAGAAGGCGATGTACGGCCAGTTCGAAAACACCTTCATGATGTACCTGCCGCGCCTGTGCGAGCACTGCCTTAACCCGGCGTGTGTGGCGACCTGCCCGAGTGGTGCTATCTACAAGCGTGAAGAAGATGGCATCGTGCTGATCGACCAGGACAAGTGCCGCGGCTGGCGTATGTGCATCACCGGCTGCCCGTACAAGAAGATTTACTTCAACTGGAAGAGCGGGAAGTCCGAGAAGTGCATTTTCTGCTACCCGCGTATCGAAGCGGGTCAACCGACCGTTTGCTCCGAAACCTGTGTTGGCCGTATCCGTTATCTCGGCGTACTGCTGTATGACGCAGATGCGATCGAAAGCGCGGCCAGCACTGAGCACGAAAAAGATCTGTACCAGCGTCAACTAGACGTGTTCCTCGATCCGAACGATCCGGCTGTCATTGAACAGGCGCTAAAAGATGGTATTCCACTGAGCGTCATCGATGCTGCACAACAGTCTCCGGTTTACAAAATGGCAATGGACTGGAAGCTGGCGCTGCCGCTGCATCCGGAATACCGCACGCTGCCGATGGTCTGGTACGTGCCGCCTTTGTCCCCGATTCAATCTGCCGCCGATGCGGGCGAGCTTGGCAGCAACGGCATTCTGCCGGATGTAGACAGTCTGCGTATCCCGGTTCAGTACCTGGCGAACCTGTTGACCGCTGGCGACACTCAGCCGGTACTGTTGGCGCTGAAACGTATGCTGGCAATGCGTCACTACAAACGTGCGGAAACTGTTGACGGAAAAGTTGATACCCGTGCGCTGGAAGAGGTGGGATTAAGCGAAGCGCAGGCACAGGAAATGTATCGTTACCTGGCGATTGCTAATTACGAAGATCGTTTCGTGGTGCCAAGCAGCCATCGTGAACTGGCGCGTGAGGCATTCCCGGAGAAAAGCGGTTGTGGCTTTACCTTCGGCGATGGTTGCCACGGTTCTGATACCAAATTCAATCTGTTCAACAGCCGCCGCATCGACGCTGTTGATGTGACCAGCAAAACGGAGCCGCACCAATGATTGAACTCGTCATTGTTTCGCGTCTGCTCGAGTACCCGGATGCTGCCTTATGGCAGCATCAGCAGGAGCTTTTCGATGCACTCGCGTCATCTGAGAACCTGGATAAAGAGGATGCCCAGACCCTGGGCGTTTTCCTGCGCGATTTAACCGCGCAGGACATGCTGGATGTACAGGCCGCCTACAGCGAACTGTTTGACCGGGGCCGCGCCACATCGCTGCTGCTGTTTGAACATGTTCACGGGGAGTCCCGCGATCGCGGTCAGGCGATGGTTGACCTGATGGCACAGTATGAGCAGCACGGTTTGCAGCTCGACAGCCGTGAACTTCCCGATCATCTGCCGCTGTATCTGGAATACCTTGCGCAGTTGCCGAAAAGCGAAGCGTTAGGTGGTTTACAGGATATCGCGCCGATTCTGGCTTTGCTCAGCGCTCGCTTGCAACAGCGTGACAGCCGTTATGCGGTGCTGTTTGATCTGCTGCTAAAACTGGCGAATACCGTTATCGACAGCGACAAAGTGGCTGAAAAAATTGCGGATGAAGCGCGTGATGATACACCACAAGCGCTTGATGCGGTCTGGGAAGAAGAGCAGGTGAAATTCTTCGCCGATCAGGGGTGTGGCGAGTCGGAAATCTCCGCTCACCAGCGTCGTTTTGCCGGGGCCGTTGCGCCGCAGTATCTGAATATCACCACCGGAGGACAGCAATAATGCACTTCCTGAATACGTTCTTCTTTGACATCTATCCGTACATCGCGGGTTCTGTCTTTCTGATCGGCAGTTGGCTGCGTTATGACTATGGACAATATACCTGGCGCGCGGCGTCCAGCCAGATGCTGGATCGCAAAGGGATGAACCTGGCGTCAAACCTGTTTCATATCGGGATCCTGGGCATTTTTGCCGGGCACTTTCTGGGCATGTTGACGCCGCACTGGATGTACGAAGCGTGGCTACCGCTGGAAGTGAAACAAAAGATGGCTATGTTTGCGGGCGGCGCCTCAGGCGTGATGTGTCTGGTCGGCGGCGTGCTGCTGCTGAAACGTCGTCTGTTCAGCCCACGCGTGCGGGCCACCACCACTGGTGCGGATATTCTGGTGCTGTCCATTCTGGTTATCCAGTGCGCCCTTGGCCTGCTGACCATTCCGTTCTCCGCTCAGCATATGGACGGTAGCGAGATGATGAAACTGGTGAACTGGGCGCAAACTGTGGTGACCTTCCACGGCGGCGCGTCTGAATATCTGGATGGCGTGGCGTTTATCTTCCGCATGCACTTGGTGTTGGGTATGACGCTGTTCCTGCTGTTCCCGTTCTCGCGTCTGGTGCACATCTGGAGCGTTCCGGTCGAGTATCTGACCCGCAAATACCAGATTGTACGCGCGCGTCACTAATCGGTTATCTGTGTAAGACAAAACCCTGCTCCGGCGGGGTTTTTTTATGCCTGTTTGCTGGATGACGGCGTAACCGCCTTATCCGGCCTACGCAGACGTCAGCTCTCTGTAGGCCTGATAAGCGCAGCGCATCAGGCCTATTGCGGGCACGATAGGGCATTGCAGTTGGATTGGGTGTTGATGCTTTATGAAGTGATGGTGGTGGGGGAAGGATGACTCCGCGCTGCGCGCTGCGCGCTTCGCCCTTCGGGTCGTTGCCTGCGGCAACGCTTTCTCGCTGACGCTCGAATCGAACCTTGGTCGAAGCTTCTCATCCTTCCTGCATAGGCAGAATATAGGGCAATAAGGTTTGGTTTCGCTGAAGTGCGGCAGAGAAATGATGGTGGTGGGGGAAGGATTCGAACCTTCGAAGTCGATGACGGCAGATTTACAGTCTGCTCCCTTTGGCCGCTCGGGAACCCCACCAGGGGTATACTAATTTTATGAATCTACAGGAATGAATGGTGGTGGGGGAAGGATTCGAACCTTCGAAGTCGATGACGGCAGATTTACAGTCTGCTCCCTTTGGCCGCTCGGGAACCCCACCACAGGGTATATTCATTATGCTGCTCGCATTCTATAGCGGGAAGGATTATTCGGAGCTAAAGCTCCTCACCCTTCGGGCCGTTGCCTGCGGCAACGTTCTCTCACTATCGCTCGAGTCGAACCTTGAAGTCGATGACGGCAGATTTGCAGTCAGCTCCCTTATGATCGCTCGGGAACCCCACCACGGGGTAATGCTTATTACTGGCCTGCTTCTGTTGGAAGCGGGGCGCATCATAACAGATGATGCGCCCCTGTAAAGTATTCCGTTGATAAAAAAGAACTGGTTGCCTGATTTTTACGCGTAAAGATGTAAAGGTAACCAATTAAATTATCAATCGATTACAGAATGATCGTTCGGTTACCGTAAACAAATACGCGTTGAGCCAGAACCTGATACAGCGCGCGACTTAATACATTTTTTTCAACGTCACGGCCGGCACGCATCATGTCTTCTGCGGTGTAGGTGTGATCAACATGAATTACGTCCTGCATAATGATAGGGCCTTCATCGAGGTTATCATTCACATAGTGGGCCGTTGCGCCAATGATCTTCACCCCGCGCTCGTAAGCCTGGTGGTATGGGCGAGCGCCAATAAACGCCGGCAGGAATGAATGGTGAATATTGATAATCTTATTCGGGAAGCGTGAAACAAAGGTCGGGGTCAGTACGCGCATGTATTTTGCCAGCACGACATAGTCAGGTTGGTGCGCGTCGATAGCATCGGCCATTTTCTGGTCGTGTTCGTCACGGGTTAAACCTTCGTGACTGACCAGTTCAAACGGAATATCAAAGCGCTCAACCAAAGGACGCAGCGTCTCGTGGTTGCCGATCACCGCAGCGATTTCAACATCCAGCCCGCCATAATTGGCCTTCATTAACAGATCGCCCAGACAATGCGCTTCCTTGGTGACCAAAATAACGATACGGCGGCGTCCTGCCGGCGTTAATTCACGGATGGAGCCATCTGGTAAGGCGCTATCAAGATCGGCAAGCAGCGTGACATCATTAAAAATGCCCTCCAGCTCGGTACGCATAAAAAAGCGCCCGGTACGGTGGTCCACGAACTCATTATTCTGCACGATATTCAGTTCATGCTTGTAACAGATATTTGTAATGCGCGCGATCAGACCTTTTTGGTCCGGGCAAATAGTACGCAGCACTTTTCGTTGTAATGAATGCATTTGCAGCGGTGATCCTATTGAGAATGTTTGCAAAATTGATACTGTCGGGCGTTGATTAGCCGCAGCACTTCTTAAATTTTTTACCCGAGCCACAAGGGCAGGTGTCGTTTCGTCCAATTTGAGGGCGTGTACCGTCTATATAGTACCACTGACCGTTTTCTTTTAAAAAACGAGAGCGTTCGATAATTGCGCCAGTTTTTCCCTGTTCAGAAAACCGCGCGACAAAACTGACGTAGCCAATATTTTCTGAATCTGCCGTGTGTTGCTCAAAAATGGTCAGCCCCAGCCATTCGGTATGCGTAAATCCTGCGATAATGTCGTCACGAAACGCAGCGGCATGGCAGTCCGGATGCCAGGTCTTGATAAGGTAATCTGCGTCTTTCATCACAAAAGCGCAGTAACGAGAACGCATGAGGTGTGACGGCGTAGGTGCTACTTGCGCGCCGGACACATAACGGTAGCAACATAGGCTATACTCGACAGCGCTACCACAGGGACAAAGCTGAGACACAAAGTACTCCCTGGAATAAAAAAACGGCGTAAAAACGCCAGGGTGGCACTATGTTAACTGAGCGGTAGCGATGTTGCTACGTCTGCAAGCCAGGGGAAGTTTGTACGTACAATGAGAAAAATTAAAATTGGGCTGGCGCTAGGTTCCGGCGCGGCGCGCGGCTGGTCGCATATCGGCGTGATTAAAGCCCTTAAGCATATGGGGATTGATGTTGATATTGTGGCAGGGTGCTCCATTGGTTCGCTGGTTGGCGCTGCCTACGCCTGCAATAAGTTGCCTGCACTCGAACAGTGGGTTTGTTCATTCAGTTATTGGGACGTCTTACGCCTGATGGATCTCTCCTGGCGCAGGGGAGGACTACTGCGCGGAGAACGTGTGTTCAACCAGTACCGTAATGTCATGCCGGTAGAAGCGATTGAACAATGCACACGCCGTTTCGCAACTGTTGCAACCAATTTAAGTACGGGTCGGGAACTCTGGTTCACCGAAGGTGATTTGCACCTGGCTGTCCGGGCATCTTGCAGTATTCCTGGTCTGATGTCCCCTGTAGCGCATAATGGCTACTGGTTGGTCGATGGCGCAGTGGTGAATCCCGTCCCCGTTTCCCTGACGCGTGCGCTGGGCGCCGATATCGTTATTGCGGTCGACCTGCAACACGATGCGCACCTTATGCAGCAAGATTTACTCTCCTTCAACGTCAGTAGCGATGCTGAATCAGGCGATGGCGCTGACGAACTCTCATGGCATGGCCGTCTGAAAGAGCGTCTGAGCAACATTACGGCGAGGCGGACAGTGACCGCGCCGACGGCGATGGAGATCATGACAACCTCTATTCAGGTTCTGGAAAATCGTCTGAAACGTAACCGTATGGCTGGCGACCCGCCTGATATCCTGATTCAGCCGTTTTGTCCGCAAATATCCACGCTGGATTTCCACCGCGCCAGTGCAGCAATTGCTGCCGGGCAGTTGGCGGTTGAGAAGAAAATGGATGAGCTTCTACCTCTGGTGAAGACCAACGTCTAGGCATTTTTTATCAATACTTAAGTTAAATCTGACAGGCGTGAGTAGCAATAGCATGCCACTATTTATTAAAGCCAGTCAGGGGGGAGAATATGACGCAGCCATTGGTCGGAAAACAGATTCTTATCGTTGAGGATGAGCCGGTATTCCGCTCACTCATGGACTCATGGTTTTCCTCTTTGGGAGCGACAACGGCGGTGGCCGGCGATGGGCTTGAAGCACTGGATTTACTTGGCCATTTTACGCCTGACTTGATGATCTGCGACCTGGCAATGCCACGAATGAACGGTCTTAAACTGGTTGAGTATTTACGCAATCGGGGCGATCAAACGCCAATACTGGTGATTTCAGCGACGGAAAACATGTCTGATATAGCCAAAGCGCTGCGACTCGGTGTGGACGACGTTCTTCTGAAACCGGTGAAGGATCTTAATCGTCTGCGAGAAACGGTTTTTGCGTGCCTGTATCCCAATATGTTCAATTCGCGGGTTGAAGAAGAAGAGCGGCTGTTTCGCGACTGGGATGCCATGGTGGACGATCCTGCCGCTGCAGCAAAGCTGTTGCAGGAGCTACAGCCTCCTGTATCGCAAGTGATTTCACAATGTCGCATAAACTATCGGCAATTGGTTGCCGCCGATCAACCGGGACTGGTGCTGGATATTGCGCCGCTGTCGGATCACGACCTTGCTTTTTATTGTCTGGATGTCACGCGGGCAGGGGATAATGGCGTGCTGGCCGCATTATTACTGCGAGCCCTATTTAACGGTTTGCTGCAGGAGCAACTGACGCAACAAAATCAGCGGCTGCCAGAGTTAGGGGCATTATTGAAACAGGTGAACCATTTGCTGCGTCAGGCTAATTTACCCGGCCAGTTTCCCTTGCTGGTAGGGTATTACCACAGCGGGTTAAAAAACCTGATTCTGGTATCAGCAGGACTGAATGCGACATTAAATACCGGTTCCCATCAGGTACAAATCAGCAATGGCGTACCGTTGGGAACGCTTGGCAATACCTATCTTAATCAGTTGAGCCAGCGCTGTGAGTCATGGCAGTGCCAAATTTGGGGGGCGGGTGGTCGCCTGCGCCTGATGTTGTCTGCGGAATGAACAATTGAGCGAGGGAGGAATGAAATTGCTTCACCTCCCTCATGCTGCGAGTGCTACTATCAGCGCCAGATTTATTCGTATTTGTCTTAATTATACCGACGTGCGTCCTTTTCAGACCAGAGGCTTACCGCTGTACTGATATACTTGGATGCGATACAGATTGATGAACACGTTCAATACATGAACAGTCCAGGAGAGTTTTAAATGGCTGCTATTAATTCAAAAGTCAAAAAGGCCGTTATCCCGGTTGCGGGATTAGGAACCAGGATGTTACCGGCTACGAAGGCAATCCCGAAAGAGATGCTACCGTTGGTTGATAAGCCATTAATTCAGTACGTGGTAAACGAATGTATTGCTGCGGGTATCACTGAAATTGTACTTGTAACTCACTCGTCTAAAAATTCCATTGAAAACCACTTCGATACCAGCTTTGAGTTAGAAGCTATGCTGGAAAAACGTGTAAAACGTCAGCTGCTGGAAGAAGTGCAATCTATTTGTCCGCCGCATGTCACTATTATGCAGGTACGTCAGGGGCTGGCTAAAGGTCTGGGTCACGCAGTATTGTGCGCGCACCCGGTTGTTGGCGATGAACCGGTTGCGGTTATTCTGCCAGACGTAATTCTGGATGAATATGAATCAGATTTATCCCGTGAAAACCTCGCCGAAATGATTCATCGTTTTGATGAAACCGGCAGCAGCCAGATTATGGTCGAGCCCGTAGAAGATGTTACCGCTTATGGCGTAGTGGATTGTAAAGGCGTTGAATTAGCGCCGGGCGAAAGCGTGCCGATGGTTGGCGTTGTTGAAAAGCCGAAAGCGAATGTTGCGCCATCTAATTTGGCAGTCGTGGGCCGCTATGTTCTCAGTGCGGATATCTGGCCTCTGCTGGCAAAAACGCCTCCGGGAGCGGGTGACGAAATTCAGCTCACTGACGCTATCGATATGCTGATTGAAAAAGAAACGGTTGAAGCCTATCACATGAAGGGCAAAAGCCATGACTGTGGTAATAAGCTGGGCTATATGCAGGCGTTCGTTGAATATGGTATTCGCCATAATACCCTCGGCGCTGAATTTAAAGCCTGGCTGGAAGAAGAGATGGGTATTAAGAAGTAACCGCCAGTAATTATCAGGTCAGAGCGGCGCTGTTAATCCAGCGCCGTTTTTTTTATACCTAATCCGGGTAGGGGCCATGCGAAGTACAGGTAAAAAAAATCCCGCCAGTGGCGGGATTTTAAGCAAACCATTTCTGAATTATTCCTTGATCAGGAAATCGTCCAGTTGTTTACCTTGTTCTTCCATCGCTTTTTTGATCACAGCCGGTGTACGACCCTGGCCAGTCCAGGTTTTAGTTTCACCGTTTTCGTCAACATAGCTATATTTAGCCGGACGCGCAGCGCGTTTAGCTTTGGTGCCAGATTTAACAGCAGCCATGCTATTCAGCAGCTCGTTCGGATCAATACCGTCAGCAATCAGCATTTCACGATATTGTTGCAGTTTACGAGTACGTTCTTCAACTTCAGCAGCGGCAGCGCTTTCTTCTTCACGACGCTCGCTAACTACAACTTCTAATTTTTCCAGCATTTCTTCAAGCGTTTCCAGAGTACATTCTCTTGCCTGCGCACGAAGAGTACGGATGTTGTTCAGAATTTTAAGTGCTTCGCTCATTGTAGTAATCTCAAACTTATATTGGGGGTGGTTTGTTGAGCTAATAATAGAGCGATAATTTCAGTTGTGCAATAGCCAGGAATGTAAGGAATTCAAAATTGCGCTTTATTTAGTATCAGAATTAATTCCTCTGTCTTAAATTCTCCGTGATGTTGGGCATAAAAAAGGCTTATTGGCGGGGGGGCTTCTCAACGGTTGAGAGTAAAAATTCAAGATTCAGGTCACATTTTATCGTGTTCAAATAGTATCACTTTGCAGTGATTTCAACCTTTTGTATTAGTTTTGCTTACGTGAATTCGCTATTACATGGCGGCGGTGGGGCGATTCAATAACAATAAGGGAACGGTTTCTTAATTGTCGACCCTTGATAAGCGAGGCCGATCAATTTCATGAGCACTATTTGTGAAAGAATGTGTATATACGGTTCAGCCCCAGCCTGTTTGGGTTAAGACGTCGCGCTATCATACTCCCAGCCATAAAGAGCACCTGCATTCTCTGGTTATTAAGGCGGCGCTGAGCGAGTCGGTACGCTTCTTTATACGTCTTTCGGGACAACGCTGCACCGACATGTTCGTGAAATATGCTACAATCCCGCCCATATTTATTTCCCCAGATGAGGGCCTACGGTCAATGGCACAGCTATATTTTTACTATTCTGCAATGAATGCCGGTAAGTCGACTGCATTGCTGCAATCTTCGTACAATTATCAGGAACGTGGAATGCGCGCTGTAGTATATACAGCGGAAATTGATGACCGTTTTGGCACTGGAAAAGTAAGTTCACGTATAGGTCTGTCGTCACCTGCAAAATTGTTTAACCAAAATTCATCATTGTTCGAAGAGATTCGCGCCGACAATGCGCAGCAAAGAATTCACTGTGTACTGGTTGATGAGTCTCAGTTTCTGACGCGACAACAGGTTTATGAATTATCTGAAGTTGTCGATCGGCTGGATATTCCCGTGTTGTGTTACGGTTTACGCACCGATTTTCGTGGTGAGCTATTCTGCGGCAGTGAATACCTGCTTGCGTGGTCAGATAAGCTGGTTGAATTAAAAACTATTTGCTTCTGTGGCCGTAAGGCCAGCATGGTGCTACGTCTTGATCAGGCCGGAAGACCTTTTAACGAAGGCGAGCAGGTGGTTATAGGCGGAAACGAGCGCTATGTGTCGGTATGCCGTAAGCATTATAAGCAAGCGCAGTCTGAAGGCTCTCTGACGGCAATACAAGAACGACACAGCCACGATTAACCCTATGCGCTTCTGGGCGCTTATAAACACAGGGTAGGCACAACTATTCATGCGTGTCTCTACCCTGTCACACGCTCTTCTGACGCCATCCTGGCTTCCTCCCTGCAAGTAATCTTCACCAGGCCATATCTTACAAGTGGTTGAGTCAGGTATTACCTGATTTTGGTCGTGTAAGGTGCAAAAAAAACGGTCCCGAAAAGGGACCGTTTATAGTCAGACTAAAACTTTTCTGAAGGAATTAAGCGGATTTCTTCGCTTTTTTCTCAGCTTTCGGTGCAGCTACTGCTTCAGCCTTAGCGGTGGTTTCACCTTCGCTGTACTCACGGCCGTAGTAGGTATCCAGCAGAATCTGCTTCAGCTCAGCAATCAGCGGATAACGCGGGTTAGCACCAGTACACTGGTCGTCAAACGCATCTTCAGACAGTTTGTCAACGTGTGCCAGGAAGTCAGCTTCCTGCACGCCAGCTTCACGGATAGACTTAGGAATACCCAGTTCAGCTTTGATTTCGTCCAGCCAGCCCAGCAGTTTCTGGATTTTCGCGGCAGTACGGTCGCCCGGTGCGCTCAGACCCAGGTGGTCGGCGATTTCAGCATAGCGACGACGCGCCTGCGGACGGTCGTACTGGCTGAATGCTGTCTGTTTGGTCGGGTTGTCGTTCGCGTTGTAACGAATAACGTTGCTGATCAGCAGGGCGTTCGCCAAACCGTGAGGAATGTGGAACTGAGAACCCAGCTTGTGCGCCATGGAGTGACATACACCCAGGAAGGCGTTCGCAAATGCGATACCGGCGATGGTCGCTGCACTGTGTACACGCTCACGGGCTACCGGGTTCTTGGAACCTTCGTGGTAGGACGCTGGCAGGTTTTCTTTCAGCAGTTTCAGCGCCTGCAGAGCCTGACCGTCAGAGAACTCAGAAGCCAGTACGGAAACGTAAGCTTCCAGAGCGTGAGTAACGGCATCCAGACCACCGAACGCACACAGGGACTTCGGCATATCCATCACCAGGTTGGCATCGACAATCGCCATATCCGGGGTCAGGGCGTAGTCAGCCAGCGGATATTTCTGACCGGTTGCATCGTCGGTCACAACCGCAAACGGTGTTACTTCAGAACCGGTACCGGAAGTGGTGGTGACGGCGATCATTTTCGCTTTCACGCCCATTTTCGGGAACTTGTAGATACGTTTACGGATATCCATAAAGCGCAGCGCCAGTTCTTCGAAGTGGGTTTCCGGGTGTTCGTACATAACCCACATAATTTTCGCGGCGTCCATCGGGGAACCACCACCCAGCGCGATAATCACGTCTGGTTTGAAGGAGTTAGCCAGCTCAGCGCCTTTACGAACAACGGTCAGAGTCGGGTCAGCTTCAACTTCAAAGAACACTTCGGTTTCAACGCCAGCCGCTTTCAGAACAGAGGTGATCTGGTCAGCATAGCCATTGTTAAACAGGAAGCGGTCGGTCACGATCAGCGCACGTTTGTGACCATCAGTAATCACTTCATCCAGCGCGATTGGCAGAGAGCCACGACGGAAGTAGATAGATTTCGGAAGTTTGTGCCACAACATGTTTTCAGCTCGCTTAGCAACGGTTTTCTTGTTGATCAGGTGCTTAGGACCAACGTTTTCAGAGATGGAGTTACCACCCCAGGAACCACAACCCAGAGTCAGGGAAGGTGCGAGTTTGAAGTTGTACAGGTCACCGATACCACCCTGAGAAGCAGGGGTGTTGATCAGGATACGCGCGGTTTTCATCATCTGACCGAAGTAAGCAACGCGTTCTGGCTGGTTATCCTGGTCGGTGTACAGGCAAGAGGTATGACCGATACCGCCCATCGCAACCAGTTTTTCAGCTTTGTCCACTGCGTCTTCGAAGTCTTTCGCACGATACATAGCCAGCGTCGGAGACAGTTTTTCGTGAGCAAACGGTTCGCTTTCGTCAACAACCTTAACTTCACCAATCAGAATCTTAGTGGTTTCTGGTACGGAGAAGCCTGCCAGTTCAGCAATTTTGTAGGCTGGCTGACCAACGATAGCGGCGTTCAGCGCGCCATTTTTCAGGATAACGTCCTGAACAGCTTTCAGCTCTTTGCCCTGCAGCAGGTAGCCGCCGTGAGTGGCGAAACGCTCACGTACTGCGTCGTATACAGAGTCAACCACGACAACAGACTGTTCAGAAGCACAGATTACGCCGTTATCGAAGGTTTTAGACATCAGAACAGATGCAACAGCACGTTTGATATCAGCGGTTTCGTCGATAACAACAGGGGTGTTACCTGCGCCTACGCCGATTGCCGGTTTACCGGAGCTGTATGCCGCTTTAACCATGCCTGGACCACCGGTCGCAAGGATCAGGTTGATGTCCGGGTGGTGCATCAGCGCGTTAGACAGTTCTACGGAAGGTTGATCGATCCAGCCGATCAAGTCTTTCGGCGCGCCAGCAGCGATTGCCGCCTGCAGAACGATGTCAGCAGCTTTGTTAGTGGCATCTTTAGCACGCGGATGCGGAGAGAAGATGATGGCGTTACGGGTCTTCAGGCTGATCAGCGATTTGAAGATAGCAGTAGAAGTCGGGTTAGTGGTTGGAACGATACCGCAGATGATACCAATCGGTTCAGCAATAGTAATGGTACCGAAAGTGTCGTCTTCAGACAGCACTCCACAGGTTTTTTCATCTTTGTAAGCGTTGTAAATGTATTCAGAAGCAAAGTGGTTTTTAATCACTTTATCTTCGACAATGCCCATGCCAGACTCGGCAACGGCCATTTTCGCGAGAGGGATTCGAGCGTCTGCGGCAGCCAGAGCGGCGGCGCGGAAGATTTTGTCAACCTGTTCTTGAGTGAAACTGGCATATTCACGCTGGGCTTTTTTTACGCGCTCTACAAGTGCGTTAAGTTCAGCGACATTAGTAACAGCCATAATGCTCTCCTGATAATGTTAAACTTTTTTAGTAAATCATCTGCTCGATACGAGAGTATAGACAGACCGACGAAAATTTGTGTAACGGTTTGAAAATCAAACGGTTAATTAACGTCCACTTTACCTTGATTTACTAAAAGAGCTTATACGCAAGCGCCAGATAACTTTTACGCTTTACCTCCAGGGGACGTAAGCAAGGTTACTCACTTCTGAGTAGTAATTGCGTGATCTGGATCAAGATTTCGCAAAGCTGACACCTTTCAGCAGGCCCTTTTAGCGTTTCTCGGTAAGTGTTAAAAAATTGAGGTGGTGAATGCTAATCACATTAGCATATTTAATACATATTAATAACACTAAGTATTAGTAGCGTATTTACGTAGATATACGCAGATAGAAGGTGAAGTATGCTGACAAAAGGCGTATCTTCAGCGCGGATTTTTCCAATTTTTATGACTCATTTTATCCGGCTAACGCTTCGGAGCTAACCGTGATCCAAACGCTATTTGATTTTCCTGTTTATTTTAAATTTTTTATTGGGTTATTTGCCCTGGTTAACCCGGTAGGGATCATCCCGGTCTTTATCAGTATGACCAGCTACCAAACTGCGGCTGCGCGAAACAAAACCAATCTCACGGCAAACCTGTCGGTCGCTATCATCCTGTGGACTTCGCTGTTCCTGGGCGACGGTATCCTGCAACTTTTCGGTATCTCTATAGATTCGTTCAGGATTGCCGGCGGTATTCTGGTTGTGACTATCGCGATGTCGATGATTAGTGGCAAACTTGGCGAAGATAAGCAGAACAAACAGGAAAAATCAGAAACCGCCATTCGTGAAAGCATTGGCGTGGTGCCGTTGGCATTGCCCCTGATGGCGGGACCGGGGGCAATTAGCTCGACCATCGTTTGGGGGACGCGTTACCACAGTGCGATTAATCTGTTTGGCTTTTTTATCGCGATTGCGTTGTTTGCCTTGTGTTGTTGGGGGCTGTTTCGCATGGCGCCGTGGTTAGTGCGCTTGCTGGGGCAAACGGGGATCAACGTTATTACGCGTATTATGGGGCTGTTACTCATGGCCTTAGGGATTGAATTCATTGTTACTGGTATCAAATCCATTTTCCCCGGTTTGCTTGCCTGATATTCCTTCTTCACTATAAACGGAGCCGCTGTTGGCTCCGTTTCCTTTCATTATCAGTAAAACTTCTCACTAAAGTTGATAATCAGCATAACAGTAATGAAAAATGCTGATGGTTAACGATTTAGTTATTCATTGATTTTATGGATATAACACTCAGCACTGCGTCAGAGGGAGCACGATATTGCTGTTATTTTATTAACATCATACTCTGGGGCTTGCTGTGGGATTATCGAAATGTTATTAGTTATTTCAGCGTTTTTTTTAGATGAATGTGCTAATTAATAATCAATTGTTAAATTTATGTGCATTTTGGCATGGTGTTGATACCGGACAGGGACGTCAACTATGCCCATCAGCCAATCCATTGATTATTAATGTTTTATTGCCATGAATTTTCATTCGTAAGCCTTTGTCAGCGAGATTTATTTCTAATAAAAGAGAATTGGTTAACAAATTTGTAAAATGTATTGGCGGTGAAGAAACGCATTTGGTACTTTCCGGCCAGGTATTTTGCAGAAGAATTGACGTTGATGAGAATGATTTTCACTTGTTTTCTCTCAACAGGGTAATAGCGTGTTTCCGGCAGGGGAGACACGTAGATAATCGACGCAAGGCGGTCGTACGAATCGCCAGAATAAATAAAGTCGGTGATAGCAAGCAGTAAAACAATAAACCACCTGACGGCAGAAAATCTCCGGTGCCGTACAGGGATCCTGACAGGATTAACAGTCTGGTTAAAAAACCAGCCATAATAATGAGGGAGTACAAACACAATGACGAACATCACTAAAAAAAGTTTAGTAGCTGCGGGGATCCTCACTGCGCTAATCGCTGGAAATGTGGCCACGGCGGCAGTTGTGCCAGCGGGTGTGCAGCTTGCTGAAAAGCAGACTCTGGTGCGTAATAACGGTTCGGAAGTTCAGTCTCTCGATCCACATAAAATCGAAGGGGTGCCGGAATCCAACATTAACCGGGACCTGTTTGAAGGTTTATTAATCAGCGATGTCGATGGCAAACCATCGCCGGGCGTGGCTGAGAAATGGGACAATAAAGATTTTAAAGTCTGGACGTTCCATCTGCGTAAAGATGCTAAATGGTCTGACGGTACACCTGTTACCGCGCAAGATTTTGTGTACAGCTGGCAACGTTTGGCTAACCCAAATACTGCCTCACCGTACGCCAGTTATTTGCAGTACGGTCATATCGTCAATATTGATGACATCATCGCCGGTAAAAAGCCGGTCACCGATCTCGGTGTGAAAGCGATTGATGATCATACTTTTGAAGTAACCCTGAGCGAACCTGTTCCTTATTTCTACAAACTGCTCGTGCACTCTTCCGTTTCACCTGTTCCTAAAGCCGCCGTTGAAAAATACGGCGATAAGTGGACTCAGCCCGCCAACATTGTCACTAACGGTGCGTATAAACTGAAGGACTGGGTGGTTAACGAGCGCATTGTGCTTGAGCGTAATACCAACTACTGGGACAACGCCAAAACCGTTATTAACCAGGTGACCTACCTGCCAATTTCTTCTGAAGTGACTGACGTTAACCGCTATCGCAGCGGTGAAATCGACATGACCTATAACAACATGCCGATCGAGTTATTCCAGAAACTGAAAAAAGAGATCCCGAGCGAAGTTCACGTTGACCCGTATCTGTGCACCTATTATTACGAAATCAACAACCAGAAAGCACCGTTCAACGATGTTCGTGTTCGTACCGCTCTGAAGCTGGCGATGGATCGTGACATCATCGTCAACAAAGTGAAAAACCAGGGCGACCTGCCTGCCTATAGCTTTACCCCTCCTTACACCGATGGCGCGAAACTGGTCGAGCCAGAGTGGTTCAAATGGTCACAGGAAAAACGTAATGAAGAAGCGAAGAAACTGCTGGCTGAAGCCGGTTATACCGCTGAAAAACCGTTGACCTTTGACCTGCTGTATAACACCTCAGACCTGCACAAGAAACTGGCTATCGCCGCGGCATCTATCTGGAAGAAAAATCTGGGCGCTAACGTCAAGCTGGAAAACCAGGAGTGGAAAACATTCCTCGATACGCGTCATCAGGGCAACTATGATGTTTCACGTGCGGGCTGGTGCGCGGATTACAACGAACCAACTTCCTTCCTGAATATGGTGCTGTCCGACAGCTCCAACAACACGGTTCACTATAAGAGCCCTGCATTTGACAAGCTGATTGCAGATACCCTGAAAGTGACAGATGAAGCGCAGCGCAGTGAGCTGTATTCGAAAGCGGAGCAGCAACTGGATAAAGATTCTGCGATTGTACCGGTTTATTACTATGTTAACGCCCGCCTGGTGAAACCATGGGTTGGCGGATACTCCGGTAAAGACCCGATGGATAATATCCATGTAAAAGACTTGTATATTATCAAGCATTAATGGCAAGACGTGGGGCAATCAATTTTGCCCCACAGTGTCTTTTTTCATCGCACTATTCACACCTCTTCGAATGAAAAGGGGGATACCCTAAATAATTCGAGCTGCAGGAAGGCGGCGACGCAACGAATCCCCGGGAGCTTACGAGTAGTAAGTGACCGGGGTGAGTGAGAAAGCCAACGCACCTGCGACTGGAAGTATGACGGGTATAAAGGCACACGCCGGAAGGTACGGGTTATGTTGAAATTTATATTACGTCGCTGTCTGGAAGCGATTCCGACGCTGTTTATTCTTATTACGATTTCATTCTTTATGATGCGCCTTGCGCCGGGAAGCCCATTCACCGGGGAACGCGCATTGCCGCCAGAAGTGCTGGCTAATATAGAAGCGAAATATCATCTCAACGATCCCATCTCCACACAGTATTTCAGCTACCTGAAACAACTGGCGCATGGCGATTTTGGGCCATCTTTTAAATATAAAGATTACACGGTTAACGACCTTGTCGCTTCAAGTTTTCCGGTGTCAGCGAAGCTTGGCGCAGCGGCCTTTATTCTGGCGGTGCTCGTCGGCGTTAGCGCAGGGGTGATCGCCGCGCTGAAGCAAAATACGCGCTGGGACTACACGGTAATGGGGGTCGCGATGACCGGGGTGGTTATCCCCAGTTTCGTCGTTGCTCCCTTATTGGTCATGATATTTGCCATAACGTTGAAATGGCTGCCCGGCGGTGGCTGGAACGGCGGGGCGTTGAAATTTATGATCCTGCCGATGGTGGCGTTATCGCTCGCCTATATCGCCAGTATCGCCCGTATTACCCGCGGCTCAATGATTGAAGTGCTGCACTCAAACTTTATTCGTACCGCGCGCGCCAAAGGGCTGCCGATGCGGCGGATTATTTTCCGCCATGCGTTAAAACCTGCGCTGCTACCCGTGCTGTCTTATATGGGACCGGCATTTGTCGGCATAATCACTGGTTCAATGGTCATTGAAACCATCTATGGTTTGCCGGGCATTGGGCAACTGTTCGTCAATGGCGCCTTAAATCGCGATTATTCGCTGGTCCTGAGTCTGACCATTCTGGTCGGTACGCTGACTATCGTGTTTAACGCGATTGTCGATGTGCTGTATGCCGTTATCGATCCGAAGATTCGTTACTGATACTGGAGCTCGCTATGATGTTAAGTAAGAAAAACAGCGAGGCGCTGGAGAATTTCAGTGAAAAGCTGGAGGTCGAAGGTCGCAGCCTGTGGCAGGACGCGCGTCGCCGTTTTATGCATAACCGCGCGGCGGTGGCAAGCCTGGTGGTGCTGGTGATTATTGCGCTGTTTGTGACGCTGGCGCCGATGCTGTCGCAGTTTACCTACTTTGATACCGACTGGGGAATGATGTCCAGCGCGCCGGATATGGAGTCCGGGCACTACTTTGGCACCGACTCATCGGGTCGCGACCTGCTGGTGCGTGTGGCGATTGGCGGGCGCATCTCGCTGATGGTTGGCATTGCCGCCGCGTTGGTGGCGGTCGTGGTTGGCACGCTGTATGGTTCTTTGTCGGGTTATCTCGGCGGTAAAATCGACTCGGTAATGATGCGCCTGCTGGAAATCCTCAACTCCTTCCCGTTCATGTTCTTCGTGATCCTGCTGGTGACCTTCTTTGGACAAAACATCCTGCTGATTTTTGTCGCTATCGGAATGGTTTCCTGGCTGGATATGGCGCGTATCGTGCGTGGACAAACGCTGAGTCTGAAGCGCAAAGAGTTTATTGAGGCGGCGCAAGTCGGCGGGGTGTCTACCGTGCGCATCGTTATCCGTCATATTGTGCCAAACGTATTGGGGGTTGTGGTGGTCTACGCCTCGTTGCTGGTGCCCAGCATGATCCTGTTTGAGTCTTTCCTGAGTTTTCTGGGATTAGGGACGCAGGAGCCGTTAAGTAGCTGGGGCGCATTGCTGAGTGATGGCGCCAACTCAATGGAAGTATCGCCATGGCTGTTGCTGTTCCCGGCCGGTTTCCTGGTGGTTACTTTGTTCTGTTTTAACTTTATTGGCGATGGCCTGCGTGATGCCCTCGACCCGAAAGACCGTTAAGGAGCGCCGCCATGAGCGTAATTGAGACCGCAACCGCGCCGCTCGCGCAACAACAGGCTAACGCACTGCTGAACGTTAAGGATTTGCGCGTGACGTTTGCCACCCCCGATGGCGATGTTACTGCAGTAAACGATTTAAACTTTTCCCTGCGAGCCGGAGAAACGTTGGGTATTGTGGGTGAGTCCGGTTCGGGCAAATCGCAAACCGCGTTTGCCCTGATGGGGCTGCTGGCGGCGAATGGCCGTATCGGAGGTTCCGCTACGTTTAACGGGCGTGAAATATTGAATTTACCGGAGCACGAGCTGAACAAACTGCGCGCCGAGCAAATCTCAATGATTTTTCAGGATCCGATGACCTCTCTGAATCCGTACATGCGGGTCGGAGAGCAACTGATGGAAGTTCTCATGCTGCACAAAGGCATGAGTAAAGCAGAAGCGTTTGAAGAGTCAGTAAAAATGCTGGATGCGGTGAAAATGCCGGAAGCGCGCAAGCGCATGAAAATGTATCCGCATGAATTCTCTGGCGGAATGCGTCAGCGCGTAATGATCGCCATGGCGCTGCTGTGCAGACCAAAATTATTGATCGCCGATGAGCCGACTACCGCGCTCGATGTTACGGTACAGGCGCAAATTATGACGCTGCTGAATGAACTGAAAAGTGAATTTAACACCGCAATTATCATGATCACCCACGATCTGGGGGTTGTCGCCGGTATTTGTGACAAAGTGCTGGTGATGTACGCCGGACGAACCATGGAATATGGCAGTGCACGGGATGTCTTTTATAAGCCCGTTCATCCGTATTCAATTGGTTTGCTGAATGCCGTACCGCGTCTGGACGCCGAAGGGGAAGAGATGTTGACTATCCCGGGCAACCCGCCGAACCTGCTGCGTCTGCCAAAAGGCTGTCCGTTCCAGCCGCGTTGCCCGCATGCGATGGAAATCTGTAGCAGTGCCCCACCACTGGAGGAATTTAGTCCGGGCCGTCTGCGCGCCTGCTTTAAACCGGTGGAGGAACTGGTATGAATACGGTCACCGAACAACGAAAAGTACTCCTTGAAATTGCCGATCTCAAAGTCCATTTCGACATTAAGGATGGTAAGCAGTGGTTCTGGCAACCGTCGAAATCCCTGAAAGCGGTTGATGGCGTCACCCTGCGATTGTATGAAGGTGAAACCCTTGGCGTGGTGGGGGAATCCGGCTGCGGAAAATCGACCTTTGCCCGGGCGATTATCGGTCTGGTGAAAGCCACTGATGGAAAGGTCGCCTGGCTGGGGAAAGATTTGTTGGGTATGAAACCTGATGAATGGCGGGAGATGCGCAGTGATATCCAGATGATTTTCCAGGATCCGCTGGCGTCATTAAACCCGCGTATGACCATTGGTGAAATTATTGCCGAGCCGCTGCGGACTTATCATCCGAAACTGTCGGGGCAGGAAGTCCGTGACCGCGTGAAGGCAATGATGATGAAGGTTGGGTTGCTGCCAAACCTGATTAACCGTTACCCGCATGAGTTTTCCGGCGGCCAATGTCAGCGTATCGGTATTGCCCGCGCGCTGATTCTCGAACCGAAACTGATTATCTGTGATGAACCGGTTTCTGCGCTGGACGTATCCATTCAGGCTCAGGTCGTCAACCTCCTGCAGCAGCTACAGCGTGAAATGGGGTTGTCATTAATTTTCATTGCCCACGACCTGGCGGTGGTTAAGCATATCTCCGATCGTGTACTGGTGATGTATCTCGGACACGCAGTGGAATTAGGCACCTATGACGAGGTGTACCATAATCCGCTGCACCCTTATACCAAAGCGCTAATGTCTGCTGTGCCCATCCCCGATCCGGATATGGAAAGGAACAAAGTTATCCAGTTGCTGGAAGGCGAGTTGCCGTCGCCGATTAATCCTCCTTCGGGCTGTGTGTTCCGTACGCGCTGCCCGATTGCCGGACCAGAGTGTGCAAAAACACGCCCGGTACTCGAAGGCAGTTTTCGACACGCCGTTTCCTGCCTGAAAGTAGACCCGCTATAATCGTGAGGGCTGACAAAGGTCAGCCCTTCTTTTTGGTGAGGTATTTGTGTCTGGCTTAGTTTCTTCTGTTCGCCGTACGCTTTATCGTACATTATTTGATTTAGACACACGCTCGGGGCGCCGTTTTGAAGGTATGTGCGCACTGTTCGCGCTGCTCAGCGTGATTGTTATCTTCGTTGAGTCCGGGGTCGGGACGCAATACCATTTGACCTTTGAGGAGTGGCGCGTATTTGTCTGGCTGGAAGTCTTTATCACTCTGGTCTTTACTCTCGAATATCTGTTGCGATTATGCTGCTGGGCTAATCCCGCTAAATATGTATTTAGCTTCTGGGGGATTATTGATCTTGCCACCATTCTGCCACTGTATGTGATGTGGTTATGGCCGGAAATCAGTCTGAGTTATGTTTTCGCCTGGCGGGCGATGCGTGTCCTGCGTGTACTGCGAATTCTCAAACTGCTGCGCTTTATGCCTTCTCTGCGTATATTCTGGAGCGCAATAAAAAGCGCGCGTCATCAGCTAATCTTGTTCTATTCATTTATTGCCATTCTGATGATTGTATTCGGCGCGCTAATGTATCTGATTGAAGGACCCAAATATGGTTTTAGTACGCTGAATGCATCAGTGTATTGGGCCATCGTCACGGTAACCACCGTCGGCTATGGCGATATCACGCCCCACACGCCGCTCGGGCGCATGGTAGCGTCAGTGCTGATTTTGATCGGTTATTCCGTGATTGCGATCCCGACAGGTTTGATAACGACGCATATGAGCAGTGCGTTCCAGCATCGGCAGAATCAGCGTAAATGTCCGCAGTGTCAGCAAAGTCAGCATGAGCACAGCGCGCAGTTTTGTAACCGGTGCGGAAGCAAATTACCGGGCTAAAAGTAAAAAAGCTGCGAGAGCAGCTTTTTTTAATTATTCGCGCCAGAGAATGTGGCAGAGCTTGTGATCTTTTTCGCGACACAACAGAACGCGGGCAAAAATATCGTTAATCTCGCCGTCTTCTGTATCTGCCAGACCAATCACCACTTCGGCAAAGAAGTCAGGATTCAGGTCAAAATCGACGTGTTCCTGCCAGTCTTCCGCCGGGTCAAATAATTCTGCACCGCCGCGCTCTTCAAACTGCAAATTGAACAGAATGATATCTGCCGGATCGAGGTTGTCCGCAGCCAGTTCGAGAAAAATATCGTAAGCCTGCTCAAGCGTTTCGTCTTCGGTCAGGCGGTTGTTCAAATCCATATCCATAATGACTACCTGTTTACTGTCTGATTGGCACGTTTTACAGCAACGGGCTAAAGAAGTAAAACAGTCGCTCGGCAATCCGCTGCCAGAGTGGTCGTTTTACCCACAAACGAGCGTCAAGAAGGCGTGAACGAGAAATATAATCATCCTGCACTGCGGCGAGGTCGCCCCCGAATCCTGCGTCATCAATAACCAGCGTGATTTCAAAATTCAGCCACAAACTGCGCATATCCAGGTTAACGGTACCGACCAGGCTCAGTTCGCCATCAACCAGTACGCTCTTGGTGTGCAGCAAGCCGCCTTCGAACTGATATATTTTGACGCCCGCAGCCAGCAGTTCGGTGAAAAATGCCCGGCTTGCCCAGCCAACCAGCAGGGAATCATTCTTACGCGGAAGAATGATACTGACGTCGACCCCACGCTGTGCGGCCGTACAGATCGCATGCAGTAAATCATCGCTGGGGACGAAATAGGGCGTGGTCATAATTAAATATTCACGCGCCGAATAAGCAGCGGTTAATAGCGCCTGATGGATCAAATCTTCAGGGAAACCTGGTCCCGACGCGATAGTGTGAATGGTGTGACCGCTGGCCTGCTCAAACGGCATGATATTGACGTCCGGCGGCGGGGGTAAAATGCGTTTCCCGGTTTCAATTTCCCAGTCGCAGGAATAGACGATGCCCATCGCGGTGGCAACAGGTCCTTCCATTCTCGCCATTAAATCGACCCATTGACCCACGCCCGCATCCTGCTTAAAGAAGCGCGGGTCGACCATGTTCATGCTGCCAGTATAAGCAATATAGTTGTCGATCATCACCATCTTACGGTGTTGGCGCAGGTCCATCCGGCGCAAAAACACACGCATCAGGTTAACCTTGAGGGCTTCGACGACTTCAATACCCGCGTTACGCATCATCGCCGCCCACGGGCTGCGGAAGAATGCCACGCTGCCCGCAGAGTCCAGCATCAGGCGGCAGTGAACGCCTCTTCTGGCGGCCGCCATTAACGACTCGGCAACCTGATCGGCCATACCTCCCGGTTGCCAGATGTAGAACACCATCTCGATATTATGACGCGCCAGTTGAATATCACGGATCAGCGCCTGCATCACGTCATCGGAACTGGTGAGCAGCTGCAGTTGATTCCCCTTAACGCCGGCGATTCCCTGACGACGCTCGCACAGCTTAAATAATGAAGAAGCAACGCTGCTGTTTTCCTGTGCGAAAATATGTTCACAGGCTTTGAGGTCGTTCAGCCATTTGGCCGTGGAAGGCCACATTGCCCGGGCGCGTTCGGCGCGGCGTTTACCCAGGTGGAGTTCACCGAAGGACAGATAAGCTATGATCCCTACCAATGGCAGTATATAGATGATCAACAGCCATGCCATTGCGGAGGGCACTGCGCGTCGCTTCATTAGAATGCGTAATGTGACGCCAGCAATGAGTACCCAGTAACCCAGAATGACCAGCCAACTCACCACGGTGTAGAAGGTTGTCATAAATTTAAAAATCCTTTTGAAAGCGTATTGTTAAGAGTTTACGCATCAGGATAAATCTGGCAAATAAAAACACGGGAAAACCACTGGCCTGCATTCGGTGTGGCGTTATAATGGCCGCTCAGTGACTGGAAGAGTAGTTAACATGAAGCGTAGTAGAACGGAAGTGGGACGCTGGCGGATGCAGCGTCAGGCTAGCCGCCGTAAAGCACGTTGGCTTGAAGGACAATCGCGTCGTAACATGCGTATCCATAGCATCAGAAAGTGTATTCTGAATCATCAACGTAACTCGTTGCTGTTTGCAATCCACAGTATCTGATCTCAAAAGGGCACCGCTGGTGGTGCCCAATGTCTGCTTTCGTTCTGTTTTTAAAATACTTTCTTGTACGGTTTTACTGAAACCTGCGCGTAAACGCCTGCTGCGACATAGGGGTCGGCTTCTGCCCACGCCTGCGCTGCTTCTAAAGATTCAAATTCTGCAATCACCGTCGAGCCGGTAAACCCCGCGACACCCGGATCGTTACTGTCAACTGCTGGCATCGGTCCTGCCGTGAGCAGTCGTCCTTCGTCATGCAGGAGTTGCAGACGGGCCAGATGAGCAGGGCGCACGGAAAGGCGTTTGTCGAGAGAGTCTGCGATATCTTGAGCATAAATAACGTACAGCACGGGTAGAGCTCCTTAATCGGTAAAAGTCGTTAATTACGTTATTGGAAAGGCATGCCAACTGCAACGTAAAGATAACGGATTTGTTAAGACCACATTGTGATGAAGGTTTTTTTACATAAAATCGTGTTTTAAATGCGGCTTACTGCCCAGGTCTTATTGAATATGATTGCTATTTGCATTTAAAATCAGGGCCTGGTTTTTTAACTGAAACGATTATGACTTCAATGACCCTTGATTTACCTCGTCGCTTTCCCTGGCCAACGTTACTTTCCGTCGGCATCCATGGTGCTGTAGTGGCGGGTCTATTGTATACCTCGGTACATCAGGTTATTGAACTGCCTGCGCCAGCGCAGCCGATCTCCGTTACCATGGTCGCGCCTGCCGATCTCGAACCGCCTCAGGCCGTTCAGCCGCCGCCGGAACCCGTAGTCGAGCCAGAACCGGAACCAGAGCCAATCCCGGAGCCGCCAAAAGAGGCGCCGGTAGTGATTGAGAAACCGAAGCCCAAGCCTAAACCGAAGCCAAAACCGGTGAAAAAAGTGGTAGAGCAGCCCAAACCTGATGCTAAACCCGCAGAGCCGCGCCCGGCATCCCCATTTGAAAATACGGCGCCTGCGCGCCCAACGACCAGTAGCGCGCCGGCAACCAGTAAAGCAGCAGTAAGTGCGCCAGCAGGTCCTCGCGCCTTAAGCCGTAATCAGCCGCAGTATCCTGCGCGAGCGCAAGCGCTGCGCATAGAAGGTCGTGTTAAAGTTAAATTTGATGTGACGCCGGATGGCCGTGTTGAAAACGTGGAAATTCTGTCCGCGCAGCCGGCGAATATGTTTGAGCGTGAAGTGAAAAATGCGATGCGCAGATGGCGCTATGAGGCCGGGAAACCAGGTTCCGGACTGGTAGTGAATATTGTGTTCCGTCTGAACGGCGCAACGCAGATTGAATAATACGCAGGCCGGATTTGGCGGTTCGCCGCCATCCGGCAATAAGCAATGAATTGAGTGATTGCCGGAGGGCGATGCTATCGTGACTTATCAGCCCAGGGTAGGGATCGGACGTGGCTTACCGTCTTTATCAACGGCAACATAGATAAACAGGGCTTCGGTAGCTTTATAGCGCTGGCCGATAGGTTCTGAAGCAACTTTCTTCACCCAGACTTCAATATTAATGCTGATCGAGGTCGTCCCGCGCTTCACGCAGCGCGCATAGCAACAAACCACATCGCCTACGGCAACCGGGCGTAAAAAGCTCATTCCTTCAACGCGCACCGTTACCACACGACCATGTGCGATCTCTTTGGCCTGAATAGCGCCACCTATATCCATTTGTGACATCAGCCAGCCGCCAAAAATATCACCGTTCGCATTGGTATCGGCAGGCATAGCCAGAGTGCGTAAAACCAGTTCACCCTGGGGAGTATTATTCGTTGTTGTCATTGTTGAACCGACTATAGAGAAAGATTACAGGCGCGATGCTACTAGAATTTGCGCGTTGAGAACAGAGGGATGCGGCGTGGGAAGTGGAAGTAAGCCGGGTTAGCGGTAATGAGGAACGTGAGGGGATAAAAATTCGCCAGATCGGCTGATCTGGCGGACATGTATTACGATTTATCTTCCTGCGGCAGATGGCGGTAAATATAGACACCGCTCAGCAGCGTAAAGAATAAGGTCAGGGCTGTCAGGCCGAATACTTTAAAGTTGACCCAAATATTCTGCGGCAGCCAAAAAGCGATATAGATATTCGCCAGGCCACAGAGAATGAAAAAGACGGCCCAGGCTAAATTAAGCTTCGACCAGACCTGCTGCGGCAGGGTCAGCTCTTTGCCTAACATGCGCTGAATCAGTGGCTTTTTCATCACCCACTGGCTAACCAGCAGCGCACCGGCAAACAGTCCGTAAATCACCGTAACTTTCCACTTAATGAATTCATCGTTGTGGAAGAAGATAGTCAGGCCACCGAACACGGCAACCAAAACAAAGGTGATTAACGCCATCTTCTCGACCTTGCGGTAGCGAACCCAGCTGTAAATCAAAACCACAGCCGTCGCGACAATCAGTGCCGAGGTCGCCGCGTAGATGTCGTAAAGCTTATAAAAGGCAAAAAAGACAACCAGCGGTAAAAAATCAAGAAACTGCTTCATTCTTCATTCCGTCATCAAAAGCACCAGGCCTGCGCCTGGTATGCGTTCAGGGTTTATTGGCGAATCAGCATGTACAGGCGGAACAAATAGATCAGCAACACGGCGGAGATCATATTGCTCAGCGTATTCGCCAATACCGCGCCTACGTTCGGCGTAAGTACCGCAAAACTTGGCGCAAAAAGCAACAGCAGCGTTTTAGCCAGCAGCCAACCGATCACTGCCGGCGCGACCAGTCGCATATTAGACCATGCCAGACGCATACTGTTGCGCATTGCGGCAAAGACACCCATTTTATCCTGTACCAACATCACCGGTGCGAGAGCTAACAGGATAGCCAGCAGAATACCGGGTACGACCACCAGCATAATACCGATTTGCACCAGCAGAGTAGTCAGAAAAATCAGAATAAACAGCTTGGGCAATACTGGCGCACTGGCGCCGATGGCGCGTAACGCGCTGACCCGATGACCTGCTGAAATCAGCTGAATCATCAGGATGATACCTCCCGCGAGGATGGCATTACCAATCAGGCCTGAAAATGTCGACGCCGCGGAAGCGCGTAGCAGAATTTGCTGTTGCTCCGGGGTCATATTTTGTACCAGATCGAACAGACCCACGCTACTGGTTAACTGATCCCCTTCACTGAGCTGCGCAATTTGTGCGTCACTGGGAGAAAAGGCATGCCCTAACACCACTGTGATAAACGCGCACAACAACGATACCAGCAAGATGGTAATGAATTGATTACGGAAAAAGTTTCCCGTGTCACGGTAAACGGATTTCGCCGTGATAGACATGCACTCTCCTTGAGTTTTGCAGGTGTTCATTTGCGGGCAATTGTACCCTGGATAACTCTACAGTGGCAGCATCACGGGATGTATGGAAAGGCATATCTTTGTAAAGCTCCGGTAATTTTTGGCTATCACTTCAGCGTTATGCAGGAACGCTGATTGTTCTCTGCGCATCATGGGCAAATAAGCAACGTTTGCCATCAGCAGGTATCGGATACTTGCATGGCGAAAATATATCAAAATTGATCTGAATTAATTTAACCAGGATTTTGAATGCAAGTTCTAACTTAATCTGGATCAATAAATGTTAAATTATCAAAGTCAATGTGATCCAGGTAAGATCACTTATTACTCCAATGTGGGTATATTTGTTCCGCTTTTATAACCATAACGATGGAGCGGACATGAAAAAATTAACAGTTGCAGCAGTGGCTTTAACAACTCTTCTCTCTGGTAACGCATTTGCGCATGAGGCTGGAGAATTCTTCATTCGTGCGGGTTCTGCCACCGTCAGACCGACGGAAGGCGCGGGGGGGACGCTGGGAAGCTTAGGTGGCTTTGATGTCAGTAATAACACCCAGTTGGGTCTGACATTCACCTACATGGCAACCGACAATATCGGTGTTGAATTACTGGCAGCCACACCGTTCCGTCACAAAATTGGGACTGCCGCGACGGGCGATATTGCCACTGTTCACCACTTGCCACCGACGTTAATGGCGCAGTGGTACTTCGGTGACTCCAGCAGCAAACTGCGTCCTTATGTTGGTGTTGGTGTGAACTACACCACCTTCTTCGACGAAGGCTTTAACAACAACGGTAAGGAAGCCGGATTATCGGACCTGAGCCTGAAAGATTCCTGGGGTGCGGCAGGGCAAGTCGGTATGGACTATCTGATTAACCGCGACTGGCTGATTAACATGTCGGTCTGGTACATGGATATCGATACGACAGCGAAGTACAAATCTAATGGCGCAGTTCTTCCTCAAGCCCGTTATAGCGACAGCGTACGTCTCGATCCGTGGGTGTTTATGTTCTCTGCGGGTTATCGTTTTTAAATTTTTTTGCAAAACCTTTCGGCAAAACTGGTCATTTGATGACCAGTTTTGCCAACTCTTCAGCATTAACGAACATCATTCCAATGGTATTTTTTACCCGTTGTGTCCATGATGAAAATCTCCTTTTGGTAGTTTATTAACCAGGATTTCATAGACTTTTTCGCGTTGCCCTGACGATGGATGCCAAGCCACAATTCTGCAAGAGAGTTAAGATCATCGGCAGACCACGGCGTATTATAATCTCCAGTGAACTTTGTTTTCTCATCGACTAAATGGCTGTACCAAATATACATCGGGATTTGTAATGCCTCTTTCGGCGGTCTAACACCACCATGAGAATAAACCACCGAGCGAGCAGGATCACGGATCAGCGCATGATCGGAAAAATACATTACTGATGAGCGAGTGTTTTCCAGTGCATTGAATATATTACCCATCAGTTCATCAGTATAGCGAATTGAGTTATCATAACAATCGTCAGCTTTACTCTGGCCAAATAAGACAGTATGACTTTCTGGAAAACGTTGACAGGAAGGTTCATGACTGCCATATAAATGCAGGACAATAAGTTTCTTACCTGGCTTCTGCAATGCCTTATGTAATAACGGCAACAACGCCTCATCATAGCCATATTCTATCCATTCATGCTGATGTGCATTCATGGCAATCCCGGTAATTATATTGTTATGCGCCCCTCCATTTCCCTGGCGACTGTACCAGTATGTATCATAGCCAGCCTGGTTGGTGATATTAATAATATTATCGCTGTAATTACGCGGATGACGGGCTTGCACTGAGTCAGCAGTAAGTGCCAGGGGGACGGCCATGATTGTTACCGGTGCAGGCGCAATCGCGTTATTAAACAGTAAAAGTTGCTGCTTTTGTTTGATAAGTTCAGGGGTGGTATCCCTTGTGTATCCATATATCCCCATATTTAACGCACGCGCAGATTCCCCGACGATCAGTATATAGTTTTCGATCCCTGTATCAGTTACTGTTATCTTATAATTGGGAATGTTTGTACCGATATCAGAAATTATGGCGTTATCTTGCATAGCCTGCATGAACTCTTTTCCGGTACTTACTGGAGTAGAGCGGATGACTCGTTGCACCAGACTTTCAACATTACTTTTCCTTATCTGGTGGAGATAAGCTTGCGAAAACAAAAAGAAAATTATCAAGCCCAAAATAACTATTGGGTAGTGACGAAATCGATAGGGTACAGGTCTCGCGCCAGTGTTTATAGAGTAAATAAAAAACATTACAAGTATAAAGAACGTAACACAGTCGCGCCAATATAATCTCAGCATCGCTATTGCTTCACTGGGAGTTGTGTTCAAAACACTTAACGCAAATCCATAACTGAATTCTGAGTTGTAATTATTCCAGGCATGCAATTGAAGAGTGATATCAGCTGCGACGGGTATTAAAATTAAAACAGCCAGAATATTTCTGAAAAAGACATACTGTAGGCATCGTAATGAAAGCATGATCATGAAAAACACAAGCGTCCGATTAATTACAGTGTTATATTTTGCAGTTAATATATTAACACTGGCAATAATTAACACAGAAATAATTAGCGGAATAATTTTAAGTGGGCGTAAACCACTTCTGACCATTTGAAGGTTAAATTGGATAGACATGATTTTTAATTTATGGACCCAGATATCCTGACAAACAAAATATGTTTTAAACATAAGAATTTTCTTCTTATGTGCTTTTATTGTTTACTTATGCAATTATTGAGGGTGAATAAGTTACATGTAGCAACCTCACAGACCTGTCTCAGGTGTGATCGCCGTTATGTCGTTTTATTCAATGCTATTTAGTCGTTATCCTGTGGTTTGATCCCTTTGGCTTTCTGAATATTTTTAAAAGGTGAATTTGAGTTAAGTGCAAATAATCCTGGAGCATCCTGCATTTATAAACAATTAATTCACACGTTAATAACATGACCTAAGTGAAATTATTATGACCTTGCAAAAATAACGCTATTGCTCTGACACTATAATGATTTTAGTCTTGATGAGCCAATGTAATATTCACATTTAATATGATATCTATGTAAATCATTACTAAAACTTTATGATATTGATGCATTCAGCGTTTCGCTGCTCATCTCTTAAACATTGCAAACAACGGCAACATCTCAGATCGAATGTGGGATGGGCAGAGCTATTCGCTACCTATGAATATGTTCTGTAAAAATACGAGGATACCGTGCCCGGTTTCAGCCATAACTGTGAAGGCTGTGATTAAGATTTGCCCCCTGAATCGTCAGTGGCGTATTTCTCTTCTTCGATGTAATGCTACTCTTTAAGCAAACTGGCTTTGAGGGTATTGACGATGCTAACCCGCCATCAACTACAACAAAAAATCACGCTTCTGGAACCGTTCACCGGCGATGATACGGCCGAGTTTGCCGTAAGCGTGGCTCGTGAGCTGCTGAATTACATGGATAAAATGGAGATTCTGGAGAAACTTATGGCCACTCCGGTTAAACTGCCTTATTGCAGCGCCAGCCCGGTTTGTGAGATTGAAGCGGGGTACGCCGCCGGTGTAAACGACTGCCGTGAGGCTGTCCGTCGGGCAGGGTATCCCATTGAAGGCGATGCTTAGTTTGCATTTATGTTAACAAATATGTGCTTTTGTTGTATAAATCGGTAACTTCAGCGCGCGCAACGGCGGGCTTTTGACTCATCAGCGAAGGGGCGGTAAATATTCTCAATCAACGTACAGCGCAGTTATGCAACAACATAAACGGGTAACCGGTTTGGCAATATGTTAACTAGCAGGGTGGACTCGTGAAGATTGTGCAGGATAAGCTCAGAAACAGGCAGGCATTGCTGGTATCAGGGCTCATTACGTTGATATTTACTTCGTTATTTCTGTTTATTATCTATGAGCAGCGGATAGCGGCAGCCAGTGAAGGTGTTAATCGCCTGCAAGCGCGCATGATGGACATTTTTAACGATAACGAACTGATCGCCGACGCGATTGGCGAGCGCTATCACCATATCAAAACGGGCGAGCAATGTGGCGAAATTTCACAATTTGTTCCCCGCAATGATGATGAATGGGGCATTAACGCCGACCCAAAGCGGCTGCATTCGGCGACGGGGACAATTATTGCCCAGCGAACCAGTCATAATGCGTTGTGTATGTATACGGCGGCGGAGTTTATTCGCGGGATGGTCAATGAGCTAAACCCGGGGAGCTTCGATGCGCATCGTTACATTATCGCCAAAAACTCAGATTATTTTTACTGGTTTATGGCTTCCGATTCGCGCAATTTCAGCTTCTCCAATTCTGAAATGGCGCGGGATATCACCAACTTTTTCTATCCACCTGTCGATTTCTATACCCGACTGTTGCAAAAAAACGTCAAAAACAAAGCCCTTAGTTCAACGAACTTCTATACCGATAAAATTACCGGTGAAAAAGCTTACAGCGTGGTGAGCTATATCTACGATCTGTCGGGTAAAGAGATATCAGACCAAATCGTGGCCTATCTGGTCTATGACCATTCAAAGCCGGAATTGCAGGAAGCGTTGGCTCAAGCCTTTGACTACCACCTTCCACCTGAGCTGAATGTGGAGTTGGTGAATTTGACCAACAATGAGAGCCTTTGTTTATCCGGCAGATGTACAGGCCAGTCCCGCTATATGGTGCGCAATTTTTCGGAGAAATATGCGCTGCACTATTCGCTGTCATTAGGCCGTTTTATGGTGCGTGATTCGCATGCCGGAATTGTGATCCTGCTGGCGCCGTTCTTCTTCGTCATCATCAGTTTCTCACTAAAATCCTGGCTGAATGAAAGCGACCTCAAGGTTTATATCGACACGCTGACCGGTTGTTTTAACCGCCGAATTCTCGACATCATCAAGCGTCGTGATTTATCGCACTGCTCGGTGGTGTTACTGGATTGCAATAAGTTCAAGGCTGTCAATGATACCTGGGGCCATGCGGCAGGTGACCGGGCGCTGCAAATTATCGCTAACCGAATGCTGTCTAACACCCGAACCAGCCACGATATTGTGATTCGTACCGGCGGGGATGAGTTTATGATCCTGCTGTTTCGCTCGCAGGCAAGTGACGCTAAGGCAATTGCGCAACGCATTAGCGGGCAGGTGACCAGCCATGTGTTTGTGGTGGACGGTCATACCGTGCCATTGTCAGTGTCGTGGGGGATTGCGGAAGTGAACGGCGAGCTGGATGTGGCAATTCAGAATGCGGATAACGCCATGTACAAAATGAAGAACACCAAAGAAGGGTAAAACCGCCAGAAGTCTCTGGCGGTTGATTTAGCTTAGTAAGGCGTGGCCGCTTTCATTGCGCTGACAAAGGCTTTCAGCTCAGCCAGCATCTGCTCAGGTGCGGCAACATTCTTCTCAATGATTTTCACAATCGCTGAGCCGGAAATTGCCCCGGCAGCACCGGCTTCAATCGCGCCGGTGACCTGGTCAGGCGCTGAGATACCAAATCCCTGTAATGACGGAGGAGCACCGTATTCTTTCAGTTTTTCCACCAGATGATGGAGCGGTAACGCCGCACGATTTTCAGCACCGGTCACGCCAGCACGTGAAAGCAGATAGGTATAGCCGCGACCGTAAGAGGCAATCTGGCGGAGCAGTTCTTCATCAGCGTTAGGGGGGCAGATGAAAATAGGTGCAATGTTGTGGCGGAGTGCCGCAGTTCTGAATGGTCCAGACTCCTCAACAGGCACATCTGCCACCAAAACAGAATCCACACCGACTTTCTCACACTGAGCGTAGAATTCGTCAATACCCTTGCTGAATACCAGGTTGGCATACATCAGCAGACCAATTGGAATGGTAGGGTGTTTCTGACGAATCAATGCCAGCATCTCAAAGCATTGTGACGGTGTCACGCCCGCGGCGAATGCCCGCAGTGTGGCTTCCTGTATGGTCGGACCGTCCGCCAGCGGATCGGAGAATGGAATGCCTAGCTCAAGCGCATCAGCACCGGCTTCAATCAGCGTATCAATGATTTTCAGTGACTGCTCAACCGACGGATCGCCCAGGGTTACGAAGGGGACAAAAGCACCTTCTTTGCGGTCCTTCAACTGTGCAAAAAGATTTTCGTAACGTTCCATCAGATTTCCCCTCGCGCTTTCAGAATATCGTGTACGGTGAAAATGTCTTTGTCGCCGCGACCGGAGAGATTTACCACCAGTAACTGCTCTTTTTCCGGATTTTCACGCATCATTTTCAGGGCGTGTGCCAGGGCATGGGAGGACTCCAGCGCCGGGATAATCCCCTCATGTAAACACAGCGTTTTGAAGGCTTCCAGCGCTTCATCGTCGGTGATTGAAACATAATCGGCGCGACCGATGCTGTTCAGGTATGCATGCTGCGGCCCGACAGACGGGAAATCCAGACCTGCGGAAATAGAGTAAGACTCTTCAATCTGTCCTTCTTCGGTCTGCATCATCGGGGATTTCATGCCAAAGTAAATCCCGACACGACCGTGTTTTAACGGTGCGCCGTGTTCACCGGATTCGATCCCGTGACCGCCTGGCTCTACGCCAATCAGACCGACGCTGGTTTCATTAATAAAATCGGCAAACATACCAATGGCGTTAGAACCACCGCCCACGCAGGCGATAACAGCGTCCGGCAAACGACCTTCTTTTTCCAGGATCTGCGCTTTTGTTTCTTCGCCGATCATGCGCTGGAATTCACGTACAATGGTCGGGAAGGGATGCGGTCCTGCCGCCGTCCCGAGCATATAGTGCGCGGTATCGTAGCTGCCAGACCAGTCGCGCAGGGCTTCGTTACAGGCATCCTTCAGCGTTGCAGAACCGCTATGAACAGGAATGACTTCTGCCCCCATCAGACGCATACGGAAAACGTTAGGCGACTGACGCTCAACGTCTTTCGCGCCCATATAAATACGGCACTTCAGACCCAGCAGCGCACTGGCTATCGCCGATGCGACGCCGTGCTGACCTGCGCCGGTTTCGGCGATGATTTCCGTTTTCCCCATACGCTTCGCCAGTAACGCCTGACCCAACACCTGGTTAGTTTTGTGCGCGCCGCCGTGCAGTAAATCTTCACGCTTAAGATACAGCGTGGTGTTGGTCCCGTGAGTAATGTTCTGGCATTTTGTCAGCGCGGTTGGACGACCAGCATAGTTTTTCAGCAGATCGGTAAACTGCGCCTGAAACTCAGGATCTTTTTGCGCGCTGACGAAAGCTTCTTCCAGTTGACGCAGAGCAGGCATCAGAATTTGTGGCACATACATACCGCCAAATTCACCAAAGTACGGATTGAGTAATGTTGTCATGTCCTTTTCCTTAATATGCGCGCAGCGTCTGAAAGACCGAAGCCAGAAGTCGTGCATCTTTGATGCCCGGCTGTGACTCTACGCCAGAATTAAAATCGAGCCCGGCACAGCCGGTTTTTGCCGCGTTGACACAGTTATCAGCGCCAAGTCCGCCAGCCAGTAAAACGTTTTCCAGCGATTGCCCGCCTAAAAGCGACCAGTCGAAGCGTTGACCGCTACCACCCTGGCCGTTGTCGAACACGTATTTATCGACATGCTGATAATCCCGGTCTGGCAACGTTTCGCCAACACTCAGCGCTTTCCAGATTTGCACCTGTTTGGGCAGCGCATCGCGCAGCGCGTCAACATAGGTCTGATCTTCGCTCCCATGCAGTTGCACCGCAGTCAGTCCCAGGGCCAACGCTTTATCGCGCACCTCGGTAATCTCGGTGTTGCGGAACACGCCGACATACTGTAATGGCGCGCCGCTCATCACTTCCCGCGCCTGCTCAACGCTAACTACGCGCGGAGATGAGGGCACAAAAATCAACCCGCCATATATTGCGCCCGCTTCATATGCCGCGTTTGCATCCTGAGCCCGGGTCAAACCGCAGACTTTGTTCTCGCCAAGCAGAACCCGACGCACAGCGGCGTGCAGGTCATCATGCGACATCAGCGCAGAGCCAATCAGAAAACCGTTGGCGAAGTGGCTGAGTTCGCGTACCTGGCCGTAGGTATTAATACCGGACTCGCTGATGACGATTACGCCATGGCCCAGACGTGGCGCCAGTTGGCGGGTGCGATTCAGATCAATCGACAGGTCACGTAAATCGCGGTTGTTAATACCGACGACTTTTGCGCCAAGCGCAATCGCGCGTTCCAGCTCTTCTTCGTTGCTGACCTCGGTCAGAACACCCATTTTCAGGCTATGGGCCACGGCGGCGAGTTGTCGATATTGCTCATCCTCCAGTACTGACAGCATCAGCAGGCAGGCGTCCGCCTGGTAGAAACGCGCCAGGTATATCTGGTAAGGATCGATAATAAAGTCCTTACACAGGATGGGTTGCGACGCGATACGGCTGACGATGGGCAGGAAATCAAAGCTGCCCTGGAAATATTTTTCATCGGTCAGTACGGAAATCGCTGAAGCATAATGTTTATACACGTCCGCAATCTGTGCCGGGTCGAAGTCATCACGGATCACACCTTTCGATGGCGAGGCTTTTTTGCACTCCAGAATAAAGGCGGTACGTGCGCCTTGCAGCGCATCGTAGAAATCACGAGCGCTGGGTTGTACGTCATTCTGAAAGCTGGCCAGCGGTTGTTGTTGTTTACGGGCTTCTACCCAAATCGCCTTGTCAGCGACAATTTTCGCTAAAACGGTTTGCATCATTTACCCTCTTGCTGCCAGCGCAGTAACACGGTCGTAGGCCGCGCCGCTACGCAGCACATTAATCACGGTTTGCGCATTAGTTTTTAAATCTTCTTCACCGTGCAGGCGCATTAACATGGCGACATTCGCGGCAACGGCTGCTTCATGAGCGGCTTCACCTTTACCTTGTAACAAGCGACTAAGAATGTCACGGTTTTCTTCCGGCGTACCGCCCGCCAGCTGTTCCTGATGGTACGGCGTCAGGCCAAAGTCTTCCGCCGTCAGTTGATAACTCTTGATTTCGCCATCATGCAGCTCTGCCACAATAGTCGGCGCATGCAGCGAAACTTCATCCATGCCGCCGCTGTGTACGACCGCGGCACGCTGATACCCCAATACGCGCAGCGTTTCGGCAATCGGCAGCACCAGTTCCGGGCTGTAAACGCCGATCAGCGCCAGCGGCGGATGCGCCGGGTTAATCAACGGACCGAGCACGTTAAACAGCGTGCGGGTTTTTAACTGTTGGCGTACCGGCATGGCGTGGCGAAAACCGGTGTGGTATTTCGGTGCAAACAGGAAGCACACGCCGAGATCGTCAAGCGCCTGACGGGATTTATCGGCGTTCATGTCCAGATTAATGCCAAATGCCGCCAACAGATCTGAAGAGCCCGATTTACTGGAGACGCTGCGGTTGCCGTGTTTGGCCACTTTCAGTCCACAGGCCGCCGCAACAAAGGCGCTGGCCGTGGAGATATTGATACTGTTGCTACCGTCACCGCCGGTACCGACAATATCGGCAAACAGATAATCAGGACGCGGGAACGGGGCAGCGTTTTCCAGCAGCGCGGTTGCCGCGCCGGCAATTTCATGCGGGTGTTCGCCACGAATTTTCATGCTCACCAGGGCCGCAGCGAGCTGTTCCGGCTTCAGTTCACCGCGTACTACGGCCGAGAACAGTTGGTGGCTTTCCTGTTGGGACAGCGTCTGAGCCTGATACAGTTTCTCCAGAATAGGTTGCAGCGTATTGGTCTGTTCGAGTTTCTGTTGCGCCCATGCCAGCGTTTGCTCCAGCAGAAGCGCGCCCTGGGTGGTGAGGATCGATTCCGGATGGAACTGGAAGCCACACACGCGGTCGGTATCGTGACGGACCGCCATCACCATGCCGTTAAAGTGGGCGTTGATGGTCAAACCGGCTGGAACGTTGCTGCCAACAAGCGAGTGGTAACGCGCTACCGGCAATGGATTTGCCAGACCGCTGAACATTGCCTGACCGTCATGTTCAATACTGGATGCTTTACCGTGCAGGATCTCTCCGGCCTGACCGACATAGCCGCCGTAGGCTTCAACAATCGCCTGATGCCCCAGACAAATACCAATAATCGGCAGCTTACCGCGCAGGCGGGTTAACAGCTCCGGCATGCAGCCCGCTTCGTTTGGCGCACCGGGTCCCGGAGAGAGCATCAGCACCGGGTTTTTCATGGTTGCTAAGCGGTCAATTAACGTCTGGGCCGGAATATGGTTGCGGTAAATCACCACGTTGTGACCATTAGTACGTAGCTGATCCGCCAGGTTATAGGTAAATGAGTCGATGTTATCGAGCAGCAGAATGTCAGCCATTAGAAGGTCTCCTGTGCGTGGTGCGCGGTGGCGATAGCACGTAAAACCGCACGCGCTTTATTACGGGTTTCATCGGCTTCAGACTGCGGTACAGAATCCAGAACAATCCCGGCACCGGCTTGTACGGTGGCAATACCGTCTTCCACGAGTGCGGAACGAATCACAATACAGGTATCCAGATCGCCATGGGCGGTAAAGTAGCCTACCGCGCCGCCATAGCTGCCACGGCGACGACCTTCTGCCTCGGCGATAAGCTGCATGGCGCGAACTTTCGGCGCGCCGCTTAGCGTGCCCATATTCATACAGGCGCGGTACGCATGCAGCACATCCAGATCGCTACGCAGTTCGCCGACCACGCGGGAAACCAGGTGCATCACGAAGGAGTAGCGATCCACTTTGGTCAGGTCAGCAACGTAGCGGCTGCCCGGCGTGCAGATGCGCGCCAGGTCGTTACGCGCAAGGTCAACCAGCATCAGGTGCTCGGAAAGCTCTTTATGATCGGTACGCATCTCCAGCTCGATACGGCTGTCGAGATCGCGGTCCAGCGAGCCATCCGCACGGCGACCACGCGGACGCGTCCCGGCAATCGGGTAGATTTCAATCTGCCGGCTGGTGGCATCATATTTCAGCGAGCTTTCCGGGGAGGCGCCGAACAGCGTGAAATCGTTGTCCTGCATGAAAAACATATACGGGCTGGGATTACTTTTCTTCAGCACATAGTAGGCCGCCAGCGGTGACGGGCAGGGCAGTGAGAATCGGCGGGACGGAACCACCTGGAAAATCTCGCCTGCGCGAATAGCTTTTTGCATCCCGCGCACCACAGCGCCAAATTCTTCATCGCTCTGGTTACATTCGCAGCGCATCTGCGGAATTTCTGTCACGGGCAGTGGCGGAGCGGGCTCGGTAAGCTGCTGGCTCAGTTGCGCCAGACGAGCGTTCAGACGCTGTTTTTCGCCATCGCTGGGGGTAAATACGCTGGCCTGAATGCGGGTACTTTTCTTTTGGTGGTCGATGACCATCAGCGTTTCAGCCAGATAGAAGCAGTAGTCCGGGCAACGGTTACCTGCTTCAAGCTGAGGTAAATCTTCAAAACCGGCGACCAGGTCATAGGAAAACAGACCGCCGAAGAACATCGCTTCACGTTCTTGCGCAGGGACGTTGACCAGTTCCTGCAATAAACGGAAAGCATCAAATACGGAAAGGGAACATAAGCGGGCGTCTTCATCCAGCAACGGGCTTACATTGGGAAATTTCAAATGGCGTATGTTCGGCTGTTGTTCGTTTTCAACGCCAGCAGGCAGCGCTGCATCCAGCAGGGGCAGCAGCGATGCGCCGTTCGCGGAGAGCGCCTTAATAGTGACAGTGTCACCCAGGGCGGTGATGCGTAACGCGCTGTCGACCAGCAACAGGCTCTTCAGATCATCTTTGCTGTTGATATCTGCAGATTCAAGCAGCAGTGTCGCTGGACGAGCGCCACATACCTGATGAAACAGCGCCGTCGGATTCTCACGGTAGGCGGCATCGCAGGTAAGCAGTTCGAGTGTCGGTTTTGGTGTTTGCATCGTTGTTCTCATTAATTTTGTTCAAAAAAAAGCCCGCTCAGTTGGCGGGCCGGGTATCTGGTTGCATATTGCAGACGTAAGACACTGCCCGAAATCAGGAAGTGCGCCACCAACCGTGCAGAACAAATGTTGCTTTCATCTCAGATACCTTCTTCATGTGAACTTGCGTACTAGTTAACTAGTTCGGTAGGGTAAAGTCAACACCTGATTTCAGTAAATTTGTCGAAACCGCTATGATGGGCGTGTTACGACATTTATTGAAATGGGAGCCGCCTTGAGCGACACGAATTACGCAGTGATTTATGACCTGCACAGTCATACTACAGCCTCCGATGGGCGATTAACCCCTGAAGCCTTAGTACACCGTGCGGTAGAGATGCGAGTCGGCACACTGGCGATCACCGATCATGACACCACGGGCGGTATTGCGGCGGCAAGAGAAGAAATTTCACGTTCGGGTTTAGCGTTAAATCTGATCTCGGGCGTCGAGATTTCAACGGTGTGGGAAAATCATGAGATCCATATTGTGGGTCTGAATATAGATATTTCTCATCCATTGATGTGCGAGTTTTTGGCGCAACAAACGGAGCGCCGTCAGCAGCGCGCGCGCTTGATTGCTGAACGACTCGACAAAGCGCATATCCCCGGCGCATGGGAAGGCGCGTTGCGTCTGGCAGATGGCGGGGCGGTCACGCGGGGACATTTTGCGCGTTTTCTGGTGGAATGCGGAAAAGCCACGACTATTGCAGATGTTTTTAAAAAATACCTTGCCCGTGGGAAAACCGGTTACGTTCCGCCGCAGTGGTGTACAATAGAACAAGCTATTGATGTCATTCATCATTCTGGCGGTAAGGCAGTTCTGGCTCATCCGGGGCGGTACGATCTTAGCGCTAAGTGGCTGAAAAGACTGGTTGCATACTTCGCTGAACACCGCGGTGACGCGATGGAAGTGGCGCAGTGCCAACAGTCTCCCAATGAACGCACCCATCTGGCGACGCTTGCGCGCCAGCATCAATTGTGGGCATCGCAAGGATCTGATTTTCATCAGCCCTGCCCGTGGATTGAACTGGGTCGTAAACTCTGGTTGCCCGCAGGCGTAGAAGGCGTCTGGCAACTTTGGGAACAGCCTGAGATTACAGAGAGGAAAGTATGAGCCAGTTTTTTTATATTCATCCCGAAAACCCGCAGCAGCGGCTGATCAATCAGGCCGTTGAAATCGTGCGTAAGGGCGGGGTGATTGTCTATCCAACCGATTCCGGCTATGCGTTGGGCTGCAAAATTGAAGATAAAGGCGCAATGGAGCGCATTTGTCGCATTCGCCACCTGCCGGACGGACACAACTTTACGCTGATGTGCCGTGACCTGTCCGAACTGTCGACCTATTCGTTTGTCGATAACGTGGCTTTTCGTTTGATTAAAAATAACACGCCGGGCAACTACACCTTTATCCTGAAAGGGACGAAAGAAGTGCCGCGCCGATTGTTGCAGGAAAAACGTAAGACCATCGGCCTGCGTGTGCCGTCGAATCCGATTGCGCTGGCGCTGCTGGAAGCGCTGGGCGAACCGATGCTTTCCACGTCGCTGATGCTGCCGGGCAGTGAATTTACCGAATCTGACCCGGAAGAGATTAAGGATCGTCTGGAGAAGCAGGTGGAGTTGATTATCCACGGCGGCTATCTCGGCCAGCAGCCGACCACGGTCATCGATTTAACTGACGATTCTCCGGTGGTCTTGCGTGAAGGCGTCGGCGACGTTAAACCTTTCTTATAAGGGCGCGAACCGCTATACTACGCGGCCTTAAAATGGCGCTGACTGGCGCCGTTGATTCTCCTGTTCGACGCCTGTGAAGGCGACATCTAAAGGAAGCTCTATGAGCGAAAAGTTACAAAAAGTGCTGGCGCGCGCCGGCCACGGTTCTCGCCGTGAAATTGAAACCATTATTGCCGCGGGCCGTGTGAGCGTTGATGGTAAAATTGCCACGCTTGGCGATCGCGTTGAAGTGACGCCGGGTCTGAAAATCCGTATCGACGGTCATCTGATTTCGGTTAAAGAGTCTGCGGAACAAATCTGTCGCGTTCTGGCCTATTACAAACCAGAAGGTGAACTGTGTACCCGTAACGATCCGGAAGGTCGTCCGACCGTGTTTGATCGTCTGCCAAAACTGCGCGATGCGCGCTGGATTGCCGTTGGGCGTCTGGATGTGAATACCTGCGGTTTACTGTTGTTCACTACCGACGGTGAACTGGCAAACCGTCTGATGCATCCAAGCCGTGAAGTTGAGCGTGAATATGCGGTGCGTGTGTTTGGTCAGGTTGATGACGCGAAACTGCGCGATCTGAGTCGTGGCGTACAGCTGGAAGATGGTCCGGCGGCGTTTAAAACAATCAAGTTCAGCGGTGGTGAAGGGATCAACCAGTGGTACAACGTCACGCTGACCGAAGGACGTAACCGCGAAGTACGTCGCCTGTGGGAAGCTGTAGGCGTGCAGGTAAGCCGTCTTATCCGTGTCCGTTACGGCGATATCCCGCTGCCGAAAGGCCTGCCGCGTGGCGGCTGGACGGAGCTTGATCTTGCGCAGACCAACTATTTGCGTGAACTGGTGGAGCTGAAGCCGGAAACGACCTCTAAAGTTGCCGTCGAGAAAGATCGTCGTCGGATGAAAGCGAACCAGATCCGTCGTGCGGTGAAGCGCCACTCACAGGTCGGCAGCAGCCGTCGTCCGGGCGGTCGCAGCAACAACGGTTAATCATGACCAGGCCTGATAAGCAAAGCGCCATCAGGCGTTAGCGTGGAGCCGGATGCGGCGCAAGCGCCTTATCCGGCCTGCTGTCAGTAATCAATTCCCATCTGAGCTTTCACGCCCGCTTCAAACGCGTGCTTAACCGGGCGTAGCTCGCTGACCGTATCTGCTAACTCAAGAATATCGCGATGACATCCCCGACCGGTGATGATCACCGTTTGATGGGCTGGGCGCGCATTTAAGGCATTGATAACCTCTTCAAGCGGCAGATAGTCGTACGCCACCATATAGGTCAGTTCGTCCAGGATAACCATATCCAGTTGAGCGTCAGCCAGCATTCGCTTTCCATGTTCCCATACGGCCATACAGGCTGCGGTATCCGACTCGCGGTTTTGCGTGTCCCAGGTAAATCCTGTCGCCATAACCTGAAACTCTACGCCATGGGGTTCGAGTAAGTTTCGTTCACCGTTTGGCCAGGTACCTTTAATAAATTGCACCACGCCGACTTTTTTACCATGGCCCACCGCGCGCGTGGCGGTCCCGAACGCTGCGGTGGTTTTACCCTTACCGTTTCCGGTGAACACGATAATGATCCCGCGCTCATCCTTTGCAGCGGCAACGCGGGCATCAACCCGCTCTTTAACGCGCTGCTGGCGTTGCTGGTAGCGTTCTTCACTCATTGAGCTATTCCTGGTTTACGGCCCGGTTGGGCATCGAAAGTCATACCGGTTTTACGGCGGCTGTCATCGCCCATCAGCCACAGATAGAGCGGCATAATATCGGCGGGAGTTTTCAATTTTTGCGGATCTTCAGTTGGAAATGCGCTGGCTCGCATGCTGGTACGCGTACCGCCTGGATTGATACAGTTTACGCGCAGGTGACGGTTCTGATATTCATCTGCCAGAACCTGCATCATGCCTTCGGTAGCGAATTTGGAAGTGGCATACGCTCCCCAATTGGCGCGTCCCTGGCGACCAACGCTGGAAGAGGTAAAGACCAGCGATCCGGCATCGGATTTCAGCAATAGCGGCAGCAATGCCTGGGTCAGCATAAAGGTGGCATTCACATTTACCTGCATGACATCTTGCCAGACCTGCGGATTTTGTTCGCTCATCGGACAAATATCACCCAGTAATCCGACATTATGGAGAACACCATCCAGACGTGGAAAATGTGCGGCAATGCGCTGTGCAAGCTGGTGGCATTCTTCAGACGTACAAGTGAGCAGATCCAACGTGAACCAGTGTGGCTGCGTACCGTTTTCATCGGCAATAGTGCGGGCAACCTGGCGCAGTTTTTCTTCGTTACGCCCAAGCAGAATCACGGTCGCGCCGTATCGCGCATAGGTCTGTGCGGCTTCACGTCCGATACCATCACTGGCACCGGTAATCAGAATAATGCGGTCCTGTAAAAGGTCTTGTTTAGGTTGGTAATGCACGGCTACTCCTCGGCAACGCTCTGGCCTTCTCGTTCGCGATAACGTTTCGGCTTTATGCCTTAAACCCTGTTCTTTTTCAATCAGCCAAAGGCAATAACACCGCAAAATGAACGCTTTGTCATGCTTTTTGCTGATTCTGCGCCAGGATGGATGAAGCAAGACGGGTTAAGCAGCCTGTTGTACACTGAGCGGAAATAGCGTTGTTTAACCAAGGTGGGTCTCGTGGAATTGTTGTCTGAATATGGGCTGTTTTTGGCAAAAATTGTCACTGTCGTGGTGGCTATTGCGGTAGTTGTGATGCTGATTGTGAACGCGACACAACGCAAGCGTCAGCGCGGGGAGCTGCGGGTTATTAACCTCAGCGAGCAATATAAAGAGATGAAGGATGATCTGTCGCTGGCGCTACTGGACGGGCATCAGCAAAAATTCTGGCATAAGGCGCAGAAAAAGAAACAGAAACTGGAAGCAAAGGCAGCCAAGGCAAAAGCGAAGCTGGGAGACAGTACATCATCTGATAAACCACGTGTATGGGTGCTGGATTTTAAAGGCAGCATGGACGCCCATGAGGTCAGCGCGTTACGTGAGGAAGTGACGGCGGTGTTGGCGGTCGTTAAACCGCAGGATCAAGTGGTGGTTCGCCTGGAAAGCCCGGGCGGTGTGGTCCATGGTTATGGTCTGGCTGCGTCGCAGTTACAGCGTTTGCGCGATAAGCAGATTCCGTTGACCGTAACGGTGGATAAAGTCGCCGCGAGCGGTGGATATATGATGGCCTGCGTAGCCGATAAAATTGTCTCAGCGCCGTTTGCTATTGTCGGCTCTATTGGCGTCGTGGCGCAGATCCCGAACTTTAACCGCTTTCTGAAGGGGAAGGATATTGATATCGAACTGCACACCGCCGGGCAGTATAAGCGTACGCTGACGCTGCTGGGTGAAAACACGGAAGAAGGGCGGCAAAAATTCCGCGAAGATCTGAATGAAACCCATCACCTGTTTAAAGATTTTGTGCAGCGCATGCGTCCGACTCTGGACATTGAACAGGTGGCCACCGGCGAACACTGGTTTGGGCAACAGGCGCTGGCAAACGGGCTGGTGGATGAAATCAATACCAGCGACGAAGTGATTCTCGGGCTAATGGAAGGTCGCGAAGTGTTAAGCGTTCGCTATATGCAGCGCAAAAAACTGATGGATCGCTTTACCGGGAGTGCGGCCGAGAGCGCCGATCGTTTGCTGCTGCGCTGGTGGCAGCGAGGACAGAAACCGCTGATGTAAAATTGTCATTGCCGGATGGTGATGCTAAAGCATCTTATCCGGCCTTGAGGATCGTAACATCCCGGGCCGGATAAGGCGGAGCCGCCATCCGGCAAATCATTTCTTGTATTAATCGATCAAGTGATACTTTTCAGAAAGTACGTGCGCCAGGTGCTTAAACATATTAAACACCGCCGTACTCTTGGGCGTCGGAAGCCCTTGTTCGTCTAAAAAGTAATCTCCGCTGAAAACCAGCACGCCATTTCGCTGCGTAACGCCGGTGGCGACAATCCCCGCCAGCGTGTCCTCATGCTCACGAATGATTTTGTTGGCTTCAATCAGCAGCGTTTCGCGATCGATAGGTTGCGTGTCTTTATGCATTATTTACTCCTTAAACAAGGACATTAGTCTACGCCGAGCCCGGCTTATGGGCAAATATTCCCTGACATAAATGAAGGTCTTACGTCGGGGTTGCAACTGGCGGGATTTGTTTTTGCATGCTAATAAAGTTGCGTAACGCATTTTATCAGGTACAGTGTGACGCTTTCGTCAATCTGGCAACAGATTTGCTTGACATTCGACCAATACTTCGTCGTGCTATAGCGTTTGTGAGCAAAAAAGCCTGTTAACTCAGTTACATGAGAGTTACATTACAAGCGCGAAAAAGTTTAAGGGGTTGATATCCGCCGACGCAGAGACCATATCAATGTCTCGTCGCCAGTGGAAGGTGAATCAACGTGCGACGCATTCTGGAAGAATCAAATTAGGTAAAGGTGAATATGGGTAAAGCTCTTGTCATCGTTGAGTCCCCGGCAAAAGCCAAAACGATCAACAAGTATCTGGGTAATGACTACGTGGTGAAATCCAGCGTTGGTCATATCCGTGATTTGCCGACCAGTGGCTCAGCAACTAAAAAGAGCGCCGACTCAACCTCCACCAAAACGGCTAAAAAGCCCAAAAAGGATGAACGTGGCGCTCTCGTCAACCGCATGGGTGTTGACCCGTGGCACAACTGGGATGCGCGCTATGAAGTGCTGCCTGGTAAAGAGAAAGTTGTTTCTGAACTGAAGCAACTGGCTGAAAAAGCCGACCACATCTATCTCGCAACCGACCTTGACCGCGAAGGGGAAGCCATTGCATGGCACCTGCGGGAAGTGATCGGCGGCGATGACGCACGCTACAGCCGTGTGGTGTTTAACGAAATTACTAAAAACGCTATTCGTCAGGCGTTTGAAAAACCGGGCGAACTGAACATCGACCGGGTTAACGCGCAACAGGCGCGCCGCTTTATGGACCGCGTGGTGGGCTATATGGTGTCGCCGCTGCTGTGGAAAAAAATTGCGCGTGGTCTGTCAGCAGGCCGCGTACAGTCGGTTGCCGTGCGTCTGGTGGTTGAGCGCGAACGCGAAATCAAAGCATTTGTTCCAGAAGAGTTCTGGGAAATTGGTGCTGACACGACCACGCCTGGAGGCGATGCGTTGCCGCTTGAGGTGACGCACCAGAATGATAAACCGTTCCGCCCGGTCAATCGGGAACAAACGCTTGCCGCTGTCAGCCTGTTGGAAAAAGCGCGCTATAGCGTCCTGGAACGTGAAGATAAACCGACCAGCAGCAAGCCGGGCGCGCCGTTTATTACCTCCACGCTACAGCAGGCTGCGAGCACGCGACTGGGCTTTGGCGTGAAGAAAACCATGATGATGGCGCAGCGCTTGTATGAAGCGGGCTACATCACCTATATGCGTACTGACTCAACCAACCTGAGCCAGGATGCGGTGAACATGGTTCGCGAGTACATCAGCGATAATTTTGGCAAAAAATATCTGCCGGAGAGCGCGAACCAGTACGCCAGCAAAGAGAACTCTCAGGAAGCGCACGAAGCTATCCGTCCTTCCGATGTCGCCGTACAGGCGGAATCGCTGAAAGACATGGAAGCTGATGCGCAAAAACTGTACCAGCTGATCTGGCGTCAGTTTGTTGCCTGTCAGATGACGCCGGCGAAATACGACTCCACCACCTTAACCGTGGGCGCGGGTGATTTCCGCCTGAAAGCGCGTGGTCGTATTCTGCGTTTCGATGGCTGGACCAAAGTGATGCCTGCATTGCGTAAGGGCGATGAAGATCGCATCTTACCGGCCGTGGATAAAGGCGATACGTTGACGCTTGTCGAACTGACGCCAGCGCAACACTTTACCAAACCGCCTGCACGTTTCAGTGAAGCCTCGCTGGTTAAAGAGCTTGAAAAGCGGGGTATTGGTCGTCCATCAACGTATGCGTCGATTATTTCCACGATTCAGGATCGCGGCTATGTTCGTGTTGAGAACCGTCGCTTCTATGCTGAAAAAATGGGTGAAATCGTCACCGATCGTCTGGAAGAAAACTTCCGCGAATTGATGAACTACGATTTTACCGCGCAGATGGAAGACAGCCTCGATCAGGTGGCGAATCACGAAGCCGAATGGAAAGGCGTACTCGACAACTTCTTCACCGATTTTACTCAGCAACTGGATAAAGCCGAAAAAGATCCTGAAGAGGGCGGTATGCGTCCGAACCAGATGGTGCTGACCAGTATTGATTGCCCGACCTGCGGACGCAAGATGGGTATTCGTACCGCCAGCACCGGCGTTTTCCTCGGCTGTTCCGGCTATGCGCTGTCGCCGAAAGAGCGTTGCAAAACCACCATTAACCTGGTGCCGGAAAACGAAGTGCTGAACGTGCTGGAAGGCGACGACGCGGAAACGAACGCTCTGCGCGCCAAACGTCGCTGCCAGAAGTGCGGTACGGCGATGGACAGCTACCTTATCGATCCTAAGCGTAAGCTGCATGTATGTGGTAATAACCCGACCTGTGACGGCTACGAGATCGAAGAGGGTGAATTCCGCATCAAGGGTTATGACGGTCCTATCGTTGAGTGCGAAAAATGTGGTTCTGAAATGCACCTGAAAATGGGGCGTTTCGGTAAGTACATGGCGTGTACCAACGACGAGTGCAAAAACACTCGTAAGATCCTGCGTAACGGTGAAGTCGCTCCGCCGAAAGAAGATCCGGTTCCGCTGCCGGAACTGCCGTGTGAAAAATCTGACGCGTATTTTGTGTTACGTGATGGCGCGGCAGGTATCTTCCTGGCGGCAAATACGTTCCCGAAATCACGTGAGACCCGCGCGCCGTTAGTGGAAGAGCTGTACCGCTTCCGCGATCGTCTGCCGGAAAAACTGCGTTATCTGGCAGACGCGCCGCAGACTGACCCGGATGGCAACAAGTCCATGGTTCGTTTCAGCCGTAAAACCAAGCAGCAATACGTTGCCGCTGAGAAAGACGGTAAGGCGACCGGTTGGTCAGCGTTCTTTGTTGACGGTAAATGGGTAGAAGGGAAGAAATAACGGCATTCCGCCTGAATTCTTCCTTAAAGGGTCGCGTAAGCGGCCCTTTTTGTTTCAGACGTATTATTTTTTGTCATGCCTATACAGCTTACATAGAAATGATATAGTGGTTATAGTTAACACGTTTTTTATTATTAAATCGTATTAGCAGCGCTAACGAGCCTGCTCTGAAACGATGATCTGATGGCATAAATCGGGATGGCTTGACATGAAATTACAGCAGCTTCGCTACATTGTTGAGGTGGTGAACCACAACCTTAATGTCTCCTCAACGGCGGAAGGGCTTTATACCTCCCAGCCAGGCATCAGTAAGCAAGTTCGTATGCTTGAAGATGAACTTGGCATCCAGATTTTTGCCCGTAGCGGCAAGCACCTGACGCAGGTTACGCCAGCGGGGCAGGAAGTCATCCGTATTGCGCGTGAGGTTCTGTCGAAGGTGGATGCCATTAAGTCGGTGGCTGGCGAACATACCTGGCCGGACAAAGGCTCGTTATACATCGCGACGACCCACACGCAAGCACGTTACGCACTGCCAAACGTGATTAAAGGTTTTATTGAGCGTTACCCTCGCGTCTCTTTGCACATGCACCAGGGATCGCCGACGCAAATCGCCGAAGCGGTATCGAAAGGGAATGCAGACTTTGCCATTGCGACAGAAGCCCTGCATCTGTATGACGATTTGGTGATGCTGCCTTGCTATCACTGGAACCGCTCGATCGTCGTGACGCCGGATCATCCGCTGGCGGGAAAAGCGTCCGTTTCTATTGAAGAGTTAGCGCAGTATCCGCTGGTCACCTACACCTTCGGTTTTACCGGGCGTTCGGAACTGGATACCGCGTTTAACCGTGCGGGTCTGGAACCGCGTATAGTATTTACCGCGACTGATGCCGATGTCATTAAAACCTATGTGCGTCTGGGGCTTGGGGTGGGGGTGATTGCCAGCATGGCGGTTGATCCCGTCTCCGACCCTGATCTTGTACGTGTTGACGCGCACGATATCTTCAGTCATAGCACCACCAAAATTGGTTTTCGTCGCAGCACGTTTTTACGCAGTTACATGTATGATTTTATTCAACGTTTCGCGCCGCACCTGACGCGAGATGTGGTGGATACTGCGGTAGCGCTGCGTTCTAACGATGATATAGAAGCCATGTTTAAAGATATTAAATTGCCTGAGAAATAATACCGGCAGTTACCTCGTCGGTATCCTTCTGCATAAAGCGATACCGACGGGAGACGCTGAATTAATCGATAATTTACAGTGAATAAATTAACCATATATAGTTTATGGAAAAGGTTCTCTAAAGTAGTTTCAAATTAGCCAGCTTGCTAAAAATTCCTTTCAAATATTGATAACCGATCAAACAATCGATTTATTTATCAGGACGAGTCTGAAAATTAACTGGCTTTTTTTTGCCTTTTTTATTAGGATTCCTCCTATCTGATGATTAATTGTACCGATTGTTTGGTGCCTAAATGATAAGTGATTTCGATAGTATGAGGTTAGCGATGCCTTCAGGAAACCAGCCAGCACGCAGGGATCCCGTGATGAAACGTAAAGCCTGGTTTGCTGTTTTTCTCGGCTCCGCAGTGTTCTGGATTGTCGTCGCGCTCGTGGCCTGGCAAGTGTGGGGGTAGGTCATGTCCGCACCGGAACAACACACCACCGTGACGCCAGCTCCCCATGAAAATGAACCAGATAGCAATACCGGCGCAGAGAATGGGCCGGAAATCCCCACCTCCTGGACGCTTTCCCCTGAACAACGCGCGTTTATTGATCTGTTTACTGATGATGAACAGAAACAGTAATTAATACGAATTTTATCGTCATTATTATTCGTCCTCTGTCTGATATCTCGTATGACTTATTGCGTACAATCGCGATGTCCACTCTAATCAGCATATTATCGACTACCAACATGCCTGTTACACATTAACGCTATCAACTTCCGCTCTCGAATCTTCCCCGCGTATTTCACACCGCACTCCGATCTTCCGATGTTTACACTTTTATCAATTTGAGTTGTTATCAAAGCGTTACATTTTGTTTGTGTTATCTTTAATACTAACCCTGAAGAAAATCAGGGGATCTAACCCTGTCATTTAAGGAGGAGCTATGTCGTCGACCCTACGCGAAGCCAGTATGGACACATTGCAGGTTAATGATAAAACCTACCGTTACTACAGCTTGCCTCTGGCCGCACAAACTCTGGGTGATATCACCCGCCTGCCCAAATCGCTAAAAGTTTTGCTGGAGAACCTGCTTCGCTGGCAGGACGGAAATACCGTTACCGAAGACGATATTCATGCGCTGGCGCGTTGGCTGAAAACCGCGCATGCCGACCGTGAGATTGCCTATCGACCCGCTCGCGTTTTGATGCAGGACTTTACTGGCGTACCCGCAGTGGTCGATCTGGCCGCTATGCGCGAAGCGGTAAAACGTTTGGGCGGGGATACGGCAAAAGTGAATCCGCTTTCGCCAGTGGATCTTGTCATTGACCACTCCGTAACGGTGGATCGTTTCGGTGATGATGACGCTTTCGAAGAGAACGTCCGTCTGGAAATGGAACGTAACCATGAGCGCTATGTGTTCCTGAAATGGGGACAGCAAGCATTCAGTCGCTTCAGCGTTGTGCCGCCGGGAACGGGGATTTGCCACCAGGTTAACCTTGAGTATTTGGGTAAAGCCGTCTGGAGCGAATTACAAAACGGTGAATGGGTGGCTTATCCGGATACGCTGGTCGGTACCGACTCCCATACTACGATGATAAATGGTCTCGGTGTGCTGGGCTGGGGCGTCGGCGGCATTGAAGCCGAAGCCGCGATGCTGGGCCAGCCGGTCTCTATGCTTATCCCTGACGTGGTGGGCTTCAAGCTGGTAGGTAAACTGCGGGAAGGTATCACCGCGACCGATCTGGTGCTGACCGTCACCCAAATGCTGCGTAAGCATGGTGTGGTTGGGAAATTTGTTGAATTCTATGGTGATGGCCTGGATACCTTACCGCTGGCCGATCGGGCAACCATTGCGAACATGTCGCCGGAATATGGCGCAACCTGTGGTTTCTTCCCGATTGATGACATCACGCTTGAATATATGCGCCTGAGCGGACGCAGTGAGGAGCAGGTCGACCTGGTCGGCGCTTATGCTAAAGCGCAGGGGATGTGGCGTAACCCAGGCGATGAACCTGTATTTACCAGTTCGCTGGAGCTGGATATGGGCAGTGTGGAAGCGAGCCTTGCCGGACCGAAGCGTCCCCAGGATCGAGTGGCACTCGCAGATGTCCCGAAAGCGTTCTCGGCGAGTAACGAGCTTGAGGTGAATAGCTCGCTAAAAGATCGTCAGCCTGTGGATTATACAATGAACGGGCATCAATACCTGTTGCCGGATGGCGCGGTGGTGATTGCGGCGATCACCTCCTGTACCAACACCTCTAACCCAAGCGTATTGATGGCGGCGGGGCTGCTGGCGAAGAAAGCGGTTACGCTCGGTCTGAAACGTCAACCCTGGGTTAAAGCCTCGCTGGCGCCTGGCTCTAAAGTCGTTTCTGACTATCTGGCGCAGGCCGGGTTCACACCGTATCTTGACGAGTTGGGCTTTAACCTCGTGGGTTATGGCTGTACCACCTGTATAGGTAATTCCGGACCGTTGCCCGATCCTATTGAGACGGCTATAAAAAAAGGCGACCTCACGGTCGGCGCAGTGCTTTCCGGCAACCGTAATTTTGAAGGCCGCATCCATCCGCTCGTCAAGACGAACTGGTTGGCGTCACCGCCGCTGGTAGTCGCTTACGCGCTGGCGGGGAATATGAATATTAACCTGACGAAAGACCCGTTAGGTCATGACAGAAAAGGCGATCCCGTTTACCTGAAAGATATCTGGCCAACTGCCCAGGAAATCGCCCGGGCCGTTGAGCAGGTCTCTACCGCGATGTTCCATAAAGAGTATGCCGAAGTATTTGAAGGCACGCCGGAATGGAAAGCGATTCAAGTTGATCGGGCTGACACCTATGGCTGGCAGTCTGACTCGACCTATATCCGTTTGTCGCCGTTCTTTGATGGTATGCAGGCTACGCCGGATCCGGTACAGGACATTCATGGCGCACGCATTTTGGCGATGTTAGGCGACTCGGTGACCACCGATCACATTTCTCCTGCCGGTAGCATTAAAGCGGATAGCCCGGCCGGTCGGTATCTACAAAGCCACGGCGTTGAGCGCAAAGACTTTAACTCCTACGGTTCCCGACGCGGAAACCATGAAGTGATGATGCGCGGTACTTTTGCCAATATACGTATCCGCAATGAGATGGTGCCTGGCGTGGAAGGCGGAATGACGCGGCATTTACCGGGGACGGAAGTAGTAGCTATCTATGATGCGGCCATGCAATACCAACAGGAGAATGTTCCGCTGGCGGTCATTGCCGGTAAGGAATATGGTTCTGGCTCCAGTCGTGACTGGGCTGCGAAAGGCCCACGCTTGCTGGGTGTGCGCGTGGTGATTGCTGAGTCCTTTGAGCGAATTCACCGTTCTAACCTGATCGGTATGGGGATTTTACCGCTTGAATTCCCACAGGGAGTTACGCGTAAAACGCTGGGATTAACCGGTGAGGAAGCGATTGATATTACGGATCTGCAAAACATTAAACCGGGGGCGACAGTTCCGGTAAGTTTGACCCGTGCGGATGGGCATAAAGAGGTGATTTTATGCCGTTGCCGCATCGATACCGCGACGGAGTTAACGTATTACCAGAACGACGGCATTCTGCACTACGTCATTCGTAATATGTTGAACTGACATGTAAAAAGCCTGCGTGAGCAGGCTTTTTTCTGTACCGGTTAAATGGAAATTATTTATTTAACAAATGACCCATTTTCGCGGCTTTGGTATCCAGATAATGTTCATTATTCGGGTTACGACCCACAATTAACGGCACGCGTTCAACGATATTGATACCTGCCTCGGTCAGAATTTCCACTTTCTTCGGGTTATTGGTCAACAAACGTACCTCGTCAACGCCCAGCAGTTTGAACATGTCCGCACACAGTGTGAAATCACGCTCGTCTGCTGCAAAGCCTAACTGATGATTGGCTTCAACGGTATCATAACCCTGGTCCTGCAGCGCATAGGCGCGGATTTTATTTAACAGTCCAATGTTGCGCCCTTCCTGACGATGATAGAGCAGAATGCCACGCCCTTCTTCGGCAATATGCGACAGGGCTGCTTCGAGCTGGAAACCGCAATCGCAACGCAGGCTAAACAGCGCATCGCCAGTCAGACACTCAGAGTGGACACGCGCCAGGACAGGCGTTTGGCCTGTAATATCACCAAAAATCAGTGCGACATGATCGTGTCCGGTTGCCAGTTCTTCAAATCCCACCATCAGGAAATCACCCCAGGGGGTTGGCAGTTTGGCTTCTGCCACACGTTTAAGCTGCATGTAATTCTCCAGATTATGCTGGCACTGTCGTGCCGTCGCCTGTTGGCTTCTGTTCTGTATTGCACTATTTTGCCATAAGCCAGCGATGTTCACCTAATTGCGACAACGGATTCGCTTTTGGAATGGCACAAAATTGTCAATTTTCCCGGCGTGCGCATTTTTCAGTTATGATTGTGAGACTTATCAACGAAAGGAGAGGCAATGCTTTCAATCGCAAAGCGCACCGCAGTCGGCGCCGGACTGCTGCTTATCATGCCGGTTGCTGTATGGGTATCAGGTTGGAACTGGCAACCTGGGCATAATGTCTGGTGGTTAAAATCCCTGTTCTGGGTAACGGAAACGGTGACACAGCCATGGGGGATTATCACTCATGTAGCGCTCTGTGCATGGTTTTTATGGTGTCTGCGTTTTCGTCTGAAAGCGGCGGTAATGCTGTTTGCGATCCTGGCGGTGGCGATTTTAGTTGGGCAGGGCGTGAAGTCATGGGTTAAAGACAAGGTGCAGGAACCGCGGCCATTTGTTGTATGGCTGGAAAAAACGCACCATATTCCGGTGGATGAGTTCTACACTTTAAAACGGAAAGATCGCGGGAACTTAGTCAAAGAACAATTAGCCGAACAGCGGGACGTGCCAACGTTTCTACGTAAGCACTGGCAAAAAGAAACAGGATTTGCTTTTCCCTCCGGGCATACAATGTTTGCTGCCAGTTGGGCTTTGCTGGCGGTAGGATTGCTGTGGCCGCGCAGACGTACGCTGACTATAGCATTCTTACTTATCTGGGCGACGGGGGTGATGGGGAGCCGCTTGCTGCTGGGAATGCACTGGCCCCGTGATTTGGTGGTCGCAACGCTGATTTCCTGGCTGTTGGTGACCCTGGCAACCTGGCTTGCGCAGCGGATATGCGGACCCTTAACACCGCCAGTGCAGGAGACGAAAGAAATCGCGCAGCGTGAGCAAGAAAGTTAGCTATGATTGATTTTTCGAATTTTGCCCTTAAATCAGAAGGCATAAAGCGCTTTTCCATTTCGCACTCGGTGTGAAAATGGTAATTTAAAGGGCTCAACGCGGTAAGTTGGACACGATTTATTCGCTTAAACCACATAACGGGAAGTAATGTGAAATATTTACTCATTTTCTTACTGGTGTTGGCGATTTTTGTTATTTCGGTGACATTAGGTGCGCAAAACGATCAACAGGTTACGTTTAATTACCTGCTGGCTCAGGGTGAGTATCGTATCTCTACGCTGCTTGCTGTATTGTTTGCCGCAGGTTTTGCGATTGGTTGGCTAATTTGCGGCCTTTTCTGGCTGAAGGTTCGAGTGTCTCTTGCGCGCGCCGAACGTAAAATCAAACGACTGGAAAACCAGCTTGCGCCTGCGACCGACGTTGCGGTACCCGCCGATTCGTCGGTTGTAAAGGAATAATTATTTATGTTGGAGTTGTTGTTTCTGCTTTTACCTGTAGCCGCTGCCTATGGGTGGTATATGGGTCGCAGAAGTGCGCAACAAACAAAGCAGGATGAAGCCAACCGACTTTCCCGTGACTATGTCGCCGGGGTTAACTTCCTCCTGAGCAACCAACAAGATAAAGCGGTGGATCTGTTCCTTGATATGCTGAAAGAGGACACGGGCACCGTTGAGGCTCATCTCACCCTCGGAAACCTGTTCCGTTCGCGCGGTGAAGTCGATCGTGCAATCCGCATCCACCAAACGCTTATGGAAAGTGCCTCGCTGACATACGAACAGCGCTTGCTGGCAGTGCAACAACTGGGCCGCGACTACATGGCCGCAGGCCTGTATGACCGTGCGGAAGACATGTTCAATCAGCTTACTGATGAAACAGATTTTCGCGTTGGGGCATTACAACAGTTGCTGCAAATTCATCAGGCAACCAGCGAATGGCAAAAAGCCATTGACGTTGCAGAGCGTCTGGTAAAGCTTGGCAAAGACAAACAACGCATTGAGATAGCGCATTTCTATTGCGAACTGGCGTTACAGCAAATGGGCAACGACGATATGGATCGTGCCATGACGCTGTTGAAAAAAGGGGCGGCAGCAGACAAAAACAGCGCCCGCGTTTCCATTATGATGGGGCGCGTATATATGCTGAACGGCGATTACTCCAGGGCGGTTGAAAGTCTGCAACGGGTGATTTCTCAGGATAAAGAGCTGGTCAGTGAAACGCTGGAAATGCTGCAAAGCTGCTACCAGCATCTGGGCAAAAACGATGAGTGGGCAGAGTTTTTACGCCGTGCGGTTGAGGAAAATACCGGTGCCGCCGCTGAACTGATGCTTGCAGATATCCTTGAGGCGCGTGAGGGAACTGATACCGCTCAGGTTTATATTACTCGTCAGCTGCAGCGCCATCCTACGATGCGTGTATTCCACAAGCTGATGGATTATCATCTTAATGAAGCAGAAGAAGGACGCGCCAAAGAGAGCCTGATGGTGCTGCGCGATATGGTCGGGGAGCAGGTACGTAGTAAGCCGCGCTATCGCTGTCAAAAATGCGGGTTTACCGCTTATACGCTGTACTGGCATTGTCCATCCTGCCGTTCATGGTCAACCATTAAACCTATTCGTGGGCTTGATGGGCTGTAATTTTTAAAAAAGCTTCAACTTAGTTACAACATCCTTATAGGGTGTAATCGTCCCATCATCAACCTCCACAGCCGGTTCGCCTGGCAGAAATGTAATCGCGCCTGTTAATTTTCTATTGCCGCAGGTAGAATGCACGCCGTTTACCCATTTTGCGCCACCGGTGGCGCCCATCCTCAGGAAGGTCTGGTCATGACGTTTACTGCTTCATCTTCTTCTCGTGCTGTTACTGATTCTCCTGTCGTTGTCGCTCTTGATTACGCAAATCGTGATAAAGCATTAGCTTTTGTCGACAGAATTGATCCTCGTGATTGCCGTTTGAAAGTGGGCAAAGAAATGTTCACGCTTTTTGGACCTCAGTTGGTTCGCGAACTACAACAGCGCGGTTTTGACGTCTTTCTGGATTTGAAATTTCATGATATTCCCAATACAACTGCACATGCCGTAGCTGCGGCTGCCGACCTTGGCGTGTGGATGGTTAACGTACACGCCTCTGGCGGGGCGCGCATGATGACGGCAGCCCGTGAGGCCCTGGTGCCTTTTGGTAACGATGCGCCATTGCTGATTGCTGTGACGGTGCTGACCAGCATGGAAGCCAGCGATCTTGCCGATCTCGGTGTGACGTTGTCACCTGCGGAGCATGCTGAAAGACTGGCGCGTTTAACCCAACATTGCGGGCTGGACGGAGTCGTATGCTCTGCCCAGGAAGCGGTACGTTTCAAACAGGCGTTTGGACAGGCATTTAAGTTAGTGACCCCGGGTATTCGTCCTGAAGGCAGCGAGGCGGGCGATCAGCGTCGTATTATGACGCCAGAGCAGGCGCAGTTAGCCGGTGTGGATTACATGGTGATTGGTCGTCCGGTCACGCAGTCTGCCGACCCGGCGCAGACGCTGAAGATGATCAATGCCTCTCTGAAACGAGGTGTGTAAATGAGCGATTCAAACTCTCGCCTGGTCTATTCAACCGACTCCGGACGCATTGATGGACCGAAGGTCGCCCCTGAACGCCCAAAGGGTGATGGTATTGTCCGCATTCAACGCCAGACCAGCGGTCGTAAAGGCAAGGGCGTGTGCCTGATCACCGGTATTGATCAGGATGATGCGGAACTGGCTAAATTAGCCGCGGAACTGAAGAAAAAATGTGGTTGCGGTGGGGCGGTAAAAGATGGCGTGATTGAAATTCAGGGCGATAAACGTGACCTGATAAAATCATTGCTGGAGGCCAAAGGCATGAAAGTCAAACTGGCTGGCGGTTAATAAAAAAGCCACGGAGATAATCCGTGGCTTTTTAAAATACAGAGCTGAAAAAGTAAACGTTTAATTATATCGAGCCGGTCAACCGTAAATTATTTACCTACCTGATGGCCAATAATACCACCAACAGCAGCACCACCCAGCGTACCCAGCGCGCTGCCATCGGTCAGGACTGCACCACCTACAGCACCCGCACCAGCACCGATAGCGGTATTGCGATCGCGTTTGGACCAGTTAGAGCAGGCGCTCAGAGACATTGCCAGAGTAAGCGCCAGAATGGCTGCGGTCATTTTTTTGCTCGTTACTAACATAATACTTTCTCCTGAATTATTGATTCACGGAATCCAGTGTTCTTTAAGGATAGCGTTAAATCGCGACTATCAAAGATATTTCCGTGAAACCGTTTAGCGAAGGCATGACAACCAATATCCTGCAGTTGGATGTTCGCTCCTGTTATATCGCTAATATTAATTCTACGAGTTTATCCTGTTAACAACAGGTAAAAAGTCTTAATTGGGTTGTCAGATAACTCTCAGAGAGGAGATGATTTGCCTGCCGACAAATCATCTTGCGCAGCCATTATGCGTTGGTATCAATGATATTGACGGTTAATCCTGAATGTTCAAGCTGCATTTGTACACTGGCGCTGAGCTTAGAGTCCGTCACGACGCGACTGAATCGTGCTAAAGGCCCCAGGGTATAAGGATGAATGGCGTCAAATTTTGAGCTGTCGGTAAGCACAATAACCTCTGCGCCTTTTTCTAGTACCGCATTAACCACATCAGAACGCATCATATCGCGTCCGGTGAAGCCGGTTTCTGCCTGCCAGCCATCAATGCCGATGAAGGCCTTACTGAAGTGTACCTGCTGGATAAACTGGCGAGTCAGGGGGCCGACCATGCTCTCACTTTTCTTCTGATAAATCCCGCCGAGGAGAATCACTTCACAGGGTGTTTCTTTGAGCAGGTGAGCGATGTAGCTGCTCACCGTAATGATAGTGACATCTTTTTGCTCCGCCAGGGTTCTTGCCAGGAGCGCATTGCTGCTGCCATTCTCAATGAAAACTGACTCGCCGGGGCTGACCAGTGATGCAGCGAATTCGGCCAGCTCACGTTTTAGCGTGAAATTGGTCATCATGCGTGTTTCCACATCATCGCTGTTCAATGAAACAGCAAATCCGTGCGCACGGCGTAAATAACTCTGTTTTTCCAGCGTATTCAGATCCTGTCGAATCGTCACTTCTGAAACGCCGGTGATTTTTGCCAGATCGGCGACGCTCATCTGACCTTTATCGGTCACCATCTGCAAAATGGATTGTTGTCGGGAATTCATAGTATTAATTTTTATAGCAATATCGTATCGGAAAATAAACGGAAGTCTGCTGATAGCAGTAACATCAAGAGAGCGATGTCATCAGATCTCCCACGGAGCTTTCTGTTTAGTTGACAAAGATTGAGTATCTTCTTTGACCGTGTTTAACAGTTCAGCCTTCAGAATTTCGAGATTGTGGATGGCTGAGTGGTAATCACCTGCAACGAGGATATCCAGCACGGTATCAATGCGTTCGGCCAGACGCTGAGCGTCGATATCAGACATGGTCATCATCCAAAGGGCAATAGAGTTTGAATTTCATGATGCAGAATTTCATGGCAAAAGAGAAGGGAAAAATAGTATTAACCTGAATGATTGAAGAATATTATATATTCTGTGATTACATACAGATAGAATCATCACGTATTGTCCATTTATGGCTATTTTCTCCGAGGAATCTTTCTGCATTATCGCGTTTTTTTATTCAGGTGTCGTCGATACCATCGTTCAAACGCAGCTGCAGGCATCGGCTTGGCGAATAAAAATCCCTGACGCTCATTGACGCCGTTCTTGGTCAAAAACGCATCCTCTTTTGCACTTTCAACGCCTTCGGCGATGACCTGCAGGTTGAGCGCTTGCGCGACCGCGACAATGGCCCGCACCAGCGACTGTGAAATAGGTTGCTTGTGCACATCTCTGACAAAGGTTTGATCCAGTTTTATCGCATCAAGCGGGAAGCGGGCCAGTTGAGATAGCGACGAATAACCGGTGCCAAAATCATCCAAATGGATTTGTGCCCCCAACTGGCTAAATTGCTGAATGACGGATAGCGCCAACTGCTCATTTTCAATCAAACTGCTTTCCGTTAATTCAACATCGATCGGGCAGTATTCAAAGTTGAGATCGTGAAGCACCTGCTTGAGAGCGGTAAATAGCGTCTGGTCGGCGAGCTGGCGCGCAGACACGTTTACCGCCACGCGTAGATTTATCCCCTTGGCACGCCATTTTGCCACCTGGCGCACGACGTCCAGAATAACCCATCGACCGAGCGGAACGATGAGCCCTGATTCTTCGGCGTAGGAGATAAACTCCAATGGCGGTATGAGACCACGTTCCGGGGACTGCCAACGAACCAGAGCCTCCAGACTACGAACTTCTCCGCGCCAGGTTATTTTTGGCTGATAGTGGATAACCAGTTGATCGTTTTCCAGCGCCTTACGCAGATTGGTATCCAACCACAAATATTCAAAAACTCGTTGATTCATTTCCGGTGAGAAGACGCAAAACTGACCACGACCGCCTTCTTTTGCTGTGTACATGGCCGTATCCGCGTTACGGATGACGCTCTCGCCGTCCTGTCCATGCTGTGGCGCGAGAGAAATACCGATTGAACATCCGGTATAGACTTCTATCAGTCCAATGCGAAAAGGTTGACGCAGGCGCGTCAGGATACGCGATGCCGTAGCCTCCAGCGCGCCCTGGGACGTTTCGGTGGCAAGGACAATGAATTCATCACCGCCAAACCTGGCCAGTAGCTGGTTGTCGTCGAGGCAACTGAGGATAGCCAGCGACACGCTTTGTAACAACTGATCGCCAAACATATGACCGTAGGCGTCGTTCACCTTTTTAAAGTTATCCAAATCGAGATAGACAATCCCAACCTGCGTATCGCCAGCGTTTTCAATGGCGTTGCTGATCAGCTCGTGAATTGCGTTGCGGTTCGGTAAACCAGTGATGGAGTCGGTATTGGCCAATACCCGTAGGCGTTCCTGCGCGCGGCGCTCTTCAGTAATATCGGTACCGGAACAGATCAGAAATATTTCGTTCTTGCCGCTACCGTTATGCACAAACTTATTGCGGAACAGAAACAGACGCTGGCCTTTGCAGGTTTTTACCCAACGTTCGACCTCATAAGAGTTACCTTCGCGAAAAAACACCTCAATGTTGCGCCGTGAGGCTGCGGCCTCGCGCCGGCTCATAAACAGCGTGAAAACGCTTTGGCCAATCACTTCGCGCTCTTTGAGACCGGTGTACTCTTCGCACAGGCGATTAAAGCGTTGAATGTTGCCCATGCGGTCAAGAATGACAATGACGGAGTTAGCTTCAGAAACGACCTGCTCAGCGAAAGAGAGGCCGTGAGCCAGGTCGCGCGCGACGGAAGGGGTGTCATCCCAGGCGGATGCGCTTCCCGCCCATTCGCGCTTATTGATTTTCCTGCCGACCAGATGCACGGGTATGTCGTCATCTTCAATGGGAAGCGTCATCAACAGACTCGATGTAATCACCGTCATTTCGCGAATGCGGTCGGCTTGCTCAGCTGACAATTCGATGGTCTGATCGACTGCTGACGCTTCGTCGATAGAGAAATGCAGGATGTTGCAATCCTCTGACAAACGCCAGTAGGGGTTATGAGTGCCCACATAGCTATACAACGTAACCCGCTCCCGGACGTCTTTCATGATGTGTACTATCCCGTTTAAAGCGCATAGAGCCTCAAAAGTATAGTTAGCCATGATTCATACAGGGTGATTATGGCTGAACGTATTGTTTTATTTATGTATTTATATGTAATGCAGAATCTAAAAAAAGCAAAGCTAGCGGAACTGAAAATAGTAAAAAATAAATTAGACCGGATGAAAGAAGTGTAGTGCGTGGTGGAGATTTGGGAGGGAAAAGAAAACGACCTTTCACAGAAAGAGAAAGGCCGTTAGCTTTATCAGTATTACACGGCTGGACGTGCGATAACGCTGCGGGTTTCCATCCGCACTTCGGCAATGGTTACATCAATCACATCCGTGACTTTGTAAACCACTTCACCTTTGATTTGTACGGTGCCGCTTTCCTGGCTGCATACCAGTTCGTCACGAACAGCATGCAGGAACGGGGCCGGAATAAATGCGACTGCGCCATTATCCACTAAACGTACTCGCATACCGCCGCGGCTGACGTCAATGATCTCGGCCGCGAAGCGGACGTCGGTGCCGGCTTTGTCGCTCAAGAAGCGGGCGTATAACCAGTCACCCACATCGCGTTCAGCCATGCGGTTCAGACGACGACGTTCGGCCATTTGCAGGGTCGTATCATCCTGCGGACGGGCAATCGTTTCGCCTTTGATGACGGCCTTAAGCAGACGGTGGTTGATCATGTCGCCATACTTACGAATAGGAGAGGTCCAGGTGGCATATGCTTCCAGACCCAGCCCAAAGTGCGGACCTGGTTCGGTGCTGATTTCAGCATACGACTGGAACCGGCGGATACGGCTATCGAGGAAACCGGAAGGCTGCGCATCCAGTTCGCGGCGCAGTTTGCAGAAGCCTTCCAGCGTCAGGACCTCTTCGGCATCTACATGCATACCATGGGTTTTCAGTAGCGCGGCCAGTGCGTCAGCGTTTGCCGGATCAAATCCCATATGGACGTTATAAATTCCAAAGCCCAGCGTGTCGCGAAGAACGCGTGCAGCACAAATATTTGCCGCAATCATTGACTCTTCCACGATACGGTTAGCGATGCGACGCGGTTCCGCCACAATATCCAGCACTTCGCCTTTTTCACCGAGGACAAAACGGTAATCCGGACGATCTTTAAATACTAACGCGTGGTTGTGACGCCATTCACCACGGCTCAGACAAATACGATGCAGCAGACGGATTTGTTCAGCAATCGCGTCGTTTTCAGGCTGCCAGTCGCCGGTGCCTTCCAGCCAGTCGGAGACGTTGTCATAGGCCAACTTCGCTTTAGACTCGATAGTCGCAGCGAAGAAGGTGATGTTGTCTTCAATCGTACCGTCGGCGGTAATGATCATGCGGCAAGCCAGAACCGGGCGTACTTCGTTCGCGCGCAGAGAACAGAGATCGTCAGACAGTTCACGTGGCAGCATCGGGATATTGAATCCCGGCAGATAGTTGGTGAACGCACGAATCTTCGCCGTTTTATCCAGTTTGCTGCCTTCTGCAATCCAGGCGGTAGGATCGGCTATAGCAACAGTTAACTGTAGCTTGCCATCGGCCAGTTCTTCAGCATACAGCGCATCGTCCATATCTTCGGTGCTGGCGCTGTCGATGGTGACGAAATTGAGGGCGGTCAGGTCCTGACGCACCAGACCTTCGTCCAGCATTTCGGTCGCAACGCCGTCCGGTGCTTCTTTTTCGAGATTATGGCGCGCCAGCGTGACCCACCACGGGACAAAGTGATCGTCCGCAAAGGTGATAAATTGGGTTAGTTCAGCGTAGAAGGTGCGATCGCCTTTCAGCGGATGGCGGCGCATTTCTGCCACGGCCCAGTCACCTTCTTTAAATTCATGCTCAACGCCACGGGTGGCGCGACAAGGGATCGCCTCTTTCAGTAACGGATGATCCGGCACAATAGACAGACGGTCATTTTTGCCCTGAACTTTACCCACGAAGCGCGTCAGGAAGGGTTCGATTAGCTCTTCCGGTTCAGCAGACTCACGATCTTTTTCCGTATGGATCACCGCAACAATACGGTCGCCATGCATCACTTTTTTCATCTGCGGCGGTGGAATGAAATAGCTTTTTTGTGCATCGACTTCCAGGAAGCCAAAGCCTTTTTCCGTGGCTTTTACCACCCCTTCAGCACGCGGCGTCTGGGAATGTAGTTGCTGTTTAAGCTGCGCTAGCAGCGGGTTGTCCTGAAGCATAATTGTCTATTTTCGTGGCTAAAAGAGCGGCTGACAGTTTTACGCGATTCTGTCAGTTGCAGCAAGCGCTCTTTAAGTAAGTGGATCGGTTAATACGTCTCGCCCAGCGCGATTTTCAAGCGATTTAACCATCCGCATAATCCACTCCAGGCCAGCAGGTTAATCGCCTGTTCTGAAGAGATACCCTGATCGAACAACGGTGTTAACAGTGCGGCGCTAAAGCGGTCGGGCGCTCGGGTGAGCCATTGTACCGCCTGCAGGGTGACGCGCTCAACCGGATGTCGTTGTTCCCAGCGCTGCAATTCACGTTCATCCTGACGAAGGACAGTGATGATGTCAGTTAATTCATATGCCGTATGCGCATGTTCATTAAAGCAGGACACGCTGCCGTTGATGCGTGATGTCATCAGGGTCGTCAGAGAAAATGCCCGCGTCGGCATATCGCTGCGTAGCGTGCTGGAAATCAGTGACCCAAGTAAATCTAAAACGGCAGGTGAATGTGCTAGCAGAGGGAGCAGCGCGTGCAGTTCGTTGGGATAATCCGCGCGCAGTTTCGCGCGGGTATGCAGCTGCTCGGGTTCTAATGGCGCAGCGTGCCAGCTGGCGTTGGTGGCGCTAAATGGCGAAGCGTGAGCGAATTGCTGTATATCGAGGCCCGGTATTCGACGTACCGGGTGAGCGCTGCAGGCCTGAAGTAATGCGACTACCCGGGCCTGAAAACCGACGAAGCCGATGATTTGATTCATCAATATGCTATCGCAGCTGGTCAGCCCGACCGCATCCAGGTGCTGACGGTCCCGCTCGCCGATCACAGCCGGTGAACTGGCGAGCTGGCGCGCATATTGGGTGATTTGCGCCAGTCGATGATTACTTTCGCGAGACGAATCAGGACCGGGCAGCGGCGTTAAGCGCGCGGCATAGTGATTACACAATCGCTGCACGCCATACACCTGAGCGACGGTCAGGGCTGTACTCATCCGTTCATAGGCGCTGAACGTATGCATCCGATCCAGTACGACGTGAGCAGGGAAAAGAAGCTGGGCAAGTTTACGGGCAGGGGTTAACCAGGATTGAAAGGGTAAAAGCACGTCATGAGGTATCGCCAGGTCCAGTAAAAAGCTGTCGTCAACATGAGCGGCCTCCGGCACCAGCGGCAGAACATCTTGCGGATACGTGCTGGATTGCGTCTCATGATACCAGTGGCTTTTGCCTACAATGCGGCGTTGTTCCATGGGCGTTCCTTGGTCTAAAAAGTGGCGACCCGGACACGTCGTCATACACCTACGCCGGATCGTTTGCGCTGCAATATCCTGACGTAAGCCGAAGGGGGGATGAAAGATTGTTACGTGATAATAAATATCGGAAAAGTATATATGGCACAGGGCAGTGGAGGAGGAGGTGAAATCATGGGCGACGGCAGGCCGCCCACAGAGGACTAAACGATTATTTCAGATCCAGCTCGTTCATCGCTGCAATGCTGAAGCCACCATCCACGTGAACGACTTCACCAGAGATGCCGGCAGAAAGATCGGAGCACAGGAATGCTGCGGAATTGCCTACATCTTCAATCGTCACGGTGCGGCGAATCGGCGTCACCGCTTCACAATGCGCCAGCATTTTACGGAAATCTTTGATGCCGGAAGCGGCAAGAGTGCGGATTGGACCTGCGGAGATGGCGTTCACTCGTACACCTTCAGGACCCATTGCGTTAGCCATGTAACGGACGTTGGCTTCCAGAGACGCTTTCGCCAGCCCCATCACGTTGTAGTTAGGGATTGCGCGCTCTGCACCCAGGTAGGATAGCGTCAGTAGCGCAGAGCCAGGGTTAAGCATAGAGCGGCAAGCTTTTGCCATCGCAACAAAGCTGTAAGCGCTGATGTCATGAGCAATTTTAAAACCTTCGCGGGTGACCGCATTCACATAGTCGCCATCCAACTGGTCAGCAGGCGCGAAACCGATGGAATGCACGAATCCGTCGAATTTCGGCCAAGAGTGGCTCAGTTCAGCGAACATCGCATCGATGCTGGCATCTTCGGCAACATCACATTGTAGTACGATGCTGGACCCCAGTTGAGCGGCAAATTCCTCCACTCGGCCTTTTAGTTTGTCGTTCTGGTAGGTGAACGCCAGTTCAGCGCCTTCACGATGCATTGCCTGAGCGATTCCCCAGGCAATGGACAATTTACTGGCAAGACCCGTCACCAGAAGACGCTTACCGGAAAGAAAACCCATAGCTTTAATCCTTATGGTCATTGCTTCTTCGTAGCAATCAATGCGTGATGATTGCCATGTCAAAAACGCGCGAAATTGGGCTGAAATTATATCCTACTCATTGTTCCTTTTAGAATGGTTATCACCCCTAAATGCCCCTTACCATTCATTGCAAATGGCGAGGATATTACTTCCCCTGGTTGTGCTTTGCCCGACCCGTATTGCATTGAAGACAATGAGAAAATACAAGGCTTTAAAGGCGCTAAAATGGTATTATTAAGGCGCTAGCTGATGTTAATAAACATAGCAAGGTAGGAACTTTCTTAAAACAAAAAATATGCATATATTCAGATTGTTATGATATATTGTTTTTATCGATCAATATCGATACATTGATCGATATTATTGATTGATTGTGATTAAAAGTGCATTATCAGGAAGTTATGATCAATTGGAGTGGTCTTATGCACTATCATTTCATCGCGGAACCGATGAGAGACACAACAAATAAGTTGCTGGGCGTGGAGATGATCGCCCGGTTTGCTGCAGATACGGTTCGCCCATTGCATGCAGATTTCGTCGTTTCAGCGTGGAATAGCGAACAAAAGCGTAATTTTATGCTCAAGCAAATTCAGTTAATTGCCGAAAAGCGTGATTGGTTTGAGAGCAACAATCTGCTCTGTACCCTTCATCTCATTGATGAAATGGCGCTTCTGGCGATTGGTGATCCGGTCATCAAGTCGGCCCTACACGCAATGCCCTTTATTGCACTGGAACTGTCAGAGCGTTTTCTGTCGAGTACGATTTGCCTGAATAATCTGCTGATTAATTCACTCTGTGACGGCCCAAACGCGCTATGGCTGGGCGATCTCGGCTCCGGTAACGTCGGGGCAAGTCCGCTGGTTTGCGGTCATTTTGACGTGGTTAAATTGGATCGCGGTTTCTTCCTTGAACAGGTAGAAAAGCCGATGTTCCCGGTGCTTATCAAAAACATCCGGGAATATTGCGATCGCGTTGCGGTGGAGGGGGTCGAAACATCACGACTTATCGATGACGTCAGCGCGGCAGGTGTCTGGGCGATACAGGGGAGCGTTTTTCCGTCAGTCGTTTTTCACGAGGTTGAGACACTGCTCTTACCCGGTGTTGGTCACTGATGGCGCACTTGCCCTCCGGTTTCGGAGGGCAGCGGCTTTGTTAGCGATCTTTCCGCCAGGCGTCGGCGGTGAGCGCCTCGCCAAAATGCCCTGCAATCAGACGACGAGTCAGCTCATGCAGCGGGGAGGCCAGAACATCCGCGGTACTGCCACGCTCAACAACTTCACCCTGATGCATGACTAATACTTGATCGCTAATGTGCTTCATCATGCCGATATGTTGAGTCACATAGATATACGAAATCCCCTGTTTTTCCTGTAATTCCAGCATCAAATTGATGAGCTGCGAACGCATCGACATGTCCAGAGAGGCAAGGGCTTCGTCGGCGATAATCACTTTAGGTCGTAAAATAAGCGCGCGGGCAAGCCCCAGACGCTGTTTTTGCCCCGGCGCCAACATATGCGGGTAATAGCTCACATGGTCAGGTAATAGTCCAACCATGCGCATCGTTTCTATAATCTGTTTGCGACGCTGTTCAGGTTCCAGGTCGGTGTTCAGACGCAGCGGGAAATCAAGGATTTGTGAAATACGCTGGCGAGGGTTAAGCGATGTTGACGGATCCTGAAAAATCATACGGATACGCTGACTACGGAATGAATAATCACCATACTGGAGCGGATGATCGTCAATCAGCAGTTCACCGCTGGTGGGTTCAATCATGCCAGCTAACATCTTTGCCAGCGTGGACTTACCGGAACCATTCTCACCAATGACCGCGAGTGTCTGACGTTCGCGCAGGGTAAAGCTGAGTGGCTTAACGGCCTCAACGGTCTGGCGGCGAAATAAACCCGTCCGGTAGCGAAAGGTTTTGCTCAGATTGCGAACTTCGAGCAGGGTTTCTACCATCTCACTCTCTCTCCATGTTCAGCGGGAAATGACAGGCGTAGAGATGATTCTTTGCTCCGGTCAGTCGTGGGGTTTCAATACATTCACGCTGAGCATAAGGGCAGCGCGGCCCCAGACGGCAGCCGATGGGTAATTGTTCCAGCAATGGAATCGCTCCTGGCATGGTATTCAGACGACTTTTATGCGGCATCGCGCTACCAAAATCAGGAATGGCGCGGATCAACGCTTGCGTATAAGGATGATGTGGAATCGTCACCAGATCTTTACTGGGCGCGGTTTCCACCGTTTGTCCGCAATACATTACGTTGATTTTGTCCGCCCACTGGCTGAGCATTTGCAGGTCATGGCTGATCAACAAAATGGTAGTATTGCTGTTTTGGTTCAGCCGGGTCAGCAGGCGAAATATTTGCGCCTGGGTCGTTGGCTCCATCGCGTTCGTCGGTTCATCGGCAATCAGCAAGCGCGGCTGATTCGCCAGTGCAATAGCGATCATTACCTTCTGACACTCGCCGTCGGTCAGTTCATACGGGAAGCTGCGCATGGCATCTTTATGATCTTTTATCCCGACGCGGTGCAAAAGCTCAATCGCCCGGCGTTTGCGCCAGCCGATGCGCTGCCACCAGCGCCCCTTATAGGTCCAGGCTGGAATATTTTGCATCAGCTGTCGTCCAATACGCTCGGACGGGTCAAGACACGATTGCGGTTCCTGAAAGATCATGGAAACGTTATGACCGACCAGCTTGCGTCGTTCACGCGCGGAAAGGCGCAGGAGATCGATGTCATCAAAGCGCATACGGTCTGCGGTTACGCGCCAGTTATCCTTGGCGACGCCGCAAATAGCCTTGGCGATCAGGCTCTTGCCGGAGCCGGACTCGCCGACCAGTCCGCGGATTTCCCCCTCATTGAGGGTCATGCTGACACGGTCAACCGCTTTTACCCAGTCGTCGCCGGTTCTGAATTCAATGGTCAGGTTGCGGATATCGAGTAATGGCATTATTCCACCCCCGCAATAATTGCGCGGCGCACGCCATCACCCAGCAGGTTAACCAGCAGCACGCTTATCATGATCGCCGCGCCTGGCAGCATCACTGTCCACGGTGCGACATAAATCAGCTCCAGCGCGTCGCCGAGCATGGCTCCCCATTCCGGTGATGGCAACTGCGCGCCAAGGTCAAGAAAACCCAGCGCGGCGATATCCAGAATCGCCATCGACAGCGCACGGGTGATTTCAGTGATAAGCCCGGCGGTAATATTGGGCAGAACGGCGAACCACAGAATATTGAGCGTGGTTGCGCCATCAAGGCGAGCGGCAATAACATACTCTTTTTCCAGCTCGTCATGCACCATGCTGTAGACGGAGCGAACCATCCGCGGCAGCAGCGCCAACCAGACGGCAAACATCGCGTGAGTCAGATGCGGACCGGCAAAAGCCACCACAATAATCGCCAGCAACAGTGAAGGGATCGACAGCAGGGTGTCCAGAATGTGATTGAGCACCGCGGAACGCAAACCGTGCGTTGCTCCGGCAACCACCCCCAGTAACAAGCCACACAGCGTGGCGGCGAGAGTTACGACAAACGCACCGCCCACGGTTGGGGCCGCACCGCTGAGCAGGCGACTTAAAACATCACGCCCCAGGTCATCAGTCCCGAGGAAGAAAGAGACTTCGCCATAGCGCGACCATGACGGCGGTAAAAGCTGATAGCCGAGAAACTGCTGGTCGATGCCGTAAGGCGCGAACCAACCACCAAAAATACACAGAATCGCCAGTCCCGCACAGCCATACAGGCCGATCATTGCGGTTGCATCGCCGTAAAAATTGCGCCATGCGGTGCGCAGCGTACCAGGCGGGCGCTTTTCGCTGTAGACGCTATCGTAAGGCATACCATTCCTTATGTTTCAGAGGGTTAGCCATAGCACCCAAAATATCAGAGATGACGTTAACGATGATAACCAGTGAGCCTATCACCATCACACCCGCCGAAATCGCCGCGTAATCCTGCTGGCGAATCGCGTTAATCAGCCAACGGCCAAGACCTGGCCAGCTAAAGACCATCTCGGTGATCATCGCCAGCGTCAGCATGGTGGAAAACTGTAACCCCAGGCGCGGGATAACCGGTGGGAGAGCGTTGTGCAGTACGTGACGACGTAAAATCGTTAACCGTGACAAACCACGAGTAGCCGCCGCTTTAACATAGTTTTGATCAAAGACCTCAATGGTACTGATACGCATCAAACGAATAACTTCCGTCGTCGGTGCAACGGAGAGCGTTAACACCGGAAGCACCATATGGCGGATCGCACTGACCAGCATTTCATCGCGCCAGGGCGAGTCGGCGATCCAGGCGTCAATAATGGCAAATCCGGTAACGGGCTTAACTTCGTAGAGCAGATCAAAACGCCCGGAGACGGGCAGCCAGCCGAGGGTCAGTGAGAAGAGCAACGTCAGCAGCAGCGCCAGCCAAAAAACCGGAATAGAAAAGCCCATCAGAGCCAATGCGCTGATGCAACGGTCCTGCCATTTATTACGTGTTATGCCCGCCAACATGCCTATCGGGATCCCGACCATCAGTGCAAAACCAAAGGCCAGAATGCACAGCTCCATTGTTGCCGGAAACACCTCTTTGAGTTGTTCTGAGATCAACTGGCCGTTAATACTGGACACACCAAAATCCCAGTGAATCAGGCCATTGAACCAGAATACCCAGGCGTTCCACAGCGATGCGCCCTGTAACGGTGCATGAGGTGTGAAGTAGCTCAGGCTGAACCCAATAAAAGTCAGGAAGAACAGGGTGACCAGCAGTAATAAAAAACGGCGCAGGGTGAAGATAATCATGGTTTTTTCACCTCGTCAGCCTTTTCCCTGGAAACCCCGGCAAAAGAAGCGTTGCCGAACGGACTGAGCACCAACCCTTTGATGTCATAGCGATAAGCCTGCAAACGAAGCGAAGAGGCCAGCGGCAGGATCGGCAACTCGCGCGCAAGAATATTTTGCGCTTCGTCGTAGGCATCAATTCGCGAGGAGAGTTGTTGCGAAGAGAGGGCTTTGCGCAAAATGCTGTCAAACTCCGGATTGCACCAGTGGGCAAAGTTGGTCTGTGAGTTAATGGCGGCACAACTGAGCATCGGTCGGAAAAAGCTGTCAGGATCGTTACTGTCAGTTGCCCAGCCGGACAACGTCAGATCATGGTTCATATCCATTAATCGCGCCTCCTGAAAACGACCTTCTACCGGGATAATCTTCACTTTCACACCCACCTGAGCCATATCAGCCTGAATCAGCTCTGCGGTTTTCAGCGGACTGGGGTTCCAGGCCTGAGAACTGGTGGGGACCCAAAGTTGTAACGTCAGATTTTCCAGCCCCAGCGCTTTTAACTGCTCGCGCGATTTTGCCGGGTTGTACTCAGTAATTTTAGCTTCGTTGTCATAAGCCCACGAGGCGCGAGGCAAAATAGATGCCGCGGTTTCCGCCGTACCGTAGTAAATAGATTGCATTAACCGTTGGTTGTTAATGGCCAGCGCTAGCGCATGTCGTACGGCAGGGTTGTTCAACGGCGGTTTATCCGTGTTGAACGCCAGATAGGCGATATTCATCCCAGGACGCAACGTCAAACGCAGTCGAGGATCATCACGCAATATGCTGAGCTGGCTGGCAGCCGGCCAGGCCAGCACGTCGCACTCGCCGGTCAGTAATTTCGATAAACGGCCGGTTCCGCCAGAGCCGAGATCCACCACGACTTGGGGCATCAAGGGGGTACCTCGCCAGAATTTTTCATGCCGTTGCAGGCGAATATATTGGCCTGCACGATTTTCTGAAAGTTGGTACGGACCTGTGCCGACGGGCTGTCGGTCAAGTAATTCCTGGCGATCCTGTTTGGCTAATTTGGCAGCATATTCTGCCGACATCACCGAGGCATAATGTGTGGCAAGGTGCCACAAGAAGGAGGCGTCGGGTTGATTTAAGCGAAATTCAACGGTGTTGTTGTCCAGCTTGCGCACGCTTTGGACGTTATCGGCGAACTGCAGGCTGTCAAAATAGGGAAAACTGCTGCCATTGATATTGTGCCACGGATGTTGGCGATCAAAGATGCGCTCGAAGGTAAATACCACATCGTCCGCATTCAGTTTGCGGGTGGGCGTGAACCAGGCTGTCTTTTGAAACGGAACATCACGACGTAAATGGAAGCGGTAGGTTGCGCCGTTATCCAATACTTCCCAGCTTTCAGCCAGTTCTGGCACCAGACGATAAGTATAGGGATCGACATCAAGCAGTCGGTCATACAATTGGGCCGCTAATGTGTCTACGATGAGACCGCTGCTCGCTTTTTGTGGATTGAACGTATTGACCTGCCCGCTGACGCAATAGACAAAGCCACTGTCACGAATATCAGCGTACGAGGCCTGCTCAGGCGCAGCTGCAGCCTGACCACTCAGAAGTCCAGCCATCACGATCAGAGATGATAAAACCAGGCGCATAATTTTAAAGGGTTATATATAAAGAAGCTATCTTACTAATACTTAATGACATTTGCCATTACCGTTTGTGTTTGGGGGCTGCAGGGTTGATAACCGCGAATTCAACATCGCCAGTTGGTCAAAATTCATACCTGCTATCCACTTTGCATATCCTCTATTAGCTATCTTAGCATTTTCATGGCACCTCTGACTCGCTTAAACGCCGGATTCAATGGCGGGAGGTGTCTGACGGGAAAAATGAGTCTGTTGTGTGGGAGGAATGTCTGCAGAATCAGAGGAAAATAAACAAGAATGAGGCGGGAAGAGTGAATATCTTCCCGTATGTCGAATTACTTCTGGATTTTATTAACGCGTACCACCGGCGGTTGCATTTTAGCGTCAAGGCTACCGTTAATCCTGATCATTTGATCGGGTTTTACCGTTCGGCCATCAAAGACGGCAAGCGGAATAAGCGTATTGATCGTGCCGGTTTTGTCACGGAAGATAAACTTATCTCCTCCTTGATCCTCAATGAGATTACCCCGTAAAGAGATAGTCGCTCCGTCATGCATAGTTTTAGCTTGTTGGACGGTCATGATTCTTGCATCTTCAGTGCCGCGATATCCTTCATCCAGTGCGTGGGCAGGTGGCGGGGCGGTATCCTTTTTCAATCCACCATTATCATCGGCAAACGCTGATGGCAATAAAAAACAACACAGTAAGGGGGCGAAAGATATTTTCATAGAGCCTCCATATAAATTGATTTGACTTATTAAGTTTGGTTGCTATTTATTAATCTGGCGAGTGGGATAAGTCTCAAATGATAATTTTCCAATAAAACAAAGGATTGGTGTGATATAAGCGAGGCGGTGAAATGAACAGAGAGAAAGCCCATTTGCAAGGAGTGAAAGAGAGTCAGCATTTTCTGAATTTTGAATCAGGCTTTCACAAGATTGGTTTTATCTGTTTGCTCTGCATTGTTTTACTTGCTACGGCGGGAGCGTTTTCCGGCGGATATTTAAGTGAGGAAACGAGAAAAAATAGCTTAAAGACAACAGAGTTACAATTCGAAAAATTTGGTCGTTTGCAAACGGAATTTCAATTTAAAATCTCCGGACAGAAGCATGATTCTGTGAACATGACGTTGCGCATTGGCGGCGATTTCAACAAATTTTATGAGATGGAAAATATTTGGCCACAGCCAGACAGCATGTACAGCAAGGGTAACGATCTTTACCTTGTCTACAATGATTCTGAAGCAACGCAGGATTTTACTGTCTGGCTGCAGGTTACGCCCGTGAAGCCAGGAAGTGTAATGAGTTTTCTCCAGCTAAATGGCGAACCTGAAATCCGCTTCAGACAATTTATTTATCCCTAGGAGGTGGGTATGGAGATGGTCTTCCGGGCATTAGCCATTTACCTTATTTTGCTGGTGGTTTTCAAAATAGCCGGTCGCCGGGCATTGTTACAAATGACCAGCTTCGATCTGATTTTATTACTGATTATCAGTGAAGCAACTCAGCAAGCCTTATTGGGTAATGATTTTTCGTTAACCGGCGCCATGATCACGATTGTCACACTGGTTACTATTGATATTCTGTTTGGTTTTATTAAGAAAAAGGTAGTTGGGGCAGAATCTGTACTGGATGGCTCTCCGGTTATCCTGCTTGATCATGGGATCCCTTTATTGGATAAAATGAAGAAAGTGGATGTTTCTCTTGACGATATATTAGTCGCAGCACGACAAAATCAGGGGATTACCGAATCCAGTAAAATCAAATATGCCATTCTGGAACGTAACGGACATATTTCTGTCATTCCTGAAGAGAATTAGCGAGGCGGTAATGAACACGGAGTACAATGACGCAAAAACACGCAATGAACTGACGAAACGGGTTGCAAAAACGCTTATTGATCGCGGTTTAACGTTGACTACCGCAGAATCTTGTACAGGAGGAAACTTGGCCGCCGCGCTTTGTGCACAGGCGGATACCGCAGAATTTTATGATATCGGCGTTATAACCTTTAGCGATCGCGCCAAGCAGAAAATGCTCGGCGTGCGGGCCAGTACGCTGGAGAAATATAGCGCCGTTAGTGAGCAAACGGTCAGTGAGATGTCTGTAGGAATACGTGAGCAAGCCGAAACCGACATCAGCATAGCCATTAGCGGATATGCGGGGCCGGAGGGTGGGGAGGATGGTACTCCCGCAGGAACGGTGTGGTTTGCGTGGAATTTCCGCGGGCGGATAATAACAAAACGGGAATATTTTTCCGGGGATTGCCAGGACGTTATAGAAAAGGCGGTACGTTTTAGCCTGGCGGTATTGGTTGAAGAAGTTTCAGCCTGGAAGAACAAATAAATAAACCAGGACTTATCCGAGTAAATATCTCAACGCAATGTGAAGTTATCATCGTAAGGACCAGGTTAATATTTGGCAAAAATTAAGTTGTGGGTAAATTATAAAGGTCATGTCATTCATTTTGTTCTACGCTTATTAGTCTTTGCGATGAATGATGACTCATGAGAGGTGATTGAATGACTGACCTAAATAAAGGAAAACAGACCACCAATAAAACTAATTCAGAACGTTTTCCGCAGCCGCCTTTTCCACATCAAAAACAACCTTTTCCGGGTCTGGCTGGAAAAATGCAACCGCGTCCCGATCATGGCGAAGAAAGCTATCAGGGAAGCGGCAGGTTAAATGGTCGCAAGGTATTAATTACCGGAGGTGACTCAGGTATTGGGCGTGCTGTTGCCATTGCTTATGCCCGCGAAGGCGCCGATGTCGCGATTAATTATTTACCTGAAGAAGAGGACGATGCGCGTGAGGTTGTCGAATTGATAAAAAAAGCAGGGAGAAAAGTCGCGGCGATTCCCGGTGATATTCGTGACGAAACTTTCTGTAACCATCTGGTAAAACAGGCGGTAGAAGCGCTGGGAGGGTTGGATATTCTGGTGAATAACGCCGGTCGTCAGCAATTTTGCGAATCGATCGAAGACCTCACCACAGAAGAGTTTGATGCGACATTCAAGACCAATGTCTACGCCATGTTTTGGATCACCAAAGCGGCTGTTCCTCATTTTTCACGAGACAGCGTGATTATTAACACCTCGTCGGTACAGGCTTATGAGCCAAGTGAGATCCTGCTTGATTATGCTCAGACCAAGGCGGCGATAGTGGCATTTACTAAATCGCTGGCAAAGCAACTGGCACCCAAAGGGATCCGTGTGAATGCTGTCGCGCCTGGACCGTACTGGACGGTATTGCAGTGTTGCGGCGGCCAACCACAGGAAAAAATTGAGAAATTTGGCGCAAATGCGCCGCTCGGTCGGCCAGGCCAACCGGTAGAAATTGCCCCTCTGTATGTCACTTTAGCGGCTGAAGAGAACAGCTATACATCCGGTCAGGTATGGTGTTCTGACGGGGGGACCGGAACTCTCTGACGTCTATGTTCGCTGAGTCGAAACGTCCGCGGGGGAAAGCCAGCGCGGACAATACTGTTTAAGGGCAGGGGGCGGCAGGCACCGCTCTCTGAATATTAACCAATGACAGCGATGCCAAGACGTTCCAGGATCAACGATGCCTGGTAGCTGTCCAGTTTGACGCCTTGCAAATCAACACCCCGGACATCGAGATCGCCCAGTTCTGAATTGGTCAAATCACAGTGCGTAAAGTTTGCGGCCCGCCAGTCGAACGACGAAAACTCACCGCCGGAAAGATCTGAACCACTGAACGTCGCCCCCAGTACCTGAGTACCCATCCAACGGTTTTCCCACAGCTCGCACTTTTCCAGTACGACTTTTGAAAAGTTGGCGTAGCTTAAGTTGGTATTGGTGATATAGGCGCTACAAAACCAGGTGCGTGTGGTAATCATATTCATAAAGCTTGCGCCGCGAAAATCTGAACCTTGTGCGCGGCAGTGGCGAATTTCGATTCCCAGCGCGCTCACATTCCTGAAATCCGCCATGGAGAGATCACAACTTTTGAAAATGGCATCTTTCAGGATAGCGCGACTAAAATTACACCCTTTCTGGCTTTCTCGGTCATAGAACTGGCAGCCAATAAACTCAGTGCCGCTGAGGTCGGCACCCGAAAAATCACAGTTGAAAAACGTACTATTTTCAACTTTCGCACCAGTGAATCTGTTTCTGTCAATTTTTTCGCCAACTAACGCCAGAGTCATCATGATTAACCTGTTTTTTTATACAGTGATTGCATCATGGTAAACTGTTTTAACCCTCGCGTCCAACGTCTGCCCCTGTACGCTAAATTTGGTGTTTCTTGAGTAACGCACGGAGCTGATGGTAGGTCAGACCTAATAATTCAGCGGCTTTTTTCTGATTAAATTTCGCCTGCTGTAAGCTGCTTTGCAAAAATTCCTTCTCCTGCTGCTGTTGGAATTCACGCAGATCCAGCGGTAAGGTTACGGATGCAGGTCTGGTTTCCTGCGCCTGCGGCGGTGTGGTGTGACGCCTGAACGGGTCAATCACAATCTCATTCAGCGGGTAATCGCTGGTCCCGTGTCGGTAAACCGAACGCTCCACGACGTTTTTCAGCTCACGAATATTGCCCGGCCAACGGTAGTGGAGGAGCGTTTCTTTGGCCTCGTCGGTGAACCCTGGAAACAACGGTAACCCGATCTCACGGCACATCTGAATGGCAAAATGTTCAGCCATTAGCATGATATCGCTTTGACGTTCGCGTAACGGTGGGAGTTGCACCACATCAAAAGCCAGACGATCCAGCAGGTCCGCGCGGAACGTGCCTTCACTTACCATGCGCGGCAGGTCGGCATTGGTTGCGCAAACCAGTCGTACGTTGACCTGCAACGGCTGGCTACCGCCGACGCGTTCCAGTTCTCCGTACTCAATAACGCGCAGCAGTTTTTCCTGTACCAGCATCGGGGCGGTCGCCAGTTCATCAAGAAATAGCGTGCCGCCATCGGCGCGCTCGAAACGACCCGGATGACGTTTCTGCGCGCCAGTAAAGGCGCCAGCTTCGTGACCAAAAAGTTCGGAATCGAGTAAATTTTCGTTTAGCGCCGCGCAGTTAAGTGAAATAAACGGGCCTTGCCAGCGGGTGGAGAGATAGTGCAGGCGGTTGGCGATAAGCTCTTTCCCCGTACCGCGTTCCCCAATGACCAGCACAGGTTTATCCAGCGGCGCGAGATGAGAAACCTGCTCCAGAACTTCAATAAAGCTGTTCGCTTCGCCCAGAAGATTATCTTTGTATCCTGCCATGATGAAATTCACCATTTGTTAGTGTTATTCACCAATTTACCCTATTTATCCCGGCAGGTAAAATTGGATATTTTCAAGTAATTCAAGAGATTAAAAAGTTGGCATGCGAAGTGCATTAGAACAGTAGCAGGGCATTGCCCGATATCAGAACAGTAAGTGAGGATTACATTATGGGTATTTTTTCTCGTTTTGCCGACATCGTGAACGCCAACATTAATGCGTTGCTGGAAAAGGCTGAAGATCCGCAGAAGCTGGTGCGGTTGATGATCCAGGAAATGGAAGACACGCTGGTTGAAGTGCGCTCAAACTCCGCACGCGCGCTGGCAGAAAAGAAACAGTTATCGCGTCGTATCGAACAGGCCAGCGCCCAACAGGCAGAGTGGCAGGAAAAAGCAGAGCTGGCGCTGCGCAAAGAGAAAGAAGATTTGGCGCGTTCTGCGTTAATCGAAAAACAGAAACTGACTGACCTGATTGCCTCCCTGGAGCATGAGGTAACGCTGGTTGACGATACGCTGGCGCGCATGAAAAAAGAGATTGGTGAACTGGAAAACAAACTTAGTGAAACCCGTGCTCGTCAGCAGGCGTTGATGCTGCGCCATCAGGCGGCAAACTCTTCCCGTGATGTTCGTCGTCAACTGGACAGCGGCAAACTGGATGAAGCGATGGCGCGCTTTGAATCTTTTGAGCGCCGAATCGATCAAATGGAAGCTGAAGCTGAAAGCCATAACTTCGGTAAGCAGAAGTCTTTGGATCAGCAATTTGCTGACCTGAAAGCAGATGATGAAATCAGCGAGCAGTTGGCGCAATTGAAAGCCAAAATGCAGCAAGACAAGCAATAATAATATCTGGCGGTGCCCGAACGCGCCGCCGCTCATCACCTGTAAGGAGTACTCATGAGCGCGCTATTTCTGGCCATTCCGTTAACCATCTTTGTGCTGTTCGTCTTACCGATTTGGCTCTGGCTGCATTACAGCAATCGTTCCAGTCGCGGCGAGCTGGCGCAAAGTGAACAACAGCGTCTGGCTGAACTTAACCAGGACGCACAGCGGATGCGTGAGCGCATTCAAGCGCTGGAAGACATCCTTGATGCTGAACATCCAAACTGGAGGGACCGCTAATGGGGGGCGTTAATCTGAACAAAAAACTGTGGCGTATACCGCAGCAAGGCATGGTGAAAGGGGTTTGCGCGGGTATTGCGCATTATCTCGATGTTCCTGTGAAACTGGTGCGGATCCTGGTGGTGCTGTCCATCTTTTTTGGTCTGGCCTTTTTCACCTTTGTCGCCTACATCGTACTGACGTTTGTGTTGGATCCGATGCCGGACAACGTGGTTTCCGGAGAACAGCAGCCATCAAGCGGTGAGCTGTTGGATGCTGTCGATCGTGAGCTGGCTGCAAGTGAAAAGCGTTTGCGTGAGATGGAGCGTTATGTGACATCTGATACCTTCACATTACGCAGCCGCTTCCGCCAATTGTGAGGTTAAAAATGAATAATCGCTGGCAACGTGCCGGGCAAAAGGTAAAGCCGGGCTTTAAAATAGCAGGTAAGCTGGTGCTGCTGACTGCGCTGCGCTATGGCCCGGCTGGAGTAGCAGGGTGGGCCGTGAAGTCCGTGGCCCGACGTCCGCTAAAAATGTTGCTGGCGTTAGTACTTGAACCTTTGTTGAGCCGGGCAGCGACAAAATTGTCGAAACGCTATTCAGGTAATCAACCCTGATATCCGAAACAACAAAAGCAAGCAACAATTAATCAACATTCCCTCAGTTAATTTGCGGCAGCTCACAAATACGATTTTTTGGCTGCCAAAATTCTTTTCTAACCCCCCTCCAGGCCACCTCAGCTGATTGACAGCTTATTTCCGGCAGAGTAGTCTCTTGCGTCATGGGACCGCTACCACGAGAAATGAAGGTGAACCAAAAAATCCAAAAATGTCTGAGTGAAGTCTATGGCGACACATTTTCTTCACTTCACTATGAAGCGCTGGTTGCGCGTTTAGAAAAATCACAAAAATTAATTAAAAAAAACCGTAAAGCGCATTGGGATGAGGGTGATGTCGTTCTGATCACCTACGCCGATCAATTTTACGCGGAAGATAAAAAACCGCTGCCAACGTTTAATCAGTTTTATAATGAATGGCTTAAGTCGACATTTTCTCATGTGCATCTGTTGCCATTTTATCCGTGGTCATCGGATGATGGTTTTTCAGTAATTAATTACTATCAGGTTGCCGAAGAAACCGGTGACTGGAATGATATTAAGCAATTAGCTGAATCCAGTCGACTGATGTTTGATTTTGTTTGTAACCATATGTCAGCTAAAAGCGAATGGTTTAATAACTATTTGCAACAGCTTGACGGTTATGAAGAATTCTTTATTGCGATGGATCCTGATACGGACCTGAGCAACGTCACGCGCCCACGTGCATTACCGTTACTGACCCCGTTTACGCTGAAAGATAATACTGTGCGTCATCTCTGGACGACGTTCAGCGACGACCAGATCGATCTCAACTATGCCAATCCATTGGTATTACTGGCGATGGTCGATGTACTGCTGAGTTACCTGGAGCAGGGCGCTGATTATGTCCGCCTGGATGCGGTTGGTTTTATGTGGAAAGAGCCAGGGACAACCTGTATTCACCTGGAAAAAACGCATCAGCTTATCAAACTGTTCCGCGCTATTGCTGACTGCGCGGCACCTGGTACGGCGATTATTACTGAAACGAACGTTCCGCATAAGGATAACATTTCCTATTACGGAAATGGCCGCGATGAGGCGCACATGGTGTACCAGTTCTCGCTGCCGCCGCTGGTGCTGCATGCGGTGCAACGCCAGGATACAACGACATTGTGTCAGTGGGCGCAATCACTGGAACTGCCATCGACTGAGACCACATGGTTTAATTTCCTCGCATCGCATGACGGAATTGGCCTCAACCCGTTACGGGGCCTGTTACCTGAAGATGAAATCATGCGACTGGTGACGGAATTACAACAGGAAGGCGCCCTGGTTAACTGGAAGAATAATCCTGATGGTAGCCGAAGCCCGTATGAAATTAACGTAACCTATATGGATGCGTTAACGCCGGGTAATAGCAGTGATGCTGAAAGATTTTCCCGCTTTATACTTGCCCATGCCATTTTGCTGAGTTTTCCTGGTGTGCCAGCGATTTATATTCAAAGTATCCTCGGATCGCGCAATGACTATGAAGGTGTGGAAAAACTGGGTTATAACCGGGCGATCAACCGTAAAAAATATCATATAAGACAAATAGAAACGGAACTGGCCGATGAAACTTGTTTGCGTCACGCCATTTACCATGAGTTATCCCGATTAATTGTTCTGCGGCGTAATAACAAAGCATTTCATCCTGATAGTGATTTTAAGATTAACAGTGTTACACCGGCCGTTATGCAAATTAAACGTACGGCAGAAACAGGCGAAGAAATTACTGGTTTATTTAATGTCAGCGCTCAGACACAAACCATTAATATTGATATTGAAAATGGATTTGATTTGATTAGCGAAGAAAGTATTTCGGGTAAGGAATTAACGTTACACGCCTGGCAGGTTATGTGGATTAAGAAATAAAAAGGAACATTCCATGCTTAAAGCTAAAATTGTGCTGATTTCAGCACTGGTGTCCTGCGCCCTGGTTACCGGGTGTAAGGATGATAAAAAATCCTCTGTCGCGATTGAATTTATGCACTCTTCTGTAGAACAGGAGCGGCAGGCGGTTATTGCCAAACTGATTGAGCGCTTTGAAAAAGAGAACCCCGGTATCAGCGTCAAACAGGTTCCTGTTGAAGAGGATGCTTACAACACCAAAGTGATTACCCTCGCACGTAGCGGTTCACTTCCTGAAGTCATTGAAACCAGCCATGACTACGCGAAAGTCATGGACAAAGAATCGCTTATCGATCGCAAAGCGGTGGCGCAGGTCATCAACGGTGTGGGTGAAGACGCGTTTTATGATGGCGTACTGCGTATTGTGCGTACCGAAGATGGCTCTGCATGGACCGGGGTACCGGTTAGCGCCTGGATTGGCGGGGTCTGGTATCGCAAAGATGCACTGGCAAAAGCAGGGCTGGAAGAGCCGAAAGACTGGCAGCAACTGCTCGAAGTGGCGCAGAAGTTAAACGATCCGGGCAGTAAAAAATATGGTATTGCGCTACCTACGGCGGAAAGCGTATTGACCGAACAGTCCTTCTCTCAGTTCGCGCTCTCTAACCAGGCTAACGTTTTCGATGCGCAGGGAAAGATCACGCTCGACACGCCGGAGATGGCCCAGGCGTTGCAGTATTACCGCCAGCTTGCGATGAATACCATGCCGGGATCTAACGACATCATGGAGGTCAAAGACGCTTTCATGAACGGCACTGCGCCGATGGCTATTTATTCCACCTATATCCTCCCGGCGGTGATTAAGGAGGGGGATCCTAAAAATGTTGGTTTTATGGTTCCGACGGAAAAAACGTCTGCCGTCTACGGCATGTTGACATCGCTGACCATAACCGCAGGTCAAAAAACCGAAGAGACAGAAGCCGCAGAAAAATTTGTCACCTTTATGGAGCAGGCCGACAACATTGCTGACTGGGTGATGATGTCCCCTGGCGCTGCGCTCCCGGTCAATAAAGCAGTGGTGAATACCGCAACGTGGAAAGATAACCCCGTTATTAAAGCACTGGGTGAATTACCCGATCAACTGATTGCCGAACTGCCGAATATTCAGGTGTTTGGCGCAGTCGGCGATAAGAACTTTACCCGCATGGGCGACGTTACGGGTTCCGGTGTCATAAGCACCATGGTGCACAACGTCACGGTAGGAAAAGCCGATCTTTCAACGACGATGAAGGCAAGCCAGACCAAACTGGATGACCTTGTTGAACAGCGCTAATGGGGAAATGGAAAGCCGTGATGAATAAGTTCTTCTCAGGTCGATCGGATATGCCATTTGCCATGCTGCTGCTGGCGCCCAGCTTGCTCTTGCTGGGTGGTTTAGTCGCATGGCCGATGATATCTAACATCGAAATCAGCTTTATGCGTCTGCCGCTTAATCCACAAATTGAGTCAACATTTGTCGGCTTGAGCAACTATATCCGTATCTTAACCGATCCCGGATTCTGGCATTCGCTGTGGATGACGGTCTGGTATACCGCGCTGGTTGTTGCCGGGAGCACGGTGCTGGGGCTGGGAGTGGCGATGTTTTTTAACCGTGAGTTTCGTCTGCGAAAAACGGCGCGCTCGCTGGTGATCCTCTCTTACGTAACGCCATCAATTTCGCTGGTGTTTGCCTGGAAATACATGTTCAACAACGGCTACGGCATTGTGAACTACCTCGGCGTGGATCTGCTGCATCTGTACGATCAGGCGCCGCTGTGGTTCGACAATCCCGGCAGCAGCTTCGCACTGGTTGTACTTTTCGCCATCTGGCGCTACTTCCCGTATGCCTTTATCTCATTTCTGGCGATTTTGCAGACTATTGATAAATCGTTGTATGAGGCGGCGGAAATGGATGGCGCGAACGCCTGGCAACGGTTTCGTATCGTCACGCTGCCAGCGATCATGCCGGTGCTGGCGACCGTAGTCACGCTGCGTACGATCTGGATGTTCTATATGTTCGCCGATGTTTATCTGCTGACCACCAAAGTCGATATTCTCGGGGTCTATCTCTATAAAACGGCTTTTGCATTCAATGACCTGGGTAAAGCGGCCGCAATTTCTGTCGTTCTTTTCGTCATCATTTTCGCTGTTATCCTGCTGACCAGAAAACGGGTGAACCTCAATGGCAACAAATAAGCGCACGCTTGGCCGCATCGGCTTTTACTGTGGATTAATTGTCTTCCTCGGTATCACGTTATTTCCGTTTTTTGTGATGCTGATGACCTCATTTAAAAGCGCAAAAGAGGCGATTTCACTGCATCCCACGCTGTTACCTCAGCAATGGACGCTGGAACATTACATCGACATTTTCAACCCGATGATCTTCCCGTTTGTTGACTACTTCCGTAATAGCCTGGTGGTATCGGTCTCGTCATCTGTGGTGGCGGTGTTTCTCGGCGTCCTCGGAGCGTATGCGCTGTCCCGCCTGCGTTTTAAGGGACGGATGACCATCAACGCCAGCTTTTACACGGTGTACATGTTCTCGGGGATTTTGCTGGTGGTGCCGTTGTTCAAAATCATTACGGCCCTCGGCATTTATGACACCGAAATGGCGTTGATTATCACCATGGTGACCCAAACGCTGCCGACAGCCGTGTTCATGTTGAAAAGCTACTTCGACACCATTCCGGATGAGATAGAAGAAGCCGCGATGATGGATGGATTAAATCGTCTGCAAATTATCTTTCGCATCACCGTGCCGTTGGCCATGTCTGGTCTGGTTTCGGTCTTTGTGTACTGCTTTATGGTCGCGTGGAATGACTATCTGTTTGCCTCGATTTTCCTCTCCAGCGCCAGCAATTTTACCTTACCGGTCGGTCTGAACGCGCTGTTCAGTACGCCTGACTATATCTGGGGACGCATGATGGCCGCATCGTTGGTCACCGCATTGCCGGTGGTCATTATGTATGCGCTTTCCGAACGTTTTATTAAGAGTGGTTTGACCGCAGGCGGCGTGAAAGGCTAAGCGGCCAGTTTAATTAAGGAGTTGTAAATGAAGAAGTTAGTTGCCACCGAACCGCGTGTTGCAGCGCTGGTGGAATATGAAGACAGAGCGGTATCCGCCAATGAAGTGAAAGTCCGCGTACGTTTTGGCGCACCCAAACATGGCACTGAAGTAGTCGATTTCCGCGCTGCCAGTCCGTTTATTGATGAAGATTTTAACGGCGAATGGCAAATGTTTATGCCGCGTCCGGAAGGGGCGCCGCGCGGAATCGAGTTCGGTAAGTTCCAGCTTGGCAACATGGTTGTGGGCGATGTCATTGAGTGTGGTAGCGATGTGACCGATTACGCTGTCGGCGACTCTGTCTGCGGATATGGTCCACTGGCAGAAACGGTCATCTTTAATGCCGTGAACAACTACAAACTGCGCAAAATGCCGGAAGGCAGTTCGTGGAAAAATGCCGTGTGCTATGACCCTGCACAGTTCGCTATGAGCGGTGTGCGTGATGCCAATGTGCGCGTCGGTGACTTTGTGGTCATCGTCGGGTTAGGGGCAATTGGCCAGATCGCCGTGCAACTGGCTAAGAAAGCGGGAGCGTCAGTGGTGATTGGCGTGGATCCGATTGCCCATCGTTGTGATATCGCGCGTCGCCATGGGGCTGATTTCTGTCTGGACCCGATTGGCACTGACGTGGGCATGGAAATTAAAAAGCTGACCGGCAAACAGGGCGCGGATGTGATCATCGAAACCAGCGGCTATGCGGATGCGCTGCAATCAGCGTTACGCGGTCTGGCCTACGGGGGCACCATCTCCTATGTCGCCTTCGCAAAACCTTTTGCAGAAGGGTTCAACCTGGGCCGTGAAGCGCATTTCAACAACGCCAAAATTGTCTTCTCCCGCGCCTGCAGTGAACCAAATCCAGATTATCCACGCTGGAATCGCAAGCGCATTGAGGAGACCTGCTGGGAACTGTTGATGAACGGTTATCTGAACTGTGAAGAGCTTATCGACCCGGTAGTTACCTTCGCCAGCAGCCCGGAAAGCTATATGCAGTATGTCGATCGCCATCCGGAACAAAGCATCAAAATGGGCGTGACGTTTTAATTAAGGAATGCAGAAAATGAAAATCGGAACACAGAATCAGGCTTTTTTCCCGGAAAATATTCTCGAGAAATTCCGTTACATCAAAGAGATGGGTTTTGATGGTTTTGAAATTGACGGCAAATTGCTGGTCAACAATCTTGAGGAAGTGAAAGCGGCGATCAAAGAAACAGGTCTGCCCGTGACCACCGCCTGCGGGGGCTATGACGGTTGGATCGGTGATTTTATCGAAGAACGTCGTTTGAATGGTTTACAGCAGATCACCCGCATTCTTGAAGCGCTGGCCGAAGTCGGCGGGCAAGGGATTATTGTCCCTGCCGCCTGGGGCATGTTTACCTTCCGCCTACCGCCGATGACCTCTCCGCGTAGCCTGGAAGGCGATCGCAAAGCCGTCAGTGATTCATTGATTTATCTCGATAAAGTCGCTGAACGTACGGGCACGGTGGTGTATCTCGAGCCGCTCAATCGCTATCAGGATCATATGATCAACACCCTGGCGGATGCTCGCCGCTATATCGTGGAAAACAACCTGAAGCATGTGCAAATCATTGGTGATTTTTACCACATGAATATCGAAGAAGACGATATGGCGCAGGCGCTGCACGATAATCGCGATCTGCTGGGTCACGTGCATATTGCGGATAACCATCGTTATCAGCCGGGGAGCGGTACGCTGGATTTCTCTGCGCTGTTTGACCAACTGCGGGAAGATAATTATCAGGGTTACGTAGTGTATGAAGGACGGGTACGGGCGGAGAACCTGCCGGAAGCATACCGTCAGTCGCTGGCCTGGCTGCGTACCTGCTAAGAGGATTTCCGTGAAAAGTGCACTGACAAGCGCTCCGCTACGTGTCGCCATTATCGGCGCCGGGCAGGTAGCGGATAAAGTTCATGCTTCGTACTACTGCACCCGCAACGATCTGGAACTGGTGGCTGTCTGTGACAGCCGCCTGTCACAGGCGCAGGTGCTGGCAGAGAAATACGGTAATCCGCAGGTTTGGGACGATCCGCAGACGATGTTACGCGAAGCAAAGCCAGATATCGTCAGCATCTGTTCGCCCAATCGTTTTCATTATGAACACACCATGTTGGCGCTGAACGCTGGCTGTCATGTGATGTGCGAAAAGCCCCCGGCCATGACGCCAGACGAGGCGCTGGAGATGTGTAAAACGGCGCGGCGGATGGGAAAAGTACTGGCATATGATTTTCACCATCGTTTCGCACTGGATACCCAGTTGCTTCGCGAACAGGTGATGGCAGGCGCGCTGGGCGAAATCTATGTCACTAATGTCCGCGCTTTGCGTCGCTGCGGCGTACCCGGCTGGGGTGTTTTTACCAACAAGGAACTGCAGGGCGGTGGGCCGCTGATTGATATCGGTATCCATATGCTTGATGCCGCGATGTATGTGTTGGGCTTCCCGGCGGTAAAGCGTGTTAACGCGCACAGCTATCAGCGTATTGGCACACGTAAGAGCAGCGGCCAGTTCGGGGCATGGGATCCCGCGACGTACACCGTTGAGGATTCTCTGTTCGGCACGATCGAATTTCATAACGGCGGGATCCTGCGTCTTGAGACCTCTTTCGCGCTGAATATTCCTGAACAATCGATTATGAACGTCAATTTCTGCGGCGATCTTGCCGGGGCGACCTTATTTCCGGCGCGGGTCTATACCGATCGTGACGGGACGCTGGACGTGCTGTTCCAGCGCGAAATAGCCGATGACAATCGTCATTTTCGCAGCATGGAGGCCTTCGTGAATCACGTTCAGGGCGAGCCTGTCGCTATTGCGGACGCAGAGCAGGGCGTCGTTATTCAACAACTGGTTGCCGCACTGTATGAATCGGCTGAAACAGGAACATATGTAGACTTATGACGAAGCCAGTAATGCTAACCGAACCGGCTTTTTGCCCACACAGCCTCAACAAATATGCGTCGCTGATGACGCTTGGCAACGGCTATATGGGGATTCGCGCCAGCCACGAAGAAGCCTACACCTTACAAACTCGCGGCATGTATCTGGCGGGACTGTATCACCGGGCGGGGAAAGGTGAAATTAATGAACTGGTTAATCTGCCTGATGTGGTGGGCGTGGAGATCGCGCTTAATGGTGAGATTTTCTCGCTAACCAGCGGTGTGATTGAGCGCTGGCATCGTGAACTGGATTTTGCCAGCGGAGAATTACGCCGTACCCTGGTCTGGCGAGCGCCCGGCGGCGCACGTTTCGCTATTGAGAGCCGGCGGTTTGTCTCGGCGCAAAAACTGCCGCTGTTTGCTATGGAAGTTGCCGTTACCCCGCTGGATGGTGATGCGAGCATTGGCATCTCAACCGGGATTGATGCCACGATCACCAATCATGGACGTCAGCATCTGGATGAAACGCAGGTCCGGGTATTTGGTCAGCATCTGCTGCAAGGCATTTACACCACCCAGGACAATCGCAACGATATCGCGATCGCGACGTTTTGCGACGTAGACGGTGCGGCGCAGCGCTGCTTCACCGCCAAAGAACGTCGGTTGTTACAACACAATAGCGTGCAGGCGAAAACCGGACAACGCGTTACGCTGACGAAAATTAGCTGGATAGACTGGGCGAGCGAGCGCAGCCTGTCGCTGGAAACCTGGGCACGCCAGTCGCTACGTAATCTGGAAGCGTGCGCCCAGCAGGGATACGATGCGCTGCTGGCGGAGTCGACCGCTAACTGGCATGCCTGGTGGCAAAGCCGTCGCGTTCAGGTCACCAGTAATGATATGAGCGATCAGCGAGCGCTGGATTATGCGCTCTATCATTTGCGTGTAATGACGCCAGATCACGATGAGCGCAGCAGTATTGCGGCGAAAGGTCTGACAGGCGAAGGGTATAAAGGTCACGTTTTCTGGGATACCGAGGTCTTTCTGTTACCGTTCCATCTCTTCACCGAGCCGAAAACAGCAAGAAGTTTATTACGTTACCGCTGGCATAATTTGTCGGGCGCGCGTGAGAAAGCCCGCCGCAACGGTTGGCAGGGGGCGCTGTTTCCCTGGGAGAGCGCGCGCAGCGGTGAGGAGGAGACGCCTGAATTCGCGGCGATCAACATCCGTACCGGGCTGCGGCAGAAAGTGGCCTCCGCACAGGCTGAGCATCATCTCGTGGCGGATATAGCCTGGGCGGTGATTAATTACTGGCATGCCACCGGGGATATGAACTTTATGTCCCGTGAAGGTATAACGCTGCTTCTGGAAACAGCGAAGTTCTGGATCAGCAGAGCCGTTATGGTTAATGACCGTTTAGAGATCCACAATGTAATTGGCCCGGATGAATACACAGAGCATGTGAACAACAATGCGTTCACCAACTACATGGCCTGGTACAACGTGGAGCAGGCGCTCGGTTTTGCGCGTCGCCTGGGCTGTAGCGATGAGACCTTTATTCACCGTGCTGAGCATTTTTTACGCCATCTGTGGCGACCGGAAGCGTTGTCTGATGGCGTGTTACCTCAGGACGACACCTTCCTGAGCAAACCGGTTATCGATCTGTCCAGTTACAAAGCGAAAGCGGGCAAGCAGACGATTTTGCTCGATTACTCCCGCGCAGAGGTCAATGAGATGCAAATTCTCAAACAGGCCGATGTGGTGATGCTGACCTATATGCTGCCGGAGCAATTCAACCCGCAAACCTGTCTGGCGAACTTGCGCTTTTACGAGCCGCGCACCATTCATGACTCGTCTTTGAGTAAGGCTATCCATGGGATTGTGGCTGCGCGTTGTGGGGATTCAGAGCAGGGGTATCGCTTCTGGCGTGAAGGATCGCTTATCGATCTCGGAGACGATCCACATAGCTGTGATGACGGTATTCACGCAGCGGCGACGGGGGCCATCTGGCTGGGCGCAATTCAGGGATTTGCTGGCGTGAATGTTCGCCACGGGGAGTTACATCTTGCCCCTGCATTGCCTGACCATTGGCAAACTCTCTCTTTCCCACTGCGTTGGCAGGGCGTTGATATGCAGGTCACTATCAATAAAGCAGAGATCCGCATTAGCAGCACTGAGCGTATTACCTTGTGGGTTAATGGCGAAAAGATCGCCGTCCAGGGGACGTCAGCGATTACCTATGACGGTATTATTACGTCTATTTATGGGACCGCTACCACAAAAAAGGACGATGAATGATACTCAAACCACAGGCCATCATTTTTGATTTGGATGGCGTGATTACCGATACCGCGCATCTGCATTTCCTGGCGTGGCGGCAGGTAGCCGACGAAATAGGGATTGCGATCGACGAAGCATTTAATGACAGCCTGAAAGGGATTAGTCGTGGCGAGTCACTGCAGCGTATTTTGCACCACGGCGGAAAGGCGGGGGAGTTTACTCCCGAGACTTGCGCACAATTGGCTGAGAGAAAAAATCGTCTGTATGTCCATTCTCTGCGTCAGTTAACGGTCGACTCAGTATTGCCTGGGATTCGCGAGCTGTTAATGACGTTACGGGAAGAGCGGATTCCGGTAGGGCTGGCCTCCGTGTCGCTCAATGCGCCCACTATTTTACAGGCGCTTGATCTTAGCACTTGTTTTGACTTTTGTGCGGATGCGGCGCTGATTACCCGTTCGAAACCGGATCCGGAGATTTTTCTGGCTGCCTGTGCGGGTCTTGGCGTTGACCCGCAGCAGTGCATTGGCATAGAAGATGCTCAAGCAGGCGTGGATGCGATCAACGCCTGCGGCATGCGCTCTGTTGGCATCGGTACGGGGCTGAACGGGGCAAACTTGCAGCTCCCTTCAACCGAATTTCTGACGTGGCCGTGCTTATCGGCTTTCTGGCAACACGACAAGTAAAGGATTCAACATGGCACAGCTTTCGTTGCAACATATTCAAAAAATTTACGACAACCAGGTGCACGTCGTTAAAGACTTCAATCTGGAAATCGAAGACAAAGAGTTTATTGTTTTTGTTGGGCCTTCCGGTTGCGGGAAGTCTACGACGTTGCGCATGATCGCCGGCCTGGAAGAGATCAGCGGCGGCGATCTGCTGATTGACGGTAAACGGATGAATGATGTGCCGGCGAAATCGCGCAATATTGCGATGGTTTTTCAGAACTATGCGTTGTACCCGCACATGACCGTCTATGACAATATGGCGTTTGGCCTGAAGATGCAGAAAATTGCTCCGGCGGTGATCGAGGAGCGCGTTAACTGGGCGGCGCAAATCCTTGGCCTGCGCGATTATCTGCAGCGTAAACCTGGCGCGTTATCCGGCGGTCAGCGTCAGCGCGTGGCGCTGGGACGTGCGATTGTTCGTGAGGCGGGGGTCTTCCTGATGGATGAGCCTTTATCGAATCTCGATGCCAAACTTCGCGTGCAGATGCGGGCAGAAATTAGCAAACTGCATCAGAAACTGAATACCACCATGATATATGTTACCCATGATCAAACCGAAGCCATGACGATGGCGACGCGTATTGTGATTATGAAGGATGGCATTGTTCAACAGGTTGGCGCACCGAAAACGGTGTATAACCACCCGGCAAATATGTTCGTCGCCGGATTTATTGGGTCGCCGGCCATGAATTTTATTCGTGGCGCGATTGATGGTAATAAATTCGTTACCGAAACGCTGAAGTTAACCATTCCCGAAAATAAATTAGCACAGCTAAAAGCGCAGGGTTATGAGCATCAGGCCGTTACGCTGGGTATTCGTCCTGAAGACATACATCCGCAGCCTAATAATGAAAATAATGTATCAGCAAAAATTAGCGTCGCAGAATTAACAGGCGCTGAGTTTATGCTTTATACCATCGTTGGGGGGCATGAGTTAGTGGTCCGTGCTGGGGCAGTGAATGATTATCACGCAGGAGAAAATATCACTATTCATTTTGATATGGCGAAATGCCATTTCTTTGATGCTGAAACTGAAGTGGCTATTCAATAAAATTCCGGGGGGATAACCCCCCGAATCTTGGTGTTTTTTTTAGAGTATTTTAACAAGGAATAATAATGAAAACCCTACTGTCCGCTACTGCGCTGATTATGAGCGCAGGAGTGGCCTGTGCGCAGGCCGCTGAAAAAAATGACTGGCGCTTTAATATCGGTGCCATGTACGAAATAGAAAACGTTGAAGGTCAGGGCGAAGATATGGATGGACTGGCTGAGCCGTCAGTCTATTTTAATGCGTCCAATGGACCATGGAAAATATCTGTGGCCTATTATCAGGAAGGTCCGGTTGATTACAGCGAGGGGAAACGCGGTACCTGGTTTGATCGCCCGGAACTGGAAGTTCGCTATCAATTCCTCGAAAGCGAGGATGTTAATTTCGGCCTGACCGGTGGTTTCCGTAATTACGGCTATCACTATGTTAATGAACCAGGAAAAGACACTGCCAATATGCAGCGCTGGAAAGTTCAGCCGGACTGGGATATTAAACTTAGCGACGATTTGCGTTTTAGCGGCTGGCTGGCAATGTATCAATTCGTCAATGACTTGAGTACCACAGGTTACTCCGATAGCCGCGTTGAAAGCGAAACCGGTCTGAATTATACCTTCAACGAAACGGTGGGCTTAACGGTCAACTATTATCTCGAACGCGGTTTTAATCTGGCGGATTCGCGTAATAATGGCGAGTTCTCGACCCAGGAAATCCGTGCTTACTTACCGTTGTCTTTCGGCAATACCACCCTGACGCCGTACACCCGTATTGGCCTTGATCGTTGGTCAAACTGGGACTGGCAGGATGATCCGGAACGTGAAGGGCATGATTTCAATCGGCTTGGTTTACTGTATGCTTATGATTTCCAAAATGGTTTATCAATGTCACTGGAATATGCCTATGAATGGGAAGATCACGACGAAGGTGAAAGCGACAGATTCCATTATGCGGGTATCGGTGTGAATTACGCATTCTAAAATGTGCAGGGGCATTGTTATGCCCCTGTTTTTACACCAGTGAGTCGGCCAACGATATTTGCGTACCCACGGTGATGTTCTGCAATCCTTTCTCACCGGCAATCAGATTAAATAATAAATTACAGCTTTGTTCGCCGAGTTGCTGGGTTGGGACATCAATGCCTCCCGGCACGGGTGTCAGCATAAATGACAGCAGTTCATTACTGTAGCCTACAACGGCAAGCTGTTGCGGAATGGCGATATTTTTCTCAGCCGCCACGCGATATAAACTCATTAACTTTAAACTGTCGGTGGCAAATACTGCGTCGGGTAACGGCTGTTGACTCAGTAATTTCCGCGAGGCGAGCAGGGCGGTCTCATGAGTATAACCCCCATCAATAATCCACTCATCGCGTATTTGAATATTATGTGCCTGAAGACTGGCTTTATACCCGTTGACGCGATCGATGGAAACATGAACGTCAAGCGGGGCATGTAAACAGGCAATATTACTGTGGCCGCTCTCAATAAGCGCATTTGTCAGTGTGATGCTGTCACGATAGTTATCAGTGTCTACAGAATACACATTGGCATACTCTCCTTCCACTTTACCAATAACCACGACCGGGACGTTATATTTATCCAGTCTTGCAAAAAAAGATTCATCGGCGGGAGAACTCAGCATAATGATGCCTTTGATCAATTTTTGCTTAATTTTACTCTCACATTTTTGTAAATCATCTTCGGTGCTTCGCGACGTCTGTAATATGACATCAAAACCGACTTCTTCGGCTTTGGCCGTAATAGCATGCAGCACTTCAGAGAAAAAGGGATTACCGGCGGTTGTTTTGGCAGAACGGGTTGATATCACCATTATTGCGTCAAAGCCGGAAGAGGTGAGCGCCCGAGCCAGTTTATTGGGCTGATACTGTAACTCATCAATAGCGCGCAGCACTTTTTCCAGCGCTTCCGGCGAGATGTTGGTTTGCTTATTCAGCACGCGCGATACCGTGGATTTTGATACGCCAGCGGCTCGTGCAATATCATAAATGGTAGGAGACATAGATCCCAAGCTCCGTCCGAGAGTCAATGGCGGACATATTATGGAGTTCAATGCCGAATGACAACAATCACAGAATGCTGACAGAAAAATCAAAAGACACACCGCACAATGTGTTACCTCAAGAACAATGCGATCTGCTGGTGTGTACGATGATAATGCAGTCGCAATATTTTCTTAAGAACTGGCGTATAGTGTTGTAGTGAAATCCAACTATCGATCAGGAAGATATTATGTTTAAAAAAGGCGTATTAGCGTTGGCACTGGTCATTGGCATGCCGGTTTATGCTGCCGAACACTGGATTGATGTTCGTGTTCCTGAGCAATACCAACAGCAGCATATTCAGGGGGCCGTCAATATTCCGTTAAAAGAGATGAAGGCGCGTATCGCAACAGAAGTGCCTGATAAGACCGACACCGTGAAGTTGTATTGCAACTCCGGGCGTCAGTCGGGGCAGGCGAAGGATATGCTCGTTGAAATGGGCTACACGCAGGTGACGAATGAAGGTGGAATCAACCAGATCGCGCTGCCAAAAGTAGAGAATAACTAAACCATCCGTATATCTTCTGTAACAGGCGGCAGGAATAATGCCGTCTGACACCGCTCAGGTAGTTGATAAATAAGAATTGACCCCTATCTTTACTTCCTGTTTGTTATAATTTCTTCGGTTCCTTCAGCATAACGGGATGGCGATGAAGCGACTTAAAAATGAACTCAATTCGCTGGTTAATCGCGGCGTAGATCGGCATTTGCGCCTGGCTGTCACCGGGCTTAGCCGTAGCGGTAAGACGGCGTTCATCACCGCGATGGTAAACCAGTTACTCAATATTCATGCCGGTGCGCGTCTGCCGTTGCTCAGCTGCGTGCGCGAAGAACGTCTGCTCGGCGTTAAACGGGTTCCTCAACGTGATTTTGGCATTCCGCGTTTTACCTATGATGAGGGACTGGCTCAGCTGTATGGCTCTCCGCCAGCCTGGCCGACACCGACGCGCGGGGTGAGCGAAATTCGCCTGGCGCTGCGCTACAAGTCCAATGACTCTTTGCTGCGCCACTTCAAAGACACCTCCACGCTATACCTGGAAATCGTCGATTATCCGGGCGAGTGGCTGCTCGATCTACCGATGCTGGCGCAGGATTACCTGAGCTGGTCGCGGCAAATGACCGGATTATTGCAAGGTCAGCGGGGCGAATGGTCGGCCAGATGGCGACAGCTATGCCAGGGGCTGGATCCGCTGGCCCCTGCTGATGAAAACCGTCTGGCGGAAATTGCCGCGGCGTGGACGGAGTATTTGCATCAGTGCAAACAGCAGGGACTGCATTTTATTCAACCAGGACGCTTTGTCCTGCCGGGAGATATGGCGGGTGCGCCCGCGCTGCAATTCTTCCCGTGGCCGGATGTGGAAGAATACGGCGAATCTAAGCTGGCGCAGGCGGACAAACACACCAACGCAGGCATGTTGCGCGAGCGGTTTAATTACTATTGCGAAAAGGTTGTGAAGGGCTTTTATAAGAATCACTTCCTGCGTTTTGATCGCCAGATTGTACTGGTGGATTGTCTGCAACCGCTCAACAGCGGGCCACAGGCGTTCAATGATATGCGTCTGGCGCTGACCCAATTGATGCAAAGCTTCCATTACGGGCAGCGTACGCTGTTTCGTCGGCTGTTCTCTCCGGTGATCGACAAACTGTTATTTGCCGCCACCAAAGCTGACCATGTCACGGTCGATCAGCATGCCAATATGGTGTCGTTGCTCCAGCAACTGATTCAGGATGCCTGGCAAAACGCCGCGTTCGAAGGTATTAGCATGGATTGTCTGGGCCTGGCATCGGTACAGGCAACCACCAGTGGCCTGATTGATGTGAAAGGCGAAAAGATCCCGGCGCTGCGTGGCAATCGCCTGAGCGATGGCGAACCGCTGACCGTCTATCCTGGTGAAGTGCCCGCACGACTGCCAGGACAGGCATTCTGGGACAGCCAGGGATTTCAGTTTGAAGCATTTCGCCCGCAGGTGATGGATGTTGATAAACCCTTACCGCATATCCGTCTTGATGCCGCGCTGGAGTTTTTAATAGGAGATAAATTGCGATGAGCGAGCCGTTAAAACCGCGTATCGATTTCTCAGGTCCGCTGGACGTGGAACAAAACACGGCGTTTAAAGCGCAGCAAATGTTCAATGAAACGGAAGCGCAGACCTTTGCTCCGGCGACACTGGATGAGCCTCTGGAAGACGAAGGTCAGGCAGAAGCGGTGATTGATGCTGCCTTGCGTCCTAAACGCAGTTTGTGGCGCAAAATGGTGATGGGCGGGCTGGCGCTGTTTGGTGTGAGTGTTGTCGCACAGGGCGTACAGTGGACCATGAATGCCTGGCAGACTCAGGACTGGGTCGCGCTGGGAGGGGGCGCCGCGGGTGCGCTAATTGTCGGCGCAGGCGTGGGTTCAGTGGCGACCGAGTGGCGCAGGTTGTGGCGTTTGCGCCAGCGAGCGCATGAACGTGATGAAGCGCGAGACCTGCTTCATAGCCACGGAACAGGAAAAGGTCGCGCATTTTGTGAAAAGCTGGCGCAGCAGGCGGGTATTGATCAGTCCCATCCGGCGTTACAGCGCTGGTATGCCTCTATCCACGAAACGCAAAACGATCGTGAAATCGTCAGCCTGTATGCCCATCTTGTGCAACCGGTGCTGGACGCGCAGGCGCGACGTGAGATCAGTCGTTCTGCGGCGGAGTCCACACTGATGATTGCCGTCAGCCCGCTGGCGCTGGTGGATATGGCATTTATCGCCTGGCGCAATCTGCGGCTGATTAATCGTATTGCCTCGCTGTATGGCATTGAGCTCGGGTATTACAGTCGTCTGCGTCTGTTCCGGCTGGTGCTGCTGAATATCGCCTTTGCCGGCGCCAGCGAATTGGTCCGCGAGGTTGGTATGGACTGGATGTCGCAAGATCTGGCGGCGCGCTTATCCACACGTGCTGCGCAGGGTATTGGTGCCGGGCTGTTAACGGCGCGTCTGGGTATTAAAGCGATGGAACTCTGCCGTCCGCTCCCGTGGATCGATGACGATAAACCACGACTTGGGGATTTTCGCCGCCAGTTGATTGGTCAGGTCAAAGAGACCTTACAAAAGAACAAATCTCCGCGTGAAAGTTAACTGGAACAGGGCGTCGATGGTATAACTTTACGCCGCGGCGCCCAATTTTCCAGCGTGCTGTCAATATTTGTTGACAGAGTTCTTCCTGCAAACCAAATACTGTCTTATCATTTAACACATAATCCCTTGTCCAGGTGAAGGTTCCTATGCGTTTGGAAGTCTTTTGTGAAGACCGACTTGGTCTGACCCGCGAATTGCTCGATTTACTGGTGCTAAGAAGCATTGATTTACGCGGTATCGAGATTGACCCCATCGGGCGAATTTACCTTAATTTTGCGGAGCTGGAGTTCACCAACTTCAGTAGTCTGATGGCTGAAATCCGCCGTATTTCAGGAGTTACGGATGTACGTACCGTCCCCTGGATGCCTTCCGAACGGGAACATCTGGCGCTGAGTGCGCTGCTCGAGGCATTGCCTGAACCCGTTCTTTCTCTGGATATGAAAAGCAAAATTGAGATGGCGAACCCTGCGAGCTGTCAGCTTTTTGCTCACTCTCAGGAGCGGATGCGTAATCATACTGCCGCCCAGTTAATCAATGGTTTTAACTTCCAGCGCTGGCTCGAAAGCAATCCGCAGGATTCACATAGCGAGCATGTCGTGATTAACGGACAGAATTTCCTGATGGAAATTACGCCAGTTCATTTGCAGGGTGAAAATCAGGAGCAAATGCTGACGGGAGCCGTCGTCATGCTGCGTTCCACCATCCGGATGGGGCGTCAGTTGCAAAATATGACCACGCAGGATCTGAGCGCGTTTAGCCAGATTATTGCCGTCAGCGCCAAAATGAAGCATGTCGTAGAACAGGCCCGTAAGCTGGCGACGCTGAGCGCACCGTTGCTGATCACCGGTAATACCGGTACGGGTAAGGATCTCTTTGCCCATGCCTGTCATCTGGCGAGCCCGCGTGCGGCGAAGCCGTATCTGGCGCTGAACTGTGCGTCGATCCCTGAAGACGCGGTCGAAAGCGAGCTGTTTGGTCACGCAGGGGAAGGTAAAAAAGGGTTCTTCGAGCAGGCTAACGGCGGCTCGGTGCTGCTGGATGAGATTGGCGAAATGTCGCCGAGCATGCAGACCAAATTGTTGCGTTTCCTCAATGACGGGACCTTCCGCCGGGTTGGCGAAGATCATGAAGTCCATGTCGATGTACGTGTGATTTGCGCCACGCAAAAGAACCTGGTGGAGCTGGTGCAGAAAGGTTTGTTCCGCGAAGATCTGTATTATCGTCTGAACGTGCTGACCCTCAACCTGCCGCCGCTGCGCGATTGTCCGCAAGATATCATGCCGCTCACCGAACTGTTTGTGGCGCGTTTTGCCGACGAACAGGGCGTACCGCGTCCAAAACTGTCCGCCGATCTCAGTACGGTATTAACCCGCTACGGTTGGCCAGGTAACGTGCGCCAGCTTAAAAATGCCATCTATCGGGCGTTGACCCAGTTAGAGGGATATGAGTTGCGACCACAGGATATATTATTGCCAGATTACGATGCGGCAACGGTTGCGGTCGGAGAAGAGGTGATGGAAGGCTCGCTGGATGAAATTACCAGCCGCTTTGAACGCTCTGTGCTGACGCAGTTGTATATGAATTACCCCAGTACGCGCAAACTGGCCAAACGGCTTGGTGTTTCACATACTGCGATCGCTAACAAGTTACGCGAGTATGGTTTGAATCAAAAGAAAAGTGAAGAATAAAGTATTATTGCCAATCCTGATTATGGGGTTGGCATTTTTTATTTGTTCATATTATTAATTTATTTTAATGTATTTATATTGAATATTAATACTCATGTGACCAGTATCCCTCATTCTTAATTAATTATCCCTGTAGTTGCTATTCATTTCACTCATTCCGCATTCCTCTTACAATTAACCGCATTTTGAATAATGCGATTATTAATAAGGGATGATTATGAAACTTAATATATTTACCAAAACAATAATTGGAATGGGCGCATTATGCGTCGCAGCACCCGTATTGGCTCTTGAAGCCTGGAGTGGACAAGAAGGAACCGGCCCTTACGAAGTTATTTATGACAGCGGCGTCTATACCAATGCCTGGTGGGTTGGCGCTTCAGATTGTCCGGGAAATGCCTCAGATGACGAAGCTAATAATCCCTGGCGTTTTGAACGTGATGCAACCGCTGCAGAAATCGCAGAATACGGTAACCCGACAACCTGCGACACTGGCGGCGGTACGGTAACCTATCCGGACTACAGTAGCGCAAATGCCTACAGTGCCAATGATATTGTTACCTACAACGGTGCGACCTGGCAGACTTCTACCGCACAGAGCGCATACGGTTTCACGCCGGGCGCAGCCAATCCATGGGAAGTGTATGCGGAAGTCGCGCAGTGGTCGGCAACCACGACGTACAATAAAGGCGATAAAGTTCAGAAAGATGGCCAGGAATATGAGGCGCTCTTTTATACCATTGGCGATGATCCTTCCCTGGAGGCAAACCAGAACCCGTCTGGCACCAATGGTCGCCCGTGGAAACCGCTGGGTGCTGTCGTAACTTATACGACGGATCAACTCAATAATGCGCCTGAATTTAATTCTTCAACGCTGTATGAAAGCGGGACACTCATTCGATATAACGGCGAAAACTATGTTTCCCAGGCTAAAGTCCAGAAAGTCACGCCAGCCGATACCAATCCGTGGAAAATTTATATTGACTGGTCCGGCACTAAAGCAATGGTCGGGACACCTTCATCTGCATGGCCTGCTCATGTCTACGCGCCGTATGTCGACTATACCCTGAACTCGCTGCCAGACCTTGCCAGTCTTGCCAAAAACCAGAATGTGACCCACTTCACCATGGCCTTTGTGGTGGCGAAGGATGCTGATACCTGTCTGCCAACCTGGGGCACGGCCTACAACATTAATGACTACACGCAGTACAGTAAAATTAAAGCGCTGCGTGAAGCAGGCGGAGATATCATGGTCTCCATCGGTGGCGCCAACAACTCGCCGTTGGCGGCAGCCTGTACCGACGTATCACAACTGCAGCAACACTATTATGACATCGTTGAAAACCTCAACCTGAACGTGCTGGACTTCGATATCGAAGGGACCTGGGTTGCCGACCATGACTCCATTAACCGCCGTAACGAAGCCGTTAAGGCTGCGCAGGATCAATGGAAAGCAGAAGGTCGTAGCGTAGGGATCTGGTACACGTTGCCTATTCTGCCTACCGGTCTGACCGATGACGGTCTGTATGTACTGAACGATGCGAAGGCCAAAGGTGTAAATCTGGCGGGCGTAAACGTGATGGCGATGGACTACGGCAGCAGTATCTGTCAGTCCGACGGTACGGAAGGGCAGAATATTCATGGCAAATGTGCAACCTCAGCTATAGAAAACCTGTCCAGCCAGTTAAAACAGATATTCACCGATAAGAGCGATGACGAGATCAACGCCATGATGGGCGTTACGCCGATGAACGGCTACAACGACGTGCAGGGCGAAGTGTTCTATCTGTCGGATGCTAACCTGGTGATGGACGATGCCAAAGATCGCGATATGGGCATGATTGGTATGTGGTCGATGATGCGTGATCAGCCGGGTGTTGCCGGTCAGGTCTCGCCGGAACACAGTGGGTTAACGGAATCTCAGGCACCGCAATACGCCTTCAGCGAAGTGTTTGCACCGTTTACCCATAGCGATGAGACACCGGCAGAGACGGAAATCAAAGACATCAATGTTGACAAATCGAAATCTAACCCGGAATTAAAATGGACGCAAAATACTGCCAGTATTGAGAGTGGGGAGTATACCGTTACATTGCAACACGATGGCTGGAATATTGATGCCGTTGGTGAGCCGTACTATTTCGGTAAATACGGCAACAAAGGGAACGACCAGGTAACGATAACCGATTCAGGTAATGGTTATTCCACGGTTAAGTTATCCATAATGTCTGGATTCATTACCGAAGGGCATAACGTTACAGTTACCGATGCGAAAGGTAACGTTGTGTTAACTTATCAGTACACACTTGAAGATGTGAGTACGGGCAGCCCTTCGCAAATTGCATCGTCAGAGACGTCGGTTAAAAATGGTTCGTTGACGTATACGATTAATGCAAGTACGTCGATGATGATTACGTATCAGTACGTTAACTTTTATTACGATTCAACCGACGCGAAAGGAAAAACGACCACCAATTTTTGTGGCTCATGGTTCCATGGGGGGGTCAAGAAGTCCGGTAAAGGTTGTTCCACGGTGTTGAATTCGCAGCGGGGTTACTGGTCGCCTTCTGAGACTATCTCTGTGAATAAACTGAAAGCGGGTGATAAAGTTTATGCGGCTACCGCCGACGGCAGTAGTGAAAGTGCAAAAATATTTACCGTGCTGGATTCGATTACCTTAACGGATGAGATGTTAAAAGCGTCCAGGTAAGTTAAAAAAGTCCTCACCTTCAAAGCCGTAACAGCAATGTTACGGCTTACTTGTTGTCTATGGAAAACCCCCAGCCTGGCTGGAGGGGCTGTGCACAATAAAAAACCCCGCCGTAGCGAGGTTGAGAATGTGTTGTATAGAAGGCTAAGTGTTTATTACGCTTTCAGCACGTCCAGAGCGGCAGTGTAATCCGGCTCGTTGGTAATTTCATTGACCAGTTGGCTGAAAATAACGTTGTCATTCTCGTCGATAACCACCACGGCGCGCGCGGCCAGCCCTTTTAATGGGCCTTCAGTGATTTCAACACCGTAGTTTTTCAGGAATTCTGCATTGCGCAGGGTGGACAGCGTGATAACGTTGCTCAGACCTTCCGCACCGCAAAAACGAGAATGTGCAAAGGGCAGGTCGGCCGAAACGCACAGTACGACGGTATTGTCGATTTCTGTCGCCAGTTGGTTAAACTTACGTACCGATGCCGCGCAAACGCCGGTATCGATGCTTGGGAAAATATTCAGCACTTTGCGCTTGCCGGCGAACTGGCCCAGCGTAACGTCAGACAGATCTTTAGCCACAAGGGTAAAAGCCTGAGCTTTGCTTCCTGCCTGAGGAATGGAGCCAGCGACTGCAACCGGGTTGCCCTGGAAATGAACGGTTTGTGACATGGTTATCTTCCTGTTTACATATAGTTAACGTCGAGGCTAGTTTATGCCATCAGCAGTTAACACGGCAAACGCTATTTGCGGATATCCGCTTCAGGGACTGCACTAAGGAAAACGAATGAGAACAGTAAAGGTATATGAGGAAGCCTGGCCGCTGCACACTCCCTTTGTTATTGCCCGTGGGAGCAGAACCGAAGCGCATGTGGTGGTGGTCGAAGTGGAAGAAAATGGTGTCACAGGCGTCGGAGAGTGTACGCCTTATCCGCGCTACGGTGAAAGCGATGCCTCAGTGCTGGCGCAAATTATGAGCATTGCGCCACAACTGGAAAATGGACTGACGCGTGAAGAACTGCAAAAGCTGCTGCCAGCGGGAGCGGCGCGTAACGCGGTGGACTGTGCGTTGTGGGATCTGAATGCGCGACAACAGCAGTTGTCTCTGGCTGAGCTGGTGGGTTGCGAACTGGCTGAGGTGGTGACGACAGCGCAAACGGTGGTGATTGGAACGCCCGAACAGATGGCGGCGAGCGCGGCGGCACTGTGGGAGAATGGGGCGAGACTGCTGAAAGTCAAACTGGATGCCCGTTTAATCAGCGAACGGATGGTTGCCATTCGTGCGGCTGTTCCTGAGGCCACGATCATCGTCGACGCTAACGAATCCTGGCGGGCAGAGGGCCTGGCCGCGCGCTGTCAGCTTCTGGCTGATTTAGGGGTTGCGATGCTGGAACAACCGCTCCCGGCGCAGGATGATGCCGCGCTGGAGAATTTTGTGCATCCGCTACCGATCTGCGCAGATGAAAGTTGCCACACCCGCAGCAGCCTGAAAGCGCTGCACGGGCGCTATGAAATGGTCAATATCAAACTGGATAAAACAGGGGGCCTGACCGAAGCGCTGGCGCTGGCCGTCGATGCGCGCGAGCAGGGATTTGCGCTGATGCTGGGCTGCATGCTGTGTACATCCCGGGCGATTAGCGCGGCGTTACCCCTCACGCCGCAGGTCAGTTTTGCCGATCTCGATGGACCTACCTGGCTTGCCAGCGACGCGGAGCCATCCCTGCATTTTACGACCGGACAGCTTCATCTCTAGGGTGCCAACGCAGGAGATTGGACATGGCCAGCAGGTATTTCTCGCTCGCTTCATCGGATGAAATGGGCGGAAATTCGGCGGTGATACAGTGCAAGTTCAGGTCGGCGCACCAGCTACCAAAAGAGCCAGGCGTTTCGTAACCTACGCTGGTGACAAGCGGCAATTCAAATGACTGCGCCAGCCATGCGCCTAACTCGCTGCGTCTGGGATCTTCAATACAGGCCAGCGGATCGTGAAAAGAAACCACCCAGGCGGGATGAATCCGGTGAATAAGATGACACAGCGCCTGGGTTTCTGGTTCTGACCCCGGATGCTCGCCGGTCAGCAAAACCACGTCGCGTTCTTCGGCGCTACTGTTCCAGCGATATACCGTTTCACCCGCTTTCCAGTTTGCGGCAGGAAAATTACGGTTAAGATCTACGCCGTTCGCATTTGCGCGCAGCCCAAGCTGGCAACCGTCGGGGTTCACCGCCAGCACCACATGGTGACGACGCAGGGAAGGGTTAAGCGTACGCAATGCGCAGGAAAGGGTGACGACAGATGAGTTTTCGTCGCCGTGCGTACCTGCCAGTATCAGGCCGCTTTCATGATCGGCTGCCAGCGCAGGAAACCAGATTAGCGGTGCGCCTAACGATGAACGTCCGTAATGTTCGGTTCCTGGCGGAAATGCGCCGCGCTCGGCACGGGGACGGGTAGCGGTCATAGTCATCTCTAAATGCTCGAATAGTTACTCGCAGTGTTGTGCAAAATGTATGGATAATCAAATCGTTTTCACACACTTATCTTTTCAGGTGTAATATCACTTTCTTGTCGGAAGTTAATTGCATTTCCTGCTGGCGATACAAATAATTACACATTCACTTAGTAGCCGGAATTGAGGGTATTTTATGCAGCATTCTGTTTCAGTAACCTGTTGTGCGCTGTTGGTTAGTAGCATTTCCTTATCATGGGCTGCTGATGTTCCCAGCGGAACGGTACTGGCAGAGAAACAAGAACTGGTGCGGCATATAAAAGATGAACCGGCGTCGCTTGATCCGGCAAAGGCCGTCGGACTTCCTGAAATTCAGGTCATTCGTGATTTATTTGAAGGGCTGGTCAATCAGAATGAGAAGGGAGAAATTGTTCCTGGCGTCGCCACCCAGTGGAAAAGTAACGATAACCGCATCTGGACGTTTACGCTACGTGACAATGCGCAATGGTCCGATGGTACACCGGTAACGGCGCAGGATTTTGTCTACAGCTGGCAGCGTCTGGTTGATCCCAAAACACTATCACCGTTTGCGTGGTTTGCTGCGCTGGCGGGTATTAGCAATGCTCAGGCGATCATCGATGGCAAAGCAGCGCCTGATAAGCTTGGCGTTAGCGCGGTCGATGCGCGTACATTAAAAGTTCAACTGGATAAACCGCTCCCCTGGTTTGCCAATCTGACGGCAAGTTTTGCATTTTATCCGGTACAAAAAGCCAATGTTGAGAGCGGCAAAGAGTGGACCAAACCGGGTAATCTGATTGGTAACGGCGCCTACGTGCTCAAAGATCGCGTCGTAAATGAAAAACTGGTCGTTGTACCGAATACGCATTACTGGGACAACGGCAAAACGGTTCTGCAAAAAGTCACCTTCCTGCCCATTAATCAGGAATCGGCAGCCACTAAGCGCTACCTTGCGGGTGATATTGATATCACGGAATCCTTCCCGAAAAACATGTATCAGAAACTGTTGAAGGATATTCCGGGCCAGGTTTATACCCCGCCTCAGCTTGGCACTTACTATTATGCCTTTAATACCCAGAAGGGACCGACTGCCGATTCCCGCGTGCGCCTGGCGCTGAGTATGACGATCGATCGTCGTTTGATGGCGGAGAAAGTATTAGGTACCGGCGAGAAGCCCGCCTGGCATTTCACGCCGGATGTTACGGCAGGATTTGTACCTGAACCTTCGCCGTTTGAGCAAATGAGTCAGGAAGAGTTGAATGCTCAGGCGAAAACCCTGCTGCGTGCAGCTGGCTATGGTCCACAGAAACCGCTTAAACTGACGCTGCTGTACAATACCTCTGAAAACCACCAAAAGATTGCTATCGCAGTGGCTTCTATGTGGAAGAAAAACCTCGGTGTCGACGTAAAACTGCAGAATCAGGAGTGGAAAACCTATATCGACAGCCGTAATACCGGCAATTTTGATGTGATCCGCGCTTCCTGGGTGGGGGACTACAATGAGCCTTCTACGTTCCTGTCGTTATTAACATCGACCCATACGGGCAATATCTCCCGCTTTAATAATCCGGCATACGATAAAGTATTAACTCAGGCTACGTTGGAAAATACCGAGAAGGCGCGGAATGCGGATTATAATACGGCAGAGAAAATTCTGATGGAACAGGCACCTATTGCACCAATTTATCAGTATACCAACGGGCGGTTAATTAAACCGTGGCTGAAAGGGTACCCGATTACTAACCCTGAAGATGTCGCATACAGCCGCACAATGTATATTGTGAGGCACTAATCAGTACTGGCCTCATGTTAACGCAAGGTAACCACGGATAAACCCAGAGCTGGCGCAGTTTACCGCGCTAGTTTCTCTTTAGCATCTGAAAGCCAGAGAGAAAAACTGCAAGATTGCAGACCGTGATGGCCTGTATGTTCTGGTTACGCCAGCGGATTCGGTGTCCTTTCTGTAGTCTCTCTGTTTGTAGCCCAATAAAAAATCGTTTTCCCCGTTACTCGGGGGGATAGTCATGTTATCTGTCATCTTCTGGCAGACAAGTAGAATTCGCATATGGAAGGGCGGATTTCGGAAATAAATTAGACATGGGCCAATTTCTGACCTGCCGCCATCATCCGCCGGGCGTTTTACTCGATAACCACTGTCATTTCCTGCTTGGCATTTTGCATCGAAACGAGGGTGCGGAAGGATTTGATATTCCCTGATGCGAAAAAGAGATCGCGGGTCAGGGCCTCGTACTCCGCCATATCGCGGACGTTCATTACCAGCAGGAAATCAAAATCGCCGGTAACGTAATAAACCTGTTGCACCTGCGGACAACTCACGAACCGCTGCTTGTCTTCTTCCAGCAGATCGAGACGCTCATTTTCAATGGTGACCTGCGCCATGATAGTGATAGGGCGACCAACTTTAGTGGCGTCGATCAGGCTGACGCTGCCTCTAATAATACCGGCTTCTTCCAGTGCAGCGATCCGCCGATTGACTGCCGAGGGGGAAAGGCTGACGAGATCGGCGATCTCTCGCTGCGACAGGCGATTATTGCGCTGCAACAGTGTGAGTATTTTTTTATCCCAAGTGTCCAGTTTCATCGTTTCAACGGCCTTATAAAAGTGTGATACGCCTCACTAATGCAACTTTGTTGCGCCAGATAGGTAAATCAGATTGAAAATTGCGCCTCTTAGGGCAATTTTGCGCCATTTTACCGTTGGGGGCAGTGTACCATCTCAATCAGTGGGAAGACGATAAATCGTGTTTTTTAGCCGATAACGACACAACCCACATTATTTCACAACCCGTTCATTCCGTTATTCGGCCTGCGCTTAATTTGGCCGCGTGGAGCTCTACGCCTGTTGTTTAGTGGGGGGAATTAATTCATCGCGGCATGACGGTATGAATAAAAAAGGTGTATTTATGACGGACATAATGAAATACCAATTCAATTCTCGCCAAAAAGTTTATGGTCAGGGCGTCGATCTCAGCCTGCTCAATGACCGTGTCGGCGCAGACGTGCTGGCTTTTCACCAGAAATTTCCTGACTACCGGGTAACGCCGCTACGCAAGCTGGGCTATTTAAGCCAGCGTCTGGGGCTGGGGTCGCTGCATATTAAAGATGAGGCGCAGCGATTTGGTCTTAATGCGTTTAAAGGGCTGGGTGGATCTTATGCTATGGGGAAATATCTCGCCGAACGACTCGGGCGTGACATTAATACCCTGAGCTTCGCCGATCTTAATTCGCCGGAAATTAAAGCCCGCATTAAAGATATTGTGTTTGTGACGGCCACCGACGGCAATCACGGGCGCGGCGTGGCGTGGGCGGCGGAGCAGCTTGGGTTACGGGCGGTGGTCTACATGCCGAAAGGTTCATCGCTGGTGCGGGCGCAAAATATTCGTCGACATGGCGCCGAATGCACCATTACCGATCTTAACTACGACGATACCGTGAGGCTGGCTGATAAAACCGCTAAAGAGCGCGGGTGGGTACTGTTGCAGGATACTGCCTGGCAAGGTTACGAACAGATTCCAACCTGGATCATGCAAGGTTATATGACGCTCGCCGTTGAAGCCTGGGATCAACTGATGCAAAGCGGGGCGCCGCTGCCGACACATCTCTTTTTGCAGGCTGGGGTTGGCTCCTTCGCGGGCAGCATCATGGGCTATTTCGTCGAAAAAATGCAGCAGCAAGCGCCGACAATCGTCATTGTCGAACCGCATAAAGCAAATTGTCTATACCGCTCGGCGACCATTAATGATGGTCAGCCGCACAGCGTCGGCGGCGATATGGCGACCCTGATGGCCGGACTTGCCTGCGGCGAGCCGAACATCACCAGTTGGCCGATGCTGCGCGACCATGCCCGCTGCTTTATCTCCGCTGACGATCATCTTGCCGCCAACGGTATGCGTTTGCTGGCTGCGCCGCGCCCCGGCACCGATGAACCCTTTATTTCCGGCGAATCCGGCGCTATCGGCGCGGGGGTGCTGTATGCGCTGATGACCCAGCCGGAGTTTCGCCATCTCGCCGAATCGCTGCGGCTCAATGCCGATGCGCACGTCCTGTTAATCAGTACCGAAGGGGACACTTCCCCGGATGTCTATGAAGACATCGTCTGGTTTGGCCGCAATGGCTAACCGCCAACGGCAATAATAAGAGGGCCATCTTACCTACCCTACATGCCCTCGGTATGACATGCGTTCTGACAATAAATAAAACATACGCGATTTCGCGTAATGCTGAGAGAACATGACCGATGAATACTGAAACTGCTGTTACAGAAGAAAGAGGATATTGTAATTCCACAAAATGGCATGGCGAAGATACCGTTTGGGTGCTTGGCCTGTTCGGAACGGCGATTGGCGCTGGGGTGCTGTTTCTACCAATAAATGCCGGGATCGGCGGCTTTTGGCCGCTATTGATTGTTTTCGTTCTTGCTTTTCCGATTACCTATCTGGCGCATCGCGGACTGGCGCGCTTCATTTACTCTTCGAATACGCCGGAAAGCACCATTACCGATGTTATCGGCGAACATTTCGGCGCGCTGGCGGGGAAGGTGTTTACCGTTATCTATTTTTTCGCCGTCTATACCATTTTGATTATGTATGCAGTGGCGATCACCAATACTGCGCAGAGTTTTATCCGCCACCAGCTCGGCTTGGCGGAGCCGCCACGGGCGCTGGTGGCTATCGTGTTGATTCTCGGGCTGATGCTTATTGTCCGCCTGGGGCAGCGGCTGATCATGCGAGTGATGAGCACCCTGGTTTATCCCTTTATTATCTCGCTGATATTTATGTCGCTGTTTCTGATTCCGCACTGGAACGGCGCGATTTTTCACACCGTAAGCATTAGCGCGATGGGGGATGGGCGCAGCATTTTCTTGACGCTGTGGATGACGTTTCCGGTATTGGTGATGTCGTTTAACCACTATCCGATTATTTCGCCGATGGTCGTGCGCCAGAAACAGCGCTACGGCCTGGAGCTTGCCGAGCGCAAATGCGCACAGATTCAGCGCTATGGCATCCTGTTGATGATAGTGGTCGTGCTGTTTTTCGTCCTCAGTTGCGTGTTAAGTCTGTCACCACAGCAACTGGCGGAAGCGAAGGCGCAAAACCTCTCAATACTTTCGTATCTTGCGAACCAGTTTGACACGCCAATTATTGCCTGGCTGTCGCCGATTATCGCATTTGTCGCCATTACCAAATCATTTCTGGGCCACTATATCGGCGCGTATGAATCACTGCGAGACCTGATTCTTGAGGCTGCCGCCTCTCGGGGGAAAAAGCCAGGTATTCGCGCGGTTGACGCTGTTATCCTGGTTTTTATGGTTCTGACCTGCTGGTTCGCTGCCTATAAAAACCCAAGTATTCTCGGCATTATTGAGTGCATCAGCGGCCCTACTGGGGCGGCAATCCTACTGCTGTTACCGATGTATGCCATCCATAAATTACCGGTGCTGGCACCGTATCGCGGCAAAGCCAGCAACATTTTTGTCACCCTGATTGGGTTGATTACCGTATCTGCCATTTTTTACGGCATGTTCCAGTAACCACGATGAATAGCGAGATGTTTTTATGAGTCATTATCTGCAGATTAACGGCCAGCGGCTTATCGATTCTTTGTTCGCGCTCGGCGAATGTGGCGCGCTGGAGGGCGGGGGCGTCTGTCGCCTCGCGGCGACCGCGGAGGATAAAGCGGGCAGGGACTTTGTCGTTGCCAGAATGAAAGCGCTGGGTCTGGCAATCTATATCGATGCTATTGGCAATGTTACTGGCGTCTATGCCGGTGAAGAGGCGTTACCGATGGTCATGATGGGCTCGCATATTGACACCGTCGGCACTGGCGGTTTGTACGACGGCAATTACGGCGTGATGGCGGGTCTGGAGGTGATTGCCACTCTTTTAGAGGCGGGCATTCGTCCCCGTCGTCCGCTGGCGGTCACCTTCTTTACCAACGAAGAAGGCGTACGTTTTCAGCCCGATATGATGGGCAGCGTGGTGTTTGCTGGTGAATATCCTCTTGATGCAGCGTTGGCAGCGAAGGATCTTGATGGGGTAACTCTTGATGAGGCGTTATGCGAGATTGGTTACAAAGGCGCTTGTCGACCGGGCGACCTGTCGGTGGATAGCTACGTTGAACTGCATATCGAACAGGGACCGATCCTCGACAAAGAGAGAATTGATATCGGAGTGGTAACCGGCGTGCAGGGGATTTCGTGGCAGGAATTTACGTTGACCGGTGTCTCCAACCATGCGGGCACCACGCCGATGAATATGCGCCACGATGCCGGACTGGCGGCGGCGAAGATCGCCGTATACGCCCGTGAACTGGCGCTTACTCTTGGTGGCGATCAGGTGTCTACTGTCGGACATATGGTCTTTAAACCGAACCTGATTAACGTGATTCCCAACCATGTCGTGATGACGGTGGATTTGCGCAATACCGATAATGAGACCTTAAAACTGGCGGAACAACGGCTTGCCGAGTTTGTCGCCAGAACGGCACAAGAAGAGGGCGTCGAAATAACCAGTCGTTCGCTGGTGCGTTTTAACCCGGTTATTTTTGCCGATGAAATTGTCAATGCCGTAGAAGACGAGGCAAAGCGTCAGGCGCTGAGTTGTAGGCGTCTGCCGAGCGGTGCAGGTCATGATGCGCAGTTTATGGCCTCGGTTTGCCCGGCCGGGATGATCTTCGTCCCCTGCGTTGATGGCATTAGTCACAACGTCAAAGAGCATAGCGAAGCCAAAGACCTGATTGCCGGTGCCAACGTGCTGCTGCAGGTGGTATTACAACGCGCCCAGCGCGCGGAATAGCGTTTTACAGGAGAATAATATGAATCAGGAACAGTTAAAGCAGCAGCTTATTGCATGGCGTCGTCATCTGCATGCCAACCCGGAAAGTGCCTTTGAAGAGGTAAAAACTGCGCAATTCATCGCCGAAAAACTCGAGGCGATGGGGATCGAAGTGCATCGTAACATTGGTAAAACCGGGCTGGTGGGTGTGCTGAAATGCGGTGACGGAAAGGGCGTTATCGCTATTCGCGCCGATATTGACGCTATCCAGTTGACAGAACAGGGCGAGCGGTCTTATCGATCGGGCACCGCTGAACGTATGCACGGTTGTGGACATGACGGCCATACCTGCATTGCGCTGGGTGCTGCGCAGTTGCTGTTGCAGCGTCAGAACTTCAATGGCACCGTCTGTTTTGTTTTTCAGCCAGCTGAAGAGCCGGGTTACGGTGCGAATGCGATGATGGCGGACGGCGTTATCGAGCGTTTTGCCATTGAAGAGATTTATGGTCTGCACAATATGCCAGGCATGAAGGCTGGAACCATCGCTACGCGGGTGGGGGGATCATGGCCAGTGAAGATAACTTTATTATTCGCATTACCGGTCAGGGGGCACATGCCGCACGTCCGCATATGAGTAAAGATCCGTTGGTGATTGCGGCGGAGATTATTCTGGCGCTGCAAACCATCGTTTCGCGCAACGTCGATCCTAACGTGCCGGCGGTTATTTCATGTACGGAACTGCACACCGATGGCATCCGCAATGCCATTCCCACCCATGTTGAAATTAAGGGCGATACCCGCAGCTACTCCCCTGAGGTGCAGACCTTGCTGGAAGAACGGATGCGAACTATCAGCGAAGCCATTTGCGCGATGCATGGGGCGCAGTGCGAGTTTATTTATACGCACGAGTTCGCGCCAACGGTGAATTGGCAACATTGCGTGGACGTGGCGGTGAACGCGGCAGAGAACGTTGTGGGGGAGAAGAACGTCGATGGCAATGTCGCGCAGATGATGATCTCGGAAGACTTCGGCGCTTTCCTGCAGAAAATTCCAGGCTGCTTTGTCTTTTTAGGTAACGGCGATGCGTCAGACCCGCAGGGCAATACGCCGCTGCACAATGCCTGTTATGACTTTAACGATGAAATTTTACTAACCGGCGCGGAATATTTTGCCGAGATCTTCAGAATCCGCCTGTCGCAGTAATGCCCGGTCAGGTTTCAGAAGGACCGGCAGACAGCCGGTCCTCAAGGGCGGTTATTTCAGCTCCAGTGTGGTTATCACACGGGCAATATCCGCGATATCACCTGCTGACAAAGGCTGCAGAGGGCGAGGGAGGCAGTCCGTATCGGTAAGTCCAAGCACGCCTGCGGCAGCAGCAATAACGCGGATGCTTCCGCCATGTTTACGGAACAGCGCCCACAATGGCTCAAGGCGCGTTGTCAGGGCAGTAACGCGTTCATGATCGTTCGCCGCCGCTGCGTCAGTAATTTGTTTCGCCATCACCGGAAACAAACCACCGCTAACGGAGTACCACACTTCGCAGCCGGCGTTTAATCCCAGCCCGGCATAAGCATCCCCACTGATACCGATGGTTACGTCAGGGCGCAGGTGTTGACGCAATCCCTCTACCCGCTCTCTCGCTGCAGTCGGGCTATCCGGGACACCAGGGAGCTTGACTGAGCGAACCCCATCCAGTGAGGATAGACGCCCGTGCAGTTCATCCGTAAAGGTAAAATGTGTGGTGCCCGGGTTATCATAGATGCACACCGGCACAGACGCGTGTCGGGTAACGGTCTCAAATAGTGCGAAGACTTCTTCGTCACGGAGCGGCTGGTAGCTGACAGCCGGGAGCAGCAGGGCACTTGCGCCCGCGGCTTGCGCATCGTCTGACAGATGCAGGATGGCTTCCGTGCTGACAGCTCCCACACACACCATGACAGGGATCTCTCCGGCGTGCTGTGTTGCCAGAGTCGCGATGCGCTTGCGTTGCTCCCGGGTCAGATAAGCGTAGCTTCCGGTTGACCCCAGGATACCCATAGAATCAACCCGGGCTTCTGTTAGGCGAGAAAGAATATGACTGAAGCCCTTTTCATCCACGCCGCTGGTGGTGACTGGAGTTAAGGGAAACGCAGACAAGCCAGTAAACATAGGTGTTTGTCCTGAATAAGATTACTGGTGCTGATCTTCGATGAGAGTATTTTCAAACCACAGACCCGGCATCATTTCTTCCAGACCGTCAGTCAGCATTCTTCCTGCTTCATGAAGCTTTTCCAGCGGCATCTGTGGCAGACTTTCCAGAATAAACCACATTTGCTGCGCTTCAACACTTAAACGTGTCCTTATCCCTTGCCTCCAGTTCCAGCGACGGCAGGTGACGCCAGCATTGTCACGCCAGATAACCTCTCCGGGAGAGGGATACTCGATAACAGGTGTGCCTTCTTTCATCGTGTCAAAGGGCTCGGTACCTTCCGCAATGGTCAGACGCGGAGCGCCCTGGTAAGCGGAAATATTCTCGCCACCAACCGGAACGGCATAACGGAGGCTGACGGCGTTATAAAGATCAACAACAGGATCCAGTGCTGGCATCATGCCATCACGAAGCACGCGCTTACGTAGCGCATCAGCTGAACAAGGCGTGCGCTTTGGTTTGGCGCCAAATGATTGAAAAACGCCAGCCCATGCGGCCAGATGAGACTCCGCCCATTCCGGTCTGCCTGCCAGAACCGCCTCACAAGCTTCCAGTAAGGCGGCCCTGCCAACGTCAGGATTCAGTACCGGCGCGGCTTTTACGTAAATACTAAGCGCTCGAAAACCGGGAGCAGTACGATAAACTTCCGGGGCAATTGACGGAGAATGTGTTAACACGGGATAATCCTGTAATGACCAATTTATTTTATGATATCGACCAATGACCAAAAAAGTCAACTTAATGACCGATGCGGGTGCGGATGTCAGCACCGTCAATGAAGCTGTTTCGCAGCGAATTAAGCAGTACCGTAAACAAAAAAAAATGTCGCTTGATGAGCTGTCCAGGCAGGCAAATGTCAGTAAGGGAGCGCTGGTCGAGATTGAAGGATGTAAGGCCAATCCCAGTATTGCGCTGTTATGCCGTCTGGCAGCCGCAATGGGGGTATCGGTGGCTGATTTTGTCGATGTAGGGACAAAACCAACCGTCCATCTTATTGCTGAAGGTGAGATCCCTGAACTCTGGAAAGGCGACAAAGGAGGAAGAGCAAGGCTTCTTGCTGGTTCCGGGGGGCCGGATATGACAGAGCTCTGGATGTGGGAAATGCAGCCAGGAGAAAAGTTTGCTTCTCCCGGTCACTCTACGGGAACACTTGAATTGTTTTATGTACAAACGGGGACGCTCACGCTTGGCGTACAAGAGCATCTGTATCTGGTTAATTCCGGTTGTTCTGCAACGGCCAGAACGGATGTCCCTCATTTCTATGAAAACCGGGGTGAGAGCCCACTGATATTTATCATGACAGTGAATGAGAAAGCATCCTGAGTAACTCGTAAAAGTGAGATGTGTAGGGATAAAAATCGTCCGGACATACGCTCAAGATCTATTTCTCAGAGATAACTACGGGCTAGCTTTGTTCCCGTATACCTGTCTGTCAGATCCCGTGCTTTGTTATCTCCGGAAACTGAAGGCTGGTGAAGGATACCAGCCTCTCGGGCATTTTCATCGCATAGCGATGCTGTTCAATCACTGACCTGCTTTGTTTTGACTATCCTCAGACAACAGTACCTCCCTTATAGCTGTGATGATGAATATAACCATCTGATTTTATAGATTTTCATCGTTATACCTATTCTGTCATTAGCGTCTCTGACTTGCTGAGTCATACATACATAATCTGCGTTTTTTGGGTTCACCTTTCAAAAGATTTATAGATCTTGGTCAATATAATGACCTTATTATGCCAATAATATGACCGGCAGTTCCTGACGATCACACTGGCTGAACCCCAGGATCAAGGTACTTTATACAAAGATATTTGGACTAATAAGGCAATTTGAAGAAGAAAACGCGGCCACTGGCCTTACTGCTCTGTCAGTTTGACTCGCTGGCACGTGTTCAAAAATCTCAGCAAAAGCCATAACAGAGATAACATACATGATAAAACCAACGGACTATGAACCTGAACCAGGTCTGGGGAAACATAGCTGGCCACAGGTAATCAAATGGCTACTCATCATTCTGGTCATTTATGCAGTATGCAGTGTTTTTATTTCAAATCCTTTTTCTATTTTTGTGGACAGAGTAACTCCCGTAGATTACTCAAGAATAATGTATTTTCATGGCTTGTCTGTAGGTCTTGCTGGTCTGACTGCTCTACTGGTTAGTCAGATTTATGGTCTTGACGGAAAATTCAAAAAAATTATTTTCTATTGCACAATCGCCACAATTTTAATTGGTGTAAGTGGTGGTGCGATCAATCGTTCTATGGAATACAGCAAGCTTGCATTGTGGTACCAAATTCTTTCTTTTTTATCGCTTGATGTGATACTGATAACAATGTTATCAGGACTTATTCTGTCAAAAAATAAAGAATTAAAATCATCACGAACATATTATCTGGTTATAGCCGCATCCTGCACAGCTGTCATTGCAGCACTGATTGGCGATTTAGCCGGGTTCATTCTTGATTTTGGCGATTGGCTGGGAATATTAGGTTGGTATGCTGGTAAGATTGGTTATACCCTACCGGAATGGCAGGACAATTTACTACGCTCTCACTCTGACATGATGGTAGTGGCTGTCATTGGTCTTATACTGTCGGCAGTGACCTGGAGATACGGGAGATATTTATCCGGATATGCTGCAAAGATAAAAGCAACTGGTGAATGGCTGGTTATTTTGGGGCTGGTTGCTGTTGTTATTATTTTAGTGGTATCAGGTTTCGGTGGTTCTCATTTACAGATCCCTCATATTTTTACAGAAAAAGGATTCTTTGAACCCAGAGGCCATAGTGTGGCTGGTATTGATTTAGGTGATTTTACAATCGGTACCTTTATTTTATGTGGCGGTTTACTTCTGATTGGCGCAATACTTTTCGGAAAAGGGAAAAATGGCGTCAAACTAAACAAATCCAGCAAGTACACTCTTATGGGGATCTTCCTTACATGGTGTAGCATAGTGATTACCGTAGCAGGTATGGGGTTCCTGGAAGAGTATCGAGCCGATCTTTATAACTCAGCTAACCCTGTGCCACTAGGGGAGTATGGTTTTGCATTCCGCATGCTGCATCTTGATGTCAGTTTGATATTATTTCCGGCTATTATGGTTGTTATGTTGTTTGCCCAGCATTTACTGAAGGATGAACAGACAAAACTTATCCAATGGGTTTTACGCACAGGCGTCTTGCTTTGCTCTATTGGATCCCTGATATACATGATACTGAACCCCCAGGCCTTTGGTCCCGGTTACTGGGTCGTCGGCTCCGGTTTCATATTTGTTGTAATGGGGATGTGCTACTTTTTTGTTAAAAGCGATAATCACATTAAAGAAAGATTTAATCCGTAAACCATCATCTGGATCCTTTAAACGGATACAGACGATGGCTGTTGGTTACGTATTACAGATCAGGTGCCACCATTAAGGTGGCATCATTAGTTTGATCTCATCTGAATGTTGTAGTTTGTTATGCAGACTACAACATTACTCAGAATTTATAGTGTCGACCTGAAGGAGCTATGTCCGGAACCATGAATTAGGTTCATATGCCATGTTGGTTCCGTAGAGCAGTCTGTCCTGATGCGTTATAGAGTCTGATATCGCAGCCTTTATCCTTTCTTACCCTCATCTTTAACAGAACAACCTCATCTGTACTAATGAATGCCATGCATAGGTCAAATCAGAGATGACTGGGTAATCACGGCGGGGTTTCTGGCCTAAAATAGTGTTTTAACATGACAGGGGCTAGGCCGTGGAATACTCAGTACTAAGTAACAACTGCAGAATGCCGATGGTTGGTTTTGGCGTTTTTAAGGTCACCGATAAGGAAGAGTGTAAGCAGTCGGTTTTAAGCGCCATTCGCACCGGTTACCGCCTCATCGATACCGCAGCCGTATACAGCAATGAAGATGCCGTGGGTGGGGCCGTTCGTGAAGCCATCGCTGAAGGTTTGTGTACTCGCGAGGAGTTATTTATCACTTCTAAGCTGTGGGTCCAGGATATGGCCAACTACGATATGGCTAAAGCCGGTATTGAGGCGTCGCTGAAAAAATCGGGCCTGGAATATTTTGATCTTTATTTATTGCATCAGGCCATGGGCGATTATTTCAGCGCCTGGCGCGCTCTGGAAGAGGCTTATGAAGCCGGTAAACTGAAGGCCATTGGCGTCTCCAACTTCTATGCGCATGTGTTAGCTAACTTCTGTGAAACCGTCAGAATTCAGCCGATGGTGAACCAGGTCGAATTGCATCCTTACTTTGCGCAACCTGTAGCCATTGAAACGATGAAGCGCTACAACGTTCAGCCTGAAGCCTGGGCGCCGTTAGGCGGTGGGAGGCATAAACCATATGAAGATGAAATGCTTCAGGGGATTGCGGATGCCCACCAAAAAACCGTTGCTCAGGTTGTTCTGCGCTGGAACGTGCAGCGCGGCGTGACGGTGATTCCTAAATCCACCCGGCAAGAGCGTATTGCAGAGAATTTTGCCATCTGGGATTTCTCACTCACGGATAGTGAAATGGCGCAAATCAGCGCGCTGGATCTAGGCTATGTGGGTGAGGCGGTGAAGCATTTTAATCCTGAATTCGTTCGCGGCTGCCTTGGCGTTAAAATCCACGACTGACCGTGTTGAAAATGTCGCGAGCTCGTAAAACGGACAACTTTTTTGCCTGCGTTAAAATGGCTGGTGTGATTTTCCGCCAACCATTTTAGGTTTCCGGGGGCTGGTGTTCCCGGCAAATCAGCAACGAATCCTCTTCACTTAACACCTCTTTCGTCAGATTACAAAATCCCTGACCACCCGTTTTTTGGTGGAATCGACAGCTATGGCAAAGACCAAAGCCAGGCACATTGTTGGTCCGCTGGATCCCACGTAACAGTTCAAATAGTAGCTCTTTAAGTACCGTCGCGCGTTCACCCATCGCCGTTTCACCTGCCACTAAAAACGTCGGCGGGAGCAGGGCATCCAGTAACGTACCGGCTGATTCAGTTAACTGTAAATGTACGCTGCGTTTATCGCGGGCATCCTGCTTGCGAACAATCAGTCCTTTGCTTTCCAAGAGCTTCAGCGATTGCGATACGGTGCCTTTGGTGAGACCGAGGTAGTCCGTTACGCCAAGCGGCGTATTGGAATAACGGTTGCAACGGGCCAGATACATTAACGCGCTGAGTTGTACCGGCTGCAGATCCGCCAGTAATGGATGTTGGCGAAACCACATCCGTGTGAGGCTGGAAAGCCTGTCCAGGACATCGAAAAGTGACATATCGTGCATAACAACTTCCTCCTCGACATATAGTATCGATTAAAAACTATATTGACAAAGCATAAAAGTGGCGTAGCATAACTTATAGTATCGATTCGATACTATAATTTAAAAGGAGATCCATCATGACGAAAGCCCGTTTTTATCATGCCGGTTGCCCGGTTTGCGTTTCCGCAGAACAGGCGCTGCTTCAGCATCTGTCCTCTGATGTTGCAATCGATGTTATTCATCTGGGAGAACAACCTGGCCGGGTTGCGGAAGCCGAACTGGCTGGCGTGAAGTCCGTTCCGGCGCTGGTGATCGACGGCAATGTGCTGCATATCAATTTTGGCGCCCCCATTGAAGCGCTGAAATAACCCGGTGCGTTCGGGAAGTGGCATCAGCAATTTCCCGAACATACGGAGCTGTAAGGAAGGGACGTTATGAATGCGACGGGAAAATACCATCCGATAGATTGCGATCTTCATGATTATCTGGAGGTCGCCTGCCTGTACCATTATTGGTTGCGTATTGAGCTAACCGATGGCACGTGTATGGATGCCAGAGCGTTGACCACCTGCACCACCAGAGATAAAGAAGAATTTCTGCTGGTGGAATGCCATAACAACCAACAAAAAATTCGTCTGGATCGTTTGTCTGCGATCGCTACGCTGACGGCCGGGGCGACGTTTAGCGTCGTGAGCTTTCGTTGAGTAACGTCGCAACAAATTCGCTGCTGCTATACGGTATAAATACGAATGTCATGCGCCTGGAAAGCCGTGGCATACTCTTTGCTGATATTTTCCTCCACGACAATCACGTCAATATTGCTGCTTTCGGTGACGACATAACGGGCGACGGCCGGGATCTTTTCCGCCGTCAGTGCGACGATAGTTTCATTGCACTGTTTGATTACCGCCTTTTTGAACTCGCAATCCGCATAATCAAATCCGGTTAAGCCGGATTCTGGCGACATCGCGCAGCCGCCAATAAATCCCTGATCGAATAAGATGTTCTGCACTTGTGCGGTAGCGGTGGACCCCACACATCCTCCCGAGGATCTCTGCACCGCGCCGCCCAACATGATGACCTCAAACAGCGGTTTTTCCAGCAAAACGGCGGCAATCTCTGGTGAGTTGGTCACTACGGTTAATGCCAGTTCGGCCGGCAGGGCTTCAGCCATCGCTAAATTTGTGCTGCCCGTGTCGATAAAAATGCAGCTTCCGGATTTGACCAACCGGGCACACCTCTGCGCGATACTGCTTTTTTTCGCCACATTAATGCTCTTGCGTACGGCAATGTCTTCGGATTCAGGAAGGGTAATGACCGCGCCGCCATAAACCTTTTTACACACGCCATCTTTACTCAGCTCATGCAGGTCGCGGCGGATCGTATGTTCAGAAACGCCTAACCGACTGGCGAGCTCGGAACAAATAACTCTGCCGTTTTCCTGCAAGATCTGATAGATAAGCGCCTGGCGCTGTTCCGGGAAAGCAGCATAATCGAGCATAAATACTCCAGTTAAATAAAAATATCGAGCAGCATCACGCATGATCGTGCATTATGATTAACGATGTCAACATTCTTGAGAACATACTGTTCGGAATACAACGAGAAGAGGTTCGCGATGAAGATTGCGCATATGGCTTTATGGACACAGGATCTCGAGCAGCAAGCGCGTTTCTGGGTCACGTTCTTTGACGGCAAGATTAACGAAAAATACTGCAGTCAAACCAACCCTGGATTTGAATCTTATTTTGTTCGTATTGGTGATGAGATTGCGATTGAAATCATGACCAAACCGGGCCTGACAAGATGGCAGCCAGACAATAACACCTGCGGATGGGTGCACCTTGCACTCTCTGTCGGCTGCGCGGCAAAAGTTGATGCCATCGCGAAACGCGCGCAGGAACAGGGGATTTTAACTTCTGCTCCACGAACTACCGGTGATGGCTATTACGAAGCGGTAATACGAGATCCTGATGGTAATTTCATTGAGATTGTCGCCTAAAGGTGTACAAATTTCCCTGCTGATAAATGGCATCGGTGGCTGATTATTGATGAGTATTGTTCATAGGTTCGTTCTTATTTAACCCTCTAATCATCGGTGCGTTGGGTCTCTATAATTTTACTGTTTCAGTACCAACCGGCAGTACGCTGGCGTTATTTTGGAGAATCAAACATGCAACATCATCTGGATGCCAGACAGCAGGCAATCATACCTATTGCCGCGTTCACCGCTACAGGTCAGAGTGAAAAACTGGATGCAGCATTAAATGCCGGGCTGGATGCGGGAGTCACCCTCAATGAAGCGAAGGAAATTCTGCAACAGCTCTATGCTTACTGCGGTTTCCCCCGCAGCCTGAACGGACTTGCTTGTTTAATGTCCGTGGTTAAAAACCGTAGAGAAAGAGGAATTACCGACCCAGAGGGAAATCCGGCCACGCCGCCGACGGAGGGCTGGGACAGTTTCCTGGCGGGGAGTTGCACCCAGACCCAGCTCGTCGGACATCCGGTCAGTGGGCCGCTGTTCGATTTTGCGCCTGCTATTGATGTCTGGCTAAAGGCACATTTATTTGGCGATATTTTTCAGCGTGATGTCCTCAACTGGAAGATGCGGGAGCTGGCGACGATTTCTGCGTTAGCGGTATTAGGCGGTGCGGACAGTCAACTGAAGAGCCATTTTGCTATCTGTCTGAATATCGGCATTACCACTGACCAACTCATTGAATTTATTGAAATACTTGAGCAGCATTGTGGTACTGAGATAGCCACTAATGCCCGCGCGGTGGTTGATGAATGTCGCGGTTAAGGTAATACCTAATCCCTGAGGAAATCTTAATGGTCATGAACGTGAAGGGTTATGCCGCTCTGGCGGTGAAAGAAGATCTGGTTCCACACAGCTTTGTTCGTCGCGATCCGCGCGAAGATGACGTGGTGATTGATATCTTATACAGCGGTGTATGTCACTCAGATATCCACAATGCCTATAATGACTGGGGCGGGGCTAAGTATCCGATGGTGCCGGGACACGAAATCATTGGCCGTGTGGTGCATGTCGGGAAGTCGGTGACCAAATTTGCCGTAGGCGATCTCGCCGGGGTTGGCTGCATGGTTGACTCATGCCAGCACTGTAGCGCCTGCGAACAGGGGCTAGAGCAATATTGCGAAGAGGGTAACACGCTCACGTATAACGATATCGATCGTCATGATGACCTGCCTACCTTCGGGGGCTATTCCGACAAGATTGTCGTTACCGAAAAGTTTGTTGTGAAGGTCCCGGAAGGGATAGATTTACGCGGCGCCGCGCCGCTGCTTTGTGCCGGGATCACCACATGGTCGCCGCTGCGTCACTGGCAGGTTGGAGAGGGCAGTAAAGTCGCGGTTGTTGGGTTGGGCGGCCTCGGGCATATGGCCATCAAACTCGCTAACGCATTGGGGGCTGAAGTTACGCTGTTCACGCGTTCGCCAGATAAAGAAGCAGATGCCAGACGTCTGGGTGCCAGTCACGTTGTGCTTTCCACTGACCCTGAGCAGATGAAGGCCGCCGGTAATCAGTTTGATCTGATTATTGATACTGTCCCGTATGTCCATGACCTGAATCCCTATATCCCAACGTTGGCGCTAAGCGGTACGCTGGTGCTGGTTGGCTATCTGGGCGCGTTGGATCCGTTCCTGAATACGGTTCCACTGATTCTCGGGCGGAAATCCGTCGCGGGTTCGGTTATCGGCGGGATTGCAGAAACGCAGGAAATGTTAGATTTTTGCGGCCAGCACGGTATTACAGCCGATGTCGAAGTGATTAATATTCAGGATATTAATAGCGCCTGGCAGCGGATGTTGAAAAGCGATGTGAAATACCGCTTTGTGATTGATATTGCCTCGCTGAAATAACGCTAAAAAAGACGCGGATTTCCGCGTCTTTACGTTTGTTAGTGTGTCGATGGCGATACTTCAGGATTATCCATATACAGCGTCTGGCTGGGGAAGGCGAAGTCGGCGCCGTTTGTCTGGACTATCGAAATAATTTTCAAATAAACGTCCTGTTGTACCGCAAGCCATTCCTGCCATACGGTAGTTTTCGTGAAGCAGTACACCATGATATTTAACGATGAATCAGCAAATTCATTGAAATAGACCAGTAGAGTTTGTTTCTGGTCTATCCCCGGATGATTTTGCAGCATTTGTCTGACCGCCTCGACAACAGCCCCAATTTTATCAGCATCTTCATATCGCAATCCGATCACCGTTTTGATTCTTCTGTTGGTCATACGCCCTGGATTTTCTACGCTGATTGAGGAGAAAATCGAGTTTGGGACGTACAAGGGGCGATGATCGAAGGTGTTTATTTTGGTCATTCGCCAGCCAATTTCTGTCACTGTGCCTTCAATATTACGGTCCGGGGAACGGATCCAGTCACCGATGCTAAACGGTCTGTCGAAATAGAGCATAATGCCGGAGAAAAAATTGCTCAGAATGTCTTTACCTGCCATACCTACAGCGATACCACCGATGCCGCCAAAGGTTAGCAGACCCGATAAGCTCATGCCGAAATGTTCGCCATACAGCAAAATGATGGCGACCACGATGGTAATCTTAATGATCCGCGACAGGATCCTCGCGCTGGTAATATCTCTGCCTTTATTAATCTGCGTCTTTTCAAACTGATTAATCACCAGAAAAAGTTTGATTGTCAGAATCAGCGCAATTAACGAGGTGCAGATAAAATCGACTACGCTGGGAGAGATAAATTTCAGGTCGTAACTCTCGATCACGTTATTGGCAATACTGCCGAAGGTTCCAATGATAATGGCATAGACGAAAAATTGTGCCGCATGAAATATGAACCCTTTGCAACGTCTTTCACCACGGTGAAACCAAACGCTCATCAGCACCAGTGCGGTAAAGCAACTGAGAATTACCGTCAAATTAAACGCATTATTCATAAACAGTTCAGCGATCATGATCCTTCCTGGCAGCTCCGTGGTTGCTAAATATCATCTGACATCCCGCTCATCGGATATTTTACGCAGTTTTGGCGCTCAGATCATTAATCAAAGGGCGAGAGAAATAATGCAATCAGCGCTATTTTCAGCGCAATCACGCAGGCGTCACTGATGAAGGGGCGTTATGTAGCAGACAGTAAGCTGATGTCATGGTATTGTTAGCGCAAAGTAACAAGATTTTCATCTGCAAAAGGACAGTACTATGATCATGGCTAAGCTGAAGACAGCGAAGGGACGAAAGTTTTTGTTGTGCCTGCTTGGAGTGTTTATTATCGCAGCGTCGGTAGTCACGCGAGCGACGATCGGCGGCGTTATTGAACAGTATGACATTCCGCTATCCGACTGGACCGCCTCAATGTATGCCATTCAATCTGCAATGATTTGTGTCTACAGCATGGTGTTTACCATTCTGCTGGCCATTCCGCTGGGCATCTATTTCCTTGGTGGCGACGAGAAACACTAAGTGTTTGTCATGCCGGATGAGCATCCATCCGGCATTGTATGGTGCGGTTAGTCGTCTTCGTCGTCATCCAGTTCAACTGGCGTCTGATACTGATCCGGCTTGATAACCAGCAGGTCACAGCGTAGATGATCGATAACCTGCTCAGCAGTATTACCGAGGAATGCAGCAGAGATACCGGTACGTCCGACGGTACCCAGGACCACGATGCCCGCCTGTAAGTGTTCGGCTAAATCAGGAATAACCTCTTCAGGCAATCCTTTTTCAACGTGCGTTACTTTCTCATCGATACTGAATTTCTGGCGTAATGCCTTCATTGCCAGCAGATGCTGTCCACGGATCGCATCGTTATATACGCTGGGATCAAATTCAGGGAGCTCAATCGCAATGTTTATGGGGGTAACAGGGTAGGCGCCAACCAGATGCACTTCGGTATGGTTAACCTGTTCCGCCAGTTGCAGCGTTTCTTTGACCAGTTTTTCATTGAGCGCGTTGTGATAGGCCTCTTCACTGGCGAGGTTCACCGCAACCAGGGCTTTACCGCCTTCAGGCCACGGCTGGTCTTTAACCATCCACACCGGGCTTGGACATTTACGCAATAAATGCCAGTCGGTCGGAGTGAAAATCACGGCTTCCAGACGGTCGTGTTGGTGCGCCATTTTCAGCACCAGGTCATGCCTGGCGCTAATGACTTCCTGGATGATGGCTTCAAAGGGACGGTTGTGCCAGACCACTTTGATCTCAATAGGGATCCCTGCTTCGATGTAGTATTTCGCTTGTTCACGAATCCACGCTGTTCGCTGGCTGATGACACCCTGACGCATTGCTGTACGCTCATCGGGCGACAGCAGGGTAGTCATCTCATAGGAAAAGTCATAGATCGGCAAAAAGGCTTTAATTTTGCCACCAATCCGTTGATGCAAATAAACAGCTCGCCGTAATGCGGGTTGATCGTCCTGGTTAGGGTCGATGACGACCAGCATATTTTTATACATAGCCATACAGGGTCTCCTTACAACTGTCATCGCAGTTTGTAATTAAAAGAGTAACCCAATAATGTGGATTGAAACAGGGGAGAACCTCCTGCCAGATCAATAAATCGGGAAAATTTAGTGATTTGACAGAAGGATAACAGAGATACTTGCAGAACGATTATGCAACGTTACGCGTGTGGCCAGCAAGAACTGCCAGCGCATCGCTATTCTCAATAGTGATGTATTTGCCTTTTACCGCCAGCATACCGCTTTTCTGGAAACGCCCCAGCAGGCGGCTAATAGTTTCAACCGTCAGACCGAGGTAGTTACCAATGTCGCCACGAGTCATGGTCAGACGGAATTCACGAGGTGAGAATCCACGCTGGGCGAAGCGGCGGGACAAATTGTAAATAAAGGCCGCCAGGCGCTCTTCAGCGTTTTTCTTCGACAACAGCAGGATCATGTCCTGGTCGCCTTTGATTTCGCCACTCATCAGACGCATCATCTGTTGACGCAGATTCGGCATTTTGCCGGACAGGTCATCCAGAGTTTCGAAAGGAATCTCACATACCATTGAGGTTTCCAGAGCCTGGGCAAAGCTCGGGTGATGACCGCTGCCAATCGCGTCAAAACCTACCAGGTCACCTGCCAGATGGAAACCGGTGATTTGCTCATCGCCTTGCTCGGTAATGGTATAGCTTTTAATCGTTCCGGAGCGGATAGCATAGAGTGATTTAAGTTCATCACCTGCTTTAAAGAGCGTCTGCCCCTTTTGGATAGGCTTTTTGCGCTCGATGATGTTATCGAGCTGGTCAAGCTCATGCTCGTTAAGTGTGAACGGGATGCAAAGCTGGCTGATGCTGCAATCCTGGCAATGGATAGCACAACCGCCAGACTGAATGCGCCGTATAATTCGCTTTTCCGGGATCATAGGTCTGCTCAAGCCGTAATTGATATTTGTCAATTTTAACATCTTTTTGGTGAGCACGTAAGCCTGAGCTACTCCCAATAGAGAATAATTCAGGCATAACTGGGTTGAATGTTTGTATCTACCTGATTAACCGTACTTTATTTAAGGCTGTATTATGTGGAAGTGTGATGAATAAGGCATTAATTGCCTGGATTCTAGAGTAGTAAATAGCCTTCATGACGCAATAGCCACTCTTTTCGCTGCACACCGCCGGCATATCCAGTCATAGTACCGTTACGCCCAATGACGCGATGACAAGGCACTACAATACTTACCGGGTTTGACCCATTCGCCGCTCCGACGGCTCTGGCAGCGCCAGGGCGTCCCAGTTGTTCGGCCAGTTGACCATAATGCATGACTTGTCCACAGGGAATGGTACGTAACGCTTGCCAGACTTCACGCTGGAAGGGGGTACCCGCGGTGGCGGTTTCCAGCGTGTCAATAATACTAAGGTTTCCGGCAAAATATTCAGCCAGCTTATCACTCAATCCACCGGGGTTTTTGGCAGCGATACGCTGATAACCTTCAGTGCGGTAATGAATGTCCAGCAACTGCACCATACGATCGCTGTGTTGATCCCATTCGACCGCGCGCAGACGAAATTGCTCATCGCAAATGATCCACAGCGGGCCCAGCGGCGTGGCGATGGTGTCTTCCAGTAAGTTCAGCATCCGTTTCTCTCATTGCAACATTACAGGCAAGATGACACATTATCACGCCAGTTATCGTCGCAGCTATACCTCTAAAATGGATATCCGTTTGTTGGAAGTAGATCGCTTCCACTGCGTGAACCTGGTGAATTATTGGAAATAATCGTAAACCGTTGTCGGTATAATAGTGCACGGTTATGATAAGACCCGTCGCAATACGCTGGAGGATGAAACATGAACCTTGATGACGCATCGTTGTTTCTTGACGCGATGGGGGATGTTCAACCGCTGAAAAGCCGCACCGAGGTGCACTGGCAGCCCACGCGCAATCTCCGCGCTCCGGCTCGTATTGATACGCTGCAATTGGATAATTTTCTCTCAACGGGTTTTCTCGATATTGTCCCGTTGAGCGTACCATTGGAGTTTCGCCGCGAAGGTTTGCAGCACGGTGTGACTGACAAACTACGAACCGGTAAATATCCGCAGCAGGCGAGTCTCAATCTCGTCCGTCAGCCCGTTGAAACCTGTCGTCAGATGCTCTTCAGTTTTATTCTGCAGGCGCAGCAAGAAGGATTGCGTAACGTGTTGGTGATACACGGCAAGGGGCGCGACGATAATTCTCATGCCAACATTGTTCGCAGCTATGTAGCGCGTTGGCTGACGGAATTTGAAGATGTACAAGCCTACTGCGCCGCACTGCCGCATCACGGCGGCAGCGGAGCATGCTATGTGGCATTACGTAAAACCGCGCAGGCAAAACAGGAGAACTGGGAGCGTCACGCTAAGCGCAGTCGCTGACCGACATAAACATCAGGCGGCCAGCACCCGGTTCCGCCCTTCGTTTTTGGCTTTGTACAGCGCGTCGTCAACGCGTTTGAATAGCTCATCAATGCTTTCATTCGTTTCGTGCCGCGCAACGCCAATGCTGACGGTAAAGCGGGGAAGGCCAGGGAGCGTCACCTTGGCCACCGCCGCGCGTATTACTTCTGCGAGATTAAGGGCAACCTCCAGAGAGGTTCGCGGCAGAAGGAGTACAAACTCTTCCCCTCCCCAGCGAAAAATCAGGTCGTCCTTTCTCGCGCAGGACTCCAGCGTTCGCGCCAGAGCGCAAAGCACATCGTCACCTCTTAAATGACCGAAGAGATCGTTAATGCTTTTAAAGCGATCGGTGTCGATTAACAACAGGCTGTAGTCCTGCGTCAATGACATCGCGTGCGTCTGTTGTGGTTCGGTTACCTGATAAAAATGTCGGCGGTTCAGTAATCCGGTCAGGGCGTCACGCAGGGCCGCTTGTTCAAGTTCCTGCTCCAGTCTTTTTTGTTCGGTAATGTCATGAATGATGCACAGCATGAGCTTATTGCCATAGATTTCGATCGGTCCGGCATAAGTTTGTACGTGACGTAAGGAGCCATCTGCAAGCTTATGGACAAAATGCAAGGGCTTATGACCGCCGGGCAGGTGGGCGATTTCATGCATCACCGGTAGGATATGACGGCCCAACATGTTGATTTCCCATGTATGTTTCTGGCACATCACATCATGGCTGTAACCATAAAAATTCAGTGCGCTGAGATTCGCATCGACGATCAAACCATCGCGGGACGGATCGATAAGTAACATCGGCGCCGCATTGGTCTGGAAGAAGCGCGCGTAAAATCCCTGCTTGTTTCGCTGATAGTTCGCAGAACGACTGGCTTTCAATCCCTGCGCGGTCGGTGTTTCAATGCCTTCGAAAATAATGATGTCCCCCATATCCGGGAGCGACTTAATGGACAGGCGGCTGGCCATCGCGATTTCTTCACCGTTGCGATAAACCGTGAGAATTTCCACAATAGGGTGATGATTTTTCAAGTCACTGAGATACATGGTTAAATCATTTTGGGCATATGTCGAGAATATGCCTTTTCGCAGTGTAGCAAAACAGGAATCCTGCATTAGCTCCCGTGCAACGGTATTAGCGAACACAAGTTCTTCGGTATGTGGTGAAACAATCCACACCGGAAGAGTTAATAAGTCCAGTGAGTGCAGCGCGGTTATACTCATCGATAATCCCGTTATCTTATCTGCTGTGTTGCCCATTTAATGGCGAATGTTTTTATATTACCGTCTCATAATGTTATTGATTGTCGGTGAGACAAGGGGGTACAACTGGCTTTAGTCTGATGTTGTTATCAATTCATGCTACAGGCTATGCCAATAATAGTAGACACTATTTTGGTATTTTTACTGTTATCGCTAAAATCTTTGGCAAATAGACTTCCAATTTTTAATGTCAGTGCCGGACGTGATTTAATCATCAGTATATTTGAATGAATGGCGCTGGAATCATCAACAAAAATGGTGATCCCCATACACACTGTCGCGCCACCAGATACCCGCCAGAAGGTAGATCAACGTCGGCCAGAGATCGCCACCTTGCTGTACTCATGCTTTTACAATGTGTATTAGTTAGAACATGAAAATATTGATATTAATGCGGTAATGCTTATATAAGTATTCATGCTAATTATAGTTCTGTACATTTTGTATTCTCTGCGTGCTCACCATCACAATAATCTGATAACAAGCCTGGCAATCATTTTTGGTAGAGCAAATCACCAGATTAAGACAAATAATCAGCATCATTCTATGATTTAAGTGAAAGGGCTGCTGACTCTTATTGAATATTCGCCTTTCGTATCAGGGTAATGGCAATTTGCATGGCAGGTGCTATAAAAAATAATATTCACCTCATTTTCTTGGTAAACAGGGCTAAAATGTTAAATAATATTAGCGTCAGGACTTTTATTGTTTTATTTCTGGTAATAACAGCAGTGGCTCTTAATGTGGTGGAGATAATACTTGCAGCCGGTATTGATGTTATTATTGGCAGCAATTTGGTAAGTTTCATTTCTCTATTATGTCTGTGGTGGTATATGACCAAATATCTGGTGATGCCGATTAATACGGTTAAAAGAAGTATTGAAGAGGTTACGTCCGGAAATCTGGCGATCAGCATTCCAGAATTTGGTAATAACTGCGCGGGTAGACTTATACCAGGCATCAATAGCTTATCAAGTAATATTTCAACACTTGTGAATGAGATCAGGATATCCTCACAAACGGCGATGGCGCTCTCAGAACAGCTTGCAGAACGCAGCGCTGAGCTTTCAGTGAAAACAGAACAGCAATCCGGAGCATTAATGCAGACGGCTGCCAACATGGATGAGATCGCGGTGAATACGCGAAATAATGCTGATAACACGCAAATAGCCAGCGCTCAGGCGACAATTGCTACGCAGTGCGCCCGACAGGGAGGCGAATTAATGGTGCAGGTAGCGGCAAATATGCGTTCAATCACCGAATGTGCGGAGCAGATGACCGAAATTATTACGCTGATAGATGGTATCGCATTCCAGACAAATATTCTGGCATTGAATGCTGCGGTGGAAGCGGCGAGGGCCGGGGAGCATGGAAAAGGGTTTTCCGTTGTGGCTGGTGAAGTAAGGAAGCTGGCGCACCGCAGCGCAGATGCAGCTAAAAATATTAAACAGCTGATTGCCCAAACCCATCAAAATGTTCAGCAAGGCGCAGCTATCGTACGCGAAGCAGAAAAAAATATGCAGGATATCGTCGGGGGCGCCGGACAATTAAACCAGTTGATGGCCGAGATATTAACGACTACCCAGGAGCAGGAGAAAGGGATTATCAGGATCACTCATGCTCTGGCCGAACTGGAGAACGTAACCCAAAGTAATGCCGCCATGGTGGATGAGCTTTCTGATTCCTCGGGCATCCTGAAAAACCAGGTGATTGATCTCCAGTCCCGAACCCATCAATTTCGCTTAAGTAAAAATCTTGAGCCTGCAATACGCCAGCGAGCATAACAGGCTCTCTCTCACCACAAGCGTCGCATTCGTCGGCGCTTTTTCTGTTATCAGATACTTTTATGAATCATTTCAGCGCAATGGGACAATGAGATATTGCTTAACCCATTCTGACGGCTAGACTATCGAAAAAAGCTGAATGTTTGTGGAGGCGCTGTGGAAGCCATTAAGGGAACGGATGTTAATGTGCCGGATGCCGTGTTTGCCTGGCTGCTGGATGGCCGTGGTGGGGTGAAAACGCTGGAAAATAACGATGTTATCGACGCTCAGCATCCCTGCTGGCTGCATCTTAATTATACCCATTCTGAAAGTGCGCAATGGCTGGCGACCACGCCTCTGCTTCCTAATAATGTGCGTGATGCGTTGGCGGGTGAAAGTACGCGTCCACGCGTAAGCAGAGTCGGGGAAGGTACGTTGATCACGCTGCGTTGTATTAATGGCAGCACCGACGAGCGACCTGATCAGCTGGTCGCTATGCGCTTATATATGGATGAACGTCTGATTGTCTCAACGCGCCAGCGCAAAGTACTCGCACTGGATGATGTGGTCAGCGATCTCCAGGAAGGGACAGGGCCGGCTGACTGCGGTAGCTGGCTGGTGGATGTCTGCGATGCGTTAACCGATCATGCCAGCGAGTTTATCGAGCAACTGCACGACAAGATTATAGACCTGGAAGATAACCTGCTCGATCAGCAAATCCCCCCGCGCGGATTCCTGGCATTACTGCGCAAGCAACTGATTGTGATGCGCCGCTATATGGCGCCTCAGCGCGATGTCTATGCGCGCCTGGCGAGTGAGCGTTTAGCCTGGATGACCGACGATCATCGGCGACGGATGCAGGATATCGCCGACAGGTTGGGAAGAGGGCTGGATGAGATAGACGCCTGTATCGCCCGGACCGGTATCATGGCGGACGAAATTGCGCAGGTTATGCAGGAGTCTCTGGCGCGCCGAACCTATACAATGTCCTTGATGGCGATGGTTTTCCTACCCAGTACATTTTTAACCGGACTGTTTGGCGTGAACCTCGGTGGTATCCCCGGCGGCGGCTGGCAGTTTGGTTTCTCATTTTTCTGTATTCTGTTAGTGGTCCTGATTGGTGGTGTTACTTTATGGTTGCATCGTAGTAAATGGTTGTAACAACAACATTTTTTAGTGGCTTTTGCGCATGAAAACGGCCAGGTTTTTGAGCGAAGTCAATAAACCATCTACCTATTCGGGGCAATATCTCACTCGCAGGTGAATGCAACGTCAAGCGATGGGCGTTGCGCTCCATATTGTCTTACTTCCTTTTTTGAATTACTGCATAGCACAATTGATTCGTACGACGCCGACTTAGATTAGTCGGCTTTTTTTTGCCTGCAGGAAATCAGCGTCTACCCTAAAAGAGTCAACCTGATGACTGGAGGGCTATATGACCTGTCTGATTGCAATGCTACAGTGGCAAGTATCAAACGCTGATTCGCTACCCACCGACCCGGTTCCTGTTCCCGATCCGCTACCTCGTCCGCAGCCGATGCCGGATCCGCCACCGGATGAGGAGCCGATTAAATTGTCGCATCGCGGGCGCAGATCTGCGAGGATACGCGCCTGCTGAATGTGAGTTTTTACCGCGAGATTAAATTGTGACCGCTTTTTCAACCCTGAATGTTTTACCTGCCGCCCAACTCGAGAACCTCAACGAGCTGGGTTACCTTGAAATGACGCCTGTTCAGGCTGCTGCGTTACCGGCAATCCTGGCGGGGAGGGATGTTCGCGTGCAGGCTAAAACCGGCAGTGGCAAAACGGCTGCTTTTGGTCTGGGGTTGTTGCAGCATATTGATGCCGCGCTGTTTCAGACGCAGTCTCTCGTGTTGTGCCCAACGCGTGAACTTGCCGACCAGGTGGCAGGGGAACTGCGTCGTTTAGCGCGCTTTCTGCCAAATACTAAGATCTTAACCCTGTGCGGCGGCCAGCCCTTTGGCGCACAGCGTGACTCCCTACAACATGCGCCACATATTATTGTCGCCACGCCGGGGCGTTTACTTGACCACCTGCAAAAAGGCACCGTTTCTCTGGATGCCCTGAATACGCTGGTGATGGATGAAGCCGACCGTATGCTGGATATGGGTTTTAGCGACGCGATTGATGAGGTGACCCGCTTTGCGCCTGCATCACGTCAGACCTTGCTTTTTTCTGCGACCTGGCCGGAGGCGATTGCCGCCATCAGCGGCCGGGTACAGAAAGATCCGCTAACGATCGAAATTGATACGGTTGATGCGCTGCCAGCTATTGAACAGCAGTTTTTTGAAACGTCCAGCCACGGCAAAATTCCGTTGCTGCAAAAATTGCTCAGCCAGCACCAGCCTGCATCCTGTGTGGTTTTTTGTAATACCAAAAAAGATTGTCAGGCCGTATGCGATGCACTGAATGCGGCGGGGCAAAGCGCACTCTCATTGCATGGCGATCTTGAACAGCGCGATCGCGATCAGACGCTGGTACGTTTTGCCAACGGTAGCGCACGTGTACTGGTCGCTACCGATGTGGCCGCGCGTGGCCTGGATATCAAGTCGCTGGAACTGGTGGTTAATTTCGAGCTGGCGTGGGATCCGGAAGTTCATGTCCATCGTATTGGCCGTACCGCTCGCGCTGGCAACAGCGGTCTGGCGATTAGCTTCTGCGCCCCGGAAGAAGCGCAACGTGCCAATATCCTGGCTGAAATGCTGCAGCTAAAACTGAACTGGTTGCCTGCGCCGGGCAATGGTTCAATTCTGCCGCTGGAAGCTGAGATGGCCACGTTATGCATAGATGGCGGTAAAAAGGCTAAAATGCGTCCCGGCGATGTTCTGGGCGCTCTGACCGGTGATATTGGTCTGGCTGGCGCTGATATCGGCAAAATCGCCGTCCATCCGGCGCATGTTTACGTCGCTGTTCGCCAGACTGTGGCGCATAAGGCATGGAAACAATTGCAAAACGGTAAGATTAAAGGCAAGACCTGCCGCGTTCGTTTATTGAAATAAATGCGCGTCGGAGCGCCTGATGGCGCTCCGTTTATCCGGCATGATAAGTTACTTCACTTCCACCACGTTCAGGCGCAGCGCATCCAGTTGGGTATCATCCTCTTCTGGCTGCCAGCCCGCGGGTTGCAGCGGGATCTCTTCGCGGTCAAACGCTAAATCACCACCGTCCACCACCTCTGAACCGTGTTTAATGCCTTTAAAATCGAACAGATTGATATCACTCAAATGAGAAGGCACAACGTTCTGCATTGCGCTGAACATGGTTTCAATGCGGCCCGGATAGCGTTTGTCCCAGTCGCGCAGCATATCAGCGATGACCTGACGTTGCAGATTAGGCTGGGAGCCGCACAGGTTACACGGAATAATCGGGAAACCTTTCGCTTCGGAGAAACGTTCAATATCTTTCTCACGGCAGTAGGCCAGTGGACGGATCACGATGTGCTTACCGTCATCGCTCATCAGCTTCGGCGGCATACCTTTCATTTTCCCGCCGTAGAACATGTTTAAAAACAGCGTTTGCAGGATGTCATCACGATGGTGGCCGAGCGCAATCTTGGTGGCGCCTAACTCGGTTGCCGTGCGGTACAGAATGCCGCGACGCAGGCGAGAGCAGAGCGAGCAGGTCGTTTTGCCTTCAGGAATTTTATCTTTGACGATCCCGTAGGTGTTTTCTTCGACGATTTTATACTCAACACCCAACTGTTCCAGATACTCCGGCAGAATATGCTCGGGGAAGCCGGGTTGTTTCTGATCGAGGTTAACCGCAACTAAGGAAAAACTGATCGGGGCGCTTTGCTGCAAATTACGCAGGATCTCCAGCATGGTATAGCTGTCTTTCCCTCCGGAAAGGCACACCATAATGCGATCGCCGTCTTCGATCATATTGAAGTCGGCAATCGCTTCGCCCACGTTGCGACGCAGACGTTTTTGCAATTTGTTCAGGTTGTATTGTTCTTTCTTACTAATATCTTGATTTTGCGACATTTAATAGAGGCTCAATTCATAGTGTGGCATCAGAAGAGTATGCATCACGCCGGATAGTCCGGCAAAAGAAGTCTGATATAAAAACCGTGGCGTGTATGGTACGGATAAGCGGGAAAAATGTCAGCACATTTAGGACAGGAATCGGGGGTATGAAGGGGAAAACAAAAAGCCCGCCACGATGTGCGGGCCAAACAGCTTAGCGGACAACCAGAACTGAACACTCAGCATGACGCACCACGGCCGCGGCGTTAGAACCCAGCAGGTAAGTGGTGATGTCAGGTCGGTGAGAAGCGATAACGACCATATCAGCCGGTAATTTTTTAGCCATCTCCAGAATTTTATCTTTCGGCGCACCTTCCGCGACATGAACGTGCACTCTGTCCGTTGGGATATTGAACTTCTTGATAATCTCTTCCAGTTGAGATTTCGCTTCGGCTTTCAGATCGTCCATGGCCGGCAACTCTGCCGAGTAGGCCAGTCCCAGGGAAGCGTAATAGGGCAGTGACGGAATAACGGTCAAAAAATGGACCTGCGCATCGTCAATTTTTGCTTCTGCTTCAACATGGGCAATAACGCGTTGAGTTAATTCTGAGTCTGAAATATCGATGGGTACAAGAATCGTTCTGTTCATAAAACCTCCTGTTTAAGTATCCATCTAAAGCTTACCGCGTAATGGCACTTTATGTACAATGACAAAGATCACATTTTGGCATCACTTTATTTTGATTTCAGGGAATTTTCCTTTTATTACCCCATCATAAAATCGACCTTTAGAGACTACGCTCAGGAAATCACGAAAAATACGGGCAGGCACATGCTGGTATTGCAGCGTAGACAATTGATGAAAGCGAATTTCAAGCGTGCAGGAGGATTCGTCATAACCGACGGATGCAATACGGGATGATTTTACAGGGTGATGATTCATTGCAGGTATCCTCTACTACAGGTCTTTATGCAATATATCATCTATCAGGGATGTGTTTTGAAGCAACAGATATAATGTTTTGATCTGGATAAAACAGAATTGCGATAACAGAAAGAAAACCCGCCGTTGCCGGCGGGCTGACAAAATTAGAACTGGTAAACCATACCCAGAGCTACAGTGTCATCGGTAGAGATGTCATTGCCAGCATAGAAGCTGTCGTCTTCGTCCAGCAGGTTGATTTTGTAATCAACGTAGGTGGAGAAGTTTTTGTTGAAGAAGTAAGTCGCACCTACAGAAGCATATTTAACCAGATCTTTATCGCCAGTAGTTCCTGCAGGGCTTGCAGCATTACCAGGCATATTCAGATCTTTACCCTTAGACATCAGGAAAGACACTTCCGGACGCAGACCGAAATCGAATTGGTATTGCGCAGTAACTTCAAAGTTCTGAGTTTTGTTGGCAATAGTGTAATCACTACCGTCAGAGCCGCCGTACGGGGTCATATTACGGGTTTCGGAGTACATGGTTGCCAGGTAGATGTTATTCGCATCGTATTTCAGGCCAGCAGTCCACGCGTCAGCTTTATCGCCGCCTGCGGTAGAATGGTTCACCTGCTCGTTGGTACGGTCAGAAGAGGTATAGGCAGCACCGAAGCTTACGCCCATACCCAGATCGTAGGTAGAGGAGATACCGAAACCGTCACCGTTGGAATTCTTCACATTACGGTCGCCACCGTTATTGGTGCCTTCCTGCTCGTTGGTAACCTGGTTTTCGTTGGCACCCTGGTACTGCAGCGCAACGTTCAGACCGTCAACCAGACCGAAGAAGTCGGTGTTACGGTAGGTCGCTACGCCGTTAGCACGACCGGTCATGAAGTTATCCGCTTTGGTGTAGGAGTCACCACCGAATTCTGGCAGCATATCGGTCCAGGCTTCCACATCGTACAGTACGCCGTAGTTACGACCGTAGTCGAATGAGCCGTAGTCACCAACTTTAATACCCGCGAACGCCAGACGAGTCCAGGAGTTACCTTTATCGTTTTCGGTAGTGTTAGCCTGAACCTGATATTCCCACTGGCCATAGCCGGTGATCATATCGTTAACCTGGGTTTCGCCTTTGAAGCCCATACGCATATAAGTCTGATCGCCATCGCTGTTCGCGTCGTCAGAGAAGTAATGCAGGCCGTCTACTTTGCCATAGAGATCTAATTTGTTGCCGTCTTTATTATAAACTTCAGCAGCGTGAGCCGCGCCTGCAGCCAGCAGGGCAGGAATTACGAGAGCCAGTACTTTTCTGTTCATTGAAATAATCCTTTAGTTTTTTTATTAACCTGTGACTACCCATGTAGGGAGTAAAAGCATGCTAAAGGAGAAGTTCCGTAAACAGATAAATATGAATTGTTACGTCTTAAGTAAAACCTTAAATAAATAATTCTACAGAAACAGTGATAATTATTATGAATGTATGGGTTTAATATATATAAAATAAAAATTATACAAGTGAATTTTGTTGAGCTATTCTGCGCGTGTTATATGCCTTTATTGTCACGTTTTATTTTTTCGTTGTCGTATTGATAGCCAATATTAATTAGCCAGCGAATAAATTGACAAGCCCGAACAACTGTTCGGGCTTTTTTTTCGTTCCACTTTAATAGTGATCTAAACGTATTACTCGGTTCCGCTCTTTTCCGCTTTACCTGCCAGTTGCGCCAGGAAATCGTAGCGTTTTTGCAGATCGGCTGTTGCGTCTTTCCACAGCTGTTCAGCGACTTCAGGCTGTTGGGCATTTAAGCGGCGGAAGCGTTGCTCGTTAAGTAAAGTTTCAGCCAAAGCATCTGACGGCGGGCGAGAATCCAGCGCCAGCGGCAGTTTACCTTCGTCAGCACGACGCGGATCAAAGCGATACAGCGGCCAGAACCCGGTTGCCGTGAGCTGACGCATCTGATCGTGGCTCAACGCGAGATCATAACCATGCTCCTCACAAGGGCTATACGCGATAATCAGCGACGGCCCCGGATAGGATTCCGCTTCCTGGATAGCTTTCACCGTCTGGTTCAACTGGGCGCCCAGGGAAATCTGCGCGACATAAACATGCCCGTACATCATCATACTGACGCCAAGATCTTTACGAGCCTTACGTTTGCCGTGCTCCCCAAATTTAGTGACGGCCCCAAGAGGCGTGGCTTTTGACGCTTGCCCACCCGTGTTGGAGTAACACTGGGTATCCAGCACCAGAATATTGACGTTCTCGGTCAGGCTAAGAACGTGATCCAGCCCGCCGAAGCCAATATCGTAGGCCCAGCCATCGCCGCCAATCAGCCAGATGGATTTCTCAACCAGCGCGTCGGCATCGGTTAACAACTGCTGTGCGCCTTCGACATCTTTCAGGTGCTCGCGCAGGGCTGCGACTTGCTCACGACGGACCTCCGGCGTGGCTTCTGCGTGCAAAGCGTCATTGAGTTCAGCCGGGATGTTATCGGCAAACTGCTCCAGCAGACGCATAACGCGCGCCCGGTGTTGATCCACCGTCAGACGGAAGCCCAGACCAAACTCGGCGTTATCTTCAAACAGCGAGTTTGCCCATGCTGGCCCACGCCCATTGGCATCGGTGGTGTATGGCGTTGAGGGCAGGTTACCGCCATAAATTGATGAACACCCGGTGGCATTCGCAATCAACATGCGGTCACCGTACAACTGCGTAAGCAGTTTGATATACGGCGTTTCACCACAGCCTGAGCAGGCGCCGGAATATTCAAATAGCGGTGTAATCAACTGCGAGGTGCGAATATCAATACGTTCCAGTTTGGTGCGATCAATCTCCGGCAGATCGAGGAAGAAGTCATAGTTAACTTTTTCTTCTTCGACATGCTCAAGGCGCGACATCATATTGATGGCTTTGATCTCAGGATTTTGGCGATCTTTCGCCGGGCACACTTCGACGCACAGATTACAACCTGTGCAATCTTCAGGCGCAACCTGCAGGACATATTTCTGGCCGCGCATGTCGCGTGATTTCACATCCAGAGAATGCAGGCTGGCAGGGGCGTTTTCCATCGCTTCTGGGGAAACCACCTTGGCGCGGATAGCCGAGTGCGGGCAGGCGGCAACGCAGTGGTTACATTGCGTACACAGCTCTTCTTTCCAGATTGGGATCTCTTCGGCGATATTGCGTTTTTCCCAACGCGTAGTCCCCATTGGCCAGGTACCGTCCGGCGGCAGCGCGGAAACGGGCAGCGCATCGCCCAGACCGGCGAGCATTGCTGCGGTGACGGTTTTCACGAAATCTGGTGCGGCATCAGAAACCACCGGTGGGCGGTTGGCGCTATGCGGATCAACAGGCTGTAGGGCCACTTCGGCGACGGATTCACGCGCCAGAGCCAGCGCCTGCCAGTTACGTTCGACCAGATCCTGGCCTTTACTGCTGTAGCTTTTCGCAATCGCCCCCTGCAACTCTGCCAGCGCGCTGTCGCCTGGTAAAATTTGCGTCAGGTGGAAGAACGCCATTTGCATCACGGTGTTTATACGCGCCGCCAGACCACACTCACGGGCGATTTTAGCCGCATTAATCACGTAGAAACGGGCTTTCTTCTGATTCAGCACCGCCTGAACTTCCTGTGGCAGACGCGCCCAGACTTCATCCACACTGTATGGGGTATTAAGCAGGAATATACCGCCAGGTTTCAGGCGTTCGGCCATCTGGTACTTATCGATAAATTGCAACTGGTGGCAGCCGACAAAATCGGCTTGTGAAACCAGATACGCTGAACGAATGGGGTGCTCACTGACGCGCAGGTGGGAGACGGTCAGGCCGCCTGCTTTTTTCGAGTCATACACGAAATAACCCTGCGCATACCATGGCGTAGAGTTACCGATAATCTTGATATTGTTTTTAGTGGCCGACACGCTGCCATCGCTACCCAGGCCATAAAACAGCGCTTCGAGCTTAGCGGTGCCGGGCAGGGTGTTTTCCGGCAACGGCAATGACAGATTGGTGACATCATCATAGATACCGACCGTGAAGCGTGGTTTAGGTTTCGTGCTATTCAACTCATTAAAGACCGCCATGACGCAGTCGGGGCCAAACTCTTTGGACGAAAGACCATAGCGTCCGCCAATCACACGCGGTAAGGTTTCTCGTTCGCCACAGTTAAACGCTTCCGCCAGCGCGGTCATGACATCCAGATATAATGGTTCTGCCTGCGCGCCGGGTTCTTTGGTGCGATCCAGAACGGCGATGCTGCGCGCGCTTTCCGGCAGCGCGCGCAGTAAATGTTTGGCGGAGAAGGGGCGGAACAGACGGACTTTCAGCACACCCACTTTCTCGCCGTGCGCCATCAGCTCTTCGACAACTTCTTCACTGGTGCCAATCGCCGAGCCCATTAAAATAATGACGCGTTCTGCCTGAGGATGACCGTAATATTCAAATGGCTGGTACTGGCGGCCCGTGGCTGCGGCGAAGTCGTTCATCGCCTGTTCTACGTGATCGTAAACCGCGTTGTACCATGGGTTTGTCGCTTCGCGTGACTGGAAGTAGGTGTCCGGATTCGCTGATGTACCGCGGATAACCGGATGCTCTGGATTTAGTGCCCGAGCGCGGTGAGCATCGATCTCCGCCTGAGGCATCAGCCCGAGGATGGTGTTATCAGCCAGCGGCACAATTTTATTGATTTCATGTGATGTACGGAATCCATCAAAGAAATGAATAAACGGAACCCGGCTTTTCAGGGTGGCCATTTGCGAAATTAGCGCAAAATCCTGCGCTTCCTGAACGCTACTGGCGCACAGCATCGCGCATCCGGTTTGGCGTACAGCCATCACGTCGGAATGATCGCCAAAGATCGATAACGCGTGCGTGGCAATAGTTCGCGCTGCAACGTGCAGTACAAACGGGGTCAACTGACCGGCCAGTTTGTACAGCGTTGGGATCATCAACAGCAAACCCTGTGATGAGGTAAACGACGTAGAGAGCGCACCGGTCTGCAACGCGCCGTGAACGGTCGCAATCGCACCGCCTTCCGACTGCATTTCTACGACGCGAGGGATATCTCCCCACACGTTTTTAAGCCCGTTTCCGGCCCAGGCATCGGCCTGTTCCGCCATCGTCGAACTGGGCGTAATCGGGTAGATGGCGATAACCTCGCTGGTACGAAATGCGACCGAAGCAACCGCACCATTACCGTCAATTGTGATCATACTGACACCCTTACATTGCGCAAAAAGAGGGACACGCGAAAGCGTTGCGAGTCCTGTAATTATCCTTCTATTTTAGCAAAAGCCATTCAGGCGCATTTTCGCTTTTGTGTCCCTGGAATAAAGAGAATGTATGGTTTGATCAAAGGAGCAGCCAAAAAATTGCCAGAAAATGTAAACAGCGCGCATAAATGCGTGGTTTGCCTCTCGACGGCGGTGTCTCTGCTGCCTATTATTTATGGCTGTGTCGTTTGGTTAATCTTCAGAGGGGAGTAAGATGCGCGCAGCGTTTTGGGTAGGGTGTGCCGCGTTATTATTATCGGCGTGTAGCAGTGAACCTGTTCAGCAGGCAACGGCAGCACATGTCGCACCGGGCATGAAGGCAGCAATGTCAAGTTCTGGAGAAGCAAATTGCGCCATGATTGGTGGTTCGCTCTCCGTTGCCCGTCAGCTGGATGGCTCAGCCATCGGGATGTGCGCGCTACCCAACGGCAAACGCTGTAGTGAGCAGTCGCTTGCCGCCGGAAGCTGTGGGAGCTATTGAGCCTCCGCGTTCATTACATTAAATCCGCAAGTTTATACGTCAGCGTTTGTTCTGCTGTCGCCAGTGTCAACTGGTCAGCAGTCAAATCTACCTGTGCGCCTTGCTTAAACATTTCGCTGACGATACCGTCGAGCGCGTTAAGCTGTGGATCGGCGCACATCATGCGGGTCATCGCCATATCTTTCACCTTCAACTCGCCGTCGGACAACTTGCCCTGACCGTGGAATTGATTACACATCTTTCCCGATACCGTCATGTTTTCGCCAAAACTTAATTCGGGTGGGTTGTTGGCGACGGTAACGGCTTTACCATTCACGCTCTGCAAAACGAAACGGTGATGCTGTAACTGGTCGCGATTGACGGAAACGTTTCCACTGCTCACACAGCCAGCCATCAGCGTGCTGAGGGCAATCAACGTGACAACTTTTTTCATTAACATTCTCTAATTTCGTGACCGGAATACATTCAATATGATAATGATACTGACTGTTTTATCATCGGCAATTGTCTGAAAATGCCCCCCTTAAATCAGGGGAGCACAGGGATTAAAAGAGGGCGTTTGGACAGGTTTCGCCTTTGGAGATTTGTTCCAGATTTTGCAGTGTCGTTTCAGAAATGCTGGTCAACGCTTCGGCGGTCAGAAACGCCTGATGCCCGGTAAACAGCACGTTATGGCAGGCTGACAGGCGACGGAACACATCATCCTGAATCACATCATTGGATTTATCTTCAAAGAACAGGTCGCGTTCGTTTTCATACACATCCATACCCAGAGAACCAATTTTCTGGTTTTTCAGGGCATCGATAGCCGCCTGTGAATCGATCAGCGCTCCGCGACTGGTGTTAATAATCATCACGCCGTTTTTCATTTGCTCAAAGGCTTCCTGATTGAGCAGATGATAATTTTCCGGCGTTAACGGGCAGTGCAGGGAGATAACGTCGGACTCAGCAAACAGCGTTTTAAGATCGACATATTCCACGCCTAATTCCAGAGCAGCGGCGCTTGGGTAGGGATCGAACGCCAGCAGGCGCATACCAAAACCTTTCAGGATCCGCAGCGCAGCAATACCGATTTTACCGGTACCAATCACCCCGGCCGTTTTGCCATACATGGTAAAGCCGGTCAGCCCTTCAAGAGAGAAGTTGGCATCACGGGTACGTTGATACGCGCGATGAATACGGCGGTTCAGGGTCATCATCATGCCAATCGCATGCTCAGCGACGGCTTCAGGAGAATAGGCCGGGACGCGTACCACCTGCAGACCCAGCTCTTTTGCCGCGTCGAGATCGACGTTATTGAACCCGGCGCAGCGCAGGGCAATATATTTCACACCCAGCTTTTTGAGTTCTTCCAGAACCGGTCGGCTGCCATCGTCGTTGACGAAGATGCATACAGCTTCGCAACCATGGGCTGTTTTAGCTGTTTTCTCCGTCAACAGAAAGTCAAAAAATTCAAGTTCAAAACCAAAAGCCTCGTTAACCTGCTGCAGATACTTTTTGTCGTACTGTTTTGTACTATAGATGGCGAGTTTCATAAGACTTTCTCCAGTGATTTTGACGTCACATTAATCCAATTAAAATTATTTTACAAAATCTAAAAAGTTATTGATAGTCATAGAAGTAATGAATGTTTAAAGCGTATCTTTTGTTAGTGTGGGCAGGTTACGCGATTTCAACAACTGGATATTTTCCATTCGCTGAGCAGGTAGTGTGGGCAAAAAGCCAGGTGATTCACATCCAGACAGCTACGCTTATACAGGTAGCAGATATCGGGAGGAGTTATGCTAACTCACTCTGAAGCAAAACGATGGGCCACCTTAATGCTTAAGGCGGCTTTATGCGATGGAATGAAACCTGAAGAAATTTCCCGCCAGGTGCATTTAGTCTGTGATCATCATGGCAAGGAGTGTCTTGAAGAACTTATAGAAGAAATACTGATAGAGGCTGGTCGGATAGGACCTAAACATAGCGATGGACAACTGAACCATCATTGAGTCCGAATCCACGCGCTACTGTGTTGGAATCATTCCTGACGGCACGTGTAACAGCGTGCCACATAGCGCTGTTATCTGTCCTTAATGTGGGAATATGCAGTTAAACATGCCACAATACAGGCCTAAACCGGCTTAAATTTTGCTAATTCAGGATATTAACTACCCATGAAGGGTAAATATAAAGCCGTTCTGGCACTCCTCTTATTATTGATTCTCGTGCCGCTGACGCTGGTGATGACGCTTGGGCTGTGGGTCCCGACCCTGGTGGGCGTCTGGTTACCTGTGGGGACACGTATCGCGCTGGATGAGAGTCCACGGCTGACACGGCATGGGCTGCATATCCCTGAACTCCGCTATCTGGTCGATGATTGCCCGCTGGCGCGCATTACTCAGGCGGACCTGTCCCATCCCAGCCGCTGGTTGCTCAATGTCGGGACAATTGAGCTGGATTCCGCTTGCCTGGCCAAATTACCGCAGACAGAAGCGTCTCCGGTAGCACCCAAAACGCTGGCTGAATGGCAATCGATGCTGCCCAATACCTGGATTAACATCGACAAACTTATTCTCTCTCCCTGGCAGGAATGGCAGGGGAAACTGTCGCTTTCGCTAACGCCCTCTACTCAGCAACTGCGCTACCAGGGGGAAAAGGTTAAATTCCAGGGGCGGCTGCACGGGCAAAATCTCACGGTAAATGAGCTGGATATCGCTGCATTTGAAGGGCAACCGCCGGTAAAACTGGTCGGTGAATTTACCATGCCGCTGGTTCCTGATGGGTTACCGGTGAGCGGTCATGCCGTTGCGACGCTGAACTTGCCGCAGGAGCCTACGCTTGTGGACGCCGAACTGGAGTGGCAAGAAAACAGCGGACAACTGATCGTCATGGCGCGTGATAGTGCCGATCCGCTGCTCGATCTTCCGTGGGAAATAACCCGTCAACAACTGACTATCAGCGATGGTCGCTGGAACTGGCCTTATCAGGGATTCCCGCTAAGCGGGCGGCTGGGCATGAAAGTTGAAAACTGGCAGGCCGGGCTGGAAAACGCGGTGGTGAGCGGGCGTCTGAACATTCTGACGCAAGGCGATGCCGGTAAAGGAAACGCTGTTTTAACGCTGGGGCCGGGTAAGTTGGGTATCGATAACAACGAGATGCCGTTACAGCTGATCGGCGAAGCGAAACAGGGCGATCTGATCTTCTACGCGAAATTACCCGCCAAACTCACCGGTAGCCTGAACGATCCGCAACTGGCGTTTGAACCAGGGGCGCTGTTGCGTTCGCGGGGGCGGGTAATTGATTCGCTGGATATTGATGAGATTCGTTGGCCGCTGGCGGGCGTAAAGGTAACACAACGCGGTGTGGATGGTCGTCTACAGGCTATTTTGCGTGCGCATGAAAACCAGATGGGGGGCTTTGAACTGCACCTGGATGGTCTGGCAAATGATTTTCTTCCTGATGCTGGTCGTTGGCAATGGCGCTACTGGGGCGAAGGCAGCTTTACGCCGATGCATGCCCGCTGGGACGTGGCGGGTAAGGGAGAGTGGCATGACAACACGCTGAAGCTCTTTGATCTCTCCACCGGATTTGACCACTTGCAATACGGCACCATGACGGTGGAAAACCCACGCCTGGTAATGGACGAACCGATCGTATGGGTACGGGACGCGACCAAACCGACGTTTAGCGGCGCACTGTCACTGGACGCAGGAAAAACCGTCTTCACCGGCGGAAGCGTCTTACCTCCCTCAACGCTAAAGTTCAGCGTGGAAGGCAGCGACCCGACGATTTTCCAGTTCAAGGGCCAGCTTCACGCAGGGGCGATTGGCCCCGTACAGCTAAATGGCCGTTGGGACGGGATCCGTCTGCGCGGACAGGCCTGGTGGCCAAAACAATCACTCACCGTGTTCCAGCCGCTGCTCCCGCCTGACTGGAAAATGAAACTGCGTGAAGGTGATCTCTATGCGCAGGTCGCATTCTCGGCCGCACCGGAACAGGGCTTTGAAGCGGGCGGTCATGGGGTATTAAAAGGCGGTAGCGCCTGGATGCCTGATAACCAAATTAATGGCGTCGATTTTATCTTACCGTTTCGGTTTAGCGAAGGCGCATGGCAGTTGGGTACGCGTGGGCCTGTTTCACTGCGTATTGCGGAAGTCGTGAATCAGGTGACGGCGAAAAATATTACTGCCGATCTACAGGGAGCGTACCCCTGGAGTGAAGGCAATCCGTTACTGCTGAGCGATGTCAGCGCCGAACTGCTGGGAGGCAAAGTCATCATGCGGCAACTGCGGATGCCACAGCACGACCCGGCCTTATTACGGGTGCAGAATATCTCCTCCAGCGAGCTTATTAGCGCGGTTAACCCCAAGCAGTTCGCTATGTCGGGTCCGGTCAGCGGCGCGTTGCCATTATGGTTGGATAACGAAAAGTGGATCATCAAAGACGGCTGGTTAACCAACCCAGGTCCGATGACGCTGCGTATTGATAAAGACACGGCGGATGCCGTCGTTAAAGATAATATGGCGGCTGGCGCGGCAATTAACTGGCTGCGCTATATGGAAATAACCCATTCCTGGACGAAAATAAACCTGGATAACCTGGGTGTCTTAACGATGCAGGCAACCGTTACTGGCAATAGCCGGGTAGATGGCAAAGTGGGGACGGTTAATTTGAATTACACCCACGAAGAAAACGTCTTTACGCTATGGCGCAGTTTGCGTTTTGGCGACAATTTACAGGCATGGCTTGAGCAAAATGCAACGCTGCCGGAAACCCATTGCCTGGAAGGCAAGGAATGTGAGGAACAACAATGAAAACGATAGCCGCCATGCTGGGGTTGCTGGCTTCATCTCTGGTGGTAGGTTGTACCCCGAGAATCGAAGTGGCTGCGCCAAAAGAGCCGATCACGATTAATATGAACGTCAAAATCGAACATGAGATTCATATCAAAGTTGATAAAGACGTCGAGAGCTTATTGAAATCGCGCAGCGATCTGTTCTGAGGTAATGATGAAAAAACAGCTTGCAGCGATCCTGGTGGCGCTGAGTTTTATCACCAGCAATGCATGGGCGTTGACCCTGAATGAAGCCAGAACTCAGGGGCGAGTGGGGGAAACACTCAATGGTTATCTGGTGGCATTACAAACCGATGCTGAAACGCAGGCGCTGGTGAGTGAGATTAATAAGGCGCGAAGCGCCAGTTATCAGCAACTGGCTGAGAGCAATAATATTCCGCCAGAGGAAGTGGCAAAAATGGCCGGACAAAAGTTAGTCGCTCGCGCTAAACCGGGGGAGTACGTGCAAGGTATTAATGGTAAGTGGTTGAGGAAAGAATAATCATTTCTGAACGCCACTGGGGGAATGGTATTACAAGTGGAGGATCCTTCCGGATTGGGGGTCTACGCCGGAACCGCCGAAATTTACGGCGCGAGGTTTTTAGTGATCCTCCTCTGATTACCTTCGTTATCAGGCACAACAACGATCGTTCCATGAATCACGATAGATAATATTTCCTTCCGTATACTTCCAGGTAATCGCCTCATAACGCAATTCGAGCGTTTCAAGGTGAGTACTACTCATACCGTTAGGTGACAGGTATGGTGCAACTGTAGTGAACTTAACGTGTTCCAGAATGATATTGAAATACTCAGCCTCAATGCCCGATTCCAGAATACGGTACATCTTGATTGTCGCTTTCTTCATGGTCCGGCCTTCGCAGACAGCGCGATACAGAAGTGGTGTTGTCTGATCAAATTCTTTCACTATCGTGATAGGACGATGAATGCGCGTACCTGTAAGTTTTCCCCAGCTCGGGTCAACCGGAATAGTGACACCGTGAGAGAATGATTTTAACTCGATAGAACCCAAGCGAAGTGGCATTAAACAGCTGCCAACAATAGGAGAACCATTTTCATCTTCAAGCCATAAATGTGCGGGTGTAGACATGTAATTTCCTTATAAATAAACTTTAGTGTGTGTTCGTTTCAAGAGGTTACCATTTCACGTAACGGCCAAAAATAACCAGCATGAATACAAGAAAGATGGGCACAGGCCATATTGGCCCATCAGGGAAAATTTGTACCAAGACGACTGCGAACAAAATAGTTAGTAATGCAGGGCCGTACATCGAAAATAACGACCTGAATAGCCGCCTGAAAAATCTTTTAATAAGATTCATCATGATTATCGAATCATCCTGGTAATGATGTCTGCAATACCATCATCTGATGCCCATTGTGCTTTAAATGCCTCAGTCCTCTCAAATAATGGCTCTGTCAAGAAATACATCATTTCCAGCTCTTGAGCGTATAGCGCAGCGTAATAAGCTGGATACGTAAAGCTAAGGCGATGAGCGCTATCAGCCGCTTTCTGAACGACGCCATATATACCAACTGATGCAACTCCTCTCGATGCCCTGCCACCTACTAGTGCGCTTACTTCAAGACTTAAATTCATTCCAACAGCAACGGATGCTGCTGCCGCTAAAGCGAATCCGGTGTTTGTGAGTGAACTTGCGGCGATATGAATATTTACTGCCATTAACAGTTGTTTGATGTGCTCTAGTTGATCGGACGTTTTGTACCGAAATATTTCTTCAAAGTAGATTTTGAGCATTTCATACACCACATCTTCGCGCCTCAAAATATAGTACACGCCTTTGACAAACCGGATATCTTCGGTCTTTTGTTTCTGGCAGACATCCTGATATTCATCAGTAAAGCAGGATGTATAATACAGCACACGCGTTGCACCTGCACCGATCGTCTCAATCTGATTTGATACTGCTTTTACTACACCCGTTAATGCGTGGTCGAGTTTTAACGCAAGAATCTTATTAGCCTGCAAATAGCTGATAACTTCATTGCTGTAGTACATAACCGCTCCTTGATTATTTTCACTAAATCCAGTTTTCCATTATTTCCCATGGGAAAGCATCCGATAGACCGTGGGGCGGGAGACGGAGAATAATTCAGCCAGATCGCTGACGATTTGAACCGGTCAACCCCTTATCGGTATAAATCCAGTCCGGGGAAACGTCCAGACTGATGAGAGCTTCCTGCTGTGCGACCAGATCCTGTCGGTCAGTTGAACATCGGGCATAGCCAATGCGTATTTTTGTCATAAATATGTACGTATAAGGGGCTATCAAAGAGCTTGATATCGTACAGTGATATGAACAACGACAGCAGTGATTTTCTCTTAAGCACAAATTTAAATTTTTACTGTTCGCAGAACGATCCTCTTACGACATAATTAATCGGGGTCAGGATGATTACGACAGGTAAAAGTGAACGACTAGCTGTTTTAAATAATGCAGAACAGGAAGCGCTGTATGGTCTCCCTGATTTCGATGATGCACAACGGCTGGAAGCAGAAGGCAACGACAAGGGCATTGAGGCTCTGACCCGGATATCGCCAGTGGCCTGGCAGCATATCTTGCTGAACGGGCATTATACCTTCCAGAGCAGTAGTGAAATTATTGACCTGGATGAACTGGTTGCCGGGCTGAAACTGAGGCAACTGAAATTTCGGCGGTTCCGGCGTAGAACCCCGGATTATTCATCGACATCGCAATAGTTGCCACACGGCATCAAACGGATGTTGATATAGTTCAACACCGGTCGCGTCGTGGAGTGGAATCATGTGGCTTCTCAAATGGTATGTCTGGAATCGTTGGGTATTCAAGCTGTTAAGCCGGGATGTCGCGGAGCCGGAACAATTTTTACTTCATTGCTGGGAAGAAAATCTGGCGAAGTGCAGGGAGTATGCCACCATCTGGCGTGATATTAATCGCATTCACGGCAAGCAGGTACATGTGCGGGCAAAGAAGTAAATACCGAGAATCCCTCCCACCGGATGGTGAGAGGGTGAATTATCAGGCAGCAACCACGCTGTCGATAGCGGCTTTCGCATCGGACTGGGCTTTAGATGCCACTTCCGGGCCGTAAGCGATACCTTCAGCAAAGACCACGTTCACGTCGGTGATACCGATAAAGCCCAGGAACACGTTCAGATATGGTGTGATCAGGTCAGTCGGCGTATCTTTATGAATACCACCGCGGCTGGTCAGCACCACTGCGCGTTTACCGGTCACCAGACCTTCCGGACCTTTCTCGGTGTAGCGGAAGGTCACGCCGGCACGGGCAATCAGGTCAAAGTAGTTTTTCAACTGCGTCGGAATGTTGAAGTTATACATCGGCGCGGCGATAACAATTACATCATGCGCTTTCAGTTCAGCGATCAATTCGTCAGACAGCGCCAGCGCTTCTTGCTGACGCGGCGTCAGTGGCGCATCGCTTGGGCGCAGCGCACCCACCAGTTCGCCATCCAGTACCGGAACAGGGTTTGCAGCCAGGTCGCGGACGGTGATTTCATCAGCAGAGTGCTTTTCACGCCACTGTTCAACAAAATAATCAGACAACTGACCAGACTGAGAGTACCCTGCCAGAATACTGGATTTAAGAACTAATACCTTGCTCATGGGTGTTTCCTTTTATGTGTTTGAAGGGGTAGTGCCCCGTTGCTTGTTGACACTTTATTCACAATCCTGTCGCAGTGATAGCGCAATATATCGAATCCTATGTTCGAAATTATTGAACAACACATGAAAAGCCCCGATGTGGTACTCTATATCTATCATCTAAAAGAGATTTAACCCGGCAGAAGGCTGCCTTTTAACGCTATGACAGAACAACCAAAATTAACCTTCAACATGTTGCAGCAACAGCTGGACTCGCTGATGCTGCGTGACAGACAGCGTTTTACCCGCCGTTTGCACGGCGTGAAGAAGGTTAAAAATCCTGATGCACAACAGGCCATTTACCAGGAGATGGCAAAAGAGATCGACCAGGCAGCCGGTAAAGTTGTGCTGCGTGAAGCGGCGCGTCCGGTCATCAGCTATCCGGAAAACCTGCCTGTCAGCCAGAAAAAACAGGATATTCTGGAAGCCATTCGCGACCATCAGGTGGTGATTGTGGCTGGTGAGACCGGTTCAGGTAAAACCACCCAGTTGCCGAAAATCTGTATGGAGCTAGGGCGCGGGGTGAAAGGGCTGATCGGCCATACTCAGCCGCGTCGTCTGGCGGCGCGTACCGTGGCGAATCGTATTGCGGAAGAGCTGCAAACCGAGCCGGGCGGCTGTATCGGCTATAAGGTCCGTTTTAGCGATCATGTTAGTGACAACACCATGGTTAAGCTGATGACGGACGGTATCCTGCTGGCGGAAATCCAGCAGGATCGGCTGCTAATGCAGTACGACACCATCATCATCGATGAAGCGCATGAACGCAGCCTGAATATTGATTTTCTGCTTGGCTACCTGAAAGAACTCCTGCCGCGTCGTCCGGATCTAAAAATTATCATCACTTCGGCGACCATTGACCCGGAACGCTTTTCTAAGCATTTCAACAATGCGCCGATTATCGAAGTCTCTGGTCGCACCTATCCGGTGGAAGTTCGCTATCGCCCGATTGTTGAAGACGCAGATGACACCGAGCGTGACCAGTTGCAGGCAATTTTTGATGCCGTAGATGAGTTAGGCCGTGAAAGTCAGGGCGACATACTGATCTTCATGAGCGGCGAGCGCGAAATCCGCGATACCGCTGATGCCCTGAATAAGCTGGATTTGCGTCACACCGAAGTGCTGCCACTGTATGCACGTCTCTCCAATAGCGAGCAGAACCGTGTGTTCCAGTCGCACAGCGGTCGTCGTATTGTGCTGGCCACCAACGTGGCGGAAACCTCGCTGACCGTACCGGGCATCAAGTATGTCATTGATCCTGGCACCGCGCGTATCAGTCGCTACAGCTATCGCACGAAAGTCCAGCGTTTGCCGATTGAACCGGTGTCGCAGGCCTCTGCCAACCAGCGTAAAGGCCGATGCGGTCGCGTTTCGGAAGGGATCTGTATTCGTCTGTATTCTGAGGACGATTTCCTGTCGCGTCCGGAGTTTACCGATCCGGAGATCCTGCGTACCAACCTGGCGTCCGTTATTTTGCAGATGACCGCGCTGGGGCTGGGGGATATCGCGGCGTTCCCGTTTGTTGAAGCGCCGGATAAACGCAATATTCAGGACGGGGTGCGCCTGCTCGAAGAGCTGGGTGCGATAACCACCGATGAACAGGCAACCGCTTACAAATTAACGCCGTTGGGCCGCCAGCTGTCGCAACTTCCGGTGGATCCGCGTCTGGCGCGTATGGTGCTGGAAGCGCAAAAACATGGCTGTGTGCGTGAGGCGATGATCATCACCTCGGCGCTGTCCATTCAGGATCCGCGCGAGCGTCCAATGGACAAGCAGCAAGCTTCCGACGAGAAGCATCGCCGCTTCCATGACAAGGAGTCTGATTTCCTGGCGTTTGTGAACTTATGGAATTACCTCGGCGAGCAGCAAAAAGCGTTGTCGTCAAACCAGTTCCGCCGTCAGTGTAAAGTCGACTTTCTTAATTATCTGCGCGTACGTGAATGGCAGGATATCTACACACAACTGCGCCAGGTGGTAAAAGAGTTGGGCATTCCGGTCAACAGCGAACCCGCTGAATATCGGGAGATCCACGTCGCATTGTTGACCGGTTTACTGTCCCATATTGGGATGAAAGATGCCGATAAGCAGGAATTTACCGGTGCGCGTAACGCCCGTTTCTCGATCTTCCCGGGTTCCGGTTTATTCAAAAAACCGCCGAAATGGACGATGGTGGCGGAGCTGGTGGAAACCAGCCGCCTGTGGGGACGTATTGCCGCGCGTATCGATCCCGAGTGGGTGGAGCCAGTTGCGCAGCATCTGATCAAACGTTCATACAGCGAACCGCACTGGGAACGCGCGCAGGGCGCGGTCATGGCGACAGAAAAGGTCACCGTCTACGGCTTACCGATTGTTGCTGCCCGTAAGGTGAACTACAGCCAGATCGATCCGGCGCTGTCACGTGAACTGTTCATTCGTCATGCGCTGGTGGAGGGCGACTGGCAAACGCGCCATGCTTTCTTCCGTGACAACCTGAAGCTGCGGGCGGAGGTGGAAGAGTTAGAACATAAATCGCGCCGTCGCGACATCCTGGTTGATGATGAAACGCTGTTTGAGTTTTACGACCAGCGTATTAGCCATGATGTGATTTCTGCTCGCCACTTTGATAGCTGGTGGAAGAAAGTTTCCCGCGAGACCCCGGACCTGCTCAACTTTGAAAAGAGCATGCTTATCAAAGAGGGCGCGGAAAAAATCAGTAAGCTGGATTATCCGAACTTCTGGCACCAGGGCAATCTCAAACTGCGTTTGAGCTACCAGTTCGAACCGGGAGCCGATGCGGATGGTGTGACCGTGCATATTCCGCTCCCACTGCTCAATCAGATCGAAGAGAGCGGTTTTGAATGGCAGATTCCTGGCCTGCGCCGCGAGCTGGTGATCGCCCTGATTAAGTCGTTGCCGAAACCGGTACGACGTAACTTTGTTCCTGCTCCGAACTATGCTGAGGCATTTTTAGGCCGCGTGACGCCGCTGGAACTGCCGCTGCTGGACGCGCTGGAACGTGAACTGCGACGGATGACCGGCGTTACCGTTGACCGCGATGACTGGCATTGGGATCAGGTACCCGATCACCTAAAAATCACCTTCCGGGTGGTGGATGACAAGAACAAGAAGCTACAGGAAGGGCGTTCGCTACAGGATCTGAAAGACGCCTTGAAGGGTAAGGTTCAGGAAACGCTGTCCGCGGTGGCGGATGACGGTATCGAACAGAGCGGATTGCATATCTGGAGCTTCGGACAGCTTCCGGAAAGTTACGAGCAAAAACGCGGTAACTATAAGGTAAAAGCGTGGCCAGCGCTGGTCGATGAGCGTGACAGCGTCGCCATCAAATTGTTTGATAATCCGCTGGAGCAGCAACAGGCTATGTGGTGCGGCTTACGCCGCCTGTTGCTGTTGAACATTCCTTCACCGATCAAATATTTACACGAGAAGTTGCCTAACAAAGCCAAGCTGGGGCTGTATTTTAACCCGTATGGCAAAGTGTTGGAGTTGATTGACGACTGTATCTCCTGCGGTGTGGATCGGTTGATCGACGCCCATGGTGGTCCCGTGTGGACGGAAGAGGGCTTTGCGGCGTTGCATGAGAAGGTGCGGGCTGAACTGAACGATACGGTGGTGGATATCGCGAAGCAGGTCGAACAGATCCTCACCGCGGTGTTTAATATCAATAAGCGTCTGAAAGGGCGTGTGGATATGACCATGGCGTTAGGGCTTTCAGATATCAAAGCGCAAATGAGCGGGCTGGTGTACCGCGGATTTGTCACTGGTAATGGTTTCAAACGCCTGGGCGATACGTTGCGTTATTTGCAGGCTATTGAAAAGCGTCTGGAAAAACTGGCCATCGATCCGCACCGTGACCGTGCACAGATGCTGAAAGTGGATAGTGTGCAGCAGGCCTGGCAGCAATGGTTCAATAAACTACCGCCTGCGCGCCGTGAAGATGACGACGTCAAAGAGATCCGCTGGATGATAGAAGAGCTGCGCGTCAGCTACTTTGCCCAGCAGCTTGGTACGCCGTACCCTATTTCAGATAAACGTATTCTGCAGGCGATGGATCAGATCACGGGATAACGCCGCGCTGAACCACCGGCCGGACAAGGCGTAACCGCCATCCGGCCTCTGTACCCGGTAAAGAATAAACACCAGGAGTCATGAATATGAGTCAGTTTCCGACGCTCTCCGCGACCACGCTGGCGGCGATCAATACTGTAGGGCAATGGCTGGCGCAGAGCGATTTTACGGGGGACATCACGGTTCAGTCAGATTGCGTAATTCTGGCGGGGAACGCGGTGATCCCGACCATCGATGCTGCCTGTCGGATCGCGAAAGACCAACAGGTTCCCTTATTGATTAGTGGGGGCATCGGCCATTCCACGCGCTTTCTGTATGACGCGATTGCCCGACATCCTCGCTACAATATCATTCGAACCACCGGACGTGCGGAAGCGGCGATCCTTGCCGATATCGCTCACCAGTTCTGGCACATTCCGGGGGAGAAGATTTGGGTGGAAGACCAGTCAACAAACTGCGGTGAGAATGCCCGATTTAGCTGTGCGTTACTGAGCCAGGCGACAGAAAGCATGCATACCGTCATTGTGGTACAGGATCCGACCATGCAACGCCGAACGATGGCCACCTTTCAGCGCATAACCCGCGATGAGCCGCATGCGCCGCGCTGGTTGGGTTTCCCGGGATTCGTCCCGGAGTTGGTCCAACAGCGCGACGGCGTGGACTTTGCGCCGACGGCCGAAGGGCTATGGTCAGTGGATCGCTATCTTTCGCTCATTACCGGAGAGTTGCCGCGTCTGCGGGACGATGTTAATGGCTATGGTCCCTGTGGCCGCGATTTTATCGTGCATGTGGATATTCCCGGTAACGTTGAGGCAGCCTGGCAGCAACTGAAAAGCGATACCGCGTTGTCAGACTTACTGGAGAGCCGCTCTCTGTGATCCCCGCTGCCCGTTTGTAAGCGTTTTGCTGCAAACGGGCATAAATCCCGCCCGTTTTTTCCTTTCATCAGCGCTTTGCCAGACGCTTTTATGAAGCCGCTCACAGAACAGTCACTGTAGTGATAATTCGTCAGGCATGATTGATATTAATTAACAATAGTTTTACTTGTTAAAAACAAATCAATCACAGGAGAAGCGCATGTCAGTACCCGTACAACATCCTATGTATATCGATGGGCAGTTTGTGACCTGGCACGATGACGCCTGGATTGATGTCGTCAATCCGGCCACGGAAGAGGTTATCTCACGTATTCCGGATGGACGTGCCGAAGATGCGCGTAAAGCGATAGACGCCGCCGAGCGCGCTCAGCCTGAATGGGAAGCGCTGCCTGCCATTGAACGGGCGAACTGGCTACGCAAAATATCTGCGGGTATCCGTCAACGCGCCAGCGAAATCAGCGCATTGATAGTGGCTGAAGGCGGGAAAATACAGCAACTGGCCGACGTTGAAGTCGCATTTACCGCCGATTATATCGATTACATGGCCGAGTGGGCACGCCGTTATGAAGGCGAGATCCTGCAAAGCGATCGCCCGGGCGAGAATATCCTGCTGTTTAAGCGCGCTCTGGGCGTGACAACGGGCATTCTGCCGTGGAATTTTCCGTTCTTCCTGATTGCTCGCAAACTGGCCCCCGCGCTGCTGACGGGCAATACCATTGTCATTAAACCGAGTGAGTTTACGCCCAACAACGCCATCGCCTTTGCCAAAATTGTTGATGATATCGGCTTGCCTCGCGGGGTATTTAATCTGGTCCTGGGACGCGGTGAAACGGTCGGCCAGGAACTGGCCGGAAACCCGAAAGTGGCAATGGTCAGCATGACCGGTAGCGTCGGAGCGGGCGAGAAAATTATGGCTGCAGCGGCCAAAAACATCACTAAAGTCTGCCTGGAACTGGGGGGCAAAGCCCCAGCTATCGTGATGGATGATGCTGACCTTGAGCTGGCCGTGAAGGCAATTGTTGACTCACGGGTGATCAATACCGGGCAGGTATGCAACTGCGCCGAACGCGTGTACGTCCAGAAAGGTATTTATGACCAGTTCGTTAATCGTCTGGGTGAAGCGATGAAAGCCGTACAGTTCGGCAATCCGGCTGAGCGCAATGACATTGCGATGGGACCGTTGATTAACGCCGCTGCGCTGGAACGAGTGGAGCAGAAAGTTGCGCGAGCGGTGCAGGAGGGGGCCAGAGTAGTGCTGGGCGGTAAGGCGGTAGAAGGCAAAGGCTATTACTATCCGCCGACATTACTGTTGGATGTGCGTCAGGAGATGGCGATTATGCACGAGGAGACCTTTGGTCCGGTGCTGCCGGTGGTGGCGTTTAATACGCTGGAAGAGGCACTGACGATGGCCAACGACAGCGACTACGGGCTGACTTCATCAATTTACACGCAAAATCTGAACACCGCGATGAAGGCGATTAAGGGGCTGAAGTTTGGTGAAACCTATATTAATCGTGAAAACTTCGAGGCAATGCAGGGTTTCCACGCGGGGTGGCGCAAGTCCGGGATTGGTGGGGCAGACGGTAAACACGGCCTGAATGAATATCTGCAAACGCAGGTGGTTTATCTGCAGTCCTAAGCTTTTAGCCGGGTGAGTTTGTACGTCACCCGGCGTAATTTTTACACTTTGTCGGCTATCCCGTTCATTCGACCTCCACCACAACGTCAGAGCTTGATAAATTTATCCAGCGTGCGAATAAGTTGGGTCACAAAGCCGTACTCGTTATCGTACCAGGCGACGGTTTTTACCAGTTGCAGATCGCCCACTTCGGTAATCTCGGTTTGTGTCGCATCAAATACTGAACCGAAATGTGAGCCAATCACATCTGACGAGACAATCTCCTCGTCGGTATAGCCAAATGACTCATTATTCAGCGTGGCTTTTTTCAGCGCGTTATTAACCTCTTCAGCGGTGACCTTTTTACCCAATACCGACACCAGTTCCGTGACGGATCCGGTTTTCACCGGTACGCGCTGGGCGTGGCCTTTTAATTTTCCGCTCAATGCCGGAATCACCAGGCCAATCGCTTTCGCCGCACCGGTGGTATGGGGAATGATGTTCTCCGCCGCCGCCCGCGAGGCGCGCAGATCTTTTCCGCGAGGGCCATCTACCAGCGATTGTGTCCCCGTGTAGGCATGGATGGTTGTCATAGTGCCCAGTTGAATACCGAAGTTGTCATGCAGGGCTTTCGCCATCGGCGCCAGGCAGTTAGTGGTGCACGATGCGACAGAGATAATTCGATCGTTCGCATCCATCGTGTCGTCGTTCACGTTAAAAACAATGGTTTTCATATCCCCGGCAGGGGCGGATATCAGGACTTTTTTGGCACCTGCGTCCAGATGCGCGTTGGCTTTTTCTGTTGAGGTGTAAAAACCGGTGCATTCGATGATGATCTCTGCGCCAGTGGCTTTCCACGGAATATTTTTGGCCTCTTTTTCTGCATAAACAGCGATTCTTTTACCGTCGACAATCAGCGCGTCTTCGGTAAAGTCGATACTCCAGGGAAATGGACCGTAATTTGAGTCGTGTTTTAACAGATAGGCGAGAATTTTGGGCGAGGTCAGGTCATTAATGGCGACGACCTCCACGCTGCTTTTGACCTCCAGTAGTCGACGCAATACCAGACGACCGATACGACCAAAGCCGTTAATGCCAATTTTACTCATGGTTTTCTCCTGTCAGGATGAGGCGGTACGACATATTTTCCCTACCAGGCATAGTCCAGTCAGGCATCCGGGGCAATAGCTGTTTTTGCGCTTAAACGTAACTGACTGATAATGGATGAACAAAAATTAATGAATTTTTAACAAAAGCCCGTTATGTTGACGCATTATTGTTTTTATTCAGGAAGTGTTATGGGGAATAAGTATTCTGGCCTGCAAATTGGTATTCACTGGCTGGTTTTTTTGTTGGTCATTGTGGCCTACAGCGCCATGGAGTTTCGCGGATTTTTCCCGCGTAGCTATCGTCCCTTGTTCAACATGGTGCACGTATCCTGTGGCATCACGATTTTAACGCTGATGGTGGCGCGTCTGCTGGTCAGGCTGAAATATCCGGCGCCGCCGATTGTGCCAAAACCGAAACCGATGATGACCGGAATGGCGCATCTGGGGCATCTGGTCATCTATCTGTTGTTTATTGCGTTGCCGATTATTGGTCTGGTGATGATGTACAACCGGGGCAATCCGTGGATGGCATTTGGCATCGTCATGCCATATGCGGCAAAAGCCAACGTTGATCTTGTGGAGATGCTGAAGTCCTGGCACGTGACGCTGGCAAACCTGGGCTATTTTGTTATTGGTTTGCATGCCGCAGCCGCCCTGATGCATCACTACTTCTGGAAGGATAATACGCTGCTGCGCATGATGCCGCGTAAGCGTTCCTGACGTAAAGCCCCGCAAGCGCGCAATGTCGTTCAGGTTGAACATGTGATTCTTGATCAGCGTTCCGTTCACCTCAGCCGTATCACTTTTCTAAAGCACAGATACCCGTGAACGTGCAAGGGAGGCTCACCGCCGCCTCCCTTGCATCCCAGGCTCCCGGCGGGAAAATCGTCGCTGCGCGAGCTATTCGTCTTATGCCGTCTGCCTGTCGGGTCGGGGCCGAGCCTGCGTCCCTGCAGGCCGTCCCCTCTGTCCGCATCCCTGCGGACAGACCCGGTCAGCCGTCAACGCCTCATCGATTTTCAGCCGGACCGGGGTCATCGCTTCAACGCTCTGACTTTCAGTAAAATCTTTTTTGCTGTTCAACATATTCAAATAAAAACACAGGAGGTCAGGTGTGGCTGGTCCGGCTGAAAATTGCCGACGTGTTTCCGTAAGGCCGGGAGAGCCAGCATGGATGCTGGCTCAGGGCGCGCTTTGCAGGGACGCTACCTCGCGCCCGGCCCGGTCGCCTGGAGGAATAAACGGAGGGGACCGCGGAGCGGCAATTTTCCCGCCGGGAGCCGGGATTGTTAAGGGTACGGCGATAGTACCCTTAACACGTTCACTGGCGTTCAGTGTACAGAGAATCGATGAACATGAGGTGAACGGAACCCTTTCCCTGAAATAGCATGTTTATTACCTACGCCAATACCGTCCTTATCGTTCCGGTTAAATGAACATCTTCCTCTGCGGAATAAAACAAAAAATTATTTTTCCAGACACGATAAAAGCTTACCGACGAGATGATTAAACAATACCCAGTTCGCTACTCTCGTCACTTGATCGCCGTCCTCATTAAAACTACTGTATATAAATACAGTTAAGTGAGAGGCCGATTATTATGTTGTTTTTCCAGCCTGCAAAACGTCGACAAACGAAAAATTTTCCCCTGTTCAGCGACCTTGTGCCCTGTGGTTTTCCTTCTCCGGCGCAGGATTACGTTGAGAAAGGTATCGATCTCAATGACCTGCTGGTACAGCATCCCAGCGCAACCTATTTTGTAAAATCATCGGGTGATTCTATGGTCGGGGCGGGGATCGGTGAGGGTGATTTGCTGATTGTCGACAGCGCCAGAAACCCGGCTCATGGAGACATCGTGATTGCCGCCATTGAGGGAGAATTCACCGTTAAACGTCTGCAATTGCATCCAATTGTGATGCTCAAGCCAGAGAACAGAACCTACGCGCCCATTATCATCGGCAGCGAGGACTCGCTGGATATCTTTGGCGTGGTGACCTTTATCGTTAAGGCGGCTGGCTGATTATGTTTGCCCTGGTGGATGTTAATTCGTTTTACGCCAGTTGTGAGATGGCATTCCGGCCCGATCTGAAAGACAAACCGGTTGTCGTTCTTTCCAATAACGACGGTTGTGTTATCGCCTGTAGCGCGAAGGCTCGGGCGCTTGGCGTCACAATGGGCGCTCCGTACTTCAAACAGAAAGATCTGTTTCGGCGCTACGGCGTGGTGTGTTTTAGTTCCAACTATGAACTGTATGCGGATATGAGCAGTCGGGTCATGTCTATCCTGGAAGACCTCTCTCCACATGTGGAAAGGTACAGTATTGATGAAGCATTCTGCGATTTGACGGGAGTAAGAAACTGTAGGGATCTGACGGATTTTGGTCTCGAAATCAGGGCCACAATTCTACAGAAAACACGCCTTCAGGTTGGCGTTGGCATCGCTCAGACCAAAACGCTGGCAAAGCTCGCGAATTACGCCGCCAAAAGATGGCCGCAACAGACTCGCGGAGTGGTGGATTTATCAAATATTGACCACCAACGTAAGCTGATGGCCGCACTCCCTGTCGGTGAAGTGTGGGGCGTGGGCCGCCGTATCAGTAAAAAACTGGACGCGATGGGGATTAAAACCGTCTGTGACCTGGCTGATACCGACATTCGCTTTATTCGCAAACACTTCAACGTTGTTCTTGAACGAACCGTACGGGAATTGCGCGGTGAGTCGTGCCTGGCGCTGGAAGAGTTTTCGCCGGTTAAACAGGAAATCGTCTGTTCACGATCGTTTGGTGAAAAACTCACGGATTACAACGCGATGCGTGAAGCGATTTGCACCTATGCCTCACGTGCGGCGGAAAAGCTGCGCGGGGAGCATCAGTTCTGTCGGTTTATCTCTGTGTTTATCAAAACCAGTCCATTTGCCCTGAAGGAACCGTATTACGCTAACAGCGCGTCGGTAAAACTGCTGATCCCGACCCAGGACACACGGGAAATCATGAGTGCGGCAACGCGCAGCCTGGACGCTATCTGGCGAGAGGGGCAACATTATCAAAAAGCGGGTGTGATGTTGGGCGATTTTTTCAGTTCTGGCGTGGCGCAACTGAATCTGTTTGATGGCAACGCCCCCCGGAGCCACAGCGCGGAATTAATGATGGTGATTGATCGGTTGAATAAAAAGGGACGTGGGACAATCTGGTTTGCCGGGCAGGGGATTGAACAGCCGTGGCAAATGAAACGAGAAATGCTCTCACCCCGCTATACGACGCGTTTTACTGATTTACTGCGCGTCAGGTGAGTCTTAATACCTGCTGATTCAAATTCTTAATGTATCGATGACGGCTCGCAAGGCAGGTGACACGTTACGGTGCGGGTAATACAGAAATGAACCATCCAGACGCTGACTGTAACGTTGCAGAACCCGGATAAGCGTGCCTCGTTCTAAATCATCGGCAATCAACTCTTCGGGGACATAACCCAGCCCCAGGCCCAGTCTGGCTGCTTTTGCTTCCATGTAACTGTCAGCAAAGGCCCACTGTCCCTGCGGCCGGTGGGTGATTTTTTTACCACCATCGTTGAGCTCCCAGGCATACAGGCTTCCATCACCAAACTGATATGCGATGCAGGGGTGGATCACTAAATCTGCTGGTGTTTGGGGAAAGCCGTAGCGACGAAAATGCTCCGGCGTGCCAACTACCGCCATCTCCATATCGGGTGAAATGCGCACCGCGACCATGCCACTACCTACTTCTGAACCCAAGCGGACGCCCGCATCAAATCGTTCAGCAATAATATCGACGAACCGACTTTCGCTAATAAGTTCAAGTCGGATATCGGGGTAGCGTTGTTTAAATACCGCCAGCTTCGGCAGGAGTACTTTATCAATGGCGTGCTGGCTGGCATTGATACGTACCGTACCTGAGGGAGTATTACGATAGTACGCCAGAGTGGAAAGTCCTGAATTCAAAGCATCAAACCCCGATTCTACAGTCCGGTAGAGCTGTTCGCCGGCATGCGTCAACGACAATTTACGCGTAGTACGGGCCAGCAACTGAACCCCCAGACGCTGCTCCAGCTCACGCACTGAACGGCTGATGCCTGATTGCGCCAACCCAAGTCGTTGTGCGGCCGCGGTAAAACTGCCTTCCCGCACTACCTGCATAAACAGGTAGAGATCGTTATAGTTTTCCCGTTTTGCCATTCTTCAGTCCTCGCCTGATATGCCGCCATTTATAACAATATGATATTAATTCTAGCATTTTACACCCTCTAATCAGAACGAATACTGCTACCTATAATGAGCGCATTGCAACCAGGCACAGCAATGTTGTCCGTATAAGACCTGTACCCACAACCTATTTTTAGGGGAACAAGTGATGAAAGCTTTCACCAGAAAACTGTCGACCACCCTACCTGCCATGCTGCTATGCGCATCATTAAATGGAGTCACAACGATGAGTTATGCTGATACAACCAACCCAAACGCGCCCGTTTCGATGGTCGAAAAATGGGATAAAACCTTCGCCGAGAGTACGAAAGTCAATCATCGCAAGGTAACTTTTCAGAACCGCTATGGGATCACGTTAGTTGGAGATCTCTATATTCCAAAAGATCGAGGCGAACGCAAACTGGCGGCAATTGCGGTTAGCGGTCCTTTTGGCGCAGTAAAAGAGCAGTCCAGTGGACTGTACGCGCAGACGCTGGCTGAACAGGGTTTTGTGACCCTGGCCTTCGATCCTTCATATACCGGCGAAAGCGGCGGTATTCCACGTAATGTTGCCTCTCCTGATATCAACACCGAGGATTTCAGCGCGGCGGTTGATTTCCTTGGCCTACAAAAAGAAGTGGATCGCAATCGCATCGGCTTACTTGGTATCTGCGGTTGGGGCGGGATGGCGTTAAATGACGCAGCAATGGATACACGTGTTAAGGCCGTTGCGACCAGCGTAATGTATGATATGAGTCGCGCAATGGGCCATGGCGTCGGTGATGGCAAAGACCGGTATACCACCGCAGACCGTCGCGCGGTATTGCAGTATCTGAATACGCAGCGCTGGAAAGATGCGGAAAAGGGCACTTTTGCCCCGGGTGGACATGACATTAATGTTGACGAAAAAGGTAATGTCAGTGCAGGGGATCGTATTCTGCCGGAAACCTTACCTGCAAATCCGCATCCGGTACTGAAAGAGTTTTACGATTATTACCGGATGCCACGTGGTTTCCATGCGCGTTCTGTCAATTCAACAGGCGCATGGAACGCAACAATGCCCCTGTCGTTTATGAATATGCCGCTGCTAAGCTACGCCAATGAAATTACTGTTCCTGTGCTGATCGTAACGGGTGAAAAAGCGCACTCACGTTATTTTGCCGAAGACGCCTTTAAGGCCGTTGGTAGTAAAGATAAAGAGCTGGTGGTCGTTCCGGGGGCTAACCATGTTGATTTATATGACAATGTGGCCGGTAAAATACCATTCAGCAAATTTGAGCAGTTTTTCAAAACCTCCTTAAGATAAATTCCTGGCCGGAAAACTTAACAAAGCTACCTGTTTGGCAGGTGGCTTTGCCCTTGTTTTGCCCCGGCAATATACAGAGAAAATAATAATGTCCACACTGAGCCATAATACCTTGTGTAATAAAACGCACGCACACTGGGGCGGCGTATTTGCCATGACGCTCTGCGTCTTTATTCTTATTGCCTCAGAATTTATGCCGGTCAGTTTATTGACGCCGATTGCCAGAGATTTGCACGTTTCAGAGGGACTGGCTGGTCAGGGAATAGCGATTTCCGGCGTGCTGGCAGTACTAACCAGCCTGACCATTTCAAATGTTGCCGGGGATCTGAATCGTAAATATCTTCTGCTGGGGTTGACCATTTTAATGGCTGTGTCGGCAATAATGATCGGATTAGCTCCCAGTTATCCGCTTTATATGTTGGGAAGAGCCACAATTGGTATTGTCATTGGCGGCTTTTGGTCATTGTCGGCAGCAACGGCAATACGGCTGGTTCCGCAGCACCAGGTTCCCCGGGCGCTGGCTATTTTTAATGGTGGGAATGCGCTGGCAACCGTAGTGGCGGCCCCGCTGGGCAGTTACCTGGGGGCAACCGTCGGCTGGCGTGGGGCTTTTTTATGCCTTGTGCCTCTTGCGATAACGGCGTTCATCTGGCAAAGCATCAGTTTGCCCGAAATGAAAAAGGATACGGTGCACAAGCCGCGTGGGTCGGTACTTCGTCTGCTTCGTGTCTCCATTGTATCAACCGGTCTGCTGGCCTGCGGACTCTTCTTTATGGGGCAGTTTGCATTATTTACCTACGTCCGTCCGTTTCTGGAGACGGTGACCAGGGTGAATGCTTCTGGTCTATCTTTGATTTTGCTCGCAATTGGCATCGCGGGGTTGGCTGGTACGCTTATAGTGACGACATTCCTGAACGCCAGATTTTATCAAACACTCATGGCTATACCATTACTGATGGCTATCATTGCCGGAATGTTACTCCTGGTCGGGCATTGCACCTGGGCTGTTACTGGGCTATTAAGCCTGTGGGGAATGCTCGCTACTGCTGCGCCAACGGGGTGGTGGACATGGCTGGCGCGGACGCTGCCCGAGGATGCTGAGGCGGGCGGTGGTCTGATGGTCGCCGTCATCCAGCTTTCGATTGCGCTTGGTTCAACGGCTGGGGGGCTAATGTTCGACCGTCTGGGATGGCAAAGTTCTTTTGGACTCAGCGCTCTACTACTTGTTGGTGCGCTAGCCGTAACGTTTCTTACGTTCCGCCAAATACGCCAGAGTCACTAATACACCATCAGCAAATCTGTATGGATTAAGTGACGGAGAATAAATAACCCTTCAATTTTACAATTATGTAAAAATTCTGATAGTATACCCCCCTATAGTATCTGGAGGGCGTATGCCACATTCACCTGAAGATAAAAAACGTATCCTCACCCGTGTTCGCCGTATTCGCGGTCAGGTTGACGCGCTTGAGCGGGCGCTGGAGTCCGGCGAACCGTGCCTTGCGATCCTGCAACAAATTGCCGCTGTACGCGGCGCATCCAATGGCCTGATGGGCGAAATGGTTGAGATCCACCTGAAAGACGAACTGGTCAGCGGCGAGACAACGCCAGACCAGCGAGCCGTGCGTATGGCTGAAATCGGCCATCTTCTTCGCGCTTATCTAAAATAACACCATCACCTCGCAATAATGGGAAGAGACCAATGAAATCACGTGCAGCAGTTGCATTTGGCCCCGGCCAACCGCTAAAAATTGTCGAAATCGACGTCGCACCGCCAAAGAAAGGTGAAGTTCTGGTTAAAATTACCCACACTGGCGTGTGTCATACTGACGCTTTTACGCTCTCAGGCGACGATCCGGAAGGGGTGTTCCCGGCGGTGCTTGGCCATGAAGGCGGCGGTATTGTGGTTGAAGTGGGTGAAGGCGTCACCAGCCTGAAAGCGGGCGACCATGTCATCCCCCTGTACACGGCAGAATGCGGTGAGTGTAAGTTCTGTAAATCAGGGAAAACCAACCTGTGTCAGGCTGTACGCGCCACCCAGGGCAAGGGGTTGATGCCGGATGGCACGACTCGCTTCTCCTATAACGGCGAGCCGATTTATCACTATATGGGCACCAGTACCTTCAGTGAATATACCGTTTGCGCGGAGATCTCACTGGCGAAGGTTAACCCGCAGGCTCCGCTGGACAAAGTGTGCCTGCTGGGCTGTGGCGTCACTACCGGGATCGGGGCAGTACATAACACCGCGAAAGTGAAAGAAGGCGATACCGTGGCCGTATTTGGTCTTGGCGGCATCGGCCTGGCGGTGATTCAGGGCGCGGTGCAGGCGAAAGCCGGACGTATTCTGGCCGTTGATACCAACCCGGAGAAATTCAAACTGGCGGGTGAAATGGGCGCGACGGATTTCATCAACCCGAATGATTACGATAAACCGATTCAGGATGTGATTGTTGAGCTTACCGATGGCGGTGTGGACTTCAGCTTTGAATGTATCGGCAACGTTAACGTAATGCGTGCGGCGTTGGAATGCTGCCATAAAGGGTGGGGCGAGAGCATCATTATCGGCGTGGCAGGCGCTGGACAAGAAATCAAAACGCGTCCGTTCCAACTGGTTACCGGGCGAGTCTGGCGCGGTTCGGCGTTTGGCGGCGTGAAAGGGCGCACTCAACTCCCGGGAATGGTCGAAGAAGCGATGAGCGGAAAAATCCAGTTGGATCCGTTTATCACCCATCGCTTACCGCTGGAGCAGATTAACGAAGCATTCGATTTAATGCATCAGGGTAAGTCCATCCGTACCGTTATCCACTTTGGCGATAACTGATTCATTGGCCAGCGGATTTATCCGCTGGCACTTTCCTGAATTTTTTAGAATTATGTTGTGAAAGTGTGACGAATCCGGCGCTTTTTACGGTAAGTAAACCTCACGGATTGCCGATGACTATCTAACGGGCGTGTTTTCACGCATAAACCCTACAAGAGAGTCGACGGTCATGGACAACACAACATCGATGCAGGCCCAGCATAAACTGGGATTTCTGCATCAAATCCGACTGGTTCCGCTGTTTTCCTCCATTCTCGGTGGCATCCTTCTGTTGTTCGCCTTAAGTTCAGGGCTGGCAAGCTATTTTCTTATGCAGGCCGATCGCGATCAGCGCGACGTGACCGATGAGATTCAGGTCAGGATGGGGTTATCTAACAGCTCTAACCACTTACGCACCGCACGTATCAACATGATCCATGCCGGCGCGGCGAGCCGTATTGCCGAAATGGATGACATGAAGGCCAATATCGCCGAGGCAGAAAAACGGATTAAGCAATCGCAGGACGGCTTCAATGCTTATATGGCGCGTACGGTGAAAACGTCTGCTGATGAAGCGTTAGACGCCGAATTAAGCGCCAGTTTCAAAGCCTATACAGACGGTTTACAGCCGATGCTGAAATACGCTAAAAACGGCATGTTTGAAGCGATTATCAACCATGAAAATGAACAGGCCAGACCGCTGGATTCCGCTTACAACAAGGTGCTGCTGAAAGCCATTGAGATTCGTACTGCCAGGGCGAATAACCTTAGCGAGCAGGCGCACCAACGTACACAACTTGGTATGGCGTTTATGCTCGGCGCATTTGCCCTCGCGTTGGTGCTCACCGTGATGACGTTTATCGTTCTGCGCCGCACCGTTATCCATCCTCTGTTACGTGCAGCCCTGCGCATCGAGCAAATTTCGGCAGGCGACCTGACCATGCCAGAGGAACCGACCGGGCGCAGTGAAATTGGTCGCCTGAGTCGTCATCTGCAAACTATGCAGCATTCGCTGGTGAAAACCGTGGGCACGGTGCGCCAGGGGGCAGAGGAAATTTATCGCGGTACCAGTGAGATTTCTGCAGGGAATACCGATTTGTCCTCACGTACAGAGCAACAGGCCGCGGCGATTGAAGAAACGGCGGCCAGTATGGAAGAGCTAACGGCTACGGTGAAGCAAAACGCTGACAACGCGCACCATGCGAGCAAGCTGGCGGAAGATGCTTCCGGCAAGGCCAGTCGTGGCGGTCAGATGGTTTCTGGCGTGGTGAAAACCATGGGCAATATCTCAGGTAGTTCGAAGAAAATCTCTGAAATCACAGCCGTTATAAACAGCATTGCTTTCCAGACGAATATCCTGGCGTTGAACGCGGCGGTAGAAGCGGCGCGGGCGGGAGAGCAGGGACGCGGGTTTGCCGTGGTCGCCAGTGAGGTACGCACGCTGGCGAGCCGAAGCGCGCAGGCGGCAAAAGAGATTGAGGGTTTGATTAGCGAATCGGTACGACTCATTGACCAGGGCTCCGATGAAGTGGTCGCGGCGGGTAATACCATGACGGATATTGTCGATGCGGTAAAACGCGTGACCGATATCATGCTGGAAATTGCGGCGGCCTCTGATGAGCAGAGCCGGGGCATTGTGCAGGTGAGCCAGGCGATTTCGGAGATGGATAAGGTGACGCAGCAAAACGCCTCTCTGGTTGAAGAAGCGTCGGCCGCAGCGGCATCGCTGGAAGAACAGGCGGCACGTTTAACTGAAGCCGTCGGTACATTCCGCTTAAATGGGGGAAGCGCAATAAAGCGCGCTGCTGGTACCAAAATATCGGGCCATTCAAGCCCGCAGGCAGCAACGGTCAGTGATGATAACTGGGAAACGTTTTAACACGCTATAAGGGACCAGATGGTCCCTTAATTTTGGGTATCAAAACGGTATGGTTTTGCGTATCGCGCCAATGAGGATTTGCGCGGCAGAGGAAAGCTGCACGTCTACACGGGTAAGAATGCCAATAGGTTCACCCGCCCCGTGGGTGGGAATCGGCAATGATACCAACGTCGCCTGACGTAAATCTTCCCGGACCGCGCCTGACGGCACAAACCATACATAGTCGTAGTCAACCGTCAGCTGGCGGGAAAGCGATGCTGACAGCGTTTCGATGCAGCCCGGCGGCATTTTGCAACCCTGGCTTTGCAGCAGCGTCTCCGCGTGCTGACGAGGAGCGGTTCCTTTTGGTGACACCACAACGGGCCATTCCATCACCCGACTCAGCGTGATGGTTTCCTGCAACAACGGGTGGTTAGGCCGCACTACCAGTTTGAGCGACTCAAGAAACAACAGCTCGTAATTCAGACCGACCATTAATTCCGGATCGGCCATCCGACCGATACCGAGATCGATTTCTCCCGATTTTAAACCGGCCAGAATCATGGGATTACTCATGGTGGCAACTTGCAGCGTCGTCTCCATGTGCTGCTTATGGAACGGACCGATTACCGCCGGAAGAATACCCAGCGCAGCGGTGGGTAAGGCCCCAATCCGTACGACGTCGGTCTGCGACTCTTCGCGCTGGTTTAACGCCTGTCCGGCCGTATTGAGCGCGTCCAGTACTCTCACCGCATGGGTAAGAAACTGCTCGCCGGGCAATGTTAACTGCGCGCCAAGGCGACCGCGTTCAAAGAGCCGGGTACCGGTCAACTGCTCCAGTTCATTCAGTGTTTTGGAGAGGGCCGGCTGGCTCAGATTAAGGGTTTCAGCCGCGCGCCCCAACGTTCCCTGTTGTGCAACGGCGACAAAAGTATGCAGGTGGCGCAAGCGAATGCGCTGATTGAACAGAACATTTTTTTCCATAAGCGATGTTAAAAACAGAGCCGTGTCGGTGACAAGTGAAGTTGTTCGTTTTTGATAACTTGATAGCAAAATATTATTAACATTTATCATGTTTTACTTACAACTTATTTATTTTGCTCATGTTTTGTACAGCCAGGCAGGGTGGTGGGATCATGGAAGGGAATGCACCCAGTCGTTATACTTTGAATATTGTTTGCTTTTGCACCCTTTCTCTCACAAGGCACTGATTAATGATACATGTAGTAGGACACCTTAATCCCGATAGCGATGCTATTTGCACTGCCGCAATGACGGCGCGTTGGCTTACCTTGCGCGGTAAGCAGGCCACGGCATGGCGTCTGGGTGAACCTAACCGCGAAACGCAGTTTATCTTTGCGCAAGCGGGGCTGGCACTTCCTGAACGGCTGACGTTTGAGTTGACCGATCGTGACGTCTGGTTGGTTGATTTCACCGAACCTGCCCAAGGGCCGCAATCGCTGGCAGATAGTAACGTCGTGGGGATTATCGATCACCACCGACTCGGTGGATTAGTCACCCGTCTGCCGCCAGAAGTGTGGGTGAAGCCTGTCGGCAGTAGCGCGACGCTGTTATGGCAACTGATGTCGGAAGATGAGCGTAGCCAGTTATCACCCGCGGAGGCCGTTTTGTTGCTGGGTGCCGTGCTGAGTGACACTGTCACGCTTCGTTCACCCACGACCACCGCTGATGATCGTTTGGCGGTCGATGCGCTGGTTCAAAAGGCTGGTGTAGACCTGGACGCCTTCAGTCGCGACCTGCTGTCTGCCAAAACGAGCGTGGAAGGGATGAGCGCCCGCGAACTCCTGCAGAAAGACATTAAAACCTTCACTATCCATGGGCATCAGGTCTGTGTGGCGCAGCTTGAACTGTACGCGCTGCAACAGGTTGATACAGTGCTGGATGAATTACGCCAGGAAATGACGCGCTATGCGCAGGAAAAGAATGCCGCAGTGGTTGTGCTCATGCTCACCGATATTAATCTGGGCGACACCAGTCTGTGGTTTGCCGGTTCTGAGCTTTCTGACATCCCGCAGCCCTGCAAGGTGGAAGGTATGCTCAGCCGTAAAAAACAGATGCTCCCCTGGCTGGAAAGACATTTAAAACCACGCCAGTAGGTTCTGTTCGCCGTCTGTATGGGGTGGGAAACTTACGCGGGGTCACACTTTGTAAATTCTTCCCACCGGACTTTGCAGCGTTCTCTACACTCCAGGTAATATTCACTGGAGGCATGACATTATGGCGAACACCATCACGGCAGATGAGATTCGGGAACAATTTTCGCAGGCAATGTCAGCAATGTACCAGCAGGAAGTCCCGCAGTATGGCACGTTGCTGGAACTTGTCGCTGATGTGAATCTGGCGGTACTGGAAAATAATCCGACGCTGCATGAAAAACTGGCTAATGCGGATGAACTGGCCCGGCTAAACGTTGAGCGCCACGGCGCCATCCGGGTGGGCACTGCGCAGGAGCTTGCTACGCTGCGCCGGATGTTTGCCATTATGGGCATGTATCCGGTGAGTTACTACGACCTCTCTCAGGCCGGCGTCCCTGTACATTCCACGGCTTTTCGGCCCATCGACGATGCCTCGCTTTCGCGCAACCCGTTTCGGGTATTCACCTCGTTATTACGGCTCGAATTAATCGAGAACGTAGCGCTGCGGCAAAAGGCTGCGGAGATCCTTGCAAAACGCGACATTTTCACTCGTCGTTGTCATGAACTGCTGGATGAGTTTGATGCGCAGGGCAGTTTTACGCCTGAGCAGGCGCAGGAGTTTGTCCATGAAGCACTGGAAACCTTTCGCTGGCATCAGCACGCCACGGTAGATGAAGCGACCTATCACGCATTACACAACGAACACCGGCTGATTGCCGATGTGGTGTGTTTCCCTGGTTGTCACATCAACCATCTGACGCCGCGCACGCTGGATATTGACCGGGTACAGTCCATGATGCCGGAATGCGGCATAGAGCCGAAAATATTGATTGAAGGGCCGCCGCGCCGCGAGGTGCCGATTTTATTACGTCAGACCAGTTTCAAAGCGCTGGAAGAACCGGTGCTGTTTGCCGGTGAAATGCGCGGCACTCACACGGCGCGTTTTGGCGAGATTGAACAGCGCGGCGTAGCGCTCACACCGAAAGGCAGAGCCTTGTATGACGAACTGTTGAATAAAGCGGGAACGGGAAAAGACAATCTGACGCACCAGCTGCATCTTCAGGAGGTATTCAAGGCATTCCCGGATAGCGAGTTTCTGCTGCGCCAACAGGGGCTCGCCTGGTTTCGTTATCGACTGACGCCGTCAGGTGAAGCGCATCGCCAGGCCATTCGCCCGGATGACGATCCGCAACCGCTCATTGAGCGCGGCTGGCTGGTTGCGCAACCTATCACCTACGAAGATTTCTTACCGGTTAGCGCTGCGGGGATTTTCCAGTCAAATCTGGGTAATGAAACTCAGGCTCGCAGCCATGGGAATTCCAGTCGCGACGCGTTTGAAGAGGCACTGGGTTGCAAGGTATATGACGAATTTATGCTGTATCAGGAGGCTGAAGAGCGAAGTAAACGGCGGTGTGGTTTACTTTAACAGAATTTACACGGGATTCAGTCTGTTCCCATCGACATAAAATATTTTCGATTTTGTACAGATAATCGGCGACCAACAATTGGATTATTAATGAATTTTGTCTAGAGTGAGCGGTCAGAAATGTGCACTCTCTTGCCGCAGATTTTGACCGGTGCGGGACCATTTACACGACCAGAAGGACTCACTTTCAGGCATGAATCGCAGACGATTTATTAAAGGTTCAATGGCAATGGCCGCCGTGTGCGGAACCAGTGGTATTGCATCACTCTTTTCCCGCGCCGCCTTTGCGGCAGAGTCTGACATTGCAGACGGAAAAACCGTACGTTTTGATTTTTCCGTTCTGCAATCGATGGCCCACGACTTAGCACAGAAACCCTGGGGCGGCGAGCCGCGTGCGTTACCCGACACGCTGGCGAAATTGACGCCGCAGGCCTACAACAGCATTCAATATGACGCAGAGCAGTCTCTGTGGAACAATGTTGAAAATCGTCAGCTTGATGCGCAGTTCTTCCATGTGGGAATGGGATTCCGCCGCCGGGTTCGCATGTTCTCGGTCGATGACAGTACGCATATGGCGCGTGAAATCCACTTCCGTCCGGAGTTGTTTAAATACAACGACGCGGGTGTGGATACCAAACAACTGGAAGGGCAAACTGACCTCGGATTCGCGGGTTTCCGCGTATTTAAAGCGCCAGAACTGGCTCGTCGTGATGTGGTTTCTTTCCTCGGCGCCAGCTACTTCCGCGCAGTGGATGACACCTACCAGTACGGTTTATCGGCGCGTGGTCTGGCGGTAGATACCTATACCGACAGCAAAGAAGAGTTTCCTGATTTCACCGCTTTCTGGTTCGAAACGGTTAAACCGGGCGCGACCTCCTTTACCGTGTATGCGCTACTCGATAGCCCAAGCGTAACAGGTGCCTTTAAGTTCGTGATCCACTGCGAGAAAACGCAGGTGATCATGGATGTACAAAACCATATCTACGCGCGTAAAGACATCAAGCAACTAGGCATTGCGCCGATGACCAGCATGTTCAGCTGCGGCAACAATGAACGCCGGATGTGCGACACCATTCACCCGCAGATTCATGACTCCGATCGTCTGGCGATGTGGCGGGGCAACGGCGAGTGGATCTGCCGTCCGCTGAATAACCCGCAAAAACTGCAGTTCAATGCCTATACCGATAACAACCCGAAAGGGTTTGGTTTACTGCAGCTCGATCGCGACTTCTCTCATTACCAGGACATCATGGGCTGGTATAACAAGCGTCCGAGCCTGTGGGTCGAACCGCGTAACCAGTGGGGCAAGGGGACCATCGGCCTGATGGAGATCCCGACGACTGGCGAAACGCTGGATAACGTCGTCTGCTTCTGGCAGCCGGAGAAGTCGATTAAAGCCGGCGATGAGCTGGAATTTAAATATCGTCTGTACTGGAGCGCGCAGCCGCCGGTACGTTCACCGTTGGCTCGCGTGATGGCGACCCGTACAGGCATGGGCGGCTTCCCGGAAGGATGGGCGCCGGGCGAGCACTACCCGGAGAAATGGGCGCGTCGTTTTGCCGTTGACTTCGTCGGTGGCGATCTGAAAGCCGCTGCGCCGAAAGGCATTGAACCGGTGATAACGCTCTCCAGCGGTGAAGCAAAACAAATTGAGATCCTCTACGTGGAGCCTATCGACGGCTACCGTATCCAGTTTGACTGGTATCCGACGTCTGACTCAACCGACCCGGTAGATATGCGTATGTTCCTGCGTTGCCAGGGCGACGCCATCAGCGAAACCTGGCTGTATCAGTACTTCCCGCCAGCGCCGGATAAACGTCAGTACGTTGACGACCGTGAGATGCGTTAATCACTCCTTTTACGGCTCTCCTGAGGGGGAGCCGTATCTGCAATCTTTCTGAAAATAGTCTGTACGCTATTTACTCGATCCTGTTCGCATTTTTCTGTATGGGAAATGGGTACTCTGGAACTGTGTATTTCTTATACACGTTCTTGTCCACTAACAGGGAGAAAGTATGTTTCCAGAATACAGAGACCTTATTTCCCGACTGAAAACCGAGAACCCTCGCTTTCTGTCCTTATTCGAAAAACACAACAGCCTTGATCATGAGATCTCCAGACTGGAAGGTGCGGATGGTCGGGGGTATAGTTTGGACATTGTTCGCCTTAAGAAACAGAAACTCCACCTGAAGGAAGATCTGCTCAAAATTTTGCAAAAAGAGAGTGTCGGTGAGAGCTAAGTAAAACAGCGCTTGCTGTGTAAAAGGGCTTCCAAAAGGGAAGCCCTTCCTGTTTTATGATGAGCAGAATTAGCTGCTTAACGATCGTAACGGAAAGAAAATGCCAGAAGTGATAACCATTAATGATTCGCTGGAACTGCGTGCCGTCGAAGAACAACACGTCACCCCTCTGCATCAGTTGGTGCTGAAAAATAAAACCTGGCTCCAGCAGTCGCTGAACTGGCCGCAGTTTGTCGAATCCGAGGACGACACGCGCAAAAACGTGCAGGGAAATATGATGTTGCACCAGCGCGGCTACGCCAAAATGTTCCTGATTTTTGCACAACAGAATCTGGTGGGTGTCATCGCGTTTAACCAGATAGAGCCGCTGAACAAAGCGGCCTATATTGGCTACTGGCTGGATGAAGCTCACCAGGGTAAGGGCATTATGTCCCGGGCGCTACAGGCATTGATTCATCATTATGCGCAGCGCCAGGAAATTCGCCGCTTTGTGATTAAATGCCGCGTAGAAAACGTTGAGAGCAACCGGGTGGCATTGCGCAATGGCTTCCAACTGGAAGGATGTTTACGACAAGCAGAGTTCCTCAATGGCGATTACTATGATGTGAATCTCTATGCCCGCATCATTGATGGTCCCTCAGAATAAGCCTGCGATAGGTGTGCGCGTAATGCGCTGCTCACCATTGATCACCTTCGGCCCGCGCAGATGAATAGCATCGCCATCAAATGCTTCAATGTGCGCCTGGCCGGTTATCTCAATGTGATTCTCGACCAACACTTCTCCAAGAACGCAGGCGTGACCTTCAACCAGGATGTGATCGTCAAGCTGGATTGGTCCGCCGCGTAATGTAGCATGTCCCCCGACCAACACATGGTGCTTCAGCACGCAATTACCCTCGACTACCGCGTGTTCTGCCACCTGTGAGCTGTAGCGCAGGGTAGGAATAGCATCTTCATCGGTTCCGGCGATGACGCGCGCATGCCCGTAGACTTTGGCGCAATCGCAAATCCAGACATTATTCTCTTCATTACCTTCCACCTGGGCAAAATCAAAAACTTCCGCCCGATGTTCAATAAAGGCGTAGTTGATTTTCGCATCGCCATAGATCTGCGCCTGATGCACTACGCGTGAGTTGCTGATGGTCGCCCGATCGTAAATCTGCAGCAACTGGTCGTTTTCAACAGTGAGTCCCCTGGCGGCAATGATTTCGGAGCCACATACAACGCGTGCATTACCCCAGAGAAGGCACTCGCCGCGAATAACCGAATCCTGTATCGTGACGTTGTCACGTATTTGTGCGTAATGGCTGATTTCTGCCCGGTCAATCCACACGGCATCGCCTATTTGCGCGCCATCTCTGACGACACTTGCCTGAGTAACCCGCGCGTTTCCGGTTATTGATGCGCCGGAAAATGCGAGCGCATTTTCATCGTAAATCCAGCAATCACCGCGTTGCGACAAGACGCTTTCGTCATCAATCCAGCCGCCAGGCGTACCGGCGGTAACATCATTAAAATCAATGAGCGCAATGATTTGGCGTAGTAATACGCTTTTTTTATTGCCATTATCCTGGTAACTAAAGGAGCGAAGCTCATCGCTGAGTCGATATTTGGTCATTGCTCATTTCCATGTTGCGCACCTTAGTTAAACGTAGCAAAGTTTTCCGTACTGGCTAAACCCGCTGAAATTCCATAAAATGCATTTCAAATATACTTTAAAAAATAAACAAAATGAGTAAGAGCAAACAGAGTGAACGGGTCCTCAATCTTCCGGCCGGTTATTTTGGCATGGTTCTGGGTACTATCGGGATGGGATTCGCCTGGCGCTATGCCAGCCAGATTTGGCCGGTGAGCCACTGGATTGGCGACGGTTTAGTGATTCTCGCCATGGCCATTTGGGGGCTGCTGACGCTGGCTTTTATGTATCGCTTGCTGCACTTCCCGCACAGCGTACTGGCTGAAATTCGTCACCCGGTGATGAGTAGCTTTGTCAGTCTGTTTCCGGCCACAACCATGCTGGTAGCCATTGGCTTTGTTCCCTGGTATCGACCGCTGGCGATCGGGTTATTCAGCATTGGCGTGGTGATACAACTGGCGTACGCGGCCTGGCAAACGGCAGGATTATGGCGTGGAGCGCATCCAGAGGAAGCCACCACGCCGGGTCTGTATCTGCCGACCGTCGCCAATAACTTTATCAGCGCAATGGCCTGTGGTGCGCTTGGTTTCAATGATGCCGGAATGGTGTTTTTGGGGGCTGGCGTATTTTCCTGGCTCAGCCTGGAACCGGTGATCCTGCAACGTTTACGTAGCTGCGGGGAACTGCCAGCGGTCTTACGGACTTCGCTTGGCATTCAACTGGCGCCCGCGCTGGTTGCTTGCAGCGCCTGGCTTAGCGTCAACGGCGGTGAGGGGGATACGTTAGCCAAAATGCTGTTCGGCTATGGTCTGCTGCAACTTCTGTTTATGCTACGTCTCATGCCATGGTACCTGTCGCAACCATTTAATGCCTCGTTCTGGAGCTTCTCGTTTGGCGTGTCGGCCCTGGCGACGACGGGCCTGCATCTGGGACACGGCAGCGAATCAGGATTTTTTCATACGCTGTCTATCCCTCTGTTTATTTTTACCAATTTTATCATTGCATTATTACTGATACGTACGCTTGCTTTGCTGCTGCAGGGAAAGCTGCTTATCCGCACAGAACGTGCTGCATTACTGAAATCTGAGGATAAATGATGACTCATTGCGACGAAAACTACTTTACTGAGAAATACGATTTAACCCGTACGCATTCCGATGTTGTTGAAGCGGCAAAAGTGGTCGCGCCAGGTAAAACATTAGATCTGGGCTGCGGTAATGGTCGTAACAGCCTGTACCTTGCGGCAAACGGCTATGACGTTACCGCATGGGATAAAAACCCCATGAGCATAGCGAACCTTGAGCGCATTAAAGCGGCGGAAGGACTGACCAACCTGCATGCGCAAGTCGCGGATCTTAACGCCTTACGCTTTGATGGCGAATATGATTTTATTCTTTCTACCGTTGTGCTGATGTTCCTTGAGGCTAAAACTATCCCGGGACTGATAGATAATATGCAGCGCTGCACGAAGCCAGGCGGATATAATTTAATCGTTGCGGCAATGGACACTGATGATTTCCCGTGCACTGTTGGTTTTCCGTTTGCGTTTAAAGCGGGTGAATTACGCAACTATTACAGCGGGTGGGATCTGCTGAAATACAACGAAGACGTGGGTGAACTTCATCGTACGGATGAAAATGGTAATCGCATTAAACTGCGCTTTGCCACTATGCTGGCACGCAAAACTGTCTGAAGCTCCTGTCTGGGTTAACTCTCTCTGCGTTCAGCATTTTTTATGTTGAGCGCAAAGATAAAATTGTGCGGTCCTTACCATTTTTAGTGCATCCAAAATGAATCTGTTTTGCTATTCTTTTTAGGCATCATTGCGAAAACTAAAGGGATCGTTTCATGCGTACTCATACTTTATTTAAAGTTGCAGTGCTTACTGGCTTGTTGGCATTATCCGGCTGTGCGTCAAAAGTGACCGAACCGGATAAATATTCTGGGTTTTTAAAAAATTACTCTGATCTGAAGGAAACAAAATCGGCAACCGGACAAACGGTACTCCGTTGGGTTGACCCGAACTACAACGAATCCAAATATGACAACATTGTATATAACCCGGTAACGTATTATCCGGTTCCTAAACCTACTACGCAGGTAGGGCAGAAGGTTCTTGATCAACTACTGACCTACACCAATACACAGTTGAAATCCGCAATCAGTAAACGTAAACCCCTGGTGACTACCCCTGGGCCACGTAGCCTGATTTTCCGCGGGGCAATTACCGGTGTAGCGACCAGTAAAGAAGGGCTGCAGTTCTACGAAGTGATCCCGGTTGCGCTGCTGGTTGCGGGAACGCAAATGGCAACGGGCCACCGTACCATGGATACCAACCTCTACTTCGAGGGTGAGTTGATTGATGCGGCGACCAATAAACCGGTCATTAAAGTTGTACGTAAGGGTGAAGGTAAAGATCTGAACAACGAAAGCACGCCGATGGCGTTCGAAACGTTGAAGAAAGTTGTTGATGACATGGCGACTGATGCTTCCATGTTTGACGTGAACAAAAAAACACAATAATAATGATGAACGCACCATCTAAGGATGGTGCGTTTTTTTTATGCCGTTCGGCGACGATATACGAGCTTACCCATCAGCGCTTCTGGTCGGGCAAACATCACCAGATTCCCCAGCAAAATCAATACTAATCCCACAATCGCATTTACCTGCCAGATATACCCTTCATACAATGTTGACAGCGTCAGTGCGACCAGAGGGAAAAGCAGCGTACTGTATGCAGCCTTACTGGGACCAATGCGACCGACCAGTGTGAAATAGGCGCCAAAGGCAATCACCGAACCAAAAATAGCCAGGTACAGCAGTGCGCTAAGATAGCTGAAAGTCCACTGCGGAGTGAAGTCATCGCCACGCACCAGCGCAATAGCGGCGATCAGCAATGTACCGTATAACATGGCCCAGCTATTGGTGGTCAATACTTCCAGCCCTTTTTTCTGATGGCGCAGACTTATCATGTTGCCCAATGAAAAACCAAAGGTTCCCAGAGCGCTTAAGCCGATGCCCAGCAGAAGTGAATGGTTGAACCCACTGTTGAGCAAGTCCTGCCAGAACAGGGTGACAATGCCAGTCAGACCGAGACCGGCGGCAATATAAAAGCGCATCGGCGGTTTTTGGCCGAAAAACAGAAAACTATTGACCGCATTGAACAGGACGGCCATCGAGAAAATCACCGACTCAAGGCCCGTGTTAATCCACGCCGCAGCCGTATAAAAACACCAAAAGTTAAAGCAAAAAACGCATCCGCCTTGTAACAGACAAAACAGATGGTCACGACCAGATAGTTTGCGTAATTTACCGCTAACCAACAGGATTATTATCATTACCGAGCTGGCAACGGCAAAGCGCCAAAAGATAGAAACCGGCGCTGAAACCGGTCCTTGTTGCAGATAAATGGCAATCCATGTCGTTCCCCAAATCACAACCACCAGGCAATACAATAGCGCGTTCATACAACTCTCTCTTTTTGGTCTTCAGGCGCACACTGTGTCACGTTGGGTAGCAGGGGGCTTTCATCAGATTGCGGTGGACTTGCAAAATCTTGCGCTTTTTTTCGCGCAAATGTGAAAAGGAAGCTGTTAACAATATGTAGCTGATATAGACTGAAAGCCTGCTAACTTATTTTGAATGTGATGGTATGTCTCAGCCCTACGGTGCCTTTGAAAACTTACGCAAACACAATGCCGTGCTGCACGAGTCGGTTGCGTTACATTCAGGGATCCAACTGGCGGCCTGGTCAAATAAGCGTGATACCATTACCCAGTATTGCGATCACCATACCCTCAGCTTATACATCGCCGATGGTTACGAGAGTTACCACAAGACGGCCGGCGGCTGGAAGAATGGCGGTGGGCCGGACCGTTTTTGCCTGATGCCGAAAGAGAGCGAATCCAGTTGGGATATTCGTGACGATCTTTCCTTTGTTCATCTCTATTGTACGGACGGCCATTTGCGCGAAGTGGGTGAAAAAGTCTGGGACAAAAGCCCTTATAGCTTCACGCTGGATGAGCATACGTTTGGCAGCGATCCGGGGATAACAGCGGTTTATCGTCAGTTTTTACTCGGGAATGACTGGCAACAACCGGCCAACCATCTCACGCTCAGCGCCGCGTCTTCGCTACTGCTCACGCATCTGATCCAGCATTACAGCAACGTCCAATGGCAGTTGCCCGTTGTCACCGGGGGACTTGCGCCTGCCACATTGCGCAATGTGCTGGCCTACATAGAAGCGCATCTGGCGTACCCCATTACCCTGAGCGATTTGGCAAGTGAGGCGGCGCTGAGTGAGTTCCATTTTGCCAGAATGTTTCGCCAGTCAATGAATATGGCGCCGCATCAGTACGTTATGCAACGACGTATGGTATTAGCCCAGCATCTGGTCTGTCATTCTTCCCGCAGTTTGTCGGATATTGCGATGGCTTGCGGGTTCAGTTCAGCGAGCCATTTCAGCAACCGGTTTAAGCAGGTGACGGGTAAAACGCCAACGCAGTTACGTGCGGCGAAATAAAGTAAACACCGCGTAGCACACACCTCCGGCGATCAGCCCCCAAAATGCAGACCCAACCCCCCATAGCGTCAGGCCACTGGCAGTGACCAGAAAAGTAATGATAGCCGCATCACGCTCGGATTCATGATGTAATGCCTGGTATAAGCTGCCGCTAATCGTGCCAAGCAGCGCCAGGCCCGCCAGCATTTGGATCCAGCTTACGGGCAAGGCCGCCATCAGTCCGGTGACCGAACCGCCAAAAACCCCTGCCAAAAGATAGAAGACACCCGCCGCCGCCGCGGCAAGCCAACGTCGCGTTGCATCAGGATGCGCTTCGGAACTTTGGCAAATTGCCGCGGTTATGGCGGCAATGCAAATGGAATAGACGCCAAAAGGGGAAAACAGCAGCGCCAGCAGACCGGTAAAGACAATCAACGGTGAAACGGGTAACGCATAACCTGACGCCTTCATGGTGGCGATACCAGGTGCATTTTGCGAGGCCATGGTGACCAGAAACAGCGGGAGGGCGATGCTAATGCTGTGGGCAAATGAGAAATGCGGGGCGATAAACTCAGGTAACACTGGAGATAAACTTACCTCATTAGTGACAATGTCACCTTTTATCAGCGCGATGATTATACCTATCAGCATCGCGGCGATTGTCGCATACCGTGGGGCAATGACTTTAAACGCTAACCATGCCACCAGCATGCTACCGCATAAGATAAGCTCACTATTAAGGCTACTGAACGCCTGCAGGCCAAAGCGTAGCAGGATCCCGGCCAGCATGGCTGACGCCAGCGAGTGGGGGATTATTTTCATCAGTCGGGCAAAGAGTCCGGTTACGCCGCACAGCACAATTAAGGCGTTAGCCACGATGAAAATACCGATCGCGTCCTGAATCGTTACCCCTTGCAGGCCCGTAACCAGCAGTGCGGCGCCGGGCGTTGACCATGCAGTGAGAACAGGGGCGCGATACCATAATGTCAGCGCCAGCGTACTAACGCCCATCGCTATTCCCAGCGCGGTCATCCAACCCGCAATTTGCCCTGTCGTCGCACCTGCGGCCAGCGCCGCTTGCCAGATAATGGCTGCCGAACTGGCATAACCGACCAGCACCGCGACAAAACCTGATAGCACGGTAGGCAGAGGGATTGAAAATGTGCGCATAGCAACTCCGTGTGCGTTATAACGGTCAGTCACTGTAGCACTGTGCGTTATAGCGTACAAGTGCTAAGCTGTAGCCTTGAGAAGGAAGGGTGAAGGAGGAGAAATATGGATAACTTAACTCACTATCTGGCGACGACGCTCAGAACGCTGCGCCACCAGCGGGAATGGAGTCTCTCGCGTCTGGCGGAGGAAACCGGCGTGTCAAAAGCGATGCTGGGGCAGATTGAGCGCAATGAATCCAGCCCTACAGTGGCGACATTGTGGAAAATCGCCACCGGGCTGAATGTCCCATTTTCAACGTTTATTTCGCCTCCTGAGTCAGACGGCACGCCGTCTTTCGATCCCCAACACCAGGCGATGGTCGTCACGCCGCTGTTCCCATGGGATCCTCAGTTGTGTTTCGATCACTTTTCGATACTGCTGGCGCCCGGCGCGCTTAGTGAATCCACGCCACACGAAAGCGGTGTTATAGAGCACGTAGTGGTGATTAGTGGACTGCTGGATATGTGCATTGATGGTCTATGGCGTACCATTAAAGCCGGTGAAGGTGTCCGTTTTGCCGGCGATACGGCCCATAGTTACCGTAACAGCGGTGAACAAACGGTTCACTTTCATTCGCTGATCCATTACCCGCGCAGTTGATCGGGAAAACTATTCCGAAATGCCGCGCTTGTGACTACAATAGCCGCCATTTTTACCGCTTGTGGATGGTAACAACTGTATGCGCCAGCAACCTCATCACCTTGAATTGTTAAGCCCGGCTCGGGATACCGCCATTGCGCGCGAAGCCATTCTGCACGGCGCAGACGCCGTTTACATTGGCGGACCGGGATTTGGCGCGCGTCATAACGCCAGCAACAGCCTGAAAGATATCGCCGAACTGGTGCCATTCGCTCATCGCTTCGGGGCGAAAATCTTTGTGACGCTGAATACGATTTTGCACGATGATGAACTGGAGCCCGCACAGCGATTAATTACCGATCTGTACCAGACCGGTGTTGATGCTCTGATTGTGCAGGATATGGGGATTCTGGAGCTGGATATTCCCCCCATTGAGCTGCATGCCAGCACGCAGTGTGATATTCGCAGCGTCGAGAAGGCGAAGTTTCTGTCTGATGTCGGATTTACCCAGATTGTCCTGGCGCGGGAACTGAGCCTTGAGCAAATTAACGCCATCCACCAGGCCACGGACGCGACCATTGAATTTTTCATTCACGGTGCGTTGTGCGTTGCCTATTCAGGTCAGTGTTATATTTCACATGCGCAAACCGGACGTAGCGCTAACCGCGGCGACTGTTCCCAGGCTTGCCGTCTGCCGTATACCCTGAAAGACGATCAGGGGCGCGTGGTGTCCTATGAAAAACACCTGCTGTCGATGAAAGATAACGATCAGACCGCCAACCTGGGCGCGTTGATTGATGCAGGCGTGCGCTCTTTCAAAATCGAAGGGCGCTACAAAGACATGAGCTATGTGAAGAATATTACCGCGCATTATCGTCAAATGCTCGACGCCATCATTGAAGAGCGCGGCGACCTTGCCCGTTCATCAGCCGGACGCACTGAACATTTCTTTACCCCCTCCACGGAAAAAACCTTCCATCGCGGTAGCACCGATTATTTTGTCAATGCGCGTAAGGGCGATATCGGCGCGTTTGACTCGCCAAAATTCATTGGTCTGCCGGTTGGTGAAGTCCTGAAGGTCGCGAAAGATCATCTGGATGTTGAGGTCACCGAGCCGCTGGCGAACGGCGATGGTCTGAACGTGTTAATCAAGCGTGAGGTGGTAGGTTTCCGTGCCAATACCGTTGAAAAAACGGGGCACAATCGATATCGGGTATGGCCGAATGAAATGCCAGCCGATTTGCACAAAGTTCGTGCGCATCATCCGCTGAACCGTAATCTCGATCATAACTGGCAGCAGGCGTTAACCAAAACCTCCAGCGAACGTCGTATCGCGGTTGATATTGAACTGGGCGGCTGGCAGGAGCAGTTGATCCTGACGCTCACCAGTGAAGAGGGGGTGAGCATCACGCATACGCTGGACGGCCACTTTGACGAAGCGAACAATGCGGAAAAAGCGTTAAGCAACCTGCAGGATGGTCTGGCCAAACTTGGACAAACGCTTTATTACGCCCGCGATATTCAGGTTAATCTCCCGGGGGCGCTGTTTGTGCCAAACGGTCAACTCAATCAACTGCGACGTGAAGCTGTCGACATGCTGGATGCGGCGCGTTTGCAAAACTATCAGCGCGGCAGTCGCAAACCGGTGTCACAGCCGGCGCCGGTGTATCCACAAACGCATCTGAGCTTCCTGGCAAACGTCTACAACCATAAAGCGCGTGAGTTTTATCACCGTTATGGCGTTCAGTTGATTGATGCGGCCTATGAAGCGCATGAAGAAAAGGGCGATGTGCCGGTGATGATCACCAAACATTGTCTGCGTTTTGCATTTAACCTGTGTCCGAAACAGGCGAAAGGAAACATCAAGAGCTGGAAAGCGACACCGATGCAGTTGGTAAACGGCGATGAAGTTCTGACGCTGAAATTTGATTGCCGACCGTGCGAAATGCATGTAATCGGCAAGATGAAACATCATATTCTGAAAATGCCGTTGCCGGGCAGCATCGTCGCTTCCGTCAGTCCCGAAGAACTGATGAAAACATTGCCAAAGCGTAAACCTTAACCCTGGTGAGTATCAGGTTTGCGTGATTTTTGCCAGTAATGATGTTCGCGAAGATCGGCGGCGGATTCTTCCGCCGTCACGCGCAGTTCATCGCTGTCGGCGGTGTGCCGTAATACGTGATCGGCATCCTGCACCTGAAGATACTCATGTCCCTGATTGGTTGCGAGAAGTTGACCCGAAAAAAGCGCGCTGGCCAGCAATAACACCGTTAACCCTTTCTTAAACATCGTGAACCCTCTGGTACGTTAGCAGCGAAAGTGGCGATAATTTCGCCAGGTGACTATTCAATATTTTAATCGGGGAAATGGCAATCTCTGTTTTGCGAATGAGATGTTTTTTGCATTTTTGTTTGGTCAACGTTGGGATTTGTTACAACCGGGTAGCATCGCGCTGCCCGGTTGTTTTCAGGGAGGGTATCAGGACTTAAAGCCAGCAGCCGTCATCAGTAAACGAAAGAACATACCGACGGCGGCCAGGGCCAGCACGCTGCCGCCCCAGAGGATCACCAGCCACATCAGGCGTTTCCAGATTGATTGTTGCATCAATGATACCCCTCACCATGTTGAACTTTGCCGCGGAAAACGTAGTAGCTCCAGAAGGTATACACCAGGATTATCGGGATAATCAGTAGTGCGCCAACCAACATAAAGCCCTGACTTTGCGCAGGCGCTGCCGCCTGCCAGAGCGTAATGGATGGCGGAATGATATGCGGCCATATGCTGATCCCCAGACCGCTGAACCCAAGGAAGATCAATCCCAGCGTCAAAACAAAGGGCAGTGCATGGCTGTGCTGTTGGTCCAGCGAGCGCCACAACCACATGCTGATCAACACCACCAGCAGCGGAACCGGCATCAGGAACCACAGGTTAGGCAGGCTAAACCAGCGCTCGGCAATCGCACTGTGCGCCAGCGGCGTCCATAGGCTGATAATGGCGATAACAACCAGCATCGCCAGCAGCAGTTTTTTGGCCACACGGCGCATTTTATCCTGCAACGGATTTTCGCTTTTCATCACCAGCCATGTGGCCCCCAGCAGGGCGTAAGCTACGACCAGGCCAACACCGCAGAACAGCGTGAACGGGGTCAGCCAGTCGAAAGGGCCGCCGCTGTAGCTGCGTCCGGTGACAGAAAATCCGTTAAGTACTGCACCTACTACGATGCCCTGAGTGAATGTCGCCAGAATTGAACCGCCGAGAAAAGCTTTATCCCAGAATGGTCGATGTGCCGGCGTGGCATTGAAGCGAAACTCAAAAGCGACGCCGCGAAAAATCAGGCCGAGCAGCATCAGGGTGAGTGGGATCGTCAGCGCATCGACAATCACCGCATAGGCCAGGGGGAAAGCGCCGAATAGTCCGGCTCCGCCCAGTACCAGCCACGTTTCATTGCCGTCCCACACGGGGGCGACGCTATTCACCATCACATCACGGTCATCCGCATCCTGAATAGCAGGAAATAAAATGCCGATACCGAGATCGAAACCGTCCATCACGATATACATCAACGTGGCGAACACGATAATGACAAACCAGATAACTGATAAATCGATACCCATTAGCGGTGAGCCTCCGGTTGAGAATCGAGAACTGCAGCAGAAAGCGGTCGTGCAGGCGTGCCGGATGGCGGCGTTGACGGTTCATGTTCCTGTGGCCCTTTACGGATCAGGCGGATCATGTAGCTGTAACCGACGCCAAATACGGAGCTGTACACCACAAAGAATGACAGCAAGCTGATGCTCATATGTAAATCGCCATGCGCGGAAACGGCATCCGCGGTACGTTGCAGACCGTAGACCACCCACGGTTGACGGCCAACTTCAGTGGTTACCCAGCCAGCCAAAATGGCAATCAGACCGGAGGGACCCATCCATAATGCAAAACGCAGGAAAGGACGTGAGGTGTATAGCCGCTGCTTGTAACGTAGCCGCAGGGCGATCGCGCCCAGCAGGATCATCAGCATGCCTAGCCCTGCCATAATGCGAAACGACCAGAACACCATGGTTGAATTGGGCCGGTCTTCTTTAGGAAACTCTTTCAGGGCCGGGACTTGTTTATCCAGACTGTGGGTCAGGATCAGACTGCCCAGCGCCGGGATTTCCAGTCCATAGCGGGTACGCTCCTGTTCCATATCCGGCCAGCCGAACAGCAATAGCGGAGTGGGTTCACCGGGCGGATTTTCCCAGTGCCCTTCAATCGCCGCAATTTTGGCCGGCTGGTGTTTCAGCGTATTCAAACCGTGCATATCACCAATCAATGCCTGGAGCGGGGCGACGATTAATGTCATCCACAGCGCCATCGAAAACATAGCGCGAATAGCCGGCGTATTGTTTCCGCGCAGCAAATGCCACGCCGCAGAAGCGGCGACAAATAACGCGCTGCTGAGGAAGGCGGCAACGGACATATGCAGCAAACGATAAGGAAATGAAGGATTGAAAATAACAGCGAACCAGTCGACGGGAACAACCTGACCATTAACGATTTCGTAGCCTTGCGGCGTCTGCATCCAGCTGTTGGAGGCGAGGATCCAGAAGGTAGAAATAATGGTACCCAACGCAACCATACAGGTCGCGAAGAAGTGCAGGCCTGGCCCCACGCGATTCCAGCCGAACAGCATTACGCCCAGGAAACCCGCTTCGAGGAAAAAGGCGGTTAACACTTCATAGGTCAGCAGCGGTCCGGTGATGCTCCCGGCGAACTCGGAAAAACCACTCCAGTTGGTGCCGAATTGATAGGCCATCACCAGCCCGGAAACCACGCCCATACCAAAGTTTACGGCGAATATTTTCGACCAGAAATGATATAGCGAGCGCCAGGTGGGATTTTTCGTTTTTAGCCACAGCCCTTCGAGCACTGCCAGATAACTGGCGAGGCCGATGGTAATGGCCGGAAAGATAATGTGGAAGGATACCGTAAACGCGAACTGGATCCTCGCCAGGTGAAACGCGTCAAGACCGAACATGCTTAACTCCGCAGGCAAAATTGATTTGGCGCAATTCTAAGCCTGGGAAGCAATGGAGGGCAGAAACAGAACAGTTCTTTTTAACCATAACAGTTGTCGCTCTGTTATAGGTTGGCATGGCTGATATGAAATCTGGAAGCTGGATTCCTGTTATTAAATAGCGTCCTCCCCACGCTAGTGATTTTGCGTTATTAATAGCAACACAATCAAAAAAGTAATCATAAATGTTTACTTTGTGTATATAATAGACGACAGGGAGGCGCAGTGAAGCAAAGTGAGTTCAGACGCTGGCTTGAATCTCAGGGAGTTAAAGTTACAAACGGCTCAAATCATCTGAAGTTGAGGTATCAGGGAAGACGTAGCGTTGTGCCCAGGCATCCTGGTGATGAGATAAAAGAGGCCCTGCGAAAAGCGATCCAAAAGCAGCTTGGCTTACAGTAATCATCATCTCTATAAGGCTGACTATATGAGAAATTTTGAGAAAATTATGCGTTATCCCGTTAATCTAATACCCGCCGTGGAAGGTGGGTTCATGGTGTCTTTTCCGGATATTCCTGAAGCATTGACTCAGGGAGAAACTCGCCATGATGCTTTGCAGGCTGCGCAGGCCGCATTGGTCACCGCTTTTGAATTCTATTTCGACGATAACGAACCGATTCCTTTGCCTTCAGCGGTTGTCGCTGGCGCTGACTATGTGGAAATACCACTGAGCGTTGCGTCTAAGGTTCTGTTGTTAAATGCCTTCCTTGAATCGAATATTACCCAGCAGGAGTTGGCAAACAGGATCGGCAGGCCTAAGCAGGAAATCACCCGTTTATTCGATTTAAAGCACGCGACAAAAATTGATGCTGTGCAGATAGCTGCCCGCGCTTTAGGAAAAGAACTGTCGGTAACGATGTTGTAAAACTGTTAACCATAACAGTTATAAAAAATATCTTGATTATGTAAACTGATATATATAGTGGTTGTCACCAACACCGGTAATCAGGACGAAAGATGAAAAAGTACCAGCGACTGGCAGAGCAAATTCGCGATCAAATCGCGTCTGGCGTATGGCAACCCGGCGATCGTCTGCCTTCATTGCGTGAGCAGGTGGTCAGTAGCGGGATGAGTTTTATGACCGTTGGCCACGCATATCAGTTGCTGGAAAGCCAGGGGAGGATTATTGCCCGGCCCCAGTCGGGTTATTATGTTGCCGCGCGCCCTGAACGTCATTCTGCAGCACCTCAGGTGCAGGTGATGCGCGACGAAGCGGTGGATATCAACACCTACATTTTTGATATGCTGCAGGCCAGCCGGGATGCGTCAGTAATGCCATTTGCCTCTGCATTCCCTGACCCGCGTTTGTTTCCCCTTCAGCAGTTAAACCGCTCGCTGGCGCAGGTGAGTAAAACGGCCACGGCTATGAGCGTGATTGAAAACCTGCCGCCGGGGAATCATGAATTGCGCCATGCCATTGCCCGTCGCTATGCCCAACAGGGAATGACCATTTCACCTGACGAAATTGTGATCACCACCGGTGCGCTTGAAGCTCTCAACCTGAGTCTGCAGGCGGTCACTGAACCGGGGGACTGGGTGATTGTCGAAAACCCCTGTTTTTATGGCGCATTGCAGGCACTGGAGCGATTACGTCTGAAGGCGCTGTCTGTTGCCACTGATGTCAAAGAGGGGATCGATCTGGCCGCGCTGGAGCAGGCGTTGCAGGAGTATCCGGTAAAAGCGTGCTGGTTGATGACCAACAGCCAAAATCCGCTGGGGTTTACGCTCAGCGCAGAGAAAAAAGCGCATCTGGTTGCATTACTGGAGAAATATCATGTGATGCTGATTGAAGATGATGTTTATAGCGAACTTTACTTTGGCCGGGAAAAACCGCTCCCCGCTAAAGCCTGGGATCGCAGCGATAGCGTTCTGCATTGCTCATCATTCTCAAAATGCCTGGTGCCCGGATTTCGCATTGGCTGGGTGGCGGCGGGGAAACATGCCCGGCGCATTCAGCGACTCCAGCTAATGAGCACCTTATCCACCAGTTCTCCCATGCAGCTTGCACTCGTCGACTATCTGTCAACACGACGCTATGACGCGCATTTGCGTCGTTTACGCCGTCAGCTTGCGGAACGCAAACAGCAGGCCTGGCAAACGCTACTGCGCCATCTTCCGGCGGAGGTCAAAATTCACCACAACGACAGCGGCTATTTTCTGTGGCTCGAACTGCCGGAACCGCTGGATGCGGGAGAGCTCAGTACGCAAGCGCTAGCGCACCACATCAGCATTGCGCCGGGAAAAATGTTCTCAACCTCGGGAAGCTGGACACGTTTCTTTCGCTTTAATACCGCATGGCACTGGGGGGAACGCGAGGAACTGGCGGTGAAACAGCTTGGAAAATTAATTCGCGACATGATGAAATAAAATGTAACGCGCTATTCAATATAAAAGAATAGTGCGTTCTTATTTTCGAAATAGAGAATACCGAACCCTGATGTTATTTATATCGGGTGCTACCATACAAAAAATCAATAGTTCTAACTATTGCCACCTTTGCAGCTAACTCCTTGTCTATACTCCAGAAGATTAAAACACCCAGTCTGAATCAGTAGCGTAATGAGCGTTAGCTCACAACCTGATTAAATTTCCTTGCGCCAGCAGGAACGCTTAGCACACCCCGACTATTTTTAGGAAAGGACATATATTTACGGCAAGGCTGCCGCTCAATATTTTTTAGACAGGAGTAAGATGTTATGAGCAAGCAATTTGCCCTCAGTAGCCTGTGTGCGCTCAGTATGACGCTGATGACTGCACAGGCAGCCGAACCCCCGACATCATTAGATAAACCAGAAGGCCGCCTGGATATTATTGCCTGGCCGGGTTATATCGAACGCGGACAAACCGATAAACAATATGACTGGGTCTCGCAGTTTGAGAAAGATACCGGCTGCGCGGTCAATGTTAAAACGGCGGCCACATCGGATGAGATGGTCAGCCTGATGGCAAAAGGCGGCTACGACCTGGTGACCGCGTCCGGCGACGCTTCACTGCGTCTGATTATGGGTAAACGCGTGCAGCCGATTAACACCGCGCTGATCCCAAACTGGAAAACTATCGATCCACGCGTGGTGAAAGGCGAGTGGTTTAACGTTGGCGGAAAAGTGTACGGCACCCCGTATCAGTGGGGACCAAACTTGCTGATGTATAACACCAAAACCTTCCCAACGCCGCCGGATAGCTGGAGCGTGGTGTTTGTTGAGCAAAAACTCGAGGATGGAAAAAGCAATAAAGGACGTGTGCAGGCCTATGATGGTCCGATCTATATTGCCGATGCCGCGTTATTCGTTAAAGCCACCCAGCCGCAATTAGGCATCACCGACCCCTACCAACTCACCGAACAACAGTACCAGGCGGTTATCAAAGTCCTAAGCGATCAACATGCGCTAATTCATCGTTATTGGCACGATACCACTGTGCAAATGAGTGACTTCAAAAACGAAGGCGTGGTGGCATCCAGCGCCTGGCCTTATCAGGCTAACGCCCTGAAAGCTGAAGGGCAGCCTGTTGCCACGGTTTTCCCAAAAGAAGGAGTTACCGGCTGGGCTGACACCACCATGCTGCACAGTGCAGCGAAACACCCGGTGTGCGCTTACAAATGGATGAACTGGTCATTAACCCCGAAAGTACAGGGCGACGTAGCGGCCTGGTTTGGTTCTCTGCCAGTGGTGCCTGAAGGATGTAAAGCCAGCCCACTGCTGGGTGAAAAGGGCTGTGAAACCAACGGTTATAGCTACTTTGACAAAATCGCTTTCTGGAAAACGCCAATTGCGGAAGGCGGAAAATTCGTTCCTTACAGTCGCTGGACGCAGGATTACATCGCCATTATGGGCGGTCGTTAATTCCGCTGGGGGTTTTATGACGTACGCAGTAGAGTTTCATAACGTCTCGCGTCTGTACGGGGATGTTCGTGCAGTTGATGGAGTGAGTATTGCGATTAACGACGGGGAGTTTTTCTCAATGCTGGGGCCATCCGGCTCCGGCAAGACCACCTGTCTGCGCCTGATTGCTGGGTTCGAGCAGCTTTCAGGCGGCGCAATCACCATTTTTGGAAAACAGGCCAGCGAATTGCCCCCTTGGGAGCGGGACGTCAATACGGTATTTCAGGACTACGCGCTATTCCCACATATGTCGATCCTCGACAACGTCGCTTACGGGCTGATGGTCAAAGGGATTGATAAAAAACAGCGTCACGCCAAAGCCCGTGAGGCGCTTGATAAAGTTGCACTCGGTTTTGTTCATGAGCGCAAACCGTCACAGCTTTCCGGCGGACAACGTCAGCGCGTGGCGATTGCCAGGGCGCTGGTCAATGAACCGCGCGTTCTGCTGTTGGATGAGCCGCTCGGGGCGTTGGATCTTAAGTTGCGCGAACAGATGCAATTAGAGCTGAAGAAGTTACAGCAATCTCTCGGTATCACCTTCATTTTTGTCACTCACGATCAGGGCGAAGCGCTGTCGATGTCTGACCGTGTGGCGGTGTTTAATAACGGTCGTATCGAACAGGTGGATTCTCCGCGTGAACTGTACATGCGTCCACGGACACCGTTTGTGGCGAGCTTCGTCGGGACGTCCAATGTCTTTGATGCCACGATGTCAGCGAACGTTTGCGGGCTACAGGGAATGTTTTCCCTGCGTCCGGAATACATTCGGTTGAATGATGCCGGGGGAGACGTCCAGGCTCCGGGAGTCATCCAGGCGGTGCAGTACCAGGGCGCGGCGACACGGTTTGAACTGAAACTGGCTGGCGGTGAAAAATTACTGGTGAGCCAGGCGAACCTGACGGGAGAAATGCTGCCGTCAACGCTGTCGCCGGGTCAGCAGGTGATGGCATCGTGGTCACGCGACGTGATGGTGCCGTTGGTTGAGGAGAGGTGAATGGCTATGAACGTCTTACATTCGCCATCGCAACCGACAAATCTGAACAAGATTTCCGGTTTCTTCTGGCGTAACCCGGGGCTGGGGCTGTTTTTACTGCTTCTCGGGCCGCTGATGTGGTTTGGCATCGTCTACTTTGGCTCACTGCTGACGCTGTTGTGGCAAGGTTTTTATACCTTCGACGATTTCACCATGTCGGTCACGCCGGACCTGACGCTGGCGAATCTGCAGGCGCTGTTTAATCCCGCCAACTACGACATCATTTTACGTACTCTGACGATGGCGATAGCGGTCACCATTGCCAGCGCGATTCTGGCGTTTCCGATGGCGTGGTATATGGCGCGCTATACCAGCGGCAAAATGAAAGCCTTTTTTTACATTGCGGTGATGCTGCCGATGTGGGCCAGTTACATTGTTAAAGCCTACGCGTGGACGTTACTGTTGGCGAAAGACGGTGTGGCGCAGTGGTTTTTAACCCATCTTGGGCTGGAGCCGCTGCTGCTTTCGTTCCTGACGCTACCAGCTGTCGGCGGCAATACGTTGTCGACCTCAGGGTTAGGGCGCTTTCTGGTGTTCGTTTACATCTGGTTGCCGTTTATGATCCTCCCGGTACAAGCCGCTTTGGAGAGGCTTCCGCCGTCACTGTTACAGGCTTCCGCTGATTTGGGCGCGCGCCCGCGTCAAACCTTCCGCTATGTGGTTCTTCCGCTGGCAATACCCGGTATCGCGGCGGGATCTATCTTTACTTTCTCTCTGACGTTGGGCGATTTTATCGTGCCGCAACTGGTGGGACCGCCGGGGTATTTCATCGGCAACATGGTGTATTCGCAACAAGGGGCGATCGGCAATATGCCGATGGCGGCGGCATTTACTCTGGTGCCGATTGTGTTAATCGCGCTGTATCTGGCGTTCGTGAAGCGTCTGGGAGCTTTCGATGCACTCTGAACGCGCACCCTGGTTACTCAAACTGGCGGCATGGGGCGGGGTTATTTTCCTGCACTTTCCCATCCTCATCATCGCCACCTATGCTTTTAATACTGAGGAGGCTGCTTTTAGTTTTCCACCGCAGGGGTTGACGCTGAAGTGGTTTAGCGTTGCGGCGCAGCGTAGCGATATTCTGGAGTCTGTGACGTTGTCACTTAAAATCGCTGCGTTGTCGACGGCTATTGCTCTCGTTCTGGGGACGCTGGCCGCTGCCGCGCTGTGGCGCAGGGACTTTTTTGGCAAGAGTGCAATATCGCTGTTGCTGCTGTTGCCAATCGCGTTACCGGGGATCATCACCGGTCTGGCGCTGTTGACGGCGTTTAAAACCATCAACCTGGAACCGGGTTTTCTCACGATCGTGGTGGGGCATGCGACGTTTTGCGTGGTGGTGGTATTTAACAACGTTGTGGCGCGTTTTCGCCGTACCTCATGGAGTCTGGTTGAAGCGTCTATGGATCTTGGCGCCAACGGCTGGCAAACCTTTCGTTACGTGGTGCTGCCGAACCTGGCATCGGCACTGCTGGCGGGCGGAATGCTGGCGTTTGCCTTGTCATTTGATGAAATCATCGTGACAACGTTCACCGCCGGACATGAAAGAACACTTCCTTTGTGGCTGCTCAATCAACTGGGTCGTCCACGGGATGTGCCTGTCACCAACGTTGTGGCATTGCTGGTAATGCTGGTGACTACACTGCCAATTTTAGGGGCCTGGTGGCTAACGCGTGAAGGCGACACTCTCGCCGGAAACGGTAAATAAACGACGATATGGGAAATTGCTATGCAACATCAATTACTGATTAATGGCGAGCTGGTCAACGGTGAAGGTGAAAAGCAGCCAGTCTATAACCCTGCAACTGGTGAATGCATTCTGGAGATTGCCGAGGCCTCAGCCACGCAGGTTGATGCCGCGGTCCGTGCGGCCGACAGTGCCTTTGCCAGTTGGGGACAAACCACACCGAAAGTGCGTTCCGAGTTACTGCTGAAACTGGCGGATGCTATCGCGGATAACGCGCAAACCTTCGCTGAGCTGGAATCGCTCAACTGCGGTAAGCCGCTGCATTGCGTGCTCAACGATGAAATTCCGGCCATCGTCGATGTTTTCCGCTTCTTTGCCGGGGCGGCCCGCACCCTGCAAGGACAGGCCGCCGGAGAGTATCTGGAAGGGCATACGTCAATGATTCGCCGGGATCCGCTGGGCGTGGTCGCCTCCATTGCGCCGTGGAACTACCCGCTGATGATGGCGGCGTGGAAACTGGCTCCGGCGCTGGCGGCGGGGAACTGCGTGGTGATTAAACCGTCGGAAATTACCCCATTGACGGCGCTTAAACTGGCCGAGTTTGCCAAAGATATTTATCCGGCAGGCGTTGTCAACGTGCTGTTTGGCCGTGGAAAAACCGTGGGCGATCCGCTGACCGGACATGAAAAGGTCCGCATGGTTTCATTGACCGGCTCTATTGCCACCGGCGAACACATTATCCAGCATACCGCGTCTTCAATTAAGCGCACACATATGGAACTGGGCGGCAAAGCCCCGGTCATCATTTTTGATGATGCGGATCTGGATGCGGTAGTGAGCGGCGTGCGAACCTTTGGTTATTACAACGCCGGACAAGACTGTACCGCCGCTTGTCGAATCTATGCCCAGAAAGGCATTTATGACGCGTTGGTTGAGAAACTTGGCGCGGCGGTTGCCAGCCTGAAAATTGGCGCGCCGAACGACGAATCGACGGAGCTGGGACCGGTAAGTTCGCAGGCACATCTTGATCGCGTGGCCAAAGCGGTCGATGAGGCCAAAGCCCTGGGGCATATCAAGGTTATCACCGGGGGTAAAAAAGTGGACGGCGCAGGCTACTACTTTGCCCCAACGCTGCTGGCCGGGGCAAAGCAAGAAGATGCCATCGTGCAGCGGGAAGTTTTTGGTCCGGTGGTCAGCGTGACCGTATTTGATGATGAAGACCAGGTACTGGCGTGGGCGAATGATTCGAAATACGGACTGGCATCTTCTGTCTGGACCCGGGACGTCGGCCGCGCGCATCGGTTCAGTGCTCGTCTGCAATATGGTTGCACCTGGGTCAATACCCACTTCACGCTGGTCAGCGAGATGCCGCACGGTGGGCAAAAACAGTCTGGTTATGGCAAAGATATGTCGGTGTACGGGCTTGAGGATTACACGATTGTTCGCCATGTCATGATCAAGCATGAGTAACAATTTAGACGTGAACACCTAATGAGGCACGGATAGCTAAAAATTAGCAAACGGGTCTCTATACTATTCGCGCCACTGGCCTCGTCGCCATCGGACGGCGGTAAGTTGGAAATATCCGCGAGGTCAGGCTAATTGATACGACAAAGCCCCAGCTTAACGCCGGGGCTTTGTGCTTTCAGGTATACCGTCCAGTTATCAGCGGCGGTAGCTGCAAAGCCAGGCAAGTAGCGCACAGACGCTCAGCACCAGCCCCAGTTGTTGCACCATGCCAGCCAATCCCAGCATCATTCCCAGCAACAGGTAATAGCTTAACCCGAACAAAGCACCAGCGGCCCCGGCTTGTTCACGATAGCGACGCAGTGCCTGGCTCAATACATTGGGAATTGCGATACCATAGGCCAGTACCACCCCAAACACCGGTATCAGGATCCATGCAGTATGCTGTAGCCACCACGCCGCCAGGCCTGAGAACATGGCCAGCACACAGGCATGACGTACCAGCTGTTCCGGCGTCAGACCTGTCGTTAACAGACGCCGATTCAACAGGCTTCCCGACAGCGAAGCAAGCGCAAGTAACACCCCCGTCCAGCCAAAGGCTCTGGAACTCCATCCCAACTGCCTGAAAAGAAATGGCGCCAGACTGTAATAGCTAAACAGCATGGTATTTAACAGGGCGACCAGCATAGCATTTTTCCACAGCTCATCGTCCCGAGCCATGCGGGGCAGGAGCACAGCCATCCGCGGGCGGATCGTATTCTCCGGCCTTGTTTCCGGCAAACGGGTTGCTGTCAGTATGAGCAGTAATATCGCCAGCAAAACAAGAGCAACGAATACACCGATATGACCATACAGGCTTACCAGCCAACCTCCGCTTAGCAGGCCGAAAACCGGACTCAGGGCCAGCGCGGCGCCCATCACAGAAAAGACGCGGGATAGCGTGGTTGATTCATAACAGTCCCTCAATATGGTTTGTACCACGACTGACCCGGCAGCCGCTCCGATGGCTGACACCATCCGCGCCAGCAGCAACACGTTGAAATTGGTGGCAACAATGGCCAATGCACAACCTGTGCCGTAGCAGATTAGTCCTGCCAGCATCGCCCGCCGTCGTCCGATACTGTCGCTCAGCCAGCCCCACATCGCCACACCGACGGCGAAGGCCACAAAGTAAACGGAGAGTGTTTGAGCTGCATGTTCACTGCTTATGTGAAAAGCGGTAGCGATACCTGGCAATGCCGGGCTGTAAATGGTTTCCACCAGTTGCGGAAACATTATCAACAGAGTGAGCAGCCAAAGCGGCGGACGACGAAGAATATTCATAGCAATATCCGAAGAGACCGAAAACAGGCGGGAATTATTGCTGAATGGGGGCTGTCTTATTACTATTATCAGGACTTTATATATCAAATATCGGACAGATAATGAAAATTGCCCCCGATGAAATTTTCGATGCGGATAGCTTTGATAACCCGGTAATTGGGATTGCCGCCGATATGGGCGTACACGATTCCGGACGCCATAGCCACCTTCGTCATCAACTCCTTTTTTCGGCGGCGGGGAGCATCACGATTGAACTGGAGCAGGCCCTGTGCCTGCTGCCGCCACGGCGTGCGGTTTGGATCCCAGCCGGTACGGTTCATCGCGCCATCATGCGTGGCGTAATGGCTTATCGTTCTTTGTACTTTTCATCCTCGCTGCCGTTATCCGATCTGCCAATGCATATCGTCGAGGTTAATCCACTTTTTTTCGAAGTCATAGAACGCATGGCCTTTTGGTCATGGGATATGCCTGCGGTGCAACAGGCCAGCCTCATCACCGTTTTTTGTGAGGAATTGCGGGCCGCGCGTAGTGAAAACTGGACATTACAATTTCCCTCAGATCCACGGCTGGACGTATGGCTTGAGCAATTGCGCATGGGGGCGTTGCCACCGCGACTGAATCAGTTGTCCCAACGGGTTGGGGCGTGTGAGAAGACCATCAGCCGGATCTTCATCAGAGATACCGGGATGCATTATCAGCACTGGCGGCAGCAATTTAGACTGTTAAAAGCCATGGAAATGCTGGCTTACGGGAGTCCTGGTAGTCAGGTGGCGCAACATCTGGAATTTGTCAGTGACAGTGCTTTTATTGCATTTTTCCGTCAGCATACCGGCACCACGCCAGCCCGCTTTACAGGCAAATAATGCCGCAGAAGGATTAGGGATATTACATCCTAAGGATGATTTACCGGATGAAGGCAGAGTGGGAAGATCGTTGGCTAATGGCAGAGAGAAAACCCTCTCTGCCAGTGGACGCTGCAATTAATTCAGAAGAGTCACATCAAGCAAACCAGCCGAACCTTGCGGAAATCAGACTGAAAAGTCCTACAGCAGCAAATATATTTATCAGCACCACAGTTTTACTGGAAACATTCATTTGTGCCACCTTTCGTTTTAACCCCTATGGGTATAGTACGGGTTATAACTATCCGCAATAGTACGAATTCTGAACATAATGAAAACGGGTTGTTTTACCGCCGTTTCTCTTAAAATAATTAATAAAACTTGATGTGAGTCATGAAAAAGAGCATATTGCGCGCGATTTTACCTTCCGGCCAGGATGCCTTACATGTCTCTGTACCAAAAAATGTTGGTCTTTTATGCGGTGATGGCCGCTATCACGGCAATCATCACCTGGTTTCTGTCACGCGAGAAAAAGCGGATTCGTTTTCTCAGCGCGGTATTAGTCGGGGCGACCTGGCCAATGAGCTTTCCTGTCGCGCTGATGTTTTCACTTTTCTGATGAGGCCGTTTCAGCAGGAAAGCAGGGCATCTAAACGTTTTTTGTCGACTTCATTAACATCCTGTGGGTGCTGATATCCCACGTTCTCATTCGCGCGGGTATACAAAGCAACCAGCCAGTCGTAAACATAGCGGCTTGCGCCGTGCGAGGGCTGTTCTTCCAGTTTGGCCAGGCGCGACATCGGTTGTTGCTTTGGCGCGCTAAAAATAGCCGCGCCTTTTTGGATCCTGCTGGCAGGGCGCTGTTCCTCAGCAACGTTGGTAAATCCAAGCCAGGTAATAAAATCCCCAATATCGGCATGTAGCTGCGCCGCACAGACGTTTTCGTGCTGCATCATGCGCTGTAAGCGTTGCGGCATCTCCAGGCGATAACTGGTGGTCACAAGAATGTCAGCCACCTGCCTTAGCGTACGAGGATCGAGACCTAAACGGCGCGCATTATTTTCATCGCGACACCACTGACGTACGTGATTAACCCACATTTTGTGTGCCAGATAACCAGTTTCTTTGCTTTCCGGCGAGTGCGGTATGTCACGTACTTCAGCAAACAGGTCGATCTCTTCATTAAATAGCCCGTTCACCTGTTCCTCGCGCGGCTGATGAACACGCAGCAGCGACTCAAAGAGGCGCATTGGCGGCAGTAACCCCTCCAGTAGCTCGCCATGTTTTGCCGCCTGGGATTGTAACTGGCGGATCACCGACTCGCTGCTACCTGACTCATCATCGCGGGTGTTAATCCAACTCATCAGCGTTTCGCGGATGCGCTGTTGGTGTTGTTCGCGCAGAGAGGTCAGCCTGGCCTGACGCTGTTGTGGTGAAGTCGCCTGAGTCAGCCATTCGACAAGGCGTTGTAAGCTGTGGTTATCCAGCGCCTGCAGCGTACCCCAGTGCAGTCCCGGTTTGCCCATTAATTGCTGTACGGACTCATCCAGGTTTTGCTGGGTGCTAAAACGCGCATCCTGTGGGGTGATGGCCCAGACTACGCCCGGTAATGCGGCGTCATGTACGGGTTGCGTATCGTTGACCCAGCCCAGCAGCTTGCGGGTAATGGCTGGCGTCTGGGCGCGGGTAGATACCGCATTGCAGATTAAGAGCACATCCGGTTGCAGTTGCTGGCGATAATGCTCCAGCATCCAGCCTAATTTTGCCTGCCACAGCGGATGGGGATGAGCATCCGGGGCGAGAGGGATATCGAGCAGATCGACATTCTCCAGCACAGCATCTTCCACCGTCAGGATCAGCTCGCGCGTCAACAGCGCTAGTGATGCCTGTGAGAGACTGACCGCATTGAGCAACTGATGGTTTTCAATTGGATGAACAACCACATCACTTTGCGCCTCACTCGCGTGCAATGCCACCTGAGTGAGAAAACTCTCAGCAGGTAAACCAAAATGGTCAACCAACAGGCTCAGCGGAGCCGCCAGTTCTTGCGCGTTCCCGGTTTGTTGCAGCGTATGCGCCAGCGCCAGCCACTGCTGCGTTAGCTCTGGTTGTTCTCCCCACAATAATGCCCAGGCGTTTGCCCGGGTCGTCAGATCCAGAGCGGGGAGAAGCGTAGCAAACTGATGCCATAGCGCATCGTCAATTTGCTGCTGATTAGCCGGTACGCAGGAGCGCCAGAAACGACCGATTGCCGCGACATCCTGAGCCGTGATGCCTTGCACCGGATGACGCTGACGCAGGGTTTGCCATTTTTCCAGGCGCGCCTCAATAATCGATTTCTCAACCTGGCGGTTGTCCGGAAGCGCACAGAACTGTGTGATAAACAGCTGTACCAGTTCGGCTTCACTGAGTAAGCGTAAGCGCAGCGGCCATTCGCTATTGAGCGGATTATCTTCACGTGTAAAGCGAATCGCCATATTGGTCGGTGCATGCCCCGGATTAATATGCGAAAAATAATCAAAACTGCGATCCGGTGTCACGATGTTCACTTTGCCATTGGCATTGCTGCACAATGCCGCGAGCAGATGCGCTTTCGCTGATTGTGAGTGCCCATATAACCCAACACAGCCTCGTGCTGAAAAGGTCGCTGTCAGCGCAGATTCATTAACCGCGGCTAACGTAAGTTGTGTCAGCAGGGCATCCGCCTCATCATCAAGACGTACGGAACGCTGGCGGGTCTCTGTTACCCACTCGATGACGGCCTGCGCGGTGTTTAACATCTTACTCATTTCAGGTACACGCTCCCGCTATCAATCCAGTAATGGCTACCGCTATGGCGACGATCCGCCAGGGTATTCAATTTTAACGTTAAGGCATTGGCGGCAACGGGGGTGCCATCCTGTAACCAGGCATCGCTGAGGACGAAGCATTCCGGGCCGCTCTCTTTGCTGCCGCCGCGTAACTGCAGCCGTACATTTAACACGCCATCTCCGGCGATACTTTTTGCCAGTTCGGCAGAATTTATGCTCAGCGTATACAGCGGCGTGGCAGGCCAGCGGCTGTTTGCCAATTGGCGGAAGCCTAACGTTACATTGCCGCGCAGCGGGAAGTGCAAACGGGTATCCAGCTTCGCGCCGGGTTTATCCAGATCGATATCGTGATACCAGATGTTCTCATCGCGTAGCGTGTTGACCGTATTATCCAGCACGCCAAGATAACGTACGGTCGAGTAAGCGCCGATATCGGCAGCTTTAAAATTGAAGCGCGGTAAACGCAGATCCAGCGCCAGGCTGCATAGCATTGCACCGACTGCTGCGGTGGATTTGGGGTCGCCAATCCGCCCTTGCTGACTGAACGGATACCACTCGTGCACCCGATAGTTATCCATCCAGATCATACGATTAACCGGAACGGGTTGAAGATGGCGGATCAACGCCTGTACGCCCGGTAAACAAGCGGGTCTGCCGGTCACTAATAAAATATCGCAACGATAATGTGAAATAGCCTCACAAACCGCGTGCAGCGGCGAGGTCAGGGTAAATTGCCCCGCCAGTAACGCTTCTTGTAACTGCCTGAACTGCACCTGTAACGGCACGCTCAAAACATCAAACGCTGGCGAACCAGACGGCAACGCATGATCGATAGCCTGTTGGATATAGTTCATCACGTTACGCGTGGGTTGCTGGCTGAGCAGCTCGCCAAAGGTGGCATGCAGTCCGGCTACCGGATCGTTAATATCGCTTTGTTCCCAGGCGGAGAGTACCGCATGACCGAGCGGCATAAAGAGTTGTAATGCCGTTTGCTGACGAAGGATCGCCTGAGTATCGATGCGCCCGGAATCGCCAAACAGCGTAGCCAGTAATGCGGCGGCGTCGGTCACGCCAGCCTGCTGCAAGCGGGTTTGCAGGGCAGGTAGTACGCAACGCTGAATCACGTCCAGCAGCATGTCATCGCCTGCGACCTTAAAGCCTTCGCGAAACAGCAAATGCGGGGTGATCTTGACGTTCGCACCAACGCCGTCATCAAGTTGGTAATGGACGACGGCCATATCCGTGGTCCCACCGCCAATATCGATGGATGCCACGCGCAGCGCACGGCCTTTTATCTCACCAGGTTCAGGCAGACGGTCCGGACGGGCAAGGGCATTAAAAAACGATTCCGTGTGACCATCGTAGTGGGAAATCGCCTCGTTATACAGCCACACCAACTGACCGCAGCTGGCTTCATCCCACTCCATCTGGATCTCAGGGACGGGAACCACGCTCTTTTCCTGCTGCTTACGGGTGGTGAAGTCTTCATCCTGCGGGTGCCAGCCCATTGCTTTCCAGACCAGTGCAATGGCTTCAAACATACGCAGGCGGAAAATCTCGCGCTCCTGTTTTGGCATCGCTGAGGGTAGGGTCAGGATCAATGTGCGCAACTGGCGAGGAGAGGCCGGGAAACCAAGGCGCAAACGCGTCGCCACGCTGTTAATTTGACCCAGCGCCTGAGCCAGGATCTCACACAGCATATGCGTCATCAACGTGCTGCGGCTGTATTGCGGTGAGAACACCGGCAGACGGTCATCCTGCGGCAGGCTGAACAGCGGTTGTCCGTCATCATTCATGAGATTCATCAGCGGGAAGGCGGTAGCCAGCGGTTCGCGCTGGGTTTTGCCATTCATCTGGCTAAAGCGCCAGTCATGGAGCACCGGCGTTTCATCCCACAGATAACGGCGCGGGCTGGAGATCCCGCTGCTGCCTTCCGTACCCATACGTTGCATCGCCAGCTTTCGGGCTTCATCGCCCACGCGAACAATCGACGGCCAGATAAAGGCGTCATCACGACCGCTCTCAACGGAAAAGTGCTGTTTACCGAACCGCGCTTCGGAAAACTCCAGTCGGCTGGTGAATAGCGGATCGTTAAGAAACTGCGGCTCGCTTAATGACCGCACCTGTAATTCAGCGGTCTGGCGCAGTCCATCATTGGCATCGCCGTGATCCTCAATCAGGACGCCGCAGGTATGGGTATTACCAATGTCCAGGATCAGATCGACGGGAATCGCCGGTGTGCTGAGCGTATGTGTGACCAGCTTGACTTCCGGAATAGAAAGCTGTTCGCCTAACAGGGTTAACAAATTTAACCAGTGCGCCTGATATTCAAAATTACGCAGCGCCTGCTGGATCTCATGTTCTGAGCGATTCTCATGCTGCGTGACATGATGCATAAAGGATTCGCGCAGCCAGCCGTCAATCCAGGTCTGGTCGAGGAAATCGGCAATTTCGTTATCATGCCAGGCCAGTGCAAATCGCGTACCGTTAAGCAGGTCATTTTCGTTGGGGGTTAACGCTGCCGGAGCATTTTCAGTGAGCTGGCTGTCCAGCGCCAGGGTAACGCGGTGAGTGTTGCCCGCGCTGTCTGGTTGCGCCAGTTTTCGCACCTGTACACGCGCCCAGTTATCCGGGCCTTCAACAAACGTACGCGGCGGATTAAAGCGCAGGAACGGCAGCGGTAGCCAGATGCCGTCGAGCACGTCCAGAGAATAATGCAGCGTCTGGGTGCTTTCCGGCTTCACCACTTCGGGCTGACCGCCGGTGCTGCCCGGCAAGGTATAGCGTCCCGTTGTCAGATCGAAGTCCAGCCGTAGCAGGGGACCGTTGGCCGTTTTGCGCACAAAGCGGCCATGATGTGCAGATTCCTGCGGCGTCAGGCCAAAATCCAGAAATTGCACACCGCTATTGGCAATGAGCGTCACGCTTTGTTTGTAGTCACACAGATTCACCAACATAAAATCAGGCACCTATCTTTTTGATCGTCAGAGGGATTTCCGCGTGATCGTCATATCGGGCGGTGCAGGTGGCGACGTCATTGGTTCCCGCTTTGCAGGTAATTTCAGGCATCGGATAACGTGATCCGTCCGTGCAACGGGCATTGCCGCGACTCTTAATCATTAATTCGCCAGTCTGATGCAAACCAGAGAAAATCTCGGCACGACAAACAATATTGTCGCCATGAACGACGCGTGCAGTGCCTTTATTCGTCTGGATCTGATAACGCAGCGACGGCGCTTTGCCGCTGACCGGATCTTTCACGTCGACCATGACGCGCCAGTTACCGTTGAGGAAACGCGTCGTTCCTGCCTTCATCTGGCTGGCATCCATGACCAGCGCATCTTTGGGAATAGCGGCAATCACTACCGGTCCTGCGTCAGGTTTCTCTTTTTTCGCTACCGGAATGACTTCAGCCCGATGCAAAGGTAGTGCAGAGGTCAGTTCCGGCAACGGCGTCATGTCTGCTTTAGCCACTGCAATGGGGGCAACTAAGGGGGTAGGGATAACGGCTTGTTGTTTCCATAGCAACGGTCCGACAATGGCTGCGATAATGACGGCGGCAACGGGTAGACTCCACAGCGGCAGGCGACGTGCGGGCTTCACCTGTACCGGTGGCGGTGTGACTTCCGGTTCGCTGATCATGGCCAGCGGTTGTGATTCAGGTTCAACCGGTTTTGGCGGTTCAATGACCGGCGTCAGTAAAGGGGCATCGGCCTCAGTGAAGGTGATTTCAGGTGAAGTCTCTTCTTCCGGGTCAGGCTCTGTCACAGTGACAACCGGTGGTATATCGGCAAGACGCAGGCAATCGAGCACATCGTCGCGGGGATTTTCATTCAGATTGACGAAGCCCCAGAACGTAAGAACGGGTTTACCATCAACCAGAAACACGTGATTCTCGCCAGGAAACTGGATGGCTTTTTCGAGCAATGAACCAAACAGTTGGAGGGCGGTTTTCCCCGATTGCAGGCTTTTACGGCTCAGGGCCGCCGCATTTTCCAGCGTGCTCTCCAGATAGCGCAGCGCACGAAAACGTGCCTCTTCATCAGCGGCTTTCCACGCAACGACTTTTCCTTCAACCGGAGAATACCAGTCAACCCGATCGCCGTTGTCGTTAATTTGTGGGATCGCCAGACAATCCACCATCGCCTGCTGTTTACGCAAGCGAAGCGTTTCACGAATTTGCAGTGCTGAATCAAACACGGCCTGACCACCGCCACCTACGGCCTGATAGTCATCCAAATTGCCGCTGCGCAAGAGAGTTTTTGCCACGTTGTTACCCCTTAGACTTCTTCACACATCTACTTTACGGTTTATAAGAACGAGCAAACGACGGAAGAGAGGCAAAAAGGGGCGAATTTTCATGGCATAGAGTGCCGGGAAAAATCTTGACGTTTTGAAAAAGACTTAAGGGAAATTAATTCGCTTGTGGTGATGAATAATTCAGCGAAAACCACCGGATTAGAATAACCTGATAGTGATTTGTTATTGGTCAGTTTTTGTCAGCTATGCTCTGATATTCCGGTTAATAATAAAATAAGAAGGCTTATAACCATGATTGCAAGGAAAACGTTACTCGCGCTGGCGCTCAGCGCCGCCTTACCCTCAGGCGCTGCGTTCGCGGCCAGCACTGACACCATCATCTACTGCTCAGAAGCGTCGCCGGAGTCATTTAACCCGCAAATCGCCAGTTCCGGTCCGTCGTTTGTGGCAAGTTCACAGGTGCTCTACAACCGACTCATTAACTTTGATCCGGTAAAGAATACCCCAATACCGTCTTTGGCAACGGACTGGACAATTTCTCCCGATGGGAAGACTTACACGTTTACCCTGCGCCAGGGGGTGAAATTCAACAGTAATAAATTCTTTAAACCTACCCGCGACTTCAACGCCGATGACGTGGTTTTCTCGGTATTACGCCAGAAAGATGCCGATCATCCGTACCACAAGGTTTCTCAGGGCAGCTACGAATACTTTAACGATGTCGGTCTGGATAAACTGATCAAAGAAGTGAAGAAGGTGGATGATTATCACGTTCAGTTTGTGCTGAATGAACCTAACGCCGCGTTTCTTGCCGACTGGGGGATGGATTTCGCTTCCATTCTTTCTGCGGAATATGCTGACGCGATGCTGAAAAAAGGCACCCCGGAAAACGTTGATAATTGGCCGATTGGCACCGGGCCATATGTGTTGCAGCAGTACAAACAGGATTCCCAAATCCGTTATCTGGCCAACCCGAACTACTGGGATGGCGCCGTCCCGACGAAGCACCTGATATTCTCGATCACTCCAAATGTACAGACCAGACTGGCAAAACTGCAAACTAACGAATGCCAGATTATCCCTGCGCCTGCGCCAATCCAGTTTGACGAGATCAACAAGAATAAAGATTTGACGCTGCATTCGGTTGAAGCGCTGAACGTCGGGTATCTGGCGTTTAATACCGAGAAAAAACCGTTTGATAACGTGCTGGTGCGTCAGGCGTTGAACTACGCGACCGATAAAAAAGCCATTATTAACGCCGTCTTTTTAGGTTCCGGTACGGTGGCAAAATCGCCGATTCCACCGAATATGATGGGGTTCAATAACGATCTAAAAGATTACGCTTACGACCCGCAAAAAGCGAAAGATCTGCTGAAACAGGCTGGGCTGGAAAACGGATTTGAAGCGACGCTGTGGTCAATGCCGGTTCAGCGTCCATACAACCCGAACTCCCGGCGTATTGCCGAGATGATCCAGAGCGATTGGGCAAAAGTCGGCGTAAAGGCAAAAATAGTGTCATACGAGTGGGGCGAATATCTCTCCGGAATGCGCAAAGGCGAGCATGACACCGCGCTGTTCGGCTGGATGTCAGACAACGGCGATCCGGATAATTTCGCTGATGTACTGTTGGGCTGCGACAGCATTAAAACCGGATCTAACGCCGCGCGTTGGTGCGATAAAGAGTATAATTCTCTGGTTCAAAAGGCGAAACTGGTGAGCAAACCTGAAGAACGCGCCGCGCTGTACCAGCAGTCGCAAGAGATTTTCTACCAGCAGGCTCCGTGGATAGCCCTGGCAAATGGCAAAACGTTCTATGCCACGCGTAGCAACGTCAGCGGATACAGCGTCAGCCTGATGGGCAGTGATTTTTCAAAAGCAAAATTAAATTAAAGAGTTAAGGAGAGGTTATGTCGCATCTGGATGAGGTCAGCGCACGAGTTGATGCCGCCATTGAAGAGAGCGTCATTACGCATATGAATGAATTGCTGATTGAACTCAGCGATGATGCCGCGCTGAGCCGGGAAGATCGTTACACCCAGCAACAGCGTTTGCGTACGGCTATTGCACATCATGGTCGTCAGCATAAAGAGGATATGGAAGCCCGTCGCGAGCAGTTGACTAAAGGCGGCACAATCCTTTAATTCGTTATTACTGTTATCCGGCCTGTATGTTCAGGCTGGATAAATTCCGTAAGTCTGATAAGCGAAGCGCCATCCGGCAGTTAAAATGAGCGCCTCGCGACCAACCAGGCCCCGACGACCAGCAGCACCGCGCCGCAAACAGGCCCCACCAGCACACGGAGCGGTACACCATGACTGCGCAGAATATCCAGCACCAGTCCGCCAATTAACTGGCTGGCGACCAGTACCGCAATCGTGGTGGCAGCCCCCACATTTTGATAGCCGCTGATACTGGCAAAAACAAAAAAAGACCCCAGCAAACCGGGGATCAGCGTCCACCAGCGCACGCTGGTGATCAGTTCGCCAAACCCCGCGGCGCCTTGCTTGAACCACAGAATGCTGACAAACAGTACAATCCCAACCAGTGAGTTCAGCAGCATGGCAATCAGGATCGTCGAGGAGGTCTGCGTGATACGCACCATTAAGGTGTTTTGCACCACCAGACCAATACCTGCGGCAATCAGAAAGGAGAGGGTCAGCGTCTGGTTCATCTGCCGGCATCCGGATCGCGACGATCGTCTAACTGCAGTTGCATAAAGGTCAGATCCAACCAGCGACCAAATTTGGTGCCAACCTGCGGCATTTGTGCCGTGATGTTAAATCCCAGCGTACTGTGCAGATGCAGCGACGCCTGATTCTGAGACTCAATCCCCGCCACCATTACATGTTTTCCGCACGTGCGCGCTTCTTCTATCAGTCGGCTGAGCAGCGCTCGTCCCAGGCCCTTGCCCTGATGCTCAGGATGGACATACACCGAATGCTCAACGGTATGACGAAATCCGTCAAAGTTACGCCAGTCGCCGAACGAAGCATATCCAGTGACTACGCCGTTTTCTTCACTTACCAGCACGGGATAGCCCATCAACTGGCGGGCTTCGAACCAGGCGATACGGTTTTCGGCATCGACCGTTTGATCGTTCCAGATAGCCGCCGTATGCAGTACCGCGTGGTTATAAATTTCAGCAATAGCGGCGCAGTCTGCTTTGCTGGCAAATCGAATTGACATGTTGAACCTCAGGGGTTGTTCACTATAGTATTACAATATGAATACTATTGAAGACAGCATAAATCAACGGATCGGTGCAAGAATTCGCCTTGAACGAGAATCTCGCGGCTGGTCTCTGACGGAACTCGCCGAGCGTGCAGGCGTGTCGCGGGCAATGATCCATAAAATAGAGCGTGGTGAGAGTAGCCCCACGGCCACGCTGCTGGGCAGGCTCTCCGGGGCGTTTGGCATCAGCATGTCGATGCTGATTGCGCGAGCCGAAATGCAGGAGGGCAAGCTGCTGCGCCTCGCTGACCAGCCCGTCTGGCACGATCCGCAGAGCCACTATCTGCGACGCCATGTCTCACCGCGCAGCGATCTCCCCATCGACCTGGTACAAATCGAATTGCCCGCCGGAAGCGATATCCCAATGCCAGCATCCTCCTACGTGCAGGCCAGACAGCTTATCTGGCTACAGCAGGGGGAGTTAGTCTTTGTGGAAGGCGATGTGCGTCATGAAATGAAAGCGGGCGATTGTCTGGAACTGGGGCCGCCGAATGACTGTCGGTTTATCAATGAAACCACGCAAACCTGCGTTTATCTGGTTGTGCGATTAAACCATGTCGTGAGCTAAATGCTGGCGCAGGCTGCTACTATTGATGGATTCATGCCAAAAGCAGAGGAGCACATCATGGGTCAACAGACTAATCGTAACCGCCGTTGGGTACTGGCTTCCCGCCCACATGGCGCACCAATCCCGGATAACTTCCGTCTTGAAGAAGATGAAGTCGCAACGCCGGGAGAAGGTCAGGTTTTGCTGCGCACCGTTTTCCTTTCTCTCGATCCTTACATGCGTGGGCGCATGAGCGATGAACCGTCTTACTCGCCTCCCGTTGAGATTGGCGGTGTGATGGTCGGCGGCACTGTGAGCCGCGTCGTGTCCTCCAACCATCCTGATTACCAGCCTGGCGAATGGGTGCTGAGCTACAGTGGCTGGCAGGACTATGACATTTCGGACGGCAATGGGCTGGTGAAGCTTGGCGATAATCCTGAACATCCCTCCTGGGCGCTGGGTGTTTTGGGGATGCCGGGATTTACCGCCTATATGGGCTTGCTGGACATTGGCCAGCCGAAAGCAGGGGAAACGCTGGTTGTTGCCGCTGCAACTGGCCCGGTGGGCGCAACGGTTGGACAGATTGGTAAGCTCAAAGGGTGTCGGGTGATCGGTGTAGCGGGCGGGGCAGAGAAATGCCGGCATGCCACCGAAGTGTTGGGCTTTGATGTTTGTCTCGATCACCATGCGCACGATTTTGCACAACAACTGGCAAAAGCGAGTCCGCAGGGGATTGATATTTACTATGAGAACGTTGGCGGTAAGGTATTTGACGCTGTGCTGCCGTTACTCAATACCTCGGCGCGCATTCCGCTTTGCGGACTGGTCAGCGGTTATAATGCGACATCGCTTCCGACCGGCCCTGACCGATTACCGTTGCTGATGGCAACCTTACTGAAAAAGCGTATTCGGATGCAGGGTTTTATCATTGGTCAGGATTATGGTCACCGCATTCATGAGTTTCAGCGGGAGATGGGGCGCTGGATTAAAGAGGGTAAAATCCACTACCGTGAGCAGGTCACTGACGGTCTGGAGAATGCGCCGCAGACCTTTATCGGTTTGCTGACCGGTAAAAACTTCGGCAAGGTGGTTATTCGCGTAGCAGACGATGCGTAAAGAGTGCTGGCGGGAGCGATTCCCGCCAGTATCATTCAAAACGCCAGGCCAGATTAATACCCACGCCATAGTTTCGTCCTGGCGCCGGTTCGTAGTATCGGCCATTTGATTCATTCACAATCACCGAACCGACGTAGGTTTTATCAAACAGGTTATCCACCCGGCCAAACAGGTCGATCATAAGGTTGCTGTAATAAAATTTATAGCCGGTATTCAGGCCGACTACGCTATATGACGGGGCTTTCGCCGTATTTTCATCATTAGCCATAATGTCACCCATATAACGCACATCTGCTTCCGCATACCAGCCTTCATCAGGCACGTAGCCCAGTGAAGCAAATCCCATGTTTTGCGCTATGCCGGGCAGTCGGTTGCCGTTGCAGTTTTGATCGCCGCAGACATTGCTGCGATAGGTTGCATCCAGCCAGGTCCATGCCGCTTTTACGCGCCAGTTTGTGGCAAAGCGTTGGTCCCAGGATAGCTCGCCTCCCTGACGGCGGGTTTTCCCGGCGTTTTTATAGGTCGTACGACCGCCATTGTTACTATCAACGACGATTTCGTCATCCGTGTTGGTCTGGAACAGGGCCGCGGTAAACAGCCCATCGCCGATGCGCGTTTTGCTGCCGATTTCAATGGTGTCATTTGTGGACGGCTGTAAACCAAAATTCATCCCGCTTTGGCCATCGGAACGGTAGGAGAGTTCGTTAATTGTCGGCGTTTCAAATCCTCTCCCCGCAGCCAAATAGACGTTCCAGGCGTCCGTCATCGCATATTTCAACGATCCGGCAGGGAGCCATTGGTGATAGCTGGCGTCCCCGCTGTCATCGCCGTTACCCGGCGTAATGTAGCGATCGTTGGAATCAAACCACACGGAACTGTAACGAACGCCAGCATCCAGCGAAAGCTTCTCCGTCAATTGCCACTGGGTTTGCAGATAGGGATCGACGTTCCACATCAGGTTACGTTCATTGCGTCGCACGTCGCCTTTCTGACCATACTCAGGCACACCATTATCAAGCAGATAGTTGTTATAGCCTTTACGGTTTTCACTCATGTTTTCATAGTTTATACCGGTGGTGAAGGTCACCGGGATCCCCAATTCGCCACGGTGAGTCCAACGGTTATCTATCCCCTGATAATGACGTTGTAGAGTGATAACGCCTCCGGCATGGGAGGGTCTTAACTGTGGGGCCATTGGGATCGACTGATACTGGGTGGTTTCGCGCTCCCCCGCATAGGTCATGATGCTGAGATCATCCTGCGCGCTAAGCTGGCGTTCATAGCGCAATCCCGCCTGGGTCTGCTTGATGGTTTTTCGCGTATTGAATTGCTCGGCGCGGGGCGATTGCTGCGGATTGGCATTCCACTCTGACTTCGTCAGGCCACCGGGATCGTCGGCCTTAATATCCACGCTGTTGAAAATCAGCGTCAGTTTACTCGCGTCATCAATACGTACGCCCAGTTTGGCATTAGCCAGATTTTTTTGCGCGCTGCTGTAATCGCGATACCCATGGGTAGTAAATCGGGTCGTTGAAACGGTGTAATCCACATCGCCTGGCTGAGTACCGTCGCCCAGCGCTCCGGTGGCTTTTAAACCGTAGCGCCAGGTGCCAAAACTACCGTAATAGCCGCTGGCTTCAATGGTGGGCGGCTCACGCCCTGTTTCAGTACTGACATTAATCACACCGCCGGAAGCATTGCCATACAGCGCAGAGAAGGGACCCCGCAGGACTTCAATATTTTGTACGCTGCTGATATCGATATTGGATGTTTGGCCTTGCCCATCCGGCATGGTGGCTGGGATTCCGTCTACATACATACGAATGCCACGGATACCATACGTGGTGCGTGAACCAAAACCACGAATCGACAACTGGAGGTCCTGCGCGTAGTTCTGCCGATTTTGCACCTGTAGCCCAGGGACGCTGGTCAGCGATTCGGACAGGTTAATGCGCGGTGTTGCCAGACGCATATCTTCACCGGCAACAACGCTGACGGCGGCAGGCGTATCCAGCTCTGAAACGGATTGTGGCGTCGCGCTAACGATCAGCGTTTGCTCGTTTATCTCACTGTCTGCCGCGGCAAAAGTCGAGAGAAAGACAGGCAGTAATGAAACAGGAAAGACAGTATAGCGGGCTGAAAAAATCGTCATGAATAAGGCCAGTTTATGATGCTGACGCCGGAAAACGGACGGTAAGCATGTGAATTTTTTTATAAAAAAGATGAATTTTAGCGCTACTGAATTGCGGTAATTTTTCGGGCAATGAAAACGAGTGTAGTCAATATGTGAAGAAGTGCTCCACTTTGCGATGAATAATGATTACTATTCTCATTCTTAAAAAGGCAAAACCATGATTTTGCTCATTGAAGCTATGTGAAGCAGTAACAAACGAATTTATCAAAGGGAGTCGTCATGTCTTTACGTCATCTGTTTTCGCCGCGCCTGCGTGGTTCTTTACTGTTAGGTTCACTGCTCGTGGCATCATCTTTTACGACACAGGCTGCGGAAGAATTGCTGCGCAAAGCTGTGGGCAAAGGTGCCTATGAAATGGCGTACAGCCAGCAAGAGAACGCGCTGTGGCTGGCGACCTCACAGAGCCGCAAACTGGATACAGGGGGCGTGGTTTACCGTCTTGACCCGGTGACGCTCGAAGTGACTCAGGTTATCCATAACGATCTCAAACCGTTTGGCGCCACCATCAATAACACCACGCAAACGCTGTGGTTTGGTAATACGGTAAACAGCGCGGTGACGGCGATGGATGCCAAAACAGGCGCGGTGAAAGGGCGCCTGGTGCTGGATGCGCGTAAGCGTTCTGAAGATGTGCGCCCGCTGCAGCCGCGTGAGCTGGTCGCCGATGATGCGACCAACACGGTCTACATTAGCGGTATTGGTAAAGAGAGCGTAATTTGGGTCGTGGACGGTGAGACGATCAAACTTCAGGACACAATCCAAAATACTGGCAAAATGAGCACCGCTCTGGCTGTCGACAGCAAGGCTAAACGCCTGTACACCGCCAATGCGGACGGCGAATTTATCACTATCGATACCACCAATAACAAAATTCTCAGCCGTAAAAAGCTGTTGGATGATGGAAAAGAGCACTTCTTTATCAACCTGAGTCTGGACACGGCGGGTAACCGCGCATTTGTTACCGACTCTAAGGCTGCGGAAGTGCTGGTTATTGACACCCGCAACGGCAATGTACTGGCGAAAGTCGCCGCGCCGGAATCCCTGGCCGTGCTGTTCAACCCGGCGCGCAACGAGGCCTATGTGACTCATCGTCAGGCCGGTAAAGTAAGCGTGATCGACGCGAAAAGCTACAAAGTTGTCAAAACGTTCGAGACCCCAACATTCCCGAACAGCCTGGCGCTCTCCGCCGACGGTAAAACGCTGTACGTTAGCGTGAAACAGAAATCTACCCGCGAGCAGGAAGCTACTCAGCCGGACGATGTGATTCGTATTGCGCTGTAATTAACCGGAGGGGGAAACCCCTCCTGTCATTTCTCTAAACCTCACGATACGCCTCGTTACACCCCGCCAGTAGCCTGACTAACTTCAGGGACTTACACTACGCCCTCAACGGCTAACTGAATAACACGGGAATACCATGAAAAAGCCATTTATGTGTCTTTGTGCAGGCGTCATGCTGTTTACGCTGGCAGGTTGCACAACCAATTACGTTATGACGACCAAAAGCGGACAAACGATTACCACCCAAGGCAAGCCAAAGCTGGATAAAGACACGGGAATGACCAGCTATACCGATCAGGATGGGAATGCGCGGGAAATTAATAGCAACGATGTTGCGCAGCTCATTGAAGCAGACTAAAAAAAGAAGGCCTGAAGGGGTAAGGTATCAGGCCTTTTTATCCTTACGGCGCGGTGCGGTGGATTTCCGCTACGCGTTTACGCACGCCGAACCAGCCCGCAACCAGCAGGATGGCGATTAACGGTAATGATGCGATGGTATAAGTGCCGTTTGGATAATCAAACGCCATCAGCACCAGCACGCTCAGCAGGAACAGCAACGTGAGCCAGGAGGTAAACGGCGCACCCGGCAGTTTAAAACTGACGTCTGCGGTTTTACCTTCTTTAATCGCCCGGCGCAGACGCATCTGACAAACCATGATAAATCCCCACGACGCAATGATGCCCAGCGAGGCGAAATTAAGCACGATCTCAAACACCTGCGACGGCACCAGATAGTTCAGGAATACCCCTACGACATACACGACCAGTGTGGCGAGGATCCCGGCCCATGGCACCTGTTGGCGGCTCATTTTAGCCATGAATTTTGGCGCGGAACCGCCCATCGACATGGAACGTAAAATACGCCCGGTGCAGTACAGGCCGGAGTTCAGACTGGAAAGCGCCGCGGTGAGCACCACAATATTCATGATGCTGCCGATATACGGCACGCCAAGTTTGGAGAAGAAGGTGACAAACGGGCTTTGCCCCGCCTGGTAGGCGTTCCAGGGCAGAAGCAGAACCAGCAGGACCACCGAACCCACGTAAAACAGACCGATACGCCAGATAACGCTATTGATCGCTTTCGGCACCATCGTTTGCGGATCTTTGCACTCACCCGCGGCAGTGCCGACCAGTTCGATGGAGGCAAACGCGAAGACGACCCCCTGAACCAGTACCAGCGCTGGCAGCAGGCCATGCGGGAAAAATCCGCCGTTGTCGGTTATCAGGTGAAAACCCGTGGCGTTGCCATCCAGCGGTTTTCCGCTACCTAAGAAAACGGTACCCACAACCAGGAAAATCACAATCGCCAGCACTTTGACCAGCGCAAACCAAAACTCCATCTCTGCGAACCACTTCACGCCGATCATGTTCATGGTGCCGACAATGGCCAGCGCCCCGAGGGCGAACACCCACTGCGGCACGTCGCCAAATGCGCCCCAGTAATGCATATACAGCGCAACTGCGGTGATATCGACAATACCGGTCATCGCCCAGTTGATGAAATACATCCAGCCCGCCACATAGGCGGCTTTCTCACCTAAAAATTCGCGGGCGTAGGAGACAAAGCTACCGCTGGAAGGGCGGTGCAAAACCAGTTCGCCGAGCGCGCGAAGAATAAAGAACGAAAAAATACCGCACACCAGATAGACCAGCGCCAAAGCGGGGCCAGCCATCTGCAAACGTGCGCCTGCCCCTAAAAACAATCCGGTACCAATCGCGCCGCCAATGGCGATCATTTGTACCTGTCGATTGCCCATCGCCTTGTGATACCCCTCTTCGTGAGCATTCAACCAGCGTCGTTTCGCCGCATGTTGTTCCGCGGCTTGCGTGTTGTGTGTGTTCATTACGTTTCCTGTTGACCTGACTGATTTACAAAATCCTTTTTGCCGCACCTGCTGCGGCGAAAACAGCGTTACCCTTCATTGTGTTACGGGGGAAAACTGCCGGCCGAGCATCCTACATTCAATTGTTCACTTGCGCAAAGCCCCGATAACAAGAATTCAGCATTTTTGTGCAGCCGGAACTGGCGCGGTGTGGCCTCGATTCAGCCAATAAAAGAAAGGGGCGTTTTAACCAGGGAGAGGAGTGCGCTTATTAAGACATTCGCCCGATAAGCGCCGTAACGTTATGCTGATACGCCAAAGACCTGAACGGCCTGCTGTAAGCGTGATGATCGCTGGGTAAGATCGGCGGTAGCATCAGTAACACGTTCCACCATTTCGGCGTTATTGTGTGTCATGGCGCCCACGCGTGAAATTGAATCGTTAATCAGATCCAGCGCCTGGGTTTGCTCTCGCGTGGCCAGACTAATCTCTTTGATCATCATCGACATCTGCAGGACATCACCAATCATCCCGGTGAGATGCGTTTCCGTTCGCTCCACCATTTTGACGCCGCTGTTAACGTTGGCGACGTTCTTCTCGATCAACTGTTTGATCTCTTTTGCCGCCGACGCTGAGTGCTGCGCCAGATTGCGAACTTCTGCTGCGACAACGGCGAAGCCGCGCCCGGACTCTCCGGCTCGCGCGGCCTCAACCGCGGCATTGAGCGCCAGGATATTGGTCTGAAAGGCAATACTATCGATAACGCCAATGATGTCGACTATCTGTCCGTTATCACGCGAGATTGCCTGCATCATGGCAATGGTTTGTTTCATGATATCGCCGCCTGCTGCCGCGTTGGCGCTGGTTTTATCTGCCATGGTCATGGTCTGCGCCGCCGTTTCAGCGGTTTGCTGTACCGCACTGCCAATTTCTTCGATGGCGGCAGCCGTTTGTTGCAGGTCAGCGGAGGTTTCTTCTGAACGCTTGTGCAACGCAGTACCTTCTTTTGATACCCGCTGACTGATGGCGCGAATACCGGATAGTTGCGTACTGACGTCATCGACCAGTGAATTCAGATTAAGCCCGGATTGATTAACCAGACGCATCAACATTCCTATTTCATCGACCCTGTTTAAATGACAGTTATCGGCTTTACGACCAGACACCACTTTCTTCATTTGCGTCAGTAGCGTATTAACTGGCTGACAAATTTGATACTTAAGGTAAATAGCCAGTGCCAGAAACAGCATCAACAGCCCACCCGCCTGAATAATAGAATTCACAGGGGATAAGATAAATAACAACGCCAGCAGGGCAGTTACCCCTAAACTATAATTGACGCGTTGGCTAATACTCAGCCATTTAAACATTGAAACCCATGCCATTATGCCGCGACGAATGATAATACCTTTAAACAGACGAAAGCCTTTAAGCTGCTGACTATTTATTTTTTGATATAAGTTTTCACTTTGGGTTATTTCATCGCGCGAAGGAACAGTGCGTACCGAGATGTAACCAGTGAGTTTTTCATTGTGCCAGACCGGCGTCACGTTGGCCCGCACCCAGTAATGATCGCCATTCTGCCGCCGGTTTTTCACCATTCCCGTCCAACTGTCCCCCTGTTGTAGCGTGTACCACATATCGGCGAAAGCGGCAGGGGGCATATCAGGGTGGCGAATAATATTATGCGGCTCGCCCATTAACTGGTGTTCGCTGAATCCGCTGGCGTCAATAAAAGCAGAGTTGGCGTAGGTAATATGACTTTCTTTATCTGTTGTCGAAAGCAGCGTCGCTTTATCGTTAAGTGCGTACTCAATTTGTGTAACAGGCATGTTACTTTTCATAGAGGCCCCAGGTGGTATGTATAAGCCATAAAAAATCCCCGCAATAAAGCCAGGGGATATTAAAAACTGTTTAAACCATTTTAATAAGAAACGCTGTATTCTCTACTAATCATGATTTCGGTGGAAGTAGTTATAATAAAAATCCTGACGTATAAAAGTTGTTAATTGTCATGAAAGTGAAACATCTAATACAAATATATAACGTGGTAAGCTATTTAATCTGACTTAATGTAAATCACGCTAAAAAAATCACCATAAAAAGCACACTGGCAGAAAGGATAAAGAGGGTTTTACTGTAGTAACAACAACCCTATTATATTTTGTAGGTAATACGTGCAGGCTGTTTTTGCGGCGTGTTTCGCCCGTGAGAGATAAGCCGAATCTTATCCCTGACAGCAACAGGGCTGGTTATCTACTTTTTTGCTGAGCAAATGTGAATTAAGTGTTTCATTATGGTTATTTGATAATTTAATAATAAAGACATGTTAACAAATATGGGCCTGTAACATGTCATATCGCCTGAGTATTCTGGATAAAAGCCCCGTTGGGGAAGGAGAAACTGCCGTGATGGCGCTTGCCCGGACCTTGCGTCTGGCGCAACTGGCAGAAGAGTGGGGATACCATCGTTTCTGGATCGCGGAACACCATAATACACCACAGCTGGCGAGCCCGTCGCCGGAGCTGGTGATCGCCTGGATCCTTGGGCAAACCCAGCGTATCCGCGTCGGTTCCGGCGGCGTGATGCTGCAGCATTACAGCCCGTACAAAGTGGCGGAAAACTTTAATCTTTTGGCATCGTTGGCCCCCGGACGTGTCGATCTTGGCGTCGGAAAAGCGCCTGGCGGCTTACCCCTGTCGACTCAGGCGTTACAGCTGGGACTTCATCAGGATGAAAAAGGCAGTTTTGCTGACCAGCTTTCTCAGCTTAACGGTTGGCTGGCGCTGAACGGCACGGAAAGCGGGGAAACGGTTTTCCCGACGCCAATCCCACCGCGACCGCCAGAAGGGTTTGTGCTGGGAGCCAGTGTACAAAGCGCTCAGCTGGCAGCGCAATCCGACTGGAATTTCATCTTCGCGGCACACCTCAACGGTGACAGAGCGTTATTGCGTGACGTTTTGTCCTTCTGGCAGACCCACAGCACACGCCCGACGATAGTCGCCGTCCAGGTAATTGTGGCTGACAGTAACGACACCGCCGCGCAGCTTGCGGAAAACGTGCAGATCTGGGGCGTGGAACTCGAAAATGGCCAACGCGTCACGGTTGCCAGCGAAGAGCAAGCGCTGGCATTCGCTGCGCAGGCTGGCAGTCCGCCCCGCAAAATCGCGCGTCGTGAACAGGCCTTGTTACACGGTACTGCCCACGACGTGTTGGCAAAACTGAACGTCCTGCATACGCAATTTGGCATTAATGAGTTCATTATCGACACGCCAGTGGCAGAGGGGCACGCGCGTCTGACGTCGCTACGGTTGTTGGCACAAGCCCATAACGCCGTGGAGGTGGTCTGATGACACTGGCGACAACGCTTATCAACTGGCGTCGTGAATTGCATCAACACCCGGAACTTTCCCTGCAGGAAGTGGCGACGACGGCGCGTATTCGCGACTGGTTGCGCAGTGCTGATGTCCAGATTCTGCCATTCAACCTGAAAACCGGTCTGGTCGCGGAAATTGGTCAGGGAGAAGAGATCATCGCCTTGCGGGCGGACATTGATGCCCTCCCGATAGAAGAAAGCGCCGATGTTCCGTTTCGCTCACTCACGCCGGGGGTGATGCACGCCTGCGGGCACGATATTCACACCAGCGTCATGCTTGGCGCCGCGCTGCTGCTTAAGCAGCAGGAAGCAGACTTACCGGGGCGAGTACGTATTTTGTTTCAACCCGCGGAAGAGAGTTTTGGCGGCGCCAAAACACTGATTCGCGCTGGTGCACTGCAAAACGTCGCGGCTATTTTTGGCATGCACAATGAACCGGGTTTGCCGGTAGGGGAGTTCGCCACGCGCGGCGGTGCATTCTATGCCAATGTTGATCGCTTTGTGTTACGTATCAATGGCAAAGGCGCACATGCGGCGCGTCCGCATGAAGGCAAAGACGCCATCCTGCTCGCCAGCCAACTGGTAACAGTTTTGCAAAGCGTTGCCAGTCGCGATGTTAACACCCTCGATTCAGTGGTGCTCAGCGTGACCCGTATTCAGGGAGGAAACACATGGAACGTGCTGCCAGAGTCCGTAGAGCTGGAAGGGACGCTCAGAACGCATCGCATTGAGGTGCAGCAGCAGGTCAAAGCCCGGGTAAATGACATCGCCGCCGGATTTGCCCACGCTTTTGGCGCACAAATTGATGTTATCTGGCATGCGGGACCGACCGCGCTGGTGAACGATGATCGTTGGGCGGATATCGCCACCGCCGTGGCGAAACAATCAGGCTACGCCACCCACTATGCCGACCTGCATATGGGCGGGGAGGATTTTGCCGTCTACCTGCAAAATACGCCTGGAGCGTTCGTCAGTCTTGGTAGCGCCAGCGAATACGGATTACATCATCCGGGATTTAATCCGGATGAACGCTTAATAGAACCCGCCGCGCACTACTTTGCTCATTTAGCAAAAACGGCATTCGCACACATTTAATTTTACCTGTTGGGTAGGGGTTATTATGGCTGAAAATCGGCAACTACGGCTCGGCACTATTCTGCATGGCGCATCGGGAAATATGTCTGCATGGCGTCATCCGGCGGCGCAGGCCGATGCCAGTATTAGTTTTGACTTTGTTAAAGAAACAGCGCTTATTGCGGAAAAAGGGAAGTTGGATTTTATTTTTGTCGCCGATGGTCTGTATATTAATGAAAAATCAATTCCACATTTTTTAAATCGCTTTGAGCCGCTGACGGTATTATCTGCGTTGGCCAGCATCACCCGCAATCTGGGACTGGTTGGCACTGTCTCCACGTCATACAGCGAGCCCTTTACCACCGCCCGGCAGTTTGCCAGCCTCGACCATCTCAGCCAGGGCCGTGCCGGATGGAACGTGGTGACGTCGCCTCTGGAAGGGTCGGCAAAAAACTATTCCCGCGCCCAGCATCCAGAGCATGCCCAGCGTTATCGTATTGCCGATGAATATTTACAAGTAGTGAAAGGACTGTGGGATTCCTGGGAAGATGATGCTTTTACCCGTAATAAGGCAAGCGGAGAATTTTTTAATCCGCAAAAATTGCACACGCTTAACCATCATGGGGATTATTTTCAGGTTGCCGGGCCGTTAAATATCGGGCGAACACCACAAGGCCGTCCAATTATATTTCAGGCTGGGGCTTCTTCCGATGGCAAGAAATTAGCAGCGCAGCATGCTGATGCCATTTTTACTCATCAGGAGTCGCTGGCGGAGGCTAAAGCGTTCTATCAGGATGTTAAAAGCCAATTAGCAACCACCGGGCGCGGTCCCGAACAACTGCATATATTCCAGGGCGTCAGCGTAATTGTTGGCGACAGTGCAGAGGACGTAGAGCAGCAGTATCAGACTACCGCTGCGCTGGTTTCCATTACTGACGCACTGAACTACCTTGGCCGCTACTTCGAACATCATGATTTTGCCCAATATCCGCTGGACGCACCGTTCCCGGATCTGGGTTCCCTCGGACAAAATAGCTTTCGCAGCACGACCGATGAGATCAAGCGTAATGCGCGCGAACGGGGGTTAACGCTACGTCAGGTTGCCCTGGAAGCCGCCAGCCCGCGTCCGCGTTTTAGTGGCACGCCGCAGCAGGTAGCCGACGGCCTTCAGCAGTGGTTCGACGAGAAAGCAGCTGACGGTTTTATCATTCAGGGAGGAACGCCGGATACCTTCCCACGTTTTGTCGAACAGGTTATCCCCGTGCTTCAGGCCCGTGGCCTGTTCCGCCATGAATATCCCGGTACGACCCTGCGTGCAAGCCTGGGATTAGCGACACCTGCAAATCAATTCACACAATAAGAGAAAAACGCTATGCAGAAAAAATCAGTCTTCCTCGCGCTGTCGCTGGCTTTCAGCGCGACCGTCTGGGCAAATGACGTGACTATTAACGGCACGGGCGTAAGCCTGGAAGCCAATAAAACGCCGATTAATACGGCAAAAAATCCGCAGGCGATTGCGCAATTACCTGCGAACCTGCACCTGGCCGTACCGGGCAAATTCACCGTGGCGATTGCCGGGCTCAGTCAGCCGCCGCTGACCGTGTTTGCCGATGACAATAAAACACTGATCGGCAGCGAGGCGGACATTGCCCGTCTGGTGGCAGACAGTCTGGGGCTGGAACTCAACGTTGTGCCCACATCATGGGAAGACTGGCCGCTGGGCGTCACCTCCGGCAAATACGATGCCGCGATCAGCAATATTACCGTCACAAAAGCGCGGAAAGAGAAATTCGATTTCGCGACCTATCGTAAGGACTCCCTGGGCTTTTATGTCAAAACCGGCAGCAAGCTGAAGAAAATCGAGCAGGCGGAAGATATCGCCGGTCTGCGCATTATCGTCGGTTCGGGGACGAACCAGGAAGCCATCCTGCTGGCCTGGAACGATGAAAACGTGAAGAAAGGGTTACAGCCGTTTACGCCAGTGTATACCAAAGACGATGCCGCCCAGACTCTGGCCCTGCAGTCAGGTCGCGCTGATGCCTACTTCGGTCCTAACGTTATTGGCGCGTGGAAAGCCGCGCTCAACGGTAAAACACAATTGGTGGGTAGCGTTGATGGCGGTTGGCCAAAAGCGGCACATATCGCCGTGACGCTGAAAAAGGACAGCGGTTTGGTTCTGCCTGTGCAAACCGCCCTCAACGGCGTGATTGGCAACGGCGACTACGACAAGGTACTGAACCGTTGGGGGGAAGGGGTGGAACGCATTCCGCAATCTGAGATCAACCCAGCCGGGTTAGGCGACTAAGGAGGTTATCGTGAGCGATCAATTTCGCGTGGTCTCACCTGAAGCCAGCGAGCTGCAACCCATTTTGAACGGTCTGTTTGGTGAATATGCCGCCCGCTATGGCGATTATTTTTCTCGCGACGCAGAGGTGGAACTGACCGAATGGTATCTGGCGCCGCAGGGGCTGTTCGTAGTACTGGAACGTAACGGTGAGATCATCGCCACCGGGGCCTACAAACCTTACGACAAAGATACCGCCGAGATTAAGCGTATCTGGACGAAAAGTAGCCTGCGACAGCAGGGGCTGGCGGCGCGCGTAGTGCAGGAGCTGGAGCGTAGGGCGCTACTCGCGGGCTACAGCCGGATTTATCTGACCACAGGATTTCGCCAGCCGGAGGCCGTCCGGCTGTATTTAAGTCAGGGCTACGATCCGCAGTTTGATACGGCGCGCGATCCCGAAGAGTACAGCCAGCCGCCGTTTGATGGACGACTGCGCTTTACCAAACTGTTGACCATCGCCGGTCAGGCCAGAATAGCCTGAGGAGATAAAATGAAAACGACTGATAGCATTAAAGTCGTACCGGCGCGCTATCCCATGCGTACCGTCGGAGCGATCATTGCTTTGTTTGTTCTGGCGGTGATTATCCAGTCCGTGGCGTTTAACCCGCGCTGGGAATGGGGCGTGTTTGCCCGCTGGTTCTTCGATCCGGTTATCTTGTCCGGTCTTGGGCAAACATTGTTGCTGACGCTTATCGGTACGCTGTTGAGTATTCTCATCGGCGGTCTGCTGGCGCTGGCGCGACTTTCATCTTCCTGGCTGCTGAACGGTCTGGCATGGGGATACATCTGGCTGTTTCGCTCGTTACCGCTGATTGTAGTGCTAATCGTTCTGTACAACTTCTCCTATCTGTACGACACGTTGACGATTGGTATTCCGTTTACTCCCATTCAGTGGGGCAGTTTTGAGACCATCAATGTACTCGGCCAGTTTTCCACTGCGGTAGTCGGCCTGACGCTGGTGCAAAGCGCCTATACCGCTGAAATTATTCGTGGTGGATTTTTGGGGGTTGATCACGGTCAGTACGAGGCTGCTGCGGCGCTGGGCTTACCGGCATGGCGACGTACGCTGCGAATTATCCTGCCGCAGGCGCTGCGCACTATTTTGCCTGCCGGGTTCAATGAAATCATCAGTCTGGCGAAAGGGACGGCGATGGTATACGTGCTGGCCATGCCTGAGTTGTTCTACACCATCCAGATGATCTACAACCGCACGCAGGAGGTGATCCCGCTGCTGATGGTCGGCGCGGTGTGGTATCTGGTGATCACCAGCGTCCTGTCGCTAATTCAGCACCTGGTCGAACGCGCGCTGGCACGTAGCGAACGACGTTCAGCGATCAATACCGCCCGGGTGAGTCGTGCAGAAAAACGCAGTCGTCAACGTCCACAGCAGGAGACCGCCCATGTCCCACTCGCCTGAAGGCCATATTTCTATTACCGGCGTCAGCAAATACTTTGGTCGCCACAAAGCGCTGGATAATGTGTCGCTGGAGATCCCGCCCGGTACGGTAACCGTTATTCTTGGCCCATCCGGCTCCGGGAAATCCACGCTTTTGCGGACTATCAACCATCTGGAGCGCGTCGATGAAGGTTTTATTCAAATTGATGGCGATTACATTGGCTATCGTCGGCAGGGAGACAAGCTGTATGAGCTGAAAGAGGCGGAAATTTTGCGCCAGCGCGTTAACGTCGGCTATGTGTTCCAGAACTTTAACCTGTTCCCGCACTTAACGGTGCTGGAGAATTTGATTGAAGCGCCCATTGCGCACGGTCTGGCAACACGTAAAGCCGCTACCGAGCGGGCATTAACCCTGCTTGATGCGGTAGGACTGCGTAATAAAGCCGATGCCTGGTCGCGTCACTTATCCGGCGGACAGCAACAACGTATCGCCATTGCCCGTGCACTGGCATTAAATCCGCGCGTCATGCTGTTTGATGAACCCACGTCAGCGCTTGATCCCGAACTGGTGGGCGAAGTGCTGGATGTTATCAAAGCGCTGGCGCAGTCGGGAACCACGCTGGTTGTAGTAACGCACGAGATTGGCTTCGCCCGGGAAGTGGCGGATCAGGTGGTGTTTATGGTCGATGGCAAAATTGTCGAGCAGGGCAGCAGCGAGCAGGTGCTGAATCATCCACGCCACACGCGCACCCAGCAGTTTTTGTCGAAAGTGCTTTGAGTACTGCGTCCAAAGAGTGAAATTATCAAGAAAATATGAACGTCCGTTAATCCTAAATTAGTCTTCCTTTTAAGTAACAAACTTAGTGACTAATTATCAAAAAATCACTTTATTATCATGTGAATAATGACTTGGATCTGGAATATATCACCCTTAGTGAAGTTGTGAGCAAGCATAGTAAAATTTTGCTTAAATCATGTGTTATGTATCATGCCATTGAGTATTACCACTTTTTAACTAAGGAATTGAAAATGGTAAGAGCACTGGCCTGTCTCGGCGATAAAACAAGTTATGGAAAAATTATTACTGCTTCTGCATCCTGGTATGATGGTGATAGAGCTATTGCCCAAACCGGTGACAGGGCAATTTGTCGGAAATGCAATGGACATTTTCCAATTTTCGCTTCTGCAGTGGACTGGATGGAAAATGGTAAAGCATATGTAGCTACTGGCGACAGGGTGTTGTGTGGCTGCTCCAATCACTATGTTTTTGGTACAGCCACACAATATACCAGCAGTGGCGCGGGTACTTTAACCACCCGCGACACCAGTCAATTATCGATAATGATGCAGAACTCACAGGATGTCAGCAGCAGAAACTGTATTCGTTTTAAGTGTGCAGATGATAACGGCAGACTGATGGTGGATTGCCGGTATCTTCTCATACTCCCGGACGGCCATACAGAAACGGGGAATACAGATAGCCAAGGGATGACAGAGTGGCATTATGCTGAATCCGCTGAAAATATTAACCTGCACATATTAATGGATTAATTATGGCTGTTTATCCGCTCAGCACCCGTATTCGCTCTAATGTTCCTGCAAACTCTTTATTATATGATCTATCTATTTATCGTATGAATGCTGACAGAAATAAATATTATCTGATAGATGTGAGACAGCAGAAATTTAAGGATAACTACCAAACTCAGATACATATTTCTGAAGATATAAATGAGCCTCTATCAACTATCTACATTATGGAAATGACGCTTTATCGTAAGACGATGCTGCATACTCACAGTGTTACTCCAAAGCCTTTCACAAAGATGTATACGCTTGCAGAATTTAGTACAGGTAAAGCATGGTCTGAGGCTAAACGTGAAAATCTCTGTTATTTTGAATCGGCAGGTACACCTAAACCTGAAAGTCAGGGCGGTGAAACGAAAATAATTACCATAACCCGCGAGGAGAGACCATTTATAGCAAAAGAATATCCCATTGGTAATTCCAGGGATCCTTTTGATAAAAAATTAGTAGAACGTCAAATAGAAGAAAGATTTAACGGATTTGATTTCCCTAATCAAATAGCTGCAAGTGTATGTGGACCTGCAGCATTTTTTTACTGCCTGCAAAAGGATCGCCCTGATGTGTATGCGCAAGCTGCCCGTGAACTTTGGCGATACGGAAAAACTAAAATAGGTAATTTAATCATTTCGCCAGGTAAAGGCTGTCGGCATCCTACAGGTGCATTTTACTATGATGACGGCAGACCGAAGATAGCCGGTACAGACTGGATGACACTTGCTGGACTCAGAGATTCAGAGAATACAATGCTGAGCTTTGATGCTCTTGATTCTCCAGTTGCTGGTATCACCATTTGGCAAATTTTGGCAGAATGGTTTGAAAAAGTCGGCTATAAAATGGTTTTCAGTAATGTCGGTATTACTCAGGCGGGTGTTCAGGGAATCAGAGATTTAAATAAATATATTGAGCAAGATTATAAAGTCGTAACATTGATAAATGATGGACTTCTTGTAAATAGTACAAATAAAACAACATTACCTACACACTGGGTTGTTTGGAATGGTTCAGTCATGCAAGATCCTAATGGATATATTAGTTTAGAATTGTTTTCTTGGGGAAAGGAAAAAAACTGGATAAAACCAAACAAAGATTTGCAATTTTTTATCAACAGGTTTTTTGGAGGGATGGTTTTCAAATCATTGAAATAAAATGGGAAAATTTTTTTTGGTTCTGCCTTTATTTTTACTGTCTGCCTGTTCGTTGCAGGCAGAATTCACTCCAGAAGGGGAGGTGCTTAATGATGCAACTGTTGGCATTCCCTATTATAACCAAATAAATATATTTGGTGGAGTAGTTCTTTCTTATGATCTTTATGGTAAACAAGTCATTGCTGGAGATATTCATCCAGATAATTTAGGGCTTCACTTACAGTATTGTGATGATAATGAATTCAATAATTGTATCCAGATTAGAGGGACACCAACAAAAGCAGGCATAGCTAAAGTGCGAGTACATGGGGGCTTAGGTGGCGGAATGCTTTCAAAATCAGGAGAGTTCGATAAAACCTATACTATTACGGTCAAAGATTCAGAAGGATCTTCTTAAGATCGTTTGAGAGGCGCTCTCAGCATAGCCCATCAAGATACGAGAACCCGCTCAGAGACAAGTTTTCTCATTTCTTGATGGTTAAAAACAGCATTAACGTACAATATTAGGTGCTGAATCATCCACGCAACACGCGCACCCAGCAGTTTTTGTCGAAAGTGCTTTGAGACACATTGCGGCACAAGGGTGTGCCGCACAGGGGTTATACAGTGACGACGATTTTGCCTACCTGACCGTTGGCTTCCATGTATTGATGTGCCTCGACGATATTATCAAAGGCGAAGGTTTTATCAATCAGCGGCTTGAGCTGCCCGGACTGCAATCCTTCAAAGATAAACCGTTTCGCTCGCGAAAGTTTTTCTGCGTCCGAGGTGATTTCAAAAATTTCATAACCACGGAAAGTCAAATGGCGACCGAGGATCTCAATGACCGGTATAGAAAGGTCTCGTGCATCAAGCGAGCCATATTGGAAAAAGATCCCACCGGCCGGCATCACCTGGGCAATTTTTGCCACTCCCGGGCCACCGACCGGATCGAAGACCACACGGGTTCCTTTGCCATCAGTAATGCGTGAGATCTCAGTGACAAGATCTTGCTCATGACTGGCGATAACATCTGCTGCCCCAAGCTGCAAAAGCTGGCTTCGCTTCTCGCTGGTTCGCGTCATCGCAATAGGCTTTGCGCCGAGCATATTAGCAATCTGAATTGCTGCCAGTCCGACGCTACTGGAAGCAGCATTGATCAGCACATTATCTCCAGGTTTAATATCCGCATATTCAACCAGTGCACCGAATGCGGTCACATACATCATCCAACTGGCGGCGGCTTCGGCAAAGCTGAGGTTTTGCGGATGTTTTACGACCGCGTGCGCCGGGGCATTAACGAGTTCTCCATACATACCATATTGATGAAAGCTGAAAGCCGGAATGACGCTAACGTAATCCCCAGGTGCAAACTCACGTACGTTGTCTCCTACGGATTCAACGACTCCGGCAGCTTCATAACCCAACCGTGCCGGGAAATTAGGTTGATAAATATACTGGCCTGTGCGGTACATAATCTCCGCACGGTTGATACCAATTGCCCGTACGCGGATCTGAACCTCATTTGCATCAGGCGCGGGAACCTGCATGTCCTGAATCTTCAAGACGTCAGCGTCACCAATTTGATTAAAAACTACGACCTTAGACATAGCAGACCTCAGTAAATTGTTCTGTATTGGGTCCGCACAATTTAACGATTCAGATGAGAGTGAAAAACCGCAGTTGTGGAACTTCACTATTACTCATTTCGTAACAATCCCTGAAGCCGCGGTTTTTGTTGGCTAAAAAGTTCGCACAGCCAGTCAATGAATACCCGCACGCGAGGGGTGAGGTGACGCCTGTCGGGGTAAAGCACAGAAACCGGTTTTGATTCTCCGGCGTAATCGGCCAGCACCTCAACGAGCTGACCCGACTGGAGGTAGGGGGCCAGCACGGCATGAACACCACGTATGATGCCGAGTCCAGATAAACAGCCGGTCAGCAATATATCGGAGTTATCAACGCTTATCCGCCCGGTGGGCGTGAACGATAAAGTTTTACCTCCGCTAATGAAGGACCACTCCAGCGCTTCCCGGTGACGCTCGCTAAAAAAGTTAAGCGCCTGGTGTCGGGATAAATCCTCTGGCGTCTGCGGTACGCCATGTTGTTGCAAATAATCCGGTGACGCGCAGGTCACCATCTTTACTTCACCAAGTCGCCTGGATATCAGGGAAGAGTCTTGTAATTCGCCGATACGGATCATGCAGTCGATACCTTCGGCAAGCATATCGATTTTACGGTCGGTGGAGGTGAGTACCATCTCGATGTCAGGATATCGCGACTGGAAATCTTTCAGCGCAGGAACTAACACGGAATGCGCCAGCGACAGAGGGGCATTAACCCTGAGTTTTCCGCGTGGCGGGCGGGTTGGCGAGAAAGAGGCCATGATGTCATCAACGTCGCCAAGCAGTATTTTTGTGCGTTGGTAAAAAGCGTCACCTTCATCGGTCAGCGTCACTTTACGGGTTGTGCGGTTAAGTAACTTTGCCCCCAGTTCGTCTTCAAGATGCTGGATGGCTTTGGTCACTGCGGGGCGATGCAGGTGTAATACGTCTGCAGCTCTGGCAAATCCACCTTGCTCAACAACCTGTATAAAAATGGTCATATATTCAAACATACTGGAACGCATCGCTTATTTCTCCCGATATCCGATCATTGTTATTATGAGAGTAATAATCATGCCTGCATAGGTTATTGAATGCTGCTCTACACTTAGTGTTTTAACGTTGAGGGTTACAGCATGATTAAGGTCTATGGGGTGCCGGGCTGGGGATCGGCCATCAGTGAAGTGATGCTCACACTGGCGGAGATCCCTTACAGTTTTATTAATGTCGACGGTTTTGACAGCGATGGTCCTTCGCGGGAGTTGCTTAAGACAATGAATCCGCTATGCCAGGTGCCCACACTGGTACTGGAAAATGGCGAAGTCATGACGGAAACAGCGGCGATCGCCCTGATGATCCTCGATCGTTGTCCCGAGCTTTCGCCCTCCGTTGGGCGCAGCGAGCGTCAGCAGTTCCAGCGTCTGTTGATATGGCTGGTGGCAAATGTCTATCCCACATTTACCTATGCCGATTATCCTGAACGCTGGGTGCCGGATGCTCCGACGCAGTTGAAAAAAAATTGTATTGAGTACCAAAAATCTCTCTATATGTGGTTGAATGACCAGCTAAGCGCCGAGCCGTACGCTTTCGGAGAGCAGCTAACCTTGCTGGACGTCTATATTTGTGTGATGCGTAGCTGGGGGCCGGGACATGACTGGTTCCAGGACAACACGCCGAATATTAGCGCTATCGCTGATGCGGTTTGCCAGCACCCACGGCTACGTTCCGTGCTGAAAAACAATAAGATTATTTGAGAAAACACACTTTCTGACCAAAACAATAAGGAACCTGCTATGCCGCACGTTGATATTAAATGTTTTCCCCGCGATCTGAGCGACGAGCAAAAATCCGCGCTGGCGGCGGATATTACCGACGTCATTATTCGTCATTTGCAAAGCAAAGACAGCTCGGTAAGCGTGGCGCTGAATCAAGTTGAGCCAGAGGCGTGGCAGGGCGTGTGGGATGCGGAGATTAAGCCGCAGATGGCAACGTTAATTAAAAAACCTGGCTACAGCATGTGAGATAAAACGGGCGAATTTTCCGCCCGTTTTCAACAGGTTTACGGTGTAACGATGTTAAACCAGAATTCGAACTTATCTATATAGCCGAGCATAGCGTCAAGTTTAGCGCCGTCGCCGGTTATCTTCACATCGCCGCTGTCTTGCGCCTGTTTCAGCGTCACTTCCTTGAGGATGATTTTATTGAGCGTGTCGCGATTCAATGTGATCGTGGCGTCAGCCTCTTTTGCTTCGGCATTGGCGGTATGGTTTAGTACGCCATTTTCCAGTTCAAGCTTATATTTACCACCGTCGCTGCCAAGGTCGATGTTAAACACCGATTTGGCATCACCCGCTTTCTGCCCGTTAATATGTACCGCCAGATAGTCGAAGAACATTTCCGGCGTCATGGCGCGTACGGTATCCGGGCTGGCAGTGTTCGGGGTTGGGCCTTTAACCACACCATTACGCAGCTCTTGCGCGCCGGTCAGGTAGAAGTTGCGCCACGGACCGGATTCAGCCTGGTATCCTAGCTGTTCCAGCGCATCAGCTTCCAGGTTGCGCGCGGCCTGGTTATTGGGATCGGCAAACACCACTTTGCTCACCACCTGGGCCACCCAGCGATAGTTACCGTGGTCATAGTCGGCTTTCGCTTTCTGCAGAATGGCGTCCGCTCCGCCCATATAGTCGACGAATTTCTTCGCCGCTTCTTCCGGCGGCAGTTCATCCAGCGTTGCCGGGTTGCCATCAAACCAGCCGAGATAGAGCACATAGGTCGCTTTCACATCATGACTGACGGAACCATAGTAACCGCGATTAGCCCAGGTATGCGCCAGTGAGTCCGGCAGTTTAAAGTTCGCGGCGATTTCATCGCGGGTCAGACCTTCGTTAGCCATACGCAGCGTCTGGTCGTTGATGTAACGATACAGATCTCGTTGGCTTTTCAACAGGTTCACGACTTTGTCATTACCCCAGGTTGGCCAGTGGTGCTGCGCCATCAGGATTTCTGCTTTATCTCCCCAGCGTACAATCGCTTCGTTGATGTATTTGGACCATGGCAACGGCTCACGAATTTTGGCCCCGCGCAGGGAGTAGGTGTTGTGCAGGGTGTGGGTGACGTCTTCAGCAGACTCAATCAGTTTCTTCTCTTCGATATACCACAACATTTCTGACGGCGCTTCGGAGCCTGGGGCCAACATGAAGTCATAGGTCAGGCCATCAATGACCTCTTTTTGCCCATCTTTTTCAATTATATTGGTTGGCGCAATCAGGGTGACGGTTCCCGCGGAGGTCGTGGTTCCCAGTCCGGCACCAACCTGACCTTTGGCATCAGGTTTTAGTAGATTGCCGTACATATAGCTCGCGCGACGGCTCATGACGTTACCGGCCATGATATTCTCAGCCACCGCCGCTTCCATAAAGCCGGCAGGTGCATAAATCTTCACTTTGCCCGCTTTAACGTCTGCTTCATCAACAACGCCGCGTACGCCGCCGTAATGGTCAACGTGGCTGTGCGTATAAATCACCGCGACAACGGGTTTTTGACCGCGGTTTTTAAAGTAAAGATCCATCCCGACTTTGGCCGTTTCTGCTGATACCAGCGGGTCAACAACGGTGACGCCTTCTTTACCTTCAATGATCGTCATGTTGGACAGATCGAGGTTACGGATCTGGTAAACGCCTTCCGTCACTTCAAACAGTCCGCTGATGTTGATCAACTGGGACTGACGCCACAGGCTCGGATTTACCGTATCCGGGGCTTTATCGCCTTCTTTAATGAACGCATATTGTTGCGGATTCCAGATGACATTTCCTTGCTCACCTTTGATCACATCCTGAGGAATTGGGGCGATGAAGCCTTTATGAGCATCGGTAAAGTCGGTGTTATCGGAGAAGGGCAGTTGATTGAAAAGCGCATTGTTCGCTTGTTGCGTGGAAGCGGTTGCGTCCTTTGGCGCTTCAGCGGCAATCAGGGGAGCAGAGGCAGAGGTGAGTAACCCGGCAAGGATAAAACTTTGTGCGATTCTATTCAGTTGCATCGTAAAACCTCTCTGACACTTTATAAGTACAGTTGGGGGATGCTGCTTTGACTGATTGGGTTTGGAATAGATATTTGAGTTAGAGCAAGTTTAACTATAATTCACGCAAATGATTCAGCAAGGAAGGACAGCGATTCATCCGACTGGTTTTTCAGAAGTTTTAAGAAGACGGTGAGGGATGAAAAGCATGAGCCGCCATTCGTTAGCAGACAATTATTCACCTGCGGTAATGCGTCTCCCGCTGGAGACAAACGTTCCGGCCCCAAGGTGATGCAGGGTAGTGAGCTTGTCATCATCAAACTGCCATCGTCCTTCCACGAAGGCTCTCTCATCAGCGGCCGCCGAGACCACTTCCCCAAACAGGGTGTCATACTTTTCCTGCGCCGCCGTTGCAGGCAGTAGACGGCATTCCATCCAGGCCAGGCATTTTGCTTCTATCAGCGGTAAACCCAACACCGGTCCTTGCACCACAGGAATGCCGTAGCAGTTGAATTTATCTTCCACGCGACCGGAAACGCTGCCAACGGCCCAGGTCCAGTTGGCGGCGGCAACCCCCGGAATAACGATGCCAAACATGCCGCTGCGTTCAATCAGTTCCCGCGACCAGGCGGTTTTATCAACCACAATTGCGATACGCGGTGGTTCAAACTCAACGGGCATTGACCACGCAGCGGCCATCACATTCCGCCGCTCTGTATGATCGTCCCGACTGGTGATTAAAATGGTAGGGCCGTGATTTAGCAGTCGACTGGCATGTTTTAGTTCGAGAGGACGAAAATGGCTCATGGATGCTCCTTGGCTGAGAGATAACACACCACAATTAACTTAGATATTAACGGTATTAGCGATTTTGTCGCCTCGTGAGGAAGAACAACGCACAAAATCGACAGCGTAAAATTAAAAATGCGTTATAAGTACAACATTACACAAACAGGAAGCTGGTATGACGCCTTTTTTAAACGCTTATTTTGCCCGTATTGGCTGGTCAGGTTCGGCCAACGTCAACATTGAAACCCTGCGAGCGCTGCATTTACTGCACAACAGCGCCATTCCTTTTGAAAATCTCGATGTGCTGCTGCCACGCGAAATGCAACTCGACGACACATCGTTGGAAGAGAAACTGGTGACGGCGCGTCGCGGCGGTTATTGTTTTGAGCAAAATGGGTTATTTGAGCGGGCGCTCCGCGAAATCGGTTTTACCGTTCGCAGTTTACTTGGACGTGTGGTACTGGCGAATCCGTCAAGCCTACCGCCACGCACGCATCGTCTGCTGCTGGTTGAGCTACGGGGAGAGCAGTGGATCGCTGACGTCGGATTCGGTGGGCAAACGCTGACAGCGCCGATTCGTCTGCAGGCAGATGTTGCACAGCACACACCACACGGAGAGTATCGTCTGATTCAGGAAGGTGAAGACTGGATTTTGCAGTTCCTTCATCACGAACACTGGCAATCAATGTACCGTTTTGACCTGGTTATGCAGCATCAGAGCGATTATCTGATGGGCAACTTCTGGTCGGCGCATTGGCCGCAGTCGCATTTTCGTCACCATCTGCTGATGTGCCGTCATCTGCCAGACGGCGGTAAATTTACGTTAACCAATTTTCATTTTACCCATTATCAGGATGGCCATGCGGTAGAGCAGATTAATCTACCTGACGTCGCCAGCCTGTATGCCTTATTGCAGGCGCGGTTTGGATTGGGCGTGGATGATGTGAAGCATGGATTTACTGAAGAAGAACTGGCGACGGTAATGGCGGCGTTTGATACGCACCCGGAAGCGGGAAAATAACACCATCGGGAATAGTGCCGGATGCGGTGTAATCGCCATATCCGGCCCTCAGGAATAGATTAAAAATCTATTGCCCATTCGGCATGAAACAGGATCACCGCCGAACCGGTAATGGTGACTTTTTCCGGCTGGTTATCACGAATAGCGACCGTCACATCAACTATACCGTCACGACCCAGCGCGCGGCCCTGATGCCCCTGAACACGTAACGTTTTGCCATCATGCGCCATCAGTCGGTGGTGAACCAGCCACGCGCCCATCGGCCCGTTGGCATTGCCGGTGACTGGATCTTCCACAATACCAATTGCGGGTGAAAACATGCGTCCATCGGTGGCGTTTTCGCCCTTACGGATTTGAAAAGGGAAGAAACCGTTACAGCCAATTTGTTGGCTGATGGTCGCCAGAGCCTGCAAATCTGGGGAAAGGGCGTCCAGATCTACCTCAGGCTTTAGCGGAATCATCACTTTCGAATGGCCGGTGGTGGCAACCTGGATCGGCAGCCCTGGCAGCATATCGTCTTCGCTCAGATGCATGGCGTGGATAATTGCAGCGCGAACCGCGCCTTGCAGCGGAGGTTCAAATCCAGGTGTTCCTTGCTCAAGGCTAATGCGATAGTCATTCCCTATAGCTTCAACATCCACCCGATGGCGCCCGGCCAGCGAGGTTTGCCAGACAGTCGTGTTGCTCAGACCCAGTACCTTGGCCCGCACGTAGTGCGCGGCGACGGTAGCATGTCCACAGATGGGGACTTCGACCGTCGGCGTGAAATAGCGGATGTGTACATCGCTGTCGTTGCTGGTCAGCAGGAATGCAGTTTCCGAATGACGCAGCTCGCGGGCAATCAGTTGCATCTGCGCTTCGCTCAGTCCGTCAGCATGCAGCACCACGCCCGCTGAATTGCCGCGAAAGGGGACCGAGGTAAAGGCATCGACGTGGTAAACCTGTGGTTTCATTAGCGTTCTCCCTGGAATGGAGAAGCATCATAGCGTACAAAAAGCGGGATAGCGATGCAGACCTGGTGGCGCTTAGGCCACCAGGCATCAGAGGCAATTAGCGGCGCGAGCGCACAATTTGATAGCGGCGGGTGAAGTACTCAAACGGCGCACTCCACACGTGTACCAGACGAGTGAACGGGAACAGTAGGAATATCGTCATGCCTAACACCAGATGGGCACGGAATATCGGCGCCACGCCATCCAGATGCGCAGATGCGCCCCCCTGGAAAGTCACCACCGACTGCGCCCAACCGACCAGTTTCAGCATTTCACTACCGTCAGGGTGTTGTGCGGAGAACGGAATAGTGGTTAAGCCGAGAATGCATTGAACCAGCAGAATGCACAGGATCAGAATATCGGCGGTGGATGATGTTGCGCGAATGCGTGGATTCGTCAGACGGCGCACCAGCAAACCCGCGCCCCCAACCAACGTTAACACGCCGCAAAAACCGCCGAGAATCATTGCCATTTGCTGTTTCACCGCAATCGGCAGGAACCAGGCATACATCCAGTGCGGGGTCAGCATGCCAAACAGGTGACCGAAAAAAATCCCCAGAATGCCGATATGGAACAAGTTTGACCATAACACCATACCGCGTTTGTCCAGCATTTGACTGGAAGAGGCGCGCCAGGTGTATTGCCCGTAGTCGTAACGCAACCAACTGCCGAGGATAAACACCGTGCCGCACAGATACGGGTAGATATCGTAAAAGAAGACGTTCAGATACTGTATCATTTCGGACCTCCCGCGCTGACGTCGACATACTGCGGCGCCACGTCCTGGCTAAAGCGTCGTTGATAGTTTTGTAACGGTGAACTGTCACAAGCGGTGGCGTTATCTTCGATAAACTTCACCTGTTCCTCTTCCCAGACCGCATCCAGGGCCTGACGGGTATCGTCACGTGTTTCTGCGGCAACCTGCCTGGTGACACTGTCACTTGAAAGAGGACTACCGGCAAGCAGCAGCAGGGCGTCAAACAACTGATACCACGGCGTATCGCGCTGTTTTAAGCGACCGCCAAGCAGTGCCAGAATGGGGGCGACATTCTGTAAACCTTCTTTGGCCTGGGCCTCCGGCAGCACGCTTAAATACTCCAGATACAACGGTAGATGATCCGGCAGCTCGCGGCAGTTTAGCTGGAGCCCGACCTTTTCGTACTGCGCCAGCAGATCAACCATCGCCTGGCCGCGATCACGCGACTCGGCATGGACATGTTCGAACAACAGCAGTGAGGTGGCGCGCCCCCGATCAAACACCTCGCACCATTCGGCTTGCTTATCCAGTAATGGCGCATTGAGCAGTGCCTGGCTAAATTCGATAAGCATTGGGGCATCGCTGGACACCAGCGCCAGCGCGTCGTCTTTACACTCCCACAGTAGTTCGTCCGGATATTCCATCAGCAGTCCGATAACCTTGAGGATTTGCATTATTCACCCTCCGCTTTATCGCGCACTTCGGTAATGTCGATGGCATCAATACGGCTGCTGTTAAACAGGTTGAACTTGGTATCCGAACCGTGACAGCCGTCGCCAAAGGTGAAACCACAACCGTTTTTCTCCGGGAAAGCGTCGCGCGCCATTTCACGGTGGCTGGTCGGGATCACGAAGCGGTCTTCATAGTTGGCGATAGCCAGATAGCGATACATCTCCTCCACCTGCTCAACGGTCAGACCGACTTCCTCAATGGCGCGGGTATCCGTCACGCCTTCGACGGTTTGTGAGCGCATATAGTGGCGCATCGCCATCATGCGCTTGAGCGCGCGTAGTACCGGGGCGGTATCGCCAGCGCTTAGCATATTGGCGAGGTACTGTACCGGGATACGCAGTGATTCCACCGCCGGTAAAATATTGCCATTGCGCGGCAGGCCACCGGCATCAGCGACCGACTGAATCGGTGACAACGGCGGCACATACCAGACCATCGGCAGAGTGCGATACTCAGGATGTAACGGCAGCGCCAGCTTCCAGTCCATTGCCATTTTGTAGACCGGCGAACGTTGGGCGGCGTCGATAACATTCTGTGGAATGCCTTGTTTTAACGCCTCTTCGATGACCGCCGGATCGTGCGGATTGAGGAACACATCGCACTGACGCTCATACAGGTCGGTCTCATGCTCAGTACTGGCCGCTTCCTCGATGCGGTCGGCGTCGTACAGCAATACACCGAGATAACGGATACGCCCAACGCAGGTTTCTGAACATACCGTCGGCTGGCCGGACTCAATACGCGGGTAACAGAAAATGCACTTCTCTGACTTACCGCTCTTCCAGTTAAAATAGATTTTCTTGTATGGACAACCGCTGATACACAAACGCCAACCGCGGCATTTGTCCTGGTCGATCAGCACAATGCCGTCTTCCTCACGCTTATAGATGGCACCACTCGGGCAGGTGGCGACACAGCTTGGGTTCAGACAGTGTTCACAGAGTCGCGGTAAATACATCATGAAGGTGTTTTCGAACTGACCGTACATCTCCTTCTGCATTTTCTCGAAGTTTCGGTCACGGGCGCGTTTTGAGAACTCGCCGCCGAGCAGCTCTTCCCAGTTGGGGCCCCAGATAATCTTGTCCATCCGTTTACCGTCGATCAACGAACGTGGACGCGCAGTGGGCTGGTTTTTGCCTTCCGGTGCGCTATGCAGATGCTGATAATCGTAGGTAAACGGTTCATAGTAATCATCGATTTGCGGGATCACCGGGTTGGCGAATATTTTGGTAATCACCCCCATCTTGCCGCCCAGACGCGGTCTTATCTTGCCGTTGACATCGCGAACCCAGCCGCCTTGCCACTCTTCCTGATCTTCCCAGTTTTTCGGATAACCAATGCCTGGTTTGGTCTCGACGTTGTTAAACCATGCATATTCCATCCCTTCGCGCCCGGTCCAGACGTTTTTACAGGTGACGGAGCAGGTGTGGCAGCCGATACACTTGTCAAGATTAAGAACCATGCCTACCTGTGAGCGTATTTTCATTTTTTCGCCTCCTGTACCTGATCGCGACCTTCATCATCCAGCCAGTTAATATTTTTCATTTTTCTAATCATGATGAACTCATCGCGGTTAGAGCCGACCGTACCGTAATAGTTAAAGCTGTACGCCAACTGCGCATAGCCACCGATCATATGCGTCGGTTTCGGGCAGACGCGGGTGACCGAGTTATGGATCCCGCCACGCATCCCGGTGACTTCTGAGCCGGGAATGTTCATGATTCGTTCCTGAGCGTGATACATCATGGTCATTCCCGGTGGCACGCGCTGACTCACTACCGCACGGGCGGTAAGCGCGCCATTGGCGTTAAAGGCTTCGATCCAGTCGTTATCTTCAATACCCAACTCTTTGGCATCGGTCTCGCTGATCCAGACGATGGGGCCGCCGCGCGACAGCGTCAGCATCAGCAGGTTTTCGCTGTAGGTGGAGTGGATCCCCCATTTCTGATGCGGCGTCAGGAAATTGAGCGCTTTTTCCGGGAAACCGTTAGGCGGAACGTCGCGCATTTCGCTAACGCTGCGGGTGTCGATAGGCGGACGGTAGGCCACCAGGCTTTCACCAAATGCACGCATCCACGCGTGATCCTGATACAACTGCTGGCGACCGGACAGGGTGCGCCATGGGATCAGCTCGTGGACGTTGGTATAGCCTGCGTTATAGGAGACATGTTCGCTTTCAAGACCGGACCAGGTAGGGCTGGAGATAATTTTGCGCGGCTGCGCCTGAATATCGCGAAAACGGATCTTCTCATCTTCTTTGTTCAACGCCAGATGCGTATGGTCGCGTCCGGTCATGGCGCCCAGCGCTTCCCAGGCTTTGACCGCCACCTGACCGTTGGTTTCCGGCGCCAGGGCGAGGATCACCTCCGACGCATCCAGTGCGGTGTCGATCAGCGGTCGACCTTTCGCCGGACCTTCGCGTTTGGTGTAGTTCAGCTTGCCGAGGAAATCGACCTCGGTCTGGGTATTCCAGGAGATACCTTTGCCACCATTTCCGAGTTTGTCCATTAGCGGGCCGAGCGAGGTAAAACGTTCGTAGGTGGCAGGGTAGTCACGCTCCACGACGGCGATATTAGGCGCAGTTTTTCCTGGAACAAGATCGCATTCGCCTTTACGCCAGTCGAGGATGTCAAACGGCTGCGCCAGTTCTGCTGGTGAGTCGTGTTGCAGCGGTTGCAGGACGACATCGGTTTCTTGCCCAAGGTGCCCGACACAGATCTCCGAGAACACTTTGGCGATGCCTTTATAGATTTCCCAGTCGCTCTTCGATTCCCACGCCGGATCGACCGCCGCCGACAGCGGGTGAATAAACGGATGCATATCCGAGGTGTTCATATCATCTTTTTCATACCAGGTGGCGGTCGGCAGAACGATATCGGAGAACAGACAGGTACTGGACATACGGAAATCGAGCGTGACCAGCAGATCAAGCTTGCCTTCAATCGCCGCAGCCTGCCATTCCACCTCTTCAGGTTTAATCCCCTCGCTTGAACCGAGCGCTTCTCCCTGGATCCCGCTTTCGGTACCCAGCAAATATTTGAGCATGTATTCATGCCCTTTACCGGAGGAGCCGAGCAGGTTAGAGCGCCAGACAAAGAGGTTGCGCGGATGGTTGTGGCCGCTGTCCGGCTGCTCGCAGGCAAAACGGATATCACCCGATTTCAGCGCTTGTGCGGTGTATTCAACAGGAGACAAGCCAGCCTGTTCAGCCTTCGCTTTCACGGTCAATGGGTTGAGGTTAAGCTGCGGGGCGGACGGCAGCCAGCCCATTCTTTCGGCGCGGACGTTAAAGTCGATTAAATGTCCGCTAAATTTCGACGCGTCGGCCAGCGGAGAGAGGAGCTCCTGCGCGGTAAGTTTTTCATAACGCCACTGGCTGGAGTGGTTGTAGAAAAAAGAAGTGCTGTTCATCTGACGCGGCGGGCGGTTCCAGTCCAGCGCAAACGCCAGCGGTAACCAGCCGGTTTGCGGACGCAGTTTCTCCTGACCCACATAGTGCGCCCAGCCACCGCCGCTTTGCCCCACGCAGCCACAGAACACCAGCATGTTAATCATGCCACGGTAGTTCATATCCATGTGATACCAGTGGTTAACGCCAGCCCCGAGGATGATCATCGACCGGCCATGAGTTTTGTGTGCCGTATCGGCAAACTCCCTGGCGATTTGTTCGATATGACGGCGTGGCACACCGGTAATTTGCTCGCCCCAGGCCGGGGTGTAGGCTTTCACTTCGCTGTAATCTTGCGCGCTATGAACGTCATCCAGACCACGATCGAGGCCATAATTCGCCAGCACCAGATCATAAACGCTCACTACCGGGCAACTGCGTCCATCGGCGAGGGTGAGGCGTTTTACCGGAAGCTGACGCACCAGCACCGGCTGTTGTTTTACGCTGCGAAAATGCGGATTTTCGTTGCCGCCAAAGTAGGGGAATGCTACCCCAGCCACGTCATCATGCTGACCCAGCAACGAGAGGGAAAGTTCTGTTTCTACCCCTGCGGCCAACGACTCGAGGTTCCATTTTCCCGTCTCACCCCAGCGAAAGCCGATGGAGCCGTTCGGCACGACCAGCTCACCGTCGCTGTTAAAGGCCACGGTTTTCCACTCCGGATTATTGCTTTCGCCCAGACCGTCAACAAGGTCTGAAGCGCGCATCATTCTGCCAGGAACGTAGCTGCCGTCTTCACGCGCATCCAGCAGAACCAGCATTGGCATATCGGTATAGCGGCGGCAGTAATTGAGAAAGTAGTCGCTGGGCCTGTCGAGGTGAAATTCTTTTAAAATCACATGGCCCATTGCCATCGCCAGCGCGCTGTCGGTGCCTTGTTTTGGTGCCAGCCACTGGTCGCACAGTTTGGCGACTTCCGAGTAGTCTGGCGTAATGGCAATGGTTTTAGTGCCTTTGTAGCGCACTTCGGTAAAAAAATGCGCGTCAGGCGTACGGGTCTGTGGGACGTTAGAACCCCAGGCAATAATATAACTGGAGTTATACCAGTCGGCGGATTCTGGAACGTCGGTCTGCTCGCCCCAGGTCATTGGCGACGCAGGCGGTAAGTCGCAATACCAGTCATAAAAGCTCAGGCAGGTGCCGCCAAGAAGGGAAAGATAACGCGTGCCTGCGGCATAGGAGACCATCGACATTGCCGGAATAGGTGAAAATCCGGCCACGCGATCCGGGCCGTAGGTCTTTACCGTCCAGACGTTGGCGGCGGCAATCAACTGATTAAGTTCTTTCCAGCTAGAACGGATAAAACCACCGCGACCGCGTACCTGCTTGTAGCTCTGGCATTTTTGCGGGTCGTTCATAATCGATTCCCAGGCCAGCACCGGGTCGGACTGGCGGGTCAGGGCGTCGCGCCACAGTTCGATCAAACGTTTACGCACTAACGGATATTTCAGGCGGTTGGCGCTGTAAAGATACCAGGAGTAGCTGGCGCCGCGCGGACAGCCGCGGGGTTCATGATTTGGCAGGTCAGGGCGGGTGCGCGGGTAGTCAGTTTGCTGCGTTTCCCAGGTCACCAGTCCGTTTTTGACGTAGATTTTCCAGCTACATGAGCCGGTACAGTTCACGCCGTGGGTAGAGCGCACAATTTTATCGAACTGCCAGCGCTGACGATAACTGTCTTCCCAGTCCCGATTGGTGTGCATCACTTGCCCATTCCCCTCGGCAAACGTATCGCCCTTTTGTTTAAAGTAGCGAAAGCGATCTAACAGTTTACTCATGACATAACTCCTGCTTCGATAATATTGCCGACGATGAATCGCACACCAGGCCTGCCTGAATGTCCGATCCAACGGTATCCATTTCGTTATTTTTTTTGTGATTTACGGCCATAGACCAGCCAGGTCACCAGCACACAGACGATGTAAAACACCAAAAATATTTTCATAGCCCCCACCGGAGAGCCGGTTAGCGCCAGGGATGAACCAAACGCTTTAGGAATGAAGAAGCCGCCCACAGCGCCAATGGCTGAGATGAATCCAAGCGCGGCGGCGGTGTCGGTTACCGCTTCACGCTGGGCCTGTTCCTCTGTACCACCGCGCAGTTTCACCCGGTAAATCGTGATTTTGCGAAAGATCACCGCAATCATCTGGAAGGTCGACCCGCTTCCCAGACCCGCAGTCAGGAACAGCCCCATAAACACCAGATAGAAGGCGACAAAGTTTCCTTCACCGGACCCCGGCAGAGTAAGAAACAGCAGGGCGCTGAACAGTGCCATAAAGATGAAGTTAATTAACGTGACGCGTACACCGCCGAACTTGTCAGAGATGACGCCGCCCGCCGATCGCGCAAGCGCGCCGATGAAGGGGCCGAAGAACGCCAGTTGCAGAATATCCACGTCAGGAAATTGCGTTTTCGCCAGCATGGCAAAGCCCGCCGAAAAGCCGATAAATGACCCGAAAGTTGCAAGATACAGCAGGCTTAACAGCCACAAGTGAAAACGCTTGAGGACCGGTAACTGGGAAGCAATAGAAGCCTTCGAACTGGCAATATCATTCATTCCCATACCTGCCGCCAGGGTGGCTATTAGCAGAAGTGGAACCCAAATCCATGCGGCATTAGCCAGCGACAATAACGAGCCATCAGCTTGCGGTACGCCCTGGACGCCCAAAAAGGTAAATATGGGCAGAAAAATCACGAGCGGCGCGATCAACTGCATCACGCTGACGCCGAGGTTGCCAAGACCGCCGTTAACGCCCAGCGCGCTGCCTTGCTTTGCTTTGGGGAAGAAAAAACTAATATTGCCCATGCTGGAGGCAAAGTTAGCGCCAGCAAAACCGCACATCAGCGCAATAATAATAAATACTCCAAACGGAGTAGCGGTATTTTGCACGGCAAATCCCAGCCAGACGCAGGGAATAACCAGAATAATCGTGCTAAAAATGGTCCAACGGCGACCGCCAAATATAGGTACCATAAAGGAGTAGGGAACGCGCAATATTGCACCAGAAAGGGAGGGTAATGCCGTTAATAAAAACAGTTGATCGGTGGTGAAATTAAAACCAATTTTATTCAGATTGACGGCTACGGCGCTAAACAGCATCCAGACGCAGAAGGCAAGCAAAAGGCAACTTACTGATATCCAAAGATTTCTACGAGCAATGTGCTTGCCTTTGTTTTCCCAAAAGGCAGGGTTTTCTGGTTTCCAGTCAGTCAAAAGATAACGATTATTTTTCTCATTTGATGATGACATATTATTCTCCATGCACATGCCGTTCATGAAAAAGAAATAAACGCATACAGGCCGCGCGGCTTCTTTTTAGAAACTATTGAAAGGTTTTGGGAATATTGACTGAAAGAATAGATAAAAAAGCGCAATAACGCGGGATAAGGGGAGAATTACAGGTTGGTTAAGTGTTACTAATTGTAAACTTAAATGATGTATTGTTTGTTCATCTATAACATCAACTAAATAACTCCAGCGTAATCATACGATCCAGGTGGTGCTCGAAAGCGGGATCGGCCATTTCCTCTATGCCCAACACATACATACCATCCAGGCCGCAGACCACTGCGATTAAACGCCATGCGACATCGGCGGCATCTGGGGTGGATAAAAACTCACCGGCTTTCTGTCCCTGAGTGATGATGTTAGCCGTTTCCTCATGCCACATCCGCATGGTCAGCAGATAGGCGCTTTTGATCTCAGGATCTTTATCTGCCAGCACCTGTGCTTCACGCCACAGCCTGATATGGGGTTCGAACCCGCCATCTTCGCTGCCCAGCATGGCATGCAGCCGTTCCCGAAAACTGGCGTTTTCGCTGACCAGTTCAGCATCAAGCAGGGTACGGATCAGGCGCACAAAAGCCTGAGACTTGAGTTCACCGGCAGAGGAAAAGTGATGATGCACCTGACCCGTCGCCACATGGGCTTCCGCCGCTATACGTCGTACGGTCATGGCAGTAAACCCTTCTTCCAGCGCAACGCGCATCGCCGCTTGCAGAATCACTTCCCGACGTTCATCCCGGTTCAGATAGCTCATCATTCCTCCTGTATCTCAATAGCACGCAGTCTAACAAAAAGTTGGACATACGTTCAATTTTCCGTAGGATCGCTAAAGCTGGACATGTGTCCAGTTTCGGTTTCGTTAGGGAGTTTTATGTTTCGTCAGTGGTTAACGTTAGTCATTATTGTACTGGTCTACATCCCTGTTGCGATTGATGCAACGGTGCTGCACGTTGCCGCGCCCACGCTGAGTATGACGCTGGGTGCCAGTGGTAACGAGCTGCTGTGGATTATTGATATTTATTCGCTGGTCATGGCTGGCATGGTGTTGCCAATGGGGGCATTGGGCGATCGCATCGGTTTTAAACGTCTGCTGCTGTTGGGCGGGGGGTTATTTGGCCTGGCATCGCTGGCCGCTGCGTTTGCCCACAGCGCCAGTTGGCTGATTGCCACGCGGGCGGCGATGATTGTTCCGGCTACGCTCGCGGGTATTCGCGCCACCTTTGCCGAACAGCGTCATCGCAATATGGCGCTCGGCGTCTGGGCCGCTGTCGGTTCCGGCGGCGCGGCGTTTGGGCCATTAGTAGGCGGCATACTGCTGGAGCACTTCTATTGGGGATCCGTGTTCTTAATCAATGTGCCTATTGTTGTGGTGGTAATGGCATTGACGGCTCGTTTCGTGCCACGCCAGGCTGGACGTCGCGATCAATCGTTAAATTTCGGTCATGCGATAATGCTGATTGTCGCTATTCTGCTGCTGGTCTATAGCGCCAAAACCGCACTGAAAGGTCATATGGCGACCACTGCCATCGTGCTGACATTGTTAACCGGAGCGTTGCTGTTGGGGCAGTTTGTCCGTATCCAGCTTGCAGCTTCGCGGCCAATGATTGATATGCGGCTGTTTACGCATCGCATTATCTTAAGCGGCGTAGTAATGGCGATGACCGCGATGATTACGCTGGTTGGTTTCGAATTGCTGATGGCTCAGGAGCTCCAGTTTGTGCACGGTTTGACGCCGTATCAGGCCGGTCTGTTTATGCTACCGGTGATGCTGGCAAGTGGTTTCAGCGGCCCCATTGCCGGCATGTTGGTGTCACGTCTGGGATTACGTTGTGTGGCAACGGCGGGTATGGCGCTTAGCGCCGTCAGTTTTTACGGTCTGGCGATGACGGATTTCAGTACGCAGCAAATACAGGCGTGGATATTGATGGCCTTGCTCGGATTCAGCGCGGCAAGTGCGCTTTTGGCCTCAACTGCGGCAATCATGGCAGCAGCCCCGGCAGAAAAAGCGGCAGCGGCTGGCGCCATTGAGACGATGGCTTATGAACTTGGCGCCGGGCTTGGCATCGCTATCTTTGGCTTACTGTTGAGCCGTAGCTTTTCTGCCTCGATTCTGCCACCTGCCGGACTCAATCCGCAGGAGATAGAGCGCGCCTCATCATCAATGGGCGAAGCGGTGCAACTGGCGCATTCGCTCCCGTCGTCGTTGAGTGAGGCATTGCTGGCGGCTGCCAGAGAAGCCTTTACCTGGTCACATAGCGTGGCCTTAAGCAGCGCTGGCAGTATGCTTATCGTATTAGCGATAGGGATGTGGTTCAGTCTGGCAAAGCTACAGCGTCAATAACTAGTGGGCTAAATGACAGGGGTAATCCATCTCTTCGACTTCTTTTCCACTCAAGCGAGCGTATTGCCCCGTCAGTCTCCAGAATGCAGGTTGAGTTTCCGTATAGATTTCTGCCGCTAACACCAGGCGGCGGCGATCTACCTCGTTAAGTTCCAGTAGCGTCCACGGCACAAAATAGCGTTCGCTACCCGTCAGGGTAAACCACAGCGGGCACCCACAGCCGGAACAGAAGAAACGTTCACCACGATTTGAAGAAGGAAAGTGTGAGGGTTGGGCTGAATCCGGCGACATCTGCGGATGAGCGCTGGCCTCCAGATACATAGCGATGCCACCCGACCATTTCTGACACAACGTACAGTGGCAGGCATAGACATCCAGCATTTCGACGTCAACGGTAAAATGACTCTGTCCGCAAAGACAACGACCAGTGAACGTCTGCACGGCATACTCCTTATGACCGAGACTACATCAAGAGAAAAAGCCAGCCCCGAAAGGACTGGCTTTGTATTCAGACTACAACAAAATTAGAACTGGTAGTTCAGACCAACAGCCACGATGTTGTCAGTGCTTACACCTGCATAGCGGGTGAAGTTGTTGTCATCCAGCAGGTTGATTTTGTAATCAACGAAGGTAGACATGTTTTTGTTGAAGTAGTAGGTAGCACCCAGGTCTACGTATTCAACCAGATCCTGGTCGCCGAAATAACCCAGATCTTTACCTTTGGATTTCAGGTAAGCAACGGACGGACGCAGGCCGAAGTCGAACTGGTACTGAGCAACAGCTTCAAAGTTCTGAGCTTTGTTAGCAATACCGTCGATTTTACCGAACGTAGTCATGTTGCGGGTTTCGGAGTAGGTGGTCGCCAGGTAGATGTTATTCGCATCATATTTCAGACCAGCAGCCCATACTTCCGCATTCTGACCGGATGCGTACAGACCGTTGTTACCGTTACGAACCTGACGGTCGGTACGGTCAGATTTCGCGTAGGTCGCACCAACGCCAAAACCTTCGTACTCATAAGTAGTAGACAGACCGAAACCGTCGCCGTTTGCTTCTACTTCATTGTTACGATCGTTTTTGCCCTGATACTGAGCAGCAAAGTTCAGACCTTCAACCAGACCGAAGAAATCGGTGTTACGGTAGGTTGCAACGCCGGTAGCACGCTGAGTCATGAATACGTCAGTCTGGGTCCAGGTATCGCCACCGAACTCTGGCAGAACGTCGGTCCATGCGCCGATGTCGTAAGCTACGCCGTAGTTACGACCGTAGTCGAAAGAACCGTATTCAGCGAATTTCAGGCCAGCGAATGCCAGACGGGTTTTGTCTGCTTCGGAACCCTGATCTTCAGAACGGTTGCCTTTGAATTCATATTCCCACTGACCAAAACCAACCAGTTGGTCATTGATCTGAGTTTCGCCTTTGAAGCCCAGACGTGCGTAGGTTTTGTCGCCATCGCTGCTGGTGTCATCAGAGAAATAATGCTGAGCGTGAACTTTACCGTAGATATCCAGTTTGTTTGCGTCTTTGTTATATACCTCAGCCGCGTTTACTGCACCTGCCGCCAACAGGCTAGTCACTGCCACTGCAACTAATTTAAGTTTCATTCTAAATAATCCTTATAATTTTTTCTTGGTGTGTTTCCTAAACCATTGCTAAACGAAGGGGTTCGTCAATGGCAAACCATTTTTAAATGACGCAGTGGTATAAGTTCAATAATAAGTTTCATAATATTGCGAAATATTTGAAGTTGTGTGATCCAGATCTACATAATACAGCTGATTGTATTAATCTTAATATGTGACAAATCTGATGAGATATATTTACGCAGGGGACTATTATGGTAGCTATGGTTTAAATGGCGTTAGTTTCGCTTGTATAATATATACATGCGGAGGGTTATAGATAAACATGAAATACTTTCACGCGTTAACTAATAATCATATATTTAACATTTAATTAAACAAATATAAACAAAAAACACAAGTGCAATGCGCAATAATTATCCATCAGCCTGGCTAAAGTATAGCCGGATTTTATTTATTTGTGATAAAACCCGGTTTTTTTTCAGGCGCGGCGCGTTGCCAACCAGCAAAGTAGCGAGCCAGCGCAAACCATCAGCGCGCCTTGCCAGAAAGAAAGTGATAGCGGGGCGCTGAGTAGCACGGCGGCAAGCGCGGAGGACAGTACGGGCGTAAAATAAGAACCCACCGCCATAATGGTGACATTACCGTGCAAAATACCAATATTCCACGCAGCATAGGCAAATCCTAACGTTAATGCTGCAGTGAACATTTTAATCGTCACCGGAGTGCTGAAAACCATTTCCGGCTGAGGGGTGACAAAATAGTAAACCCACAGACTTGCGGCTGTCAGTAAGACGAACACCGTGATGCCGTTAAAGCCTTTTGCATATTTATTGGTCACTGTGCAATATGTGGCCCAGATAAAAGCCCCCAGAAAGGCGAGAAAATAACTGAGCGGACTACTGGCAACATTGCTGATAATTTCGCCAGGATTGAGGCCATTTTCACCACCTAATACCCAACAAACACCGGTCAATGCGATAATTAATCCAGGAATGACCAGCCAGGTTGATTTTTGACCATTAAATAATATGGCGAACAATATCGTCAGGCTTGGCCAGAGATAATTTACCATCCCGACTTCAATAGCCTGATGACGGGTAGCGGCATAACCCAGGGCCAGTGCTAAACAAATTTCATAGCTAACAAAAAGCACGCTACCGGCGATTAAATAGCGAACAGGAATTTTTCTGATATTTGGAAATCCGACAGTAAATATGAGCAACAGGCCGCTTAATGAAAAAATCATCGCTGCGCCGCCAGCAGGTCCCAGTCCCTCACTCACTCCCCGAATAAGTCCAACCATCGTGCTCCAGAGTACGATGGCAATCAGACCAATTAACGTTGCTTTTTGTTTTGTCATTCTGTTTCTCTGTCCATACCACTGGCAAAAAATAAGCTGAAATTTATAGCACTTTTACACCATAGCACGCTAATTAATTACCTTTTGCATACCTCCTTATGGGTACAAGGGTTAAACAAAGTGCACTATTTAGTAGCGGAACCGTTTCGTTTTTGATTTGACGCAAAAAAAATATGGATATAGCTGATAGTTTCGTCGCGAAGTTGTACATGTCATCTTTCAGGCTGCCTCGATTACGCACTTTGAGAGATTTCTTGTACGAATCCCTGCAAAAAAGAGGAAAGCAATGGACGTCAGCCGCAGACAATTTTTTAAAATCTGCGCGGGCGGTATGGCGGGAACAACAGTAGCCGCTCTGGGTTTTGCACCCAAAATGGCACTGGCTCAGGCACGAAACTATAAGTTATTACGCGCCAAAGAGATCCGAAACACCTGCACATACTGTTCCGTAGGTTGCGGGCTATTAATGTATAGCCTGGGTGATGGAGCAAAAAACGCCAAAGAGTCGATTTACCATATTGAAGGGGATCCGGATCATCCGGTGAGCCGGGGGGCATTATGTCCTAAGGGCGCAGGATTACTGGATTACGTACACAGTGAAAACCGTCTGCGTTACCCGGAATATCGCGCTCCTGGTTCCGACAAATGGCAGCGTATCAGCTGGGATGAAGCTTTCTCCCGCATCGCGAAGCTGATGAAAACTGACCGTGACGCCAACTTTATTGAGAAAAATGAGCAGGGCGTAACGGTTAACCGCTGGCTTTCAACCGGGATGCTGTGCGCATCTGCAGCAAGTAATGAAACCGGCATGCTGACGCAAAAATTTGTGCGCTCACTCGGCATGCTGGCAGTAGACAACCAGGCGCGCGTCTGACACGGACCAACGGTAGCAAGTCTTGCTCCAACATTTGGTCGCGGTGCGATGACCAACCACTGGGTTGATATTAAAAATGCTAACGTCGTGATGGTGATGGGCGGTAACGCCGCTGAAGCACATCCGGTGGGATTCCGCTGGGCGATGGAAGCTAAAAACAACAATGACGCCACGCTGATTGTTGTTGACCCACGTTTTACTCGTACAGCCTCGGTGGCGGATATTTACGCACCGATTCGTTCCGGCACGGATATTACGTTCCTGTCCGGCGTTTTGCTGTACCTGATTGAAAATAACAAAATCAACGCTGAATACGTTAAGCATTACACCAACGCCAGCCTGCTGGTGCGTGATGACTTTGCTTTCGAAGAGGGTCTGTTCAGCGGGTATGACGCGAAAAAACGTCAGTATGATAAATCGTCCTGGAACTATCAGTTCGATGAAAACGGCTACGCCAAACGCGATGAAACATTAAGCCATCCGCGCTGCGTGTGGAACCTGCTGAAACAGCATGTATCCCGTTACACGCCAGATGTGGTGGAAAATATCTGCGGTACGCCAAAAGAAGACTTCCTGAAAGTCTGCGAAGTGCTGGCTTCCACCAGCGCAGCCGATCGTACAACCACGTTCCTGTATGCGCTGGGCTGGACGCAGCATACCGTCGGGGCGCAAAACATCCGCACCATGGCGATGATCCAGTTGCTGCTCGGCAATATGGGGATGGCCGGTGGTGGTGTCAACGCCTTGCGCGGTCACTCCAACATTCAGGGGTTAACCGACTTAGGTCTGCTCTCTACCAGCCTGCCGGGCTACCTGACGCTGCCGTCAGAGAAACAGACAGATCTGCAAACCTATCTGGCTGCGAACACGCCAAAAGCGACGTTGGCCGATCAGGTTAACTACTGGGGCAACTATCCGAAGTTTTTCGTTAGCCTGATGAAATCTTTCTACGGCAATGCGGCGCAGAAAGAGAATGACTGGGGCTTTGAGTGGTTGCCGAAGTGGGATCAGTCCTACGACGTCATCAAATACTTCAATATGATGGATAGCGGAAAAGTCACCGGCTACATCTGTCAGGGCTTTAACCCGGTTGCGTCCTTCCCGGACAAAAACAAAGTGGTGCAGTCCCTGAGCAAACTGAAGTATCTGGTCGTTATCGATCCGCTGGTGACAGAAACCTCAACGTTCTGGCAAAACCACGGCGAATCAAACGACGTTGATCCGGCATCTATCCAGACCGAAGTCTTCCGTTTGCCGTCAACCTGCTTTGCGGAAGAGGACGGTTCAATTGCCAACTCCGGTCGCTGGTTGCAGTGGCACTGGAAAGGTCAGGACGCGCCGGGCGAAGCCCGTAACGATGGCGAAATTCTGGCCGGCATTTACCACCGTCTGCGCGACATGTACCGCACTGAAGGCGGTAAAGCAGTTGAACCCGTGCTGAAAATGAGTTGGAACTATAAGCAGCCGGACGAACCGCATTCAGAGGAAGTGGCGAAAGAGAACAACGGCTATGCGCTGGAAGATCTCTATGATGCCAACGGTGTGCTGATTGCGAAGAAAGGCCAGTTGCTCAATAGCTTTGCGCTGCTGCGTGATGATGGCACAACCTCATCTTCCTGCTGGATTTATACCGGTAGCTGGACCGAGCAGGGCAACCAGATGGCCAACCGCGATAACGCCGACCCGTCAGGGCTGGGTAATACGCTGGGTTGGGCATGGGCATGGCCACTGAACCGTCGCGTTCTGTATAACCGCGCGTCGGCGGATCCGCAGGGTAAACCGTGGGATCCAAAACGCATGCTGATCCAGTGGAACGGTACGAAGTGGACGGGGAACGACATCCCGGACTTCAACACCGCGGCGCCTGGCAGCGGCACCAATCCGTTTATCATGCAGCCGGAAGGTCTGGGTCGTCTGTTCGCCATTGATAAGATGGCGGAAGGGCCGTTCCCGGAACACTACGAGCCAATGGAAACGCCGCTGGGTACCAACCCGCTGCACCCGAACGTAATCTCCAACCCGGCAGCCCGTCTGTACGAGGCGGATAAGCTACGCATGGGAACCAAACAGGACTTCCCGTACGTTGGGACGACTTATCGTCTGACCGAACACTTCCATACCTGGACCAAGCACGCATTGCTGAATGCGATTGCTCAACCAGAACAGTTTGTGGAAATCAGCGAAACGCTGGCGGCAGCGAAAGGTATCAATAACGGCGATCGCGTGAAAGTCAGCAGCAAGCGTGGATTTATTCGCGCAGTTGCGGTGGTTACGCGTCGTCTGCGTACCCTGAACGTCAATGGTCAGCAGGTCGAAACGGTTGGGATCCCGATCCACTGGGGCTTTGAAGGAGTCGCGCGTAAAGGCTATATCGCCAACACCCTGACGCCGAATGTCGGTGATGCAAACTCGCAAACGCCGGAATACAAAGCGTTTTTAGTAAACATCGAGAAGGCGTAAGGGGGCGAATATATGTCTATGGAAACGCAGGACATCATCAAACGGTCCGCAACAAACTCCATCACGCCGCCGCCTCAGGCCCGTGATTACAAAGCAGAGGTCGCGAAACTGATCGATGTGTCCACCTGTATAGGCTGTAAGGCCTGCCAGGTGGCATGTTCAGAGTGGAACGATATCCGCGATGAAGTCGGTCATTGCGTCGGGGTGTATGACAACCCCGCCGATCTCAGCGCCAAATCCTGGACGGTGATGCGATTTAGCGAAACCGAACAGAACGGCAAGCTTGAGTGGCTAATTCGTAAAGACGGCTGTATGCACTGTGAAGATCCGGGCTGCCTGAAGGCATGCCCGTCTGCCGGGGCGATTATTCAGTACGCCAACGGGATTGTCGATTTCCAGTCAGAGCACTGCATTGGCTGCGGCTACTGTATTGCCGGGTGTCCATTTAATATTCCGCGCCTCAATAAAGAGGATAACCGCGTGTATAAATGTACGCTGTGTGTGGACCGCGTCAGCGTCGGGCAGGAGCCTGCCTGCGTCAAGACCTGTCCAACAGGGGCAATACATTTCGGCACCAAGCAGAAAATGCTGGAAATGGGCGAACAGCGGGTGGCCAAACTGAAAGCTCGCGGTTTCGAACACGCCGGACTCTACAACCCGGAAGGTGTGGGGGGGACGCATGTGATGTACGTTCTGCATCATGCCAACCAGCCGGAGCTGTACCACGGCCTGCCGAAAGATCCGCAGATTGATACCTCTATCAATCTGTGGAAAGGGGCGCTGAAACCGCTGGCCGCAGCCGGATTTATCGCCACCTTCGCCGGACTTATTTACCACTACGTTGGTATTGGTCCGAATAAGGAAGTGGACGACGACGAGGAGGATCATCATGAGTAAGTCGAAAATGATTGTGCGCACGAAGTTTATCGACCGCGCCTGTCACTGGACGGTGGTGATCTGCTTCTTCCTGGTGGCGCTGTCGGGGATTTCATTTTTCTTCCCGACTCTGCAATGGCTGACGCAGACTTTCGGTACGCCGCAGATGGGGCGTATTTTGCACCCGTTCTTTGGGCTGCTGATCTTCGTGGCGTTAATGTTCATGTTTGTACGCTTTGTTCACCACAACATCCCGGATAAAAAAGATATTCCGTGGCTGAAAAACATTGTGGAAGTGCTGAAAGGCAATGAACATAAAGTGGCGGATGTGGGCAAGTACAACGCCGGACAGAAAATGATGTTCTGGTCGATCATGAGCATGATTTTCGTGCTGCTGATTACCGGCATTATTATCTGGCGTCCGTACTTTGCACAGTTCTTCCCGATGCAGGTCGTGCGTTATAGCCTGCTGATCCATGCGGCGGCAGGCATTATCCTGATGCACGCCATCCTCATCCATATGTATATGGCATTCTGGGTGAAAGGCTCTATTAAAGGCATGATCGAAGGGAAAGTGAGCCGTCGCTGGGCGAAGAAACATCACCCGCGCTGGTATCGCGAAGTCGAAAGACAAGAAGCGAAAAAAGAGAGCGAGGAAGGGGTTAACTAATCCCTGACGTTACCTCCACGTAATGGCGCTACATCAGTAGCGCCATTTTTTTGCCAAAAAAACGTCATGTTTCTGTCATCTGCTCAACGTAAGGTGTTGTCTTTTCAATAATAGAAGAGTTAAAAGACAATGCATCTGGTAAAAAAATTACTCGCAGTCAGCGTGTTTCTTTGTGCGTCCGCTCAGGCGCAGAACATCCTCGAATTTCCTCAGCCGGAAAATAACCCGGAAGAGTTTTATGCCGTAACTGAAATCCCGGCAGGTGGAATGATTAAATATGAAACCGACGCCAAAACCGGTTTTATCGTTGCCGATCGCTTCCAGTCAATGCCGGTTGCCTATCCCGCCAACTACGGCTCGTTGACTCAATCTTTAGCCGGTGACGGCGACCCGCTGGACGTCATTTTTTATACCCGTGCGCCACTGGCCCCAGGAACATTGATTAAGCTGCGCGCGATTGGCGTGCTGAAGATGATCGACGGCGGAGAAAAGGACGACAAAATTGTCGCCGTTCCGGCCAGTAAAATTGACCCGACTTATGATGACATCAAAGAGTTGAGCGATCTGCCCAAGATTGAAGTGCAACGCCTGGAATCTTTCTTCCGCGTGTACAAAGATCTGCCGGAAGGGCGCAAAAAGGTAGAATTAAACGGTTTCAACGACGCCGCTACGGCAAAGCAAGAGATCAAACAGGCCTGGGATGCCTGGAAAGAGAAAAAACCGCAGTAATACATGGCATGCCGGATGACGGGCCTACAGGCGCATTTTGCTGATGTAGGCCGGATAAGCTTGCGCCATCCGGCAATGCGGTTTACTCCAGTAGTGAGTTCAGACGCGCAATCTCCTGACGCCATTGCGCTTGTAACAACGGTTTTTGATGTTTCGGCTTACGAGCGAGATCGTCGGCCAGCCGCTGCTCCAGTTCGAGAAGTTGTTCCAGTAACGCATCACTGTCGCGGCTTATTTCATTTCTCGCTTCAACCACCGTTTTCGGGACAGGTATCTCAGTAGATGTTTCCCGAATTCGCGCGTTGATCGCGTCCAGATCGTGCCATTCGCTGAGTTCGACGTTATCAATAAACCAGAACCGGTTACAGCTTTTGCTGATAAGCTGGCGATCATGACTGACCAGCAGCACGCCGCCGTGATAGCTTTGCAGCGTTTCTGCCAGCGCCTCTTTGCCTTCCATATCCAGATGGTTGGTCGGTTCATCGAGCATCAGCAGGCTATAACGCGCAAGCGTCAGTCCCACAAACAATAACCGGGAACGCTCGCCACCACTTAATGTACTGACCCGCTGTGCGTGCCGAACCCATGGAAAGCCCGCGCTAATCAAGGCCATTTTGCGAATATCAGGCTGAGGAGCAAACGCTTCCAGCGCGTCAAACAGCGAGTCGTCATCAGCGAGTTGGTGCAGCGTTTGATCGTAATACCCCAGCGTAACGCGCGGGTGTAACACCAATGAAGGCGATGCCAGCTGTGAGTGAAACTGTTGCCAGATAAGCCTTAACAGCGATGATTTCCCACAACCATTGCGCCCGACAATCGCCACGCGATCGCCGCTTTTTACGCGGATACCGGCTATCGAAAACAGCGAATCTGCGCCAGGAGCAGGGGCCACGGACAGATGAGTCATCTCCAGCAAACGATCCGCACGCAGGGCATCACCCTGCAATGTTAGTGTCCACTGACTTCCCGAGGTTACTTCGGTCTGTACCTCTTTCAGGCGCAGCACCTGTTTTTCCATCTGCTTGGCTTTACGGGAAAGGTCTTCGTTGTCGTAGACCCGCCCCCAGGTCGCCAGCCGTTTGGCGCTGGCGGTGACACGGTCGATCTCCTTTTGTTCAGCCTTATGGCGCAAAGCATCGCTGGCGTCTCTGTCTACCAGAGCCTGACGCGCCGCGCTACAGGGCAGATCGAAGGCATGCAGGGTGCGATCGCGCAGGATCCAGGTCCCGTGAGTCACGGCATCCAGTAACTGCGGATCGTGGGAAACCACTACAAAACTACCAGACCAGTTCTGTAAGAACTGTTCCAGCCACAGTAATGTGGGCAAATCCAGGTGGTTACCCGGTTCATCCAGCAGTAGCAGGTCAGGATTTCGCATCAGCGCCCGCGCTAATAACAGGCGCGTGTGTTGTCCGCCGCTCAGCGTTTGTGCTGTCAGAGATAAATTCTCCGGCGTGAAACCCATTTCGGCCAGCAACGCTTCAACTCGCCATTGCTGGCTCGCGCGTTCATGCTCGGGAAGTTGAGCAAGCACCGCCTCTTGCAACGTAAGCGGCAGTATATCGTCAGGTAAATGTTGCTCCACACGTGCGAGATGACAGTGATTCGCCTGCGCGATAGACCCGCTGGTGGGTGAAATCGTGCCATCAAGCAGTTTTAACAGCGTACTTTTGCCGCAGCCGTTGTAACCGATAAGCCCGATGCGGTCACCTTTTTTCAGGGTGAAGGAAAGATCGTCGAATAGCGTGCCAAATGCCGTATCAACGTGTAAGGATTGTGCGGTTAGTAATGTGCTCATTGTTGCTTACTCAAGAGTTACAGGCGTAAAAACGCCTCGTCAAACATCGCTGACGATAACCCGGTAAGCCCGAGAGAAGGGGATTGAGAAGTTAGCTTCGCTCAAGCAGAAGTTATCGCAGCACGATACCGATAACGCTTGAGCACTGGCGATCGCCAAAAGCATGTGAAACGATAAAACGTTCACAGTACAGCATAAGTATCCTCCTTTTGTTTTTCAGAATGTTAATCGGTGATGAAAGTGTAATCGCAACATACGAGGTAGCGCAAGCTTTGAACACCCAGCAGATCACAAGACAAATAAATCAGGCAAAACTTAATTTTCGTCGCGTCGAAAGCATGAGTTAAGGATCACAATAACGATCGCTGTTCTCCGGTACGCTGTCGCTCACTATTTTATTATTTGGAGAATAGATGACATGAAAAAAACAATGACATTGACGATGATTGCGCTGGGATGTTTATTTGCAAATGCACAAGCAAGCGAAAAACTCGCTGGTAATGAGATACTTAAAGTGCAAAAGGGTGGTGTTCCTGACAAAATTTACACGCAGAATAACCCGCATTTAAAGATTGCCACCTATAACATTGGTAAAAATGAAGCATCTGCTGATGTGGCGGATTTTACGGCACTTAATTCAGCTATTAAAAGAATAGATGCAGATATTATAGCAGTGCCAGAGGTTGATAATAAAACAGGGCGCAGTCAAAAGATCGATCAACTCAAAAAAATCGCTGATGCCAATAAACTGTATTACGCCTTTGGTAAAGCACTCGATTTTGATGGCGGTGAGTACGGGTTAGGACTGCTTTCCAAATATAAAATATTGCACACGCAGGTGGTAAAATTACCGTCGGGTAATGCTGAACAACGCGTGGCGTTACTGGCGCAGGTTGACGTGCCTGGGTTTGATTCTGCCCCCATCATTATGGTGACCCATCTCGACTGGCAAAAAGATCCTACCATGCGTACGGAACAAGCCCGCTATCTTTTAGATATCAGCATTGGCGACGCGACATCAGATTTCCCGGATATCGCCTCCTCAATTAAAATCCTTGCAGGGGACTTTAATTCGACCCGGGACGAGCAGCCGCTGAAAGAAATACGTTACTTTTTCAACGAAGTGACGAAAGAAGGGGTTGATACCCGCAGTTGGCCAGCCGTTAACCCTGCGATCGATATAGACCATATTTTCACGTTTAAAGGGCAGAAGTGGAACGTCAAAAATCTGGAAATTCCACATAACTCACCCGAATTTACGTGGTCTACGGCGAGCGATCACCTGCCGGTTATCGCTGAGCTGGAACTTTCAGAACAGTAATCTACATACTGTATTTCGTTCATCGAACGGCTTAAAATTGCCCGGCAGCAGAGTCTGCCGGGCAAACCGTCAAATAGACGTTCGACGGTAGTCGCGATATTCCGCCTGCCAGAAATTATCGTCAATCGCCTGTTGCAGCGCTTCGGCGGACGTTTTCACAGCCACGCCTTGCTGCTGGGCCATTTTACCCACGGCAAAAGCAATCGCACGGGAAACTGTCTGAATGTCTTTCAGTTCCGGTAACACCAGTCCTTCGCCGTTCAGCACCAGCGGTGAATACTGCGCCAGTGTTTCACTGGCCGACATCAGCATTTCATCGGTAATGCGCGATGCGCCGGAAGCAATAACACCCAGCCCGATACCCGGGAAAATATAGGCGTTATTACACTGAGCAATCGGGAAGACTTTTTCCTTCCACACTACCGGCGCGAACGGACTACCGGTCGCAACCAGCGCGTTACCTTCGGTCCAGGCGATAATATCCTGTGGCGTAGCTTCCACGCGTGAAGTTGGGTTAGACAGCGGCATGACGATGGGACGCGAACAATGCTTGTGCATTTCGCGGATGATCTCTTCGGTAAACAGGCCGGTCTGTCCGGAAACACCAATCAGGATATCCGGCTTAACGTTACGCACCACGTCGAGTAACGACAGCACATCCTCTTGCGTATCCCAGTGCTGCAGATTTTCGCGTTTTTGCACCAGCTTGGTCTGGAAGGAGAGCAGGTTCGGCATTTTGTCGGTTAACAGGCCGAAGCGATCGACCATAAACACGCGCTGACGCGCCGCTTCCTCGCTTAAACCTTCACGCTGGATTTGCGCGATGATCTGCTCGGCAATCCCGCAACCGGCTGAGCCCGCTCCAAGGAACACGATATTCTGTTCACTTAACTGGCTACCCGCCGCGCGGCTGGCGGCAATGAGCGTACCAACGGTAACCGCTGCGGTGCCCTGAATATCGTCGTTAAACGAGCAAATTTCATCGCGATAGCGGTTCAGCAACGGCATCGCATTTTTCTGCGCGAAGTCTTCGAATTGCAGCAGCACGTCCGGCCAACGATGCTTCACAGCCTGGATGAATTCATCGACAAATTCGTAGTATTCATCATCAGTGATACGCGGATTACGCCAGCCCATATACAGCGGATCGTTCAGCAGTTGCTGATTGTTGGTACCGACGTCCAGGACGACCGGCAGGGTGTAGGCCGGACTAATTCCGCCACACGCGGTATACAGCGACAGCTTACCGATCGGAATACCCATCCCGCCGATCCCCTGGTCGCCAAGGCCCAGAATACGTTCACCGTCGGTGACGACGATGACTTTGATATTGTGGTTAGGTACGTTCTGCAGGATATCGTCCATATTGTGGCGGTTCTGATAAGAGATAAACACACCGCGCGCGCGACGGTAGATCTCAGAGAAACGCTCACAGGCAGCACCTACCGTTGGGGTATAGATAACCGGCATCATCTCATCAAGGTGATTATGCACCAGTCGGTAAAACAGGGTTTCGTTGGTGTCCTGAATGTTACGCAGGTAAATATGCTTGTCGATTTCGGTTTTGAATCCCTGATATTGGATCCAGGCGCGTTCAGCCTGTTCTTCAATCGTCTCGACCACTTCCGGCAGTAACCCCAGCAGGTTGAAGTTACGGCGTTCTTCCACACTGAAAGCGCTCCCTTTATTCAGTAAAGGGAATTCCAGCAGTACCGGGCCAGCGTAGGGGATGTAAAGGGAACGCAGTTTTTTAGTTTCGTTTTCCATGTCACTCACTCTTTTTTGAATAACCGTCCCTGGCGTTCTTTATGATCGTATGTGGCCTGTCCGCCAGGGAAACGGGCGAAGTATAAAGCATTGTGAATGGGGTATGGGGTTTTATAAGCAAAAACACCACTGCGGTTGCAATGGTGTTTATCTCGTTATTCAGTCAGACCTGCGAAAGACTATTTGCCGTCAGCGCGGCGTTTTCTTCCGGTAGGATTGTTGACCACACTGGTTTTGTCACCTTCGGTCACGACTTTACGTTGGTTTGAGATTTTGTGGTCCAGTCCAAGAATATGACGGGCCTGACGGTTCGATTTCATTCTAACTCCTTAATCCTGTTTCTGGTTTCAAGGGCGAGCCCGTATAACAACGGACGAAATACAACCTGATAGAAAGCCGATGTTTAAAATAACGGCTTTCAGGATGGTCGGTCATTTTGTCTGAAAGGTCAATGCTTAAGCGGTAAATGCAGAACTATCCCGGATGGATCATGCATTTTCTCAGGCGTCCTATACTTGTAACTTCAACGACAACACAGGAGAACGGTAATGACTATCCATAAGAAGGGTCAGGCACACTGGGAAGGCGACATTAAACGCGGTAAAGGTACCGTATCGACCGAAAGTGGCGTGCTGAATCAGCAACCGTATGGGTTTAATACGCGGTTCGAAGGGGTAAAAGGCACCAACCCTGAAGAGTTGATTGGCGCGGCCCATGCCGCCTGCTTCTCAATGGCGCTTTCGTTAATGCTGGGCGATGCGGGCTTTACGCCAGACGCCATTGATACCACTGCCGATGTTTCTCTGGATAAGGTGGATGCGGGATTTGCGATAACCAAAGTAGCGCTGCACAGTGAGGTAAGCGTTCCGGGGATAGACGCCGCCACGTTTGACGGCATCATCCAGAAAGCGAAGGCCGGCTGCCCAGTTTCGCAGGTACTGAACGCGGAAATTACACTGGATTATCAGCTGAAGTCTTAATCGTGGCGTGCCGGATGTGACTACGTCTTATCCGGCACCCGATGATGTTATTGCGCCACCCAGCCGCCATCCATATTCCACGCAACGCCTCGTACCTGCGCCGCACCGTCTGAACATAAAAACAACGCGAGTTCCCCTAACTGCTCCGGCGTGACGAATTCGCGCGACGGTTGCTTTTCCGCCAGCAGGGCGTCACGTGCGACGTCAGGCGCAGCGCCTTCGGCAATACGTTTATCAATCTGCTGCTGGACCAACGGTGTGAGCACCCAACCGGGGCATAGCGCATTGCAGGTGATGCCGGTCTGCGCGGTTTCCAGCGCAATGGTCTTGGTTAATCCCACCACGCCGTGCTTGGCTGCCACGTACGCGGATTTCTCTTTAGAAGCCACCAGGCCGTGAACCGAGGCGATATTAATGATGCGTCCCCAGTTCCGTGCGCGCATGCCTGGCAGCGCCAGTCGCGTAGTGTGAAAAACGGATGAGAGGTTAATAGCAATAATCGCATTCCATTTTTCAACCGGGAAGGTTTCTACCGGAGACACATGCTGGATCCCGGCGTTGTTGACCAGGATATCCACACCGCCAAATTCGCTTGCAGCATAGCGCATCATGTCAGCAATTTGCGCTTCATCGCTCAGGTCCGCGCCGTGGTAGCCTGGCGTTTTGCCATACTGCGCCACGGCGTCTTTGGCGGCTTCGACATCACCAAATCCGTTGAGGATCAACGAAGCGCCCGCTTGTGCCAGCACCTGAGCGATGCCTAATCCAATACCGCTGGTCGAGCCGGTAACCAGGGCGGTTTTTCCCGTTAAGTTCATGATGATTCTCCTTAAACAATTCCGGTGGTGTAGAAGACGCCGATAACAAACAGCACGGCCAGGCTTTTGATCACGGTGATGGCGAAAATCCCGCCGTACGCCTGACGATGGCTGAGGCCGGTAATAGCCAGCAGGGTAATGACCGCGCCGTTGTGCGGCAGGGTATCCATGCCGCCACTGGCCATTGACGCCACGCGGTGGAAGACTTCGAGTGGAATATTGGCGGCATGGGCAGCGGCAATAAAAGTGTCAGACATGGCGGCGAGGGCAATACTCATTCCGCCAGACGCCGAGCCGGTGATCCCGGCCAGCGTGGTGATGCTGATGGCTTCGTTAAGAAGCGGGTCGGGGATCGCCGCCAGCGCTTTTGACAACACAAGGAAACCCGGCAAGGCAGCGATCACCGCACCAAAACCATACTCCGACGCGGTGTTCATCGCCGCGAGGATCGCGCCGCCAACCGCCGTTCTACTGCCTTCCGCCAGGCGACCTTTAATGTTGCGATAGCCGAACAGCACCACCAGCAGGATCCCTGAAATCAGCGCCGCTTCCACCGCCCAGATAGCGGTAATTTTACCGACTTCGGTGGTAATCGGTTTGGCAAGGCCTGGCAGTTCCAGTTGATGTGTTGCGCCATACCACTGTGGGATCCAGCGGGTAAACAGCAGGTTAAATACCCCAACCAGAATCAGCGGAGAGATAGCGATTATCGGGTTCGGCAGGTTAATGTTATCCGGCGTTTCCGGCTCGTTTAACAGTTCAGTGCCATAGCCTTCATTCTTTGCCTGCGCTTTACGACGCTGACGTTCGAGATAAACCAGACCGACGAAAATAATAAACAGCGAGCCTATCAGCCCCAGCCACGGCGCGGCCCAGGCGTTAGTCCCAAAGAAGCTGGTCGGAATAATATTCTGGATCTGCGGCGTGCCCGGCAAGGCGTCCATCGTGAAGGAAAACGCGCCCAGCGCAACGGTGGCCGGGATCAGGCGCTTAGGAATATTACTCTGGCGGAACAGCTCCGCCGCAAAGGGATACACCGCAAACGCCACGACGAACAGTGACACCCCGCCGTAGGTTAACAGCGCGCACACCAGCACGATCACCGGGATGGCGTGACGCCGCCCGAGAATATTGATGGCGGCGGCAACAATAGAGCGGGAAAAACCAGACAACTCGATTAACTTGCCAAACACCGCACCCAGCAAAAATACCGGGAAGTAAAGCTTCACAAAACCGACCATTTTTTCCATAAACAGGCCGGTGAAGGCAGGGCCGACAGCGCTGGGTTCGGTAAGCAATACAGCACCTAATGCCGCGATGGGGGCAAACAGGATGACGCTGTATCCGCGATAGGCTGCAAGCATCAGCAGGCCCAGCGCTGCCAGGGCGATTAATACACTCATCATGACTCCTCAATATCATTGTTATAGTGGGGTACAGAAAGAGAAGTTACGGTTTCAGGGCAAAGCGCAGCTGGTGCTCTCTGCGTTGCTGGATGTACTCCTTGCGCGAATCATCCCAGCGATAAAATCCCTGGCCGCTGCGCAAACCGGTATCACCGTTGGCGACCTTGTCAGCGACCAGCGACATCATGTCGCTACCTGTTGCCAGCTCCGGTAACAGATGCCGACAAATGTCCTGTACCGTAGAAAGACCGGTCATATCAGCCGCCTCCAGCGGACCAACCATGGCATAGCGTCGTCCGAGCGAGGCACGCATTACCTGATCCACTACCTCCGCGCTGGCGATACCGCTTTTAACGATATGCAACGCTTCACGCAGCAGGGCGAATTGCAGACGGTTGCCGACAAACCCTGGCGCGGCGCGATCGAGTACGACCGCTTCCAGCTGCATCGACAGCAGTAGTTGTTGTAATTCATGGAGATATTCCGCCTTCGTTGCCGTCCCCGGCACAATTTCAACCAGCGGAATAAAGTGCGGCGGGTTCCAGAAATGGGCAATCAGCAACCGCTCAGGATAGGCAAGCTTTTCTGCAAGGGCATCGGGTGGCAGTCCGCTGGTATTACTGGCGATCACCGCCTCCGGTGCGATCAGCTCTTCCAGTTGCGCATACAGCGCATGTTTAAGTTCGAGGCGTTCCGGGATGGCTTCAATCAGCAATCCGCACGCGGCAATATCCTGTAGCGACGTCGTACCGTGTAGACGGTTCATAACCGATGTTTTTTCGCTTAGAGCAAATTGTTCAGTAGCAATAAGCTCATCCACAATACCGCTGGCAATATGGCTAATTTCCGCAATTCGGCTGCTATCGGTGTCGTACAACCAGATATCGTGACCAAAGCGGGCAAAGTGGGTGGCGATGCCGACGCCCATTAAACCCGCGCCCAGTACGCAAATTTGCTTATTTTTCATGAGATCCCCCCGGACGCTCTACTGCCAGCGCGACACCCTGACCACCGCCTACGCACAGCGTGGCCAACCCTTTGGCGGCGTTGCTGCGGGCCATTTCATGCAGCAGGGTCACCAGAACCCGGCACCCGGAGGCACCAATCGGATGACCCAGCGCGATCGCGCCGCCATTGACGTTAACTTTGCTGCTATCCCAGTTCAGTGATTCGCCAACCGCCAGCGCTTGTGCGGCAAACGCTTCGTTGGCTTCAATGAGATCAACATCGTTCAGCGCCCAGCCAGCCCGTTGCAGACACTGAAGTGACGCTTCTACTGGCCCAATACCCATAATGGCCGGATCGACGCCGGAGACCGCATAGCCCGCAACCCGTCCCAGAACCGGCAAATTGAGTTCTGCGGCTTTGGCGGCGCTCATTAGCATCACCGCCGCGGCGCCATCATTGATTGAAGAAGCATTCCCGGCGGTCACCGTGCCGTTTCCAGGCCGAAACGCTGGCTTCAGCTGCGCCAGCTTATCAGCCTGAGTATCCGGGCGCGGTTGTTCGTCACGGTCCACTACACGCGGCGGTTTTTTCCCCTGCGGAACGCTGACCGGGGTAATCTCCGCACTAAAACGACCGGCTTCAATCGCGGCAGCTGCTTTTTGTTGGGAGTGCAGAGCAAATGCGTCCTGTTGCTCACGACTGATAGCGAACTTATCCGCCAGATTCTCCGCGGTAATGCCCATGTGATAGTCGTTGAAGGCGTCCCATAAACCGTCATGCACTACGCTGTCTTTCAGGCTGGCATGACCCAGGCGCAGACCGGCCCGCGCGCCGTCGAGGAAATAGGGCGCATTGCTCATGCTCTCCTGCCCACCGGCAATCACAATTTGCGCATCACCGCAGCGAATCGCCTGTACCGCCTGATGCACCGCCTTCAGGCCCGAGCCGCACACCAGATTAATGGTTAGCGCTGGCGTAGTGACCGGTAAGCCCGCGCGTAACGCCGTCTGTCTGGCCGGATTTTGACCACTGCCCGTCGTGAGCACCTGACCCAAAATCACTTCATCAATTTGCTCAGGCGCCACGGCCGTTTTTTCCAGCAGGGAACGGATGACCACCGAACCGAGTTCAACCGCCGAAAGCGGCGCCAGCGCGCCATGAAAACTGCCAATCGGGGTGCGCGTTGCCGCGACAATAACAACATCCTGCATGGTCAGCTCCTCAGTTAAATTGCATCTCGGGGACATTTTCAGGAACGATCAGCTTGCCGGCGGTTCTGGCGACGATGTCATCCACGCTGATACCCGGGGCGCGTTCGCGAAGAATGAACGCCCCGTCGGCAATCTCCAGCAGCGCCAGATCGGTAAGTACGCGTTTGATGCAGGCCACGCCGGTCAGCGGCAGGGTGCAGGCGGGAAGTAATTTTGACTCACCGTTTTTGGAGGCATGGGTCATCACCACGATGATGTTGTCGGCTCCGGCCACCAGGTCCATTGCGCCGCCCATGCCTTTCACCATTTTTCCGGGGATCATCCACGAGGCGATATTGCCGTTAACATCGACCTCAAACGCGCCGAGCACCGTCAGGTCAACGTGGCCGCCGCGGATCATCGCGAAGGATTGCGCCGAGTCGAAAATCGCTGCGCCTTTGCGCGCCGTCACGGTCTGTTTTCCGGCGTTGATCATGTCCGCATCAATTTCGTCTTCTGTGGGAAACGGCCCCATACCCAGCAAACCGTTTTCCGATTGCAGCATCACGTCCATACCATCGGGGATGTAGTTCGCTACCAGAGTGGGAATACCAATCCCAAGGTTGACGTAATAACCGTCGCGCAGCTCACGGGCGACACGCATTGCCATTTGTTCACGCGTTAACATGGTCAGGCTCCTTTCTGGCGCAGGGTGCGTTGTTCAATACGTTTTTCAAATTGCCCCTGAATAATGCGGTTAACAAAAATTCCGGGAGTATGAATCGCAGCGGGATCCAACTCGCCAGGGGGGACAATCTCTTCAACTTCCACCACGGTAATGCGCCCGGCAGCGGCCATCAGCGGATTAAAATTCTGTGCGGTATGGCGATAGATAACATTGCCGTACCAGTCGGCTTTCCAGCCTTTGACCAGCGCAAAGTCCCCGGTTATGGCCTGTTCTAAAATGTACGGACGTCCGGCAAACTCGCGCACCTCTTTTCCTTCGGCCACGGGGGTCCCGTATCCGGTCGCGGTGAAGAAAGCGGGGATCCCCGCGCCGCCAGCGCGCAACTGCTCCGCCAGCGTGCCTTGCGGCGTCAGGATGGCTTCCAGTTCGCCGCTAAGCACCTGCTTTTCAAACAGCGCGTTTTCACCCACATAGGATGCAACCACTTTGCGCACCTGACGCGTTTCCAGCAGTACGCCGAGGCCAAAACCGTCCACGCCGCAGTTGTTTGACACCACGGTAAGACCCTGAACCTCCCGACGACGTACTTCGGCAATCAGATTTTCAGGGATGCCACATAAGCCAAAACCGCCCGCCAGCAGCGTCATGTTGTCGGTCAGTCCTTCCAGCGCCTCTTGATACGTGGCGACCCGTTTATCCAGTCCAGCCATATACTTGCCCCTCCAGTTGTCCTTGCCGACATCATTGGGGGAGAAAAATGATTTGTTAATTTTAAATTTGTGACTCACTCATTGGGTTTTTTTATCAATTTAATGTTAATTAAAGGTATTCAACAGGTTAAAGGAATGCGAAATGGGAATGAGCATCAAACAGTTACGCGCGTTTTTAGCGGTAGCTCACACTCTGAATTTTGCTCATGCCAGTGAAAGACTGAATATGTCGCAACCCGCATTAAGTCTGGCGATTAAAGGACTGGAGGATTCGTTGGGTGGGGCTTTACTGTTGAGAACCACCCGCAAGGTGACCCTGACGCAGGAAGGGGAAACGTTGCTGAACATGGGGCGACAGTTGCTCGCGGACTGGGAGAACACGGAAGAGGCAATGCGCCAGCGATTCACGCTGCAACGCGGTAAAATCTCTATTGCCGCCATGCCTTCATTTGCTGCTAACGTCCTGCCGTCAGTACTGAAGACGTTTCGTGATTCCTATTCCGGTATCAACGTAACGGTTCACGATGTGATTAACGAACAAGTCATTGAGATGGTGAGTGAAGGGCGGGTGGAGATGGGCATTGCCTTCGAACCGGACTATTCCGGGCATCTGCATTTCACCCCGCTTGGTGTGGATCGTTTTATCGCGATTGTCCCGCCAACATGCCGACTGGCAGGGCGGGATCGTATTGCGTGGCGTGAACTGCTGACGCTGGATTTCATCACTCTGCAACGACCTTCCGCTGTGCGTCTGATGCTGGAAGAACAGTTGGTGCAAAGCGGGCATTCGCTGGAGGTGGCGCTGGAGAGCCATCAACTGGTGACCATTGGCCGGCTGGTGGCTAAGGGCCTGGGCGGCAGCGCGGTACCCGCGCTGTGCCGTACGCAAATGACTGAATTAGGCGCAACCTGTATCGATCTGGACACGCCGGTGATCCAGCGTCGGATCGGCGTTCTGCGTTCGGCACATCATAAGTTATCTACTGCCTCAGAAGTGCTGGTGGATACCCTGAAAAAGGCGTATTGCGCCTGATTTTCCGCCGCGTTCAGCTCACGTTAACCGCCCGCCAGCAGCGAACCTCACATCCTGATTCGCTGGACAGCAAGATCTGTTTATTCTCACAGCCACGGATCGCCAACGGACATCTGTCACGAAAAAAACAGCCCTCAGGCAGCGTTCGGTTCCCCGGTAGTTCGGTTTTCCGTAACACTAAATCCTCCGCCAGCGGTGCTCCCGTTTTAGGGACGGAGTCGAGTAATAATCGCGTGTAGGGATGGGCAGGATGAGTAAGAACCTGCTGCGTTTCTCCCAGTTCAACAATTTGCCCAAGGTACATCACCGCCACGCGATCGCTCATATGGCGAACCACCGACACGTTATGCGATATCAGCACATAGGTCAGATTTCTGCGTGCCTGCAATGACACCAGCAGGTTAAGAATTTGCGCCTGCACGGAGATATCCAGCGCCGAAGTGGGTTCATCCAGTACAATCACGTCCGGCTCTGACGACAACGCCCGGGCAATGGCAATACGCTGACGCTGCCCGCCGGAGAACGCATGCGGCAGACGGTCGAGATATTCAGGGCGGATCCCTACCTGTTGCGCCAAATCTTCGGCAAGAATGCGGCGTTCACGCTCGGAGCTTCGCTTCTGGATCCACACCGGTTCGGTGATAATTCGCCACACCGGTAAGCGCGGATCAAGCGATGAAAGCGGGTCCTGAAAGACCATCTGCATACCATTGTGCTGCTTGCCATCGCGGCGAGAGTAGTTTCCCTGACTGGGTTGCAGCATCCCCATCAGCAGTTGCGCCAGCGTACTTTTTCCGCAGCCGGATTCACCGACAATCCCCAGCGTTTCTCCCTGTCGAATCTGTAAATCCAGACCGTTGAGCGCATGCACCCGTTCGGTAACCTTGCCGAGCCAGTTTTTACGCGCGGGAAAGCTGACATGAACATCCTGCAAGGCCAGTAAAAATTCAGACATGTGTTGTCTCCAGTTGCGGATACCAGCAGGCCGATTGTTGATCCACGCCACCCTGACGGCTCAACGCAGGCGTCTCGTCACAGCGAGGGCCAGCCGCAAAACAGCGCTCACGAAATGCGCATCCGCTCGGTAAGCGGGTTAAATTCGGTACGGTGCCGGGAATGGCAGGCAGCAATGCGCGCGGTTCACCGTGTTCCGGCGCACATTTCAGCAAGCCGATGGAATAGGGATGCGTGGGATGCTGAATAACGGTTTGTGTTGGGCCGCTCTCAATCACGCTTCCGGCATACATGACGTATAACCGGTCGCACAATTGTGAAACCACCGCCATATCATGGCTGATAAATAGCACGGCTGTCCCGCTGGCGCGCGCTTTTAGCTTCAGCAAACGCAACACCTGCAGCTGTACCGTGACGTCAAGTGCAGTGGTCGGTTCATCGGCAATGATCAGTTCCGGCTCGCAGGAAAAGGCCAGCGCAATCATCACCCGCTGGCGCATACCGCCGGAAAGCTCAAACGGGAAACGTTTCATCACTTCCGCCGCGTCCGGAATTTGCATCTCTTCCAGTAAAGCGATGGCTTTCTGGCGAGCATCCGTGCGGCTTAGCGCCTGGTGATGGCGGATAACTTCCACCATCTGCTGGCCGATACGTCGCGTGGGATTAAGCGCGGTCATGGGCTCCTGAAAGATCATCGCAACGCGTGCGCCGCGCCATTGGCGCATTTGCTTTTCGCTGGCGTTAAGCACATCTTCACCCAGTAGCGAAACGCGTCCCTGGTGAATATGATAGCTGCCCTCCGGCAGCAGCCGCATGGTAAGCATCGCCGTCACGGACTTGCCGGAACCGGATTCACCGACCACGCCGACAATTTCTCCGCGGTTGATATGCAGCGAAACATGGTTCAGCGCATGCACGTCAGCTTTATAGCCGGGGAAACTCAGATGCAAATCCTCAATTTCCAGTACGGGTTGTGTCATGACTGTTTTCCTCCGGCTTTCGGATCCAGCAGGTCGCGAATACCATCGCCAAAAAGATTAAAGCCCACGGCGGTAATCAGAATTGCGGCGCCGGGAAAAGCGCAATACCACCACTGATCAAGCACGTAGTTGCGGCCTATCGCCACCATCGCTCCCCATTCCGCGCTGGGCTGCTGTGCGCCCAGACCAATAAACCCGAGCGTGGCGGCCATCAGGATCGCGCTGCCGATATCCAGCGACGCCTGCACAATCAGCGGCGGTAAAGAGTTACGTAAAATGTGCCAGCTAATCAGGTGCCAGCGAGAAGCGCCGTAGGTCCGCGCAGCCTGGACATAGGTAAACTGACGCACCACTAACGTTTGGCCGCGGGCGAGGCGCACATAAAAAGGAATACGTACGATGGCAATCGCCAGCATGGCGTTAAACAGGCTGGGTCCCAGCGCAGCGGCCAGTGCCATTGTCAGTACCAGCGAAGGGATGGACAGCATGATGTCCATTATTCGCATGATAATTGCATCGGCGCGTCCCCCCATGACGCCAGACAGACAACCCAGCAGCGAACCCAATCCGCCGGCAATTCCCACCACCACCAGACCAGCGACGACCGACTGCTGGCTTCCGACCAGAACACGGCTGAACAGATCGCGGCCCACTTCATCGGTACCAAACCAATGGGCCGCAGACGGTGGCAGCAGGCGCGCACTTAAATCGATGGCATTAGGATCGTAAGGCGTAATCCACGGTGACAGCACCATCAGCAACAGTATCAGTACAATGATGACCCCGCCTATCAGCGTCAGCGGGCTGCTTTTCATCATCCACAACAATTTCGCCCAGTCCGTACGACGACGAGCAGTCTGTGGGGCGGTCGGCGTTTCTTGAGTGAGCATCATTCAGCACCTCCGCGTCCAATACGTGGGTCAATCCACAGGTAGAGTAAATCAACCGCAAGGTTGACCAGCACATAAGCGAAAGAGACCACTACGGCAAATCCCATCACCGCCGGGAAGTCGAGCGCCTGAATCGACGTTACCACCCAGGCGCCCATTCCCGGCCAGGCGAAGACCGTTTCGGTCAGTACCGCACCGTAGAGCAGATCGCCCAATGCCAGGCCGAGCACGGTTATTGATGGAATAAGCGCATTCGGCAACGCGTAACATAACACGATGTACCAGCCCGGCAGTCCGCTGGCGCGCGCGGTACGAATGTAATCTTCACTCAGTTGCTCCAGCATGGCGGAGCGAATCTGGCGGGCAACGATCCCTAAGTGCACAAAAGCCAGCGTCAGTGACGGCAGGATCAGGTGCTGGAGCGCATTGAAAAAGACTTCGCCATTGCCTTCCAGCAGGGCATCAATCAGGTAGAATCCGGTGACATGAGCCGGTGGATCCAGCCAGTCGTCTAACCGTCCACCGCCGGGCAAAATTTGCAGATGACCGTAAAACAGCACGATAACCCCCAGCCCCAGCCAGAATGCAGGCGTGGAGATGCCGGTAATCGCCATCAGGCGAACGAGGTGATCAAGCCAACGGTTGCGCCAGACTGCAGATAAAATACCTAACGGAATACCGATCACCAGCGCCAGCAACAAAGAGCAGAAAGCCAGCTCCAGGGTGGCGGGAAAGAAGATACGCAGTTCATCCAGTACCGGGCGTCCGGTGCGAATAGAGGTGCCTAAGTCGCCCTGAAAGATATCGCTCACATAGCGAAAGAACTGCACATACAGCGGTTGGTTCAGCCCCAGCTGTTGGCGAATATTTTCAACAATTTCATCGCTGGCGCGATCGCCCGCCAGCAACCGCGCGGGGTCGCCTGGGATCAGGTGCGAAATAATAAAGGTGATCACGCAAACACCGATAACCACCAGAATAAGTCCCCAGCATCGCTGGCGTAAAATGCTCCAGAACGTCATTAGCTTCCCCTTGCGGAGCCTGAGTGGCTCCGCATCAACGTGGCTTATTTACTCATGGTGGAGATATTGAAGACCTGTTCCAGCATGGGGTTAAATACAAATCCTTTGACGTCTTTGTTCATCGCCAGTTGATAGTTTTTCTGGAATAAATAGACGTAGGCCGCTTCATCAATCACGATGGTTTGCGCCTGCTGGTAATCATTGGTTCTGGCGACCGGATCGGTGGTGGCTAATGCGCTACGCAGCAGCTTATCGACCTCACTATTTTCATAGAATGAACGGTTACCCGGCAGACCTTTTTTATCTGACTCAAACCAGTAGTTCATGAACATGTACGGGTCGGCGAAATCCGGACTCCAGTTGCCGATAGCAATGTCGTAATCCCCTTTACCCACGCGGTCACGCATGGTGGCATTCGCCAGTTTCTCCAGCTTCACCTTAATACCCAGTTTGTTGAGACTGGCCTGGGTAGAGAGGGCAATCGGCTCCCAGTTAGGGTCATTATCTGAATACAAGAAACTCAGGCTCTCGGGTTTGTTCGCGACCTTGTCCCATGCGGCTTTCGCTTTGGCTTCATCAAAACTGTACTGCATAGCCTTGTCATCAAAACCCCACATACCTTCAGGGATCGGACCGCGCATCTGTTTACCATTGCCACTGAGGATCCCATTCACCATGCCTTTATAATCGGTGGCCCATGAGATGGCGCGGCGTAAATCCACCTGATTGAGCGGCGCTTTACTGTTGTTCAGATACAGATAGGTCACGCGCAGCGAGGGATAATCCACTACGTTAACTTTGCCTTCCTGTTTTAAAGCGGCCAACTGGTCGACTGGAAGCGCGTCGGCAATGTCGATATCGCCACGCGACAACTGCAGGCGACGGGAGGCGCTTTCACCAATGATTTTTACCGAAACCCGCTTAAACGTTGGTTTGGCCCCGGAATAATGCGGGTTTGGCACCAGTACCAGTTGTTGTCCTTTTTGCCAGCTTTTCAGCATGAAAGGACCGGAGCCTGCCGTGTTCTGCGCCAGGAATCCGCGGGCATCGTCTGCGGCATGCTCTTTTAAGATTGCCGGGTTGATAATTGAGGCCCCGTCATTTGCCAGCGTATACAGGAATGGCGCGAACGGCTGGCTGAGGGTAAATTTCACCGTATTGTCATCAATGGCCTCAACCTTCAGATCTTTCGGGAATGCTTCAGCGGGTCCCTGGCCAATTTTGAGCAGGCGCTCAAAGGATTGTTTTACTGCATCTGCCGTCACCGGCGTACCGTCGGCGAATTTGGCATCGTTTTTCAGGGTGAACGTCCACTCTTTCTGATCGTCAGAGGCTTTCCAGCCGCTGGCTAAATCACCTTCAACTTCCGTTGAGCCTTTACCGCCTTCGGTTTTGTACTGAACCAAACGCTGATAAGAGGGATAGGTGACCGTCCAGTCGTTGTTATCGATTGTCACGGCGGGGTCGAGCGTCTGCGGGTCGGCGGCTTTACCGATGACCAACATATCTTTCGGCACGGCGGCCTGCGCGGCAGGGAGGGCAAATGCCAGCGCAATGGCGATCAGAGCGGGGCGAAAAAACGCATTTAACGCAGGTGTAGTCTTCATAACCAGGCTCCAGAATTAAAAAGGATGTTGTGTTGTTATGGGGGGAACAGGGAAACAGGCTATCTGGTCGTCAAGCAGTGGATAACGCGCGGCATCAGGTAATTCAAAATGCCACCACTCGCTGTTAATGCCGACAAAACCGCCACCGAACATAATGGCGTTGAGTAACAACCGGTTACGCTGCGCGGCTGGTGGAACAGAAGGGTGCCAGGCATGAGAACGGTCGTGCATCTCATCAAAATCAGCGCCCATATCAAGAACATTGCCACGATCGTCCATCAGCGTAACGTCGATGGCCGTCCCGCGGCTGTGATTGGATCCAATCGCCACATCGACGACGTACTGGGGATCCGGGCACGCATTCCACAGCACCGCCTGCGCCTGCTGGGGGCGATACGCGTCAAACACTACAAGCTTCAGGCCCGCCAGTTGCGCGATACTGATGCTTTTAGCCAGCGCGGTTACCGCCTCGCGGTGTAACAGGCAGCGCGCTTCCCGGTAGATAGGCGCGCCGGTAATGTTGTCGGCCGTGGCGTATTTGAGATCGATATGCAGTGACGGGAATATCACCGACAGATCGACCAGTTCTGGGGTTTCTGACATAGCACATTTCCTGTTTATTGTTCGAATTGACCAAACTGTTGTTGTAACTGGCGATTGGTTTGCAGGCGTCCTGCGAGGGAATCACCAAGTTGCTCCACCACCGCAGAGAGTAATAAGTTGAACAGACAGCTCACGGGAGCCAGAGAATCCCAGAAATGTCCGGTGTCAGTTTTTACCTGGAGTAAATCAAGGGCATAATCTCTGGCCCACGGACACCACACATCGGTGATCAGCGCCAGTGGAATATGGCGTTCTGTCGCGACACGGCAATATTGTCGGGAGATAGCGGAGTAGGCGCGCATGTCGGTGATCACCACGTATGGCTGGTTAAATCCCGAATTCAGCGACTCGACCCAACTGCCGGAAAGCCCTTCGGAGTAGCTGACTTTAGGCCGCAGGTATTCAAGATGACTAAAAAAGGCGTTGGCAATCCCACGTGTAGACTGGATCCCGAGGATGTAAACCGCTTCCGCATGCGCCAGCTGCTGCGCAATGCGTAAAAATGTTTCGCTTTGCGCGAGTTGATAGACATGGGTAATGGCGTCGATTTCCAGTAACAGCGACTGCTGCGCACGATCCGGCAGGCTTTGCTGCTGGTGCCAGGAATCCAGCCGCTCGTTCATTCCCCAGGGTTGATAGGGGACAACCGGCAGCTCACGCAGGCTGGCTTTTGCATCCTCCAGATTACGAAAGCCCAGCTTACGCAGATAGCGTCCTACGGTAATGCCGCTGGTTCCTGCCGCTTTAGCGATGCCATCCGCGGTTTCAAAAGGGATCTGTACACCGTGGGCTAACAGCCACCCGGCTACGCGCTTTTCGCTCGGCGTAAGCTGGCTGAAGGTCTGTTCTATGCGGGTAAATAATTCAGGTTTCGCTGTCATTACCTTCTCGCTGTTAATTGTCTGTCAGATGACGGCTCACTGTTAGTGAATTAACAATGCAGGACGCGTGCCAGGTCGCTAACAGCGATACGCTGGCTGTTTTTGTTAAAACGCAAACCATATTCATTAACTAATGATCAACATTTGTGCAGCGTAGTTCAGTTTTGGTGCAGCGACAGGAGAGCGGGGTATGAATCTGCTGATTTCGTCGGAACGATCACATTGTCGGCAACATTTCCCCTCAAACATCAGAATCGGTAATGGGAAATATCAATTTCAGCCAAATCAATAATGGCAATCCTTATTCTTATAACGGTAGGGGTATTATTTTTGCGAACTACATTAACGGTTTGAAGCGCGAGTGTAGATATTATCTATATTATAAATGGAGTACTACAATGAATAAATTCTCCCTTTCTACAGCAGGTATTCTGGTCGCAGCTCTGTTAACCAGTGTTAGCGTCAATGCAGCCACTGATAGCGCGAAAACTGAAGTGACGCCGAAAGGCATGAGCTGCCAGGAATTCATTGATCTGAACCCGCAGACCATGGCTCCGGTGGCTTTCTGGGTGCTTAATGAAGACGAAGATTTCAAAGGTGGTGATTACGTCGACTATAACGAAACCGTCACGACCGCAGTACCTCTGACCGTAGAACTTTGTAAAAAACATCCGCAGAGCGAATTAAGTAAAATAAAAGACGAAATCAAAAAAGAATTATCAAAATAAAATTAAAGCGTTATTAAAACCCGGCCAAAGTGCTGGGTTTTGCTATTTGTGACGCCGTCACTTATTTATTTTGCAATACTTAAGGAAACTTTATAAAGATAAAAACGCCGGTGCCGATACTGGGTAAAAGTTAGCCTTTTGCAGAAGGAGTTTGTATGGCCTGGTATCCTACTCGTATTTCAACGCGTTTAACCATTGGCGGCATTCTGCTGCTTGCAGTCACTACACTTGTTATTGTTGCAATTATGCTCTGGCGAGGGCAGCCGCGCGTCGTTGAAATCAATACCGCCCTGATCGAAGAAACGGGGCAAGGTTTAACCCGCCAGTTAAGTACCGTGTTGTCGCGAATTGAAGGTGAGACCGTCGGTTTGTCGCGACTGGCCGAAGTGCTGCCCAACGATGAATCTCTATATCAAAGCGTTGTTCCACATTTGATAGGTGAAGATAAAGAATCGATCATTACCGGCGGCGGCATTTGGCCAGAACCAGACGCCTTCACCGCAGGCGTAGAAAAACGCAGCTTTTTCTGGGCGCGTAACGCTGAAGGAAAGCTGATGTACTCCAACGACTATAACGTCGAAGGATCAAGCGGATACCACAATGAAAGCTGGTATCAGCATGCCAAGGGACATTCACAAAACAGCTGCTTATGGTCTGATGTTTACCAGGATGCCAGTTCCGGGGTCAACATGGTAACCTGCAGCGTTCCTTATCAACTGGCCGGTAAGTTTGCCGGCGTCGCCACTACCGATATTCGTCTCGATAACGTTGCCACCTTTATGCAACAACAGGGAAACAGCACCGGTGGTTACGCGTTCGTGGTGGATAAACACGGACAAATGCTCTATTTCCCGCAGGCTGATCTGACAAAACACAAAACCATTAACGATCTGGCGCAAAGCGCGCAATGGCTTATCCCGGTGGAAAACGGTCTTAAATCTTTACGTCCGGCAGATGGGGTTAAGACGATTACGCTTGCCAACGACTATGTGTTGAATACGCCGACCCGGGTAATGCTATTCCCGATGGCGGATACCGGCTGGGTCGTGGGGCTGGTGACGCCTGAATCACGCATCGTCGGTCTCGCCAAAGTGATGATGCAGGACGTGCTGGAAGTGTTGATCCCAATTATGACGCTATTGCTGGTGGGATCCTGGCTGGTGGTTCGCCGACTGATTTCGCGTCTCGATGATACCCGCCAGGCGCTCGATGATATTGCGCAGGGCGAAGGCGATCTTACCCGTCGCCTGGATGTGCGCGGCAAAGATGAGATTTCGGCTATCGCCGAGGCGTTTAATCTGTTCGTCGATAAAATCTCAGCCATTCTGATCACCGTCAGAAGCAGTAGCGTGGTGGTGGCGAATAATGCCGTCAGCCTGGCAGACAGCAATATGGAACTTTCATCTCGCGTCACGCAGCAGGCCGCTGCGCTGGAAGAGAGTTCGGCGGCGATGGAACAGTTAAATGCGACCGTTCATCAAAATGCCAGTAATACGCAACTGGCGGATGAGCTATCCGATAGCACCGCGCAAACGGCCAACCGCTGTGGCGATGTTATGCAGGGCGTGATCTCAACAATGGATAACGTCAGCGCGTCATCCGGCAGAATGGTGGAAATTGTCGCGGTGATTGACAGCATTGCGTTCCAGACCAATATTCTGGCCCTGAACGCCGCCGTTGAAGCCGCCAGAGCGGGCGATGCGGGTAGAGGGTTCGCCGTTGTCGCCTCTGAAGTACGTACGCTGGCCCAGCGTAGCGCCACCGCCGCGCAGGAAATTAAAGCATTAATTGATGAATCCGTATCTCATGTTGGTAGCGGAAGTCAGCAAATTCACAATGCAGGCGAACGGCTGGGAGAACTGGTCAATAACGTACGGCAGGTGCGTCAGTTGATGGGGGAAATACGCGTTGCAGGCGAAGAACAGCGTAAAGGCGTTTCCGAAGTCACGCTGGCCGTTACCGAAATGGACAGCACCGTTCAGCAGAATGCCTCGTTAATTGATGATGCCGCAGCACGTACCCAGGCCCTGAAAGAAGAGGCGGAACAACTGGCGTTGCTGGTCTCTTCCTTCAGATTACCAGAACCTGCTACCGCCTGAGCGTCGAGTGAGGTCCGGGCGCAATCACTGCACCCGGACAGTCGATTAATGATCAAGGTACAGGTAGTGCATCCAACTGGTCATACGCAAGAGTATTTTCCGTAGCAATGATAATGCTTCAAAATGCTGAGCTGAATAGACCGCAACCTGAGCGGCAACACCGTCTGGGAGTTGCTGTTCAGCCTGATTATTATCAACTTCGATACTGACCAGCACTTTGTTGCTGCCCGGTGTGACGTTTAAGGATTGCAATGTTCCCTGGGCATAATAAGCCCCGGTCGGGATCACGGGGGCAACACTGACGACTTTTCCTTGTACTACTTGTCCCGGCAAGCCATTGAAGACAATTTCAGCTTCATCACCCACATTAAGACGTAAGATCGAGTTTTGACGAAACGCCGCAACAATTTGGTTTTTGTGCGCAGGAATAAACACCATAACTGGCTTAAAAGGCAGTCTCGACGCATAGGTTCCCGGACGAACCAGTAATTGGCTGACATAACCGTCGCTGGGGGCGCGAACAATGGTTTGCTCATAATTAAATCGAGCCTCATCAATCTGAGCTTGCAGACTGGCGATCTGCGAGTTTTGTCCATGAATAGTGCTGTCGAGTTCTTTCTGAATACTGTTCAGTTCAGCATTGGCGGCGTTCATCGCCGCGTCCTGAGCCAGATAATCCTGGCGCGCTGTATCAATATCATTGGCAGTAAATGGGTTCACTTTTGCCTGACTGCCTTTCTGGTAGCGCTGATAGTTTTTGTAATATTTATCACGTTCAGCCCTGGCCTGTTCTAGCTGCAGTCGCGCGCTATTGCGTTTCTCCTCAAGGGCCAGAACGTCATGTTTTGCCGTAACAATGTCCGCTTCAAGCTTTTCCAGTTTAGCTTTATAACGGGCAGGATCGATTTTAAACAGGACATCTCCTTTTTTTATTGGTGTGTTAATTTTATCCGTTACTTCTGAAACCACCCCGGTAACTTGCGGAACAACGGGAATGCCCACAACCAATTTTTGTGCATCTTCTGTATAGGGATGATTATAATTCATGGTAAGGATCAGCGCCCCAAGCATGACCACGCCCCCCAATACCGCTGAGGGTAATGTCCACTTATTCAACGGAACCTTAAATACTTTAAAAATGACGTAAACGATAGCGGCGTAGGTTAATGTTAATAATATTTCCACGATTAATTTACCTTTGGATCCTGCGGGCTGTATGCGCTATTAGTTTGTTCATGTGTTTTTTCCAGTATCGCAATCCGCGCGCTTAGCTCAGCGATATTATGTCCTGAGGTATTTCCATGCCAGCCATGCTTATCACTGTATAATGTTGCCCAAATCCAGAGAAATGGCCAAATCGCATGTAATGTAAATAAACTGACCCAACCCGCGACATGTATGGCATCGAGGTGAGGGTGGTTGCGTTTCTTAGCGATCTCGTACGGGATGTCATGCAAGATTAATACGCCATAAAAAATAATTAAGAACACCAGGATGAGTATTGCTAATGATAAATAATTGAGCAACATAGTAACTCCAACAGAATTTATAACTTAATTAGAGGGTATCTCTAACGTTGTTTTTCGCCGGATTCGAGCACCACTACTGCTACCAGTAAAGCGACCGACCAACCAGTTAGCAGTGCGCCTGTCATGCCTTCAAGTGAACCGGAGATCTCCCAGAATCGTGGTAACAGCAAATCGCCATAACCGACGGTGGCAAAACTTGTAATTGAAAAATAAAGCGAGTCGTAAAATGAACTAAAGCAATGATGAATATAATAAAATGTTGCATAAACGCCACATTCCAATAAATGAGCAAGCAGTAATAAAGAGCATAATAATCCTGCTCTCGGCTTTCTCAATGTTGCACATTGCAGGCGTCTGGTTACCCATCGCGTTAAAATATAATGGACCCCCACACATAACCCAGTAATAAATAGCGACCACAAGATATTTTTAATTAACATTGAAAAAGCCCACAAGAACCATTTTGTTCATTGATATTATCACTGTGTTTTTTTTGACAAAAAGTATTAATGTATTGCAAGTATAAAATCAGACTTTCTTGTAAGGCTAATGTTAATAATAAAATCCAAAAATGGACTTTTCAGGTTTGATTTTTTCTCTATTACCGATAATCATTAATAAGATTATTTAGTGAATTAGACTGAGCCTTCTATGACCAGCAATACTGAACAAACCGGTAGCAGCGAAGAACTCCTTGCGACTAATATAACCAAACTTTTCAACGCATTACTGCCACTTTCTGAAGCCCAATCGCTATATCGTAGCGGTTCTTTTATTATGGACTCTCAGGGTGAGAATGGGATCTGGTTGTTGACCGAAGGTAGAATAGTCATTCGCCGGCGCACTGATGGGCTCATCCTGGCCAGTCAGCAGGCGCCAATGATGCTGGGAATGGCCGAGTTCTTTCTTCCCACTGGGCATAACTTTTATGATATCGAAGCAGTCAGCCCATGTACTACTCACGTAGTGAAGAAAACGGATTTCATGACTATCGTTAATCGCGATCGACTCTGGGAATCTGTGGCAATAGTTGAAGCGTATATTATTCAGGTAATGAGCCAGCGCGATCGCCTGATCACCAGTCGAACCGCAACTGATATGGTTTGGGGACATCTTGAACTTTTACAGCAAGAGCCGGATGACGTCAGAAAAAGAATCCCGGCGGTACAGTATATCAGGGAGCGAACCGGGCTTTCCCGCAGCACCATTATGGATACGCTTGCCAGGTTAAAACGACAGGGGGCGATCCAGTTGCATCGCGGGCATTTAATCTGCATTTCGGCAGATTAACCACCGCATCCGTCCATGATTTAAATATAGTATGATGGGTCTTATGACGGATTTATGACGTTAAATCCATCAAAACATATGTTATCTGCTTTGTATCAATCTCACTTTAACTCTATAATATTGTGTGTAAACTGGCATTTATCCAAATAAGGGCCAATATTATGGATTTAACACTCAATACGGCTGCTGATATCGTCAAACTACTCTGTGACAGATTGCGTAAAGAACGACTCGCGCGGCAAATGACGCAGGCTGAGGTTGCCGCGCGTTCAGGTGTCGGTGTGAATACCGTTTCGAATCTGGAAACAGGTAAGAATGTGGGATTTGAGAATCTGGTCAAAGTCGCAATGGTGTTAGGCTATGGCGATGCGCTGGAGGGTTTATTCAAACCCAGGATAGACAGTCTGGATGATATTTTGCGTTACGAGAAGAGCGCGGCACGCCAGCGGGTGAAAAGGAAAAGTTCTGATGCCTGAACAAGTTGATGTCTTTTATGAAGGTTGGGGTGAAAAATGGCTGTGGGGAAAACTGGTGTCTTCCACAGCCCTGACCGGACGCCCGTTGATCGCCTTTGAATACAGTGAAGACGCCATACGTAAGGGACTGGAACTGTCCCGGCTGATGTTACCGCTGAACGGCCCACGTTTACGCAGGGATTTCCCGGCTCATCAATTGGGATTACCTGGACCAGTCTATGATTCGTTACCTGATGGCTGGGGTATGCTGTTGATGGACCGATTATTTAAACGCCGCGGACTAAACGCAGCGCGCATAGGTCCTTTGGAGCGCTTAACCTGGGTCGGCAACAACGCGATGGGCGCCATGACTTTCCAGCCCGTTCAGTCAGATGTCGAGAAGATTTCAAAAGAGGATGTGCCTCTCGAACAACTGGCCGCTGAGGTGCAGGAAGTCCTGAGTGGAGACGGTGGGGAATTCTTGCAAAAATTGCTTCAGATGGGCGGTTCGCCACAAGGGGCAAGGCCAAAAGCGCTACTTTATCGTGACAGTGTCACGTCAAAATTTACTACTGCGCCACTACCCGGGAGCGAAAGCTGGTTGATTAAATTTCCCGCCAGGCATGAGCATGCTGAAGTATGCGCCATCGAAGCGGTTTATGCTGAATGCTTGCGTCAATGTGGGATTAGCACGCCCGATACGGCATATTTTGATCTGCCTGGTGGGCAGGCGGCCTTTGCCACCCGCCGTTTCGACCGTGACCAGTCAATACGTATTCCAATGCAGAGTCTGGCGGCTCTAACCGGCGCAAATTACCAGTTACCCGGCGCTTTAGATTACCGGGATTTTCTGCGCGCCACGCAGATCTGTACCAATGATGTCAGAGAAAAGGCGAAAGCGTTCGAACGCGTGGTTTTCAACGTGGCATTCAACAATCGAGACGATCATCCGAAGAACTTTGCTTATTTAATGTCAGCCGATGGAAACTGGACTCTGGCTCCGGCTTACGACGTCACCTGGTGTGAAGGACCCGGCGGGTACCACCAAATGGACGTGCTGAGGGAGGCGCTGGATATCGAAAGAAAGCACCTTCAGTTGCTTGGCGTTCAGGAAGCTGAGCTCTCTGCTGACCAGGTGAACGCCATAATCGAAAAGATCTGCCACTCTGCGTCAGGGCTGAGCGCTATGGCCAGAGACAAATATCCCGAGCAGATAACGCAAACCACGCTGGATACGATCCAAAAACAAATTAATGATAATGTCCGCCGGTTACTGTCCAAGTGATGCAGATACCGTCGTTACACTGACCTAAAGATAACCATTAACGCCCCCAACGGCTGCGAATATAGGTTACGGCCTCCTGCGTTTGCGGCTGATTGAGATAATCTTCGCGAAACAGGATGGTGCCGTTGATGTGTGGTTCGGACTCGTTCAGATCGAGCTGCTTTTTCAGCTCTGGCACGCCACCTTTGACTGTCCAGTCCGGCTCTTTTCGTGAAGGTTCGCCGACTTTATACAGCGCCACTCCAATGTAAAGGCGAGTGTTGGTTGATTTCACAACATCTGCCCACCACTTCGCCAGCACATCGTATCGCGCCGCATCACGGGCAAAAGGCCAGTACAACTGAGGGGCGATGTAGTCCAGCAAGCCTAATTGTACCCAGCGACGAGTATCGGCATAAGATTCATCATACGCTGCTGCGCCACGGGTGTCGGAACCCGCAGGATCGTGAGAACGATTGCGCCATACACCGGCGGGGCTGACGCCAAATTCCACCTCAGGCTTAAGTTTCTTGATGGTCCGCGAAACCTGGGCGATCAATCGTTGCGTGTTATCGCGCCGCCAGTCAGCTTTGGAATCAAATCCCTGACCATATTTTCTGAAGGTCTGGCTGTCGTTAAGCGCTGAACCGGGAGACTCGGTATAGAAGTAGTCATCAAACTGCACGCCGTCGACCGGATAATTTTCCACCACTTCCGCCACGATGCTGGTGATCCAGTCGCGTACTTCGGGAATACCGGGATCTAACACAAAACGCTCGCCCGAGGTGCGGATCCAGTCCCGGTGCAGGACATAAACGCTGGAGGGCGTCTGCGACAGCGTGCTGTTTAATTCGGTGATCGTTGATGGTTTGAGATTAACGGATACGCGGTAAGGGTTAAACCAGGCATGAACTTTCATGCCGCGTTTATGCGCTTCATCGAGCATAAACTGTAGCGGATCGTAACCCGGATCCTGACCAATCGTGCCGGTTAGCGTATCTGACCACGGCAAGATTTTAGATTGCCACAATGCGGTGCCATCGGGTTTGACCTGGAAAAAAACGGTGTTGATGCCAAGACGTTTCAGGTTATCCAGCTTATCCGTCAACGCTTTCTGCTGCAGGCTGATACGGATGGCAGGGGAACTGACATTCACTGATGAGATCGGCGGCCAGTCCAGACGGGAAACCGTCGCCAGCCAGATTCCGCGCACCGGCTCCTTATTCTGTTGCGGTTTACTCACCGGAGGTAGTGGGGCGACTTTGGGACCGGGCGGCTGTGAAGAGCAACTGCCAAGTAACAACATACTGCCCACAAGTACCGCGAACCATTTCAGATTGGTTCGCGGTAATCTGGCGTGGCAACGGACGAAGATATTCGCCAGTTTTTTCTGATATTTTCCTGAAAAGAAACCGGATGCTGGCATCAGACTTTGCTCTTATTTTTTCTTGTTGCGGCTGTTAGCCCAGGGATCAATAGCAGGTATAGTGTTGTTGAACGGGGTCACGTCATGCAGCGAATCAAGATAGAGCGCTTCAACTTCAGCACGCGCCCACGGCGTACGGCGCAGAAATTTTAAACTGGATTTAACGCTCGGTTCATTTTTAAAGCAGTTGATGTTAATGCGTTGAGCAAGCTCGGCCCAACCAAAACGATCGACCAGTGCATTGACCTGCATTTCTAGCGTTACGCCATGTAAAGGGTCTTTTGAAGTATGAGCATTCATATGAAGTCCAGTTCGGTATTTCCAGATTTTGTCAGTCGTGCAACGAGACAGATTACAAGAAAGCGGAACGACCAGCAATGGCCCAAATCGACACTGATCTTCCAAGGAACATTCGCTGAAACAGTAAAAAGAAGAGGGCGGACAGACCTGACACTTCAGGCTAATCGCGATGGAAGAACTCTTTCTCGTATAGCAATCCGTTACCAATTTAGCTAAAGTAGTGTATAGCAATTTGTTACCAACAGGAGATAACCATGCAAAGCAGCGCCCGTAAACCGACTCGTGATAAGCAAATTAATATCCGGGCTACTGATGAGGAACGTGCGGTAATTGACTACGCCGCAAGTTTGGTCAATAAAAACCGTACTGACTTCATCATTGAGAAGGCCGTGCATGAGGCCCAGAATATCATTTTGGATCAACGAGTATTCGTCCTGGACGATGCCCGTTATCAGTCTTTCATTGAACAGCTTGAAGCACCTGTTCAGAACGTTGAAGGGCGTCAACGCCTGATGAATGTGAAGCCCAAATGGAAATAAACGTCACGACACCGGTCTTGCTGACCGAAGGACATGATCTCCAGCCATTTGATTGTGGTAATGACGTGTTAAATGATTGGCTACGTCGGCGGGCGATTAAAAATCAGTACCTCAACGCATCGCGCACATTCGTCATTTGTCTTGAATCTACTCAGCGTGTTGTGGGTTACTATTCCATTGCAACCGGGTCCGTGAGCCATGCTGATTTAGGCCGTAGTTTACGTCAGAATATGCCCGATCCGGTTCCGGTCGTTCTGCTGGGACGTCTTGCTGTTGATGTCTGTACTCAGGGGCATAGTTTCGGAAAATGGCTACTTAATGATGCGGTACTGCGAATTTCCAACTTAGCCGATCAAGTGGGCATCAAAGCCATCATGGTACATGCTATTGATGGCAAAGCTCGGGCATTCTATGAGTATTTCGGCTTCGTTCAGTCTCCGATAGCAGCAAATACGTTGTTCTACAAAATTTAGGTAGTGCGGGAAAAAGCACAGCTCATTTAATATCATTTTTACCGACAGATTTTCTCAGAACAGTTATATCCCTTTTAGGTGACTCCCCGAACATTCTCGAATATTCCCAGCTGAAATGGGACAGGCTTTCATAACCGACAGCATAGGCTGATGTGGTAACATCGTAATGTTCATTCAGCATCAGTCGCCTGGCTTCATTGAGGCGCAGCCATTTCTGATACCGAAGCGGGGTCATTCCCGCAAGCTGCCTGAAGTGTTGGTGGAAAGAGGGCGTGCTCATTTGCACGCGAGCTGCCAGCTCCTCGACACGTAAAGGTGATGCTATATTCGTCTTAGAAGCGATGAGTTAGTAGTGGTGTCAACCAATGTCCAAATGCCAGCAAACGAAAGATTAATGGGGACTTAACTCTATGACTTTGTGCACATCACGCGATTTAACATAATATACATTATGCGCACTAACGTCAGGTAACGAGATTTGTAGCCAGATTGGTGCAGTCGTTAGTTCGCATAACAGTTGGATTGTCTTGCGCCCTCTGGTTCAGATTGTGGACTTCTATGGCTAAGCTCTCACTGCGTTCGAGGGATTGTGCTCGTTGTGATTTCTTCATTCACCTGACCGACATCATCAAAACCTGTTTCGTCTTTTAGCTTGTGCAAGCCTCGACATTAGCTGGATGTGATTCTGGTTACTGCAAACTGGAACACGTCTTCTTTGTTTCGGCTATGTGCCCACTTCGGCATTAGTTGATTTTGGAATTCTTCTGATGCGTCAGTTGTGTATTCAGGCAATATCTTTACCTCTAATCGTTATGGTCGTTATCGCATTCTTGGCAAGCTTCTCAATCATAATTGCCGTGGTTATTATGTCGTTCAGTTTGAAGAAACTGGGCACACAACCAAAGCTTATTGCTCAGCTATCAAATCTGGAAAGGTTGCCGACCGTTCATATGACTTCGGCAATGAAGAAGAACGACGAGAAGCGTTAATGCGTCCTGTTATTCATGGTGTTGGCTATATCGGAATTGGACCGTATCGTACCTATATCCCCTACACTCCCGAGACATATGGACAGAGAACAATGATGGCAGACATAATCCCATCTTCATAGAGCTGCAATGCAAGAGAGCTTAAGGTCCGCTTTGAGCGAAGCGGACTTATCCGTACAAGGCTTACCATCCAGAAATGGAAGTTCCCCCAAAAGGAAAACACTCGCAAACCTTCTAGACAACCTTTTCCCGAGCATTTAGCCTGAATTAAAATTTTAATATCTGTCAGGCTAGTTCATTATGAAAAATGATATCAGAACCCTCGACCTTAACCTTCTTAAGGCCCTTGATGCATTACTGGATGAGGGAAGCGTGACTCGGGCTGCACAGCGCCTCTCCCTGACGCAGCCTGCCGTCAGTGGTATGCTTATTCGCTTGCGTGATTACTTTGACGATCCACTCTTTGTTCGCACCAGCCACGGTATGGTCCCCACAATGCGGGCCAACGAACTTTCTACGCCGGTAAAACAAATCCTCACCGATATCGCTATCCTGCTGAAACCAAAGAAATTTGATCCCGTGACGGTGGAACTGACTTATACCATCGTCGCAACGGACTATGCACTTAAGGCTGTTGTAGTTCCGTTGATGGCTGAGCTAAAACAACGTGCACCGAATATTAAAATCGCCGTGCGGCCCGTGGACAATGAGCGAATGTATCAGCAGTTGTCTCGGGGTGAAGTTGATCTGGCTTTGATAACACCGCAAACAACCCCCGAAGACCTGCATGGAAGAGCGCTCTATGAAGAAGATTATGTCTGCGTAGCACGACGTCATCATCCTCTGGCAGCGAGTTCAGAAATGACGCTCGAACAATTTTGCAAACAGGAACATATTCTGGTGTCATCAGAAGGTAACTTCACCGGTGTTACAGATGAAGCACTGGCTAAGCTCAGTCTGACACGACGAGTAGGCATGTCAGTTAATAGTTTTCAGGTGATACCTGATATATTGCAGGTGACTGATATGATTGCAGTTGTACCTCACCGCATGGTCCTGACTAACAACGATCTCATCATTCTCCCTTTGCCCCTGAAAGTACCCGGCTTTACCAAGAGCATGGCCTGGCATGAGCGAACCCATCGTGACCCAAGTCATCAGTGGATTCGTGCTTTATGCGCAGAAGTAAGCCAACATCCCGCGCCCTGATATAATTTATTTTATTAAGAATATAAGTAATGACAATTCGCCTTATAACTCCATTGCACCAATAATCACTGTCATCACGTTACTGCCGTAATGACACACGCAGTACACTCAACTATAGCAATTGGAGAAATTTATGAACGCGATTAACTGGCCTGAAGGCTTTATTCCGGGTTTTACCGATAACTTTGTTTCTAATGAAATGATCATCTCAGGTCTGAACGTCAATGATGTCTGGCCGCTCCTGAGTCAGCCATTGCTATGGCCGGAATACTATAAAAATTCCGCCGATGTGCGCTTTTATGACAACAAAGGTCCAGAATTGGAAAATGGGGTTCGCTTCTACTTCAGCACGTTTGGTTTCCCAGTTGAAGCTCAGGTTGTGGAGTTTGTTCCACCTGCTGAAGGTAAACCTGCTCGCCTGGCATGGCACGGATGGGCCGGTGAAAAAGATACCGCTCAACGACTCGATGTCCATCATGCGTGGCTACTGGAGGATCTTTCCGGTCACAGGGTCCGTATCCTAACGCAGGAAACACAAAACGGAGTCCCGGCAAAAGATCTGGCAAATACCCGCCCGAACCCAATGCTTAATGGTCATCAGGAATGGCTTGACGGCCTGATTCGAGCAGCAAAGAAATAATAAACCGCTTTCCACAGTCATATCACTGAGGCTGCACTTCCCCGCAGCCTCAAGAATATTTGCCCGTTTGCTATTGCACTTGATTACAGGTAAATCATGTAACCCCCGCAAGTGACACCGCGCGGCCATATCTGTAATGTCCCCTCCTGGCACTAAGCGGACTTTTCAACACACGGACATTTTAACGAGCCAGTGATTAGACAATTTCAGTGAGCTTTGACAAGTGATGTAGTAGCTAAATTGAGATGTCCGTCTCTGACCAAATAGACATGTCCGCGCTACAGTCTCACCACAGCGATCACTGCTTTCAAAGGATGAGACTCATGACGGCATACGGAACGGAGTTTTTCTCAATGAACGATGTAAACCGACTCAGGATCCTTCAGGACGTTATCGACCGCCGTCTTACCACACGTCTTGCAGCAACCCGGCTTGAGATATCTGACAGACACTGCCGACGGTTGCTGGAGCGCTATCGTGAACATGGGCCGCTTTCACTTGTTAACCGTCGTCGTGGCCAGCCTGGCAACCGGCAACTGATGCCGGGCCTAGCTGAACGAGCACTACGAATTATCCGCGAACGCTACGCTGATTTTGGCCCGACTTTAGCCTGTGAGAAGCTCGCCGAGGTTCATGGGCTGTATCTGACCAAAAGTAGGTAATCGTTATATACTGCTCCATGAGACATCGCTAACTTTCCGAAAAACGGTAATCAAATTCCCCCCCTCCGATACAGGATGTGTTGTGCTAACCGGTGATCAGAGGGCAACGCGGGATGCACGAACTCTTCAGTTTTATTCATGCCTAACCGTATCATCAGACGCTCTGACGGTTTATTCAGCACCGACGTAAATGAAACCACCTCACTTAACGCCAGGTCCTCGAAAGCAAACGTCAGGCACGCCTCGGCGGCCTCCAATGCCAGCCCCTGGTGCCAGAAGGATTTAGCAAGACGCCAGCCTATTTCGGTACAGGGTGAAAAGTGAAATTTATCAGGTTGTGGATGTAAACCTACACACCCCACAAACTGCTGTGTTTCTTTAAGTTCAACGGCCCAGAATCCCCAGCCGCGCTCTGTAATGCCTTCCTGGAATCTGGCAGCCAGGTTGTCGCTTTCCGTTCGTTGCAGCGGAGCCGGAAAAAAACGCATCACGTCCGGATCGGCATTTAATGCGGCAAACGGGGCTTTGTCTTTGTCTTCCCACGGGCGTAAAATCAGTCTTGATGTTTCCAGCATATTTCTGCCCTTCTCCTGTATTTTCATATAATCTTCTAAAAGAAATGGCTCATCGGCAAGGACTTATGTGCCCCTTTCCGCCTTCTTCTCTCATACTGGAGATTCATTCATGGCCGACTGGAATCCTGCGCTTTATCTGCAATATGAAACTGAACGATCAAGACCCGCTGCGGAATTACTCAGCAGAGTGGCGTTAGAGAATGTCCATTCAGTGGTCGATCTTGGCTGTGGTCCGGGAAACAGTACGGCATTACTGCATCAGCGCTGGCCCTCGGCTGTAATTACCGGGGTAGATACCTCACCCGCCATGCTTAATGAGGCGCGCAATGCATTACCGACATGCCGTTTTATTGAAGCGGACATTCGTTCATTCCAGACAGAGCAGCCTCTGGACCTGCTGTATGCCAATGCCTCATTGCAGTGGGTTCCCGATCACTATGAATTGTTCCCGCATCTGGTATCGCTACTGGCTCGCAATGGCGTGCTGGCGGTACAAATGCCGGATAACTGGCTAGAGCCAACACATGTTTTGATGCGTGAAGTGGCTTATGAACAAGGTTACCCTGACCGGGGCCGCTCGCCGCTTCCTGGCGTTCACGCCTACTATGATATTTTGACTGAAGCGGGCTGTGAGGTGGATATCTGGCGCACAACGTATTATCACGTTATGGATTCACATCAATCGATTATCGACTGGGTAAGCTCAACGGGCCTGCGGCCCTGGTTGCGTGATTTGAGCGAAAATGAGCAACATCTTTACCTCGCACGTTATCATGAACTGCTTCAGGAACAATATCCTCTGCAGGAAAACGGTAAAATTTTGCTGGCCTTTCCGCGGTTATTTATCGTAGCCAGACGTAATGATTAAGCGTTTATTATAAGTGCATCACAGGAGCTGACTATCTGCCATGCGCGCCCTCGCCTTTTTATCATGAGGATCTAGTGGCAAAGCCTGTCATCTGCTAGTGTCTGGCAACGTGTTTCTGACAGGAGTTGTCATGTCTAAAGTCTACATTGGTGGCTGTCTGTGTGGTTCGATTCGCTTCGCGGCAAGCAGTCCTAATAATTCCCATACCTGCTCCTGCGATATATGTCGGAAACATACGGGCGCACCAACCGTCGTCTGGATTGAGTTTAATGCAGAAAATGTAACGTGGACGGGTAAAGCCGGAAAACCGACAACCTGGCGCTCTTCTGAGACGTCAAGTCGGGCATTTTGCCCTCAGTGTGGCAGTTCCGTAGGCGCCATTGATGACGCCCCGGTTATTGCGCTGTTAGCTGGCGCTTTTGACGATCCTGACGATGAAGACCTGGCGCCGGAATTTCACTCTTTTTCAGATATGCAGCCTACATGGTGGCAAAAGAATGTAACTAAGTGAGTTGGTAATGCTTATCCGGAATGTGTTTTGCTGGCACGTTTGTTTCATCATTCATCTGTAACAAATCGATTTCAATGGCATTGCAAATCGCATCCAGCGGGAGGTCATTGTTCTCTGTACCAAACGGATCTTCCAGCTCTTCTGCAAGCGTATCGAGCGAAATAAAAGTATAGGAAATCAGCACTGAGATAAACGGCGTCATGTAATGTAGATCTACCACCAACGCGAATGGCAACATGATGCAAAACAGATAGACCGTGCGATGAAGGATTAAGGTATAAGCAAACGGGACGGGGGTATTCGCGATCCGTTCACATCCTGCCAGCACCGCAGACATATCATTTAACCTATTGTTTAAACTATGGAATAATATGTCTGACAGTTGACCATTGCGCCGACATACAGCCAACCATTCCCCCATCAGCAACAGAATGCGATTTGCCGGTGATTGTGAGGCAAATACTATTCGCAGATCCTCCTCACTAAGGTATTTCGCCAATGGTTCAGCCTGTGGCTGACGGCGTAAAGTCATGCGTAAACAGTGGGCAAAGGCGATTTGCAGACGAACAAACTGTCCCAGTTCGCTGTCGTCCGGCAAGGTAGTTTTTACTTCACGTAGCAGCGACCGGGAAGCAATCATCAACTGCCCCCACAGGTGTCGAGCCTCAACATAACGTGAATAACAGGCGTTATTACGAAAACCTAAAAAGATAGCAATCGCCACGCCGAGAATGCTGAACGGCGCCAGGGTAAATTTGATGCCCAGCATCGTATACCACGGCAGCATGATAATAACGGCGATGGAGAGCAGGAAGTTCAGCAGCAGACGTGAAAAAATTTTAGATAATACCGACCCATGCCAGACGAATATCAGGCGTAGCCAGTGTTGTTGGGGGCGAACGATCATGGTTATCTTCAGGAAAATGTGAAATCCATCACATTAGACGCGAACATGATCAATGTTGCAAGCTAATCGCAACACTATCTAAACATCTTTCCTCCTGCTGAACGGACGATGCGCTGAAGTGGCAGACTGTTACCATAAAAGTAGAAAATTATAGTATGTTGTAACTAAGTAAGATCTGTAAAAAACCCGGCCTGAGCCGGGTCTGCGTATTAGCACAGTGGTTTAACGGCTTCGCGCATGCCTTTTAGCAAAATGCTATCCAGATCGGCAGTAACCTGTTCTACCAGTCCGGAAACTTCCGTCAGATCCTGTTCCCAGTGTTCTGTAACGGCCAGCACAGCTTTAACCAGCTCTTCGGTACTTATCTGCCGGTCATGATGCTGGGACCATAGCTGTTGAAAACGCGTCATCCAGTGCGCATCATCCTGAACCGGGTAAGACTCACCGTTACGCTCACCACGGTAGAACGCAATCAACGCGGCAAGCGCAAAAGTCAGACGCGCAGGCAGTTTACCGCTGGCCTGTTGCCCCGCCAGCAGTTGCGGCAAGATGCGAGTGCGGAATTTAGTCATGCCGTTCAGGGCAATCGACAACAACTGATGTTTGATATACGGGTTGCAGAATCGACCTGTCACTGCGCTGGCAAAAGACGCCAGCTCATCGCGTGGTAAATCCAGCACTGGAATAATTTCTTCATAGATCGCTTTTTCCACGAAGGCGCGAATCTCCGCGTCATTCATGGCCTCCCCCACGGTATCCAACCCAGCCTGCCAGGCAACGGGAACCAATGCGGTATGTGCGCCGTTGAGAATCGCCACTTTCCGTTCTTTATACGGTTTGATGTCATCAACAATCAGGACATTCAGCGGATATTTATCCAGACGCAACTCAGCGGCTAATGACTTCGGCCCCTGGATAACAAACAGATAGAAGTGTTCTGCGGTGTCCAGAAACGCATCGTGATAACCCAGTTCCGCTTCAAGCTTCGCGACTTCATCACGTGGATAGCCGGTGACAATACGGTCCACCAGCGTGGAGCAAAAGGCGTTGGCCTGATCCAGCCATTGGATAAATGCTTCCGGCAATGCCCACTCCTGGGCATAGCGCAGAACCAGTTCACGCAGCGCATCACCATTGTAATCAATCAGTTCACAAGGAATGATTATCCAGCCTTTATCCGACGCGCCATTAAAATGGCTGAAACGCTCGAACAGCAGTCGGGTCAGTTTGGCCGGATAACTCACCGCTGGCGCATCCTCAAACTTATCACCAGCATGATAGCTGATGCCGGCTTCGGTGGTATTGGAGAAAACAAAACGCATATCAGGGTTATGCGCCAGCTTCAGGAACTCATCGTACTCACTATAGACGCTGATCTCGCGGTTAACCGAACGAATTAAACGGGCGTCGCTCACGGCCTCGCCCTTCTCATTCAAACCACGAATGATGGTGGTATAAAGGCCGTCCTGTGTACTCAGTGATGGAGGGAAAGTACTTTCGATAGGTCGGACAATGACCACACCAGAGTTAAGATCGGTATGCTCATTCAGCAGATCGACTTGCCAGTCAACGAAGGCGCGCAGAAAGTTTCCTTCACCAAACTGAATAATGCGTTCAGGATACTGAGCACCGGGGAAATCGCGACGATTTAAAGTTTGCACAATGGGTTCCCTTTTTAATTAGTCATACAACCTGATTGAATTGGTCCAATAGGTTAGCAAACTTTAATACACTGAAACCCTGTTTTGATCAATCCCCAGCGACAAATTAGAGAGTTTTATAAAAAAGTGTGGTCCCGGTCAGCGTCCCGTCAGGCATTTTGGCATAGTCAGGTATCACTCCTGCTTTTTGCCACCCACACTTGTGGTAGAACAACTCCGCGCCACTGCCCGTCGCCGTATCGAGCACCAGCAACGTTTTGCCCCTTTGACGCGCACAACTTTCCAGCTCGTTCATCAGTTTCCGGGCAATCCCGCTCCGCCGCGCAGAAGTATGAACCAGCAGCTTAGCGACATCGGCGCGATGAGGTTGGTTTTCAGGTTGATCGATAATGAGCTGGACGGTACCGACAAGCGTTCCCTGGGCATTCTGGGCGCCAAGAACGAGTCTTTCACCACGGGCAACGCTTTGCGCGACGTTCATCCAGAAAGGCCGTGATTTCTCACGATTAAAAGGCAGCATAAAGCTGACGGAGGCGCCATCATTGACGCACTGTTCAAGGACATCGCTGAGCTCGTCGATTCTCGACAGAATCTGGGCCGCATTCAGCACGAAGCAGGATTTGCAGGAAGCCATTTTTTCTCCTTAGATTGACCCCCTCAGCATGCTTTTAACAATTACATAACACAAGGGTTGTATCATAGGATAATATTATCTATGGCTTGTTCATTTGAATCACTAACCAGTGATATATAACCGTGACAACGTAACGTTGCTGTTGTTCGTTTAGTGCCACACCCTGAGGAATGTCATGCCATTTTGCCAGGCACCCCCGACAGCAGGTCGCCGTCGCGTGCTGCGCGATGAATACCGGGTGACCACGCATTGGCGTCTGTTTCCCATCATTAGCGGGAAAAGCGGGAGCCAGCCGTTTGGCAATAAAATCGGCTGCATGTTGTTCAATAACCGGCGCGCCTTTATCCAGACAATACTGCCTTTCTTTCTGGCCGAGGCGAAACCGCGAGCGAAACGTCGATTTTGCCAGCCGGGCAAAAAGAGGATCGAGCGTATTCATCAGTAAACCGAACGCCCCATTTGTTGCGTTAGTTGCTCCAGCGCGGCGATACCCGCCAGTGAATTTCCCGCTGGGTCCAGTTCCGGACTCCAGACAGCAATCGCCATCTCGTGCGGAACGATGGCCACGATACCGCCACCCACACCAGATTTTGCCGGCAACCCAACCCGCCAGGCAAATTCCCCTGCGTTCTGATACATCCCACTGGTCGCCATCAGCGCGTTGATTTGTCGGGCCTGCATCGGCGTCACTACGGGCTCCTCAAGATGGAAGGCATGGCCCTGATTCGCCAGAAATACGAAGGTTCGCGCCAGTTCCACACAGCTCATTTTCAATGCGCAGTAGTGAAAATAGTTTTGCAAAACAGTGGTCACGTCATGGTTAAAATTGCCGAACGATTTCATCAACCAGGCAATAGCCGCGTTACGTGCGGAATGCTCAAACTCTGATCGCGCCACCGTCGCATCGTAGGCGATATCCGGGACGCCGCTTAATGCCCGGACCACTTCCAGCATCCGTTGACGTGGTGCGCTCAGACGCCCTTGCAGCATGTCGCAAACCACCAGCGCCCCGGCGTTAATAAAGGGATTACGCGGGATACCCTGCTCCAGTTCCAACTGCACCAGGGAATTAAAAGGATGACCGGACGGATCTTTGCCAACGCGTTGCCAGATCTCCTCTTCCTGATAGTGACGCATCGCCACGACCAGGCTTAATACCTTCGAAATCGACTGAATAGAAAAGCGTTCTTGTGCATCCCCTGCCTGATAGTGCTGCCCATCGACGGTACAGATGGCGATGCCCAGTTTTGAACCGTCGACAGAGGCTAACGCAGGAATATAATCAGCGACCTTACCCTGACCAATCAGCGGACGAACCTGCTGTACAATGGTCTCTAAAATTGAATTGTCCATGGCCCTGGCCACAACATGCTCCTTGCTCGCAGGTATGAAAGGCCTGCGAGTATAACAGAGCTCAATACGCTGCGTCAGACCATTAGGTGTCAGCGGACGAAGAGTCAATGACAAAAATATGCCGAGACCAGACAGGTGCCCCCGACGGAGGCACCCTCACCTTCAGAGGCGGTTTTTCCAGACGGTCTGCACATTACAAAATTCATGCAGGCCAAAATGCGAAAGCTCGCGACCAAAACCACTTTTCTTCACGCCGCCAAACGCTACACGGGCATCGCTGGCGCTGTAACCATTGATGAATACGCCTCCACACTCCAGACGAGAGGCCATCTTCTGGGCCAGCGCGTCATCCGCAGTGAACACCGTGGCGGATAATCCAAAATCACTGTCATTCGCCAGCGCCAGAGCATGTTCCGCATTCCTGGCAACGGTGATCGCCGCAACCGGACCAAACAGCTCCTGACGGAAAGCCGTCATTTCTGGCGTTACGCCGCCCAGTACCGTCACGGCATAGTAATTGCCCTGACCTGCTATTTTTTCACCGCCAAGAAGTAACTTCGCCCCTTCGGCCAGGGATGCTTCAACCTGCTGATGTAACTCATCACGCAGATCAAATCGCGCCATCGGTCCAAGGTCGTTTTCTTCGTTTAACGGATCGCCCATTTTGAGCGTGCTCGCGGCCGCCACAAAACGCGCAGTAAATTCTTCTGCAATCCCTTCTTCGATAATAAAGCGTTTTGCTGCCGCACAAACCTGCCCGGTATTCTGATAACGTCCGGCGACTGCCGCTTTAACGGCCAGATCGAGATCGGCATCATTCAGGACAATAAACGGATCGGAACCACCCAGTTCAAGTACGCATTTTTTCAGCGCCGCCCCCGCCTGAGCACCAATCGCCGCACCGGCGCGTACGCTCCCCGTTACCGTGACTGCCGCGATGCGCGGGTCGTTAATCATCTGACTGACTCCGGCGTTATCGGCATTGACCCAACCGTAAACACCGGCTGGTACGCCTGCATCAGCAAAAACCTGTGCGATAATCGCAGCACAGCCGGTTACGTTAGGCGCATGCTTTAACAAATAGCCATTTCCGGCCAGCAGAATCGGAATGGCGCCACGCAGTACCTGCCACAGCGGGAAATTCCACGGCATGATCGCCAGAATAGTTCCAAGCGGGCGATACTCAATCACCGCCTGGTTATTTTCCACCAGCGTGGGCTCCGGGTTCAGCATCGCGGGTCCATGTTCGGCGTACCAGTCACACAACGCGGCTGACTTGGCGACTTCACCCCGGGCCTGTTTGATGGGTTTACCCATTTCACGTGAAATACACTGCGCCATCTCTTCCGCGCGATTACGCAGGGCCTGGCCGATATGACGCAGCGTATGCGCGCGGTGCGCGACGGTAGTCTGTTTCCATTCACTGTAGCCACTTGCTGCAAGACTCAGTGCCTGAGCAATCTCTTCAGTGCTGGCCCACGGCATCGCCGTCAGTCTTTCACCGCTGGTAGGATCAACCGAAATAGCATGTGTTGCTGCTGTGATAGTCATAGATGCCTCTCTTTATCGCAGGGTATGGTTATATCATGAGCATATTTACTCTTTCTGAAAAATGAATAATATTAACCACACCATTCACGATTAGAGAATATTATGGATCTGACGCAACTGGAAATGTTCAATGCCGTCGCGGAGACCGGCAGCATTACGCAGGCCGCAGCGAAGGTGCACCGCGTGCCGTCCAATCTCACTACCCGTATACGCCAACTTGAGGCCGATCTTGGCGTCGATCTGTTTATTCGTGAAAACCAGCGCCTGCGGCTTTCCCCCTCCGGGCACAACTTTTTACGCTACAGTCAGCGGATCCTGGCGCTGGTTGAGGAAGCGAGAATGGTGGTCGCCGGGGATGAACCGCAGGGCTTGTTTTCGCTCGGATCGCTGGAAAGCACCGCCGCGGTGCGTATTCCTGCAACGCTGGCTGAATATAACCAACGGTACCCGAAAATTCAGTTTGCACTGGCGACAGGTCCCTCTGGCACCATGCTGGACGGCGTGCTCGACGGCACGCTGAACGCTGCCTTTGCCGATGGCCCTATTACCCACCCCGGACTTGAGGGTATTCCGGTCTATCGTGAAGAGATGATGATTGTCACCCCGCACGGTCACCCTCCCATCCAGCGGGCCAGCGACGTCAACGGCTGCAGTATTTATGCGTTTCGCGCCAACTGTTCCTACCGCCGACATTTTGAAAGCTGGTTTCATGCCGATCGCGCCATGCCGGGTACCATTCATGAAATGGAGTCATACCATGGGATGCTGGCCTGCGTTATTGCCGGTGCGGGTATCGCGCTGATTCCACGTTCGATGCTGGAGAGTATGCCCGGACACCATCAGGTCAACGCCTGGCCATTGAGCGAAAACTGGCGCTGGCTGAATACGTGGCTGGTCTGGCGAAGGGGGGCGATGACGAGGCAACTGGAAGCCTTTATTGAGGTATTGAACCCGCAGCTGTAAAAATGAGATCCGCATCACGAAATGATTGTATTTTCACCAGCAAACGTTTTAAGATCGCGATCTTACCTTTTCGCAGCTAATCCACTGATTCACTATGACAACAGACACTGTTTCCCGCAAAGTGGCGTGGCTACGTGTAGTTACGCTCGCCATTGCCGGTTTTATTTTCAATACCACAGAGTTTGTCCCTGTCGGTTTGCTGTCCGACATTGCACAAAGTTTTAATATGCAGACCGCTCAGGTCGGGATCATGCTGACGATCTACGCCTGGGTTGTTGCCTTAATGTCGCTTCCCTTCATGCTGCTCACCAGCCAGGTGGAACGACGCAAGCTCCTGATCTGTCTGTTTGTCGTGTTCATCGCCAGCCATGTACTCTCTTTCCTGGCCTGGAATTTCACCGTGCTGGTGATTAGCCGCATTGGTATCGCCTTTGCGCACGCTATTTTCTGGTCCATTACTGCATCGCTGGCAATTCGTCTGGCCCCGGCAGGAAAACGCGCGCAGGCGCTTAGCCTGATTGCTACCGGCACCGCGCTGGCAATGGTGCTGGGTCTGCCTATCGGGCGTATCGTCGGTCAGTATTTTGGCTGGCGCACCACGTTCTTTGCCATCGGCATGGGGGCGTTAGTCACCCTGCTCTGCCTGATTAAGTTACTGCCTAAATTGCCCAGCGAACACTCCGGTTCACTTAAAAGTTTGCCGGTGTTATTCCACCGTCCGGCATTGATGAGTCTGTATGTGCTGACGGTGATTGTGGTCACCGCCCACTACACGGCTTATAGCTACATTGAACCGTTTGTACAGACCGTCGCCGGACTGAGTGCCAACTTTGCTACCGTGCTGCTACTGATTCTGGGCGGCGCGGGTATTATTGGTAGTGTGATATTTGGCAAACTGGGTAACCTTCATGCGTCCATGCTTATCAGTAGCGCCATTGCCCTGCTGACGCTGTGTCTGGTGCTGCTGTTACCAGCCGCTGACAGCGAAATGCACCTCGCCATCCTGAGTATTTTCTGGGGCATCGCGATTATGTTGATCGGCCTTGGCATGCAGGTAAAAGTGCTGGCGCTGGCCCCGGATGCCACCGATGTCGCAATGGCGCTGTTCTCCGGTATCTTTAATATCGGCATTGGCGCTGGCGCGCTGGTGGGAAATCAGGTGAGTTTGCACTGGTCGATGTCAACGATTGGTTATACAGGCGCAGTGCCTGCCGTTGTCGCGTTGGTATGGTCGGTGATTATCTTTCGTAAATGGCCAGTATCGTTCGAAGAGCGGCCTCAACATTCATAAAAAACGGGCCTGGTAAAACAATACCGGGCCCGTTTTTTTAAGCGTAAGTTTTAATAATTTCCAGCACGCCGTTAATAATAAACTGCACGCCCATACACACCAGCAGGAAGCCCATCAGACGCGAAATAGCTTCTATGCCGCCTTTGCCTACCAGGCGCATAATCCCACCAGAACTGCGTAAACACCCCCACAGGATAACGCCGACAACTGCAAAAATTATCGGCGGCGCAACCATAATTACCCAATCAGGAAATTCGGAGCCATGACGGACGGTTGACGCCGAGCTGATGATCATTGCTATCGTGCCCGGACCGGCGGTGCTTGGCATTGCCAGCGGTACAAATGCAATATTGGCAGTCGGTTCATCTTCCAGCTCCTCTGACTTGCTTTTCGCCTCAGGAGACTCATGCGCCTTTTGTTGTGGAAACAACATCCGAAAACCGATAAACGCAACGATTAACCCACCCGCAATTCGTAATCCGGGGATTGAAATCCCGAAGGTATTCATCACCAGTTGTCCGGCATAGTACGCCACCATCATGATGGCAAACACATACACAGACGCCATCAGAGACTGACGGTTACGCTCCGCGCTATTCATGTTACCGGCAAGGCCAAGGAACAACGCCACGGTGGTTAACGGGTTTGCCAACGGTAACAGGACTACCAGCCCCAGTCCTATTGCTTTAAACAAGTCCATCATAATGTCATCTTTCCTGTGCGTTAATCGTCAACGGCAAGTATAAGGTGAAACCCGAGAGATAAGCCATTTTCACGGTGTAAGGATTCATTTTTCACCTGCACCTATAAACCATAATTATCAAACTGTTAAAATTATATACGTCTGTTGAGGAGCCTGCTGATTTAGCAAAACGTGGCATTTTCCGCCCCATTTATTTGACTTATATTTGCCTAAGCAATAATATCAGCCGTGACTAACTACTTGCCAGGGCAACCATTGTGAAAAGCACCAGTGATCTGTTTAACGAAATCATCCCACTGGGGCGTTTGATCTACATGGTTAATCAGAAAAAAGATCGTTTGCTAAACGACTATCTGTCACCGCTGGATATCACGGCATCACAGTTCAAAGTGCTCTGCTCCATCCGTTGCGCGGTGTGCATCACCCCTGTCGAATTGAAAAAAGTGCTGTCTGTCGATCTTGGCGCCCTGACGCGGATGCTGGACAGACTGGCCTGTAAAGGCTGGATAGAAAGGCTTCCGAATCCACACGATAAGCGTGGCGTGCTGGTGAAACTCACCGAGCATGGCGCAGCAATTTGCGAGCAGTGTCACCAATTAGTCGGGCAAGACCTGCACCAGGAACTAACAAAAAACTTAACGGCGGATGAAGTAGCCACGCTTGAGCATTTGCTTAAGAGAATTCTGCCGTAAACAGAAAAGAGGTATGACGATGTCCAGACGCAATACTGACACAATCACTATTCATAGCATTTTGGACTGGATCGAAAATAACCTTGAATCGCCGCTCTCGCTGGAAAAAGTGTCTGAGCGTTCAGGTTACTCCAAATGGCACCTGCAACGGATGTTTAAAAAAGAAACCGGTCATTCACTGGGTCAATACATCCGCAGCCGTAAAATGACTGAAATAGCGCAAAAATTAAAAGAAAGTAACGAGCCGATTCTTTACCTGGCGGAACGTTACGGCTTTGAGTCTCAGCAAACCCTGACCAGAACGTTCAAAAACTATTTTGATGTTCCGCCGCATAAATACCGTATGACCAATATGCACGGCGAGTCACGCTATTTGCTTCCGCTCAATCAGTGTAATTGCTAATCGCCAAACGACGTAACCGAGGAAATGATGAAAATTCTGTCTTATGCGATGCTGGCCCTGCTGTTGATTGTTTCGGGCCAGAGCATGGCGGAACAGACCGCGCAACCAGCCACCCAGAACAGCCGTGACGCGATGATTATGCCCCCTGCGCACGATCAGTCCCCGTTCGATTTTAATCATATGGGTGCCGGCAGCGATAAGTCCGACGAATTGGGTGTGCCTTATTACAATACGCGCAACCTGTAATTCGTTTTTGCCCCGCCTTTGCGCGCAAGGCCGTTCAGTTAACGCTTAAGTTTCAGGAAGTATCAACCTGTGTTGGCGCCATCCCAGAGAAAGGATTCCGTTCACCTCACTGATGTCATTGCTCTGAAGCGCTGATACCCGTGAACGTGCAAGGGAGGCTCACCGCCACCTCCCTTGCATCCCAGGCTCCCGGCGGGAAAATCGTCGCTTCGCGATTATTCGCCCCATCCCTGGGGCTCACCCCTTCGGGGCCAGCGCAAGCGCTGTTCAAAATTGCTCCCGGCAATTTTGTCATTCGTCTTATGCCGTCTGCCTGTCGGGTCGGGGCCATCGCTTCAACGCTCTGACTTCCAGCTAAATCTTTTTTGCTGTTCAAATATATTCAAATAAAAGTGCAGGAGGTCAGGTGTGGGCAGGTCCGGCTGAAAATTGCCGACGTGTTTCCGTAAGGCCGGGAGAGCCAGCATGGATGCTGGCTCAGGGCGCGCTTTGCAGGGACGCTACCTCGCGCCCGGCCCGATAGCCTGAAGGAATAAGCGGAGGGTATTGCACAGCAACAATTTTCCCGCCGGGAGCCGGGATGGTAAAGGGCGTGGCGGAGAACGCCCTTTACACGTTCACAGGAATCGGTGTTTCAGAGAAAAGATGAACATAAGGTGAACGGAACCCTGATTAAGAATCACATGTTCACCATACATTCTTAACTGAACGGTATTGCGCCTTTGCGCGGGGCTTTTTATTACCCTCTCACCTGCGCTATCTTGCGCAAACGAAAGCCAAACACATTAATATACAGCCCAGCCATAATCAGCAGCGCACCCAGCAGTTGCAAACCCGTGAGCGTTTCATCCAGCAGCACCACCGCACTTGCCAGACCGACAACGGGCACTAACAGCGACAGCGGCGCTACCCGCCAGGTTTCATAACGTCCGAGCAAAGACCCCCAGATGCCGTAACCCACAATGGTCGCCACAAACGCCAGATAAACCAGTGACAAAATGGTGGTCATATCTATCGCCACCAGACTCTGCACAATTTGTGTCGGACCATCAAGCAGTGCGGATGCCAAAAAGAACGGAATAATGGGAATTAAGGCGCTCCACACGACCAGCGACATCACCGCCGGACGCGCCGTATGCTGCATTATTTTTTTGTTAAAGATATTGCCGCAGGCCCAGCTTAGCGCTGCCGCCAGCGTCAGCATAAAACCGAGCATGCCGACATGCTGTCCGTTCAGACTGGCTTCAATCAGTACCAGTACGCCAAACACGGCCAGCGCAATCCCTACCAGCTGTTTCCCGTGCAAACGCTCGCCAAAAGCGAATGCCCCCAGGATGATGGTGAAAAATGCCTGAGCCTGTAATACCAGAGAAGCTAATCCGGCAGGCATACCGAATTTGATGGCGCTAAAGAGAAACGCGAACTGCCCAAAACTGATAGTCAGGCCATAACCAAGTAACAGCGAAAGCGGGATTTTCGGGCGGGCAATAAAGAACATCGCCGGAAACGCCACCAGTAAAAAACGCAATCCTGCCAGCATCAATGGCGGCATATTGTGCAGACCCACTTTAATGACGACAAAGTTCAGGCCCCAAACGACGACGACCAGCAACGCTAACAACCCGTCTTTACGTGACATACCACCGCCCTTGCAAATATTAAATTTTTGTAAACAAGTTAAGGTAACGGAAATCGTTGTACCGGAACAGATCATTAATTCAGGTAGGCTGTTGAGGGCATTTTCCGACAACTTATTGAGTGTACATCACACTTTTACCATGCTATTTGTTTCTGATATCTAAAAAAAACATAACAACATGCATTGTCGGGCAGGAAAATGAATATCTCTCTGAGACGGTCCACTCTCGCGTTACTTGCATCATCTTTGTTATTAACCATTGGGCGTGGCGCTACGCTGCCATTTATGACGATTTACCTCAGTCGGCAGTATAACCTGAGCGTCGATCTGATCGGTTATGCGATGACGGTCGCCCTGACTATTGGCGTCGTTTTCAGCCTTGGCTTTGGTATTCTGGCCGACAAGTTCGATAAAAAACGCTACATGCTGCTGGCTATCTGCGGTTTTGCCTCTGGTTTTATTGCGATCCCACTGGTGCATAACGTGGTGGTGGTGGTACTGCTCTTCGCCCTGATCAACTGCGCCTACTCCGTCTTCGCAACGGTGCTGAAAGCCTGGTTTGCCGATAATCTCTCTGCCACCAACAAAACGAAAATTTTCTCGCTTAACTATACCGTGCTGAACATCGGCTGGACCGTTGGCCCCCCGCTGGGCACGCTACTGGTGATGCAAAGTATTAACTTACCGTTCTGGCTGGCGGCCGCCTGCTCGGCTTTACCACTGGTGTTTATCCAGACGTGGGTAAAACGTTCCAATGCAGCATCAGAAAGTTCAAACGCCGCGGTTTGGTCACCCTCGGTGCTCCTGCGCGACAGAGCATTGTGTTGGTTCACGTTGTCGGCATTTCTGGCGTCATTTGTTGGCGGCGCATTTGCTTCCTGTATTTCGCAATACGTGATGGTGGTCGCCAACGGTGATTTTGCCGAAAAAGTGGTAGCGGTCGTTCTGCCCGTCAATGCCGCCATTGTGGTATCGCTGCAATATGCCCTCGGACGCAGGATCACTGCAGCTAATATTCGACCGCTGATGACAGTAGGCACAATCTTCTTTGTGCTCGGTCTGGTTGGCTTCATGTTTTCCGGCAACAGCCTGTGGTTCTGGGGTATTTCTGCTGCCCTTTTCACGATCGGCGAGGTCATTTACGCCCCAGGCGAATACATGCTGATCGATAACATCGCCCCGGCTGGAATGAAAGCCAGCTATTTTTCCGCCCAGTCGCTGGGCTGGCTTGGCGCCGCGGTAAACCCATTGGTCAGTGGCGTTATTTTGACCACATTACCGCCGTGGTCGCTGTTTGTGGCGCTGATCGTGGCGATTGTCCTTGCCTGGGCGTTAATGATAAAGGGTATGCGCGCCAAACCCTGGGATCAGACGGTAGTCTGCTGATTGTCATCGCGACAGAGCCAGAGTGGTTCTGTCGCGTATCTCAAATGGCCACCAGCCCTCGTACTCCCTCGGATTCCATATTCTCGCCGAAACCGCTTTGAATAATACTTCCGCGCGACATAAGCAGGTATTTGTCAGCCAACTGCTGCGCAAAATCATAGAACTGTTCCACCAGCAAAATGGCCATATCGCCCCGGTGCGCCAGTTGAGAAATAACCTGACCAATCTCTTTAATTACTGACGGCTGGATCCCCTCGGTCGGCTCATCAAGGATCAACAACTGCGGGCGACTGGCCAGCGCCCGTCCAATAGCCAGTTGCTGCTGCTGTCCGCCGGACAAATCTCCGCCCCGTCGATACTTCATCTCCTGTAGCACTGGAAATAGCGCGTAAATATCATCCGGCACGCGCCGGGCGTCCTGTGCTGAAAAGCGGGAAAGGCCCAGCAACAGGTTCTCTTCCACTGTCAGACGCGGAAAAATATCGCGGCCCTGCGGCACGTACGCCACACCGGCTCTGACCCGTTGATGTGGCTTCCAGTGCGTGACATTTTTTTCCTGCCAGAGCACGCTTCCACTGCGGGCAGGAATAAGTCCCATCAGGCATTTTAGTAGCGTTGTTTTTCCTACGCCGTTACGCCCCAGCAGACACGTCACTTCGCCGATACGCGCTTCAAAGCTCACGCCACGCAGAATATGGCTGCCGCCATAATATTGATTCAGTTCATTAACCTGTAGCATCAGCCCTCCTTACCGTCCAAGATAAACTTCAATAACCTGCTCATTGGCCTGCACATCGCGCAGGCTCCCTTCGGCCAGTACTCGCCCCTGATGCAGCACCGTGACATGGTCAGCAATCGTCTCGACAAATCCCATGTCATGCTCAACAACCATCAGCGAGTGCTTTCCGGCAAGCTGGCGAAACAGCTCCGCGGTGTATTCCGTCTCCGCATCGGTCATCCCTGCAGCCGGCTCATCAATCAGTAGTAAATGCGGCTCCTGGACCAGCAGCATGCCGATCTCAAGAAACTGTTTTTGTCCGTGCGAAAGCAGCCCGGCACGGCGTTCGCGATCGTTGCCCAGACGTAACAGCGCCAGCATTTCATCAATGCGATCCCGTTGTTCACCCGAAAGGCGAGCCCGTAAAGAACCCCAAACGGATTTATCATTTTTCAGTGCCAGCTCCAGATTCTCCGCCACCGTTAGCGCTTCAAATACCGTGGGCTTCTGAAATTTTCGTCCAATCCCCTGGCGCGCAATGGCAATAGAATCAAACGTCATTAAATCAATAGACTGATCGTAAATCGCACGACCGCTTTGCGGTCTGGTTTTGCCGGTAATGACATCCATCAACGTCGTTTTTCCGGCGCCATTAGGACCAATAATGCAGCGCAGTTCCCCTACGCCAATATTGAGCGTGAGATCCGTTAGCGCCTGAAACCCATCAAAGTTCACGTTGATTTTTTCCAGTTGTAACACCGGGTCGGTTTGATTGCGAAATCTGTCCCCTGGCAACTGTCGGGTAAAAAGACCTTCATCTGGCTGCATTATTTGTCTCCTTTGCGAAACAGACCAATCACGCCACGGGGTAAAAACAGCGTAACGCCAATAAAAATCAGGCCAAGAAACAGTTGCCAGTATTCGGGCATGATCACCGTAAACAGACTTTTAGCGCCGTTCACCAACACAGCGCCAAAAACCGGGCCAATCAGGGTTCCGCGACCGCCGAGGGCGACCCAAATCGCCGCTTCAATCGAGTTGGTCGGTGACATTTCGCTGGGGTTAATGATGCCCACCTGCGGAACATACAGCGCACCAGCCAGCCCGCACAACACAGCGGAAAGCGTCCACACCAGCAGCTTGAAACCTTTCGGATCATAGCCACAGAACATCAGCCGATTCTCGGCATCGCGCACGGCGGTCAGGATACGACCAAACTTACTGCGCGCCAGCGCCAGTCCCAGCCACAACGCCAGCACCAGTAGCATCACCGTCGCCAGAAACAGCGCGATACGGGTTGAGGTCGCGGTCACGGGGAACCCCAGAATAGTGGTAAATCCGGTGAAACCGTTATTTCCACCAAACCCGGTTTCGTTACGGAAAAACAGCAACATGCCTGCGAAAGTCAGGGCCTGAGTCATGATAGAGAAATAGACGCCCTTGATTTTTGAGCGAAAGGCAAACCAGCCAAACACCAGCGCCAGCAGGCCGGGCACCAGCACAACCAGCAGCATAGCCCAGATAAAATGTTGCGTTCCCCACCAAAACCAGGGCAGTTCGGTCCACGACAGAAACGACATAAAAGCCGGTAGTCCTTCGCCGGAGGCCTGACGCATCAGGTACATCCCCATCGCATATCCCCCCAGCGCAAAGAAAATGCCATGACCCAGTGAAAGCATTCCGGCATAGCCCCACACCAGATCCAGTGCCACCGCCACAATGGCATAACACAGGATTTTCCCGGCCAGCGTCAGCGTCCAGACGGAGATTGCCAGCGGATGATCCGCGGGGAGTAGCGCCAGAAATGGCAGAATAATGAGCGCCAGCAGCAAAAAAAGCCCCAGGATGCGCGTCACGCGCGGCGCTTTTCGTGCCAGCGTTAATGTCATTGGCATAGTCATTAGTCAATAACCCTCCCTTTCAATGCGAAAAGTCCCTGAGGTCGTTTCTGGATAAACAGAATGATCAGCACGAGGATCATAATTTTGCCGAGAACAGCCCCCACCTGAGGCTCAAGAATTTTATTGAAGATCCCGAGACCAAAAGCCGCTGCCACACTCCCGGCGAGTTGTCCAACGCCGCCAAGCACCACCACCAGAAACGAATCAATAATGTAACTTTGCCCCAGCTCCGGCCCCACGTTACCCAGCTGCGACAGCGCCACGCCACCCAGCCCGGCAATGCCTGAACCCAGTCCAAAGGCCAGCATATCGACTCGCCCGGTAGGCACGCCGCAGCAGGCCGCCATATTGCGGTTTTGCGTCACCGCGCGCACACGCAGCCCCAGACGGGTTTTATTCAACAATAGCCAGGTGAAGAACAGCACCAGCATGGCAAAGCCAAGCACCACAATTCGGTTCCACGGCAAAATCAGATTGGCATAGACCTGAATTCCCCCGGAAAGCCATGTCGGATTGGCGACTTCGAGGTTCTGCGCGCCAAAGGTCATTCGCACCAACTGGATTAGCATCAGACTGATCCCCCATGTCGCCAGCAGTGTTTCAAGCGGACGGCCATATAAATGGCGGATCACGCCGCGCTCCAGCAACATTCCTACTGCCGCGGTAAGTAAAAAGGCGACCGGAAGCGCAATGACCGGATACCAGGCTAACCATTGCGGGAGAAACTGCCCCATCAACTGTTGCACCATCCAGGTACAGTAAGCGCCGAGCATTAACATCTCGCCATGCGCCATATTGATGACGCCGAGTAACCCGTAAGTAATCGCCAGACCCAGTGCCGCCAGTAGCAAAATCGAGCCCAGAGACAGTCCCATAAAGGCCTGTCCAAGAAGCTCGCCAACCTTCATGCGGTGTGCGATGGAATTCAGACTTTCGTCGGCGGCAGCGCGAACGCGGGCATCAGGTTCATGCTCTGCACGGGTGAAAGGTTGTAATTTCGCCTGGGTTTCAGGGTCGTTTGACGCCCCCAACAATTCAATTGCCTGCCGCCTGACCTCTGGTGATGCACTGGTCAGTTGCAGGTTAGCCAGCGCAATAACCAGTGCAGATTTCACGTCAGCATCCGATTCCTGCGCCAGTCGTTGTTGTAAAAATGGCAGCATGCCAGGCATCGCCTCACGCTGTAATATGCGTGCGGCATCAGCCCTAACTGTGACACTGTCACTTAAAAGCTGATGCGAAGACAGCGTTCCGGCGACCAGATTGCGCAGTCGGTTAGTCAGACGGACTTTTTTTAGCTCGCCGTCTGGCGCTGCCGCCGTCCCCAGCGGTTGTACTCGCGAACCATCCATGAAAAACGCATTTTTCGCATTATCGGTCAGCAGGTTTTCATCTCGCAGCGCCTTAAGCACGGGTAAGCGCTGAAGGTCGGGATTCATCGCCCATTGTTCAAGCAAGGTGGCCTGCTGCCCCCGGTTGGCAGCGGTAAAAGTATCGGCATCTGATGCCTGCGCTATCCACGGCAAAAACCACGTCAGCAACATCACACCACGAATAAAGCGCATGACTTTCATGAGCATTCTCCTAAGCGTTGCCCTCCCGCAGGAGGGCATAAGATCAGTTGCTGGCGGTTTTTACGGGTTGTTCAGATTTTTTATCATTGCCGGCGATATACGGGCTCCACGGCTGGGCGCGGACCGGCTCATCGGTTTGCCACACCACGTTAAACTGACCGTTGCTTTCAATCTCGCCAATCATGACGGGTTTGTGCAGATGATGGTTGGTGGCATCCATCGTGAGGGTAAAGCCAGATGGTGCGGCGAATGATTGCCCTGCCATTGCAGCACGGACTTTATCCACATCGGTAGTTCCGGCTTTTTCTACTGCCTGTGCCCACATATGCAGACCAACCCATGTGGCTTCCATTGGGTCGTTTGTCACAACCGAATCCGCATTCGGTAATTTGTGCGCTTTGGCATACGCCCGGTAATCCGCGACAAACTTCTTGTTAGCCGCATTATCCACGGACTCAAAGTAGTTCCAGGCGGCAAGGTTACCTACCAACGGTTTCGTATCAATACCGCGCAATTCTTCCTCACCTACGGAGAAGGCCACCACCGGAACATCGGTGGCTTTCAGCCCCTGGTTCGCTAACTCTTTATAGAATGGAACATTAGAATCACCGTTGATGGTTGAGACCACCGCCGTTTTTCCCCCTGCGGCGAATTTTTTAATGCTGGCGACAATGGTCTGATAATCACTGTGTCCAAACGGGGTATACACCTCTTCGATGTCTTTATCGGCAACACCTTTCGAATGCAAAAAGGCACGGAGAATTTTATTAGTCGTGCGCGGATAAACATAATCAGTCCCCAGCAGGAAGAAGCGTTTCGCACTGCCGCCGTCCTCACTCATCAGATACTCAACAGCCGGGATCGCCTGCTGATTAGGCGCCGCGCCGGTATAAAAGACGTTAGGCGACATTTCCTCGCCTTCATACTGCACCGGATAAAACAGTAAACCATTTAATTCCTCGAATACCGGTAACACCGATTTACGCGAAACCGATGTCCAGCACCCGAACACCGCCGCTACTTTGTCCTGACTCAGCAACTGTCGAGCTTTTTCAGCAAATAAAGGCCAGTTCGAGGCTGGATCAACCACCACCGGCTCCAGCTTTTTGCCCAACACGCCGCCCTGCGCATTGATTTCATCAATAGTCATCAACGCCACATCTTTCAACGGCGTTTCGGAAATCGCCATCGTTCCGGATAACGAATGCATGATGCCCACTTTAATAGTGTCAGCCGCCTGGACGCTAAAACTCATGCCCATTGCCATAACGGAGGCCGATAACGCAAAAGCTTTTAAAATTGTACGACGCTGCATAGTTTCACTCCTGAAATTAGATTCGCTGAAAGCTCCGGTGCAGCCGGGCAGACAAAACGGTGCAAATTAAGGGGATTCAGAAGTGATAAGGCAAAAACGATGCCAGATATTAAAACACCATATAAAATCAAAGCATTAGAGTAGTACAGTTCAGTGGCTGGATGAAAATATTTCGCCAATAAGGCGGATCGCCAGGAAAATTGAACCACCATGAGACAGCGTTGCATTATAACCGTGCAACAATTTGCATGGGGTTCGTATAACAATGACTTTGGCACTCAGCATAAAATCGTGATTAATTCCCCCAGGATAAGCGCGCCTTGTCACTATTATTTATTTTTCCCGACAAAATCGCGTCAATTTTTTACATTTCAGACGAAATAATCATACAGTTCAGCCTTTGTTTAAGTTGCAATTGCTACTATAGTCATAAGCGAGGTGAACTTAAGGTAAGAGAGGAAACTCACAGATAAAGGAGCATTTACTATGCTGGGTAATATGAATATTTTTATGGCTGTTCTGGGAATTATTTTATTTTCCGGTTTCCTGGCCGCGTATTTTAGCCACAGATGGGATGATTGATGAACGACGATAGTCCTGCACCGAACCGGCCCCTTGTAGCGTCACTGCACAAGGGGCCATTTTTTTACCAGAATCGCCTTTCCTGCACCTTTTCCCTGGCCAGCAATAAAAAAAACCGCCGGATAAACCAGCGGTAAATGCTTGCATGGATAGATTTGTGTTTTGCTTTATACGCTATCTGGCAATTCCCTGCGAAGATAACGGATATCTGGCTAACCTATCATCGGCAACCCCAATGAAAGCTAAACGAAACGTAACTAACGCAAAACAGCTTAGGTGAATCTCACGCGCTGAGGTGGAACGAAAGTCCATCACTGGCGTTAACCAGGGTGATCTGCTCGCGTTCATCCATAAACATACAGCGATTTCTGCCGCTCTGTTTTCCCTGGTACATCGCTCTGTCAGCCCGTCCAAGAGCGGTATCTAATTTCTCATCCCGCTGAGCTCTGGTGATACCGCCCGTTACGGTGATAGCGATCTCTCCATCTGCGTAAGGGATTTTTTGCTGGCCAACAAGCTGACACAATCGCAACCCAGCCTGGCGGGCCTGCTCATCAGTTTTCGTTCGGATGATGATAATGAACTCTTCGCCACCGTAGCGGTAAGCTTGTTCATCATATCGCGTCCATGCCAGAAAATTTGCTGCCAGAGCGCGTAATACTACGTCCCCCACAAGATGGCCATACGTATCATTAACGTGTTTAAAACGGTCGATATCCAGCAGCAATATATAAAGGTTAAGCGGTTCGGCATCGATTAACTGTTGGTCAAAAGACTCATCGAGCATTCTTCTGCCCGGTAAGCCTGTTAATATGTCGATATTGCTCCGGATACTCAGCAAATATATTTTATAGTCCATTACAGCAGACGTAAATGCCAGTAACGCGTCCTCGAATTTGGTGAAATGCCATGGATAACTCCGTTTCTCCAGTATTGCCAATAGCAAATCCTTGCCTGATAAATGCATTTTTTCATGAACAGTATTTATCTTATTCACATAGCTACAATCATCTTCATTGCGCAGCGATTGATTATTAAGCCACTGTCCAAATTGGCAAACAAAATGCGCGTTGTCACCCATGATATCTGGTTGCGTAGCATTCGAGGTTACTGCGCAACGGAACATATTCACCAGCCATTTATAGTGGGCATCAATTGACTTGTTCAACTCGATCAAAATTGCATCTATTTCCATCGTATTTCTCATCATCACGATCTTCCTCCCTGTTCGAACGTTTCTGATGCAATCATCTTAACGATAAAAAAGAAAATTTATGTAATTTTTTTATTTTGAGAATAAATCTTATCAGGTGCAATAATGAACAGTAAGATAAGACCGGGCATCACGCCCGGCTCAATTTTTTTACTGACAGTGCCTTACGCGCTCAAACCACGATGTTCCAGCATCGGCTCCATGCGGGGATCGCGCCCGCTCCACTGGCGATAAAGTTCAGCTAAATCAGTGCTGTTCCCGCGGGACAAAATCGCTTCGCGGAATTTCTGCCCGTTTTCGCGGGTTAATCCACCCTGATCTACAAACCACTGATAGCCGTCATCAGCCAACATTTGCGTCCATAAATAAGCGTAATAACCCGCAGCATAGCCGCCGCCGAAGATATGGGCAAAATAACTGCTACGATAACGTGGCGGCACGGCCTGAAGATCCAGATCTTCTGCCGCCAGCGCCTGCTGCTCGAATTGATCAACTGAATAAGATGACGCCTTCGTCTCCAGACTGTGCCAACGCATGTCCAACAATGCGGCACTGAGCAGTTCGGTCATATCGTAGCCTTTATTAAACAAGCTGGCCCGCTGCATTTTATCCCGCAACGTCTGCGGCATTGGCTCCCCGGTTTCGACATGACGGGCAAATCGGGCAAAAACCTGCGGATGGCTCGCCCAGTGTTCGTTAATCTGCGAAGGAAACTCGACAAAATCACGCGGAGTGTTAGTGCCTGAAAGCGTGGCATAACGCTGAGTGGCAAACAGACCGTGTAACGTGTGGCCAAACTCATGAAATAACGTAATGACATCATCCCACAGCAGTAACGCCGGCTTACCCGTTACGGGTTTTTGATAATTACAGACATTGTAAATAACGGGTCGGGTTTCGTTAAGCTCCGATTGCTCAACAAAATTGCCCATCCATGCCCCGCCGCTTTTTGATTCACGGGCGAAGAAATCACCATAAAACAACGCCAGTCCTACGCCATCGTGGTCGAAAATTTCCCATACCCGAACATCCGGGTGATAAACCGGAATGTCGAATCGCTCAACGAATTTGACACCAAAGAGCTGATTGGCCGTCCAGAAAACGCCCTCGTTCAACACCGTATCCAGAGCAAAGTAAGGTTTAAGCTGTGCCTCATCAAGGGCGTATTTCTCGCGGCGGACCTGCTCAGCATAAAATGCCCAGTCCCAGGCCCTGACGCTAAACTGCCCCTGCTCTTGATCGATGACTTTCTGGATTTCAGCCTGTTCATCCAACGCACGCTGGCGCGCGGCCGGAACGATCGCCCGCATAAACAAAAGTGCCGCCTCAGGCGTTTTAGCCATCTGGTCGGCGATTTTCCAGGCCGCATAATTGGCAAAACCGAGTAATTTTGCCTGTTGCATGCGGATGTCGACCAGACGCTGAATAATAGCCCGGGTATCGTTATCGTCATCGTGTTCGGCCCGCGTCCATGCCTGGGTAAACAGGTCTTCACGGATCTGGCGATCGCGTAACACGGCAAGCGCCGGTTGTTGAGTGGTATTCAATAACGGAATAACCCAACGTGATTCAAGCCCCTTTTCTTTTGCAGCCTCAGCGGCAACAGCAATTTCTTCGGCGCTAAGTCCGTCAAGCCGCCGGACATCATCCACCACCAAAGCACCGGACTTGTTCGCCGCCAGCAGACGCTGATTAAACTGACTGGTCAGCGTGGCTGACTCGGTGTTGAGCGCTTTGAGGCGTGCTTTGTCGGCCTCATTGAGGCGAGCGCCTGCCAGTACAAAACGCTGGTGGACAACCTCCACCAGACGCACTGATTCGCAATCCAAACCTAAGGTATGACGTCGTTGCCAGACTGCATCGACGCGGGCGAAAAGCGCGCCATCAAGATAGATATCATTGGCAAGTCCCGCCAGCTCTGCTGAGAACGCTTCGTCAAGGCGTTGTAGTTCATCGTTAGTGTGCGCCGCCGTCATCGCAAAGAAAACGCTGGTTACGCGCGTGAGCAGCGCGCCGCTTTGTTCAAGCGCCAGCAACGTGTTAGCAAAATCCGGGTCCTGTGGGTTTTGTACAATTGCCGCGATCTCCTCGCGTTTTTGCCGCACGCCCTCATCAAACGCCGGACGATAATGCTGCACGTCAATTTGATCAAACTGCGGTGCCTGATACGGCAATGTACTGTGGTGTAAAAAAGGATTCGTTAACGACATCTTTCACTCCTGAAAACGATTTGTTTACCAGAGTAGACTTCCCGGGAATCGACCGCAATCCTGTTAACCAGGAATAGCTCTGACCGGAAATGACGTGCTATGGTAGTACTACATAAAAAGCGTTGAGGAACAGTGAGATGATCGTTTTAGTAACCGGAGCAACCGCAGGTTTTGGTGAGTGCATTACGCGTCGTTTTATTGAGAATGGGCATAAAGTTATTGCCACCGGACGCCGCCAGGAGCGCCTGCAGGAACTCAAAGATGAGCTGGGTGACCGCCTCTATACCGCGCAACTGGACGTACGTAATCGCGCATCGATTGAAGAGATGCTGGCGTCCTTACCTGCTGAATGGCGCGATATTGATGTTCTGGTCAACAACGCAGGTCTGGCGCTGGGCCTCGAACCTGCCCACAAGGCCAGCATTGAAGACTGGGAAAACATGATCGATACCAACAACAAAGGCCTGGTTTATATGACCCGTGCCGTGCTGCCTGGTATGGTTGAGCGCAATCGCGGACATATTATCAATATCGGCTCTACCGCGGGTAGCTGGCCATACGCCGGCGGTAACGTTTATGGCGCGACCAAAGCGTTTGTCCGTCAGTTTAGCCTCAACTTACGTACTGACTTACACGGGACAGCGATTCGTGTTACCGACATTGAGCCGGGTCTGGTTGGCGGTACGGAATTCTCTAACGTGCGTTTCAAAGGCGATGATGCCAAGGCTGAAAAAACTTACGAAAATACCACCGCGCTGACCCCACAAGATGTTACAGAAGCGGTATGGTGGGTGGCTTCGTTACCCGCTCATGTCAACATTAACACCCTTGAAATGATGCCTGTCACACAGTCTTTTGCCGGGCTGAGTATCCATCGGAGCTAATTTCTCTGCCCGGCCTTGCGCCGGGTATAGATAGCCTGAAATAAGTGATAAAATATCTGGGTTAACTCTCTAAAAAGTAAGAATGAATGACCGTAGAAACGCAGCTCAACCCTACACAGCCTGTAAATCAGCAGATTTACCGTATTCTTCGTCGTGATATCGTGCACTGTCTGATTGCGCCTGGTACGCCGCTGTCGGAGAAAGAAGTTTCTGTACGCTTTAATGTGTCACGCCAGCCGGTACGAGAGGCATTCATCAAACTGGCAGAGAACGGCCTGATTCAGATCCGTCCGCAGCGTGGCAGCTACGTGAACAAAATTTCGCTGTCGCAGGTGCAAAATGGCTGTTTTGTTCGCCAGGCGATTGAATGTGCCGTGGTCCGCCGCGCCGCAGCCCTGATCACCGATAAACAGTGCTATCAGCTCGAACAGAATCTGCATCAGCAGCGTATCGCGATTGACCGAAAACAAATTAATGATTTCTTCCAGCTTGACGATGAGTTTCATCAGAAACTGGCTTTAATCGCCGAGTGCCAGCTCGCCTGGGACACCGTCGAGAATATAAAGGCCACCATTGACCGCGTTCGCTATATGAGCCTGGATCACATTTCTCCTCCTGAAATGCTGCTGCGCCAGCATCACGATATCTTTGCCGCACTTGAAAAACATGATGGTGACGGCGTCGAGCGTGCAATGATGCTGCACCTTCAGGAAATCGGTGAGTCTGTTCAGCTTATTCGCCAGGAAAATAGCGACTGGTTCAGCGAAGATTAATATGACGCTCACCTCTCTGCGGGGTGAGTTTTTCAACGTTTTCCCCTCTCCTGCACATCTGCCTAAAAAAAGCTGTGACTTTGATCGAAAACAAAAAAAATCATTAACGAGAAGCGTATTTATATTGCGCCCGTTACGTGGGACTAAAAGCCCACGGGCTTTGACGGTGAGTTGGAAAGGAGAAAACACCATGAAAACATACGATCGTAACCGTAACGCAATCACCACTGGCAGTCGCGTCATGATTAGCAACACCGGACTCACAGGCCGCATTACAGCGATAGATACCGATGGCCTGACCGCTGAGCAAATTCGCCGTGGCAAAACAGTGGCAATCGAAGGGTGTGAAGGCAAATATGCCCCACTCGAGTTGATTCGTTTGGGCATGAACTAATTGGTGTGAATGCCAGAAAACACTGCGCCATCTGGCCCGTTTAAAGCCAGATGGCGACATAAATGATGCCCTTGGTTACTTTAGTTTTGCAGCATACTTCGCAACCGTTGCCTTTGCCCCTTCAGCCAGTAAAGTAAGATAGGCTTCTGTGACCTGGCTTTTGAACAGTTCTACCTGCGGTAATTCGCGACCAAAAATGGCATCAATCGCCAGTAACGCCTGAACGCGCGCTTCCCCCTCGTGACTACTGCGGACCGCAGTCTGGATCACTGGCAACAGCGGATCGCTGATTTCAATCGCCTGACCGTGTTCATCCACACCGCCGACATAGCGCATCCAGGCGGCTACGCCCAGTGCCAGCAGCGCAAAATGGCTGCCATGCGCAATGTGCCAACGAATTGAATCGAGCATACGCTGCGGCAGTTTTTGGCTGCCGTCCATCGCAATCTGCCAGGTACGGTGACGCAGTGCCGGGTTGCTGTAGCGCTCAATGAGCAGATCGGCATAGTGTTGCAGATCCACCCCTTTCACTTTCAGCGTCGGCGCCTGTTCCTGCAACATCAACGCTCGCGCGGCAAGACGATAATTTTCATCCTCCATGCAGTCGTTGATATGCTGATAACCCGCCAGATAACCAAGATAGGCAAGGAAAGAGTGACTGCCGTTGAGCATACGCAGTTTCATCTCTTCAAACGGAATCACATCCGATACCAGCTCCGCCCCGGCCTTTTCCCATGCCGGACGACCGGCGACAAAGTTATCTTCAATTACCCACTGACGGAACGGTTCACAGGCTACGCCTGCCGGGTCGCGTACCCCGGTGATGTGTTCAATTTTGTCCAGCGTATCCGGAGTAACCGCAGGAACAATGCGGTCTACCATTGTAGAGGGGAACGTCACATGCTGTTCGATCCACGTAGCCAGTTCAGCATCTACCGCCCGGGCATACGCGGTGACGACATTGCGCATAACGTGGCCGTTTTCAGGCATGTTGTCGCAGGACATCACGGTAAATGCGGCTAATCCCGCAGCTTTGCGACGCGCCAGGGCTTCAACCACCACGCCTGGCGCAGTTTTTGGTTGTTTTGGATTTTGCAGATCGGCGGCAATCATGGGGTTGTCTAACATCAGTTGACCCGTCGCCGGAGAGTGGCAATATCCTTTCTCGGTGATGGTGAGAGAAACGATCGCCACCTGCGGTTCACACATCGCAGCCAGTACGCTTTCCAGACCATCTACCTGCGCATGCAGCGCGTTTTTCACCACACCAACGACTCTGGCAGTCCACGCATCCGCAGACATCTCCGCAACGGTATACAAATTATCTTGCTGTTTCAGATCGGCAATCTGCTGCTCACCACCAATCAGATTCACTTCGCAATAGCCCCAGTCACTGCCGTGTTCTGCAGCCAGGATGTCAGCATAAACACCCTGATGTGCGCGATGAAACGCGCCAAATCCCAGATGAACAATACGCGGGATCAGAGTAGTACGATCGTAGTCAGGAAGCGCAGCCTTTGCCGCTAACAGCTTGTTTTGCATGGTATGACCTACTTATCAATGAAATCAGGACTGTCTCAGAGTAACGCCTGCAGGGTTGTATGTTTTGATTTGCATTAAGCTTTTTATGATTGGTATGACATCATTTATTGAGTTATATACCAAGCGCGGTGAATGTGGCGGCATACTGCCGCCAAAAGATATTAATGTTTCTGCCACTGCTGGTATTCACGCTTAAGTCTTTGCGGAGCCGTTTCCGGCATCATCAACAAACCAATAATTGAGATAACTCCAAGTACAATCACATAAGTGGCTAGTCCGTAGTAATGCCCACCTGTTACTTGCAGAATTTTTACTGCTACTAAGCCAAGAATCCCACTACCTATTAGTGACCCAAGTTGCCAAATTAATGCTATCCCGCTACAGCGAATATGAGTTGGGAAAAGCTCCGGGAAATAAGAAGCCTGAGGTGCATAACACATACTATGCCCAATACTCAGCACCAGGATCATTACTATTTGTGTAAGCCAAAAATTATCCTGATTAATAGCAAGGAAGAAAGGAATAATCATAACGACCTGCAGCAATGCGCCGATAATATAGACTGGTTTACGTCCAATCTTATCACATAGCGATCCCATCAACGGTATTGCAATGATTTCTATTATCACCGCAACGATCATTGTCTCCATCAAAATATTTGCATCAAGATTGTTCGCCTTACCGTAAGCCAAAACAATCACGGTGAACATTGCAAATGTGCAAGCTTCAATCAGTTTTGCACACACCCCCTTGACAACAATACCAGGAAAATCACGGATAACTTCAACTAATGGACGTGATTCTTCTGCTTTTGTCTCCCTAATCTGAGCAAAGACCGGTGACTCATCAATTTTTAAGCGGATAAACAGCCCAACAATAACCAGTAACAGACTCAATAGGAATGGAATACGCCACCCATAATCCATCATGGCCTCTGGAGAAAGTGTGGCGTTTAACAATGCAAACAGTGCTAACGGCAGAAGGAAACCAACCGGGGCACCGATTTGAACCCAACTGGAAAAAAATCCACGATGTTTGGGTTCAGAATATTCAGCAGTCATCAGTACTGCACCGGCTTGTTCTCCTCCAACTCCAAAGCCCTGCAACACACGAATAAAAATAAGTAAAGCTGGAGCCCATACCCCTATTTTTTCATATGTAGGTAATAACCCGATACAGAAAGTCCCTAAACCAACGATTAATATGGTAATAACCAGTGCTTTTTTACGCCCTACCTTATCACCAATATGGCCAAATACAATTCCTCCTAATGGTCTTGCGAGGAAACCAACAGCATAGGTTGCAAAAGCAGCGAGAGTACTTATTAACGGATCATCACTAGGGAAAAATAGATGACCAAAAAAGAGTACAGCTGCTGTCCCGTATGCAAAAAAATCATAATACTCAGCGGCAGTACCAATTGCGGATGCTGAAGCCACTCGGCGAATAATGGGCTTATTATCTACGTTATTTTTAATATCGACTGAACTAACCATAAGTTTAACCTTCTGTAGGGTATTGGGTTAATCAACATCTTTCGTACGTAAAATTTATATTTACCAGTTCCACAGCGTGCCATCTTCCAGGCGAGCGACAGGCAGATATGCCGGGTCATACGGATATTTCGCGGCCAGTTTTTCGTCAAACTCGATACCAAGGCCTGGCTTATCGCCCGGGTGCATGTAGCCGTTATCAAAAGTCCAGTTATGCGGGAACACTTCCAGCATTTGCTCGGAATACCCCATATATTCCTGAACGCCGAAGTTCGGCACCCACAGATCAAAATGCAGTGCTGCGGCCATGCATACGGGTGACAGATCGGAAGGTCCATGTGACCCCGTGCGTACCTGATACAACGAGGCAAAATCGGCAATACGGCGCATACCGGTAATACCGCCCGCATGGGTAATGGTGGTGCGGATATAGTCGATCAACTGTTCTTCGATCAGTTGTTTGCAATCCCAGATGCTATTGAAGACTTCCCCTACTGCAATCGGCGTGACCGTATGCTGGCGGATCAGGCGGAAACACTCCTGGTTTTCGGCTGGTGTGGGATCTTCCATCCAGAACAGACGATATTGTTCAATGCTTTTGCCAAACCGGGCAGCTTCAATCGGCGTCAGGCGATGGTGCATGTCATGTAGCAGATGTTCGTTAAAACCAAATTTATCGCGAACGGCGGCAAACAGTTTCGGCGTGAAATCGAGGTATTTCTCTGTAGACCACAGCTGCTCTTCCGGCCACTGCCCTTTGGTCGCGGGTTCGTAGGCCAAACCTTTGCCTTTAGACATACCGTAAGTGGTTTTCATGCCCGGTACGCCGCACTGTACGCGAATCGCTTTAAAGCCCATCTCTTTATGTCGCGCGTAATCCTCCAGCACATCATCTACGGTATGCCCTGTGGTGTGGCAGTAAACCATGACCCCTTCACGCGATGCGCCGCCGAGCAACTGATACAACGGCATGTTCGCCGCTTTCGCTTTGATATCCCACAATGCCATATCCACTGCGGAAATCGCCGACATGGTGACCGGCCCCCGACGCCAGTACGCGCCTTTATAGAAAAACTGCCAGATGTCTTCGATTCGATGCGCGTCGCGTCCGATAAGTTGCGGACAGACATGATCTTTCAGATAGGACGCCACGGATAACTCGCGGCCATTTAAGGTGGCATCTCCCAGCCCGGTGATCCCGTCTTCTGTCGTTATTTTTAACGTAACAAAATTACGCCCCGGGCAGGTGACAAAAACTTCAGCCCCGACAATCTTCATTTTTTATTCCTTACATCTGTTCTTGTGATGCAGGAAATTTACTCAACTGAGCTACTACCATACAAGTATAAAGATCGAAAAAGCCCTCGTTGATCACAAAAAAGGCGCTATGCGCGCCCCCATCCAGCCACAATAATCAGCATCCCGCACAAGGCCACCAGCGCACCAGACCAGTCATACAGGCTGAGTTTTACGCCATCGACAAAGCGCAGCCATAGCAGCGCAGTGACAACATAAACGCCGCCATAGGCCGCGTAAACTCGCCCACTCGCGGCCGGATGCAGCGTCAACAGCCAGACGAATAAGGCCAGAGACACTCCGGCGGGTACCAACAACCACGCCGTCGCGCCTCGTTTAAGCCACAGCCAGGGTAAAAAACAGCCGATGATTTCGCATAAAGCAGTGACGAAAAAGAGAAAGGTAGTCTTCAGCATTGACGTTATTCAGTTATCTTCGGTTTAACCATGATACGACAGAATATCGCCAACGTATCCATATCCGCTCAGTGGGTATGCCCTGAAGCAGGAATAGTGTAGAATTTAACCCTGTTTTATCGTTTTTCCCTTTCTCATAAAAGGAATTCGCCATGAATATTACACTGACCAAACGTCTGTGTCTGACGGCTATGCTGACGCTTGCGGCGGCTGTGTACACCTCTTCAGCATTTGCTGAAACCAGTAAACTGGTCATTGAATCCGGGGACAGTGCGCAAAGCCGTCAACAGGCCGCCATGGAAAAGGAACAATGGAACGATACACGCCAGTTACGTCAGAAAGTGAACAAGCGTACTGAGAAAGAGTGGGACAAAGCCGACGCGGCCTTTGATAGCCGTGATAAGTGCGAACAGAGCGCCAATATTAACGCCTACTGGGAACCTAACACCCTGCGCTGCCTCGACCGTCGTACTGGCCGTACCGTTGCACCATAATGACTATGCACCTTAAAGGATATTGCAAGGATACAATATGACTAGCGCCCTCAGTGTTAAGCTGCGCCCGCTGGAGCGTGAAGATTTACGTTTTGTCCACCAGCTTGATAACAACGCCAGCGTTATGCGTTACTGGTTCGAAGAGCCTTACGAAGCGTTTGTTGAGCTGTCAGACCTGTACGACAAGCATATTCACGACCAAAGCGAACGTCGCTTCGTGGTGGAATGCGAAGGTGAAAAAGCCGGGCTGGTGGAGCTGGTAGAGATTAACCACGTCCACCGCCGGGCTGAATTCCAGATTATTATTTCGCCTGAATATCAGGGTAAAGGTCTGGCTTCGCGGGCGGCAAAGCTGGCGATGGATTATGGTTTTACCGTCCTCAACTTATATAAGCTGTATCTGATCGTCGATAAAGAGAACGAAAAAGCCATCCACATCTACCGTAAACTCGGCTTTATGGTGGAAGGTGAACTGATTCATGAATTCTTTATCAACGGCCAGTACCGCAACACCATCCGTATGTGTATTTTCCAGCAGCAGTATTTGGCGGAACACAAAACGTCAGGTCCTAACCTGCTACAACCTACCGCTCAGTAAAGGCGACTAGTAGTAATCGATGGTGTTTTCAATCGAGTAATGATGTTCAACTGCTGGCTTCACGCTTTCATCGACGATAACCAGCTGGCAGTTGACCGGGTTGGCGTAGTTATCGTACTTACACGTTTGCCTGACATTACCCAATGGATGATTGTTCAGCATACTCACCGCCGTGTAATCCAGCTTCTTCAGCGGATCAACCGACGGTTTGGCATCAACCTGTAAGGTATTGTCTTTACTGACAGTAGTTTTACCCAGCGGGTAGCCTTCCGCGTCATAGCGGTACTGGACTTTCATCTCTTTTCCTGTGGCGGAAACGACAAAGCCATTATCGTCGGTATCCCACACCACACCGGCAGCAGGCAGTTCCGCTAGCTGGCATTTACCCTGCAAGCGGATCTTTTTTTCCAGCGTTTCGGCATCGCGATAGTAGTTGGCATCCAGAACCAGCGCCATGCCGGTATTGTTTTCGATATCGTGCAGTTCAAGCGTATCGAAACACCCTTCCTGCGAGAGCGTACCGACAACGCGCTTGGAAACTTCACCTTTATCATTAAGAAGCGTCTGACTGAAATCTTTCACTGGTCCACGCAGCGGATCGAAATCAAATTCATTGGAAAAACTGGCCATTTCCGGCGTAAAAGAAACCAGCCCTTTGGCGTTATCACACCCGACCAGTACGGCGCACAGGAAAACTAACAGGGTCTGTTTCTTCACATTTTTCACCTGGATAAGAAGATAATTCTCAATCATATTAGCAAATACAGTTATTTACACCAGAAATGCTACTCTTAGTTCATGTCGAACATAAAAGGAGCTGATGATGAAATACATAACAGGAATTGCCGCAATCTTACTGGCAGCTGCTTCCCCGCAAGTTCTGGCGGCGCCAGCGTCCTGCGAACGCGTTAAGAGCGATATTGAACAGCGCATCATAAATAATGGCGTAGCGGAATCCAGCTTTACGCTGAGTATCGTCCCCAACGATCAGGCCGATCAACCTGATTCCCTGGTAGTGGGACATTGTGCAAACGATACGCATAAGATTCTCTATACCCGGACCAACAGTGGCAATGCCCCCGCCAATAGCACCCCTGCCCAGGACGGGCATGCTGCCGAGCCGCAATAAAATAAATAGTGCCCTCCGCTCGCGGAGGGTCGCTCCCCTTTGATATGCATTAAGGCGACATGCCTATAAGTGGGTAAACTCACTCCATTATTAGCATGCTATTAATTTCGTTATAGAAATTAATATATAGCGATAACTATAATGGAGGGAGTTATGTCTGAAACTGAGCAATATGGAGGCATCAGCCGCAGGACGTTAGTGAAATCCTCGGCTATTGGTTCGCTGGCGCTTGCCGCAGGCGGACTCTCATTACCTTTCGGAATGCGCTCCGCAGCGGCTGCGGTACAACAAGCATTACAACCAGCAGAAGAAAAAGTCGTTTGGGGGGCTTGTTCCGTGAACTGCGGAAGCCGTTGTGCCCTGCAACTTCATGTCAAAGACGATGAGGTCGTATGGGTAGAATCCGATACGACCGGGGATGATATTTATGGTCAGCACCAGGTTCGCGCCTGTTTGCGTGGTCGTTCTATCCGTCGCCGAATTAATCATCCGGATCGCCTCAACTATCCAATGAAACGCGTGGGTAAGCGCGGTGAAGGTAAATTTGAGCGCATAACCTGGCAGGAAGCCCTGGATACTATCAGCGCCAGTTTGAAAAATACCGTACAGAAATACGGTAATGAAGCCGTGTATATCAACTACACCTCTGGCATTGTCGGCGGCAACATTACACGCTCCTCCCCTTATGCCTCACTGGTCGCTCGCCTGATGAACTGCTATGGCGGATTCCTGAGCCATTACGGTACCTATAGCACCGCGCAAATCGCGGCGGCAATGCCTTATACCTATGGCTCAAACGAAGGCAACAGTACCTCAGACATCGAAAACACGAAACTGGTGGTGATGTTCGGCAATAACCCTGCCGAAACGCGCATGAGCGGCGGCGGCATAACTTACTTTCTGGAGCAAGCCCGGGAGCGCTCAAACGCCCGGATGATCGTCATTGACCCCCGCTATACCGATACTGCAGCGGGTCGAGAGGATGAGTGGATCCCTATTCGTCCGGGCACCGACGCTGCACTCGTAGCGGGAATCGCCTGGGTCATGATTAACGAAGATCTTGTCGATCAGGCGTTTCTCGACAAATATTGCGTCGGTTATGACGAGAAAACCCTGCCCGCCGATGCTCCCGTTAACGGGCATTACAAAGCTTATATTCTTGGCAACGGTGATGACGGTATCGCCAAAACGCCACAATGGGCCTCGCACATCACCGGGATCCCAGCCGAGCGCATAATCAAACTGGCAAGGGAAATCGGCAGCACTAAACCGGCGTATATTTGCCAGGGTTGGGGTCCTCAACGTCAGGCTAACGGTGAACTAACCTCACGCGCGATCGCGATGTTGCCTATTCTGACCGGCAACGTCGGCATCAACGGCGGCAATAGCGGCGCACGAGAATCAACCTACACCATCACGATTGAGCGCATGCCACTGCCTGAAAATCCCATCAAGACTCAGATATCCTGCTTTAGCTGGACCGACGCCATCGTCCGGGGCCCGGAAATGACCGCTACCCGCGATGGCGTTCGTGGGAAAGATAAGCTCGACGTGCCGATAAAATTTATCTGGAACTATGCGGGCAACACCATCACCAACCAGCACTCAGATATCAATAAAACGCATGAGATCCTTCAGGACGAGACGAAATGCGAAATGATAGTGGTCATCGAAAACTTCATGACATCTTCGGCCAAATATGCCGATATTCTGCTGCCTGATTTAATGACCGTCGAACAGGAGGATATTATTCCCAACGACTACGCGGGCAACATGGGGTACCTCATTTTTATTCAACCCGCGACGTCGCCTAAGTTCGAACGTAAACCGATCTACTGGATAATGAGCGAAGTAGCGAAACGTCTTGGCGACGATATCTACCAACGTTTTACTGAAGGCCGTACCCAGGAACAGTGGCTCCAGTATCTGTATGCAAAAATGCTGGCTAAAGACCCCGCGCTCCCTTCTTATGACGAGCTGAAGAAAATGGGGATCTATAAACGCAAAGATCCCAACGGACACTTTGTCGCTTACAAAAAATTCCGCGACGATCCGCAGGCCAACCCGCTCAAAACCCCCTCTGGCAAGATTGAAATCTACTCCAGCCGACTGGCGAAAATTGCCAACTCCTGGGAGTTGCAAAAGGATGAGGTGATAAGCCCACTTCCCATTTACGCCTCAACGTTTGAAGGATGGGACGATCCAAAACGCAGTTCATTCCCGTTGCAGTTGTTTGGTTTCCACTACAAATCCCGCACCCACTCCAGCTACGGGAATATTGATGTTCTCCAGGCATCCTGCCGCCAGGAAATATGGATCAACCCCGTCGATGCCCAAAAGCGGGGAATCAGAAACGGCGATATGGTGCGGGTCTTTAACGATCGTGGTGAAGTGCGTATCCCGGCCAAAGTGACGCCGCGGATCCTGCCCGGCGTAAGCGCAATGGGTCAGGGCGCATGGCACGATGCCGATATGGCTGGCGATAAAATTGACCATGGCGCCTGCGTCAATACGCTGACAACCCAGCGCCCTTCACCGCTGGCAAAAGGCAACCCACAGCACACTAACCTGGTCGAGATCGAGAAGGTTTAAGGACTAGCCCATGACAACTCAGTATGGATTTTTTATTGATTCCAGTCGTTGCACCGGGTGCAAAACCTGCGAACTGGCCTGCAAAGACTACAAAGATCTCACGCCTGAGGTGAGCTTTCGACGGATTTATGAATACGCGGGCGGTGACTGGCAGGAGGATAACGGCGTCTGGCATCAGAATGTCTTCGCCTATTACCTCTCCATTTCTTGCAATCACTGCGAAGATCCAGCCTGTACCAAGGTTTGCCCAAGTGGCGCCATGCATAAACGTGAAGATGGTTTTGTCGTGGTGGATGAAGACGTATGCATAGGCTGTCGCTACTGCCACATGGCCTGCCCATACGGCGCGCCGCAGTACAATGCAGCTAAAGGTCATATGACCAAGTGCGATGGCTGTCATGATCGTGTCGCCGAGGGCAAAAAGCCTGTCTGCGTCGAGTCCTGTCCGCTACGCGCGCTGGACTTTGGTCCGCTTGATGAGCTGCGCAAAAAACATGGTGAGCTGGCGGCGGTTGCCCCGTTACCGGGCGCGCATTTTACCAGGCCGAGTATTGTGATTAAACCCAATGCCAATAGCCGCCCGACCGGGGATACCACGGGTTTTCTGGCTAATCCGAAGGAGGTGTAAAATGGGAAATGGATGGCATGAATGGCCGCTGGTCCTGTTTACGGTGCTGGGTCAATGTGTGGCCGGGGCGCTGATCGTGAGTGGGTATGGCTGGTTAACCACCAAAGACGATGTGGCAAAACAACGTATCGTGCGCAGTATGTTTTTTCTGTGGCTGGTAATGGGCATCGCCTTTCTCGCCTCAATAATGCATTTAGGTTCACCGCTACGCGCGTTTAACTCGCTGAACAGAATCGGCGCATCGGCGCTCAGTAACGAAATCGCCAGCGGTTCGCTGTTTTTCGCGGTTGGTGGCCTGTGGTGGCTGGTGGCGTTTCTCGGTAAAATGCCGGCGACGTCAGGTAAAATCTGGCTGCTGCTCAGCATGTTGCTTGGTCTGGTTTTTGTTCTGGCGATGACTAACGTCTACCAGATAGACACCGTTCCGACCTGGTATAATGGCTATACTACGCTGGCGTTTTTCATGACGATGTTGCTGAGTGGCCCGCTGTTTGCCGCCCTGCTGCTACGTGCTGCGAGCGTGTCGTTTAACGCCGCCAGATTCGCCGGAATCAGCATACTTGCCCTGCTGGTGAGTGTGGCCGTTATCGTTTTGCAGGGCGTATCGCTCAGCGAAATTCACAGTTCAGTACAACACGCCAGCGCTCTGGTTCCCGACTACGCAAGCTTACAGGTCTGGCGCATCGTGATGCTGGCTGCGGGGCTGGGTTGCTGGATATGCCCGCTAATTCGTCGCAAAGAACCGGCTGTCGGCGGATTGGCGCTGGGTTTAATTTTCGTGCTTGCCGGTGAAATTATTGGCCGCGGTTTGTTTTATGGCTTACATATGACAGTCGGAATGGCTGTTGCAGGTTAATACTCGGGTGCGGGGCAACCCGCACTTTTCAGGATTGTTTGCATGACCCATTTTTCACAACGTGACAACTTCTCTACCGCGGCGCGCGTATTGGGTGCGCTGTTCTACTATGCGCCAGACAGTACAGAAGCTTCTGCGCTGGTCAGTGCGCTAAAAACCGATGGCTGGCAGGCGCAGTGGCCGCTTGAACCCACGGCCCTTTCTGCGCTGGCTGAACTACTGCAGACCGAGGCCGATGAGCCGCTCCCGCAAGCCTGGCAGCGACTGTTTGTCGGCCCTTACGCGCTACCTTCTCCGCCCTGGGGTTCCGTCTGGCTGGATCGTGAAAATGTCTTGTTTGGCGATTCCACGCTGGCATTACGTCAGTGGATGCGGGACAACGGGATCCAGTTTGCCGTGCAGCAAAATGAACCGGAAGATCACTTTGGCGCGCTGCTGTTACTGACGGCCTGGCTTGCTGAAAACGGACGCCACACCGAGTGCGAACAGTTGTTAGCCTGGCATCTGCTACCGTGGTCAACGCGTTTCCTTGACGTGTTTATCGAACATGCGAACCACCCGTTCTACCAGGCTCTGGCTGAACTGGCGCGCCTGACACTGGCAAAGTGGCGATCGCAATTATTAATTCCAGTAGCCGATAAGCCGTTGTTTCGTTAATGTCGCCACAGGCAGGAAGTATCCTGCCTGCATAATACCGTTGCGCACGCTGAGCTTTTGCTTCTGTTGCCAAATAGCCGCAAAATAAAGCCTCTGAATTTCCCTGTCTGGCCACTCATGCACCATTTACATGCTTATCCTGACCTGCGCGCTATGTTTCGCCGCCTGCTGATCGCCGCGCTGATTGGTATCCTTGCCGCGTTGGCCGTCGCAGGCTTTCGCCATGCCATGTTCCTTCTTGAATGGTTGTTCCTGAGTAACGACACGGGCAGTCTGGTCAATGCGGCGACAAATCTTTCTCCGTTAAGACGCATGCTGACGCCCGCGCTGGGCGGCCTGGCAGCAGGCTTACTGCTCTGGGGTTGGCAAAAATTCAACCGTTTACGACCACAGGCTCCCACAGATTACATGGAAGCCCTGCAAACGGACGGTCAATTCGACGTCAGCGCCAGCCTGGTAAAGTCAGTGGCATCGTTACTGGTTGTCGCCAGCGGCAGTGCTATCGGGCGTGAAGGTGCCATGATTTTGCTGGCGGCGCTGGCCGCGTCCAGCTTTGCTCAACGTTTCACACCGCGCGCCGAATGGAAATTATGGATCGCCTGTGGAGCGGCAGCAGGTATGGCCGGCGCGTATCATGCCCCGCTGGCGGGCAGTTTATTTATTGCTGAAGTCCTGTTTGGCACGATGATCCTCGCCTCGCTGGGACCGGTGGTGGTATCCGCCGTCGTCGCCTTGCTGACCACCAATGTACTGAGCGACAGCAATGCGTTGCTCTATGCCGTGCACTTCACACGGGAACTGCATGTGCTGGAATACGCCATGATAGTCAGCACAGGTCTGGTTGCCGGCGTCTGCGGTCCGTTGTTTATGTGGTTGATGACCGCCAGCCATAACGGTTTTTTGCGCTTAAAACTCTCGCCACCGTGGCAACTGGCGCTTGGCGGGTTGATCGTTGGCCTGTTGTCGCTGCTCACTCCTGCCGTTTGGGGAAATGGCTACAGCGTGGTGCAGTCATATCTGCTCTCGCCACCGCTATTGACCGTGGTTAGCGGGATCTTTATCTGCAAATTACTGGCGGTGCTTGCCAGCAGTGGCTCCGGTGCGCCGGGCGGGGTGTTTACGCCAACGCTGTTTGTCGGTCTGTCTGTCGGCATGCTGCTGGGACGGACGTGGGGATTATGGCTTCCGGGTCCGGATGAAATTGCCATTCTGCTGGGATTAACGGGGATGGCCACGCTACTGGCAGCAACCACGCATGCGCCAATTATGTCTACATTGATGGTTTGTGAAATGACCGGGGAGTATCGCTTGCTCCCCGGATTACTGATCGCTTGCGTGGTGGCGTCAGTGCTGTCGAGAACGTTACGCCAGGACTCTATCTACCGACAGCACGCTGCCAAGCATTGACAGACGGATATACTGTGACAGCTCTCGCTGCTCTGCGCGAGGCAGATACGGCAGTTCGCCGATTAGCGGCGCAGGTAATTTTTTGCTCAGCACGTCAATGATTTCCGCATAATGCGCCAGCCCTGGGTTGATTCGGTTTGCGACCCAGCCAAGCAGCGGCAATCCGTCGCTGGCGATCGCCTGTGCGGTAAGAATGGCATGATTAATACAACCTTCCTGGATACCCACCACCATCAGCACCGGCATTTGTTCCTGTACCACCCATTCAGATAGCGGACGCAGATCGTTCATCAGACTCCGCCAGCCGCCGGTACCTTCCACGACAACGTGATCGACTTTTTCGCTCAGGCTTGCGAGACCGTTGGATAGCAAGGTGTAATTGACCGGACCACTATGCGCTACGCTGCTTTCGTCCTCGCTCAGCGCAATCGGGTTGACCGCCTCATACGGCAGTTCGATAGATGAAACACTTTGCAGCACCAGCGCATCTTTGTTGCGCAAACCTTCAGGTGTCTCCTTACTTCCTTTGGCTACCGGTTTGTAGCCCGCGACACTTTTACCCCCTGACGCCAACGCTTGTAGTAATGCGCGGGAAACCACGGTCTTCCCAACAGAAGTGTCTGTACCTGTAATAAAGAAACGCTTCAGCATCACTAACTCCACCGTTATGCTTTGAAAATATAAGTCAGGAAAATAAAACAGTGGAGAAAGTCTAAGGTATGACGACCGGAATCAGCTTGAGATAGCGCAATTTTTCGTACAACAGTTAAAAAATGTTAACCCTGTAATAGACGTATCAACAAAGAACCGTTATACATCGCGTCCTTAACGAGCGCAGCCCCCGCCATGGTTCCCTGGTTGGTAAACTGCGTACTTTCGACCACAATATGCTGACTATACGCCGGGAGCGCCTGCTGACGAATGCTGTCAGCAATGGTGGGAAACAGTATATCCGCCGCTTTGCTGAGCGGAGAACCAATCAATATCTTTTGCGGGTTGAACAAATTCACCATGATGGCAAGGATGCGTCCGACGTGGGTCCCGACGCCGCTAATGATATCTTTTGCCAATAAATCACCCTGCATCGCCGCCAGGCACAGTGCGTCTACCGTTAACGGTTGTCCATGCAGTGAAGAGCTCATTGACTGCTTCAGCCGCACCTGCGCCAGTTCCAGCACGCTGTCGACGCTGGCGATGGTTTCCAGACAGCCATGATTACCGCAATAGCAGCGTTTACCGTAAGGATCCACCTGCGTATGACCAATTTCCACCAGGCTACTGCTCCCGGCATGCAGTAAATGACCGTCGGTTATCACCCCTGCGCCGACGTTATGGTCAATAACGACCTGGATGACATCGCGTGCGCCACGTGATGCGCCAAAAAGCGCCTCCGCCATGGTCCAGGCGCTGATATCATGCTGAATATAGACCGGCACGCCGGTATGGTTTTCGAGCGCTTCGCCCAACGGCATCTCTTTGACATCATCGTAAAACGGCATGCGATGTACGATGCCGTTTTCGGTATCGATTATGCCAGGTAGCGTGATGGCGATGGAGGTCAAGCGTTCCAGCTTTTGCTGGTGGCGGATGAAAAACTGATCGACCTGGGTAATGATACGCGCCAGCAGAGGTGTTTCACTGACCAGCGCCATTTCCAGGCAATCCTCAACCACCAGCTTGCTGCTTAGATCGCGCAGCGCCAGAAAAATCTCGCCGCGACTGATGCGAATGGATAGATAATGCCAGGCTTCGGTTTCGACAACCAGCCCCACGGCCGGACGCCCACGACTCCCTGCTTCCTTGATTTCCAGCTCTTGTACCAGGTGGGCTTCAAGCATTTCGCGGACAATTTTGGTAATACTGGCAGGCGCCAATTGTGCCAGGCGAGAGAGATCAATACGCGATACCGGTCCCAGCTGATCAATCAGGCGATAGACCGCGCCCGCATTGGTCTGCTTAATTTGATCGATATGCCCAGGCTGACTATCAGCAACCACCACTTACTCCCTTTATTTTCGCGCTCCGAAATAATCTGCGGGCTATGGTGAAGCACTTCAATGGCTTCCGTCAACTTTTTACTTAGCCTTGTGATTTACTGCACATTTTCACCCATATTTAAACTAAATTAATCGCCTGGACCGCCGCCAGCAGTTGTTCACGAAAACGTTGCGCGGCATGACTTTGCTCATGATGCTTAGGCCAGACTAACCACATTTCAGAGACGGCATCTTCCTCTGCTATCGGGATCCAGCACATTTCATACAGTTGCACCCGTTTAAAGGAAGCGGGCAGGATCGAAACGCCCAACCCCGCGGCCACTAACCCAATGATGGTCATCGCCTCGCCTACCTCCTGAGTAATCGTCGGTTTGAGGTCATAGCGACGCATCAGGCCCAAAATGTCGTCATACAACCCCGTTCCCACATGCGGGTCAAAAAAGACAAATGGCTCATTAGCCAGCTCAGTCAGCGTCACTACGGGCTTTTGCGCCAACGGATGCGCTCGTGGGATCATCGCCATCAGCGGTTCATGCAGAATAACCTCTCGCGCCAGCGTTTCCGGGAGTTGCGTGTTGCGCATAAGCCCCAGATCCAGAGTGCCTTCGTTAAGTGGGGCAATTTGCTCGCGCGTATTCATTTCGCGGGTTTGCATATGCACCACAGGATAGCGCTGGCGAAACAGGGAGAGCGTATCTGACACCGCTTTGATAAACGGCGCTGATGACGTAAAGCCGATACGCAATTCCCCTGCTTCTCCGAGATGCAAACGCTCTGCCCGGGCGGCGGCTTCATTAACCAGGCTAAGGATCTGTCGGCTGTCCGCCAGAAACTGTTTTCCGGCGGCAGTGAGGGCCACGCTACGGTTAGTTCGCGCCAATAACCGGGCGCCAATCTGTTGTTCCAGGATTTGGATCTGCTGGCTTAACGGTGGTTGCGAAATATTCAGCCGCGCTGCCGCCCGACCAAAATGCAACTCTTCCGCAACCGCCACGAAGTAGCGTAAATGACGAAGTTCGATATTCATATTTTTAAAATATTATTTGAGATTATTAATATATTAGACAGAATATTGGGATTTTCATACTCTTAAGGCTGGTCCTGTAGTAGCAAAATATTAAGCAAGGATTCCAAGTGAGTCGTACAACAACGGTCGATACCGCGCCGGCAAGCGATATTGACGAGAGCGTTACCCTGCCGGATGGTTTTATCAAACGCGGTACATCCCCTTTTATGCGCGTTACGCTGGCGCTGTTTTCTGCCGGGCTGGCGACATTTGCCCTGCTCTATTGCGTGCAGCCCATACTGCCGGTGCTCTCGCACGAGTTTGGGGTTTCCCCTGCCAGCAGCAGTATTTCGCTTTCCATCTCTACGGCAATGCTGGCCATCGGTTTACTGTTTACTGGCCCACTTTCCGATGCGATAGGTCGTAAGCCGGTAATGGTTACGGCACTGCTACTCGCCTCCTGCTGTACGCTGCTTTCAACAATGATGACCAGCTGGCACGGGATTTTAATCATGCGCGCGCTGATCGGTCTGTCGCTGAGCGGCGTGGCGGCGGTGGGGATGACCTATCTGAGTGAGGAAATTCATCCCAGCTTCGTGGCTTTCTCAATGGGTTTGTATATCAGTGGCAACTCAATTGGCGGTATGAGTGGTCGCTTGATCAGCGGCGTATTCACCGACTTTTTCAACTGGCGTATCGCGCTGGCGGCGATCGGCTGTTTTGCCCTCGCCTCCGCGCTGATGTTCTGGAAAATTTTGCCAGAGTCCCGTCATTTCAGGCCCACGTCGCTACGACCTAAATCATTGTTCATCAATTTCCGTTTGCACTGGCGCGACAGAGGGTTACCGCTACTGTTTGCGGAAGGTTTTTTGCTGATGGGGTCGTTTGTCACACTGTTTAATTACATCGGCTATCGCCTGATGCTCTCTCCGTGGGAACTCAGTCAGGCTGTTGTCGGCCTGTTATCCGTGGCATATCTGACCGGGACCTGGAGTTCACCGAAAGCAGGCTCCATGACCACCCGCTATGGCCGCGGCCCGGTGATGATCGTTTCAACCGGCGTGATGCTTTTTGGGCTATTGATGACCCTGTTTACCTCACTATGGCTGATCTTCGCCGGTATGCTGCTCTTTTCTGCCGGGTTCTTTGCCGCGCACTCCGTGGCAAGCAGTTGGATTGGGCCACGGGCGAAACGCGCTAAAGGCCAGGCCTCTTCCCTGTATCTGTTCAGCTATTACCTGGGCTCCAGTATTGCCGGTACGCTGGGCGGTGTGTTCTGGCATAGCTACGGCTGGAACGGCGTGGGCGGATTTATCGCCCTGATGCTGGTGCTGGCGTTGCTGGTCGGTGCGCGTTTGCACCATCGTCTGCACGTTTAATCAAGGATGCCCGGCTTCGGGCATCATCACTTATGAAGACACTGCCATTTGCAGGACAATAACCGTCCCGTTCATCACGATATGCAGCGTCATCGGCATCAGCAGTCCGTTGCTTTTCAATCTGGCAAGGATTAAAACCTGCGACACAAGAAACAGCATCAGCAGCGTGCGCAGATCCACATACTGGGTATGCATCACGGCAAAAATGATCGATACCACGACTGACGACAGCCAGGTTTTATTATTGAACCAATACTGGAATGCGTTGAATAAACAGCCCCTGAAAACAATTTCTTCATAAACTGGCGCAAAAAATATCAGGGTCAGAGTGGATAACCACAGCGCGTAGTTGTTTAAGGATATCTGGCTGGTTACCCACGCTTCAGTTTGTCTGAGACCTATCAACCACGGCAAGATAAGCTGAATAAAAAGCAGGGCCGCAAATAAAATGCCAAACCACCGGGCATTGAAGATCCCTTTGCCCAGCCCTTCTCTTTTCCTGAAGAAGAAATAATACAGCGGAACCAATACGATAAATTCCAGCATAAACAACAGCGGGAAGAGTAATCCTTTGGCGAGCAGCTCCTGGCTTGCGGGATAAAACAACGGGGTAAACGTGAGACCAAACATCAGCAAAAACATAGAAAAACAGCCAGCAACGGCTTTGGTCCGGGCGATATACTGGTTGTCGACATCCTGTGACATACAATCTCCTTGCACTTGTCGAGTATAAGATGATGAATTATCGATATATGATAAAAATTCTCATTATCACTGACAACCTACCAACATTTACCCTATGTATGGAGAATCCGTCAGCGGCAACCAAAAGCGGAAGCACGCGCCTGCCGTTGAATTAACCAGATTGATATCGCCGCCATGCAGTTCAAGCATTCTTCGCACAATCAGCAATCCCAGACCGCCGCGCTGCTCACGGGGAGTTAACGCGGTTGGGCGCTGAAATAACACTTCGCGTACCCCCATTTCCACGCCTGGGCCGCTGTCCTGCACCTCTGCGACCAGTCGGTCTTCATCACGCCAGATTTTTAGCCATACATCCCCCCCGTCAGGCGTATGGCGGATAGCATTATCCAGCAAATTCGTCACCACCCTTTCCATCATCGATAAATCGGCATTTACCAGCGGTAACGGCCCCATCATATCAAGGTGTAACTGCAAATGGCGTGTGGCAACAGGGAGATCAAACTTCTGCGCCACATCCTGGATCAACTCGCCAAAAGCAAAACGTTCGCGCTGAGGTTTTATGCCGCCGTGCTCCAGCCTCGCCAGCTCAAACAGTTGTTGTGACAGATGGCGAACCTTATGCCCCTGGCGCAACGCGATACTAAGATAATGCCTGTTTTCCTCTGGCGTTATCGTGTCGGCTTTCAGCGACAACATTTCCAGATAGCCCAGCAGCGAGGTGAGCGGCGTGCGTAAATCATGAGATATATTGGCAACAAACTCTCTGCGCTGGCGATCGCTGTCAGCTAACAAATCCCACTGCTGCGCAATTTGCTGTGCCAGCTCTATAAACGCATTGTTCAACAACGCAATTTCATTCCCCGGTGACGGATCGGGCTTTTTCTGCGCCAACTGCTTAATGACGCTAATACTGTCCTGCTCCATTTTGACCACCTGCGCGGTCAACCTTTTTACCGGATGCGTCACCCATCGCCACACCAGTAAGCCCGCAATTCCGCCGGCTAATAAAACCAGAATTAACGTTCCTGCCACCGTGTTCCAGAGCGTTTTCTGCCAGGCAGTATTTGCCAGCATATGCAGATTTTCGCCCTGGAGAATAATGTACAGATAACCATGCAGTTGGCCGTTAAGCATCACTGGCGCCGCACTAAAGACCTTCTGCTGATTGCTGCGCGGATCATCGCCATACACTGGCAAAGCATCCGAATTTAGAAAATCCTGAATCGGCTGCACGGTAATTTTCTGGCGCTGAATATGCCCGGGCGGTGCGGCATCGGCGAGTATGTCACCTGCTGGTGAAACCAGATACAGTTCGACGCTTGGATTGAGCGTCATCAGGTGATTAAACAGTCCTTTTAACGTCTGTCGATTGATCTGCCCGCGGGTATCAATCAGTGACTCACTTTTGACAATCTTGCTCGCCAGTTCCAGCGACAGCCTTTGCACCATGGCGTCGCCATATTTTTGACTATTACGTAGCTGGACAACGCTGACGGCTACCGCGCAAATCAACATAATCGCGGTAAATACCAGGGTCAGCCGCTGGCTTAAAGACAGTCGATAAATCATGACTGATGCTCCGCGTTATTCGCCGCAAGCTTATAACCTCGTCCCCAAACGGTGAGAATAATTTCCGGCTCAGCAGCATCTTTTTCAATCTTGGTCCGCAGACGATTAATATGACTGTTCACCGTATGCTCATACCCTTCGTGCTGGTAGCCCCACACATGATCTAACAGCGCCTGACGCGAAAAAACCTCGCCGGGATGACGAGCGAAAAAATAGAGCAGATCGAACTCACGGGGCGTCAAATCGATTGATTTGCCATGCTGGCGGACTTCTCGGGCTAAGGGATCAATCTCCACGCCATGGACGCTAATGATCCCCGCTTCCAAACGTAGATTCTGACTCATCGCCTCCTGACGGCGAAACAGCGCCTTCACGCGGGCCATCAGTTCCAGTACGGAGAAAGGTTTGGCTAAATAATCATCGGCTCCCATCTCCAGCCCCAGAACGCGGTGAGTTTCACTGGTGCGGGCGCTAATAATGATAACGGGTAAATAGAAACTCATTTGACGAATGCGACGACATATTTCCAGACCATCGACACCCGGCAGCATTAAATCGAGGATAACCGCATCCCAGACATGTTTTTCCAGTTGTTCAAGCGCGCGCGTTCCATCCGCCTCATGGATAATTTCATATCCCTCATCCTTCAGGCTAAGCTGCAAAAGTGAGGCAATATCGCTGTCATCTTCCACCAAAAATATCTTTTTTGCGCCGGCCATCAGTGTCATCCCCTCTCGTTGTACTGAAAGCTTACCTCAGGCAAGGGGCGGAAGTTATCACAAAATTTTTAACTTTTCGTGAGGATCCTGGGATACGCCTGGATCCAGGATGTCGTTACAGAAAGTCACGCATCAACAGGGAAACGTCGCTTTGTTTTCCTTAACATGAAAATAAAAAGGAACAGTTATGCAGAAAAAACGTCCACTTCGGGAAGCTGATGTTACCGCCGAATCAGTTTTTTTTATGCAAAGACGACAGGTCCTCAAAGCGCTTGGAATAGGCGCTGCAGCCGCTTCTCTCGCCTCCCCGACGCAGGCGAATCTACTGAATTGGTTTAAGGGTAACGATCGAGCGCCTGCACCGGCGGGGAAACCGCTCGAGTTCATAAAACCGGATGCCTGGCAAAGCACACTACCCCTGACGCCGGAAGACAAGGTAACGGGCTATAACAATTTCTATGAATTTGGTCTGGATAAGGCCGATCCTGCCGCCAATGCCGGTAGCCTGAAAACCGATCCCTGGACATTAACCATCAGCGGTGAGGTGAACAAACCCTTAACGTTGGATCATGATGCGCTGACCACACGTTTTTCGTTAGAAGAACGTATTTACCGGATGCGTTGCGTTGAAGCGTGGTCGATGGTTGTGCCGTGGATTGGCTTTCCCTTACATAAATTATTAGCGCAGGTTGAACCCACCAGCGACGCCAAATACGTTGCCTTTGAAACACGCTACGCCCCCGATGAAATGCCCGGTCAGAAAGATCGCTTCATTGGTGGTGGGTTGAAATACCCCTATGTTGAAGGTTTGCGTTTGGATGAGGCCATGCACCCTCTTACCCTTCTGACCGTGGGCGTGTATGGCAAAGCATTGCCGCCGCAAAACGGGGCGCCGATACGCCTGACAGTCCCCTGGAAATATGGCTTCAAGGGTATTAAATCGATCGTCAGTATCAAGCTGACACGTGAGCGCCCGCCGACGACCTGGAATATGTCAGCGCCGAACGAATACGGTTTTTACGCCAATGTTAATCCGCAAGTCGATCATCCCCGGTGGTCTCAGGCGACGGAACGTTTTATCGGTTCCGGCGGGATTCTCGATGTACAACGCCAGCCGACGTTGCTTTTTAACGGTTACGCCAATGAGGTGGCTTCTTTATATCGGGGTATGGATCTACGGGAGAACTTTTAAGTGAGATTAACGGCAAAGCAGATAACCGGCCTGAAAGTGCTACTGCATCTCGCCGGTTTTTTACCCCTGCTATGGCTCTTCTGGGCAGTGCAACAGGGTGCGCTGGGCGCCGATCCCGGGAAAGACATTCAGCATTTTACCGGCATTACTGCGCTAAAATTCTTGCTTGCTACCCTGCTGGTATCACCGCTCGCACGCTATGCAAAGCAGCCTTTGCTGTTTCGTACCCGACGCTTGTTAGGATTATGGTGTTTTGCCTGGACCACACTGCATCTGACCAGCTATGCGCTATTAGAGCTGGGTATACAAAATTTGGGATTGTTGGGGCGAGAGCTGGTTTCACGGCCATGGCTCACGCTGGGCATGACGGGTTGGGTTATCTTACTCCTGCTGACGCTGACCTCCACGCAGGCTGCACAGCGTAAAATGGGCAAACGCTGGCAAACGTTGCACAACTACGTCTACCTGACTGCCATTTTACTCCCGGTTCATTACCTATGGTCGGTCAAAGTGTTGTCACCGTCCCCTATTATCTACGCCTCCTGTTTTATTGTGCTGCTGGTATTTCGCTATAAAAAGTGGTTACGCAAAAGCGGATACAAAGGTGTGTTTATGAAAAGTGAATGATTCACGGTAAACTTCTTAACCACACCTAAACAGAACGAGAACAAAAAATGAGTAACAATGATAATTACCATCAACTCACCCGCACGTTCCAGCGGCTCTCTCGGTTCTCTCACCTCTCGGCCATCGCCAGTTGGGACATGTTTACCATGATGCCGCCGGGCGGCAGCAAAGCCCGCGGCGAAGCGTTGGCAGAACTGAGCGTACTTGAGCATCAGTTGTTAACCGACGCTAAGGTGGCCATGTGGATCGCCGCAGCAAAACAGGAAGATCTTAACGATGTTGAGCAAGCGAATTTGCGCGAAATGTCGCGACTGCATCACCAGGCATCTCTGCTGCCTGAATCACTGGTAGAAGCAAAGTCGCTGGCAGGCAGCCGCTGTGAGCATGCCTGGCGCAGCCAGCGACCCGCGAATGACTGGGAGGGTTTTTCCGAGAACCTGAAAGAGGTCGTGAAATACAGCCGCGAAGAAGCCCGACTGCGCGCAGACGCTAAAGGTTGCTCACCTTATGATGCGCTACTGGATATCTTTGAACCAGAGATGACCAGCGCCCAACTGGATGTCCTGTTTGCAGATGTGAAAAGCTGGCTGCCCGATCTCCTTAGCAAGGCGGTGGCAAAACAGTCTCAACAAACGCTTATCGCCCCAATTGGCCCCTTCCCGACAGCTGTACAGCGAGAGCTGGGTCTGGAAACGATGGCGCAGTTAGGATTCGACTTTACCGCTGGACGACTGGATATCAGCGCGCATCCCTTCTGTGGCGGCGTGCCGGAAGATGTTCGCATTACGACCCGCTATGACGAAAATGAACTCCTCAGCGCGCTGTTTGGCGTGATTCATGAAACGGGTCACGCCCGCTATGAGCAAAATCTGCCGCGTAACTGGTCAGGACAACCTATCGCTCTGGCACGCTCAACAGCCATTCATGAGTCGCAAAGTCTGTTCTTTGAGATGCAATTGGGACGCAGTAAAGCATTCCTGACGCGACTCATTCCGGCTGTGACGCGTCATTTTGGCAACCAGGCAGCGTTTGAAGAGAGCAATTTCATTGCCTGGAACCAGCAGGTAAAACCCGGTTTTATCCGCGTTGACGCCGACGAGGTGAGCTACCCTGCTCACGTGATCCTGCGTTATGAAATCGAGCGAGCGTTAATTAACGGTGACATTGAAGTGGATGACATTCCGGCCTTGTGGAATGAGAAGATGCAGGCCTGGCTTGGACTGTCAACGGTGGGGGATTATCGTAATGGCTGTATGCAGGATATTCACTGGACCGACGGCGGCTTTGGCTACTTCCCGTCTTACACTTTAGGCGCTATGTATGCGGCGCAATTGTTCAGCGCAGCTCACCGCGCATTGCCCGATCTGAACCAGTCCATTGCGCAGGGAGAGTTTAGCGCCCTCTTTGACTGGCTACGCCAAAATATCTGGCAGCATGGCAGTCGTTTTACCACTGAACAACTCATTACCCAGGCCACCGGAGAGCCGCTCAGCAGCCGCTATTTCCGCGCTCACCTGGAAGCCCGTTATTTGTAATCTCATGCCGTGAGTCATTGTACATATCGTTACACGCCGATACCAATGACTCACGGAAGCCCAGCGATTACAGCGATATAGTTATTTCAACGGCCCCGCAGTGGGGTTGAATGAAAAACCAAATCGAGGGTATGAGAATGAAAAAAGTATTAGCTCTGGTTGTTGCCGCTGCTATGGGTCTGTCTTCTGCTGCATTTGCTGCTGAAACAACTGCTACCACCGCGCCAACTGCTGCAACAACAAAAGCGGCCCCGGCGAAAACCACCCATCATAAAAAACAGCACAAAGCTGCACCGCAGAAAGCACAGGCTGCCAAAAAACACGCCAAAAAAACCACCACTAAACCGGCGGTAGAACAGAAAGCGCCAGAACAGAAAGCTCAGGCCGCTAAAAAACACACCAAAAAAGCAGCCACCAAGCCTGCCGCAGAACAGAAAGCACCAGAGCAAAAAGCTCAGGCCGCTAAAAAACACACCAAAAAACCTGTGAAACACGACTCCGCTAAACCAGCCGCTCAGCCAGCCGCATAACACACCTGTAGTTACTATGGCGTCCCCCACGCCGTAGCATACGGCGCTAAATCATTCAGATTTGGCGCCGCCTTTCGGAGGGTAAAATGGTGTCACATTACCGCTTTGAGTTCATTCTTACGGCTCTGATTATTTGTGCCCTCATCGCCATGCATTTTTATCTTTCCTGAGTGTAGTTATCTGATTTTACTCCCACTTTCCCGCCGTCCCGTCTATAGTATTAACTGAGGGTTTGCTGTTAAAAATCATAATTCCCCACCAGAGTGTGATATGCATAAAACCATTGCTGTGTTACTGGGTTCAATTTGTTTAACTCCTGTCGTTGCGCATGCGGAACAGCCAGCAACGTCCAGCGCTGAAGCAGAAAATATAAAAACGCTGTTTTTTGGACATGACGATCGCATTAAGGTGACTGACCCAACGCAATCACCATGGGACGCTATCGGACAACTGGAAACCGCCAGCGGTAACCTGTGTACCGCTACGCTCATTTCACCCCATCTGGCTCTGACTGCCGGACACTGCTTACTTACGCCGCCAAAAGGTAAACCTGATAAAGCCGTGGCGTTACGCTTCGTGTCGAAAAAGGGTATCTGGCGTTATGAGATCCACGGAATTGAAGGCCGGGTTGATCCTTCGCTCGGCAAACGTTTAAAAGCCGATGGTGATGGCTGGATTGTGCCCCCCTCCGCCGCCCCATGGGATTTTGGTTTGGTGGTGTTGCGTTATCCACCTTCCGGTATCACACCGCTGCCATTATTTGAAGGTGATAAAGCGGCATTAACCGCGGCGCTGAAAACCGCGGATCGTAAAGTCACGCAGTCGGGCTATCCGGAAGATCATCTTGACGATTTGTACACGCATCAGGATTGCGTGGTAACCGGCTGGGCGCAAAATACCGTTTTGTCACATCAGTGCGATACGCTCCCGGGCGACAGTGGGTCGCCATTGATGCTGAAGACGGATTCCGGCTGGCAATTGATTGGCGTACAAAGCTCCGCTCCGGCGGCGAAAGATCGCTGGCGGGCAGATAACCGCGCGATTTCCGTGACCGGGTTTCGCGACAAACTGGAAGCGCTGGCCAAGGGATAACGCATACTGCCCGTATTAACGGGCAGCACTTTTATCAGGCCAGTTTTATCATGATCATTCCGGCCAACAGCAATGCCACGCCGATCCAGCCTTTATTGTTCAGACGCTGACCAAACAGCACCCAGCCTGCGGCTAACGTCGCGGCAATCCCGAATCCGCCCCATAAGGCATAGGCGACGGAGAGATCGATGCCTTTTACCGCCTGCGACAGCGCACTAAAAGCCGCTAAAACTGCAGCCAGCGACAGCACGCCATAAGCCTTGCGGCGAAAACCATCAGAAAACTTCAAAAAGACGTTAGCCACGATTTCCAGAACGATAGCCATGCCAAGCCAGGCGCCATGAACCCATTCAAACTGCTGCATGGGTCACCTCTCTGCCCGCTTTGGCAGGCTTTCGTGTACCGGATTTAATCAGCACAATACCTACCACCAGCGAGACCAGACCAGCCACCTTCATCGTGGACAAGGTTTCGTCAAATAACAGCACGCTGAACAGCGTAATAAATAAAATACCGATACCTTCCCATAAGGCATAAGCTACGCCGAGGGCAATTTTTTTAACGGCAAAACTGAGAAAAATATACGATAAGGCGATCATTACCAGCATTAAAATAAAGCCTGAATTACCATGGCCCACGCTCGCCCATTTCATTGACAGCGTACCGGTAATTTCAGCCGCGATGGCCAGACCTAATAATATCCAGTAAAACATGATGCTTCTCCTGCTTGAGAATATAGTCCTTTGGGCCTACTGCATGCAGTAAACCAAAAAATAAAATCAGTTAGCTCAGCGCACAGCGCCAGCTCAGGCAGAAGAAGGGACTAAAGCGCGTTGCGCCAGTGTTGCTCACCCGCAAGCAGGAAAGTGGAAGAGGTACGAAGAAGTGTAGGTAAAAGCAAAAACATCCTGAACATATTGTCCATAATATTACAATTATCCGCAGTGTTGCTTCTCATCATCGCGGATGATAATTGTCCTCGGTAGTTAAACACAGATGATTTGTATCATAGGTTCATTACGAACTCAAAGCCTTTTCACTTCTTTACCAGCCCCGTTTGATTTTTGTTATAACGGCTCGACGCAAATCACATTATTATTCAGATTCAAAAAGTAAAAGCACAGGAATACACATGGCGAAACCGATCATTACGCTTAACGGTCTAAAAATAGTCATTATGCTGGGCATGCTGGTTATCATACTGAGCGGCATCCGCTTTGCCGCAGATATCATCGTGCCCTTTATTCTGGCATTATTTATTGCCGTTGTGCTGAACCCTGTGGTGCAACGCATGGTGAAACTTCGCATACCGCGCGTATTCGCAGTGTCATTGCTGATCGTAATTATTGTAATGCTAATGGTGCTGCTATTAGCCTACTTAGGTACATCCTTAAATGAGCTTGCGCGGACGCTACCGCAATACCGTTCTTCACTGGTTATCCCGCTGAAAAATCTCGAGCCTTGGCTACAGCGCGCAGGGATAGGCGTTTCGGTGGATGAGCTCGTCAAATACATCGATCCGAACGCGGCAATGACGCTGGTCACTAATTTGCTGGCGCAGCTGTCTAATGCCATGTCATCGATATTTTTACTGCTGCTGACGGTGGTTTTTATGCTGCTGGAAGTCCCGCAACTGCCCAACAAACTGAAACAAATGATGAGCCGGCCTATTGAGGGAATGGCAGCGATTCAACGCGCCATCGACAGCGTATCGCACTATCTGGTACTAAAAACGGCAATCAGCATTGTGACCGGACTGGTCGCCTGGGGCATGCTCGCCGCCCTCGACGTGCGCTTTGCCTTTGTCTGGGGATTGCTGGCCTTCGCCCTCAACTATATTCCTAATATCGGTTCCGTGCTGGCAGCCATCCCCCCTATTGCTCAGGTGCTGGCATTTAGCGGTCTTTACGACGCCCTGGTGGTGCTGGCGGGTTATCTGATCATTAACCTGGTGTTTGGGAATATCCTCGAACCGCGGATTATGGGACGTGGTCTTGGGCTGTCCACGCTGGTGGTGTTTCTGTCGTTGATCTTCTGGGGCTGGTTGCTGGGACCTGTGGGTATGCTGCTTTCTGTCCCGCTGACCATCATCGTCAAAATTGCGCTTGAGCAAACCAACGGCGGGCAAAGCATTGCCGTTCTGCTTAGCGATCTCAACAAAGCGTAAAATGTCGCCCCGCCTGCGCGGGGCATTTCGTTTATCGTTTAGCCCGTAGCGCCAGGGTGGCACTCAACAGCGTAAATAACGCAATTATCCACGCCATGGTCCATGGCGTGCCGTCACTGAAAGCGGCCAGCAGTAATGATGAGATAATCCCGCTACCGTACTGTAATGCGCCAATCAGCGCGGAGGCTGAACCAGCGATGTTCGGTACCGCATCCAGCGCTGCGGCCGTTGAGGTAGCCGCAATAATGCCGTTCATCGAGAACAACAGGAATATGGTAATGATAATGGCCACAATTCCCCCGGACTCCAGCTTAACCAACAGGGCAAGCGCAACCGCAGCCAGCGCCGCCAGCATCGTCGCATATTTCAGCAGTTGCTCCAGGGGATGCCGTTGCACCAGCCTACGGTTTACCACACTCATCGCCATGACGCCGACAATATTTAGCGCAAACAGCCAGCCATAATGCTGAGGATCAACATGGTAATAGCTAATATAAACAAATGGCGATCCGGTAATAAACGCATACGCGCCGACGTAATAAAACGTCAGGCTCAGGGTGTAGCGCATAAAACGCCCATTAGATAACAGGGAACGGTAATTACGAAATGCGCCCGTCAGAGAAGCTTTTACCCGTTTTGCTTCAGGCAGTGTTTCTGGTAGCCAACATAAAGAGACACACATTAGCGCGCCAATCAGCGCCAGCAGCCAAAAAACTGCGTGCCAGGTGCTCAGGCGAATAATTTGCCCGCCAATCAATGGCCCAGCTATCGGCGCAATCGCCATTATCAGCACCAGCGTCGAGAGCATTTGCGCCGCACGGGTACGCGCAAAGAGATCGCGGATCATTGCCCGGGCCAGCATAGGCCCAGTACAGGCGCCAAGGGCCTGAAATACCCGCCAGAAAACAATCTGCGTGATGCTTGTAGACATCGCACATCCTGCAGACCCGATGATAAAAAGCACCATGCCAATAAACAGCGGTTTACGCCTGCCCAGATGATCGCTAATCGGTCCCCAAATCAGCTGTGCGATAGTAAAACCTACCAAAAATCCGGTGATCGTAAGTTCTACATTGCCATGTAAATCCGTGGCCATTGTCGGCATTGCCGGAAGATAAATATCGGTAGAAAGTGAGGTAAAGGCCATCAGGCCACTGAGGATCAGAATAAAAGTAAGGCCGGTGTGGCTTGCTGTAGCCACCGGCGATGCCAGTTCATTTTTACGCATAGCGCTCTGTCATGTTGAAGAAACAGACCACAGTATATATGCGACGTATTGCGGTGATTAGAGGGCTAAAATGGCATAAGTTTATGAACCATAATCATGAATAATGGCAACGTTAGCGGCAGATACTGTGATTCCACTCCAGTATTTGCTATCCAGAAATGAATTTAACTCATAGGTCCATGCGGGATTCACAGACTAATAGTACCCACAGAAAATTGCTAATCTGCGGTCAATACAAAGATGAATGCTCAGGAGAATCCCATGAATACAAAAGTACTCAATAACGGTGTTGAGATGCCCCTGCTTGGTTTTGGCGTTTATCAAATGACCGATGCCGCCGAATGCGAGCAAGCCGTACGGGATGCCATTGATTCAGGTTATCGCCTGATTGATACCGCTGCCTCATATCTGAATGAAACTCAAGTAGGGAACGCACTCAGGCAAAGCAGTGTGCCACGTAATGAGCTTTTCGTGACCACCAAGCTGTGGTTACAAGATGCAAGCTATTCCGGCGCAAAGGCGCAATTTACGCGGTCCCTGCAACGCCTTCAGCTTGATTATATTGATCTTTATTTAATCCATCAGCCCTATGGAGATGTACATGGTGCCTGGCGCGCTATGGAGGAGTTATATGAGGAAGGAAAAATCCGTGCGATTGGCGTGAGTAATTTTTATCCGGATCGACTGGCTGATTTAATGGCCTTCAATCGCGTGATTCCTGCCGTAAACCAGATTGAGGTAAACCCATTCCATCAACAGCCACATGCGGTTGCCTGGATGCAGAGCAGAAACATTCAACCACAAGCCTGGGCACCGTTCGCCGAGGGGCGTAATGACCTGTTTCAGAACCCGGTTTTAGCGGCTATTGGGGAAAAATATGGCAAAAGCATCGGTCAGATCGTGCTGCGCTGGATTTATCAGCGCGGAATTATTTCACTGGCGAAAACCGTGCGTAAAACGCGTATGACCGAAAATATTCAGGTGTTGGATTTTAGCTTGACCCCGGAAGAAATGACGCAAATTGCCGCCATGGATAGCGGAAGCAGCGCGTTTTTCTCGCATCGAGATCCGGCTAGAGTGGAATGGATCACCCAGCGGAAGCTGGACGTTTAAAAAAACGGCCTCCGCAGAGGCCGTCTTACTTTTAGCTAACGATTACAGCGCTTTCAGAATCGCATCCACGCTGGCCTTGGCATCGCCAAACAGCATATGGGTGTTTTCTTTAAAGAACAGCGGGTTTTGTACGCCAGCATAGCCGGTGTTCATTGAACGTTTAAACACGATAACGTTCTGCGCTTTCCACACTTCCAGCACTGGCATACCGGCGATCGGGCTGCGTGGGTCATCCTGCGCCGCCGGGTTTACCGTATCGTTGGCGCCAATAACCAGTACGGTATCGGTGTCGGCGAAATCATCATTGATTTCATCCATTTCCAGCACAATGTCATATGGCACTTTGGCTTCCGCCAGCAGCACGTTCATATGACCCGGCAAACGCCCTGCTACCGGGTGGATCCCGAAACGCACTTTGATGCCGCGGGCACGCAACTTCTCAGTGATTTCCGCCACCGGATATTGCGCCTGAGCCACAGCCATACCGTAGCCCGGAGTGATGATCACGGAATGCGAGTTCTTCAGCATTTCTGCTGTGTCTTCTGCATTAATCTCCCGGTGTTCACCCACTTCTTCATCAGAACCCGTAGATGAGCCATCAGAACCAAAGCCGCCCGCAATAACGCTGATGAACGAACGGTTCATTGCTTTACACATAATGTAAGACAGGATCGCACCGCTCGAACCTACCAGCGCACCGGTAACGATCAGCAGATCGTTGCTCAGCATAAAGCCCGCCGCCGCCGCCGCCCATCCGGAGTAGGAGTTGAGCATTGAAACGACTACCGGCATGTCTGCACCACCGATGGACGCCACCAGATGCCAGCCAAAAGCCAGCGCAATAATGGTCATCACCAGCAGCGCCAGAACCTGCAGGCCAACGCTTTCAGTACGAACAAACACCACCAACAGCAGGAAGGAAACGACCAGCGCCGCGAGGTTCATTTTGTGACGGTTTGGCAGCATCAGCGGTTTAGAGGAGATCTTGCCGCGCAGTTTGCCAAAGGCCACCACGGAACCGGTAAAGGTCACCGCACCGATAAAGATACCGAGGAACACTTCTGTCAGGTGAATGTTCACCAGAATCGGTTCCAGGCCCGTGTCGTGATACAGGTAGCTGTTAAAGCCCACCAGTACCGCCGCCAGACCAACGAAGCTGTGCAGAATCGCCACCAGCTCCGGCATCTCGGTCATCTCGACTTTTTTCGCCAGGCGGATACCAATCGCGCCGCCGATGATCATCGCTACCAGGATCCAGGCAACATTGCCGGTATCCGGGCCAAAAATCGTCGCAATCAGCGCAATCGCCATCCCGGCGATACCGTAGTTGTTACCCTGCTGGGAGGTTTCGTGTTTCGAAAGTCCCGCCAGGCTGAAAATAAACAGGATCGCGGCAACAATGTATGCAGCTGTAACTAATCCTCCAGACATATGTTACCCCTTAGTTTTTCCGGAACATTTTCAGCATGCGCTGAGTCACGGTGAAGCCACCGAAAATATTAATGCTGGCAATAAGCACCGCGATAAAGCTCAGGAAACTCACCCAGCCACCCTGGCCAATTTGTAACAACGCGCCGACAACGATAATCCCGGAGATGGCGTTGGTCACAGACATCAGCGGAGTATGCAACGCGTGCGACACATTCCAGACCACGTAGTAACCCACCACGCAGGAAAGCGCGAACACCGTAAAGTGACCGAGGAACTCTTTCGGGGCGACGTCGGCAAGCCAGCCAAACAAAATGACTACCAGCGCCATCAGCGCATATTTACGCCATGGTGAAACCGGTTTTTTCTCTTCTTTCGGCGCGGGAGCCGCTTTTGGCGCAGCCTGCGGCTGAGCTGAAACCTGGATCGGCGGCGCAGGCCAGGTGATTTCACCCTCGCGAACCACCGTCACGCCACGCACCACCACGTCGTCAAAATCAACGGTAATGTTGCCGTCTTTCTCTTTGCACAACAGTTTGAGCAGGTTGACGAGGTTGGTACCGTACAGTTGGGAAGACTGCGTCGGCAGACGACCAGGCAAATCGGTATAACCGATAACCTTCACACCGTTCTCGGTGGTGGTCACCTGGTTAGGCACGGTATATTCACAGTTACCGCCGTTTTGCGCGGCGAGATCGACAATTACACTCCCCGCTTTCATCGAATCAACCATTTCACGGGTGATCAGTTTCGGCGCAGGCTTACCCGGGATCAATGCCGTTGTAACGATAATGTCGACATCTTTTGCCTGAGCGGCGAAAAGCGCCATCTCGGCTTTGATGAAGGCTTCGGACATCACCTTAGCGTAACCGTCGCCGCTGCCCGCCTCTTCTTTAAAGTCCAGTTCGAGGAATTCAGCGCCCATACTCTGAACTTGTTCTTTCACTTCCGGACGGGTGTCAAAAGCACGGACGATAGCGCCCAGGCTGTTTGCCGCCCCGATCGCCGCAAGCCCTGCCACACCCGCACCAATCACCATGACCTTGGCAGGCGGAACCTTACCCGCGGCGGTGATCTGTCCGGTAAAGAAGCGGCCAAATTCATGGGCGGCTTCAACAATGGCGCGATAGCCGGCGATATTCGCCATCGAGCTTAAGGCATCAAGCGACTGCGCACGCGAAATACGCGGGACGGAGTCCATCGCCATCACTGTCACATTGCGCTCTGCAAGCTTTTGCAGCAGTTCCGGGTTTTGCGCAGGCCAAAGAAAACTCACCAGCGTCGTGCCCGGATTAAGCAAGGGAATTTCCGCCTCTTCCGGTGCATTGACCTTCAGAATAATCTCTGACTGCCAGACAGCATTGCCGTCAACAATTTCTGCGCCTGCCTGCACAAACGCCTTATCGTCAAAACTCGCCAGTTGACCTGCGCCGCTTTCAACCGCGACGCTAAAACCCAGCTTTAGCAGCTGCTCAACCGTTTTCGGCGTAGCTGCGACACGGGTTTCATTGGTTAACCGTTCTTTTGGTATGCCAATTCGCATAATGTTCCCTTCCATCTGTATTTTTGATGATGGTTTATCAATGTTTACAAGAGGCATGCGCGCACTCTCGAAAGAGGTCAGTGTTACCTCAATAAAATAAAACAGTAACAAACTCTGTATAACCTACTGAAAATGGAGCCTGTGATCTAGCGCCAAAAAACAGTATTTATTATGAAATTCGCAAAACAGGGATGAATTCGCCAGCAGACAGGGATAATGCCCTTTAAATAGCCCGCAATGGCTGATAATTCGCTCAAGCGAAGCGGCAAAACATGATTAAGCGCCACCAGAGAACAATTGATTAACATTAAATTAACTTATGAAATTCAACTGTTTTATCAGTTTTAGCCTCCAAACGCTGAATTTTTGGACATATCACAAAATGTTATCGACACTGTTACACCCTGTGGCACGATGAGTGAAAAATGACGCAGACACTGACACAATTTAAATGCAATAATCAGCGACGTTTCTAGTCAATAACAATACCAGTACCTGGTTTGCGCAAGGCGAAGGATTATTTTTATGAAGCTTAAGAACACTCTCCTGGCGTCCGCACTTATTTCTGCGACTGCTTTTTCTGTAAATGCAGCGACAGAATTGACGCCGGAGCAAGCTGCTGCCCTGAAACCCTATGACCGCATTGTGGTTACCGGTCGTTTTAATGCGATCGGTGACGCGGTGGATGCCGTATCACGTCGTGCAGATAAAGACGGTGCAGCCTCTTTTTATGTTGTTGATACCTCAGATTTTGGCAGTGGCGGTAACTGGCGCGTTGTAGCCGACATCTATAAAGCCGACGCTGAAAAAGCGGAAGCATCCAAAAACCGTATTATTAACGGTGTGATGGAGTTACCTAAAGATCAGGCCGTTCTGATAGAACCTTACGATACCGTTACGGTACAGGGCTTCTACCGCAGCCAGCCTGAAGTGAATGATGCCATCACCAAAGCGGCGAAAGAAAAAGGGGCTTACTCCTTCTATATCGTTCGCCAGGTCGATGCCAACCAGGGTGGTAACCAGCGTATTACCGCATTCATCTATAAAGCGGATGCGAAAAAACGCGTAGTACAAAGCCCTGATGCAATCCCGGCTGATTCTGATGCCGGTCGCGCCGCATTAGCTGCAGGTGGTGAAGCCGCGAAGAAAGTTGAGATCCCGGGCGTTGCGACTACCGCATCTCCGAGTGCTGAAGTTGGCCGCTTCTTCGAAACGCAATCCACCAAAGGTGGACGTTACACCGTCACGCTGCCTGATGGTACGAAAGTTGAAGAGCTGAACAAAGCGACTGCTGCCATGATGGTTCCGTTCGACAGCATCAAGTTCACCGGTAACTACGGCAATATGACCGAAGTCTCTTATCAGGTTGCCAAGCGCGCAGCGAAGAAAGGCGCGAAGTATTATCACATTACTCGCCAGTGGTCAGAACGTGGTAACAACATGACCATCAGCGCTGATCTGTATAAGTAATATCCTATGCTTTATCAGGCCTGCAGCGGTTGTAGGCCTGATAATTTTCCCTTGTTAAGCCCTCAGCCCGAACAAAAAACACGAATATTAAGACAACTTTTCACACTATTAGTCACAAATCTCTCTATCCCCATTGCATGCGTTCTCTTCTCTCCGTAAAATCCCGCGCCTTAGTGGCTTTCACCATTTTTATGCGGTTTGCCAAAATAATTATTCTCTCACTCTCGTTTTAGTAACTGGATACAAATGGAAAAGAAATTGGGTCTGAGCGCACTGACCGCGCTGGTTCTAAGCTCAATGCTCGGCGCTGGTGTTTTCAGCCTGCCACAAAATATGGCGGCGGTTGCCAGCCCGGCTGCATTACTGATTGGTTGGGCGATTACCGGTGCGGGTATTTTGCTACTCGCCTTTGCCATGCTGATCCTGACGCGTATCCGACCTGAACTGGACGGTGGCATTTTTACCTACGCGCGCGAAGGTTTCGGGGAACTGATTGGCTTCTGCTCTGCATGGGGATACTGGCTATGCGCCGTTATCGCTAACGTTTCGTATCTGGTTATCGTCTTCTCTGCGCTCAGCTTCTTTACCGATACGCCGGAATTACGCCTTTTTGGCGATGGTAATACCTGGCAGGCTATTGTTGGCGCATCAATGCTGCTGTGGATCGTCCATTTTCTGATACTGCGTGGGGTGCAAACCGCAGCCAGCATAAACCTGGTCGCGACCCTGGCCAAATTGCTGCCGCTTGGCCTGTTTATCGTGTTGGCGTTCATGCTGTTTAAGCTCGATACCTTCAGTCTGGATTTTACCGGCGTCGCGTTGGGCGTCCCCGTCTGGGAGCAGGTCAAAAACACTATGCTCATTACCCTTTGGGTATTCATCGGTGTGGAAGGCGCAGTGGTGGTTTCCGCCCGCGCACGAAACAAACGCGATGTCGGACGCGCCACGCTGCTGGCGGTGCTTGCCGCGCTGGGCGTTTATCTGTTGGTCACCCTGCTGTCGCTGGGTGTTGTCGCGCGTCCAGAACTGGCAGAAATCCGCAACCCATCAATGGCCGGTCTGATGGTAAAAATGATGGGGCCATGGGGCGAAATTATTATTGCCGCGGGTCTGATTGTCTCCGTTTGCGGTGCCTATTTGAGCTGGACGATTATGGCAGCGGAAGTGCCATTCCTCGCCGCTACCCACAAAGCGTTTCCACGGATTTTCGCGCGTCAGAATGCGCAGGGTGCGCCATCCGCGTCGCTGTGGCTGACCAACATCTGCGTCCAAATCTGTCTGGTGCTGATCTGGCTCACAGGTTCCGACTACAATACGCTACTGACTATTGCCTCAGAGATGATTCTGGTGCCCTATTTGCTGGTCGGCGCATTTTTGCTGAAAATCGCTACCCGTCCGTTGCATAAAGCCGTCGGTGTCGGTGCGAGCATTTATGGCATATGGTTATTGTATGCGTCAGGTCCGATGCACCTGCTGCTGTCTGTGGTGCTATATGCGCCGGGACTACTGGTTTTCCTTTATGCCCGTAAAACACACGCGCATGAAAATGTATTAAAACGTCAGGAGATGGCGCTGATCGGCCTGCTGCTTATTGCAGCAGTTCCGGCGACCTGGATGTTGGTGGGGTAACGCTATCCCCATCGTTCGCGAAACCTGGAGATTACGATGGGTAAAAAGCCCCCTTTGCCGATACTTATCACTGGAGGAGGTCGTCGCATCGGCCTCGCCGTCGCATGGCATTTTCTCAATCAAAGACAGCCAGTTATTGTCAGCTATCGGACGCATTACCCGGCCATTGATGGCTTGTGCGAAGCTGGTGCGTTGTGTATCCAGGCTGACTTTTCTACCGATAAAGGCGTGTTAGCCTTTGCCGATGAGGTTAAAAGGCAGACGAACGGTTTGCGCGCCATTGTGCATAATGCCAGTGCCTGGGTTGCAGAAAAGCCGGGCACGCCGCTAACCGAAGTGCTGTCGGCCATGATGCAGATTCATGTCAATACGCCCTACCTACTCAACCACGCCCTGGAAGGGTTGTTACGCGGTCACGGACATGCAGCCAGCGATATTATCCATTTTACGGATTATGTTGTGGAGCGTGGCAGCGACAAGCACATCGCTTATGCTGCCAGTAAAGCGGCGCTGGACAATATGACTCGCTCGTTCGCCCGCAAACTGGCGCCGGAAGTCAAAGTGAATGCGATTGCCCCCTCGCTGATCCTGTTCAACGAGAGTGACGATGCTGAATATCGCCATCAGGCTCTGAATAAATCACTGATGAAAACGGCGCCCGGTGAAAAAGAAGTCATTGATTTAATTGACTATCTATTGACCAGTTGCTTTGTCACAGGACGTAGTTTTGCCCTTGATGGCGGGCGTCATCTGCGTTAATGCAGTTTAATCCAACAAAAAATCAGCAACCACGCGCTCAGGCTCCAGCACACTACTGACCCGCCGAGCGCGACGGGTAAGCGCATAAAGCCGGTGAAATACCACAGCGAAACGAGGTAGACAAAATAGGGAATAATCGACCACATGCTGAATACAATGGTGGTACGCAACGCCTCGATTCCACGCTCACTGGCCACGATATAATGGGCAATCAACGCGAATGTCGGGAACAGCGGGATTAATCCAGCAATATAGTAATTCTTTGTTTTAGCGAGCAAACCAATCAACACCACCACCAGCGCACCCAGCGCCGCTTTGATAACGAGTCCCATTACCCTGCCTTAACACATCAATAACATCAGTCCCTAGCATAACGGAAGCAATCTTGTTTAGAAAAGATTAATGGAAGGAAAAACGAGGGCGGTGTATGTTGGCGTTTTATATTCAAAATGAATGATATGAACACCATTGTATTTGTTGAAGATGATCCTGAAGTTGGCTCGCTGATTGCCGCCTATCTGGCCCGGCATGACATTGAGGTTATTCTTGAACCTCGTGGTGATTTGGCCGAGGAGAGAATCCTGCAAGTTCAACCCGATCTGGTGTTATTAGATATCATGCTGCCGGGCAAAGACGGGATGACAATCTGCCGCGATTTACGTGGACGCTGGCAGGGTCCGATTGTTCTGCTGACCTCTCTGGACAGCGACATGAACCATATCCTGGCGCTGGAAATGGGGGCCTGCGACTACATCCTTAAAACAACCCCTCCGGCCGTACTGCTTGCGCGGCTACGCCTGCATTTGCGTCAGAGCGAACATTCAGCCCAGTCTAAAGGTATTCAGGCAGCGACCATCACGCCGCACACAACGCTACGCTTTGGTACACTCGCTATCGACCCAACCAACCGCTCCGTGCTACTCGGCGGCGAGCAAGTCTCTCTTTCCACCGCCGATTTTGAATTATTGTGGGAGCTGGCGACTCATGCCGGGCAGATTATGGACCGCGATGCGCTGCTGAAGAACCTGCGCGGTGTAAGCTATGACGGTATGGATCGCAGCGTTGATGTGGCGATTTCCCGATTACGTAAAAAACTGCTTGATAACGCCACTGAGCCCTATCGAATCAAAACGGTACGCAACAAAGGTTACCTGTTTGCACCGCACGCCTGGGACGACGAGCCACAGAAATAGTGCCATCAGGCCGGTCTCGCAGATCGGCTGGATTTATCACAATACGTTACACCGTCACGAAAAATTGTTTACAGAACAGGCATACAACCGCTACCCGGCTAGTTTCCACATTTTTTGTGTGGCTGCTAACTTCCCCCCTCTCTATAATCCGTTGCGGTCCTGAACCTTATGGTTCAGGTTTATTTCGCAATAACAAAACTCTTTCCGGCATTTCAGGTGCTGAATGAGGCAAGAGGCTACAATATGTTCGTTACGCTCGCGTATATCGCGTTCTTTTTGGTTTGTTCATGGGCAATTTTCAGAATCAACCAAAAAAGTCACTCTCTTTCAAAAAGTGTCTTCATCGCTATTTTTCTTGGTGCCGTTATCGGCTTATCCCTGCATCTCATTGCTGCCGACGACAGTAAAACAGTGATCGGTTGGTATAACGTTATCGGCAATGGCTATGTGAATTTACTAAAGCTGGTTGCGGTTCCGCTGATTTTCATCTCTATTCTCTCAGCCATTAATAAGCTCGAAAATAGTGCAGGCATTGGGAAAATGTCATTAACCATCGTCGGATGCATGCTCTGCCTGGTAATGATTGCCGGATTTATTGGGCTACTGACTGCGCATGTATTAGGTCTGGACGCCAGCGCATTTGTTCATATGCAGTCCACGCTGACGGCGGATGATGTGAGTAAAACTGCCGCCATTTCACTACCAAAACTGATGACCTCCCTGATCCCCACGAACATTTTCCTCGATCTAACCGGTGCCAGAAGTGTTTCCGTCATAGGCATTGTTATCTTCACGCTACTTGCCGGCGTGGCATTATTAAAGGTCAAACAAGACGCCCCGCAAGAAGGTGAAAAATTAAGTGCCGGCATTAACGCCATCCAGATTTGGGTGATGAAGATGGTACGTATCGTTATTGCCCTCACCCCTTATGGCGTGATGGCATTAATGGCAGGCGTATTTTCCGCGTATCGACTTGAACAATTTGCCAGTCTGTTAGGCTTTATTGCAGCCTGTTACCTTGCCATTCTGATGATGTTTATCGTCCACGCGCTAATACTGGTGCTGAGTGGCAATAATCCGGTTCACTATTTTAAAACCGTCTGGCCAGTATTAACCTTTGCCTTTGTGTCACGCAGCAGTGCGGCATCTATTCCACTGGCTATTACCGCGCAGGAAAAGTTTGGCGTGCAAAACACCATTGCCAATATTGCGGCCTCATTCGGCTCCAGCATGGGTCAAAACGGCTGCGCCGGGATCTATCCGGCTATTATGGTGGCGATGATTGCGCCAACTATTGGCATTGATCCGCTATCGGTGCATTTTTTGCTCGCCATGCTACCTGCGATTGCGCTGGGTTCTATCGGAGTGGCGGGCGTTGGTGGCGGCGGAACATTTGCTGCGCTGATCGTCCTTTCAACGCTGAACTTCCCTGTCGCGCTGGTGGGGATTTTCATTGCTATCGAGCCTGTCGTTGATATGGCCAGAACGGCACTCAACGTGAATGGTTCGATGATGTCAGGCGTACTGGCTAACAGGCTCCTGAAAAAAAGAGCAGAAGAACCGCAACGCGTGAACGCGAATTAATCAGCCTTCCAGTAAGAACTAAGCCTTCCTGTAAACGGAAGGCTTTCTTTTGTGTCAACTGAATGTCAGTCCGTCGTATTTTTTCCAACGGTAATTCACGGCAGAAATAATCCAGCAGCAGATAAAAACGCCAATAATCACAAAGCCGACATTGCCCATATGCTCACTCAAATTGCTGACGGTATCCCATAATCCTCCCTGGAGTGAAAATGCGTCAGAGAGAAGTCCCAACGCCTCCAGTCCACCGATAAATAGCGCAACAATCACCGAGGTTCCGGTGATGGTCATATTGTAATAAAGCTTGCGCTGCGGCTTATTAAACGCCCATCCATAGGCCTCAACCATCAGGATGCTGTCAAGGCAATCAATCAGCGCCATCCCGCAGGTAAACAGCGCCGGGAAAACTAATATTGACCAGACCGACATGCCACTGGACGCGCTTGAAGCGGAAATACCCAGCAGAGAAATTTCAGTGGCGGTATCAAAACCCAGACCAAACAGAAAACCGACAAAATACATATGCCAGTCTTTACCTACCAGGCGGAAAGCTGAGCGAAAAATCCAGTTCAAAGGACCTGAAACCGTAATATTTTCCGTGTTGCCAGCGTAAGTACCGGTGCGTTTAAGATGGCGAAAAGCCTTCCAGACATGGCAGAAGATAATGAGATTGATAGTGGCCAGAATCAGCAGAAATGCGGCAGAGACCGTGGTACCGATAAGACCGCCGACATTCTGAAACCATGTCATATGCTGCTTAAAAACGCTGGTGGTCAGCGCAATGCCAATGCTTGCCAGCACAACAATGGTGGAGTGACCAAGGGAAAACCAGGCTCCCGTCGTCAGGGCGCGTTTTTTCTGCTGCATCAGTTTGCGCGTCGCGCTATCTATAGCAGCAATATGGTCGGCATCCACGGCATGGCGCAAACCATAGCACCACGCGATTAGACCCAGAGCCAGTAACGACGTGTTGTTGCTAAACGCGGTGAAAGCCCACAGCCACGCCACAATGTTTGCCCCGATGAGTAAAACCATCAACGAAATAATGTTTGGGCGTTTTTTTAATATTGAAAACAATGCGTTCATTGTTTCCAGCCTGTCAAATTTGCGCTAAACAACACACTACACCGCCGTTCATTGATTGATTAATAAAACGTTTACCAGGCTAATGATAACTCTTAAGAATTACCAACCCAGTGTCATAGATCAAAGTTGATTACCACTGATGCGAGTTCCGCCATCGCTCACTCCGCTACGCACAGGGGTATATAGTCGCGTTGTCCCCCTCTTACAAAAACCGGCTTTAACTCCGAAATCAAGAATCAGGCATTGAAGCATTCCGCAGAAGATTATGGGCCAGAGCACTAATGGGCACATTCTTATGTCTCCGTGTGCCATGCTGATTGTGGTTGTTAAATGAGGAAACGCGATGATTGTTTTATGCAAAGCCTGCGGGACATCCTATGAGAAAACGGATTCTCATCCACAACATTGCGCTATCTGTAATGATGAACGCCAGTATGTCCCCGCGACAGGGCAGAAATGGATCGATTTTTCCGCCCTTTGTGCTTCACATACAAATAAGTGGCAACAACACAACGGCGATCTTCTCAGCATCCGCACCGTTCCTGATTTTGCGATTAATCAGCGGGCATTTATTCTACGTACTCCCGAGGGCAATATTCTGTGGGACTGTATTGCTACGCTCGATGATGCCACGAAAATGCTAATAGCGTCTCTGGGCGGGCTTAAGGCTATTGCGATATCACACCCTCACTACTACACAACGATGCAGGACTGGGCTGCAGAATTTAACGCCCCGATTTACCTCCATGCCAGTGATAGCGAGTGGGTGATGCGCAACAGCCCGTGGATTAGATTTTGGCAAGGCGACACCCTTGAACTCGCCCAGGACGTCAGTGTGATACGACTGGGGGGACACTTTTCCGGCGGCTGTGTTTTGCACTGGGCACGAAATGAAGGCCTGGTGCTTTCCGGCGACATCGTTCAGGTCACACCAGGGACGCATGCCGTCTCCTTTATGTGGAGTTACCCCAATATGCTGCCGCTGCCAGCCGCAACGGTCAGCGACATCACTCACCGCCTGAGTACGGTAAAATTTAAACAACTCTACGGCGCATTTGAGGGAAAAGATATTAAGGACAATGCCGATGATATCGTACGCCGTTCAGGCGAAAAGTATATCTCCTGCCTTAGATAATCGGGCCGTTTACTCTCTCCCTCACTCAGGAAGATGAAAATGGATAGAACTGATAAACCGCCCCCATCAGCGAGAGACTGACTATCACGCTAATAACAAAATAGGTTTTGAATGGCTGCTTTTGTGTTTTATGGCGGAAAATTTGTTGACCCGCTATCGCGCCCCCCCACCCGCCAACAACACCAAACATCAGCAAAGTAGACTCAGGCACCCTGCGCCAGGCCTTACGAGCGGCCATTTTGTCGAGGCCATATAGCGCCATCGTCAGTATATTGGCAACTATTAGCCACATAACCACAGGTTGTGCGGTGAAAATACAGCCTATTGCTGCGAAAATGAGTAGCAAATAACAACAACGATTGAAATTCATATTTTTATATCACAACAATTTTGAGAGTATCAGTACGCATTATATTGCGTATTCGGTGATTTTATATGAAGAAGCTGTTTGTACAGTTTTATCTCCTGCTGTTTGTCTGCTTTCTGGTGATGACCTTGCTGGTCGGCCTTGTATACAAATTCACCGCAGAACGCGCGGGCAGACAGTCGCTCGACGATTTAATGAAAAGCTCGTTGTACCTGATGCGCAGTGAACTGCGCGAGATCCCACCACGTGACTGGGGTAAGACGCTAAAGGAGATGGATTTGAACCTCTCTTTTGATCTGCGCGTTGAACCGCTGAATAAATACACGCTGGATGCCCCAACCATGCAGCGCCTGCGCGAAGGCGATATTGTCGCGCTTGACGATCAGTACACTTTTATTCAACGAATCCCGCGCAGCCATTACGTGCTGGCCGTCGGCCCGGTACCCTATCTCTATTTTCTGCATCAAATGCGCTTGCTGGACATCGCGCTGATGGCGTTCATTGCTATTTCGCTGGCCTTCCCGGTGTTTATCTGGATGCGCCCCCACTGGCAGGAAATGCTCCGACTGGAAGCCGCAGCACAACGTTTTGGTGAGGGGCATCTGGGCGAACGCCTCCATTTTGATAACGGTTCCAGTTTTGAGCGTCTTGGTGTGGCGTTTAACCAGATGGCGGACAATATCAATGCGCTGATCGCCAGTAAAAAACAGCTTATTGATGGTATTGCCCATGAGCTTCGGACTCCACTGGTACGCTTACGTTACCGACTGGAGATGAGTGAGAACCTCACCGAGCAAGAATCTCAGGCACTGAATCGTGATATCGGCCAGTTGGAAGCGTTGATCGAAGAGTTACTGACCTACGCCCGGTTGGATCGCCCACAAAATGAATTGAAGCTTAGCGTACCCGACCTGCCCCTTTGGCTGACAACCCATCTTGAGGATGTGCAAAGCGTCAATCCTGACCATGAGGTGCGGCTACGCCATCTTCAGAGTGGCGACTACGGTGCATTGGATATGCGCCTGATGGAGCGTGTGCTGGATAATCTGCTGAATAACGCCCTGCGCTATTGCCAGTCGACGGTACAAGCCAGTCTGCAGCTGGACGGCAACCAGGCGACACTGATCGTGGAAGACGACGGTCCGGGTATCGCACCTGCGGCGCGTGAACAAGTTTTTGAGCCATTTGTACGCCTCGATCCCAGTCGTGACCGGGCGACCGGTGGTTGCGGACTTGGGTTAGCCATCGTCCATTCGATCGCATTGGCTATGGGCGGTACGGTCGTCTGCGATGAAAGTGAACTGGGCGGCGCCCGTTTTTCTTTCAGTTGGCCCGTCTGGCATAACATTCCTGAATTTCCCACTGCCTGACCCATGCCGCTCGGTGGTCAGGCGGCAAATGTTGTGCTATAAAAAAGTATGTTGTAACTAAAATGGTAAAACACATGGCCCGTTACGATCTCGTTGACCGTCTGAACAGCACCTTCCGCCAGATGGAACAGGAACTGGCGCTTCTGAGCGAAAATTTGTTGCAGCAGACGCTGCTGATTGCGCGCGTGTTCTCGTTACCAGAAGTCGTCAAGGAGGCAGAACATGCCCCTTTGCAGAGCATCGATGTAAAACAACATTTAGGCAAAGAGGCTGAATCGCTGGCACTGCGTCACTATCGCCATCTGTTTATTCAGCAGCAATCCGAGAACCGCAGCAGCAAAGCGGCCGTCCGTCTTCCTGGCGTGTTGTGCTATCAGGTGGATAACGCGGCGCAGAGCGCTCTGGAAGAACAAATTCAGCGTATTAACCAGTTGAAAACGACGTTTGAGCGCATTGTCACGGTGGAATCGGGACTGGCGCCGGCCGCACGTTTCGAATGGGTGCATCGCCACCTGCCAGGACTGATTACGTTGAATGCCTATCGTACCCTCACGCTGGTGAAAGAACCCGCCACCCTGCGCTTTGGCTGGGCTAACAAACACATCATTAAAAACCTGAAGCGCGATGAAGTCCTGCAGCAACTGGAAAAGAGTCTGACGTCGCCGCGCAGCGTACACCCATGGACGCGTGAAGAGTGGCAGGCGAAGCTGGAGCGGGAATATCAGGACATCGCAGCCCTGCCACAGCAGGCAAAACTGAAGATTAAAAGACCGGTGAAAGTGCAGCCCATCGCCCGCGTCTGGTACAAAGGAGAGCAAAAACAGGTGCAATACGCCTGCCCGACGCCGCTGATTGCGCTAATCAACAACAACAACGGAATGACCGTACCCGATATTGGCGAGTTACTGAATTACGATGCCGACAACGTTCAGCATCGTTTTAAACCTCAGGCGCAGCCGTTGAGATTGATTATTCCCCGACTGCACCTGTACGTTGCTGATTAACTGCCCGGTCGCATGCTGCCAACCATCAGTTCCGGTCGTACCCAACTGTCGAACTCCGCTTCGGTTAAATATCCCAGCGCCAGGGCAGATGCTTTTAACGTCAGCCCTTCCTTGTGCGCTTTTTTGGCTATCTCAGCGGCTTTGTCGTAACCGATATGGGTATTGAGTGCGGTAACCAGCATCAGCGACTCGTTGAGTAACTGGTCGATTCGCTCACGATTGGGTGCAATACCCGTCGCGCAATGCTCGTTAAAGCTTTCCATCCCGCCCGCCAGCAAACGCACTGATTGCAGGAAGTTGTGGATGACCATCGGTCGATAAACGTTAAGCTCAAAGTTACCTGACGCCCCGCCCATGTTGATGGCAACATCATTGCCCATCACCTGGCAACAAAGCATGGTCAGCGCCTCACACTGAGTCGGATTGACTTTACCCGGCATAATGGAGCTACCCGGTTCGTTTTCAGGAATTGAAATTTCACCAATACCACAGCGCGGACCGGATGCCAGCCAACGCACATCGTTGGCGATTTTCATCAGTGATGCCGCCAGCCCCTTGAGCGCTCCGTGGGCGTGAACCAACGCATCGCAGGTCGCCAGTGCTTCAAATTTATTCGGTGCAGTAACAAACGGCGCGCAGGTAATGACCTTCAACTCATCCGCGACCCGACGAGCATATTCAGGATGGGTGTTCAGTCCAGTTCCCACCGCCGTTCCCCCCAACGCCAGTTCCGCCACATGGGGTAAACTGTTTTCAATGTGTCTGAGGTTATGTTCGAGCATCGCCACCCAGCCGGAAATTTCCTGCCCAAGCGTAAGCGGGGTCGCATCTTGCAGATGCGTCCGGCCAATTTTGACGATATCGGCAAACGCGTGGGATTTATCACTGAGCGTTTTGGTCAACACCGTTAATTGCGGGATCAGTGATTTGCGCAGCGCCAGCAGCGCGGCAACATGCATCGCTGTCGGAAAGACATCATTCGAACTTTGGCTTTTATTAACATCATCGTTGGGGTGAACTTTTCGCTCCATTCCCCGCACGCCGCCCAGCAATTCGCTGGCACGGTTTGCCAGCACCTCATTCATATTCATATTGCTTTGCGTGCCGGACCCCGTCTGCCAAATGGCCAACGGAAACTCATCCCGATGTTTGTCCGCCAATACCTCATCTGCGGCCTGCATAATCGCGGTGGCTTTATCTTCCGCCAGCAGCCCGAGATCTAAATTAACCTTGGCAGCCGCCCGTTTCGTCAGCGCCAGCGCATGGATCAGCAAGACCGGCATTTTCTCCGTAGAGATACGAAAATGCTCCAGCGAACGTTGGGTTTGCGCCCCCCAAAGCTTATCGGCAGGAACATCAATTGCGCCCATTGAATCATTCTCGCGGCGTACCGTTACCATTACCTGCTCCTTACATTAAGAATTGATTAGGTTATGTTTCGACATTGCCCACTTGCATTGGTCTTATCAGTATTAACGAGGATTAAACTGTCGTTTGGTGGTTCGTGCGGAAAAAAAACCGCCCCTAAGGGCGGCTGACGTTACTTAACGCAGCGTGCGCACTGCGACGTCTGAATTTGCTTGAAGAAATCATTACCTTTGTCATCCACCAGGATAAACGCCGGGAAATCTTCCACTTCAATTTTCCAGATGGCTTCCATCCCCAGTTCAGGATATTCCACGCATTCCAGACTCTTGATACTGCCCTGGGCAAGCACCGCTGCGGGGCCGCCAATGCTACCTAAGTAGAAGCCGCCGTGCTTATGGCAGGCATCGGTCACCTGCTGGCTGCGGTTGCCTTTCGCCAGCATGATCATACTGCCGCCCGCGGCCTGAAGCTGGTCGACATATGAGTCCATACGTCCGGCTGTAGTTGGGCCAAGTGAACCAGAGGCATAGTCTTCCGGCGTTTTTGCCGGACCGGCGTAATAGATCGGGTGATCTTTAACATATTGCGGCAAACTTTCACCGTTATCCAGACGTTCTTTCAGTTTCGCATGCGCAATATCACGTCCAACAATAATGGTTCCGTTGAGCGACAGACGCGTGGACACCGGGTACTGCGACAACTGGGCCAGGATCTCTTTCATCGGCCGATTGAGGTCAACGCGCACCGCTTCGCCTTCGCCCGCCTGGCGCAGCTCTTCTGGGATATATTTACCCGGATTATGCTCCAGTTTTTCGATCCAAATGCCTTCACGGTTGATCTTAGCTTTGATATTTCGATCGGCTGAGCAAGAAACGCCCATACCAACCGGACACGACGCGCCGTGACGCGGCAGACGGATCACGCGGATATCATGAGCGAAGTACTTCCCGCCAAACTGCGCGCCCAGCCCCAAATTCTGCGCTTCTATCAACAGTTCTTTTTCCAGCTCCACATCGCGGAATGCCTGACCATGCTCGTTACCTTCGGTCGGCAGTTCGTCGTAGTATTTCGCCGAAGCCAACTTGACGGTTTTCAGCGTCGCTTCCGCCGACGTTCCACCAATCACAAACGCGATATGATACGGCGGACAAGCCGCTGTTCCCAGCGTACGCATCTTCTCGACCAGGTAATTTTTTAATTTGCCCGGCGTGAGCAGCGCTTTGGTTTCCTGGTACAGATAGGTTTTGTTTGCCGAACCACCGCCTTTAGCAATACACAAGAATTTGTATTCATCGCCGTCAACGGTATACAGATCGATCTGCGCCGGCAGGTTAGTGCCAGTGTTCACTTCTTTATACATATCCAGCGCGGCGTTTTGTGAATAGCGCAGGTTGTCTTCGATGTAGGTGTTATAGACCCCTCGTGCCAGTGCCGCTTCATCTCCGCCGCCGGTCCAGACACGCTGACCTTTTTTACCCACGATTATCGCTGTGCCGGTATCCTGACAGGTCGGCAAAATACCTTTCGCCGCGATGTCGGAGTTACGCAGGAATTGCAGGGCCACATATTTGTCGTTTTCGCTGGCCTCAGGGTCACGCAGGATATCAGCAACCTGCTGCTGATGCGCAGGACGCAGCATAAACGACGCATCATGAAAAGCCTGACGAGCCAGCAGAGTTAGCGCTTGCGGCGCGACTTTAATCACCTCCTGCCCTTCGAATTCGGCAACGGAGACATAGTCGCTGGTCAGCAGATAGTATTCGGTATCATCCTTTTTAAGCGGGAAAGGATGCTGATAATGAAAGGGTTTGTTTGACATTGTGCTCTCACTTACTGCTAGGTCTGGTTATTCTCTGGGCAGATGTTCCATTGCCCTGCTTCCCTGCCGTAAGTCGGGTTGGAGAAGGCAAGGCTTTCTGCAACCGGAAATACTCAGGGTATTAAAAGCGAGTCACCATATCCTACACAATTTTTTAACAAAAACTGAGACAAGTACGACTTTTTACATGCGCAGGTTACTTCCCTCAGGGTTTCTTGGTTTAATAGCCAGAGAAAATTCCACATTCAAACAGGGCTTGAGAATGCAAAAACTCATCAACTCAGTGCAGAACTACGCCTGGGGAAGTAAAACTGCGTTAACGGAACTTTATGGGATTGCCAACCCAACTCAGCAACCGATGGCTGAACTTTGGATGGGGGCGCACCCAAAAAGCAGTTCGCAGGTTCAGAGCGCTGACGGTCATACGGTTGCTTTGCGCGACGTTATTGAACGCGATAAATCCGCGCTATTAGGTGATGCCGTTGCCAAACGCTTCGGTGAACTGCCCTTCCTGTTTAAAGTGCTCTGCGCCGCGCAACCCCTTTCGATTCAGGTTCATCCTAACAAGCACAATTCTGAAATCGGGTTTGCCAAAGAAAACGCCGCCGGGATCCCAATGGATGCCGCCGAGCGCAACTACAAAGATCCTAACCACAAACCAGAACTGGTTTTTGCTTTGACGCCTTTCCTGGCAATGAACGCATTTCGTGAGTTCTCCGAAATTGTTGCGTTATTACAACCCGTTTCCGCCGCGCATCCGGCTATTGCGCATTTCCTGCAGGAGCCGAGTGCAGAGCGTCTGAGCTATCTATTCGCCAGTTTGCTGAATATGCAGGATGAGGAGAAATCCCATGCCCTGGCGATCCTGAAATCGGCGCTGAACAGCCAGCAGGGTGAACCCTGGCAAACCATCCGCCTGATCGCCGACTTCTACCCTAACGACAGCGGACTCTTTTCCCCACTGCTGCTCAACGTGGTTAAACTCAATCCCGGCGAGGCCATGTTCTTGTTTGCTGAAACCCCGCACGCCTACCTGCAAGGTGTGGCGCTGGAGGTGATGGCTAACTCAGATAACGTGCTGCGCGCCGGGCTAACGCCAAAATACATTGATATCCCGGAACTGGTCGCCAACGTTAAGTTTGTCGCTAAGCCTGCAAACCAGTTGCTGACCACACCGGTTAAAACGGATGGTGAACTGGACTTCCCTATTCCGGTCGACGATTTCGCCTTCTCCCTACATGAGTTAACGGCCACTGGCGCAGAGATCGGCCAGCAAAGCGCCGCAATTCTGTTCTGCATTGAGGGTGAAGCCGTGTTGAGCAAAGGTGAGCAGCGTCTGGTACTGCAGCCGGGTGAGTCGGCCTTTATTAGTGCGAATGAATCGCCGGTCAACGTCAGCGGCAAGGGCCGTTTAGCTCGGGTTTATAACAAGCTGTAGCAAGATACTGATATTTTTAACAACTCTTGCTAAGCTGTAGTGAGTTAAAGACAAGTCACTCCTCCAGGCGTCTTCAAACGCCTGGTTTTATTTTATGGATATCAAAATGAAAAAATCGCTGGTAGCTGCGGGTGTAGTGGTTGCACTGGGTATCGTCTGGACGGGCGGTGCCTGGTACACAGGTAAAAAACTCGAAACGCATCTCGCCGAGATGGTGACACAGGCAAACAATCAGTTGAAACGCTACTCCCCTGAGGCGGGAATTGAACTGAGTTATCAAAACTATCAGCGCGGCGTGTTCAATAGCCAACTGCAACTGGTGGTTAAACCCATCACCGGGCAGCAAGATTCCTGGCTGAAGCCGGGGCAGAGCATCGTCCTTAATGAAACGGTTGATCACGGCCCTTTCCCGCTGGCACAGCTGAAGTCGCTGAATCTGGTTCCCGCTATGGCCTCGGTGAAAACAACGTTGGTGAATAACGACGTCACCAAACCACTGTTCGACATTGCCAAAGGTGAAACGCCATTCATCATTAACTCCCGTATCGGTTACAGCGGCGATACCCGCTCCGATCTCTCCCTCAAACCGCTGAACTACGAGAATGGCGATGAAAAAGTGGCCTTCAGCGGCGGGGAATTCCAGTTTACGGCTGACAAAGACGGTAATGCGGTTTCGCTGACTGGCGATGCGCAAAGTGGTCTGGTTAATGCGGTCAATGAGTACAACCAGAAGGTACAAATTACCTTCAATAACCTGAAAACTGAAGGTTCCAGCAGTATCGCCAGCTTTGGTGAGCGTATTGGCGACCAGAAGTTGTCACTCGAAAAACTGTCAATTTCAGTCGAGGGTAAAGAGCTGGCGGTTCTGGAAGGCATGGGTATCGATGGTAAATCCGATCTGATCAACGAGGGTAAAACCGTCAACAGCCAGCTGGATTACACTCTGAACAGCCTTAAACTGCAGGGCCAGGATATGGGTAGCGGCAAACTGACGCTGAAAGTGGGTCAGATTGATGGTGAAGCCCTGCACCAGTTCAGTCAGCAGTATAGCGCCCAGACCAAGGCGTTGATGTCACAGATAGATGTGGTGCAAAACCCGGAGCTATATCAGCAGAAAGTCACCGAAGCCTTCTTTAATGCCCTGCCGATTCTGATGAAAGGCGAACCGGTTATCACCATTGCGCCACTGAGCTGGAAAAATGCGAAAGGTGAAACCGCCTTTAATCTGTCTCTACTGCTGAAAGATCCGACCGCAAACACCGTGGAGCCGCAAACGCTGGCCCAGGAAGTGGATCGCTCCGTCAAATCACTGGACGCTAAGCTGACGATCCCTGTCGACATGGCGACTGAATTCATGACGCAGATTGCCAAACTGGAAGGATATCAGCAGGAAGAAGCGGCGGGTCTGGCGAAGCAGCAGGTTAATGGCCTCGCGGCGATGGGTCAGATGTTCCGTATTACGACGCTGCAGGACAACGTTATCGGTTCCAGCCTGCAATATGCGAACGGTCAGGTAACACTGAACGGACAGAAAATGTCGCTGGATGAGTTTGTTGGCATGTTCGGTATGCCTACCTTTGCTGAGCCGGACGCGCCTGCTGCCCCGCAACAGTAAATATCCCTTACGACAGGCCCGATAACTTTGCTTATCGGGCTTTTTTTATTTCGCGACGACCAGTCGGGCGGCAAGCGTCAGATTGCGCGAATGGCTTTCATCGTGGCCAATGCGTTGTAGCATGCGTTCCGCAAGGGTGTATCCCATTTCACGGGCAGGCGTGCAGGCCCAAATAATGGGAATATCATCCAGCGCGCTTTCCGCCACATCGGCAAATCCGGCCAAGGATATTTGCTGTTCAAAGTAGCGATCTACGCCTGTTTCACCACTCTGTCGCCCTGCTCTCATCAGGCCAAACCAGGCGCCTACGGCAATGGTTTCGTTGTAGCACACCACCGCACTGATTGTGGGATTCCGGCGTAACAGCGCCGTCACCTCTTCCGCGGCTTGCTTTTGGCTGGATGAACACTCCAGCACCCAGTCGCTATGAAACGGCAAACCATACTTTAACAATGTCGCACAATAGCCGCCGACGCGCTCTGCCCTGGTTAATGAAGAGCTTTGCCCGCCCAGCCAGGCAATGCGCTGATGCCCATGACGTATCAGTTGTTCAACCAGAAGTTGCGCGGCCTGCATGTTATCAGGTCTGACGGTGTCAACGTCATCCATATAGCTGGCGCGTGACGCAAACACCACCGGGATCCCTTTCTCAGCGGCCAGTTGCTGTAGCGCGTCACTGCTGCCCGCGGCCCCGGCGATCACCACGCCATCAACCCCTTGATTAAGTAACAGGGTGAAGCGCTGTGTCAGCTGTTCGCCGTCTTTACCGCCATGCAGTAAGAAGACCATGCGCCCCTGAGCTTCTAATGCTTCCGTCAGCCCCGCCGTTAGCTCAGCGTAAAACGGCGTAGAAAGATCGCGCACGATCAACCCCACTACCCCGCTCTGCCCACCGCGCAGGGCTGATGCTTGTCGATTACGCACAAACCCCAGTTGCTCAATGGCAGCATTTACCCGTTCACCGGTTGCTGATGAAATACGTCCTTTGCCACTGAGTACCAATGAGACGGTACTGACCGAAACACCCGCAGCCAGCGCAACATCATGGATCGTTATTTTTTTGGCTATAGCCATAAAAACAGAAAACTCCCTGATAACGTGACGGATAAAACGTTTTATCAATCACTTATATTTATACCCCCTATTATCGTTCGATAATGTGATTTATACCGCACTAAAATTAGGTAAAACGTTTTATCTTCTCGCCATCATTAGCCAGCCTGATTTAACAAGGAGTCGTTTAATGACGACGAGAACCACACCAAAAATAACGTTATGGGAATTTTTCCAGCAGTTGGGCAAAACTTTTATGTTGCCCGTGGCTCTGCTCTCATTTTGCGGGATCATGTTAGGGATCGGCAGTTCGTTAAGCAGCCACGATGTCTTAACGTTAATCCCGGCGTTAGGAAATCCGGTGCTACAGGCCATCTTTACCTGGATGAGCAAGGTTGGCTCATTTGCGTTTAGCTTCCTACCGGTGATGTTCTGTATTGCCATTCCTCTTGGCCTGGCGCGCGAGAACAAAGGTGTGGCGGCGTTTGCTGGTTTTGTCGGTTACGCGGTAATGAACCTTGCCGTCAACTTCTGGTTAACCGCAAAAGGTATCTTACCCACCACTGATGCGGCGATCCTGAAAGCCAACAACGTGCAAAATATTCTGGGGATCCAGTCGATCGACACCGGGATCCTCGGCGCCGTCATCGCCGGGATCATTGTCTGGATGCTGCATGAACGCTTCCATAACATTCGTCTGCCGGATGCTCTCGCCTTCTTCGGCGGCACTCGCTTCGTTCCCATCATCTCCTCGGTAGTGATGGGCCTGGTCGGTCTGGTCATTCCCCTGATTTGGCCGGTTTTCGCCATGGGCATTACCGGACTCGGTCACATCATCAACAGTGCAGGTGAATTTGGTCCTATGCTGTTTGGCACCGGCGAACGTCTGTTGCTGCCTTTTGGCCTGCATCATATTCTGGTGGCATTGATTCGCTTTACCGAAGCCGGCGGCACGCAGGAAGTCTGTGGTCATAGCGTGAGCGGCGCACTGACTATTTTCCAGGCTCAATTGAGCTGCCCGACAACCCAAGGCTTCTCTGAAAGCGCAACCCGCTTCCTGTCCCAGGGTAAAATGCCAGCGTTCCTCGGCGGGTTACCGGGTGCAGCGTTAGCGATGTATCACTGCGCACGTCCAGAGAATCGTCATAAAATTAAAGGGTTATTAATTTCCGGTCTGATTGCCTGTGTAATTGGTGGTACGACCGAACCTCTTGAGTTCTTGTTCCTGTTCGTGGCCCCGGTTCTGTATGTGATCCACGCTTTGCTTACCGGCCTCGGCTTCACCGTAATGGCGGTGCTTGGCGTTACCATCGGTAACACTGACGGTAACCTGATCGACTTCGTGGTGTTCGGCATCCTGCATGGATTGTCTACCAAGTGGTATCTGGTCCCTGTCGTCGCAGCTATCTGGTTCGCGGTGTATTACGTTATCTTCCGCTTCGCCATCACGCGCTTCAATCTGAAGACACCGGGTCGCGAAGTCGAAATGGCCAGCACTATCGAAAAAGTGATGGCTGGAGCGCCAGGTAAATCGGGATACAACGTGCCAGCTATTCTGGCGGCGTTGGGCGGCGCGGAAAACATTGTTAGCCTGGATAACTGCATTACTCGTTTGCGCTTGTCAGTAAAAGATATGTCGCTTGTTAACGTACAAGCTCTGAAGGACAATCGTGCCATTGGCGTAGTACAACTCAATCAGCATAACCTCCAGGTTGTTATTGGTCCGCAGGTCCAGTCAGTGAAAGACGAAATCGCGGTTCTGATGAATACCGTACAGGCTTAAGGACAACACTATGTTTGATTTTTCAAAGGTTGTGGACAGACACGGCACCTGGTGTACCCAATGGGATTACGTCGCCGACCGTTTTGGCTCAGCCGATCTGCTACCGTTCACCATCTCTGACATGGATTTTGCCACTGCCCCCTGCATTCTTGAGGCGCTTACCCAGCGCCTGTCCCATGGCGTATTGGGTTATAGCCGTTGGAAAAATGATGAATTTTTGGCGGCCATTCAGCACTGGTTTCTTACGCGTCACAATACCAAAATCGATCCTCAGTCGCTGGTATATGGTCCCTCGGTCATCTATATGGTGTCAGAGCTGATTCGCCAGTGGTCTTCCGCGGGTGATGCGGTGGTTATTCACACCCCGGCTTACGACGCGTTTTACAAAGCTATTGAGGGTAATCAGCGCGTGGTGCGCGCTGTCGAACTTGAAAAACGTACTGACGGTTGGTACTGCGACATGACCGCACTGGAGAATGCCCTGTCTCGCCCAGAGAGCAAAATTCTTCTGCTCTGTAGCCCACAAAATCCGACGGGCAAAGTGTGGACGCGTGATGAGCTGGAAACCATGGCGGAACTGTGTCAGCGCCATGGTGTAAAAGTCATTTCCGATGAGATCCATATGGATATGGTATGGGGTGATCACCCACATATTCCCTGGAGTAACGTCGCACGGGACAGCTGGGCGCTGCTCACTTCCGGTTCAAAAAGTTTTAATATTCCGGCACTGACCGGGGCTTACGGGATGATTGAAGACGCTCAAAGTCGTAACGATTATCTCAGCGCATTAAAAGGTCGCGATGGTCTTTCCTCGCCGGCGGTACTGGCGCTGACCGCTCATATTGCCGCCTATCAACAGGGCGCAAGCTGGCTTGATGCGCTGCGGGATTATCTTGCCAGCAATCTGCATTACGTCGCCCGCGAGCTTAATGCCGCATTCCCCGAACTGAGCTGGCAGGTTCCACAGTCTACCTATCTGGCGTGGATTGACCTGCGTCCGCTCAACATTGATGATCGCGAATTGCAGGAAGCGCTTATCCACCAGCAGAAAGTTGCCATCATGCCAGGATACACCTACGGCGAAGAAGGACGCGGTTTTGTGCGCCTGAATGCCGGATGTCCGCGCTCAAAACTTGAAAAAGGCGTTCAGGGATTGATTAACGCCATCCGTACAATTCGTTAAGCAGGTTTGCGCAATGAAAACCTCATTGCGCGCCTTATCAGCCTGACGCCTCCTCCATTAAGCCAGCGTCAATCATTCACCGTGGATAATCCCGCTTTCATTCCCGGTACCAGAATAACTTTTCGACACCCATCTTCCCGTTTCTCAAAAATTTCATATCCTCTTGCGGCATCTTCCAACGGCATATGGTGCGTCACAATCTCTTCAGGGGTAAGCAATCCCTTCTCGATCAAATTAAGCAGATCAGGTAAGTAAGCATGCACATGTGTCTGCCCCATTTTAAACGTCAGCCCCTTATCAAAGGCATCACCAAACATGAATCCGTGGATAAAACCGGCGTAAACGCCAGGGACGCTGACAATTCCTCCCCGGCGCACTGCCGCAATGCATTGCCTGAGCGCTTTTCCGCTACTGCCTTCAATTTTTAATGTGCTGAGTACAGTTTCAGTGAGGCTCCCTTTTGCCTCAAAACCGACGGCATCAATCACCGCATCCACGCCACGATGACCTGCCGTGTTATCAATAATCCATTTTGCGGGATCGTCGTTTTTATCAAAGTTAATGGGAATCGCACCATAACGTTGTCGTGCAAATTCAAGGCGGTAATCGTTATGATCAATGATAAATATCTGTTCGGCACCGTTGAGACGAGCACAGGCAGCTGTTAATAACCCTACCGGTCCAGCGCCAAAGATAGCAACGCTGGAGCCTGGCTTAATGTCGGCATTCTTCACTGCCTGCCATGCCGTCGGTAAAATATCCGACAGAAAAAGAACCTTTTCATCTGCCAACGTATCCGGCACTTTGAATGGACCTGTGTTCGCTTTTGGCACCCGAACATATTCGGCCTGACCGCCAGGAATACCGCCGTACAGATCGCTGTAGCCAAACAGTGCCGCCGGTGGCGTGATATTCTTGCGGTTCAGCGCTGCGCCGTTGCCACTGTTAGTGCTTTCACACGCGGCATACTGATGAAGTTGACAGAAAAAACATTCGCCACAGGCAATAACAAAGGGTACCACCACGCGATCACCTTTACTTACAGCCGTCACTTGCGATCCCGTTTCAACCACTTCGCCCATAAACTCATGACCAAATATATCGCCATGATGAATTCCAGGGATCTTACCGCGATAAAGATGCAGGTCCGAACCGCATATAGCAGTCGCAGTAACACGCAGAATAATATCATCCGGCTCTTCTATGCCGGGATCTGGCATATTATCAACGCTAACATGATGAGGGCCATGATAAGTCAGTGCTTTCATCATTTTTCTCCTTTAAGTCATCATCTTAAAAGTAAAAAATTATCGTTTTTGGCTGGTTCTTTCATTATTTAGGTTAACCATGTTTTCGCTCCGTATTGTTTTTGCCCAAAAGATTAATAAGCGTAGAACAAAATGAATACCATGACATTTAATAATGCCATTTTAAGACTAAGCGGAACGCTTCGATTTTATTGCGATCTATTTATAATTTAAGAAAATTTACAAGGATAATCCTGATCAGGCAATCATGTCTTTATTCCTTCTAAATCTCAGACGGTTACAGCAATTTATTAATTAAACGTCAACCATAATAAGCGAAGCGGTATTTACCGCAATCCATTGAAAATTATCAATACGGACTGATTCGCCTATCAACATTAAATTTGACTTAATACAAATAGCCGCTAACTTTAAGCCTTGAACAACGACGGATACGAAATTATTTTTTTGTATCTGACTGACATAACCGATATATGAGGTGATATATGGCAGAGCATCGTGGTGGTTCCGGTAACTTCGCAGAAGACCGAGAAAAAGCATCAGAAGCGGGCCGTAAAGGCGGTCAACATAGCGGTGGTAACTTCAAAAACGATCCGCAACGCGCATCTGAAGCAGGCAAAAAAGGTGGACAAAGCAGCCACGGTGGTGGCCGTAAGTCTGACAACTCCTGATAGTTAGCGTTATTTTCATCTTTTAATGAAAAGAGTGTCCTGCGGGTCTGTATGAGGCTCGCAGTTATTTTTAACCTCTACAGGATATTAATATGCATATGAAAAGCATTGAAGACGTATTTATTCACCTACTTTCAGATACCTATAGCGCCGAAAAACAATTAACGCGCGGACTGGCTAAACTCGCCAGAGCCGCATCAAGTGAAAAGCTCAGCAAAGCCTTTAATGCCCACCTGGAAGAAACTCAGGGGCAAATTGAACGTATTGACCAAATCGTTGAGCAAGAGCCGGGAATTAAGATTAAACGCATGAAATGTGTGGCGATGGAAGGCTTAATTGAAGAGGCTAATGAGGTTATTGAAAGCACCGAGAAAAATGAAGTACGCGATGCGGCATTAATCGCAGCCGCACAGAAAGTGGAACATTATGAAATTGCCAGCTACGGCACACTGGCAACCCTGGCAGAACAACTTGGATATAAAAAAGCCGTAAAACTCCTCGCAGAAACGCTTGAAGAAGAAAAACAAACCGATCTGAAATTAACCGATCTTGCGGTTGGTAACATTAATAAAGACGCTGAAAAACGATAACCATACTGACACGAGGAAATTACGATGAATCACTTAGAACATTACCATGACTGGCTACGCGATGCGCACGCGATGGAAAAGCAAGCGGAGTCAATGCTGGAATCGATGGCGAGTCGTATCGATAATTATCCTGATTTGCGTGCCAGAATTGAGCAACATATTAATGAAACAAAACGGCAAATTACTCTGTTGGAAGAGATCCTCGATCGAAACGATATCTCGCGCTCTGTATTAAAAGACTCAATGAGTAAAATGGCGGCTTTTGGCCAGTCGATTGGCGGCATGTTTCCTTCTGACGAAATTGTAAAAGGCGCAATTAGCGGCTATGTATTCGAGCAATTTGAAATAGCCTGCTACACATCGCTTTTGGCCGCCGCAAAAAAGGTCGGTGATACCGCCTCTATCCCCGCTATTGAAACGATTCTGGCAGAGGAACGTGAGATGGCCGACTGGCTGATTAAACATATTCCGCAAACGACAGAACAATTTCTCTTACGGTCTGACGCTGACGGCGTTGTAGCCAAAAAATAATCTCATTACGCTCTGCTTCAGGCAGAGCTTCCTCGGATGGGGTCTGTACCGTGCCTGAACTTGACGCTTTTTATTTAGCCCGTTTTCAGTTCGCCTTCACTGTCTCTTTCCATATTCTTTTTCCCGCGATTACGATTGGACTGGCCAGCTATCTGGTGGTGCTGGAGGGGATGTGGCTGCGCACGCGAAACAATCTCTGGCGCTCGCTCTATAATTTCTGGCTGCAAATCTTCGCCGTCAATTTTGGGATGGGCGTCGTATCCGGCCTGGTAATGGCTTATCAGTTCGGTACCAACTGGAGCGGTTTTTCGCAATTTGCCGGCAGTATTACCGGACCACTGTTGCTTTATGAAGTCCTGACCGCCTTTTTCCTCGAAGCGGGCTTCCTTGGCGTAATGCTATTCGGCTGGAACAAAGTATCTCCAGCGCTGCATTTCTTCACCACCTGTATGGTGGCGCTGGGCACGTTACTCTCTACCTTCTGGATCCTGGCTTCCAACAGTTGGATGCAAACACCTCAAGGTTTTAGCCTCGAAAATGGTCATGTCATTCCCCAGGATTGGCTGGCTATCGTATTTAACCCTTCATTTCCGTATCGCTTATTGCATATGTCGATTGCTGCTTTTCTGAGTAGCGCGATGTTCGTTGGCGCATCTGCCGCCTGGCATTTACTCCGGGGTAACGATACCCCTGCCATTCGTAAAATGTTTTCGATGGCGTTGTGGATGGCTCTGATTGTCGCCCCTATTCAGGCCGTTGTTGGAGATATGCATGGCCTCAATACCCTTGAGCATCAGCCTGCGAAAATAGCGGCCATTGAGGGACACTGGGAGAATCCCCCCGGAGAGGCGACGCCGTTGACGCTGTTTGGCATGCCTGACATGGAGGAAGAGCGCACCAAATACGCTCTGGCGATCCCTGCGCTGGGCAGTCTGATTCTGACCCATAGCCTGGACAAGCAAGTTCCAGCGCTGAAGGATTTTTCCAAGGAAGATCGCCCCAACTCCGCAATTGTATTTTGGTCGTTTCGCATCATGGTTGGCATGGGCGTGTTGATGATCGCCCTGGGTATCTGCAGTGTCTGGTTACGTTGGCGCAAACGCCTGTACCATTCCCGCCCATTCCAGTGGTTTGCGCTTTTGATGGGGCCTGCCGGACTATTGGCCTTACTGGCCGGCTGGGTGACCACGGAAGTTGGCCGCCAGCCCTGGGTCGTATACGGCTTTTTGCGCACGAGAGATGCCGTTTCATTGCACAGCACAACGCAAATGGTCATCAGTTTGCTGGTATTTATCGTCGTTTATAGCACCGTCTTTGGCGTGGGTTATCACTACATATTCAGGCTGATTAAAAAAGGACCTCAGCCGGTCAGTGAACTGACCTCACAAACCGATGGCACCCCTGCGCGTCCGCTTTCCGCCGCAGAACCGGTAACGGATGAAGAGGAGAAAATCTGATGGACATCGATATCACCGTAATCTGGTTTATTATCATTGTCTTTGCCACGCTAATGTACATCGTAATGGACGGTTTCGATTTGGGCATTGGTATGTTGTTTAGCATTGTACATGCCCCCAGCGAGCGAGATGTGATGGTGAACAGCGTGGCCCCCGTCTGGGACGGGAACGAAACCTGGCTGGTGCTCGGTGGGGCCGGTCTCTTTGGCGCATTCCCTCTGGCTTATGCTGTGATTGCTGACGCACTGGCAATTCCACTCACGATGATGCTAATTGGGTTGATTTTTCGCGGCGTGGCATTTGAGTTTCGCTTTAAAGCTACGCCTTCGCATCGGCTATTTTGGGACTACGCCTTTGCCGGCGGCTCGTTGCTGGCGACCGTGAGTCAGGGTATCGTTGTTGGCGCCATGATTAACGGCTTCGATATAGCAGTACGACGCTTTGCCGGGTCGGCCTTGGATTGGTTGACCCCATTTAATGTGTTTTGCGGACTCGGACTGGTTGCCGCCTATCTGTTACTCGGCACCACCTGGCTGATAATGAAAAGCGATGGCGCGCTTCAGGAACGGATGCGTAAATTAACGCGCTATGTTTTGCTCGCTCTGCTGGCGGTTATTGCCGTGGTCAGCATCTGGACCCCCCTTAGCTGGCAATACATCGCAGAGCGCTGGTTCACGCTACCTAATTTCTACTGGTTTGTGCCGGTCCCCATTCTGGTGACGATATTCAGCCTGTGGATTTGGCGTCTGAGCAGCGACAACACCAGCCATGCACGACCTTTTATCCTGACGCTGGGATTAATCTTTCTGGGTTTTAGCGGCTTAGGCATCAGCCTGTGGCCCTATATTATTCCGCCGCATATTACCTTATGGGATGCGGCGGCTCCTCCTGCAAGTCAGATGTTTATGCTGGTTGGCACGCTTATTATTATTCCGGTCATTCTGATGTATACAGCATGGAGCTACTATGTCTTTCGCGGCAAAGTATCTGACGGAGAAGGCTACCATTGACCAGGATAGCACGCCGATCGCCTGACTCATTGAAAATCTGAAATAAATGTCCACAATGTGACCCTTTTACAAAGTGTTGGCGCGCTTTATTCAAAGTTATTAGAGAATTATGATTCTGTTGTATAATGCCGTGCACTTTACCTAAAAATACGAGTGCGACCATGATTGATACTTCTCTCCCCTTAACCGACGTCCATCGCCACCTTGATGGTAACATCCGTGCCCAAACGATCCTCGATCTGGGTCGCCAGTTCAATTTAACCCTCCCGGCACAGACGCTGGAAACGTTGATTCCTCATGTGCAAGTGACGTCAACCGAGCCTGATTTGGTCAGCTTTTTATCCAAACTAGACTGGGGCGTAAAGGTTCTGGCCTCGCTGGACGCCTGCCGCCGCGTCGCGTTTGAAAATATTGAGGATGCCGCACGTAACGGCCTGCACTATGTTGAACTACGTTTTTCCCCTGGCTACATGGCAATGACCCATCAACTCCCTGTAGCAGGCGTCGTTGAAGCCGTTATTGCAGGCGTGCGCGAAGGCTGCAAGGCCTTTGGCGTTGAAGCGCGTTTAATTGGCATTATGAGTCGTACCTTCGGCGAAGCCGCCTGCCTGCAGGAACTTGATGCGCTGTTAGCACACCGTGACCATATTACTGCGCTGGATCTGGCCGGTGACGAACTGGGCTTCCCGGGTAGTTTGTTCCTGTCACATTTCAACCAGGCACGCGATGCAGGCTGGCATATCACCGTCCATGCCGGCGAAGCCGCGGGACCAGAAAGTATCTGGCAGGCCATTAAAGAATTGGGCGCTGAACGCATTGGTCATGGTGTTAAAGCGGTCGAAGATCGCGCATTGATGGATTATCTCGCCGAACACCGTATCGGCATTGAATCCTGCCTGACATCGAACATCCAGACCAGCACCGTCGCTACGCTGGCGACCCATCCGCTGAAAACATTTCTTGAACATGGCGTTGTGGCCAGTCTGAATACGGACGATCCGGCGGTTCAGGGTGTCGATATTATTCACGAGTACACCATTGCCGCTCCTGCCGCAGGTTTAACTCGCGAACAGATCCGCCAGGCGCAAATCAATGGTCTGGAAATGGCATTCCTGAGTAACGAAGAGAAACGTACGCTGCGCGAGAAGGTCGCCGCAGCGTAACGCTTGTCCGGCCTACGTGGCGTTGCATTGTAGGCCGGATCAAATACCGGGGCATCCGCCATCCGGCATGAGCCTTATCAGGCAAGGCAAAGCGTGGAGCGGTGTTTTGCGGACTCAAGGCCAAGCTCAATCAGCTCCATAATCTGGATAGCTTGTCTCGCCGGGACCGGGTTTTCACCATTACCGTTCAGCGCATCACGGATGCCTGCATAGTACGCCGGGTAATTACCTGGCACGGTCAGCCAGGTCTCTTCAACCCGCTCATCGCCTTCAACTCGCGTCAATACGCCATCGCGCATGTCGTAACCCCAGTCTTCCTGAGGCAGGCGCTCGCCATTTTTCAGACGTTCTTCCTGTGGGTCAAGACCATACTTGACGTAGCTCCCGCGTGAGCCGTGCACGATATAGCGGGCCGATTCTGCGGCAGCCAGCATGGTTCCATGCAGAATCACACGACGCTGTGGATACGTCAGAATGGCATGGAAGTAATCTGTCGATTGCGCGCCCGGACGCAGTTGCGCCAGATCCACCGTCATACTGACCGGCAAACCAAACAGATTAATCGCTTGATCCAAAAGATGTGGCGCTAAATCATACCAAATACCGCTGCCCGGACCGCCCTGTTCACGCCAACGGTCCCGAACCTGCGGGCGGAAACGATCGAAGTGGGACTCAAAATAGGCAACTTCGCCCAAAACGCCATCCGCCAATAACGCTTTCAACGTCAGAAAATCACTGTCCCAGCGCCGGTTATGGAAAACGGATAGTACGCGCCCCAGACTACGCGCGAGAGCATCCAGCTCACGAGCTTGTGACAGTGTCACGGTAAACGGTTTATCAACAACCACATGTTTACCCGCTTCCAGTGCGGCCTTCGCTAACGGGAAGTGCGTGTCATTTGGCGTAGGGATCACAATCAGGTCAATATTAGGATCGTTAAAAAGGTGCTTAGGCTCAGCAACAACCGTCACTGTAGGCCAGTCGGCCTTCACTTTTGCTTCATCGCTACTGGACACCGCGGCCAGTTCCAGGCCTGGTGTGCCCACAATCAGGGGGGCATGGAAGGTTTTACTGGCGTAACCATAGCCGATTAGCCCAACGCGGATGTTGTCACTCATGTTATTGCCTCTCAATTCAGACTGACCTATTTCACACCATACATTGCAACGTCTCAATAGTTTAATAACCTTTGCGCTACAAAGGTTATTTATTAACTTAAGTCAAACATATGCTTCTTAAGCTGAATTTGCCGCGAAAAAGTGGCTGAAATCGTTCCCAATCTTCTTGCTGTATTATGGAGAGATTAGTAACATTTGCAGCCTGTGTTTATGGATAAATCAAAGCAAATGTCATCAGTAATGAATCGTCTTATTGAGTTAGCAGGTTGGATTGTTCTTGCGGTCTCCGTGATCCTGCTGGGTATTGCCAATCATATTGACAATTACCAGCCACCGGAGCCAATTGCAGCAGTGCAGAAAAAATAAGCGTCATCAGCTTTTTTCGACCCGCAATTCACCTTTACGCATTGCTGGGTCCGGCTGTAAAAGATCCAATTCTGTCAAAAAAAGCGAATTATGCCGCATCCCGCTCCCGCGCGTATTGCCTGGGATCGCGAAGCGCGCTAACCTTGCCGCAGGCGTAAATAGCGCCTGCTTTTTACAGGTATGCATACTCTTCTTACATTTGCGCGCAAATCCGCTTTTACCTGTGCACGTTGTTTATTTCTTAATATTTTCTACTCCGTTGGTATTATTTTATATATGGATTGCTCTTTATGACTGTTCAGGATTACTTATTAAAATTCCGTAAAATTAGTTCACTCGAAAGTCTGGAAAAACTGTTCGATCATCTTAACTACACGCTCACCGACGATAACGACATTATCAATATGTACCGTGCAGCAGACCACCGTCGTGCGGAGCTCATCTCCGGAGGTCGTCTGTTTGACGTCGGTCAGGTGCCTAAATCAGTCTGGCATTACGTGCAATAAAGAAGAAAGTAGCGCTGAACGTTAAAAGCTTTATAATAATTGCCCCAAAATTGCCCCAAAATGAATGGCATGTTTGATCGCGCGCGTAAACCTGGAGAAGAGATGACTACCACACCGGCACAACGTATCGGAGGCTGGCTACTTGGGCCATTGGCCTGGCTGTTAGTTGCGTTGTTGAGTGCTTCGCTGGCGTTGTTACTTTACGTCACTGCGCTGGCCACACCGCAAACCTTCCAAACGCTTGGTGAGCAAAGTACGACCAATTTGTTGTTATGGGGCGTCTCTTTTATTACGGCTATCGCCATGTGGTATTACACGTTATGGCTGACGATTGCGTTTTTCAAACGCAGAACCTGCGTGCCGAAGCACTATATTTTATGGCTGTTGATCTCCGTGTTACTGGCGATTAAAGCGTTTGCGTTTTCACCCGTCCCGGACGCCTTTGCCGTGCGCCAACTGCTGTTCCCTTTGTTAGCAGCAGCACTGCTGGTGCCCTACTTCAAGCGCTCACAGCGCGTTAAGTCGACGTTTGTGAACCCGTAATAACCCTACAGTTAACCTGTTGTCGCCTGTTGTAGATTGTCAGATAATAGGCGGCTTTTTTATTTCAGGCCGAAAAATGACTGATTACCTGCTGCTGTTTGTCGGAACTGTGCTGGTCAACAACTTTGTACTGGTTAAGTTTCTGGGCCTCTGTCCGTTCATGGGCGTTTCCAAAAAACTGGAAACCGCAATGGGTATGGGCCTGGCCACGACGTTTGTCATGACGCTGGCCTCTATTTGCGCATGGTTGATTGATACCTGGATCCTCATTCCGCTCAATCTCATCTATCTGCGCACGCTGGCTTTTATTCTGGTCATCGCCGTCGTCGTGCAATTTACCGAGATGGTGGTCCGTAAAACCAGCCCTGCGCTTTACCGCCTGCTGGGGATCTTCTTACCGCTGATCACCACAAACTGTGCGGTGTTGGGGGTGGCGTTGCTGAATATTAACCTCGGCCATAACTTCTTACAGTCGGCGCTATACGGTTTTTCTGCCGCCGTCGGCTTCTCACTGGTAATGGTACTGTTTGCCGCCATTCGCGAACGCCTCGCTGTGGCAGACGTCCCTGCTCCGTTTCGCGGTAATGCGATTGCGCTGATTACCGCCGGTTTAATGTCATTGGCCTTTATGGGCTTTAGTGGTTTGGTGAAGTTGTAATGAATGCTATCTGGATTGCCGTTGCCGCAGTGAGTCTGCTGGGTCTGGCGTTCGGCGCTATTTTGGGTTACGCCTCGCGACGCTTTGCCGTTGAGGATGACCCGGTCGTGGAGAAAATTGATGAAATTCTCCCGCAAAGCCAGTGTGGACAGTGCGGTTATCCAGGCTGTCATCCCTATGCTGAAGCGATCGGCTCGCAGGGTGAAAAAATCAATCGTTGCGCGCCCGGTGGTGAAGCCGTGATGTTAAAAATCGCTGCCCTGTTGAACGTCGACCCGCAGCCGATTGATGGTGATGAACAAGATGTTACGCCCGTGCGAATGCTGGCGGTCATTGATGAAAATAATTGTATTGGTTGCACAAAGTGCATTCAGGCCTGTCCGGTCGATGCCATTGTGGGTGCGACCCGCGCCATGCACACAGTGATGAGCGATCTCTGCACCGGCTGCAACCTGTGCGTTGACCCATGTCCAACGCAATGTATCGAATTACGCCCGGTGGCTGAGACGCCCGATAGCTGGAAATGGGATTTAAACACTATCCCTGTGCGCATCATTCCTGTGGAACAACATGTTTAAGTTATTCTCTGCATTCAGAAAAAACAAAATCTGGGACTTTGATGGCGGCATTCATCCACCAGAAATGAAGACCCAGTCAAACGGTACGCCGCTGCGGCAGGTTCCGCTGGCGCCGCGCTTCGTTATTCCCCTGAAACAACATATTGGCGCGGAAGGTGAACTGTGTGTCAACGTGGGCGACACCGTCCTGCGTGGCCAGGCGTTAACCATCGGGCGTGGCAAAATGCTGCCGGTACATGCGCCAACGTCAGGCACTATTGTTGCTATTGCGCCGCATTCCACCGCACACCCTTCGGCATTAGCCGAGCTAAGCGTCATCATTGATGCCGATGGCGAAGACCGCTGGATTGAGCGTGATGGCTGGGCCGATTACCGTTCCCGTAGTCGGGAAGAGCTTATTGCACGTATTCATCAGTACGGCGTCGCCGGTCTGGGCGGCGCAGGTTTCCCAACCGGGGTTAAGCTACAGGGCGGCGGCGATAAAATTGAAACGCTGATCATCAACGCCGCAGAATGCGAGCCGTACATTACGGCGGATGACCGTCTGATGCAGGACTGCGCGGCTCAGGTCGTCGAGGGTATCCGCATCCTCGCGCACATTCTTCAGCCGCGTGAGATCCTGCTGGGAATAGAAGATAACAAACCGCAGGCAATTTCCATGCTGCGTGCGGTGCTGGCCAATTCACACGATATCAGCTTACGCGTGATCCCAACCAAGTACCCGTCCGGCGGCGCCAAGCAGTTAACGCAAATTCTGACCGGTAAGCAGGTACCTCATGGCGGACGCTCCTCAGATATTGGCGTGCTGATGCAAAACGTCGGGACCGCCTACGCGATTAAACGTGCGGTCATTGACGGAGAACCTATTACCGAGCGTGTTGTGACGCTTACAGGCGAAGCCGTCAGCCGTCCGGGCAACGTCTGGGCGCGTTTAGGTACGCCGGTTCGTCATCTGCTCAGCGACGCGGGTTTCTGCCCTTCCGCCGACCAGATGGTGATTATGGGCGGGCCGCTGATGGGGTTTACGCTGCCGTGGCTGGATGTACCGGTGGTGAAGATCACCAACTGCCTTCTGGCCCCCTCTGCCAGTGAAATGGGTGAAACGCCGGAGGAGAAAGGCTGCATTCGCTGTAGCGCCTGCGCCGATGCCTGCCCGGCCGATCTTCTGCCACAGCAACTCTACTGGTTCAGTAAAGGGCAGCAGCACGATAAAGCCACAACTCACAATATTGCAGACTGCATCGAATGCGGCGCTTGCGCATGGGTATGCCCAAGCAATATTCCGCTGGTGCAGTATTTCCGCCAGGAAAAGGCCGAGATTTATGCTATTAGCCAGGAAGAAAAACGCGCCGCGGAAGCCAAAGCACGTTTTGAAGCCCGACAGGCGCGACTTGAGCGTGAAAAAGCCGCACGTCTTGAACGCCACAAAAGCGCTGCCGTACAGCCTGCGGCTAAAGATCATGATGCCATCGCCGCCGCGCTGGCTCGCGTAAAAGAGAAACAGGCTCAGGCAATGCAACCGGTTGTTATTCAGGCTGGCGAAAAACCTGACAATAGCGCAGTGATTGCCGCTCGCGAGGCGCGTAAAGCACAGGCTCGTGCGGCCCGGACGGAAAATTCACACAAAATTGAAGACAGCAGCGCGGGTACCGACCCGCGTAAAGCGGCAGTCGAAGCGGCAATCGCCCGCGCCAAGGCCCGTAAACTTGAGCAGCAGCCGGTCACTGAAATCGCTGAACCGGTTGACCCACGTAAAGCGGCAGTTGAAGCGGCAATCGCCCGCGCCAAAGCCCGTAAGCTTGAGCAGCAGTCGGTGACTGAAACCGCTGAACCGGTGGATCCGCGTAAAGCCGCCGTCGAAGCGGCAATCGCCCGCGCCAAAGCCCGTAAGCTGGAGCAGCAGTCTGTGACTGAAACCGCTGAACCGGTGGATCCGCGTAAAGCCGCCGTCGCGGCCGCTATCGCACGCGCCCAGGCTAAAAAAGCCGCACAGCAGCAGGTTGTAAACGAGGAATAAATGGTATTCAGAATAGCAAGCTCCCCCTATACCCATAACCAGCGTCAAACATCACGCATCATGATGTTGGTGTTACTTGCTGCATTGCCGGGGATCGTCGCGCAGCTGTGGTTCTTTGGCTGGGGGACGTTGTTGCAGATCGTTCTGGCCGCCATTAGCGCTATCGGCGCCGAAGCGGTCGTACTTAAACTGCGTAAACAACCCATTGCGCCGATTTTAAAAGATAACTCCGCGCTCCTCACCGGGTTGCTGCTGGCCGTGAGTATTCCTCCGCTGGCCCCCTGGTGGATGGTGGTATTAGGCACGGTATTTGCCGTTATCATTGCAAAACAGCTGTATGGCGGCCTCGGACAAAACCCGTTCAATCCCGCCATGATTGGCTACGTCGTACTGCTTATCTCATTCCCGGTGCAGATGACAAGCTGGCTGCCGCCGCAGGAAATTGCAGCCACGGTACCCGGATTCTTTGACGCTCTGAACGTAATCTTTACCGGACATACCGCGGGCGGCAGCGATATGAACGCGCTCCGTATGGGAATCGACGGCATCAGCCAGGCTACGCCCCTTGATACCTTCAAAACTTCTCTGCATGCGGGACGAACGGTTGAACAGGTAATGCAGTACCCGATTTACAGCGGCATGCTCGCGGGCGCCGGATGGCAGTGGGTTAACCTTGCCTGGTTGGCTGGCGGCATTGTGCTGTTATGGCAAAAAGCGATTCGCTGGCATATCCCGGTTAGTTTCCTGCTGTCGCTCGCTATTTGCGCTACTTTAGGCTGGATTTTCTCGCCAGAGTCGCTGGCATCGCCTCAGTTACATCTACTTTCTGGCGCGACGATGCTCGGCGCTTTCTTTATTCTTACCGATCCCGTTACGGCATCGACCACCAACCGTGGTCGCCTGATTTTTGGCGCGCTTGCGGGTTTGTTAGTGTGGTTAATCCGCAGTTTTGGTGGCTATCCTGATGGCGTGGCCTTTGCCGTGTTGCTGGCAAATATTACGGTTCCCCTGATTGATTATTACACCCGCCCTCGCGTGTACGGACATCGCTAAGGACAACATATGCTGAAAACGATTCGTAAACACGGTATTACTCTGGCGCTGTTTGCCGCCGGATCTACGGGGTTAACCGCGGCAATCAATCAATTAACCAAATCCACTATCGATGAACAAGCGGCGTTGCAGCAAAAAGTATTGTTTGATCAGGTTCTGCCTGGCGATCGCTACAATAACGCGTTGTCTGAGAGTTGCTATCTGGTGAATGCGCAAGCGTTAGGTAAAGGGACTCACCGTGTGTATATCGCGCGCCAGGACGATCGACCTGTTGCGGCAATTCTCGAAGCCACTGCCCCAGATGGTTATTCCGGCGCTATTCAGCTGTTGGTTGGTGTGGATTTCACAGGTACCGTATTGGGCACACGCGTGACTGAACACCATGAAACGCCGGGGCTGGGCGATAAAATTGAGCTGCGTCTGTCCGACTGGATCACCCACTTTAGCGGCAAAACGATCGCCGCGGGTAACGATGCCCATTGGGCGGTGAAGAAAGATGGCGGCGACTTCGACCAGTTTACTGGCGCAACCATTACGCCGCGTGCGGTAGTTAATGCGGTGAAACGCGCCGGTTTGTATGCGCAGACGCTGCCTGCGCAACTCCCTCAACTTAGCGTCTGTGGAGAATAAACCATGAGCGAAATTAAAGATGTCATTGTCCAGGGGTTATGGAAAAATAACTCCGCGCTTGTGCAGTTACTTGGTATGTGCCCGCTGTTGGCGGTAACGTCTACCGCCACCAATGCGTTAGGTCTGGGACTGGCGACTACGCTCGTCCTGACGCTGACGAACCTGACCATTTCAGCCCTGCGTCGCTGGACACCGTCTGAAATTCGTATTCCGATTTATGTCATGATCATCGCTTCCGTCGTGAGTGCGGTACAGATGCTGATTAATGCTTACGCTTTTGGCCTGTATCAGTCTCTGGGGATCTTTATTCCGCTGATTGTGACCAACTGTATTGTTGTTGGTCGTGCTGAAGCCTTCGCGGCTAAAAAAGGGCCGGCATTATCCGCCCTTGATGGGTTCTCCATCGGTATGGGCGCAACGGGGGCCATGTTTGTTCTGGGCTCGCTGCGTGAAATAATTGGTAACGGCACGCTATTTGATGGCGCAGACGGTCTGTTAGGCAGTTGGGCTAAAGTACTACGCGTAGAGATCTTCCATACCGATACGCCGTTTCTGCTGGCCATGCTGCCACCGGGCGCTTTCATTGGTCTGGGCCTGATGCTGGCGGTGAAATATCTGATCGATGAGAAAATGAAGAAACGTCGTGCCGAAGCGGCTGTTGCAGACAGTCCGGTTGGTGAAACAGGGAATGTGTAATGAACAAAGCAAAACGGCTGGAAATACTGACACGCCTGCGTGATAACAATCCGCATCCAACCACTGAGCTGAATTTTACATCGCCGTTCGAACTGCTGATTTCGGTCTTGCTCTCCGCGCAGGCCACCGATGTCAGCGTCAATAAAGCCACGGCTAAGCTGTACCCTGTCGCCAATACCCCTGCCGCTATGCTGGAGCTCGGCGTAGACGGGCTTAAGTCCTACATCAAGACAATCGGGTTGTTCAACAGCAAAGCGGAGAACGTGATTAAGACCTGCCGCATTCTGCTGGACAAACATAATGGCGAAGTGCCAGAAGACCGGGCCGCATTAGAGGCCCTGCCCGGGGTTGGGCGAAAAACAGCCAACGTGGTGTTAAATACCGCCTTCGGTTGGCCTACCATTGCGGTAGATACCCATATTTTTCGCGTCTGTAATCGCACGCAATTTGCGCCAGGCAAAAACGTCGAGCAGGTAGAGGAAAAATTACTGAAAGTCGTACCGAGTGAATTTAAAGTCGATTGCCATCACTGGTTAATCCTTCATGGCCGCTACACCTGTATTGCCAGAAAACCGCGCTGCGGTTCTTGCATCATCGAAGATCTCTGCGAATTCAAAGAGAAAGTTGATATCTGATACTGATGGGGCGTTCCCTTTGCCCCTTTGACACATAACGATTAGTTATGCACTCCCTAAACAATCTTTTCCCGTCGATGATGCCATTCAACTGCGCATATCTAACGCATTATTCTTGTGTATAAACACCTGAGCAGGTTAATCGTTTTTTTAGTAATAGAAATTTCTATCTATACGTGATGCAGATCACTCAGACAACACAATGTTAAATAATTTTTATTTTTTAGTTAAAGTGACAATCAGATGACCTTACTGAACAGTTTCTAAACAAAACATTACACTGGCTATTTTTCAGATAATGGCCTATATCACTGGATTCAACCGCAAATAGCAGAACATATCGCCGCATTACGGTTTTTGGGTGACTTAAACAGTGTAAAAATCTGCGATTTTTCAAATGAAAAAATTTAACGCTAGATAACATTTCTCTGTACCGATGATTTCACCACCCAGGATATATGTAACAGATTATTACAAACCACTTGTCTGAATGGTCAAGATAGTGAACATTACTTGCCGTTTCCCCTCCCACTATAACAATCGGACGGATGAACTTGATTCATCACGTACCTGAACACCCCCGTTGATATGGGATGTAAAAAAAGAGGTAAAAGTGTCTACTGCAAACAATAAACCAACAGAAAGCGTTAGTTTAAACGCCTTCAAACAACCGAAAGCGTTCTATCTCATTTTCTCGATAGAGCTGTGGGAACGTTTTGGTTATTACGGCCTGCAAGGGATTATGGCCGTCTACCTGGTTAAGCAACTGGGTATGTCAGAAGCGGATTCCATCACCCTTTTCTCGTCCTTTAGCGCCCTGGTGTATGGTCTGGTTGCCATCGGCGGCTGGTTAGGTGATAAAGTTCTGGGAACAAAACGTGTCATTATGCTGGGCGCCATTGTTCTGGCCATCGGTTATGCGCTGGTTGCATGGTCCGGTCACGATGCCGGTATTGTTTATATGGGCATGGCGGCCATCGCGGTCGGTAACGGCCTGTTTAAAGCCAACCCATCCTCCCTGCTCTCTACCTGCTATGCAAAAGATGACCCGCGTCTTGATGGTGCATTTACCATGTACTACATGTCCGTCAACATCGGTTCATTCTTCTCTATGCTGGCAACGCCATGGTTAGCTGCGCGTTACGGCTGGAGCACCGCGTTCGCGCTGAGCGTCGTAGGTATGCTGATCACCGTGGTTAACTTCGCATTTTGTCAGCGCTGGGTTAAACAGTACGGTTCTAAACCTGACTTTGAGCCGATCAACTTCCGTAACCTGCTGCTGACCATCGCTGGCGTTGTGGTTCTGATTGCGATTGCGACCTGGCTGCTGCACAACCAGGAAATCGCCCGTATGGTTCTGGGTGTGATTGCCATTGGTATCGTATTTATCTTCGGTAAAGAAGCCTTCACCATGCACGGTGCTGCGCGTCGTAAAATGATCGTCGCCTTCATTCTGATGCTGGAAGCGATTATCTTCTTCGTGCTGTACAGCCAGATGCCGACTTCACTGAACTTCTTCGCGATTCGTAACGTTGAACACTCTATTCTGGGTATTGCTTTTGAACCTGAGCAGTACCAGGCGCTGAACCCGTTCTGGATCATCATTGGTAGCCCAATCCTCGCCGCTATCTATAACAAGATGGGTGATACGCTGCCGATGCCGACCAAGTTCGCGATTGGTATGGTGCTGTGTTCCGGTGCGTTCCTGATCCTGCCGCTGGGTGCGAAATTCGCCACTGATGCGGGCATCGTTTCTGTTAACTGGCTGATCATCTGCTATGGCCTGCAAAGCATCGGTGAGCTGATGATTTCCGGTCTGGGTCTGGCCATGGTGGCGCAGTTGGTTCCGCAACGTCTGATGGGCTTCATCATGGGGAGCTGGTTCCTGACCACTGCCGGTGCAAACATCATCGGCGGTTACGTCGCCAACATGATGGCAGTTCCAGAAAACGTGACTGACCCGCTGATGTCTCTGGAAGTCTACGGTCGTGTGTTCCTGCAGATTGGTGTTGCAACGGCGGTTATCGCTGTTCTGATGCTGCTGACGGCGCCGAAACTGAATCGTATGACTCAGGACGATGACGTTAATGAGAAAGCCTCTAAGGCCGCGACAGCGTAATTCTCAGGGAAACTCATTTTCAGGCCGCTAACTGTTGTTAGCGGCTTTTTTTTTACCTGAGGTAGCACTACCATACGATAAACCTCAGCCAAAAGGAGTTACCGATGAAACTATTCTACAAACCGGGCGCTTGTTCTCTCGCTTCCCACATCACGCTGCGTGAGAGCGGTAAAGATTTCACGCTGGATGGTGTCGATTTGATGAAGAAACGTCTGGAAAACGGCGATGATTTTTTCGCGGTAAACCCCAAAGGACAAGTTCCCGCGCTGCTGCTGGACGACGGTACATTACTAACCGAAGGCGTCGCCATCATGCAGTACCTGGCGGACACAGTGCCAGACCGCCACCTCCTCGCCCCTACCAGCAGCCTCTCCCGTTACAAAACCATCGAATGGCTTAATTACATTGCGACAGAACTGCATAAAGGTTTTACCCCGCTGTTCCGTCCCGATACGCCGGAAGACTTCAAGCCAACTGTTCGCGCGCAGCTGGAGAAAAAAATGCAGTACGTGAATGAATCGCTGAAAGATGAGCAATGGATCTGCGGCCCGCGCTTCAGCATTGCAGACGCTTATCTGTTCACCGTGCTGCGTTGGGCTTATGCGGTTAAGCTGAATATGGCAGGATTAAGCCATATCGAGGCGTATATGGCGCGTATGACTGAACGCCCGGCGGTTGCCGCAGCGCTTAAAGCAGAAGGGTTGAGCTAATCACTAATGTGCCGGATGGCGGCGCCAGGCGCTTTATCCGGCCTACTTACTTGGCTGGCTGACGGCCAAACGTACGCCCGATAAGCGTGAGCGCCATCGGGCATTGATTACAACTGCGTCGCGCTAAAGTAGTGTTCAGGCATCGCGATACGATCCTGAGCGGCTACCACCTGCAGTTCATACTCATGCATTTCTTTGGTGGCGATCATCACTTCGTACACTGCCGCCGTCACATGCTCAAGCGCCTGCTGTAAAGACGCGCCCTGGAGCAGTTTCACCAGCAGCAAGCCGCTGGTAACGTCACCCACGCCAACTGGCTGACGCGCGCCAAAATCGACTAATGGGCGGCTGATATGCCACGCCTGTTGCGCAGTGACCAGCAGCATCTCGAAACGATCGGTGCTAATACCTGCGCGGGCCAGATGCTTCACCAGCACAATTTCTGGCCCCTGGGCGATCAGTTCACGGGCAGCCATCACCGCTTCAGTCACATTGTGAACCGCATGTTCGCACAGAATTTCAAGTTCAACCAGGTTCGGGGCAATAATGTCGCTGGCGGGAAGCGCATGACGCACATGAAATTCCGCCACGCCCGGCGCGACGATACACCCTTTCTCCGGATGCCCCATCACGGGGTCACAAAAGTATTTTGCCCGCGGATTGGCCGCTTTAACCTGGCGCACAATACCCAGAATATGCTCACCCTGCTCTGCCGAGCCAAGATAGCCGCTTAGTACTGCGTCACAGGTCTGGAGTTTATCGATATCGGCAATACCCTGCACGATTTCAGTCAGATGAGTCGGCGGCATAACGCAACCGGTCCATTTGCCGTACTGCGTGTGGTTAGAGAACTGCACGGTATTTAACGGCCAGACATTTGCGCCAAGACGACGCATCGGAAATTCAGCCGCGCTGTTGCCCGCATGACCAAAAACAACGTGGGACTGGATGGCGAGGATATTTTTCATTTTACTTATCACAACCCTGAAAAAATAAAGGGGCGTAGTTTCCCACGCCCCTGCTAACTAAATCTTACTTCCAGCAAATCAGACAATAGTTCTTCTTGCCACGGCGCAATAAGGTGTAGCGCCCGAAGAGGATATCACTCTCCTGGAAGAAATATTCCGGATCGGATTGCTTCTCACCGTTGATGGTCACCGCGTTAGACGCAATGGTCTTACGCGCCTGGCCGCGAGACGGTTGCAGTTCGGAATCGACCAGCGCCTGCATCAGATCCGCACCTTTCTCCATCTCAATCATCGGCACGCCATCCTGCGCCAGCTGTTCGAAATCCGCTTCGCTCAAATCGCTCAGGTTGCCGTTGAACAAGCTTTCGGTAATGCGTTTTGCCGCAACCAGACCTTCTTCACCGTGAACCAGACGTGTGACCTGCTCAGCCAGAACATACTGGGCGCGCGGTGCTTTACCACTGTTCTTATCTTCTTCTTCCAGCGCATTGATCTCTTCAATGTCCATGAACGTGAAGAATTTCAGGAAGCGATAAACGTCCGCATCGGCGGTGTTGATCCAGAACTGGTAGAATTTGTACGGACTGGTTTTCTTCGGATCCAGCCACACTGCGCCGCCTTCGGTCTTACCGAATTTGGTGCCGTCCGCTTTGGTGATCAGCGGAACGGTCAAACCAAATACCTGATTCTGGTGCAGACGGCGGGTCAGGTCGATACCTGAGGTAATGTTACCCCACTGGTCAGAACCACCAATCTGCAGCGTCACGCCGTGCAGTTTATTCAGGCAGGCAAAGTCATAGCCCTGCAGCAGATTGTAAGAAAACTCGGTAAAGGAGATCCCCTGATCGTCACGGTTCAGACGTTGCTTAACCGCTTCTTTGTTGATCATCTGGTTAACAGAGAAGTGTTTGCCGATATCACGCAGGAAAGTCAGTACATTCATACCGCCAAACCAGTCGTAGTTGTTCGCAGCAATCGCCGAGTTGTCGCCACAGTCGAAATCGAGGAACGGTGCAACCTGCTTACGGATTTTATCCACCCACTCCTGCACGGTGTCTTCGGTATTCAGTTTACGCTCGGCGGCTTTAAAGCTCGGGTCACCAATCAGACCGGTCGCGCCACCTACCAGTGCAACAGGCTTATGACCTGCCTGCTGGAAGCGTTTCAGGCATAACAATGGAACCAGATGCCCCAAATGCAAGCTGTCAGCGGTAGGATCGAAGCCGCAATAGAGCGCGATCGGGCCTTGCGCCAGTCGCTCTGCTAACGCTTCCTCGTCCGTCACCTGGGCCACCAGCCCCCGCTCTTGCAATTGTTTAATCAAGTTACTGCTTGCCATCAAAATCTCCATGTATAAAACGACTGCACCTTTGCCGGTACACGACTTTTCGCCTGATGCGAAAGAAACATAGAATAAAGCGCCGGATTGATCAGCACCAGCGCTTAAAACAAGAATTTTGCATCTTTAGGGGGCCAGACGATCAATTTTCCACGCGTTATCTTCACGTTGGTATAAAAAACGATCGTGCAGACGATTTTCGCCGCCCTGCCAAAACTCCATTTGTTCAATACTTACGCGAAAGCCGCCCCAGAAACTGGGCAACGGAACTTCCCCTTGCTGAAACTTCTGCTTCAGCTCAAGGAATTTGCTTTCAAGAATGCCGCGAGCGGAGATTCGACTGGACTGTTTAGATACCCAGGCGCCAATCTGGCTGTCGCGTGGGCGACTGTGGAAATACTTCACCACCTCAAGCGTGGAAAGGCGCTCAGCCTTGCCAATGACCATCACCTGCCGTTCCAGGGTATGCCATGGGAACAACAGACTGATACGGGGGTTCTTCTCGATTTGATGCGCCTTGCGGCTACCGAGGTTGGTATAGAAAACCAGCCCTTTGTCATCATAATGTTTGAGCAACACGATGCGCTGATACGGCTGACCGTTTTCATCAACGGTCGCAACAACCATAGCAGTAGGGTCTGCCAGTTTGGCATCGCAGGCTTGCCCCAGCCAACGCTCAAACAGCGCAAGGGGCTCGGCGGGAAGATCGTGGCGGCGAAGACCGCCTTTCGTGTATTCACGGCGCAGATGCGCGATTTGCTGCAATTCGTCGTTATCAGACATGATGTTGGGCTACGGATTGTCAGTGGGTGACGCTATTGTGCGCCGCCCAGGTGAAAATCTCAACGCTTCGGGTTCTGTAACTGACAGTTATTTAGCACAATTCTGTCTCGTTTATAGACCGTTGCCTCGTCGCCTTTAGACCAGAAGACGTAGATACCATCCGTATAGCGCGCCCCCGATGCCGACATGCCCTGTTTGAGGTTCAATAGCTGATTATCATAAACAAAGTTCACTTCCTGGCGCGTATTGTTCAGCTTCACGGTAAGCGGTTTTTCATCACAGCGGTATTCAAGCGTGTCGGTTTGCATACGCTCAACAAATTGGTTGTACACGCTGCACCCGCTAAGCAGTACCGGCAGACATACTAACAACAGTTTTTTCATAGCCCTATCCTGAAGACTTTCCTGGTCCCGGAGGGTAATGGCACCCTCCCTAATATCCCTAGTTTACCGGTATGCCGCGCTGAATAATTTCAGTTAACTCTGAGTTCGCGGATTGGCAGGATAAATCGCCCCTAACACGCTCAGCTCTGACGCCCCGGTCACAGAAGGTAAATTTCCCGGTAATCCAGCCAGCGTTCGCCACGCCAGCCAGGCAAAGGCTAACGCTTCCATATCGTCGCCGCTGATCCCGGCTTCATCGGTAGAGGTGACTTCGGTACCTGACAATAATGCCGCCAGACGCATCATCAGCAGCGGATTACGGCTTCCACCGCCACATACCATGAGGCGATCACAGCCGCCGCTTAACAAGACCTGCTCTGAAATGGTGACGGCCGTCAGTTCGGCAAGCGTCGCCTGTACATCGCGTGGGCTGATTCCCGGGAACTGCGCCAGATGACGCTCTATCCAGCCGTAATTGAAATACTCACGACCAGTGCTTTTGGGCGCAGGCGTGGAAAAATAAGGGTCGTTAAGCATATTTTGCAGCAACGGCAGGACTACCGTTCCTGAAATGGCCCACTGCGCATCTTTGTCGTAAGGTTGACCGCATTGCCGCCAGATCCAGGCATCCATCAGCATATTGCCCGGCCCGGTGTCGTATCCACGAACGGGTTGTTGCGGAATAAGCAGAGACAAATTGGCAATTCCGCCGATGTTCAGCACCATCCGCCGTTCCGTAGGATGAGCCAACAGTGCCTGATGAAACGCAGGAACAAGTGGCGCGCCCTGCCCACCGAGCGCGATGTCACGTCGACGAAAATCGCCGACGACGGTTATCCCGGTACGCGCGACAATCTGGTTGTTATCACCAATTTGCAGCGTGTGCGGCGCGGCGCCGTTCGGTTCATGCCACACGGTTTGTCCGTGGCAGCCAATCGCCACGATATCCTGCGGTTTCAATTTTTCCTTCGCCAGTAGCGCATTTACCGCCTCAGCAAAAAGATAACCCAGTTGCGCATCCAGTTGACCAAACTGAGAAAGCGTAAGCTGCTGCCCCTGGCAGATATCCAGAATCGCCTGTTTTACATGACCAGGGATAGGCCAGGTCAGACTCGCCTGCTGTGCAACCATCGTTTCATCTATTGTCGCCAGCACAACATCGACGCCATCAAGGCTGGTTCCAGACATAACACCGATAAAACGGCCCGATTTCATACGTCATCCTTTTAAGCAAATTAGCCTTGACACTCAACCATAAAGTGCAGACTAATGCCATGCTTCCTGAATGATTTTTGAGAGGAAATCATGCCAACGGTCGCTTAATTACATCAATTATATGAATGATTCGTTTATACTCGGTTGATCCGATTTCGGTTAAGATTTTCATATTGTGCCAGTGGAACATGTGACCTCAGGCTCACAAATGCCATATAATTTAACCATGATGGGGCTTTATTAGCGTTTCGTGGTGACAAAGGAGATTTGTAAATGATTAAACGTGTGCTGATTGTTTCATTAATGGGCGTATCTTTAGCGGGCTGCGTGAACAATGATAGCCTTTCAGGCGACGTATATACCGCATCCGAAGCGAAACAAGTTCAGAACGTTACCTACGGTACGATTGTTCATGTTCGTCCGGTGCAAATCCAGGGTGGCGATGACGCAAACGTAATTGGCGCTATCGGTGGTGCGGTGCTCGGCGGGTTCCTGGGTAACACCGTCGGCGGCGGTACGGGTCGTTCATTAGCGACGGCTGCAGGCGCAGTTGCCGGTGGCGTTGCGGGCCAGGGCGTGCAAGGCGCGATGAATAAAACTCAGGGTGTCGAACTGGAAATCCGTAAGGATGATGGTAATACCATCATGGTGGTTCAGAAACAGGGCGCGACCAAATTCTCTGCGGGTCAGCGTGTTGTTATGGCGAACAACGGTAGCCAGGTTACCGTGTCTCCACGTTAATCGAATTTACGTGTGGTCAGGCTCTGGCCACACGTCATCTCTCGTCTCAGCCCTGAGACTGCAGTTCAATAATATTGTGTTCCAGTCTGGCGACCAGTTTTATCAGCAGATCAATTTCCTCAGCTGAAATCCCTTCCAGAATCTCTCCACGTGTCTTGTTGATAACCGCTTCCATATCTGCGATCAGTGGTTCGGCTTTCTCAGTCAGTTTAATTCTCTTTGCCCGACGATCGCTGGCGCAAGTCTGTCGTGAAATGAGTCCCTTTTCTTCCAACTGGTCAAGCGTACGTACCAGCGAAGGCTGTTCGATGCCAATCGCTTTAGCCAACTGGATCTGCGATTGATCCGGTGGCAACTGATGAATGTTGTGCAGCGTAACCCAATGCGTCTGCGTCAACTCCAGAGGTTTCAGGCGATGGTCAATCAGAGCACGCCAAATGCGCACCAACCGTGCCAGATCAGAACCTAATGGCGATTCCAATTTCATCTCCTTATAATTAGCTTGCTAAGTTATTGTACTGATTTTAGAATAGTGTGCAGCATTTGTATTCTCAAAACAAATGTATTGCCAAATTTGCTTACCGGTTGACATTTTTTCAGACATTATGTGTTACAGAGACTCATCGTCTCTTTTTTGCTAAACCTATAGCAATGCTCTCTTCCGTCAAGGATTTTGCCCGTGAAGTTTATGTTTAATGCAACAGGATTGCCCCTACAAGATTTAATGATCGGTGCATCTGTCTACTTCCCTCCCATTTTCAAGGCGTTTGTCGCAGGGTTTATTCTCTGGTTGGTTGTTCATCGCCTGCTGCGCGACTGGATTTATTCCGGTGAGATCTGGCATCCCCTGTTGATGGATCTGTCTCTCTTTACGCTTAGCGTAGGTCTGGCCTTTGTTATGCTGATTGTGTGGTGATTATGTCGCTCAAAACCATTAAATACTTCTCAACCATTATAGTCGCTGCAATCGCAGTTTTTGCCGGATGGTGGATGTGGAATTACTATATGCAATCGCCCTGGACACGTGATGGCAAAGTGCGCGCAGAACAGGTCAGCATCACACCGCAGGTTTCGGGCAGCATTAATGAACTCAATATAAAAGATAACCAGTTCGTGAATAAAGGTGATGTCCTGTTTACTATCGACAAGACGCCGTTTCACATTGCTGAACTGAATGCGCAAGCACAGCTGGCGAAAGCACAATCCGATCTGGCAAAAGCGAATAACGAAGCCAATCGCCGTCGTCACTTATCGCAAAATTATATCTCAGCCGAAGATCTGGATACCGCCAACCTCAACGTAAAAGCGATGCAGGCAAGCGTTGAAGCAGCCGAGGCCAGTTTGCGCCAGGCGCAATGGCAACTGTCGCAAACGGTCGTCAAAGCGCCCGTAGCGGGCTGGGTCACCAACCTTTCAACCCGCACCGGCGACTACGCCTCAACCGGTAAGCCGCTGTTTGCTCTTGTCGACAGCCACTCTTTTTATGTGATGGGGTATTTTGAAGAAACGAAGTTGCGTCACATACGCGAAGGCGCACCGGCGTTAATTACACTCTATAGCGGCAACGTTAAGTTACAGGGTCACGTCTCCAGCATCGGTCGCGCAATTTATGACCAAAGTGTTGAAAGCGATTCCGGTCTGATTCCCGACATCAAACCTAACGTGCCGTGGGTACGTCTGGCGCAGCGTGTCCCTGTACGCATTGAATTTGACGCTTTACCGCAGGATGTCACACTGGTTTCTGGTACCACCTGTAGCGTCTCCATCGGCCAGCGTAAATGAAAATGCCCCCCCTGACGCCAGGCAATTGGCCATGGTTTAAAGCCACGCCGGCACAGTGGCGTTATGCGCTGCGTAACACCATTGCAATGTGTCTGGCGTTAACCTTCGCCTATTATCTCAATCTGGACGAGCCCTATTGGGCGATGACTTCCGCGGCGGTGGTGAGTTTCCCTACCGTCGGCGGGGTGATCAGCAAAAGCCTGGGCCGTGTAGCCGGTAGTTTACTTGGCGCGACAGCCGCACTGATTATTGCCGGCCATACCCTTAATGAACCGTGGCTTTTTCTGCTGAGCATGTCAATCTGGATCGGCTTTTGTACCTGGGCCTGCGCGCATTTTACTAATAACGTCGCCTACGCCTTTCAACTGGCGGGTTACACGGCGGCGATCATCGCGTTTCCCATGGTCAATACCGTCGAGATCACGCAGTTATGGGATATCGCGCAGGCCCGCGTATGCGAGGTCATTGTCGGCATCTTGTGCGGGGGTATGATGATGATGATCCTACCCAGCACCTCCGATGGCACCACGTTGCTTACAGCACTGAAAAACATGCATACGCGTTTGCTGGAACATGCCAGTTTGCTCTGGCAACCGGAGACAACGGATGCCATCCGCACGGCACATGAAGGTGTTATCGGCCAGATTCTGACTATGAACCTGTTGCGTATACAGGCGTTCTGGAGTCACTACCGCTTTCGCCGCCAAAATGCCTTACTCAATTCGCTGTTGCATCAGCAGCTACGTATGACCAGCGTGATTTCCAGCCTGCGCAGAATGCTGCTGAACTGGCCTAATCCTCCCGCTAATACCCGCGATATCATTGAGCAATTACTTGGCGCGCTGGTCAAATCCAATACCGACAGCTATACCGTCGCGCGTATCATCGCCCCACTGCGGCCCGTCGATGCCCGCGATTATCGACACGTCGCCTTCTGGCAACGGCTGCGCTATTTTTGCCGCCTCTACTTACGTAGCAGCCATTACCTGCATTTGCTGGAAAATGGCGTTACCGCTGAACGTATCAATGTTGCTCGTACGCCAGGGCTTGCCCGCCATACCGATAATGCGGAAGCTATCTGGAGCGGGTTGCGCACGTTCTGCACTTTGATGCTTATCGGCGCATGGAGCATTGGCGCACAATGGGAATCAGGATCTGGCGCACTCACGCTCGCGGCCATCAGCAGCGTGTTGTATTCCGCCGTTGCCACGCCCTTCAAATCACTTTCCTTGTTAATGCGCACGTTGGTTCTGTTGTCGCTGTTTAGCTTTGTGGTCAAGTTTGGTTTGATGGTACAGATTACCGACCTCTGGCAGTTCATCCTGTTTCTCTTCCCGCTCCTCGCCACCATGCAGTTGTTAAAGCTACAAATGCCTGCGCTGGCGGGGCTTTGGGGGCAGCTTATCGTGTTTATGGGATCATTCATCGCGGTAACGAATCCCCCGGTATACGATTTTGCTGATTTTCTGAATGACAATTTGGCGAAAATCACCGGCGTGGCGCTGTCATGGCTAGCATTCGCTATTCTACGCCCCGGATCGGATGCGCGGAAAAGCCGCCGTCATATTCGCGCCCTGCGTCGGGATTTTGTCGATCAGCTCAGCCGACATCCTGCACTCAGTGAGAATGAATTTGAGTCGTTGACCTATCATCACGTCAGCCAGCTGAGTAACAGTCAGGATGCGCTGGCGAGGCGTTGGTTATTACGTTGGGGGGTTGTCTTGCTGAACTGCTCGCATGTGGTGTGGCAACTACGTACCTGGGAGGCGCGCTCAGATCCGCTGGCTCGCGTCAGGGACGTGTGTATCGCGTTGCTTCGCGACGTGATGAGTGAGCGCGGCGTCCAACAACGACCGTTGAATGCCACGCTAAACGAGCTACAGCGTATCTGCGATACGCTCGCCCACCATCACCAACCTGCTGCGCAGGAGTTGTCGGCCCTCGTCTGGCGGCTGCACTGCTCGCTGTCACAGCTTGAACAGGCGCCACCACCGGGTACGCTAGGCAGCTGACTATTTGATAACGCCACAGGCGTAGCGCGCTCCGCCACCGCCAAGCGGTTTCGGTTGATCGGACATATTATCGCCGCCCACATGAATCATCAGCGCCTTACCTTTTACCTCATCCAAGGATTTAAGCCGGGGCGCAACGACCGGTGTTGTGGCGTTACCATCGTTATTCACCACCAGCAGCGGCAGGTCACCCATGTGGCCTGCACCTTCCGGGCCTTCGTGTTTACCCGTTTGGTGAGGGTCGTAATGCCCTCCCGCTGATTCCGCCGCTGACGCCTTCCCGTCTTTAATCGCCGGTTGGCAGCTGCCGTTGGCATGCACATGGAAACCATGTTCACCCGGCGGCAACGCTTTCAAATCGGGGGTAAATTCCAGCCCCTTTCCGGTTTCAGTAATTGAGACAGTACCAATCGCCTGGCCGACGCCTTGCGACGTCACCAGATTCATCGTCACTTTTTCTTCACTGGCAGCCTGCGCACCTGCACAGGCCAGTAAGGTAATAATGGCTAAACTCAAACGCTTCATAAGACCTCCGTCTAAAAGGTGTCTGATTGATAAGTGTAAACCAGTGACACAAATTTGAACGGTGAAGCGCCAAAAACGCGATTAAGGCACGTCATAACCGAGCGCGGCTTTACGGATACGGAACCATTGTTGGCGAGACATGTTCAGCGCTTCGGACTCAATGGCGGCACGAACACGCTCGATTTTACCCGAACCAATAATCGGCAGCGGTTGCGAAGGCAGACGTAAAATCCAGGCGTACACCACCTGCTCAATAGACTGTGCGTTCAACTCTTCTGCGATCGCGGCCAGTTCATTGCGCAGCGGCTGGAAGGCATCGTCATTAAACAGACGACCGCCTCCGAGGCAGGACCAGGCCATCGGGCGGATACGCAGCTGTTGCAATTGATCTAATGTGCCATCCAGCAGGAGTGGCTGATGCACCGGTGAAATTTCAACCTGGTTGGTCGCCAGAGTAAACGGCAGACGCGATTGCAGCAGCGAGAACTGCGCAGGGGTGAAATTAGAGACGCCAAAGTGACGCACTTTGCCGCTATGGTGCAATTTTTTAAATGCGTCGGCCACATCGTCTGCATCCATCAGTGGATCGGGACGATGGATCAGCAGCAAATCAATATGATCGGTCGCCAACAGCTTTAACGATTGTTCCGCGCTGGCAATAATATGGTCGCTGTCGGTAATGTAGTGCCCGAGCGCATTTTCCGTGCGTGCCGTCGTGGCGATCCCGCATTTGGTGACAATCTGCATTTTCTCACGTAAATGCGGAGCCAGCTTCATCGCCTCGCCAAACGCTGCTTCACACTGGTATCCGCCGTAGATATCGGCGTGATCGACGGTGGTAACGCCCAGGTCAAGATGCTCTTCAATAAAGCTGACTAACTGACGCGTGGACATATTCCAGTCCATCAGGCGCCAGTAACCCATCACAAAGCGAGAAAATTCCGGGCCTTGCGGCGCAATAGTAATACGCTGAACCATAGCAGCTTCCTTATAAATGAATGTGCATCGAGTATACGCAATTACGCTTTTAAAAGAGTGAAGGTTGTTGCGGTTCTTCCGGCGGGTTGGGTTTGTTTGCACGTAATTTACGCATCAGGCGCTGACGACAAAGACGCAGCACGTCCTGCTTTTCGGCATCGCTCATTTTTTGCCAGTTAAAACGCTCATCCCGGCTACGAAAACAGCCACGGCAAAAGCCGCGCTCGTCAGACTGACATATACCACGGCATGGGCTCTGGACGGGGAAAAATTCCAGCTGTTCGGCCACATCCCCTCCTGTAGTAAGATTGATATATCTATTGAAGACGTTAACTGAATTTCTCGCAAGCGCTATTGCATTAGACCGACTGGTCTATTATGCTTCTTTCATGAACAAAGTCACTGAACACGATACACGCGAACATCTTCTGGCGACTGGCGAGCTGCTGTGCATGCAGCGTGGCTTCACCGGCATGGGCCTGAGTGAGCTACTGAAAACCGCTGAAGTGCCTAAGGGTTCGTTTTATCACTATTTTCGCTCAAAAGAAGCTTTCGGCGTCGCGATGCTGGAACGCCACTATGCGGCTTATCATCAGCGATTGGCTACGCATTTTGATACGGGGGCGGGAAATTACCGCGACAGGATTCTGGCTTACTATCAGGAAACCCTGAATCAGTTTAGCCAGCACGGCATTATTAGCGGTTGTTTAACCGTTAAACTGTCTGCCGAAGTGTGCGATCTGTCAGAAGATATGCGTACCGCGATGGATAAAGGCGCGCGACACATTATTGCGTTGCTGGCGCAGGCGCTGGAGAAAGGTCAGGCCAATCATTGTCTGTCTTTTGTTGGCGAGCCATTACAGCAGGCGCAGGTTTTGTATGCGCTGTGGCTGGGCGCCAATCTTCAGGCCAAGATTTCTCGTAGCGCCACGCCGCTGGAAAATGCGCTGGCGCACGTTAAAACCATCATTACAACGCCTGCCGTTTAACAGGCGTTTTTATTTCTTTTATTACTAGACGACCGGTCTATTCAGGAGTACCACATGTCATCTGAAAAATTGTTTTCCCCACTGAAAGTGGGTGCCATTACGGCAGCAAACCGCGTTTTTATGGCGCCATTGACGCGTCTGCGCAGCATTGAGCCTGGCGACATCCCTACTCCGCTGATGGCCGAGTATTACCGTCAACGCGCCAGCGCGGGACTCATCATCAGTGAAGCGACGCAGATTTCCGCCCAGGCGAAAGGCTATGCCGGTGCGCCGGGACTACACAGCGAAGCGCAGATTGCCGCATGGAAGAAAATCACTGCAGCCGTACATGCTGAGCAAGGTCATATTGCTGTCCAGTTGTGGCACACCGGGCGCATCTCCCACGCCAGTCTGCAGCCAAACGGCCAGCCACCGGTAGCACCTTCCGCGATTAGCGCCGGTACCCGCACCTCACTGCGCGATGAAAACGGTCTGGCGACGCGTGCCGATACGACTATGCCGCGCGCACTCGAAACGGAAGAAATTCCGGGTATCGTTAATGATTTCCGTCAGGCAATTGCTAACGCGCGTGAAGCGGGTTTCGACATGGTAGAACTGCACTCCGCCCACGGCTACCTGCTGCACCAGTTCCTGTCGCCAACCTCTAACCAGCGTACCGATCAATACGGCGGTAGCGTCGAGAATCGTGCGCGTCTGGTGCTGGAAGTTGTCGATGCCGGTATTAAAGAATGGGGTGCCGACCGCATTGGTATTCGCGTCTCTCCGATTGGCTCTTTCCAGAACGTCGACAACGGTCCGAATGAAGAAGCCGACGCGCTGTATCTGATTGAACAACTGGGCAAGCGTGGCATCGCTTATCTGCATATGTCTGAGCCAGACTGGGCCGGTGGTGAGCCGTATTCCGACGCGTTCCGCGAGAAAGTGCGTGCCCGTTTCCACGGTCCGATCATTGGCGCGGGCGCTTACACACCTGAAAAAGCCGAAACGCTGATCGAGAAAGGTCTGATCGACGCCGTTGCTTTTGGTCGCGCTTACATCGCTAACCCGGATCTGGTGGCGCGTCTGCAACATAAAGCGGAACTGAACCCACAGCGTGCCGAAAGCTTCTACGGCGGTGGCGCGGAAGGTTACACCGATTACCCGACCCTCTAACGTCACAATCTCCGTTCTGCCATTGATAGCGGCGTAACAACGCCGCTATACTAAAACAACATACTGAATGTATTAGCCATTTTCGAAGGGGAAAAAGATGCGTTTACTTCATACCATGCTGCGCGTGGGTGACCTGCAGCGTTCCATCGAGTTTTATACCAACGTGCTGGGCATGAAGCTGCTGCGTACCAGCGAAAACCCTGAATACAAGTACTCTCTGGCCTTTGTTGGCTACGGTCCTGAAACCAGTGAAGCCGTGATCGAACTGACCTATAACTGGGGCGTTGACAACTATGAGCTGGGCACAGCCTACGGTCATATCGCCCTGAGCGTAGACAACGCGGCTGAAGCCTGCGAACGTATTCGTCAGAACGGTGGTAACGTGACGCGTGAAGCTGGCCCGGTAAAAGGCGGCACAACCGTGATCGCGTTTGTTGAAGATCCGGACGGCTACAAAATTGAATTAATTGAAGAGAAAGACGCCGGGCGCGGCCTGGGCGACTAACCTCCCCCTCGGGCGCAGATCGTCTGTGCCCGTAGTTTTATCATCATCATTTTGCCATAATACGCGCTGCAATTTTCCCGTATTAAGAGACCCAGATGTCCGATAACGCTCAACTTTCCGGTCTGTGTGACCGTTTTCGTGGTTTTTACCCTGTCGTCATTGATGTCGAAACCGCAGGGTTTAATGCCAAAACCGATGCGCTGCTTGAGATCGCAGCCATCACATTGAAAATGGATGAACAAGGCTGGCTGATGCCGGACACGACGTTACATTTCCACGTAGAGCCGTTTGAAGGGGCAAATTTGCAGCCTGAAGCGCTCGCCTTTAACGGTATTGACCCTAACAATCCTTTACGTGGCGCAGTCAGTGAATACGACGCTCTGCATGCCATCTTTAAAATGGTACGTAAAGGCATTAAAGACAGCGGCTGCAATCGGGCAATCATGGTGGCGCATAACGCCACATTCGACCACAGTTTTATGATGGCCGCTGCAGAACGCGCCTCACTGAAACGTAACCCGTTTCACCCGTTCGTTACCTTTGATACTGCGGCATTAAGCGGTCTGTCACTGGGGCAAACTGTGTTATCAAAAGCATGCCTGGCGGCAGGAATGGAATTTGATGGCACTCAGGCGCACTCGGCGCTGTATGATACCGAACGTACGGCCGTGCTGTTTTGTGAAATCGTTAACCGCTGGAAACGCCTCGGCGGCTGGCCTCTCCCCGTGCCGGAAGACGCATAACGGACCGATAAAAAAAGCGACCCTCACAGGTCGCTTTTTTATGTCAGCTGATATTACTCAGCGTCCGGCTCTTCGGTTTTGTATTTCGCCGCTGTTTCTTTAATCAGCTGCTGCAACTCACCGCGCTGGTACATTTCAATGAGAATGTCACAACCGCCAACCAGCTCGCCATCAACCCACAGCTGTGGGAAGGTCGGCCAGTTTGCGTATTTCGGCAGCTCGGCGCGAATATCCGGGTTCTGCAGAATATCAACATAAGCAAAGCGTTCACCACAGGCGGACAGCGCCTGTACGGCCTGAGCGGAGAAACCGCAGCTTGGCAGTTTAGGGGAACCCTTCATGTACAGGAGAATTGGGTTTTCAGCGATCTGGCGCTGGATTTTTTCGATAGTGGTGCTCATTATCTTGCTTCCTTAAACTTCTTTTACGGCAGTAGTCTGACATTGTAGCGGGTCAGGCAGGCAACGGAAAATAACATTTTCATTACGCGTTATTATTTTATCGCCTACCGTTAAAAGTTGCATTCTTAATCTTACTTACCCGCTCGAAGTGTATGGTTTTGATTATTTATTCACCGGCTACACTTTGATTTGCTGTTTTTTTTTGCGGTCGGTAACGAAACGCCGCGTTAAACAAAAAAAGCTATTAACTTTCCCCGTTTCGATAGATTAGAATCATCAAGTTTTGAAAATCACACGCAGGTATGATAGACCTGCCTTAACAGAGGACTGCTCAGTGGCGCGGATAAACCGAATCTCGATCACGCTCTGTGCTTTACTTTTTACTACACTGCCTTTTACGCCTATGGCGCATGCTTCCAAGCAGGCCAGGACGACACCTACCAGTTCCCACACCGTCAAAACGGTAGATAAAAAGAAAAGCGCAACAACCAGCCAAAAAACAGCCAGGACCAACAAGAAATCGGCGACAAAAACCACCAGCAAAACCAGTAGCAAAACAGCCTCCTCTTCTAAAAAACGCACAGCCACTCCGGTAAAATCGACTAAAACGGTAAACCGTCGCAGTAAAAATGCCGCAGCACAAACCGCTGCCGTTACCTGGACTGAAAAATGCACGCCGCGCAAAGGTCATAAGCCGCGCTGTGTGAAAGTGAAAACCGCCGCACCGACAACGCTTGCTGAGGCGCATAAAGTCAAAGTGCAGAAAGCGACGAAAACCGCTATGTCCACCCTGATGAACCAAATCGGCAAACCTTACCGTTGGGGCGGCTCTTCGCCAAGAACCGGCTTTGATTGCAGCGGTCTGGTCTATTACGCCTATAAAGATCTGGTTAAATTCCGCATTCCGCGTACGGCGAATGAAATGTACCACCTGCGTGACGCCGCACCGATTGAACGTGGCGAGCTGAAAAACGGTGACCTGGTCTTTTTCCGCACGCAAGGTCGCGGCACAGCCGATCACGTCGGTGTTTACGTGGGTAACGGTAAATTTATTCAGTCACCGCGCAGCGGTCAGGAAATTCAAATCACTTCTCTGAGCGAAGATTACTGGCAGCGCCACTATGTCGGCGCGCGTCGGGTAATGACACCAAAAACAATTCGCTAAAAACTTACCCTACAGAACATGCTGTAGGGTAAGTTCTTCTTTTGCATAACCTTTCAATTTGCTACCCTATCCTTACTCACAATGAGGCTATTGTGTGTACTCAATATAAATAATAAGGAGAGAAGCAATGTCGTTTGAATTACCTGCATTACCGTATGCCAAAGATGCTCTGGCACCGCACATTTCTGCCGAAACGCTGGAATACCACTATGGCAAACACCATCAAACCTACGTGACCAACCTGAACAACCTGATCAAAGGCACGGCGTTTGAAGGTAAATCACTGGAAGAGATCGTTCGTAGCTCTGAAGGCGGTGTATTCAATAATGCTGCACAGGTATGGAACCACACGTTCTACTGGAACTGCCTGGCGCCGAACGCAGGTGGCGAGCCGACCGGTAAACTGGCCGATGCAATTGCCGCCTCCTTTGGCAGCTTTGCGGATTTCAAAGCGCAATTCACCGATGCCGCTATCAAAAACTTCGGTTCTGGCTGGACCTGGCTGGTTAAAGGAAAGGATGGCAAACTGGCTATCGTTTCTACTTCCAACGCAGGAACTCCGCTGACGACCGACGCGACGCCGCTGATGACCGTTGACGTATGGGAACACGCCTACTACATCGATTATCGCAATGCCCGTCCTGGCTACCTGGAGCACTTCTGGGCGCTGGTGAACTGGGAATTTGTTGCGAAGAACTTCGCAGCATAAAATGATAACGCAGAAGGGCCCCCCTTCTGCGTTTTAGCCTTAGCTGGAGGCAGTGCAGACTTCTTCAGATTGCCTTCTTGCCGAGATAAAGACCAGCAGTAACGCAAGCCCCGCCACAATCGCTCCCATCACGGGTACAAAACTGTAGCCCAGACCACCGGAAATCACCGCCCCACCGGCTGCCGCACCTAACGCATTTCCCAGGTTAAACGCGCCAATGTTGACTGACGATGATAACCCTGGCGCTTCGCTGGCAACGCGCATCACCCGCATCTGCAACGGCGGAACCACCGCAAACGTCGCCGCGCCCCAGACGACCATACTGACCGCCGCCCCCAGCTCATTACGCGCGAGGAAGGGAATGGCCAGCATAATAACCATCAACAACAGCAAAAAGCCTTTAAGCGTACCGTTGACAGAACGATCCGCCAGTTTGCCGCCAAGATAGTTTCCGATCGAGAATCCGACGCCAATTAATACCAGCATTCCGGTCACAAACACCGGTGTGGCATGGGTAATGCTGTGCAGCACCGGCGAGATGTAAGTATAAAGCGTGAACATCGCGCCTGCGCCCAGCACAGTGGTCAGCAGAGCCGACAGCACCTGTGGGCGCATAAGTACCGCCAGTTCGCTGCGGACATCAGGGCGCGCTCCTGCCCCACCTTTCGGTAATGAGAAGAACAGGCTGACCATAGCGATGACGCCCAGACCCGCCGTCGCCATAAACGACATCCGCCAGCCGATTGTCTCACCAAGCCACGTCGCCGCGGGAACACCGCCAATATTGGCAATCGTTAACCCCATAAACATGGTTGCCACGGCACTGGCTTGCTTATGTTTAGGTACCACGCTTGCGGCGACCACAGAGCCGAGACCAAAAAAGGCGCCGTGATTAAGACTGGTCAAAATACGTGACAGCATCAGCGTGGTGTAATCCGGCGAGATAGCGGAAAGCACGTTGCCCAGCGTGAAAATAGCCATCAGGAATATCAGCGCATTACGTCGCGCGCGATGGGACAGCAGCAGTGTCATCAGCGGAGCCCCCACCATCACGCCAACCGCATACGCGCTAATCAGCATCCCGGCCGCGGGAATCGAGACATCCACCCCTTTGGCAATCACGGGCAATAATCCCATTGGCGAAAATTCGGTGGTGCCAATGCCAAACGCGCCAATCGCCAGCGCCAGTAAGGGATAATTGATTTTCATATATCGACTCCGTAACGTCGAGCCGTGGCGCGACATAAAATAAGAGTCAAAAGCATGACATTGATCGCAAAATTAATAAAGTTAACAAAATTGCAAAAGACTTTTGCTTATTCGCAAACAATAGAGGGGGAATAGATGCGGAAAGGATGAGGGAGAGCTAACTCCCTCGGGGAAATCAATGCAGCGCTGCGGTCAGGCCACCCGCGACGATCAAACCCAGAACAATAATGGTAGTCACTAACGAAAATTTCAGATCGGTGCTCATCAAGTTTTCTCCTTTTTATTCCCACACAAAAAGTGATATTGCGCATTTTTACACACTTGAAAGCAAAAATCTCTCACGATTTATATTGATAACTGCTTTTAACTCTTCCCCTTTTCGTTAAGATCAGACAAAATTCCACGCTTACTTGATTAGCGTACCGGCCATTGACCCCTTCCTGACGTTCCGTGTCGTTTTCCCGGCGTGCCGCAACCCCTACGTTGCGTTAAGGGTGTGTGAAGGCAAACGTTTACCTGGAGTATTCTCAGGAGCTTAGGATATGGTCTGGAGTGAGATGTAATGGCAACAATTAAAGATGTAGCGAAGCGAGCAAACGTTTCCACTACAACCGTATCACACGTAATTAACAAGACGCGCTTTGTCGCGGAAGAAACGCGTAATGCGGTTTGGGCGGCGATCAAAGAGCTGCACTATTCTCCAAGCGCAGTTGCACGCAGCCTGAAGGTGAATCACACCAAGTCTATCGGCTTGCTGGCGACCAGCAGCGAAGCGGCCTATTTCGCCGAAATTATCGAAGCCGTTGAGAAAAACTGTTTCCAGAAAGGCTATACCCTGATTCTGGGCAACGCATGGAACAGTCTTGAAAAGCAGCAGGCCTATCTGTCGATGATGGCGCAAAAGCGCGTTGATGGTCTGTTAGTGATGTGTTCTGAGTATCCGGAATCGCTGCTTTCGATGCTCGAAGAGTATCGCCATATTCCGATGGTTGTCATGGACTGGGGCGAAGCTAAAGCTGATTTTACCGATACGGTCATTGATAACGCTTTCGAGGGCGGTTACATGGCGGGTCGGTATCTGATAGAACGCGGCCATCGCGAGATTGGCGCGATCCCGGGCCCGATGGAGCGGAATACCGGGGCCGGTCGTCTGGCTGGCTTTATGAAAGCGATGGAAGAAGCGCTGATTAAGGTTCCCGAAAACTGGATTGTACAGGGCGATTTTGAACCTGAATCCGGTTATCGCGCCATGCAGCAAATTCTTTCACAGTCGCATCGTCCGACCGCCGTCTTCTGCGGTGGCGATATCATGGCGATGGGCGCGCTGTGCGCCGCTGATGAGATGGGACTGCGCGTACCGCAGGATGTCTCGCTCATCGGTTATGATAACGTGCGCAACGCCCGCTTCTTCACGCCAGCGCTAACCACCATTCACCAGCCTAAGGATTCACTGGGTGAAACGGCCTTTAATATGCTGTTAGACCGCATCGTGAATAAACGCGAAGAGTCGCAGTCTATCGAGGTTCATCCGCGCCTGGTAGAACGCCGCTCCGTTGCTGACGGTCCATTCCGCGATTATCGTCGTTAAGCCTGTTGTGCGGGGGCCTCATCTGGCTCCCGCAACCATTCTTTATTCAGCGTTTCGCTATCACCTAAATAGTCCAGCAACCAGCTCAGTGCTGGCGAGGTATCGTTCTGTTGCCATGTCAGACAACACGCGGCATCAGGAAAGGGATTCTCCAACTGCAGCGACACCCATTTACCGCTATCAATCCACGGCTTGGCAAAATGTGTTGGTACCATGCCTACACACAATCCCGCAGATAAACAGGTTGCGGAAGATTCCCAGTCAGGCACCACAACGCGCTTTTGGTTGTCCAGTAACCAGGTTATACGCTTCGGCAATGTACGCGAGGTATCTTCGCGCACCAGTGACGGCCAGTTGCGCAACGTATCATCGCTTAGCGGCCCCGACATTGACGCCAGCGGATGATGGCTGGCCACCACGCAGCTCCAGCTCAGCATGCCCATGTCGCGGAAGGTATAGCGCCCCCCTACCGGAATGGCCTGTGTGGCGCCAATAGCCAGCTCCACACGCCCATCGGAAAGCGCATCCCAGACACCATTAAAGACTTCCTGAAAAACCAGCAGTTCCACATCATCAAAGTGGCGATAGAAATCCACAATCATCTGCCGGGTACGTTCGGGACGGACAATGTTATCTACCGCGATTGCCAGTTGTCCTCGCCAGCCGTTGGCGATTTGTTGACATTGCTGACGAGTGATCTGCATTTTTTTGATAACAGAGCGCCCTTCTTTTAAAAACCACGCGCCGGCAGGCGTTAATTCCACATCGCGATGGCGTCGCTCAAAAAGCGGTACAGCCAGCCACTCCTCCAGTTGGCGCACGGTGTAGCTTACCGCCGAAGGTACGCGGTGTAACTCCTGCGCGGCTGAACTGAAACTGCCGTTGCGCGCAACCGCATCAACCACTTCAAGTGAATATTCCGACCACATATTCTGCCTACAAAAAATTTGAAATCAGTAAGCAAATATTAGCGTTTCACAGCGTGAATTTCACTCACTACACTCAGCGGCATTGTTCTATTGCTAAAAAAAGAGAAATGATGATGCAACCTGGGAAAGGTTTTTTAGTCTGGTTGGCGGGCCTTAGCGTGCTCGGCTTTCTGGCGACGGATATGTATCTGCCCGCCTTTGCCGCGATTCAGTCCGATCTGCAAACACCTGCATCTGCCGTCAGCGCCAGCCTAAGTTTATTTTTAGCGGGTTTCGCCGTCGCACAACTACTGTGGGGACCGCTCTCAGACCGCTATGGCCGTAAACCGATTTTACTGTTGGGTTTATCTATTTTTGCGCTGGGTAGTCTGGGTATGCTGTGGGTTGAAAACGCCACTGGTTTGCTGGCGCTACGCTTTATTCAGGCCGTTGGCGTCTGTGCCGCGTCGGTTATCTGGCAGGCGCTGGTTACAGACTATTACCCTTCACAAAAAGTAAACCGCATCTTTGCCACCATTATGCCGCTGGTCGGGTTATCACCGGCTCTCGCGCCGTTATTGGGCAGCTGGATTCTGGTCCATTTATCCTGGCAGGCCATTTTCGCCACCCTGTTTGCTATTACCCTGATTCTGATGCTTCCGGCCCTGCGTTTAAAACCGACGGTTAAAGCACGCGACGACAGCCAGGATAAACTGACTTTCGCCACACTGTTGCGCTCGAAAGCTTATCGTGGAAACGTACTGATTTATGCCGCCTGCTCCGCAAGCTTTTTCGCATGGCTGACGGGTTCACCGTTTATCCTTAGCGAAATGGGCTACAGCCCGGCAGTGATTGGCCTGAGCTATGTTCCGCAAACTATCGCCTTCTTAATTGGTGGTTACGGTTGCCGTGCGGCGCTGCAAAAATGGCAAGGTCGTCAGATGCTGCCATGGTTACTGATTCTTTATGCCATCAGCGTTGTTGCCACCTGGGCTACCGGCTTTATTCATCATGTTGCGCTGGCTGAAATTCTGATCCCATTCTGCGTAATGGCGATTGCCAACGGCGCAATCTATCCTATCGTTGTCGCTCAGGCGTTACGTCCTTTCCCACAGGCCACAGGACGCGCAGCCGCATTGCAAAATACGCTGCAACTGGGTTTATGCTTCCTGGCAAGTCTTGTGGTGTCGTGGCTGATCGCCACCCCGCTGCTCACCACCACCAGCGTGATGCTGACAACAGTGCTGCTGGCAGCCTTCGGTTACAAAATGCAATCGCAGACCGATAACACCCGTCAAACAGATGACCGGGCGCAAATTGCCCACGGTGAGTCTCACTAATCATTGTCGCGGGCACATAGTTAGCCCGCTAACAATTTTCTATTGAATCGTCAAAAAATCAGGCTTATACTGATTTCCAGTTGTTACAAAAACGATAATTTTTAGGTATTAACGGGGACAAGAACGTTCCCGTTTTTCCACGGATGGCCTTTTCGGTAAGGGTTCCTCCCTTCCTCTGTTCTACGTCGGATTAAAGATTCGCGGATTAATTCCGTGAGATTTCTCACAAAGCCCAAAAAAGCGTCTACGCTGTTTTAAGGTTCTGATCACCGACCAGTGATGGAGAAGCTATGAGTTCATCGTGTATAGAAGACGTCAGCGTACCGGATGATGACTGGTACCGCATCACCAATGAATTATTGAGCCGTGCAGGCATTACCATTAATGGTTCGGCTGCGGCGGATATTCGTGTCAAGAACCCCGATTTTTTCAAACGCGTACTGCAGGAAGGATCGTTAGGTTTGGGTGAGAGCTATATGGATGGCTGGTGGGAGTGCGATCGGCTGGACATATTTTTCACCAAGGTATTGCGCGCCGGGCTTGAAAATCAACTCCCCCGCCACTTCAAAGATACCTTACGTATCGCCACGGCACGACTGTTTAATTTACAGACCAAGAAGCGCGCCTGGGTTGTCGGCAAAGAACATTACGATCTGGGCAACGACCTCTTTAGCCGCATGCTTGATCCTTACATGCAGTATTCCTGCGCCTACTGGAAAGATGCCGATACCCTGGAATCTGCCCAACAGGCGAAGTTAAAAATGATTGCCGAAAAATTGCAGTTAAAGCCGGGAATGCGGGTGCTCGATATTGGTTGCGGCTGGGGTGGCTTGTCCCATTTTATGGCATCGCAATACGGTGTGAGCGTGGTAGGTGTGACCATCTCAGCAGAGCAGCAGAAAATGGCGCAAGCGCGTTGCGCGGGACTGGACGTCACCATTTTGCTGCAAGATTACCGCGACCTGAACGACAAATTTGATCGCATTGTCTCCGTCGGCATGTTTGAGCATGTCGGCCCGAAAAATTACAACACCTATTTCGACGTTGTCGATCGCAATTTAAAGCCGGACGGTCTGTTTTTACTGCACAGCATCGGTTCGAATAAAACCGACAATAATGTTGATCCGTGGATCAATAAATACATCTTCCCGAACGGCTGTTTACCGTCAGTTCGCCAGATTGCCAACGCCAGCGAGCCGCATTTTGTGATGGAAGACTGGCATAATTTTGGCGCGGATTACGATACCACGCTGATGGCATGGCACGAACGCTTCATGCGTTCCTGGCCTGAAATCGCCGATAACTATACCGAGCGTTTTAAACGGATGTTCAGCTATTACCTGAACGCCTGCGCCGGTGCGTTTCGTGCTCGCGATATCCAGCTTTGGCAGGTGGTTTTCTCCCGCGGTGTCGAACACGGTCTGCGCGTCCCCCGCTAATGGCTGCCGCCCCCGTACTCACGGGGGCATTTTGTTTCAGGCCGGACTCAGGCCTCGCCCGCTATGTTACTGATGGCGCTTTCACGCGCAGCCAGCACACGTTCAACGGTATCAACAACCGCTTGCGTTTGCGGATCGATTTCGATATTAACCCGCGCGCCCAGCTTTTTCTTACCCAGCGTCGTACGCTCCAGCGTTTCCGGGATCAAATGCACGCAAAAGCGCGTTGGCGTGACTTCGCCGACCGTCAGGCTGATGCCGTCAATGCCGATAAACCCCTTATACAGGATATATTTCATCAGCGATGGGTCCTGAACTTTAAACCATACCTGCCGGTTATTTTCCGAAGTCAGTATTTTCGACACCTCGGCGGTGGTCATAATATGGCCCGACATTAAATGCCCGCCAATCTCATCGCTGAATTTTGCCGCACGCTCAACGTTAACCATATCCCCGACCTTAAGGTCGCCCAGGTTGGTGATACGCAGCGTCTCTTTCATCAGATCGAAGCTTATGTGATTACCGTTGATTTCGGTTACCGTCAGACAACAGCCATTGTGGGCAACCGATGCGCCGGTCTCCAGCGCATCCAGCATATATTCAGGCAACTCCACGACATGCGTACGAAAATTTGGTTTTTCATCAATGGACACCAATTTTGCGGTGCCCTGCACAATACCCGTAAACATACTTCTCACTCCTGAACTCAATTAAGACATCTCTGCCCAGCACAATAGCAGGTGGAAATTCAGGTTGCCAGCAGTGCGCCACCGCTGCCTGTTTTTTCACTGGAGAATTACGTATTCCTCGCTACAATAGACTGAAAATTCCCCAGCTTTTTCTCCTTGCTGCCATATAAGGCGGCTTTTTTAGTCTCTCAAATAACAACAATATAGTGGTGTACACGTGCAAAAGTATGTAAGTGAAGCGCGTCAGTTATTAGCTCTGGCAATACCGGTGATTCTTGCGCAAATCGCTCAAACCGCAATGGGGTTCGTCGATACCGTCATGGCGGGCGGATACAGCGCGACGGATATGGCGGCCGTCGCCATTGGTACGTCGATCTGGCTGCCGGCTATTCTGTTTGGCCACGGACTCCTGCTGGCGTTGACGCCGGTAATCGCCCAACTCAATGGCTCCGGCCGCCGCGATCGTATCGCCCATCAGATACGCCAGGGATTCTGGCTGGCTGGTAGCGTCTCCGTTTTGATTATGGTCGTGCTGTGGAATGCGGGTTATATCATCCGCTCCATGCATAACATCGACCCGGCGCTGGCCGATAAAGCCGTCGGTTATCTGCGTGCATTGCTGTGGGGCGCGCCGGGATATTTGTTTTTCCAGGTAGCCCGTAACCAATGCGAAGGCCTGGCCAAGACTAAACCGGCGATGGTGATGGGGTTTATCGGCCTGCTGGTGAACATCCCGGTTAACTATGTTTTCATCTATGGTCATTTAGGTATGCCGGAACTTGGCGGCGTAGGCTGTGGCGTGGCCACGGCGGCGGTTTACTGGGTGATGTTTGCCGCCATGCTGTCTTACGTCAAACACGCGCGTTCAATGCGTGACATCCGTAATGAGCGAGGATTCCAGAAGCCAGACACTGCAGTGATGAAGCGTCTGGTACAGCTGGGTTTACCCATCGCGCTGGCGTTATTTTTTGAAGTGACGTTGTTTGCTGTGGTTGCGCTACTGGTTTCCCCGCTGGGGATCGTCGATGTGGCCGGGCACCAAATCGCGCTGAACTTTAGTTCGTTAATGTTCGTTTTGCCGATGTCGCTGGCTGCCGCCGTCACTATTCGTGTCGGTTATCGTTTGGGTCAAGGTTCCACGCTTGAGGCGCAAACGGCGGCCAGAACGGGTTTGGGCGTTGGTGTCTGCATGGCGGTAATAACGGCGATTTTCACCGTGACCTTCCGTGAGCACATTGCCCTGCTCTACAACGATAATCCGGAAGTTGTCGCTCTGGCGGCGCAACTCATGTTGCTGGCCGCGGTGTATCAAATATCGGACTCTATCCAGGTTATTGGCAGCGGTGTCCTGCGCGGTTATAAAGACACGCGCTCTATCTTCTTTATCACCTTTACAGCCTACTGGGTGCTGGGTCTGCCAAGCGGCTATATTCTGGCGCTTACCGATCTGGTGGTCGACAGGATGGGACCTGCAGGTTTCTGGATGGGCTTTATTATCGGTCTGACCTCTGCGGCCGTATTAATGATGCTACGGATGCGTTATCTGCAACGCCAGCCGTCTGCCGTCATTTTGCAACGCGCTGCACGATAAGCTCACAATAGCCGCCGTCAGGCCAATGCCGTTCAGTTAACGCTTAAGTTTCAGGAAGTATCAACCTGTGTTGGCGGAAGTAATGAATATGCCATCCCAGAGAAAGGATTCCGTTCACCTCATGTTCATCGTTTCTCTGAAGCATCGATACCCGTGAACGTGTAAAGGGCGTTCTTCGCCACGCCCTTTACAATCCCGGCTCCCGGCGGGAAAATTGCCGCTCCGCGGTCCCCTCCGCTCATTCCTCCAGGCTACCGTGCCGGGCCCGAGGTAGCGTCCCTGCAAAGCGCGCCCTGAGCCAGCATCCATGCTGGCTCTCCCGGCCTTACGGAAACACGTCGGCAATTTTCAGCCGGACCAGCCCACACCTGACCATTTGCGTTTTTTGTTTAAACAGCAAAACAGATTTAACTGGAAGTCAGAGCGTTGAAGCGATGACCCATGTCCGGCTGAAAATCGATGAGTCGTTGACGGCTGACCGGGGCTGTCCGCAGGGATGCGGACAGAGGGGACGGCCTGCATGGACGCAGGCTCGGCCCCGACCCGACAGGCAGACGGCATAAGGCGAATGACAAAATTGCCGGGAGCAATTTTGAACAGTGCTTGCGCTGGCCCCAAAGGGGTGAGCCCCAGGGATGGGGCGAATAATCGCGCAGCGACGATTTTCCCGCCGGGAGCCTGGGATGCAAGGGAGGCGGCAGTGAGCCTCCCTTGCACGTTCACGGGTATCTGTGCTTTAGAGAAGTGATACGGCTGAGGTGAACGGAATCCTGATCACGAATCACATGTTCACCATACATACTTAATTGAACGGTATTGCGCCGTCAGGCGGCTTTTTTACGCCTTCAAAAGGGACTGGCGTTTTCGGCATTCACCCACTGTTCGCTGACAGGATGCCTGAAACGCAATGCGCTGGCATGCAGCATCAGTCGCGGGGTGAGTTCAGTACCTGGCAGCAAACGCCCACCATACAAATCGCACCCCAAAATAGGATGTCCCAACTGCTGACAGTGGATCCGGAGTTGATGGGTACGCCCGGTTTCAGGCGTCAGTTGTACCCGCGTTAAGGGGAGTAATCCCCCGTCCTTCTGGCGATGGAGAAAACGCTCAACAACCTGATAACGCGAACGCGCGGGCTTGCCGTTAACGGCGCAAATCGTCATCAGCGGAAACCGCGCCGGATCTTTGCTAATCGCTGCGTCGATAACCCCTGCATTGTTTTCCAAATGCCCGCATAACAGCGCGCTGTATACCTTCGTCACCATGCGCTGACTAAACTGCTGGCACAGCGCGGCGTTAATACCCTTGTTACGTGCCACCACCATCAGCCCGGAGGTGCCGAAATCAAGCCGATGGACCAACGTGCAACCGGGATAAATCTGTACCAGCCGGTGATGTACCGAATCGAGATTCTGCGGATTTTTCCCCGACAAGCTAAGTAGCCCTGTGGGTTTATTGATAAGCACCAGATGCTCGTCCTGATAGAGAATCTCTATCTGGTCATGACAAGGCGGGGCAATAAAGGTATCAAGGATTGTAGACATCAGACGGCCTGGATGGAATGTGGGCACGGATGATAACGAATTTTCACTGCACTGGCGAATCGACCCGCGTAACTAATGGCAATCATTACATGGTAGAGTGGAGGTTATCCCGAGTGCAAAGAGAGGGTTACACAGTGCAACAAATCGATTTTTATATGGTAGACGCCTTTAGCACCACGACGTTTGCAGGTAATGCCGCCGCTGTATGTCCCCTCACGGACTGGCTGCCCGATGAAACATTATTAAAAATGGCGCAGCAGCATAACCAGTCGGAAACCGCTTTCTTTGTCGCCAATGATAATGGCTTTGAGCTACGTTGGTTTACCACGCAGGGAGAAATTAATCTCTGTGGGCATGCCACGCTTGCCGCGGCGCATGTGATTTTCGAACATCTGGATTACCCGGACACGACGATCCATTTTGCCACCCGATTTGTAGGTCCGCTGATGGTCACACGCAGCGGTGAATGGCTGACGCTTGATTTTCCTGCCTGGCAAAGCGAGCCTGTCGTACCGCCCGCCTTACTGCTGGAAGCGTTAGGCATCGCAGAATATAAAGAAGTTCGCGTGGGGCGCGATTACATGGTGGTGTTGGAGGATCAGCACCAGGTCGAGGCTGTACGTCCGAATATCCACGCCATGGTTCCACTAGGCAAAATGGTTTGTATTACCGCGCCTGGCGACGGGGAATATGATTTTGTCAGCCGTTTCTTCTGCCCGGGCGAGGCCGTTGCAGAAGATCCCGTCACGGGTTCGGCGCATAGCATGCTCATTCCTTACTGGGCCGCAAAACTGAATAAAACAGAAATGTTGGCGCGTCAGGTATCTGAACGCGGGGGAGATTTACGCTGTCAATTGGCGGACTCTCGCGTTTATATTGGCGGGCAGGCAACAACTTACCTGACGGGTAAAGTGCTGCTACGCTAACCCTCTTATCCGTTACACAACCCAATCCAGGGAGGATATATGTCGAACAAACTGGTGCAGATTCACTTTAATTTTCATGGTCCGTTTGGCGCCGAGATGTCGCAACAACTTGTCGAACTGGCCGAATCCATCAATCAGGAGCCGGGCTTTATCTGGAAAATCTGGACCGAGAACGAAGCCAATCATGAAGCTGGCGGCATCTATCTGTTTCAGGATCAAGACTCCGCACAGGCTTATATCAAAAAACATACTGCCCGCCTGAAACATCTGGGTGTGGAAGAAGTGTTTTTCAAAATCTTCGATATCAATGAGCCATTGAGTAAGATTAACCACGGTCATATTGGCTAACGTTATTGGCTTAAACGCCCCGTTCTGGGGCGATACCTCCTCCCCCAGTTTTTCCCTCACTCATATCCCAACATCCGCTATATAGCGTGTGTCACGTTTGTTTTAGTTCACAAAATCAACGCCCATGAAAACTATCACTAGCCGACCGGAGCATGAAGGCGTATAAATAATACAAACAGTATTATTTTATACAAATTGAATTACCAAAAACACAGGAGATCGCTTATGTCCCCAGACATTACGCTCAATGCTTCACCAGGAAGTTTCCCCCCGGCGGGTCATTACTCGCACAGTACAACGGCAGGTGGTTTTGTGTTCATTTCCGGGCAACTGCCAGTCACCCTGGATGGCGAAAAAAAAGCCGATGCGTCTTTTGAAGAACAAACCAGACTGGCCTTACAAAATGTCGATGCCTGTCTGGCTGGTGCTGGAGTCTCGCGGCAACATCTGGTTTCAGTGCGTGTCTATGTGACGGATATCAACCAGTGGCCGACATTTAACAGGATCTATGGTGAGTGGATCGGTGATTTTCGCCCTGCCCGTGCTGTCGCTGGCGTTGCCGAACTTCATTACGGTTTTGCCGTAGAAATCGAAGCGATGGCTTTGGCCCCACAGGCCTGATTTATAACTGTATACAGGTGAATAAAAATGACTGATATGACACTGCCTGATTATAACGATATTGTCGCTGCGGCAGAGCGCATCGCAGATTATGCCAACAAAACGCCGGTAATGACGTCCCGCACGGTTAATGAAGAATTTGGCGCTGAAGTCTTCTTTAAATGCGAAAACTTCCAGAGAATGGGCGCGTTCAAATTTCGCGGCGCTATGAATGCGCTACGCCAGTTCACGCCACAACAACGGGCTGCGGGCGTCGTGACCTTTTCTTCGGGGAATCATGCGCAAGCCATAGCCTTGTCGGCAAAATTATTGGGGATTCCGGCGACAATTATCATGCCGCATGATGCCCCGGCTGCCAAAGTTGCCGCGACCAAAGGGTATGGCGGAAATGTAGTGATTTACGATCGCTATACTGAAGACAGAGAAAAAATTGGTCAGGACCTGGCTGAGAAACAAGGGCTGACGCTGATCCCTCCTTACGATCATCCGCACGTTATTGCGGGCCAGGGCACCGCAACGAAAGAGTTGATTGAGGAAGTGGGACCGTTAGACGTCCTTTTCGTATGTCTGGGTGGCGGCGGCCTGCTATCCGGTTCCGCACTGGCAGCGAGGCATCTTTCCCCTGACTGTGTGGTCTATGGCGTAGAACCTGAGGCAGGCAATGACGGTCAGCAGTCGTTTCGCAGCGGCAACATTGTTCATATTGATACACCGAAAACCATAGCCGATGGCGCTCAGACTCAACACCTTGGGCAATATACGTTTGCGATTATTCAGCAAAACGTGAACGATATTCTGACTGTCTCAGATACTGAATTAGTCACCGCGATGAAATTTATCGCAGAACGAATGAAAATCGTCGTAGAGCCAACTGGCTGTCTGGGGTTTGCCGCCGCCAGAGCACGGAAATCTGAACTTCAGGGTAAGAAAATCGGCATTATTATCAGCGGTGGAAACGTGGACATCAGCCGCTATGGTGAATTGCTGGCTGGATGATAAGCAAGGTATCTGCCATGCAGATACCTTATTCCTGTCTGTACATTCCCGTCTGGAAAAGCGAGCCCTGCTCACTGTAAACTGCTCGTCATCGTGGCAAAAGCCACCACTGCAGGAGACTGGCATGCCAAAAACCGACAATAACTCGCTTCTCAGCCAACTTGATACTATCGCCAGAGGGTTAAGCGAGACCTTTTCTCCCTTTTGTGAAGTGGTTGTTCACGACCTCAAAAAACCTGAACATGCCATTTTGTCCATCCATAATAATCTTTCCGGACGTAAACCAGGCCAACCAGCAACAGAACTGGGTCTGGCGCGCATAGCATCACCAGACTTTCCCAGCATCATCGCCAACTACAGCAATCAGTTTGCTGATGGTCGTCCGGTAAAAAGCACTTCCATTGGTATCAAGGATGAGGACGGTAAATACGTCGCGGCGCTGTGCCTTAATGTTGATATGACGTTGTTTCGGGGTATACAGAGCGCGCTTGCACAATTTACTGAAACCGAAGACTCCCCCATAAAAGAACATATCGATCCCGGTAGTAATGAAGTTATTCGCCAGCGTATTGATGACTTTGCCGCTAAACGCGCGACCACGGCGCGCGCGCTCAAACCTGAAGACCGTAAGTTATTGATTCAACAACTCCGTAAAGAAGGTTTGCTGAACGTACGAAAATCAATGGATACCGTCGCGCAGCATTTAGGCGTGTCGCGAGCCACCGCTTACCTGTATGCGCGCCAGTCGGCACACATGCGCGATTAAGCTGATTCAGACAGGCATAACTGCCTCAACTTGCCTGTCAATCATTGCTGGCACGCAGCAAGCCCACTTACGGGGCTGCTTTACAGCCAGAAATTATCATCCAACGAAAAACGTCACCTTATGACTGCAAAAAATAAACCTTGGCATTCGTAGGTATTTATTTGCGCTGACTGAATTGATAGCTTATTTTTATACAGACGAGGTAAATTTTAGCGGTACTTTAAATGACAGCATCGGCCTTACTTAATCAATGCATAAAATGGCCCCACACTAACCCACTGATTTCATTAAGTTAAAAAACAAAAAGGCGTACTGTAAAATAATGTCCATACAGTATATATAAATAGCATAATATCTAAATTATAATCTTTTTACATCCGGAAGTCAGGTGAGGTCAGAATGCGGTTATTTGTCATGTTGTTAAGCTTGGTCGTCTCCACACAGCTCTGGGCGGGTGAACTTTCCAAACCTACGGGCAAAGTCCTTTTAACCGTGTCCGGTAATATAGAAAATACAAATGAAGACGGGAAAGCCACTTTTGATACCGCCAGCCTCGAGAAACTGGGCATGGTAAGTTTTCAGACCACTTCTCCCTGGTATAATGGACGCACGACTTTTTCGGGTATTCCACTACAAAAGCTCATGGATTTTGTTGGGGCGAAAGGCACGGTTGTAAAAGTTACTGCGCTCAATGACTACACCACCGTTATCCCTCTCAATGATTTCAAGAAGTACAATGTCATTCTTGCTTTAAAAATCAACGGAAAATATATGCAAATCCGTGATAAAGGGCCGTTATTCATTGTGTATCCCTATGACAGCATATCTGAACTGAATAATCAGATTTATTACTCAAGGTCAGCATGGCAGGTCAGTAGAATGGATATTGAGTAAGCGTTCAGAGGAACATCATGAACAGAATACTGGCTGGCATCATATTTTTTCTTTTTATATCTACTGGGTATATTTCCTTCCTGGTGCATGAAAGGCAGCAAGAGTTACAGAAATTAACGCATTACACCGATTCATGGTCCGCTGCGCAAATGGTATCGCAATATTACCGATTCGAATCATTGCTTGGTCTTTACACTATCGATGAAACGATGGGCCTCGATGAGGTACGCCTGCGCCTCGACATTATGCTTAGCCAGAGTGATTTGATAAAAGAAGGTGATTTAGGGCACTATATAGCGAGCAATCAGGCGCACAGTGAACTGGCGTTAAAACTTGAAAATACGCTTAACTATCTGGACGTTAACCTCGAGAAAATGAACCGTTCAGAACTCCAGGCATACCTGAAAAAAATGCATGCGCTGGATTCGCAACTTGGCCGCCTTTCATCCGGTGCGTTAAATAAGGATGTTAACTCGATCAATAACGCCAACCTTAAAATTCAAACGCTGTACTATATTTACTCGGCAACCTCTGTTCTGCTGATCATACTGAGTGCGATACTGGGTGTACTGATATTCTTTCAGAACAGAAATATTCTGCGAGCGCATCTTCAGGTAAAGAGTCTCGCTGAAGAACTTCAGAATTCTAAAGAAAAGTTGCAAATCCAGAATGCAAAACTGGAATATGACGTCTACCATGACTCGCTTACTGATATGAATAACCGCCAATTCTTCTGGGGGAATTTAAATCAAACAATCGAGATGGCAGAAAAAAACAACGATTCCGTGACTGTGATGCTGTTTGATTTAGACCGATTCAAAGAGGTAAATGATACCTATGGTCATGATGCCGGTGATATTTTATTACGCCAGATATCGGACCGTCTGATTTCAATGAGCCACACTTCAGATACGCTGTATCGCTTAGGTGGAGATGAGTTTGCGTTTCTCTCAAGTGGTCTGACAGAGAGCCAGGCCGTTTCGCGCGCCCAAAAGATATGCGATTTTATCAGCCAACCCTACACGATTTATAACACAATTATAAACATAACTACCTGTGTTGGGATTGTTATATCAGAAACAGAACGCCGCTCCGATTATCTTTATAAATTTGCAGATCTGGCCCTGTATGAAGCCAAAAATGAAGGTTCAGGTAAGATAAAAGTCTTCCGGCAATGGATGTTAGAAAAGCTGCAAGAAAGCAGAACGCTTGAGCATGATATGGCGATGGCCATAGTGAATAAAGAATTCGTGGTTTATTATCAGCCTATTGTGGATTCTTTCAGCCGGGAAATTTACAGCTATGAAGCCCTTATTCGTTGGGTTCACCCTCTAAAGGGCCTCCTGTCGCCGGATAGCTTTATTCCTGTTGCTGAAAAAACAGGCATGATTAACGAGATGGGAAAATTTGTGCTGGAAATTGCCTGTACGGAAGCGGCTTCCTGGACGATTCCGGCCAAAATTTCAGTCAATGTCTCGCCGGTACAGCTAAGCAGCAAAGCCTTTGCCGGAATAGTGCTGACTATTCTGAAAGAAACAGGACTCCCCGCTCAACGCCTTGAACTGGAGGTCACTGAATCCTCTATCTTTACTGAGAGTAATACGCCGATGAATACGCTGAATAAACTCAGGGCGCTGGGCGTGAAAATCTCCATCGATGATTTTGGTACCGGGTATTCTTCTCTTTCCCGGTTGAGCCGGCTGGCCTTCGATAAAATAAAAATAGATAAGTCCTTTGTACATTCACTATCTACCCAGGACGATGCCCTTAATATTATCAAACTCATTACAGGCATGGCGAAATCCCTTAATATGAAGGCTGTTGCAGAAGGCGTTGAAACACAGGAACAACTGGAAAAACTTCAGGCACTGGGCTGTGATTTCGCACAAGGATATCTGTTTGGTAAACCTCAACCGGGAATTGATGGGAAAATCAGACACGGCTAAATCAGAACGGATATCCCTGGCCGCTAAAGTGGGGCAACAACACTGTTGCCCCACTATGTAGGTTTTACGGAAATGACCTGTTTCATTACCTGTTTAAAAAAAATGATGAGACGATATCCTCTCTGAGCTTACGTGAGTCGGTATCCGCAAGTATTGAGCAGAGATCTTCAGCAAAAGTTGGTAAATCCTCAGAACGGTTCTATAGTCGGGACTGCTTCTCATTACAGGATTCACCGATGCGATTTAACGGACTGACCAAAGGTTTCTTCATTTTCATACTTGCCCTCGTTACCTGGGCGTTCTTCGACGTGCTGTCCCCCTACTTTTCCGCCATTTTGTGGGCCGCGATCTTAACGACTATTTTTAACCCGGTAAAAAACAGGTTGCGCAGCGCACTTGGCGAACGCAACGGGCTGGCATCGTTAATAACCATCGCCATTATCTGTGTAATTGTCTTTATCCCACTCATGGTGATCCTGTCATCGCTGGCCATTGAACTCAATGTGGTGTACAACAAACTGCAACAAAACGACACGCAGTTTCCCGAAGTCGTCACCTCTATTCTTTCGTATCTTCCTGGCTGGGCGCGAGGATTCCTCGCAGAACACAATCTGGATAATGTTGCAGAAATCCAGAAAAAGCTGTCCGACATTGTGTTGCAAGGCGGCCAGTACCTTGCGGGCAGCGCGTTCCTGATCGGTAAAGGGACATTCGGCTTTGCCATCAGCTTTGGCATCATGCTGTATCTGCTGTTTTTCTTGTTAAAAGATGGACCTTATCTGGTACGCCAGATTCTGGACTCATTACCGCTTTCTGATTTTGCCAAACAGCATTTGTTCGCCAAATTTGTCGGTGTAACGCGCGCAACCGTCAAGGGCACAGCAGTTGTGGCTTTAGTTCAGGGGATTCTTGGCGGCATCGCGTTTGCGATTGTGGATATCGACGGCAGCGTTCTGTGGGGCGCATTAATGGCGTTTCTCTCTCTGGTGCCTGCCGTCGGCTCGGCAATCGTCTGGGTACCCGCAGCCATATTCCTCTTCGCTACGCACCAACTGTGGCAAGGGCTGTTTATCGTCGGGTTCTTCGTGATTATCGTCGGTCTGGTGGACAACATCCTGCGCCCGCTTTTGGTAGGAAAAGACACCAAAATGCCGGACTACCTGATTCTGATAACCACCCTCGGCGGGATGGAGATTTACGGCATTAACGGGTTTGTGATTGGCCCCCTGATCGCCGCGCTGTTCATTACCTGCTGGAACCTGTTTTCCGGGCGCGATCATGCCGGTAACGTGGAAGGTATCGACGAAGCCTTTATGGAAGAAGGAAAAAATCCTCCAGATTTATGATGTCAGGACGATAACAGAAGGCGGCCCAGAGCCGCCTTTTTTATTTTCACGCAAAATCATACGTTTCCTATAATTTCAATCATGCTAATTGATTAATCGTCGCAGAAGGAACTAATCAGTGCGAATAGCCACAATCACCAACTGGGCCTACAGCGCGACGGTATGCCTGACCATCGCCTCCGGCGTTGTCATGCTGATGGCGTCCAACGCCGATAACACCGAACGCCAGGTGGTGGAACAACGTTATAAATTTGACCAACTGACCGAAGAAGTGGAACTCGATGCCTGGTCGCTGTCTGATATGGCGCGTCTCTACGTGGTCAGTAAAGACCCTGATGCTTTGAACAACTATCGTCAGAAAGAGGCGTCACTGAAAGCCGTTGAGCATCGCCTGGCAGCGTTGAAAGATGCCGGAGCGACAGGTGAAGAACTGGCGCTATTGCATGAAGGATTGCAGATTGTTGATGCTCTGCAGGACGAACAAACTGCAGCGCTGGCCAGCGTCGCGCGGGGAGAGCACACACAAGCGATTGCCCTGCTCTTCAGCAAAACCTATGAACAGGAACTGGAGCGGGCACAGGACCGGATTGACCATTTCCGCCAGTTGCTCGACAACCGTGTACTCAATGCCATTGAAGATGCCACTCAGGCGTCACGTACACTGCGCACAGCCTCTGAAGTGATGGTCGGTCTTACGGCGCTGCTATTTTTGTTCGTTCTTGGGTTTATATTGAAGCGCCGTGTGTTGCGCCCGGTGGTGCGTTTGAGCGATGTAGTTAACCGTTTGGCATCGCAAGATTATGCTGTCGAGACACCCAGCTTTAACCAGATCGATGAAATTGGCGATATGGCCCAGGCGATCCGGATTTTTCGCGAGAACGGGCTGGCCCGTCAGCGGCTGGAGAAAGAGAGAGACGCCGACTGGGGGATCCGCGAACTGCTGGCGCGCATGACGCAGCGTCTGCAGGGGTGCGAAAGTTTTGCCGATGTTATTAATGTGGCGGAACTGTTCGCGCCGAATATTGCTCCAGGTATCGCCGGCCGACTGTACATACTGGATCGGGAGCCCTGGCAGATGCGCTGCGTTGCGCAGTGGCTCTCACCAGAGGGTAAAGCCGATGCTTTTCACCCGGACGAATGCTGGGCGGTACGCCGTGGCCAGAGCCATCCACCGGTACAAGACGAACCGGATATCGCCTGTTACCATCTGCCTGAGTCGTGTCAGCGGCAGACCTTATGCGTGCCGCTGATTGCCCAGGGTGAAGCCATCGGCCTGCTCTCATTCCAGAATCTCAGCGAGGATTCCACCTCATCTCGCGCCTACCTGGAACTGATGGCAGAAGCACTCGGCCTGGCATTAGCCAACCAACGCTTGCGCGATGCGCTGCTGGAGAAAGCGCTATACGACCCCCTAACCGGTCTGCGCAATCGTCATCATCTTGAAGATACTCTCCGTACCCAGATGAGCCAGGCAGTTCGTACCCAAGAACCGATCAGTTGCCTGATGATCGATATCGACCATTTCAAAAACATCAATGATCGCTTTGGCCATGAGGCGGGCGATAGTGTGATAAAAAGTATCGCCGCCATTATTCAGCGCGTTGTCCACGACAGCGGCATGGCTTTCCGTTACGGGGGCGAAGAGTTTCTGGTCCTGCTGGCAGGTGCGGATGAACAGGCGGCCAATAGCTTTGCGACGGATATTTACAACGGCGTACGCGAATTGTCACTGCGCTTTGGCGTATCCGATATCGGTCACGTGGATGTCTCTATCGGTGTTGCCAGCTACCCGCAGCATGCCCAAAGCGATAATCTGCTGCGTGCCGCAGACGTCGCGCTGTATCGCGCAAAAGAACTGGGGCGCTCGCGCATTGTGAGCTTTGGCATGCTGGAAGCAAGCTGAACTATGTCAGTTGTCGGCGCATTGCTTTACCTCTACGTCAGGTAGTGGTAAGTTGACCGTATGAACACCAGACACGATATCAACACTTTTACTCATAATCTGTGGTGGCTGCCTTCTTAAAGGCGGTCAGAATGTGTTTCCCCCATTTTAAATAACCGCCGAAAGGCGGTTATTTGCATTTGAAGACCCCTTTCGGTTTTACGATCAAGGAGTCTTATATGAACAACAAAACCATCATCCTCACTGGCGATCGTCCTACTGGCCCGCTGCACCTCGGCCACTATGTTGGCTCGTTGCGCCAACGCGCCACGCTGCAGTACGATTATCAGCAGTTTATATTGGTCGCAGACCTGCAAGGACTGACCGATAACGGTAGTACGCCACAAAAGATCCAAAACAACATTCCCGAAGTGCTGGCTGACTATCTCGCCGCGGGCATAGACCCCTCACTCACCACCATTTGTTTGCAATCGGCCTTGCCCGCCCTTGCCGAACTGACCGCGCTTTATATGAACATCGTTACCGTGGCGCGCGTGGAACGTAATCCTACGGTCAAAAACGAAATTGCGCAGAAAGGGTTCGCCCGCTCGTTACCGGTTGGCTTTCTGGTTTATCCCATCAGTCAGGCGGCAGATATTTCAGCCTTCAAAGCTGAAGTGGTTCCGGTCGGCGACGATCAACTGCCGATGATCGAACAGACCAATGAAATCGTGCACAAAATGAATAGCTTGTTACCTGCCCCAGTCTTGTCGCATTGCAAAGCGTTGCTGAGTGAAACCAGTCGTCTGCCCGGTATCGACGGTAACGCCAAGATGTCGAAATCACTAGGTAATACAATTCTGTTGTCCGCCAGCGAGGAAACCATTCATCGCGCCGTCAGCGCAATGTACACCGACCCTAACCATCTGAAAGTGTCCGATCCGGGGCAGATTGACGGCAATATCGTATTCACCTACCTCGACGCGTTTCACCCAGATAAAATCAAAGTGGCGGAGATGAAAGCGCATTATCAGCGCGGCGGATTAGGTGACAGGGCATGCAAAAATGAGCTGGAGATGTGCTTGCAAGAACTCATCGCGCCGATGCGCGAGCGTCGGGCAACTTACATTCAGGATAAAGGCATGCTGATGGCGATGCTGAAAAAAGGCAGTGAACAGGCGCACGAAGTCACACAGCAGACATTAAGAGAAGTGAAACAAGGGCTGGGTTTACCGGTGTTCTGAACACGAATAGAAAAATACAGGATGACTGATAACTCCCGCTAAACTTGAAAAATGTGGTTACGCTTAAGTTTTTCAATAGCATAACCGCTATTAAGAGAGTGAGATGTAACTATCTTATTATTACGCCTCATTATAAAAAGTTCGAATTCTCTTCTTTACGCCTGCCAGGGTCCGTGCCCATGCAGGCTTTTTTTTCACTAACAACTTTTCGGATATCAGTCAACCACTAATGTCCAGTCCATCGCCCCCTGAATAAAAAACACGCTGCAAAATCAACAAAATATAATCAACTTGCTTAATTACTCTGCAAACGCGTGAGATCCGGAAGAAAAATGCGATTTCCCTCTTGCCTCATTCGGTCTGTGCCGCTAATATTCGTCCCCGTTGTCACCTACAACGTTGCGTTCATAGCTCAGTTGGTTAGAGCACCACCTTGACATGGTGGGGGTCGTTGGTTCGAGTCCAATTGAACGCACCATATTGCGTCCGTAGCTCAGTTGGTTAGAGCACCACCTTGACATGGTGGGGGTCGGTGGTTCGAGTCCACTCGGACGCACCATATCACTTTTGATGTGGTGCCTTTCTCCTTATATTATTCTCGATAAAATCCCCTAATTGTTGTTGCCGTCCTGAGCGATTTCGCTATTCTTGCTGTCTATCCCGTTTGTCTCCTGCGCCGTTATCGACCACACTTATCCTGCTTCGCTTGTTTTCGGCACAATGCCGACACAGAACATCGATCACAGGGCATAAAAATAATATCAGGTGGATAAGATGAACAAGATCGCTATCGTCGGTACGGGACCGACAGGAATCTATACGTTACTCGCGCTTCTCAAGCATCAAACCCCGCTTTCAATTAGCCTCTACGAACAATCGAATGAAGCTGGGGTAGGCATGCCCTATAGCGATGAGGAAAACTCGCGATTGATGCTGGCAAATATCGCTAGTATTGAAATACCCCCCATTACCTCTTCTTATCTTGACTGGTTACGCCAACAAAGCGTTGAACATTTAGCCCGTTATGGCGTGAAACACGCCTCGCTGCATGACCGACAATTTCTGCCGCGAATTCTGCTCGGTGAATATTTTCGTGACCAGTTTTTACGCCTTGTAGACCTTGCGGACAAACAGGGGTTTAACATCACCGTACACGAATCCTGTCAGGTCAAGGATGTCAAAGCCACAACGGATGGCGTTGTTATTTGCAGCGATCATAACGACCCGGAGCACTTTGATCTTGCTGTCATCGCCACGGGTCACGTCTGGCCTGACGCACAAAGCGCATCACGCACTTTCTTCCCGAGTCCGTGGACCGGGCTTATGGAGGCAAAAATCCCGGCGTGTAATGTAGGAATTTTGGGTACGTCGCTGAGCGCTATTGATGCGGCTATGGCCGTCGTCGCACAACACGGTAGGTTTGTATTAGATGATGCGCAGGGTGTTCATTTCGAAAGAAATGAAGGCAGTCAGGATCTCAACATTCTCCTCATGTCCCGTTCTGGCATTCTACCGGAAGCCGATTTTTACTGCCCTCTCCCCTACGAACCACTCTCCATTGTGACTGCTGAGGCACTGGAACAATGTATTGCAGTTGGTTCTGCTGGGCTGCTGGACAGGATCTTTATGCTCATAGTCAAAGAAATTGAGCTGGCAGACCCTGTCTGGAGCAAAGAAGTCGCCCTCTCTTCCCTGAACGCCGACAGCTTTACAGATGTCTGGTTCGCTGCCCGTAAAAAGCACGATCCGTTTCACTGGGCCGCAGCCAATCTTGAAGAAGTCGAACGCAATAAACGTGAAAAACACACGGTTGCCTGGCGTTACGCTATTCTGCGACTGCATGAGGCCGTACAGGAAATTGTCCCGTGGCTGGATGAGAAAGACAGAGAGCGGTTTAACAATGGACTTGCTCGCGTCTTTATCGATAACTATGCAGCCATTCCTTCACAGTCGATCCGTAGATTACTGGCGCTGCGTGAGGCCGGGATCCTGAATATTCGCGCGCTCGGTCAGGATTATCAGTTAGAGCAAAAAGAGAAAATGACGGTGATACGCGCTCAGGGCGAAACCTATAAGTTTGACGTTTTTATCGATGCCAGAGGCCAGAAAGCGTTAAAAATTAAAGATCTGCCATTTCCATCGCTGCGGGATCAACTGCAATCCACGAGTGAGGAAATACCGGATGTCGGCGATGACTATACGTTACAGGCGCCTGATATCGTCCGGGGCCGCATTGCGCTCGCCGCACTTCCCTGGCTGATGCACGATCAACCGTTTGTGCAAGGGCTTACTGCCTGCGCAGAAATTGGCCAGTGCGTCGCGCAAGCCATTTCCCGGCCAGCCACGCGTCTTCGTCGACGCTTACCCTATTACGAGGCGTGACGCGATGTCTTCTTCCATCACTCTGCTTGCAGCCGGCAGTTTACGTCCGGCACTGACTCCGCTGATAACCCATTTCACGCACATAAGTGGAATAGATGTGAAAGTGGAATATGGTCCAGCCGGTTTACTGCGCGAGCGGATTGAAGCAGGCGAACCCTGTGCGCTGTTTGCTTCGGCCAGTCAGGAGCATCCGCAGCGCCTTCTGGCTCAGCATAAAGCTCTCTCAACGCACACCTTTTGCTGGAACCAACTGGGTCTGGTTACCAACCGGACCGGTGAATGGCTGGATTTGCTGCGAAACCCTACCCTGCGAATTGGTACCTCTACGCCCGGCTGTGACCCTTCCGGGGATTATACCTGGGCATTTTTTGACAAGATGGATGCGCTGGAGAGGGGCCTTGGGCAGCAGCTTCGCGAAAGGGCCATTCCCCTGGTTGGTGGTCGAGACACCGTGAGGATCCCGCAGGGAGAACTGGCCAGCGCCTGGGTCCTGCGTCAGGGACTGGCCGATCTGTTTATCGGCTACGCGCATTATGCAAAAACGCTCCGCACACTACCCAACGTTCGTTATGTAGCGATTCCGGCTGAATATAACATTCAATGTGAATACCAGTTGGCGCTGCTGGAGGCATCCAAAGATGCGCTGGCGCTGGTTGAGTTTATGCTCGGCAACGGCGGTCAGGAATTTCTGATCGCCGCCGGTTTTATACCACTTACCGACGAATAGAAAACAGCGGCGCAATAAACGGCGTCTGGTAATGGTCAACGTTCACTTTTCGCAGCGGTAATCCATAGGCCTGGGACAGATTATCTTCCGTCACGATGCTGTCCGTCGGCCCTGCCCGCCATTTTCCTTCAGGAAGCAGCAGCAGCGTATGCGTGGCTATCTGTAGCGCATGCAGCGGATCGTGGGTTGAAAACAGCACGCTGCAGCCTTGTTGGCGAGCCAGATCGCTGATGAGCTGCAGCACCACCTGCTGATTAGCGAGATCCAGCGCGGAACATGGTTCATCAAGCAATAACGTCTGGCATTCCGTGACCAATGCCCTGGCTATCATCACTAACTGTTGTTGCCCGCCAGAGAGTGAACCAAACGAGCAGGCCCCAAGATGTGCGATATTAAGTTGCTCCAGCGCCTGCGCTGCCCTTTTTTGATCCTGCTGGCTGGGCTGCGCAAATAACTTCACGTGTTGTGCCCGCCCCATCAGTACCACATCGCTGACCGTATAGGGAAACGGCAGATGACAATGTTGCGCCACAATCCCAATTCCACCGGCATTCTCAATACTGCCGCCCAAAGCAGGCAGCGTGCCGGTTAGCGTATCGAGCAGCGTACTTTTACCCAGACCGTTACGTCCCAGCACCGCCCAGACCTCACCTTTCCGGCAACTGAACGTAAGCGGCTCAAATAGCGGTGCGCGATACCCGTAAGTCAGCCGATTCACGCGCAGTGCGACAGATTTCATTGTTTCCTCCGACGGCTGTTGCGGATGAGTAAAAAAGCAAACAGCGGCGCGCCAAATAATGCAGTGATGATCCCCAGCGGGATCTCCGCAGGCATCAGGGTGCGCGCAATATCATCCACCACAATCATAAAACCGCCCCCCAGCCAGAAGGCACAAGGGAGCAACCGACGATGATCGACACCCACCAGCAAACGTGCCAGATGCGGAATAACCAGACCGACCCAGGCAATACTGCCGCTTACCGCCACCTGAGCGGCGACTAAAAAAGCGCAGCACACCAGCACGCTGCGTCGCAGAGGAACCACCGCCACGCCCAGCGCTCTGGCATCTTTATCATTGAGCGATAGCAGATTTATCCGCCAGCGTAACTGATACAAAACCGTCGCGGCGATACCCACCGGAATCGCCAACAGCAGAACTTTATGCCAGTTGGCCGTCGCAAAACTCCCCAGCAGCCAGAACACAATGTTCGGTAACGTCTCTTCGGTATCCGCCTGATACTGAATCAGACTCACCAGTGCGGCAAAGAAACCGCTCAGAATGATACCCGACAGGATCAGCACCAGCGTATTCTCCAGCCCCTGCAATGTAGCGATGGCATACACCAGAATCAGCGCCGTCAGACCGAAGAAAAACGTTGAGCCCATCATCAGCCACGGCGACAGGCCGAGCAGAATAGCCAGCGTACCGCCAAAGGCAGCCCCCGACGTCACGCCGATAATATGCGGGTCGACCAGTGGATTATGAAATACCCCTTGCAGCGTCGCGCCGCATAAACCTAACGCGCCCCCCGCCAGCAACGCGATCAGAATACGTGGTAACCTGACCGTCCAGACAATCTGGCTGGCAATCCCTTCGGCGTCGCTATAGTGCGTCAGATGGTAAAATACCTCGCTTAACGACAGCGGATATTGTCCGAGGCACAGCGAGCTGACGCCCAGTAATAAGACCGCCGCCATTAGCAGCGGCTGCTGGGGTAAAATGCGGTTACTTAGCTGCATCAGACTGCCAGTTCACACGATAAAAACGCTGATAGTAGTCTTGCGCCTGCGCATCGACATCCACGTCTTTATAGGCGTCCGGATACAGTTTTTTGGCCATCCACAGTTCACCTATCGCCAAGGCTTCCGGCATCGGATACCCCCAGGCTTTGGCGTATTCCGGCATCAGCCAGATGCGATGATTTTTCACCGCATCAATCCCCTGCCAGTTGGGATCGTTTTGGATCTCAGTCACCACCTGCGGGTAACGGTCCTGAACAAAAATTACCTGCGGATTCCACGCTAATACCTGCTCAAGCGCGACCTGACGGGCGCCTTTCACACTGGCCGCCGCCACGTTTAATCCCCCCGCATGCTGCATCATCAGTCCCGTATACTTCCCGGAGCCGTAAGTCATCAGATCAGGGTTAGCCATATAAATACGCACCTTTTGCGCATCAGGAATGTTGGCAACTGGCGCGTTGAACTTTGCCCGCGCCGCAAAAACGTAATCGATCAACGTTTCTGCCTGCGCTTTGCGCCCCACAACATCCGCAATCAGGCGAATCCCCTGTTTTAACCCTTCGTTGTAGACCTGCTCTTCATCGGCCATAGTCGGATTCATTTTATTCTGCTGACCATCAGCATCCTGACGCAATGAGATAGCGACCACCGGAATACCGGCGTTCTGAATCTGCTGAATCATCTCCGCAGGCGCATAGTTGGCAACAAAGACGACCTGTGGGTGAATCGCCAGCAGGCTCTCGATATTCACGCTGGTGAGATCGCCCGGCGTCGGCAATGTCGTTATCTTCGGCATAAAACGCGCGAATTCAGGCCCGAGTTGTTTTTTCCAGCTCGACATTACACCAACAATGTCTTGCTGGGCGTTGAGTTGCACCAGAATATTCAGCGTCTGGTGTTGCAGCACAACCACTTTGTCGACATGGTCTGGAATCGTGATCTGACGACCAAGCTGATCGGTAATCGTACGCTCGGCCTGCGCAGAGAACGCCACCAGGAAGCTGGCGCAAACCAGCACAAAAGAACGGAGAGTTAACATGGGGTACCATCTGGATGAGAAGTAAAAGCGGTATATATTAAATTACATAACGAAGTGACTGGCAACCCATTCCCGATGATTACCACGCGGTACACGAGGAAGATCAATTTATGCTGGCAAAAATAAAGCCGACGGCAATGACCACCGTCGGCTTTGGTTGATAGTGAGTGGCTAAACTATTTCGTCGCAGCTTTAATGATATCGAGCGCTTTCGCAAACTGATCCTGCGGAATTGTCAGCGGGTAAAGGAAACGAATAACGTTGCCGTACTGGCCACAGGTTAACAACAGCAATCCCTGCTCAAGGGCTTTCTTCTGCACGCGATGCGCGACGGCAGCGCTGGGCTCCCCCGTCGCTGCATCGCAAAATTCAGCAGCAACCATTGAGCCTAAGCCGCGCACTTCGGCCAGCTCAGGGCACCATCCTTGCGCGTCAGTCAGGGTGGCGCGCAGTTGTTCGCCGAGAGCCGCTGCTCGTTGGCACAACTGCTCATCACGAATAATATCCAGTACCGCATGCGCCGCCGCAATCGACAACGGGTTGCCGGCATAGGTACCACCCAGACCACCCGGCGCAGGCGCATCCATAATTTCTGCCTTGCCTACCACGCCAGACAGCGGCATCCCACCCGCCAGGCTTTTTGCCATCGTCATCAGGTCCGCTTTGTCGGCGTAGTGATCCATCGCAAACAGTTTCCCCGTACGCGCAAAACCACTTTGCACCTCATCGGCAATCATCACGATGCCATGCTCATCACAGATACGGCGGATCCCGGCAACAAACTCCGACGGCGCCACCACGAAACCGCCTTCGCCCTGGACCGGTTCGAAGATAATCGCCGCAACCTGAGTTGGATCGATGTCGGCTTTAAACAGGCGTTCAATCGCTTTTAGCGAATCCGCCGTGGAGACACCCTGCAACTCAGAAGGATATGGCGCATGGTAAACGGAACCCGGGAACGGGCCGAACCCTTTTTTATAGGGCGCTACTTTGCCGGTCAGCGCCATCGTCATGTAGGTACGTCCATGAAAACCGCCGCCAAAAGCGATAACACCGGGACGACCGGTATGCGCGCGGGCGATTTTCACCGCATTTTCCACGGCTTCTGCGCCAGTAGTGAAGAATGTGGTTTTGCGTTTACCGTCAATCGGCGCAACGGCGTTGATTTTCTCAGCCAGAGACACATAGCTTTCGTACGGTACAATCTGATAAGCCGTGTGGGTAAAAGCCTGCAGTTGGGCTTCGACTGCCTGCACCAGACGAGGATGACGGTGCCCGGTGTTCAGCACGGCAATCCCGGCGGCAAAATCAATATACTGATTACCCTCAATATCGGTAATCGTGCTGTTTTCTGCCGACTGGGCGTAAAAATCACACATGACACCCACGCCACGCGGGGTGGCATCCAGACGACGTTGTTGCAGGTTTTTATTGTTCATTCTCTACACCTTGTCCATAAATACATTTCAGTTGAATTACCCTTCAAATTTAGTCGCCATCTGGTACTTTAATCGAGAGCCAAATCGTTTTATTTTAAGGATCCAAATGCGTTCACTTGCCGGAGATGTGATCAAGCAAGCATTTAGCCAGCAGACAGATGAAAAATTACATCGTCGCCTGTATGCCGCCATCTGTAGTTGCATCCTTGAGGGCAGCCTGAAACCGGCTACCCGCATGCCTCCCTCGCGGGATCTGGCGGGCGAACTGACGTTATCGCGAAACACCGTCTTGCGGGTTTACGAGCAGTTGCAGGCCGAAGGCTATATCTCTGCGCGCACCAGCAGCGGCACCTTTGTTAGCGACAGCGTGCTCGACAATCTCGACCTCCGCCCCAACAAAGAGCCAGTGGCTGTTGCGCTTGAGGATCACACCCGCTTATCTGCCCGCTGCCTTGAACTGCTGGGGCATGCCAGCGCCAGTCCCCGGCAATGGGGAGCCTTTATTCCTGGCGTGCCTGATGTTCAGCATTTTCCTCACCGGGTGCTCAAAAAAATCCAGGATCGGCTGGCAAGGCGACTACGCCCGGCGTTTCTCACTTACGATGCCGCAGGCGGGGTGAGTGAATTGAAAGAAGCGCTGGCAGACTATCTGCGCACCGCCCGGGGTGTACGTTGTTCGCCTGATCAAATTCTGATTACTGAAGGTATTCACCAGGCGTTGGATCTGGTAACGCGTGCGTTGTGCAATCCGGGTGACAGTGCCTGGATTGAAGAGCCAGGCTATTGGGGGATAAAAAACATTCTACGCATCAACGCGGTTCACTTTTCGGCAATCCCGGTTGATGAGCAAGGTATGATTCCGCCAGGCCCAACAGAACCCGCACCGAAGCTGATTTTTGTGACACCGTCACATCAGTATCCGCTCGGTTCGGTAATGAGTCTGAGCCGTCGGCAACAGCTTCTCTTGCGCGCCCGTGAAACGCGAAGCTGGATAATAGAAGATGATTACGATAGCGAGTTTCGCTTTTCCGGGCAGCCTATTCCGTCATTACAGGGACTGGAGGAAGAGACGCCGGTTATCTACATCGGAACATTCAGTAAGACCCTTTATCCCGCACTGCGACTCGGGTATGTGGTACTGCCCAAACCGCTAGCCGCGCCGCTTAAAAAGGTTCATAACGACCTCTATCGCGGCGGACATTTGTTGATTCAGGCCGCGCTGGCGGAGTTTATCCGCGAGGGATACTACGCGGCGCATATTCGAAAAATGCGCCAGTTGTACAGTCGTCGTCGCCAGATGCTGGTGGAACTGATTACCCGCCAACTTGGTGAGCAATATCTTGGCTCCTTCAGCAGCAACGCCGGGCTGCATATGATTTTACAGCTACCCGCCGGAAGTGATGACGTCGCCATAGCCCGGCAAGCGAATGCGCAAGATCTGCTGGTGCGTCCGCTGTCTCGTTACTACGTGAATGAAGAGAAATGCAGCGGCCTGCTGTTGGGGTTTGCCAGTATTGAAGAACATGAAATGGCGGCGGCGTTTACCCGACTCGCGACGATTATCAGGGAAAACGCCGTATAAGCACTGCCGGATAGCGGTGCTCGCACCTCTCCGGCATGCTGTTTAATGTGACGCTTTTTTAACGCCAGCCAAATCCTCCTGGCTTACTTCACCATTCCCTTCCCCCCAACTTTTACGCACGTAGTTAATTACGTCACGCATTTCGCTGTCGGTTAACATGCCGCCGTAGGCTGGCATCTTAAAGGAGACGCTGCCCTGCGTTGTCGGGGTTTCTGCGCCATAGGCAATCACTCTGTACAGTGGCGTCGGGTCATCCACCATCACCAGCGGATTGCGGATCAACGAAGGTGCATTATCATCCGTACCTTTGCCTTCCAGACCGTGACACGTTGAGCAGTAGCGGTTATAGGTCACTTTGCCCGCCTCGGCTGAATTCGACCAGGATGTCGTAGTCCCTGCGGTACGCCCCGCTTCAGGCTTCGTACTTTTCAGGCTCAGCAGATATTGTGCGATTGCCGTGGCATCTTCGTCCGTCAGATACTGTGTACTTTGCGTAACGACTTCAGCCATCGAACCAGAAACCGCGGCATGTTTACTTTTACCGGTCAGCAACAGCGATTTTAACTCCGACTCCGACATTCCGGTGCCCCGCAGCGACGGCGCATACCAGCCGTCGATCATCGCGCCGCTCAGATACTCGGGATCGGCATTGCTGTACGCTTTTTCGTTCATCGCCACACCTCTCGGTGTATGGCATGAACCGCAGTGGCCCGGGCCTTCCACCAGATAAGCGCCTCGTTTTAGCAGGACCGCGTTTTCATCCGTTTTCGCGCTCGCAACAGCCGTCTCTGGCGCGTCGGTAAACAACCAGTTCCAGATATGCAGCGGCCAGCGGGCGGAGAGTAGCCACGGAATGGCATTCTCTTTATTGGGTTGTGCCGACGGCGTGACGTCATGCATAAAATAGCGGTACAGCGCCTGAACATCCTCGTCAGAAAGCTTCGCGTAAGAGGGATAAGGCATGGCCGGATAGAGCGGATGACCATCTTTGGCAATCCCCTGACGTACCGCCTTTTCAAAATCCTCGTATGCGTAGCTACCAATCCCCTGTGTCTTATCTGGAGTTATATTGGTCGAATAAATATCCCCAAGCGGAGTGGGAAACTTTTTACCCCCTGCCATCGCCGCGCCACCTTCCGTCGTGTGACAGGCTACGCAGTCAGAAATCCTCGCGATGTATTCGCCATGCGTTTCAGCCGCAGAAACCGTGGCGGTAAATAAACAGGCAGCAAGAACGGTTACATTACGCATAGATCACCCCATCTCCTTGAGTTCATTAACCGCTCGCCATGCCTGATCGATCGCCGTATGAGCATAAGCCCCCCAGTCAGAATCGGAGTTAGCAATGGCAATACGACCAACTGGCTTGCGCGCCCGCTCGATAATCTCGGGCATTTTGTCCATGTCGTCGAACAACGAGTTAGGGTAATAGGCATAGCCATGCGCCCAGCGGTTAACCGTAATGGCGGCAATATCGCGTTGATTATCAAAGCCTGTTGCGCCAAACATCTCCTGCAACTGGGCGCGAATCATCTCTTCATGCGCCGCAAATGTCGTTCCCAGCAAATAGGCCCGCCCCAGACGGAACTGCTCTCTGGCCGAGAGGTTACTGCCAGGATACGTGGGGACGTAGACCATATGAATCACCATCGGATCGTCCGGTGAGGCTGGGTGTTGATACCCGCCGATACTGACCGGATAGTCGAGCTTAACCCGGCTGTAAGGTGCTGCCGGAGAGTAAAATTCATGCACGCCAAGCTGTTTAAATGCCTGCCAGTTTTTAACCACCACGTTGGTGTATACCAGCGGCGCTTTCACGTTCAGTTTGAGATCCGCCTGCTGCTGTTCCGGCATCTCTGGCACCAGATACGGAATCAGCATGTTATAACCCGCCATAATAGTGTTCTTACCACGAACGCGATGCATTTTTCCGTCGCGCAGATAGCTGACAACCACGCCATCCGGTACGTTGGCGGCGTTAATCACCGTGCTGTTCAGGCGTAGACGCGTGGTGTTTTCCGGCAGATCCAGTTTTTCATAATGCAGTCTGGCGAGGACCGAGTCCTCCATGGTGGTACCCGGTAGCGCATCCGGCAGCATATACCTGACCAACAGTCGGGCAAGACCGGCATTTCCATCCGGAAAATGGTAAACATACGGCTCTTCGAGGTCGGCCAGCGACTCTCCGTCCAGCGGGGGTAATCCCAGCGCTTCCATACCCGGTAAGGCGCACGCCCGGGCATCGCTACAGGAAATCCCTTCAATGCCAATGGCAAAGAAGTCGTTAGAACGCTGCTGAAAATAGAGCAGCGCCATTTTGCTCAAACCGACTTTTGTCGCCAGAAACTCACTGTAGCTGTGAGTATCCAGCCATTCAGTTTTCTCATCAATCGTCATACCCGGAAGGTAGTCCGCAGGACGTACATGCAGATCGGTTAACGCTTTTCTGTCGTTCTCGCTTAGCGGAAAATCATTGATAAAGTCTTCGATCTTGCGTCCATTCAGTCTGTCCGGCGGAATATCATCAGATACCGCCCGTCCCGGATCGCCGCTGACGATTTTTGTTTCGCCAAAATTCTTTTTATCGAAGAAAACGCCGCGACTGAGCTGCCAGTCGGGATAGAAGTTTACGTCAAAACTCTCTTTCAACCGCGTGACGCTGACGCCCACGGTTTCCATCAGCTTTTGCACTTCGGGACTGAAATTATGCGCCGGCGACTGGAATGCTTCGCTGCCGCCATAGCCGAGTAGTTTCTTGCCCGAGCTGGTAAACTCATTCCGTTTGGCATGTCCTCCAAAATCGTCATGATTATCGAGGATCAAAATCCGGCTATTTTGTCCGGCAAGTTGACGCCAGAAACAACCGGCAGCCAGGCCGCTAATACCGCCGCCCACAATCACCAGATCGTACTCTTCCTCAATAGGCAAGGTGTTTAAATCAAAATGTTTATGCTCACGGCCCACGGCATGCGCCATTTCAAACGATCCAGGATGATTGCCCCGCAACCCCGTCAGCGCAGGCGGATAATAACTTCCATCTATAAATGCGTTTTCCTTCCCTGCCGCCCTGACCCATTCCAGCGGGGTAAGCCCCGCCGCAACGGTCACCGCGACGCCGTTGAGAAAATCACGTCTGGTAATTGCCATTAACTTTTTCCTTATTGCTACACTGCCCTTAACACGACACAAATAAGAGGCATCCCCTTCTCAGCAAAAAGGGGATCGCCATCTATTTCACTGGCTTTAATTCTTCATCCAGTTTCTTAGAATCATAATAATCACCCTGCCAGGTGATTTTTCCTGCTTTAACATGAATATAGCTAACACCTTCAAATCTTATCAGATTATTTGTCGGTGGGCTCCCTGCCCATTCACCACTATTTTTTCCTGAGAACTGCCAACGAAAAGCCACGGTATCCTCGTCATAAACGGGTTTACCGATCATTTTCCAGGTCAGATCCGGGACCGCCTTAATAAAGGCCCCAATAACTTCTTTTTCTGCTTTTTCCCGGCCGGTAATCGGTTCTCCCGCGGCGGCATCATAATAGACTGCATCATCTGCAAGATATTGAGCCGCTCGCGAAGCATCATGCGCATTCCACGCCGCCATATACTCGTTCACGGTATTCAGCGAGGTACTTTCTGCCAGGCTATAGCCCGAGAGCATCACCAATGAAAGCACCGCCACTTTTAATGTTTTCATCACTACCCTCTCTATTCAGAAATGTCGCACATGATATGTTTCACCCGTGTGTATTCCTCGAGTGAATAAGATGAGAGATCTTTGCCATAACCTGATTTTTTGAAGCCGCCATGCGGCATTTCGGCGCACAGGGGAATATGGCTGTTAATCCATACCGTGCCAAAATCGAGGTCAATGCAAAAGCGCTGCGCGCGGCTGTGATTGCTGGTCCAGACACTCGCCGCCAGACCATATTCCACATCATTGGCCTTAAGTAATGCATCTTCATCGCCAGAAAACGACTGAATAGTCATTACTGGACCAAATACTTCATGCTGGATAGCTTCATCGTGCTGTTGCAGACCAGAGACGATCGTCGGCTCAAAATAGAAGCCAGGGCCAGATCCGGCGCGCCCGCCGGTCTCAATTTTTGCATGCGCCGGTAAACGCTCAATAAAGCCTTTCACTTGTTCCAGTTGATTCCGGCTATTCAATGCACCATACAGCGCATCCTGGTCTTCTGGCGGCCCAAATTTAATACTCTTTGTTTTTTGTACCAGTTTTTCCAGGAATTCAGCGTAGATGGACTGTTCGACCAGAATACGCGTGGCCGCCGTGCAGTCCTGCCCGGCATTGAAAAAGCCAGCCGTGACAATCGCCGCAATCGCCTTGTCCATATCCGCATCAGCAAATACCACCGCGGGCGCCTTCCCGCCCAATTCCAGATGCGCCCGGGTCAGGTTCGCCGCTGCCGAGGCCGCAACCTGCAGACCTGCACGGACCGAACCGGTAATCGAAACCAGTGAGGCTTTCGGGTTTGAGACCACCAGAGAACCGGTACTGGCTTTGCCTAAAACCACGTTAAACGCCCCTCTCGGGAACAAGGGTGCCGCCAGTTCCGCCAACAGCAGCGTACTGACCGGCGTGGTGTCGCTTGGCTTTAACACTACCGTGTTACCCGCCGCCAGTGCCGGCGCAATCTTCCATACCGCCATCATAAACGGGTAATTCCACGGCGTAACTTGCCCGACAATACCCAGCGGTTCCCGGCGAATAGTCGAGGTAAATCCAGCGGAATATTCGCCTGCTGCCTTGCCTTCAAGACAACGCGCAGCCCCGGCAAAAAAACGGATGGCATCGCAGGATGCCGCGATCTCTTCCTTCTCAATAAAATGGCGAAGCTGGCCCGTCTCCTGGCTCTGGGCATTGACCAGTCGCTCCACGTTGCGTTCTATTTCGTCCGCCAGGCGCAATAACGCTATTTGTCGCTGGGCCGGTGTCGATTTTCTCCAGATGCTAAACGCCGCTTCAGCAGCAGAGTAAGCCTGCTCCACCTCTGCCGCGCTGGCATTAGGAGATAATGCGTACGTTTCACCGTCGACCGGACTCACCAGTTCGAAGGTCTCTTCGCTGCCGCCTGCTACATATTGCCCATTAATAAAATGCTTCAGGGTTTTCATGTCTGTCTCCACCCGTTAATACATAAAGAATCTTATGTAATATATATATTGTAAAAACTTTTCAAATACGCAACATTGACACTATGATAAGCCTCTCATTTTTAACTTGTTCTTTACATTATTCAGAGAAAGGCTTGTCATTGTTAGCTGACGCGGCGCGCGCAGCTCCAATGGTTATTGGGACACACATCCGTCTGTGCGGCAGCTTTTGCGCATGGGCATGTAAAATAACGCGGCCATTCTTACCTTCCTTGCCCAGCAGGCATGTGTTAGAAAGGGTCGTTGTTTCAGGGAATTGAGTGCAGAAAAGATTATGATTACTCACGCGGTCATATTTGCGCCTATCGGGCAGGTCAGTCGTTCAGACCAGATAGTGCAACGCCTTTCAAATGCCATTATCACGGGATTGTTGGAGCCGAAAGAACAGCTTCCCAACGAAACTGATTTGGCAAAGATGATGGGTGTCTCACATATCACTATCAGAGAAGCGCTAAACACGCTTCGGGCTAATAATCTTATCCATACTGTTCGTGGCCGTAATGGTGGCAGCTTCGTTTGCGAAAATATCGATGGCAAAAATAGCCCCCTGCATCCGTTCAAAGCGATCAGTACCGATTATCTTTCGGATCTGGGGGAAATGCATTGCGCCATCATTAGCCATAGCGCAAGACTTGCTTCCAGACGAATGACCGGCGCGGATATCGCCAAATTTCGCGAGTTTGTTGAGGTGCTCAGACAGGCAAAATCACCTGAGCTGATGACCCAGGCCGATATGCGATGCCTGCTGGCAATAGCCGCCAGTTCACATTCGGCACGGCTGGCGAACCAGGAGCTTCAGGTGCAAGCTGAATGGGCATCGCTGGTGGCGATCCTCTATCGCACGGACAGCATTCATGCCGAAATTATCGCGCTTTATTCAGCGCTGGCCGATGCGCTGGCCGCCCACAACGAGGCGGAATCAGTACAGCTTGCCACGCGGATCATCGACACCTTTACCTATTACCTTATCGAAAAAAAGCTGAAATATAACTCGAACTGACAATCCGTGAAGGCAGGACAGACAATGAGCTCTTCGACATCTTTAAGCGCATTAATCCGTAAAATTGATGATATTACTGTCTCTACGGTAGATTCTACCGTGGCGCTGGCGAGGAGCATCCATGAGGCGATTGCCGGGATACAGAAAGCTTCAGCCGAGGTTGTCCTCGATCCCTCGGTGCGATCCACCGTTCAACAGCATATTAAGCGTACGCTCAATGACAACCATTACTGCTCTGGAGCCGGATTTGCCAGCCATATAGAGAGCACCGCCACCACCAAAGAGTATTGGCTTTTGGAGTGGTGGTATAAGAAAGATAATGGTTTGAGCCAGGCGCACCTCGATTTGGATCAGGCCACGCAGCAACGACTGGATTTCAGAACCTTCGAGTGGTTTAAACATTCGCCACCGGCAGGCAAAGCTTATATCCACGGCCCGTACGTCGATTATATCTGCAATATCTCCTATACCCTGACTTCGGCAGTGCCGGTCTACTACAACGATCAGTTTCTTGGCGTCGCCGCCGTCGATCTGCTGGTCAGCCAAATCGAAGCCGAACTGCTCTCCTGCGCTCATCCTGACTATGTCATACTGACCAATCTGGAAAACAGGATTATCTTCTCCAGCTGGCCGCGCTTTCGCGTGGGTGAGTTACTGTCGCCCGCCAACAGCACCGTGGTATATCAGAGCGACTACTTTATCCTTTATCACTATCAAAACTAAGGGCCCGAAGGCCCTTGTTTTAGTTGTCCTGCCCCATATTGAGCTTATTGGCGTAAGCAATGGCGTCGTTTTCCGGCGCCGCAGAGCGCCCAAACGGTCGGGTCAGGAACATATAGATAAGCCCCGATCCAACGACAATCGCCAGGCCGAACAGCACTGTCCAACGATCAATGAAATCGCTGCTGTCTGCTGGTTGGGCCAGCAACCAGATCCCGCATAATCCATAGGCTAAGGCCAGTACGTTTACAATCACGCCCCAACCGCCAATGGTCCACTCCCCGGCCGGTTTCCAGCCCTTCAGACGCTGACGTAACGCAGCAAGTACGACCATCTGGAACGAGATATAAATACCGATTACGGCAAACGCGGTAATACGCGACAGGTTGTCTGGCTGGAAATAGACCCAAACACAGATGATCACCGGCAGCAAGCAACTGACGACCATCGCATTATCCGGAACGCCGTTTTTCGAGATTTTGGACATCCATTCACTTCCCGGCAGCATTCTGTCGCGAGAGAACGAAAAAATAAGACGGCTTAACGCAGCCTGTAGAGACAAAATGCACGACAACATCGCCACAATCGCGACGATGATAAAGATAGTTGCGCCGGTTTCTCCCAGGGCTTCATTGAGAATGGCGGGGATTGGATCGGACGTTTTACCATTCACGATACTGACCAGATTCGGTGAAGCCAGCAGATAACCCATCACGGAAATGATGGCGGAAATCGCGCCAAATACGATGCTTAAAATCATCGCGACCGGGATCTTTTTGCTCGGGTTCTGCACCTCTTCCGCTACGTTACCGCAGGCTTCAAAGCCAAAGAACATAAACAGCCCCATTAGCGCGGCGGACATAAACGCGGTGGAGTAGCTTCCGTCCTGAGCAAGCACGCCCATCGAGTCGAAGATGACGGAGAAAGGCTGAGAACGGTGAAAGATCAGCAGGTAAATTCCCAGCGCAATCACGCTGACAATTTCACACCAGAAGCCAATTTTGGCGACTCTGGCCAGGTTTTTGGTCCCGGACATGTTAACAGCCATCATCAACAGCAGTAGCAGGACAGACGTCAGCAACATGGTGGCAGGCGTTTGACCATAGTGGAACAGCGACTCAACAAACGTCGAGGTATATTCCGCAATTGACGTAATGGTGACCACCAGCGCCCACAGGTAAATCCAGGCGGCAATCCAGGCATATTTCTTGCCCCATAATCTTCTCGCCCAGGGATACAGTCCACCGGTTATCGGATACTGGGAAGCGACCTCGCCAAATACCAACGCCACTAAAAGCTGGCCACATGCGACGATTAAAATCCACCATACTGCGGGCGGCCCCGCCAGCGTTACGGCCAGCGCAAACAGCGAATAGACGGCAGTGAGCGGCGAAAGGTAGGTAAACCCCAACGCGAAATTAGAAATTAAACCGATTGAGCGATTGAACTGTTCTTTGCCATCTTTCTGAAAATTATCGTTTTTCTTATCAGGTGTCTGTTCCATATATCTTTCTCTTTTGTGGAATAGTCGCAGGGTTGAACAATTAATGTATAAAAGATATTAAGTTATATGTATAGTGATTTTGTCGCAGAGTTGTTAAAAATGATCGCATGTCACGTTAATGAAAAAGTGAGAGCAAAACGGTAGAAAGCGCTGGCATTTAGCAGTATTTATGACCAATGGATCTTCGCAGCCGCCAACCGTGGGCTACGCTGGCGGAAAAACATGCGCATCTGATTTAAGTTTGGGGCTAAGTAGCAATAATCGCTGCTGTTAAGCAACATTTTTGCAATATAATAGTGTGATGTTAAACGCTGAACCTGAGCAGGTGAATGATGGAAATTGATCTCGATAATCTGGTCTTTGATGGACTGGAAGAAGCGCAAGAGCGTAATGCTGAACGTCTGGAAGATGCAGATAAGAAAGCGCAGGAAATTATTGCTGATAATGACTGCGGCGACGCCTGCAAAATCTGATTTCCGAACCGGCGCAATGCCGGTTTTTTTATCGCCTGTTACCCCTTTCCGTTTCAGCCCGTATACCGTAAAGCCTCAATCAATTTGGCAAAGGCGGCGGTGTGCTGCCTGCGGCTGGGGTAGTACATATAATAGCCCTGGAAGGGTTCGCACCAGTCCTCCAGCACTTTTTCCAGCGCACCGTCAGCCACCGCCTGTTCGACAGTGTCTTCCGGCACAAATGCCAGCCCCATCCCGGCAATCGCTGCGCTAATCCGCGGGGGGAGATTGTTAAAAATAAGCTGCCCTTCAACCCGCACGCGCAAATCTTGTCCGCCTTTGCTAAATTCCCAGGCATACAGCCCGCCCAACGTCGGCATGCGCATGTTGATGCAGTTATGGTTTTGCAGATCGTGTGGGGTGAGTGGTTTACCATGGCGGGCAAAATAAGCGGGTGAACCGACCACCACCATGCGCCAGTCCGGACCAATTCTGACAGCAACCATATCTTTTGCCACCTGCTCGCCGAGACGAATACCCGCGTCATAACGGCCAGCCACAATATCCGTCAGGCTGTTGTCGAGGGTCATTTCCACTTTCACTTCAGGATAAGCCTGCAAAAAAGGCGCCAGCGCGGGCCAGACGGTCGATTGCAACGCATGTTCACCCAAGGTAAGGCGAATGTTACCCGCCACCCGCTGACGGATGTCGGTTAATGCCAGCAGCTCCGTTTCAATGTCATCAAAACGCGGACTGATACTGTTGATAAGCCGTTCTCCGGCTTCAGTCGGCGCGACGCTGCGCGTGGTACGGGTCAGGAGTCGGACATCCAGCCGCTCTTCGAGTCCACGTATCGCATGGCTTAACGCTGACTGCGAGACCCCGAGCTTTGCCGCAGCCCGCGTAAAACTCCGCTCGCGGGCGACGATAATGAGATAATAAAGATCGTTAAAATTATCACGCAGCATGCTTGTCCCCAGCCATTAACTTTATTGACGTATGGTACATGTCATGAGGGTAATCACGTAGCGTTTCTCAACGTTCGCGCACATCACTCCTGTTCTCCCCCCTTTCACTAATAACATTTTGTATATAGATAAGAATTTTTTCTTATTTTGTCTGAATCGTAAGTTATGGGAGCGTAAAAAGCACAAACCAAAAACTACAGGGATTTCTTACAATGATGGCAACGAAAATTCACAGCGCTAAAAAAACACTTCTGGCACTCAGCGTGCTGCTGGCCTCTGGCATTAGCGTCTCACAGGCTCAGGCTGACCAATTGGCCGATATCAAAGCCGCCGGCGTCGTTAAAGTGGCGACATTCGACGCCAATCCGCCGTTCGGTTCAGTTGATGCAAAAACGCATAAGATTGTCGGCTATGACGTCGATTTTGCCGAAGCGCTGGCCAAGTCCCTGGGGGTAAAACTGGAGCTGGTGGCCACCAATCCGGCCAACCGTATTCCGCTATTACAATCCGGTAAAGCCGATTTAATCGTAGCGGATATCACGATCACACCTGAGCGTGCACAAGTGATCGATTTCTCCGTGCCCTATTTTGTCACCGGCCAGCAGTTCCTTGTGCCAGCAAAATCCCCGGACAAGCTCGATGAATACAGCAAAGCGCGAATCGGCGCGGTAAAAGGTACTACCGGTGAGCAGGCGTTACATCAGCGCTTCCCGCAGTCGCGCGTACTGGCCTATGACGATATCCCCCTGGCATTAACCGCCTTACGCAACGGTAATGTGCAGGCCATCACCCAGGACAGTACAATCCTGGCGGGCTTGTTAAGCGGTGCGCCGGATAAAGCGGATTTCAAAATTTTGCCGGACCTGCTGAGTAAAGAAGAGATCGGCGTGGGGGTAAAAAAAGGCGAACCGGCTTTGTTAAAAGCCGTCAACGATGAACTTTTGAAGCTGGAGTCTACTGGTCAGGCAGCAAAAATTTATGATGTGTGGTTCGGCCCTGAAACTAAAAACCCGCAGCCCCGCGCCTTTAAAATAGAAGCCCAGTAATATGCTCTCAGCTCTTTTTCATCGTTCCGCAGCTTCGGCTGCGGATTCTACCCAATTGGGTCAGGCAAGCGTCAAACTGCACAATGTGTTTAAACAGTATGACGCTCATACCGTACTTAACGGCGTCAGCCTGGCAGTTGAACCTGGTGAAGTGGTGACCATTTTGGGTCCTTCTGGCTCTGGAAAATCCACTCTTATACGTCTTATCAACCAGCTTGAGTCGCTCAGCGGTGGCGAAATTTTCATTGATGGTAAACCGATTAGTCAGTTGCGCGGCGCTGCATTACGCCAGTTACGCAGCCGTATCGGTTTTGTATTTCAGCAATTCAATCTCTATTCGCATCTGACCGCGCTGCAAAACATTGCGCTGGCGCTGGAATATGTTCACGGCTGGAACAAAGCGGAAGCAAAAGGCCGGGCACTCGAATTGCTGGATCAAGTGGGACTGCTCGAGAAAGCCGATGCCTATGCCGCTCAGTTATCCGGCGGGCAGCAACAGCGCGTTGCCATTGCCCGCGCGCTGGCTTCATCGCCACAAATCATTTTGTTTGATGAACCCACCTCCGCGCTGGATCCAGAAATGATCGGCGAGGTGTTACAAGTGATGAAAAATCTGGCTCACAGCGGTATCACGATGATCGTCGTGACTCATGAAATGCACTTCGCTCGTGAGATTGCCGATCGTGTGGTATTCATTGATGGCGGCGATATCCTGGAAGTCGCCTCGCCGGAGGATTTCTTCACCCGCCCACAACATCCCAGAACCCAGCGTTTCCTGAAAAAAGTGCTCGACCCGTTACACCAGGAGTTACCGTTATAATGCTTCTAATGGACTGGCAGGGGGTGCTGAGCGGGCAACCTCTGCAATGGATAATTTCCGGTTTTCTCACCACGCTATGGGTGACGCTGGCAGGCGTCACGCTCGCCACTCTCTTTGCTCTCCTACTACTCGGCTTACGTTTGACAGGCAATCGCATTGCCACCGCGGTGGTCGGCGTGTGGGTCTCCGCTTTTCGCAATACGCCTTTACTGGTGCAACTGATGTTCTGGTATTTCGCCGCATGGAATTGGCTACCCCGTGACGTGATTACCTTTATTAATGCTGAACACCCATGGTCAGTTCTGCCAGGTGACGTCTGGTGGTTAACGCCGGAGTTTCTTTGTTCTGCCTGGGGGCTGGGTGTTTTTACTTCAGCCTTTTTGGTCGAGGAGATTGCCTCTGGTTTGCAGGCGGTTTCTGCCGGACAACGCGAGGCGGCCATTGCCCAGGGCTTTTCCTCATGGGCGGTTTTTCGTCACATTCTCCTTCCCCAGGGACTGGCGAACGCATGGCAGCCCATCGTTGGGCAATATCTCAACCTGATGAAGCTCTCCTCGCTTGCCAGCGGTATTGGATTTGCAGAGTTGACCTATCAGGTGCGGCAAATTGAGAGCTATAACGCACATGCACTGGAAGCCTTTGCCGTTGGAACAGTGCTCTATCTGCTCATCGGTATCGTGTCAGGTATGCTGCTTACGCGTCTTGGACCAAAAACTGTGTCAGGTAAACCGTTCAGGGCAAAAGCCCGTCTGTTCAGCGTCAGGAGCATATCGCATGATCGCTAATATTTCGGTCATTACTGACAATCTTGACTATCTTCTGTGGGGACGCGTGACCGAAGGCCAACCCGGCGGCGTTTTGCTTACTTTGCTGATGGCTATCGGCGCGGCATTGCTGGCACTTCCCGGTGGGATAGTTCTTGCCTGCTGCGCCTGGCGTTTTCCTGGCGCGATGCGCAAAGGACTGTTTATCTGGGCCGAGTTTATTCGCGGCATTCCGTTAATCTTTGTGATTTTCTGGATGTGGTATTTACTCCCCATGCTGACTGGAAGCGATCTGCCTGGCGCAGTTACCGTGACGTTGGCGCTGGCATGGTTCACCGCCGCCTCGGTGATGCACTCGGTGTATGCAGGAATTAGCGCCTTACCTGGCGGGCAATATGAAGCGGCAGTAGTGCAGGGTTTTCGCCCGTACCAGGCCCTGTGGCTTATTTTATTGCCGCAAGTACTGCGCAACATTATGCCGTCATTGACCGGGATATTTATTGGACTACTGAAGGACACGTCGCTGGCGTTTATCGTCAATGTGCCAGAACTCACGACGGTTGCCGGTCAGGTTAATAGCCGGGTGCAAATCTATCCGGCGGCCATTTTTATCTTTACCGGACTGGTCTATTACCTGCTGTGCTTTAGCCTGGAAAAATTCACCCAGCGACGATTCGCGCTAAAATGACCTCAAGGCTCAACATTCCACGAACTGGTGGTCTTCGTTGAGCCGATATTTCACGCCAGCCCGGATATTTTTTTCACCTTCAACGGCAAGCGCAAAACGCATTCTTTCGCCATCATGATAGGCCAGCGCCGCGCATCCGCCAGGACCGAGTATTATCGAATCGACAGTGCCGGTACTGGCAACAACGGCGTTCTCTCCGCTGGCAATAATATGGATATTGTCTGCGCAATTGGCGATTTTCGATTCCGCACCGAAACAGGCTAGCCGGGTTAAATCACCGCTGCAGGCAATCCGATTTCTGTCGCCCAGTGCACTGATGCGTACACGCATGCCGGCACTGGCGATGCGCGTACCGTCACCCACGCTACTGATACGCGCTGAATTTCCCGCGACCGCAATTCGCCCGCGATCGCCCGAGCTGCCGATATGCGCGTTATAGCCTACGCTGCCTATACGTACGCTGTAACCTGCACTGGCAATTTGCGCGGCATAGCCAGCGCTGGCGATTTTAACGTTATCATCCGCGCAGCCAAAGCTGACATTATCTTCCGCACTCGCCAGCGGGCTGCTGGTCCCCCCCGTTGTTTTCACGCGGGAAATATTTCCCATCGCGCGAATATCCTGCCGGACAAAACTCTCCTCTTCCCGCCATTTTGACCAGCCGTATTCCACCAGACTATTTGCCCAGTCGATATACCCTTCCCGCTGGAGCGCACGATGTACATCGGCATAACTTCCCCCGGCGGGAAAAGTGCGTAGAAACCAGCGATACATTACGGGCCCAACGCGCCAGGCCCGTAAGTCATCACGCGTAATCATCATCGCTTAATGCCGGTGATAGCCATCCACCATGCACTTGAAGGTTTCGCCCGGCGTGCGGCCCGTAGTGCAAAGATAAAGATGCCCAAAAATGAAAAACAAACTGATTATTGCCAGCGCAAAATGCGCCTGTAACAACCAGTAACGCACACCGGGGAACAGATCGCCGACTACCGCCGGATAGAGCGATAACAGACCCGATATCAACAACAGCGGCAGCAGACCATACATCACGCCAACATAGGCCGCCTGCTGTAGCGGATTGAATTTCGAACGCTTTGATGCCGGGAATGGATGTGACTCTCCCTGCATAATGCCAAACAGGTAAAAACGCGTTTGTCTTTGCGCGCGTCCGATCCAACCCCGGCGCTGAATGATATAGTGATGTCCGTTATCGCCAATCAGGTTGATCAGGACAAAACCAATCCAGCAGGCGAGCAGCAAAAAGCCACAGACTTCGTGTACGGTAAGCAGGCTTTTCATCACCGACGCGCTAACGGCCGAGAAGTGATTGACGAGTCCACTGACCAGAAGTAGCAGAAATAACAGCGCGTTCGACCAGTGCCACAAGCGGACAGCCTTCGAGTATAAGTAGATCTTCTCACCGTGCCCTGCCGACGCTTTATGCGCGGCACGAAAGCGCAGCATGGCGTGTAGCGCCAGCACCAGCCACATTCCCACCAGCATTAATCCGGCGATGACCAGCCACACTGGCCAGTAGTCAGGAGAAAACATAGGGACATATTGCGCAAGCTGGGCGTGAAACTGTTCGGCATTCTGCGACGCGTTCATACATTTTCCTTTTTAATCAAATGTTGACCGAACCGACGATACAGATGGGGTTTCCCGGCGCCTGCAAGTTGATACTCGTAATACTTGTTTTCCCGCAGCCAGGTCTGAATCTCCGGGCTATCTTCACGACCAAAAATCAGCGCGTGTTCCGGGCAGGCGTTAACACAGATCGGTGGAAAACCTTTCGCCAGACGTGATTCAGCGCAAAAGTCGCATTTATCAGCCACTTTGGTGCGCGGATTGAGATAGCGGACCTGATAAGGGCACGCGCCTATGCAGTAACTGCAGCCGATACACGAAGACGTGTCGACCCGGACAATGCCGTTCTCATCTCGCCAGGAGGCGCCGGTTGGACAGACCTCAATACAGGGCGCATCATCACAATGCTGGCAGGACTGACGAAAATAGTGATACAGCGTTTCGTTGTCGTTATCCGAAACCGGAATATGCGCTATCGACAAACGGCTGCCCTGGTCAGGAACATGATTGGTTTTTCTGCATGCGCGGGCGCAAATATTACAGCCGTTACACAGTGATTCGTCGTGAATCATGACATAACGAACGCCTTTAGTGCTCCTGGGGCTTGCTAACAAACTTTGACCTGGGCCGGTAAAAAAAATCACCGTCCCCATGCCAATGACAAATTTACGTCGGGTGAAGGACATCGGGTTATCCTCTAATGCTGTGACAGTGGTCGTCCACACATTCCATGACATCAACCTGAAGAATTCAGGGGTTCTGATACTGCTCAACCTCAAACCATTCGCACAGGCCGTACGCTTTGCCATAACTCATAAAACGTTCGCTGAACAAATAAGGCTCCGCATTTGACGATTCCACAGTGCGTATATCTGCGTAATCCGGGTGCGTTTCCATTGCCGAGAGCGCCGCTGCAACCTGCTGATCACCAAAGCTATACGGCGGTTGCGTCAACATGGCGACCTTATAGGGGCGTGGATACGTTTGACAGTCAAAGCGTACCGCCTCGGCAATCGCGCGACAGATGTCGTTCTCCACCACCTGCACACACATGCTGGCGTAGTTTGCCGTCATGGTTTGCGTCGAAAAGAAATATGCCTCTTCAGCGCCGTGCACACAGGTAATATCCGCCCCATTCGCGCCCTGACACAGGGTATCCAGCAGCACGGTTAAGTCAGTCTCAGGAACCGAATACGGTGGCTGCAGGAAGACACTGCGAGCCACCAACTGACCCGATGCTGAATGTTGGCGGATAAATTCCGCCACTATCGACTCCGGGCTGGCAGGTTCCTGAACCTGCGGCGCGTTCACCTGTTCGGCAGGCGGCTGTAGCGCCTGCAGCCAGTGTCTCTTTTGGCTATCTACCTCATCAGGAAACGCCTCAATGGGTGCCTGAACGTTGCTCACGTTAGTCATCTCGCGTTCCTTACGCTGGCAACAGATCTTGTGCCGCCAGATCGGCTGCCACATCCTCAAGTCCGAGTCGATTCAGCGTTTCGCGCGTAGGGCAGCCCAGCTCCGGATCCCAACCCATTTCCTGATAGAACATCGTCAGTGACAGGCGCATGTCCTCCCGGTCCATCTTGTCGGTCCCCTCGGTGAAGACCGGGATCTTCGGATCTTTATCAAACACCCAGGAGCAAATGAGATCGTGCTCATTGCGCATATCTTTGGTTTGCATCAGTTTGACCGTATAGGCACGATGCAGGGTAAAGATACGTTCAGCGGCCAGATCCAGACTCGCCTGCGTGGTTTCATCGCCGGTAACCGCCTGGAAAAATTTCGCTTCCAGATCCAAATCTCCGCGATAATTACGGCTCTTGAGCGGCGAGACTGTCATCGGCCAGACCCAGTTGCATAGCGTGACCGCGTTATGCAAACAGACTTTCAGCAACGTCCATTTGGCATATTTGATCTTCGCGGCATTGATCGGGGTGTAGTTTTTGGTTTCGTCGTAGGCATCCTGCGAACCAAACAATTCGCCCGCCACTTCGCGCTGTAATTTCAGCGGCAAACCGGAACCGATGAAGTTAATATGGGTATGCGTCATACAGTCACGGTTAAACATACAGTTGGTGATCGCCCCAACCTGCGCTGAAGCCTCGTTAGCATGGTGGACAGGAAAACCAAACGGCGACCACAGTTTGTTCTTGGCATAACCCCAATACTCTTCGCCCAAATCCCAGCGTTCAGCAATGGCATATGAACCGTCCGCAAGGTGGCTGAGTTCCCCCACGCGATGCGCCAGCCGATAGTAAAAATCCTTAATAAAATTAGGATCGCCCGCTTCAAGCTGATCCCAGCGGATCTCCGCATACTCTTCCGCCGGCAGTACGCGCTTAAAAACGCCTTTCGAGTAGCAATAAGTAAAATCGCGGTGCAACTGCCCGTAGTTACACCAGATGCCATAATCGTCGAACAGGTTCAGACCAATCAGGTTTCCCACCACGCGCCCATCGTCTTTATCGTCAAAATCTTTCGGGCCATTGGGGAAAATGGTGGTGTGCACAAAGTTCGCCACGCAGGTGTTGCCACCGGTACTCGGTACGCCAAAATCTTTCACCCGCGGGACATTGAGCTGTGACATACAACGAATCGGGCACGAATGGCAGCCGCTCATTTTTACCGTGTATTTCTCAGCGGCAGGTCCGAGATCGAACACGGATTTATAGGTACGGAAACCGACGGTATTCTGGTTGCCCGGCGGGATTTCACCCGTTTCAATTGGCCCGCCTTCCGCCGCTCCCCAGAACAGTCCCTTGCGGGCCGTCCAACGCGAGTTTGGCGAAGAGTATTCTGCCCAGGCCTGCGGGGTGCTCGGCACAACGTGGTTGTTGTTGGCGCCGATAAGCTCGGTCATCATGTAGTCATTGAGCCGCTTCATCTCTTTGCGGTCGGCAATGTTGACACCTTTGGTCCCTTCTACCGCAATGGCCTTCAGATTTTTCGAGCCCATCACCGCGCCAGTACCGGCGCCGCCGCTGTGGTTGCGGCTGTTGATCATGCAAGAGAGCGGTACCAGATTTTCCCCCGCCTGGCCAATCGCGGCGACGCAAGTCTCAGGGCTGGTAATGCGGCAAATCTCTTCGGTTGTGGCGCGCGTCCCCTTGCCCCACAGGAAATCGGCTTTTTCGATGCTGACTTTATCGTCTTTGATGTTGATCCAGACAGGCGACGCGGACTTACCTTCGATAATAATGGCGTCGTAACCGGCAAATTTCATCTGTGCGGCGAAGAAACCGCCCATGTGGGCATCTACGACTAAATTACCTTTGGTAAATGTTGACAAGGAGGTGATATTGACGCGGGAGCTACAGGGTGCGCCCGAGCCCGTTAATGGCCCGGTGGCGAAAACCAGTTTATTCCCTTCATCAAACGGCATGGTGCCTGGCGGGACTTCGTCGTACATAATTTTATACCCAAAGCCCATCCCACCGATAAATTTCTTAAATTTACTGGAATCTTCATGGGTGATATTACCCGTGGTGAGATTGATCCGTAAAATATTACCTGTCCAACCGTTAGCCATCATGTTTTCCTTTGCAAGAAGGTTTAATAGATATACCCGTCAGGCAGCTTTTTTATTCAAAACTGCGCTATTATTGGCAATTAATGACGCGTATCAGGCATGCCTGCCCTCTATCAAACGGTAATATCTTTCCACTCGATAATTTTTAATGCCCCAGTCGGGCAAGCATTGGCGCATTCCCCGCATAACACACATTTTGAGGATTTTTTCGTTTCCGTGTTGACGGTCGCCATCATCCACGGGCAGGCTGTGGTACAAGCGCTACAGCCAATGCAACGTTTATGGTCCACGGCAATACAACCGTCTTCCTGCTTCCAGGTAATGGCGCCAATCGGGCAGACCTTCATGCATTGCGGATCTTTGCATTGGCGGCAGGTATCCGCGGTATAGTTTAAATCACCATACAGTCCGCCACCGGACCCGACGCCATCATCGCCAAAGAAGTAATTACGATGAATTTTGATGCGGGAAAAGAAGGTGCCAACGGCCCCATCGTTATAATTGGTACAGGAAATCTCGCAGCGATGACAACCAGTGCAGCGTGCTCGCTGCGTTACCAGCACCCCTTTCGGCGTATTGATAAGTCCAACGGTACCGCTGTCGATATCTTCCTGCTTACAACCAAAAAGTGATAACAACGCGGGTGCAATGGTCAGTCCTGCCAGACCCTTTCCGGATATACGTAGGAATTCAAGCCGCGTTAAACCACAATCTAAAAATGGACGATCAACCTGGTTCATTTATTTCGCATCCTCTTCGCAAACGCAGTAGCGGCAACACATCAAGGCTAATTTTTACGCACAGATCGGGCCAATTCGGCCATTAATGTTGCCAACAACACGTGAATATTTGCCCTAACCTGATCGTATAAATGACGGTGGTTAAACTAAATGAATCTAATCCTTTAGGGTTAGGCACAATGATAATGTGGTTATTCAGCGCCCGTCGTTTTGATCGTCATCAATTAAAAAACGGAAGAAAAGTAATTAATGCGGAGTGAGATTTATTATCATTAAGATAAGTTGAAATAATATTTCATATGGCTTGCAAATATTTGTGACTCCACTCTCAAATATATTTTTATATATCAATCGATATACAACGAAATATACAGCGGAGTATATTTCTCTAATTGCAGTCCTAAATTATATATATTGATAGAATAACGTGACGAGAATAAGAGGATGGCGCAAATGACTGCCCTCCTCTTTTTATGGATTATCCGGCCAATGCTTTAATAACGGTCTCAATGGCCTGTTTTTCTAGCTCACTGCGCTTTACACGCTGGTTGGCGAGGGTGGTTCTCAGCACACCCGCAATGACGATATGCTTTGGCTCTTGTCCCAGATCGCGCATTTCCAGTACTACTTTACCGACTATTCTGCACATTTCCCGGTACAACTCATCGTCTTTGGTCTGATTTCCCATATTTGCCCGCTCGTCATTAACTCAAACCAACAGCATATATCACTCTGGCTAATTAGACAAAATTCAATGAAAATCAAACAAATGTCATAAATCTATCGGATCCGCTGCAGTCGATTTACCAGTTCCGCAAGGCTCCGCGCCTGCATTTTTTCCATCACCCGCGCGCGATGAACTTCAACCGTGCGCACGGCAATATTCATAGCGTCCGCAATTTCCCGATTCATTAACCCTTTTGCAACCAGTTGCGCCAACTCTCGCTCCTTTGGCGTGAGCATCTGATAGCAGGCCACGATCTCTTGTCGCGAGAAAGCGGCGCGAGAAACCTGCAAAGCGTGCTCTAACGCCGTCTGCAAAGGCCCGGCGGACACCGGCTTTTGCAAAAAATCGACTGCTCCACGTTTCATTTGCTCAACCGCCATCGGCACATCGCCATGCCCGGTGAGGAACACCACCGCCAGCGTACTTTCTCGCTGGCGCATCGCTTCATGTACAGCGTGCCCATCCAGTACCGGCATACGCATGTCCAGCAAAAGCACGCCCACCTGGTGCAGATTTGCCCCTGCGAGGAATGTTTCACCCTGCTCCCAGCAACATACCTCATATCCCAGACTTTCCAGTAAAAACGCACAGGCCTGGGTGACGGCAATGTCGTCATCCAGCAGATGAATTAATGCCACTACGGCCTCCCTCCTGGTTTTGCTTAAAATGTAATGTCACTACCGCCCCCGCTTTTTCATCAGGAGCCTGATGATTTTTGATCTCAATGTCGCCATTTGCGTAACGCACCAGCCGCTGACAAATGGCTAATCCCAGCCCCATGCCTTCTTTACGGGTGGTCATAAACGGCTGAAAAGCCTGATACAACTGCGCCTCATCAATACCGCCAGCGTTATCCTGCACCTGAATACGCACATCCCCTTCCTCACGCTGAGCGCTAAACCATACCGTGGTTGCCCCGGCCTGGGCCGCATTGAGCACCAGATTGGCCAGCACCTGCTCAAGCAGAACGCTTGGCAGAGTCAGCGTTAACGTCTTGCCGACACGCGTTTGCAGCGCCACCGCCGGGAATTGCTGGGGCATGCGCAATAATTGCCAGACGTGATGAATTGCATCATGAACGTTGACGGCCCGCCAGTCATCGGTCATCACCGGATTACCCTGCGCCTGGCTGACCCACTGGCGCAGATTGTGCAACGTATCAGCGCCCCGCTGCGCCTGAGCATCAATGTTCTCCAGCGCAGGCAACAACGGATGCTGCTTATCCTGACCGCGCAGGCGGATCAAACAGCCCTGCGCATAATGGCGGATAGCCGACAGCGGCTGATTAAGTTCGTGGGCAAACCCGGAGGTCATCTCGCCAAGCACACTCATTTGGCGAGCGGTTTCCAGCGCCTGTTCTTGTTTGCGCAGCAGAATGCTGTTCCGCTCCAGTTGCCTGCCGCGACGACGAACCAGCAGCATCACCCAGATATAATTGAGCGTCAGCAGCAACAGCACAACGGCCACAGCCCCCATAGCGAGCTGGTGCTGGATAAACCAACTTTTGACGTCCAGCCAGAGCTGGCGCTGCTGCGGATGCTGGCGGACATCGCGTAGCAACGCTTCTACTTCGCGTGTCGAGGCAGGCGCTCCCCAGCGAAACGTTGCATTCTGCGGAGAATTGAACAGCACCCGTGTAACCCGATCGGCGAGCTCGTCGCTCACTGCAGGCAGTGCCGCAAATGACCAGTCAGGATAGAGCGGCGTACTGGTTAAACAGGGAATCGAGGTCGGATGGTTGAGTACAGCCCTAAAGTCCGTTTTATGAATGAGCCCTTCCTCATCCATGTTTTCCAGCAGACACACCGGCACAATCACCGCCTGCACAGCTTTTTCGCGTAGTAAATAGAGTAAGGCATCGGCAGGAAAACCGGTAAACCTCAGGCGTAAATCGCGCTCAGGTCGCAGACCGGCATCGCTAAGTGCTTTATACCCCAACAAATAGCCGCCAAAAGCCTGAGCATCAATGGCGCCAACCGTTTTACCGATCAGATCATGCGCGGAAGTGATTCCACTATCGCGCCTGACGAGAATCGCGCTACCGATCACGTTACTGGCGGCTTTGCCTCCCCGGGTAGAACGTAACGACGCCAGCCAGCGTAACGCAGAGCGGTTGTTTAGCTGTACAAACTGCGCCGGATTAGTGACCACAAATTGTACCGTGCCACGATTCACCGCCTCCTGCATCTGGTGCAGGTCCAGCGGTTGTATATGAAACTGCTCACCGGGAATTTGCTGATTCAACAGGGTTTCCAACGGCTGCCAGTGCTGACGTGTGGAGATCTCCCCACGCATTGCCAACACGCCAATGTTCCATGTCTGCGCCGCGACCGTGCCGCTTAGCATCCACAGCGACGCCAGTACCGTCAGGCATCTTACTACGTTGCGTCCCACTCAATTATCCCTGTCAATTATGTTGTTTTAGATCAACAACAAGCCGGGTATGTGGTTAACCACAATAGAGTACCCCCCGTCACGATTTTTACACTGTAAATCATTGAGATTCTTTATTCATCACACACAAATCAACGGCGTGACCAATGTTTCGTTGTTGTACCGTGACGGGAGAAAATATGGACAGCAGTAAACGGCAGTTTCTCCAGCAACTGGGCGTCCTGACCGCTGGCGCTTCACTGGTCCCCCTGGCGCAGGCGCAATTCCCCTTCTCGCCTGAACGCCATGAAGGCTCACTCGCGCATCGCTACGCCATGTTGATTGACCTGCGACGCTGCATCGGCTGCCAGGCCTGTACCGTCAGTTGCGCTATTGAAAACCAGACGCCGCAGGGAGAATTCAGAACCCTCGTTAACCAGTATCAGGTGCAGCTTACAGGCCAGCAAAGCGTCACCAACGTCCTGCTGCCTCGCCTGTGCAACCATTGCGATAATCCCCCTTGCGTACCCGTTTGTCCGGTGCAGGCCACTTTCCAACGTGAAGACGGTATTGTGGTCGTCGACAACACCCGTTGCGTGGGTTGCGCTTACTGCGTGCAGGCCTGCCCTTACGATGCGCGGTTCATCAACCATGAAACGCAAACCGCCGATAAATGCACATTTTGCGTACACCGTCTGGAAGCGGGGCTGCTCCCGGCCTGCGTGGAATCCTGCGTCGGCGGCGCACGCATCATTGGCGATATCAAAGATCCGCACAGCCGGATTTCTCAAATGCTGCATGAACACCATGAGGCCATCAAAGTGCTAAAACCCGAAAGCGGAACATCACCGCACGTGTTTTATCTTGGTCTGGATGAAGCGTTTGTCACCCCGTTAATGGGACGCGCTCAACCCGCGCTCTGGCAGGAGGTTTAAATGAACCATTCACTGATTATCGAAGAGGTTCTGGCCCATCCGCAACATGTAAGCTGGTTACCCTGGGCCGTACAGTATTTCTTTTTCATCGGTATTGCCGCCTGCGCCGCGCTGTTCGCCTGCGTGCTGCACTGGCGCAAACAAGAGACGCCGGACCTGGAAAACCTGACGCTGTTAATTGCCCTGACCTGTGCAATAACCGCCCCGTTGGCGCTAACCGCCGATTTACACCAAACCGCCCGCGTCTGGCATTTTTATGCTTATCCAACGCCATGGTCCTGGATGCCATGGGGCGCGCTGTTTCTACCGCTGTTCACCGGCTTCCTGGGCCTGTGGTTTTTGGCGCAGCACGTTAAGCGGATAACGCTTAAAAGTTACAGTGTAACTAAATGGTTGGCCGTCGGTAGCGCCTTATCCGCCATCGGATTACTGGTTTACACCGGTCGCGAAGTGTCGGTGGTGCAGGCGCGTCCCATTTGGTTCAGCTACGCCTTTCCGGTTGCAATGTTCCTCAGCGCGCTACAAACATTCCTCGCCCTGCTCATCGCTGCAACAAACAGTGAAGGATCTTTGCTGCGCAAACTGGCATGGGGACAAATTGTCGCCTTGAGCGCGCTGGTTATCGTGGTGGCAATTTGGGTGAGCGGCAATACGCTCTCCGGTTCAGCAATTCGCCAGTGGCTGGATGTCGCCTCTTCGGCACGACACTACGCCATCGGTTGGGTTGTGTTATGGCTTGTCTCGCTTGGCCTTTGCGGGCTGGTGCTGCGTTTTCCATTATCGCGGCTGCTGCGCATATTACTGGCGTTTAGCGCCATGGCGCTGTGCTGGCTGATGCGCTGGACGTTACTCATCCAGGTACAGACCGTACCGAAATTTAACGCCCAATTTAATCCTTACACCCTGCCCGGCGGCACCGATGGCTGGCTGGCCATTGTGGGCACCTTCGGTCTGTGGATAGCACTGATTATTATTGTTCGTGAAGCCCTGAACGCGATCGCAAGGAGAATGCAACATGGCTAATTTAACCCGTCGTCAGTGGCTTAAAGTCGGTCTTGCAGTAGGTGGCATGGTGACGTTTGGTCTGAGTTATCGGGATGTAGCAAAGCGCGCTCTGGACGGTTTGCTGGACGGTACCTCTGGTAAAATTACCCGCGACCGCATCTTTGGTAATGCGCTCATCCCTGAAGCCAATGCCCGGCCGCAATGGCAGCAAAATCCGCAGCAGGTGATCTCAATGACGCAGTGCTTTGGCTGCTGGACGCAGTGCGGTGTGCGGGTACGCGTTGATAGTGAGCAAGGCAAAGTGCTGCGCATTGCCGGTAACCCTTATCATCCATTATCTCACGAGCACCATATTGACGCCTCGGTTCCCTTTGCCACGGCAATGGCGCAACTGGCGGGCGAGTCGGGTCTGGACGCGCGCTCCACCGCCTGCGCTCGTGGCGCAACCTTACTTGAAGGTCTGTACAGCCCACAGCGCATTCTGCAGCCCATGAAACGCGTCGGCAAACGCGGCGAGGGAAAATGGCAGCGCATCAGCTTCGAACAATTAATCACAGAGGTGGTGGAAGGCGGTGACCTGTTTGGTGAGGGCCATGTTGATGGCCTGCGGGCAATTCACGATCCCCATACGCCGCTTGATGCCAGACATCCCGGCTTTGGGCCAAAATCCAATCAGTTGCTGGTCACCAATACCAGCGATGAAGGACGTGATACGTTTTTACGTCGCTTCGCGCTGAACAGTTTCGGCAGTAAAAACTTCGGCGCGCATGGCGCTTACTGCGGTCTGGCCTACCGGGCCGGTTCTGGTGCGCTAATGGGCGATCTGGATAAAAATACCCACGTGAAGCCCGATTGGGATAATGTCGAGTTCGCGTTGTTTATGGGAACCTCTCCGGCGCAATCCGGCAACCCGTTTAAACGCCAGGCTCGCCAGCTCGCCAGCGCTCGTTTACGCGACGACTTCCGCTATGTGGTGGTGGCGCCAGCCCTGCCATTAACCACGGTACTGGCTGACGATCGCGGCCACTGGCAGCCCGTGCGTCCGGGAAGCGACTCCGCGCTGGCGATGGGTATGATCCGCTGGATAATCGAAAAACAGCGCTATAACACCGATTACCTTGCGATTCCCGGCGTACAGGCCATGCAGCAAGCCGGTGAAAAAAGCTGGAGCAACGCCACGCATCTGGTGATCACCGATGAGATCCCAAATCTTGCCGGGCAGCATTTAACCCTCGCGCATCTGAACGCAAACGCCGCCCAGGAGCCGGTGGTCGTTAACGAAGCCGGAGAAATCGTCGCCGCCAGCGGTTGCCCATGCGCGCAGTTGTTTGTCACCCGCGTGGTGACGCTGGCAGACGGCCAGACGGTGACGGTAAAAAGCAGCCTCCAGTGCCTGAAAGAATCCGCCGAAAAACTCACGCTGGCGCAATACAGCCAGCAGTGCGGCGTGGCTGAAGCAGACATTAGCGCACTGGCCGACGCGTTTACCCGCCACGGACGTAAAGCGGCAGTGATCGCCCACGGCGGAATGATGGCAGGTAATGGATTTTATAACGCCTGGTCGGTAATGATGCTCAATGCGCTGATTGGCAACCTGAGTCTTGAAGGCGGCGTGTTTGTCGGCGGCGGCAAGTTCAATGGCGCCACCGATGGACCACGCTACAACATGGACAGTTTCACCGGGAAGATTAAACCAAAGGGATTAAGCATCGCACGCAGTAAAACCGCGTATGAGTCTTCCGAAGAGTACCGCAATAAAGTAGCCGCCGGACAATCGCCCTTCCCGGCAAAAGCCCCCTGGTATCCGTTTGTGGCAGGTCAACTTACTGAACTTCTTGTCTCGGCACTCGAAGGCTACCCTTATCCGCTAAAAGCCTGGATCTCTAACATGACCAACCCGTTTTACGGCATCGCAGGGTTGCGCGGCGTGGCGGAAGAAAAGCTTAAAGATCCTGCGCGTTTGCCGCTATTTATCGCCATTGATGCCTTTATGAACGAAACCACGGCGCTGGCAGATTACATCGTGCCGGATACTCATAACTTCGAAAGCTGGGGATTCAGCGCCCCGTGGGCGGGCGTCGCCAGCAAAGCTACCACCGCTCGCTGGCCCGTGGTCAGAGCCGCAACCAGCAGTACCGCTGACGGTCAACCGGCCTCAATGGAATCTTTCTGTATTGCGGTAGCAAAATGCATTGGTTTGCCTGGTTTTGGTGATAATGCGATTACCGACCCACAGGGCAATCAGTATCCGTTAAATCGTGCGGAAGATTATTATCTGCGCCTCGCCGCCAATATTGCGTTTATGGGTAAATCACCGGTCCCGGAGGCTCAGCCGGAAGACATTGCCTTGACCGGGGTGCAACGGATCATGCCGGTGATAACGCAAACGCTGAAAGCCGATGAAGCCAGCCGGGTGGCATTTGTGTATTCACGCGGCGGGCGTTTCGCCCCAGCCAGCAGTGGCCGGGTGGAGGATCGCGTCGGCAATGCGTGGGAAAAACCGCTGCAAATCTGGAATGCGAATGTCGCCGCGCACCGCCATGCGATTACCGGCGAGCGCTACAGCGGCTGCCCGGCCTGGTATCCTTCGCGCCTGTCAGATGGACGGGCGGTCGAGGAGTTGTTCCCGGAACAAGAATGGCCGCTGAAATTGATCTCCTTTAAATCCAATACCATGTCCAGCGCCACGGCGGTCATCCCGCGCCTGCATCATCTGAAGCCGGTTAATCTGGTGGCGCTCAACCCGCAGGATGGTAAGCGGTACGGCTTAGCACATGGCGATACGGTACGTATCACTACGCCTGGCGGTCAGGTACAGGCGCAAATAAGCCTGCTTCATGGTGTTATGCCGGGAGTTATCGCCATTGAACATGGCTATGGACATAAAGAAATGGGCGCGGCGCAGCATACGCTCGACGGCGAGCCGATGCCATTTGACGCGCAGATAAGGTCGGGAATTAATCTCAATGATTTGGGCTTTGCGGATCCTACCCGGCAGGTAACCAATACCTGGCTTGACTGGGTGTCGGGTGCGGCGGTACGCCAGGGGCTGCCAGCGAGAATTGAGCGCGTGTAACTCGCGCGTCCGGTGGCAACGCTAACGCATTTTATCCGGCCTACAACGTCCTGTAGGCCGGATAAGGCAAAAAGCGGATCAGTTATTTACCGGGATCACCGCGCCTTTGTATTTAGTGCGGATCCAGTCCTGAATCTCTTTTGAATGCAGCACGTCTACCAGCGCCACAATATCCTTTTTCTTCTCATCGCCGCGATGTACGGTAATGATGTTGGCATACGGGTTGTTTTCACCGCTTTCGACGGCAATCGGATCTTTCACCGGATCCAGCCCCGCGTCGATAGCGTAGTTCGCGTTAATCACCACCGCATCGCCTTCGTCGTTGTTGTACATCTGCGGTAACAGCGCCGCTTCCACGTTAGGCAGGAACTTCAGTTTTTTCGGGTTTTCCACGATGTCGCTAATGCGCGCGGTGACTTTGTCCACCCCCGGCTTCAGCTTGATCACACCCTCTTTTTCGAAAATCGACAGAATACGGCCTTCCTCAGATACCGCATCGCGCATGATGACCTTGCCGCCTTCCGGCAGATCTTTAAGCGATTTCACCTTCTTCGAATAGATGCCGATCGGCTCAATGTGAATTGCTCCGGCGCTGACGAAGTCATAGGTTTTATCGCCAGCATGATCTTTAATCACGCTGTTCAGATACGGAATATGTTGGAAGTAGTTAGCGTCAATTTCACGGCCAGCCAGCGCGGTATTCGGCAGGATGTAATCCTGGAACGGCTTAATTTCCAGGTCGATCCCCTGCTTTGCCAGAATCGGTTTGGCCTGCTCAAGGATCTCCGCGTGCGGTACGTTTGATGCGCCAACGGTCAGCGTATCAGCCCAGGAGGCGAAGCTCAGGGCGCTTAAGGTTGCTGCGGCGAGTAATGTCAGTGATTTTTTCATGATAATGGTTTCCGTATTTTATTAGCGTTTATCTAACAGAGAGGTGATCACATCGCCGCAAAGCTGGATGATGAAGACGATGAGCAGAATCGTCACCGTCGCCACCAGCGTGACGTCGCTGTGGTTGCGCTGGAATCCTTCCAGATAGGCCAGATTCCCTAAACCCCCGGCACCAATGACTCCCGCCATCGCGCTGTAGCTGACCAGCGCAATCAGCGTCACGGTGATCCCGGACACCAGAGCGGGAGAAGATTCCGGCAGTAAAACCCGAAAAATAAGCGTACTCAGACGCGCGCCCATCGAACGTGTCGCTTCAATAACGCCTTTATCCACTTCACGCAGGGCAATTTCGACCAGACGCGCATAAAACGGCGCGGCTCCCACAATTAACGCAGGCAGCGCGGCATTGGCGCCGAGAATGGTGCCAACCATCGCTTTGGTAAATGGGATCAGCAGCACGATCAAAATGATGAAAGGGATCGAACGGAAGATATTCACCACCAGCGAAATCGCGCTATACACGGCGCGATTGTGGAACAGTCCGCCACGCGCCGTCAGAAACAACGCCAGGCCAAGGGCGATCCCAAGGACAAAGGTCGCCACGCCAGAAAGCGCGGTCATATAGAGCGTTTCCTGCGTTGCTGCTAATAATTGATCCCATTTCAGATGGGGGAACAGTCCTTCAGCCATGTTGAATCACCTCACCTTCAATGTCGCTATCGCGCAGGTCGGCCAGAATATTGCTCAGTTGCTCCTCGGTAGCCACAACGTGCACCCATAGCTGACCAAACACTCCGTGCGCGGTTTGCGTCATCTTGCCGTGCAAAATGTTAAACGGCAGGCCGTAGCGCAGGGTCAATTCTCCAACGACGGGACGGTGGGTGCGTTGCCCGGTAAACGTTAGCTTGATCACCACGCCGCCCAGTTCGCTCGCCAGCTGTGGGTTGAACTCATCTTCTTCGGCGTACTGGCTCACCTGACGCACGAATTGTCGGGTGATCGGCTGCTGCGGATGGGTAAAGACGCTGAGCACATCGCCTTCTTCAACGACTTTACCGTTTTCCATCACCGCCACGCGGTCGCAGATTTTGCGCACCACGTGCATTTCATGGGTGATCAACACAATGGTTAATTTGAAGCGACGGTTAATATCGAGCAGTAAATCAAGGATCTGATCGGTAGTTTGCGGATCTAACGCCGAGGTGGCTTCGTCGCATAGCAGTACGTCAGGATTGTTCGCCAGCGCGCGGGCAATTCCCACCCGCTGTTTTTGCCCGCCGCTGAGCTGAGACGGATAAGCATTCTCGCGACCACTCAACCCAACCAGCGTAATCAGTTCGGCAACCCGCGCTTTGATGGACGCCTTTGGCGCACCCGCGATTTGCATAGAGAAAGCAATATTTTCGCTAACCGTGCGCGACCACAGTAAGTTGAAGTGCTGGAACACCATGCTGATTTTCAGTCGCGCCTGACGCAGAGATTCTCCGCGGGCGGCAGAGATATCGTGGCCGTTAATCGTCACGCTGCCGGAGGTCGGTTTTTCCAGACCATTAAGCAAGCGAATTAAGGTGCTCTTACCCGCCCCGCTGTAACCAATAATTCCGTAAATCTGTCCCTGCTCAACCGTCAGGTTGACGTTATCGACAGCGGTAATGGATAGCCTGCCTGGCGTAAACACTTTTGAAATATTTTTCAGGACAATCATGTCGTTTGGGTATCCGCTGCTGCTTTTTGTAATCCTGCTAGCGCTTTTAGCTGTTTAGCAGTATGGATGTCCAAACGAGTGTAATGAGTGAAATTGGCTTTTAGAATGAATTAAAACGAATTTGATATAATTTTTAGGAATATGATCTGTACATTGAAAACCCTCGCGTAAATCTGTTTATTTGGATAGCCAGGGCAGGTTGTTGCGCAACAAACTGTCGCTGAGCCCAACGCCTTTATCCATACCGATGAACAAATTAATGAATATTTTTTGTAAAACCGCACAGAACTGTTTTGAAACAGCGTTTCCATTTTCCTTTTAGATAAAATTCAGCGTATAATGCGCGCCAATTGTCTCTTGAATGGTTTCAGCACATTGACCTGTAAAACTCAACGACTACAAAACTCACCTTCCCGTTGGGCTGAAACGCAAGCACACATTCCTCTGCACGCTCTTTCGATGTCACCTATCCTTAGAGCGAGACATCACCACTTTCGTAACTCAGGTTTAGCTTCCCATCCGTGCGCGATGGGAGCCAGATTTCCCAATCCTTCTCAACTTAAAGACTAAGACTGTCATGAAAAAGACGAAAATTGTTTGCACCATCGGTCCGAAAACCGAATCCGAAGAGATGTTAACCAAAATGCTGGACGCGGGCATGAACGTCATGCGTCTGAACTTCTCTCATGGCGATTACGCAGAACACGGTCAGCGCATCAAAAATTTGCGCAACGTGATGAGCAAAACCGGTAAGAAAGCCGCTATCCTGCTGGATACCAAAGGTCCGGAAATCCGTACCATTAAGCTGGAAGGCGGTAACGACGTTTCTCTGAAAGCAGGCCAGACCTTCACCTTCACCACCGACAAATCTGTTGTCGGCAACAGCGAAATCGTTGCTGTGACTTACGAAGGCTTCACTAAAGATCTGTCTGTCGGCAACACCGTACTGGTTGACGATGGCCTGATCGGCATGGAAGTTACCGCGATCGAAGGTAACAAAGTTATCTGTAAAGTGCTGAACAACGGCGACCTGGGCGAAAACAAAGGCGTTAACCTGCCAGGCGTTTCTATCGCGCTGCCAGCACTGGCTGAGAAAGACAAACAGGACCTGATCTTCGGTTGCGAACAGGGCGTTGACTTCGTTGCGGCATCCTTTATCCGTAAACGTTCTGACGTGGTTGAAATCCGCGAGCACCTGAAGGCGCACGGCGGCGAAAACATCCAGATCATCTCCAAAATCGAAAACCAGGAAGGCCTGAACAACTTCGACGAAATCCTCGAAGCGTCTGACGGTATCATGGTTGCTCGTGGCGACATGGGCGTTGAGATCCCGGTTGAAGAAGTTATCTTCGCGCAGAAGATGATCATCGAGAAATGTATCCGCGCGCGCAAAGTCGTTATCACTGCGACCCAGATGCTGGACTCCATGATCAAAAACCCGCGTCCGACCCGCGCTGAAGCCGGCGACGTCGCGAACGCCATCCTCGACGGCACCGACGCAGTCATGCTGTCTGGCGAATCCGCGAAAGGTAAATACCCGCTGGAAGCCGTGACCATCATGGCGACCATTTGCGAACGTACCGACCGCGTGATGACCAGCCGTCTGGACTTCAACAACGACAGCCGCAAACTGCGCATCACCGAAGCCGTTTGCCGTGGCGCGGTTGAAACTGCGGAAAAACTGGACGCTCCGCTGATCGTCGTTGCAACCCAGGGCGGTAAATCTGCTCGCGCAGTGCGTAAATACTTCCCGGATGCCACCATCCTGGCGCTGACGACTAACGAAACTACCGCGCGTCAGCTGGTACTGAGCAAAGGCGTTGTGGCACAGGTTGTTAAAGAAATCAGCTCCACCGATGATTTCTACCGTCTGGGCAAAGAAGTTGCTCTGGAGAGCGGTCTGGCGCAGAAAGGTGACGTTGTGGTTATGGTTTCTGGCGCGCTGGTTCCAAGCGGCACGACCAACACCGCATCCGTTCACGTACTGTAATAATTCCGCCGCGAATTAATTTGCTTATAAAAGCGCCCTCGTGGCGCTTTTTTTATTTTATCGATAGCCACAATTAATAAAAAATCAAATCGGATTTCACTATCTAATCCGTGATTATCTAAGATGAATCCGATGGAAGCTTTCTGTTTTCACTCGGTTTTTTAGCCGTTTTTGCACAATTCGATGCTTCTTTGAGCGAACGATCAAAAATAAGTGCATTCCCATCAAAAAAATATTCTCAACATAAAAAACTTTGTGTAATACTTGTAACGCTACATGGAGATTAACTCAATCTAGAGGGTATTAATAATGAATCGTACTAAACTGGTACTGGGCGCGGTAATCCTGGGTTCTACTCTGCTGGCAGGTTGCTCCAGCAACGCTAAAATCGATCAGCTGTCTTCTGACGTTCAGACTCTGAACGCTAAAGTTGACCAGCTGAGCAACGACGTGAACGCAATGCGTTCCGACGTTCAGGCTGCTAAAGACGACGCAGCTCGCGCTAACCAGCGTCTGGACAACGCAGCTACTAAATACCGCAAGTAATAGTATCTGTGTAATAAAAATGGCGCACATTGTGCGCCATTTTTTTTGCCCTGAATTTCTCGTTCCCTGTTATTGCGTAGCGCGCACCTCTGCATTCTCTCCCGGCCCCCCATTTCGCGCAGACTTCACTTCCGCACCATTGTTAACGACCGAGGCCTGGCTGGCCGTCACTGTGACCGGATAACCCGCACGGCGATACAACGCGCGCTCCACCAGGCTGTTATCAACGGCTTTATTGTCTTTGAACTGAGTAAAACCGGCTGGGAGCACATACGGCATGGTCTGAACGTTTTGTTCCTCTTCAGGCGACAGTGGGCGATGCACCTCGACATACCGCATGCCGTTCGGCTCAATCGAATATTTGATCGGCTCATTAATCACCCTGACCGGCGTTCCTGTTCGGACTTGAGCAAACAATGCCTTGATGTCCGGCGCGTTCATGCGAATACACCCGGAGCTCACGCGCAGACCGACACTGTCCGGCGCGCTGGTGCCATGGATCAGGTATTCACCGTTTCCATGCGCCAGACGCAGTGCAAAGCGTCCTAACGGGTTATTTGGCCCGGCGGGCACTACCGGAGGCAATGTTATGCCACGTTCCAGTGAGCGTTTACGGATGCCTGCTGTAGGGGTCCAGGTAGGATTCGGTATTTTCTGCCCTACCCGGGTTTCCATCACCGGAGTTTCCAGCCCCTGCAAACCGATACCAATCGGGAATACCTGAACGATATTCTCTCCCGGCGGGTAGTAATACAGACGTAGCTCCGCCAGATTCACAATAATGCCTTCGCGTGGCGCATCAGGCAGCAGTAATTGCGAGGGAATAGTAATCAGGGTTCCGGGTTTGGGAACAGGGGCAATAGTATTATTGGCTTCGAGGATCAACATTGCGGCGGTATCAAACTTACGGGCAATCGCCTGTAGGTTTTTATCCCCTTCCTGCACGGTATAAGTTTGATTTTGCCCAACAAGACGACTGTTTGCCTGGGGCAACGGATAATCGACCGCCCATGCGGCCTGAATAGCGCTGTAAGCGCCGATTAGCATTAAGGTAATAACAGACGCGCGTTTCATACTCACTCACCCCCCTGGCGTTCCTGCCGGACGACGGCGAGCGCCAGATCCGGCTTACGAGTCACTGCGTTGCCTTACACGATCGATTTCAAGTCGGTCTGAAAGTTGACGTGTTTTATCAGTTTAGCTAAGAGTTGCGGCTTTGGCGCGGATAGCCCGAATCATTGCCTCCAGCCCCTGTGAACGAGACGGTGTGAGATGCTGTGCGAGCGCCATTTTTTCAAACCACGGACGCACATCAAAATTCACAATATCCTGGGCCGTCATGCGGTCGTACAGAATGAAGACCACGGCGATAAGCCCTTTCACAATTGCCGCATCGCTGTCGCCCTGAAATTCAATAATCCCTTCAGCATTCTGACGCATAACAATCCATACCTGACTTTGACATCCCTGAATGCTATTTTCGGGGCAGCGATCGTCGGCGTTTAATTCCGGCAAACGCTGACCCAGTTCAATGATGTACAGGTATTTCTCTTCCCAATTAGCGCAACGCAGAAAATTACGCAACAATTTTTCTTTATCCGGTAGCGCAGCCATAACGCCTCCCTGTTATCCCAGTAAGTGATGAATACGCTTGAGACCTGTCACCAGGCGATCCACTTCTTCATGGGTGTTGTACATGGCAATCGACGCCCGACACATGGCGGGAACGTGATAGTAGGCCATCAGCGGCATTGCGCAGTGATGCCCCGTCCGCACGGCGATCCCATAGTTATCGAGAAAACTCCCGACGTCATAGGCGTGATGTTTGCCGAGGTTAAAGGCAATCACCCCCAGGCGGTTATCCGGTCCGTAAAGCGTCAAATCCGGCACGTCCGCCAGCTGTTCCAACGCATAGCGCATCATGAACTGTTCATATTCGCTAATTTCAGTCAGCCCCAGCGCTGAAACATACTCAATAGCCGCGCCAAGCCCGATAATTCCTCCTGTGTTAGGCGTACCGGCTTCAAAACGCCACGGCGCTTTGGCCCACGTCGTCCCCTGGCTCAGGCTCACGGTCGCAATCATCGAACCGCCGCCTTCCCATGGCGGCATTTCCTGCAGCAGCGACTCTCTGGCATACAGCACGCCAATACCGGTTGGCCCGTAGAGCTTGTGTCCGGAGAAAACATAAAAATCGCAATCTAACGCCTGCACATCCACTTGATGATGCATAACCGCCTGTGCGCCATCCACCAGTACTTTTGCGCCGTATTGATGCGCCAGCGCAATCATCTCACTTAGCGGGTTTTCGGTGCCCAGTACGTTTGAAACATGGGTAATTGCCAGCAGTTGCGTACGCTCATCGAACAGCGCTGGCAACGCTTCCAGTTGCAATGTGCCGTCGGCATTGAGCGGAATGACCCGCAGTTCTGCGCCCACGCGGGCGCATAGCATTTGCCAGGGAACAATGTTGGCATGATGCTCCATTTCGCTGATGATGATGTTATCGCCAGTCCTGACATTGCTGTTGCCCCAACTGTTCGCCACCAGGTTAATGCCTTCCGTGGTACCGCGAACGAACACCAGCTCTTCAGCGGAACGAGCGTTAATAAACAACGAGGCGAGCTTGCGCACATTCTCCATTTTTTCCGTGGCCTGCGCGCTCAGCGTATGGATACCACGGTGAACCGCCGCATAGCCGTGACGGTAAAACTCGGCTTCGGCATCGATCACCTGATTAGGCTTTTGCGCGCTGGCGGCGCTGTCCAGATACGCCAGCGGTAAACCGTTCACTTCACGCGTCAGGACCGGAAAATCAGCCCGCACTTTTTCAATGGGAAATGTCATGCTACGCCTCCCGGCAGGCGGTGAGCGATCCGCGCCAGTACCAGTTGTTTAAGCGTTTCATCGCGCAGGGCTTCCGTCAGCTCAGCGGCAAACGCATAGAGAATCATCTGTTGAGCATCCTGCTGACCGATCCCGCGCGAACGCAGATAGAACATCTGCTCGTCGTCAATCCGCCCTACCGTCGCCCCGTGACTGCATTTCACGTCGTCGGCATAAATTTCGAGCTGAGGCTTGGTGTCCACTTCCGCCAGTTTTCCGAGCAGTAAATTGTTATTGGTCATCTGACCGTCGGTTTTAATGGCGTGTTGAGCGACGTTGATCAGGCCATTGAACACCGCCCGCCCCTTATCGCTGACAATCGTTTTATGCAACTGGCGGCTGTTGCAATAGCCCTTGTTGTGCGCAAGCCAGGTCCGAGTGTCACAAACTTCGTTTTTCACCGGCATCGCCAGGCTGTTAAGGCGCAGCGTGGTATTTTCGCCGTTGAGCTGGGTACTGGTGTTATGGCGTAACACGGCATCACCCAGCAAGAAACTTTGGCTGACTGCCGAGGCATCTGCACTCAACTGAATATCATTATGGGCAAAGTGGTGGCTGAGCGAATTCTCAAACGCCAGTTTAATGTGGTGCAAATGTGCATTGGCCGCGACGTTCATCGTTAAGCGCGCCCCGGTAAAATGGCGAAGCTCGCTGAGACTGACATAATGCTCAATAACGGTGGCTTCTGCGCCTTCCGCCAGATCCAGATGGTGACGATAATGCGCCGTATTCACCGCATCGCCCGTCGCTCCCTGGGTAATGTGTAGCAGCAGCAGCGGTTTCGCTGGTCGCTGGTTACGCTTGACCAAAATGTGCGTTACGCTCCGGGACAGGCTTTCGGTCAGATGCAGAAATACTTCCGGCTGGATAGCCGCAGGCAGCATCTGACGCTCATCATTAACGGTAATATCAAATCCGCTACCTTCCACGCTGTCGCTGAGCGTTGGACAAAATTTCCCGTCGACAAACACCAACCGTACCGCATCAATCGCTGGTGCCAGCGCTTCAAACTGGGCTGGCGTTAGCGCGGAGATATTGCTGACGAACCGGCTGTTGGTTAATCCCTCCAGAGGCGTGTATTTCCAGTCCTCATGCTTACGCGTTGGCAGCCCCAGACGCAGCAGCTGTTGCAGATGCTGTTGCGCATAGTGCGAACGGGTCTCCCCTTGGGTCTCAAACAGATGGTGCCACTGTTGCAGCACGTTACTGCTGTTCGCTAAGCCAGCCATATCCTTGCTCCTCCAGTTGTTTGACCAGCGTGAAATCGCCGGACTTCACAATTCGCCCCTGGTAGAGAACGTGAACATAATCGGGTTTGATATAGTCCAGGATGCGCTGATAGTGAGTGACGATAATGAATGAGCGTTTCCCGTCGCGCAGCGAGTTCACGCCATCGGCGACGATTTTCAGCGCATCGATATCCAGCCCGGAGTCTGACTCATCGAGAATGCACAACTGAGGCTCCAGCACCGCCATTTGCAGAATGTCATTCCGCTTTTTCTCACCGCCAGAGAAACCGACGTTTACCGAACGCGTCAGTAAGTCTTCCGGCATCTTCAGCAGCGCGATTTTTTCTTCCATCAGATCCTGGAAGTCGAACCTGTCCAGCGACTCCTCCCCACGATAACTGCGCACCGCATTCAGCGCCGTTTGCAGGAAAAACTGATTACTGACGCCGGGAATTTCTACCGGATACTGAAATGCCATAAAGATCCCTTCACCGGCCCGGTCTTCCGGCGACAGTTCCAGTAAATCCTTACCGTTAAATTCAACCGTCCCGCCAGTGACTTCGTAATCTTCACGTCCGGCGAGCGTGGCGGACAGCGTACTTTTCCCGGAACCGTTCGGCCCCATAATGGCATGGACTTCTCCGGGACGAATCTCAAGGCTGAGCCCACGCAGAATCGCCTTATCTTCGACACTGACCTGTAAATCTTTAATGCTTAACATGTGCTTTCCTTAAATTTTAACCGACGCTGTGTTCAAGACTTATGGCGAGAAGTTTTTGCGCTTCCACCGCAAATTCCAGCGGCAGTTCAGAGAACACGTCTTTACAGAAACCGTTGACGATCATCGAAATGGCATCCTCTTCGCTGATGCCGCGTTGCAGACAGTAAAACAGCTGCTCTTCACCGATGCGTGACGTCGTGGCTTCGTGCTCAAGCTGGGCGCTGTTGTTTCGACACTCGACATACGGGAAGGTATGCGCCCCGCAGTCCGCCCCGATCAACATGGAGTCGCATTGGGTATAGTTACGCGCGTTGGTGGCGGTCGGCATGATTTTTACCAGGCCGCGATAGCTGTTCTGACTCTGACCGGCGGAGATCCCTTTCGAGATGATGGTCGATTTGGTGTTCTTGCCAATGTGGATCATCTTGGTGCCGGTATCGGCCTGCTGGTGACCGCTGGTCAGCGCGACGGAGTAGAATTCACCGATAGAGTTATCGCCACGCAGAATGCAGCTTGGGTATTTCCAGGTAATGGCCGAGCCGGTTTCCGACTGCGTCCACGACATTTTGCTGTTTTCGCCTTCGCACAGCGCGCGCTTGGTGACGAAGTTCAAAATGCCGCCGGTATTACCATCACCGGGGAACCAGTTTTGCACCGTCGAGTATTTCACTTCAGCATCTTTATGGATGATAACTTCCACCACCGCCGCATGTAGCTGGTAGCTGTCGCGTACCGGAGCTGAACAACCTTCGATATAACTGACGTAGCTGCCCTCATCCGCAATCAGAATAGTGCGTTCAAACTGCCCGGTCTTTTCGGCATTAATCCGGAAGTAGGTCGAGAGTTCCATGGGACAACGCACGCCTTTCGGCACATAAATAAAAGTGCCATCAGATGCCACTGCGGCATTCAGCGCGGCGAAGAAATTATCATTACCCGGAACGACGGTTCCCAGATACTGTTTCACCAGCTCGGGATGGTCATGAATCGCCTCACCGAACGAACAGAAAATAATGCCCTGCTCTGCCAGCTTGTCACGGTAGGTGGTGGCTACCGACACCGAGTCAAAAATGGCGTCGACCGCCACCTCTTTTCCTTCACGGACCGGCACCCCTAGCTGTGCAAAGGCGTCTTCTACCTCTTTGCTTAAAAAGGCATTCGCCCCTGTTTGCTGAACAGCCCCCGGTTCAGAAGCACAGGTTTCATCACAATTGCCGCAGGACGGCGCAGAGTAATAGCTGTAATCCTGATAATTCAGCTTGTCGTAGTGCGCTTTGAGCCAGTGCGGCTCTTCCATGGTGAGCCATGCGTTAAAGGCATTCAGGCGAAACTCCAGCATCCAGTCGGGTTCATTACGTTTTGCCGAAATCGCGCGCACAACGTCTTCATTGATCCCTTTTGCCAGCTCATCGGTTTGCAGTTGGGTGAAGAAGCCCTCTTTATAATTGAGGTGCCCGCCAGCCCAGGTGTTGACATCATCAGTTGCTTCAGTATTACGAGACATAGTACCGCCTATACCCCAAAACTTTCGCCACAGCCGCATTCGTTCTGGGCTTTCGGGTTATGAAATTTAAATAACTGATTTAATCCTTCGCGAACGAAATCGACTTCCGTCCCGTCGATAAACGGCATCGCCTGTAACGGCACATAAAGTCTGGCGCCATCCGATTCATACAGCAGATCGTCTTTTTCCGGCTCACGGACGGTGTCCAGCACGTAGCCGAATCCCGCGCATCCGGTTTGTTTCACACCTAAACGCACGCCCAACATACCGGGTTGTTTTGCCACCAGTTCGCGGATGTGCGCCACAGCTGCTGGCGTTAACGTCAAACCACGCCATGCGAAATCGTCCGGGTTAAATGTTCCTGAATGCAATTCCATAGGGTTACCTCGAGTCATTAGCTTTCAAGCTATAACACCATGTTAGTGATAATGATTATCACTTCAACCCCTCAACAGCAGGGGCATTCGGGTTAATCGCCATTTTTGGCTACTTTTAATAAGCATAGACCCTGCAGCGCGGGTTATCAGAGATGGATTATTTTCTTCAATACATTGATTAATAATGGATTATGAAAATCCAATCGTTCAGGCAGGTCAAACGCCAAAAGATGTATAGGTAATACCTATTTAAGGGATTGGTTTTAAAATCTGAATAAAATCATGCAATTATTGTATAATCAGGGACTTAATACTTGCATATTACAAAACGTATTGATTTACAGGCATATTACTTACGTTAATAAAAAAGCGGTAAGCATAACCTTACCGCCCTTTAACTATTACCAGTTAACCCGAATTCCCAGGTTGCCAGCAAAACCATGCATATTACCTTCAAAATCATGCTGATATTTCATATCTGCATATAGTGAAGCATTTTTAGTAATATCACCGGTAAAACCACCGCCCACTTCATACCATTGGTCTGAATAATCTTGATTAAATTTCACCGAGCTCACCGTTACATCTGGCGAACGACCAATATTAGTCAGGACATTTGCAGTTAAATATGGATGAGCTTTAGATGTTTTAACACTATCATAACCCAGACGTCCTCCGATACGAGCAAGGCCCGAGTTATCAGACGTTGATTTAACGTAGGCAACGCCATCGTTTGTCGCATCTAAGTGAAGGTATTGATACATAAGTTGAACTTGAGGTTCCAGATATAACCCATTAGCATATTTGAATGGCTTACCTGCCTCTACGGATAGAGTTATGCCATCACCATCCTGAGTGGCATCATTACCGTAAATACTATTATATTCATTACGATAGTGAGTATACTGAGCCACAGTATCTACATATACGTCATTTGAAAAATATGAGGTGTAATATGCCCCTACACCGTAACCTTTGGAATTGATCTTACCTGTCGTTGTCGATCTGCCTTGATACATTCCACGAACAGAATCTTTAGCAGACGTGCTAACTTGTCCGAAAGTAGCAAATACGCCACTATGTACTCTGGTGCCATCTTCTTCAAAGTTGTTATAAAGATCGCCGCCAAGCTGAGCAAACCAGGTGTCGGCGTCATAGTTAAAACGATCTGCATTAGATTTTGTTTCACCGCCGCCAATACGTCCCCAGGCCCCCTGAGGCATATTACTTTCTTTCTTAATATTTTCCTGTTCACCGACCCTTTCATGCAAAGTACCAACGGTCTGATAGCCATACATACGGTTTAAGTATGGGGCGATAACGTAACCAGGTACTGATGGGTTATATGATGGTTCCGATGTTGGGGCCGGGGCCGGAGTCGGATTTGGCGTCGGCTCCGGGGTTGGGTTTGGCGTCGGATTTGGCGTCGGCTCAGGGGTTGGATTCGGCGTCGGCTCCTCGGTCGGTTCTGGGGTAGGCTCTAAAGTCGAGCGCAAATACCATCCATTTCCGGATTGGCCGCCGTTATACGCCAGATATTCATAAGCGCCTGCGACAACAGGTTTTGATAGCGTTACCGAGCTCGTATCCTGACCACTGATAGAAGCAAGTTTAATACCATCGTTTACCGTGAGCGCCCCCGCTCCACCAATCTGATTGATATTAATCGTATGGCTACCGGCAGCATCACCATTAACTACAATTCTGTCAGAAACTGTATTAGCGTCGCCTTCATTAAGAACCGTATTAAAAGTTATCGTTCCATTATTTCCGGAGAATGAATTCGTCGTGATGGTCTTAACATCATTAACGCCACTGCTTTGAAAGTTAATCAAAGCACTATTTAAGGTAATAGCCGCAGAATTTGAATCGCCCGTCACATTCCACTGGCTTCCATTGGCAATGTTTAGATTTGTCATATCAACAGCTTTACCTGTCCAGACAGAGCCATTGTTAAGCGAAAGCGAAGCCGTCGATGATGAGGTGTTAATTGCATCCCCCGACACAACAGAGTTAGCATCGGCATTGACTTCTAACGCCGCTGCCCCCGTGTTTTGAATAAACACGCCGTTATTAACGGTGGAATTAACCTCATTTAACTGGATGGTCCCATTGCCTTCTATAGCGTAGATAGACTCACCGGCAAGAGATGATAATTCACCGCCAGTCATTGAAAGCGTCGACACGCCGCGATTCTGCAAAATTGCCGGGCTTTGGATGCTATTAGTCGTATTTACTGTTGTATTAGTAAGAACGACATCCCCACCCTCAAGAGAAACACCTGGCGAATAGTTACCTTTCGTCTCTAACGCACTATCCGTGACGTTAATCTTGCCACCAGATACCGCCCGTACCGCCGCTGAAATATGATTCTCGGTAAGTATATTTGAGTTACTAATATTGGCGATGGCACCATCCCTCGTCATAACGCCTGCAGCGGATGAATTTTTTGTGTTTATATTGCTATCAACAACGTTCAGGGTAGCCCCTTCTTTTATCGCGTATGCACCAAGCGCACCCACTCCAGCAGTTGAAATGTTAGTATTGGTGAGCGAGATGCTTGTCGGATTATTCAAATCACCGCTGCCATCTACATAGGCGCCATGAATGTTTGCACCTGTCGTGTTGATATTTATGGCATCTGTACCCTGGATTGAGACACTGCTTGCGGATGCAGCATAAATCGCAGATGTTGTGAAGATGGATGATGATGAATTCTTTTCGATGGTGCCAGTACCTGACAATGTGATTGTACTGCTGTCTGTAGCAGATATAGCAGAAGCATCATCGCCAGTACTCACAATATTGAACCGATCGCGAACGTCAACGTTACTATTATCTTGAGCAACTATCGCTGAAGAACCACTTCCGGTGGAATTAACACTTAACAGCCCCTGTGAGCTAACGTTGCCTGAACTCGTGGCATAGATGCCAAAAGATTCGTCGCCTGTCGTGTTGATTGAAACTCCATTGAGCTGTGAATCACCGCCAGCGATAACTGAAATACCGTTTGCAGTCGCCCCACTGGTCGTAATGGATGAATTTTGTATCACACCTGCACTATTGCTGCCGAGGAACTTAATACCATCGGCATCTGTCCCGGAGGTCGTTACGGTCGAGTCACTAAGTAAAAAATCATCCCCAACAAATACCCCATTTGCATTTGCACCCGATGTGGAGATAGCTAAGTTGCTTCCATGGACGGAAGTCCCCACTCCGTTAGCATCCATTGAGATACCATGCGCAGTATCGCCAACGGTTTTAATATTTAATTTAGAGGATGAGGTGCCATTAAGCTCGATACTGGCCCCATTTGATGCATTCACTGCAGACGAATTGACTCCTCCACCAGAAGGTAAAAGAGAGGATGTCTGAATCAAGCCTCCGGCATTAACAATTACACTGGTTCCGTTTCCGCTAGCTTCTATTGCGCTATATGGGCCATTGGCAGATGCATCGTTGTTAGCCGTTACGTTTAACGTCCCGGCGGAAACATCAACTTTGCCGCCGTTTAAGGCATATATTCCATACGAACTTCCATTTGCTGTGATGTTAAGGTCCCCCTGGCTTGTTACCGAAGAACCTGTACCATCCACTTTAATTCCGGATGAATCGCCGCCAGAAGTCGTAATAGTTGAAACGCCGTTGAGATTAACCGTCCCGCCAGATTGAGCAAGAACGCCCTCAGAGTTACCTCCGGTCGTGACAATATTTAATGCCCCAGGCGAAGTAATTGTTCCTGCATTCAAAGCAAATAACTCTGGAGTATCAGAAGTACTGCTTGACGATGAATAGCCTGCAGGCACATTAGTTGATGTGTTATCGGCTATCGTTTGCGCCTTAGCGATCTCAGTTGATGTTGAGAATAGAAGACCAATCATTATTGATACTTTTGATAACCTGGTGTTTAAGCAAGACATCGACGCTCCTTAATTCCCATATCTCTAAAACCCCACTACGTTTGCAGTGAAGTTCATTTTCTTAAGAGGTGTAATTACTTGAACGATCCTGGAGAATAGTAATAGCTCATGGCATAACTAAGTTATGTATAGCCCCATGATTTAGAAACATCAAGTTACACAGTTTTACGCCACGAGTATACCCTGGTTATTAAAGCTATCAATTTCCAACCAGCATGAAAAATCCTAAACTTTTTAATGCGGCAAATAGGTTCAGATTTAATATCCTGTTGTTTTATATCTATTACTTTCCTTTACATCCTTATCCTTGTCGTCCTGTTTTCGTTTTTATCTTGTCCTGACATACATAACAGACACCGTAACTAACATTTCTTTGACCGGCAGACCAGGTATATATTAACCATTTGATATATATGAAATTCCCCAGCCCACCGCTAACCGCATATTCCTGTTTATAACGATGCAGTCGCGAACAGGATCGTCGTCAATAAGTAATACGTTTGAAATTCTGCAGGCATTACGGCGCATTGCAACGTAACTCCCGATTTAATAACGGAATAAATTATTTCTCGCTTAACGAATTGCCTCTCGCCCCTCTCGTTATGTAAATTTATGTAAAGAGAAGATTCAAATGACACAATCAGGAATAGAACACATAAGAACCTTGTGGATATATAATTCACAAAATAGAGAGAGGACAGAACATTAGACCAGACATAAACGCAAAACCAAGATTAAAATATCAAAAAAACGGGCCAGTACAAATGCTTGAACCACAAAACGACCTTATATTACATAATAATTTCATTTAATTTCATTAAGTTACCATTTCAATATGGAATTAATTATTTTCCCATATTGCAAGGAAAGTATTCCCCATGTGAATATACTTACATCGTGAGTACTCATTGAACATTGATACTAAAATTCCACTTTTATGATGAGAATCCTGCGTATGATGAAGCCAAATGATGAAATGAAGTTAATTATCTCCAAATGGTTATCATCCGGTGCCGCGCGTATCATAATAAAAAGCGAAATTGGAATTGAGCGTACTTTAGGCGTTAAGCCGAATAATACTGACTTCGTCTTTCTGACTGAAGGAGCGATGGATATCAGGAGAACAAGGGACGACCTGGTATTCTGTACTGCGCTTGCGCCCTATATTATGAGCGGGACCGACCATCCTGAAAGTGAAGCGTACTTTTATGGTGAGATACGGGCTCATTCAGTAGCATATCGGATTAAAAAAGAAACCGCATTGAATTTAGTGGAAAAGTTCAATTTATTCAAAGAATTGTGGATAGTTGAAAAGTATAAATCTCAAGCCATATGGCGCAGAGATGCCAACCTCAATGGCGCATCAGTTAAAGTGGCAATCGGAGAGCTGATTACCGTTCTTAGTATGCTCCCACCAGAGTTTAGAAAATCAATCTCTGTTTATAAATTTCTTCAGGAAAGAACAAAGTATTCAAAAAGTACAATAATGCGTGTCGTAAACCATTACAGAGATAATGGCCAACTAGATATTAAAAATGGAATACTTATTGAATGGATTCCTAAAGAAAAAGGATAAACACTATGGGATTTCATATACATACTTACTGTGCCTATACCCGGCAGGGGGTTTTGGGCCTCATTGATGAAATATTTGAAACTTCACAACCCGATGAGGTCATTCATATTTTCGATCTCATCGAAAACCCACATCCAATCTTACTATTAAATAAAATAAAAAATTACATGCGGATTACATTAGATGAACCGCAGAAAATAATAGCTATATGCAATAAACAGACAGCAGATTTTCTGCGTAAATTCAGCATACTATGCATTACACCGACAGAATCAATATTAAACTGGGTGGATATTCTAAAAAAAGCAAAGGCGTATACTAAGTGGTCTGTAGCCAGCATTCCAGAACTGGAGCATCATTACGCTTCAAAGCCTCTGACAAATAAGGATTTTTTTATTCTTGAGCATTTGTGTCAGGGTTATTCATTTTCTGAAATATCTGAACTAAGTGGTTTGAATGCAAAGATAGTTTATGCCAGACTCAGTAAAATTAAATGTGAATTTAACTTAGAAAGGAATAACATCCATCTCGCTTACACTTTTATTTTAGAGTCAAGAACAAACTATTTTCATTGTGGCAGACAGTCCAATTATCATCGTTAAAGGCACATAGAAATTAAGCGCTTACAGTCTCAGCAGCAATGCATTATTATGCGGAACAGTGCAAATAACAAAAAACCCTTAAGTCTGCTTGCTGGCAGGCTTAAGGGTTCCGGCCCCATCCGGCGCTTATCTCCGGCACTCGTAATGGCTTAGCTCTTGAAGGGGCATAAGAATAATCTCACTCCCGGATAAGTTTTGTTTAACACAAATTGCGGTTTGATTGTTTTTTGAGCGCAGTCAATGACATAATTCGCGCGTTGTTTCACTAATTTCGTCTAACAACAAGCGTAACCCCGCAGGCTGATGCTCACGAGAAAGATACAACCCGTATATTGGCAGGCGTTTAGGCTGTAGCTCTGGCAGTAACCGAACTAACTTTCCCTGCGCCAACCCTTCTCGCGCTTCCGGCTCCGGTACCAGCGCAATGCCCATACCCGCCAGCGCCGACTCACAGAGCAGCGAAGAGATCCCGGCGCTCAAATTCCCTTTGATCGCAACAGAAACCGTCTGCCCTTGTACATCGAGAAAGTGCCAGGATTTTCCGGCAAAGCCGCTGTAATAGAGGCAGTTATGCTGCGTAAGATCGTCGAGCGTTTCAGGAGTGCCATGTTGATGCAGATAATCGACAGACGCACACAGCACGGATTCACAGTCCCCCAATCGACGGGCGATGGTCCCAGGCTCGGGGGTATCCGTAATGCGGATCGCCACATCGATGCGTTCCCCGACCAGACTTACCGGTTGATTATTAATCTCAACCTCAATGCGCAGTTGCGGATACCGCACCAGAAAAGTGGGCAGCACCGGAGCAAGAATATGCATCGCGGTATAGTGCGCGCAAGCGACACGTAGCGTACCGGAAGGTATTTGCGCGGCACTGGCGGCAGCAATATCCAGCGAAAGTTGCGCCAGAGAACGCGTTTTCACTAACGCTTCTTCTCCGGCTGGCGTGATCGTCAGGCGACGCGACGACCGATGGATAAGCCTTGCCCCCGCCCATTTTTCCATTTCGTCGAGGTAACGACTAACCATCGGTCTGGAAAGCCCCAGCGCTCGCGCGGCGGCACTTAAGCTGCCCAAATCACAGATATGGTTGAATACCGTTGCCGCCATTACTCTGTCCATTGCATCCCATCCGATCGTTTTAAGAAACTCAGCATACCCTGATACAGGAATTCTAACAGATGCAAATATCCTTAAAATACGCGAACTATCAAAAGACAATTTCCTGCACAAGGTTACCTGGTATGAATGTTAAAACTCTGGCACTGCTGTTACCCCTGTTCTCCTCTTCACTCTTTGCCGCCCCGCTCCAGCTGGACGTCTACAACCCGCAGGATAAGGCTATTTTCCCAGTCTCCTCGACGCTGGTTTCAGGACCGAAAGAAGCGATTTTGTTTGATGCGCAGTTCAGCACCAAAGATGGCGAACAACTGGTACAGATGATTCACGCCAGCGGTAAAACGCTGAAAGCCATCGTAATCACCTCCGGCGATCCGGATTTCTATTTCGGTCTGCAGCCCCTCGTCAACGCCTTCCCACAGGTAAAAGTGCTGGCAACACCGCATGTGGTTGAGCATATCCGCGCCACGAAAGAGGCCAAACTGCAGTTCTGGGGCCCGCAAATGAAGGACGGCGCGCCAACATCACTCACCGTGCCGCAAGCCACCACACAAACGCGTTTCACGGTTGATGGCGAAATGCTGGAACTTCGCCATCCCAACGATTATGCGGCGTATGTCTGGATCCCGGCGAACCGCGCAATCATTGGCGGTACTGGCGTGGCTTCGGGTATTCATGTCTGGACGGCGGATACGCAGTCTGCTGAACAGCGTTCCGCGTGGCGCAATGTGTTAAGCGAGATGCAGAACTTACAGCCCGCTCAGGTGGTTCCGGGGCATTACATTGGCGAACGCCCGACAGGCGATAAAGCGATTCGCTTCACCCGGGACTATTTGCAGTCATTTGAGCAGGCGTTAAGCGCGAATAAAGGTTCAGCTTACGTGATTAAAACCATGACGGCGGCATGGCCAGGCCTGGCGGACGCCAGCTCTCTGGAGCTAAGCGCGAAGGTCAATAGCGGTGAGATGAAGTGGTAAACAAGATTTAACGCCAAAAATAACCCCGAACGCATGTCGGGGTTACATTACAATAAGCATACCGGAATCAATGAACGCCCATGCGCCAGGCAAAATAGATCTCTTCTTTCAGTTCTGTTGAAGAGAGCGTCAATAAATCCGCAAACTCCAGCTCAAGCTGTTTCAGTCTTTTCAGGTACTGAGCCGGTGAAAGATCGGTTTTATCACGACGTAAAAACTCTATTGCCAGTTGGGCCGGGTCTAATTGGGTAGACATATCATCCTCGCTTGTGTTCAAAACCTGCACAGTATAACACCATTCACTGCGCAGATAATGACCAAAAGCAATATGCATCACAAAATAGCGGTCGTCAGACGCGATGTGCAACACAATCGCCCTTGCTCATCGAAGATTTCGATTTGCCATACCTGATGGCGAGAGCCGGTATGAATGGCGCTACACACGCCTCTGACACGCCCTTCCCGCGCAGAGCGAACATGGTTGGCATTAACCTCAAGGCCCACCACTTTTTGCTCTCCCTGAGTGCACAGGTAACCGGCCACTGAACCAATGCTTTCCGCCAACACCACCGATGCACCGCCATGTAGTAAACCAAAAGGTTGTTTGGTGCGATGGTCCACCGGCATTGTGGCCTCCAGGGTATCGTCGCCAATATGTTCAAAGCGAATGTCGAGCAACCCCACCATATTTCCTTCACCCATGGCATTGAGCGCCTCAAGAGTGACTTCACGTTTCCAGATCATCCTATAATCTCCAGCAGTGCCTGTAATGGATGGCGAACGCCCGTGCCTTCAACGCGTTTAACCTGGCTACGACAGGAATATCCGGTAGCCAGACAACGATTTCGCGGCAGTCGTTGCATTGCCTGGTGCCATGATAGCTCATAGATCCCCAGGGAGTTCTGGTGATTTTTCACTTCGTGCCCATAAGTGCCAGCCATGCCGCAGCACCCCACGCTGACGTTCTCCAGCCTGGCGCCAAAACGGGCAAAAATAGCTGCCCACTGCGCAGGCGCGCCTGGCAGGGCCGTCACTTCGGTACAATGACCAAAGAAATACCACGGCTCACCGGCAATAGCAGCTGGCTGCTGTGACGCCACAACGGTAGATAACCATTCGTTGACCAGCAATACATGGAAATCCCCCCGCTGTTCTCCAAGCGCCAGCTTGTATTCATCGCGATAACAGAGCACCAGCGCCGGATCAACGCCCACCATTGGAATATTCAGCTTCGCCACCCGGTTGAGAAACTCAGATGTCTTTTTCGCTGTTTTGGCAAAACGGTTTAAAAAGCCTTTAATGTGCTGCGCTTTGCCGTTTGGCGAGAACGGCAGCAGTACCGGCTGTAAGCCCAGTTTTTCTACCAGACGGATAAAATCAGCCACCACCTGCGCATCGTAATAGCTGGTGAACGGATCCTGTACCACCAGCACCATACGGGCTTTTTGTTCCGGGCTGAGTAATTCGAGCTGTTCCAGTGTCATGTTGGCAGAACGATGACCAACCAACTGACGTTGCAGCGACGGCGCAGACAACAACGGTAAATCCACCATACCGATGTGCTTTTTAGCCAGATTACGCACCAGCGGCTGATTGATGAAGAAATTAAACGTTTTGGGCGCACGCGCCATGAGCGGCGCATAACTCTCAACGGTCGCCACCATATGATCGCGCAACGGTCGCAGATAACGCGTGTGGTACAGTTGCAGGAAGCGCGAGCGGAACTCCGGTACATCAATTTTAATCGGACATTGCGTGGAACAGGCTTTACACGCCAGACAACCGGACATCGCCTCTTTGACTTCATGCGAGAAATCGTATTCGCCCTTACGCGCATGCCAGCTGTTGCGGGTGCGGGCAATCAGCGTGCGTAAACTGGCGCGTTTTTCCGGCAGCTCTTTTTCCAGCTGTATCGGGTCAATTCCGCGATCCGCCAACAGACGCAGCCATTCACGTACCAGCGTGGCACGGCCTTTCGGCGAGTGGATACGGTTGAGGCTGATTTTCATCGACGGGCACATGGGGCTTTTCGCATCAAAGTTAAAGCATAACCCGTTGCCGTTACACTCCATTGCTCCGCGCCACTCTTGCCGCACCGCCAGTGGGATCTGTCGGTCATAAGTCCCGCGCTTGACGGCATCCACTTTCATCATTGGCGCGTCAACGTCTTCCGGTGGACAGATTTTCCCCGGGTTCAGCCGGTTTTGCGGATCAAATACCGACTTCACTTTGCGCAATTCGCGATACAGTTCGTCACCGAAAAACGCCGGACTGTATTCTGCACGAAAACCTTTCCCGTGTTCGCCCCACAGCAAACCACCATATTTTGCCGTCAGCGCGACCACATCGTCAGAAATGCGTTTCATCAGCACTTCTTGCTGCGGGTCACACATATCCAACGCCGGTCTGACGTGCAGCACGCCGGCATCCACGTGACCAAACATGCCATAACTCAGACCGTGGCTGTCGAGCAGCGCACGGAACTCGGCAATGTAGTCAGCCAGATGCTCCGGTGGAACGCAGGTATCTTCAGCGAACGGAATAGGCTTCGCTGAACCTTTCGCATTTCCCAGCAAACCGACGGCTTTTTTACGCATGGCGTAAATGCGCTCCACGCCCGCAAGCTCAGTACACAGCTGCCAACCAATGACACCGGCTTCCTGACGGGCAATTAAGCCGTCCAGGCGTTCGCACAGCGCCCTGACCTGAGCATCAATCAATGCTTCATCATCACCCGCAAATTCGACGATATTCAGGCCCAGCATTTCTTTATCCGGTACGTCGGTAATCAACTCACTTACCGAATGCCAGACGATATCTTCCCGCGCCAGATTAAGCACTTTGGAGTCAACGGTTTCTACCGACAGTGCGCGCGCTTCCACCATAACCGGGGCGTTACGCAATGCTGAATCAAACGAGTCATACTTGACGTTGACCAATTGCCTGACTTTGGGCAACGGCGTGATATCCAGGCGCGCTTCGGTAATAAACGCCAGCGTACCTTCTGAGCCGGTAAGAATGCGGGTTAAATCAAACTCGGTCATCTCGTCGTTGAAGACGTGTCGGAGATCGTAACCAGTAAGGAAGCGATTGAGTTTGGGGAATTTATCAAGAATAAGCTGCCGATTATCACGACACCGCTCATACACCGTCTTATAGATGCGGCCAATAGTGGTATTGCTGTTGCCTAGCGTTTGGGCGAGTTCGATCGGCATTGGCTGGGTATCAAGAATATCGCCGCCCATCAGCACCGCGCGGATACCCAGCACGTGATCGGAGGTTTTACCGTAAACCAACGAACCTTGTCCGGATGCGTCGGTATTGATCATCCCGCCCAACGTTGCCCGGTTACTGGTGGATAATTCCGGGGCAAAGAAATAGCCGTAAGGCTTCAGAAACTGGTTGAGCTGGTCTTTGATTACCCCGGCTTCGACCCGCACCCAACCTTCCTGCGGGTTGATTTCAATAATGCGACTCATATAACGGGACATATCAACAATAATGCCCTGATTCAGCGCCTGACCGTTCGTCCCGGTACCGCCGCCGCGCGGGGTAAAAATCAATGACGAAAAAAGAGGTTCAGCCGCCAAACGGGCGATCAGCGCCACATCTGCCGTTGAACGCGGGAAAACCACAGCATCAGGAAGCAGCTGATAGATACTGTTATCTGTCGACATTGTCAGCCGATCGGCGTAGCTCGTTGCCGTATCGCCCGTGAATCCTTGCTGCTCCAGCGCCTGCAAAAAATTGAGCACCAGTTGAACGACACCTGGCGCCTGAGAAATTTGTGGAATCATTATAGTGACCCTTTCCTGCGGTCTGTGTTGTGAATTTAATCGTTTGCGTGTTGCTTTGTTTGTTGTATCACATTTTTTTCTAATACGCTCAGCAGATTTACAGGCAGAATCCGCCTGTTCAAAACCGCTGAAATTGCTCATCATTACAGGGTGTGATTTAAGTGTTCACGTCGCGTCAACGTTCTGACGCAAAGACAAAGGTGAAAAGTATTTATGGTAAATTTTCGTCAGCCCAGGGATATTGCGCAAGTGCTGCTAACGGTGCTGTTTTTAGCCATCATGATTGTGGCCTGTCTCTGGATTGTGCAGCCCTTTATCCTCGGTTTTGCATGGGCGGGTACGGTGGTCATCGCAACCTGGCCTATCCTGTTACGCTTGCAAAAACTGCTGTGGGGACGCCGTTCACTGGCGGTGCTGGTAATGACCCTGTTGTTGGTAATGTTGTTTATCATTCCTATTGCGCTGCTGGTTAATAGCATTGTTGATGGCAGCGGACCGTTGATCCATGCCGTCACCGCTGGCGATATGACGCTGCCGGATCTGGCGTGGTTGAACAGCATTCCGTTGGTGGGAGCCAAAATGTATGGCGCATGGCACAGCCTGCTGGATATGGGCGGCGCAGCCATTATGGCCAAAGTTCGGCCTTATGTCGGCGCCACAACGACCTGGTTTGTCGGTCAGGCTGCGCATATTGGTCGCTTTATGATGCATTGTGGCCTGATGCTGCTATTCAGCGCCCTGCTGTACTGGCGTGGTGAGCAGGTGGCGTTAGGGATCCGTCATTTCGCGTGTCGACTGGCATCTAAACGCGGTGATGCCGCCATTCTGCTGGCGGCGCAGGCCATTCGCGCTGTTGCGTTAGGTGTTGTGGTTACGGCTCTGGTACAGGCGGTCCTCGGCGGCATTGGTCTGGCGGTAACCGGCGTGCCGTATGCGACGCTGCTGGCAGTATTAATGATCCTCTCCTGCCTGGTACAACTGGGGCCGCTGCCGGTGCTGGTCCCGGCCATTATCTGGTTGTACTGGACCGGGGATTCAACCTGGGGCACCGTGCTGCTGGTGTGGAGCGGTGTGGTCGGAACGCTGGATAACGTCATTCGCCCAATGTTGATTCGTATGGGCGCCGATTTGCCGCTGATCCTTATCCTTTCTGGCGTCATCGGTGGATTAATTGCATTCGGCATGATTGGTCTGTTTATCGGCCCGGTAGTCCTGGCCGTGTCCTGGCGTCTGTTCTCTGCCTGGGTGAATGAAGCGCCTGCGCCGGGGAGCGATCCTGACGAACTCCTCGCAGAAATTGAAAGCAATAAGTAATCCAACGTCAGGCGGCATTGCCGCCTGATTGTTTAGCAATGTTAATCTATCCCGTCCCGGTACTGAGTTAAACCGAACGGTACTCTCCTCGCAGCACTCATTTATGTCGCAAATTCTTTACAGTTTTTAAACTATTGAGATGAATCTGATCGACGCGAAAAATCAGTATGCCTACTATTAGCTCAAGGCTGTAGATCAACACATTGATTTATAAGCATGGAATTCCCCTGAGTGAAACAACGAATTGCTGTGTGTAGTCTTTGCCCATCTCCCACGATGGGCTTTTTTTTGTCCTTCACTCACCTCCGCACTCGACTGACTGCAAAACTCAGTACCTCTTCCCTGCTATACAACAAATAATATTGCACAAGATACTGTGACTCTCTTCAAGCCGAAATATCCACAGCAATGCTATTACTATTCCACCGTCTTTTATGAGGTGATCAAATAATGAACGCACTGGAACTGCAGGCTATCCGCCATATTTTTGCTATGACGGTGGAAGAAAGCGCGATGTATATCTCGCGTGATAATAATGTTGCCGCATGGCAACAATGGGAAAATGGCGAAAGGGAAATCCCGGAGTACATCGCGCACATTTGTAAAGAAATGAAAGCCAGACGGAAAGTAAGAATTAATGCAGTTATCGACAAAATTAATAACCGCATTGGTAATAACACTATGCGTTTTTTTCCCGATCTGAACTCATTTCAGACGGTTTATCACCACAACGATTTCCTCGACTGGAAAATCTATCAATCGGCTGCTGTTGAGCTCTACGCTCACGACCTTGAGCGTTTGTGTTAAGCATTTACAACGCCATACCAATTTAGCCTCTTCGCTGAGTAACACATTATGAAAAACACCTATTTCTCCACTGCGATAGGGCTGTACTTTAATTACCTGGTCCACGGCATGGGGGTCATTCTGATGAGCCTCAATATGTCTTCGCTTGAACACCAGTGGCAAACCAACGCCGCGGGCGTCTCGATCGTTATTTCCTCGCTGGGCATCGGTCGTTTAAGTGTCTTATTAATGGCTGGCATGCTCTCCGACCGCTATGGCCGCCGACCGTTTATTATTTTCGGCATGATCTGCTACCTGATTTTCTTTGTTGGCATCATCAATACGCATAGTATTTTTATCGCCTATGCCTTTGGCTTTCTGGCGGGAATGGCCAACAGTTTTCTCGATGCCGGAACCTATCCCAGCCTGATGGAGGCGTTTCCCCGATCGCCCAGTACAGCCAATATATTAATAAAAGCCTTCGTCTCCAGCGGCCAGTTTCTGCTACCTATGATTATCAGTTTGTTGGTGTGGGCCGAGCTTTGGTTTGGCTGGTCCTTCCTGCTGGCGGCCGCCATTATGATAATCAACGGCGTGTTTTTGTTTCGCTGTCGCTTCCCGGCGCATCCAGGAAATCAAACTTCCATCAAGGCATTACCTGCTAAACGGGAAACACAACAATCTGAACATCGTTGTTCGATTCTCGACCTTGCCTGTTACACTCTGTATGGCTATATCGCCATGGCGACATTTTATCTGGTAAGCCAGTGGCTGGCGCAGTACGGACAGTTTGTTGCTGGCATGCCTTATACGTTATCTATCAAATTGTTAAGCATTTACACCTGCGGCTCTTTGCTGTGCGTATTGATTACTGCTCCACTGGCGCGCAAAGCGGAACGCGCGACATTGTTGTTGATGCTGTACACCTTTATTTCATTTATTGCGCTGCTGGTGGTTTGCCTGCACCCGACACCCTACGTGGTTATCACCTTTGCGTTTGTCATTGGATTTTCTTCAGCCGGAGGCGTGGTGCAAATCGGTTTAACACTGATGGCGGCACGCTTTCCACATGCAAAGGGTAAAGCGACCGGCATTTACTACAGCGCGGGCAGCATTGCGACTTTCACCATTCCGCTGATCACAGCAAGAATCTCAGAGACCAGCATTGCTCATATCATGTGGTTTGATGCCGGTATCGCCGCTGTCGGTTTCCTGTTGGCGCTGTTTATTGGGTATCGCAGCCGCGCCGCATTAAAACATCAACTAAAAATGGCGACGGTCGCAGAATAACGGGGATGCAATATTGTTCATCCCTTCTGCAACATAATTGGCTGCCCTTTTAAATTATCAGCAAAAAGTCATCAGGAAGAATTAAATTCACAGTTTAAGATGCAAAATACCTGGTAAGTTAAACGCCATGCTATGTAGGTAATGTGTCTACTGAACGGTATATTAAGCACAAGGTCGCCAAAATTTAAAAATATCGTCAAGCACGAAATAATTTTAAAATCCGCAAGGAGTTGTGAAAATGTCTCAAAACAAGACCTTTAATACGCCATTTCTTCTGGCGATAATCTGTATTTATTTAAGTTATTTTCTCCACGGCATTAGCGTCATTACGCTGGCGCAAAATATGACGTCTCTCGCAGAAAAGTTCTCCACCGATAATGCCGGGATTGCCTATTTAATTTCAGGCATTGGTTTGGGGCGACTGGTGAGTATTTTATTCTTTGGTGTGCTCTCAGATAAGTTTGGCCGCCGGGCGATCATTCTGTTAGGCGCTATTCTGTATATGCTGTTTTTCTTCGGTATTCCCGCCAGCCCTAATCTGCTGATTGCCTTTATTCTGGCTGTTTGCGTTGGCGTGGCTAACTCGGCGCTGGATACCGGTGGCTATCCGGCATTAATGGAATGCTTCCCCAAAGCATCAGGATCGGCTGTTATCCTGGTTAAAGCGATGGTCTCGTTCGGGCAGATGCTCTACCCCATTGTCGTCAGCACCATGCTGCTCAACCATATCTGGTACGGCTATGCAGTCATTATCCCCGGCGTACTGTTCGTCGTTATCACCCTGATGCTGTTAAAAAGCCGCTTTCCCAGCCAGATGGTGGATGCCGGTATCGCCAAAGAGCTGCCACAGATGAACAGCAAACCGTTGGTCTGGCTGGAAGGCGTCGCTTCCGTGATGTTTGGTGTCGCGGCGTTTTCAACCTTTTACGTCATCGTGGTCTGGATGCCGAAATACGCCATGGCGTTTGCCGGCATGGCGGAAGCCGACGCCCTGAAAACGATCTCTTACTACAGTATGGGATCGTTGGTCTGCGTATTTATTTTTGCCGCCCTGCTGAAGAAAATGGTTCGACCGATATGGGCAAATGTGTTTAACGCCGCGCTGGCAACCATCACCGCAGCGGTCATCTATTTATATCCCTCTCCGCTGGTGTGTAACGCCGGTTCATTTCTGATTGGTTTCTCTGCCGCTGGCGGTATTTTACAGCTTGGCGTCTCGGTGATGTCAGAGTTTTTCCCCAGGAGCAAAGCCAAAGTCACCAGTGTTTATATGATGATGGGTGGCGTAGCCAATTTTATTATCCCATTAATCACCGGATACCTTTCTAACATTGGCCTGCAATACATCATTTTGCTGGACTTTGCATTTGCTCTGCTGGCCTTCATCACCGCCATCATCGTCTTTATTCGTTACTACCGCGTATTTGATATCCCCAAAAATGATGTGCGGTTGGGCGAACGTTATTTTCAATAAATTGTTTAGAAGGAGTATCAAATGGACGTAACTGCTAAATATGAACTGATTGGCTTAATGGCCTACCCTATCAGACATAGTCTGTCACCAGAAATGCAAAACAAGGCATTAGAAAAAGCGGGACTACCTTTTACCTACATGGCATTTGAAGTCGATAACTCAACGTTTGCCAATGCCATTGCCGGACTGAAAGCGTTGAAGATGCGCGGCACCGGGGTCTCTATGCCCAATAAGCAGTTGGCATGTGAATATGTTGATGAATTGACCCCTGCTGCCAAACTGGTCGGCGCAATCAATACCATCGTGAACGATGATGGTTACCTGCGCGGTTACAATACCGATGGCACCGGTCATATTCGCGCCATTAAAGAAAGCGGCTTCGATATTAAAGGTAAAACCATGGTACTGTTGGGCGCGGGCGGCGCATCGACAGCCATTGGCGCGCAGGCGGCCATTGAAGGCATCAAAGAAATTAAGCTGTTTAACCGTAAAGATGAATTCTTTGAAAAGGCGCAGGCATTCGCCAAACGCGTCAATGAAAACACCGATTGCGTCGTGACCGTTATCGATCTCGCCGATCGGCAAGCATTTGCCGATGCCCTCGCCAGCGCGGATATTCTGACCAACGGCACAAAAGTCGGCATGAAGCCGCTGGACAACGAATCTCTCGTGACCGACGTTTCCCTGCTGCGCCCGGAGCTGCTGGTGACTGAATGCGTTTATAACCCGCATATGACCAAATTATTGCAACAGGCGCAACTTGCGGGTTGCAAAACAATTGATGGTTACGGCATGTTGTTATGGCAAGGGGCTGAACAGTTCAAACTCTGGACCGGGAAAGATTTCCCACTGGAGTATGTGAAACAGGTTATGGGTTTTGCAGCCTGACGGGCACGCATTTGTAATATATTTAAAGGGTAATCAATGAAAACCGTAACCGTAAGAAACCTCGTGATTGGCGAGGGCGCGCCGAAGATCATTGTCTCGCTGATGGGTAAAGACATCGCCACGGTAAAAAGCGAAGCGCTGGCCTATCGCGAAGCGGATTTCGACATTCTGGAATGGCGCGTTGACCATTTCAGCGATGTCTCTTCCACAGATGCCGTGCTGGAAGCGGCTCGCGCCATCCGCGATGTGATAGCGGACAAACCGCTACTTTTCACCTTCCGCAGCGCCAAAGAAGGCGGTGAACAGGCACTGTCTGTCGAAAACTATATTGCACTTAACCGTGCAGCAGTAGACAGCGGTCTGGTGGATATGATCGACCTGGAGCTTTTCACCGGTGATGAGCTGGTTAAAGCGACCGTCGAACATGCCCACGCGAAAAATGTCAGCGTGATTATGTCGAATCATGATTTCCATAAGACACCAGCCGCAGAGGAGATCATCCAGCGTCTGCGTAAAATGCAGGAACTTGGCGCGGATATTCCTAAAATCGCCCTGATGCCGCAAAACAAAACGGATGTGCTGACACTGTTGGGCGCTACGCTGGAAATGCAAGAGCGCTATGCGGACCGGCCGATAATTACCATGTCGATGGCTAAAACTGGGGTGATTTCACGTCTCTCCGGCGAGGTTTTCGGTTCAGCAGCCACCTTTGGCGCCGTGAAAAAAGCGTCGGCCCCGGGACAAATTTCGGTCGCCGATCTGCGTACTGTATTAACAATATTGCATCAGGCTTAATAGCAGAATATATCCACATCACTATTAGCAATGCCCTGCCCCAGATATTCGCTTAACCACGAATATCTGGCTGGCAGCTAAGCCTGATTAAATTAACTCACAATATTATTGTCGACTATAGCGACAGGTAGTCGCACGCATATAATCTGGAGTTTATATGAAATTTCCAAGACCAAACCGTATCGATGGTCGAGTACCTGTATTATCCGCAGCAGAAGCCATTAATTATATTCCTGATGAAGCAACCCTCTGCGTATTAGGCGCAGGCGGTGGTATTCTTGAAGCAACCACATTAATTAATGCATTGGCAGAAAAATACAAAAATACGCAATCACCACGTAATTTATCATTAATTAGCCCAACGGGTTTAGGCGACCGCGCCGACCGCGGAATCAGCCCGCTGGCGCAGGAAGGTTTAGTCAAATGGGCGCTCTGCGGCCACTGGGGACAATCGCCACGAATCTCCGACCTTGCTGAGCAGAATAAAATCGCTGCCTATAACTATCCCCAGGGCGTATTAACCCAAGCCCTGCGAGCATCAGCAGCCCACCAGCCTGGCATTCTGAGTGATATCGGCATCGGTACGTTTGTCGATCCTCGCCAACAGGGCGGCAAACTGAATGAGGTGACGACCGAAGATCTGATCAAACTGGTGGAAATCGATAACAAAGAGTATCTCTATTACAAAGCCATTGCGCCAAACATCGCTTTTATTCGCGCCACGACCTGCGATAGCGAAGGCTACGCCACCTTTGAAGATGAAGTGATGTATCTCGATGCGCTGGTGATTGCTCAGGCCGTACACAACAACGGCGGCATCGTCATGATGCAGGTGCAAAAAATGGTGAAGAAAGCCACGTTGCATCCGAAAGCGGTGCGTATTCCGGGCTATCTGGTCGATATTGTGGTCATCGACCCCGACCAAACCCAACTGTACGGTGGCGCGCCGGTTAACCGTTTTATTTCCGGCGATTTTGTCCTCGATGACAGCCAGCAAACAACCCTGCCGCTTAACCAGCGTAAACTGGTGGCCAGACGCGCGCTGTTCGAAATGCGTAAAGGCGCGGTCGGCAACGTTGGCGTGGGCATCGCCGACGGGATTGGCCTTGTCGCACGCGAAGAAGGTTGTGCCGACGATTTTATTCTGACGGTCGAAACCGGCCCGATTGGCGGCATTACGTCTCAGGGCATCGCATTTGGTGCCAACGTCAACACCCGCGCCATTCTGGATATGACCTCCCAGTTTGACTTCTACCACGGCGGCGGGCTGGATGTGTGTTATTTAAGTTTTGCTGAAGTGGATCGGCACGGCAATGTCGGCGTACATAAATTCAATGGCAAAATCATGGGCACCGGCGGTTTTATCGATATTAGCGCCACCTCCAGGAAAATTATTTTTTGCGGCACGTTAACTGCCGGAAGTTTGAAAACGGAAGTTGCCGACGGCAAGTTAAATATCGTGCAGGAAGGTCGGGTGAAAAAATTCGTTAACGAATTACCTGAAGTCACGTTCAGTGGAAAAATTGCCCTTGAGCGTGGTCTCGATGTGCGTTACATCACCGAACGCGCTGTATTTACGTTAAAAGAAGATGGCCTCCATTTAGTTGAAATTGCGCCAGGGGTCTCTTTGCAGGAAGACATTCTCGACAAAATGGACTTCACTCCAATTATTTCCCCAGACCTGAAACTGATGGACGAAAGATTATTTATCGATGCCTCGATGGGCTTTGTATTACCCGACGCAGCCAATTAAAAGGAGTACCCTGATGGACTTTTCATTAACTGAAGAACAAGAACTGTTGCTTGCCAGCATTCGCGAACTGATTACCAGCAATTTCCCGGAAGAGTATTTCCGCACCTGCGATCAGACGGCGACTTATCCGAAGGAATTTATGCGAGCTCTTGCGGACAACGGTATTTCGATGCTGGGCGTTCCGGAAGAGTTTGGCGGCATCCCGGCTGATTACGTCACCCAGATGCTGGCGCTGATGGAAGTGTCAAAATGTGGCGCGCCCGCATTTTTGATCACCAATGGTCAGTGCATCCACAGCATGCGACGTTTTGGCTCCGCCGAGCAACTGCGTAAAACGGCAGAAAGCACCATGGAAACGGGCGATCCAGCGTATGCGCTGGCATTAACCGAGCCGGGAGCAGGCTCCGATAATAACAGCGCCACCACCAGCTATACCCGCAAAAACGGCAAGGTGTATCTCAACGGGCAAAAAACATTTATCACCGGCGCTAAAGAGTATCCGTACATGCTGGTACTGGCTCGCGACCCGGAGCCGAAAGATCCGAAGAAAGCCTTTACGCTATGGTGGGTGGATTCAAAGAAACCTGGCATTAAGGTTAACCCACTGCATAAAATCGGCTGGCACATGTTAAGCACCTGCGAAGTCTATCTTGATAACGTTGAAGTGGACGAAAGCGATATGGTCGGCGAAGAAGGCATGGGCTTCCTTAATGTAATGTACAACTTTGAAATGGAACGCCTGATCAACGCCGCGCGCAGCACGGGTTTTGCCGAATGCGCCTTCGAAGATGCCGCTCGTTACGCTAACCAACGCATCGCATTTGGTAAGCCAATTGGTCATAACCAGATGATCCAGGAAAAACTGGCTCTGATGGCAATAAAAATCGAAAACATGCGTAATATGGTGCTGAAGGTCGCCTGGCAGGCCGATCAGGAACAGTCGCTGCGCACCAGTGCGGCGCTGGCAAAACTGTATTGTGCACGTACGGCAATGGAAGTGATTGACGACGCAATTCAGATTATGGGCGGACTGGGTTACACCGATGAAGCACGCGTATCCCGATTCTGGCGCGATGTCCGCTGTGAGCGCATTGGCGGTGGTACCGATGAAATCATGATTTACGTCGCGGGTCGCCAAATCCTGAAAGATTATCAAAATAAGTAAGCGGTATAACTGACCGGATAGCGCGGATGCGCTATCCGGGACGGTGCGGGGGAATCAGACTTCAGGCATCAGGCATTCTTGCTCAGCAAGGTTATTTTTAAACTGCCTACGATAATCGCTGGGAGTACATCCCACATGCCGCTGAAAAAGTTTGGCAAAATGATCGACGTTTTCATACCCTACCCGCCACGAAATTTCCGCCAACGAGGCCTCGGTATTAGTCAGGGAAAATTTTGCCTCCGTCATTCGTCGCTGAATAACATAATTGATGGGTGAAATACGATACTCCTTGGTAAATTCATGGCAGATATAGCTCACGCTGGCGCGGAATTTTTTAGATAACTGTTCGAGAGTGATTTTTTCGCGGAAATTGTTATTTAAATAGACCAGTACATCTTTAATTAAGACATCTTTTTTAATATATCCTTGTTCAGAGCGGTAAGCATTTTTAAAGTTTTCGTAATATAACACGGTTAATGCATACGCGAATGCGTCATAAGCGGAAGAAGTCAGGTTGTTCTTGCTCTGCGGGAGCATCACCCCCAGTTCATTAAAAATACTCTTAATAACCTCTTTACCCTGACTGACGTTAATGACCGGACACGAGTGCGTCTGCAATAGCTGATTATCCTGCCAGCCTTTAAACCGGAAACCGTAGAGCGCGCAGGTGTAAGTGGTAGCCGGTGCGCTGGTATCAGATGCAACCGCATGTAATCGCCCTTGTTCAATCACCACAATGTCCCCGGCATGCGCGACATACAGCGAAGAGTCGATGATTAATCTTGCAACCCCCTTTTTAACATAGATAAGCTCCGTTTCATTATCATGAACATGATGGCCGGACTCCCAGTTAGGATCATCGCTAATGACGAATCGGGAAAGTCTCGGCGTTTTCCCCTGCTCAAAAAGGGTCTCCATGGCATTATCAAAGCAGCGTTGATACATGACAACCTCCACCTAAAGGCAGTAATTTTGCGAATAATTAATATCAGAAAGCGAAAACAATAATGATGTTATACAACGTTATTCCTTGCTGGCGAAACAAAATTATTTGCGTCGACTGCAAGATGATACCTCCGGCGCTATCTCGCTGTTCTCTACGATTATTTCCGTTTTATAAAACTGATAAGAGTAAATGTTATTAATTCAACATTAACAATTTACATATCAGAAACAAATTAAGCGTAGAAACGATAAAAAACAGGATGCATTTCGCAATTATCCTTCCCTGGTGTGTTTGCTATTTTTTTTCTTCAGTACACAACCCCGGGCTCTCGTTTATGAAACAAGCATTCCCGCCGCACTTTTTTTTGCAAGATTGTTGGGAATGAAAACAGATTGCCCCGTCGAAAACAGTCCCCTCTCTGCCGCACACTATTTTCAGTTAATTTTCCCTACTGTGGATGACTGGAGATGCCATGAAAATAATAACCTGCTTTAAGTTGGTGCCTGAAGAACAGGACATTGTTGTTACCCCACAGCGTTCGCTTAACTTTGACCGGGCCGACGCCAAAATCAGCCAGTTTGATCTGAATGCGATTGAGGCCGCGGCGCAACTGAGTACGGAGGGTGATGAAATCGTCGCTTTAACCGTGGGCGGCTCGCTACTGCAAAATTCCAAAGTGCGTAAAGACGTGCTGTCTCGTGGACCGGACAGTTTGTTCATGGTGCAGGATCCACAGCTGGAGCATTCATTGCCCCGCGACACCGCTCAGGCGCTGGTCTGCGCGGCCAAAAATATGAATTTCGACCTGATGCTGTTCGGAGAAGGATCGGGGGATATCTACGCCCAACAGGTTGGCTTACTGGTTGGCGAACTGTTGCAACTCCCGGTGATTAGCGCCGTCAGCAACATCCAACGTAATGGCGACCGCATTGTGGTTGAGCGTACGCTGGAAGATGAAGTCGAAGTGATTGACCTGCCGCTCCCCGCTGTACTCTGCGTAACCTCGGATATCAACACGCCGCGTATTCCCTCAATGAAAGCCATTCTCGGCGCGGGTAAAAAGCCCGTCACAACATGGCAAGCCAGCGATATTGGCTGGACGCCGGCGTCACCGTTAGCGGAACTGGTAAGCCTTACGGTACCGCCACAAACAGAACGTAAGCACATCATTCTGGAAAATGACTCGGCTGAAGCCATTGCCGAACTGGCGGAACACCTGAAAAAAGCCCTGAACTAAGCTCAACGGAGAGAAATTATCATGAGTAAATTAGCTAACGTATGGGTGTTCAGCGATAACGTAGAACGCTACGCAGAATTAATGGCCGGCGCGCGTCAGTGGGGTGAACACGTCCATCTTATTGTACAAGGCAGCGAACAAGCTAATCAGGTTAAACCTCTGGGTGCCGATGAGATAATCGTGCTCGAAGCCCCCTCCGGTTTACAGCGTGTTGAAAATTACGCCGAAACCATTGCAGCGCAGATGCAAGAACACGCCGGAATGCTGTTGATGCCCGCTACAAAGCGCGCGAAATCACTTGGGGCACGGTTAAGCATCCAACTCAATGCCGCGATGGTGAACGACGCAATATCGGTGACGCTTGAGGATGACACCGTGTTCGCAGAGCACCGCATGTATGGTGGTCTGGCATTCGGCAAAGAAAAAATCAAAAGCGCGCTGGCAATTATCACGCTAGCCCCAGGGGTGCTTGAACCTGTAGCGGAAAACGCATCGCACACCTGTCCTGTTGTCTCGGCAGCTTACATCGCACCGCTTCATGAAATTATGTGCCAGGAACGTCGCGCCAAATCCGTGAGCAGCGTGGACCTCAGTAAAGCCAAACGTGTGGTTGGCGTGGGGCGCGGCCTGGTTGCGCAACACGATCTGGAGATGGTGCGCCAGTTGGCATCGGTACTGGGCGCAGAAGTGGGCTGTTCACGCCCGATTGCCGAAGGCGAAAACTGGATGGAGCGCGAACGCTACATTGGCGTTTCTGGTGTGTTACTGAAATCAGACCTTTACCTCACGTTAGGCATCTCAGGACAAATTCAACACATGGTCGGCGGTAACGGCGCGAAAGTCATTGTCGCTATCAATAAAGACAAAAAAGCCCCTATTTTCAATTACGCCGATTACGGCCTGGTAGGCGATATCTACAAAGTTGTTCCGGCCCTTATCGAACATCTCAGCCGCTAACCCCCCCATTTAACGCACATCTCCCGCTGCTTCGCGGCGGGAAAGGAGCATAAAGCATGTCAGATGAAAAATTCGATGCCATTGTGGTCGGTGCTGGCGTGGCGGGTACAGTTGCAGGCTACGTTATGGCGCAGGCCGGACTGGACGTGCTGGTCATCGAACGCGGAAACAGTGCGGGCAGTAAAAATATGACCGGTGGGCGACTCTATGCGCATAGTCTGGAACGCATCATGCCGGGATTCGCGCAGGAAGCACCACTCGAACGTAAAGTGACCCGCGAAAAAATATCCTTCCTGACCGAAGAGAGCGCCGTAACGCTCGACTTTCATCGGGATAAAGACAACGCGCCAGCGCAGGATTCTTACACCGTGTTGCGCAACCGACTTGATCCCTGGCTGATGGAAAAAGCAGAACAGGCCGGCGCGCAGTTCATCCCCGGCGTCCGCGTTGATGCGCTGATCCGCGAAGGTAATAAGGTCACCGGCGTGCAAGCTGGTGACGATATCCTGGAAGCCAATATTGTCATCCTGGCCGATGGCGTCAACTCAATATTAGGACGGTCGCTGGGGATGGTCCCTCCCTCTTCTGCTCACCACTATGCCGTTGGCGTAAAGGAGTTGATCGGCTTACCTCCGGCTGTGATTGCGGATCGATTCAACCTCTCAGGCGATGAAGGCGCAGCCTGGCTGTTTGCCGGTTCACCGTCGGATGGACTGATGGGGGGAGGCTTTCTGTATACCAACCAGGACTCGGTCTCTCTGGGGCTGGTATGCGGGCTGGGGGATATTGCTCACGCAACGAAAAGTATTCCACAAATGCTGGAAGACTTTAAGCAACACCCGACTATTCGTCCACTGATTGCGGGAGGAGAACTGCTGGAGTATTCCGCACATATGGTACCGGAAGGCGGTCTGGCAATGGTACCCAAACTGGTTGATGACGGCGTAATGATCGTCGGCGATGCCGCGGGTTTCTGTCTGAATCTGGGTTACACGGTGCGTGGTATGGATTTAGCAATAGCCTCCGCAGAAGCCGCCGCCCAAACCGCCATTGCAGCCAAAGAACGCCAGGACTTCTCTGCCAGCAGCCTGATGGACTACAAACGCTCCCTCGAACAGGGCTGTGTGATGCGTGATTTACAGCATTTTCGCAAGATCCCGGCGCTGATGGAAAACCCGCGCCTGTTCACCCAATACCCTCGCATGGTCGCAGATATCATGAACGATATGTTCACCGTTGACGGACGCCCGAACCAACCGATTCGTAAGATGATGATGTCCCATGCGAAGAAAATTGGGTTGATGAACTTACTGAAAGACGGCATCAAGGGGGCAACTGCGCTATGAGTCAGGACAATACCGTTAACGTCGACGTCAAGCTGGGCGTCAATAAATTCAATGTCGATGAAGGTCACCCGCACATTATTCTGGCCGAACATCCCGATCTGAATGAATTTCGCAAACTGCTGAAGGCCTGTCCCGCCGGACTGTATAAGCAGGACGAGAGTGGGAATATTCATTTTGATTCTGCTGGCTGCCTGGAGTGTGGCACCTGTCGGGTGCTGTGCGGCGATACGATCCTCGAACAATGGGAGTATCCGGCAGGAACATTTGGCATTGATTTTCGCTACGGCTAATGGATTGAGCCGTTGTACCCCGGATCGGCCTCCACGGCCAATCCGGTCAGACGTATGCCGATATTATCCAGGGAATAACGAATGAGTATCACACTAACGTTTAACGCCGAACGTCGCGATGCCTGGCGACAACAAGGTTTATGGGGAGATGCTTCGCTTGGCGATTACTGGAACCAAACAGCCAGAGCCATGCCGGATAAAATTGCCGTGGTTGATAATCATGGCGCTTCATATACCTACGCCGCACTCGACGGTGCCGCCAGCAGTCTGGCGAGCTGGTTTTTAGCCTGCGGTATTCAACCCGGCGATCGCGTCGCTTTCCAGTTGCCTGGCTGGTGCGAATTTACCATTATTTATCTGGCCTGCCTGAAAACCGGAGCCGTTTCCGTCCCGTTACTACCCGCCTGGCGCGAAGCGGAGTTAGTATGGGTATTAAATAAATGTAAAGCGAAGATTTTTTTCGCACCTACCCTGTTTAAACAAACCCGGCCGGTCGATTTGATCCTCCCCTTACAAAACCAGTTACCGCATCTGCAACAGATTGTCGCCGTGGATAAACTGGCGCCGGCAACCACCTCGCAGGCACTCAGCCAACTGCTTTTAGCACCGCCGTTAAATCAAACGATTAACGTTCACGCGGATGAACTGGCAGCGGTACTGTTTACCTCCGGAACCGAGGGAATGCCGAAAGGCGTAATGTTAACCCACAACAATATCCTTGCCAGCGAACGCGCCTACTGCGCCCGTCTCAATCTCACCTGGCAAGATGTGTTTTTAATGCCCGCGCCGCTTGGACATGCTACCGGTTTTCTGCATGGCGTTACCGCACCGTTTTTAATCGGTGCACGCAGCGTGTTGTTGGATATTTTTACCCCAGACGCCTGTCTCGATCTGCTGGAGCAACAGCACTGCACCTGCGTACTCGGCGCAACGCCATTTGTCTATGACATGTTGTGTCGCATGGAAAAACGCGCCTGCGATCTCTCATCGCTACGCTTTTTTTTATGCGGAGGCACCACCATTCCGCAAAAGATTGCCCGTGACTGCCAACGACTCGGCATTAAATTGTTAAGCATTTATGGTTCAACGGAGAGCTCGCCGCATGCGCTGGTCAATCTCGATGATTCACCTTCCCGCATGATGACCACCGATGGCTATGCTGCCGCAGGGGTCGAAATTAAAGTCGTTGATGAAGCGCGCAATACCCTGCCTGCAGGAGTAGAAGGTGAAGAGGCCTCGCGTGGCCCCAATGTTTTTATGGGCTACCTCGATGAACCCGAACTGACCGCCCGCGCGCTGGATAAAGAGGGGTGGTATTACAGTGGCGACTTATGCCGGATGGACGACGCGGGATACATCAAAATCACCGGGCGTAAAAAAGATATTATTGTGCGCGGAGGGGAAAATATCAGCAGCCGCGAGGTAGAGGATATTTTATTGCAACATCCACGCATTCATGATGCCTGCGTTGTCGCGATGCCGGACGAACGGTTAGGTGAAAGGTCATGCGCTTATGTGGTACTAAAAGCCCCGCATCATTCGCTGTCGCTGGAATCTGTCGTCGCCTTTTTTAGCCGCAAACGTGTAGCAAAGTATAAATACCCGGAGCATATCGTGGTTGTCGAGAAGTTACCGCGCACAGCGTCCGGCAAGGTACAAAAATACCAGTTGCGTCAGGATATTATTAAACGTTTGAGCATGGAGAGTGTTGCAGGATAAAGTGCCGGATGGCGATGCTAACGCATCTTATCCGGCCTACGTTGAATAGGCCGGATAAGGCATAATGTTACTTGTTCAGTTCAGCCAGGCTCAGCCAGGTCTGTACGACGGTGTCCGGGTTCAGCGACAGACTGTCGATCCCCTCTTCCATCAGCCAGGCCGCGAAGTCTTCGTGGTCAGAAGGTCCCTGACCGCAAATACCCACGTATTTGCCCTGTTTCTTAGCAGCGCGAATCGCCATCGACAGCAGCGCTTTCACCGCGTCGTTACGCTCATCAAACAGTTCAGAAACCACACCCGAGTCACGGTCCAGGCCCAGCGCCAGCTGCGTCATGTCGTTTGAGCCGATGGAGAAGCCATCGAAGTACTCAAGGAACTGTTCTGCCAACAGGGCGTTAGACGGGATCTCGCACATCATGATGATCTTCAGGCCATTCTCGCCGCGTTTCAGCCCCTGGCGCGCCAGCTCTTCAACCACCGCTTTCGCCTGGGCAACGGTACGTACAAACGGTACCATCACTTCAACGTTAGTCAGACCCATATCGTTACGGACACGTTTCACCGCGTCACATTCCAGTGCGAAACAGTCGCGGAAGCTGTCTGAAACGTAACGGCCCGCCCCGCGGAAGCCCAGCATCGGGTTCTCTTCGTGCGGCTCATAACGCTCACCGCCGACCAGGTTAGCATATTCGTTGGACTTAAAGTCCGACATACGCACGATGACGCGTTTCGGATAAAACGCCGCACCCAGCGTCGCGATCCCTTCCGTCAGACGGCCAACGTAGAATTCACGCGGAGAGTCGAAACCTTTCATCATGCTGCGGATTTCATTTTGTAGCTCAGGCGTCTGGTCATCAAACTCCAGCAGCGCACGAGGGTGCACGCCGATCATGCGGTTGATAATGAATTCCAGACGCGCAAGGCCGACACCTTCGTTTGGCAGGCAGGCAAAGTCAAAAGCCCGGTCCGGGTTGCCGACGTTCATCATCACCTTCAACGGCAGATCCGGCATGGTCTCCACGCTGGAGCTCTTCACGCTGAAATCAAGCATCTCAGCGTAAACATAACCGGTGTCGCCTTCGGCACAGGAGACAGTGACTTTCTCACCATCCTTCATGCGCTCGGTGGCATCGCCGCAGCCAACCACGGCAGGGATCCCCAGTTCACGGGCAATGATCGCCGCGTGACAGGTACGGCCGCCACGGTTGGTCACAATCGCCGCCGCTTTCTTCATGATCGGTTCCCAGTCCGGGTCGGTCATATCAGTCACCAGTACGTCGCCGGGTTCAATACGGTTCATTTCGCTGATGTCGTGAATAACTTTGACCGGGCCGGCGCCAATGCGGTGACCGATGGCGCGACCTTCAGCAATAATTTTACCCTGGGCGTGCAGCGTATACCGCTCCATCACCTGCCCGCGAGAACGCACGGTTTCCGGACGAGCCTGAACAATGAACAGCTTACCGGTATGACCGTCTTTCGCCCATTCGATGTCCATCGGACGACCGTAGTGCTTCTCGATCTGTACCGCCTGCTTCGCCAGTTCCTGCACTTCTGCATTGGTCAGAGAGAAAATATCGCGTTGTTCCTGCGGCACATCCTCAATGGTCACCTGCTTACCGTGTTCCTGGGTTGGCGCGTAGACCATACGGATTTTTTTCGATCCCATGGTGCGACGAACGATCGCCGGACGGTTAGCCGCCAGAGTCGGTTTGTGCACGTAGAACTCATCCGGGTTAACGGCACCCTGCACCACCATCTCGCCCAGCCCCCATGCGGAAGTGATAAACACCACCTGGTCGAAACCGGATTCGGTATCGATGGAGAACATAACGCCTGAGGACGCAAGGTCAGAGCGCACCATTCGCTGGACGCCAGCAGAAAGCGCCACGCCGCGGTGGTCATAGCCCTGGTGAACACGATAAGAAATCGCGCGGTCGTTAAACAGCGAAGCAAATACGTGTTTGATAGCGACCAGGACAGCATCGAAGCCCTGGACGTTAAGGAAGGTTTCCTGCTGACCAGCAAATGACGCATCTGGCATATCTTCTGCGGTGGCGGAAGAACGCACGGCAAAAGATGCATGGGCATCGTCTGCTGACAGCTGCGCGTAGGCATCGCGGACGGCATTTTCCAGCTCCGGCTGGAAAGGAGTGTCGATAATCCACTGGCGGATTTGTGCCCCGGCTTTCGCAAGCTCGGTAACATCATCAATATCCGTTTTATCCAGCAGCTCATAAATGCGCTGGTTTACACCGCTTTGGTCCAGAAACTGGTTAAACGCATCGGCGGTTGTTGCAAAACCATTCGGTACGGAAACTCCCATACCGGAAAGGTTAGTAATCATTTCACCCAGGGAGGCATTTTTGCCCCCAACTCTGTCTACATCATTCATGCCGAGTTGGTTATACCAAAGCACCAGCGGTGACGAGCCATTGTTGGACATCGAACAATCCTTATATATGAACGAGGTTAGGAAACTCAATTTTGCGTATTTATCTTTGCATATTTACCGCGGCGAAAAAAACGGTGAATCGTTCAAGCAACTTTATTTTTTATTTTTTAAGATTGTTTCCGCATTTGCGCAAACCCGCGGGCGACACGGGATCACCACAAAAACTATCGGTATAAACATTTGTTCCGAAAAATGAAATGCACTTTTCATTAAATATAAAAATAGCGTTTCAGTTTATAAAAGTGATGGCGCAATATTCGCTTCTGGCGAATTTTAATTTATGCTTTCAGAGAATTATGTCTGCCCCAGGATGCGCAAAATGGATAATGCTGTTGATCGTCACGTTTTTTATATTTCTGATGGTACGGCCATCACCGCCGAGGTATTGGGCCACGCGGTAATGTCGCAATTTCCGGTCACTATCAACAGCATTACGCTGCCGTTTGTTGAAAACGAGAGCCGCGCGCGCGCGGTTAAAGACCAGATTGACGCCATTTACCAACAAACCGGCGTGCGTCCTCTGGTGTTTTACTCCATCGTCTTGCCGGAAATCCGCTCAATCATTCTGCAAAGCGAGGGGTTTTGTCAGGATATCGTACAGGCGCTGGTCGCTCCATTGCAGCAAGAGATGAAGCTCGACCCAACGCCGATTGCCCATCGTACCCACGGCCTGAATCCCGGCAACCTCAACAAGTACGATGCGCGTATTGCCGCTATTGATTACACCCTTGCCCATGACGATGGTATTTCGTTGCGCAACCTCGATCAGGCGCAGGTGATCCTGCTCGGTGTTTCCCGTTGTGGCAAAACCCCGACCAGTTTGTATCTGGCCATGCAGTTTGGTATCCGCGCGGCCAACTACCCCTTTATTGCCGATGATATGGATAATCTGGTGCTGCCCACATCCCTGAAGCCGCTGCAGCATAAACTGTTCGGCCTGACCATCGACCCCGAACGCCTGGCGGCGATCCGCGAAGAGCGACGAGAGAACAGCCGTTACGCCTCGCTACGCCAGTGTCGGATGGAAGTTGCCGAAGTGGAAGCGCTGTACCGGAAAAATCAGATCCCATGGTTAAACAGTACCAATTATTCGGTAGAAGAGATTGCTACCAAGATCCTCGACATTATGGGGCTGAATCGCCGCATGTACTAGAATGCTAGTGCATTGGTTCGATTTTTTGTTATTATGCTCGCCACCAGGCCGGATGAGTGTGATATTGTGATGCACATCACTTCCCGGTAGTCCTGCCGTTGAAGCAACAAATTTCTGAGACAAGTAATGAACAGAACCGATGAACTCCGTACTGCGCGTATTGACAACCTGGTCACTCCAGCAGAGCTTGCGCAGCGGCATCCTGTTTCGTCCGCCGTCGCCCGTCATGTTACGGACTCCCGACGCCGGATAGAAAAAATATTGAATGGCGAAGATCCCCGTTTGCTGGTGATCGTTGGCCCTTGCTCAATTCACGATCTCGATGCCGCCGTGGAATACGCGACGCGCCTGCAGGCCCTGCGCGAAAAGCACCAGACGCGTCTGGAAATCGTGATGCGTACCTATTTTGAAAAGCCACGCACCGTCGTGGGCTGGAAAGGCTTAATTTCCGACCCGGACCTGAACGGCAGCTACCGTGTGAACCACGGCATTGAGCTGGCGCGTAAACTGCTGCTGCAGGTCAACGAACTGGGCGTCCCCACGGCCACTGAATTTCTCGATATGGTGACCGGCCAGTTTATTGCTGATTTAATCAGTTGGGGCGCCATTGGCGCGCGCACCACCGAAAGCCAGATCCACCGCGAAATGGCGTCTGCTCTTTCCTGCCCGGTTGGGTTTAAGAACGGGACGGATGGTAATACCCGTATCGCCGTCGATGCGATTCGCGCCTCCCGCGCCAGCCATATGTTCCTCTCCCCGGATAAAACCGGCCAGATGACCATTTATCAGACCAGCGGTAATCCATACGGGCATATCATTATGCGCGGCGGTAAAAAGCCGAATTATTTTGCTGAAGATATTGCCGCCGCCTGCGATACCTTGCACGAATTTTCCCTGCCTGAGCATCTGGTCGTCGATTTCAGCCATGGTAATTGCCAGAAGCAGCATCGCCGTCAGTTGGAAGTGTGTGATGACGTATGCCAGCAAATTCGCAACGGTTCGACGGCGATTGCCGGGATCATGGCGGAAAGTTTTCTGCGTGAAGGCACGCAAAAAATCGTCAGCGGTCAGCCGCTGGTTTACGGTCAGTCGATTACCGACCCGTGCCTGAACTGGGAAGATACTGAACTACTGGTGGACAAACTCGCCTCGGCGGTTGATAGCCGTTTTTAACGCTGTACACCGGGTAACACCACGTTGCCCGGTGGTAATTCTTTGTTTTTCCCTTCATTGTTGTGCAAAAACTGTTCCCGTCACAATTATTTCACAAAAACGCTTGCCGCACATTTGCAGTTTGATGATAATGATTATCATTGTTACATTGATTGCTATTTTTAAACTCTATGTCACGTATGGATAACACAACAGCTACGCCTGCAAAAGAAAAAACACCGCCTGCCGTCGCCGCAACCGAGCGTCGCATTGACAGTAAAAGTTTGCTGGGCAAAGAAGGACGCGTGATTATAGAGCACGATGGCCAGCACTACCTGCTGCGCCAGACCCATGCTGGAAAACTCATTCTGACTAAATAAACGACACTTTTCGCCAGCCACCCAGGTGATACCCAGGCAGCCAGCGCTTTTCGATTTTCTAATGGAGAGTTGCTATGCCCCACCTGCACACCGCATCCTTGCGCCCGTCGCTCCTGGCGTTGGCGATTGTCAGTAATCTTCCCGTCGTTGCCTGGGCGGCAGTAGAGGATATGACCGTCACCGCCACCGGTAATCCCCGTAGCGCCTTTGAAGCGCCGATGATGGTCAGCGTTATCGACGCTACTGCACCTGAAAACCAGACAGCCAGCTCGGCAGCCGACCTGTTACGGAAGGTTCCGGGCCTGAGCCTTGACGGTACGGGGCGGACAAATGGTCAGGACGTCAATCTGCGCGGCTATGACCGTCGCGGTGTTCTGGTGCTGGTGGATGGCGTTCGCCAGGGAACCGATACCGGGCACCTGAACAGTACCTTCCTCGATCCGGCGCTAATCAAGCGGATTGAAGTGGTTCGCGGCCCTTCCGCACTGTTGTATGGCAGCGGCGCGCTGGGTGGCGTAATCGCCTATGACACTGCGGATGCTAAAGACTTACTGGAGGCGGGTCAGAATAGCGGTTATCGCGTGTTCGGTACCGCGGCTACCGGCGATCACAGCCTCGGTATGGGCGCCAGCGCATTTGGCCGCACCGATACCCTCGACGGGCTGCTGGCCTGGTCCAGTCGCGATCGCGGTAATTTGCGCCAGAGCGACGGCACTACCGCCCCGAACGATGAAGCGATTAACAATATGCTGGCGAAAGGCAGTTGGAAAATTGACAGCGCCCAGACGCTGGCCGGCTCGCTGCGTTATTACAACAATGATGCCCGGGAACCTAAAAACCCACAAACCAGCGCGGCGGATACCACCAGCAACCCGATGACCGATCGCTCAACCATCCAGCGCGATGCGCAACTGACCTACTCCCTCGCCCCGGCGGATAATGACTGGCTAAACGCGGATGCCCGCATCTACTGGTCCGAAGCGCGCATTAATGCACAAAACACAGACAGCACCGGCGAATTTCGCAAGCAGACCACCAAAGGCGGGAAAGTCGACAACCGTAGCCGCCTGTTTACCGATTCATTTGCTTCTCACTTACTGACCTACGGCGGTGAATACTATCGTCAGGAACAACAACCGGGCGGCGCAACCACCGGTTTCCCGGAGGCAAAAATCGATTTTAGCTCCGGCTGGCTACAGGATGAAATCACCCTGCGCGACCTGCCGGTTACGCTGCTGGGGGGTACCCGTTATGATTCTTATCGTGGCAGCAGCGACGGTTATGAAGATGTCGATGCCGACAAATGGTCGTCCCGCGCTGGACTCACCGTTGCGCCTGCCGACTGGCTGATGCTTTTCGGTTCATACGCTCAGGCCTTCCGTGCTCCAACCATGGGCGAGATGTATAACGACGCGAAGCACTTCTCGATTGGCCGTTTTTACACCAACTACTGGGTGCCAAACCCGAACCTGCGTCCGGAAACCAACGAAACACAGGAATACGGATTTGGCCTGCGCTTTGACGATCTGTTGATGGCGAGCGATGCGCTCGAATTTAAAGCCAGCTATTTCGACACCAAAGCCAAAGATTACATCTCTACCAGAGTCGATTTTGCCGCCGCGACGACCATGTCCTATAACGTACCCAACGCCAAAATCTGGGGCTGGGACGTGATGGCGAAATACACCGCCGATCTGTTCAGCCTCGATATGGCCTATAACCGCACGCGGGGTAAAGATACTGACACGGGCGAGTACATTTCCAGCATTAACCCGGACACCGTCACCAGCAAACTGAACGTGCCGGTTGCACACAGCGGTTTCTCCGTTGGCTGGATAGGTACATTTGCTGACCGCTCAACGCACATCAGCAGCAGCTACGCCAAACAACCCGGCTATGCGGTAAACGACTTCTACGTGAGCTATCAGGGGCAACAGGCGCTAAAAGGCATGACCACCACACTGGTCCTGGGCAACGCTTTCGACAAAGAGTACTGGTCGCCGCAGGGCATTCCGCAGGATGGCCGCAATGGCAAAATTTTCGTGAGTTATCAGTGGTAATCACTTTTCCCCGGTTCGCCGGGGCAGCAATCTGGAAGGAAGAGACAATGAATCACTACACACGCTGGCTGGAACTGAAAAAAGAAAACCCTGGCAAATACGCACGTGACATCGCGGCTATGATGCACATCAGCGAGGCAGAACTGACCTTCGCGCGCGTCGGTCATGACGCCTGGCGCTTACGTGGCGAAGTCCGCGAAATCCTCGGCGCGCTGGAAGCCGTAGGCGAAACCAAATGTATTTGCCGCAACGAATATGCGGTGCATGAGCAGGTCGGCGCATTTACCAACCAGCACCTGAGCGGGCATGCCGGGCTGGTACTCAATCCACGCGCCCTCGATCTGCGTCTGTTCCTGAATCAATGGGCAAGCGCCTTCCATATCAGAGAAACAACCGCTCACGGCGAGCGTCAGAGCATTCAGTTTTTCGACCATCAGGGTGATGCATTACTGAAGGTCTATGCCACACAAAATACCCTCGTTGAAGAATGGGCAGCGTTACTGAGCCGTTTCATCTTCACTGAAAACCCGCCACTGGCGCTGCAATCCGCTAAAAACCCTGCTCCTGCTACCGTCACCGTTGATGCACAGACCGTGGATCAAGAGTGGCGAGCCATGACCGATGTCCACCAGTTCTTCGGTCTGCTGAAACGCCACGATCTCACTCGCCAACAGGCGTTTAATCTGGTAGGCGATGACCTGGCCTGTAAAGTAACCAATGGCGCACTGGCGCAGTTACTCAATACCGCGCTTCAGGATGGCAATGAAATTATGGTGTTTGTGGGTAATCGCGGCTGCGTACAAATTTTTACCGGCGTGATAGAAAAACTGGTACCGATGAAAGGCTGGCTGAATATATTCAATCCAGCATTTACATTACATCTGCTGGAAGAAAGCGTGGCTGAAACGTGGGTAACGCGCAAACCAACCGCCGATGGACACGTTACCAGTCTGGAACTGTTTGCGGCCGATGGCACACAGATTGCCCAACTGTATGGTCAACGTACGGAAGGCGAACCGGAGCAAACGCAATGGCGCTCGCAAATTGACGCACTGACGCCGAAAGGGCTGGCCGCATGAACAAACTGCTGCTCCTGATTGCGTTGCTGCCCGTTACTGCGCTGGCGGTCCCCGAGGAAAGAGTCGTTACTCTGGGGGGCGACGTCACCGAAATTGTGTACGCGCTGGGGGCGCAGTCAACGCTTGTGGCGCGAGACAGTACCAGCCAGTGGCCTGAAGCCGCAAACGCCCTGGCTGACGTCGGCTATTTACGCCAGCTTAACGCCGAAGGGATCCTTGCCACCCGTCCGACGCTGGTCCTTGCCAGTGCGCAGGCGCAGCCTTCTCTGGCGCTAAAACAGGTCGAGCAGAGCAACGTCAGGGTTGTTACGATCCCGGCAAACAACGACCTTAACGCGATTGATGGAAAAATTCGCGTCATTGCCGAGGCGACTCACCGGGAGGCCGACGGCGAAACGTTGCGTGCAACCTTACGTCAGGAGCTGGCGGCGCTCCCGTCATCTGAACTTAACAAACGCGTCCTGTTTATTCTTAATCATGGTGGGATGACCGCCATGGCCGCAGGCCAGCAAACCGGAGCCGATGCCGCTATTCGCGCCGCCGGTTTGCGCAACGCGATGCAGGGGGTTAACCGTTATCAACCTCTTTCACAAGAAGGTGTGATTGCCAGCCAGCCGGACCTGGTGGTGATTTCACGGGAAGGTGTTAAGGCCATGGGTGGCGAGGCGAGCCTGTGGGCGCTGCCGGGGCTGGCGCAAACACCTGCGGGACGGAATAAACAGGTATTGCAGGTTGATGATATGGCACTGCTTGGCTTCAGTATCCGCACGCCGCAGGCCATTTTGCAACTACGCGCGAAAGCAGAGCAATTGCCCTGATGTCCCGACGAATCACTTGTTCTTTGTGGGTTATGGCGCTAATGCTGGTCGTAATGACAATTTTGGCTACCGGTTTTGGCGCGTTGCGCCTGCCGTTAAGTCTGCTCTGGCGTGATGACAATGAAACTCTGCGTCAAATCTGGCTCACTATTCGCCTGCCCCGTGTTCTGCTGGCGCTGGTGATTGGCGGTTCTCTGGCGCTATCCGGTTGTGTGATGCAGGGACTGTTTCGCAACCCACTTGCCGACCCGGGATTACTCGGAATTAGCAGCGGTGCGGCCTGCGCCGTCGCCCTGTGGGTGGTACTGCCTGTCTCTTTGCCCGCCCTACTGATGCTGTATGCGCCAATGTTGGCTGCATTTGTCGGTGCACTGGCGGCAACCGTGGTGATTTTTATCCTCAGCCAACAGCGCGACGGTTCACTCTCGCGGCTGCTGCTGGTCGGTATTGCGATCAACGCGCTCTGCGGGGCGGCTGTTGGCGTTCTGTCGTGGGTCAGTAATGATGCGCAACTGCGCCAGCTGTCGCTGTGGGGGATGGGAAGTCTGGGCGCTGCGCAATGGTCCACGCTGCTGGCAGTTACCTCGCTGGCTATCCCGACGGTGCTGATCGTCTGGCGTCTGGCTTCAGCCCTGAACCTGCTGCAACTGGGCGAGGAAGAGGCGCATTATCTTGGCGTGAATGTGCGTACAATCCAGCGTATTTTGCTGCTTTGCAGCGCCTTGCTGGTAGCCGCAGCGGTGGCAGTAAGCGGCGTAATTGGCTTTATCGGGCTGGTTATCCCGCATTTAATACGTATGTGGCTCGGCGCAGACCATCGGGCCGTTATCCCCGGATCCGTGCTGGCGGGCGCGTTTTTATTACTGATTGCCGACACGCTGGCCCGCACTTCAGTTGCGCCAGCGGAAATGCCGGTCGGTCTGTTAACCAGTCTGCTCGGCGCCCCATGGTTTTTATGGCTTATTTTTCGTCAGCGAGGATCGCATGGCTGAACATTTCGTTGCTGAAGGACTTCACTATCGCGTGGCTGGCAGGTCGGTGATTGCTGATGTATCGCTTGCCCTCGCAAAAGGTGAACTGGTGGCGCTCATCGGCCCAAACGGTGCGGGGAAATCTACCCTGCTGCGCCTGTTGACCGGTTTTCTCAAACCGATTGCCGGGCGCTGCATGCTGGCGGGCAAAGCGCTGGATGAGTGGCATATGCAGACGCTGTCGCGCCATCGGGCGGTGATGCGTCAGCAAACGCAACTGGGATTTGACTGGCCGGTAGAGGCCGTTATCGCGATGGGCCGTGCGCCCTGGACCCAGCGTTCGGAACCTCGCCTTATCGCGCAGGTGATGGAGATGACCGGATGCGCGCCGTTGGCAGGTCGGCAATACGCCACGCTTTCCGGCGGCGAGCAACAGCGCGTGCAGTTAGCCCGCGCCCTGGCGCAACTCTGGTGCGACGGAGCGCCTCGCGGCTGGTTATTTCTTGATGAACCCACCTCGGCGCTGGATCTTTACCACCAGCAACATCTGCTGCGGTTACTGAAAACGCTTGTCGCTTCAGGAGAGCTGCATGTGTGTATTGTGCTTCACGATTTGAATCTGGCAGCTTTATGGGCTGACAGAATAGTGTTACTGCATAATGGCAGGCTGGCGTCGCAAGGGACGCCGGAGACCGTGTTACGGGCCGATGATCTGATGCGCTGGTACGGTGCTGAGGTTCACGTTGGCCATCATCCGGCCAACGTGTCCCCCCAGGTGTTTCTGGCGCCTTAGCTTGAACAGCTCACTTCCAGCCGTTTGCCCCACTCAGGCGGCCGGCTGACATAGTCATCATCGCGATCGACAAACGGGGTACGCAACGCCTGGTGCAGCCGATGTAGCTCGGCGTAATCTCCCTGCTCCGCCTGACCAATCGCCCGTTGCGCCAGCCAGTTGCGTAAAACCATCGCCGGGTTTGCCGCCTTCATCTGCGTTTGTCTGACATCGTCAGCAACGCTGTCCTGTTCCAGGCGCGAGCGATACCGTGTGAACCAGTCGTCAAACGCCGCACGATCCACAAACTCATCGCGTAGCGGAGATAGCGCACTGTGTTGTTCCGTCAGACTGAGCATGCGAAACGTTCGCGTATAGTCGCTTCTTTCTCGCGCCATCAGGCTAAACAGTTCACTCAGCAGCTCGTTATCGTTTTTCTGCTCGCTAAAGAAGCCGAGCTTTTGCCGCATCCGTTGACCGTAACGCGTTAACAGCGCCAGTTGGTAATTGTCCAGCGCATCATTGAGCGCCTCGACCGGGATAAATGGCGACAGGGTTTGTGCCAGACGTTGCAGGTTCCACAGCGCGGCTGCAGGTTGATTATCGAAACTGTATCGTCCCTGATGATCGGAGTGGTTACAGATAAAATCCGGCACGTAGTCATCAAGAAAACCATACGGACCGTAATCCATCGTCAGCCCCAGAATAGACATGTTGTCCGTATTCATAACGCCATGCGCAAACCCTACCGCCTGCCAGTCGGCGATTAAGCTTGCGGTACGCGTGACAATATCGCTAAACCACAGCTGATATTTATCGGCTTCTTCCTGCCAATGCGGCCAGTAATGACGAATCGCGAAGTCTGCAAGTTGACGGACTTTCTCCGGCTCGCGACGATAGTAAAAGTGTTCAAAATGGCCAAAGCGCATATGGCTTTGCGCCACGCGAATGAGCATCGCCCCATGCTCTACCGTTTCGCGATATACCGGCGTGTCGCTGGTGACAATCGACAATGCCCGCGTGGTGGGTATTCCCAGATAGTGCATCGCCTCGCTGGCCAGGCTTTCGCGAATGGTTGAACGCAGCACGGCGCGCCCATCCCCCATGCGGGAATAAGGCGTCAGTCCGGCACCCTTCAGGTGCCAGTCAAGCGTCGAGCCATCAGCAAGCTGTTGTTCGCCCAGCAGGATCCCGCGTCCGTCACCAAGCTGACCGGCCCAAACGCCGAACTGATGTCCGCTATAAACTTGCGCTAAAGGCGACATCCCGGGAAGCAAGGATTCGCCTCCCCAAACGCCTGAACCCTCTGGAATAGTAAACAGCGCCGCAGGAATAGCCAATTGCTCAGCCAGAGCATCGTTATGCCAGATAAGATGCGCGTTTTTCAGGGGCGTAGGCGACAGTGCTGTATAGGTTGCTGGTAATTCATCACGCCAGCGGGTGGTAAAAGACAGGGTCATAGGGCCTCCTGTCTCTAGTGTAGACTGTTAATAGCCTGTTAAACACCAGCAAATAAAAGGGTTATATCCTCGATAACGAAATTATCTGCGCGGGCGGTACCGCAGGCCACAGTCCTCCCTGCATGGCGCTGAAACCGAGGGGAAGTACTCGTGCCAACATTTCTTGCGTATCAATACCGCTAATGATGATTGACTCACAGCAGGGTGATATTTGCGCCTGGATAGCGCGCATAAATGGTTCAAATGAAATATGTGCAATCCTTTGTTGAACAAAGTTTTTATCCAACACCACACGTTTGAACAGGCCATCAAAAATTGCCCGCGTTGATATGCCGCCAGCGCCATAATTTTGCAGAATTAATGGAAATCTTGCCGCAAGTGCAGCCAGCGTTGGATTGTCTTTACCCTTGTTTAACTCTGGATAGCTTTCATTAATAGCCAGTTCCAGAAATGAAAATCGTTCAATTTGTGAAGCATATTCAGCGTCTGATAATAAAGTATGAGCAATTGCCGGGGTTAAATTAATCCAGACTGAGACTTTTCGCTGAATAAAAAAATGTTGGCACGTTTCGATTAATTCTAGTTTCTCTGCAAATAAACGACATTGTTCATCGTCCGACATCCGAGGTAAGACCAGCTCGGTTGGTATACGCACATCCCCCTGCAGGCTGGCAAAACTGGTGATGATATCTACGAATTCAAGATCGCCTTTTTCACTTCTCGCAGGGAGAAAAGACAACTCCGATTGATAAAGATTATCCAGTGAAACAATCATCGTACCAGCCCCTCTGCATAGGTGTTATCCGGCATCCTGTAGCAAAGGATGGAGAAATACGTTACTGCTGATGCAAGTAGAGGCTCTTTCATTTGTCCCTTTATAGCCAGTAAATCGAATCCTTTTTTTTAGCTTATCGTGATTATAAGCGAATATCCAGCTTTGCACTTTTTAATATCCCGGCATAAATCATATTTTTAGCAAGATACACTCTTAACACACAGGGTTATTGATCGGCTGGAAGCAGTAATAACAGTTAGCATTCAAATGAAAATGTCGAGGCTGCACAGTCGTTGGCAGCCTCGTCAGTTGTGAGGATTAAATACGTCGAGCCTGCCAGAAGTTTTTACGCCAGTAGACATTATCCAGTGACGAGCGCATCACTCCGCGGCTGGTTGAGGCATGAATAAATTGATTATTGGTGTCGTAAATGCCGACATGCAGACCACTTTCTCCGGATCCGGTTTTAAAGAAAACCAGATCGCCTGGCAACAAATCATCTTTATCGATTTCGGTACCAATCTTTGATTGCATGCGCGTGTCGCGCGGGAGCTGTAGATCGAATTTATCCCGCATCGTCATCAAAACAAACCCTGAGCAATCCACCCCGCTACGGCTCATACCACCATAACGATAAGGTGTACCATGCCAGGTTTGTAGCTGGTCATTAAGACCGGCGATAACGGCGATAGAATCCGACAAATGGGCATTTGGCGCAGGAGCACGATGGCTGCTGCAGCCCGCCAAAAACAATGCTGTGATGAAAAGGAGCCAAAAGCGCATTCAGGACGAATCCTCTGGATTTTATTTTTATGCCAATTTAGCGTGGAAATTACAGGATTTTCAAGAACCCATTTAACTTAAGTGGTTGATATGAGCATTCTGTGGCCTTCGATATCCAAACGACGGAAGTTCACGCCGTAAGCCGCAGACAGATTAGCTGGTGTCAGGACCGTATCACGTGAGCCACTGGCAAGCAGCTTCCCACGTTTGAGCAACCAGGCTTTATGCGCATGGCGCAAGGTATGATTGAGGTCATGGCTGCTCATCACAATCGCTATTCCCTGCAAACACAGTTGGCCCAACAACCTGTCCAGGGCGTTTTGTTGCGCGACGTCCAGGCTGTTCATCGGCTCATCCAACAGTAAAAGCTGACCGAATGGATTAGCTTGCGGGCAAATTTGCAAAATAACGGCCGCCAGGCGCACACGCTGCCACTCACCGCCGGAGAGTTGATTGACGCCACGCCCCAGCTTATCCCCCAGACCAAGCGCATCGGCGACCTCCTGTAACAGATCGGCACGCGCTTTGTCGGGTTGATGCAGCGTCAGAAAATGCCAGACCGGCATGGCAAAAGGCGGGTTTTGCTGTTGCGCAAGATAAGCACGATATTGCGCCAGCTTTGCTGCCGGCCACTCTTCAAGCGGCATGTCGCCGAAGGTGATGCTGCCCTCCCCGGTCGTCAAACCCGCCATACGCGCCAACAGCGTACTTTTCCCCGCACCGTTAGGACCCACCAAATGCAGGATTTCCCCTGCTTTTATTTCACCAGAAAGCGGGCCGAGCCGGGTCGATTCCGCTACATCCTGTAGCTGCATCAATCGAGACATTAGTTTGCCAGCGCCTTCTTGATGCTTTGCACCAGCATCGGATCCTCAGGCGTCATATCCGGAGAGAATCGTTGCAGTACTTGCCCATCCCGTCCCACTAAAAACTTCTCAAAGTTCCACAGGATATCGTCCGGGTAGAGCGGCGCCCGGCCTTTACTGGCCATACGTTCATAGAATCCACTGTCTGCTGGCGCCACAGCCGTTGGCGCGGCATCAATCAGCTTCTGATACAGCGGATGACGCCCCTCGCCGTTGACGTCAATCTTGCTGAACATCGGGAAGGTAACGCCCCAGGTCATACTGCAGTACGTTTTTATTTCATCTTCGCTGCCCGGTTCCTGGCCCAGAAACTGATTGCAGGGAAAACCAAGCACATTGAAGCCCTGCTGATGCCAGGCTTTCTGCAGGTTCTCCAGTTGTTCGTATTGCGGCGTCAGTCCACATTTTGAAGCAACGTTGACGATTAATAGTACATTGCCGGAATACGGTTGCAGCGTAGTCGCCTCGCCGTCAATGGTCGTCACTTCGGTATTGAGGATAGTGTCTTGCATAGCATCTCCAGAACAACAGGTTGATTTTCAGTTTTTAATCATAGACCGAACCAACGCTTTCTAGCGCGCGGCTTTCAACAATAGCCAGATAAATACCGGTGCTCCCATGGTAGCCGTCACCACGCCGATGGGTAGTTCAGCCGAAGCCAACACCAAACGCGCGACAACATCAGCAAACAATAATGCGATTGCGCCAGCCAACGCGCAGCCAGGCAGGAGAACACGGTGATCGGTTAAACCACACAACCGCAAAATGTGGGGGATAACCAATCCAATAAAACCAATCGCACCCGCCAGAGCCACGCTTACGCCGACCATCCATCCTGTGGCGACCACCAGCAGATTGCGCCAGAACCATAATGGTAACCCCAGTTGGCGCGCAGAAGTTTCCCCCAGCGCCAGCATATTCATCGGCTGAGACTGACAGCAGATCCATATCAGTACGGGGATCAACGCCACCATCAGCCAGGCCTGATGCCAGTCGACGCCGCCAAAGCCCCCCATCATCCAGTACATCAGTTGTCGTAAGTCAAAAGAGGTGGAAAAATAGATGGCCCACGTCATCAACGCGCTACAGATAATGCCCAGCGCCACTCCCGCCAGCAGCAAGCGACTGGTAGACAAATGACGACGGGCAAAGCGTAACAGAATGAGAGTAATAATCAGCGCCCCGGCGATGGCACATAAGCCCAACGCCCAGCCGGGAAGCTGCCCCTGGCCGAGCAGCACAGCAGCAATAAGTCCTACACCTGCGCCGTTAGACACGCCCAGTAGACCCGGTTCCGCGAGTGGATTTTCAAAGAGGGCCTGCATTACCGCACCGGATAAAGCCAACGCAGCGCCTACCAGCAAAACGGCGAGGGTACGTGGAAAGCGGATTTGCCAGACGAACAGATCGCCGCGGGCGCTGAACCAGTCGCCAGGAGCGATCCACTGTTCTCCTGCGCACAGGCTTAAAATCGTTGCCAGTAACATCAGCACTGACAGTGACAGTATCCAGCGCACGTTTCGTCGCTGCTGTTGATGGGCGAAAGTCAGCATGTTTTCCATTCTGCTGAAAAAAGATGGGGGTGATTCTACGGTGCTGTTTCGGTAGTGAAAAGGAAAAAGGCCGCAGAGCGGCCTTTTTAGTTATATACGTCATGCTTTACGCTGCCGCTTTGATGGCAACGCAAGTGGTTTAACGAATCGTTAAATCACTCTTCTTTGGGCGTTGCGTTTTCAACCCGACTTTTTAACTTCTGTCCGGGTCTGAAGGTCACCACGCGCCGTGCTGTAATGGGAATATCTTCGCCCGTTTTCGGGTTACGTCCCGGACGTTGATTCTTATCACGCAGATCGAAGTTACCAAAACCAGAGAGTTTTACCTGCTCACCATTTTCCAGAGCACGACGAATCTCTTCGAAAAACAGCTCGACCAGTTCTTTGGCATCCCGCTTGCTAAGCCCAAGCTTATCAAACAGATATTCTGACATTTCAGCTTTTGTAAGCGCCATAGGTTCAATCCCTCAATGATGCCTGGAATCGCTCTTTTAATGCCTCTACACATTTGGCGACGGTAGCGGCAATCTCCTCTTCTTCAAGTGTACGGCTGGTATCCTGAAGGATCAGGCTGATAGCGAGGCTCTTATAGCCCTCCGCAACACCCTTACCGCGGTACACGTCAAATAAGTTTACGCCAACTACCTGATTTACGCCAACTTTCTTACACTCGGATAAAATATCCGCAGCGGGAACGTTTTCTGCCACAACGACTGCGATGTCGCGACGGTTCGCTGGGAAGCGAGAAACTTCACGCGCCTGAGGCACCACGCGGTCTGCGAGCTTGTTCCACTCCAGTTCAAACACCAGAGTGCGACCGTTCAGATCCAGTTTACGTTCCAGCTCAGGATGAACAACCCCAATGAAACCAATACGTTCACCTTTCAGATAAATCGCCGCAGACTGACCCGGATGCAGTGCTGGATTCGCTTCAGCTTTGAACTGAATGTCCGCCAGTTTGCCGGTCAAGTCGAGAACCGCTTCCAGATCGCCTTTCAAATCATAGAAATCAACGGTCTCTTTTGCCAGATTCCAGTGTTCATCATGACGATTACCGCAGATCACGCCTGCCAGCATCAGATCCTGACGGATCCCGAGGTTGGCCTGCGTATCCGGTACGAAACGTAAACCCGTTTCAAAAATACGCACACGGTTCTGCTGACGGTTCTGGTTATACACCACCGTTGACAGCAAACCGGTCCACAGCGACAAGCGCATTGCCGACATATCAACAGAAATTGGGCTTGGCAGCAGCAGCGATTCTTCACCCGGATGCAGCAATGCCTGAATTTTCGGGTCGACAAAGCTGTAGGTGATAACTTCCTGGTAGCCTTTGTCATTCAGCATGGTTTTTACACGTTTCAGCGATAAATCCGCTTCACGATGCGTACCCATGATCAGACCTGCCTGAATTGGCGTATTCGGAATATTGTCATAACCGTAAACGCGGGCAACTTCTTCGACCAGGTCTTCTTCGATTTCCATATCGAAACGCCAGCTCGGCGCTACCGCTTTCCACTCATCCTGACCTTCCGTGACGTCACAACCCAGACGACGCAGAATATCACTCACCTGGTCATCAGCAATATGGTGTCCGATCAGACGATCCAGTTTGCTGCGGCGCAGCGTAATGGTCGCGCGTTTTGGCAGCGTCGCTTCGTTGGTTACATCAATAACTGGACCGGCTTCACCGCCGCAGATATCAATCAGCAAACGGGTAGCACGCTCCATCGCTTTGTACTGCAGCGCAGGATCGACACCACGCTCATAGCGGTGAGAAGCATCGGTGTGCAGGCCATGACGACGCGCGCGACCGGTAATAGACAGCGGACTGAAGAACGCGCATTCCAGCAGGACGTTTTGCGTTTCATCATTCACGCCGGAATGTTCACCACCAAAGATGCCGCCCATGGCCAGCGCTTTGTTATGGTCGGCAATCACCAGCGTATCCGCATGCAGTTTAGCTTCGCTGCCGTCCAGCAGAACCAGGGTTTCCCCCTCTTTTGCCATCCGGACAACAATCCCGCCTTCAATGCGGTCTTTGTCGAACGCGTGCATCGGCTGACCCAGTTCGAGCAGCACATAGTTCGTCACGTCAACCACGGCATCGATAGAGCGGATGCCGCAGCGACGCAGTTTTTCTTTCATCCACAGCGGGGTTGGCGCTTTAACGTTGATGCCTTTCACCACGCGCCCCAGATAGCGTGGGCAGGCTTCCACCGCGTCGACCTGAATCGGCAGGACATCGCTAATGGTTGCGGCTACTGGCGCCATTTCCGGTTCAACCAGCGGAGCCTGGTTCAGTACGGCAACATCACGTGCCACGCCGATGATACCCAGGCAGTCGGCGCGGTTCGGCGTAACGCTGATTTCGATAGTGTTGTCGTCAAGCTTCAGGTATTCGCGGATATCGGTGCCAATTGGCGCATCGGCGGGCAGTTCGATAATGCCGCTATGGTCGTCGGAAATACCCAGCTCGGAGAACGAGCACAGCATGCCTTCAGACGGTTCACCGCGCAGTTTCGCTGCTTTAATTTTAAAGTCGCCTGGCAGTACGGCGCCCACGGTTGCCACCGCCACTTTCAGGCCCTGACGGCAGTTCGGCGCGCCACAGACGATATCCAACAGACGGTCACCGCCTACATTCACTTTGGTGACGCGCAGTTTGTCAGCGTTCGGGTGCTGAGCGCACTCAACCACTTCACCCACCACAACGCCGTTGAACGCGCCCGAAACAGGTTCCACACCGTCAACTTCCAGACCCGCCATCGTGATTTGGTTTGACAGCGCATCGCTATCAATCGCCGGGTTTACCCATTCGCGTAACCACAGTTCACTGAATTTCATTGTTTTATCCTGCCTTTATTTAAACTGTTTGAGGAAACGCAGATCGTTTTCGAAGAAAGAACGCAGATCGGTCACGCCATAACGCAGCATGGTCAGACGCTCCATACCCATACCGAATGCAAAGCCGGAGTAGATTTCCGGATCGATACCCACGTTGCGCAGCACGTTCGGGTGAACCATCCCGCAGCCCAGCACTTCCAGCCATTTGCCATTTTTGCCCATCACATCAACTTCCGCAGAAGGTTCGGTGAACGGGAAGTAAGAAGGACGGAAGCGAACCTGCAGGTCTTCTTCAAAGAAGTTGCGCAGGAAATCGTGCAGCGTACCTTTCAGGTTGGTGAAGTTGATGTTGGTATCAACAATCAGCCCTTCCATCTGATGGAACATTGGGGTGTGCGTCTGATCGTAATCGTTACGGTATACGCGCCCAGGGGCGATGATACGAATCGGCGGCTGTTTTTCTTTCATGGTGCGGATCTGCACGCCGGAAGTCTGCGTACGCAGCAGACGGGTCGCGTCAAACCAGAAAGTGTCGTGGTCAGCACGCGCCGGGTGATGGCCAGGAATATTCAGTGCGTCGAAGTTATGATAGTCATCTTCGATTTCCGGACCGGTCGCCACGGTAAAGCCCAGCTCACCGAAGAAGCTTTCAATACGCTCGATAGTACGTGTTACCGGATGCAGACCGCCATTTTCGATACGACGTCCCGGCAGAGAGATATCGATCGTTTCTTCAGCCAGACGGGCATTCAGCGCAGCACTTTCTAATTCGGCTTTACGTGCGTTCAGCGCTTGCTGTACCTGCTCTTTGGCTTCGTTTATCACCGCACCTGCTGCCGGACGCTCTTCTGGCGGCAGCTCGCGCAGGGTTGTCATTTGAAGGGTCAAGTGCCCTTTCTTGCCCAAATATTCGACGCGGACATTGTCTAACGCGGCAACATCTGAAGCCTGGTTAATGGCGGCCGTTGCACTGGCAACCAGCTCTGCGAGATGTGACATGGTTTTCCTCGTTATGTGGCGATATTCACTAGTCGCTCGTCTATACGCAAAATCATTCAAGTTGTATCAAGGCGGCAAAAGAGCAAATCCTCAGGAGCGTACATCAGTACGTGACTGGGGTGAGCGAATGCAGCCAACACAGAGACAACTTGAAGGATGACGCGTATAAAAAAAGCCTCCACCAGGGAGGCTTTTAGGCGCTGTTTTCCGTTTCTTCTTTCACGCGCAAGCCTCCTGGATTCAGGTGCTAAAGTAAAAGAAGAAGCGGAAAATAGCAGCATTCATGCTTGCATTACCTTATGTGGTAAAAACCGGACAACCTTTATTGAAAAGGCTTACGGGTAAAATGTCAACTAATTGATTGCGCTACAATAAAAGAGAGGGAGCCAGGCTCCCTCTTTTCACCGGCTTATGCCAGAGCTGCTTTCGCTTTTTCGACCAGAGCGGTGAACGCTACTTTGTCGAATACTGCGATGTCAGCCAGGATCTTACGGTCGATTTCAACAGAGGCTTTTTTCAGGCCGTTGATGAATTTGCTGTAAGAAATACCGTTCTGACGTGCTGCTGCGTTGATACGCGCAATCCACAGTTGACGGAACTGACGCTTTTTCTGACGACGGTCACGATAAGCGTACTGACCAGCTTTGATAACAGCCTGGAAGGCAACGCGGTATACGCGAGAACGCGCACCGTAGTAGCCTTTAGCTTGTTTCAAAATTTTCTTGTGACGTGCACGGGCAACTACACCACGTTTTACGCGAGCCATATGTGCTCTCCTGTATCTATATTCTTAGTAAAAAATTAATTAAACGTTAACGGCTTATGCGTACGGCAGGCACGCGATAACCAGACCCAGATCGCCTTTAGAAACCAGGCCTTTTGGACGCAGGTGACGTTTACGCTTAGTAGATTTTTTGGTCAGAATATGACGCAGGTTTGCGTGCTTACGCTTAAATCCACCACCACCGGTTTTTTTGAAGCGCTTAGCAGCACCGCGTACGGTCTTAATTTTTGGCATTTTAATAACTTCCACTTCGCATTGTTAATAAACGAAACGTAGGCGAACAACGGCTGTGGAACCCGCAGGCTCCACAGACATTGCTACTTGAAGGCCTTACTGTTTCTTCTTAGGAGCGAGCACCATGATCATCTGACGGCCTTCGATCTTCGTAGGGAAGGATTCGACTACTGCCAGTTCACTCAGATCGTCACGGACGCGGTTGAGCACCTCCATACCGATCTGTTGGTGGGCCATCTCACGGCCGCGAAAACGCAGCGTGATCTTAGCCTTATCGCCATCTTCCAGAAAGCGTACCAGGCTGCGGAGTTTTACCTGGTAATCGCCATCGTCGGTGCCAGGACGGAATTTAATTTCCTTAACCTGGATAACTTTTTGCTTTTTCTTCTGTTCCTTAGAAGACTTACTCTTTTCATAAAGGAACTTGCCGTAGTCCATAATACGACAAACTGGCGGTTCGGCGTTAGGGCTGATTTCAACTAAATCTACTCCAGCTTCTTCAGCTTTTTCGATTGCTTCTCTCAGACTCACAATACCCAAAGCTTCGCCTTCCAGACCTGTTAAGCGAACTTCCAGGGCGCGAATCTCGCCATTAATACGATTCGGACGTGCCGTTTGAACTCGTTTTCCGCCTTTAATACCTTATTCCTCCAGTTGTTGAAGACTGCGGCTGCGAATCTCTTGTTGCAGCTTCTCAATCACTTCATTTACGTCCAGGCTGCCCAAGTCTTTGCCACGACGGGTGCGCACGGCAACTTTGCCTGCTTCAACCTCTTTGTCGCCACAGACCAACATGTAAGGGACACGACGTAAAGTGTGCTCGCGGATTTTAAAGCCAATCTTCTCATTTCTCAAGTCTGCTTTTACACGAATGCCCGCATTTTGTAGTTTCTGCGTTAATTCGTTAACGTATTCAGACTGAGAATCGGTAATGTTCATGACCACAACCTGAACCGGCGCAAGCCAGGTCGGGAAGAAGCCAGCAAACTCTTCGGTCAGAATACCGATGAAACGTTCCATCGACCCAAGAATTGCGCGGTGAATCATAACCGGCACCTGACGCTCGTTGTTTTCGCCAACATAAGAGGCGCTTAAACGGGACGGCAGGGAGAAGTCCAGCTGTACAGTACCGCACTGCCATGCACGATCGAGGCAGTCATACAGGGTAAATTCAATTTTCGGACCGTAGAATGCGCCCTCACCCAGTTGGAACTCAAACGGGATGTTGTTTTCTTCCAACGCAACGGCCAGGTCAGCTTCAGCACGGTCCCACATTTCATCGCTACCGATACGTTTTTCGGGGCGAGTGGACAGTTTGACGACGATCTTCTCGAAGCCAAAGGTGCTGTACATATCGTAGACCATACGAATACAAGCGTTAACTTCATCACGGATCTGTTCTTCAGTACAGAAGATATGCGCATCATCCTGAGTGAAGCCACGAACGCGCATCAGACCGTGCAGCGCGCCTGACGGCTCGTTACGGTGGCAGCTACCAAACTCAGCCATACGCAGCGGCAGATCGCGATAAGATTTCAGACCCTGATTAAAGATCTGTACGTGGCCCGGGCAGTTCATGGGCTTAATGCAGTATTCACGGTTCTCTGAAGAAGTCGTGAACATCGCATCTTTGTAGTTATCCCAGTGACCTGTTTTTTCCCACAGCACGCGGTCCATCATGAACGGACCTTTAACTTCCTGATACTGATATTCTTTCAGTTTCGAACGAACGAAGACTTCCAGTTCACGGAAGATAGTCCAGCCATCATTGTGCCAGAACACCATACCCGGCGCTTCTTCCTGCATATGATACAGGTCAAGCTGTTTACCGATTTTACGGTGATCGCGTTTGGCGGCTTCTTCCAGACGTTGCAGGTAGGCGTTGAGGGCTTTTTTATCTGCCCATGCAGTACCATAAATACGCTGCAGCATCTTATTATTGCTGTCGCCACGCCAGTATGCCCCAGCGGTCTTCATCAGTTTGAAGTGATGGCAGAAACGCATGTTCGGCACGTGCGGGCCACGGCACATATCGACATATTCTTCATGATGGTACAAGCCAGGCTTGTCATCATGGGCAATGTTTTCATCAAGAATAGAGACTTTATAGGTCTCGCCACGCTTCACGAAGGTTTCACGCGCTTCGTACCAGCTGACTTTCTTCTTAATGACATCGTAGTTTTTCTCAGCGAGCTCGTGCATCCGCTTCTCGAGCGCGTCGACGTCTTCCTGGGTTAACGTACGGTCAAGATCGATATCGTAGTAAAAACCGTTGTCAACAACCGGTCCGATCGCCATTTTGGTGTGCGGCCAGAGTTGTTTGATCGCGTGCCCTAACAGGTGCGCACAGGAGTGACGAATGATCTCCAGACCTTCTTCATCCTTCGCGGTGATGATGGAGAGCTTCGCATCATGTTCAATCAGATCGGAAGCATCTACCAGCTCACCGTTAACACGGCCAGCAATCGTGGCTTTCGCCAGACCTGGACCGATGTCCAGCGCAACATCCATGGGGCTTACAGCGTGGTCGTAATGGCGTTGGCTGCCATCAGGAAGAGTAATAACAGGCATGTTATATCCTTATTTGCAGTGGTGCCCCACACGTAAGAGCACATACAAAGATTCAATATTTAAAATTATCAAAAAGGTGTGGGCTGATTCCCGCTTCACTCTGCGAAATATGTCACGGGTCGCCTTGGTGGCGACGCTGGACCTACGCCCTTTTTTTGATAACACCGTTGACAGTGTACACGGTGTTACGAGCCGATCAAAGCAGCAATCAACGCGCACTGTATGATGTAAATCAATTCACTGACACCCTGACGTCTTTGTTACACTTGCCGAAAGTCATCGAATATGAGCGGGAAAGAACTATGCCAACAAATCGCTTTGCGAAAAAACACGGGAAAATAGTTGTGATTCTGCTTGTTATTTGGGCGGCCATGCTGATGCTGCGTTGGGCCGCAATGATCTGGGGTTAAATTATTGGCACCGGCAGTACGGTTCCGTTTATTTATCTATTAAATAGAATTTACCTGAAAAATAGCGCGTTATTGGTACGTGTTAAAAATAAAACGTAGAGTAAATATTAAATAAACTTAACTTTAACTGGGAAAACCGGGCCAATTATTTGACCCGGCTTGTCATTACATACGATAACCGAGCGAAACAGTCGTTCGACGATCGGTATGCTCCGGCGCCGTTGCCGGCGGTTCAGAGTTCCAGGTCACGTTGTAAGCCACCTTTAACCCGAAGTGTTCATTGATGGCAACGTTCAAAGCCGTTTCAGAGTTGAGTGTCGTATCGTCAGCACCGAATACCGATACACCCTGAGTAAATTTGGTGTTATCCGTCATCTGCCACGCATACGCCCCGGACGCATAGCCCAACGGCTGCGTTTCGGTGGTGCCATCAGTGTGCTCGTCATAACGAACACCAGGACCGAATTCAAAACGGAAGCTGTGCACCGGCCCATTAAGGAACTGACGACCGTAACCTGCGGTCAGTACGTCACGCTCGCGATAACCGTTGTAGCGGTCGGTCAACCAGCTTGCCTGCCCAAAGAGATAGTCATAGTCGGTCATGTTGTAACGACTACGGCCCCCTACGGCATATTTCTCTGATGAACGCTCATCATTTGAGGAGGTGTTGCTGGCATTTCCCCACAGAGACCACGCCGTAGTTTGACCATACCAGGTCATGTTGGTGTCTGCAGTTAAAGAAGAACTTTTTGTGTTGCCTGACTGGGCGAGATATCCCGCGTTCAGGTTACCTTCAAAGGGTTTTTTCGCGCTGGAAGGATCATCCATGACAGTAAAAACGGAATCATCGGCGGCAGCATGCATTGACGCAAGCAGGCCTCCCATCAGCATGAATGCTGTGGGCACTGTCTTCAAAAGCTTCATTTATTAAGAGTCCGTACAACAAAAAAAGAGACCATAACGGTCTCGGAAACTTTCATATGGATCAATGACAAAAGACCCTTGAAAGGTAACAAATTATAAAAAGACTCGAATAACATAGCAATAAATTCTTATTTCATTTTTTGAATAAGAGCGTTCTTAAATCGATATTTTATTTATATAACTTTGACCCGATAATTTTAAATAAAGATATGAAAAATCATGTTGTTAATTACTTCACTTTCGGGATGTTAAGTGCCAGACTGAAGGCAGCCTAACAGGAGGTAAAGATGGTACGTATCTATACGTTAACACTTGCGCCCTCTCTCGATAGCGCAACAATTACTCCGCAAATCTACCCTGAGGGTAAACTTCGCTGTACCTCGCCGGTTTTTGAACCCGGTGGCGGCGGCATCAACGTCGCTCGTGCAATAGCGCATCTTGGCGGTACTGCGACGGCTATCTTCCCCGCGGGCGGGGCCACGGGTGAGCATCTTGTTGCATTGCTCGCCGACGAAAACGTTCCCGTCTCTACAGTCGAAGCCAAAGACTGGACCCGCCAAAATCTGCACGTCCACGTTGAGTCCAGCGGTGAGCAGTATCGCTTCGTTATGCCCGGGGCTGCGCTGACCGATGATGAGTTCTATCAACTTCAGGATCAGGTGCTGGAAATTGAGTCCGGCGCGCTGCTGGTGATTAGCGGCAGTTTGCCGCCTGGCGTACAACTTGAGAAGCTGACCCGACTCGTTACCTCAGCACAAAAACAGGGTATTCGCTGCATCGTCGATAGCTCAGGCGAGGCGCTAACGGCGGCGTTAGCCATCGGCAATATCGAACTGGTCAAACCCAACCTTAAAGAACTGAGCGCGCTGGTGAACCGCGAACTCACCCAACCTGATGACGTGCGTAAAGCCGCACAGGAGATTGTGCAATCGGGTAAAGCACATCGCGTCGTGGTCTCTCTTGGGCCACAAGGGGCGCTGGGCGTTGATCGCGACACCTGCGTCCAGGTGGTTCCACCACCGGTGAAAAGTCAAAGTACCGTAGGCGCAGGCGACAGCATGGTCGGCGCCATGACGCTTAAACTGGCTGAGAACGCACCTTTTGACGATATTGTTCGTTTCGGGGTTGCCGCCGGTAGCGCAGCAACCCTGAATCAGGGGACGCGTCTGTGCGCTTTGGACGATACGCAAAAAATATATGCATACCTTGCGCAGTAATGCCACCGTCCCCTTCTTACCAGGAAGGGGGATTTTCCGGTAAAACTGTCGGCATGGTTGTTATACGTCTATGATAAAAAATCACGTGATTACAAAGAAGTGAATCATGTGCAAACAGACGTCTCCACAACTGTGCGAGATGAAGAAGAACGACAAACATTAAGTGCCTTTCCAGCGATGACGCGTCCGTGGTGTGCGTCAGTTCGTGTTTTTTAACCGCATTCTTGCGCTAACCTTATGATCTGGCAGACAACATGGGGAGAGACATCATGTGGCAGGCTATCAGTCGTCTTTTAAGCGAGCAATTAGGTGAAGGCGAAATCGAACTGCGTAATGAACTGCCCGGCGGAGAGATCCACGCCGCATGGCATTTACGCTATGCGGGGCGCGATTTTTTCGTCAAATGCGATGAAAGAGAGCTGTTGACCGGCTTTACGGCGGAAGCCGATCAGCTGGAGCTACTTTCCCGCAGTCAAACCGTATCTGTACCGAAAGTTTGGGCGGTAGGCGCAGACAGAGATTACAGTTTCCTGGTAATGGACTTCCTCCCTCCCCGTCCGCTTGACGCGCACAATGCGTTTATCCTCGGCCAACAGCTTGCGCATTTGCATGAATGGAGCGATCAGCCGCAGTTCGGACTCGACTTCGACAATGCGCTCTCGACCACGCCGCAACCCAATGCCTGGCAACGTCGCTGGTCAACTTTTTTTGCCGAGCAGCGCATTGGCTGGCAACTGGAACTCGCCGCTGAAAAAGGTATTGCGTTTGGCAATATTGACGCCATTGTCGAGCATGTTCAGCAACGCCTCTCGTCCCATCAGCCGCAGCCGTCTCTCCTGCATGGGGATTTGTGGTCGGGAAACTGCGCGCTCGGCCCGAACGGTCCTTACATCTTCGACCCTGCCTGCTACTGGGGAGACAGAGAGTGCGATCTGGCAATGCTGCCGTTACATACCGAGCAGCCGCCGCAAATTTATGATGGTTATCAGTCCGTCTCGCCGCTCCCCCTGGATTTTCTTGACAGACAGCCTGTCTACCAGCTCTATACGCTGCTGAATCGGGCTATTCTGTTCGGAGGGCAGCATCTGGTTGTGGCGCAGAAAGCGATGGATAGGTTACTGGCGGCTTAACAACGCGCTTATCAGGCCTGACGTTACACAATGCGGCAGGCCTGATGTTTCAACGCTTACAAAAAGCCCAGTAATGAGAAGAAGAAGTAGCCGATGACGATAACGATCACCGGCAATATATACAACGGAAAAATTTGTAAAAAGATCGTATGGTGCGGTACCACGATACGTGATTCAATTTGTGCGCGTGATAACCCTTCACTGCCTTTGGCCTGTTCCAGAATCAGTTGATCCTCAACACCTTCGCGTAAAAAACGCGCCTGACGGCTCATTCTTGCACCTGAATCCTGCAACGCTAAGCCGACAAAAATCAGGATGAAAATCAGCCAAAAAACGAGATTGAGTCCACTTTGAAAATCGGGTGTCGGCGAGTTATACCAAAATACGTTAAGAAAGGGGGTGTTCACCCGCATCATGTCGATCATTACATGGGCAAAATCGAGCATCACCGCATTAATCCCCTCCTGCTTTTCGCTGTGCGCATACATAAACTTCAGTACAGAAACCAGTGTTGAAATCAGCGCGGGAATGAAAATCACCCATCCCACCAGCCTTTTCAAGACGGCAATGCGTCCAGCTTGTTGATACGTCATGAGTTCCCCTTGATAAAGACGTGTCATTTTGGCCTAAGTTTACCCGTTGATAACCGTTTTCGCCTGATCTTTAAAGGCGGTATAATAGAGAATTAGCCATTATGAACGCTCAGAGCCTGTTATGACTGGCTCGAAATCCCTTTTATCACCCTAAAGGAGAGGTTGTGATGTCAACCCCGCGTCAAATTCTTGCTGCAATTTTCGATATGGATGGATTACTGGTCGATTCAGAACCGCTCTGGGATCAGGCCGAACTGGATGTGATGGCAAGTTTAGGCGTTGATATCACTCGCCGCCATGAGCTTCCCGATACCCTTGGCTTACGCATCGACATGGTGGTTGATTTGTGGTTTGCGCAGCAACCGTGGAATGGCCCCACACGTCAGGAAGTGACTGAACGTATCATCACGCGGGCTATTGCGTTAGTTGAAGAAACAAGACCGCTGCTGCCTGGCGTACGTGAAGCCGTGGCGTTGTGCAAATCGCAGGGACTTTTGGTCGGGCTGGCATCCGCATCACCGTTGCATATGCTGGAAAAAGTGCTGACCATGTTTGGTTTACGCGACAGCTTCGATGCACTGGCCTCCGCAGAGAAACTTCCCTACAGCAAACCGCACCCGCAGGTGTATCTCGATTGCGCAGCGAAACTGGGCATTGATCCTTTGAGTTGCGTTGCCCTGGAAGATTCAGTCAACGGCATGATCGCCTCGAAAGCGGCTCGCATGCGCTCTATCGTGGTGCCTGCACATGAAAATCAGGACGATCCTCGCTATGTACTGGCCGACGTAAAACTGTCCTCGCTCACCGAACTTACAGCCGTTCATCTGCGCGGCTAATCCTCTCACGGGCAATGCGAATCATTGCCCGTGAGATTGTTTTTTTAAAACAGCGTTTCATTTTTATTGTATTTCTGCTCAGCCTCTCCTATTCTTTCCGCATGGTAAAGTGTGAATGGAATGAATAATTGAGGTGAATATGATTCAGGATGCTTTTCGTCTCGCAGGTAAAGTTGCCATCGTCACCGGATGTGATACCGGCCTTGGACAAGGTATGGCACTGGCGCTGGCTGAAGCTGGCTGTGATGTAGTCGGAGTGAATCGTAAAACCCCGCATGATACCGCAGAGAAAATTAACGCGCTCGGTCGACGCTTTATGGCGATTCAGGCCGATCTCAGCCAACAGGACGTACTCGCCAGCATTGTGACACAAACGGTGGAGGCATTTGGTCGGATCGATATTCTGGTCAATAATGCGGGCACCATACGTCGCCAGGATGCGCTGGACTTCAGCGAAAAAGACTGGGATGACGTGATGAACCTGAATCTCAAATCCGTGTTCTTTCTGTCGCAGGCCGTGGCGCGCCAGTTTGTGGCGCAGGGTAACGGTGGGAAAATAATTAATATTGCCTCAATGCTCTCATTTCAGGGCGGGATCCGCGTTCCTTCCTATACCGCATCGAAAAGCGGTGTACTGGGTATCACCCGCCTGCTGGCTAATGAATGGGCTGCACAAGGTATTAATGTCAACGCTATTGCGCCCGGCTATATGGCGACCAATAACACGCAGCAACTACGTGAAGACAGCGAGCGCAATCAGGAGATTATCGATCGTATTCCAGCCGGACGCTGGGGAAAGCCAGACGATCTGAAAGGCCCGGTCGTTTTCCTCGCAAGTTCAGCCTCTGACTATATTCATGGTTATACGCTGGCCGTGGATGGTGGTTGGCTGGCGCGGTAATGTCGCACTTGTGACAAAGGGTTACAACGTCACCTCTTCCGCCTACTGTATAAAACCCCTATACTGTATGAATCGACAGTTTATTGGGTTTTATCATGACGGCGGAAGGCCACCTTCTTTTTTCTATTGCCTGTGCGGTATTTGCCAAAAATGCCGAACTAACGCCCGTTCTTGCGCAGGGTGACTGGTGGCATATTGTTCCTTCAGCCATTTTGACATGTCTGCTACCGGATATCGATCATCCAAAATCTCTGCTCGGACAGCGTCTGAAGTGGATATCGAAACCCATTGCCCGCGCATTTGGCCATCGCGGGTTTACGCATAGCCTGCTGGCAGTCTTTGCCCTGCTGGCCACGTTTTACCTGAAAGTCCCTGATACCTGGATAATTCCAGCTGATGCCTTACAGGGCATGGTTCTCGGTTATCTCAGCCACATTCTGGCCGACATGCTGACCCCGGCAGGCGTCCCCCTGCTTTGGCCCTGTCGCTGGCGCTTTCGCCTGCCGATCCTTGTACCGCAAAAAGGGAATCAACTGGAGCGATTCCTGTGTATGGCGCTGTTTGCCTGGGCCATCTGGATGCCACAGACCGTACAAGAAAACAGTGCAGTACGCTGGTCATCGCAAATGATAAATACGCTACAAATGCAGTTTAATCGTTTCATAACGCACCAGGTTGACTAATAAATCAGCCGAAATGTCATTTTTGGCATAAACAATTCCATTTGAATATAAGAGGCATGTCACAGTTCTGCTAATCTTGCGCCAACTGAATCACCATCGTACGGTGATCCGCATAATAAGATCAGGAGAACGGGGATGAACTTTCCATTAATCGCGAACATTATCGTGTTCGTAGTGCTGCTGTTCGTGCTGGCGCAAGCCCGTCACAAACAGTGGAGTCTGGCAAAAAAAGTACTGGTCGGTCTGGTCATGGGGGTGGTGTTCGGTCTCGCGCTGCACACCATTTATGGCTCCGACAGCCAGGTTCTTAAAGATTCCGTACAGTGGTTCAACATTGTCGGCAACGGTTACGTCCAGTTGCTGCAAATGATTGTTATGCCGCTGGTCTTTGCCTCTATTCTCAGTGCCGTTGCGCGTCTGCACAACGCCTCTCAGTTAGGTAAAATTAGCTTCCTGACCATCGGCACGCTGCTGTTTACCACGCTGATTGCCGCGCTGGTAGGTGTTCTGGTGACCAACCTGTTCGGCCTGACCGCCGAAGGTCTGGTACAAGGCGGGGCTGAAACCGCACGCCTGAATGCCATTGAAACCAATTATGTTGGCAAAGTAGCCGACCTCAGCGTTCCGCAACTGGTGCTGTCGTTCATCCCGAAAAACCCGTTTGCCGATCTGACCGGAGCGAACCCGACGTCAATTATCAGCGTGGTTATCTTCGCAGCATTCCTCGGTGTAGCCGCACTGAAACTGCTGAAAGATGACGCCCCAAAAGGCGAGCGTGTTCTGGTCGCTATCGATACCCTGCAAAGCTGGGTGATGAAGCTGGTTCGTCTGGTTATGCAGTTAACGCCGTACGGTGTTCTGGCGCTGATGACTAAAGTGGTTGCAGGCTCCAACCTGCAGGACATCATCAAGCTTGGCAGCTTCGTCGTCGCTTCGTATCTCGGTCTGGGCATTATGTTTGTGGTACACGGGATCCTGCTGGGAGTTAACGGCGTTAGCCCGCTGAAATACTTCCGCAAAGTCTGGCCTGTCCTGACTTTCGCTTTCACCAGCCGTTCCAGCGCCGCGTCCATCCCGCTGAACGTTGAAGCACAAACCCGTCGTCTGGGCGTACCTGAATCCATTGCCAGTTTTGCCGCCTCTTTTGGCGCCACGATTGGTCAGAACGGCTGTGCCGGCCTGTACCCGGCCATGCTGGCGGTGATGGTCGCCCCAACTGTCGGTATTAACCCGCTGGATCCCATGTGGATTGCCACGCTGGTAGGTATCGTGACCGTGAGTTCCGCAGGCGTTGCGGGTGTGGGCGGCGGCGCGACCTTTGCCGCGCTGATCGTTCTGCCTGCCATGGGTCTGCCGGTAACGCTGGTCGCGCTGCTGATCTCCGTTGAACCGCTGATTGATATGGGTCGTACGGCGCTGAACGTTAGCGGCTCCATGACTGCCGGTACGCTGACCAGCCAGTGGCTGAAGCAGACCGACAAAACGATTCTGGACAGCGACGATAACGCCGAACTGGCGCATCGTTAAGCCTGTTTGCTGATAAAAAAAACCGCCGGCGTGTAATGCTCCGGCGGTTTTTTTATATCCAGTTAATCGCTCAGTTCATTTTCCTGGCGAATCTGATTAGCCCAGCGTTGCGCTGATTCCGGAACCGTAAATGCAGGCGAACGCTGAAACGACTCCCCCATTAAGACAAAAGCGACATATTTACCGCGCAGTATCCATACGTCACGAAACGCATCCATTTTAACCGCATGCTCTGGCGGAGCAGGCTCCACACGGGGCACGTAGCTAATAACCGGACGATTTTGTTGGCGAAGAGGTTTCATAATCAGTTGTTTCACTAAAGACAAATTCTAAAAATCAGAAAACCGCTATCTTAGCCGATTTTCCCCTCCCGCGTCCTGCCTTGCGTGCGCGGTTTGCCTGTCTCATCGCGCTTTACTTCCCCGGTATATTCCTGCAGGGCTGAGTGAGTGGTCTATAGTTAAAGCTTTTGACAGCAACAACGACCCTTTCAGCGATGAATACAGGAGACGAGTTTAATGTCACAGAAAGATAAGCATCCGCTCCATCACACTGCGCCGGTTCATGATGCCAGCGAGTCCAAACCCGGTCTTGATTCTCTGGCGCCAGCAGACGGTTCACATCGTCCAACGCCTGAACCCACGCCTCCGGGCATGCAACCCACCACGTCCGGCAGCTTAAAAGCGCCTGACATCAGAAGTGACAAACTCAACGCGCTGGACAGTTTTCGCAAAGGAAGCGAAGAATTTGCCCTGACCACCAATCAGGGCGTACGCATTGCAGACGATCAAAACTCGCTGCGCGCCGGAAATCGCGGGCCAACATTACTGGAAGATTTTATCCTGCGAGAAAAAATCACCCATTTTGATCACGAACGTATACCAGAACGTATCGTTCACGCTCGAGGGTCAGCCGCGCACGGTTACTTTCAGTCCTATACCGATTTAAGCGCAACGACAAAAGCCGATTTCTTGTCCGAAGAAAACAAGATAACACCCGTTTTTGTCCGTTTCTCAACAGTCCAGGGCGGCGCAGGCTCAGCGGATACGGTCAGGGATATTCGGGGATTTGCGACAAAATTTTATACTGAAGAGGGCATCTTTGATCTGGTAGGAAATAACACGCCGATCTTTTTTATTCAGGATGCACATAAATTCCCGGATTTCGTCCACGCCGTAAAACCGGAGCCACATTGGGCAATCCCACAGGGCCAAAGCGCGCATGATACCTTCTGGGATTATGTCTCATTGCAACCTGAAACCCTGCACAACGTGATGTGGGCGATGTCTGACCGGGGGATCCCGCGCAGTTATCGCACGATGGAAGGTTTTGGCATCCATACTTTTCGGCTGATTAATGCGCAGGGGAAAGCCACTTTCGTCCGCTTCCACTGGAAACCGCTGGCTGGCAAAGCTTCTTTGGTATGGGATGAAGCACAGAAACTGACGGGTCGCGATCCTGATTTCCATCGCCGCGATCTGTGGGAGGCAATTGAAGCCGGCGATTACCCGGAATACGAACTTGGCCTGCAGTTAATTCCGGAGGAAGATGAGTTTAAATTCGATTTTGACCTGCTCGACCCGACAAAACTCATCCCGGAAGAGCTGGTTCCGGTTCAGCGCGTCGGTAAAATGGTACTAAACCGCAACCCGGACAATTTCTTCGCGGAAAACGAACAGGCGGCATTTCATCCCGGTCACATCGTTCCGGGCATCGATTTTACCAATGACCCTCTGTTACAGGGCAGACTGTTCTCCTATACGGACACACAGATCAGTCGCCTGGGTGGGCCCAACTTCCATGAAATCCCGATCAATCGCCCTACCTGCCCGTACCATAACTTCCAACGCGACGGTATGCATCGCATGGATATTGATACCAATCCCGCCAACTATGAACCTAACTCCATCAATGACAACTGGCCACGAGAAACGCCGCCGGGGCCAAAACGTGGTGGATTTGAGTCGTATCAGGAGCGCATTGACGGGAATAAAATTCGTGAGCGTAGCCCCTCTTTCGGCGAATACTATGCCCACCCTCGCCTGTTCTGGCTAAGCCAGACACCAATAGAGCAACAGCATATTATTGGCGGATTCAGTTTCGAACTCAGCAAAGTGACCCGGCCTTATATTCGCGAAAGAGTGGTCGATCATTTGGCGCATATTGATACCACTCTGGCGCAGTCCGTGGCCAGCAACCTCGGTTTTGAACTGACCGAAGAGCAAACCCAGATCTCCCCTCCACCGGACGTCAACGGGTTAACCAATGCGCCTTCGCTTAGTTTATATGCGGGATCAAAAGGTGATATCAAAGGCCGCGTGGTCGCCATTCTGCTCAATGATCAGGTAAAGGCAGACGATCTGCTCACCATTATGCAGGCCCTGCAGGCGAAAGGCGTTCATGCCAGGTTGCTCTATTCCAGAATGGGTAATGTGGTTGCCGACGATGGCTCCGTCCTGACGATCGCGGGTACCTTTGCCGGCTCGCCGTCGCTGACGGTCGATGCGGTTATCGTTCCGGGTGGGAATATCGCGGATATCGCCATGAATGGCGATGCGAAATATTACTTACTGGAAGCGTATAAGCACCTGAAACCTATCGCCCTGGCAGGAGATGCCCGCCAGCTTAAAGCTGCATTGAATATCACAAATCAGAGTGAGGAAGGCGTGGTAGAAGCGGACAGTGCAGACGCACAGTTTATGGATACCTTACTGACACTGATGACTGCGCATCGTGTCTGGTCGCGAGCCGGAAAAATCGACGCGATCCCTGCCTAAAAAAATGCGGCGCATAATTGCGCCGCAAACTCAGGAATTACACGTTCAGAAAACTGCCAAGACGATAACCGCGCTCCGCAATAGCATATTTCAGTGACGAAGACGTCAGTACGTCAAGCTCAGTTAAGCGGGGGTAACAGTAGGCACTTTGACGAATAGTGTCATCGATAAAGGCTGGATGGCACATGACTTCCAGTGAGGACTCTCCCCGGTCTGCTGAGGCAGCCAGCGTTTGTAAAAACAGCGTCTCAGAAATCGCTTCGCCATAAAACTCGCTGCTGAATCCCTGGGAAGAACGCAACGTGGCGGGTAAATCAGACGACTGGCACACCGTCTGACGATCGATACGCAACGCAATCCCTCGTTCGGCTGCAAAGCTCGCGACAATGGGGAAAATCTGCGGGAACATATGCACATGGTGATGGCTATCCAGATGCGTCGGTTCCCGCCCAAACAGGTCTATAAAACGCTGATACTGCGCGGCCAGCTCTTGCGAAATTTCATCCAGCGGCAAAGCATCTTCTTCTGCCATTTGCCAGATCCATTTCCCCAGCAATCCGTCACGCGTAAGGCCTGGCATTGGCGTCAACGGTCTGCCCAGCGTCAGAACAAAGTGCATCCCGACGGCAAGTGCAGGTATGTCACGACTCAGTTGTACCGCATGGTCAATCGCCGCGCCATTTACCAACGCCGTCGTCGAGGTGACCACGCCATTGCGGCAGGCTTCAACAATGCCGTAGTTTTGGCCTTTACTCAGGCCAAAATCATCCGCATTCACAATCAGTACGCGTTCCATAGCCGACCTCAGTTAGTGTTGTTCGCTTTTCAGTTTCTCGATGCACCCGGCGAAATTTGGCAGCCATTGTTCATGCGCCAGAATCAATTCACGCGCCAGGACTTCAGCGTCGCGGTCAGAATGCACCAGCGGGCTAAGGTTCAGCGCCAGCAGCACATCATTTAGCTCTCCGCTCAATGCCGCATTGCTCGCCGCCACTTCAAAGCCTTTAATGGTATAGATAAGACCGAGGACTTTCTCATCAAAATGAGTAATACGTGGGTGTGGCGTGGCGCCGTTGCGTCCCAACGTGCAGGTCATTTCTACCGCCCAGTCCGCAGGAATGTTATCGACATGCCCATGGTGCGGAATGTTGACATAATGTTCGGTCTGCTTATCGTTGTAGATAGCGTTGATCACTTCACAGGCCGCGTCGGAGTAATAAGCGCCACCGCGCTGTTCCAGCTCCTTCGGCTTAACGTTCAGCTCAGGATTTTTATAGAGATCAAAAAGTTGTTTCTCAACTTTCTGTACCACCTGAGCGCGTGCCCCGCCCTTATAGTATTCACCCATCTCAATTGCCAGCATCTCTTTTGGCTTGAAGTAGTAGAGCAAGTAAGAGCACGGCAGTAGTTTCAGCGAACGAATCAGTCCTTCACTAAACGGCAGGTCAAAGATGTTCTTCACGGTAGACGCTTTCAACTCGCCCGATGCGACGCCGTCCAGCAGTTCATCAAAACGTGACACGCCGTTCACCAGCACATCTTTGATAAAGACCATATGGTTCAGACCGAACAGATCGATAGATAAATCATCGCTCTCTTTCAGCGCCAGCACATCGCTAATGAACATTTTCATGCCGACGGGAATATTACACACGCCGATGAATTTCTTAAAATTAGTATGGCGATAGACCGCTTCAGTCACCATCCCTGCCGGGTTAGTAAAGTTAATCACCCACGCATTCGGGCACAGTTCTTCCACATCTTTTACAATGTCAAAAATAACCGGAATGGTACGCAAACCTTTGAACAGGCCGCCCGCACCGTTCGTTTCCTGTCCCAGATAACCGTGGCTCAGCGGGATACGCTCATCCTTCTCACGGGCTTTAAGTTGTCCTACACGCAGTTGGGTGGTAACGAAATCAGCATCTTTCAACGCTTCGCGGCGATCCAGCGTTTTATACAACTTCATCGGAACGCCAGCTTTGTCGATCATCCGCTGGCAAAGGTCAAAAATAATGTCCAGCTTCTCTTTACCACCCTCTACATCAACCAGCCACAATTCAGAAACCGGTAATTCGTGATAGCGCTTAATAAAGCCTTCAAGTAACTCAGGGGTGTAGCTGCTCCCGCCACCGATAGTGACGACTTTTAATTTCTGGCTCATACGTTCTCCCTTCAGTGTCAAAACACTGACATGTATTATGCTCAACCCGTTTGTCAGGTATAGCGTGGCTGTCCCGACGCTATTTAGGGCAAGCTATAAAAAATGAGTTATTGGAAAATAATATCTACTGATTAAATTCAGTTAATTTCTTACGATAGCTATTTGGCGTAAACGACGTCAGCTTTTTAAATGTTTTAATAAACAGGCTTGGACTACTGTAACCAGACTCATAAGCAATATCCGTTACAGAATAGTTAGTCATTTCCAGCTGTTTTTTAGCAAAATTAATGCGAATTTCATTAATGATCTGCATCGGCGTTTTGCTGTAATAACGCTGGGTCGCGCGGGTCAGATACTCCTGGGATTTCGCGGACAGGTGTACCATATTTTCCAGCGCATTCTCGCTAAACTGCCGTTTATCATGCATGGTCTCGACGGTGGTTTTGAGCCACTGAGGAATATCATCCAGCACCTGCTCTTCGCGATGATGGCGCAGCCGATTAATAATATAGAAGGTGACCACTTCTACAAATTCATCGAGTCCGCTCTCACGAAAGTTCAGTGATGCAATAACCGTTTCAATGTAGGTAAGAAACGAATTATTCGCCCGATAGACCTGCGATGCAACGAAACAAAACGGCAGCAGCGGGTGGTAATGCTGTTCAAAAAAACGTTTACTGATACCGACGTTAAGGATCCTTGTCGCACCGAAATCATAGAAACTCTGGTGATGCGATCCCAACGGGATAAAAACAAAGTCCCCGCGCTCAAGCAATACGCGTTTACCGTTGATTTCCTGATAATAGCGTCCGGTTAAAACCAGCGTAAATTCATAGTAGTCATGTTGATGCAGCCCACTGATGCTCTCAGTTTTGTTATAGATGAACACATGGAAATTTTTGCCATTAAACAGCTGCTGTTCATAGACGGTTTTGATTTCCGGTGCGTTAATCTGTAGCTGCATTTTGCACTCCTCGCTATTTCAGCTTCTCGTGAAGTTCAATCAGTTCAGTGACCAGCTCGCGCGCCAGCATCGAGGTCATCAGATGATCCTGTGCGTGGACCAGCACCAGGCTGACTTTCATTTTACCTTCGCCCTGATCGCCTTCAATCAGTTTTGTTTGCACGAGGTGCGCTTCGTTCAGCGCCAGGCGAGACTGGTCCATCATGGTCTTCGCTGCTTCAAAATCCCCCTGCTTGGCCATTTTGAGTGCGCCGTATGCCAGGCTACGCGCCTGACCAGAATTAATGATGAGCCCCATCACCACTTCTTCAAGTTCTTCTGCTTCTGACTGCGTGTCGACGATATTCTCGATATCCAACATACTTTTTTCCTCTGGTTAAGTCCGGCATGACCGCGAAGCCACGCCGGATTAAATTTAGAATTTCAATGCGTTAGCGATATCTTCTTCGCTTTCTTCTTGATCAATAACGTTCTGAGCTTTGTTGGCTACTACCACGAACGGCAGGTAAACCAGCGTTGCAATACCGAGGTTGAACAGCGCGACCAGCAGAGCGGCGACGCTACCGTTGGTGTTAAAGAACGCGCCCAAACCGGTTGGCATAGTCCACGGTGCGATGTTGGTAATCGGTGGAATAATGCCTGAGTAGTAAGCTGCCAGCGTAATCGCCGCCAGAATCGGCTGAACCAGAATGAACGGAATAAACATAACCGGGTTCATGATGATCGGCAGACCGAACAGGATAGGTTCGTTAATCTGGAAGAGACCTGACGGCAGTGCCAGCTTAGCAACCTGACGATAGTCAGGACGACGTGATGCCAGGAAGATAGCGATAATCAGACCCAGCGTTGCCCCGCTACCCCCAAGGAAAATATAGGAGTCGAGCATCGGTTTCGCCCAGACGTGGAACGTCTTACCGGCTTCCAGCGCAGCGTCTACGGAACCAAACTGTTGGTAGATAGAGATGTTTTCCAGCGCCCATGGCGTCATGATTCCGCTGTCCAGCGCGGTCAGCGCCAAAGAACCGTGAATACCAAAGAACCACAGCAGCGGAACAAAAATCACATAGGCCCAACCCACTACGCTACCCAGCGATGCCAGTGGCGTTGAAATGGAATCCATAATGATCTGATGGAAGTTGGTACCCCAGGTGTTCAGCGCCCAGGCGATGATCCCCATAATGGAGAGAATAAGAAAGCCAGGAATCAGCGCAGAGAAGGAACGCGATACGGATGTCGGTACGCTATCAGGTAATTTGATCACCCAATTACGATGGACCACAAAAGTGAACATTTCCGCGACCACCAGGCCGATAATAATACCGGAAATAATATTCGCGCCGCCCAGCCAGTTAGCGCCAACCGCATAAGCTTCACCCACGCTGTATGGCGTGACGGTCATAAATGCGGCGACAGATAACAACCCGGCAGCCAGTGAGTCGACCTTGCGTTCTTCTGCCAGCGCCATGCCGATAAAGAACGGCGCCATCAATGACATGATACCCAGCGTACCGTTATAGACGTTTCCACCAATGCCTTTCAAGCTATTCAGCGTTTCAATAGTTGAAGCATCAAGTCGAATGCCCATCGAATAAAAAAACGACCCCTCCCCAAAGCTCAGGAAAACGTTATTAATTAATACAAACATTGCCCCTGCGAGGGTTAACGGCATTAAACGAATAAAACCGTTTTTGATTGCATTAACGTGCGGCTGCTTTCCAATTTTTACAGCAAAAGGAAGGAGTACCTTTTCAAGTGAAGCAATAGCGTTACTCATAGAAAAATACCCTTAAATACCGCAATTAATAATTGCGGTGAATGTTAATGAAATAACTCTTTGACGGGAAAAATTAAAATAAAATAATTAATTTGCTGCGGCTTTTTTAATTGCTGCAACAGCAGCCTTAAGCACGCCTAAACCATCGACTTTGCCATACAGCAGCGAGTCAATCACTTCCACAGGCTTGTTGGGTAACAAACGCTGAATTTCGGGCAACATATAAGCAATTTGCGGACCTAATAACACAACATCGGCCGCTGGACCTTTTTCTCCGGCCAGCGTTTCAGGAAACGCTTCAATAATAACCGGCACTTCGTATTTTTCGGCCTGAGCACGCATCTTCGATACCAACAATGAAGTCGACATGCCCGCAGAACAAAACAGATAAATGTGTTTCTTTTCCATTAAAACGATCCTCATGTGCGATTATCTGTCAACCAGACACTCCGCAAGCCATAACCTGCATCCATGCTCTGGGTAACCTGCGTCAGCTAAATTACTTTTTTAGGTGGCTGAAACGAGTATACGGGATTGTACCGGTGGATGGTATTTCCTTGACCAACTAAATTGTCTCTCCTTGACCTGTCGTTATGACCCCCCTCACATTTTATGCAAATAATTCGCGGCAATAAATAAGATCGTGCGGCACAAAAAAACCGGCGCGATGGCCGGTTGTTCAGAGTGCTCAGGCAATAAACAGTTGTTACTACTTCGCTGCCTGCGGGTCGGTGTCGTATTCTGCGCAGGTCTGGTAGCCAGAGTTAATCACATGACCGGTATCGTCTAAAGCAACGAAATAGGTTTCAGCTTTACCATCTCGTTGACCCAGGATGTAGGTCTGACAGGTCCCGCGCGCATGGATCATGCTCACTTCTGAAGAAGGCTTACCGGCAATCTGCGCGACCTGCGCCCTGCTCATCCCTTTCTTCACATCTTTCACTACGGGCTGAACAAATTGGTCTTTGGTACGATCATAGGCCGTACACCCCGCCAGCATAGTCAAAACAGCCGCTGCACCCAGAATTCCTGCTAGATTCTTGTTCATTTTTTCGTCCTCTTGTTTTTCAGCGTGTTATGTAAGCCTGGAGCACAACAACGCATTTTTCAAGCAATCAGATGATACTTAGGCCGTTTCGGAAAATTCTATTAAAACAAAATGATGTTATATCAGGCCTGCATCCCTTGTCGTTTGGGCCTCAACGCGTTAGCTTTAACATATCATTTTATTTTTCACAGGGGGTTGCATGACTCTGCAGCAAGAGATAATCAAAGCGCTTGGCGCAAAACCGCACATTAATGCAGAAGAGGAAATTCGTCGAAGCGTAGATTTCCTGAAATCATACCTGCAAACCTACCCCTTTCTGAAATCACTGGTGTTGGGCATTAGCGGCGGACAAGACTCCACCCTCGCCGGAAAACTCTGCCAAATGGCCGTTTCCGAGCTCCGCCAGGAAACGGGGAATGACGCGCTACAATTTATTGCGGTGCGTTTACCGTATGGCGTTCAGGCTGACGAGCAGGACTGCCAGGATGCCATCGCCTTTATACAACCGGACCGCGTACTCACCGTCAATATTAAAGGCGCAGTGCTGGCCAGCGAGCAGGCTTTGCGTGAGGCGGGAATTGAGCTGAGTGATTTTGTGCGCGGCAACGAAAAAGCCCGTGAACGTATGAAGGCGCAATACAGTATCGCGGGCATGACCAGCGGCGTTGTCGTGGGTACCGATCATGCAGCAGAAGCGATCACCGGTTTCTTCACTAAATATGGCGATGGCGGTACTGACATCAACCCAATATTCCGTCTGAACAAGCGCCAGGGTAAACAGCTGCTTGCTGCGCTGGGTTGTCCGGAGCATTTATATAAGAAAGCTCCCACCGCCGACCTTGAAGACGATCGCCCTTCTCTGCCGGATGAAGCCGCATTGGGCGTGAGCTATGACAACATCGACGATTATCTGGAAGGAAAAACGCTGGATGCTGAAATAGCTAAAAAAATCGAAGGTTGGTATCTGAAGACTGAGCACAAACGTCGCCCACCCATCACCGTGTTTGATGATTTCTGGAAAAAAGCATAATTTTTTCTGCCTAAGGCCGGGTAGCACCCCTATTGCTGCTCTCCGGCCTTAGCAGCCTGATCATGCCGCTTTTTTAATCGCCCCTCAGCTGTTATACTGGATGGATAACCAGCAGCGGAGTGAAAAGTGGTACGGCGTCAATCAGCCCCTCGCCTGACATTAGAGGCAGCAGCAATTTATGAATACCCCGAGCATCTGCGCCCATTTTTGAGTGCGCTTCCCGCGGTGCCCGGCGTCTATCTGTTTCATAGCGAAAGCGACACCCTGCCGCTTTATATAGGCAAAAGCGTCAATATTCGCAGCCGCGTGTTGTCACACCTGCGTACCACGGACGAAGCGGCAATGCTGCGCCAGTCCAAACGCATTAGCTGGATTTGTACGGCTGGAGAAATTGGCGCCCTACTGTTAGAAGCGCGGCTTATCAAAGAGCAGCAGCCTCTGTTTAATAAACGGTTGCGACGCAATCGTCAGCTTTGCGCCCTGCAGCTTACCGACCAGACTGTTCAGGTTGTTTACGCACGAGATATTGATTTCTCCCATGCCCCCAATCTGTTTGGTTTGTTTGCCAATCGCCGTGCCGCGCTACAAACATTGCAAAGCATCGCCGATGAACAGCAACTGTGCTACGGCCTGTTGGGGCTGGAACCCCTGAGTCGTGGGCGAGCCTGCTTTCGCTCAGCGCTAAAGCGCTGCGCCGGAGCGTGCTGTGGGAAAGAGAGCCCGCAGGCGCATCATTCGCGCCTGCTTGAGGCGCTGGAAAGAGTACGCGTCATCTGCTGGCCGTGGAACAATGCCATTGCGCTGCAAGAAACCCGCGCTGAAATGACTCAGTACCATATCATCAATAACTGGTTTTGGCTGGGCGCCGTTGCAACGCTGGATGAGGCGACAACCCTGGCGAGAATGCCGGCTGGCTTTGACCATGATGGCTACAAAATTCTCTGCCGGCCTGTTTTGTCTGGCAAATACGACATTATTGAACTGAATCCGGAGAGTATCCCGGCATCCAGTTAATCTCGCTGAACAGCAGTTTTCCCTCGCGCTCCAACAGGCGCAGGGTGTGTTTACCGTCGTGCCAGCTCGCGCCCTGATCGGCCGTCAGCAGCTTCTCACCCAATTGCCAGGCGCCACTGATAACAAACACGACGCCGCCACGAGAACCAAAGGTCGTAAAAGTGCGATCGGCAACTCTGACTTTCGCCTGGCAAACATCTCGTCGGGTCATGATATTAAAATCCATCGACATCCGTCCTTCCGTCAGCTTTGCTTTTACTACCTTGTCACCAGCAAAAGTAAAAGGTTGATGCTGCTTCAGGGTGTGAGTGAAGATGTTCGCCTCTTCCAGGGTCACTTCACCTCCTTCCAGCAAGGTAATCACGCGTTCTACGCCCGGAAAAAGAGAAAACTCTCCGTTTGCTGCAAGGGAGGCGATACTCGCCCGCCAGTGAAAATCGCGTGTTGCTGGCGGAAAACAGCAAATCTCTCGCGTTTCTCCCGCCCCATTGCGCCACAGACTGACCGGCATTTTGCGGATATCGAAATATTCCATCACCCCTCCAGAAAGGCGTAGCACGTCAACCTGCCGTGAACAGCCAGCCATAAATCATCATTGTGATATTTACCCTGCAGAGTATCGTTATCGGCAACAGGGTTGATTTGCCTTAGTGCTGAATAGGGTATTTTGCAAAAAAATTAACGCTTCTCCTGGCGGGAAAGAAAAAACCGCCGATCCTGCCCACATCGTTAAACGTGTTGTGGACAAGAGCGGCGGTCTTGAGTTTGTTGCACACTGTGCGGCGCTGAACGCCGACACAGCATGACTGATTTAGTGTAGACGACTGGCGATTACTCGGCAGCTTCTGGCATTTTACCTTTCTGCGCCGGACGTTCTGTCAGACGCTTCTCAAAATTGGCATTAAACTGCTTTTTCTGTTCCGGCGTCAGAATGTTGTAAATTTTGTTCTGCGTTTCCATGTGCGCCAGCATGTTGGCTTTACGCTGTTCTTCCATCTTCGCAATTTGCGCTTCGGCTTTCGCTTTATCGAAGCTATCGCTGGCGATGATATCGTGCATGGCGCGGCGTTCTTCCAGCGGCGGACGCTTCATCTGATCGCGCTGGACTTTCATAATTTCGCGAATCTGCTGTTTCTGCGCGTCGGTCAGGTTCAGGTCTTTGAACATCATGTCGTGATGCGGGGCGAACTTCCCGTTGTGATGCATCATTGGTTTGGCATCCGCTGGCGCAGTTGTTGTGGTGTCAGCAGCATGGGCCAGGTTTGCAGCGCCCAGCGCCAGGGTAGAGGCAACAAACAGAGCAGTCAGTTTACGCATAATTTCTATCCTTTCTTTCAGTTATTTTTACGACATTCATGCGATTCTTATGCAATGTGATGTCGTGTTGACGAGATTAACTTTACCGGCTTAAGCGTCAATTAATCAGAGCAACGGTAAAACAATGAAAGTGTAAAAAACAAACATTCATCAATTATGGAGAAAAAAAGAATAAATTGCGCAGAGTTGAAATGAAAAATTACAACAAGATGATTTTGAAAGGATTATGAAGAACTATACCTGAACTGTGATTATTAAGAAAGCAACTTACCAGGAATAATCTGTAATAAATCTAAAGCGCACGTAAAAATAAGCCCTCAGAAATCAATCTGAGGGCGGTTATATTTATCAAAATCTTTCGAGCATCAATCCGGCACGTAAACCACAGGCCACATTTGGGTTCGGAAAAAGAACGTATTCAACGTCATGGGTGACGATAAAACGTTCATTTCCGTCCTGCGCCAGTAACGTTCCCTCGGTAAAGGGGGTAAAATTGAGCGTCTGGTTATCCATGTGGAGAATAAAATCGTCGCTACGCCGCGTAATCTGCGAGACCACACGGTAGCGCAACGGAGATGTTTCTACCGTAGACACTCGCTCGCCCCGCAGCAGCTGCGCCATCGCATCTGCTGTGCGTGCAAACTGGGTCAGATCGTTTTGCCCGAACGGCAGCGCTTTACCCAGTTCCAGCGTACAGGCCAGCGCGCCAAAATGTTCAGCGCTAAAATGGGTGAACGTACCGCCTGGGGTCTGATGGAAAACCAACGCCTCCAGCCCCGCATCCCCCAGCCAACCCAGAAAATTTTCGTCCCAGGCAACATTGCGTTGTGGCAACACGCCAAAGCGCAAATGCTGTGAGCCGCGAATGGCGGTGTGAAGATCCAGATGCCAGCGCACAGGCTCTTTCGCGCGCGAGTAAAAATCTGCCAGACACAGTTCAAGCTCATGGGCTCTGTGCGTTTCTTCACTCTTGGCAAAACTCTGCCACCGGCCACCAAACATCCGGTTCAGATCGCTATGACAATAACGTTTTCCCGCGGCCAGCGCCTGCGGGTTACCAAGAATGACCAGCAGCCGCCATGTTAGCGCCAGCTCACCGTTAAACAGCCTGGTCAGCAATGAATCAAGTATTTCTACCGGCGCGGTTTCATTGCCATGAATTCCCGCAGAAAGCACCAGCGACTGTTCAACCGGCGCAGTTGGTGTCAGTTCCAGTACCCCGTGACCAAGCCATTGCCAGACAAAACCGTGAATTGTGCCCTGCGTTTTCGCAGGTGCGCTACCTGCGAGCGTCAGGGCCAGAAAATTATCCATGGCTCGTTCTCTCCTGCTGGAAGGGATAAACAGAGCCGAGATTGAGCAATTGCGTCAGCGTATCCAACGCTTCACGCCCTTCGCGCAACAACTGCGGATCCGCGAGGTCCGTTGCGACAAGGCGATCGCGATAGTAGCGGTCAACCCAGTTATTCAGCGTATTGAACAGCGTGTCGTTCATGATAACCGCCGGATTCACGGCCTGCAGCTCCTGTGGGGTAAGCACCACTCGCAGGCGTAAACAGGCCGGGCCGCCGCCGTTGGACATGCTTTCGCGCAAATCGAAGACCCGCAGGTCATCGATCGGATTGTCATCTGCAAGCAAGCGGCTCAGATATCGCCACACGCCAGCATGCTCCCGACATTCCTGCGGTAAAACCAGCATCATCGAACCGTCGTCACGACTCAGTAATTGGCTGTTAAACAGATAGGTCGTTACCGCATCCTGCACCGACACCTCCGCGGTCGGGACTTCCAGCGCGGTAAAACCGTCCACCTGACGGCGTAGTTGCTCTAACAACGTTTGCTGTCTGACAAACGCCTGCTGATGACAAAACAGCACCTGACGATTCGACACCGCAATCACATCGTTATGAAACACGCCAAGATCGATAACGTCCGGGTTTTGCTGAGCAAAAACAAGCTGATGCGGATTGACCTGATTCAGTCGGGCTACAGCCTCGCTGGCTTCACGAGATTGTCTCGCCGGATAGCGCCTCGGCTGTGACGCATTCCCCTCTTCACGACCGTAAATAAACAGTTGTACGCCGGGATCGCCATAATCCCCACCAAGGCGGTTATGGTTTGCCGACCCTTCATCACCGAATAACGCAACCTGAGGCAATGCGCCGTGAATCGCAAAGGTATTTTCATCACGAAAAATCGAGCGTAACAACGCTTCGGTCGTCGGCGCTTCCAGCGAACGGTGGAACTTATTATTCAGATTCGCCACCGTTAAATGCACTTTCCCGTCCAGTGAATCTGCCGAAGGACAGACCGTTGCCGCATTCGCCACCCACATAGGTGATGCGGAGCTGGCGCTGGAGAGCCAGTGCGGCGCCTGACGCGCCACCTTGTCCAGAATCTGCTCATCACTGCCGCAAAAGCCCAACTGACGCAGCGCCGGGATATAGGGACGTTCATGAGGCGGGATCACCGCCTGAGGGAATCCCGCATCAGCCAGCGCTTTCATTTTTAACAAACCCTGCTTTGCCGCCAGACGAGGGTTCGACACCTGAAAACGGTGGCTGGTCGAAGCCTCATTACCAAATGACAGTCCCGCATAGTGGTGGGTGAGTCCCACCAGACCATCGAAATTGACCTCACGCGCTTTCATCGTTTATCCCCGCAAGAGAAATCCAGACCGGGGCTGAGCGCCGACGGCAGGGTTAAGGCCGGAGATTCCAGGCTCGCCATCGGCCAGGCGCAATAATCTGCGGCATACCACGCGCTGGCGCGATGGTTACCGGACGCGCCCACACCACCAAACGGTGCGGTGCTTGCCGCGCCGGTTAACGGTTTATTCCAGTTAACAATCCCGGCCCGCGCCTCCAGCAGGAGCTGATCAAACTGGCTGCGATCGGGTGAAACCAGCCCGCATGACAACCCAAAGCGGGTGTTGTTCGCCATACGAATCGCGTCATCAAAGCTGTCATAGCGCCAGACGCCGAGCAGAGGACCAAAAACCTCTTCATCGGGTACGTTTGCCACGTCGGTCAGTTCAATAATACCGGGGGTCAGCAGCGACGTTCCGGCTTTCACCATGCGTGGCGCCAGCAGCGTGCGCCCCCCCAACGACGCAAGACGTTGCCAGGCATCACAAACGTGCTGTGCGGCCTGTTCAGAAATCAGCCCGCCTAAAAACGGCTGCGGTTCCGCATCCCAGTGAGCTGGCATTAGTCGTTGGCTGACTTCCACCAGACGCGCGAGGAACGCATCCCCCTGCGCGCCGTTTTTAACCAACAGGCGACGGGCGCAGGTACAACGCTGCCCGGCGGTAACAAATGCGGATTGAATGGTCAGATGTACTGCCGCATCAATATCTTCCGGGTTCTCAATGATCAGCGGGTTGTTGCCGCCCATCTCCAGCGCAAGGATTTTTTCCGGCTGGCCGGATAACTGTCGATGCAGCTGATAACCGGTATTGGCACTGCCGGTAAACAGCAGACCGTCGAGGTCTTCCAGCGCGCTCAGCGCCTGCCCCGTTTCGCGTCCGCCCTGCACCAGATTCAGCACGCCCGGCGGCAATCCCGCCTGTTCCCACAGCTTTGTCACGGCTTCACCGGTCCACGGCGTCAGCTCGCTGGGCTTGAAAATCAACGTGTTGCCCGCCAGCAGAGCCGGAACAATATGGCCATTGGGCAAATGGCCAGGGAAGTTATACGGGCCAAATACCGCCAGCACGCCGTGCGGCCGATGGCGCAACGTCGCCGCGCCATCCGGTAGTTCGCTGTGCTGCTCTCCGGTACGGGCATGGTAAGCTTTCACGGAAATAGCAATTTTATTGATCATCGCCGTCAGTTCAGTGGCGGCTTCCCAGCGCGGCTTGCCGGTTTCCCGGGCGATAATCTGGGTTAGCTCGGCTTTATTGCTTTCCAGCAATGAAGCAAATTTTTCGACAATAGCCTGACGCGCGCTAAAGGGGTGTTTAGCCCAACCGGCAAAGGCGGTGCGCGCAGCACGGCAAGCCTGCATCACCTGAGTCGCGTCGGCATCATTACCTTGCCACAGCACATCACCGCTTACCGGATTCGTTTTCACCCGACGCTCGCCAAGCCCCGTCACCCAGTCGCCGTTTATCCATAATGTCATGCTGTTTTCTCCTCTGCACAAAGACGCACAAAACGTACATGGTCGCCCGCGTGGCATTTCAGGGCGTCCAGTTGCGCCGCCGTCAGTACCAGACGTTGGGTATCCGGGTCAGCGCGAACCAACATGACGCGGAAGTTTTGATAGTTTTCATTAGCGACCAGACAGGCCGGGTAATCGCCGATCGCTGGCTGACCTTCCGCCACTTCCACCAGCCTGCTTTTACGGATAGCGCGAACGCGGTCGATATCGCATTCCAGCGTCGGCCCGCCATCGAAAATGTCGACATAGTTACGGTAGCGAAATCCTTCTTTCTCCAGCACCGCCCGCGCCGGAGCGGTTTGCGGATGTACCTGACCAATTACGCTTTGCGCTTCCTCAGACAGGAAATGGGTATAAATAGGATGCTTGGGCATCAGTTCAGCAATAAAGGCTTTTTGTCCGGTGCCGCAGAGAAAATCCGCACGGCTGAATTCCATGGAGAAAAAGCGTTTGCCGAGGCTTTCCCAGAAGGGAGAGTAACCGTGCTCATCGATTACACCGCGCATCTCGGCCACGACCTTTTCATTAAACCGGTCACGAAATGCCGCCATAAACATAAAGCGCGATTTAGACAACAAATAGCCGTTGCCCTCTTTACGCCAGTCGGGATCGAGAAACAGAGAGCAAAGCTCGCTGCTGCCCGTGTGATCGTTACTCAGAAACAGCGTCGGCAGCGCGTTATATACGTTCAGCTCTTTCGAGGCGTGCACCAGCGTGCCAACCCGATAGTTGTACCAGGGATCGTTAAGCCCTACCGCCACCTCGATGGCGCAAATCCCTGCCACGGTTCCGCTGGCGCTGTCTTCAAGTACAAAAACATAGCCTTGCTCACTTTTCGGCAACTCACCGCGCCAGGTTTGTAGCGAGCGTTCGATACGCGCCATCAGCGTGGCTTCATTGGCCGGTAGCGAAGTCAACCCACCGCCGGTCTTACCGGCCAGTTGCATCAGCGCGGTGATATCAGCACGTTCAATAGGACGAATCACCATCATGATGAACCTCCTGCTTTAATGCGTTCGCAGGCCAGCGCAAAGCGATCCAGTCCGCTAGCAACCTCTTCTTCGCTGACGTTTAACGCTGGCGCAAAGCGCACCACGTTAGCGCCGGCGATCAGCACCATCACTCCGGCATTGGCCGCCTCTTGCGAGATGAGTTTCGCTTTCCCGGTAAATTCCGCGTTCAGTACGCAGCCGATCAGCAGGCCGAGCCCACGAATTTCACTAAATAGCCCAAAACGTTCGTTAATAGCGTCAATACGCTCCACAAACCAGTCGTGACGCTGCTTAACACCGTTGAGCATATCCGGGGTGTTAACAATCTCCAGCAGTTTGCCCGCCACCGCCGTGGCCAGCGGGTTTCCGCCGTATGTTGTACCGTGCGTACCAACCGTCATCACGCTGGCACAGTCTGCTGTCGCCAATAACGCGCCGATGGGGAAACCGCCGCCCAACGCTTTGGCTGTCGTCAGCAGGTCTGGCGTAACGCCATAGTGCATATAGGCATACAGTTCGCCGGTACGACCCACACCGGTCTGGACTTCGTCAAAAATCAGCAGCGCATTGTGGCGATCGCATAATTCACGCAGCCCCTGTAAGAAGTCATTTGTTGCTGGTACGACGCCGCCTTCCCCCTGCACCGGTTCAACGATGACCGCACAGGTGGTGTCATCAATCAGTTGGCGGGCGGAGTCGAGATCGTTATAGACGGCATGGCGGATATCCGGCGGCAGCGGCGCGAAATCTTGTGAATAAGCGGGCTGCCCTCCGGCGCTGACGGTGAACAGTGTGCGGCCATGGAAAGCATTTTTAAACGCCACGATGCCGCTCTTCTGGCTGCCAAAACGATCGTGAGCATATTTACGCGCCAGCTTTAATGCCGCTTCGTTAGCCTCCGCGCCGGAGTTACAGAAGAAAACACGCTCGGCGAAGGTGGCATCAATCAGCTTTTTCGCCAGACGCAGCACCGGCTCGTTGGTGTAGCCATTTCCCGTGTGCCAGAATTTGCTCGCCTGGTCGTTTAATGCCTCGCGCAATGCCGGATGGGCGTGCCCCAGCGCGTTAACCGCAATGCCTCCCGCGAAATCGATATACTCTTTACCCTGCTGATCCCACAGACGTGAACCTTCACCACGCACCGGAATAAAAGGAGCCGGGGCATATACGGGCATCATCCATTCATCAAAATTTTCACGTGTAATTGACAGAGACATAGCGACCTCAACGGTAAATAAAAGGTTATTTATATGTTAATAAATATAGTGTTTGCGGTGTAAATGTAGATTGCAGGGTTCGTGCCAGCCAGCAAAAAAAGTGCATAAACAAAGGTCGGTGACGGAATATCAATAGGTTACAACGTGGCGATATTCACTTAATGTGCATATAAAGTGAATATGTTTGCGTATCAGGCGACTAAATAGAGGAAAAACCGCAGTTTTATTCAGTTGCCAAATATAATTCTGGAATTGTGATCGTATACGAAATTTATCGGAAATTATTGCTCTGTTCTGACGCGCTTCGCGCCAAAACGGTGCAGTTTTTGCTCCATCGTTAACACCATTGGCAATCATTGTTGGAATCAGGTGACAAGAAGCAGTCAGCCAGCGGAAATTCTGCTACCATCCTTGCACTATTCATCTTGCAAAACGGCAGCGACTATGAAATTTGTCTCTTTTAATATCAACGGCCTGCGTGCCCGTCCTCATCAACTGGCAGCCATTGTCGAAAAACACCAACCGGATGTGATTGGCTTACAGGAGACAAAAGTCCACGACGACATGTTCCCTCTCGAAGAGGTAGCAAAGCTGGGTTACAACGTCTTTTATCATGGTCAGAAAGGTCATTACGGCGTGGCGCTGCTAACGAAAGAAACGCCAATCGCAGTGCGTCGTGGCTTCCCGGGCGATGGCGAAGAAGCGCAGCGCCGTATCATCATGGCGGAAATCCCATCCCCTCTGGGCAGCATTACCGTGATCAACGGCTATTTCCCGCAGGGCGAAAGCCGTGACCACGAAACCAAATTTCCGGCCAAGGCCGCGTTTTACCAGAATCTACAAAACTATCTGGAGACTGAACTGAAACGCGACAATCCGGTCTTGATCATGGGCGATATGAACATCAGCCCAACCGATCTCGATATCGGCATTGGCGAGGAAAACCGTAAACGCTGGCTGCGTACCGGTAAATGTTCCTTCCTGCCGGAAGAGCGTGAGTGGATGGAGCGCCTGCTGGGCTGGGGCCTGGTGGACACCTATCGTCATGCTTATCCTGAAAAAAATGACCAGTTCTCGTGGTTTGATTACCGCTCCAAAGGCTTTGATGATAACCGTGGCCTGCGTATCGATCTGCTGTTAGCGAGCAACCCACTGGCGGAGCGCTGTGAAGAAACCGGCATCGACTATGAGATCCGCAGCATGGAAAAACCGTCCGATCATGCGCCTGTATGGGCTAAATTCCGCGTCTGACCTCCTGCGATTATTCACTCTCCGGGCCTCGCCTGGAGAGTCTGTTTATTCTGTGTAAAATCAATAAATCGACGGTAATACATTGTTGTGTCCGGGAATTTATTATATCTTCGCGCGCACTTTTCGCTGACGAAAACGCTGCGTTACACTCGGTTTTACAGGAGAACCCCCATGAAAAAGAAGTTCGCATAACGCAGAATATCGACTGCTGATTGTCACAGTCCTGTTCTGCGTTCTGGCGGGAGTTTTCCATTATTTCGGCCTGACCGACCTGATAACCAATTTCCATCATTTACAAAACGTCATCCGCCAAAGCGGTATGTTCGGCTATACGCTTTACATCTTGCTGTTTATCATCGCTGCGCTGTGTCTGATCCCCGGCAGTATTCTGGTGATCGTCGGCGGTGTGCTGTTTGGCCCTGTGGCAGGGACGCTTGTCTCGTTAGTGGCGGCAACCGTCGCCTCGGCGCTGTCGTTTTTGCTGGCTCGCTGGCTTGGTCGGGAACTACTGCTGAAATACGTTGGGCACACGGCGACTTTTCAGGCAATCGAGAAAGGCATTGCCCATAGCGGATTGGACTTTCTGATCCTGACCCGACTCGTACCATTGTTCCCCTATAATATTCAAAATTACGCCTATGGACTGACGGCGATTCCGTTCTGGTCATTTACGGTGATATCTGCGGTAACCACCTTGCCCGGCATCTTTATCTATACGCTGATGTCGCACGAACTGGCCAGCGAAGGCATGACTCTGGCATTTATCGGCAAACTCAGCGTTGCGGGCCTGGCGTTATTCATTCTTATTCAGGCGGCAAAAGCCTGGGCCAGATATAAACATATCGATCCGTCGTCCAGCCACGAGTGTGCAGGTAAATGACAAAGCTGAACAAAGCGCGATTAACCCACTATTACCGGGCAGGATTGATAGTTGTGCTGCTGCTCGCGCTGATGGCATGGGCGTGGATACCTGGCGTCAGTGATTTTCTCCGGGGCAGCCTGGCGGCGTTTACTACGCTGGATCAACACGCGCTCGAGAACTTCATTCGTTCGTATGGGACCCAGGCTGCGGTTGTATCGTTCTTCCTGATGATCTTACAGGCCATCGTCGCGCCGCTTCCCGCCTTTGTGATTACGTTTGCCAATGCCTCGCTGTTTGGCGCGTTTTGGGGCGGTGTACTGTCCTGGAGCAGCGCGATGGTCGGCGCAGCGCTGTGTTTTTTTATTGCCCGCGTTTTGGGTCGCAGTGCGGTGGAAAAGCTGACCGGGAAAACGGTGCTGAACAACATGGACGCTTTTTTCGAACGTTATGGCAAGCACACTATTCTCATCTGTCGCCTGTTACCTTTTGTGCCCTTCGACCCGGTAAGCTATGCCGCGGGCCTGACCTCGATTCGTTTTCGCCACTTTCTCCTCGCCACCGGCTTCGGTCAGTTACCCGCCACGATTGTCTATTCGTGGGCCGGTAGCCTGTTAACCGGCGGTACATTTTGGTTTGTTACCGGCCTGTTCATCCTGTTTGCCCTGAGCGTGGTGATTTCAGGAGCAAGAAGCCTTTACCTTGAGCGTCAACGGAAAAAAACCTGAGACATACGCCATTTTTAGCAATGGAGATATTATGCGTTACTGCTTATTGTGCCTGAGTTTGCTGCTCTGCCCGCTGGCGGCTTTTTCCCAGGACGCCAGCTGGCAGCAAATCAAAAATGACGCCCGCGGTCAGACGGTATGGTTCAACGCCTGGGGTGGCGATAACGCCGTTAATCAGTATCTCGACTGGGTTAGCGGCGAGATGAAAACGCACTATGCCATTAACCTGAAAATTGTGCGGCTGGCGGATGCCGCCGACGCCGTTAAACGCATCCAGACCGAGGCGGCGTCCGGGCGAACAACCGGCGGATCTGTCGACTTATTGTGGGTAAACGGTGAAAACTTCCGCACATTAAAAGAAGCGGGTCTGCTGCAAACCCAGTGGGCGCAGGCGTTACCTAACTGGCGCTATGTTGATACCCGGAAACCGGTCAGTGAAGACTTTGCCATCCCCACGGAAGGGGCAGAATCGCCATGGGGCGGCGCACAGCTAACCTTCATTGCCCGGCGCGATCTCACCGCCCAGCCGCCGCAATCCCTGCAGGCGTTGCTTGAATTTGCGCAGGCACACCCTGGCACAGTTACCTACCCGCGCCCGCCAGACTTTACCGGAACGGCTTTTCTCGAGCAGTTGCTGATTATGCTCACCACGGAACCGCAAGCATTGAAAGTTGCGCCCGATGCCGCCACATTCGCCAACGTTACCGCTCCGTTATGGCATTATCTTGACGCTCTACACCCTTCACTATGGCGTGAAGGCAAAGATTTTCCTCCCACGCCTGCGCGGATGGATGCGTTGCTGAATACCGGTACGCTGCGCTTATCATTGACCTTTAACCCAGCCCACGCGCAGCAAAAAATGGCCAGCGGCGAATTGCCTAAAACCAGCTATAGTTTTGGTTTCTCACAGGGCATGATCGGCAACGTGCATTTTGTCACTATTCCGGCGAATGCTCGCGCCAGCGCCGGAGCAAAAGTCGTGGCAAACTTCCTGCTTTCTCCCGAAGCGCAGTTGCGTAAAGCTGACCCTGCTATCTGGGGAGACCCTTCGGTGCTTGATCCGCAAAAACTGCCAAACCAACAGCGTAACGCACTGCTGGCGTATACCCCGCAAGGACTCCCTGCCGTACTGCCAGAACCACATGCTGCCTGGATAAATGCACTGGAACAAGAATGGCTACGCCGCTACGGTACGCATTAATTCTGTTGCTGTGGGGCATCATGACGGCAGTTTATCTGCCGCTGGTGCCAGCAACGTTCTCTCTGCTAGCCCCAGCGCTTCGCACCACGCACTGGCTGGCGCTCTTTGACGATCCTCAACTCTCGCAGGCGTTGCTGGCAACGCTGGTTTCCGTAAGCCTCGCGGCTCTGGGTGCCCTGACCATTACGCTGTTGGCGATCCTCTTTTTGTGGCCTGGCGCTGGCTGGGCGCGATTGTGCACGCGCCTGCCCTTGCTGCTGGCTATCCCGCACGTCGCATTCGCGACCAGCATGCTGTTGATTTTTGCCGAAGGCGGCATGCTATGGCAGTGGCTGCCCTTTCTCAACGCGCAACCGGACCGCTATGGGGTTGGGCTTGGCATAACGCTGGCGGTGAAAGAGAGCGCCTTTTTGTTGTGGATCCTCTCAGCCCTGCTGAGTGAAAAACAACTTTCACAACAGGTTATCGTCCTGGATTCGCTGGGTTACAGCCGTTTGCAATGCCTGAACTGGCTGGTACTGCCCTCCATCGCTCCTGCGTTAGGCAAAGCCATGCTGGCCATCGTGGCCTGGTCACTCTCCGTTGTGGATGTGGCCATCGTCCTTGGCCCCGGCAACCCGCCCACGCTTGCTGTGCTGAGCTGGCAATGGCTCAGCCAGGGCGATGCCGAACAACAGGCCAAAGGCGCACTCGCCAGCCTGCTGCTGGTGTTGCTGCTATTTATCTTCGCGCTGGTGGGCTATCTGTTCTGGCGTGGCTGGCGGCGCACAATTCCGGCAGTAAACGGAATACGCCTGCGTTTTTCGTCCACAACAATCGCACGGCCGCTGGTACAACTTTTGCCCATCAGCGGAGTAGTATGCACCCTGGTGCTGGCGCTTTCCGCCAACTCTTCATCGCTCAACAGCGACGCGCTCAGCAATAGTCTGCAACTGGGGCTCATCTCCAGCGTGCTGGGGTTACTGATGCTCTTTGCGTGGCTGGAATGGGGACCGCAAACAGGACACCGTTGGGTCTGGCTGCCCATTATCCTGCCCGCGCTGCCGCTGGTCACCGGACAGTATCTGTTGGCGTTATATACCGGACAAGATGGGCTGATGACGACCATCATCTGGGGCCACCTGCTGTGGGTGATGCCGTGGATGCTGTTTGTGCTCAAACCGGCGTGGCAACGCATTGACCCACGATTGATTTTGATTGCACAAACGCTGGGCTGGACACGAGGTCGCATATTTTGGCGGGTTAAATGCCCGCTGCTGTTACGCCCGGCACTGATCGCCTTCGCGGTTGGCTTCTCGGTCAGTATTGCCCAATATATGCCAACGCTATGGTTAGGGGCCGGACGCTATCCCACCCTGACCACCGAGGCGGTGGCATTAAGCAGCGGCGGCAGCACGGCTGTTTTAGCGACACAGGCGCTATGGCAGCTTCTGTTACCGCTATTCGTTTTCGTACTGGCAGCGCTTTTCGCCGCGTGGCTTGGCCGCTTTCGACAAGGACTCCGTTAATGCTCATCGTTCAAAGCCTTTCAGTGAACCGGGGCGCGACAACGCTACTGAAAGATGTGAACTTCCAGGTTAGTAAAAGTGACATCGTCACTATTATGGGACCTTCCGGTAGTGGTAAGTCTTCGCTTTTTTCGTGGATGGTCGGCGCATTGTCTCCTCAGTTTCAGGCTTCAGGCGAACTGTGGCTCAACGAACGGCGTATAGACACGCTGCCCACCGCGCAGCGCCAGATTGGCATTCTGTTCCAGGATGCGTTGTTGTTTGACCATTTCAGCGTTGGGCAGAATTTACTGCTGGCCTTACCCGCCAGCCTGCAAGGATCCACCAGACGCCATACTGTTGAAAACGCCCTTACGCGCGCGGACCTGGCTGGATTTTATCATCGCGATCCGGCCTCGCTCTCCGGCGGCCAACGATCGCGTGTCGCCCTGCTGCGCGCCCTGCTGGCTCAGCCTCAGGCGCTGCTGCTCGATGAACCCTTTAGCAGACTGGATGCGTCGCTACGCGATACCTTTCGCCAGTGGGTCTTTACCGAGGTGCGCAAGCTGAATATTCCGGTGGTACAAGTTACGCATGACGCGCAGGATGTCCCGTCAGCAGGCCGTGTATTACAGATGGAAAACTGGGCGTGAATGTGGCGATATGCTGCGTTAACGCAAGGTTTTTACTTAACCGGCGGCACAGAATGTCGTCTTCTTTTTTCAACGTCGGGCTATTCGATGAAACGTGTTTCTCAAATGACCGCGCTGGCACTGGCTTTAGGGCTCGCTTGCGCTTCTTCCTGGGCTGCTGAAACAGCACAGACGCTCACCCTCAACCAGTTACAGCAAAAGCAAGGCGCGGCGATCGATACCCGTCAGAGCGCTTTTTACAACGGCTGGCCACAAACGCTCAATGGTCCTTCCGGACACGAACCCTCCGCACTGAATCTGTCTGCCGCCTGGCTCGACAAAATGAATGATGAACAACTCAATGCCTGGGTGAAGGCGCATCAGCTAAAAACCGATGCGCCGGTGGCGTTGTATGGTAGCGATAGCGAGATGCAGACCGTTAAATCCCGCCTGCAGAAAGTCGGTTTTAGCCATATTTCAACCCTCAGCGACGCCCTTGCGGATCCTGCCCGCCTGCAACGTCTGCCGCACTTCGAACAACTGGTTTACCCGCAGTGGCTGCACGACCTGCAGCAGGGAAAAGAAGTGACCGCCAAACCATCGGGTGACTGGAAAGTGATTGAAGCCGCCTGGGGCGCGCCGAAGCTGTATCTGCTCAGTCATATTCCCGGTGCAGGATACATTGATACCAACGAAGTCGAGAGCGAACCACTGTGGAATAAAGTTTCCGACGCGCAACTCAAAGCCATGCTGGCAAAACATGGTATTCGCCACGACACCACGGTGATTTTATACGGTCGTGATGTCTATGCCGCCGCGCGCGTGGCGCAAATCATGTTGTATGCAGGCGTGAAAGATGTGCGTCTGCTCGACGGCGGGTGGCAAACCTGGTCAGATTCAGGTTTACCGGTGGAACGCGGAACGCCGCCGACGGTGAAAGCGGCTCCTGATTTTGGCGTTGCTATCCCTGCCCAACCACAACTGATGCTGAATACGGAACAGGCTCGCGGCCTGCTGCATCGCCAGGATGCGTCGCTGGTCAGCATCCGCTCGTGGCCTGAGTTTATTGGTACCACCAGCGGCTATAGCTACATCAAGCCAAAAGGTGAGATCGCAGGCGCACGCTGGGGCCACGCGGGGAGTGATTCCACGCATATGGAAGATTTCCATAACCCGGACGGCACCATGCGCAGCGCGGATGATATCGCCGCCATGTGGAAACAGTGGAATATCACGCCAGACCAGCAGGTTTCTTTCTACTGCGGCACCGGCTGGCGTGCTTCAGAAACGTTTATGTATGCCCGCGCGATGGGCTGGAAAAACGTCTCTGTTTACGACGGTGGCTGGTATGAGTGGAGCAGCAATCCGAAAAACCCGGTCGCCAGCGGTGAACGGGGTCCGGACAGCAGCAAGTAAAATGGTCACCATTGCCGGATAAGCGCATCCGGCAACACAAGACATTACGCCTGACGCTGAACCGCTTTCAGCGTCAGATATCCGCTCCAGATCCGAGTAAACGTCGTCATCCAGCACAGCGCGCCAAAGACCCACGCCAGCACGGCAAAAGATTCCGGGAACAAACAGCCCAAAACAAACAGCAAAATAGTCTCAGTGCCTTCGGTTAGCCCCCCGAGATAATAAAACGATTTATGCGCGTAGCCTGGGTTATCAATATCGTGTTTCGCTGCCAGGGCCGCGAAGGCGAGGAAGCTGCTGCCAGTGCCAATAAACGCAAACAACAGCCAGCCCCCAGCCAGTGCATTCTGAGCAGGTGCGGCAAGAATAAAACCAAACGGTACTAAGGCGTAAAACAGAAAATCGAGTGAGATATCGAGAAATCCTCCCGCGTCGGTTAGCCCTCTGCGCCGCGCCAGCGCCCCGTCCAGCCCGTCAAACAAGCGATTAAGCACAATGACCACCAGCGCCGCCAGATACCAGCCTAACGCCAGAAATGGCAGGGCCAACACGCCAATAGCAAAACCAACCAGCGTCAGGCCATCCGGGGTAATCGCAGGTTTATCAATAATGCCCACACAGCGATGCAACAGCGGTTTTAACCGTGGATGAAGATGACGGTCAAGCATGCGGGCGTCCTTTAAAACTGTCGCACAATCCTTGCGCAGGAATATCGAGGGCGGCATTAAAACGCGCCGAGAGATTTTGAAACGCAATCAGCGCGGTCATTTCAGTAATGACGTCATCGGTAAAATGCTGCTTCATTTGCGTTTTCAGCGCATCGTCTACCTGCGGTGGCGTGGCGGTCACCGCATCCGCATAGGCCAGCGCTATGCGCTCTTCTGCGTTAAACAGCGCTGATTCTTGCCAGTTGGCGACCTGCAAGACTTTATCCAGCGCGCCACAGCGTTCCGCCAGCCGTAAGCTGTTGGCATCAACACAGAAGGCGCAATGACATACCTGAGAAACGCGGGTCATTAACAATGCGCGCATCACCGGCGTTAAGCGCGCCTTTTTACGCTCCAGAAACCCGACAAACAGCGCCACCAGCCAGAACAGAAACGGCATCCGCCCCCACCAACGCGTGGGATGCAGCACATCGCCATAATGTTTTTTCTGCGTCGCGACGAGCGGTTGCAAACTGGAGGGAATACGCGTTAACGGACTTACCCACGAGTGAGGATCGTTCAACGATGACTCCTGAATACTTTAGATAACTCAAAGATAAATATAGTATGTCATTTTCTGCTGTTAGATCTTGATGAATATGATGAAAACCCTCGACGTGGTCGCCGCTATCATTGAACGTGATGGCAAAATTTTACTGGCTCAGCGTTCGCCGGATGCGGATCAGCCAGGCATGTGGGAATTTGCTGGCGGTAAAGTTGAGTCGGGCGAAAGTCAGCCTCAGGCTCTGGTGCGTGAACTGCGTGAAGAATTAGGCATCGACGCAGTCGTTGGGTGCTATATCGCCAGCCATCAACGTGAGGTTTCGGACCGGCTGATTCATTTACATGCCTGGCATGTACCGTCTTTTCAGGGAGAACTGAATGCGTATGAACACCAGGATATGGTCTGGTGTTCACCCGAAGAGGCGCGGCGTTATCCGCTGGCGCCTGCCGATATCCCGCTGTTAGAAGCCTTTATTCTTTTACGCGCCGCCAGACCAGCGGGTTCGTGCTGATCGTTTTATCATCGCGTTGGCACTGAAGCAGCACACCATCCGCTTTGATCACCGCCCCTTCGGAATAGTTTTGATCCTGATAAATACAGCACTGACTACAAGGCTGCGCTCGCTGCCCGCTGGAACTGAACACTTCCGGCGGCACATTCACCTGCACATCCGGGCGATACAGCTGATTTGCCAGCGTCGCGCTGGACACCAGTACCAACGCTCCTGCCATGATTAAACGGCGCATATTCTTTCCTTTGTGACTGACAGTTATGCTCAGTATAACGGTATAAATCGGCAGAAACTTTAGTCCCGCCCGTCATCGTTTTTGGTTATGACCCACGCCGCGATATTAATTTACTTAGCGGGGTTAATTTTTTCTTGCGTCCCGTCACGCTGCTGGTGGTATAGTCAAAAACTGCAAAACACTTAACACAAATATCAAAAATATAACCATATCAATACATAAGAGGTTTTTATATCTATGGATCAGACATGTTCTCTGGAGTCGTTTCTTAACCATGTACAAAAGCGCGACCCAAACCAAACCGAGTTCGCGCAAGCCGTTCGTGAAGTGATGACGACGCTGTGGCCCTTCCTTGAGCAAAACCCACGTTATCGCCAGATGTCGCTGCTGGAGCGTCTGGTTGAGCCGGAGCGCGTGATCCAGTTCCGCGTAGTCTGGCTCGACGATCGTAATCAGGTGCAGGTTAACCGTGCGTGGCGCGTGCAGTTTAGCTCCGCCATTGGCCCATACAAAGGCGGTATGCGTTTCCACCCTTCCGTAAACCTGTCGATCCTGAAATTCCTCGGTTTCGAGCAGACCTTTAAAAATGCCCTCACCACGCTGCCGATGGGTGGGGGTAAAGGCGGGAGTGACTTCGACCCGAAAGGTAAAAGCGAAGGTGAAGTGATGCGTTTCTGCCAGGCGCTGATGACCGAGCTGTTCCGCCATTTAGGTCCCGATACCGACGTTCCGGCGGGCGATATCGGCGTGGGTGGTCGTGAAGTCGGCTTTATGGCCGGGATGATGAAAAAACTGTCCAACAACAGCGCCTGCGTCTTTACCGGTAAAGGTCTCTCTTTCGGCGGCAGCCTGATCCGCCCGGAAGCGACCGGCTATGGCCTGGTGTACTTCACCGAAGCGATGCTTAAACGTCATGGCCTCAGCTTTGAAGGCATGCGCGTGGCGGTCTCTGGCTCCGGTAACGTTGCACAATTCGCCATTGAGAAAGCCATGGAATTTGGCGCCCGGGTGGTGACCGCTTCCGACTCCAGCGGCACAGTGGTCGACGAAAGTGGATTTACCAAAGAAAAACTGGCGCGTCTGTGCGCGATCAAAGACAGCCGTGACGGTCGCGTGGCGGATTACGCCCGGGAGTTTGGCCTGACCTATCTCGAAGGCAAGCAGCCGTGGTCGGTTCCGGTCGATATCGCCCTGCCGTGCGCCACCCAGAACGAACTTGATGTCGACGCGGCGCGCGTACTGATCGCCAACGGCGTGAAAGCTGTCGCCGAAGGGGCCAACATGCCGACCACCATCGAAGCCACCGACCTGTTCCTCGAAGCGGGCGTTCTGTTCGCGCCGGGTAAAGCCGCCAACGCCGGTGGCGTAGCGACCTCCGGTCTGGAAATGGCGCAAAACGCCGCACGTCTGGGCTGGAAAGCGGAGAAAGTGGACGCGCGCCTGCACCACATCATGCTGGATATTCACCATGCCTGCGTTGAATACGGCGGCGAAAGCAAACAAACCAACTACGTACGTGGCGCCAATATCGCGGGCTTCGTGAAGGTTGCCGACGCGATGCTGGGCCAGGGTGTGATTTAATATTGTCTCTGTAGAACCGTAGGCCGGATAAGGCACGGGTGCCGCATCCGGCAAAGCCTGATGGCGCTACGCTTATCAGGCCTACAGACTTACACGCCTGCCTCTTCGGATGGCGGGCTTTTTTTTGCCGGGCGTTTACGCGGCGCGCTCTTTTTCTTATCGCCACCACTGCCACCCGGCGCGACAATTCCCCGGAAGCGCCGTACCGGCGTACTGCGCGCCTGATCGATAAGCTGATACAGCGTTCCCACCAGCGGCTGCATGAAATCCTGATAACGACACTGTTTTTCGCTGATTTGGGTCAGAATAGATTCCCAGTGCGCGGTCATATCCGGACGCGTCGCCATTTCCGGCAGAGAGTGAAACAACGCTTTTCCGGCATCGGTCGAATGGATATAGCGCCCTTTTTTCACCAGGAATCCGCGTTTAAACAGCAGCTCGATAATCCCGGCGCGCGTCGCTTCCGTACCTAATCCATCCGTGGCGCGCAGGATCTTTTTCAGATCTTTATCCTGCACAAAGCGCGCAATCCCGGTCATCGCTGACAGCAACGTCGCATCGGTAAAATGGCGTGGCGGCTGAGTCTGACGTTCAACCACTTCGCCTTTTTCGCACAGCAATTCATCGTCTTTAGCCACCACCGGCAACGGCGTCCCGTCGTTATCTTCATCGCGCTCCTTATTGCCAAGCAGCGTGCGCCATCCGGCCTCCGCCAGAAAACGCGCTTTGGCGACAAACTTGCCTTTGGCAATATCCAGCTCAATAACGCACTTGCGGAATACCGCATCCGCACAAAACTGCATCAGATACTGGCGCGCAATCAGGTTGTAAATTTTCGCTTCGTTGTCATTCAGGTTGATGGACGAACTGCGCGCGGTAGGAATGATGGCGTGGTGGGCATCCACCTTTTTATCGTCCCAGCAGCGGTTTCGCGTATCGGGATCCACCGCGGGTTGCGGAAGCAGATCCGGCGCATGAACGCTAATTGCGTTCATTACCGCATGACGTCCGGCAAAATGTTCTTCCGGCAGATAACGGCTATCCGAACGCGGATAGGTAATCAATTTATGGGTTTCATACAGTTTCTGGCAGATATCCAGAACGTTCTGCGCGCTCAAACCAAAGCGTTTCGCCGCTTCAATCTGCAACGCCGACAGCGAAAACGGCAGCGGCGCGGATTCTGATTCCCGTTTATCGTTATAGCTGGTAACGAGCGCCGGCTGGCCGTTAATACGGTTCACCACGTGTTCGGCCAGCGTACGATTCAGCAAGCGCCCTTCTTCGTCCTGATACGGCTCACATGCTTCGCTGGGCTGCCAGATAGCGGTAAACCGCTCATCGGCGGGCGTCACGATATGCGCTTTCACTTCAAAGAAATCTTTGGCGACGAAGTTTTCAATCTCTTCATCGCGACGCACAACCAGGCCGAGCACCGGCGTCTGTACGCGCCCGACCGAGAGCACACCCTGATAGCCTGCGTTTCGCCCAAGAATGGTGTAAGCACGGGTCATATTGATGCCGTACAGCCAGTCTGCCCGCGCCCGCGCCAGGGCCGACACGCACAGCGGGATGAACTCACTGTTGGCCCGCAGTCGCTCAATAGCCCGTTCAACGGCCTGCGGGTTGAGGTCGTTAATCAGACAACGTTGCACCTGCTGGCGCTTTTCGGGAGCCAGTTGCAGGTAATCAAGCACTTCATCCACCAGCAGTTGTCCTTCACGATCGGGGTCTCCTGCGTGAATAACCTCGCTGGCTTCATGTAAAAAGCGCTTGATAACGTTGAGCTGTTTGGTCACCGAAGGACGTGGCTGCAGTTGCCACTTTTCCGGGACAATCGGCAGATCGACCAGACTCCAGCGCGCATAACGGCTGTCGTAGGCGTCTGGCTGCGCCTGTTCAAGCAGGTGACCAATACACCAGGTCACCACTTGTCCGTTTCCGCATTCAATAAAGCCGTCACCTTTGCGATGCGGCTTTGGCAGCACATCGGCGATAGCGCGCGCCAGACTCGGTTTTTCGGCAATAAACAACCGCATCGAGTTAACGGATCTCAACCATGGCGCGACCGCCACGAGCTTCCACTAACTCACCAATCGCAGTGAGATCGATACCAAACTGCGCCGCTGCCGCTTTCACTTCGGCCTCCGCTTGTGGCGTTACCGCCAGCAGCAAACCGCCGGAAGTTTGCGGATCGCAGAGCAGGTCGCGAACCGGCTGCGGCATTTCACCCATCAGGTGTCCGTAGCTGGCAAAGTTACGCTGGGTACCGCCCGGCACCGCGCCCTGCGCGATGTACTCTTCAACGCCAGGAAGCTTAGGAATATCCTGGTAAACAATCTGCGCCTGAATGCCTGCGCCCTGACACATCTCGCTCAGATGTCCCAGCAGACCAAAACCGGTAACGTCGGTCATGGCTTTCACGCCCTCGATATCGGCGAATGCCGCACCGGCAATGTTCATCCGACACATCACTTCCGTCGCCAGTCCAATGTGTTCGTCCTTCAGCAGCGATTTTTTCTCTGCGGTAGTCAGGACGCCAATGCCCAGAGGTTTGGTCAGGAACAGCCTGCATCCCGCCTCGGCGGTGCTGTTTTTCTTCACGCTTTCGGTCGGCACTACGCCGGTTACCGCAAGGCCGAAGATAGGCTCCGGGGCATCGATAGAGTGACCGCCCGCCAGCGCGATACCCGCCTGACGGCAGGCAAAGCGTCCGCCTTCGGTCACTTCACGGGCGATTTCCGGCGCCAACTTATCCAGCGGCCAGCCCAGAATAGCAATTGCCATAATCGGTTTGCCGCCCATAGCAAAAATATCGCTGATGGCGTTGGTGGCGGCAATACGGCCAAAATCAAACGGATTATCGACAATCGGCATAAAGAAATCGGTGGTGCTGATAACGCTGGTGCCATTACCCAAATCGTAGACAGCGGCGTCATCGCGGGTTTCATTACCCACGAGTAAGTTTGGATCAACGAACTTCGCCTGCTCGCTGTGCAGGATGGTTTCCAGCACTTTAGGGGAAATTTTACAACCGCAACCGGCTCCGTGGCTGTATTGCGTTAAACGAATAGCTTGCTCGCTCATGGACATCTCCTGTCATTGCAATTCGGATATGGTAGCGCTCATTCCATGATGTGGTAAGAGTGACTGTCTGAATTCAGGTGTCTTTGCTCATAATCCAGACAGTTTTGCCGTTGATATCAGAAATAACGAACAAAAGCGCTCGGATCGGCCAGGCTAATGGTCGTGGACGCTTTTAGCTGCGGCGTACCCAGATAGAGAAAACCGACGATCTTATCCTGCGGACGACAATCAAACGCTTCGCGAACTTCCGCGCTTTCTGTTAATGCGCCGCTACGCCAGATACCGCCAAAGCCCTGAGCAACAGCGGCCATCTGCATGGCCATTACCGCGCAACCGGCAGACATTTCCTGTTCCCACAGCGGAACCTTGTCGTTTTCTTCACATTTCGCGACGACGGTAATGATCAGCGGGGCGCGAAACGGCGCCGTCCGCGCTTTTTCCTGAGCTTTCTCGTCGCTGCCTGCGGCAATAGCGCCTTTTTCAAGCACGGCGCTAAAGCGCTCGCGCCCTTCGCCCTCAATGACAAAGAACTGCCACGGTTGCAGCGTTTTGTGGTCTGGCGCGCGCATTCCCGCCCGCAGAATGTTTTGCAGTTGCTCTCCCGCCGGTGCCGGTTCGACAAGACGAGAAGCGCTACGACGGGTGATGAGTAATTCGAGTGCATCCATTTGTTTAACTCCAACAATGAGATTTATTCACAAAATTAACACGTGAGCGGATTTTGTTACAGCACAGGCGGTGATTCCTGCTGACAAGTGCCCGTTGGGTCATTACGATAGCCACATCTTAACGCCTTTTTCGGGATAACCGGGTGGCGTGTTGTTAATCGGTAGGGAGAATACATGCGAACCCTGTGGCGATTTATTGCCGGATTTTTTAAATGGACATGGCGATTACTCAATTTCGTCCGTGAATTTGTGCTTAACCTGTTCTTTATCTTCTTGGTGCTGGTTGGCGTGGGGATCTGGATGCAGGTCAGTAGCAGCAACACCAGTGAACATGCTGAACGTGGCGCGCTGCTGTTGGATATCTCGGGCGTGATTGTCGACAAGCCTTCAAGCACCAGTCGCTTGAGCGCCATTGGTCGTCAACTGTTTGGCGCCAGTTCTGACCGACTGCAGGAAAACTCCCTGTTTGATATCGTGAATACCATTCGCCAGGCGAAAGATGACCGCAACATCACCGGCATCGTGATGGATTTGAAAAACTTTGCCGGGGCCGATCAGCCGTCCATGCAGTACATCGGTAAAGCGCTGCGGGAATTCCGCGACAGCGGCAAACCGGTCTTTGCCGTGGGCGATAACTTCAGCCAGGGGCAATATTACCTCGCCAGTTTTGCCAACAAAATTTACCTTTCTCCGCAGGGTTCCGTTGATCTGCACGGTTTTGCCACTAACGGTCTGTACTACAAGTCCCTGCTGGATAAACTGAAAGTCTCAACGCACGTGTTCCGCGTCGGTACCTATAAGTCTGCGGTAGAACCCTTCATCCGCGATGATATGTCCCCTGCCGCGCGCGAGGCCGATAGCCGCTGGATCGGCGAGCTGTGGCAGAACTATCTCGATACGGTAGCCGCAAACCGTCAGATCCCAGCCCAACAGGTGTTCCCCGGCGCGCAAGCGATGCTGGACGGTTTGACAAAAGTCGAGGGCGATACCGCAAAATACGCGCTCGACAACAAACTGGTGGATGCACTCGCCTCCAGCGCTGAAGTCGAAAAAATGCTGACCAAACAGTTCGGCTGGAGCAAAGCGGATAAAAACTTCCGCGCCGTCAGCTACTACGATTATTCGCTGAAAACCCCGGCGGATACCGGAGAGAGCATTGGCGTCATCTTCGCGAATGGCGCGATTATGGACGGTGAAGAAACCCCAGGGAATGTGGGCGGCGACACCACTGCCGCACAAATCCGCGAAGCGCGTCTTGATCCGAAGGTGAAAGCCATTGTTCTGCGAGTGAACAGTCCTGGCGGCAGCGTCAGCGCCTCCGAAGTGATCCGCGCTGAACTGGCTGCGGCCAAAGCGGCGGGCAAACCGGTCGTCGTGTCAATGGGCGGTATGGCGGCATCAGGCGGTTACTGGATCTCCACGCCAGCCAGTTACATTGTGGCTAACCCCAGCACACTGACCGGTTCAATCGGGATCTTTGGCGTGATCAACACCGTGGAAAACAGTCTGGACTCCATTGGCGTACATACCGACGGCGTAGCCACCTCTCCGCTGGCGGACATTTCCATCACTAAAGCGTTACCGCCTGAAGTACAGCAAATGATGCAACTGAGCATCGAGAACGGCTATAAGCGCTTTATCACGCTGGTCGCGAATGCACGTAAGACAACGCCAGAGCAGATTGACAAAATCGCTCAGGGCCACGTCTGGACCGGCCAGGATGCGAAAGCCAACGGTCTGGTCGACAGTCTGGGGGATTTTGACGACGCCGTCGCGAAAGCGGCTGAACTGGCCAAACTGAAACAATGGCACATTGAGTATTACCAGGACGAACCCACATTCGTGGATATGGTCATGGACAGTATGTCAGGTTCGGTTCGCGCCATGCTGCCCGCCGCCATTCAGGCAATGCTTCCGGCTCCGCTGGCTTCAGCGGCAAGTACGGTAAAAGCTGAAAGCGATAAGCTGGCCGCGTTTAACGATCCGCAAAACCGCTATGCGTTTTGCCTGACCTGCGCCAACGTTCGTTAACCGTCAAATGCTGCCCCGGATGGGGCAGCATTGATTCGGGTATTCCGACAATCCCCAGGCGTACAGCCAAATTCCCGACTAAACATGCGAATAAAGTGCGCGCAGTCGCTAAACCCCAGACGCAGCGCAATCTCCGTTACGCTCTCTCCAGAATTTATCAGCAGCCAATGGGCATAACGCAATCGGGCGCTACGGATAAACTCCCCCGGCGACTGAGAAAACTCAGCATTAAACAACCGGGTCAACTGCCGTGGACTCAGATTGACTTCTGCGGCAAGCCATTGGGTGGAGATAGGTTTAACCAACCCTTTCTCAATCAAAAATACGGCCTTACGTAAGCGGCTATCGCTCACATGCGTAAAGCCTATCGCTCTGGAAACCGCCACGGAAGTGCCGTCTATTCGGTTAGGCACTGACATCTGGAAAATGGCTTTTGTCGCTCTGTCGGGGCCACAGTGTCGGCGAATAAGCTCCGTCGCCAGTCCGATCGTTGAGATACCGCCTGGGCAAGTCAGTATCCCCTTTTCTTCATGGAAATCGACGCCGGTTCGGGCGGTCAACAGAGGAAATTGCGTCTTAAAATCGTTCAGATGCCAAGGATGAACCGCCGCAGTTAATCCCTGTAGAAAACCCTCCTGCGCCAGAACAAAGCTGCCCGTACAAACACCGACCAGCGGGATATTCCGCTGATGGGCAAGATGCAGATAACGCCGCGCGGCAGGGTCCGCTTTTGCCATACTGCGCAATAGCCCACCGATCACCACGATATAATCGAACTGCTCCGGGGTAACGAATGCGCTATCCGGCATCATCGCCATGCCCGAACTGCTTAAAACAGGCTGTTCTGGCGTAGCGCTCACCAAACGCCAGGAACAGCGGATCTTCTGGCTGTCATCCCCCATATCCGCCGCGTGACGCAGCGCATCCGTCAACCCCGCCAGTGCCAGTAAAGGAAATTCAGGCCATAGTACAATCCCGACATTTAATTGCGGCCTGAGGGGCATCGCTGTCTGGTTCGCATCAATGGCGGTGATAATATCGCGATCCGCTTTTCCACCTGGGGGCAACGCAATGTTGTTTTTCTTCACTTCAGGCTCCGGTTTAAACCCGGGCGATGGCGCAAAATTGCCCGGGACGGTAATGACACACAAAGCAATCCTGTCAGTATCAACAGCGCCCCTACGATAAACGCAGGCTGTAGCGATTCTCCCAGAAACATCACGCCGGCGATAATCCCCATCGCAGGCGTCATCAGAACCAGCGTTCCCAGCGAAGCAACATGATAATTACGCAGCAGAGTAAACCAGATTAGATAGCTTGAAAATGCGACGACCAGCGTCTGGAAAGTCAGACTAGCCATCAATGTCGAGCTCATATGTATCGTCGTTTCACCCAGCATCAAACCAATAAGCAATAACACAATACCGGTGATAGCGAGTTGATAAAACAACGTACACGATGAAGGAATGGTAGCAAGACGACTGCAGCGAATCACGACGCTGGACGTTCCCCAGACAATGCCCGCAAACAGCCCGCACAAATCGCCTGCCAGACTCCACTGCGTATTCCCGTCATGCGCAACCCACATCACGGCGACGGCAATCCCGAAAAAAGCGATGCCCAACCCGCACCACTGCAGGCGGCTCAGGCGTTCCTCAGGCAAAATAATATGTAACCCGACAGCGGAAAACAATGGCGCGGTGTACAGATAAAGCGCCATATGAGAGGCAGTCGTCAGCGTTATTCCGACAGAAACCAACACGAACTCAAGCGCAAAAAGCAGCCCAACGATAGTACCCATTCTGGCAATACTGCGCTCACGCAGGCGGCCAAATATATTATCCCGGCGGTGAAAAAGCAGTCCAATCAGCAGCGCGGCGATTGCAGAACGCAACCCCACCTGAAGAAACGGCGACATATCATCAGCCGCGGATTTAATCGCAACCTGTTGACTGCCCCAGACACCGCAAATCACCACCATCAGCAAAATAGCGGCATTATCAATTCTCTTTCTGATCATTTCTCGATCCGTAAAAGTACGCGTAAAAGAAGGTCGATACTGTAGGACTGAGGGGGGAGAACCACACTGTATAATCGGGACAACGCACTGAACGTAAATGACATATTGATCAGACAACCGGTATGCGTCATTTGCGCTGTCTTTTTTCAGGAGGGACTTTATACTGCGCCTGTTCATGCACAACTTAATCTGTGACGCCCATGCAAAAGAAATCGATTTACGTTGCCTATACCGGCGGTACCATTGGTATGCAGCGCTCAGAACAGGGTTATATCCCCGTTTCTGGTCATCTTCAGCGCCAGCTGGCATTGATGCCAGAATTCCACCGCCCTGAGATGCCAGACTTCACCATCCATGAATACGATCCGCTGATGGATTCTTCCGATATGACGCCGGAAGACTGGCAGCATATTGCGGAAGACATTAAATCGCACTATGACGATTACGATGGTTTTGTCATTCTCCACGGCACCGACACCATGGCGTTTACCGCTTCGGCGCTCTCTTTCATGCTGGAGAATCTCGGCAAGCCGGTGATTGTGACAGGGTCACAAATACCACTGGCAGAATTACGCTCAGACGGACAAATTAATTTGCTGAATGCGCTCTACGTTGCAGCGAATTATCCGATTAACGAAGTGACCCTGTTCTTCAATAATCGACTGTTTCGCGGCAACCGTACTACCAAAGCGCATGCCGATGGTTTTGACGCCTTTGCCTCACCCAATCTTTCCCCTCTACTGGAAGCGGGTATCCATATCCGTCGACTGGGAACACCACCTGCGCCACACGGTACGGGCGAACTGATTGTTCACCCTATCACGCCACAACCGATTGGCGTGGTGACTATTTATCCTGGGATTTCTGCCGATGTGGTACGCAACTTCTTGCGCCAGCCGGTTAAAGCGTTAATTTTACGCTCTTACGGCGTGGGCAATGCGCCGCAAAATAAAGAGTTTCTGCAAGAGCTTGAAGATGCCAGCTCACGCGGCATCGTGGTGGTTAACCTTACGCAGTGTATGTCCGGCAAGGTGAACATGGGGGGTTACGCGACGGGGAACGCGCTGGCGCATGCTGGCGTTATCGGCGGTGCGGATATGACGGTCGAAGCAACGCTCACCAAACTGCACTATTTGCTGAGTCAGGGGCTGGACACGCAGAGCATTCGTCAAGCAATGTCGCAAAACCTGCGTGGCGAGCTCACGCCAGACGAATAAAGGAGTCAATGCCCATGGCCCGAGCCTTACTGTTGGTCGATTTACAGAACGACTTTTGTGCCGGCGGCGCCCTCGCCGTCCCGCAAGGCGACAGCACCATCGATATTGCTAACCGCCTGATCGACTGGTGCGCCCCACGCGGCGACACCGTCGTCGCCAGTCTGGACTGGCATCCGGCTAATCATGGTAGTTTTGCCAGCCAGCACCAGGTTGAACCTTACAGTCAGGGGCAACTGGACGGCCTGGCGCAGACGTTCTGGCCCGACCATTGCGTGCAAAACAGCGAAGGGGCAGCCCTGCATCCTTTGCTGAACCAGCGTGCGATTGCTCAAACCTTCACTAAGGGCGAAAACCCGCTGGTCGACAGTTATAGTGCGTTTTTTGATAATGGTCGTCGTCAGGCAACCGCACTGAACGCATGGCTGCTCGAACATCGCGTTGCCGAGCTCATCATCATGGGGCTGGCGACCGATTATTGCGTAAAATTTACCGTTCTGGATGCGCTCGATCTGGGTTACGCCGTCAGCGTCATTACCGACGGTTGTCGTGGCGTCAATATTTCCCCCCAGGACAGTGCAAACGCCTTTATGGAAATGGCGGCGGCGGGTGCGACGTTGTATACGCTGGATGACTGGCTGGAAACCCAACCGTAAGCGGCGCCGACAGGATCGCTCCTGTCGGCACGTTATTTCAGGCCAGGGTTGAAATCTCTTCCAGAGAAACTTTGCGTGTTTCGATGCCAAAGCACAACAGAATCAGTGCGCAGAGCACCAGCATAACGCCCAGCACGATAAAGACAGTGGTCGAGCCGTAGCGTGTCAACAGAATAGCGACGCCATAAGGCGTAAACACCGCGACAATCCTGCCCACCGCATTCACAAAACCCGATCCTCGCAATCTCAGATGTGTCGGCCACAACTCCGGGACATATACCGCAGAGGCAAAGCAAACATACATATACAGAAAAAAGATCATCACCAACCCGTAGCTCAAAATGGCCCACTCTTCGGTTTGAATCGAATAGAAATATCCGAGCAGCGCGATAATAACGAGTAAGAATGAACCAAACAGCCTCCGTGGAAAACGATCGATAATCATCGCGGCAATAAATATTCCAACGGGCGCGCCAATCATAATTATCGCGGTCATAAAGATAGACTTCGTCACATCGATTCCCGAATTAACAAAAATCGTTGGGATCCATACTGTGATGGTATAGAGCGAAATATTCATCGCGATAAGCACAGTGATCGCCACCAGCGTACAGCGCAACATCGGCCCCTTGAACAGTAGCCAAAATGAACCACTTTCCACGCCAGAGTGCACCGCCAGGCACTGGCTCTGACAGGAGGGTAAGGTGATATTTTTCTCTGTCTCAATCTGCGACTCCACCAGTATCAGGTGTTTTTCAGCTTCACTTCTCTGTCCCTTACCAGCCAGCCAACGGGGAGATTCGATAAAGTACTTTCCGGACAGATACCAGGCCAACAGCATTGTCGCGCCACCGAGCAGAAACATCACCCGCCAGCTTAACCAGGCAATAACCACGACGCCAACAGCCGCGGACAGCATCGGCGACCAGTTACCAACAAATGACAGGCGGGCAGACCACTTTCCACGTACCGCAGGCGGAATAAATTCGGTAAATGAAGCATAGCCCACCATAATCAGCGCCCCCATTCCGATCCCCATCAGGCAACGGAAAAAAATAAGCCAGTACATGTTGGGCACAAACGTTGCCGCGCAAGCAGAGACCCCAACAATCAGCAAATTAATGCGGAATGCCTTGCGTCGACCGAGATAATCACCAATAAAGCCCCCGGTTAGCGAACCGACAAAATAGCCAAACATCAGCGCCGAGGTAAATGCTGCGTTGAGATAATTGTTAGACCAACCAGTACTGACTAATTTTGCCAATACCACATTCCCGGAATAACTGAGGAAACCGGTGACTAATAAACTAAAACTAATAATGCCAAAAATACGAAAATGAAATCGCGATAAGGGTAAACGATCTAATCTTGCACCGATAGGGTCACATTGTTCCATCTGGATGCCTCAAATTCAACTAAACAGAAAGTATGGCGATCGCGGCAGTGGTAATTTTGCCGCGCCATCCATCATCATTAGATTTTTATGGCATTATCCAGGTGCAAACTAAAATAATATCGACACGAGTAACGTTAAAATTAATAAACGAGTTGAATATTATTCTCTTTACAAAACGCAATCCACTCTGCACCCGGTGCCTTATTGGTTATAAGGTAGTTAATATGGCTAAAGTCCACGAGCTGGACGAAAGCTTTACGATCAAACTTTGAGTGATCAACCAACAGGGCCACCTCAGTCGCCTGGCGGATCATGGTTTTTTTGATTTCCGCTTCTGCTTCGTTAGAGTCAAGCGCCCCACTTTGCATATCCAGACCTTTGCAGCTCATCACCATAATATCAACATGATAGCGACTAATGATCTCCTTGGTGATCCTTCCCTGCAACGACAACGTATTCTTATTCAGTTCGCCGCCAGTAGAAACGACGTTAATTTCTGACTGCGCCAGTTCATGAAATGCTTCAGCCGAGTTGGTTAGCAGCGTCAGATCGTTTCTTTCCTTTAACAGCTTTAATAATTCCATCGCCGTACTGCTGGAGTCAGCGGCCATTGTGGTCTTATTTTTAATAAACGGTAATGCATTACGAGCAATGATCTGCTTCTCTTCAAAAAAAGACTTTGCACGTTTATAAAAATGAATATTGTCAGACAACGCGGTGGTATTAAGTACCGCACCACCATATGTTCGGGTCAAAAAACCTTCATCTTCCAGCTTCTCGAGATCGCGGCGAATTGTTTCCTCAGTTACCTGAAAGATGGAGCTTAAATTAGATACCGACACTTTCTTATCATTAGCCACCATTTGCTTAATGGCCTGAATCCTGTCTTTTGCCGCCACAATGACACCTCTGTTTCCTGCAAAGTAATAATAAGACCCTAGTATCTCACAGGCTATGTTTATTTTCAAAAGAACATGTCTGAATCACAGATTTAGTACTCTTTTACACAGAAACAGAGGTCATTGCCAGCTGGGTTATTTTATATCCAACGCTTCTGCCATTTGTCTCATCAATGATGAATCGCCATCAGTCAGGGCAACGGTCAGCGCCTCGACGTTTTCGCGAACCTGTTCAGGCGCGGTCGCTCCGCTCAGTAAGGTGATTAAATCGCTTTGCTTCAAAATCCACGCCAACGCCAGCGCGGGGATCGTACAACGGTATTTTTCACACAATGGCCGCCATTGCTCGAGCATATCAATCACCCGCAGCATATTTTCCCGTTGGAACCAGACTTTGTTGGCCCGTGCGCCGCCAGGAATATAATCCCGCGCGATTGTTCCAGTCAGTAAACCCTGTTCGAGCGGTGAATAAACCTGCACGACGATGCCATGCTGCTGACATAACGGCAGCAATTCAGCTTCCAGTCCGCGATCAAGGATGCTGTACTTGGCCTGCACGATATCCAATTGGCCGTGTTTAAGATACTCCCTGATATGCCCTGCATCCACGTTGGCGGCACCGATAGATCGAATCTTACCTTCTTTCTTAAGTGCGTTCAGTGTGTCTACGGTTTCCGCAATCGGCGTAAAACAGGGTTCGACCGACTGCCAGTGGGTCATATAAATATCAATGCTTTCTATACCCAACCTTTGCAAACTGGCATCGACCTCTTCACGAATCGACTCGGGCGTGAGGTTTTTATACAACTGGCGATCGCCCACTTTGTTAAAAAGGCTGCCTGTCCGCTCCCAGACAATGCCGCATTTAGTTTCAACCACGATATCATTACGCGGTAACTTTTTCAGCGCCTGCCCAACAATGACTTCACTATTACCAAAGTTGTAGCCTGGAGCGGTATCAATCAGATTAATACCGCAGCGATGCGCCTCGACAATGGTATCGATACAAACCTGCAGATCGAGATCGCCGTTCCATGCCGGACCGCCACCAATGGCCCATGTCCCTAATCCCATGCGGGAAAGCATAATATCCGTACTGCCTAAAGGAATCTTTTTCATCTGCCGTTATTACCCTTCATATTCATCAAGAAGTTGTTCAACCAGCTTTCTGTTTTTTACGCCCGTTGTGGCGCCCACGCTCAGTACCGATATTGCTGCCGTTGCGTTAGCAAACAGTGCGCACTCGCGCAGCGACTTGCCTTCAAGTAACGCGGAGATAAATCCCGAGGCAAAATTATCTCCCGCGCCGATGGTGTCGATAGCGGTAATTCCTGAAACCGCCGGCACCTCCATTTTCATATCGGTACGCTTGATAAAGCAGCCTCTTTTACCGGTCTTAATCACTACCGTTTTTACGCCACAGCTCAGGAAACTGTCGGCAATTTCATCCAGCGTCTCTTTGCCGGTAAGCTGTTTTGCCTCCTCAAAATTAGGAAACAGATAGTCTACGTAGCTCAAAGCCTGGCGAATATCGTTCAGCGTTTCATTAAGTCGTGGCTTAATCATATCGGCACAAATAATTAACCGATGTGCTTTCGCCTGAGTGAAGATCGTCGTTAATGCTTCGCCGTCGAGTAGCGGGCTGTTAAAAATACTCGCCAGCGACAGCAGCTTTGCCTGAGAGAAGCGGTCAAAATCAACATCGTTTATATTCAGCTTCCACAGGCTACCATTGCGGTTGGTGACAAAGGTGCGTTCGCCATCAGCTGTAACCAAACCCACGTTAATAGAAGTATCAATATCCGCATCCTGTTTCAGACTTTGAATATCAATGTTCTCCCGACGACAGTGGTCGAGAATAAAATGACCTGCCGCATCATCCCCTACCCGACTAATTAACGCAGTACGATGCCCAAGGCGAGAAATAATAGTCGCTTCATTAATCGCGTCGCCCCCGGTGGTCATGGTAATACGTTCTAACGGATAAGAATCTACATCAAAGATATTTTTACTCACTGGCTGTAAGGGGATATCAACAATTGCAGCCCCTATACAAATAACCTCGATATTATTCATATTATCATTCCGCTTTACCGTAAGAGCCAAACAGTTTGATTTTTTCCAACGCTCGCTCTTTTACTGCTTTACGAACTTCACGTTCAACATGCAGGAATGGCTGGTTCTGGTTCTCCTGCACCGCCACCATTGCAGCCTGACACAGTTCGGTATGAATATTGATTTTAGAGATGCCTAATGAGATGGCTTTTTTAATATCCGCATCGCTAATGCCGGATGCCCCGTGCAGCACCAGCGGAACAGAAACCGCTCGGCGTACGCGCTCAACCACCTCGAAATTGAGTTTCGGCTCGGAGGTATATACGCCATGCTGGTTGCCAATCGCCACCGCCAGAGAGTCACAGCCGGTACGCTCGACAAATTCCGCCGCCTGGCTCGGGTCGGTATAGTGATAACCCGCCAGCGCCTCTTCGTAGACCGTCTCATTGCCCACGTGGCCCAGCTCCGCTTCGACCGGAATGCCTAACGGATGAAAGAAGTCCACAGCCTCTTTGGTCAGACGAATATTCTCTTCAAAATCAAAGGCGGAGGCATCGCGCATCAGAGAGTTCATGCCATGAACCCAGGCGTTGTGAATAATCTCCATGCTACGTCCGTGATCCCAATGAGTAATAACCGGTACCGAGGCCTTTTTCGCCATCGAAACCATCATGTGCGAAAAATCTTCAAACGAGGTATTCCCCACAAATCCGGTGCCAAAAGAGATAATTACCGGCGATTTAGCCTCTTCTGCCGCATCAATGACCCCCATTAGCATTTCCGCATTCCACACGTTAAAGTGAGCAATCGCATAATGTTTATTCTGAGCATCGTTTTCCCAATATTTAATATCTGCCAGCATGGTGTTTCTCCCTATTTAAATTAATGGTTAATTTTAATAACGCCTTTAATAATCTCGCGTTTGTTATTGACGGATTCGTCAAACGCGCGCTGAACATCTGCATAATCATAAATATGCGTCACCATCGACTTCACATCGAAACGCCCGGAGGAGATGGCTTCAATGGTGACCGGGTAGCGATTGGCATAGCGGAAAACAGTTTGTATTGATACTTCACGATTAATTTTGAGGAAGTTAATCGCTGAATCGCCAGGCACCGTGCCCACGATCATGATTTTCCCACCGCGCATTACCAGATATGGCGCCTGCTTAACCGTGATGGCCGAACCGGCAGTTTCGAAAACAATGTCAGCCCCCATATCGCCGGAAAACTGTTGGCAGCAGGCAACGGTGTCCTCCTTCGCACCGTTAATCACGACCGTCGCGCCAAGCTGCCCGGCCATCGCCAGACGTTTATCCAGGACATCAACAACAGCGATGTCGGTAGCCCCCAAACATTTACAGGCTTGCAGGGTCATTAAACCAATACAGCCAGCCCCCAGAATGACGATTTTCTTGCCCGGCTTAACGTCCGCCAGCATTGCGGCATGCATCCCTACCGCCGCAGGCTCTACCAGAGCGCCTTCCATGGTGTCCATATTGTCCGGCAGCTTGTAAGTAAAGCTTTCCGGGTGGCACAGATAGTACGTTAGCGCACCGCGATAATTTGGCTGTGTGGCCATAAAATCGACGTCAGGACAGATGTTGTATTTCCCTTCCAGACAGTAGCGGCAGTGGCCACACGGCACGCCGGGTTCAATGTTGACCCGGTCGCCCGGTTTAAATTTACTAACGCGACTTCCCACTGCCACCACCGTACCGGCGCATTCATGCCCAAGACCTATTTCCTGATTGGGATCTTTCGGCGGAATAAAGGGGCCCGATTCAAAACCGTGAACATCTGAACCGCAAATACCAACATATTCAACTTTAATTAGCACTTCATGCTCTTTAGGTACCGGAATATCGGCGGCAATGATTTTCATCGTGCCCGGCGTTTTTAATATCGCTTTTGAATTTTTCATTTTATTTCCCGTCAATATTATTTGCTGGTAACGGCATCAATACCGAGACTCTCGACAGAGACGCCTTTTGTTTCAATTCCAATAGTGGCAATAGCAACAGCGACAATAATTGAGACTGCGCCCAGCAGTACAAATACGCCCGTCACGCCATAACTATTAAGTAATACAGCGACCGCATAAGGCGCGGCGATACCGCTGATACGCCCTATCGCGTTAGCAAGCCCAGACCCGCGCAGCTTCGCTTCAGTCGGCCATATCTCTGGAACATATACCGCGGAGGCATAGCAAACGTACATATACACAAAGGTAATCAGGAAGAAACCAATTAATGTGATTAGCAACATGCTGGTTTGCAGCGAATAGATATAACCCAGCACGGCAATTAACACTAATAACCCCACCCCCATCGTTTTCCTCGGAATTTTATCCATTACCAGCATGGCGATGAAAATCCCAAACGGCGCACCGAACATACTCATGGTATTTAAGACTATGGAGTCTTTCAGATTAATCCCCTGAGTCATAAATATTGTCGGTAACCAGTTAATTAAGGTGTACTGCACAACGTTCATGGCAATCAGAACAAAGGAGCCCAGAATCACCCGCTTTAATAAAACTCCCGTTAATAAGGCGGAGTACGGCACTGAACGCGGTTGTTTGTCATCATCTTCTGTCACGACCGGCGGTAGTGGCTTACCTGTCTGTCGAATGACACCGTCTTCAATGGCCTGCATCACCTGTTCAGCTTCCTGATAGCGTCCGCGAGACTCCAGCCAGCGGGGCGACTCCGGGAAACTGCGCCATGCAATAACGGTTGCAATGAGCGACAGCACAGCCGGAATCAACAACTGTACGCGCCAGTTCCATTCCGCGCTGATCAGTGGTGTTAACCCCATCGCAATCAGTGAACAGAGCGGATAAGACCAGTTGCCGATAAACGAGACCCGACTGGACCAGGTGCCACGATTCCGTCCTGGCATATATTCGGTAAACCCGGCAAAAAGGGTTACCAGCAACGCGCCTAAACCCACCCCCATAACAAAACGACAGGCGATCAGAAAGGTCATATTGGGTGAAAACGCGCCAATTACCATGGAAATAATATGAATCGCTTCATACAGGATAAACGCGTTTTTACGCCCGGTTTTATCACCGATAATTCCGCCACCCAGCGCACCAAGAAACATACCCGCCGTAGTAATGGCGGAAAACGTGGCGGTGGTAGAATTATCGGTCCAACCAAGTTCTTTTAGCTGCGCGAGAATTAATCCGCCAACGGCATTACTCCAGCAAACCAGTAATCCGAAGGCTACCATAGCGAACATCGACGTATGCCAGCGGCAGTCAGGCAGCCTGTCCAGCCTGGCGCCGCAGTGCGGTTTTGCAATCTGTTCCATGCGATAACGTCCCTTTAATAAACATGTTATTCATCAAAGTCGTAAGTCATGATGACTTTAATCGCGGTTTTATCGACCATGGCGTCAAAACCTTCGCGCCATTGCGATAAGCCGATACGGTGAGTGATCATCGGTTTGACTTTAATCGCACCGCTCGCAAGCAGACGAATGGCGTTACGCCAGGAAGTGGAGTCGTAAGCCATATGACCAATAATGCTTTTGTTCCACGCGGTAATATCATTAATGGAGAAGTCGAGTGGTTTGAAACCCATCCCTACGCGGACAACTTCACCGTTGGGACGCAGCATTTCAATAGCTTGTTTCAGGGCAATATTGGCGCCGGAACATTCGATAACTAATCCCAGATTGTCTTTGCCGCAGATTTCCTGACAACGGGCGACCACATCTTCGTTCGAACCGTTGACGACCGCCGTCGCCCCCAACTCTTTGGCGATAGGAAAGCGCACCGCGACATCCTCTTCCAGCCCGACCATGACGATATTAACGGCCCCCATAATGCGTGCCATTTGCACGGAAAAGAGACCTAGCGGGCCAGTACCGAAAACCACCACGTCCTGACCTGGGAGAAATTTGGACTGTTGGGCGATAGATTTGTAGGCATTACAGATGGGGTCCAGGACTGCCGCCTCTTCATAATCAACACCAGGCGGGATTTCCCACAGCGCATGGCGGTGAATTTTGAGGATTTCCCCAGGAACCAGACAATATTTCGAAAACCCACCGCCCCAGGTATTGTTGTCCAGGCCTAAATTCACCTTTTCTGTACAACAAAGAAAATCACCTTGTTCGCAGGCAGGACAGACACCGCAAACGTGCCCGCTGTTGTCAGAAACCACGCGCTGACCCACTTTCCAGTCCTTAACCTTGTCGCCGACCTGGACAATTCGACCGGCAAATTCGTGACCACGAATCGAATTAAACTGGTCGGAACCACTGTCAACGTTATAGTGCTTCATATCTGCGCCACAGATAGCAGCTGCCCTGATTTCAATCACAACGTCATCCGGACCACATACCGGCTCCGGAACATCAATCATCTTGTAGCCACCAAAGGCCTTGCCAAATCTTGCCAGTGCTTTCATTGAATTTTCCTTTGTGTTTAGTTTTGCATCAGTGGTCATCATACTTATCCATGTAATTTTTGAGGTCAACACAAAATCTTTAAAACACAGATTAAGATCTGCATTTCACAACTCAGATCACAAATAAGTGCAAAGATGTACTGAAACCTACAGAAACGTGGAGGCCGCTTCGCCTGTACGCCGTGAACCCCTTCGCATTTTTTCTGTTATGAAACGGTTAATCTGTAAGAGCTGTTTTTTTCGCCACGCCTTTCCGTGGCGTGTTTACTTGTTTAAATGTCAAAGAGGAACACCGATGAAACTATTGCCTTTGTTGGCAGCATTCCCCCTGCTCTGCGCCAGCGTTGTTTCCGCCAATTCACTGATGTCAGTTGGCTACTTTAATGGCGGTGGCGATGTCACTGCCGGTCCAGGCGGCGATATCAATAAACTGGATGTGCGCCAGATAACCCACCTCAACTATTCGTTTGGTCTTGTCTACAACAACGAGAAAGACGAAACCAATGACGCCCTAAAAGACGCCAGCAAGCTGCATCAGATTTGGCTTTCAGAGAAAGTGCAGGCTGATTTGCAGAAAATCCCGGAGCTGCGTAAGCAGAATCCGAATCTGAAAGTTCTGCTTTCTGTCGGGGGTTGGGGGGCGCGTGGATTCTCAGGCGCGGCAGCAACGAAAGAAACACGAGCGGTATTCATTCAGTCTGCGCAGGAAATTATTGAGAAATACGGTCTGGATGGCATCGACCTCGACTGGGAATATCCGGTCAATGGCGCATGGGGACTGGTCGAAAGCCAACCAACCGATCGCGCTAACTTTACCGCGCTGTTAAAAGAACTGCGGGCAGCATTAGGGCATAAAAAGCTACTGACCATTGCCGTGGGCGCGAATGCGGAAAGTCCGAAAAGCTGGGTGGATGTAAAAGCCATTGCGCCATCACTCGACTACATCAATTTGATGACATATGACATGGCCTACGGCACTCAATATTTCAACTCCAACCTGTATGATTCGACGAAATGGCCGACCGTCGCCGCCGCAGATAAGTACAGTGCGGATTTTGTGGTCAATAACTATCTCGCCGCCGGGTTAAAGCCGAGCCAGATGAATCTGGGTATTGGTTTTTATGGACGCGTACCAAAACGCGCCGTTGAACCGGGAATTGACTGGAGCAAACCTGACGCGCAGAAGAACCCTGCCACCCAGCCCTATTTCGAAGCAGCACAAATTGCGTTGTTCAAATCACTGGGCGTCGATCTGAGCAAAGATACCTATGTGAAGTACAACGATATCGTGGCGAAGCTGATCAACGATCCGCAGAAGCGCTTTAGCCAGCATTGGGATGATGAGGCGAAAGTACCGTGGCTGTCGGTACAGTCAGCAGACGGGAATGCGCTCTTTGCCCTCTCCTATGAAAACCCGCGCTCGGTGGCGATCAAAGCCGACTACATCAAGAGTAAGGGGCTGGGAGGCGCCATGTTCTGGGAATACGGTGCGGATGACAACAATCAACTGGCTAAACAGTTGGCTGATTCATTGGGCATCAAACACTGATCCCAACGCCTGACACAATAGGTTATGATTACCGAATTCCGCTGCGCCAGCCTTTGGCGCAGCTATTCATTTTCTATTGGAGGCATGAGCTTTTATGGCTTTTATCCCTAAAAATTACGCTCGTCTGGAAGTTGGTTACCGGGAAAAAGCGCTTAAGCTCTTCCCCTGGGTCTGCGGACGCTGTTCCCGCGAGTTTGTCTATTCAAATTTGCGCGAGTTGACGGTACACCATATCGATCACGATCACTCCAATAACCCGGAAGATGGTAGCAACTGGGAAATGTTGTGCCTGTATTGTCACGATCACGAGCATTCTAAATATACGGAAGCGGACCAGTATGGTTCAACGGTGGTTGCCGGAGAAGATGCGCAGAAGGCTGTTGGCGAAGCGAAATATAATCCGTTTGCCGATCTGAAGGCGATGATGAACAAAAAATAACAGCGACTGCGGGCCCGACATCATGACTGCCGGGCCAGGATTATCAGGATTTGAACGTTGCTATAGGCTCAGGCGTAATACCAAATTCAACCTTTAGCTGCTGCTTGCTCTTCATCACCATCTCACCATTGGTATCAATCGTCATATGTTGCGCATCAATGTTGTTGCGCGCCTGCCATAACATCACCAGTTGTAAGCTGTTCTCTTTTTGTTCTGCCGTTAGCGCCACGCCATCCGGCCATTTTCCGAGTTCAACGGCGGTAGATAAGCGCTGATAAACTTCCGGCGTCATGCTGTTGATCATCTCATCAAGATTCATGTTAAATCTCCTCTCCGTAGAATAATTTGCTGAATCGTTTCTTCAACCCTTAATTTGTTCACCGTTTTCGCCATCGGTAAAGTTCAAAGAGGCTGAGTTGACACAGTAGCGCTCACCGGTAGGTTTTGGGCCATCCGGGAAGACGTGTCCCAGGTGCGCATCACAGTTCCCACAGCGGATTTCAATGCGCTGCATACCATGCGAGGTATCTTTTATGTAACGGATAGCCTCATCGCTGACCGGCTCGTAAAAACTGGGCCAGCCGCAGCCAGAGTCATATTTTGTCTCGGAACGAAATAGCGGTTTATCGCAGATCAAACAGTGGTAGATGCCGTCACGCTTGTTATGCAGCAAACGCCCGGTAAATGGCGGTTCTGTCCCGTGATTCTGCGTCACGTAGAACTGCATTTCTGTTAAATTTTTTTTCAGTTCTTCTGGAGAAGGTTGATTAGCCATTTGCTCACATCTCGCTTTATCTAAACTCACATCGCGAGACAGATTCTAACAAAACATTAACACCGGAGTGCGAACTTTTGTTCTAAACTTGATCCTTGCGAAATGGCAGCCTGCAATTCGTGATCAGAATCACGTTTTTATCTTGATTGCCCTTTAAAATTCGGGCCGCCGACCCCATGTGGTTTCAAGCCCAAAGGAAGAGTGAGGCGAGTCAGTTGCGCAAAGCTTAGGCAGCAGATTGATTTGTCGCAATGATTGACACGATTCCGCTTGACGCTGCGTAAGGTTTTTGTAATTTTACAGGCAACCTTTTATTCACTAACAAATAGCTGGTGGAATATATGACTATCAAAGTAGGTATCAACGGTTTTGGCCGTATCGGTCGCATTGTTTTCCGTGCTGCTCAAGAACGCTCTGACATCGAGATCGTTGCAATCAACGACCTGTTAGACGCTGACTACATGGCTTACATGCTGAAATATGACTCCACTCACGGCCGTTTCAACGGTACCGTTGAAGTGAAAGACGGTCATCTGATCGTAAACGGTAAAAAAATCCGTGTTACCGCTGAACGTGATCCGGCTAACCTGAAATGGGACGAAGTTGGTGTTGACGTAGTAGCTGAAGCTACTGGCCTGTTCCTGACAGATGAAACCGCTCGTAAGCACATCACTGCTGGCGCGAAAAAAGTGGTTCTGACTGGTCCGTCCAAAGATAACACTCCGATGTTTGTTAAAGGCGCTAACTTTGACAAATACGAAGGTCAGGACATCGTTTCTAACGCTTCCTGCACCACTAACTGCCTGGCTCCGCTGGCTAAAGTTATCAACGACAACTTCGGCATCATCGAAGGTCTGATGACTACTGTTCACGCGACCACCGCTACTCAGAAAACCGTTGACGGCCCGTCTCACAAAGACTGGCGCGGCGGCCGCGGCGCATCCCAGAACATCATCCCGTCCTCTACCGGCGCTGCTAAAGCTGTAGGTAAAGTACTGCCAGAACTGAACGGCAAACTGACTGGTATGGCGTTCCGCGTTCCTACCCCGAACGTATCCGTTGTTGACCTGACCGTTCGTCTGGAAAAAGCTGCTTCTTACGAAGAAATTAAGAAAGCAATCAAAGCTGCTTCCGAAGGCCCGATGAAAGGCGTTCTGGGTTACACCGAAGACGACGTAGTATCTACCGATTTCAACGGTGAAGTTTGCACTTCCGTGTTCGATGCTAAAGCAGGTATCGCACTGAACGACAACTTCGTGAAACTGGTATCCTGGTACGACAACGAAACCGGCTACTCCAACAAAGTTCTGGATCTGATTGCTCACATCTCCAAATAAGTTGAGATGAAACAGTAATCTGTAAGAGCGACTATGGTCGCTCTTTTTTTTGCCTGAAGATACCCGTCATACTTCGAGTTGCAGGTGTGTTGGCTACGCTCTCTCACCCGAATCACTTACTACAGTAAGCTCATCGGGGTTCGTTCACTTGCCGCCGTCCTGCAACCCGAATTATTTAGGGTTAAAAAGGATTGCGTAATGATTAATAAAATTTTTGCACTTCCGGTAGTCGAACAAATTGCCCCGGTACTCTCCCGCCGTCAGCTTGATGAGCTTGAGGTCATTGTTGTCGATCACCCGCAGGTTAAAGCCTCTTTTGCGCTGCAGGGCGCACATCTTCTTTCCTGGAAACCAAACGGTGAAGAAGAAGTCCTGTGGTTAAGTAACAATACGCCGTTTAAAACCGGTGTTGCGCTGCGTGGCGGCGTACCGATTTGCTGGCCGTGGTTTGGCCCTGCCGCTCAGCCTGGCCTGCCGTCTCATGGTTTTGCACGTAACCTGCCCTGGACGCTGAAGGCGCATAACGAAGACGAGAAAGGTGTCGTACTAACGTTCGAACTGCAAAGCAGCGCTGAAACGCATCAGCTTTGGCCGCACGAGTTCTGCCTGCTGGCCCGTTTCAAAGTGGGCGCCACCTGCGAGATGGAGCTGGAAGCGCACGGTGAGTTTGAAACCACCTCCGCGCTGCATACCTATTTCAATGTGGGTGATATTGCGGCGGTGAAAGTCAGCGGTCTTGGCGATCGTCTGATCGATAAAGTGAATGATGCCAAAGAAGACGTACTGGCTGATGGTATCCAGACCTTCCCGGACCGTACCGATCGTGTCTATCTGAATCCGGAAGCGTGCAGCGTCATTCATGATGATGCGCTGAATCGCAATATTGACGTAATCCACCACCACCATCTGAATGTCGTGGGCTGGAACCCAGGCCCGGCGCTGTCTGTCAGCATGGGCGACATGCCGGATGACGGCTACAAAACATTTGTTTGCGTAGAAACGGCTTACGCCACGGCACCGCAGAAAACCACCGAAGAAAAACCGTCTCGTCTGGCACAAACGATTCGTGTTGCTAAGCGCTAACAGCTCTACGCACCATGCCGGATGCGGCTCACGCCTTATCCGGCCTACAAACCGCTCTCAGCCGTAGGCCATGCGGCAAATCAGGCCATATCCAGCGCCGTTTTACCTTTTGGCGCCGGATATTCCTTATCTAACTGCGTCAGCTCATCGGCAGAGAGCGTTATCTCCAGTGCCGCGGCATTCTGTTCGACATGCGCCACATTCGCGGCTTTCGGAATGGCTATCACCCCCGAAAGACGAATAACCCATGCCAGTAAAATCTGCGCAGCGCTGGCATTGTGGGCGCGCGCAATGTCATTGACCACTGGGTTAGAAAGCAAGTTCCCCCGTAGCCGCCCTGCCTGAGCCAGCGGACTGTAGGCCATAACCGGCATCTGCTGTTGCTGGCACCATGGCAGTAAATCATATTCAATGCCGCGCGATGCTAAATGATAGAGCACCTGATTAGTTGCACAGTGTCGTCCACCCGTAACCTGCCATAATGCCTGCATATCATCGTAATCAAGATTAGAGACGCCCCAGCGGCGGATTTTGCCCTGCGCAATAAGCGTTTCCATAGCGTCAACGGTCTCAGCAAATGAAAAGTCTCCCGTCCAGTGCAACAAATAGAGATCCAGATAATCGGTTTTCAAACGACGCAGGCTGGCTTCGCAGGCGGCAATCGCTTTCTTGCCCGCGGCATTCCATGGATAAACCTTCGAAACTAAAAAAGCGCTATCACGCCGACCTGACAGCGCCTCGCCAACAACCTCTTCCGCTGCACCATCTGCGTACATTTCGGCTGTATCAATCAATCGCAGGCCAAGATCCAGCCCAGCCCGTAACGCGGCGACTTCATCCCGACGTCGGGCTGAATCCTCGCCCATGTACCATGTTCCCTGCCCAATCGCAGGAAGCGATACCTGCTCCGTAAACATCACCTGTTTCGCTGTCATCGCACCCTCCTGTGTTAATGCACCACAGTAAAGCAAAACAACAGACATGTGTCCTGTTATGGTGCACAAATTGCACCATCATAATTTGGCGTGTCGCCCGTTAATGCGATTAAAGTAAAAGGCCCGGGATCTGATGCAGATCACGGACCTAAATAATGCAAAATTTTCACTAGCCAGCGCTTATTTCAACCGACCTAAATATTTGCCCTCTTTCATGGCGTTAATTTTTCCGTTTTTATAGACAATGACGGAAATCAAACCCGCACTGTAAGTTTGTGCATCGGCATTATTTTCATCATTTGCCGCAGGGTTGCCATTAATATATGCAATACCATCAGCGCCACGTTTAAAGTCCACGCCCAGCTTATTCACATGCACGGATGTGGTTTTGCTGGCGTGCACCGGGGCATTAGCGTCGCTGACCTGAGTTTTGTGTTCATGCTGTAATTGCTGACGATATGCTTCGCTGATAGCATAAGCAGGCGCAGCAGATGAAGCCACCAGCGCAGCGATAATAATCAATTTCTTCATGAGTTAAACCTTAGTATTTATCGTATTTGTGGTGATGGTCGGGATGGGTGCCATCAGAGCTATACAGATTTTGCGCGTTTTCCAGGGCCTGTTTTTCAGCCGCGGCATTGATTGTCGCCTGACGGTTTTGTTCGGCGATGTAGCAGGCATCGCGGCTGATCCCTTTGTTTTCGCATGCACTCATGCGTGAAGCCTCGCTGGTGCATCCAGCCAGGACCCCGCCCATCACAGCTATCATGATTAACTTTTTCATTATTTATACCAGGTTTTTACTCAAGATATCCCCGTGGCATATTTAAGGCCTTACCACGAGAGTTGCTATCACTACTTTTAAAGTTTAATGAATATCGGCAATAGGATATTTAATGTCAATTTTAATTTTTTCAGACAAATACCTAAAGGATGTAAAATAAAAACAAATGATTAATTTTTTATTTTTTCACCTGAAAGTTAACATTCGAAATAAGCCAAAATAGTTATCAGTTATCTTTATGCCACTTGAGAATAAATACCCCGCGCATCACAATACAATAAACCACAGTATTATCAATAAATTATGAACCCAGAAAACGACAACCCACAACAATAAATCATTAAGGCATGGCGATATTACCTCATGCAAAAAAACAATAGCTATCAGGCTAATCAAATGAGAGGTTTATTTTTAGTAACGGCAAAAGAAATACCTGGTTAAATAATCGTTGCGGCCAGGCGAAACATAAAACCACTATAAAAATGCAATCTCATGTTTTAGATCAATATTCATCCCCACGAAGCATAAAAAAGCCCGCATCTCTGCAGGCTTGTATTTGACACGCAATAGCATCAGAACTTGTAGGTCACACCCACCGAGAAGATGCCAGACCAGGATTTATCGACCATCGGGCTATCCTTCACTTCATCACTCAAACGCACATAACGGCCAGTGCCGTATACGTTCCAGTTGCCAAGGAAGTTATAGCTTGCAGTCAACTCCAGATATGGATCCCATCCATCGTCAGCGCTGTAGCTTTTCAGACCACTGCGGCGAGACTCGTGATTGGACACGCCATAATAATAGTCGTTGTAGTTTTCGCTGCTGTACTGCACACCGATACCCGGCGTCAAAGTCAGCGCACCGTTAGTGTAACGGTAGAGCCAGGCCAGATCCCAGATAAAGCCGTTGCTATTATCCAGGGTATCACCCGCCAGAGCGGTACGCAGGAAACCATACTGGGTGTTATGTACATACGAGAGGCCAGCCATCAGGCTGCTTTTACGCTTGTCGAGTTGGCGCAAAGCATGGCTGTCGCTGTCACCCGGCTTGAAATGCGTCGGATCATAGTACGCCATGATGGAGAGCTTATCTGCCGTATCATTCCACAGATAGTAGCCGCCACCCAGACCGTGGAACCAGACGTTATCGCCTTCATAGGTGACAACCGGAACGGGATAAACATCGCGGTCATACTGTTTGTACGGGCTGTTAATCACGCCGACACCTGCACCAACAGTCCACTGACTTTCCGCGTGTGCGGTGCTAACTGCGGTTGCGGCAAGCACGCCAAGTGCCAGAAGTTTGAGTTTGGTCACAATCCATAATTCCTTATTCAAATGTGTAGCGGTCAAAGTGTAACCGCCAATACGCTTCAGCCCAACTATTTTACGTATTAGTCCAGGAATGTAACCCCCTAATTTCTCAGCGAGTGATGACATTTTGCTTGCAGGATAGTGAACACCACATGAATCCCGCCCCATTTCTTTACATAAGATGTGCTTTTTTTGCTGATGAGTTATTGATATGCCATTGAAATTCATTTGCGCACCCAGGCAAGTTTTGCAAATGCCATCTACGCTTAATTTTAGAAGGTGTATCACCGAATACGTTGATCTCCTGACCATCAAAATGGCATGAGAGTTGCTTATTTCTTCAGCAGCGACGTCGTTCAGTTTACCTCTTCAGGGGCCTCTACTATTCATATGAACGGCTCTTAACATGTGCTAAAAAACGAAAGGACGGCATACCATGAATATATTCGATCACTATCGCCAGCGTTACGAAGCTGCCAAGGACGAAGAGTTCACGCTGCAGGAGTTTCTTACCACTTGTCGGCAAGATCGCAGTGCTTATGCCAACGCGGCAGAGCGGCTATTAATGGCTATTGGTGAGCCTGTCATGGTTGACACTGCCCACGAACCTCGTCTTTCTCGACTCTTTTCGAATCGGGTAATTGCACGCTATCCCGCTTTCGAAGAGTTTTACGGCATGGAAGATGCCATTGAGCAGATTGTTTCTTATTTGAAACATGCGGCTCAGGGGTTAGAAGAGAAGAAACAGATTCTGTATCTGTTGGGGCCTGTGGGAGGGGGGAAATCATCTCTCGCTGAGCGACTCAAGTCGCTGATGCAGAGAGTTCCGATTTATGTCCTGAGCGCCAATGGCGAACGTAGCCCGGTTAACGATCATCCGTTGTGCCTGTTTAATCCACAGGAAGATGCGCAGATCCTGGAAAAAGAGTATGGGATCCCGCGTCGCTACCTCGGGACGATCATGTCGCCATGGGCGGCGAAACGCCTGCACGAATTTGGCGGGGACATTACAAAATTCCGCGTCGTCAAAGTCTGGCCGTCTATTCTGGAGCAGATCGCTATCGCCAAAACGGAACCTGGCGATGAAAACAACCAGGATATCTCTGCGCTGGTCGGGAAAGTGGATATTCGTAAACTCGAACACCACGCCCAGAACGATCCTGATGCCTACGGTTACTCGGGGGCGTTGTGCCGCGCTAACCAGGGGATTATGGAGTTCGTAGAGATGTTTAAAGCACCGATTAAAGTGCTGCATCCTTTGCTGACCGCCACCCAGGAAGGTAACTACAACGGGACGGAAGGTATCTCTGCCCTGCCGTTTAACGGAATTATTCTTGCCCACTCGAACGAGTCCGAATGGGTGACGTTCCGCAACAACAAAAACAATGAGGCGTTCCTTGACCGTGTTTACATTGTCAAAGTGCCTTATTGCCTGCGGATCTCCGAAGAGATCAAAATTTACGAGAAATTGCTTAATCACAGTGAGCTGACCCATGCGCCTTGCGCACCAGGCACGCTGGAAACGCTCTCCCGTTTCACCATTCTTTCTCGTCTGAAAGAACCTGAGAACTCGAGCATTTACTCGAAGATGCGCGTTTACGATGGCGAAAGTCTGAAAGATACCGATCCCAAAGCGAAATCCTATCAAGAGTATCGGGATTACGCCGGGGTCGATGAGGGAATGAACGGTCTGTCCACGCGTTTCGCGTTTAAGATCCTCTCTCGTGTCTTTAACTTTGATCATGCCGAAGTCGCGGCGAACCCGGTGCATCTGTTCTACGTCCTGGAACAGCAAATCGAGCGTGAACAGTTCCCTCAGGAGCAGGCAGAACGTTATCTTGAGTTCCTGAAAGGCTACCTGATCCCTAAATATGCTGAATTTATTGGCAAAGAGATTCAGACAGCTTATCTCGAATCCTATTCCGAATACGGACAGAACATTTTCGACCGTTACGTCACCTATGCGGATTTCTGGATTCAGGATCAGGAGTACCGTGACCCGGATACCGGTCAACTGTTCGATCGCGAGTCGCTGAACGCAGAGCTGGAGAAAATTGAGAAGCCAGCGGGTATCAGTAACCCGAAAGACTTCCGTAACGAGATCGTCAACTTTGTTCTGCGCGCCAGAGCGAATAACAGCGGTCGCAATCCAAACTGGACCAGTTACGAAAAACTGCGCACGGTGATTGAGAAGAAAATGTTCTCCAATACCGAGGAGTTGCTGCCGGTTATTTCGTTCAACGCCAAAACCTCGACTGACGAGCAGAAAAAACACGACGATTTTGTCGACCGTATGATGGAAAAAGGCTACACGCGTAAACAGGTGCGTTTACTGTGCGAATGGTATTTGCGCGTACGTAAATCGTCTTAAGAGCATAAATGGCCCGGAAAATTTATCCGTTTACCGGGCCAATATTTCTTCTGTACGCGAAATCATTCAAGAGGTATCAAGGCGGCAAATGAGTGAATTCCCAGGAGCGTACATAAGTACGTGACTGGGTGAGCGAATGCAGCCAACGCGGAGACAACTTGAAGGATGAAGCGTAAGTTGGCAAATGCAGTACGGGGGGCTTATGACCTGGTTTATTGACCGGCGTCTTAACGGCAAAAACAAGAGCACGGTAAACCGCCAGCGCTTCTTACGCCGTTATAAATCGCAAATTAAACAGTCGATCTCCGAGGCCATTAACAAGCGTTCGGTGACTGATGTGGATAGCGGCGAATCTGTCTCTATTCCGACTGATGATATTAGCGAACCGATGTTTCATCAGGGGCGCGGTGGCTTGCGCCATCGTGTGCATCCGGGTAATGACCATTTTGTGCAGAATGACCGTATTGAACGTCCACAGGGCGGAGGCGGCGGTTCGGGAAGCGGGCAAGGCCAGGCGAGTCAGGATGGCGAGGGTCAGGATGAATTCGTCTTCCAGATTTCTAAAGATGAATATCTCGATCTGCTGTTCGAAGATTTAGCACTGCCAAACCTTAAACAGAATCAGCAGCGTCAGCTAACGGAGTACAAAACGCACCGGGCTGGTTTTACCTCTAACGGTGTGCCGGCCAACATCAGCGTGGTGCGCTCCCTGCAAAATTCACTGGCGCGTCGCACGGCAATGACGGCAGGTAAGCGTCGCGAACTGCATGCGCTCGAAGCGGATCTTGAGACCATCGCGAAAAGTGAACCGGCTCAGTTGCTGGAAGAGGAACGGTTACGCAAAGAAATTGCCGAACTACGGGCAAAAATCGAACGCGTGCCGTTTATCGACACCTTTGACTTACGCTACAAGAATTATGAAAAACGGCCCGATCCTTCCAGCCAGGCGGTGATGTTCTGTCTGATGGACGTCTCCGGTTCGATGGATCAGTCGACCAAAGATATGGCAAAGCGTTTTTATATTCTGCTGTATCTGTTCTTAAGCCGCACCTATAAGAACGTGGAAGTGGTTTATATTCGCCACCACACCCAGGCGAAAGAGGTAGATGAGCATGAGTTCTTCTACTCTCAGGAAACCGGGGGAACTATTGTCTCCAGCGCGCTGAAGTTAATGGATGAAGTGGTGAAAGACCGCTACGACCCTGCTCAGTGGAATATCTATGCCGCGCAGGCGTCGGATGGTGATAACTGGGCGGATGATTCACCGTTGTGTCATGAGATTCTGGCGAAAAAACTGTTGCCGGTAGTGCGATATTACAGCTATATCGAAATTACCCGCCGCGCGCACCAGACCTTATGGCGTGAATATGAACATCTACAATCAACCTTTGAAAATTTTGCGATGCAGCATATCCGCGATCAGGATGATATTTATCCGGTATTCCGCGAACTGTTTCATAAGCAAAGTACCACCAGCAATAATTAAGTAACCACTTTCGGCCGAGGCTCAGGCTTCGGCTGATTACATTACCCTGTATCATGATCGTGACATTTTGCAATGGTTTATCCCGCCGCTTCGTTAGAGCGAATGTGGAGCATGTGGTAAAATCGCATCTCTAACCTATGGGCTGTAATTCATTATGAAGTTGCATCATAAAGCGCTCAGGCTCTTTATCTCAGTCAGCGTTGTTGTTTTGACATCTTCTTTTTTAGTTTATGAACTCATTGCCAGCGATAAGGCAATGAATGCCTATATGCGCTATATCAATGAGAAAGCCGACTCCTCCTTTCTCTATGATAAGTACACCAATCAGAGTATTGCAGCCCATCTGATGCGCACATTTTCATCCCCTAAGGGACCCGCATCTGTCGAACAACAAAAAGCGTTCTGCGATGCTTTCGATAGCGTTAACGGTACACATGGGCTCAATCTCACAGCGCATAATTATCTGCCATTACACGGTACGTTGCAGACCACCTCTACGAAATGTAGCGGACAACTTGAAGACGTATTCCTGTTACCCTCTTTTGACCGGGCGGTGAACGTCAATCGCCTGCAAAAGGATTATGGGCAGGGATTAGGGACGCTGGAGTATAAATTTCGCTACTACGTCGATCTGAAAAATAACTACGTCTATTTCTATGACCTGATCGACTCACGGAAATTTGCGATACACAACTGGACATTTTTGCAAAAAGGCTCGCTGGGAATCGATCAGAATGATATTGACGGTATTTTCACTGGTCGTACGGTGATCTCCAGTATTTATGAGGATAACCTGACCGAGAAAAAGGTGATGAGCTTTTTAACGCCGGTCTACTATGCCGGTAAGCTAAAAGGCGTGGTGATGGTGGATATTAACAAAGAAAATTTAAAAAATATCTTTTATACCAGTGACCGCCCTCTCGTCTGGCGTTTTCTTAACGTGACGCTCTCGGATATCAGCTCAGGAAAAGAGATTATTGTTCACCAAAGTGAGACCCATTTATTCCGCTACGTTCACTACGAAAAGGACATCCCTGGCGGCATACGCGTCACGTTATCTCTTGATTTTATGTACTTTATCGTCTCATCATGGAAAATATTCGCCTTTTATCTTCTGGCAACGATATTGCTGCTGAATATGGTCAGAACTCATTTTCGGTTGTATCACAACGTCACGCGGGAAAATATCAGCGATGCGATGACCGGACTCTATAACCGTAAAATTTTGACGCCGATGCTCGAACAGCGTTTGCAGCAGTTGGTCAACACGGGAACCCTCGTGACCTTTATCGCCATTGATTGCGATAAGCTAAAAGTCATTAATGACACATTGGGGCATAAGGAAGGCGATCGCATTATCACCCTTCTGGCTAAAGCCATTCAAACCTCGATTCGCAAAAGCGACTATGCCATCCGACTCGGCGGGGATGAATTTTGCATTATCCTCATCGATCATCCCAGTGAATTAACGCACCGCGTGCTGGAACGGATTCGCTACAACTTACAAATTATTGCGCAAGATATATCAATCAGCTTCTCTGCTGGGATTTATAATATGCAGCCAAATGACACCATTGATGATGCTTACAAAGCATCGGATGCCCAACTCTATCTGAACAAACAGAAAAAGCGCACCGATGCGTAATCATTTTTCAGCCAGGATTTTCATTGTTGTACCAGGAGCAAGTCATGACGGAAGTGAACAAAGGTAACGCAACGCATCAGCGTTTAATTTCGTTATTATCAGAACAAGGCGCGACGTATCGCGTGGTTAGCCATGAAGCCGTCGGCAAATGTGAAGCGGTCTCTGAAATTCGCGGTACTGCATTGGGCCAGGGCGCAAAAGCGCTGGTCTGTAAAGTAAAGGGTAACGGCGTTAATCAGCATGTTCTGGCGATTCTCTCTGCCGACCAGCAGGCCGACCTGAGCCTGTTGGCCGGCCATATCGGCGGGTTGAGAGCGTCGCTCGCCAGCCCGGCGGAAGTCGATGAACTGACGGGTTGCGTATTTGGTGCCATCCCACCATTTAGTTTTCATCCGAATCTCAAACTGGTCGCCGATCCGCTGTTGTTTGAACGTTTTTCTGAAATTGCGTTCAATGCCGGAATGCTGGAAAAATCCGTGATCATGGATACTGCTGATTATCTGCGAATTGCACAACCGGAATTAATTTCGTTCCGCCGCGTTCAATAACAGCCGAGTTAGCAGTAAATAACGCCGCATCGTGCATTAGCTCAAAAAAATCATAATTATTAAATAAAGCCTGTTCCGTCACGCGTTTACGCGTACAGTAAGCAGGCTTATTTTTTCTTTTGGCAAGGAAACTACGATGTTTGATGTCACTCTGCTGATCCTCCTCGGACTGGCAGCTCTGGGCTTTGTCAGCCACAACACCACTGTCGCTGTTTCAATTCTGGTGCTGATCATCGTCCGTGTAACCCCTCTGAATATGTTCTTTCCGTGGATTGAAAAACAGGGACTGACCATCGGGATTATTATTCTGACTGTCGGCGTAATGGCACCGATCGCCAGCGGAACGCTACCGCCCTCCACGCTCATTCACTCCTTTGTAAACTGGAAATCACTGGTCGCAATTGCCGTCGGCGTGGTTGTCTCCTGGCTTGGCGGGCGCGGCGTCACGCTGATGGGCAGCCAGCCCCAGCTTGTGGCCGGTTTACTGGTCGGTACGGTGCTGGGCGTGGCGCTGTTTCGCGGCGTACCGGTGGGGCCGCTTATTGCGGCAGGTCTGGTCTCGTTGATTGTTGGGAAGCAGTAGCAAGTCAGCTCAGATAACGGCCTGGGGTCTGCCCCAGGCCTTTTTTGAACATCGTGATAAATGCGGTGGTTGAATCATAACCGAGCATTTGCGCGACCTGCTGCACATTATGACCATCGATCAGCGCCTGCAGCGCCAGAATCAACTGCAGCTGATGACGCCAGCGGCGAAAGCTCAATCCCGTTTCCTTGACGACCAGCCGGGCAAGGTTGCGCTCACTCATCGCAAATACGTCGGCCCACTGCCCCAGCGTCTGCCATTGGGCAGGCTCTCGCGCCATTGTCGCGACCATTCTGCGGATTTTCGGATGATCGGAAACCGGTAACTGCAGTTGCTCCTGCGGCTGCTGCGGGAGTTCATCAAACAACACCTGCGTCAGTCGCTGAGTTGACGGTTCCAATCGTTGGTCGTCCGTTTTCGACGCCAGCGAGAGAATGAGCTCCCGGCACAAGGGAGATATCTTTAGCGTACAACAACGCTCAGGCATCACGACGGCATGAGGTTCAATAAACAAGAAACACAATTGTGCGCCTACGGTTACATGGTTACTGTGCGAAATTTCACCAGGGATCCACACCGCATATTGGGGAGGTACCATCCACATGGCATTTTCGACCTCGCAGGTAATCGCGCCATGCAAAGCCAGAATCAACTGCCCCTTACGATGCTGATGCAGCGGACTAAAGAGTTCATCTTCCCGGGCCTGAATGCAGAACGCCACCGCGGCATCATGGTGAAGGTCAGGTTCATACCCATCCAATCTTAGTCCCAACATAAGAATGTCCGATTTTAGCGATAAACTGTCATTTTAGCTTGATTCACTCATGGCGTAAAAACGCTAAGGTATCGCCTCGCCTGACAAGATGAGAAAAAAATGATAAATACGCCTTCCTCCCGCGGTAAAAACGCTGCTTTGCTGATCGCGGGTATCCTGATGATTGCCACCACGCTGCGCGTTACCTTTACCGGCGCCGCCCCGCTGTTAGATGCAATTCGTGCCGACTACGGTCTGAGCACTGCCCAAACGGGACTGTTGACCACCCTTCCGCTGCTGGCCTTCGCGCTGGTATCCCCTCTGGCCGCAGCCGTTGCGCGCCGCTGGGGCATCGAACGCAGCCTGTTTGCCGCTATGCTGCTGATTTGCGCAGGTATTACGATACGCTCGCTGCCCTCACCGGGATTGCTGTTTAGCGGCACCGCTATCATCGGGTGCGGAATAGCCCTGGGAAATGTCCTGTTGCCAGGGCTGATTAAGCGTGATTATGCCCAGCATGTGGCAAAACTTACTGGCGCTTACTCGCTGACCATGGGCGCAGCGGCAGCGCTGGGTTCAGCCATGGTTGTTCCGCTGGCGTTAAATGGATTTGGCTGGCGCGGCGCACTGATGGTACTGATGGTTTTTCCGCTGCTGGCGCTGGTTATCTGGTTACCCCAGTGTCGTCAGACGGGCAATGCCAGCCTGAGTAACTCACGCGCATTACATTCCCGTGCTATCTGGCGCTCCGGCCTCGCCTGGCAGGTGACCCTGTTTCTGGGAATCAACTCGCTTATCTATTACGTGATCATCGGCTGGTTGCCCGCCATTTTAATCAGCCACGGCTACAGCGAGGCGCAGGCCGGTTCGTTGCACGGTTTACTGCAACTGGCGACCGCCGCGCCAGGGTTATTGATTCCCCTCGTCCTGAACAGATTTAAGGATCAGCGTGCCATCGCCGCCCTGGTTTCAGTAATGTGCGCCGTTGGCGCGGCGGGATTCGCCATACTGCCCGACCAGGCCTTGCTGTGGACCATTCTGTTTGGCTTTGGCTCAGGTGCGACCATGATCCTCGGCTTGACCTTCATTGGCCTGCGCGCGAGTTCCGCACATCAGGCCGCGGCGTTGTCCGGAATGGCGCAGTCTGTCGGCTATTTACTGGCCGCCTGCGGGCCGCCCTTGATGGGTAAAATTCACGACCTCAACGGTAGCTGGCTGATTCCATTAGCGGGTGTCGCCGTGTTAGCGATGCTGATGGCCGTGTTTGGTCTGTGCGCTGGGCGCGATCGGGAGATCGCGAACGCATAATGTAGCGGGCAGGTTAGCTAACCTCCTGCCCGGCATTTTATCCCCGCGCAGCGCGGAGCATCGCCTGGACTAACGGCACGGGTTTTCCCGCCAGCGCGCCACGTTCATGCTGAAAGAGTGTGCCAACAAAGAAAGGATGCGTTACCAGTTCAATAGCACGAATATCCCCGGCGTCATCCCAACCGGTCACCCGGAGATCGCCGCTCTCAAGCTCGGTGGCAAAAGCGTCCGACACACCATAATTGCAGTGATACCCCTCCGTGATAGCATCGCGTCCATAGGCTTTCGCAATCAGCGTATTGGCCCGGAGCTCAATATCATCCGTTTTTTCAACCAACGAGCAGGTCAACGGCGCGATCACCATTCGCCCAGCGGTATCCGTTTCAGCATGCGCGGCATCACTCCAGCCCAGCACGTTTCGGGCATACTCCAGTATGGCGTGTTGGAAACCACCACAGGTGCCTAAAAATGGAATGCTGTTCTCGCGTGCGTAGCGTATCGCAATCAGCGCCCCTTCCGGGTGTCGATAGGGGCTGCCTGGCACGACCCAGATGGCATCATAGCCAATCAGGTCTTCGCTGCTGTTGATATCGGAAGTGGTTAGCCAGTCATAATCAGCCACCAACTCCAGCACGGCAGCAGCATCATCAATGGCAAGGGGAATCGCCTGGTGCGCCACAATATCGGGGTTGTAATCGCCCACCAGCGCAATGCGAAGCGTATCTTTTATCGGGGAAATGTCCATTAAGGTTTCCTTATGTCCAGACAATAAGGGACAACATAAGGAGCCTCAGCCTACCGACTTTTCATCGGTATCACAATCCCTTAAATTGGGAGTCCAGGCTGGCAAAATGCTATAATGGTCACGTTTTAGGATCTTATTTAACCGTCATAAAAATGATGCTAAATACCAACGCGGCGGCTTAATGGAGCGGATGAAAAGATGAATATTCAGTGTAAACGCGTGTATGACCCGGCAGAAACAAGCGATGGTTATCGCGTTCTGGTCGATCGGTTGTGGCCACGGGGGATAAAAAAGACCGACCTTGCTTTCAATGAATGGAATAAAGCGCTGACGCCGTCATCAGATTTACGTAAAGCATTCCACGCAGAGCTGATTGATTTTTCTCACTTCTCCCAGCAGTACCGTAGCGAACTGGCCCAACAGCAGCAGGAAGGGAAGCGCCTCGCAGAGATTGCCCGGCAGCAAACCTTAACGCTACTGTATGCGGCGAAGAATACTCAGCAAAACCACGCGTTGGTGCTGGCTGAATGGCTACGTCAATGCTAACAGCGGATCACTTTCCCGCTGCCGGATGATCTCTACGCCAGAGTTCCCATTCATCTATCACTTCCCCTCCGGGGAGTTTGCAGTCAGACCTTACCCCTTGCGGAGTCTGCACCGCAATCAGCGAGCCGCCCTTTTGTTCGCAATACACCGATGCCGGATTCGCCATACCAATTTTCGGCGGCATTGGCGCTTCCGGTTGTGGGGTACTACACCCTGCCAGTACCAGCATGCCGGGCAAAATAACAGACGCCAGTTTCATATCAACTCCTGCTAAGAACGTTATCCGGCAAGATTACCCCGACTCCTCATATATCTCCATGTTTTACCACCGGGCTTCAATTTTATGTTTACATTTTAACCGGGAGCACGTGTTTCATCTTTCACCTTGATGTTCTATCATGCGGGCAACGCCAGCCTTGTCATTATTCAGGAGTATTTACACCTCATGTCGGACATGATCCTCGCCAGAGTCTCACAATCCTTAGCCACGGAGCAGTCTGTTGAGAGTCTGGTTCGGCAACTTCTGGAGATGCTGGAGGTGGTGACAGAGATGGAATCAACCTATTTAACCAAGGTCGATTTAGATGCTCGCCTGCAGCATATTTTGTACGCGCGCAATAGCAAACAAATGCAGATCCCGGAAGGGCTGTCCGTCCCATGGGATGAGACGCTATGCAAACGCGCCATCGAAGATAACTGTCTGTATAGCGACAACGTGCCCGCACGCTGGCCGGAATGCAGCGCAGCCCGCGCGCTGGAAATCACTACGTTTCTCAGCACGCCTGTTCATCTTCCGGACGGAACGTTTTACGGTACGCTCTGCGCCACCAGTCGCCGCCAGCAGGCATTGAGCGAGCGAGGTGAACAGGTGCTGAATCTGTTTGCCGGCCTGATCGCCCAGTCTATTCAAAAAGAGTCGCTGGTCGCTCAGTTACGCGAAGCCAACGCCGCGCTGATTGCGCATTCCTACACCGATGCGCTGACCGGGTTACCGAACCGGCGCTCGATTTTTGAAAATGTTGAAACCCTATTTTCGCTTGCCCGACATCTCCGACAGAAGGTCGTCGTTGCCTATATTGATTTGGATGATTTCAAACTGATTAATGACCGCTTTGGTCATGAAGTTGGCGACCAGTTCCTGATCCAGATCGGACAGCGCCTGCTCCACGAATGCAGCGACAATGATATCCTTGGTCGACTGGGCGGTGACGAATTTTTAGTCGTTAGCCTGTCGCCGGAAGATGAAAGCGATCGGTGTGAGCGCCTGCAAAAGGTGAAAAATCAGCTGCAACAGCGCATTTGCGGCGACTATCACTTGGGCAGCATCCATCTGTTTTATCCTGGCGCCAGCCTGGGCGTGGTGGAAATTGATCCGCATGAGACCGATGTAAACTGTGCGCTCCATATGGCAGACAGCGCAATGTACAAAGATAAAAAGCGACAGGATAAAACCACTTTTGTCGTACATTAAGCCCTGCTATGCTGGCTCGTCTTTAAATAACTCTGGCAGATAATCCTATGCGACTCGGTATTATTTTCCCCGTCATTATTTTCATTTCCGCTGTCGTTTTCTTATCCTGGTTTTTTGTTGGCGGCTACGCTGCGCCGGGTGCATAACGATGAAAAAAACAACGCTCATTATGATTGGCGTGGCTATCATCGTGGTTCTGGGAACGGAACTGGGCTGGTGGTAACTAATAAAAAGGCCACATATCAGTGGCCTTTCATCTCTGTATATTGAGTTAGCTTTTGATCTTTCTGTAGATAAACAGCACCACGATCGCGCCGATAACCGCTACGACGAAACTGCCGAAGTTGAAACCATCAACTTTGCCAAAGCCAAAGAAGGTACTGATCCAGCCGCCAACCACCGCACCAACAACCCCCAAGATAATGGTCATAAAGAATCCGCCGCCATCTTTACCCGGCATAATCCATTTTGCCAAAATCCCCGCGATAAGACCGAAAATCACCCATGAAATAATGCCCATTATTTTCCTCACTTATGTTTTTAAGTTAACGATTGACTCGTTGTATAAAAGCATAGCATAGCGCTGAAAAATTATAATTTGTGATCGGCATCACCTGTAATTTTCATCTTTTTCTGATGTTTCATAGAGTTAGACCAACGACAAAAAGGTGATATTTTTTGACGCTTCTCGTCAATAGTGACGAATCGACAGTCATTCCTCTCTGCTCTCTGGGCAGCAACCCCTGCCAATGCTGGTTTTTCATCTTTGGCATGCTTTATGCTTTAACAACCCGTCACTACGACACATCGTAGCCCGTGATATCTATTCACGTGGCTTCGTCTACAATTCGCGCTATTTCAGCATTTAACAGGTCTGTTATTGATGAAAAAAATCACCAGTGTATGCCCATACTGTGGGGCCGGGTGCAAGCTCAAGCTTGTTGTTGAAAATAACAAAATCATCCGCGCCGAAGCCGCTGAGGGTGTAACGAACCAAAATCAGTTATGCCTGAAAGGCTATTATGGTTGGGACTTTCTGAACGACACCCGCCTTCTGACTCCCCGTCTGACTCGCCCGATGATCCGTTATGAAAAAGGTGGAAAATTCACTCCCGTTAGCTGGGATGAGGCCATTCGTTACACCGCTAAACGCTTATCTGAAATCAAAAATACCTATGGTCCTCGCGCCATCATGACGACAGGTTCCTCCCGGGGAACAGGCAATGAGACCAACTACGTGATGCAAAAATTCGCCCGTGGGGTGCTCAACACCAACAATGTCGACTGCTGTGCCCGTGTCTGTCACGGCCCTTCCGTTGCGGGTCTACAGGAAACGCTGGGCAATGGCGCAATGAGCAACTCCATCAGCGACATTGAAAACTCAAAATGCCTGCTCATCTTTGGTTATAACTGCGCGGACTCACACCCCATAGTGGCCCGTCGGGTGATTAAAGCTCGTCAGAACGGCGCGAAAATCATTGTTTGCGACCCTCGCCGTATTGAAACCGCCCGTATCGCCGATCAGCATTTGCAGTTAAAAAATGGCTGCAACATGGCGCTGGTCAACGCTTTTGGCCATGTGCTTATTGAAGAGCAGCTTTACGATCGCGAGTACGTGCATAAACATGCCGAAGGTCTGGAAACATACTGGGAAACCGTTAAGGACTATGCCCCTGAAGCCGTAGAACATTTAACCGGCATCCCTGCACAACAGGTTCGTCAGGCGATGCGTACATTTGCCGCGGCGCCATCGGCAACCGTGATGTGGGGGATGGGCGTCACGCAGTTTGGCCAGGCCGTTGATGTGGTGCGTGGACTGTCGAGCCTGGCCTTACTGACCGGGAATCTGGGACGTCCAAACGTCGGCGTTGGCCCGGTACGCGGGCAAAATAACGTGCAGGGCGCATGTGATATGGGCGTACTGCCTAACCAGTTTCCGGGGTATCAGGACGTGACCGATTTTGCCGTCAGGGAGAAATTCGCCACCGCCTGGGGGATTGACGTTACTCAGATGGATGACAAGGTCGGAACGCGCATCACCGAAGTTCCGCATCTGGCGATTGAGGGCAAAATAAAAGCCTACTACATCATGGGTGAGGATCCGCTGCAAACCGAGGCTGATTTGGGGCTGGTCCGGGAAGGATTTAACGCGCTCGATTTTATCGTCGTGCAGGATATCTTCATGACCAAAACGGCAGAGATGGCCGACGTCCTGTTGCCTGCAACATCATGGGGCGAACACGGTGGTGTCTTTACCTGCGCCGATCGTGGCTTCCAGCGTTTTGAGAAAGCGATTGAACCCTACGGGGATGTTAAACGTGACTGGGAAATTATCAGTCTGTTGGCCAGCGAAATGGGCTATCCGATGCAGTATCAAAATAATCAGCAAATCTGGGATGAGATGCGCGAACTGTGCCCGCTATTCTATGGCGTGACCTATGAAAAAATGGGTGAGATGGGCCATGTTCAGTGGCCTTGTCCGGATCTCGATCACCCGGGCACACCGTATCTTTACGCACACAGCCAGTTTGATACCGCGAATGGCAAAGGCAAACTGTTTGCCGCTCCGTGGCGCGCTCCTGCTGAAGTCCCTGATGAGAACTATCCGCTGGTGTTGTGTACCGTGCGCGAGGTCGGACACTACTCCTGCCGCTCCATGACCGGCAACTGCGCGGCATTACAGGCGCTGGCTGATGAGCCAGGGTATGTTCAAATCAACACCGATGATGCAGAAAAACTGGGTATCCGTCATCGTGACCTGGTGTGGGTAAGCTCGCGCCGAGGCAAGGTCATCAGCCGTGCGGATGTATCTGAGCGTATTAATGCCGGCACAGTGTATATGACCTATCAATGGTGGATTGGCGCGTGTAATGAGTTAACACAGGATAACCTTGATCCGATCTCGAAAACGCCGGAAACCAAATATTGTGCTGTCAAAATTGAGCACATTACCGATCAGGGATGGGCGGAGAAGTATGCCGCACAAACGTACAGCGAAATGAAATCACGCTTGTGTGAGGCCATTGCGTAAATTATCGCCCTGACCGCCTGAGTCTGGCCTTCCAGACTCAGGCCTTTTCCAACTACTTCGCCAGATGCGGTTCACTGAAGCAAATAGCGGCAGACTCATGCTGTTTATCCCGCTGCATAAAACCGAGGTTCATCAGAAACAATCCCACCATAAACGGCAGTTCGTACAATTCTTCAATCAAATCGCCGTAACTGGCGTTATGCAAAAAGACAGGCGCCAGCAGGCGATGATGCTCCACTGTATCGGAAATCAAAAATGCGCAGACGGTAATCGCCAGTAGCCACAGCGGTAGGGGTTCATTACGCAAGCGCCGGGCAATATCCTGGCGTAAGTGCTTCGACAGCAGGACCGGCAGAATAATCATCGCAATTAACACGACTGAGATAGCTCTGAACAGCAGTTTAGGATGCTCCGGGAAGTAATCACGGCCCCAACTGGTGCTTCGGCCCAGTAATACCAGCCACCATACCGCCGCCCAAAGCCAAAATTGCTTCTCGCCTGCAGGACGCGATAAAGGCCGGATGTAGCAGAAAGTAAATACAGCACCAAACAATAACCATAGCGCCTGGCCATTTTCAATCCATGTGACAACCGCGCCATTGAGCAGAGGAAGATGCCAGTTTGCGGTGAACGGGATCGCGACGAGGACCAGTCCAAGAATGAATGCGGATAATGTAAGTCGGGTATTCAATTTCATAAGCGCGAAGTTCTGTATTGTTACTATTTCACGATCATAACCCCTATGAATGTTCAACTATTAGCAAACGATGCGAATTTCTTAAGGTATTCTTAAGAAATCTTTTTCCGGACTGCGATCTATCCGACGCAAATAAAAAACCGCCCTGCGTTATCAAAATGCAGTGCGGTTTTCAAGTTAAGAATCAATCAGTTCAAGCGGTATCAGAAGTGAAAGCACTACCATCCGCAGACTTCATGCTCATTCTCGGTATCGTATGAACGGACGGTATTGACCAGGTCTTTGACCACTTCTGCCGCGACATCCGGAACCAATAATGTCATCGGCGCTTCGGTCTCGTAATCAACAGACACACCGTTGCTGTTATTGGTTACTGTGACGGTATAGGTTGCTTTGCCCATGATTTACTCCTTGCCAGTGCGCACGACTTTTCGTTGATTTGCACTCTCCATCAGTACTTCCGGGGCAACGAAAAAATCGATATTAAAGTAAGTATCGTCGGTCATCACTTCGATGTTATGCCATTTTTCCGGCGGAAAAACGCCAAACTGACCGGCCTCAATAACCATCACCTCTACTGGCTCTGGGCTGTGTTCATCTGCGTAGCCGAGATATTTGACCGCCCCCTGCATAACTGACAGTCGAGGATAAACCCCGGCACGGGTGCCTTTATCAAGGTGGCGTTCGAAAATTCCGGCAGGTGCAGTTTGTTTGTTCCAGAACGGAGTTGAGCGTGTATGGATATGATTCTGTGGAATTTGAAGCATTTTTCTTCCCTTTTCCAGTCGACAACCAGCGAGTCATATTGAACCGCTGCTGTGTACAGAGTACGCCTCAAAATATACATTTAAAATACCATTTATTGGTTATAACCATTAGCTGATATGTGTGGGGAAGAAAAGCTTAAAATTGAAGCCCGCCACATTCAGCGGGCCAATGATTACGACTGAAGCGTCGCCAGACGGGCAGCAAAACCAACGAAAATCAGACCGATAAGGGAGTTACCCACCTTAGCCAACTTCTTCTTGGTACGAATGTACTGGGTCACAAACGCGCCGGAAAAAATAAGGAAACTCAGGTAGAAAAAGCTCACTATCTCAAGCGTTATAGCCAGAATAAAGAATGACAGCCCTGAGTGCGGCGCATTGACATCAATGAACTGCACGAAGAACGAAACATAAAACAGAATTGCTTTCGGATTAGTCAGGCTCAGAATTAAGGCGCGCTTAAAAATGGCGCCAAACGGGACTTCCTCAGCCGCGGCGTCGCTTGCCTTTGATTTCAGTGTGGCGTACAGGATCTTCGCACCGAGATACAGCAGATAAAAAGCGCCGAGATAACGAACGATATTAAATAAAACAGGCGTGGTTTTGATCAAGGCGGCAACACCGGCATAGGCCAAAAACATCAACACAGCATCACCGATAAACACACCGCTTGCGGCGAGATAACCGCCCTTCACTCCCCGACCAACGCTATTCTTCAACACAAATATCGTATTTGGCCCGGGAACCAGCACGATAAAAATAGCCCCCACCAGATATGTCCAGTAATTCAGAACTCCATACTCTGCAAACACGTTAACCTCTTCCTGAAAAAACACATGCACTTGCTGCAAGACAATATGCTAACGAATGCGCAAGGGGATGGAAAGAGAAGGTTGTTAATTAAAATACCCGCCACCGGCGGCGGGTATGTGCCGTTAACTTAGGCCGGATTAATGGTGCAGCATCTCATCCACCACCTCTTCGCCTTTCAACTGATAAGGATAGTAGGTAGGCCAGTTCTCCATTTCTTCGAGCAAGGCTGCCTGCGAGGTATTTCCCATAAAAATATGGAAGTGGCTTGACTTGCGCGGAGCAATGATATGATCGCTGAACTGGACGTATTTAGGCGCTTTGCTATCAGCAGCTTTACACTCAAACAAATAACGTACACCTTTCTTGCCTGATTTATAGTGCAAGATTTTATATCCGGCATAATCGTATTTGCATGATGTAACCTGATTACCGGTATGAAATTCCATCACACCATTTTCAATGCCGATGGTGTCTACGTTAGTTGCATAGCCTTGACGGTAATAATCTTTAATCTGTTCTGCCGTTTTGCTTTTATCTTTCTCCGCTTTCTTTTTGAATACCGGATCAAGTTCGCCACTGACCAGATACGGATAGACAGATTGCCACATGCCATCCCAGTCAGTCAGCGCTCTGTTCTGTACCTGATCATCATCAAACACGCCTTCTGACGCCTTTTGTTCTGTTTCACTCATCGGAACACCATGGGAATGGTGACCGTGAGCCAAAACCTGACCACTGACCAAAATCATCCCCAGAGCGATTGCCAGTTTTTTAAAATGAATAGCCAAAATTTCACCCTCAAATCGTTTGCGAGTGAAATGTTATAATATAACATAACCATTTAATCAACGTCGTAACTTACCGGAACGGGGAAAATCACGGCGTGGGTAGCGCCCGCGTGCAGATCTGATCAAGCAGCGCCTGCTGATGGCTGATAATCAGCATGCCTAACGATCGACGCTGGCACTCTTCGAGCAGCAGCCCCCAGATATCTCTTTGAATGGAAGGATCGAGCTGGGCGGTAATCTCATCGGCAATAAGAAAACGGGTCCGCGGGTCCAGCGCGCGAAGTATGGCGATTCGCGCCAGTTCACCACCAGAAAGCTGTCCGGGGCGACGGGTTAGCCACTCCGGCTTGATATGCAGACGGGTAAGGATTTCCGCGTCGGGCCGCCAGGCGTCATGAACCGCATCGCCGGTGCTACGCCGTGGGTTAAAAGTTAATTCCGGATGCTGCGGTACCAGTTGCACCGGGCAATATTGATGCATCGGTAGCGGCTGGTCATCGATAAGAATGTCGCCCGAGGTCGGCTTTTGCCAGCCCGCCAGCACACGTCCCAACGTCGTTTTGCCGGTTCCGCTGGGCGCACAAATCCCAATACGTTCACCGGGGTGCAATGCGAAAGAAAGGTTTTGCCACAGCACCTTCCCTCCCTGGCGAATCACGACATCACGACAGCACAGCATCGCGCACTCCAAATAATTGATTTCTTTCAGGCAGAGCCCGCCATTGACGTTGCAAATGCTCGCTAATTTCCCCGCGCAACAGCTGTTCACGACTAACGTTATCCGACACGCTTCCCTGATACAGCGCGACGATGCGATCCGCATGCTGGGCCGCCAGCGTGAGATCGTGCGTCACCCATAAAACACCAGCCCCTTGCTCACATAAACCACGCAACTGCTCAAGCAGTTGATTAGCCAATGGCGCATCAAGCCAGGCGGTAATTTCGTCAGCCAGAATATAGCGGGCCTGACTCAGCGACGCGTGACAGGCCAGAACACGTTTCGCCATACCGCCTGAAAGCTGACGCGGGAAGGCATCTAATACGCTGGTTTCCAGTTGACTACGCTGGAGCAATTTTTCTATTTTTCCGGCATTCCAGGTTTGGCCGGAGAGCTGACTTGCTCTGCGCAAATGCTTTTCAATTGAGAGCAGCGGGTTCAGGGCCTGAACGCCTTGCGGGACATAGCTGAAGGTATTGCCCCGACATTCGCGGATGTCATGACTGTTCAGCATTTTGCCATCAAGGGTTATGGCGCCGTGCAGACGCAAATTTTCCGGTAACAGATCGAGCAGACATTGCAGGAGCAGACTTTTCCCTTCACCACTTCCCCCAACTAAGGCCACCATCTGGCCGGGCGCAACGTCGAAAGAGATATTCTGCAACATCGGAGACCATTTTCTCGCCCCGAACCAACGATAACGCGCCACGTCCAGCGAGACCTGTCTTAAACTCAACATATGTCACCTCGCAACCATAAACGATGCACTGCCCTCGCGAGCTGATCGAATAACATCACCAGGCTGAATAACATCAGCCCCGGAAACAGCACTAACCACCAGTCCCCATGACTGATAAACCTCAGCGCATCCGCCAGCAGCAGCCCCAGCGACGGTTCATGCGGCGCCAGTCCAAACCCGAGGAAACTCAACGCCGCACTATGCAGCACCGCATGAGGGAACATCAGCAATGTCCCCGTGAGCCATTGGGGTAACAATGCCGGTAAATAGTGATGTCGCCAGCAGTAAAAATGACCATGTCCCAGACGCCATGTCAGCGTCAGATAATCGCTATGGGCAACACGTTCGGCCTCTGCACGCAGAATCAGTGCGAGGCGCGGCCAGTGGGTTAGCGCCACTGCCATGATCACCCCACTTTTCCCACCGCCCAGCGTAAAACAAATCAAAATAAGCAGCAGCAGATGCGGCATCGACAGCATGGCATCAGTTATCAGACGCATAAGCACGTCCAGACGTGGATGCAGGCGCGACAACGCCGCCATCATTAACGCAATGAAGCCGCTGCACAAGGCTGCGCCGATACCAATTTGCAGACTGGTTAACGCCCCCTGAAAGCAACGCACCCACAGATCGCGACCGAGGTTATCGGTGCCAAACCAGTACAGCGCATCAGGGGGCAGATGACGGGCAAGCAGATTCACATTCAACGGGTTATCCAGCGTGGCCGCGCCATAAATCGCAATGAATAGCAGACAACTAAAAGAGAGCACCAGACGAATAAGCGTCGGCGTCGGATTATAGAGCATCGGGTCGCTCCAGAGCACGGTTCAACACGTGAACAAACCAGGTAGAAAGTGAATTGCCAATAAAAACCAGCACGGTGCTAAACAAGACGATCCCCATCAGTAACGGTAGATCGCCCCGCAAGCCGGCATCAATGGTCGCCTGCCCAAGTCCGGGATAAGCAAAGACCTTTTCTGCCAGCAGCGCGCCCCCCAACAGTTCTCCCAGCGAGGCGAACTGCAGGCACAGCGCGGGCGTGATAGCGTGGCGCAGAACCTGATGGCGTAACAGTGACCAACCTTTGTCGCCCTGAGAGCGCGCAAAACGGACAAATTCGCTCTTCATTACGCTGGCGATACTTTCCCGCGTATGAAGCGTAATCTGCCCCAACCCCAGTAGACTTAGCGCGCAAACGGGAAGCACCAGATGGCGCAGACGCTCGGTTAGTGTCGCCATATCGCTGTTGTTGCCCGGCTCCCACGCACAGCAGACCGGGAATACCGGCCAACGAACGGCAAATAACGCCAGCAGCAGCATGCCAATCCAGAAGGTCGGTAACGAGGAAAGCAGATAGCTGAGGCGACAAATTGCTTTATCCGGCCAGCGATTCAGGTAGCGTCCGGCGACAAATCCCATTGCCGTCCCCACTATACCGGAGAGCAGCCATGCGCCGCTAAGCAGCGCAAACGAGGTAGCAAAGCGCTCCTTGATCACGCTGGCAACCGGCGCATTAAACAACATCGAGTAGCCGAGATCGCCCTGCAATACCCGTATAAACCAGTTACCAAAACGCTCCCACAGCGGCTGATCCAATCCCCAGCGAGCGGCGATACGTGCATATTGTTCCGGTGGCACGTGCAGGAGATCGTTGCCAATATAAGCACGAATCGGATCGACCGGAGAAAAGCTGAGCAGCACAAAAGTGCCAGCCGCAACCAGCACTAATAACACCATCAGCCGGAGAAAATGGCCCACTACAGACTTCATCAACGGCAGGTCCAGGTCCATTCATCCAGATTATTGAGCAGTGACCAGCTCCCGTGAATTTCCGGTGCGCCTTTGCCTAAGTCAATACATGGATTTGCCAGGTAAGTGTGCTGAATATTCAATAACCATGCCCATGCGGCATCGCCCTGTACACCAGCGCCTTGCTTGCCATCCCACTCAACCTGTTGCCAGAAAGGCAGCGCTTTTTGCCAGTCCGGTGCATCAATAGCCTGTTTGAGATGCTCTTCAACGACAGAATTACTGTAGTAACCGGGGTTGTAATACTCCACGCCCGCAGCCTGATTGCTGTAATGATGGAACAGCTCCATGGGATCCAGGCTTCCCCAGCCAAACAGCGTCGGGTTGGCATGCATATGACGCTCAACGGTTTCCCAGCTTCCGGATTGCAATGATACCTGGATACCCACAGGCTCCAGCATCGCACGTACAGCTTCAGCTAAATCCCGGCGCGTACTGTCACCGCTGGCATACCATAAAGTCAGGCGTGCCTCTTTGCCATCTTTCACTCGTACACCGTCTTTACCCACTTTCCAGCCGGCGTCTTCCAGAATCGTCCGTGCTTTTTCGCTGTCGCCATCTTTGAACGCGACTGACTGCCCCTGCCATGGCAGGCCCTGTACCGCGCTATAGGCGGGGATCGCATGACCTTCCATAACCTGATCGGCGAGCTGCTTACGATCAATGGCGTAATTGATGGCGCGTCTGATCGCGACATCGGCTGTAATATCGTTACCAATCGGATAACCATTGGCGTCTTTTTTACCTGCAGGAATCATTGGGAACACAATGCCCCGATTCTCCACGCTGTCACGCACCCACAGTTTCAAATTCTGCTGCTGAGGGGCGACCGCCATCGAAGGCGCAATACGTACTAATCCCAGTTGCCCACTGCGTGCTGCGGCATAAGCGTTATCTTCATCAAGGAAAACAAACACCAGCTTACTGAAATCATTTTTCTTACCGGCATACCAGGGATTAGCCTCCACAATCAGCTGCTGCCCAGGCTGGAAACTCACCAACCGATAAGGACCTGCGCCAATCGGATGTTTGGCGAATGTTTTTTCGTTATAAAGCTTTGCCGGAACAATCCCTAAAGATCCCAGCACATTCACAAAGGTGCTCTGCGGGCTGCTCAGCGTCACTTCGACCGTGCGGTTATCTTTCAAACTGGCATGAGCGAAGTTCCCCATGTCAATTTTTCCACCACTTTTTGCTGCTTTGTTATAAGTGAACACAACATCTTCAGCGGTTAGCGGCGACCCATCAGAAAATTTAAGGTCAGGTTTTAACGTCAGCGTCCAGGTTTTGCCGTCAGCACTGGTCACCACCTTCTCCGTCAGCAGGTTTCCCCAGCTCATATCTGCATTTTGTTTTAATAACGGCGCATGCAAAAGCAAATAGCTGCCATGACTCCAGCCCAACATTGGGTCAAACCCTTCCGTTGGCTCCGGTCCAATCGCCAGTTTTAACGTCTGACCTGCGCCCGCATTCTGCGCGGCGAGGAGTGGTGAGGTTAATGCGAGAGTTAATGCACACGTCAGGAGTGCCAGCTTGCCTTTGATCATTATTTTATCCAGATTTGCGTTATGTTTATGCCGCTTAACGATGCATCGTCGTTAAGCAGTCTCCTGGGAAAGGGATTATGGCGAAGAGAATTGGCGAAAAAAATGATGCGGCGCAGAAAAGTATGACGATTTTCTAAAATTATCATACTTTTTTCTGATACTCCGTTATGAGTACGATGTGAACCCCAGAAATTGTTTAAAATTCAACCATTCATTCAATAACATATTAATTCAATTCTAATAATTACCATTAAGACTATTGTCTTAACCGCCATTCCCTTACGCTAAATCAATGACAATTTATGTATATTTATTCAAGAAAAACACCAGAAATGACAAGTTATGTAAATCCATAATGATAATTATTTGTATTATCATTTTCATCAATTATCTTACTGCCTTTGAATTTTAACAAAGGAAGTTTGACTATGCGTTTAAAACCGATTGCCTCTGTCGTTCTGTCCTGTATGGGTTTTACCAGCCCCCTGGTTTTTGCCGAAGATGTCATGGTAGTCACCGCCTCCGGTTACGAAAAGAAAATTACCAATGCAGCAGCCAGTGTTTCCGTGATTTCGCAGCAAGAGTTACAAACCAATAAATATAATGATTTAGGTGAAGCCCTGCGTTCAGTAGAGGGCGTGGATGTCGAAAGCAGCACCGGTAAAACCGGTGGTCTGGAGATCAGCATCCGTGGCATGCCTGCGAGCTATACCCTGATACTGATTGACGGTATTCGTCAAAACGGCAGCAGCGATGTAACGCCAAACGGCTTCTCTGCCATGAATACCAGCTTTATGCCCCCGCTGGCGGCAATCGATCATATCGAAGTGATCCGCGGCCCAATGTCGACGCTGTATGGCTCCGACGCAATCGGTGGCGTGGTGAACATCATTACCAAAAAAAGTACCGATAAATGGAGCACCTCCATCAATACCGGCGTTAACCTGCAAGAGAGTAATAAATGGGGTAACAGTACGGTGGCCAACTTTTGGTCCAGCGGTCCGTTAATCGCAGGCGTGCTGGATATGCAGGTTCGCGGGAGCACAACGCAGCGCCAGGGCTCAAGCGTCACCTCTTTGAGCGATACCGCCTCTACTCGCGTACCCTATCCAACTGAATCTGAGAACTATAATATCGGCACGCGCCTGGACTGGAAAACCAATGAGAACAACACGTTGTGGTTAGATCTCGACTCTGCCAGACAGCGCTATGACAATGACGATGGACAGTTGGGCAACCTGACGGGAGGTTATGATAAAACGCTGCGCTATGAGCGCAACAAAGTGACTCTCGGCCACGATACCGCTTTAACGTTCGGCACCTGGAAATCTTCCCTCGGCTGGAATGAAACCGAGAACAAAGGCCGACAACTGGTCTCCTCCGCGCTCACGCCGGAAAATGCGGGCCGAGCCGGTGATGCGCGAGAACTGAAGAACACTAACGTCATTCTGGACTCGGTGCTACTGACGCCATTAGGTGACTCACACCTGTTAACTCTTGGTGGAGAATACTGGGATGCGCGAATGAAAGACGGTGTCGTACTGGCCAATACCGGCGAGACGTTCCACCAAAAAACGTGGGCTGCCTATGCGGAAGATGAATGGCATATTCTAGACTCACTGGCGTTAACCGCAGGTACACGTTATGAACATAATGATGTCTTTGGCGGCCACCTGAGTCCTCGCGCCTATATGGTTTGGGATGTCTCCGATGAGTGGACGCTCAAAGGCGGTGTCACTACAGGTTATAAAGCGCCCTCACTCAGCCAGTTGCATAACGGCATTAGCGGCGTAACTGCGCAAGGAACCGTTAATACTGTCGGTAACCCTGACCTCAAGCCGGAAGAAAGTATCAGCTACGAAACCGGGCTATATTATGAAAACGAGGCCGGACTGAACGCCAACGTTACCGGCTTCTATACCGAATATAAAAATAAAATTGTCTCGTATTCTATCGATGATAATACCAACAGCTATACCAATAGCGGTAAGGCAAGGACCGATGGTATTGAATTCGCCAGCACCTTCCCTCTCTGGTCGGACGTACTGAGTTTATCTCTTAACTATACCTACACACAGAGCAAGCAAAAAGATGGTGATAATAAAGGCGCACCGTTGAGCTATACCCCCAAACATATGGCTAACGCCCGCCTGAACTGGCAGGCTACAGAAGATATGAACGCCTGGTTGAGCGCCCGTTATCGCGGTAAGGCGCCACGCTTTACCGAAAATTACGAGAACCTCAGCGCGGTACAAAAGGCGGTGTATGACGACAAAGGCGCGAATTTAAAAGCCTGGACCGTTCTCGATATGGGAATGTCTTATAAGCTGACCAAAGACCTGACGCTGAATACGGCAATCAATAACGTACTGGATAAAGACTTCAGCGAAGTTAAACTGTATCAGGTTGGTCGCAATAGCACCTACGCAGGTGACTACTATCAGACTGCACAATCCACTACCGGCTACGTAAATCCGGGTCGTAACTACTGGGTTTCGTTAAACTATCAGTTCTAATTTTAAAATGTTTTATTGGCAGGACTATCTCTGATAGTCCTGCCAATATGCAACTGATATCATCCTCGCGTATATGAATTAGATATTCCCGTCTCAACAACATTAAAACACCCATATTTTTGTGCGTGCTTAATGTTGATATTAATAAAATGTGAGTTGATACCGTAAGTTATCAACAATGACCTACAAAGCATAAACAAAAAATTTATCTAACTAAATAATAGATAAACAGCCAGCACAATACTGCCATGCATAAACGCTGGTCGGATATGTACCAGCGACATTAAAGAAGATCATTTTCTCACTATCCAACACTTGAGAATGGTAAAAATGAAAAAGTTAATGATTGCGATTATTGCTGCAACAGCTTTATCCGGTTGCGCTCAGCAAACCTTTAAAATCAACAACGGTATTGCAGAAAAACCCACACAGGAAACCAGACAGAATTTTTTTATTAATGGTATTGGCCAGTCACAAACCATCGATGCAGCTTCTGTTTGCGGCGGTGCAGACAAGGTTGTTCGCACTGAAGTTCAGGAGTCGGGTATGGATGTTTTCTTGCGCATCATCACGATTGGCATCTATACCCCTCGTGAAGCCAGAGTGTATTGTTCTAAGTGATATTTTAAGCAGGTATTTTCAGGAATACCTGCTTAACTTAATTGATGGTTAATAATATTGAACATTACTGAGAGATGGTAGTAGCGACTCAATACACGCCGTAATAAAACATAAGAAAAATTAAACAATCAGTACAGAAAAACGCCCTCCTGCATCATTAAGTACATTGCCAAAACAATAGCTCCGGCGATACCGCCTAAAAACAGAACAGCGGCAATTGCTAGTTGGTCGCGGCTTGTGTACTTACCGTTACTGCGCACATCCACCATTTTCTTATGTACTACCTTCACTCCACGATTTGAATCGCGTGCCCTGGTAAATGCTATATCTGTCATGCTGTTATCCGTTTGCTGTATGTAAAAATGCAAATAACCACCACATGACTAAGGATATGTTTTTTGAATAGCGCGATCTGAGATTTATCTCACGATAAAGAAAAACACAGGATTTCTACGGCTGATCCCCCCCATTCTCATCTTTATCAACAAGATTTCTCCCGTTTTATTCGACAAAAACCTTCACTTTGGGTTTTGAAAGCAGAATAAGGATAAACTCAGTAAAAGTGACCGGTTTATAGAAGTAGTATCCTTGCAGAAAAACAATGTTGTTTTTGTTAAGATAATCAAGCTGCGCTTTCGTTTCTACTCCTTCTGCAACAATGCTTAAAGACAGCTTACGCGCCAGATCGAGTACACAATCTAAAATTCGGGTTGAGTCAGGAAGGTCATTTACCCGTCCCACAAAACTCTGATCGATCTTGATATAATCAATGTGCAGATCATGCAAGTAAGAAAGTCCAGAATAACCTGTACCAAAATCATCTAACGCAATGACAAAACCATTTTCATGTAGCGTATTAAGCCTCTGCACAAGATCATCATCCACATGCAATGGTTCTCGTTCAGTCACTTCGATCACCAAATTTAGATCATCACGACTGAAACTACCTCTGTAGCGCAGGCACTCCTCCACAAACGCAGGGGAAGTAATATGGGATGCGCTGAAGTTAATTCCGACATGGAAACCGGATGGTAATTTGCTGGCGATGGCGTTCATATTCGCAGAGACCTGCTTCATCAAGTTTTGAGTAAGCGGTACTATCAGACCTGATTTTTCGGCAACCGGAATAAAAGAGGCAGGAGAGATATATCCAGCCCGTGGGTGCTTCCATCTGGCCAGCACCTCAACACCGCGTAACGTTCCATCGCGACCATTTACGATTGGTTGATAAAAAGGCACTATCTCCCCTTTATCTATCGCTCGGCGCAACGTTTCTTCAGGGGTATCATTCTTATTCAAATATTTATCGATAGCATACGCTACAGCTGCCGAGATCAGCAGGATGAAAATCAGTATTCCCAGACCATTAGTGACAAGCCTTTTTAAGCTAAATAATGGAGGCTGATCGAAAATAATGCTGAAGGGATACTTTGCAGAATCCACCTGACCAGACTGCGGTGCGTTCGCCTTGATGACTTTCACTTCCGCCGATGAACCAAGTACTTTGTCGCCCACCCGCAACGAATAGGACAGCCCTTTTATTGGGACATTCAATGCGCCCCGGATATGCACTCCACTTATTGTGATAATGATACTACTTGTTTGAAAATGAGTTTGGTAAAGCAGAACAGGTATCTCATTCACCGTATTTTGCGCAGGGGCCAGCAGCAAGTTTGTATCAGGTATGACGGGTATTTGCTTCAGCAGGATCCGATTACCAGGCAGTGAGGTGCACCAAACCTTCCCTTGCCGAATAATAATCAACGTTCGTAGATGAGGCCGAAGCGCGGCTTCAGTTCCGAGCTGATATTGGCTCTCCAGATCGCATTTCTTTTCAGCGATGCGCTTAGCTGTGCCCGTTGCCTGGAAAGCTTCATTAAGTATGTTGTCCATATTTTTCGCAGCATATCGAGCGCCCCCCAAAGCTTCCTGCGATGAGGAATACCAAAGTTGCATATTGAGAATAAAAACGCCGATTACGAACAGACATATCGCAGCAAATATCGGTAACAGTGCTTTGCGCATTCTTATATCCTGTGGCGAAAAATGAACACGTAAAACGAACGTTGACTGGGTCAAGTTTGTCTCTACAGAGCATGGTAGACAGCAACATAAATCGCCATGGAACCAATCACATTTTTTAAATCACTTCATAACGTATTGATTAATAGTAAATAATCATTGAACATTTTCAGTGCAATACCAGTATTGCACCACATTTAATTTGCTATCATATGTAGGCATAACGAGGAGGTGAGCCAATGAAAATTTTTATTACTGACGATGGCGGAAATCTGATCCCTGTCGATGGAAAAAGCGTCGTCATCGAACTTAATAATGGCAAAACGATTGAGATAGCCGAGGAATACGGCAGAGACGACATTCCGGAAGGGATCAATCTTTGGGGAGGACGGGAACCGTCTCCTTCACTTCCTTTTGAGGAAATCAAAGCCAGAACTGAAAGCCTCGGCGTTTACCCATTAGCAGCCAATGCTCTACACGTTTTCCCGTACAAAATCTCGTCGAAAAATTGAATCCTGACAAACTCGCAGTGAACACCAATCAACTATCCGATCGTGTTACCCGAAGCAGACATAACAAAATCCTAATCTCTTAATGAAAATAAGGATTTGTTAAGCTTAATACGATACGGTTGTGGTGGCGTATCATTCGAGGAAAAATAATGAACAGATTCTCAAGACTTCAGATTCGCTTGCACTGGTTAACTCTGGTGTTAATCGCGATAACCTATGCCGCAATGGAATTTCGCGGTTGGTTTCCCAAAGGCAGTGCCCCCTATCTGTTGATGAAAGAAACACACTATAATGCTGGGATATTTGTCTGGTGTTTAATGATAATACGTTTAATTCTCAAACATAAGTATGACGATCCAGCGATCGTACCTACGCCACCCCAGTGGCAGAGGATATCAGCCAAATTAATGCATATCATGCTCTATGTCTCTTTTCTGGCGCTACCGTTATTAGGTATCTTGACGATGGCTTACGGCGGAAAGAGTTGGTATTTTTTAGGGCTAAACATTCCCGCTTTCTTTCATAGCAACGGGGAAATAAAGACCGTCGTAAAAACTATTCATGAAACTTTGGCAAATATAGGGTATTTCCTGATTGCAGCCCATGCTGGCGCGGCATTATTTCACCACGCCATACAGAAGGACAATACCCTGTTGCGAATGATGCCTGAGCATAAACACCTGAAATGATAATCTTAGAAACATAGGCACTAAAACACCAAGAAAGCATTAGTTTATTTATGAGTCATCATAATGCTTATGTTTCTTTCTCTCTCCTCATTACATTATCATCACCAGGCGACGTCAATTCGTATTGACGTCGCCCCTTGTATATCAGATAAAAACACAGTATAAGTACTGTATGTTTATACAGATAAAGGAAAGTAACAATGTTCGTGGAACTCGTTTATGACAAAAGGAATTTTGATGGTCTGCCAAGCGCAAAAGAGATCATTCTGGGCGAATTGAGAAAGAGAGTACAGCGAATCTTTCCAGATGCTGATGTCCGGGTTAAACCGATGCTGACTCTACCAGCGATCAACACTGACGCCAGTAAGCACGAGAAAGAACAGATTAGTAGCACTGTTCAGGAAATGTTTGAAGAAGCCGATATGTGGCTGCTTTCAGATTAAACGCCTTAATTCACTGCCGGAGAAGTACAATCTGCGCGGTTGGTAACAATTATTTATCATTTTACATAGCACATTATGCTTCCTGCTTCATATTGATACTGTTAGAATACCACATTACTACAGATGTAAAAAATATATTTCCCATAATCAAATGGTTATTGGATTGAAAAACGGACTACATAAAAATGAATTCATCTATTACCATTGTTACAGCATTTTTCGATATCGGGAGGGGAAACTGGACGAGTGATAAAGGTTTCTCTCCTCATCTAGAGAGAACATCTGATACCTACATCAATTATTTTAAAAACTTGTCTGAGTTAGATAATGACATGGTTATATTTACATCCTGCGATCTCAAACCAAAAATAGAAAAAATTAGAAATGGTAAACGTACTGTTGTAATCCCCTTAGATATTAATAAAAAATTCCAACACATTAAAAACAGGATTTCTCAGATCCAGAGAAATGATGAGTTTAGAAATAAGCTTGAAACTCGCCAACTAATAAACCCTGAATACTGGTCCTCAGACTACGTACTAGTTTGCAACCTGAAGACATACTTTGTAAATAAGGCAATAGAGTTAAACCTTGTAAATAATAATATGGTTGCATGGGTTGATTTTGGTTACTGTCGTAATGCGAAAGTAATAGATGGATTATCTCGCTGGGATTATCGTTTTGACGTCAACAAAGTTAACTTATTCACAGTAAAAAAAGGTTTAACTGTCAAAACGCTTCATCAGGTTTTCGATCACATGATTAATAATCGCTCTTATATTATTGGCGGTGCAATTATTGCAACACAAAACAAATGGAAAGAATTTTATGAATTGGTTTGTCAGTGCCAAATAACAACGCTTAAAAACAATATTGTGGATGATGATCAGGGTATTTTTATAATGTGCTACCATTATAAACCTCAATTAATCAAACTAAATCATCTCGGTAAGAACCGATGGTTCAATTTGTTTAAACTGTATGGCAGGAATGATTTTGTTTCTTTTTCACGAAGGTTAAAAGTAACACTTATCGGGAAATAAGATTAAATTGTAGACATACACAATACCGATAAAGGTAAAGCTGACGTCTACTATGAGCGAAGAGCGGTAATTAAAGATTCGAACACGACATAAATTATCACTCTGCTCGGTTCTGTTTCTCAGTCATGATCAATTAACAGTCAGTCGCAATGCTAATTCTTGCGGGTAGGGATCAAAGTAATTCTGCGTCAGCAGATAATCGTCCGGGTATTCCGCCAGATAATGTTTCAGCAACGTCATCGGGGCTAGGATGGGCAGTAGTCCTGCGCGGTAATGAAGGATCACCTCGCGCAACTCGCCGCGCTGACGCATTGTTAACTGATTACGGAAGTACCCCTGAATGTGCATAAGCACGTTTGTGTGGTTTTTACGTGAAGCGGGTTTCTTCAGAATTGTCATTAAATTATCCCGGTAGACCGCAAAGAAAGCCTCCAGATCCTCCCATTCATGCAGTGATGCGACAAATGGGCCAATTTGCCTATATCCGGCCTGATGGTGAGCCAGCAATTGCAATTTATAACGGCTATGAAAATCCAGTAGAGCCCGCCGCGTCAGGCCATTTTTGCGCAGCATATTGAGCTCATGTAGGGCGAAAACCCTTTCGACGAAGTTTTCGCGCAGGACCGGATCGTGCAACCTCCCGTCTTCTTCTACCGGTAGCCACGGATATTTCTCCATCAGCGCGGCGGTAAACAGTCCCACCCCGTCTTTACGCCCACGATTGCCTTTATCGTCATATAAGCGCACACGTTCCATGCCACAACTGGGGGATTTTGCACAGACGATAAAACCGGACAGTGTGTCCAGCCCTGCCAGATACCGCTGGCAGAAGTCAGCCATTTCGTCGGTCACGTCTTCGCGAGGTGCGTGACTAAAACGCATGCGAATATCCCCGACAGTCGTTTGCACCAGGCGCAGCGCTGGCCGAGGGACAGGCAAACCTATCGCCATCTCCGGGCAAACAGGCTGGAAAGTCACCCACTGGGCTAGTTTCTCCATCGCAAATTCTGCCCGTTTATGCCCGCCGTCAAACCGGACGGCAGATCCCGTTAAACAGCCGCTGATCCCAACGATGGGTTGCATTTTCATGACCTCTTCCTCACTATCGCGTTTTACGGGAGAAGAAAAGCGTCACCGTACCGACGGTGAGGCCAAATTTCTTCATCTCCGTTTTATTAAACAGATGGTTAGCATCCTGCATGTACATCCAGTCGTCAAAATTCAGCAAACAGGTTCTGCCGCTGGCTTTCACATACATGCTGTAATGCCAGTTGAACGCGTTGCCCGCTGCTTGCCCCTTCGCCACGCCTTCAATGTCACCGGCAGTACCCTCGTAACGATCAGCGCTAACTTTACGGATATGCCACACCCGCTGCTGTTTCTCTCCATCGTCGTACACAAAGCGTTCGTTGAGGGTCAATGTGTCTCCCACCACATCGCCGTTAATATCGACATGGAAGCGACGAAGCTGTTTACCGCTGCGGTCCTGAATCATCCCCCATGCTTGCGTTTCTCCCTGAAAATACTGAAAGATATCCAGCGTCGGCTGCTGTTGCCGATAGTCGGCAATTTCAGCGCTACAACCAGCCACCTGCATCAGCAAGGGCAGGCTCAGGGCCAGTAAACGTTTCATTTTTCACCTCCAGTAAGCTGCTGACGCAGCTCAGGATATTGCGTGCGGGAACCCAGCCAGACAGAGAGAAAGTTTTCGCTGAACGCCGCCGACTGCGGTGGGCCAAGCGGGATAAAGTGCCTTTGAGCCGCTGAAGCGCGATACCAAAACTTCCCCTGCTTATCTTGCAATACAAAAGCCAGTTGCGTACCTGGCGCAACGTCTGGCCATATCTCACTCAACATGCGTAGCCAGGACTCACTCTGCGCTTCCCGCCCGAGAATACCCTGCGCTCGCCATTGATCGCGGGTGGCATTAACCAGTTCTTGCCGTTCAATATTACGCTGATAGGTGATAATCAGTGCTTGATCCTCTTTCAGCCCGCGATAGCGCCCATCCGGCGTGCGCAGTTGTGAGGTATAGATCGTGAATGGTCCCCAGGAGAGCGTCGCATCGCCGACTTTCCGCCAGCTTAACCAGTTAGCGGCACCGGCAAAAGGCGCCGTCGCCATGACGCCCAGCAGTATCAATAAGGCAGGTTTCATTAGTGTTTCCCCATGAAAATATGAAAAAACAGCATCAACACCAGCCAGCCCGCCGCCATTAAGCCAACAACAATAAATGTTGGTTCCAGAAAAGTAATGGCCCCCAAACGCTCTCCTATCACATAGGCGATCGGCCCACCACCGGTGGCCATTATGGCCAGCAGCCATCCCGGCAAGGTAGTCGAGCAGGTAAGGTGCGTCCACAGGACAGCGAACATGAGCCAAAGCGCAACCATCCATAACGGCAACAATGCTTCGCCGTGAAAATTAATCAACCCCGTCAACGCCCACAGCACATCCAGACCACTACCCACCGCTGCCAGCATTAACGCGTACAGACGTTGCGCAGACGGCAGCAAGAAGCAGGCCAGAATAGCCAGCCCAAGCCATAACGCCAGGCCGCGCTCACGAAATAACACCACCATGAGCCAGTACAGATCGAACCCGACAGCCAGGATAAAAACCTGTAAATGGCGGTTCATGGACGTTCCGCCGTCAGTTGCACCACGCTGATCGTGCGGGCGTTAAAACCGGCTTCGCAGTAGCCGAAGTAGTACAGCCACATACGGCGAAAACGCTCATCAAATCCCAGTTTTTCAATGTCATGCCAGGCGTGAACAAATCCTTGTCGCCAGTGCGCAAGCGTCCGGGCGTAGTCGGGCCCCATATCGAACAGATTACGAACCACAAAGTCAGTATGCTTTGTCATCAGGCCGCTCATCGCGGTGATACTGGGTAAAAAGCCCCCTGGAAAGATATAGCGCTGAATAAAATCAACGCCTTTGCTGTATTCGCGATAGCGCTGATCCTGAATGGTAATGGCCTGAATCGCCAGTTTTCCCCCACGACGCAGTCGCGCCTGGCAGGTACGGAAAAACGTCGGCAGATAACGCTGACCAACCGCTTCGATCATTTCAACCGACACCAGTTTGTCGAACTCCCCGGTCAGGTCGCGGTAGTCGCACAGCAGGACGTTGACTCTCTCCTGTAAACCTGCGCGGGCAATCCGCGCTTTCGCCCAGGCAAACTGTTCCTGAGACAGGGTCGTGGTGGTTACACGGCAACCGTAATGGCGTGCGGCGTATTCCGCCATCGCCCCCCAACCAGTACCAATCTCCAGCAGGTGGTCATTCGCGGTCAGTGCCAGTTGCTCGCAAAGCCGCGCCATTTTGGCCTGCTGAGCCTGCGCTAAAGACTGCTCGGGGCGGGTGAATAAGGCGCTGGAATAGAGTAAATCCTCATCAAGAAAGTGCGCGTAAAATGCATTGCCGAGATCGTAATGCGCGGCAATGTTTTCTCTTGCTTGTTGCCGATGGTTGCGACGCGTCCAGTGACGCAAACGCTCGGCGGGTCGGCCAAGCAGGCGAAAACCGCTTTCCAGGCGTCCCAGTAGGGTGCTGTTAAGCGCAAATATTTGCAGTAACGGCGTGAGCTGTTGCGTTTCCCACTCTCCGTCCATCCAGGCCTCAGCCGCCGCAAGACTTCCGCCTTTCAGCACCCGCCAGTACACCGTGGGCGAGAGAATATGTACGTCAGCGCGTAATTCAGCTGAAACATCACCAAAATGTAAGGTCTGCTCCCCTTCCCGCACCGTGACAGAACCCTGGCGAAGGCCGCTCAGCATGCGGAAAAGAAGCCAACGCGCCACACGCAGGTTGCGCGGAACATCAGGTTCAAGCGCAAAGACGGGATCGGTCATGATCGTTCACTCCTGCTGACGGGATGGTTGTAGAGAGGGACTCGCTTGAGCCACAGGCGTAGCGCCTGCCAGTAAATCGCGAACACCGTTTTCAGCGTCATCAACGGCAGTCGTAGCAGCAACGCGCGTAAACTCGCCTGCGTCAACGGCTCGCGTTTGAGCATCAGGCTGGCATCAAAAATCTTCTCTGCCTGGTGGTTTTCGATATGCATATGCAGCGTTTTACCCGGCGGGTTAAATCGCCAGTGATAGACCATATCCATCGGGTTAAATGGCGATACATGGAACGCTTTTTCCGACGGACGCTTTTCCTGTGCGTCTACAGCGTAGTAATGTCGCTCATTCCATGGTGTATTGCGGACTTCCGCCAGTACCCAGCGCAGACGCTGTGAACGGTCATAGCAGTAGTAAAAATTGACCGGGTTAAAATGAAAACCGAAATAGCGCAGCTGTGTCAGAAGCATTACACGCCCCCCGGGATGTTCGCCCGTCAGGCAGGCAAGCTTATTCAACACGCTCTCTCTTAACGGTGCCCCCAGCGGGTAATCCGCATCATGAAAAGCGGCCGCGGCGAAGCGATTACATTTCACGCCCACGCCCGGAAGCTGTGCGAGTTCATCTAAATCGAGCCACGCCATAAACACCTGATAACTAAACTGGTGTGTTGCTGGCTGGAGGCGGCGATGGCGCAAAACACCGTGGTACAGGCAGCTGTTCATCTTAGCCCCCCTCTCCTGCGGCAATGCCGTGTACTACATCGAGCGCGCTACGCACGCCATCCTCATGAAAGCCGTTGTACCAATAAGCCCCGCAGAACCAGGTCCGACGCAGGCCGTTGATCTCAGTGCGGCGCGCCTGCGCGCGCCAGCTGTCGGGATTAAACAATGGGTGCTCGTAGACAAAGCGTCGCCAGACGAATCGCTCGTCAATAGGGGTGTCCGGGTTGAGGGTCACGCAGAATAGCGGGCTTCCTTCGGGTAATCCCTGGAGAATATTCATGTTATAGGTGACGCAGGCGCTGGCGCGATCTTGCCCACTCAGGCGGTAATTCCAGCTTGCCCACGCGCGTTCGCGTACCGGTAACCAGCGGCGATCGCTATGCAATACAACCTCGTTACGCTGCCAGCTAATTGCGCCCAGCACGTCGAGTTCTGCGGGGGTGGCATCACCAAGCACGACCAGAGCCTGCGAAGAATGACAAGCGAAGATCACCTGATCAAACGTCTGTACTGATCCTGCCAACTGGATTTTGACACCGCTGTCGTGACGAATAACCTGCTGAACAGGCGCATTGAGGTGCAATGCCAGACGTTCACCCAGCTTCGCCAGCATAACGCGAATGTACTCGCGCGATCCGCCTGGCACCACGTACCACTGCGGACGATGCCAGATATCCAGCAGGCCGTGGTGTTCAAAGAAGTGTAAGAACAGCGGCAACGGAAAACGGCGCATCTCCTGTAGCGAAGATGACCAGATGGCTGCGCCCATCGGCAGAATATAATGACGCGCAAAGAACGCGCTGAAATGGTGCTGGTCGAGGAAGGTCTGTAGCGTGGCGTTTGCATCGACATCATTCAATGCCCGTTTAGCCAGACGATTAAAACGGACAATCTCTTTCAGCATTCCCCAAAATGCGGGTTTGAGCAGGTTCTGACGTTGGGCGAACAAGGAAGTCAGCGTATGACCGCTGTACTCCATACCGCTTTGCGTATTATGCACCGAAAAACTCATCTGCGTTTTTTGCCCCTGGATACCGAGTTCACTCAGCAAGCCCATAAAACGCGGATAAGTTCGGTCGTTGTAGACGATAAAGCCGCTATCAATCGCGAAATTCCCCTGTGGAGTCGCAATATCTACCGTCGCAGTATGGCCGCCCGGGGTCGACGCCGCTTCAAAAAGCGTCACCTGATGATGTCCGGCCAGACGCCAGGCGCAGGTTAATCCGGCAATACCACTGCCAATGATAGCAATTTTCATGAACGCACCATCCTGCGCAGCAACGCGCGCTGGAGACTCTCAGGCAGCCCGGCCAACAGACGCAGCAACACGCCAAAACCTGTCGGGAAGGCAATACTATTTTTTCCTTTCGCCAGGCCACGGCGAATAGCCTTCACCGCCTGCTCTACACTCACCTGCCCGGGCATAGGAAAATCGTTTTTACGGGTAAGCGGGGTATCAACAAATCCTGGCGAAACGACGGTCACGGCAATACCTTTTGGCTCCCAGTCCAGACGCAAACTATTGGCAAACCAGGTTAGCGCGGCTTTAGACGCACCATAGGCTTCCGCCCGTGGGAACGGCAGCCAGTGCGCCATCGAACTGACCAGCACCACGCGGTTACCGGAAGTTAACTGCGGCTGAAGCGCTGCCAGGCAGTTGATGGGGCCCTGATAATTCGCCGCCATCACCCGTTCAACCTTCCCTGCATCTATCCAGCCGTGGTCGAGATATTCGCAAGTTCCGGCACAGAGAATAACCAGTTCGGGTTTGCAGTCCGCCAACGCCTGGCGACAGGCGTCCCTGTCTGTCATATCGAACAGCCGTACTGTGATGTTGGCGTGGGATTGGCGCAGTTGTTCCAGCCTTTCGGGATTGCGGCCACAGGCAATCACGTGACAGCCGTCATCGGCCCATGATTTTGCAAGCCCGGCGCCAATCCCAGAACTTGCGCCAGTAATGAGGACAGTCATCATGCGCGCACCCTCCTTTTAACGTGGCGAACGGCCCAACCCAACAGCGGCAGATGCTCATAGAGCATCTCACCGGCATCGTAATAATCACGCTGGCGAAAAATCTTCTCGCCATGTGTCTCGACCATTGAACATCCCGGCAAAGATCGTATTTCTCCGCCAGCAATACGCGGATGCGACCAGTACATTGTCCACGTCACGGCAAACCGCCCGGTCTCACACAGTGGAGGGTCAATGGCAAAACGGCAGGCATTCACATTCGCCAGGAGATGCGAGAAATAGCGCTGAATGGCAAACAGCCCGTTATGTTCCCCGAAGGGATCGACAAGTACCGCGTGCACGTCGTACAACCCGACAAGCGCGGGGACGGGCTGGCGATCCAAACTGGCGTAGTAATCCACAAACCTGTCGATAACGGATGGCGGTGCGCGCATAGCTCTTACCCTTGTGTGAACCACATTACGTAGACGGTATAATTAAAACTTACACAAACACTTTAATTTGTCCAAGTTTATACTAAAAAATAATTATAAATTCATTTAATTCAACAAATTAAAATTTAGTATTTTTGAGAGAATTTATTCGTAAGACACTAAGGTAGTGGCCAATCAACACACAAGAAAGTTAATGACAGAGGATTAAAGCGGGATCACTTCGAGGGAGTTGACCTGCTGTTGCCAGAGGTCTATCTGTTTTTTGCGCGCTACGGTGAGTTTGCCGGACGTCACCAACAGCCATTTGCGATCGGGGAAAATTTCAGGCGCAAGCATCGCGGGCGGTACAGGAAGCACATCAATGCGATGTCCCTGTCCAGTGCGACCAAGCGCTTCAAGCCAGATCTCGCAGGGGTCGGTAAGATGCCAGCCTGTAATCAGGTAGTTATCGCCCGGCGCACGCTTATCCCCTTCCAGGCAAAACGAGGTGTAAGAAATAATAATACCATCGAGGATTTCACGCAGCGTCATGATAGCCGGCACGTTAGCTGAGACCTGGCTTCGCAGAGGGCGCAGCACCTCGCTCACCAGTTCAGGGCGGGGATATTCGCGGCCGGCATCATAAATAAGCTGGCGCAGAGATTCTATCTTCCCTTCGTTCAGGCGCTGCAGCATACTCTCTTGCAGAGCGAACCAGTTATTCGTTCGCCGGGCACCAGGGCGGGACAGCAACGGTTTAACCTGGCTTATCGGTACGCCTTTTTTCACCCAATCGAGAATTTTAAGCGCCTGTTGGATATCGTCATCGCTATACAACCGGTGCCCACCATCCGTACGCTGTGGTTTGAGAAGTCCATAACGACGTTGCCAGGCGCGCAGCGTTGTGGCGGTTATTCCACAAAGCCGCGCAAATTCACCGATGGAATAGGACATACAGAGCACCGAATAACCAAGAATACTTTCAATATACTACGAACCACGAGCAACAATCACTTTCAGAAAGAAGATATAAAACACAAGGGATTGATATCCAGAAATTATTGGAACATAAATCAAGAGAAATGACAGACAAATATCACGACGACAGGGGTAAGGATTGGACAGTTGTCGAAGTAAAAACAGGGTGAGCACGCCTGGTTTTTGGGGAAACGTTTTGGGGAAACAATGTTGCAGGCATAAAAAACGGGAACCTCTCGGCTCCCGTTCTCACACAACCCAGAATCTGGATTACATGTTTTCGATGATCGCGTCACCAAACTCTGAACATTTCAGCAGCTTAGCGCCGTCCATCAGACGTTCGAAGTCATAGGTTACGGTCTTGGCGTTAATCGCGCCTTCCATACCTTTAACGATTAGGTCAGCCGCTTCAACCCAACCCATGTGGCGCAGCATCATTTCAGCAGACAGAATGATGGAACCTGGGTTCACTTTATCCTGGCCTGCGTACTTCGGCGCAGTACCATGAGTCGCTTCGAACAGCGCACATTCGTCACCGATGTTCGCGCCCGGCGCGATACCAATACCACCCACCTGTGCTGCCAGCGCATCAGAGATGTAGTCGCCGTTCAGGTTCATACACGCAATCACATCATACTCAGCAGGGCGCAGCAGGATCTGTTGCAGGAACGCATCGGCGATAACGTCCTTAACCACGATTTCTTTGCCGGATTTCGGGTTCTTAATTTTCACCCACGGGCCGCCATCGATCAATTCACCACCGAATTCTTCACGCGCTAACTGGTAACCCCAGTCTTTGAACGCGCCTTCAGTGAACTTCATGATGTTACCTTTATGTACCAGGGTAACAGAATCGCGATCGTTCGCGATGGCGTATTCAATCGCCGCACGAACCAGACGCTTAGTCCCTTCTTCAGAACACGGCTTGATACCAATACCGCAATGTTCCGGGAAGCGAATTTTCTTCACGCCCATTTCTTCGCGCAGGAATTTAATCACTTTCTCAGCGTCTGCGGAGTCCGCTTTCCACTCAATACCCGCATAGATATCTTCGGAGTTTTCACGGAAGATAACCATGTCGGTCAGTTCAGGGTGTTTTACCGGGCTTGGCGTACCCTGGTAATAACGCACCGGGCGCAGGCAGACATACAGGTCAAGTTCCTGACGCAGAGCAACGTTCAGAGAGCGAATACCGCCGCCAACTGGCGTGGTCAGAGGGCCTTTGATGGCAACACGATATTCACGAATCAGATCAAGGGTTTCAGCAGGCAGCCAGACGTCCTGACCATAAACCTGAGTGGATTTCTCGCCGGTGTAGATTTCCATCCAGGAGATTTTACGCTCGCCTTTATAGGCTTTCTTGACAGCAGCATCGACAACTTTGATCATCGGTGGGGTTACATCAACGCCGATACCGTCGCCTTCAATGAACGGGATAATCGGATTTTCAGGAACGTTGAGTTTGCCGTTTTGCAGGGTGATCTTCTTACCTTCCGCCGGAACAACTACTTTGCTTTCCATTCACCTCTCCTTCGAGCGCTTCTGGTTTGCTCGTCTGTCATCGCGCTGCATGTGCATTGGCGTCCTGCTGCACGACTGCGTTAGAGCAATTTTTTGTTAATGATTTGTAATGAGCGTGTCAATACTACCCTATTGTTCGTCGCCATGAAAGACACTCGTTCTTAGGCTATAATGCGGCAATTGATATAATCTGAAAATACCATGCAAAAAACTTCTTTTAGAAATCACCAAGTTAAGCGATTCAGCTCACGACAAGTCACTAAACAGCGTAAAGAAAACCAACCAAAACGCGTGGTTTTGTTCAATAAACCCTACGATGTTTTGCCACAATTTACTGACGAAGCGGGACGCAAAACGTTAAAAGATTTTATTCCCGTGCAAGGCGTGTATGCTGCGGGTCGTTTGGATCGGGACAGTGAAGGGCTTTTAGTGCTGACCAACGATGGCGCATTACAGGCGCGGTTAACGCAGCCCGGCAAGCGCACGGGGAAAATTTATTATGTTCAGGTTGAGGGAGAACCTACGCCCGAAGCGCTGGAAGCCCTGCGCACTGGCGTAACGCTCAACGATGGCCCTACACTGCCCGCAGGAATTCAAATGGTAGAAGAACCTGCCTGGCTGTGGCCGAGAAACCCGCCCATTCGTGAACGGAAGAATATTCCCACCAGTTGGCTAAAAGTCACCTTATATGAAGGCCGCAACCGTCAGGTACGTCGGATGACGGCGCATGTTGGGTTTCCTACGCTGCGCCTCATACGCTATGCCATGGGCGATTACACACTGGAAAATCTCGCTAACGGCGAATGGCGGGATGCAACTGTATAAGGAAGCTGTATGTTCAAACCACACGTCACGGTCGCCTGCATTGTGCATGCAGAAGATAAATTTTTAGTGGTTGAGGAAACCATCAACGGCAAAGCTTTGTGGAATCAACCTGCCGGGCACCTGGAAGCGGACGAAACCCTGGTGCAGGCCGCCGCTCGTGAGCTATGGGAAGAGACAGGCATCAACGCGCAACCGCAGCACTTCATTCGAATGCATCAATGGATTGCGCCGGACAAAACGCCTTTTTTGCGTTTTCTGTTTTCTATCGAACTTGCCAATATGTGCGCTACTGAACCTCATGACAGTGATATAGATTGCTGTCGCTGGGTCAGCGCAGAAGAGATTCTTTCAGCGCCAAATCTGCGCTCGCCGCTGGTTGCCGAGAGTATTCTCTGTTACCAGAGTGGAGAGCGCTATCCGCTGGCAACGATCGGCGAATTTAACTGGCCGTTTACAGAGGGTGTCAAGTAAAGGGCTGCGTGCTAGAATATGCCGCCTTGAAGTTCAATGTCGTGAGTATTCCTATGTCTGAAAGCCCAAAAAAAGTGATCGTCGGCATGTCCGGCGGTGTCGATTCTTCCGTATCAGCCTGGTTGTTGCAACAACAGGGTTATCAGGTAGAAGGCCTGTTCATGAAGAACTGGGAAGAGGACGATGGTGAGGAATATTGCACAGCGGCTGCCGACCTCGCGGATGCGCAGGCTGTTTGCGACAAACTCGGCATTGAACTGCATACCGTTAACTTTGCTGCAGAATACTGGGACAACGTCTTTGAACTGTTCCTGGAAGAGTACAAAGCGGGTCGTACGCCGAACCCGGATATTCTGTGCAATAAAGAAATCAAATTTAAAGCCTTCCTTGAGTTTGCCGCCGAAGATTTAGGTGCCGATTACATCGCCACCGGTCACTACGTTCGCCGCGCGGATGTCGACGGAAAAAGCCGCCTGCTGCGAGGGCTCGATGGCAATAAAGACCAGAGCTATTTCCTCTACACGCTCGGCCATGAGCAAATCGCGCAAAGCCTGTTCCCGGTTGGCGAACTGGAAAAACCACAGGTGCGTAAAATTGCCGAAGATCTCGGACTAATTACGGCCAAGAAAAAAGACTCCACCGGTATCTGCTTCATCGGCGAACGCAAGTTCCGCGAGTTTCTTGGTCGCTACCTGCCGGCTCAGCCAGGTAAAATCATCACCGTTGACGGTGAAGAGATTGGCCAGCACCAGGGGCTGATGTACCACACTCTGGGCCAACGTAAAGGTCTGGGCATTGGCGGTACAAAAGAAGGGACGGAAGATCCATGGTATGTGGTGGATAAAGACGTTGAGAACAACATTCTGGTTGTCGCTCAGGGCCACGAACACCCACGTCTGATGTCCGTTGGGCTGGTGGCGCAACAGCTGCATTGGGTCGATCGCGAACCGTTCACCGGCACCATGCGCTGCACGGTGAAAACCCGTTATCGTCAGACCGACATTCCGTGCACCGTTAAAGCGCTGGATGCTGAACGTATTGAAGTCATTTTCGACGAACCTGTCGCGGCGGTAACGCCGGGTCAGTCGGCTGTCTTTTACAATGGCGAAGTCTGCCTCGGCGGCGGAATTATCGAACAACGCCTGCCTTTGCCGGTCTAATTATTTACACATTTGATACAAGGAAGCAGTGAACGTGGCAAAGAACTATTATGACATCACCCTCGCCCTGGCAGGTATATGCCAGTCGGCACGCCTGGTGCAAGAACTGGCGCACCAGGGGCATTGTGATGCCGATGCGTTACACGTTTCGCTCAACAGTATCATCGACATGAACCCCAGCTCTACGCTTGGGGTTTTTGGCGGGAGTGAAGCTAACCTGCGACTTGGCCTTGAAACGTTGCTCGGCGTGCTCAACGCCAGCAGTCGTCAGGGGCTAAATGCGGAACTCACCCGCTACACGTTAAGCCTGATGGTACTGGAGCGTAAGCTGTCAGCTGCCAAAGGCGCTATGGACACGCTGGGAGACCGTATCAACGGCTTGCAGCGCCAGTTGGACCATTTTGATTTGCAGTCAGAAACGCTGATGAGCGCAATGGCCGGCATTTATGTTGACGTCATCAGCCCACTCGGCCCGCGTATTCAGGTTACGGGTTCTCCTGCCATCCTTCAGAGCCCGCAGGTTCAGGCCAAAGTACGCGCTTCGCTACTGGCTGGCATTCGTGCAGCAGTGCTCTGGCATCAGGTTGGTGGAGGCCGTCTGCAACTCATGTTTTCTCGTAATCGCCTGACGACTCAGGCAAAACAAATTCTTGCTCATTTAACCCCGGAGTTGTGATCTATGGAATTATCCTCACTGACCGCCGTTTCCCCTGTCGATGGACGCTACGGCGATAAAGTCAGCGCGCTGCGCGGGATTTTCAGCGAATACGGTTTGCTGAAATTCCGTGTACAGGTTGAAGTACGCTGGCTGCAAAAACTGGCCGCGCACGCAGCGATCAAGGAAGTTCCTGCTTTTGCTGCCGACGCAATCGGTTTCCTTGATGCGATCGTCGCTAACTTCAATGAAGAAGATGCTGCGCGCATCAAAACCATTGAGCGTACGACCAACCATGATGTGAAGGCAGTTGAGTATTTCCTGAAAGAAAAAGTGGCTGATATCCCGGAACTGCATGCCGTTTCCGAGTTTATTCACTTCGCGTGTACGTCAGAAGACATCAACAACCTGTCTCACGCGCTGATGCTGAAAACCGCTCGCGACGAAGTGGTCCTGCCGTACTGGCGTAAGCTTATCGACGCAGTGAAAGATCTGTCCGTACAGTATCGCGATATCCCTCTGCTCTCCCGTACCCACGGTCAACCCGCCACCCCATCCACGCTGGGCAAAGAAATGGCGAACGTGGCCTACCGTATGGAGCGCCAGTACCGCCAGCTTAACCAGGTCGAAATTCTCGGTAAAATCAACGGCGCCGTCGGTAACTATAACGCCCACATCGCCGCTTACCCGGAAGTAGACTGGCATCAGTTCAGCGAAGAGTTTGTTACGTCGCTGGGCATCCAGTGGAATCCTTATACCACGCAGATTGAACCGCACGACTACATTGCCGAGCTGTTTGATTGCATCGCCCGTTTCAACACTATCCTGATTGACTTTGACCGCGATGTCTGGGGTTACGTGGCGCTGAACCATTTCAAACAGAAAACTATCGCCGGTGAGATCGGTTCCTCCACCATGCCGCACAAGGTTAACCCAATCGATTTCGAAAACTCCGAAGGTAACCTGGGTCTGTCTAACGCGGTTCTGCAACACCTGGCGAGCAAACTGCCGGTTTCCCGCTGGCAGCGCGACCTGACGGACTCTACCGTTCTGCGCAACCTGGGTGTCGGTATTGGCTATGCGCTGATCGCGTATCAGTCCACGCTGAAGGGCGTGAGCAAACTGGAAGTCAATCGCGAGCATCTGCTTGATGAACTGGACCATAACTGGGAAGTGCTGGCCGAACCTATTCAGACCGTAATGCGTCGCTATGGCATTGAAAAACCGTACGAGAAGCTGAAAGAGCTGACGCGCGGTAAGCGCGTTGACGCCGAAGGTATGAAACAGTTTATCGATGGTCTGGCCCTGCCGGAAGACGAGAAAACTCGCCTGAAAGCGATGACACCAGCCAACTATATTGGTCGCGCCATCACCATGGTTGATGAACTGAAGTAATCGGGTTTGTGCCGGACGGCGGTTTCGTCAGTTCCGGCCTCCAGTTGATGTTATATTGAAGCCGGATAAGCGTCAGCGCCTTCCGGCTTTTTTAGCCAGTGATAGCCTCCCTTCCCCCGGTTTATTAAATGTTTATCCCCACGGACACATAATCAACACTAGACTATAAAACTGATTTTGTAAATTCAGTAAATACTGTTAATTATCATAAAATCAATTAGTTAATAAAAAACCGTCTTGGGCAATTGCGGGCAATATGAGTCATTTCATCGCCCCAAATCATGCCCCAAACTGATTTTTGCCCCAAAAAGTAACAATCGATGGTGGTCTAAGCTGCCGCTAATTTATGCGCGTTCTGAAACTGCAGCCATCCGCAGAACGTTTAAACCACTCTGGCAGCATGGCCGTGCAATTTGCTTTGCTGATGGCTGGTACGAATGGAAAAGGAAGGCGTATGTTATGTCACACCATCTCAAATCAGAAGGGCGGAAGGTTCAGTGCCGGCAATATTCCAAATTATTGACCAGCGAGTGCCTGGCATCATACCAGTTTTCGGTCAACGGCTGGCCGGCAATGAGAGAACTCCCGGTCAATCAGGACAACCAGATCGCTGCAGCGCGAGAAAGTGGCAATCAGAATACCAAACGACACTGACAAAAAACCCTGGATAAAGTCGCTTTTCGATTTACCGGCTACGCTGGCCTGGGTGGTGTCGCCGCATTTATCAGCTAATTGACAGACACACTTTCATCGTCCAGTTTCTGGAGAAACCGTTCTTCCGGCCATTCGGCCCCTGCTGTATCAAAGCTTGCCTAGATATCTCAATATCGCTACGTCGTGGCATCATTTAACCCCTTGTAATTCATCGCTATTATTGATTTAATTCACTTTCAAAACTATAACAAGGTGAAATTAATGAAAAAAAACACAGATGATGGAGCTAAAATTTACACACCACTCACACTAAAACTTTATGACTGGTGGGTTTTGAGTGTATCAAATCGGCTTGCATGGGGATGTCCTACAAAGGAATACCTTCTTCCGCACTTTTTGGAACATTTAGGTAACAACCATCTGGATATTGGTGTCGGAACTGGGTTTTACCTTACTCACGCACCTGAGAGTAGTCTGATATCTCTAATGGATTTGAACGAAGCCAGCCTGAACGCAGCATCAACAAGGGCTGGGAAGTCAAAAATTCAACATAAAATTTGTCATGATGTTTTTGAACCTTATCCCGCGGCATTACATGATCAATTTGATTCCATTTCAATGTTTTACCTTCTTCACTGCCTGCCTGGAAATATATCGACAAAAACCTGTGTAATACGCAATGCGGCGCAGGCCTTAACGGACGATGGAACTCTCTATGGAGCCACAATTGTTGGTGACGGCGTTGTGCATAATACTTTCGGTCAAAAACTGATGAGCATTTACAATCAGAAAGGCATCTTTTCAAACACCGAAGATTCCAAAGAAGGGTTAAAACAAATACTTTCAGAGCATTTCGAGGATGTTAAAACCAAGGTCAAGGGTACTGTTGTGATGTTTTCCGCTTCAGGGAAAAAATAGCATCCAGGCCATATCCTGAACATATATGGTTACAGCAACTCACATCATCGGACAAACATTAGACTCAGCCATTCTCACATAACTTATAAGTTCATAGAACTCGTTTATGATAAAAGGGAATTTTGATGGGCTGCCCAGTGCAAATGATATCATTCTGGGCGAACTGACCAAGAGGGTTTACCGGATCTTTCCCGATGCTGATGTTCGGGTTAAACCAATGATGACACTGCCGGCGATCAACACTGACGCCAGCAAGCATGAGAAGGAACTGATAAGCCGCACTGTTCAGGAAATGTTTGAAGAGGCTGATATGTGGCTGGTTCAGGACTGAAGCACTAGTGCCCACGTACGTGGGCTTTGAAGAAAACAAGTAACTCCGCTACCAGGACTTCAAATCAGGTTAGATATTCCATAGATGGTTTGTATTAAGAGGTTAGCGGTTATGAGCATTTAGATGTATTAGCTCAGAGTTGAGTTGACGGTTTTCACTAGCAGCACACAATCAAATCTGACAGTCTGCTTTGAGCGAGGAGCGGAAGTTCAGAAGATTTTTATGTAGTTAGTATTTGAGTCGTTTTAGTTCTTTCACGGATGAGTGAACTTGGCACCGGCCATAAACAACGGAAGAGTAACCACGACCAGTATCATCAATTATCTGACAACAGCACTGAAAAGGTTCACCTGAGGTTGAGCATTTATTCAACTGCTCGTTTTTAGTATTAACATTGAAATCGAGTGTAATACTAGCTTCACTTACCCAATTATCAGGAATTTGTTGTTTTCTTAACAAGCGTTCAAGCATGACTGCATAGTGGAGTAGCCCCCCGGCGTCAGGTTGCGGAAGGTGTGCTCCGTTTCGGTCAGGATCAGGCTGCTGGCCAGGTGGTCGCTGTTATCTTCTGCTTTCACCGTCAGGCGCAGGGAAAGCTTCGTAGCGGCTGATGTCAGTATCGAGTGACTGAGCGCGGGTGCGGAGTTCATCAAACTGCTTGCCTTCCTCATCGGTCAGGCTGCGTTTTTCGCTGTCGGCTTTTTCAAGCTGGGTACGCATCTGCGTTTTGATTTCGTTTTTTTGCTGGCGTAATTCGAGTAATTTCTTCATGGAGTGGTTTACGTTGAGACGTGAAACCAGTGCTTTAAGGAATTGTCCACCCGGTGAGAAAACCGCGGATCAGCCGGAAGAACCCGATGGACAGTGGCGGCTCACGTCTGAGTGCCACTCACTAAACTAAAGATTAAAAGAATGAAGTAAACAATCGAATTTTATAATGAACAGCCATGAAAGGTAATGAACAGATAATTTACAATGAATCATCTAACATGAGCCAAATTGTGCAAGTTATAAATCCAACTATAAATATGAATTATTATAAGAATCCTAAGTGGTTTTGATGACATATAATACTGCACACTTGCAAAGCGCCTCCCTCTTTTGTCTTTATCAAAAAGTAAGAAACATGTACGTGTACCAGAAAAATCTTTTAATCAAACCATTAATATATAAAAACCAACTGATGCGTCATTATTATTTAAACGCACCAGCTCCATTCAAAAAACCCATATCATTTCCCACCCGAATTACAAAACGCCTCTGTAATGAAAACAATCTCTCTAGAGAAAAGTCTGAAAGGTTGCAGCATAGAAGATAGATTCACAACGTTTCCAACGTTAAAGACATAATCAAAATATTCAAAATTTATTCTTGCATATTCAAGAACAGGCTCATTCGTATCTTCATAGACATCATGAACAAAGTATTCATCATTAATACATTCGCTGTAAAAATAATCATTAACAATCCCTAGATTATGTGTATGTAAATTCCTTAGCTTATGACAGAATCTTATGAATCGTAGTGCATCCTTGTCCAGATAGTTGATAACTTCTATTATCATAGGATTTATTGAATTTAAAACCTCAGACATTAAATCTGGCAACGATGATTTTCTAACTTTTGCCGCAGCTTTTTTCCGATCAAGTCCGATGAACTCCACTAGCAAACTTTCCACGTAAGCTTCTAAATGAGAAAAAACGGATATAAATTCAAGCTTATGCAACTGACTTAGAACAAAAGACTGATCTTTTGAGTAGTTTAACTTTTGTTTGGTCTTTCTTACAACATCAGAAATAATTGGATTTTCTTTATATCTAGCTGATGTTCTCGTGTTTAAAGAAGGGTGTTGAAAATAAAAACCAGGAATATTTATTTGAAAGTCATTTTTTCCCTCCAACTCCAGTCGCTTGTCTTCAAAAAACACCAAATTCTCATAAAAATGAGCAACCAACATTATAGCGTTGAACTCACTTGTAAAAACCTCATAAGATTTGCTATGCCCCCCAGGAGATATTGGCATAGGATTTATATTTATTTGCTCAAGCATAGACATCTTTAAAAGCCCATAAGATACTTTAGATATAGACGCATATCGCTCTTTTAAACCATTAGGAACTTTAATCCAATCCATTACCCCTCTCCCACTTTCACCCATCATTATCTAATACAATCCGCAATTAAATATTTAATTATATATAGAAACTGCGCCATACTATATTAATAGTTCCTTATTCTAATCACGTCCCCCTTGTACTACGTTTGAAAAACATATTTCACGTTTATCTCGATGGCTCAGGCAAATTATCCCTATAGCTTTCAAGATGCTTTAGCAAAGCATCAAGTTGTTCTGTATTGGTGACAACACGCTCCCCAGACAAAGTGTGCATAACAAACCCGTGCGGGTCATCCCAGAAGAAAGCTTCCTCTTCAAGTGCTTTTCGATATTCAGTAATGTGCATAGTTTCTAGACTGGTTAAACCAAACGTCTCCATATGCTCCATACGTTCTTCGTATGTGATCGGCATGTCGTGACTCCAGAGCTATAAAATTAAAAAATATACGTTAAAGTGCTCACCTGTTCACATTTACACTTTTCATAAATAAATTCAATTCATTAAGTGGTGAACACATCACTTTTAAGTGTTCACCCTCCTCTTCACCCTTTAGTCTAAAAAACAATCAAAAGGTGAACGGGTGAATACTTCATAAATAAGTACTCACCCCTTAACATCATGTAATAGATAGACTTTTTGACAAGGTAAATACTGGTGAACACTTTATCTATAACTTTGCTCTGCCCCAGTACTTTCAGAAGTATTGTTACATGACGGCATCCAGTCGTCTGAATCGTCATGCAGAGTTACGTTGGAGCGTATTCCATGCTTTGTTTTCGTTTCTGATACTCCTTTCCATATTCAGCCATTGCTCCATGCATGTCCGTACCAAACTGCATTAACGATACTTGTTTGTTGAGGCCATTGGCGCGCATGTATGCCAGGTAGGCGTGATAAAGATAACGACGCGGACTGAACGGCACTATCTCAGCATTACCGATAAACATCCCATCACACACTACCGACGCCATCAGGTAGCCGCAGAAATACACCACAGAATCACCTTCACGTTTGATTGCCAAAGCCTCTTCTGATTTCTGCTGTTCATACAATAGCCGCATCGAAGGTTGGCAAGGCGGGATGAACCACCCCATGTCTCTGGGCAGTTAGCTCTTGTATGGAGTCGTGAGCCACAGTATGTGCAATGGGTATAGCTCATCGGATACGCTCTCTGGCTGTTTTGGCCCGATGGCATTCCCAGCCAGCGGCTCCAGATTGGCATCATCATCAGTGCCGCCATGGGCTTTTGGAATGATGTGGTCAACGCTGGTAGCTTTCTTCGCTATCTTCTGCCGGCGATGGTTCTGACACAGGTATTTATCCCGCTGAAGAATACGCGCTCGTTTAATTTCCCAGGGCAGCCATATCCACGTTCTTGCCTGCTCTTTCCTGACTGATAACTCCGCCAGCCGTCACCAGCATGCTGCTGTCGATGTTGGTCACAATATCCGCTGACATCCTTGGTGATTGCCGCACACCCTTTTGTCGGCTTGGGCGTTTAACACGTGCTGGCATCGGTATAGTCCTGTTTGTCGGATGCAAATTGTGTTGTAATCGGAGAGAAAAACGGAAACGGCAACTAGCGGAGAATATTCATAAATAGCGAGAATCAGCACGGTCGCCGCCCCGTAACAGGTTGGATCGCATAACAGGATCCACCAAATGAGAATGAATATCGATTATGCTGAGTAATGCTTAGAACAGGATCATCTACCTGTATCGGGTCAGTCCACTCTTCAACTAAACGTGCAGATGTGTTAATCAGTCTCCCTGCTTCGCACCACTCCTTCGGTGATATACCCGTTTTGGCATGGTCTACGAGGAACTGGTGTTGCAGTGCTGCCCAGTCCGGTTTAGCCATAGGTTCATTTTTCCGCTCAAGTTTTTCTGGACAAAGACGATTGTCTTTTATGAACTAACAAAGGAGGTTTTATGAAATTTCAGATGTACGTTGCATCCATAGCGCTTTGCTTGTCGAGCGTAGTCAGTGCAGCTAGCAATCAACAGTTGTGCAATACGACATCCTTCGAAGCATTTGGAGAACCCAAACAAACAGTTAAAGATTGCCCTGACCCAAATGAGATGTTCTGGGTAATGGTAACAATTGATGATCTACGTTACCCGCCACAAGGACTTGGACTTGTGATTCCCCTTTCTTCCAGTGACAATTCAGTATCCGCATCAATCACATCTCAAGTGACCAAAGAGGCAGATAAGTATAGAGTTAGGATTCAGGCGGTGAAAGATCGTGATGTCATTAATTGGTCAGGGGATATGGTTCCAGGCACCGAGAAAAAGCTAACCCTCAATGGTAAGAATGTGACGGTTAAGTTTGCGAGACAACAGAACTAGATAAATTGCCATTACGATGGGGCTGCCTAGGAATAAGGCCACCAGAAGGTGGCCTGTGATGGTAAATGACTGATAGCTAGGCGTTGCCAACAAAAGTCCAGTCGCCAGCGGTATTCATAATCCCTATCTTTTGGGACATAATTTCTAATGCCTGTTTGAGAGCTTCGCTTTCATAGTTATTCTTTGTCGATAGCCGCCATATTTGTTGAACTATGTGCTCGGGTTTAGTTACGTTCATAAGAGCCACGTGGACTTTAGAATCGAAAATATCGATAACAACCATATCCCCATCATCTTCTACATAAGCCAGTGGTTTATCACTCATGGTGTGTCCTCTGCTTGTTAATAGCAGAATGAGTGTAGCTCAATGCAGAAAAACCATTAAAAAAGCACTCGATAGTGGCCTTGTTTACAGAGCGAATTTGATTAGTCTTTAATGAAGTATTTATATGTGCTCCAGGCTGCCAAGCCTGTTACCGCTGCTCCTGCAATAGCCCATCCGACAACAGGAACAACAGCACTACTTGCTGCCGCAGTAGCAATTGCCGTTACTCCTCCTGCCATTCCAGTGCCACCAGCCGCAATCGCACCACCACCTGCTGTTGCCAACGCGGCGGTAGTCGCAGATGCTGATGCGCCTGTAGCTACTGCTGTTGCTACAGTTGCCTCTGCGGCAGCTATAGCGCCGCTAACTCCGATAGCTGAACCGATTCCTGCACCAGCGCCTGCTCCAATACCTACTGCGACACCCTCACCAATTTTTTTGATGTTGGCATTTTTAGATTCACTAGTCATTGTATTACCTTGAAAATCATGGCAGTCCCTGTAATTGGACTATCGGCTAAAGAAATAAAAACTTTAACCGCAAAAATAAGTCTTTGGGTGGCATCATTATCGCAGGCACTCAGTGAATGCCTGCTGTAATACCAACTCAGTCGAGTGGAAGTTTTTGGTTAATTCAGAGTATTCAAGCAGTCTAGTACACTAGACTGCTGCTTCTACCTGCTGTGCGAGCGATAGGCGCTACAAAACTCGCATTCATCTCCTCAAATTTAGCCTAGGAGATTAGAATGAATAACCCAGCCACGATCGAACTTGCACTCACATACGCACCAGAAATCACTGGCGCATTAAACTTCGTAGTTAAACTATGGGCTTTAAGTCACTTCATTATTATCAAGCCCATCCAGAAACGAGTTTTGTTATGGTGGCTTCAGTAAATCTGGCTGAGTTACTTACATAATGTGCTCATGTTCCAAAGCCAATAACCGCTTCTCTTTCTTTAGCTCATTCATCAGCCTACTTCCAATCGTGCCTTTCAACTTGGATCGAGTATCTTTGATGGCGTAGCGATGCTGCATTTCCTCACCAATTGCCATAAGACAACTCAACTGTTCAACGGTGTTTTCTCCATTGATGGCCTGATGGGTAACCAGCCGGCGCCAGCGCTTTCTGTCGTAGACCAGGTACGCCAGCGCGCCGTCGAAGAAAAATTACATCAAGCCAATACCGAGGAAACCACCAGCGATGTGCAGATGGAAAAAACTGACAACAGCGAAATCAAAGCCAATCCTGATGTGCCTCAGGGCGAAGCAGCAGCTTTGCCAGTTGAAAGCACTGATGCAACTGGTGAGCCTCCAGCTTCCCTGAATAATGAACCCGTTCACCATATAGATACGGATCACCTGAACGCTTTTTATACTCACCTGATGGTTGATTTGGAAACTATGGGCAGCGGTCCTGATGCACCAATAGTCTCTATCGGCGCCGTATATTTTGATCCTTCAACTGGTAACACTGGTGCCGAATTTTACCAGGTTGTCAGTCTTGAATCATCGATGTCGTTTGGCATGAAACCGGATGCGTCAACAATTCAGTGGTGGTTGAAACAATCATCTGAAGCCCGCTCTGCAATTCTGGTTGATGAGGCCATGGGGCTGCGTGAAACCCTTGAACTACTGGCTGACTTCATTGCTGAAAATGCTGCTAACGGTAGTCACACTGTTCAGCTGTGGGGTAATGGATGCTCGTTTGATAACGTCATTCTCCGCCGCGCATATGCATTAACAGAGACTCCCTTCGCTGTTCCGTTCTGGAATGACAGGGACGTAAGGACCATGGTTGAACTGGGTAAATCTGTCGGTATCAACCCGCGCTTCGACATCCCGTTTGAAGGCGACATGCACAATGCGCTTTCTGACGCCCGGCATCAGGTCAAATACGTATCTGCAATCTGGCAGCGCCTGACAAAAAACTGATTTTAGGTTTTCACTTACAGCCAGCTGCAGCATGTACTGTTGTGGCTGGCGGCATCGGAGTTATGTATGTCGCAACTCATTTTCAGCGAAGAGTGGATGGTTGAAGCGCGACTAACAGAAAAGACCGGCTTGTCGGAAAGACAAATTAAAAGTTATCGGTTGAATTTGTGGATCGAAGGCGTGCATTTCAAACATCTGACAGCTCTCGGGGAAACTGACAATTCTAAAGGTCTGCTTTGGTACAACTATCCAAAGATTAACCAATTAGTACAGGATGCATGATGGACTTTCCAACCGGCGTTGAGCTGCATAATGGAAAAATACGGATCACATTTACCTATCGCGGCAAACGTTGCCGCGAAGTCCTTCGCGGCTGGACGGTGAACAGCAGCAACATCAAAAAAGCTGGAAATCTTCGTGCGCTCATAACAAGTGAAATACAGCTCGGTAAGTTCGACTATGCGGAACGTTTCCCGGAATCCAAAGCGCTTAAGAAGTTCATCACAACCAAAAAAATTACCACGTTTAAAGAACTAAGTGATTTTTTTACAGACACCAAAGCCTTAGAGGTATCTGGTGCAACACTGCTATCGCTTACTTCGGTCGTAAATACGTTACTGCGTGTAGTCGGAGAAAATACCCGTCTGGTAGATATTGAGCATGCCGATATTTTGCATTACCGAAAGGAGTTATTGACCGGGACAATTATTAACCCGGCAATGCCGAATCTGACCAGGCAGGGCCGCGCGCCCTCAACAGTCAATAAACAGATGGCAGTTTTATCAGAAATGCTTAAGCTCGCAAACCGAAGCCAGTTTATATTGCATGCTCCTTATGAAGGAGTGTCGCGACTCAAGTTATCTAAAAATGATCCCGACCCACTTTTACTTCATGAGTACCAGGCTCTGATAGCCGCCCTTCCCCGTAGCCAGGCATTAATCATTATTGTTGCCGTACATACGGGGATGAGGCCGGGCGAGATATGCGCCCTGGCATGGGAAGACATTGATTTGGTAAAAGGTGAAATCCACGTATCCAGAAGTTTGACGAATAAGCGAGTATTTGTACCCCCTAAGACAGATGCCGGAATAAGGACGATAACATTGCTTAAACCTGCTCTGGATGCACTGAAGGAACAATACGAAGTCACCGGCACTAATCCGAAGCAAGAAATTCGATTTCACCATCGGGAGATCGGAAAAACTGAGCAGCAATCTCTTCGCTTCGTTTTTTCACCGACAGCATATTCGTCAAAAAAAGGCAGTTACTTCTCCAAGAACTCGATTGCCTATGGCTGGAAGCGAGGCACTAAACTTGCCAATATCCGCGAAAGGAATCCTTATCAGTCACGGCATACCTACGCATGCTGGACGTTGATGGCCGGAGCGAACCCGTCATTCATAGCGAGTCAGATGGGACATGAAGATGCGCGAATGGTGTACGAGGTTTACTCCAAGTGGATTGGCGACATGAACCAGGATCAGGTCAACATGCTGAACAATCAGATGCCAACGGCATTGCCCCCAGGACGCCCCCACGGGCAGGGGAGCATGAGAAAAGTTATTTAATTTCATAGCGCTGCTTTCAATCCACATAATCAGCGTTAAACTATTCATACCGTTCATATAGGGAGTAACGATGATGCGCGTACTGGTTGTCGAGGATAATGCTTTATTACGCCACCACCTCAAGGTTCAGTTACAGGATTTAGGGCATCAGGTGGATGATGCAGAAGATGCTAAGGAAGCAGACTATTACCTTAATGAACATCTGCCGGATATCGCGATCGTTGATTTAGGGCTCCCGGATGAAGATGGCTTGTCGTTGATCCGCCGCTGGCGCAGCAATGATGTTTCACTCCCGATTCTGGTATTAACCGCCCGTGAAGGCTGGCAGGACAAGGTGGAAGTGCTCAGCGCCGGCGCCGACGATTACGTCACCAAACCGTTTCACATTGAAGAAGTGGCTGCACGCATGCAGGCGTTGATGCGTCGCAACAGCGGTCTGGCATCGCAGATTATCTCCCTTCCACCTTTTCAGGTGGACCTCTCTCGCCGCGAGTTATCCGTCAATGATGAGGTTATCAAGCTCACGGCGTTCGAATACACCATAATGGAAACACTCATCCGCAATAACGGCAAAGTGGTCAGTAAAGATTCGCTCATGCTGCAGCTTTATCCGGATGCCGAGCTGCGTGAAAGTCATACTATTGATGTTCTGATGGGACGTCTGCGCAAAAAAATACAGGCGCAATATCCTGACGACGTCATCACCACCGTGCGTGGCCAGGGATATCTTTTTGAATTGCGCTAATGAATAAACTATTGCGTCATTTTTTCCCGTTATCGCTACGGCTACGTTTTTTACTGGCAACCGCTGGCGTGGTATTGGTGCTCTCACTGGCCTACGGCATCGTTGCCCTGGTGGGTTATAGCGTCAGCTTTGATAAAACCACGTTTCGCCTGTTGCGCGGCGAGAGCAATCTGTTCTATACCCTGGCGAAATGGGATAACGGTAAAATTAATGTCGAGTTGCCCGAAAATCTCGATATGCAAAGCCCCACAATGTCGCTGATTTATGATGAAAACGGCAAGTTGCTGTGGGCGCAGCGCAACGTCCCGTGGTTGACCAAGAGTATTCAACCCGACTGGCTTAAAACGAACGGTTTTCATGAAATTGAGGCCAATGTCGACGCCACCAGCACATTGCTGGGTGCAGATCACTCCGCCCAGCAGCAGTTAAAAGAAGTCAGAGAAGACGACGACGACGCTGAAATGACCCACTCGGTAGCGGTAAATGTCTACCCAGCCACCGCCAGAATGCCCCAACTGACCATTGTGGTTGTCGATACCATTCCTATTGAGTTAAAGCGCTCGTATATGGTCTGGAGCTGGTTTATTTATGTGCTGGTCGCTAATCTGTTGTTAGTCATCCCACTGTTATGGGTGGCCGCCTGGTGGAGCCTGCGGCCTATTGAATCGCTGGCGCGTGAAGTTCGTGAGCTTGAAGAACATCATCGTGAGATGCTGAATCCCGCCACCACGCGTGAACTGACCAGTCTGGTCCGCAACCTCAACCGGCTGTTGAAAAGCGAACGTGAGCGCTACGACAAATACCGCACCACGTTAACCGATCTCACGCATAGCCTGAAGACACCGCTGGCCGTATTGCAAAGTACGATGCGCTCGATGCGTAACGAAAAAATGAACGTAAGCGACGCGGAGCCCATCATGCTCGAGCAAATCAGCCGTATTTCCCAGCAGATTGGCTATTACCTGCATCGCGCCAGCATGCGTGGCAGTAGCGCCCTTCTCAGCCGGGAACTGCATCCTGTCGCGCCGTTGCTGGATAAACTTACTTCGGCGCTGAATAAGGTGTATCAGCGTAAAGGCGTTAACATTAATCTCGACATCTCACCTGAAATCAGCTTTGTAGGCGAGCAGAACGATTTTGTCGAAGTGATGGGAAACGTGCTGGATAACGCCTGTAAATATTGTCTGGAGTTCGTCGAGATTTCAGCGCGACTATCAGAGGATCAACTGCATATTCTGGTTGAAGATGATGGCCCCGGCATTCCGCATAGCAAACGCGAAGTGGTGTTTGACCGCGGACAACGTGTCGATACGCTACGACCAGGACAAGGTGTCGGGTTGGCGGTAGCGCGTGAAATCACCGAACAGTATGACGGGCAGATTATTGCAGGTGACAGCCTGTTGGGCGGCGCGCGCATGGAAGTTATTTTTGGTCGCCAGCAGCCGGGGCAGAAAGACGAGTAATCGTCGCATGTAATAAATATGTACTGACTTCACGCTTGAGGTTAAGTATCCGTTATAATCGGTTGCAGATACCAGCCTGCGGATGCTCATTATGGAATACCAACTCACACTTAACTGGCCCGATTTTCTGGAACGCCACTGGCAAAAACGCCCGGTGGTCTTAAAACGCGGGTTTAACAACTTTATTGATCCACTCTCTCCTGACGAACTGGCTGGACTGGCAATGGAAAGCGAAGTCGACAGCCGACTCGTCAGCCACCAGGACGGTAAATGGCAGGTTAGCCACGGTCCGTTCGAAAGCTATGACCATCTTGGCGAAAACAACTGGTCGCTGCTGGTGCAGGCGGTCAATCACTGGCATGAGCCAACCGCGGCGCTGATGCGTCCGTTTCGCGAGCTGCCGGACTGGCGTATTGACGATCTGATGATCTCCTTCTCCGTACCCGGCGGCGGCGTTGGCCCGCATCTGGATCAGTACGATGTGTTTATTATTCAGGGTACCGGGCGTCGTCGCTGGCGTGTGGGCGAAAAACTACAGTTGAAGCAGCACTGCCCTCACCCGGATCTGCTGCAGGTCGACCCGTTTGAAGCCATCATTGATGAAGAGCTGGAACCCGGCGATATTCTGTATATTCCGCCAGGGTTCCCACACGAAGGCTACGCGCTGGAAAACGCCATGAACTATTCGGTGGGCTTCCGTGCGCCAAACACTCGCGAACTGATTAGCGGATTTGCCGATTACGTTTTGCAGCGTGAACTGGGCAGCACGTATTACAGCGATCCGGATCTTCCGCCCCGCGATCATCCGGCTGACGTTCTGCCGCAGGAGATGGACAAGCTGCGCGAAATGATGCTGGGGCTGATTAATCAACCTGAACATTTCCAACAATGGTTTGGTGAGTTTATTTCTCAGTCTCGTCATGAACTGGATATTGCCCCGCCAGAGCCACCGTACCAGCCTGACGAAATCTACGATGCCCTGAAGCAAGGGGATGTATTAGTGCGTCTGGGTGGATTGCGTGTATTACGCATCGGCGACGATATCTACGCCAATGGTGAGAAAATTGACTCGCCGCATCGTCCTGCCCTTGAAGCCCTTGCCAGTCATATCGTACTGACGGCCGAGAATTTTGAGGATGCGCTGGAAGATCCATCCTTCCTTGCCATGCTGGCCGCACTGGTTAACAGCGGGTATTGGTTCTTCGAAGGGTAAATCATTGTGACTGCGCCGGATGGCGCTTCGCTTATCCGGCCTACAAATATCTCATCCCGTAGGCCGGATAAGCGAAGCGCCATCCGGCATCTACATTTATTTTTGTTTCGCCGCCAGCTCCGCAATACGTACAATGACCTGCACCGCTTTTTCCATCCCTTCCAGAGTCACAAATTCATGTTTGCCATGATAGTTGTAGCCGCCGGTGAACAGATTCGGACACGGTAACCCCATAAACGACAGCTGCGCGCCGTCGGTTCCGCCACGAATAGGCTTCAGCACAGGTTCAATATCGCAATCGCGCATCGCCTTCTGGGCAATATCCAGCACGTGCGGATGCTCAATCACTTTTTCGCGCATATTGTAATAGCTGTCTTCGATCACCAGTTCGATATAGCAGTCCGGGTGTAACCCTTTGCCAACCTTCTTGGCGATATCCATGATCTTGCGTTTACGCGCTTCAAACTGCTTACGGTCAAAATCACGGATGATGTAGTGCATATCCGCCCGATCAACGGTCCCTTTCATGCTCGCCAGGTGATAAAAGCCTTCATAGCCTTCCGTCGTTTCCGGGCTTTCATCGGCCGGAACCTCCGAGTGAATACGTGCAGCCAGCGACAGCGCATTCACCATCACCCCTTTTGCGGTGCCCGGATGCACATTGTTGCCCACGATCTTAATATTAACCGACGCGGCGTTGAAGTTTTCAAACTCCAGCTCCCCCACGCCACCGCCGTCAACGGTATAGGCCCACTGCGCATCGAATGCCGCAACGTCGAAATGCTTCGCCCCTTTACCGACCTCTTCGTCCGGCGTAAAGGCCACGCGAATATCACCATGCGGGATCTCTTTTTGGATCAGCACAGCCAGCGCGGTCATGATTTCTGCGATGCCCGCTTTATCATCGGCGCCCAGCAATGTTTTGCCGTCTGTAGTGATTAGCGTCTGACCCAAAAGCTGATGCAGTACCGGGAACATCACCGGCGACAGAACTTCATCGCCAATACCTAACGCGATATCGCCCCCGCGGTAGTTTTCAACAATTTGCGGATTAACGTTTTTACCACTGCAATCCGGTGAGGTATCCACATGGGAAATAAAACCGATAGCGGGAATATTGCCAGCAACGTTAGCAGGCAACGTTGCCATCAGCGTCCCCTTTTCGCTGAGTGAAATATTGACCAGCCCCATCTCTTCGAGCTGTTGTTTGAGCAGTTGTAATAACTTCCACTGTCCTTCGGTGCTGGGTACTTGCCGCACGCCCGATTTGGATTGGGTGTCCAGCGACACGTAGTGTAAAAAACGCTCAAGTAGTTTATCCATGCAGTCACCCTCACTTTTTGTGACAACATTATCAATAAGCAATAAAAGACAAATATTGCGTCAGGTCACTTTTATCCCCGCAAGTAAGAATATTTCGCCATGACACCCACTCTGACTATAGGGCTAAGTCAGTAATTCGCAACAAGGATTGGCGATTACCATGGTTTGCCGTAGAATAACGGCCCTCATTAAGAGTCATCAAGGTGGTTAACCACAAACCCCGCATCGGTCAGCCATCCGTTGCGTTTACATGGGACAGAGTAAAAAATTGAATAAACAACCGCGTTCGCTTTCTCCACTGGTGCAATTAGCGGGAATTCGCAAAAGTTTCGATGGCAAAGAGGTGATTTCCAGCCTGGATTTGACCATCAAAAACGGCGAGTTTCTCACGCTGCTCGGCCCCTCTGGCTGCGGTAAAACAACCGTTCTTCGCCTGATTGCCGGTCTGGAAACGGTTGATTCCGGTCATATCATATTGGACAACCAGGACATCACTCACGTTCCGGCGGAAAATCGCTACGTGAACACCGTCTTCCAAAGCTATGCGTTATTTCCCCACATGACCGTGTTTGAAAATGTGGCCTTCGGTTTACGCATGCAGAAAACACCCGCTGCTGATATCCCTCCTCGTGTTACCGAAGCCCTGCGCATGGTACAACTGGAAGAATTCGCCCAACGAAAGCCGCATCAACTTTCTGGTGGACAGCAACAGCGCGTGGCGATTGCCCGTGCGGTGGTCAACAAACCTCGTTTGCTCCTGTTAGATGAATCCCTCTCTGCGCTGGACTACAAACTGCGCAAACAGATGCAGAACGAACTGAAAGCGCTGCAACGTAAGCTTGGTATCACTTTTGTTTTTGTCACGCACGACCAGGAAGAAGCGCTGACCATGTCAGACCGTATTGTGGTAATGCGCGATGGCAAGATTGAGCAAGATGGTACGCCGCGCGAAATCTACGAAGAGCCGAAAAATCTGTTTGTCGCCGGGTTTATCGGCGAAATCAATATGTTTAACGCGACGGTCATTGAGCGTCTGGACGATCAGCGCGTTCGTGCTAATGTGGAAGGTCGCGAGTGCAACATTTACGTCAACTTCGCGGTGGTGCCTGGGCAAAAACTGCACGTATTATTGCGCCCTGAAGATCTGCGCGTTGATGAGATCAACGACGATAATCATATTGAAGGTCTTATCGGCTACGTGCGTGAACGCAACTACAAAGGCATGACGCTGGAGTCGGTTGTGGAACTGGAAAATGGCAAGATGGTGATGGTCAGTGAATTCTTCAATGAAGACGATCCTGACTTCGACCACTCGCTCGACCAGAAAATGGCGATTAACTGGGTAGAAAGCTGGGAGGTCGTACTGGCTGATGAAGAACACAAGTAAATTCCAGAGTGTGGTGATCGTCACCATTGTCGGTTGGCTTGTGTTATTTGTCTTTCTGCCCAACCTGATGATCATCGGCACCAGCTTTTTGACCCGTGACGACGCTAATTTCGTCAAAATGGTCTTTACGCTGGAAAACTATACTCGCCTGCTGGATCCGCTCTATTATGAGGTACTGGTTCACTCCCTCAATATGGCGTTGATTGCCACGCTCGCCTGTCTGGTACTCGGCTATCCGTTTGCCTGGTTTTTGGTAAAGCTGCCGGAAAAAGTGCGCCCGCTGCTGCTGTTCCTGCTGATTGTTCCGTTCTGGACCAACTCGCTTATTCGCATCTACGGACTCAAAATTTTCCTCAGTACCAAAGGCTATCTCAACGAGTTTCTGTTGTGGCTCGGCATTATTGATACCCCCATTCGCATCATGTTTACCCCCAGCGCGGTGATTATCGGCCTGGTGTACATCCTGCTACCGTTTATGGTGATGCCGCTCTACTCCAGCATTGAGAAGCTCGATAAACCGCTGCTGGAAGCCGCACGCGATTTAGGCGCCAGCAAACTTCAGACCTTTACCCGCATCATTATTCCGCTGACGATGCCGGGAATTATCGCCGGATGTCTGCTGGTTATGCTGCCGGCAATGGGACTGTTTTACGTTTCCGATTTAATGGGCGGGGCGAAAAACCTGTTGATTGGTAACGTGATTAAAGTGCAGTTCCTGAACATTCGCGACTGGCCGTTTGGCGCAGCCACCAGCATAACGCTGACTATCGTGATGGGGCTGATGCTGCTGGTCTACTGGCGCGCCTCCCGCTTGCTGAACAAGAAGGTAGAACTCGAATGATCGGTCGACTGCTTCGTGGCGGTTTTATGACCGCTATCTACGCGTATCTGTATATTCCAATCATTATTTTGATTGTGAACTCCTTTAACAGCTCGCGCTTTGGCATCAACTGGCAAGGTTTTACTACCAAGTGGTACGGTCTGCTGGTGAACAACGACAGCCTGCTGCAGGCGGCGCAACACTCCCTGACGATGGCAGTGCTCTCCGCAACGTTTGCCACGCTGATCGGTTCACTCACCGCGGTCGCGCTTTATCGCTACCGTTTTCGCGGTAAACCCTTTGTCAGCGGCATGCTGTTTGTGGTGATGATGTCGCCCGATATCGTAATGGCGATTTCACTGCTGGTTCTGTTTATGTTAATTGGCATTCAGCTCGGCTTCTGGTCGCTGCTGTTTTCGCATATTACCTTCTGTCTGCCTTTTGTGGTGGTGACGGTCTATTCACGTCTGAAAGGCTTTGATGTGCGAATGCTGGAAGCGGCAAAAGATTTGGGTGCCAGTGAAGTGACTATCCTGCGCAAGATCATTCTGCCGCTGGCAATGCCTGCGGTGGCCGCAGGCTGGTTGCTAAGCTTTACGCTGTCGATGGATGACGTTGTCGTTTCATCCTTCGTCACCGGACCGGGTTACGAAATTTTGCCCTTAAAAATCTACTCAATGGTAAAAGTCGGCGTATCACCCGAGGTGAACGCGCTGGCGACCATTTTGTTGGTTCTGTCGCTGGTTATGGTGATCGCCAGCCAGCTTATTGCACGTGATAAAACCAAGGGCCGCTAAGGCCCTTAATTCAGGGGACGTTAAATGATGAAAAAATGGTCACGCCACCTGCTCGCGGCGGGTGCTCTGGCACTGGGCATGAGCGCCGCTCACGCGAATGACAACAACACGCTCTATTTCTATAACTGGACTGAGTATGTGCCGCCAGGACTGCTGGAGCAGTTCACCAAAGAGACCGGCATTAAGGTTATCTATTCGACCTATGAGTCGAATGAAACCATGTACGCCAAGCTCAAAACCTATAAAGACGGTGCGTACGATCTGGTGGTTCCGTCTACCTATTACGTCGATAAAATGCGTAAAGAAGGCATGATCCAGAAGATCGACAAGTCGACGTTGACCAATTTTCACAACCTCGATCCGGAAATGCTCAACAAGCCGTTTGACCCCAACAATGACTACTCCATTCCGTATATCTGGGGTGCGACGGCCATTGGCGTCAACAGCGATGCCATCGACCCGAAAACCGTAACCAGTTGGGCCGACCTGTGGAAACCGGAGTACAAAGGTAGCCTGTTGTTAACCGATGACGCGCGTGAAGTCTTCCAGATGGCGCTGCGCAAGCTGGGGTATTCCGGCAATACCACCGATCCAAAAGAGATTGAAGCCGCCTATAACGAGTTGAAGAAGCTGATGCCTAACGTCGCGGCATTTAACTCTGACAACCCGGCCAACCCGTATATGGAAGGCGAAGTCAATCTGGGGATGGTGTGGAACGGCTCCGCATATGTCGCGCGCCAGGCGGGGACCCCGCTGGAAGTGGTGTGGCCGAAGGAAGGGGGTATTTTCTGGATGGACAGTCTGTCTATTCCGGCTAATGCGAAAAACAAAGAAGGTGCGCTGAAGCTGATTAACTTCCTGCTGCGCCCGGACGTGGCGAAAGAAGTCGCAGAAACTATCGGTTATCCAACGCCAAACCTGGCGGCACGTAAGCTGCTGAGCCCGGAAGTGGCGAACGATAAAACGCTCTACCCTGATGCTGATACCATCAATAAAGGGGAATGGCAAAATGACGTCGGCTCCGCCAGCGCCATTTATGAAGAGTATTATCAGAAGCTGAAAGCAGGACGCTAATTCAGCGTTGTAAGGAATGCCCGATGGCGCTACGCTTATCGGGCCTACATCAATACGAAGCGTAGGCCCGATAAGGCATTTGCCGCCATCCGGCAAAAAAAATCACAGCCCTTTCAATAACTTCTCAACAAACTCAGGCACCACCTGGCTTGCCGGACCGTAATGCTTCTCTTCGAACTCGCTTCCCACCTGGCTCGGTTCGAGATTTAACTCTACCGTATGCGCTCCATGCAGCCGCGCCTCATGCACAAAACCCGCGGCCGGGTAGACATGGCCTGATGTGCCAATGGCAATAAACACATCCGCCATTGCCAGCGCCATATAAATTTCATCCATTCCCAGCGGCATTTCGCCAAACCACACGACGTGCGGTCGCAGCGGAGCCGGGAACTGACAGCAATGGCATTTGTCTTCCGCAGTCACATCGCCCGTCCACTCCAGAATCTGTCCGCTTTGCGAACAGCGAACCTTGAGCAGTTCGCCGTGCATATGGATGACATTCTGGCTGCCCGCGCGTTCATGCAGGTTATCAATATTCTGCGTCACCAGTAAAAAACGGTCACCCAGCTCGGCTTCAAGTTTTGCCAGCGCGATATGCGCCGCGTTGGGCTGGATTTCTGGTTGCTGCAATTGATGACGACGGGCGTTATAAAACGACTGAACCAGTTCCGGGTTGCGACTAAACCCTTCCGGGGTCGCAACGTCTTCGACCCGATGTTCTTCCCAAAGACCATCCGTCGCGCGGAAGGTTCGAATACCTGACTCGGCAGAAATCCCCGCTCCCGTCAGTACCAGCACTCTTGGTTTTTCCATCAATTCAGGCACCACTCTGTCTCTGAAAAAGATTCGTTGACGCAGGCGATCGCGCAAATGGCGTTTATTTTTACGAAAGCGGCTTAACCGATGACTCCGACGCGACAGCATAACAACCTCTTTGTATTAATCGGTAAGATGTAAAAAAGCGGCCCCGCGCATTCCGCCCGCATCACCGTGCCGCGCCTGCTCAATACGCGGCACTCGGGCAACCGGCAGCAGATGGCGTGGCAATCTGTCCGCCAGTTGCGTCGTAATAGCGGAAAAATTCGACAAACCACCACCAATCACCACTAAATCAGGATCAACGATGGTCAGGATATTCCCCAAACAGACTGCCAGTAAATCCAGATAACGTTCAACATGGGCGCGCGCTTGCTCATCCCCCTGCTCCCACAGCGCGATAATTTCACGGGCATCCAGCGGTTGATGGTAGTAATGCTGATACAACCACGCAAATCCACCACCGGAGAGATAGCTTTCAATACAGCCCAATTGACCGCATCCGCAGCGGCGCAGTGGGAAATCAAATCCCATCAGCGTCAGCGCATCGACAGGCAAACGAATATGACCAAACTCACCGGTGATATAGCTGCGTCCGGTGATAGATTTACCGTTAAGCACCAGTCCACCGCCGACACCGGTGCCGAGGATTAACCCCATAACCAGCGAATACTGAGTGAACTCGTCGTCCCAAGCTTCAGAGAGGGCAAAACAGTTGGCATCGTTGTCCAGGCGAACATCGCGGTCAAGGCGGGCGCTGAGATCGGCACGGAGCGGTTTACCACTGGCGGCAGGCACATTGGCCGCGTACAGCGTACCGTCTTCTGTTTCCGGCATGCCAGGAATGCCGATACCCACCGAACCTTTGACGCCGAATCGCTGGTCCGCTTCCATTACCAGATTGCAGACCGCATTAAGGAAAGCTTCATAGCTGTCGCGAGGCGTAGGGACGCGTGTTTCCCATTGCAAACGGCGTTGGTTATCAAATACTCCCAGCGCAATTTTGGTCCCGCCGATGTCAAATCCGTAATACATCACCGCTCCTTCTTATTGTTATTGGCCGCTAAGTACTCTCGCAGGATCAATATTGCTGGCGCGACGCGCCGGATACCAACTCGCCAAAAGACTCAGCACTAATGCTGTCACCAGCACGTAGATCACATCCAGCCAGTGTAATTCCGATGGCAGGAAGTCAATGAAATAGATATCGCCAGACAGGAACTGATGGCCGATAAGCGCCTCGATGCCGTTGATGATCGGCGTCAACTGCAGCGAGACAACCACCCCGATGACGACGCCTATCAGACTACCGAACAAACCCGCCAGCAGGCCGTACCAGACAAAAATGGCACGGATCAAACCATCTTTAGCCCCCAGGGTTCTTAATACCGCAATATCACCGCTTTTGTCTTTTACCGCCATCACTAACGTGGAAACGATATTAAAACAGGCCACGCCAATCACCAGCACCATCGCCAGATACATGATGGCGCGGATCATCTGGATATCGCGGTACATATAGCCGTAGGTGCCAATCCAGCTCTTAATATAAACATAGTTATTGGTGACTTCACCCGCGTCACGTACCAGTTTATTGGCGTTAAAGACGTCGCTAACTTTTAGCGCGATCCCAGAAACGCTGGATCCCATATCCAGGTATTGCTGCGCGTCTTCCATGGGGATCATGGCAAAGCTGTGATCGAGCTGACCGCTCAGCTGCAAAATGCCCGTCACGTGCAAACGCACGCGTTTAGGCTGCTGTAACTTATGGTCCGCACTGGCGTTAGGGATCATAATCGACACCCAGTCGCCCTGCTTCACCTTCAGCGCATCGGCAATCCCCTTACCAATGATGATTTGCTGCTCACCGGCTTTGAAATTATCCCAGGCGTGGTTCTGCACGAACGATGGCAGCGCGCTTAAACGCTGCTCCTGTTTCGGGTCAACGCCCTTCACCTGCACCGCGCGTAGATTCGCCCCACTCTCCACCAGTCCGGTAAAGTTGATATAGGGCGCTGCGGCGACAATACCAGGCACTTTCTGTACTTTATCGAGCGCTTCCTGCCAGTTGTTCCACGGCTGGTTGACGGCCTCAATTTCACCGTGCGGGACCACGGCCAGAATACGGTTGTTCAACTCACGCTCAAAGCCGTTCATGGCGCTTAACCCGACGATCAACACCGCCACACCCAACGCGATGCCAACGGTAGAAATCACCGAAATCAGCGAGACCATACCGCCGCGCCGCCGACCTCGGCTAAAACGCAGGCCAATCAATAACGATAAAGGCGAAGCCATTACTCTGCTCCCATCAGGCTCAGTTCAGCCGTCAGGCGACCATCGCGCATTTCAAGCTGGCGGCTCATGCGCTTCGCCAACTGCAGATCGTGCGTCACCACCAGAAATGCCGTGCCCTGAGAGCGGTTAAGCTCCCCCAGAAGCTCGAAAATGCTGTCCGCGTTGCGCGCATCAAGGTTACCCGTTGGTTCATCCGCCAGCACCAGACGAGGGTTATTGACCAGCGCACGGGCAATGGCCACGCGCTGACGCTCGCCGCCCGACAGTTCAGACGGGCGATGGCCGGCACGATGGTCCAGCCCTACCGCTTTCAGCATATCGCGCGCGCGCGCGGTGATTTCAGCCGGTTTTTTCTTACCAATCAGCAGCGGCATCGCTACGTTTTCCAGTGCGGTAAAGTCCGGTAGCAGATGGTGGAACTGGTAAATAAAGCCCAGCTTCTGATTGCGCAGTTCCGCCTTCGCCGCAGACGAGAGTTTGCTCATCGGCTGACCGTTAAAAATGACGTCGCCGGAAGTTGGTGTATCCAGCCCACCTAACAGATGGAGCAGCGTACTCTTACCGGAGCCGGAGCTGCCGACAATCGCCATCATCTCGCCTTCGCCAACGCAAAAACTGACATCGTGCAGGACATCGGTCTGCACTGTGCCTTCCTGATAGCGTTTGCACAGGTTGTCGCATTGCAACAGGATCTTATTCATAACGTAAAGCCTCAGCGGGTTGAGTGGCGGCAGCGCGCCAGGAAGGATAAAGCGTAGACAGCAGCGCGACGGCCATCGCCACCAGCGCAATGACGATAACCTGCAGCGGCTCGATAGCGACCGGCAGCGCAGCGCCATCCAGAAGCACGCCGATAATGGGCATCAGGTTGTTCAGTTGACTGGCGAGCAATGCGCCCAGCCCTGCGCCCAGCAGCGCGCCGATAATCCCGGCACTGGCCCCCTGAACCATAAACACCATCATTATCTGCCGCGGCGTTAGCCCCTGAGTTTGTAGAATCGCCACTTCCCCTTGCTTCTCCATTACCATCAGACCCAGCGAGGTAATAATATTAAAAGCCGCCACCGCCACGATCAGACTGAGCAGCAGCCCCATCATGTTTTTCTCCATGCGCACGGCCTGGAATAATTCACCTTTACGCTCGCGCCAGTCCTGCCATTTGGTACCTTGCGGCAGCGTTTGCTGGCTCAACGTGTCAACCTTTAACGGCTCGTTCAACCACAAACGCCAGCCAGTGATATTACCCACCGGGTAGCGCATCAGGCGTGACGCATCCTGAATGTTGGTCAGCATCTGGTAGCCGTCGACTTCGCTGTTAGCAGCAAAGGTGCCGATCACCGTAAACAGACGCTGGCTAGGCAGACGCCCCATCGGCGTAAACTGACTGGCGGACGGCACCATTACGCGAATTTGATCGCCACGGTTAACGCCCAACTGCCCGGCAAGCTGCTCACCGAGGATGACATTATACTTACCCGGTTGCAGATCTGTTTGCTTCACATTGACCAGATACGGCGTGAGCGGATCTTTTTGCGCCGGGTCGATACCCAGCATTACGCCAACCGCCACGCTACGCGCACTTTGCAGCACCACATCACCCGTTGTTATGGGTGCAACGCGGTTGACGCCGTTCAACACCACCGCTTTTTCCGGCAATTGCTGCGGGTTTAGGGAACCCTGTTCAGACGAGAGAACAGCCTGGGGCATCAGGCCAAGGATATTGTTTTGCAGCTCGCGCTCGAAACCGTTCATCACTGACAATACTGTGACCAGCGCCATTACCCCGAGAGTAATGCCGATGGTGGAGAGCCAGGAAACGAAGCGACCGAAGCGATCTGCTGCACGCCCGCGCATATAACGCAGGCCGATGAATAGAGCGACAGGTTGGTACATGAAATCCGTCTGGTTGCTGTTAGCAAAGTCACGAGTATATAAGCGAAAGCGGAATGGGTAAATGACTGAACCGTAAGTGTTCGTCAGCACTATTCCTAAAAGGATAGATAAATCAATCCGCTGTAGTTACCCCTCCCCCTTCAGTCCGGGTCCCTGATCTTTATCCTAAAAAAAACAAAATGCAGACAGTTACGCATTACAGCGTACAGCGGGTTGCGCAGGATGGCAGGCTATAGCAAACAACATGGGTACGCTGTCTCAATGAATAAAAAAGAATTATGGATTAATCAAATCAAAGGGTTATGCATTTGTCTGGTGGTAATATATCACTCAGTCATTACGTTTTACCCACACCTCACCACCTTTCAGTATCCGCTTTCAGAGATGCTGAGCAAATGCTGGATTTACCTCAATCTGTACCTGGCGCCGTTTCGTATGCCGGTATTTTTCTTTATTTCAGGCTATTTGATCCGCCGCTACATCGATAGCGTTCCCTGGACAACCTGTGTGGATAAACGGATCTGGAGTATTGCCTGGGTACTGGTGCTATGGGGAGTCGTGCAATGGCTGGCGTTAGTCTCGCTCAATGACTGGTTGGCTCCGCAACGCGATCTGAGTCATGCCGCCAACGCCGCGTATGCCGGTTCAATCGCTGGCTTTACCCACGGGATGCTGACCGCCAGCACCAGCTTGTGGTATCTGTATGCGCTGATTGTCTATTTTGTGCTGTGTAAGATGTTCAACCGCTGGGCATTACCGCTGTTGGCGCTGTTTGTCGTGCTGAGCGTGGCGATCAATTTTTTCCCCACGCCGTGGTGGGGAATGAACAGCGTGATTCGCAACCTGCCCTGGTACAGCCTCGGCGCCTGGTTTGGCGCAACGCTGATGGTATGGATCAAAGAGGTTCCTCTGCGCCGCCATACGCTCATATTTATGGTTAGCGTAGTCGCCGCCGTGGTCGCGTGGCTGGCAAATATTTCGCTACTGCTTTCCCTCCTGTCTATTGTACTAATCATGAAGCTGTTTTATCAGTTCGAGCAGCGCTTTGGTATGCGCGCATCCAGCCCGTTAAGCGTGATTGGATCCAATACTATCGCTATCTATACCACCCACCGTATTTTGGTTGAGCTGTTCAGCTTAACGCTAATCCCCAAAATCAATCATGCCGCCTGGCCTGCGTACGGCGAGTTGCTCCTGCTGCTGGTTTATCCCTTCGCCTGCCTGCTGTTGTGCACTCTGTTTGGCTTGCTGGTGCGTAAGATTTCGCAAAAAACCGTTGCCGACTTGCTCTTTTCTCCACCGTCTTTATCGACGGCCTCGCGCTAATTTTAACGCGCTTTTTGCCCCCATCAGGGGGCGAATCAATTTGCTTATGAGAAACGATCACGGATAATAAAGAACATTGCTTATCAGATGTATATCTAAACGAGATCCTGACAACCGAATGCCTGAACAACATCGTTACACGCTCCCGGCCAGCGCTTCTGACCAGCGCCAGTTAGGCGAACTGACCGGCGCAGCTTGCGCGACGCTGGTCGCTGAAATTGCTGAACGTCATGCGGGTCCTGTCGTACTGATCGCGCCGGACATGCAAAATGCCCTGCGACTGCATGATGAAATTCGTCAGTTTACCGACCAGATGGTAATGAACCTGGCGGACTGGGAAACGCTGCCCTACGATAGCTTTTCCCCTCATCAGGAGATTATCTCCTCGCGGCTTTCCACGCTGTATCAACTCCCTGCGATGCAGCGCGGTGTACTGATTGTGCCGGTGAACACGCTGATGCAGCGCGTCTGTCCGCACAGCTATCTGCATGGTCATGCGTTGGTGATGAAAAAAGGTCAGCGGCTTTCGCGCGACGCCCTGCGCGAACAACTGGACAGCGCGGGCTACCGCCATGTTGATCAGGTGATGGAGCACGGCGAATACGCCACGCGCGGCGCGTTGTTGGATCTGTTCCCCATGGGCAGCGAATTACCGTATCGACTGGATTTCTTTGATGATGAAATCGACAGTCTGCGTCTGTTTGATACCGACACCCAGCGCACACTGGAAGAAGTCGACGCCATTAATTTGCTGCCCGCGCATGAATTCCCGACCGATAAAACGGCGATTGAGCTGTTCCGCAGCCAGTGGCGCGATACCTTTGAAGTTAAACGCGACGCCGAACATATTTACCAGCAGGTCAGCAAAGGCACGTTACCTGCCGGGATCGAATACTGGCAGCCATTGTTTTTCAGCGAGCCGCTGCCCCCCCTGTTCAGCTATTTCCCCGCCAATACGTTATTGGTCAATACCGGCGATATCGAGACCAGCGCAGAACGCTTCCAGGCTGATACCCTGTCGCGTTTTGAGAACCGGGGTGTTGATCCGATGCGCCCGCTTCTGCCGCCACACTCGCTGTGGCTGCGCGTAGATGAGCTGTTCTCCGAACTTAAACGCTGGCCCCGTGTTCAACTGAAAACTGAGACTCTGGCGAACAAAGCCGCGAATACTAACCTCGGCTTCCAGAAGTTGCCAGATATCGCGGTTCAGGCGCAGCAAAAAGCGCCGTTAGATGCGTTACGTAAATTCCTTGAAGGCTTCACCGGTTCGGTGATTTTCTCCGTTGAAAGCGAAGGTCGCCGCGAAGCGCTTGGCGAACTGCTCGCCCGTATCAAAATCGCGCCGAAGCGCATATTGCGTCTCGACGAAGCCGTCGACAATGGTCGCTATCTGATGATTGGCGCAGCTGAACACGGCTTCATTGATAGCAAACGCAACCTGGCGCTGATTTGCGAAAGCGATCTGCTCGGGGAGCGCGTGGCGCGCCGCCGCCAGGATTCTCGTCGCACCATCAATCCTGATACGTTAATTCGTAACCTCGCCGAACTGCATCCCGGTCAACCGGTGGTGCACCTGGAGCACGGCGTTGGCCGTTATGCCGGGATGACCACGCTGGAAGCGGGCGGTATCACCGGCGAGTACCTGATGCTCACCTACGCCAACGACGCCAAACTGTACGTGCCTGTGTCATCGTTGCACCTGATCAGCCGTTACGCTGGCGGCGCGGAAGAAAATGCGCCGCTACATAAACTGGGTGGCGATGCCTGGTCTCGCGCCCGTCAGAAAGCCGCTGAGAAGGTGCGCGATGTCGCGGCAGAACTATTGGATATCTATGCTCAGCGTGCGGCGAAAGAAGGCTTTGCCTTTAAGCATGATCGTGAGCAGTACCAACTGTTTTGCGACAGTTTCCCGTTTGAAACTACGCCCGATCAGGCGCAGGCGATCAACGCGGTGCTCAGCGATATGTGCCAGCCGCTGGCCATGGATCGTCTGGTGTGCGGCGACGTCGGCTTTGGTAAAACCGAAGTCGCGATGCGCGCCGCCTTCCTCGCCGTAGAGAACCACAAGCAGGTGGCCGTGCTGGTTCCGACTACCCTGCTCGCTCAGCAGCACTTCGACAACTTCCGTGATCGCTTTGCCAACTGGCCGGTACGTATTGAAATGCTGTCCCGTTTCCGTAGCGCCAAAGAGCAAGCGCAGATTCTGGAGCAGGTGGCCGAAGGGAAAATCGATATTCTCATCGGCACCCACAAACTGCTGCAAGCGGACGTGAAGCTAAAAGATCTGGGTCTGTTGATTGTCGATGAAGAGCACCGTTTTGGCGTTCGTCATAAAGAGCGCATCAAAGCAATGCGCGCGGATGTCGATATCCTTACGCTGACGGCAACGCCTATTCCGCGTACGCTCAATATGGCGATGAGCGGCATGCGCGATCTGTCGATCATCGCCACGCCTCCTGCCCGTCGTCTGGCGGTGAAAACCTTTGTGCGTGAATATGACAATCTGGTGGTTCGCGAGGCTATCCTGCGTGAAGTTCTGCGCGGGGGGCAAGTTTATTATCTGTTTAACGACGTCGAAAATATCCAGAAAACCGCTGACAGATTAGCGGAACTGGTGCCGGAAGCGCGTATTGGTATCGGCCATGGTCAAATGCGCGAGCGCGAACTGGAACGCGTGATGAACGATTTCCACCATCAGCGCTTTAACGTGCTGGTGTGCACCACCATTATCGAAACCGGGATCGACATCCCGACCGCCAACACCATTATCATCGAACGCGCCGATCACTTTGGTTTGGCGCAATTACACCAGTTGCGCGGCCGTGTGGGACGTTCACACCATCAGGCGTACGCCTGGCTGCTGACGCCGCATCCAAAAGCGATGACCACCGACGCGCAAAAGCGCCTGGAAGCCATCGCCTCGCTGGAAGATTTGGGCGCTGGCTTTGCGCTGGCGACCCACGACCTTGAAATTCGCGGCGCGGGGGAACTGCTGGGTGAAGATCAGAGTGGTTCCATGGAAAGCATCGGCTTCTCGCTGTATATGGAGCTGCTGGAAAATGCTGTCGATGCGCTCAAAGAGGGACGCGAACCGTCGCTGGAAGATCTCACCAGCCAGCAAACCGAAGTTGAACTGCGCATGCCGTCACTGCTGCCGGATGACTATATTCCCGATGTCAACACGCGACTGTCGTTCTACAAACGTATTGCCAGTGCGAAAGGCGAAAACGAGTTGGAAGAAATTAAGGTCGAGCTGATAGACCGTTTTGGTCTGCTGCCCGACCCGGCCCGTACGTTGCTGGATATTGCCCGGTTACGCCAACAGGCGCAGAAACTGGGCATCAGAAAGCTTGAAGGCAATGAAAAAGGCGGCACGATTGAGTTTGCAGAGAAAAACCACGTTAACCCGGTCTGGCTGATTGGTTTACTGCAAAAACAGCCGCAGCACTTCCGTCTGGACGGTCCAACCCGGCTGAAATTTATGCAGGATCTGAGCGAGCGTAAAACGCGAATCGACTGGGTACGCCAGTTTATGCGCCAACTTGAAGAAAACGCCGTAGCATAGTGAGCAGGCCGGGAGCGCACATAACGCTCCCGGCCTGTGAATTTACAAACTCTTTGCACTTCCCTGCACTTCCCGACACAGCAAACGGCCATAATTCCTGTTTACTTTTACATAATAAAAACCACGTAAAAACAATGGATTTATGGTGATGTTAAACAATAATCGACTCTCTCGCTGGTTAGCCTTTTTTACGCTTGCAGCGACCTTCGCGTTAGCACTTCCGGCTCAGGCAAACACCTGGCCGCTGCCGCCGCCGGGAAGCCGTCTGGTGGGACAGAATACCGTTCACGTTGTCGAAGACAATGGCGGTTCTCTCGAAGCTATTGCGAAAAAATACAACGTCGGCTTTTTAGCGCTGCTGCAGGCCAACCCCGGCGTTGATCCTTTCGTGCCTCGTCCTGGCAGCGTTTTGACTATCCCATTGCAAACCCTGTTACCGGATGCACCGCGCGAAGGTATTGTCATCAACCTCGCCGAACTGCGTCTTTATTATTACCAGCCGGGGACAAATTCGGTGACCGTATATCCTATTGGCATTGGCCAGTTAGGTGGTGATACGCTGACGCCCACCATGGTAACCACCATTTCCGATAAACGCGCTAATCCCACCTGGACGCCTACGGCAAATATCCGCGCGCGCTATAAAGCAAACGGCATCGATCTTCCTGCCGTTGTCCCTGCCGGGCCAGATAACCCGATGGGCCATCACGCAATTCGCTTAGCCGCATACGGCGGTGTTTATCTGCTGCACGGCACCAATGCTGACTTTGGTATCGGTATGCGTGTCAGTTCCGGCTGTATTCGTCTGCGCGACGATGATATTGAAACCCTGTTCCGTCAAGTGAAGCCAGGAACCAAAGTCAATATCATTAACACGCCGATCAAAGCCTCGGTCGAACCTAACGGCATGCGACTAGTGGAAGTGCACCAGCCGCTGTCAGAAAAGATCAATGATGACCCGCAACTGCTGCCGATCGTGTTGAACGCCGCAATGCAGACCTTTAAGAATGCGGCGCAAACGGACCCTGCCGTCATGGAACATGCGATGGAGATTCGCTCAGGCATGCCGGTCGATGTCACCCGTCATCACGATGTGGCTCAACAACCGATGTAAACATTACCCATAAAAAAACCCCCGCTGGATTTTATTCCGCGGGGGTTTTTTATTTAACTCGCAGTGGCATTGCGATGGGTTAAATCTTATTTGTAGATAACGGCAGTCCCGTGAAGGGTGTTAGGACCGGTAACGGAAGTAATACGGAAAGACTTCGCGCCCATCTCATCCGCTTTCTGCGCCAGTTGATCTTCCAGAGAACCTAAGTTCGTCCCCGCATTTGCAGAGATAGTACCAACTTTCTGTTGACCTGCAGGCGTGGCCTGAACTTCAACAGCGGCGAAGCTGGCAAATGACAGTGAGCTAAGAACAGCAGCAACAAACAGAGTTTTTACGTTTTTCATAATAGTGACCTTTTGCAGATGAATGGGTGTCGTAATGATTAACTTAACGATCGATAGGTAAATCATAGATGTGATCCAGGTCACACGTCAACATTTTTTTATAATGATCGTTATATAAAAGATAAAGACCTTATTTTTCATGCTAATAGCTATAAATTATTTTTATCGCTAATCCGCTGGAGTGTGGCGGGGAATATTTTTATAATGATTATTTAATAAACCCAACAAAGGTACATCGGCACCATGACAACTGAAACGACAGGTTGTGCAAAAAAAAGCCGTGGCCGACCAAAAGTGTTCGACAGGGAAGCCGCGCTTGATAAGGCCATGACACTCTTCTGGCAGCACGGATATGAAGCGACATCGCTCGCCGATCTCGTGGAAGCAACGGGTGCGAAAGCGCCCACGCTGTATGCGGAGTTTACCAACAAGGAAGGGTTGTTTCGTGCCGTGCTGGACCGCTATATAACTCGCTTCGCGGCGAAACACGAAGCTCAGCTGTTTTGCGAAGAAAAAAGCCTTCAGTCAGCACTGGAAGACTATTTCACCGCCATAGCGACCTGCTTTACCAGTAAAGATACTCCGGCAGGATGTTTTATGATTAATACGTCCGCGACGCTGGCGGCCTCTTCCCGCGAGATCGCCCACACGGTGAAATCACGCCATGCGATGCAGGAACAGACGCTTACCCAGTTCCTTCGTCAGCGCCAGCAGCGTGACGAAATTCCGGCCCACTGCGACGTGCAAAAGCTGGCCGAATACCTGAACTGCATTTTACAGGGTATGTCGATTAGCGCCCGTGAAGGCGCGTCATTTGAGAAACTGATGCAGATCGCACACACCACCCTGCGGCTGTGGCCTGAACTCATCAAAGCTTAACTCTCTCCTCTCTCTTCCACGAACAGATGACACCGCCGGGGGCTAAAAGCCCTCGGTTTTTTGTACCAATAACCCTTCATTCCTTATTGTTTTCATCGCATTAGCAGATCTTTTTTAAAAAATGTATTGATAACGACAATTATTATCAGCAATATTCGCATTTGTTTTAACACCTGTTTCCCAATGTAACTATCGGTTTCTCTACCGCAATAACAAAAACAGACCGACTTTTTTAAAAGGAATACAAATGCATAAGCGTCTCTGGGTGCTCAATCCGCTCTTATTATCCTTAACCCTACAGGCTATCGCAGCGGAGGAAGAGAATCTCATCGTCAGCGCTAACCGCAGCCAACGCACCGTGGCAGAAATGGCGCAAACGACCTGGGTTATTGAAGGAAGCGAAATTGAACAGCAAGTTCAGGGTGGTAAAGAGTTCAAGGATGTTCTTGCTCAGTTAATCCCCGGAATTGATGTCAGCAGTCAGGGACGAACCAATTACGGCATGAACATGCGCGGTCGCGCCATCGTAGTATTGATAGACGGTGTCCGTCTGAATTCCTCCCGTACCGACAGCCGTCAACTTGACTCCATTGACCCGTTTAACATTGCTCATATTGAAGTCATCTCAGGCGCAACATCCTTGTATGGCGGAGGAAGTACCGGCGGTTTGATCAACATCGTCACCAAAAAAGGTCAGCCTGAGCGTGAAGTCGAACTCGAACTGGGCAGTAAAAGCGGGTTTAATAACAGTAACGATCATGACGAACGCGTCGCCGCCGCGGTGAGTGGAGGAACCGATCGTGCATCCGGTCGTATGTCCGTCGCGTATCAACGGTTTGGCGGTTGGTATGACGGCAACCACGATGCTCTGCTGCTGGATAACACCCAAACCGGCCTGCAGCATTCCGATCGTCTGGACGTGATGGGCACCGGGACGATTGAGCTGGATGATAACCGTCAATTACAACTGGTTACCCAGTACTACAAGAGCCAGGGGGATGAAGATTACGGGCTGGATCTCGGCGAGAACATGTCCGCCGTGACCGGAAACGGTAAAGCTTATACCAGCAGCGGACTGAACTCCGATCGTATTCCCGGCACCGAGCGTCATCTGATCAGTCTGCAGTATTCCGATGCAGACTTCTTTGGTCAGAACCTGGTCAGTCAAATCTATTACCGCGACGAATCGCTAAAATTCTACCCCTTCCCTACGCTGAGCAAAGGCAAGGTCACCAGTTTCTCCGCCTCACAGCAGGATACCGACCAGTTCGGTGCCAAAATTACCCTCAACAGCCAGGTGATGGATGACTGGGAACTGACGTGGGGTATCGATGCGGATCATGAAACCTTCGATTCCAATCAGAAATTCTTCGATCTGGCTTACTCTCTGCCCTCCGGTGGCATGGACAACCGTACCGCTTATACTACCGGGCGTTATCCTGGTTACAGCATCACCAACTTCGCGCCTTTCCTGCAAAACAGCTATGACATAAACGATATCTTCACTCTCAGTGGCGGCGTACGCTATCAATGGACCGAAAACAGGGTTGATGATTTCGTTGGCTATGCCCAACAGCAGGGAATCGCGACGGGCCTTGCAAACTCCGCCGATACCATTCCGGGCGGCAAAACCGATTACGATAACTTCCTGTTTAACGCCGGGATCCTCGCCCACCTGACTGAGCGCCAGCAAACCTGGTTTAACTTCTCTCAAGGCGTTGAGCTTCCGGATCCGGGGAAATATTACGGTAACGGCACCTATTCTCTGGTTGGCGATCATTATCAACTTCTGCGCAGCGTCAACGTGGCGGATTCTCGCCTGGAAGGGATTAAAGTTAACTCGTACGAGCTGGGATGGCGTTACACGGGCGATAACCTGCGCACACAACTGGCTGCTTATTACTCCACTTCGGATAAATCGATCGTTATCAACCGCAGTGATATGACCATAAACGTACAGCCCGACGATCGTCGGATTTATGGTCTGGAAGGTGCGGTAGATTATTTCATCGCCGATACTGACTGGAGTCTGGGCGGCAACTTCAACGTCATTAAATCCGAAGTGAAACAAAACGGTAAATGGCAGAAATGGGATGTCACTCTGGCTTCACCATCTAAAGCAACCGCATGGGTCGGCTGGGCGCCTGAACCGTGGTCGCTGCGTGTACAGAGCCAGCAAACATTTGATCTGAGTGACGCCAGCGGCAATAAGCTGGACGGCTATAACACCATGGACTTTATCGGCAGCTACCAGCTCCCGTTAGGTAAGCTGACCTTCAGTGTGGAAAACCTGCTGAATGAAGAGTACACCACGCTATGGGGACAACGTGCGCCACTGCTGTACAGCCCAACTTATGGCAGCCCGTCACTGTATGAATACAAGGGCCGGGGTCGTACCTTTGGTCTGAACTACGCCTTAATCTTCTGATAAAAAAAGCCCCCCAGCCTGAGCGAATGGGGGGCTAATGTTCAGGATAATGCTATTTTACGCTTTGTTATTCAGTACCAACTGTCCGTTGTTATCCAACGGAATTTGCGCGCCGGGGTCCTTATCCATACGAATTTTCCCCTGCTGATCGCCAATTTTGTACGTCACGTCGTAGCCCAGCATTTTTTCTGATTTGTCATACACCGTTTTACAACGCTGCTGCGTGGTGGTGTACGTATCGTTTTCTTGCATCGAACCCTGGATCTGGTTACCGGCATAGCCGCCGCCTAATGCACCCGCCACGGTGGCAATATCTTTACCGCGTCCGCCACCAAACTGGTGGCCGATAACACCGCCAGCTACGGCACCTAGCACAGAACCCGCGATACGGTTTTCATCTTGCACCGGCTTGCGGTGCGTGACCGTCACGTTCCGACACTCCTGACGTGGCGTTTTTACCGATTCTTTAATCGGTGTTGCAGAGACAACTTGTGCATACTGTGGGCCACGCTCGAAAACGTTAAGACTGGCCACCGCTGCAACACCCAGCGCAGCAGCTACGCCAATCCCTATACCCGCCAACATTGATTTATTCACGGGACTTCCTCCTTTTTTGCTATTAGCAAAAACTTTGCAACAGAAGGTAAGGAATGCCAATCAGATTACGGATGAAAATAGCGGAAGGCAGGGATAAAGCGAGATGATTCAGAGAACTCTGAAGGAAGGCGTCGGATGCGTGAAATTGTCCGACGCCTGAGGTCAATATTAATGCAGTTTCAGACGCGGACGAATCACCCGGTTAATACTGCCGACCAGCATCATCAGGCCAGTTTTGAAGTAACCATGCAGCGCAATCTGATGCATACGATACAGTGAGATGTAGACAAAGCGCGCAATACGGCCTTCTACCATCATTGAACCGCGCGTGAGGTTGCCCATCAGGCTACCGACGGTAGAGAAGTTAGAAAGCGAGACCAGAGAACCGTGATCTTTGTACTGATACGCTTTCAACGGCTTGCCGTTCATCTGCGCCAGGATATTGTTCATCGCGCAGGTCGCCATCTGGTGCGCAGCCTGAGCGCGCGGCGGCACAAATCCACCTTCCGGACGCGCGCAGGAAGCGCAGTCGCCAATCGCATACACGTCAGGATCGCGTGTGCTTTGCAGCGTCGACTCAACCACCAGTTGGTTAATTCGGTTCGTTTCCAGACCGCCAATATCCTTCATAAAGTCTGGCGCTTTGATCCCTGCGGCCCACACCATCAGGTCAGCCTCAATGTATTCGCCATCTTTGGTATGCAACCCGCCTTCGTCAGCGCTGGTAACCATCGTCTGCGTCAGTACGCGTACGCCCAGTTTGGTTAATTCATTGTGCGCGGCGCTGGAAATCCGCGGCGGCAATGCCGGCAGGATACGCTCACCGGCTTCAACCAACGTAACGTTCAGCGCGTCATTGGTCAGTCCTTTATAGCCATAACTGTGCAGCTGTTTAACCGCATTGTGCAGTTCCGCGGAGAGTTCAACCCCCGTCGCGCCGCCGCCGACAATGGCAATATTCACTTTACCGTTAACGCCCAGATTCGCGGAATACTTGAGGAACAGATTCAGCATCTCCTGGTGGAAACGACGCGCCTGATGCGGGTTATCAAGGAAAATACAGTTCTCTTTGACGCCCGGCGTGTTGAAATCGTTGGACGTACTGCCCAGCGCCATCACCAGCGTGTCATACGGCACTTTACGCTCAGGAACCAGCAGATCGCCCTTCTCATCGCGCAGCTCAGCGATAGTAATGGTCTTCGCTTCGCGATCGATATCAACCACCGAGCCCAACTGGAACTGGAAGCCATGGTTACGGGCATGCGCCAGATAGCTCAGCGCATCCACACCTTCATCCAGAGAACCGGTCGCCACTTCATGCAGTAACGGTTTCCATAAATGGCTGTGGTTTCTGTCCACCAGCGTAATTTTGGCCTTTTTCTTACGCCCCAGCTTTTTACCCAGCTGCGTCGCCATTTCCAGTCCGCCAGCACCGCCGCCGACAATCACGATCCTTTTCAATGGTGTAGTCAACGTGACCCCCTCAAATTTATTAACCAATTGTTAATTAAAAGTTATTGGCATAGCCTTTAATTAACAACAAGTTACGATAATGAAAATGTCCTTCGAGAGTGAGAATAACACGAACGGTGCATTGGTCATACCAAAATTGATGTGCATCAAGTTTTGATGCTGAAAAGATAGACAACCGGAAGGTTAAGGACAAAAAAACCAGCCCGAAAGCTGGTTTTTTAGACGCTCATCAGGCTTAACCTAACGTCTTGAACGCCTTAATGCGCTGCAAATGCGGGGAGATATTTTTAAACTTATGCGTCTGCTCTTCGTCCCAGACGATCTCATAAAAATGATGCAGCTCTTCTGACGAGCGCTGACTGTTCAGAGCTTCATCATGGCGAGAGAGGATCACCAGGCAGCGATCGCGGTTCTTTTCACGAAAATTGGTCACGCATTTTGTCGCAATGTCAGCATACTCTTCAGGTCTGTCGATTTTCCCTTCCATATTCTCATATGGGAACAGGTTAGGATTAAATACCACCTGACGAATATCACACAGAAAACCAATACGTTCTGCCCAATATCCCCCCAGCCCGACGCCACAAATCAGCGGACGGTCGTCCACATTAAGCTGCAACATTTTGTCCACTTCTTTCAGCAGATGCTGCATATCATGTTTAGGATGCCGTGTACTGTAGCTAATCAGCCTGACATCCGGGTCGATAAATTGCAGCTGCAACACCTTCTCGTGGTTGCCCGGACTATTAGAGTCAAAACCGTGTAAATAGATAATCATCGCATCCTCGCCAAACGTGCGTTAATGACCTGCTTTCTCTTCCTGCCAGCGCTCATGAAGCTGGTTGAGCTGGGCGCTTACCGTCTTCCAGCGTGTCGAGTCCATCAGTTCCTGACGTGAAAATGAACCTTTATGATACAAACGTGTAACACGTTCTGCATTGATCGGCGACAGATTATCTAACACACTGACCGCTCCCTTACGATTATTGCAGACCAGGATCATATCGCAACCAGCATCCAGCGATGCCTGCCCACGCTCGGCGTAGCTTCCCATAATCGCCGCACCCTCCATCGACAGATCGTCAGAGAAAATAACGCCGTCGAAGCCAAGCTCCTGACGCAGTACCGTCTTCAACCAGTGAGGCGAACCACTCGCCGGACGCGGATCAACATCGCTGTAAATAACGTGCGCAGGCATAATGGCATCGAGTTTGTTTTCCGTAATTAACGTCCGGAACACGGACATATCCTTCGCACGAATCTCAGCTTCTGAACGTGGATCGGTTGGCGTTTCTTTGTGCGAATCCGCCGTCACAGCTCCATGCCCGGGGAAGTGTTTACCGGTGGTCTTCATGCCAGCGGCATGCATACCGTCAATGAAGCGGGTCGCCATCGCCAACGCTTTCAGCGGATCGGCATGATAAGAGCGCTCGCCAATCGCTGCGCTGATATGTCCCACGTCCAGAACCGGTGCAAAACTAATATCAATATCCATGGCGATCATTTCGCTGGCCATCAGCCAGCCGGCGTCCTGAGCCAGTTTGCCGCCCTCTTCCAGACCGTGTAGCGCGGCAAAAGATTGGGCCGCAGGCAGGCGGGTAAAACCTTCGCGAAAACGCTGCACGCGTCCGCCTTCCTGATCAACCGCCACGACCAAATGATTACGTGACGCGCTACGGATCTGGCGCACTAACTCACGCAACTGTTCCGGGTCATGATAATTTCGGGTAAAGAGAATCAACCCACCTACCAGCGGATGCGCCAGAATCTCTCGCTCTTCAGCGTCCAGCTCATACCCTTCGACATCCAACATTACTGGGCCCACACTGCTCTCCTCATCCTTTCATTGTTAGCTGCCGCCAGGTTTCATCGGCCAGCCTGATAAATTGTTGATCGCCGGTTTGTCGCCAGCGATACTCAAACCACCCCGCTTTTAGCATGATTACCCAGGGTCGCCATCGCCTGACCTGTCGCCACAAAACGGTTGGCTCAATGCGTGCTCGTCGGCCATAGGCGCTGACCAGCTGTTGGTGCTGGAGTTCATCACTGACCCACACCGCTGCCAGCTCGAGGGCGATATCGCCGTCTCCGGCATATTCCCAGTCAATCAGCCGCAACCCTGACGCCCCGCGCACGATGTTGTCACCGTGGACATCCATATGCAGCGGCCCCAGCCGCAAAGGTCGGGGCTCGCCGCTTTTTCTTAGCCGCTTCAGCGCTCGTAACCAATGTGGTGTACGACGCGCCGGATCACCGCACTGCCAGTACTGTTCGAGTAACGGCAGCAGACTGATTCGCCAGCCCAGTCGGGGTTGCTGATGCAGATAATACAATAAGTCAGCAAGTTCGTCGGCGTCCGGTAATCTGGATTCTACCTTACCCTGAAAAAAGTCGACTGCCATCCAGCCACGCGTATAAAAACGAGGTCGGGGCGCAAGATTTTCCGGTAGGTGTTTTAAGGCATGATATTGGCGCAGAAAATGCGATTCCGGCGCGTCGGGGTCGTGATGACAGCGCAGCACTAAACGGTGGGTCTGATATTCGATAATGCAGCTCCCGCCGCTCAGGCCGTGGTGGCTGGCTACGACGGGATGATACTGCGGAAAGTAGCGCGACAGCACTTCATCGCGCGTCAGTCTGTTATTGTTGCTGAACGGCACCTTTACCTGACCAGATTATCTCGCCAGTTTGTACCAGCATTAATTGCATTTGCAGTGCCGGCGAATTGACGTTGCCAGATGCGCTGGAGTAGAGCACATACTGCGCACCAACGTTACGGGCAATACCAATCGCTTTGCTGCGCGTTCCAAGGCTATCGTTCGGCGACAGACCTAACTGCTGCTTGGCGACAGCCAGTTGCTGGGCGGAAACCAGGGTAAATTTGCCGTTATTCGCCAGCGCGTTACGTAAGGTTTCAGTCGCTTCGCCAGCGTTCAACGAGCCGTTGGTACGATTATTCACGCTATCAACCAGCAGAACACCACCCGCTTTGACACCATCGGCCTGCAGCATTTTACCTACCATCGGCTGCATTGCGCTGTTCCAGTCGTAGTGACGTTGGCGCGGTGTTGGCTGCGCCGTTTGATCCTCGTGTTCGATCGGACCCGGCTGCTGCGGTATACTTGGCACCGTTGGTACTACTGGTACTGGCTGTTGCGGCTGCGCGGGCTGTTCCGGTACCGGCTTCACTTCCTCTACCGGCGCGGGTTCACGTTGAGCCACACACCCAGAAAGAAACATCGCCAGCGCGGCAAGCAATGCGTAGCGATTCATTTTGATCATCAAGATTCACCCCTTACAAATATAGATAAAGTCTAACCTTGTGCGCCCCCAGATAATTGGCGCTGCCGTACAGTGTGACCGACGAATGAGCCGGGATAGTCACGCTGCGTGGCGCTTCCAGAGGGTGCATCTCCAACCCTCTGGCGTCATACCAGTAAAACCGATAATGCACGGTGACGGATTCTTGTCTTTCGTTATAGAGTCGCGAGGATGCTGAGGCCTGAATATCAGATGTTGTTAACACGGGCTGTTCTGCGGTTATGCCCGCCGCCAGAATCGTTGATTCCATCACCAGAGACTGTTCATCACTGACCGGAATTTCGGGGTGTGAGCGACAGCCTGCCAGCAACAGCAAGCCCAGTGAAAGTGCAATGCATCCTCTGGTCATGCTTAAAGACCTTTATGTGCGAGCATTGGACCAAGCGCACGTCCACCCAACAGGTGCATATGAATGTGATACACCTCCTGGCCGCCGTGACGATTGGTATTCATGATTAAACGGTATCCATCCGCAGCAATACCTTCCTGTTCCGCGATTTTCGCCGCAACGGTAATCATTCGGCCCAGCGCCTGCTCATGTTCTGCCGTCACATCGTTGACGGTGGGGATCAGGATATTAGGGATGATCAGAATATGCGTAGGTGCCTGAGGGGAAATATCACGAAACGCTGTGACCAGTTCATCCTGGTACACGATATCCGATGGAATTTCACGACGGATAATTTTGCTGAATATAGTTTCTTCTGCCACGACGTTTTCCTTTTTCATTAACAGCCCAAGCGTTATGCCATGCTACGCCGGGTAACACTGCGAGTATAGAGTATGAGCGAGTTACTCACGCTCTTTCAACTTTAACCCTCGATTTTTTAAGCAAAAACCCTGGTCAGCGCCGCTCTTATAACCATTTCCCTATGCTATCGCTTAAGCATAGTACTGAAACGATGCTTCATTTGTGCCGTATCATCTGTATGCGTATGGAATGTTAGTGGTTATAGAGAATCTCAATGAGTCTCCCATAGAGAGGGATTACATGGAGCAATCAACTGGCGTGCTAATCGCCGGTACTCAGTGTGGAAAAACAACACTGTATAACTCAACTCAAAAAGCAGCTCGCCAGGTAACTTCGCCTGGCAGCCAAACAAAAGCAAAAAAGCCCGCTTAGTTTCCTAAGCAGGCTTTTTAAATTTGGCTCCTCTGACTGGACTCGAACCAGTGACATACGGATTAACAGTCCGCCGTTCTACCGACTGAACTACAGAGGAATCGTTGTGGAGGCTAATCTTAGCGGCGAAATTTTTTTTGTCAAACCCCATTTTCCTGAATAACGCTCAATTGATGCTTCTCTCGACAGTTTGTTGCATTTGCAGACATTTTAAATGGAAAAAACTTTGCAGCTTTTTGGATTCTCCCTCATCATTTGAAATGAGGTTTCAACTTTCTTCTTTAAGGTCCACTTTGAACGTCTCCGCAGCCTTACGTCAGGTCGCTTCCCGCACGCCCTGGTATGCCAAACGCAAGAGTTATAAAGTTCTCTTTTGGCGCGAAATCACTCCGCTTGCGGTCCCTATTTTTCTGGAAAACACCTGTGTGCTGTTAATGGGTGTCCTGAGTACCTTCCTGGTGAGCTGGTTGGGAAAAGAAGCGATGGCAGGTGTCGGTCTCGCCGACAGTTTCAATATGGTTATCATGGCATTTTTCGCCGCCATCGATCTGGGTACCACGGTGGTAGTCGCCTTTAGCCTGGGAAAACGAGATCGGCGCAGGGCCAGAGCTGCTGCCAGACAATCGCTGGTGATCATGACGATTTTTGCAACCGTACTGGCTGCAGTCATTCACTATTTTGGTCAACAGATTATTGACGTTGTCGCAGGTGAAGCAACGCCAGACGTTAAGGCTTTGGCACTTACCTATCTGGAGCTAACTGTGCTCAGCTACCCGGCGGCAGCTATTGCGTTAATCGGTAGTGGTGCCCTACGCGGTGCGGGCAATACCAAAATACCGCTGTTGATTAATGGCGGCATGAATATTCTGAATATCGTCATCAGCAGTATCCTGATCTACGGGATTTTTTCCTGGCAAGGACTGGGATTCGTGGGGGCCGGACTCGGACTAACCATTTCACGCTACATAGGTGCGATCGCTATTATTTGGGTACTGATGATTGGTTTTAATCCGGCGTTACGTATCACTTTCAAAAGTTATTTTAAGCCACTCAACCTCGCCATTATCTGGGAGGTGATGGGGATCGGTATTCCAGCCAGCATCGAGTCAGTGCTGTTTAATGGCGGTAAACTGTTAACGCAGATGTTTGTCTCAGGGATGGGCACCAGCGTAATTGCCGGAAACTTCATTGCATTTTCTATCGCCGCGCTCATCAACCTACCGGGAAATGCTTTAGGCTCTGCGTCGACAATCATCACCGGCAGGCGTTTGGGAAACGGCCAGATTGCCCAAGCCGAAATCCAGTTACGGCATGTATTCTGGCTGTCGACCATTGGTTTAACTGCCATTGCCTGGCTAACCGCCCCTTTTGCTGGCGTAATGGCCTCGTTTTATACCCAGGATCAGGACGTAAAAGAGGTCATAGTCATTCTGATTTGGCTCAATGCGGCATTTATGCCGATATGGGCAGCCTCCTGGGTATTACCTGCTGGGTTTAAGGGCGCACGCGATGCCCGTTTCGCAATGTGGGTATCTATGCTGGGCATGTGGGGCTGTCGCGTTGTGGTAGGTTACACCCTGGGGATCGTTTTAGGATGGGGCGTAGTCGGCGTCTGGTTAGGGATGTTCTTCGACTGGGCCGTACGCGCCGCATTATTTTACTGGCGTATGGTGACCGGCCGCTGGTTATGGAAATACCCGCGTCCCGAACAGGAAAAGTGCATAAAACAACCTGTTGCGCCTGAATAATCGGCGAAATGGGGAATATTTCGGCAAACGATTGAATTTATCGATTCAGGCTTTGACATCGCTGAGTGGTGTCGCTAATATGCGCCTCGTTCACACGATTCCTCTGTAGTTCAGTCGGTAGAACGGCGGACTGTTAATCCGTATGTCACTGGTTCGAGTCCAGTCAGAGGAGCCAAATTCAGAAAAGCCTGCTTTCGAGCAGGCTTTTTGCTTTTTTGCGTCTCTGGTGTTAACTCAGAATCACATCCAGCCTGGCAAGCACCTCATTGACAACGGCGTCAGGTATGCGTTCCAGACGCTTGCCGTTCCGGGCCGCCATATCTATAGTTCTGGGCTGGTCGCAGCGAATAACGGGGCTGTTTCTGGGGTTCAATAATCAGGCAGCCATCATCAATGGTCATGCCCACTTCGCTGTCCGTCGACAGCCCCAGCGTTTTCAGCACGGCGGGAGGGACCGCCAGCATGATGGATCCGCCCACCTTTTTCAGACGAGTGGTATACATAGAGCACCTCCGGATATTATATTTTAATAAAACCTCTGCGGAGCAGCTTCCATATCCAAGCTGCGCCGGAAGGACATCAGCGATAACGCGAAGGCCAGATTTTTTCAGACGCAACATCTAACGCTTCAGCAATCAATCCTTCACCTTTAGGCCAGCGGCGGATAAGCGCAATAATAACCGCAACGCCACAACAATGCCTTGCTCTTCAAGGAAGACATTAATCTACTTTCATCTGTCTTTTGCGAAAGAAAACCAATGCTGGAACGGTATGAATGAGAAGCATACGAATAATATGATTCGCCATAACAAAGCTCGCATCCGCTTTTAACGCCAGCGCGGCAAATGACATCGACTCTACGCTGCCAGGAACCCAGGAGAGCATCAACACCGGGAAGGGATAATCCAGCAAGCGCGCCGAGATAAATGCCATGATTATCGTCACCCCCAGTCCAATCAGAACAAGCTGTACCGAAGACCAAAGATGACGACTAAATTCAGCCATCGAATAAGTCGTAAAATGATGCCCCAGCAAGATCCCCATCAACACCATGCTAATCTGATTAAAGAGATCGGGAAAAATTAGTGGTTGTGAAGATAAAGGGTGCAATGCCGCCGCGCAAACCAGCGAGGTTATCATAAAGGGTGCCGGGAAATGTAAGCGCTCCAGAAACTTCCCCGCAATATATCCTGCTAATACCATTCCGGTCAGCCAGAGCAGATTGTGCCCGGAGAAAAAAACGGCTGGAGTCGCAGCCAGAATATCTGCAGATGCCCCACGCGTGATATACCCGGCCAGAAACGTCAGGGTGATGAGACGCAGAGAATGCGAGATCACAATCTTTTGTGGCGGCGTCTTAATATGGGAGGCTAACGCCAGTACCGCCGCCATCGCTCCTGGCACCGCACCTAAAAGCGCCTCTTCTTTACTCCAGCCTAACCGCCGCACACACCAGAAGTAACTCAAGGTAAATTGTAAAGATAAGCAGAGTAATAACAAAGCAAACAAAAGGCTTATCTGCCGATGCTCGCCATATGAAAAATCTCTGAACATAATCCCTATCGAGATTCCGAGAGAAAGCTGGATAACCGTGATACTCCCCGGCATTGAGGATACGGAGAACCCAATACGTTTGAGCATAAGCACGGTAAAAAGGGCACCAAACATCATGCCCAGCGGAACGTTACAGAAAGTGAATCCCTGCCCGACGAGAAAACAGAGGATAATACCTGCCAATACTCTCATCCAGTACCTCTCCAGGCCGGTTGTTCTGATAACAATAGTTTTCGCCGGCACCGTCATGAATATATTCAGTGCACCGTATCTTTAACCCAATGCGTATTATCGATCACCCATTGCGTTAGCATCGCAAGATGTTCCTCAATCTCACGACTGGACTCACCTTCAACAATAGCACTGACAATCTCACCATTCGTCAGTTTCATCACATCGTAATGACGTCCGACAACACCTGTAGCCCGATAATTGATCACAAAAGGTAACGGACATTTATCCGCAATAGCCTGTAAGGTTCCTTGAGAAGGCGGCACATTCAGTTGTCCAACCCGGATAACAGGTATTCTTTGCGCTAAATCCCGCGGATACGTTTCGTTCAGACAGGCCTTCAGCCATGTCATACGCGGATCGAGGCCAAACGCCGCACCTAATTCTTCATTAACGAAACATCCGCCTAACCGGCAGGCAAGCTCGCCGAAAATAATATTACCGCCCTGATCCACAAATACCTCAAGATGAAGTAAGGTGTTTTTCTCAATAGGGAAGACTTCTTTCGCAAGATATTTTGTATAGTCAATCAACTTCTGGTGTAGTGAATTATCATCTTCCATGACCAGCCCTAAGGTTTGCCCTGATAGAAAATCAAGACAAGATACCGTGGCCCAAGAGGCGGAAATAAATATGGGTTTCCCCTGCAGATACAACGCGTTGATCTGATAAGCCTCACCTTCAATAAACTTCTCGATTAACAGATTATGGTATTCAGAGGATTTCATCTGCGCCAGATATTTAAATAACTGACCTTCATTTTTTAAAACCACCACCCCCATAGATCCACGTCCATCGTTTGGTTTTATCACGCAGGGATATCCGTGTTGCGCAATAAATGAGGCCATTGCCGTCGCATTTCCCACGCGAGCCATTGCTGGAATCGGTAACTGATATTGCTGCACACGGGATTTCATCAGAAACTTATCGCGAAACAGGATCGCCGCATTCTCACGCCCCTGCGTTAAACCTAAACGATCGCTGATCCTTGCCGCCCTGAGCACATCAATTTCAGCCAGGAAGTAAATACCGCTGGCGTTGTTCGAACGTGCATAATGATAAATATCCAGTTCTACCACAGGATTATCGTTAAAGTTTTCATAAAACAGAAAGGTAAAATCATTCCCCATATGATGCAAGATCGCCGCTTTTTGACTGGCGCAGGTGGCTATCACTAACGGCGTTGATTGCTGGAGTTCATGCCAGGCGTTTGGCGAGTGTTGTAAAAGAATTTTGGGTGGACACAGTAAGATGTTCATTATTTTTCACTCTCGATATCAAACGTAATGACAAACACATCCCGAAATCCTTTCCCGGGCAACAGCGGTACGATAGGTGCGGTATAATGCAGATAATTAACATCATTGAAAATGATCGCCTCCCCCGCCAGAATTTTGAAGGTTGTTGCGTCATTTCCGCCGTCGTGATGAGGGATTAACGTAGTATCGCCACCGGCGATATTTTCCATTTCGCTGCAATAGACGGCAATGAACTTAAAGCCATCCTGATGTATACCTTCCGGAGCAGGATAGCCCGGCTGTCGATCATGTGTTGTAATTCTTATTTGATGAATACCAACGTTATAGTTATCCTTCGGTAGCAATGGCAGTAATTTGCTAAATACCAGATTCATAATTTCTTCGGCAACATCCTGTTTTATTTCTGGATACTTTCTGCTGATACCACCTGAATACGTATTAAGTTTTTCAGACTGAAAGAAAACTCCGGCCTCGCACAAACTAAAATATTTTTCACACCCTGCTTTTGCCTGAAGATAACTTCGAAAACGAAATTTCCCATCTTCAGCTTTAAGCCAGGGATCAGGTAGCAACTCATCAAAGCTTTTTTTAACATTAATCGAGGTATTACCCAAACGTATATGATGATAAGCATGCATATATGACATCCTCAGAAAAGAGACAATAATGTATGTTGGTTATTTTTCTCAACTTATGACACCGGCAAGGGCCAATATCATTACCTGCATCCAGGCAAAATACGATGACTGCGGATATCAGGCGAGGAACGCACGTTCCCCGCCATCACATTCACTATTACTGACTTTTTTTACGCAACTCGGTCACCGGTACGCCGCCAATCCCCCAGTTATCGGTATCGACTTCGTCAATAACCACAATGGTTGTAGCAGGGTTTTTATTAAGCACATCCACCAGTAGCTGAGTCGCACCTTCCATCAGCTGTTTCTTTTGTTTATCGGTCACACCTTCTTTAGTGATCTTAATATTTACGTAGGGCATAACAACTCCTGTAAACTAAATGATTGTGGATAATGCGCCGAGGTAGCTAAGCGCAAACAGGTTAAACAGCAGAACATAACCATAATGCATCTGGAAACTGGTTCTGCCGGGAGAAACATTAAGGCTGTTGGCAGCAAAAATTGCGTTTATCGATACCGGAGATAGCAGTTGCGTAGCAATAAAAAGGCAAATCCAAATCTGATAATCCACCACGCTGCCGGAAAGATAGTCGGAAAAAATCGACCACGACACGCTAAATATAATTAGGGGATGAATACCGAGGATACCAGGCAAGGGCAGAACAAATAAAATAATGGCATAGCACTGAAAAGTTGTAAGACCGCTAACAAACGCTGTAATGCCTTGCGGGATGTTTGCAAACAACATCATACATACCGATGTTAACAGGCTACATGCCAGGAGTAATACCACTTCGCCGGAGATCCCCTGAGCAGATTCAGACAGTTGTTGCGCCCACTGCTTTTTGCGATTCGCAAAATGGCTGACGATAAAAAGAACAACCGCCGTGAAGGTGATGCTCTGCAAAGGATTCAACCCCAGCACGCTCAACGATAGAATAAAGCTTCCCCAAAACAAGCCGATAAAAGCAAGAATCGAGGTCATATTGCCGCGGTCAGAAACCGTATGACTATCTTCGGCAACCAGTTGGACACGCGATTTCTGGTTTAACAGGATACTGAATAAAAACAGGGGAATGCCGACCAGCATCGCCGGAACATGAGGGATATCCGGCATAGCAGCCCATACCGCCGCCGCACCAATAGTCGTCGGCATTAAAACCATCGTGATACATACCGTACGAGTGACAATCTTCGCCAGGTTAAACTTCGGTTGAACCACTTTTTTCAGGCTATCAAGCAGGAGTGGAATGGCCCCAAGGCTCATTGGCCAGGTTAAAAAAGCGGTCAGCAACGTTATAGACAATGTGACTCGAGACGGTTTTTTCTGCAGTAAATATGCCCCCAGCGCAGCGTTAAAATTTATCGCGTTCATCACCTGCCGGAGTAATGCAATCCCCACCAGCAAGAGCATGACGTCTGAATATCGTACAAAAACAGCGAGGAGGTTAAGTTCCCCACTCTTGTTTGCTGTCAGTAGAAAAATCATCGAAGCGATAAAAATGAGGATCCCACTTCTTGCCGATGATTTTTTCCACCAGAATGAAAAAGTTGACAGGATATACAATATTGACGCAACGAGTGCAAAAGCAGACATCACGGGATATTTACCGGCAAGCACACAGGATGCAAGGAAAACACCCAATGAGATCACAATCATTGAGGATTGCAGATTTTGCCAGAGATTACCGTGCGTCTGGATTTGCTCAGTCTGCATTAATGACAACCTCATGCTGAACATTGCGATGGTGCAATTGTTGATACATATCGGTTACACAGCGCCCGGCATCGACCAGGAACCTTGAATTGACAAGGGGTCGGGGCAATACGTAAGTGTAAAAATTAGCCCCTTCCGCTGGATTGCCTAACACCCAAATCGATTCTTGCGTTTCCCCAAGGCAGTTAATCGGATGCTGATTGATATCAATATCCAGCCCGCCTGGATGATAACCATCGTTCATAAAGGGACGCACAATGCCGTTGATAGTCATATTCCTCATCAACGTTGAAACGTCGTGCAACGGCGAAAAGTTAGCAATTTTGGCTTTTATCAACACATCAGCTTTCACTACGCTACTCTCATCTTTAAATTCAGAATGAACCTCGAACTTACCCTCATATTCATTCATCATTAACCGGGGATCCTTTCCTCCTGCCAGACGAACTATGTTGGCATGCATTAATGCCAACAGTTGTTCATTACGCAGTTTCGGCGGACCTACAGCAATACGATTAAAGACAGGATTGATCTGCTCAATGAAGTATTGATGCGATTTCGCGTCAAGTCCGCAATTATCGATAGCCCCTCGCAAAATATCTCTTACGTCACGAATAATGTCGGTCGCCGCTTTCACTGGGCCCTTGACGTTGCCTTTGTCAGACTCATGCAAGTCATCGCGTAAAAAATCAATAAACCATTGGCTATATTCTTCCAGGGAGGCATGTTCCTGATTGCGATGAGGATAAAGTATGCTATCGATAACCGCGGCATCATGCACATCAGCAACATATGTCGTGGGTTCCTGCCACTTCCCCTCCAGGGTAGATCGATAGACGTAGCACATTTCTTTATGCAGCAACGGAAAAATTTGTTCGATGAAATTTATTTTTGATGTGGCATTATGAATTAAATTCTGGACACGAAATTCATTAATTGCGGCTGAAGTTAAGAATCGTGGTCGGTATTGACCGGAAATACCTTTTTGATTCATGCCGCGACTGCTGAAAGGCAGAGTCTGTCTGGAATAAATAAAAATATCAGGTTCATTGCCACTAGGGTGATAGCGAAGCATCCCATTGTCTGTCACAAACCGTCCACCACGTCCCAGCGTTAATTGGGAAATAACATCATAAGCTGTCAACCCAATGCCCTGGACGATAACCTTAGCTCGGGAGTGAATATTATTTAACCTATCAACCGGATAAGGCGTGGAATAATATTCCAGCAGTTCATTTTGCTTATTGCTGCTGGCAATAAATTTTTCGACATAATGATCTTCCAACGTTTTCATATTGTCGCCATGGCCGGTTGTCAGATAAACAAAGTCAGCAACAATCCTCTGATTATCTTCTAAAACAATGGCTGATCGTTTATCTTGCTGAATAAAAAGATTAGTTGCCTGCTGATTTACTTGCGTTACCGTCAGACTGGCTGGCAGATTTTTTAGTATTCTCTCATACGCCCAATTCAAATATTCTCCCAATAAGCGACGAGGCAAGTAATCATTTGCATCAATAGCTAAACCTGTTTCGCTTTTTATATAGCGATCACCCACTTTGCGATAACCCTGATTGTTAGCCCATTGATGAAAACATGGGCCTGGGCGAAAAGGGCCGGCATTTTTTACGGTCGCATCACCAAACAATGTTATTTGACAGGCAACAGTATTAACTAATAAATGGTCGGGCTGAGACAAACTATGCGCTCCCACACCCATGGCATTTTTATCAATAATAATGATCTGCATATGTTCATTAATCGCATACTCTGTATGCAGGGCACAAATCCTTTCCAGAATACTTAAACCACGCGGTCCCATACCCAGTATAGCCACTGTCATTTTTTTCATTCTTTGCTCCAACTGTCTGAATATTTAACTTTACTGTATTGTAAATAGCTAATCCCTGCTGCGATAAATAACGAGGCTGCACCCAATAATATGGAATAGGTCATTCCATTTTTATTGCTCTGGAAGGCACTGACAATTAATGGACCGACGATCTGCCCGACCCCATAAGTCAGCGTAACGAGGCCAAGAAGGTTAATCTTTTTTGGTGCCCTTATTTTTCTTGCCAGCGGCATGACCAAAGAACTTGTCCCCATGAATGTGCCGCCAAAACCAATACAGCTAATGGTTAGTAGCAGTGGTGAGTTAATAAATATGGCCATGACTACGCAAATCGCCTGAACAATTAAGTTAACACTTAGGCAGGATAATATATTCCACTTGCGCGCGGCCCATAACCAGCCATAGCATCCAGGAATAACGGCAAGACCGACAATGGACCAGATATGGTCGGCTAAAAAGGTGTTGCCAACCCCCCTGGCCATTAACGGTAAATATGTAGCGACAATGATATAGCCGAATCCGGCCAGACCATACAGTAAGGCTAAATTCCACCACTGGATTTCAGGTTCCGCACTTACGACTGCTTTTACCGGCGGGATCATATGCTTATCTTTCGGCAATAAAATTACCAGGATGACGAAAAATATCGTTGAAAGTATGGAAGCACCAATCCACAACAAGTGTGAATCTAACGCGTAAGACACGCCAGCAATGACATATTCATTACCGATAAAAATGCCTATTCCTACGCCTGAAAACAGTGAGGCGATAACAAAAGGATTATGGGTATGCTGGAGCACCAGCATTGAACCAAATATCATCATTCCCGCGCTTGCCACACCCGCAAGGAATCTGATTAACAGAATAATTTCAGGCTGAGTCACTTGTGCCATCAAAAAAATCAGCAGGGCTGTGAGTAACGCTGAAACCAGTAACAGCATTCTTAACTTATTGACTGCGTTGAAAATACCAAAGGAGAAAAGGAGACTGCCGACGAGGTAACCTGCATAGTTTGCGCTGGCAATTAAGGATAATTGCGAAAAGGTAAAAAGCCCTTCATGAAGCATAACGGGAAGCATAGGGGTATATAAAAAACGCGCAATTCCCATTCCTAAGGTCAAGACGATCATACCAAATACAGCAGTACTCAGCTGACGATGGCCAACAGCACTGTGATCGATATCCATTTTTTGGCCTCAAAAGACGAATTAAGTTTGATTGTTATCTTACATAAGGAAATGATAATAAAAAGTTAATAAAAATGACGAAAACATTCACTTTAGGTAATGCCTTCTATGAACAGTACCTCGCTTAACTTGTTTAAAACGGTTGCGGAAACGGGTTCCATATCTGCTGCTGCGCGTAGTCTGCACTGCGTTTCATCGAATGTCACAACCCGTCTCAAACAGCTGGAAGCCAGCCTTGACGTATCTCTGTTTGTCCGTGAGAAAAATCGTCTCTACATCACCCCTGAAGGCGAGCTTCTTCTTCGCTATGCCAACAAAATTCTGGCCCTGTTACACGAAGCGGAATTGTCCATGCATGGAACAAAAGTGGCGGGACCGTTACGCATCGGCGCAATGGAAACGACCGCAGCGGTACGTCTGCCCTCGATACTGGCGAATTTCCACCGCGAAATGCCTTCCGTTGAGCTAAACCTGAAAACCTCCCCCACGGAGGTACTGGTGCAGCACATCCTGAACAATGAACTGGAAATCGCTTTCGTTGCCGATCATCAGGCACTGCACACGGAAAATTCGCCTCTGCAATTGCACATTTTATGTCAGGAAACGCTGGTACTGGTGACGGCGGCAGAGCACCGGAATGTCATTACCGGCGCGGACCTCAAAGTGACAAGACCGCTGGTCTTTGTTAAGGGGTGTAACTATCGCTCCCGTCTGGGACAATGGCTGCGGCTGCAGGGAGTCGATTATGCCGATCCCCTGGAGTTCGGCTCTTTTCAGGCGATCCTTGGCTGCGTGAGTGCCGGAATGGGGATTGCCCTGTTGCCAGAGAGCGTAGTCAGACAGTATGAACATAATTTCCCTATCCGTAGCCATACGATTACCCCACAGATAGGTAACGTGAACACTATGATGATATGGCTTAAAAACCGAGAAGTCAGCCGGGTGCTTAATCGCTTTGTCTCATTTATTACCGAGGCTTAATTTTTCGCTACCGACAACGGCGCAATGCAGGCCGCAGAGTCAGTGGAAGACTGGCGCACTCAAAAGAGCGCCAGTGGAAACGTAATTGATATTGAAAAGCCCGCTTTATATCTGATAATCAATCACGGTTTCATCGGGCTCCATTGCCTGGCGTTTGATTTCATCCACGGATAACCCTGCGTTGCATAGCTCGATAAATCGCCAGACATAGTTGCGCTGTAGTTGTCCTCGTTTCAACCCCAGCCAGACGGTGTTGGCATCAAATAAATGCCGGGTATCCAGACGGGTCAAACTGCCCTCCTCCTGCTCGCCACTGGATTGCTCTGCCACCAGCCCAATACCCAGTCCCAACGCCACATAAGTTTTAATCACATCCGAATCCTGGGCGCTGAGTATGATATCCGGCACTAACCCTTTTCGGGCAAACGCTTCATCAATACGCGAACGTCCCGTAATTCCCTGTCGATAAGTAATTAACGGCCAATGGGCGATGGATTCCAGCGTTAAAGGCGATGTCTTGACGAGTGGATGGTCGTGCGGAACGAGCAGACTGTGGTGCCAACGAAACCAGGGAAAAGCCACCAGCAGTGGATCGCTACTCAGACGTTCACTGGCAATCCCAATATCTGCTCCGCCATTTTGCAACAACGCTTCGATCTCCTGTGGCGTGCCCTGAATCAGTTCCAGACGCACTTCCGGGAAAAGCTCACGAAAAGCTTTAATCACTGCGGGCAGGCTATAGCGCGCCTGTGTATGCGTGGTGGCTATCGTCAGAACACCTGACGTGTCATTGGTAAACAGATCCGCCAGACGGCGGACGTTGCTGGCCTCATTCAGAATACGTTCGGCAATGCCCAGTAAGGCCTTACCGGGTTCGGTCATGCCCAGCAGGCGTTTCCCGCGACGAATAAATATTTCGATGCCAAGTTCATCTTCAAGTTCACGAATATGTCGGCTGACACCCGACTGCGAGGTATACAATATATTCGCGACTTCCGTCAGGTTGTAATCCTGACGGGCCGCCTCGCGGATTATTTTAAGTTGCTGGAAATTCACTTTTCGCTCCGGGCACATCAGACATTACGCTATTGTTAAAGTCTGATGGCCGGCATAACAAATAATAAAAACCTGCATCTTATTCCTCTTGGGAATAAGCTTTAGCTCACCAGCTGCAGCTCACGGTTTTCCAGCATCGGTCGGCTAACCAGCGACAACAGGATCTCCTTGACTGCCTGCGCTTGTGGCGACAAGCTCCCCATGGCCGACACATTCAACGAGAGCGGCAGATTCATTGATGGGGTGGTAATCCGCGCCATCCAGCCATTTGCTGCATTGCACAGTGCGCGGGCTGCCGATTCGGGTAACACAGTGACGCCCATACCGCTGGCAATGGCAGCCGTTAAGGTCGAGATAGACTCGATTTCACCAATGACTTTGGCCGTTAAGCGACGTAGCGAAAAAGCCTCATCCACCCGCAAACGCACCGCACTGTAATCCCGCGGCAAAAACAGATTCATCTGCGCCACTGCGGCTAAATCGACGCTTTGGCCTGGACAATCACGCGTCCCCACCAGGAAAAGATCCTCCTTCAGCAACGGCTGACAACTTATGCCCGCCACGGGCGAGCGCTCATAGAGCACTGCCATGTCTAATTGTCCGCTGAGAAGCTTGTCATTTAGCACTGCCCCACTGTTTTCATGCAAATAGACCAGTACATCGGGCAGTTCGGCACGTACTGTTTGTAACAGTGGCATAGTGATGGATGATGCCGCCGTACCCGGTGCCAGGCCAATGGAAACCTGACCACTCAGAGTCTGACCAACATTATTGACCGCAAGTTGCGCCTGTTCACACTGACGTAAAATCGTTCGGGCGTGGGTATACAGCACTTTCCCCGCTTCCGTGGGCGTGACGCCGCGCTTGGTACGAATCAGCAATTGCTGATCCAGTTCGCCTTCCAACGTGGCGACCTGCTGGCTCAGCGCGGGTTGCGCGATGTGCAACACTTCCGCTGCCTGGGTCAGGCTACCAATATCGACGATTTTTACGAAATATTTCAGTCGTCTGAAGTTCATTTTGCCTCCTGTCGGAATACCAGAACCCGTGCTGGCAGTCATGTGATTCAGGATTGCAAAATACTTGCCAGTTTCGTCTGAAGCGGCGTTTTACGCTGACGCCGCGTCAGGTAAGGAGCAAAGTGAAGAACGACATTTTTTGTACGCTTATACAGATGACTGTGGCTGCCCTGGAAAAGGTAGATACGCACCAGAATGGGGCAAAAGCATAAAAAGGCGGAAAGTTCGCCGCTTTGCTGATTTTGTCAGCAAACGAACGCACAATTGCATTTCGTCCTTTGACAACCCTCATCACCCTCGCTAATATGCGCCTCGTTCACACGATTCCTCTGTAGTTCAGTCGGTAGAACGGCGGACTGTTAATCCGTATGTCACTGGTTCGAGTCCAGTCAGAGGAGCCAAATTCAGAAAAGCCTGCTTTCGAGCAGGCTTTTTGCTTTTCAATTTTCTCATTCGTCTAATTATTCATGTTGCCCTCTGCGAGGGATATAATCGTTTCCTCTTCATGCCTGTCGCGGTAATCTCATAACGTCCGGTAATCTATCGGCTGCAATGTGTGTAACCCAACTCAAATACTAATAATTAAAAGACAGTACAGACAGGATAACTATGGATTCCACCCTCACCTCCACGGGTCCCCAACAGGACGCCTCTTCGCTCAACCGTGCCCGACGCGCTGCGCTTGGTAGCTTCGCGGGCGCCGTGGTCGACTGGTATGATTTTCTGCTCTATGGCATTACCGCTGCGTTAGTCTTTAACCGCGAGTTTTTTCCGCAGGTCAGTCCGGCGATGGGAACACTTGCCGCCTTCGCTACCTTTGGCGTCGGATTTCTGTTCCGCCCGCTAGGCGGGGTCATCTTCGGCCACTTCGGCGATCGTCTTGGGCGTAAACGTATGCTGATGCTCACCGTCTGGATGATGGGGATCGCCACGGCGCTGATTGGCATTATTCCTTCCTTTGACACCATTGGCTGGTGGGCCCCTGTTCTACTGGTGACGCTGCGCGCCATTCAGGGCTTCGCCGTGGGTGGTGAATGGGGCGGAGCCGCGTTGCTCTCCGTCGAAAGCGCGCCGAAAAATAAAAAAGCCTTTTATAGCAGCGGTGTACAGGTCGGGTACGGCGTCGGTCTGCTGCTTTCTACCGGCCTGGTCTCGCTGATTAGCTCTCAAACTACCGATGAGCAGTTCCTCAGTTGGGGCTGGCGTATTCCGTTCTTGTTCAGCATCGTGCTGGTATTAGGCGCGTTGTGGATGCGTAACAGAATGGATGAATCGGCCGAGTTCGAACAGCAGCAACAGGCGCCACAGCCCGAGAAAAAGCGGCTTCCGGTCATCGAGGCCTTAATCCGCCATCCGGGCGCATTCTTAAAAATTATCGCCCTGCGCCTGTGTGAACTGCTGACGATGTATATCGTCACCGCATTTGCTCTTAACTACTCGACACAAAACCTCGGCCTGCCACGCGAGCTGTTTCTGAATATCGGATTGCTGGTCGGCGGGCTGAGCTGTCTGACCATCCCCTGCTTTGCGTGGCTTGCTGACCGCTTTGGTCGTCGTCGCGTCTACATTACCGGGGCACTGGTCGGGACGCTAAGCGCCTTCCCATTCTTTATGGCGCTGGAGGCCCAGTCTATTTTCTGGATCGTGTTCTTCGCGATTATGCTGGCCAACATCGCACACGATATGGTGGTCTGCGTACAGCAGCCTATGTTTACCGGTTTATTTGGCGCAAGCTATCGCTATAGCGGCGCAGGCGTTGGTTATCAGGTGGCCAGCGTGGTTGGCGGCGGTTTTACCCCCTTTATTGCGGCGGCACTGGTGACATTTTCAGGCGGAGACTGGCACAGCGTAGCTATTTATCTGATGGCGGGTTGTCTTATCTCCGCCACTACCGCGCTGTTGATGCGGGATAAGCAGCACGGTTAAACCCCCGGTGCGAGGGCCATCCGGTCTTCGCACCATCTTCCTTAACGTCTGACTTTTGTTTCACATTCCTGTGACATACTATCGGGAGAGCGGTATATCTGTGGAACAAGGAGACAGACATGAACAATAAGGGCGCCAGCCTGACCCCGGCTCAGGCACTGGATAAACTGGACGCGCTGTACGAACAGTCGGTTAAATCACTGCGTAGCGCCATTGGTAAGTATATTGAAACAGGGACCCTCCCTGACGTAATCGCCCGCCAGAACGGTCTTTTTGTCTACCCGTCACTTCGTGTCACCTGGGATGGCAGCGCCACTAATCCGCCAAAAACGCGCGCCTATGGCCGTTTTACCCATGCGGGTTGCTATACCACCACCATTACCCGTCCGTCGCTCTTTCGTCCTTATCTTGAAGAACAGCTCACGCTGCTGTATCAGGATTATGATGCGCATATCTCCGTTGAGCCATCGCAGCATGAAATCCCCTATCCCTATGTGATTGACGGTTCAGAACTGACGTTGGATCGCTCGATGAGCGCCGGATTAACGCGTCATTTCCCCACCACTGAATTGTCGCAGATTGGTGACGAAACGGCGGACGGGATTTTTCATCCGGCGGAATTTTCTCCGCTGTCTCACTTCGATGCCCGACGCGTGGATTTTTCGCTGGCGCGACTGCGTCATTACACGGGCACGCCGGTTGAACATTTCCAGCCCTTTGTGCTGTTCACCAACTACACCCGCTATGTCGATGAGTTCGTACGCTGGGGCTGCAGCCAGATCCTCGACCCGGACAGTCCGTATATCGCGCTGTCATGCGCGGGCGGGATCTGGATCACCGCCGAAACCGAAGCGCCAGAAGAAGCCATCTCCGATCTCGCCTGGAAGAAACACCAGATGCCCGCCTGGCATTTAATTACCGCTGATGGTCAGGGGATCACGCTGGTGAATATCGGCGTCGGCCCGTCTAACGCCAAAACTATTTGCGATCATCTCGCCGTATTGCGCCCTGATGTCTGGCTGATGATTGGGCACTGTGGCGGCCTGCGTGAAAGTCAGGCAATTGGCGATTATGTTCTGGCCCACGCTTATTTGCGTGATGACCACGTGCTGGATGCTGTACTCCCACCGGATATTCCGATTCCGAGCATCGCTGAAGTGCAACGCGCGCTGTATGACGCGACCAAAGAGGTCAGCGGCATGCCCGGCGAAGAGGTCAAACAGCGCCTGCGTACCGGTACCGTTGTCACCACCGACGATCGAAACTGGGAATTACGTTACTCCGCCTCTGCGCTGCGCTTTAACCTCAGCCGTGCGGTAGCTATCGATATGGAAAGCGCCACTATCGCCGCCCAGGGCTACCGCTTCCGCGTCCCCTACGGCACATTGCTTTGCGTTTCCGACAAACCGCTGCACGGCGAGATTAAACTGCCTGGTCAGGCCAACCGTTTTTATGAAGGCGCCATTTCCGAGCATCTGCAAATAGGTATCCGGGCTATCGATCGTCTTCGCGCCGAAGGCGATCGACTGCACTCCCGTAAATTACGTACATTCAACGAACCGCCGTTCCGTTAAGGCCTGAGGTAACTATGCACAACTCAACTCCTCTTTCCGCCCTGCGTAACCTGCTGGTAGCGCAGGGGCTGGATGGTATGATTGTCCCGCGCGCCGACGCTCACCAAAGTGAAGATTGTACGCCGCATGATAATAAGTTGGCCTGGCTGACTGGTTTTAGCGGCTCAGCGGGACTCGCGCTGGTCCTGCGCGACCGCGCATTAATATTTGTCGATGGGCGCTATCAGGTCCAGGTGCGCAATGAAGTCTCGCTGGATGATTTTGAAATTCACCATTTACACGACGAACCGCTGGCAGACTATTTGCAGTCTCACGTTGCAGCGGGTACACGTATCGGCTTTGAGCCGCTGCTGATGGTTAACAGCCAGTTTGAAGCGCTGTCGGCTACCCACTGCGAGCTGGTACCTCTGGAGCAGGATCCCTTCGACCAGATATGGTTAGATCGTCCGGCAGCGCCTTGCGGCATCATTCGCGAAATGCCCCTCGAAATCAGCGGTGAGAGCTGCGCACAGAAACGTGCCCGCGTCGTGGAGCAACTCACTCAACATCAGGCCGATGTGCTGGCGATTACGCTGCCGGACAACATTGCCTGGCTGCTTAATGTCCGTGGTTCGGATCTTGCTATGGTTCCGGTGCCGTTCTCATTTGCCCTGCTCCATCGCAGCGGCGAACTGGAATGGTTTGTCGATAGTAATAAAACACAGCAACTCCCCGCATCGCTGTTGGATACGCTTACGCTGGCCCCGCAAGAGAGCTTCCTGGCTCGCTGCCAGCAATTGGCAAATGGGAAGCGCTTTCTGGTCGATAAAGACTACGCTCCGGTGGCATTGCGTTTTGCCATAGAAGAACATGGCGGCCACGTCCTGTGGGCCCCCGACCCTATTACGTTAATGAAAGCGCACAAAAATGACGTTGAACTGGCAGGCTATCGGGAATGCCATGAACAGGATGGCGCAGCCTGGGTTAACTTCCTCGCATGGCTGGCGCATGAGGTCCCTTTACGCGAAGCGGCGGGCAATCCAATCACCGAACTGGAAGCACAGGCTAAACAGCTGGAGTTTCGCCAGCAGCAGCCGGGATTTATCGAGCAGAGTTTCAGCACGATTTCAGCCTCTGCCAGCAATGCGGCGATGTGTCATTACCACTCCAGCGAAAAAACCAATACGCCAATTACCTCGCAGGCCATGTACCTGAATGATTCCGGTGGTCAGTATCATAATGGTACAACGGATACGACGCGCACCCTGGCATTTGGCCCACAGGATCCGCAGCGACGCTTGCACTACACCGCCGTGTTGAAAGGCTTCTTGTCACTTATTTCACTGCAGTTCCCCAGCGGTACTCAGGGCCATCAACTGGATGCCTTTAGTCGGCGGGCGTTGTGGGATTTGGGACTGGATTTTGATCATGGAACCGGGCACGGCGTAGGCCATCAGTTGCTTATCCATGAACAACCTCATCGCATTGCCAAAAAAGTTAACCCCTGGCCTCTGGTCGCGGGCAATATCATCACCATCGAACCGGGTTATTATCTGGCCGGGCAATATGGGATCCGCATTGAGAATCAGGTGGAGATTATCAACAGCCGTCCGGGCTTCTGCCGTTTCTCAACGCTGACGCTGGTGCCGATTGATTTGAACCTTGTGGAACTGCATCTGCTGAGCGATGCTGAGAAACAGTGGATTGATGATTACCACCAGCAGGTCAGAGAGACATTGTCCCCACGCGTAAACGCAGAAGCCCGTCCGTGGCTGTTCGCCGCCACTGCGCCTATTCGCGTTCAGGCCAATTAAGGCAATAAAAAAGGCAGCCCGCAGGCTGCCTTAGTTCTCCCCAACGTCTTACTGCTTAGCGGTTACGGATGTACTCATCCATTTCAGTTTTCAGGTTATCGGACTTGGTACCGAAGATCGCCTGAACACCGGAACCAGCAACCACGACGCCCGCCGCACCCAGTTTCTTCAGGCCAGCCTGATCCACTTTGGCAACGTCAGCCACGCTAACGCGCAGACGAGTAATGCACGCATCGAGGTTAGTGATGTTTTCTTTACCACCGAATGCAGCAACCAGAGCCGGAGCCATTTCGCCGGACGCACCCGCTTTGCTGTCTTCGGTCGCATCTTCACGACCTGGCGTTTTCAGGTCCAGCGCTTTGATCAGCACACGGAAGATGGTGTAGTAAACAATCGCATAACCGATACCGACAATCGGGAACAGCCACAGTTTGCTGCTGTTACCGGACAGAACGATAAAGTCGATCAGACCGTGAGAGAACGATGTCCCGTCGCGCATACCCAGCAGGATACAGATCGGGAATGCCAGACCAGCCAGAATCGCGTGGATGATGTACAGGATCGGCGCCACGAACATGAAGGAGAACTCGATCGGCTCGGTAATACCGGTCAGGAACGAGGTCAGCGCCGCGGAGATCATAATACCGCCCACTTTCGCGCGGTTTTCTGGTTTAGCAGAGTGCCAGATAGCGATAGCGGCAGCCGGCAGACCGTACATTTTGAACAGGAAGCCACCGGACAGTTTGCCCGCAGTCGGGTCGCCCGCCATATAGCGAGGGATATCACCGTGGAACACCTGACCCGCGGCGTTGGTGTACTCACCGATCTGCATCTGGAATGGAACGTTCCAGATATGGTGCAGACCAAACGGCACCAGGCAGCGTTCAATGAAGCCATAGATACCGAACGCCACTACCGGGTTCTGGTATGCAGCCCACTGGGAGAACGTCTGAATAGCAGTACCGATCGGCGGCCAAATGAAGGACAGAACCACGCCTGTGAAGATGGCAGCCAGACCAGAAATAATAGGAACGAAGCGCTTACCCGCAAAGAAGCCGAGATACTCAGGCAATTTGATACGGTAGAAACGGTTGAACATATACGCTGCAATCGCACCGGAGATAATCCCCCCGAGAACACCCGTATCAGCAAGGTGTTTAGCGGCGATCTCTTCAGCAGGTAAATGCAGAACCAGCGGCGCAACAACAGCCATGGTTTTAACCATGATGCCGTAGGCAACAACGGATGCCAGTGCAGATACGCCGTCATTGTTGGTGAAGCCTAACGCAACACCGATGGCAAAGATCAGCGGCATGTTCGCAAAAACAGAACCGCCTGCTTCTGCCATTACGTGCGATACAACGGCTGGCAGCCAGCTGAAGTTAGCGGAACCGACACCCAGCAGGATACCTGCAATCGGGAGTACGGATACCGGCAGCATCAGCGATTTACCGACCTTTTGCAGGTTAGCAAATGCATTCTTAAACATAATTAGGAGTGCTCCTGAGTATTTGTGCTTATACACTTCATCCTTCAAACCGCCTCAGCGTTGGCTGCGCTCATTCACTCCAGTCACTTACTCGAGTAAGCTCCTGTCATTCACTCACTTGCCGCCTTGATGCCGCTTGAATGATTTTGTGTATTCTACGTTCTCACGCATTGGCAAGGGGGGAGAGCCTCGCCGTGGACAGAGCATCTAAGTGCTCTTTATTTATTACACAGAGTAAAATAATTCAGTCTGTATTTGTTTGACGGCTATCACAATTCAGTTGTGAATGGCCGCAAAATTCGCACATTCCGATAAAATGAGTTTCTGAATGTGTCTAACTGGTTATTCACCGCCCATTTTGTGGCGGTGAACTTTACTCGCTTTAGTTATTAATTACGAGCTTTAAAAAAAGTCAGTTAACGGACTGATTGCAGGCGAGAAGCATCGATGTGAAACAGGCGGGCAAAGTTATCAGTGGTTGCCTGCGCCAGTTCTTCCACGGCAACACCTTTCACTACGGCCATATACTCCGCAACGTCACGCGTCATGGCAGGTTGGTTCTCTTTTCCACGATGCGGCACCGGCGCAAGGTACGGAGAATCCGTCTCAACTAACAAACGATCCAGAGGAACATAACGAGCAGCATCACGAAGTTGGTCAGCATTACGGAACGTGACGATGCCGGAAAACGAGATATAAAAGCCGAGATCCAGCAATTTGCCCGCCGTTTCTCTGTCCTCTGTAAAACAGTGTAGTACGCCGCCGCAATCCGTCACCTTTTCTTCGCGCAGAATTGATAACGTATCGGCTCGGGCATCACGGGTATGCACGATAACCGGTTTCTGTAACTCGCGGCCAATCTGAATATGGTGGATGAAAGATTCCTGCTGGCGCACCTTCGTTTCCGGCGTGTAAAAATAATCCAGCCCGGTTTCGCCCATCGCTACCACACCGTCTTCGGCGGCAAAACGACGCAGGTCTTCAACATCATAAGTTTCATCCTGATTTAACGGATGCACACCGCAGGAGAAAACCACGTTGTCACGTTGGCCAACCAGTTCACGCATACTGCGGTATCCCGGCAGGGTGGTCGCGACGGCAAGACAAAATTTTACATCGCGTGCGGCCGCTTTCGCCAACACGTCGTCCACGTCCTTATGCAGAGATTGATAATCCAGGCCATCAAGATGGCAGTGTGAGTCGACTAAAAACATAATGTCTCTCTCAAAGATGAGGAACAGGCAGTACGGTGCCTGGTTGCAGGTAATGCTCAATACGGAGAATAAGATCGGTTAATACCAGTTCACGGTTTATGCCCGTCACGTTCAGCAACTGCTGACGACAATGACAAACATCACCGAGTATCGCCTGTATCTGGGCGACGGATAACCGCTCGGCGATAGAAGAGATGAGATCCTGAGCATCAGGATTGGTTAAATGGGAAATCCCATAGGAACGCTTTAAGGCATCCGTCAACAGCGTGGCCAGCCAGTGTAAACGAGCGGCAGCCTGATCGTGGTTGAGCGCCGCTAACAGGATATACCAGTCGCCTGATTGCAGGGTGTTCGCCAGCGCGGCGAGGAACTCTGTGCGGTGCGTCCAGCTTTCAGCCTGTAGCAACGTTAATGCCGCGCCAGGTGACCCCGCACTCAGACGTAATGCGCTCAACAATGCTTCCGGTGACGCCGTCACTTCACGGGTAAGCCAGGAGATAGCGTATGACTCTGCCGGTGGTGCAAGGTGATGTAACCGACAGCGGCTACGCAGCGTGGCCAATAAACGCGCAGGTTCGCGACTGGCGAGGAAGAACCAGGTCTGCGCCGGAGGCTCTTCCAGCGTTTTCAGCAACGCATTAGCGGCGGCATCGGTTAACTGGGCGGCATCCGGGATCCACACCACTTTCGCCCCGCCCAGGCGTGAATGCTCGTACAGTTTCTCACTGACTTCGCGTACCGCGTCAACGCCCAGCGTGCTTTTGCCTTTTTCCGGCAGCAGCGAATAGTAGTCCGGATGGGTCCCCGCCTGCATCAGCTGACAGCCGCGGCAGTGTCCGCAGCTTTTATGTCCTTCCGGATGCTGACACATTAAATAGCGACTGAGCGCGTAAATCAGCGCATCGTCGCCCATGCCGGGTAACGCCTGAATCAGTAACGCATGGTGACCACGACCCGTCTGGTAGCTCGCTACCAGTTTTTCAAAATCAGGTCGTAACCATGGGTACCATTTCATGCGCCCTGCTCCTTCACCCACTGAGTAATGGTATTGCGAATATCAGCCATCACAGCCTCCAGCGGCTGCGTAGCGTCAATCGTACGAATGCTGGCATCTTTGGCAGCCAGTTCAAGATAGCGCGCTCGGGTACGATTAAAGAAATCGAAAGATTCCTGTTCGATACGGTCCAGTTCGCCACGCGCACGCGCACGCTTCAATCCGACTTCTGGAGTGACATCCAGATAGAGCGTCAGGTCCGGACGAAAATCTCCGAGTACCGCATCACGCAGCGTTGCCAGCATGTTTTGATCGATACCGCGGCCACCGCCCTGATACGCCTGGGTCGACAGGTCGTGACGATCGCCAATGACCCATGCGCCTCTCGCCAGAGCAGGTTTAATAACGGTTTCGACCAACTGTACGCGCGCGGCGTAAAACATCAGGACTTCTGCTTTGTCGGTAATGACCTCGTCACCTACCGACTTAATGTCCAGCACCAGACTTCTTAGTTTCTCAGCGAGCTGCGTTCCACCAGGCTCGCGGGTAAAAACCATGTCACGAATACCGAGTTGCTCAAGTGTCTCTACCACCACATTACGCGCAGTGGTTTTTCCGGCGCCTTCCAGGCCCTCGATGACGATATAGTTACTGCCCATTTTTTTCCTTAAGCACTTTCAGGTAATCCTGTACTGACCGGTTATGGCTGACAAGATTGGTGTTAAATGTGTGGCCGCCTTTACCATCTGCCACGAAATAGAGATACGGCGTTTTTGCCGGGTGTGCGGCAGCCTGCAACGAGGCCTCTCCCGGCATGGCAATCGGGCCAGGCGGCAGCCCGGTAATGGTGTAGGTGTTATAGGCGGTTGGCGTTTCTAAATCCACACGCGACAATTTGCCATTATACCGTGTCCCCATGCCGTAAATCACCGTCGGATCGGTTTGTAAACGCATGCCAATACGTAAGCGGTTAATAAAGACCGAGGCCACCTGGTCGCGCTCGCTGGCAACCGCAGTTTCTTTTTCAATAATCGAGGCCATTGTCACTAGCTGATTTTTATCCTGATAAGGCAAGCCATCAGCGCGCCCTTCCCAGACGGTATCCACCGCTTTAACCATCTTTTGATGCGCACGTTTTAGCAGTGCTACGTCGGTCGTATTGGCGGTATACATCCAGGTATCGGGCCAGAACCAGCCTTCCACCCACTGCGGGTTTTCCAGCTTCAGCGCCTGAGCGACAGTCTCGTAGTTATCGTCGCTCAGCGTATGTTTGATATAGGGCGCATCGCGCAGTTGTCTGAGGTAATCACTCAGGCGCATCCCTTCCACCAGACGTAACGGGAACTGGGCCTCTTTACCGCTTTCCAGCAATAGCAGCATTTCTCGCACCGTCATGTCGGGCGTCAGGCGATAGGTACCCGCCTTAAAATGCGACAGGTCAGGCTCCACACGCAGCAGCCACTGGAAGACACGCGGACGATTGATAACCTTATCCGCATACAGCTGTTCACCGAGGGCCAGGCGGCCTGTACCCGCTTTCAGCGTAAAAATGGTCTCTTCTTTAATCAATAACTTACTGTCCGCCAGATGGCGAACTTTCCACATGCCTACGCCCGCGGCAATGCCCAGCACAACCAGCAATAACAGGACAACGAGTAACAGTTTTTTCATGACTAATTCGGGTGCTCACAAAGTGGGGCTAAAAAATCGAATAACAAACGTGAAGACAACATCGTGTCGCCACAGGTACGCACGGGAATAACCGGCATTAATGCGTTACAGACGACGATTTCATCGGCTTGCATAATCTCCTCCAACCCGGCATACACTTCGACAAGACTGAACGGTGATTGTGCCAGCATACGGATACAGAATTGTCGCATAATGCCGTTCACTCCGGCCTGATCCAACCGGGGAGTGTAAACCACATTACCTTTACGCCAGAACAAATTAGCCGCACAGCATTCCGTAACCCATCCCTCGCTGTCAAGAACCAGCGCTTCATCGGCATCCGTCTGCTCAAGATGAGAGCGAATCAATACCTGCTCCAGGCGATTCAGATGCTTAAGTCCTGCAAGCATAGGGTTACGCCCCAGACGCACTGGGCTTAACGCCAGCGTAATCCCTTCATGGCGCCAACGATCGTAATGTTCGGGCCAGGCTGAAACAGAGAGAATACGGGTGGCGTTGTGACAATTTGCGCCGCTGTATCCCCGACCGCCGCTACCGCGGCTAATAATGACTTTCAATACGCCACGCGCGTGTCCTTGAGCCAGCATTTTCATTTCATCTTGCAGTTCTGACCACTGTTCAAAAGCGATCAGCAACTTTTGGCAAGCGTCTTGTAAACGCGCAAGATGCGCTGCAAAGAGGCAAATTTCGCCGTCGATAATTCGCGCGGTAGTAAAACAACCATCGCCAAATTGGGTCGCTCGATCGCTTACGGCCAGCAGATTTTGCTCGCAGCCATTAATTAAGAACATGGAGGCTCCTTATATCTGGTCCGCTAGTTTGGCAGGATGAGTAACACAGGACAAGGGTGAAAAACCGAATAAAAAAAGGCCCGACAAGCGGACCTTTTCAGTTTTATTTCGATGCTAACGCATCACCTGACGAGACTTAAATCTTTTTAAAGATCAAAGAACCGTTGGTACCACCGAAGCCGAAGGAGTTACACAGAGTATATTCCAAACCACTCACCTGACGCGCTTCGTGAGGAACGAAGTCCAGGTCGCAACCTTCATCCGGGTTATCCAGGTTGATGGTTGGCGGAATAGCCTGGTCGCGCAGCGCCAGGATAGAGAAAATAGACTCTACCGCGCCCGCAGCGCCTAACAGGTGACCGGTCATGGATTTGGTTGAGCTTACCATCACACGGCTCGCCGCATCGCCAAAGACAGATTTCACTGCCTGGGTTTCAGCTTTATCGCCTGCAGGCGTAGACGTACCATGCGCGTTGACATAGCCGATCTGACCCGCTTCGATAGCCGCATCGCGCAGTGCGTTGACCATTGCCAGCGCAGCGCCTGCACCGTTTTCCGGTGGTGACGTCATGTGGTAAGCATCGCTGCTCATGCCAAAACCAACGACTTCAGCATAGATTTTCGCGCCGCGCGCTTTCGCATGCTCGTACTCCTCCAGTACCACCATGCCTGCGCCGTCGCCCAACACGAAGCCATCACGCTCTTTATCCCACGGGCGGCTTGCCGCTTGCGGGTTATCATTACGCGTAGACAGCGCGCGTGCCGCGCCAAAACCACCCACGCCAAGCGGTGTACTGGCTTTTTCAGCACCACCCGCAACCATCGCGTCTGCATCACCGTATGCAATGATACGTGCGGCATGACCGATGTTATGTACGCCTGAAGTACAGGCGGTCGCGATGGAGATGCTTGGCCCTTGCAGGCCGTACATGATGGTCAGGTGACCTGCCACCATGTTAACAATCGTCGACGGAACGAAGAACGGGCTGATCTTACGCGGTCCACCGTTTACCAAAGAGGTATGGTTTTCTTCGATCAGACCGAGACCGCCAATACCAGAGCCAATAGCGGCGCCAATACGGTGAGCGTTCTCTTCCGTAATTTCGAGGCCAGAATCCTGCATGGCCTGAACGCCAGCGACAATTCCATATTGAATGAAGGCATCCATCTTGCGCTGTTCTTTGCGCGAGATAATGTCTTCACAGTTAAAATCCTTTACTAAGCCAGCAAATTTCGTTGCATAGGCGCTAGTATCGAAATGGTCGATCAGGCTGATGCCACTCTGACCGGCAAGGAGAGCTTTCCAGGTAGACTCTACGGTATTGCCGACAGGAGACAACATGCCCAGTCCGGTCACAACTACACGACGCTTAGACACGGTTGTCCTCCAGGGAGGGAAAATAATTCAAGTGGGATAAAAAGATAAAACTCAGGCGGTCGAATGACCGCCTGGAGATGTTCACTTACGCCTGGTGGCCGTTGATGTAATCAATGGCAGCCTGAACGGTAGTGATTTTCTCAGCTTCTTCGTCCGGAATCTCAGTATCAAACTCTTCTTCCAGAGCCATTACCAGCTCAACGGTGTCAAGAGAATCTGCGCCCAGGTCTTCAACGAAGGAAGCATTGTTGGTAACTTCTTCCTGCTTAACGCCCAGCTGTTCGCCGATAATTTTCTTAACGCGTTCTTCGATAGTGCTCATACTCTTAAATTTCCTATCAAAACTCGCTTTCGCGATGGTTTTCGTAGTGTATAAAATGTTGAAAAATTTGCAACTAAATCCCGGCAGGTCTTACCACGATTTTACGTTATTTTGAGGCCATTCCCCCTAATAACGCAAATATTTTTCAATCGTGGTTAAACCATGTACATCCCGCCGTTGACGTGCAAAGTCTCACCTGTGATGTAACTTGCTTCGTCAGAAGCTAAAAATGCAACCGCACTGGCGATTTCCTGAGCGCCACCAAGGCGACCCGCAGGAACCTGCGCCAGTATACCCGCACGCTGATCATCAGACAGCGCACGCGTCATGTCCGTTTCAATAAAGCCCGGAGCAACAACGTTTACAGTAATACCACGGGACGCAACTTCGCGCGCCAGTGATTTACTGAAGCCGATCAGACCTGCTTTCGCCGCAGCGTAGTTAGCCTGACCCGCATTTCCCATGGTACCAACCACAGAACCGATAGTGATAATACGCCCATGACGCTTTTTCATCATAGCTCGCATTACCGCTTTTGACAGACGGAAAACAGATGACAGGTTGGTTTCGATGATATCGTTCCACTCGTCATCTTTCATGCGCATTAACAGGTTATCACGAGTAATCCCGGCATTATTGACCAGAATATCGACTTCACCAAATTCTGCGCGAATATTTTCCAGAACAGATTCGATAGATGCCGGATCGGTCACATTCAACATCAGACCTTTACCATTTGCACCTAAGTAATCGCTAATGGCCTGCGCACCACTTTCACTGGTTGCAGTCCCGATAACTTTCGCGCCACGGGCAACGAGTGTTTCAGCAATTGCGCGGCCAATTCCACGGCTTGCACCGGTTACCAGCGCGATTTTTCCTTCAAAATTCATGGGCTTCCTCTTTTATTGCTCTAGCGCCGCAGACAGCGCCGCCGGCTCATTCAGTGCCGAAGCGGTCAGGGTGTCAACAATACGTTTCGTCAAACCGGTGAGAACTTTACCTGGCCCCACTTCATACAGGTGCTCTACGCCCTGAGATGCCATAAATTCAACGGTTTTGGTCCACTGAACCGGGCTGTACAGTTGACGAACCAGCGCATCGCGAATCGCGTCTGCGGTAGTTTCACACTTCACGTCGACGTTGTTCACAACTGGAACAGTCGGCACGTTGAAAGTGATTTTTTGCAATTCAACGGCCAGTTTCTCAGCGGCAGGCTTCATCAGCGCGCAGTGAGAAGGCACGCTGACCGGCAACGGCAGCGCACGCTTGGCGCCAGCGGCTTTACAGGCGGCACCTGCACGTTCTACGGCTTCTTTATGCCCGGCGATAACCACCTGACCCGGCGAGTTGAAGTTAACCGGAGAAACGACCTGCCCTTCAGCAGACTCTTCACACGCTTTAGCGATAGAGGCATCGTCCAGACCAATAATCGCAGACATGCCGCCAGTACCTTCCGGTACGGCTTCCTGCATGAATTTACCGCGCAGTTCAACCAGACGGACAGCATCGGCAAAATCAATTACGCCCGCACATACCAACGCAGAGTATTCGCCCAGGCTGTGACCTGCCATCAGCGCAGGTGTTTTACCACCCTGCTGCTGCCATACGCGATACAGCGCGACAGATGCAGCCAATAGCGCTGGCTGCGTCTGCCAGGTTTTATTCAGTTCTTCTGCCGGACCTTGCTGAGTCAGCGCCCACAGATCATAGCCCAGCGCAGCTGATGCTTCAGCAAAAGTTTCTTCAACAATTGGGTAGCTTGCTGCCATTTCAGACAACATCCCAACGGTCTGGGAACCCTGCCCCGGAAACACAAATGCAAATTGCGTCATGTTAAAATCCTTATACTAGAAACGAACCAGCGCGGAGCCCCAGGTGAATCCACCCCCGAAGGCTTCAAGCAATATCAACTGCCCGGCTTTGATACGCCCGTCGCGGACGGCTTCGTCCAGTGCGCACGGTACGGAAGCCGCGGACGTATTGCCATGTCTGTCCAGTGTAACGACGACATTATCCATCGACATGCCCAGCTTTTTCGCTGTCGCGCTGATAATGCGCAGGTTTGCCTGATGCGGCACCAGCCAGTCCAGCGCAGAACGGTCGAGATTATTGGCTTCCAGCGTTTCATCAACGATGTGGGCAAGCTCGGTCACCGCGACTTTAAATACTTCGTTACCCGCCATCGTCAGGTGGATCGGGTTATCCGGATTTACGCGATCGGCGTTAGGCAGCGTCAACAACTCACCGTAACGACCATCAGCATGCAGATGCGTGGAGAGAATACCCGGCTCTTCGGATGCGCTCAGTACCACCGCGCCCGCGCCGTCACCAAAGATAATGATCGTTCCACGATCGGTTGGATCACAAGTACGAGCAAGAACATCAGATCCAACGACCAGCGCATGCTTCACTGCGCCAGACTTAACGTACTGATCGGCAACGCTCAGGGCATAGGTAAAACCGGCACAAGCGGCCGCAACGTCAAACGCCGGACAGCCTTTGATCCCCAGCATACTTTGGATCTGGCATGCCGCGCTTGGAAATGCGTGTGTGGATGATGTGGTGGCAACCACAATCAGACCAATTTCTTCTTTGTCGATGCCCGCCATTTCCAGCGCACGGTTTGCGGCGGCAAAGCCCATCGTCGCAACTGTTTCATTTGGCGCTGCAATGTGGCGTTCACGGATACCTGTACGAGTGACGATCCACTCATCAGATGTCTCGACCATTTTTTCCAAATCGGCGTTAGTACGCACGTGTTCAGGCAGATAGCTGCCGGTACCAATAATCTTCGTATACATGTACGCTCAGTCACTTTTTGGTTATATACCGCCACGAGCAAAACGCTGGTACGCTGACAGCTTTCACAAACGCGCTATTATCTTTGCGGTCGTGAGTTTGCGCTTTCGCCACCGTCCAGCAGTTCGAATCCAGCTGGGTATACAGATTCCAGGCGAGCGGCAATTCGCTGAGGAACTTGTCGCTGCACCGCCTGCACTGCCTGTTCAATCGCGACCTCAAATGCTCGCTGATTAGCCGCACCATGACTCTTAATCACCGTGCCGCGCAATCCTAACAGACAGGCGCCATTATACTGGTCGGGGTTGAGGTGACTAAATCGCCTTGTCAGGCTTTTTTGTAACCAACGTTTTAATAAAAGCAGCCACCACGACCGTTTTTTGCCCTCACCCTGAGATTTCAGCAGTGAAAGGAACATTCTGACAACACCTTCCATCGTCTTTAATGTGACATTACCTGTAAAGCCGTCACAGACCAGTACATCAGTTTTGCCAGTCAGTAACTCATTGGCTTCAAGATAGCCTATATAGTTAATGGAAGGGATTGTTTTTAGCACCGCAGAAGCATCCCGAATACTGTCGAGACCTTTAGTTTCTTCTTCGCCGATGTTGAGCAACGCAACCCGAGGGTTAGCAATCCCAACGACTTCTTCTGCCAGCACGGACCCCATAACGGCAAATTGCACCAACATCGTGCTATCACAATCCACGTTGGCGCCTAAATCCAGCACCACCGTTTTGCCCTTTTGCTGATGCGGTAAAACCGTCACCAACGCAGGACGCTCAATACCCTCAAGGGGTTTGAGCAATAACTTCGCAAGTCCCATTAGCGCGCCGGTATTACCAGCACTCACACAGGCTTGCGCTCGACCTTCTTTCACGAGCTCCAGGGCAACACGCATTGAGCTTCCACGACTGGCGCGAATAGCCTGCGAGGGCCGGGCATCACTGGCAATAACTGACTGAGCAGGGACAATCTGCAGACGTGAACGTTGTTCGAAGTCAGCTTTGGCAAGTAATGGCGTGATTGTATCGGGATCCCCGACTAAAAGAAGTGTGAGTTGCGAATTAGAATTCAGTGCCTGCAATGCTGCAGGCACTGTCACGGTAGGGCCAAAATCTCCCCCCATGACATCTAACGCCAGGGTTAGATGTGTCAAGGTATCGTCGCTGCCCGGTTAGGTGTTTCCCCAGTTACCCGGGGAAAGCCTCACTAAGCTTCATCACGCGTGCGCTCTCTGTCTTTCTCACCGAAGCGGGAAATCCATTGAGTCATGCGTGATTACTTAGCGATTACCTTACGGCCACGGTAGAAACCGTCGGCAGTGATGTGGTGACGCAGGTGTTGTTCACCAGAAGTTTTGTCTACAGACAGGCTGGTGACTGCGGTCAGAGCGTCATGAGAACGACGCATGCCACGTTTGGAACGGGTTGGTTTATTCTGTTGTACGGCCATGGACCTTACTCCTCAATTACTTACGCTTTAAGCTGGCTAATACGGCAAATGGGTTTGGTTTTTGCGCTTCATCAGGCAATTCGCCAAAGACCATGTCCGCCTCGGACACTTCACAGTGTTCAGAATCATGCACCGGAACTACCGGCAAGGAGAGGATAATCTCATCTTCAACCATTGCAAGCAGATCGATTTCACCGAATTCGTTAACCTCAATCGGCTCATACGCTTCCGGGAGTGCTTCAGCCTGTTCGTCAGAACGGACAGGACTAAAACAATATGTTGTGTGAACATGAAGTGGGAACGGTTTCCCGCAACGCTGACATTCGAGCGTAACCGACACTTTCGCATCACCGGTTATCACGGCAAGGCGCTGGTTATCGATAGCGAACGACATGGAGCATTCCACATCACTGTCCACACTGACCACAGAATCGGCGACGCGCTCAACCAGATCAGAAGTATAGATACCTTCATAATCGAGGCGTTTTTGAGCCGTACGAACCGGATCAAGAGTCAGGGGTAATTTTACCTTTTGCATAGGGCGCGCATATTAACTTTGTAACGTCATATAGTCAAAGAAAAAGGCAGCCTGAGGTTGCCTTTTGCCAATAATTCGCACACATTGCGGGTCATCGACTTAAAATCGCTCAAGACAAGCCAATACAGCCAGCTTGTAGGACGAAGTCCATAGTTTAAAATGGCTCTCATCAATACGCTATATGCGAGAGGAAAAATATGCCTCAACTTATACTTGCCTCGACCTCTCCCTGGCGTCGCGCTTTACTTGAAAAACTGGCAATTCCGTTTGAATGCGCGGCTCCTGAGGTGGATGAAACGCCGTTACCCGGCGAAGCGCCACGCCATTTAGTCTCGCGACTGGCGCAACAAAAAGCGCAATCTCTCGCCCAACGTTATCCAGCGCATCTGATTATTGGCTCCGATCAAATTTGTGTTCTTGATGGTGAAATAACCGGCAAACCATTAACAGAAGAAAATGCGCGCCAACAATTACTCAAAGCCCGTGGCAATATTGTGACGTTTTACACCGGACTGGCGCTTTATAATTCAGCCACCGGACATTTACAAACTGAGGTCGAGCCGTTCGACGTTCATTTTCGGCATTTAAGCGAAACGGAAATTGATGATTACCTGCGCAAAGAACGCCCGCTACATTGTGCCGGCAGTTTTAAAAGTGAGGGGTTAGGCATTGCTCTCTTTGAGCGTCTCGAGGGTCGCGACCCCAATACGCTGATCGGCCTGCCGCTGATCGCATTGTGTCAAATGCTGCGCCGGGAAGAGATGAACCCGCTGAACGCCTAGTTAATCCACCTGATGGCGACGCGATGCGTCTTATCAGGCCTACGGCGCATAACGCGATTGCAGGCCTGATAAGCAACGCGCATCAGGCTTTGCTACGTAACACCTCAAGGCAGCGCTTCAACTGTTTATCCATTGGCGCTTCAACACGCATCACTTCGCCCGTCCCCGGATGGGTGAATTTCAACGCCGCGGCATGAAGGAACAACCTGTTCAGTCCGGTATCCGCGAGTTGTTTATCGAACTCACGGTCGCCATAGCGATCGTCAAAGGCTATCGGATGCCCGGCATATTGGGTATGCACACGGATCTGGTGCGTGCGCCCTGTGACCGGGCTACAGCGCACAAGCGTGGCAAACGCATAGCGCTCTTCCACCTTAAAGCGTGTTTCCGACGGTTTGCCTTCCTGATTCACCCGCACGATACGCTCGCCGCTTTGCAAAATGTTCTTCAACAGCGGCGCCTGCACGGTTTTGACATGCGACTGCCACTGGCCTCTCACCAGCGCCAGGTAGTCTTTTTGCATCCCTTTTTCACGCAGCTGTTCATGTAACGAACGTAAGGCTGAGCGTTTTTTAGCAACCAGCAGCACACCGGAGGTATCGCGGTCCAGGCGATGCACCAGTTCGAGGAAACGCGCTTCCGGACGTAACGCGCGTAAACCTTCAATAACACCGAAGCTTAATCCGCTTCCGCCATGTACGGCCGTTCCTGAAGGTTTGTTAAGCACCAGAATATGATCATCTTCATATAAAATGACATCAGTCAGCGCCGCAACCTTCTGCAGATTTGGGGAAATAGTCTCTTCTTCACGTTCGGCGACACGCACAGGTGGAATACGCACGATGTCCCCATCTTCGAGTTTGTACTCGGGTTTAATGCGCTTTTTATTCACCCGCACTTCGCCTTTACGCAAAATGCGATAAATCATACTTTTCGGCACACCCTTAAGTTGAGTGCGTAAAAAGTTGTCGATGCGTTGCCCTGCTTCGTCAGCAGTGATAGCAACTGTTTTTACGGCTGGAGTCTCTGTTTTCATGGGGGCCGATTTTAAATAGCCATCAAGATTCGCGCCACACATTTTTCTATGCTTATATTAACTGCTATACCCTATTACTTAAGTTTGACATAACCGATTTGGTGGTTATTAAACCAATCACTACGCGGAAGTGAAAAAACTGTGAGTAACCGGGTGATAAATGGCAAAAGTCATCTTGCTATAACAAGGTTAGCAGTGGAATAATGAGGTTGTCTCCGTGTTGAATCTTGTTAAAACAAGACCTTTTCCGGAATGACCCAATTTTGCCCGACCGATCATCAACGCAGCAATGGCGTAAGACGTATTGATCTTTCAGGCAGTTAGCGGGCTGCGGGTTGCAGTCCTTACCGGTAATAAGGAAGCTTTTCTGGAGAGTAACACCCAGACTGTTCCCCTGATAATTGCGCTGTGTTTCCGTATGAAATACAGGCAACCGACACTCTGCGCCTCTTTGAGCTGACGATAACCGTGAGGTTGGCGACGCGAATAGACACGAGGCCATCGGTTCACACCCGGAAAGGCATTACTCTGCCCGCAGCTTAGTCGTCAATGTAAGAATAATGAGTAAGTTACGATGAAAAGAATGTTAATTAACGCGACTCAGCAGGAAGAGTTGCGTGTCGCCCTTGTAGATGGGCAACGTCTGTACGATCTGGATATCGAAAGTCCCGGACACGAACAGAAAAAAGCCAACATCTATAAAGGGAAAATTACCCGTATTGAACCGAGTCTGGAAGCTGCTTTTGTTGATTACGGCGCTGAACGTCACGGTTTCCTTCCGTTAAAAGAAATTGCCCGCGAATACTTCCCCGCTAACTACAACTCCCATGGTCGTCCCAACATTAAAGATGTGTTGCGCGAAGGTCAGGAAGTCATTGTTCAGATCGATAAAGAAGAACGCGGCAATAAAGGCGCTGCGCTGACCACCTTTATCAGCCTGGCGGGTAGTTATCTGGTTCTGATGCCGAACAACCCGCGCGCGGGCGGCATCTCCCGTCGTATTGAAGGCGATGACCGCACCGAATTAAAAGAAGCGCTGGCAAGCCTGGAACTGCCTGATGGTATGGGGCTTATTGTGCGTACCGCAGGTGTCGGCAAATCCGCCGAAGCGCTGCAATGGGACCTGAGCTTCCGCCTGAAACACTGGGAAGCCATTCAAAAAGCCGCCGACAGCCGCCCTGCTCCGTTCCTGATTCACCAGGAAAGCAACGTCATCGTCCGCGCATTCCGTGACTATTTACGTCAGGATATTGGCGAAATCCTCATTGATAACCCGAAAGTCATGGAGATGGCGCGTCAGCACATCGCCGCGCTGGGTCGTCCGGATTTCAGCAGCAAAATCAAACTGTACACCGGTGAAATCCCGCTGTTCAGCCACTATCAAATTGAATCTCAGATTGAGTCCGCGTTCCAGCGCGAAGTGCGTCTGCCGTCCGGCGGCTCCATCGTCATCGACAGCACTGAAGCCCTTACCGCTATCGATATCAACTCCGCACGCGCGACCCGCGGCGGCGACATCGAAGAAACCGCATTCAACACCAACCTGGAAGCAGCCGATGAAATTGCGCGTCAGTTGCGTCTGCGCGACCTCGGCGGCCTGATTGTCATCGACTTTATCGATATGACGCCGGTTCGCCACCAGCGTGCGGTTGAAAACCGCCTGCGTGAAGCCGTGCGTCAGGACCGAGCGCGTATTCAGATCAGCCATATTTCTCGCTTCGGCCTGCTGGAGATGTCCCGCCAGCGTCTGAGCCCGTCGCTGGGTGAGTCCAGCCATCACGTCTGCCCGCGCTGCTCCGGCACCGGTACCGTGCGTGACAACGAATCTCTGTCGCTGTCTATTCTGCGTCTGATTGAAGAAGAAGCGCTGAAAGAGAATACCCAGGAAGTTCACGCTATCGTTCCTGTGCCGATTGCCTCTTATCTGCTCAACGAAAAGCGTACTGCGGTCAACGCCATCGAGACGCGTCAGAATGGCGTGCGCTGTGTAATCGTGCCAAACGATCAGATGGAAACCCCGCACTATTCCGTGCTGCGCGTCCGCAAAGGCGAAGAAACGCCAACCCTGAGCTACTTGCTGCCGAAGCTGCACGAAGAAGCAATGGAACTGCCGTCAGAACAAGAGTATGTCGAGCGTAAACAGCCAGAGCAACCGGCACTCGCGACCTTTGCTATGCCAGACGTGCCGCCAGCACCAACCGTGCAAGAACCCGCTGTTAAAGCCGCTGCGCCTAAAGCTGCTGCCGCCACCGCAGCAACAGCCTCTCAGCCTGGTTTGATTAGCCGTTTCTTCAGCGCACTGAAGTCTATCTTCGGCGGTAACGAAGAAGCGAAGCCGGTTGAACAACCTGCACCGAAAGCTGAAGAGAAGACGGAACGTCAGCAGGACCGCCGTAAACCACGGCAAAATAATCGTCGCGATCGTAACGATCGTCGTGATAACCGCGATAACCGTGGCGATCGTGACAACCGTAACGAACGTGCGGAAAATGGCGAAAACCGCGATGACAATCGTCGTAACCGTCGTCAGGCCCAGCAGCAAAATGCGGAAGCGCGCGATAATCGCCAGCAATCCAGTGATGTCGCTGACAAAGCGAAATCAGGTGATGAGCAGCAGACCCCGCGTCGCGAGCGCAACCGTCGCCGCAACGATGACAAGCGTCAGGCGCAGCAGGAAGTTAAAGAGCTGAACCTGGCTGAACAACAAGCGCAGGATACCGAGCAGGAAGAGCGCGTACGTCAGCCTCAGACCCGTCGTAAACAGCGTCAGTTGAACCAGAAAGTGCGTTATACAGACAGCACGGCGGTTGAAGCCGAAGTGGCAACTACCGCTGCGGCAGCTGAGGTCGTTGTCGCTCAAGCCGTTGAGCAGTCCGTACCGACTCCGCGTACCGAACTGGCGAAAGTTGATCTGCCAGCCGTTGTCGCACCTGAGCAGGAAGACAACAGCGAAGCGCGTGACTCCAACGGTATGCCACGTCGTTCCCGCCGTTCCCCTCGCCATCTGCGCGTAAGTGGACAGCGTCGTCGTCGTTATCGTGACGAGCGTTATCCGACTCAGTCGCCAATGCCGCTGACCGTCGCCTGTGCTTCTCCTGAATTGGCGTCCGGTAAAGTATGGATCAGCTACCCTGTCGTTCGTTCGCAGGATCAGCAGGTTGAAGAACAACGCGAGCAGGAAATTCACCAGGAGCAAACTGCTTCTGTCGCAGTAGAGCCTCAGGTTGCTGCGGCTGCCGTTGAGCACATTGCGGACACTCCTGCGCCGGTTGAAGCCGTGCAGCCAGAGGAAGTTGTAGCGGAACCTCAGATTGCCGTTGTTGAAACCACGCATCCGGAAGTCATTGCGACCCCGGTTGAAAAACAACCGCAAATTATCGCTGAATCTGACGCACCTGTAGCTGAAGAAATCGCCGCTGAAGCTCAACCTGTAGCTGAAGTCGCGGTTGAAGAGCCTGCGGAAATCATCGTCTCCAAGCCGGAGGTGGTTGAAGAAGTTGCGGAAGTAGCGCCGACTGTGGAAGAAGTCGCTGCGCCGCAGGAAGTTGTTGCTGCGCCGGTTGTAGAAGCTGAAGTCGTTAAGTCTGACGTTGTCGCAACAAGCGTTGACGCCGAGCACCTTCACAGCCATGCGACTGCGCCGATGACCCGCGCTCCCGCGCCGGATTATGTGCCAGAAGCGCCGCGTCATAGCGACTGGCAGCGCCCGCCATTCGCCTTTGAAGGCAAAGGCGCCGCCGGTGGACACAGCGCCACGCATCAGGCCACTGCGCCGGCAACACGCCCGCAGCCGGTTGAATAAGTCATAATCAACATCAAAGCCGACCTTAGGGTCGGCTTTTTTATATCGGCTCTACGCGTTTCATCCCGGTTAACTGTGGCATCACATCCTTCATTAACGCTAAAAATTTGCGCAACCGTGTCGGATAGTAACGCGCCCATGGATAAACCAGATGCACCGGCAACGAGGCTGCCCGCCACTCGGGCAGCAGCATAACTAAACGTCCGTTGGCGATATCTTCTTCAACCATCCAGCTGGAAACAATCGTCACTCCCAGCCCGGCCAGCGCGGCATTTCTTGCCACATAAATACTGTCAGTACTTAATCTGGGTGAAATAGTCAGCGTGACAGGTTCATTACGCGCCTGGTGTAGCAACGAAACGCTATGCTGAAAAAACGTGTTCACTGCAATCCACGGCAGCACGGATAACTGCTCAGGGTGCGAAATTTCGCCATATTGCTCCAGCAATACAGAACTCGCCACCATGCTACGGGGAACTTCAGCCAGTAAAACGGAAACCGTGGCCGGATCGACTTCCGCGCCAACCCGAATCGCGCAATCAATATTATCGCTCAGGAAATCAACGGTTTTGTCGTTAAGCATCCACTCCACCGATAACTGTGGATAGCGCGAAAGAAACTGCAACAGCGGCTCAAGGAGCTGTTGCTGTCCAAACGCATGCGGCGCCCGTACGCGCAACGTCCCCACCGGTTCATCTTCCGTGACATTAAGTCCATCTTCCAGCGCCAGCCAGGCATCGATGATATTTTTGGCGTGCTGGTAACCGCGCTCTCCATCGTCGGTTAATTTCATCGCATGCGTGGTACGCATGATCAGTTTCACACCCAGCAGAGTTTCCAGGGATTGCAACCGTCGGCTTACCGTCGCTTGCGTTGTCCCCATCTGTTTTGCCGCTGCCGAAAGCGATCCTGCTTCAACGATACGCACAAACGTGCGCATCAATTCCACCCTATCTATACGTTCAGTTTTTATCATTACCAGTTTCTTCATACGCCTGACGTATAACTGTTTTACCACTGCGCTCGCTACCGCACCACCCGCAGAAGGATAAAAATAGCCGCACATCCTGTGATTGAGGAATCATTTGTGAACACACACACCGCACTTTCCCGTTGGGTCATTTTCGTTCTGGCATTAGGAGCCGGATTCAGCGTTGCCGCTATCTACTATGCCCAGCCCCTTCTGCCTTTAATGGGTCAGGATCTGAACTTAAGTATTACCGGCATGGGACTGGTTCCGACGCTGACCCAGGCGGGATACGCGCTGGGTATTCTGTTTTTATTGCCATTGGGCGATCGTTATGACCGCCGGACATTAATCCTGCTGAAAAGTATCTCTCTTGCCGTACTGCTTCTGGCATGCAGCTTTACCGGGCAGTTACATTCACTGCTAATAGTGAGCCTGTTGATGGGCATGGCGGCAACAATGGCGCAGGATATCGTTCCCGCGGCGGCTATTCTGGCGCCGGAAGGCAAACAGGGAAAAACGGTGGGCACGGTGATGACAGGCCTGCTGTTGGGGATTTTACTCTCGCGTACCGTTAGCGGACTGGTGGGTGAAGCGTTTGGCTGGCGTGAGATGTACCAACTTGCCGCCGCCAGTATTGCCATGATTACCGTAATTATGTGGAAGGTACTGCCTCGTTTTACGGCCCATTCTACGCTGAGCTACCCGTCATTGATGCTCTCTATGGCGCAGCTCTGGCAACGGTATCCCGCATTGCGCCGCGCGGCGCTGGCACAGGGCTTTCTGTCCATAGCCTTCAGCGCTTTCTGGTCCACGCTGGCGGTGATGTTATCTGAACATTATCACATGGGTAGCGCTATGGCGGGCGCGTTTGGTATCGCGGGAGCCGCCGGTGCGCTTGCCGCGCCGTTGGCGGGTCATCTGGCCGATAAAGTGGGCGCAGCAAAAGTGACGCAGTTAGGTGCTTTGCTGGTAACCGTCTCTTTCGCACTGATGTTCTTGTTACCCGCCCTGCCAGTACAGGGGCAGTGGTTGCTGATTGCTGTTTCGGCGGTCGGTTTTGATCTCGGATTGCAATCCAGCCTGGTTGCCCACCAGAACCTGGTTTATGGCCTGGAGCCTCAGGCCCGGGGCCGTCTGAATGCGCTGCTGTTTACTATGGTGTTCATTGGTATGGCGCTGGGTTCCGTTCTCGGGAGTCAGGTCTATGCGCTGGCAAACTGGGAAGGTGTGGTGACGCTGGCAACCATCAGCGGTGCGCTTGCGCTGGTAATAAGGCTGACGGGAAATCTGTCGCTTAGCAAAACAACGGTAGCCTAAAAAAATGCCCGCTCCTGGGTGTTAAGGGAGCGGGCAGACAAACATACCCAGTTTCAAGATATGTTCAAAAAGAGATATTACCGATTAAGCTGGAACAACGACATTCCCTGCATATCGGTAAATGCTTTATAAGAAGCCTGAAGTGCGGCCTGCTGCATGACGTAGGACGAAATCGCCGCATTCCAGTCGACATCCACCAGGTTGCTCATCTGTTGGGTTTGGCCTAGCGCACGATCGGCTCCCAGTGAATCCAGTGAGCTCAGTTCACTCAGTTGGGTACCCAATTCTGCGCGAACGGAAAGCACGTTATTCAGTGAGTTTTTCAAGCCACGATTGGTTTTATCGATAGCTGCTGCGGCCTTATCCTTTGCCACATCATCACCCGCAATAGGAATTTTTAGCTCTTCAATCGCGCTATCCAGCATTTTGAACAGGTTCTTTTCCTGGGTGCTACCCGGTGGTTCCGGTACGGCGTTGCTGGTCAGGCTGGCGAAGATTTTGTCGCCCGTGTGACCAATGACCATGGTACGGGAAGCATCAACCTGCTGGGTCACATTTGTTGTTCCACCGCTATAGGAACCATCAGCCTGGGCAAACGGGGCCGATTCGGTTTTATATCCGCCAAAAATGTAGCGCCCATTACCGTCGGTGCTGTTCGCCAGGTTCATCAGCTGATCGCGGATACCCTGCAAATCAGTGGCCAACGATGCACGGTCATCATCACTTAATGTACCGTTACCGGCATAAACAATTTTCTCCTGCGCAGCCTGAATAGCCGTTGTTACCTGGCTCAGTACGTTCTCTTCCAGCGAGACTTTCTGCGTCGCGAAGGTGCGCGCCAGCGTGTACTGGCTGTTCTGCGCCTGAGCCTGAGAAAGCACTACGGCTTGCGACGCGGCAATCGGATCGTCAGACGGGCTGATCACACGTTTGCCGGTCGACATCTGCTCGCCGAACTTCATCCATTCAGCCTGAGAGTTAGTGATGCCACGCATGTTCTGCTGGTACATCATCTGGGTGCTGATACGCATTGTGTCCCTCTCCCTTAGCGAATATTAATCAATGCATCAAACAGCGCATTCGCAGTTTGCAATACCTGTGCGTTAGCCAGGTAATACTGCTGATAACGCTGCAAATTACCGTATTCTTCGTCGAGGTTTACCCCGGAAATCGACTGCTGCTGGTTATAAAGCTGCTTGACCACATTGTTTTGCGTGGTACTGCTGGTTTTCAGCGTCGCCGTTTTGTTGCCCACGTCACTCACCAGGGTGGCGTAAGCGTCATTAAAGGTTTTATTACCAACAGTTGCCTTGGTTTGCAGATCCAGCAGTTTCTGACCGTTACGGTTATCGCTTGCACCTGTATCTGCAGCAGGATCAGTGCTTTTCTCTGACGCCATGGCGATTTTCGACTCGTCAGTCACCATGACTTTCATATCAACGATAGCGTTGCTCACGGGTTTCAGAATAAAGCTGTCGTTATCGTTAGCGCCGGTTGGATTAGCCTTAACCGTTACCTTCAGACCATCAATATCCAGTTTACCGTTCGCATCAGGTTTAGCTTCAAACGTGGTGTTATCGGCCAGACGCGTCACCTGCCATTTGCCGCCGCTAAACACAACTTTATAGTCGGTAGCCTGCACTTTCGAACTGTCATCAACTTCAGCACTTAATTCTGCTTTACCGGTATTTTTAGCGTTACTCAGTACGGACGGGCTGCCGATAGCAAAGAAATCTTTACCCGCATCGCCGTTAGCATCAAAACCTTCTTTATGCTGGGTGTTAAACGCATCGGCAAACGCCAGCGCCAGTTGGCCCAGCGTGTTACGCGTTTGATCCAGTTCCTGCGAACGGAAGGTGAGCAGTCCCCCCAATGAACCGGTATTCAGCAGTTTCTCAGGGATCTCAACCGCTCCGGCAACGCCATCCACATACGCAACGGTTGTACGCGAAGGATCGTCACTGGAAGGCACTGCCGCCAGTTGGCGCGCATTGCTGCCCTGCACCAATGAATAACCGTTCGCCATGGTTACGTTGTAAGTGCCGCCGTCCTGAACGCTGACTTCCACGCCGACAAGCTGGTTCAGTTCACTGACCAGTTGATCGCGCTGATCGAGCAGATCGTTAGGGGATGCCCCCGCCCCAACACCGGTCAGACGAGAAATCTGGTCGTTAAGGCTGGCGATTTGTTTCGAGTAGTTGTTGATCTGATCGACGCTGGCTTTGATAGCGGTATTAACCTGCTTATCCTGATCGCGCAGATACTGATCGGTCGTTTTAAACTGATTCACCAAACCGTCAGCTTTACCGATCAGCGCCTGGCGTGCCGCCGGATCTTCGGCGTTACTGACCAGCGTTTGCAGACTGGTAAAAAAGTCCTGCATTGAGGTCGAAATCGAACTGGTTTTGCTGGACAGCAGGTTGTCGATTTTCGACATTTGCTCATAACGGGTCGTCAGACCGCTGCTCTGGTTTTGCGCTGCCCGCAGCTGATTGGTGATAAACGAGTCATACTCGCGCTGCACGCCAGAAACATAGACGCCATTGCCTACCCAGCCCCCCGCACCCAGCGTGCTGTTCGCTTGCGCCATAATTGTCGTTTGTCGGGTATATCCGGCGACGTTATAGCTGGAGATGTTATTACTGGCAGTGTTCAACGCGGCCTGCGCTGCGCTGAGTCCACTCATCGCGTTATTAATCAAGCTGGACATGGAGGTTCCTTGTAATCCTTCAATACTCGTTATTATCGGCAGCAGGTCGGTAGACTTGAGCTATTTAAAAGAGATTATCGATGTTCGTGCTGTAGGTTTTGCTCACCTTTTCACTCATCGATTTCAACTGCTGGATCATGCTGGTTAATTTCCGCGCATAGTTAGGGTCGGTAGCGTAACCGGCATTTTGCAGGGCCTGCGCGCCCTGCTCAGCGGTTGCAGCTGCGGTCACCGCCGCATAGCGCGGGTTACGGGAAATCAGCCCGACATAATCCGACAGCGCCTCAAGGTAAGAGCTATAGACGCGGAATCTGGCTTTCACCTTTTTCGCCTCGCCGTTTTCATATTCGGTGGTGGTGATTTCGGTCGTTGGTCCCTTCCAGCCTCCCGAAGCCTTCACGCCAAAAATGTTGAAGCTCGGTTCACCGTTTTCCCGGCGAATTTGCCGCTGACCCCATCCGGACTCCAGCGCCGCCTGCGCCAGAATCAGATGATGCGGAACGCCGCTTTGCTGACTCGCCAGTTTTGCCGGCAGCGACAGCTGGGCGAGGAAGTCTTTACTGTCGCCCGACAGCGGCTCATCATTACTTTCCGTCGTCCTCGGGATGGCTTTGCGCACCAGTTGCGTCAGCGCCTGGTTTTGATAGCTGGTCACCGTTTCCAGCGGAAACTTCATCGGTACCTGTGGCGCATCATCAGCAGGTTGCGCTTGTCCTTGCGTCATCTGCTTAACCATCATTTCAGCCAGTCCCAGACCTTTGCCTGCGGTCATCTGCTGCGCAATTTGTTGGTCATACATGCTGGTATACAAACGCGTTGAATCGCTGCTAAACACACCATCTTTCGGCAACGCTTCACGCATGCTTTTCAGCATCATCTGCACGAACATCCCTTCAACCTGACGGGCCACGGGGCGAATATTCGCCGCCGGATCCTGACCCGCTTTCGCTTTCAGTTCGTTCAGTGCTTGCGCATCCCAGGCGGCGCTGGTCAGCAGTTTGCTGTCGCCAATCATCAGATGATTTCCAGTTTGGCGCGTAAGCAACCCGCGCTCTGCATCGATTGCAGAATGGACATCAGATCCATCGGCGTCGCCCCCAGCGCATTCAGCGCGCGCACGACGTTGTTCAGATTGGCGCTGGAACGTACGCTTTGCAGCGAGCCGCCGCTCTGGCGCAGATCGATCTGCGTTTGTGGCGTCACTACGGTCTGCCCGCCGCCAAACGGCGTATCCGGCTGGCTGACGTTTGCCTGGCGGTTTACCGTAATCGACAAGTTACCCTGCGCCACGGCACAGCTATCCAGCGTGACTTCACGGTTCATGACTACAGATCCCGTACGCGAGTTGATAATGACCTTCGCGTCCTGCGGCGTGACGTTCACCTCCATATTCTGGATGTCGGCAAGGAAGCGTACCTGTGAACTGTTGCCGCTTGGCACACGCACTTGTATGGTCCGGGCATCCAGCGCCGTCGCGCTGCCAAAGCCACGCGAGCGATTAATGGTGTCGGTAATCTGCTGCGCCATAGTGAAATCTTCATTATTGAGCTGCAGATTAATAGTGTTGCCGCCGCCGAACTGGCTGGGCAACTCACGTTCGATGGTCGCGCCGTTGGTGATGCGTCCGCCATTGAGCTGGTTAACTTGCACGCTACTGCCACCCGCAGCCGCGCCCGCACCGCCAACCAGAATATTCCCTTGCGCCAAGGCATATACCTGGCTATCGACCCCTTTCAGCGGAGTCATCAGCAGCGTTCCGCCGCGCAGGCTTTTGGCGTTCCCCATGGAAGAGACCACCACGTCAATGGTTTGCCCCTGGCGACCAAAAGCTGGAAACTGCGCGGTAACCATCACCGCCGCCACGTTTTTCAGCTGCATATTGGTGCCGGTTGGTACGGTGATCCCCAACTGCGACAGCATATTATTGAGCGTTTGCGTCGTAAACGGCGTCTGTGTGGTCTGGTCACCGGTACCATCCAGCCCGACCACCAGCCCGTAACCTATCAACGAGTTTTCCCGCACGCCCTGCACGCTGGTCAGGTCACGAATACGGTCGGCATGCGCAAAGGCGGTTGCCAGTACCAGTACCATTCCAACAAGAGATTTAAACACCGGGTACCTCGCTTACATCGGCGATAAGTTAAGGAAGAAACGCTGCAACCAGCCCATATTTTGCGCTTCATTGATGTAGCCGTTGCCGACGTACTCAATACGCGCATCCGCAACCTGAGTTGACGGTACGGAGTTGCTGCCACTGATGGTGCGCGGGTTAACGACCCCGGAGAAGCGAATGAACTCAGTGCCCTGATTAATGGCGATCTGTTTTTCACCCACGACATGTAAATTGCCATTCACCAGAACCTGATCGACCGTTACGGTCAACGTACCGCTGAAAGTATTGCTGGCGTTCGCGCCGCCTTTACCGTTAAAGGTGTTCCCACCGGAGGCTTCTACGTCGGCACGTTCGTTACCAAACAGCCCTTGCAGGTAGCGCGGTACGGTATCAAAACCAAAGTTGGTCTTGCCGTCGCGGCTGGCGTTTGCCGAGGAGCTTTTGCTCGCGCTGACGTTTTCCTGCAATACGATGGTCAGCGTATCGCCAATATTGCGCGGACGGCGGTCTTCGAAGAGCGGCTGATAACCGTAGTTAATCGGCTGTGCCGACTGGAAGATTGAGCCATTCGCCACCGGCGTCGGGCCTGGAACCGGTTGAGCAGACGTCGCGCCCTGCACGAGCGGCGTGGCTGGGATCCAGGCGCACCCTGTCAGTGAAACCACCAGCAGAGCTAAAATTGGGTATGGGTGAAGCGCGTATTTTCGCATTGCGGTCATCTTCAAAATCAGTGTGCCGGTGAGGTTCTCACCCCACCGGACTCCACTTTAGAGTTGCGTCAGTTTTTGCAGCATCTGATCGGTGGTCGATACCGCTTTACTGTTGATTTCGTAAGCGCGCTGAACCTGGATCATGTTTACCAGCTCTTCCGCCACGTTGACGTTAGAAGTTTCAACATACCCCTGGTACAGCAGACCCGCGCCGTTCAGCCCCGGCGTGCTCTCATTCGGCGCGCCAGATGACTGCGTTTCGGTGTACAGATTCTCACCAATACTTTCCAGGCCGGTGTCGTTCATAAAGGTGGTCAGGTTAAGCTGCCCGACCTGAACAGGCGCAGCCTGACCCTGTTGGGTCACACTGACAATACCGTCACGTCCAATGGTGATGCTGAGCGCGTTAGCCGGGATGGTGATGGCAGGCTGAACCTGAAAACCACCCGCCGTCACTAACTGACCGTTCTGATCCACCTGGAAAGAACCGTCACGGGTATAAGCTGACGTACCATCAGGCAGCATGACCTGGAAAAAGCCCTGGCCTTTAATCGCTACATCTTTACTGTTATTGGTTTGCGACAGGTTCCCCTGGCTGTGTAAACGCTCGGTTGCCACCGGACGCACACCGGTACCAATCTGCAAACCGGACGGCAGTGTGGTTTGTTCAGAAGACTGGGCGCCAGGCTGGCGAATCGTCTGATACAACAGATCTTCAAACACCGCACGTTGGCGCTTAAATCCGTTGGTGCTGACGTTTGCCAGGTTGTTGGCAATCACATCCATGTTGGTTTGCTGCGCATCCAGGCCGGTTTTGGCGATCCATAATGAACTGATCATAAAATGTCCTGTGTTAACTCATCGACAGCAGTTGGTTAGCGCGGCCCGCGTTATCATCCACGCTACTGATAATCTTCATCTGCATTTCAAAACGGCGGGCGTTGGCAATCATGTCGCTCATCGCGGCAACCGGCTTGACGTTACTGCCTTCCAGCACGCCCGACATAACGCGGATGCTCGGATCGGCCTGTAACGTCGCGCCACGGGTAGCCTGCGCGGCCTGGGTCAGACGAAACATACCGTCATCACCACGTTGCACTTCATTCCCCGTCGCCTTCACCAGTTTCAGACGCCCAACGGGCGCAACCGTATTAGCCGGATCGCCTGGGTTAAGCGCCGAGATCGTCCCGTCAGCCGCAATGGTGACTTCGGAACCTTCCGGTACGGCTATCGGCCCGGCTTCACCGATTACCGGATGCCCCTGAATAGTGAGTTCACCCGTAGGGCTTACCTGAATGGCGCCATTACGGGTATATCCTTCGCTACCGTCTGCGGTCTGGACAGCCAACCAGCCGTCCTGTTGCAACGCCACGTCCAGCGGGCGTGAGGTATAGTCCATCTGGCCCGGCGTCATGTCGGCCCCCGGCGTGGAGGCCACCACCAGCGTACGCGTCGGTAAAGACAAACCTTCAACGGGAACCGCACGCAGCGCATTAAGCTGCGCACGAAAGCCCGGCGTGGAGGCGTTTGCCAGGTTGCTGGCCGTCACCGCCTGTTGATTCAGCGTCTGACTGGCCGCGCCCATAGCGGTATAAATTGCGTGATCCATTAAGCCATCCCGTCAGGCGCTTAGCGCAGGTTGACCAGCGTGTTGAGGATCTGATCCTGGGTTTTGATGGTCTGCGCGTTCGACTGATAGTTACGCTGAGCGACGATCATATTCACCAGTTCTTTACTCAAATCCACGTTTGAGGCTTCCAGCGCGCCGTTGGTCAGTTTGCCGAAGTTACCTTCGCCTGCGGTACCCAGCAGCGCCACGCCGGAAGCCTGTGTAGCCGCCCAGACGTTGTCGCCCTGAGACGCCAGACCTTCATTGTTGGCAAAGTTTGCCAGCACGATCTGGCCCAGTACCTGTTGCTGTTCGTTGGAGTAATTACCGACCACGGTACCGTCATTGTTAATCTGGTAGCTCACCAGATCGCCCGGCTTGTAGCCGTTCTGATTCGTGGCGACGATGTTGTTGGCACCGGTGTTCTGCTGCATGGAGTTCAGGAAGCTCAGGGAGAATTTTGCGGTATCTGCACCGTTAATTTGCCCTGTTTCGATGTTGATATCCGTTCCTGCTGGCGTACCGGTTGCCGTGGCGCTCATCCCTAAAAACGCACCATTGTTGTTAAACTTCATAAACCCGGCTGATTTTGCAGCTTCGCCAGTTGAAGCATCCTGTGTGTGAATTTCCCAGGTGTTGCTCTCTGCGTTTTTGACATAAAAAATGTTCATGTCATGGGCGTTACCCTGACTATCGAAAACGGTAACAGTGCCTTTTTTGTTGTAGGAATCCGCATCGTTTGGATTAAACGGCGTTTTACTTGGTACCTTGTCAGTGGAGTTCAGGTTGATCTGCATTGACGCGGTAGTCGTGGTTTTCGCCGCCATCAGCGTATTCGGAATAGTGATCGGTGCCGGGTTAGCACCTTGCTGTATTGTCGGCGGTGTACCGGTAGCAGGATAACCTGTCAGTTGCAGCCCCTGCATGTTAACGATATTGCGGTTTTCATCGAGCTTGAACTGACCGTTACGGCTGTAGAATACAGAGCCGTTGCTGTCTACCATACGGAAAAATCCGTTCTGGCTGATAGCCACATCCAGTCCGCGTCCGGTATTGGTGGTAGTACCATCGGTAAAGTCCTGAGTAATACCCGCAACTTTAACCCCCAGGCCCACTTTAGAACCGGCGAACATATCGGCAAAAGAAGCCGTACCAGATTTAAAACCGTAGGTAGCGGAGTTGGCGATGTTATTACCAATGACATCGAGGTTGGTCGCTGCAGCGTTCAGACCGCTGACCGCTTGAGAAAAGGCCATGACTTACTCCTGATAAGTGTGAGGGCTTAGATTATTTGCCGTACTTCGTCGAGGGTGGTGGTTCCATAGGTGCCCAGGTCCAGCGTATTACCGCCGTTACTGCGAATAACACCCTGCACCAGCGCAAACTGAAGCGGCTGCGCCACCAGTTGCGTTCCGCCATTGCTGGCAGCAATTGAGACGTTATAAGAACCGCTTGGCGCATCCGTGCCATCGGTCATGGTGCCGTCCCAGGTAAAGGTATGAACTCCTGCTTTCAAGCCGCCGATATCAATAGTGCGTATCACTTTGCCGTCTTTATCGGTAATCGTTGCAGTGACCTTATCTGCTGGCTGCTGCAGCTCAACGCCAAACGGCGTGGTGGTGGTTTTCGCGCCCTCTTCCGTACCTTTACCGGTCAGGATGGTGGTGCCGGGGATCATGACGCCGTGACCAATCAACGTACTGGCCTGCAGCGACTGACTGTTGTCGATCTGCCCGGAAATAGACCCCAGCGTGGTGTTCAGTTTCTCAATCCCACTCACGGTGCTGATTTGCGCCAGTTGGGTGGTCAGTTCGTTGTTTTGCAGCGGGTTAGTTGGGTCCTGGTTTTTCAACTGTGCGACCAGCAGCGTCAGAAAACTGCTTTGCAGGTCAGCGGCATTACTGCCCGTCAGGGAGCTATTCCCGGTAGCGGCTTTAACGCCTGCATTGCTCGGGTCATTCATGGTTACAGCAACAGACATGTGCGTCTCCTTTACTGGCCTAACGTAAGCGTTTTGAGCATCAAGCTTTTCACGGTGTTGAGCACTTCGACGTTTGCCTGGTAGCTACGCGAAGCGGACATGGTGTTGACCATCTCGCCGACGACGTCCACATTCGGCATTTTTACGTAGCCGTTCGCATCGGCCAGCGGATTACCCGGCTCATACACCAGCTTATCCGGCGCCTGGCTTTCAATAACGTCAGCCACTTTTACGCCGCCTGTAGCCGCCCCTGGCGCGGCATCAACCTGAAAAACAACCTGCTTGGCGCGATACGGTTGACCGTCGGGTCCGGTGACGCTATCCGCATTCGCCATGTTGCTGGCCGCCACGTTCAGACGCTTAGACTGCGCCGTCAGCGCAGAGCCTGCGATATCAAAAATATTTAACAGCGCCACGAATTAGTTCCCTCCTTGCAGCACGTTCATCATGCCTTTGATTTGTCCGCCCAACGCGGTCAGCCCCATTTGATATTTGAGGCTGTTGTCTGCAAATTGCGTACGTTCCCGGTCCATATCCACCGTATTACCATCCAGAGACGGCTGGTCAGGAATGCGATAGAGCAATTCCGTAGCGGGAGCAGAAGCGGTTTGGGCCGGAATATGTTGTGCAGAGGTCAGCGTCAACGAGACGCCGCCGGTTTGTTCCCGTCCACGCACCATGACTTTTTTCAATTCACTGGCGAAATCCAGATCGCGCGCCTGATACCCCGGCGTGTCGGCATTGGCAATGTTGGCGGCCAATATTTCCTGGCGCTGGGCGCGCAAATTCAGCGCTTCCTGTTGAAAACGTAAGGCGGCGTCGAGCTTATCGAGCATATCTCCTCCGCAAATGACAAAATTCAGCCGACAGCTTAAATCCCATTACGCGCGCGTTATCGCCGGAATAAACGCAAAATGCGTCGCTATTTGTTGCGTTGATGACTGCGTCACACAGGTAAAATCCTGCCACTACCTGAAAAAGCGCGAGGTTTTGATGCAAACGTTTAAACGTGGAATAGTTGTGGCTGCACTGCTGTTCAGCCCTATGACGCTGGCGCAAGACCTGAATTCACAGCTGACGGCATGGTTTTCCCAACGTCTGGCCGGATTTAGCGATGAGGTGGTCGTCACTATCCGTACGTCGCCTAACCTACTGCCCAGTTGCGAGCAACCCGCATTAAGCGTGTCAGGCAACGCGAAACTGTGGGGGAATGTGAACGTGCTGGCCCGCTGCGCCAACGAGAAACGTTATTTGCAGGTGAATGTGCAGGCCACGGGAAACTACGTGATTGCCGCCGCGCCCGTCGCCCGGGGCAGTGCGCTAACCCCGACCAGCGTGACGTTAAAGCGAGGCCGGCTGGACCAACTGCCGCCGCGCGCCGTGTTAGATTTGAATCAGGTGCAGGACGCGGTGAGTCTGCGCGATCTGGTTCCCGGTCAGCCGATACAGCTTTCAATGTTGCGCCAGGCCTGGCGGATCAAAGCTGGCCAACGCGTACTGGTTATCGCCAACGGCGATGGCTTTCGGGTGAATGCCGAAGGTAAAGCGCTGAACAATGCCGCCGTCGCACAGAATGCGCGAGTGCGGATGATTTCCGGCCAGGTGGTGAGCGGCATCGTCGATTCTGATGGGAATATTCTTATTAACCTATAATAGGTTAAAGATTTTTTAGCGTGTGCCGATAGATAAACAACCAATGATTACAGCGGGCCGCTATAGCGTACCCCCTCGATGAGGATAAACAAAATGAGCATTGATCGTACCTCACCATTGAAGCCAGTCAGTACCGTTCAGCCACGTGAAACCAGCGATGCGCCGGTACAAAAAGCGCGGAAGGAAAAAACCACCGCGACCACCAGCACCAGCGTCATGCTGAGCGACGCCCAGGCCAAACTGATGCAGCCCGGCACCAATGACATCAATATGGAACGCGTCGAAGCATTAAAAACCGCGATCCGTAACGGTGAGTTGAAAATGGATACCGGAAAAATTGCCGACTCGCTCATTCGCGAGGCACAGAGCTACTTACAGAGTAAATAAAGTATGACTCGTTTGTCAGAAATACTTGATCAGATGACAACCGTCCTCAATGACCTGAAAACGGTAATGGATGCTGAGCAGCAGCAGCTTTCCGCCGGATATATCAACGGCAGCCAGCTACAGCGTATTACAGAAGAAAAAAGCTCTTTGCTGGCAACCCTTGATTATCTGGAGCAGCAGCGCCGTCTGGAGCATGACGCCACGCGCAGCGCCAACGATGAGATTGCTGAACGCTGGCAGACGATCACTCAAAAAACGCAGCATTTGCGCGACCTCAACCAGCACAACGGATGGCTGCTGGAAGGGCAAATTGAGCGTAATCAACAAGCGATTCAAGTGCTGAAACCGCACCAGGAGCCGGCGCTGTATGGCGCAAACGGTCAAACCTCTGCTGCGCACCGCGGCGGGAAAAAATTCTCTATTTAATGCCAGCCTGATCGCTCGCAGCTTTCAGGCCAGCGCGTTCTGCAGGCCGGATCCGGCGTAACGCCGCCATCCGGCAATTATCGGTTACGCCGTCCGGCGCACAAACTCTTTCACTTTAAAGCCCAGCACAGCAAGTGCGGCGAAGTAAGCTGCAATCCCAGCCACCACGACGGCCATCAGACGCAGTAAACGCCACAACATCGTTCCCTGCGACCAGTCCGGCATGATATAGAGCATCCCGAACAGGACCGCTGACATCACCACGACGGAAATCACCAGACGCGCCAGAAACCAGGCCCAGCCCGGTTGCGGGGTAAAGATTTTCTGTTTACGCAACTGCCAGTAAAGCAGTGACGCGTTCAGACATGCCGCCAGACCAATCGACAGCGACAGCCCGGCATGCTTCAGCGGGCCGATAAACGCCAGGTTCATCACCTGAGTCATAATCAGCGTCACAATAGCAATTTTCACCGGCGTTTTAATATCCTGGCGCGAGTAAAAACCAGGAGCCAGAACTTTCACCACGATCAAACCAATCAAACCGACCGAGTATGCCACCAGCGCGCGCTGGGTCATGGCGGCATCAAAGGCGGTAAATTTACCGTACTGAAACAAAGAAACCGTCAGCGGTTTTGCCAGAATACCCAACGCCACAGCGCTGGGTAATGCCAGCAGAAAACACAGACGCAGCCCCCAGTCCATCAGACGACAATATTCATCATGATTACCGCTGGAAAAGCTTTTTGATAGCGATGGCAACAGGATAGTCCCCAGCGCCACGCCAAGGACGCCGGACGGGAACTCCATCAAACGGTCGGCGTAATACATCCAGGAAACCGAGCCGGAGGCCAGAAATGAGGCGAAAATCGTATTGATGATCAGTGAAATCTGGCTGACGGAAACCCCGAGGATCGCCGGCCCCATTTGCTTGACGACGCGCATCGCCCCCGCATCGCGGAAGTTCACGCGCGGCAGCACCAGCATGCCAATTTTCTTCAGATGCGGCAGTTGATACACCAGTTGCAGCACGCCGCCAACGGTCACGGCCCATGCCAGCGCCAGTACCGGAGGATTAAAATAAGGCGCGGCAAACAGCGCAAAACCGATCATGCTGATATTCAAAAAGGTCGGCGCAAACGCCGGAATAGAAAAGCGGTTCCAGGTGTTAAGGATTGCGCCGACCAGCGAGGCCAGTGAAATCAGCAGGATATAAGGAAAGGTGATCCGCAGCAGTTGGGTAGTCAAGGCAAATTTGTCGGCGGTGTCGGCAAACCCTGGCGCAGTGACTAAAATCACCCACGGCGCAGCCAGCATCCCGGCAACCGTCACCACGGCCAGCGCCAGCGTCAGCAGCCCTGAAACATAGGCAACAAACACGCGGGTAGCATCCTCACCCTGCTTACTTTTGTATTCAGCCAGAATAGGCACAAACGCCTGAGAAAATGCGCCTTCAGCAAAAATTCGGCGTAGCAGGTTAGGAAGTTTGAAGGCCACAAAAAAGGCATCGGTCGCCATCCCTGCGCCAAAGATTCTGGCGACAATCGCATCACGCGCAAAACCCAGCACACGTGAAAACATCGTCATCGAGCTGACGGCTGCCAGCGACTTTAATAAATTCATCTATGTTGTATTCCAGACCCTGAGGCAAAACCCCGTATAACCAACATCGCCATCCGGCAATGTCACTGTGCCTGATGGCGACGCCGCAGCGTGTTATCAGGCCTACAAGCCAGCCTATGGTTGAAAAGAGGTGTTATTTTGAGTTGGCATATAGTACCTGGATTACAATGAATTACTACCGCCAGATGTTACAGGCGGTTATTCAGCCATCGCCTCCCGCCATAGCTTTTCGACAACACGCTGGGCCAGTAGCGCCTGCTCGCCTGCCGTCTGAGGAACCGTCTGATTTTGCACACACTCCATGAAATGCCGCGCACATCCGGCAAAACCTCGCTGTTCTAAGGTCGTTTGCCAGCCTGCTACCGGCTTGTGTACGACACCTTGCCCACGTTCTTCCCGCCATTCCCGCATATCTGTGACGTCAATCAGTCCCCCATCGGTCACCGCCTGAACGCACTCCCGCTGGCTACCGGCACGCCGATGCATACTGGTTGTAATTTGTAGCTGATCGACAGAAAAATGGTGCTCGGCGTAGAGCATCGCGCCAGCGTCATTAGTCAGCAGAGTACCGCTATTTAACTGCGCCTTCCCTCCTGCCAACCACAACGCAGTATCGACCACGTGCAGATAGTCATCCAGCAGAGTGAAACGCAGGTCATGCGGCCCCACGCTGTCCGAACGATGCTTATCCATACGCACAGACGCTGCGTTGCCCAACATGGCTTTGAGATCCTGATACAGCGGCGCAAATCGGCGGTTAAAGCCGACCATCAACGTCAGTTTTTTCCGCGCGGCCAGCTCGACCAGTTGTTCAGCCTCACGCAGGTTTTCCGCCAACGGTTTATCCACACACACATGGACCCCGGCATTCAGGAGTTCACTGACCACCGCAAAATGCGTCGCGGTGCTGGAATGGACGAAAACCGCGTCGCAGGTTTTCGCCAGATTCACCAGGGAGTCAACGTAGGGTATGCGCCAGGTCTCACAGACACGCAGCGCTTTTTCCCGCGAAGGTGAAAACGCGCCTTGCAGCGTCCAGTCTGCGGAACTGCCCAGTACGGGCAGCCAGGCTTTTTGCGCAATGCCACCCAGACCGACAACACCGATACGTAATTTATTCACGTTAGTCTCCCAGGTGCGCCAACAAAGAATCCAGCCGCTGCTTAAGTTCCGCGACTTCTGTTTCCAGGGCTTCAACGCGCGCCTGCAGATCGCCAGACGCGACCGGGAGTTCATCTGCCGCAGCGATGGGCTCATCAACATCACCGCAAAACAGGTGCATATAGCGACTTTCGCGTTTACCCGGCTCGCGCGCCAGACGGATCACATAAGGGCCATCTTCACGGGTCGCCAGTTTTTCCAGCGTCGACTCCACTTCAGCCATATCGCGGAATTCGTACATTCGCGAAGCACGGCTTCGCAGTTCGCCCGGCGTTTGCGCGCCGCGCAGCAACAGCGTGGTGACCAGCGCCACCTCGCCTGCGCTGAGTTTCAGATTGCCAAATTCAGAGTTGCAGAAACGCTGCTCATATTTCGTGACGCGATTACCAAAGCCGCTCACCGTACGCAGAAAATGCCGCTTCACCAGGTTATCAAGCTGATCCTGCACTTCCGATTCCGACAGATTCATCACCGGTTCACGATTCGTTTTTTGATTGCAGGCGGTGACGACGCCATTGACAGAAAGCGGATACTGTTCCGGCGTGGTGACCTGTTTTTCCAGTAAACAGCCAATCACGCGTGCTTCGGTGGCGGTTAATTCGTATTTCATCGTTTTCTCCATTACTCAGGCTAACCTGAAACTTAGCGGCCAGGGGTCCATTCTGATGTGGTCAACGCCGTCAGCACATGATCGCGCCACTGCCCGTCAATCAGCAGGTAATCTTTGGCATACCCTTCTTTTTCAAAACCGAGTCGCGCCAGCAAGTCACCACTACGTTTATTGTGCGGCATATAGTTCGCCATAATGCGGTGAATATGCTGCGTGCGCTGCATATAACGAATGGCCGAGGTTAAAGCTTCGTACATCAGCCCCTGCCCCTGCCACTTTTGCGCAATGGAATAACCGAGATAACAAGCGTGGAAAGATCCCCGCACCACGTTCGAGAAGTTCGCGACGCCGATAATCTCTTTTTCTTCCGGATCGAGCAGCGCAAAATAATACGCGGTGCCTTGTTTATGAAACTCAGAGATCATACTCAGACGCGCCTGCCAGCCGGAGGGATAACAGTGGCTTTCATCGCGAATAGGTTCCCAGGGTTTTAAGAAATGACGATTTTCTGCGTAATAATCTGCCAGACGCCAGGCATCACGCTCGTGCACCAAACGCACGACCAGGCGGTCCGTGGTTAAGCGCACTTTTGGCACGTTACTGCGATAGCCAAACATTCTATACCTACTCCTTCCCGTAACGTCTTCAATACGCTATTCGCGATACTATACCTGTGCAAATATGCCCTTTGAAAAGAGCAAATTGCCATTTTTTGAATTATTCACACATTTTGATGAAAACTCTCTATCAAGACGGGCTTTTGATAAAAAAATATTGTCCCGCCAAAGGTGGGAAAAGCGATGACGACACCGCAGAATAGGAGATGCTTATCTTTTAAACTCTAACCAGAGTGACGAGTTTTTCCCGGGAGGGGAAATGTCGCAAGTCTCGCAGGCAAGGAACCTGGGTAAATACTTCCTTCTCATCGATAATATGCTGGTCGTGCTGGGCTTCTTCGTCGTTTTCCCGCTGATCTCAATTCGCTTCGTCGACCAAATGGGCTGGGCTGCCGTTATGGTCGGGATCGCGTTAGGATTGCGTCAATTTATTCAGCAGGGTCTGGGTATTTTTGGCGGCGCTATTGCTGACCGTTTCGGCGCAAAACCGATGATCGTCACCGGTATGCTGATGCGCGCCGCCGGGTTCGCCACCATGGGTATTGCCCACGAGCCGTGGCTGCTGTGGTTTTCCTGTTTTCTTTCCGGGCTGGGCGGCACGCTGTTCGACCCTCCCCGTTCGGCGCTGGTGGTCAAACTGATCCGCCCGGAAAAGCGCGGGCGTTTTTTCTCTATCCTGATGATGCAGGATAGCGCAGGCGCAGTGGTTGGCGCGTTACTTGGCAGTTGGCTGTTACAGTACGATTTCCGCCTGGTCTGCGCGACAGGAGCCATTTTGTTTGTTCTGTGCGCGGCGTTTAACGCCTGGCTACTCCCGGCATGGAAATTGTCGACGGTGAAAATTCCGGTGCGTGAAGGGATGGGCCACGTGATGCATGACAAACGTTTTGTCACCTATGTGCTGACGCTGGCGGGTTATTACATGCTGGCGGTACAGGTCATGTTAATGCTGCCAATCATGGTGAACGACATCGCTGGCTCGCCTGCCGCCGTGAAATGGATGTATGCCATCGAAGCATGCCTCTCGTTAACGCTGCTCTACCCTATTGCCCGCTGGAGTGAAAAACGTTTTCGCCTGGAACATCGCCTGATGGCCGGTCTGCTGGTGATGTCTCTGAGCATGATGCCCATCGGTCTGGTCGGCAATTTACAGCAGCTATTCACGCTGATCTGCACCTTCTATATCGGCTCGATCATCGCCGAACCGGCGCGTGAAACCCTGAGCGCCTCGCTGGCCAATGCACGGGCGCGAGGAAGTTACATGGGCTTCAGCCGACTTGGGCTCGCCATCGGCGGCGCAATTGGTTATGTCGGCGGCGGCTGGCTGTTTGATATGGGCAAAGCCCTGGCGCAGCCTGAATTGCCATGGATGATGCTCGGTATTATCGGCTTCATCACCTTCCTGGCTTTGGGCTGGCAATTCAGCCACAAACGCCCGACGCGCGGCATGCTGGAACCCGATGCCTGATAGCTAATCCGGCGCACGAGCACTTTTCAGTTTTTTCTGCTGGTGCCCGGGGCGCTGGTACTCGATGATGCTTTGTGTCACGATTACGCCATATGCATCATGTTGAGGACTCCCATGAAAAAGCTTTTTTTTGCCGCTGCACTGATTGTCGGCGGCCTGTTGGTTGGTTGTAATCAACTCACGCAATATACGGTTAGCGAGCAAGAGATTAATCAGGCGCTGGCGAAGCATAATAACTTTTCAAAAGATATCGGTTTGCCCGGCGTCGCTGAAGCACACATCGTACTGAGCAATCTCGCCAGTCAGATAGGGCGTGAAGAGCCTAATAAAGTGACTCTGACGGGTGATGCCAATCTGGACATGAATTCCCTGTTTGGCAGTCAGAAAGCCACCATGAAGCTGAAACTTAAAGCGCTACCGGTCTTCAATAAAGAGAAAGGCGCGATTTACTTGCAAGAGATGGAAGTCGTGGACGCGACCGTCACACCTGAAAAAATGCAGTCGGTACTACAAACGCTGATGCCGTATTTAAACCAGTCGCTGCGTAATTACTTTAATCAACAGCCTGCCTATGTTCTGCAGGACGACAGCAGTCAGGGTGAAGCGCTGGCGAAAAAACTGGCGAAAGGTATAGAAGTGAAACCGGGCGAAATCATCATCCCATTCACCGACTAATAAACCAGAGGGCGCTGATGCGCCCTTTTTTTTCGTGCAAACGAAAACGTTTCCGCTTATCCTTTGTTTCCGGCAAAAAAGACAATCCTCAGCCGGAGCATATTGATGACTGCACCATCCCAGGTTTTAAAGATCCGCCGCCCAGACGACTGGCATCTTCACTTTCGCGATGGCGACATGTTAAAAACTGTCGTGCCCTATACCAGCGAAATTTACGGCCGCGCCATTGTCATGCCGAACCTGGCACCGCCCGTCACCACAGTTGATGCAGCTATCGCTTATCGCCAACGCATTCTTGATGCGGTACCTGCCGGACACGACTTCACGCCCTTAATGACCTGTTATTTAACGGATACATTGGACCCCAATGAGCTGGAGCGAGGTTTCAACGAAGGTGTGTTTACCGCCGCGAAACTCTACCCGGCGAATGCCACCACCAACTCAACGCATGGCGTAACCTCTATTGAAGCCATCATGCCTGTGCTGGAACGGATGGAAAAATTGGGTATGCCGCTATTGGTGCATGGTGAAGTGACACATGCGGATATCGATATTTTCGATCGCGAAGCACGCTTTATTGAGACGGTGATGGAACCGCTGCGTCAGCGGTTGACTGCGCTGAAAGTCGTATTTGAACATATCACCACTAAAGATGCTGCCGAATATGTGCGGGATGGTAACGAGCTTCTCGCCGCCACCATTACGCCACAACATTTGATGTTTAACCGCAACCACATGCTGGTCGGCGGCATTCGTCCGCACCTGTATTGTCTGCCAATCCTTAAACGTAACGTCCACCAACAGGCGCTACGTGAGCTGGTCGCCAGCGGATTTAGCCGTGCATTCCTTGGTACCGACTCAGCGCCGCATGCCCGTCATCGCAAAGAATCCAGTTGCGGCTGTGCCGGGTGTTTTAACGCCCCGACCGCGCTGGGCAGCTATGCCACCGTATTTGAAGAGATGAATGCACTGAGCCATTTTGAAGCCTTCTGCTCACTCAATGGTCCGCAATTCTATGGTCTGCCGGTGAATGAGACTTTTATTGAGCTTGAACGCGTGGAGCACCATGTCCCGGAGAGCATTACGCTGGCAGATGACTCGCTGGTGCCTTTCCTGGGTGGCGAAACGGTACGCTGGTCAGTAAAAAGCTAAAAAAAATGTAGCCAACTGATCTGAATAACTGTATAAATAAACAGTATATTCAACAGGGGGCTATTATGCGTATTGAAGTCACTATTGCCAAAACTTCACCTTTGCCTGCCGGTGCGATTGACGCATTGGCAGGTGAACTCTCCCGCCGTATTCATCATCATTTTCCGGATAACGAGGGTAACGTTACCGTCCGTTATGCCGGAGCTAACAATCTGTCGGTAATTGGCGCGACCAAAGAGGACAAAGAACGCATCAGCGAGATCTTGCAGGAGACCTGGGAAAGCGCGGATGACTGGTTTATCAATGAATAAATAATGATATGCAGTGATGTTTGTTTGCCGGGTCGCCCCGGCTTTTTTTTTACACGCAGTTTTAAAAAAATACAGACTCCCCCTGGTGGCCATTTAATTTAATATTAATTTCCTGGTTATCTTTTAACCAGAACGACAAAATAATTGTGCAACTTGCTAAAAAAAAATGAATGACATGTTGCTTTATTAGTCAGATAACGCTGAAAACTATAAATTTATGCGCTGCCCTCTTTAAATTTTCAATGAATACCCTTATTTATTGATATACTGAAGTTGCTTCAGAAAAAAAATGCATTGAACCTCGAAAACCGTTGTCTAGTAACACGAATTAGGGGGCATGATGGAAAAGAATAATGAAGTCATTCAGACTCATCCGCTTGTAGGATGGGACATCAGCACCGTTGATAGCTACGACGCGCTGATGCTGCGTTTGCACTACCAGACCCCGAATCGACCGGACCCGGATGGGACTGAAGTTGGTCAAACGCTCTGGTTAACCACTGATGTTGCCAGGCAATTTATTTCGATATTAGAAGCAGGAATCGCCAAAATTGAATCCGGCGATTACCAGGTAAATGAGTATCAGCGCCATTAAATCTGATACATCCAACCATCAAAAGGCACCTTAACGGTGCCTTTCTTATTTCCCGGTTGAATATTCCAGGTCAGTTATTTACCCTGCTACTATCGCGATTGCAGAGAGAAGCGGATGAAATACGACTTAATCATTATTGGCAGCGGTTCCGTGGGTGCCGCAGCCGGATACTATGCCACTCGCGCCGGTCTGAACGTTCTGATGATCGATGCGCATATGCCACCGCATCAACAGGGCAGCCACCACGGCGACACACGATTAATTCGTCATGCTTATGGCGAAGGTGAGAAATACGTTCCGCTGGTGCTGCGCGCGCAGACATTGTGGGATGAACTTTCCACTCAAAATGAAGAACCGATTTTTGTACGCACCGGGGTTATCAATCTGGGCCCGGCAGATTCAACTTTCTTAGCTACCGCAGCGCAAAGCGCGAAACAGTGGCAACTCAACGTCGAACATCTTGATGCCGCCGCCATCATGGCTCGTTGGCCCGAGATTCGCGTACCTGAAAATTATATTGGTCTGTTTGAAGCTGAGTCGGGCTTTTTGCGTAGTGAGTTAGCGATTAAAACCTGGATTCGTCTGGCTGAAGAAGCTGGCTGCGCACAGCTGTTTAAATGCCCGGTCACGGCTATTCATCATAGTGAAGATGGCGTCACGGTAGAAACCGCCGACGGTGACTACCACGCCAAAAAAGCCCTGGTCAGCGCCGGGACATGGGTGCAGGCATTAGTACCGGAACTGCCGATACAGCCAGTGCGCAAAGTGTTCGCATGGTATCAAGCCGATGGCCGCTATAGCGTTAAAAATAACTTCCCGGCCTTTACCGGCGAGTTGCCAAATGGCGATCAGTACTACGGTTTTCCGGCAGAAAACGACGAACTAAAAATTGGTAAGCACAACGGCGGACAGGTAATTCACGCAGCCGAAGAGCGCAAGCCGTTTGCCGCTGTGGCCTGCGATGGCTCCGAAGCTTTCCCATTCCTGCGTACAGTTCTGCCAGGCATTGGCTGTTGTCTGCACGGTGCATCCTGCACTTACGATAATTCGCCGGATGAAGACTTTATCATTGATACGCTACCTGAACATGACAATACCCTGATCATCACCGGACTGAGCGGACATGGCTTTAAGTTTGCCTCCGTACTGGGGGAAATAGCCGCGGACTTTGCGCAGGACAAACCGCCAGCCTTTGACCTGACGCCATTCAGGCTGAGTCGCTTTACGCGATAATGATTAATGGCCTCGTGGTGAGGCCATTTTTAATGACAGGAATAACATCGATGCGGCGCATCTTTCACTATCTGGTTAATAATATTCGTGAGCATCTTATGCTCTACATTATTTTATGGTCGCTGCTGGCAATTATGGATGTGATATATATTATGTTTTTCTGACCAGATCGCACTGACACTAATTGACAAAAACTGATATTTACTTAAATTTCATTGCAATAAACTGAATAAGAAAACCCTATCAACACCGTGTAATGATGCCCACCTTTTGCTCATTCTCTCTAATACCTTGATGATGACATCAATATTCAATCAATTTTATTGAATATGAAAATAAATATCATCATCATTGTTATTTATTAGTTGCATTAATGTCTTTTACGCGCCATTTTCATTTACTCCTGAAATATCTAACGGTGTACTTATGCAATTCACTAATAGTCCACAGCGCTATGGCGTGGTGTCTGTCGCATTGCACTGGCTGATGGCGATTGCTGTATATGGCATGTTTGCGTTGGGTTTATGGATGGTCACGCTCAGTTATTACGATGGCTGGTATCACCAGGCCCCTGAACTGCATAAAAGCATCGGGATCCTGCTCATGATGGGACTGGTCATTCGCGTTGTCTGGCGGTTGTTCTCCCCTCCCCCAGTTGCGCTGACAAGCTATTCCCGCTTAACCCGCATCGCAGCGGCAATGGGTCACCTTGCGCTCTACGCCCTGCTCTTTTCGATTGTTATCAGCGGTTATCTGATCTCGACCGCAGATGGCAAAGCGATAAGCGTATTTGGTTGGTTTGATATTCCCGCCACCCTTGCCAACGCGGGCGCTCAGGCCGACCTTGCCGGCAGCCTGCACCTGTGGCTGGCATGGACCGTGGTGGTTTTATCGCTTCTTCATGGGCTTATGGCCCTGAAACATCACTTTATCGATAACGACGATACCCTGAATCGCATGTTGGGAAAATCGTCATCTGACTATGGAGCTTAAAATGAAAAAAAACCTGCTGGGATTGACACTCGCCTCTCTGTTATTCACGACCGGATCGGCTATGGCGGCAGATTACAAAATTGACAAAGAGGGACAGCATGCCTTTGTTAATTTCCGTATTCAGCATCTGGGTTACAGCTGGCTGTACGGCACCTTTAAAGATTTCGACGGTACGTTCACCTTTGATGAAAAAAATCCCGCAGCCGATAAGGTTAACGTCACCATCAACACCAACAGTGTTGACACCAACCACGCCGAACGCGACAAGCACCTGCGTAGCGCGGATTTCCTTAACGTGGCCAAATTCCCGCAGGCGACCTTTAGCTCCACCAGCGTGAAAAAAGAGGGGAACGACCTCGATATCACCGGTAACCTGACCCTGAATGGCGTCACCAAACCAGTGACGCTGGACGCGAAGTTGATCGGTCAGGGTGGCGATCCATGGGGTGGTACGCGCGCCGGTTTTGAAGCGCAAGGTAAGATTAAACTCAAAGACTTCAATATCACCACCGATCTCGGCCCTGCTTCACAGGAAGTCGATTTAATTATCTCAGTGGAAGGTGTGCAGCAGAAGTAACGCATAAATGTTGCCGGATGAGGCGATAGCCATCATCCGGCAACATTTTTATTGCGCGGGATCCGGAATACCCAGTTTGGTATTCAGACGACCGCGGGATTTATTAAAGATTTTGTTGCCATTTTCACGCCCGGCGCGACGACGTCGTTGCTCTTCTTCCGGCAACTCACTCTCTTCGCAACACAGCTCACTACAGCAGCCTTTATACTTCTGCGCGCAAGCCGGGCACTGAATAAACAGCAGATGGCAGCCATCATTTTTACAATTAGTGTGGCTGTCGCATGCGGTTCCGCACTGATGACAATGCGCGATAACATCTTCAGAGATCCTTTCGCCCATACGCTCATCAAAAACGAAATTTTTGCCGATGAAACGTACCGGAAGCCCCTGTTCACGCGCCTTGCGGGCATATTCAATAATCCCCCCCTCAATGTGCCAGACTTTGCTAAATCCGTTGTGTTTCATCCAGGCGCTGGCCTTCTCACAACGGATCCCGCCCGTGCAGTACATAACTATTTTTTTATCTTTATGCGCCTGCATCATTTCAACCGCTTTCGGCAACTGGTCACGGAACGTGTCTGCCGGGATCTCCAGCGCATTCTCGAAGTGCCCCACCTCATATTCATAGTGGTTGCGCATATCAATGAATACCGCGTCAGGATCGTCCAACATGGCGTTCACTTCTGCCGCCTTCAGGTAATCACCCACGTCGCTGGCGTTAAAGTCAGGATCATCAATGCCATCCGCCACAATACGTTCGCGAACTTTCATGCGTAGCACCCAGAATGATTTCCCGTCATCGTCCAGGGCGATATTAAGACGTAATCCATCCAGTGCGGGATTGAACGCATACAGCTGTTGGCGGAATGCATCCACGTTGCTTTGCGGCACGCTGATTTGCGCGTTAATGCCTTCATGGGCAAGATATACACGCCCGAACACATTCAGCGCAGTGAACAGTTGGTACAACGCATCACGCGTATGTTGCGGGTCATCGATGGTGAAATATTTATAAAACGAGATCGTCGTGCGCGGCTCAGTCTCGGCCAGCATTTTGGCTTTGAGCGCGTCGTTCGAAATGCGGTTGTGTAACACTGGCATGGTGTACGTATCCTGCAAATAGGGAGTAAATGAAAATCGGCGGCATCATAAAGCAAACATCGCCAATTTACATCCACACATTTTACGCTACATTTCTTACTTCACGATAAAAACGCAACAACAATTGCCGATTTAATCACCGTTCTCCCGTCACAAATTTTTGATACGCGCGAAAAAATGCGACAATACAGGGAATTGGTCGTTTGAAGACAGGATAGACATGACGAATTTACCCAAGTTTTCGGCTGCGCTACTGCATCCACGTTATTGGTTAACCTGGCTGGGTATTGGCATCCTTTGGTTAATCGTGCAGTTGCCCTACCCGGTACTTTATAAGTTGGGCTGTGCATTAGGTCGTCTGGCGTTACGTTTGATGAAACGCCGGGCAAAAATCGTTTCACGTAATCTGGAGCTGTGCTTCCCGCAGATGAGTGAGCAGGAACGCCAGCAGATGGTCGTCAGGAACTTCGAGTCCGTCGGCATGGGCGTAATGGAAACCGGGATGGCCTGGTTTTGGTCCGATAAGCGCATTTCACGCTGGACAGAAGTGATCGGGATGGAACATATCCGTGACGTTCAGGCGCAAAAGCGGGGGATCCTGTTAGTCGGTCTGCACTTTCTGACCCTGGAACTGGGTGCGCGTCAGTTTGGTCTGCAGGAGCCTGGTATCGGTGTGTATCGTCCTAATGACAATCCGCTGCTCGACTGGTTACAGACCTGGGGACGCATGCGCTCTAATAAATCAATGCTTGATCGTAAGGACTTGAAAGGAATGATTAAAGCGTTGAAAAAAGGCGAAGTGGTCTGGTACGCGCCGGATCATGACTACGGTCCTCGCGCCAGCGTGTTTGTGCCGCTGTTTGCCGTTGAACAGGCCGCCACGACCTCCGGGACCTGGATGCTTTCACGCATGTCGAATGCGTGCCTGGTGCCATTTGTTCCTCGTCGTAAGCCCGACGGGAAAGGGTATCAATTGATTATGCTGCCGCCAGAATGTTCACCGCCGTTAGACGACGCGGAGACCACGGCTGCATGGATGAATAACATCGTTGAGCAATGCATCATGATGGCCCCAGAACAATATATGTGGCTGCATCGTCGCTTCAAGACCCGTCCTGAAGGCGCCCCTTCCCTGTACTAAAACACGGTTGCAGTCCAGTGGGCTGCAACCCTCTCCTGACTCGCTTTAGGTTTAACTGCTATCCGCATTGCAGCAACTATCAACCGGGCGCATAATTAGTCTGCTTACTTATATTCAATCGATAGCGCATACAGCGCATCACACTGCGGATCGTTATGTCACCCTCAGATGCCCCCATAAACTGGAAACGCAACCTCACCGTTGCCTGGATAGGTTGTTTTTTAACCGGCGCAGCATTTAGCCTGGTCATGCCCTTTTTACCCTTGTACGTTGAGAGTCTCGGCGTCACGGGGCATAGCGCCCTGAACATGTGGTCAGGTCTGGTCTTCAGCATCACCTTTTTGTTTTCAGCCATCGCCTCCCCTTTTTGGGGTGGCCTTGCCGACCGCAAAGGGCGAAAAATCATGCTGCTGCGTTCCGCGTTGGGTATGGCTATTGTGATGCTACTGATGGGCCTGGCGCAAAATATCTGGCAGTTCCTGGTTCTGCGCGCGCTGCTCGGTCTGCTCGGCGGTTTCATTCCCAACGCCAATGCGTTGATCGCCACCCAGGTTCCACGCAATAAAAGCGGCTGGGCGCTGGGAACGCTCTCTACCGGCGGTGTCAGCGGCGCACTGCTAGGGCCGCTGGCAGGTGGACTACTCGCGGACCATTATGGATTGCGTCCCGTGTTCTTCATTACCGCCAGCGTACTGCTGGTCTGTTTTATCCTGACGCTATTTTTTATCCGCGAGCGTTTTCAGCCGGTAAGCAAGAAAGAGATGCTGCACATACGCGAAGTCGTGGCCTCGTTAAAAAACCCCAAACTGGTGCTGAGCCTGTTTGTCACTACCTTAATCATTCAGGTGGCGACCGGTTCTATTGCGCCAATCCTGACGTTATACGTGCGGGAGTTAGCCGGGAACGTCAGTAATATCGCGTTCATTAGTGGGATGATTGCCTCCGTACCCGGCGTAGCAGCGTTAATCAGTGCCCCAAGGCTTGGCAAACTCGGTGACCGGATTGGCCCGGAGAAGATTCTAATCGTCGCGCTGATTATTTCCGTGCTACTGCTGATCCCGATGTCATTTGTACAAACTCCCTGGCAATTGGGCGTTCTGCGTTTTTTATTGGGTGCTGCCGACGGTGCTCTGCTCCCGGCGGTGCAAACGCTGCTGGTTTATAACTCAACCAACCAAATAGCCGGGCGTATTTTCAGTTATAACCAGTCATTTCGCGACATCGGCAACGTAACGGGACCATTAATGGGGGCGGCAATATCCGCCAACTACGGCTTTCGCGCGGTCTTCTGCGTGACCGCGGGGGTTGTACTGTTTAACGCGATCTACTCGTGGAATAGTCTGCGCCGTCGCCGGAGTGCCGAGCTCGCTGGATAATTTGTATATATTGCCTGAACCCGAAGAGTAAACTTTGCGTTTTCAGGCAGTATTCATTTTACTTTTAATGATAGTAGTAACACACCTTATTTCTGCCAGAGTTTTTGGCGTCATACAGCGCAGCATCCGCATAAGAAACAACTTTATCCGCTGAGTCATCATCAACTTTAGTACAATATACACCGATGCTGATCGTCATCTTTTCTTTTAAATCATATGCATTAGGTATAGTCGTTCCATGCTCAACATTTCTTCTGATTCGTTCTGCAACGACAATAGCTTCATCTTTATCCTTGCACTTAAGAAGAATCGCAAACTCCTCGCCGCCGATGCGCGCAAAGATATCCGAATCTCTAACTGACTTGTTGATTATATCAACAATACTAATGATTACCCGATCCCCCTCCTGATGCCCATAGGTATCGTTAATGCGTTTAAATTTGTCGATATCCAAAACCATTACGCAAACCACGCCTTTCGCTAGCGATGCTTTTAACGATCTATAGAACAGTTTCCGGTTGTATATTTTGGTCATGGCATCTTTGATAGCCGAATCCGTTTCTTTTTTTAGAATGATAAAAGTGTTATACATTAAGATCGATATTATACAAAGGGTACTGATCACCTCAATCCCTCTGCTGATATACCAAATATACATACTATATTCATCTAAACTTAATAGCAGCACATTGGTTAATATTCCTGAGCAACACAGTAAGCCGATACTTTTCCATAAGATATTATGCGTTTTGGTTTTAATGACCAAATAGAGTAGAACCAATCCCCAGGCAACAATCAGAGAGTAAATATAGCCAATATGCCAGTGTACGGTTATGTTATCGGGTTTTAAGCTCGTAATCTCAAGGGTCATGTCCGGATTATAACTGGCCAGGCTATGCGCCAGGACAGCGATAGCCAACATGATCAAAAATGCTACCGCTATATAGCATGGTTCTCTTTCTTTGGTTTCAAGGATTGTCGAAGATGCTTTATAAGATTTCAAGGATACAAATAATAAAGCAATAAAACTCAACTGGCGAAAATAATAGAATATAGCGATATCGTTAGTTCTTTTTTCTATCGAAGTGTGATCATTGATTAAATCCTGAACGATATAGATAGTTTCCACAAAGAAAATATTATTGCTAAGAAATGCCATACCTAAGACTATGAGACATGTTAGATCTTTTCTGCATAAATACTGAAACAACATAAACAGGAAAATAATTCCATATAAAAAGAATAAACCTACTATGATAATCAAATATATTGTTTGCGGAACACTTTGTATTGTTAATTTAAACTGTGTAAGACATAACCCACCAAGAATATAGCTGATTAAGCAAGTTATATAGAACGCCATCAACTTCCTGTTATTTGAATTACTGTTTTCCATAACATCCTTAGGAGTATTCTTGAGTTGGCATTTTATATAATAAAGCATAAGCATTTGCAATCTATATAGCCGTACAACTTCAGTGATATTTATTCATTTATTATTTAATGATTTTTTATCCATTTATAACACCTGGTATTAATCATCTATTATTATGTGTCCTTTTTTAAAACACCTCACGCCATTAACAGATGTTGCACATGGCGGATACTTAGTCATTACTTTTCCGCCTCTTGAGTTCAGTATCTCTCAATAATTACCTCTGTGACTTCTTTACATTAATAAATATTTTTTCCTTTATTTTAATAAGGTTAGACATCCTCTCATCAGAACAATGGGCATTACTGCAAGCAAAAACACGAGTAAATACGTATTAAATCTGAAGATTCATTTATATAACAGTATCGTTTATTTATTTGATTTTCATTACGCCACTGCTAACCACACACATTACCTTTTTTTCTCAAATTCGCGGTCGTCCATTACGCCAACTTCAGTATCTCGCATTGTAAATTTTTCCATACCAATCGAAGACGTCATCATAAAACCCTGTCGTCGCTACCAACGGCTGGCATTCATTTAGGTTAGCTCTGCAATCAATGGGTTTGACGCTCCGCGGATCGAGGTCTATAGATTGAATCATCACCATTTATTGTTCACCTTAGGAGAAGATTATGGCAAAGAATGACATGTATTTTTATGCCACGCTGGAAGAGGCTATTGATGCTGCTCGTGAAGTGTTTCTGGCAGATAACCCAGGTCTGGAGGCTGACGATGCCAGTGTTCAGCAGCTAAGCGTACAAAAATACGTGCTACAGGATGGCGACATTATGTGGCAAGCAGAATTCTTTGCCGATGAGGATGATGTCGATGGCGAATGTCTGCCAATGCTAAGCGGTGAAGCGGCGCAAAGCGTTTTTGATGGTGATTATGATGAGATTGAAATTCGTCAGGAGTGGCAGGAAGAAAACACGCTTCACGAATGGGACGAAGGTGAATTTCAGCTGGAGCCTCCCCTTGATACCGAAGAGGGTCAGACCGCAGCTGATGAATGGGATGAACGATAACTACTCGTAAGGCCCATGGTGAATGTCGAGCGGTAACAACAGCGTATCAAACACCAGCGAAAACGGCAGGTCGAGGATGGTGACGTAGCGCCATGCGGAATCCCGGACATCCCACTGTATGCCCGGATAGTATTGGTTGCCATGCCCTTGTCCTGGGATGGTCCGGCTAATGATGCTGCCGCATCCGCTCAGCAACAAGACCATTATCGCCACTGCCGCTATTCGCATCTGGTACCCCATGACTCTTTTTATTCAGTATAAAAAAATACCGGCACCAGGCCGGTATTTTCACATTACAGAACGCTTATTTTTTCCTGAGCGCTAACGGATTCAGGGTCAGGCCCTGATAGTAATTCACCCACGAAGAATACTTATCAGGTGAATTCCAGACGCGATAATGCAAACGCGCCATGGTCACCGGATCGCTTAACAGCACAAGGCGACGATCGCGATTCAGTTTCTCCGGCGTTTCGTTCAGCGCCTGCTCCACATGACGGTCGCGTGCAATCTCAAGTACGTTACTCACACGGTGGCGAGCAGTCGCCATTGCCGTAGCCAGCGCGTTAAACGACGGGTTAAACACCGCATGCATAAAACCGTCGTCCAGCGTACGATTACGGTTCATTACCAGATAGGTATCTGTATCCACCAGCACCTGCGGCGGAGAGTACTCTTCCGGGATCAGGAACAGCTTCCAGCGTTTGGTTCGTAACCCAACCGTAGAACGACTGGAAATTACGGAAACAAACGGCGAGAGGATCAGCGAGAAGACAATCGGCGCCAGCCAGAACAGAAAACGCAGATCCAGCCAGGCCATACCCACAGCCCACACCAGCCCCAGCAAGAGCTGAGAACCGTGACGCATAAACGCTTCCCCCCACGGGGTGGAATCGTCATCACGCTGCGGCGAATTCCACACCACTTCCCAACCGAGGAATGCGCTCACCACGAAAACGGTATGGAACAGCATACGCACCGGCGCCAGCAGCACGGAGAACAGAACCTCCAGCAGCAACGACAGCGTGACGCGAATAAATCCGCCGTACTCTTTCGTCCCTTTACACCAGATAAGCAAAATACTCAGCAGCTTCGGCAGGAACAGCAGCACCATGGTGGAAGCAAACAGCGCGATCGCCAGTTCAGGACGCCACTGCGGCCAGACCGGGAATAGCTGCCGCGGTTGCAGGAAGTACTGCGGTTCCGTCAACGCATGGACTACCTGCAATGCGGTAGACAACGCGAGGAACATGAACCACAACGGCGCTGACAGATAGGACATAACGCCGGTGAGGAACACCGCGCGGTGAACCGGATGCATCCCCTTAACCAGGAACAGACGGAAGTTCATCAGGTTGCCATGACACCAGCGACGGTCACGCTTGAGCTCATCCAACAGGTTTGGCGGCAGCTCTTCATAAGAACCCGGCAGATCGTAAGCGATCCATACGCCCCAGCCGGCACGACGCATTAATGCTGCTTCCACGAAGTCATGGGAGAGGATCGAGCCTGCAAATGAGCCTTCGCCAGGTAACGGCGCAAGCGCACAGTGCTCAATAAACGGCTTCACGCGAATGATGGCGTTATGACCCCAGTAGTGCGATTCACCCAACTGCCAGAAGTGAAGCCCGGCGGTAAACAACGGGCCATAAACACGGGTCGCGAACTGCTGGCAACGCGCATACAGCGTATCCATACCGGAAGCCTTCGGTGAAGACTGGATAATCCCGGCGTTAGGATTCGCTTCCATCAGACGAACCAGACCGCTCAGACAGTCGCCGCTCATCACGGAGTCAGCATCCAGCACCACCATATAGCTGTACTGATTCCCCCAGCGGCGGCAGAAGTCATCGATGTTGCCGCTTTTGCGCTTCACACGACGACGACGACGACGGTAGAAAATCTGCCCTTCGCCCTGCACTTCGGCAATCAGTTCCATCCACGCTTTTTGTTCCGCTACGCAGATATCAGGATTGTAACTGTCGCTCAGGATGTAAACATCAAAATGCTCGGCGTTGCCCGTGGCTTTAACTGACTCCCACGTGGCGCGCAGCCCCGCGAATACGCGGTCAACGTCCTCGTTACAGATAGGCATAATCAGTGCGGTACGGTGTTCAGGATTCAGTGGTTCGTCCCCGACCGTTGAGGCGGAGATACTGTACTTATCTCGCCCAATCAGCAGTTGCAGGAAGCCCATCAGCGCAGTCCAGAACCCTGCAGAGACCCAACAGAAAAGCACGGCAAACAAAATCAGAATCCCGGTCTGTAGCATATAGGGCAGCAATTGCATAAAGGAGACCCACAGGTCCTGCCCCATCATGTCGACCGGATTTATGAATGCCCAACCCTGATACGGAAGAATCGTCTTCATATACCAGGTTGCTACCACCGTTTGCGCCAGCGTTAAGATCAACAGCGTATAGCGGCGGATTGTGCCAACGGTACGCCACTTTTGCTCGCTCTCTTGTTCTTCTTTCGTCAAACGCGAAAGATAACGCGGAGTCACATCACGTCCACGCAGACGATCCCAAAAACGACCAACCGGGTTGGTACGCCAGGGATCGGGGAACATCGAGGTACGCGTTGCTTTAGGCATTGCCTGAAGCTGATCGCGTCCTTCATCGTCTTTAACCAACTGCTCTTTCGCCAGAGAATCTGGCCATGCTTGCTCAAGACGAGCTTTCACAGAACCCTGCGGTGAATCATCTTCGCGCGAGTAAGTACGATGCTCGGCATCCAGCGCCTGATGAACGGCGCGGATGTCAGTTTTCGGCAGAGCCGCTTTTTCGATATCCGAAAGCGGCATTGCGTCAATATACTCAGTAGTCTTATTCATTGGCAGGTAACTGGTAGCTCCAGGTTTCACTCAACGTCTGATCGGCATTGACCAGGGCTGCTCGCATTTCAGTGGTTTTCTTCACGTCTTTCACCTTCACGCGCAGCATCAAACGCCAACCTTTAGTGACCGGGTTGTAACGCACGGTGTTTTCAACGATCTCGCCGTTGTCGCCAATGCTGGTTTGTGCGGTAACCGGGGTATCCTGTGGCAGCTTTTTCATGTCTGCGCCGGTAAAATCCACCACAAACGCGATAGTACCGTCTGGCTGACGAATCAGATTGGATTGTTTAACATCACCCGTAGAACGACGAGTCTGTTGTACCCAGGCATTTTCCGGCGCATGAAGCTTGTCTTCATCACGCGTGAACGTCAGGGAGTACTTGAAGTTCATCTCTTTGCCCGCTTCAGGCAGTTGATCCGGCGTCCAGTACGCAACGATGTTATCGTTCGTTTCATCGTTAGTCGGAATTTCAACTAACTCAATTTTACCTTTGCCCCAGTCACCTTTTGGCGTGATCCAGGCGCTTGGACGCAGGTCGTAACGATCGTCAATATCTTCAAAACGCGAGAACTGACGGCCACGCTGCAACAGACCGAAACCTTGCGGGTTTTCCATGGCAAAGCTGCTCACCGCGAGATGTTTCGGGTTGTTCAGCGGCCGCCAAATCCATTCGCCGTTGCCAGCGTGGATAGACAAACCATTAGAGTCATGCAGTTCCGGACGATAATTCGTTGCCGGAGAAGGCTGATTTGGGCCGAACAGGAACATACTGGTTAACGGCGCCACGCCCAGCTTGCCCACTTTGTCGCGCAGGTAAACTTTGGACTGAACATCAACAACCGTGTCGCGACCCGGAATAATGACAAAGCGATACGCTCCGGTTGCGCGCGGAGAGTCCAGCAAGGCGTATATGGTTAAACGTTTGTCAGTCGGTTTCGGACGTTCGATCCAAAACTCACGGAAGCGGGGAAATTCTTCACCAGAAGGGAGAGCGGTATCGATCGCGAGACCGCGCGCAGACAGACCGTAGACCTGGCCTGCGCCGAGAACGCGGAAATAGCTGGCCCCGAGCATGCTGACGATTTCATCGTTTTTATCTTTGCTGTTGATCGGATACAGCACTTTGAACCCGGCGAAACCGAGATCTTTTACCGTGTCTTTATCATGCTGAACATCGCCAAAATTAAAGTAATCCGGGCTATATTTGATTCTTTTCACCGCAGTGGCGGTAACTTCGTTGATTTTGACCGGCGTGTCGAAGTACATACCCTGGTGGTAGAATTCGAGCTTAAATGGGGTCTTGAGATTGCTCCAGTAGGCTTTATCGCGATTAAACTGGATCTGCTGATAATCCGCATATTTCATGTCGCGGAAAACGGAGGGCAAGTTACTTTTTGGCGCCTCATAGCCTTTACCGGCTAAGGATTGAGCTTGTTTTGCAACATCATCAATGCTGAACGCCCAGCTCGATGATGTGTACAGCGTTAACATGACTGCTGCACCCAACCAACGCATTTTCATCATTTGTAGTTTATGTTTCATAATTAGTAAGCACTTCCCCCTTTGTGTGCTTATATTGATCCGATCCATTTTAATGGATAATCGGGTATTCCGACAACTGAATCCCTGTATTGTTCGCGCGCTGGCTCATGCTTTAAGCAGCTTTGTCTGCTGTTTTCACTTTGCGTGCTTATCCTGGAGACAGGTTGTTGGACTTCGTGTAGGGTTGGCCTCGAATGTAACCATTATTCGTCTTAGGGATAAGACGAAAAGTCTGAGAATACGTAACTGTCTATGAGCCCTGTATCACCACCACGTGAATATTTTCTTGACTCCATCCGTGCCTGGCTAATGTTGTTAGGGATCCCCTTCCATATTTCTTTGATCTACTCCACCCATACCTGGCACGTGAACAGCGCAGAGCCGTCATGGTGGTTGACCCTTTTTAACGATTTTATCCATGCATTTCGCATGCAGGTCTTCTTTGTTATTTCGGGTTACTTTTCGTACATGTTATTTTTGCGCTATCCGCTAAAGCGGTGGTGGAAGGTGCGTGTCGAACGCGTGGGAATCCCGATGCTGACGGCGATTCCATTGCTTACGCTGCCACAATTTATCATGCTGCAATACGTGAAGGGCAAAGCAGACAGCTGGCATACTCTCAGCGGGTACGAAAAGTACAACACGCTGGCATGGGAGCTTATTTCCCATCTGTGGTTTTTACTGGTTCTGGTGGTTTTAACGACCGTAAGCATGTGGGTATTTACCCAGATGAAAAATAAGACGATGCGTAGCGAAGGTGCTAACCCCTCTGCTGTGTCGATGACCAAATTAACGCTGATTTTTATTTTATTGGGTGTCGGTTATGCCGCCGTCAGAAGGACGATTTTCATCCTCTACCCTTCAATTCTCAGCGATGGCATGTTTAATTTTATTGTTATGCAAACGCTGTTCTATATACCTTTCTTTATGCTCGGCGCGCTGGCGTTTATCAACCCTAATCTGAAAGCGCTGTTTACCAGGTCATCGCGTGGCTGCACGATAGGCGCCGCATTGGCGTTTGTCGCTTACCTGCTCAATCAACGTTATGGCAATGGCGATGCCTGGATGTATGAAACCGAATATGTCATCACCATGGTCATGGGACTGTGGATGGTGAACGTCGTCTTTTCGCTTGGCCACCGTTTGCTGAATTTCCAGTCGGCCCGCGTGACCTATTTTGTCAACGCGTCACTGTTTATCTATTTAGTGCACCACCCTTTGACGCTGTTTTTTGGCGCGTATATCACACCGCATATCTCATCGAATCTACTGGGCTTTTTGTGCGGCCTGCTGTTTGTGGTGGGGATTGCGGTGATACTGTACGAACTCCATTTGCGCATACCGGTGCTGAAGTTTCTCTTTTCGGGTAAACCGGCCGTTAAGCAAGATAAAAATAAAGCTGTCGCTGGTTAATTTTTCTCTCATTGCGTGGTTCAGAGCAGCCACTCAATGGGTAACACCGACGCAAGCTTCACCAGAACCCGCTTCCAGAATCCTGTGGCGGGTTCTTTTTTCAGTACCTGTTCGCTGCCGGAAACGCGATCCACCCAATTAATTCTACCCCAGCGGTCGAGGCGCAGTTGCCAGGCCATGTCACGCTGGCTCTGCATAAAACGTTTATGGATCACTTCAGCCAGCACTTCGCTCTCAATCACAAACCCCATTTCCGTATTAAGCAGCGTTGAACGGGGATCAAAATTAAGCGAGCCGATAAATACTTTTCGACCGTCAATACTGAAGGTTTTAGCATGCAGGCTGGAACCTGAATTACCGGTTAATCCGCGATCGTGGACCACCGAAACGCGTTCGCGGGTAGGTTTAAGTTCGTATAATTCTACCCCGTAGCGCAGCAGTTTTTTTCGCCATCGCGCATAGCCCGCATGAACGATAGCCACATCATTTGCCGCCAGCGAATTGGTTAAAATCGCAATCTTGACGCCTTTCCTTACCATTCTCAACAGCTGCGCCACCCCAGCCCGAGTCGGCACAAAGTAGGCGGAAATAATATCAATGCGTTCGCCCGGCGACCCCATCACATCAAACAAACGCTGCGGTAATAACGAATGGCGCGGCGCTTTCCCTTCACCTTTGACAGGATCATCACTCAGCAAACGCGTTTTCGCCCAAATCAGCGGCAGCGACTGCTGATCGAGGCTGGTCATAAACTGGCTGGTTTCCAGCTTATGCAGATAGCGACGAGTAATATCATCGTTATACCAGGATTCAGGCAGCTCGATACGCTGCGAAGAATCTGACTCCGACATCTCAAGTACGTTTTGTAACGTTGAAACAGAGCGGCAGTGCCAGTAACGCTCAAAATCATCCGCAACATCTTTGACAACGGGACCAATAGCCATGACGTCCAGATCGGAAAATAACGGTTGCTCACCCGCCCCAAAATAGGCATCACCAATATTACGCCCGCCCACGATGGTCACCACGCCGTCAGCGGTATAACTTTTATTGTGCATTCGCCGATTTAGCCGGGCAAAATCGGTCAAATAGCCCAGGGCGCGCAGAATGCGAAAGGAAAAGGGATTAAACAGACGAATTTCTATATTAGGATGGCTATCCAACAGCCGCAGCGTGTCATCAAGACCCGGCGTGTTGTTGTCATCCAACAGCAAGCGAACCTTCACTCCACGTTTCGCCGCCGCCAACAGAACTGAAAACAGCAACAGACCGGACATGTCGTTCTCCCAGATGTAGTACTGCACATCCAGTGTACGTTCCGCCATTTCTGTTAGTCGATAGCGAGCAGCAAAGGCATCCAGGCTGTCATCCAACGTAAGAATGCCACAATCTCCTGGGTGGTTAGCACAAAGTGGCGTGATGGCCCGCTCAAGTCGTGTCATATCAGTCCGTGTTCTTGTCACCTTGCCGGGAAAGTAGTCTCTTGTAGAGTTGAGCGTTTTCTTCGTCAAAACAAACAAAGTATATTTGATCGGGAAGCGTACGACGGGTAATAAATTTTAACACCGTATTTACCGCTATTTCTGCCGCTGCGGCGCGGGGATACCCGTAGACTCCGGTACTGATCGCCGGAAAAGCAATGGATTGATACCCATTGGCCAAGGCCAATTGCAGCGAGTTCAGATAAGCGTCTTCAAGACGTTCAGCCTCATGATGCCCTCCACCTTGCCAGACAGGTCCTACGGTATGAATGACCGCTTTTGCCGGAAGCGCCCCCGCCAGCGTGATAACGGCATGCCCGGTCGGGCATTCTCCCTGTTGCTGGATAACCTGTTTGCAGGCCTCCAGCAATGCGGGTCCGGCGGCGCGATGGATTGCACCATCAACACCACCACCTCCCAGTAGCGATGAATTCGCCGCGTTGACGATCACATCAACAGCGATCGTCGTAATATCGCCGTGTAACACATGCACGCGTGAATGCATAAATTCCCCCTGACAAAACACGATTCATCAAGTGTACAGCAGGGATTTCCTTGAAATCTCACTTTTTAACCACAAGTTTGCATGTCTAAGCCAGAATGGTTCATTTATATTCAATGTTAAGGATCGCCATGTTTTTCTGTTCATTGAGGTAATGCATTTTCACAGTAGCAATTTGCTGCACATTCTGAGGGGCAGCCGTGACCTGTTGATGATTATAGAGACTATTACGGGTGGTGCCATTGCGCATACAAGACAATTCGACCTGTTGTTGTTGGGTGTTAACGTCGCAGGGCGCTTCAACTATTGCGCCGCGAAAATGGATAACGCCGCCGGGCGAGATCTGTTGGGCCATTATGGGAAAAGTGAAAAGAGATAACGTACATAAACTGGCGCTAAAAATACGTTTAAAAAATGTGCACATAAGGGTTCCTCAATGATTAGTCATCCTTGAGGGATCTGAATGATCCTTCACCACTGCGAGTTACGATCAAATAAAAACGCTGTACGTTTCTATATTCATAGAACAGCGCCGCATTCCCAGCCACACCCTTAATGCAAATACAGCAAAAATTATGGCTGACTGGTTGAGTCAGGCCATTGTTGTGACAAATGCAGAGACTGCCCGTCCGAAACGGTAACGATAATTTTGACCGAATCCCCCGGTGAAATATTAAAGCTCAGTTTGGTTAGTTCAATCGGCCGATTAGCGGGGACCGAAAGGCTTGTTTTCTGCTGCGATTGGCTTTGTCCTCCCTCCCCCTTACGAACGGCAAGGACCTGGACCTCACAAACGCAGGGTTGGGCTAACGTCACCTGAGGAATAATGGTGTACATATCGCCTTGTTGGGTCGTATTGAATGTTATTTGATTTGTCAGCGCGGCAATGAGTAATAATGTATGCATCATATTCTCCCGAAAAAAAAACAGGGCTCACGCCCTGTTTATTATCAGTCAGAAAACTGAATTAGTGTTGGTTAGCTGTTGCATTGTTGCCAAAACCAACTTGCTGAATCAGCACATTGGAGTCAGAAGCAGTCTGATTAACCAGCGCGCCATTGCGGCCACCGAACTGGGTCACACTAATATCAGCATTTTTTGCATTCCACTGATCGATGGTGGCATTGTTCTGGAAGCCAGTCTGTTTCAGGCTAATAGTACTGTCATCAGCCCCCTGGCCTACGACCGCGCCATTACCACGCCCATGTTGGGTGATGGTGACATCTGATTTACGCGCATCGCTTTGCAGAGCATTCGCAGCGTTGTTTGAACCATATTGGTAGATACTCAACGAAGAGTCTGGGCCATAGTTGCTACCGCCGCCATGATGATTACCGCCCCATTGCGGAACAACACCAGCCAGAGCACTGCCAGAAACGACGATTGCTGCGAATGCTGCCACTTTTAAAAGTTTCATGGTAAACCCCCATCGGATTGATTTAAACGTCGATAATGGATTAGCGTTGAGTTACGCGAATTGCCATTTGCGACTGTCTCTGCACCACAACTGCTGTTTTTTGTGTACCATACTGGGTAATATTCGCTTTATTACCAGAGCCTTTCTGGATAATTACAGCTGTATTACCATAAGAACCTTGTTTAATACTCGCGTCATTGGAACTACCCACCTGATCAATATATGCAAAGTTATATGATCCCGTCTGGTCCGTTTTCGCCCGGTTACCAGAACCTTCTTGCGAAATGACCGACAATAGCTTCGAGCCCCCCTGACGAGTATTTGCACTGTTCGCAGTGCCAACCTGACCAATAATGGCTGCCTGATTAAATGAAGACTTACTTAATTCATTTACCGCAAAGTTATATTCTGAATTAGCTAAATCATAACTTGTTGCGGATGCAATCCCAGGCACACCCAGTATTGTAAACATCATAAATAACAACTTGTTTTTCATGTTGTCACCCTGGACCTGGTCGTACATGAAGTTAAATTAGTTACCACTCAAATTGTTGTTAACATGACTTACATTTGTTAACGTCACGTTACGATGAAGAGTATGTCCGTTGAAACATTTTAAATAACTCACCCGCCAGTGGTATTTTTATATCCTGATTCACACCAAAGTATTAATTAACAGTAAAAAACACGGCTGCGACAACAGGTTCTATTTATTTTTTAACCCTGCAAGTGAATTTCTATGCAGTAACAAAAAAGTGCATTTTCCGCGATTTCCGGGCCTCCCAGCTTAGTGCTGCGATAGGCATAGGTACAAGTCGTGACAAGCATCATTTTTTTCTATCTAAAATTGTCCAACTTAAATCCAGGCGAAACAATCCGAATTCATTAGGAATGTAAAACTAACAAACCATAAATTTATTTGTTTAATATCAATGCGATAACATAATTTGTATGATTTTTTAAATCTATGCAATAATGCTGAAATGTACAACTTTACTATCAAATCTAAACTCAATTAAAACCCAAAAATCACATTTTAATATATAAATTTACATTATGTAACATATTTAACACTTGCTTTAAGATTTGTAATAGCTAGATTGAAAACAGTTGAAGTCCATTTGTTTTAATATTTTCACCCCGTTGGGTCGATATTTTATTTCTACACAGCAGTGCAACATCTGTCAGTACTTCTGGTGCCTCTATTTTAGTAGCGGCAGCTGTCAGGTGTGCGACTAAAAAGTGGAGTTTCATCATGTTTAATGAAGTCCATAGTATTCATGGTCATACATTATTGTTGATCACTAAACCTTCTCTGCAGGCAACTGCGTTATTACAACATTTAAAGCAATCACTGGCGTTAACCGGAAAACTACATAATATTCAACGTTCTCTGGATGATATTTCCTCCGGCTGTATTGTTTTAATGGATATGATGGAGGCAGATAAAAAACTGATCCATTACTGGCAAGATAATTTAAGCAGAAAAAACAACAATATAAAGACTTTATTGTTGAATACCCCTGATGATTATCCCTATCGGGATATTGAAAACTGGCCGCATATCAATGGTGTATTTTACGCAACCGAAGATGAACAACGTGTAGTCAGCGGCTTGCAAGGTGTGTTGCGCGGTGAATGCTACTTTTCGCAAAAGCTCGCCAGCTACCTGATCACGCATTCCGGAAATTACCGTTATAACAGCACGGAGTCGGCACTACTCACTCACCGTGAAAAAGAGATCCTTAATAAACTGCGTATCGGTGCCTCAAATATTGAAATCGCGCGTTCGCTGTTTATCAGTGAAAATACCGTGAAAACGCATCTTTATAATCTTTTCAAAAAGATAGCTGTCAAAAATCGTACGCAGGCGGTCTCGTGGGCCAATGATAACCTCAGGCGATAAAGCCATGAAACGCTATTTGAACTGGATTGTGGCAGCAAATTTGTTCTTTGCTGCCGGGAATCTACACGCGGCTGTAGAGGTGGAGGTTCCCGGACTGTTAACTGACCACACTGTCTCTTCCATTGGCCATGATTTTTATCGCGCCTTTAGTGACAAGTGGGAAAGCAAGTACACAGGAAACTTAACCATTAATGAAAGGCCCAGTGCACGTTGGGGAAGTTGGATTACGATAACGGTTAATCAGGACGTTATCTTCCAGACCTTTTTATTCCCGACGAAAAGAGACTTCGACAAAATAGTGGTCTTCGCATTGGCAGAAACTGAGGAAGCATTAAATCGCCGGCAAATAGATCAAACACTATTAAGCACAAGCGATTTAGCGCGTGATGAATTCTAAAACATGATTTTGTCCGGAGGCTTTCATGCGTGTCAAACATGCAGTGGTTTTGCTCATGCTAATTTCGCCATTAAGTTGGGCCGGAAACATGACGTTCCAGTTCCGCAACCCTAACTTTGGTGGTAATCCAAACAACGGCTCTTTTTTGTTAAATAGCGCTCAGGCGCAAAACTCATATAAAGATCCGAGCGCTGGCGACTACGGGATCGAAACCCCAACAGCACTGGATAACTTTACCCAGGCAATTCAGTCGCAAATACTCGGCGGCTTACTCACCAATATCAATACAGGTAAGCCGGGGAGGATGGTAACCAGTGACTTTATCGTTGATATCGCCAACCGGGATGGGCAACTGCAATTGAATGTCACTGACAGGAAAACGGGAAGAACTTCGACTATTGAAGTGTCAGGTTTACAAAACCAGTCAACCGATTTCTAAATGAGAGCCACGAAAGGAAAATATCATGCAGCGCTTACTTATCATGGTGGCAGTAATTTTACTCAGCGGATGCTTAACCGCCCCGCCTCAAGAGGCCGCTAAGCCGACATTAATGCCCCGAGCCCAAAGCTATAAAGATTTGACGCATCTGCCCATGCCTACAGGTAAGATATTTGTGTCGGTATACAACATTCAGGATGAGACTGGCCAGTTTAAGCCTTACCCGGCAAGTAACTTCTCTACCGCCGTCCCGCAAAGCGCCACGGCTATGCTCGTCACCGCATTGAAGGATTCTCGTTGGTTCGTCCCGCTGGAACGTCAGGGGTTACAGAACTTGCTTAACGAACGAAAAATCATTCGTGCGGCTCAGGAAAACGGTACGGTTGCCATTAATAACCGGATCCCACTCCAGTCTCTGACCGCTGCAAACGTCATGGTGGAAGGGTCCATTATTGGTTATGAAAGCAACGTAAAATCAGGTGGTGTCGGCGCGCGCTATTTCGGTATAGGCGCCGATACGCAATACCAGCTTGACCAGATAGCGGTAAACCTGCGTGTGGTTAACGTCAGTACCGGTGAGATCCTCTCATCGGTGAATACCAGCAAAACCATTCTGTCTTATGAAGTACAGGCAGGGGTGTTCCGCTTCATTGACTACCAGCGTCTGTTGGAGGGTGAAATTGGTTATACCTCTAACGAACCGGTTATGCTTTGTCTGATGTCAGCAATTGAAACCGGCGTTATCTTCCTGATTAATGACGGAATAGATCGCGGGTTGTGGGATTTGCAGGATAAGAAACAAGTTGATAATGACATCCTGGTTAAATACCGCCATATGTCGGTACCGCCAGAATCCTGATGGGTCATTACAGCATAAAAAGCGTGAGGGGAGCCTCACGCTTGTTTTATTTACTGGTCGGGGTTGGCGATATCCTGTTTTCACGGCGTGACGCCAGCCACAAGCCGCTATTTTTCATCGCATAGCCAAATACCAGACCCAGCGCCAAAGATGGCACGACCAGTCGCCAGTCCCCCTGCCCTGCAAACGTTGCACAAGCCCCAATAAACGTGCCCGGCACGAATGAAAGCAACCATTGCTTTGCCTGAATACACATCAAAAACGCGACAATTCCCGTCATGACATAGCCGACAATATCCATATGCGGGGCAAGCGCACTGCCGTTAATAATCACCAACGCCCACACCACACCGCTTAGCAGCGTACACGCCGAGATCCACAGCCCTTTCAGCCCACCTTGCGGACAGGCAAAGTAGGCAGTGCAGCCCAGAAACCCAGCCCAGCTGAGTAAACCGAGAGAAACGGCCACCCATCCCCAGATCCCGGAGAGAATGCCCGTTGTGATTGCAATTGAGAGAAGTATGTTCATGCCGCGCATCTTAGCAGAAAAACGGCATTGGAATGAGATCGCGCACACAAATTATGCAAGTTGATAAATTGCGTTGCAGTTTAGCGTGATTTAAATCACATTTATTCGTCTGTCTCTTCCTGTAATTCGTCCCACATCGCACCAATCGCATCACGTGTCAGGGGCGCAATAGTACGCCAGAATGGCGTATTCGCATGCGCTTCAACTTTGCCCAGAAACGTGCCGCACCAGGGTAACAAGTAGTCTGCAAACAAGGTTTCAAGCGCTTCGCTTTCATCTTCCGCAGACTGGTCTTCAAGCCATGAAGCCGCCAGCAACAGCGTGCCAATATGATCTGCCGGCGTATCTGCCAGCGGCATTCCCCGGGCAGAAAGGAATGCACGCACATCCGATTCTTTAGCCCCTTCTACCCAGGCGCTGCGATAAGGCGGCACCGCGCAATCGTCTCCCACAAATAACGCGTTATAATCCGCAGCCAACTGAGGCATATCGCAGCTCTTCTGTAGACGAGCCAGCAGTTCGTCCTGTTCCAGCGGCCAGTTGGCGGAGAGTTTACCTTCGCTAATCAGGGTAAACAGAGGAACCAGTAAAGGGTCCTGCGGTTGGCGGTAAAACAGCGAGCCCAGTACACGACACAGGATAGAAAACTCGTTCATTAATATATTCCAGTTAGTAACAATTACAGTTCAGCAAATTCCGCGATCGGCTCCATGCCTCGCGATTCCAGAAACGTCAGCAGGCGCTTTGGCGTAACGTTTAAAATTCGGTCTTCCGGGAAATTCACATCATCGAGTATTTTACGACATTCACCGAAATCTCCTAAGGTGAAAGCGGTATGTGAATCTGACCCTAACGCGACCCAGCCGCCGGCATCACGCACAGCCGCAGCAACAGCGCGGCAATTGTCCTCACTGCCCTTACGCGAATGCAAAAACGAAGAGTTGTTGATTTCCAACGCAACCTGGTATTTTGCCGCTGCCTGAGCAATCGCAGTGATATCGACGGGATATTTGGGGTTACCCGGGTGGCTGATGATATGGACGTTGCCACTGGCCATAGTGGCTATCATCGCCTGCGTATTCGTCTCTTTATCGTGTGGCGCAAAAACCGGCTCATGAAAGCCTGCGATAATCAGATCCAGGGAAGTGAACATCGGGCCTGAACAGTCAATTTCGCCTTCAATATTTTTAATATTCGCTTCAATTCCGCGCAGGATCCCTATGCCGTCCACGACACGAGGCCAAATGCGCATATTAATAAAGTGCCAGTGGTGAGGCGCATCCGCCATGTCCGGTCCATGATCGGTAATGGCAAACAGCTTGATGCCTTTGCGACGAGCTTCAGCGATGTAATCACTTAAGGTGCTGTAGGCGTGGGTGCTGGCGACGGTATGCATATGCAGGTCAACGGGATACATAACTCTCTCCTGTAGTCATTTTCCGTCAAGGATAGCAGGTATCGCCGCCATTTATTAGCGGAAACCCGGCACTTGCCGGGTTGGCATTAGTATCCCCGTACGCGATCGACCTGACCCGTAACGGCTTTGCCACTTTCCAGACTCAAAATCGTACGGGAGATATAATCCACCGCTTCCGGCGGACGGGTAACAGCGGCGATGTGCGGTGTCATCGCCACTCGCGGATGTTTCCATAGCGGGCTGGTTTCCGGCAGCGGTTCACGGCTATAGACATCCAGCATGGCGCCTTTCACCTTGCCGCTGTCCAGCGATGCCAGAAGATCGTCTTCATTGAGATGAACGCCACGCGCCAGGTTCAGCACATAAGCGCCATCTTGTAACTGGCTAAGTAAACCAGCGTTAATGATGCCCACGGTTTCTGCCGTATTGGGTAGAAGATTGATAAGCACGCGAGTTTGACTCAAAAACGCACCCAGCTCTTCGGTACCGGCAAAGCTTTCCACGCCAGGCCAGGATTTACGCGTACGACTCCAGCAGCGCAGTGGGAACCCCCATGACTGCAAACTCTCGGCAACTTTCGCACCCAGGACCCCGGCCCCCATGATCCCGATGGTGAACTCATCGCGGGTATACTCTGGCAATGGTTGCCATTTCGCCTGATTTTTTAACGCCTGGTAATCATCAAAGCGACGAAACCAGTGCAACACCTGACTTACCGCATATTCCTGCATTTGCAGGCCCATACCCGTATCTTCCAGACGGAAAAGCGGGATCGAGGTATCCAACATTTCCGGGTGAGCGTTTAGCTTACTGAGAATGGAATCGACGCCAGCACCCAGCGCAAATACGGCTTTTAATTTTCGTCCCGCGAGCATTTCAACCGGCGGATGCCAAACCAGCGCATAGTCAGCATGCGCATTATCACCCGCTTTCCACTCACGGACGTTCGCGCCTGGTATTGCTTTTGCCAGCGCATTAATCCACCAGGTTGTTTCGAATGTTGGGTGATAAAAAATTATATCCATTTTGTCTCCTGAGCATTGCCATGCGGAACTTTCTCGCACTTATTATCATCATTTTTCGAGGGATCCTCAGAGTAGCAAATTTTAGGATGCTGGCAAAAAAAACAATTCCCGCTTATTTAAGCTCCAGATTGTTTGAAGTTTGTGTAAATGCACGTTTTTTTCAAAAAGTTGATTGACGCCGGGACGGTATTTCCCTAAATTAGCGCCCGTTCCGGTAGCGCAGGAACAACAATATGGTGAGGTGTCCGAGTGGCTGAAGGAGCACGCCTGGAAAGTGTGTATACGGCAACGTATCGGGGGTTCGAATCCCCCCCTCACCGCCATATTTTAAGAAGAGCTCGTACGCAAGTACGGGCTTTTTTTTCGCATATTGCACGCCTGCGGGGGGATGAAAAGCCCCGACCGGGTTCGACTGCTGGCGCAGCCAGCTGGACAGACCGGGAGCATCGCGAACGGGCTGCCCCGAAGGGGCGAGCAAAGCGAGTCAATCCCCCCCTCACCGCCATATTTTAAGAAGAGCTCGTACGCAAGTACGGGCTTTTTTTTCGCATATTGCACGCCTGCGGGGGGATGAAAAGCCCCGACCGGGTTCGACTGCTGGCGCAGCCAGCTGGACAGACCGGGAGCATCGCGAACGGGCTGCCCCGAAGGGGCGAGCAAAGCGAGTCAATCCCCCCCTCACCGCCATATTTTAAGAAGAGCTCGTACGCAAGTACGGGCTTTTTTTTCGCATATTGCACGCCCGTGGGGTTCGACTGCTGGCATAGTGAGAATTAAAAGAAACGGCCCCTCTCACCACTGGCAAGAGGGGCCGTTCGTTATAACCGGCTGTCGATTATGCGCCTACTGGCACATTATGCGCGGTATTTTGCAGCACCGGTCCGGTATATTTCTCGATCTGCAACTGTGACATCTGCCCGCAGTTCCCCTGCGCCAGGCTGGAGGAACCGACGTCAAAGGTCAGGCAGTTGACGTTACCGTTCTTACACAGCGAACCAGGCTGTGACGGATCGGCCGGGTCAAACCACGCTCCTTCGCTGATCCGCACCACCCCTTCACGGACGTTATCGGTAATCACTGCCCCAACCAGGATCTGCCCGCGATCGTTAAAGGCACGAACCAGATCGCCCGCACTAATGCCACGTGCGCTGGCATCCTTCGGATGGATCCAGATAGCCTCACGGTCGGCTACTGCATACTTCTTACGTAGCGGCGTGTTGTCGAGCTGAGAGTGTAGACGGTTAATCGGGTGACCGGTATTCAGCGACAGCGGGTATTTCGCTGCTTCCGGCCCGCGATACCACTCGTGAGGCGGCATCCAGGTCGGGATCGCTTTACAGTCCTCGTAGCCCATTTTGGCAATGGCATCAGAATAGATTTCGATTTTGCCGGACGGGGTACCCAGTGGATTAAGCAGCGGGTTCTCGCGGAAATCAGCAAAGCGTACCCACTGTTTATTCTCTTCCGGAATCGGGAAGCGGATATAGTTGTTGGACGCCCAGAACATATCAAACGGCGGCAGCGCCACGCGTGCGTTACGCGCCTGGGCTTTCATGTCGTCATACATGCCTTTTAACCATAACATCTCATCTTTACCTTCGGTAAAGGCGTCGTGTACGCCGAGGATCTCGGCAATACCGGCAAAGACATCAAAGTCATTTTTCGCTTCATGCTGCGGCGGCACACACTGACGTAGCGGGAAGACGTAGAGCTGCGAGTAGTCGCCGCCCATGTCCAAATCGTTACGTTCATAGGTCGTGGTAACCGGCAGCACGATATCGGCATGTTTCGCCGTTGCCGTCCAGTAAGGTTCGTTGACGACCACGGTCTCCGGGTTCTGCCAGGCTTTGACCAGGTTATTGGTATCCTGATGCTGGTGGAAGGTATTCCCCCCCGCCACGTAGACCATTTTAATATCCGGGTAGGTCACTTTCGTGCCGTTATAATCAATGGTCTTGCCAGGGTTCGCCAGCGCATCGGCAATACGCGCTACCGGGAACGGTGTAATGTCTTTTGCCGCCGGAGAGGTTGGGCTACCCGCCGAGATCCCGGCGAGAATGCCGCCGCGCGCGGTCGGACTACCGCCTGAAGAGTAGTGATAGCTAAAGCCGAAGCCGCCGCCAGGCAGACCAATCTGCCCCAGCATCGACGCAAGGGTCACCATCATCCAGTGCGCCTGCTCGCCGTGATGTTGGCGCTGAATGCCCCAGCCGCCCATGATCATGGTGCGGTGTTTTGCCATATCGCGCGCCAGCTGTTTGATCACCTCGGCGTCAACACCGCTGATGTCCGCCGCCCAATTGGCGTCTTTCACAATACCGTCGTCCTGACCGGTCAGATACGCTTCAAACTTATCGAAGCCGACGGTATAGGTTTTCAGGAAGTCAGCGTTATGCAGTTTTTCCACCAACAGCGTATGGGCAATCCCCGCCATCAGCGCGCAGTCGGTATAGCTGTGCGGGCCAATCCACTCGGCACCCAGCATGCGGGCGCTGTCGCTGTGCACCGGATCGATACAGATCATCCGGGTGCCTTTTTTCTTCAGCGCTTCAAAACCAGTCTGGCTGACGTGATCCGGCAGGTTCCAGCTGTTTTTAAGCGTGATCATAGGGTTACAGCCAATCATCACCACCAGCTCGGTGTTTTCAATGACGTTCGGCCATGCGGTCTGCTGCTCGTAAACCTCAACAGAGCCCACTACATGCGGCATAATTACCTGTGCGGCACCGGTCGAGTAGTCGCCGGAGTAGCCGACAAAACCGCCTGCCAGGTTCATCATGCGCTGCAGTAGCGTTCTTGGGTTGTGGAACATCCCCACGCTTTTCCAGCCATAAGAGCCCGCATAGATAGAGGACGGTCCGTGCTCTTTCTGCAGACGGCTGATTTCACCGGCCACCAGATGCAGCGCCTTATCCCAGCTCACGCGCACCCACTCATCGCGGCCACGCAGCTCTGGTTTACAGTCTTTCGCGCCGCCTTCCAGCCAGCTTTTACGCACCATCGGGTACTTGATGCGGTTTTCGGCATACACCTGATAAGGTGCCATGGTAATCAGTTCGTTCGGATACGGATCGTCTTTCACCGGACGAACGTCAACCATTTTGCCATCGCGGACAATCGCTTCAAACGCGCCCCAGTGGGCACCGGTCAGAATGCCGCTTTCCGCTTGGCGTAACGCTACAAACTGCGGCAGCGCCTGGCTTATCGCTTCGGCCAGCGCCGAGCGTGGCCACATTCCCGCCAGCAGCGGCGCCGCCATTAAAGCTCCGGCACCAGCCAGAAAACGGCGACGAGTCAGATTCATACCTGCTTCCTGGCTCTGCTGCGCCATGTCATGGTCATTATTCTTTTTCATCATGGCTCCTTATTTTTTGTCCTGATCGGCTGCTGCGGGCATGTCGCTCGCGTGTTTTTGTACGTACTGGGTCAGAAGACGAACCTGTTCCTGCGTCAGCGACGTACGACCGGACATGCCTTTAACCACCCCAATCCACTGGTTGGCGTTAAAGCGATTCAACTCGGTAAGACCGTGGCAACCGGTACAGTTGTTAGCCATGAGTTCGGAGGCGTAACTCCAGATTTTTTGTTGATCGCCAATCAGACTTTTCGCCGGCAGCCAGACCTGCAGATCGACTTCATGCCAGACCTGTTTCGTCTCTTCATCGGTTACCGTGCTGTTCACTTTCAACGCTTTACGCGCTTCCTCACCCAGCAGGGCGCTCATGATGCGTTTACCACGCGCGGCGTAGAACGCCTCGGTGACGCCATCCTGCTGCCAACCTTTGACGTCAGCCAGTACCATATCACCGTCACGTTTCACTACCTGCACTTCGGTGGAAGCCATCAGGTTACCGTCGTTATGATCGGTTGTTTTCTCACTAAGCCAGAACGGTTGGGTTTGAATGGTGTACAACGTGGTCGCCGTTGCCGGCGTTTTCGCTGCCGCATTCGCCAGTTCGCTCGCCCCTGCTGCCGCCAGGCCACTCATGTTCGGTAGAATGTGCGCGACGCCTTTATGACAATCGATACAGGTTTGGCCCTCTTTGATCGCCACCGGGTGCTGCTTACGGGCTTCAGGCGTTTGCGCCAGTATATCCATCGCTTTGTAGTCGTGGCAGGAACGACAGGTTGCCGAGTCGTTCTTCTTCAACCCATCCCAGACGCTCTGGGCCATCGCGAGCTTATGCGCCTCGTATTTTTCTGGGGTATCGATTTTGCCGGTCATTTCACCCCAGACATCTTTCAGGGCGCCAATTTTGGTCAGCATATAATCGATCGGTTGGTGGGGAACGTGGCAATCGGCACACTCGGCGCGAATACCTTTATTGTTCTGGAAATGCACACTGCCCTGATATTCCGCCAGAGGTTGTTGCATGGTATGACACGACACGCAGAATTCAGTGTCGCTGGTTTTATGCATGATAGTTGCCGTACCCGCCAGCAGCACGACACCAATAATGATCCCAACCAGCAGGGCGATAAATATAATTTTTCGCCTACCTGAACGTTCCAGTGAAAGTTTTCTCATCTTATTATTTAACCCTTTTCCTAAAATAAAGACGCAATAGTCCTTGCCACATGACAATCGCTATATAAAAATATTTATAGCGATTACCGTCATCTTCTACTCCAACAATGCTTATGGAAGTTTGATTCTGCGGGCTAATCATCAGAGGTTGATTAGCCGATAATTTCAGCGTGGTATCACATTGCAAATCGAACAAACCTTCGCGCAAATGTTGATATATTTTGATTATTTCAGTGTAGCGATTTGTTCTTTTTTCGCGCGGTCGATACTACGAATAATGATCTCTCGTTGGCTATCGTCCGGCGGTAACAGTTTCAGCATCAGTTGCCATGCTGCTATCGCTTTATCATATTGTTGATGCTCAAAGGCGTTAAACGCCACAAGGCTGAGTACCCGTACATCGTTATGGTTATTTTTAAGCAACGTATCAAGCAACTGCTGGGCTTCACGGCTATCATTCGGATCCGTAGAGTGCAGCAATGCTTCGGTATAGCCCAGTTGCGCATCCGCATTTCCCGGCGCCAACTGTCGCGCTTTATCAAACGCCTGTAACGCAGCCCCGGGGTTATTCAGCACCAGTTGTAGCCTACCGAGCATCGTCCAGCTTAGCTGGTCTGCCGGATATTGCTGCAGACGAGTACGTAGCCCCAGCGCCAGGCGAAACAGCTCTTCTTCCGACAGCGGTTTCCCCTGGGGATCCATCACGCGCTGCATCAGTTGCGGCGTTTGCTGCACGACCTGCTGCCACTCAATTACACGGGGGACGTAACTCGTTCGGACGAATACCCCTACGCATAAAGAGGTTAGTATAATAACCCCGAGAATATACACCCAATAGCTACTATTTTTGTTATCCGTTTTTGGCGACTCAGGCAAATCTTCCAATAAATTCAAGCGTAAATCTTCAACCAACTGCTGTTGCTGAGCCGCATTTACCGGAGAAATGTCTTCATCAAGCTCCTGAAGACGCGCACGAAAAATCATATGATTCATCGTATTACGATCAACGCGCTGTCTGCCTGACCAGGGAATAAACAGCAGTGCCGCCGTCCCCAGCAGTAAAATCATCATGATAAGAAAAGCGACGATCATTTCAGGGTCCTTTTGTTTTCATCGAGAAGCGCTTGCAAACGCGCCTGCTCATGCGGACTAAGTTCCGTTTCCCGCGCTGCCCGCGGGCGACGGCTTAAACGGAAAATAACCAGCGCGCCGCCCAGTACAAAACAGGCGGGCAGCAGCCAGAGGATCAGCGTCGCCAACGTTACCGGCGGCTCATAGGTGACGAAGTTACCGTAGCGCGCCACCATATAATCGGTAATTTGCTGATTGCTTTGCCCCTCCTCCATCAGTTGCCAGACTTTTTTACGCATATCGGCGGCAATCATCGAATTGGAGTCGGCAATACTGTTGTTTTGGCATTTCGGGCAGCGCAGTTGCGCGGTCAGTTGGCGGAACTGTTGCTCCTGAGCCTCATTTTTAAACGGATAAGTGTCAATCGCCGCCAGCGCCTGAAACGATAGCAGCGCCGTCAGCAACGTCATTAGCAAAAATCTCACGCGCTGCCCTCCCGACTGTATTTATTCCACAACGGCAGGATTTCCTGCTGCCATACCTGTTCGTTCAGATCGCCTGCATGGCGGTAGCGAATAATGCCTTTGCCGTCGATAAGGAAGGTTTCCGGCGCACCGTAGACACCGAGATCCAATCCCAGCATACCGTCACCATCAAACACCCCCTGCGCGTACGGATTACCCAGCTCCTGCAGCCAGTCCAGCGCCTTCTGGCGATCGTCTTTATAGTTAATGCCCACGATGCGAATACCCTGCGCCGCGAGGGAACGCAGGTATTGGTGCTCCGCGCGGCAAGTTGGACACCAGGTCGCCCAGACGTTAAGCAGCACCGGCTTACCATTGATAATACTGGACGCGTCCAGCATCATGTCAGGCTTCTCCAGCGACGCCAGATGAAACGCGGGGAGCGGTTTGCCAACCAGCGCCGACTCCAGCGCCGTCGGGTCATCGCCGTCGCTATTGCGCAGCAGTTGCCACATCAGCGCCGCCACCAGAACCAGAAAGATAACCAGCGGCAGATAAAGGACTTTGCGGTTCATTGTGCGTTCTCCGGCAGCGATTTACGTAAGCGGTAGCGCGGGTCCAGAATGCACATTACGCCACCAAGCGCCATTAACATTCCGCCAAACCAGATCCAGCGAACAAACGGTTTGTAGTACAGGCGCACCGCCCAACTGCCGTCATCCAGTTCTTCACCCAGCGCGGCATACAGATCGCGCACCAACCCGCCGTCGATGGCGGCTTCGGTCATCTCCATCCGGCTGCTGCTGTAGACGCGTTTTTCTGCCCGCAGCGTGCTGATATGCCGCCCGTCCTGCGAGACGTCAATCACCGCTTCACCGCCAAAATAGTTCGGACCTGTAATGTCCTGAACGTCGCGGAAGACAAAGTGATATTGATGAATATCGACGCTATCGCCCGGCTTCATACGCACATCGCGCTCAATGCTATAGTTCTGGCTAAAGGCGATGCCAATCACCGTCACCACCAGCCCGACATGCCCAGCCACCATCCCCCAGTGGCTGCGCCCCAGGCGAGTTAGCCCGCGCCAGAAGGTATGGCGATCGGTAGCGCGTTCCACTACCTCCATCACTGTCAGAACCAACGCCCACAGCGACATCAGCAGGCCAAGCACGGTCATCGCCTTAATACGGTCCTGCATCAGCCACGGCAGCACCACGGCCAGCACAATCGACACCAGCGCCGCAACCAGCAGCCGCTTACGCAGCTTATGCAATTCATCGCGCCGCCAGCGCACCAGCGGCCCAATCCCCAACAGTAGCGAGAAGGGAATCATCAGCACGATAAACAGCGAATTAAAGAATGGTTCACCAATTGAGATACTACCCAGCCCCAATAATTTATGAATCAGCGGCAGTAATGTACCCAACAGCACCACCAGCATCGCAGCGATCAGCAGAACGTTATTACCCAGCAGCAGAGACTCACGCGACCACAGCTCATGGCGTACCCGAGAGCGCACCTTCCCGCCTTTAATGGCAAATAGCAGCAGCGAACCGCCGATGGTGATCACCAGCAGCGCCAAAATAAACAGGCCGCGCGTCGGATCGGAGGCGAATGAGTGTACAGAGATGAGCACCCCGGAACGCACCAGGAAGGTGCCGAGCAGGCAGAGCGAGAAGGCGAGGATTGCCAGCAGCACGGTCCAGGACTTGAAGCTACCCCGCTTCTCCGTTACTGACAGTGAGTGAATCAGCGCCGTGCCAGCCAGCCACGGCATCAGCGAGGCGTTTTCGACCGGATCCCAGAACCACCAACCGCCCCAGCCCAGCTCGTAGTATGCCCAGGCAGAACCCAACACGATGCCCACCGTCAGGAAGCTCCACGCCGCCAGCGTCCACGGACGCGACCAGCGCGCCCAGGCGCTGTCCAGACGTCCGGTCATTAACGAGGCGATGGCAAAAGCAAAGGCGACGGAAAAACCCACGTACCCCATGTACAGCATCGGTGGATGAAAAATCAGTCCAATATCCTGCAGCATCGGATTCAGATCGCGGCCTTCGATCGGAAAGTCCGGCAGCGTGCGAACAAACGGGTTCGAGGTCAGCAGGATGAACACCAGGAAGCAGAAGGAGATCATCCCCATCACCGCCAGCACGCGGGAAGATGCTTCCAGGGGAATGTTGCGGCTCAGCGCCGCCACGGCAAAGGTCCAGCCGCTCATCAGTAGCACCCACAGCAGCAGCGACCCTTCGTGCGCCCCCCAGGTAGCCGCCACGCGATACCATACTGGCAGCAGCGTATTCGAGTTGCTGGCGACATACTGAACGGTGAAATCATTCACCACAAAAGCATAAACCAGTATCAGGAATGACCCGAGGATCGCCGCAAACATGGCGAACGACAGCGGTTTCGCCAGCGCCATCATCCGCGTATCCTGGCGCATCGCGCCCCAGGTCGGATACAGCCCGAGCAGGCAGGAAATACCCAGCGCCAGGCACAGCAGAAAATGCCCAATTTCAGGGATCATTGCGCGGCTCCTTGTTGATTCCCGGCAGGGTGATGATTTTCATCCATCGCCTCTTTAATCTCCGGAGGGGTATAGTTTTCATCATGTTTCGCCAGCACCTCTTTGGCGCGAATATGGGTACCGTCTTGCAGTGTTCCTTGTGCCACCACTCCCTGCCCTTCTCTGAACAGCGCTGGCAGGATCCCCGTATAGCTCACCTCTACCACGCCGCGCGCATCGTAGAGCTTAAAGGTCACGTCCAGCGTTTTATCGTCACGCTTCACGCTGCCGGGCATCACCATGCCGCCAATGCGCAGGCGCTGTCCCGGTTCCGGCTTCTGGCCATTTTCCCGCTTGCCGTAAATGATTTCCCCCGGCGTATAGAAGAGATCGATATTGGCGCTGAGCGCATACATCACCAGTCCGACCGTCAGCGCCAGTCCTCCCAACACGCTACAGGCAAGCCAGAGTCGTACCTTACGCCGCGGATTCACAACGCCTCTCCTTTTTTACGCGCCGCCTGCATCCGGCGCTCGCGCGCCATTTGACGCTGTACGTCAGCCAGCAGCGCCCTGCGCTGCCAGCAGGCATGCCAGACCACAACCAGCAGCGAGAGCGCCGTCACGGCAACCGCCAGCCAGACATAAAAGGCGTAGCCGCCCATCTGCCAGAAATCACTCCAGGAGTGGAAAGCGCTGGTCATGGATTAACCTCGCTCTTGCGCCCGGAAACCAGCTGCGCCACCCATGGGCGACGACGTTCCTGCAGCAGAATCAAATTACGCATACGCATTAATGTCAGAGTAATAAAAAGGAATAAGAAGCCGAAAATCGTTAAACGCAACGGCATACGCATAGATGGATCGATGGTTTTCTGCATATTGGTCGACCCCTGATGCAGGGTGTTCCACCATTCAACGGAAAAATGAATAATCGGCAAATTGACTACCCCGACCAGAACGAGGATCCCGGCGGCGCGCCCGGCCAGGCGGCGGTCGTCAAAGGCGTGATACAAGCCAATCACGCCGACATATAAGAACAGCAGCACCAGCTCGGAGGTCAGACGCGCATCCCACACCCACCAGGTTCCCCACATTGGTTTGCCCCAGGCCGAACCGGTGACCAGCGCGATGAAGGTATAGACAGCGCCGGGAAGCGCCATCGCAATCACCGCGTTGTCCGCCATTTTCATTTGCCAAATCAGGCCCACAAAGGCGGTCACCGCCATCGAGCCATAAATCCCCATCGACCAGATAGCCGCGGGCACATGCAGATACATGATGCGATAGCTTTCGCCCTGCTGATAATCCGCTGGGGCGTAGACAAAGCCCCAGATGCAGCCCACCACCAGAAACAGCGCGCTCAGGAGTGCCATTGCCGGAATAAATCGCCCGCAGACCTTATACAACCGCTCTGGAATGGCGAGTTGGTGTAACGCTTTCCACATTTTTTCTTTGCCTCATATTCCCGGAGATGACGGAAGTTATTGCACGCTGATTCGTAACGCTGCCGCAGTGGCGAACGGACTTAAGGTGGCGCTTCCTGCCAGGAAGGCCCCGAGAATCGCCAGATAGCCGTCAACCGGCAGCAGCATCTGCGCCGCGCCCACGGCGGCGGTTGCAAAAATTAATAAAGGGATCATCAGCGGCAGCACCAGCAGGCTGAGCAATACGCCGCCGCGCCGCAATCCGACGGTCAGCCCGACGCCAATCGCGCCAATAAAACTGAGCGTGGGCGTACCCAACAATAGCGTAAGCGCCAGCACTTGCCACTCCGCAACGGAGAGGCCGAACAGCGTGGCGATAAGCGGCGAAATGATTAACAGCGGTAGCCCGGAAACCACCCAGTGCGCGGCGACTTTCGCCAGCACCACCAGCGAAAGCGGGACTGGCATTAGCATCATCTGCTGCAACGAACCGTCCAGCCAGTCATCACGAAACAGCCGATCCATTGCCAGCAGCGAGGAGAGTAGCGCTGCTACCCAGACGATGCCGGGGGCAATTTGCCGCAGCAACTGCGGCTCCGGGCCAATACTGAGTGGAAACAGCGTGACGATAATCATGAAAAACCACAGCGGGTTGATAATTTCGGCACAGTTACGAAAGGCAAGACGCAGGTCGCGCCAGAAAATCTGCGTGATCATGCCATAGCCGCCTCATACTCATTGAGCGTAATCGTGCGCAACGGGACGCAGAGAGGCCGTAAAGGTTGATGGGTTGTCAGAATAACTGCGCCGCCATGGACGACATGCTGCTCCAGTCGTGTGGTCAGTTTTTGCACGCCAGCCACGTCCAGCGCAGTAAAAGGTTCATCTAAAATCCAGAACATTGCGCGGCTGAGCCACAGCCTGGCCAGCGCTACGCGCCGCTGCTGCCCGGCAGAAAGCTGAGCCACAGCCACATCTTCAAAACCGACCAGTCCGACCTGCTCCAGCGCTTGCCAGCGCGTCTCAAGCGACGCCTGCGGGTGATAAAAACGCAAATTTTCCTCCGCCGTCAGCCCCCCTTTTACGCCAACCTGATGGCCAAGCCACAACAGTTGACGATGCCAGTCGTCACGCATCCGATGCAGCGGTTTTCCCTGCCACAAAATCTGCCCTTCGCTCGGCGTTGATAATCCGGTTAGTAGCTGTAATAAAGAGGTTTTTCCTGCCCCATTAGGCCCCGATATTTGGACAACTTCGCCGGGTTGAATAGAACATGATAGGCGGCAAAAGAGCAGACGTTCATCCCGCAGGCACGCAATATTTTTTAATTCAAGCATTAGAAGGCGGATCCAGTTCGGGAGCGCAGCGTATTCAAGGATCTACAGTATAGCGAAAGTATGCGTTTCAGTTTGCCAAATATGTTAAAAAATATAAAACGCTCATGATCTGGAACATTATCGTAATATTTATCTCATCACGAATGTTTCATGATTATTAATAATAACTCGCCAATTAAGCGATAGCCGCCATTTTTTCGCCAGTCATCAACCATGCCAACCCACCCGCACCCTACAAGTGTACAATTAACAGACATAAATGCTGCATATGCATTTTTAATATTAAAACTTAGGAAGGACAGTGCTGATATTAATCTTTTCTCTCCCTGGTTGTATGCTACGTTAATACACTTTCAAAAAGCAGGGACAATAAAATGAGTGTTATTTATGTTGTTGTTTTAACCTATATAAAACCGTTGAATGACGTTGATAGCCTACTTCCTGCCCACGTGGATTGGCTGCAAAAAGGCTATGCGGAAGGTTTATTCCTGGCATCAGGCCGCAAAATTCCACGTTCCGGTGGTGTGATATTGGCAAAATGTGATGACGATGAGAAATTAGAACACTATCTGAGTCAGGATCCCTTCCAGCAGGCTGGCGTCGCGAAAGTTGAGTTGATCCCATTTGAAGCGACCATGACGACTGCCGCCTTAAAAGATATTCTGTAATACCGCAAAAACAAAGCCCGGTTTCCCGGGCCTTGAAGACGGCGTACTCATCAGTTGTAAGCGTTGAGCGTTCGCTGACAGAGCGCCGAGCGAACGCAATCATCTTTATTGAAACGAACGATCCCAACCATTTCATCTTCTTCGAAACGGGCCAGCGCATCGCTTAGCCCTGAGCGAACGTGGGCGGGTAGATCGCACTGGGTTACATCCCCATTCACAATCACCGTCACATTTTCCCCGAGGCGAGTCAAAAACATCTTCATTTGCGCAGCAGTAACATTCTGAGCCTCGTCAAGAATGACCACGGCATTTTCAAATGTTCGTCCACGCATATAGGCGAACGGCGCGATTTCCACCTTACCAATCTCAGGTCGCAGGCAATATTGCATAAAGGAGGCTCCCAGACGTTTCACCAGCACGTCATACACCGGGCGGAAATAGGGAGCGAACTTCTCGGAAACATCTCCAGGTAAGAAGCCTAGATCTTCATCAGCTTGCAGAACCGGACGGGTTACAATAATCCTGTCCACATCTTTGTGGATCAGCGCCTCTGCTGCTTTTGCCGCGCTGATCCAGGTTTTACCACACCCGGCTTCACCGGTGGCGAAGATCAGCTGTTTACTCTCGATAGCATTCAGGTAGTGCGCCTGAGCCTCATTTCGCGCCGTGATTGGCGTGGCATCGCGACTATCACGCGCCATTCCGATCGCTTCTACGCCGCCCATCTGCACAAGCGAGGTGACCGATTCATCTTCACGTTGCTTATGGCTACGCGAGTCCCGCCTCAGCACCCGTTTTGCTTCGCGACGAGCTTTGATCACTGCTTTTTGTCTTCCCATGGATAGCACCTTGAGTTGTAGGTATACATCACACGCGCCGTTAGCGGCACGATTATGCGCACGAACATCTGAGGGTTGGCTTCCTTGTAAGCCATTGCTTGCTTTTGGATAAGACGCCACCCACGGCTACGCGCACCGTACAGGGCGTCAGTTACAAGGATAAAAAGTGAAAGGGGGAGAGATTTAGCGGTGACGAAGTGGCTACCGGAAGAGAAACGTCCGCGTAAGGTACTGCTGTTACTGTGAAAAACGTGTCCAGTACAGGACTTTTCCATTCGCGATCTCCATAGTGAACAACTATCACCGCCGGGAACTACCGCTGTTACTTATAAGTACATCATAATCTTTCGCTAATGCAACAATATTTTTACTTGCCATTAACTTGATTTTGACTTGTCGCTACAGACAGTCTCTTGCAGAAAGATGACAAAATTATTTCATTCACAGACCGATCATAAAAAATAATTCGTTCATTCATGAAGATGTCAGTAAAAGCCCCGCCGCGCTGCGGGGCATAGATATCAAGCTTCGAGCAGACTCTGTCCGAGATAATGATCTGCGGTTTTGACACCCGGCAACGCAAAGAAGTAACCGCCACCAATTGGTTTGACATACTCCTCAAGCGCTTCACCGTTCAGGCGTTTCTGCACTGTCAGAAAACCTTTTTCCAGATCGTGCTGATAGCAGACGAACAACAGTCCCATATCAAGTTGACCGGAATTGGTCACGCCGAGCGAATAACTATAACCGCGACGCATCATCAGGCTGGACTCGGTCTCCTTCGTACGCGGGTTTGCCAGACGGATATGGCTGTCGAGCGCAATCACCTCACCTTCTGGATCGCTGGCATAGTCAGGCACATCGTGCTCATGCTGCATACCCAGCGGCGCACCGGTGTGTTTATCGCGACCAAAAATCGTTTGCTGTTCTTTCAGCGGCGTGCGATCCCAAAACTCCACGCGGAACTGAATGAGCCGCACGGCCTGATAGCTGCCGCCTTGCGCCCATGCAGGTTCGCCCTGCCCGTCCGTAACCCACACCACGTTTTGCATCAGCTTCGCATCTGTAGCGTCCGGGTTCGCGGTACCGTCCTTAAAGCCAAGTAAGTTGACCGGAGTCTCTTTCCCTTTACTGCGCGCGGCGTGATCGGAAATAAATCCTTCACGTTTCCAGCGAACGCTGAGCAGATCGGGCGTATGTTTGATGATATCGCGCAGCGCGTGGATGACGGTGTCCTGTGTGTTGGCGCAAATCTGCAACAGCAGATCGCCATGGCACAGCGCTGCATCCAGAGAATCATTCGGGAAGCGCGTCATTTTTTGCAGCTTTTTCGGCATCTGCGGTGTCAGACCATAGCGCTCGTCAAACAGCGAGGATCCGACCGACAACGTGATCGTCAAATTGTCTGGTGCGATGTATGCGCCAAGGATACCGGAATCCATCGGCGGTAACCGCGGATTCGGCGTATCCGGCGCAGGCCCACCGGTAGTCAGAAACGCAAAACGACGGGTTAGCAACCGGAACAGACGTTCAAGATCGGCCTTATCGCTGGCGAGAACATCGAACGCCACCAGCATCATGGATGCCTGCTGCGGCGTCAGGATCCCCGCCTGATGTTGGCCATAAAACGGCTGCACTTCACTGCGCGCATCAGGAGACAACGTTCCCGGCGCGCTTTGCGGTTTTTGCGCATGGGCAACCGGGCATCCGCCGGCCAACGCCAGCGCGCCGCCCAAAGCGCCCATCCCTTTCAACAAACGTCGGCGTGACGGTTCGCTCACGCCGTTTTCATTATCTTGCTGCATAGTGCTTAATCCAGACCCAGAACACCGCGTAATTGAGACAAGTCTTCCGCCAGCGTCGTGATTGGCCCTTTCAGCGCATTGCGATCGGCATCGGTCAGTTTGTCATAGGTTTCAAAACCGTCTTTGGTACGGTACTTGCTCAGAATGGTATCGACTTTTTTGAAGTTCGCATCCACCTTCGCTAACAGTTCAGCATTGGATTTTTGTAACTGAGGACGCAGGAGATCGACAATTTTCTGCGCGCCATCAACGTTGGCCTGGAAATCCCACAGATCGGTATGGCTGTAGCGATCTTCTTCCCCACTGATTTTGCTGGCTGCGACTTCTTCGATCAGCCCTGCCGCGCCACCTACCACTTTAGACGGTGGGAAGGCCAGCTCGCTAATACGCGTTTGCAGGTCAAGGACATCGTGGTTTAACTGGTCGGCATACTTGTCCATACCTTTGGTGGTATTGTCACCGAACAGCGCTTTTTCCAGACGGTGGAAGCCGGTAAATTTCGGATCAGCGGCTTTTTGTTCGTAATCATCTTCCCGCGCATCAATACTGCCATCGAGATCGGAGAACAGTTCGGCAATCGGTTCAATACGCTCGTAGTGCTGACGCGTTGGCGCATACAGGGATTTTGCTTTTTCCACATCGCCGGCTTTAATCGCATCGGTGAAGGCTTTAGTACCCGCTACCAGTTGCACGGTTTCTGCCGTCACGTAGGCTTTGTACTCGGTAATCGCGCCGCCCAGACTCAACAGAGCATCACTGTGCGCGGCATCCGCTGTAGCGCTTCCTTTTACAATCAGTTTGCCTTTCGGGTTGGTCAACAAACCACAGGTCATATCATATTCGCCAGGCTGCAGGTTGGCCGTCATTTTCTGGGTAAAGCCCGGCGCAATGTTTTCGCGCTCTTCAACCACCATAACGCCTTTGAGGATCTCCCACTCCAGCGCTTTCTGGCTGTGGTTCTGGATGATGAACTGCGTTTTCCCGGCGTTAACCGTGATCGTCATCGGCTCACACTGTTTATCGTTAACCGTGACTTTCACCTGCGGAATATCGGCGGCTTGTGCAGAAAAAACGGATGCAAACAGCGTGGCAATACCCAACTGCAGCGCACTACGGCGAAAATGAAACGTCATAACCTGGTCCTTTGAATAAGTATGTTGTAACTAAAAAGTATTCCGCATCGCGTTGTTTTTAAGGTGCGGTACGCGATGCCGTAGTGCCTGAACGCGGCGGTAGCGCAAAAATAATGAATGCCGGAATCAGGTAGATAAACCAGACAGCCACTTCACTCACGCTTGGCGCCTCCTGATAGCCGAAGATTCCTTCCATCAACGTGCCAAACAGCGAGTGCGTCGAAAGTACGCTGCTGATGTCAAACGCCACATCCTGAAAATGATTCCATAACCCGGCTTCGTGGAAGGCGCGGATGGCTCCAGCGGCAAGTCCGGCGGCCACCAGCAAAATGAACAGACTGGTCCACTTGAAGAATGCCCCGAGATTGAGACGAATACCGCCGAGGTAAATCAGGTAACCCAGTACCACCGCGGTGGCCAGCCCCAGCATCGCGCCCAGCGGCGGCCAGATGCCGACATCCTGCTGAAACGCCGCCAGCAGGAAGAACACCGACTCCAGCCCCTCGCGGGCGACGGCAAAAAAGACCATCATCACCAGCGCCCAGCCGTGATGGTTGCCGCGCTGCAACGCGTTATCGACAGCCTGTTCAAGCTGGACTTTGACGTTACGTGAAACTTTACGCATCCAGAACACCATCCAGGTGAGGATCACCACAGCAATGACCGCCACGATGCCTTCGAACAGCTCCTGCTCTTTTTGCGGAAATTCCCCGGTGGTTTCGTTGATGAAAATCCCTAACGCCAGGCATAACGCCGCCGCCAGCAGCACACCAATCCACATCACACCAATCCAACGGCCACGCTGAGTCCGTTTCAGGTAGCTGGCAATCAGGCTGACAATCAGCGCGGCCTCTAACCCTTCGCGCAACATAATTAGAAATGGAACAAACATGCGAAGAACCCTTAAACGTTATTCTCAGTCAATTGATGCAAAGAAAAGTAAATTACAGTGATAGTGATTATCATTACAGAAAAGAAAAACTCAAGCAGAATGTTTTGAGAATGATGACTGAATGTAAAAGGTTAGGCAGGTAATGGTTATAGCGAGCTTGCAGCGTAGGTAATAAAAGCCCCCCACATGCGTCAATGTCATTAAGTTAACGCCTCTATATCAGAAAGCATCAACCTGTATTCGCGAAGGTAATGAACATACTATTTCAGAGAAAGGATTCCGTTCACCTCATGTACATCGTTTCTCTGAAACACCGATTCCTGTGAACGTGTAAAGGGCGTTCTCCGCCACGCCCTTTACAATCCCGGCTCCCGGCGGGAAAATTGCCGCTCCGCGGTCCCCTCCGTTTATTCCTCCAGGCGACCGGGCCGGGCGCGAGGTAGCGTCCCTGCAAAGCGCGCCCTGAGCCAGCATCCATGCTGGCTCTCCCGGCCTTACGGAAACACGTCGGCAATTTTCAGCCGGACCAGCCACACCTGACATCCTGTGTTTTTATTTGAATATGTTGAACAGCAAAAAAGATTTTACTGAAAGTCAGAGCGTTGAAGCGATGACCCCGGTCCGGCTGAAAATCGATGAGGCGTTGACGGCTGACCGGGTCTGTCCGCAGGGATGCGGACAGAGGGGACGGCCTGCAGGGACGCAGGCTCGGCCCCGACCCGACAGGCAGACGGCATAAGACGAATAGCTCGCGCAGCGACGATTTTCCCGCCGGGAGCCTGGGATGCAAGGGAGGCGGCGGTGAGCCTCCCTTGCACGTTCACAGGTATAGCGATATCAGAGAAGCAATGCACATAAGGTGAACGGAAACTAATTCAGGGTAAAACGTTCTCCATACATGCTTAACCGAACAGTATTGCGCATGCGGCGGGCCTGAGGACAAAGGTAGATTATTCTGCCTGTAAACGAGACGGCGGCGCGGAGTGATAATGCGCGTCAGCCTCGGCAAAACGTTGCTGCATTGCGGTTGATGGCGCTTTACCCAACAGACTAAAGACGACAATACCGATGCTGCCGAAAATAAAGCCAGGGATGATTTCATACAGACCCAGCCAGGCAAACTGCTTCCAGACGATTACCGTCACCGCGCCGATGATCATCCCTGCCAGCGCGCCGTTGCGGGTCATGCGCGACCACATTACCGAGAACAGAACCACCGGACCAAACGCCGCGCCAAAGCCTGCCCAGGCGTAGCTTACCAGACCCAGCACACGGTTCTCCGGGTTGGCCGCCAGCGCGATGGACACCAGGGCCACAACCAGCACCATGATACGACCAATCCACACCAGCTCTTTCTGGCTGGCATTTTTACGCAGGAACGCTTTGTACAAATCTTCGGTGATTGCGCTGGAACACACCAGCAGTTGGCAACTTAAGGTCGACATCACCGCCGCGAGGATCGCAGACAGCAGAATACCGGCAATCCACGGGTTGAACAGGATTTGCGCCAGTTCAATAAACACACGCTCAGCGTTCTGGTTAACGGCACCTGCCAGCGACGGGTTGTTATTAAAGTAAGCGATACCGAAGAAACCAACGGCAACTGCGCCGCCCAGACACAGGATCATCCAGGTCATGCTAATACGACGTGCATGCACAATACTATGGTGAGAATCTGCCGCCATAAAGCGCGCCAGAATATGCGGCTGGCCAAAGTAGCCCAGGCCCCAGCCCATCAGAGAAATGATGGCAACAAAATTCAGCCCTTTGAACATGTCTACGTTCTCAATGCTCTTTTGTTTAATCACTTCCAGCGAATCATCGAATCCCCCCACGCCGATAATGACCATGACCGGTGTCAGGATCAGAGCAAAGATCATCAGGCTGGCCTGAACGGTATCAGTCCAGCTTACCGCCAGAAAACCACCGATAAAGGTATAAATGATCGTCGCAGCCGCCCCCGCCCACAGTGCTGTTTCGTAGCTCATGCCAAAGGTGCTTTCAAACAGACGCGCCCCTGCCACAATCCCTGAAGCACAATAGATGGTGAAAAACAGCAGAATAACCAGCGCGGAGATAATCCGCAGAATGCGGCTTTTATCTTCAAAGCGACCGGTAAAGTAATCCGGTAACGTCAGCGCATTGTTATTGTATTCGGTGTGTACGCGTAAACGTCCGGCCACCAGCTTCCAGTTGATCCATGCGCCCAAAATAAGGCCAATGGCGATCCAGCTTTCTGAAATCCCCGACAGGAAAATTGCGCCTGGCAGCCCCATCAGCAACCAGCCACTCATATCGGATGCGCCAGCGGATAACGCGGTCACGAATGGACCCAGACTGCGTCCACCCAGAATGTAATCGTCAAAGTTTTTGGTTGAACGCCATGCAATAAACCCTATCAATATCATGCCGAAAATATAGACACAGAATGTCACTAACATCGGTGTGCTAATAGCCATCAAAACTCTCCAAAATTATGTATCAGCAATGCCGTGGCTTGCCGTTTTATTACCCTGCCGGAACGTGGCAAAGATATCTATGTTTACCAGGCGACCGTATCCTGCCGGAAGCGATGGTCATTCACAATCGATTTAACACACCATTTACATCAAAATTGATCCAGAGTAGATAGCATTTTTCTGTAGGTTGCACTCTCTCACACTTTTCTTGGTTGCACCTTTGAAAAGTGTTAACTACCGCAGAGAAAAAGATTCCGTAATTTTTATTCGCCCTGTCACGAACACCAACTTTATTAACATTTCATTCATTTTCAAGCTTGCAAACCACGTCACATTTAACACGGTTGCACAAAGTTGCAACATAGTGGATATTTCTCGGTAACTATCAGACCCGTATTTCAGTACAACAGGAGTAAACGGCATGGGAACCACCACGATGGGGGTTAAGCTGGATGACGCCACTCGCGAGCGTATTAAAACAGCCGCATCACGAATCGATCGCACACCGCATTGGCTGATTAAACAAGCCATCTTTAATTATCTTGAAAGACTGGAAAATGACGATGCGCTTCCTGAACTGCCGGCACTGCTGGCAGGCGCGGCGAATGAGGGCGAGGAGTCAACCACGCCGCAGAATGAAACGCATCAGCCTTTTCTGGAATTTGCCGAACAAATTCTGCCGCAGTCCGTTTCCCGTGCGGCAATCACCGCCGCGTACCGCCGCGCCGAAACCGACGCCGTGCCAATGCTGATGGAGCAGGCACGTCTGCCGCAACCCATCGCCGAGCAGGCGCATAAGCTGGCGTACGATCTGGCCGACAAACTGCGTAACCAGAAGACCGCCAGCGGTCGCGCCGGAATGGTACAAGGTTTATTGCAGGAGTTCTCCCTTTCTTCGCAGGAAGGCGTGGCGCTGATGTGTCTGGCGGAAGCCCTGCTGCGTATTCCCGATAAGGCAACCCGCGATGCGTTGATCCGCGACAAAATCAGCAACGGTAACTGGCAGTCGCACATTGGGCGTAGCCCGTCTCTGTTCGTTAACGCGGCGACCTGGGGACTGTTGTTTACCGGTCGTCTGGTTTCTACGCATAACGAAGCCAGCCTCTCCCGCTCGCTCAACCGTATTATCGGCAAGAGCGGCGAACCTTTAGTGCGTAAAGGCGTCGACATGGCGATGCGCCTGATGGGCGAACAGTTCGTCACCGGAGAAACCATCGCCGAAGCGCTGGCTAACGCACGTAAACTGGAAGAAAAAGGTTTCCGCTACTCCTACGACATGCTGGGCGAAGCGGCGCTAACCGCCGCTGATGCTCAGGCTTATCTGGTTTCTTACCAGCAGGCGATCCACGCCATTGGTAAAGCGTCTAACGGACGCGGCATTTATGAAGGGCCCGGTATCTCTATTAAGCTGTCGGCGCTGCACCCGCGCTATAGCCGCGCGCAATATGACCGCGTGATGGATGAACTCTATCCGCGCCTGAAATCGTTAACACTGCTGGCCCGTCAGTACGACATCGGTATTAATATCGACGCCGAAGAGGCTGACCGACTGGAGATCTCCCTCGATCTGCTGGAAAAACTGTGCTTCGAACCCGAACTGGCGGGCTGGAACGGTATCGGCTTTGTTATCCAGGCCTACCAGAAGCGCTGCCCATTTGTTATCGACTATCTGATCGATCTCGCCACCCGCAGTCGCCGCCGCCTGATGATCCGTCTGGTTAAAGGCGCATACTGGGATAGCGAAATCAAACGTGCGCAAATGGACGGTCTGGAAGGCTATCCGGTTTATACCCGTAAGGTGTATACCGACGTTTCCTATCTGGCCTGTGCGAAAAAACTGCTGGCCGTACCGAATCTGATCTACCCGCAGTTCGCCACCCATAACGCCCACACGCTGGCGGCGATTTATCAGTTAGCGGGGCAAAACTATTATCCTGGTCAGTATGAGTTCCAGTGCCTGCACGGTATGGGCGAACCCCTGTACGAGCAGGTTACGGGCAAAGTCGCGGATGGCAAACTGAACCGTCCATGCCGTATTTATGCGCCGGTAGGTACACACGAAACCCTGCTGGCGTACCTGGTGCGTCGTCTGCTGGAAAACGGCGCCAACACCTCGTTCGTCAACCGCATTGCTGACACCACTTTGCCGCTGGACGAACTGGTTGCTGATCCGGTCGAAGCTGTGGAAAAACTGGCGCAACAGGAAGGCCAGACAGGTTTACCGCATCCGAAGATTCCCCTGCCGCGCGACCTGTACGGTAAAGGCCGGGAAAACTCAGGCGGACTGGATTTGGCTAACGAACATCGTCTGGCCTCGCTGTCCTCTGCCCTGCTCAATAGCGCGCTGCAAAAATGGCATGCCAAACCGATTCTCGAGCAGCCGGTTGCTGACGGTGAAATGACGCCGGTCGTTAACCCGGCCGAGCCAAAAGACATTGTCGGCTACGTGCGTGAAGCGACTCACAGCGAAGTGGAACAGGCATTACAAAACGCCGTCAATAATGCGCCAATCTGGTTTGCGACGCCGCCACAAGAGCGCGCCGCTATTTTGCATCGCGCTGCCGTTCTGATGGAAGGCCAGATGCAGCAATTAATTGGCATTCTGGTACGCGAAGCGGGTAAAACCTTCAGCAACGCCATTGCAGAAGTGCGCGAAGCGGTAGACTTCTTGCACTATTATGCAGGCCAGGTACGCGATGACTTCGATAATGAAACCCACCGTCCGTTAGGCCCGGTAGTTTGTATCAGCCCGTGGAACTTCCCGCTGGCCATTTTCAGCGGACAGATTGCCGCCGCGCTGGCCGCAGGCAACAGCGTACTGGCAAAACCAGCGGAACAAACCCCGCTGATTGCCGCCCAGGGTATCGCTATTTTACTCGAAGCGGGCGTACCGCCAGGCGTGGTACAACTGCTGCCAGGCCAGGGCGAAACCGTCGGGGCGCAGCTCACTTCCGATGAGCGCGTACGCGGCGTGATGTTTACCGGCTCGACGGAAGTCGCCACGCTGTTGCAACGCAATATTGCGACCCGCCTTGATGCTCAGGGCCGTCCAATCCCACTTATCGCCGAAACCGGTGGCATGAACGCGATGATCGTCGACTCCTCAGCGTTAACGGAACAGGTGGTGGTCGACGTGTTGGCTTCTGCTTTTGACAGTGCCGGACAGCGCTGCTCCGCGCTGCGCGTCCTGTGTCTGCAGGATGATATTGCCGACCACACGCTGAAAATGCTGCGCGGGGCGATGGCGGAATGCCGCATGGGTAATCCGGGTCGCCTGACTACCGATATTGGGCCGGTTATCGATGAAGAAGCCAAAGCCAATATTGAGCGCCATATTCAGGCCATGCGCGCCAAAGGACGTCCGGTATTCCAGGCCGTGCGTGAGAACAGTGACGATGCGCGGGAATGGCAAACCGGTACCTTTATCGCTCCGACGCTTATCGAGCTGGAAAGCTTCGATGAATTACAAAAAGAGGTGTTCGGTCCGGTACTGCATGTCGTGCGTTACACCCGTAACAATCTGGGCAGCCTGATTGAACAAATTAATGCCTCCGGCTACGGCCTGACGCTGGGCGTCCACACCCGTATCGATGAAACCATCGCTCAGGTCACGGGATCTGCACATGTGGGGAACCTGTACGTTAACCGTAATATGGTTGGCGCCGTCGTCGGGGTGCAACCATTCGGTGGCGAAGGCTTGTCAGGAACCGGACCAAAAGCAGGTGGACCGCTGTACCTGTACCGCCTGCTGGCTAATCGCCCGGAGAATGCGCTGGGCATTACGCTTGCCCGTCAGGATGCAGACTATCCTGTCGATGCGCAGCTCAAAGCGGCTCTCGTGCAACCGCTGGAAGCACTCACCGAATGGGCCGCCGATCGTCCGTCGCTGCGTGCGCTTTGCCAGCAGTTTGGTGAACTGGCGCAGGCCGGAACGCAACGTCTGCTGCCAGGACCAACCGGCGAGCGCAATACCTGGACGCTGTTACCGCGCGAGCGCGTACTGTGTATCGCTGATGACGAGCAGGATGCGCTGGTGCAGGTTGCCGCTGTGACTTCGGTGGGAAGCTTGATCCTGTGGCCGGATGATGCGTTCCATCGTGAACTGGCAAAACGTCTGCCAGTTGCAGTCTCCGGGCGGATTCAGTTTGCCAAAGCGGACAACATCGCCATGCAGCCGTTTGATGCCGTGATTTTCCATGGCGATTCCGATCAGCTTCGCGCGCTGTGTGAAGCGGTGGCGGCCCGTGAAGGAGCGATTGTGTCGGTTCAGGGCTTTGCCCGCGGCGAAAGCAATATCCTGCTTGAAAGGCTGTATATTGAACGCTCCCTGAGCGTCAATACCGCCGCCGCCGGAGGCAACGCCAGCCTGATGACAATCGGCTAAGGTTGTGGTTAATTAAGGCTCCGGTAACGGGGCCTTTTTTATAAAGTCAGAGGGAAACATGAAACGAATTTTACTGACATGTGCAGCGCTGCTGCTGAGCGGCCAGGCGCTGGCAGATGACTGCGCCAACGCGAATAATCAAGCTGAAATGAACACCTGTGCGGCAGAGCAGTTTAAAGCGGCCGACGCCAAACTTAATGAAACGTATCAGAATGCGCTGAAGCGCGCCGCCCCGACCCAGCGCGATTTACTGAAAAAAGCGCAAACTTCGTGGATAACCCTGCGCGATGCAGACTGTGCGTTAATCAGTTCCGGTACCGAAGGCGGAAGCGCCCAGGCGATGATTTCCAGCCAGTGTTTAACGGATAAGACCAACGAGCGCGAAGCGTTTCTCGCCTCGCTTCTACAGTGTGAAGAAGGCGATTTAAGCTGTCCGCTACCGCCTGCCAGCTAACGCACGCGGATCCCTTCGATAATCATCCGCTGTACGCTCTCAACGGTCTGGTTAAAAAAGGCTTCATCACGCAGCGTTGCGCCCGTTACCGCCTCTACCTGTGGGGCAAAGTCTGCATAATGCTGTGTTGAAGCCCAAATCATGAAAATCAGATGGTGCGGATCGACAGGAGCCAGTTTCCCACTGCTGACCCATCCGGCAATCAACGCCGATTTCTCATCAATCAGCGTTTTAAGATCGCCCGTTAATTCAGCCATCAACAATGGCGCGCCCGCCAGCATCTCCATGCAGAATAACCGGGAAGCCTGCGGGTAATCGCGCGACACTTCCAGCTTCAGGCGAATATATTCTTTAATGGCCACCAGCGGCGCAAAGTCTTCGCGAAACGCCTTTAGCGGTGCCAGCCAGATGTCGAGGATTTGCCGTAAAACGGCAATATAGAGCACCTCTTTTGACGGGTAGTAATAGAGCAGATTCGTTTTTGACACCCCCGCCTGCTCTGCTACCTGTTCCAGACGCGTACCATGGATCCCATATTGGGAGAAGATATTTAATGCCGCGGTTAAAATAGCCTGACGTTTTGCACTGACGGCCTGCGAGCGTTTACCGTTTTTTTTCTCTGCGCGTTGGACCATGCGCCCTCTCCTTCTTGTGAGGGCGTCAGCATACCAAATCACACGGTGAATGGTTAAATTAAAGCGATTCAGGAGGCGCCGCCTGCGGCTGCGCTTTTTTCTCCTTGAACTTCAGTTCGCTGACCAGCACGCCAACAATAATGAATGCTGCGCCTAACAAAGCCAGTAGCGGTAGGCGTTCACCCGCCAGACGACCAAAGATCCCCGCCCACACCGGCTCTCCGGTGTAGATGACCGTCGCCCGCGTCGGCGAAACGCTGCGCTGCGCCCAGTTCATGGTGACCTGAATAATCGCGCTAAAAATTCCTAATCCCAGCGCGACCACCAGCAATCCTGTCGACATCGGCGGTACAGACTCTCCTGCCGGGGCCATGGCAATAAACGCCGCCACAGAAGCGGTTGCCAGTTGCACCACCGTTACCCGACGCACATCTACTTTTCCCGCCCACGCGCTAATCAGAATAATTTCTGCCGCAATCGCCACCGCGCCCGCGAGCGTGATCCACTCACCTTCACCCAGCGCCAGTAAATTTCCCCCCGGTCCGGCAAGAAAAATCAACCCGATAAAGGCCAGTACAATCCCGACACACGGCATCAGGCCAGGCATACGCCCCAGGCACAGCCATTGCAACAGCGGCACCAGCGGTACGTACATCGCGGTAATAAACGCCGATTTACTGCTGGGAATAAACTGCAAGCCCCAGGTTTGCAGGCTATAGCCCAGCGCTATCGCAATGCCGATCGCCACGCCAGCTTTAAACTCCAGCCAGGTCAGCTTATGCAGCGTTCGCCACGACAGAAGCGCAACGGCCAGCGCGGCAGTAGCAAAACGCACACCGACAAAGAAAAAGGGCCCGCTCAAAGTAACGGCATATTGCACCGCCAAAAACGTTCCACCCCAGAACATGGTGATCACAATGAGGATCGCCTCCTGAGGTTTAACAGAAAAGGAATAACGAGAAAGTAAAGACATGAGACACCCGATTAACAGAATGTCATTAGTCTGCGTTGCGTTTTGTTACAGTTCAACCTTGCTGACAAAAAAAACCGCCGGATGCTCCCGGCGGCGGTGGCTTCGTGACGGCTAAGATGAAACACGAGACCGTCACGACATAACTAACAGGCAATGCAATAATTACGATTTATTGTTGCCGTGGCTATTTTTGCCCCCTTTCTTGCCTGCTTCTGAAGCGCGTTGCGGGTCATTCTTGAAGTTGCCCCCGCTATGCTGGCCACCTTTTCGACCTGCTTCTGATGCTCTTTCGCGGTCTTCCGCAAAGTTACCGGAACCGCCTCGATGGTTTGCCATTACTGACCTCCGTCATTGATTAGACATCATATTGCATAGGTACTGAGGAGTGATACCTCAACGCAGCGTCTGGGCGAGGCCCTTGTTTTCACTGCGTGGAATTAAGCTTAGCGAAGACCGGCCTGTTGACCAGCAAACTGTAATATCCTGCAACAGGATCCGCTGCATGATCAAAATAATAACAAGAAGAAATCAATAAGCCTTTCTTATGACTAACAAATATCGCGCGGTTAAATATGTATCATTTTGCAACAAAAGAGGATGTTATAAAAATTGTTATAAATCAAAGAAGTGTTTGTGAAATTTGCACTCCTGACAGTACGTCATATCTTTATAGGTAGGTAGCGAATCGCTACGGACACGGTTAACTCGAGGAGTAGTGTAAAATGGCAAAAGTTCTGGTGCTTTATTATTCCATGTACGGACACATTGAAACTATGGCCCATGCAGTTGCAGAAGGCGCGAATAAGGTAGACGGCGCGGAAGTCATCATTAAGCGTGTACCGGAAACCATGCAGCCTGAGATTTTCCTCAAGGCGGGCGGTAAAACACAAAATGCACCAGTCGCCACCCCGCAAGAACTGGCTGATTACGATGCCATCATTTTTGGTACCCCCACACGCTTTGGCAATATGTCCGGCCAGATGCGTACTTTCCTTGACCAGACCGGCGGGCTGTGGGCTTCCGGCGCGCTGTACGGCAAACTCGCCAGCGTATTCAGCTCAACGGGGACCGGCGGCGGTCAGGAACAAACCATTACCTCAACCTGGACGACGCTTGCCCATCATGGGATGGTGATTGTGCCGATCGGCTACGCAGCGCAAGAGCTGTTTGATGTCTCACAGGTTCGCGGCGGTACGCCTTACGGCGCAACCACTATCGCCGGAGGCGACGGCTCCCGTCAGCCAAGTCAGGAAGAGTTGTCTATCGCCCGCTATCAGGGTGAATATGTCGCAGGTCTGGCAGTAAAACTCAACGGCTAATCTTCAACAGGAGGATTCGAATGCCAACTCAAGAAGCGAAAGCCCATCACGTCGGTGAATGGGCAAGTCTGCGCAATACATCGCCGGAAATAGCCGAAGCCATTTTTGAAGTCGCGCATTATGACGAGAAACTGGCGGAAAAAATTTGGGAAGAAGGTAGCGATGAGGTGCTCATCAAAGCCTTTGAGAAAACAGACAAAGATTCGCTCTTTTGGGGTGAACAGACTATCGAACGCAAAAACGTCTAGCGCTCTGACTCCCCCGCTCGCACGGGGGAGTTTTTCTTTTACTTCGCCGCCTCATTCAACACGCTATCGAACTTATCGATTGGGCAAAAGCCGTTCGCATCTACCGGACACCCTTTCAGCTCCAGCGTCACGCGCTGCGCCGGGGATTTCAGCGTCAGAACATCCGCATTACGCAACTGCTGCGAGCTTTGATAGACATATTCGATTTTCATCAGATCACGATTCGCCTTGCTGTCATGCCAGCGCTGGAAGACAATCTTCCCGCCGATCGGCGTACGCTCGTTCTGATCGTGAAGCTGGTACGGTTTGAAATCCAGCGCGGTGAGCAGCGAAGCAATGTTTGAGTCATGCCCCACCAGCACGGTTATTTTCGGTGCTTTCATGCGTTCGGTGACCAGCGCATTATCAATATATTTCACCAGCGGTTTGGCGACGTTCTGCGCCACTTCCGGCGAGGTGAACAGGCTGTCCTGATAGCCATTTTTCAGCTTCGACAGCACCTTCCACTGTTGATCGGACTTAATTTCCCCCCAGGCGACCTGGTCCATCGGGAATCCTTCGTAATATTGCAGCGTGAAAGCATCGACCAGCGAGTTCCCCACCTTTAATGGTCCTGACACCCCCGGCTCCTGCTGGTATTTGGCGCTAAACGTATCTTTGGCGTCGGTCAGGGAACACTGCTGTTTTTCTTTGCAGGATGGCGAGTCTTTGTAGTCTGTCATTTGCTCAAGCAATTGATAGCTGTCGCTGAGCTGCATTTTGCTGCGCTCTTTTTCCATCGCCTGGACAGCCTGCTGGCTGAAGGCGGCAGAATCATCGGTGATCACCGGGTTAAAGGTGGGATCCATAGTGCCCATTTTTTCCTGATGATGAACTGGAACATCGCACCCCGGGAATGCGCCGGTGACAAAGAACTGCGCCGTAGCAACCGTACGCTGTAGGCTATTCGCATAGGTATAGACCGTGTCCGGAGCCGGACATTCGCCCGTTTTTACCATCCCTTGCTCTGCCAGCCACTCACGCATGTAGTGACCCATATAGACTTCCAGCACGCCGCCTTTGGTGGTGAGTTGCCCGCCAGGAACATCCCATTCCGGCCATTGTTTAGGCGTGGACTGCTCAAGAACGCTGCCGTTATTGGCTAAAGGTGCACGTAAGTTATGCCGACTCATCATCAATACTTGCTGAAGCTGGTAGCCTTCCGGCGCGGTCTGCGCGTACGCGGCGCCTGACACTAATACAGCCCCTGCCACGGCTGCGGCGATTAACGATTTATTCATCCCTACGACCTCTTGTTGTTATCAATCACAACAGAGTGTGACAGAAACAGGACATTTTTCCGGGAACGCTTTCGCAAAACAGGGCATCTACCGTGTTGTTTTAATACCGAACTCGCTATTGAGTTTACGGATCCCTGGTGGGGTAAAGGTGACATGGCGACTACCGGTCTGCGTTTTAATCCACTTTTGTTCGGTAAACCAACGTAACAGCGTTGCGCCAAGCACGCCGCCAGGATGGTAACGTCGCTCACTCCAGTCCAGACAACCGCAGGCTAATTTCCGCCGTGACGAGCCGGTAAAGAGGACGATCCCCATTTCCGTCAGTTTTTCCTGCCCGAGTTCAGTTAGCGTTTCACCATCCGGCGTTAACCACTGACGGGAAACGAACGTGTCAAACAGTCTCACCGCCACTTCTCCGGCGAGATGGTCGTAGCAGGTGCGGGCATGCCGCAAACTTAGGGGCGTGGTGATTTTTCGAGGGGGAGATGTCGCCCACGCCACCCCCATCAGTCGTTCCAGCAGTTCAGCAATCTCCGCGCTTGCGAGGCGAAAATAACGATGCCTTCCCTGAGCGAGCGCCACCACAAAATGTTGTTCGCACAAACGCGCCAGATGCGCGCTGGCGGTCGAAGCGGATACATCCGCTACGGCGCTAAGTTCGGTCGCGGTCCAGGCGCGGCCATCCATCAGCGCACACAGCATACGCGAGCGCGATTTATCGGCCATGACTGCCGCAGTGAGCGCCATGCGCGACTCCAGCTCGCCCTCTTCTTCCTTTAACATCACGGATGCCATAGTGACCTCGTTGGCGCTAAATATCTGAATTAACGATGCCATGAAAACGCGCGAAAGTCACCGAAGGGTCACGCCGCACGCACCATCATCTCTACACCCAGTCCAAGCAAACACAACAGAAAACTGCGTTTAAACACCAGCGGAGATATAACCCGTCGCACACGAGTCCCCATCCACTGACCAATCAGCGCAGGCACAATGGCCAACGCCGATAAGCTCAGCGACTGTGCGGGCAGCGCATTATGCCACCACAGTCCGAGCGCCAGCGCCAGCGTTGAAAATGTGAAAGAGATCCCCAGCGCCTGCACCAGTTCATCTTTCTCAAAACCCAGGGATTGGATCCAGGGCACCGCAGGCATCACAAATACGCCGGTTCCGCCGGTCAGCAAGCCGGTAACGAATCCAACAACAAGGGAGTATGTTTTTTCACGGTGCGCGGCCACCGCGATCGTCTTACCCGCCAACGTCCAGATGGCGTAAGCCACCAGCGCTACGCCGAGCGCAAACTGGGTACGGGCCGTGTCGCCGCCGGTAATCCAGGCGCTGGCAAGCAGGGTCGCCACCACTACCGTCAACAGCATTGGCCACAGCCGTTTGAGCAATCTGCGTGTATTACCGCCGCCGCCAAACTGGAACAAATTACTTATAAGCGAGGGTAAGAGCAGCATTGCCGCCGCGGCAACCGGCGAAATAAGCGATCCGAGGATCCCCATCGCCACGGTGGGTAACCCCATACCGGTGACCCCTTTCACCATGCCGGCGAGGACAAATGTGGCGGCAATCATCATTACCAGAGAAGGTCCAAACGCTACAGAACTCGTCATATTGCACTTTCCTGCAAAGAGAAGGTGACTCATTCTGAACATCAATCACTCTGCTTGCTTCGCCAGACAACGAAATATGTCCTCCCGTTTTAGCGGCGGCAGCATAAAAAAATGCCGGGGTTCCCCGGCACAAATATTAGAACATTTTCGCCCACCACAACCGAAGCTTCATGCCCCAGTAGCTGGTCCAGCCGCTGGTTGTAGACACCACCCGGCCTTGCGACATTACCACCAGCGTGGGCGTGACGCTGATTGCCCAACTGCGGGAAATTGCCCCGTTTGCATCATTGATGACCGGAAAGTCCACGCCTTTTCGCGACAGCCAGCGGGATACCTCAGCTTCATTGCCGGAGCGTAGCGCAATGGTCATCACGTTTTCCCCTTGCGAACGTAGCCTGGCGACTTCCGGCGTCGTGAAGCGACACACGCCGCACCAGCTGGCCCAGAAATAGAGCAATACTGGCTCGTGTTGACTCAGCGCCGCCAGCGTGACGGTTTCACCATCCAGCGTTTGTAAAGGTGTGCTGTCAAAAGAGGCAGGGAGCTGCGGGGCACGCCAGGCATCCATCAGCAGCATCACACCGGCCAACAACGCCAGTAAGATCACCCCTTCGCGCAGCCAGCGGCGTAGCTTACTGACCATTGGCTGCCGCCAGTTTTTCTTTTACGACTTCCTCAAGCGTTTCCCATGGTACTGCGCCCGGAATGAGTTCATCGCCAATAATCGTTGCAGGAGTACCTTGCACCCCGACCAGTCGCGCCAGTTGCAGATTCGTACTCAGGGTTTCAGCGCTTTGCGCGTCCAGCGTCACCGGAGTGGCACCCGCTTTTTCCTGGGCCTGCTTGATACTCACGTCAGTATGATAGCCCTTCTTCTGCATCAGCTTTTCATGCAGCGCCAGAAACTGTTGCGGATGCTGATGCCAGGTAGTCAGCACGGTCCGCGCCGCCAGTTCCGAACTTTTCCCTTTAAATGGCAGCGGTTTAATGACCACCGCCACGTCAGGGTATTTCTGCACAATTTTCTCCAGCATCGGATCGAGCTGTTTGCAGTATGGACAGTTGTAATCGGTAAAGTTTATCAGCGTCAGTTTCGCCTGCTTTGCACCAATTCGTGGGCTGTTGGGATCGTTAAACAGGGCTTCCTGAATAAGCGCTTCGATTTGTTTTTCCTGCTCCGGGGTAAATGGCGCAGGCTCTTTCGCCACGCTGACGGCGGAAAACAGGCTTAACAACAGAACAATCATCATCTTCATGGGGTGACTCCTTTAGCATCATTCAACATTTGCAGTACCGCATCGCGGGTTAACAACGTTGGCAACGCCTGACCTTCCGGCAGACCGGGGCCATAAATTTGGTTATACGGCACAGCAACCTGGCCGCGTTTTTTCAAAAATTCGGTGATGGTTTCAGAAGGGAGGGTCCAGTCGCCGCGCAGCGCCACAACATCCGGCTGCTGCAGCGCGGCCTGGACGTCATCTTTATGCAAGACGTTGTATTTATTTACCTTACAGGTAATACACCAGTCCGCCGTGACGTCAATAAACACACGCTTGTGTTGCGCCAGCGCCTCTTCAATCGCCTGCTCGCTAAGCGGTTGCCAGTTCACGCTCTCTTTAGCGCTACTTTGCCCTGCCAGCCCTAAATGCGGGAGCAGCAATGTCGCAAGCCAGATAGCCGAACCCAGCATCATCACGCCAAGCAAACGCCGCAGGATATTCATCCAGCGCCCCGGTCGCGGCAGGCGCAGCGCCAGACCGGGACGCAGGGCCACCAGCAGCCACGGCAGGCTCATCCCCAGACCTAGCGCGATAAACAGTCCCCACAGCGTCGGCAATGAGGCCGTCAGCGCCACCGCCACAGCCGTGCCCAGAAACGGGGCGCTGCATGGCGTGGCGAGCAGGGTCGCAAATGCGCCTTGCCAGAAATGTCCCGCCAGGCCGTTGCCGCCATGTGTCGCCAGCGTGGTGGTCATCGCTGAAGGCAAGCGGAACTCAAACCACCCAAACAGGCTGGCGCTGAACGTCAGCATCACCAGTACCATGACACCGATGAACCACGGATTCTGGAACTGGATCCCCCAGCCAAGCGCCTGATTGGTTAACCGCAGTACCGTCATCAATAGCGCCAGCGCCATAAAGGAGACCAGTATTCCGGCTACCGATGCGAGGAATTGACGGCGAATCTGGCGGCGGCTTTTTTCCTCAACCAGTAAAATCGAACCCAGCTTCATACCCAGCACCGGTAACACGCAGGGCATCAGGTTGAGAATCAACCCGCCCAGTAACGCCATTAGCGCCACCTGCCACAGCGGAAGCGAAGCGTTATCGATGGCTGGCGCTTCGCCAATCGCAAGACGGCTTTCCTGCGCCACGCCATTATCAGCCAAAACCAGCGTGACCGACTTACCGCGCAGATCCGGCGCGCCTTCCCCCCAGCCATCATGGACAGGTACCGTGGCGCGTAGCGTTTCCCCGTCAACCTGGATTTGCGGCATACCAAAATCCGCATCATCTACGGCATCCAGATACAGCCCTGGCGCAGTCCAGCCTCCGGCGCGCTGCGCCTCAACGACCAGTTCTCCAGCACGCGCCCCGGCATGAAGAGAATCAGTCAGGCCACTGGCGAGCGGGATCTGCCCCATCGCCTGAGCATAGTCATGCGCAAAAGTCGGATCCTCGGCGGTGGGCGTCACGGAAAAAGGAAAATCCGTCAACAGGCAAACGTTGCTACAGGTGGATAGTGTCAACACGCCGCTAAGCGTGGCGGGCGATCTGCCGCGCACCATCATCGGGAACGTCACCCGATCGTGATACCCCTGGGTGGTGATATTGGCGACCTCAAAACGCGCAGGGGTTGGCCAGAACCAGTCGACCGTCGGCATTTCGCCCTTCCAGGCGATAGACGGCGCAACGCCCCCCTCACCCGGCGAACGCCAGTAGGTTTTCCAGCCATCTTCCAGTTTAACATCCAGCAGCAAACGGGTTTCACCGGCGGCTGAGGTATCGGCGCGTAATCGCACGCTGGCGTGATCGTTATCGGGTGAACGTAGCCAGCCGGGGTCAGCCGCCCAGGATACGGGCAGCCAGAGTAATAACAGACAGAGCAGCGCCTGCCTGAAAACAGTCATCATAGTTTTTCTCCGTGAATAATTATCTAACAGTCAGCAACGGCTGTTCTGTCATTCACGGAAGACGCAAAATCGGAGATGTACCCTGAGAGTGGGCGGCGAGATGGCTCGCGGTGGGAAAAAAGGTAAACGAAACGCCCGCACTGGTGCCAGTAGCGACAGCAGCAGACACAGAGTCAGAATAATGCCCTCAAACAGTACCGGCGGCGCAGCCAGTAACGACTTCGCGCTCAGTTCACAAGGGGTAACCGGGGCAGCCTCATCAGGTTGCGCTTGTTCGCTTGTGACAACGCTGGTGGCAACGGTGTTCATCTGCAACGCGTGCAGGCCCGCCATGCGTTGCGCGGTGCAAACCATCACCACAACACATGCCAGACAGAGGAACCACCATCCCAGCCGTTGACGTTTCGCCATTCTACCCTCACTGATTGATGCGGGTTATCTTAACCACTCGCCAGGTTTTAGCAACCTTTGCGCTGTAAAGTTATGTCCTGTTATTTGAAGGTCATACACGCCCTCGCGCAATAAAAACGCTATATGTGAAATGATTATTCATCATATTTTCAGCATTACTTATTACAATATAACATTGCGGATTAAATACCCCCTTAAAATGTTACACCAGTTATTATTCATCATTTATAAAGGGTACCCGATAATATTTAACACCAGCAGAAAAAAGACACTTCGAATGTACTGCCATGTATTGATGCGTAAATGAAAGTAAGGTTCAGCACATTTTCAATGTGAGTATCGTATTATAGCATAACGTAATGGACACCCGTTCATTTCAAGAACAACATGTTTAATAAATGTTATTTAGAGTATATGGAAATGAAAAAATATTTATTACCCCTGATTGGATTACTTTTCACAGTCAGCGCTCAGGCCGCAACATTTACCGACGGCAAAGAATTTATCTCACTGGAAAAACCCGTCGCTACAGCACCGGCAGCGCTGAAGTTTTTCTCGTTTTACTGCCCTTCATGCTATCAATATGATGAAGTGTTTAAAGTGACTGATAACGTAAAAAAAGTTCTGCCTGCTGATGTCAAACTCACCGAGTATCACGTCGATTTTTTAGGCCCTTTGGGGCAAGACATGACGCATGCATGGTCAGTCGCCATTCTCCTGAACGTGCAGGACAAAGTGAAACCATTGCTTTTTGATGCCGTGCAGAAAAAACAAACGATTAAGACAGCAGACGATATTCGTAACGTATTTATCAACGCCGGCGTCAGCGCCAGCGATTATGATGCTGCGTGGAATAGCTTTGCCGTGAAATCACTCACCGCCAAACAACAGGAAATGGCTAAAGCTGTGGATTTAAAAGGTGTACCTGCCATTTTTATTAACGGTAAATATATGATCAATCCGAAGGGACTGAAATCAGATGACCTTAATTCTTTCGTACAGAACTATGCAGACACGGTCCGCTTCCTGATGACCAAATCCTGATATTTCGCTAATCCGACTATTCGCACCACACAACAGACGCCACCACCTTGCAACGCGCTGTTGGTGGTGCGACGACAGCATCGTTTATACCGATATCCTTTCTTCCCGGTTGGCATTCGCCGTTATCAGGATTACCCTAAACTTAGCGGTGACACCTTTTGTCAGGGTTCACCTTCTGCAAGTGTTGATTTACACGAGAGAACGCTATGGAATTAAAGGATTATTACGCCATTATGGGCGTGAAACCGACAGACGATCTCAAGACAATCAAGACCGCCTATCGTCGACTCGCCCGTAAATACCATCCTGATGTCAGCAAAGAGCCTGACGCAGAGGCCCGGTTCAAAGAGGTCGCTGAAGCCTGGGAAGTACTGAGTGATGAACAGCGACGCGCCGAGTACGACCAGTTGTGGCAGCACCGCAACGACCCTCAGTTCAACCGTCAATTCCAGCAAGGAGAGAATCAAAACTACAGCGCCGAAGATTTCGACGATATTTTCTCCTCCATTTTTGGTCAGCATGCACACCACACGCGACAGCGCCATGCCAGTCGCGGACATGATATTGAAATTGAAGTTGCCGTATTCCTCGAAGAAACGCTCACTGAGCACAGCCGCACTATCAGTTACAACCTGCCGGTTTACAATGCCTTCGGCATGGTTGAACGGGAAATTCCCAAAACACTGAACGTGAAAATCCCGGCAGGCGTGGGCAACGGTCAGCGTATCCGTTTGAAAGGCCAGGGTACCCCTGGTGAAAACGGAGGGCCGAACGGTGATTTGTGGTTGGTGATTCATATCGCACCGCACCCACTGTTTGATATCGTCAATCAGGATCTGGAAGTTGTCGTTCCCGTAGCACCGTGGGAAGCCGCTTTGGGCGCGAAAGTGACCGTACCTACGCTGAAAGAAAGCATCCTGTTAACCATCCCTGCAGGCAGTCAGGCCGGGCAGCGGTTACGCATTAAAGGCAAAGGTCTGGTGAGTAAAAAACATACCGGCGATTTGTACGCGGTGATCAAAATCGTGATGCCGCCGAAACCTGACGACAACACAGCCACCCTGTGGCAACAGCTGGCAGATGCACAAAAGACCTTTGATCCGCGCAAAGAGTGGGGGAAAGCATAATGGCTAACGTCACCGTCACCTTTAGCATTACCGAATTTTGTCTGTACACCGGTGTATCAGAAGAGGAACTGCATGAGATTGTCGGCTTAGGGGTGATTGAACCCCATGAAGACGAGACCTTTGACGATCATGCCCTGACCGTAATGCGACGCGCAATGCGCCTGCGCCAGGAGCTGGAGCTTGACTGGCCGGGAATCGCCGTTGCGCTGACATTGTTAGAAGAGAACGCGCAGTTGCGTCAGGAAAACCGCGTGTTGCGCCAACGCCTGTCTCGCTTTATCAGCCATCCTTAATACGTCGGGGTCAGCATCGCGCTGGCCCTGCTCACGTTTAATGACATTACTCAACAGATGGCATACAGTCAGAAAAAGAAATATCTCAAACCATAAGACGTTAGGCCATGCAGCTAAAACCCCTTACCAAAGGTCGTTTTCACAATATCTGGCAGCAGGATGATGCCTTAATCGAGAAAATATTCCTGGAGTTGCTCTCTGAAACCCAGATTATCCAGGAAGATGAATATCTCTATCGCCAGGGACAAATTGTTGATCGCCTGATTATGGTGCAGTCGGGCAGAATTTCTTTGCGCTACAGCGCTGAGAATGGGCGCCGTTTTCAACTGGGCGCAATGGAATGTGATGAGCAACTGTTTGGAGAAATGGAGTTTTTTACCGGTTACCGCTGCCAACTGGATATCGTAGCCGAAGAGCCGCTGACCGTTGCGGTGTGTAGCTGTGAACGCCTGGAAGAGGCGCTGAACCAACACCCCAGACTGGCGATATTTTTCGCCAGCGCGATGGCCGTTGACTATCAGGATATGTTAGAAATTTTCCTGCACCGGATGCTCTACCCGATCGTACACAACGTCGCGTACGACCTGTATCGCCAGCATCAGAACAAGCAACCGATGGATGGTTTTCATAAAAAATATCAGGAAGCGGAGCGATTCGGCACCACCGACAGGGTATATCGACGGGCGGTAAAAGCGTTGACGGATGCCGGGCTGGTAACGCGCACGAAACAAGGTCTGGAAATTAAGGATCTGGAAGGTTTACGCCAATTTCTCGGCAACGACATCATTGACTGACACACCAACCATTCTGAGTGTTGGTGTGCCGTCGGGTCGCTATCAGAACTTATAGGTGAGATTGAAATAGTGACCAAGACCGGTGGTGCGCCCTGCTCCACCATGGTTTTCCATCAATGCCATATTGCGGAAATACTTCAATCCATAACCTACCGCGTAGTGCTCTGAATGCCAGTAAATGCCGTTATACCATTCAATCGCGTTATTACTGTATAGCGGCTGGTTAGCTATCTTGTTAGCGGCAAACTGATAGTCAAAGTATCCCTGATAATTGAGATAACTGCCGTTGGCGAAGGTATAGAACGGCGTCGACCAGTTGGTCGAGAACATGTAACCATCCCACTTACCTTCGTTATCCGCGCCGTAGTTTTCACGAACGTAGTGTGCATAGATGTTCATTCCCATCATACCAAACCATGGAACCTTAACATCCGTACCTAAACCAACGTAATGCTCAAACAATTCCCGATCGCCAATGTTATTCACCGTCGCGATATAGAATTCGTTAAACGGCCCCACGGATAAATCTTTATTAAAAATAGCATCCAGGGAAAACCGCGGGGAAATCTTGGCGAAGAAGTTATCGCCACCGTGACGGTCGTCCTGCTTGCTGTCTAAAATATCAAAAAAATCGACATAACCATACAGGTCGATAATCCCGGAACGTGCACCGAACTCCAGTTCCAGATAGGTGTCATTACGAATACCATACGGTACTTTCGCATCCACACTTTGCATTAAATTCAATTGCATCCAGTTAAAATCATTTTTGCGAATATTGCCATCAGTATAATCAGCCGCAAGTGCTTGCGTGCAGCTGATAGCAAATACAGTACCCAGAACTGTTTTTTTAAGCATTGATATATTTTTCTTCAGCATTTTCAATTCCTTTGAGTAAGGTTGTGAGTCGCCCCACCCGATAAAGGGTGTGGCGGCTGGCTATCTAATTAAGGAGGTAAGCGTTATTACTGTATTTATTTACGTTTGAGTTTGAGTGTCCCCATCAGCATGACGAAGATAATTAAATACAACACCGGTATTGCATACATAATTTTCTGCAGTCCCATCGTTTTTTCCATCAGGGCACTGATCGCCGGACTAAACATGGCCCCGGCACTACCACTAATTAAAATATATGAAACGTTCTGACTACTCGCGCGCTTCACAAAAGAAACACCATAAGCAATAAAGGAGTTATACAATGCCGCACAGACAAACCCATAACTGTAGGCAAGATAATCAAGCCCAGAGATCTGTTCTTTCGTAACGATAATAGTGGTAATCACACACGCCAGCAGAATAATACTGAGCAGAAAATAATGGATCTTCACCCGGGCAACAATCACGGTAGAGACTAACGCCCCCACCAGCGCAGCCCCCCAGTATTGGGTAATAATATTCCCGGCCTCTTCAAACGGAATACCAAACTTGTTCTTCACAAATAACGGCGCCCAGGTGAGGAAGGTGTACAGCGCCAGCATGCCTAAAAACAGACCTATACCGCCGCTAATAATCCCAGGATTCCACTCTGATTTCACTGCGTCTGTGCGATCCGCCTCAGGAGCCGTTTCACAGGCATTGAAGCGGGTTAGCATCACAACCCCCAGCGTGAGTAAGGCCACTATGCCAACGCTAAGGTAGCTATAACTCCACGACATATTATGCGTCAGGGCAAAGGTAGTGATCAGCGGAAAAACCACGCCCGCCACGTTAAAGGTGGCATCCTGTACCACCAGCATTGTGCTCTGAATGCGATCCTGCCAAACCGAAACCACGATCGTTCCCGCCACGCACAGGCCAATCCCCCCACAGAATCCCACTAAGGCCATGGCGACCATCACCGGCCATAAGCCGGGGCTTACGTGCATCGCCAGCGCGCAGAGGAACACTATCGAGTAGATAATGAGCGTCATACGCTTCACACCAATTTTTTCTATCAGGAAAAAGGCGGCGATAGTCCCGGCTAATGCTCCGCCATTGAGTAACGAAAATATCGAGGCGACTGTATTTACATCGGCACTGTAGCGTACTGCAATCGGTTCAATCAGCATGCCGAACTGACTGGCAAACCCTGCCATTATAAAATTTGCCAGAAAACTAATCAGCGTAAGTGCTATTTTATTCTTCATATAATGCCATCTCTGATTGGTTCAATTAGAAGTCAGGGCTAAGCCGTAACGGCAGTATTTAGCGCCAGCTCAATCATATTTTTAAAGGTTAACTGTCGTTCTTCTGCCGTCGTTTCTTCTCCTGTCAGGCAATGATCGGATACGGTTAAAATAGCCAGTGCTTCAATACTAAACTGATGCGCCAGGGCATAGAGTCCTGCCACTTCCATATCCACCCCCAGTACACCGAAGTTTTCCAGTGCCGGAATTAAATTTTCGTCAGGGTCATAATAAAGATCGCCACTGAAGACGTTACCGACCTTAATATCGATTCCGGCCTTTTGTGCCAACATCCACGCCTGCTGTAATAGTGGAAAATGCGCAGACGTCGCCATTGCGTAGCCCGCGCTACGTTTTAAATTTGTAACGGAATCCGTTCCGGCAGCGACGGCAAGGATAATATCGCGCATTTTGACATGATGTTGTGTCGCCCCCATGCTACCGATGCGAATAATTCTCTGCACACCAAAGTCATGTACCAGCTCATGGGCATAAAGCGTCATTGAAGGAATGCCCATTCCGTGCCCCATTACCGAAACGGGTTGTCCAAAATAAAGACCGGTATAGCCCAACATATTGCGCACATTGGTAACTTCGCGGTAATCCATTAAATAGTTTTCGGCAATAAATTTCGCGCGTAGCGGATCGCCCGGCATAATCACAGTTGGCGCAAAATCACCCGGTTTAGCATTAATATGTGCAGTCATAACAATTCCTGAATTATGGGTATTGAAAATATGCAGGGATTGTAACCAGACGTTTGCAGGGGATTGAGGACAAAAGTCCTGCTCAGAGGATCGGCCTCTCATTTCTGAGAGTTAGTGTTGCAGTCTTGTGGCTCAGCGGAAAACCGCGCCCCCGGCACAGTCGCTCGGAGGTATCGCAAAACAAGCCTCTGCGAAAGGTCAAAGTCGAGGTGTCGCTCTCGTTTTGCATCAATGTTAAACTCGCACACTTTCTATTAGACCTTTCTTAATTATGATAAAGCTACTTTCACGCTACATTTCCGTAGGGATTGTAAACACGGCATTACATTGGGCGGTGTTCGGCATCATGGTATACATCATGAAAAATGACCAGGCCGTGAGCAACGTGGTGGCGTTTTTGATAGCTGTGACATTTTCATTTTTTGCCAACGCAAAATTTACATTTAGTGCAAAAGCCACCAGCCGAGGGTATGTGCTATTTGTTGGATTTATGGGGCTACTGAGCTTTATCTCTGGTCAGGTATCCGATCACTACAACATTTCCCCTCTCATAACGTTGATAGAGTTCTCCTGTATCAGCCTGGTATGTGGCTTCTTATACTCAAGGTTCATTGTTTTTAGGGATCCGAAATGAAAATCTCTCTGATTGTGCCGGTGTTCAATGAAGAAGATACTATACCTATTTTCTACAACACGGTGCGTGGGCATGAAGAACTAAAAAAATATGATGTCGAAATTGTGTTTATCAACGACGGTAGCAAAGACGCTACAGAATCCATCATTAATGCTCTCGCCGTATCTGATAAGCTCGTCGTCCCCATTTCATTTACGCGCAACTTTGGAAAAGAACCAGCAATTTTTGCAGGCCTTGAGCGTTCCTCTGGTGAAGCAGTTATTCCGATCGATGTTGACCTACAGGATCCAATCGAAATAATTCCATTGATGGTCGATAAGTGGCTTGCGGGCGCAGATATTGTGCTGGCAAAGCGTGCAGACCGCTCCACGGATGGAAAACTGAAGCGTAAAACCGCTGAGTGGTTCTATAAATTACACAATAAAATAAGCGATCCGAAGATCGAAGAAAACGTTGGTGACTTTAGACTTATGTCCCGCGATGTAGTTGATAACATCAAACTTATGCCGGAACGTAATCTCTTTATGAAAGGTGTGCTTAGCTGGGTCGGTGGCAGTATTGATGTTGTTGAGTACACACGAGCAGGACGCATTGCTGGTAAATCAAAATTTAATGGCTGGAAATTGTGGAATCTTGCCCTGGAGGGTATTACCAGTTTTTCAACGTTTCCATTGCGGATATGGACCTACATTGGTTTTTTTGTAGCCGCCGTATCCTTCTTGTTCGGTGCATGGATGATTATAGACAAGATTTTTTGGGGAAATCCGGTTGCGGGATACCCATCTATTATTGTTTCAATCCTTTTCCTGGGTGGGATTCAGTTAATTGGTATCGGTGTGCTCGGTGAGTACATAGGTAGAATCTACATCGAAACCAAACAACGGCCACGCTATATAGTTAAAAAACAAGACAGGATTTAAAATGTTCTCCAGATACGATAAAAAAGTATTGTTTATTTACTCAGGATTAGCCCTGTTGTTTATCTATCCCTTAATCCAGGCAGGCATATATTATAGAGATGACTTAGATAGATCTATAACTGGATATTACGGCTGGCGTGGTTTAGGTCGACCTTTTGCAGATATTTTAACAAGGTTTTTTTCTGCCAGTGGGCACTATAATCTTGACCTGTTTCCTTATACAATGCTCGCATCATGTATTTTCTTAGGTGCATCTTCGCTTGCGCTCAGTAAGCACCTGTCTAAATCAGACATTTCGAACGCAAACATGGTGGCAGCACTTTTAATATTCAATCCATTCATTTTGCAGAATATTGCGTACAGATATGATAGTCTCGGAATGTCGATTGCCTTTTTCCTTGCGGTGATTGCATATACCTATAAAAATAAAAACCAGAGGATAGAGATTGCAACAAAATTAGTAACTGGCGTATTATCTTTAACCTTATATCAACCATGTGCCAATATTTTTATTGGCTTGCTTGCAATTGATGTAATCATCATCGCAACAAAAAAAGATATAAAGATCAAGGAATCGATATTTTTCTTATGCAAGAAAACAATTTTATTCGTATCATTTTTTCTTATCTATATGCTTTTCTTTTCGCCCAAAAATAACTCTCGAGCAGAATTAATACATCCAGACCAGAGTGGATTGGAGCATCTGGCCAAAACATTAATTGCCTTAAAAGAAATGGTTCTTTCTTATCTCTATCACCCGGTTTACATTTACTTCGCAATCCCAATACTTATCAGTTGCGTGTTTATGCTCATTGCTTACCGTACTAATATTAAGCAAATAGCAACATTTATTTTGTATGGCGCTATCTCCTTTTTAATATTCATTATTTCACTTATGGGACCAACATTATTACTTCAGGACGCACCAGTACTTCCCCGTACTTTAGTCTCGTTTTCAGTTATACTGGTTATAATTGCTATACCGATTATGCGTTTCGCTCCTCGTTTTAAATACGCTGCACTGATCCCAGTCATTGCTTCGCTTGCTTTTAGCGCTCAATTAAGCAACGCTATGAAGTCACAACAAGAATATGAAGATTTTGTTTTTAACATGATTGCGCAAGACATTGCCACTCATAAAGACATCGCTTCCATTGGTACTGTAGGCCAATTGAATAAAAATGAAAGAGCAAAATTATTAATAGATAATAAACCACTTATAGGCTATTTCGTTTTTCCCGCCACTGAGTTTTTAGCGTCATATCAATTGGTCAACAAAGGGTTCACGCAAACCCTTCATGGTTATGGGGATGAGCAAGAAAACAAAAATAGACTATCTGATATGATAAAAAAAGGTATTAAGCCGGTATCATCAAATGAATATTATACATTATTCATTTCGGACAATAACGCCATCGTGTTTTTAGGAAAATATAACAATTAATTATTACCAGCCCTCACACTTAATGTTGAGGGCTTTATTTTCGAAGAGTCAGCAGCAATCATATCCAGCGAAAAAGAAGTTACCCAGAGCTCGCCTGGGCTGAAGTGGTAAGTATGATGGTTACTCGGTTATGCCCTTCAGTTACCAATTCCAGGCGACGTAACATTACCAACTCTCACAGTAACAGTTTTCGCATTTCCCTTATAAGCAAAAAGGGGTTACCTTTCGGTAACCCCTTTTCATGTTTGGCGGAAGCGTAGAGATTCGAACTCTAGAACCCTTTCGGGTCGCCGGTTTTCAAGACCGGTGCCTTCAACCGCTCGGCCACGCTTCCAATGAGGCGCACTATAAACATCCCGAACGGACCTGTAAAGTACCAATGTGTTCGTTTGCCTGAAAAACAGCCAAAATAGTGTTAATCGACTGAAATAAAAACAAATTGGCCATTTATTCAGCACAAGTAGCGGCTACCACGCTTAATGTTTTTTGATGTACATATCTTTGGTGTAGTAATTTCCGCGGTTATCCGGCGCAAATCCTCCTACCCACGGCTTCACCAGATGAGTGCGAACATAGTGATAAATCGGAATAGCAGGTACATCCTCACCTAACAGATCTTCAGCCTGCTGGTAGTCTTTACCTCGCTCTTCCAGTGAACTTGCTTTCGCTGCATTATGCATCGCTTCATCAAAGGCGGGGCTACTGTACCCGGTGGTATTCTCACTGTCCCCGGTGCGGAAAATATTGAGGAAACTAGAGGCATCGTCATAGTCGGCTATCCACGCATAGCGCACAATGTCAAAATTACCGGTGTGCATAGTATCCAGCATGGTTTTCCATTCCTGATTTTGCAGCTTCACCTCAACGCCAAGATTTTTCTTCCACATTGACGATGCGGCAATCGCAATACGCTGGTGCGTTTCGAAGGTGTTGTAGAGCAGATTTAAGCTTAGCGGATGGTCAGGACCATACCCGGCCTCCGTGAGCAGTTTTTTAGCTTCAGCAATGCGTTTGTCGAGTGGCCACGACGCATACTCTGGCGCATGCAGTTGTACCCCACCTATTTCAGGCTGGCTGATAACCCACGCCGCACGTTGCCCCTGGCCCATCACCTTTTGCGCAATGATGTCTTTATCCAACGCCATATTCAGCGCACGACGCACGCGCGGGTCATTAAAGGGCGCTCTGGTCGTATTGAACTGATAGTAATAGGTTGAAAGCTGAGGCGAGACATGGAGTTCATCGCCCATGGTCTTTTTCAACTGTGCAAACTGATTGACCGGTACGCTATACACAATGTCAATCTCACCCGCCTTATAGCGGTTCACGTCAGCAGACTCTGAACTAATAGGCAGGTAAGTGACTTTATTAATGACCGTGTGCCGATCGTCCCAGTAATGCGGGTTACGCTCGGCAACGATGCGCTCATTGACCACCCACTGCGATAATTTGTACGCTCCGCTGCTGACAATATGCTCTGGGCGGGTCCACTTATCGCCAAAACGGCCAATCAGCACTTTATCGAGCGGGACCAACGACGGGTGCGCCAGCATCGCCAAAAATGCCGCCGTCGGTTGCGTTAAGGTAATTTCCAGCGTGGTATCATCCAGGGCCTTGACCCCTAGCGTAGCGGGATCTTTGTTACCCTGAGCAATATCGACCGCGTTCGCCACGTGCATATTGCCCAGATACGAGGCATATGGTGAAGCCGTTTGCGGCGAGACCAGGCGCTGCCAGCTCCAGACGACATCCTGTGCGGTGATAGCCGATCCATCCGACCAGGTTATGCCCGGACGTAAATGAACGGTCCAGACGGTGTTACCTTTATTCTCCCAGGAGGCGGCAAGACGGGGTTCAATAGACCCATCCGGCTTAACCGCTACCAGTCCGTCGAACATATCGCTGATTAAATTAAACTCCACGTTGCTTTCGACTTTATGCGGATCCAACGACGCCGGTTCGCTGCCGTTATTTCTGACCAGTTCCTGTTTTTCTGCAAGTACTGTTCCTGCCGGAACATTTGCCGCCCTCGCCGCGCCGTTTACCGACATCAAACAGACAGCCAACAGCGTAAATGTAAATCTCTTCGTTTTATCTTGAGTCATTCCCTTTACCTTATTGCTCTGTTTATGATGACACCGCTGTCACTGTCAGAGAGAAACGGGAATTACGCAATATTTTTCAGTAACCTGGCCGATATCTAACAGGCATTTTTACACATACAGTGCTAACATCTGATTCGGGAGCTTTTGCTGAAATAATATGCTTAAGCCTGGCGGGTTAAACTGCGTAAAGATGGGTAAAACCGCTGTGTCATTCCCCTTGATTTCATTATCCTTCATCATTAATTACATCTGTCATAAGAGAGTGACTCATGGATCGTATTATTAGTTCTTCGCGCGATCGTACATCGCTACTCAGCACACATAAGGTGCTGCGCAACACCTATTTCCTGCTCAGCCTGACGCTGGCGTTTTCGGCGATCACTGCGACCGCCAGTACGGTGCTGATGCTGCCTTCTCCGGGACTGATCCTGACGCTGGTGGGTATGTATGGTCTGATGTTCCTGACCTATAAAACGGCGGATAAACCCGTTGGTATTCTGTCAGCTTTCGCTTTTACCGGCTTCCTGGGCTACATTCTGGGGCCAATTCTGAATACCTACCTGTCTGCAGGGATGGGTGACGTTATCGGCATGGCGCTGGGTGGTACGGCGCTGGTCTTCTTCAGTTGCTCTGCGTATGTGCTGACCACACGGAAAGATATGTCCTTCCTCGGCGGGATGCTGATGGCAGGTATCGTGGTTGTGCTGATCGGTATGGTTGCGAATATCTTCCTGCAACTGCCGGCACTGCATCTGGCGATCAGCGCGGTGTTTATTCTGATTTCTTCAGGCGCAATCCTGTTTGAAACCAGCAATATCATCCGTGGCGGTGAAACCAACTACATCCGCGCCACTGTTAGCCTGTACGTTTCGCTGTACAATATCTTCGTCAGCCTGCTGAGCATTCTGGGCTTCGCCAGCCGCGATTAAGCAGCATCACTGATACGAAAAAAGAGAATGCCAATGGCATTCTCTTTTTTTATACCTTATTCACTCCGGCAGATATAGGTAGGATAACGCCGGTCCTGAATCAGCCACACGGCGGGTGAAAGTTCAGAAATCGTCAGGTAGTAGCGAGCGGTCGGCCAGGCGAAGCTTCCCCACTGGGCATCGGGGGTATTGTCATTGTGTCGACGCCAGGTTTTGGTGTAACTCAATACAATGACGTTGTCATCGTCCCGCCGCTCCCACGTAAAGTCTACATCCCTGTCAATAATCAAATTTTGCCCCCCAGCTCTTGCCGCACCTTTGTAGGTGGTCAAGCCTGTACCGTCCCGATGAAAATAGAACTGGGCAATGGTATTGACCTTCACTTCACTTGTTTTTCCCTCATTGCGCGTAAAGTTAAATTCAGTGCTGCAGGCCAGCACATCGCTTTTGCCGACCGCGCCGCAATAGTAGAAAAGCGCCAGCGCGCCGCCAACCACAGCACCGCCCAATCCAAAAAGAAGCCTTATTTTCATTTTTCGGCCCCACTTTTATAGCGAATAGTCTTGCACAGGCTGGTTTTACTGACCGGGCAGGCACCGATGAACATTTCATCGGCGGTGGCGAGCGAAAAACGAGCGCTGAAATAATAAATATCGTACTCCTCGCGCTCACAAGCCACGTTATTGGCCTCCAGTCGCTCAGCTAATTTCGAGAGCACTAACGGTCGTCCATGATCGTTGATAATCCAGACACTACAACGTGCGATTTTTTCCTCGACCGGCTTTAATTTCGCCGGAACGGTTATCTCCTGCGGACGGCTAAGGTAAATGCCCGCCCCCAACGCTGCGACGATCAATGTCGCTATAATCAACCACCTTTTCAGGTAAGTGCGCCGGGGCTGTATGTCTGGTTGCATGGAAGGGGATTGCGGCTCAGCGGTTTGAATGTTCTCACCAGGCTGAAAAATCACATCGGCATCAAAACGGAATCCATAGCGCGGGACAGTGACGATAAATTCGTGCCCCTCTCCCAGAGACTGGAAGCTTTTACGCAGTTCGCTTACCGCTTTATTAAGATTATTTCCGGATGGCGTAAAGCCAAACTCTTCCCATACGCGAGTGATCAATTCCTCCCGGCTCAGGTCGCGTCCTCGGTGTTTAATAAATTCCTGTAAAAGACGAACGGCTGGCGCCGAAAGTGTTAATACAGTCTCAGGTTGTCCAACAAGGCTTATTGCATGTGCTTCAGGATCAAATAACAACGAATTATTGCATATAAAAAACATCTTTTATTCTCGGCTGTAACCGCATGCTTTTTATTCCCTGGTACATCGACATGAAAACCACCTCCTGATCTGCTTGTTTTTTCATCAGAAGGAATTTTCTTCCCATCCTTGGCCGCGGTATTTTCGCTTAACTATACAACCTTAAAGCCAAAAAAGCAGGATAAAAAACTGTATATAACGAGTTAACTAATACAAATTTTCACAAACCGCTGTTCTGGTTAAAGTTTCCCTGCCCTGAAGCGATACGAAAGCAGACGGTGTCCTGGTGTTAACGCGCCGCCTTTAAACTCAGAGCAGGCAGACTGATTGTGAAACAGAAAAAAAGAGTGAGCATGATAACCGCCTTTTATGTCGCCGCGCTGTCATTGCCATTTTTCTCAGAAATGACAATGGCCAATATGAGCGTGTATCCCATGGAACTGAATGTAGACAGTTCCGGTGCGGCGCAAATTAAGGTGGCTTCAAAAACGGATGATATTCAGTTCATTCGGGTGAGGCAAAAGAAAATTCTTAATCCCGGCACGGCTCAGGAAAAAGAAATTGACGTGGCGTCATGGAAAGAAGATGGCGTGGTGGTTACGCCCGAAAAATTTGCCCTCGCGGCCGGCGCGATGCGCGTAGTTCGGTTGATATCGCTTATGCCTCCGAAAAAAGAGACCACCTGGCGCGTCTATTTTGAAGGGGTAAAACAACCAGACAGCATTATTCCGGGCAAGGCAGAAAGCCCTGCCGCGATGGCGACATTGGGCGTCAACGTGATTTGGGGCGCACTGGTCCATATTGCTCCAGAAGAAAACGTAATTTCACTGTCGTTCGACCCTCGCCGCGGGACGTTAAAAAACAATGGCACGCTGCGTGTACCGCTCAGAGAGATTGGTATTTGTGATGCAAATTCATCGTGTAAATGGATAAAAGAAGACGCGACGATTTATCCGGACACTGAACGGAAATTAAAAACACTCACAATGAGCCATGGCCAGAAATATAAATTCCGCTACTTCAACTGGGTAAATAAAACCGCTGAAGAAGCTGACTTACCCGTCGTGCAATAACACGACATCACAGTAAAAACCCACGTAGTTCGTTGAAAGAGCCAAGGTGCTCATTTGTAAATATGGAGATATCAATGCGTAAGTATATTAAACCTCTGATGATCGTTGCCGCGATGACCTCGTCCTTTAGCGCGCTGGCAATTCAAAAAGATATTACCGTTAACGCCAGCGTTGACTCACAGTTGGATATGACCCAGGCCGATAACACGCCGCTGCCGGCCAGCATCGATATGCAGTACCTGCCTGGTCGTGGTCTGGAAAGCTACCGTCTTAACACCAAGGTGTGGTCTAACTCCGCCACCAGCAACGTCAAAGTGCGCCTCGTTAGTGCGGCAAAACTCACCAACACGGATGGTGACCAGATTGTACCGATGACGGTCATTCTGGGTGATAAAACACTGTCTACCACCGATGCTGAATTTACCGGAACTGAACTGTTCCCTGGCAGCATTGAAAACGGTTCCGCAGTACTGCCGCTGACCATTTCGCAAACCACCAAAGGCATTCTGAAAACCGGTCAGTACAGCGGCGTTGTCAGCCTGATGCTGACGCAGGCGACAACCACGGAAGGCGGTGCGTAACACCACAGTACCTAAGGAATAACGTCAGAGGGTGCCCACCCTCTGACGTCAGGATGATGTCGAGGCTCGGTCATGGCGTTTCACAGAAATACTCTCCTCTTAGTTGCTTTGTTACCCGCATCCATCCAACTCGCCTGCGCAGAGATGGCCGTCCCGGCAGGTTTTGAAGATCTGGCGAAAACACAGCGCCTGTGGACAGAAGTCAATCTCTATGGCGAGTCGCTTGGCCTTTTTGAAACGGATATCACGCTTGAAACAGTAAGTTTTGTCGCGCCTGAAACCGTGGTCACGGCCATCAAACGGCAGTTTAATGACGATCCTGCCCTCGTTGCCACCGTGTCGGCAGCCCTGGCCGTTCCACTGGCCCGTAACGGCAATCTGGCATGCAGCAGCAATGGCTCCGCAACGGGATGCGATTACCTTGATACCCAGCGCGCGGCCATTATCTATGATGAAAATAACGCCCGTATTAATCTTTTTTTCGACAAGAAATTTCTGCCTAAACAAACCACTGAAAGCCAGTGGTATCAGCCCACGCAGGACACCGAGAATGCGTTAATCCATCAGCAGAATATCAATTTTGTTGCCGACAGGGATTACCAGTCAGCCACCGTTCAGGGCAATGGCGCGCTGGCACTCACCCAGGACGGCTACTTTAACCTCGACTGGACCTGGATGGGGCAACGTTCGAAGCACCAGCAGCAACAGGAGATAACCGTCAACAATGCCTGGTTTCGTCAGGATATCTGGCGCCAATACTATGTTCAGTTGGGCGAGATGGACACTCGCGATCTGTTCAGCAATGCCGGCGGGAATATCAATCTCAGCCAACTGCCGCTGGGTAAAATTCGCGGCTTGCGCACAGGCTCAACAAGGGCATGGATCAATCCGGTTCAGCAGTCAAAGGGTACGCCTATCACCGTATTGCTTTCTCATGATGCGCGTATTGACGCCCGCCGGGGTAATCAACTGCTGGCCAGTTTTTATCTGAATGCCGGGGCGCAGACCCTGGACACCCGTTCGTTCCCGGACGGGAGCTATACCGTGACGTTGTCCGTCTATGAAAATAACCGGCTGACGCGCACCGAGCAGGTACCGTTTACCCGAACCGGCATTACACCTTTCGATCGCGTCGAGTGGTTCCTGCAGGCAGGCGAAACTGACAATAACGATCAAAACGACGAACGCAGCGCGGTCGCGCAAGCGGGCATCCGCCTGCCTGTCACTCCGACGCTGGCGCTGACCAGCGGCGCAACAATAAAAAAAAACCAGCGTTTTCTGGAAAATGCGCTCGACTGGAGCCGTGGTTTCAACACCGGCCCGATCGATGGCGTGCTAAGTACCCGCTTTAGCTACCTATACGGCAGCGAAGGTCAACGCGGCAATATTCAGCAAATCAGCTATAACGACGGTTTTTCACTGAGCTTCTATCGCAACGCGTTATCCGCAGAAAACTGCAATACCCGAAGCGCAGGGTTTGACGCCGTGAATGGCTGTTACCGAAGCCTGTCGGTCATGTTCTCCGTCCCTGTCGGCACCTGGTACGCGAGTCTGGGGTATTCAGATAACCGCAACGAAGGACGTTACGTTGCTCGTCGGGAACTCCCGGACAGTGACGATCGCCACGATGCGGGCTTGCCATGGGAGTCGGTTTATATGACCCGCTCGCGCACGCGGGCCTGGCAGGGCGGCTTAAGTACAGCTTTCAACGCTCGCGGCCTGAACATCAACAGCAGCATTAACCTTTTCATGCGAAACGATGACTCCCGCGCAGGTAGGGATAAAGGCGGCTACCTGAGCGTAAGCCTGTCAATGGCGCATAACCGTCAGGGCGATGCGACGAGTTATACCTCGCTTGGCGCGACGTGGCAGCACCAGCAGCATGAAAAAAACCAACTGAGCTACAACGTGGCGCACAACTGGTATGCCGATGCACGTGGTGAAAATGAGTATGGACTGAGCGCGTCAGGCATTAACAGCGATTCGCTCAATGCCTCTGCCTATACGCGCCAGGGCGGACGCTATGGCAACGGTAGTCTGACCGTCAGCGACGCCTGGGATCGTCAGGATGGGCGTCATACTCTGAGCAGCAGCGGCAATTACAGTTCAACGCTCGCGCTATCTCGCTCTGGCCTGTGGCTGGGCCGTTGGAGCGACGGACGCCCTGCTTCAGCCATCGCGGTTAACGTTGCCACGCCGGAAGATTCCCAGGATCCGCGCGTCGCTGTGTCGCTGGATAACGGCGGCAGCGCAGATATCCCAGGCAATAGCCGCGCCCTCTTCGCCGTGCCTGGCTATCAGCAGACGACGTTGACGATTAACGAATCGCTGGATGTCTCCCGAGGTGCCAGCAGTGAAATCACACAAGGTTCCGGCAGCAGAACATTGTTTATGGTGCCAGGCAAACTGCTCCGTCGGCACGTGCAAACCACCGCAAGCTACACATGGCTCGGCCAGTTAACCGACGAACAACATTCGCCGTTTATTGGCGGCGTGCCCCTGAACGTAAACGGCTGGAGCGACCTTGGCAACGGCGGGTTTAGCGCCCAAAGCAACGCTCTGCTGCATAACCTCTACCTGGTGCGTCAGCAGCAGTTTTATCAGTGCGCGCTAAACGTGAAGAGTATGCGCGACGTCGTGCGTTATGTCGGGTCGATCCCTTGCCGGGAATTAACCTTCTCTGCCCTGCCGGATACGGTCCAGCAACAGGCGCAGCTAATGCTCGCCGGACGTAGCGTGCCGACCGGCCCGACTGCCATGAACGCAGACAACCTCACTAAAGGGAAATGATGTGAACAAAAGCCTTATTATTTTACTTTTCCTGCTCCTGTGGGCTGGCCAGACGCTGGCCGGCGCCCCGGCCGGAAGAAACTCCAGCGTCGGTATAAGCTACGATCGCATGGCACCACCCGCGCGTTTCGATATCTGGCTTCATGAACCAAGTGGCTATGATGCCGCCGATCCGCAAAAGTGGGGACGCAATACCTTGACCTGCTTATCCCGTACCGATACCACCTATGGCGCCTGTATGACCGCCCCGGTGTGGTTCTCGGCGAACCCGGCCGCGCCTTATGCCATCAATTTACGTTTTACACATGCCCTTACCCGCAAAACGGTAGATATCAAGGTGTATGGCGATCACTACCTGTTTATCAGTAACAAAGTCTTTACCTTTGCCAGTTTTGTCGCGGGAGGGACAAAAGTTATTGCGGAATGGAACAGAGAGCCCTATTTCGATTTCTATATTGTGAAAAGCGAACTGGATAAGCTCACTCTACCGGGTATCTGGACCGCCACGCTGAAGCAGAACCTGCGTCAATGGGGGAGCGCCGACTGTAGCGGCGACTACAATGACGTGAATGTCGGATGTCCTGGCTATCTCACCATCGCCAACTGGCAGGCAAATATTCGCATTGAGGTGGTCGATCCGGGTAATCAGCAGATTTATCTGCCCGCATTTCCACACTCAACGCCTATCGTTAACCTCAACCTGACCAACTTCCCGGGGCGGCCCGGCGGCAGCGAGATCCAGGGGGAAAACACGCTGGATATGTGCTTGTACGACGGAAAAAACAGTACCAGCACTCGCACTTATCTGCGGTTTGAGGACAACGAGCTCAACGCTTCAGGCCGTACCGAAGGCGCGTTTTCAATCCGGCGACGTGGCGGAAGTCAGACCGATGCGCGGGATCGTCTCGACTATCAGGTCCTTGTCACCAATCCCATCACTGGCGCAACCGAAACTGTCGCTAACGGTAAAACCGTGGTCTGGCAAGGCACCAACGATCCACAGTATCTGCGTCAGGTCGTGCTGCCCGGCGGGCGCGAGGGCGTACTGTGCGTACCCGCCCCTATTATCCTGAAAACGCCTGCCTTTGCCGCCAGCAGCAAAAATGCCGGGGATTACACCGGTACGCTACGCATTATTTACACGCCCAGTACGTTATAAAGAGGCCGCCGTGAATTACGTCATTCTTGATAATAATCGTTTTTATGCCGAAGGGTTGCGCTATGCCCTTCTGCGTCGTAACGCGCCCACTCAGGTGAAGTGCGGCACGGTAAAGTGGCGTCGTTCGCTGCTGGCCTGCGACACCCTCGTTGTACGTTGCCGCTTTTCCGTCACGAGAACGCATCTGGCGCTGGTCGACATTCTGCTGCAACTGGAGGCCAGGTGCTGGGAGGGAAGCGTTTATCTGGTGTGCAATGAAAAAGGCTGGGCACTGGCAACGCATTTGCGAAAGCGTTTTACCACGCTGATCTTGTATATCATTGATGACCGACTTGCCGTCGTGGATGCGGCGTATATGTTCGCAAAAGAGCCCCGTCGGGTACGCAGCCTGAACTGTTGTCTGACAGGCATGGAGTTCAATGTTCTCGACAGGCTGGTTAACGGACAATCGGTAAAACATGTTGCACATATGACGCAGATTAGCGAAAAGCAGGTATCGACGTATAAATGTAACGCGCTGAAGAAGCTTAATGCCAACAATCTGCTACAGCTTCTTCTGTAGGGCAAGGTTTCTCACGCCGCCCCTTATTTGCTAGACTAGGGGCGGTTTTTACTTTATCGACAGAGCACTATGTTCATTTTTGCAGGCCAGGAAATTGAGACCGATAGCGAAGGCTATCTGAAAGATACCACGCTGTGGAGCGAGCCGCTGGCGGAGAAAATCGCCGAAAACGAAGGTATCGACCTCTCCCCTGAACACTGGGAAGTGGTGCGTTTCGTACGCGAGTTTTATCTGGAGTTTAATACTTCCCCCGCTATCCGCATGCTGGTAAAAGCGATGGCCAACAAGTTTGGCGAAGAGAAAGGCAACAGCCGTTATCTTTACCGTCTGTTCCCAAAAGGTCCGGCCAAGCAGGCGACTAAAATTGCCGGCCTGCCGAAACCGGTCAAATGTATTTAATAGCGGATACTAAATCCCTTTAGCTCGTCGCCAGGGCGGTGTGGTTCACTGAGAACCCGTTCTACCCTGGCGCTGCTCGGGCCTCCGGCTTTTAACCACTTCATTAGCTGTTCCACCCGCTCGCTTTCGCCGCAGGCGACAACCTCTACGCTGCCATCATCCATATTTTTAGCGTATCCGGTCAATCCCAGTCGTTGCGCTTCATGCTGCGTGGTGTAGCGAAATCCTACCCCCTGAACCCGACCATAGACCCAGGCGATTATGCAGACTTTCGACATTGCGGTTCTCCTAATCAACATAAATGAAGGAACAGTTACAAGGCCTCAGCGCACCTGTTTCGGCAGGCATCCGTAATGCTGGCGGAATCTTGCGGTAAATCGTGAGCCTGACAGATAGCCACAGCGTAACGCAATTTCGCCAATCGGCAGCGTGGTCGATTGTAGTTGAGAGAGCGCACAGGACATGCGCACCTCTTCGACTATCTGCCGGTAACTCTGCGATTCCATCTGTAATCGTCGGCGTAATGTTGAAGTACCGATGGACAAGTGACCGGCAATCTCCTGAGCTGTCCATAGCTTAGCAGGGGATAACATAATAAGTTGTCGCACCTGTTCAGTCAGATTAAACCGTCGCTCGATAAGCAGAGGCCCCGCCACACCATCATGCAGTAGCGCCAGCAATAATCCCATCGCCTGATGCTCCTGCAATTTTGCAGGTAAGTCCTGGCGTACAGCGTCCAGCAGGCTTTCCCACATAAATGCCAGTCCGTTACTCATGGGCGTGCATAGCGACGTCAATTTTGCCGGAGGGAAATCCTTGACCCAGTTATTTTTAAACGTGCTAATGATGCTCGCCGACAGCAACAGCAAATCCGAGCGAAATGCTCCCTGCTCCGGCTGATTAATAATCTCCAGAGGCGTATTCGCCGGGATGATAATCAGCTCACCCGGCCCTGCAACCAGACGATTGTCATCCTGAATAATGACCTTACTTCCCTGCGTAATATGGCAAATAGCAGCAGAAAACAGTTTAACCTGGTGCAGGCGGTGCAGATGGCCGGAACGCACCTCAGCGGTGGTAAGGTTGTTATGGCGAAAATGGACATCCTGCACCAGTTTATCCTCTTTATTTTCTTGCGTAAGTGGCGGTTAATTCCGCTTTGGCAATCACGTGGCTGTTCAGCATAAAACCGACCAGCGCACCGCTGGCGTTACTGTCAATTGGCAACGCGTCGGTATTTAACGCCCACACGGTAAACTGATAGCGATGAGGTTTATCGCCCGGTGGTGGACAGGCGCCGCCGAATCCAGCATAACCGAAATCATTGCGTCCCTGAACTGCTCCAGCGGGTAACTTATCCATGCTGGCTCCGCCAGGAAGCGTGTGGACCTGAGCCGGAATATTTACGATGGTCCAGTGCCACCAGCCGCTTCCCGTTGGCGCATCAGGATCAAACAGCGTAATGGCAAAACTTTTGGCATCAGTTGGCGGATTTTGCCAGCTCAGCTGCGGGGAAATATTGTCGCCACTGCAGCCAAACCCCTTAAACACTTGTTTTTGAGTTAATTGCAGGTTAGCGGGTATATCGGCGCTGCTGAGGCGAAATGTCGAGGCGGCAGAGGCATCAAAACTCAACGCGACAATAGCGGCGGTAGCCAGAGAGTAGACAGCTTTCATTACATTTCCTTTTTCTGATTAAGAAATAGCAATGTAAACGGTGGGTATAAAAGAAACTGTGCCTCTGTGATAGCGTTTTGTGCCGAAACGCCCAGCGCCATACGCTGATGATTGACCTCATCATCTGTGCTACTCTACGCGCCATTTTATTTTAATGGTTTCAGGTTGGTACTTTACTCCAGCCCGCGTCACTGTTTGTGAGAGGTTGCTCCGCATGACTGAATCTACAATTCCACATTATCCTCGTTTAGTGTTAGCCAAAGGGCGCGATAAATCATTACTGCGCCGCCATCCGTGGGTATTTTCCGGTGCTGTCGCACGTATGGAAGGTAAAGCCAACCTCGGTGAAACCATCGATATTGTTGACCATCAGGGTAAATGGTTAGCACGCGGCGCGTACTCACCTGCGTCGCAGATCCGTGCCCGCGTCTGGACATTCGACAAGTCTGAATCCATCGATATTGATTTCTTCACCCGTCGTCTGCAACAGGCGCAAACATGGCGCGACTGGCTAGCGAAAAAAGACGGGTTGAACAGCTATCGTCTGATCGCAGGAGAATCCGATGGTCTGCCGGGCATCACCATTGACCGCTTTGCCAACTTTCTGGTATTGCAACTGCTCAGCGCCGGTGCTGAATTTCAACGCGCCGCGCTGATTAGCGCTCTGCAAATTGTGTTCCCGGACTGCGCTATTTATGACCGTAGCGACGTGGCCGTGCGTAAAAAAGAAGGTATGGAGCTGACCCAAGGGCCAGTAACGGGCGAATTGCCGCCAGCCCTGCTGCCTATCGAAGAGCACGGGATGAAGCTGCTGGTTGATATTCAGCACGGTCACAAAACCGGTTATTACCTTGATCAACGCGACAGCCGTCTGGCCACACGTCGTTATGTAGAAAATCAACGGGTTCTGAACTGTTTCTCTTATACCGGCGGCTTTGCGGTCTCGGCATTAATGGGCGGATGCCGTCAGGTGGTCAGCGTCGATACCTCTCAGGAAGCGCTTGATATTGCCCGCCAGAACGTAGAACTGAACAAGCTGGATCTGAGCAAAGCCGAATTTGTGCGTGATGACGTATTCAAACTGCTGCGCGCTTATCGCGATCGCGGTGAGAAATTTGATGTCATTGTGATGGATCCGCCGAAGTTCGTCGAAAACAAAAGCCAGTTAATGGGCGCCTGCCGCGGCTATAAGGACATCAATATGCTGGCTATTCAGTTGCTCAACCCCGGCGGCGTATTGCTGACATTCTCCTGCTCCGGACTGATGACCACCGATTTATTTCAGAAAATCATCGCTGATGCCGCAATAGATGCTGGTCGTGATGTACAATTTATAGAGCAGTTCCGTCAGGCCGCCGATCACCCGGTGATCGCTACCTACCCGGAAGGGCTGTATCTGAAAGGGTTTGCCTGTCGCATCATGTAACTTGAAAAGTGGAATATTACCCTTACATAGAGGGTATCTATTTCCCGGGAGGTGACTATGATTGCCAGCAAATTCGGTATCGGCCAGCAGGTCCGCCATTCCCTGTTAGGTTACCTCGGAGTGGTCGTGGATATCGACCCGGAATATTCGCTTGATGAACCGTCAGCCGATGAGCTGGCGGTTAACGACGAACTTCGCGCCGCTCCCTGGTATCACGTGGTGATGGAAGACGATAATGGTCTGCCGGTGCATACGTATCTGGCCGAAGCACAGCTGAGTGGCGAGCTACAGGAAGAACATCCGGAGCAACCGTCGATGGATGAACTGGCGCGAACAATCCGTAAACAGCTTCAGGCTCCGCGTCTGCGTAATTGATGCGAACACAAGCCCGATGGCCATTCGCGTATCGGGTTTATGCTGCTCATCCGCCCAGCAACACGGGCCGGATGAGCAACGTGCCTAAGGCAACAACACAACCTTACTTCGCCAGTCCCAGCCGCGGGATCTCAATCGCCGGACAGCGATCCATGACCACCGCCAGCTCCGCGTCACGTGCCAGTACGGCTGCCTGCTCGTTAATTACGCCAAGCTGCATCCATAAGGTCTTCGCACCGATGGCGATAGCCTCCTGAGCAACGCCCCACGCCGCTTCAGAATTACGAAAGACATCAACCATATCCACTTTCTCCGGCACATCCGCCAGCGTCGCGTACCCCTGCTGCCCCAACAGCGTTTTCCCGGCAACTTTTGGCGAAACGGGGATAACGTGATAGCCCTGATCGAGTAAATACTTCATTACCCGATAGCTTGGACGATCGGGTTTATCGCTTGCACCAACCAGTGCAATCGTACGGGTAGATCTCAAAATGCCAGCAATATCGGTCTCTTTCATCGTCTTCCTCCAGGCTGTTTAACAAAGTGTACGACAAACCTGGCCTTGCAACCATTCATCCCATACTGGCGCATGAGAGCTAAACTCAAAAATATGTCTATATGTTAGTAAACGTGACCAGTGAAAAAATTAGATACATCTGATGCAGATATTTTCTGGACAGGAGAAACCTATGAAAGCCGGCATTATGACAGCCTTGATTGCTCTGTGTTTGCCGGTAACTGTTTTTGCCACCTCTTTGCGTCTGTCGAGTGAAATTGATCTTCTGGTGCTGGATGGAAAAAAAGTCTCCAGCTCATTACTGCGTGGCGCCGACAGTATTGAGCTGGAAAATGGTCGGCACCAGCTTGTATTTCGCGTAGAAAAAACCCTTCGCCTGTCCAGCCACGAAGAACGTCTGTATATTTCCCCTCCGCTGGTTATCAGCTTTGATACCCAGCTCGTCAGCCAGGTTAATTTTCACCTTCCGCGTCTGAACAATGAGCGGGACGCATCACATTTCGATGATGCACCGCGTGTGGAACTGCTGGATGGGGACGCCATGCCCATCCCCGTTAAGCTGGATATTCTGTCAATCACCTCCACGGCGAAAATCGTGGATTATGAAATGGAAACTGAGCGCTATAACAAAGCGGCTAAACATGCGTCATTGCCACAATTCGCCACCATGATGGCCGACGACAGCTCGCTGCTTTCTGGGGTATCTGAACTGGATCGGGTGCCGCCTCAGTCGCAAACGCTGACCGAGCAACGATTAAAATTTTGGTTTGAGCAGGCCGACGCCCAAACGCGAAGTAACTTTCTGCAATGGGCCCAGAAACAGCCTTCTTCATGACATTTATGTTCACAGACGCATTTTTTTTTGTCTTTCTCTTGCAGCGTCAAGTGCTTCCAGTACTCTGTAACAAGGTTAACTTGGGAGCTGTACTATGGAATTAACGACTCGCACATTGCCAGCGCGTAAGCATATTGCGCTGGTGGCACACGATCACTGTAAAAATATGTTGATGAGCTGGGTGGAACGCCACCAGCCGTTACTGGAAAAACACGTTCTGTATGCCACGGGAACAACAGGAAACTTAATTCAACGCGCGACAGGAATGGACGTCAACGCAATGCTGAGCGGTCCAATGGGGGGTGATCAGCAGGTGGGCGCGCTGATTTCAGAAGGGAAAATAGATGTGCTGATCTTCTTCTGGGATCCGCTCAACGCCGTTCCCCACGATCCTGATGTCAAAGCCCTGCTGCGCCTTGCCACAGTCTGGAACATTCCGGTCGCCACCAACGTGTCGACGGCAGATTTTATTATCCAGTCGCCAAACTTCAACGATGAGACGGACATACTGATCCCGGATTACGCCCGTTATCTGGCAGAACGCCTCAAATAATGCCCAGGCAGGCGGCAACTACCGCCTGCGTTTCAGGGTTTCCTCGTCACCGAGACATCCAGTCGCTTAAGCTCATCAACAAAACACGATGGTGTTTCTTTATTGAACAGCAACCACACCCGGTGACGTGCGCGCGTTAGTGCCACATACAGCAACCTTCGCTCTTCGGCATCCGGAAAATCTTCAACCGCCGGGAGCAGCGCCTCTTCCATAATCGACTCGCGGGCTGGCGCAGGAAAGCCATCATTACCCTCATGAAGACCGACGACAATAACGTAGTCCGCTTGCTGTCCTTTACTGGCATGGATAGTCATAAAATCCAGCTGTAGCTTAGGCCAGCGGGTAGCGGCTTTCTCCAGACTGGCCGGTTTCAGATGATGGTATCGCGCCAGGACCAGAATTCTCTCTTCTGTTTTCACAAAACCCGACAGTTTATCCAGCAACAGATCCAACTGGTTTTCATCAAGCAAGGTGACGGCTTTTTTATCCCCTGTCATCAGGCTGTTGAGCGGTTTCGTAAGCTGATGGGGATTCTGCTGAATAAACTGATTTGCGACTTCACCAATACGGCTATTGAAACGGTAAGTCGTATCCAGATTACAGCGATCGCCCTCGCCAAAGTTTTGCTGGAATGCCGTGGTCAGCGAAAGTTGCGCCCCGCTAAACCGGTAAATGGCCTGCCAGTCATCGCCTACGGCAAACAGCGTAGTCTGCGAGTTTTGCTTGCGTAGCGCGGCCAACAAGGCGGCACGCTGAGGAGAAATATCCTGAAATTCATCGACCAGAATATGCTTCCAGGGACTGATAAACCGCCCTTTTTCCAGAATAACAATGGCCTGATGGATTAACCCGGAAAAATCGACGGCATTCTCGTCCTTCAGGGCGCTCTTCCAGGCTTTGAGCAGGGGCGCCATGAGCTTTATGCGTTTACTGAACAGGTCGCGGATCTCCTCCGGAGCATTGGCAATCATCTCCGCCTGCGCTCCGCCATGCATACGCATCAGGCTAACCCAGCGATCGAGCCGGGAGGCCAAACGCCGCTGTAACTTTTCGTCGTCCCAGAAGTTACCTTCGGGTACTGGCCACTGCATCTCTTCTTCTAACCATTGTCGCCAACCTTTGGCCTGCGCTTTTTTCTCGCTGCACTGCTGACGCCAGGTAGTAATGAAGAGTTTGCTGCGCGCAACGGCGTCATTTTCCAGCTTGCTAACTGTCGGGACTTTTTTGCTGCCCTGCGAAATGATATGCAGCGCCAGTGAATGAAACGTCCGCGCGGTGACCTCATCCGTATGCAGACGTTCACGGATGCGGTCATCCATCTCCTGAGCCGCTTTACGACCAAACGCCAGCAACAGAATTTGTTCTGCCGCCGCCTCGCCTCGCGCCAACAGCCAGCCCGCACGGGCAACCAGAACCGATGTTTTGCCGCTTCCCGCCCCGGCAAGTACCAATAAGGCTTGCTCACCATTCACCACCGCGCGAGCCTGGGCAGGGTTCAGCGGCGAAGATTCAATGTGCTGGAAAAACTCGGCATGCTCTGCCAGCATCGCATCGGTATAGGCCTGATTGTGCTGTAAACGACAGGCCTCAATATCCTGCAACCATGCCTGGCATTGGCGTAACGCTTCACGACAATTTTCAAATTCTTCCAGCCGCTTCAGCGGTAGCGGCAACGCCGCAAAGGCACGGAGGATCTGCTGTTGCAATCCTGAGGTTTGGCTACGTGTCAGCCATTTATTTTCACTTGTCCGGGCTGCAATCGCATCCAATTGTTGCTGTAACACTCCAGCAGCCACCTCACTCATTTCCTGGCTCCACTGCTGCCAGAGCGTATTTAAATGGTGATGGAAGCGTTGGGTTTCCGCCCATTCTGTGCCGTGAAGCCGTACCACCTTATCATCCGGAAGCACAAACTCCAGCTCTCCCCACACCAGGCCGCGTTTGCAATGAATAGCCAATAACTGGTTGAAGGGAATAAGATACTCGTGACGATCGCCGGAAACTTTAATCCCGGCATTGAGAATAACGGCCCGATCGTAAGGGTGTTGCGCCAGACGTTTTCCAAGAGAAGTTGCTTTCAGTTCCATAAGACTCAAGCGGATCCACACGAAGAGGTTTGCATATCAGTGTAACCGCCAGAGAAAACGTGCTCCAGCCCAAAAAAACGTTACAATTGCCGAATTCACAGAAAACCAGAGTTAATCGAGGGTTTATGCGTACTGTTCTGAATATTTTAAATTTTGTGCTAGGTGGGTTCGCCACCACCTTAGCCTGGTTATTGGCTACGCTGGTCAGTATTGTGCTTATTTTTACTTTACCCTTGACCCGGTCATGCTGGGAAATAACCCGACTCTCGCTATTTCCCTATGGCAACGAAGCGATTCATGTCGATGAACTTAATCCGGCAGGGAAAAATGTGCTTCTTAATACCAGTGGCACATTGCTCAATATTTTCTGGCTGATTTTCTTCGGTTGGTGGCTGTGCCTGATGCACATTGTTTCCGGCATTGCCCAGTGCATTTCGATTATTGGTATTCCGGTGGGCATTGCGAACTTTAAAATTGCCGCTATTGCGCTCTGGCCGGTGGGGCGTCGGGTGGTTTCAGTCGAAGTTGCCCGCGCTGCGCGTGAAGCCAATGCGCGCCGTCGCTTTGAATAATCAGGACTGATGGCCTTTATGTTAAGTCCGCTGCTTAAACGCTATACCTGGAACAGCACCTGGCTGTACTACGTCAGAATTTTTATCGCGCTTTGTGGCACAACAGCGCTACCCTGGTGGCTGGGCGATGTTAAGCTGACCATCCCGCTCACGCTGGGTATGGTCGCTGCCGCGCTGACCGATCTGGACGATCGCCTCGCTGGCCGACTGCGCAATTTGATCATTACGTTGATCTGCTTTTTTATTGCCTCGGCTTCCGTAGAACTGCTCTTCCCATGGCCATGGCTGTTTGCCATTGGGTTAACGCTTTCCACCAGCGGCTTCATTCTGCTGGGGGGCTTGGGCCAGCGCTATGCAACCATCGCCTTTGGGGCGTTGTTGATTGCCATTTATACCATGCTGGGAACGTCGCTTTACGATCAGTGGTATCAGCAGCCGATCCTGTTGCTCGCTGGCGCTATCTGGTACAACCTTCTGACGCTGACCGGGCATCTTCTGTTCCCCATCCGCCCACTGCAGGACAATCTGGCGCGTAGCTACGAACAGTTAGCGCACTACCTGGAACTGAAATCACGCCTTTTTGATCCCGACATTGAAGATGAAAGCCAGGCGCCGTTGTATGATTTGGCCCTCGCTAATGGGCAATTGATGGCGACGCTAAACCAGACAAAGGTATCGTTACTGACTCGCCTGCGCGGCGACCGCGGTCAGCGCGGAACGCGTCGCACGCTACATTACTATTTTGTAGCGCAGGATATTCACGAACGCGCCAGCTCCTCCCATATTCAGTATCAAACGCTACGCGACCATTTCCGTCACAGCGACGTGATGTTTCGCTTCCAGCGCTTGATGTCGATGCAGGGGCAAGCCTGCACCCAGTTGTCCCGCTGTATTTTATTACGCACGCCTTACCAGCACGATCCGCACTTTGAGCGCGTCTTCACGCATATAGATGCCGCCCTGGAGCGTATGCGTGCGAGCGGTGCGCCTGCAGACCTGCTCAACACGCTGGGATTTTTACTCTCAAACCTGCGAGCTATCGACGCCCAACTGGCCACCATCGAGTCAGAACAGGCTCAGGTACTCTCGCGTAATGAGTCTGAAAATCAGCTTGCCGATGACAGTCCGCATGGGTTCAGCGATATCTGGTTACGTCTGAGCCGTAATTTTACGCCTGAGTCAGCCCTGTTTCGCCATGCAGTACGCATGTCGCTGGTGCTTTGTGTCGGCTATGCCATTATCCAGATTACCGGGATGAACCACGGATACTGGATCCTGCTGACCAGTCTGTTTGTCTGTCAGCCAAACTACAACGCTACCCGACATCGCCTGGCGCTAAGGATTATCGGTACATTGGTAGGAATCGCCATTGGTTTACCTATCCTGTGGTTCGTTCCCTCTCTGGAAGGTCAGTTGATACTTTTGGTGATCACTGGCGTACTGTTTTTTGCCTTTCGCAACGTCCAGTATGCGCACGCCACGATGTTTATCACGCTGCTGGTACTGCTGTGCTTTAATCTGCTCGGTGAAGGTTTCGAAGTTGCGCTGCCGCGCGTTATCGATACGCTGATAGGGTGTGCCATCGCATGGGCTGCCGTGAGTTTCATCTGGCCTGACTGGCGTTTTCGTAACCTGCCGCGTGTCATTGAGCGGGCCACTGACGCAAACTGTCGTTACCTTGATGCTATTCTCGAACAATATCATCAGGGTCGTGATAACCGTATGGCATACCGTATCGCCCGTCGTGACGCGCACAATCGTGATGCAGAGCTTGCCTCCGTGGTGTCGAACATGTCGAGTGAACCGGATGTCACGGCCCAAACGCGAGAAACAGCATTTCGCTTGCTGTGCCTCAATCATACGTTTACCAGTTACATTTCCGCCCTTGGCGCACACCGCGAACAGTTAACCAACCCGGAAGTTCTGGCATTACTGGATGATGCCGTCTGCTATGTTGATGACGCGCTTCACTATCAACCCGCAGACGAACAGCGCGTCTACCAGGCGCTGGAGGGGCTGAAGCATCGAATTCAGCATCTTGAGCCAAGTCCGGATAGTAAAGAACCGCTTGTTATACAGCAAGTTGGGCTATTGATCGCCCTGCTACCGGAAATCCGGCGATTACAACAGCAAATTGCCGTGCTGCCTTCTAATACCCCGGCTTCGGCGTCAGGGAACTGACCCACTCCACCAGTTCCTGGCGACGGACCGCCGGGAGCGCAGCTTCATGCACGCCACCGACCGCGCCTTCAAGGGCATAAAGTATTTTTACCGTCAGGGCTGGATTATTTTGCCGCAGTTTCAGCCAGCACATTTGGGCGCCCAACGTTCGCAATGTTCCCTCATCTTTAATTCCTGCTTCATTTAGCAGGGTCTCCAGATGAAACGTCATATTTGGTAGTTCCCGCAGACGATGTTGAGCAAAGCGACTCTGTTTTTCCTTAACAGCAGCATCTAATGAGTACCGCGATAACGACACCAACTGCTGCTGGTTTTGCCACAGCGCATCATTCACCTGATAGTAGTTGAGTACCACCGGACGCCCGCGCTTTATAAATGTCAGCCAGACAGGCGAATTTTTTACACAGTACTGTACGCTCTGTTCGCAGGCCCGAAGATATAACTCACCGCTGGCGACCATAGCAAAGACCGTATCCCCAACCGTCAAACTGTAGCTGCCAAATAATGAGCGATAGTGAATTGTTCCCAGAGACGCCAGATATTCTTGTGATTTATAGATCTTTGCATAAGAAAGTTCTTTCATAAAAATCCTTTTAAATCATAACGTAAGCAAATGATTTTCAATAACAGATCCGTTAATGACGAAAATAGGCAACTTATTCGTACGGGGCAAGATGAATTTTATTTTTCCCGTAACTACGACTAAAAATTGCGAACCTGTTTCCGAAAATAAGGTTGATCTTTATTGATAGCAGGGTTACTGTATATCCATACAGTAACTCACAGGGCTGGATTGATTATGTACACTTCAGGCTATGCAAATCGTTCTTCGTCGTTCTCTTCCACATCAAGCAACATTGCGCGCGTTTCATCAGAGAACGCAACCGCTGGGCTTATCAGTGAAGTGGTCTATCGCGAGGACCAGCCCATGATGACGCAACTACTGCTGCTTCCCCTGCTGCAGCAGTTAGGGCAGCAATCACGCTGGCAGCTGTGGCTGACGCCTCAGCAAAAATTAAGTCGGGAGTGGGTACAGTCGGCCGGGCTTCCATTGACAAAAGTGATGCAGATTCGCCAACTCTCCCCCTGCAATACGCTGGAATCGATGATCCGTGCGCTGCGCACAGGTAATTACAGCGTCGTTATCGGCTGGCTGGGAGAAGAGTTAACGGAAGACGAACACGCTGAACTGGTTAAAGCGGCTGAAGAAGGAAATGCTATGGGATTTATCATGCGTCCTGTTCGCGCACAGTCACTTGCGGGGAGACAGCATTCCGGGCTAAAAATTCACTCGAATTTGTATCATTGAGTAAAATTAGGATTTATCCTGGAATTTTTTTTCATGCTTCAATTTGCCTTTGAGCTTTAACGCGTTTTTCGTGCGAACGCCTGTCTCAAGCGGTTTTCAGGAAATCTCCAGTGCATTTAGACATCAATAAATGTTAAATATTATGTATACAAGCCTTTTTTTTTCATATGCCTGACGGACTTCACACTTGTAAGTTTTCAACTACGTTGTAGACTTTACATCGCCAGGGGTGCTCGGCGTAAGCCGCAGATATCGGTAGAGTAACTATTGAACTGGTCCCCGGGTGAAGGATTTAACCGTGTTATCTCTCTTCGGAGATATTCATGGCGAATTTTGGATGATAACGAGGCGCAAAAAATGAAAAAGACAGCTATCGCAATTGCAGTGGCACTGGCTGGTTTCGCTACCGTGGCGCAGGCCGCTCCGAAAGATAACACCTGGTACGCTGGTGCTAAACTGGGCTGGTCTCAGTACCATGATATTGGCAACAACCAGATCAACAACGCCGGCCCTACCCACGAAAGCCAACTGGGTGCTGGTGCGTTCGGTGGTTATCAGGTTAACCCGTACGTTGGTTTCGAAATGGGTTATGACTGGTTAGGCCGTATGCCGTACAAAGGCTACACTGACCAGACTCACAACAACGGCGCTTTCAAAGCTCAGGGCGTTCAGCTGACCGCTAAACTGGGTTACCCAATCACTGACGATCTGGACGTTTATACCCGTCTGGGTGGTATGGTTTGGCGTGCAGACGCTAAAAACAACACCGGCTTCAAAGACCACGACACTGGTGTATCCCCAGTATTCGCTGGTGGCGTAGAGTATGCAATTACTCCTGAAATCGCTACCCGTCTGGAATACCAGTGGACCAACAACATCGGTGACGCGAACACCGTTGGCGGTCGTCCGGATAACGGTCTGTTAAGCGTTGGTGTTTCTTACCGTTTCGGCCAGCAGGAAGAAGCAGCTCCAGTAGTTGTTGCTCCAGCTCCGGCTCCAGAAGTACAGACCAAGCACTTCACTCTGAAGTCTGACGTTCTGTTCAACTTCAACAAAGCAACTCTGAAACCAGAAGGCCAGCAGGCTCTGGACCAGATGTACAGCCAGCTGAGCAACCTGGATCCGAAAGACGGTTCCGTAGTGGTTCTGGGCTTTACTGACCGCATCGGTTCTGACGCTTACAACCAGGGTCTGTCCGAGAAACGTGCTCAGTCCGTTGTTGATTACCTGATCTCTAAAGGTATTCCTTCTGACAAAATCTCTGCACGTGGCATGGGCGAATCTAACCCGGTTACTGGCAACACCTGTGACAACGTGAAAGCTCGCGCTGCACTGATCGACTGCCTGGCTCCGGATCGTCGTGTTGAGATCGAAGTTAAAGGTATCAAAGACGTTGTAACTCAGCCTCAGGCTTAAGTTATCGTCTTATAAAAAAACCCCGCATCGCGGGGTTTTTTTTCATCTGTGTTTTAATCAAAGCACACTACTACGTCACCCATTAAACCACCCTGCCACTACTCTTTTCCCAGCAGTGCCTGTAAATCCTGTTTTAAGGTTGACATTTTATTCGCGTACTTCTCTTTATGCTCCGCATCTTCAATCAGTTGCACAATGGTTTCAGAAAGCGTTTTACCGCGCCGCTGCGCAAGGCCTGCTAAGCGTTGCCAAACCATGAATTCCAGATCGATAGATTTCTTTCGTGTATGCTGATGCTCAGCATTAAAATGCCGCTTGCGCCTCGCCCGTATGGTCTGTTTCATACGATTGAGTAGCGCAGGGTTCATGTGTTCTTCAATCCAGGTATTGACCCGAACCGGTTCATTTTCGAGGGTTAGCAATAAATCAACGGCTTCTTTGGCAGCGCTGGCCTCTACGTAACGGGTTATTAATTCCCCCTCACGATGCTTCTTCACCAGGTACTTCCACTTCCAGCCGCTTTCAAGATTTTCAAGTTGTTGATATTTCATTGCGATCTCAATGTTACCGTGTAACTCTTATCAGAATATCAGCTTTTTGAGCAACTGAAGAAAAGAATATCCAGCCTGTGAACTGCCGCGCGTCATCACTTCCGTTTCGCGGTGCTTTCCAGGTGTGTAGTGATGAGGGTTACGGTATAATCTCGTTTTTAACAACAGACTAAAAAACATCAACTTTGACCATTACGAAACTTGCATGGCGTGATCTGGTTCCTGATACCGACAGTTATCAGGAAGTATTTGCACAGCCGCACGTCACTGACGACACCGATACCTTACTTAGTGATACTCAGCCACGTTTACAATTCGCGCTAGAGCAGCTTCTGCAGCACTGGACGACGTCCTCGTTCATGCTGGTAAAAGCACCGGAAGAGCTTGAATACCTTAACCTTATTGCAACTGCTGCACATACACTGCACACGGACGCAGGACGCCTGACTGGGGGTCATTATGATATCTCTGGTCACACTATCCGCTATCGTACAGCGGAAAAAGCAGAAGACAATTTTGCGACGCTAACTCAGGTGGTCAACGCTGACTGGGTTGAAGCCGAGCAACTGTTTGGCTGCCTGCGTCAGTTCAATGGCGATATTTCCCTGCAACCAGGTCTGGTGCATCAGGCGAATGGTGGGGTGTTGGTTATCTCATTACGCACTCTGCTGGCACAACCGCTGTTGTGGATGCGTCTGAAAGCCATTGTCAGCCACGAGCGCTTTGACTGGGTAGCTTTTGATGAGTCTCGCCCATTGCCCGTTTCCGTTCCGCCGATGCCGCTTAAACTGAAAGTGATTTTAGTCGGGGAGCGTGAATCACTGGCAGATTTTCAGGACATGGAGCCAGAACTGGCTGAGCAGGCCATCTACAGCGAATTTGAAGACAACCTGCAGATAGTCGATGCCGAAACCATGACACAGTGGTGCCAGTGGGTAACGCATACCGCCACGCGCAACAATTTGCCCTACCCCGCGCCTGATGCCTGGCAGGTTCTAATCCGCGAAGCGGTGCGCTATACCGGCGAACAGGATACGTTGCCGCTTAACCCCTTGTGGATCATCCGACAGTTCAAAGAAGTGGCCCCGCTATGCGAGAGCGAAACCTGCACAGCGGAACAGTTCAGCCTGATGCTGGCGCAGCGCGAATGGCGAGAAGGATTCCTGGCCGAACGTATGCAGGATGAGATCCTGCAAGAGCAAATCCTTATTGAAACGGAAGGCGAGCGAATTGGTCAGATCAACGCCCTGTCGGTCATTGAGTTTCCGGGTCATCCTCGCGCGTTTGGAGAACCATCACGTATCAGCTGCGTGGTGCATATTGGCGATGGCGAATTCACAGATATTGAGCGCAAAGCCGAGCTGGGAGGAAATATTCATGCCAAGGGGATGATGATTATGCAGGCGTTCCTGATGTCTGAACTCCAGCTTGAGCAGCAAATTCCCTTCTCGGCCTCGCTGACCTTTGAACAATCATACAGCGAAGTTGATGGTGACAGCGCGTCCATGGCGGAATTGTGCGCATTGATTAGCGCCCTCGCCGACGTCCCTGTGAATCAAAGCATCGCCATTACGGGTTCTGTCGATCAATTTGGTCGGGCGCAACCTGTCGGCGGTCTTAACGAGAAAATTGAAGGTTTCTTCGCCATCTGCCAGCAGCGTGAGCTGACAGGTACTCAGGGCGTTATCATTCCATCAGCTAATGTCAGACACCTGAGCCTGCAACCGGCACTGCTACAGGCCATAGAAGAAGAAAAATTCACTATCTGGGCGGTGGACGACGTAACCGATGCATTGCCGCTATTACTAAATCTGGTGTGGGATGGCGAAGGCCAGACAACGCTGATGCAAACCATCCAGGAACGTATTGCGACAGCAACGCAACAGGAAGGCCGTCACCGTTTTCCATGGCCGCTACGTTGGCTGAACTGGATTATTCCGAACTGATCGGACTTGTTCAGCGTACACGTGTTAGCTATCCTGCGTGCTTCAATAAAATAAGGCTTACAGAGAACATGGTAGATAAACGCGAATCCTATACAAAAGAAGACCTTCTTGCCTCTGGTCGCGGTGAGCTGTTTGGCGCAAAAGGCCCGCAACTGCCTGCACCAAGCATGCTGATGATGGACCGTGTCATTAAGATGACCGAAACCGGTGGCAACTTTGACAAAGGTTATGTTGAAGCTGAACTGGATATTAACCCGGACCTGTGGTTCTTCGGATGCCACTTCATCGGCGATCCGGTGATGCCAGGCTGCCTGGGTCTGGATGCCATGTGGCAGCTGGTTGGATTCTATCTCGGCTGGCTGGGCGGCGAAGGTAAAGGCCGTGCGCTGGGCGTAGGCGAAGTGAAATTCACCGGTCAGGTTCTGCCGACTGCGAAGAAAGTCACTTACCGCATTCACTTCAAACGTATCGTTAACCGTCGCCTGATCATGGGCCTGGCTGATGGCGAAGTGCTGGTTGATGGTCGTCTGATCTACACCGCAAACGATCTGAAAGTGGGTCTTTTCCAGGACACTTCCGCGTTCTAATCGCAGAGATCAGGCGTTGCGTCGTTGTCGGATGACAGCGTAAACGCCTTATCCGGTCTGCAAAAAGGCGAAACCTCCGCTCTGCGGAGGTTTCTTTTATCTAAAGAGACAGAATCAGGCCATTAAAACCCTATCCCCCATGGCTTCTCGCCAGCCTCCCAGCCAGTATGATCTCTGATTCAGCGCCTGATAGGGACACATTTCTTTTGAGCGTCCGGCAATGCCGGCCTGATATCCACGTTGATGTGCCCGTTCCAGGCGATCTCGTTTTTGTCTCTTCATGCCTCGTTTCCCTCATCTTTAGTTCTGGTGGAAAAGAAAACAGTGATTACTAAGTGTGCAATCACACTAAACGAATACCCCTAAACATCAGGCTCGTCAATGCGCAAAATTCACGCCAGTGTCATATTTGTGAGCTACCCGCGAAATCATTTGTACAAAAAAAATCAGACAGAACAGTTATCTCCACGGCTAAAAAATAAAAAAAACCGCCCCGGGCAATGAACCAGGGGCGGCATAATTTACAATTATTTAAGCTTAAGGGATGCGTTTCAGCTCTTGAGCTATGGCCGTCGCTTCCTGACTCCAGGCGCTGGCGAGAACCTTCACCATCTCATCGTAGCCGTCCCTGGTCTGCACTGCTTCGATGTGGAACGGACGCTTGATCAACTGCCCCTGGTGATTCAGTAACCATTCTCCGCTGACAATAACCTTCCCATCGTACCTACCGTGGAAGCCGGTCACAGTGACGTTCAGCGTGTCCTGTGTGCTTCCCAGCGGCTGCGAAGCGACAACCCAGCCAGGTAATTGCATACTGAGGTTCGTCACCAGCGTATTGCGCAATTGCTGATCTAAAGGACTGGCCCAGAGATTATTATTCGCTATCACATATTGCACATCGCTGGTCTGGTAAACCACCCCATTACCCGCCAGATAGTCCGGCACCGCAATCTGCTCAACCCACAGCAGCCGGTTACCCTGGTTGGCGGAGCTTTGGACGCCCCCTTGCGCGATAGGAAGCTGGTAATAGCTTTTATTTTCTCCGCTGGAGCTGCATGACGTCAGCCAGACCGCCATCATCACCACTAGCCACTTTTTCATTGTTTCGCCCTCTTCGGCTCTGGATCTTTTTTGTCCTTCGCTTCAAATACCAGCGCATTGCTCTTATCGTTCAACGTTTTCAGTACCGGTTGCAGTTCGCGCAGTACCTGATCAAGACGCTGCATATCCGCCACCATCTTGTTGTAGGCTGCCGAGCCCGGCTGGAAGCCCTGCATGCTACGATTAAGTTCACGCAACGTATTTTGCATATCCGCCGGAAGATCCTGCATTGACTGGCTGGATGTGATCTTATTCATATTATCCAGCGTGGTTTGCAGATGCTTCATCGTACGCTGGCTTTCTGACAACGTATTGGTCGCCTGCTCAATCATCGGGTTCAACGGCAGATTATTAATCTTATCCAGCGCTTCCATCAGGCGCTGCTGGATCTGCGCTAAACCGCCACTCACCGTCGGGATAATCTGATAACCATTAAATTCTCGTACACCACTAATCGGTGGTTCTTTCGGGTAGAAGTCGAGATCGACATACAGCGCGCCGGTCACCAGATTCCCGGTTTTCAGCGATGCGCGTAATCCGCGTTTGAGCAATTGCTCCAGATGAGCGCCAACATCAGTGTCCTCGCCCAGCTGTGCTTTCAGGCGCTCAGGCTCGATGCGTACCAACACCGGAATGCGGTAATCATTGTTAAATACCTGACGCATGTTCGGTGAGAAGAAAGGTACTTTACTCACCGTCCCCAGACGAATGCCGCGGAATTCCAGCGGCGCGCCTGGCTGCAGACCACGAATCGAATCCTTAAAGAACATCAGGTAGTCAATATGATCGGTATACAGGGAATCCTGAATACTTTTTTGATCGTCATAAAGATTAAACGCGGACTGTTGCCCAACCGGCTCACCTTGTTCTAAACCTTCTGGCACATCAAAACTTACGCCACCGCCAAACAACGTGGAGAGCGATCCCATTTCCACACGCATACCTGCGGAGGTAAGATCCACGGCGATCCCACTGTCTTTCCAGAAACGCACATTGCTGGTCACCAGACGATCGTTAGGCGCATTAATGAAAAGCTGGTAGCTGATAGTACGCTTTTGCGCATCGAAGGTGCTGGTCTCAACCGACCCCACACGATATCCACGGAACAATACCGGATCGCCGGGGCTTAACTGCCCGGCTTTTTTACTGTCCAGTATCACGCGGATCCCTTTCGCATCTGGCGGTGCCAGCGGCGGTGAATCCAGTAGTTGGTAATTTTCCAGCTTATTCCCTTTATTGCCGGGCTGCAGTTCAATATATGCCCCGGACAATAGCGTGCCCAGGCCGCTGATACCTTCACGACCAACCTGCGGCTTCACCACCCAAAAAACAGAGTCTTTATGCAGCAGCTTTTCCATTCCGGAGTTAAGACGAGCTTTAATCTCCACATGGGTCAAATCATCCGTCAGAGTCGCGCTCTCGACGATGCCGACATCCACGCTGCGGCTTTTAATCGTCGTTTTGCCGCCTTCAATCCCTTCGGCATTGGTGGTAATCAGCGTGACTTCCGGCCCCTGATGGCTGTAATGATAAAACAGGACCCACGCGCCAATAAGCGCAGTAACGATCGGGAATATCCACACGGGCGACCAGTTTTTCACCTTCTGCACTTTGGCTTCCCCACTTTTAGATTCCATGCTGTCAGGACTCCTCATGATCTGGTTCTGGTTCACGGTCCCACGACAGACGCGGATCAAATGTCATCGCAGAAAACATTGTCATAATGACGACTAAAGCAAACATCAAAGCACCCATTGCAGGATAAATGTTCATTAACCCTCCCATGCGCACCAGCGCAGAGAGTACCGCAATCACAAAAACGTCGATCATTGACCAGCGACCGACAAATTCCACCACTTCATAAATCAAGTGCATACGTTCACTGTCACGTTTGCCGTGCCCCTTGGCATCCCAACATAGCCAGGCAATGGCAATCATTTTCAACGTCGGCACCATAATACTGGCGATAAAGATAACCGCCGCCACCGGATAAGAGCCCTCGCTCCAAATCAAAACCACGCCTTCAAGAATCGTTGACGGCAACTTGGATCCGAGCAAATCGGTAATCATGATCGGCAGGATGTTGGCAGGAAGATAAAGCATGATTGACGTGAACAATAACGCCATCGTCCATTGCAGACTGTTTTTGCGACGCACGTAGCCTTTCGTCTCGCAGCGCGGGCACACCCGTTCGTCAGCGGGAAGAATCGCGGTGCAGCAGGAACAAGAACGCAACCCCTGCCGGATGCCGGGCACGCCTGGCTTTAATTCCTGGTTAATGACAGGCATTGGCGCAATATCATCCCACAGCCAACGGCGGTCAACGCACTGAAACGCCCGTAGCTGTAGTACACAAAAGAAGCACCATGGGATGAAACTGCTGCCCACGCCGATATCACCATAAGCCATCAGCTTAACGAAACTGACCAGCACTCCGGCGAGGAAGATTTCCGCCATCCCCCAGCTTTTCAACTGGAACAGGACGCGCGCAAGCCTGGCCTTTAGCCAGCCAGGCATTTCGGCACGGTTCACCAGCAGCAGAATAGTCAGTAAACAAAACGCGGGAACCAACTGGACGAATAATAAAAAAAACGTGCCGAGGCTGGCGTAATCTTCAGAGAAGAGCACGCTGGGGATTTCCAGCAACGTCACTTCGCTGCTTACCCCTGCGACGTTCATATTCACAAAAGGGAAGAGGTTTGATAAAAGCAGCATGAACAGCGCTGCTAAAACATAGGCAGTAGGACGCTGCCTCGGCGCGTCCCACTCAACCGTTAACGTAGTGCCACATCGTGGACATGCCGCTTTCTGACCATGCTCAAGGCGCGGTAACGCCACCAGCATGTCACACTGCGAACACAAAATATGCTTCGCGGCATGGTGATGTTCGCACATATGTGCTCCTTTAAATTATGCGCCATTCTTCAAAGATTCAAGATACTCCCAGCGCTCAAAGGCTTGCTCAAGTTCTTGTTCCGCTTCGTTCAGATTAGCTAAAACTTGTTGCGTTTGCTCGTGCGGCTGACTGAAAAAAGCGGCGTCAGCAACCTGAGCTTGTAATGTTTCCAGCTTAGCTTCCAGTTCTTCAAGCAATGCGGGGAGCTGCTCCAGTTCGCGCTGCAGTTTATAGCTTAGTTTGCTCGTGCCACGTTTGACAATTTCTGCTTTAGGAGCAACAGCTTCCTCTGTTTTTTTCACAACGGGCTGTTTAAACGCCACATGCTGCGATTGCTGGCTGCGCGCGTCATGGTAACCGCCGACATAACGACCAATTTTACCACCGCCTTCGAAGATCCAACATTCCGTAACGGTATTATCCACAAACTGACGGTCGTGGCTCACCAGCAGTACGGTGCCCTGATAGCTGTCAATCAGCTCTTCAAGCAGTTCCAGCGTTTCGACGTCAAGATCGTTCGTTGGTTCATCGAGAATTAAAAGATTACTGGGTTTCAGGAACAAACGCGCCAGCAACAGACGATTTCGTTCCCCACCGGAGAGCGCGCGTACTGGCGTCATCGCCCGTTTCGGGTGGAACAGGAAGTCCTGCAGGTAGCCCAGCACATGGCGGGGTTTACCGTTGACCATCACCTCTTGTTTACCTTCGGCCAGATTGTCCATCACGGTTTTATCCGGATCCAGTTCAGCCCGGTGCTGATCGAAATAAGCCACTTCCAGCTTGGTCCCAACATGAATACGTCCACTGTCAGCCTGCAGTTGGCCTAGCATCAGTTTGAGCAGCGTCGTCTTGCCGCAACCGTTAGGGCCAATTAACGCAATTTTGTCGCTGCGCTGCACCTGTGCAGAGAAATCTTTTACCAGTTGCTTACCATCAACCTGATAATCCACATTCTCCATTTCGAAGACAATCTTGCCCGAACGGCTCGCCTCTTCAACCTGCATCTTCGCCGTGCCCATCACTTCGCGACGTTCCCCGCGCTCGCGACGCATCGCTTTCAGGGCGCGCACACGGCCTTCGTTACGGGTACGACGCGCTTTGATACCCTGGCGGATCCAAACCTCTTCCTGCGCCAGCTTGCGATCAAACTCCGCGTTTTGTAACTCTTCTACCCGCAGCGCTTCTTCTTTCTCCAGCAGATACTGATCGTAGTTCCCCGGATAGGTCACCAGTTTGCCGCGGTCAAGATCAACAATACGCGTCGCCATGTTGCGAATAAATGAACGGTCGTGGGAAATGAAAATGATTGTCCCGTTGAAGGATTTCAGGAACCCTTCCAGCCAGTCGATTGTTTCAATGTCCAGATGGTTCGTCGGTTCATCGAGCAGCAATACGCGCGGATTACTCACCAACGCGCGGCCCAGCGCCGCTTTACGCAGCCAACCACCAGACAGCGACGAAAGCGCGGCGTTAGGATCCAGCCCCAGTTGCGCCAACACTTCATTAATGCGACTTTCGAGCTGCCACAGATTGTGGTGATCGAGCATTTCCTGAACCCGCGCCATCTCATTCAGATTTCTGTCGCTGGGATCGGTCATGACAAGGCGCGAAATATCATGATACCGCTTCAGGTATTCAGCCTGTTCCTCAATACCTTCGGCAACGAAGTCATACACGCTGCCCTCGACATTACGCGGCGGATCCTGTTGCAGACGCGCGACGACCAGATCCTGCTCATAAATAATACGCCCGTCGTCAAGACCCTGTTCACGGTTCAGGATCTTCATCAGCGTCGATTTGCCCGCGCCGTTACGGCCTACCAGACAGACGCGTTCGTTATCCTCGATATGCAGTTCCGCATTATCAAGAAGGGGCGCATCGCTGAACGACAGCCATGCACCATGCATACTGATCAATGACATTTACTTATCCTTTCAGGCTGCGGTAATCAGCCAGCAATTGTGGATCTGACGGTTACGGGCAAAGTCCTGGGAAAGCGTTTTTTGGGTAATTTCTTGTGCTTTCAATCCCAGCTCAGCCAGACCCTCGAGATCCATACGGAATCCACGTTTGTTGTTGGAGAACATGATCGTCCCGTCTTTACGTAACAGACGTTTCAGATCTTTCATCAGCGCCAGATGATCGCGCTGCACATCAAACGAATCTTCCATGCGTTTAGAGTTAGAGAACGTTGGCGGATCGATGAAAATCAGATCGAACTGTTCATTGGCATCGCGCAGCCAGCCCAGACAATCGGCCTGAATTAAACGGTGAGCGCGACCACTCAGGCCGTTCAAACGCAGGTTGCGTTCAGCCCATTCCAGGTAGGTACGCGACATATCAACCGTCGTGGTGCTCCGCGCGCCGCCCAGTCCGGCATGAACGCTGGCGCTACCGGTGTAGGAGAACAGATTGAGGAAATCCTTACCTTTACTCATCTGACCCAGCATGCGACGCGCAATGCGGTGATCGAGGAACAAACCGGTATCAAGATAGTCAGTCAGGTTCACCCACAGACGAGCGTTGTACTCGCTTACCTCAATGAATTCACCCTTCTCATTCATCTTCTGATACTGGTTCTTGCCTTTTTGACGTTCACGGGTTTTCAGCACCAGTTTATTCGGAGCAATCTCAAGTACCGAGAGCGTAGCGGCAATGATGTCGAACAGGCGTTGACGCGCTTTCTGCGCATCGACCGTTTTCGGCGGCGCGTATTCCTGCACCACGACCCAGTCACCGTAGCGATCTACCGCCACGTTGTATTCCGGCAGGTCGGCATCGTACAGGCGATAGCATTCAATACCTTCCTGACGCGCCCATTTTTCCAGCTTCTTAAGATTCTTACGCAGGCGGTTGGCATAATCTTCCGCGACCGTGGCAGGCTTACTGTCGGCGGTGGTTTCTGCAACGTGATAGTTCTTCTGCACGCAATCCAGCGGACCATTTTTCGCTTTAAACTGCTTATCAGCACGTAATTGCAGGCTGCTGAGCAAATCCGGCGAGGCGCTAAACAGGGACAGATTCCAGCCGCCAAACTGGTTTTTCATTGTGCGCCCCAGCAGGCTGTGCAGGGCAATCAGCGCCGGTTCGCTATCCAGACGTTCGCCGTACGGCGGGTTGCTGATAACCGTCCCGTACGGTCCTTTCGGTAACGGGTTGCTCAGTTTGGCGACATCTTTAACTTCAAACGTCATCAGATCGGCAATGCCGGCGCGACGGGCGTTACTGCGTGCTTTTTCAATTACGCGAGCATCGCTGTCAGATCCATAGAAGTGCGAGGTGTAGTCTGCGAGACCCTTACGCGCGCGCACCTGCGCTTCGGCTTTAACCTCTTGCCACACAGCGTCATCGTGCTGCGCCCAACCGCTAAAGCCCCAATAACCACGGTGCAGACCAGGCGCACGATCGGTTGCCCACATCGCCGCTTCAATCAGCAGTGTACCGGAGCCACACATCGGATCGAGTAACGGCGTGCCCGGTTGCCAACCTGAACGCATCACAATGGCGGCAGCCAGCGTTTCTTTAATCGGCGCCTGACCTGCGCGATCGCGATACCCACGCTGATGCAGGCCATCACCGCTCAGATCGAGCGCAATACTGGCGGTATCTTTATTCAGCCACACGTTAATGCGCAGATCCGGAGATTCACGATCCACATTCGGACGCGGCAGATTTTTACGGGTAAAGGCGTCGACAATCGCATCCTTTACCTTCAGCGCCCCGTACTGACTATTACGAATGGTTTCGTTCAGGCCGCTAAAATGCACCGCAAATGTAGCGCCCGGATTAAATATCTCTGTCCAGTCGATTGCCTGAACACCGAGGTACAGATCAAGATCGCTGTAGACCTTGCACTCTCCCATCGGCAGGATAATGCGCGAGGCCAGGCGGCTCCACATCAGGCTCTGGTAAACAAGCCGCGTGTCGCCCTTAAAATGGACCCCACCCTGAACGACCTGACACTCCAGCGCGCCAAGGTTTTCCAGTTCAGTTTTTAACAGCTCTTCCAGCCCGCGGGCCGTACTGGCAAACAGAGAATTCATAATGTCACTTTTACTCCGAGAAAATTGCTGCGCATTATAGCTAATATGGGCGGTATGTCATAAAGTTGAAGGCTTATTTTCGCTCGAGGGGCTGTACAGTGGTCACGTTAACCCGACTTTTTATTCATCCGGTTAAATCAATGCGCGGTATTGGGCTTACCCACGCTCTGGCAGACGTTAGTGGTCTCGCCTTTGATCGCATATTTATGATTACCGAACCCGACGGGACGTTCATTACCGCCCGACAGTTCCCACAGATGGTGCGTTTTACCCCTTCCCCTTTCCACGATGGATTGCATCTTACGGCGCCAGACGGTAGCAGCGCGCTTGTGCGATTTGCCGACTTCGCCCTGCAGGATGCGCCGACGGAAGTGTGGGGCAACCATTTTACCGCGCGTATTGCGCCAGCGGCTATCAACCAGTGGCTGAGCGGTTTTTTCTCCCGTGACGTGCAGCTTCGCTGGGTTGGTCCGCAGCTGACGCGCCGAGTGAAGCGCCGCGATGATGTTCCGTTATCCTTTGCCGATGGTTATCCCTACCTTTTAACTAACGAAGCGTCATTGCGCGATTTGCAACAGCGCTGCCCGGCAAGCGTAAAAATGGAGCAGTTTCGCCCCAATCTGGTGGTTTCAGGCGCTGCCGCCTGGGAAGAAGATACCTGGAAAGTGATCCGCATTGGCGAGGTTATTTTTGACGTGGCTAAACCTTGTAGCCGCTGCATTTTCACCACCGTCAGCCCTGAAAAAGGTCAGAAGCATCCGTCCGGCGAACCGCTGGCCACGCTGCAAAGCTTTCGCACTGCGACGGATAACGGCGATGTCGATTTTGGTCAGAATCTCATTGCGCGTAACAGTGGCGTGATTCGCGTCGGCGACGAGGTTGAAATTCTGTCCACCGGTCCGGCCAGAGTATATGGCGCGGCAGAAACCGATGATACTGCCCCGGTGCAACAACCCGATGCCACGGTGCTTATCGAGTGGCAGGGACAGACCTTTCGCGGAAATAATCAGCAGGTATTGCTTGAACAGCTGGAAAACCAGGGTATCCGGGTTCCCTACTCATGTCGGGCGGGAATTTGCGGATGCTGTCGAATTCGGTTGGTAGAAGGCGAAGTGAGCCCGCTGAAAAAATCAGCGATGGGAGATGACGGGACAATTCTGTGCTGCAGTTGTGTGCCCAAAACGGCAATCAGGCTGGAAAGTTAAACCGCCTGCTCAAGGCTGAAACTGTCAACAATTGTCTGCGGTTTCAGTCTGTCATTCATGATTTTAATTGCGTCGCCAAGCTGCATGGTGCGTCCGGCAATCACCACGCCCGGTTGCGCCAGCAGACAAAGCGCGGCGTTTTCACCCGGCTCAACCACTAACAGGTTTACCTGTTCATCGGTATCGCTTAAATCGACACAGGCAGCGTCCCCTGGCACTGGCGTCCAGTTAATGCCGTGGGCGACAAAGTGCCAACTTTTTGGCATCTGCGGCTTAAGATAACGAATAGCCACCAGCGCATTGAGCACCAGTTCCGCTTTTTGTTCTTTCGCTAAATCCAGATAGCGGCATTTTTCTTCAAAGGAAAAATAAAGCGCGGCGTCATCAACGCAAAATCCGGAAGGAGTAAAGGCATCAGGCGTGAGCATTTTACGAGCAAAACGCGAACGGAATAACATACCATTGGCTAAATCGAGCATCATACGATCGTGCTCTTCATCATAATACCAGCGCCAGTTATCGTCGGGTTTAATTCGCATCAGTTTCTCTCCTTTCCTTAATCATCGCCGTTACGACAGTATCCTTTTGCCGCTTCGTTTATTGCCCTAATAATAAAAGCTCAGAATGTTTAAATAAGCAACAGTAAAGGAATATAAAACAACCAGGGCTAGAAATAAAGCCCTGGATTGTGATTATGGTAGCATTCAGATATTGGTGACGATTTCTTTAATCAACGGCGGGCCTTTAAAAATAAAGCCCGAATAAATCTGTACGAGGGTTGCGCCGGCGGCTATTTTCTCGCGCGCGGCAATCACCGAGTCAATACCGCCAACGCCAATAATCGGTAACTGACCATTTAATTCCTGAGACAACTGGCGAATAATTTCTGTACTTTTTAATTGTAACGGACGACCGCTCAGTCCCCCCATTTGATCGCAATTTTTCATTCCCTGTACGAGAGAACGATCGAGAGTGGTGTTAGTTGCAATTACACCATCAATATTATGCCGAACTAAACTGTCGGCAACCTGGATCAGTTCTTCGACGGAAAGATCCGGCGCGATCTTTACGGCCACCGGAACATATTTATGGTGGATCGCTTGCAGATCGTTTTGCTTATTTTTAATTGCCGTCAGCAGATCATCCAGCGCTTCACCGTATTGCAGCGTGCGTAATCCCGGCGTATTCGGTGAAGAGATATTAATCGCGATATAACCGGCATAAGCATAGACTTTTTCCATACAAATCAGATAGTCATCTTTGCCGTTTTCTACCGGAGTATCTTTATTCTTACCAATATTAATGCCGAGAATGCCGTCAAAATGTGATTTCTTAACGTTCTCTACCAGGTTATCAACACCCAGGTTATTGAATCCCATGCGGTTGATCAAACCTTCCGCATCCACCAGACGGAACAGACGTGGTTTATCGTTCCCGGGCTGAGGGCGTGGCGTCACGGTACCAATTTCAATTGAACCGAATCCCATCGCACCGAGCGCATCAATGCACTCCCCGTCTTTATCCAGTCCGGCAGCAAGCCCGAGCGGATTTTTAAACGTCAGCCCCATACAGGTAACCGGTTTTGCGGGTACTTTCTGGCGGACAAGCGCTTCGAGCGGCGTGCCGGTAATGCGACGTAACTGCTGGAATGTCAATTCATGAGCGCGCTCAGGATCGAGCTGGAAAAGGGCTTTACGAACGAAGGGGTAGTACATGAACTCTCCTGGATTCCCGGTGTGCAAACCGGGGGCGTATTATGTGCGATCGCGAGCAAAAAGGGAATTGACCTGCGGCAATAAATAGCAATCGTTTTCCTGCTTCTGCCGTTTTATTCATTTTTCAACTTTTCTATCCCGTATAAATCATTTCGATAAACAAAATCTCTCTGCCAGACTGCACAAATTGTTATCAATGTTAAATAAAAGCGAACAATTAGTTATAAGTGGAGATTGAAATTATGCGCGTCATTACTCTGGCGGGAAGCCCACGCTTCCCCTCTCGCTCCAGCGCCTTACTGGAATACGCCCGGGAAAAACTGAACGACCAGGATGTTGAAGTCTGTCACTGGAATCTGCACAACTTTGCCCCAGAAGACCTGATTTATGCGCGCTTCGACAGCCCGGCGCTGAAAACCTTTGTCGAACAACTGCACGACGCCGACGGATTGATTGTTGCAACGCCGGTCTACAAAGCAGCTTACTCCGGAGCGTTGAAAACGTTGCTCGATCTGCTTCCCGAACGCGCACTGGAAGGAAAAGTGGTTTTGCCGCTGGCAACAGGCGGTACCGTGGCGCATTTACTGGCCGTTGATTACGCGCTTAAGCCGGTGCTGAGCGCGTTAAAAGCCCAGGAAATCCTGCACGGTGTTTTTGCTGATGATTCACAGGTCATTGATTATCAGCATAAACCGCAGTTTACGCCCAACCTGCAACTGCGTCTGGACAATGCGCTCGACACCTTCTGGCTGGCGTTGCATCGTCGTGATGTCCAACTTCCTCAATTGAATGCTCTGCGAGGTGCCGCCCATGCTTAATCTGCTCAAGCGTCACACGCCGTGGTTGGCGTTGACCGGATTGCTGTCACTTTCAACGCTCGTCCATGCCGCAGAGTCTGCACCAGACGCGCTGCGCATAGGCTACCAGAAAGGAAGCGTCAGTATGGTGCTGGCAAAAAGCCATCAGTTACTGGAGAAACGCTACCCACAGACCAAAATCTCGTGGATTGAGTTTCCGGCAGGGCCGCAAATGCTGGAAGCACTCAATATTGGCAGTATCGATCTCGGCAGTACCGGTGACATTCCGCCGATTTTCGCCCAGGCCGCCGGAGCCGATCTGGTTTACGTTGGCGTCGAGCCGCCCAAACCAAAAGCCGAAGTGATTCTGGTGCCCAAAAACAGCCCGATCCAGAGCGTTGCGCAGCTCAAAGGGCATAAAGTCGCCTTCCAGAAAGGTTCCAGCGCCCACAATTTACTGCTGCGAGCCTTACAACAGGCCGGGCTGAAATTTACCGATATTCAACCAACATATCTGACACCCGCAGATGCCAGAGCAGCCTTCCAGCAAGGTAACGTTGATGCGTGGGCTATCTGGGATCCTTACTATTCCGCCGCGTTGCTGCAGGGTGATGTGCGCGTGCTAAAAGATGGCTCAGACCTCAAACAGACCGGCTCCTTTTATCTCGCCGCGCGTCCTTATGCCGAGAAAAATGGCGCGTTTGTTCTTGGCGTGCTGGATACCTTTAGCCAGGCTGATGCGTTAACTCTCAGCCAGCGCCAGCAAAGTATTACCCTGCTGGCCAAAACCATGGGACTGCCAGAGCCGGTGATTGCGTCTTATCTTGATCACCGGCCGCCAACGACCATCTCACCCGTCAGCGCCTCGGTTGCCGCCCTGCAACAACAAACCGCCGATCTGTTTTATGACAATCGTCTGGTGCCGAAAAAAATCGATATTCGCCAGCGTATCTGGCAACCCACTCAGCAGACAGGAGCAAAATTATGAGTCTGAACATGTTCTGGTTTTTACCCACCCACGGGGATGGCCACTATCTGGGGACGGAAGAAGGCTCGCGTCCGGTCGATCACAGTTATCTGCAGCAAATCGCGCAGGCTGCCGATCGCCTGGGATTTACCGGCGTGTTGATCCCAACCGGTCGCTCCTGTGAAGATGCCTGGCTGGTAGCCGCCTCCATGATCCCTGTTACTCAGCGGCTCAAGTTTTTGGTCGCGCTGCGTCCAAGCGTAACCTCGCCAACGGTTGCCGCACGCCAGGCTGCAACGCTCGACAGACTCTCTAACGGCCGGGCGCTGTTTAACCTGGTGACCGGCAGCGATCCACAGGAGCTGGCTGGCGACGGCGTGTTTCTTGATCACACCGAGCGCTATGAAGCTTCTGCTGAATTCACCCAGATCTGGCGTCGGCTGTTACAGGGGGAAACGGTGGATTTCAACGGCAAACATATGCACGTCCGCGGCGCGAAGCTGTTTTTTCCTCCCGTACAACAACCCTGGCCGCCACTTTATTTCGGCGGTTCTTCCGATGTCGCGCAAGACCTGGCTGCCGAGCAGGTTGATCTCTATCTGACCTGGGGCGAACCGCCTGAACAGGTGAAAGAGAAGATTGAGCAAGTGCGAGCCAAAGCAGCAGCGCTTGGACGCAAGATCCGCTTTGGTATTCGTTTGCATGTGATCGTGCGGGAGACGACGGATGAGGCGTGGCAGGCAGCGGAGCGTCTGATTTCGCATCTTGATGACGACACGATTGCCAAAGCCCAGGCCGCCTTCTCAAGAACAGATTCGGTTGGCCAACAGCGGATGGCCGCGCTGCACAACGGTAAACGCGACAAACTGGAAATAAGCCCGAACCTGTGGGCAGGCGTTGGGCTGGTGCGTGGCGGCGCCGGAACCGCGCTGGTCGGCGACGGCCCGACCGTCGCAGCGCGCATAAACGAGTACGCCGCGCTGGGTATCGACAGCTTTGTGCTGTCGGGGTATCCGCATCTGGAAGAGGCGTACAAAGTTGGCGAGCTACTGTTCCCGCATCTGGATGTTTCGATACCTGAAATTCCACAGCCACAGCGTCTGCACCAACAAGGCGAAGCGGTGGCTAACGAATTTATTCCCCGTAAGGTCGCGCAAAGCTAAGGACACGCTGATGACAACACCGAAAAACAGGTGGCTATTGCGCCTCGCACCCTGGTTTTTGCCGGTAGGTCTGGTGGCGCTCTGGCAGATAGCCTCGTCAATGGGCTGGCTATCCACCCGCATCCTGCCCTCCCCGGAAGGCGTTGTCGAAGCCTTCTGGACACTTTCCGCCAGTGGCGAGCTTTGGCAGCATCTGGCGATCAGTTCCTGGCGCGCGCTGATCGGATTCTCGATCGGTGGATCGTTGGGTTTGACGCTGGGACTCATCAGCGGTCTTTCACGCTGGGGGGAACGCCTGCTGGATACGTCGATACAGATGCTGCGCAACGTTCCCCATCTGGCGCTGATCCCGCTGGTGATTTTGTGGTTCGGCATTGATGAATCGGCGAAGATCTTTCTCGTCGCCTTGGGCACACTGTTCCCGATTTACATCAACACCTGGCACGGGATCCGCAATATCGATCGCGGCCTGGTGGAGATGGCGCGCAGCTATGGATTGTCCGGCTTTTCACTGTTTATCCATGTGATCCTCCCCGGCGCCCTGCCCTCGATTATGGTTGGCGTACGTTTTGCTCTCGGACTGATGTGGCTGACGTTGATCGTTGCGGAAACCATTTCCGCCAATGCCGGCATTGGTTATCTGGCGATGAATGCGCGAGAATTTCTGCAAACCGACGTGGTGGTAGTGGCCATCATTCTCTACGCCCTGCTCGGCAAACTTGCCGATGTCAGCGCCCAACTGCTGGAGCGAGTCTGGCTGCGCTGGAACCCGGCTTACCATGTGAAGGAGGCTACTGTATGAATACCGCTCGCTTGAATCAGGGTACGCCGCTTTTGCTGAGCGCCGTGACCAAACAATACGCCGCCAATACAGTGCTGAATCAATTAGATCTGCATATTCCGGCAGGGCAATTTGTTGCCGTAGTGGGCCGCAGTGGCGGTGGCAAAAGCACCTTGCTGCGCCTGCTGGCTGGGCTGGAATCGCCCACTTCAGGCGCATTACTTGCCGGAACTACCCCGCTGGCAGAGATTCAGGATGATACGCGCATGATGTTTCAGGATGCGCGCCTGCTGCCATGGAAAACGGTTATCGATAACGTTGGTCTGGGGCTGAAAGGTCAATGGCGCGATGCGGCCCGTAATGCGTTGGCCGCTGTTGGCCTCGAAAACCGGGCACAGGAGTGGCCTGCCGCCCTGTCTGGCGGCCAAAAACAGCGCGTGGCCCTGGCGCGGGCATTAATTCACCGCCCTGGCCTGCTGTTACTGGATGAACCGCTCGGCGCGCTGGATGCGTTAACCCGTCTTGAGATGCAGGATCTGATCGTCTCGCTATGGCAGGACCACGGCTTTACGGTGCTGCTGGTGACGCACGATGTCAGTGAGGCCGTCGCAATGGCAGACCGCGTGCTATTGATCGAAGAGGGTAAAATCGGGCTGGATCTGACGGTGGATATTCAGCGCCCCCGCCGTTTGGGATCGGTGCGGTTAGCCGAGCTGGAAGCGGAAGTGTTGAACCGGGTGATGAAACGCGGCGAGACGGAACAACCGATCCGTCGGCATGGATAACCACTCAGAAAACAAGGCCCGATAGCGATTACCGGGCCTTTTGCCGGATGGCGACGTTACCGCCTTATCCGGCCTACAAAATTACAGGTCAACGTTTCAGGCTAACGCTTTGTCAATCTTCTCGAACAGATCGCCGGAGAGATTCTCGAGGCCTTTCAACTGTTCCAGCGCCGCACGCATCTTCGCCTGACGTTTGGCATCATAACGTTTCAAACGAATCAACGGCTCAATCAGACGTGACGCCACCTGCGGATTGCGGCTGTTCAGCTCAGTCAGCATATCGACCAGGAACTGATAGCCGCTGCCATCTTCCGCATGGAAAGCCGCCGGGTTGCTGCCCGCAAAAGCACCAATCAGGGAACGAATACGGTTCGGGTTACTCATACTGAAGGAACGATGCTCCAGCAGACCGCGTACCGTTTCCAGCACGTTTCTCGCCGGGCTGGTGGATTGCAGGATAAACCATTTATCCATCACCAGACCGTCATGATGCCATTTATCGTCATACTCCTGCATCAATGCGTCACGGCATGGCAGTTGCGCCGCCACCGCAGCGGACAGCGCCGCCAGGGCGTCAGTCATATTGTTCGCTTCGCGGTACTGCTTGCTAACCAACGTGTCAGCCAGATGGGTTTCGCCAAAGGCCAGGAAGCGCAGGCAGGCATTGCGCAGCGTACGCTTACCAATATCAGCATGCTCAACGCGGTACTCGTCAAGATGATTAGCGTTATAGATAGCGAGGAATTCATCCGCCAGCTCAGCCGCCAGCGTGCGGGTCAATGCTTCGCGAACTTCCGTTATCGCGACCGGATCGATGATATCGAACAGTTCGGCGATTTCATTTACCGAAGGCAACGTCAGGATCTCTGCCGCCAGCGCCGGATCGATTTTCTCATCGAGCAAAATCGCGCGGAAAGCATCGGCCACATGTACCGGCAGCGACAACGGCTGACCCTGCTGATGACGGGCAACGTTGAGCTTAATATAGGTCGCCAGCAGACTTTGCGCCGCATCCCAACGAGAGAAATCGTTACGCGCATGACGCATCAGGAAGGTCAGTTGCTGATCGCTCCATTTGTATTCCAGTTTTACCGGTGCGGAGAATTCGCACAGCAGTGCCGGAACCGGCTGGAAGTACACGTTATCAAAGACAAACGTCTGTTCTGCCTGGGTCACGTTGAGCACAGCATTCACCGGATGCCCGCCTTTTTGTAGCGGGATCACTTTCCCTTCGTTGTCATACAACTCGAGGGCGAAAGGAATATGCAGCGGTTGTTTCTCGGCCTGATCCGGCGTGGCTGGCGTACGCTGGCTGATAGTCAGCGTGTATTGTTCCGTTGACGGATTGTAGTCATCACGCACGGTCAGAATCGGCGTACCGGACTGACTGTACCAGCGGCGGAAATGAGAGAGATCGACATTGGACGCATCTTCCATCGCCTGCACGAAATCATCACAGGTAGCAGCGCTGCCGTCATGACGCTCAAAGTACAGCTGCATCCCTTTCTGGAAGTTAGTCTCCCCCAGCAGAGTGTGGATCATACGAATGACTTCAGCGCCCTTTTCATACACGGTCAGGGTATAGAAGTTGTTCATTTCGATAACCATATCCGGGCGGATCGGGTGCGCCATCGGGCTGGCGTCTTCGGCAAACTGCAGGCCGCGCATGGTACGTACATTGCTGATACGGTTTACCGCACGTGAGCCGAGATCGGAACTGAACTCCTGATCGCGGAACACGGTTAAACCTTCTTTCAGGCTCAACTGGAACCAGTCGCGACAGGTCACACGGTTGCCGGTCCAGTTATGGAAATATTCGTGACCAATAACGCGTTCAATATCGAGATAGTCTTTGTCGGTGGCCGTATCGGTGCGGGCCAGCACATATTTGGAGTTAAAGATGTTCAGACCTTTATTCTCCATCGCGCCCATATTGAAGAAGTCGACGGCGACAATCATATAGATGTCGAGGTCATACTCAAGGCCGAAACGCTCCTCATCCCATTTCATGGAGTTTTTCAGCGAGGTCATTGCCCACGGCGCACGGTCCAGATTGCCGCGATCGACATACAGTTCCAGCGCCACTTCACGTCCTGAGCGGGTGGTAAAGGTGTCACGCAGGACGTCGAAATCACCGGCTACCAGCGCAAACAGATAGCACGGTTTCGGGAACGGATCCTGCCACTGCACCCAGTGACGACCGTTTTCCAGTTCACCCTGCGCCACGCGGTTGCCGTTAGAGAGCAGGAACGGATATTGGGTTTTATCGGCGATAATTTTGGTGGTAAAACGCGCCAGAACATCGGGTCTGTCGAGATACCAGGTAATATGGCGGAACCCTTCTGCCTCACACTGGGTGCACAGCGCATCGCCAGACTTATACAGTCCTTCCAGCGCGGTATTGGCCGCCGGGCTAATTTCATTCACGATACGCAGCGTAAAACGTTCCGGCAACTGACTGATGACCAGAGCGCCCTCTTCTTCTTTATACTCTGTCCACGGCTCGTCGTTCACGTGGATTGTCACCAGGGTCAGATCTTCGCCATCCAGGCGCAGCGGCGCACTGGACGCACCATGACGGACAGCCTGGCTCACGGCGGTGACCACGGTTTTTTCAGCATCCAGGTCAAAGGTCAAGTCAATATCAGTAATCTGGTAATCCGGCGCACGATAGTCGTGACGGTATTTGGCTTGTGGCTGTTGTGTCATAAAAAAACCTTTAGCATCTTTGTAGAGTCTCGGCTTCAGTCTATTCCTGTTGCGTAAATCGCGCTACGCAGAATGTTCATCTTTTCAGGCACAAACACCCTTTTTGCTACATTTTCATAACACGCGGCACGAATTGCCCTCGACCAGAAAGACAGCTTATGGTGTGATCGGGGTTCAATAAATCGCTAAACAGGGTATACTCCAGCGGTTTTCTTAGTTGTTTATTGTACTAAACGCTCCCGTGAGAGGATGCTACTGCGCACCTATGACACAATTCGCTTCTCCTGTTCTGCACTCGCTGCTGGATACAGACGCTTATAAGTTGCATATGCAGCAAGCCGTTTTTCACCACTACTATGATGTACAAGTAGCGGCTGAATTTCGTTGCCGTGGCGATGACCTGCTCGGTATTTATGCCGATGCTATTCGTGAGCAGGTGAATGCCATGCAGCACCTGCGACTGCAGGAGGACGAGTACCAGTGGCTCTCCGGCCTGCCTTTCTTTAAAGCTGATTACCTCGCCTGGTTACGTGATTTCCGCTATAACCCGGAACAGGTGTGCGTCACCAACGATAACGGCAAGCTGAACATCCGCTTAACCGGTCCATGGCGTGAAGTGATCATGTGGGAAGTCCCGCTGCTGGCGGTTATCAGCGAACTGGTGCACCGTTACCGTTCGCCCGAATCAGGCGTCCCACAGGCACTCCATGAGCTGGAAAGCAAACTAGTCGAATTCTCTGCTTTAACGAAAGATGTCGATATGTCCCGCTTCCATCTGATGGATTTCGGTACGCGCCGTCGTTTTTCACGCGAAGTACAGCAGGCCATTGTTAAACGCCTGCAGCAAGAATCCTGGTTTGTCGGCACCAGCAACTACGATCTCGCCCGTCGTCTGTCATTAACCCCGATGGGTACGCAAGCGCATGAGTGGTTCCAGGCTCATCAGCAAATCAGCCCGGAGCTTGCCACCAGCCAGCGCGTTGCGCTGGCCGCATGGTTAAATGAGTATCCTGACCAACTCGGGATTGCGCTGACGGACTGCATCACCATGGATGCGTTTTTACGCGACTTTGGCGTTGAATTTGCGACCCGTTACCAGGGCTTACGTCACGACTCTGGCGATCCGGTTGAATGGGGTGAAAAAGCCATTGCCCACTATGAAAAACTGGGGATTGATCCGCTGAGCAAAACGCTGGTGTTCTCCGATAACCTCGATCTGAAAAAAGCGATTGAGCTCTACCGCCACTTCTCTTCTCGCGTACAGTTGAGTTTTGGCATTGGTACACGGCTAACGTGTGATATTCCGCAGGTTAAGCCGCTCAATATTGTTATCAAGCTGGTGGAATGTAACGGCAAACCGGTAGCGAAGTTATCTGATAGCCCCGGTAAAACCATCTGCCACGATAAAGCGTTTGTTCGTGCGTTGCGCAAAGCTTTCGATTTGCCGCATATTAAAAAAGCCAGTTAATCTTCACAGGGAGCCACATCGGCTCCCTTTTCGCGTTTATTTCCGAAATCTTTCACTCCAGCAACGAATTCTGCTTGTCTGATTGCAGATGCCAGGTAACATAGGTATCCCCCCCATTACGGGTGGACATGTGTTTATATATCCGACTATTAACAGAGAGAATATTATGAGCGTTGTGCCTGTAGCCGACGTACTCCAGGGCCGCGTAGCCGTTGACAGCGAAGTCACCGTGCGCGGATGGGTACGTACCCGCCGAGATTCAAAAGCTGGCATCTCCTTCCTCGCCGTTTATGACGGTTCCTGCTTTGATCCTGTACAGGCCGTCATCAATAATTCTCTGCCCAATTACAATCAGGACGTATTGCGCCTGACAACCGGCTGTTCAGTTATCGTAACGGGTAAAGTCGTTGCGTCGCCTGGACAGGGACAGAGCTTTGAAATTCAGGCCACTGAGGTTGAAGTCGCGGGCTGGGTTGAAGATCCTGACACCTACCCGATGGCGGCCAAGCGTCACAGCATTGAGTATTTGCGTGAAGTGGCGCACATGCGTCCGCGTACCAACATGATTGGTGCGGTAGCGCGTGTACGTCATACGCTGGCGCAAGCACTGCATCGTTTTTTCCACGAGCAGGGTTTCTTTTGGGTATCCACGCCGCTGATCACCGCTTCCGATACGGAAGGCGCTGGTGAGATGTTCCGTGTTTCTACGCTGGATCTGGAAAACCTGCCGCGTAACGATCAGGGAAAAGTCGACTTCGATAAGGACTTCTTCGGTAAAGAAGCCTTCCTGACCGTTTCTGGTCAGTTGAACGGCGAAACCTACGCCTGCGCCCTGTCCAAAATTTATACCTTTGGCCCGACGTTCCGTGCAGAAAACTCTAACACCAGCCGTCACCTGGCAGAGTTCTGGATGCTGGAGCCAGAAGTGGCTTTCGCCAATCTGGACGACGTGGCAGGCCTCGCTGAAGCCATGCTGAAGTATGCTTTCAAGGCCGTACTGGCAGAGCGTGCGGATGATATGAAATTCTTCGCTGAACGCGTAGACAAAGACGCGATTTCACGCCTGGAACGTTTCATTGACGCCGACTTCGCGCAGGTGGACTACACCGACGCGGTAAGCATTCTCGAAAAATGCGGCAAACAGTTTGAAAACCCGGTTTACTGGGGTGTGGATCTCTCTTCCGAGCACGAACGTTATCTTGCTGAAGAGCACTTTAAAGCGCCGGTCGTGGTTAAAAACTACCCGAAAGATATCAAAGCGTTTTATATGCGCCTTAACGAAGACGGTAAAACCGTTGCGGCAATGGACGTACTGGCTCCGGGAATCGGTGAAATCATCGGTGGTTCTCAGCGTGAAGAGCGTCTGGACGTGCTGGATGCCCGTATGCTGGAGATGGGTCTGAATAAAGAAGATTACTGGTGGTATCGCGACCTGCGCCGCTACGGTACCGTTCCGCATTCCGGCTTCGGCTTAGGCTTCGAGCGTCTGATTGCCTACGTTACTGGCGTGCAGAACGTCCGTGATGTCATTCCGTTCCCGCGTACTCCGCGTAACGCCAGCTTCTAAAACTGAATTTTTAATCCAAAGGCCAGCATTCATTGCTGGCCTTTTTTGTAACCGCGCCACGTTACAGGGATCCCCATAACACGTTAAATACAACCCTTCGCCTCCCCTCTTCCTGTTACGTAATATTTCACAGCAACACATTCGAACAAAAAATAATCAGCAGTTTTATTGTGGATTAGCATTTTCTGATTAAATAGTACATTTTTTAACCTTTCACATGGCTGTCCAGATGTCCATAAATCACCTTCAGTTAAATCAGTTCTTTTAGTCATCGCGAAGAAAAAGCGGTCTTAGCAAAATTAAATATAAGAAAATCATATAAATAGAAATAACAGGGGTGATTTTTAGCGCAGAGACATCTGAAGTTTGAAGTTGTTCACAAAGTTGCATAAAAATAACGTTTTGTTACACATTTTTTCTTTTTGAAACCAAATCTTTATATTTGTAGCACTTTGAGAGTAGCGAAACGATAGTTTGAATGGAAAGATGCCTGTCAGACACATAAAGACACCAAACTCTCATCAATAGTTCCGTAAATTTTAATTGACGGAATTTATTGGCGGCAGTGGCAGGTGTCATATAAAAACCGATGAGGGTAATAAATAATGATGAAGCGCAATATTCTGGCAGTGGTTATCCCTGCTCTGCTGGTAGCCGGGGCAGCTAACGCTGCAGAAGTTTATAACAAAGATGGCAACAAAGTAGACATTTACGGTAAAGCTGTGGGTCTGCACTATTTTTCCAAGAACAACGGTGATAACGCCTACGCGCCTAACGGCGATCAGACCTATGCCCGTCTTGGTTTCAAAGGGGAAACTCAGATTAACGACCAACTGACCGGTTACGGCCAGTGGGAATACCAGTTCAGCGGCAATAACCCAGAAGGCGGTGACGATGCCCAGAAAGGCAACAAAACCCGTCTGGCGTTCGCTGGTCTGAAATTCGGCGACGCGGGATCCTTCGACTACGGTCGTAACTACGGCGTCGTATACGATGCGCTGGGTTACACCGATATGCTGCCAGAATTCGGTGGTGATACCGCTGCTTCTGACCAGTTCTTCTCCCAGCGTAACGGCGGTCTCGCAACCTACCGTAACTCCAACTTCTTCGGTCTGGTTGAAGGCCTGAACTTCGCCGTTCAGTACCTGGGCAAAAATGAGCGTGATGACGTTCGTCGCTCTAACGGTGATGGCGTTGGCGGTTCTATCAGCTACGAATTCGACGGCTTCGGTATCGTAGGTGCTTACGGTGCGGCTGACCGTACCGATGCTCAACAAAACCCGGCTCTGCGCGGCCATGGCGACAAAGCTGAGCAGTGGGCGACCGGCGTTAAGTACGATGCGAACAACATCTACCTGGCGGCGAACTACAGCGAAACCCACAACGCTACCCGTATCGCTAACGGTTATGCCAACAAAACTGAAGACGTGCTGTTGGTTGCCCAGTATCAGTTCGACTTCGGCCTGCGTCCGTCCCTCGCCTATACCAAATCTAAAGGTAAGGACATTGAAGGTATCGGTGACGTAGATCTGGTGAACTACTTCGAAGTGGGTGCGACTTACTACTTCAACAAAAACATGTCCACCTATGTTGATTACATCATCAACCAGATCGATTCTGACAACAAACTGGGCGTAGGCTCTGACGACACCGTCGCAGTAGGTATCGTTTACCAGTTCTAATAGCAGACCTCTTTGTTAAATGCCTAAAAAACAGGACTTCGGTCCTGTTTTTTTATCTCTGCTAGCGGATTCTTGCGTCTTAAAAAAACACCTCAGCTTTTCGTCAGTAACGGTTGGCATTTTGTAAATCTACCGTTAACCTGATAGCGGACTTCCCTTCTGTAATCACTATGGAACCTCGTCATGTTTGAGAACATTACCGCCGCTCCTGCCGACCCTATTTTGGGTCTGGCTGATTTGTTTCGTGCCGATGACCGCCCAGGAAAAATAAACCTCGGGATCGGTGTATATAAAGATGAGACAGGCAAAACGCCGGTACTGACCAGCGTTAAAAAAGCCGAGCAATATATACTGGAAAATGAAACCACCAAAAACTACCTTGGCATTGACGGTATTCCAGAGTTTGGTCGCTGCACTCAGGAATTACTGTTTGGTAAAGAGAGTTCGCTTATCAACGACAAACGCGCACGTACAGCACAGACCCCTGGTGGTACTGGCGCACTGCGTGTAGCAGCTGATTTCCTGGCAAAAAACACCTCGGCTAAACGCGTTTGGGTGAGCAATCCAAGCTGGCCGAACCATAAGAGCGTCTTTAACTCTGCCGGTCTGGAAGTTCGTGAATACAATTATTACGATGCGGCAAACCACTCTTTAGACTTTGATGCGATGCTGGCAAGCCTCAGCGAAGCGCAGGCCGGCGACGTGGTGTTATTCCACGGCTGCTGCCATAACCCAACCGGTATCGATCCAACACTGGAGCAGTGGCAAACGCTGGCTCAGCTTTCCGTCGATAAAGGTTGGTTGCCGCTGTTTGACTTCGCCTACCAGGGTTTTGCCCGTGGTCTGGAAGAAGATGCGGAAGGTCTGCGCGCATTCGCGGCGCTGCACAAAGAGCTGATCGTCGCCAGCTCCTACTCCAAGAACTTTGGTCTGTACAATGAGCGCGTAGGCGCCTGTACGCTGGTTGCAGCCGATGCTGAAACCGTTGACCGCGCGTTTAGCCAGATGAAATCAGCCATTCGTGCTAACTATTCCAACCCGCCGGCACACGGCGCATCCGTAGTCGCTACGATTCTGAGCAACGACGCGCTGCGCGCCATCTGGGAACAAGAGCTGACTGATATGCGCCAACGCATTCAGCGCATGCGTTTACTGTTCGTGAATACGCTGCAGGAGAAAGGTGCAAGCCGCGACTTCAGCTTTATCATCAAACAGAACGGCATGTTCTCATTCAGCGGCCTGACTAAAGAACAGGTTCTGCGTCTGCGTGAAGAGTTTGGTGTCTATGCCGTCGCTTCCGGACGTGTAAACGTAGCCGGAATGACGCCAGATAACATGGCGCCGCTGTGCGAAGCGATTGTCGCAGTACTGTAATCAATAGCGCACAAAAAAAGGCCGCAATCGCGGCCTTTTTATTTATCTGCGCTTTTACCAGACAGGCATTTCATCCTGCAGGAACGGGTTATGCAACCGTTCGTGACCCAGCGTAGAAAGTGGACCGTGGCCCGGAATAAACGTCACGTCATCGCCCAACGGCAACAGTTTACGTTTAATTGAATCAATCAATTGGCTGTGATCGCCGCGCGGGAAGTCGCTGCGTCCTACGCCGCCTTTGAAAATCACGTCACCCGAAATCAGTAATTTTGACTGCTCATCAAAGAAGACCACATGCCCCGGCGTGTGGCCCGGACAATGCAGTACGTGTAACGTCACATTGCCCACGCTTATCCGGTCGCCTTCATTCAACCAGCGATCGGGCGTCAGCGGCTCACAATCTCCCAGGCCAAACATCCTGCTCTGAGCAGGCAGCCCCTGTAGCCAGAACTCATCTTCTTTTTCCGGGCCAATAACCGGGACACCATAATGCTGTGCCAGTTCAGCCGCCGCCCCAACGTGGTCAAGATGACCATGAGTGAGCAGGATCTGCATAAGCGTCAGACCGCTGGCATCCACTTCCTGTTTGATTTTCCCGGCATCGCCGCCGGGATCGACCAGCGCGGCCAGACGAGTCTGCTCACACCAGATTAACGAGCAGTTCTGGGCAAATGCAGTGACCGGAATAATACGATAGTTCATACAGCTCCTGTTTCATTAAGCTTACGGATCACCAGTGCCGTGCAGGTCCGGTGTCAATATGCACAAAGTTACTGCTGGGGTAGTATCCTACACCACCTGCGCGCATAGATAACGCAGCTTTGCGAATATTACTTAATGCGATGCCTTCAATATGGAAATCCATAGCCTGGCCTTTCGTGTGGTAGCTTTTCTTAGCGACACCACGGCTGCGCGCACGGAGTTCATTATTGGTATCGATTGAGCGATAGCCAGAGATCAGCTGTACGGGTTTACGCGTGCCCAGCAGGCCCTGCAGACGGAAGAGTTGGTCAAACAATCCCGGGTCAATGGATTTCACTTTATTGGCCCGAAAATCACGGAAAAAGTGGTTAAGTTTTGCTAATTCGTCCTGAATATAGCCCCTGCCATCAAAAAACTCTGCTTTTATTGACTCACCGGTATGCAGGTTATTCAGAGTCAAGATACGCGGACGTGGGGTAGAGAGTGTGGCAAACGCGGGCGTAGGCAGGATGGCAGCGCCGAGGGCAATGCCACCAAGCGCCAGCAGTTTGCGGCGATTAGCGTCAAATTTGTCCATGGTATTAAGATCTACAAGGTCAATGTTATCGTATGTATGCTCTAGCGCACGCGGGAAACCTTATCTGGCTAAGTAGTCTACGTCAAGGCTCCCAACCCCAGGAAATACGGGGCTTACAGCCATTTTGCCCCGTTTCCGACATAACTTACGACAATCATTTTCCTCGAACTGCTTCATTTATCTGATTAATTGTTCGGCTTTTGACACAATTTGTGCGCTGGATCGCGCTGTCAGATCGTAATTGTAAATATCTGTACGATACTGCGTCCGACCATCCGCTCCCACAAACGCGGTCAGGTAGTAGAGATTGACCGGAATATTCTGGCGAATATTCACGTACCGTGTATCCCCTTGCTTCAGGGCGTCCGAGATGCGCGAATCATTCCATCCCGCATCCTGTAACAGCATATTCGCCAGCTCAGATGCCTTATTCACACGCACGCAGCCTGAACTAAGCGCCCGCGTATCTTTCTGGAACAGATTGTGATTCGGCGTATCGTGCAAATAAATAGCATCTGAACTCGGCATATTAAATTTATAACGTCCGAGTGAGTTACGCGCGCCCGGCGCCTGCTGGAAGCGGAACGGCAGATTGGATGCGGTGATGGTCGCCCAGTCAACCTGCCACGGATCTATTGTCTCTTTGCTATTCCAGCCGCGCATTACGGTATAGCCGTGACGCTCAAGGTATCCCGGATCATTCCACAACTTAGGCAGAATATCTTTTCGTGCCAGCGTCGGCGGGACGTTCCACGGCGGGTTCACGACCACATTATTCAGCGCACTGCTCATCATCGGCGTTTTACGATCGGGACGCCCGACGATGACGCGGGAGGCCAGCACCTGATTACCGTTCTGGTAATAGACCAGCGAGTAGGCAGGAATATTGACCATGATACCGGTAGATAAGTCACTCGGCAGCAGGCGCAAACGCTGAATATTCAACGCCAGCACCCCCGCACGCTGCGCGGGCGTTACGTTCAGCCAGTCACGTGTCGCGGGTCCAATTGCGCCATCAGCCCCCAGCCCCTGCCAGGTCTGAAACCGCTTCACCGCCTCGACCAGTTCACTGCCGTAAGCGCTACGCCCTTCTTTAGCTGCCGTACTGACGACTGATTCGAGCATCCCGGTACGGCGTAAAATTTCACGCAACGCGGGGATGTCGTTACTCCACTCGCCAGGACGCAGCGTCGCGGTACTGGTTAACTGCGGCCAGGGACGCGTATCGCTCACCAGTTTTAGCAACGATTCATGCATGGCTGCATACTGCGGATGCTGAGGCGCAAGGCTGGCAATAAACGACGTCAGCTGGCCATTATCCAGCGCCACCTGCCATTGGTTGATCACGGAAATCGGCGGAGTTGCCAGCGCATAGGGCTTGTTACTGTAGAGCCAGCGATTACCTTTGACAGGAATATTCGCGATAAAGTGCAGATATCCCATCAGGGCATCAGAAAGTACGATGTCTCGCGCCTGACCGGTTACCGCCGGATCAGTCAGCAATGCGACCCAAGTGGTAAATTGCGGCTGGAAACCAGCAATCGCCACCTCGGCTAACTGTTGCTGAAATGCTTTTACCGCATCACGATTTTCCCACATCGGTTTCATATCGCGCGCAGCGTACAGCAGCTCCAACTGACTCATGTATACCGGCGTGAAGCCCGCTGGAAGTTGAGATTGTAAGTCGGCGCGCGCCTTATCGACAGACATGCCCTCTGGCAGCGGTTGAATACCCGCCATAATAGCAGTGGCGGAAGATTGAACCTGCGGTTGCGATAACGCCGTAGGCTGTTCACTGACGGACGCTGAGCTATCGCCAGGGATCATTTCAGGCTCATCGGCCTGCGCATTGAACAGTGGAGCGAATGTTACGGCCAGGCACAAACTGATTGCCGAGAGCCGACGACCACACATTTTATTAAGCAACATCCCTTGCCCCCTGTTTTCTTTATCATACTTTGAATAGCCAGGCCGTATGCATTCCCCCTAAGTTAGTTGGGGTCGGACCTGTAAAACGCCAATACACGCTGAAGTATGACGAGCAAGCCTGCGATGCGTTAGGCTTACCTTTAGTATATAAACATCAAATAGTTTTTGCCTAACCTAATGTAAAGAAGTCTAAAGAAATCACACCAGGCATTACGTGCTTTTCAGAAAAGCAGAAGGCGGCTATTTAGCCGCCTTCTTCGTTAGCTTGCCTGTGAGGAAGCGTCTTCAGTTCCCGGCAGTGGTTCAGGTAACTGCGGGGCAAACCCGCGTAGCCCCACCACGTGAACGTGCTCGGTGTTCTGGAAGACTTTACGCACCAGTTTGTAGGTGGTGCCTTTCTCCGGGCTGATGTTTTCCGGTGCCGCGATAATCAGTTGCATCTGCAAACGCTCGCACAGTTCAAACAGGGTCGCGATGGAGCGGGCATCAAGTCGTGCGGCTTCATCAAGGAACAACAGTCGGCATGGCGAGATATCTTTCCCACGCAGTCTGCGACCTTCGTCTTCCCAGCTTTGCACAACCATCACCAGAATAGACATCCCGGTCCCGATCGCTTCACCGGTGGACAGTGCGCCAGATTCAGCACGCAGCCAACCGTCAGATCCACGGTTAACCTCGACTTCCATTTCCAGATAGTTACGGTAGTCCAGCAGCTCTTCACCAATGGTTTGCGGCGTGCGTTGCCCCATATCAATCTGCGGATTCAGTCGCTGATACAGCTTCGCCAGTGCTTCAGAGAAGGTCAGACGGTTGCTGTTAAACAGATCCTGGTGCTGTTCATGCTGCTCGGAAAGTACGTCCAGCAAGGTGGCATGCGTTTCACGCACATTGACATTCAGACGTACACTGTTGACCTGGCCAAACGACACGTTTTGCAGCCCCTGGTTCAGCATACGAATACGGTTTTGTTCGCGCTGAATCGTCTTACGAATGATGTTTGCCACGCTGCGGGAGCTGATCGCCAGCTTCTGTTCACGCGAGGTTAATTCTTCCGTCAGACGGCTCAGTTCGATCTCCATCTGTTCAATCGCTTCCACCGGATCGTCGGTACGAATAATATCCTGACGAATACGTTCACGCAGATGCTGATAAACCGCGACAAAGAACTGAATTTTACGCTCCGGGCGCTTCGGATCTTCAGACATGCGCAACACATCACGCAGGTGTTCGTTATCCGCCACCGCCAGACGCAGCGCGCCGAGCGCCTTATCCGACATCGAACGCAGTTCATCACCAGAAAGATATGCCAGCTCGCGACGGTGCAGACGGCGTTCAACACCGTTGTCTTTCACCATGCGCATCACGGCACACCAGCCGGCTTTCGCCATCACTACCTGTTCGCGCATCTCAAAATAATCGCGTTCCAGTTTGCGCAGTTTGCGGGTCAGGTTGTCCATCTCCGCTTCGCAGAAGGTCAGCGCTTTTTCCAGCTGGTTACGGCGCGCACGGTTGTTACTGAGCTGCGCGTGCAGTTCATCCCGACGAATACGAGCACGCTCTTCCGCACCGCTGTCAGCACGAACGCCGATATCCTGCAGTTCACGTTGTAAATCGTTGAGCAGTTCTTTTTTAGTGTCATAGGAGCTTTTCAGCGACGCCATGACCTGGTTGTACTGGCTTAACTGCGCGGCGTGGCTGCGCAGCGCTTCACGAGCGCGGGTACGTTCAGCTTCCGCCTGTTCCAGGCGTTGGCGCAGTTTTTCGTTCAGATCGCTGTTGCCGCTCAGCATTTCGGCTGAATCGGAATAGCTAAAGTGCGCCCGACGTTGTACGACCTCTGTCAGCGCAAACGCCTGCTGACGCGCATCACGCTGCATCTGCTGGGAATAGGCGTAATCTTCCTTCAGTTGTTCAAACTGCTCAGGGTCATTTTGCAGAACCGAAACCATCGGTTCCAGTTTGGCTAACTGATTGCCGTGCTGCTGCACAAAACGCGCCGCTTCCTGAGCTTCATCCAGACGCTCGCGAATTTCGTCCACGCGATCGGCAAGCGTTTCATCGGCCAGCAGATTCAAACGCGGCAGCAGGCGGTTCAGCGCGGAAACCCCCTCTTTCGCCTGTTCAAACTGCATACGGCTTTGCTGATTATCATTTTCATGATTGGTCAGCGCACGCTCCAGCTCAACGCGGCGGCTGTTCAACTGACGAATTTCCGCTTCTGGATCGGCTTCAAACGCCACCGACAAATGGCTGCCGATAAAGCGGCTGAACGCCTGATGCAGACGCTGGGTTTTCTGGACGTCAAAAGAGAGCGTGGCGAAACGTTCAGACAGCCCTTCACGCTCGGCATGCAGGGTTTCGATACGGCTTTCGCGCGCGGCGCGGCCAAAAATCGGCACCGTCGGGAAGCGGGAATAACGCCACTGACGTTCGGCGGTTTTCACCACCACCGCTTTTTCCAGCTCATCAACGCTGAAAACGCTGTCATCAAACGACTGCGGATCCCCTTCGATAAAATAGAGATCTTCCGGACAATCCGTCAGTCCTTCAAGCTGTTCGGTAATCAGCGACAGATCCGGCACCACGATAGCATGGCGCGACGGACCGTACAGCGCGGAGAAGTACGGCGCATCTTCAAGGCTAACGTCGTCATAAATTTCAGACAGCAGCACGCCGCCGAAGCGTTCCGCCAGCGCGTTCAGACGCTGATCTTCCGCCCCGCCCGGCTGACTTAAACGTTCAATTTCTTCATCAACCGCGTTTTTGCGCGCGCCAACTTCATCGCGCTCAACAATGGCTTCACGCTCGCGCTCCAGCAATTGCTGCAGATACTCGGTCACGTCCTGGCTGGAGGTAAACTCTTCGCCGCACTGTTCGCTAAGTTGATTCAGGCTATTTTGCGCGGCCAGCCAGACCGGCGCGCGTTTCATCAAATGCTGGATACGCGACTGCAGTTGTTCCTGTTCCTGACGCAGCGTCATTCGCTGTTCACTGGCTGAGGATACGCTGTCCGACAAGGCGGCGATGCGCGCTTCCAGCTCCTGATGCAACGCTTCCAGTTCATCGATATCGAACTGTTTACCCTGGCGTTTGCAGAATTCAGCCAACAGCCGCTCGGCGTCCTGCTGCTCGCGCAGACGCTGCTCCAGTTCGCTAAGACGCATACGCAACGGCTGAACCTGTTCCGCCAGGTGACGCTGCTCAACGCCTTCCCGCAGCAGTTCACGCGCCACGCTCCAGGCCTCACCACGCGCCAGTGGGCCGTTGATCGCCGCCACCAGCTGATAAGCCTGTTCGAACTGGCTGTGCGCGGTTTGCGCCACGCTCATTTTTTGTTCCAGCGTCAACAGTTTTTCTGTGGCTTCCTGCTCTTTGGCCTGGAAGGTTTCCAGCCATTCGGCAGCGCTGTCGGCTGTCAGATCCGGTAAGTGGCACAACTCTTTGGCCCGGCTTAACGCCTGAATCGCCTGGGTATACTGGATAGCTCGCGTTTGCTGGACATCCAGCGCCTGCTGATAATCGGCAAGCTGACTTTTCAGCTCATCCACTTCCAGCTCAGCGGCTTCCGCACGGGCTTCGTTTTCATCCTGGCGGTCAACGGCTTCCGCGACGACCTCATTTTGTTCTTCGAGACGGATCTGTAATTCCTCGAGATCCGCTTCATAGCGTTCAATTTTTTCCTGCTGACGCAGCGCGGTTTGCACCAGATTGAGGTGATCGCTCGCCGCCTGGTAATCAGCTTCCAGATCGCCTTCCGCGCCGTTGTGCTCGCCCAGTTCGCGCGCCATATCCACGTGCTTATACTGCTCAGCAGCCAACTGCTTGCGTGAGGTATGCAGTTCACGACGATATTCCAGCGCTTTATCCAGATGAATACGGCGCTCGTTGGCATGGCGCATATAATCCGCTGCCACGTAGTTGGTCGCTTCGCTGATCAAATGCTTAAACAGATCGCGGTCAGACTGGGTTACGCGAATCGCTTCCAGGGTCATGCGGTTTTCACGCAGCGCGGCTTCCATATCCTGGAACGCTTTGCGTACGCCGCTGTTTTCTGGCAGCAGGTAATCACGCAGCGAGCGAGTAATAGCGCTGGAGATACCGCCATACAGCGAGGCTTCAATCAGACGATAGAATTTACTACGATCGGACGCAGAGCGCAGACGACGGGCAATGATGCCCAGATCGAACATCAGCGAGTGATAATCCGTTATCGAGTTGAACTGCTTAAACTGCACGCCTTCCATCTCATCAAGCTTTTCTTTCAGCTCAGGGAGAGACAGGACGCGCGCCTGGCGTTCGTTCAGCGTTTCCGTAACCAACTGAGTGGGCTGCACCGACATCGGCAGCCCCTGAATGGCAAACGGCTTGATATCCACTTTACGATCGCGACCGGCAACCTGTTGCAGACGAACGCCGACAACCACGCGCTGATGGCGGGAGTTGAGGACGTCGAGCATTGAGTAACAGACCCCCGCCTTCAGCTTACCGTGCAGACCTTTGTCACGTGAACCGCTGGTCGCACCGGCTTCGGTGGTATTACGGAAATGCAGCAGGGTTAAATCCGGGATGAGCGCCGTAACAAATGCCGCCATGGTCGTGGATTTTCCCGCACCGTTACCACCGGACAGCGTGGTGACCAATTCATCCAGGTCGAACGTACGGGCAAAAAAGCCATTCCAGTTAATCAGCGTAAGTGAGCGAAATTTACCGCGTTCAATCATTATTCTTCTTCTCCACTGTCCGGCTGATTCTCTTCGGGCTCATCGTTGAGCTGCAGGCGGTTCTCGACCGGCATTGCTTCGCCATCACGAATTAAGCGACGCTGTGCTTCGCGCGGATCGTCACCGGTGCGTACGTCCGCGCCAAAGCGGAAGACCGATTCCGTAATACGGAATTTGCTGCTGTCGTGACCCAGAAACCACACCATACCTAAGCGACGCAGACGGTTTAGCGAAGAACGTACCTTTTCCTGTAGCTTTTGACGGTCAACGTCCGAACCGGTTGAACGATTGTTCACCAGCTTCAGCAGTTTCGCTTCATCCGCCAGCGTCAACAACTCGTCGTATAACTCTTGCTGGGTAAAAATCCCTTCATTCGCCAGGCGTTCCGGGCTGAGATAGAGATAGCAAAGAATTTTACCCACCATCATGTCCAGTTCGGACAGAACCGAACGCGGAATGAGCGTCGTTGAACGCGGACGAAGGTAGAAGAATCCTTCCGGCGCGCGGATCAGTTCCACGTTATAGCGGCTATAAAATTCTTCAAAATATTCCTGAAAATCCATCAGGAAGGCATGATTATCCAGTTCATCCAGGCCGATATGTCGGCCCGAACGTAAGGCGCTATCCAGCGCCGGAAATAACGGATTCGCCAGCGCCTGCGCCAGCTTTACCGGCATCACTTGTTCAATATTTGTCAATGACATGCGCCTGTACCTTGGCTCCGTAATCATTAATCGGCTGCCATTTGGCTGGCAGTCCGGTGAAATCTGCTTGCGCTACGCCAAGACGTACCGCCTGATCGATAACAATACGCGCGACGTCGAAGTGACGCGCACGTGGATATTGCGCCAGATACTCGCGCACTACCAAACCGAGATCCAGTGGCGTTTGTCTGGATTTGTAGATAGCCAACTGTTCTTCGATGATCGCCGCCAGTTGCTCACGGATCTCGTTAAATTCTTCATATTCCAGATCTGTCGGAAGCTCACCGGTGACCTCTTCGTCACGCAGGACCATCTCTTCATCACGCATATCCAGCAGACGGTCGGCGTTGGCATAAGTCAGCGCCCATGGATCGTCAAAATAAGTCTGCACGGACTGGCGCAAACGCTGGGCAAAGACGCGGTTTTTATCCATATCAATCGCGGTACGGATAAACTTATGCACATGGCGATCGTAACCGATCCACAAATCAATAGACTGCTGGCCCCAACTGATAATACGGTCGAGCTTACTTTGTAAGTCAAACACCAGCCTGTCGACAAAATGCAAATCGTCATGCGCCATCGTGGCATCCTGGATTCGTAGCAGGTTTGCCTGTAGCTTATCCCCCGCCGCTTCCAACGTATCCTGCAGTTCGCGCAGCGTCCCGGAAGTTTCAGAAAGCAGCAGTTCACAGCTGGAAATCGCCGCCCGCCAGTCTTTGTTCAGCAACTGCGCGATATCGTCTTTCACCTGCTGCTGCTGTTCATCCATGATGCGCTGGGTGAGATCGATACTGTCGAAAATCTCCGCCACCGAATATTTCAATGGCGCGTAAACATTGCGATGCCAGTGGAACTCATCGCCGCCTTCCGCTGCCGCATCCGCCGCGCGCTTCAGTTCGCCTGCAACAATCGACAGTTGCATTGAAAGACGCAGCGTAGAGAATTCGCGCTGACGTATGTAGTAATCCGTGATGCCAATCCCGAGCGGCGTTAAACGATATATGGCATTGCCTTCCGCCTGCTCGCTGGTAAAGCGGTTCAGCAGACGTTGACGCACCATATCGTTAATCGCGTTGTTAGCACGTACGCCAATGGTTTCGCTGGTTTGCTCAAACGCATCACTCACATGGCGGAACGCATCCACCAGCTCACCTTCACTCATCTCGCCGTCAAGTCGCTCGCCGTTCAGAGTGGCGACCGCCAGCAGGAACGAAAGTCTGTCTACCGGCAGAGAGATGGAGAAGTCATTTTTTCTGGCCCAGGCAACCAGTTCGGGGACTGTCTGGGAAAATTCACTCATAGGTTATCCTTGCATCTGCGGCTCGGGCCGGACTTTTAATCGCGGTGACATGAATATAGCGCCCAAGGCTGATATACGGTTCCTGGCGGCAATAGCGCGTTTCTAACTCAAGTAACATTTCATAGTCGTCATGTTGTTTATGCTTATCCCGCAGATAGTCATGAAACACTCGGACGCCCGTTTTACTCGTTATCTGCCAACCGATCTGTTCCAGCCACTGGTAAACCTGCCCCGGATCGCGTGGGTAGTCCGGTGAAAGCGTACGCTTTTTACGTTTCGGCATCCCCACCTGCACATAGTCAAAGTTCCCTGCGACCATGTTATGCATCAACAGACCGTTAGCATTGTAGAACATTAACGACAGCGCGCCGCCGGGACGCAATACTGACCACAACGTCTGCAACACGCTGACGGGATCCGTCACCCATTCCAGCACAGCATGAAACAATATCAGATCAACCGGGGTTTCCAAATGCGCAGTAACGTCCTGAGCGGCGCATTGTATGAAATGCATGTTTCCGCTCACACCTTTTGCCTCTGCCGCCTGTCGCGCACGGGCGATCATTTCGCCTGACAGATCGCATAATGTCACGAAGTGCCCACGTTGCGCCATCTTGATGGCCGTTTGCCCTTCACCGCCGCCAGCATCCAGAATATGCAATTGCTGCTCGCCGAATGTCGCCAATAATCGATCCAAATCCTGCCAAAGAATAGCCTGTCTTAATTGGCCTTTGGTGGTGCCGTAAATGTTACGGGAAAACTTCTCTGCAATGTCATCAAAATTGCGATCCCGCATCGGGCTCTCCACATACTGGCTTTAGGGTGACTAAGTAAAACCGCTATTTTGTCACACCCGCGCCGAGAATGAACCTTCCTGGTGTAATATCCCTGCAGATCCCCTGCTGTATGGTTAAAAAAGGAACCAAAAAGGATGCTTTTTACGCTGAAGAAAGTGATTGGCGGTATGATGCTGCCGCTTCCGCTGATGCTAACAATGATGGGTATTGGCCTGGCGCTGGTCTGGTTTAGCCGCTTTCAAAAAACAGGGAAAGTGTGTATCAGCCTGAGTTGGCTGGCGCTATTACTCCTGAGTTTACAACCCGTCGCCGACAGTCTGCTGAAGCCCATTGAGGACAGCTATCCCACCTGGCAGGATACGCAAAAAGTGGAATACATTGTGGTGCTGGGCGGGGGATATACCTGGAACCCTCAGTGGGCGCCGAGTTCAAACCTGATTAACAATAGCCTTCCACGCCTGAATGAAGGTATTCGCCTATGGCGCGCGAATCCAGGGTCGAAACTTATCTTTACCGGTGCCGCCGCAAAAACGAATAACGTTAGTACCGCGGAAGCTGGCGCCCGCGTAGCGCAGTCGCTGGGGGTGCCGGCTGGTGACATCATCACGCTGGATCAACCCAAAGATACTGAAGAAGAAGCAGCGGCAGTAAAGCAGGCCATCGGCAACGCGCCGTTTCTGCTGGTGACCTCCGCATCGCACTTACCGCGTGCCATGATTTTCTTCCAGCAGGCCGGGCTACATCCGCTGCCAGCACCTGCCAATCAGTTAGCGATTGATTCCCCGCTTAATCCATGGGAGCGGGCAATTCCCTCGCCGGTCTGGCTGATGCACAGCGATCGTGCCGGATACGAAACGCTGGGGCGCATCTGGCAGTGGCTGAAGGGAGCGGAACATTGACCGAAATATTGCCTGATGGCGACACTATCGCGTCTTATCAGGCCTACGGGTCAGCGCAGAATTCCAGGCCGGATACGGTGTTCACGTGTTGATCAGGCGAGCCACGGCAGCAGGGATTTTGTCGCCAGATCAAAGTTGGAACGATTAAAGCGTCCGGTATTGACCAGTTGCGCCACCTCATCCCATAACACATACAACCAGCGCCGCCAGATGAATGACTCCGCCACTGGCGCGCGTTGCAGATATTGCCAAAGCAGGCTTTCCGCCAGCGCATTATCCATTAAGCGGAACAATTCATATTCTCTTGGCGCCCACAGCATCAAGCCCGGTCCCACCATCGCCAGGAGCTGATCGCTACGAGCATCTTTGAGCATGCTGCGTAAACTGAAATTGCCGTGGATCAGCACGCAGTTATCATTAAATCCGGCAAATAAGTCGGGTAAACATTCACGGGTGCGGAACAGAATCCGCTTGTCCTGCATCGTCAGCCCAGTATTGTTGAACTGATTCAACGTGCTCCACAATACCTCGACACGCTGGCGATACCAGGACGGCCAGATGTTCTCTTGCGTGTTATCCACCGCTCCCACGCAGCCGCGGCTGTCCTGCCGATGCCATGACAGCAAACCTTCTACGATTTGATCTTTTAAATGTTCCCAGCGCTCGGGCGTTCGGGCAGGCGCTTCCACCGGCACGCCGCGTAGACGCTCAAGCAGGAGCACATCAGGACCGGGATGCTCCTCATGCGTTAAGACGCCATAAATGACCGGCATACGTACCGTGCCACTGCGCGCCAGCATGGAGGTTTTCCATGCCAGCTGCTGCGCCATCCCCGGCGTGGTGAAACTTCTCGCCATCAGCGGCATCGGATTACCCTGACTGTCGTACAGTGACCACAGGGCGGTATCCACTTTCTCATTCACGCATTCAATACGACTGAGTTTTTCACCCAGCAGATGGCTGAGTTCGGCACGCAACTGTTCCATTTCAGATTGCCCTCATAAAAGCTACTGCTTTCATAATGAGCGTCGCGCAGACAGATGTCACCCGGATGAGATCAATTGATGAAAAGAAAAGCACAGGGAAAACGTAACGATACGACACTCCTCCCAAAAATAGGCGGTATTATGGGTGGAGTGCCATGAGAAAAACTAACGCATTTCAGCGCGAACGCGTTCAAGATCCTCAGCAGTGTCTACGCCAGTACCCGGTACTTCTTTAGCGACGGCCACGTGAATTTTTTCGCCGTACCACAGCACACGCAGTTGCTCCAGCATTTCAATATGCTCAAGCGGGCTGGGCTGCCAGTTAACATAGCGGCGAATAAAACCGGCGCGATAACCGTAAATACCGAGGTGACGCAGGAAGGTATCGCCTACCGTTTCCAGGCTTTTGGCAAAACGGTCGCGATCCCAGGGAATCGTTGCGCGCGAAAAATAGAGCGCATAGCCTTCGCTGTCCAGAACGACTTTAACCGCATTCGGATTGAATGCTTCTTCCGCATTATGAATGGGAGCCGCAAGGGTCGCCATGCCAACCTGGCGTTGCGCCAGATTTTCGGCCACCTGACGAATAATGACCGCTGGGATCATCGGCTCATCACCCTGAACGTTCACAATAACGGTATCATTGCTAAAGCCACATTTCTCGACGACTTCCGCCAGACGCTCGGTACCAGACTGGTGATCGGCCCGGGTCATGCAAACTTCCCCTCCCACCGCTTCTACCGCACGAGCGACATCTTCATGATCGGTGGCAACGATAATGCGCTCAGCGCCAGATTCACGCGCACGCTCCAGCACATGCACGATCATCGGCTTGCCGTTGATATCCAAAAGCGGCTTGCCCGGCAAACGGGTGGACGCATAACGCGCAGGAATAATGACCACAAAACTCATGATTTACTCTCATCCGCAGTCAGAACGCGAGCTTCGGTTTCCAGTAAAACGGGAATGCCATCACGCAGTGGGAAAGCAAGGTTATCCGGTTTACAAATTAGTTCCTGTTTTTCCTGGTTAAACCAGAGTTTGCCATTGCATACCGGGCAGGCAATGATTTCAAGCAGACGATGATCCATAGTTCCTCCAGATGGACCGGATTGTGAATCCGTAAATATTAACATAATCGCTTAACGGGCTGGGGCTATTTCCCAGCCATGACGTACACCAGCAAATATACCTTCAGGACAGCGCCCCAGCGTCACGCGCGTTGCCTGCTGCCAGCGGGCAAAATCATCAATCGCCTGGAACAACCCTTTTTGCAGAGTAATGCCAGGTTTGACCCCATCCTGTAACCATAGCGAAATCACCTCCAGTACACCTGTTTTACGGTGCATTTTGGCATCCATCCGCCCCACTAACTGCCCATGATGCAGTAAAGGCAGGACAAAATAACCGTATTGTCGTTTCGCTGCTGGCGTATAACATTCCAGCCGATAGCTAAAATCGAATAACTGCTCTGCCCGTTTACGATCCCAGACCACCGGATCAAACGGCGATAAAACCGTGCTATGCGTTGCTGTTAATTTACCCGACAATGCCTGCTCAAGCAGCGGTTGAAGATCGCTATGCAACCACAGGGTTCCCAGCCCTTCAACGTCGACCGGAATAATTTGTTGCTGTTCCTTGCGCACATCACACCAGTTTTTTAATCCCGGACGCTTCAAACGATAGTAGTCTGCCAACCACTGTTCGCGAAAAATCCCCAGACTACGGGCGCTGTTGTCCAGCATGACAATTTCGGCTTCCTCTTGTGAAAGCCTGTCACGTTCATCATCCCAATGCGGCATGACGCGATGGGTTAAATCATAGACTCGCTGGAAATTACGCCGCTCCACCACCATGACTTTCCCGGCAGTAAACAGTCCTTCAAGGTGTCGCTTATGCGGCTTCCATTCCCACCAACCGTTAGCCCCCTTACGGGGATGTTCAAAATCGGCTGAGCGTACCGGTCCGTTATGATGGATATGCTGGAGTAACTGCTCAATCTCATGGGCATGTTCTGCCATCCACGCCGCTTTATATTTCCAGCCCATTTTCTCCGGTGCCAGCATGCGGTGGCGTATCAGCATAAAGTCACTGCGCGGCATAAAGCAGGCCTCGTGCGCCCAGTACTCCATCAGTTCACCCTGCCGTAGCGAGTCATCCAGCCATTGCGGGGAATAATCACCTAAACGACTGAACAGCACCAGGTAAGGACTGCGCGCCACAATATTGATGGTATCGATTTGCAATAAAGACATGCGCGAAATGGTGGCAAGAATATCGGCAGGAGATGCCCGGCGGCGTGTTTTTTTCAGCAGACCTTGAGCGGCAAGGTGAAGATGACGAGCATCCGTCAGAGAAAGGTGCGGCAACGACATTTATGACCTCATAAATGATTCGCTGCCGCAGCTTGAATCCGTTAGCGAGTCAGCGAGATTAAGCTATCCAGCAACACATCAGGCCGTTCGCCTGACAAATGTGCGTCCACAGGTAAATACCACCAGTTATCATCAGCAAATGCGCGGCATTTAACCGCATCTTTTTCCGTCATCACCAGCGTTTGCCCTGCGTCTGAAAACGCACTGACGTCACTGTAGGTCAGAGATTGATGATCTGCCAGCGCAATACATTTTTGTGGTTTGGCTCCGCACGCTTCAAGCGTGGCAAAAAAACGTGGCGGATGACCAATACCCGCCATGGCGACAATATTGGTTAGCTGTGCCACATCACGGCGTTCACCCGTGCGTAAATTAACGGCCAGCCCTGGTTCAAGTCGCATGGGAATCTCCCCCGGCTGTGGACTGCCGCCGTTAACGATTGTCGCATCCACCGATTTAAGCCGACCTGCGCGTTCCCGCATTGGACCGGCAGGAAGCCACCAGCCATTGCCAAATCGACGCTCGCCGTCAATCACCACGATTTCAACATCTCGCGCCAGACGATAGTGCTGTAGACCATCGTCCGTCACAATAATCTGCACATCATGATGCGCCAAAATAGCTTTTACCGCATCCGCTCTGTTCGGAGAGACCGCTACAGGCACGCCGGTGCGCTGGTAGATGAGCACCGGTTCATCGCCCGCTTCTGCAGTCGTGGTATCCGTTGTCAGCAACAGCGGGTAAGCCGCGGCTTTTCCGCCATAACCACGAGAAACCACGCCCACGCGGATACCACGTTGCTGTAGTCGTTCAACCAGCCAAATCACCACCGGCGTTTTACCGTTCCCGCCTGCGGTAAGGTTTCCCACTACGACAACTGGTACCGGCGCGTGCCATGCGCGCTTGAGCCCAAGTTTGTAGCATAAGCGGATCCCCCCACTCACCAGGCCATACAGCCAGGAGAGTGGAAGTAATAAGCGCCACAGCGGCGATTCACCAGACCAGATACGTGCGATCATTGACCAAATTGCATTTTGTGTAATTGCGCATACACGCCGCGTTGCTCAATCAGCTCGTTATGGGTTCCGCGCTCAACAATCACCCCGTCTTCCACCACGATGATTTCATCCGCCTGCTCAATGGTAGAAAGACGGTGTGCAATGACCAGAGAAGTACGGTTTTTCTGTAGCTCATCCAGTGCCGCCTGAATCGCGCGTTCGGATTCAGTATCGAGAGCCGACGTAGCTTCATCAAGGATCAGGATCGGGCTGTCACGCAGTAAGGCACGGGCGATAGCGATACGTTGGCGCTGTCCACCGGAAAGCAGTACGCCGTTTTCGCCAATCACCGTATCCAGACCATTATCCATCTTATTGATGAAATCCATGGCATAGGCCATCTGCGCCGCTTTTTCAATCTGTTCGCGACTGTATAAATCGGTACGCGCGTAGGCGATGTTATTGGCTACCGTATCGTTAAACAGGTGCACATTCTGCGAAACCAAAGCAACCTGATCGCGCAGGGATGCGAGGGTATATTCGCGCAGATCGTGTCCGTCCATCAGAATCTGCCCTTCATCGATATCGTAGAAGCGCGTGATCAGGCTGGCGATGGTGGATTTACCTGAACCCGAACGCCCAACCAGAGCGACGGTTTTACCCGCCGGAATATTCAGGTTGATGTTACGCAGCGCAGGGGCTTCACGTCCTGGATAAGTAAAGGTCACATTGCGGAATTCCAGATCGCCGGTAGCGCGTTCGATAACACGTTTACCTTCGTCTTTCTCCTGTTCGCTATCCAGAATCGTAAATAAGGTCTGGCATGCCGCCATACCACGCTGGAACTGCGCGTTGACGTTAGTCAGCGATTTCAACGGACGCATCAGCGCGATCATTGACGAGAAGACAACGGTAATGGTCCCTGCCGTCAGGTTTTCCATGACGCTTGGGAAACTGGCTGCATATAACACAAAGGCCAGAGCCAGAGACGCAATCAACTGGATGATAGGATCGGAGATAGAAGAGGCGGAAACCATCTTCATCCCCTGTAAGCGCATCTTGTTGCTGACTTTATCAAAGCGTTTGGTTTCGACTTCCTGACCACCAAAAATCAGAACTTCCTTGTGGCCTTTCAGCATCTGCTCCGCACTGGTCGTAACCTGCCCCATGGTGTTTTGCATATTTTTACTGATGCTACGAAAGCGCTTAGAAACCACACGAATCGCCACTGACACAATTGGCGCCAGTACTATCAGGATCAATGACAGCTGCCAGCTGTAATAGAACATCATGATGAACAGGCCAATAATTGACGCCCCTTCACGTACCACGGTGATCAGCGCACCGGAAGACGATGACGCAACCTGTTCTGAATCATAGGTAATACGTGACAGCAACGTACCTGTAGACTGTTTATCAAAAAAGGAGACTGGCATGCCCATCATGTGACCAAACAGGCGGCGGCGCATGGTCATAACCACTTTGCCTGACACCCATGAGATACAGTAGCTGGAGACATAGCTGGTTAAGCCACGAACTATCATCAGCCCAATGACCACCAGCGGCATCCACAACAGCACCGAGCGGTCAGTTTTACCAAAACCATCATCCAGTAATGGCTTAAGGAGCGATAACATGAAGGTATCGCTGGCCGCGTTAAGGATTAACGCTATACCCGCCACGATCAGACCCGATTTAAAAGGCGCTATGGTTGGCCATAGTCGGCGAAACGTCTGCCACGTAGAGAGATCTTTATCGTTATGCATTCAAAAAACCAGCATTTGTTAGAATAGCCGCATATTCTACCCGTTATCCTCCGACACGCCAAACCACTGATGATACCAACGGGGTAAAATCTGATCCCGCATGCTGCGTATTTGCCAGGTTTTCGGGTAAAAATCCAGCGTAATCTGCCCCTGATGTGGCGTATCCAGCCATTGATAATCTTGTTGCCGATAGCGCCGCTTCACCTTCCAGGAAGGCAGTCGCCATGCATTATAACGGGATGCCGAGGCTAATGCCGCCTGTCCGCCAACTCGCTGAATCAGCGCCAGTGATGATGATGTATTGCTGCCATGGTGTGGAACCTGCATAACAGTAGCCTGCAGATGCGACCAGTAGTGACTTAGCATTTTTTGTTCAGCGGGAGACTCAATATCCCCGGTCAGAAGAATACTCTGATGTCCGTCATCGACTTTAACCACGCAGGATTGGTTATTCCCTTGCGCTGTATTTCCGCGCACCGGCCAGTGCGCACTGAACGTTAATCCTTGCCATTGCCAGCGTTCCCCGCGAAAACACGGGAGATGACCTTTCCAGCCTAGTGGGCTTCTTATCCATAAGAATGGCCATGCTTGTTGCAGCGAGCGCAACCCTCCCCGATGATCCATATGCTCGTGACTTAAAATAACCCCTTCAGGCTCGAGGTTGTGCCAGCGTAACCAGGGAATGATCAGTTGCTGTGCGCTATCGCCCTCGGGCCATGCCAGACCCGTATCATAAAGAATCGCTTTCCCATTGCGGGCGATCACCATCGCCAGTCCCTGCCCGACGTCCAGCATATGCACTTGCCATGCGTCCGTGCGTGGCGCTCGCCAGAGCGGTTCACTCAGCAAAAATAGCGCCGTGAAACAAAGCATCGGTAGAGTACGCCAGGCAGTCAGTCGCCATGCAATGAGCATCAGCCCAGGTGCCAATGCAAGCCATTGCCAGCGGGCATCTATATTAATCCAGCCTTGAGGCAGAGCATTAAGTCCCCAAAATAACAGCGCCAGAGACCGATCGGCTAAATACCACAACCCCGACTCCAGCCCTCCCAGACCGGTTAAATGTACGAGCATGCCGGCTAGTATCAGCGGTACGGAAATAAACGTGACCAGCGGTACGGCAAATATATTAGCCACCAATGAAGTCAGGCTTATGCCGTGAAACATCGAAATTTGCACAGGCAAAAGCAGAATCGTGATACCCAGTTGCAGATGAGCGAGCGCCAGCAGTATGCGTCCAATGCGAGAGAGCGACCAGGCAGGTAAAGGTACCCACTGATACCAGAATATCAGCGCCGCGACGGCAAAAGCAGACAACCACAGACTTTGTGACAGAATAGCGAGAGGATCAGCCACCACGATGGCTGCGAGACAACAGACCCAGACCGACCATCCGCTCCACTGCCTGCCGCTTAGCTTCAGCGCCCCCCAGACCATCAGCGCGACAATCGTGCGCAATGCAGGGGGCTGAAGCCCCGTTAACCATGCATAAAATGTCGCGCAGATAATCCCGCCAATCAATGGAACCTGCCAGCAAATCCATCTGGTTGGCATAAAAAATTGTCCACCGCGAATCAGTCCTCCCGCCAAAAGTGCGGCAAACGCAATATGCAGCCCGGAGATAGCCATCAAATGCGCCGTGCCGGTATCACGCATAATGGCTTTTACCTCTTGTGACACGGACAAGCGCTCTCCCATTCCCAGCCCCAGTATGACCTGCTGCCAGGGATAGTCGGCGAGTGCCATTTTCAGCGAGGCAAGATATCGCGAACGTAAACTACAGTGTGGCGCGATGACCGAAGCCTGTAAGAACCGTCCCGTCAGCGGCCGATGCTGTGCTAACGCGTGACGTTGACTGTCAAATCCTCCCTCATTTAATTGACCGTGTACGGCGCGAACTTTTAGCGTCATCGCCCATGTCTGGCCCGCGCAAACGTCGCCGGGCAGGTACTGCCCATACAGCACAATTCCTTGCGCAGGAAAGATTCGCCGCCCCTGCAGGTGCGTGATCTGACCATAGTGCGTGGTCATATTGTCGGTTCCGGTTATGCGCACAATTGCCTGCTGGTTTTTAGCAGGAAGCGTATTACCCGCCCAAAGTGCATCTTTCGCCGCCATTATTCCCCAAAGAAAAAACAGCAGGGTCAACCCGGCGAAACGCATATGTTTGTGGGGAAAAAGGCAGAGCAGACATGCCAGACAAAATACAACGCTGATGCTCAGCATCTCAGGTAGCGCGGGTAATAGCATCAGAGGAAGAATGCCGCACAATGCACACGTACTCACCGTTGTTATTTTCATCAATACCTCCCTGTTGCGGGGAGTGTGTAGTAATACTCAACGGTTGTCTGGCGACAATTTACTGTTATACGGCACGCGTTCCGCTGATCTTTGGCGGCGGATGTAACATGCGAATTAATTGGGATGGGGATTCCAGTATGGGCCTGCAGAAATGAAAAAAGCACCCATGCAGGTGCTTTCCTCGGCGTTAAGTCTCGCTAAAAACTTAACCGTAAATATTGGCGCGATCGCGCAGTTCTTTACCTGGTTTAAAGTGCGGAACGTATTTCCCTTCCAGATCCACTTTATCGCCGGTCTTCGGATTACGTCCGGTGCGAGGTGCGCGGTAATGCAAAGAGAAGCTGCCGAAACCGCGGATTTCAATACGCTCGCCCTGCGCAAGAGTCGAGGCCATATGTTCCAGCATCTCTTTTACTGCATCTTCAACCGCTTTCGCGGGAATATGAGGTTGCTGGGTTGCAAGTCTTTCAATCAATTCTGACTTGGTCATGATTCCTCCGGTTCCTTAAAGGCATAATTAGCTGCTGCATTGATTAAGGGCGGCCGTAGCCGCCCTTTGTCATTGATTACAGGACGAATCCTGTAATCTGTCAAGCTACTCGTCACCCTTTGTGCTGTTAACGGCACAAAGGATTTAGAGAACTTGATATTACTCGCCTTTAGCTGCTTTGAAAGCTTCAGCCATTGCGTTGTTAGAGAAGTTTGCATCTTCCTGTTTGTTAACAGTTGCGATTGCATCTTTCTCATCAGCTTCGTCTTTAGCACGAACAGACAGGCTGATTGCACGGTTCTTACGATCAACGCCGGTGAATTTAGCTTCAACGTCGTCGCCTACGCTCAGAACCAGAGTTGCATCTTCAACGCGGTCACGGGAAGCTTCAGAAGCGCGCAGGTAACCTTCAACGCCGTCAGCCAGTTCTACGGTTGCGCCTTTAGCGTCAACTGCAGTGACTTTACCGTTTACGATTGCGCCTTTCTTGTTCAGTGCAACCCAGTTGTTGAACGGATCTTCTGCGAGCTGTTTAACGCCCAGAGAGATACGCTCACGCTCTGCGTCAACCTGCAGAACAACTGCTGCGATTTCGTCGCCTTTTTTGTATTCACGAACTGCTTCTTCGCCTGCAACGTTCCAGGAGATGTCAGACAGGTGAACCAGGCCGTCGATGCCGCCGTCCAGGCCGATGAAGATACCGAAGTCAGTGATAGACTTGATTTTACCTTCAACACGGTCGCCCTTGTTGTGGGTTTCCGCGAACTGCTGCCATGGGTTGTTTTTGCACTGCTTCAGACCCAGGGAGATACGACGACGTTCTTCGTCGATATCCAGAACCATAACTTCCACTACATCGCCAACGTTAACAACTTTGGACGGGTGGATGTTTTTGTTGGTCCAATCCATTTCGGAAACGTGAACCAGGCCTTCAACGCCTTCTTCGATTTCAACGAAGCAGCCGTAGTCGGTCAGGTTGGTCACGCGACCAGTCAGTTTGGTACCTTCCGGATAACGCTTAGCGATAGCTACCCATGGATCTTCGCCCAGCTGTTTCAGGCCCAGAGATACACGAGTACGCTCGCGGTCGAACTTCAGCACTTTAACAGTGATTTCGTCGCCAACGTTTACGATTTCGCTCGGATGCTTAACGCGTTTCCATGCCATGTCGGTGATGTGCAGCAGGCCGTCAACGCCACCCAGATCAACGAATGCACCGTAGTCAGTGAGGTTCTTAACGATACCTTTAACTTCCATGCCTTCCTGCAGGTTTTCCAGCAGCTGATCGCGTTCTGCGCTGTTTTCGGATTCGATAACGGCACGACGGGAAACAACAACGTTGTTACGCTTCTGATCCAGCTTGATGACTTTGAACTCAAGCTCTTTGCCTTCCAGGTGCAGCGTGTCGCGGACCGGACGAACGTCTACCAAGGAACCCGGCAGGAACGCGCGAATACCATTCAGCTCAACAGTGAAGCCACCCTTGACTTTGCCATTGATAACACCAGTAACGGTTGCAGCTTCTTCGTAAGCTTTTTCCAGCGTGATCCAAGCTTCGTGACGTTTAGCTTTCTCACGGGACAGCAGGGTTTCACCGAAGCCGTCTTCTACTGCATCCAGAGCAACGTCAACTTCGTCACCAACCTGGATTTCCAGCTCGCCCTGGGCGTTTTTGAACTGCTCTGCCGGAATGGCGGACTCAGATTTCAGACCAGCGTCAACCAGTACTACGTCTTTGTCGATAGCAACAACAACACCACGAACGATGGAACCCGGACGGGTTTCGATTTCTTTTAAGGATTCTTCAAACAGTTGAGCAAAAGATTCAGTCATGTTTAATCTTCAGGTTTCATATTTAACGTCCACCTGGCTCCATGCCGGATGGGGTTGTTTAACATACCCGCTGTCAGTCCATTGCAACGGGGGTACTGCAAATTCGGTCGCGCTTAAGCGAGTGCCAGTTTTTGGCGCGCATATTGTAACGCTTTTTCAATCACTTGCTCAATGCTTAATCGGGTTGAATCCAAAACTAAAGCATCAGCAGCGGGAACCAGCGGCGCTACAGCACGGTTACGATCGCGGTAATCGCGTTCCTCGATCTCGGCCAAAAGGCGTTCAAAGTTAACACTAAAGCCCTTCTCCTGCAACTGTAGCATACGTCTATGCGCACGTTCGTGCGAGGAGGCGTCCAGAAAAATTTTCACCGGCGCATCCGGGAACACGACGGTTCCCATATCGCGTCCGTCGGCAATCAGTCCAGGTGCTTCGCGAAACGCGCGTTGACGACGTAAAAGCGCTTCGCGCACGCGGGGAAAAGCAGCCACCTGGGATGCGGCATTCGCCACTTCCTGAGTGCGGATTTCGCCACTAACATCTTCACCTTCCAGAATGACTTCCAGGTTGCCGTCCGTTGAGATAAAACGCACATCCAGGTGTGAGGCAAGCGGTACCAGAGCATCTTCAGAGGTGACATCGACATGGTGATGTAACGCTGCGAGCGCCAGTACGCGATAGATCGCGCCTGAATCTAACAGATGCCACTGCAATGCTTCCGCCATTGCCTTGCACAAGGTGCCTTTACCTGCACCGCTTGGGCCATCAATGGTAATAACCGGGGCAATTGCCGTCATCTTTTTCTCCTTAAACGGGCATACGTTAACGTGAACGCCGCGCATTATACGCGCCAACGACAACGATCGTTATCTTTGTGTGAAAAATGCAGAATCATTGAAGCTGAGTGTAGAAGAAATAGACAATCGGAGATGGCAGAATGTGCCGCACCGGGTAGTGCGGCAATAAAATCAGGCAGGTGTACTAATACGCGCCAACTGTTCGAAATAATCCGGGAAAGTTTTGGCGGTACATTTGGGGTCAAGAATGGTCACAGGGGTATCAGACAGCGCCACCAGCGAGAAACACATCGCCATACGGTGATCGTTATAGGTTGCGATATCCGCAAACTTCAGCGTCGCTGGTGGTGTGATGCGGATGAAGTCATGCCCCTCTTCAACTTCCGCGCCCACTTTGCGTAATTCCGTCGCCATCGCAAACAGACGGTCGGTCTCTTTGACGCGCCAGTTGTAGATGTTGCGTAGGGTCGTGGTGCCTTTAGCAAACAGCGCGGCCGTGGCAATAGTCATCGCCGCGTCGGGAATATGGTTCATATCCATATCCACTGCGTTCAGTTCGCCGTGAGTACAGGCAATAAAATCATCACCCCAGGTAATGGTCGCGCCCATTTTCTCCAGTACATCAGCAAAGCGAATATCGCCCTGCATACTGTTGCGGCCAATCCCGGTGACTTTAACCGTGCCGCCTTTAATGGCGCCCGCCGCGAGGAAGTATGAAGCAGAAGAAGCATCGCCCTCAACCAGATAGGCGCCCGGAGACTGATACTGCTGCTGCCCCTGCACGACAAAGCGCTGGTAGTTCTGATTCTCAATTTCAACACCAAACGTCTTCATCAGATTCAGGGTGATATCAATATAAGGTTTAGATACCAGCTCGCCTTTAATGGCGATCGTTGTATCCTGCGGCGCCAGCGGTGCAGTCATCAGTAGCGCAGTGAGGAACTGGCTGGATACGCTGCCGTCCACCTCAACCTGACCGCCGCTAAAACCACCGCGCAAACGAAGTGGCGGATAGTTTTCCTGTTCCAGGTACTCAATGTTGGCTCCCCCCTGGCGCAGCGCATCAACCAGATGGCCAATCGGGCGCTCCTTCATGCGCGGTTCGCCTGTCAACACGATGTCATTGCTGCCAAGGCACAGCGCAGCGGCCAGCGGACGCATTGCGGTTCCGGCATTGCCAAGAAACAGTTCCACTGCCCTTTCGGCATGTAATGCGCCGCCGTTGCCGATAATCTCGCAGCGGGTGCGATCGGCGGAAAGGGTATAGCTAATCCCTAACGCATTGAGTGCATTGAGCATATGGCGGACATCGTCGCTGTCCAGCAGGTTGGTCAGGACAGTGGTGCCATTTGCTAATGCGGCCAGCAGCAAAGCGCGGTTAGAAACACTTTTGGATCCAGGCAGATTGATGGTGCCATCCACCCGCGCAATGGGTTGTAACGTCAGGGATTCCATGAAACTCAACTCTCAAAACAGATATAAAAACCCCACAGGCGGACTGTGGGGATGAAAGTACAGCAGATTAACCGCGGCGGCGTTCGAAATCGACCATGAAATCGGTCAGTGCTTTTACGCCTTCGAGCGGCATCGCATTATAGATAGACGCACGCATACCGCCGACCACACGGTGCCCTTTCAGCGCATGCAGACCCGCAGCGAAAGACTCCTCCAGGAAGAGTTTATCCAGGGCGCTGTCAGCCAGTTGGAACGGGACGTTCATACGTGAACGGTTCGACTTCGCGACATCGTTACGATAGAAGTCGCTGTTGTCGATCACGCCATACAACAGCTCTGCTTTTTGCTGGTTAATTTTATTCATCGCATTAACACCGCCCTGCTCTTTGAGCCACTTAAAGACCAGGCCAGACAGATACCAGGCAAAGGTTGGCGGCGTGTTGAACATGGAGTCGTTGTCATTTAGCACGGTATAGTCAAGGATTGACGGGCATGAAACATGCGCTTTACCCAGCAGATCTTCGCGTACAATAACAATCGTCAGTCCGGCGGGACCAATGTTTTTCTGCGCCCCGGCATAGATTACGCCATAGCGGCTAACATCAAGCGGCGCGGAGAGGATGGTAGAAGAGAGATCCGCCGTAACCACCACATTGCTGGCAAAGTTCGGCGTTTCATCAATCGCAATGCCATCGATGGTTTCATTCGGGCAATAGTGCAGGTACGCGGCGTTGTCAGAAAGCTGCCATTCGCTCATTGGCTTAACAGCGCGCAGACCGTCAACGGTGACTTTGGCATCGATAACGTTTGGCGTGCAGTACTTTTTCGCTTCTTTAATCGCACTGGCGGCCCAGTAACCGGCATCGACGTAATCCGCTGTCGTTTTATCACCGAGAATATTTAACGGGATACCGGCGAATTGCCCACGGCCACCGCCATGACAGAACAACACTTTATAGTTAGAGGGGATGCTGAGGAGATCGCGAAAATCCTGCTCTGCTTCCTCTGCCACCTGGATAAACTCTTTGCCCCGGTGGCTAATTTCCATGACCGACGTGCCAAGACCGTTCCAGTCGCGAAGATCCTGTTGAGCCAGTTTAAGTACTTCCGCCGGTAGCATTGCCGGACCTGAACTAAAATTGAAGACCTGAGCCATTTCCCCTCACCACGTTGTGTTGTTATCCAATCAACATCCTGTCATTGACGATAATCCTGTGACAGACATTGGGTATAAGTTATTCCTGTGGATATCGGTTTTATCATTCAGTGACACGCGCCGCAATGGGTAAAACTGAGCGGGGTAAAAATGAGTCATAGGTCACACAACAGAATCTATCGGATTGACGGGTAAAAACCGAGATTTTCGCTGTCAGGTGACCCGTTTTGCCCGACTGGCCTTCGACCATTCTGGATTTGCGCAGCGCGGACATAATTGATGATCCCCCGCGCTCATTTGCACCACTTCACTACACCGTACACATGCATAGTCGCCTGTTTCAGGCACCACCTTAAATCGCTGTGTACAGTGTTTAGGCAGAATGCTGAGTCCCGGTTTTACGTCTTCATCGGCAAAGAAGTAAACGCTGATCTGCCCATTCGTCTCCAGAATAGCGAGTTTCACCTGCCCCAGTTGCTCTACGCCGTTCAAACGCAGCTCCATAAAGAATTCGAATTCCGTCATATTGGCGCGATTAAGCTTTGACCATGACAATTCACCGTCTTCAATGATGACCACTGGCTTACCTTCCAGTAGATCTTCCAGCTTTTCGCTGTGTGACATCAGCCACATGACAAGACGATACAGCAGCGCCAGGGTAATAAAAACCACCAGCACCGGAATCATCGGCACATCGTCATAAAACGCCACATCGCCCGCCGCTGAGCCCAGCGTAAGAATAATCAGCACTTCAAAAAGCGACATCTGCCGTACGCCACGCCGCCCTGTAAGCTTTAAAAACAGAAAAACCAATATAAAGGTATAGAGACTGCGCAGCGCAACCTCACCAAGAAACTCCATTGGCACCTTATCCAGTGCCATACGCTGTAAATCGAATGCTTTCATTTTGTGCTCTTAACATTGTTGACTGTGTGAAAGCATAGCCAATAGTTTTATTTACGCCTGGGCTCCGGCGGCGATAGCGCCGTTCATTGAAAACCCGTATCATTGCGCGCTTTCCGTACGACAAAAGTGATTTTCATGACGCAAACATTTATTCCCGGCAAAGATGCCGCTCTGGAAGACTCCATCGCTCGCTTCCAGCAAAAATTACTCGACCTTGGTTTTCAGATTGAAGAAGCCTCCTGGTTGAACCCTGTGCCTAACGTTTGGTCTGTGCATATTCGCGACAAAGAATGCGCGCTGTGCTTTACCAACGGTAAAGGTGCGACGAAAAAAGCGGCGCTGGCCTCCGCGCTGGGCGAATATTTTGAGCGTCTGTCTACGAACTACTTCTTTGCGGATTTCTGGCTGGGCGAAACCATCGCCAACGGCCCGTTCGTGCATTATCCGAACGAAAAATGGTTCCCGCTGACGGAAGACGATGACGTGCCGGAAGGTCTGCTGGATGCGCGTCTGCGCGCGTTTTACGATCCAGAAAACGAATTGACCGGAAGCATGCTTATCGACCTGCAATCCGGAAATGAAGATCGTGGCGTCTGCGGCCTGCCGTTTACCCGTCAGTCTGATAACCAGACTATCTATATTCCGATGAATATTATCGGCAATCTGTACGTTTCTAACGGTATGTCTGCGGGTAACACGCCTAACGAAGCGCGCGTTCAGGGCCTGTCTGAAGTCTTTGAACGTTATGTGAAGAACCGCATTATCGCGGAAAGCATCAGCCTGCCGGAAATCCCGGCCGAGGTGATGGCGCGTTACCCGGCGGTAGTGGAGTCCATCGCCACACTGGAAGCGGAAGGTTTCCCAATTTTCGCCTACGATGGCTCGCTGGGCGGCAAATACCCGGTGATTTGCGTTGTCCTGTTCAACCCGGCCAACGGTACCTGCTTTGCGTCCTTCGGCGCGCACCCGGATTTCGGCGTTGCGCTGGAGCGTACCGTTACCGAACTGCTGCAGGGTCGTGGTCTGAAAGATCTTGATGTCTTCACCCCGCCAACCTTCGACGATGAAGAAGTGGCTGAACACACTAACCTTGAAACCCACTTCATTGATTCCAGCGGTCTGATCTCCTGGGATCTGTTCAAGCAGGATGCTGATTATCCGTTCGTTGACTGGAATTTCTCCGGCACTACGGAAGAAGAGTTCGCCACCCTGATGACCATCTTCAACGCAGAAGATAAAGAAGTGTATATCGCCGACTACGAACATCTGGGGGTATACGCCTGCCGCATTATCGTTCCGGGGATGTCTGACATCTACCCGGCTGAAGATCTGTGGTTAGCCAACAACGCAATGGGTACGCATCTGCGCGAAACGATCCTCTCTCTGCCAGGCAGTGAGTGGGATAAAGAAGACTATCTCAATCTGCTCGAACAACTGGATGAAGAAGGTTTTGACGACTTCACCCGCGTACGCGAACTGCTTGGTCTGGCGACCGGCGCAGATAACGGTTGGTATACCCTGCGCATTGGCGAGCTCAAAGTAATGCTGGCGCTGGCCGGTGGTGACCTGGAGCAAGCGCTGGTATGGACAGAATGGACGATGGAATTCAACGCCTCCGTGTTTAGCGCTGAACGTGCAAACTACTACCGTTGCCTGCAAACGCTGCTGCTATTGTCGCAGGAAGAGGAGCGTCAGCCGCTGCAATATCTGAACGCCTTTGTCCGCATGTACGGCGCCGATGCGGTTGAAGCGGCAAGTGCGGCATTGAGTGGTGAAGCCGCTTTTTATGGCCTTCAGCCAGTAGACAACGATCTGCACGCATTCCCGGCGCATCAGTCTCTGCTGAAAGCCTATGAAAAACTGCAGCGCGCGAAAGCGGCGCACTGGTCAAAATAGTGCCAAACAGCCTGCGTTAAGTAGGCTAAATGTATTGTCTGGGCTATATTACGGGGCGCTTTAAGCGCCCTGTTTTTTATTTTGGTCAAATCAAAAAATAAATGTAAAAGCAAGGTTAAATATTAGTAGTTGATATTAAAAAAATTAGCTTATTAATGTGGCTTTTTATCTCAATTACTCCATATTAATTAACTGTCCAGCAGGAGGCTGAAAGAAAAAATTCAACTCACTTTATAATTTTTAAAATTTATTTTTACATGGATAATCAATAATTTACTCCGCATTTGCATAAAAACCATGCGTCTTGCGGGCCTATAAGCCAGGCGAGATATGATCTATATCAAATTCTCATCTATAATGCTTTGTTAGTATCTCGTCGCCGACTTAATAAAGAGAGAGTTAGTGTGAAAGCTGACAACCCTTTTGATCTTTTACTTCCTGCTGCAATGGCCAAAGTTGCCGAAGAAGCAGGCGTCTATAAAGCAACGAAACATCCGCTTAAGACGTTCTATCTGGCAATTACTGCCGGTGTATTCATTTCAATTGCCTTTGTTTTCTATATCACCGCCACAACCGGTACCGGCACCATGCCTTTTGGCATGGCAAAATTAATAGGTGGTATCTGCTTTTCCCTGGGGCTGATCCTTTGTGTTATCTGTGGTGCAGACCTCTTCACCTCAACCGTACTGATTGTTGTTGCTAAAGCCAGTGGTCGTATTACCTGGGGACAGTTGGCTAAAAACTGGCTTAACGTTTATGTCGGCAACCTGATTGGCGCCCTGATCTTCGTGTTACTTATGTGGCTTTCCGGCGAGTATATGACCGCCAACGGCGCGTGGGGACTCAACGTCCTGCAAACAGCCGACCACAAAGTACACCATACTTTTGTTGAAGCGGTGAGCCTCGGTATCCTGGCTAACCTGATGGTGTGTCTGGCCGTATGGATGAGCTACTCAGGTCGCAGCCTGATGGACAAAGCGTTTATCATGGTATTACCGGTCGCAATGTTTGTTGCCAGCGGTTTTGAGCACAGTATCGCAAACATGTTTATGATCCCTATGGGTATTGTAATACGCGATTTCGCCACCCCGGAATTTTGGACCGCTGTCGGTTCTTCTCCGGAGAATTTTTCTCACCTGACCGTGATGAATTTCATCACCGATAACCTGATTCCGGTTACGATCGGTAATATTATCGGCGGCGGTTTGTTGGTCGGGTTGACATACTGGGTCATTTACCTGCGTGGTAACGATCATCATTAATCTGTTGATGCCCATTACACGCAGTAAATAAAAAATCCACTTAAGAAGGTAGGTGTTACATGTCCGAGCTTAATGAAAAGTTAGCCACAGCCTGGGAAGGTTTTACCAAAGGTGACTGGCAGAATGAAGTAAACGTACGTGACTTCATTCAGAAAAACTACACTCCGTATGAGGGTGACGAGTCCTTCCTGGCTGGCGCTACTGACGCGACCACCAAGCTGTGGGACAGCGTAATGGAAGGCGTTAAACAGGAAAACCGCACTCACGCGCCTGTTGACTTTGACACCTCCGTTGCTTCTACCATCACTTCTCACGACGCTGGTTACATCAACAAAGCGCTGGAGAAAATTGTTGGTCTGCAGACTGAAGCTCCGCTGAAACGTGCGATCATTCCGTTCGGCGGCATCAAAATGGTTGAAGGTTCCTGCAAAGCGTACAATCGCGAACTGGACCCGATGCTGAAAAAAATCTTCACCGAATACCGTAAAACCCACAACCAGGGCGTATTCGATGTTTATACCAAAGACATTCTGAACTGCCGTAAATCCGGTGTTCTGACTGGTCTGCCAGATGCGTATGGCCGTGGCCGTATCATCGGTGACTACCGTCGCGTTGCGCTGTACGGTATCGACTTCCTGATGAAAGACAAATACGCACAGTTTGTTTCCCTGCAGTCTGATCTGGAAAACGGCGTAAACCTGGAAGCGACTATCCGTCTGCGTGAAGAAATCGCTGAACAGCACCGCGCGCTGGGTCAGATCAAAGAAATGGCAGCGAAATATGGCTGCGATATCTCTGGTCCGGCTACCAACGCTCAGGAAGCTATCCAGTGGACTTACTTCGGCTACCTGGCCGCGGTTAAATCTCAGAACGGCGCAGCAATGTCCTTCGGTCGCGTATCCACCTTCCTGGATGCATACATCGAACGTGATATCAAAGCAGGCAAAATCACTGAACAAGACGCTCAGGAAATGATTGACCACCTGGTCATGAAACTGCGTATGGTTCGCTTCCTGCGTACTCCGGAATATGATGAACTGTTCTCCGGTGACCCGATTTGGGCAACTGAATCTATCGGTGGTATGGGCGTTGATGGCCGTACTCTGGTTACCAAAAACAGCTTCCGCTTCCTGAACACCCTGTACACCATGGGTCCTTCTCCGGAGCCGAACATCACCGTTCTGTGGTCTGAAAAACTGCCTCTGAACTTCAAGAAATTCGCCGCTAAAGTGTCCATCGACACCTCTTCTCTGCAGTACGAGAACGATGACCTGATGCGTCCGGACTTCAACAACGACGACTACGCTATCGCTTGCTGCGTAAGCCCGATGGTTGTTGGTAAACAAATGCAGTTCTTCGGTGCGCGTGCAAACCTGGCGAAAACCATGCTGTACGCAATCAACGGCGGCGTTGATGAAAAACTGAAAATGCAGGTTGGTCCTAAATCTGAACCGATCAAAGGCGACGTTCTGAACTTCGACGAAGTGATGGACCGCATGGATCACTTCATGGACTGGCTGGCGAAGCAGTACGTCACCGCGCTGAACGTAATCCACTACATGCACGACAAGTACAGCTACGAAGCCTCTCTGATGGCGCTGCACGACCGTGACGTTATCCGCACCATGGCGTGTGGTATCGCTGGTCTGTCCGTTGCTGCTGACTCCCTGTCTGCAATCAAATATGCGAAAGTTAAACCGATTCGTGACGAAGACGGTCTGGCTATCGACTTCGAAATCGAAGGCGAATACCCGCAGTTTGGTAACAACGACTCTCGTGTAGATGACATGGCGGTTGACCTGGTAGAACGTTTCATGAAGAAAATTCAGAAACTGACTACTTACCGTAACGCTATCCCGACTCAGTCTGTTCTGACCATCACCTCTAACGTGGTTTATGGTAAGAAAACGGGTAACACCCCAGACGGTCGTCGTGCTGGCGCGCCGTTCGGACCGGGTGCTAACCCAATGCACGGTCGTGACCAGAAAGGTGCTGTTGCCTCTCTGACCTCCGTAGCTAAACTGCCGTTTGCTTACGCTAAAGATGGTATCTCTTATACCTTCTCTATCGTTCCGAACGCACTGGGTAAAGACGACGAAGTTCGTAAGACTAACCTGGCTGGTCTGATGGATGGTTACTTCCACCACGAAGCGTCCATCGAAGGTGGTCAGCACCTGAACGTGAACGTCATGAACCGTGAAATGCTGCTGGATGCGATGGAACATCCGGAAAAATATCCGCAGCTGACCATCCGCGTTTCTGGCTACGCAGTACGTTTTAACTCCCTGACTAAAGAACAGCAGCAGGACGTTATTACTCGTACCTTCACTCAGACCATGTAATTGGTTTTGACTGAAATCGTACTTTAAAAAGCGTACAATAAAGGCTCCACGTAAGTGGGGCCTTTTTAATAGCCTGCTTTGTCAGCTATCTATACTTATGGATAGCAGCCAAAACAGACTCGACACAGTTAATAACTGTGCACTAACACAGGCCCCGGATGGGCCACATCTGGAGAAACACCGCAATGTCAGTTATTGGTCGCATTCACTCCTTTGAATCCTGTGGCACTGTAGACGGCCCGGGCATCCGTTTTATTACCTTCTTCCAGGGCTGCCTGATGCGCTGCCTGTATTGCCATAACCGTGACACATGGGATACGCACGGCGGTAAAGAAGTCACTGTCGACGAATTAATGAAAGAGGTGGTGACTTATCGCCACTTTATGAACGCCTCCGGTGGCGGCGTGACGGCATCCGGCGGTGAAGCCATCCTGCAGGCTGAGTTCGTACGTGACTGGTTCCGCGCCTGTAAAAAAGAAGGCATTCACACCTGCCTGGACACCAACGGTTTTGTTCGCCGCTACGATCCGGTAATTGATGAACTGCTGGAAGTCACCGACCTGGTGATGCTCGATCTCAAACAGATGAACGACGAAATCCACCAGAATCTGGTCGGCGTGTCTAACCATCGCACGCTGGAATTTGCTCGTTACCTGTCGAACAAAGACATTAAAGTGTGGATCCGTTACGTGGTAGTGCCAGGCTGGTCTGACGATGACGACTCCGCGCACCGTCTGGGCGAATTTACCCGCGATATGGGCAACGTTGAAAAAATCGAGCTGCTACCTTACCACGAACTGGGCAAACACAAATGGGTAGCGATGGGCGAAGAGTACAAACTCGATGGTGTGAAGCCGCCGAAGAAAGAGACCATGGAGCGAGTGAAAGGCATCCTTGAGCAGTATGGTCATAAAGTGATGTATTAAGTCTTAAGGTGGGTAACAAACCAGTTACCCACCTCATGCCTTCTTAACGCCCTCTTCTCGCCAGCAGCGGGAAAATCAATCCCAGCCAACAAGTACACCTGTTCGCATTCTGTTAAAACAGGTCAAATATGCGCGATAGAATTGGGCGTATGGCCCGTCTTGCGCAGCAGCATCAGTAGATAAATAAACGATACGCTGGCAATCATGATAAACAGCAAGCTATCTGAGTAATTCTGCATCAGCATTGCGGTAAACGAAGGGCCAAGCAGACTGCCAACGGTATAGCTTAATAGCAAAGCCTGATTCATGGCGACCAGTTGATGATGTTCCACCTTTTCACAGGCCCAGGCCATCGCGACCGGATAGAGAGTAAAACCTGCCGCACCCAACATAAATAATGCAGGGGCCATCGCCGCCTGATTCAGCATAGCAATACTTCCGACGATCACCACAAACACCTGGACGCGTAAGACCAGCAGGCGTCCCAGCTTGTCCGCCAGGCGGCCAATCGGCCATTGCCCCAGAATACCGGCGCTAACCAGAACCGCCATCCAGAAACCAATGCTGGCATTGCTTACTCCCTGATGGTTCAGATACAGCGGCATCAGGCCGTACAAAGAGCCCAGCACAATCCCGGAAATAATGCAGCCATTAACGCCCAGACGCGCCTGTCGCAGCTTCAGCATCGATACAATAGGGGTTGAGTGCTGTTCATCACTCTGCTGATTGGCGATGCGCGCAAAGAGCAGCGGTAGAACGCCAGCCAGGATGGTTCCCGTCACCCACGGCAGCACATTCATCAATTCTGTTGATACCTTACTGACCAGCAATTGTCCTAAGAACGTCCCCACGTAATAGATCATCATATAGGCGGCAAGCAAACGTCCGCGATTGCGCGAAGTCCCGCTGCACATCAGCGCACTTTCCACTACCACCCAAATCATGGCGCAGCCAACGCCGGCAATAAAGCGCCAGCTCATCCAGCTCCAGAATCCAACCATAACCCCCAGCCCAACACAGCCCGCGGCAAAAATAAACGAGGCGATGTAATAGCTGCGGTTAAATCCAAGGCGTTTAATTAAATACCCGGTCAGCAACGTCCCTACCAAATTACCGGTAAAGTAGGACGAACTCACCATACCGACCTGCCAGGTTGGCAGATTTGCATGGGCGAGCCAAAGCGGGACGAGCGTGTTTAACACGGCGATCGCCAGGGTCAACAGAAGCAGCCCGCACAGCAGAAGCATGACGGGACGGGTATAGATGGACATGAATAAAAACCGTGAGGAAGTTCAAATTTCATGCGCATCATGCCACTGCCAAAAACATTGTCAATCGGCGTAATCAAAGGGCTGAGGCGCTTTTCTGACGATCGATTTGCATTACTGATTCTTAATGTGAATAGATAAAAAATACAAAAACACATCTGCTTGTTTTTATTGATCTAAAACAAAAATCTCACGTTACGTTCAGTCGAAAAATTTCATGGACTCCCCTTACTTTTATTTCTTACTAAACTCTATGCGAGATGCAGAGCGGTATTGTCTTCGAAATAGAACAGTCAGTTCTTATTTATACTTCCAGTCCGGATACCGTTCTTTCTCCAGACTTAAACTCATCAAATTTCCCGCACCGATGCCGAACAGGAGAAATATCATGACGAAACCTTACGTAAGACTTGATAAAGATAATGCGGCAGTATTGCTGGTCGATCATCAGGCTGGCTTGCTCTCTCTGGTTCGGGATATCGATCCCGATAAATTCAAGAATAACGTGCTTGCCCTGGGTGATCTGGCAAAATACTTCAAGCTCCCGACTATTCTGACCACCAGTTTTGAAACAGGACCGAACGGACCGCTGGTACCGGAACTGAAAGCTCAATTCCCCGATGCGCCTTATATTGCTCGCCCGGGAAACATCAACGCGTGGGATAACGAAGATTTTGTGAAGGCGGTGAAAGCGACTGGTAAAAAGCAGTTGATCATTGCTGGGGTCGTGACGGAAGTTTGTGTCGCCTTCCCTGCGCTCTCCGCGATAGAAGAAGGGTTTGACGTTTTTGTCGTCACTGATGCTTCAGGTACATTTAACGAAATCACCCGCCATTCAGCATGGGATCGGATGTCGCAGGCTGGCGCGCAATTGATGACATGGTTCGGCGTCGCGTGTGAACTACACCGTGACTGGCGTAACGATATCGAAGGGCTGGCGACGTTGTTCTCTAATCACATTCCGGATTATCGCAATCTGATGACCAGCTACGATACGTTAACGAAACAGAAATAAAAAACCGGGGAAAAACCTGGCGTAACATAATGCCTGATGGCGCGCGCGTTAAGGCCTACGGATCTGTAGGCCGGAGAAGGCACGAGCCGCCATCCGGCATATTATGAATTAGCTTGCAACCGCCATACCGACAGTCATATGCAGGCCATAGAACACGCCACGACCAATCAGCTCGCCGACTATCAACAGAATAAACGCGACGGAAAGCAGTGGTATTGCGGGTTGGTAACCTTTGACTTGCGGTACAATCCAGCAGCACAACGCTAACGCCAGTGCCACGATCCGCCAGGCCATCAGTGAGCCATAATCCGGAACCAGCGCAGACGCCTGTTGAATCGAACTGTGGATCGTCGCCAGTTCGGCCCCCTGCATTACAGACATAATGGCGCTTATGACCAGAGCAAGAACCGAAATGGCAGGCAGCAGACGCATCGCCCAACCGTCAATACCGGCAATTCTCAATAGCAGATATCCCAGCAGCGGACCGCCCATAAACAGCGTCAGGAAGAAACCCAGCGGCGTCCAGACGCTGTACCAGGTCGGCACGGTATCAATGGTGTTATACACACGTACCATCATCCAGACAAAAACGACGCCCAGCACCATGGTGACAACTAACCACAGATTGCGTAGTGCGGGCGGCATTTTTTTCAACATCGCCAGCAGCCAGCCGACGCCGCCAATGGCAAAGAACACTGAACCACTGGCGATTTCATTGCTCAGCGCAGAAGCGCCTACGCGATTGAGCGAGTTAAAGGCACGCATCGGCGAGCCCAGATGGAGCATAGAAGCAATAAAGCCAATACCCATCAGTACCCACAGCCCGAACATGCAGGCGATTACCCGCTGCTGTGATTCAGGACGTAAGTCCCCTTTCATTAACGCCAACGCCAGAACGATAAAGCCACCAACCACACACTGTCCGAAGACCGTGAAGATCATCAGCGGCCATTCATGCCATCCACTTCCCATCTTACACCTCCTTCGGATTGGCCAGATAACCCGTGGTATCCCCGGTCGGGCGGCTATTGGCGTTAGGTTTGATAACAATGCTCGGTTTGGTGAAGTGCGCGCCCGGTAGTGGCGCAACCGCGGCCAGAGTACCGTGTTTTTTGCGCAGTTCGTCAATCGGACCGAAATCCAGCGCACGCAGTGGGCAGGACTCAACGCAGATAGGTTTCTTACCTTCAGCGACGCGTTCATGGCAGCCATCGCATTTGGTCATATGTCCTTTTTCAGCATTGTACTGGGGCGCACCGTAAGGACAGGCCATGTGGCAATACCGACAGCCAATGCACACATCTTCATCCACGACGACAAAGCCATCTTCACGTTTGTGCATCGCGCCACTCGGACACACCTTGGTGCAGGCCGGGTCTTCACAGTGGTTACAGGCAATAGAGAGGTAATAGGCAAAGACGTTTTGATGCCAGACGCCATTGTCTTCTTGCCAGTCGCCACCCGCGTACTCGTAAATGCGGCGGAAACTGACATCCGGGGTTAAATTTTTGAAGTCTTTGCAGGCCAGTTCGCAGGTTTTGCAACCGGTGCAACGGCTGGAATCAATAAAAAATCCATACTGGGTTGTCATCGGTTACTCCTTACACCTTTTCAACCTGAACAAGGTTCGTATGTGACGGATTCCCCTTCGCGAGAGGAGAAGGACGCTGAGTCGTCAGGACGTTAATACAGCCGCCCTGATCCACACGCTTCGTGTCCGGGTCGTACCAGGCCCCTTCGCCTAATGCCACCACGCCGGGCATCATACGCGGGGTCACTTTCGCTTCGATATGCACCTCGCCACGATCGTTAAAGATGCGTACTTTGTCGCCGTTGTTAATGCCACGTCGCTGCGCATCCAACGGATTGATCCACATTTCCTGGCGGCAGGATGCTTTCAGAACATCTACGTTGCCATAGGTCGAGTGAACGCGAGATTTGTAGTGGAAGCCGGTCAGTTGCAGCGGGAATTTCTCTACCAGCGGATCGTCTAAACTTTCAAAGCCAGGGGTATAAATCGGCAATGGATCGATCACATCCCCTTCCGGCAGTTCCCAGGTTGCCGCGATCTCGGCAAGCTGCTGCGAATAAATTTCGATCTTACCCGACGGCGTGGTGAGCGGATTGGCTTTGGGATCCTCACAGAACGCTTTGTACGCCACGTGATGCCCTTCAGGATCTCGCTGCTTAAAGATGCCTTGTTTGCGGAACTCTTCAAACCCAGGCAGTTCAGGAATGGCTTTACGCGACTGCTCATACAGATGACGCATCCACTCTTCCTGAGTACGACCTTCGGTAAACTGCTGCTCGACGCCAAGGCGTTTCGCCAGCTCGCTGGTCATCTGGTAGATAGTCTTGCATTCGAAACGTGGTTTGATCACCTGATCGGTGAAAATCACATAGGACATGTTTCCGCAGGACGCATCCAGCGCGAAGTCCATCTGTTCGGAAGCGGTACAGTCTGGCAGCAAAATATCCGCATATTTCGCCGAGGAGGTCATATGGCAGTCGATGACCACGATCATCTCGCACTTTTTCTCATCCTGCAGGATTTCGTGCGTACGGTTAATATCAGAGTGCTGGTTAATCAGGCAGTTACCAGCATAGTTCCAGATCATTTTAATCGGAACATCAAGCTTATCTTTGCCGCGAACGCCGTCACGCAGCGCCGTCATCTCCGGGCCACGCTCAATAGCGTCCGTCCACATAAACATTGAGATGCTGGTTTCAACAGGATTTTCCAGCGTAGGCATACGCTCAAACGGCAGACTGTATGAACCCTCACGCGCACCGCTGTTGCCGCCGTTGATACCAACATTACCGGTCAGAATGGCCAGCATAGAAATAGCGCGGGTCGCTATTTCACCGTTAGCATGACGCTGCGGCCCCCAACCCTGGCTGATGTATGCCGGTTTAGCGCTGCCAATTTCACGCGCCAGTTTGATGATACGGTCAGCGGGAATACCGGTAACCTGCGCCGCCCATTCCGGGGTCTTGGCAATACCGTCTGTCCCCTCCCCAAGAATATACGCCTTATAGTGGCCATTCTTCGGCGCATCGGCCGGTAAGGTTTTCTCGTCGTAACCCACGCAGTATTTGTCGAGGAACGCCTGGTCCACCAGGTTTTCGGTGATCAGAACATACGCCAGACCATTAACCAGCGCCGCATCTGTACCAGGACGGATCGGGATCCATTCATCTTCACGCCCCGCGCCGGTGTCGGTATATCGGGGATCGATAATAATCATCCGGGCATTGGATTTCTGGCGCGCCTGTTCAAGGTAGTAGGTTACCCCGCCCCCGCTCATACGGGTTTCACCAGGGTTATTACCGAACAGCACCACCAGCTTGCTGTTTTCTATATCGGACGGGCTGTTACCGTCGGCCCAGCCGCCGTAGGTGTAGTTCAACCCGGCAGCGATTTGTGCCGAAGAGTAGTCCCCGTAGTGATTCAGGTACCCACCACAGCAGTTCATCAGACGTGCCACCAGGGTTTTACCCGGCGGCCAGGAGCGTGTCAGGGTGCCACCTAGCGTGCCGGTGCCGTAGTTCAGGTAGATAGATTCGTTACCATAGTCTTTAATCAGACGCTGCATGTTGCTGGCAATAATCTCGTACGCCTCATCCCAACTGATGCGCTCAAATTTACCTTCGCCGCGCTTACCGACACGTTTCATCGGGTATTTCAGACGATCGGGATTATAAACGCGACGACGCATGGAGCGACCACGCAGACAAGCACGCACCTGGTGCAGGCCGTCATAGTTATCATCACCTGTGTTGTCGGTTTCGACATATTTTATTTCACCGTCTACCACATGCATCCGCAGTGGACAGCGGCTACCGCAGTTCACCGTACACGCGCTCCAGATGACTTTCTCATTGCGCTGCGTGGGATTAATGGCTTCTGCAGCGTTTGCAATACGGGTAAATGGCAGGGTAAACGCGCTACTGGCCACCGCCAGCCCGCCTATCGCCGTCGTTTTTACCAAACCGCGGCGACTAACCTCAGCTGCCAGCACGGCATCGGGGATCTTAGTTTTCATAGGGGCTCACTCTGCTGCTCACAATAAACAAAAAATAAATACTCGTTGTATATATTTTTATATATCGCTAGTATCACTATACAGACTGGTAGATACTGACTTTCATTCGAAGGCAGTATTACTCCTATGTAGGTAAGGGTTATTGTCCGACGTCAAACGGGCATAAAAAAAGCGCCCTGAGGCGCTTTTTAGCATAGAAAGATAGGTTAGCCGATGAATTCCAGGCCATTCATGTACGGACGTAATACTTCCGGAACCTGAATGCGGCCATCTGCCTGCTGATAGTTTTCCATTACCGCCACCAGCGTACGTCCAACTGCCAGACCGGAACCGTTCAGGGTATGCACCAGACGGGTCTTTTTGTCGGATTTGCTGCGGCAACGCGCTTGCATGCGACGCGCCTGGAAATCCCACACGTTGGAGCAGGATGAGATTTCGCGATAGGTATTCTGCGCTGGGATCCACACTTCCAGATCGTAGGTTTTGCATGCGCCGAAGCCCATGTCGCCTGTGCACAAAATGATCTTACGGTACGGCAGACCCAGCAGTTGAAGAACCTTCTCGGCGTGGCCGGTCATCTCTTCCAGTGCGTCCATTGAATCTTCCGGACGAACAATCTGCACCATCTCAACTTTATCGAACTGGTGCATACGGATCAGACCACGGGTATCACGACCGTAAGAGCCTGCTTCAGAACGGAAGCACGGCGTATGCGCGGTCATTTTGATCGGCAGCACATCTTCGTCAATGATTTCGTCACGCACCAGGTTAGTCAGCGGAACTTCGGCCGTTGGGATCAGCGCGTAGTTGCTGCTGTCAGCTTCTTCGTCCAACGGACGGGTATGGAACAGATCGCCAGCGAATTTCGGCAGTTGCCCGGTACCGTACAGCGTGTCATGGTTAACCAGATACGGAACATAGTTTTCGCTGTAACCATGCTGTTCGGTATGCAGATCCAGCATGAACTGAGACAGCGCACGATGCATACGTGCGATCTGCCCTTTCATGACCACGAAACGAGAGCCGGTAAGCTTCACCGCAGCGGCGAAATCAAGACCCGTGTGCATTTCACCCAGGGTAACATGATCGCGGACTTCGAAATCAAACTCACGCGGTGTACCCCAGCGGCTGACTTCGACGTTGTCATTTTCATCTTTACCCACCGGAACTTCATCCGCTGGCAGGTTAGGAATGGTCAGCGCAATGTCGCGGATCTCGGCCTGTAAGGTATCAAGTTCAGCTTTCGCGGCATCCAGCTCTTCGCCCAGTTTGTTCACTTCCAGACGTAAAGACTCGATATCTTCCCCGCGCGCTTTTGCCTGGCCAATGGATTTCGATCGAGAGTTACGCTCTGCCTGCAGGTTTTCAGTTTGTACCTGCAGAACTTTACGACGCTCTTCAAGAGCGCGCAGCTTATCTACATCCAGCTTAAAGCCCCGGCTTGCCAGTTTTTCTGCGACTGCGTCTGGCTCATTACGCAGCAGATTGGGATCGAGCATGCTTATCCTGTGCTTATCGAATTAAAATGGGAAAAGTGACCACAGCCTGCGGTCACAGGGATACAGAGACAACATTACCGCAACGATAACACTAACGGTAGCGTTTTATAGGGCTATTTTGATCCTGTCCGGCGAGCCAGGCGAGCTTTTCGCCAATCTTGCCTTCAAGACCTCTGTTTGTGGGGCGATAATAGCGCGTTTGTGCCATTTCCTGGGGGAAGTACACTTCTCCGGCGGCATAGGCATTTGGTTCATCATGCGCGTAACGATACTCCTGACCGTAGCCCATCTCTTTCATCAGCTTAGTCGGCGCATTGCGCAGGTGAACGGGAACGTCGTAATCCGGACGTTCACGGGCGTCGGCCAGCGCGGCTTTAAAGGCGGTGTAAACCGCGTTACTCTTCGGCGCACAGGCCAGATAGACGATCGCCTGAGCGATTGCCCGCTCGCCTTCCGCGGGTCCCACGCGAGTGAAACAATCCCACGCGGAAATCGCCACCTGCATAGCGCGAGGATCTGCGTTGCCCACATCTTCAGAGGCAATCGCCAGGCAGCGACGGGCAACGTACAGCGGATCGCCACCAGCGGAAATGATTCGCGCATACCAGTAGAGCGCCGCATCCGGCGCGCTACCACGTACCGACTTGTGTAAGGCGGAGATGAGATCGTAAAAGCGATCGCCTTTATTATCAAAGCGCGCGCTGCGTTCACCGGCAATTTCGGTCAGCAATTCCGCTTTTAATACGCGCTTGCCGGAATCATCAACTTCGGCCATATCGGCCATCATTTCCAGCGTATTCAGCGCCCGCCGCGCATCACCATTAACCAATTCAGCAATCGCCCGACGCGTCTCTTGTGGCAGAACAATATCCTGATCGCCGTAGCCACGCGCTTTGTCAGACATCGCCTGGTCAAGCACCTGTTCAATATCATCGGTGGTTAACGATTTCAGCAAATAAACGCGTGCCCGCGACAGCAGCGCCGAATTCAATTCAAACGAGGGGTTTTCGGTGGTAGCGCCAATAAACGTAATTGTACCGTCTTCAATATGCGGTAAAAACGCATCCTGCTGGCTTTTATTAAATCGATGGACTTCGTCCACAAACAGTATTGTGCGTCGGCCAGCGTTACGGTTCTGACGCGCACGCTCAATCGCTTCACGAATTTCTTTTACGCCAGAGGTGACCGCCGAAATTCGTTCAACATCGGCGTTAGCGTAACGGGCAATAACTTCAGCAAGGGTGGTTTTACCCGTTCCCGGCGGTCCCCATAAAATCATAGAGTGCAGGTGCCCGGCCTCAATGGCGCGGGGCAAAGGCTTACCCGTAGCCAGCAGATGCTGCTGGCCGATATACTGCGCTAAATTTTCTGGCCGCATACGCGCGGCCAGTGGCTGAAAGGTATTATCAGAAAAGTCGAGCGACAGATTGCTCACTCACACGCCTCTATTTACGTTGATCGTCAACCGTTACACCTTGTGGCGGGGTAAAGGTGAATTTAGATGGTTCAATCGCGCCATTCTGCTGCGATTTCAGTTGATAGCTGCTGCGCTGATCGTCTTGCTCAACGGCGCTAAACTGATGGATCGTCCCGTCACGCCCAACATTGATCGTAAACTGTTTCAGGTTTCCGTTGCTGGTTTTCGGCGTCAGCACGAAATCATCGCCGTTTTGCTTAATGTTGTACTGCTGCCAGTCGCTGGCCTGGTTACGCGCAATCAACATGAACGGCGTGTTGCCGGTGGCGTCTTTCAGCCAGGTTGCAGTAGCTTGTTCAACAAACGGGTTAAAGAACCACAGCGTTTTACCATCGGAGACCAGGATGCTCTCGTCAGGCTGCGTCATGTGCCAGTTAAACAGATTAGGACGTTTAACCCATAAATCACCCTGCCCCTCCTGCACTGCCGCACCGCTACCGTCCGTAACCTTTTGCTTAAAGCTGGCATGGAAGCTACTGACTTTATCCAGGCGGCTTTTCAGGTCGCTGGCAGCATCAGCCCAGACGCTGCTCACTACAAAGCTCGACAGTAATGCACAGGTGATTGCGATTCTTTTCATCGTTATTCCTCAAAATACGTCACTCCCAACGGGGAGATCCCTCTGCTATCCATTTCAGGCCAAAAAACAGCATGAGGAAAGTAGATAATACTGAATTACTTAACTTTGCAATCAATCGAAGGGCGGCGGAGCCAACACTTCACGATTACCATTATGCCCTTGCTCACTGACAATTCCCTGCGCTTCCATCTGTTCGATGATGCGCGCCGCTCGGTTGTAGCCGATACGGAACTGTCGTTGAACACCGGAGATGGAAGCTTTGCGTTTTTGGGTAACAAAGTTCACCGCCTGATCGAACAACGGATCTAACTCTTCGCCACCATCAAAGCCGCCAGCGCCACCTTCGCTTTCGCTGTCTGAGGTAATGCCATCAACATATTGTGGACGACCGCGCGCTTTCCAGTCCTGAACCACCGCATGAACTTCTTCGTCACGAACAAAGGCACCGTGTACACGCACAGGAATCGTCGAGTTCGGCGCCGAATAGAGCATATCGCCCATCCCCAGCAGCGATTCCGCGCCGCCCTGATCAAGGATAGTACGCGAGTCAATTTTGCTGGACACGGTAAAGGCAATACGCGTCGGGATATTCGCTTTAATCAGACCGGTAATGACGTCAACGGATGGTCGCTGGGTTGCCAGCACCAGGTGGATCCCCGCCGCACGCGCTTTTTGCGCCAGACGTGCAATCAGTTCTTCCACTTTCTTACCTACGGTCATCATTAGATCGGCGAATTCATCCACCAGAACAACGATATACGGCAGTTTTTCCAGCACTGGATGCTGAACGTCCATGCTGTCGCCCGGCTTCCAGTACGGGTCCGGGATCGGACGTCCCATACGAGCTGCTTCGGCGATTTTCTCGTTATAACCGGCAAGGTTACGTACGCCGAGCGCCGACATCAGTTTGTAGCGACGTTCCATTTCATTGACGCTCCAGCGCAAAGCGTTGGCAGCATCTTTCATGTCGGTCACAACTTCAGTCAGCAGATGCGGAATGCCTTCATAAACCGACAGCTCCAGCATTTTAGGGTCAATCATGATAAAGCGAACGTCTTCTGGCTGCGCCTTATACAGCATGCTGAGGATCATGGCGTTCACCCCAACAGACTTACCGGAACCGGTAGTCCCTGCCACCAGCAGGTGCGGCATTTTCGCCAGATCGGCAACAACCGGTTCGCCCGCAATATCTTTACCCAGCACCACAGTCAACGGGGACGAGTTATCACGGAATTTCGCGTTATCTAACACTTCGCGCAGATAAACGGTTTGACGTTTTTTATTCGGTAATTCCAGTCCGACATACGGTTTACCAGGAATGACCTCGACCACGCGGACCGCAGCGGTCGACAACGAACGCGCCAGATCTCGTGACAGGTTGGAAATGCGCGCCGCTTTAACCCCTGGTGCCAGGTTTAGTTCAAAACGGGTAATGACCGGCCCTGGAGAGTAGTTCACTACATCAGCTTTAATACGGAAGTCCGCCAGACGCGCTTCCACCAGACGCGCCATTTGTTCCAGTGCAAAAGTATCAATCGGCTCAACTTCACTCGGCGGCGGCGTGAGCAGATCTAACGATGGCAGCGGCGTACTCGGACGTTGAACCGGACGGCTGTCGCCGTTACGCATCAAGAGTGGATGGATCAGGCTATCCTGCGGCGGCGGTGTAACAGGCTGTGCTGGCTGCTGGTAATGCTGCTGCGGTGCGACAGACTGTGCCGGCTGCTGATAATACTGCTGCGGTGCGACAGGCTGTGCCGGCTGCTGATAATGCTGCTGCGGTGCGACAGGCTGTGCCGGCTGCTGGTAATGCTGCTGCGGTGCGACTGGTTCCTGGTGCTGCGGCGCAGGCTCCGGCATCACGCCTGGCGTAAACAGCGGCTCATGCGGACCGTCATCCACCAGCGTTTTCATTGGCGAAAATTCAAAGTCATCAAGCGAGAACGGATTGGCCCCGGCAGGCTGTTCGCCGGAATAGCGCTGCTGCTGGGACGAGGCAAACTGGCGAGCCAGTTCCGCTTCTGCGGCCAAATCTTCGTCATCAGTCTGATGGGTATCGTCCTGATAATCATCGCCATAACGGTGCTGCTGAGACTGGGCAAACTGACGTGCCAGCTCATCCTGCTGCATTGCATCAATTTCATCGTCGCTGTACGCATTGGTATCAAGCTGCTCTTCGCGAGCTTTCTCTTCAGCCATACGCTGTGACGGCAGTTTTATGCCATACGATGCTAACTCCCGACGAGTAGGCACGCGCACACGATTCGGGCGCGGCAGTTGCGGGCCAATCCCTTCTTTCACCTGCGGACGCGGCGCACCGCTACCCGCAAGGCTAAACACAGGTGCTGCGGCAGCGGCACTTGCCCCAGAAGCGGCGCTTTTCACCCCGGCAGCCAGCGGCGCAACGGCAGCAACAGACTCAACGGGCGGAATGGAGGCAGCCGTCGGCATAGATGGCATAGACGGCTTAACACGCTCGGGCTCCTGAGCGGGTTCTGGAATAGGCTGATACCAGGCGGCCAACTGCTCACGCTCGCGCGCTCGTTTCTCTTCGACTTCTTCAAAATAGTAGAGCGGCGGACGAGAGGGTTTCGTCTCCTCAACAACTGGCTCAGGTTCCACTACAGAAGGTTGTTCAACCACCGGTTGCTGGAACGCGGAAGATTGTTGGAAGCCAGGCTCCTGCTGATAGACCGGTTGCGGCTCAGGCTCCGGCTGATAAACAGGTTCCTGCTGCCAGTTTTGCTGCGCGGTGAATTCCTGCGGCTGCGGCGCGGCGGGTTGCGCATACACCGGTTCAGACGTTTGCGGTGCGTAATATTCCGGCTGAGGATTCTCCTGTGCAACCGGCTGTTGCCATGGCTCATACGGCTGCTGCACCGCAGGCTGAGCATATTCGGCTGACTGCGGATAACCTTCAGGCGCAGGCGCAATCACCGCATCACCGGTTTGCGGGCCAGGCGCGGATTGCCAGGCAACGGCTGGCGTCGATTGTTCCATAACGGTGCTGGTAACTGGCGACGTTTGCAACAGCGGATCAACCGGCGCGCTCCAGGCCTGCGATGCCGTTGTGGCTGCTGCTGCGGCAGCTACCGGCTCTGTCACCGAATGACCGTTCAGCAGTGGATCGAGTTCGTCGTATTCAGGCAATGTTGCCCGATTACCGGAAAACAGCACATCGTTCGGATCGGCGACCACGCCACGGGCGCTGTATTCAATGTCGTCTTCATCATCCATGCGTTTGCCGGAGAACAGCGCAGCATCAGTATGACGGCCCAGCGGATTGGTAAATTTCTGAGCCAGGCGTTTACGGCGCGCTAACGCACCGCGCAGAATTCGAGCCCGACGCGATTCATGGGGTTTACCATCAGCGGCGTCGACAAACTCTTCTTCATCTTCATATTCTTCGTCATCGACCCAGGTATCGTCGCGGCGGGTACGGTTGCTGGCAAATGTCAGGATATTAAGTAACCAGCCACCCAGTTTTTCCGCAATGCTCACCCATGACCAGCCGGTAAACAGCGTTAATCCCGCAGCCCAGATGCACAAAAGCGTAAGCGTACCGCCGCTACTGTGCAGTAATGGCTGCAGCGTAGTGCTGAGCAGACTGCCAATCACCCCGCCAGAGGCGAAATACCAGATGTCATCGGCGTTAATTGCGGCCAGCCCGCAGGAGGTGAGGATCAGGGCCAGAACGCCAATAATGCGCAATGAAACAGCAAAATAATCGACGTATTCGTCGCTGGCCTGGTGTCGCCAGGCAAACCAGCAGCCGCCGACAATAATGACCGGAATGGTGTAGGCCATGACGCCAAAAATAAAGAACAGCGTGTCCGCCAGCCATGCACCGGGAATGCCTCCCAGGTTATGGATAGGTTCATGCCATGCGGTTTGCGACCAACTGGGATCCGAAGGGTTAAAGCTGAGTAAGGCAGCCATCAACCAGACGGCAAAAAGGGCAATAAGGATCAGTAGCGCTTCCAGAAGTCGGCGCCCGCTGCTTAACTTCGTCAATGTGACGTCTTTGTCTTCAGTGTATTCCTGGCTCAAAAACGGCTCTCCAGGTTTCAGGCTTTTCCTGCCCGATGCTAAAACGGACAACAGCACCGGGTTGCCCCGGCACTGTTGCTGTATGGATTAACAGGAGTGTAATCAAACTGCGTCGATTTTGCACCTGTTCCGTGTTAGCGCGTCTTAATTACCAGACGATTGCTCTGTTTGACTTCTTCCATTACTACATAAGTACGTGTGTCATTTACGCCAGGCAGACGCAGCAGGGTTTCCCCCAGCAGCTTACGGTATGCTGACATATCCGGTACGCGTGTTTTCAGCAAATAGTCGAAATCACCGGAAACTAAATGACACTCTTGAATTTCTTCAAGTTTTTGTACTGCAGAGTTAAATTGTTCAAACACATCCGGGGCGCCACGATTCAGAGTTATCTCAACAAAAACCAGAAGTGATGCATCCAGATAATGTGGGTTTAACAGCGCTGTATAGCCCTGAATGAAACCCTGCCTTTCCAACCGACGCACACGCTCAAGGCAGGGCGTCGGTGAAAGTCCCACACGTTTAGAAAGCTCGACGTTAGAAATACGCCCATCCTTTTGCAGCTCATTAAGAATGTTACGATCAATACGGTCGAGATCTTTGCCAGGGCGCTTCTTACTATCTACCATTATTATTGTCTCTCTGTATTCCTTCCCTACTCCTGCCTGACTCTACTAACATCACTGTTCAGAGTCGCTCCCCATCAAAATAAACCGCAGCCCAGAGGGATTTACGGCTTGCAATGTCTGGGTTTATGGTGAGAAGACCGTTGCCTGTCGGCGGCTATCGACATCACGAATGGCATCTGTCCACACCATGCGTAGATTTCGCTAACACGGTAAACATGGTATCTACATGCATGATTATGCAGCACATACATGACACAGTTTTTTTCTTCCTTGAATGTTTTCGCAAAACAGCAGGGGATTGTCAAAGCAAAACATCGATTTTTAGTACAACATGCCAGTTATTCAGTCGCAGTGATGGAAATTCGTCATTTTATCACCTTATAACTGACCGATTTTAAGTAGAAATCGTTATAGTATTACGACTCAATCTGTCGTTCATCGGTTTCCGCTATTACACATATTGTTAACAAAATCGCCATACTCTTTTTTTACGCCTGTAAATTCCCTACAATCCTGCTCATTGCCTGCCAACAACTATGGGGATCTCATGGGCGCAACCAAACACAGTAAACTTCTTATTCTGGGCTCAGGCCCTGCGGGATATACCGCTGCGGTCTACGCTGCACGCGCTAACCTGCAACCGGTACTGATTACCGGTATGGAAAAAGGTGGTCAGCTGACCACAACAACAGAAGTGGAAAACTGGCCTGGCGATCCGCACGATCTTACTGGCCCATTGCTGATGGAACGTATGCACGAACATGCGACCAAATTTGAGACAGAAATCATTTTTGATCACATCAGCAAAGTTGATCTGCAAAACCGTCCTTTCCGCCTGACCGGCGACAGCGGTGAATACACCTGTGACGCATTGATCATTGCCACTGGCGCGTCCGCACGCTACCTGGGTTTGCCTTCAGAGGAAGCATTTAAAGGCCGCGGCGTTTCCGCTTGCGCCACCTGCGACGGTTTCTTCTACCGTAACCAAAAAGTTGCGGTGATCGGCGGTGGCAATACCGCTGTTGAAGAAGCGTTGTATCTGGCGAATATCGCATCTGAAGTACATTTGATTCACCGTCGCGACAGCTTCCGTGCTGAGAAAATTCTTATCAAGCGGTTGATGGATAAAGTGGAAAACGGCAACATCGTGCTGCATACGCACCGTACGCTGGAAGAAGTGACTGGCGATCAAATGGGCGTAACCGGACTGCGCCTGCGCGATACGCAAAATACTGACAACGTTGAATCACTTGACGTTGCGGGATTGTTTGTCGCCATCGGTCACAGCCCGAATACCGCCATTTTCGACGGTCAGCTCGAACTGGAAAACGGCTACATCAAAGTTCAGTCTGGTATTCACGGCAATGCGACGCAAACCAGCATTCCTGGCGTCTTCGCAGCGGGTGACGTGATGGACCATATTTATCGCCAGGCGATCACTTCTGCTGGCACGGGTTGTATGGCTGCGCTTGACGCAGAACGTTATCTCGACGGTCTGGCAGACGCTTGCAAATAAGTTTTACAAATCAGTAACAAAAGTAAAAAAGGCGACTATAAGTCGCCTTTATTTTTGCCTCGTTGTAACATTGTCCTGCCCAAAAATTCCAATAACTCACCTGCTAAGCGTGCAATGAATAAAACCCGTCAAAAAGAGCTGACCCGCTGGTTAAAACAGCAAAGTGTAATATCCCAACGATGGCTGAACATTTCACGCCTGCTGGGATTCGTGAGCGGCCTGTTAATTGTCGCTCAGGCCTGGCTCATGGCCCGAATTCTGGACCATATGATCATGGGCAATATCCCCCGGGAAGCGCTTCTGCTCCCTTTCATCGTGCTGATTTTGGTTTTCATCCTGCGCGCATGGGTCGTCTGGTTGCGCGAACGCGTCGGGTTTCACGCCGGGCAACATATTCGCTTTGAGATTCGTCGCCAGGTTCTCGATCGCCTGCAACAGGCGGGTCCGGCCTGGATACAGGGTAAACCAGCCGGGAGCTGGGCGACCCTGATCCTCGAGCAGATTGACGATATGCATGACTACTATGCGCGTTATCTGCCGCAAATGGCGCTGGCCGTATGCGTTCCCCTGTTGATTGTGGCGGCCGTTTTTCCGTCAAACTGGGTAGCCGCTCTTATTCTGCTCGGAACCGCCCCGCTAATCCCTCTGTTTATGGCGATGGTCGGTATGGGCGCAGCCGACGCTAACCGCCGCAACTTTCAGGCGCTTGCCCGACTAAGCGGTCATTTTCTCGATCGCCTCCGGGGTATGGAAACGCTGAGAATATTTGGCCGCGGTGAAGCCGAAACAGAAAGTATTCGCGCAGCATCACAGGATTTCCGCCAGCGCACGATGGAAGTCCTGCGCCTGGCATTCCTGTCATCCGGGGTCCTCGAGTTCTTTACGTCGTTGTCTATCGCTCTGGTCGCGGTTTACTTCGGTTTTTCCTACCTCGGCGAGCTCGACTTCGGCCACTACGGTATGGGCGTCACGCTGGCGTCCGGTTTCCTGGCGCTCATTCTGGCACCGGAGTTTTTCCAACCCCTGCGCGATCTCGGGACGTTTTATCACGCCAAAGCGCAAGCCGTTGGAGCAGCAGACAGTCTGAAAACCTTTATGGAAACCCCGCTGGCGCACCCTGAGCGTGGTGAGATTGAGCTGGCGACGAAAGATGCCGTTTCAATTGAGGCTGCAGGTCTGGTCATCACCTCGCCGGAAGGCAAAGTGCTTGCGGGACCGCTCAACTTTACCCTGGCAGCAGGTCAACGTGCGGTAGTGGTAGGACGTAGCGGATCCGGAAAAAGTTCGCTGCTGAATGTTCTGTCCGGCTTTCTTTCTTATCAAGGGTCGCTGCGGATTAACGGTTTTGAACTACGCGACCTGTCGCCTGATTCCTGGCGCAAACAGCTGTCGTGGGTTGGGCAAAACCCGCAGCTTCCTGCCGCCACGTTACGCGAAAACGTACTGCTGGCACGGCCCGATGCCAGTGAAGAACAGCTTCAGGCCGCACTCGACAGCGCCTGGGTGAGCGAGTTTTTACCGCTGCTGCCGCAGGGCGTAGATACGCCAGTCGGCGATCAGGCGGCCCGACTTTCTGTTGGTCAAGCGCAGCGCGTGGCCGTGGCGCGCGCGTTACTTAATCCATGTCAGTTGCTTCTGCTGGACGAACCCGCAGCCAGCCTTGATGCCCACAGTGAACAACGCGTGATGCAGGCATTGAACGCAGCATCGCGCCGCCAGACCACGCTGATGGTGACGCACCAGCTTGAAGATCTTGCCGACTGGGATGCTATCTGGGTCATGCAGGATGGTCAGATCGTTGAACAAGGTAGCTGGGCTGAACTTAGCGCTGCCAACGGTGCTTTTGCAACACTACTGGCTCATCGTCAGGAGGATATCTAAATGCGCGCTTTGCTACCCTATCTGACGTTGTATAAACGTCACAAATGGATGTTAACGCTGGGCATCGTTCTGGCGATCGTTACGCTGCTGGCCAGTATTGGCTTGCTGACGCTCTCAGGTTGGTTCCTGTCTGCTTCTGCGGTGGTGGGCGTCACTGGAATTTACAGTTTTAACTATATGCTCCCCGCCGCGGGCGTACGTGGTGCGGCAATCACCCGAACCGCAGGCCGTTATTTCGAGCGCCTGGTCAGTCACGACGCCACGTTCCGAGTGCTGCAACACCTGCGGATTTATACCTTCAGCAAGCTGCTACCGCTCTCCCCTGCTGGCCTGTCCCGCTATAGACAAGGTGAATTACTTAACCGCGTCGTCGCTGATGTCGACACGCTCGATCATCTTTATTTACGCGTTCTGTCTCCGCTGGTGGGAGCGTTTGTCGTCATCATGGTGGTCACGCTGGGACTGAGCGTTCTCGATTTCACGCTGGCTGTCACCCTCGGCGGTATTATGCTGCTGACCTTATTCATTCTGCCTCCACTTTTTTATCAGGCCGGCAAAAGTACCGGGCAAAACCTGACGCATTTGCGTGGGCAATATCGTCAGCAATTAACCTCCTGGCTGCAGGGCCAGGCTGAATTAACTATCTTCGGCGCCAGTGAACGCTACCGGGCTCAAATGGAAGCCACCGAATTGCAGTGGCATGAAGCGCAGCGACGTCAGTCCGAATTAACGGCACTGTCGCAGGCGATCATGCTGTTAATCGGCGCGCTGGCGGTGATTATGATGTTATGGATGGCCTCAGGCGACGTGGGCGGAAATACCCAGCCAGGCGCGCTAATCGCGCTGTTTGTCTTCTGTGCGCTGGCTGCGTTTGAGGCATTAGCGCCTGTCACCGGCGCGTTTCAGCATCTCGGCCAGGTTATCGCCTCTGCATTACGCATCACCGAACTGACCGAACAGCAGCCAGAAGTCACCTTCCCGGATACCGAATCTCCGGTTTCTGAGCAGCTCACTCTTACCCTGCGTGAGGTCTCATTCAGCTATCCGGGGCAGACGCAAAAAGCACTCGACACCCTTTCTTTACTGGCAAAACCCGGTGAGCACATCGCTATTTTAGGTCGCACCGGCTGCGGAAAGTCAACGTTGCTGCAATTGCTGACCCGCGCATGGGATCCGCAGAGTGGCGAAATCCTGATTAACGATCGACCGCTTTCAGCCCTGAATGAAGCCACGTTGCGCCAAATCATCAGCGTCGTGCCACAGCGCGTACATCTGTTTAGCGCTACGCTTCGCGATAACCTGCTGCTGGCAGCTCCGCACGCCAGCGATGAAGCATTATCCGCGATCCTGCGCCGCGTCGGTCTGGAAAAACTGCTTGAAGACGATGGGCTCAACGCCTGGTTGGGAGAAGGCGGTCGTCAGCTTTCCGGCGGCGAGCTCCGCCGTCTGGCTATCGCCCGCGCCTTGCTGCATGATGCCCCGCTGATGCTGCTGGATGAGCCTACCGAAGGGCTTGATGCCACAACAGAAAGCCAAATGCTTGAATTAATTGGCGATGTGATGCGGGATAAAACCGTGCTGATGGTCACACATCGTCTGCGCGGATTGTCGCGTTTTGATCAAATAATAGTGATGGACAACGGACAAATTATTGAGCAAGGTAATCACGCAGATCTGTTAGCCAGGCAGGGGCGTTATTACCAGTTTAAGCAACGTCTGTAAGCTATTATTGAACGATCAAACTCGCGTAGTGGAGTTTCGCTGTCATGCGCCTGGTGCAACTGTCCCGCCATTCTATAGCCTTCCCATCACCGGAAGGCGCTTTACGCGAGCCTAACGGTTTACTGGCGCTGGGAGGCGATCTTAGCCCTGCCCGCCTGTTGATGGCCTACCAGCGCGGTATTTTCCCGTGGTTTTCTCCCGGTGACCCTATTCTCTGGTGGTCACCCGATCCGCGCGCCATTCTTTGGCCTGAGAACTTTCACCTCAGTCGCAGCATGAAACGCTTTCATAAAAATTCGCCTTATCGTGTGACGCTCAACTACGCGTTCGGTCAGGTAATTGAAGGCTGTGCGAACGATCGGGAAGAAGGTACCTGGATCACACACGATGTGGTGGACGCTTACCATCGGCTACACGAACTGGGACATGCGCACTCAATTGAAGTATGGCGACAAAATGAATTAGTCGGCGGCATGTATGGCGTAGCGCAAGGTACGCTGTTTTGTGGCGAATCAATGTTCAGTCGTCAGGAAAATGCGTCCAAGACCGCACTACTTGTTTTTTGCGCGGAATTTATCCGTCAGGGCGGAAAATTAATCGACTGCCAGGTGTTAAATAGCCACACAGCATCCCTGGGCGCCATCGAAACCCCGCGGCGGGAGTACCTTGAGCAGCTGAGCAGACTGCGTCAGCAGCGGCTACCGAGCCACTTCTGGATACCAAGGACGTTATTTTCGCCTCAGGGGTGAATGTTTTCGGCACATTTTTTGTCGGGGTGTTATAATTGTGCCGCAGAGTTGGTTTAGCCCATTACCCCGCCGCCGTTAAGGAACAGTTCGCGCCAGGCAACGCCTATCGTTTATCTCCTCGTTCCCTTATACGTTGCGCTTTACGTGCAGCTTTGCCGTGGGTGGTCAGAGTAATGCGCCAAACCCGATTTGCTGTGTTTTAAACGCACAAATCTTTACTTATTAAAAGAACTTCGGCATTATCTTGCCGGTTCAAATTACGGTAGTGATACCCCAGAGGATTAGATGGCCAAAGAAGACAATATTGAAATGCAGGGTACCGTTCTCGATACGTTACCTAATACCATGTTCCGCGTAGAGTTAGAAAACGGTCACGTGGTTACTGCACACATCTCCGGTAAAATGCGCAAAAACTATATCCGCATCCTGACGGGCGACAAAGTGACTGTTGAGCTGACCCCGTACGACCTGAGCAAAGGCCGCATTGTCTTCCGTAGTCGCTGATTGTTTTCACGCCACCATGATGGCGTCCAGATAATAAAAGGTCGGTTTAACCGGCCTTTTTTATAGGCTGAGGATCTGTATTTAATCCTCAATCATCCGCGCATATTCTTCTGTTAAGAAATCCACCAGGGCGCGTACCGAGGGCAGTAATCCCCGACGAGACGGAAAGACTGCGTGAATAATTTCCCGCTTGGGCTCCCAACCGTCGAGCAATGCCACCAGTTCACCCGCCGCTAATTGCTCTTTCACCATCAGTTGCGGAAGTTGTACAACCCCCACGCCGGCAATCGCGGCTTCACGTAACGCCAGCATATCAGTGGTGATCATTCGCGGCGTGAAATGCACCTCCGCCCGTGCGCCCTGTGGGCCGAATAGCTCCCAGCGATGCACATGTTTACCCGATGCCAGACTCAGGCCCGGCCAACGGGTCAATTCCGCCGGGGAGTTAACCGCGCCCATTTGTTCAATTAATCGCGGGCTGGCATATAACCGGTGTCCCCTGTCTGCAAGTACCCGCATCACCAGGTCGCTATCCTCAAATGGACGAGGTCTGACGCGAATCGCCACGTCCAGACCTTCACCGATAACATCAACGCGACGGTTCGTCGCCTCAAGCTGCACGGATACATCGGGATAACGCGCCATAAATCGGGCAAGCATTGGCCCAATATGCACATGCAACAAGGTGACCGGACAAGTCAGCTTCACAACGCCACGCGGCTCAACCTGTAAAGCCGCAATGGCATCCTGCGCCGCCTGCGCTTCCACCAGCATCGCCTTACAGTGTTCGTAAAAGGTTTGTCCGACTTCAGTCACGTTAAACTGCCGGGTGGTTCGCTGAATAAGTCGAACCCCCAACCTCTCTTCAAGTTGCGCAATACGTCGGCTCAGTTTTGATTTCGGTTCATCAAGCGCACGTCCCGCCGCCGCGAAACCACCTTCCTCTACGACATGTACAAACCAGGCAAAATCATTGAGATCCGGCTTTGTCATTTTATTGTCCTATTTATGAGACAGTGAAGACCATTTTAGCGACTACTCAATTCGCTGTCATGAATATAAGCTTATTCACATCAAGATAACGCCACTGAGGAGACACAAATGAAACAAGTAACAGGCGTCTACACCGCACCTCGCCCGCACTGGGTTGGCGATGGATTTCCGGTTCGCTCAATGTTCTCTTACCAGTCTCATGCAGAGCAGTTAAGTCCATTCCTGCTGCTGGATTACGCCGGTCCGCATACGTTCACACCGGGTAACGAAAAGCGCGGCGTCGGCGAACACCCTCACCGTGGTTTTGAAACGGTGACCATCGTTTACAGCGGTGAAGTTGAACATCGTGATTCAACCGGTCGCGGCGGCATTATCGGTCCCGGCGACGTGCAGTGGATGACCGCAGGTGCAGGAATTTTGCACGAAGAGTTCCATTCACCGGAATTTACCCGTCGGGGCGGCGAACTGGAAATGGTACAGCTGTGGGTCAACCTGCCGGCAAAAGACAAAATGGCCACGCCGGGTTATCAGAGCATCACCAGCGATATTATCCCAACGGTTGCTCTGCCTGATGAAGCAGGAAGCGTTCGCGTTATTGCGGGTAGCTACGAGGAAACCAAAGGGCCTGCACATACCTTTTCGCCGCTGAACGTCTGGGATATGCGACTGCAACGTAATCATCAGCTCGCGTTGTCTCAGCCTGAAGGATGGAGCACCGCGCTGGTGGTATTGAAAGGCAATATCACCGTAAACGGCACCACGCCAGCCAGCGAAGCGCAACTGGTGGTGCTAAGCCAGCAGGGGAAAACGCTGCACATTGAAGCCACCAGCGATGCCATCGTGCTGCTGCTGTCTGGCGAACCGTTGAACGAGCCAATTGTAGGTTACGGCCCGTTTGTCATGAACACGAAACAAGAAATCGCTGAAGCCGTACGCGATTTTAACTCCGGCCGTTTTGGCCAAATCTGAATCGAAGGAGAAGAATATGTCCAGTCCTGCAAACTTTAATGGTTCACGTCCGGTCATCGATGTGAATGATTCCGTCATGCTGCTTATCGACCATCAGAGCGGGCTTTTCCAGACCGTCGGCGATATGCCAATGCCAGAGCTGCGTGCGCGTGCTGCTGCGCTGGCTAAAATGGCCACCCTGGCGAAAATGCCGGTGATTACCACGGCGTCTGTACCGCAGGGACCTAATGGCCCGCTGATCCCTGAGATCCATGCCAATGCGCCCCACGCCCAATACGTGGCGCGTAAAGGCGAAATCAACGCCTGGGATAACGAAGACTTCGTTAAAGCGGTAAAAGCAACAGGTCGTAAGACGCTGATTATCGCCGGTACGATCACCAGCGTCTGCATGGCTTTCCCGGCCATCAGCGCAGTGGCTGAAGGTTATAAGGTCTTCGCGGTAATCGACGCCTCCGGCACCTACAGCAAAATGGCGCAGGAAATTACCCTGGCACGCGTGGTTCAGGCTGGCGTCGTGCCGATGGATACCGCTGCCGTCGCTTCTGAAATTCAGGGGACATGGAACCGTGAAGACGCCGCTGAATGGGCTGAAGTGTATACCAAAGTCTTCCCGGCGTATCAGTTGCTGATAGAAAGCTACAGCAAAGCCCAGGAAGTCGTGACCAACGGCGAAAAACTGGACTCTCAGCGTTAATTATATCCTCCGCGCCAGTCCGGGCGGAGGAATATGTACACTGCGTAACCAAACAACAGTGAACATGTAAATTCTGCTTGACCGTTTTAGCGCAACTCCCTATAGTAGCGCCCCGTTGCCCCCCAAGCGGTCAGGCAGCAATACAATATGGTGAGGTGTCCGAGTGGCTGAAGGAGCACGCCTGGAAAGTGTGTATACGGCAACGTATCGGGGGTTCGAATCCCCCCCTCACCGCCATATTTTAAGAAGAGCTCGTACGCAAGTACGGGCTTTTTTTTCGCATGTTGCACGTCTGCGGAGGGATGAGAAGCCCCGACCGGGGTTCGACTGCTGGCGCAGCCAGCTGGACAGACCGGGAGCATCGCGAACGGGCTGCCCCGAAGGGGCGAGCAAAGCGAGTCAATCCCCCCCTCACCGCCATATTTTAAGAAGAGCTCGTACGCAAGTACGGGCTTTTTTTTCGCATATTGCACGTCTGCGGGGGGATGAGAAGCCCCGACCGGGGTTCGACTGCTGGCGCAGCCAGCTGGACAGACCGGGAGCATCGCGAACGGGCTGCCCCGAAGGGGCGAGCAAAGCGAGTCAATCCCCCCCTCACCGCCATATTTTAAGAAGAGCTCGTACGCAAGTACGGGCTTTTTTTTCGTATATTGTATTTGCCGGATGCGGCGCAAGCGCCTTATCCGGCCTACAGTCATGCCCCTCCTCGTAGGCCTGATAAGCGAAGCGCCATCAGGCATGGGGTTAGTGTCGACTGAGCAGCGTTAACACTTCGTAATGCGCGGTATGTGGGAACATGTCGAAAAGCTGAACGCGGTCAATGCGATACCCTGGCAACTCGTGAATATCCTTCGCCATAGTTTGCGCATTGCAGCTTGAATAGACAATAAAACGTGGCGCCATGCGGGAAAGAAAATCGCACAGCGATTTGCCAATCCCGCGACGCGGTGGGTTCACCAAAACCAGATCGGGTACTTCGCCCTGGGCGGTAGCAAACTGAGTCGAATCCAGCGCCTGAAAACGCAGATTTTGCAACCCAAGCTCCTGCGCCGACTGTTTCGCACAGGTAATCGCCTCTGGCGCGATTTCAATACCTGTCAGTTTCATCTGCGGCGTGGCGCAATGCAGACCAAACCCTCCTACGCCGCAAAACAGATCCCACATATGATTAACCGGAAGCTGGCGCACCCAGTCGCGTGCGGTGGCATATAAATGTCCCGCCACCACTGGGTTGGTCTGGAAAAAGCTCTGCGGACGTATCCACAGCGGCACATCATTAAAGCGTTCCGCCAGCGCCTGTTGTTCGGTGAGGAAGATTTCTGTCTCCCCTTCCATAATCGCCATATGCACCGGTTGAATATTCACAGTGATCACTTTTAACTGTGGCAACCGTTCCTGCAACCACGGTAACGCTGCACGCAACTGCGCCAGTTTGGCGTCTGAACGCAGGACAAAGCGCAGCATCATACCGCCATCAAACCGGCTTTCCGTTAACAGCAGATATTTAAGCTCCCCGCGTTTACGCACCACATTATAGGGCGTTAACCCCGCACGGGCGATAAACGGTTTGAGCGCGGCAAATACGGGCGAAAAAGACGCAGGATAGAGCGGACAATCACACAAATCCTCCGGCGTACCGTCACGATGCAGCATCCCAAGCAGTGGTTTTTCCACGCTGCCGCTGACCACCATTTTGGCTTTGTTGCGAAAAGCGCGTTCCGGGCCGCTGACCGGCGCGCGCCACTCCGCCACCGCATGTTCAGCAAGCAGTTGGCGTAAATCGGCCATTTTGGCGGTGAGTTGGTGGGAAACCGGCTGTTCAATCCACTGACAGGAACGACAGCGACCGGCGTCATAGAGTGCGCACTGCATACAAAAACCTTTACGTGATCGAGGGCGGAGATTATATACGTAAAATCATTCGGGATGCATATCAGGCCTGAGCTTTCGTAGGCCTGATAAGACGCGTTAGGGTCGCCATCAGGCAATTGTGCGGCGTCGGTGCCGGATGGCGGCGTAAACGCCTTATCCGGCCTACAAACAACACCGACCACATTTACTGCAAACGGAAGAACCGCCGACTGGACGCGGGAACAAACAGTAGCAGCAACACCAGCATATCCGGCAACTTTTGCATCACCAGCGTACGCAGGATCTCACGTCTGGACTCTCCCGCAATGCTGAACAGTTCCGGATAACCATAACCCAACGAGGCCGCCCACAGATAAACGCTGGCGATAATCTGGGTCAACAGATAAACCCAACGTGCCCAGTTACGTCCTTTCACCAGCGAAAATGCGCAGTAGATTTCAATAAACAGCAGCGCCAGGCTGCCCAGAAACACCAGCGTCAAATTCCAGGTCTGCACGCTGCGATGAATAAATTCGCTGGTTCCGCGCAACCCTAGCGTATTAAAAATCATCAACAGATCGAGACAGCGGATCATGATAATAGCCAGCGCCGCCACCTGCACCAACGCAGGGACGTTTAAGCGAGCATGTGATGTGGATGATTTCTTAAAAAATCCCAACGCGTCGTCTTCCATGAAAACGGCGCAGCCACCACAGCGGCGCCGTATAGACAGGTTGGCAGATTTTAGTTTTTTCAGCCGCGTCTTGCACGTTGGATATCGCGAATCCGTTGTTTTTCTGTTCGCGCCATCAGATACCACGCGATAAATCCGATGATTCCTACCACGCCAAGAATCAGCGTCGCCAGCGCGTTGATCTCCGGGTTAACCCCCATACGTACGCTGGAGAACACCAGCATCGGTAATGTTGTGGCGCCAGGACCAGAGACAAAGCTGGCGATAACCAGATCATCAAGCGACAACGTGAAGGCCAGTAACCAGCCGGAGATCACCGCAGGCATAATCATCGGCAGCGTGATAACGAAAAAGACCTTCAGCGGCGTGGCGCCAAGATCCATCGCCGCTTCCTCAATGGAGTGATCCAGTTCGCGCAACCGTGAGGAAATCACCACCGCCACGTACGCCGTACAGAAGGTGACGTGCGCCAGCCAGATGGTCAACATACCGCGATCCGCAGGCCAGCCGATGGCATGCGCCAGCGCCACAAACAGCAGCAGCAGTGATAAACCGGTAATGACATCCGGCATAACCAGCGGTGCGGTAATCATAAAAGCAAACCCATTCGATCCGCGAAAACGGCCAAAACGCACCATTACCACGGCGGCTATAGTGCCGAGGATTGCCGCCATCGTCGCCGCACCCGCAGCAATCGTTAAGCTCATGCCAACGGCGCTTATCATCGCGGTATCGTGGAAAAGTTCACCATACCAACGCGTTGACCACCCCGCCCAGACCGTTACCAGCTTCGAGCTGTTAAACGAATAGATAACCAGCATCAGCATCGGTGCGTACAGGAAGGTAAAGCCCAGCACCAGGATAAAAATACGCCACGGCGAACGCACGACCGGTAAGTTATTCATCCGTGTTCCCCCATGCTTTTTTGCTGATATTTGTGGAACCACATGATTGGCACAATCAGTAACAGCAGCATAATAATGGCAACGGCAGATGCCACCGGCCAGTCGCGGTTATTAAAGAACTCCTGCCACAGCACGCGACCAATCATGATACTATCCGGGCCGCCCAGCAGTTCCGGAATTACAAACTCACCCACAGCCGGGATAAACACCAACATCGATCCGGCGATAATCCCGCCTTTGGTCAATGGCACAATCACGCTAAAGAAGGTTTTCAACGGTCGGGCGCCCAAATCCAGCGCCGCCTCTACCAGCGAATAATCAATACGCGTCAGCGCGGTGTAAATCGGCAGCACCATAAAGGGTAAATAGGCGTAAACAATCCCGATATAGACCGCCAGATTGGTGTGCAGAATCGTCAATGGTTGATCGATAACGCCCAGCCACATCAGAAAGTTATTCAGTACACCGTTATTTTTCAGGATCCCCATCCAGGCGTACACGCGAATCAAAAACGACGTCCAGGACGGCAGGATCACCAGCAGTAACAGAATATTGCGTGTCGAGGGTTTACTGTGTGCGACGGCCCACGCCAGCGGATAGCCCAACAGCAGACAACAGATCGTCGAAATCCCCGCCACCTGCAAAGATTGCAGGTAGGCATCAAAATAGAGCGGATCGTCCGTTAGTTGCAGGAAGTTGGCTAAGTTGAGCGTGATGGATAGCTGATCGTCAGCCCATGAAACGAGGTCGGTATACGGTGGAATAGCCCGCGCCATTTCAGCCAAACTGATTTTGAAGACGATCAGAAACGGCAGAAGAAACAGGAGCAGCAGCCACACATACGGCAGCGCAATCACCAGCTTGCGCCCGTGGTTCATTTGCAGCCGCGACATAAGCAGCGTGAATCGCCCAGCTTTATCCACGCGCGCCGGAGGTTCAAGTGTACTCATCTTCGCTCCTTAAACCGTCAACACCACACAACTGTCTGCATCCCAGCACAAACGGACCTCGTCACCCCAGGTAGGTAATCCCTTGCGATAACGATGTTCATTTTGTAGCTGAGCGCTCAGCATCTGGCCGCTTTTCAAACGTACGTGATACACCGATAAATCGCCCAGATAGGCAATGTGCACCACTTCGCCTACCGCGAAGTTATAACCGTCTGGGGGAGGAGCCTCACAGAGCATGATTTTTTCCGGGCGCAGCGCAACATACACTGGGACGTTATCGACAATAGACGCATCTGCATCTACTTTCAGCGGATGCACCAGTCCAGGAGACTCAATAATCAGCCCATCTTCCTGGCGTTCTTTCAGTAGTCCTTCAAAGACGTTAACCGAACCGATAAACTCGGCGCTATAGCGCGTAGTCGGATGCTCGTAGATCTCTTCCGGTTCGCCGATCTGCACAAATTTCCCACGGTTCATGATCGCAATCCGCCCTGCCATCGTCATGGCTTCTTCCTGATCGTGCGTTACCATCACGCAGGTCACGCCGACGCGTTCAAGGATATCCACCACTTCCAGTTGCATCCGGTCACGGAGCTTTTTGTCCAGCGCCCCCATCGGTTCATCCAGCAGCAGCAACTTCGGCCGTTTCGCCAGGCTACGCGCCAGCGCCACACGTTGACGCTGACCGCCGGAAAGCTGATGCGGTTTGCGTTTGGCAAATTCCTGCATGTGCACCAGGCCCAGCATCTCATTCACCCGGCTGGCAATTTCAGCTTTTGGCAGCTTGTCCTGCTTGAGGCCAAAGGCAATGTTCTGCTCTACCGTCATGTGCGGAAACAGGGCATAGGATTGAAACATCATATTGATCGGTCGCAGATAAGGCGGGACGTGCGCTAAATCGACGCCATCAAGCATAATTTGCCCGGTTGTCGGCTGTTCAAATCCCGCTAACATGCGCAGCAGAGTCGATTTGCCACAGCCGGATGCGCCGAGCAGGGCAAATATTTCACCTTTGTAGATAGTAAGATTGACGTCATCGACGGCGTGTTGCCCGTCGAAAGACTTGGTCAGGTTGCGAATTTCAAGCAGCGGGGTCAGCGCCTTGCGGATTTTCGCGTGTGGGCGTGGGGTTGCATCATTCACTCAGGTGCTCTCCGGCATAAAACAAAGAAACGGTGCAAATAACGCACCACGGTGGTGCGTATTGCCGGGTTAGGAGTGTTTAGGATCAACACTGCCCGGCAGGCATAAATCCTGCCGGGTCATGTCCCAAACATCAGGTTATTTTCCGCTTTTTACCTTCGTCCACGCTCGGGTACGGACACGGTCGATCTTCGGATCCTGTACTTTCAGCGTGAACAGCTTGGCGCGCACATCCGCAGGCGGGTAGATACCAGGGTTATCACGAACTTCCTGACTGACGAGAGCCGTCGCTTCTTTGTTGGCATTGGCATAGAACACGTGGTCGGAAATATGCGCAATCACATCAGGACGCAGCAGGTAGTTGAGGAACTGATAGGCTTCTTCTTTGTTTTTGGCATCGGCTGGCATTGCGAACACGTCAAAGAACGCCATCGCCCCCTCTTTAGGAATTGAGAAAGAGATATTGACGCCATTTTTCGCTTCTTTTGCACGGTTCGCCGCCTGCCATACGTCCCCCGCCCAACCAATTGCTACACAGGTATCTCCGTTTGCCAGGTCGTTAATATATTGCGAAGAGTGGAAATAGCGAATATTCGGACGCAGTTTCAACAGCAGGTCGGTCGCCGGTCCGGTGTAATCATCTGCTTTGGTACTGTTTGGATCTTTACCCAAATAGTTCAGCACGGTAGCAAACACCTCTTCAGGCGCATCAAGGAAAGAGACACCGCAACTTTTGAGTTTTTCCAGATTTTCCGGTTTGAGGATCAGATCCCAGCTATCAACCGGCGCATCTGGCCCCAGCACCGCTTTCACTTTGTCCACGTTATAGCCAATGCCGGTTGTTGCCCACATATACGGCATCGCAAACTTGTTGTCCGGATCGTGTTTACCCACCAGCTTCAGCAGCTCAGGATCGAGGTTTTTCCAGCCCGGTAGTTTGCTCTTATCCAGCGGCTGGAAGACGCCGGCGGTCAGTTGACGTTCGAGGAAACTGGCGGAAGGAACAACCAGGTCAAAACCGGTGCTACCCGCCATGAGCTTACCTTCCAGTACTTCATTGGAATCAAATACGTCATAGATAACTTTAATTCCGGTCTCTTTTTCAAAGTTAGCCACCGTATCCGGAGCAATATAATCAGACCAGTTATAAATATGCAGCGTTTTTTGTTCAGCAGCGAGCGTGCCGGCAGAGATGGACATCAGAGCACCCACAACCAGGCCTGATAACCATTTTTTATTTAAGGCGGTCATAATCTCTTTCCTTCTGAAAGTTCGTTAACAAACGAACAAAAATGTCACACTCTAATGATATGCAAGAAACGTGCATATTCTTTCATGCGGTATCAATGAAAAGAGAGTCCTCTCCCGATGCCGCTATCGCGCGCAGATATCCGCTCACTCATTCACCACGTATTGTAGTCACAGCTCAGGTCACACGGGGCAGTTCGAGAATTGACGTCTATATGCTTCGCAAGAATAACTTTAGCCAGGTTTTGTGGATATAGCCCAGATTAAAAAACGTCTTTTATCAATTTTTTATGCAGGAATTGTCTATGACATAAAGCGGAAGGAGCAGAATGGAAGTGAATAATTCTTTAATAAAAGGTTAAACGCAGAATAAAAACAGGCAGTACGCAACCGCTCTGGTAGCGGCTGCGCAAAATGTGTCCAGATTCAGGGAGAATTAATGGAGGAAATGGACTTCAGCATTGCTGTTTTGCGTATCGTCTTCAGCGTTAAATAACAGCTGATGCGCCCCGGCTTCGAGGATCACCATCGATATCTGCTCTTCGCTCTGGCGAACAAAACACTCAAACTGTTCAAACGTTACGCCCGGCGTAACGGATAAAGACTGGCAAACCACCAGCTTTGGCAGATTATCATCCTGCATATCCAGGAATGCTTTTACCGTCAGCGAACTGGCATTAATCGCGGACAAATCGGCGGCCAGTGGCAACAGTGCGGAAGGTCTGACTTCCGCCATTGCAGAAAACAGAATGACGTTATCCACCAAATCAACTTTTGCATCAAAGATGCCGTCAAAGTTCTGCATATGAGGTAAATGCAGCGCCTGACAGGTATCGCATTCAAAAAAACTCATGCCCAGGTCGTCGAGCCATTGACGCAACGTATCCAGAGTGGGAACGACCAGTGATGTCATAATAATGTGCGACCTCTATTGATGAAAAAAATACCGGCACAGCTTACGCAAAAAGAGCGTGTCATACCACGATCGCAATCGATATTGTGTTTAGCCGCCGATTTTAAGACAAAATTCAGGCGTAGCATGGCGCTCGATCCACTGGATCATCTTGCCGGCAATGTCTATCCCGGTGGTTTTCTCGACCCCTTCCAGTCCCGGAGAAGCGTTAACCTCCATGACCAGCGGCCCACGTTCTGCACGCAAAATATCCACACCTGCAACATCCAGCCCCATAGTCTGAGCGGCTTTGAGCGCAATTTTTCTTTCGCGCGGCGTGATATTCGCAATCGTAGCAACCCCGCCGCGATGGAGATTAGAACGAAAATCGCCCTCTTTCGCCCGGCGTTCAATGGCGGCCACCACCTCGTCTCCCACCACGAAACAGCGAATATCCCGCCCTTGCGCTTCTTTGATATATTCCTGAACCAGAATATGAGCATTCAGCCCACGAAACGCATCCACGACGCTTTCCGCGGCTTGCCGCGTTTCCGCCAGCACCACGCCGATCCCCTGTGTACCTTCAACCAGTTTCACCACCAGCGGCGCGCCGCCAACCATATCAATCATGTCGCTGGTATCGTCCGGGGAGTGAGCAATCCCGGTAATGGGTAAATCGATTCCCTGACGCGCCAACAACTGCAGCGAACGCAGCTTATCGCGCGCGCGCGTAATCGCTACCGATTCATTTAACGGATAGCTACCCAACATTTCAAACTGACGCAGTGCCGCCGTACCATAAAAGGTAATCGCTGAACCAATCCGTGGGATCACCGCGTCAAAATGAGGAAGCTGGCGGCCCTTGTAATGAATAGATGACGCCGCCGGGCTGATGTTCATATAGCAAGAAAGCGGATCGATAATTTCAACCAGGTGACCGCGCTGCATCGCCGCTTCACGCAGGCGCTTACAAGAATAGAGCGTTCCGTCCCGGGACAAAATGGCAATTTTCACCCTGCACCTCTCAATGACCTGGTAAAAGCAGGCGTATCATACACTGGGTTGAAATCTTTAGCGCGTGGCCCATCCCTGTTTATGCAAATATTCCAGGATAAAGGGGCGACTTTCTTTAATGATGGTTCGACGAATGTGATCGCTCCAGGTGTCACGACGCGTATTACTACCGCGAGCCAGATAGTACTGCGCAAGCTGTTCGTCATACTGCGACAAAACGTCTGTATCAAGCGGCTGATACTGGTTTTCGTGCACAACCAGCGACGCAGGCAGGCGCGGCTTGATATCCGGGTTATCCGCAGGCCAGCCAAGGCACAAACCAAACAGCGGCAGAACATGCTGCGGCAACTTCAATAATTCCGTGACCGACTCAATATTGTTACGCAACCCACCTATATACACACCGCCAAGTCCCAGCGATTCTGCCGCCGTCAGCGCATTTTGCGCCATCATCGCCGTATCAACCACGCCCAGCAGCAGTTGTTCTGCCAGCCCCAACTGCGCGTCAGGGCAAATCTGCAAATGACGGTTAAAGTCAGCGCAAAACACCCAGAATTCAGCGGCCTGCGCCACGTGCTTTTGACCGCCAGATAAGGTAGACAGTGATTCACGCAGGGTTTTATCGGTTATCCGAACAATCGTTGTGCACTGTAAAAAACTGGAGCTTGAGGTGCCCTGAGCGGCGGCAATAATCGCCTCTCGTTGTGCGTCAGAAATAGCTTCTTCGGTGAAACGGCGAATAGAACGGTGGCTGCGGATTAAATCAATGGTTGGCGTCATCTCTTTTTTCTCTGTCTGAACGGGAAGAATCGTCGGGAGCGCGCGACAGGAGCTGCGGCGCCAGCAGTTGAGCAATGCGCCACATCAACATCACCGCGGCAGGGAGCATCAGCAGTACGCCCAGAAATATCATCACAACTAAGGCGAGCGGGCTGTTAAGCGGCGCGGGTAAGGTCAGGTAATCGTTAAGCGACAGCAGCGCCAGCGATAACAAAACCATCCCCATTATTTCCAGCATCAATACGCTTTTCGGTAATACACCAATGGTGCGCATAAGCGGTCTCCCGGCGAAATGGCTTTTATTATAAAACGTTCCGGCTCGTCGTGTTTAACAGTTATAGCTTGAGGATATCAAAGCAACAGGCCGAACCTGCTTTCCATCCGTCACAAATCGCGGCATCATAATAAGTATTCGCCATCCGGCCTGATAAGTTCGAGGAGAGAGAGAGATGTTTGCCGTTATTTTTGGTCGTCCAGGGTGCCCGTATTGCGTGCGCGCAAAAGAATTAGCAGAAAAATTAAGCAATGAGCATGACGATTTTAACTTCCGCTACATTGATATTCATGCCGAAGGTATTACGAAAGCCGATCTGGAAAAGACGGTAGGTAAGCCGGTTGAAACCGTTCCGCAGATTTTTGTTGATCAAAAACACATCGGCGGCTGCACGGATTTTGAGGCGTGGGCAAAAGAGAATATGAATCTGTTCGCCTGATAGCTGTTTCTACGCCCTCCGCAGGAGGGCGTGATCAGTTCTTTTTCCGTCGTTGATGCTGATTGAACAAGCTACTGATAAACAAAAAACACAATGCGCCAAGCGCGCACCAAAACACCGCACTGAATAACCACGCCAGTTCTTGCCACAATGAACGCGTCGGCATAAAAACGAACCGCATTAGCAACAGACAGCATGGCGCCGCCAACATTGCACCCAGAAGAGGTCTGAGCACCTCCCGACGGTGGGAGAAAAAGCTTGCTGCAGCACCAGGCAAGATAAAAAACAACAACCCGACCTCAGGATGCCCTGCCGCTCTGAATGCCCCTTTCACATTTAGCGTTAATGAAAGACACACCACAATAAAGAGCACAAAGCAGCAGATCGCCCCCGCCCAACTTTGCTTATGTTTCAATCGTTCCTCCTGACACATTCTCTATCGAACACTCTTTTCGCCCGCAGGCGTCCAGTCAGATAAAGTAACTCGGCATTCCATGCCAAAAACACACCCACACGATTCTTATAGCCGTTGATACGTAATGAGATTAAACTATCCGCATATATTGTTATGCTGCATTAATCGGGGCTGTGTGCGGTGCTGTCGCCCCTTAATTTCTGGCAAAAACATTAGCGTAAATTGCCATTTCTTTCAATAGCTTACTAGTAAACAAGAAGTTAGCCTCAGTGAATATAAACGTCGCAGATTTGTTAAATGGGAATTACATCCTGTTATTATTTGTGGTCCTGGCTCTGGGCCTCTGCCTGGGTAAATTACGCCTGGGTTCAGTCCAACTCGGTAATTCCATTGGCGTTTTAGTGGTGTCCCTATTATTAGGTCAGCAGCACTTTAGTATTAACACCGATGCATTAAATCTCGGCTTTATGCTGTTTATTTTTTGTGTCGGCGTCGAAGCCGGCCCCAACTTTTTTTCGATTTTTTTTCGCGATGGGAAAAATTATCTAATGCTTGCTCTGGTGATGGTCGGTAGCGCAATGCTGATCGCCCTGGGGCTGGGTAAGCTATTTGGCTGGGACATCGGCCTGACGGCGGGTATGCTGGCCGGTTCGATGACCTCCACGCCGGTGCTGGTCGGCGCAGGCGATACCTTGCGCCATTCCGGGATGGCAGGCGCGCAGCTTTCCACCGCCCTTGATAACCTGAGTCTGGGTTACGCCCTCACCTATTTGATTGGACTGGTCAGTCTGATTGTCGGTGCGCGCTACCTGCCGAAACTTCAGCATCAGGACCTGCAAACCAGCGCCCAACAAATTGCGCGTGAACGAGGTCTGGACACTGACGCCAACCGTAAGGTTTATCTGCCAGTGATCCGCGCCTACCGCGTGGGCCCGGAGCTGGTAGCATGGGCTGATGGTAAGAACCTGCGCGAGTTAGGTATTTATCGTCAGACCGGCTGTTACATTGAACGCATCCGCCGCAACGGCATCCTGGCTAACCCGGACGGTGACGCAGTGCTGCAAATGGGCGACGAAATAGCCTTAGTAGGTTATCCAGACGCGCATGCCCGCCTCGATCCCAGTTTCCGTAACGGCAAAGAAGTGTTCGATCGCGATCTGCTCGATATGCGTATCGTCACGGAAGAGATTGTGGTGAAAAACCACAATGCCGTTGGTCGTCGCCTGGCCCAGTTGAAACTGACCGACCACGGCTGTTTCCTCAACCGCGTGATCCGCAGCCAGATCGAAATGCCTATTGATGACAACGTCGTGCTCAATAAAGGTGACGTGTTGCAGGTGAGCGGTGATGCCCGTCGCGTTAAAACGATCGCAGATCGTATCGGCTTCATTTCCATTCACAGTCAAGTGACCGATCTGTTGGCCTTCTGCGCCTTCTTTATCATTGGTCTGATGATTGGGATGATCACCTTCCAGTTCAGCAATTTCAGCTTCGGCATCGGGAATGCGGCTGGATTACTGTTCGCCGGGATTATGCTGGGCTTCCTGCGTGCCAACCATCCTACGTTTGGCTACATCCCGCAGGGCGCGCTGAACATGGTGAAAGAGTTTGGTCTGATGGTATTCATGGCAGGCGTCGGTTTAAGCGCGGGTAGCGGCATTGGCAATGGTCTTGGCGCCGTGGGTGGTCAAATGCTGATTGCCGGTCTGATTGTGAGCCTGGTTCCGGTTGTTATTTGTTTCTTGTTTGGCGCTTACGTATTGCGCATGAACCGCGCCCTGCTGTTTGGCGCCATGATGGGTGCGCGTACCTGCGCTCCGGCAATGGAAATCATCAGCGACACGGCCCGCAGCAACATCCCGGCATTAGGCTATGCTGGCACCTACGCCATTGCCAACGTTCTGCTGACATTGGCGGGGACACTCATCGTCATCGTCTGGCCAGGCCTTGGTTAGCACTGAAAATTACCCTTAAAAGAAAATTTTTTGCAGTTCAGCAGAACTTTTCTTCAAGGTGTCAGTCATAACTATTGCCACTGCTTTTCTTTGATGTCCCCAATTTGTGGAGCCCATCAACCCCGCCGTTTTGGTTCAAGGTTGATGGGTTTTTTGTTGCCTGAAATTCGTAAGCTTTATAATTAGTAAGTTAGAGCGTTGCTTAGGTGTTAGTGGCGACAAAATGGCGGCAGCGCTACGACAACCAAGGCAGTTCCAACCCAGAAGGTCCGTAGATATAACCACCACTAATCCAAAACTTACCGCCATGCTTGGGGCCATAGATGTAGTTTCCGCTTATCCAATACTTCCCTGAATTTCTTGGCCCATAGATGTACCCACCTGAAATCCAGAAGCGACCGGACTCCTTCGGCCCGTAAATGTAGTTATTGCTTATCCAATATTTACCAGAACTCATAGCTTCTCCATACTTGCACACCTCGGCGTTACAGATGCTTGAAAAAGTAGCATGCTTAGACGATCCGAAATGGTTTACAGCTAACAAATCGACACTCATCCACTTTGCACATTGCTCATCAGCCATAAAAAACCCGCCAAAGGCGGGTCGGGTTCAGTAAGCAAATTGTTCCTGCATACCTTTTGGATGAGGCGGTGCTGCGCTGATTTTTTGAGGACGGCATACTGAGCGCACAAAAGTCTCATGCGTCACGAAAGTATGCCCGCACTCGATGTTAGTGCACTGGTTGTAGCGTTCTTTGGTTTCATTGGAAACCTGGAAGCTGCTTCGGGTATGTGCAGCCTGCCCGCACATAGGACAATTCATCATAATAATCAGCCCTCATTATTAACCAGTTCGCAATAATGATACATCAATGTTCGCAATTTGGAACTAATCATTCCATCGCGAACTCATCTATTTTCACTTCAAGCTCCATGCTGGTCGTCAATCCATTATCCGGGCTGACAGAATGCGTCAGGGTGGTAATGGTCCATTCTGCATCATCGATCGGCTGCTTAAACCCTGTAACCTTCACCGGCATTTCCGTATAGAGATCAGCCCGCCCCTCAGCGAGCTGCAGGGAAAATGAAGCAACCCCACGTTGCAGACGTTCCCACTGCATTTTTGCTGCGCGCTCTGCATTGCTCCGGTTGGCGTAGGTACGATTAAGAACCAGCACGTTTTCATCCGTTCCCACCAGATAATCGCCCTGTTTTGCTTCCGGCTCTTTGGGTGTGGTGGTTTTCTTTCGACGACGCTTAACACTGGTTGTCTCTTTTTTCCTGGGTTCACGCGTATGCAACCAGCTGGCAATAACACCGGTATAGGCACCACGATCAGCAAGGGTGAACCGATGACCGTCACCGGCTTTGCGCGTGATGGTGATAACCGGCAGCGGCTTGCCGCTCGCCGTTCTTCCCTGTCCCTGCCGGATAAACAGCAGATACCCGTCCTTAACGGAAGCAATCGCCCCATACTGTCTCGCCAGTTTCATCAGAAAACTTGCATCGCTTTCATTGGTCTGGTCCAGATGATCCAGCGCCTTATCCGTCAGGTCTTTACCCAGCGCCATTTTGAGGTTATGCCGGGCGGCTATTTCCTTTACCACCTCCCCCACCGTTGTCTGATGCCATGATTTTTCGCGCCGTGTATTGAGGGTTTCACGGAAATCTGCGCTACGCGCCCGGATGGTCAGCCGGTCAGGGGCACCGCTGTGTTCAATTTCATCCACAGTAAAAGCCCCTTTAGGGAAAAGCGGCTGGCCTTTCCAGCCCAGCGCCAGCTGAATCACTGCCCCACGTCGCGGCAGGGCGATCAGCCCGTCGGCGTCGTCCAGCTCCAGATCAAGCTGGTCCGCTTCAAAGCCCCGGTTATCCGTCAGCGTCAGATTCATCAGGCGGGTATCCAGCACGGTCGTCACGTCCTTACCTTCAATGACGATACTGAAAGCCGGGCTTTTGCTGTTCAGATTCAGAAGATCAGAATTAACGTTCACTGCAGCAATCCTCCTACCGTGTTCTTAATCCCCCCAATCGCAGAGGCAGCAGAGTCCTGCAGGTTGCTGAGCTGGTCACTCAGGCTCCCGAACATGTCAGACAGCGATTCATCAACCCGTTTGAGGGTGATCGTAAACTCAATGCGCCTGGGCATTCCGCTTGCAAAAAACTCCGTCTTTGTCTGGCTCAGACTTTCAATAACAAACATGCCGTAAATGGTTCCGCTGCCTTCAATCAAAGGCCACGCTTTGCCCTGCTCTGCCATCAACTCCAGCGCCAGCAATGACAGCCTGCCTCCGGTCACTTCCGGCAGCAGAACCCCGGACAGTGTCAGTGAATCATTATCGGGGCCAAGAAACTGCGTTGACGGGCGGCGGTTCACCCGGCTGTTGGCGGCATGTCGCCAGCTGCGCTGATACTGCAACTCCTGATAAGGGACAGTGCGCAACATAAATACATATAAACCCAGCACCATCATCATGATTCATACCCCCCCTGATCGCTGAAATTGCTGCGTGCTTTTGCCCTGGCCCTGCGTTCCCGCTCGTCAAGCTGACGTGCCACTTCACGGGCAATATCCTGCGCACTCTGCCCTGGCTGAGCATAGATAGTGATCGGCGCGTGAGTCTCAAAGTGCATCACTGGCGGCGCACTGGCAGATTTCGCAGGCTGGCTTTGTTTATATGCCACAGTAGGCAGACTGTAAGGATGTAGTGGAGCAGCCTCTGCAGGCGCTGCCGCTACGCCCATGACACCTGCAACGACGGAAGCCAGCGCGGCAGTGCGCCGCCTGCTGGTCACATTTGCGGGGCCGTTCACAATTTCAGGGCCGTTCTCCCCAACAATACCAAACTGACCGCGCGGAATAATCCCACCACTGTCATACATCCCGGCAAACGGAACGGCAGCAGCTGCTGCTCCACCAACCACCTGCACCTGTGCTTTACCTTGTGTTTTATTATTTCCGGTCATCCAGTCAGGCAGATAATCGGTGACTGAGGAAAGCTTGCTTTTGAGTGTCTCCCATTTGGCATTAACTCCATCGAGAATGCTGTCAATAATGGCGCTGCCCATGTCCTGAAACTTCGCAGGAAGCGCGGCAACATCAGCCAGGATCGAATTCCATTTATCACTAATAGATTGTCTGATATTGGCCCACGCGTCAGAAACGCCAGATTTTATTGCATCCCAATTTTTAGCTATTAATCCCGGCAAGGTATAATTAAAGAACAGTGACTTAATCCCCTCCCATGCCGTACCTGTGGCATTACATACGGCATCCCACATGGCCTTGAACTTTGGCCCAAGAGTGTCCCAATTCTGCCAGATATAAATAGCACCAGCGGCGATCAGCCCTATGACAGCCAGTATAGGGTTTGCAAACATCAATCGGCCCAGCCATATAACTGACTTGCCAACAGAACTTATTGCTTTCCCAATAAGACCAAATGCAGATGAAAATTTTAGCCCCATCACCCCTGCGCTCATTCGCACTACTGCCATTGGCCCTAACACAGACGCCAGTGCCAGTGAAACAACCCCAGCGGCGGTGGCAACAATGGCAAAGCCTGCTGCCAGCTTAAACAGCGCAGAGGTCAATTGAGGGTGTCGTTTAACAAAACCATCCAGACGCGAAGCCAGTTCACCCAACCAGTCAGCCAGCTTCTTCAATGCAGGGGCAACTGTTTCACCGATACTAGCCATAGCATTGGTAAAGGAACCTGTAGCGGCTTCCCATTTATTACCAAGAGTATTCAAGGAGGCATCAACACGCTCGCGCAGAGAAGCCTGATTTTGTAGCTTTGAAGCCGTTTCACGATACCCTGAGATGCCTTTGGTAATCATAATATTTAGCACCTGCAGCGTTTCCGCATCATCCCCAAAAATACCTTTTAACGTAGCTAACCTTTTCTCAGTATTAAGCTTTTGGAGTTGAGCTAATTGCGTGTACATTTTCTCCAGCCCGCCAAACTCCCCCTTTCCATCAGTAAAATCGAACCTAACGCCAGTGCCTTTTAGTTCATCATTAGCATCCTTCACTTTTTCCGTATTCATGACGGACTGAAATACTTTTCGGTAGGCATTACCAGCTGACTCTCCAGCCATACCAGCCTGATCAGCCATAACTAATAGAGGAGCAAATGTCTTAGCCGCGTCCAATCCCTTTTTATGAATAATATCCATCGCGCTGCTGATTTTTGAGAACCCCTGCAGCATATTTCCTGAATCTACCCCCGCGTAGAATCCTTTCTGGATCACGTCCATCAGATTCATCATGTCTTTTTCGGAGGTCTGAGTAGCATCTTGTAACTTAGCCGCAAACTCAGCTGCTGCAGTGGGAGCCATCTGTAACTGCACGCCAAGATAAGCTGCTGACTCTCCCAAGCCGCCCAGGATGACCTGCGCCGACATACCCTGACGGCGTAGCATAGTCATCATGTTCTGAAAGTCGGCCGTTGTTCCCGGCAGCTTATCGCCCAAAGCAACTGCAAGCCGGTTAATTTTTTCAAATTCAGGCGCTACCTTTCCGCCCGGTCCCATCATTGAGCCGGCGAGCTGATTCGCTGCATTTTCTGATTCTGAATAGGCTTTTACTGGAGCCAACAACGTCATGCCAGTAGTTACCCCAGCCGCCATCGCCCCTGCACCATTACCTGCCAGAGAGTTCCTTAACTCGCGGGTCTTTTCAGCCTTGGCTTTGATGGCGTTGAGCTTTCGCTGACGCTCGCCAACTTCACGCAGCCTGCGCTCCTGCTCAGCCAACTGTCGGTTATACCGCTCAGTTTCTCGTGCAATCCGTGCCGTCTCACGCGCTCCGCCCCCAGCAGATAACCCCAGCCGATAAAGCTCAGCCCTGGCTGCCGCCATCTGGCGAGTTTCCTGTTGCTGTTTTTGTTCAAGACGTGAAACAGCACGCCACTGAGCTTCCAGCGCCTGCGTTTGTTTTTTTGTCGGGGATTCCAAAGATGACATTTCGCGCGTCATCATTTGAGCGCGTAGCCTCGCCTGATCCAGTTCGGCACCAGTACGGCTAACACTTTTAGTTAGTTGATCGAAAGATTTAAGCTGACCTCCAGCATCACTCAGCTTTTTAATCTGATCGCGGGTTTGTCGAATAGCTGATGCCAGCTCCTTAGAGCCAGCATGTGCATTTTTAAATGGGCGGGTTAACTTATCCACCGCCCCCAGAACTACCTGCAGTCGCAAGTTATTATCACTCATCGCTGGCCCCGCTTCTCTGAATTGCCTTATGCCGCCACTCCAGCACATCAGTCAGCGGCATAACGTCAGTGATGGACGGCGACCAGTGAAAGATGGTGGCAATATCTGCCACCAGATCATCAACCGTCAGGTTGTCGGCAAATCGACAAGCACCGACTTCGGCAACAAAAAAGTCACCACCTCTACAGCCATTGCTGTCAGATCGGCGGGGTCCAGCTCTGCCATTTCCTGCGCGGTCAGCGTCGGAGTGGAGATTCGCGGGATCACAGTCATCATCGCGCCCACGTCCATATCCATAATGGCCTGCAGACGGGTGCCACGCAGTGCGCCGGACTGCGGCTTGCGCAGCACAATTTCGGTAATTTCAGTTTTACCGCGCATGATGGGGGTATCCAGTTTTACGGTCTTTTCAGTCAGCTTGTCGCTCATGTTCGTATCCTGTTAATGAAATACTGGCGCGGCTGCCCGCGCCGTTAAGGTTAATCAGAGGCCGAGGGCATTACGGTGTTCTTCCATCAGATCCACGCCGTCAACGATTTCAACCATGTTGACCAGATCGACCTCATAGAGCACCTCACCGTTAATGGTCAGCTTCGCGTAGCTGTTAGTACTGCTGACCTTGGTGGCGCTACTCTCGCCGGTTTTCCACTCGCCGGAATCCACTTCTTTATGACGCCCGCGCACAACCAGCTCAACGGCCTGCACTTCGCCAGTATCGTCACGCTGAATAGAGCCGGTGAAACGCAGCTGGATGCCGTCAACGGTTGCCTTGCCCATCTGCTTGAATAACAGCAGTTCGGTGCCGCCGATTGAAAATTCCGTGTCCAGTGCGCCGTCATCCAGCCCCATGTCCACATCCACCGCGCCCGGCATACCGCCGCCGCGATACTTCTCAAACTTGCGGGTGAATTTCGGCAGGGTCAGAGACTCGACAATCCCCTGCCAGTTGTTCCCGTCGTTGAACAGGTTCAGGTGTTTTAACTTACGTGGTAAAGCCATGGTGTCCCCTTACGCGCTGACCTGGCTGGAGAAATCCAGCAGGTACTGATCGGTGATGCGCTGGCGCAGCATCAGGTTTTCAAGCGGCGGCACCGGCGTGTAGTCGTAGTCGATAGTGAGTTTCCCTGCTTTCAGGGAGTCTTTATCGTTCACCGACTCATCCAGCCAGCAGTCTGCACCGATGATGTAGCCCTGCGTTTTAAGGCTGCGCAGCTTGGCGCGGATACCTTCGATAATGTCACGGGCCAGCGATGGGTTGAGCACGCCATCCACCGCCCACATGTGCGCTTCAGCGATGGTGTCAGCCAGCACCTGCGCCGTGCGGGTGTAGTTCTCAAAGGCAAACAGCGGATCGTCACTGAGGCAGCGGGAACCCCAGAAGCGGAAGCCGTCTTTGCGGATAAGCGTGGTGACGTCATTCTGGTTGAGCAGTCCCGCATCGGTTGCCGGGTCCTGCAAATCCCAGAACACATCAGCGGAAATGCCGGTGACACCGTTCACGCCCACGTTGGACAGGGTCTTGTGCCAGCCGGTCTGCTCGTCAATTTTGGCTCGCAGGCCGAGCGCACGGGCGGAGGCGTAAGCTGTCGCGTCTGCATTCAGCACAGTGTCAAAGTTGATAAAGTCAGGCCAGATCAGCATCCCCTCGCGCTGGCTGAAATTGTCACGGTAGGCAATTGCTTCTTCTACCGTTTTGCAGCCGTAGGCGGACAGATAGGCAAACCCGCGCAGACTCTGCGCCACGCTCAGCAACTCAGTGGCAACTGCCTGCGTGTCGTGTCCCGGCACACCGAGAATGCGCGGCTTGACACCGAGCTGCGACTGCGCCGATAGCAGCGCTTTCATGCCCGTTTTTTTACCGTCAGCAGTCACACCGCCGATAATGTTGGAGGTGGTTTCCGCTTCGGTTTCGCCCTGCGCCACGCGCACAACGACGGTCACGGGTTTAGCCTGGTCTGCAATCGCATCCAGCGAACGGGCCAGCGTGCCGGACTCTCCCGCTTTGCCGCTGGCGGTCAGCACATCGGTCAGCAGAACCGGCTTGTTGAGGGGAAACATAGACGCATCAGCATCATCGCCGGTGCAGACCATGCCCACGATGGCGGTGCTCACCGTGGTAATGGATCGGGTGCCCTCGTTGATTTCAACAACGCGCACCCCGTGGTGGTAATCCTGAGCCATAGCGGCGAACCTCCTGATTGGAATAGGCTTCGCCCTATGTTGTATTGATTACGTCACGCAGACAGCTGTGCGGCGTTGTCCTGTTAATCACACAATGTCGCAGGATATTTGCGGTATAACGTCGAGATCCCCACATCAAAAATTAAAGCAACCCGCTGCCGTGTTTCACCTGCAGCAAGTAACCTGCCAGCCTGTGCCCATTGCTCTGGCGTCAGTTTTGGTCTTCGCCCTCCAATCCTGCCTTTAGCTCTTGCAGCTTCCAGTCCCGCACGGGTTCGTTCCACTATCAACTCGCGTTCCATCTCCGCCAGTGCCCCCATAACGTGAAAGAAAAACCGCCCCATTGGCGTACTGGTGTCTATGCTGTCAGTCAGACTGCGGAAATTAACTCCGCGCTGCCGGAGTTCTTCTATCAGGGTAACAAGGTGTCGCATGCTTCTTCCCAGCCTGTCGAGCTTCCATACAACCAGCGTGTCTCCCTCTGATAACGTCCTGAGCAACCTTTTTAGCCCTGGCCTGTCTGCTGTTTTTCCGCTCATTTTGTCTTCAAAAATTAGCTCACATCCTGAGCGTTCCAGTGCATCACGTTGCAAAGCAGTGTTCTGGTCATTTGTTGACACCCTCACATAGCCTATTTGCATGAAAAATAACCTCTTAAAAGGTAAACAGCATGCCATGATTTTCAGATGCTGGAATCATTTGCTACGTAACTGATTCAATACTGGCTTTGGCTAAATGTTGGTTTGGGAGAAGGTTCGGCACTGCCGGTGGGCGTACCGGTGCCGTGGCCCCTCCCGAACCCACCACAGGGATGGCTAAAATATAACGGCGCACCCTTCGATAAAAATACATTTCCGAAATTAGGTGCAGTTTATCCGGCTGGCGTATTACCCGACTTACGCGGCGAGTTTATTCGCGGCTGGGATGATGGGCGGGGAGTGGATGCAGGGAGAATCATATTAGCTCAGCAGGGTGATGCTATTAGAAATATCACTGGTGGGGTTCAGGGACGAAATGCAGCTACATCAGCAAGGCTTTTTAATGCAGGGGCAACAGGTGCTTTCCGCACTGACGGTGAGTTTGGATCGTATGCCGCTCAAGTAGATGTTGCTATTGGAGCGACAGACGATAGATTTGCTTCGCTTTTTTTTGATGCTTCCTTGATGGTTCCAACTGCAAATGAAAACCGCCCACGTAACCTGTCATTTAATTACATTGTGAGGGCTATGTAACAACATCAATATCAAGAATAAGTGAGGACGCTCAGTATAGTAGAATCTTGCCCCAGCACGAAGGATAAGAGAATGAGTGAAGCTATTTTGAATACATATGGGATCGCATCATCGGCAGGTGAAATCACTGTTTATAACTATGATGCCATCACCCGTGAGTACCTGTCATCAACCGTTGAATATCTTGCAGAAGGCGTGGGCGTGCCTGCCCATTCCTGTACTGATAAACCCGGCAAATTCAAGGCTGGCTTTGCTATTTGTCGTAATGAAGATCTGAACGGCTGGGAGTATGTTGAAGATCACCGTGAAGCAGAAGTTTATAAAACTGATACAGGGGAGAAAATCACTGTTCGGTTTTTAGGAGAGCTTCCAGAAAATACCACCACAATTGCGCCAGAAACTGAATTTGATGTCTGGAATGGTACTGAGTGGATAACGGACATCGATGCAAAAAGAGTTGCTGACGTTCAGGCATTTGAAATGAAAATTCAGGCGCTGATTGATGAGGCTAATGCGGTCATTAATAAAAATAACTGGCCTTCAAAGTTACAACTCAATCGAATGAGCGAAACAGAAACAAGCAAGTTTAACCTGTGGCTTGATTATATTGATGCGCTGAATGCCATTAAACCCTCAGATTTTCCAACTGCGATACTACCTGAGCCGCCCTCAATTTGATAAAGATGATTAAGCCGTCATTATGGACTGACCACATTAAGACGGCTTTTCATTTAAGCTGCACGAACTATGTAATTGAATGCAAGATTTCGCGGGCGATTTTCATTTGCAGTTGGCACTACCCGGGAAGCATCAAAAGCAAAATCATCATTCATATCAACAATAGTCGTACTCTCAGGCCTTCTGCCGCTTCTTACCCCCGAATCGTAAAAAGCACCAGAAAAACTATCAAACGAAACGCCAGAAGAACCACTCACGAAACCTGTAATATTTCTAATAGCATCACCCTGCTGAGCTAATATGATTCTCCCTGCATCCACTCCCCGCCCATCATCCCAGCCGCGAATAAACTCACCGCGTAAATCAGGTAATACGCCAGCCGGATAAACTGCACCTAATTTCGGAAATGTATTTTTATCGAAGGGTGCGCCGTTATATTTTAGCCATCCCTGCGGTGGGTTCGGGAGAGGCCACGGAACCGGTACGCCCACCGGTAGCGCGGAGCCTTCTCCCAAACCAACGTTTTAAACTGCACGAACGATGTAGTTGAATGAAATGTTACGAGGTCTGAGTGTTACATGATTAACACCATCACCAACAGCTGGGCCGGGATAAGGAAATCTGGAAAATCCAGGACTGTAATCGACCACACCATCATGATTACCTATTGCATGACCGGAGCCTACGTCATAGTTACCAGCATACTGTGTGAAAGATGTTGCTGCCTGAAAACTAAGTAATGCCCTACTATTATCGATCCCTCTTCCATCATCCCAGCCGCGAATAAATTCACCCCGTAAATCAGGTAATACGCCAGCCGGATAAATGGCCCCTAATTTCGGAAATGTATTTTTATCGAAGGGTGCGCCGTTATATTTCAGCCAGCCTTCCGGTGGGTTCGGGAGGGGCCACGGCACTGGCACACCTACCGGCAACGCGGAGCCTTCCCCCAAACCAAGGTATTGTAGAAGGGCTGAAACACTTTTCCCGCTGAGGTTAGTCAAAGTGGCATCGAGGGGCTGTTTCCCCGCCAGCGCGTTCATCACTGTTGTCGCAAAGTTAGGATCATTCCCCAGCGCAGCTGCCAGTTCATTCAGTGTGTCCAGCGCCTCCGGCGATGAACCAACCAGCCCGGCAATAGCTGCCTTCACAAATGCTGTAGTGGCAATCTGCGTATTGTTCACAGTCTGCGCCGCAGTCGGAGCCGTTGGCGTTCCGGTCAGGGCTGGGCTTGCCAGTGGTGCTTTCAGTGCCAACGCATTGTTAATGGTGGTACTGAAATTCGGGTCATTATTGATAGCTGCCGCAATTTCTTTCAGCGTATCCAGCGTTGCCGGTGCGCCACCTATCAGGGCAAGAATAGCGGCCTGTACAAAGGCTGTACTGGCAATCAGGGTGCTGTTGTTTCCTGCCGGTGGCGTTGGCGTTTTAGGCATGCCTGTCAGAGTCGGACTGTCTTTTGGTGCATACTGCGAATGAGGATCAACAGCAGCAAGATGCTTTGCCATCAGGTCATCCACATACACCTTAAGTTCCAGCACCTTGTCATCCACATATTTGCGGGTTGCCAGAACCACAGCGGGGTCAATTTTCAGGGTGATGTTATCGGTGCTGCTGGTAATCAGTACCATTCGCACGGTCTGCGTGCGTCCGCTGCCCTCCGCCAGCTTCGGCTTGTAGCTCTCCGGGCAGTTTCCCACAGCAATCAGCGCACCTGTTTCATCAAACAGGCCGACTTCACGGATCCACCACCCGCCCTCATTTTCCGGGATCACCTGCTCAGCAATAATCTGGCTGCTGTTCTGTGGGTCGATATACAGCATATTCAGCGCTGCGCGGCGTTCCTCAGCCACTAACGCGGTCTGTTGCGCGTTGGGTGTGGGCAGCACACCGCCACCACTGCCCACCGCCATATGGGTAATTTTTAGTGGGACACCGAGCGCAGCGGCGCTTGCCAGTTTCGCCGCGCCGATATCCGTCAGCAAGGTATAAAATTTTGCGCTCATGGGTTCACTCTCATCGTGTCAATAACATGGACCGCGCCGCCCTCATAAGCGGTGCCGCCGGAAATAATGGTTTCGTTTATATACGGGTAGATCGTGATTTCTTCGCCGGTATAAGTGGCTGCACCCACAAAATACGGGCCGCCTGTCTGCAGGTTGATGGACATGCCAACCAGATGACGGCTGCACGGTTTGGCATCACCGATCAGACGCTCCAGCTCCAGATAGGTTTCTTCTGTTATGCCCTGGTCCTGCACGCCAATATCCAGACGGAACGTCCCCGGTGTTTCGCCAGTCTGCCACCACTCAATGATGCGGATCAGAAAGCCGAACGGCTCCACCACGCGCCGCACGGCGCTGGTTGTCCCCTTGTGCTGATGGATATAAAACGCGTCCTGCACAACGCGGCGCTTGACGCTTTCTGTCCAGCTTTCATCCCAGCGGTCAACAGAAAACGCCCAGGCCAGATAGGGCAGGAATCTGATCGGACAGGTTGCCGGATTCCACAAATCTCGCAGCGATACCTGCAGATCGGAAATCCCGCTGCAGGTCTGCGCCAGTCGGCGCTCAAGCGGCGACGAACCCGGCGGCAACAGGCTATTCATCCGTGCCCCCGTTGGTGACGCTCCATTCAGTACAGGATGCCGCCTGCGTCTTATCCAGCACCACATCACCCTGCGGGGACGTCAGCTCCACACGCTGGACGCCCTCCACGTGCAACGCGGCATAAATGGCGCTGCGGCGGATATCACGTCCCAGCCGCGTCTGACTGGCGATGTATTTCTGCAGACTGGCTTTTGCTTCTGCCATCACCGGCTCAGCCTCCGGCCCAGGATAAAGGAAGATCGTCGCGTCCACGCTGTACGGAATAATTTCAGCGCTGCGCACCGTCAGGCGGTCTGCCACCGGGCGAACCTTTTCACTGTTAAGCGCCTGTTCAACCACTGCCAGCAGGTCAGCCCCTGCCGTACCATCACCCTCGCGGCTCAGTACGGTAAGCACCACCTCAGCCGGTGCAGGACTGGTTGCGCTGGCATCAGCCACGCGCCCGTCGGCACTTCTGGCGTGGAACTCATAGGCTCCCGTCGGCCCTGCAACGGACAGCCCCTCAAATGCTGCAGGAATGCGCTGGCGTAATGCTTCATCACTTTCCATCACTGCGGCGACCGGCGGCACCGCGTCATTATCGGCAGGGACTACTGTCAGGCGCTTCACGTTGCAGTTACCTGCCAGTTGTTCAAGGTCATTTCCCATGGAATAGGCCACCATGACCGCCTGCGCAGCCTCATTAATACGCTGGCGCAGCAGGATTTCGCGGTAAGTATTTTCCTGCAGCAGTTTAGTGACAGGTTCTGACTCCAGCGCTAACGTGCGCATAACAGCCTCCTGTTCATCAGCCGGATGAAGGGCTACAAAGGCGGCCTTGCGTTCTGCCAGCAATGCCTCAAAGTCCGGCACGTCCACAATCTGCGGCGGCGGTAGTTGGGAAAGATCAATGACTGCCATTGTCTGCTCCTGTTGATACGGAAAGGGAAACTGGCGCGCCGTTATTGCTGTGTCCGGTAAGCTCAACCGCCATAGAGCCGTCAAAATTGCCGTTGATGGTGATGGAGTCCAGCGTAAGACGTGGCTCCCAGCGACTCAGGGCCACATAGACCGCAGCCATAATCTGCAGGCGCAGCGCCGGGTTCTGCGGCTGGTCAATCAGGGCAGACAGCAGGGAGCCATATTCCCGGCGGGCAAGACGGCTGCCCTGCGGCGTCAGCAGAATATCCCGCACCGACTGGCGCAGATGGTCTGTATCTGCAATGGCCTGCCCGTCATTCCTGCTCATACCGATATACAATGTCATACCGGACCTCCGGTGTTAGCGCCGCCTTTCAGAACACCAGTATGCTCATGGTCATCAACAACGATCCCGTTGGAACTCATCGCGCCACCGCCCTGGGTGACGCCACCATTGATCACCACCTCGCTGTTAATGCGCGTGGTGTCAGCCTCCACCACAAACTCACCGGTTTTGTAGGTGACGCTGTCTGATGCCTCGATCACCATGGATTTGATGCCCCTGACATGCCATCGTCCGGTGGCGGGTTCATACTCAAACCATCCCCCGTCCGGGTACTCCGTCACGCAACCGTCCACCGAATCCGACGGCGGCGGAAACTGATTGGAGTAGATGGCGGGCAGCACAAAAGCTGTTTCCAGATTGCCCCCCATGCTCAGCACCACCACCTGCTCATCCGGCGACGGACACCACCATGTACGGGCACCACCGGCACGCAGCGTCAGCCAGTTAATCCAGTTGGTTTCAAGCTCGCCCACTCTCACCCGGCACAGCCAGTTTTCCCGGTCCACTTCGGTCACGGTGCCGGTGCGGATCAGGTTGGTGATAAGGCGCATAATTTCGGTCAGTTGTGCATTCATAACGAAAGGTTGCCATCAGAGGGAAAAGGGAGGCAGCGCGGGCGCTTGTACCAGCGGTGGCACAAAGATCACCCCGCCAGCCAGCGCAGCATGGTGTCACGGGTGACGGTTTCCACTTCTTCATTCACGCCCAGCAGGCGGCGCTCTGCGTAGCGAACCTCCGGGCCTTTTCGGCTGACGCGATCCCGCAGGCCATAATGGTGAACACGGGCAATGCGCTGCACCTTGCCATCAAACTGCACGCTGGCGGAGTCCGCACTGGCGGTGGTTTTCAGGTATTTTGTGGTGCGAAGCTTTGCAAACATCTGGCGTTTGATGCGTCCCTTCTTGCTGCGGGCTGTCACCCGGCGCGGCTCATAGCCGCTGCCGTCAGGATTACGCTGCAGCCTGATGTTCTGCTGCTGCGTCCGGCGCAACTGTTGCGCCAGTTGCCGCATCATACGGCTGCGCGCGGCAGGCTCCAGATTCGCCAGTAGCGCCGTCAGCCAGTCGTCCACCCTCTGCAGTTCATCCACGTTTCACCGTCCACATTTCTTCGGGTTCGTCCGGCTCCGGCACCGCTTCAACGCTTGACACGCTGCCGTTAGTGCTGACCAGCACGCGCTCCGTCAGTTGCAGGTTCAGGCTGATATCGCACACATCGTTGCGCAGAATATCCACTTCAAAGGTGAACAGTTTTTCGCGCAGCTCCGGGTTGTTGATGGCGTCCGGCTGGCTGGCACTTAGCCACAGCAGCACAGGAGCCATCAGCAGATTCTGGTCGCCGCTGAAATCCTCGATCACCACGTTCAGGGTGTAGCGGTATTCCCATGACATAGAGCTGGCACCGGTTGCCACCAGTGAGCCGTTATCAACGAAAAGGTGCAGCTTGTCCGGGTTGTCGCGGACATAAGCAACCGCTTTATTCAGGGCGCTGCGTAAGGACTGCGGTTTGTTCACTGTCTCGCTCCTGACACGCAATAATCGTGTCCACTTTGTCAGCACAGACCGCCCAGGCGGCCTCGGTTTCATCCAGCACCGCGTTCAGATCGCCGTTACTGCGCGGCGCTGACCTTTCCAGACGGCACTGCGTCACTCTGGGACAGCCACTCACGGTAAGCTGCACCTCCGGCGAGGGCCGGACGCTCCCGCAGCCGGATAATGTCAGCAGGCAAAGGAGTATCAGCCCAGCGGCGCAAATCCTCGTTTTCACGTTTCAGTTCCTCGATCCGGTGCTGGCGGCTGCGCAGAAGTGCGGTGGTCTGTTCCGCTGCCGCATAAAGCCGCGCCTGCTCCCGGCTGTTGGTTTCGGTCAGAATGGACAGGCCGATCAGTTGGCTGTTTTTCTTCGTCAGCTCCTGCGTTTTGCTTTTCAGCGCCGCGCCCTGCGTCTCGATAGTGTGGCTGGCATTGTTAAGCCGCCACGACTGCCAGCCCAGCGCCGCAAGTGCCAGCGCCAGCACTACCGCCAGCGCACGCATCAGGCCGCCATCGGCTCATGAAGCGGCGCGCGGGCAATCTGATACAGAACCAGCGTCAGCAGGTAAAACACCAGGGTGATCACCCATCCAGAAAACGCCAGGCACAGAACAATAAGCAGCCTGATTACCCATGTACGCACGGGTTTTACGGGGTGCGCCCTGAATTTCAGCAATGCCGCCCTGACCTCATCGCGCGCCCGATCTCCGGCGAACCACCCCACAGCGCACAGCGCAGCAAGCAGCCAGGCGAGGAAGCATGATACCCAGACAGACGCACCAACCAGAACCGGCGCAACGCTGCGCGGATACAGCAGGCTGATAACCAACAGCGCAGCCCATGCCAGCTGGAAAAAAACGCTCATGACTTTCTTTTTCATTCCGTTATGCTCCTTTTAAGCACCAGGCCATTTCCCGCGCGCGGCGGTTGTCCAGCCCCTGATTAAACACACCTTTGACATATACCCAGCGCGGCAGTTGATGGCAGGCATCCGCCCAGCGCCGCTGGTTCAGCAACTTAACCAGCGTGGAGCTGCAGGCGTTGCCGGTGCCCACGTTGAAAGCAAACGACACCACCGCGTCATAGACCTTTTGCGGCACCGGCTGCACCACACATTTTTCCAGCGCCCGCTCCACGCGCAGCACATTGGTGATAAGTCCCTGCGCCGCCTGCCGTTCCGTGATAGTTTTGCCCGGCACCACACCGGACGTATTGCCGATCCCGTCAGTCCACACGCCCGCACTGCACTGATAAGGCTGCAGGCGGCATCCCTCGTAATCGGCAATCAGTTTCAGCCCCTCGACGGAGGTATGAAGCGACTGGAAACCGGGCAGCGTGGCGGCGATAGCCAGCACCGCCCCGACAAGGCAGCGCTTAACGATTGAAGGATTCATATTCCCCCCGCGAAATTTTGCCGCCACGTAACAATTTGAAAGACTGGTGTTTGTAGTACCAGTTGATAGCCAGCATCAGCACACCAATCAGTACGCCGCCAACCGTTGACGCATCCTTGAGCGACAGATCGCCCAGCCATGCCAGCAGCACGGCGATGCAGTAAGTGATAAAGGCGCTGATTCGTTCAAGCGTCATAATTCAGTCCCATAACTGGACGGTCTGCGCCGTGGTTGACGCCGTAATGTCCGGCAGCTCCACCTGCAGCCCGTGCGGTAAAAATGGGCCGTACTCAGCCAGCCCCGGATTTGCCTGCAGAACCTGCTCAGTAACACCCTGCGTACGCCCGTAATGACGCCAGCAAAGCGCGTCCACCGTGTCATACTGATGCGCACGCACTTTCATCAGATAAGCTCCACCGTACAGTGCGGTGCATCCTGCACCCGGCTGATGGCCCAGCGGGCATCACGCCACAGATCGCCGCTGGCCTCCGCCAGCTCCTCCCCTCGCTTCACACCTGACGCCGTGGCGTCATAGTCCTGATAACGCTCATTGAGCACGGCGCGCGCCCAGCAGAAAACAGCGTTGTGGTAGTGCCGGATACGCTCGCTTTTGCCGTCCAGCATTTCTGCGGGAACCTCAGCAAGTGTCCGCCAGCCCAGCATCTGCTGACGGTTGCGGAAGTCGAACAGCTCAGCGTTAACCTCAGAAATTGCCGTCAGCACGACCTGCTTTAAACGTGGCGGCGTCACCGTGCCGTCAGTGCGCATCACACTGCGAAATTCCGACAGATCCACATCAGGCCAGAACGGCGTATTTTTGATGACCTCCGCCTGTTCCGGTGCCTGTTCTGGCGCAACAAACTTCATGCAGCTTTCTCCTGAATAAGTGGGCGGTGGACGGAATTTTGATGTGGCAGTGCCTTTCGCCATCCCGTGCCGCCCGTGCGCGGGGCACGTTCGTTAGCGGCTGTCATTGCGCAGTCTGCGCTCCAGCTGCTGCTTTTCTTTTTTCACACCGCAGCGGGGATCAAGCTGCAGCGCATGGTTAAGGTGATTCAGGGCAGACGCCGGGTTGCTTTCGCTCAGTACAGCGCCGATGGCTTTATGCAGGCGCGCCCGCGACTGGTCCGGCATATCCAGATCGGTGGTCAGGTCCAGCGTCTGCAGAAGCAGATCGGCATCAAAACCGGCAACGGCAAGCAGAGCGCTTTGCGCCGCGTCTGCCATTTCTTCTGCCAGCACGGTCTGCACGTTACGGTTGCCCAGAGGCATCACCCAGCCATGGCGCAGCGCATGGCGCCCGATTTCGAGCGCACCGGCATAATCACCGGCGTCAATACGCCACAGCATCACGTACATCAGCACGTCATCCTGCTGCGCACCTCCGGCAGCCAGCACGCCCTCCGCCCAGGCGGAATATTTCGGCAGCAGTTCCACCTTGATTTCCGCCTTTTTCACCGTGGACTGGACGCCCTTGAGGCGGCGGCGGTCTTCTGCCAGCTGCAGCAGCATCAGGTCATAGCCCGACGCATGGCGAACACTGCCGCCCTCACGGGCGGCCTGTTCAGCCTGAATGCGCAGGCGGTGCTGCCGTGCGGGACTCAGGCTCATGCGTTACTCCCCACTTTCCTGTGCGGCAGGCGCGCTGAAATCACCGATTTCGATGTTTTCTACCAGCGCCGCGCAGCGGTAGTCCTCGACCACATACGCCTCGTTGACGGATTCAAAGTTTTCAATCCGGTCGCGTTTCGGGTTGTCGATAACTGAACGGCGGCGGGTATCTTCCTGCCAGTAGATGGACAGGTTATCCAGACGGGTGATCAGCAGGGCATTTGCCGGGAAGAAAGGCGCGCGCACAGCCTGCAGGCCGCCCATGCGTTTCTGGCTGATGATCAGATCGGCGGCGATTTTCTCGCTGTTGTCCTGCTCTTTGTTGACCAGCGGGAAATACTTGTCAGACAGCAGTTCACGTCCGCAGACAACAACCAGCTCGTCATCATCCTGATACTCCACATCGATCAGCTCGTTGACGGTATCCATCACCACCGCGTCAAGATTTACATACTTACCACCCGGACCTACTTTTACTGGTTCTGCAGTAGTGGTGCCGTCTTCTGCGGTTTTGCTGCCCATGACGTGATCCGGCGCGTCTTCGCGGATTTTCTGCAGCCAGCCTTTATTGACGTCCTGCAGCAGCGGATTTTCAGCACGGTTGGAGGTTTTGGCGCGCTTCACGCCGTTAAAGCCGATCATGATGCGGTCCAGCGCCTGACGCTTGACGATGGCGTTGCGAATACGCACCTGGAAGTCCTGGAATTTCGCCCACATGTCCAGTTTTGCGTAGGTCAGCACCGTATCAAAGTTGGTCTGCTCGCATTTGTATTCCACGTCTTCCATCAGCGTCGGATCGGTAGGCTCGCGCTCTTTGGTGGTGGTATCGGTGGTTCCGGCAATGGTGCTGCCAACGCCCAGCCCCAGCAACTGACCGGACTGCTCAGTGACCGGCGTGATGTTAATAACCGTCAGGAAAGCGGCGGACTGCTGGATCTGGTCTTCCAGCGTCTGCTGCACGGACGGCTCCACGGTAAACTTGCTGGACAGTTCTTCAACTTCCACACCGTTCAGGCGCGCCAGTTGCTGCAGGTAAGCGTTAAAGGCAAAGCGGGTTTTCTTTTTCATCGGGTTTTATGCTCCATCAGCAATTGGTCAGGGTGCCTGCCGGTGCGTCACCGCCCGGCGCGCGCTGGCGGTAATCTTTGCGGCTGTCTTCACGGCTCAGCTGCTGCTGTAACTCGGCAAAGGCGGTCTGCTGCTCCTGCAGGGAGGACTCCAGCTCAGAAAGGCGCTGGTCCTGATCGGACAGGGATTTGTCAGTGCGCTCGCTCAGGATCTGCTGCTCAGTAGCGACCAGCTCCACGGCTTTATGCACATCAGAGAATCGCGCATCGTCGGTCTGCTCTTTTTTGGTGAACAGCGCGGTGACGCGGGCAAAGAGGGACGGCTTTTCGTCCTGGGCTTCTTCCAGTTCAATCAGCGTTTCAACCGCTTCCGAAAACAGGTTTTCAGGGTTCAGCTTACGGTTTGCCAGCGGGTTATGTGCTGCACTGGCGCTGAAAGCCAGCATTTCGGTGCCCAGGCTCGCAGGATCGTCCGTCGCACCCAGCCCCACAAGATAGGCTTTGCCGGTGTCGGCAAACTTCGTGCTGACCTCCATGGAGGTGAAAAGCTTCTGGCCTTTCTTCACCAGTTCCACCAGGGCGTCCGTGGGTTCGATATCGGCATAAAGCGCCATCTTGCCCGCCAGTGGGCCGTCCTGGATTTCTTCTGCAACCAGCCCCGTCACCCTGCCGTAGCGGTTAAAGGTGCTGTCCGGCAGATAAGACTTGATGTGCTCAAGGTTAATCAGCGCGGTATAGACCGTCGGGTTGTAGCTGGCAGCCATCTGTACCAGCCATTCACGCTGGATCTCGCGCCCGTCAGTGGTGGCACCTTCCACCCCGATACGGAAACGCTTTGCTTTCACTGTCATGAGCCGTGCTCCGTTAGAAATAACTTACTGGAGCCTTATGTTTGCGGTGATGGGGGGAGTGAGACAACGCGCTGTATTTGTACGGTAAACCACACAAACCGCAGCCGGGGAAAGCCTCCATCCAAGGCCGTATGTTTGGGCCATGAACACGACACTGACCCCCGCAGACCTCGATCCCCGTCGGCAGGCCATGCTGCTGTACTTTCAGGGATACCGCGTAGCCCGCATTGCTGAAATGCTGGGCGAGAAAGTTGCAACCGTTCACAGCTGGAAGAAGCGCGACAAGTGGGGCGACTATGGGCCGCTGGATCAGATGCAGCTCACCACCGCCGCACGTTACTGCCAGCTCATTATGAAGGAGCAGAAAGAAGGGAAAGACTTCAAGGAAATTGACCTGCTGGCGCGCCAGTCAGAGCGCCACGCCCGGATCGGTAAATTTAACGATGGCGGCAACGAAGCAGACTTAAACCCGAAAGTTGCCAACCGTAACAAAGGGCCGCGCCGCCAGCCCGAAAAGAATGTTTTCACCGATGAACAGACCGAAAAGCTGGAAGAAATCTTCCGCAACGGCATGTTTGAATATCAGCGCCACTGGTGGCAGGCAGGCGTAAAACACCGCATTCGCAACCTGCTTAAATCACGTCAGATTGGGGCAACATACTTTTTTGCCCGCGAAGCGCTGATTGATGCCATCACCACCGGGCGCAACCAGATCTTCCTCTCAGCCAGTAAGGCGCAGGCGCACGTCTTTAAGCAGTACATCATCGACTTTGCAAAAGAGGTGGATGTTGAACTGAAAGGCGACCCGATGACGCTCAGCAACGGCGCGTGCCTGTACTTCCTCGGCACAAACGCCCGCACGGCGCAGAGCTACCACGGCAATCTGTACCTTGATGAATATTTCTGGATACCGAAATTCCAGGATCTGCGCAAGGTTGCCTCCGGTATGGCCATTCACAAGAAATGGCGACAAACCTACTTCTCCACGCCGTCCAGCCTGACCCACAGTGCCTATCCGTTCTGGTCCGGCGCGCTGTTTAACCGGGGCCGTGCCAAAGCGGACAAAGTGGATATTGACCTGACCCACAGCAACCTTGCGCGCGGCCTGCTCTGCCCTGACGGACAGTACCGCCAGATCGTCACCGTGGAGGATGCGGTGCGCGGCGGCTGTAACCTGTTCGACCTCGACCAGCTGCGCATGGAGTACAGCCCGGACGAATACCAGAACCTGCTGATGTGCGAATTTATTGACGATCTGGCGTCAGTATTCCCGCTCAGCGAACTGCAGGCGTGCATGGTGGACAGCTGGGAAGTCTGGACCGATTTTCAGGCTCTGGCGCTGCGCCCGTTTGGCTGGCGCGAAGTCTGGATCGGATACGACCCGGCGAAAGGCACGCAGAACGGTGACAGCGCCGGGTGCGTGGTGGTGGCACCGCCAACCGTGCCGGGCGGCAAGTTCCGCATTCTGGAGCGACACCAGTGGCGCGGGATGGACTTCCGCGCCCAGGCTGACGCCATTAAAAAACTGACGCAGCAGTACAACGTGACCTATATCGGCATCGACTCGACCGGCGTCGGTCACGGTGTCTACGAGAACGTGAAAGCGTTCTTTCCTGCCGTGCGGGAGTTTGTCTACAACCCCAACGTCAAAAACGCCCTGGTGCTCAAGGCCTACGACATCATCAGCCACCGCCGTCTGGAGTTTGATGCCGGACACACTGACATCGCGCAGTCCTTTATGGCTATCCGCCGGGCCACCACCGCCAGCGGCAACCGCCCTACCTACGAAGCCAGCCGCAGCGAAGAAGCCAGCCACGCAGATTTGGCCTGGGCAACGATGCACGCACTGTTTAACGAACCGCTGCAGGGCGAATCCGCCAATACCAGCAATATTGTGGAGATTTTTTGATGAGTGAACCCGAAGCCTTAACCAGCTCAACGCCAACAGAAGCTACGGCGCCTGAAAACGCAGGCGTAACTGCCGAGGCTTTCAGCTTTGGTGACCCGATCCCGGTGCTGGACCGCCGCGAGCTGCTGGACTATGTGGAATGCGTACAGATGGACAGATGGTATGAGCCGCCAGTAAGCTTTGACGGGCTGGCGCGAACCTACCGCGCCGCTGTGCATCACAGCTCACCGATAGCGGTTAAACGTGACATTCTCAGCAGTACGTACATCCCGCACCGCCTGCTCAGCCAGCAGGCTTTTGCCCGTTTCGTTCAGGATTATCTGGTATTCGGTAACGCCTATCTGGAAAAGCGCACCAACCGGCTCGGCGGCGTTCTCTCACTGGAGCCAGCACTGGCGAAGTACACACGCCGTGGCGTGGACCTCGACACCTACTGGTTTGTGCAGTACGGCCTGACCACGCAGCCCTATGAATTTACACAGGGCAACATCTTTCACCTTATGGAGCCGGATATTAACCAGGAGATCTACGGGCTGCCCGGCTATCTCTCCGCCATTCCGTCAACCTTGCTCAACGAGTCCGCAACGCTGTTCCGCCGGAAGTATTACATCAACGGCAGCCACGCGGGTTTCATCATGTACATGACCGACGCTGCACAGAACCAGGAGGATGTGAACAATATCCGCCAGGCAATGAAAAGCGCCAAAGGACCGGGTAACTTCCGCAACCTGTTTATGTATTCACCCAACGGTAAAAAGGACGGCATCCAGATCATCCCGTTATCGGAGGTTGCTGCAAAGGATGAGTTTCTGAACATCAAGAATGTGAGCCGTGATGACATGATGGCAGCACACCGCGTACCGCCGCAGATGATGGGCATAATGCCAAGTAATGTTGGCGGATTTGGTGATGTAGAAAAAGCAAGCAAAGTCTTTGTTAGAAATGAGTTAATACCTTTACAAAAAAAAATACTTGAACTGAACACCTGGTTAGACGATGAAATAATTAAATTTAATGAGTATGTTCTCTGATGTAAAAGGGGGCTAAGCCCCCTTTCCCTATTCATTTCCTGGTTTAGTAGAGGTTTCATTTACAGGCTGAGGAACATCCTTATTTACTTTGTGCACATGTTCTACTTTATTTTTTCTAGAAAGACCAACGCCTTCTAAAATCGAGTCAACTTTATCACCACCATTTGCTAAGAATATCTTAAAATTCTCGGATGATAGCATTTCCATTATTGGTGACGAATGAGTGGCTTCTTCAACAAATCTTAATGGCGGTTCTTCCAGTCGAGTCAGTGCATTACCAAATAACCTTTGGGTAAAATCGCTATCAAGCTGAACCGCTTCTCTTCTATACCCTTCATAAGCCTTGGATACAGATGCTTTGAATTCATAATCCTCAGCCAATCTAAACCGCTGACCAATTTGTTTCGTTGCTAACCACGCAAACCATAATGGTGCCCCAACACTCAAAATTGAGAGTAAGAGTTGAATAGTTAACTTTATACCTGATGAATCAGGATTTGACAGGTATGCTTCAAGAGCATGTAAACGCGTATAGCCCACAGCGGCACCGGCAACCAATGCTCCTACCAGCCCACCTACCCACCATCGTATACTCCGGTTTAATTTTTCTGCTTTATCTTGAAATGCCCCTGCTAAGCCTTTTGAAGTTGTAGTCCTAAATGCCTCTTCGCATTTATTTATATAACCCTGGGCCTCTTCACGCAAAGAGTACAAATAATCTTTAGCATCACCAGCTGCGTTTTCTTTTAATGCCAAAACTTCCTGTCTTGCCTCTTCTACAACTTTGAAACTTTCCTCAGTTTCTTTAAGCATTCCATTAATATTCTTACAATATTCGACAGCGCTATTGTGAACCTCTTTGACTTCATCATTTGTTTCACGAAGCATTTTTACTGTTGTCGGCAAATTCTCCGCAGCATCGTATGCCTCATTTATAGTCTTAATCTTCTCTTCTATATTGCCAGTTTTCATTTCTATTGCAGATATTCCGGAATTATATAATTCTAATCTGCGCAATATTTGTTTCGGCAATAAATTTCTATCTTTAAGTCGTTCGAATGAAAAAAGCTCATTAAGTCTCTGAGAGATATACAACATTGAAATAACATAAGATGGAATTGCTGTCTGCAGAACTGGTGGATTGCCATGATTTATATGATCAATATTCGGTTGAGCATGATCAAGAGTGTAAATGAGTGCATCAATAACTTCTATATCATCTGAAGACGGCACAAACTCCTGCATCTGATTAATTTTATCAGATAACATTTTAGGCAGCTCTATAAGGTCCTCTTTATGCATAAAAGGAAAAGTGTATGGCCCAAGTTCTATAAAATTTTCTATCGGGAAGACAAGGCCATTAAGTGTTGTATGCAAGTTATCTAGCTTTTCTTTTAATTCGATTAGTTTTTCGTTCATTCAAAAAATCCTTTATGACGATATAGAACTTCCAGAGTAATCTGATAAAGATATCATAAGACCAAATTTTTGGTATAACTACCCGTTCCGCGCGCTCGTATCCCCGCCACGCCTGCCCGCTTTATGTAGTGGTTTTCATGCACCTGCATGAGACGGGCAAAAGCCCGCCAGTTCTGGCGGGCCTCAGCATAAACGATCCTTAAACGATCATGCGTTTTCATGCGGCATAGTCATGCACTACGACGAAATCAGTCAAACAGAGAATAATTTGCATCAAATTCATGACTTGTGGCTTCGACTTTCGTAATAACTATCAAGTAACCAAGTCCATCAGATAAAGACACCGGATACTCCAGCTCAAGCCAGAAAAAGTCATCATAAGTTCTTCCCATCCAGTATCCGCCGCCGCACTCTTTTGGGCGTTGAAAGAAAACCCACTGACCTGGAATGATTGTTTCCAGCGTTTGACCGCGATATACAATTTGATACTTGTTGTCTTTAGACCCCATAGCTAACGCCTCGCATAGCTCGTTGTTCAACCTTGCGAGCGCCAGAACTACGTTCTGCCTCTCACAACGTTATCTAATGTAACCAGCTGTCGTCCTCCCAGACCTGCTGCATAATTTCCATCACTCGCTTTTTGTCTTCATCCAGTTTTAACCCGCTCAGTTCAACACCATTGGCACTGCCCTTACGGATACGAATTGCTGTTTTGGGATACAGAGGGCGCAAATTACGGTAAAGCTCGGATTCAAGGGCTTCCAGTGTGGCCTGGCTTATCTTCTGCTCTTTATCGATCATTATTTCAATGCGCATACAGATTCCCTTTAACTGGTAACGTCCATTGACCGGCTGTATTCATGGCTGCGAATTTTCGCCATCAACTCGTCTGTCAGTTCGGACACCCACTGGATAGCCAGCCGCTTTTCTTCGTCGCTGCACTCACTAGCCGCTACAAGCTTGATAAAAAAATCAATACGCTGGAGCTTCAATGACTCCAAAAGATAGTCCTGCATCTTCCCTCCTATCATTACACGGATACACAAACACTGTATATATACCCACTGTTTATATAAACAGTATAGTAGGAAAGAAAAAATGTAAAACTCTTTTTTGTCAGTTAATTGGATGTACTGACTCCAGTCAATAAAGCACGAAATGTTAAACAGCATCCTTAGTACCATTGACGCCATTTGTCATCTTCCTGCAGCCTCTGGTTACGGTAAAAAATACGTAAACCGGCACCGGATGGAATGCTGCCGCCACGCAGAAGCAAATCAATCTCAGATGCACTACCTTCAAACCCTCTGGCAGTCAGTTCTGCCTCAAGCTGCAGGCGCTGCTGCTCCGAAATACTCTGTATGTATGCTTTTTTCCGCTTCGGTTTTACCAGTCTCAACCTGGCTGTCAGCTCCCGCCGTTCCTTCTGGCCCATGTTGTGGAGATATTCCTGCAGCTCCTTCTCACCCATGGTTTTAATATCGGGTAAATCACCCCCTGATTTGTTCAGATTATCAACAGGGGGACAGTTATTGCCACGAGTCCAAGGGGCGCAAGCGCCCTGGTCGGCTGCCGCCTCCTGAACGTCAACGGCCTTACGAACCTTTTTCCACTTCATCGCGTGCGTGCAAATCTTGCCCTCTGCAATCGGGGACCAGATGCCATAGATACGGATACCGTGATCGCCGTAGGCGCTCGGTTCGTCGTTAAGCTCATAAGCAGTGCGGACAAGGTGATGTTTGCGGGGAACCAGTACACCGCCCTGCTTCATGATGTAGGTGGCAAAGCAACCCGCATCTGCAGCCGCCAGTACCGCATCCAGACGTGGATTATCCAGTACAGGCGCCCCCGCTTTGCGTTCGCCCTGTACTCTCGCCGCCTGACCAGCCAGCAAGCGCAGCTCGCGGTATGCCTGGCGCCCCGGAATACCAAAGAAACGAAATTGCTGGACACGGTGCAGTGACGCCCAGGCGCTGACATGCTCGGCGCTGTCACGCAGTGATCTGCCGGTTTCTTTGCTGATTTCTTTAGCCAGCCCGCGCCCGTCGATGTTCTTACTGATGTATTTGGCGATGTAGCTTGTCGGTGTGCCCTTGCGCGGGTTGATTAGCTCGGACTTGAAGCGCGGTCCGGTATTGGTGCCCAGCTCCTCGCGGTCTTCACGGATGGCAAACTTACGCAGCAGCGCGGTGATGGAACGACGGTCTTTTTTGCGCATAAAGCACAGAAGATGCCAGTGCACAGTGCCGTCATGGTGCGGCTCTGCAACGCGGACGCCGTACCAGCGCAGCCCTGCTTTGTGCATGGCCTTGCGGAAAGCGGCGAATGTATCAACCAGATAGTCACTGCTCTGCCGGACCGTGGCGCTGGTCCATTTCGGATTAGGTCTGCCGTTGTTGAGGGTTGCGTGGAAGCGTGACGGGCAGGTGATGGTATAGAACACGGCGCAGTCTCCGCGCATTTCCGCGATCAGCTCCAGCCCTTTAACACAGGCCATCATTTCATTACGGCGGTGCGCCGGGTTGCTGTTGCTGGCGTTCACCACATCTTCCATATCCAGCGTGTCACCGTCTTCGTTGACCAGTTCATGCGAGCGGAAGAACTCCAGCGATTTGCGGCGCTGCTCGCGTTTGTGGATCACGGCTTCATAGCTGACATACGGGGACGCTTTCTTGTTGACCAGGCAGACGGCGCGCAGCTGCTCCTCCCGCCACTCGCAGCGCATCTGCCACAATTTGCGATACCACCAGTCCGCGCACAGCATGCGCGCCAGCGACGGTGGGATCAGTTCATAAGGCACCGGCTTGCGGCGGCGCTTTTTGCGGCGCAACTGCTCAAAGGCAGGCGGGATGACCTCAAGGCGCATGGCTTCTGCAGCAACCCTTTCCCATGCCTGGCGGATTTCTTCTGGTTTAACATCGTCACTGACAAACAGATCACCGCAGGCCGCATCAAGACACATGCTCATATGTGCCGCAACCAGCGTGGAAAGGCGCTTGACCTGCTCCTGATTCATTTCAGGCAGTACCAGCAGCCCCTCCAGCCCGTCCTGGCTCGCCATGAACCGGAAAGACGCAGACACCTGGCTGTCACGCACGCGCTCCAGCCGCTCCAGACAAGGCCTGATTGTTTCGCGCAGATAGCGGGAATAAGCTTTAGCCCTGCCCAGGCTATGGAAGTATTTAATCCGCTCCAGCAAAGGCTTGCTGATATGGGCAGGCATGGCGCTAACATCGGCAATAATCACCAAATCGGGATTAACGCGCTGCTGTTCGCGGGCCATTTTGGCATGGCTAATCAGCCGATCCTGCTCCATTTCACGCTGGACAGGATCGCGGGATTCATTGAAGAAATAACGTTCCCAAACCTTATCACTCAGCGCCTCACGGCGCAGATGCTCCTGCTCGTTATCCGCAGCGTACAGAGCGATGAGGTTTGAAAGCGCAGACTCCGGCGCAACTTCCGCCGGGTCCAGATAGGGGTTAACCGCTTTTTTTGGGGTATTCCATGGAAAGGCTGCGGCGGCCTCATTCGAACCGCCGGCCGCCACCATTTCGAAGCTGGTCAACTTCACAGTCCAGCCCCCATCATGTAAGACTTGATGAATACTACTGCCGCCTCTGCGTTTAAGGCGTTTCCGTAGGTTCGAATTCGTCCCACTCTGGAGGCAGCCCCATTAACCAAAGGCTCAAGGCCGGATTTAACTGGCCTCCATTTTCCATCTGTGCATTTGAGCCAGTCAGCATCTTTCCAGAAGCCGTTAACCGGACCGGGCCTGCAATCTGTGCCACCACATCCAGACGATCTGTCGATATTTTCCCGTTGCGAATCCTCCCCCCAGGATATCCCCCCTTGTGGTCGCTGGCTGTTGGCGTAGGCCAGCCAGCCATTTTTACCTGTTGCGCAAGGCTGCTGCCGGACATGCCCGCGGTAATCCCCCGCCCTCCCCGCCTGCTGTCGCTGGCGCTCGGAGTTGTCCAGCCCGAAAGCTGCGCAGCTGTCTGCAAGTTCAATCCTCCCTGACGGCCCGCGTTGCTGGGATGCTTCCAGGCATTCGCTGTGGGTGTGGGCCACCCAATAAGTTCTGTCCCGGATGTTCGGGGCACCGACGCTCGCAGCCGGAAACGCACTCGCCCCGAAGGCATAACCCAGGGCTTCCACGTCAGTCTGTACAAGGTCGATCCAGTCATTTGCGTCAGCACTTGCAGATTGCTCGCCAAAGACAACGACAGGGCGACGCTGCCCGACCAGCCAATGCATGGCGGGCCATAAGTGCCGCTCGTCAGCAAATCCTTTTCCTTTGCCTGCCGCGCTGAAAGGCTGGCATGGGCAGGAACCTGTCCAGACTTCTCTGCTGTCTTCCCAGCCCACACGGCGCAGGGCATATGACCAAATGCCAACCCCTGCAAAGAAATGGACCTGAGCAAATCCTCGTAAATCATCGGGTCTGACATCTTCAATACTCCTTTCATCTACAACACCCGGCATAATGCGACCGGCAGCCATGTGTACACGCAGCCGCGCAGCTGCAAACGGGTCTATCTCGTTGTAATAAGCCCACGCACTCACGCCCGCACCTCATACTTAACGCAGCAATCAGGAGCGCCAGCAGGGTCAAAACCAATCCAGTGATGAGGTTTAGAAGTAGCGATGATTTCCACGGCGGACTTACCATCACCGGCAGCCACACCCATGCTGCGCTTTGCCGTCAGCTGATAGCGGGAGAAATTGCGATAGAGAGAACGGGTCAGGGACGTGTCGCTGTTGGACACGATAACCGGATGACCTTCTGATGACCGGCGCTCAAGAATAGACGCCAGATGATACTGGTCGTCCTCTGTAAAACCGGCAGTGTGATAACCGCTAAATGTGCCATCGTATGGCGGATCACAATAAACAACATCACCAGCCTGCAGCAGCGCCAGTGTTTCCTCAAAACTGGCACAAATAAACATTGCACGTTTAGCTTTCACGGCAAAAGCGCGTATTTCGTTTTCGGGGAAGTACGGCTTTTTATAATGTCCGTATGGATTGTTATATTCACCCTTCTGGTTATAACGGCAAAGGCCACGATAGCCATGGCGATTTAAATATAGAAAATATGCTGCTTTTTCTACTTCATTAGAAATTGAGTAATTGAAATGCTGGCGGACACGGTAATACTGAACATCCGAATTAAAATCTTTAAATAACTCCCTAGCTATCTGAATGACAGCCTCATGGTCTTTCTGAATCATCAGATAAAGATTAATCAAATCAGGATTAATATCTGCGACAAGATAATGAGGATAATCTGTCGCCATCATCACAGCACAGGAACCCGCGAAAGGTTCAACCAGTCGCGGGCCTGCTGGAAGGTGTTTTTTCAGTTCCGCCATGATAGCGGCTTTATTACCCGCCCATTTCAGGATAGTGCTCATACAGCACCCCCTACGTAATGTTTGCCTTTCAGCTCCGTAATCTCCTGACAAGTGACACAGCACTGCACGCCCGGAATAGCGCGGCGACGTTCTGGCGGGATCGGTGCCTCACAATCAATGCAAAGCACACGGGAAACGCCTGGCGTTCTGTTGCGGGCGGTGTGGATGTGGCGCTGACGTTCTTCTTCAACGCGCTGCTGTACAAGGTCCATTGAATCAGCCATCAGTGGATCTCCTGCGCTTCGTTTTGAATGTTTTCAGCCGCAATACGCAGCAGCTCCGCCGCTTCAACGTGATTAAGCTGGCGTGACGTGATATGGCAAGCCAGGCTATCAAGACGGGCTGCCATTGCCGCAGCACGTGCACGGCGTTCTTCCAAGCGCGCATCAGTCAGCATCTGGTTAAGGCCAGCATCATCTGGTCCTGTTTTGGTGATTCGGGTTTCAATATTTCGCATTGTTGTTTCTCCTGAATTTGGGCAATAAGAAGCCCGGCGGGTTTACGCCTTTAATTTCGGTTGTGGGTTAATTCGGCATGGCTAGCCGATTTGGAAATAAACTCACCACTGTACGGAAATGGTTCATTGCTTTAATCAGCTCCCGCTTTTCGTCAGTCGTCAGCTCACTAACATTGACGCTATGACGTTCCGCCGGAATCTTTGCCATAAAGAATATTGCGGCTAGTGCGCGTTTATTCTGCTCATGGTTAATATCCCGTTGGTCCCGCATATCGCTAATAAAGCGCTCCAGTTCTGAATCAATATTTAAGCCAAACACTTTCGCCCTTAATTCCGCGATGTGGTTTAACCCATTAAGGCGGAGGCCAGCGCTTAGCGGAACAGTCGCAGCATCGCCTTCAATAGCCATGGTTTCCCCTGCTTTTTAGTGGACAGCTCAGCCAGCAGCGCATCCTGAGAGCGGCATGGATGCCAGCGCTTGCCATCCTTCCCCATAATCCAGCCATGACCGCAGTGCATTGCAGGACTTTGCTTAACGAGCAGTGATGCAAAAGATGGTTCTTTAGTCAGCATAACCACCTCAGATCAGACCGAACGAAGCGCCGAGGCCCGTCACGGTATCTACCGCGCTTGCCATCGCCGGGTTAGCCTGCAAACGCGCCTGCAATGAAACAGCGGTGAGTGCCATCAAACGAGTGACAGAGTTGATGCTGTCGATAACCTGGCGCCGGCTGGCGGTGGTTTGTAGCTCACCAGAAACTGCGCTGGCAGCAACCCGGCCAATCTCTGCTGTTGCATTCAGCACGTAATGCGGCATTTTCTCGCTTGCTACTTCATTTATTGGGACACAAGACAGGCAATGAATCTGCGCCAGAAAACCGTCAACCAGAGTTGAGTCCTCAGTAAGATCGGTAAGTAACCAGATTTCCGGCGCGGTAAGCTGGTGAGGTTGCTCCGGGTTTAGCTTGTTGCGCAGGGTTTGGACATTCATGCCAGCGCGTTCTGCCAACTTCGCCATGTTATGACGTAAGGCAAAGGCACGGCAGGCATCATCGAAATGCGGGTGTTTGGAAACTCGATAGTCAAACATAGCAAGAGACTCCGATGTATCTCAAAATGGAACTAACTAATAGCTACATTGCAATCAGAAAGCGCATCAACAGTAAGCGCGACGATGTTAATCATCACTTTCTCGCGCTTCTTGTCCTTACGCAGACGGTGGCGAGGCAAACGACCATCAGCGAGCATGTCGTTAATGGTGTCTACAGGCAGTCCTGTTAGCTCGCTGTAGCGTTCAATTGTGACGTGCGGTGTATTCAGAGTGATTGAAATGTTAGGGGTCATGATGCAACATCTCCTATTGGCTTGTGGTGAGCCGGTAGTAATCGTGACAAGTCCCCAAATGGGAACGAAATTGATACTAGGATCGCATAAGAGATATGTCAACATCAAAGTACCCAAATGAGATCAAAATAAATCCCAATCAGGGTGGCAAGGCTGCGATTGAGCGACTGGTCGAGGCATATGGATTTACAACTCGGCAGGCCCTTGCTGACCACTTAGGAGTGTCAAAAAGCACATTGGCTAATAGATACCTGCGAGATACCTTCCCCGCAGATTGGATAATTCAATGTGCCCTGGAAACAGGCACTTCGCTCAATTGGTTGACCACCGGGCAAGGTCTTAAGCTAAGTTCTCAAACAGCAACCACTGAAGAGCTCGTGAAGTTTCGTCTGGTTGCGGGAAAAATGGTTGAAGATGGCTCATGTGTATTTGACGCGTCATTTCTTCCCGCGAAGCTTTCTGCACCGATTGTTGTTCTGGACGGACCTACTACATACATCTGTGAGCAAAAATTTGCAGAAGTGCTTGATGGGTACTGGTTGATCAACATTGATGGAACTTATTCCATTAGGCTCATCACCAGGCTGCCTAAGAGCATGATTAAAATTTCTACTGTAGATAATAGTTTTGAATGTGCTTTTTCAGATATAGAAGTTATCGCATATGTGAGAAGCACAACTGTTTCAAATTGATAGAATAAAAGGACTTAGAAATGGATTTATTTCTTATAATAGTATTATTTTTAGCATTATCCTCGCCCGTCTTGGCTATTATCTTGTACAAAATAGCCAAGAAAAATAAGTTAACCGTCACAAACTTATCATTAGAGAATGATAACTTAAAAAAAGAAAGAGACTCTCTAACAAATCAATTGATCGAGTCCGATAAAAAAATAGCTCAAGCTATACGTGAGCACTCTGAGTTAGAAGGAAGAGCTGCCCCCCTATGGCAATATGCAGAATTACACAGCGCGGTACAGGATGCAGAGAAAAAGATTAAGACAGCCGACTCTATAGCTAAACAGAAAATAGAAGCAGCTCAAATAATGGCAGCTAAAACAGTAAACGAAGCACATAATCAAGCTCAGCTCACAATAAGCAATGCAAATAGCGAAGCAATAGCTATCACCAAAGACGCTCGCGATGCACGCTTGAAAGCCAAAGAACGCCTTGATAATGCAAACAGTAAAGCGAATGAACTGATCTCAAATGCTAATGATAATGCAGTAAAAATAATTTCAAATGCTGAAGAAAGGGCAAAGGAGATTGCTGGGTCAGCTTATGAAGCGAAAGAATTTGCAGAAAGATATGAATCCGTTGCCAAATCAATGAAGAATAAAATTGATGGCTATGGGGATGAATGGATAATTCCTAATCGCAGTGTACTTGATGAGTTGGCGGAAAATTATGAGTTTACAGATGCAGGTAAGGAGTTGAAAAAAGCTAGAGAATTAACAGATTCATTAATAAGAACTAATAAAGCAGCCTCGTGTGATTATGTTGAACAGAATAGACGCACTACTGCAATCAACTTTGTTTTGGATGCTTTCAATGGAAAAGTAGACACTATTCTATCAAAAATAAAACATAACAACTTCGGTAAACTATCCCAGGAAATAAAAGATGCCTTTCAGCTAGTTAATTATAACGGTTCTGCATTTAGGTCGGCTAAAATAAGTGACATATATCTTCAAGCACGACTTAATGAACTAAAATGGGGTGTTGCAGTTAATGAAATTATGCTTGAAGAGAAAGAAGAACAAAGAAGAATTAAAGAACAACTTCGCGAAGAGGAAAGAGCTCGCAGAGAGTATGAAAAAGCAATAAAAGAAGCTGAAAAAGAAGAAAAAGCCATTCAGCAGGCCATTGATAAGGCGACCAAAGAATTAATGCTCGCTGGAGAAGAGCAACGCTTAGTTCTCGAACAGAAATTGGCTGAATTACAAGCTAAATATGAAGAGGCTGAAGCCAAAAACCAGCGAGCTATTTCAATGGCACAGCAAACACGCTCAGGCCATGTTTATGTTATTAGTAACATCGGTTCCTTCGGCGAAAATGTATATAAAATTGGGATGACACGCCGCCTTGAGCCATTGGATCGCATTCGTGAACTTGGCGATGCCAGTGTGCCATTCTCATTCGATGTACATGCAATGATCTACAGTGATGATGCTCCATCATTAGAAAACCACTTGCATAAAGTATTTAACGACAAGCAATTGAACAAGGTTAACTCACGCAAAGAGTTCTTCAATGTTGGCATAAAGGATATTAAGTCTACTATTGAAAACATGAACATTAATGCACATTGGACAATGTTTGCAGAAGCTAAAGAGTATAGAGAGTCTTTAGCCATTGAGAATGCGCGCAACGCAGTAACAGAAGAAAACGAAGAACTAATCGTTGCATAGCATGTATGATTTACGTTAATCATACATTGACCACTGGTTGAATATACAGTTAAATTTAGCCCTCAGACATGAGGGCTTTTTTATGGCAGTACGTAAACTCGACACCGGAAAATGGATTTGTGAATGCTACCCTGCCGGACGCAGCGGGCGTCGTGTGCGTAAACAGTTCGCTACCAAAGGCGAAGCATTAGCTTTTGAGCGTCACACGATGGATGAGGCAGAAGCTAAGCCTTGGCTGGGTGAATCGGTAGACCGTCGAACTCTGAAAGACGTGGTTGAACTCTGGTTCAAACTGCACGGCAAATCCCTGACAGCTGGCGAGCATGTTTACGACAAATTGGTCCTGATGGTCGATGCACTCGGAAACCCTCTCGCAACCGATCTCAGTTCCAAATTGTTCGCGCACTACCGCGATAAACGCCTTACAGGGGAAATCTACTTTAGCGACAAGTGGAAGAAAGGTGCCAGCCCGGTAACTATCAACCTTGAGCAAAGCTACCTTAGCGGCGTTTTTAGCGAGCTGGCCCGACTAGGTGAATGGACAGCGCCCAACCCGCTGGAGAACATGCGCAAATTTACCATCGCAGAAAAGGAGATGGCCTGGCTGACGCATGAACAAATTACTGAGCTTTTGTACGACTGCAACCGCCAAAGCCCCCTGCTCGCTCTGGTCGTTAAAATCTGTCTGAGCACCGGAGCACGCTGGCGCGAGGCAGTGAACCTCACTCGCTCTCAAGTTACAAAGTATCGAATCACGTTCGTCAGGACCAAAGGCAAAAAAAACCGCAGCATTCCTATCAGCAAAGAGTTGTATGAGGAAATCATTGCCCTGGACGGCTTCAAGTTCTTTACTGACTGCTACTTTCAGTTTTTATCTGTGATGGATAAAACTTCCATCGTGCTTCCTCGCGGGCAGCTTACCCACGTTCTGCGCCACACGTTTGCAGCACACTTTATGATGTCAGGTGGGAACATCCTTGCCCTCCAGAAAATCCTGGGTCACCACGACATAAAAATGACCATGCGCTATGCTCATCTTGCGCCTGACCACCTTGAAACCGCCCTGCGCTTTAACCCGTTGGCTACGTTGCCAAGTGGCGACAAAGTGGCGGCAGCGGCTGGCAATACCCCGTAATCGTCACTTCTCATCACCAAACTAACTTATTGATTATCTTGCAACTCATTGTTTTCACTAACCCATTTACATAAATGGGTTTTTTGTTGCCTGAAATTTGCTATCCCCCCCTTCTCCCCGCCATCCCTCCAAAATTTGCAGCACGCCGGTTATGGCACATACTTTTAATCGGTGCTTAAAGGTGACGGGAGTTTACTATGTTGCTTACTGGAAAGGTTGCGGTGATCTTCGGCGGCAGCGGTGCTATTGGTAGCGCGGTTGCACAGGCGATGGCACGCGAAGGTGGCCATGTATGCCTGGGCGCGCGCTGTCAGGAAAAGCTTGATTGGGCGGCCAGTCGCCTGCGAATGGCGGGGGGTACCGTCGATACGTTTATCACCGATGTGCTCGACGAGCACGACACCTCAACACAAGTTACCCGCCTGGTACAGCAAACCGGTGGAATTGATGTGGTGGTTAACGCGACCGGCTTTATGCATGAACAGGGCAAGCGCATCGACGCATTATCCCTCTCTGAGTTTATGAGTGGTATCACCCCTTTCCTTGCGGCGCAGTTCAATATCGCAAAAGCCGTAACGCCGCACATGGGCGGCAATCGAGCTGGCGTCATTCTCACCATCGTTGCGCCCGCCGCCCCGATGGCGATGCCCGGGCATCTCGGCCATATCGTCGGCTGTGCAGGGACAGAAGCGTTTATTAAAGCGCTTGCCAGCGAGACGGGACCAAAAAACATTCGTGTCGTCGGCGTGCGCTCGCATGCGATTGTGGATGCGGTAGCGGCCGGTTCCTATACCGGGGAGATTTTCACCGCGAAAGCGCAGTCAATGGGTTTAACCGTCGAACAATGGTTAGGCGGTGCGGCACAAGGCACCATGATCGGACGCCTGCCTACGCTGGCACAAATCGCTGAGATTACAACCTTTCTGACTTCAGACCATGCCGGAGCAATAACCGCCACAGTAGTAAATATTACCGGGGGCGCAACTGTAAGCTAATTTACTCGCTTTTTTACGCCGTGCGCTGCTGCGAGCCTTTTTTTGCACTCGGGCGGGAACACAATGCTATACCGCACATAATAACCAACGCGCTCACCAGATGATATGAATGCAGAGTGACGTGCAAAAACATAACGCTAAATAATCCGCCACTCAGTGGGATCAAGTGTGAATATATCTCTCCGCGGGTTGCGCCAATGGCGCTAATCCCTTTGTTCCATAACAGATATGACAGCCAGGAAGGAAAAATAACAAGGTATGCCAGCCCAGTAATAACGCCTGTATTGGCATAGCTATCCCAGCCCGGCATACCATTGCGCATCAGCTCCACAGCCAGTACCGGAATAAGCACCATCGCACCGAGCAGCGCGCTCACGGCGACAAAGGCGTTTCCCTTCACCTCACGCGGTTTAATGCGCAAAAAAGCACAATAAACAGCCCAACTTACCGCCGACCCCATGGTCCAGACATCGCCCTGATTCAGATGTGCAAATACCCGCGCGTGTATCATATCGCCCTGCGACACCAGCCAGATAACACCAACAGTACTCAGGATCACACCGGCTATATTTCGCGCAGAAATCCGCTCTTTAAAAAAGAACTTATTGATTAACAGAACGAGCGCCGGGGTGGTGGACATATAAATCGCCGCATTGAGCGAGGTTGTATATTGCAGGCCGATATACAGCGTTAAGGGAAAAAGAACCTGACCACAAAGCGCGAGGAAGACGATAGTACCAAAGGATTTTTTTATCACCGGCCATTGATCTGCGACCTGACGAAAATAGAGCGCCATCAATAATAACGCGGTAAATATCCAGCGTGCCGCTGATAAAACAATGGGATCAACTTCAGCGACCAATAGATGACCAATCACATAATTTCCACCCCAAAAACAGGCAGCCAGACTGAGTAAAAGATAGGGCATAAATGCGCCTTATTGTCAGTTGTACGGTATGACCACAAGGCTACGGCGGCGTGAAAATGAATGCTAATATAACGTTTTTATCCATGTGCATAGATTAAAACTATGAAATTTACGCTAAGGCAACTTGAGTTTTACATCGCACTTGCAGAAACATTACAAATTTCCAAAGCTGCTGCGCGCTGTCATATTTCTCAGTCATCAATGACTATTGCCATGCGGAATCTGGAAGAAGCATTAGACGTGCAGCTATTTGTACGTTACCCCAAAGGGGTGAAGCTCACCGCCGAGGGCGAGCGCTTTCTGGCACATGCCTGCAACATCATCAACAGTAGCCACTCGGCTGTTGACGACCTGCATGACAGGAGTGAAATTCTTACCGGCACGGTGCGCATAGGCATTGCCGAAACGCTCTCTGCTTATCTTATCCCGGATATACTCAACGATATTGAACGACGTTTTCCTTTGCTGGAGATCGTGTTTTATGAAGCTACAGCACCGGAACTGGTACAGGCGCTCCGGGAACACAAGGTCGATTTTTGTCTGCTTCTGACCTCAAATATCAGCCATGATAACGACCTGGAGATCGAAACATTTATTCGTTCACAGCGCCGCCTGTGGACGTCTATTGGGCATCCGCTACAGAGCCAGGCATCGATCCGTTTAAAAGACGTCGAGAAGCTTCCATTTTTACTGCTGGAAACCGATAAGTACCCTGACGTAATCATCGATTACTGGCAGCAGCGTGGCTATACGCCCAATATCAGTTTTCGCAGCAACTCTTTTGAAGCCATAAGAAGCCTGGTTGCAAAAGGCAGAGGCATAACCATTTTATCCGACCTGGTGTATCGCCCGTGGTCACTGGATGGTCTGCGCGTTATGCACAGAACGATTGATGATTTTATTACTTATATGGATGTCGGGACGGTAAAAATAGCCGCCCGACCATTGACGCCAGCGGCGATGAAAGTCATCGATTTTTTACGTCAGGCCGTTACCCGCCTCGACAAACCATTTTGATAATGTTATCTCTGCGGCAATCCGGCAATACGCTCCACCATCACCAGAATATCCTCCCGCGACAGCGGTTTTTTGTCGGTGACAAAATGCAGCGTCATTCCTTCGAGAAACGCATCCAGCGCCCGCGCAGTTACCGGTTCAAACCATTGTTCCAGCGTTTGTTGACTGCGTAACATCCAGTTTTGCATCACCATTTTCAACGTCGGTTTGCGACTGGCGAAAGCATACAGCTGGTACATAAGTTCCATATTATCGGGCGTCGTAACCTGGGAGCTGTAAATCATCTCGGTAATGGCATGGCAGGCTGCCTGCGCATCCGCAACGTCGGCAAAAAAAGCCTGATACTGCTGAGACATTGTGTCAGTAAAGCGCCCGAACGCCTCCATTAAAAGCTCATCTATTCCTGAGAAATAATAGGTCATTGAACCCAGCGGCACCCCGGCAATCATGGCGATTTTTCGATGCGTAACCCCATGGACACCGTAGGCTATTACCGCCTCCAGGGTGGCCTGAACTATCTTTTCCCGCCGTAGCGGATCGTTCGCGCGTCGCACTGCATTTCCTCTCCTTGCATTTGTGTACAAATGTACACAGTCTTGCTAATGTTGTCTTCTTCCCTCTTTTCTTTGGCTCGAATTCATGACTGGCATCTCATCACGCAAAGCCTTAAGACGTCGCACCTGGGCGCTTTTCACGTTTTTCTTTTTACCCGGATTGCTAATGGCTTCCTGGGCAACGCGTACTCCTGCCATCCGAGATATCCTCTCCATCTCCACCGCCGAAATGGGCGCGGTATTGTTTGGACTCTCAATTGGTTCGATGAGTGGCATTCTTTGTTCGGCCTGGCTGGTGAAACGATTTGGCACGCGTAAAGTGATCCGCACCACCATGTCCTGTGCAGTCCTCGGGATGGCTATCCTCAGCGCAGCGCTCTGGTTGCATTCCGCATGGCTTTTCGCGTTTGGCCTGGGCGTGTTTGGCGCCAGTTTTGGCTCGGCGGAAGTCGCCATCAACGTCGAAGGCGCGGCAGTTGAGCGCGAAATGAACAAAACCGTGCTGCCGATGATGCATGGTTTTTACAGTCTGGGAACGCTGGCGGGTGCCGGGGTCGGGATGATGCTTACCGCCTTCAGCGTTCCAGCGACTTTACATATTTTACTGGCGGCAATGGTGGCAATCACGCCTATCTTTATCGCCATCAAGGCCATTCCAGACGGCACGGGCAAGAATGCCTCTGACGGCGCTCACTCCAGCGAAAAAGGCGTGCCTTTTTATCGCGACATTCAGTTGCTGCTGATTGGCGTCGTAGTGCTGGCAATGGCGTTTGCTGAAGGTTCGGCCAACGACTGGCTGCCACTGCTAATGGTGGATGGCCACGGGTTTAGCCCGACATCAGGCTCGCTGATTTATGCTGGTTTTACGCTGGGGATGACCGTGGGTCGATTCACCGGCGGCTGGTTCATCGACCGCTACAGCCGCGTCGCGGTAGTGCGTGCCAGCGCGCTGATGGGTGCACTTGGCATCAGTCTGATTATTTTTGTCGATAGCACATGGGTCGCGGGTGTTTCCGTTATTCTCTGGGGGCTTGGCGCATCGCTCGGCTTCCCGCTGACCATTTCAGCCGCCAGCGACACCGGTCCCGATGCGCCAACCCGCGTCAGCGTTGTGGCGACCACCGGCTACCTGGCGTTCCTGGTAGGGCCGCCGCTGCTCGGCTATCTGGGTGAACACTACGGCCTGCGCAGCGCTATGCTGGTGGTGCTGGCGCTGGTGCTTATCGCCGCCATCGTCGCGAAAGCGGTGGCGAAACCGGATCTCAAAAATACCCCTGTGATGGAGAACAGCTAATGAGCATCAAATTAATTGCGGTCGACATGGACGGCACTTTTTTAAGCGACCAAAAAACCTATAACCGTGAGCGGTTTATGGCGCAATACCATCAGATGAAAAAACAAGGCATCCGTTTTGTCGTCGCCAGCGGCAACCAGTATTACCAGCTCATCTCCTTTTTCCCTGAACTGGCCAATGAAATCTCATTTGTCGCTGAAAACGGCGGTTGGGTAGTCAGTGAAGGGAAAGATATTTTTAACGGTGAACTGGCAAAAGACGATTTCAAGGCCATCGTGGATCATCTGTTGACCCGTACGGACATCGACATTATCGCCTGCGGTAAAAACAGCGCCTATACGCTCAAAAAATACAGCGATGAGCATAAATCCGTTTCCGCCATGTACTATCATCGTCTTGAGTTTGTAGATAATTTTGACAATCTCAACGACGTTTTTTTCAAATTCGGGCTGAATATTTCAGACGACCGTATCCCGCAGGTGCAGGCCGATCTCCATGAGGCAATTGGCGATATCATGGTACCGGTGCATACCGGCTACGGCAGCATCGATTTAATTATTCCAGGTGTGCATAAGGCAAACGGTCTGCGCCTGCTGCAACAACGCTGGAATATTAGCGACGACGAGGTTGTTGTGTTTGGCGATGGCGGAAATGATATTGAGATGCTGCGTCAGGCGGGATTTAGTTTCGCAATGGCCAACGCTCACGAACCGGTTGTCCAGGCGGCAAAATATCGCGCGGGATCGAACAATGAAGAGGGTGTGCTGGATGTTATCGACCGCGTATTAAAAAACGAAGCGCCGTTTACGCATTAACGCCTCAGCACAGACGGCAACAAAATGATGATATGATCTATTCATAATCCGCCTCAAATTAACTCCACTGGATTATTACCTCCGGTGATTACTTCAGGCGAGCGGATCATGAAGAAAAGTGTACTGATGGCGACATTGTTGCTGGGCTTTACCGGAACAACATTTGCGCAAAGCGTTACCGTGGATGTGCCAAGCGGTTATAAAGTGGTGGTCGTGCCCTCTTCCGTCAGCGTTCCGCAGGCGGTCAGCGTGACGACCGCGCCGCAAACGGTGTATGTTGCGCCGGCACCTGCCCCGGCCCCGGTCTATCGCGCGCATCCTTATGCGCGACATGTTGCCAGCGTAGGTGAAGGGATGATCATCGAACATCAGATTGACGATCACCACTAAGTTTTGCGAAGCCCGGGCAACCGGGCTTCAGCCTTCCCGGGAATTCCCTACCCGTTTATCTTTCAGAAAGATAACCATCAATATCAGCCACAGTACGCCGCTTGCCAGATTAAACAGGCTGAACAAGCCGTTTCCTCCCAGCAGATAAGCATGTTTGCTCAACTCAATACCGACGGTAAAAATCAGCATCTGCAACATGCCCATGGCGGCAGAAACCGTACCCTTACTCATTTCACTGGCAAACAACGTCAGGCGGACCAGCCCCGCATTCGCCACGCCAATGCCAAACGCATAGATACTCAAACCCGCCGTCATCCACAAATACGCATGGGATGACACCACCGTGGCCGCCGCGGCAATCACCAGCCCGACGGCGATAGGCCAGCCACCCATGATAATCAGCGAACGCACGGTCTTGCGCGAAGTCAGACGCGCCAGCACCAGGTTACCGGCAATCAGCGCCCCAAAAATCGGCACCTGCAACAGGCCATATTCGTAACTGCTGAGGTGTTCTCCGCTGATGATAATAATCGGCGACTGGGCAATCCACGCCAGTAACGGCAGGCTGACAAAACCCAACGCCAGCGCGCCGGCAACAAAACGCCCATTTTTTAGCACCAGCTTATAATCTTTACCCAGATCTTTAATGGACAGTTTTTCACCAAGCCGGGTCGCCGTTTCCGGCATCGCGCGTTGCAGGCCAAAAAAGGAGATAGCTGCGAGGGCGGCAAACAGGATAAACATCCCTTCCCACGGCAGAACATGCACCCAGGCCGCGCCAACTAACGGTCCCAGCAGCGGCGCAATCAGCGCCACGTTTGCCATCAGCGCGGTAATTTTAATGCATACCGCTTCGTCAAAAGATTCCTGAATTGCGGCGTAACCTACCGCGCCGATAAAGCACAGGCTTATCCCCTGCAAGAAACGCAGAAAGGTAAATTGCTCAATATTCTGTGCCAGCAGAGTCGCAAGGCAGGTCACGATGAACCACAGCACACCGGTTAACATCACCGGGCGACGACCAATACGATCCGACAGCGGTCCTAACAGCCACTGTAAAAACATGCCACCCGCCAGATAGGCAGTCATGGAAGTGGGTACCCAGTCTAATCCGGCCTGATATTGCTCCACCACCGCCAACATTCCAGGTTGGATCATATCGTTACCGATATAAGTAGAGAATTCGTAAAGCACCAGACAGAGAGGAAAAAGTAATGCCTGACGCCCCAACCGGGCGCCTGAAGATAAACGGTTTTGCATGCAGTCTCTTAGGAAAGGAAAAAACGCGCAAAGTGTAATAAATGCGCCGTACCGGTGATAGTGAATTATGTGATTTGAAAGCAAAATGCGCACATTTTTACATTCATTTGCTCAAGAACATTTTGCTTTAAGGTTAATTTAAGTTGAGGCCGCTATCATGCTCAATAAGTCCCATTAATTGTCTTAAAAATAGTCATTTAGCAGACAAATAAGACAAGACCGCTTTTTATCCTGTAACAGCAATTTTATGCTCTCCCCCTATGGGCCTTTTAACAATTACACTGAGTCTGGACGTTATGCTGGAAAATCTGAACAACTCGCTTTTTTATCTCATCAATGCCACGCCGGACTCTGCGCAATGGGCTATCTCGCTCGCCATATTTATTGCCAAAGATTTAATCAGCATTGTCCCGCTGTTAGCCGTTATTCTCTGGCTTTGGGGACCGCGCGCTCAGGTTACTCTCCAGCGCCAGTTGGTCATAAAAATGGCGATAGCGCTGGCAGTCGGCCTGACTATTTCATGGCTGATGGGGCATCTGTTCCCCCACGATCGTCCGTTCGTTAACCACATTGGGTACAACTTCCTCCACCATGCGGCGGATGACTCTTTCCCGAGCGATCACGGCACGGTTATCTTTACTTTTGCTCTGGCTTTCCTGTTCTGGCATCGTCTGTGGACTGGCGCGCTGCTGATGGTTGTCGCCGTGGCGATTGCATGGTCGCGCGTTTACCTTGGCGTACACTGGCCGCTGGATATGCTGGGTGGATTCCTGGCTGGGCTGATCGGCTGCCTGAGCGCCCAGATGATCTGGCAACGGTTCGGCGCCACCCTATATTTCGGCTTGCAGACCTGCTATCGCACCTGTTTCGCTCTGCCCATCCGTAAAGGCTGGGTGCGTGACTAACCCACGGTAAAAAGAGTAGTATTAGGCGCAATACGAGCACTTATACTACTCTCCAGGGGAACTATGGAAACTCGACGCGACGAGCGTATTGGTCAGTTGCTACAGGCGCTGAAACGCAGCGATAAATTACACCTCAAAGAAGCCGCGACGCTGCTGGGCGTATCTGAGATGACCATTCGTCGCGACCTGAATAATAACAATGCGCCTGTCGTCTTGCTCGGGGGCTATATTGTTCTGGAGCCCCGCAGCGCCAACCACTATTTAATCAGCGATCAAAAATCCCGTCTGGTTGATGAAAAGCGCCGTGCCGCCCAGCAGGCGGCGAGCCTCGTACAGGCGCATCAGACCATCTTTTTCGACTGCGGCACGACCACGCCGTGGATTATTGAGGCTATCGACAATGACCTGCCTTTCACCGCAATCTGCTACTCGCTAAATACGTTTCTGGTATTGCAGGAAAAACCGCAGTGTCGCGTCATTCTGTGTGGCGGGGAATTTCATGCCAGTAACGCCATCTTCAAACCGCTCGATTTTCAGGAAACACTGAATAATCTGTGCCCGGATATCGCCTTTTATTCCGCGGCAGGCGTGCACATTGAGAAAGGCGCGACCTGTTTTAATCTGGAAGAGTTAGCAGTAAAACACTGGGCAATGTCGATGGCGCAGCATCACGTTCTGGTGGTCGACCACAGCAAGTTTGGGAAGGTACGTCCTGCGAGGATGGGGGAATTAAAACGTTTTGATACCATCATCAGTGATAGCCGCCCCGACGATGAGTTTGTGGAATACGCTAAGGCGCAACGCATAAAGCTGTTGTATTAGGTGATACTGCCGGACAGCGATAGTAGCGCCATCCGGCAATCGGTTAGATTAAGAGAACCAACCGCCAAACCACTGGTGGAACTTCATCATCACAAAATCCCACATCCGGCTAAAGAAACCACCCTCTTCCACCGCTTCCATCACCATCAACGGACGTTGCTCGATAGATTTACCGTTCAACTGGAAGTCGATAGTCCCCACAACCTGCCCCTTTTTCAGCGGCGCGGTTAACTGTGGCTCGGTCAGCGTAAAGCTGGCTTTCAGGTTCTTAAGCTGACCGCGCGGGATGGTAACCGAACCCGCTTCCCCGGCACCCAAATTGACTTCGCTCTTATCGCCAAACCAGACGCGCTGAGTCACGAAGGTGGCATCCGGCTTGATCGGCGTAACGGTTTCAAAGAAGCGGAAGCCCCAGGTCAGCAGCTTTTCGGATTCATTAAAACGGATACGGTCGGTTTTTGCTCCCAGCACGACGGAGATCAGGCGCATATCCCCCTGGGTCGCGGAAGCGACGAGGTTATAACCTGCGCCCGCTGTGGTACCGGTTTTCATTCCGTCCACGTTCAGGTTGGTGCTCCACAACAGACGGTTGCGGTTCGGCTGGCGAATTTTATTAAAGGTAAACTCTTTCTCTTTGTGAATAGCGTACTCTTCGGGCACATCGTGGATTAACGCCTTGCCAAGCAACGCCATATCACGCGCGGTACTGAACTGCCCTGCCGCATCCAGGCCATGCACCGTCTGGAACGTGGTATTGGTCAGTCCCAGCTTTTTCGCGTAACCGTTCATCAGACCGATGAAGGACTCCTGGCTCCCGGCAACGTAATCAGCGAGTGCGATACAGGCATCATTACCAGACTGAATGATAACGCCTTTGTTCAGATCGGATACCGCAACCTGATCGCCAGGTTTGAGGAACATAACCGACGAACCGCGCAGGGCCGGATTACCGGTCGCCCAGGCATCTTTGCCCACGGTGACCATGTCGTTGAGATTAATTTTTCCGGCCTTCAGCGCCTGACCGACCACATAGCTGGTCATAATCTTGGTCAGACTGGCAGGATCCAGTTTCTCATCAGCATTACCTTCCGCCAGCACCTTGCCGCTGGCGTAATCCATCAGGATCCATGCACGCGCGTCCACGCTCGGAGGAGCCGTGGGTTGCTCCGCCGCCTGTACGGTCGGCGCCAAAAGGATTAAGAGTGCAGAACCTGCAGCAAAGCTGCGAAGTGAAGAGAAGTATTGCGTCATAAATGCCACCCGAGTATCCATTCTAAAAAACCACGTCATACCACACCGTGTTTACACAAAACTGGCCAGACAACCTCGGCCAACCCATTGCAGAAAAAGTCTGATGGATGACGTGTAAAATAAGTGCGGTGAGTAATAACGCACTAACGAGCTTAAAGAAACCGTAAGTTGGTAAAGTTTTTAAAGTTTATGCAATAACGCCGCGCAGCGCTGCCCCTGGCACGATTTTTTTAGACGTTGTTGCGTAAATATTAGGTTTACCCCACCATGTGAGCGAGTCAGAGGGTATCTGCAGCCATGAAGCTGCTCAATTAATTTGCGGGGTTACTATGATTACACTGTGGGGTCGCAATAACTCGACCAACGTAAAAAAAGTATTGTGGACGCTTGAAGAACTGGAACTGCCGTATAACCAAATTCTGGCGGGCGGGCAGCATGGCGGTAACCGCGACGCCGGCTATCTGGCGATGAACCCGAACGGGTTGGTCCCACTGCTACGCGATGATGAAACGGACGTTGTCCTGTGGGAATCCAATACTATAGTCCGTTATCTGGCGGCTCAGTACGGACAAAATCGCTTATGGATTGACGCCCCGGCCGCGCGTGCTGTCGGCGAAAAATGGATGGACTGGGCGAACCAGACGCTGAGTCCTACGCACCGGGTTATCTTATTTGGTCTGGTCAGAACGCCGGTCGATCAGCGCGACATGGCAGCCATTGAGGCAAGTACTCAGGTTTGCGATAACCTGTTTGCTATTCTGGATAACGCGCTGGCGGACCAGCCGTGGTTCTCCGGAGCGGAATTCGGCACGGCGGATATCGCCATTGCGCCATTCGTCTATAACCTGTTCAACGTTGGTCTCACCTGGACCCCGCGTCCACACCTGGAACGCTGGTATCAGCAACTGACTGAACGCCCGGCATTTCAAAAAGTGGTAATGATCCCGGTCAGCTAATCAGCTCAGGGACTCACTTTCAATAATTCCCCGTCGGACTCGTCGGTTAACACGTACAAATAGCCGTCTGGTCCGACGCGCACATCGCGGATCCGCTGCCCTCTATCCTGTAAAATGCGACCATCCTCCGTGACCGCATTCCCTTTGACGCTCAGCACGATCACCTCTTTATCTTTCAATGCGCCAATGAATAACTTCTGCCGCCACTGCGGGAAGGTATCGCTATGATAAAAAGCCATCCCGCTGACCGCCGGTGACTTTTCCCAGTAAAAGATGGGTTGCTCAGTACCCGCAACAATTTGGCCTTTTGCTTCGGGAATTTTGAGACCACTATAGTTAATCCCCCAGGTCGCGATCGGCCAACCGTAGTTTTTGCCTCTTGCGGGGATATTGATTTCATCGCCTCCGCGCGGACCATGCTCATTGAGCCACAGCGCATCGCTCCATGGATTCATCGCCATACCTTGTGGATTACGGATGCCATACGACCAAATTTCTGCCCGCACCCCCGCCTGATTCACAAACGGATTATCCGGCGGTGTTTTGCCCTCGTCGGTCAGACGTACCACCTTGCCCTGCAATTTATCCAGATCCTGCGCGGTTGCACGTTGGTTATTTTCACCCAGGCCAATAAACAGATAGCCATGGCCATCAAACACCATGCGCCCGCCAAAATGGTTTCCGGTTGAGAGCTTCGGCTGTTGGCGAAAAACGGTCTGGAACGCTTGCAGGTGTTTGAGATCGTCGCTCAGGCGTCCGTAACCTACCGCCGTGCCGGCTTTACCTTCACTGTCGGCTTCAGCAAAGCTGAGCCACACTCGCCGGGATTGTGCAAAATCAGGCGCTAACGCCACATCCAACAATCCTCCCTGACCATTCGCCCAGACTTTAGGTACGCCGGTCAGCGGGTCGGAAAGCCCCTTATCAGGTTGCCAAAGTCGAAGCTGACCGCCTTTAAGGGTAATTAATATACCGCGATTATCGGGTAAAAAAGCCAGCGACCACGGGTGATCAAGTTTGGTTTGCAGCACCTCCACCTTTACCGCGGCGGCATAAGAGGAAAATAGCGCAAGTGGGATAGCACAGAGAAAGAGTCGACGCATAACACCTCCTTAATGGCTCTGCATAAAGCGTAGCCAGCAGGGGGAATTACCCCTTCACATTTACATAATCTTAACGAAAAGGGGGAGCGCCCTCCCCCTGATTCAGACGTGTTCCAGCGTTGGATAAGATTGCAAACACTGGATGCTCAGCGTCAGCGTTGTCAGGCAGTTTTCCAGTTTATCTGCGTTAACGGCAATAAAAGTTGGACAATCGTGATGTCCACTCATAAGACAAACAGCGGCGGCGGCTAACGCCCCTTCAGCACGATGAAGGGCATTCCACTCTTCCTGATCAAGATGCATACCGTGAAGCTGTGATTGCTCGTGCAATTCGCGATTCAGCACAAAAAAATTATCACGCAGACGATCGCTCTCGCTGACTGACATGTAGCCTTTCGCTTTTCTCAACAGCAGATAAGCGGCAAGTTCGATACGGGCGTTTATCAATTTGTTGAGAAGATCGGTTCTCAGTCTGTCAACAACCATACTTTGTTCCTCCTCTTTCCAACCATGGTGCAACTTAATAGTATGGTTGTTTTTTGAACAAATAGATGTCCTACATCAACAAAGCTCAATTGATTAACATAATTTACAATGTTACAACTCCAGGCGATGCGCTTAGCGAAAAGAGTCAGTTTCCCGCTGGCATGACATTTTTTGCTATACCTGATGTGATTACTGCCGTAGTGCTGATTATGAGGGGTCTATGTCGAAAGCAAATGATGCAGAGAAAATTCGCACGCTCTCAAAAATTGATCTCAATCTGCTGACGATTTTCTGTTTGATCTATAGCGTAGGCAGTATCTCCCGAGTCGCAGATATGTTGAATATCTCACCCTCTGCCGTCAGCCAGTCCTTGAGAAAACTGCGCGAAATGATGGGAGATAATCTGTTTGTCCGCAGCGGAAATGCGCTGTTACCGACGGTCTACTCTGATGAGCTTTATGATAAAACGATCCCTATTATCGACAAACTGTCGTTGCTGATGCCGCTTTCCACGCCTGCCGCCAAAAAAAGGCTAACGCTCTATACGGAATCCTTTATTTCCCCTATCGTCATTCCCGACGTTACCGCGAGGATAATCGATACCGACGCCGATATCAGTCTCTTGCATCTCACCGCCGACCTGAATGAACAGAGCATTATTGAGTTATTAAATATGCGCCAGGCGGATGCCATTTTTTCAACTTTTTCCGTTGAGTCAGCAAGCCTTTCATGCCAGAAAATATGCGATATGCGCCTGGTACTGGTAGCGTCGCAGAATAACGATTTATACGGTAGTTCCATTAGCGAAGCACAATTCAGAAACGCGAACCTGGTGGGTTATAATACCAAGAATGAAAAAATCATTTACCATCGCAGTATTGTGGATAAAAAATTCAGATCCGGGGATCGCTGCCTGCTGACCTCATCATTTACGGCGATACTGACGATTGTGTCCAATACCCATTGTATAGGTGTGATCCCGGAAAAGGTATTTGCAACACATGCTCATCTGTATGGGCTGAAAAAAATAAACACGCCGTTTCCCCTGCCGCAATTTAGCGTGTTTGCTTCATCGCGCAAAGACAGCAATACCCATAAGATCCTCTCCCCCATTCTGGCCGATTTGCAAACCGCCTCCCTGTTATGAAAACCAGGGAGGCTCAGCGTTGGGAAAATTGCTATACGTGAATTTTAGCTATGCGCCAGATATGGTCGGCATATTCCTGCACCGTTCTGTCCGATGAGAAATACCCCATGTTGGCAATATTGTGCATCGTCCTGGTCGTCCACTCCCGGGGAGTTCGATACAGCTCATCCACCGCATCCTGACAGTTCACATAGCTGCGGTAATCCGCCAACACCTGATAGTTGTCGCCAAAATTGATTAATGAATCCAGCACGTCTCTGTAACGTCCGGGCTCCTGAGGACTGAACATACCCGTACCGATTTGCGTCAGCGCCAGGCGCAGTTCCTCATCATTTTCAAAGAGGCGTCGCGGGTCATAGCCATCGCGTCGTAAGGCTGCAACCTGATTAGCCGTATTACCAAAGATGAAGATGTTATCTTCCCCAACGTACTCGCGCATTTCAATATTCGCACCGTCGAGCGTACCGATGGTCAACGCGCCATTCATACCAAACTTCATATTGCTGGTCCCGGAGGCTTCCGTCCCGGCCAGGGAAATTTGCTCTGACAGATCGGCAGCCGGAATAATTAGCTGTGCGAGACTGACGCTGTAATCCGGGATGAAAACCACCTTCAGTTTGCCGCCTGTTTGCGGGTCATTGTTGACTAACTGCGCCACATCGTTAATTAAGCGGATAATTTGCTTCGCCATATAATAAGACGAGGCGGCTTTTCCGGCAAAAATATTCACCCGTGGAACCCAGTTGGCATCCGGCGCGGCTTTAATCCGGTTATAGCGCGTGATCACATGCAGCACATTCATAAGCTGCCGCTTGTATTCGTGAATACGTTTCACCTGCACATCAAACAACGCATCTGGATTCACCACCACGCCGTAATGGGCGGCAATATGTTGCGCCAGTCGCTGCTTATTTTCATACTTCGCCCGGCGTACCGCCTCATTCACCGTCGGATAATCTATGTATTGCTTTAACTCGCCCAATTGCATTAATTTGGTCCGCCAGCTTTCACCAATATTCTCATCCAGCACATTGGCAAGCGGAGGATTAGCCAGCGCCAGCCAACGCCGCGCCGTGACACCATTGGTTACGTTGGTGAAACGCAGAGGAAAGATACGCGCAAAATCAGCAAACAGAGAGTCGGTCATCAGTTTTGAATGCAACGCCGACACGCCATTTACCTTATGGCTGACAACCACCGCCAGCCAGGCCATGCGCACCACGCGCCCATTAGATTCATCAATCAGCGATACGCGCTGCAACAGTTCACTGTCATCGCGATAGCGCTCCTGTAACGTCTTCAGGAAGCGGTCGTTAATCTCAAAAATAATCTGCAAATGACGCGGTAAAATTCGACTTAACATTTCTACCGGCCAGGTTTCCAGCGCCTCGCTCATCAACGTATGGTTGGTATAAGAAAAAATCTGACAGGTCACGTCAAACGCGTTATCCCAACTAAACTGGTGATGATCGATCAACAAACGCATCAGCTCAGGGATCGCCAGCACCGGATGCGTATCATTGAGGTGGATAGCGATTTTATCGGCCAGATTATCGTATGTGCGGTGCAACTGATAATGTCTGCTCAGGATGTCCTGAATCGTGGCCGAGGCCAGGAAATAGGCCTGGCGTAAACGCAGTTCTCGCCCTGCATCAGTCGAATCATCCGGGTACAAAACTCGCGAGATCCGCTCGAAGTGATATTTGTTTTCCACTTCCGTAGCAAAGTCTTCCTGCTGATTCAGTTTGCCCGCATTGACCTCACTATTTACCTGAACGTTCCACAACCGCAATGTATTGGTGGTGTCCGTCGCATAGCCGGGAATAATCTGGTCATGGGCCACCGCCAGAATATCTTCAGTTTCTAGCCAGCGGGTTTTATTCCCTTCTTGTTGCAGTCGCCCGCCAAAGCGCACTTTATAATGCGTATTATGACGTTTGAATTCCCACGGATTACCATATTCTAACCAATAGTCCAGCGACTCTTTTTGCACGCCATCGACAATATTTTGTTTAAACATACCGTAGTTATAGCGAATGCCGTATCCGCATCCCGGCAGGCCAAGCGTTGCCAGCGAATCAAGGAAACAAGCCGCCAGTCGTCCAAGGCCGCCATTCCCAAGTCCGGGATCATTTTCCTCGTCAATCAGCTCTTCCAGTTCCAGCCCCATTGCCTCAAGCGCGCTTCTGACTTCGTCGTAAATACCTAACGAGAGCAACGCATTAGACAGCGTACGGCCAATTAAAAATTCCATCGACAGATAATAAACCTGGCGCGCATCCTGAGAGAATTGTGCCCGATTAGAACGGTGCCAGCGCTCGACCATTCGATCGCGTACCGCATATAACGTCGCATTAAGCCACTCCCGTTTCGTGGCGATGGCGGGATCTTTGCCAATAGTAAATAAAAGTTTATTAGCAATATCATCTCTCAGTTTATCAACATCAGAGTCCGCCGCGAGCGGCAGTGGCGAAATATACATATTAACGTTACCTTTCAAATTTTGCAGGATGGGTAATAGACAGGTGAATTATTTAAACTCCGGGTTTGCGAGCGTCAGTTTTTTGCCGAATAATTTCATGACTGGCGATAAACGTTAATTCTGTCATTAATGCACGCCAACTTAAGCCTGTGGCCAGTGAGATATAATATAAACTCACACCATTAGCATAAAGAGTTTTAGCCATTTCAAGTTTCGACTGCAAAACAATATCTTTCAAATTTAACCTCATTAATAACGCTCGACGAGATAAAAATTTACGCTAATTAATTTCTACAGCCAAGAAGTGACACTTAAAGCCGGAATTAGACTCGCTAAACACCTTCCGCTAACCGATCCACTATTTATAGGTATTGGTCTTTATTCTCCCGGTCTTATGCCGATCAGATATAGATGTACCGTGACGGCATCTGTATAATCCCCCGATTACGAGCAATGTACAGTATAAGAAAATGGCAAAAATTGGTTTTATATCACTAGGTTGTCCGAAAAACCTCGTCGATTCTGAGCGCATCCTGACCGAACTTCGTACCGAAGGCTATGATGTTGTGCCAAGCTACGACGACGCGGATATGGTTATCGTTAACACCTGCGGCTTTATCGACAGCGCGGTTCAGGAGTCCCTGGAAGCAATCGGCGAAGCGTTGAACGAAAACGGCAAGGTGATCGTTACCGGCTGTCTGGGCGCGAAAGTCGATCAGATCCGTGAAGTCCACCCGAAAGTGCTGGAAATCACCGGTCCGCACAGCTATGAACAGGTTCTGGAGCACGTTCATCACTATGTGCCAAAACCAAAGCATAACCCGTTCCAGAGTCTGGTTCCTGAGCAGGGCGTCAAGCTGACTCCGCGCCATTATGCCTATCTGAAAATTTCTGAAGGCTGCAACCACCGCTGCACGTTCTGCATTATTCCGTCGATGCGTGGCGATCTGGTGAGTCGTCCGATCGGCGACGTACTCAGCGAAGCCAAGCGTCTGGTAGATGCGGGCGTGAAAGAGATACTGGTCATTTCTCAGGATACCTCCGCGTACGGCGTGGATGTGAAGCATCGCACCGGTTTCCATAACGGCGAGCCGGTCAAAACCAGCATGGTTGATCTGTGCGAACAGTTATCAAAACTGGGGATCTGGACGCGTCTGCATTACGTCTATCCCTACCCGCACGTTGATGACGTGATCCCGTTGATGGCGGAAGGCAAAATCCTGCCGTATCTGGACATCCCGCTGCAGCATGCCAGCCCGCGTATTCTCAAGCTGATGAAACGCCCAGGCTCCGTGGACAGACAGTTGGCGCGCATCAAGCAGTGGCGTGAAATCTGTCCTGAACTGACGCTGCGCTCCACCTTCATTGTTGGTTTCCCGGGTGAAACAGAAGAAGACTTCCAGATGTTGCTCGACTTCCTGAAGGAAGCACGCCTGGATCGCGTCGGCTGCTTTAAGTACAGCCCGGTAGAAGGCGCTGGCGCCAATGACCTGCCGGATCAAATCCCGGAAGAGGTGAAAGAAGAACGCTGGAACCGCTTTATGCAGTTGCAACAGCAGATCTCTGCTGAACGCTTGCAGGAGAAAGTGGGCCGCGAAATTCTGGTTATCGTTGATGAAGTTGACGAAGAAGGCGCGATTGGTCGCAGTATGGCTGACGCCCCGGAAATCGATGGCGCGGTATACCTGAATGGCGAAACCAAGGTGAAACCTGGCGATATCATCCGCGTGAAGGTCGAAAACGCAGATGAATACGATCTGTGGGGCACCCGCGTTTAAATAGCGTAACCCAACGTAGGCCGGATAAGCGTTACGTCTTATCCGGCCTGTGGTTTATCCTTTTATCTTCGGGTCCAGCGCGTCGCGCAGGCCATCGCCCAGTAAGTTAAACGCCAGCACCGTCAGAAATATCGCCACCGCCGGGAAAATCGCCACATGCGGCGCAATCACCATATCGGCCCGCGCCTCATTGAGCATTGCCCCCCACTCCGGGGTCGGCGGCTGCGCGCCCAATCCCAGAAATGACAAGCTCGCGGCAGAGATAATCGACGTGCCAATTCGCATGGTAAAAAAGACCACAATCGATGAGACCGTTCCCGGCAGAATATGGTTAAAGATGATGGTTGCATCGCTGGCGCCAATACTGCGCGCAGATTCAATAAAGGTCTGCTGCTTCAGCACTAGCGTATTCCCACGCACCAGGCGCGCGAAGGCCGGAATAGAAAAAATAGCCACGGCAATAATCACGTTGGCAATACCGCTGCCCAGCACTGCCACCACAGCGATCGCCAGCAAAATACCCGGAAAGGCGAACAGTACATCGCAGATGCGCATAATCAGTCGATCCCACCAGCCTTCGTAGTATCCCGCCAGTAACCCCAGCACGGTGCCAATCGTCGCGCCAATAAATACGGCAAAGACCCCTGCCGCCAACGAGATTTGCGCCCCAACCAGCACACGGCTAAAGATATCCCGTCCCAGGGAGTCAACGCCGAACCAGTGCAGCATCGACGGCCCGTCATTCAGACGGTCATAATCGAAGTAGTTTTCGGCATCAAATGGCGTCAGCCAGCGGGCAAAAATCGCCACCATAATCAGGATAAGGACAAACAATCCCGCGATCATCGCCATGCGCTGGCGGCGGAAACGACGCCAGAACTCATGCCACGGCGTGCGAATATGCTCTGGCTTAACAAGGGGCATCGCATTTAAAATCGCCTGTCGGCGCCAGTTAAAAAATCGCATCCTTACTTATACCTGATAGCCGGATTAATGGCGGCGTAGAGTACATCCACCACTAAATTAATAAGAATAAACTCCAGAGAGAATAACAGCACCTCGGCCTGTATCACCGGGTAGTCGCGCATTTCGACTGAGTCCACTAACAGTCGTCCAAGCCCTGGCCAGTTAAACACCTTCTCAACCACGATTGAGCCGCCGAGTAAAAAACCAAACTGTAGCCCCATCATGGTAACCACCGGGATCATCGCGTTACGCAGACCATGTTTCAACACCACCCAGGTTTCACTCACCCCTTTAGCTCGCGCGGTGCGCATATAATCTTCACTGAGCACATCGACAAACGAAGCACGGGTAAAGCGGGCCAGCACCGCAGCCACCGCCGCCCCCAGCGTAATAGACGGGAGGATATAGTGCAGCCAGGTGTCAGCGCCCACGGTGGGCAACCAGCCGAGTTCAACGGAAAATATCTGCATAAGCAGCATGCCGAGCGCAAAAGCCGGAAAAGAGATCCCGGTGACCGCCAGCGTCATACTTAACCTGTCCGGCCAGCGATTACGCCACACGGCGGCGATAATCCCCGCCGTCATGCCAAATAACACTGCCCACGCCATACTGGCAATTGTCAGCCATAGCGATGGCATAAAACGGCTGGCAATCTCTTCCGCAACCGGGCGGCGAGAAACCATCGAGGTTCCAAAATCGCCTTGCAACACGTTGGTCATGTAATGCCAGAACTGAATATGCAGCGGTTGGTCCAAGCCCAGTTGCTTACGCACCAGTTCAATCACCTCAGCGTCAGCTTCCGGTCCGGCAATCAGCCGGGCCGGATCGCCGGGTAGCAGGTGAACAAATAAAAACACCAGCACCGCCACAATCAACAGCGTTGGGATCAACCCCAGCAGGCGCTTGAAAACATAGTTAAGCATCACGCTCCCTTCGCCGGCCCCTACATTACGGGGCCGAATGCATCGCTTATTTTAAATCCGCATCATCAAAGCTAAATCCGGTATCCGGCATGATCCAGAATCCCGTCAACCTGGTGCTGTGCGCCGAAATCAGTTTTTCCACTACCAGCGGGATCCACGGCGACTCTTTCCAGATGATATCCTGCGCATCTTTGTAGAGCTTCGCTTTCTGCGCCGGATCGTTGGTTTGCAGAGCCGCGGCTAAATCACTGTCCACCTGCTTATTGCTGTAGAACGCCGTATTAAACAGCGTCGGCGGCCAGTTTTGTGATGCAAATAGCGGCGACAGCGCCCAGTCCGCTTCACCTGTAGAAGCAGACCAGCCGGTGTAGAACATCCGCACTCCGCTCTCTTTCTGCGCTTTACCTTCAACTTCCGCCGCTCGCTGACCAGCGTCCATCGCCGTTACCTGCGCCTTAATGCCCACCTGTGCCAACTGCTGCTGGGTAAATTGCAGTACTTTCTGCGCGGTACTGTGGTTATGCGAAGACCATAGCGTGGTGGTAAAACCATTAGGGTAACCCGCTTCTTTCAGCAACTCGCGCGCTTTCGCCGGATCGTAAGGCCACGGCGTATAGCTTTGCGCATAGGCAATCGATGGCGGGAGAACACCGGTGGCAGGCGTCGCGTACCCGGCAAAAGCGACTTTCACCAGCGCCTGACGGTTGATGGCATAATTCAGCGCCTCACGCGCCTTCGGGTTATCGAACGGTTTTTGCGTGACGTTCATGCTGATATAACGCTGCATGATAGACGGGCTGGCCACCAGTTCCAGGTTTTTGTTCTTCGCCAGTAACGCCGCCTGCTCGTAAGGGATCGGGAAGGCAAACTGCGCTTCCCCGGTCTGCAGCATGGCCGCTCGCGTGTTGTTGTCGGTCACCGGACGCCAGGTAATCGTGTCCAGCTTTGGCAACCCTTGCTGCCAGTAGCCCGCGAACTTCTTAACCTTGACAAAATCCGTCTGATTCCAGGTTTCAAGCTGATACGGTCCGGTGCCGACAGGATGAAAGCCGATCTCCTTACCGTATTTCTCCAGCGCGGCAGGCGAAATCATCGCCGTTGCCGGGTGCGCCAGAATATTGATGAATGCCGAGAACGGTTGCTTCAGCGTAATCTTCACCGTCGACGGGTCGACAACCTCGGTTTTATCAATATTTTTATACAGGTTGTAGCGTTTCAGATGGTTTTCCGGATTACTGGCCCGATCGAGGTTAGCTTTGACCGCATCGGCGTTGAAGTCAGTGCCATCCTGAAACTTCACGCCCTGACGCAGCTTAAGGGTGTAAGTCAGGCCATCATCAGAAACCGTATAACTCTCCGCCAGCACATTTTTCAGCTTCATCTCTTTATCAAGGCCAAACAGTCCTTGATAAAACGACTTTGCTACCGCCTGCGACAACGTGTCGTTCGCGTCATAGGGGTCGAGCGTGGTGAAATTAGATCCCACTGCCACCACCACGTCTTTGGCGGCCCAGCCCGGTGCGGCGGCCAGCGCCGAGGCCACTCCCACAGCAACCAGCCATTTTCGAGCAACAATTTTTGTCATGTTATTCTCCTTAAACCCTGTCTGCCTGTTATAAACGCGAAAGCGCATTTTCTGGTTGTGGACGCGCGACATAATGCCCCGGGCCAACTAATTGTAGTGACACGGGGGAAATCTCTTCGCCGCGCTTGCGGATATTGCTGGGGATATCATCCGATAACAGCACGCGCTGGGGCCGATGATGTGATGGATCGGCAACCGGTACTGCCGCCATCAGTTTGCGCGTATACGGATGCTGTGGATTTTCAAATACCGCCCGCCGGGTGCCGATCTCGACGATCTGCCCCAGATACATCACCGCCACACGGTGACTGATCCGCTCCACTACCGCCATATCGTGGGAAATAAACAGGTATGCGATCCCCATTTCGCGCTGCAGGTCGAGCAACAAGTTGATAATTTGCCCACGAATCGAGACATCCAGCGCCGAGACCGACTCATCGGCAATAATTACCTTGGGATTGAGCGCCAGCGCCCGGGCAATGCAGATACGCTGACGCTGACCGCCGGAAAACTCGTGCGGATAGCGCCAGGCATGCTCAGGGAGCAATCCTACGCGCTCCAGCAGCCAGGCAACCCGTTTTGCCGCCGCATCGCCTTGCAGTAATCCATGCACCCGTAACGGCTCTAAAATGGAATATCCCACCGTCTGGCGAGGATCGAGCGATGCATAAGGGTCCTGGAAGATGAACTGAATGTCCCGGCGCAGCGGCTGCAGTTTGCTGGCGGCGAGGGTATCAATCCGCTGTCCGTTGAAGATGATCTCTCCACGCTGAGACTCAACCAGGCGCAGCAACGCCCGCCCTGTGGTGGACTTGCCGCAGCCCGACTCGCCCACCAGCGAGAGTGTTTCTCCCGGCCACAGGTCAAAGCTGACGTTTTCCACCGCATGCACCTCACGGGTTACCCGGTTAAGAATGCCGCTGCGCAGAGGAAAACGCGTCACCAGATTGCGTACCCGTAGGATAGGCTCGCCTTCAACCACGGTGTCCTGCTCGGTTTGCGGTTCAACATGACTGGGATCGTGTAAAGAAATAAGTGGGAAACGGCGCGGATACTCTTGTCCGCTCATGGCGCCAAGCTGCGGTACGGCTGCCAGCAGCGCTTTAGTATAGGGATGCTGGGGAGCATGAAAGATCTGCTCAACGCTGCCGGTTTCAACCGCCTCACCCTGATACATTACCAGCACACGGTCGGCAATATCCGCCACCACACCCATATCGTGGGTAATAAAGATCACCCCCATCGACATATCCTGCTGCAACACTTTTATGAGTTGCAGGATCTGCGCCTGAATAGTGACATCCAGCGCGGTGGTCGGCTCATCGGCAATCAGTACCGCAGGGCGGCACGACAGCGCCATGGCGATCATCACGCGCTGGCGCATGCCGCCGGAAAGCTGGTGCGGATAACGCGATAAAATCGCCTTCGCCTCAGGGATACGGACCTGATCGAGCATCCGTTTAGCTTCCAGCATCGCCTCTTCATGACTGGCCCCCTGGTGTAAACGGATAGACTCGGCAATCTGCTCACCCACGGTAAACACCGGATTTAGCGATGTCATCGGCTCCTGAAAGATCATCGCGATATCCGCGCCGCGCACGTGGCGCATCTGTGATGCGCTCTGTTCACCCAGCTCAATAACCTGGCGGTTGCGGCGTCGGAGGAGCATTTCATCACAGCTCACCTCACCGCCAGCCTGTTCTATCAGACGCATCAGCGACAAAGCCGTGACCGACTTTCCTGAACCGGACTCACCAACTATCGCCAGCGTTTCGCCACGCTTCAGGCGAAATGACAGATTACGCACCGCACTTACGCGCTGCTGTTCCTGTTCAAAGGCAATGTTCAGGTTACTCACCGCCAGCACGTCACTGACGTCAAGCTCATCACTGTGTGGCAACGGTATCTCCTTTTTCCCGATAAATACCGGTGGTTGGCGTATCGCCCGCGTATCCCCAGGCACGGTACATGCCTTCACTGTTAAACGGTAAGGCGACATTGCCCTCATGATCGATAGCAATTAAGCCGCCACTGCCGCCCAACGCCGGTAATTTTTCCATCACCACACGCTCGCACGCCTCAGATAAACTCAGGCCGCCATAATCCATCAATGCCGCAATGTCATAAGCCGCCAGCGCACGAATAAAGACTTCTCCGGTTCCGGTGCAGGAAACCGCCACGTTTGCGTTATTGGCATAACAGCCTGCGCCAACCAGTGGACTGTCACCCACCCGGCCCGGCAATTTGTTGGTCATCCCGCCAGTCGATGTCGCCGCCGCCAGATTACCAGACATATCCAGCGCAACCGCCCCCACGGTACCCATTTTGTTGTTCTCATCCAGTGGGGTAGCGTTATGATCCAGCACCATTTCACCCGCCGTTCGCGCCGCCAGCAGTTGAGCGTAGCGTTCTGGCGTCGAGAAAATATCCGCCGAAACGCGCTCCATACCCTGCGCAATGGCAAAATTCTCTGCCCCCTCACCTATCATCATGACGTGTGGGCTGTGTTCCATCACCAGGCGTGCCGCGAGAACTGGATTTCGCAGATGACTTACTCCCGCGACGGCTCCCGCTTTCAGGGTATTACCGTCCATCACGCAGGCGTCCAGCTCATGGGTTTCATCACGGGTATATACTGCGCCAATTCCGGCATTAAACAGCGGGCACTCTTCCAGCAGACGTACGGCCTCGGTCACCACATCCAGTGCGCTACGCCCCTCTTCGAGCATCCGCTGACCGGTTTCGACAACATCTGACAGCGCCTGTATATAACGCAACTCCTGCTCCTGGCTCAGCTGTGCACGGGTAATAGCCCCGGCGCCGCCGTGAATTGCAATAACTGCTTTACCCATTTTTTCGTCCATTAAGGTGACCGGTTCCGGGGTTATAAATATCAGAATTTCGGTGACTTATTGATTCGATTTTTGAATATAGAAAGATGCAGACGTCATGTAAAGGTAAAGGCCTGCCTCTCATAATCGATGCTGTCAGGTCATTCAGATGGAGTTAACAGGAATGAATCCCCGACGACGTTGAATAACCTATTCAAGCAGATCGGTAATCTGTTTTTTTGCATACCATACAAACCGTTGTACTGACGGCATGGATTCAACCCAGTTCGTTTTGGCCCCCCCCAGATATTCCGCACATGCAGCTTGCAGCGTGTCAGCATGCTCAACGGGCAATTTAGGCATGAGCCACGACGCGGCCTCATCCTTAGCGACAATATCGCCGGTCACGACGCTGTACCAGATACGCGCCAGAGCCAGAATAATATTGCGCTCATCACCCTCTAAATCTGCGGGTTCTTGCCACTGTTCAAGAGTATGTCGAAACGTTTTCAAGACATCATTGGCAGGAATGGCGTTGAAAAATATATCAGCGGGGTCACCGAACAACGGTACGCTGGCGCGCCGGGCCTGGGTCAGCAAAATGGCAAGATCAGCATCCGCCAGCGCCGGTTCAAACACGCCGGCGCCGATCTCCTCACGCAACCACTCGCCAAACTGCATTTCTCTTACGGGTGGGAATTGCCACGGTACGATCAGCGAGTACACAACAACGGTGACTTCCAGCGCGCGATAACGCTCTGAAGTCCCGGGCGGCGCTGAAATGGTCAGCAATTCCCGCATCACGGTTTCTCTTAACCGGGCATCCATTGGTTCCCGTATGGTGACCAACAAATCAATGTCGCTGAGAGGTTTTAAACCGCTGTCGACAGCAGAACCATACAGATGAATAGCCACGAGATTCTCTTCGAAAAGCTGGCGGATGAGCGCACTGGCGGCATTCACCTGTCGTCGAATTGCGTCCGGAATAGGAGTAGCCATTTAGCCCCCTGGGGAAAAGAGCGGAAATATTGAGTCTATACTGCATTTTTCCTGTGGCGCTATCCTCTGGCATGAAACCTTGATCAGATCTGATTCTAAGCCTGAGGTAGCATACTGTCCGCGGCCATTTTCTGACATAATGGCCGGATTCGATTTTGCCCGCAGGAGTCTTCTCATGGAATTTACCGCCGGACTGATGCCGCTTGAAACGGCTCTCTCTCAGATGCTGTCGCGTATTACCCCGCTCACCGCCGTCGAAACGCTGCCGCTGGTTCAATGCTTTGGCCGCATTCTGGCCGCCGACGTCGTTTCCCCCATTGATGTACCAGGATTCGATAATTCGGCAATGGATGGCTATGCGGTGCGATTAGACGATTTACGCTCGGGTCTGCCGCTTGCGGTAGCAGGCAAAGCCTTTGCCGGACAGCCTTTTCACGGCGAATGGCCCGCGGGGACCTGTATCCGCATCATGACCGGTGCCCCGGTGCCTGCCGGTTGTGAAGCGGTGGTCATGCAGGAACAAACGGAACAAACCGATGACGGTGTACGTTTTACCGCCGAAGTCCGCGGCGGACAAAATATTCGTCTGCGCGGTGAAGATATTGCAAACGGTGCAGTCGTCTTCCCCGCCGGGACCCGCCTGACAACCGCCGAGCTCCCGGTTCTGGCTTCGCTCGGTATTGCTGATGTGCCTGTTGTGCGCAAAGTCCGGGTGGCGTTGTTCTCCACCGGTGATGAACTGCAACTGCCGGGTCAACCGCTGGGCGACGGACAGATTTATGACACCAACCGTCTGGCCGTTCACCTGATGCTGCAACAGTTGGGCTGCGAGGTGATCAACCTTGGGATTATTCGCGACGATCCCAACGCGCTACGCGCGGCGTTTATTGAAGCCGACAGCCAGGCCGATGTCGTTATCAGCTCCGGTGGCGTTTCTGTCGGTGAAGCGGATTACACCAAAACCATTCTGGAGGAACTGGGAGAAATTGCCTTCTGGAAGCTGGCCATCAAACCGGGCAAACCGTTCGCCTTTGGCAAACTAAGCAACAGTTGGTTTTGCGGCCTGCCGGGTAACCCGGTGTCAGCAGCCCTCACCTTTTATCAACTGGTGCAACCAATGCTGGCGAAGCTTAGCGGCAACACGGGCTGTGGGTTGCCTCCTCGTCAACGCGTACGCACCGCGTCACGTCTGAAGAAGACGCCAGGCCGTCTGGATTTTCAACGTGGCGTATTGCAGCGCACCGCAGAAGGCGAACTGGAAGTCACCACCACCGGACACCAGGGCTCACATATTTTTAGCTCCTTTAGCCTCGGCAACTGTTTTATCGTGCTGGAACGCGATCGTGGTAACGTTGAAGCCGGAGAGTGGGTTGAAGTCGAGCCGTTTAACGCGCTGTTTGGAGGTCTGTAATGGCGGAACTCAGCGACCAGGAGATGATGCGCTATAACCGGCAAATCATTCTGCGCGGCTTCGATTTTGAAGGTCAGGAAGCGCTGAAGGAAGCGCGGGTACTGGTCGTTGGTCTGGGGGGACTTGGCTGCGCCGCGACCCAATACCTGGCAGGCGCAGGCATCGGACATTTAACGCTGCTCGACTTTGACACCGTTTCCGTGTCGAACCTCCAGCGTCAGACGCTGCACAGCGATGCAACCGTAGGGCAACCGAAAGTGCTATCCGCCCGCGACGCGCTGGCGCGGATTAATCCTTATATCGCCATTACGCCAGTGAATGCGCTGCTGGATGATAGCGAAATTCACGCGCTGATCGCCAAACACGATTTGGTGCTGGACTGTACGGATAACGTCAGCATCCGCAATCAGCTTAATGCCGGATGCTTTAGCGCAAAGGTTCCGCTGGTTTCCGGGGCGGCAATTCGCATGGAAGGACAAATTACCGTCTTTACCTATCAGGAAGGCGAACCCTGCTACCGTTGCCTGAGCCGCCTGTTCGGTGAAAATGCCCTCACCTGCGTGGAAGCTGGCGTAATGGCTCCGCTAATCGGCGTGATCGGCTCATTACAGGCCATGGAAGCCATTAAATTATTGGCAAACTACGGTAAACCCGCATCTGGAAAAATCGTCATGTACGACGCCATGACCTGCCAGTTTCGCGAAATGAAGCTGATGCGTAACCCGGGATGTGAGGTGTGCGGGCAGTAACGGTAAGCCCCGGCGGCATTTATTTTCCGGGGCTGTATTAACATACATTCAATGCGTCAAAGATTTAATATCTTCCTCAGATAGCCCGGTGATTCTCACGATAAGCTCCCGTGGGAGACCATCGGCCAGCATTGAGTGGGCAATGCGCTGCGCTTCCTCGCGACGACCTTCAGCTAAACCTTTTTCATGACCGCGCTCCATGCCTTTCCGTAGCCCCTTTCGCTCCCCTGCCCTACGTATTTTTTCAACAATATTCATTGTACGCTCCTTGTGTTCGGGTACCTGCTGCGCCAGCTTACGCATAAATCGCCCAAAGCGCGGTTTGTGACCATGCTGGATCAGCAGATAATTAAACAGCGCTTTTAGCTGGCTGTCATTAGCACTTCCTGTAACCAGCAGCGTAGCCAGATTGTCCACCAGTCCTAATAAATCGCGCTGGCGAATATGCTTTTGAATCAATTCCAGCAGTGCGATACGCCGGTGCTGCATAATTTCTTCATCCGGGATCACGGTAATATCCACCAATGGAAATGCCGACAAATAAAGCTGGCGCGCCAGGAGCGGATTATCAAACTCATCCAGCCAGCATAAAGAGAAGGGATAAGGCGTATCGACGCCATGATAAAACAACATCGGCACGACTAACGGTAAGCGGGTATGCCCGGCGTCAAGGTGGCTTTGCATTGCCGCTATCGCATAACGCATCAGGCGAAACGACATATGCACATCAGGACGACTTTGATGTTCAATCACGACATAGATATAACCCTCCCCTTCACTGGTTTTCATCGACCAAAGCACATCTGAATAATATGCGCGTAAGTTTTCTTCAATAAAACTGGTAGGTTGCAGTTCTAACGTCGCCAGATCGCAAAGCGCCCGTAGCGTGGGAGGAAGATGAATTTCAATAAAATCACGGGCTGTGGCAGGGTATTTTAAAAATGTTTTAAACAGCGCATCGTGCGGTGTGGCTGTAGGTGTTTTTTTCATGGCGGTCCGTCACCTGATAAACATGATGACGTGAATGTACCCGTCGCGATGACGGGTAGCATGCAGGCTTTACCGGTTTTACGAGGGGGATTCGCAGTTTATTGCTCTTAACTGCAACAGATTCATTTTAACGGAATCACCTACGCAAATATGCCGGAGTAATCCGACCTAAAACTAGATCGACGTCCGTCCAAACGCCCCCTGCCAGTCCTGCTCAAACTTCACAATCGCCGCATCCACAGCCGGAGAGGTCATAAACTGCTGCGCCACGTCCAGCGGCAGCGTGATGGACTCGCAGCCTGCCAGCAGGCAATCCAGCGCCTGACGCGGCGTTTTGAAGCTGGCTGCCAGTACTTTGGCGTGCGGCGCATGCATGTTCAGTAAGGTTTGCAGTTCGGTCACCGTCTGAATACCATCTCCCCCCTGCGCATCCACGCGGTTTACGTATGGCGCAACATATTCCGCTCCCGCCAGCGCCGCTAACAGCCCTTGAGCAGCACCGTATACCGCGGTACCCAGCGTCGGGATCCCTTCTTCTTTCAATAGTTTAATTGCCGCCAGACCTTCTGCCGTCACCGGTACTTTGACCACGATATCCGCGATAATTGCCCGCAGTTTACGCGCATCATTGACCATGCCTTCGGCGGTCGTCGCCATCACCTGTGCAAACAGCCGGCCTTGTCCCCCCATCGCTTCCTGCAGTTGCGGCAGCAACACTTCCAGCCTCTCTTTACCAGCCGCCACAATACTCGGGTTAGTGGTCACCCCAGCCAACGGCAAAACACGCGCCAGAGCTTTGACAGCGGCAACATCAGACGTATCTAAATAGAGTTCCATAACCTTTCCTCAAACGAATAATTAGCATGAATAAAAGGTAGCACGGCGAAACCTCACGGTTAGTTGACGCACGTCAATATAGCTTTCATTCGAAAGTAATTTAATCTTTATACGAAAGAAGAGAGGCCGCTTATGATTTTCAATATCCAGCGCTATTCCACGCATGATGGTCCCGGTATCCGTACCGTGGTGTTCCTTAAGGGATGCTCCCTGGGCTGCCGTTGGTGTCAGAATCCGGAAAGCCGCGCCCGCACACGGGACCTGCTCTACGACGCACGGTTGTGTCTCGACGGTTGCGATCTCTGTGCTCAGGCGGCACCTGCGGTGATTGAGCGAGCGCTGAGCGGTCTGCTTATTCATCGCGAAAAACTGACCGATGACGCTTTCGCCGCCCTGACGGACTGCTGTCCAACCCAGGCGTTGACCGTCTGCGGAGAGGTAAAAAGCGTGGACGACATCATGGCGACCGTACTGCGTGATAAACCGTTTTACGATCGTAGCGGTGGCGGGCTCACCCTCTCCGGTGGCGAACCGTTTATGCAGCCAGAACTGGCGGCAGAATTATTCAAGGCCAGCCACGATGCGGGCATTCATACGGCGATCGAAACCTGTCTGCATGTGCCGTGGAAGTATATCGAGCCGTCATTACCTTACGTTGATCTGTTCCTGGCTGATTTAAAACATGTCGCCGACGCGCCGTTTAAGCAGTGGACCGATGGCAGTGCCTCTCGTGTATTAGACAATCTGAAAAAATTGGCCGCTGCGGGTAAAAAAATGATTATCCGCGTACCGCTGATTCAGGGTTTCAACGCTGACGAAGCCGCCATCCAGACTATTACCGATTTTGCTGCCGACGAGCTTCACGTCGGAGAGATCCATTTTTTGCCCTATCACACCCTGGGCATCAATAAATACCACTTACTCAGTCAACCCTACAACGCACCGGATAAACCGCTTGAGGCGCCTGCCCTGCTCGAATTTGCTCAGCAGTATGCCCGCCATAAAGGTTTAACCGCGACCCTACGAGGATAATCGCCATGACCACTCTGAAACTGGACACACTCAGCGACCGTATCAAAGCGCATAAAACAGCCCTGATCCACATCGTGAAGCCGCCGGTTTGCACCGAGCGCGCCCAGCACTATACCGAGATGTATCAACAACATCTGGATAAGCCGATCCCAGTACGCCGCGCGCTGGCGCTGGCCCATCATCTGGCGGAACGTACTATCTGGATCAAGCATGACGAACTGATTATCGGCAACCAGGCGAGCGAAGTGCGCGCTGCACCGATCTTCCCGGAATACACCGTCTCCTGGATTGAAAAAGAGATCGATGACCTCGCCGACAGGCCGGGCGCTGGCTTTTCGGTAAGTGAAGAGAACAAACGCGTATTGCACGAGGTGTGCCCGTGGTGGCGCGGCCAGACCGTACAGGATCGCTGCTACGGGATGTTTACCGACGAGCAGAAAGGTCTGCTGGAAACCGGCATTATCAAAGCCGAAGGCAATATGACTTCCGGCGACGCACACCTGGCGGTAAACTTCCCGCTGCTGCTGGAAAAAGGTCTCGACGGCCTGCGCCACAAAGTTGATGAACGTCGCTCCCGCATCAATCTGACTTGTCTGGAAGACCTCCATGGCGATCAGTTCCTGAAAGCGATTGATATCGTGCTGGAGGCCGTCAGTCTGCATATTGAGCGCTTTGCCGCTCTGGCACGTAAAATGGCGTCCACGGAGACCCGCGCCAGCCGTCGCGAAGAGCTGCTGACCATGGCGGAAAACTGTGATGTGATTGCCCATGAGCCGCCTAAAACGTTCTGGCAGGCGCTGCAGTTGTGCTACTTCATCCAGTTGATCCTGCAAATTGAGTCGAACGGCCATTCAGTGTCGTTTGGTCGCATGGACCAGTATCTCTATCCTTTCTACCGTCGTGATGTGGAGCTGAATCAATCGCTGGATCGCGAACACGCCATTGAGCTGCTGCACAGCTGCTGGCTGAAGCTGCTGGAAGTGAACAAAATCCGCTCCGGCTCCCACTCCAAAGCATCGGCAGGTAGCCCGCTGTATCAGAACGTGACCATTGGCGGACAGAATCTGGTTAACGGTCAGGCGGTGGATGCCGTCAACCCGCTCTCCTACGCCATTCTCGAATCCTGCGGCCGCCTGCGCTCTACTCAGCCTAACCTGAGCGTGCGCTATCATGCGGGGATGAGTAACGATTTCCTTGATGCCTGTGTTCAGGTCATTCGCTGCGGCTTCGGGATGCCAGCCTTTAACAACGATGAAATCGTCATACCTGAATTTATTAAGCTTGGCATTGAACCGCAGGATGCCTACGACTATGCGGCCATTGGTTGCATCGAAACCGCCGTTGGCGGCAAATGGGGCTATCGTTGTACCGGTATGAGCTTTATTAACTTTGCCCGTGTGATGCTGGCGGCGCTGGAAGGCGGACGCGATGCCACCAGCGGCAAGGTCTTCCTGCCGCAGGAAAAAGCGCTCTCGGCCGGTAATTTCAACAATTTCGATGAAGTGATGGACGCCTGGGATACACAGATTCGCTACTACACGCGTAAATCCATAGAAATTGAGTATGTCGTCGACACCATGCTGGAAGAGAACGTGCACGATATTCTGTGTTCCGCGCTGGTAGACGACTGCATTGAACGGGCGAAAAGCATTAAGCAAGGCGGCGCGAAGTATGACTGGGTATCGGGTTTGCAGGTGGGTATTGCCAACCTCGGTAACAGCCTGGCAGCAGTGAAGAAACTGGTCTTTGAACAGGGCGCTATTGGTCAACAACAGCTGGCCGCTGCGCTGGCCGATGATTTTGACGGTCTGACCCATGAGCAGTTACGCCAACGACTGATCAACGGCGCGCCGAAATACGGCAACGATGACGATAGCGTTGATACGCTGCTAGCCCGCGCTTATCAGACCTATATTGATGAACTGAAACAGTACCATAATCCACGTTATGGTCGCGGTCCGGTTGGCGGCAATTACTACGCCGGGACCTCTTCTATCTCCGCCAACGTGCCGTTTGGCGCGGCAACCATGGCAACGCCGGATGGCCGTAAAGCTCACACCCCGCTGGCGGAAGGCGCAAGTCCGGCTTCCGGGACGGACCATCTCGGCCCGACGGCGGTGATTGGCTCGGTGGGTAAACTGCCTACCGGCTCCATTCTCGGCGGTGTGTTGTTAAATCAGAAGCTGAATCCGGCCACGCTGGAGAATGAATCAGATAAGCAAAAACTGATGATCCTGCTGCGCACCTTCTTTGAAGAGCACAAAGGCTGGCATATTCAGTACAACATTGTGTCCCGTGAAACGCTGCTGGAAGCAAAAAAACACCCGGATCAATACCGTGACCTGGTGGTGCGTGTCGCAGGCTATTCCGCCTTCTTCACTGCCCTGTCTCCGGATGCGCAGGACGATATCATCGCGCGTACTGAGCATATGCTGTAAGCAATATTGTAGGCCGGATAAGGCGTTCACGCCGCCATCCAGCACGCTACCCTCCCCATTGCCGGATGTGCTGACGCTTATCCGGCCTACAACTGCTCTCCCCTTAGCCGGGTAAGGCGAAGCTGCCACCCGGCCTTTTACTTTCATTCGAAATTAAATTTGTGCTTCAGGTCACATTGTTATTAGAATGTTTCTGGTCGCAGTTATGAGCCAGGAGCAAGTATGACCATCAAAGTTATCGTCACCGATATGGACGGAACTTTTCTCGACGACGCCAAGAAATACGATCGTGCACGTTTTATGGCGCAGTATCAGGAACTGAAAAAACGAGATATTGAATTTGTCGTGGCCAGCGGCAACCAGTATTTCCAACTGATCTCCTTTTTCCCGGAGCTTAAAGACGAAATATCGTTTGTCGCTGAGAATGGCGCACTGGTTTATGAGCATGGCAAACAGTTGTTTCACGGCGAGCTTACCCGTCACGAATCACGCATTGTTATTGGCGAACTCCTCAAAGACAAGCAGCTCAATTTTGTTGCCTGTGGTCTGCAAAGCGCCTACGTCAGTGAGAATGCTCCTGAGTCTTTCGTGGCATTGATGTCGAAACACTACCATCGCCTGAAACCGGTGAAGGATTATCAGGACATTGATGATGTGCTGTTTAAGTTTTCGCTGAACTTACCCGACCAACAAATCCCGTTGGTTATCGATCACCTGCATACCGCTCTGGATGGCATAATGAAGCCCGTCACCAGCGGCTTTGGGTTTATCGATTTGATTATTCCGGGCTTACATAAAGCCAACGGTATCAGCCGCCTGCTGAAACGCTGGAACCTGTCTCCACAAAACGTCGTCGCCATTGGCGATAGCGGCAACGATGCAGAAATGTTGAAAATGGCGCATTACTCTTTCGCCATGGCCAATGCGGCAGAGAGCATCAAAGCGATTGCCCGCTATCAGACCGATGACAATAACCATCAGGGCGCGCTGAATGTGATTCAGGCGGTGCTGGATAACACCTCTCCTTTTAACTAACGTCTAATCCTGCTAACCGGGGCGTGCTCCGGTTCTCACGCTTAATGCATTCCGTGCACACCATCAAGTTTTTAAACTTGCATTAACCTATTTTTAACTTATATTGCATGTGTAAGATAAATTAGTTTCGAATGAAAGTTAATGCGAGGTGGTTATGGCTTTTACGTTTACCAGCGACACATTGCCCGTCGATCACAAAGCGGCAATCCGTCAGATGAAACAGCAATTGCGGGCACAGCTTGGGGATGTTCAGTTGATTTTCAATCAGTTGAGCGATGCCATTGCCACTCGCGTGGCGGAAATCAACGCCCTCAAAGCGCAAGGTTCCCCAGTTTGGCCAACGTTGTCCTATGCGGATATCAAGGCGGGACGCGTAAACGCAGAGCAGCGTGAAGAGATTAAGCGTCGCGGATGCGTGGTCATCAAGGGACATTTCCCCCGCGAACAGGCGCTGGCATGGGATCAGTCGATGCTCGATTACCTGGATCGAAACCATTTCGATGAGGTCTACAAAGGCCCCGGTGATAACTTCTTTGGCACCCTCAGCGCATCCCGACCGGAGATCTACCCCATCTACTGGTCCCAGGCGCAAATGCAGGCCCGTCAGAGCGAAGAAATGGCCAATGCGCAGTCATTCCTTAATCGCCTGTGGACGTTTACAAGCGAAGGGAAACAATGGTTTAACCCGGACATCAGCGTCATCTATCCTGACCGCATACGTCGTCGTCCGCCGGGAACAACGTCCAAAGGGCTGGGCGCGCATACGGATTCCGGCGCGCTGGAGCGCTGGCTTCTGCCGGCATATCAGCAGGTCTTTGCGAATGTTTTCAATGGCAAGCTGGAAGATTACGATCCATGGCAGGCGGCGCATCGCACAGAAGTTGAAGAGTACACGGTAGATAACACCACTAAATGTTCAGTATTTCGTACCTTCCAGGGCTGGACGGCACTGTCCGATATGTTGCCAGGTCAGGGATTGTTGCACGTAGTCCCGATTCCTGAAGCGATGGCCTATGTGCTATTACGTCCATTGCTTGACGATGTGCCGGAAGATGAGCTTTGCGGCGTCGCGCCCGGCAGAGTTCTGCCGATTTCCACGCAATGGCATCCGCTGCTGATAGAGGCGTTAACCAGTATTCCGCAACTGGACGCCGGAGACTCCGTCTGGTGGCATTGCGATGTGATCCACTCCGTCGCGCCGGTGGAAAATCAGCAAGGCTGGGGCAATGTGATGTATATCCCTGCCGCGCCGATGTGCGAAAAGAATCTGGCCTACGCCCACAAAGTGAAGGCCGCGCTGGAAAAAGGCGCGTCGCCGGGGGATTTCCCGCGCGAGGATTATGAAACTGGCTGGGAAGGACGCTTCACGCTGGAGGATTTGAATATCCACGGTAAACGCGCGCTGGGTATTATTTAATGTGTCACTGACGCCATTTCCTAAGTATTTCACGTTACAGGTGCAGCCATCACACCTGTAACGCGGAAGACGACGGGAAATTAGCCGTCGATACCTTTACTACGCAAGTAATCTTCGTAGTTACCGGTGAAGTCGATCACGCGCTCCGGCGTAATTTCAATCACACGGGTTGCCAGAGAACTGACGAACTCACGGTCGTGAGAAACGAAAATCAACGTGCCCTGATACATTTCCAGCGCCATGTTCAGCGACTCAATCGATTCCATATCCAGGTGGTTAGTTGGTTCATCCATTACCAGAATATTCGGTTTCTGCATCATCAGCTTACCGAACAGCATGCGCCCTTTTTCACCACCGGAGAGCACTTTTGCAGGCTTCTTGATATCGTCCTGGCTGAACAGCAGACGACCGAGGAAGCTGCGCACAACCTGTTCATCATCGCCTTCTTGTTTCCACTGGCTCATCCACTCGAATACGGTCAGATCGTTTTCGAACTCATATTCATGATCCTGCGCGTAGTAACCAACTTGCGCGTTTTCGGACCACTTCACGGTACCGTTATCCGGCTGCAAATCACCGACCAGCGTTTTCAGCATAGTGGATTTACCCACGCCGTTGGCGCCCAGAATGGCAATCTTCTCACCCACTTCGAGCAGCAGATTGAAGTTTTTAAACAGCGGGCCTTCATCAAAACCTTTAGTAAGCGCTTCCACTTCCAGCGCGTTACGGAACAGTTTCTTATCCTGTTCGAAGCGAATGAACGGGTTCTGACGGCTGGAAGCTTTAACTTCTTCCAGTTTAATTTTATCTATCTGACGGGCGCGGGAAGTCGCCTGACGAGATTTTGAGGCGTTGGCGCTAAAGCGGCTGACGAAAGATTGCAGGTCAGCAATCTGCGCTTTCTTCTTGGCATTATCGGCCAGCAGGCGTTCACGCGCCTGGGTGGCCGCCGTCATGTATTCGTCGTAGTTCCCCGGATAAACACGCAGTTCGCCGTAGTCCAGATCCGCCATGTGCGTGCAGACCATGTTCAGGAAGTGACGGTCGTGCGAAATGATGATCATGGTGCTGTCACGTTCGTTCAGCGTCTGCTCCAGCCAGCGGATGGTGTCGATATCCAGGTTGTTCGTTGGTTCGTCGAGCAGCAGAATATCCGGGTTAGAGAACAGCGCCTGCGCCAGAAGCACACGCAGCTTCCAGCCGGGTGCGACTTCGCTCATCGGGCCGTAATGTTGTTCTACCGGAATACCCACGCCCAGCAGCAGTTCGCCCGCACGCGCTTCAGCAGAATAACCGTCCATTTCACCGTACTGAACTTCGAGGTCAGCCACTTTATAGCCGTCTTCTTCACTCATTTCGGCCAGCGCGTATATACGATCGCGCTCCTGCTTCACTGCCCACAGTTCAGCATGCCCCATGATCACGGTGTCAAGCACGGTGAACTCTTCAAAGGCGAACTGATCCTGACGCAGCTTACCGATGCGCTCATTCGGATCGAGGGAAACGTTACCCAGCGTCGGTTCGAGATCACCGCCGAGAATTTTCATAAAAGTGGATTTACCGCTACCGTTCGCGCCAATCAGGCCGTAACGGTTGCCGCCGCCAAATTTGACGGAAATATTTTCAAACAGCGGCTTACTGCCAAACTGCATGGTGACGTTGCTGGAAACTAACACTGGCGTATCCTGAAAGAGAAAGAAATATGTGACAAACCGCTTATTATGCCATAAGTCTACGATAAGATCGCCCCTTCATACTGAAGGGGGAAAGTGAAAGCAAAAGGAAAAAAATGTGATTTAGTACACATCCGAATTCCTTGTTGCTCAGATTGCACATATAATGCGTGCCCAACACTACATAAATCTCAACCCACTCGCCTGCCTGGCACTGAATCTCGCATACATGAAGATGAATATGAAATTGACAACGCTTTTCGCGGCGGCACTTGCGGTAGTTGGTTTTTGCAACACTGCCTCAGCCGTCACGTACCCGCTGCCTACCGATGGTAGCCGTTTGATTGGCCAAAACCAGGTCATCACCATTCCTGAAGGCAATACCCAACCGCTGGAGTATTTTGCGGCAGAATATCAGATGGGTCTGTCTAACATGCTGGAAGCGAACCCTGGCGTGGATACTTTCCTGCCGAAGGGCGGCACCGTACTGAACATTCCTCAGCAGTTGATCCTGCCGGATACCGTGCATGAAGGTATTGTTATCAACAGCGCTGAAATGCGTCTGTACTACTACCCGAAAGGCACCAACACCGTTATCGTTCTGCCGATCGGTATCGGCCAGTTAGGCAAAGACACGCCGATCAACTGGACCACCAAAGTAGAACGTAAGAAAGCGGGCCCAACCTGGACGCCAACGGCGAAAATGCATGCGGAATACCGCGCTGCGGGCGAACCGCTGCCAGCCGTGGTTCCGGCAGGCCCGGATAACCCGATGGGGCTGTACGCACTGTATATCGGCCGTCTGTATGCTATTCACGGCACCAATGCTAACTTCGGCGTTGGTTTACGTGTCAGCCACGGTTGTGTCCGTCTGCGTAACGACGACATCAAATTCCTGTTTGAAAATGTGCCGGTCGGCACTCGCGTACAGTTTATCGATGAGCCGGTGAAAGCCACTACCGAACCAGACGGCAGCCGCTACATCGAGGTACACAACCCGCTGTCCACCACGGAAGCACAGTTTGAAGGCGGGGAAATCGTACCGATTACGCTGAACAAGAGCATTACCAGCGTCACCGGTCAGTCTGATGTCGATCAGTCCGTCGTTGAGCAGGCGGTACAGAACCGTTCTGGTATGCCGGTTCGTCTGAACTAATCTGCTATACATGCCCGATGGCGCTACGCTTATCGGGCCTACCAACGCAGTAGGCCGGATCAGGCGCCAGCCGCCATCCGGCACACCATATCAATTACATCATCTGCAGCAAAACATACCCTACCAGCGCCGCCCATATCAGCATCGGCAACGAATACCAATGAAAACGCCACCAGATCCGTCGATCGTTTGCCATGCGTAAAGCGATAAGATTCGCCAGCGATCCCGGCAGCAGACCAAACCCACCCACATTAACTGCCCAGGCCAGCAGCAGCGTCGGCGGAACGTAGTTCAGCAACAAAATCGTACTGGGAACATTACTGATAAACTGCGACAGGCCAATGGCCGTCAACCAGAGACCCGGCGCTGAGAGCGTGCCAATCTGGTGCGTTATCCCCTGCAATGCCGGTAGCTGCGTCAGCAAATACACATCGATAAACATCGCCATAAATACCAGCAGCAGCGTCCAGTCCACGCTGAGGATGACGCGACGCGCCAGAACCATGAACCCCGCCGCCACAATCGCCAGACCCCACAGCTCTTGTTTTAACTCCAGCGCCGTCAGAAAGATGATATACAGCGCCAGACAGCTCCACACCAGGCGTGGTTGCCAGTCTGGCGCGCGCGTCCCGGTATGATAGTGCAATGCTTTGTTCGGGAAACTGAACCAGCACAGCACCACCAGCGTCAGCATCATGGCACCCGCGAGCGGCGCCATTTGCCACGTAAACGCGGTAAATGACAACCCGGAGCGCCCCCACATCAGGATATTTTGCGGATTGCCGATTGGCGTCAGCAACGATCCGGCGTTTACCGCCAGCGCCTCAAAGATAATCAGGCGATTCACCGGAATGGCGCACAATTTTTTCAGGGTGATGGTCAGCGGGACAACAATAAACAATGCCACATCGTTGGTCAGAAACGTCGACAGCAGCGCCGCCGCCAGCACCATAAATATCGCCAATTGGCGTTCAGTGTGAAAGCGGCGGGTCATCTTGCGCCCTAACACATCGAAGTAACCGCTTAATTCAACGCCTTTGGTCAGTAACATCAGGCCGCTAAGCGTAATAATGGTGTGCCAGTCAATCGCTCCAGGCCAGGAACGGGGCGTAAATGGCGTGAACACGCTCAGTACAACCCCGACGATGATTAACAGCTGGAAAAAACGATCGCGCTGCAAGGCGCGTAGTAAAGGAAAACTCATTCAGAGCCAGATCCTTGCTGTTGCGTAAAACGGCTAAAAGCCTCCAGCGTTTCCTTACTGACGTGGTGCTCCATTCCCTCTGCATCACGGCGGGCAATTTCCGGGCTGATACCTAACATCAACAGGAAATTTTCCACAATCTGATGACGCTCCCGGCTCTCCTGGGCCAGACGTTCGCCTTCTGCGGTTAAAAACACACCGCGCCAGGGGATCATTTCAATCAACCCGACGGAAGCAAGGCGCTTCAACATTTTGGCAACCGTCGGCTGGGAAACCCCGAGTCGGGCAGCCATGTCAACCTGGCGCGCTTCACCTACCTCAATAATGAGATCGGAAATCAGCTCTACGTAGTCATCAATCAGCTCGCGGCGATGCGCCTCCCGGACCTGACGAAATCCTTCAACGTGTTCTTCGACATTCACCAATTGCGTCACTTTTTTTGTTGTTGGCGTACCTGCGCGACGACTCATTCTGCTTCCTCGTTACTGTGACGCGTTAACGGCATCTGATTAGAGAGCGCTCATTGTAAACCAGAGTTGCGTGGGCACAAAAAATTAACGTTTTAGCAATAGCTATATAATATAGCCTGTGCTATATCTGTATATAATAAAGACATCCCTCAAGGACTGATGGGATCGTGAAGTCAGGAGGTTTATATGAATGAATTTAAGAGGTGTATACGCGTGTTTAGCCATTCTCCCTTTAAAGTACGGTTGATGCTTATCTCTATGCTGTGTGACATGATCAACAGCAAACCAGAGCAGGATAAACCTTCAGAAAAATAATGCGGCGTCGCGGTACGCCGCTTCCTTTCCCTGCTGTCATCTGGGTACAGTAGTGTTTTTCGTCCCAATAACCCTGCTTTTTGTCAGTTTTGCCACCTCTCTCGCAAAACAATTTCCTTGTAGTAGTTGACCTTCTCTCATGCACACTCTATCTTTTCGCAGCCCTGCGTATATTGCGGCTCGCGGATGCGGACCCTATCCCTCTTCTCGCTCTCTCAGGCAGGCAATGACCCTTAACGCCAGGGTAAGCACATGGCGTTTTTGCATTAGTGGCGTATGAATTTAACCCTCAAAGATTCAATCATTGCTCGTAGCCGGGCCATTAGTCCGTGGACTGGCCTCTATTTCTTACAGTCTATGCTGATCAACCTGGCGTTGGGCTATCCGCTTAGCTTGCTCTACAGCGTTGCTTTCACCTGTATATTAATACTGCTGTGGCGCAGCGCGCCGCGCGCGCAGAAAGTGCTGATCGGCATTTGCTCACTTATTGCGGCAATGTACTTTCCGTTTGGTCAGGCTTACGGTTCGCCTAACTTCAATACGTTGCTGGCGCTGCATTCAACCAATATGGAAGAGTCCACCGAGATCCTGACCATCTTCCCCTGGTACAATTATCTGGTTGGGGTATTTATTTTTGCCCTCGGCGTTATCGCCGTACGCCGTAAAAAAGAAGCGCAGAAGCGCAGTTGGAATAAGTACGACAGTCTGTGTTTGTTGTTTAGCGTCATCGCGTTTTTTGTTACCCCGGTACAAAACCTGGCCTGGGGCGGCGTGTTCAAGCTTAAGGACACCGGTTATCCGGTTTTCCGCTTCGCCAAAGACGTGATCGTCAATAATAACGAAGTGCTCGATGAACAGGAGCGCATGGCGAAGCTGTCGAGTGTGAAAGACAGCTGGACAGTAACCGCCGTGAAGCCAAAGTATCACACCTATGTCGTGGTCATTGGTGAAAGCGCCCGCCGCGATGCATTAGGCGCGTTTGGCGGTCACTGGGATAACACCCCGTTTGCCAGTTCCGTTAACGGCTATCTGTTCGCAGATTACATTGCCGCAAGCGGTTCAACGCAAAAATCGCTTGGCTTAACGCTTAATCGGGTCGTTGATAATAAGCCGCAGTTCCAGGATAACTTTGTCACTCTGGCTAACCGCGCGGGATTCCAGACGTGGTGGTTTTCCAATCAGGGGCAGATTGGTGAATACGATACGGCTATCGCCAGTATCGCAAAGCGGGCTGATGAAGTGCACTTCCTCAAAAATGGTGATTTCGAAGCGGATAAAAATACCCGTGACGAAGAACTTTTAAAGATGACCGCCCAGGTGCTGGCAACCGAGCGCACTCAGCCGCAGCTCATCGTGCTGCATTTAATGGGTTCACATCCGCAGGCCTGCGACCGTACGCAAGGAAAATACGAGACCTTCGTTCAGTCAAAAGAGACATCTTGCTATCTGTACACCATGACGCAGACGGATGACCTGCTGCGCCAGCTTTACGAGCAATTACGTAACAGCGGCAATAGCTTCTCGATGGTCTATTTCTCCGATCATGGCCTCGCCTTTAAAGAGCGGGGAAAAGAGGTGCAGTACCTGGCGCATGACGATCGGTTCCAGCAGAATTTCCAGGTGCCTTTTATGGTGCTGTCGAGCGATGATAAAGCGCATCGGGTGATCAAAGCCCGTCGCTCTGCCAATGATTTCCTCAGCTTTTTCTCTCAATGGACGGGGATCAGCGCGAAGGAAATTACCAACAGCTACCGTTTTATCTCAGAGAAGAAAGCCGGACCGGTGTATATCACCAACTTCAAACTGCAGAAGGTGGATTACAACCATCTGGGTACCGATATCTTTGAGACCAAATCTCGTTAATCTCTAAATTACACTCAAAAAAAATCCGCCTCAAAAGGCGGATTTTTTATATCACCGAAGTGATTAGAAGCGGTAACCCACGCCAGCGATCCAGGTGCCAACGTCAACGCTACGAATACGGCTCTGCTCATAGGAGAAGTCCAGAGCAACGTTTTCGATCGGGTTGAACTGCAGACCAGCACCGTAAGAGAAACCGTAGTCGCTGGTGGTGTGGTTGTCAGCCGGAGATGCTGCGTTCTGGAATTTACCGTAACCAACACCCACTACACCGTAGATGCTTGCCCAGTCGTTCAGACGGTAAGCCGGACCCGCAGTGATGCCGTAGTACTGGGTTTTGTTGTAGTCGCCAGAAGCATCGGTACGGTCTTTTTCAGTGTAAGTGAAGGAACCGATTACACCCAGCGGGTTGTTGTCCTGCTCGTAGCGATACTTCAGGTTGAAACCGTTCATTTTGTTCGCTGCGCCCTGAGCATCACTCTGAGCGTAACCACCAGTAACGGTAGAAGTAGCAGCTACAGCAGTACCTGCGGAGAAAGCCAGAACAGCGGCCAGTGCTGAAAGACATGCAATTTTTTTCATAACCACCTCAAATGTGCTTCAAGTAAATCCTAAGTTTTAAATATAACAAAAATTGATGGGAAACTCTTTGCGATTCGCGGTGTCTAACGGGCTCTTTCATGTAACAAAACATTTCACAAGCCAGCTATACCTTTCAATTTACACCACTTTTTTAATCTAATGAGCCATTATTGCGCGCACAATACGACACATTCATCCAGATAATTCCTAATCACGCAGATTATTAATCCACCAATTTCGTACCATTGTACGGATCTGAAGAATTTTTTTTTCAACCAATACTCAACCAGTTGAGTGTATTTCCATTACACTCGCTGTTTTACTTTTCTATACATTTTGCCATCCGCGTCGTAACGCCGCGCAGATGAAGAGATGTAACCATCATTTGTCAGGAGAAAGGATGCCGGGGTCGTTACGAAAAGCGCCAGTTTGGTTACCTATTTTAGTTTTGCTTATTGCTATGTCCTCCATTCAAAGCGGAGCATCTCTGGCAAAATCGCTGTTCCCTCTCGTCGGTGCGCCTGGCGTTACCGCGCTGCGCCTCGCGCTGGGCACGCTCATCCTTATCGCCTTCTTTAAACCCTGGCGTTTACGTTTTGCCAAAGAACAGCGCCTGCCGCTGCTGTTTTATGGTCTGTCTCTTGGCGGGATGAACTACCTCTTTTATCTGTCTATTCAGACTGTCCCGCTGGGAATTGCCGTGGCGCTGGAGTTTACCGGCCCGCTTGCAGTGGCGCTGTTTTCATCCCGACGCCCTGTAGATTTTATTTGGGTCGCGCTGGCCGTTCTTGGGCTTTGGTTCCTGTTACCGCTTGGCCAGGACGTTTCTCATGTGGATTTAACCGGCGCAGCGCTGGCGCTGGGAGCTGGCGCCTGTTGGGCCGTTTATATTCTCACCGGGCAGCGTGCCGGCGCGGAACATGGTCCGGCAACCGTAGCGGTGGGTTCATTAATCGCCGCGCTGATTTTTGTTCCCATTGGCGCAGTTCAGGCCGGCGATGCCCTGTGGCACTGGTCAATACTGCCGTTGGGCCTGGCCGTGGCCGTACTCTCCACCGCGCTCCCCTACTCATTAGAGATGATCGCACTAACGCGATTGCCAACGCGGACTTTTGGTACGTTAATGAGCATGGAACCCGCGCTGGCTGCGGTTTCGGGAATGATCTTCCTCGGTGAAACGCTAACGCTTATCCAGACGCTGGCCCTGGGGGCGATTATTGCCGCATCAATGGGTTCTACACTCACTATTCGCAAAGAACCGCAAATTAAGCAAGTTGACGTGAATTAACCCCTTAATATTCTGCATGGTTTGCATAATCATGCAGAATATCCAATTGTAAATCTGCGTGATAATTTTTCTAATAAATAGATTTTTCTCATTCGCCTATTTCTTTTAATTTCCACATTAACATAAAAATAACATTGCATGACAATAAAACCATGTATCCTCATGATTTCAATATATTTTTATTATCCGCTCCTCTCTTCGCTATTAAAGTAATAGGTAACACCGGAAAAATAAATCCAAAATTAGCGCTATACTTATTTCCGTTGAAGAGTTGGGACATAAATATCAAGAGGATATGAAAATATGAGTACCGCAAAACTGGTAAAAACAAAAGCATCCGCCCTCGTTTATACTCGCAACGATGTGACAGACAGCGAAAAGAAAGCCACGGTAGAACTGCTGAATCAGCAAGTGATCCAGTTCATCGACCTGTCGTTGATCACTAAACAGGCTCACTGGAACATGCGCGGCGCGAACTTTATTGCTGTCCATGAAATGCTGGATGGCTTCCGTACTGCCCTGACCGATCATCTCGATACCATGGCTGAGCGCGCCGTACAGTTAGGTGGTGTGGCATTGGGTACAACTCAGGTCATTAACAGCAAAACGCCGCTGAAAAGCTATCCGCTGGATATCCATAGCGTACAGGACCACTTAAAAGAGCTGGCCGATCGTTATGCAGTGGTCGCCAACAGCGTACGTAAAGCCATTAGCGAAGCAAAAGACGAAGATACAGCGGATATCTTCACCGCTGCGTCACGCGATCTCGACAAATTCCTGTGGTTTATCGAAGCCAACATTGAATAACAGCAGACATAAGAATTACCTATAAAACCCTCGCTCCGGCGGGGGTTTTGCACATCTATGGTGCATAACATTGATCATTCGTCACTCCAAAGTAAATTAATTGTAATAATCACCTCACACAATCGTTAACGAAAGATTGTTTTATCAACAATTTTTACGCTAAATAGTCATACCGTTTGCACCGTGTCAGGTACGCACCAAATGAGTGCCCCAAAATAGTGCAGATTCTCCGCTTTGCCCTACTTATTGTGCAGAGAAAAGAAATACCTTCTTTTTAAAACAATGAGTTGCAAAAGTGGCACGATTTTTTCATTAAGCCATATGTTCTCGCAGGGGATCGCCCCGTGGATATAAAAGGAAATCCTATGAAGTCTGTATTAAAAGTTTCACTGGCTGCACTTACCCTGGCTTTTGCGGTGTCCTCCCATGCCGCAGATAAGAAACTGGTTGTCGCAACTGACACCGCGTTTGTTCCATTTGAATTCAAACAGGGTGACAAATACGTTGGATTTGATGTGGATCTGTGGGCTGCCGTCGCCAAAGAATTGAAGCTGGATTATGAACTGAAACCAATGGATTTCAGCGGCATCATCCCGGCTCTGCAAACCAAAAACGTCGACCTGGCACTGGCGGGTATCACCATCACCGACGAGCGTAAAAAAGCGATCGACTTCTCTGACGGCTACTACAAAAGCGGTCTGTTAGTGATGGTCAAAGCGAATAATAACGACGTTAAAAGCGTGAAAGACCTGGATGGTAAAGTCGTTGCTGTGAAGAGCGGCACCGGTTCCGTTGATTACGCAAAAGCTAACATCAAAACCAAAGACCTGCGTCAGTTCCCAAATATCGATAACGCCTATATGGAACTGGGCACCAACCGCGCAGACGCCGTGCTGCATGACACGCCAAACATTCTTTATTTCATCAAAACCGCGGGTAACGGCCAGTTCAAAGCCGTAGGTGACTCGCTGGAAGCTCAGCAGTACGGTATCGCCTTCCCGAAAGGCAGCAATGACCTGCGTGAGAAAGTGAACGGCGCGCTGAAAACGCTGAAAGAGAACGGCACTTATAACGAGATCTACAAAAAATGGTTCGGTACTGAACCTAAATAATAACTGGCAGTGATGCCCGGTGGCGCGATGCATACCGGGCCTTTCCCAGGATTTTTGAGACCTGTAACCGGATAAGCACAGCGTATCTGGCAAAACGGGCATTTGAATATTTACACCACGGTAACAGGAACGACATATGCAGTTTGACTGGAGTGCCATCTGGCCCGCCATCCCGCTTTTGATTGAAGGCGCCAAAATGACCTTATGGATCTCGATCCTCGGTCTGGCTGGCGGCCTGGTAATCGGGCTTGCAGCAGGGTTTGCGCGTACTTTCGGCGGTTGGATAGCCAACCACGTAGCGCTGGTGTTTATCGAAGTCATTCGCGGTACACCAATCGTTGTGCAAGTGATGTTTATCTACTTCGCTCTGCCAATGGCGTTTAACGATTTACGTATTGACCCCTTTAGCGCCGCCGTTGTCACCATTATGATCAACTCCGGTGCCTATATTGCGGAAATCACCCGCGGTGCGGTGCTCTCAATCCATAAAGGATTCAGTGAAGCCGGACTGGCGCTTGGACTTTCACGTACAGAGACTATCCGTCACGTTATTTTGCCTCTCGCGCTGCGTCGTATGCTGCCGCCGCTGGGCAACCAGTGGATCATCAGCATTAAAGATACCTCGCTGTTTATCGTCATTGGCGTCGCTGAACTGACCCGCCAGGGCCAGGAAATCATTGCCGGTAACTTCCGCGCACTGGAAATCTGGAGCGCCGTTGCGGTGTTCTATCTGATCATTACGCTGGTGCTGAGCTTCATTCTGCGTCGTCTGGAAAGAAGGATGAAAATCCTGTGATTGAATTTAAAAACGTTTCTAAGCACTTTGGTCCTACCCAGGTGCTGCACAATATTGATCTGAACATTAAGCAGGGCGAAGTCGTGGTCATCATCGGGCCGTCCGGTTCCGGTAAATCTACTCTGCTGCGCTGCATTAACAAGCTGGAAGAGATAACCTCTGGCGATCTGATCGTCGACGGTCTGAAAGTCAACGATCCCAAGGTCGATGAGCGGTTAATTCGCCAGGAAGCCGGGATGGTGTTTCAGCAGTTCTACCTGTTTCCCCACCTGACGGCGCTGGAAAACGTCATGTTTGGTCCGCAGCGCGTACGCGGGGCGAATAAAGAACAGGCAGAGAAGTTGGCGAAAGAATTGCTGGCGAAGGTCGGCCTGGCCGAGCGCGCGCATCACTACCCTTCTGAACTGTCCGGCGGTCAACAACAGCGTGTGGCTATTGCCCGTGCACTGGCAGTAAAGCCGAAAATGATGCTGTTTGATGAGCCAACCTCGGCGCTTGACCCTGAATTGCGTCACGAAGTTCTGAAAGTCATGCAGGATCTGGCGGAAGAAGGAATGACCATGGTGATTGTGACCCACGAAATCGGCTTTGCCGAAAAAGTGGCCTCACGTCTGATTTTCATTGATAAGGGACGTATTGCCGAAGACGGTAATCCGCAAGCCCTGATTGAAAATCCACCCAGCCAGCGTTTACAGGAATTCTTGCAGCACGTCTCCTGATGCATTGACCTCCCTTCGCCCGAAGGGAGGTTTTCACCAGAATCCTCTCATTTCCATTCTCTTACGCTCTGGCATCTATACTTATCCTTTTGAATTTATTTTCTCATGGGAGGAGTCATGCGCTGGATCCTGTTGGTCTTCTTTTGTCTGCTGAGCATACCGTCTCACGCGGTGACGATACCCGGCGTCACAACCTCGACTTCAGCCGACCCGCAAGCCACCCCCGCAAAAGAGCCTGATGTTGAGCAAAAGAAAGCCGCTTACGCCGCGCTGGCTGACGTACTGGACAATGAAGCATCGCGCCAGGAGTTGATTGGTCAATTGCGCAAAGTCGCGGCAACGCCTCCTCCCGAACCCGTGCCGGTGATTGTCCCCCCCACGCTAACTGAAGAAAAAACGGTGTTGGAAAACGTGACAGATGTCAGTCGTCACTATAGTGAAGTTCTTTCCGACCGCTTTGCCCAGCTTTACCGCAACATCACCGACGCCCCGCATAAAACCTTTAACCCGCAAACCTTCACCAATGCCCTGACCCATTTTTTAATGCTGGCAGCGTCAGTGTTTGGGTTTTACTGGCTGATCCGCCTGTGCGCGCTGCCGCTGTATCGCAAAATGGGGCAATGGGCGCGACGGAAAAACCGCGAACGCAGCAACTGGCTACAGCTTCCGGCGATGATCGTCGGCGCATTTATTATCGATTTATTACTGCTGGCGCTGACGTTGTTTATAGGGCAGATTCTGAGCGATCGAATGAACGCCGGGAGCCGCACCATCGCTTTCCAGCAAAGTCTGTTCCTCAATGCCTTTGCGCTGATTGAGTTCTTCAAAGCGATTTTACGTCTGATATTTTGCCCGACGGTAGCGGAGCTACGCCCGTTTAACATTCAGGATGACGGCGCGCGCTACTGGAATCGCCGTTTGAGTTCATTAAGCAGCCTGATTGGTTACGGACTGATTGTTGCCGTTCCTATTATCTCAAATCAGGTCAACGTGCAGGTCGGTGCGATGGCAAACGTCATCATCATGCTGTGTATCACGCTATGGGCGCTGTATCTGATTTTCAGAAATAAGAAAGAGATCACGCAGCATTTGCTCAATCTGGCGGAAAGATCGCTAGCCTTTTTCAGCCTGTTTATCCGCGCCTTCGCGCTGGTATGGCATTGGCTGGCCAGCGCTTACTTCATTGTGCTGTTTTTCTTCTCGCTGTTTGACCCTGGCAACAGTCTGAAATTCATGATGGGCGCAACGTTACGCAGCCTGGTGATTATCGGCATTGCCGCCTTTATTTCCGGCATGCTTTCGCGTTGGATAGCCAAAACGATTACCCTGTCGCCACATACCCAGCGCAGCTACCCGGAATTACAAAAACGGCTGAATGGCTGGCTGTCGACGGCGTTAAGCGTGGCCCGGATCCTGACGGTGTGCGTCGCGGTGATGCTGCTGCTCAATGCCTGGGGATTGTTCGACTTCTGGAACTGGCTGCATTACGGCGCCGGAGAGAAAACGGTGGATATCCTGATTCGTATCGCGCTGATTCTTTTCTTCTCCGCCATTGGCTGGACGATCCTTGCCAGCCTGATTGAAAATCGTCTGGCTTCCGATATACACGGTCGTCCATTGCCCAGTGCCCGTACCCGCACGCTGTTAACGCTGTTCCGCAATGCGCTGGCGGTGATTATCAGCACTATTACTATCATGATTGTGCTGTCCGAAATTGGCGTCAACATCGCCCCCTTGCTGGCCGGGGCCGGGGCGCTGGGGCTGGCGATCTCTTTTGGCTCGCAAACGCTGGTAAAAGACATTATCACCGGGATCTTCATTCAGTTCGAAAATGGTATGAACACCGGGGATTTAGTCACTATCGGTCCACTCACCGGTACGGTTGAAAGGATGTCCATTCGTTCTGTGGGGGTGCGTCAGGATACCGGGGCGTACCATATCATTCCCTGGTCATCGATAACCACCTTCGCCAACTTTGTGCGTGGCATTGGCTCAGTCGTCGCCAATTACGATGTCGACCGTCATGAAGATGCGGATAAAGCCAATCAGGCGTTGAAAGACGCTGTCGCTGAGCTGATGGAAAAGGATGATATTCGCGGGCTTATTATCGGCGAGCCGTCGTTTGCCGGGATCGTGGGGTTAACCAATACGGCTTTCACCCTACGGGTCTCATTTACGACCCTGCCGCTGAAACAGTGGACGGTACGTTTCGCGCTCGACAGCCAGGTGAAAAAACACTTCGATCTGGCCAACGTACGCGCCCCGGTACAGACGTATCAGGTCTTGCCTGCACCGGTGAATGGCCCTCCGTCGGCGGCAAGCGAACAACTGCCGCCAGGGGAGCCAACGCTCTAGCGTTTACGCGCCATAAAACGACGACGCTGATCGTTATCCATAAAGGTCCAGGCAATAAAGCGGCTCTGCTTTTGCCCCTGGGCCATCTCTTTCTTAACCACTTTCACCGCGCCCGCATCCGTTAATGCGTGATACAGCGGAGGTAAATTCTCACCGCGCGAAACCAGCGTGGTAAACCACATCACCTGACGGCCAAAGGCCTGGCTTTCGGCGATCATTTTCTTGATGAATGCCACTTCGCCGCCTTCACACCACAGCTCCTGCTGCTGTCCGCCAAAGTTCAGCGCATCATCTTTGTCCTGACCCAGATTACGACGCTTACGTTCGCTTCCGGCGCGGGCTGAGGCCGCAGAATCATGGAATGGCGGGTTGCATACTGTGGCTTCATACTGCTCATTTTTATGAATGATACCGGTGAAGATTGACGCTGCATCTTTTTGCCGGCGCAAACGAATTGCGCGAGTCAACCCCGGATTGGCGTTAACAATCGCCTGAGCGCTGTTAAACGCTTCGCGACTGGTTTCGCTACCGGTGAATCGCCAGCCGTATTCATGCACGCCAATCAGCGGATAAATGCAGTTTGCCCCAACCCCTACATCCAGCACGCTCGCATTTACCGGAATAGTTCCTGTCGTTTCACCTAACAGGTCGGCCAGATGGTGAATGTAGTCCGCACGACCAGGAACTGGCGGACACAGAAAACCGTCTGGAATATCCCAGTTTTTCACCGCATAAAAATGCGCCAACAGTGCTTTATTGAGCGCCTTCACTGCCTGCGGATTGGCGAAGTTAACGCTCTGCTCGCCGCCGGGCGTGAGGGTGAGAAATTGCGTCAACTCGGGTGTAACCTGGCATAAAGTCGCAAGATCATAACGGCCATTGTGGCGGTTACGCGGGTGTAATCCCGGTTTCTGGGGGGACATAGCATTCTCCTTTTAACAGCGGCGTAAGATACCCGCATAACGCCACGCGGTAAACACACACAACAAGGATATTTGATTTTTTATGCCTGTACGTTGCCTTACCGATTGTTCAAAAAACAGACATGTTATCACCAGTTTTTTGCGGTTAATGTCTTCCGCTGGCGGCCTAAACTTATCAGGCACCACCTGTTGTTTCTCAGAGGATATCACCATGAAGAAATGCCTCACATTACTTGCCGCTACCGTACTAACCGGTATGACGTTCGCATCCTTTGCCGCACAGCCCAACACCAGCCCAGCAACCGGTCAGCTCCAGGCCTCAGGTACAGTATTCGCTACCGGCGCCACTAACCTGAGCGATCTCGAAGACAAGTTGGCAGAGAAAGCAAAAGAGCAAGGCGCAAAAGGCTTTGTCGTTAACTCTGCGGGCGGTAAAAACCAGATGTACGGTAGCGCCACTATCTATAAGTAACCCCTCCACTTCAGCCCAACTGCATTCATCCCGAATGCAGTTTCCTGCGCGAATGGTCTGAAATCTGATACCGCTGATGTGTGGTCGTTTTTCAGCCATCATATTCGCTATACTTATTCTGTAGACAATAACAGGAGGTACATATGGCATCCGGATGGGCAAATGACGACGCAGTTAACGAGCAGATCAACAATACTATTGAAGATGCTGTTGCCCGCGCACGTGGTGAATTACCGACCGGGGAAAGTCTGTATGAATGCGAAGAGTGCGGTAATCCTATCCCGCAGGCCAGACGTGAGGCAGTGCCAGGCGTACGCTTATGCATAGCCTGTCAGCAGGATAAAGATTCACATAGCTCAGCATTTTCAGGATATAATCGCAGAGGTTCGAAAGACAGCCAGCTACGTTGACTTATCTTTACCAAACGTTTCAGCGCAGATAATTTCCTTTACGAGCACGCTTTTTCGCATGCTGTGTAGCAAAATGTGCCGTTGTCGCTTTCACTGTAAAGCGCAGTGACAAGAACTGTAAATCCCTCTTTCGAATTTATTAATATTCAATAAGTTATTTGTCATTCAATTTTTTTGATTGACGCCGTCAATTCTATTCGATTTTCTCTCGCATAAAAAAACGTGATACTTCTCACATCGACGAAACAACGTCTTCTTACCAGAACACTGACTAACAGAACAAACCTGCGAGAGATTAATCATGAAAAATATTAAATTTGCCGTTGCCGCCATCGCCCTTTCTACCCTGTCATTTGGCGTTTTCGCTGCCGAGCCGGTTTCCTCCACTCAGGCACAAAGCATGAATAAAATTGGTGTGGTATCTGCTGATGGCGCCACCACGCTAGATGGTCTGGAAGCAAAACTGGCTGAGAAAGCCGCCGCTGCCGGCGCAACGGGTTACAACATCACCTCCGCTGTCGGCAACGACAAAATGAGCGGCACCGCGGTTATCTACAAATAACCGAAAGATTACCTGTACGACCCAATGCTCCAACCCTCATTGACCCTGTTTGTTACCCTTTGTTTGCCCGTCCGCCACTGGACGGGCTTTTTTTTGCCTGGTGTTTCAGCCGTTGACGGAATTCCTGTAAAACGGTGTCGGGCATCCCTATTTGCAACGCCGCCTCGCAGATTGCCTGCCAGCTTCCGGCATCCAGCGGAATACCTTGTTCCAGCCTTTCCTCACGAGTATTCACCTCCCACTCACCTGGCAACAGGATCGGGGCGTCATCGGCATGTGGGGACGCTTTTACCCACTCAGTAAATGCCGCGACCTGGTTATCGCAATCCGGCGCGCCGAACAGTTCTGGGTTAATAATAAGGGTGGTCATACAGTTAATGATGGCGTCCGCACTGGTCTGCAGGCTCTCCTCATGTGTGGTTTTACCACCAGAAAGCGCGCCGCCCATAATTTCGCACATCGCCGCCAACGCATAACCCTTGTGTTGAGCGAAGGTCAGCAACGCCCCCAGCGGAGAGACCTGCATCACAGCAGGATCGGTGGTCGGCGCTCCTTCGGCATCAATCAGACATCCCGGAGCCACCGGTTCCCCCTTATGCCATGCCACGCGGGTTTTGCCAAAAGCGATGGCGCTGGTTGCATAGTCCAACAACAACGGGAAAGTATCTTTACGCGGAAAAACGACGCAGAAAGGGTTGGTGCCAAAACGGCTATCGCGGCCGTGGAACGGCGCGACCATCGGGATGCCCACCACATTCACAAAGTGTACCGAGACAAAACCTGCCGCCGCACATTGTTCCGCCCAGTAACCAATGCGTCCGATATGGTGCGAATTGTGTAACGCCACGGCGGCGATACCGTACTGGCGCGCTTTTTCAATCCCAAGCGTCATTGCCTCGTGCGCCGCCACCTGACCAAATGCGCAATCGCCATCAAGCGTAATCACCGCCCCCGCATCTTTAACCACTTTGGCATGACGGTTGATCTGCAGATGTCCCTGCGAGAAGGAGCGAATATAGCTTGGGATCATGCCGATGCCGTGGGAGTCGTGCCCGGCGAGGTTAGAGGCAATCAGATGATCGGCCACCAGCCGCGCTTCCTGCTCGTTACTCCCCATCTGGTGAAAAACGGCCTGAATAAAGGCGTGCAGCGTTGGCACATGGAAGCGATGTCCACTGTTCATTGTTATCTCCTGTTGTGTCGCGTGTTTGTTGTGTTTCTTATTTTTCAACAAACTATGCTGCGCCACGGCAGTCAGGAGATCAATAAACGTGCAGAAATTTCACGTTGATGCAAAGGATGAACCGACAGGCCTGGTAAATGACCTGTCGGGGGGAACAAGAAAATTAGAAGCTTTGCCCGACGCGAGCAAGGCCTTCAGCCAGCGAGGAAGATTCGCCGGTTGCGACCAGGCAGCAGGCCATCTGAATTTTCAACGAGGCCGGAACAGGCTCGCTACCGGCCAGACAACGTTCAATCCAGCGCGCGGTAGTTTCCGGATCTTTTGCCACTGGCAGCGGTACCGGCTCGTCGGGCATCTCACTCTGACGCTCCTGCAACACTCGCACACCGGATGAATCGATCAGGCTTATCTGCGGACAGCGCTGCGGGTTGGCATACACCTCGCCTTCTGTACCGTGCATCAACAAGCCACGGCCACCGATGTCGCTAAAGAATTTCGCCACGCGCGATACATATTCCGGATGCGACACGCTGGCAAGACGCAGCGCGGCATCTTCAGCAAACGGCGTGGCGAGTTTAGCCAGCGTATGCGCGCTGTTACGCACGCCCATTCTCCAGCGCATCGCCAGTTGTTTCTCCAGCGGAGGGCACAGCGCGCTCACCGGGATAAACACCGGCTCATGACCATCGAGTTTTGCCTGCGCCTGCCCCGCATGCCGCGTTGGCGTAATGCCCATCAGTTCGAAAATGGTTTCTGTCAGCACGCGGGTTGGATCTTCACTGACGCCGTGCACCACTACCGGGAAGCCCAGCTTGTGCAGTAAAATTGCCAGCAACGGAGTCAGATTCGCCTGCTTGCGTGCGCCATTATAGCTGGGAATAACAATGGGCATGGGTTTAGCAACCGGCGGCGTCAAGCGAATAGTATGATTCTGCATCGCTTCGTAAAAGCCCAGCATCTCCGCTTCACCCTCGCCTTTAATACGTAACGCAATCAGTACGCCGCCCATCTCAAGCTCTGGTACATCGCCGTTCAGCATATGGGTGTACAGTCCGCGAGCAGTATCCTTATCCAGGTCACGCGCGTGATTTTTCCCTCGCCCAATCTCTTTGATGATTTTGCGGTAATCCATCGATAACTCCTTGCTGTTGCTCACATCGTTAACGCCTGCGGCGGCGCGTGGGTTTCGCTTTTTCTTTTGGTTTTACTATAACGTCTGGCACAGCAGGTTGCTCTATCGGAAATATGGGTAACGCATTCAGTAAACGCTTGCCGTAGTTTTTGGTCAATAAACGCTTGTCATAAATAACGACTTCCCCCCAGCAGCCGTGGCTACGGATGAGTCGCCCGACCTGCTGGATTAAATTAAACGATGCGGCCGGTAAACTCTGTACTTCGAAAGGATAACGATTCAGGCTTTTCAGCCACTCACCCTCGGTGATCACTACCGGGCTGTCGATTGGCGGAAAGGCGATTTTATGAATATGCACCTGCGTCAGCAGGTCGCCTTTCAAATCCAGACCTTCGGCAAAAGATTGCAGACCCACCAGCACGCTACGCTCACCGTTTTGTACCCGTTTGCGGTGTAGCTCCACCAGACGATAGCGCGGCTGATCGCCCTGGACCAGCAACAGCAGACGTAGATCGGCGACGTGCTCAAGAAAACGCTGCATCGCCCGACCGCTGGCAAACAGCACCAGCATGCCCTGATGCTTTTTGCTTTCCAGCTGTTCGCGGAAATAGGCAGCCATTTCCGCAATATGCTGCTCTTCGTTCTCTATCAACGGTTCGTAGCGCATCTGAGGAATAACAATTTTGCCTTGCTCAACATGATTAAACGGAGAATCCAGCGCGACGAAGCGGTCACCGGCCTTTTCTTTGAGGCCGCTCATCTCCTGTAGACGCGAAAAGCTGTTGAGCGAGCGCAGCGTGGCGGAGGTAACGATAATATGTGGTACGCTGCGCCACAGCAGTCTTTCCAGTTGATCGCTCACGCGGATCCCCACGCAGTGGAACCAGACGTGGATCTGCCCGTCACGCACTTCACGCGTCGCCCATTTACTCACCGGAGCGCCTGACGACTGCGCCAGCGAGGCCAGCCGCCACAGCTTGCTTTGCGCTTCGAACATACCCAGCGCCCGGTTCATCTGCAAAATAACCCGATGCAGACGCACAATATCGTGAGTGCCGGTTTTTTCGCTGAGATCGTTGAGGAACAGTTCAGCCAGACCGCGCAGCATTTCTGTGAGCTTCGCCAGGCGCTGACATATCTCCATTACTTCCGCTGGCAGTTCACCCATCGCAAAACGGTGTTCTGCTTCCTGGGTGGCAGGCATATACAGATTAAGAATATTGTTAAGTGAAGAAATCAGTTCATACAGTTCTTCGCAGTGGCCGTTCAGACGCTCAGCATTTGCCAACGGCGGCGTGGTTTTGGGGCGAAACTGCTCAAGGCAGGTAGCCACTAACTTACAAAACAGATCCAACTGCAGTCGATACCAGGGGGCGCTGATTTCCGCACTCATCTCCAGCGCATCGCGCGCAACGTCCGGCAAGTGGTGTCCTTCATCAAGCACCAGCAGCAGGTTTTTCGGCTCCGGCAAAACAGCTTCACTTTCCATGGCGGCCATCACCAGCGCATGGTTGGCAACCACCACTTCGGCTTCCTGAATCTCACGGCGGGCGACAAAAAAAGGACATTCACGATAATAGTGACAATTACGATTCAGACAGCTGGCCTTATCGGTGCTCAGGCGTTGCCAAAGTCCGTCATCAATAGCGATATCCGTGTGATCGCGCAGCCCGTCCCATTTATAGGTGTCGAGGTCGCCTTTCAGCCTGGCGCAGCGCTTTTGCTCTTCCTGGTTATTTGGCGTCAGGTCATCGTCGAGAAAAGCCAGCAGATCCTGCTGATTAGGTTCGGTACTGGCAAGCGCCGCTAAGTTACGCGGGCAGACATAGCGCCCACGACCGAACGCGGCGGTAAAACGCAGGTCAGGAATAATTTTGCGCAGTAACGGCAGATCTTTGCTGTAGATCTGATCCTGCAAGGCGACGTTGGCGGTACTCACCACCAGCGTTTTTTGTTCTTCCCGGGCAATGGCGATTCCCGGAATTAAATAGGACAGGGTTTTCCCCACCCCAGTCGGCGCTTCAATCGCCAGATGCCGCCCTTCTTCCCCGGAGAGCGTTTTCGCAACGTCAGCAATCATCTGCCGCTGCGGTGCGCGGGGGATAAAGTCGGGGATCTGTTCCTGAAGCGCCTTGTACCAGGCGGCAATTTGCGCTTTCAGCGCAGCCGTAAGTGCCATGAGAAAACCTGAAATACTGTATAAACAGCCACTATTGTGGCACATTTCAGGCGCTGGATGTACCTTTTTCCCCCATTCTGGAAAGCGCTTCGCAGCGCGGACTTAAATTGCCGGAAGGCGGCTTACACCCTATTCGGCCTACAGTCAGGTACATTGCAGGCCGAATAAACGCGTCGGCTAATAATATCCCAGTAACTTCCACCACAGCATACCCACGGCAAAAATGATAATGACATTTGCCGTCACCACACAGAGGTTGATTTTGTAAAAGCGCGGGCGTTCAAAATAGCCCTGGGCAAAATAGATGGGGCCAGGTCCACCACCGTATTCCGTATTGCCCCACATCAGATTACTGAAGATACCAAAGCAGATCGCCACCATCATCGGCGGTGCGCCAGCAGCGATCGCCGTGGCCGCAAAAGGGGCATACAGCGCAGCGACATGGCCGGTCGCCGTGGCAAAGAGATAGTGGACATAAATATACAGGATCCCCAGCAAAACAAAGGACTCTATCGCGCCAAATCCCTGAATACCGCTGCCCAGTTTTATCGTCATCCATTTAATAAAGCCCAGATCGGCAAGACCGGTCGCCAGGCTAATAATGACGCTAAACCAGATTACCGTGTCCCACGCTGCATGGTCATTGAGCAGGCTTTTCCAACTGACTGCGCCAGAGGCGAAAAGATAAGCGGCCAATCCCAGTCCGACCGAGGTTGCCGATAATCCCGTGATTAAGCTGGTGCCCCAGCCGACCAATGCCAACACAAAGCCAAACGCGACCTTTTTCTCGTTACTGCTCATCGCACCGAGTTCACCGAGCGCCTGCTTACCCATCGCTTTTGCCTCTGGCGTACGTTTAAGCTCAGGATCCAGCAACTTATAGACCAGAAGCGGCATCAAACAGAAACAGACCATCGCAGGAACAACAGCGGAAACAAACCACCCGCCCCAGGTTATCTCGACGCCTAATGAGGATTTAGCCAGACTCGCCACCAGCGGATTTGCCGCCATCCCGGTGAGGAATATCGCCCCGGTAATGGGCGTAAACTGAAAGCACACCATGGTTAAGAAATCACCAATACGCTTGCCGGTTACTCCCGGAGCCGAACCTAATACGTCATTGATTGAACGAGTGATAGGGAAAATAATCCCTCCGGAACGGGCTGTCACTGACGGCATTGCCGGAGCCATAATCAGATCAGATACCCCCAGCGAATAGGCGATACCCAGGCTACTGCCGCCAAATAGCGATAACATTTTATACGCGATACGTTTCCCGAGCCCTGAGGTGACAAACCCCAGAGAAAGAACATAGGCGCAGAAGATGAGCCATACTGTACCGGACGCAAACCCTGACAGCGCTTTCGCCTCTGGCAAGGTCTTGGTAAAAATCACCACACAAAGCGCAATCAACATTACCGCCCCCGAAGGGAGCGGTTGGGTAAGAATGGCGGCAATGGTCGCGGCAAAAATAGCAAACATATGCCAGGCCTGAGGCGTCAGACCATCAGGTACGGGATAAAACCAAATTATCCCCCCAATCGCCAGCGGTATCAGGAACGCCAGAATGGATTTTCCCGCGACAGAATTCGTTGACATAAAAATATCCTTATTCCGTTAGCCCGAGAACCTTCATTTCTGCGACATATATTTGGCCAGCACCTGATCGACCATCGCGGGTGCCATTCCCAGGTAGTTTGCCGGGTCGGTCAGTTTCTCAATCAACTGCGGATCCAGTCGTTCTGCAACAGATGGCATCGCATTCAGCACATCAGCCAGTCGTCCCCCCTGTTCGTTGACGATACGGCAGGCGTCGTACACAACATCATGCGCATCCTGACGACCGATGTATGGCGCCAGTCCCATCATGACCGCCTCAGCCACAATCAGGCCGTTGGTCATACCGAGGTTACGTTTCATCGCCGCTTCATCGACTATCAGCCCCGCCAGCATAAAATTGGCCTGATGCAACGCCCCTGCGCTGAGGACGAAACTTTCCGGGATAGCAATCCATTCCGCATGCCACGGCCCGGTCGCCCGTTCCAGGTCCTGCACCATCGCATCCAGCATCAGTCCCGCTTGCTGACGCACGCCTTTAGCACAGGCCAGCATCAGTTCGCTGGAGATCGGGTTGCGTTTCTGCGGCATGGTACTGCTGGCGCCACGCCCTTTAACAAACGGCTCATACAGCTCGCCAAACTCATTGGCTGCCAGCAACATTACGTCGTAGGCAATCTTACCCAGCGAACCAGTAATCACCGCTAACAAGTTAACCGCTTCGGCAAAACCATCACGCGCGACGTGCCAGGTGGACGTTGGAACATTCAGTCCAAGCTCTTCCATCATCGCTTTTTGTACCGCCAGCCCTTTATCCCCCAGCGATGCCAGCGTACCAGCTGCACCCGCAAATTCGCCGACCAGAACACGAGGACGCGCCTGGGTAAGACGTTCCGCGTGGCGTTCAAACATATCCAGCCAGATGGCCGCTTTATAACCGAAGGTCACGGGCAAAGCCTGTTGTAAGTGGGTTCTCCCGGCCATTGGCGTATCACGGTAGCGACGTGCGAGGTCTGCGAGCGTCGCACGAAGTTTGTTTATATCGGTCTCAATTAACGTGAACGCATCACGAATTTGTAGGACTACCGCGGTGTCCATAATGTCCTGAGTGGTTGCCCCCCAGTGCACATAGCCGCCGGACTCGCCAGCCTGTTTAGAAATCTGGTGCACCAGCGGTAGGATCGGATACCCCACTATTTCGGTTTCATGGCGCAATAAATCAAAATCGAGCGTGTCGGCATTACATTTCTCGGCAATTTCCTGCGCCGCCGCCTCAGGTATTACGCCACAGCGCGCTTGAGCCTTAGCCAACGCAACTTCCACTTCCACGTATTTGCGCACCAGCTCGCGATCGTCAAACACCGCGCGCATCGCCGGTGTGCCGAAAGAATCCCTGAACAGAACAGAATCAAGTACATTCGAAGCCATAAATCCCCCTGGAAAATCTGATAATGATAAGATGCTTGTTTACGGCGGTTTGTTGGATATTCAAACGCCGCCACAATGTCCAGACATTATCAAATGTCCGTACATTTAAATGTACGGACATTTATAGTATTCATAAGAAATGTAGGGAATAGTCCGTACAAATTTTCGTGATAAAGATCACTAATTTTTTGATGAAACTGCGATGAAAGAATCTCTGTACAAGCGAATAGCACGTGAACTGGCACAGCAAATTTCGGTGGGAACCTTTGCCCCCGGCTCGCTGTTTCCTACGGAAATGGAACTGTGCGAAACATGGCAGGTCAGCCGCCACACCATGCGTGAGGCGCTAAGGGAATTAACAGAGCAAGGTTTGATTTCACGGCGTAAAGGCGCAGGCACCCGCGTTTGCGAACCTAAGGCTAACAGCGTCAATCATCCGCTATCGCATCTTGAGGATCTGCTACTGCTGGCCAGGAACAATCTGCGCGTCATCAAGAAAATCGATGAGATTGTGGCGGACATAGAGTTGTCCCAGTTGATTGGCTGCCCGCCAGGTTCCCGATGGCTGCACATTGCCAGTACCCGTGAAGATGCGCAAAACCCGGACGCGCCAATTTGCTGGACCGACAGTTACGCCAGCAAGGACTACGCCAAGCTGCGCACGTACATCCGCGATGATCCGCACTCGTTAATTAGCGATCTGATCGAAACGCACTACGGTATTAAAAGTCATGAAGTTCACCAGACGATTACGGCAGTTGGCGTGCCTAAGAAGATGGCAAAAATCCTTAACGTAGCACCTGATTCTCCGGCGATGAGAATTGTGCGCCGCTATCTGGACAGGGAAGGAAAAGTTTTTGAAACGACGATTTCTGTTCACCCAGCAGGACGCTATACCTGCTCAATCGTGCTGAAATCGCAAAGCTCAGGGGAATGATTGACCTGGCCGGCCTACACAACGTGTAGACCGGATAGCATGTTTATACTGCCATACAGCAGGTGAATTACTGCGCTGAAGACGGTCTGCGCGGACGGCGCGGTGGACGAGGCTTATCGCCTGCCGGTTTGCCTTCGCCGCTACGCGGTTTCCCTTTCGGCGCGCCGCCATCCTGACGACGCGGCTGCTGGCCACGTCCTGCTCCGCCCTGGCCGCGACCGCCGCCACGCTGCTGGCGACCGTTCTGAATCGGCTCAGCTTTGATAGACGGGTCTGGCTCGTAGCCTGGCGTTGCAATACGCGGGATCTCTTTTTTCAGCAGCTTCTCGATATCACGCAACAGTTTGTGTTCATCGACGCACACCAGAGACAACGCTTCGCCGGTGGCGGCCGCGCGGCCGGTACGACCAATACGGTGCACGTAATCTTCCGGGACGTTTGGCAACTCGTAGTTCACCACGTGCGGCAGCTCTTCAATATCCAGCCCGCGCGCGGCAATATCGGTCGCCACCAGCACGCGAATATCACCGGATTTAAAATCGGCCAGCGCACGCGTACGCGCGCCCTGAGATTTGTTACCGTGGATCGCCGCGCTGCGAATGCCGTCTTTATTCAGTTGTTCCGCCAGATGGTTCGCACCATGTTTGGTACGGGTAAACACCAGCACCTGCTGCCAGTTGCCCTGACCAATCATCTGCGACAACAGTTCACGTTTGCGTTTTTTATCCACGAAATGCACATGCTGAGTCACCTGCTCGGACGCGGTATTACGACGCGCCACTTCAATTTCCAGCGGGTTGTGCAGCAGCTTTTCGGCCAGCGATTTAATATCGTCAGAGAACGTTGCCGAGAACAGCAGGTTCTGGCGTTTTGCCGGCAGTTTCGCCAGAACGCGACGAATGTCATGAATAAAGCCCATATCCAGCATGCGGTCAGCTTCATCCAGCACCAGGATCTCAACCTGATCCAGTTTCACCGCATTCTGGTGTTCCAGATCGAGCAAACGACCCGGGGTGGCAATCAGCACATCTACGCCGCCACGCAGCTTCATCATCTGCGGGTTAATGCTGACACCGCCGAAAACCACCAGCGAGCGAATATTGAGATACTTACTGTAATCACGTACGTTTTCGCCAATCTGGGCCGCCAGCTCGCGAGTCGGCGTGAGGATCAGCGCACGAACCGGACGACGGCTTTTACCATGCGGCTGATGAGTCACAAGATGCTGCAACAACGGCAGGGTAAAACCTGCTGTTTTCCCCGTACCGGTCTGGGCGCTGGCCATCAGATCGCGGCCTTCCAGCACGGCGGGGATCGCCTGCTGCTGAATAGGGGTAGGTTCACGGTAACCCTGCTCGGCAACGGCACGTAAAATCTCAGGGTTCAAACCAAGGGAATCAAAAGACATAACAACTCCGAACCGCCCTGACCGTTACCGGTGTCGTTTTCAGGGAGATACACACAATAGAGATGACAAAAACCACAATGTCATGAAGGGGCGGAGTGTAGCAGTTTTTGTGATGTACCGCATAAATTATCCCTTCATCGGAAATTAACCTCGCGGACTGGACAAGGTGGCATATCAGTCATAATCTTAATCAATCGATTGATTAAGATCAGAGCCGCGCAATGAATACACCCACCATGACAACCAAAGGCGAACAGGCGAAAAACCAGCTCATTGCCGCCGCGCTGGCGCAGTTTGGCGAGTATGGTCTGCACGCCACAACGCGCGATATCGCCGCGCAGGCCGGACAAAACATTGCGGCCATCACCTACTATTTTGGCTCAAAAGAGGATTTATACCTCGCCTGCGCCCAGTGGATTGCCGATTTTATTGGTTCACAGTTTCGCCCGCATGCGGAAGAAGCCGAGCGTCTGTTTACTCAGCCGGAGCCCGATCGTGGCGCGATGCGCGAACTTATCCTGCGCGCCTGTAAAAATATGATCATGCTGTTAACCCAGGACGACACCGTTAACCTGAGCAAGTTTATCTCACGCGAACAGCTTTCACCCACCGCGGCTTATCAACTGGTACACGACCAGGTTATCAATCCGCTGCATACCCACCTGACGCGCCTGATTGCTGCCTATACTGGTCGCGATGCCAACGACACCCAAATGATTCTGCACACCCACGCCATACTCGGCGAGGTGCTGGCCTTTCGTCTGGGGAAAGAAACTATTCTGTTGCGTACGGGCTGGTCACAATTTGATGAGGATAAAACCGCGCTGATTGAGCACACCGTTACCTGTCACATCGATCTTATTCTGCAAGGTTTAACGCAAAGGAGTCTGGAGTCATGAAAAAACCTGTCGTTCTCGGGCTGGTTATCGCGGCCCTCGTTGCCGTGATTGCTGGTGGAACGTGGTGGTATCAAAGTCGGCAAGATAACGGTCTGACGCTCTACGGCAACGTCGATATCCGTAGCGTCAATCTGAGTTTTCGCGTCGGCGGCAGGCTGGCCTCGCTGGCGGTTGACGAAGGCGACGCCATTACCGCCGGTCAGGTGCTGGGAGAACTGGACCACGCGCCGTATGAAAACGCGCTAATGCAGGCAAAAGCGAATGTTGCCGCCGCCCAGGCACAGTACGATCTGATGCTGGCCGGTTATCGTGAAGAAGAGATTGCGCAAACCGCAGCGGCGGTCAAACAGGCGCAGGCCGCCTATGATTATGCGCAGAATTTCTACAATCGACAGGTAGGACTGTGGAAAAGCCGCACCATTTCCGCTAACGATCTGGAAAACGCCCGTTCATCACGTGACCAGGCGCTGGCCTCACTGAAATCCGCGCAGGATAAACTCGCCCAGTATCGCAGCGGTAATCGTGTGCAGGATATTGAGCAGGCGAAAGCCACGCTCGAACAAGCACAAGCTGAGCTGGCGCAGGCTGAACTGAATTTGCATGACACCACGTTAACCTCTCCGTCTGACGGCACGATTCTCACCCGGGCGGTTGAACCGGGTAGCATGCTGAACGAAGGCGGCACGGTACTGACGCTATCACTCACGCGTCCGGTCTGGATTCGCGCCTACGTTGACGAACGAAATCTAAGCCAGGCGCAGCCAGGACGCGAAATCCTGCTCTACACCGATGGCCGCCCGGACAAGCCTTATCACGGTAAAATTGGCTTCGTGTCGCCTACCGCCGAGTTTACCCCGAAAACGGTCGAGACCCCTGACCTGCGCACCGACCTGGTTTATCGTCTGCGCATTGTGGTGACCGACGCAGACAATGCGCTGCGCCAGGGGATGCCGGTAACAATAAAGTTTGGTGATGAGGCACGGCATGACTGACGCCGTCATTACGCTGAATGGGTTGACGAAAAACTTTGCCGGAATGGAAAAACCGGCCGTCGCCCCGCTCGACTGTACCGTTCATGCCGGCTACGTGACCGGGCTTGTCGGGCCGGACGGCGCGGGCAAAACCACGCTGATGCGGATGCTGGCGGGTTTGTTAAAACCCGACGCCGGAAGTGCTGCGGTAATTGGCTTTGATCCCATCAAAGACGACAGCGCCCTGCACGCCGTGCTGGGTTATATGCCGCAGAAATTTGGCCTGTACGAAGATTTGACGGTCATGGAGAACCTCAATCTCTATGCCGATTTGCGCAGCGTCACCGGCGACGTGCGAGAAAAAACCTTTGCCCGGTTACTGGAATTTACCTCGCTGGGTCCGTTTACCGGACGACTGGCAGGCAAGCTTTCCGGAGGCATGAAACAGAAGCTCGGGCTTGCCTGTACGCTGGTGGGCGAGCCTAAAGTGTTGCTGCTGGATGAGCCCGGCGTGGGCGTCGACCCGATATCCCGCCGCGAGTTGTGGCAAATGGTCCATGAACTGGCGGGCGACGGGATGCTGATCCTCTGGAGTACCTCCTATCTGGATGAAGCCGAACAGTGTCGTGATGTGCTGCTGATGAATGAAGGCGAATTGCTGTATCAGGGCGATCCGACCCAGCTTACGCAGACGATGGCCGGACGCAGCTTTTTAATGAGCAGCCCGCAGGAAAATAACCGCCGACTGTTGCAACGCGTGTTAAAACTGCCGCAGGTCAGCGACGGGATGATTCAGGGGAAATCCGTCCGTTTGATCCTGAAAAAAGAGGCTACGGCCCAGCAGATTCAAGACGCGAACGGTATGCCGGAGATAATCATCAACGAAACCGCTCCCCGTTTCGAGGATGCTTTTATCGATTTACTCGGCGGGGCCGGAACATCAGAGTCACCGCTGGGCGCCATCCTGCATACCGTGGAAGGCACGCCTGGCGAAACGGTGATCGAAGCCAAAGCGTTGACCAAAAAGTTTGGCGATTTTGCCGCTACCGACCATGTAGACTTTGCCGTGCAGCGCGGCGAGATTTTTGGCCTGTTAGGCCCCAACGGCGCCGGGAAATCCACCACCTTTAAAATGATGTGCGGTCTGCTGGTTCCTACCTCCGGCAAAGCGCTGGTGCTGGATATGGATCTCAAGGTTAGCTCCGGCAAAGCGCGTCAGCATCTGGGCTATATGGCGCAGAAATTCTCCCTGTACGGCAACCTGACGGTTGAACAGAATCTGCGTTTTTTCTCCGGCGTCTACGGCCTGCGCGGTCGGACGCAGAAAGAGAAGATCGATCGCATGAGTGAGGCATTTGGCCTGAAAAGCATCGCCTCCCACGCTACCGACGAGCTACCGCTGGGCTTTAAACAACGTCTGGCGCTGGCCTGCTCGCTGATGCATGAGCCAGATATCCTGTTTCTCGATGAACCCACTTCCGGGGTTGATCCCCTTACTCGTCGAGAATTCTGGTTGCATATCAACAGCATGGTGGAAAAAGGCGTCACGGTAATGGTGACGACCCACTTTATGGATGAGGCGGAATATTGCGATCGCATCGGACTGGTTTATCGCGGCAAACTGATCGCCAGCGGCACGCCGGACGACCTGAAAGCAAAGGCTGCCGATAACGACACGCCGGACCCCACCATGGAGCAGGCGTTTATTACGCTCATCAATGACTGGGATAAGGAGCATACGCATGAGTAACTCCGCGCTCTCATGGCGACGCGTACGCGCGCTGTGCGTAAAAGAGACGCGCCAGATCGTCCGCGATCCCAGCAGTTGGCTGATTGCGGTGGTGATCCCGTTGTTGCTGCTGTTTATCTTCGGCTACGGAATCAACCTCGACTCCAGCAAGCTGCGAGTGGGAATTTTGCTCGAACAGCAGAGCGAAGAGGCGCTGGATTTCACCCACACCATGACCGGTTCGCCGTATATTGACGCCACCATCAGCGATAACCGTCAGGAATTGATTGAGAAAATGCAGGCCGGGCGCATTCGCGGGCTGGTGGTGATCCCGGTAGATTTTGCCCAACAAATGGCGCGACCTGGCGACACAGCCCCTATTCAGGTGATCACTGACGGCAGCGAACCGAATACCGCCAACTTTGTGCAGGGTTATGTCGAAGGCATCTGGCAGATTTGGCAGCAACAGCGGGCTGAGGACCGCGGGGAATCATTTAAGCCGTTAATCGATGTGCAGACCCGCTACTGGTTTAACCCGGCGGCTATCAGCCAGCACTTTATAATTCCCGGGGCGGTAACCATCATCATGACGGTGATTGGCGCGATCCTCACCTCGTTAGTGGTGGCGCGTGAATGGGAGCGCGGCACCATGGAAGCGCTGTTGTCTACCGAAGTTACCCGCGTCGAGCTGCTGCTGTGCAAACTGATCCCCTATTACTTTTTAGGCATGCTGGCGATGCTGCTGTGTATGCTGGTGTCGGTGTTTATTCTTGGCGTGCCCTATCGCGGCTCGTTGTTAATCCTGTTTTTTATCACCAGCCTGTTCCTGCTCAGTACGCTCGGCATGGGCCTGCTTATCTCCACCATCACCCGTAATCAATTTAACGCCGCGCAGGTTGCGCTGAACGCCGCTTTCCTGCCCTCGATTATGTTGTCGGGGTTTATCTTCCAGATAGACAGCATGCCGGCGATTATCCGCGCGGTGACTTACATTATTCCGGCGCGCTATTTCGTCAGCACCCTGCAAAGCCTTTTTTTGGCGGGCAACATTCCGGTGGTGCTGATTATCAACGTGCTGTTTTTAATCGCTTCGGCGGTAATGTTTATTGGCCTGACGTGGCTGAAAACCAAACGTCGGCTGGATTAAGGGGACGGGCATGTTTCATCGCTTATGGACATTAATTCGTAAAGAGCTGCAATCGCTATTACGCGAGCCGCAGACGCGAGCCATTCTGATTTTACCGGTGCTGATTCAGGTCATTCTGTTCCCGTTCGCAGCGACGCTGGAAGTGACCAACGCCACTATCGCTATCTATAACGAAGACAATGGCAAACACTCGGTGGAGCTTACCCAGCGCTTCGCCCGCGCCAGCGCCTTTACGCATGTCCTGTTACTGAAAAGCCCACAGGAGATCCAGCCCACCATCGACACGCAAAAAGCGCTGCTGCTGGTGCGCTTCCCGGCCAATTTTTCGCGGAATCTGGATACCTTCCAGCAAGCGCCCATGCAAATTATCCTCGATGGACGTAACTCGAACAGCGCGCAAATTGCCGCCAATTACCTGCAGCAGATCGTGAAGGAGTACCAGCAGGAGCTGATGGACGGCAAGCCAAAACCGAACAACAGCGAACTGGTGGTGCGTAACTGGTATAACCCGAATCTGGACTACAAATGGTTCGTGGTTCCGTCGCTGATCGCCATGATCACCACCATCGGCGTGATGATCGTCACCTCGCTGTCGGTGGCGCGCGAGCGCGAACAGGGCACGCTCGATCAACTGCTGGTCTCCCCGCTCACCACCTGGCAGATTTTCATCGGCAAGGCAGTGCCCGCGCTGATTGTGGCCACTTTTCAGGCCACCATTGTGCTGGCGATCGGCATCTGGGCTTATCACATTCCGTTTGCCGGTTCACTGGGGCTGTTCTATTTCACGATGGTGATTTATGGGCTGTCGCTGGTCGGTTTTGGTCTGCTGATTTCATCGCTGTGCGCCACCCAGCAGCAGGCGTTTATAGGCGTATTTGTCTTCATGATGCCGGCGATATTGCTCTCAGGCTACGTCTCGCCGGTCGAAAACATGCCGGTATGGTTGCAGAATCTGACGTGGATAAACCCGATCCGCCATTTTACGGACATCACGAAACAGATTTACCTGAAGGATGCGAGTCTGAAGATTGTCTGGGGAAGTTTGTGGCCGCTGTTGGTGATCGCGGCCACAACCGGCTCAGCGGCGTATGCGATGTTTCGACGCAAGGTGATGTAGCTTTTTATCTTTCGCCAGCAGCGACACCACGGCGGGTCCGGCAAGGATCACCAGCCCCGCCAGAGCCAGCAAGACGTTGTTTTGCAGCACGCGCGACAGCAGCCACAGTACAATCATCGCGGCACCGAAATACCACGTCGTAGTGAGTTCTTCCAGCACATCCGCCACGTCGCGCCAGCGCTGTTCATGGTGACGTTGTAAGGCCAGCATTAATAAAACCGTTACGCCGTAAACGACGCATAATCCCAGGCCGACGTGCACCAGCGTGCCGCTCATCCAGCCCATTACCAGCAATGCCACTACCAGTAAATGCAACACAATCTGCCAGCAACTTAGACCCGTTGCGACACGAACACGTTGTTGCCACCTCATGGCTTTTCTCCTGAAGGATTTTCGACTAATTGTTCAGAGTACCGGACTTTACGGAAAATTCCGCAACACCGCATCTTTTTGTGACGACGACTACACTATTTTAATCAGGAAAGTGATGCCAACGGGAGAATCATGGCCAGACAAACAGAACGGTTTTCATTCAATGTGCTCACCATTAATACTCATAAAGGATTTACCGCCTTCAATCGGCGTTTTATTTTGCCTGAGCTGCGAGAGGCCGTCAGAACGGTCGGTGCGGATATTGTGTGCCTGCAAGAGGTCATGGGCGCGCACGAGGTGCATCCTCTGCATGTGGAAAACTGGCCGGACACCACGCACTACGAATTTCTGGCGGATACCATGTGGAGCGACTTCGCTTATGGACGTAACGCCGTGTATCCGCAGGGGCATCACGGTAACGCTGTGCTGTCGCGCTATCCTATTGAACATTATGAAAATCGCGATGTGTCGGTCGGCGCGAGTGAAAAACGCGGGGTCCTGTACTGCCGCATCGTGCCGCCGATGCTCTCCCACCCGGTTCACGTGATGTGTGTCCATCTCGGTTTGCGTGAAGCCCACCGTCAGGCCCAACTCGCTATGCTGGCAGAGTGGGTGAATGCCTTACCTGAGGGTGAGCCCGTCGTGGTCGCCGGTGATTTCAACGATTGGCGACAAAAAGCTAATCATCCGTTGAAAGCCAATGCCGATCTTGACGAGATCTTTACCCGCGCCCACGGTCGCCCGGCGCGGACGTTTCCGGTGCAGTTTCCCCTGCTGCGTCTCGACAGGATCTATGTGAAAAACGCGAATGCCAGTACCCCAACGACGCTGGCGCTGCGTCACTGGCGACATTTGTCCGATCATGCCCCTCTGAGTGCGGAGATTCATTTATGAAATTTGGCTGGCGTGAAGGCAATCAAATTCAACTGCTGGAAAACGGCGATCAGTACTACCCCGCCGTGTTTGACGCCATTGAACAGGCGCAGCAAAAAATTATCCTCGAGACCTTCATCTGGTTTGAAGATGCGGTCGGAAAACAGCTGCATGCCGCGCTGCTGAGTGCAGCACGTCGCGGTGTTAAAGCGGAAGTGCTGCTGGATGGCTATGGTTCGCCGGACCTCAGCGACAGTTTCGTTAATGAGCTAACCGCAGCCGGCATTGTTTTCCGCTATTACGATCCGCGCCCGCGTCTGTTCGGCATGCGCACCAATCTCTTTCGCCGTATGCATCGCAAAATTGTGGTCATTGATGACCGCGTTGCTTTCGTCGGCGGCATCAATTATTCCGCTGAACATATGTCTGATTACGGCCCTGAGGCCAAGCAGGATTACGCCGTACGCGTTGAAGGTCCCATCGTGGCCGACATCCTGACATTCGTGCTGGAAAACTTGCCGGGTCAGAGCGCCGTACGCCGCTGGTGGCGACGTCATCATCGCGCAGTCGAAAATCATCGGCCTGGCGAAGCGCAGGTACTATTTGTCTGGCGCGACAACGAAGAGCATCGCGATGATATTGAACGTCATTATTTGAAAATGCTTACCCAGGCCAGGCGGGAAGTGATCATTGCCAATGCCTACTTCTTTCCCGGCTATCGCTTTCTGCATGCCCTGCGTAAAGCGGCCCGACGCGGCGTTCGGGTAAAACTCATCGTGCAGGGTGAACCAGATATGCCGATTGTGAAAGTGGGCGCCCGCCTGCTGTACAACTATCTGGTTAAAGGCGGCGTCCATGTCTATGAATATCGCCGTAAACCTCTGCATGGCAAGGTAGCGCTGATGGACGATCATTGGGCGACGGTAGGCTCCAGCAATCTTGACCCGCTCAGCCTGTCGCTGAATCTGGAAGCGAATCTCATTATTCATGACCGTGCGTTTAACCAGACTCTGCGCGACAACCTGAACCCGATTATTGCGCAGGACTGCAAGCGGGTTGATGAATCCATGCTGCCCAAACGCACCTGGTGGAACCTGACCAAAAGCGTGTTGGCGTTCCACTTTTTACGCCATTTCCCGGCGCTGGTCGGCTGGCTACCCGCACATACACCACATCTGACTGAGGTAGAACCGCCCGCACAGCCTGCCATGGAAACGCAGGATCGCATTCAAACTGAGGATGTCGGAGGAAAACCCTGATGGCCAAAGCACATCCGCGCTGGCGGTTAGCGAAAAAAATACTCACGTGGCTATTTTTCATTGCCGTCATCGTGTTGCTGGTCATTTATGCCAGCAAGGTCAATTGGGAAGAGGTCTGGACGGTAATCCGGGATTACAATCGGACTGCCCTGCTCAGCGCCGTGGGGTTGGTAATCGTCAGTTATTTACTCTACGGCTGCTATGATCTCCTCGGCCGACATTACTGTGGGCACAAGCTGGCAAAACGCCAGGTCATGCTGGTGTCGTTTATCTGTTACGCCTTCAACCTGACGTTAAGCACCTGGGTGGGCGGCATTGGGATGCGTTATCGACTCTACTCGCGCCTCGGGTTGCCGGGGAGCACTATTACGCGGATTTTTTCACTGAGTATTACCACCAACTGGCTCGGCTATATTCTGCTGGGCGGCTTTATTTTTACCTTTGGCGTGGTCGAGCTGCCCGCGCATTGGTATATCGATGAAGGTACGCTGCGCATTTTAGGCATTGCGCTGCTACTGATTATTGTCGTTTATCTGTGGTTTTGCGCCTTCGCGAAACATCGCCACATCACCATCAGGGGCCAAAAGCTGGTGCTGCCTTCCTGGAAATTTGCCATCGCGCAAATGGTGATATCCAGTACCAACTGGATGGTGATGGGAGCCATTATCTGGCTGTTGCTGGGTCAGGATATCAACTATTTCTTCGTGCTGGGCGTGCTACTGGTGAGCAGTATTGCCGGGGTTATCGTACATATTCCGGCGGGGATCGGCGTGCTGGAGGCGGTTTTTATGGCGTTGCTGGCGGGGGAAAATACTTCTCAAGGCAAGATTATCGCCGCCCTGCTTGCGTATCGCGTCCTCTATTATTTTATTCCGCTGCTGCTGGCGCTTATTTGCTACCTGTTGCTGGAAAGTCGGGCGAAAAAGCTGCGGGCGAAAAACGAGAAGGCAATGGCGAAATGATGGTGTATATAGTGCCGGATGCGGCGTAATGCCTTATCCGGCAACAGAGAATTAACGACGATTGCCGAAGATACGCAGCAGCATCAGGAACAGGTTGATAAAGTCCAGATACAGCGTTAGTGCGCCAAGAATCGCGTATTTGCGCAGATTAGAACTGTCACGCAGATCGATCTGCTCACCGATGTTTTTCAGCTTCTGCGTGTCATAGGCGGTCAGACCGACAAACACAATCACCCCAATGTAGGTTACCGCCCACATCAACGCTTCGCTCTTCAGCCAGAAGTTAACCAGTGAAGCCAGCACAATCCCGATTAGCGCCATAAACAGCATATTGCCGAAACCGCTGAGATCGCGCTTAGTGGTATAACCGTACAGGCTCATGATGCCAAACATTCCGCCGGTGACCACAAAGGTACTGGCGATAGACGAGTAGGTATAGACGATGAAGATGCTCGACAGCGTTAACCCGGTTAACGCCGAATAGAGCATAAACAGCGTGGTTGCCACACCGGCGCTCAGCTTTTGCACCATGCCGGACAAAACGAACACCAGCGCCAGTTGGGCAATAATCAGGCCAAAGAAGGTGATTTTACTGGAGAAGACAAACATCATCACCGCGGGCGTATTTGCCGCATACCAGGCGATAAACGCCGTCAGCAACAACCCGCAGGTCATCCAGCCATAAACCTGCGCCATATACGTTTGCAGGCCGGAACGCGCCTGCACAATAGAATCGGATCGTGGGAATCGGTCCATGACAATCTCCTGAATCAGTATGAGCCTACAACAATTGTACTCTACCAGCGTTTTGCTGCTAGCTTATCGCTGTCACGGGCATCCACCCAACGTTCACCTTCCGGCGTGGCCTCGCGCTTCCAGAACGGTGCGCGGGTTTTCAGATAATCCATAATGAACTGCCCGGCATCAAACGCGCTACTGCGATGCGCGCTGGTCACGCCAACAAAAACGATTTCATCGCCGGGCCACAGCGCGCCAATGCGATGAATCACCGTCACCCGTCCGAGCGGCCAGCGCGTACGCGCCTCGTCGACAATCTCCGCCAGCGCTTTTTCGGTCATGCCGGGATAGTGTTCCAGCGTTAATGCCTGCACACTGTCGCCGAGGTTGTGGTTACGCACTTTACCGGTGAAGGTCACTACGGCGCCGTCTTCATCACGCTCGGCTAGCCAGGGATACTCTTCCCCAACGCTGAACGGCGCATGCCCAACAACAATTCGCGTCTCAGCCATCTTAACCTCCGGTTACCGGTGGGAAGAAAGCCACTTCATCACCTGCATTAAGGGGATGGTCAAAACTGACCAGCGTCTGGTTCACCGCCGCCAGCAGCTTGCCGTCCTCCAGCGCCAGCGCCCAACGATCGCCTTGCGCCGCCAGATGCTGGCGCAGCGCTTCGACCGTTGGAAATTCAGCGGTGACCTCTAAAGCATCCGTGTTGACCAGTTCACGGACCTGGGCAAAGAAAAGAACCTTAATCATGCGCATCCACCTTAAAATCTCCCGACTTGCCGCCGCTTTTTGCCAGCAGGCGCACCGGACCAATCACCATGTCCTTTTGCACCGCTTTGCACATGTCGTAGATGGTCAACGCCGCCACGGAGGCCGCCGTTAACGCTTCCATTTCCACACCGGTTTTCCCGCTCAGGCGACACAGCGTCTCAATGCGTACACGATCGTGTTCCGGTTCGGCATGCAGGTTGACTTCGACCTTGCTCAGCATCAGCGGATGACACAGCGGGATAAGATCCCAGGTTCGTTTGGCCGCCTGAATACCGGCAATGCGCGCCGTGGCGAAAACGTCGCCTTTATGGTGGCTACCATCGATAATCATCGCCAGCGTTTCGCTGCGCATCGTCACGAATGCTTCAGCACGCGCCTCGCGTACCGTTTCTGCTTTGCCAGAGACATCCACCATGTGGGCTTCGCCAGCGGCGTTAATATGAGTCAGTTGCGACATACTTATTTCTTCAAATGTGGGTGGAAATTACACGGACGCGTACGGGCATCAAGCTGCGACGCAATGATATTTTCCCAGGCGGTACGGCACGCTTTGGTCGACCCCGGCATGGCGAAAATCAGCGTTTTATTCGCAACCCCGGCAATTGCCCGGGATTGCAGCGTCGCGGTGCCGATCTCTTCAAACGAGAGCATACGGAATACTTCGCCAAAACCTTCAACTTCTCTGTCGAACAGTGGTTGCAACGCTTCCGGCGCCTGGTCACCTTCGGTCAGTCCGGTGCCGCCGGTAATAAGCACAACCTGCACATCGTCACTGGCAATCCAGGCGGAAACCTGGGCACGGATGGCATAACGGTTCTCTTTGACAATCGCCTTGTCAACAATCTGATGGCCCGCTTCCTGCGCCGAGTCACGCAGGTAGTGACCAGAGGTGTCGTCCTCTTCGCCGCGACGGTTGGAAACAGTAAGAATAGCAATGCGTGTCGGGATAAATTCAGCGCTTACCTGACTCATGAAAACTCCTTTTAGCGATCAGCCGCCAATGTAAGATAAGTTTTGCGTAATACCGGTATTGTTCTGATGCAGGAAATGGGTCTGCTTTTTCTCCAGCAGCGCGGTTGAAATGCGTTCTTCCAGCGCTGATTGCTGAGCGTCATCTTCCAGCAAGTCACGCAGGCTTACGCCGCCTTCACCAAATAAACACAGATGAAGCTTGCCGACAGAGGAAACGCGCAGACGATTACAGGTGGCGCAAAAGTCTTTCTCATAAGGCATGATCAGACCAATTTCGCCAGCATAATCAGGATGGCAGAAAACCTGAGCCGGACCGTCGCTGCGCAGGCGTTGCTGGTGGATCCAGCCGCGACGCAGAAGCTCATCGCGCAGTACTTGCCCTGAGATATGATGCTTACGGAAAAGTGCACTGCCCTCCCCCGTTTCCATCAGTTCAATAAAACGCAGTTGAATAGGACGCGGTTGGATCCACGCCAGGAAGGTGTCCAGTTGATGATGGTTTACATCGCGCATCAACACAGTGTTGACTTTGACTTTTTCAAAACCGGCTGCAAAGGCGGCGTCAATGCCCGCCATCACCTGCTGAAATTTGTCCTGCCCGGTAATGGCGTGAAACTGACGGGCATCGAGACTGTCGACGCTGACGTTGAGTGCCGTCAACCCGGCATCGCGCCAGGCGGCGGCATCGCGCGCCAGACGATAACCATTGGTCGTTACCGCAATCTGACGGATAGCGTCGTTTTCACGCACAGCGGCAATAATGTCGGTAAAATCGCGACGTAATGAGGGTTCGCCCCCTGTCAGGCGCACTTTTTCCGTCCCCAGACTGGCGAACGCACGGGTGACGCGGCGAATTTCATCAACGGTCAAAAAGCCGTTATTGGTGACTCCGCCGGGCTTATAGCCATCCGGCAGGCAGTAGGTGCAACGAAAGTTACACACATCGGTAATCGACAAACGTAAGTAGTAAAACTTACGCGCGAAAGCATCGGTAAGTTGAGAGCCCATGTACACCTTTCCAAATACGGGAGACGCAGTCATTTCTTCCTGCGCCCTGGTGACAATCTCGTTCGAGCATTGCCACGGCCAAAGCACCGTATCATTTGACCCAGGTGCAGAGGCTAGAGTGTTTATACTCATCATACTTTGAGTACGTAGTGGTTATGCCGATACTAGCGTGTAAATGGCGATAATGCCAAGCACACTTACGCTGTATAAATACATATATAGCGACATGATCGTGCAATTTCGCTACAGAATAAGCAAAAACCACAGTTTTGCATTGATATACATCATCTTGCTGTCAGGTGCATGTCGTCAGAAAGGGGTAGATCGCCGAAAATTAATTTCGGCAAATGCCAACTGGATAATTGCTGAAAACACGCTATTTACGGTACTGTAGCGCCGATCAATTGATATCAGGAAACTCTATGCGCACTCGCACGCTGGCAGATTTAGATCGCGTTGTCGCTCTCGGCGGAGGGCATGGATTAGGACGCGTTCTCTCCTCACTTTCCCCTTTAGGTTCACGACTGACGGGTATCGTCACCACCACCGATAATGGCGGCTCCACGGGGCGTATTCGTCGTTCTGAAGGCGGCATCGCCTGGGGTGACATGCGTAACTGTCTGAACCAGTTAATTACCCAACCCAGCGTTGCATCCGCTATGTTTGAATACCGTTTTGGCGGTAATGGCGAGCTTTCCGGACATAACCTCGGAAATTTAATGTTAAAGGCGCTCGATCACCTCAGCGTGCGGCCTCTGGAAGCCATAAATTTAATTCGCAACCTGCTGAAGGTGGATGCGCATTTAATTCCGATGTCAGAGCTGCCGGTGGATCTGATGGCTATTGATGATCAGGGGCATGAAGTCTATGGCGAAGTGAATATCGATCAGCTCACTATCCCACCTCAGGAACTGATGCTGTCGCCAAAAGTCCCTACCACGCGAGAAGCGGTTGAGGCAATCGCCGAAGCGGATTTGATTCTGATAGGACCAGGCAGTTTTTATACCAGCCTGATGCCGATCCTGCTGCTCGACGAACTGGCGCAGGCATTACGGCGTACACCCGCCAGGATGGTCTACATTGGCAATCTGGGTCGCGAATTAAGCCTGCCAGCAGCCAGCCTGACGCTTAACGATAAGCTGGCAATCATCGAACAGTACGTTGGCAAAAAAGTGATTGACGCGGTGGTTGTCGGCCCGAAAGTAGATGTTTCCGCCGTTACCGACCGCATTGTGATTCAGGAAGTGCTGGAAGCCAGCGATATTCCGTACCGTCATGATCGTCAGCTGCTGCACAGCGCGCTGGAGAAAGCGGTACAGGCATTAGGCTGAGTGGATTTGCCTGATGCGCTGCGCTTGTCAGGCCAACAAACGCAAGCACCCCGTAAGCCGGATAAGGGGGTTACCCCGCATCCGGCACAGGATTACGATGCCGCAATAAATAACTCGCGCAACTGATGCAACTGATCGCGGATCGTCGCAGCCTCTTCAAATTCGAGATTCTGCGCATGCTGCATCATCTGCCCTTCCAACTCGTGAATCTTTTGCTGCAGGGCTTTTGGCGTCATATCCAGTTCCACAACGTCAGACTTCGCACCCGCACGTGACTTCCCTTTGCCCTTCGCCTTGGTCTTCGCAATATTCTGACCCAGCGCCAAAATATCGACCACTTTCTTGTTCAGCCCCTGCGGCGTAATACCGTGCTCTTCGTTATAGCGCTGCTGCTTCTCGCGACGACGTTCAGTTTCACCAATCGCCCTGGCCATCGAGGCGGTAATTTTATCGCCGTAGAGTATAGCCTTGCCGTTGATGTTACGCGCCGCGCGACCGATGGTCTGGATAAGTGAGCGTTCAGAGCGCAGGAACCCTTCTTTGTCTGCGTCCAGAATCGCCACCAGCGAGACCTCAGGCATGTCCAGCCCCTCACGTAACAGGTTGATACCCACCAGCACGTCAAACTCGCCCAGGCGCAGGTCACGAATGATTTCCATACGTTCCACGGTATCGATGTCTGAGTGCAGATAACGCACCCGCTCGCCGTGCTCTTCGAGGTATTCGGTGAGGTCTTCCGCCATGCGTTTGGTAAGCGTGGTGACCAGCACACGTTCGTTAATCGCCGCACGCGTGCGGATCTCCGACAGCAGATCGTCAACCTGTGTCGCCACCGGACGCACTTCTATCACCGGATCCAGCAGGCCGGTCGGTCGTACTACCTGATCAACCACGTCATCACCGGATTTCTCCAGCTCATAGTTCCCCGGCGTCGCCGAGACGTAGATGGTCTGCGGAGCCAGTGCCTCGAACTCTTCAAATTTAAGCGGACGGTTATCCAGCGCCGAGGGCAAACGGAATCCGTATTCGACCAGGGTCTCTTTACGCGCCCGGTCGCCACGGTACATACCGCCAATTTGCGGGATAGTGACGTGGGATTCATCCACTACCAGCAGACCATCAGCCGGCAGGTAATCAAACAACGTCGGCGGCGGCTCGCCTGGACCGCGTCCGGACAGATAGCGGGAATAGTTTTCAATCCCCGAGCAATAACCCAGCTCGTTCATCATTTCCAGATCGAACTGTGTACGCTGGCTTAAGCGCTGCTCTTCCAGCAACTTGTTATTCGCCAGCAGATTTTTACGGCGGTCTGCCAGCTCGACTTTAATTTCTTCCATCGCCTGCACGATACGTTCGCGCGGCGTGACGTAGTGCGTTTTCGGGTAGATGGTATAGCGGGAAATGGTCGATTCAACCTGCCCGGTAAGCGGGTCAAACAGCGACAAACGCTCGACTTCCTCATCGAACAGTTCCACGCGCAGCGCAATGTCGTCGGATTCAGCCGGGAAAATGTCGATAACTTCACCGCGCACGCGGAAGGTCCCGCGCTGGAATGCCTGATCGTTACGGGTATATTGCAGCTCCGCCAGACGACGCAGGATCGCGCGCTGGTCAATGATCATCCCCACCGTCAGATGCAGCATCATTTTCAGATACAGGTCCGGGTCGCCCAAACCATAAATGGCGGAAACCGACGCCACCACAACGACATCCCGACGTTCCAGTAGCGCTTTGGTCGCCGACAGACGCATCTGCTCAATGTGTTCGTTGACCGAGGCATCCTTCTCGATGAAGGTATCAGAACTCGGTACGTAAGCTTCCGGCTGATAATAGTCGTAGTAGGAGACAAAATATTCCACCGCGTTTTCCGGAAAGAACTCTTTCATCTCGCCATATAGCTGCGCGGCAAGCGTCTTGTTAGGCGCCAGCACCATGGTAGGACGCTGTAGGTCCGCAATCACATTCGCGATGGTGAATGTTTTCCCCGATCCCGTCACCCCCAGCAGCGTCTGATGCGCCAGACCGTCCTCCAGACCTTCTTCCAGGCGACGTATCGCCTCAGGCTGATCGCCAGAGGGTTTAAAAGCGGAATTTAGTTTGAACGGTTTACTCATGAGCAGCTACCTGAAGCAATGGGCGGGCAGGTGTGTAATTTTACTCGCAGTCGTATATTTTGCCAGTAAAATATACTGGATGAAAAAACAGTAACGCGCCAGAATATTTCTGTTACACCCGCAAAATAGCCGTGACTGCAGGCCAAAATTTGCCCCCAGACAAGATAAAACACCAGCAAAAATGTGTTATCCCCAAACCAATGCCTTTTTTAACATTTGTCAAGCCAGCCGATGAAAGTTTTATGGCAACACATGACACTTCTGCGACAGCCATTGCTTTTATCTAACTATCTGTAATTTAAAGATTATTTTCTCAAGCCGTCTTTCGCATCAATTTAGTCGCAGGCCGCGTCTTCTCTCGCTTACATTGTGTTTTCTAACCCTAATGCACAAGGTTATCCACAGGAATAGTGGATAACTGCTTCCAGCCCGTGTGGACTGTAGCCTGGCAAAAACACCCTGACTCTCTTTTCCGCTGGGCTAAAAAAAAATTATCGCTATTTTTTGATATTTATCAGCTAACGAGGCGGCCAGGGAGAGCCGAGATCTTGCTCGCATTTTCACCATTTTCTTGTCCGCCTACTGCAATAGCGACCAGCGTTATTTCCCCTCTCGATTCAACCAGCTGATGCCGTCAAAGACAAAATGCTGAGATCGAGATAACGTCCGGTCGATGCCTGCTCAGGATCTTCTGCCAGCCAGGGAATTTCCCCCAGCCAAGGTGCCGGAATCACGCGCTTCAGCGTCGCCATGTATTCCGCATGACGTTTGCCGGGCGGCGTCACATCATTGGCTACCCATCCGGCAAGCGTCAGTCCGGCCTGCTGCACCGCCTGGGCGGTCAGAATGGCGTGATTGATGCAGCCGAGCTTAACGCCAACCACCAGAATCACCGGCAACTGTTCTGTTTTGACCCAGTCGGAAAAACTCAGCGTTGGCGAAAGCGGCGTAAACCATCCACCAGCCCCCTCCACCAGTACCCAGTCAGCCTGCGCTTCAAGCGTGCGTAAACCCGATGACATCACGGAGGCCAAAATGGGGCGACCTTCGTCGGCGCTGATGATATGCGGCGAGGTAGGTTCAGCGAAGCAGTAGGGATTAATCGCCGTATAGTCCGCCGTCACAGCGCTATTGCGCTGTAATGCCAACGCATCGCTGTTTCGCAGGCCATCAGCCGTCATTTCACTGCCTGACGCCACCGGCTTATAGCCAACGGCGCGCAACCCCAGTTGTCCCGCCGCCTGGAGCAGCGCGCAGCTGGCGACAGTTTTACCGACTTCGGTATCTGTCCCGGTGACAAAATACGTTTTAGCCACGTTGAATTACTCCTAAAAAAAGATGGTAGGTCAGCGGATATTTCCCCTGCTGACAGGGCCAGGCTAACTGTAGCTGGCGCAGCTGAGCGCGCGTCAGCACACGTTGCTCGCGCCCATCATGCAAATGCGTCGCGCCAATGCCTTTTAGCGAACGCATGGCGCTCAGCGCATCATCAAACCACAGCGTGACGGCATGAAACTGGTATTCAACATCCCAGCCATACAGGGCGTTTTCCAGTTGCGCCACGGGCAAAAAACGGTTGGCGTGCTCCCGATCGTCAACCGCCTGCCAGGCCTGACGAAGTTCCGGCATCGAACCCTGCGCCAGGGTACTAAACGCCACCGTCCCGCCAGGACGCACCACCCGGTAAAGCTCGCTTAACGCGCCGCGCAGGTCGCCACACCACTGTACGGCCAGATTACTCCAGGCCAGGTCAAAGCTCGCGCTTGCCTGCGGGATGGCTTCGATATCCGCCAGCAGATAATGGTGGGCGACATCGTGACGCTGCGCTTCAGCCAGCATTTGCGACGACAGATCCAGCGCGCAGACCTCACTCCCCTGCTCACGCCAGTAACGACTCATACGTCCAGGCCCACAGCCCGCATCCAATACCTGCGAGAACGTGCCGCCATCCAGTAACGCCAGTAACGCATCGGCACTTTGACGCTGTAGCTCTGCGTGTTGCTCATAGTGGGTGGCCGCGCGGCCAAACGCGGCGGCAATCGCCCGTTTATTGACCTGCGCCATGCAACACCTCCAGTAGACGATCGATATCCTGCACCTCATGCGCCTGGGTCAGCGTCAGCCGTAATCTGGCCGTACCGGCGGGCACCGTCGGCGGGCGAATTGCCGTCACCCAACATCCCTGTTGCCGTAGCGCATCCGCCAGCTGCAAGGCTTTATGGTTATCGCCAACAATCAGCGGCTGAATAGCACTGGTTGAATTCGCCAGCGTTAAACCCGGCGTATTTACCCCAGCGCGAAAACGCTGGATCAGCATCGCTAACTTTTCCCGGCGTTCATCGCCTTCACGGCTGCGGATCACCGCCAGCGCGGCGCGCAGGGCCTGAGCCTGCGCCGGAGGCATACTGGTGCTGTAGATCAGATGGCGGGCAAACTGCAACAGATAGTCGGCCACGCTGTCAGAACACAGGATTGCCGCGCCGCTGACGCCAAATCCTTTGCCAAACGTCACCACTAACAGTTCGGGTTTCACCTGCTGTCGCCAGCAGGAGCCGCGCCCTTCTGCACCGGTTACGCCAACGCCGTGCGCATCGTCCACCAGCAGCCACGCACCGTGTCGTTTCGCTGCCGCGTGGATTTCAGCGAGCGGCGCGCTGTCGCCATCCATGCTGAACACGCCTTCAGTGACCACGAGCTGCTGCCCCGGACAGGGAGTAGTCAGCAGACGCTCCAGATGTTGCGAGTCGTTATGGGTAAAGCGACGTAAAACAGCAGGGCTAAGGCTGGCAGCTTCCAGCAGCGAAGCATGGCTGAGCCGGTCTGCAACAATCCGATCCTCTTTTTCCATCAATGCGGCAATGACCGCCTGATTAGCGGCAAAACCGGAGATAAATAACAGCGCCCGCGAATAGCCCAGCCACTGCGCCAGCTCTTCTTCCAGCGCCTGGTGAGCCACGGAATAACCGCTGACATGACCCGATCCGCCGCTGCCGACGCCAAAACGTTCAGCTCCCTGCTGCCAGGCGCAGATAATCTGCGGATGGTGGCTCAGGCCAAGGTAGTCGTTGCTGGAGAAATTCAGATACTGGCGACCGTCGGCCTGCAGCCAGCGACCGGCGCCCTGGGTCACCGCATAGCGCTGCCGCCACGCATCAGCGCAACGACGCGCCGTGAGCGCATCGCCAATTTTTTGCTGCCAGGTCATACGGTTGCCGCGTTGTAGTAATCATCGGTATCCGGGGTACGCAGCGCCTGCTCGAGACGTTGTTGCTGTTCGTTATCCCCCGCCAGCACCGCCGTTTGCTGCGGGTTGAGACCCAGCTTGCGGAACAACAGCAAATCTTTATCTTCGTTCGGGTTCGGCGTGGTCAGCAGTTTGCAGCCGTAGAAAATCGAGTTAGCGCCGGCCATAAAGCACATCGCCTGGGTTTGCTCGTTCATCTGCTCGCGCCCGGCGGAAAGACGCACGTAAGAGGTTGGCATCATGATGCGCGCCACGGCGATGGTACGGATGAAATCAAACGCGTCGACGTCGTCGTTATCGGCAAGCGGCGTGCCCTTCACCTTCACCAGCATGTTGATCGGCACGCTTTCCGGCGGCGTCGGCAGATTGGCTAATTGCAGCAGCAGACCGGCGCGATCGGTGACCGTTTCGCCTAATCCGACAATACCGCCTGAGCAGACTTTAATCCCGGCTTCACGCACTTTATCCAGCGTATCCAGACGTTCCTGATAAGACCGGGTAGTGATGATATTGCCGTAAAACTCCGGCGAGGTGTCGAGGTTATGGTTGTAGTAATCCAGTCCCGCGTTGGCCAGGCGCTGAGCCTGGGTTTCGTTGAGCGTTCCCAGCGTCATGCAGGCTTCCAGCCCCAACGCTTTCACGCCCTGAACCATCTGTTCCAGGTAAGGCATATCGCGCTCGTGCGGGTTCTTCCACGCCGCCCCCATGCAAAACCGCGTTGAACCGGCCTGCTTCGCCTTACGCGCCGAGTCCAGTACCTGTTCCACTTCCATCAAGCGTTCAGTTTCCAGACCCGTTTTATAGCGAGAACTTTGCGGGCAGTATTTGCAGTCTTCCGGGCAGGCGCCAGTCTTAATCGACAACAGCGTACTGACCTGTACCTGCCGCGGATCGAAGTGCTGACGATGAATCTGTTGCGCTTCAAACAGGAGATCAAGCAGTGGTTTTTCAAATAATTCGGTGACTTGCGACATTGTCCAGCGAGAAGAATGAGCCATATTGGTATACGTTTCGTTGTCAGTTTGGTGTAGACTCGTAAACCTAAATCTTTTTAATTTGGTTTACAAGTCGATTATGACAACGGATGATCTTGCGTTTGACCAACGCCATATCTGGCACCCTTACACTTCCATGACTTCCCCATTGCCGGTGTATCCGGTGGCGCGGGCCGAAGGTTGCGAACTGATTTTAGCCAGCGGTGAGCGGCTGATTGACGGCATGTCGTCCTGGTGGGCGGCGATCCACGGTTACAATCACCCGCAGTTGAACGCCGCAATGAAAACGCAGATTGACGCTATGTCGCATGTGATGTTTGGCGGCATTACCCATGCCCCGGCCATTGCGCTGTGCCGCCAGTTGGTGGACATGACGCCCGAAGCGCTGGAGTGCGTTTTTCTCGCGGATTCAGGTTCGGTCGCGGTGGAAGTGGCGATGAAAATGGCGCTGCAATACTGGCAGGCCAAAGGGGAATCTCGTCAGCGTTTCCTGACATTTCGTAACGGCTATCACGGCGATACCTTCGGCGCGATGTCGGTCTGCGATCCCGACAACTCAATGCACAGTCTGTGGAAAGGGTATCTGCCGGAAAACCTGTTCGCGCCTGCGCCGCAAAGCCGCATGGGCGGCGAGTGGGACGAACTGGACATGGTGCCTTTTGCCCGCCTGATGGCCGCGCATCGTCACGAGATTGCGGCGGTGATCCTCGAGCCAATTGTGCAGGGCGCTGGCGGTATGCGCATATACCATCCTGAGTGGTTAAAGCGTATCCGTAAGATGTGCGACCGGGAAGGCATCCTGCTGATTGCCGATGAGATCGCCACCGGATTTGGCCGCACCGGCAGGCTGTTTGCCTGTGAACACGCCGATATTACGCCGGATATTTTGTGCCTCGGCAAAGCATTAACCGGCGGAACGATGACCCTTTCCGCGACCCTGACCACCCGTCTGGTCGCAGAAACCATCAGCAACGGCGAAGCGGGCTGCTTCATGCACGGTCCGACCTTTATGGGCAATCCGCTGGCTTGTGCCGTCGCCTCCGCCAGCCTGTCGCTACTCAACACCGGCGAGTGGCGCTCGCAGGTCGCGGCCATTGAAGCGCAGTTGCGTACAGAACTCGCCCCGGCAGCAGACTCCAGTTGGGTCGCCGACGTGCGCGTGCTCGGCGCCATCGGCGTGATAGAAACCACCCAGCCGGTAAATATGGCGGCACTACAGAAGTTCTTTGTCGAACAGGGCGTGTGGGTACGACCGTTTGGTAAGCTAATCTATCTGATGCCGCCGTACATTATCCAGCCCGAGCAGTTGCGCCGCCTTACGCAGGCCGTCAATGAGGCTGTGCGCCATGCAACATTTTTTAGCGATTAAACAGCGGTAAGCTCTACGGTTTCTGGCTACACTTTTTGGCTAACGAGAGGAGTCAGTATGAAACTAATCAGTAACGATCTGCGCGATGGGGAGAAGCTTGGGCATCGTCACGTCTTTAACGGCATGGGATTTGACGGGGATAATATTTCCCCGCATCTGGCATGGGATGATGTGCCCGCCGGGACTAAGAGCTTTGTCGTGACCTGTTACGATCCTGATGCGCCCACCGGCTCCGGATGGTGGCACTGGGTAGTTGTAAATCTGCCCGCCGATACCCGCGTTCTCACGCAAGGCTTCGGTTCCGGTCTGGTTGCACTGCCGGACGGGGTGATTCAGACCCGTACAGATTTTGGTAAAGCCGGTTATGGCGGCGCAGCGCCGCCGAAGGGGGAAACTCATCGCTATATCTTTACGGTTCACGCGCTGGATGTAGAGCGTATTGATGTCGATGAGGACGCCAGCGGCGCGATGGTTGGATTTAATGTTCACTTCCACTCGCTCGCCAGCGCCTCGATTACGGCGATGTTTAGTTAATCTCTGTTGGGCCGGATGTCGGCTTCGCCTCATCCGGCCTACAAAGCAGATCGTAGGCCTGATAAGACGCGTCAGCGTCGCCATCAGGCAATTTTCTACAGAAATTCGGGCAGCAATTTCAACAACGTTCCTTGCGCTAACAGTTCGGTCGCGGACTCAATATCCGGGGCGAAAAAGCGATCCTGCGTATAGTGGGCAACCTGCTCGCGTAGCGCCTGGCGCGCCTGCTCCAGCAATGGACTTGAGGTTAACCCTTCACGTAGATCGATTCCCTGACACGCCGCCAGCCACTCGACGGCAATCACGCCGCGCGTATTCGCCGCCATCTCCCACAGCCTGCGACCCGCCGCCGGCGCCATAGACACATGATCCTCCTGGTTGGCGGAGGTCGGTAAGCTGTCTACACTGTGCGGATGCGCCAGCGCTTTGTTCTCGCTCGCCAGCGCGGCAGCCGTGACTTGCGCAATCATAAAGCCGGAGTTAACTCCGCCATTTTTCACCAGGAAAGGCGGCAGTTGCGACATGTGTTTATCCATCATTAACGCAATGCGTCGCTCCGATAAGGCCCCGATTTCCGCAATCGCCAGCGCCAGGTTATCCGCCGCCATCGCCACGGGTTCAGCATGGAAGTTGCCGCCGGAAATCACATCGCCTTCTTCGGCAAACACCAGCGGGTTGTCGGAAACCGCGTTGGCTTCCACCAGCAGAACATCCATCACCTGGCGCATTTGCGTCAGACATGCCCCCATCACCTGCGGCTGGCAGCGCAGAGAATACGGATCCTGTACTTTTTCACAGTTATGATGCGACTGCGAAAGCGCGCTGGAATCCGTCAACACATGGCGGTACAGCGCCGCGGCGTCAATCTGTCCGCGTTGTCCTCGCGCGGCATGAATCCGCGCGTCAAACGGACGACGGGAGCCCAAAACGGCTTCGGTGGTCAGCGCCCCGCACACCGTCGCCGACGCAAACAGTTCCTGAGCTTCAATTAGCCCACGCAGCGCAAAAGCCGTCGAAGCCTGGGTGCCGTTAAGCAACGCCAGCCCTTCTTTCGCCTCCAGCGTTATCGGCTCCAGCCCGGCCTTTTTCAGCGCTTCGGTCGCCGGGAGCCATTCCCCCTGCCAGCGCGCCTTCCCTTCACCCAGCAGTGTCAGAGACATATGCGCCAACGGCGCCAGGTCACCCGATGCCCCCACTGAGCCTTTCGCCGGGATCAGCGGATACACCCCGGCATTCACCAGCGCAATCAGCGCTTCAATCACGCTCAGGCGAATACCGGAAAAACCGCGCGCCAGGCTGTTGATTTTCAGCACCATAATCAGACGCACCATCGCGTCGTCCAGCGCCTCGCCGACGCCAGCCGCATGAGAAAGCACCAACGAGCGCTGTAAATTCTGCAAATCTTCTGTGGCGATACGGGTCTGCGCCAGCAGGCCAAAACCGGTATTAATGCCGTATGCCGTACGGCCTTCAGCGACAATGTTATTGACGCAGGCGACGCTTGCATTAATGGCGTCAATTGCGCTGGCATCAAGGCTTAGTTGGACCGGCTGCTGCCAGATGTCACGAAGTTGTGCAAAAGTCAGTTGGCCCGGCGTTAATGTCATGGTATTCATCTCAGCGTTTCCCCTGCGTCGCAGCGACCATCGGCAAATTCAGCCCTTCTTCGACGGCGCATTCCACCGCAATATCATATCCAGCGTCAGCGTGGCGCATCACACCGGTAGCCGGATCGTTATGCAATACCCGGGCAATACGCGCAGCGGCTTCATCGGTGCCATCACAAACAATGACCATCCCGGCATGCTGGGAGAAACCCATTCCCACTCCGCCACCGTGATGCAGTGACACCCACGTCGCGCCGCTGGCGGTGTTAAGCAGCGCATTCAGCAGCGGCCAGTCAGATACGGCGTCAGACCCGTCGCGCATGGCTTCGGTTTCGCGGTTCGGACTGGCAACGGAGCCGGAGTCAAGATGGTCACGGCCAATAACAATTGGCGCGGACACTTCGCCGCTGCGCACCATTTCATTAAACGCCAGCCCCAGCTTCTGCCGCCATTCCAGGCCGACCCAGCAGATACGCGCCGGTAAGCCCTGGAAGTTAATCCGCTCACGCGCCATATCCAGCCAGTGATGCAGGTGTTTATCGTCAGCCACGATCTCTTTCACTTTGGCATCGGTTTTATAAATATCCTGCGGATCGCCGGAAAGCGCCACCCAGCGGAACGGGCCAATGCCACGACAGAACAGCGGTCGAATATACGCTGGCACAAAACCGGGGAAATCAAAGGCGTTTTCCACGCCCATCTCTTTGGCCATCTGGCGAATGTTATTGCCGTAATCAAACGTCGGTACGCCCATTTTGCTAAACGCCAGCATCGCTTCGACATGTGTTGCCATTGAGCGTTTCGCCGCCTGCACCGTACCCTGCGGATCGGACACCGCTTTCGCCTGATACTCTTCCCAGCTCCAACCGGACGGCAGATAACCATGCAGCGGATCGTGGGCGCTGGTCTGGTCGGTCACCATATCCGGGCGCACACCACGTTTCACCAGCTCCGGCACAACGTCGGCGGCATTCGCGCACAGCGCAATGGAAACCGCTTTACCCTCGCGGGTGTACTTATCGATACGCGCCAGCGCATCGTCCAGCGATGTCGCCTGCTCGTCCACGTAACGGGTACGCAGACGGAAATCAATGCGGCTTTGCTGACATTCAATATTCAGCGAGCATGCGCCCGCCAGCGTCGCGGCTAACGGCTGCGCCCCGCCCATACCGCCCAGCCCGGCGGTTAACACCCAGCGTCCGCTCAGGTTACCCTGATAATGCTGACGTCCGGCCTCAACGAAGGTTTCATACGTCCCCTGCACGATGCCCTGGCTGCCGATGTAGATCCAACTCCCGGCGGTCATCTGACCGTACATCGCCAGCCCTTTGGCATCCAGCTCGTTAAAGTGTTCCCAGGTTGCCCAGTGCGGAACCAGGTTGGAGTTAGCAATCAGTACGCGCGGGGCATTGTCATGGGTTTTGAACACACCGACCGGTTTACCCGACTGGACCAGCAGGGTCTCATCGCTCTCCAGTTGTGTCAGCGCATTAACGATGGCGTCGTAACACGCCCAGTCACGTGCAGCGCGACCAATCCCGCCGTATACCACCAGCTCATGCGGATTTTCCGCCACATCGGGATCCAGGTTGTTCATTAACATGCGCAGCGGCGCTTCGGTCAGCCAGCTTTTGGCCGTTAAGGTAGTGCCACGCGGGGCACGAATATCCTGCTGACGATATTTGCTATGGGACATGACAGAAAACTCCTCGCGAACGTCGGATAGATAAGTAACATATACTTGTCTATACAAGTTGTCGCAAGGGTGATTTTAACAATTAAGATACATTTTTATTATATTGCGTCAGCAATCACGGTTTTGGTATCCCGACATCAGGACATAAACCGTCCTTGCAGGCGATAGCGGGAACCCGGAAACAGCAAACGGGCATGAGAGACAATGGATGATGCGGACCAGGTTTTGCGGCGGATCAGCAAGCAGGGATCGTGTTCTTTGATTTTCAGCAACGCGCACTCTTCCGCACTGGCGCGTACCGCTTCGACAATGTGCTCACCTTCCGTTAAGGGGGCGATCAGCGACAGGTAAGCGTGAGGCGTGGTCTGGCTGTAATCCTGCGCCAGATACTCCGGCACAATCTCCGCATTCACACAGCGATCTTCAATTTGTACCGGCAAATCGTTCTCGTAGTGCACCATGATGGAGTGAAAAATGGGGGTGCCTTCTTTAACGTTTAACACTAAAGCCTGCTGCGCATTTGCCTGGGTTCTTTCCAGCGTCAGAACCTCACAGCGGTGCTGATGCTGACGCGCGTTGATTTCATCCGCAATACTGCGAATTTCAAACAGCGCAGACTGGCCTTTTGGCTCGGCGACAAACGTCCCCACCCCCTGCAAACGCACCAGCAACCCCTCATCCGTTAACTCACGCAGCGCCCGATTGATGGTCATGCGGCTAAAACCATACTGTGCCACCAGCTCTGCCTCAGACGGGATACGATCGTGAGCTTGCCAGATACCGCTGGCAATCTTTTCGCTGATCTCCTGCTTTACCTTTTCGTAAAAAGGAGCTGGAGCAGAACGGGATGGGAGCATGCGTGTGCCTTCCTTAAGCTGAAATGTGAATGGGTATAGTTTACAGACATTACCCGAACCTGATAAGCGTAACGCCCTCAGGCATGTCAGCGCCACCAGTGCGCGATTTGCCAGCCTAATCGCGCCGCAACGCGTGCCGCTCTGCCATCATCGTCAAAGCGTGGATTAAATTCAACCATATCCACCGCCTGCAGTTTACCGCTACGACAAAGGGGTTCAATCAGACCCAACAGCGTCGCCAACGGTACGCCCAGCGCGGCAGGCGCTGACACCGCGGGCATTTCCCAAACCGGCAGCACGTCAAGGTCGATAGTCAGATAGATGACATCCACGCCAGAGGCAAACTGCGCCAGTTGGGCCTGTGCCGAATCACAGTGCAAATCTTCCACCACGGTGACACCAAGCCGCTGCGCTTCATCCCACAGCGCCTGGGTATTTGCCGCCCGACTGACGCCGATACAGGCATAGTGAAATCCGCGTTGCTGTTCATCGCAAAGGTGCGCCAGCTGGCGAAACGGCGTACCAGATGTGGCCTGTTCGGCATGACGCAAATCGAGATGCGCGTCGAGATTGATGATGCCCACTTTTGCCTGCGGGAACGCATCCAGCACGCCAGCGCCATGGGCAAACGCGGTTTCGTGTCCTCCCCCCAGTACCAGGGTACGCATTTTCGCCTGCTGACAGCGCTGTACCGCCTTGCGTAGCGCCTGCTGCGCCCCCTCAAGATCGGGGGCCTGCGCCACAATATTTCCCAGATCCACCAGCCGCTGATGCCCGTCGTGACTGGCTAAATTCGCCAGCGCTTTACGTAGCGCATCTGGCGCTCCGGCGGCTCCCGTACGCCCCTGATTACGTTTAACGCCTTCATCACAGGCAAAACCAAGTAGCGCTATCTGCTCAGAGTACATTTCCGGTGAAAACGCCGGACTCAGCGTAATCGTCTGAAACAGGCGCAGCGCAGTCGGCGACTCGACGCGGTCATCTCGCCCCTGCCATAGCGCAGGAGAAGCAGGTTGCCAGTTAATCATGCAGGTTGTCCTTTGAATACACGTTGGTAGAGCGGGTTACGCCCAGGCTCATAGAGGATCTCGACCGGGAGTTCGGCATCCCACACCACAAAATCAGCCACAAACCCGGCCTTCAATTGACCGTGAGAGGCATGACGTCCCAGCGCCCGGGCCGCATGACGGGTGACGCCTGCCCACGCTTCTTCCGGCGTTAGGCCAAACTGGACGCAAGCCATATTCATCGCCCAGTGCAGACTGATAAACGGACTGGTGCCAGGGTTGAAGTCGGTCGCCACCGCCATCGGCACCTGATATTGCCGTAACAGCTCTACCGGCGGACGCTGTTGCTCTTTGAGGAAATAGAAAGCGCCGGGCAACAACACCCCAACCGTACCGCTTTGGCTCATCGCCGCCACGCCCGCTTCATCAAGATATTCAATATGGTCAGCGGATAAACCGTGGTAGCGGCTCACCAGTTGGGCGCCGCCGAGCAGTGACAGTTGTTCAACATGCGCTTTGATCGGGACGCCCAGCGCCTGTGCTGCCTGGAACACCCGCTCACTCTGCGCCAGCGTAAAACCGACGCTTTCGCAGAACAGATCGACGGTCTCGAACAGCCCTTGCTCCCACAACTGCGGCAAAATAGTCTCGCATACCAGCGTAATATAGCCGTCAGGATCGCCCCGGTATTCCGCCGGGGTAGCATGGGCAGCCAACAGCGTCGGGCTTATTTCAATCACATCTTCCGCCGCCAGCGCTGCCACCACACGTAATATTTTCTCTTCTGTCTGCAAATCCAGACCATAACCAGACTTTATTTCCAGTAGCGTAACGCCTTCTTTGATTAACCTCTCCATTCTCTGATGCGCTATATGAAGAAGTTGTTCATCAGTGGCGCTACGGGTCGCCGACACGGTGGCATTAATACCGCCCCCCTGGGCGCTTATCTGCTGGTAGGAAACACCGTTAAGCCGCTGCTCCCATTCACCTGCGCGATTTCCGCCAAAAACCAGGTGCGTATGGCAGTCGATCAGGCCAGGCGTCACCAGCCGGCCCTGCAAATCAAAGGTATTGTCATGTGTGAGGTATAACGAAGACTCCGGCACAATAGCGCGAATCTTACCCTGGCGGACGATCAACGCATGTCCATCCACCAGCCCATACGGGTTATCACGTTCAGGATCCATGGTCGCCAGGCGAACATTGCGCCAGATAACATCATCAGGGAAGAATTGCTGCATTTGACTCACCACTTGTCATAGGTTGTATAGACATTTATTTTTGATTCAGCGGATGTTGTCAACCTGGATGAGCATAATTGTTATCTATTTGTGATATAAGGTCTCTCCGCGCCGGGCATTACGGCGATAAAAAAGAACTTTTTACCTTTTAACCTTCCCGTTTCGCTCAACTTAGTATAAAAAAGCAGGCTTCAATGGATAACTTTCAAAGCCCGGAGCAACCTGTGAACATATCATCAGTTTCCCGTCTGGCGCTGGCAATGGCTTTTGGCGTGACGCTGACCGCCTGTAGCTCTACACCGCCCGATCAAATTCCTTCCGATCAGACCGCGCCTGGCACCGCTTCGCGCCCGATTCTGTCGGCCAATGAAGCGAAAAACTTCGTCGCCGCGCACTATTTTTCCGCGCTGACGCCAAACACCGCGCCGTGGAGCCCTTCTGCTATTACTTTGCCCGCGCAGCCTGACTTTGTCGTTGGCCCGGCAGGTACCCAGGGCGTGACGCATACCAGCATTCAGGCCGCGGTTGATGCGGCAATCATCAAACGTACCAACAAACGTCAGTACATCGCGATCATGCCGGGCGAATATCAGGGCACGGTCTATATCCCGGCAGCGACAGGTAGCCTGACGCTTTACGGTACTGGCGAAAAACCGCTGGATGTGAAAATTGGCCAGGCCATTGACGGTGATATGAGCACCGCTGACTGGCGTCGTACGGTGAACCCGGGCGGTAAATATATGCCGGGCAAACCAGCGTGGTATATGTTTGATAATTGCCAGAGCAAGCGCGGCACCAATATTGGCGTGATGTGTTCTGCGGTCGTTTGGTCGCAAAATAACGGTCTGCAATTGCAGAACCTGACCATTGAAAACAACCTCGGTGATAGCGTTGATGCAGGGAACCATCCGGCAGTCGCACTGCGTACCGATGGCGATAAAGTACAGATCAACAACGTCAACATCCTGGGTCGCCAGAACACCTTCTTCGTGACCAATAGCGGCGTACAAAACCGTCTGGAAAACGATCGTCAGCCGCGTACGCTGGTGACGAACAGCTACATTGAAGGCGATGTGGATATCGTGTCTGGTCGTGGCGCGGTGGTATTCGATAACACCGATTTCCGCGTTGTGAACTCCCGTACCCAGCAGGAAGCGTACGTGTTTGCACCGGCTACCCTGTCAAACATCTACTACGGTTTCCTGGCTATCAATAGCCGCTTCACGGCAAGTGGTGATGGCGTGGCGCAGCTGGGCCGCTCGCTGGATGTTGATTCTAACACCAATGGACAGGTGGTTATTCGCGACAGCGTGATTAACGAAGGCTTTAACATGGCGAAACCGTGGGCTGACAGCGTTATCTCAAAACATCCCTTTACCGGTAATACCGGCGCGGAAGATGATAAAGGCGAAATCCAGCGTAACCTGAACGACACTAACTTCAACCGCATGTGGGAATACAACAACCGCGGTATTGGTAGCAAAGTGGTTGCAGAGCCTAAGCAGTAATTGCCATTCTCTGATGTAAACCCGGCAGACTCATGCTCTGCCGGGCAATGTGCCGGATACTCATCCGGCATTAGACGCAATATTAGTACGCGTTAACCACCACCCACATCGGGCCTTGTCCTACCGCGTAACGACCTTTCTCCGTCAGCAACCCTTGTTCGCCAGCAATCTCGTACACCGCGATGTGATGAGATTTTTGCCCGGCGGCAATCAGGTATTTACCGCTGTGGTCGATATTAAAACCGCGTGGTTGCGTTTCGGTCGGCTGGAAGCCTTCTTTAGTCAGCACGCTTCCGTCTTCTGAGACGCTAAACACCGTAATCAGACTGGCGGTACGATCGCAGGCATACAAATGACGACCATCCGGCGTAATATGAATATCTGCCGCCCATCGGGTATCGGAGAAATCAGCAGGCATCATATCCAGCGTCTGTACGCATTCAATTTTGCCGTGCGGATCTTTCAGCTCCCAGACGTCAACTGAGCTGTTCAGCTCATTCACGCAATAGGCGTATTGCTTATTCGGATGGAACACCATATGACGCGGACCCGCGCCTTCCACGGTGGTCACTTCTGCCGGCTCCTGCGCGACCAGATGACCATCATCACTGACGTCAAACAGACAGATACGATCCTGTTTCAAAGCCGGAACCCACAGAGTACGGTTATCCGGAGAGATGTTGGCCGAGTGGCAACCATCAAGACCGTCAACCACATCCAGGAGCTCCACCGGCAGACCATTTTCCAGACGCGTGACGCTGACGCTGCCCGCATTATAGGAACCGACAAACACGAAGCGCCCCTGACGATCGGTAGAAATATGCGTCGGACTACCCGGCAGCGCAGATTCCGCAACGAAGGTCAGCGCACCGTCATCAGGCGCAATACGATATGCCAGAACACGAAACTCCGGACGCACACCGACATAGAGATAGCGCTTATCCGGGCTGACGACCATCGGCTGTACCTGACCCGGTACATCAACCACCTGGGTCAGCGTCAAAGACCCATCGTGATTCAGGCTCCAGACATGAATTTGCTGACTCTCAGGACTGGCGGTATAAACGGTTTGTTTCATGAATACTCCTTTGCTTGTTGGCAGGTGGCTGCAATTGCCTGACACACGCCTAAGGTAGACGCTTTTAACGGTGAATGCTTAATCAAGACTCAGAATTTTGTCCGGCTCCCGTCTCGGTGTACCATTCCAGCAGACACAATTCTCAACCTTAATCTGGAAAAACCTATGACCGCACGCGTGATTGCCCTGGATTTAGACGGTACCTTGCTGACCCCGAAAAAGACCTTGTTGCCATCCTCTCTTGAAGCGCTCTCACGCGCCAGAGAAGCAGGCTACCAACTTATCATTGTCACAGGTCGCCATCACGTTGCTATTCATCCTTTTTATCAGGCACTGGCGCTGGATACACCTGCAATTTGCTGCAACGGCACTTACTTGTATGATTATCATGCAAAAAGGGTACTGGAATCCGATCCCCTCCCGGTTGACCAGGCATTGCAGCTCATCGAAATGCTGGATGAACATCAAATTCATGGACTGATGTATGTTGACGAGGCCATGCTGTATGAGCGTCCGACCGGGCATGTGGTGCGTACCGCTAACTGGGCGCAAACGCTACCGCCGGAACAGCGCCCAACCTTTACCCAGGTTCCTTCGCTGGCGCAGGCCGCGCATGATGTCAACGCCGTGTGGAAATTTGCCCTGACCGACGAAGATATTCCAAAACTGCAGCAGTTTGGTAAAGACGTTGAACAACAACTGGGGCTGGAGTGTGAATGGTCCTGGCATGATCAAGTCGACATTGCCCGTAAAGGTAACAGCAAAGGGCGACGTCTTACTCAGTGGATCGAAGCGCAGGGTGGGTCAATGGAAAATGTGATCGCCTTTGGCGACAACTTTAACGATATCAGCATGCTGGAAGCCGCAGGCACCGGCGTGGCGATGGGTAACGCTGATGACGCGGTCAAAGCCCGCGCCAACATCGTGATTGGTGACAATACCACCGACAGCATCGCGAAGTTTATCTACACCCACCTGCTGTAATCAGGCGGTGATCGACACGCTCTTAATTTGCGCGTACAGCCACAGGCCAGGTTTGATGCCAAGCTCATCCCTGGCCCACGGGCTGATCCTCGCCCACAGCGTTTTCCCGCCCACCTCAAGCTGCACTTCCACCTGACCGTTATCGTCATAGCACTGGGCGACCTTCGCACGCAGTATGTTACGAATACTGGTCTGCTGCGGCGGCTGGAGTACCAGCGAAACATCAGACGCCTGAATGCGAATGCGCAGCACGGATTGCAGCGGCTGCTCAAGCTTGTTGACCCACAGATGCTGATCGCCCAGCGCCAGCGCGGTCATCGCATAGTGAGGATGATGCTCCAGCACGCTGACTTTCAGAATACTGCTCTGCTGTTCTTTCGGCAGCCAGGGGTGCATTACGCTACTCCCCCAGACGTCCTCCAGCGAACCAAATGCTTTGACCTGCCCGTTTTCCAGCACCATCACTTTGTCTGCCAGGTGCAAAATTTCATCAAGCGAGTGGCTGACATACAGCATCGGAATATTAATTTCACGCGCCAGTCGTTGCAGATAAGGTAGCAGTTCGCGTTTGCGCGGAATATCCAGTGAGGCTAACGGTTCATCAAGCAGCAATAACTCTGGCGCGGTAAGCAGCGCCCGACCAATAGCAACGCGCTGTTTTTCGCCGCCGGAAAGACTTCCCGGTAGGCGATCGAGCAGCGGTTCAATGCCCAGCAGCGCCACCAGCTTATCAAACTGCCCGGCCATGCTTTTCGCCATACCGTAACGCAGGTTACCGCGCACCTTATAATGGGGAAACAGACGCGCATCCTGGAATACATAACCCACCCGACGCTTTTCAGGCGTTAAGCAGATTCCGTTTTCAACATCGTTTAACACCCGACCGTTAAGCACAATACGTCCGGACTGCGGCTGCGTCAGACCGCTGATGGCGTTAATCAGCGACGTTTTTCCCGCGCCGGAGACACCAAAAATAGCGGTAATCCCACTGGCAGGCAGCGTTTCGTTGAGCGTCAGGCAATGGGTTCCCAACGTCTGGGAGAAGTTAAGTTCCAGCATGATTATCGCCCCGTCCGCTCACGGCTAATACGCGCCAACCATTCAGAAATCAGCAGTGAAATCAGCGCCAACACAATAGAAATAATGCATAACCTTGCCGCTGCGCTTTCGCCGCCAGGCGTTTGGATCAGGGTATACATCGCCGAGGGGATAGTGCGGGTTTCGCCAGGAATATTGGAGACAAAGGTAATCGTTGCGCCGAATTCCCCGAGGGAACGCGCGAACGCCAGCACCGTCCCGACAATAATGCCGGGCAACATCAGCGGTAAGGTAATGGTCATGAATACGCGCCAGCGTCCGGCCCCGAGCGTTCGGGCCGCCTGCTCCAGCTTGACGTCGACGCCTTCCAGCGCCAGACGAATGGCCCGTACCATAAGAGGGAAAGACATCACCGCCGCAGCCAGCACCGCACCGCGCCAGCTAAAGGCAAAGGTGATGCCAAACCAGTCATACAGCCGCTCGCCGATAAATCCGCGCCGCCCCATGGCGACTAACAGCAGATACCCCACCACCACCGGCGGCAGCACCAACGGCAAATGCAGAACGCTGTCGAGCAGCGCTTTACCCGGGAAGGTGCATCGCACAAGCAGCCAGGCAAAGAAGATCCCAAACGGCAGACTAAACAACACGGCCAGGGAAGAAACTTTCAGGCTCAGTATGACGGCCTGCCATTCAGGATCGGTCAGTATCATTACTTGGTCGTAAATCCATAACGTTTAAAGATTTCAGCAGCCTGCGGTCCTTTCAGGTAATCATAGAACGCGCTGACCGTTGCGTTTTTGTGCCCATCAACAATCGCGATAGGGTATTCCACTTTTTTGTGTGAATCTTCCGGGAAGGTCGCGACAACCTTGACGCCTTTGCTGGCGACAGCATCGGAACCATAGACGATCCCCAGCGGCGCTTCGTTACGTTCTACCAGCGCCAGCGCACCGCGAACGTCTTCCGCAGGTGCCAGTTTCGGCGCCAGAGTATCCCATGCGCCCAGTTTTTGCAGTGCTTCCTTGGCATAAATGCCTGCCGGAACATGTTCCGGATCGCCGACAGCCAGGCGTCCACCATTCAGCAAATGGGTCCAGTTGGTTTTACTGTCGATAGTAAAGTCTTGCTGGGCGCTGGCTTTCGGCGCCACCACCACCAGACTGTTGCCTAACAGCGTTGCACGCGTGGCGGTATCCATCGATTTTTTATCGACCGCATAATCCATCCATTTCTGATCGGCAGAAATAAACAGGTCAGCAGGCGCGCCTGCTTCAATCTGACGCGCCAGCGTAGAAGACGAGGCAAAAGAGGAGACGACGTCAACGTTCTTCTCTTTTTTGTATTGCGTCGCAATATCCTGCATCGCGTTGGTGAGCGAAGCCGCTGCGAATACCGTGATTTTCCCTTCATCCGCCAATGCATGTCCTGCGACAGAAAGAGAAAGCGTCGCCCCTGCAAACAAGCGTAACCATGTGCGTGCCATCTGTAGCTCCTTTGAGTTTCGTTATGTACGCGCAAATATAACGGTTAAGCCAGAATTTTCCCAGCGGTTATTGATACCAATTAGAGGTTACACCATGAAAATATCGGCACGAGAAGCAGGATCTTGAGAAACTGTTGCCAGAGAAAACGGGCTGAAAGGCAAAAATATAAACGCCCGACTGAGCGGGCGTTTGGGGAATCAATGATTCTGTCTGGACTGGTCTTTCTGACCGATACCGGAAAAAATGTTGAACACTTCACCCAATCCGTAAATCAGACCCAGAATGATGGCCATCACCACAGGTACCATGATTACGGCGAATACCAGACTTTTCAATAACTCTAACATGGTCAACTCCAGATATAGTCCTTAGTTGTATTCTAACCACATCGCGCAGAAAAGCACTCCCCTTTTGTGCGGTTGGCTTTGCGCGCACGCGGTTTTCCGTCACAATACCCTTTTTTGCCAGGAGCTTGTGATGCAGGCCGAAATCCTTCTTACGCTGAAACTTCAGCAAAAACTGTTTGCCGATCCCCGTCGCATTTCTCTGCTTAAGCACATTGCGCTTTCCGGCTCCATCAGTCAGGGCGCGAAGGATGCGGGTATCAGTTATAAAAGCGCCTGGGACGCGATTAACGAAATGAACCAGCTCAGTGAGCAAACGCTGGTTGAGCGCGCCACCGGCGGTAAAGGCGGCGGCGGCGCGGTGTTGACGCGTTACGGCCAGCGTCTGATCCAACTGTATGATTTGCTCGCACAAATTCAACAAAAAGCGTTTGATGTGTTGAGCGATGACGATGCGCTGCCGCTCAATAGCCTGCTGGCAGCCATTTCCCGCTTTTCACTGCAAACCAGCGCCCGTAACCAATGGTTTGGCACGATTACCGCTCGCGACCACGACCAGGTACAACAGCATGTCGACGTCCTGTTGGCCGATGGCGAAACGCGCCTGAAGGTGGCGATTACTGCGCAAAGCGGTGAGCGTTTGGGTCTTGAGGAAGGCAAAGAAGTATTAATTCTGTTGAAAGCACCGTGGGTAGGCATTACCCAGGACGAGGCTATCGCTCAGGCCGCTGATAATCAGTTGCATGGAACGATTAGTCATATCGAACGTGGCGCAGAACAATGTGAGGTGTTAATGACGTTGCCAGACGGCCAGACGCTGTGTGCGACGCTGCCAGTGGAGCAGACTCACGCTTTAGCGGAAGGTGCTAACGCAACAGCATATTTTAATGCTGACAAAGTGATTATTGCGACGCTGTGCTGAGTTAATTGACATTAGCCTGAAGAACACGTATCCCTGTCATTAATTGCTGCAAATAATGGGATACAAAATGTCATCATTGCAAATTTCGCAAGGCACGTTTCGTCTTAGCGACACAAGAACGCTCCAGTTAGATGCGTTGACATTACACGCGGGTGATAGCTGGGCGTTTGTGGGCTCTAACGGCAGCGGGAAATCCGCGCTGGCCCGTGCGCTGGCAGGAGAATTGCCGCTACTGAAAGGTGAGCGGCACTGTCAGTTTACACGTATTACCCGACTCTCCTTCGAGCAGCTACAAAAGCTGGTCAGCGACGAGTGGCAGCGAAACAACACCGATCTTCTCAGCCCCGGTGAAGATGACACCGGGCGTACCACCGCAGAAATCATTCAGGATGAGGTCAACGACCCCACTCGCTGCGCTGCGCTGGCGCAGCAGTTTGGTATTTCTTCCCTGCTCAACAGGCGTTTCAAATACCTTTCCACCGGTGAAACACGCAAAACCCTGCTCTGTCAGGCGTTAATGTCCGCACCGGATTTACTGATCCTTGATGAGCCTTTTGACGGGCTGGACGTGGCGTCCCGTCGCCAGTTAGCAGAACTGCTCGCTGAACTGCACCAGACCGGTTTTACACTGGTACTGGTGCTTAACCGCTTTGATGAGATTCCCGAGTTCGTGCAATTTGCCGGCGTACTTGCCGATTGCACGTTGACTGAAACCGGCGCAAAAGCAGACCTTCTGCAACAGGCATTAATCGCTCAACTTGCCCATAGTGAACGCCTGGAAGGCATCCAATTACCCGAGCCGGACGAGCCTTCGGTCCGTCGCACGCTGTCCGATAACGCGCCACGTATTGTGCTTAACGATGGCACCGTCTCGTATAACGATCGCCCTATCCTGCATCATCTGAGCTGGCAGGTAAATCCGGGGGAACACTGGCAAATCGTCGGCCCCAACGGAGCGGGAAAATCAACCCTACTGAGTTTAATCACCGGCGATCACCCCCAGGGTTACAGCAACGATTTAACGCTGTTTGGCCGCCGTCGGGGTAGTGGCGAAACTATCTGGGATATTAAAAAACACATCGGCTACGTCAGCAGTAGCCTGCATCTCGATTACCGGGTCAGTACGACGGTACGCAATGTGATTCTCTCCGGCTACTTTGACTCAATCGGCATCTATCAGGCCGTCTCTGACAGACAGCACAAACTGGTCCAGCAGTGGCTGGATATTCTGGGCATGGATAAACGTACCGCGGATGCGCCGTTCCACAGTCTTTCCTGGGGGCAGCAACGGCTGGCGTTGATTGTGCGTGCGCTGGTTAAACACCCGACTCTGTTAATCCTCGACGAGCCTTTGCAAGGACTGGACCCGCTCAATCGCCAACTGATTCGTCGGTTTGTGGATGTACTGATCGGTGAAGGCGAAACCCAACTGCTGTTTGTCTCCCACCATGCTGAAGACGCCCCGGCCTGCATTACCCATCGACTGGAGTTTGTGCCCGAGGGCGATGTCTACGCCTATCAACAAACCTCTCTGCGTTAATTTTCATTTGAGGGCGTTTAACACGCCCTTTTTTCTGCATTTTTTTCAGATAAACTCCGAGATAACAACTTAACCTTATGATTTAAAATAAAATAACCAATGCAAACGAGTGAAAACATCACTGTGTAAACGATTCCACTAATTTATTCCATGTCACACTTTTCGCATCTTTGTTATGCTATGGTTATTGCATACCATAGGCTTAACGGAGCGAATTATGAGAGTATTGGTTACAGGTGGTAGCGGTTACATAGGAAGCCACACTTGCGTGCAGTTGCTGAAAAACGGTCACGAGGTGGTGATCCTGGATAACCTCTGCAACAGCAAGCGCAGCGTTCTGCCCGTCATCGAGCGTTTAGGCGGCAAGCACCCGACTTTCGTGGAAGGGGATATTCGTAACGAAGCGCTGATAACCGAAATTCTGCACGATCATGCCATTGACACGGTCATCCATTTTGCCGGTTTAAAAGCCGTTGGCGAGTCCGTTGCCAAGCCGCTGGAATACTATGACAACAACGTCAACGGGACGCTGCGTCTGGTGAATGCCATGCGCGCCGCTAACGTGAAAAACTTCATTTTCAGCTCCTCCGCGACCGTCTATGGCGATCAGCCGCAAATTCCTTACGTTGAAAGTTTCCCCACCGGCACACCACAAAGCCCGTATGGCAAAAGTAAGCTGATGGTTGAACAGATCCTGACCGATCTGCAAAAAGCACAGCCCGACTGGAGTATCGCCTTACTGCGCTACTTCAACCCGGTTGGCGCGCATCCGTCAGGCGATATGGGTGAAGACCCGCAAGGTATTCCAAACAACCTGATGCCTTACATCGCACAGGTTGCCGTTGGCCGCCGCGAGTCCCTTGCCATATTTGGCAACGACTACCCTACCGAAGATGGCACCGGCGTTCGCGACTATATCCACGTAATGGATCTTGCAGATGGCCACGTCGCCGCGATGGAAAAACTGGCGGGCAAACAGGGCGTGCATATTTACAACCTCGGGGCGGGCATCGGCAGCAGCGTGCTGGATGTGGTCAACGCCTTCAGTAAAGCCTGCGGTAAACCGGTGAATTACCATTTTGCCCCGCGTCGTGATGGCGATCTTCCTGCCTACTGGGCAGATGCCAGTAAAGCCGATCGCGAGCTCAACTGGCGCGTAACTCGCACCCTGGATGAAATGGCGCAAGACACCTGGCACTGGCAATCACGCCATCCGCAGGGATATACGGATTAAGGATCAATCATGACGCAATTCAATCCTGTCGATCATCCACACCGCCGTTTTAACCCGCTCACCGGGCAGTGGATCCTCGTCTCACCGCATCGTGCAAAACGCCCCTGGCAAGGGGCGCAGGAAACACCATCTAAGCAGGTTCTACCCGCACATGACCCGGACTGCTTCCTGTGTGCAGGCAATACACGTGTTACCGGCGATAAAAACCCGGATTACACCGGGACCTATGTTTTTACTAACGACTTTGCCGCGCTGATGTCCGATACCCCGGACGCGCCGGACAGCCACGATCCGTTAATGCGCTGTCAGAGCGCGCGCGGTACCAGCCGCGTGATTTGCTTTTCGCCCGATCACAGCAAAACGCTGCCGGAACTCAGCGTGCCTGCGCTAACAGAAATCGTGAAAACGTGGCAGGAACAGACGGCAGATTTAGGCAAAACCTATCCCTGGGTGCAGGTCTTTGAGAATAAAGGCGCGGCAATGGGGTGTTCGAACCCCCATCCCCACGGACAGATTTGGGCCAATAGCTTTCTGCCCAACGAAGCCGAACGTGAAGATCGCCTGCAAAAAGCGTACTTCGCCGAACAGGGCGCTCCGATGCTCCTTGATTACGTCCAGCGTGAACTGGCTGATGGTAGCCGTACGGTCGTTGAAACAGAACACTGGCTGGCAGTCGTGCCCTATTGGGCGGCATGGCCGTTCGAAACGCTGCTGCTGCCAAAAGCGCATGTCCTGCGTATCACCGATTTGACCGACGAACAGCGCGCTGATCTGGCGCTGGCGTTGAAAAAACTGACCAGTCGTTACGACAACCTGTTCCAGTGCTCATTCCCCTACTCCATGGGCTGGCACGGCGCACCGTTTAACGGTGAAGAAAACCAACACTGGCAGTTGCACGCACACTTTTATCCGCCGCTGCTGCGTTCGGCAACCGTGCGCAAATTTATGGTCGGTTACGAAATGCTGGCGGAAACCCAGCGCGACCTGACAGCAGAACAAGCGGCTGAACGACTGCGTGCGGTCAGCGACATCCATTTTCGCGAATCCGGAGTTTAAATAATGAGTCTGAAAGAAAAAACACAATCTCTGTTTGCTGAAACATTTGGCTACTCTGCCACCCATACTATTCAGGCACCGGGCCGTGTAAACCTGATTGGCGAACATACCGATTATAACGACGGATTCGTTCTGCCCTGCGCTATCGACTATCAAACCGTGATTAGCTGTGCGGCACGCGATGACAGAAAAGTTCGCGTTATCGCGGCTGACTACGATAATCAAATGGACGAGTTCTCTCTGGACGCGCCAATTATCGCTCATGACAGCCAGCAGTGGTCAAACTACGTGCGTGGCGTGGTGAAGCATCTGCAAAAGCGTAATAACGCCTTTGGCGGCGCGGATCTGGTGATCAGCGGTAATGTGCCTCAGGGCGCAGGCTTAAGCTCTTCGGCTTCGCTGGAAGTGGCGGTAGGCACCGTGTTCCAGCAGCTTTATCATCTGCCGCTCGACGGGGCGCAGATTGCTCTGAACGGCCAGGAAGCTGAAAACCAGTTTGTCGGCTGCAACTGCGGCATTATGGATCAGTTGATCTCCGCGCTTGGCAAGAAAGATCATGCGCTGCTGATCGACTGCCGTACGCTGGGCACCAAAGCCGTTTCCATGCCTGAAGGCGTGGCGGTGGTAATCATCAACAGCAATTTTAAACGTACGTTGGTGGGTAGCGAGTACAACACCCGTCGCGAACAGTGTGAAACCGGGGCGCGTTTCTTCCAGCAACCTGCCCTGCGTGACGTCAGCTTTGAAACCTTTAGCGCAGTTGCTCACGAACTGGATCCGATTGTCGCCAAACGCGTTCGTCACGTGATCACGGAAAACGCGCGTACCGTGGAAGCTGCGAATGCGCTGGAAAAAGGCGACCTGTTACGCATGGGTCAGCTGATGGCGGAATCTCACGCTTCAATGCGCGATGACTTTGAAATTACCGTGCCGCAAATTGATACGCTGGTTGAGATTGTCAAAGCAACCATCGGCGATAAAGGTGGTGTTCGTATGACAGGCGGCGGCTTCGGGGGCTGTATTGTGGCGCTGATCCCGCAAGATCTGGTGCCTGCCGTGCAGCAGGCCGTCGCCGAACAGTACGAAGCTAAAACCGGTATTAAAGAAACATTTTACGTCTGTAAACCTTCACAAGGAGCCGGACAATGTTAAACGAAATTCCCGTAATGGCGCCCGACGGTCAGCCGTTCCGCCTGCTTACCCTGCGTAACGACGCAGGGATGGTGGTCACGCTCATGGACTGGGGCGCAACGCTGCTCTCTGCGCGTATTCCACTTAGCGATGGTAGTGTGCGCGAAGCCCTGCTCGGTTGCGCCAGTCCGGAGCAATACCCGGAACAGGCCGCGTTTCTGGGGGCTTCCATTGGCCGCTACGCTAACCGTATCGCCAACAGCCGCTATACCTTTGACGGCGAAACCATTGAATTGCTGCCAAGCCAGGGTGATAACCAACTGCACGGCGGACCGAACGGTTTCGACAAACGTCGCTGGCAGATAGTGAATCAGAATGACCGTCAGGTGCTGTTTGCCTTAACGTCTGACGATGGCGACCAGGGTTTCCCTGGGAATCTTTGCGCCACCGCGCAGTATCGCCTGACTGACGATAATCGGATTTCGATAACCTACCGTGCCACGGTTGATAAGCCCTGCCCGGTAAATCTGACGAATCATGTCTATTTTAATCTCGACGGTGACAAAACGGATGTGCGCCAGCACAAGCTGCAAATTCTGGCGGATGAGTATTTACCCGTAGACGAAATGGGCATCCCGCATGACGGGCTGAAATCCGTCGCCGGAAGCACTTTTGATTTCCGTTCCCCGAAAATCATCGCCAGCGAATTTCTGGCCGATGACGATCAGCGCAAGGTAAAAGGTTACGATCACGCCTTCCTGCTCCAGGCACAAGGCAATGCGCGTACTCCGGCGGCTCAGGTTTGGTCTCAGGATGAAAAACTGCAGATGGTGGTTTACACCTCAGCCCCGGCATTGCAGTTTTACTCAGGAAACTTCCTTGGCGGTACGCCTTCACGTGGGCCGGAGGCCTATGAAGACTGGCAAGGTCTGGCGCTGGAAAGTGAGTTTCTGCCAGACAGCCCGAATCATCCAGAATGGCCACAGCCGGACTGCTTCCTGCGCCCGGGTGAAGAGTATACCAGCGTGACGGAATATCAGTTTATTCCTGCCTGACAGTTCATCCTGACAGGCCCGATAGAATTTATCGGGCCTGTTGTTTGTTTTCCGCAGCAAACCCGCTTCCCCCCATCATCCAAAGACAAAATCGCAACCTTGAGTTCACAAGAACCTTACACTGTGGCGCTATTTTCGCTATGGTTATGCGTAAGCATTGCCGCTGACTCATTACGGCAATATAATGAGAATTATTATCATTAAATATGATTGATAGGAGTGAGTGTATGGCTGTAACTAAGCTGGTTCTGGTACGACACGGTGAAAGTCAGTGGAACAACGAAAACCGTTTTACCGGTTGGTATGACGTTGATCTGTCCGAGAAAGGCGTAGGTGAAGCAAAAGCGGCCGGTAAACTGCTGAAAGAGGAAGGCTATAGCTTTGATTTTGCCTATACCTCTGTGCTGAAACGTGCCATCCATACCCTTTGGAACGTCCTGGACGAACTGGATCAGGCCTGGCTGCCGGTTGAGAAATCCTGGAAACTGAACGAGCGTCATTACGGCGCGCTACAGGGTCTGAACAAAGCAGAAACCGCTGAAAAATACGGTGACGAGCAGGTTAAGCAATGGCGTCGCGGCTTTGCGGTTACCCCACCGGAACTGACCAAAGATGACGAGCGTTATCCGGGTCACGACCCGCGTTATGCCAAACTGACTGACAAAGAACTACCGCTCACCGAAAGCCTGGCGCTGACCATCGATCGCGTGATTCCTTACTGGAACGAAACCATTCTGCCGCGTATGAAAAGCGGTGAGCGCGTAATTATCGCTGCTCACGGTAACTCCCTGCGCGCGCTGGTGAAGTACCTGGATAACATGAGCGAAGATGAAATCCTCGAACTGAACATCCCGACCGGCGTACCGCTGGTGTATGAGTTTGACGAAAACTTTAAGCCGATTAAACACTACTATCTGGGTAACGCTGACGAGATCGCGGCAAAAGCCGCAGCCGTTGCTAACCAGGGTAAAGCGAAGTAATTTTTTCGCTCCCAATAAAAAAGCGTGGAATGCTCCACGCTTTTTTTATTGCCGGATGGCGGCGTTGCCTTATCCGGCCTACCGAGGCTAACCCGGATGAGTTTTTTACCCGCGGCGCGCTTTTACCGCTTCCGCCAACTGGCGTAACACCGCATCGGTATCTTCCCAGCCAATGCAGGCATCGGTGATGCTCTTGCCGTAGGTCAGGGGTTCACCGCTATCCGGGTTCTGATTACCTTCAACCAGATGGCTTTCAATCATCACGCCAATAATTGCTTTTTCGCCACCGGCAACCTGCCCGCAAACGTCTTTCGCAACATCCATCTGCTTTTTGAACTGCTTGCTGGAGTTGGCATGGCTAAAGTCGATCATCACCTGCGGAGAAAGCCCCGCTTTGACCAAACCTTCTTTCACGTCGGCAACGTGCTGAGCGCTGTAATTCGGCTCTTTGCCGCCGCGCAGAATGATATGGCAATCGCCATTACCGCTGGTATTCACAATCGCCGAATGGCCCCATTTGGTTACAGACAGGAAGCAATGCGGCGCCCCGGCAGCATTGATTGCATCAATGGCGACTTTGATGGTGCCATCAGTACCGTTTTTAAAACCAACCGGGCAGGACAAACCTGACGCCAATTCACGGTGTACCTGAGATTCTGTAGTACGTGCGCCAATTGCGCCCCAGCTCATAAGATCGGCAAGATATTGTGGGGTGATCATATCCAGGAACTCGCCTGCGGCCGGCAAACCACTGTCGTTGATATCCAGCAGCAGTTTACGGGCAATGCGCAGACCGTCGTTGATCTGGAAGCTGTTATCCATGTGCGGATCGTTGATAAGTCCTTTCCAGCCTACGGTTGTACGCGGTTTTTCAAAATAGACGCGCATGACGATTTCAAGTTCGCCTTTTAACTCTTCACGTAGCGCCAGCAAGCGAGCGGCATACTCTTTAGCCGCTGCCGGATCATGAATAGAACACGGCCCAATCACCACCAGCAGACGATCGTCACTGCCTTTGAGAATTTTATGAATCGCCTTACGGGCATGCGCCACCGTATTGGCGGCATTTTCAGTAGCGGGGAATTTTTCCAGCAGTGCGACCGGGGGTAATAATTCGTTGATCTCTTTAATGCGTAAATCGTCGTTCTGATAATTCATGATTATTCCAGCGTTGCCATACTTATATAAATGAATGCAATCCCTCCAATCTATATCTTCAGTCATAAAGTGTAAACGGGGTTTTACACTTTGGACGGATTAATCCTGGAATAGGCCCAAAAAACGCAATAAAGTAGCGAAAAAAGAGATCCAGACTACAATTTATAACTGCAACAGCTTAAATTCTCATAAATTTCAAGATTCTATGCTGGTTTTAATTTGCATAGCAAAACTATTAACCATGTCCTGCTGATGTACTGGCACATGCACTGTTGGAAGACGTTATCCGACATCTCAATCATAACAGGAGCATAATATGCATATGACAAAGCTGACTTCACTCTTTTTGACGGCCACACTCAGCCTCGCCAGCGGCGCGGCGCTCGCAGCTGACACCAACACGCAGTCGAATAACGGCCAGGCAAATTCCGCGGCAGATGCCGGTCAAGTCGCGCCAGACGCGCGCGAAAACGTTGCGCCAAATAATGTCGATAACAACAACGTGAATTCGGGTGGCACAATGCTGCATCCGGACGGTTCATCAATGAACCATGAAGGAATGACCAAAGACGAGGTGCATAAAAACACCATGTGTAAGGACGGACGCTGCCCGGATGTGAATAAAAAAGTTGAGACCGGAAACGGCATCAATAATGATGCCGACACCAAAACTGACGGTACTACCCAGTAACGCTGAAAATAAAGCTAATAACGGGAGAGCAATAGCTCTCCTTTTTAATTTTATCATCCCAAAAACGGTATCATGACATACAGTAAAGGTGAGAATAACAAAGGGATGGCATAATGGCGCACTCACATACTCATACTTCCCCTGAGCAACCTAAGGACAATAATGCCCGCAGATTGCTTTTCGCATTCTGCATTACAGCCGGATTTATGCTGGTTGAAGTGGTGGGTGGAATTATTTCAGGCTCGCTGGCGTTACTGGCTGATGCCGGACATATGCTCACAGATGCCGCCGCGCTTCTATTTGCCCTGCTGGCGGTCCAGTTCTCCAGACGCCCGCCCACTATAAGGCACACTTTCGGCTGGTTGAGACTCACAACATTAGCCGCGTTTGTTAACGCCATCGCATTGGTTGTGATCACCATTTTAATCGTCTGGGAGGCGATTGAGCGCTTCCATACGCCACGTCCCGTAGCGGGCGGCATGATGATGATCATTGCTGTCGCGGGTTTACTGGCGAACGTGCTCGCTTTTTGGGTTTTACATCGCGGCAGTGAAGAGAAAAACCTTAACGTCCGCGCCGCAGCGCTACACGTAATGGGCGATTTGCTCGGCTCGGTTGGAGCAATCATCGCTGCGCTGATTATTATCTGGACGGGCTGGACGCCAGCGGACCCAATTCTCTCGATTCTGGTTTCCGTGCTGGTACTGCGTAGCGCCTGGCGGTTATTGAAAGATAGCGTAAATGAATTACTGGAAGGCGCTCCGCTTACATTGGATATTGCCGCATTGCAGCGCCATCTCAGCCGGGATATCCCCGAAGTTCGCAATGTGCATCATGTACACGTCTGGATGGTAGGTGAAAAACCGGTCATGACGCTGCATGTGCAGGTGGTCCCGCCGCACGATCACGACGCGCTGCTGGAGCGTATTCAACATTTCCTGATTCATCACTACCAGATTGAACACGCCACGATCCAGATGGAATATCAGCCGTGCAATGGGCCGGACTGCCACCTGTATCAGGGCGTGTCCGGCCATGCACATCATCACCATTAATGGGACAGCGCGTGGGAACCCCGCTCACGCGCGCTGTTAATCCACAACCTGCTTCCGTTCAGGGCGATAACCGTCAGGATCATATATTCCAGTGACATGGCATATACGCCTTGCAGAGCAAAGATCACTACGCTAATGACGTTAATGATCACCCACAACAGCCAGTTTTCAACGTATTTGCGCGTCATCAGGATCATCGCCACAATCGACAGCACCATCATGCAGGAATCCCAGAACGGGAATGCATCGGGTTGCAACTCTGGAGCCGCTACCTGTAATCCCAGCCCCTGCATAATGTTCACGGCAATACGTGTCAAAAATGCAAACACCGGATCGATATAGACCGACATCAGGCCAATCGCCACCACGCAAGCAGCCAGCCAACCGATCGCTTTCGGTAACGGCAACCAGCGTATTTTCAACTCTGCCTCATGCTGGTTGGTTTGCCGGGACCAGGCATACCAGCCGTAGATATTCGCGACAAAAAAGAAAACCTGCAGCAACAGGCTGGCATAGAGCTGGATCTGAAAGAAGATAATCGCAAACAGCGTGACGTTTATCAGTCCGAAGACGTAATTACTGATTTTCTCAAGGCTCGCCAGGCCAATACACAATAATCCGGCGATCGTCCCCACGGCTTCGATCCACGACAGATCGTAACCGCCCGCACCGATCGGAATATGTACCAGAATGTTCTGCGTGCTAAAAAAGTCCATCTTTTCCCCCAGAGCAAATAAATTAATTAAGCCCGAAGTGTAGCCGCAAATTCCAACATGCGGTTTAACGGCAGCAATGCACCTTCTCGCAGCGCTGCATCTACATGTATCTCGTGAGCAGTCCCCCCTTGCTCCAGACCCTCAGCAATCGCCTTGAGGCCGTTCATCGCCATCCACGGACAATGCGCGCAACTGCGACAGGTTGCCCCTTCGCCAGCCGTTGGCGCTTCAAGCAACTCTTTATCGGGAACAGCTTGCTGCATTTTGTAAAAAATACCCCGGTCTGTCGCCACTATCAGTTGCTGGTGCGGTAACGATTTTGCTGCGTTGATTAACTGGCTGGTTGACCCGACCGCATCGGCCATATCAACGATGGACTGAGGGGACTCCGGATGCACCAGCACGGCGGCATTGGGGTAAAGCGCTTTCATGCGTGTTAAAGCCTGAGTTTTAAACTCGTCGTGGACGATACACGCCCCCTGCCAACAAAGAACGTCTGCACCGGTCTGTTTTTGCACGTAGTTGCCCAGATGTCTGTCCGGGGCCCAGATGATTTTTTCACCCAAACTATCAAGATGCTCAATAAGTTCAACCGCAATACTGGAGGTCACGACCCAGTCGGCACGTGCTTTAACTGCTGCTGAGGTATTGGCGTAAACCACTACGGTGCGATCCGGATGCGCGTCGCAAAACGCGCTGAACGCATCAATCGGACAACCCAGATCTAATGAACATTCTGCCAGCAGGGTTGGCATCAGGATGGTCTTTTCCGGGCTGAGAATTTTGGCGGTTTCTCCCATAAATCTCACGCCCGCAACCAACAGCGTAGAAGCGGGATGTTTTGAGCCGAACCGCGCCATCTCCAGAGAATCAGAAATACAGCCGCCGGTCTCTTCGGCCAACTGTTGGATTTCAGGATCGGTGTAATAGTGCGCGACCATAACGGCATCACGCTCTTTCAGCAGGCGCTTGATTTTTTCACGGTAAAATTGTTTTTCGTCCGCACTCAGCGGTGCTGGCTTCGGCGGAAATGGATAAATTGCAGCTTCAGGATCAAACATCACGCTCATCTTGCTTTCTCGTTTTACTGGCTTAACGAAATAACCGATTAAAAGCGTGACACACGCCATATTCGGTTTAGTTTGTTTTATATGCTAAACAAGATAGCGGATTAGTGCAGAAAAGTCACAATAATTGCGTGTGATGAGTACCGGATGGTGACTGGCGTCTTATCCGGCCTACATTTGGCACCCGTAAGCCTGATAAGCGAAGCGCATCAGGCAAGCAGGTTCGAATCTTCCATATTGCAGATAGCAAAAAGGCGCCTTTAGGGCGCCTTTTTACACTGGTGGGGCGTGCAGGATGACTCGCTTCGCTCGCCCTTCGGGTCGTCGCCGTAAACGGCTCCGTTGTCTCACTACGTTCGACCCGAACCTGCTGCAGGTTCGAATCTTTCATATTGCAGATAGCAAAAAGGCGCCTTTAGGGCGCCTTTTTACACTGGTGGGGCGTGCAGGATTCGAACCTGCGACCAATTGATTAAAAGTCAACTGCTCTACCAACTGAGCTAACGCCCCTTTATAGGGTTTACTTCTTTATACTTTCAGGATGGTGGGTCGTGCAGGATGACTCGGCTTCGCCTCGCCCTACGGGCCGTCGCTTACGCAACGTTATCCTTCACGGCTTACTATCGCTTTCACCAGAAACATTGGTGGGTCGTGCAGGATTCGAACCTGCGACCAATTGATTAAAAGTCAACTGCTCTACCAACTGAGCTAACGACCCGCTCGGATGTCACCTGAAAAAATTTTACTCGGAACCACCAGGAATTGGTGGGGCGTGCAGGATGACTCGACTTAGTCTCGCCCTGGCGGGCCGTTGCTAAAGCAACGTTATCCTTCACGTTTAACATCTGAGTACGATGTTAAAGTTGGTGGGGCGTGCAGGATTCGAACCTGCGACCAATTGATTAAAAGTCAACTGCTCTACCAACTGAGCTAACGCCCCGAGTGGTGGGTGATGACGGGATCGAACCGCCGACCCCCTCCTTGTAAGGGAGGTGCTCTCCCAGCTGAGCTAATCACCCGATACTACGCTGGATACTACTTACTAACTGAGTTAGTGGTGGGTCGTGCAGGATGACTCGACTTCGTCTCGCCCTACGGGCCGTTGCTTACGCAACGTTATCCTTCACGTTTTACTATCGCGTTCCACCAGAACGATTGGTGGGTCGTGCAGGATTCGAACCTGCGACCAATTGATTAAAAGTCAACTGCTCTACCAACTGAGCTAACGACCCACTTTTTTCGCCGCTTTCAGGCTGTTTGATATCCCTTGGCAACGGCGGCATATATTACTGATTTCAGATTTTAGCGCAACAAAAATTTCGAGGTAAATAACTCAACTGCTTAGGAATCACACGACGCGACCAGAAATAACACGATTTCTGGTCGCATGGTGGTCATTACATCGCGTTAAGGCGTTTTTGCGCTTGTTTCGCGCCATCAGTGCCAGGATATTTAGTGATAACCTGCTGATAAACCGCTTTAGCTTTTGCTGTGTCGCCCTTGTCCTGCATGATGACGCCGACTTTATACATCGCGTCTGCAGCCTTAGGTGATTTTGGGAAGTTTTTAACTACCGAAGCGAAATAGAACGCGGCATCATCTTTTTTACCCTTGTTGTAATTCAACTGACCCAGCCAATAATTGGCATTTGGCAGGTAAGTAGAGTCCGGGTACTTTTTGATGAAGTTCTGAAATGCTTCAATCGCGTCATCCTGACGGGATTTATCCTGTACCAGGGCGATTGCTGCATTGTAATCGGTATTCGCATCGCCAGTTTGTGCCGGAGCCCCTGACGTTGCCGCAGCCCCCGCATCAGGCGCAGGGGTCGCCGCCCCGCTCTGATCCCCACCCGCAGACTGCGCCGCAGGCGCGCTACCGCTGCCAAGATTATTCATCTGCAGCAATATCTGTTTCTGACGTTCAACAACCTGATTCAGTTGATACTGATTTTCCTGAATTTGACCACGCAGAGAGTCAATATCGGACTGATTATCGGAGAGTTGTTGCTGGAGTTGGGTTAAAAGCTGACTGTGAGCGTTAGAAATACGCTCGAGTTGAGTGACACGGTCTTCGACCGAGCCTGAGCCGACACTACTGATTGGCGCCTGTGCAAAAGCGGCCCAGGGGGCCGCTATGCCAACCAGTAACGACAGACTCAACAAATGATGTCTGAAGTTACTGCTCATGCAATTCTCTTAGTAAACCAGTACGGCACGACGGTTTTTGGAGTAAGCCGCTTCGTCATGACCCAGTACTGCAGGTTTTTCTTTACCGTAAGAAACGATGGAGATCTGGTCAGCAGAAACGCCTTTACCCTGCAGGTACATCTTAACGGCGTTTGCACGACGCTCACCCAGGGAAATGTTGTACTCAGGAGTACCACGTTCGTCCGCATGACCTTCTACGGTGACTTTGTAAGACGGGTTGCTACGCAGGAAGTTAGCGTGCGCATCCAGCATTGCAGCGAAGTCAGAACGGATATCGTACTTGTCCAGATCGAAGTAAACGATGTTGTTCTGCTGCAGCTGCTGCATCTGAAGACGCGCTTGCTCTTCAGAAGACATGTTGCCGCTGCCGTTTGCATCCATACCAGTGCCGGCACCCAGCATGCCTTCGCTGCCGTCATTGCTGGCGTTCTTGTTAGAAGAACATGCCGCAATAGCCATAACAGGCAGAGCAATCATCAGCCCTTTCAGCACTTTGTTCAGTTGCATTTCAATGATTCCTTTATTAATCAATTATTTATTATCACAGATACGGCGACCAGGCAGGGAATTTAACCTGACCATCAGTTGCCGGAAGACGCGCTTTGAAACGCCCATCTGTAGAAACCAAATTCAGCACGGATCCCATCCCCTGAGAAGAGCTGTAGATTACCATAGTGCCGTTAGGTGCCAGACTTGGCGTTTCATCCAGGAACGTTGACGACAGAACTTGTACGCCACCCGCTACCAGATCTTGTTTGGCAATGTGTTGCTGACCGTTGGCCGAGCTTACCATTACCATAAATTTACCGTCGCTGCTCACATCCGCATCCTGGTTTTGCGAACCTTCCCAGGTAATACGCTGCGGAGCACCGCCGTTGACGTTAACTTTGTATACCTGCGGACGACCGGCCTGGTCAGAAGTAAAGGCCAGATTCTGGCTGTCCGGGAACCAGGTAGGTTCAGTGTTGTTGCTGCGTCCATCCGTCACCTGACGGATTTGACCAGAGCCAATGTCCATGACATACAGGTTCAGGCTACCGGTTTTAGACAGGGCAAACGCCAGTTTGCTGCCATCCGGAGAAAACGCAGGTGCGCCGTTGTGACGCGGGAAAGAAGCGACCTGACGAACAGCGCCATTAGACAACGTCTGAATAACCAGCGCAGAACGACCGCTTTCGAAGGTCACGTAAGCCAGTTTTGAACCGTCCGGAGACCACGCCGGAGACATCAGCGGCTGCGGAGAACGGTGAACCACGAACTGGTTGTAACCATCGTAGTCGGACACGCGTAATTCGTACGGGAACTGACCGCCGTTGGTCTGGACAACATACGCGATACGGGTACGGAATGCGCCCTTAATGCCGGTCAGTTTTTCAAATACTTCGTCACTGGCTGTATGGCCCGCGTAACGCAGCCATTGCTTGTTCACTTTATAGGTGTTCTGCGCCAGTACGGTACCCGGCGCGCCGCCGGTATCAACCAGTTGATAAGCCACGCTGTAGGAGCCATCCGGATTCGGCGTTACCTGCCCGACCACGACGGCATCAATACCCAGCGCAGACCATGCAGCAGGTTGAACTTCCGCCGCGGTGCCCGGCTGCTGCGGCAGACGAGAACGGTCTAATGGGTTAAATTTACCGCTGTTACGCAGGTCAGCGCCTACGATACCACCGATATCTTCAGGTGCAGCACCCGGCCCTGCCCACTGGAATGGGACAACGCCAATCGGGCGTGCCGAGTCCACCCCCTGGGTGATCTCGATACGTACTTCTGCATGCAGCACTGCTGCCCACAGCATCAGAAAACCAAATGCTACTCGTAATGCCTGCTTCATCATATCTCCCTTATCTGGACGGAACGCCCACGATAATTTAGCAGAATGTTAACAAACTCAAATACACAAAACTACCAGAACTCTGTCTCAACCTTAGACTGTTTCCCCCGATTTCTCAGGGGTTGTTATTACAGTTTAAAGTCCAGTTTGGCATCTTTTACTTTTTCATAAACAGCCTGGCTAGGCGGTTTAGGAATTCTGGCTGTTTTCGCAGCCGTCAGCGCAGCCTGGCACAATGCCGGATCGCCGCCCTCTTCGGTCACATCCAGTAACAGACCATCGGGTGCTAACTTGATATGTAGCACGCAAGATTTGCCCGCATACAAATCAGCACCATACAGACGGCTCTGGATCGCATTACGAATTTGAGAGGCGTAAGCACTGATATCAGCGCCAGATGCGCCGCCATTTGCACCACTTGTACCACTATCTTTCGCCGGCTGACCGTTTCCTTTCGCTCCACCACCTGATTTCGGCGCATTCTTACCGGAGCTTAAGTCACCCAACAGGTCGTCAACGCCCGAGGCCGCAGCGGCCTTCTCAGCAGCCGCTTTTTTCGCAGCAGCGGCTTTATCTGCCGCAGCTTTCTTGTCAGCAGCAGCTTTGTCAGCGGCAGCTTTCTTGTCTGCAGCGGCTTTTTCCGCAGCGGCTTTCTTTTCAGCCGCCGCTTTTTCAGCAGCAGCTGCTTTTGCGGCAGCGGCTTTTTCTGCTTTTTCGGCGGCAGCTTTTTCTGCTGCAGCTTGCTTAGCGGCTTCAGCCTGGGCTTTCTTCGCGGCGTCTGCGGCAGCCTTAGCGGCTTGTGCTTCGGCAACTTTCTTCGCATCAGCGGCGGCTTTAGCGGCTTCAGCCTCAGCTTTTTTCTGTGCGTCCGCAGCGGCTTTCTTCGCGGCATCTGCCGCTTGTTTCGCCTGTGCATCCGCCTTGGCCTTCGCGTCTGCAGCAGCCTTCGCCGCAGCTTCTTCAGCCTGTTTCTGCTGCTCTTGCGCTTTCGCGGCGGCAGCTTCAGCCTGTTTCTGCTGTTCCGCTTGTTCGCGCACTTTTTCCTGCGCGGCTAAACGTTCTTTTTCCAGCTGCTTCAGGCGCTCTTGCTCAGCGGCCTGTTTCTCGCGAAGTTCTTCAGCCTGTTGCTGCGCCTGTTTTTCACGCTGCTCTTCTGCACGTTTCGCACTTGCCTGCTGTTGCTGCTGCCTGTCGTACTGTTGCACAACGGCGCCAGGATCAACCATAACGGCGTCGATGGACGAACCGCCACCGCCGCCGGCTGAAGCATCAATGTGCTCATCGAACGAACTCCAGATAAGCGCTGCAAATAAAATGACATGCAGCACCGCTGAAATAATTATCGCCCTTTTGAGCTTGTCGTTTTGTTCGGTTGCCTTTGACACTCTCGGTTCCCAAAAAACTGTTCGCCTGTTACGCGCTATCTTTCAAGCCAGCAATACGCAGACATCAGATTGGCTGCGTCATCAAGCCAACCGATTTCACGCCTGCACTGTGTAACAAGTTCAGCGCTTTAATTATTTCATCATAAGGCACGTCTTTCGCACCACCGATTAAAAAGACCGTTTTCGGATTGGTCTGCAGGCGGCTTTTCGCTTCCGCAATAACCTGCTCCGGCGGCAGTTGATCCATACGATCTTTTTCAACCACCACGCTGTATTGCCCAATACCGGAAACTTCAATAATGACCGGAGGTTCGTCGTTACTGCTGACGGCTTGCGATTCGGTCGCATCCGGCAGATCGACTTCCACACTCTGGGTAATGATCGGTGCGGTTGCCATAAAGATCAGCAGCAGCACCAGCAGTACGTCGAGCAGCGGTACAATATTGATTTCGGACTTAAGTTCGCGACGACCTCGTCCACGCGTTCTGGCCATGGCTTACCCCTTGTTGCTCTCGCTAACGGTAAACGCCTGGCGGTGCAGAATCGCGGTAAACTCTTCCATAAAGTTGTCGTAATTCAGTTCCAGCTTGTTCACGCGCTGATTCAGTCGGTTGTAAGCCATAACCGCCGGGATTGCCGCAAACAGACCGATAGCCGTCGCAATCAACGCTTCCGCGATACCCGGTGCGACCATTTGCAACGTTGCCTGTTTTACCGCGCCCAGCGCGATAAACGCGTGCATGATCCCCCAAACGGTACCGAACAGACCGATATACGGACTGATGGAGCCGACGGTGCCGAGGAATGGAATATGCGTTTCCAGCGTTTCCAGTTCACGGTTCATCGAGATTCGCATCGCACGGGATGCCCCCTCAACGACCGCTTCCGGCGCATGGCTATTGGCCCTGTGCAAACGCGCAAATTCTTTGAATCCGCTATAAAAAATTTGTTCCGATCCCGCCAAATTATCACGACGCCCCTGACTTTCCTGATACAGGCGTGACAACTCAATACCAGACCAGAACTTGTCTTCAAATGCTTCTGCTTCACGTGAAGCGGCATTCAGAATACGGGTCCGCTGGATAATAATGGCCCAGGATGCGATTGAGAAACCAATCAAAATCAACATGATAAGTTTAACCAGAAGGCTTGCCTTCAGGAACAAATCAAGGATATTCATGTCAGTCACTGCTTAAACTCCGCGACAATAGACTTGGGAAGCGCACGAGGCTTCATTTTGAGTGGATCAACGCAAACAATCAGAACTTCGGCTTCATTCAGCACGGTGTTCTCTGCGTTGACAATGCGTTGCGTGAAAACCAATGAGGTGCCACGCATTGACGTAATTTCGGTTTGGACTTCGAGCATATCGTCGAGCCGCGCAGGCGCAAAATACTCAAGAGTCATCTTGCGCACCACAAAGGCTACGCGCTCTGCCAGCAGCACCTGCTGACTGAAGTGATGATGACGCAGCATCTCTGTGCGTGCTCTTTCATAAAAAGCGACGTAGCTGGCGTGGTAAACCACCCCACCGGCATCAGTGTCTTCATAGTAGACACGAACCGGCCATCGAAACATATACTTATTCATTCTTACTGCCTCTTTGTTGGCTTCGTCCACTCACACCCGTTGCTTACCCTGGTAAGCGCCTGGTGACTCGCGTTTTTGCCGCCGCGATGCATCAAGAATGTCGTTGTATATCGCGCTGTCTTCACTGTACATCCCGGTAATGCAACAAAAGGTTAGTGCTTTCAAACTTCGCTACTATACGCGCGGGAATGGTGCTTTGGAATGGGGGAAAGTAAACGGAGAGTAAAAAATTATGGGCTTATGCAAGCCCATAAATATTTAAGGATGTTTCTTATTCAAAAGAAGAAGAAAATCAGACCAACAACGAGGACGATATCCGCGATCAGCGGGCAGAAGATGCCCTGCCAGTGCACCGCGCGAGGACGAAAGCCAACGCCGTGAATGATGCCAGCGCAGACAGCCCACATCAGCAGAAAACCATGCCAGATTTCAAGCTCACTGGTTTTGGCCGCGAAACGTGACGGGTCCCAGAATATGCAGCCAGCCAACACGATTGCCAGCACAAAGGAAAGCGCCCGCAAGGGGCGCTTGTCCATTACCGCATAAACCATCGCGATAAGGTTGATCATCAGCTTTCTTCTTGTCCGGCTTTGCCTGATTCAACGTGCTCAAGCGCCAGGGCTGTGATTATCCCAAATGCACAGGCAAGAAGCGTTCCCAGAATCCATGCGAAATACCACATATTTAGCTCCTTACTTAGTACAGAGAATGGGTGTTACGTTCAATATCTTCTTTGGTGATGCGACCAAACATTTTCCAGTAACACCAGGTGGTGTAGATGAGAATGATCGGTACAAACACCAGTGCCACATAAGTCATCACGTTCAGCGTCAGCTGACTGGAAGTCGCATCCCACATGGTCAGACTCGCGTTCATCATGGTGCTGGATGGCATCACAAACGGGAACATTGCGATACCGGCAGTCAGGATGATGCAGGCTAACGTCAGTGAGGAGAAGACGAACGCCCATGCCCCTTTCTCCATACGAGAAGTCAGGATGGTCAACAGCGGCAGAACCACGCCCAGTGCAGGAACCAGCCACAGGACAGGTGCATTATTAAAGTTCACCATCCATGCGCCAGCAACACGCGCCACTTCTTTGGTCAGCGGGTTAGAGGCGGCATGATGATCCACTGCAGAGGTCACAACATAACCGTCAATACCGTAAATCACCCACACGCCGGCCAGCGCGAAGCAGACCAGAGTCACCAGCGCCGCTACCTGCGCGGTGGTACGCGTACGCAGGTGCAGTTCACCAACCGTACGCATCTGCAGGTAGGTCGCGCCCTGGGTGATGATCATACCAACGCTCACGATACCTGCCAGCAGACCAAACGGATTCAGCAGCTGGAAGAAGTTACCGGTGTAGTACAGACGCAGGTACTCATCGATATGGAACGGTACGCCCTGCAACAGGTTACCGAACGCCACGCCAATTACCAGCGGCGGAACAAAGCTACCAATGAAAATGCCCCAGTCCCACATGTTACGCCAACGAGTGTCTTCAATCTTGGAACGGTAATCAAAACCGACCGGACGGAAGAATAAAGACGCCAGTACCAGAACCATCGCCACATAGAAACCAGAGAACGCAGCGGCATACACCATCGGCCAGGCAGCGAACAGAGCGCCACCCGCGGTGATGAGCCAAACCTGGTTACCGTCCCAGTGCGGGGCGATGGAGTTAATCATAATTCGACGCTCGGTATCATTACGACCGAGGAAACGGGTGAGCATGCCCACCCCCATGTCGAAGCCATCAGTGACCGCAAAACCAATCAGCAGAATGCCGACCAACAGCCACCAGACAAAACGCAATACTTCATAATCGATCATTTGACGACTCCTGTCTTAGCGTGCCGGCTGAGAAGTCACATTGGACTGCTCAAAGTGATAGCGACCGGTTTTCAGGCTGCTCGGGCCGAGGCGTGCAAACTTGAACATTAAGAACAATTCTGCCACCAGGAACAGGGTATACAGGCCACAAATCAGGATCATGGAGAACAGCAGATCGCCTACTGTCAACGATGAGTTTGCCACCGCCGTTGGTAATACTTCGCCGATTGCCCATGGTTGTCGGCCATATTCGGCGACGAACCAACCAGCTTCTACAGCAATCCACGGCAGTGGAATACCGTACAGCGCGGCACGCAGCAGCCATTTTTTCTCACCGATGCGGTTACGAATGACGCTCCAGAAGGAAAGCGCAATAATGGCCAGCAGCAAGAAGCCACACGCCACCATGATACGGAAAGCGAAATACAGCGGCGCAACGCGAGGGATAGAATCTTTCGTTGCCTGTTGAATTTGCGCTTCGGTTGCGTCGGTGACGTTGTCCGTATAGCGTTTCAGCAGCAGACCATAACCCAAATCTTTCTTCATGCTGTTGAACTGGTCACGAACAGCCTGATCGGTTGACCCCGCACGCAATTCTTCCAGCAGCTGATACGCCTTCATCCCGTTACGGATACGCTCTTCATGCTGCGCCATCAGGTCTTTCAGACCAATGACCGGTGTATCAACAGAGCGGGTGGCAATGATGCCCAGCGCATAAGGAATTTGAATCGCAAATTTGTTTTCTTGTTTATCCTGGTCGGGAATACCGAACAAGGTAAACGCAGCAGGAGCAGGTTGAGTTTCCCACTCAGCTTCAATAGCGGCGAGTTTAGTTTTCTGTACGTCGCCCATTTCGTAACCGGATTCATCACCCAGCACGATAACAGACAGCACAGCCGCCATACCAAAGCTGGCAGCAATCGCGAAGGAGCGTTTTGCGAACGCAAAGTCACGGCCTTTCAGCATGTAATAAGCACTGATGCCAAGAATGAACATCGCGCCAGTGACATACCCTGATGCCACCGTGTGAACAAATTTCACCTGGGCAACCGGGTTGAGCACCAGTTCGGAGAAGCTCAGCATCTCCATACGCATGGTTTCGAAGTTGAAATCCGCGGCGATTGGGTTTTGCATCCAGCCGTTCGCTACCAGAATCCACAATGCGGACAGGTTAGAACCCAGTGCCACCAGCCAGGTGACGCACATATGCTGGACTTTACCCAAACGGTCCCAACCGAAGAAGAACAGACCTACAAAGGTGGATTCGAGGAAGAAGGCCATCAAACCTTCGATAGCCAGCGGCGCACCGAAAATATCCCCTACATAGTGGGAATAGTAAGACCAGTTAGTCCCGAACTGGAACTCCATGGTCAGACCGGTAGCCACACCCAGAGCGAAGTTGATACCAAACAACTTGCCCCAGAACTTGGTCATATCTTTATAAATCTGTTTGCCGGAAAGGACGTAGACCGTTTCCATAATGGCCAGCAAGAACGCCATACCGAGCGTCAGTGGCACAAACAGGAAGTGGTACATCGCGGTCAAGGCAAACTGTAAGCGCGACAGTTCGACTATATCTAACATCATGACTCCTTGCTCATCGCATGAAGACTCCGAGAGTGAACCCCGTTAGAAAGGGTCACACGCATGCCCCAATACAAATTTATCTGCTTCCTTCCGCCGCCGTTCATTCTTCTCATTTGAAGAAAAGACAATGATGAAAGGTTACAAACATGTTAATAAAACACTCAAATTGATCCCGCAATTATATTACGCCGTAAAATCCTTACAATAAACAGGTTTTTATCGAGACAAATTTGCATTTTTCGATAGTGATCAATTTATAGCTAATTTACCACTTTCAGACCAATTTGATCTGCAGCAATTTAACCTCTTTTGACGATGTTTTCCAAGTTTTAAACTTTGATTTAAATCAATTTTCAAATTTGTTGTTAATGGTGTTTAACACTACGAGGACTAGTGAACACCATGTTAACAACATGTTTTTCAATGAGTATTTGTCGTTACTATAAATGATAGGATATTTATTTAAATCTACACGGTCTTTTAACCGACCAGGCAAATAAAATTGCCAGCAGATAAAGAGTCACTATTGCTGGGTAGCTCACAGTTTTTTGTTTAGCAAGGCGTGGAATAGTTATTTCATACAAATTATTCATTTTATTTTTACTTATAATTAACACCGTAATGTAACTATCTCAACCGGAAGCGGAAACGCTCCCCATTGGTCAACGCATTGCATTGAGCGTTCTGGCCCAGAAAGTCCGCCTGTCACTTTTGTCATCACCATAAGTTATCGTTCACGTCGCGTCTTCGCTTCTGTGGCAAAGATTAAATATGACACAAACAATTCATTATCATTTTTATCCTAAATTTAACAAAGGAATAATTGTGACATATAAGATTAATAAATAAAAAACCGTTAGGTTGTTCACAAGTTATTTAGTGAAGGGAATTTTTGAAATTATTAAAATTGTTACCTGAATGACGCGCCCAACAAAATAAGATTTTGATCACAAACATGGCAAGTTATTTATTACTCGATTTTCTAAAAAATTAAAACCAGAACGAACAACACATAGTAACAACATGATTATAAACACTTTTTCATGAGAATAAATATAACAATCATTTTTGTCAGGATATTTTGAAAATAGATCAATTGCTTCCTTTTTCTCTTCCACAGAAACTCCAACCCTATTAAAAGGTTGTCACAATCCAAGCTCTGAATATTAGAAAAGTATTTTCACTTATTGACCATCAGCCCTACAGAGGATTACCCATGAAAAAATCTACACTTGTTATTGGCGTTATCGGTGCTGACTGCCATGCAGTAGGCAATAAAGTTCTGGATCGCGTTTTTACTGCGCATGATTTTCACGTAATCAACCTCGGGGTGATGGTGAGTCAGGATGAATATATCGATGCCGCGATCGAAACAGGCGCTGATGCCATCGTGGTGTCCTCTATTTACGGACATGGTGACATCGACTGCCTCGGGTTACGTGAACGCTGCATCGAACGCGGACTCGGTGACATTCTGCTGTACGTCGGCGGCAACCTGGTTGTAGGCAAACATGACTTCGCCGATGTGGAAGTGAAGTTTAAAGAGATGGGATTTAACCGCGTCTTCGCCCCCAGCCACGATCTGGAAGATGTCTGCGCGCTTATCGCCAATGATATTCACCAACACAATGGCCTCGAACAGCGTTGCCTGGAAGAGGCTATCTGATGCAAACAGTTTCTGTCGATATCGGCTCGACCTGGACCAAGGCAGCCCTCTTCGCCCATGAAGGCGAGGAGTTAACCCTGGTAAACCATGTCCTGACCCCAACCACCACACATCATCTGGCAGACGGTTTTTTTGCCAGCCTGAATCAGGTGCTGAATGTTGCCGATGCTCGCCCGTTACTGAAAAGTGGTGAAGTGCAGTTGAAATACTCCTCCTCGGCTAAAGGTGGGCTCGCCGTTGCAGCGATGGGGCTGGTGCCTTCCATTACGCTGGAATCGGCAAAAGTTACCGCCCATTCGGCAGGAGCGAAAATCGCGCAATATTATTCGTACAAGCTGAACCGTCATGACATACAGGAGCTGGAATCATCACCACCGGACATCCTGTTATTTACCGGCGGTACAGACGGTGGAGAAGAAAGCTATGGTCTGGCGAATGCGCGTGCATTGGCAGACTCGAAGCTGGATTGCGCCATTATCTACGCAGGAAACCGGGACATTCAGGATGAAATACAAACGATTCTCGGACACAAGGATCTGACCACGGTAGACAACATACTGCCTGATCTCGATCACCCGAATCCGTTTGCCGCACGCCAGGCGATTTGTGATGTGTTTTTGTCGCGCATTGTGAAAGGCAAAGGTCTGGATGTCATTGTCGGTGAAACAGGCGAAGAGCCAATGCCGACGCCATGGACGGTATATGAGTTAGTCAAAGCCATTAGCGATTACGACAGCGCATGGAAGGAATTCATGCTGATTGATATGGGCGGAGCCACCACGGATGTCTATTCGGCCAGCGCGAATACCCTCTCCCCCGATACCGTCCTGCATGGCGTTCCAGAACCTTTCGTCAAACGTACCGTTGAAGGCGACCTGGGAATGCGCGTTTCCGCCGTCGTGGTGGGAGAAAGCACACAGGAAATGGTGAAAGTCATCTTCGCCCAACAGCCGCAGCGCGAGGAAGCGTTTTACCGCTACCTGCGTCATTTGGTTGGGCAGCCGGATTACCTGCCACTCAGCGAGGAGGAGAAATATTTCGACACTCTGCTGGCAGGTTTATGCGTGGGCTATGCCGCTGAGCGCCACGCGGGCACTAAAAAGCAGGTTTGCACCTGCGTGGGTAACGTGGATTTACAGATGGGTCGCGATCTCACCACCGTACGCAAAGTCGTCGGTTCAGGTGGATGGCTCTCTCGCGCCAGCCAGTTCGATATCCATAACTGGCTCAAATACCGGGAGCTGGACGACCAGGGTAAAAGAATTCTGTTACCGAACCAGTTTGAGTATTACCGCGATTCAAATGGCCTGCTCCCTCTACTGGCAAATGTCGCCAGGCTGTACCCGCAAGCCGCTGCTCGCACCAGCATTCAGTGTTTAACCCTACAAAACTAAAGGCAGCTACGAATGGAACTTCGAAATAAAAAATTGACCCATGACGAATTCATGACCGAAAGGCATCAGGTGTTGCAAACCTGGGAAACCGGTAAAGACGTTGAGAACTTCGAAGATGGCGTGAAGTACCAGCAATCAATTCCGGATAAAAAGCGCTTCTCCCTTGCCCTGCTGAAGGCCGATCAGGAAGGTAGAACCCTGAGCCAACCGCGCGCAGGCGTGGCGTTAATGGACGAGCATATTGCGCTGCTCAAAACGTTGCAGGAAGAGTGCGACCTCCTGCCAAGTACTATTGATGCCTACACCCGTCTGAACCGCTATGAAGAAGCCGCTGTCGGGATCCAGAAATCCATCGAAGCAGGGACTTCCAAGCTGAATGGTTTACCGGTCGTCAATCACGGGGTTGCTGCCTGCCGCCGTATGACTGAGTCACTGGAAAAACCGATCCAGGTTCGCCACGGTACGCCGGACGCGCGCCTGCTGGCAGAAATCGCCATGGCCAGTGGCTTTACCAGCTACGAAGGCGGCGGTATCTCTTACAACATCCCTTATGCCAAACGCGTCACCCTGGAAAAATCCATCCGCGACTGGCAGTACTGCGATCGTCTGATGGGTCTGTATGAAGAGAACGGTATTCGCATCAACCGCGAACCGTTTGGTCCGCTGACTGGCACCCTGATCCCACCATTTATGTCCCACTCGGTTGCGATTATTGAAGGTCTGCTGGCGCTGGAACAGGGCGTGAAGTCAATCACCGTCGGCTACGGTCAGGTCGGTAGCCTGACGCAGGATATCGCCGCTATTCAGGCGCTGCGTGAGCTGTCCCACGAATACTTCCATAACCACGGCTTCGACGATTACGAGCTGAGCACCGTTTTCCATCAGTGGATGGGCGGATTCCCGGAAGATGAAGCGAAAGCCTTCTCCGTTATCGCCTGGGGCGCAGCGGTTGCCGGTATGTCGGGCGCAACAAAAGTGATCACCAAAAGCCCGCACGAAGCGTTCGGTATCCCAACAGCGGCCGCTAACGCTCAGGGTCTTAAAGCATCACGCCAGATGCTCAACATGGTCAGCGACCAGAAATTCCCGCAGTGCGCAGCCGTGGAACAGGAAGTCGAGCTGATCAAGAGCGAAGTCCGCGCGGTGCTGAAAAAAGTCTTTGAACTCGGCAATGGCGATATTGCACGCGGTACGGTGCTGGCCTTTGAAGCTGGCGTGCTGGATGTGCCTTTCGCCCCTGCCGCCTGTAACGCCGGGAAGATTCTGCCGGTACGCGATAACACAGGCGCCATCCGTATTCTCGAAGCCGGCGCTGTTCCGCTGCCGAAAGACATTCTCGCCCTGCACCACGACTACGTCGCAGAGCGCGCGCATTTCGAAGGCCGTAAACCTTCTTTCCAGATGGTCATTGATGACATCAACGCCGTATCCCACAGTAAATTAATAGGAAGACCATAATGAAAATTAAACAGGCCCTTTTCACCGCTGGCTACTCCTCATTTTATTTTGACGATCAGCAGGCCATCAAAAACGGTGCCGGTCATGACGGGTTTATCTATACCGGCTCTCCGGTAACGCCTGGCTTTACCTCTGTCCGCCAGGCGGGTGAATGCGTTTCTGTGCAGTTGGTTCTGGAAAACGGCGCAGTGGCGGTAGGCGATTGTGCTGCGGTGCAATATTCAGGCGCAGGCGGCCGCGACCCGCTGTTCCTGGCTGAAAACTTTATTCCTTTCCTCAACGATCATATCAAGCCGCTGCTGGAAGGCCGTGACGTGGATGCTTTCCTGCCAAACGCCCGCTTCTTTGATCAGTTGCGTATCGATGGCCATCTGCTGCATACCGCCGTCCGTTACGGTCTTTCTCAGGCACTGCTCGACGCGGCGGCGCTGGCGACCGGCCGTCTGAAAACTGAAGTGGTGTGCGACGAGTGGCAACTGCCATGCGTCCCGGAAGCCATTCCATTATTTGGTCAGAGTGGTGATGACCGTTATATCGCCGTCGACAAGATGATCCTTAAAGGCGTGGACGTTCTGCCGCACGCGTTGATCAACAACGTGGAAGAGAAGCTGGGCTTTAAAGGTGAAAAGCTGCGTGAGTATGTGCGCTGGTTGTCTAATCGCATCTTAACCCTGCGCACCAGTGAGCGTTATCACCCGACGCTGCACATTGATGTCTATGGCACTATCGGTCTGATCTTCGATATGGATCCGGTGCGCTGCGCTGAATACATCGCCAGCCTGGAAGCGGAAGCTCAGGGCCTGCCGCTGTACATTGAAGGTCCGGTGGATGCCGGTAACAAGCCGGATCAGATCCGCATGTTAACCGCCATTACCAAAGAACTGACCCGTCTGGGTTCCGGCGTGAAAATCGTTGCGGATGAGTGGTGTAACACCTATCAGGACATCGTGGACTTCACCGACGCGGGCAGTTGCCACATGGTGCAGATCAAAACCCCGGATCTGGGCGGTATTCACAACATCGTTGACGCAGTGCTGTATTGCAACAAACACGCGATGGAAGCCTATCAGGGCGGTACCTGTAACGAAACGGAAATCAGTGCTCGCACCTGCGTACACGTCGCGCTGGCTGCGCGTCCTATGCGCATGCTGGTCAAACCAGGTATGGGTTTCGATGAAGGTCTCAACATCGTGTTTAACGAAATGAACCGCACCATCGCGCTGTTGCAAACTAAGGATTAAGAGATGGCACGCACATTTAAGATCTTATCGCCTACGGCTATCCTGGGTTATGGCTTCCCGGAAGAGAGTTTTCGTAAAGCCATGGAAGAGTCACCGGATCTTATTGCTGTTGACGCAGGTTCCTCCGATCCTGGCCCTCACTACCTGGGGGCGGGTAAACCTTTTACCGACAGGGCCGGAGTGAAACGCGATCTGCGCTATATGATCGTAGCAGGCGTTAAGAACAACATCCCGGTAGTGATTGGCACGGCCGGTGGTTCAGGCGCCGCTCCGCATCTGGAGTGGTGTCGCCAGATAATCCATGAGATTGCCCAGGAAGAAAAACTGTCCTTCTCCATGGCGCTCATCCCGTCTGATGTTGACAAAGAAATCGTTCATCAGGCGCTGGATAACGGCAAAATCACCGCGCTCGATTTTGTGCCTGAACTGACTCACGAGGCAATTGAAGACAGCACCTACATTGTCGCGCAGATGGGCGTCGAGCCATTCCAGCGCGCGCTGCAAGCCGGTGCGCAGGTGGTACTGGGCGGACGAGCCTACGATCCGGCCTGCTTCGCCGCGCTGCCGATTATGCAGGGCTTTGATGAAGGTCTGGCGCTTCATTGCGGTAAGATCCTTGAGTGTGCCGCCATTGCCGCCACCCCTGGCTCTGGCTCAGATTGTGCGATGGGGATCATTGACGACAACGGCTTTACGCTGAAAGCGTTCAATCCCAAGCGTAAGTTCACTGAAACTTCCGCGGCGGCGCACACCCTGTATGAGAAGTCCGATCCGTACTTCCTGCCGGGGCCAGGCGGCGTGCTGAACCTGAAAGCGTGCACCTTCACCCAGGTTAACGAGGGTGAAGTGTATGTCAGCGGTTCACGTCATGAAGAAACGCCGTATGCGTTGAAACTGGAAGGCGCACGTCAGGTTGGCTTCCGCTGCCTGACCATCGCCGGAACGCGCGACCCGATCATGATTGCCGGAATTGACACTATTCTCGAAGAGGTACAGGCCAGCGTTAAGCGTAATCTCTCGCTGAATGACGACAGTATCCGTATGACGTTCCACCTGTACGGTAAGAACGGTGTGATGGGCAACCATGAGCCGATGAAAACCGCCGGTCATGAACTGGGGATTTTGCTGGACGTCGTCGCGCCGACGCAGGATATCGCCAACAGCGTTTGCTCGCTGGTGCGCTCTACCCTGCTGCACTACGGTTATGAAAATCGCATTGCGACCGCGGGCAACCTCGCCTTCCCGTTCTCGCCATCCGATATTCAGAGTGGACCGGTGTATGAGTTCTCGATCTATCACCTGATTGAAGCGAGCGATGCGCTGCGTTTTGATTTCCATATTGAACAGGTGACGCCAGAAGGAGTTCAGGCATGAAACACTCAATTTGTTCGCTGGCGCAAGTCATTCGTTCCAAAAACGCCGGGCCGTACGAACTGGTTTTAGATATTTTATTTAAAACCCGTGAAGATTATCAGCGAGTGAAGCGTTCAGAACAATTAACGCCACAACTTATTGCTGGTTTGTATAATGTCAAACCTGACTTTATTCATAATATTGTCTGGTTTGACCCGGCAAATGCCGTAAAAATTGTCATGCCGCGCGATATTATCTCCGGCAACATTGGTGACAATGATGTTTATGGTGCGCAGCAACACGCGCCATTATTAAGTATTGAGTTCGACCTGTAGTAAAAAACACAATAACAGCCATTGGAGCACAGAATTCAGCTGTATCACAGTGCTTCGAATTATTCATGCGGTTGGTCACAACAGGCGTGCGTCTGAACTGCTGTCCAGGTTCAGGTGCGCGCCGCCCTACACAATTCCAATTACCAACCTTTATCCGATGGAGTACACATGAAGAAAATAAGTTTAACGAAGATGATCATATTAGGTCTGATACTCGGCATGATTGCCGGGGTGGCCATAAATAATATGGTCGCGGCTGAAACGGCAAAATCTTATGCAGCAGATATTTCCATTTTTACCACCATATTCTTACGCATGGTGAAAATGATTATCGCGCCATTGGTTATTTCAACTCTGGTTGTGGGTATTGCCAAAATGGGCGATGCCAAAACGCTGGGACGTATATTTTCGAAAACCTTCTTCCTGTTTATTTGCGCCTCACTGCTGTCAATCGCGCTGGGCCTGGTTATCGTTAATATTTTCCAGCCAGGCGCTGGCATCAACTTTGTTCCGCATGACGCCGGGGCCGTTGCCGCCGTTAAATCTGAACCATTCACGCTGAAAGTATTTATCTCGCACGCGGTACCAACCAGTATTGTTGATGCGATGGCACGTAACGAAATTCTGCAGATCGTCGTCTTCTCAATTTTCCTCGGTTGCAGCCTGGCTGCGATTGGTGAAAAAGCCGAGCCGATCGTGAAGGTTCTGGACTCACTGGTGCACGTAATGCTGAAGCTGACGGGCTACGTCATGCTGTTTGCGCCACTGACCGTGTTTGCCGCTATCTCGGGTCTGATTGCCGAACGTGGTCTGGGAGTAATGGTCAGCGCCGGGATCTTTATGGGTGAGTTCTACCTGACGCTGGGTATGCTGTGGGCGATCCTGATCGGTCTGTCCACCATGATCGTCGGGCCTTGCATCGCGCGCTTAACGAAATCAATCCTCGAACCAGCACTGTTGGCCTTCACCACCTCCAGCTCTGAAGCCGCCTTCCCAGGCACGCTGGACAAACTGGAAAAATTCGGCGTTTCCTCAAAAATCGCCAGTTTCGTTCTGCCTATCGGTTACTCCTTTAACCTGGTCGGCTCGATGGCGTACTGCTCCTTTGCCACCGTATTTATTGCTCAGGCGTGCAATATCGAACTAAGCATGGGCGAGCAAATCACCATGCTGTTGATCCTGATGCTGACCTCGAAAGGGATGGCGGGCGTACCGCGTGCATCAATGGTTGTTATCGCCGCTACCCTGAACCAGTTCAACATTCCGGAAGCCGGTCTGATCCTGCTAATGGGTGTGGATCCATTCCTCGATATGGGTCGTTCCGCTACCAACGTCATGAGTAATGCCATGGGTGCTGCCATTGTAGGTCGTTGGGAAGGTGAACACTTCGGCCAGGGCTGTCGCGGAACTGCGCCAGTGAAGACACCGGAACAAGAACGTCCGGCGACCGAACCGTCAGAAGTTGCGATGTCCTGATAGCACGCGATTGCCGGATGGCGCTCGCGCTTATCCGGCAAGATGATGAACACACCAACAGGATTACACCATGAATAAAACCCTTATCGGCGTGAGTCTCTTTTCTTTCAGCCTCTTGTTTTGCGCCACCTCATTCGCGCAAACCGCGCCGGATTACGCAAAGATTATCGACCAGGCACATCAGAAATATAAAAGTAACAACGATGGCAAAGTCGCCGACTACATCCCTGCCCTGGCGACCTACAGCCCGAAAAATTTTGCCATCACCATTGCCACGGTGGACGGCAAGATCTATCAGGTGGGCGATGTTAACAAACCCTTCCCAATGGAATCCCTGAGTAAAGTCTTCACCCTGGCGCTCGCCATGGAACAACATGGCCCTCAGGTCGTCCTGGAGAAACTTGGGGCCAATGCCACCGGCATGCCATTCAATTCTGGTTTGGCGGTAGAACTGACTAAAGGCGCACCGGAAAACCCGCTGGTAAACGCCGGGGCGATGAGCACCGTTAGCCTGATCGAAGCCAAAGATAAAACCGATCGCTGGAACAAAATCCTCGACAACCTGAACGTCTGGGCTGATGCCACACTCACCGTGAACGAGCCGGTTTTCAAATCCGAGATGGAAACCAACCAGCACAACCAGGCGCTGGCGAAGCTGATGGAATCCTATAACAGCTTCTATGGCAACACAGACGACGCTGTCGAAATTTATACCCGTCAGTGCTCCGTCGATATCACCGTTGAGCAACTGGCCAAAATGGGCGCGGTACTCGCGAACAAAGGCAAATCACCGTTCAACGGTAAGCAATTGCTGAATGAAAAATATGTCCCGCAGGTACTGGCTGAAATGGCCATTGCCGGCTTGTACGACGGTAGTGGTAAGTGGCTGTACACCGTAGGCATCCCGGCGAAAAGCGGCGTCGGCGGTGGGATGGTTGCCGTTGTGCCAGGCGAATATGCGATAGCCGTCTATTCCCCGCCGCTGGATGAAGCCGGTAACAGCGTTCGTGCCCAGAAAACGATCGAATATGTCGCCGAAGCGACCGAAGCGAATGTCTTTTTAGCAAAATAAAACTCTATGCCGGATGGCGCTTCGCTTATCCGGCAAACAACACGAAGAGGTGAGAAGTAAACATGTCTAAACCATTTGTCTGGCAGGAACTCTTTGTTCAGGGTAAAGATAGTACCGAGTATGAATTACTGAGTAATCAGCACGTTACAGTTTCGGAGTTAGACGGAGAGGAAGTGATTAAGGTTGCGCCTGAAGCGTTAACCTTATTAGCACAGCAGGCATTTTATGAGGCTTCATTCTTCCTGCGCGCCGGACATTTGAAACAGATCGCCAGCATTCTGCACGATCCACAGGCCAGCGGTAACGATAAGTATGTTGCATTGCAACTGCTGCGCAACGCTGAAGTTTCGGCCAAAGGCGTGCTACCTAACTGTCAGGATACCGGAACGGCAACGATTGTGGCCTGCAAAGGTCAGCATGTCTGGACCGGCGGCGATGACGCAGAAGCGTTAAGCAAAGGCGTGTATACCACCTTCACCGAAAACAACCTGCGTTATTCGCAAAATGCCCCGCTGGATATGTACACCGAGGTCAATACTCAGACTAACCTGCCGGCACAAATCGATATCAGCGCCACGCCCGGTAATGAGTACCGTTTCCTGTTCGTCAACAAAGGCGGCGGCTCGGCCAATAAAGCGGCGCTGTTCCAGGAAACAAAATCCATTCTGCAACCGGAAAAGCTCACCGCCTTTCTGATCGAAAAAATGAAATCACTGGGCACAGCCGCCTGCCCGCCGTATCACATCGCTTTCGTCGTTGGAGGCTTGTCGGCCGACCAGGCGCTGAAAGTCGCCAAGCTGGCTTCAACCAAGTATTACGACAACCTGCCCACCAGCGGGAACGAACTGGGTCAGGCGTTCCGCGATACGGCCCTGGAAGCCGAGTTGCTCAATGCCAGCCGTGAGTTTGGTATCGGCGCGCAGTTTGGCGGCAAGTACTTTGCCCACGATATCCGCGTGATTCGCCTGCCGCGTCACGGTGGTTCCTGCCCTATCGCCATGGCCCTCTCCTGCTCAGCCGACCGCAACATTAAGGCTAAAATTAACAAACACGGTATCTGGCTGGAGAAACTGGAGCATAACCCGGGCAAATTCATTCCTGATTCCCAACGGGTAGAAAATGGCGCCCAAACCGTACAGTTGGATCTCAACCGCCCGCTACGCGAGATTCTGCACGACCTGTCCGCTCTGCCTATCGGTACTCGTTTGTCGTTAAGTGGTCCAATTGTTGTCGCCCGTGATATTGCCCACGCTAACATCAAAGCGCGCCTGGATAACGGCGAACCGATGCCGGAATACATGAAAAAGCATATCGTCTATTACGCAGGTCCCGCCAAAACGCCGGAGAATCAGGCCTGTGGTTCAATGGGTCCCACCACTGGCGGGCGCATGGATGGGTATGTCGATGCTTTCCAGGCACAAGGCGGTAGTCTCATTATGCTCACCAAAGGTAACCGCAGCCAACAGGTCACTGATGCCTGCCATAAACACGGTGGATTTAGCCTCGGTAGCATCGGCGGCGCCGCGGCCCTGCTTGCCCAACAGTACGTGAAAAGCCTGCACTGCCTGGAATATCCCGAACTGGGAATGGAAGCGGTCTGGATGATGGAAGTTAAAAATATGCCGGCCTTCGTGTTAGTCGACGACAAAGGTAATAACTTCTTTAGTCAGTTTGAGCAGCAACATCGCTGCGCAACCTGTCCGGCAGGACATTAAGGAGACGTAATGGAAGCGCGAGCCAATAATGACAGACACCGCCAACGTCAGCAGAAACTGAAAGAACAGGTTGATACCCGCGTGGCGGCGGCAACGGAGAAGAAAGGGATCCTGATTGTCTTCACCGGTAACGGTAAAGGGAAATCCACCGCAGCCTTTGGCACAGCAACGCGCGCGGTTGGTCACGGAAAAACCGTTGGCATCGCGCAGTTTATCAAAGGTCAGTGGGATAATGGCGAGTACAACACCCTGCAGCCGCTCGGCGTTGAATTCCATATTATGGGCACCGGATTTACCTGGGAAACCCAAAACCGGCAAGCGGATATCGAGGCGGCAACGGTAGTCTGGCAAGAAAGTAAGCGCATGCTGGCTGATGCGCATTACGATCTGGTGGTGCTGGATGAACTGACTTACATGCTGGCTTACCACTACCTGGATACCCAGGAGGTTCTCAGCGCCATCGAAAATCGCCCTGCCGGTCAGAGTGTTATCGTCACCGGGCGCGGATGCCACGCACTGTTGCTGGAACTGGCCGATACGGTCAGCGAAATTCGCCCGGTCAAGCACGCATTTGACAGCGGTATTCAGGCGCAGGTGGGAATCGACTGGTAGCCATTCTTTTGCCGGATAACGACGCCCTGACGTCTTATCCGGCCTACCGTTCTTTGCAGGCCTGACAAGGCACACGGTACCATCAGGCAGGCGATACCACAGATTTATTCAACAGCCAGTCCCGGAAGATCTGTAAATGCACAGATTCCGCTTTCTCTTCACGCCACGTCATGATGAAACGGTTCCCGGTTCGCATCGGGACATCGCAAGGAATGACCATATCACCACTGTCCAGATCGTGCTGAATGGCAAAACGAGGAAGCAATGCCACGCCCAGATTAGAGCGAACCGCCGCAATCAGCATCGACAGCAGATCAAATCTTGGACCTTTATTGACCAACGGGCTGCTGACGTCTGATAGCGCAAACCATTCCTGCCAGCCTTTGATACGCGTGCTTTGGTGTAAAAGCGGGAATTCGTTCAGCAACTCCTCGACCGCCAGTTTCCGCTCCGGCTCAGCCAGCAAGCAGCGGCTGCAGACCGGCAGGATTTCCTCTTCAAACAGGTACTCAACGCCCGACCATGGCGAGTAGAAATCTTCACGCATGATTGCCGCGTCATACTCCCGATTGAGAAAATCACCAATATTCGCCAGCGAATGGATATTCACGATAATATCAGGATTGAGTTTGTTGAACTCGCGCAGATTCGGGATCAGCCAATGCGTGCTGAAGGTCGGATTCACTGCCAGCTCAATAACCTGCACCGTTGGCTGCCAGGTCATTATCGTCGTCGTATCTCGCTCAAGTTTATTTAACGTTTCTTTAACGATACTTAAATAATGTTTGCCCGCCGCATTTAAAAAAATGCGTTTCTTGGCATGATTAAATAGCGAGGTATTCAGAAAATCCTCCAGTGCATTCACCTGACGGAAAACAGCACTTTGTGTTAAAGCCAGCTCTTCAGCAGCCCGGGTATAACTTTCGTGACGCGCAACAACTTCAAAAGTTACCAGCAACTCCGTCTTCGGTATTTTTCCTCTCATAACCTCTTCCATATGCAGCGTACAAAAATAGTTTAATTTATAAAAAATAATTCAAGACACCCAGATAAGCATCGAGAGTTATATTTTATTTCATCCATTGATGTCATTGATCCAATCCATGATTTACTCATACAGATGGCGGATAAATATTAACCAATAATACTCAAGCACAACAATAAACACAATTTAAATAAGGTTAAACCTATGCAAATAGTGCCAATAAGTTCTTAATAATTTTTCAAGTTAACTTGTTTATTGCAGAAAAAACTTTGCGAGATTAATCAATATTATCCATGCGATAATTTTAGATAATTTCACGTTATAACTTACGGGCAAACGACTGCTTTTAATCATTCCTTGATGTAGTTTCTGCCTTTTTTTGTTAGACGTGATAAAGGACACAATGTGAAAACTTTCGGAAAGGTCTGGCTCGTTGGAGCAGGTCCCGGTGATATTTCATTGCTCACCCTCAAAGCGATGATGTGCATTAAACAGGCTGATGTCATTATTTACGATCGGCTGGTCAATCCCAAAATTTTGGAATGGGCATTACCTGATTGCCTGCTTATCAATGTCGGCAAAAATCCCGGCTTTCATTGTGTTCCCCAGGATGAAATTAACGCATTACTGGTCCAGTATGCCCAAACACATAACAACATCGTACGCCTGAAAGGGGGCGATCCTTATGTGTTTGGTCGTGGGGCCGAAGAAGTTGAAGATCTTGTTGAAGCGGGTATCCCATTTGAAGTTGTGCCGGGTATCAGTTCTACCATCGGCGGCCTGGCCTATGCCGGGATCCCGGTGACGCATCGCGATTTCGCCTCCGGTTTTCACGTGGTGACAGGCCATACGCGGGAAGGCAACCAGCAGCAGGACTGGCGTCAACTGGCGAAGCTAAATGGCACGCTGGTTATCGTCATGGGAATCGCCAATCTGGCGTTTATTTGCGAAGAACTGTTGATGGGCGGTAAATCAGCAGATACACCCGCAGCGCTAATTATGTCCGCCACCCGGGAGAATCAACGCCGACTAACCTGTACGCTCGGTTCATTACTGAGCAAAGCGCAGGAGGCTAACATTGCTCCGCCTGCGCTGATTGTTATTGGCGAGGTGGTGACCCTGAGCGATCGACTCTCTTTTATACCGGAAGCCATCACCGTGGCAGAAGATCTTTACTGCGAAAGTCTGGCATGACGAAAAGACTGGGGCGACGTTTGATGCGCCGCCCTGAAAACGCGGCAAAAGTAGCTGGTTTGCGCGTATTGAAGTTTCCGGGCAATACTGTCTATTGAGTGCACGGGATCGTGCAACAACTCCCCCGCTTTTTGCATTTTTTTCTGATTCACCCAGGTTTTAAAATTAACGCCCTGCCGCTTCTTAAAAAATCGGCTGAAATAGTTCGCGCTTAAGCACACATGCGCCGCTACGGATTCCAGGGATAATTCACCATACAAATTTTCATCAATATAACGCAGTGCCGCCAGAAGTTTTTTCTCATGACGAGAAGGTTCAGTGAAATAATGACGAACGTAACGGGTCGGCGGGGCGAATATCTGATCGGATTGTTGCTCTTGCTCAAAGTTATCAACAATAAAACTTAACAAATTAGCCGATGCCACCAGCGTATTATTATCCACTACCGCAACCTGACCCCATTCAGCTTTTATTTTTGGGTCATCCATCCATAAAAATTTATTATTAATTACGATAGTTTTATATTCCTGATACTTTGACCTGACCTGCCCGCAAACAATAAAACCATAAAGATGCCCTTCATTAATTATTGGCATCGAGAACAAACTTAACCCTGCATGACAGGTGAGTATTCTGGGTTTAAGCTGTTTTAGCCCCTCAAAAGCGCACTGCTTATCGCATTTTTCGCAACCTACACGATACCGCTCATCCGCCCGCATTAATGTGCAGAACGAATTAAAATTATGACAATCCGACAGTGCCTTGCCGTGAATATCAATCACGACCGCGGCTAACCCGGTCGCGCGAGAGAATACTTCGGCTATCGAGAAAAAAACGTGTAAATAGTCATTCTGGATTTTCAGCGGCACGCTCTCCTCCGGCACTCATGATATTAAAGCCGGTAATATGCAGAATTTAATCAAGAGAAAGAATGATGCTGACCGCAAAAAATAATCTCATTTATGAATATGATTATGATCGAATCGCAAGAGAATAGACGGCAGAAAACAAAAAAGGCCATCATCAGATGGCCAACCATGTCGAAACGGGACCAGCCCTTGACCATGCAGATAGTCAGGGCTGTTTTTTTACTTCTTACTTAATAACGGTTTTCAGCGCTTCGCCGATATCGGCCAGGCTGCGAACGGTTTTCACGCCAGCAGCTTCCAGAGCCGCGAATTTCTCGTCAGCGGTACCCTTACCACCGGCGATGATCGCTCCGGCGTGGCCCATACGTTTTCCTTTCGGCGCGGTGACGCCCGCGATGTAGCCGACAACTGGCTTGGTGACGTGATCTTTAATGTACGCCGCCGCTTCTTCTTCCGCGCTACCGCCGATCTCGCCGATCATCACGATCGCTTCAGTCTGCGGATCTTCCTGGAACAGCTTCAGAATGTCGATGAAGTTAGAGCCTGGAATCGGGTCGCCGCCGATACCGACACAGGTGGACTGGCCGAAACCGTAGTCGGTGGTCTGCTTAACCGCTTCATAGGTCAGCGTACCGGAACGGGAAACGATACCCACTTTACCCGGCTTGTGAATGTGACCCGGCATGATGCCGATTTTGCATTCGCCCGGGGTGATCACGCCTGGGCAGTTCGGGCCGATCATGCGCACGCCCGCTTCGTCCAGCTTCACCTTCACGGTCAGCATATCCAGCGTCGGGATACCTTCGGTGATGGTGATAATCAGTTTAATGCCTGCATCAATTGCTTCCAGGATGGAGTCTTTGCAGAACGGCGCCGGAACGTAGATCACAGTGGCGGTTGCGCCAGTCGCTTCTACCGCTTCACGCACGGTGTTAAACACCGGCAGGCCCAGGTGAGTGGTGCCGCCTTTGCCTGGCGTTACGCCGCCAACCATCTGCGTACCGTAAGCAATCGCCTGTTCGGAGTGGAATGTCCCCTGGCTACCGGTGAAGCCCTGGCAGATAACCTTGGTATCTTTATTAATTAAAACTGACATTATTTCCCCTCCACTGCGGCAACAACCTGCTGAGCTGCATCCGTCAGACTTTTCGCTGCAATAATATTCAGGCCGCTATCAGCCAGTTTTTTCGCGCCGAGTTCGGCGTTGTTGCCTTCCAGACGAACGACAACCGGAACGTTAACGCCCACTTCCGCTACCGCGCCGATGATACCGTCAGCGATCAGGTCGCAACGTACGATACCGCCGAAGATGTTAACCAGTACGGCTTTTACATTGTCATCGGAGAGGATGATTTTGAACGCTTCGGTCACGCGCTCTTTGGTCGCGCCGCCGCCCACGTCGAGGAAGTTAGCCGGTTCGCCGCCGTGCAGTTTAACGATATCCATGGTGCCCATTGCCAGGCCCGCGCCGTTAACCATACAGCCGATGTTGCCGTCCAGCGCAACGTAGTTCAGTTCCCACTGTGCCGCCTGCGCTTCACGCGGATCTTCCTGAGACTGGTCGCGCATTTCACGCAGGTCAGCCTGGCGGAACAGCGCGTTGCCGTCAGCGCCCAGTTTGCCGTCGAGGCAGATCAGGTCGCCCTGTTTGGTCACTACCAGCGGGTTGATTTCGATCAGCGCCAGATCACGCTCCAGGAAGATAGTCGCCAGGCCCATGAAGATCTTGGTGAACTGCTGAACCTGTTTACCTTCCAGACCCAGTTTGAACGCCAGCTCGCGTCCCTGGTAAGGCATCGGGCCTGCCAGCGGATCCAGCGCCACTTTGTGGATCAGGTGTGGGGTTTCTTCCGCCACTTTTTCAATTTCCACGCCGCCTTCGGTAGAGGCCATAAAGACCACGCGACGGGAGCTACGGTCAACCACTGCGCCGAGGTAAAGTTCTTTACCGATATCGGTCGCCGCTTCAACCAGGATCTGATTTACCGGTTGGCCATTCGCGTCTGTCTGGTAAGTCACCAGACGTTTCCCCAGCCAGTGCTCAGCAAAAGCGCGAATGTCTTCTTTGCTGTTAACAACCTTCACACCGCCCGCTTTACCACGGCCACCAGCGTGAACCTGACATTTCACTACCCACGGGCCTGCGCCGATTTTAGATGCGGCTTCTTCAGCTTCACGCGGAGTATTACAGGCATAACCCACCGGTGCCGGTAAGCCATAGCGGGCAAAAAGTTGTTTTGCCTGATATTCATGTAAGTTCATGTGTTCTGTCCATCCTTCAGGTAATCGTTATCTTTTACCCGTAGGCCTGATAAGGCGTCCAGACCTACGGGGCAGGTGATACTCTTTTTCGTTACACGTCCAGCAGCAGACGCGTTGGATCTTCCAGCAACTCTTTAATGGTTACCAGGAAGCCTACTGACTCACGACCATCGATCAGACGGTGATCGTAAGACAGCGCCAGATACATCATCGGCAGGATTTCAACCTTGCCGTCTACCGCCATCGGACGATCTTTGATGGCATGCATACCCAGGATGGCGCTCTGCGGTGGGTTGATAATCGGCGTAGACATCAGGGAACCGAACACACCGCCATTAGTGATGGTGAAGTTACCGCCCGTCAGATCTTCAACCGTCAACTTGCCGTCGCGACCTTTTACTGCCAGCTCTTTAATGTTCTTCTCAATGTCAGCCATACCCAGCAGATCCACATCACGCAGGACCGGCGTTACCAGACCGCGCGGCGTGGAGACCGCCATGCTGACATCAAAGTAGTTGTGGTACACCACGTCATCGCCATCGATAGAGGCGTTGACTTCCGGATAGCGTTTCAGCGCTTCAACCACCGCTTTCACGTAGAAAGACATAAAGCCCAGACGGATACCGTGGCGTTTCTCGAACGCGTCGCCGTACTGCTTACGCAGGTCCATAATCGGCTTCATGTTGACTTCGTTGAACGTCGTCAGCATGGCGGTGGAGTTTTTCGCTTCCAGCAGACGTTCGGCTACGCGTTTGCGCAGACGAGTCATCGGAACACGTTTTTCGCCACGCGCACCCAGTTGAGGCTGAGGCGCAGGCGCGGCGGCTGGTGCTTTGGCTTCGGCTGTTGCTGCCGGCGCTTTGGCCAGATGCTTTTCCACATCTTCGCGGGTAATGCGGCCACCGACGCCAGTGCCTTTGATGGCGCTGGCTTCGAGGTTATGTTCACCGAGCAGGCGACGGATCGCCGGGCTCAGGGCATCGTTGTTCTGCTCAGTAAGCGACGCCTGCTGGCGCTGTGCCGGAGTCGAATCTTTCTCTTCAGACTTGGCGCTGGTCTCTTTACCCGCGCTGTTGCCTTCACGCAGGCGACCGAGGATCTGGCGAGAAGTGACGGTTGTCCCTTCATCTTCCAGAACCGCATCAAGGATACCGTCCGCTGATGCCGGTACTTCCAGTACCACTTTGTCAGTTTCGATTTCTACCAGTACTTCATCACGACGTACTGCATCGCCCGGTTTTTTGTGCCAGGTTGCAACCGTTGCATCCGCTACGGATTCAGGCAGGTCGGGAACAAGAATATCTACGCTACTCATTATTTATCCTTTATTTAATCGACGTTCAGCGCGTCATTAACCAGATCTTGTTGCTGTTTCTGGTGAACGGACATATACCCTACTGCCGGAGAGGCAGAGGCCGGGCGACCTGCATAACGCAGAGCGGACCCAAATGGAATCACTTCACGGAAATGATGCTGACTGCAGTACCATGCGCCCTGGTTGAGCGGCTCTTCCTGGCACCAGACAAAATCATGTACGTGAGCGAACGGTTTCAGCGCTTCCTGCACCGCTTTATGCGGGAACGGATAGAGCTGTTCGATGCGCACAATGGCAACATCTTTTTGATCATTCTTGCGGCGTTGCTCCAGCAGGTCGTAATAAACCTTACCAGAACACATCACGACACGCTTCACGCCTTTCGGATCAAGCTCATCGACTTCGCCAATGGCCGGCAGGAAGGTGCCATTTGCCAGTTCATCCAGCGTAGAGACCGCCAGCGGATGGCGCAGCAGCGACTTCGGCGACATCACCACCAGTGGACGGCGCATACCGCGCAGCGCCTGACGACGCAGCATGTGGTACACCTGTGCCGGGGTAGACGGGACGCAAACCTGCATGTTTTGCTCAGCGCAAAGTTGCAGATAACGTTCCAGACGCGCGGAGGAGTGCTCCGGACCCTGACCTTCGTAGCCGTGCGGCAGCAGCATAACCAGACCGCACATACGACCCCATTTCTGTTCGCCGGAAGAGATGAACTGGTCGATAACGACCTGAGCACCGTTGGCGAAGTCACCGAACTGCGCTTCCCAGATGGTCAGCGTGCGCGGTTCCGCCGTGGCATAGCCGTATTCAAACGCCAGCACTGCTTCTTCAGACAGTACGGAGTCCCATACGCGGAACGTGCCCTGGCCGTTATGCACATGCTGCAGCGGCGTGTAGGTTGAACCGTTCGCCTGGTTATGAATTACCGCGTGACGGTGGAAGAAGGTTCCGCGACCGGAGTCTTCACCCGACAGACGAACCGGAATGCCTTCGTCAACCAGCGTGGCGTAAGCCAGATTCTCTGCGCCACCCCAGTCGAACAGCTTCTCGCCTGCGGCCATGGCCTGACGATCGCCGTAAATTTTGGCAACGCGCGACTGCATTTCAACCGCTTCAGGGACGGTGCTGATGCGTTTGGCCAGCTCCTGCAGACGCTTCATCTCAACTTTGTTCGGGTAGCTTTCGTCCCATTCGTGGTTGAGATATGGCGACCAGGTGAAGGAGTGCATGTTCATTGGACGCCACTCTTTCACTACACACTCGCCAGCATCCAGCGCATCGCGATACAGGTTGACCATTTCGGTCGCATCTTCCAGCGTGGCGACTTTGTCCGCTTCCAGCTTGTCGGCGTAGATTTTGCGCGGCGTCGGATGCTTTTTGATTTTCTGATACATCAGCGGCTGGGTTGCGCTCGGCTCGTCGGCTTCGTTGTGGCCGTGACGGCGGTAGCACACCAGATCGATGAAGACATCGCGTTTGAAGGTATTACGGAAGTCCAGCGCCAGACGCGTGACGAAAGCGACCGCTTCCGGGTCATCCGCGTTGACGTGGAAAATCGGCGCCTGAACCATCTTACCGATGTCGGTGCAGTATGGGGTAGAACGCGCATCCAACGGGTTAGAGGTGGTGAAGCCCACCTGGTTGTTGATAACGATGCGAACGGTACCGCCCACTTCGTAACCACGCGCTTTCGACATGTTCAGGGTTTCCTGAACCACGCCCTGCCCGGTGACTGCCGCATCGCCGTGAATGGTGATAGGCAGGACTTTATTGCTGCTCGGCTCATCCAGACGATCCAGACGCGCACGGACGGAACCGATTACCACCGGGCTAACAATTTCCAGGTGCGACGGGTTAAACGCCAGCGCCAGGTGTACCAGACCGCCTTCGGTTTCGATATCCGATGAGAAACCCATGTGGTACTTCACGTCGCCAGTGCCGAGGTGTTCTTTATGTTTGCCCGCGAATTCGTCGAACAGGTCCTGCGGCTTTTTACCCAGCACGTTGACCAGTACGTTCAGACGACCACGGTGCGCCATGCCCAGCACCACTTCACGCGTACCGCTGTTGCCCGCGTGGCGGATCATCTCTTTGAGCATCGGGATTAACGCATCACCGCCTTCCAGCGAGAAGCGTTTCGCGCCCGGGAACTTCGCGCCCAGGTAGCGTTCCAGGCCTTCCGCAGCGGTCAGTTCGCTGAGGAAGCGTTTTTTCTCTTCGCTACTGAACGCGGCACGGCCAGACTCGATGCGCTGCTGAAGCCAGCGTTTTTCTTCGGTGCTGGTGATGTGCATATACTCGGCACCAATCGGACCGCAGTAGGTTTGTTTCAGCGCAACAACCAGGTCGCTCAGCTTCATCGTGTCTTTGCCGCCGGCAAAAGAACCTACGTTAAAGCTTTCCTGAAAATCCGCATCGGTCAGATCGTGGAAAGACGGATCCAGATCGGCCACTTTCTCTTGCTGCCACAGTCCCAGCGGATCGAGATTCGCATGTTGATGACCGCGGAAACGGTAGGCGTTAATGAGCTGCAGGACTTTAACCTGCTTCACATTGGCATCAGGGTCGGAAATAGAAGAAGAGTAACGTGGGGTAATCAACGCCTGCCGACGGAAATAATCACGTGTTTTTGAGTGGAGTTGATCCGGTTTGACTCCGGTGCCAGGTAACTGCTGGAACGTCGAACGCCAGTTAGCATCTACCGAGTCAGGGTCGGTTAAGAAGTCTTCATAGAGCTGTTCTATCCAGCTCTGGTTCGAGCCAGAGAGGTAAGAAGAGTCCAACCAGGCTTTCAAAGCGCTGTTCTGCATCGTGATCCCTTAAGCATTTGTATGCTTACTTCGCCGTGGATACTACCACGCACACCGATGTGCGTGCCGGGGTTCACTTGCGAGCTCTTTTTGTTTGGCTCGCGAAGGAACCTTTAAAAACTGTCTAATCATGTGGCAGTTTTTAGAGGTTTCCTACATTAACAATTTGCCCGATGGCGCGTAGCTTTCAGGCCTACAAGGTACGTAACCCGTAGGCCGGATAAGACGGTACGTCGCCATCCGGCAACCACTACAACAACTTACGCACTACGCTTGAGCAGCATCGACTTAATATGGCCGATAGCGCGCGTCGGGTTCAGCCCCTTAGGACATACGCTGACGCAGTTCATGATGCTGTGACAGCGGAATACGCTGAAAGCATCACTTAAACCTTCCAGGCGGCTGTCAGTCTCGGTATCGCGGCTGTCAATCAGGAAGCGATACGCGGCCAGCAGACCTGCCGGACCGATGAACTTGTCCGGATTCCACCAGAATGATGGGCAGGACGTTGAGCAGCATGCACACAAAATACATTCATACAGCCCATCGAGCTTCTCACGCTGCTCTGGCATTTGTAAATGCTCACGAGCCGGTGGATTTTTCCCATTATTCAACAAGTAAGGCTTAATCTTCTCATACTGTGCGTAGAATTGTCCCATGTCTACCACCAAATCGCGCACAACCGGTAAACCCGGCAGCGGGCGAATGACAATCTTCTTGCCCGGCTGATTCAGCGCAGAAACAGGTGTGATACAGGCCAGTCCATTTTTGCCGTTCATGTTCAGACCGTCGGAGCCGCAGACCCCTTCACGGCAGGAACGACGAAACGACAGCGACGGATCTTTTTCCTTCAGCTGCATTAACGCATCCAGCAGCATCATGTCGCGCCCTTCTTCCGCCTCCAGGGTGTAATCCTGCATACGCGGAGCATCGTCAACATCCGGGTTATAGCGATAAACTGAAAACTCGAGTTTCATTGTCCTGTCTCCGCATTAATAAGTACGAATCTTCGGCGGGAATGCCGGGCGCAGCTTCGGTTCCATATTGACTTGACGTCGCGTCATGGTTTCCGACTCTGGCAGATACAGGGAATGGCACAGCCAGTTTTCATCATCACGTTCCGGGAAGTCGAAGCGGCTATGCGCGCCACGGCTTTCGGTACGGAAGTTTGCAGAGACTGCGGTGGCGTAAGCGGTTTCCATCAGGTTATCCAGCTCCAGACACTCAACGCGCTGGGTGTTAAATTCACTGGAGGTATCATCCAGACGGGCGTTTTTCAGACGCTCACGAATCGCTTTCAGCTCTTCCAGTCCTTTCGCCATCGCATCGCCTTCGCGGAATACCGAGAAGTTATGCTGCATACATTCCTGCAGCGCTTTGCGAATGGCCACTGGATCTTCGCCGTTACGGTTGCCGTTCCAGCGATTCAGACGAGCCAGAGAAGCATCGATCTCATCTTCCGTCGCATCCAGCAGGTCGCCCTGTTCCGCGATAGATTCCTGCAGATGCAGACCCACCGCACGACCAAAGACCACCAGATCCAGCAGCGAGTTGCCGCCCAGACGGTTGGCGCCGTGAACCGATACGCAGGCGATTTCGCCTACCGCAAACAGCCCCGGAATCACCACATCTTCGCCCTGCTCGTTTACGGTCAGCGCCTGGCCGGTTACTTTGGTCGGGATACCGCCCATCATGTAGTGGCAGGTAGGAATTACCGGGATCGGCTCTTTCACCGGGTCAACGTGGGCAAACGTACGTGACAGTTCGAGGATACCCGGCAGACGGGATTCCAGCACTTCTTTACCCAGATGATCGAGTTTCAGCTTGGCGTGCGGCCCCCACGGGCCGTCGCAGCCGCGGCCTTCACGGATTTCGATCATGATGGAACGCGCCACCACGTCACGACCCGCCAGATCTTTCGCATTCGGGGCATAACGCTCCATGAAGCGCTCGCCGTGTTTGTTCAGCAGATAGCCGCCTTCACCGCGGCAGCCTTCTGTGACCAGCACGCCCGCGCCGGCGATACCGGTGGGGTGGAACTGCCACATCTCCATATCCTGCACCGGCACGCCAGCGCGGATAGCCATACCGACGCCGTCACCGGTATTGATGTGGGCGTTAGTAGTGGATTGATAAATACGGCCTGCGCCGCCGGTGGCCAGTACGGTTGCGCGGGCTTTAAAGTAAACCACTTCACCGGTTTCGATACACAGTGCGGTACAACCGACAATCGCGCCGTCAGCGTTCTTTACCAGGTCCAACGCATACCACTCAGAAAAGATGGTGGTGTGGTTTTTCAGGTTCTGCTGATACAGGGTATGCAGTAGCGCGTGGCCGGTACGGTCTGCCGCTGCGGCGGTACGTGCCGCCTGCTCGCCGCCGAAGTTTTTCGACTGACCGCCAAACGGACGTTGATAAATGGTGCCATTATCGAGACGAGAGAACGGCAGGCCCATATGGTCCAGCTCCAGAATCGCTTCCGGGCCGGTTTTACACATATATTCAATTGCGTCCTGATCGCCAATGTAGTCCGACCCTTTGACGGTGTCGTACATGTGCCATTCCCAGTTATCTTCATGGGTATTACCGAGCGCCACGGTGATGCCACCCTGCGCGGATACGGTATGGGAACGGGTTGGAAATACTTTGGAGAGCAGCGCACAGGTCTGTCCGCTCTGGGAAATTTGCAGCGCCGCGCGCATACCTGCGCCACCGGCACCAATCACAACAGCATCAAATTCTCTGACTGGCAGTTTCATTACACACCCCACACCACAACAAATCCATAAATGACGTAAACCACCAGCGCAACGACGATAGCCAGTTGCAGAATCAGGCGTACAGCCAGCGGTTTAACGTAGTCGGTCAACACCTGCCACATGCCAATCCAGGCATGAATCAAGATGGAAAAAAGCGCCAGCAGGGTGAAGACTTTGGTGAATGCCGATGAGAAGAAACCGGTCCAGACTTCAAAGGTCAACTCGCCGCTGGTGGCGAAGAAGCCGACCATATAGATGATGTATAACGTCAGAACGATAGCGGTAGCACGGACCAGAATGAAGTCATGTACGCCGTTGCGTCCTAATGCGGAGGCGTTGCTTACCATACGAGGACTCCTGCGAGAAGTGAAAGCACGACAATGATAACGAAACAAATTTTGGCGGAGCGTGTCCCTGCTTCGAGGGTTTCTTCGATATAGCCAAAATCCATCAACAGATGGCGAATGCCCATTACGGCGTGATAGGCCAGCGCAATCAGGATCCCCCACATGATTAACTCCACAAAGAAGTTATTCATAATGGATGACGCCGTGAGGAAACCTTCAGGGGAGGAAAGGCTGGTACCCAATAACCACAACAGAATCCCGACCGCCACGAAGGTGATCACTCCGGAAACGCGATGGAGAATGGACGCTATCGCCGTGATTGGGAACCGGATCGTTTGCAGATCCAGATTGACAGGTCTTTGTTTTTTCACATTTCTTATCATGAATAACGCCCACATGCTGTTCTTATTATTCCCTTTGGACTTCGGGCACAGAAGATAAGACTTCTGTAGTCTGAAAGACGCCGGGATTTCCTTCCTCCGGTCTGCTTGCGGGTCAGACAGCGTCCTTACTATAACTACGCGTCATATAAAACACTGCTTCCAGTTGCTAAAACGACACGTTACAACGCTGGTTGGCTCGGGATTGCAGGGTATTCCGGAGACCTGGCGGCAGTATAGGACGTTCACAAAATCATTACAATTAACCTACATATAGTTTGTCGGGTTTTATCCCGAACAGTGACATAGGTCACGATAACAACATTATTTTAATTTTTAATCATCTGATTTGACAATCATTAAACAAAGTTGTTACAAACGACACCAGAAAAAGCATATAATGCGTAAAAGTTATGGGGTCACTCTTTCACCGGAGATTTAGTTATGTAACAGTGTGGAAGTATTGACCAATACCTTCAGGACAGTTATTAGTGATAGACAGGTTAAATAATTCGGATTGCTAAGTTGTTGATTTGTTACTATTTCACCATGAGTTAACTGATTTACCTGCAAGCGCCCATTGCTCTGTACCCTGGTTTTCGCCTCTATCGCAGAGCGGCGAGCCGAATAAAAAACTGGTAACGGTTGATTGATGTATCGAAAACAAGTCTGACTTCCGCAGTCTTAAGTAATAAGGCGCTAAGGAGACCGTAAATGGCTGATACTAAAGCAAAAATCACTCTAAATGGTGACGCTGCTATTGAACTGGATGTGCTGAAAGGTACGCTCGGTCAAGATGTTATTGATATTCGTAGCCTTGGCTCAAAGGGGATGTTTACTTTTGACCCAGGTTTCACCTCTACCGCATCCTGCGAATCCAAAATTACGTTCATCGATGGTGATGAAGGCATTTTGCTGCATCGCGGCTTCCCGATTGACCAGTTGGCGACCGAGTCCAACTATCTGGAAGTGTGTTATATCCTGCTGTACGGCGAAAAACCGACGCAGGAGGAGTACGACGAGTTCAAAACCACGGTCACTCGCCATACCATGATTCACGAGCAGATCACGCGTCTGTTCCACGGTTTCCGCCGCGACTCTCACCCGATGGCCGTTATGTGCGGTGTCACCGGGGCGCTGGCTGCGTTCTATCACGATTCGCTGGACGTAAATAATGCGCGTCACCGTGAAATCGCCGCCTTCCGTCTGCTGTCCAAAATGCCGACCATGGCAGCGATGTGTTACAAATACTCCATCGGCCAGCCGTTCGTTTACCCGCGCAATGATCTCTCCTACGCCGGTAACTTCCTGAACATGATGTTCTCCACGCCGTGCGAAAAATACGAAGTTAATCCAATCCTGGAACGCGCCATGGACCGTATCCTGATCCTGCACGCTGACCACGAACAGAACGCCTCGACCTCTACCGTACGTACCGCAGGTTCTTCTGGCGCGAACCCGTTTGCCTGCATCGCGGCTGGTATTGCTTCCCTGTGGGGACCGGCACACGGCGGCGCCAACGAAGCTGCGCTGAAAATGCTGGAAGAAATCAGCTCAGTTAAACACATTCCGGAATTTGTTCGCCGCGCGAAAGACAAGAATGATTCTTTCCGCCTGATGGGCTTTGGTCACCGTGTTTACAAAAACTATGACCCGCGCGCCACCGTGATGCGTGAAACCTGCCATGAAGTGCTGAAAGAGCTGGGCACCAAAGATGATCTGCTGGAAGTGGCAATGGAGCTTGAGCACATTGCGCTCAACGACCCGTACTTCATCGAGAAGAAACTCTACCCGAACGTCGACTTCTACTCTGGCATCATTCTGAAAGCGATGGGCATTCCGTCCTCCATGTTCACTGTGATCTTCGCCATGGCGCGTACCGTTGGCTGGATTGCACACTGGAACGAAATGCACACCGACGGCATGAAAATCGCTCGTCCACGTCAGCTGTATACCGGCTACGACAAGCGCGACTTTAAGTCTGATATTAAACGTTAATTGTCTGCCGGATAGCGCTCTCGCCTGTCCGGCCTACTCCCTTGAATCTTCCTGGCCGGACAGGGTGTTAATGCCCCTGTCCGGTCTGTTTATTCTTGACCCACATTATTTTATTCTCATCACGTTTTCTCTATGATTTACTGAGATCTTCCTCATTTCACTCAGGAGCATGGGATGCCTGTTTTGCAGTGGAGCCTGCTATTTCTGCTATCACTCCTTCTTTCCCTGCTCTTTCTGTTGATACATCTTCCAGGCGCATTGCTGCTCGGCTCGATGATTGTCGGTATCATTTTCAGTATGCGCGGGATCTCCCTGCACCCTCCCCGCTGCACATTTCTTGCCGCTCAGGCCATTCTCGGCTGCATGATTGCGCAAAACCTCACCGGATCCATTTTAACGACACTTGCGGCACACTGGCCGATGGTGATTGTCATCCTGCTGGCAACCCTGATTAGCAGCGCGGTGATCGGCTGGCTGCTGGTTCGCTACAGCAATCTACCGGGGAACACCGGCGCGTGGGGGTCATCACCTGGCGGGGCAGCCGCGATGGTTGCGATGGCGCAGGATTATGGCGCTGACATCCGCCTGGTGGCGTTTATGCAGTATTTGCGCGTACTGTTGGTGGTCGGCGCTGCCGCGCTGGTCACCCGATTTGTCATGGGCGAACAGGCACAAACGGTCGGCCAGCAAATCGTCTGGTTTCCACCGCTGAGTCTTAGTCTGTTAAGTACCATACTGCTGGCCGCAGTTGCTGGTGTGGCCGGGCGCTTACTGCGTATCCCCTCCGGCGTGATGTTACTGCCCATGCTGGCGGGCGCATTGCTAAACGCAGGCGGTATAATGGTCATTGAACTGCCGGAATGGCTACTGGCGATAGCGTATATGGCGATTGGCTGGCAAATCGGTCTTGGCTTTGACAAACAGATCTTTTTAATGGCGCTGCGGCCACTGCCGCAAATACTGTTGTCCATTTTTTCACTGATGGCGATTTGTGCCGCGATGGCCTGGGGGCTGGCGCATTATATGCAAATCGACTTTCTCACCGCCTATCTGGCGACCAGCCCTGGCGGAGTGGATTCCGTCGCGGTAATTGCCGCTGGCAGCCACGCCGATATGGCGCTAATCATGGCGATGCAAACCCTGCGGCTGTTCAGTATTTTATTGACCGGTCCGGCGGTGGCGCGTTTTATTTCAGCGCATGCGCCAAGACAGTCCACCTAATGCTGGCAGCCCGGACACCAGTAAAAGGGTCGCGAGGAAAGAGTCGTTTTCTCGATGATGCCGCCACAGCGCTCACAGGCTTCGCCATCCCGATGAAAGACCTTAAAGCGAAACAGCGCGCCGTGGTGCTTATTGTCATCGACCTGGCCGCGAGTGTTATACGACAGACGTGGAATATCAAGCAGCGCTTGCGCCAGCGCATCCAACTGTTCATCGCTAAGCTGTGACGCTTTATGCTGACCGGTCAACCCCACATGCCAGAGAATTTCTACCCGCAGATAGTTACCTAATCCCGCCAGAAATGCCTGATCCAACAGCAGCCCGGAAAACTGGCGATTGCGAAAACGAGATGACAGCAGACGCGTTTTTACCTCTGCGGCCGTTAAACGCAAATCCAGCACGTCCGGTCCAACCCGTTGCAGAAATGGATGGGTGGTGAGCTGCTGTGGCGTCAGCATTTCGATGTCAGACGCACTATACAGCAGGATAGTTTTATCCTCGGTTTGCAGCCTGACGCGCAGCACCCGCGTGGTTTGCGGAATGTTGCCGGTATCGACCACTCGCCACACGCCGTAAAGCTGATTGTGGCTATACAGCGTCAGGCCATTGGAAAAATGGGTCAGCAAGGCTTTACCCCGCGTTTCAAGCTGGGTAACACTCTGCCCGATGAGTTGGGATTGATACGGTTTTAACTGCTCAAAGGCAAACCAGACATCCGTCAGGGGTTTACCTTTGACTGCCGCCTCCAGGGTATCCGCCGCGCGGCGGATCTCCGGGCCTTCAGGCATAATACTGTCCTTTGTTAATGTGTTGCGCCGCCTGTCACCGCGATATCGCTTTCCAACTGCAATGCGGTGGCAATCGCGACCTCCAGCGCCCGACGTACTGTTTCCGCCGCCATACTTGGCGCACCGGGGTGCTGCGCGGCCTGTTGTGGCAGATAAGGAATATGAATAAAACCGCCCTTCACTGCCGGCACGTCGCGTAATTTATGCAGCAGGCCATACATCACGTGGTTACACACGAAGGTACCCGCCGTCTGAGAAACCGAGGCCGGAATTCCCGCGTTGCGCATGGCGACAACCATCGCTTTGATCGGCAATGTGCTGAACCACGCCGCAGGGCCATCGGCCACAATCGGTACATCAATCGGCTGTTGCCCCTGATTATCCGCAATACGCGCATCGTCAACATTAATCGCCACGCGCTCCACGGTAATATCCGTTCGGCCACCCGCCTGCCCCACCGCCAGCACCAGCGATGGCGACAATGCGTCAATCGCGGCATTGAGTACGGAGAGAGACTCGCCAAAGACGCACGGCAACTGGCGAGCAACGACACGGCATCCATCGATGATAGCATTGTCGAGACCCGAGACCACTTCCCAGGAAGGGTTAACTGACTCGCCGCCAAAGGGTTCAAATCCCGTGATGAGTACTGTTTTCATCCTTCCTCCTTACAGGAACATCAGGAAATACATCAGGAAAACGTTAACCAACAGCAGCAGTATGCCGGTTGGCACCTGCGCTTTAATCACCGCGTTTTTGTCTGGTAGCTCCAGCAGCGCCGCAGGCACAATATTGAAGTTCGCCGCCATTGGCGTCATCAATGTTCCGCAATAGCCGGAGAACATACCAATCGCCGCCATCACCGCCGGGTTACCACCGTGTTGCAGTACGAGGATCGGAATACCGATTCCCGCGGTCACGATCGGGAAAGCGGCAAACGCATTGCCCATCACCATCGTCAACAAGGCCATACCAATGGTGTACACCGCCACCGCGATAAAACGGCTATCCACCGCCAGATATTCCTGGGTCAGATATGAAATGCCGCTGCCGACGCCCGCCGCAGTAAACAACAGTCCGAGCGTGGCCAGGATCTGCGGCAGGATGAATGCCCACCCGATGGAGTCCAGCAGTCGGCGTGCCTCCTGAATCGGCTGATGCACCCGCTCATGGGTCATTTTTATCGCCATCGCCAGACCAATCAACGAACCTGCGGTCATCGAAAAGAGCGTCACCAGCGTGGCATGATTACCCGGCCCAAACAGCGCATCCTGTAAACCCGGAATATGGTTGAACATCAGCACGCCGATAACGGTTACCACCGGGATCGCCAGCGCCGGAAAAAACAGGCGATTACCCAGACGACTGGCGCTCTCTTCGCGCTGTTGCTGCGTTCGTTGATGGTAGCTTCCCAGCTTTACGCCGCCGAAACCGGCGATCAGGGCCAGTATGACCACCGCGACGCCGACGGCAATATGCACCGCGCGTTTATCGCCAAACAGCGAGTATGTCCAGTCGCCAAGCAGAAAGAGAACGCCGTACAGGCCCCAAAACAGACCGGTGGTTAAGCGACGCGGGTTAGCCTTATCCCGCCAGGACATCAGCGCCACAATCAGTAATACCGCGCCTGCCAGCCAGTAGAGATAGCTTTGCTGAAAATTCATTTCGCTTCCCCTTTCGCTGCGGCATTCGCTTTCGCCACTTCACGCTGCAAATAGCTATCCAGCCGCCACAGACGCGTGCCGTGGATCAGGAAGGCGCAAATTGCCGTCGGGATCCCCCACAGGGCGATATGCAGCGGTTCGGTCTGGATCCCGCCCGATTCCAGCATAAAATTGTGCATGAATATGATGGCACCGAAGGCAACAAAGATATCTTCACCGAAAAACAGCCCAACGTTATCAGTCGCGGCAGACATGGCGCGCAGACGATAACGAACCGCGCCCGGTATCTCACCGTGGTTTTTCTCGGCGGCCCCTTCCGCCATTGGCGCCAGCAGCGGACGCACCATCTGCGGATGTCCCCCCAGGCTGGTCAGCCCTAAGGCGGCGGTCGCCTCACGAATAAACAGATAGACAATAAGCAGACGGCCGCTGGTGGCGCTGCGGATTTTGGCAATCCACGCCTGAGCGCGCTCTTTGAGTCCGTGACGCTCCAGCAGACCAATAACCGCCAGTGGGATCAGCAGGATAAACGGCAGGTTGCGGGTGTTGAGAAATCCCTCACCCAGCTTTTCCAGAATGGTAGCGATTGGCATATGCGCCGCCAGTCCGGTGACGATCCCGGCAATAATGACCACCAATACCGGGTTAAAACGTAAAAGAAATCCGACCACAATGACGGCGATACCCGTCAATGGCCAGAGAGAAATGACCTCTCCCATAATTAAATCCCTTATGTTGTTGTGTAATATATTATTGTTTTGTATGAAAAAATTATGCGCTAATTTGAATATTGCATGCTTCGAATGCGCTGCGCAAGCGACGGGCAAAAGCGAGTGCGTGCTCGCCATCCCCATGAATGCATACCGTCTGGGCCGTCACGTTCGCCCATGTTCCGCTCTGGCTTTTTACTCTACCGGATTGCACCATTTCTAGCGTTTGCGCCAGCGCCTGCTCTTCATCCTCAATCAATGCACCAGGCTGGCTACGCGGAACCAGACTGCCGTCAGCCTGGTAACCCCGATCGGCAAAAACCTCCTGACGCGTCACCAGGCCATAATGTTCCCCGGCGCGAATCAGTTCGCTTCCCGCCAGCCCCACCAGAACCAGCGAGGGATCGCAGGCATGCACCGCTTTCGCAATCGCATCCGCCAACTGTGGATCTTTTGCCGCCTGGTTATAAAGCATACCGTGGGGTTTCACATGGCGCATCACGCCGCCTTCCGCGCGCGTAATGGCTGCCAGCGCGCCAATTTGATACAGCGTCTGCGCATAAACCGTTTCCACAGGCAGGGTCATGGCTCTACGGCCAAAATTCTCCCGATCCGGAAAGCTCGGATGTGCGCCTACCGCCACGCTATTTTTTAGCGCTTCACGCACGCTTAAAAGCATGGTTTGCGCATCACCGGCGTGAAATCCACAGGCGATATTAGCTGACGACACCAGTTGCAGCAGCGATGCATCGTTAGCACAGCCCTCACTGAGGTCTGCGTTGAGATCAATTTTCATTATTAAGTCGCCATGTTAACTGTTGCAGGTAACGCTGCTGATCGTGGCGCGCCTTAAGCGCTTCCTCCAGCGAACACTGCACAAAATGAATCGGCTGACCGAGCGGGATCTGCGCCAGATGGTACATATCCGCTTCGATGATACAGGCGATGCGCGGATAGCCGCCCGTCGTCTGGGCATCGTTCATCAGCACGATCGGTTGACCATTATGCGGAACCTGCACCACGCCGGGGAGTAAGCCATGCGACAGCAACTCGCGATCGGTCATACGCGTCAACGGCTGCCCCTGCAGGCGATAGCCCATCCGGTTGCTTTGCGGGCTAAGCTGCCACGGCGAACGCCAGAAAGACGCCTGCGAGACCTCGTCAAATTCCTGGTATTCAGGCCCGGGCAGCGCACGAATGTGGTTTCCCCACATCAGCTGTTTTACCCCCTGAGGTCCGCTGAATTGCCGGGTAGATGCCCCAATCGCCAGCCGATCGCCATCACGCAGCAGACGCCCCTCCAGCCCGCCAATGCCGACTTTAAGATCGGTGCTGCGCGAGCCCATGACTTCGGGAACATCAAATCCGCCCGCAACCGCCAGATAACTACGCATACCATGATGTGGCCGTTTTAGCGTCAGCCGCTGTCCCGCTTTCACCGGCAGTCGCCACCCACTCCACACAGGAGCACGATCCAGATGCGCTTCGCATCCGGCGCCGGTCAGGGCAAACCAACCATCAGCTTCAAATTCGACTACCAGTTGCCCCAGCGTGATTTCCAGCGCAGCAGCATTCGCATCATTTCCCACCAGCAGGTTAGCAACGTTTAACGCCGGTTTATCCAGCGCGCCGCAGTGGCTGATGCCGGATTGACGAAAATTGTGGCGTCCGCCGTCCTGGATCGAGGTGTACATGCCCGCACGAATGATGTTTAACATACCCCCTCCTTCTGCGGAACAAAACGCACGGTATCCCCAGCGCGCAACAGGATCGGCTCTTCTCGTTTTGGATCAAATAACGACACGGAGGTACGCCCAATCAATTGCCATCCGCCGGGCGTGGCAAGCGGATAGACCCCCGTTTGCGATCCACCGATACCTACAGAACCTGCCGGAACAAGCAGACGCGGTTCTGACCGTCTGGGGGTATGGAGTGGTTCAGGTAAGCTCCCCAGATAGGGGAACCCTGGCTGAAAACCAATAAACCACACCACATAGTCGACTGACGCATGCAGTTCAACAACCTGCTTGTCGCTTAATCCACTGTGCCGGGCGACCTCTGCCAGATCGGGGCCAAACTCACCGCCATAAGTCACGGGAATTTCAATAAAACGCGAATCCGGTTCCAGCGCTTCGCTCTCTTCCCACCAGCGCTGCAGGCGTTCAATCGCATCCAGCGCCAGCGTTTGTGGGTCACGCAAGATCACCGTGATATTGTTCATTCCTGGAATCGCTTCACGTACATTCGGAGCATCAACCAGACGCTGGGCCAGACGCCAGATACGTTTTTGAGTCGCCAGCGTAATGGGCGGCTCCAGTTCCAGAACTACCGCAGTCTCACCTAACAGATAACAACGCGCTCGCTGCACTTTCGTCCCTCTTTATTACGCTGGGTTAGGAATATCAATAAAAGTGACATCCAGATCGGTATTTTCATTCAGCCATTCGCTTAATGCGCGAATCCCGCCGCGTTCGGTCGCATGGTGACCGGCAGCATAAAAATGCAGCCCCTGTTCGCGGGCAGAGTGAATGGTTTGCTCTGAGACTTCACCGGTGATAAAGGCATCGACGCCAAACCGGGCTGCGCTATCAATGAAGCTTTGACCGCCCCCCGTACACCACGCGACGCGTTGCACCTTTTCCGGCCCGGTATCACCGCACCATAACGGTTTACGGCCCAGACGCACTTCAATCCACGACGCCAGCTCCAGCCCCGGAACCGGCATAGAGAGTTCACCCCACGGTACCAGCGGCTCAATTTCCCCCATCACGGTAATCCCCAATAGCGCGGCAAGCTGCGCGTTATTGCCCAGTTCCGGATGGGCATCCAGCGGCAGATGCCAGCCATACAGGTTAATATCATTTTCCAACAGCGTTTTCAGACGATGGCGCTTCATGCCGCGAATCACCGGAGATTCGCCTTTCCAGAAATAACCGTGATGAACGATGACCGCATCGGCCTGCAGGCGCACCGCCTCGTCCAGCAGCGCCTGGCTTGCGGTCACGCCGGTCACGATTTTATGCACCGTCTCTTTGCCCTCAACCTGCAAACCGTTCGGCGCATAGTCGCTAATGGCGGCGCTGTTCAGTTTGTCATTGATCAGTTGTTCCAGTTCGGTGTTTTTCATCATCGTCCTCGTTGTCATAAGTTCTGCCTGCCCAATCAGCAACACAGCTTAGGTTAAAATAGCGTCCTCGCCTGCGTTCGTCGATAGTCATTTCACTGACACATTAAGAAACAATCACACCACTGTAGAACGTAATTTGCATACCACCACGCGATCTAATTCATGTATATTTATGCAATCAGACAGCATATTGCAAAAATAATCAGATCTGTATCAAAGTTACAACTTTAAGGAAACACGCTCGCACAGCACATTCAACCTGTTGCGAGACATTTACTTCGAGAAAACAATGAATAAACAAGCATCTCAACCGCGGGCGATTTATTACGTTGTCGCGCTACAAATTTGGGAATATTTCAGTTTTTACGGTATGCGTGCGCTGCTGATTCTGTATCTCACTAACCAGCTTAAGTACGACGATAATCACGCCTACGAACTGTTCAGCGCCTACTGCTCGTTGGTCTACGTCACGCCCATTCTCGGAGGGTATCTGGCAGATAAAGTGCTCGGCAACCGGATGGCGGTGATGATCGGCGCATTTTTGATGGCGGTGGGGCATCTGGTGTTGGGCGCCAGCGAAATGGCCCCGGCATTCCTTTATTTATCGCTAGCGATTATCGTCTGTGGCTACGGTCTGTTTAAATCCAACGTCAGTTGCCTGCTGGGTGAACTGTATCAGCCTGAAGATCCCCGCCGCGACGGTGGGTTCTCTCTGCTCTACGCCGCCGGCAACATCGGCTCAATCATTGCCCCGATAGCCTGTGGCTATGTGCAGGAAGAGTACAGCTGGGCGATGGGGTTTGCGCTGGCCGCTATCGGCATGCTGGCAGGGCTGGTGATTTTCTTATGTGGTAATCGCCATTTCGCCCATACCACCGGCGTCAATAAGGCTGTTCTGCGCGCGAAAAAATACATGTTGCCGAACTGGGCCTGGTTGTTAGTTCTGCTGGTTGCCGCCCCACTGCTGATTACTGTCTTGTTCTGGAAAGAGTGGTCCGTGTACGCCCTGATCGTTGCTACTGTTATCGGTCTGGCGGTTCTGGCGAAGATTTACCGCCAGGCGCAAACCCAGAAGCAGCGCAAAGAGCTGGGACTCATCGTCACGCTGACCTTCTTTAGCCTGCTGTTCTGGGCCTTTGCTCAACAGGGCGGTAGCTCAATCAGCCTGTATATCGACCGCTTTGTTAATCGCGACATTATGGGGTATTCCGTACCCACCGCGATGTTCCAGTCGGTTAACGCCTTTGCGGTTATGCTGTGCGGTATCGTGCTGGCATGGGTGGTCAAAGAGAGCGCAGGCGGCAATCGCACCGTACGCATCTGGGGCAAATTTGCCCTTGGTCTCGGTTTAATGAGTGCCGGTTTCTGTATTCTGACCTTAAGCGCCCGCTGGTCCGCAGCTTACGGCCACTCTTCCATGCCGCTGATGGTATTGGGGCTGGCGGTCATGGGCTTTGCGGAACTGTTTATCGACCCGGTGGCAATGTCACAAATTACCCGCATTGAGATCCCCGGAGTAACCGGTGTATTAACCGGTATTTATATGCTGCTTTCCGGCGCAATCGCCAACTACCTGGCTGGGGTGATCGCCGACCAGACGTCACAAGGTTCCTTTGACGCTGCCGGCGCCATCAACTATTCCATCAATGCCTATATCGACGTCTTTAGCGAAATTACCTGGGGCGCACTGGCCTGTGTGGTACTGGTGCTGCTGATTTGGCTGTACCAGTCGCTGAAATTCAGAAACCGTGCGTTAGCGGTAGAGTCCTGAGTGTACAGGCCCGATGATGTGATAAGATTCGGGCCTGTTTTTTCAGGTAATTATGCATGAATTGCTGCGAGTTCCTCTTCAGTAAGACCTGTAACCAGTAGCACCATTGTGCGATCTATACCTTGCTCCAGCATGGTTTGCGCTATACGTAATGCGGCTTCTTGTTTACCCTGCTGTAACCCTTCCTGTAATCCATCTAACCGTAACCGCTCTGCAATAGTCATCAGCCTCTCCTTATGTTGGGGGATCCGTTGCGCTATCTCCTGCATAAATTCATTAAAACGAGATTCGTCGCCAGATTGTAGGATGTAATTAAACATCGCCTGTAATTGCGTGTCATTAGCGCATCCAGTAAGTAGCAGCGTGGCCAGTTGCTCTACCAGCCCCATCAAATCCCGCTGACGGATATGTTTTTGCATTAATTCCAGCAGCGCCATTCGTCTGTGAGCCATGATCTCATCATCGGGTACCACCGTTATGTCTACCAACGGAAATGCGCTGGAATAAAGCTGTCTTGCCGCCACGGGGTCAGCAAAGGCATCCAGCCAGCACAATGAGTACGGATAGGGGCTTCGGCAGCCATGATAAAAGAGCATCGGTATCACCAGAGGCAGTTCCTTATGCCCTGCGTCCAGATGACGCTGCATCGCCGCCATCGCATAACGCAACAGACGAAAAGCCATATGCGGCTCAGCTGAACTTTGATGCTCTATCACCACATAGACATAACCGTCACCGTTGCGTGTGTGCAAAGACCAGAGCACGTCGGAGTAGCGCGAACGTAAATCCGCTTCAATAAAGCTTTCTGACTCCAGCTTCAGCGAATTCAAATCGCACAGCATCCGCAGTTCAGCTGGCAGGTGAATGTCGAGAAAATCCCGCGCCGTTTCGGGATGATGTAAAAACGTTTTAAATACCGCGTCGTGCGGTGTGGAGGTTGTTGGCATTGTCATCAAGTTCCATCACCCGAATGAAGATGACGGAACTTTACTGCCAGATAAAAGCATCTGCATCAGGGCATTAACAACCTTGCGCGCACACTTCAGCGCTAAACGCGCCCAACTGCAACAAATTCATTTTGCTGGAAGGCATTACGCAGAAATCCACCCTGCCTTTACCCTTTTCGCGCCGCCTCATATGCCGCCAGCGTCGCTAGTCTGGCCTGCTTATGATCGACAATCGGGCGAGGATAGTTGAGCGTCACCTGCGCTTTTTCCGCCCACGACCACGGCTCATGGATGGCTTTACCCGGCACATCGCGCAATTCCGGCAGCCACTGGCGGATAAACTCACCGTCACGGTCAAATTTTTCGCCCTGCGTCGTGGGGTTAAATATGCGGAAATACGGTGCGGCATCGGTTCCGGTGGATGCGGCCCACTGCCAGCCGCCGTTATTGGCCGCCAGGTCGCCATCGATCAGTTGCGACATGAAATACTGCTCCCCTTTACGCCAGTCGATCAGCAGGTCTTTTACTAAAAAACTGGCCGTAATCATGCGTAAACGATTATGCATCCAGCCCGTGGCGTTGAGCTGACGCATCGCCGCATCCACAATCGGGTAACCCGTTTGACCCGTTTGCCAGGCCTGCAAATGCGTCGGGTTATTCTGCCATTGCACGCGATCGGTCCAGCGGATAAAGGGTTGATACCGACACAGCGCCGGATGATACGTCATCAGATGACGATAAAATTCACGCCAGATAAGCTCGTTCAGCCAGACGCTGCCCGCCCCGCCCTCAAGCGCCTGCGGCTGCTCTGCGAGCAGTCGATTCAGGCATTGGCGCGGCGATAACCCGCCTGTCGCCAGGCTTGCGGATAATCGACTGGTCCCGTCAATCGCGGGAAAATCACGCTGATGCTCGTATTTTCCCGCAGCCTGCTGGCAAAACTGGCGTAATTGCGCGATGGCCAATTTTTCCTCTGCCACAAACCTCTGCGCATCAAAATCTTGCTGCGGATAGCTCAGCGTTATTGATGTTAACGGTGCGTCAAGAGCGCCGCTTTCTCTCATTTTTGGCGCGCTCACACATTCTGGAATACCGTCTTTAATCCGCTTCAGCCAGGCATTTTTAAACGGCGTGAACACTTTATACATCTCATGATTGCCGGTCATCACCGCTCCAGGAGGCAGGATCACGCTGTCATCAAACCCTTCGCACACCACCTGGGGTAATGATTTCTCTACGTTTACATCACGCTGTCGTTCGTTTATTTCATATTGATAGTTATAAAATAATCGACTGACGTCATGCTGCAGGCAGACACGTTTGACGGTGTCCACGCTGGCCGCAAAATCAGCCACTTCATGAAACAGTAAAGGGATGCCTTTTTCTGCCAGCGCCGTTTGTAACGCATTCAACTGCGCGTTGACAAATGCCACCTGACGCGGGGCCATATCGTGGGCCTTCCACTGCCCGGGGGTAGATATATATAACGCCAGCACCTGCGCAGAACGATCCCGACAAGCCGCCGCCAGCGCGAGGTTGTCGTGCAGACGTAAATCACGCCGAAACCAGACCAAATGGGTGGTCATAACACTCCTGAAGAAAAAAATTAACGCCCGTAGCGCAAACGCAGAGCCTCTGGCCAGGGATTGAAATAGCGCTGCCCGGAGAGATAAGCATCCGGGTATTCCGCCATATAGTGTTTGAGTAATGTTATTGGCGCAAGCAGCGGTTGAGTCGCTCGTCGATAACCGTCAATGAGAGAGGCCAGCTCTTGTCGCTGACGAGAATTTAATTGCGTACGAAAATACCCCTCGCGCTTATCACTAAAACGCAGGGAGACAGCCTCGCCCTCTTTGACCAGATGCAGCGCAGGTCGTGGGACCGGTAACCCGATCCCCATTTCAGGGCATACGGGTTCAAACGCGACCCACGGCGACAGTTCTTCTACAGCAAAGGCCAGGCGCTTATGCCCACCATCATAGCGAACCGCTTCCCCCAACAGACAGGCACTGATACCAACAGGGATTTTCTCGCTCATGATCGCTCCTTTTCATTCCTGAGATAAGTGTAGCTATCATGAGCAAAAAAGCCGCTGATATCAGCGGCTTTTAGGATTCATTAATTATCAGTAGAAATCGCAGGTGGCTTTTTCAGCCTGCTCCATCCACACCGGCTTATCACTGGTTTTAGACCAGACGCGATGCAGGTAGCTGTAAAAACGGGCACGGTCTTTCCAGAACAGCATGACCGGCAGCGCCAGTACGCCTGCCACTACGGCAAAGGTACGGCGTAAGAAAACAATGTGTGCTGGATATTCTTTATAAAAGTCCATAATCCTCTCCCATATAACTGTTCGGTGAATCGCACCGGAAAAATAAAGTTGGTTAACTGATGAAAATAATACCGCCTTGTGTGTAATTTTACTACTCATCCGACCACTTATTTTTATCTATTTATGCCCCGTTTAGCTTAAAACCGTAATTAAGTTACATAAAAGTTAAATTAATACTAACCATTAGTTAAATAATGGTCTTTGCCATTTTTATACTTTTTTTACACCCCGCCCGCCGATTTTTGCGAAATCTTTGCAAGCAAAAACCTACGCTCTGGTTATCACATTTATGCCACTGGAGGTGCACTGTGAGTGCAGGCGTGATAACCGGCATTGGGCTGGTCTTTTTATTATTAGGTTACCTTGTGTATGCCCTGATTAATGCGGAGGCGTTCTGATGGCGGCTCAAGGTTTTTTACTCATTGCCAGTTTCTTGCTGGTGCTGTTTGTCATCGCCAGACCGCTGGGGTTTGGACTGGCCCGACTCATCAATAATACGTCCCTACCGGGCCTCGCTGGCGTGGAGAGTGTGCTCTGGCGTGGTCTGGGCATTTCGCAACAGGAGATGAACTGGCGGCAGTATCTGCTGGCAATCCTCGCACTCAATGTACTGGGCCTGCTGGTCCTGTTTTCGATGCTGATGGCGCAAAACCTGCTGCCGCTGAATCCTCAGCAGCTTCCAGGACTTTCATGGCATCTGGCGCTCAACACGGCAGTGAGTTTTGTCACCAATACCAACTGGCAATCTTATGCCGGTGAAACCACTTTAAGCTACTTCAGCCAGATGGCTGGGTTGACCGTGCAGAACTTCCTGTCCGCGGCGACCGGGATTGCGGTGATTTTTGCCCTGACGCGTGCCTTTACGCGCCAGAGCATGGATACGCTGGGTAATGCCTGGGTCGATCTGGTTCGTATTACGCTGTGGATCCTCGTGCCGATTGCGCTGCTCATCGCCCTGTTTTTTATTCAACAAGGCGCGCTGCAAAACGTATTGCCCTATCAGCCCATCACGACGCTTGAAGGGGTGAAACAGTTGCTGCCGATGGGACCTGTCGCTTCGCAGGAAGCGATTAAGATGCTCGGCACCAACGGGGGCGGTTTCTTTAACGCTAACTCAGCACATCCGTTTGAAAACCCAACCGCACTGACCAACCTGGTACAGATGCTGGCTATTTTCTTAATTCCTACCGCGCTGTGTTTTGCCTTTGGCGATGTGGTGGGCGATCGTCGTCAGGGCCGGACCCTGTTATGGGCCATGTCGCTCATTTTTGTCATCTGCGTAGCCGTCGTGATGTGGGCCGAAGTTCAGGGCAACCCGCATCTGATGCAGTTAGGTGCAGACAGCAATATCAACATGGAAGGCAAAGAGAGCCGCTTTGGCGTACTGGTCAGCAGTCTGTTTGCGGTCGTCACAACGGCGGCATCCTGTGGCGCAGTGATTGCGATGCATGACTCCTTTACCGCACTCGGCGGAATGGTGCCGATGTGGCTGATGCAAATTGGCGAAGTGGTCTTCGGCGGTGTGGGTTCAGGTCTGTACGGCATGCTGCTGTTCGTATTGCTGGCTGTGTTCATCGCCGGGCTGATGATTGGCCGAACACCGGAATACCTGGGTAAGAAAATCGACGTGCGCGAAATGAAAATGACCGCGCTGGCGATTCTGGTCACCCCTGCGCTGGTCCTGCTCGGCACAGCAATCGCAATGATGACCGATGCCGGGCGCAGCGCCATGCTCAACCCAGGTCCACATGGGTTTAGTGAAGTGCTGTATGCCGTGTCATCTGCCGCGAACAACAACGGTAGCGCCTTTGCCGGATTAAGCGCCAATAGCCCGTTCTGGAACTGCCTGCTGGCGCTGTGCATGTTCTTTGGTCGCTTCGGCGTGATTGTTCCCGTGATGGCTATTGCCGGGTCGCTGGTCAGTAAAAAGATCCAGCCTGCCAGCCCTGGCACATTACCCACCCACGGCGCGCTGTTTGTCGGGTTGTTAATCGGTACGGTGTTACTGGTTGGCGCTCTCACCTTTGTTCCTGCCCTGGCCCTTGGCCCGGTCGCAGAATACCTGTCATTACACTGAGTGATGCGGAGCACATTACTATGAGTCGCAAGCAACTGGCGCTGTTCGAACCTTCTCTGGTCGCACAGGCGCTGATGGATGCCGTGAAAAAATTAAGCCCACATACCCAATGGCGTAATCCGGTGATGTTTCTCGTCTGGCTGGGCAGTCTGTTGACCACGCTGTTAACGCTGGCGATGGCAACAGGTTATATGCCTGGCAATCCGTGGTTTACCGGCGCGATTAGTCTGTGGCTGTGGGTTACCGTCCTGTTCGCTAACTTTGCCGAAGCGCTGGCTGAGGGGCGCAGTAAAGCACAGGCGAACAGCCTGAAAGGGGTGAAAAAAACCGCCTTTGCCCGCAAACTTCGCGAACCAAAATACGGCTCGGCCATGGATCACGTCCCTGCCGATGATCTCCGTAAAGGCGATATTGTGCTGGTGGAAGCTGGCGATATTATCCCGTGTGACGGCGAGGTGATAGAAGGTGGCGCATCGGTAGACGAAAGCGCGATTACCGGTGAGTCTGCGCCGGTCATTCGTGAATCCGGTGGCGATTTTGCCTCGGTCACCGGCGGGACTCGCATCCTCTCCGACTGGCTGGTGATCGAATGCAGCGTAAACCCCGGCGAAACATTCCTCGACCGGATGATCGCCATGGTCGAAGGTGCGCAGCGGCGTAAAACCCCCAATGAAATCGCCCTGACGATCCTGCTGATTGCTCTGACGATCGTCTTTCTGTTAGCGACCGCCACGCTATGGCCGTTTTCCGCCTGGGGCGGCAGCGCGGTCAGCGTCACGGTACTGGTTGCCCTGCTCGTTTGTCTGATCCCCACCACCATCGGCGGTCTGCTTTCTGCCATTGGCGTGGCCGGGATGAGCCGTATGCTGGGCGCGAACGTCATTGCCACCAGCGGACGTGCGGTCGAAGCCGCGGGGGACGTGGACGTCCTGCTGCTGGATAAAACCGGCACTATTACGCTGGGTAACCGTCAGGCTTCAGATTTTCTGCCTGCCCAGGGCGTGGACGAAAAAACGCTGGCCGATGCCGCACAGCTTTCATCGCTGGCCGATGAAACACCGGAAGGCCGCAGCATCGTTATTCTGGCAAAACAGCGCTTTAATCTGCGTATTCGCGACGTGCAATCGCTGCACGCGACCTTTGTGCCGTTTACCGCGCAAAGCCGGATGAGCGGTATCAACATCGACAACCGTATGATTCGCAAAGGTTCGGTCGATGCCATTCGTCGTCACGTTGAAGCCAACGGCGGTCACTTCCCCGCCGATGTCGAGCAGAAGGTCGACAACGTCGCTCGCCTTGGCGCTACGCCGCTGGTGGTAGCCGAAGGCTCCCGCGTACTGGGCGTGATAGCCCTGAAAGATATTGTGAAAGGCGGGATCAAAGAACGTTTTGCCCAACTGCGCAAAATGGGGATCAAAACGGTGATGATAACCGGCGATAACCGCCTGACCGCCGCCGCGATCGCCGCAGAAGCCGGGGTGGATGATTTCTTAGCGGAGGCCACGCCGGAAGCCAAGCTGGCGCTGATTCGTCAGTATCAGGCGGAAGGCCGTCTGGTGGCGATGACCGGCGACGGAACCAACGACGCCCCGGCACTGGCGCAGGCGGATGTCGCGGTCGCCATGAACTCCGGGACCCAGGCGGCGAAGGAAGCTGGCAACATGGTGGATCTCGATTCCAACCCCACCAAACTGATTGAAGTGGTGCACATTGGGAAACAGATGCTGATGACGCGCGGCTCGCTGACCACCTTCAGTATCGCCAATGACGTGGCAAAGTATTTCGCCATTATCCCGGCCGCGTTCGCCGCCACCTATCCGCAGCTCAATGCGCTTAACGTCATGGGACTGCATTCGCCGGATTCAGCGATCCTCAGCGCGGTTATCTTTAATGCGCTAATCATCGTTTTTCTGATCCCACTGGCGCTTAAAGGCGTGAGCTACAAGCCGTTATCCGCATCTGCAATGTTGCGCCGTAATTTGTGGATCTACGGTCTGGGCGGTCTGGTGGTGCCATTTATTGGTATTAAAGCGATTGATTTACTGCTGACCCTGCTGGGTCTGGTGTGAGGTTTCAGATGAGTGGATTACGTCCTGCATTATCAACATTGATTTTCCTGATGCTTATTACCGGCGGGGCTTACCCGCTGCTGACCACCGCGCTGGGGCAGTGGTGGTTTCCCCACCAGGCTAACGGCTCGTTGATCCGCGAAGATCAGGTTGTTCGCGGCTCTGAGCTTATTGGGCAACATTTTACCGCCGCCGGTTATTTTCAGGGGCGTCCGTCTGCGACGGCGGAAATGCCCTATAATCCCATGGCTTCTGGCGGCAGTAACCTGGCCGTCAGCAACCCGGAACTGGATAAACAGTTGCAAAGCAGGATTGCCGCGCTGCGTGCAGCCAATCCACAGGCTAATCCTGCCGTTCCGCTAGAACTGGTAACCGCGTCGGCCAGCGGGCTGGATAACAACCTGACGCCCGCCGCGGTGGCCTGGCAAATTCCTCGCGTGGCGCAGGCCCGCAACCTCAGCGTTGAAGAGGTGTCGCGCCTGGTTGCACAATACACGCAAAAGCCGCTGGTCAGTTTTATCGGCCAGCCGGTGGTGAACCTGGTGGAACTTAATTTAGCGCTGGATAAGCACTGAGAAAAAGGACATGCATAGCGAACCCTTACGTCCCGACCCCGATCGCCTGTTGGAGCAGACCACCGCCCCACACCGCGGAAAACTAAAAATATTCTTCGGTGCCTGCGCAGGCGTCGGGAAAACCTGGGCCATGCTAACGGAAGCCCAGCGGCTGCGGGCGCAGGGGTTAGATGTGCTGATTGGCGTGGTGGAAACCCACGGACGCAAAGAGACCGCCGCGCTGCTGGACGGTCTCAGTATCCTGCCGCTAAAGCGACACGCGCGTCATGGTCGCCACATCAGCGAGTTCGATCTTGATGCCGCGCTGGCCCGCCGTCCGGCGCTCATTTTAATGGATGAACTGGCGCACAGTAATGCGCCAGGCTCACGCCATCCAAAGCGCTGGCAGGATATTGAAGAGCTGCTGGAAGCCGGTATCGATGTCTTTACCACCGTTAACGTCCAGCATCTGGAAAGTCTCAATGATGTGGTCAGCGGCGTCACTGGTATTCAGGTGCGCGAAACCGTCCCTGATCCTTTCTTCGATGCCGCTGACGATGTGGTGCTGGTCGATCTTCCCCCCGATGATTTGCGCCAGCGCCTGAACGAAGGCAAGGTCTATATCGCAGGTCAGGCGGAAAGAGCCATCGAGCATTTCTTTCGCAAAGGTAATTTGATCGCGCTGCGCGAGCTGGCCTTGCGCCGCACGGCCGATCGGGTGGACGATCAAATGCGCGCCTGGCGCGGGCGTCCAGGGGAAGAAAAAGTCTGGCATACCCGCGACGCCGTTTTGCTGTGTATTGGGCACAATACCGGCAGCGAAAAACTGGTGCGCGCCGCCGCGCGGCTGGCGGCGCGTCTCGGCAGCGTCTGGCATGCTGTGTATGTCGAAACGCCGGCACTGCACCGACTCCCCGAAAAACAGCGGCGCGCGATCTTAAGCGCACTGCGATTAGCCCAGGAGCTGGGCGCGGAAACCGCCACGCTTTCCGATCCTGCTGAAGATAAAGCGGTAATCCGCTACGCCCGCGAGCATAATCTGGGAAAAATTGTGCTCGGGCGTCCGACAACGCGTCGCTGGTGGCGCAGCGATTCCTTTGCCGACAAACTGGCCCATCGCGCACCGGATCTCGATCTGATGATTGTCGCGCTGGACGAACCGCCTTCACGCCCGACGCTACCCACTACGGATAACCGCACCTTTAAAGATAAATGGCGGGTACAAATTCAGGGTTGTGTGGTTGCCGTCGCGCTATGCGCCATCATTACGCTGATCGCGATGCAGTGGCTGATGGCTTTTGATGCCGCTAACCTGGTAATGCTCTATTTACTGGGTGTGGTGGTTATCGCCCTCTTCTACGGACGCTGGCCATCCGTACTGGCAACCTTTATTAACGTCGCCAGCTTCGATCTCTTCTTTATTGCCCCACGTGGGACGCTGGCCGTTTCCGACGTCCAGTATCTGCTTACCTTTGCCGTAATGCTAACGGTCGGGCTGGTTATCGGTAATCTGACCGCCGGCGTCCGTTATCAGGCGCGGGTGGCGCGCTATCGGGAACAGCGTACGCGTCATCTGTATGAGATGTCGAAAGCGTTAGCCGTTGGACGGAGCCAGAAGGATATCGCCGCGACCAGCGAACAGTTTATCGCCTCAACGTTTCAGGCCCGCAGTCAGGTTTTATTACCTGATGAACACGGTAAGCTGGCTCCCCTCACCCATCAACAGGGCATGACGCCATGGGACGATGCCATTGCCCAATGGAGTTTTGACAAAGGGCAACCGGCTGGCGCGGGCACGGATACCTTACCGGGCGTACCGTACCAAATCTTACCGCTAAAAAGCGCCGATAAAACGCATGGGCTACTGGTAGTGGAACCGGGAAATCTGCGTCAGTTGATGATTCCCGAGCAGCAGCGCCTGCTGGAAACCTTTACCCTGTTGGTCGCCAGTGCGCTGGAACGTCTGACCCTGACCGCCAGCGAAGAGCAGGCCCGGTTTGCCAGTGAACGCGAAAGTATTCGCAATGCGCTGCTTGCCGCCCTGTCCCACGATTTGCGCACGCCGCTGACGGTGCTGTTCGGTCAGGCAGAGATTTTAACGCTGGATCTGGCCAGTGAAGGTTCGCCGCATGCGCGCCAGGCCAGTGAGATTCGCCAGCACGTGCTGAATACCACCCGACTGGTTAATAATCTGTTGGATATGGCGCGAATTCAGTCTGGCGGCTTTAATCTTAAGAAGGAGTGGTTAACGCTGGAAGAGGTGGTGGGCAGCGCCCTGCAGATGCTGGAGCCAGGACTCTCTGCTCCGATTAACCTGTCGTTACCCGAACCGTTGACGCTGATCCATGTCGATGGCCCGCTTTTTGAACGGGTGTTGATCAACCTGCTGGAGAACGCCGTAAAATACGCGGGTCCGCAGGCACAAATCGGCATTGACGCCAGCGTTGATGGCGAGCACCTGCTACTGGACGTCTGGGATAATGGACCGGGTATTCCGTCGGGTATGGAACAGCGCGTTTTTGACAAATTTTCCAGAGGAAACAAAGAGTCATCGGTACCCGGCGTGGGGTTGGGACTGGCCATTTGTCAGGCGATTGTGGACGTGCACGGCGGTACCATTTCCGCCCATAATCGTGCCCAGGGGGGGGCATGTTTCCGTGTTACACTACCCCAGGAGATCCCCCCTGAACTTGAAGATTTTCATGAGGATATGTGACAAACGTACTGATTGTTGAAGATGAACAGGCCATTCGCCGCTTTCTGCGCACTGCGCTGGAAGCCGATGGCCTGCGTGTATATGAAGCGGAAACGCTACAACGTGGTTTGCTGGAAGCCGCCACGCGAAAACCCGATCTCATCATTCTCGATCTTGGCCTGCCAGACGGCGACGGCATTGATTTTATTCGCGACCTGCGGCAATGGAGCGCAATCCCGGTAATTGTGCTTTCAGCCCGCAGCGAAGAGAGCGATAAAATCGCCGCACTGGATGCCGGCGCCGATGACTATCTCAGTAAACCCTTCGGTATTGGCGAGCTACAGGCGCGATTGCGCGTGGCATTGCGTCGCCACGCCAGCGGCGCGTCTCCCGAACCGGTGGTGCATTTTTCCAACGTAAAAGTGGATATCGCCGCCCGCCTCGTACACCGTGGTGACGAGGAAATCCATCTGACGCCGATTGAGTTTCGCCTGTTAGCGGTACTGCTGAATAATGCCGGGAAGGTACTGACGCAACGCCAGCTGTTAAATCAGGTCTGGGGGCCGAACGCCGTTGAGCACAGCCACTATCTGCGAATTTATATGGGACACCTGCGCCAGAAACTGGAGCTGGACCCGGCTCGTCCACGTCATTTTCTGACCGAAACCGGGATTGGCTATCGGTTTATGCCGTAAGTCTAGTCGAATAAAAAAGCCGGATCAGCATACATGCTATCCGGCTTTTGTATTCATGCCGGATGGTGACGTTAGCGTCTTATCCGGCCTGGGGTTTACGCGTTTTTCAACACTTCGCTGACGATCTCAACCGCTTCTTTTTCGATCTGTTTGCGGTGTTCTTCGCCGAGGAAGCTTTCGCAATAGATCTTGTAAGCGTCTTCTGTGCCTGACGGACGCGCGGCAAACCAGCCGTTGTCAGTCATCACTTTCAGACCGCCAATGGAAGCACCATTGCCAGGTGCCGCGGTCAGACGTGCGGTGATCGGGTCGCCCGCCAGCGTGCTGGCGCTTACCATTTCCGGAGACAGCTTAGACAGCGCCGCTTTCTGCGCGGAGGTCGCGCTCGCCTGCAAACGATTGTAGCTCGGCGCGCCGAAGCGAGCAGCCAGTTCATTGTAGTGTTCTTGCGGGTTCTTACCGGTCACTGCGGTAATTTCTGCCGCCAGCAGGCACATGATGATGCCGTCTTTGTCGGTCGACCACGGTGTACCGTCGAAACGCAGGAAAGAAGCGCCCGCGCTCTCTTCACCACCAAAGCCAAAGCTGCCATCGAACAGACCGTCAACAAACCATTTAAAACCGACCGGCACTTCCACCAGCTTACGACCCAGATCGTTGACCACGCGGTCAATCATTGCCGAGGAAACCAGCGTCTTACCGACGGCAACATCTTTGCCCCACTGTGGGCGATGCTGGAACAGGTAGTTGATCGCCACCGCCAGGTAGTGGTTCGGGTTCATCAGCCCCGCCGGGGTGACGATACCGTGACGGTCATAGTCCGGATCGTTGGCAAAGGCCAGATCGAACTTGTCACGCAGCGCCAGCAGACCCGCCATCGCGCACTCGGAGGAGCAGTCCATACGGATTGCGCCGTCTTTATCGAGATGCATAAAGCGGAAAGTCTGATCAACATGGTCGTTAACGATAGTCAGGTTCAGGTTGTAGTGCTTCGCAATACGCTTCCAGTATTCGATACCGGAACCGCCCAACGGATCAACACCCAGCGTCAGACCCGCTTTCTGGATCGCCGCCATGTCGACGATATCCGCCAGTCCTTCCACAAACGGTTGAACCAGGTCCTGCTCTTTCACATGACCCGATGCCAGCGCCGCGTCCAGCGACATACGCTTCACGCCTTGCAGACCGTCAGCCAGCAACGCGTTAGCCCTGTCTTCCACCACTCTGGTGACGTTGGTATCTGCCGGACCACCGTTTGGCGGGTTGTATTTAATGCCACCATCTTCCGGCGGGTTGTGGGACGGCGTGATCACAATGCCATCAGCCAGCGGGCCGCCTTTTTTGTTGTGGACCAGGATGGCATTCGACACGGCAGGGGTTGGCGTAAAGCCGTTGTTTTCCTGCACGATGACATCAACGCCATTCGCCGCCAGCACTTCCAGCACAGAGATAAAAGCCGGTTCAGACAGCGCGTGGGTATCCTTGCCCACATAGCACGGGCCAGTAATCCCGTTTTTCGCACGTTCTTCAGCAATCGCCTGGGCGATAGCCAGAATATGCGGCTCGTTAAAACTATGACGACCTGCACTGCCGCGATGCCCGGACGTACCGAACTTGACGGCGTGCTCAGCGTTCCCTGCCGTTGGTTTCAGTACATAGTACTGTGCCGTCAGTTGGGCGACGTTAATCAAATCACTCTGTTGCGCAGGTTGACCTGCACGGTTGTGGATTGCCATTGCCTGGTCCTTCTAATGCAAGGATTAAATTGTTCCGCAAACCTTTTCAATCAATTCCGCAGGGAATTGCATTGACTGCATGATGTGCTCCACCATGCTGCATTTACGGCCGGTGTTGGTATTGGTGATCACCCAGTACGGCGTGCCTGGCACGTGTTTCGGTTTGGTTTGATTACCATTTTTCAGCAGCGTCTGTTCATCTGCCGCAAAATAAACGCGCGTCCGGCCATGCAACGAATCCGTTGCTTCGGCGAATGCGTTTTGATCCAGAGAATAGAGTGTAGACAGCACCAGCATAAAGCGATTTACTGCTTTCTTCTGTTCCGCATATTCATCGGACAACAGCAGTTCACGCATCGCGCGCACTTTATCTTTTACGGGGTTAACCGGCTTAGCTTCCACGACAGGTTGCACAGCGCGGACTTCTTTTACTACCGGAGTGACAGGCTGTGCTGCGGCGGAAAATTTCAACATACGCCGTAAAATGTCGGATGCGCTCTCGCCGATATGCTTGGTATGGCTGGCAATATAGCTATAGAGTTCATCATCAACTTCAATCGTTTTCATCTTAATCCAGTGCAGTGTTTAGCTGAATACAAGTTGTTGGGTTAACACGCGTAGTGTAAAGGCAAATCCCAACAGCGGATAGCGTCAAGCCTGGTGACTGATAAAACTCGGAGTAACCGTAGTTGTTGCAGCCCTGTGGCAGAATGGTCAACATGATACCCTAACCCGTGAGTGTGAAAAAAAGAACTTTGCCATGAAATTGAATATCCGAGCTCAATCTGCGCAAAACCTGCACAATAATTCTCCCATCGTCCTGGTTCACGGCCTGTTTGGTAGCCTGGATAACCTGGGGATCCTGGCACGCTCCCTGGTGGCCGATCACGATATCATCCAGGTTGATATGCGAAATCATGGCCTCTCGCCCCGATCGCCTGAAATGAATTATGCGGCCATGGCGCAAGACCTGGTGGATACGCTGGACGATCGACAGATCGAAAAAGCGATCTTTATTGGTCACTCGATGGGGGGAAAAGCCGTCATGGCGTTAACCGCGTTGGCCCCTGATCGTATTGATCGGCTGGTGGCTATTGATATTGCGCCGGTTGACTATCATGTGCGCCGTCACGATGAGATTTTTGCGGCAATCAATGCCGTAACCGAGGCACAAGCGTCCTCGCGCCAGCAGGCGGCAAGCGTCATGCGCCAGCATCTGCAAGAGGAAGGTGTTATTCAGTTTCTGCTGAAATCCTTTGTTGACGGCGAGTGGCGCTTTAACGTTCCCGTATTGTGGGATCAATATCCCAATATCGTCGGTTGGCAAACCCTCCCGGCATGGGAGCACCCGGCATTGTTTATTCCAGGCGGTAACTCCCCTTATGTCACCGAAGCGTATCGCGAGCAACTGCTGGCACAATTCCCGCAGGCTCGGGCGCACGTTATCGCAGGCGCGGGGCATTGGGTACATGCGGAAAAACCTGAAGCAGTGCTGCGGGCCATCCGTCGTTATCTGAACGAACCGGCTAACTGATTAAAAACTCAGCGTCCGTGCGCGATTACGCGCGTGGGCGTTGGCGTGCCTCTCCTGCTGATGTATTATGGCGCGCTATCCATCCGGGCGGACGCCTGGCTGATTGTTTCCCCGAAGTCACCAAGATCATGGCCAAAGAACAAACGGACCGTACGACATTAGATCTGTTCGCGCAGGAGCGTCGCCCGGGACGACCCAAAACTAATCCGCTCTCGCGTGATGAACAGTTACGTATAAATAAACGTAATCAGCTTAAACGTGACAAAGTTCGCGGGCTTAAGCGTGTCGAACTGAAACTGAACGCTGATGCCGTTGACGCGTTAAACGAGCTGGCCGAGGCGCGCAACATGAGTCGCAGTGAACTCATCGAAGAGATGCTGATGACCCAACTCACCGCATTGCGCGGTCAGGCATAGTCTGAATTTCTGCTCTAAATCATAAATCGTGTAGCACAGAGTGCAGTCCCGCGTGTTTGCTGTTTCCGCATGCCTGACTGTTCTGCTATGATTGCCCTTATCCGTGGGCAATGCGCCACCACCATTTCAATAAGTTTCAAGAGGTTATTTTACTCATGGCAATCACTGGCATCTTTTTCGGCAGCGACACCGGTAATACCGAAAACATCGCAAAAATGATTCAAAAACAGCTTGGTAAAGACGTTGCCGATGTACATGACATTGCAAAAAGCAGCAAAGAAGACCTGGAAGGGTATGACATTCTGCTGCTCGGCATTCCAACCTGGTACTACGGTGAAGCGCAGTGTGACTGGGACGATTTCTTCCCTACCCTCGAAGACATTGATTTTAACGGCAAACTGGTTGCATTGTTCGGCTGCGGCGACCAGGAAGATTACGCAGAATATTTCTGCGATGCGTTAGGCACAATTCGCGACATCATTGAGCCACGCGGCGCCACCATCGTCGGTCACTGGCCAACGGCGGGTTATCACTTTGAAGCGTCCAAAGGCCTGGCTGACGACGACCACTTTGTCGGTCTGGCTATCGATGAAGATCGCCAGCCGGAGCTGACCGCTGAACGCGTAGAAAAATGGGTTAAGCAGATCTCAGAAGAACTGCACCTCGACGAAATCATCAATGCCTGATTTCGCGCGGCGCAGATCCTCATCTGCGCCGCATCAATAGATAAAACCAATCAAAATAATTGCTACAAATTTGTAACTTTTCCGTCTGACCCTGTACAATGGCTGGATGCCAATCGGGTGTTGCACAGTGTGTTTGTCGGCGATACCACGTTTTGATTAACAATATATGCCAGAGACTTGCTGTTTTCATTTAACCATGGCAGTTCTATAATGATACGCAATTTCTCAAGTGCAATTTCTGTCACTTCTGTTAATGAAGTGAATCGTTTAGCTACAGGACAGATTCCGCATGACTGACAACAATACCGCATTAAAGAAGGCTGGCCTGAAAGTAACGCTTCCTCGTTTAAAAATTCTGGAAGTTCTTCAGGAACCGGATAACCATCACGTCAGTGCGGAAGACTTATACAAACGCCTGATCGATATGGGTGAAGAAATTGGTCTGGCGACCGTGTATCGTGTGCTGAACCAGTTTGATGATGCCGGTATCGTGACCCGCCACAATTTTGAAGGTGGTAAATCCGTCTTCGAACTGACTCAACAGCATCACCACGATCACCTCATTTGCCTCGACTGCGGCAAAGTGGTCGAGTTCAGCGATGATTCCATTGAAGCGCGTCAGCGTGAGATTGCGGCTAAACATGGTATTCGCTTAACCAACCATAGCCTCTATCTTTATGGCCACTGCGCCGAAGGCGATTGCCGCGAAGATGAGCATGCGCACGACGGCAAATAATGTGACGATTTCTGAAAAGCCAACCATCCGGTTGGCTTTTTTTATGGGCCAAATTTGACCATCCCCCTCTTCCTTCTACGTCAATGTTGCTTTAATGTAAAAATCAATTGCCATTCGGAGAGTTGAAATGGAACTTCGTCAACTACGCTATTTTGTGCGTATTGTAGAAACCGGCAGCATGGGTAGCGCGGCGCTCGATCTCAATATCGGTGTTTCGGCACTCAGTCAGCAAATGACGCGCCTGGAAAGCGAACTTGCTATTCGTCTGCTTCAACGCACCTCGCGCGGTGTGACGCCCACCAGCGCCGGACTGGCTTTTTACTCCCAGGCGCAGCTGGCGCTCCGGCATGCAGACGATGCAATCCTCGCCGCGCGCGAGGCCCGACTTTCCGGACACGTCAGCGTCGGTATGGCCCCCAGTACCGCTTCCGTTCTCGGCATGCCATTTATTCACGCCATGCGGGAAAGCTATGCTGATGTTCGCCTGCATGTGGTGGAAAGTCTCTCTGGCAACCTGGAACGAATGATTAATACCCGCCAGATTGATCTGGCTGTCGTGTTTCAAAAAGAAAAGATCCTGCGCTGGAGCGCCAGACCGATTCTTGAAGAACGGCTGTTTTTGATTGGGACCCATGCCCTATTGGCTGATATTGTCGACGACAATATTGCTCCAGCCCAACTGGCAAATATTCCATTGATCATGCCAAGCCCGGGACATGGTCTGCGCGGCAGGCTGGATGCCATCTGCCAGGAACACGCGCTAAATATTGAGATCGCTACTGAAATTGATGGTCTGGCGTTACTGATGCGCGCCGTACGCAGTGGCATTGGCGCCACTCTTCAGCCCGGTGCGGCGATCTCCCATCTCGATAAAGAAACTCTAAGAGTGATCGGCGTCTATAATCCGATACTTAGCCGCCCTAACTTTCTGGTCAGCCTCTCTGACGATGAACTTACCCCGGCAGGCCTTGCCGCCCGTGTGGTGCTGACGAAAGTTATGCATCAACTGGTGGAAGCAGGAAGCTGGCCTGGCGCTACTCTTTACAATAACTAAAGTACTGTTTAGCACCACATCATAGCGCCCGCACCAGCTGTGCGTATACATTTCAATTACAAATTTAACAAATAGTTAAATGGTAATGGAGTATACGATGGTTGATGTTCTGGTGATTGGTGGTGGTAATGCCGCGTTATGTGCTGCCTTGACCGCCCGGGAGCAAGGAGCTTCGGTACTCCTGCTCGAAGCGGCCCCCCGGGAATGGCGCGGAGGAAACTCCCAACACACGCGTAATTTACGTTGTATGCATGATGCGCCGCAGGATGTGCTGGTGGACAGCTATCCTGAAGAAGAATTCTGGCAAGATCTGTGGCGCGTCACGGAAGGGAATACCAACGAAGCGCTGGCGCGTCTGGTGATCCGTACCTCTTCACAATGCCGCGACTGGATGCGCCAGCACGGCGTTAACTTTCAGCCACCTCTCTCTGGCGCTTTACACGTGGCGCGAACCAACGCCTTTTTTATGGGCGGTGGAAAGGCCCTTGTGAATGCCTATTATCGCAGCGCAGAAAAGCTGGGAGTGCAGATCCGCTATAACACCCCGGTTCAGGCGCTTGAACTGCGTAATGGCGAGTTCGTGGCGGCGCTGGCAGGCGAAGAGCGCATCACCGCTAAATCCTGCGTGCTTGCCGCTGGCGGTTTTGAGTCTAACCGCGAATGGCTACGAGAAGCATGGGGAGAGAACAAGCGCGGCGAATGGCCAGCGGATAACTTCCTGATTCGCGGCACGCGCTTTAACCAGGGCGTACTGCTCAAATTTATGATGGATGCCGGAGCCGACATTATCGGCGATCCCTCCCAGTCACACTGCGTGGCCATTGATGCCAGAGCGCCATTATATGACGGCGGGATTTGCACCCGCGTGGACTGCGTCTCGCTCGGTATAGTGGTGAACCGGGACGCTGAGCGCTTTTATGATGAAGGTGAAGATTTCTGGCCCAAACGCTACGCCATCTGGGGACGTCTGGTCGCTCAACAGCCAGGGCAGATTGGCTACTCCATCATCGACAGTAAAGCTATTGGCCACTTTATGCCGCCGGTCTTTCCCGGCGCGCAGGCCAATACGTTGGCAGAGCTGGCTCTTCAGTTAGGACTGGATGCCGAACGTTTTACCCACACCGTGACGCAATACAACAACGCCTGCCAGCCAGGTCAGTTCGACCACACCGTTCTGGATAACTGCGCCACCAAAGATTTGCTACCCGCGAAAACGCACTGGGCGCGACCACTGGACCAGCCGCCATACTACGGCTATGCCCTGCGGCCAGGGATCACCTTCACTTATCTTGGGTTAAAAGTGAACGAACACGCCGCTGTGCATTTTGCCGGGCTTCCAAGCCGTAACCTGTTCGTCGCCGGAGAGATGATGGCGGGCAACGTGTTGGGCAAGGGCTACACCGCTGGCGTGGGGATGTCGATCGGCACCACCTTTGGCCGCATTGCCGGAAAAGAAGCCGCGCTGGCCGCACGTAAGGAGACACGTCATGAAGCAGCTTGAGAAACTGATCATCGAAGCGCAAATTATCACCGAACCGGAAGCTGAAGTTGAACGTGTGATGCAGGTGTGCAATGCCTGTCGCTATTGTGAAGGCTTTTGCGCCGTATTCCCGGCGATGACGCAACGTCTGGAATTCGGTAAAGCGGATATCAACTATCTGGCGAACTTGTGCCATAACTGCGGCGCTTGCCTGCACGCGTGTCAGTATGCCCCGCCTCATGAATTTGCCATCAACGTACCAAAGGCGATGGCGGAGGTCCGGCTCGAAACCTATCAGCATTATGCGCAACCCGCCGCCTTTGGCGCGCTTTATCGTCGCGCGGGCGTAACCGTGATGCTGGCGCTGGTTTTCGGTCTGATCCTGTTTTTACTCCTCGCTATAGGTTTGAAAGGTTCACTATTCCATCCTCCGCTGGCCGGGGATTTCTATCAAATTTTCCCGCATAACCTGCTGGCCTGGATGTTTGGTTCGGTCTTTATTCTGGCGATCGGTTTGCTGATGGCGGGCGTGATCCGCTTCTGGCGCGAGATCTCTCCGGGTATGCCGCGTTCCGCCGAGATTGCTGAAGCCTCACACGATGCGCTGACGCTGAAATATCTCGATGGTGGCCACGGCAAAGGTTGTAACGAAGCGGATGATGCTTTCACCCTGATGCGCCGCCGTTTCCACCACTTTACCTTCTACGGTTTTATGCTCTGCTTTGCCGCCACCGTGGTGGCTACAGGCTATCACTACTTTGCAGGCATAGAAGCGCCCTACCCGTTCTTCAGCGTTCCGGTGATGCTGGGCACGCTGGGCGGAATTGGTCTGGTTGTCGGCCCGGCTGGCTTGCTATGGCTGAATCTTAAACGCTCACCGCTACACGGCGACGCACGGCAAAAACCGATGGATCGCGGTTTTATTTTGCTGCTGCTGCTGACCAGTCTGACCGGTCTGGCGCTGCTGGCGGGAAGAGACACCTCATGGATGGCTATTTTACTGGCTATTCATCTCGGCGTGGTCATGGCGCTTTTTCTGACCATTCCTTACGGAAAATTTGCCCACGGATTTTACCGCTGCGCAGCCTTACTCAAGTGGGCGATTGAGAAACGGCGCGGCAAACAAGCGGGGGTCACAAGCGACTAACCCGCAAACTCTTACCTCTATAAATATTATGATAAGACAGTGGAGCAACCCTAATGACACAACAACCATCGCGCGCCGGAACTTTCGGCGCAATACTGCGGGTAACCAGCGGTAATTTTCTCGAACAGTTCGACTTTTTTCTGTTCGGGTTTTACGCCACCTATATCGCAAAGACGTTCTTCCCCGCGGAGAGTGAATTTGCCGGGCTCATGTTGACCTTTGCGGTTTTCGGTTCGGGTTTTTTAATGCGGCCCGTTGGCGCAATCGTGCTGGGTGCTTACATCGACAGAATTGGTCGCCGTAAAGGACTGATGGTGACGCTGGCGATCATGGGCTGCGGTACCCTGCTGATTGCCCTGGTTCCCGGTTATCAAAGCATTGGCCTGCTGGCCCCTGTGCTGGTATTAGTCGGTCGATTATTGCAAGGCTTCTCTGCGGGCGTAGAGCTGGGAGGCGTTTCGGTTTATCTTTCTGAAATCGCCACGCCTGGCAATAAAGGTTTCTACACCAGTTGGCAGTCCGCCAGCCAACAGGTCGCCATTGTGGTGGCGGCGCTGATTGGCTACGCTCTGAATGCCACACTGGGGCACGATGAGATCTCTGAATGGGGCTGGCGCATTCCGTTTTTTATTGGTTGTATGATTATTCCGTTGATCTTCGTCCTGCGCCGTTCGCTTCAGGAAACAGACGCATTTTTACAACGTACGCACCGTCCCGACACCAGGGAAATTTTCACCACTATCATCAAAAACTGGCGTCTGATCGCTGCGGGTACGCTGCTGGTAGCGATGACCACCACGACGTTTTACTTTATTACCGTCTACACCCCAACCTACGGCAGGGCCGTACTCCACCTGAGCGCGCGCGATAGCCTGGTAGTCACCATGCTGGTCGGTATTTCTAACTTTATTTGGCTGCCGATTGGCGGAGCGATATCTGACCGAATTGGTCGTCGTCCGGTATTGATGGGGATTACCGTACTCGCACTGCTTACCACCTGGCCGGTAATGCACTGGCTCACCGCCGCGCCAGACTTCATGCGCATGACGCTGGTCCTGCTTTGGTTCTCGTTCTTTTTTGGCATGTACAACGGGGCAATGGTCGCGGCACTCACCGAGGTGATGCCTGTCTATGTCCGTACGGTGGGCTTTTCACTGGCATTCAGTCTTGCCACGGCGATTTTTGGCGGCCTTACACCAGTCATATCCACGGCGCTGGTCCAGCTAACCGGGGATAAAAGCTCACCTGGATGGTGGCTGATGTGCGCAGCACTTTGTGGACTCGCCGCCACGGCAATGCTGTTTGTCCGACTGAGTCGGGGCTATCAACCAGTGGAACATAAGCTCTGAAAAGCAAACGGGCGGAAAATTCTCCGCCCGTAGCATTTTTCGAATTACTGCGCAGCGTTCTTGCTACGAATTTCCTGCCAGACCTTGTCACAATCAGCATTAACGGACTGATCGTTACCCGTGCGCGTGGCCTGGATACACTGCTGATAATCCAGTACGCGTACGCTTTCTTCATTAGCAAACTGCTGGTGCTGCTTTTCTTTCTTCAACACATTCAGCACGCTTTGGCAGGCTTCAATTTTCTCCGGCGATCCTTGCGCGGTGTTAATACACGCGCTGTAGGCTTCTTTCAGGCGACTGTCTTCTTTCGGCGAAGGGGATTGCGCACAAGCCACCAGCCCTGATGCCATAATGGCGATGAGTATCAGTTTTTTCATAGCACTTTCCTCAACGGAGCGGCAGACGTCTGGTCTGCCGCTGTTGGCATTAGAAGATGGTGAACGGAGCAATAACGATGAACTTCACGTCGCGTTCATCCTGGAAGATGTTGCCATAACCACCGCCCCAGCTCGGAATGTCTGAATGGTTGTCGTACTGGGTGAAGTGCAGTTTAAACATGGTGCCCTTCGCACGACCGTCCTGCAGGGTATAGACCGCATCCAGGCTGTAAGAAGACTCTTCGATAGTCCGGTTTTTGTCGTAGTACGCATCCGGATTGAGCTGCCAGGTAGATGGCTTGGCATCCCAGGCGTAAACGTAGGACGCACCGACTGCCCAACCCGGCAGGTTCCAGTTCTTCAGGTCATACATTGCACCGAAGAAGACGGCCTTTTCGCCGTTGGCGTTGAAGTCGGAGCGGTTGTCCCACCAGATATCCAGACGACCGTTTGATGAGGCGTAGGTCGGGGTCATACGCTGCAGGAAGTACCCCTGCTGCCCGTCCGCTTTAACCCAGGTCCCTTCCAGGCGCAGGTCAACCACTTCCGCCACTTTGTAGCCGAAGGTCAACGCCTGCAACCAGGCCGTGCCGTCATAAATATCGTTCACGGTGCGATCATCAACTTTGTCGCGCGCGCCGTAGAACTGATAACTGGTGGTAAACGGGTTACCGCCTAAATCGAATTTGTAGCTGGCTTTCGCGAAGTACTGATCGACGTAGCCTTCAGACTGACCAAATGCCGCTTCCAGCAACAGGTTATTTTTGAAGTCATATTTCGCGCCGATTGAGTGCAGGTAATCTACGCTGGTCTTTTTATCGGCCTGATAGAATTTATCGACTTCGGTGTGCCACGGCGCTTTATATTCGTTGGCCCACATATAGGAGAAGCTCAGTGCGCCGGCATCACCATAGTCGAAGTTGGCACCGGCTTCGGCACCCTGATAAGTACCAGGCATAAAGCTCCAGTGCGGAGCCAATAGCGTCTGCCCGGTTGGTTGAATGTAACCGGCGCGCGCCCAGGTTGGGCCGTATTTAAATTTGGCTGCTGCTTTATACAGGCTAATTCCGCTCTTATCGCCGGAGTAATCTTCGTCGTAGCCTTTATTTTTTGAAGAGAATGCGATTTCGTTTGGATGGCCGCTTTCGCTACTTTCGTTCATTTCAATCGCGGTAAATGCTGCAATATCAATACCAAACATATCCGCCGCATAACCGGACTGGAAGTCGAGGTTGGCGTTCCATGTGGAGTGAGAAAGGTTGGTTTTGTATTTGTCATGATCGGTGACATCTTTACGGTCACGCTCACGCTGCCAGTAATAGATGCCGCCGGTTAAAGTGGAGTCATCAATGAAACCTTCGGCGTGAGCCTGAGGAGCGACAACGAAACCCGACATTGCTGTGATACCGGCGATAGCCAGCGCCAGCGTACTACGTTTGCCACTAAACGTACGCATATGTTAATCCTCTTTGACATAAAAATGCTGCCGATAAAAGCGGTCAGCGAAAAAACAAAAATTAAAAAAGTAGTGCTAAGAAAACCTCAGTGACTACAATGAATAGACTATTTTTCGCGACGCGAATTATCAATCTCTTTCTGTAACGAGTATGTAATAGTATGAGCAACCGCACATATTTCATTGCTTTCTGTTACATTTTCATCGGGAGATAAAAAAGCGTTGAAAAAAAGAAAAAACCGCTTGTTTTCCATGGGGATGAAATCGGTTTCAGCCGATTTCATATTGCGGTAAGTTATTTAAAGGTAAAAACATTCAGCCGATTCATTATTACAGGCATGTAATTAATTCGCTCCGCAAATGGAGCCTGGAAAACGTTTTGGCGTAAAAAAACGCCGCATGAAGCGGCGTTTAGACAGGATGTGTTGCGGCTTATTCGCCCGCTTTAGCCCACGTATCGCGCAGACCAACGGTGCGGTTAAACACCAGCTTGTCAGCCGTAGCGTAGCGGCTGTCAAGGCAGAAGTAACCTTCACGTTCAAACTGGAACGCTTTGCCTGCGACCGCGGCCTGCAGCGATGGCTCGCCGTAGCCGTGTTTAATCACCAGGGATTCCGGGTTAATCACGGACAGGAAGTCCTCTGCCGCACCTGGGTTCGGTACGCTAAACAAACGATCGTACAGGCGGATTTCAATCGGTAACGCATGTGCCGCACTGACCCAGTGAATAACACCTTTTACTTTACGACCATCGGCCGGATCTTTGCTCAGAGTATCGGCATCGTAAGTGCAGAAAATGGTGGTAATATTCCCTTCCGCATCTTTCTCTACACGCTCGGCCTTGATCACGTAAGCATTACGCAAACGAACTTCTTTGCCCATCACCAGACGCTTGTACTGCTTGTTCGCTTCTTCGCGGAAGTCAGCGCGATCGATCCAGATTTCACCGCTGAACGGCACTTCACGGCTGCCCATTTCCGGTTTATTCGGATGATTAGGCATGGTTACCATTTCGCTCTCGCCCTGCGGGTAGTTTTCGATAACCAGTTTCACCGGATCGATAACCGCCATCGCGCGCGGCGCGTTTTCATTCAGATCTTCACGAATGCAGGATTCCAGAGAGGCGATCTCAATGGTGTTGTCCTGCTTGGTCACGCCAATGCGTTTGCAGAATTCACGGATAGCGGCCGCAGTATAACCGCGACGACGCAGGCCAGAGATGGTCGGCATGCGCGGATCGTCCCAGCCCTCAACGTGCTTGTCGGTCACCAGCAGGTTCAGCTTGCGCTTGGACATCACGGTGTATTCCAGATTCAGGCGCGAGAATTCATACTGACGCGGGTGAACCGGGATGGTGATGTTGTCCAGCACCCAGTCATACAGACGACGGTTATCCTGGAACTCCAGCGTACACAGCGAGTGGGTAATGCCTTCCAGCGCATCGCTGATGCAGTGGGTAAAGTCGTACATCGGATAGATGCACCACTTGTTGCCGGTCTGGTGGTGTTCAGCGAACTTAATACGGTACAGCACCGGATCGCGCATCACGATAAACGGCGACGCCATGTCGATTTTCGCGCGCAGGCAGGCTTTACCTTCTTCAAAACCACCGGTACGCATTTTTTCGAACAGCGCGAGGTTCTCTTCGACGCTGCGATCGCGGAACGGGCTGTTTTTACCCGGCTGAGTCAGCGTACCGCGGTATTCGCGAATTTCGTCCGCTGACAGTTCGTCAACGTACGCCAGACCTTTATTAATAAGCTCTACCGCATAGGCATGAAGCTGATCGAAGTAATCCGACGAGTAGCGAATGTCGCCAGTCCAGTGGAAACCTAACCATTCAACGTCGTTTTTAATCGACTCAACGTACTCGATATCTTCTTTAACCGGGTTCGTATCATCAAAACGCAGGTTGCACTGGCCCTGGTAATCTTGCGCAATACCAAAGTTCAGACAAATGGATTTCGCGTGGCCAATGTGCAGATAGCCATTTGGCTCCGGCGGAAAACGGGTATGGATCGTGGTGTGCTTACCACTGGCCAGATCTTCATCGATGATCTGACGAATAAAGTTACTCGGGCGGGCTTCAGCCTCACTCATCGTGGATTCCTCAAAGCGTAAACAACGTATAACGGAATATGATCTTATAAGCCAGGCAGACTGACAACCTTTAGTTACGCAAAATATGTATCAATCGAAAATATTGGGGCCAATTGCTGCAAAAAAAAGCGGCGGAGGAATATCCCCCGCCGCTTAAGGCATTTAACTCATTTTACTCAGGAGCAGTTATTTACCTTTAATCTCATACAGTGGTGTCTGACCGGCAACCACATGACCTTCGGCTTTAATGACCAGAGCGCCGAAATCATCGCTGTTGCTGCACACAACCGGGCTAATCATGGAACGTGCATTGGCGTTCAGGAAATCCAGATCCATTTCCAGAATCGGTTGACCCGCCGTCACTTCCGCACCTTCTTCAACCAGGCGTTTAAAGCCTTTACCTTCCAGCGCGACGGTATCGATACCCATATGGACTACGATTTCCGCGCCTTTAACGGTTTCCAGACAGAACGCATGATTGGTGTTGAAGATTTTCACGATAGTGCCCGCAGCCGGAGCAACCACGATTTTATCTGTTGGTTTCACCGCAACGCCGTCGCCTACCGCTTTGCTGGCGAAGGCTTCATCAGGAACCTGCTCCAGCGCAACGACGTCACCGGTAATCGGAGAAACCAGCGCTTCAACGGTGACTGCGTTCGCTACAGCCTGCGGTTTTGCCACCGGGGCCGCTGCTGCTGGTGCACTTTCAGCAGACGCTGCCGCAACCGGGCCACGCGCCACAACTTTCTTCATTTCGTCGCCGATGGATTCCGCTTTCGCACCTACGATGACCTGGATAGTTTGTTTGTTCAGCTTAACGACACCCGATGCGCCTAAGCGTTTACACATCGCATCGTTTACGCGACCAGAATCGGCCACAGTCAGACGCAGACGGGTGATACAGGCATCAATCGCTTTCAGGTTATCGGTACCGCCAACCGCAGCAATGTAGCTGGTTGCCAGTTGAGCCAGACCTTCTTCAGTATTGCTGTTCGCTTCTTCTGTAACGATATCGTCTTCTTTATCTTCGCGGCCCGGCGTTTTCAGGTTAAACATACGAATAACCGCGCTGAACAACACAAAGTAGATGACGAAGAAGACCAGACCCATCACGACCAGCATCCAGACGTTCTTACTTGCTGCCGGCAGGTTGTACATCAACACGTAGTCGATAGCACCTGCGGAGAAGGAGAAGCCCGCGTGGATCCCCAGCAGCGTCGCAACGAACAGGCTGATACCGGTTAACAGTGCGTGCAGGAGATACAGCAGTGGCGCCAGGAACATGAACAGGAATTCCAGCGGCTCGGTAACACCGGTCAGGAACGCGGTGATCGCAACGGACAGCAGCATACCGCCAACCATCGGGCGACGCGCTTTCGGAGCAGCGAAGTACATCGCCAGCGCCGCACCCGGCAGACCAAACATCATGATCGGGAAGAAACCAGACATGAACATACCCGCAGTGCCGTCACCCGCATAGAAGCGGTTGATGTCACCGTGGAAAACGGTGCCAGCGGCGTTAGTAAATTCGCCAATCTGGAACCAGGCGATGGTATTCAGAACCTGATGCAGACCGGTTGGGATCAGCAGACGGTTGATGAAACCAAAGATACCGGAACCCAACGCGCCAGCGCCTACGATCCACTCACCACCCGCATGGATGGCGTTCTGCACCGGCGGCCACACGTAACCGAAGATAGCAGCCAGCACCAGACAGAAGAAGCCAGTGGCGATCGGCACAAAGCGTTTGCCGCCAAAGAAGCTCAGGAAGTCAGGCAGTTTGATACCAGACCAACGGTTATACACCGCACCGCCAACCAGACCGGTGATGATACCCGCCAGTACCCCCATATTGATGGCCGGGTTAATGGTAACCATTGCTTTGGTCAATATGAAGTAACCGACCGCACCTGCCAGCGCTGCCGCACCCGCGCTGTCTTTTGACCAGCTGGAAGCCACACCGATAGCGAAAATCAGCGCCAGGTTATCGAAGATAGCCCCGCCAGCTTGCGCGATAAAAGGTACGTTTAGTAAATCTGGTTGGCCGAATCGCAGCAACAGTGCCGCGACTGGCAGCACAGCGATGGGGAGCTGTAACGCCCTACCCAGCCGCTGGAAAAAACCTAAAATATTCATTTTATTCCCCCTACGAGACCCCGATTAGGCTTCTTTGAAGCCATATTTTTATTGTGCGACCATTCCTGACAGCAAGATTCTGGATCAACGATATTAACCATTCATCTACATTCTGAGTGTGTGAAAATTTAATTCGTATCGCAAATTAAACGCGTGTTTTTTGTGATTCCAGTCACCAAATATCGTTATTAACCCTCCCTTTCACTGGCTAACTACGAAAACTTATTTTATCATTCAAAAAATCGAAACGGATTGATCCTTACCGATGCAAAACCAGGTTACGCTTAATACTGCACAGAGACTCAATCCGCCAATTGCTTACATTTACTTTTGAGGTGAAGAATGAGACTGATCCCCCTGAATACCGCTGAACAAGTCGGCAAATGGGCTGCTCGCCATATCGTTAACCGTATTAACGCGTTCAAACCAACGGCAGATCGCCCGTTCGTTCTGGGCCTGCCGACGGGCGGTACTCCGCTGACAGCTTATAAGGCATTGGTTGAAATGCATAAAGCGGGCCAGGTGAGCTTCAAGCATGTTGTTACTTTCAATATGGACGAATATGTTGGCCTGCCGAAAGAGCATCCGGAAAGCTATCACAGCTTCATGCATCGTAACTTCTTTGATCACGTTGATATTCCAGCAGAAAACATCAACCTCCTCAATGGTAACGCGCCGGATATTGATGCAGAATGCCGTCAGTATGAAGAAAAAATCCGTTCTTACGGTAAAATCCACCTGTTTATGGGCGGTGTAGGCAACGATGGTCACATCGCGTTCAACGAACCAGCCTCCTCTTTGGCTTCCCGTACCCGCATCAAAACGCTGACTCACGACACGCGTGTTGCTAACTCACGCTTCTTTGACGGCGACGTAAGCCAGGTGCCTAAATATGCCCTGACCGTGGGCGTGGGCACCCTGTTGGATGCCGAAGAGGTGATGATACTGGTACTGGGTCACCAGAAGGCGCAGGCGCTGCAAGCCGCCGTTGAAGGCAACGTTAACCACATGTGGACCATCAGCTGTCTGCAGTTGCATCCAAAAGCCGTTGTGGTGTGCGATGAGCCTTCCACCATGGAACTGAAAGTGAAAACGCTGAAATACTTTAACGAGTTAGAAGCGGAAAATATTAAAGGTCTGTAATTGATGTCTCCGCCCTGTCGATAAGTTGCAGGGCGGCATTTTTTGAAATCGGGGGTCGGAATGTATGCTTTAACCCAGGGCCGGATCTTTACCGGTCACGAAATTCTTGATGACCATGCGATTGTTGTCGCCAATGGCCTGATTGACAGCGTTTGCCCACTGACTGAGTTACCGTCAGGAATTGAACAGCGCTCACTGAATGGGGCCATTATTTCCCCCGGTTTTATCGATGTACAGCTAAACGGCTGCGGTGGCGTACAGTTTAACGATACGGCAGAAGCCGTGACCGTCGAAACGCTGGAAATCATGCAGAAAGCCAATGAAAAATCAGGCTGCACCAACTATCTGCCTACGCTTATCACCACCAGCGATGACCTGATGAAACAAGGCGTTCGCGTCATGCGTGAATACCTGGCGAAACACCCGAATCAGGCATTAGGACTTCATCTGGAAGGTCCGTGGCTGAATCTGGTGAAAAAAGGCACCCATAATCCGGGATTTGTCCGTCAACCGGACGCTGCGTTGGTTGATTTCCTGTGCGATAATGCTGACGTGATAACCAAAGTGACGCTGGCGCCAGAAATGGTCCCGGTAGAGGTCATCACCAAACTGGTAAATGCAGGTATCGTGGTTTCCGCCGGTCACTCCAATGCGACGGTAAAAGAGGCCAAAATCGGCTTCCGCGCAGGGATTACCTTTGCAACGCATCTGTTTAATGCCATGCCTTATATAACGGGCCGCGAACCGGGCCTGGCGGGCGCTATTCTTGACGAAGCCGATATTTATTGCGGTATCATCGCTGATGGTCTGCATGTTGACTACGTTAACATCCGTAATGCCAAGCGCCTGAAAGGCGACAAGCTGTGCCTGGTCACCGACGCGACCGCGCCGGCAGGTGCCAATATTGAACAGTTCATTTTCGCTGGTAAAACAATATACTACCGGAATGGATTGTGCGTTGATGAGAACGGTACATTGAGCGGTTCATCATTAACCATGATTGAAGGCGTACGCAATCTGGTCGAACATGCGAATATCGCTCTCGACGAAGTGTTACGCATGGCAACGCTCTACCCTGCTCGCGCCATTGGCGTCGACAAACGACTCGGCAGCATCGCGCCAGGCAAAGTAGCCAACCTGACTGCGTTTACGCACGACTTTAAAATCATCAAGACCATCGTTAATGGCAACGAGGTCGTTACTGAGTAAGAGAAAGAATGACACCAGGCGGACAAGCTCAAATAGGTAATGTTGATCTCGTAAAACAGCTTAACAGCGCGGCGGTTTATCGCCTGATTGACCAGCATGGGCCAATCTCGCGTATTCAAATTGCCGAGCAAAGCCAGCTTGCCCCCGCCAGCGTAACCAAAATTACGCGTCAGTTGATCGAACGCGGGCTGATCAAAGAAGTCGATCAGCAGGCCTCCACCGGGGGCCGCCGCGCTATCTCTATCGTCACCGAAACCCGCAATTTCCACGCCATTGGCGTACGTCTGGGCCGTCACGACACGACGCTCACGCTCTATGATATGAGCAGTAAAGTGGTCGCCGAAGAGCATTACCCTCTCCCGGAGCGCACCCAGGAAACGCTGGAGTATGCGCTGCTCAACACCATTGCCACTTTTATTGACAGCTGCCAGCGGAAAATCCGCGAGCTGATTGCGATTTCCGTCATCTTGCCCGGCCTGGTTGATCCTGAAAGCGGCGTCATTCGCTATATGCCGCACATTCAGGTCGAAAACTGGGGGCTGGTCGAGGCGCTCGAAAAACGCTTTAAGGTTACCTGCTTTGTCGGTCACGATATCCGCAGCCTGGCGCTGGCCGAGCACTATTTCGGGGCAAGCCAGGATTGCGAAGACTCCATTTTAGTGCGAGTTCACCGCGGAACCGGGGCGGGAATTATTTCCAATGGCCGAATTTTCATCGGTCGCAATGGCAACGTGGGCGAGATTGGTCACATTCAGGTTGAACCGCTGGGTGAGCGCTGTCACTGCGGTAACTTCGGCTGTCTGGAAACCATTGCCGCCAATGCCTCTATCGAGCACCGCGTGCAAAACTTACTGAAACAGGGTTATCCCAGCCGACTCACGCTGGATGATTGCAATATTAAAGCTATCTGTAAGGCGGCAAATAAGGGCGATAACCTGGCAGCAGAAGTGATTGAACACGTTGGTCGCCACTTGGGTAAAACCATCGCCATCGCCATCAACCTGTTTAACCCACAAAAAATCGTCATTGCAGGCGAAATTACTGAGGCAGATAAAGTGCTGCTGCCTGCAATAGAAAGCTGTATCAACACGCAGGCGTTGAAAGCGTTTCGCCACAATTTACCGGTGGTTCGTTCCACGCTGGATCACCGTTCCGCCATTGGCGCCTTTGCGCTGGTGAAGCGTGCGATGCTCAACGGGACATTGCTGCAACGTTTGCTGGAAAACTAATGCTCTCATATAGTAGTGGATTACTATAAGACTCATAACTAATTCCCTGGGTTGTTCATGACCATTAAGAATGTAATTTGTGATATCGACGGCGTGCTGATGCACGACAATGTCGCCGTACCGGGTGCGGCAGAATTTCTGACCGGGCTCCTGGAAAAAGGCCTGCCGTTAGTTCTGCTGACTAACTACCCTTCACAGACCGGGCAAGATCTGGCAAACCGCTTCGCCACCGCGGGAGTGAATGTCCCCGATAGCGTCTTTTATACTTCCGCCATGGCTACCGCTGATTTTCTTCGTCGCCAGGAAGGCAAAAAAGCCTACGTGGTAGGTGAAGGCGCGTTAATTCATGAGCTGTATAAAGCCGGGTTTACCATTACCGACGTGAACCCCGATTTTGTGATTGTTGGCGAGACGCGCTCCTATAACTGGGACATGATGCATAAAGCAGCATATTTTGTCGCTAACGGCGCGCGTTTCATCGCCACAAACCCGGATACTCACGGCCGCGGCTTTTATCCCGCCTGCGGTGCACTGTGCGCCGGTATCGAGAAAATCTCTGGCCGTAAGCCGTTTTATGTCGGCAAACCCAGCCCGTGGATTATTCGCGCGGCGCTCAACAAAATGCAGGCGCACTCGGAAGAGACCGTTATCGTTGGCGATAACCTGCGTACCGATATTCTGGCGGGCTTCCAGGCCGGTCTGGAAACCATTCTGGTATTGTCTGGCGTCTCAACGCTTGACGACATCGACAGCATGCCGTTCAGACCGAGCTGGATTTATCCGTCCGTTGCTGAGATAGACGTCATTTAATCTCTTTGGCCGGATAACAATACCTGCAAGTTATCCGGCCTGAAAAACACACCCATTCAATAAATTCATCTTTTCACTGCTGATTCATCAATAATAGCGCTCATTACGTAATCTTTTTTCACCAATCAGCAATGACCATTGCGTTTTTTATTTTCCGCACCGTAATTCGCTTGCGCCCTCTCCCGCTTTGCGGCATTTTCTTTATCAAGCAAACATAAAAAGCATCACGCAACAGGTTAACGGAGAAGGTTATGTGTTCTATTTTTGGCGTATTCGATATTAAAACTGACGCAGTTGAACTGCGTAAAAAAGCCCTGGAATTATCTCGTCTGATGCGCCATCGCGGCCCGGACTGGTCAGGTATTTACGCCAGTGATAACGCCATTCTGGCGCACGAACGTCTGTCCATTGTCGACGTCAATGCCGGTGCTCAGCCTCTGTACAACGTGAAGAAAACGCATATCCTGGCGGTTAACGGTGAAATTTATAACCATCAGGCGCTGCGCGCGGAATACGGCGATCGCTATCAGTTCCAGACCGGTTCAGACTGCGAAGTTATCCTTGCGCTGTATCAGGAAAAAGGCCCGGAGTTCCTGGATGACCTACAAGGCATGTTTGCTTTTGCCCTGTACGACAGCGAACAGGACGCTTATCTGATTGGTCGCGATCACATCGGGATCATCCCACTGTATATGGGGTACGACGAACACGGTAACTTCTACGTCGCGTCTGAAATGAAAGCCCTGGTTCCGGTATGTCGCACAATCAAAGAATTCCCGGCCGGTAGCTATTTGTGGAGTAAGGACGGCGAAATTCGTCAGTATTATCAGCGTGATTGGTTTGATTACGATGCGGTCAAAGACAACGTGACCGATAAAAACGAGCTGCGTCAGGCGCTGGAAGATGCGGTGAAAAGCCATCTGATGTCAGATGTTCCTTATGGTGTACTGCTGTCCGGTGGTCTGGATTCCTCGGTCATTTCCGCGATTACGAAAAAATACGCGGCGCGCCGTGTTGAAGATCAGGAACGTAGCGAAGCCTGGTGGCCACAGTTGCACTCCTTCGCCGTCGGCCTGGAAGGCGCACCGGATCTGCAAGCCGCGCAAGAGGTCGCGAACCATCTGGGTACCGTGCACCATGAGATCCACTTCACCGTGCAGGAAGGTCTGGATGCTATCCGCGACGTGATTTATCACATCGAAACCTACGATGTCACAACGATCCGCGCCTCAACGCCGATGTACTTAATGTCGCGTAAAATTAAAGCGATGGGCATTAAAATGGTGCTGTCGGGTGAAGGCTCTGACGAAGTATTCGGCGGCTATCTCTATTTCCACAAAGCGCCAGACGCGAAAGAGCTGCATGAAGAAACCGTGCGTAAGCTGCAGGCGCTGCATATGTTCGACTGCGCCCGCGCCAACAAAGCGATGTCTGCCTGGGGTGTGGAAGCTCGCGTGCCTTTCCTGGATAAGAAATTCCTTGATGTGGCGATGCGCATCAACCCGCAGGATAAAATGTGCGGCAACGGCAAAATGGAAAAACATGTGCTGCGCGAATGTTTTGAATCTTACCTGCCTGCCAGCGTCGCATGGCGTCAGAAAGAGCAGTTCTCTGATGGTGTCGGTTACAGTTGGATCGATACCTTGAAAGAGGTGGCTGCTGAGCAAGTTTCTGACCAACAACTGGAAACCGCCAGCTTCCGTTTCCCTTACAACACGCCATCGTCTAAAGAAGCGTATTTGTACCGTGAGATTTTTGAAGAATTGTTCCCGGTTGCCAGCGCGGCGGAATGCGTGCCTGGCGGACCATCAGTAGCCTGTTCTTCCGCCAAAGCGATTGAATGGGATGAAGCGTTTAAAACCATGAACGATCCCTCTGGTCGTGCGGTTGGCGTACATCAGTCCGCTTATAAATAAGTTAATCCTTAGAAAAGAGCCCTACGGGGCTCTTTTTTTATGTCTGTTTTCTGTGCAAAAAAACAATTAATAACTAATAATTGCCGAATATTGCGCCATGCTGTTCGCAACCTAACCAAACAGTCACATTCCAGCTATTTTCAATGAAAAAGGGGTTGACGCTTCAAGGCTCAATACGCATAATGCGCCCCGCAACGCCGATAAGGTTACGCGAAAAAAAGATGGCTACGTAGCTCAGCTGGTTAGAGCACATCACTCATAATGATGGGGTCACAGGTTCGAATCCCGTCGTAGCCACCATCTTTTTTGCGGGAGTGGCGAAATTGGTAGACGCACCAGATTTAGGTTCTGGCGCCGCAAGGTGTGCGAGTTCAAGTCTCGCCTCCCGCACCATTCACCCGTAAGCGTTGCACGGATGGGGTATCGCCAAGCGGTAAGGCACCGGTTTTTGATACCGGCATTCCCTGGTTCGAATCCAGGTACCCCAGCCATTTTTTCTTCGATATAGCGGTTCACCGCAACGGTCATTGGGGTATCGCCAAGCGGTAAGGCACCGGTTTTTGATACCGGCATTCCCTGGTTCGAATCCAGGTACCCCAGCCATCGAAGAATATAATAGTATCAGGCTACGTAGCTCAGCTGGTTAGAGCACATCACTCATAATGATGGGGTCACAGGTTCGAATCCCGTCGTAGCCACCATATTAAGGACGTATCGACTCGTTCGGTAAAGCCAAAATATTGTTGGGGTATCGCCAAGCGGTAAGGCACCGGATTCTGATTCCGGCATTCCGAGGTTCGAATCCTCGTACCCCAGCCAATTTCAAAAGTCGTCCACATTGTGGGTGCGCCCGTTGGGGTATCGCCAAGCGGTAAGGCTCTGGTTTCTGATACCAGCATTCCGAGGTTCGAATCCTCGTACCCCAGCCATATTAAAAAAGCTCGCTTCGGCGAGCTTTTTGCTTTTCTGCGTTTATCGCCAGATGGCGCTCCGCTTATCAGGCCTACGTATTTCCCCCGTAGGCCTGCCTGAATTACAATCCTAACGCATACTTCAAGGCCTGACGTTTCAGTACGCCTGCGCGCTCTGCGGCCATTAACCCGAGATTACGCATGATACGCAGCGGCTGCAGGTTGTTGCTGAATCCGGCGTAGAACAGATCCATCCCACTCTGCATAATGAAATTATCAGTCATACGACGATTCTGATAGCGCTTCAGTACCGGCTGACTGGCCCAGGATTCACCGTAGCTGCGCGCATTAACCAGCACGTCAATCAGCGCATCCACATCACGGAACCCCAGATTAACGCCCTGCCCCGCCAGCGGATGAATGGTATGCGCGGCATCGCCCACCAACGCCAGACCTGGCTGGACATATTGTAGCGCGTGACGACGCGTAAGCGGGAATGCCCCCGCCGCCACAGGCGTAACGTTGCCGAGTCGCGACGGGAAGTGTTTGGCGATCTCCACCTGCAGTTGCGACATGCCCAAACCCTGCAGTTGGCGGATACGCGCCGGTGAGTCATACCACACCAGCGAGGCCCAGTTATCAAACAGCGGTAAAAATGCGCGCGGACCGTCAGGCGTGAATTGTTGCCAGGTGCTGTCGCCAGGTGCGTTCTCGCATTGTACGGTGATTAACATGCAGGACTGCGCGTACTGCCAGGCATGAATACCAATCCCGGCCATTTTCCGCACCTGAGAATTTGCGCCGTCCGCGCCGATCACCAGCTTCGCGCTGATTTTCTCACCGCCAGCCAGTTCAAGCTCGTGACGATCATCATGCTGATGCAGAGAGATCAATGACGCCGGTACGCGCAGCGTGACTTTCGGGTGGGCTTCCAGCGCCTGCCAGAGTGCCTGTTGCAGAACCGTGTTTTCCACCATATAACCCAGCAAAGGTAACTTAAGCTCGGCGGCATCAAACATTACATGGGCATTTTCCCATTCCCACGTTTCCAGACGACGGTAAGGATGACTGCGCATACCCTGAACTGTATCCCAGACCCCCAGCCCTTTCAGCAACGACACCGAGGCGGAGCTAATGGCGGAAATTCTGACATCGGGCTGTCCATCAGCCACAAACGGCGCGGGAACGGCATGTTCAATGACCGTTACCGTAAATCCATGCTGCGCCAGTCCAAGCGCCAGCGCGCCGCCGACCATCCCCCCGCCGACAATGGCAATTTCCGTTGGTTGATTTGTCATGTGGTCAATCATCCTGTTACATGTATTGTGTAAGTTTACAGGATTTTTTACCCCTTGAGGCTGACATCCGTCATACTGGTCACAACCGCGCCAAAGCAGTACACTATGCGCCCTGCATTTCAGCCACAATTTCGCAAGAGCAAGTCGATGACCAAAAAACTCCATATTAAAACCTGGGGCTGTCAGATGAACGAATACGATTCATCGAAGATGGCCGATCTGCTGGATGCCACTCATGGGTATCAACTGACCGACGTGGCGGAAGAAGCGGATGTGCTGCTGCTGAATACCTGCTCAATCCGTGAGAAGGCTCAGGAAAAAGTTTTCCATCAGTTGGGCCGCTGGAAGCTGTTAAAAGAGAAAAACCCCAATCTCATCATCGGTGTCGGTGGCTGTGTCGCATCTCAGGAAGGCGATCATATTCGCCAGCGCGCCCACTACGTCGATATTATTTTTGGGCCGCAGACTCTGCATCGCCTGCCGGAAATGATCAACAAAGTACGTGGAAGCACTAGCCGTAGCCCGGTAGTTGATATCAGTTTCCCGGAGATCGAAAAGTTTGACCGCCTGCCGGAACCGCGTGCTGAAGGTCCAAGCGCGTTTGTGTCCATCATGGAAGGCTGTAATAAATATTGTACCTACTGCGTGGTGCCCTACACCCGCGGTGAAGAAGTCAGCCGCCCGGCGGATGACATCCTGTTTGAAATCGCTCAGCTTGCGGCGCAAGGCGTGCGTGAAGTGAACCTGCTGGGGCAAAACGTGAACGCCTGGCGCGGTGAGAACTATGATGGCACGACAGGATCGTTTGCTGACCTGCTGCGCCTGGTTGCGGCGATCGACGGCATTGACCGTATCCGCTTCACCACCAGCCATCCGATCGAGTTCACCGATGATATCATTGAAGTTTATCGCGATACGCCGGAGCTGGTGAGTTTCCTGCACCTGCCGGTACAGAGCGGTTCAGATCGCGTACTGAATCTGATGGGACGCACCCATACCGCGCTGGAATATAAAGCGATCATTCGCAAACTGCGCGCGGCGCGTCCGGACATTCAGATTAGCTCAGATTTCATCGTTGGCTTCCCTGGCGAAACCACACAGGATTTCGAGCAGACCATGAAGTTGATTGCTGACGTGAATTTTGACATGAGCTACAGTTTTATCTTCTCTGCGCGTCCTGGCACCCCGGCTGCCGATATGGTTGACGACGTACCAGAAGAAGAGAAAAAACAGCGTCTGTATATCCTACAGGAGCGTATTAACCAGCAGGCCATGGCCTGGAGCCGCCGTATGGTCGGCACAACCCAGCGTATTCTGGTTGAAGGCACATCACGTAAGAGCATCATGGAGTTGTCAGGGCGTACCGAAAACAACCGCGTGGTGAACTTTGAAGGCACCCCGGAAATGGTCGGTAAGTTTGTGGATGTTGAAATTACCGATGTCTGGACGAACTCCCTGCGCGGTAAAGTGGTGCGCACCGAAGACGAAATGGGCCTGCGCATCGCAGAATCCCCTGAGTCGGTCATTGCGCGTACCCGCAAAGAAAACGATCTGGGCGTAGGTATTTACCAGCCTTAATCTTCTGGCCCGTCAGCTCTGACGGGCCTTGTATTTCCTCCCGCAATCCCCATATTTATTGCAATGCTTGCGCCTTTTCCCTATGGCGTGAATAATTTCCTTAGATGCCGGTAAATGTTCAGCGTCCGGCGAGACATGCTAAAGAGGAACAGTTTGAACATAGACACTCGCGAAATCACCCTTGAACCCGCAGACAACGCCCGTCTGTTGAGCCTTTGCGGTCCATTTGATGACAACATCAAACAGCTTGAACGTCGCCTCGGCATCGAAATTAACCGTCGGGATAACCACTTTAAGCTGACCGGTCGCCCAATTTGCGTCACCGCTGCGGCTGATATTTTACGCAGCCTGTATGTCGATACCGCCCCAATGCGCGGTCAGACACAGGACATTGAACCTGAGCAAATTCATCTGGCGATTAAAGAAGCGCGTGTGCTTGAGCAAAGCGCGGACAGCGTGCCGGAATTTGGCAAAGCGGTGAATATCAAAACCAAGCGCGGAGTGATTAAACCGCGTACGCCGAACCAGGCGCAGTACATCGCTAACATCCTCGATCACGACATCACCTTCGGCGTTGGGCCTGCGGGTACGGGTAAAACGTATCTCGCGGTTGCCGCTGCGGTCGATGCGCTTGAGCGCCAGGAGATCCGTCGAATTCTGCTGACCCGTCCGGCAGTGGAAGCCGGCGAAAAACTGGGCTTCCTGCCAGGCGATCTGAGTCAGAAAGTCGATCCCTATTTACGTCCTCTGTATGACGCGCTGTTCGAAATGCTCGGTTTTGAGAAGGTCGAAAAGCTGATCGAGCGTAACGTCATTGAAGTGGCACCGTTGGCCTATATGCGCGGTCGTACCTTGAACGATGCGTTCATCATTCTTGATGAGAGCCAGAACACCACCATCGAACAGATGAAAATGTTCCTGACCCGTATCGGCTTTAACTCCAAAGCGGTCATCACCGGCGATATCACTCAGATTGACCTGCCGCGTAGCACCAAGTCCGGTCTGCGTCATGCCATTGAGGTGCTGGCCGAAGTCGACGAGATTAGTTTTAATTTCTTCCATAGCGAAGACGTGGTTCGCCACCCGGTAGTCGCCCGTATCGTCACGGCGTATGAAGCCTGGGAAGAAGCAGAACAGAAACGAAAAGCCGAGCTGGCAGCGGAACGCAAGCGCGAAGCTCAGGAGCAGGAGCAAAAATGAGTCAGGTTATTCTCGATTTACAGCTGGCATGTGAAGACGAATCTGGTTTACCCACAGAAAGTCAGTTTCAGGGCTGGCTGGATGCGGTAATCCCGCAGTTTCAGGAAGAGTCTGAAGTGACGATTCGTCTGGTTGATGACGCGGAAAGCCACGAGCTGAACCTGACCTATCGCGGGAAAGATAAATCAACCAACGTGCTCTCTTTCCCGTTTGAAGCCCCGCCGGGCATTGAGATGCCACTGCTGGGCGATCTGATCATCTGCCGCCAGGTGGTTGAGAAAGAAGCGCAGGAGCAAGGTAAACCGCTTGAGGCCCACTGGGCGCACATGGTGGTGCACGGTAGCCTGCATTTACTCGGCTACGACCATATCGAAGATGATGAAGCGGAAGAAATGGAATCCCTTGAAACAGAGATTATGCTTGCTCTGGGCTATGAGGATCCGTACATTGCCGAGAAGGAATAAGCCGTCGGGCATCTGCCCGGGCTTCCCATGAAGCCATGCGCTGAGTTTACGCGCATTGAGCGACCTATTAACTAACATGAGAACCCATACGACGCCATGAGCGACGACAATTCACACAGTAGTGACACGTTAACCAGCAAAAAGGGATTTTTTTCCCTGTTACTGAGCCAACTTTTCCACGGTGAACCCAAAAACCGCGACGAACTGTTGGAGCTGATCCGTGATTCCGGGCAGAACGACCTTATCGATGAAGATACGCGTGATATGCTCGAAGGGGTGATGGACATTGCGGACCAGCGCGTTCGCGACATCATGATCCCCCGCTCTCAAATGATTACCCTGAAACGCAACCAGACCCTGGATGAATGCCTCGATGTCATTATCGAGTCAGCCCACTCGCGTTTCCCGGTGATCAGCGAAGACAAAGATCACATTGAAGGGATTCTGATGGCCAAAGATCTGCTGCCGTTTATGCGCAGCGATGCCGAAGCCTTCAGCATGGAGAAAGTGTTACGCCAGGCGGTTGTCGTACCGGAAAGCAAGCGTGTTGACCGCATGCTGAAAGAGTTCCGCTCTCAGCGTTATCATATGGCTATCGTCATCGACGAGTTCGGCGGTGTCTCTGGTCTGGTGACCATTGAGGACATCCTTGAACTGATCGTTGGTGAAATCGAAGATGAGTACGACGAAGAAGACGATATTGATTTCCGTCAGCTCAGTCGCCACACCTGGACCATTCGCGCGCTGGCGCCAATTGAGGACTTCAACGAAGCCTTTGGCACCCACTTTAGCGACGAAGAAGTCGATACCATTGGTGGTCTGGTCATGCAGGCCTTTGGTCATCTTCCCGCTCGTGGGGAGACTATCGACATTGATGGTTACCAGTTCAAAGTGGCAATGGCCGACAGCCGTCGTATTATTCAGGTTCATGTCAGAATTCCGGACGACTCACCCCAGCCCAAACTGGACGAATAAACCCGAAACTGGATCTAAGACTACATGGCATTTGCCTCACTAATTGAACGCCAGCGCATTCGCCTGCTGCTGGCGTTATTATTCGGTGCCTGCGGGACGCTGGCTTTCTCTCCGTATGACATCTGGCCTGCGGCGATCGTATCGCTGATGGGCCTGCAGGCTCTCACCCTCAACCGCCGTCCACTTCAGTCAGCCGCTATCGGCTACTTCTGGGGCCTGGGATTGTTTGGCTCCGGCATTAACTGGGTCTACGTCAGCATCGCGCAGTTTGGCGGTATGCCAGGTCCGGTTAACGTTTTCCTTGTGGTACTGCTTGCCGCCTACCTTTCACTCTATACCGGTCTGTTTGCTGGCGTGTTGTCACGCCTGTGGCCGAAAACAACCTGGCTACGCGTCGCCATTGCCGCGCCGGTTGTCTGGCAGATAACCGAGTTCCTGCGCGGCTGGGTCCTGACCGGCTTTCCGTGGCTGCAGTTTGGTTATAGCCAGATTGATGGCCCGTTAAAAGGGCTGGCGCCGGTGATGGGCGTTGAAGCGATTAACTTCCTGCTGATGATGGTCAGCGGCCTGCTGGCGCTGGCGCTGGTGACGCGCAACTGGAAACCGCTGATTGCTGGCGTGGTGCTTTTCGCTCTGCCCTTCCCGCTGCGCTATATCCAGTGGTATACGCTTGAGCCGGAAAAAACAACTCAGGTTTCGATGGTACAGGGTGACATTCCGCAGTCACTGAAGTGGGATGAGGGTCAGCTACTTAACACGCTGAAAATTTATCTCGACGCCACCCAGCCCGAAATGGGTAAATCACAGCTGATCATCTGGCCGGAGTCCGCTATCCCGGACCTGGAAATTAACCAGCAGCGTTTTTTGAGCATGATGGATGATCTGCTGAAATCGAAAAACAGCACATTGATTACCGGTATCGTAGACGCGCGGCTGAATAAGCAGAACCGTTACGACACCTACAACACCATCATCACGCTGGGTAAAGACAGCCCGTACAGCTACGACTCCAGTAACCGCTACAATAAAAACCATCTGGTTCCATTTGGCGAGTTTGTCCCGCTGGAATCGATCCTGCGCCCATTAGCGCCGTTCTTTGACCTGCCTATGTCGTCGTTCAGCCGCGGGCCGTATGTGCAGCCACAGTTGCATGCGCACGGCTTTAAGCTGACCGCAGCAATCTGCTACGAAATCATTCTTGGCGAACAGGTTCGTGATAACTTCCGGCCGGATACGGACTATCTGCTCACCATCTCTAACGATGCGTGGTTTGGTAAGTCTATCGGCCCGTGGCAGCACTTCCAGATGGCGCGTATGCGTTCCCTGGAACTGGCGCGCCCGCTGTTGCGTAGCACCAACAACGGTATTACGGCGGTGATTGGTCCACAGGGTGAAATTCAGGCGATGATCCCGCAGTTTACCCGCCAGGTTCTGACCACCAGCGTAACGCCAACCACGGGCTTAACCCCGTATGCCCGTACCGGTAACTGGCCGCTATGGCTGCTTACCGCACTGTTTGGCTTTGGCGCGCTGGTAATGAGCCTGCGCCAGCGTCGTAAATAACCTTCCTTCCCCAGGCCGGATAACGATGTGTTTATCCGGCCGACAAACTCCCTACCTTGCCCATTCTGGCACGTCTATTGCTTTGTTATACAAGGCAAACGCAGTTTTGGCTGAATGTGCAACCTGGTCGCACCAAAGTTGATCTTTGGTAGCACCTGAAACGTGCAACAAGATATTTTTGCCCCCAAATGGTGCGGCGCACTTCGCAAAAATAAACAATAACACAGCAAATTCTTTACATTCATCCAAACTAAATGTTAACAAACATATACAAGACTGCACGTTTAAGTAGCAAACAATAACAACATCACAATGGGTATCAATGCGTCCCTGGCGCAGACGATAAAGGAGTTGGATATGCAATTACGTAAGCTCGCCACTGCCATGCTGGTCATGGGAATGTCCGCCGGTCTGGCGCACGCAGAAGATGCGGCACCAGCGGCAGGCAGCACGCTGGACAAGATCGCCAAAAATGGCGTTATCGTTGTCGGTCACCGTGAATCATCGGTACCGTTTTCTTACTACGATAATCAGCAAAAAGTGGTCGGTTATTCACAGGATTACTCCAACGCCATCGTTGAAGCCGTGAAGAAAAAACTCAACAAGCCTGACCTGCAGGTAAAACTGATCCCGATTACCTCACAGAACCGTATCCCGCTACTGCAAAACGGTACCTTCGACTTTGAATGTGGTTCCACCACCAACAACGTCGAGCGTCAAAAACAAGCGGCATTCTCTGACACCATTTTCGTTGTCGGCACCCGTCTGCTGGCGAAAAAAGGCGGCGACGTCAAAGATTTCGCTGACCTGAAAGGCAAAGCAGTGGTCGTGACTTCGGGTACCACCTCAGAAGTGCTGCTACACAAGCTGAACGAAGAACAAAAAATGGACATGCGCATCATCAGCGCGAAAGACCACGGTGACTCTTTCCGTACTCTGGAAAGCGGTCGCGCCGTTGCCTTTATGATGGATGACGCCCTGCTGGCTGGTGAACGCGCGAAGGCGAAGAAACCAGACAACTGGGAGATCGTCGGCAAGCCGCAGTCTCAGGAAGCCTACGGCTGCATGTTGCGTAAAGATGACCCAGAGTTCAAAAAGCTGATGGACGACACGATCGCCAAGGCGCAGACCTCAGGCGAAGCAGAGAAATGGTTTGATAAGTGGTTTAAAAACCCAATTCCACCGAAGAACCTGAACATGAATTTCGAACTGTCAGATGAGATGAAAGCTCTGTTCAAAGAACCGAATGATAAAGCGCTTAACTAACTAAAATAAATGGGAGGCTTCCCCTCCCTCTCGATTGCTACTCGGCACGGACAGACTATAAGCCTGATGGTCGTTCCCCATCAGGCCTGAAAACCGCAAAACGCTGAATAACAATCTTCGAGGGTAGCGCTGCTACCCTTTTTTTTCTGGAGTAGATTTATGTCTATAGACTGGAACTGGGGCATTTTTTTACAACAAGCCCCGTTCGGCAACACCACCTATCTCGGCTGGCTCTGGAGTGGTTTCCAGGTCACGGTCGCGTTATCCATTACGGCCTGGATTATCGCTTTTCTCATCGGTTCTTTATTCGGCATTTTACGTACAGTTCCCAACCGCTTCCTTGCCGGGATCGGCACGCTGTACGTTGAGCTGTTTCGTAACGTTCCGCTCATTGTCCAATTTTTTACCTGGTATCTGGTCATTCCTGAACTGTTGCCGGAAAACATTGGTATGTGGTTCAAGTCGGAACTGGATCCCAATATTCAGTTCTTCCTTTCATCCATGCTTTGTCTGGGGCTGTTTACCGCCGCGCGCGTCTGCGAGCAGGTTCGCGCTGCTATTCAGTCTCTGCCTCGTGGACAGAAAAACGCTGCGCTGGCGATGGGGCTGACGTTGCCGCAGGCTTATCGTTATGTTCTGCTGCCAAACGCTTACCGCGTGATTGTTCCGCCAATGACCTCAGAGATGATGAACCTGGTGAAGAACTCCGCGATCGCTTCTACTATCGGCCTGGTCGATATGGCGGCGCAGGCGGGGAAACTGCTGGATTACTCCGCCCACGCCTGGGAATCGTTTACGGCCATTACTCTGGCCTACGTGCTGATTAACGCTGTCATCATGCTGGTGATGAATCTCGTCGAACGCAAGATCCGCCTGCCGGGCAATATGGGAGGCAAATAATGTACGAATTTGACTGGAGTTCTATTGTCCCTTCCCTGCCGTATCTGCTGGATGGGCTGATGATCACGCTGAAAATTACCGTCACGGCGGTCGTCATTGGTATCGTATGGGGAACTATCCTGGCCGTCATGCGTCTGTCCAGCTTCGCGCCGATTGCCTGGTTTGCGAAAGGCTACGTCAACGTATTCCGTTCCATTCCACTGGTGATGGTACTGCTGTGGTTCTACCTGATTGTGCCCGGCTTCCTGCAAAACGTATTGGGTTTGTCGCCAAAGACCGATATTCGCCTGATCTCGGCGATGGTCGCGTTTTCAATGTTTGAAGCCGCGTACTACTCAGAGATTATCCGGGCAGGGATCCAGAGTATTTCTCGCGGGCAGTCCAGCGCCGCGCTGGCGCTGGGGATGACCCACTGGCAGTCGATGAAGCTCATTATTCTGCCGCAGGCCTTCCGCGCGATGGTGCCGCTGCTGCTTACCCAGGGTATCGTACTCTTCCAGGATACCTCGCTGGTCTATGTATTAAGTCTGGCAGACTTCTTCCGTACCGCCTCCACCATTGGCGAGCGTGACGGCACGCAGGTTGAAATGATCCTGTTTGCTGGCGCCGTTTATTTTGTATTCAGTCTGAGCGCATCGTTGTTGGTCAGCTATTTGAAGAAAAGGACAGTTTAATGATTACCCTGAAAAATGTTTCTAAATGGTATGGTCACTTTCAGGTGCTGACCGACTGCTCTACGGAAGTGAAAAAAGGTGAAGTGGTCGTGGTCTGCGGTCCTTCAGGTTCCGGTAAATCCACGCTTATCAAAACCGTGAACGGTCTGGAGCCGGTGCAACAGGGCGTCATCACGGTCGATGGCACCGTGGTGAACGACAAAAAAACCGATCTGGCCAAACTGCGCTCCCGTGTGGGCATGGTGTTCCAGCACTTTGAACTGTTTCCACATCTGTCGATCATTGAAAACCTGACGCTGGCGCAGGTAAAAGTGCTGAAACGCGATAAAGCGCCTGCCCGCGCAAAAGCGCAGAAGCTGCTGGAGCGTGTCGGTCTGGCGGCCCATGCCGAAAAGTTTCCGGCTCAGCTCTCCGGGGGACAGCAACAACGTGTCGCCATCGCCCGGGCGCTGTGCATGGATCCCATCGCTATGCTGTTTGACGAACCGACATCTGCGCTTGACCCTGAAATGATCAACGAAGTGCTGGACGTTATGGTTGAACTGGCCAATGAAGGGATGACCATGATGGTGGTTACCCACGAAATGGGCTTTGCGCGGAAAGTGGCGAACCGGGTGATCTTCATGGATGAAGGGAAAATTGTTGAAGACTCACCGAAAGAAGAGTTCTTCGCCAATCCGAAATCGGACCGCGCCAAAGACTTCCTCGCGAAAATCCTGCACTAATCTTGCTGGCGCGCACCGCTATGTGCGCGCCACCTCACGCTTTATCTCTTCACTCCTCGAAACAGGTACAGCCCAGCGTTAACCTTGTCACAAAGTCCCACTTACAAGGAGCAACAATGGCACTTCCTATCCTGTTTGATTGCGATCCAGGTCATGACGACGCTATCGCAATTGTTCTCGCCCTCGCCTCACCTGAACTGGATGTGAAAGCAATCACCTCTTCTGCCGGCAACCAGACGCCCGACAAAACGCTACGTAACGTATTACGCATGTTAACGTTACTCAACCGTACGGATATCCCTGTAGCCGGCGGAGCCGTAAAACCGCTGATGCGCGATCTGATTATTGCCGATAACGTCCACGGTGAGAGTGGGCTGGATGGCCCGGCATTGCCGGAACCCGCTTTCGCTCCTCTGGACTGTACCGCCGTAGAACTGATGGCGAAAACCCTGCATGACAGCCCGGAACCGGTCACGATTGTCTCCACCGGGCCGCAAACTAACGTGGCATTGCTTCTGAACAGCCATCCTGAGCTGCACGCCAAAATCGCCCGTATCGTGATTATGGGCGGTGCGATGGGCCTCGGGAACTGGACGCCCGCGGCGGAATTCAATATCTATGTCGATCCTGAAGCCGCTGAGATCGTATTCCAGTCGGGTATCCCTGTGGTGATGGCAGGTCTGGACGTCACGCATAAAGCGCAAATACATCGTGAAGATACCGAGCGATTCCGCGCTATCGGCAACCCTGTTTCGACGATCGTGGCTGAACTACTCGACTTTTTCTTTGAATATCATAAAGACGAAAAATGGGGATTCATCGGCGCGCCGCTGCACGACCCGTGTACCATTGCCTGGCTGCTGAAACCTGAACTGTTTACTACCGTTGAACGTTGGGTTGGCGTGGAAACGCAGGGCAAATATACCCAGGGGATGACGGTGGTGGACTACTATTTCCTGAGCGGCAATAAACCTAACGCAACCGTGATGGTGGACGTTGATCGCCAGGGGTTTGTCGATTTGCTGGCAGAACGGCTGAAGTTTTACGCTTAATACACGCCGGATGGCGCTAACGCTTATCCGGCCTACAAAATCGTGCAGTTTGTAGGCCGGATAAGACGCTACGCGTCGCCATCCGGCAATAAGCGATCACGGCTCAAACGGTCTACGCTGAAACTGGTCATGACCGCATTTCGGGCACAGCGGCAGTACATCCGGGGTGTATACCGCTAAATGGAAGTGGCACTTCTCGCAGACCAGATTGCCCAGGCCAACCACCTCGCCGCTGTGATAAACCCCATGATGGCTAAGATCCTGAAACACTTCGCGCCATTCGAGCTGCGTTTTATCAGTAATATCGGCCAGTTCCTGCCAGATGCTCTCTTTGATAACCCGCATAAAGACGCTGTCAGTCTCTTCATCGAGACTCTCTTCATAACTCAACGCAAACTCTTCCAGGTCGCGTCTGACGGCCCGGGTGACCTCTTCCACCTCGGTTCGCGTTAACTCCCCGGTCTGCATAACTCGCTGACGCGCCTGCTCCACCAGCGCATCAATATCGCGTTCGCCGTTACGCAGGCGTTCGCTCAGTGAAGCCACCAGTTCACGGTAATATTGAGCAACCTTGTTCATCACTTCACCTCCTGGGTCGTTAACTGTCTATAATAATAGACGTTATTTACGCTACGCTTTGCAAGACTGTCCACAGAGTGTGTAAATTCGTGCAAGAATTATCCTTGCGGGAATTCAACGCTGAATGCGCGAAAGGCTGTTTTGGCGCGGGCGTTTGGGCTATGCTATGCGGATCTGAAACACCACATCTAGAGCTACGTTTGTAGCTGTATTGAAAACAGGACCACTGGCTGCCATGCAAGAGCAATACCGCCCGGAAGAGATAGAATCCAAAGTACAGCTTCACTGGGATGAGAAGCGCACATTTGAAGTGACCGAAGACGAGAGCAAAGAGAAGTATTACTGCCTGTCTATGCTTCCCTATCCTTCTGGTCGACTACACATGGGCCACGTACGTAACTACACCATCGGTGACGTGATCGCCCGCTACCAGCGAATGCTGGGCAAAAACGTACTGCAGCCCATTGGCTGGGATGCGTTCGGTCTGCCTGCGGAAGGCGCTGCGGTTAAAAACAACACCGCTCCGGCACCGTGGACGTACGACAACATCGCCTACATGAAAAACCAGCTCAAAATGCTGGGCTTTGGTTATGACTGGAGCCGCGAGCTGGCGACCTGCACCCCGGAATACTACCGTTGGGAACAGAAGTTCTTCACCGAGCTGTATAAAAAAGGCCTGGTATATAAGAAAACCTCTGCAGTCAACTGGTGCCCGAACGATCAGACCGTTCTTGCCAACGAGCAGGTTATCGACGGCTGCTGCTGGCGTTGCGATACCAAAGTTGAGCGTAAAGAAATCCCGCAGTGGTTCATTAAAATCACCGCTTACGCTGACGAACTGCTGCGCGATCTGGATAACCTGGATCACTGGCCGGACACCGTTAAGACTATGCAGCGCAACTGGATCGGTCGTTCTGAAGGTGTGGAAATCACCTTCGACGTGAACGGTTACGACAACACGCTGACCGTCTATACCACCCGTCCGGACACCTTTATGGGTGCGACCTACCTGGCCGTTGCCGCAGGTCATCCGCTGGCGCAGAAAGCCGCCGCGAACAACCCTGAACTGGCCGCCTTCATTGACGAATGCCGCAACACCAAGGTTGCTGAAGCCGAAATGGCGACCATGGAGAAGAAAGGCGTCGACACTGGCTTTAAAGCCGTTCACCCGCTGACTGGCGAAGAGATCCCGGTTTGGGCGGCAAACTTTGTCCTGATGGAATACGGCACTGGCGCAGTGATGGCCGTTCCGGGTCACGATCAGCGCGACTACGAATTTGCCACCAAATATGGCCTGACCATCAAGCCGGTCATTCTGACCGCCGAAGGCGCAGAGCCGGATCTGTCGGAACAAGCTCTGACCGAAAAAGGCGTGCTGTTTAACTCCGGTGAGTTCGATGGCCTCGACTTCGAAGCTGCCTTCAACGCCATTGCTGACAAGCTGGTCGCAAAAGGCGTGGGTGAACGTAAAGTTAACTATCGTCTGCGCGACTGGGGCGTTTCCCGTCAGCGTTACTGGGGCGCGCCGATTCCGATGGTGACGCTGGAAGACGGTACCGTGCTGCCGACACCAGAAGATCAACTGCCGGTTATTCTGCCGGAAGACGTGGTCATGGACGGCATCACCAGTCCGATCAAAGCCGATCCTGAGTGGGCGAAAACCACCATTAACGGCATGCCTGCGCTGCGTGAGACCGACACCTTCGATACCTTTATGGAGTCCTCCTGGTACTACGCGCGTTATACCTGCCCGCAGTACAACGAAGGCATGCTGGATCCAGAGGCCGCTAACTACTGGCTGCCAGTTGATATCTACATTGGCGGTATCGAACACGCCATCATGCACCTGCTCTACTTCCGCTTCTTCCATAAGCTGATGCGCGACGCGGGCATGGTCAACTCTGACGAACCGGCTAAACAACTGTTGTGTCAGGGCATGGTGCTGGCAGATGCGTTCTATTACGTCGGCGCTAACGGCGAGCGTAACTGGGTTTCTCCGGTTGATGCCATCGTTGAACGCGACGAAAAAGGTCGTATCGTGAAGGCGAAGGACGCCGAAGGCCATGAACTGGTGTATACCGGCATGAGCAAGATGTCCAAGTCCAAAAACAACGGCATCGACCCGCAGGTAATGGTTGAGCGTTACGGCGCGGACACCGTGCGTCTGTTTATGATGTTCGCCTCTCCGGCTGACATGACCCTGGAATGGCAGGAATCCGGTGTTGAAGGGGCTAACCGCTTCCTCAAACGTGTCTGGAAACTGGTTTACGAGCATACTTCTAAAGGTGATGTTGCTGCCCTGAACGTTGCTGCTCTGAGCGAAGATCAAAAAGCGCTGCGTCGCGACGTACACAAAACTATCGCTAAAGTCACCGATGATATCGGTCGTCGTCAGACCTTTAACACCGCAATTGCGGCGATTATGGAACTGATGAACAAGCTGGCGAAAGCGCCGCAGGAAGACGAGCAGGACCGCGCCCTGATGCAGGAAGCGTTGCTGGCCGTTGTGCGTATGCTTAACCCGTTCACCCCACACGTTTGCTTCACCCTGTGGCAGGCGCTGAAAGGCGAAGGCGATATCGATAACGCACCGTGGCCAGTAGCTGACGAAAGCGCTATGGTTGAAGACTCAACGCTGGTTGTCGTTCAGGTTAACGGTAAAGTACGTGGCAAAATCACCGTTCCGGTAAACGCCACCGAAGAACAGGTTCGTGAACGTGCTGGCCAGGAACACCTGGTGGCAAAATATCTTGATGGCGTTACCGTGCGTAAAGTGATTTACGTACCGGGTAAACTCCTCAATCTGGTCGTTGGCTAAGCGCGGGAGGAAGCGTGCGACTTCTGACAACATTGTTGTTATCTCTGGCGGTGCTGGTCACCGCCGGGTGTGGTTGGCATCTGCGTAGTACTACGCAGGTTCCACCCTCAATGAAAACCATGATCCTGAACTCTGGCGATCCGAATGGCCCATTAAGCCGCGCGGTGCGTAATCAGCTGCGTCTGAACGGCGTTACGCTGCTTGAAGACGGTACCATGCGCAAAGATGTGACGTCCTTACGCCTTGGCGCGGTCAGCCTATCACAGGATACAGCGTCGGTATTCCAGAATGGTCAAACGGCTGAATACCAGATGGTGATGTCCGTAAGCGCTACCGTACTGATTCCGGGACATGATATTTACCCCATCAGCGCCAAAGTTTATCGTTCGTTCTTTGACAACCCACAGGCTGCACTGGCGAAGGATAACGAGCAGGACATGATCATCAAAGAGATGTACGACAAAGCGGCAGAACAGTTGATTCGTAAGCTGCCAAGCGTACATTTGGCCGATACTCAGTCATCCAGTGTGGATGCTGAGCCAGCAGCGACGAAACCTGCAGCGCCTGCGTCATCTCCGGCGCGTGTTTCCACCACGCTGGGTAACTGATGCTCAAGCTGTACCCTGAACAACTCCGCGCACAGCTCAATGAAGGGCTGCGCGCGGCGTATTTACTACTGGGCAACGATCCCCTTTTATTGCAGGAAAGCCAGGATGCCATCCGTCTGGCTGCCGCAACGCAAGGATTCGAAGAACACCACGCTTTTACTCTGGACACCAGCACCGACTGGGGAGAAATATTTTCACTCTGCCAGGCGATGAGCCTGTTTGCCAGCCGTCAAACGCTACTCCTGCAGTTGCCTGAAAATGGCCCCAATGCCGCCATTAACGAACAACTCGCTTCGCTCGTTACTTTGCTTCATGACGATCTGCTGCTGATTGTTCGCGGCAACAAACTGACTAAGGCGCAGGAAAACGGCGCATGGTATACCGGGCTGGCGAATAACGCGGTTCAGGTTAGCTGCCAGACGCCGGAACAAGCACAGCTTCCACGCTGGGTTGCTGCAAGAGCGAAACTTAACAACCTGCAACTGGATGACGCAGCCAATCAGCTATTATGCTATTGCTATGAAGGTAACCTGTTAGCACTGGCGCAAGCCCTTGAGCGGTTAGCGTTGCTATGGCCTGATGGCAAACTCACGCTACCTCGCGTGGAGAAAGCTGTTAACGATGCCGCGCACTTTACCCCATTCCACTGGGTGGATGCGCTGCTGATGGGCAAAAGCAAGCGCGCGCTGCACATCCTGCAACAGTTACGCCTTGAGGGCAGCGAGCCGGTTATTTTACTGCGTACGATACAGCGCGAATTGCTGTTGCTGGTCAACCTGAAACGGCAGTCGGCCCATACGCCCTTACGCACGTTGTTTGATAAACATCGTGTGTGGCAAAATCGCCGTGGCATGATGGGAGACGCGCTTAACCGGCTAAATCCGGCACAGCTGCGTCAGGCCGTGACGCTGTTAACGCGTACGGAAATTACGCTTAAACAAGACTATGGTCAGTCAGTGTGGGCGGAACTTGAGGGACTTTCCCTTTTGCTCTGCCATAAATCGCTGGCCGATGTTTTTATTGATGGTTGATATGAAATCATTGCAGGCTCTGTTCGGCGGCACCTTTGATCCGGTGCATTATGGTCATCTTAAACCGGTTGAAATTCTGGCTAATCTGATTGGCCTTTCCCGGGTCATCATCATGCCCAATAACGTGCCGCCACATCGCGCGCAACCCGAAGCGTCCGGCGAACAACGTAAGCGCATGGTTGAACTGGCCATTGCTGATAAGCCGCTGTTTTCTCTGGATGAACGCGAACTCAAACGCGATACAGCCTCCTACACCGCGCAAACGCTACAAGAGTGGCGTGAAGAGCAAGGTCCGGACGTGCCGTTAGCGTTTATTATTGGTCAGGACTCGCTGCTTACCTTTCCGTCCTGGCATGACTACGACACGATTTTGGGTAACACGCATCTTATTGTGTGCCGACGCCCGGGCTACCCACTCGAGATGGCGCAGGAAAAGCACCAGCAGTGGCTGGAGGATCATCTGACCCATTCGCCGGAAGACCTGCACAACCTGCCCTGCGGGAAAATTTACCTGGCCGAAACGCCGTGGTTTAACATCTCCGCCACGCTGATCCGCGAGCGCCTGGAAAAAGGCGAGCCGTGCGACGACTTACTGCCGGGCGCTGTGCTTGACTATATCAATCAACAAGGGTTGTACCGCTAAGCGCCTTGCGTAATGCCGCCAGCAGTCGGTTATTCTCTTCCATGCTGCGAACGGCTACGCGATAATAGCGCGTATCCAGCCCCGGATAGTTAGCGCAACTGCGGATCAAAACATGTTGTTCGAGCATGGCGCGTTGCAGATCAACATCCGCCCGATCGCAGCGTAATAAACGATAATTTGCCCGGCCGGGATACACCGTCAGGCCGGACAGTTCTTGCAACTGTAGATCAAACCGCGCGCCCTCTTGCTCCAGCCATTTCCACGTCGCCTGCTGATAGGCGCTATCGCGTAAAATAATCTCGCCTGCAAGGGCAGCAAACGCATTAATTGACCACGGCATTTGTTGGCTACGCATCTGTGCAACGGCGGGCTGGTTACTGTTGACCAGATACCCCAAACGCAATCCCGGTATCGCATAGAATTTAGTCAACGAGCGCAGCACCCAAATATGTGGATTCCCGTGCAGCAGCGGGATAAATCCCGGCTCACCGGCAATAAAATCAATAAACGCTTCATCAAGGATCAGATTGATCCCAAGCCGCTCACAACGGGTGGCAATCTCACGTAGCAGGTGGTTATCTGGCAGTAAACCGGTAGGATTGTTAGGCGTACAGAGAAACAGGCAGTCCAGCTCAGAGGTTAACGCATCAAGAATCGCCTCGGTAAGTTGCCAGCCATCCTCTTCACGCAGCGCAAATTCATGAATCGCACACTCCCCCCATTGCAACGCCCGACGATATTCCGCAAATCCGGGCGTAACGATCATCGCATGACGTGGCTTAAGGCCATGCACCAGGGTAAAAATAGACTCGGTCTCGCCGTTTCCAGCCAGGATCCACGAGGCCGGGATCTGATGATGATGCGCCAGCGCCGCATGCAGTTGAGCGTAATCGACATCCGGGTAACGCTCCGCGCAGTCCAGATTGTCGATAATCGCGCGTTTTAAACTTACCGGCATACCCAGCGGGTTAATATTCGCGCTAAAATCCAGCAATTGTTCAGGCGAGATCCCCAACAATTCGGCGGCTTCTCGGGTATTACCACCATGCGCGCTCTTCAATAAAGACATCGTGCCGCTCCACGTAAAAAAGGGTATTTTAGTGAAAAAACTCTGCGCAATCAGGGCAAACATCATATTTTGTGCGAATAGCTTCACGAGGAAAACATGAGACTCTGGTTAGTACGGCATGGCGAAACCGACGCCAATGTCGCCGGATTATACAGCGGCCACGCCCCCACCTCGCTAACGGAGCGGGGGATCGCACAGGCGCAAACAGTGGGCAAGCTGTTACGCAATCTTCCTGTCGACAATGTTCTTTGCAGCGAACTCGAACGCGCCCGCCATACAACCCGGTTGATCTTAGGCGATCGCGACCTCCCTGTGCGCATTATGCCTGAACTGAATGAGATGTTTTTTGGTGACTGGGAAATGCGCCACCATCGCGATTTAGCGCGCGAAGACGCTGAAAATTACGCCTTATGGTGTAACGACTGGCAGAACGCAACGCCAACGAATGGCGAAGGCTTTCAGGCATTTTCTCAGCGGGTTGAACGCTTCATTGCCCAACTTGCCGATTATAAAGCGTGTCAAAACCTGCTGGTGGTGAGTCATCAGGGCGTGCTGAGCGTGTTGATCGCCCGCATGCTGTCCATGCCGGCTGCGGCAATGTGGCATTTCCGCGTCGAACAAGGCTGCTGGAGCGCAATAGATTTATGTGACGATTTCGCGGTTCTGAAAGTGCTTAACAGCCGGGCCGCATGGGACGACGGGGAGTGAATGCGCGGTTTTTTCTGCCGAAGGGCCTCTCTCCCATTGACACCCCCTGACAGGCTGTTATCCTCCGCAACCTGACTTTTCCCGCCCTTCAGAGCTTTGCAGAAATTGTTTTACAAAAATGGCGATGCATTCTGTGGCGTGGGGTGGGATGATAGCGCACTTCAAAAGCGCTTTCGGAGACATTTGTCCCGATATCGCCTCTGGTTCAGGTATACTAACAGGCGTTTTTAACTCTTTTCACCCAGGGGGAACACTTGCAGGGTAAAGCACTCCAGGATTTTGTAATCGACAAAATTGATGACCTGAAAGGTCAAGACATCATCGCCTTAGACGTTCAGGGTAAATCCAGTATCACTGATTGCATGATTATCTGCACCGGTACATCCAGCCGTCACGTTATGTCTATCGCAGATCACGTTGTTCAGGAGTCCCGCACTGCCGGCCTGCTGCCGCTCGGCGTGGAAGGCGAGAACGTCGCTGACTGGATCGTCGTTGACCTCGGCGATGTGATTGTCCACGTGATGCAGGAAGAAAGCCGTCGCCTGTATGAACTGGAAAAACTCTGGAGTTAATGCGTGAAGCTGCAACTTGTCGCTGTGGGTACGAAAATGCCTGACTGGGTACAAACCGGATTTACCGAATATCTGCGTCGGTTTCCGAAAGATATGCCTTTTGAGCTGATCGAAATCCCGGCAGGAAAACGCGGCAAGAACGCGGACATTAAACGCATTCTCGACAAAGAGGGTGAGCAGATGCTGGCCGCCGCAGGCAAAAACCGCATCGTCACCCTTGATATTCCGGGCAAACCCTGGGACACGCCGCAACTGGCGACCGAACTGGAGCGCTGGAAACTGGACGGTCGTGACGTCAGTCTGCTGATCGGCGGGCCGGAAGGTCTTTCTCCCGCCTGTAAAGCCGCGGCGGAACAAAGCTGGTCACTCTCTGCATTAACCCTACCTCACCCTCTTGTTCGGGTTCTGGTCGCAGAGAGTCTGTACAGGGCGTGGAGCATTACCACCAACCATCCTTATCACCGTGAGTGATCATTGATTCTTGAGTAGATTAAGCAGCGGATGAAACTACAGAATTCTTTTCGCGACTATTCGGCTGAGTCCGCGCTGTTTGTGCGCCGGGCGCTGGTCGCTTTTTTGGGGATTTTGCTGCTGACCGGCGTGCTGATCGCCAACCTGTATAATCTGCAAATCGTTCGCTTTACTGATTATCAGACCCGTTCGAACGAAAACCGCATTAAACTGGTACCCATTCCTCCCAGTCGCGGCATTATTTATGACCGTAACGGAATTCCGCTTGCCCTTAACCGCACCATTTATCAGATTGAAATGATGCCGGAGAAGGTAGATAACATTCAGGATACGCTCGACGCGCTGCGCAACGTCGTAGACCTGACGGATGACGATATTGCCGCGTTTAAAAAAGAGCGCGCCCGTTCACACCGCTTCACCTCTATTCCGGTAAAAACCAACCTGACGGAAGTTCAGGTCGCACGGTTTGCCGTAAATCAATATCGCTTTCCTGGCGTTGAAGTTAAAGGCTATAAACGCCGCTATTACCCTTACGGTTCCGCCCTGACCCACGTGATTGGCTACGTATCGAAGATCAACGATAAAGACGTGGATCGCCTGGACAAAGACGGCAAACTGGCTAACTACGCTGCGACGCATGATATTGGTAAGCTCGGTATTGAACGCTACTATGAAGACGTACTGCATGGGCAGACCGGCTATGAAGAAGTTGAAGTCAACAACCGCGGTCGTGTCATTCGTCAGTTGAAAGAGGTCGCGCCGCAGGCCGGGCATGATATTTACCTCACGTTGGATTTGAAGCTCCAGCAGTATATTGAAACGCTGCTGGCGGGTAGCCGCGCCGCCGTGGTGGTCACCGACCCGCGTACCGGTGGCGTTCTGGCGCTGGTCTCCATGCCAAGCTACGACCCGAACCTGTTTGTGGATGGCATCTCCAGTAAAGATTACTCCGGGTTGCTCAATGATCCGAATACCCCATTAGTTAACCGCGCCACGCAAGGCGTTTATCCTCCGGCGTCGACGGTTAAGCCTTACGTGGCGGTTTCTGCGTTAAGCGCAGGTGTCATCACCCGCAATACCGGTCTGTTCGATCCGGGCTGGTGGCAGTTACCCGGCTCTGAGAAACGTTACCGCGACTGGAAAAAATGGGGTCACGGCCACCTGAACATTACCCGCTCCCTGGAAGAGTCCGCGGATACGTTTTTCTATCAGATCGCCTATGATATGGGGATAGACCGGCTTTCCGAGTGGATGAGCAAGTTTGGCTATGGCCAATATACGGGTATCGATCTTGCCGAAGAACGTTCCGGGAACATGCCAACCCGTGAATGGAAGCAAAAACGGTTTAAAAAACCATGGTACCAGGGTGATACCATTCCGGTCGGCATCGGTCAGGGTTACTGGACGGCAACCCCTATCCAGATGAGTAAAGCGCTGATGATCCTTATCAACGACGGTTTGGTAAAAGTCCCGCATCTGCTGATGAGCACGGCAGAAAATGGCAAGCAAGTGCCATGGGTTCAGCCGCACGAACCGCCCGTGGGCGATATTCATTCCGGTTACTGGGAAATCGCCAAAGACGGTATGTACGGTGTCGCTAACCGCCCTAACGGGACTGCACATAAATATTTCGCTGGCGCGCCTTACAAAATTGCGGCGAAATCCGGTACCGCACAGGTCTTTGGCCTGAAAGCGAATGAAACCTATAACGCGCATAAGATCGCCGAACGTTTACGTGACCACAAGTTAATGACGGCCTTCGCACCCTATGATAAACCCCAGGTCGCTGTCGCCATGATCCTTGAAAACGGCGGCGCGGGTCCGGCTGTGGGGACGATTATGCGCCAGATCCTTGACCACATTATGTTGGGCGACAACAACACCAATCTGCCTGCGGAAAACCCAGCGGTTGCAGCAGCTGAGGACCAATAATCGTGACGGATAATCCGAACAAAAAAACATTTTGGGACAAAATCCACATCGATCCCACAATGTTGCTTATTTTGCTGGCTCTGCTGGTCTACAGCTCGCTGGTCATCTGGAGCGCCAGCGGCCAGGATATTGGCATGATGGAGCGTAAGGTCGGCCAGATCGCGATGGGTCTGGTCATCATGGTGGTGATGGCGCAAATTCCGCCCAGGGTTTATGAAGGTTGGGCGCCCTATCTCTATATCTTCTGTATCATTCTGTTGGTGGCGGTTGACGCCTTCGGCGCTATTTCCAAAGGCGCTCAGCGCTGGCTGGATTTGGGTATCGTGCGCTTTCAGCCTTCTGAAATCGCCAAGATTGCCGTGCCGCTGATGGTCGCGCGCTTCATCAACCGCGACGTCTGCCCGCCATCGCTAAAAAATACCGCGATTGCGCTGGTGCTGATTTTTATGCCCACGCTGCTGGTTGCCGCTCAGCCTGACCTCGGCACCTCAATTCTGGTTGCCCTTTCTGGTCTGTTTGTCCTGTTCCTTTCCGGTTTAAGCTGGCGTTTAATCGGTGTGGCAGTCGTTTTGGTCGCCGCGTTTATTCCGATACTGTGGTTCTTCCTGATGCATGACTACCAGCGTCAGCGCGTCATGATGTTACTTGATCCAGAAACCGATCCGCTGGGCGCGGGCTATCACATTATTCAGTCTAAAATTGCTATTGGTTCCGGCGGATTACGCGGTAAAGGCTGGCTGCACGGTACGCAGTCGCAGCTCGAGTTTTTACCCGAACGCCACACTGACTTTATCTTCGCAGTCTTAGCGGAAGAGCTGGGTCTGGTGGGAATCCTGATTTTGCTGACGCTGTACATTTTGCTGATTATGCGCGGGTTGTGGATCGCTGCTCGCGCACAAACCACCTTTGGTCGCGTCATGGCGGGTGGTTTAATGTTGATATTATTCGTTTATGTCTTCGTAAATATTGGTATGGTGAGCGGTATTCTACCTGTGGTTGGGGTTCCACTCCCATTGGTCAGTTACGGAGGCTCGGCACTGATCGTGCTGATGGCCGGGTTCGGGATTGTTATGTCGATCCACACCCATAGAAAAATGTTGTCGAAAAGCGTGTAAGGGGTACGCAATGCGTAAGCAGTGGCTTGGTATCTGCATCGCAGCAGGAATGCTCGCGGCGTGTTCGAATGATGATGGTCAGCAACAGGTTGCTGTCGCGCCGCAGCCTGCGGTGTGTAATGGTCCGATTGTTGAAATCAGCGGGGCCGATCCGCGCTTTGAACCCCTGAACCCAACGGCGAATCAGGACTACCAGCGTGATGGTAAGAGCTACAAAATAGTCCAGGATCCCTCCCGCTTTAGCCAGGCTGGGCTTGCCGCTATTTATGATGCGGAGCCTGGAAGCAATTTAACCGCGTCTGGTGAAGCGTTTGACCCAATGCAGTTGACCGCTGCGCACCCGACGCTGCCGATCCCAAGCTATGCCAGAATCACCAACCTGGCAAACGGCAGGATGATCGTCGTACGCATTAACGATCGCGGCCCTTATGGCAACGATCGCGTCATTTCACTTTCACGTGCCGCCGCCGACCGTCTGAACACGTCTAACAACACCAAAGTGCGTATCGACCCTATCATCGTCGCGCAGGATGGTTCATTATCCGGCCCGGGTATGGCCTGCACGACTGTGGCGAAACAAACCTATGCCCTGCCGGCTCGTCCTGATTTAAGCGGTGGCGGCGCGATGTCTTCCGCACCGGATGCGGGTCAGGCGCAAAACGATATCCGCCCTATCAGTAATTCCACGCTGAAAAGCGAGGATACGAGCGGTGCGCCGGTCAACAGCAGTGGTTTCCTCGGCGCGCCGACAACGCTTGCTGCCGGTGTACTTGAAGGCAGCGAACCCACGCCTGCGCCACAGCCTGTAACCGCCGCTCCCGCAGCATCAACTGCCACGGTAACCGCGCCAGCGACCGTTGCCGCGCCAGCTGCTGCGACCAACGGACGCTATGTCGTTCAGGTCGGTGCCGTTAGCGATCAAACCCGTGCGCAGCAGTATCAAAAGCGCTTAAGCCAGCAGTTTGGCGTCCCTGGACGGGTAGTGCAAAACGGCGCGGTATGGCGTATTCAGATGGGGCCATTCGCCAGTAAAACTGAAGCCTCCTCATTGCAGCAGCGTCTTCAATCCGAGGCGCAATTACAGTCCTTCATCACCGGCATGTAATAACGTAAACCGGGTATCTGAATTGTCAATTTCCGTAAATGACATTAACAAAGTCACGCGGAAAGTCAGATGCCTGCCCGTTATGCATTTGCTATAGTAGGGCACTTTTTTTAATTTCATCACGGACGTCGTAGTTCAGACCATGAAGACCACTTTTTCCGCTCGTTTCGTGCAGCGTATGGCGCTCACCGCGGCTCTCTGCGCAGCTACTCTCTCTGCTGCCCATGCCGATGACCTGAATATTAAAACCATGATCCCCGGCGTTCCGCAGATCGATGCGGAGTCGTATATCCTGATTGATTACAACTCAGGTAAAGTTCTGGCAGAACAGAATGCTGACACTCGCCGCGACCCCGCCAGCCTGACCAAGATGATGACCAGCTACGTCATCGGCCAGGCGATGAAAGCCGGGAAGTTCAAAGAAACCGATCTGGTCACCGTCGGCAATGACGCATGGGCTACGGGTAACCCGGTCTTTAAAGGTTCATCGCTGATGTTCCTCAAGCCTGGCATGCAGGTTCCTGTCTCTCAGTTGATCCGTGGTATTAACCTGCAGTCCGGGAACGACGCATGTGTGGCGATGGCTGACTTCGCTGCCGGCAGCCAGGATGCTTTCGTCGGCCTGATGAACAGCTATGTGAACGCGCTGGGTCTGAAAAACACCCACTTCCAGACCGTTCATGGTCTTGATGCTGACGGTCAGTACAGCTCAGCCCGCGATATGGCGATGATTGGTCAGGCGCTGATTCGCGATGTGCCTAATGAATACTCTATCTATAAAGAAAAAGAGTTCACCTTTAACGGCATTCGTCAGTTAAACCGTAACGGTCTGCTGTGGGATAACAGCCTGAATGTCGACGGTATCAAAACCGGTCACACCGATAAAGCTGGCTATAACCTTGTTGCATCCGCAACCGAAGGCCAGATGCGTCTGATCTCCGCCGTAATGGGTGGCCGCACCTATAAAGGTCGCGAAACCGAAAGCAAAAAACTGCTGACCTGGGGCTTCCGTTTCTTCGAAACCGTCAACCCGCTGAAAGTGGGTAAAGAATTTGCCTCAGAACCCGCCTGGTTTGGTAACACCGATCGCGCATCGTTAGGTGTCGATAAGGATGTCTACCTGACTATTCCGCGCGGCCGTATGAAAGATCTGAAAGCAAGTTATGTGCTGAACACCACTGAACTGCACGCGCCGCTGCAGAAAAACCAGGTTGTCGGCACCATCAACTTCCAGCTTGATGGCAAAACCATCGAGCAGCGCCCACTGGTCGTGCTGCAGGAAATCCCGGAAGGCAACTTCTTTGGGAAAATCATTGATTACATTAAATTAATGTTCCATCACTGGTTTGGCTAAAAATCGAACACTTGAAAGTGTGATTTACGTCCCCATATACTAGGTATCCAGATAACTCCCACGCGCTGTGGGAGTTATTATTTTTTGATGTAACGCCGGAGCTGACATGAAAACCAAACTTAACGAACTGCTTGAATTCCCTACTCCATTTACTTACAAAGTAATGGGGCAGGCGTTGCCTGAGCTGGTTGATCAGGTGGTTGAAGTGGTACAGCGCCATGCGCCAGGTGATTACTCTCCGACGGTAAAACCGAGCAGCAAAGGCAACTACCACTCGGTCTCTATCACCATCACTGCTACACACATTGAGCAGGTTGAAACACTGTACGAAGAATTAGGCAATATTGATATCGTACGCATGGTGCTGTAAAAACCTGTCGGTTACCCGCTGCATCCCCGCTCGGGTAACCCCTTCCTCCTGTGATATACTTTTCCCCTCTTTAACATTCTCTACTCTGTGTGAGTATCTACGGAGATGCCGTTTTGTATCAGGATAAAATTCTGGTCCGCCAGCTCGGTCTTCAACCTTACGAGCCAGTCTCTCTGGCCATGCACGAATTTACCGATACCCGCGATGAAAACAGTCATGATGAAATCTGGCTGGTAGAGCATTATCCTGTCTTTACCCAGGGTCAGGCCGGTAAAGCCGAGCATGTACTGATGCCGGGAGATATTCCGGTGATTCAGAGCGATCGCGGCGGTCAGGTGACCTACCACGGACCAGGTCAACAGGTCATGTATGTGCTGTTGAACCTGAAACGCCGCAAACTGGGCGTTCGCGAACTGGTTACGCTGCTGGAGCAAACTGTCGTCAATACCCTTGCGGAAATTGGCATCGACGCCCACCCGCGAGCCGATGCGCCAGGCGTTTATGTCGGTGAGAAGAAAATCTGCTCATTAGGGTTACGTATTCGTAAGGGATGTTCATTTCACGGCTTAGCGCTCAACGTGGATATGGACCTGTCGCCTTTCCTGCGTATCAACCCTTGCGGTTATGCCGGAATGGAGATGGCAAAAGTATCGCAATGGGATAACGCTGCCACGACTGAGAGCATTCGCCCACGCCTGCTGGCCAACATTCTGGCGCTGTTGGGTAACCCACCGCACGAGTACGTTGTAGACTAAAAAGGCTGTCATACTTTGCCACGGCATATGTTGTGGCAAATGGCACAAAACAACAACTATTTTACATTTTGCCAGCCTGTCAGGCTGCTTTCTGGCCCGTTTCAATGATATACTGCGTATCACTAATTCAAAAATAGTTGATAAATGCAACATTCCCTTGAATTGAAACGCTTTCCTTCGTAATTCGCAACTGGAACACGCAAGCTATGAGTAAACCCATTGTGATGGAACGCGGTGTTAAATACCGCGATGCCGATAAGATGGCTCTTATCCCGGTTAAAAATGTGGCAACAGAGCGTGAAGCCCTGCTGCGTAAACCGGAATGGATGAAAATAAAACTGCCAGCGGACTCCACCCGCATCCAGGGCATCAAAGCGGCAATGCGCAAAAACGGCCTGCACTCTGTCTGCGAAGAAGCTTCCTGCCCTAACCTGGCTGAATGTTTCAATCACGGAACCGCAACCTTCATGATCCTCGGCGCAATCTGTACTCGCCGTTGCCCATTCTGTGACGTTGCCCATGGCCGTCCGGTTGCGCCTGATGCCAACGAGCCGTTGAAACTGGCTCAGACCATTGCGGACATGGCGTTGCGCTATGTCGTCATTACCTCCGTTGACCGTGACGATCTGCGTGACGGCGGTGCTCAGCACTTTGCTGACTGCATCACCGCTATCCGCGAGAAAAGCCCATCGATTAAAATCGAAACGCTGGTGCCTGACTTCCGTGGTCGTATGGATCGCGCGTTGGATATCCTCACGGCCACGCCGCCGGACGTATTTAACCACAACCTCGAAAACGTACCGCGTATTTACCGCAATGTCCGTCCGGGAGCGGACTACAACTGGTCGCTGAAGCTTCTGGAGCGTTTCAAGGAAGCGCACCCGGAGATCCCGACTAAATCGGGTCTGATGGTAGGTCTGGGTGAAACCAATGCCGAAATTATTGAAGTGATGCGCGATCTGCGCAGTCATGGCGTGACCATGCTGACGCTGGGGCAATATTTGCAGCCGAGCCGCCATCACCTGCCGGTGCAACGCTATGTAAGCCCGGATGAGTTCGACGAGATGAAAGCCGAAGCCATGGCGATGGGCTTTACCCATGCAGCCTGCGGCCCGTTTGTTCGTTCTTCATACCACGCTGATATGCAGGCCAAAGGGCTGGAAGTGAAGTAATCGTGTAATACTCACTTACATATCAGCAATAAAAAAACCGGCAATTTGCCGGTTTTTTTCATACAGAGCATACAGTATGAGCATCATGCTCCTGATATTACTCTTTATGAGAGAGCTTTTCCGCCTGAACGCTACCATCAGCCTCTTTCCTGGCATCGGTATTATCGTCGTTCATCGCTTTCTTAAAGCCCTTAATTGCCGTTCCCAGGTCTCCACCCAGTGTACGTAACTTCTTGGTACCAAACAGCAGAACGACCAGTGCGGCAACCACCAGCAGTTTGGTAATACTAATCTCACCCATAGATACCTTCTTAACTTAAACCAGGCTACATAATGCGCCATATTAACCTGAGAATATTAACGGCCTTTCGACGCGCGCACACAATAGCAATCTGTAACAAGGTGAATCAAGTCTTGTTTAAAAAAACGTCATAATAATTGCGGTGGCGCAAAGCGTCGGTTAATTAACACCGGAAGTTGCGCCCTGACCTGCTTCACCCGCTCTGCTGAAACCTCGGCCATAATCAGCGCCGGCGTTTCTGCCGCTGCGGCAATGGTCACCCCAAAGGGATCGATGACCCGGCTTTGCCCAATGTTCTTATTACCACATTCTCCAGCGGCAATAACATAGCAAGTAGCATCAAGAGCCCTTGCCGCCAACAATGTTGCCCAGTGATGCTCTTTTAGCGCTCCCCGCACCCAGGCGGCAGGTAAAGCGAGAATGTCGGCCCCCTGCAGAGCGTGCGCTAACGCCAGCTCAGGGAAACGCAGGTCATAGCAGGTCATCAACCCTACCTTTAATCCGTCTACGTCCAGCAGCGGCGCTATGGCGTCTCCTGCATCGACATTCCGCGACTCCTGAATCGCAAACGCGTCGTAAAGATGCAATTTTGCATAATGGGCAACAACCCGACCTCCCCGCAACGCCACCAGCATGTTAAAAGCCCGACCTGGCACAGAAGGAACATGAATCGTCAGAATTGTCGTCATCTCATTTTGCGCGCTTTCTCGGAGTAAACGCGTCAGAAACCCACCCTCCAGCAATTGCGCTGACTTCACTGACAGGTCAGGGTCAATATCGTTACGGGCCAGCAACGCCTCCGGTAGTACCAACAACGATACTCCCTCTCCTGCGGCCTGAGACATTAATGAAGCGCAGGTTTCTGCATTCTTTTCCCACGAAGGTTCCACGGCAAACTGCCCTGCTGCAACGAACATATTCCCTCCAGAAAAGTTTGTCAGGCTCGCCAACAGTGATTATTCAGCGTTACACTCATCCTATATACAATCAAATAGCAGGATTTAGCAGTGTTACAACTTCTTTTAGCGGTTTTTATCGGTGGTGGTACAGGTAGCGTAGCAAGATGGATGTTGAGCATGCGCTTCAACCCACTGCATCAGGCTATCCCATTCGGTACGCTGGCGGCAAACTTACTTGGCGCGTTTATCATTGGTATGGGTCTGGCGTGGTTTAATCGCATGACAAACATCGATCCAATGTGGAAAGTACTGATTACTACCGGCTTTTGCGGCGGGTTGACAACGTTCTCCACCTTCTCGGCAGAGGTCGTGTTTTTACTTCAGGAAGGACGCTTTGGCTGGGCTATGGTGAATGTGCTGGTTAATCTGCTGGGATCATTTGCGATGACCGCCCTGGCATTCTGGCTGGTTTCTGCCTCTCCCGCACATTAGAGCGAAAAAAACCCGCAATTAAGCGGGTTTTGAATGCTTGCTGTCGTATGCTTACAGAGCGATTACGTTTGCAGCAGAAGGGCCTTTGGCACCGTTAGTGATTTCGAACTCTACGCGCTGACCTTCAGCCAGAGTTTTAAAACCATTGGTCTGGATTGCAGAGAAGTGTACGAACACGTCTTTGCTGCCATCTTCCGGAGTAATGAAACCGAATCCTTTGGACTCATTAAACCACTTAACGTTACCTTTAATCTTAGACATCAAAATTACCTTTACATGAAAAATAGACACAAATGCTGTGTCGGGTATCAGTACAACAATTGTGATGCGCTTTGTCCAGTCGAACTTTATCAAAAAGTGATAAATGTCGCGTTATTTTTCAGTAACCGTTTCCATCCATATGTTTTTAATGGTTTTTTTAAAACCTGACTGACAATACAGGCAGTCCATCAAAACTGGAAGCGTAACCACGCAAAGTAGACGTTACCATTGTTATAGGTTCCTGGAATGTAGGTCATCTGGAACGTTGCCGGACCATAACCGATTGACGCCAGCGGTAACAGCACCGGTACGGGAATGTAGTTCCAGTTATCGCGTGCGGTAAAACCAGCGGTAAAGCCAAGGCCGGTATGGAAGTTTTCATCAGGCAGCGGTCGCCAGGTTTTCTCCCAGCCGTAGCCGCCAATCGGTTCCCATTTATTGTAGGAATCCTTAAAGGCCATAATATAAAGCCCGTGCCAGTTACCTTTATCATCCCAACGGGACTGGCCAAATCCGGCCCCCCATGGGCGTTCATTGTAGCGATCGGTTTTTTCTTTATCGTAGGCAAAACGGGCATGCCAGGTAATAGCCGGTACATACAGGTCATAATGCTCCGGCTGCTGCCAGGTTTCACTGACATTATCTTTAAACGTGGCAAACCAGCCTTTATCTTCAGCAGCCCCTTGGGGAATGAAAGCTAACTGAATAAAAAGAAATGAAAAAATGAGAAAATATCGTTTAGCGACAATCACAACTTAATTACCATCCTGGGAGTTATTAGCAATTGTAGCAAACTCAACCTTAATGTTAACTTAACAAAAATGCGCAGATAAAAAATCAGAATATTCTTCGGGCAATACTTATAAGATGATTCCCCCTCTATTTACTGGGCTTTATTACAGGAATAATTTTCTCTTGATTGCTAATAAATTGTTCTTTTCAAACGTGATGGACAAACAAATAAACAATAATTTAACACCCTCATATCAAAATACACACAACAGCAATGCTGTTTCACAGTTTTTGCCGGGGATATTCCTTTCTAAACCACGATGTTGAAAAAACAGTCAGGCCATCGGTTGAATCCGTATTTTTATTGATTTCAATCAGCAATAGTTATCGGTTTATTAGGCACATTCTGTCACCACTTTTTACTTTTTTTAGTTTTTTTACTTTCCGGGCAGCAATGCGACAGGGGAAACAATGTTGACATTTATTGAACTCCTTATTGGGGTTGTGGTTATTGTGGGTGTAGCGCGCTACATCATCAAAGGTTATTCCGCCACCGGCGTACTGTTTGTTGGCGGTCTGGTTTTGCTGATTATCAGTGCGGTGATGGGACATAAAGTTCTGCCTTCCAGCGCAGCAACGACGGGCTATACTGCTACAGACATTGTTGAATACATTAAAATTCTGCTGATGAGTCGCGGTGGCGATCTCGGCATGATGATTATGATGCTGTGTGGTTTTGCCGCCTACATGACGCATATTGGCGCGAATGATATGGTCGTTAAGCTGGCCTCCAAACCGCTGCAATATATCAACTCACCTTATCTGTTGATGATTGCCGCCTATTTTGTCGCCTGTCTGATGTCGCTGGCAGTCTCGTCAGCTACCGGTCTGGGCGTATTGCTGATGGCAACGCTTTTCCCGGTTATGGTTAACGTTGGGATCAGCCGTGGCGCCGCGGCGGCCATATGCGCTTCCCCTGCCGCAATCATTCTTTCACCGACATCCGGTGATGTGGTGCTGGCGGCAAAAGCCGCAGAAATGCCGTTGATTGATTTCGCGTTTAAAACCACGCTGCCAATTTCCATTGCCGCCATCATTGCTATGGCGCTCGCACACTTTTTCTGGCAGCGCTACCTGGATAAAAAAGAGAACATTTCTCACGAAATGTTAGACGTAGCAGAAATCACCACTACCGCGCCGTCGTTTTACGCCATCCTGCCGTTTACACCGATCGTAGGCGTTCTGATTTTTGATGGTAAATGGGGTCCGCAGCTGCACATTATTACGATTCTGGTACTGTGCATGCTCATCGCCGCCGTTCTGGAATTTATTCGTGGATTCAACACTCAAAAGGTGTTTTCAGGTCTGGAAGTCGCTTACCGGGGCATGGCGGACGCCTTTGCTAACGTAGTGATGCTGCTCGTCGCTGCGGGTGTTTTTGCCCAGGGCTTGAGTACCATCGGCTTTATTCAAAGCCTGATTTCTATCGCCACCTCGTTTGGCTCAGCGAGTATTATTCTGATGCTGGTACTGGTGATCCTGACCATGCTGGCGGCAATGACCACGGGTTCCGGTAACGCGCCGTTCTATGCTTTCGTTGAGATGATCCCGAAACTGGCACACTCTTCCGGCATTAACCCGGCTTACCTCGCTATCCCGATGCTTCAGGCCTCCAACCTCGGGCGTACCATTTCCCCAGTCTCCGGCGTCGTTGTGGCTGTGGCTGGGATGGCGAAGATTTCTCCGTTCGAAGTTGTGAAACGTACCTCGGTTCCGGTGCTGGTCGGACTGCTGGTGGTGATTATCGCCACCGAAGTGATGGTACCGGCAACGTCTGCCCTGATTGGCGGTTAACGATACCTGTCAATACCTGACCTTAATACACAAAATCATTTATGCTGCATCGCGGCGGCAAGTAAAGAAATCCCCAGGAGCATAGATAACTATGTGACTGGGGTTTCTGCACGCAGCCAACAAAGAGGCAGCTTAAAGGATGACGTGTATTAGCCGCCGTGATAAATACGCTGCGGTCTACCCACCTTCCCGTGAATAATCTCCGCGATAATCAAATGGCGGCTGGCACAGTACTCCAGATAACGTCTGGAGGTCGTTCGACTGATGGTGAGCGCCTGGGCGATCGTTTCCGCAGTATGATGTACCGTCGGATCGGCAAATAGCTTCAGCACCGCATTCAGCGTTAACGCATCAATCCCGGTCGGCAAATCGCCTTTCGGCTCGCCGCGCGCGTAGGCGTTAAACATTTCATCAATCTGCTTTTGACTGGCGCTGTCATTGCCTGCCAGCATGCGTCTGCGCTGTTGATACCGCGTCAGCGTCTGCCCCAACCGCTCGTAAGCGATAGGTTTGACCAGATAATCAAACGCGCCGCTGCGCACGGCCTCGGAGACCGTTTCCATATCGCTGGCCGCCGTGGTAAAGACCACACCGCCCGGATAACGCGCCTGGGTCAGCTCATGCAACAAAGTAATACCCTTACCGTCCGGCAAGTAGTTATCAAGAAGAATCAAACCGGGCTTAAAACGCTCAATCATCATTCTTGCCTGCGCAAGATTACCCGCCAGCCATATCTGGCTGAAGCCGGGTATATGGCGGATATATTCAGCATGCATTTCCGCCAGTAGCGTTTCATCCTCAACGATCAGTAGCGTTAATGGTTCCGTCATTATTTTTTTTCACTTTCGGAAGAAATAAAGAAAATAAGGTGCCGCAAGGGGAGTTATCTTCGAGCGTAATCACCCCGTTACAGCGCCTCACATAACTTGCAATCAGATACAAACCGATGCCATGTTCGCCTGGTTCATCGGTACGGGTGCTTACACCCTGTTCAAATATTTTTTCACGCAATGCTTCCGGCACACCGCATCCCTGATCGGCAACTTCGATGACCACATCATCCCCTTCGTCGCTCAAATAAAGTTCGACGACTTTGTTGCCTTGCTGGGTGCGTAAACTCGCTTCAAAGGCATTATCAAGCAGATTGCCAACAATTGCTGCAAACTCTGTGCTATCCAGCCCTTCAGGCAGTTGGCGCAGTTGGCTGCCAGGAACAATGGTCATCGTAAGACCCAGTTCCCGCGCACGTTGCACCTTACCAAATAACAGACCCGCCACCTGACGATCGGCAAAGGCGCCGCGCAGGCTGTCAATCAGTTGTTGCTGCGCCTGTGACTCGCCCTGAACCATAGCCAGCACCCGGTCATACTCTTTCATTTGCAGCAGGCCATTGATAGTCGACATCCAGTTCAGGTGCTCATGACGCAGCGTTCTCAGGCTCTCAACATACTGTTTGATTTGCGTTAATTGCGCATTAAGGGTAGCAATTTCATCTTTACTACGAAAACTGATAATGGCGCCGAGCAGTTCGTCACCGGAGCGAATCGCCTCACGGTTGGCGATAACGCTCAACCCATTAAAATTAACCATCGCATCCTGGCGTTGTTCCGCAATCTGCTGGGTGAAAAAGTCCGCTGGCTGAACGACTTCATTTACCGGTTTGCCCAGCCACTTTCTGCCCGGCGATGACAGCCCCAGCATTTTCCTCGCACTGCGGTTTATCGCAGTGATATATCCGTCAGGATCCACGGCAATCAACCCTTCATACACCGAGCTGAACAGCGCTTCCTGCTGACGCACCACCCGCGCGATTTGTTTAGGCTCCATCCCCAACATCTGCCGACGAATATGGGCAGCAAAAAACCAGGAGAGCAGCATAAGTACCAACAACAGCAGGATAAATACCCCAGCCATTGGCAGTAAGAAATCCGATCGCCAGCTATCAATTTTACTGATCAGATAGCCAATTGAGACCACGCCAATGATTTTGCCATCGTCATCAAAGATAGGGGTTTTGGCGCGCATTGCCATCCCAATAGATCCTTTGCCGGTAATAAAGTAGCTCTCACCTTTTTCCAGCGCGCCAGGCTTGGTGAACTGCATCGGGTAACCAATTTTTTCCGGGTTCGGATGATAAAGACGAATAGAGTGGGTATCTCCAATCACCACATAATCGAAATCAGTCCCGCTCTGTAGTTTGTCGGCAATAGTCGCCAGACGCTTGTAATCACGATGCTTCACCGCCGTGATGATGCTGTCATTAGAGGCGATGATTTTGGCCTGGTTCATTGCCATATCGCGGACATGTGTCGTCAGATAATCTTCAAAACTGGCGGTAAAGTATTGTGCTAACGCTGCGATAATAAGAACAGAAACGACCAGAATGAGCAGAAAAATGCGTAACGGAAACGCCAGACTGCGAAAAAAAGGAAACCGTGTTTTATTTTTCTGTTCTGCCATAAATTTTCCTCACCGACGTTACCGAAACTTATTTTCTATTGTAGTTGTAATAAAAATGTTTTATTTAAAAGTGACGATATAAAACAGGATCGTTGCAGATTCCCCACCTTAAATCAATTAAACAAATTAAAACCACGCGCTATTTCTGGGTTAAATTAATTAAAAAACTTAAAACCATAAAACACATTAAAACCTTCTAACTTATTGTGAAATAAATCAAAAATTACCTCCAAAATACTCCTTACGATGTATGCAGCAGGGAAAAAAAGAAATACTCCGTAATAAAAAACCATTCCCTTCAATTGCAAACAAAACGTTATCAGGTTGCTAATCAGAGCAACAAAAACAGAAACCCAGTAACAAATATAGCATCGGGGCTCTATTTACTATGTTCGGTAATAATATATTCACGCAAGTTAAACGCTCAGAAAATAAAAAGATGGCGGCTATCGCGCAATTTCTGAAAGAGAACGATCTGAGCGTTGATACCACCGTCGAAGTATTTATCACCGTCACCCGTGACGATCGCCTGATTGCCTGTGGCGGTATCGCCGGAAATATCATTAAATGCGTCGCGATTTGTGAGTCCGTGCGCGGTGAAGGCCTGGCGCTGACGCTGGCGACAGAACTCATCAACCTCGCCTATGAGCGCCACTGTACGCACCTCTTCATCTATACCAAAACCGAGTACGAATCGCTGTTTAAACAGTGCGGCTTTTCCACACTCACCAGCGTGCCCGGCATTATGGTGTTGATGGAAAACAGCACCACGCGGCTGAAACGCTACGCCGAATCGCTGGCAAAACAGCGTCATGAAGGGAAAAAAATTGGCTGTATCGTCATGAACGCCAACCCCTTCACCAACGGTCATCGTTTTCTGATCCAACAGGCGGCCGCGCAATGTGACTGGCTGCATCTGTTTTTGGTGAAAGAAGATACCTCGCGTTTTCCGTATGAAGACCGACTGGATCTGGTACTTAAAGGGACAAAAGACATTCCGCGTTTAACCGTGCATCGCGGTTCGGAATACATCATTTCCCGCGCCACGTTCCCGTGCTACTTCATCAAAGAGCAGAGCGTTATTAACCACTGCTACACCGAAATAGACCTGAAAATCTTCCGCCAGTACCTGGCCCCGGCTCTCGGTGTTACGCACCGTTTCGTGGGTACCGAGCCGTATTGCACCGTCACCTCCCAGTACAACAACGATATGCGTTACTGGCTGGAGACCCCAACGCTTCCCGCCCCACCGATTGAACTGGTGGAAATTGAGCGGCTGTGCTTCCAGGAGATGCCGATTTCCGCCTCCTGGGTGCGCAAGCTGCTGGTTAAAAAAGATCTCACGGCTATCGCATCCCTGGTTCCTGACGCCACGCTGCGCTATCTGCAAAGCATGGTTGAACGAGCCTTATCGGGTGCGGCAGTCCGCCAAAATACCCCCGCATTAGCAACAGGTGAAAAATGAAAATAAACCAGGCAGCCGTCGCAGGCACACTCGAGTCCGGTGATGTGATGATTCGCATCGCCCCACTCGATTCGCAGGATATTGACCTGCAGGTTAACAGTAGCGTCGAAAAGCAGTTCGGTGATGCCATTCGGGCCACCATTCTGGACGTACTGTCCCGCTACAACGTACGCGGCGTGCAATTAAATGTTGATGATAAAGGCGCACTGGACTGCATTTTACGTGCGCGACTGGAAGCACTACTGGCCCGCGCTGGCGGTATTCCGGCACTGCCATGGGAGGATTGCCAGTGATTGCCGAATCTTTACAACAACGTAAAACCCGTACCCGCCGTAGCATGTTGTTCGTACCGGGCGCCAATGCCGCCATGGTCAGCAACTCGTTTATCTACCCGGCTGATGCGCTGATGTTCGACCTGGAAGACTCCGTCGCGCTGCGTGAAAAAGATACCGCCCGCCGCATGGTGTACCACGCGCTGCAACATCCGCTGTATCACGACGTAGAAACCATCGTGCGCGTAAACGCCCTCGACTCCGAATGGGGCATCAACGACCTCGAAGCCGTTGTGCGCGGCGGCGCCGACATCGTGCGTTTACCGAAAACCGATACCGCACAGGATGTCATCGACATCGAAAGCGAAATCCTGCGCATCGAAAACGCCTGTGGTCGCGAACCCGGCAGCACCGGTCTGTTAGCCGCTATCGAATCGCCGTTAGGCATTACCCGCGCGGTAGAAATCGCCCACGCTTCCGAGCGTCTGATTGGTATTGCACTGGGTGCTGAAGATTATGTGCGTAATCTGCGCACTGAACGTTCCCCGGAAGGCACTGAACTGCTGTTTGCCCGCTGCTCTATTTTGCAGGCTGCACGCTCTGCCGGTATTCAGGCATTCGATACCGTCTATTCCGATGCCAACAACGAAGCAGGTTTCCTGCACGAAGCCTCACACATCAAGCAACTGGGTTTTGACGGCAAGTCGCTGATCAACCCTCGCCAGATTGAACTTCTGCATAACCTCTATGCCCCGACGCGCAAAGAGCTGGCTCATGCCCGTCTGGTGGTGGAAGCCGCTGAAGCTGCCGCCCGCGAAGGTCGTGGCGTGGTTTCCCTGAACGGCAAGATGGTCGACAGCCCGGTTATCGAGCGCGCCCTTCTGGTTATCTCCCGTGCAGAACTTTCCGGCATTCGCGAAGAATAAGGCAAAAAAATGACGCAGAAAATCGAACAGTCTCAACGCCAGGATCGCGTGGCGACCTGGAGCCGTCATGCAGAAAGCGAGCTTTCCGCTTATCAGAGCACAGCAAAAGTAGAATTGCAGGCGCAAAAACCGCGCGACAAAAAGCTGTGCGCTAATCTGGAAGACGCCATTCGTCGTTCAGGTTTACAGGATGGTATGACTATCTCTTTCCACCACGCATTTCGCGGTGGCGATCTGACGATTAACCTGGTGATGGATGCCATCGCCAACATGGGCTTTAAAAATCTGACGCTGGCCTCAAGCTCCCTGAGCGACTGCCACGCGCCGCTGGTTGAGCACATCCGTCAGGGCGTGGTCAGCCGAATTTATACCTCCGGGCTGCGTGGCCCGCTGGCAGAAGAGATCTCTCGTGGTCTGCTGGCTGAGCCGGTGCAAATCCACTCCCACGGTGGTCGTGTACACCTGGTGCAAAGTGGCGAACTCAACATTGATGTCGCATTCCTCGGCGTACCGGCGTGCGACCAGTTTGGTAATGCTAACGGTTATACCGGCAAAGCGTGCTGCGGCTCACTGGGCTATGCCCGCGTCGATGCCGAGAACGCCAGGCAGGTTGTTCTGCTGACAGAACAACTGCTGAGCTATCCGCACAACCCAGCCAGCATTACCCAGGATCAAGTGGATCTGATCGTGCAGATCGACCAGGTCGGCGATGCGGACAAAATTGGTGCTGACGCGACCCGTATGACCACCAATCCGCGTGAATTGTTGATCGCCCGCAGCGCGGCAGACGTCATTGCTAACTCCGGTTACTTCAATGAAGGCTTCTCATTGCAGACAGGAACCGGCGGCGCGTCTCTGGCCGTTACCCGTTTCCTGGAAGACAAAATGCGTAGCCGTGACATCCATGCAGATTTCGCGCTGGGCGGCATCACCGCCACCATCGTTGATCTGCATGAAAAAGGCTTAATCCGCAAACTGCTGGATGTACAAAGCTTCGACAGTACCGCCGCGAAATCTCTGGCCCGCAATCCAAACCACATTGAGATCAGCGCTAACCAGTACGCTAACTGGGGCTCGAAAGGCGCATCCGTTGACCGCCTGGACGTTGTGGTACTGAGCGCATTAGAAGTAGACACCAGCTTCAACGTTAACGTACTGACCGGCTCCGACGGCGTACTGCGTGGCGCTTCCGGTGGTCACTGCGATACGGCTGTGGCCGCAGCGCTTTCTATCATCGTCGCACCGCTGGTTCGTGGACGCATCCCGACATTGGTAGATAACGTGCTGACCTGCGTAACCCCAGGTTCCAGCGTTGACATTCTGGTTACCGATCATGGTATCGCCGTCAACCCTGCTCGCCCTGAACTGGCGGAACGCCTGCAAGAAGCTGGCATGAAAGTGGTGTCGATTGAATGGCTGCGCGAACGTGCACAGCAGCTAACCGGTCAACCGCGCGCCATCGAATTTACCGATCGCGTAATTGCCGTTGTGCGCTACCGCGATGGTTCGGTAATTGACGTTGTGCATCAGGTGAAGGAATAAACCATGCACCTGCTCCCTGAACACGCCACCTGCCACGCGGTTTCCATCCCTGAGCTGCTCGCCAGCCGAGATGAGAGACAAGCAAGGCAGCATGCCTGGCTCACGCGTCATCACGCGCCACTGGTCTCGTTTACCGTGGTCGCGCCAGGTCCGATTAAAGACAGCGAATTAACCCGTCGCATCTTTAATCACGGCGTCACCGCCCTGCTCGCGCTGGCGGAAAAATCCGCCTGGATTGTCAGGGAGCAAACTGCGCTGGTCTCTGCCAGCGGACCGGAAGGCCTGCTGGCCATTGAGGCTCCGGCCCTGGACCTCAAGCTCGCCACTATCGGACTTGAGCATTCACATCCGCTGGGACGGTTATGGGACATCGACGTCCTGAACCCTGAAGGGGAAATTCTGTCCCGGCGTCATTTCGCGCTCCCTGCCCGCCGCTGTCTGCTGTGCGAGCAAAGCGCTGCCGAATGCGCGCGGGGTAAAACTCACGCGCTTTCCGACTTACTCACTCAGATGGAGGCACTGCTGCATGATGCCGATTCCCGCAACATCAACTCATAACGCAGTTCTTCCTCTGGATCTGCCTGACGCTTACGCCACGCTGGCGTGGCGCGCCATGCTGACGGAAGTCAACCTGTCGCCTAAACCGGGTCTGGTGGATCGTATTAATAACGGCGCGCATAAAGATATGGCGCTGGAAGATTTTTATCGCAGTGCTGAAGCGATTCAGACATGGCTGCCGCGTTTTATCGAATACGGCGCATTTAGCGCACAACAGTCGCCGGAAGATGTCCTGCCAGGACTACGTCCGCTGGGCATGGCCTGTGAAGCCGATATGTTTCGCGCTACTGCCGGAGTGAACACCCATAAAGGCAGCATCTTCTCGCTGGGATTACTGTGCGCCGCCATTGGCCGCCTGCTCCAGCTCCGCCTGAGCGTTACCGCTGAAACCCTTTGCTCTACGGCAGCAACATTTTGCCGTGGCCTGACCGAGCGCGAACTGCGCCAGAACAACCAACAACTCACGGCTGGCCAACGTCTTTATCAGCAACTGGGATTAACCGGCGCACGCGGCGAAGCCGAAGCAGGATATCCCCTCGTCATTCAGCATGCTCTGCCGCACTACCGTGCACTGCTGGCTGAGGGCCGCGATCCTGAACTGGCGTTACTCGATACGTTACTGCTGCTGATGTCTATCAACGGCGACACCAACGTGGCTTCCCGTGGTGGTGCAGAAGGTTTGCGCTGGTTACAGCAGCAGGCCTCCACGTTGTTACAACAAGGCGGGATTCGTACCCCTGCCGATCTCGAATACCTACGCCAGTTCGACCAACAGTGCATTGAACGCAACCTCAGTCCTGGAGGCTGCGCCGATCTGCTGATCGTCACATGGTTCTTAGCTCAGATTTCACAAGTTCATCATTATCACAATTAAAGATCCTTTCCGGAGAATCACACACATGTCTTTAGCAAAAGATAAAATTTGGAAGTTACTGGCCCCATTGGTAGTCATGGGCGTCATGTTTCTTATCCCCGTCCCTGATGGCATGCCCCCACAGGCATGGCACTATTTTGCCGTGTTCGTGGCCATGATTGTCGGGATGATTCTGGAGCCAATTCCGGCAACGGCAATCAGCTTTATCGCCGTGACGATCTGCGTTATCGGCAGTAACTATCTGCTGTTTGACGCATCCGAGCTGGCCGACCCGGCATTCAAAGCGGGTAAGCAAGCGCTGAAATGGGGTCTGGCGGGCTTCTCCAGCACCACCGTGTGGCTGGTGTTTGGCGCGTTTATTTTCGCACTGGGTTATGAAGTTACCGGCCTGGGTCGTCGTATCGCGCTGTTCATGGTGAAATTCATGGGTAAACGTACCCTGACGCTGGGCTATGCGATTGTTATTATCGACATCCTGCTGGCGCCGTTTACACCGTCCAACACCGCGCGTACCGGTGGAACCGTATTCCCGGTTATCAAAAACCTGCCGCCGCTGTTTAAATCATTCCCGAACGATCCTTCCGCGCGCCGTATCGGCGGATATCTGATGTGGATGATGGTCATCAGTACCAGCCTGAGCTCCTCTATGTTCGTGACCGGCGCGGCGCCGAACGTACTGGGTCTGGAATTCGTCAACAAAATTGCTGGCATTCAAATCAGTTGGCTGCAATGGTTCCTCAGCTTCCTGCCGGTCGGTATTATTTTGCTGATCGTTGCGCCGTGGCTGTCCTATGTTCTGTACAAACCAGAAGTCACTCACAGTGCTGAAGTTGCCGCATGGGCCGGTGAAGAACTGAAAACCATGGGTAAACTGACGCGTAAAGAGCTGACCCTGATCGGTCTGGTTCTGCTCAGCCTGGGTCTGTGGGTCTTCGGGGGTAAACTGATTGATGCCACCGCGGTGGGTCTGCTGGCGGTTTCCCTGATGCTGGCGCTACACGTTGTACCGTGGAAAGATATTACCCGCTATAACAGCGCATGGAACACTCTGGTAAACCTCGCCACGCTGGTTGTTATGGCAAATGGTTTGACCCGTTCAGGCTTCATTGACTGGTTCGCTAACACCATGAGCACGCACCTGGAAGGCTTCTCACCTAACGCGACCGTGATCGTGCTGGTGCTGGTGTTCTACTTTGCTCACTACCTGTTCGCCAGCCTTTCCGCACACACCGCCACCATGCTGCCGGTTATTCTGGCGGTCGGTAAAGGTATCCCGGGCGTTCCAATGGAACATCTGTGTATCCTGCTGGTGCTATCCATCGGTATCATGGGCTGCCTGACGCCGTATGCAACCGGCCCTGGCGTTATCATCTACGGTTGTGGTTATGTGAAGTCTAAAGACTACTGGCGTCTGGGAGCTATCTTCGGCGTTATCTACATCGCTATGCTTCTGCTGGTCGGCTGGCCGATTCTGGCAATGTGGAGCTAATCATTCCGGCTCACGCCTGATGAAAATGATGCCAGTCAGCTAAACCTGACTGGCATTTTTTATGATTAAATAGATGATATTCAGAATTTATATAAGTATCCGAAATCATCATGACATCAACATGGCGTTATTCTTCTTTACTGGCAACGCTTCTGCTGCCAGTTTCTGCGGCTCAGGCCGATGAACTTCAGGCAAAACAGTACGCTGATTTTGACCGCTACGTGCTGGCCCTCTCCTGGCAAACCGGTTTCTGTCAAAGCCAACACGAGCGTAATCGTCAGGAACCCGACGAATGTCGTCTGCAAAAAGAGATTGCAGACAAAGCGGATTTTCTGACCGTTCACGGCCTGTGGCCCAGCCTGCCAAAATCAATCGCCGCTCGCGGGGTAGATAATCGCCGCTGGATGCGTTTTGGCTGCGCAACGCGCCCCATTCCTAACCTGCCTGAAGCGCGCGCCAGCCGTAAATGCGCAGCACCTGAAACCGGCCTGTCACTGGAGAGTGCGGCGAAACTGAGCGCGGTGATGCCAGGCGCTGGCGGAACATCCTGCCTGGAACGCTACGAGTATGCCAAACACGGCGCCTGTTTTGGTTTTGATCCCGACGTGTACTTTGGCACGATGGTGCGGCTGAATAATGAATTCAAAAACAGTGAAGCGGGCAAGTTCCTCGCGGATAACTACGGCAAAACCGTCAGCCGCAACGCATTTGACGCCGCTATCGCCAAAAGCTGGGGCAAAGAGAACGTCAAAGCCGTGAAGCTAAGCTGCCACGGCAATCCGGCTTATCTCACAGAGATCCAGCTATCCCTGAAAGCCGACACCATCAATCAACCGCTATCTGCGCAGTCATTCTTACCGCAGCCGCATCCGGGTAACTGCGGTAAACAGTTTATTATCGACAAGGCTGGATACTGAAAATCACGACCGACGCGCAAACCGGGCGTCGGTCTGCATGCTTAGCGTTGCAAACGGGCGTCCGGGCGAACCAGATCAAAGCGGTGTGTTTCACTGATTGAATAGTACGCCGTGGGTCCACCCGCACGCAGTACCGGCTTCGCTTTCGCCGTCTGGTAGATGCCTTCTTCCAGTAGCGTTTCATCTATATGGATGCCCACCACTTCTCCCAGCACCAGCCAGGTTTCTACAGGCGCGCCGTCAGCAGTGGTCAGTTGCAGAGTTTGCGATAAACGGCACTCAAAATTAACCGGGCTTTGCGCCACGCGCGGCACGCTGACAATCCGGCTGTCGGCTTTATTCAGCCCAGCGGCAAAAAACTCGTCCTCGCCGTGCGGCAAGCTGGCAGACGTTTCATTCATCGCGCCAGCCAGTTCAAGGGTGGTCAGGTTCCAGACAAACTCACCGGTTTCGACAATATTCCGCACGCTGTCTTTCCAGCCGCTGCTGGCAAAACCAATAATCGGCGGATGGTAGTTAAAGCAATTAAAGAAACTGTATGGCGCCAGGTTATGTCGCCCGTTACTGTCGCGCGACGCAATCCAGCCAATGGGGCGCGGTCCAATGATGGCATTTAGCGGGTCGTGCGGTAAGCCGTGTCCCTGTGATGGTTGATAGAAATACATAGCCTTCTCTGGTGTCATTAACGTTAGCGCAGCACGAATTATGCTTCGCTCATCTCCCTGGAAAAAGAAGATCAGCGTAGAACAATCCGTTAAAGATTACGACTGAATAAAGTTGAGCAGATCGCCATTGATCTGCTGTTTATGGGTGGTGCAAATACCGTGAGAACCACCGGCATATACCTTCAACTGCGCATCCGGCAATATTTCTGCCGCGACCTTGCCGCAGGTTTCAAACGGGACAATCTGATCGTCATCGCCGTGGATCACCAGCGTCGGGATGGTCATTTTTTCGAGATCGCCACGCAGGTCTGTTTCTGAAAACGCATGAATACAGTCGTACAACGCTTTGATGGACCCTTGTAAGCCCTGTTCAACAAAACTTTCCCGGACGGCTTTCGACTCTTTTGCGCCCGGACGGTTATAACCATAGAATGCCGCGGTCAGTTCATAGAAAAAGGCGGCGCGATCGTTCACTACCCCTTCCCGGATGCCATCAAACACCTCTTTCGGCACGCCATTCGGGTTAAAGTCGGTCTTGATCATGATGGGCGTCACCGCGCCAATTAACACCGCTTTTGCCACCCGCTGCGTCCCATGGCGGCCAATATAACGCGCCACTTCCCCACCGCCGGTAGAGTGCCCAACATGCACGGCATCTTTAAGATTGAGATGCGCGGTAAGTTCAGCCAGATCGTCAGCATACTGATCCATATTGTGGCCATCCCACGGTTGGGCCGAGCGGCCATGTCCGCGCCTGTCATGGGCGATCACACGAAATCCTTTCGACCCAAGAAACAGCATCTGATCCTCAAACGCATCTGCTGTCAGCGGCCAACCATGACTGAACACGATGGGCTGTCCACTTCCCCAGTCTTTAAAATGCAAATAGCTGCCGTCTTTTAAGGTAAGTTTGTCGTACTGGCTCATGAGATCTCCTGTAGCGGAACACTGAGTTGTATTGACGCACCCGCAACGAGCGCTTAAAAAGCATAATGCAAATTGGAGAACGATCACGTTTTTCGGCTAAAATCACACCATATGCGACAATATTGATGATTTACCTGAATGTGAACTAAATCACTTCAAACATGGGGTAAGTCTCAGTATCATCATACAAGCTAAACCCTTGCCGCCTGACGGTGAGGGTTTTCTTTTGGGATTATTTACCTGCGCACCCGCAGTATCGACGACATGGAGTAATAAATGTCCAGACCAACTATCATCATTAACGACCTCGATGCGGAACGCATTGACCGCCTGTTGGAGCAACCTGCGTTTGCTGGTTTACCCATTGCCGACGCCCTGAACGCCGAGCTGGATCGCGCGCAAATGTGTTCTCCAGAAACCATGCCGCACGATGTCGTGACCATGAACAGCCGCGTGAAATTCCGCAATCTGAGTGATGGCGAAGTCCGTGTGCGTACCCTGGTGTATCCGGCTAATATGACTGACAGCAGCACACAGCTTTCCGTCATGGCGCCTGTTGGCGCGGCACTGCTGGGCCTGCGCGTTGGCGACACCATTCACTGGGAACTGCCGGGCGGTACATCAACACACCTCGAAGTCATCGAGCTTGAGTACCAACCAGAAGCTGCGGGCGACTACCTGCGCTAACTCTGTCTTATCAAAGCTATTCGCTTTATCTTGCAGGGGATGCATCTGCATCCTCTTTCCGGATACTCCTCATCTCCCCGCTCCTCACGTTATTTCCTGTTCGCAAAACATAAATCTGTGCCGTGACTGACAGAATCATTTTTAATACTATGCTGTTATGTGTTCATGTAATGACAAGGAGAATGTTTATGTACAACACAATCATAATGCCTGTTGATGTATTCGAAATGGAACTGAGTGACAAGGCTATTCGCCATGCAGAATTCCTGGCACAGGAAAACGGCGTTATCCATCTGCTGCATGTGCTGCCAGGCTCAGCAAGCTTAAGCCTGCACCGCTTTGCGGCAGACGTTCGTCGTTTTGAAGAGCATCTGCAACACGAAGCGGAAACGCGTCTGCAAACAATGGTCGGTCACTTCAGCATCGATCCCTCCCGCATTAAACAACACGTGCGCTTTGGTAGCGTCCGTGACGTGGTCAACGAGTTGGGTGAAGAGTTGAATGCGGATGTGGTGGTCATTGGGTCACGTAACCCGTCCATCAGTACCCACCTGCTCGGCTCAAACGCCTCCAGCGTTGTCCGCCACGCCACTCTGCCGGTACTGGTTGTCCGTTAACTGCGTCTGATTTACTGTAACAACCCCACCCGTCTTACGGGTGGGGGGTTATTGCGTGATGCACTCTTTCTCATCGGCTGCGCCCATAACCTGGCACACCTCCCCTGTAGATATTTTTTGTAAGGCCAACTCCCTGTACTGTCCTGGGCTGACACCCGTATGTTTATGGAAAAAACGCGTAAAGTAGGCTTCATCATTGAATCCTAAAAAAGCCGCAAGCTGCTTTATCGTCTTAGAGGTGTAGACCAGCTCCTGTTGGGCTTCCTGCAGTACGCGCATATTAATCACATCCAGGCTGGACATGCCTAATGTTATCCGACATAAGCGCGACAGATGCCCCGGGGACATACCCATCTCTTCAGAATAATCATTAACGGTCAGCCGCTGGCGAAAGCGCTGATCCACCAGCAGGAGGAATTTGTTTATTTGTGAGGCTTTACGCGAGCAGATATCAAATTTCTGCTGTTCTTCTGTCAGGGTACTGATACGCGTGAGGTGAACCAGGATGGAAATAAAAATCGAAATGCACATTGCCTTATGATTAACCCTCGGTTTCTGCATCTCTTTTTGTAAAGACTGATAAAAACCCTGAATAATTTTCCCGTCTTCTGGGGAGCCATCGAGGGGGATTACGCAGGGCTTATGCATCAGAGTGAGAACGTTGGGCGCCAATAATCCCATTACCGACTCCATTGGCCCTTGTGAGGCAGTGATCGTCATCCCTTCCGTACCGGGCCGGTAATCAAAACCATGAACGGTCTGCGCAGGTACAAGGATGAGACCCGGCCCCTTCAACTTCATCCGGGTGTAATTCATTAAAACATCAACCTCGCCACTCTGAATAAAGAGGGTCTGAATCAATGAGTCATGAATATGCGGGCTGGCTTTCCAGTTCAGGGGTTTTGAACGCAATGAGATCATTTCTACATTAAAGAAATTTTCCCAGCCTGGTTCCGACTGCTCGCCATATAACGCATAAGTAGGAATGGTCGTTGTCATCAATGCTTCCCCACCCAATCAAATGGACCCGCCAGGCGGCAACGGTGTCATCCCCTGGCGGGCTAAGGTTATGCGGGCATAATGACCGCGCCGTCAGCATTCAAACGCGCTATCTCCTCGACAGAATATCCGTATTCCAAAAGAATTTGCTGCGAATCATGCCCTAATCTGCGGGATGGACGAATTTGTGCAGGCCCCATACTGCCAATGTTCACAGGAGGGGTCACCAGCACGCGTCGGTTACCAGTGATATATTCAACATTTCTCAGACAGTCCGTCGCCCACGCCTGCTCATCGTCAAGGATTTCATCAGGCGTGAAGCCTTTCTCATGAGCAAAGTCGTTTTGTTTTAACATCTGCATCATTTCATCAAGCGAGCGTTTAGCGACCTGCTCACTGATGATCCTGATAATATCCCGGTTACGTCCATGCAGATTGACATCGGCAATACGACAAAACTCGGGACTGTCGACCAAATCTTCGCGACCAAGTAGCGTCATGAACTTATTGAAAAAGCGATCGTACTCTGGGATACAAATTACCATCCAGCGACCATCACGGGTTTTATAGGTATTGTTGAACGGGTTCGCGACTTCACAACGGGATTTAGGATAAACGTTGCCGTATTGCGCCGATGTGACGGCAATACTCATCATAAACAACGCGGTATGATGCAGACTCACAGTGACCTTATCCCCCTGTCCAGAGAGCGTACGACCATATAACGCCGCGCAGACACCCGAAACAAGACACATGGAGGCCTGGAAATCGCCAAACCCATTAACTGAGTTAATCGGCGTTTCCCCCCGTTCGTTTGTCGACCCCAGGATCCCTCCCCGGCAAACATAGGCCGTCGCATCAAATCCTGCGGTATCTTTTTCTGGTCCTTGCTCACCGTACCCCAGAATCTGAGCGAAAATTAAACGAGGGAAACGCAGGTGCAACTCTTCCCATGAGAACCCCAGCCGCTCCAGCGCTTTCGTCCGATAGCTGGTCACTACCACATCAGCGGTGGAAAGAATACGCCAGGCAATTTCTTTCGCTCGCTCCTGTTTCAAATTCAGGCACAGAAAACGCTTATTGGCATTGGAAATATCAAATGCCGGATTCTCATCATCTTCATACGGCATATTAAAAACTGACGCCTGCGTACGACCAGGATCGCCGATGGGCGGTTCGATTTTGATCACATCCGCCCCCCAATCACCTAAAATACGCGCGACCGTTGGCGCAGCCAGAAATGATGTCAGATCAACGACCTTAACGCCCTCTAATGGTCTCATACGTCATATTCCCTCAATAATGAGTAGCCTGTTTAACCGGCAAATCCTTTACGGCCACCGGCGCTTACGCGTGCTAATTTCTTTTCTATTGGCCGAATGCGCGCAATTAACATAAAGAATGCTCCGACAATCGCCACGCCCGCGCCCAGATACAGTGCGTACTCGTACTGACCACCGGAGACATCAATCACCCAGCCAGCGAGTACAGGCGAGAGAATACCCGCCAACGTCCCGAACACCCCGTTCAGCCCGACCAACATACCGGTGTCTTTTTGCGAGAAAATAATAGGAATTGAAAAGTGTGCAGCCATCGTGAAGCACAGGAAGAAGTTCGACGCAGAGATAAGCGTGGCGGCACTCCACAAGCTATTTGCCTGAGTGCCGAGGATCAAAAATACCCCAGCTAATAATAACCCCAGTACCGGAGAAATCTTACGTCCGACGTTTTGTCCAAATCGACGACATGCGGCATCAGTAACTACGCCCCCCAGCGGATAGGCAAAGATTGCCACCAGATACGGCAGCATAGAAAAAATCGCGCTTTGTTTGAGATCGATTCCACGCCCCATAGCAAAGTAGGTTGGCAGCCAGGTCATGAAGAGAAAAAAGAGGTAATTGGTACAAAAGTAACATAAGGCGCATGCCCAGACTGAAGGGGTTGCCAGAATATCGCCTTTACTTAGCGGCTCATTTTGTGTGGCCGGAGAGATTTCAGTAGAGACTTGCCCAGCCAGAATATAGTCTCGTTCACCCTGGGTGATAAATGTATCCTGTTGCGGACGGTTGCTGCCGAGCTTCCACCACAGCAGACACCACAGTACGCCGGGTACCGATACAACGTAAAACACGGCCTGCCAGTCCCAGCGTTGGACTATCCATGCAGCCAGAACCATGGCAACGGCAATACCAGTAGGGCAACCTATCTGCAATAATCCTGTCGCCATTCCGGCTTCATGCTTAGGTACCCATTTTGCCGCCAGTGAAAAGTTAGCCGGCACAAGCAACCCTTGGCCAATCCCGACCAGAATACGCAGCAACATCATGATGCCCAGCGTTGATCCTAACGGCGTTAGAAATGTGAAAACTGCCCACCATAATGTTCCAGTCACCAAAACGACCCCGCCGCCAAACCTGTCCGCCAGTAAACCCGCGGGTAACATTGTGACGGCATAGCCAATGAAAAACGCCGTGGATACCCAGCCAAACTGCATGGCGCTCCAGCCATATTCCTGCATTAATGCAGGCCCACACATCGACATCCCACTTCGCGCCACAAACATGACGAAATAATCAATAATGAGCAGGACAATAATGCCCCAGCGTCTGTTCCCTGGTGATGTACTCATAGGTCACTCTCGCAAAAAAGCAAAAATGGCCGTAGCCACAGGATAAACAGCGACGTACGACCAAAACTGAGGTTAGTGTCCCGTAAAATCGGCTAACCTCTGACACGGTGCAAACACCCCCGGACTAGCGGATCTCACCACCTGCGGCAATCAATGGGCGTGCGATAGTCAGTCGCTGCACGGTACGAGGGCCTTCTTCAAACCACAGGGCACGAGCATCGCGGTACATCCTTTCTACCGGGCCATACGGGTTATCTTCGAAATAGCCAATACCACCAAAGATTTCGAGACAGCTATCCGATACCGTACGCACGGTATCAATGCCGTGCAGTTTGCACATGGCTGAAACCATCTCAATATCTTCGCCACGGTCGAATTTTTGCGCACAGTCGCGCAGCATGACGCGCAGCGCATGTACCTGCGTACCCATATCCGCCAGCGTTTGTTGAATCGCCTGGCGAGAAACGAGAGCCTTACCGAAAGTCACACGATCTTTTGCTCTGGCAATCGCCAGCTCCAGGAAGCGCTGTGACATGCCAAGGCAGGTTACGGCAATCATGGCGCGTGAATGCGCCAGCGCATTCATGAAAATATCCAGGCCATCGCCCTCTTTCCCCATAATGTTATGCGCAGGGACTTCGCAGTTTTCAAAACGCAGATAAGCATGACCCGCGCCACGGCACCCCATCATGTGCGGCATAGGATCAATGTAATAACCGGGGGTATTCGTTTCGATAAAGAATGCTGTTAAGCCACCCTTTTTACGCTTATTCTCATCCGTAACCGCAATAACATAGCTCCCATCGGATATATCCGTATGAGATATCAACGTCTTAGTTCCGTTAAGAATATATTTATCTCCTTTTTTAACCGCGGTAGTACAAATATCTGCACCCGAACCGCAATCCGCCTCAGTTAATGCAAAATTAATATACGCATCTTTATTTGCCAGCAGCGGTAACCATTTAGCACGCAAATCTTCTGCGCCATGATCGTACATAATTCGCCAGTTCAATCCGTTGGCGTGGTGCAGGTTCATACGCATCCCACCAGGCCCGCGGCAAAACTCTTCCATCACCGAAAAGAACTGTTCGCAGTTGAGTCCCATACCGCCAAATTCTTCAGGCATTGCCAGACGAAACAGATCGTTTTTACGGCAAACGTCGTAATAAGAGTCAGGAAAGACATTCGTCCGCTCAACTTCCAGTTGAATTTCTTCCAGCTCAGTTTCGGTAACCTTTCTGACTTTTTTCTTCAATGCTTCCAGTTGCTGCTGAGATAAAATGGACATATACCAACCCCACTCCACGTTGAATACTCAGGTAAGAATGCAGGCCATAAGAATATGAATATATAAAAGATAAGATATTCTAACCAACCTGTTTCCATGAATTAACGTGATGGATTATAAAAATAAAATTCGTCCTCCTGACATTGACAGATTTAACCAAAAACAGGACAAATCGAACATCACCAAAACCCAGCGTTTATTTCTGAACCCGCATCACAAAAACATACTAAATGCTCGTTTTGTCCAGGACGTTGTTAAATATGTCTATGCATCATTAATGCCCGCTGAATTTATTCTCCTCATACCAATTATTCTGCAAGTCGGTGTCCAGGCACGATCAGAATATAAAGAAATGAACATCGTCCGAAACATCAATTCTTATCAGCAGGCATCATTGAGGAGACATCATGGACTTTAGCCTGACCGAAGAGCAGGAACTGCTTTTAGCCAGTATCCGCGAACTGATAACACGAGATTTTCCCGAAGAATATTTCAAGACCTGTGATGAAAATGGCGCCTTCCCCAGCAAGTTCTTTCAGGCATTGGCCGAAAGCGGCGTGGGGCTGTTAGGCATTCCTGAAGAACTCGGCGGCATCCCCGCCGATATGATGACGCAAGTGCTGGTTCTGGAGGAAATAGCGCGCATGGGGGCTCCCGCCTACATTATGACGGAAGGCCAATGCATCCATAATATGCAGCGCTTTGGCAATGCAGAACAGTTGGCGAAAACGGCTGAAGTCGGGCTGACCGGGATCCCTGCCTATTCACTCGCCTTCACCGAGCCGCAGGCGGGATCGGATAATAACCGCGTCGCCACAACCTATACCCGAAGAAATGGCAAAGTTTATCTGAACGGGCAAAAAACGTTCATCACGGGCGCCAAAGATTACCCATACATGCTGGTGCTGGCACGCAATCCCGAACCGGAAGATCCGAAGCGTTGCTTCACCCTGTGGTGGGTGGATCCAAACATGCCGGGCGTTAAGCGCAATAGCCTGCACAAAATCGGCTGGCACATGGTCAGCAACTGTGAGGTTTTTCTCGATAACGTTGAACTGGAAGAAAGCGCGATGGTGGGCCGCGAAGGTTACGGCTTCATTCACATGATGGAAAACTTCGATATTGAACGTCTCGTCATCGCCGCACACTCGCTGGGTGTGGCGGAATGCGCCTTTGAAGATGCCGCCCGCTACGCCAACCAACGTATTCAGTTCGATAAAAATATCGGCCAGTTCCAGATGATTCAGCTCAAGCTGACCCAAATGGCGATAAAAATCCAAAACATGAAAAACATGGTCTATCGCACGGCATGGGAATGTGACAACGATTTACCCATGCGCCTGTCCGCGCCGATGTGCAAATTGTATTGCGCACAGTCAGCCTGCGAAGTCATTGACGATGCGATGCAGATTTTAGGTGGCCTTGGTTACACCAATGACAGCCGGGTATCCCGCTTCTGGCGAGATACCCGTGTTAACCGCATCGGTGGCGGTACTGACGAGATTATGGTGTATATCTCAGCCCGCCAGATCCTGAAACAGTATGAAAAATAATAGGATACGTCATGAAATTACTTGCCTGTTATAAATTGGTCGCGGAAGAACAAGACATCAGTATCACCGCCGACAGAACACTGGACACAACGCGTGCTGGAGAAAAAATCAGCCCATTCGACCTCAATGCTATTGAAGAGGCCGTCCTGCTGGCCGGTGAAAACGATGAAGTCATAGCCCTGTGCGTTGGCGGTCAGGCGCTGGATAACGCCAAACTGCGAAAAGATTTGCTCTCCCGAGGTCCTCATGGACTCTACCTGGTGCGCGACGAGCGGCTGTCAACTGCGCTTGCGCACGAAACCTCCCGGGTCATTGCCGCAGCAGCGAAGAAAATCGGTTTTGATCTGCTGCTGTGTGGCGAAGGCTCTGGCGATCTCTATGCACAGCAAACCGGGCTGCGTGTCGGGGAAATGCTTCATCTGCCCACCGTCAATGCCGTCAGCCACATTGAAGTCCAAGACGGCTACGTTACGGTCGAACGCACACTGGAAAATGAAATAGAGATTATTGATGTGCCGCTTCCTGCCGTCTTGTGCGTCACGTCAGATATTAATGAACCGCGTATTCCTTCCATGAAAGCGATTCTCGGCGCAGGGAAAAAGCCCGTTACCCAATGGACGGCCGATGACATCGGCTGGTCGCCGGTATCTCCCGAGGCCGAAATGGTCAATATTTATGCCCCGCAGCAGGCAGAACGTAAACACATCATCATTGAAGGCGACGGCGCAGAAGATATCGCTCGCCTGGCAGAGCATCTCAATAAAGTGCTGAACTGAAGACAACGGAGAAGCTGGGAATGAGCAAAATCAATCAGGTATGGGTAGTGAGTGACAGCGCCGACCGTTACGCGGATCTCCTTGCAGGAGCAAAGCAGTTCGGTGAACACGTGAGTGCGGTCATCTGGGATGAGAGCGAGGCTTTGCAGGTACAACATGCCGACGCGGTGTACGTCCTGAGCGGAAAGTCAGAACAGCAACGGTTAGAAAACTATGCAGAAACCCTCGTTGCCCTGATACAAAATACCGAAAAAGACGACAGTGCGCTCAGGACGGGAACATTAATCCTGCTGGCGGCAACCCGACGAGGAAAAAGCCTGGCGGCCAGACTTAGCATCCTGCTGCAATCAGCGCTGATTAATGATGCCACCAGCCTGGCGCTGGAGAATGGCGAACTGTATGCCGAACATCGAATGTATGGCGGTCTGGCGTTTGGTCGGGAAAAAATTAACACACCTATGGCTATCGTGACCGTTTCGAGTGGCGTATTCGAGCCGCTGGAAGCAAATGCGCCGCATCAGCTTGCTCCCATGCCCGTCAGCTATATCCCACCGCAACATGAGCTTTTATGCAAAGCGCGCCGGGCAAAATCGGTCAGCAGCATCGATCTCAGTAAAGCCCGTCGTGTCGTCGGTATTGGGCGTGGCTTAGCGGCCAAAGACGATCTGCATATGATCTGGGATTTAGCCGCTGCGCTGAATGCGGAAGTCGGCTGCTCTCGCCCCATTGCTGAAGGTGAGCACTGGATGGATCGTGAACGTTACATTGGCGTTTCTGGCGTACTGCTTAAAACCGATGTGTATCTGGCGCTGGGCATCTCAGGGCAGATACAGCATATGGTCGGCGGTAATGGCGCCAAAATCATTGTCGCCATTAATAAAGATAAGAATGCGCCAATCTTTCAGTACGCCGACTACGGGCTGGTAGGCGATATATATAAAGTCGTCCCGGCATTAACGGAACTGCTACAGCACTAACATTTAACGCCGCCATCCCGAATGGCGGCAACAGGAGCAAAAGCGATGTCGGACGAAAAATTTGACGCCATTGTTGTCGGCGCAGGCATCTCAGGCTGCATCGCCGCTTATGTAATGGCAAAAGCAGGACTGGATGTGCTGGTCATTGAGCGTGGTGATACTGCGGGCAGTAAAAATATGACCGGAGGACGACTCTACACGCACAGCCTGGAAGAAATTATGCCGGGTTTTACCCATATAGCCCCCGTTGAAAGAAAAGTAGTCAGGGAGCGAATTTCCTTTCTTACAACAGAAAGCGCTGTCACGCTGGACTATCTCGCGAGCCTCCCCCAACAGGCCCCGGTCGCAGAATCATGGACGGTACTTCGCCGCACATTTGACAGTTGGCTCATGGCGCAAGCAGAAGCCGTTGGCGCTCAGTTCATCACCGGCGTCAGAGTAGATTCACTGATCCGTCAAAATGGACGAGTGACGGGAGTTCAGGCCGGAGACGATACCCTGGAGGCAAATGTGGTTCTCCTCGCCGACGGTGTAAATTCTCTGCTGGGCCGCGCTATCGGTATGGTGCCAGAATCATCGCCGCACCATTATGCCGTTGGTGTGAAGGAGGTGATTTCACTGCCATCCGCACAAATTCAGCAGCGCTTCGGGCTAACAGGTAACGAAGGCGCCGCCTGGCTGTTTGCCGGTTCGCCGTCAGACGGATTAATGGGTGGCGGTTTCTTGTATACCAATCGCGATACGCTTTCACTGGGTCTGGTATGCAGCCTCGACGGTATCGAGCATGCCCGTAAAACCGTGCCGCAAATGCTGGAAGACTTCAAACAGCATCCTGCGATCCGTCCGCTAATCGAAGGCGGTACGCTACAGGAATATTCCGCGCATCTGGTGCCGGAAGGCGGGATAGATATGGTTCCAACGTTAGTCGAGAACGGAGTGATGATTGTCGGTGATGCGGCCGGAATGTGTCTGAATCTGGGCTATACCGTGCGGGGCATGGATCTCGCCATCACAGCAGCCAATGTGGCGGCGCAAACGGTCATTGCCGCGAAAAATGCCAATGATTTCAGTAAAGGAAAACTCCAGGCTTATCCCAACGCACTGGAGAAAAGCGCGGTGTTACGCGATATGCGCCACTACCGCCGCCTACCTGCAATGATGGAGAACCCGCGAATTTTTCAACAATATCCGCAAATGGCAACCGATCTCATGGCGTCTCTGTTTACCGTCAACGGCAAGGCCCCTGCTTCACTGTTCTCGACAGTATTAGCGCACGGCAAAAAAATCGGATTAATTAATCTCTTAAAAGACGGCATTAAAGGAGTTCGCGCATTATGAATACCGTGAACGTCGATGTGAAATTGGGCACGAATAAATTCAGGGTCGATGAAAGCCATCCCCATATTGTCCTGGTGGAAAACCCCGATCCAGAGCAGTTCCGTAAACTGATCCTCGCCTGCCCCGCCGGATTATATCGCCAGGATGACGCTGGCAATATTCACTTTGATTATGCTGGCTGCCTCGAATGCGGCACATGCCGGGTGCTGTGTTCACACACCATTCTACAAAAATGGGAATATCCACAAGGAACGTTTGGCGTTGAATTTCGCTTCGGCTAACCCCCTGCAAAACAGCATATCGCCGTATCAGGAGATACCTCGTGTTCGCGGTTCAGGGAGAAGACCATGTCGGTACAGAATCAAATTGATATCAGTACGATTTTAGACAAACACCCCATCAGCAAACGGCAATGGTTTATTGTCTTTCTCGGTTTTTTTGTTCTGGGTATTGATGGTTTCGATGTCACGGCAATTGGCTACATTGCTCCGGCATTAATAGATCACTGGCAACTATCCAAAGAAGATCTGGGCCCGGTCATGATGAGTGGATTATTGGGGCTGGCGGCAGGCTCTTTAATTTCTGGCCCGCTAGCTGACCGCTATGGACGTAAAAAGTTAATTATTGGGTCAGTTGTCTTTTTTGGTCTCAGCAGCCTGCTTTCTGCCGGGGCCTGGAATTTATCCAGCCTGACTTTTTTTCGTTTTATTACCGGACTCGGGTTAGGCGCAGCCATGCCCAACATCACGACGCTGGTTGCAGAGTACGCCCCCCACCGTTATCGCTCTCGCCTGTCAACGGTGATCCATTGCGGCTTTAATTCTGGCGCAGCGCTGGGAGGCATACTTAGCCAACAGTTGCTCGGAACGTTTGGCTGGCGCGCCGTGCTTATCGCAGGCGGCATTTTGCCATTATTGCTGGCACTGGTTTTACTGCGTTGTTTACCTGAATCGATGTTGTATCTGGTGCAGCACGCCGGTAACGATGCGCGCCTGGTTCGCCTGCTAAATCTGTTTATTCCCGGAATTGCAGACAAAGATACGCGTTTTTACACCACCGAGCCGCAAAAAGCCCGCGCCAGCACGGCAAAGTCACTGCTGCATCCCCCTTACACGCTGGGAACGGTGGCGCTGTGGTTGACGCTTTTTGTCGGACTCTTCAGCGTTTACCTTTTATCCAGCTGGTTACCCCTGATGATAAAAGATGCCGGACTTACGCTCTCCCAGGCCGTCATTATGGGGTCTGTCTTTCAGATAGGCGGCATGATAGGCAATTTTTGCATTGGTATTGAAATGGATCGTTGGGGCAAACACGAGGCTATTATTCTGACGCTGTCAGGCAGCATATGCGGCGCATTAGTTCTGGGGCTGTTCACCCCTTCGCTTTTCCTGCTCTATGCCCTGGTTCTTATTCTTGGCTTCACTCTCAACGGGATCAACCCCGGTTGCTATGCACTGGCTGCGCACTTTTACCCGACTTCAATACGGGCAACCGGCGTTGGTTGGGCGACGGGCATTGGCCGGCTGGGCGCGATTACCAGCGCAGGCGTGGGTTCGCTCATGCTCGCAGCAGGCTGGACATTCAGTGACGTCTTTCTGTTTTTGCCTCTGCCGCTACTGGCTGGCGCACTGGCGATGTATTGCAAAAAAAGAACTCAGTCTGAGACATAACCAATGACAACGAACCTAAAAATCAATGCCGAGCGTAAAGCGCAATACAGGCAACAGGGCCACTGGGGAGATGCGACATTAGCCGATTACTGGTCCCTGTCGGCCAAAGCGTATGCAGACAAAGTGGCGGTCACCGATAATCGGGGGGATAACTATACTTATAAAGCGCTGGATATTGCCGCAGGACGGCTGGCGTCCTGGCTCATTGACGTCGGTATCCGCCCGGGCGATCGCGTGGCGCTCCAGTTGCCCGGCTGGTGTGAATTCACGATAATTTATCTGGCCTGTCTGAAAAGCGGAGCCGTGACCGTCCCGCTCCTGCCTGCTTTCAGGGAGTGTGAACTGACCTGGATACTCAATAAATCCCGAGCCCGGATACTGTTTACACCAACGAGTTTTAAAAACGACAACCCGGCAGATAGGATCGCCGCACTCCGTTCCGATCTGCCCTGGCTTGAGAAGGTGGTGGCGGTTGATAAGCTGGCGCCTGCGCCCACAGGCCCCGTTCTGAGCCAGATCCTCAATGATTCTCCGCCAATAGCGCATCACGTCCTAACGCATAGCGACGATCTAGCGGCAGTTCTTTTTACTTCCGGTACGGAAGGTCATCCCAAAGGCGTGATGCTGACGCACAATACCATCATCGCCAGTGAACGAACCTTCTGCGCGGCGCTCAATATAAACTGGACGGATTCGATTCTCATGCCCGCTCCGCTAGCCCATGCAACAGGATTTCTGCATGGCGTGACCGCCCCTTTTTTAACAGGCGCCAGCAGCGTGTTGATGGACATATTTTCTCCGCAAGAGTGCCTGGCATTACTGGCGCAAGAGCGCTGCACCTGCATCATGGGAGCAACACCGTTCGTGTGCGATCTGCTGTATGCTTCCAAAGCACAGCGCAGCATTCTCTCTTCTCTTCGCTTCTTTCTGTGCGGGGGAACCACAATCCCAGGAAAACTTCTGCAGGAATGTCACCAGGCAGGGATTCAACTCCTTGGCGTATACGGAAGTACAGAAAGTGCTCCCCATGCGATAGTGCGACCGCATGACTCTCTGACTCATCAAATGAACACGGATGGCAGAGCCGCTGCAGGCGTTGAAATCAGAGTGGTCGACCAGAAGAAGATGACTCTGGCGGAAAATAATGAGGGCGAAGAAGCCTCTCGCGGCCCCAATGTTTTTGTCGGCTATCTTGATGAACCGGAACTGACCGACCAGGTGCTTGACGACGACGGGTGGTATTACAGCGGCGACTATTGCCGGATGGATAAAGACGGCTATATCAAAATTACTGGCCGAAAAAAGGACGTTATTGTTCGTGGCGGTGAAAACATCAGTAGTCGCGAAATAGAAGATATTCTGCTGCTTCATCCGGATATCCACGATGCCGCTGTGGTGGGCATGCCAGATAAACGCCTGGGTGAACGTTCTTGCGCTTATGTCGTGCTGAGTCATCCACAAAAAACGCTTCAGTTGGCTGATATCATCGCGTTTTTCGCCCAACGGCGTATCGCAAAATATAAATACCCGGAATATCTGGTTGTTATAGACAAATTACCGCGTACGGCCTCAGGCAAAATTCAAAAATACATTCTCCGACAGGATATTCTCCAGCGTCTGGCATCCCTCTCGCAAGAAACGACTGGTCTAACAACCTCGGCGTAAGAAGGAGCGCGTTATGTCTCTAACTCATACTGTTCCCCAACATTCCCGCAACGTACGCAGAGTATCAAACCGGATTAAAAACAGTACCAAACCCACTTTTATCCGCCCTAACCCGAACTTCTACCGTTGTCCTCAGTGCGGGGCGTTCCTTGTCACCATGGCTATACGTGACGCAACATCCCCAATAACCTGCTGTGGAAAAACACTCGTCGCGTTACGGGTTAATGATGCCACTACTACCGATGCGCTCGCCCAACAGCATCAACCACTGATGACCATTTCCGGGGGATTTGAATCAAATACGCTTTCCGTAACGGTAGGTAATCCGGCGCATCCAATGACGGCAGATCACTATCTGGAGTGGATCTTTATTTACACCTTTCAGGGGGGGCAATTTAAATATCTGCCGCCAGGCGCGCCGCCAGAAGCCACTTTTGCACTCGCGGGCAATGATGCTTATGTTTATTGCGATCGCCCAATCTGCAAAGGGAAACAGTGTAAATTCAACTGCAAACGAGGATTTTCAGCCTATACCTGGTGCAACCAGCATGGGTTGTGGCGGTACACATTTTGACAGATCACATTGCAGGTCAGCATGTTGTGCGCGCTTTAGCGAAATAAAAAACCGCCAGCGAATGACTGGCGGTTTTGGCATTGCAGGTGAGTCTTACTTTTTTATGCTACTGTGGTGCGAATCAGATAATCAAAGGAGCTTAACGAGGCTTTCGCGCCTTCGCCTGTCGCGATGATGATCTGCTTATAGGGTACGGTTGTGCAGTCACCTGCAGCGAAAACACCTTTCACGCTGGTTTCGCACTTCGCATCAATGATAATTTCACCCATGCGGTTACGTTCAACGGCGCCTTCCAGCCAGTTGGTGTTCGGCAGCAGACCAATCTGAACAAAAATACCTGCCAGTTCTACACTGTGAACATCGCCGCTCACGCGGTCACGATACTCGAGCCCAGTGACTTTGCTGCCATCGCCTTTTACTTCTGTCGTTTGCGCATTCAAAATGATGTCGACGTTTTTCAGACTACGCAGTTTATTCTGCAGCACCTGATCGGCCTTCATTTCAGGAGCAAACTCCAGCAGCGTCACATGTTCCACGATGCCCGCCAGATCGATAGCGGCTTCAACACCGGAGTTACCACCGCCAATCACCGCCACACGCTTGCCTTTAAACAGTGGGCCATCACAGTGCGGACAGTAAGTTACGCCTTTAGTGCGATATTGATCTTCGCCCGGAACATTCATGTTGCGCCATTTCGCACCAGTCGCGATGATAATGCTGCGCGCTTTCAGCACCGCGCCGGATGCCGTTTCAATCTGATGCAGCCCACCTTCCTGCGCCGCAGGAACCAGTTTGCTGGCGCTTTGGCTGTCGATCACATCAACATCATAGTCATCAACGTGTGCTTTCAGCGCGCCAGCCAGTTTCTGGCCTTCGGTTTTCGGTACCGAGATATAGTTTTCAATATCAACGGTATCCAGAACCTGACCGCCAAAACGTTCGCCCATCAGACCGGTGCGGATACCTTTACGTGCAGAGTACACCGCCGCAGCCGCTCCCGCAGGGCCAGAACCAACAATCAGTACGTCATAAGCATCACGCTTATTCAACTCTTCAGCCGCACGTTTCTCTGCGCCGGTGTCCACCTTCGCCACGATCTCAGTCAGCGTCATGCGACCCTGGCCGAACTCTTTACCGTTCATAAATACCGCCGGAACGCCCATCACGTTACGATCGGTGATTTCATTCTGGAACGTACCGCCGTCAATCGCCGTATGTTTAATGCGTGGGTTCAGTACCGACATCAGGTTCAGCGCCTGCACCACGTCCGGACAGTTATGGCAGGAGAGTGAATAATAGGTTTCAAATTCAAAATCACCGTCGAGATCGCGGATCTGCTCCAGCAACGCCTGCGCCTCTTTTGACGGATGACCACCGGTCCACAACAGCGCGAGCACCAGCGAGGTAAATTCATGGCCCAGCGGAGAACCCGCAAAGCGCGGCCCCTGGTGAGAGCCAGGATTGGTAATCAGGAACGATGGCTTACGCACTGCCAGAGTATTGTCTTCTGTGAAGGTGACTTTTTCTGACAGTTCAGCAATTTCAGTCAGCAGTTCCTTGATTTCTGCCGATTTAGCGCTGTCATCCAGCGTAGCAATCAGCTCAACAGGTTTGGTCAGTTTCTCAAGGTAAGCCCTGAGCTGGGTTTTCATATTTGTGTCGAGCATTCTTCTTCCCTCTCTGAAAACATCATCATGCAAGCCGACTTCGCGGGACTGCATTAATGCAACTTGCGTCATGGTGCTGGAATGAAACAGGCGCAAATTTGCGCCTGTGGAATGCCGGATGCACTACGTTTATCCGGCCTACAAATTAGCTTAGATTTTACCAACCAGGTCTAAAGATGGAGCCAGTGTCGCTTCACCTTCTTTCCATTTAGCCGGGCAAACTTCACCTGGGTGGGATGCAACATACTGTGCGGCTTTAATTTTGCGCAGCAGGTCGGACGCATCACGGCCGATACCTTCAGCGGTAACTTCGATTGCCTGGATGATACCCTGCGGGTCAACAACGAAGGTTGCGCGGTCAGCCAGACCTTCATCTTCACGCATGTTGTCGAAGTTACGGGTCAGGGCGCCAGTCGGGTCGCCGATCATTGCATATTTGATTTTTGCGATGGTGTCAGAGCTGCTGTGCCATGCTTTGTGCGTAAAGTGGGTATCGGTAGAAACAGAGTAAACGTCTACGCCCAGTTTCTGCAGTTCTTCATAATGGTCTGCAACGTCGCCCAGTTCGGTCGGGCATACGAAGGTGAAGTCAGCCGGATAGAAGAAGAAGACGCTCCAGCGACCTTCGGTATCTTTCTCGGTTACTTCGATGAACTCACCGTTTTTGAACGCCTGGTTTTTGAAAGGTTTAATTTTGGTATTAATCAAAGACATCTGTACTTCCTCCGTGTTTTCGTTGAGAGATAAGTTAACGAAAATCTCTTCCAAGGGCTAATGCGTTTCCTTTATCAAATCAATAAGCGTTAACTAACAACTTCCTCAATCGAACCTAAAAGACAAAAGTAAAAAAGGCCCCCTTTGCAGGGAGCCTCATTACCCGAGCTACCCGCAGGTAACTTCAGTACCAGCAGAACTGGCTATGTGTTGCGCTCTACATTACCTTAACAAAGGTCGTAACAGCGATTGGGATTACATCACCCAACTAAAGAAAGGGCAATCGACAGACTGTCGATCTTACCTATGGCTGTGATAGGTTTTGCAATTCAGTCCCCTTTCCTTCTGATTTTATAAGGAAAATCAATGTTCAAGCGTACCTTACTCTTATCCTTACTTCCCGCTATCGTTCATGCCGAAGAGCTACCTGCCCCTGTTAAAGCCATTGAGAAACAGGGCATTACTATTCTGAAACCTTTCGATGCCCCTGGCGGAATGAAAGGTTATCTGGGTAAATATCAGGATATGGGCGTCACTATCTACGTCACGCCCGACGGCAAACATGCTATCTCAGGCTACATGTACAATGAGAAAGGTGAAAACCTCAGTAATGCACTGATAGAAAAAGAGATCTATGCCCCAGCAGGGCGCGAGATGTGGCAGCGAATGGAAAAAGCCTCATGGATTCTGGATGGTAAGAAAGAGGCCCCGGTGATTGTCTACGTGTTCGCCGATCCCTTCTGCCCTTATTGCAAACAGTTTTGGCAGCAGGCGCGTCCGTGGGTCGATTCCGGTAAAGTTCAGTTGCGTACGCTACTGGTGGGCGTAATCAAACCTGAAAGCCCGGCAACAGCTGCCGCAATCTTGTCGACAAAAGATCCGGCCAAAACCTGGCATGACTATGAAGCCTCCGGCGGCAAAATGAAGCTGGAAATTCCTGCCTCTCTCCCGCCCGAGCAGATGAAGATACTCAATATCAATCAAAAGTTGATGGATGATTTGGGTGCTAACGTGACGCCAGCCATCTACTACATGAGTAAAGACAATACGCTGCAACAGGAAGTCGGGTTACCCGATCAGGAGAAATTAAACATTATCATGGGAAATAAATAAAGGTAATAAAATGAGTGATTGTTATCGTTCTCATTTCAATCACTCACCACACTTCTTTTTTTTCTCGTGAAAATAAAGTGTTTTGTGCTATGTTAGTTTAAATTAATCGTTCATTAAGCACTGAAACATAAAGTCTGTAAATAAGTACATTTCAAACTATTTCATAATTTAATTATTTCAAATTTTACCGTCAGAGGAAAGTATACATGGCTAATCTTTACGATCTTAAAAAATTCGATCTAAACCTACTTGTTATTTTTGAATGTATCTATCAGCACCTGAGCATCAGCAAGGCTGCAGAAACACTTTTTATTACACCTTCGGCCGTGAGCCAGTCATTGCAACGACTTCGTACTCAGTTTAACGATCCATTGTTCATTCGCTCGGGAAAAGGCATCACGCCTACAGTAACTGGCATCAATCTTCATCATCATCTGGAACAAAACCTCAACTCACTGGAGCAAACAATTAACATCATGCATAACTCCAGTTTAAAGAAAAAATTTATTATTTATAGCCCGCAAATGGCAACCAATTTAAATTTATACGAGATGGTTCATTCTCTCAGAGAAGGTTCTGATATTGATATTGAGATTGAACATCACGACATTCTAATGAGCGCAGAAACTGCTGAAAATATTCTATCTTACCGCAAAGCGGATCTGGTATTCACAATCGTACCAGTACATAACCGCTCCATTGTATGCACGCCGGTCAAAACGCTCGAAGGGGTGTTAGTCCGTAACAGTAACCATCCCAGAATTAATGATTCAAGTACCGTAGAACAATTATTAAAGGAAAAATTTACATTACTCCTCACTGAGGAACAGGGGATGAAAGAGTATCAGTCACAAACGAATCAACTTTTAGCCAATCGTGATATTGGTTTCAGTAGCGACTCTTTGATTTCAATCGTTAACGTTATATCAAACACTGATATCATTGGTATTATACCCAGAATTATGTACGAATTTTTCTCCCCTGTCTTTAATCTCAAAGAGATTAGCATCGGTATAAAATTGCCGTCAGCAAAACTGTATTTGATGTATAACCGCGCTTCGCTTTCTAACGATTCCTTTGCCTCATATATAAAAAGAATCACACCAGATAGCGAATAAACGCCTGTTAATTATTTTCCCAGTGAGCGTAATTAATTCATGTTAATAATTCATAAAAGCCATTTATTGAAATGGTGAATTATTTATGAGAATTACGACACATATAGATTAGCATTTCTTATGCTGACCATTTACCATAGCGGGGAATAACAGCTCCTCACTATGGATTTGATATGTCTGTTTATAAAATACCTCTAACTCAACATGTACTTGAAGCCGCACAGGAGCGCATTACATGGACGCTCAACACGCTGCCGCGCATTTGTGTTTCATTATCGGGAGGAAAAGATTCCGGTCTTATGCTCCATCTTACGGCCACCCTTGCCCGCCAGTTACAGAAAAAAATTAGCGTCTTATTTATTGACTGGGAAGCTCAGTTTTCCTGCACTATCGATTATGTCCAGGCGCTACGCGAGAGTTATTCCGATGTTATCGAAGAATTTTATTGGGTCGCATTACCTCTGACCACACAAAACGCGCTTTCACAATATCAACCCGAATGGCAGTGCTGGGAGCCGAATATACAGTGGGTGCGTCAGCCACCGGCCGATGCCATTACCGACCCCAATTTCTTTTCTTTCTATCAGCCCGGTATGACCTTTGAGCTCTTCGTTCGCGAGTTCGCAGATTGGTTTTCACAAAAGCGTCCCGCAGCGATGATGGTCGGCATTCGCGCGGACGAGTCCTATAACCGCTTTGTGGCCATCGCCAACTCGCGTAAGCAACGTTTTGCCGATGACAAGCCGTGGACGACGGCAGCGCCAGGTGGACACACCTGGTACATTTATCCGTTATATGACTGGAAAACAGCCGATATCTGGACATGGTTTGCGAAGACAAAAATGCCGTGCAATCCCTTGTATAACCTGATGTATCAGGCCGGGGTCCCAACACGATATATGCGTATTTGCGAGCCCTTTGGACCGGAACAACGCCAGGGATTGTGGCTGTACCATGTCATTGAGCCGCAGCGATGGGCGGCTATGTGCGCCCGCGTCAGCGGCGTTAAAAGCGGCGGGATTTACGCCGGTCATGACAACCATTTTTACGGTCATCGGAAAATACTCAAACCAGAGCATTTAAGTTGGCAGCAATACGCCATGCTGCTATTACACAGCATGCCAGAACAGACCGCAGAACATTACCGCAACAAAATCGCTGTCTATATACAGTGGTATAAGAAAAAAGGCATGGACAATATCCCGGAAAGTCAGGAAGGCGATATTGGTTCCAGGGATATCCCCTCATGGAGAAGGATCTGCAAAGTACTCCTGAATAATGATTACTGGTGTCGGGCACTTTCGTTCAGCCCCACAAAAACGAAAAACTACCAGCGATATACTGAACGCATGAAAACCAAACGTCAGGAATGGGGGTTGTTATGCAACAACGATTAACACAGGAACTCCTCAGCTTTCTTTCTGGTTTGCCAGAAAAAGATAGAATTGAAGCCATTAATGAATTCAGAATGGCAATCCACAGCGTCAGTCCATTTCGTGAAGAACCAGTAGATTGCGTGTTATGGATTAAAAGCGATCACATTTCGCCCAATGATTACAACCCTAATAACGTTGCGCCGCCGGAGAAAAAGCTGCTGTTGAAATCCATCGAAGCGGATGGCTTCACTCAGCCGATTGTCGTGGTTCACTCAACGGAAGAAGAGTATGAAATCATCGATGGCTTTCACCGCCATGAATTAGGAAAAAACAAAGCATCGCTAAAACCACGATTAAAAGGCTATCTGCCCGTCGCCTGCCTGGAACGCGATCGCCATGAACGTATGGCGGCGACAATCCGCCATAACCGCGCCCGCGGACGCCACCAAATCCACGCCATGTCGGAAATCGTGCGTGAATTATCGCAACTGGGCTGGAGTGAAGAAAAAATCGCTAAAGAACTGGGCATGGATAACGATGAAGTGTTGCGACTGAAACAAATCAACGGCCTGCAGGAGTTATTTGCCGACCGTCGGTTTTCCAAAGCCTGGACAGTAAAATAATTACAGCGAAACCAGACGCTCTGCGGCTGCTAACAGCGTCGATTCTTGCTTGGCAAAACATAGGCGGATCAGCTTATGCGGGAAAGGATCGGCGCAGAACACCGACAGCGGTATCGCCGCAACCCCCACTTCTTTAGTTAACCACTGACAAAACTCAACGTCAGTAAGCGTTGAGACCGCACTGTAATCGACCAGCAGAAAATAGGTCCCCTCACACGGCAGAATTTCCAGTCGGCTGTCGCGTAACGCATTCACCAGCACATCACGCTTTCTCTGATAAAACGCGGGCAGCTCGCGGTAGTGTATTGGGCTCTCCCGCAGCATATCCGCCAGCGCCAGCTGAGCCGGTGTGTTGACTGAGAACGTCAGGTACTGATGGACTTTGCGTAGCTCGGCGCTAATGGCGTCGGGTGCAACGCAATAGCCGACTTTCCAGCCGGTCATATGATACGTTTTACCGAAAGATGAAACGGCAACAGCGCGTTCCCGTAGCTGCGGATGAGCCAGCACGCTTGCATGTCCATGAGCGGCAAAGCAGATATGCTCATACACTTCGTCGCTAATAACAAAAATCTCGCGCTCTTTAATCGCCTGCCATAACGCATCAAAATCAGCGCGCTGCCAGACGGTAGCAGATGGGTTATGCGGTGTATTGAGGATTACTAACCGGGTGCGCTCGCTGAGTAACGTGGCAAATTCCTGCCAGTTCACACGAAATGACGGCGGTTGCAACGCAATACGTTTCACCACGCCGCCGGATAACGCCACCGCAGGCGCATAGCTGTCGTAGCTCGGATCAAAACAGATGACTTCATCACCAGGCCGCACCAGCGCCGTAATGGCTGCATACAATGCTTCTGTGGCCCCTGCCGTGACGGTGACTTCACTTGTCGCATCGGGCTTATAACCGTACAACTCCGCGGTTTTATCGGCAATGGCTTCGCGCAGCGGCTGCACGCCCGTCATCGGCGCATACTGGTTAGCGCCATGCGCGACATGATATGCCAGACGTTCCTGCAAGAAATGTGGACCGTCAAAATCAGGAAATCCCTGCGAGAGGTTAATGGCCTGATGCTGCTGTGCCAGCGCGCTCATTTGCGTAAATATTGTGGTCCCCAGATTTGGGAGTTTGCTTTGCACAATCAGTGGGTTATTGCTCATTATTGTTATCCCGACGTGTGATGTTGTTGTTGAAGCCACTATAGCACGATGTTAGTATTTGGCAATCAAGACGTTCAGACGTCTATATAAAAATAACCTGCCAGATCAGGACAGCACAAGGACAACACAACATGAGTAATACCGAGATTCGCGTCGTCACCGGCCCGGCTAACTACTTTTCCCACACCGGTAGCCTCTCCAGACTGCACGACTTTTTCACCCCGGATCAACTCTCACACGCCGTCTGGGTCTACGGTGAGCGAGCTATCGCCGCGGCGCGTCCTTATTTGCCAGAAGCTTTTCGTCTTGCCGAAGCTAAGCGCCTGCTGTTTACGGGACATTGCAGCGAAACCGATGTTGCTCAACTGGCAAAAGAATCGGGAGATGATCGCAGCATCGTGATTGGCGTGGGTGGCGGTACACTGCTCGATACGGCTAAAGCGCTGGCTCGCCGCCTTGATTTACCTTTCGTGGCGATCCCAACCATCGCCGCCACCTGCGCGGCCTGGACGCCGCTTTCCGTCTGGTACAACGATGCCGGTCAGGCGCTGCATTTCGAAATATTCGACGATGCCAATTTTTTGGTGCTGGTTGAGCCACGAATCATACTTAACGCGCCTGAAGAGTATTTACTGGCCGGTATTGGCGATACGCTGGCGAAATGGTATGAGGCAGTGGTGCTGGCTCCGCAGCCAGAAACGTTACCTCTGACCGTACGTCTGGGCATCAACGGCGCGCTGGCCATCCGCGACGTCCTGCTGGAAAGCAGCGAGCAGGCACTGGCAGATAAGCAGCGTGGTGAACTAACCCAGGCGTTTTGCGACGTGGTGGATGCGATTATAGCCGGCGGCGGTATGGTTGGAGGTCTGGGCGAGCGCTACACCCGTGTGGCGGCGGCACATTCGGTCCATAACGGTCTGACCGTCCTCCCGCAAACGGAGAAATTTCTCCATGGCACCAAAGTGGCGTATGGCATTCTGGTGCAGAGCGCATTACTTGGGCAAGATGATGTGCTGGCGCAACTTGTCACCGCTTATCAGCGGTTCAATCTCCCCACCAGGCTGGCCCAGTTAGACGTGGATATCGCAAATCGCGCTGAGATCGATAAGGTGATTGCGCATACCCTGCGCCCGGTCGAATCTATTCATGCGCTGCCGGTAACGTTAACGCCAGATACCCTGCGCGCAGCGTTTGAGAAGGTAGAATCGTTGACGGTGTGACTATGGTGCAGGTTGCCTGATGGCGGCTTCGCCTTATCAGGCCTACGGCCAAAGCATTGTTGTAGGCCGGATAAGCGTCAGCGCATCCGGCAAAAAATTAACAGCACTTCGCGCCGCCTTTGCCCCCATAGCGCGCATCCTGCCGCTCGCGGAAAAACTCTTCGTAGGTCATTGGCGTCTGATCCGGATGCGTGACGCGCATATGCTCAACATAGTTGTCATAATCCGGCACACCGATCATCAAGCGGGCGGTTTGCCCTAAATACTTCCCGGCTTTGGAGAGCGTTTCAAACATAGTGATTCCCTGTCGTACAAACACCCTCCCCGTACCGGAGAGGGCTTGTTGGTTAAGAGAATATTAGTGCGCGCCTTTCGCCTGCGCCACGATCTCTTCGACATTCTCGGGCATTGGTTCGTACGGCGTTTCTTTCGAAGTTGGTTTGTCCTCTTTCAGCGCTGCCAGCGCAGTTTTAATCGAGAACAGCCCCAGCACCACGACGACCACCATGAAGAAAATAGTGAGCCCCGCGTCCAGACGGTTGTTAAACACCAGTTGCGTCAGCTGCGACTGGGTGTACTGCGCCGGAATATTACCGCTGTCGATCATCGCCTGGAACTTGTTGGCGATAGCCAGGAAGCCAATTTTCGCATCCGGGCTAAACGCTTTCTGCCAGCCCGCAGTCAGAGTACAAATCAGCAGCCAGGCCGTTGGCACCAGCGCCACCCATGCGTAGCGCTGACGTTTCATCTTGAACAGCACCACCGCACAGAGCATCAATGCCATACCGGCCAGCATCTGGTTGGCGATACCAAACAGCGGCCATAGGGTGTTGATACCGCCCAGTGGATCCACCACGCCCTGGTGTAAGAAGTACCCCCAGGCCAGTACGCACAGCGCTGTAGCCAGCAGGTTCGCAGGCAGTGAGTCGGTACGTTTCAGGCTCGGTGATACCACGCCCAACAGATCCTGCAGCATAAAGCGTGCGGCGCGTGTACCGGCGTCAACCGCCGTCAGAATAAACAGGGCTTCAAACAGAATGGCGAAGTGATACCAGAACGCCACATCCATCATGCCGCCCAGCGCACCATGCAGAATATACGCCATCCCAACGGCCAGCGTCGGCGCACCGCCTGCGCGGGAAATGATGGATTGTTCGCCGACTTCATTGGCGATTTGATGCAAGGTGTCCGGAGTAATAGCAAAGCCCCAACTGCTGACCACCTGCGCCGCAGAAGCCACGACATCCGCCGTACCCGCCGGAGCCAACACCGCCATCGGGCTGTTCATCGCAAAGTACACGCCCGGATCGATGATGCACGCGGAAACCAGCGCCATAATGGCGACAAAGGATTCCATTAACATTCCGCCATAGCCGATAAAACAGGCCTGCCCTTCGTTCGCCAGCATCTTCGGCGTGGTACCGGAAGAGATCAGCGCGTGGAAGCCAGATACCGCACCACAGGCAATGGTAATAAACAGGAACGGGAACAGGTTACCGGTCCAGACCGGGCCAGTACCGTCAACAAACTTGGTCAGCGCAGGCATGGTCAGCGTCGGACGCATGATCAAAATCCCTACCGCCAGGCCAACAATAGTGCCGATTTTCAGGAAAGTAGAGAGATAATCACGTGGGGCCAGCAACAGCCATACCGGCAGCACGGCAGCGACAAAGCCGTAGCCCACCAGCATCCACGTCAGTTGTACGCCGGTAAAGTCAAAATACGGTGCCCAGGTCGGACTTTCGGCCACCCAACCGCCGGAAATAATGGCAAACACCAGGAATACCAGACCGATGACCGACACTTCGCCAATGCGGCCCGGACGCAGATAACGCAGGTAGATCCCCATAAAGATCGCCAGCGGAATGGTAAACGCGACGGTGTAGGTTCCCCACGGGCTGTGGGTCAGCGCTTTCACGACGATCATCGCCAGTACCGCGAGGATAATCACCATGATCATAAAACAGGCTACCAGCGCAATAACGCCCGCCGTTGGGCCCATCTCTTCTTTCACCAGTTCGCCAAGGGAACGACCATCGCGACGGGTAGAAACAAACAGCACCATGAAGTCCTGCACAGCCCCCGCGAGTACCACCCCGGCAAGCAGCCAGATCATACCCGGCAGATAACCCATTTGTGCCGCCAGTACCGGCCCGACTAACGGACCCGCCCCGGCAATCGCCGCAAAATGGTGACCGAACAGCACTTTTTTATCGGTAGGAACATAATCCAGACCGTCGTTATGGCGCACGGCTGGCGTCATACGCGTCGGGTCCAGCGCCAGCACATTTTTCGCAATGTACAGGCCATAGAAACGGTAAGCGATAAGGTAGACACAGACCGACGCCACGACTATCCACAACGCGTTGATCTGTTCACCACGGTTTAATGCGATATAGCCGAGGGCAAATGCTCCCATCACGGAGAGCACTGTCCAGACGAGGTACTTCCCTGATTTATTCATATTGATTATCCGTTGTCCAGGTCAGAGAGATGTTACATTTTGTTTCTATAACATCTTTTCTGAATTTAACAACATGACAACCATACAAACCCGAAGTATCACTGAGTTTTTACATTGCAGTGTTAACTAGATCACTTCATTTACCTGTTAACCCTGCAATTTCATTTTACTTTGTCGGGCGACTTCACCCCATCACCGCAGTACCTAATCGGCAGGTACAACAGCGTCGTCCTTGCTCATCAAAGATGACGATTTCCCAGCTTTGATTCTGCCGTCCAAGATGCAGCGGCTGACAAACGCCGCGCACTTTGCCCTGCGAAACCGCCCGATGGTGCGTGGCGTTCAGTTCTGTACCGACTACACACTGCCCGTCGCGGGTCATCAGATAACCCGCCATTGAACCCAATGTTTCGGCCAGTGCCGCCGACGCGCCGCCGTGCAGCAAACCAAACGGCTGATGCGTGCGGGTATCAACCGGCATTTCGGCCTCCAGCACATCATCGCCCAGTCGGGTATAAAGGATGCCTAAGTGCGCGACCATGGTGTTGTGGCTGGTGGCATTTAATTCATCCAGCGTGAGATGGCGTTTCCAGATCATCATCATGCTCCCAGCGTTGAGCCGCCATCCACCACGATATCCTGTAGCGTAATGTGGCTGGCAAGGTCGGAGGCGAGGAATAAAATGGTGTTGGCGATCTCCTGCGGTCGGGCGATTTTCCCCAACGGGATACCAAGCTTAAACTGTTCGCCAAACCCGCGAATACGCTGCTCCTCCGCGTCATCACTGACCCATAACGTGCGCTGCATGTCAGTATCGGTCGAGCCTGGCGAAACCACATTACAGCGCACACCGCTGCCCGCCAGTTCCAGTCCGACGGTGAGCGCCAGGCTTTTTAGCGCAGCTTTTGACGCTCCATAAGCGCTCATGCCGATACGCGGTGTGTGCGCCGCATCTGAGGCGACGGTCACGATCGCCCCGCCCTGCTGGCGACGAAACTGCGCCATCGTCTGCTGAAACAGATTGAACGCGCCGCCAACGTTAACGGCAAACGTCTGCTGCCACTCTTCAACGCTCAGTGCGTCAGTGGCCCCCATGCGCAGAATACCAGCGGCATTGACCAACACATCCAGCCGATCGCACGCTTTAAGGACACGCTGGGACACCTCAGTCACCTGCCCGGCATCGGCCACATCCAGCACTTCGGTCGCAAACGGGTAGTTATCCTGAGGAAATTCGCGATCGAAGCCAGTCACCTGCGCGCCAGCTTTCACAAATGCCAGTGCCGTAGTGTAGCCAATGCCTTTACCCGCGCCGGTCACCCAGATGGTTTTCCCGGTAAAATCAAATCCGGCCATCAGTTCACCTCGCGGGAGAGTAGCTTCCACCAGGCGTCTATGGTCGGGTTTTTCGCCAGCATCACGAAATCAATATCGCCATGAACTTTACGCCAGCGTGCCGACAGCGCCATCATGCGCACGGAATCCAGCCCGTAGTCGATCAGGTTTTCGTCATCCATTGGCTCCTCGGACTCATCCAACAGCGGCAGAATCACGCTGCGCAGCGCCTCTTTACTCGCCGGAACCGGCGTTGGCAAAAGTTCCTGGGTCATCACCACCCGACCGGAACGTCCCGCCACGTATTTCAGCGACATCAGGTGTTCATCACGGCTGAAGTCCGCCAGCGCATCGGCGACCATAAACGGCTTGATATCGCGCATAAAAGCGTCAGTCGCAGTGGTCATGCAGCCAATATGGGCATACACACCGGTAATAATCAGTTGATTTCGGCCAGTGTCTTTAAGCATCTGCTCCAGCGGAGAGCGATGAAATGCGCTGTAACGCCATTTCACCAGGATGGTATCCGCCTCATCGGGAGCCAGCGCATCAACGATTTTTTGCTGTTCCGGCGAACGCGTCAGGCCTGGTCCCCACATATCATTCAGCAGGGCGCGGTCTTCATCGCTCTGTTCTTTGGGTTGCGCGGTGTAATACACCGGAATGTTGTGCTCTTTGCAGAACTGACGCAGTGCGGCAATGTTAGCCACCACTTGCGCCATCATCGGGCAGTTATCCCCCCAAAAGCCGATAAAATAGTCCTGCATGTCGTGGATCAGCAGCGCGGCGCGTTCAGGTTCAAACGTCCAGTCGACTTTATTGGCTGGAACATCAAGCGCCGTAGGCAGTGCATAAGCCTGCAGTTTAGGAATTGCCATCTCTTTTTCTCCTTCAGGCCAGTGAACGTGACGCCAGCCACTGACGTAATTGTTTTTTATCCACTTTACCGACCGGGGTTAGCGGGAGTGACTCAACGCACTCCACACGGTCAGGTAATTTGAATTCCGCCACGCCCTGGTCACGCAGGAAACGGCGCGCCTGCACCGCGCGCAGCGGCTCTTTCACCACCAGCCATGCACAGCTTTTCTCGCCCATCAGTTCGTCATCCATACTGACCAGGGCTGCATGGATCACCGATGGGTGGCGTAACAGTAGGTTTTCAATTTCTTCTGCTGCGATCTTCTCGCCACCCCGGTTGATCTGATCCTTCTCACGCCCTTGTACGGTGATATAGCCATCCTGATCGATAGCGATCAGATCGCCGGAGCAGTAAAAACCGTTGGCGTCAAAGGCGCTGGCATTGTGCTCCGGGCTGTTGAAGTAACCCCGGAAGGTGTACGGACCTCGCGTCATCAGGCGGCCTGTTTCGCCCTGCGCCAGGGGATTACCATCAGCATCGGCGACCCAGACTTCATCATCCGGACACATCGGACGGCCTTGGGTATTGATGATGCGCTCAGGGCTGTCGTCCAGACGGGTGTAGTTCACCAGCCCTTCCGCCATGCCAAAAACCTGCTGCAACTGGCAGCCAATCTCCGCCGGAATACGCGCCGCAAGCGAGGCGGAAAGCCGTGCCCCACCGACCTGCAGCAGCGTCAGCGAAGCCAATTGCGCATTGCTCCCCCACTCCGCAATCGCCTGCAGCCACAGGCTCACCGCCGGCGGCACCAGCGCCGTGACGTTAACCTGATGCTGTTCAATCAGCGGGAAACATAAGGTTGCGCTCGGGTCAGCCGCCAGAACCACGGTGCCGCCAGCCAGGAACACGCCAAGCGAACCAGGCGAACTCATGGCGTAGTTATGCGCCGCCGGGATCGCGCACAGATAGCGCGTTTCCCCGGTGAAGCGGCAGATCTCATTACTGCGACGCACACTGTAGTAGTAATCGTTATGGGTACGAGGAATAAGCTTCGGCGTCCCGGTGGTACCGCCAGAAAGCTGGAAGTACGCCACTTCATCAGCAGGCGATGGCGTCGCGGTAAAATCAGCCGCAGGCTGGTCTATCGCCATTTGCAGGTTATGTTCGCCTTCATCATTGCGCAGTTGCACCACGCGCACTGAATTGTGTTCAGCCACAAAGGTATTGAGAAAATCTTCCCCGCTAAACAGCGCATGCTGGCGATCGGCGATCAGTAACGCGGGTGCGATCTGTTTAGCATAAGCATTGAGTTCGTTACGCTGATGGCTAAACAGCGCCAGCACCGGAGCGACGCCCAGCTTGAGCAGCGCAAAGAACGTGATGTACAGCTCCGCCACATTGCCCAGTTGTACCAATGCGGTTTCGCCAGGTTTGATTCCCTGACGACGCAGGCTGCAGGCGAGATTGTCAGTCGCCTGATTCAACTGGCGATAGCTCAGATGGCGTTCACCATCAATGACCGCCGTATGATCGCTCTCGGCGTGACGGGTCAGAATGTCGGTCAGCGGCAAATCCTGCCAGTAGCCTTTTTCACGGTAACGGCGGGCAAACTCCTCCGGCCAACGGGTGAAAGGAATACGCATCATGGCTCCTTAATGCAGTCCAAAAACATTCAACATGGTGGCAAGCTTGGCTCCCGTTTCACGCCATTCCGCAACCGGAGAAGACGCAGGCACAATACCGGCGCCGGCAAAGAAACGAACCTGATTACGCAGCAGCTTCGCGCAGCGGATCGTCACCACCCATTCGCCATTACCTTCAGCATCACACCAGCCGACAATGCCGCCGAACAAGTCGCGATCGAACGTCTCCAGCTCGGCGATAATGTTGCGCGCAACCTGATGCGGGAAACCGCTCAGCGCAGGCGTCGGATGCAACAGGCACGCCAGCGTCAGCGCGTTTTCCTCTGCGTTGGCTTTTCCTTCAAACGGCGTGCCGAGGTGCCAGAGCGTAGGCGTAGTAACCAGTTGCGGAGAGGAAGGCAGCTGCAATTCACTGCTGCGATCGCGCAACACGGCTTTCATCGCCTGCGTCACCAGGTCGTGCTCATGGCGATCCTTCTCAGACGCCAGCAGGCGGATCCCTGCTTCCCTGTCCAGCACATCATCAGGCTGACGGCGCGCCGAACCGGCCAGCGGCAGCGAGCTAAAACGATCGCCTTCTTTGCGCAACAGCAGTTCCGGGCTGGCGCCAAGCAATACGCCACCGTCGTCAATGGGGACATGGAAGTTGTAACTCGCCGGATTTTGCGCCACCAGACGCTCCAGCAGCGCACCGCTGTCAATGTTGGCATCGGTGGTGATATCGATCAGACGTGACAACACCACTTTGTCGACTTCCGGCGTGGCCGTCAGCGCAGCCGCCCGGGCAACCATCTCTTCAAAAAAGTCCTGTTCCGGAATCGATTTACGCTCAACCACGTTTAACGACTGCTGCCGATTAAAGTAACGTGATGATTGCTGCTTTGCCGTGCGAGAGAAGCTCTGCCACGATTGGGGAATAAACAGCGATGATGGCTGGCGGGTATCGAAAGGAATTGCCCCGACCATAATGGGGTTAGCGATGCCCTGCGATTTGGCATCAGCAAACAGTGCGTGCATTTTGTGTTGGAAAAGGCTGTCTGGCGAATCGCCATCAATTGCCGGTTCCGCATAGCGGGCGAAGCATCCTGACGTCGTAAAACTACGATACGGCGACATAAAGAAAAAACTGTCGGGAGCGAGCGTCGGCATAGTCTGCGTTTTTTCCTCGGCCAGTGACATATCCATATCATCCTCCAAAAATGATAAAGGCTCTAATAATGATTATCATTTATATTTTCGGTCGCTAACCTAAAAGCAAAGCGGCTGTATGTCAACTCTTGTGGCAGCACAATGTGCGACTTTGGCTTGCATCCTCGCTCGCTAACAATGAAAATGAGAAGCATTAACCATACTGATAACAGGAAGCTGATTCGTGAGTCTCCCCTCTTTTCGTCGCACCGTGCTTTTACTGACTGGTTTGTTTATTTCAGGAATTTCTTTAGGTCACGCCGCCGACTGGCCGCGTCAGATCACCGACAGCCGTGGCACGCATACGCTGGAGCATAAGCCGCAGCGCATTGTCTCCACCAGCGTCACCCTTACCGGCTCGCTGCTGGCGATTGATGCCCCGGTCATCGCCAGCGGCGCCACCACGCCGAACAACCGCATTGGCGATGCGCAGGGCTTTTTACGTCAATGGAGCGACGTGGCCAGGGAACGCAAACTCAGCCGTCTGTACATCGGCGAACCAAGTGCGGAAGCCGTCGCGGCACAAATGCCGGATCTGATTCTGGTAAGCGCCACCGGCGGCGACTCCGCCCTCGCGCTATACGATCAATTGTCCACCATTGCGCCCACGCTTATCATCAACTACGACGACAAAAGCTGGCAGACGTTGCTGACGCAACTGGGTGAAATTACCGGTCAGGAACCGCAGGCAGCCGCGCGAATTGCCGAATTTGATAAGCAACTGCAAGCGGTTAAGCAACGTATCACCCTACCGCCACAGCCGGTCAACGCGCTGGTCTATACCGCTGCGGCGCACAGCGCCAATCTTTGGACGCCTGAGTCAGCACAGGGCAAGCTGATGGAACAGTTAGGCTTCACGCTGGCGCCGCTACCTGCCGGTTTGCACACCAGCCAGAGCCAGGGCAAACGCCACGATATCATCCAGCTTGGCGGTGAAAATCTGGCGGCTGGCCTGAACGGCGAAGCGCTGTTCCTGTTTGCTGGCGACAGCAAAGATGCCGACGCCATTTATGCCAATCCGCTTCTGGCGCATCTGCCAGCCGTGCAAAATAAACGTGTTTACGCCCTGGGCACGGAAACCTTCCGTCTCGACTACTACAGCGCGACGCTGCTGTTGCAACGTCTGTCAGCTCTCTTTTAATCGCCAGCGCCGGATGCGGCTAACGCCCTATCCGGCCCGTCAGGTATTCACAGGCATTTGCCGGAATCGACGTAATTCCCCCAGCAACAACAGCAGTAGCAGACCGACAATCACCAGCCCAAATCCACTTACGCTTGCCGAGGCGACCGGCGTCATCATCGCACCCAAACCACCTAACAACGCCGCGCCAATCGCGTCCCCGGTGACGTTCTGCGCCGTCCACAAACCGTTAATTCGCCCGAGCATCGCTTCTGGCGTCTGCGTCTGTAACAGGGTGTACTGCAACAAAGAGCTAACCGCACTTAACCAACCGAACAGCGCCAGGCAGACAACCCCAAGCTCCCAGACCGGCATCAACCCAAACAGACCGATAGCCAGGAATGAAGCCACGGTAGAACCCAGCATGATCAATCCCGGACGAACGCTGTGCGCCAGCTGTCCGCTGGTCAAAGCGCCCACCGCCGCGCCAAGAGGAATGGCCGCATACAACAAACCAATTTGCGCGCTCGACATCTGCCAGTTAATCGCCAGCGCCGGATACAGCACCCGCACGGCGCTCGCCATGGTCAACAGGCCGCCGAGCAGCGCAATGCCGCCAATCAGCGGACTGGCGAGCAAAAAGCGAAATGCGGCCAGCAGCGATTTCAGCGGATGCTCGCGCGGCTGCGGCGGTGGAGGTAACGCGGGAAGGCTCAATAAAGGCAGTAAGGTTATGAACGTGCCTGCCGCCGCCAGCCCGTAGTTCCAGGCCACGTCACCGGTCGCCAGCAGCACTCCACCAAGCATCGGCGAAATGACCGAACCCAAACGCACCGTCAGCATGGTAATCGCCCCGGCCTGCATCAAATTCTCCCTCCCGACCAACGCCGGCGTTGCTGCCAGCAAAGCCGTCACGCCCAGCGAGGCAAAGAAACCGTCCCATAAGCCAAGCAGATAAATCGCCAGTAACGACGGTTCGGGCAGCAGCGCATTCAGACACAAACCAATAAAGCCGACGCCACAGGTTCCACGCGCCAACAGGATCACTTTTTTACGCTCATAGCGGTCGGCCAGTACACCGCCAACCATCAGGCCAATAAACATTGCGCTACCGGTCAACGTCACCGATAAACCCACTTGCCAGGTCGACTGGGTCATCATCTGGATCTGTACCGGAACCGCCACACCGAGTAGCCCCAAAGAGACAATGGAAATAAAACGAGCGAGGAAGACGGCGCGAAATGCAGGGTGGGTTTTTAACAGGCTGAGGTTAAGCAGCCAGGATTGTCGATTCATTACAGAGCCTTACCAGGTACTTTTTCAATATCCATTCGATGGCTGCACATGCTAACATATCCAAATAAGATCGATAACGATAATTACTATCATTATCAGGGAAGTTGATATGTCATGCTCTGTTTCCGCGACACGCGCTTTCGCCGTGCCCGGACTATTGTTATTACTTGTTCTCACCACGGTATTAAGTCTGGTCATTGGCGCAAAATCGCTACCTGCATCCGTGGTGCTGGATGCACTCACCGGCAGTTGCCAAAGCGCGGATTGCACCATCGTGCTGGACGCGCGACTGCCACGCACGCTGGCAGGACTGCTCGCCGGCGGCGCGCTGGGTCTGGCGGGCGCCTTAATGCAAACGCTCACGCGTAACCCGCTCGCCGATCCGGGGATCCTTGGCGTTAATTCTGGCGCCAGCTTCGCCATCGTGCTGGGCGCGTCGCTGTTCGGTTTCTCTTCCCCACAGGAACAATTGCTGATGGCTTTTTCCGGGGCGCTGATCGCCTCGCTGATTGTAGCGTTTACCGGTAGCCAGGGCGGCGGGCAGCTCAGTCCGGTACGACTGACGCTGGCGGGCGTTGCGCTGGGTGCAGTACTCGAGGGGCTATCCACCGGCATCGCCCTACTCAACCCGGACGTCTACGATCAGTTGCGCTTCTGGCAGGCCGGTTCGCTGGATATCCGCAGCCTGCAAACGCTGAAGGTGGTGCTGGTGCCGATATTGATTGCCGCGGCTGCCGCATTGTTTCTCAGCCGCGCCCTGAATAGCCTGAGTCTTGGTAGCGACACTGCTACCGCGCTGGGCAGTAAAGTCGCCCGCACGCAGTTTATCGGCCTGCTGGCGATCACCGTCCTGTGCGGCAGCGCGACCGCAATTGTCGGTCCTATCGCCTTTATCGGCCTGATGATGCCGCATATGGCGCGCTGGCTGGTGGGGGCGGATCACCGCTGGTCATTGCCCGTCACCCTGCTGGCAACCCCCTCTCTGCTGTTAATTGCCGATATTATCGGGCGTGTGATTGTCCCCGGCGAACTGCGTGTTTCGGTGGTCAGCGCATTTATCGGCGCGCCGGTGCTCATCTTTCTGGTTCGCCGTAAATCGCGCGGGGGTGGCGCATGATGCACCTCTCCCGTCGTCTGATTATCAGCAGTCTGCTGCTGGTTGTAGGCTGTCTCGCCGTTGGGTTGTGGAGCCTGCGTAGCGGCGTCGTTACGCTGGAAACTCAGCAAATTATTGCCGCTCTGTTCGGCGATGCGCCGCGCAGTATCACGCTGGTGGTCACCGAATGGCGTTTGCCGCGCGTGCTCATGGCGTTATTGATTGGCGCGGCGCTCGGCGTGAGCGGCGCAATATTTCAGTCGCTGATGCGCAACCCGCTGGGCAGCCCGGATGTGATGGGTTTCAATACCGGTGCCTGGAGCGGTGTACTGGTGGCAATGGTGCTGTTTGGACAGCATCTCACCGCTATCGCGCTGGCGGCTATGCTGGGTGGGATCCTGACTTCACTGGTGGTCTGGGCGCTCGCCTGGCGCAACGGCATCGACACCTTCCGGCTGATTATTATCGGTATCGGCATACGCGCTATGCTGGTGGCGTTCAACACCTGGCTGCTGCTGAAAGCGTCATTAGAAACCGCATTAACGGCCGGACTGTGGAACGCCGGCTCGCTCAATGGCCTGACCTGGGCCAAGACCTGGCCTTCTGCCCCGCTGATTATTGTGATGCTGGTGTGCGCCACACTGCTGGTGCGCCGGATGCGTTTACTGGAAATGGGTGACGACAGCGCCTGTGCGCTAGGCGTCAGCGTTGAGCGTTCGCGTCTGATGATGATGCTGGTCGCCGTGGTACTGACCGCCGCCGCCACCGCGCTGGCAGGTCCAATTTCCTTTATTGCTCTCGTCGCCCCCCATATTGCGCGTCGACTTAGCGGCACATCCCGCTGGGGATTAACCCTGTCAGCGCTATGCGGCGCGCTGCTGCTGCTGATGGCGGATTTATGCGCCCAACAGCTGTTTATGCCTTATCAGCTTCCGGTGGGCGTTGTCACCGTAAGCCTCGGCGGTATTTATCTTATCGTCTTGTTAATTCAGGAGTCCCGCAAAAAATGATCGAATCAGTTGCCCGTTTGCGCGGCGACCAGTTAACGCTGGGTTATGGCAAGTTTACCGTCGCGGAAAATCTCAATGTGTCGATTCCCGACGGTCACTTTACCGCGATTATTGGGCCAAACGGCTGCGGGAAATCAACGCTACTGCGCACACTGAGTCGTCTGATGACGCCCGCCCACGGCAAGGTTTGGCTCGACGGTGAGCATATTCAGCACTATGCCAGCAAAGAGGTCGCACGCAGAATAGGTTTGCTGGCGCAAAACGCCACCACGCCGGGTGATATTACCGTACAGGAGCTGGTTGCTCGCGGGCGTTACCCACATCAGCCGCTGTTTACCCGCTGGCGGCAAGAAGATGAAATCGCGGTAAACACAGCGATGCAGGCCACAGGGATCACCCATCTGGCGGCGCAAAGTGTAGATACGCTTTCCGGCGGACAACGCCAGCGCGCATGGATTGCAATGGTGCTGGCGCAGGAAACATCGATTATGTTGCTCGATGAACCCACCACTTGGCTGGATATCAGTCATCAGATTGATCTGCTGGAGCTGCTCAGTGAGCTAAACCGGGAGAAGGGTTATACGCTGGCCGCCGTTCTGCACGACCTCAATCAGGCCTGTCGCTATGCAACGCACCTGATTGCACTGCGTGACGGAAAAATTATTGCCGAGGGGGCGCCGAAGGAGATAGTTACGGCGGAGCTTATCGAAAAAATCTATGGATTACGCTGTATGATTATCGACGATCCGGTTGCCGGCACGCCGTTAGTCGTAGCGCTAGGGCGCAACAAATAGCGAGAGTTAACGTATGGCGGCTGCCTGCCGCCATACGGCAATTAATCACACCAGTTGCTGATCGATAAACGCCATTTTTTGCTTACGCGACACCATGGCGTAGTTCAGCAGAACGCCGCCACAGGCCACCATACCACCCAGTAACGCAGCCAGAATAACGATCATCGATTTAGCCGGACCATCTTTTTTCACCGGCAGCGAAGGTGAAAGCTGATATTTAAACGGCGTAAATTTTACGTCGCTCACGTTCATGGCTAACAGTTGATCAACGTGATATTGGCGGTTACGTAATTCTCCGTTAATTTCCGCAACATCTGTTACTGATTTTTCAATTTCTAATTTACGCGAGATACCATCAGCGCCCAGTGAAATAGAGAAATCAGGATCATCTTTCACCGCCTGGCCGTTACTGTAGACCGGCTTTTTAATCCCGGCGGCATTCGCAATCTCCAGGGAGTAGTTGAGGCGCTGAATATTTGCTTCCATCTGGTTTTTGAGCCTGACGCGATCCATCGCCAGTCTTTCTTTTTCATAACTGGTTTTGATGAACAGTTTATTGCGAATATCTTCCAGCGTTTCTTTCTCAACAATAGAAGAAATATAATGGATATAACCCTGTAGCACAGACTGGGCTTCTTCGGCCTGAGGGGCGGTAAAGCTCAGTGTCCATGAGGTATACAGCGAGGTCTCACTCTTTTTTCCCGCATTGCTATCAACCGCGGTCATTTTTTCACCGAGCCTGACGATTGCCCGATGCAGGTCCATTTCGTCAATATCAGCGCCCTTCAATTGCTCCATCACATAGGGTGAAGAACGCAGATAATCTTCTAACAATGAGGGCGACTGAAATTTTTTGATAAACAGGTTAAACACATCACTGCGGCTGACGTTAATATCCATATCCAGCACGCGCAATTTGGTCAACGTATTCTCGAGATCCTGCCACTGAACGGGTTCTGCCGGCGTCACGATGGCCTGACTGGTCCATTTTTGCGGCAGCAGGAAAGAGACCAGAATACCCACGCAGGCAAAAGCGAAAACGGTAGCCACAATTTTCGTCCTGGCGCGCCATAAGATTTCGACCAGGTTAATTAAATCAATTTCGTTGGCGTTTACCGTAGGCTGAGGATAAGCAGTAAATTCCGAAACGTTGTCTTGCTTAATATTCAATGATGACATGTTGCGTGACCTGAAAACTTTCCCAAAAGAAAAACACTCCCGTGGAGAAGTCTACCAGCTAGTCAGAATTATCTGAAACTTTCTTTACGCATCTGCCCCTACCAAAAATTATCTTCGGAATTTATTCACTCCCTTCGCCACCCCATTCCACACCAAAGCAACAACTCCACAACATGACATTGCATTATGGAGTTGTTCGATTGCCGTAATAGCAAAAGTGACTTTGTTACGCAGATTGATTAATCAACGCATTGATTACAGGCCCTATCGTCACAAACGCGGTGGGAGAAATGATGTCGACATGCGCGCAGTCGTGATGATAAACCTCCAGACTGGATATCCATGGTGACCAACTACGTTCAGGGCTAACGCCCTGCGGTAATGTGCGTTCAGCCACGAACAACGTAGCGTGACCCGCAAAAGCTACGCTGTGGGCTGTGGTTAACAGGCGAACCGCATCCGCATAATTGCCTTCGATAGCGTTGAATAACGCGTCAGACGCATTCCCCTGCTGTGCGGCCAGGAACGCTTCACGTTCACGCTCGATCTCCGCCAGTACGGTAGGATCCAAGCCATTGGCCTCTTTTTCCTGCCAATTTTGCGTTTCAGGCGGCCAGGTATCCAGCAGCCCCAGGAAGGCAACATCCTCCCCCCGGGCGTGTAAACGCGCGGCAATCCCCTGCGCCAGCGTCCCCCCCAGCGAGTAACCTAATAAATAGTATGGACCGTGAGGCTGCTGGTTAAGCAGCGTTGCCAGATGATGGTCACATACCGCATCGAGGTTTTCCGCCGTTTGCATGGGTCCATCCGGTCGCGGCGACTGAATGCCTGTAATCGACCACTGCGGGCTGAGGTAACGCGACAGCACGCTAAACTGCCAGGCAAAACCCGACGCGGGATGGAAGCAAAACAGCGTTGGGCCGTGACTTTCACGCAGCGGCAGCAGCGTCTCAAACCCCAGATGCTGCGACTGTTCATCATCATCACTCTCCAGCAATGCGCTGAGTTGTTCAACGGTAGAAGCCACCATAATCTGACCTGGCGTCACCTGTCGTTCAAACATACGACTCAATTGCGCCGCCAGCTTCATCGCCAGCAGAGAATGTCCGCCCAGCGCGAAGAAATCTGCCTCCACATCATTGACCTCACAATCCAGCAAGGCCGCAAAAGAGTGCGCAATGGTGGTTTCGATCCCAGGGTGCGGCGCACGTCCCGTTGTACGTGATGTTAACTGAGGCATCGGTAACGCTTTACGATCCAATTTACCGTTCGCGCTGAGCGGCAGCTCCGCCAGTTGCAACAATACCGTTGGCACCATATGCGCTGGCAGTTTTTCGCGCAGACTCTCCCGCAATGCAGAGGTGTCCAGCGGTAAACCCGATTGCGACACCAGATACCCCACCAGTTGACGCGCATCGCCGCCGGTCGCCGCAGCCTGATTAAATACGCAGGCATGGGCAACAGCATGCTCGACGTCGGGCAGTTGCTGCATCACCCGATCAATTTCCCCCAGTTCAATACGCTGTCCGCGAATTTTAAGCTGGTCATCGCTGCGCCCCAGGTATTCCACCGCACCATTTTCCAGCCAGCGGGCCACATCCCCGGTACGGTACATGCGTTCACCGGCATTGAACGGATCGGCGATAAAGCGGCTTGCCGTCAGATCCGCTCGTCCCAGATAACCCTGCGCCAGTTGGATCCCCGTCAGGTATAGATCACCCGCTACGCCGAAGGGCACCGGACGCATCATGGCATCGAGGATCCGCAAACCGGTGTTCCATACCGGATAACCAATCGGCACGCTGTTGCCGGTTACGGCGGCGAGCGCTTCCCCCCAGGCCGGATACCAGCTCACATCAACCGCCGCTTCAGTTGGTCCGTACAAATTGTGCAACGGCGCATGGGTTAACTGTTCCCACTCACGACATAAATCTGCAGGCAAGGCTTCGCCGCTGCAGAATACCTGCTTCAGCGAAGCACAACTTTTCTGCGCAGTTTCTGGCGTCAATGACGCAATAAAAGCAGCCAGCATGGAAGGAACAAAGTGAGTGGTCGTCACCCCGTATTGGGCGAAGAATTGCTGCATCGCCAGCGGATCGCGATGCGCCTCGGGCTCCGCCATCACCAATTTTGCGCCGGCAATAAACGGCCAGAAAAATTCCCACACCGAGACATCAAAACTGCATGGTGTTTTTTGCGCCACCACATCCTCTGCCGTCAGCGGATAGTGATTTTGCATCCATAACAGGCGATTGACGATCGCCGTTTGCCCGACCATCACCCCTTTGGGTCTGCCGGTAGAACCGGAAGTAAAAATGATATAGGCCGTTTGATGCGGTTGAGAGAGGGCCAACGGCGCGGTATCTCCCGCTGGCAGCGGCGCGTTGTAGCACAGACTTTCCAGCCCCGGGATATCGCCAAAGCGCGCCAGTTGATCATCGGTGGCGATCACTAATTTTGGCTTTGCATCTTCGAGCATCATCCGCAGGCGATCGTCCGGGTATCCGGTATCCAATGGCAGCCAGGCGGCTCCGGCTTCAACAATACCGTGCAGCGCCAGCGTCAAGAATACTGAACGCGGTAATGCCACGGCAACGCTGTCACCTGGCTGTACGCCCCGCGCGCGCAGTAGCTGCGCCAGCGCCACAACCTGCTGGCGCATTTCACGATAACTAAACTGATAACGAGCATCGGCCAGCGCCGGGGCATCCGGTGTTTTATCGGCCTGCTGTGCCACTAGCGCGCTCAGCGTCGTGGCCGGGATCTCCACGGTCGTGTCGTTAATCTTCGCCAGTTGCTCATACTCCGCTGGCAACAGCATCCCGGCCTCACCACAGCATAGCGCCGGATTGTCGGCAAACTGTTCGATAAGCGCGGTTAAACGCGATGCGTGTTGCGCCAGTGTCGCGGCATCATAACGCTGTTTATTGGCGAGGATTTCAATACTCAGCCCACCGTTTTCATCCGGGAATAGCGCCAGCTCAAGATCGTTGACCGGGCCTGTCGCCAGGGTATGGGTCTGCGCCTGAACGCCGGGAATATTTAGCTGATAATCGAATATTTTCACGTTCAGCACCGGGCCAAACAGCGGCTCGGTACCGGCTGCACGCCCGCTGTCGCGCACAATTTGTTCAGCGTCATAACGCTGATGTCGGCGCATTTTCTTCAACTGCCCTGCCAACCGCTGTGCCAGCGCAGGCAAGCTTTCTGCCGCATCCAGCCTCACGCCAAAGGGCAAAACGTTTAAAACCGGTCCGGTGGACGTGAGTGCCGCCGATCCCATACGCCGCATAAAGATAAATCCGGCGGCATAATCCATTCGGCTGCATAAACGTCCCAGCCACAACGCTACCAGCGCGAGGGCCAGATCCGCACGCTGCACATCAGGCATACGTGCTGCAAGCTGGCGGAACGCGCCTTCAGGCGCGGTGAGCTTCAGACGAATAATATCGGCACTGGCCGAGCGCCCCGGCAACGGTTTGTTCGACAACGACGCCGGGGGCGGTAACTGTTTACGCTGCTCGGTCCAGAAAGTAGCATCACGTTGCCAGGCATCGCTTTGACGATACTGTTGATACTCTTCCACGACCTCGGCAAACGGCGTAAAAGGAGAATCCGGCGTGGGTTCGCCACTCTGCCATGCGCAGTAAATGGCGGCTATCTGGCGGGTAATGGCGGGAAAGCTGAAGCCATCAACCAGCAGATGATGGTAACGCTGATACCAGTACCAGCGGTTATCACCTACCTGAATGAGCTGATGGAAAACCAACGGTTTATGGCCATCAGCGCGTAAGTCCTGTTGCAGATCGGCCTGCATCAGTGCGCGGGCTGCTTCATGTGGGTGAGATTTTTCGCGCAGGTCGAAAATTTCAGGTTCCGCGAAGGTGAGCGCAGGATCAACCCATTGCCAGACCTCACCGTTATCTTCGCTAAACCGCATCCCCAGAGTATCAGCCAGCTCCAGACCGGCAACGATTGCCTTTGCCAGCAACGGCGCGTTCAGTTCGCCGGTTAATTCTACATAGTGCGCCACGCTCCACGCCGAGGGCAAGGTGGAGAGTTTTTCCGCCATCCAAATCCCCGGCTGAGCCGCGACTAACGGTAAACGCTGAGTCATGGAGCCTCCTGCACATCAACGTAGTTTGCTGGCGTCAGCGTGGTCCAGTTTGCATCCAGCCATTGCTGGCAGGCTTCCTGCGATTGCGGTTCGCACGCGACTTGCCAGCCAGCAGGAAGTGAGCACTGCTGCGGCCAGAGGCTAAACTGACGCTGTGGGTTTTGCAGAATGTAAAACTGGCCCTGCGGATTATCGAAGGGGTTACTGAACTCCATACTCAACTCCTGTCGTGGAACATCGTCCGGTTAAATCGTCTCGGAAAGCGGCTGCCAGAGCGTCATTAGCCCTTGCATCAGGCCACCGCGCCAGCAAAGCGCATCGTGTCCGCCATCAACCTGACGCCAGAAAATAGATTGTGGTGCAGAGGGTAATTGGGCATATAGCGCCTGATTGGCACGAAAAATTATCGGCTCGCGGATCCCGGCCTCCAGAACGATACGCAGCCCCTGAACACTGATCTTGCCGCTCTTCAGTTGTTCAACAATCGCCCCATCCTGATGACCGCCGCGATGCGGCCACCAGAAAGAACCGGACTGGCTGAGCACACAGCCAAAGCGCGCGGGCCAGTTCAGCCCGGCATACAGCGCAGACAACCCGCCAAAACTTTGTCCGGCAACCACCGTGCACTGCGGATCGTCACTGAACGCAGTGGTCGTCTTCACCAGCGGCAAAAGCTCCTGCTGTACCGCCAACCAAAAATCGGCGTTACACGGCAGTTCGCGGCTACGATGAGATGTGTCGATAGCGTCAATCAGGAGATATACGGCGGGAGGGAGATCTCCGCGGTGCGTGAGCGAAGCCAGCGCAGGCCACACCGGCATACTTTGCGCCCAAAACTGACCGTCCAGCAGGATAGCCAGCGGACGTGCTTCTGGTTGGTCGTCACCGGTGGTAAATACCCATACGCGACGCGTATTGCAAAGCCTAGCGCTGTGCCATTGCAGGCAAACTGCGGGGCAATCGGGAGCCGCAGGCTGATCCCAGCCGGGCTGTACGGGAGCGTCTGGCATTTCGAGCGCTGACACCGCATGGCCACGACCTCCCCGCCAGCTCTGCGGATTGAGAGGATCGGCAATCGCCTGCGGTAACAATTGTCGCCAGCCTTCACGCAGCACGTTTCGGTCAGGCGTTTCGTCCACCGCCAGCGCGGCAAAAATGTCATCCCGCGCGGTGGGAATGAAGCAGTAGCTACCGCGCCAGTTGGCGCTGAGGGAAACACTCCAGCACCAAACATTTGTACCGTTAATGCGTTGCATCGACTGAGGGGGGACATTTTGATGATGGTCGGTGACGCCGGTGATATAGACCCACACACGACGAATGGCGGACTCTTTTTCCGTTCCCTGCGGGTCACGCCACCAGAAGGTTACCCGATAATTTCCGTTCTCTTCACGCTCCCACTCCGGGCCTTTTTTCGACTGCCACCACGCTTCGCTTCCCGTCTTTAACGTCGTCACCGCCATAACCCCATGTTTACTGTGAATTTTTATGATCTAGTGTGAAATATATTGATAATATTATTGATAACTATTTGCATTTGCAATAGCGTATTGTCGCGCTGTGGGAAGCGCGCACAGTTTTTCACCACTTATAAACCGACCTGGCGCTGCGTACTTTTTCTGGAACGGAGGGTTTACGCGGATGCGGGCGACATCAGACCAAATGCCGCACCACGGCACATGGGTACTCGTGGCTAAAAGAACAGCAGGACATACAATGAACAACAAGATTCATTCACTGGCCTTATTGGTCAATTTAGGGATTTACGGGGTAGCACTGCCAGCAATGGCAGAAGATCAAACTGATAACGCCGCTGTCTCTCATGAAGACACCATCGTCGTTACCGCCGCGCAGCAAAACCTGCAGGCGCCGGGTGTTTCAACCATCACCGCGGATGAAATCCGTAAAAATCCTCCCGCGCGCGATGTTGCGGAAATCATCCGTACCATGCCTGGCGTTAACCTGACCGGCAACTCAACCAGCGGCCAGCGCGGTAACAACCGTCAGATTGATATTCGTGGTATGGGTCCAGAAAACACCCTGATTCTGATCGACGGTAAGCCGGTGACCAGCCGTAACTCCGTGCGTCAGGGCTGGCGCGGCGAGCGTGATACCCGTGGCGATACCGCCTGGGTGCCACCGGAAATGATCGAGCGTATTGAAGTGCTGCGTGGTCCTGCCGCAGCACGTTACGGCAACGGAGCTGCGGGCGGCGTGGTGAATATCATCACCAAAAAAGGCAGCAATGAATGGCACGGTTCGTGGGATACCTATTTCAATGCCCCGGAACACAAAGACGAAGGCTCGACCAAACGTACCAACTTTAGCCTGAACGGCCCAATGGGCGGGGATTTCAGCTTCCGTCTGTACGGTAATCTGGATAAAACGCAGGCCGATGCCTGGGATATCAACCAGGGTCATCAGTCAGAACGTACCGGCACCTACGCCAATACCTTACCGGCCGGTCGTGAAGGCGTTATCAATAAAGACATTAACGGCGTAGTTCGCTGGGATTTCGCCCCGCTCCAGTCGCTGGAACTGGAAGCGGGTTATAGCCGCCAGGGCAACCTGTACGCGGGCGATACCCAAAACACCAACACCAACCAACTGGTGAAAGATAACTACGGGAAAGAGACCAACCGCCTTTATCGTCAGAACTACTCTCTGACCTGGAACGGCGGCTGGGATAATGGCGTTACCACCAGCAATTGGGTGCAATATGAACATACGCGTAACTCCCGTACGCCGGAAGGTCTGGCGGGAGGAACCGAGGGGATCTTTGACCCGAATGCGTCACAAAAATATGTCGATGCCGACCTGAATGACGTCATGCTGCACAGTGAAATCAGCATTCCACTGGACCTGCTGGTCAACCAAAACCTGACGCTCGGTACCGAGTGGAATCAGCAGCGCATGAAGGATATGCTCTCCAATTCGCAGACCTTTATGGGCGGTGATATCCCAGGTTACAGCAGCACCAACCGCAGTCCGTACTCCGATGCGGAAATTTTCTCTCTGTTTGCTGAAAACAACATGGAACTGACCGACAGCACCATGCTGACGCCGGGTCTGCGTTTCGATCACCACAGCATCGTCGGTGATAACTGGAGCCCATCTCTGAACCTGTCACAAGGTCTGGGCGATGACTTCACCCTGAAGATGGGGATTGCGCGCGCCTATAAAGCGCCAAGCCTGTATCAGCTCAACCCGAATTATATTCTGTACAGTAAAGGCCAGGGTTGCTACGCCACCGGTTCCGCCACCGGCATCGGTTGCTACATGATGGGCAACGACGATCTGAAGGCCGAAACCAGTATCAACAAAGAGATTGGTCTTGAGTTCAAGCGTGACGGCTGGCTGGCCGGGGTAACCTGGTTCCGCAACGATTACCGCAACAAGATTGAAGCGGGGACGGTACCGTTCGACAGAACGTCCATCACCAGCAAAGGGAAGACGACTTACACCGATATCTATCAGTGGGAAAACATTCCTAAAGCGGTGGTTGAGGGTCTGGAAGGTACGCTGAACGTGCCGGTTAGCGAAACCGTTACCTGGACCAACAACATCACTTACATGCTGCAAAGTAAGAATAAAGAGACCGGCGAACGCCTGTCGATTATTCCTGAGTACACGCTGAACTCGACCCTGAGCTGGCAGGCACGCAAAGATTTGTCGCTGCAATCCACCTTCACCTGGTACGGTAAACAGCAGCCGAAAAAATATGATTACCAGGGCAAACCGGTAACCGGCAGTTCGGCGAGTGAAGTCAGCCCGTACAGCATCGTCGGCCTGAGCGCGACCTGGGATGTGACGAAAAACGTCAGCCTGACCGGCGGCGTGGATAACGTCTTTGACAAGCGTTTATGGCGTGAAGGTAATGCCCAGACCACGGGCGATATTGTGACCGGAAACTATATGGCGGGCGCGGGCGCGAACACCTATAACGAACCGGGCCGGACGTGGTTCATGAGCGTTAACACGCACTTCTGATAACGTATCCCCCTCTCCTCCCTGCGGGGAGAGGGAAATCACAACTACCATGCTCACCACGCACACACCGCTCACTTTCGCAGACCACACGCTGCACATTGTCGAGTTCGATCCCGCCAGCTTCCATGAGCAGGACCTGCTCTGGCTGCCCCACCACGCTCAGCTCCTGTCCAGTGGACGTAAGCGTAAAGCAGAGCACTTAGCAGGACGTATTGCCGCAGTACATGCATTACGTGAATACGGTATCAAAACTGTGCCCGGCATCGGCAGGCAACGCCAACCATTGTGGCCGCAAAATCTGTTTGGCAGCATCAGCCATAGCGCATCGACAGCGCTGGCGGTGGTATCAAGACAGCCGGTGGGTATTGACATAGAAGCCATTTTTACGCCGCAAACCGCCGTTGAGCTGGCTGACGGCATTATCGATAACCACGAACGACAGATTATGCATTACGCCAGCCTGCCCTTTCCGCTCGCCTTAACCCTGACATTCAGCGCAAAGGAGAGCCTGTATAAAACGTTTTCGGAACACACTACGGCGTTACCGGGGTTCGCCAGCGCTAAAGTTACCGCCCTCACCCCAACCCAAGTAACCTTGCAAATTCAGCCCTTATTTTCGCCAGGCCTCGCCGGGCAGGAAATTAACGTTCGCTGGTTTCAGCGCGATGAAAACGTCATTACCTTTTGCACGAGCAGTACGCCATGCTCGCGCTCCTTTTCAGTCTGAATCGTCAACGGGGAAACGTGCTATACCTGCTGGCACTCTGCCATCGACCTGCGTTGCCGCCCATGTTCATCAAAGTTGTCGGCAGCCAGCCAACGCTGCAATGCGGCATCGCGCTGCGGCCATTCGCTGTCAATCATTGATAACCAGTCGCTGTCGCGGTTGCGCCCCTTACGCACGATCTTCTGGCGAAAACGCCCTTCGAAGATAAACCCCAGACGCTCTGCCGCCCGTCGCGACGCCGTGTTCAACGAATCGCATTTCCACTCCACGCGCCGATAGCCTGACGCAAACGCCTGACGCAGCAGCAGCCAGACGCTTTCGGTGCCGAGTACCGTATTTTTCATGCGCGGCGACCAGGTCACATGACCAATTTCGACCGAGCCATGCTCCCGTTCGATCGCCATAAAGCACACCAGGCCAACGGCACGCCCGGAACACTGTTCAATTACCGCATAGGGAACCAGGGAGACGTCAGTGGATTTTGCCGCTATCCAGCAAGCCGCGGCTTCAACGCTCGTTGGGCGGGAGCTTGCAAGCCAGGTCCAGTCGCGATCGTCGGGTGCCTGCGCATAGGCATCAAACAGGTCGGCGGCATGGCTGTCGGCATTCAGAGGAACCAAACGGCAATACTGTCCAACAAGCTCTTCCCGTGGCAGCACGGCGGCCCCCTTCCAGTCCGGCACAACATCGCCGACGGTCTGACCATAAAGATTTATTTCCGGCACGGATTCAACCCCTGTTGCGAAGCAAAAAATAGTTATAGCACCTGCCATTTCACCTTCAAAGCGTCACCCGGTGATTTCTTACGCAAAACAGAAAACCAGCAGTCCTTCTATACTTAATTAAAATCAACGCTGAAGAGAACCCTATGTCACTACCCGATTTTCATGTTTCCGACCCTTTTACGCTAGGCATTGAACTGGAAATGCAGGTGGTTAATCCCCCAGGTTACGACCTGAGCCAGGATTCTTCCCGGCTGATTGACGCCATTAAGCCACAGCTTACCGCCGGGGAAGTGAAGCACGATATCACTGAAAGTATGCTGGAGATGGCAACCGGGGTTTGTCGCAATATCGACCAGGCTGATGCTGAATTGTCGGCCATGCAGCAGATAATCATGCGGGTTGCGGCAGAGCATCACCTCGCCATCTGCGGCGGTGGTACGCACCCATTTCAAAAATGGCAACGTCAGGAAGTCTGCGATGACGAACGCTATCGACGTAACCTGGAAAATTTTGGTTATCTTATTCAGCAGGCGACCGTTTTCGGTCAGCACGTCCATGTTGGCTGCGCCAACGGTGATGATGCAATTTATCTCCTGCACGGGCTGTCGCGATTTGTTCCTCATTTTATTGCGCTCTCTGCCGCCTCGCCTTACATGCAGACATCCGACACGCAATTTGCCTGCGCGCGCCTGAATATATTCTCCGGCTTTCCCGATAACGGTCCGATGCCATGGGTAAATAACTGGCAGGAATTTACGGGACTATTTCGCCGGCTGGCTTACACCAGCATGATTGATAGCATTAAAGATTTGCACTGGGATATCCGCCCCAGCCCGCACTTCGGTACGGTTGAGGTTCGGGTAATGGACACTCCGTTGACCCTTAAACACGCGGTCAATATGGCGGGACTGATACAGTCCACCGCCCACTGGCTACTCACCAAACGTCCATTCAAACACCAGGAGCGTGATTATTTACTGTATAAATTCAACCGTTTTCAGGCCTGTCGCTTTGGTATGGCGGGGATTGTCACCGACGTGAATACGGGCGATGGGCATCGCCTGGCGGATGACACGCTACGACTGCTGGAGAATGTCGCCGCCTCTGCGGACAAAGTGGGGGCGACCAGCGCGATTGAAGCCTTACGCCTGCAGGTTAAACATGGTCATGATGAAGCACAGAATATGCGTGATTTCGTGGCGGAAGGCGGATCGTTGAGTGGTCTGGTGAAAAAACAGTGTGAGATTTGGGCAGGGCTTTAGGCGTGGGGTTTGCGTTGCCCGCTGAGATCCCGGACAATGGTATTTTAACTCAAGTTTAACAATACCATGAAACACCCGCTTGAATCGCTGATGACCGCCGCTGGGATCCTGCTGCTGGCTTTTCTGTCCTGCCTGCTCTTACCTGCCCCTTCACTTGGCCTGGTGCTGGCGCAAAAACTCGTCGCCACCTTTCATCTGATGGATCTCAACCAGTTTTACACGTTGCTGTTTTGCCTGTGGTTTTTACTACTGGGGGTGATTGAGTATTTTGTGCTGCGCTACATTTGGCGGCGCTGGTTCTCGCTGGCGGATTAAACCCGCGAGAACCCGGTGCCGTTAATGCGTTCGACTATGATTTTCTTTGCGATAAGCGCCCGGCGGTTGACTAAACGTACGGGTGAAAATACGCGTAAAAGTCTGCTGTGAATCGAATCCGTACTTCAAACAGATGTCGTACACTTTCTGATCGGTATCGCGCAGATCGCGCGCCGCCAGCAGCAGTTTACGCTCACGGATGTAACGCCCCAGGCTCTCGCCTTTGTACTGCATAAAAAGACGCTGTAGGTGCCATTTTGAATAACCCGCATGGCGTGCAATATCATCAATGCGCAATGGTTGATTCAAATTATCATCAATCCATTCAACAATCGTATCAATTACCTGAGCAGAAATCGTCATCATGCTCTCCCCTGTGTTCATTGATTCGCCTGCTGCCACCAGGCCGTAAACGTTTGGTCCGGTTCGGACAGTATGACCGGTTCACCCAGCATCGGCGTCAGCAGTCGGTAATCTTGTTGGCGGCTGGCAAGCGCCAGTCGTTTGTACGGATCATCCCAGGTATGTTTCGCCAGAACAAAACGACCTGCGTGCCCGGGCAAAACGGCTTTCGCATGCAGATCCGCCGCGGCCTGAGCCGTCTCTTCCGGCATCATGTGAATAAACTTCCAGTCCTGGTCATACTGACCGTTCTCCATAATCGCCAAATCAACCGAGCCAAACTGCTCGCCAATGGCTTTAAAATGCGGCCCGTAGCCGGAATCCCCGCTGTAATAAACGTTCTGCCCCGGCATTTCAAACATAAAGCTGGCCCACAGCGTCTGATTACGCTTAATGCCTCGCCCCGAAAAATGGCGGGCTGGCAGAACATGAACAATCAGTGAATCCGTCACTCTGACGGACTGATTCCAGTCACGTTCGTCGATTATCTCGCTGCGCATTCCCCAATAACGCAGATGCGACCCCACACCCAGCGGCGTAATCACCCGTTTAATCTTCGGCATTAACGCCTTGATGGTGGCGAGATCCAGATGGTCATAATGATCGTGCGAGATGATGAGCAGATCGATCTCCGGCATCGTCTGCGCGGTCCACGGATAATCCCCGGCAAAGGCTTTGTTCAGAAATGAAAACGGCGCGGCATAGTTGCTGAACACCGGATCAATCAGGATGCGTTGACCCGCCAGTTGCAAATACCATGAGGAGTGGCCCAGCCAGACCAGAGTATCCTGCTGCGGCGGTAACCCGGCGAGATCGCTCGCCACCAGCGGTAACGGCTGCGCTGGCCGCGCATTTTCACGTTTAGCGACCAGAAACTCCCACCAGGCCGCCAGCATACCTTTGTTACCGGTATAGCCCGGTGTTGGCACCTGGTTATGAAACTGTCCATCACGATAGTGTGGCGACAGTTCAACCTGACTCAGTTGTGCCCCTTGCGGCGCCTGGCCAAATCCGGCATTGAGTACAAACGGTAAACTTGTAGCAGCGGCAATAAGCATAATAACAACCACACAAACTGTGAGACGCTTCATATCCTGACCTTAAACGCGCCTCCTTTCCGCTGGTTTGCGCGACTGACTCTTGATTATGAGTGAGTAAGCACTCATTATAGAAATCGAAAGTTCGCCGTCAAGATGATTTTCAATCTTTGACATTCTCCGTTGCGGTGCTACAAAGGCCGTGATTCAATCATGTTTTTTACAGACTTAAGGGTAAAGTGTAGTGGCTCGTCCGAAGAGTGAAGACAAAAAACTGGCATTACTGGAAGCTGCAACCACAGCATTTGCACAATCAGGTATTGCGGCCTCAACCGCCGTAATCGCGCGCAATGCAGGGGTTGCGGAGGGAACGTTGTTTCGCTATTTCGCGACCAAAGATGATCTGATCAACGAGCTTTACCTCTTTTTAAAACACGATCTCTGCCAGTCGATGATGGCTAATCTGGACCGTTCAGTGACCGATGCCAAAACCATGACTCACTACATCTGGAACAGCTACATTAGCTGGGGTCTGAATCATACCTGCGGACATCGCACCATTCGTCAGTTGGCCGTCAGCGAGAAAATCAGCAAAGAAACTGAACAGCAGGCTGACGATATGTTTCCGGAACTGCGCGATCTTTGTCATCGCTCCGTGCGCCCTGAATTTATGTCGGACGAGTATCGCGCCTTTGGCGACGGGCTTTTTTTGACACTTGCAGAAACAACCATGGAATTCGCTGCCCGCAACCCTGCCCGCGCGACTGAATACATTTCGTTGGGGTTTGAAGCCATGTGGCGCGCCCTGACCCGCGAGGAAAAATAATGGATGGAAAGACACTGCATGTCTGCGCGAAGCGCCTTGCGCTTGAACTGCCTTTTACTGAGCACTGCTGGCCTTTTGGCCCGGAATACGACGTGTTCAAGGTCGGCGGCAAGATTTTCATGCTGGTCTTTGAACATCACGGACGCCCGCTGGTTAACCTGAAATCCGATCCGCAAAAATCACTGTTAAATCAGCAGATCTACCCCAGCATTGAACCCGGTTATCACATGAATAAAAAGCACTGGATCTCAGTCTATCCAGGCGACGACATTACCGAGTCATTGCTGACGGACCTGGTGAGCGACTCATGGCACCGGGTGGTGGATGGTTTGCCTAAGCGCGATCAGAAGCGCCTGCGGCCAGGCTGATTTATCGTTAGCGTCGATAAGTGTTTTTGCATTTTTCGCTCTTATCATTTTCTCGCTAACCCTGTACCCTGCTGAAACTAAACGCACCCGCAGGGTAGGAAAACCACCAGGAGTAGTTATGGATATTGTTTCTGTCGCCTTAAAACGTTACTCCACTAAGGCATTCGATCCGAATAAAAAACTGACCGCTGAGCAGGCCGAAAAATTAAAAACGCTGCTGCAGTTTAGCCCGTCCAGCACCAACTCTCAGCCGTGGCACTTTATCGTTGCCAGCACTGACGAAGGTAAAGCGCGCGTGGCGAAATCCGCAGCCGGCGGCTTTGTATTCAACGAGCGTAAAATGCTGGATGCCTCCCACGTTGTGGTGTTCTGCGCCAAAACGGCGATGGACGATGCATGGCTGGAGCGCGTCGTCGATCAAGAAGAGCGCGATGGCCGTTTCGCTACCCCGGAAGCCAAAGCCGCTAACCACAAAGGCCGTACTTTCTTTGCCGACCTGCACCGCAAAGATCTCAAAGATGACAACCACTGGATGGCGAAACAGGTGTACCTGAACGTCGGTAACTTCCTGCTGGGCGTTGCGGCGATGGGGCTGGACGCGGTGCCAATCGAAGGCTTTGATGCTGCCGTTCTCGACGCAGAGTTTGGCCTGAAAGAAAAAGGTTTCACCAGCGTGGTCGTGGTCCCGGTAGGTCATCACAGCGTAGAGGATTTCAACGCCGCGCTGCCGAAATCTCGTCTGCCGTTGGAAACAACGCTGACGGAAGTCTGATTTTTGCCGTTATGCCCGATGCGTGTCGCCGTCATCGGGCGTATCACTACTGATTCAGCCACGCCAGAGCCTGCTCCCCCGCTTCATCCATCGGTAAATAAACCAGCAGCCGCGAACCGTTACGCGGGGCGGAATACCAGTACATTTGCTGCAAGCTAAAACGCCCTAACTGCGGATGAACAAAGTTTTTGACCTGATTTTCCACACCGCGAACGTCATAACGCTGATGCCATAATGCTTCAAACTCAGACGATGCGGCAAAAAAGCGCGCCAGTTTATTTTCCCAAACAGGATCGCTGCGATGTTCCGCCATTGCCGCACGGAAATAAGAAACAAACGTCGGTAATACATCGCAGTTTTCTATCCGGCTACGCCAGATTTCATTCGTGAGATAGAGGTAAATACAGTTGCGGTCTTCGCTCGGGAGCGTGGAGAAATCAACGCCCATCAACCGGCAAAAACTGTCGTTCCAGGCCACGATGTCAAAACTGGGTTTCTGAATACTGGCGGGCTGCGGCATCAGGCTGTCGAGCATCTTTCGGGTGCCTGGCGCAATCCCTTCACACACCATCACCGGCGTGGATTCCGGTGGCGTCAATCCGGCCAGTACAAACAGGTGGCGGGTTTCCAGCGGACTGCATTGCAGCGCGCTCGCCACATTCAGCAAGACCGCTTGCGACGGATTGACCTCTCGCCCCTGCTCCAGCCAGGTGTACCAGGTGACGCCAACGTTAGCCAACATCGCGACTTCTTCGCGGCGCAGACCGGGCGTTCTTCGCCGCCCAATGCGCGGCAGACCCAGACGCTGCGGATCGAGGCTTTCCCGTCGCGCACGTAAAAACGCGCCAAGCTGCTTGCGGCTGTCATCAGGGAGAATAACCGCGGATTCCTGTTGCGCTATTACCGACATGGACTCTCCAGCATAGTAGTACCAATACCAGTATAACCAGGAACTGGTACCCGTTTAATTTTTCAGTGATGCTACGTCCATCTGCAAAATGATGCAATGGAGTTACTATGAGTACATCAACTGTTTCACCCGGCCGCATAGGGTTGCTGCTGTTATTGACAGGCCAAATGCTCCCGCTCATTGATACATCAATTACCAATGTCGCTCTGGATTCCATTACCCAGTCGCTTCAGGCCACCACCACACAGTTGGAGCTGATTGTCGCTTTGTACGGGGTGACTTTCGCCGTTTGTCTGGCGCTGGGCAGCAAACTCGGTGATAACTATGGTCGCCGCCGCCTGTTTATGACAGGCGTCGTGCTGTTTGGCATCGCCTCTCTTTTATGCGGGATGGCGAATTCCATTCATATGTTACTGGCTGCCCGCGTTCTACAAGGTGCGGGCGCGGCGCTAATCGTGCCGCAGATCCTTGCCACCCTGCACGTCACGCTGAAAGGTCCTGCACATGCGCGGGCCATCAGTTTGTATGGAGGAATTGGCGGCATCGCGTTTATTGTCGGCCAGATGGGCGGAGGCTGGCTGGTTTCGGCAGATATTGCAGGGCTGGGCTGGCGCAACGCCTTTTTTATTAATGTCCCGATCTGTCTGTTAGTTCTGATGTTCAGCCAACGCTATGTCCCGGAAACCACACGAGAAACCCGAACCCGCATCGACTGGCTGGGCACCAGCAGTCTGGCTGCGATTCTCTGCTGCTTGTTGTTTCCCATGGCATTAGGCCCGGAAACCGGCTGGCCGTGGCAGACTCAGCTTGCTCTGGTCGCCATCCTGCCTTTGGGATGGTGGATGCGCAGCAATGCGTTACGACAAGAACAGACCGGGCAACATCCTCTCTTACCGCCACGCCTGTTAAAACTCAGCAGCATCCGGTTCGGCGTGCTGATCGCATTACTGTTTTTTAGCGCCTGGTCAGGATTTATGTTCTGTATGGCGCTGACGCTACAGGCCGGTCTGGGGATGGCGCCCTGGGAATCCGGCAATAGCTTTATTGCGCTTGGCGCAGCCTATTTTATCTCCGCCTGTTACGCACCGCGACTCATTGCCCGCTATAGCACGGGACGTATTCTGCTCACCGGGTTGATTATTCAGATCGCTGGCTTGATGGGCTTAATGATGACCTTCTGGTATTCAGGTATGCATACCTCGGCCATTACGCTCGTTCCGGCTACAGCGTTTATCGGCTATGGTCAGGCGCTGATTGTGAACAGTTTTTATCGCATCGGTATGCGCGATATCGCCACGCACGATGCGGGCGCCGGAACCACCATTCTGAGTACGTTGCAGCAGGCAACATTAGGACTCGGTCCCGCCGTGTTGGGGGCGCTGTTCCTGCATCTGCAGCAACATTACCATGGTGATTACACGCGCTCGGTTATCGGCTTTTTAGCCGTCGAAGCCACAATGATGACCGTACTGTTACTGACTACCTTTTTATTTCGCCGCACGCTGAATATCAATCCGGTGTGCGCCAGCATCGCCGCAAAATCGTAGGCAAGACGAGCGTAATTTGCATAAGCTCCTGACAGCGGTCATCATAGGCCGCTGTTTATTAAGGAGACATTATGCAGGAATTGATATCTCAGGTAGAAGAACTCGGCATTGAAATAAACCACACCACCTCGCTGGTGATGATTTTTGGCATTATTTTTCTCACCGCCATTATTGTTCACGTTATTTTGCACTGGGTGGTGCTGCGCGCATTTGAAAAGCGCGCGAACGCCAGCTCCCGTCTGTGGCTACAAATCATCACGCAGAACAAGTTATTTCACCGGCTGGCATTCACCCTGCAGGGTATCATTGTCAACATTCAGGCCGCGCTGTGGTTACAAAAAGGCAGCGAAGCCGCAGAGATATTAGTGACCTGCGCTCAGCTGTGGATCATGATGTACGCCCTGCTGTCCCTGTTCTCCCTGCTGGACGTTATTCTCAATCTGTCGCAAAAACTCCCAGCCGCATCTCAGCTACCGTTGAAAGGTATATTCCAGGGAATCAAACTGATCGGCGCAATTATCGTTGGGATTTTGATGATTTCCCTGCTGATTGGTCAGTCCCCGGCAATACTGATAAGCGGCCTGGGCGCGATGGCCGCCGTCTTAATGCTGGTATTTAAAGATCCAATCCTCGGCCTGGTGGCCGGCATACAGCTTTCAGCCAACGATATGTTGAAGTTGGGCGACTGGCTGGAAATGCCGAAATACGGCGCAGACGGCGCGGTTATCGATATTGGTTTGACCACGGTGAAAGTGCGCAACTGGGATAACACCATCACCACTATCCCCACCTGGTCACTGGTATCGGACTCTTTTAAAAACTGGAGCGGGATGTCTGCTTCCGGGGGGCGACGCATTAAACGCAGCATCAGCATTGATGCCACCAGCATTCATTTTCTTGACGAAGATGAACGCCAGCGACTGCATAAAGCACACCTGCTAAAGCCGTATTTAACCACGCGTCATCAGGAAATTGACGAGTGGAATCAGCTATTGGATGCGCCTGAATCCGTATTGAATCACCGCCGGATGACCAATATTGGCACTTTCCGCGCCTATCTGAACGAATATTTACGTCACCATCCGCGGATTCGCAAAGATATGACGTTAATGGTACGCCAGCTTGCGCCAGACGATCATGGTTTGCCGATCGAGATTTATGCTTTTACCAATACGGTAGTCTGGCTGGAATATGAAAGTATTCAGGCTGATATCTTCGACCATATATTCGCAGTGATCGAAGAGTTTGGCTTACGCATTCATCAGTCGCCTACCGGAAATGATATTCGCGCATTGTCAGGGGCTTTTCAGCGTTAATCGGCAATGAGAAGTGGTAACCGATCTCATCGCCAGGATGAGATCGGTCAGATATTAGCGGGATTTACGGCGCAGCAGTTTGAAGGCAACAAACAGGAACAGGATCCATATCGGCAGCAAAATAGCGGACAAGCGCATATCATCCATGGTGCACATCAGCACCAGAATCATGCCGAGGAAGGCAATGCACAGATAGTTTCCGGCCGGATACAGCAGCGCTTTAAACTGGGTATCACGTCCTTTGCGGCGCATCGCCGCGCGGAATCGCAAATGCGCCAGACAAATCATAATCCAGTTTAGTAGCAGCGTCGCGACAACCAGCGCCATCAACAGACTGAACGCTTTTTGCGGCAGCACATAGTTGATCAACACCACCAGTGACGTAATCGCGCCGGACAGAATCAATGAGTTCACCGGAACGCCACGACGACTGACGCGGGTTAAAAACTTCGGCGCATTTCCCTGCACGGACAAGCCAAACAGCATGCGGCTGTTCGAGTAAACACCGCTGTTATAGACCGACAGCGAAGCCACCAGAATGACAAAGTTCAGTGCAGAAGCCACCACGTTACTGTCAAGATTATGGAAAATCATCACGAACGGGCTACTGTTTGATTTCACTTCCACCCACGGGTACAAGGCCAACAGCACCACCAGAGAACCGATGTAAAACAGCAAAATACGGTACACCACCTGATTTACCGCTTTCGGGATACTTTTCTGCGGATCCTGCGCTTCCGCGGCAGTGATCCCTATCAATTCCAGCCCGCCAAACGAGAACATAATCACCGCCAGCGAGAGGATCAATCCGTTCCAGCCGGTGGCAAAAAAGCCGTTGTAACGCCAGAGATTATCGATGCTCGCATGTTCCCCGCCGTTACCGGAAAACAGCATCCAGATACCAAAGCCAATCATGCCGATAATGGCCAGCACTTTAATCAGCGCAAACCAGAATTCCGTTTCGCCATACAGACGTACGTTAACCAGATTGACGGCGTTGATGATCACAAAAAACGCGGCGGCCCAAATCCAGGTGGGGACATCGGGCAGCCAGTACTGCATGTAGATTCCGGCCGCTGTCAGCTCCGCCATGCCAACCAGCACAAACATCACCCAGTAGTTCCAGCCGGACAAAAAGCCAGCAAACGGTCCCCAGTATTTATAGGCAAAATGGGCAAACGATCCAGAAACGGGTTCTTCCACCACCATTTCGCCCAGTTGACGCATAATCAAAAAAGCGATGATTCCGGCTACGCCGTAACCCAGTAACACCGCAGGCCCCGCCATCTGAATGGCCGGACCAATGCCCAAAAACAGTCCGGTTCCAATTGCGCCGCCCAGCGCAATTAACTGAATATGGCGGTTTTGCAACCCCCGCTGAAGCGTCGGCTCATTCGTCGACGCGGCATCAGACACGCTGGTGTCAGATGCAGTTGACGCGTTTTTCACGCCCTTCCCCTGTGTCGTTTTTATTGAAGGGGCTTCTTTTAACATTTCAACCTGGTTGCCGCAAGGCGCAATCGTTTAACACCATGGTCATCAGCGATGCCTGAGCCGTTGTTATTTTTCATGGGGCTGCTCCTTACCAGAGCTCACGCTTTTCATAATTACAGTGAATTATTCTGGACGAAAAGGTATTGCAGGCCACAGAATGCACCTTACTGTTTTTCTAACATTTTCAAACGGGTGGGCCTGTTGTATTTAAGCCATTCGTTTTTGAGTCAGGCCAGGCAACGACTGTCATGAATAAGATCATCAAACGACTGGAAATCGTCAAAAGCGCTATTGAACTGGAAGATGAGGAGATTATTTTCCAACAGGTGGCGCATCTGAAAAATGAGCCTTTGTCAGTCGTGCCAGGCACCATCGTGCAGGCGATCGAAGCCCGGCGCTTTAGCGATGCTCTGCGTGAAATCACCGCCTGGCTGCAATCTCAGCGGGCAGTCTCTACGTGGCAGGATCCTGCGATTGCGGCGAGTAAACTCGAACTGAAAGCGCTGGAAACACAATTGCGTGACCTGATTGATAAGCGCAACACGCGCATTCAAATCCTCGATGATTTCAACGATCTATACCATCTTCGTCTTGGGCCGTTGATGAGCCGCATCCTTGAGCTGCGTAAGCAACTGGCCGCCAGCGCGCAACGTAAGCAGGAAGCGGAGCGAAAACGCCGGGAAAAAGACTATCAATCCTGTCAGCACTATATTTCCCAGGCCGTTGAGCAGTTGGCCAGACTCAAGCAGCAATGGATGAACCAGCACTCAGATTCGCGCGAATCTGTCGAAACCCGGCAACGCATTCAGCAACAAACGGAGCTGATCACCGCCCTGCTGGCGGAGATTCGTGAGCTGGAAAACGACTTTTCTCGCCAGGACGACAGCGCGACTCGCCAGGCACAAGAAGAGGCCAGTCATGAATATGATGAATATCAGGAGCAGCAGCAGGACGCACAGCATCGTTTTACTCGCGATCAACGACTTTCTGCCGATGAGCGTAGCGAGCTAAAGCGCCTGTGGCGGCAGGCCAGTCGTCTTTGCCACCCGGACGTAGTGGCGGATGATCTGAAAGAGAAAGCGCACCAGATGATGGTACAGCTTAACCAGGCGCGCCAAAATGCCGACCTTGCCGCCGTACGGGCGTTACTGACCCAGTTACAAACTGGTCTCGAACCGATGATGGCGAGCGACCGATTGAACGATCTGCAGCATTTACGCAGCAAAATACAGCAGCTCAGAGAACAAATTAACGCACTGCTGAAAGAGATTACCGAACTAGAGGCGGAAAACGCCTGGCGCCTTGCTTCCTCCGTGACCGATAAAGAGGCTTACTTCTCTGACCAGCAACGGGCGCTGACGGAAATCCGCAACTCGCTGGAACAACAGGTGCAACAGGTCGAGCAGGAGCTGTTAGCGGGCTGAGCGCTAGCAGCGAAGTAAGCAGATAAAATGACAACGGCAAGCAACATGCTCAAATAAAGCACAAAAAGACCAACTTAGAATAAACATCTATGAACGTTTATTTAATTGGCTAAACAGTCTTAAATTCAAACATTTTTAGATGCTTAATGTAAATTTGGCGATATTTCCATCTTCACTGTTCCCACCCGCCCCTTCTTCCTAATCTTAATTAAGAATTCTCCTACCCACCAACCAGTCCATCATCACAAGCTGGCATTCCTTTGAAATATAATCATTTTTAAATAAATCGCCGTCAATAAGCCAGGAATATCCTGCCTTTATGGAAAAGGTGGGCCCATTCTTGTGGTGATCCATAAGCGAAATCTATCAATCATCTGCTCAGAGGTGATATAAACGATTTATCTTAAATTTTAACAAAGTGTAATATCTACTTTCAGAATAGTTAATGCTTCAAATAAATACAGAAAATATCTGTTGAATCGGCAATAAATAAGGATACGTTCGAACCAAAGAACGTTATACGAGATTTAATTAACATTCCGCGCGTCGCAAGAAACTCTTTTTTCAGCCAGAAAAAAGAGGCGACTGCTTGCATTAAAATTTCAAGGAGATCGTAATGTCTAAGGCTATTTTTTTGGGTGATTCACTTTATCCCTGGCTAGGCATGCGAGAAATTCTACGTGGTTCATCATTATATATTGATATCACATACCACTCCTCTCAGACGTTTTCAGCAGTCAAGTTCCTGCCAGATGGCACGGATTACATCATTATTAATCCTGACAAATCAGATTTTTTAAAATATGCCCGGATTATCCGCAGCATGGCTATCCGCCCTGCCACAAAAATTATTGTTTTGGCAGATGAAGCCACCTTTTCTCTTTTTCAAACCGTTTGCGGGAAGAACATGCAATTACTCGATCAAGATGCCAGTCTCGATCGGCTACTGCATGCCGTTACACGTATCATACAGAATAAAAAACAAAATAATATCAACGCACTACATACTAAAATTACCGCAAACGAATTCAATGTCATGATGATGCTTGCCCGGGGTTGGTCATTGGCACAAATCGCCGGGGCGTCACAAAAAAGTGAAAAAACCATCGGGGCGTACAAAAGCAACATTGCCAGAAAGCTCGGCAAAAATAACACCCGGCTCAAGTACACCATTTCCCACTATAGCCAGCCGTAACTGACTTATTTAAGGACAATTATCACGGTTATTATTTAAATCTTTCCTTTCGGCTCATTTTTAATTCCGCAACGCTCGGAAGGGAGTCCTATTCCCAAAAATCAATATGCCGGGTAGCGCATCCGCGGGCCAATCATAGCCAACAACTCAACGTATTAACACATACATAACAGGAATGTAGACGAGGGTTATATATGAACAAAGTTTACAGCATTATTTGGAACGCGGCGCTCGGCATCTGGGTGGTCGTTTCTGAATTAACTAAAGGCAAGAAAAAAAGTAGTTCACGTAAAACTGTCGCCGTCCTCGCTGCTGGCGCATTAAGCGGAGCGTCGATGATGGCCTCGGCTGATCCGATTATTGATATCGGCGATCATAATATTTCTACTGACTACCAGCGAGGAATTTCCGCTGGCGTTTATGAGGGAATTCATAACTACGGCTTCTTATATGAAGATAATACCACTGGTCAGGCGCTCAATATCAGCGGCGCGATCCCGACGATTACCCCAGGCCAAAGCGGCGTTGTTGAGTCAACGACTATCCGGGAGCTGCTGCAAACCGGCAAAATCACGCTTAAGGCTACCAGCCCTGACCAGAGCGTAAAAACAATCTCTACGGAGGAAGAGCTGGCAGAATACCTGACTCATACCCAGTCAGCGAAGCCTTCGCAAAGTACGGACTTTGATATTTTTGATCCGGCGCTTCCTGGAGAGCCAGAAACCATTAAAGTTTTTGATACCAGCGCGTTAGCCGGGTTTATCACTGAGTCACAAATCGGCGATGCTGTTTTAAATACGTATGATGCGCAACAAACGCAAATCTATAAGCAATTTGGCATCGCGTTGGCGACCAATGGCGCCACGGCCAATCTGAATATTGGCAACGATACGCTTCATGTACGTGACAAAGCCAATACCATCGAATTACTGGCTAAAGATTCCTCGCTGCTGGAAGCGCAAGGCGCCAACAGCCAGGTGAACTGGCAATCCGATAACTACATCAAATTTAACGCCGCCCCCGTTATTCCGACCAAAACGTTTAACGGTTCCAGGACGACCTCCGTATTTGGCGGCGATGTAACGCTGATGACATATGGCTATAACGACGCTGGCGAGCTGATCGAAACGGGGGAAAAAACGTTCTCAATTACCACGGCTGCGGAACTGGCTGAGTTCAATAGCTGGTTGTTAGGCGAAAGCGATGATGCCGCGCAAAAACCGGATGGACAAAAAGTCAGTCAGATCCAGTTGTGGCTGGATGTTGAAGACAGTCAAATCACAACCGTCTCCGCCGCGCAAGCGAAGTATGCTGAGCTGATTGATGACTTACTGACTTCAGGTAAGTCATCTGATGTTATCTCCTGGGATTACGACGTCTGGACCGATGGCGAGTCGCATAGCAATAACACAACCGCCGAACGCGGTGAGCTGCACGCTATCTATGCCAACGGCGCGGGTACCGCCGGTACGTTGAATAAAGATGCGATGATCGCCGTAGACGGCAGTATTAATGGCGTGATGAAAGCCATTGACGGCGGGGTTATCACTAACCTGGGCGAACTGAACGCATTGCGTACCTCTACCGGCCAGAGCCTGGCAATTGGCATGCTGGCGAAAGATGCGACGGCAACCAACCACGGAACGATTAACGCCGGGCTGTTTATTGATAAGGACGGTAACCAAAACGTCAACAGCTACGGTGCATTTGGCATGCAGGGGCAAGGCGCCAGCGTAATTACCAACGAAGGCACAATCAACCAGGCGATTACTACCGATAACTTCGGTACCGCTTCTGCTGCCGATCCCTGGAGTAAAGACGATCCCGAGACTTCGTTGACGCTGGCCATTGGTATGCAGTTGTCCAACGACGCGCAAGGCACTAATAACGGCGATATCAATATTGTCAACGGACACAAAAACAATAACCCCTTTGGTAACGGCACCGCCTTTGGCGTAGAAGTCGCCGACAACGCCACATTTACCAACACCCAGAATGCCTCTATTTACCTTGGCCGCGATGCTAATAATTCCTCCCAGGATGCCATACTGCCAGGCGGTTCCAGCCCAAGCGCCGGTATCATGACCAAAAGCGCCAAAGAGGTGATTAACAACGGTCTCATCACCCTTGGCGTCGGCATACGTAACGCCGCCGGGATCCTGATCGGCAATGCAACAGGTAATGTGCTGAATACTGGCACTATCGCAATCAATGGCGATGGCCGTGGAGGCACCAGCAAGAACTACGGCATCACTGTGCGTGACAGTGGCGCAGAGAATGGTCAGATCATTAGAAATGACGGCAAAATTAACGTTAATGGCAACAATAACGTCGGGATCCACGTCAGCGCCAATAAGAAAAATGCCGAAGTCACCACCAGCGCTTCTGGTTCTATCGTAGTAGACGGTGACGGCGGCGTCGGTAACCGAAACTATGCTATTTGGGCAGAAGGCGGCGCCAACGGTCAGGCAACGGTCAATGTCTATTCTGATATCACCCTGAATCAGGCAGGTAACATCGGCGTACACGTGCGTGATAACGCCATCGCTAACGTCGATAGTCTGAGTAGCCCGGCGTTCAACAACACCGATCAGATTGGTTATTACCTGTATGGTAAAGGCGCGACCGCCAATATTGGGCAGGCGGTGATGAATGACAACGGCCAGGATCGCACCACTATTTTCCGTATCGCCAATGGCGCATTGTTGGCCGGTAATACGACTAACCCGAAAGATCAGTCCACTTCTGACCTGAATCTGACGCTCAGCGGCAACAATTCTGTTGGCGTGCTCGCCACCGGCGCAGGCAGTAGCGTAGATACCGGGGAAGCGACGTTTACCGTTAAGGGCACCAACTCCGCAGCGCTGATCATCGAAGGCGGCGCCAACGGTACCATCAGCGATAAAACCACCATCAATTTAACCGGTGAAAGCACCGTTGCCGGGGTGGTGGATGGTCAGGCGCATCAATTGAATGGCGACACGCAGGGGAATGCCACGAGCACCACCCTCACCTCAAACGCGAAGATTACCTCTGAAGCCAGCGGCAACAAGGTTATTGCCTATGTGGCGAGAAATCTGGGCAACCTGCTCCTCGATACCAAATCGATCATCGATCTGGCCAGCGTCGACAGCATCGGCGTTGATGTGCAACAAGGCGGGAACTTAACCAATAACTCCTCCAGCGCCCTGCATGTCAGCAACGGCATCGGCGTACGCGCCTCAGGCTCTAACGCGCAGATTAGTAAGCTGGGCAAAATTCAGGTTGATGATGGTACTGCTGGCGTTCTGCTGACCCAGGGGGCCAGTCTGCTGATCAACGGTAAAACTGGCGACAGCATTATCACTAATGGATCTGCTGACGGTATTCGTCTGGCCGAGGGTGCAGGCGCGCTGGCCGCGCAAAGCGTGATGATTCGCGCTGAGGGGACTGGTGCCGGTATTCAAAACGATGCCAACAACACCAATATCACACTGCGTGATGTCACTATCGATTCCAACGATGGTCCAGGGATCCGCACCAGCGTCGCGCTGACCATGAACGATGGCCTGAACAACATCCTCAACGTCAACGGGAAAGGTACCGGTTTCGCCTTTGAGCAGCGCAATGGCGACGCGGTGACGGGCGATCTGACCATCGGCAAAGGCTATACCGTTGAGGTGCGAAACAGCGAAGGCAGCGGTATCCGCGCCAACACGGATGGCCAGGTCACGACCAGTGCCGACATCAACGTACATAACAGCGCAGGCGGTTCTGCGATCATCGCGAAAAACGTCAGCGCATTAACCAACAGCGGGAAGATTATTTCTGCCAGCACGACCTCACCGGTGATTGACGCCAGCGGCGACAGCAAGAAAAAAATCACCAATACCGGTACCCTTCAGGCCATCAACGACACGGCGGTGGCTATTCAGTCTGGTAAAGGCAATGACACCATTGATATCAGCGGCGGTATCACCAGCGGCGTAATCAATACCGGCGAAGGCAGAGATACCTTCAACTGGCGCAGCGGTTCCTATGCGGGCGAAGTGAATTTCGCTGGCACTGGCGGCAACAATAAAGCCAACATCGGCAATGTAATACTGGATAAAACGCGCCACATCATTACCGCTGCGGGTACGGGCAATGCCCTCACCTTCACCAATACGAAAGATGCGAAGATTGGCACGCTTGCCAGCGACAACCTGAATACTGGCACCAACATTGGCACCGGCTGGGATTCCTTGACCATCAGCGGATCAAACGCGGATGTACGCATCGTTGAAAACCTGAGTCTGGCGAGCAAAACCCTTGCCGTAAACAATGGCGCAACGCTGCGCACCGGCGATCACATTGAGCCGACCAGTACTGCCGCCAGCATTGGCGATTACGATGTGACGACCCAGGGCGCAGGCAGCAGGGTTATCTTCGATACCCTGGGAGATGCGTCAGCGGCGCAGATCTATCGTGGCATCATCAGCGGCGACGGGAAATTTGAACGTGCGGCGGGCGGCACCACGGTGTTTACCGCCAACAACAGCTACACCGGCTCTACCACCATCGCGCAAACCGGTACGTTGCAGTTGGGTGACGGCGGCAATGAGGGCGAAGTCAGCGCCGTATCTGACATCATCGACAACGGCGTGCTGGCGATCAACCGCGCCAACAACGTCCTGCTCAACGGGGTGATCTCTGGCATCGGCGCGCTGCAACAAATCGGCGGCGGCATTACCCGTCTGAACGGCAATAACACCTATACCGGCGATACCACCGTCACCAACGGTACGCTGCTGGTGAATGGCGATCAAAGCGCGGCGCGCGGCGCAACGACCGTCAGCGGCACATCCACACTTGGCGGGAATGGCATTATCGGTGGCAATGTATTGATGAACGATGCCACCACCCTCAGCGCGGGTGATGGCGGTGCAGGTACGCTCACCATTAACGGTAACTTGCAGCTTGGCAGCAAAACGACCTCCGCTTTCGAACTGGGCAACGCTTATACGCCAGGCGGTGCGCTAAACGATCTGGTCAACGTCGCAGGCGATCTGCAGCTTGACGGAACTCTGGATGTTACCACTTCACAGGGTGGTAACTTCGGACCAGGCGTATATCGTATCTATAACTACGGCGGCACGCTGGATAACCAGACGCTGGAGCTGGGCGCAATACCGGACAGCCAGGATAAGAGTAATATTTTTGTCCAGACCTCTATCGACAAACAGGTCAACCTGGTGAATGCCAACGGCGTTACCCTGCAGTTCTGGGACGGCGCAACCGTCAATCAGAGCCATGGCGCATCGGGCATTGAAGGCAACAGCAAAATTGACGGCGGCGATGGCAAATGGATGGCGATCGGCAGCCAGGGAGACAACAACTGGACTACGGCAACCGGTGAAGGTAACGCCCCCTGGGCGCAGAAATCCTTTGCCGTCTTAACCACCAAAGGCGGAACCGTTACCGTGGATAACGCCGCGGGAGAAGTTAACTTCTCCGGGGCACAGTTTGACGCCGATGGCTATATCGTTAAAGGTGATGCGCTTAACGCGTATGCCACCACAGAAAACGCGACCCATGCAGGCCAGACGCCAGGCACCGGTGAACTGCTGCTGCGCGTTGGCGCCGGTGGCGCGGGTCAAAACTATACCGCGGCCATTGAGTCGGTGATCCGCGAAGCCAGCACGACTGACAAACTGACGCTGGTGAAAACCGACCTTGGTCGTCTGATCCTCAGCGGTGATAACGAGTATCGCGGCGGCACGCGCATTGATGGCGGTACGTTGCAGATTTCCTCTGACAGCAACCTCGGCCAAAGCGGAACCGATCTGGTTATTAACAACGGCTCCACCCTGCAGATGGGTGCGGACCTGACCAGCAATCGCACTATCGAGCTGGGAGCGAGTGATAACGCGGCGGTGTTTGACCTCAATTCGCGCCACTTCACGCCAGCCGGTGAGATTACCGGCGACGGTAAACTGAAAGTCACCAGCAGCTCAAGCGACGCGGGCAGCACCTTGTCGCTCGATCGCGCCAACAGCTACAAAGGCGATACCGAAATCGCCGGTACGGGTAATGCCAACAATGTCACGGTCAACGTCAGCAAAACCGGGGCCTTTGGTAGCAATGAAAGCAGCACCGTGAACGTCAATAAGGGGGCGACGCTCAATGTCAGCGGGACAGATACCAGTCTGAAATCCCTGACCATGAACATCGCCGACAGCCTGTTAACGCTGGCGGATAATGTCACCGCCGCAAGCGCCAAACTCAACCTGACTGGCGCTGCAAAAGCGCTGTTAACCGACAACGCCACCGCAGGCAACGCGACGGTTAACGTGGCAAAAGACAGTACGCTGGCTTTGGAAGAGAATGCCAGCGGCGGCAATGCCAGCGTGAATAACAGCGGACTGATGACCTTTGCCGACCTGGCGATGGCGGAAAATACCGTCGTTAAAAACCTGGTGGGCGGTAAGGTCGATATCAGCACGGTCGACAGCGCAACCTCTATCGGCTCGTTGTCCGGCGCGGGGAATGTCGAATTGGGCAATAAAGCATTGTCGCTGGGGAATCTGCAACTTGATGACACCATCAGCGGCATTATCAGCGGTAACGACGGTAGTCTGGTGAAAATCGGTGACGGCACCTTAACGCTGACAGGCGATAACACTTACACCGGCACCACGGACGTCAATGAGGGCGTGCTGCTGGTCAACGGCAACCAGTCTGCCGCGACCGGTCAGGTAACGGTTAAATCCGGCGCGACGCTCGGCGGGAACGGTATTATCGGCGGCGCGGTTGACGTGCTGGACGACGGTCATATTACAGCTGGCGCCGCCATCAACAGCGTGGGTAAACTGACCACCGGTTCACTGACGCTGAGTGATAACGCCCAACTGGATTATCAGTTTGGTCAGGCTTATACCCCAGGCGGTGCCTTCAACGACCTGATTGATGTGAATGGCGACCTGACGCTCGACGGTAAGCTCAATATCGAGACCTCTCCGGGCGGCAGCTTTGACGTGGGCGTTTACCGCGTCATCAACTACACCGGCACCTTGACCAACAATGTGATGGACATTGCCAACGCGCCGGAAGCCGCAGACAGCCTGTACGTGCAAACCTCGGTTAACAACCAGGTTAACCTGGTCAACCATGCCGGACTGACGCTGCGCTTCTGGGACGGTACCGGCGGTGAGAATGGCGAGCTGAAAAACAACGGCGTCATCAACGGCGGCGACGGTATCTGGCAATCCAGCCAGGGTAACGACAACTGGACCACGGATGAATCCACGCCAGAAGGCGCGCTGAATGCACCGTTTACCGATGCCGCCTTCGCGGTCTTCCAGGGTGAAGCGGGCAACGTCACCGTCGATAACAGCAAAGGCGACGTTATCATCAGCGGCGCACAGTTCGCCACCGATGGCTATCGCGTGGGTGGTGAGGCCATTACCACCGACACAGCGAACACGCTGATTCGCGTCGGCGATGGCACGGTAGACGGCGCAAACTACACCGCAACTATCGACAGCGTGATCCGCGGTACCGGCGGCCTGAATAAAGGCGATCTCGGGACGCTGATACTTACTGGCGACAACACCTACAGCGGTGGAACCACCATCACCTCAGGTACGTTGCAGGTGGCGGGTGATACCAACCTTGGCGCGCCAGAGACGGGGATTACCTTCAACGGCGGTACGCTGAAGTATGGCGAAGCATTTGATACCGCCCGTCAGGTGACGCTGGAATCCGGCGGCGGGACATTCGATACCAACGGACATAACGTTTCCCTGCTGACGGAAGTCGAAGGTAATGGTCATCTGACCAAAACCGGTAAAGGCTCCCTCACCCTAACGCTGGATAACACCTACACCGGGGGCACTACCATCGAACAAGGCGTTTTACAGTTGGGTAATGGCGGTAACATCGGCAGCATTCAGGGAGATATCGTTGATAACGGCGTACTCAAGGTTGATCGCGCGGATACCCTGGCGTTAACGAGCAATATCAGCGGTAAAGGCCAGTTGCACCAGACCGGCAGCGGTATTACGGAACTGCAAGGTGAAAACAGCTACAGCGGCGCAACGTTGATTGCCAACGGCGTACTGCAGGCGGGTAATACCAACACCCTGAGTAGCGCGTCACACCACTACGTTGTCGCTGACACCATGTTGAACACGCAGGGATACAACCAGACCGTCGCAGGCCTGAGCAACGGCGGTGATGTCTCGCTCATCGGCCAGCAGACTGGCACAACGTTAACCGTCAAAGGGGATTACGTCGGCGAAAAAGGGATCATCAACATGGCGGCCATTCAGAATGGTAGCGGTGCAGGTATTGCCGACCGTCTGATTATTGATGGCGGTAAAGCCAGCGGGAGTACGCTGCTGGACGTTGATGGTTCTGGCCTCGGCGCCCCGACCGTCGGGGATGGTATCGAGGTGGTCACGGCCCTCAATGGCGCTACCACCACCGCGCAAACGTCGCGCGACGCCTTCCACCTTGCCGCCGATCGTATGGCAGCAGGCGCGTTTGAGTACCAACTGCATGCGGGCAATGCTCAGGGTCAGGGGGAAAACTGGTATCTGAGAAGCGAATATCGTCCGGAAACCATGCTGTATTCAGGCCTTGCCAGCGTCGTGCGTCAGGGTGACATTAGTCTGCTGGGTAACATGCACCAACGTATGGGCGACGAGGTTAAACCGGGCATTGATGAAGATAATCGCGCCTGGGCGAGAATGCTTGGTTACTCCGGTAAAACCAAACTGGACGATGCGGCCGGGACGCAAACCAGCTCCCATACTATGGGTATCCAGGTCGGCGTCGATATGTATGCTAACGAAAGCTGGAAAGCCGGGATGTATACCAGCATCCTTGACATCGACAGCAATGTGAAAGGCACGAAGACGGGTAGCGACGGCAAAGGCGGAAACATCGATGACAATGCGTTTTACGTCGGCGGTTACGCCACCTGGTTCTCGGGCGACGGGATGTATGTTGATAACGTCCTGCAGTACGGTAACCATAAATCTCGCCTGGCGGCGACCGGGAATAACGGTTCTTATACCGTCAAAGGCAACACGCTGACGGCGTCAACGGAGGTGGGTAAATCGTTCCGTCTGGGTTCAAGCGCCTGGAGTCTGGAACCTCAGGCTCAGTTAATCTACCAATACAGCGATTTTGATAATGGTCGGCTTGATGGTGTGACCCAAACGAAAGTGAAAATGGATACCGCTGATTCCTTTACCGCCCGTCTGGGCGTACGTCTGGTTGCTGACTATGACACCAACCATGGCAAATTCCAGCCGTACGGCAGGGTAAACGTCTGGCAGGGTCTGGGTTCAAAAGACAAAACGCACTTTAGCAATGCGGTCGCCACCACCACGCTCGAATCCTCACAGCAGTACTCCAGCACCGAAGTTGCGGCCGGTCTGTCCTGGTCAATCGACAGAAACGTGCAGGTCTACGGTGAACTGGGTACGCAATTCTGCAACGGTGGCAGTAAGTCGCAAGTTGAAGCACCGATCAATGCTTCCATTGGCTTTAAGAAATCGTTCTAAGCAGTCATAAACTCACCAGCCCTCTGTTCTGCAGGGGGCTTTTTTTTGCCTTTCAGGGCTGCCAGATACGCTACGCTTATCAGTCCTACGAACTTAACGACAACGCAGAACAATCAAGGGCTTGGGAAACGTAAAAAGGTGGGATTAACGATTATACTGCGTCAGGAGTAACGGGATTTCTTCTGCTAACACCGGCGGAGAAATGAAAAAGCCCTGAATTTTGTCACAACCAATCTGCGTTAAACGGTCCAGTTGGGACTGGGTTTCCACCCCTTCAGCAAGAACTTCAATACCAAAATTGTGCGCCAGTGAAATAATGCCCTCAACAATCTTTGTCGATCGGGTATCGGGCTCAATGCCAGCAACAAATTCCTTATCAATTTTTAGGGTATCAAAAGGATACTTCAGCAGATAATTAAGATTTGCGTGACCGGTACCAAAATCATCAAGAGCGAGTTTAACCCCGATCTCCTTTAGCTCCAGCATATTGTTAACCGCTATCTGGCTGTCGCGCAGTGGTGACGTTTCCGTAACCTCAATTTGGCATCGATAAGGCGGTAGTCCACAGAGGGTGAGATTACGTCTGACGCGTTGCGGTAAGAGAGGGTCACAAAATTCAAGTGCGGAAATATTGATTGATAATACAAGAGGATCGGGCCAGGACGTCGCCACATCCCAGGGGGTATGGGTAACCATGTCTTCAATTGAAATGATATTGCCGCTGTCTTCCAATAACGTAATAAAAATATCGGGAGAGATCATCCCCATCTGAGGGCTGTTCCAACGCATTAATGCTTCAAATCCGCTAATTTGCTGAGTGTGCAAATTAAAAATGGGCTGATAAACCATATAAAACTGACTGGTATTCAATGCCTGTTCAAGCGCGGTGAGCACCTCGTTGGAATTAAACATTCCCTCTACCTCTACAAATCATAAAATTTAAAACCAGTCAGCATCGCTCCCGAATTATATCTACTATGATATGTTTTACATCAGAAAAGAATCACCAGACTAGGGTAAAAAAGACATCCGATGGGTGAATCTGACAATTAATTTATTTAAATCAGAAGTATTGTTCAGTCCCAACTTGGCGACGACGCGCATTTTATGAGCCTGAATGGTTTTATAGTTAAGGCTCACTAACTCAGAAATTTCTTTAGCGGTATAGCCACTTACCAGCAAACTCAGGATCTGCTGTTCCCTTTCGGTTAACCTTTTCTGCGAACGATACAGCCGGGGATTCCATTTCCCGACTGACAACGTCGCCAATTGACCGAAATCTCGCAGTGAAGATTTCTCAGTCAATACTATTGCTTTCTCAATATATAATAACTCCACGCATAATTTCGCCACCAAACTTTCAGCTACAATGACTACGACGTTATTATAGAACTTGAATCGATTTTTATTCAGAAACTGTACGACGTCTGAACACGGTTGTTCATTATTAATGATATTAAAAATCATGGTTTGATGCTGACATAATGATGACTGATGCAACATATCCTCAAACTGGAATGTTTGTACGGGTACATGTTTGCTGGTCAGGTAGGCGAACATACCGTTGCCCACAAAATTATCATTGCCACACATCAACATCCTGTTTACCGCTCCTTATAAGCTTCTGATCTTGTTACTCATTAAAAATTTGATAATAATTTTCTCGACTTCAGCCTCTTCACGACGATTTTTAAAATCGAACTCACACGAGATCTGATGACAGGAGTACAACTGATTATCCTCATCAAACTCATTGATCGTGACGACATCGATCACTTTTAAATCCAGCTGTAAACTGCCAAACGTATCAAACTCCAGTGAGGCATTTTTAATCACCGCATCTTTATAAACAAAGCGGGTATTTACATCTTTAACAATTAACGCACAGCCACCCTGAGAGATGTTTTTAATCCTGAAAGAGTAGTTTTCTCCGTTTTTGTAACGACCAAAACAGAAAAAGTCATAACCCTTCAGGAAGGAAAAACGCTGATTTTGTCGCTGCTGGGCAAAGAAAATCATATCCGGGATGAGGTAGGATAATCCTGCCTCCGCACCTGCGGGTGGGGTTTGTTCAAATCTGGCACTAAATTTTACAATCCCGCTTTCGCTGTGCAGGATAAAGTATTGGACCTTTTCAGGCACAATCTCTTCATGGCCGGAGATGACAAACCGTTCGAAATCGACCTTCTCTAGCTGTGTGATAACGCTACTGTTTTCGCATAAGACTTCCAGTTTCGTTTTCTTGTGCAGCTCTTCACGAAGGATAGCGATGATTTCAAACTTGTTGTCCTTTGCTAATCCAAAGCTCATTCTAAAACCCTTATTTCCATATTTAAGATATGTCCCGCTTTTGGTTACCCAAAAACGCGAGATCAGCATCCGCCCTGGTGCTTAATTACCATAGTGGATTCCATGTCAGACAGTTGGTTAAAAATTAAGTTTTTAACTATCTTTAGCCAATTATTGATACGTAAAATCATTTAATCAGGATAATTCTAGCTTAAGCCGCGCTTAAAACCACGCGAACTTATGGATTAACTATAACAAAAATGAATAATAATTTTATTTAAGATGCTGTTTTGAGATAACAAATAGCAAGAATTGCACAGAAAAAAACAAAGAAAAATGAAGGTGTTGGGATGGTTGGGCAATGCGCAGGTTGTCGCGCTTTTGTCGTCAGTGCGTATGATGCTTACATCTTCATATCATTAACTGCCAATACAGCCTGACGCGTGATTGTTATAAAGTGAATAATTACATTTTATATATTAAATAAATTTCCCTTAAGTCAGAAAAAAGCCAGCATCCTGCTGGCCCGGCAAATACCGAATAGAACTAGAGTGGCTTGCTACCTTACAGAGGGTACAACGTTAAAAATTCAATACCGCTGCTTAATTATTGATCGAGATGAGTCTGCGATGATCATCACTGCTCCCGCCAGCATTAGCGTGTCTTTCAATACCAGACGCCCGGCCCCGGACAAGTACGGAAAACCATGATGTAAATCGCCCAACGGCATTACCCATGCCTCTGGTGTGGTAATTAAAAAGGATAAGGTAACAATCGGCGTAGCAAATGCCAGTATGCCGCCAATTAATCCCAACCAACGGCTAACAGGATTTGCCAGCACCAATAAAGCGATAAGAACTTCGACTACGCCCAGACCATTGGAGAATGTATAGGTATTATTCGCCGCCTGCCATTCACGCTCCTGTGGCTTAAACTCACCTTCGTGGGTTAAATGCTGCTTATACTCTTCTGGATGTTCATAAAAAAATGACATTACCGGGCTATTAGCAACAAATGGCGTAATACTGTCAGCTTCGTAAGGTACAAATTTTAATAACCCAATCCAGATAAAAACAATTGCAATGCTCAGGCGAATTAAGGTCAATCCAATTTTATCGCCCTTACTGAGTAAACGCAGATACTTTTCCATGCAGGCTCTCCTCACTTGTATAAAATTGCCGTTGCGTGAGTGCTGCCATCAATGCGCATTGAGGTGATTTTCCAGGACGTTGCATTATTTTCCTGCGCCAGTTTCGCAATAGCATCCTCTATTTCGGAAGGCGCACCAGATATGGCAGACACGCTAACATGGACAACTTCGGTTTGCGCCAATGCGGAAAATGTCACCGGTGCAGTCAGTAACGCGGTCATTAGTAACGTAGTTTTAAACATGTTCATTCCTATTTCCATTAAACAGTGATTTCAGTGGCAATATAATAAAACATGCCAATTTATTTTATTTCATCCAGGACGCCAGAATAACTGTCAATGAGTATCCAGCCGTTAAAAAGACAAAAAAAGCCCCACACGGGTGGGGCAAACATGCAGACTACGCTTTTATTATTTAACGAGAGAAAAGAGATCGTTTAATGATTCACTCATACTCGGATGGGTAAATATTTGATCGCGTAAGGTTGTATAGGGTAATCCTGCATCCATAACCGTCTTGATGATATTAATCATCTCATGTGAATCCACACATAATAGCGAAACACCTAATATCTGTTTCGTTTCACTATCCACCACCGCTTTAAGTACGCCGCGTGTGTCATCCATCACTCGCGCACGCGGAATCGCCGCGACCGGCAGCGTGACTACCTGCACAGAAGCACCGCTGGCGCGAGCCTGTTCTTCGGTCATCCCCACGCGGGAAAGCGGCGGCGTCATAAAGACGGAATACGGTACATTTTGACGATCGCCGGTGTGACGTCTCCCCTCGCCTGACAGGTTGTCACGCACAATGCGGAAGTCATCCAGTGAGATGTACGTGAACTGCAACCCCCCGGTAACATCGCCCATTGCCCAAATATTATCTGCCGAGGTACGCAAATATTTATTCACAATAATGGCACCGCGGTCGTTTACATCCACACCCGCTTTCTGCAACTGCAGGTTTTCGGTCGCCGGTTTGCGGCCCGATGCCACCAGCAGCGCATCCACGGTCTGGACGCCTCCCGGCATTTTCACCTGTACCGCGCCGTCCCCGGACGAAACCGCCTGTACGTTGGCATTAAGGATAATCTCAACGCCTTTGTCGCGTAAAATCCTGGCGATAGCTTCGGCAATATCCCGATCTTCACGGGCTAAAAACAGCGGAGCGGCTTCATAAAGGGTAACTTTGCTGCCGAAGTTAGCAAACATTGATGCGAACTCCACACCAATGTAACCGCCACCCAAAATTCCCAGACGTTCAGGCCGTTGCGTCAAATTCAACAGCCCGGTGCTGTCAAACACCCCCGGTGTGGTGGTTAATCCTTCCACGTCTGGAACCGTTGACTGCGCGCCGGTATTAATAAAGATCTTCTCGCCGCTTAGCTCAATCGCGCCTGTTGACTGCACGACTCGCACAGTATGGTTATCGACAAACTCAGCACGACCGTCGATCACATCGACATTTTCCAGGTCGGCCAGATTATGGAAGTTTTTATCGCGCAGGAAACTGACAACGGCAGCCTTGCGCTGCATCGCCGCAGCAAAATCATGTTGAAGTTCAGCGTCATGTACCAGGGTTTTGGTTGGAATACAGCCGATGTTGATGCATGTCCCGCCATACATGGTGTTCGACTGTTCAACAATCGCCACCCGCCAGCCCGTTTTTGCCAGGGTAGCTGCCAGCGTTTTACCCGCTTTGCCAAATCCAATAATAATCGCCTGATACTGATTCATGCTCTCTCTCCGCCTGGTCACTGTTCATTTGTTGAACTGAAGTATAGGGGTAACCAGACAAGGGAAATGTATCCAGAACGCGCTTATTACTGCTAAATCGTCTAAATCACTTTTAACCTCTTTTCATGAAATACATAAGCATAATAAATTAACACCTTGAAGGTATTACTTTAATTTAAAATTGACGAGATAATTCCGCCAAACCAATAGTGATTAAAACTGCCCAGGAGTCTTCATGGATGCCCTTAGTCGATTACTCATGCTTAACGATCCGCAAGGCTCGATCGATCAAAACTGTTTGTTGAGCAGAAACTGGCAACTGCCGCATGCGGCGGGCGAGCTATCCGTTATCCGCTGGCATACAGTCACTCAGGGAGCAGCCCAACTTGACATGCCTGACGGGACATCTTTCACCCTGCGGCCTGGGACTCTTGTTATCCTGCCGCAGAACTCCGCCCATCGACTTTGCCAGTCAGGGGATGAACAAACGCATATCGTTTGCGGTAGCCTGCGACTGCACGCCACCTCACGCTATTTTTTAACCGCGCTACCGGAAGCACTGATTCTGGCGCCTGAAGAAAAGAGTCCCGTCAGCCATTGGCTCAAGGCCGTGATTGCGCTATTGCAACAGGAATCCATCAGTGGGCTGCCGGGTTCCAGCGCTGTATGCAGCCAACAATGCGCCACGCTGTTCGCCTTAGCCGTTCGTGAGTGGTTAACCAGAGCATCGCCCGCACAAAACGTGTTGAATTTACTGCTGCACCCCAAACTCGGATCTGTGGTGTTTTTGATGCTCGAATCACCGTCCTTTGCATGGAGCGTCGAAGAGCTGGCGAAGCGCGTACACATGTCGCGGGCCAGCTTTGCGCAATTATTCCGTGAAGTGTCAAACTCCACACCGATGGCAGTGTTAACCACTTTGCGCCTGCAATTCGCCGCTCAGATGTTGTCACGCGGATCGCAACCATTGATTGTGGTAGCTGAATCGGTGGGCTACGCCAGCGAGTCATCGTTTTATAAAGTCTTTCTACGCGAATTCGGCTGTACGCCGGGCGAGTACCGCAAACGCGTGAAAGCGCTGGAAGCATAGAGCTACGCCTGCTTCGGGGTACAAACCGAAGACAGGCGTATGATTGAGAAGGTTACTTTTGCTTGCGATGTCTGTGCAGCCACATCAGCTTATACGCAGCCGGAATGATGAATAGCGACAACAGCGGCGCGGTGATCATGCCGCCAATCATCGGCGCGGCTATGCGGCTCATCACTTCTGACCCGGCTCCCGTCCCCCACAAGATGGGCAACAGACCAGCGATAATCACCGCCACGGTCATCGCTTTCGGGCGCACGCGCAGTACAGCGCCGTGATATAACGCTTCATCCAGTTTATCCGCCGTAAAGGTTTGCGGGTTTTCCAGCGCAGGCTCTGCTTCAATGGCGTGACGCAGATACATCAGCATCACCACGCCAAACTCTGCGGCCACGCCGGCCAACGCAATAAACCCGGTTCCGGTCGCGACCGACATATGGAACCCCATCCAGTAGAGGAACCAGATGCCCCCTACCAGGGCAAAGGGGACGCTGGTGATAATCAACAGCGCTTCGCCAAAGCGACGGAAAGCCAGATAAAGCAGGACGAAGATAATCATCAGCGTCATCGGCACCATCAATTTGAGCTTATGGCTGGCGCGTTCAAGCAGTTCGAACTGCCCGGAGAACGCCACGCTGGTCCCCGGCTTTAACTGTACCTTTTCCGCGATCGCTTTTTGCAGATCGTTCACCACCGAAACCATGTCACGATCGCGGGCATCGATGTAAATCCAACTGGTGGGTCGCGCATCTTCTGTTTTTAACATTGACGGCCCAGAAACGACCGTGACATCCGCCACATCAGCCAGCGTGATTTGCTGTTTCATGGGGGTCAGAATGGGCAGATTACGCAGCGCTTGCGGGCTGTCGCGATAGCTCTGCGCATAGCGAAGGTTGATAGGATAACGCGCGATCCCTTCTACCGTTTCGCCCACCATCGCGCCCCCCACAGCGGAGGTCACAAACAGCTGTACATCGCCAACGGTCATGCCATAACGAGCCGCTTTCTCACGATTAATATCCACATTGAGATAGCGTCCCCCTACCAGACGCTCAGCTAACGCAGAGGCGACGCCTGGCACGGTTCTGGCTACCTCTTCAATTTGTTCCGCCGTCGCATCGATATCAGCCAGCACGTTACCTGACACTTTAATCCCGATAGGGCTTTTTATCCCGGTAGAGAGCATGTCGATACGGTTACGAATTGGTGGCACCCACAGATTCGCCAGCCCCGGCAAGCGCACGGTTTTATCCAGCTCGGCGATGATTTTGTCCATCGTCATACCCGGACGCCACTGATCCTGCGGCTTCAGTTGGATCGTCGTTTCAACCATTTCCAGCGGCGCGGAATCTGTTGCGGTTTCCGCTTTACCGGTTTTACCAAATACGCGCGCCACTTCAGGAACGGTCATGATCAGCTTATCGGTTTTTTGCAGCATGTCCGCCGCCTGCGCCGCCGAGATCCCCGGTAGTGTCGAAGGCATATACAGCAAATCGCCTTCATTAATCTGCGGCAGGAATTCACCACCGACTTTATTCAGCGGGTAGATAACCGTCAGTATTGACAGCACCGCTACCAGGAGAGTGGTTTTGGGCCAGTGCAGCACCTTCAGCAATAGCGGATGGTAAATACGGATCAGAAAGCGGTTAAGCGGGTTACTGCTTTCCGCCGGTATTTTTCCGCGGATCCAGAATCCCATCAGGATCGGAATAACCACAATAGCCAGAAATGCCGCGCCCGCCATGGCATAGGTTTTGGTGAACGCCAGCGGACCAAACAGCCGCCCTTCCTGCCCTTCAAGGGTGAAAATAGGGATAAACGACAACGTAATTATCAGCAGGCTGATGAACAATGCCGGGCCGACTTCCACCGAGGCGTCAGTAATGACCTTCCAGCGCGTGGCGTTATCCAGCGTTTCACCCGGATGTTGATGCCCCCACTCTTCCAGCCGCTTATGGGCATTCTCAATCATCACGATTGCCGCATCAACCATCGCCCCGACAGCAATGGCAATTCCCCCGAGCGACATAATATTGGCGTTCAGCCCCTGGAAATGCATCACGATAAACGCGATACACAGCCCCAACGGCAGGGAAATAATCGCCACCAATGCCGAACGCAGATGCCACAGGAACAGCGCGCACACCAGCGCAACGACGATAAACTCCTCCAGTAGCTTATAGCTCAGGTTATCAATGGCGCGATCGATAAGCTGACTGCGATCGTATGTTGTAACTACCTCAACGCCTTCCGGCAGGCTGCTTTTCAGGGTGTCGAGTTTGGCTTTAACGGCGGAGATCACCTCACGCGCATTTTTACCGGAGCGCAGGATAACCACCCCGCCCGCCACTTCGCCTTCGCCGTTCAGCTCGGCGATCCCGCGGCGCATTTCCGGTCCAATCTGAACGCGTGCCACATCGCGCAGATAAACCGGTACACCGTCGGCCCCGGTTTTCAGGACGATATTATTGAAATCATCAAGCGTTTGCAGATAGCCACTGGCACGCACCATATATTCGGCTTCAGCCATCTCCACCGACGAGCCGCCCGCTTCCTGATTTGACGTATCCAGCGCAGATTTCACCTCCGCCAGGCTGATGCCATATTGCGTCAGCTTCATCGGGTCGATAACCACCTGGTACTGTTTAACCACGCCGCCCACCGAGGCCACTTCCGCCACGTTAGGAATCGTTTTTAACTCATATTTTAAAAACCAGTCCTGAAGAGAACGTAATTCCGCGAGGTCATGTTTTCCGCTGCGATCCACCAGCGCATATTCAAAGATCCAGCCGACGCCCGTGGCGTCCGGTCCCATTTCGGCACTAACGCCCGCCGGCAATTTTCCCTGCACCTGGTTGAGATATTCCAGTACGCGCGAGCGTGCCCAGTAAGGATCGGTGCCATCCTCGAAAATGACGTACACATAGGAATCGCCAAACTGCGAGAAGCCGCGCACCGTCTTCGCGCCCGGTACCGACAGCATGGTGGTGGTCAGGGGGTAAGTGACCTGATTCTCGACGATTTGCGGCGCCTGTCCGGGGTAGCTGGTTTTGACAATCACCTGGACATCAGAGAGATCGGGCAGCGCATCAACCGGGGTGTTAATGATGGTCCAGGTTCCCCAGATGCTGAGAAACAGCGCCCCCATCATCACCAGGAAGCGGTTTGCCACTGAACGGCGGATAATCCATTCAATCATTTATCATGTCCTCAATGTGAATGGGTCGCCTGGGCTGACATCGCGCCTGCGTCTTGCGCACCACTGTGCTGGGCGCGCATACGGTCAAGGGCGCCAGAAATATTCGCCTCGGAGTCAATCAGGAACAGGCCGCTGGACACCACTTTTTCACCTTCGGCCAGGCCTGAGCGAATAGCCGTCAGCCCCTGAGATTCATGGAATACAGCAACCTGCTTCGGCACAAATCGACCTTCATGATCAACGGTAATCACCCGCTGTTCGGTACCCGTATCAATTAACGCTTTAGACGGGATCAGCAGCATCGGCTCGCTTTGCGTTTTCAATTGCAGGTAAGCATTCATTCCAGGCTTGAGCGCTTCGTCGGGGTTATCAACCTGCAAACGCAGCTGGAGGGTACGCGTGGTAGCATCAACGCTTGGCAAAATACTCCACTTACTGATGGTGAATGGTTTATCCGGCCAGGCAGGAACAGTGATGCGAAATTGCGAGGCATCTTTAATCAGCCAGGCAATAGATTCCGGGACCGACGCGCTGACCCATACCGGATCCATTCCCTGAATTTTCGCGACCACATTGTCTTTAGAAATATTCATGCCGGTACGCAAATCGAATGCGGTGATCACCCCATCAATGGGGGCTTTCAGGGTAAAGCGGGTCTGAATTTTACGCGTCGACTTTAAACGCTGGATATCCGCTTCCGGCATGCCGGCAAGGCGTAATCGCTCCAGAATCCCTTCCACCTGCGTCGCGCTGCCGCCGGTCTCGCGCAACAGCAAATATTCGCTCTGCGCCTCAACCCAGTCAGGAATCGTCAGGTCAATGAGCGGAGAACCCTTCTTAATTTTGTCACCCACAGTGAGCGGGTAAACCTTCTCGATAAAGCCAGCGGAGCGGGCCTGGACAATAACAAACTGGTATTCGTTATAGCTCACGTTAGCCGGGAAAGTTTGCGCATAGTGCAGTGGTCCCCGACGCACGGGTTCCGTTTTTAGCCCCAGATTCTGGGTCTGAGTGGGATCGATGCGCACGCCAGGTGCTGACGCGCTTGCGGTCTCTTCATCGGCATATTTCGGGATTAAATCCATATCCATGAACGGCGATTTGCCCGGCTTGTCAAAACGCGTATTCGGATACATTGGGTCATACCAGAACAGAACTTTTCTGGCTTCTTTTGGCGAAGCCTGTCCGGTTTCGGTCGATACTTTTGCGGATGAATAATAAGTATAAACACCGACAGAAATAATCCCACCTGCAATCATGCCAGCGAGAATAAGCGCGGTATTTTTAATATTTAAAGACGCCATAATGATTTCCATTGCGCGATAATCTCACCCGTGCTCGCAAGAACCCGGGCAAGAATTAAAGAGACCAGCGAGAACGTTATTTACTGATGTGAATATCGCGTAACACAGAGAGATTTCCCTGCTGAACAAACGTAAACGCGACCTTATCGCCCGGTTTAATATCGTCAGCCCTGGTGTCGGCCACCAGCGTAAAACGCATCGTCATCGCCGGCCAGTTCACCGCCGGAATAGGATCATGTTTAATCGTGACTTTTTTACTGTCCATATCAACAGCTTCAATCACTCCAGTCGCGCTAATGCGTTGTTCCTGTTGAGCCGCCGTCTGCATATTCATCATCTCGCCATGTTGATGCTCATTGGCCTGAGCGTTAAATATGACCACAGAGAAAAGGCTTAACAGCACGGCTTTGGCGGTAGTATTCATAGTTGGTGCTCCTGAAAAGTTAATATTAAGGTTTACTCCACCCAACCGCCGCCTAAGGCAGCAAACAGCTTAATTTCATTAACCTGCTGGGCGTAATTAAGATCGAGCAGCGATTGCTGCGTGGCAAATAAAGAACGTTCGGCGTCCAGAACTTCGATATAGCTAACCGCGCCATTCTGATACAGCGCTCTGGCACGTTGTAGGGTGATTTGCAATGACGTCAGATAGCGCTGCTGGCCGCTAATTTGATCGGCAATGCTTTGGCGCAACGCCAGCGCATCGGCCACCTCTTTAAATGCGCCCTGAATTTTTTGTTCGTAATTCACCACCGACTGCTGTTGGCGAATTTCAGCCAGATCAAGATTGGACTGATTACGTCCGGCGTTAAAAATTGGAATATCTATTTTGGGGACAAAATTCCACATGCCGCTGGCAGCATTAAACAAGCTGGAGAGATCGCTGCTGCTACTGGACACGGAGCTGGTCAGAGTAATCGACGGGAAAAATGCCGCCCGCGCGGCGCCGATATTGGCATTCGCCGCCATTAATCCGTGCTCAGCTTCCATAATATCCGGACGCTGTAACAGTATTTGCGACGAGAGTGATGGCGGCAGCGTAACCGGTTTAATGTCTCCGCGACTGCGCGCCCTATCGTCGGGTAATTTTCCGTAGGTACCCAGCAACAGTTGCAGCGCGTTGTTGGCCTGCGCCAGTTCACCTTTACGCTTCGCGATTTCGCTGCGCGTACTTTCAATCACGCCCCGCGCCTGTTCCAGCGCCAGTACATTAGTGCTACCGGTGACCAGTTGTTTTTCAACAAAGGCGTAGGAACGTTGATAGTTTTGCAGCGTTTCTTCGGCAATTTGCAGTTGTGCATAAGCCAGACGCTGATTGAAATAACTTTGCGACACGTTAGAGATTAATGAGATATGTACCGCCCGACGCGCCTCTTCGCTGGCAAAGAAATTCTGTCGATCGGCTTCACTCATATTTTTCAGCCGCCCAAAAAAATCCAAATCGAAACTGAGATTCAGTCCGGCCTCGAATTGGCGATCGGTGCTGCTGTCGCCTTTTAATTTACCGCTGTAGGTACCGCTGGATCCTGCCGTAATTTGCGGATAGCGGTCAGCGTCCGTGACGCCATATTGCGCTCGCGCCTCCTGAACCTTCAGCACAGCCATACGCAAATCGCGGTTATTGGCCAGCGCCTCACCAATCAGCACCTTAACCTGGTCGTCAACGAAGAAGGTCCGCCAACCGGTGTCCTGATAATTCCCAGAGGCTGACACCAGCGCATTCTGGCTTAAGGAGAATTGCTGTGGCACCGGCAAAGCCGGGCGCTGATAGTCCGGCGCTAATGAACAACCGGCGAGAACGAATATAGCGCTGAGGGTAAGAAGCTTAAATTTGCTCATAGTTCTTCACGTCCTGACCGGACTGATGACCCTAAAATAGGTAGGAATTTATAGGGTTGTACTTTAACGAAGTGACTCTGTTTAACCGGTGACAGGAAAATGACAAAACTGTCATTTTCCCAATAACCGATTGCTATCCGATCCCGCTTCCCTAGAATTGAAAGTCCGCACAAGCAGTGCGAGAAGGAGAATGCGATGAAGATTTTGATAGTCGAAGATGAGAAAAAAACCGGTGAATACCTGACGAAAGGCCTGACGGAAGCAGGTTTTGTCGTGGATTTGGCGGATAACGGCCTGAACGGGTACCACCTGGCGATGACCGGCGATTACGATCTGCTCATCCTCGACATCATGCTGCCGGATGTAAACGGCTGGGATATCGTACGCATGCTACGTAGCGCCAATAAAGGCATGCCCATTCTTCTCCTCACTGCGCTGGGTACCATTGAACATCGGGTTAAAGGTCTGGAATTAGGCGCTGACGATTACCTGGTCAAACCGTTTGCCTTTGCCGAACTGTTGGCGCGGGTCAGAACGCTATTACGCCGGGGTGCGGCGGTAATTGTTGAAAGCCAGTTTCAGGTCGCAGATTTAATGGTTGATCTGGTGAGTAGAAAAGTCACCCGCAGCGGGGCGCGCATCACCCTGACCAGCAAAGAGTTTACGCTGCTTGAGTTTTTCCTGCGCCACCAGGGAGAAGTTTTACCCCGCTCGCTGATTGCCTCTCAGGTCTGGGATATGAATTTTGACAGCGATACCAACGCCATCGATGTCGCCGTTAAGCGTCTGCGCGCCAAAATCGATAATGACTTTGAGCCGAAACTGATTCAGACCGTGCGCGGCGTGGGATATATGCTTGAGGTTCCTGATGGCCAGTAAACGATGGCAACGCCCTTTTTCCCTGGCGACGCGACTGACCTTTTTCATCAGTCTGGCGACTATCGCTTCATTTTTCGCCTTCGCATGGATAATGATCCACTCAGTGAAAGTACATTTCGCCGAGCAGGACATCAATGATTTACAAGAGATCAGCGCCACGCTGGAGCGTATTCTTAATCAACCGAACGAATCTGAACCACGCCGACTGGAAACGCTAAAAAACGTCGTGGCGGGTTACTCAAACGTCATTATTTCTCTGGAAGATAGCAATCAGAAGGCTATTTTTCATTCACCTGACGCCCCGGATCTCCGGCAATTTATCGCCAGTGCAAGGCCGGATAAAAATGCCCAAGCCCGCGATGTCTTTATTATATCCGGCCCCATGCTGCAAACGCCCAAACATACGCACGGGCAGATGACATCATCAAACTGGCGCATGATTCGTTTGCCTGTAGGCCAGCTTGCCAATGGAAAACCGGCATATACGCTGTACCTGGCGTTATCGATCGATTTTCATCTGCACTATATTAATGACCTGAAAAACAAACTGATTATGACGGCATCGCTGATTAGCATGATGATTGTTTTTATCGTGCTGTTCGCCGTTTATAAAGGCCATGAGCCTATCCGTAATGTCAGTCGCCGCATCCAAAATATCACCTCGAAAGATCTCGACGTACGCCTCGACCCGCAAGCCGTGCCTATTGAACTGGAACAGCTGGTAAGTTCGTTTAATCACATGATCGAACGCATCGAGGATGTTTTTAAACGTCAGTCGAATTTCTCAGCGGATATTGCCCATGAGATCCGCACCCCAATCACTAACCTGGTCACGCAAACAGAAATTGCGCTGAGCCAGACCCGTAGCCAAAAAGAGCTGGAGGACGTGCTGTATTCCAATCTCGAAGAATTTGGCCGGATGTCGAAGATGGTGAGTGACATGCTGTTTCTGGCGCAAGCGGACAACAATCAACTGATCCCGGAAAAGACCGCGCTCAATCTGGCTGATGAGGTCAGTAAAGTGTTCGACTTTTTCGAGGCCTGGGCAGAAGAGCGTGAGGTTGGTTTACGCTTTGAGGGGCGCGAATGTTGGGTATCGGGCGATCCGTTAATGTTACGCCGGGCAATGAGTAATCTGCTTTCAAACGCCATGCGTTACACGCCAAAAGGCGAGTCAGTGACCGTGCGGGTGAAAGAGGCCGATGAACAGGTGCAGATAGTCGTTGAAAACCCCGGCCCGCCAATTCCTCCACAACATCTTCCGCGACTGTTTGACCGCTTCTATCGGGTAGATCCTTCCCGGCAACGTAAGGGAGAAGGCAGCGGTATTGGCCTTGCGATCGTGAAATCGATAGTCATTGCCCATCAGGGAAACGTTGCGGTGACATCTGATTCACATGCCACCCGCTTTATTCTGACGCTGCCCCAGCATGCAATTTAATCTTTAGTGACGACGGTTAAGTCATTCCTGTTCTCTGACTTAACCGTCATATTCCTGTCACGTCGCTGACAGCGTGCGCTAATTATAATTTCTTCCGTAAACCCACACAGGAGAAATATGATGAATAAGATGTCCTCTTTTTTAGCTATCGCGTTTTTTATCTCAGCGGGCGTTAATGCGGCAGAAACGTCATCCCATGCACAATCATTTTCACAAATGAATGAACATGAAAAAGCGATGGTAGTACATCAGTCGACAAATAATGCTCATTCCTATGCCCATGAGCAACAGGCGGAAAAACACCGTGCGCAGGCAAACAGTACGCAATAACGGATAACGCCAAAGGGCGCTGCGATCACAGCGCTCTCAAAAGCTGTGCGTTACAGTATGCCGTTTTAATACTGGAGTCAGGCATGGCTTTAACCCTCACGGTGTTGCTTGAAAACCGGCGCGCTGCTGGCGCAGATAAATCATTACGGGCAAAACCCGGATTAAGTCTGTTAATTCAGGATGAAACCACCAACATACTGTTTGATACCGGGCCGGATGGCAGCTTCATTCTAAACGCCGCGCAAATGGGGATCGACCTGACACAATTAACCGCCGTGGTGCTGTCACATGGTCATTACGATCATTGTGGCGGCGTCCCCTGGCTTGCCGATAACAGTCGTATTATTTGCCATCCTCAAATAGCCTGTGAGCGTTACGCGTCGATAACGCTTGCGGGAAAGCCGCGACAAATTAAAAAACTCTCCCGCGATAACGACTACTCTCGCCTGAATATGGAATACACCCGCGAACCGTTGGCGATTAGCGATCGTTTTTTGTGGTCCGGGGAAATTAGCGTATCCACACCGCAGGCCTACGGTGTTATTCACGAGAAAACACCTCAGCCGGATTACATCAGCGATGAAGGCGTATTGATCTATAAATCTGACCGTGGGCTGGTGATCATTACCGGTTGCGGGCACCGGGGAATAGAAAATATCGTCCGCCATTGCCAGAACATCACCGGCATTCGCAAAATTCACGCCCTCATCGGTGGGTTCCATTTACGCGCCGCCTCCCCCGCTAAGCTGTGGCGGACGCGGCAATTTATTAAGCAGCAGCAACCGGAAAAACTGCTCGGCTGTCATTGTACCGGTTCGTGGGGACGGTTGTGGCTACCGGGAACAAAAGCCCCGGCAACGGGGGATGTCATCGTGCTGGCGAACTAAAGGCGGTAAAACGTGGCCCACATCTGCATTAGAAAACGGGAACTTACGTTCCCCGTTTATCATTGACGACAATTATGCACGTAACCTTGATCTGGTCACTTATTATACAGAGACAACCTTGGGTACACTCAGGATAGAGGTAAACAAACAGGAGGTAGTGAATATGTATCGCTCAATTCTGGTGCCCATTGATATCTCTGAAGCCGATTTAACCCGCCATGTTGTGCCGCAGGTTCAGGCGCATGCCAAAACCGCCAAGGTCCATTTTCTGGCCGTTATTCCTACCGTTCCGTTCTATGCCTCGCTGGGGCTGGCCTACTCAAGCGAATTCCCGGATCGCAGTGGTCTGCAGGCCAAGGCCAGCGAAAAACTCGAAGAGATTGTTAAGCAATTCAACATTCCTGCTGGCAGGAGTCAAATCCACGTCGTTTACGGCCCACCGAAGGATCAGATCCTCAAACTGGCGGAAGCGGTTGACGCCGAACTTATCGTCATCGCCTCGCATAAGCCTGGTTTTAGCACCTACCTGCTGGGTTCAACGGCTTCTGCCGTAGTCCGCCATGCGAAATGTCCGGTGCTGGTTGTACGGTGACACTGGCTAACATAATAAAAACGGGAGTAAATTTACTCCCGTTTTTTTCCGACTAAGGTCAGCACTCAGTGCTGATTATCCAGCCTGACCAATGCCAGCAACAGCTGGCTCAGCGCACCATAAAACCCAAAATCATCATAGCGACAGCATTTAGCGGTGAATTCCGGTAACCAGCGTAACAACCCCGCCAGCGTTTCTCTGCGCAGCGCGTCAATTTGCTGATGACGCAAGCCAGCTTCAGCCAGTGAAAAATGCAGATGGCTCAGCAGTTCGACGAAAATCGCCAGGTGATCGGCTGACTCGCTAAACGTATTGCTGACCTGCATGCCCGCATCAGATAACAGTTGTTTAATGACGCCGTAGTTCGATCCCCCTTCGAGATGAGCCGACGCATAGGGTAACGCCGCGTGTTTGTCCGACATCAGAAACAGACTGCAAAAATCAGCTGCCAGTTCCAGAGTGACGTCTTCACGCATCTTAAGCGCCGCAATTTTTTCCTCCAGCAGAAGTACTTCCGCCTCAAGCGATGGCTCACTTTTTAGCAACGCAAACCACTCCGCCATTTCGCTGGAATGCAACTGTTCCAGGCTTTCGTCATCGCGCTCACGGGAAAACAACTGCGCCAGCCAGGCGTAAACGCAGGCCACCTGCTCTGGTGTCAGGGAAGAGTCTTTCATTATGACCTCCCCTGCTCTGCCGGAACATATTCGCACTGTGCCACCATTTTTATCGGGCCGCTGAATGCCGTCACATTCGCCAGCTTGCCGGTATATTTCTCGATTTCCACCAGCGCAGTATGGGCACTGGTGGCTTGTGCCAATTGAGACGTGCCGATATCTATCGTTAACACGTTCGGGTTGCCGTATTTGCACAGTGCCCCGATTTCTCCGCCGTTCTCCGGATCGTACCAGGCGCCTTCATGAATACGCACGACGCCTGGCGAGTAGAGATCGGAGACAACTGCCCCGGCGAGCACTTGTCCACGCGCATTAAATACACGGACGATATCACCATTGCGAATCCCTCTTGCACTGGCATCCTGCGGGTTGATAAACACCGGTTCTTTGCCACTTATCGCATAATGCTTACGTAGCGCTTCAGATTCACAAAGCTGCGAATGCAGACGGAAGTCCGGGTGGACGGATTGCAGATGCAGCGGCCAACGCTGCGACCCCGGTCCGCCGTGTGATCGTTCGATTTTCTCAAACCACATCGGATGCCCCTGGCAGTCGTCATACTGCATATCGGCAATAGTTTTCGAGAAAATTTCGATCAAACCGCTTGGTGTCCCCAGCGGCTCAAGATCGGGATCTTCGCGGAATGCCTGATGTCGAACAAACATCTGCGGATGCTCGAACTCAACGTACTCCTGCTGATTCCAGAAGACGTCAAATGCCGGGAGATGAACGCCGCGCCCTTTCCCCTGCTGGCTTCCTTCCTGCCAGATCCGCTTCAACCACCCCATCTCATCCAATCCTTCGGTGAAGGCCTCTTCACGATTAAAGCGGCGGCAAAGATCGCGGAAAATATCGAAATCATTACGCGCTTCAAATTGCGGCTGTACCAGCTGTTTCATGGCGATAATGCCGCGGTTAGAGTGGTTGCCATACTGGTCGAGATCGTTACGTTCAAATTGCGTCGTCGCAGGCAATACAATGTCGGCGAAGCGACAGGTCGAGGTCCACTGATTATCAATAGCGATAACGGTTTCCAGCTTGTGCCAGCCCTCAATAATGCGGTTGATCTGCTGGTGGCGATGAAAAGGATTGGTCCCGGCGAAAACGCACATCTTCAACGGCGGCAGTTTCACCGTTTTACCGTTCCAGTTAATTTGCTTGCCCGGCTCCAGTATCGCATCAATAAAACGTGCAATAGGGATGGTGCTGCTATAGCCCTTATAATCGGTGCTGTCATGTATCGGAGGAACGGTGGTGGAGCCAGAAAAACCACTCAGAATTACCCCCTTACGGCCTGGCGTACCCGCGCCGTTATAGTGCCAGCCAAAACCAAAGCCCCCGCCGGGTAAACCGATTTGTCCGAGCATTGAAGCCAGCACCACAATCATCCACGCCCATTGCTCCCCATGCTGCATGCGCTGGACGCACCAGCCGGCAATAATTTGCGTTCTCCCCCCCGCCATCTGCCGTGCCAGTTCACGAATCGTGTCGGCATCGATCCCACATATCTTTTCCGCCCACAGGGCATCTTTAGGCTGTCCGTCACTTTCTCCCAGCAGATAAGGCAGAAACTGTTCAAACCCCACGCAGTAGTTATCGAGAAAATGCGGGTCATAGAGCTTCTCGGTATAGAGCGTGTGCGCCAACGCCAACTGTAGCGGCACATCAGCCTGCGGATTTACGGCAATGTGTTTAACTTTATCACGACCCAGATAGTCATGAGTCGAGGTGACGACCGGGTCAATACTGATGACAGAGATCTCGCCACGCGCCACTTTTTCCTTCAACTGCTCGTAGTATTCATAGACATCATGATCCGGACACCACCAGTTCGCCTGCTGGTTTTTGATCAGATCGGAGCCCCACAGCACAATGGTTTTGCTGTTCTTCAACACCAATGGCCAGGAGGTTTGTTGCTCATACACCTCCATTGACCCCACCACCCGCGGCAGGATCACCTGAGCGGCGCCGGTGGAATAGTCTCCCCCGGTACCCACGCTGTTGCCGTGCAGCGCAATGGCGCGCGCCAGCATGCCGGAAGCATTATGGAACATGCCGGTTGATTGCCAGCCGCTGGCCGTAAGCAGCGCGCTTGGACCATAGGTCTTCTGAATGCGCTCCAGCTCCTGATAGAAGAAGTCCAGCGCTTCATCCCAGGAAACGCGCACAAAGCGGTTATCGCCGCGCTGTGTGGTATCGCTCTGGTGTCGTTTACGTAACCAGTCAACGCGCACCATCGGATAACGGATACGCGCGCCACCGTGCACATGATCCGGCAGTCCGGCGATCATTTTGGACGGGTACTTATCACGCTCAAACGGCTTCGCCTCGATAAAACGCCCATCAACCACGGTGGCACGGATTGCTCCCCAGTGAGAACCGGTCAAAATTCCCTCTTTAACACCCGTTCCCTGTACCCCGGCGGCACTGGCGCTACGCGGTGTGAGTAGAGAGGGGCCTAACATACCGGCTACGGTCAAACCGCCCAATTGCAGCAGGAAACGTCGGCGAGATGCCTGAAAGAGATCGTTATTTTTCATTGCTTTCTCCCGTAGCGCTATGTGGCTTGTCGGTGGTGTCAGAGGCATTCATCTGCAGATATTTCAGCAAGGTACGTTCTTCGCGTTTATCCAGACTGGTAAACCCAATCATGCCGTTCAACGTGCCAATCCAGCCGTTGGCGTCAAAGTGTTCTTTCTCTGGGGCGCCGTGGCACTGGTTACAGGTTCCGTTATAGAGTGAGTCGGCATAGGCCCAAATCGGCTTGATGTCGTTAACCATATCGCCCTTGTGCATCCAGGCGGTGGCTTGCAACTTACTCCACGGCGTATTCGTTTCCGCGACGGTGGTTTGCTCCAGCATTTTCACGTGCTGCTGGATATCACCGCGAATAGAAGCCACAAAAATGCGCTTACCCGGCAGTTGCGCCAACACGCGCTGACGTCCGTTACTCTCGGTCCAGCCCACAATTTCGATTTGCAGCCAGTCGCCGTCACGCTTTAACACTTTGACTTCAGAGGCGGGCAGCAGTGAGCCTGCGGGTTCTTTATCACCTTTCGCGGCATACAGAGGTTTGATGTCAAGGGAGTAGAGCGTATCGCCATCATCATTCGCACTGGCGCGAAGCGCATCAAACTGCTTGCGGAAACCGCTGCTCATGTCGGGAAGTTGGTGCGCAATGCCTTTATGGCAGTCGATACAGGACTGGTTATCCTTCGCCGCAATTTTCATCTGGCGTGCGGCTTCAGGATGCTGTTTAGCATGGTCCATCGCATCATAGTTATGACAGGAACGACAGGTTGCGGAGTTGTTCTCTTTCATTCGCGCCCATTCGCGCTCCGCCAGCTCGGCGCGTTTGGCTTCGAATTTCTCAGGCGTATCAATAGAGTGGGCAACAAAGGTCTGGTAGATATCGTTGCTGGCCTCCAGCTTACGTTTCACCATACCAGGGATATCTGATGGAATGTGGCAATCGTGACACTCTGCGCGCACCCCGGAGGCATTCTGAAAATGCACCGACTGTTTATATTCTTCATAAACCGGCTGCATGCTGTGGCAACTCACGCAAAACTCGGTTGAACTGGTTAATTTAATGCCAACGTGCGGTAAGACGATCAGCGCGATGCCGACCACAATTCCGATAACGACCAGCGCCAACACTGACCAACGTGCGCTCGGTCTGAGCAGCGCCCTCCATAGTTTCCGCATAATAGCCCCTGTAATTATATGGTTTAGTTACAGAGGATCTTATTTCCCAAATGTGAACAGCAACACTGGTCAGGATGAATGGCTTACGGCACAATGTGAACAGATATGAACAGAAAGAGACAGCAACCAGGATGTCGCATCACATTGTCATTGTTGAAGATGAGCCGGTCACCCAGGCGCGGTTACAGGCTTACTTCGAACAGGAAGGTTATCACGTCTCAGTCACCGCCAGCGGAGCCGGTCTGCGTGAAATCATGTCGCTACACCCTGTCGATTTGATTCTGTTAGACATCAATCTCCCGGACGAAAATGGCTTAATGCTGACGCGCGCCCTGCGCGAACGCTCAACGGTGGGCATCATTCTGGTGACGGGTCGCAGCGACCAAATTGATCGTATTGTGGGCCTGGAAATGGGCGCTGATGATTATGTCACTAAACCGCTGGAGCTACGTGAACTGGTGGTTCGGGTGAAAAATTTGCTCTGGCGGATCGATCTTGCCCGCCAGACGCAGCCGGAGACCAAAGACAACTGCTATCAGTTTGCCGGATATTGTCTGAATGTCTCCCGCCATACCCTGGAGCTTGGCGATGAAGCCATCAAACTCACCCGCGCCGAATATGAAATGCTGGTCGCCTTTGTCACTAATCCGGGGGAGATTCTCAGTCGGGAACGCTTATTACGCATGCTTTCCGCACGACGGGTAGATAATCCAGACTTACGCACCGTGGACGTTCTGATCCGCCGTTTGCGCCACAAGCTGCGGGCCGATTTGCTGGTGACACAGCACGGGGAAGGCTATTTTTTAGCAGCCGATGTGTACTGATACAGATAAACAGGGCGAAATCCGCCGGGTGACAGTGAGCGCTGAACATGCCGGCTGTCCGCATTTTTCGACGTAAGCACGAGGATCGGCGGACTGATATTTTCCGGCACCGACTGCCCTTGCAACACCCTGATAGCCTGCTGAATCGCCAGTTCGCCTTGCCAGACCATTTGATCGCTGGCAGCCATAATAATTCTTTCGCGTTTAAGCCCGCGATAAACCTGATGCGACAAATAAAAAGAGACCACGGTCAATGGCGTTCCCTGATTACGTCTCTCCCCCATCGCCGCTTCTGCCGCAATTGCCGTACCGGCAACCACATCGGCATCCGGGTGACGCTCAAGCATCTCCTGCAGCAGGTTACGCTGTATTTCAATATCATTATCACCCAACGCCATATCCACAATCTGTACCTGACTACCGGCAATCGCCTGGCGGAATCCATCCACCATTTCGCGGCTGCCGCCCGCGTCATCAGGGCCTGGCAATAATAAAACTTTTAGTGGTCTGCTACCGCTCCATTTAACCAGATAGCGACCTGGCTGATACCCCATCTGGAACCACGGCACCCCAACCCGGGCTTTGACCGTCGCGTCATGTATCGCATTCACCACCTCAATAACCGGCAGCGTGCCCACCTGCGCCTGCAAATCCGGAAAAGTTGTCGTGCTACTGCCTAACAAAATGGCATCCGCGCCCCATTGCTGACACTGAGCGATTTGTGATTTTTGCGTGCTAAACTGGCGATACCCTCCCGCTTCAAACACCTTCAGGCTTACCCCATATTTTCTTGCGGCCTCAAGCATGCCGTAATTTACTGAAAGCCAATAGGAATCCTTCAGACTGGGATACAACGCGCACAGTTTCCATGCCTTGTTTGCCGTCACGGTCAGTTGCGATTGCGGGACAGCCTGCTGCGTACCCTGCCAGCGCAGCAATAGGGACTCGGTCGCGTAACCCAGACCGGGAAAAAGTGTGATCAGCAGGAAAAGCAATACGCGCATGATAGCCTCATCATTGATAAGGCTTTATCCTAGTTGCTTTCCTCTTTTGGACTCAACCTTTTTAATCTGTGGCGACCAGACAGTGAATTTATCTCTGACCAAACGACTGTGGATTGGCTTTGCGCTGATGGCGGCACTGACCCTCATCAGCACGCTGGTAGGCTGGTATAACCTGCGTTTTGTCAGCCAGGTTGAGCAGGCCAATACTCAGGCGCTTATCCCGACCATGGATATGGCGCGCCAGCTCAGCGAAGCCAGCGCCTGGGAACTGTTTGCCGCGCAGAATCTGACCACCGCAGATAATGAAAACATGTGGCTGGCTCAGGGACGGATGTTAACCGCCCAAAGCCTGAAAATAACTGCATTACTGAAAACCCTTCGTGAGCAGGGCTTTGACACTTCGGCCATTGAACAACAGGAAAAAGAGATCGCCCAGTCGTTAAGCCATCAGGGGGAGATGGTTGGCGAGCGTTTGAAGCTACGCGATCAACAGCAGCAACTCAGCCAGCAAATTGTTGAGGCCACCACAGACGTAGCCGAAATGGCGCGCGGACAGGCCAATAATGCCGCCACGTCTGCGGGCGCTACTCAGGCAAGTATTTATGATCTGATCGAAGGCCGTCAGGGCCAGGCCGCTGAACAAGCGCTGGACAGGCTCATTGATATCGATCTGGAATATTATAATCAGATGAACGAACTGCGTCTGAGCGCGTTACGGGTGCAGCAAAGGGTGATGAATCTGGGGAATAACCAGGCGCAGAATAACCTGGCGGCGCTGGAAACCCAGCTCAATGCCGCCGTCAGAGTGCTTCACCGCCGACAAATTCGTATTGAGGATCCGGTGGTACGCGCTCAGGTTGCCAATACCGTCGATACGATTGGCCGTTATGTTGATCTGCTGGCCCTGTATCGTCAGGATAATGACATCACCACCCGGTTACAGATCTTATCGCAGAACAATATCGAGCAATTCACCCGTTTCAGTAGCGAAGTCAGTCAGTTGGTGGACATCATCGGCCAACGCAACCAGACCGGACTGGCGCATCTCAAACAAGCCAGCCAGCGCGGGCAAAACCTGTTGTTGCTGTTGAGCGGCGTCTCATTATGCCTGTTGATTCTCATTCTTTGGCGTGTGGTTTATCGCTCAGTCACCCGTCCGCTGGCACAGCAGACGCAGGCGTTACAGCGCCTTCTGGAAGGCGATATTGATTCCCCCTTCCCGGAAACCGCGGGTGTTCGCGAACTTGATACCATTGGTCGTTTGATGGATGCCTTTCGTACCAGCGTTCATACGCTCAATAGCCATCGTGAGCATCTGGCTGCTCAGGTTAAAGCTCGCACCGCAGAGCTTCGTTCTCTGGTATATGAACACCGACAAGCGCGCGCTGAGGCCGAAAAAGCCAACCAGGCGAAATCGGCGTTTCTTGCCGCCATGAGCCATGAAATACGCACTCCGCTGTATGGGATCCTTGGCACCGCGCAATTGCTCTCAGACAATCCCGCTCTGGCGCAGCATCGGGATAATTTACGCGCCATCACCGACTCGGGCGAGTCTCTACTGACCATTCTTAACGATATTCTGGACTATTCCGCCATCGAAGCTGGTGGTAAAAATGTAGCGATCGGCGATGAACCTTTTGAACACAAACCCTTGCTGGAAAGTTCGCTTCAGCTAATGCACGGACGTGTCGCGAGTCGCCCCGTCGAGTTGGTAGCGGAATTTGCCGATGACGTGCCCATTGCCCTACGCGGCGATCCGCGGCGCATCCGACAAATTATTACTAACTTATTAAACAACGCACTACGCTTTACCGATCATGGACACATCATCCTGCGTAGCCGGCGTGAAAACAAAGACTGGTATATCGAGGTTGAAGATACCGGATGTGGGATTGCCCCCTCCCGTCAGCGCGATATTTTTCAGCCGTTTGTACAAGTCAGCGGCAAACGTGGAGGAACCGGGCTGGGACTCACCATCAGCGCAAGTCTGGCTCAGGCGATGCAGGGAGAATTGAGCGTTACCAGTACACCCGGTGTCGGGAGCTGTTTTCGACTGCGTTTACCATTACGCGCGGCCGCAATGCCCATGGTTGAATCCATCCAACACAGGGTATCGTTACAAGGTTTGCGTTTATTACTTATTGAGGATAATCCTCTCACGCAGCACATCAGCACGGAAATGCTCACTCTCAATGGTGCGCAGGTCACCGCTGCCGACAGCGCTGCTAATGCGCTAAAAATATTGCAGAAAGATGCTCGTTATGACGCTGCCCTGGTTGATTTCGATCTGCCGGATATCGACGGTATCACGCTGGCACAACAGTTAATCCGCGCGTATCCAGGGCTTAACCTGATTGGCTTTAGCGCGCACGTTATCGACGAAACGCTTAGCCAAAGAACCAGCGCCTTGTTTCTCGGCATTATTCAAAAACCGGTCCCCCGGGATGAACTCAGTCGGCTGATTACCCATTATCTGCGCGATAACGAAGCCATTTCGCAACCCCCTGGGGGGGAAAGCGCACGGTTGGACACTCAACAATTGGCCGACGATATCCAGGCCATGGGAGTACAAAAAGTACATGAATGGTTAGCACTCTTTAAGCAACATACCCTGCCTTTATTAGATGACATTGACGCTGCACGCGCAGAAGGCGAATACGAGCAGCTAAAACGCCTGGCGCATCAGCTCAAAAGCAGTTGTGCCAGCATGGGAATGCGCTCAGCCAGCAAGATGTGTGCAGCGCTGGAACAACAGCCGTTTGCGGATTTTTCACTCAGAGAGGAAGTGCAACGCAGTCTTAATGAAGTAGAAATATGGCTGGCGAAGGAAAAGTCGTAGCGGTACGCAGAAGCTAAGAATTGGGGCTTACGTTGAAATGGTACGCCCTGTAGGATTCGAACCTACGACCTACGGCTTAGAAGGCCGTTGCTCTATCCAACTGAGCTAAGGGCGCATTGTGAAGTGATAACTTCATGCAGAGAAACGCGTGAATTATACGGTCAGCGCTTGCTGAGTCAATGCCTTTTGTTTCAGTTGCTGGTGAAGTGTACGAATGTTGATTTTTTCTGGTCGTTCAAGGGTATCCAGGAAATCACCTGGTAACAACTCAGCCCGCATAGCGCCAGATTTAAGGATACATGTATTTAGAATATTTATGATTTTGCTTAACATTCCCTTACCCTCTTTCCAGCGGTTCAGGAACTCTTCAATGTTAAGTATCGCCATCAAGGAAGAAAATAGTCACTTCGAACACGGGCTGAAAATCATTATTTCCCATCTGGCAAGTCAGTGGCATCAGGAGATTAGTTTTTTGCCTGTCGAGGAGATCGATCGCGCCGACATCGCGTTTATCTCACTGGATGAAGATTGGCTCAGCGCCGAATGCTATCAGGTTCCGGTTCACACCAGGCGCCAACACCGGGTGGTGATCTGCAACAGAAACGATAAAGATAAGCTGATGTTCCGGCCCTGCCTGTACATGTTGCCGCTGATCTATCGGGAAGATGACGTTGACGAGATCACCAAAAAATTAGTCCTCATCTTGCAAAAACGCGCGTTACGCAACAGCGTACCGGCGACTATCTGCCATTACTGCACCACCCGCAACTTTTCTATTGCAGAGCGCCAGTTCTTAATGTTTCTTGCCAGCGGATATACGTTAGCCGAAACCGCTCACCTGCTCTCAATCAGCGATATCCATGCCAAAGCAACCCGTCGCAGCATTATGAAAAAGCTGCACGTGAAAAACGATCAGCAATTCTTAAGATACATCCGTGCGCATCTGAACTTTCTACAAAATTAGGTGGAACCTCTCCGCCTAATTTTTTATTGAGAAATATCTCACCATCAATTAAGTATCGGCTCCTACTGTACCTGGCAGCTGACTGCCAGAATAATCCAGTCATACAATTCATGAGGTAACCGAAAGGTACACCCGGTAATATTTTAACTAACCCCAGAGAGAGGTTGAACTGGATAAAACGATCTTTTGGGCATTGAGTAAGACATCAGAAAACTTCCGGCAGATTATTCTGATGGGATACTCAATTGCCAGTCTGGTGATTGTTGAAGACATTGAAACCCAACGGCACAAGGGAACTCACCGTCGCGCTGGAAAAATTTGGGTCAGGGATGTTTGTTGTCAGCAATTTATCCAGAGCTGCCGCAACAGAAATGGAATGGAAACGGATGCACAGCGCAAAACGCCGGGAACGACATCGCCGTATACGAAACGCTAACTGTACCCATCAATATCCCCACTGTACCTCACAAGTATTCGACCAAATCGAGTATCTGGCGCAAAAAATCGAATACACCATACCGGGCGATACTATATCTCAGGCGATTATTACAGGAGACTATTATCTTGCCTATACACTGAGCCGCCATTTATTCTCAGGCACGCGCACCGCGATCTTCCGGTCCATTGAATCGGCGCTGGTCTGCCTGCAAAAGTCGGTCATTAGTCAGTTAGTGGTTGATATGGAAGGCTTAACAAGCTCTTACTTCGATATTCTTCAGTGCCTGCGCCAACTACTTAAACAGCGGAATGATATCCAAATCTTCATATTGCTTTCCAGTCATGATGAAGATCTTAAAACCTTTATATCACTGTCTGGCCCATTTTATATCTTATCACGCAGTCTACACCTCCCAGAGATGCGTCAGGCGTTATTATCCCCGGTGCTAAATTATATTCATTCGAGGCGCATAAAGCAGGTCGATTGGGAGATGGTGACCTTACTTTTACAAGGTAACTCCTTAAAAAAGATTGCTCAGTTACAGACACAACCCTACCACCGCATCATCTATCGCCTGAACCAGTTGATTACCCGCCTGGGATTACCAAACCGGCAGCGCTTTTTGCATCTGATACATCGTCTCAACGTTACCTCTCATCATTTAATTTAACACCATAACCCTATGTCCAGTAAGATTTTTTAGGAAATTACTTATTTTAGCATGAGAAAATTGATCCAATTTTCACAAATATTTAATATTTACAACTATTCCTGGTATTATAGATACCACCTCTTCCACACTTAACCTTACTGTTTCTGCGTACATCGCTCGAAAATAGTGTTCCCGCTGACTTAACAAAACCTAAACAATTAGCTTATTGTATCGTTTTTACTATTTAAAATAAATTTTCAATCTGCCATAATTCGAACCGCAGATAAATAATGCCAATAGTCATTAACACATCTGGATCTTTCAGAACATCCTAACTGCCATTAACGTTCGGGATGTTGTAAGTCTTTTCCGAAAGAGCGGAGCAGGTATAATCCTCACTGTTTCCTGATTAATTGTTAGTTTTTCCAGTGTGAAATGGATGTTCCACAAATTCATTGTTCTGTAGAAGAACAACCGAATAAACAAGGACGAAATAGTATTTATTCGATTCTCCTCAGAACAACTCTTGGCTATTTGACAATATTATAACGCCTGATGTTTTATCAAATTCGCAAGATACGCAAACAGTTTGAGGCATACAACAATGAAACCAGCATCCGTTATCATTATGGACGAACACCCTATTGTCAGAATGTCGATAGAAGTACTCCTCGAAAAAAACAGTAATATTCAGGTTGTGCTGAAAACCGATGACAGCCGCGCGGCAATAGAACATCTACGCACGTACCCTGTCGATCTTGTCATCCTGGATATTGAACTGCCTGGCTCTGATGGCTTTACATTACTCAAGAGAATAAAATCATTGCAGGAGAATACTCGGGTGCTATTTCTGTCTTCAAAATCTGAGTCTTTTTATGCCGGGCGCGCTATTCGCGCTGGGGCAAATGGTTTTGTCAGTAAACGAAAGGATCTAAATGATATCTACAATGCGGTAAAAATGATTTTATCAGGATATTCTTTTTTCCCTTCGGATACACTGAACTTTATTAACAATGTAAATGTGCAAAAAGGTGTATTAAATGATATGCCGCTCTCTAACCGCGAGGTGACGGTTTTACGTTATCTGGCAAACGGGCTATCCAACAAGGAAATTGCTGAGCAGTTGCTACTCAGTAATAAAACGATTAGCGCTCACAAAGCTAATATCTACTCCAAGCTCGGTTTGCATACCATCGTTGAACTGATCGACTACGCCAAAATGCATGAATTAATGTAACAACACTCCCGGCGAGGTGTCGTTCGGGAGTGTTTTGTCAGCGCAATGATCAGTTATAGTTAATCATAAACGTGGCATCGGCCCTGGCGACCCCGGGCTGCACCCCATCAGCCAGCGCGATATAGTTGGCAAAAAAAGTCAGCGTGGCATTGCCATTCTCATCAATACCGACGGTCTGGCTGGCCTGCTCAAGCGGCAATCGCGTCCGGTCGCTATCGCGCAGCTCAATCGCCACCTTTTGCGCCATAAGCGCGTTATCGAGCGCCAGTAGCGTAGTACCTGGGGCCGGGGTCCCGGAGAACGTTATCGACGCGGATCCCGGCGGACAGCCTTCAAGCTTCAGCGTAAACGAGACCGGTTGGGTGGTGTCTCCGCTGTTCTGTAACTGCTTTGTCGGCCAGGTGCCTAAATCAACCGACTTATTGCTGTCGCTGGCAATCACCGCGCAGGTAAAATCCACCACGTTACCGCGCAGTTCAATATTGATTTCTCCCAGCGACGAGGCGGCCTGGCATAACGCGCTGAATGCCAGCATCGGCATAATCGCCAGAAATGCCCATGCGGCGGGCTTTTGCTTATTAGTCATAGTCCACTCGCAGATAGCCACGGGCAGTAAAAGGTCCTTCCGTGGGTTTATTACCCGTCACGCTGACCGGCCATGTCCGGATCCCAACACTCGCCGCGGCGTTGTCGTCCAGTTGAAATGGAATAGTGCTGGACAGATTGTTAGGCGTTAGCGGATTACCGCTGCTGTCGGCAACAATGAAACCTAAATCCGGGTTGTTTGAAACCATCATTTGCCCGGAGGCTTTCTCCGCTTCTACCCGCATGGTCAAGTAGGCCTGAGCGGCAACGTTGGTGCATTTTATGGCCACCGTTTTAGTCTGCGGATTGATGCCTTCGGGCTTGTTGCCCGCGCCCGCCTTGCTAAACAGCGATGCGCCAATATCGCCAAAATCAAACTCGACAATCTGCCCGGCGTTCACTTCGCAGTTTTGTGGAACCTCCACCTTACCGCTGTAGCTAATGGTGTAAACCGGCGTACTCAGCGCATCTCCGGTACTGGTGGTGACATAGACTCTGAACATCGTCTGCCGGGGAATAGGCACCATGTTAATAAATGAGCGGATCACTTTGAGTTTAAACACCAGCTTTGAATCCATTACGCCAAAAGGTTGCTGCTTCGGCACGTTAGGGTGAGTCCCCATGCGGATATAGTTACGCGGGGGATAAAACAACCCGGCGTAACTGTCGGTGATGCTCATAGCCCCCAGCAGGTAGTCATTGAGTTTCAGGTACTGAAAACCGCCCTCGGTACTTTGAACCGGAAGTTCAGTGACATAGCTTCGATAGGTATAATCCACCGTCGTCCCTGCCGGACAGGTGGCATTGACGCCAATCCAGCCTGATTTTTCCGGCAACGTCACCACCTGTCCCGGCTGGTTGTTGCTGCTGTTAAAGACATTCGACAGATCGTAAAAAACATCCGTTGGTGTGCCATTCGAATTTTGGCAGACCGTTGCCCAGGACGGTTGCGCCATCAGCAGTAACGCGCTTGCCAGTAACAAACCTGTTTGTCGTTTCATCGTATTATTCCTGTCGTGCCGCTGGCGATTCGCACGTCACATTCGTGAGCGTCACCGCCTGTTTCAGGCTCTCTTCAGGCAAGGCATAATGCGCCAGGCAACGAGCTTTTGCGCCTTCCCCCCATTGGATCAGCAACTCGCCTTTAAGCGGCAGGCCGCTCAGGTAAATTTGCCCGTCTTCACCCACCATACTGGTCACGCCGCTGGTGTTTTCACGCACCACGGAGCCAAATGGCACAGGTTTACCGGCATATTTCGCCGTCATCAGCGCCCGCACACCGATACGTGTATCAAACGCCGCTCGCACCAATGCCCCTTGCGTTGGCACGACGCTGCTGACGTTGTTTTCCACATCGGTATTGTTATTCATCGAATTGGTGTCTAACGCGACGCGGTTATAGCGATAGACGGTGGCATACGGCATCACCGCGTATCCACGCCAGTCGGTCTGCACGCCGGTCTGGTTTTCTATCCGCACACCCTGAGCGCCTGGCGCTTTGATCAACACATTGGTATCGCCGAGCGGCTGACTAAGCGTAATGCCGTCCTCATGCCCTATCACACCGCCGGCGAGCTGCCAGTTGTAGTCATGCTGGTCGCGGTCGTAGTTGTATCCCACGCCCAGCGTGCCATAGGCCGCCTGCCAGTTAGCGCTGGCGTTTCCGCTGTAACCATTAGTACTGCTGTGACCCTGATTCACGCTATAGCTCAGGTTACGGCCATCCAGCAACGTACCGCCGATCCCGCTCTGCCAGCTATTTTGTCCGTTGCTATTGCGGTTGGCATTAAAGGTGGCGTAGGTGCGATCGAAGGCATTATCACGCGAGTAACGCCGCCCGCTCAGCAGGCTGAACGGGATTGACATATTGAACGCCATAATGCGGTCGGTGTCGGAGATGCCGACTGATTCATTCCACGACCAGGAGAGTGAATAGCTAATCCCCTGCCAACCACTGGCATAGCCCAGTTGATACCAGGTATTGGTGTCTGAGGTATTCCAGTACGTTTGCTGGCTACCTGAGATATACAGCGATCCGTAATCCCCCAGATTCTGCGAAATGTTGATCTGAAAACGGCCTTTCTTGCTGTAGCTCAGATTGTGGTAACTCTTCACATCCGGCACGTCGTGGCGATTGCCTTCGCTGTCGTATTCGTACTCATAGCCTTCCATACTGCGATACGCGACGTCGTCGAGGGTATAGAAGCCACGCGTAGAGTAGCGGTAGCCCAACAGCTGAAAGTTAGTGCCAAAATTGTTCAATGACTTCGCATACAGGAAACGCAGAGACTGCCCCTGGTGCGTACTGTCATCCGCCAGTTGGCTGCGCGCATGGGTTAAATCGACGGAAACTGCCCCCCAATCCCCCAGATTTCGGCCAGTACCTAAAACTACCGCAGTGTAACGTGAGGCTAACTGCGTACCACCATAAGCGGTATACCCCTCTGGTAACCCGGCGATTAATGTTCCCTGGAAAAAGAACGGCGAGGATTGCTGGCTATTGCCGCTGCGAAAATCCCCGGCAACCACGTCATACTTGAAACGCCCTTCTCGCTGTAACAACGGAACCGTGGAGTACGGCACTGTATAGCGCTGCTGGCTACCGTCTTTCTCATCCACCGTCACCTCAAGGTCACCGCTGGAGGAGGTCGGGTTAAGATCGGTTATCGCAAAAGCGCCCGGTGAAACATAGCTTTGATAAATCACGTAGCCATTCTGACGAATAGTCAGTTTCGCTGCAGTACGCGCAATGCCACGTACGGTAGGCGCGTAGCCTTGTAAGCTGTCGGGATACATGCTGTCTGAGGAATAGAGTCGCGCGCCACGAAAACCGATGCTGTCAAAAACGTCATTTCCGGTATTGCTGTCGCCCATCACCAGTTCACCCTTCAGCGGGATAACCGCGCGCTGAAGCCATGTACCGATGTTTTTCCAGCTTTGTGAATGGTATCCGTCACCTTTGGAATAGCTCCACGCACCGTTGTTCCTTAGCCGCCAGGGTCCATAGTTCAGGCCACTCAACATGCTCAGGAAATAGCTGTCAGTATCGCTCCCACGGCTACCGGTAAAGTTATAATTAATCAGCGCCGCCGGGATCCCTTCATCCCATTCGTCCGGTGGAATGTAGCCGCGCGCGCTGTTTAACATCGACGCCTGCGGCAAACTGATGTTTAAGCGCAAAGTAGAAAAATCAAAGGCAATTTCACTGCCGGGAATCGCCTCAGGCAAATTGATACAGGTCGCGTTCGGATCCTGACTGAGTGCCGGAAACGCGGCAATATTAACGCCCAGGCGTTTTACCCAGTCGAGTCCAAAGCATGGCATCAGTCCGCCAGACTTCTCCCCTGCCTTTCCCGCACTGCTGGCAAAATGAATGTCCTGGGTAGCAACGAATTCATCATTGCGCCAGATATCCACACGATAAACGCCTTCAGGCTGATGATTACCTTTTTCAAAACGTGATAAATCCGCCACGGTTGCCGTATCCGCAGATAAAAATGCCGGATTGAAATAGCTTTCCCCATGGCTTAAAGAGGGAAAGAGCGCCGCCAGCGTGGACAACGCCACCCCCGCCAGCGGTGGCGTAACCCCCGGTAACAGGTCAGGAAAATACGTTGTCTTATTCATCGTTATCTCAACGCACGCTTACCGTTTGGGCGGTGGTCACCGCGCCATAATCATTGACCGTCTGGAAGGTAACGTTGCCCTGTACGCCCGTTGGCAGCAGCACCTGCGTATCGCTTTTTGGCGCAACCATGACGTTATCGATCTTCGTTTTCCCCACAGTGAGGTTGACCAGAGTGACGTAATACGCAGACGGATTGTTGATTTTCAGGTGGTTACCGGAACGGGAAAACTGCAGCATGCCGGGAGCATCTTCCGGGATGTGCGGCAGATTATTTGGGCGGACAAAAAGTTTAATGCGCGACAAAATCGCCAGTTGCAGAACGTTTTTACCCTCAAGGCTGTTCTTGTTGACTGACGGAATGGCTTTCACGTTCATCCAGAACAGCGATTCACGGTCTTTTGGCAGCGGCGCGCCTGCGTAGATGATACGCAACGTGTTTTCACTTTTAGCCTCACTGACAAACAACGGAGGCGTCACGACAAACGATTTTTCTTTAACCCCTGCGCTATTCTCGATCCATGAATTTACCAGGTAACGTTCTTTGGTATCGCTATTGCTAATAGACAGCGAAGTTTGCTTGGCATCAGCTGGATAAATAACACGGGTAGCGCCTAATGCAATGCCGCCGGCTGCCTGCACACTGGCAGCAGAAAATAAGGCCAGTAAAAGGATAAAACCTGATTTTAGATTATTAAACATAGCTACAAATACCTTTGATGCGATTATCGTTGGGAAATAAATCAGGGATAAACCAACGTAAACCACACGTCTGAACGAAGTATTCCCGGTGTGATATTTTCCGAGACGGCCCGATAGCGAGCAGTGAAATGAAACGTCATCTCTTGGGTGATAATCGGCGCGTAATGAAGCGGTAGCGCATTAGGAATTATTTGCCGTTGTCGCTCGTCAAATAACGCCAGACCAACCCCAGAAGATGCAGACGCATCGCCGCTGGCCAGAAAAACCTGCGGATCTTCCGCTGGCGTCACACCGGCAAACGCAATCCCGACGTGGTCATAAACATCAGAACTGCACGATGTTAATCGCAGTGAAAACGGTACGCTGGTAGAGGCAAAGCTTCCCGTTCCGGAGAAGGCATTGGTACGATATTGCCCCATTTGCACCCGCAAATTCTGGCTGTCGGTGGCGACCGTACAGGCGCCGTTAACGAGCTGTCCCCGTAAGTGGAGGCGTCCGCTTTCCAGTATTACCGTATGAGCAAGCGCAGGCATTACGCACAGCATTCCCGCCAGCGCCACGCCTTTCCCTATCATCTGCCGCATCCTTTTTCATCCCCGGATATTGCCTCATCCAATGAGGCGAACATCATCCTTGCGCGAATCTGAACGGCTTATTCGTACTTCATGATAAACGTCGCGTCGGCATTCGCCTGACCCGGCGTAGCGCTGGTCGCGGTCGCTTTATAACGGGCAGAGAAACGCAGGGTGTTGGTCCCTTCTACCAGCGCCTGAGCGGTAGAGAAGGTTGCTCCATCCGGCTTCAGCGCGGTGGACGTATTGTCCAGAATTTCAATCCCTACACCGCCCGCGGTAGTGCTGTTATCCGAGGAGGAAACGGCCAGCAGGTTATTGTTAGTGATGTCGGTCTGGCCAGAGAAAGCAACCGCGGCGGTCGCAGCCACTTTCGGGTCGCAGTCGTTCAGTACGATAGTGAACGGGATTTGTGCCGTGGTATCACCGACTGCAGTAAAACTGGCGGTACGATACTGGCCTAACGTAACAACCTGATCGGATGACTGAGTGCTGACGGCACAGGCTGCATTGACCAGTTCACCTTCAAAATGAACAGTACCGCCGCTAACGCTTACCGGATCGGTCGCCGCCGGATCGGCCGCAACCGCTGCGCCCGCAACTAACATCAGGCTGGCAATAACAGAAGAGGCTATTAATTTACGTTTCATGGATTTCCCTTGAATTACACACATCCGGCTCCGGCGTCCTGCGGGATCCGTTTGAATCATTATCGACATTAAATGTCAGGCGAATTATCTCTGCATCCTGTAAAGATATATATCGCAAGAGAATTAGCTAACCTTTACCCAACTCTCCGAGTATTTGATTCACTAATTAATCTTCGCGAATATGACTATTTCGTCACAGCATTAAATTAAACATTTAAATTAATGAAAAATACCTGCAAATCCTTTTAATGGCCCTGGCTAATTCTTATTGGGATCCAGGAAAAATCCGAGTAAAAATGAGGTAAAGACATCATAATCAAACGTAACAGACTGGTTTATGGTGCATTAACCTTGAAAATACCAGGGTGATGAGTTGTTTCATTGACGTTAAATTTAATTAGCATGATCATGAATGATGCGCAGGGCTTCAGCGACTGAACCGCCCCTGCTCACTCACCGCTCTCCCCGCGATCGCACGTAAAAACGCAAACGAAAACTGACAGCACGTTCTGCTTCTGACAAAATAGTGACATCCCCTTCGATTTAACGTAACAGATGGAATCCTCTCTCTGATGGCAGCAAAGATTATTGACGGTAAAACGATTGCGCAGCAGGTGCGCTCTGAGGTTGCTCAAAAAGTTCAGGCGCGTTTAGCGGCTGGATTACGCGCCCCGGGCCTGGCTGTTGTGCTGGTAGGCAGCAATCCGGCTTCGCAGATTTATGTCGCGAGTAAACGCAAAGCCTGTGACGAAGTGGGGTTTGTCTCCCGCTCTTATGACCTGCCTGAAACCACCAGCGAGGCGGAGCTTCTTGAGCTGATCGATACGCTCAACGCAGATACCACCATCGACGGTATCCTGGTACAACTGCCATTACCGGCAGGTATCGACAACGTTAAGGTGCTGGAACGTATCGCACCAGATAAAGACGTAGACGGTTTCCACCCGTATAACGTTGGTCGTCTGTGTCAACGCGCGCCGCGTCTGCGTCCATGTACTCCGCGCGGGATTGTCACTCTGCTTGAGCGTTACAACATCGATACCTATGGTCTGAACGCCGTAGTGATTGGCGCTTCAAATATTGTCGGTCGCCCAATGAGCATGGAGCTGCTGCTGGCTGGTTGCACCACTACGGTCACCCACCGATTCACCAAAGATCTGCGTCGCCACGTAGAGCATGCGGACCTGCTGATTGTTGCTGTCGGCAAACCGGGCTTTATACCCGGCGAGTGGATCAAAGAAGGTGCGATTGTGATTGATGTCGGCATCAACCGTCTGGAGAATGGTAAAGTAGTGGGCGATGTGGTCTTTGAAGATGCAGCCGCACGTGCGTCATATATCACGCCAGTACCGGGCGGCGTAGGCCCAATGACTGTCGCCACACTTATCGAAAACACGCTACAGGCGTGTGTTGAATACCATGATGTAAAGGACGTTTAAGATGGCCACATTTTCACTGGGTAAGCACCCACACGTTGAACTCTGCGATTTGCTGAAGCTGGAAGGCTGGAGCGAAAGCGGCGCCCAGGCAAAGATCGCTATTGGCGAAGGCTTGGTGAAGGTCGATGGCGCGGTTGAAACGCGCAAACGCTGTAAAATCGTTGCCGGACAGACCGTCAGCTTTGAAGGCCACAGCATTAACATCGTAGCGTGACCCCAAGTGCCGGATGAGGTTAACGCCCTGTCCGGCCGCTTCCCCGTCTCATTTTCAGATAATAACTTCATCCCCACTTCACAGTGAACAGTTAGCATGTCGTTTTCCCACATGAAGCGAACATCATGCCAACCATCGTTACTCACGCGGCCGTTCCACTCTGTTTAGGATTAGGTCTCGGACTTAAAGTCATCCCCCCACGATTACTGTTTACTGGCGTCATTCTGGCGATGCTGCCGGATGCCGACGTGCTGTCATTTAAGCTTGGCGTCGCCTACGGCAACGTGTTTGGCCACCGTGGATTTACCCACTCACTGCTGTTCGCCTTTGTCGTGCCGCTACTTTGCGTATTGATTGGCCGACGATGGTTTAAAGCCGGATTGATTCGCTGCTGGCTATTCCTGACAGTTTCACTGCTATCGCACAGTGTGCTGGATTCTGTCACCACCGGCGGCAAAGGCGTCGGCTGGCTGTGGCCGTGGTCGGATGAACGCTTTTTCGCGCCGTGGCAGGTGATTAAAGTCGCGCCGTTCGCGCTGTCACGCTATGCGACCCCTTACGGGCATCAGGTGATTATTTCGGAATTATTATGGGTGTGGCTACCGGGAATGATGATGATGGGTGTGCTGTGGTGGTATCGAAAATATTAATCTGCCGGATGCGACGCGCTGCGTCTTATCCGGCCTACACTCGCTCTTTTGTAGGCCCGGTAAGCGTAGGCGCCACCGGGCATTACAGAGTTACTTACGACGCCAGGTGGTGCCCTGCGGACCATCTTCCAGCACGATGCCCATCTCGTTGAGACGGTCACGCGCGGCGTCGGCCGCCGCCCAGTCTTTCGCCTTACGGGCGTCCAGACGCTGCTGGATTAACGCTTCAATTTCGGCGACTTCACCGTCATCAGCCTGCGCGCCGCTTTGCAGGAATGCTTCTGGATCCTGTTCCAGCAAGCCCAGCACGCTGGAGAGCTTACGCAGATGCGCAGCCATACCGTTCGCCGCCGCCATATCTTCACCCTTCAGGCGGTTAACTTCACGCGCCATATCAAACAGCACGGAGTACGCTTCCGGGGTGTTGAAGTCGTCATCCATCGCTTCAATGAAACGCGCTTCAAAGGCCTCGCCACCCGCAGGGGCAACGGATTTGTCAGTGCCGCGCAGCGCAGTGTACAGACGTTCCAGCGCGGAACGCGCCTGTTTCAGGTTCTCTTCGCTGTAGTTCAACTGGCTACGGTAATGCCCCGACATCAGGAAGTAGCGAATGGTTTCGGCGTCGTAGTATTTCAGCACGTCGCGCACGGTAAAGAAGTTGCCCAGCGATTTGGACATTTTCTCGCGGTCAACCATCACCATCCCGGAGTGCATCCAGTAGTTCACGTATTCGCCATCGTGCGCACAGGTGGACTGGGCAATTTCGTTTTCATGGTGCGGGAACATCAGGTCGGAGCCGCCACCGTGAATATCAAAATGGTTGCCCAACTGTTTGCAGTTCATCGCCGAACACTCGATATGCCAGCCCGGACGACCAGCGCCCCACGGAGATGGCCAGCTCGGTTCACCCTCTTTGGACATTTTCCATAGCACGAAGTCCATCGGGTTGCGCTTCACGTCAACCACGTCGACGCGTGCGCCTGCCTGCAGTTGATCCAGATCCTGGCGTGACAACTGACCGTAGTTCGGATCAGTCGGGACATCGAACATCACGTCGCCGTTATCGGCAACATAGGCGTGACCTTTGGCGATCAGCTGTTCGGTGATCTCAATAATCTCGGCGATATGATGCGTAGCGCGAGGTTCCAGATCCGGGCGCAGAATATTCAGCGCATCGAAATCGCTATGCATTTCCGCAATCATGCGATCGACCAGCGCGACAAAGCTCTCGCCGTTTTCATTCGCGCGCTTGATGATTTTGTCGTCGATATCGGTAATGTTGCGCACATACTTCAGCTTATAGCCGAGGAAGCGCAGATAACGCGCAACGACGTCGAAAGAAACGAAAGTACGTCCGTGGCCAATATGACAGAGATCGTAAACGGTAATACCACACACGTACATGCCGACTTCCCCGGCATGAATAGGTTTGAATTCCTCTTTTTGGCGCGTCAGTGTATTAAAGATTTTTAACATCGAAGATTCCGTGTAGACGTGTGTGGGTAATAATATCCGTATAATACATATTATTCGTAATCGAAGCAGCACACTTTGCAAGGTGATCGCAGCTTGCGGTTATGCTATAACACACCCCTAACTCTGACCCTTACCAGGGTCGAAGCACCAATCTATCGGAACAGGATGCAAAAATGGTTACTTTCCACACTAATCACGGCGATATCGTAATCAAAACGTTTGATGATAAAGCGCCTGAAACAGTTAAAAACTTCCTGGACTACTGCCGCGAAGGTTTTTATAACAACACCATTTTCCACCGTGTTATTAACGGTTTCATGATCCAGGGCGGTGGTTTCGAGCCGGGCATGAAGCAAAAAGCCACGAAAGAAGCGATCAAAAACGAAGCGAACAACGGTCTGAAAAACACCCGTGGTACGCTGGCAATGGCGCGTACTCAGGCTCCGCACTCCGCAACCGCACAGTTCTTCATCAACGTTGCTGACAATGACTTCCTGAACTTCTCTGGCGAAAGCATGCAGGGTTGGGGTTACTGCGTATTTGCTGAAGTTGTTGAAGGCATGGACGTGGTTGATAAAATCAAAGGCGTTTCCACTGGTCGCAGCGGTATGCATCAGGATGTGCCGAAAGAAGACGTCATCATCGAAAACGTGACCGTCAGCGAGTAATCGTGGCGACACTGTTTATTGCAGATCTTCACCTCTGCACAGAAGAACCGGCGATCACCGCCGGTTTTCTGCGTTTTTTAGCCGGTGATGCGCGACAAGCCGATGCGCTGTACATTCTCGGCGACCTGTTCGAAGCCTGGATTGGCGACGACGATCCTAATCCGCTGCATCATCAAATAGCCGCGGCGATAAAAGCACTGGTTGATTCCGGCGTTCCCTGCTTTTTTATTCACGGCAACCGTGATTTTCTGCTCGGCAAACGTTTTGCCCGTGAGAGCGGCATGACCTTACTGCCCGAAGAGAAAGTGCTCGATCTGTATGGTCGCAAGGTGCTGATCATGCATGGCGATACGTTATGCACCGACGATGCTGGCTATCAGGCGTTTCGCGCCAAAGTGCATCAACACTGGCTACAAAAACTATTCCTCGCCCTGCCATTGTTCATTCGCCAACGTATTGCCGCGAAAATGCGCGCCAACAGCAAAGCAGCCAACAGCAGTAAGTCGCTGGAGATCATGGATGTGAATCAGCAGACCGTTATTGCCGAGCTGGAAAAACATCAGGCCCAGTGGTTAATTCACGGTCATACCCACCGTCCGGCAGTCCACGAACTTACGGCCAATGGGCAACCCGCCTTCCGCGTTGTATTAGGCGCCTGGCACAGCGAAGGTTCGATGATCAAAGTCACACCACACGACGTTGAACTGATCGCATTCCCGTTTTAATTCTGCAAATACCCCGTTCCTCTTTACACAAAACTATTCGAGTTGCATCGAGGCGGCAAATCCGTGAATCCCCTGGAGCTGACTAAAGTAAGTGACTGGGGTGAGCAGATGCAGCCAACAAAGAGGCAGCTTGAAGAGTGAAGTGTAAAGCGCGCAATCGTTTTCCTTGACGGTGAATTATGCTATTCTCTGTGCCCTCAAAAGTCGAGTGTAGTGCACCACAGGAGTTTTCAGACGCATGTCTTCCCGCAATAATCCGGCGCGTGTCGCCATCGTGATGGGGTCCAAAAGCGACTGGGCTACCATGCAGTTCGCCGCCGAAATCTTCGAAATGCTGGACGTTCCACACCATGTTGAGGTCGTCTCCGCCCACCGTACCCCAGACAAACTGTTCAGTTTCGCCGAAGGCGCTGAAGAAAACGGTTATCAGGTGATTATTGCCGGTGCCGGTGGTGCTGCACATTTGCCAGGAATGATTGCGGCGAAAACGCTGGTGCCTGTTTTAGGCGTTCCGGTACAAAGCGCAGCGTTGAGCGGCGTAGACAGTCTCTACTCCATCGTACAGATGCCTCGCGGTATTCCGGTGGGCACGCTGGCGATCGGCAAAGCGGGCGCAGCCAATGCGGCCCTGCTGGCCGCGCAAATTCTGGCCACACACGACAACGAATTGCATCAGCGTCTGGCTGAGTGGCGTAAAGCGCAAACCGATGAGGTACTGGAGAACCCGGACCCGCGAGGTGTCGCATGAAGCAGGTCTGTGTACTCGGCAATGGTCAGCTAGGACGCATGCTGCGTCAGGCCGGTGAGCCGCTGGGGATTGCGGTCTGGCCCGTCGGGCTGGACGCCGAACCCGCTGCCGTTCCTTTTCAACAAAGCGTGATTACCGCTGAGATTGAGCGCTGGCCGGAAACGGCGCTCACTCGCGAACTGGCGCGTCACCCGGCGTTTGTTAACCGCGACGTCTTTCCGATTATTGCTGACCGTCTGACGCAAAAACAGCTTTTTGACAAACTCAACCTGGCGACCGCGCCATGGCAACTGCTGGCGGATAAAAGCGAATGGTCTGCGGTGTTTGACAAACTCGGCGAGTTGGCGATTGTGAAGCGTCGCATCGGCGGCTACGACGGTCGTGGACAGTGGCGTTTACGCGCGAATGAAACCGAACAACTGCCAGACGACTGCTACGGCGAGTGCATCGTCGAGCGAGGAATCAACTTCTCCGGTGAAGTCTCGCTGGTTGGCGCGCGTGCGCACGACGGCAGCACCGTCTTCTATCCGCTGACTCATAACCTGCATCAGGACGGCATTCTGCGCACCAGCGTGGTATTTCCGCAGGCTAACGCTAAACAACAGGCGCAGGCCGAAGCGATGCTCTCTGCCATCATGCAGGAGCTGGGCTATGTCGGTGTGATGGCGATGGAGTGTTTCATCACCCCGGAAGGTTTGCTGATCAATGAACTGGCTCCGCGCGTACACAACAGCGGGCACTGGACGCAAAACGGCGCCAGCATCAGCCAGTTTGAACTGCACCTGCGCGCCATTACCGGCCTGCCGTTGCCGACGCCGGTGGTGAACAATCCTTCGGTGATGGTAAACCTGATCGGCAGCGACCTGAACTATGACTGGCTGAAGCTGCCGCTGGTGCATCTGCACTGGTATGACAAAGAGGTACGCGAAGGGCGTAAGGTGGGACACCTGAATCTGAGCGACAGCGATACCGCGCGCCTTAGCGCCACGCTGGAAGCGCTCACTCCCCTGCTGCCGCCGGAATATGCCAGCGGCATCATCTGGGCGCAGTCAAAGCTGAAATAAACCGATACGGGAGGTGCGCCTGCGCACGCCTCCCGTTACTTTTACAGACGAATGCAGGTTCCGGCTTTCCCCGCCAACGTGTCTTCAATGCGAGACAGCGCGCCAATCCACGCGGGTTTTCCACGTCGCTTCACGTATCCGCTTACGGCTGTCACCTTTGGCCCCATCGAACCATCGGCTTTAGCAAACGGAGCCAGTTCATCAGGAGAGGCTTGACGAATCGCACGTTGCTCTGGCGTGCCCCAGTTCTCATAGACCGCATCAGCATCGGTGAGGATAACCAGACCGTCGGCATCGATCTGTTCAGCCAGCAATGCCGCCGCCAGATCCTTATCAATGACCGCTTCAGACCCTACCCCTTCCCCGGTCACCGGCACGCCGCCACCGCCGCTACAAATCACCACATGGCCTTCTTTGAGCAAGAGCTTAATGGCATCGCTTTCGACGATCTGGCGAGGCTCAGGCGAGGCGACAACACGACGCAGGTATTTGCCGTCACGTTTCATATGCCAGCCGTAGGTGGCTTCCAGTTGCGTTTGTTCTTCAGGCGAATACACCGGGCCGATAAATTTTTCCGGCGCCATAAACGCGGGATCGTCTTCAGACACCACAATTCGCGTTAACACTGTGGTCACCGGCGGCATCTCCGGTTCAGCGGTCAGACTTTGCGCCAACATATAACCAATCATGCCCTGAGTCTCTGCCACCAGCACATCCAGCGGGTAAGGTTCAACCTCTTTCCAGGCAAGATTCTGTAACGACAACAGACCAACCTGCGGCCCATTGCCATGTACGATGGCCAGGCGGTACGAACGTGCCAGACGCGCCAGGGCAGGTACGGCGCTGGCAATATTACGATATTGATTTTCTGCCGTCAGCGCCTCGCCGCGCTGCAATAATGCGTTGCCGCCAAGAGCAACAACCAGCGTTTTCATTCCCTATCCTTCTATAATTTGTTGCCCAAGCCAGAACCCCAACAAGGTGTCTGCGCCGGAGGTATGCCCGAGCGCCAGCAGCGAATTTATCGCCGCGTCCATCCTTTGGTGTCGGCCCAAAGCATGAGTGAAGTGGAGCAAAGGTGAAGCGAAGTACCCTAATGCCGCGTAGCGTAAGTAGCTCACGCTAACCACAGTCGTCGCCAGTTCAAGATTGCCGGAATATTCAAAGAAACGATGGCCGGAATCCTTATTCAGCGCGCCGAAATACCAGGCGGCCAGCAGCATTCCGGTCAGCGTATCATCATGGCTGGGCGTTAAACCTGGCCCCTTGCCTAACCACTGCCGCCAGTCTGTCGACAAGCCAGCCAGCGCCGAGAAAAAGCAATGGCGGAACTGACGTAACTCGGGGCACAAAGGCAAATTTGCCGCCAGCATTAACGGCCCGAATAATCCCGTTTCCTCGCCGCGATCCATCCAGGCGGATGCAAGGCGCGGGGCATGTGGACGGGACGTTATTTTCAACGAACAACAACGCTGCGGTTGGCGTAACAGAAACGGTCCCAGCACAATCCCCTCGGGGACAGCCTGAGGGGTTTCGCTACCGCTTAACGCCGTACGCAGCGCATCAAAGTCAGACGCACGGATCACCCATCCTCCCGGGCTAAAACCACTGCCCTGGCGGTGCAGCGTTAACAGTGCGCCCCCTTCGGCCACAAGGTTAATCGAGCGCCGCCAGATCCCGGATAGCTGCCATGACTGGCGAAAATCCGGAGACTGCTGACTGCCCATCAGAGGACGGATGATCATCATGCGCGGCTCTCTTAGCTAATGCCCATACTTTCAGCCAGCGCTTCCAGAGCTAGCTCAAAGCAGGCCAGCGGCGCACGAACGGTGCCCGCGCCGATCTGACCAATACCGGCTTCTTTATGGGCAATACCCGTGTTGATCAGCGGCGTAATACCTGTTTCCACGACGCGACGGATATCAAGACCAAGGCAAGCCCCCTGGAAATCCCAGCCAGGGATCTGCAACTGCATATTGCGTTCCAGATAGATTTCAGCCATCTCCTCGGAAACGGACTTCGCGGCCTCCATTCCTCCGGCGCCGACAAACCGCGTTACGCCAGGGGCCGCGATCATCGCGGCACCGCCAATCCCAAAGGTTTCGGTGATGGCGCTATCGCCCATATCCGGGTTAGCTTGTTCCTGCGAGAAGCCGGTAAAGAACAGCCCCTGCGGTGTGTTAACCGGCGCGGTAAACCAGCGATCGCCAAGTCCGCTCACCCGGATCCCGAACATGTCGCCATTACGGGTCATTGCGGTCACAATACTGCCGGAACGCACCAGTGCCCCGGCATCCATTGCCGCTTTGCAGTAAGCCATCGCCAGGTTAAGGAAGAACTGGTCGGTCACGCTGAGGAAATCCATCACCTCAGCAATCTGCTGCTTATCATGTTCCAGACGGGCAATTTGCGGCGCCAGGGTTCGCATCAGCAGAGCTGAAGAGGCAATGTTGCGCTGATGGAACTCATCGCCCATCGTAATGCCCTGCGCCATCATGGCGGTCAGATCAATACCCTGTTCCAGATTGGCCAGCGCCGCGCTTAAAACAGGCATCAGGACATCGCGCATCCAACGTAGACGCTGCTGGACATCTTCGCCATACGCGCCGAAGCGCATCACTTTGCCAATCCCTTCGTTGAGATTGCAGTAAGCCCGGTTACCGTCGGTGATATTTTCCACCACCAGCATCGGCATGCTGGCAGAGGTGATTCCCCCCATTGGTCCCACAGCATTAACATGGTGGCAAGGTACGAACCGGACTTTGCCCTGCTCCAGTAAAGCCAGCGCGCTCATCTCATCATTGGCCCACCCTTCAAACAGACATGCACCAATACAGGCCCCTTTCATCGGACCGGTCATTTCTTGCCAACGCATTGGCGGTCCCGCATGCAGCAGCGTTTTCCCTTCATTGAGCTCGCGGATTAATGAGGAGGCAGGTTGCACATCCAGCCAGTGTGGACGCGCACGACGAATTTGTTCGATTACTGCAGCATTGGCTTGCGCCACTGATGTAAACATTGGAACCCCTTATTGCAAACGTTCTAATAAACGAGCCAGTTTCTTATTACCGCCAGCGACAGGCGCCCACTGGTAATGCACCACAGGCATTTCCGCAGCCTGTAAATCCAGTGCAAAACTGCGTAACCCGGCATTGATGACCGCCACTTTTTCCAGTAGCGAAGGTGCGGATTTGTCAGATAACGGTTGAGATGGACGAATCAGTTCGGCGGCAAGCAGCGTTGCCTCGGGCAGTGAATTCACTACGGCAATGCCGGCATCTTCCAGTGTGGCAATCTGCAGTGAGCGACACTGCGGATCGCGTTCTGTACCTGTCACCGTCGCAATCGCATACAGCGGTTGCTCGTGGTCTCGCGCAGCGCACGCCTTCTGCCAGGCCTGAACCAGCGATGCGGCCGGATCTGCCGTCGCGCCGTAACCAATCACGACATCAACTAGCAGCACGCGTACCTGCGGCTGCCCCCCCAGATCCGTAATCAGTTGATTACGTAAGGCAGGGTCAATCATCGGATGCGGCCGCCCGACGGTGTAAAAATCATCCCCCAGATCGATAATCTGGTGCCCGGCGGCATCCAGCATCATGCCATGGTGATGTTGTGCATCCGCGGCGACATTCAGATGGGAGGCCAGCAGCCCAGCGGCTTCGGCGGCCAGCGTACCTCCGGTGTATAACCCTCGGATCACACCGTCTCCTGTGGTTGAAAGCGAGCTGCGTCGCGCCGCGACTCTCGCCAGTAAACAGGCCAGACGGGCCGCATCGTCCAGCGTCGCGGCAAACCAGACATTTTCATCGCGAGCGACCGCGGAGGTGTAACCTAAAAACAGAGCTACCACGGGTTTGCCGGTGGCCTTCATCGCGTTCACGATATGCTGGCGAACAGCCTCCGCCGGCGGTTTCGACACAAAAGCCAACACCTGGCTTTTGTCGTCTGCGCCAAGCATCTCCAGCGCGGTAAGCGCGCTAATCCCCCCCACCTCGGCGCTCAGGTCGCGCCCACCCAGACCGATGGCGTGGGTGATGCCTTCCCCGGCCAGCGCTATCTGTGAACAGAGCTCCTGAATCCCTGTCCCGGAGGCGCCCAGCACACCGATATTGCCTTCCGGCATCACGTTGGCAAAAGCCAGCGGCGTACCCGCAATCATGGCAGTTCCGCAGTCAGGTCCCATCACCAGTAGACCTTTATCCTGCGCACGGCGCTTCAGAGCGATTTCATCTTCCAGGGTAACGTTATCGGAGAACATCATGACGTTCAGGTTGCGATCCAAGGCCTGGTTCGCCAGTTCCGCCGCGTATTCACCGGCAACCGAAATGAGCGTCATATTCGCCTCAGGCAGTTTCTGGCACGCGCTTTCCCAGCGTCTGACCTGCAGGAGCGTTTGGCTACCGCCGGTGGCCTGCGCCAACTGCTGCAACGACTCATCCAATTGTTGCAGAATGGTCTGTGTAATACTTTCATCAGCCGTTTCAGTACGAATCGCCACGCAAATATCGTTTGGCGTCGCATTATTAAAATCGTCATGCCAAAACCCGGTCGTTTCCAGCAATGATTTATTCGCTGGCGTTCCCATCATGACCGATACATCGTCTACATTTTCGGACTCACTCAGCTTGCGTGAAATAATCATTAAACTGACAGAGTCCTGAAAACACCCTTTTTTAATAAAGGCGTGGATCATAACAACCCCTTAATAATTGCACCCATGGCAATTGCACGAGTAGTGTTAATGTGTAGCTCAAGGTATATATCTGGGATCACAAATAGAGTGACTGGCATCACACTGGAATTATTAACAAAATAAATTTAATAACCACCAGAAGATTAAACATTATTTTCTAACGGCATTATTTATTTAAAAAGAAAGGGCAAATCCATACTGATTATCAAATAAATTCTAACTATATTTTTTTATGTGTCTGGATCACATAATCAATTTTTATTCCCGGTATGTTAACGGCAGTCATGCTTCACACCGTCGTTAAAAAGGAAGACAGATGAAAATCAGTCGGGAAACACTCCACCAGCTTATCGAGAATAAGCTTTGCAAGGCCGGACTAAAACGTGAGCACGCCACAACGGTTGCTGAGGTATTGGTTTACGCCGATGCCAGAGGCATTCACTCTCATGGCGCCGTACGCGTTGAATACTATGCTGAGCGCATTTCAAAAGGCGGCACTAACCGCGAACCCACATTTCGTTTTGAAGAAACCGGTCCCTGTACAGCGATTTTGCATGCCGATAATGCCGCCGGGCAAGTCGCAGCAAAGATGGGTATGGAGCATGCCATTAAAATTGCTAAAAAAAATGGTGTCGCCGTCGTTGGCATTAGCCGAATGGGGCACAGCGGTGCCATTTCTTACTTTGTGCAGCAAGCCGCTCGCGCTGGTCTGATCGGCCTCTCCGTGTGCCAGTCCGACCCGATGGTGGTACCGTTCGGCGGCGCAGATATTTACTACGGTACCAATCCGTTAGCCTTCGCTGCGCCAGGAGAAGGCGACGACATCATGACGTTTGATATGGCGACAACGGTGCAGGCATGGGGAAAAGTTCTGGATGCCCGCTCCCGCAACGTGCCGATTCCTAATACCTGGGCAGTCGATAAAAACGGCGCGCCAACTTCCGATCCCTTTGCTGTCAATGCGTTGCTACCTGCGGCCGGGCCTAAAGGCTATGGCCTGATGATGATGATCGATGTGTTATCCGGCATTTTATTGGGATTACCGTTTGGTCGTCAGGTCAGTTCAATGTATGAGGATTTACATGCCGGTCGGAATTTAGGCCAACTGCATTTGGTTATTAATCCCGACTTTTTCTCCTCCAGCCAATTATTCCGCCAGCACCTCAGCCAGACCATGCAAGAGTTAAATAACATTACTCCGGCCCCCGGCTTTAAACAAGTTTATTACCCCGGACAGGATCAAGATATTAATCAACGCAATGCCGCGGTCCATGGTATCGACATTGTTGACGATATTTATCAATACCTGATTTCCGATGCCCTCTATCTCAAGTCATACGAAACAAAGAATCCCTTTGCACAATAATTATTGAAACAGGAATTTCATATGATCAACCATTTTCGTCACGCAATTGAAGAAACCCTTCCCTGGCTCTCTTCCTTTGGCGCGGATCCTACCGGTGGGATGACGCGCTTGCTGTATTCGCCAGAATGGCTTGAAACACAACAGCAATTCAAAAAGCGTATGGACGCCAGTGGCCTGGAAACGCGCTTTGATGAAGTGGGCAACTTATACGGTCGTCTGCTCGGGAGTGAATCGCCGGAACAGGTCATTTTAAGCGGCTCGCATATTGATACCGTCGTCAACGGCGGCAATCTTGACGGCCAGTTTGGCGCGCTGGCGGCATGGCTCGCGGTTGACTGGCTCAAGAGCACCTATGGTGCCCCGCTGAAAACGGTCGAAGTCGTTTCCATGGCGGAAGAGGAAGGCAGCCGTTTCCCGTATGTCTTCTGGGGCAGCAAAAACATTTTTGGACTGGCAAATCCTGATGACGTCCGTAACATCCAGGACGCGAAAGGCACCCGTTTTGTTGACGCAATGAACGCCTGCGGCTTTACCCTCCCCGCAGAGCCGCTTCATGCTCGTAATGACATCAAAGCCTTCGTTGAATTACACATCGAACAAGGTTGCGTGCTTGAAAGTAATGGTCAGTCGATAGGCGTCGTCAGCGCGATTGTCGGCCAACGTCGCTATACGGTAACGCTGAACGGCGAATCCAACCATGCGGGTACAACGCCGCTGAGCTACCGTCGCGATACCGTTTACGCTTTCAGTCGCATCTGCAGCCAGTCTATCGAGAAAGCCAAAAAGCATGGCGATCCTCTGGTACTGACCTTTGGTAAAGTAGAGCCACAGCCAAACACCGTCAACGTGGTGCCTGGAAAAACGACCTTCACGATCGATTGCCGTCATACCGATGCCGACGTACTGCGTGATTTTACTCAGCAACTGGAAAACGACATGCGCGCCATCTGTGATGAAATGGATATCGGTATTGATATCGATTTGTGGATGGATGAAACGCCAGTCCCGATGGACAGTAAACTGGTCTCCACCCTTACCGAACTGTGTGAAAAGGAACAACTGAACTACCGTGTCATGCACAGTGGCGCGGGCCATGATGCGCAGATTTTTGCCCCTCGTGTACCGACCTGCATGATTTTCATTCCCAGCATTAACGGTATCAGCCACAACCCCGCTGAGCGCACAAACATTAACGACCTTGCCGAAGGGGTCAAAACTCTGGCATTAATGCTTCATCAACTTGCCTGGCAGAAATAAGGAGCCATTCATGGGATATCTGAATAACGTCACGGGTTATCGCGATGATTTACTGGCTAATCGCGCAATTGTAAAACACGGTAACTTTGCCCTGTTAACCCCGGACGGACTGGTTAAAAATATCATTCCGGGTTTTGAAAACTGTGACGTCACCATCCTCTCAACGCCAAAACTGGGCGCGTCATTTGTTGACTATCTGGTGACCCTACACCAGAACGGCGGCCACCACAGCGGTTTTGGCGGCGAAGGTATTGAAACGTTCGTGTATGTTATTTCCGGCAAAGTTGAGGCAAAAGCGGAAGGTAAAACATTTGCTTTGACTCAGGGCGGATATCTGTATTGCCCGCCAGGTGAACTGCTCACCTTTAATAATGCCCAGACAGAAGACAGCCAGCTGTTTTTATACAAACGCCGTTATACGCCGGTGGCAGGCCATTCGCCATGGCTGGTCTCCGGTAATGCCAACCAGTTAGAACGTATTCATTATGAAGGCATGGATGACGTAATCCTACTGGATTTCCTGCCTAAAGAATTAGGCTTCGATATGAATATGCATATTCTGTCATTCGAACCCGGCGCCAGCCATGGTTATATCGAAACGCACGTACAGGAACATGGGGCTTATATTCTCTCAGGCCAGGGCGTTTATAACCTCGATAACCAATGGGTCCCGGTGAAAAAAGGCGACTACATCTTTATGGGCGCGTACTCCCTGCAGGCGGGTTACGGCGTGGGGCGTGGCGAAGCATTCAGCTATATCTATTCCAAAGATTGCAACCGGGATGTAGAGATTTAACGGCGAACAGCCCGCCTGATAATTTTTTATTTAGCTATGTTGGGTTTTGCCACGGTTAACACCGTGGCTTTTTTTATGCTTAACGCAGATTCATCGCCTGACCGAGCTTCATCGCGCAAGCAATATTACGCGCGCAGTAATAAAGGTTGGTTTCACCGCTCGCCAGCACTTCCGCCAATGGCGCGAGTCGCGGCAAAATACTGAACACCGCATCAATACCATGATCGTGAACCACCTCCACGCCTTCCCCCAGCACCCCGGCGATACCGATAACCGGAACATGATGCTGCATAGCAACAGAAGCAACACCGATTGGCGCTTTTCCCCCGACCGTTTGCGAATCAATACGTCCCTCGCCGGTGATGACCAGCGATGCATCTTTGATGGACTGCTCCAGTTGAACAGCCTGCAGCACAATTTCAATCCCTGGTTTCATGATGGCCTGCAGAAAGATAGCCGCGGCGATGCCCATTCCGCCCGCCGCGCCACCGCCCGCAACCTGAGATACCTCTTCACCGGTCAACGCTTGCAGCACATGCGCGTAGTTGAGTAACCCTTCTTCCAGTTTCTCAACCATTTCCGGCGTCGCCCCCTTCTGCGGACCAAATACCCTTGCCGCGCCGCGCGGGCCAACCAATGGGTTGTCCACATCACAAGCGACTTCGATCCGACATGCTGTCAGCCGCGGATCGCACTGTTGCAGGTCAATGCTCGCGAGGCGAGACAAGCTACCGCCTCCCGCCCTCAATGATGCCCCTTGCGCGTCAAGAAACCGCACGCCCAGCGCCTGAGCCATCCCCATGCCGCCATCAACTGTCGCACTCCCGCCGATACCGAGGATAATATGACGAATACCGGCATCCAGCGCATGCCGAATCAGTTCGCCAGTACCGTAACTTGACGCCAGCAGCGGATTACGCGCCTGCGGTTCGACTAGCATCAGTCCACTCGCCGCAGCCATTTCAATAATGGCGGTCTTTCCATCACCGGTCAGGCCATAAAATCCCATGACCTTTTCCTCCATCGGCCCACAGACCTCCAGCGAGACCACTTTTCCACCTGTCGCCGCTACCATGGCATCCACGGTCCCCTCCCCGCCATCCGCAATAGGCAAACAAATATATTCTGCATCCGGGAATATGCTTGAAAATCCAGCTTTAATTGCCTGGCAGCATTGTTCGGCGCTTAAGCTCTCTTTAAACGAATCTGGCGCAATTACAATTTTCATCATTAATCCTTTTCATCCTGTTATTTAATGCGTTCCCATGGAATGAGGTTTTCCATAAGCACAGCCAGTAAAATCCCCACCAATAAGCCATTACTCAGTAATGGCCGAATAGTCAGTGGAAGATCTTGTAAATAAACCGGTGGCAGCCCCATCAAAAAAATGCCCACAAACAGCGGGAGTGCCAGCCGATAAATATTTCGTGCGGTAAAGGTGATTTGCTGGCTGAAAACCAGACCGGAATAGAGCAACGGCAGATAAGAGACCAGCATAACGGCACTGCTGATCGCCAGTGGAATAGCGCAGAATAAGCGGGTTAGCGGCGTTACTATCGCCACCAATAAACATAATACGCTGCCGTAAATAAATGATTTTCGCGAGCTGTCGCCAGTTTGTGTTAACAGCCCGATAGAGGAGACAAAAGGTGAAAATGGAATCACGGCAAAAGGCACTGTCACCAGCGTCATAAAACCGGAAATGATAAAGCTACGACGATAACGCGAGCTGCTGGAGCCTTGATGCGCATAAAAGACGTCCGTGCCGCGCACCGCGCCATAGGTATTACTGATATTCACCAGACCGGTGATAACCGCCGTCAGGATAATACCGGGTAACAGCCTGCCATGACTGCCTAACGGGAACCACTTCCAGCTTAATTCACCAGACGGCAAAGACGTTGATGGAAAGCACAATCGCCAGAGTCCCCATCCCACTACCGCCCCCACCAGCAGGGCATAACGAGAGATCCGCTGCGGTAAAAAAATGATCATCGCAAGGATGAAGCACATCACGCCAACCGCCAGGCTAAAAGGCGCCAGTTGAATTTTGACGCTGGTGTCAGCAATGCCAAAAGGCAATCCCAACATGCCCTTAAAAAAGATAGTGGTGAGCTGAGCGCCCAACAGCAGCATAAAAAAGACCATCACCGTTGGGGTAAATAGCCGGGCCAACCGGTGTCCTAAGCCGCTAAAGCCGATAATCATCGTCAGCACAGCGGAAATGACAATCCCGACGCTCAGACTGGTGGCGATATCATTGAGCGGTGTCCCGCGTGACGCCTCAGCCAGGGTAATTGTCAGAATGGTGCCCCACCATAAACCGGTAGGCCCTTCCATAATGGCGCGACGATGGCCACAAATAACCTGCGCAAGGCAGGCCAGCGATGTCGTGAAAAAAGCGTATTGCGTGAGCATTAACAGATTGCTCGCGGGGAGATGAAAAGCAGAAACCAGCGTTGGGGGGACCACGACCGTATTGCAAAAAATAAAGAAAAACCACTGAAAGCCAGATAGCAAACTTTCGCGGTTAATAACAGGAAGCATATTCATACCTTAAAATAGAGAATGCCCGCCAGCATGACGGGCATTAATTCGCATCACATTATTGTTGATGTTTAAGGATAAATTGACCTTTTGGCGCTACCGGGAATCCCTGCTCGATGTCATAGATAACATCCCCGCGAAGAATAGTTTTCGTAATGCGCGCGCCAATCGTCCGGCCAACATACGGGCTGACTTTGTGACGGTATTCCAGGTCTTCGTTTTTCAGAACGTAGTTGCTGTCCGGTTGAATAAAGACGAAGTCAGCATCTTTACCCGGGGCAATACGTCCTTTCTGTTTCAGGCCAAAAATATCTGCGGCGTTGGTTGCCATCAATTTAGCGAATAGCGGCAGCGACATACCGCGTTTTTGCACGGCCTCATCAAACATGACGTCCATGCAGCTCTGCAGTCCGGCAATGCCGCCCCACGCCTGCATGATATTGCCAGCCTTCATTTCTGGTGGGCATGGCGAGTGGTCGGAAACCAGGCAGTCAATCTCACCATTGAACAGTTTTTCCCACATGCCTTGTTGATTCTGTCGATCGCGGATCGGCGGAGAACATTTTGCCAGCGTGCCAATCTCTTCAAACTGATCGGTATCCAGCACAAAATAATGCGGGCAGGATTCGCAGGTCACATCCTGGCCTTCCTGGCGGGCACGGGTCACTTCTTCCACGCCTTCCGGGCTGCTGATATGGCAAACGTGCAGGCGGCAACCGGCGACTTTCGCCAGATACAGCACACGGCGAATAGCTTCCACTTCGGTGAAAACCGGACGTGAAGCCACATAATCATGTGCCGTCACACGGCCTTCGCGTTTAGCTTCCTCGCCAAGCTCGTCGCAAATGAGCGCATTTTCGCAATGCACCAGCACCGTCTGGTCCATTTCTGCTAACTTCTGCGCGCCTTTGTAGAACTGCCAGTCGTTAACGTCACGGAAGTCATTGTCGATTCCGCGATCGCCACAGGTGGCAACGAAGCATTTGAAACCGACGACACCAACCTCATCCAGCTCGTGCAAACGATCAAGGTTGTAAGAAACCAGACCGCCAAGCTGCGCGGCATCAATGGTCAATTTGCCTTTTGCCGCATCAAATTTAAGTTCGATGGTTTCGCGATCCACCGTCGCGGGCAGTTGGTTGAGAGGCATTTCGATCATTGTGGTGATACCGCCTTTTGCCGCGGCACGCGTTCCGGTCTCATAGCCTTCCCAATGTGTACGCCCCGGCTCAGAGATATGGGTATGCGCATCGACCATGCCCGGTGAAACCACCAGACCTGTCGCATCCATTACCTGCTTTGCCTCCCCAAGATTCTCGCCAATGGCGGCGATTTTTCCTGCCTGGACGGCAATATCAACAATACGAGCTTCATTTTCTAAAATAACAGTACCGTTCTTAATAATTAAATCAAAAGACATAACGAACTCCTTGTATGGATACAGATAGTTTTTATAAATAACGCACGCTTACACCTACGTTTACTGATTTCATTACAACTGACCTGTTGCTTTTTCTACTGCGGCAGGTTGTCCAACCGTTCTTTTTTTCAGTAAGGCATATGCCACAAATGCGACAATAACCCCAACAAACCACGACACTCGCGATAACGGCTCAAGCAATGGAATAAACTTCCCACCCAGTGAAAGAATTACCGCCACTAACGTTACGGAGAATGCCGTCAGGTTAAATCCATTATCATAATATTGGTAATTACCACTGGCGGTATATAATTCATCAAGATTAATCTTGCCACGCATAACGACAAAATAGTGCGCTAACATAACACCAATAACAGGACCGAGCATACCGCCGATGATGTCCAGAAACAGATAAATGCTGCTCTGATTTTCCATAAGCTTCCATGGACAAATCAGTAAGCTAATAATACTGGCAATCAATACACCTTTTTTATATGTTAGTTTTGTTGGCGCAATTGCGGCAATCTGATAACCAGCCGGGATAATATTACCCGTAGCGTTTGTTGAGATTGTGGTCATCAGAATAACCAAAACTGCGAAGAATGAGGCAAACAGACTGTCCCAACGCTGTACGATATCCAGCACATTCCAGGTATCCATTCCATAATGAATACTGGCACCGGCAATAATACACACGCTGGCAATCGCAAATAACACGTACGCGACAATGAGACCCAGCGTCTGGCCTAACGCCTGTTCACGAAATGAGTGGGCATTTTGCGTAAAGTCCGATGCGCTCACCGCCGGAGCGGCCCATACCGCAACCACGGCGTTAATCACTACCAGGAACAGGAATCCGCTGTTTCCCGCTTTTTGCACACCGCCCGGAATGTAGTCAAGAATGGGGCCAATCCCTACCAGGGATATCGCCCAGATAGCCATTCCGCCAAAAACGATATAAATGCAAGGGTTCAGGATCGCAGTAAATTTATTCAATACTTTACCGCCGCCAAAACCGATACCAACGTTAATCAGCCAAAAGATAAGAAATGTGATTAACCCCGGCAGAGACAACCCCAGTAGTGTAAAATCACCGCCCAGCGTTAAAAACCCAGGCCATATCTTGCCAATCAGAATAAGAAAAGCCAGCGATCCGGCATAACATTGCAGCCCGAACCACATAATTGCCGCAATCCCGCCTCTTAATAATCCGGGAAAAAGCGCGCCACGTACACCATACGAGCCACGCAGAATCATTGCAAAAGGTACACCGTATTTACTTCCGGCGGCGCCGTTCATAACCATGACTAATGCAATAAACAATGCACTAATAATAATAGCCAGCATAATACTGAATGTGGACAGTCCGAGAATGAAGAACCCGCCAACCATAACATAATTAGGTACGTTATGTACTGACCCCATCCATAAAGTAAAATAGTTAAATGTTTTCCAGTTTCGTTGTGCTGCCGTTTTCGGTAATAAGTCGTCACTATAACCACGTTGTTGGTATAGATCTCTTTGCTGTTCCATAAATCCCTCTTGTCACGTATCGGATAACGTTGTAATGGGTTTAGCTATGTGGAACAAAAACAATATATTAAGTAATGCAAATAGTTTTAATTATATTTTTATGCTGAAGCAGTAACTGGTGTTACTTTCTTTTTATATAACGTCACGCCGGCAAAAATAAGCGTTCCGGTAACAACCAGACAAGCCGAGATGACAAAGCTTATCTCTTTTGAGCCAGTCAAATCGGAAATAAATCCGGTTAACGTTGGCGCAATAACGGCTGAACTCATACCAAAGAAGTTAAACAGGCTAAATGCTCTGCCCAACGTTTTCGCCGACGCCTGCTCAGACACGAAGGAGATCAGGATGGGATCCACCGCCATTTTTCCCAGTAAACCGTACAGGGTCAGGCTGACCATCAACATCGTGGTATTCGGCGATAACACCGTAAACACCAGCATTGCGGCGGCCATAATTTCCAGCCCAAGAATGACTTTGACTTTACTGTTACGGAATTTATCGGACAGATGGCTGAAGAACAACGCACCGGGAACCCCCACCACGGCGACCAAAGCCGAGGCAACCCCAATCGCGCCACCATCAAATCCCCTTTCAGTCTGCAGATAGGACGGAAGCCAGGTCACAATCAGGTAATAGCCATAACAGGTACAGAAATAGAGGAAGTAGACGCTGCATAACAAACCCGAAAACAGCGGCGGACTTTTCTCTTCTGTCATCGTTGTCGTCTGCGTTTTTTGCTCTGACGCCGCCGTTTCGCTTTTTACCTTACCGCGGATAACCAAAGTAAATACGCACAGCATCACCACCAACACAGCCGCAACCAGAAACAACACGTTTTGCCAGGCCATGCTCATGCTTTTAACCAACACGCTGGAGCCGATTAAACCGATCCCCATCCCAATCGCAGAGCCGCTATTAATGATGGCGTTTGCCAGTGCCCGGCGAGCCTGCGGGACATTTGCCGAAGAGAGAGAATACGCAGAACTAAAGAAAGAGGCGCAGCCCGCTCCTGCCATCAGCGAACCGGCATAGATCATCACCAGTCCCGTGGCTTTTGCAATACTGAGCGTACCAATAATAAAGAGCGTAAACCCACACATCAGCATAATTTTCTGGCCAAGCTTATCGACCAAAATTCCGCAGGGAATTTGCATACTGCAATAGGCGAAAAAATAGAAACTGGCGATGGCGCCAATTTCAGCATTGCTGACATTGCCCAGGGAAGCCTGAATCTCAGGATAAATAGGGGTTAATACGGTGCGATAAATCCATATTGCGACCCAACCCAGACTCATTACGACGACGATCTTCTTCCAGTATTCAATACCGGATATATTTTTTTCACTCATGACATGCACCTTTCCAAAGTGTGTCTGATTAAAATGTATCGCTGCAGGATTGCAGCGATACCAACGATCATGACAATTTATGATTAGCCATTAATTCCAGGGCCTGAACCATTGCCGAGTGATCCAACTGGCTTCCACCATTCGCGGCGCAGGTATTAAATAACTCCTGACAAGTTGCCGTATTAGGCAAATTCAATGAGAGCGCCTTGGCACTTTGTAATGCAAGGTTGAGATCTTTTTGATGCAGTGCAATTTTGAATCCGGGATCAAAAGTGCGCTTAATCATGCGCTCACCATGTACTTCCAGAATACGAGATGAGGCAAACCCGCCCATTAATGCCTGACGCACGCGAACCGGATCTGCGCCCGCTTTAGAGGCAAATACCAGCGCTTCAGAAACGGCTTCAATATTTAAGGCCACGATAATTTGGTTAGCCACTTTACAGGTTTGGCCATCACCATTCCCGCCCACCAGAGTGATATTTTTTCCCAGAATATCAAAGAGCGGTTTCACCCGTTCAAATACTTCAGGTTCACCGCCAACCATAATGGACAGCGTCCCTTCACGAGCGCCAATTTCCCCGCCGGACACGGGCGCATCCAGATAATCCCCGCCAAGTTCATTAACCTGCTGAGCAAAACGCTTGGTTTCGATAGGAGAAATAGAACTCATATCGACAATGGTTTTTCCCTGCAATGCAGTTTTAGCGCATCCGTGTTCACCAAAAAGCACTTCTTCAACCTGCGGCGTATCCGGCACCATGATGAATATAATATCTGCGAAATCAGTCACCTGACGCGCAGTTTCAACATTAACCGCCCCCAGTGACAGCAACTCTTCAGCCACCGGTCCAATGGTCGTGACATGTAATTGATGTCCGGCGCGAGCCAAATTAATCGCCATTGGCGATCCCATAATACCCAGGCCAATAAATCCCAGTTTCATTTGCAACCTCTTTTATATCTGTCGGTATTCCTGAATTCAGGCAAAACGATTCCCTTCCAACAGAGTGGAAAAAATAGTGTTGCCTGAAATTACTTACAAATTATCGATACTGATTAATCCACGATAATCCTGCTTCGGTGGTCGTCAGCGGCTTATATTCGCAGCCTACCCACCCGTCATAACCTGATTTATCAATAAACTTAAAAATAAAGTCATAATTGATTTCCCCGGTCCCTGGCTCTCCGCGACGAGGGTTATCTGCAATTTGCAAATGACCTATTTTATTTGCCCACGTGGTCATGGTCTGGGTTAATTCCCCTTCCATGCGCTGCATATGATAAATGTCATACTGAATTTTGATATTATTGCATCCGACGCTATCAATTAACGCTAACGCCTGATGCGTACCGGTGAGAAAGAAACCAGGAATATCAAAATGGTTGATCGGCTCAATCAGCAATAAAATATCTTCTTTCGCTAACATGTTGGCCGCATAGCGCAGATTTTCCACCAGCGTTTGCTGGATCTGTTCAGCCGAAAAACCCGCCGGTGTTTTACCTACCAGGCAATTGATTTTTGTATTGCCCAGCCCCTTCGCATAGCGAATAGCCGCGGCCACACCATCACGAAACTCTTCTTCGCGCCCCGGAATACAGGCGATACCACGTTCACCCGCAGCCCAATCTCCGGCGGGGAGATTATGCAACGTATGCTCCAGCTTGTTGGTCTGCAGTTTTTCCTTTAAGACGTCAATGTCGTAATCGTAGGGAAACATAAACTCTACGCCACGAAACCCCGCTTGCGCCGCTTTGTCGAAACGCTCAAGGAAACTGTATTCCAGAAACAGCATGGAAAGATTGGCTGAGAACCGTAACATCTGTCACCTCCTCTATTCATATTTCATAAAACAGGTTTCGGTTGGCGCATCAACTGCACCGTCTGCAACCTCTTCAAACTCGGTCACGTTATCCAGCTCGCTACCCATCGAGATATTGGTCACTCGTTCAAGGATCACTTCGACAACAACCGGAACGCGATACTGCGCCATCAGGACTTTGGCTTGCTCAAACGCCGGAGCGAGATCTTCAGGTTTGAAGACGCGAATAGCCTTACAACCTAATCCCTCTGCCACTTTGACGTGATCGACGCCATAGCCGTTTACTTCGCTGGAGTTGATATTTTCAAACGCCAGTTGGACGCAGTAATCCATATCAAAAGCACGCTGCGATTGACGAATCAGGCCCAGATAGGCGTTGTTGACCAGCACATGGATGTAAGGAATATTGAATTGCGCGCCTACCGCCAGTTCTTCAATCAGGAACTGGAAGTCAAAATCCCCCGAAATCCCGACGACATTGCGTGTTGGATCGGCAACACAAACCCCTAATGCCGCAGGCAGCGTCCAGCCGAGAGGACCAGCCTGGCCGCAGTTGATCCAGTGACGCTCTTTGAACACATGCAGCATTTGCGCAGCGGCAATTTGTGATAATCCGATGGTGGTGACGTAGCAAACGTCGCGACCAAAGGCTTTATTCATCTCTTCATAGACACGCTGTGGTTTCACCGGGACATTGTCGAAGTGGGTTTTACGCAGTAACGTCCGCTTACGCTGTTGGCATTCATCAACCCAGCTATTCCGGCAAGGTAAACGTCCGGCTTTCTGCATTTCCTGAGCGACGTCAATCAACAAGGTCAGCGCGGCTTTGGCATCAGAAACAATGCCCAAATCCGGGCACAGAACACGGCCAATTTGCGTCGGTTCAATGTCGATATGAATGATTTTGCGCCCTTCGGTGTACTTCGAGACCGAGCCGGTGTGACGGTTAGCAAAACGGTTACCAATACCGAACACCATATCAGAAGCAAGCAGCGTGGCATTTCCGTAGCGGTGCGCGGTTTGTAGCCCGACCATGCCGGCCATTAACTCATGATCGTCAGGGATACATCCCCAGCCCATCAACGTGGGGATAACCGGTACATGGGTCAGCTCCGCAAAACGTTGCAGCAGTGCGGAAGCATCAGCATTAATCACCCCGCCCCCTGCGACGATAACCGGACGTTCCGCCTGGCTCAGCATTTCCAGCGCTTTCTCAATTTGCTTGCGGCTGGCGGCAGGTTTGTACACCGGCAACGGCTCATACATGTCGGGATCGAATTCGATTTCTTCAACCTGGACATCAAAGGGCAAATCGATCAGCACCGGGCCAGGGCGACCTGAGCGCATGACGTGGAATGCCTGCTGTAAAACCCGTGGCAGCAGTGCCGCTTCACGTACCGTTACCGCCATTTTGCTGACCGGTTTGGCGATAGATTCAATATCGACAGCCTGAAAATCTTCCTTATGCAGGCGGGCACGAGGCGCCTGGCCGGTGATACATAAAATAGGAATAGAGTCGGCAGAGGCGGAATACAGTGCAGTGATCATGTCAGTTCCAGCCGGGCCTGAAGTGCCAAGGCAGACGCCAATGTTGCCTGCAGCGGCACGCGTATAACCTTCCGCCATATGGGAGGCGCCTTCAACGTGGCGAGCCAGAATGTGACGGATGCCGCCGTGATTACGCATTGCGGAATAGAACGGGTTGATTGCCGCTCCAGGCACGCCAAATGCGGTGGTGATACCTTCTTTTTCCAGCACATACATTGCCGCGTCAACGGCTCTCATTTTTGCCATTTTCTTTCTACCTCTATTTATTGGAAAATTTTTCCAACTTTAAAAAAATCCAAAAAAGTCCCGCTCCTCTGAGCGGGTTGCGACTTAAGCTACGGGTGCTTTTAACCCAAGCGCCGTACTGATATCTCGTGCTGTATCCCGTACCAGCTCCCCCTGACTAATAAAACGATCTTGCGTCAGTCTGGATGCGGGCCCCGAAATAGAGATGGCAGCCACTACACTGCCTGCATCGTCATAGATAGCCGAAGCGATGCAATTCAATCCAACAACATGTTCTTCGTGATCAACGATATAGCCATTCTCGCGCGCCTGTTCCAGATTACGCAGCAGAGTAGGAAAATCCACCAACGTGTTCGGCGTAAACTGCTGCAAACCCGTTTTCACGACAATGTCCATTAACTCTTCTTCCATCAGCGGATAAAGCAGTGCTTTCCCCGCACCGGAAGCATGCAACGGCATACGGCTGCCCAAAGGTGCACACATCCTGACCATCGATTTGCACTCCTTCTGGCCAATCAGCACCGCTTCAGTGCCATTACGAATCGCGACATTCACCGTTTCTCCTGACAGCAGCATTAATCGGTGCATAAATGGTCCGGCTACCGACAGGACGTCGCGATTATGAATATACGCGGAGCCCACATTGAAGACGCCTAAACCGATATGCCACCATCCTAACTGACTGTCCTGATAGACAAAATCAGCACCCTGTAAAACCTTTAGCAGGCGAAAAGTCGTGGAGAGCGGTAAATCCAGACTGCCGGAAATATCGCTGACTGACGAACTCCCCCCACTTCTTTCGAGATACTGCAAAATCGCAATGCCTCTTTCGAGCGCCTGAGCGCCTTTCTGCGCAACCGGCTCCGTCTGTCCAGGCCTGCCGCGCCGTCTTACTTCCGTCTCCACTACATTTACTCCGGCCCAAAATATGAGCATAAACAATGAACAATATGCTCATATTAAGCAAGAAGGCCAATAGCGTCACGCAAAACAGAGTTCATGTGCCGGGATACGTTCAACATCGCAATTATCGCTACCACCACGATCGACCGTCAGGAAATCGGTCACGGTTTGCCAGGCAAACAGCGGGTGATGCCAGACGTTTCGGTGGTAATTCACCCCCTGTTGACCATTGGTGATAAAGGCTTTTAAGGTGGAAAGATCGGGTTTGTCCTCACCAAGTGCGACAATCACCACAAACGCTTCGCCCTTCATGGGCATAAATGCCTGGGTACCCAGCGGGTGGCGCTCCAGTTCATGCACAATAATAGGCATCGCTGCCGGTTGCGCGCGGTTAATGCTGATGAGCGTTCGGTCCTGCTCAAGGATCTCCACATTAGCCAGATCGTGATAACGTTCAACCAACCCATCATTGATATGAAAAAAATCACGTTTATGGGTTTCGATGACATCGCCATAGGCGCTGAACGTGTGCTGATTTAACGGTAATACCTCAAGTTTCATCATCTTTTCCTTGTAACTGAATTCCTCTGAACCGCAGCCAGAACAGTTAGCGGCTTCAATATCATGCAATCTAAAACCTTCGGGATTTAACATCAACACAAAAGTTGGAATATTTTTCCAAAATTCGATTTAGACCACAATTTAAACAAGGCCATTATGTAAAAATACTTATAAATCAGAGAACAAGAAATCAGGCTTGCGGAAGAGCATTCAGGGAGTAGCTGACGATGTTTGATCCAGAAACACTGCGTACTTTTATTGGCGTAGCCGAAACAGGGAGTTTCTCCAGGGCGGCGGATCGCTTGTGTAAAACCACGGCCACCATCAGCTATCGCATTAAGCTTCTGGAAGAAAATACCGGGGTTGCTCTGTTCTTTCGCACCACCCGCAGCGTTACGTTAACCGCCGCGGGCTCGCATCTTCTTTCTCAGGCAAAGGACTGGCTCGCCTGGCTGGACAGCATGCCCAGCGAATTACAGCAAGTGAACGACGGCGTAGAGCGTCAGGTGAATATCGTGGTCAACAACCTGCTGTATAGCCCGCAAGCCGTCGCTCGCCTGTTATCCTGGCTTAACGCCCGCTATCCCTTTACTCAGTTTCACTTTTCCCGGCAAATCTATATGGGCGTCTGGGATTCACTGCTGTATGAAGGATTTTCTCTGGCCATCGGCGTCACGGGTACTGAACCAATGGCCAACACTTTTACCCTCGATCCTTTGGGGTCTGTTCAGTGGCGATTTGTTATGTCGGCGAATCATCCATTGGCAGACGTCAGTGGTCCATTAACGGAAGCGCAGTTGCGCCGTTTTCCGGCGATCAACATTGAAGACAGTGCGCGCACCCTGACCAAACGGGTCGCGTGGCGGCTTCCCGGCCAAAAAGAGATTATTGTCCCGGACATGGAAACCAAAATTGCGGCGCATCTTGCTGGGGTGGGTATCGGCTTTGTTCCGCAACCGCTGTGCCAGCCATTGCTTGATAACGGGCAACTGGTCAGTAGCATTATTCCTACTATGCGCCCCCCTTCACCCTTAAGTCTCGCCTGGCATAAGTTTGGCGCAGGTAAGGCTGTGGAAGATATTGTGACGTTATTTACGCAGCGAAAACCAGAAATCGCCGGATTTTTAGCAATTTTCAACAATGCACGCGATTGAAAATCAAGTCATCCTGCTCTTTGGCGCGTAAAATGATACGCAAGATGATTTGAGGTTTCGTTTTTTACTATGCAAGACACACAAACAGCACAGGACTATCGCGCGATTCTGCTCGCCGGTACGCCTATTATCGATGTACGCGCCCCCGTCGAATTTCAACAAGGCGCGATGCCGGGCGCAGTCAATCTCCCCTTAATGAACGATGACGAACGCGCCGCCGTCGGTACCTGTTATAAACGTCAGGGGCCTGAGGCTGCGCTCGAATTGGGCCATCAACTGGTCTCGGGTGAAACCCGCCAACAGCGCATGTACGCCTGGCAGGATGCCTGTCGTCAACACCCAAAAGGATATTTATGCTGCGCGCGCGGCGGTCAGCGTTCGCATATTGTGCAGCAGTGGCTGCACGAGTCCGGCATTGACTATCCGCTGATACAGGGCGGTTATAAGGCTCTGCGCCAGGCGGTCATACGGATAACGGAAGAATTGGTGCAAAAACCGATCGTCTTAATTGGCGGCTGTACCGGGAACGGTAAAACGCAACTGGTTCAACAGCAGCCGAACGGTGTGGATCTCGAAGGACTGGCGCACCATCGCGGTTCCTCGTTTGGACGTACCGTAGAGCCGCAGCTAAGCCAGGCGAGTTTTGAAAACCTGCTGGCAGTCGAAATGCTCAAAACGGACAGCCGACAGGATTTGCGCCAGTGGGTGCTGGAAGATGAAGGCCGGATGATCGGCGCTAACCATCTGCCCGAATGCCTGCGCGAGCGCATGACCGAGGCGTCCATTGCGGTGGTGGACGATCCTTTTGAGCTGCGTCTGGAGCGCCTGCGCGAGGAGTATTTCGTGCGCATGCACCACGATTTTACCCACGCTTATGGTGAGAGCCTGGGCTGGCAGGAATACAGTGAGTATCTGCACCACGGCCTGTTCGCTATTCGCCGTCGTCTGGGGTTACAGCGTTTTACCGAGCTGACCGCCCTGCTTGACGTGGCTCTGCGCGAACAGCAGTCGACGGGCAGTACCGACGCCCACATGGGCTGGCTGGTGCCGTTGCTCAACGAGTATTACGACCCGATGTATCGCTATCAACTGGAAAAGAAAGCCGCGAAAATCGTCTTTCGCGGCACATGGCAGGACGTTGCCGGATGGCTTAACGCACAGTAATTAATGCCTGTCGCGCTTATCCGCGCGTTTCGCCAGCCAGTCGCCCAGCACCTGCACGACCTGCACCAGAATAATCAGCGCGACAACGGTGACGATCATGACCTGGGTTTCATAGCGGTAATAACCAAAGCGAATCGCCAGGTCACCTACCCCGCCGCCGCCGACAATCCCGGCCATCGCGGAGTAACCGATCAGGCTCACCAACGTGATCGTCAGTCCACGCAACAGTCCCGCGCTGGCCTCCGGCAACAACACGGTGCAGATGATGCGCATCGGGGTGGCGCCAAACGCTTCCGCCGCCTCAATAATGCCTTTATCCACTTCACGTAGCGCGCTATCCACCAGCCGGGCATAAAAAGCAATCGCCGCCACGGAAAGCGGCACGGAGGCGGCAATCGGTCCGATGGTATTGCCGAGCAAAAACTGGGTGAGCGGTAGCAGCAGCACCAGCAGGATCACAAACGGTACCGAGCGGATAATATTTACCAGCACGGAGCTGAGCAGATACACAAAACGGTTCTGCCAGAATAAATGCCGATCGGTGACGAAAATTAGAAAACCGAGCGGCAAACCGCCAATAATCGCCAGCACCGTTGAGATGCTCAGCATCTGGAAGGTTTCATTAAACGCCAGCGTCAAATCAGGCAATAAATCATCCACGAATCACCTCCACTTGAGCAGTACGTTGACGAATATGTTCCACGGCGACATCCACCGCAGAAGGGTTATGCGGCGCGGTGAGTTGTACCACCAGAATCCCCAGCGCGCGTTCGCCGATATATTCAATTTTGCCGTGCAGAATGTTCACCGCCACGCCAAATTTAACCGCAACTTCTGACAGCACAGGCTGTTCCGCCGAATCGCCGATAAAAAGAATTTTCAGCAACTGGCCGGGCAGATGCTGGCGCAGACGCTCAGGTAGCGTCAGATTGAGGGTATGCGACACCAGTTGCTGGGTGAAGGCGTGCTGTGGGTGAGCAAAAACGTCAAACACCTCCCCGGACTCCACCACCTTGCCGCCTGACATCACCGCCACGCGATCGCAAATCGATTTGATCACGTTCATCTCGTGAGTGATCAGCACGATCGTGATCCCCAACTGTTGGTTGATCTGCTTAAGCAGCGCCAGAATCGTGGCCGAGGTTTCGAGATCTAACGCGGAAGTGGGTTCATCACACAGCAACACATCCGGATGATTAGCAATCGCACGGGCAATACCCACGCGCTGCTTCTGACCACCGCTGAGCTGAACCGGAAAACGGTTCGCCTTATCAGACAGTCCGACCAGCGCCAGAATCTCGGTGACGCGTGGAGCAATCTTGCTGCGTTCCCACCCGGCAGCTTTCAGACTAAAGGCGACGTTTTGCGCCACGGTGCGGGTATGCATCAGATTAAAGTGCTGAAAAATCATGCCAATGCGCTGACGCGCTTTACGTAACTGAGTGCCTTCCAGCGCAGAAACTTCTACGCCGTTCACCTTCACACTTCCCTTGCTCGGACGCGTTAAGGCGTTCAAGGTGCGCAGTAGCGTACTTTTCCCCGCGCCGCTGGTCCCGACAATACCAAATATCTCGCCCGCGCCAATATGCAAGCTGACGTCATCAACCGCCCGGGTTGAGGGTCCACGGCCTGCGGTAAAATCCACGCAAACCTTTTCTATCTCAATCATATCCACCTCAGAAATGCGAAAAGGGCAGTCGCCGCTGCCCCTGTTAACCCTTGCATGCAGCGATTATTGGGCTGCCGACATCCATTCCGGTTTCTGGAAAGCGCTGTAGATGTTTTGCGGATCGTCGATCACCGCGCGATACGCCGGAGACTTCACCGCTTCAACAATATCTTTCGCGAACGGTTTATCCGCATCTTCACTGCGTACCGCAATGATATTTTTCAGGTTTTCATCCAGATGCTCTTGCTTGATGGCGCTGGAAAGATCCAGTTTTGCCGCCACGGCAAAGTTACCGTTGACCAGCGCGCCGGTCACACCGTCCAAAGTACGCGGCAGTTGCGCCGCTTCCAAGGGTTTAAACACCAGCCCTTTCGGGTTGCTGGCGATATCACGCTCGGAGGCTTTCGTGGGATCGATATTGTCTTTGATGGTGATAAGGCCAATGGATTGCAGGAAACGCAGACCGCGGGCCAGGTTGGTCGGATCGTTGGACAGCGTGATCACATCCCCTTTTTTCAACTCATCCAGACTTTTGATTTTGTGCGAGTAAAACCCCATCCCGGCCGTCGGGACCACAATCAGCTTGCTCAGCTTCAGTCCTTTATCGGCGGTGAATTTGTCAAAATAGAGCGAGTGCTGGAACAGGTTGGCATCAATGCTGCCGTTGGAGAGCGCCATATTCGGCTGCACGTAGTCGCTGAATTCGCGCACCACCACCTTATAGCCTTTCTCTTTCAGCGTAGGGGCAATAGCCTGTTTCACCATATCGCCGTACGGTCCAGGCGCGACGCCAAACACGATGGTATGCGGGTCACTGTTCGCATGAGCAAATTGTAAGCCGCAGGCCAGTAACAGCGCCCCGGTCGCGACGCGTAAACTCTGACGCAATCCCATATTTTCTCCATTTTAACGTTGTGGTGTCATGTCTCACGCCGTTCATGCGGCGTTGTTCTCGTTGGCCTGATAACAGGCAGATTTCTAACATGACACAGATCACAACCCGCTGTCCTTGAAATTATTTCATGATGTTGCGAAGTATGTCGTTGAATGTGCAAGGAAGGTGCTTATGCGTTTTTCGGCAACGGAGAGTAAAAAACCGGATAACGCCCTGGCTACCCGGCTTTGGAAGGAAAATTGACTTAGAAGTCGTAACGCAGACGCACCAGGTTCATATCGCCCAGATTGTCGGTGCTGGAGGTAAAGACGTGTTCGTAATCCACACGGAAACCGTAATCCAACTGGAAGCTGATACCCACACCGTTGTCGGTACGCAGATAGTTACGACCATTCACGTATTCGATACGATCGCCCATAAAGTACGGCTGAACAGATTTCAGCGCATACTGACCAATCGGGAAGGTATAACCCGCGAAGTATTCCAGACCCCAGGCATCACCGGCAAAGTAGTCGTTAACCGAAACTTTTTTGGTGGTCATGAAGTTTTGATACCAGCCGCCGCCCATTGAGAAGGTCCAGTTATCCGGTTTCCAGCTCAGTGCGGTACCGACGATGTTTTGATCGTAGGTTTTGCTGGTGTCGCCACGCATTTCCGCACGGGTGTAGTTCCACGCCGTACCCCAGGTCAGGTCATCGGTGATGTGGTAATCCACACCCAACGAGCCGCCGCCTTTACGCTTGTAGCGCAGGCCGTTGTTCGGGTTGTAATCATCGCTGAACAGATAAGATGCGTAGAGATCAACATCCCCCACCGTTTTCTTATACTTCAACGATTTACGTGTACGATAGGAACCGTCATAGTCGCCATTGATACCGTTACCTGGCGCCTGACCGATCATATCGTAATCCCAGATATCCGTTTTCGCCCCGACCACATCATAGTAAATACTGTTCTGTTGGCCGAAGGTCAGCGTACCCCAGGTCGCGCTCTTCAGACCGGTGTACAGCATACGACGCGTGGTATCGTTGGCGCCGTCAGCGTAGTGATTATCCCAGTTGAACATGGCCGGGAAGTTAACGCCCAGCTCGTAGTAGCTCACCCAACTGATATCATCAAACAGATAATAGTCTGCGGCGAAGCGGAAACGCGTCCCGCCGTCGAAGCCATTACGTTTGTAGCCATTCTTACCATCGTCACCGGCCATATTCTGGAACTGCGGACGAATACTCCCGCCGACGGTGAAGTTAAGACGGCTCAGCGGATCGCCCGCCTGCGGATCTTGTTTCAGGACCGTGATTTCCGCCTGGGAAGCGAAAGTCGTTAATACCACTGCTGCGCCGATCGATACCGCCAGCGCCGTTTTTTTTATAGTCATTATTTGTACCTTGATAGATAGCCTGCCAATTATTAAGCATACAAATATTAACGTTTATTAATACACTCGTGTTGTTGGGTTTTTATTGTTCTGTGCTGTTAAATATCAAGGGGTTATCAATTTGTGCTACATAGATAAAAAAACGCACCGATTTAAAAAACCGGTGCGTAATCATCACTGGCAGGAATTAATTACTGAACTGACGGAACAGCGCTTTACCTTTAAGCAGTCGTGAACCGAGCCATCCGCCGCATAAAGAGAGGAGCAATGCCCCACAAAGCGGCAACACAACCCACAGTCGCCAGTCTGGCTCCCACGGGAAGTCAAATACGCGGGTTTGCAATACAGCCAGCGCGGTTTCCGCACCGATGGCCGCCACCAGCCCGGCGACCATCCCGAGCATAGCGAACTCGCACCACAGCGTGGTACGCAGCAATTTCTTGCCTGCTCCCAGCGTGCGCCAGACCACCAGTTCCTGATGACGTTGACGCATCCCCACCTGAACCTGCGCCAACAGCAACAACATGCCGCAGGCGGTAACCAGCACCACCATCACTTCCAGCGCTCTACTTACCTGCTCCAGCACCTGGCCCACCTGTTTGAGGATGGCGCCAATATCCAGCAGGCTGATGGTCGGGAATTCGCGGTTAAGCTGCGTCAACATGCCGTTGCCGTTCTCCCAACGAAAGCTGGTTAACCAGCTCTGGGGCTGATCGTCCAGCGCCCCGGAAGGAAAAATAAAGAAGAAGTTAGGCCGCAGGCTTTCCCAGTCCACTTTACGCAGGCTGCTGACCGTGGCGCTGAAATCCTGGGTATCGCCCATAAAAGTCACCCGATCGCCGAGCTTCACGTTTAGCCGCTTCGCCAGCCCTTCTTCCATCGACACTTCCCCCGCTTTCGGCGGCCAGCTTCCGGCGGTTATCGGGTTATGATCCGGGCGGGTATCCTGCCAGGTCAGATTAAGTTCGCGGTTAAGCGCCTCATCCTGATTTCCTTCGGTCGGCTTATCATTAATGGCTGTCAGACGCGCACGTACAATGGGATAGAACGATTCCGGGATCACCTGATGTTCCGACAGGAATGACTTCAGCGGTACAACCTGCTCACTGGCAATGTTGATCAAGAAATAATTTGGACTTTCCGGCGGCATTTGCTGCTGCCAGCGATCGAGCAGATCGCCGCGCAGCACCAGCAGCAGCGCCAGCAGCATAAATGAAAGTGAAAATGCCGACAGTTGACTGAGCGTTGACCACGGCTGGCGCAACAGTCGACTGACCGCTAAACGCAGCGGCAGCGAGGTGAGCGTCAGACCACGCAGCACGTTAAGCAGCATCCAACCGAGCACGCCGCACACCAGCGCCAGTACTACCGCACCGGCCAGCACAGCCCATAACAGCAGGCTTCCGCCCATCAGTCCAGCGAGCAGGACGACCACAACAACCAATACCACCGGCAAATAAAACTTCAGCGGCCAGACGTTTGCCACCACGTCACGGCGTAACACACGTAGCGGCTGCGTCGCCAGCAGTAGCCGATAAGGACGCAACCCTACCAACAGCGAAATTACCGTCATGGTGCCTAAGGCCCACAGCCACGGCCAGGGGCTGGCGGGCGGCAGATCGCCGGGCAGGACCGGCCTGAGTAACACCACCAGCGCGTGCTCAAACAACAGCCCGAAAAGCCCACCGGTCACGCCAGACAACGCCAGCACCATCAACCATTGACCAACAATCAGCCTACGCAGTTGCGCTCTGCCCGCGCCGAGGGTTTTCAGTATAGCCACCAGATCGTAACGGCTGCGGCAATAATGGCTCATCGCCACAGCAACCGCAGCGACCGCCAGCAGCAGCGTTAACAGCGCCGACAGCAGCAGAAACTGTTGTGAACGTTCAAGTGATTTCCCCAGCGCGCCTTCATCCTGCTCCAGCCCGTACCAGCGCTGTTCAGGCTTTAGCTGCGGAAACAGCCATTTTTCGTACGCGTCCAGTTGCTGCGGCGTTCCGCCAAATTTATAGCGCCATGTCACGCGGCTTCCCGGCTGGACCGCCGCCGTTTTTTCGACATCCGCCATGCTCATCATCAGGCGCGGCGCTATCTGGAACGGATTAAAACCGGAATCTGGCTCCTGCACCACCTCGCCGGCGATGCGCAGCGTGGCGTCTCCGACGTCAATGGAATCACCGATTTTTAGATTGAGCAGCGCCATCAGGCGTGGGGCCAGCAGCACCGAACCCGGCTGCGGTTTCAGCCCCGGCGGATTGGTCTGCAACGTGCCGTACATCGGATACACATCATCTACCGCTTTGACGTTCGCCAGCTGCGGCGTGTCACGGGCAAAAGTCATGGTCGCGAAAGTCAGCTGCTCGCCGACTTTCAACCCCCGCTGCCGCGCCTCGTCAATCCACGCTTTCGGCACGGTACGTGAACTTTGCAGCGCGCGATCTCCCGCCATAAACTCGCGGCTTTGCTGGCTCAGCCCTTTTTCCATACGGTCGCTGATGTTGCCCAGCGCCAGTACGCAGGCTACCGCCAGGCTCAGCGCCAGCCAGACAATCAGTAATGAAGGCGAGCGCCATTCGCGCCAGAACCAACGGGCAATCATGCCTCCTCCTGCAACTGTCCATTCACCAGACGTAAGCGCCGATCGCAACGCGCCGCCAGCTGCGGGTCATGCGTCACCAGAATCAGGGTGGTGCCGTGTTCCCGGTTCAGAGAAAACAACAGGTCGGCAATTTTGTCTCCGGTCTGGCGATCGAGGTTGCCCGTCGGCTCATCGGCAAACAGCACATCCGGACGCCCGTTAAAGGCCCGTGCCAGCGCCACGCGCTGCTGCTCCCCGCCGGAAAGCTGGGCCGGAAGATGATCCAGACGTTTTCCCAGCCCAAGTTGCTCCAGCAACGTTTTGGCCCCGTCGCGGCTTTTACCACTATTTTCGCCACGCAACAGCGCGGGCAGTTCGACGTTTTCCAGTGCGTTCAGGGTCGGGATTAACATGAATGACTGGAAAACGAATCCCACATGTTTTGCCCGCAGCTGTGCCCGGGCTTCTTCATCCATGGTATGTAGCGCCTGCCCCACCAGACTCACTTCACCGCTGGAACCATCGTCCAGCCCGGCGAGGATCGCCAGCAGCGTGGATTTCCCCGATCCCGACTCGCCAATCAGCGCAATGGTCTCGGCGCGTTTGACAACCAGTTCAACTCCGGTAAGGATGGATAGCTCATGATCACCCTGACCGACGGATTTCTTAAGATGATGAACTTCAACAATGTTTTCCGCTGGCATTGGCCTTTCCTGTTCCTGGTCCTGTTAACTTTCCGCGCCGCCGCTGCGGACACGTTATTAATTCTGGGTGACAGCCTGAGCGCCGGATACCGTATGTCCGCCAGCGCCGCATGGCCTGCGCTACTTAATGATAAATGGCAAACCAAAACGCCGGTGGTGAATGCCAGCATTAGCGGCGACACCTCGCAGCAGGGCCTGGCCCGTCTGCCTGCATTACTCAAGCAGCACCAGCCGCGTTGGGTACTGGTCGAACTTGGCGGCAACGATGGCCTGCGCGGCTTTGCGCCTGCGCAAACCGAACAAACCCTGCGCACGATTTTGCAGGACGTGAAAGCGGCAAATGCCGAACCGCTATTAATGCAAATTCGTCTGCCGGCAAACTACGGTCGCCGTTATAATGAAACCTTTAGCGCGATTTATCCAAAGCTCGCCAAAGAGTTTGATATCCCTCTGCTGCCTTTTTTTATGGAAGAGGTTTATCTGAAACCCCAGTGGATGCAGGATGATGGTATTCACCCTAATCGTGACGCCCAGCCGTTTATTGCCGACTGGATGGCGCAACATCTCACTCCTCTAGTTAATCACGACTCGTAATTCAACGGAGATCCTGACAGGTAAAGTTATGCAAAAATCGGTCTTAATAACAGGATGTTCCAGCGGAATCGGCCTGGAAAGCGCACTTGAGCTAAAGCGCCAGGGTTTTCAAATTCTGGCCGGCTGCCGCAAACCTGACGATGTCGCGCGTATGAACAGCATGGGATTCACCGGCGTATTGCTGGATCTGGATTCACCCGAAAGCGTGGATCGCGCCGCCGATGAGGTGATCGCCCTGACCGATAATCGTTTATATGGGATCTTTAACAACGCCGGATACGGCGTCTACGGCCCACTGCCCACGATTAGCCGCGAGCAGATGGAGCAGCAGTTTTCCGCCAACTTCTTTGGCGCGCATCAGCTCACCATGCGCCTGTTGCCCGCCATGCTACCTCACGGCGAAGGACGCATCGTGATGACCTCCTCGGTAATGGGATTGATCTCCACACCGGGACGTGGCGCCTATGCCGCCAGTAAATATGCGCTGGAAGCCTGGTCCGACGCGCTGCGTATGGAGCTGCGTCACAGTGGGATTAAGGTCAGCCTGATTGAACCGGGCCCCATCCGCACCCGTTTTACCGAAAACGTCAACCAGACGCAAAGCGATGCCCCCGTGGAAAATCCCGGCATTGCCGCGCGGTTTACGCTGGGACCACAAGCGGTTGTCGCCAAAGTGCGTCACGCGTTCGAAAGCGACAAACCGAAGCTACGTTATCCGGTTACGCTGGTGACCTGGGCCATTATGCTGCTTAAACGCCTGCTGCCAGGCCGCATAATGGACAAAATTTTACAGGGTTGAGTTGAAGCTCGCGCGTCAGCCCCCATGTAACAAGAAATCGACAAAAGAGAGTAACTCCATGTCCACACAGAATATTGTTAATATTAATGAATCGAACCTGCAGCAGACCCTTGAACAGTCGATGACCACACCGGTCCTGTTCTATTTTTGGTCTGAGCGCAGCCAGCATTGTCTGCAATTAACGCCGGTGCTGGAGAGCCTTGCCGCCCAGTATAATGGTCAGTTTATTCTCGCTAAGCTCGACTGCGACGCCGAACAGATGATCGCCTCCCAGTTTGGTCTGCGCGCGATCCCCACTGTTTATCTGTTCCAGAACGGTCAGCCGGTAGATGGCTTCCAGGGTCCGCAGCCGGAAGAAGTTATTCGTGCGCTGCTGGAGAAAGTGCTGCCGAGCGAAGAAGAGCTGAAAGCACGCCAGGCTATCGAGTTTATCGAAGCCGGTAATCACGCGGATGCGCTGCCGCTGCTGAAAGAAGCCTGGCAAATCTCCAACCAGAGCAGCGAAATCGGCCTGCTGCTGGCGGAAACGCAAATCGCCCTCAATCGTTCTGACGATGCCGAAGCGGTGCTGAAAACGATTCCGTTACAAGATCAGGATACCCGTTATCAGGGGCTGGTGGCACAGATTGAACTGCTGAAGCAGGCGGCGGATACGCCGGAAATCCAACAGTTGCAGCAACAGGTTGCCAGCAACCCGCAGGATGCCACGCTGGCCACGCAATTAGCCATTCAACTGCATCAGGTCGGACGTAACGAAGAATCGCTGGAATTGCTGTTCAGCCACCTGAAGAAAGATCTTACCGCTGCCGACGGTCAGGCGCGTAAGACCTTCCAGGAGATCCTTGCCGCGCTGGGAACCGGCGATGCGCTGGCTTCGAAATACCGCCGCCAGTTGTACGCGCTGCTGTACTAATCCGTTTGATTTTGCCCGATGGCGCTTGCGCTTATCGGGCCTGGAAATTCGACAAATACCGCTCCCTCCGGCATCACATCACGTCTTCTTCAAATGCGTTACGACTAATTGGTGGCGTGAATTATAGAACTTCCGATAGGTCAGGTAGCAGGCAATAATGGTTGACAGGCTGGCGGTCGAAAGCAGCATAAACGTCACCATAATCTGATACTTAATCGCTTTTACCGGGTCAATACCGGCAAAAATCAACCCAGACATCATTCCCGGTAAACTCACCAACCCCACGGTTTTGGCGGAATCGATCGTCGGGATCAGCGAGGCACGAATGCTGTCGCGAATCAGCGGCGCGGAAGCAACCTTCGGCGTCGCGCCGAGGCTGAGCTTTTCCTGGATTTGCTGCTGTTCACTGTTAAACCGCTGCCCCAGATTGTTGTAACACAGCCCCACCGCCACCATCGCATTGCCTGCAATCATCCCGGAAATTGGGATCACCTGCATCGGCGTGAACTCGATAGAGCCGGACAACACCAGTACCGACAGCGTCAACCCCGCCCCAACCGTAATGGCAATAAACGACGAGAGAAAAGCGTTATCAATATATTTACTGCGTTTTTGCGCGTTATAGGCGGCGTTAAAACAGATAAACAGCACCATTAATAAGGTCAGAATGCTGTGATTGACGCCGAAAATATATTTCAGCACATAGCCGACGATAATAAGCTGAACCACCGCCCGGCAAACGCTCCAGAGAATATCTTTTTCCAGCGCCAGCTTTTCTTTGTTACTGATCAGTATGGCGACCACCACCAGCATCATCGCTAACGCCAGTGATTCATTGGTAATATTATGCTCGTTCATTGCTGACTTCCTGCATTTCTCCGGCGTGCGGTTGAAGAGTTATGACATTATCCGCGTGATTAATCTCATCTTTATCGTGCGTCACCCACAGCACGGCAATTTTCTTGTCGCGAACATAGTGGTGAATTAATTCATTCACGTTACGTTTGTTGGACTCATCCAGCGCGCTGGTGATTTCATCAAGCAGCAGGATTTTAGGCAGAAACTGCAAATTACGAATTAACGAGACGCGCTGTTTTTCCCCGCCGGACAGTTCATTGATCCCTTTTTTGAGGATACTCTCGGGCAACTCAAAACGGGCCAGGTCTTCCAGAAATACATCCGGTTCCGGGCGTTTATCGCGAATTTGCCAGGGAAAAATGAGGTTGTCGTAGACGGTGTCACCAAACAAAGCGGGCGTTTGCGCGCAATAAGAGACCTGCTGGCGATAAGCTTCAGGCTTTAGCGTTGATATCTCCTTGCCCTCAAAAAGGATTTCACCGGAACTCGGGCTAATTAACGACGCCACTATCTTCAGTAACGTACTTTTACCGCAGCCGGACTGGCCGGTAATCAGCTTAAATTCTCCGGCATCGAGATTAAAACAGATGTTATTGAGAACCTGCGTCGCCCCTGCCTGCCATGCGACATTTTTCAACTGAAGCAAAATGCTGCTTTCTTCCATTATCGATCCTTTTTTCCTCTTTCGTGCAGACAGTCTATACCCAAAATAATTCGAGTTGCATGAAGGCGGCAAGTGAGTGACAAATTCGTCAGGAACGAATTTGAACAGTCAAAGGCTGGCCTTCGGTGAGGGACATGGATGTCCCTCATTAATCTCCAGGAGCATAGCTAACTATGTGACTGGAGTGAACGACAAATCTGCCGGGAGCAGATTTGAACGCTGCTTACAGCGGCCCCGCAGGGGCGAGGCCCAAGGATGGGCCGAATAACGTAGCTAACGCACATGCAGCTTGAAGTATGAAGGGTATATTCCTGTAATTTATTATAGGGGAGCCACCTTGATTAATCGGGTATAATTTGACTAATGAAGCAGTAAAGGACAGCACAACAGGAGGTTTCATCAATGCTCATTTTTATTCCTATTCTTATTTTTGTCGCGCTGGTCATCGTCGGCGCAGGCGTCAAAATCGTCCCACAGGGATACCAGTGGACGGTGGAGCGTTTCGGACGTTACACCAAAACTCTGCAACCTGGGTTAAGCCTTGTTGTGCCGTTCATGGATCGTATTGGTCGTAAGATCAACATGATGGAGCAGGTGCTTGATATCCCCTCTCAGGAAGTCATCTCCAAAGATAACGCCAACGTCTCGATTGATGCTGTGTGCTTTATTCAGGTGATCGACGCGCCGAAAGCGGCATATGAAGTCAGTAACCTCGAACTGGCAATCATCAACCTGACCATGACCAACATTCGTACCGTTCTCGGCTCGATGGAGCTTGATGAAATGCTCTCCCAGCGTGACAACATCAACACGCGCCTGCTGCATATTGTTGATGAGGCCACCAATCCCTGGGGCATCAAAATCACCCGTATTGAGATTCGTGACGTGCGTCCACCGGCGGAACTGATTGACGCCATGAACGCGCAGATGAAAGCCGAACGTACCAAGCGCGCCTACATTCTGGAAGCAGAAGGTATCCGCCAGGCGGAAATCGTCAAGGCGGAGGGTGAGAAGCAGTCGAAAATCCTGATAGCGGAAGGTGAACGTCAGTCCGCGTTTTTACAGGCTGAAGCGCGTGAACGTTCCGCGGAAGCAGAAGCCCGCGCAACGCAGATGGTTTCTGAAGCCATTGCCGCCGGGGATATCCAGGCCGTGAACTACTTCGTGGCGCAGAAATACACCGAAGCGTTGCAGCATATCGGTTCGTCGAATAACAGCAAAGTGGTGATGATGCCGCTGGATGCCAGCAGCCTGATGGGTTCCATTGCCGGGATCGCGGAACTGGTTAAGGACAGCGCCAGCGAGCGGAAAAAATCATGATAGCGATGATTCTGGTACATCCGCACATCTTCTGGCTCAGCCTCGGCGGTCTGTTGCTCGCCGCCGAGATGCTGGGCGGCAACGGTTATTTGCTATGGAGCGGCGTGGCAGCGGTGCTAACCGGACTGGTAGTTTGGCTCGTCCCGCTCGACTGGGCGTGGCAGGGAGCGATGTTTGCTGTACTCACGCTGCTGGCGGCCTGGCTGTGGTGGAAGTGGCTGGCAAAACGCGTGAAAGAGCAGAAACCAGCCGACAGCCATCTTAACCAGCGCGGTCAGCAGTTGGTTGGCCGTCGATTTATTCTGGAAAGCGCCCTGGTCAATGGTCGCGGACATATGCGCGTCGGCGACAGTTCGTGGCCCGTCAGCGCCCGCGACGATTTGAGCGCGGGAACGCAGGTTGAAGTCATTGCCGTTGAGGGAATTACCCTGATTATCAAAGCGGTACCACACTAAAATAGACAGGAATTCAGACTATGATCAGGAAGACGTCTCTCGCCGTTGCCCTTTGTTCTTTGCTGGCTGGCACGCCTCAGGCATTCGCCTCCTTCGATATGGAAGACTGCAAATGGAGCGACGACAGCTGCCTGCTGAAAGGAACGCCGACCTTTAACCCGGAAAACGACAGCCGCGACAACCTGCTGCGGCTGCTGAGCCAGGAAAAAGCTTTTGATCTGCCCGTGCAGTCGATGCCTGAAGATATCACCCGCTCCCGCGATTTCTATTTTGCGTATCATCCGCAATGGGATGAAACAGCCCCACAACCAGCCTCTGCCCCGGTATCCGCTGAAGATAGCCCCCTCTCCCGACAGATGGCCGAGCTGAACATTAATGCGGATGAAGCCAATCTCAACGACGCTGAGCATGAGAACCGTCATGTTTCGAATAATACCGAGAGCGTCAGCCAGTATTTTGCCGCACTGCTGGCCGATGCCGCGTTAACAGCAGAGCAACGCCAGGCCTTAGCGCAAGCGCGTATGGGGCTGTACTCTGACGCGACCCGTGAACAGATTGAGTCATCTCTCGCCACTCTCCCGGCGGATTCGCCAGCTCAACACTACAAAAGTTATCTCGCGGCAGCCGCCAGCTTCTATGCGGGTGATTATGCCAGTGCCGAACGGGATTTCACTCAGCTCGCTAAGAGCGATCGCCCGTGGCTGGCGGAGACCGCGCAATACATGCTGATGCGTACGGCGCTGAACAAGAGCAGTCAGAACAGCGTGAGCGAATATGGCGATTTTGACATCGCTAAAATTAACCGCGAGGACGCCTCTCAGGCTCAGATTCTGGCGCAAGCCTATTTGCAACGCTTTCCGCAGGGGCAATACGCCGACTCCACCCGCGGTATGTTGCGTCGTATTAACTGGTATTTACAGGCGTGGCCGCAACTGGCCGGGTTGTATGAGCAGACGATCCAGCAAGCGGCTGACGCGCAGCAGCTGCGTAAAATTGTCATCGAATACGATAATGTCTACGGCATGGCGTTCTACGAGCAATCCGTGCTGGAAGCCTTCCCCGATGCGCCGCGAGTCAGCTACATCGAACTGTTACGCGCGCTGCGTCTGAATAGCGATAACAAACCCACGCTGACCCAGGCGCAACTCGACGCCAGCAAGCCGGTGTTTGAGCAGAGCCAAAAACTGCCGCTGTGGCGCGATCTGCAACTGAATCTGTGGCTGGCGACGGGCAACTATGCGGCGATTATCCAGGCGGTCGCGCCAGCGCAAAAACTGGCACCGCGCGATACGCTGGCCTTCAGCGAGCAGGTGCTGTACGGCGAAGCGCTGATGGGCCAGAAGAATTGGGCCGCGGCGCGTGATTTCTGGCAGCAGTTGCTGAAAGTCAGCCAGGACAACGAACAGCGGCAGTATGTACAGGCTAAGCTCGCCGCCACGCTGGTTTATAGCGGTGACGTAGCGGCAATCTTCGCCCCGGAAAGCGCCGTGACCAACCTGCGCTTTCGCTCGCAGGTGCTGAAAACACAGGCCACACTGGAACAACTGCGCCAGCAGGCCGTCCATGGGCCCAATAACGAAGAGCGTACCATCGCCCTGCATACGCTGCTGGTACGGGATCTTACCGAGAATCGTTTTGGCGACTGGTTAAACGATAAAAAGCTTGTCAGCGACATCACGCCGCCGGTCATTGACGAGGCGTTTAACGACGTCAACCTGAGCACTTTTGACTGGAACGGCGATGCGGCTCAGGCCGGTTACACCTGTCGCAGCCTCAATGAAACGGTAACGGTCCTGAGCAAAAAAGCGGATGATGCCCACGCACTGAACTGTTTAGGTGAATTTTTCCGTACCACGCAAACGCATGTCGATCTGTGGAAAAACAGCACCGGCAACGATGTGCTTGAAGCCGCAATTTCTCGTAAGCAACCGTTCGGCCAGTTCGACAGGCAAAGCTACTATCAGCAGATAATCACCTCACCCACCGCGGAAGTCGAAGATAAGAGCTTCGCACTGTATCGCGCCATCATGTGCTATGCGCCATCTGGCTCTAACGAATGTGGCGGTGAAGACGTGGATAAACAGCAGCGTAAGGGCTGGTTCACCCAACTGAAAACGCAGTATCCGGGAAGCCCGTGGGCGCAAAAACTCAAATATTACTGGTAACCGCGCTACTGGTGGGCCAGGCACAGGCGGCGGATATCGTCGCCGCGCGTGACCATCCGGCCTTTTGGCTATGGTCCGGAGTGAAAGCCAGTGACGAGCTGAAAAACGCGCAAACGGTCTATCTGCATCAGGGCGAAGTGCTGGTTCGGTCGGGTAACGTGGTTTTCCAGCGCCTGGGACTGCCGGTCAGTCGACTGACTTTTCCCTCAATCTGGGTGACGGTCCGCTTTACCACGCTCGACGTACCGGAGGTGATTCCTGCCCGTATCATACGGCTGATGCAACGCTGGCAGAACGCTGGCAACCACGTCATCGGCCTGCAGGTTGATTTTGACGCGGCGACCCACCAGCTAACCGATTACGCCCGTTTTCTACAGCAGCTACGCCAACAGCTACCGGCCGAGTTTGCGCTTGGCGTGACCGGACTACTGGATTGGGCCAAAACGGGCGACGTCGCCACATTGAACGCGCTGGCGGTTGATGAACTGGTAGTGCAGAGCTATCAGGGACGGCGCACGGTGCCGAATTACCAGGCGTATCTGCCCGCGCTCAGCCGCCTGCGCATTCCATTTAAGCTGGGACTGGTGCAAAACGGTAGCCGGGATCTGCAGGCTGAAGCGCATCTGGAGAAATCCCCGTGGTACCGCGGTACGGTGGTGTTTATGCTTAATCCCCCTCGCCGTTAAACCTTCGCTTTGTGATGACAGCAGCCAGAAAGATTATCCATGATCGGGCATTCGGCGCTGTCATCGCCAGGGCAACTCTCCGCCAGCGCCAGTAAATGCAGGCGCATGGCCTGTAGCTCGCTGATATGCCGCTCGATGTCCGCGACTTTTTCTAATGTGCGTTTTTTTACGTCCGCGCTGTGACGCGCCGGATCGTTAAACAGGTTTACCAGCTCGCCGCACTCTTCCAGGTTAAAACCAACCTGCCGCGCCTGGCGCAGCAGCGTCAGTTCATTCAGATGCTGTTGGTTGTATGTGCGATAGCCATTTTCGCTACGCAGCGGCGGCGTCACTAACCCTTTTTCTTCATAAAAGCGTATCGCTTTGCTGGTTAAACCGGTTTTTTTAGCAACATCGGATATATTCATCTCTTCTCCCTTGACCTTCCCCTTGATGGAAGGTTTAACCTTTATAACAGTTAGTCAAAACGATTGCCAAGGTCAATAAGTAACCGACCATTCATAGAGGAAATTAGTTATGTCTCAAACAATCGATCTAACCCTGGACGGCCTGTCCTGCGGTCACTGCGTAAAACGCGTTAAAGAGAGTCTGGAGCAACGCCCGGACGTTGAGCAAGCGGATGTCACTGTGACTGAAGCGCACATCACCGGGAGCGCCAGTGCACAAGCGCTGATTGAAACCATCAAACAAGCCGGTTACGGCGCGGAGTTAAGCCACCCAAAGGCTAAACCGCTGACGGAGTCATCAATCCCGTCGGAAGCACTGGCAGCGGTCCCTTCCGAGCTTCCGGCAGCTACGGCTGATGATGACAGCCAACAGTTGCTGTTAAACGGCATGAGCTGCGCCAGTTGTGTGACCCGCGTACAAAATGCTCTGCAAAGCGTACCCGGCGTCACCCAGGCACGGGTAAACCTGGCGGAACGTACTGCGCTGGTAATGGGCAGTGCGTCCGCTGCAGATTTAGTGCAGGCGGTGGAAAAAGCGGGCTACGGCGCTGAAGCTATAGAAGATGACGCGAAGCGCCGCGAGCGCCAGCAGGAAACCGCCGTTGCGACCATGAAACGTTTTCGCTGGCAGGCAGCCGTCGCGCTGCTGTTGGGTATTCCGGTCATGGTGTGGGGAATGATTGGCGATAACATGATGGTGAGTGACGACAACCGCAGCCTGTGGCTGGCGATTGGTCTGGCAACGCTTGCCGTGATGGTTTTCGCCGGCGGTCACTTTTACCGCAATGCGTGGAAAAGCCTGATGAATGGCACCGCGACCATGGATACGCTGGTGGCGCTGGGTACGGGGGTGGCATGGCTCTATTCCATGAGCGTCAACCTCTGGCCGCAGTGGTTTCCGATGGAAGCGCGACACCTTTATTATGAAGCCAGTGCGATGATTATCGGTCTGATTAACCTCGGACATATGCTGGAAGCGCGGGCTCGCCAACGCTCCTCCAAAGCGCTGGAAAAACTGCTCGATCTGACACCGCCAACCGCACGCGTCGTCACCGATGAAGGTGAAAAGAGTGTGCCGCTGGCTGACGTTCAGGCGGGAATGTTGCTGCGCCTGACCACCGGCGACCGGGTTCCGGTCGATGGCGAAATCACTCAGGGCGAAGCCTGGCTGGATGAAGCCATGCTGACCGGGGAGCCGATTCCGCAACAAAAAGGCGAAGGCGATAGTGTCCACGCCGGTACGGTCGTACAGGACGGTAGCGTGCTGTTCCGCGCCAGCGCCGTAGGCAGCCATACCACGCTGTCGCGCATTATTCGCATGGTGCGCCAGGCGCAAAGCAGTAAACCGGAGATTGGCAAACTGGCTGACCGCATCTCCTCGGTATTCGTTCCTGTGGTGGTCGTTATTGCGCTGGTTAGCGCAGCTATCTGGTATTTCTTCGGACCGGCGCCACAAATTGTCTATACGCTGGTGATTGCCACCACCGTTCTGATTATTGCCTGCCCTTGTGCACTGGGCCTGGCGACGCCAATGTCGATTATTTCCGGTGTTGGGCGCGCCGCTGAGTTTGGGGTACTGGTACGCGATGCCGATGCGCTGCAGCGCGCCAGTACGCTCGATACCATTGTGTTTGATAAAACCGGGACGCTGACTGAAGGTAAGCCACAGGTTGTCGCCATCAAAACGTTTGGCAATACCGATGAAGCGCTGGCGATTCGCCTGGCTGCAGCCCTTGAACAGGGTTCCAGTCACCCGCTGGCCAGGGCGATTCTGGACAAAGCCGGTGATGTCACGTTGCCGCAGGTCAACGGGTTCCGTACGCTGCGCGGTTTGGGCGTCAGTGGCGAAACGGAAGGTCACATGCTGCTGCTGGGAAACCAGGCGCTGCTCAATGAACAGCAGGTAGATACCACTGAAATGGAAGCTGAGATTACCGCTCAAGCCTCCCAAGGGACAACGCCGGTACTGCTGGCGATTGACGGTAAAGCGGCGGCGCTGTTAGCGGTGCGCGATCCACTGCGTAGCGACAGCGTGGCGGCCCTGCAGCGTCTGCATCGTGCCGGGTATCGTCTGGTCATGCTCACCGGTGATAACCCAACGACCGCCAACGCCATTGCCAAAGAGGCAGGTATTGATGAGGTGATTGCGGGCGTTCTGCCGGACGGCAAAGCCGAGGCGATTAAGCGTCTGCAAAGCCAGGGACGTCAGGTTGCCATGGTCGGTGACGGTATCAACGATGCGCCTGCGCTGGCGCAGGCCGATGTAGGGATTGCCATGGGTGGCGGCAGCGATGTGGCGATTGAAACCGCCGCGATTACGCTGATGCGTCATAGCCTGATGGGCGTTGCGGATGCGCTGTCTATCTCACGGGCAACGCTGCGCAACATGAAGCAGAACCTGCTCGGCGCGTTTATCTATAATAGCATCGGTATCCCCGTTGCAGCCGGGATCCTGTGGCCGTTCACCGGAACGCTGCTCAACCCGGTGGTTGCCGGCGCAGCGATGGCACTCTCCTCCATTACCGTGGTAAGCAACGCTAACCGTCTGCTACGCTTCAAACCGAAAGAGTAAGCCTTTGCCGGATGGCGCTATCAACCGCGCTATCCGGCAATTCACGCGTTGCACCTTCCCGGACCACGCGCTAGCATGGAAGTCCACTTAGGGAGGTCGTATGGATTTGTTATACCGGGTAAAAACATTATGGTCTGCACTGCGCGGCAACCACTATACCTGGCCCGCCATTGACATATCTTTACCCGGCAACCGCCATTTTCATCTGATTGGCAGTATTCACATGGGTAGCCGTGATATGGCGCCTCTGCCTGCCAAATTACTCAAAAAGCTCAATCGTGCTGATGCGCTGATTGTCGAAGCCGATGTTTCCGGCGATGACACGCCATTTGCTAATCTTCCGACCTTTGCCGCCCTGGAAGAACGCATCAGTGAAGAGCAATTAGATAATCTGCGTAAAGTCACCAATGAATTGGGCATTTCCCCTTCCCTGTTATCGACGCAACCTTTGTGGCAAATAGCCATGGTATTACAGGCGACGCAGGCACAACAGCTGGGGTTGCGGGCGGAATACGGGATTGATTACCAACTGCTGAAAGCGGCAAAACAGGCTCACAAACCGGTGATCGAGCTGGAAGGTTCATCCAGTCAAATCGAGCTGCTATGCCAGTTACCCGATAATGGCCAGGCTCTTCTGGATGATACCCTGACGCACTGGCATACCAACGCCAGGTTGTTGCAACAAATGATGGGCTGGTGGCTTAAAACGCCGCCGCGCGATAGCGAATTGACGCTTCCTAATACTTTCAGCCAGTCGTTATATGACGTATTGATGCATCAGCGCAATGTCGCCTGGCGCGATCGACTCAGGGCGATGCCAGCCGGCCATTATGTGGTGGCCGTAGGCGCACTGCATCTGTACGGAGAAGGTAATTTGCCGGAGATGTTACGGTAAAAAAAATGGCCAATATTTCTATTGGCCCGTCAAAGAGGAATTTCATCATTATTATGATCCCGGTGCTTAAAGCATCGGTGTAGGTCGATTGTCGCTCAAAGTCATCATCCTGCCAATACTATTGCGCAAGATGGTACTATTTTTTAGACCGCCATCAGGCGTATGCTTGTCTCGTATTTTGTCTGGGCCAGGAAAAATTGCTATGACACCCGCCGTTAAATTACTCGAAAAAAACAAAATTTCTTTCCAGATCCACACCTACGATCACGATCCGTCCGAAACAAACTTTGGTGACGAAGTAGTACGCAAGTTAGGTCTGAATGCAGACCAGGTTTACAAAACGCTGCTGGTTGCCGTAAATGGCGATATGAAGCATCTGGCCGTTGCCGTCACGCCGGTGGCGGGTCAATTGGATCTTAAAAAAGTCGCCAAAGCGTTAGGGGCCAAAAAGGTCGATATGGCCGATCCAATGGTTGCGCAGCGAACAACGGGGTATCTGGTAGGCGGTATCAGCCCGCTGGGACAGAAAAAAAGATTGCCGACACTCATCGACGCCCCAGCCCAAACGTTTGACACCATTTATGTCTCCGGTGGCAAACGCGGGCTGGATATCGAACTCGCTGCCGGCGATCTTGCGAAAATTCTGGATGCGAAGTTCGCCGACATCGCCCGCCGGGATTAAGCGGTTTTAGCATGGTGCCCGATGACGCTACGCAAATCAGGCCTACATACGAATACTCTACAGGGCGTTATTGGTGAAGGCAGTTTGGACGCGGCCAGCGCGCAGGAACCGGAGCGTACATGTAGTACGTGAGGATTATTCGCTACGCTCCCCCTCCGGGCCGCCCTGATGGGCGTTCAAAACTCTGTGAGTTTTGTCCGAGCACTGCCCGCGTTCAAAATGGCGAACAAACAAAATAGCCCTGTTACTGCCAGCTCACCTCGCCCTTCGGCTCATACGCACTGGCATCCAGCGGTGAGTTTTTCTGCACGTACTCTTTCAGCACTTCCGCATCGATAAACCCGGTATTCACATAGCCTGGCTTGTTATCAATTCGCGGATAGCCATCGCCGCCGGTGGCGTTGAAGCTCAGCGTTGCCATGCGATAAGTTTTAGCCAGCTCAACCGGTTCGCCTTTGATTTTCAGATCGTTAAGTTTACCGTCTTTCGCCACGAAGCTGATGTTGGCAAACTGCGGATAAGCCCCGGAGTCCGGCTTCATTTGCGCCACGGCGGTCAGGTAGTCAATCACCTCTTTCCCGCTCATGTCGGCATACACCACAATATTGCCGAACGGCTGTACCTTCAGCACGCTCTTATAGGTAATATCGCCGCCTTCAATGGAATCACGAATACCGCCACCGCTCATCACGCCAAAGTCAGCGCTGGTCCGCGCCATCTGCGCAGCCAACAGCAGGTGCCCCATATTGGTCTGTACGAAACGAACTTTGCTACGGTCACCTTCGAGGCGCGCATTGACGCTACCAATCTTCACGTCCAGTTGCGCTTTACCTTTATTCTGGAATGGCGTCAGCAGCGAGAGCATTTGCTGATTCTCAGCAATTTCCGGGGTGTAGAGTACGCGCTCACTTTTACCGTTATCCCAGGTCACTTTTTTCTTCAGGTTGACGGGGATGAGCTGGTAGTTCACCATTTTCATTTCGCCGTTACGAAACTCAAAATCCGCCCGGCCCACATATTTCCCCCACTCATGCGCTTGCACAATCCAGATGCCATTTTGCTTATCTGGCGCACACGGCGTGCCCGGTACGTAATCAACCTGCTTCTTGTTTTCCGAGGCCATACACACCGGATCCTGTGAGTGACCACCCACAATCATTGCCAGCGAACCCGCCGGCAGGCTACGCGCCATCTCTACGTCCCCAGGGGCGTTCGAGCCGTGATTGCCGTTGTCATAATGCCCCATATGGGTGGTCGCAATAATGATGTCTGGCTTTTCACCCATATTGAGTTCCTGGATGACCAGTTTGGCTTCATCGGCAGGTTTACGGAATTCGATATCGGTGAAAAACTCCGGGTTACCAATTTTCGCCGTATCGTCAGTGGTTAAACCGAGTACGGCAATTTTTAAATCCTGACGCTTAAAGATGGCCCACGGCTTAAACAACCGCTCGCCGGTGCTTTTCTGATAGATATTGGCCGAGAGAAACGGGAATTTGGACCATTTTTCCTGCTGGCGCAGCACGGTTAGCGGGTTATCAAATTCGTGATTGCCAACCGCCATCGCGTCATAGCCAATCAGGTTCATGCCGCGAAAATCAGGTTCCGCATCCTGAAGATCGGATTCCGGTACGCCGGTGTTAATATCGCCGCCGGAAAGCAGCAGCAGGCTTCCCCCTTCTTCCGCCACCTCTTTACGAATCCCGTCCACCAGCGTTTTTTGCGCCGCCAGCCCGTATTCCCCATATTCACTGCGCCAGAAGTGGCCGTGATGATCGTTGGTATGCAGAATGGTAATTTTGTAGGTTTTATCTTTTTCGTACGCCTGTGCAGGCTGACCTGCCAGCGCAAATGCGGCGAATAACGCCAGCGCCACGCCCCGCTTTAAAAACTTCATATTTCTCTCCCTGAGCCAAAATCAACGACTGAAATTACAATGATATGAAATAATAGTCGAAAATGTTTTCAGAAATGAGACTTCCTTCAAACACCTTCCGCAGGTATGTTAGGCAGGTAATAATAACAAAATAGATTACCCTCATAATCGCAACCCAAACAGAAGTGACTTTCTATGGCAATAAGTGAACCAACCCCGCCAGTGGCTGGCGCGTCAGCGTCGGTTGCTAAAGCACGCACCTCATTTGGCATTTTAGGGGCGATCAGTCTCTCTCATCTGCTAAACGATATGATCCAGTCGCTGATCCTGGCGATTTACCCGCTCTTGCAGTCAGAGTTCTCGCTGACGTTTATGCAGATCGGGATGATTACGCTAACCTTCCAGCTCGCCTCCTCGCTGCTTCAACCGGTTGTCGGCTACTGGACGGACAAATATCCAATGCCGTGGTCGCTGCCTATTGGTATGTGCTTCACGCTAAGCGGGCTCGTATTGCTGGCCATGGCAGGCAGTTTCCATATGGTATTACTCGCCGCGGCGCTGGTCGGTACGGGATCATCGGTGTTTCACCCGGAGTCATCCCGCGTGGCGCGAATGGCTTCCGGCGGTCGTCATGGCCTCGCCCAGTCAATTTTCCAGGTTGGCGGCAACTTCGGTAGCTCTCTCGGGCCCTTGCTGGCGGCTGTCATCATCGCGCCATATGGTAAAGGTAATGTAGCCTGGTTTGTGTTGGCCGCGTTATTAGCGATTGTGGTTCTGGCGCAAATCAGCCGTTGGTATGCCGCGCAGCATCGGATGAGCAAAGGAAAACCGAAAGTCACTGTTGTTAATCCATTACCGCGTAATAAAGTGGTACTGGCGGTTAGCATTCTGCTGGTGCTGATTTTCTCCAAATACTTCTATATGGCGAGCATCAGCAGCTATTACACCTTTTATCTGATGCAAAAATTCGGATTATCGGTACAAAACGCCCAGTTTCATCTGTTTGCCTTCCTGTTTGCCGTTGCAGCCGGGACCGTAATTGGTGGACCGTTAGGTGATAAGATTGGCAGAAAATATGTTATTTGGGGCTCTATCCTCGGCGTAGCGCCATTTACCCTCGTTTTACCCTATGCAACGCTGGAATGGACCGGGATTTTAACCGTGATCATTGGTTTTATCCTCGCATCTGCCTTTTCTGCCATTCTGGTCTACGCGCAGGAGCTGCTTCCGGGTCGTATCGGCATGGTTTCTGGGCTATTTTTCGGGTTTGCCTTTGGCATGGGCGGCTTGGGAGCAGCGGTTTTAGGGCTGATTGCTGACCATACCAGTATTGATTTGGTCTATAAAATATGTGCTTTCCTGCCACTTCTGGGGATACTGACCATATTCTTACCTGATAACCGACATAAAGCCTGATTTTCTGACGGCCAAAAGTAAACTTTGGCCGTCTTCACTTACAGAGACCATCAGCCTTTACTCCCCGCATACCCCTGTAGTTTTCCGATCCGTGCTTTTTTACGTCTAAAATCCCGTTTTCATCAAAATTCAATAATTATTCATAAACATAAACATTAAAATTGTCATAAACTATTACTCGGAATTTAGGTTTTCAGGATCAACACAGCAACCAAAGGAGACGGAATGCATCACGCCACCCCGCTTATCACCACCATTGTCGGCGGCCTTGTGCTCGCTTTTATATTAGGCATGATTGCCAATAAACTACGTATTTCTCCTCTGGTGGGATATCTGTTAGCGGGCGTTCTGGCCGGTCCATTTACACCTGGTTTTGTTGCTGATACCAAACTCGCGCCTGAACTGGCGGAGCTTGGCGTAATTCTGCTGATGTTCGGCGTGGGGCTACACTTTTCCTTGAAGGATTTGATGGCGGTAAAGTCCATCGCCATTCCCGGCGCGATTGCCCAGATAGCTGTGGCGACGCTACTGGGTATGGCGCTTTCAGCGGTGATGGGCTGGTCGCTAATGGTGGGTATCGTCTTTGGACTGTGTCTTTCAACCGCCAGTACCGTAGTGCTACTGCGTGCGCTTGAGGAACGGCAGCTTATTGACAGCCAGCGCGGGCAAATTGCTATAGGCTGGCTGATTGTTGAAGATCTGATGATGGTGCTGACGCTGGTTCTTCTGCCCGCCGTCGCCGGAATGCTGGAAAAAGAAGATGTCGGCTTTGCATCGCTGGCCGTCGATATGGGCATTACCATTGGTAAAGTGGTGGCGTTTATCGCCATTATGATGCTGGTTGGCCGTCGCCTGGTACCGTGGATCATGGCGCGTAGCGCCGCCACCGGTTCACGAGAGCTGTTTACTCTGTCAGTCCTTGCCCTGGCGTTAGGCATCGCGTTTGGCGCAGTGGAATTGTTCGATGTCTCCTTTGCTCTGGGCGCGTTCTTCGCTGGCATGGTGCTGAACGAATCCGAACTGAGCCACCGTGCGGCACATGACACCCTGCCGTTGCGCGATGCGTTCGCCGTATTGTTCTTTGTATCCGTTGGTATGCTGTTTGATCCGTTAATCTTGATCCAGCAACCGCTGGCGGTACTGGGTACGCTGGCGATTATCGTCTTTGGTAAATCCGTTGCCGCTTATTTCCTCGTGCGCCTGTTTGGCCACTCCCAACGTACAGCGCTCACCATTGCCACCAGCCTGGCGCAGATTGGTGAATTTGCCTTCATCCTGGCGGGTCTGGGAATGGCGCTAAACCTGTTACCGCAGGCAGGGCAAAACCTGGTGCTGGCGGGAGCTATTCTGTCGATTATGCTCAATCCGGTACTGTTCGCGGTGTTAGAAAAATATCTCGCGAAAACCGAAACGCTGGAAGAGCAGACGCTGGAAGAAGCCATCGAAGAAGAGAAACAAATTCCGGTGGATATCTGCAATCACGCCCTGCTGGTAGGCTTTGGCCGCGTCGGGAGTCTGCTGGGCGAAAAATTGATGGCTGCCGGGATTCCGCTGGTGGTTATCGAAACCTCACGTACGCGGGTGGATGAACTGCGTGAGCGCGGGATCCGCGCGGTGCTGGGAAATGCCGCCAACGAAGAGATAATGAATCTGGCGCATCTGGATTGCGCGCGCTGGCTGCTGCTGACAATTCCAAACGGCTATGAAGCCGGTGAAATCGTCGCTTCCGCTCGCGAAAAGTGCCCGTCGATTGAGATTATCGCCCGCGCGCATTATGACGATGAAGTGGAATATATTACCGACCGCGGGGCCAATCAGGTCGTCATGGGCGAGCGTGAAATCGCCCGCACTATGCTGGAGCTGATTGAAACGCCACCTGCCGGCGACGTTGCTACTGCCAGTTAATATTACGTGCCGGATGGCGCTACACCATCCGGCCTACGTATTCCCACACCAGAGTAAGCCCGATAAGCGCAGCGCTATCGGGCCAGAACTCAGCGGTCCCAGTACGACTCTTCGAGACTGTCTTCACGCTCTGGCAAACCGCGCGTCAGGCGTGGTGAATGTTGATTCAGCACCTGATAACTTACGCGATTAGCATATTTACACACCTGGGCTAATGACGAATAAGTCAGCCAGGTGAACTTGTGCTTGCTGGAGTTAGGCACGTTGCTACGGTGGTAGCTGTTGGCGGTAATATCATGCAGCAATGCCGCCAGCGCGCCATCGCCAGCGCCGTTGGTGTTCATGATCTTTTCAGGCCCGCCCATATACGGTGCGATGTGCGAATACACGCGCAGCGGATTAGTACAATCTTTATGGCGCATGGCGCGGCTGAATTCATACTGGTTGAATTCGGCAATAGCCCCTGGCAGCAGCGGATGCTGGGTTTTACGTTTGGCTTCTTCTTCCGTAAAGCCCGCCATATACAGACCTGCCGGACCCGCAGTGCACAGCACCAGATCCACCCAATCCAGCGCTTTGTCGGACGCCAGCAGCGGATCGTTCTCGCCGGTCAGTGCTTCGGCCTCTTCTTCATTCATCGCCAGAATGGAGACATGCTCTTTCAGGAATGCCTGCCACCACTGTGGGTTATCGGCAATAACAAATTTGGTACCCAGCGTCAGAACCACCGGCACATTGTGTTTTTTGGCATATTCAATCGCCTTCATGGTCGCTTCCGGCATCGGCTCGCCCGGTTCGCAACGCACCAGATAGGAGGTCAGCACCAGCGCGGAGGCCCCGGCAATAACCGCCTCAGGGATGCTATCCGCCCGCAGCTTATTCATATGTCCGGGGCTGATAGCGAACGTGCGCTCACCGGATTCGCCAATCAGCGTAAAGCAGCGACCAATCGGTCCATTGACGCCCTGCAGGTAGTTCAGATCGGTACGGCTGGAGGTATTACATAAATAACGGTACGCATAGCTACCAATCTCGATATTGCTGCACATCACGCCCAACAGCACCGAGCGGTCATCCGCCAGCACGGAGTAGTTGTGCATCGTGTTACCGATAGTTCCACCGGCAAACTGATGAGTGATCAAATTGTCACGTACCAGTTCCTGGTAGAGCGCTTCGGCGACATCGTCTGTAATCACCAGAGAGTGCCCGGCGCTTAATCCATAACGCTTTACAAAGTCATCATTAACTTTGGCTTCAATATCTACCAGCGTCTGGTCGATACCCACCACCCAGGCTGCGCTGGTTTCATTTTCAGGCTGAATCTGTTGCAGCAACGGATCGCGCGCGCTGACAGGAAAATAGTGTTTGGATTTACGTTTACCGGGAAATTTCATGGTCGATTTTACGGGTGATTAGCTGAGCGGTGCATGGTAGCACATTCCCCTGTACGCATGCGATGCGGCGCTGAGTTTCAATATCGGACGATGGGATCGCAGTTTATACGGGGGGAATTTCTACAATAAATCACCTTCACAAGGAGCGTTTATGAAGCCGGAAAATAAGATCCCCGTACTCGACAGAATTTCAGACGAAATGAAAACCGTGGTGCATTTTCATCGCGACGATCTGCCGCCCTGGCCCGCCGCCGATGACATCGTGGCCCAGCGCCAACACTATATCCACGAACGGCAATTGTGGAATGCCGATGCCCCGCAGATGAATACCCGAGAATGCGTCATTTCTACCGCGCGCGGCCCCGTTGCCACGCGAATTTATTCTCCGCAACCCCATAGCCAGGCCACGCTGTATTATCTGCACGGCGGCGGTTTCATTCTTGGTAATCTGGATACTCACGATCGCATTATGCGCTTACTGGCGCTTTACACGCAGTGCACGGTAATTGGCATCGACTATTCTCTCTCGCCGGAGGCTCGTTTCCCGCAAGCCATCGAGGAGATTGTCGCCGTCTGTCAGTATTATCACCAACACGCGGGCGACTATTCTCTGAATGTGGATCATATTGGTTTTGCCGGTGATTCCGCTGGCGCGATGCTGGCGCTTGCCAGCGCGTTGTGGCTACGGGACAAACAGATTGCCTGCGGCAAAGTCGCAGGCGTACTGCTGTGGTATGGACTTTACGGCCTGCAGGATTCGCCCAGCCGACGGCTGATGGGCGGAGCCTGGGATGGTTTATCGCGGGAGGATCTGCAGATGTACGAAAACGCGTACCTGCGTAGCGCCGACGATCGCGAGTCGCCGTATTATTGCTTATTCAATAACGACCTGACGCGCGACGTGCCGCCGTGTTTTATCGCCGGCGCGGAGTTCGATCCGTTGATTGACGACAGCCGTTTATTATTTCAGACGCTACAGGCACATCAGCAGCCCTGCCAGTACAAAATGTACCCCGGCACGCTGCACGCCTTCCTGCACTACTCGCGGATGATGAAAACCGCCGACGATGCCTTGCGGGAGGGCGCGCGTTACTTCAAAGCACAACTTTAACGATAGGCTGCGGTCAGTTTAACCATCATTTCGATATGTTCCGGTGTGGCGTTCAGCGCCGGAATATACTCATATTGCTGGCCGCCAGCCTCGAGGAAAATCTCCCGGTTTTGCACCGCGATCTCTTCCAACGTTTCAAGGCAATCTGCCGCAAAGCCCGGACACATAACCTGGATATGTCGAATCCCTTTCTCCGCCAGCATTTTTAACGTTTCGTCGGTATACGGCGTTAGCCACGGTTCGCGACCAAAACGCGACTGGAAGGTCATCATCACTTTTTCCGGCGGCAGGCCAAGCGCAGAGACCAGCTCACGCGTCGTATCGCGACAGCGCTGCGGGTAGTCATCGCCTTCGTCGGCGTAACGTTGTGGAATCCCATGGTAGGAGAGCAGCAGTAAATCGGGTTCGCCGTGTTTGGCGAAGGAGTCACGGGCACTTTTTGCCAGCGCGTCAATATAAGCGCTGTCATCGGCGTAATCACGAATAAAGGAGACGCCGGGAATACCGCGTTTACGCGCCAGGATGCGCGCGAGTTCATCCCACACCGCCGCCACCGTCGAACAGGAATATTGCGGATACAGGGGTAACACGACAATGTGTTCAACGCCACTTGCCAGCAGTTCGTCGACTGCGCTTTCAAGCGAAGGCGAACCATAGCTCATGCCCAGCGCAACAGGCGTATTGGGCAGGCGTTGTGCCAGCGCCTGCTGTTGTGCCTTGCTGTAGGCCATCAGCGGCGAACCCTCTTCCATCCAGATTGACTGGTACAGCTTTGCCACGCGTGGCGCACGCAGCGGCAGGATCACCCCACGCAGCAACGGCCACCACAGCAGGCGGGAAGTATCAACTACACGTTGATCGCTTAAAAACTGGCGCAGGTAGCGTTTAACAGCTTCAGGAGTGGGGGCATCGGGGGTGCCGAGGTTTGCCAGCAGGATACCGGTTTTCGTCTGACGCATTACCGCCTCTTATCGATTCAAATTGTTGATAATTGTAGCGGAAAAGTGATGAAGAAGAACTAATTGCTGCGAGAGGTAAGACATGAATTTGCCTGATGGCGCTGCGCTTATCTGGCCTACAAAAAAATCATAGGCCGGATAAGGTGTTTACACCGCCATCCGGCATTGACTGCGCTAAAACTTAACCGAGGATTTTTTCCAGCGCTGCGCGCACATCAGCAACAGCCTGAGTGCCATCAACTTTCGCGTATTTGGTGTTACCCGCCTGCGCTTCTTTAGAGTAGTAGCCGATCAGCGGCGCGGTCATCTGATGGTATTCCACCAGGCGCTTACGTACGGTCTCTTCCTGATCGTCTTTACGGGTGGTCAGCTCTTCGCCGGTTACGTCGTCTTTACCTTCAACCTTAGGCGGGTTGAATTTGATGTGGTAAACGCGGCCAGAAGCAGCGTGTACGCGACGCCCCACGATACGGTCAACGATCAGCTCGTCAGGTACGTCGAACTCCAGAACGTAGTCAACGTTGATGCCTGCTTCTTTCATGGCGTCAGCCTGCGGAATAGTACGCGGGAAGCCATCGAGCAGGAAACCATTACGGCAGTCTTCCTGAGCAATACGCTCTTTTACCAGCGCGATCACCAGCTCATCAGTCACCAGCTTACCGGCGTCCATGATGTCTTTCGCTTGTTTGCCCAGCTCGGAGCCAGATTTCACGGCGGCACGCAGCATATCACCGGTGGAGATTTGCGGAATACCATACTTCTCCATGATGAACTGAGCCTGAGTTCCTTTACCCGCGCCCGGAGCGCCAAGCAGAATGATACGCATTACGAAAATCCCCTTAAAGGTTGTCGATATTTTTTAAAAAGCGCTAAACGATACCACCATCACGCAATTGGCTCAAGGAAGACGCCCGACGCTGAAACGGTTAATGGAGGGAAAATTGAAAATAAGGAGTGAAATTGCCGGATGGCGGTGTACACACCTTATCCGGCCTACGAGTAAAAGATATGGTAGGCCGGATACGCGTTAGCGCCATCCGGCATTAGATGATGGCTATCAGGATACCAGCAACTGGTTCATACGGCGGATGAACTGGTTCGGATCTTCCAGCGTGCCGCGTTCGGCGAACAGAGCCTGATCCAGCAGCAGTTCAACCCACTCTTTAAACTGCGTTTCGTCCTGGGTATCCGCCGTGCGTTTTACCAGCACGTGGTCCGGGTTAAGTTCAAAGATATATTTCACGTCCGGTACGGCCTGTCCCGCAGCAGCGAACAGTTTCGCCATCTGGGTGCTCATTTCGTCCGCATCGGTGGTGACGATGGCCGGCGTGTCGGTCAGACGGTGGGTCAGACGCACGTCTTTGACGCGATCGCCCAGCAGCGTTTTCACGCGTTCAACGAACGGCGTCAGCGCTTTTTCCGCTTCTTTCGCGCTCTCGTCCACTTCATCCGCCAGCTTATCGATGGACTCGTCGGCTTTCGCAACGGACTGGAACGGCTTGCCGTCGAACTCGGTCAGGTAGTTCATCATCCACTCATCGATGCGGTCAGAAAGCAGCAGCACTTCAATGCCTTTCTTACGCAGCAGTTCCAGGTGCGGGCTGCTCTTCGCCGCCGCATAGCTGTCTGCAGTGATGTAGTAGATTTTCTCCTGCCCTTCTTTCATGCGGGAGATATAGTCTTCCAGCGACACGGTCTGTGCGGAGGAGTCTGTGTGCGTAGACGCGAAGCGCATCAGCTTAGCGATAGTTTCCTGATTAGCGTGGTCTTCCGCCGGACCTTCTTTCAGCACCAGGCCGAACTGTTTCCAGAAGGTCTGGTATTTTTCGGCATCATCTTTCGCCAGTTTTTCCAGCATCTGCAACACGCGTTTGGTCAGCGCGCTGCGCAGGTTACGGGTGACGGTGCTGTCCTGCAGGATCTCACGGGAAACGTTCAGCGGTAGATCGTTGGAATCTATCAGGCCGCGCACAAAGCGCAGGTAGTTCGGCATAAACTGCTCGGCGTCGTCCATGATGAACACACGCTGAACGTACAGTTTCAGACCATGCTTGTGATCGCGGTTCCACATATCCCACGGCGCCTGCGACGGAATGTACAGCAGGCTGGTGTACTCCTGCTTACCTTCCACACGGTTGTGGCTCCAGGTCAGCGGGTCAGTGAAGTCGTGGGCAATATGCTTGTAGAATTCGTTGTACTCGTCGTCTTTGATTTCCGACTTGTTACGCGTCCACAGCGCCTGCGCCTTGTTGATCTTTTCCCAGGAAACCACGGTCTCGCCGTCTTTCTCTTCGGATTTTTCGATCTCTACCGGCAGCGCGATATGGTCGGAATATTTGCTGATGATGGAACGTACGCGCCAGTCATCAAGGAACTCGTCTTCGCCTTCGCGCAGATGCAAAGTGATTTCGGTGCCGCGATCGTCTTTGGTGATGTCGGCAACGGTGTATTCACCTTCGCCCGCAGATTCCCAGAACACGCCGTTCTCAGGTTTGTCGCCCGCCGCGCGGGTACGTACGGTCACTTTATCGGCCACGATAAACGCCGAGTAGAAGCCAACCCCGAACTGACCGATCAACTGGCTGTCTTTCGCCTGATCGGAGCCCATGGATTCGAGGAAAGATTTGGTGCCGGATTTCGCAATGGTCCCCAGATGATCGATAACGTCATCACGGTTCATCCCCACGCCGTTATCAGCAATGGTCAACGTACGCTTATCTTTATCGAAGGAAACACGCACACGCAGTTCACCGTCCCCCTCGTACAGGTCCGGGTTAGACAGTGCGCGGAAACGCAGCTTGTCTGCCGCATCCGAGGCGTTAGAGATGAGCTCACGCAGGAAGATTTCTTTATTGGAATACAGAGAATGGATCATCAGATGCAGAAGCTGTTTTACTTCTGACTGAAAACCACGAGTTTCTTGTCCTTTCATGTAGATCTACCTCAACAATGCCATTTTCAATGGTAAAAACACGTTGAGGGTGAAATGGGGACAAGCGCGAAGGATTTCAAGCGGAAGCCGCCGTCGCGGCCTCCGTTTGTTCAGAATTTAATCTTGTGACGCCCGGCCAGAGAGTGCGACAGCGTGGTGCCGTCGACCATTTCCAGCTCGCCGCCGACCGGTACGCCATGGGCGATACGGCTGGCTTCAACGCCATACTGCATGCAAAGCTCAGCAATATAGTTGGCGGTCGCCTCTCCTTCGACCGTGGGATTGGTCGCGAGAATCAGTTCGTTGATTTGCTCAGACGCCAGTCGCTGTTCAAGGCGATCCAGCCCGATATCATCAGGACCAATACCGTCCAGCGGCGACAGGTGCCCCATCAGCACGAAGTAACGTCCAGAAAATTGGCCGGTTTGCTCAATGGCATAGATGTCCGCCGGACTCTCCACCACACAGATCTGACCGTTTTCCTGGCGACGCGGGTTCGAACAGATATTACAGACATCCTGCTCTGTGAAGGTGCGGCAATCGGCACAGTGGCCGATTTCCGACATCGCCTTCGTTAACGCCTGCGCCAGACGCATCCCGCCGCTGCGATCGCGCTGAAGTAGCGTGAACGCCATGCGCTGCGCAGACTTGGGGCCAACGCCCGGCAGACAGCGCAGTGCTTCCATAAGCTGAGTTAACAGCGGGCTGGTTTGCATCAGAACGGCATCTTAAAGCCAGGCGGCAGCTGCATTCCGGAAGAAACAGAAGCCATCTTCTCTTTCTGCGTCTCTTCAATGCGACGCGCCGCGTCGTTGAATGCCGCAGCAACCAGGTCTTCCAGCATCTCTTTGTCGTCTTCCAGCAGGCTTGGATCGATCTCCACGCGACGGCAGTTGTGCGCGCCGTTGATGGTCACTTTTACCAGACCCGCGCCAGATTCGCCGGTGACTTCCAGCTTGGCGACTTCTTCCTGCATCTGCTGCATTTTTTCCTGCATCTGCTGGGCCTGTTTCATCAGGTTACCCAGACCGCCTTTACCAAACATAGGCTTCTCTCTCAATCACGTTAAGGGATGACGACCGTCCAACCATCAGGCTGACGATCAAATGGGGCGAATACTCTCTTCGTCCAGGTCTGCATCGAAAAAACGACGCAGCGTCTGAATGTTATTATCCGCAATAATCGACTCACGCGCCTGCGCGAGTTTCTCTTCATAAATGGCCTGACGCCACTCCAGCGGCGTGCGCACCGCAGGATTATCATCTTCAACGATGGTCAATTCAACCGTTGACCCCGTTAAGGTACTCAATGCTTCGGCCAGTTTTTGCTGCGCGCCGCTGGAATTAAGATGCCGTTGCGAGGAACGCAGGTGCAGGCAAACCACGTTGCCATTCTCTTCTTTCCAGGCATTAAGCGCCACCTGCTCCACCAGTTTAGGCAGCGAAAGCTGGCTCACCTGAGCAGCCCAGGGGTCGCGCTCAATGGCTTCTGCCGCCAGTTTTGCCGCCAGTTCCGGCGTTTTTTCATGCTCAAGCGCTTTTTTCAACGCTTTCGGCGTGGCAATGGCTTCTTTAACTTCGGCTGCGGGATTGGTCGTTTTCCAGCGATACGCTTCCTTCTTCGCCGGCGCTTTTTCCAGCGCAGAGACGGCCGGACGCGCCTGAACACGCTCCGACACCGAGGCCAGTCTTTCCAGCGCAGCATTATTCACCGGCCGCGCGCGGGAAGCGGCTGCCGGTTCACTCTTTTTTGGTTTGGTTGCTCCCTGAGCGCGTTGCAGTTGGCTGCGCGCCGCCAGCACCTGGCTGGTGGCCTCGGAGAGCGGCACATTCTGTTGCTGTTGCGCTGGCGCAGGCTGCTGAGGTACTTGCGTCGGGGTCATCACCGCAGTCGGCGCGACGGGGGCAAACGACTGGCGCGGGACTTCAGGCTCCGGCAGAGGCATGCGCGGATGAAAAGCCAGCGCACGCAGTAGCGTCATTTCGACGCCCATTCGCCTGTCCGGCGCATACGGCAGTTCTTTGCGCCCGATTAACAGGGTTTGGTAGTAAAGCTGTATGTCAGTTGGCGGGACGATTCGCGCCAGTTCGCGCATACGCTGTTCAATGGCGGCCATATCGCTGCCGAGCGCGGCGGGCGAAAGCTGTACCATAGCAATGCGATGCAGCAAAGCCGACATCTCAACCAGCAGCGCTTCCCATTCAATACCCCGCGCGGCGGCGTCGTTCACCAACGTCATAACGCGTTCGCCGTCAGCCGCGACAACCGCTTCAACAAGCGAGAGCGCCTGGTCATCGTCCAATGTGCCGAGCATGGTGCTCACCGCGTCGGTCGACACCTGACCATCACCGCTGGCGATCGCTTGATCGGTAAGACTCAGCGCATCGCGCAGGCTGCCGTCCGCGGCGCGAGCCAGCAGTTGCAACGCACGTGGCTCATGGGCGATATGCTCTTGTTTGAGGATATGCTCAAGCTGATGGCGAATCTGTTCAACATCCAGCGCTTTAAGATGGAATTGCAAACAGCGCGACAGGATAGTCACCGGTAACTTCTGCGGATCGGTGGTCGCCAGCAGGAATTTAACGTGTGCAGGCGGCTCTTCGAGCGTTTTCAGCAAGGCGTTAAAGCTGTGGCGCGATAACATGTGCACTTCGTCGATCAAATAGACCTTAAAGCGACCGCGCGCAGGCGCGTACTGGACGTTATCCAGCAGGTCGCGGGTGTCTTCGACTTTAGTGCGTGAGGCGGCGTCGATTTCAATCAGATCGACAAAACGCCCCTGCTCGATTTCACGGCAGTTATCGCACACGCCGCACGGCGTGGCGGTAATACCAGTTTCACAGTTTAGTCCCTTCGCCAGCAAACGGGCGATAGAGGTTTTCCCGACGCCACGGGTGCCGGAAAACAGATAAGCATGATGAATACGCCCTAACGACAAGCCGTTCGCCAGTGCCGTCAGCACATGTTCCTGGCCGACGACGTCAGCAAAGGTTTGTGGGCGCCATTTTCGGGCTAAGACCTGATAACTCATTGGCAGGCTCTGAAAGGCTGGAGGGTGGATTCACAGGAGGATAATGCTAACACAACCTCGCAGCGACGGCGAGGTTGTGTGTCTCGGTATTACTTCAGCCGAGATGAGATAGCCGACTTAGTGGCCCGGGAACGGAACCAGGCTATAACAGGTCAGCCCCTGTTTTTCCAGGCGCTGTTCGCCGCCCAGGTCAAACAGGTTAATGATAAAAGCAGCATCGGTCACTTCGCCACCCAGACGGCGGATCAGTTTCACGGTGGCTTCAATCGTGCCGCCGGTTGCCAGCAGGTCGTCCACAACCAGTACCTTATCGCCCGGTTTGATGGCATCAACGTGGATTTCCAGCTGATCGGTGCCGTATTCCAGCTCATAGCTCTCGGCGATCACTTCACGCGGAAGCTTGCGGGGTTTACGTACCGGAACAAAGCCGACGCCCAGACCCAATGCTACCGGCGCGCCAAACAGGAAGCCACGCGCTTCGGTGCCAACCACTTTAGTGATACCCGCATTTTTGTAGCGTTCAACCAGCAATTCAATGCTGAGGGCGTAGGCTTTCGGGTCTTCCAGTAAGCTGGTGACATCGCGAAAAAGAATGCCCGGTTTCGGGTAGTCGTGGATGCTTTTGATGCTATTTTTGAGAAACTCAAGCTGCTGTGCAGTCGCGGTCATAAGTTTGTGCCTGATTAATTCGGTATTACTTCACGGCGCACTATACACTTCATCCTCGACGTGTCTTGAATGATTTTGTGTCTATATTAAGGGCCAGGGTTACATTTGCTTAACCTTTGACCACCTGCGCCTGTGCTCGAAAACGGTCGAATTTACTGGCTGTGAACGACAATTGCAACAGCGATTATTGCGCTTTATTGCTTTTGTTGTTTTTCATCAATCACCGGGATCCGCCACATAAAAATCAGTAAACAGGCGAGAATAACCAGCAGCAGGCCGCGTACCCACATCATATTGACCAGCCACAGTGAAATACCAAACGTAATCAATATCAGCAAAATAGCGCGCGGCTTTGCGCCCGGCGGCATCGCGCGGTGTTTTTGCCAATGGCGCAGATACCCGCCGAACCACGAACGATACAGCAGCCAGTCGTGAAAACGCGGCGATGAGCGGGCAAAACACCAGGCAGCCAACAGGATAAATGGCGTCGTGGGCAATAGCGGCAATACCACTCCCAGCGTTCCTAATACTACCGCTAGCCAGCCAATGATGATTAGAATAATGCGTTGCATAATATGAGTACTTAACACAGAGAATCGCTACTTTAGCATAACAGTTCTCATTTTCATCGGAGTGTTGTCGTGAAAACCGTCATGCTGCTACAGACGCTCGAAAACCAGCTTAACCGCCTGCGCCAGCGTTGTGCCCCGTTGGCGCATCATACAACGCTTAGCGCCCGCTTTGACAGACATCTGTTTCACACTCGCAGCACGTTGCTGCAGGCGTGTCTGGATGAAGCAGAAGATAATCTCACGGCCCTACGCCGCGCGGTGGATCAGCAACAACTCCCCCAAATTAGCTGGCTTGCGGAACACCTTGCTTCACAGTTAGAGGCGATTTCACGCGAAACCGCCAGTTGGTCACTCAGAGAGTGGGACTGCGCCTCTCCCGGTCTGGCGCGTTGGCAGCGCAAGCGGGTTCAACACCAGGAATTTGAACGCCGGCTGGTTGAAATGACGCGTGAACGCAAAGAGCGCCTGTCCCAGGCTACGGGTTTTGAAGAACAACAGAAATTGCATCGTGAAGTAGAAGCATTCGAGGCGCGACTGACGCGCTGTCGCCATGCGCTGGCAAGAATAGAAGCCGTGCTGGCGCGTTTAACCCGTTAATACCCGGAGAATTTATGTCATTAGAGAACGCCCCGGACGAGGTCAAACTGGCCGTCGATTTGATTGTTTTACTTGAAGAAAATCAGCTTCCAGCACGCACAGTGCTACGCGCGCTGGAGATCGTTATGCGCGATTATGAAAACAAGCTTAAAAGTGCGGAAGGCGCCTCGCAAACTGATTGATTGCCCTCTGGTCTGCCATTGGCTTCGGTGTCAGAGTCGTCGCAACATCACGACGATAACGGACAGATCATGGAACGGCTCCCCACCACGCCGCACGATGCGGTCTTTCGGCAAATGCTGACGCAAAAAGAGGTCGCCCGAGATTTTTTGCAGATCCATTTGCCTCAAGCGTTTCTCAATATATGCGATATGGAAACATTGACGCTGGAATCAGGCAGCTTTATTGAGGACGATTTACGCACCTGCTATTCAGATATCCTCTATTCCCTGCAAACAACACATGGACCCGGCTACGTTTATGCGCTGATTGAGCATCAGAGTACACCCGATAAATTAATGGCCTTTCGCCTGATGCGCTACGCTGTTGCTGCTATGCAGCACCACCTTAACGCCGGGCATAAAACCTTACCTCTGGTGGTACCTATACTGTTTTATCATGGTACAAAAAGCCCGTGGCCCTATACTCTCAACTGGCATCAGTTGTTTAGCGAGCCACAGCTTGCGAAAGCGCTTTATGGCAATGAATTTGCGCTGGTAGACCTGACCATTATGCCAGATAATCAGATCATGCAGCATCAACGGGTAGCGATGCTGGAACTCCTGCAAAAACATATTCGGCAACGCGATCTGAGCGAGTTATTGGATCAACTCATTACGCTCTTAACGCAGGATCGCCTGACAGAATATCAGCTCGACGTTTTGATTAATTACATGCTGAAAGCAGGAAATACCACGGAACCCGGCGTACTTGTCCGCCAACTGGCGCAGAGTGCGCCACAGTACAAGGAACAGCTGATGACAATTGCTGAATGGTTAGAAGAAAAAGGTAGAGCGGAAGGCATGCAGCAAGGGCTGGAAAAAGGGTTAGAAGAAGGTCGGCAGGCAGAAGCGCGTGATATCGCACAAAAAATGCTCGCCCGCGGCCTGGAACCGGATCTGATTACACACCTTACGGGCCTGACGCAGGAAGAACTGACAGCGCTGACTCACTAAATACAATCAGGGCGGCAAACTGGCCGCCCTGATTGCAACTTAACCTACCGAAGGCGTCGGATCATCACCTTTGATGATGTCACGCTTAACTTCGGTCACGGTGTCCCCTTTCGCATTATGCAGGTGTACTTCGAGCTGGTTAAAGGCGATATCAATGTCATTTTCACGACACAAACGATCGACCGCACGGTTAAGTTCGTCAACCGTATGGCTACGATCGCGCAGTTCACGCACGTATAAACGCAGCTCATGATCCAGCGTGCTGGCGCCGAAGGCGGTAAAGAACACCGCTGGTTCCGGATCGTGCATCACTTTCGGGTGTTCCATCGCCGCCTGCAACAGCACTTTCTTCACTTTCTCCAGATCCGAACCGTAGGCCACGCCAATGCGGATCACCAGACGCGTAGTGGTATCGGAAAGCGACCAGTTGATCAAACGCTCCGTCACAAAGGCTTTGTTCGGGATGATCACCTCTTTGCGATCAAAGTCGGTAATGGTGGTGGCACGAATACGGATCTTGCTGACCGTTCCCGAGAATGTTCCGATAGTCACGGTATCGCCGATGCGTACCGGGCGCTCAAACAGAATAATCAGACCGGAAACAAAGTTACCGAAAATCTCCTGTAAACCAAAACCAAGACCAACCGACAAGGCTGCGGCCAGCCACTGTAGTTTATCCCACGAGACGCCGAGCGAACCGAAGACCGTCATCGCACCGATGGCGATGATCGCATAGTTAAGAATGGTGGTGATCGCATACGACGCTCCCTGGCGCATCTTCAGTCGCGAGAGCACCAGCACTTCCAATAGTCCGGGTAAGTTGCGGATCAGCGCCCATGCGACCATTGACGCAATAATCGCAAACAGCAGGCTGCCCATGGTGACGCTTTTCACCACTGCGGCCCCCGCTTCTGTAGCGTTATAATGCCAGAGCGTAATGCTGTCGAGGTAACTGAACACGGTGATCAGATCGGACCAAATTGCCCAGAACAGAACACCAAACAAGGCAACCATCACCAGCATGGTGATACGTAAGGTTTGCTGGTTAACCTGCTCCAGCGCAATGGTCGGTTCTTCTTGCGGTTCTGCGCCTTCTGCCCCTTCTTTCACCAGGTTCTGACGACGCGCTAACGCACGACGCCAGGCGATACGCCGCGCCGCCACGCTCAACCCGCGGAGCACCGTCTGATACAACAGGTTCCAGACAATAACCAGATAAACCGTTTCAATCCAGCGGCCCGACAAGCGCAGCGTGGTGTAGAAATACCCTGTCGCCGTCAGCACCATCAATGCAATCGGGATAATAGACAGCACGGTAATGGTGACCAGACGCAGACCATGCGACTCTTTGTCACGCCAGCTTTCACGGCACATTGGCCATACCAGGAAGGCGATCAGCAACAGGTTGAGGAAAATAACGGACTGACCAAGCACATCATCCATCAGATTGAGCGGCGACAGTTCAGCAACAACTGACCAGAAGTTAAGTGGTAACAACGCCAGGCTAATACGCACAATCTGGCGACGCCAGTGGCTGGTTTGCTTTGCAGGCATGCCAAAATGGCGTATCGCCACACCATCTTTTTCCAGCACCTTCCAGCACAGACCAAATACCAGCCAGAAGACGGTCATCTTCTTACTGAACGCCCACAGCAGGTCGCTGATATTCAGCTGCATGGTAAGCAGAATCAGCCCCACGGCGAGGATAATCAGACACGCTGGCAGCGCTCTGATGAGATCGATCAGTATCGCTTTTGGCGTATTGAGCTGACTGTCATTACGCAGGTTACCTACCGCGGCGGCTAATTTCGCCTGATATTCTTTCAGCCATTTCAAACGCCAGCGGATTAACCCGGCAATGAGCAGCAGCGGCAATCCTGCCAGGAAGGCAATAAATACCGCCGGCCAGGCTTTTTCCCAGTTCACGGTGATTTTCATCGACTTAAACTGGTCTTTAAGCGTTTGCGGGAAGGCTTTGATCCAGTCCCAGTCCATTGGACGGTTACTGTTAACCCAAAAAATTTGCTGGGTGAGGATCCCTTTCAGGTTTTTCGACACGCTCATCAACTGCTGCTGGTTGATTTGCAGGTTAATCGCCATCATCAACTGGTTGCCCAGTTGCTTATTCAGCTGATCCAACAGCTCCCGGCGCATATCCACGACCTGCAGCAGGGCATCATGGACTTCACCGTTGACTTCGTTGCTGTGCCCTTCTTCCAGTTTGGCGACAAACGCATCATTCTGGAACAGGGCGTCACGCTGCTGGTTGACCTCAAATTGTTCCAGACGCAAATCGGCAATCCGGTTGGTCATATCAGCAAGCTCATCTGCCGACGGCAGCGTTTGTTGCTGCTGGTACAGAATACGTGACAACAACAGACTGCCTTTCAGGACGGCGATCTGTTCTTTAATATTGCGTTCGGATTGCAGCGCGCGATCGAGCCAGTTTTTAACCTTAATATTTTGCTGCATCAGGTTATTGCCGTTTTCGGTCGCGGCGATCAGACGCTGGCTAAGCTGATGGTTGACGTCCAGTTCCTGCTTCACTAACGGATTAGACTGAATACGTTCAGCTTCGTCAGGCGATACCGCTTCCTGCGCCGTCTTTTCGGTTAACGTCAGCCGTTTGCTGTTTACAGCCTCTTGCAGGAGCTGGAGCTGATGCTCAAGACGATTGCTGTTTGCCGTCACGTAATCGCGTTGTTTTTGCAAGGTGTCCTGCAAAATCGTATTGCCTTCAAGGCTTTTACGCTGTTGGTCGATCTGCGCGTTCAGTAGCGCCTGCTGCGCCTGCAGTAGCACCTGCTGGCTGGGGCGCAACGCCGCCTCCCCCACATTATTACCATCAAGCCGATTGCGGATTTGCTGCATTTGCTGCGACGCGGTGTACATCGCATTTTGCACGCGCTCTGGCTGAGTCTGCAGCGATACCAGTTGGCTGTTATAAGCGGCCAAATCATTTTGCGCGCTTTGCAGGTCATCCAATACCTGCGCCACGCGCGACTCCAGTTGACGTAAGGAGAGCGTACTCAGCGTTTTTCGCGTTTCATCGTCATTATCAACATCACTGAGCGAATTTAGCGCATCTGTCGCCTGACGCATTTTCTCCGGCGCCTCGGCAACTTTCTGCCGAAGCTGTACGGTCTCATCTTTCACGCGATCGATTTTATCCAGCGTGGCGATGGTATCGGTCAGATCCTGCTGAACCAGCTTATCCTGCGCGGAGAGATCTTTTTGTTTATTCAGCGCGTCCAGTTGGCTCTGAATATCCGCTTTCGTCGGCAGATCCCCACTCTGTTGCGCCCGTGCAAATGCTGACGACTGGCAAAAAAGCAATAGAATGAAGAAAAGAAAGGTAATAGCAATAAGATGCTGTGAACGTTTATAGAGCTGCAACATAGTCATGAGAATGAACGTTTCTGAACCGGAAAAGTGACCGGAAATAGTCAAGCGGCAAGAATATCACGGCTGTGAGCAGCAGAATAGCAGCAGGCAAAACGACCAGGATAATTCCTGGTTCAGACCGCAAAAGTTAGCAGGATTTCGCCACGTTAACCCGCAGGCTTGGGCAGAGAAGACACATCTCCAGCAGTACTGCGACGTATTCACGCGCGTCTTTTTTCAGATCAAAAGATTCAGGGGCAAATAACCAGTTCTCTATAATTCCCGTAACATAGCTACGCAACAGCACCGCCACGCGACGCGTGTTCAGATTTTCCGGCAGCATGTTGGCATTCATGCACTGCCGCAATGTTTGTTCGATACGGTCGTAATTCTCAATACACAGACTGCGTTGAGCGAGCTGAACAGAGGCCATTTCCCCGACAAATTCGCATTTGTGGAATATAATTTCCAACAACAAACGTCGGCGTTCTTCTGTCACGGTAGCTTCAAGAACGTAAATTAAAATTTCTCTTAATACTGATAGTGGATCGTCGGGGAATTTTGCTTGATACTCAGTCTCTAACTCATCAATGTTAGGTTTTGCTAGCTCCCAAATTTCACTGAATAAATCCGATTTGTTTTTGAAATGCCAATAGATTGCGCCGCGCGTGACACCAGCGGCTTTTGCGATCTCCGCAAGCGAGGTGGATGATACCCCTTGTTGCGAAAACAAACGCAGAGCAACATCGAGAATGTGCTGTCGTGTTTCCTGTGCTTGTTGTTTGGTTTTTCGTGCCATAGGTCAGTGAATTTACAGGCGTTAGATTTACATACATTTGTGAATGTATGTACCATAGCACGACGATAATATAAACGCAGCAATGGGTTTATGGGCTTTAAGCCATTGATCAATTTGAAATCGGACACTCGAGGTTTACATATGAACAAAAACAGAGGGTTAACGCCTCTGGCAGTCGTTCTGATGCTCTCAGGCAGCTTAGCGCTAACAGGATGTGACGACAAACAGGCCCAACAAGGGGGCCAGCAGATGCCAGAGGTTGGAGTTGTTACGCTCAAAACTGAACCTCTACAGATAACAACCGAACTCCCGGGTCGCACCAGTGCGTATCGCATTGCTGAAGTTCGTCCTCAGGTTAGCGGTATTATCCTGAAGCGTAATTTCACGGAAGGTGGTGACATCGAAGCGGGTGTATCTCTCTATCAGATTGATCCTGCGACTTACCAGGCCGCTTATGAGAGCGCAAAAGGCGATCTGGCCAAAGCACAAGCCGCAGCAAATATCGCTCAACTGACGGTCAAACGTTATCAGAAACTGTTGGGTACTAAGTACATCAGTCAACAGGATTACGATAGCGCGCTGGCAGACGCACAGCAGGCGAACGCCGCCGTTGTCGCCGCGAAAGCCGCAGTAGAAACTGCACGCATCAATCTGGCCTATACCAAAGTGACGTCGCCGATCAGCGGCCGCATTGGTAAGTCATCCGTTACGGAAGGCGCTCTGGTGCAAAACGGTCAGGCGACCGCACTGGCTACCGTTCAGCAATTGGACCCTATCTATGTAGACGTGACGCAGTCAAGTAACGACTTCCTGCGCCTGAAACAAGAGTTGGCCAACGGCACGCTGAAGCAAGAGAACGGTAAAGCGAAAGTCGAGCTGGTGACCAATGACGGCATCAAGTTCCCGCAGGCCGGTACGCTGGAATTTTCCGATGTTACGGTAGATCAAACCACCGGTTCGATTACGTTACGCGCCATCTTCCCTAACCCGGATCACACCTTACTACCGGGAATGTTCGTCCGTGCTCGCCTGGAAGAAGGGACTAACCCAACTGCATTACTGGTTCCGCAGCAAGGCGTTACCCGCACACCGCGTGGCGATGCCAGTGCCTTGGTTATCGGTGCAGATAACAAAGTTGAAATGCGTCAAATTGTCGCCGCACAAGCGATTGGCGATAAATGGTTAGTCACTGATGGACTTAAGCCGGGCGACCGCGTGATTGTCACTGGGTTGCAAAAAGTACGTCCTGGCGCGCAGGTAAAAGCCCAGGAGATTACCGCGGATAACAACCAGCAAGCCGCAAGCGGTAGCCAGCCTGAACAGTCCAAGTCTTAACTTAAACAGGAGCCGTTAAGACATGCCTAATTTCTTTATCGATCGCCCAATATTTGCGTGGGTGATCGCCATTATCATCATGTTGGCAGGGGGGCTCGCGATCCTCAAATTGCCGGTAGCGCAATATCCGACTATTGCACCGCCAGCAGTGACGATCTCCGCGACCTACCCTGGCGCTGATGCCAAAACAGTACAGGATACTGTTACGCAGGTTATCGAACAGAATATGAACGGTATCGATAACCTGATGTACATGTCCTCAAACAGTGACTCCACGGGTACCGTGCAGATCACCCTAACCTTCCAGTCTGGTACTGATGCGGACATCGCGCAGGTACAGGTGCAGAACAAACTGCAGCTGGCTATGCCGTTACTGCCGCAGGAAGTACAGCAGCAAGGGGTTAGCGTTGAGAAGTCATCCAGCAGCTTCCTGATGGTCGTCGGTGTTATCAACACCAATGGCACCATGACGCAGGAGGATATTTCCGACTACGTTGGCGCCAACATGAAGGACGCCATTAGCCGTACTTCAGGCGTGGGCGATGTTCAGCTGTTCGGTTCGCAGTACGCAATGCGTATCTGGATGGATCCGAACAAACTGAACAATTTCCAGCTGACGCCGGTTGATGTCATCAACGCAATCAAAGCGCAAAACGCCCAGGTTGCAGCCGGTCAGTTAGGTGGTACGCCGCCGGTGAAAGGCCAGCAGCTTAACGCGTCGATCATCGCGCAGACCCGTCTGACCTCCGCCGATGAGTTCAGCAAAATTCTGCTGAAAGTGAATCAGGATGGTTCCCAGGTTCGTTTACGTGACGTGGCGAAAGTGGAGCTGGGCGGCGAGAACTACGACATCATTGCGAAGTTCAACGGTAAACCAGCATCCGGTCTGGGTATCAAGCTGGCGACAGGCGCTAACGCCCTGGACACGGCAAACGCTATCCGCGATGAACTGAAGAAGATGGAACCGTTCTTCCCGTCAGGTCTGAAGATCGTTTACCCGTATGACACCACGCCGTTCGTGAAAATCTCTATTCACGAAGTGGTGAAAACGCTGGCGGAAGCAATCATCCTCGTGTTCCTGGTCATGTATCTGTTCCTGCAGAACTTCCGCGCGACGTTGATTCCGACTATCGCTGTGCCGGTGGTGCTGTTGGGTACGTTTGCCGTCCTTGCGATTTTCGGCTTCTCGATAAACACCCTGACGATGTTCGGGATGGTGCTCGCCATCGGCCTGTTGGTGGATGACGCCATCGTGGTGGTCGAGAACGTTGAACGTGTTATGGCGGAAGAAGGACTACCGCCGAAGGAAGCAACACGTAAATCAATGGGCCAGATTCAGGGCGCGCTGGTGGGTATCGCAATGGTGCTGTCAGCGGTATTTATCCCGATGGCATTCTTCGGGGGTTCTACCGGTGCAATTTACCGTCAGTTCTCCATCACCATTGTTTCCGCGATGGCGTTGTCAGTACTGGTGGCATTGATTCTGACCCCTGCCCTGTGTGCGACCATGCTCAAACCGATTGCTAAAGGCGATCACGGAGAAGGTAAAAAAGGCTTCTTCGGCTGGTTTAACCGCATGTTCGATAAGAGCACGCACCATTACACCGACAGCGTGGGCGGTATTCTGCGCAGCACCGGTCGTTATCTGGCGCTGTATTTGATCATCGTCGTGGGCATGGCCTATCTGTTCGTTCGTCTGCCAAGTTCGTTCCTGCCAGATGAAGACCAGGGGGTATTCCTGTCAATGGCTCAGCTGCCAGCGGGTGCAACGCAAGAGCGTACCCAGAAGGTGCTGGATGAAATGACGGATTACTATCTGACGAAAGAAAAAGCGAACGTTGAATCGGTATTTGCCGTTAACGGCTTCGGTTTTGCGGGTCGTGGTCAGAACACCGGTATCGCGTTCGTCTCACTGAAAGACTGGAGCGAACGTCCAGGTAAAGAGAATAAAGTTGAGGCGATTACCGAGCGTGCGATGGGCGCATTCTCGCAGATTAAAGATGCAATGGTCTTTGCCTTCAACCTGCCAGCGATTGTGGAGTTAGGTACCGCCACTGGTTTTGACTTCCAGTTGATTGACCAGGCTGGTTTGGGCCATGAAAAACTGACCCAGGCGCGTAACCAACTGTTTGGTGAAGTTGCGAAACATCCTGATCTGTTAGTCGGCGTACGTCCTAACGGTCTGGAAGATACGCCGCAGTTCAAGATCGATATCGATCAGGAAAAAGCGCAGGCGCTGGGTGTTTCCATTAGTGATATTAATACAACGCTGGGTGCCGCATGGGGCGGAAGCTACGTGAATGACTTCATCGACCGTGGTCGTGTGAAGAAAGTTTACGTCATGTCTGAAGCGAAATACCGTATGTTGCCGGAAGATATTGGCAACTGGTACGTGCGCGGCAGCGATGGACAGATGGTCCCATTCTCCGCCTTCTCTACCTCACGCTGGGAATACGGTTCACCGCGTCTGGAACGCTATAACGGTCTGCCTTCCATGGAGATCTTAGGCCAGGCCGCACCGGGTAAAAGTACCGGTGAAGCGATGGCGATGATGGAGCAACTGGCCAGCAAACTGCCATCCGGTATCGGTTATGACTGGACGGGTATGTCCTACCAGGAACGACTGTCCGGTAACCAGGCCCCTGCCCTGTATGCCATTTCACTGATCGTCGTCTTCCTGTGTCTGGCGGCATTGTACGAGAGCTGGTCAATTCCATTCTCCGTTATGCTGGTAGTACCGTTGGGGGTTATCGGCGCATTGCTGGCGGCGACATTCCGCGGTCTGACCAACGACGTATACTTCCAGGTAGGCCTGCTCACAACCATTGGGTTGTCGGCGAAGAACGCGATACTTATCGTCGAATTCGCCAAAGATCTGATGGATAAAGAAGGCAAAGGTCTGATAGAGGCGACGCTGGACGCGGTCCGCATGCGTTTACGTCCAATCCTCATGACGTCATTGGCCTTTATTCTGGGCGTAATGCCGCTGGTAATCAGCTCCGGCGCAGGTTCCGGCGCGCAGAACGCCGTTGGTACTGGCGTAATGGGCGGGATGGTGACGGCAACCGTGTTGGCTATCTTCTTTGTTCCGGTGTTCTTTGTGGTGGTACGCCGCCGCTTTAGCCGCAAAAATGAAGATATTGAGCATAGCCACTCAGTCGATCATCATTGATACCTCTCTAAAGATAAGGCCGCGCAAGCGGCCTTTTTTCTGGAAAAATCATAAAATCCACTTATTGAAATTCGGTTTATTTTCTCCGGCTTAAATAAGCGATATAATCCCTGTAGCCTTAAAGGCTATTCTTAAAAAGTGTTGAGAGTTCTTATTTACCTTAATAAATATTAAGATTATTCCTGGTTATCGCGCCGTCCTGGCGGTTGTTGCCTGTCGTTGCGATAGCTAATGAAGATAACCCGATGATTGCCCGAAGAATAAAGAAATTGTCCGATTTCAAATAACTGTACTTATCTGTTAAAATGTAAAAATGACGCCACGTCATAATTTTGCATAATTGTAATTTTTCGTGATATGACGATGAAATCTTTTTTAGACTAGATTATAGTTAAATCATCAGGAGTCGCGGGCAAGTTCCAGGTAGTTTGTTGTATCCATCCCGAAGGTGTTCGGTTAGTTTAAGCCACGAAGAAGGGGATGCGTTATGGATGAATACTCACCCAAAAGACATGATATCGCGCAGCTTAAATTTCTCTGCGAAACTCTGTATCATGACTGTCTTGCAAACCTTGAACAAAGTAACCATGGCTGGGTTAACGACCCTACCTCTGCAACCAGCTTGCAGCTCAATGAACTGATAGAGCATATTGCAACCTTCGCACTTAATTATAAAATTAAGTACAATGAGGACAATAAGCTGATTGCGCAGATAGATGAATACCTGGATGACACTTTTATGTTGTTCAGCAGTTATGGTATTAATACGCAGGATCTGCAGAAATGGCGGAAATCAGGTAATCGACTGTTTCGCTGTTTTGTCAATGCCACCAGGGCTAATCCTGTTAGTTTGTCTTGTTAAAAATTATTACAATCATAGGTAAGAGTTATGTCTGATAAACCATTAACTAAAACAGATTATTTGATGCGCCTGCGACGCTGCCAGACAATTGACACGCTTGAGCGCGTTATTGAAAAAAATAAATATGAATTGTCCGACAACGAACTGGCTGTATTTTACTCAGCAGCGGATCACCGTCTTGCTGAATTGACCATGAATAAGCTCTACGACAAGATTCCAACTTCCGTTTGGAAATTCATTCGCTAATTGCTCTCGAGGTTAAGTCAGGTATAGCGGGACATTTGTTTGTCTGACTGACCATTTTCGTATTTACAATGGTTATTTAATTCAAATCACGTGATTACGATCACAGCGAACCAACGGGAACGTTCCCTTTGCTTGCATTGCGTTTTACTGTGCTGAAATGATCATCAGGACACAGGGAATTCGTAATGAGTAAAGAAAAGCAAAAAATGATCGCCGGCGAACGCTATCGCCCGGCAGATGAAACGTTGCGCAACGACCGACTACGCGCTCGTCAGTTGACTCACCGCTACAATCTCACCTCGCCAGAGGCAAAAAGTGAGCGTCAGGCCATCCTGCATGATCTGCTGGGTCAAAGCGAAGGTGCATATATTGAACCCTCTTTCCGTTGTGATTACGGTTATAACATCTATCTCGGTAAAGAATTTTACGCCAACTTCGACTGCGTCATGCTTGATGTCTGTCCAATCCATATTGGCGACAACTGCATGCTGGCACCCGGCGTCCATATCTATACCGCGACACACCCTCTGGATGCGACCGAACGCAACAGTGGCCTGGAGTTCGGAAAGCCCGTGACTATCGGCAACAATGTCTGGATAGGTGGCCGCGCAGTGATCAATCCCGGCGTCACGCTCGGTGATAATGTCGTTGTAGCCTCTAGCGCGGTGGTGACGAAAAGCGTTCCGGCAAACAGCGTAGTCGGCGGTAATCCCGCGAGGATCATCAAAACGCTGTGATCTAAAATGTAACTGTTATGCTAAATTGCGGTTAATCTGTTACTACCTTCAGCAGGTATCCCCTTTTAAAATAGGGCGATCGCTCCTGAATTTTGCAGATATCACGAAGGCAAGAGATGACAGAAATACAGCGCCTGCTTACCGAAACAATCGATGACTTAAATATTCGCGAGAAGCGCGACAACAAACCGCGCTTTAGCATCAGTTTTATTCGCAAACATCCGGGGCTGTTTATCGGTATGTATGTGGCATGGTTTGCCACGCTGGCGGTAATGCTACAGTCAGAAACGCTGGTCGATTCGGTATGGCTGCTGGTAGTACTGTTTGTCATACTTAACGGCTTTTTCTTTTTCGACGTGGCGCCGCGTTATCGCTATGAAGACATCGACGTCCTGGATTTCAGAGTTTGTTATAACGGTGAATGGTACAACACGCGTTTTGTTCCCTCCTCACTCATCGACTCTATTTTGCACTCCCCTTCCGTTGATAGCGAGCATAAAACACAACTGCAAAAGATGATTTCACGTAAAGGCGAACTCTCGTTCTACGATGTGTTTACGCTCACCCGCCAGCAGGCCAGCCAGTAATTTCGCCTCTGACATAAAAAAGTGCGTCCCTGTAAAGGAAACGCACTTTAGTCCCTGAATGCCGGCAAAGAAATTAACGTCTTTTTTTACGGCCCTGTACCGCTTTAAATCGCGGATTTGTTTTACAGATAACATACAAACGCCCTTTGCGTTTCACTATCTGGCAGTCAGGGTGCCGCTGTTTTGCGCTGCGAAGCGAATTGAGTACCTGCATTTTAACCTCGCTTAGCGCCAATAAAATGACCAAAACGTTTCTGGAAGCGGGCTGCGCTACCTTCGTTGTCAAAGGTCTTTTGTTTTCCGGTGTAATACGGATGTGACTTAGAAGAGATATCAAGGGTCACATACGGGTACGTTTTCCCCTCGAACTCAATCTCACGTTCGGTTTTGATGGTCGAACCGACCTTAAAGTATTCATTGGCACTGGTATCGTGAAACACCACGGTACGATAAAAAGGATGGATATCCGGTTTCATGGCAACCTCAAATTGTTACGTTATAACATAATCATTAAAGTACACCACTCTTATTTAAATCACAACCTGATTTACGCGACGGGCAAACAAACGGGGTGATAAGTGGCCCTAAATATATGATGCCAATCGAATAGCTTTTTCGGCTTTCGGATATACTTTCCTTACGCTGTGTTAATAAGGATATCATTGTGACAACACGACATCTGATAAGTCTGGTGACAGGGGTGCTGTTTCTTTCTATCCTCGCCCCCGTAGGTTTAAGCTTGTGGCTGGCACATCGTCAGGTCGAAACAAAGTTTATTGATGAACTCGATATGTTCTCAACACGAGTCGCATTGCGCACAGAACGCGTCGGCGAGCAGGCCAGGAAAGCATTACGCCACATAGAGTCCTTTCAGGGAGTGCCTTGTAGTGATGAGCATCTGCTGGAAATGCGTCGCTTGTCATATAGCTATCGCTATATTCAGGAAGTGCTGTATCTCAAAGACAATGTTCCGCAATGTTCATCTCTGGAAAAAAACAGCCAGGCTGCCGCATTTCCACCAGCAATGAAAGTCACGCCGGATGGATATCGCGCATGGCTTACTACGCAAAATGATTTGGGCATCAAGCGTTTTATGGCAGCTTTAGGTAGCGAGCATTATGTCGTGATGGTCGATCCGGGTTCCTTTATTGACGTCATCCCGTTTGGCTCATGGCCAATCGAAGTCACTATCATTGGCACCGCGCGCAACGTGGTGGTTGCCAGTAGCGCTGCGCTGCCATCGGACGTTTTGCAGCATGTAAAACAAGAGCATTCGATCACTCATTTTCAGAAAGATAGCAATATTTTTAATGCCCGCCCCTTTCCTGAACTGGGCATCACGATCGTCACCTGGGCATCTACCCTACCATTACAAAAAACCTGGCACCGACAAGCCCTGATCTGGCTCCCGGCCGGGATTATCATCGGCCTGCTTACCGCCGCCTTTATTCTGCGCATTTTGCGTCGCTTACAGTCCCCCCATCACCAGTTGCAGGATGCTATCCAGCATCGGGATATCAAGGTCCATTACCAACCCATTATCTCGCTCACAACGGGAAAAGTGGTCGGGGCAGAAGCACTGGCCCGTTGGCAGCAGGCCGATGGGAGCTATCTGTCGCCTGAAATTTTTGTCGCGATGGCGCAGGAGACCGGACTGACAAAACCCCTCACGCGTTTGATAATTGAAAGCGTATTTGACGATTTAGGAAAATGGCTGCGTCAACACCCGGATCAGCATATCTCCATAAACCTTGAGTCAGCCGATCTGGCTTCTGAAACGCTTCCCGCGCTGTTAGGCCAGAAGGTAAAGCACTGGCAGCTTAAGCCAGCGCAAATCGCGCTGGAACTGACCGAACGCGAGTTTGCCGATCCGAAAAACAGCGCGCCGTTTATTGCTAAATATCGTCAGGCGGGACATTCAATATACATCGATGATTTTGGAACCGGCTATTCCAGCCTGAGCTATTTACAGGATCTGGATGTGGACATCCTGAAGATCGATAAATCCTTTGTTGATGCCCTGGAGTACAACAACGTGACGCCGCATATCATTGAGATTGCCAAGACGCTGAAGCTGGAAATGGTGGCAGAAGGTATCGAAACTGAAAATCAGGCAGCCTGGCTACGCCAACATGGCGTGCAGTACGGTCAGGGCTGGCTTTACAGTAAAGCACTGCCAAAAGCGGAATTTATTCTGTGGGCTGAAAAACGGCTGTGACATGGCTGTTGATGTTGATATGGCTGGCGGCACGCCGCACAGCCAGTCACATCACTCGTCCATAATGGGCGCAAATCCGCCGTAGATCATTCGTTTGCCATCAAATGGCATAGACTCACCGAATTCCTTCATACGGGGATCGGACATCATCTTCTGATTCGCCGCATCGCGGACCTCTTTGGAAGGGTATTCAATCCAACTGAATACCACCTCTTCATGATCCTGCGCTTTCACTGCCATGCGAAAATCAGTTAATTTGCCGTCAGGGACATCATCTGCCCAGCACTCCACCACGCGTAATGCGCCGAACTCCTTGAAAAGCGGAGCTGCTTTCGCCGCCATCGCAATGTACGCCTCCTTGTTTTCAGCGGGTACGGCAACGACAAAACCATCAACATACTTCATGAGAAAAACCTCCGAAGTGTACTGCGCGGCAAGCCGATTCTGGCCGCGTCAGTCGAGGTTAAGTTTAGTAGCCAGCAGGCGATCGTGCCCCAGGTTCACTCCTGACTCGGATACGCGACTGTGGCTGTTGGCGAAACCACGGCAGGCAAATCTGAATTAACGGCCCGATAGCCAGCGCATACAATACCGTGCCAACCCCCACGGTTCCCCCCAGCAGCCAACCAATAAGCAACACTGACACTTCAATTGCGGTGCGAATGCGTCGTACTGGCCAGCCGGTACGTGCGTGAATACCGGTCATCAGGCCGTCCCGTGGACCCGCGCCAAAACCAGCGCCAATGTATAAACTGGTGGCTAATGCATTCAGGATCACCGCGGTCACCAGCAGGACGCTACGCGCCGGCAGGGATTCGAATCCCGGGATCACCACCAGCGCGGCATCTGCCGCCAGCCCAATCATAATAACATTGCTCAGGGTGCCAAATCCGGGACGCTGGCGTAGCGGTATCCACGCCAGCAGCACCAACACGCCTACGACAATGATCACCACGCCGATATTCATCGACAGTAAATTGGCCACCCCCAGATGAAACACGTTCCACGGATCGGCCCCTAAATCGGCGCGAACAAACATGGCCGTCGACACACCGTACAGCGCCAGACCGATATACAGCTGAAGTAAACGACGCAGCATGCTTTTTCCCCTCTCACTCTCAGATAGCTTTCATCTTCCCCGCAATTGGCACTATGATTAACGTCCAGTTTTCAAAAAGTGGACTGCTATGTCATCTCGCCGTTATGGAAGTCAGTCTTTGCAGCGCCTGCTCGGCCACTGGCAGGAAAGCCCCTCGCGAACGCCCCTCTGGCGACAGCTGGCAGAAGCGCTACGTCTATTGATTCTCGATGGTCGGCTGGCGCTGGATAGCCGTTTGCCCGGCGAGCGTGAACTCGCTGCCGTTCTGGAAGTGAGCCGAACCACTGTCGCCAGCGCGATGGCGCAACTGCGTGAAGAAGGCTATCTGGAGAGCCGTCATGGGAGCGGTTCGCGGGTTATTCTGCCGGAACATATTCGCCATGTGCCAACGCGAACCAGCACTGGCACAGCGCTTGATTTGTCCACGGCAGCGCTCAGTGCCGGCCCCGAAATTCATCAGGCTTATCAGCAAGCGTTGTTCGCGATGCCGCAGCATCTGCTGAGTTCCGGGTATCTGCCGCAGGGGCTGCCAGCTTTGCGTGAATCCATCGCCCGGCATTATTGCGAGCGCGGACTCCCAACGCAGCCCGATGAAATAATGGTGGTGAATGGCGCGGTCAGCGGTCTGGCGCTCATCCTGCGTTTGCTGACAGGTCCTGGCGATCGCGTCGTCGTTGATCACCCCACGTATCCACTGGCGATTGCCGCTATTCAGGGCGCATCCTGTCGACCCGTTGGCGTGTCGCTACCCGGGCAGGGTTGGGATACGGCGGGTCTGGTCGCCACTATTGCGCAAACGGCGCCCAGAATGGCCTACCTGATGCCGGACTTCCACAACCCGACCGGGCGTTGTATGGACGCCGCAACCCGCCAGGTCGTGGCGGATATTGCCGAAAGAACACGTACGACGTTGGTCGTCGATGAGACGATGGTGAACCTGTGGTACGACGCCCCGCCACCACCGCCGCTTGCCGCGTTCAATCGCGATGCCCCAATCATTTTACTGGGTTCGGCAGGGAAAAGCTTTTGGGGAGGATTACGTTTGGGTTGGATTCGGGCTTCGTCACGAACAATTGCCGCCCTGGTACAAACCCGCGACACTTTCGATTTGGGCTCTCCGGTACTTGAACAACTCGCCACCCGTTGGTTGTTGGATAACGCCGGGCGCTTTCTTCCTGACAGAAGACGCTTGCTGGCATCGCAGCGCGACCTGTGCTCCAGCCTGATGCATACACATTTCCCGGAATGGCAGTTTACCCAACCACAAGGAGGACTCTCTTTCTGGGTCGAACTGCCCGATACGCTGGCGACGCTCTTTGCTGCTCGCGCCGAAAGCGCGGGAATTCAGTTAGGAACCGGTACGCGCTTCGGCCTCGATGGCGCATTCGATCGTTTTTTGCGCATGCCCTTCACATTGCCGGATGATACAGCACGCGCCGCCTTCAGAGTGTTGCAACCCATTTGGGATAACCTGCGTTTGCAGGCCAGCAGCGGGAAAATGCGCAAAATAATTTAAGCGACGGCCCAAAGGACCCGCTTTTGTATGTTGTGACGGACAACAACGTCCCGGCACAATTACAACTGCGGAGGAACCGGAAAACCTTTCAGGGAAATCACAAAATTCTCACCGTCCTTCTTAATTTTTGCCCCGGCATCACACCAGTCGGAAGCAATACGGAAGAACTCATCGCTGCCGACATTCCAGCTCAGGCGAACATGTTTCACATAGCCAGAACGCAGCAATTCACAGGCTTCGCTGTAATTACAGGCGGTTGAGAACGATTGTTGTTTCATTTTTTCTTCTTCAGTAATCTGCGCAATGCTTTGATTTCTTTAGGAGTCAGTGCATCAACGACGGATTCTTCCGTATGCTGGCTGTCGATATCCTCAGCGGAGACTCCCGCCTCTTCAACGGCGGAAAAGGCGATCAGCAGCAGCTTTTCCGTCGCGACACTTAGATTTTCATTATGCACTTCGGCGTAATGACGAAGTTTTTCTTTCAGCGCTTCATCAATTTTGACATTCAGTACAGCAGTCGACATTGTAAAAAGTCCTTGTGATCGGCGACGGTAAAAGCGTCAAACAACATCCCCGAAACACATTGACAGCATTTGATGACAATAAAATGACAATACAGTGACAAAGAAAAAGAAGATAAGCAGAAGGAAATTGCCGGACGGCAGAATTGGGTGGGGGCCCTGCCAGCTACATCCCGGCACACACGTCATCTGCCTTGGCTGCTTCCTTCCGGACCTGACCTGGTAAACAGAGTAGTGTTGCGGGAGAACCAACAGAGCCCCCATTGAGAGCGTTGTTAACCAACGCGCAGGCGCATTATCACTGGTGTACCCTGTAAATGCAACCCATCCAGCATCGGATGCTGTTTTCTTGCGCAATGCGGCTTCACTCACTCGCCATTCAGGATTATGCTGAAGGATTAGCGCAGGAATAAATGATGGATATACAAGACACTTTCCCCCAACGCGTCTGGCAAATCGTCGCGTCAATCCCCGAAGGATTCGTCACCACCTATGGCGATGTCGCCAGACTTGCCGGATCGCCGCGCGCTGCGCGCCAGGTGGGCGGCGTACTTAAGCGTCTCCCCGAAGGTAGTTCCCTGCCCTGGCATCGGGTCGTCAATCGCCACGGCGCTATTTCATTGACGGGCCCCGATCTGCAACGACAACGTCAGGCGTTGCTGGCAGAAGGGATTGTCGTTTCCGGCAGCGGGCAAATCGATTTACAGCGCTATCGCTGGGTGTACTAACCCTCTCCTCATGGAGAGGGTTACGACTGCTTTAGTACTGCGTGGGAGCAGGAACGGCTGAAGACGGAGTCACCTGGGTTGGTGAAGTCGAAGGCACCGTGGTGGTTGCGCCGCCGCCAGCATTAAGCGGGACTGCGGTCTGCTGCACGGGAACCAACGTCAGGTCGGCTTTCGTCCCGCCCTGATTGATAACCGTCTGAACGGTATCGGTTATAAAGACCAGTTTGCCATTCACCGTAATTGCCGCACTCAGCAGAATACGCGCGTTGGGCTGAATATCTGCCGGGTTAAACGGTAATACAAAGCTAAATGGCGCTTGCTTGCCTTCAGTACGCACCGCTTTTTGCGACAACACTTTTGATGGCGCATCGGCCAGCGACGCATCCGACAGCGTGACAGTTAGCACAGCATCCGGTGGCAAGGCCACTTTCTGGCGGATCCATACTGTACCAGATACATTCGGCTGTTGAATTTTAGACTGTGTGTCAGAAATTGACGTATTAGGGCTTGGCGCAGGTGTCTGAATATCTGCACTTTTATCGGCGCAGGCCGCCAGAGCGACTGCAACCGCTAAACCACTTACCATGTGCACGAGTTTCATTAAATTCTCCTTATCATCTATGCACCAGCGAGAACTTTCCTCGCCAGAAGAGTGGTTAACAAAAACATAACGTGATTAAGTGTGGCACAAGACAGCTGTTTTTGCCTGTAATAGGCCAGTAATTCAGACAATTGCACCCATCGGACCACTTTTAAAATTGCGTTATACTCTGCCTAACTCGCGCGACATCGATATCACCTGGAGAGCTCCTATGAGTCTGGCACTCAAAAATTTGCTGACACTGTTAAATCTGGAAAAAATTGAAGAAGGGCTCTTTCGCGGCCAAAGTGAAGACTTAGGGTTACGTCAGGTTTTTGGCGGACAGGTTGTCGGTCAGGCGCTGTATGCCGCGAAAGAAACCGTTCCGGAAGAACGTCTGGTGCACTCCTTTCACAGCTACTTTTTACGCCCCGGCGATAGCCAAAAACCCATCATTTATGATGTAGAAGTCCTGCGTGATGGTAACAGCTTCAGCGCGCGCCGCGTTGCCGCAATCCAAAATGGTAAACCCATTTTTTACATGACCGCCTCCTTTCAGGCACCAGAAGACGGGTTTGAACATCAGAAAACCATGCCGGATGCGCCGGGTCCCGATGAGCTGAAATCAGAAACAGAAATTGCCCGCTCAGTGGCGCATCTTCTGCCACCGTTATTGAAAGAAAAGTTCATCAACGATCGTCCGTTGGAAGTGCGCCCGGTGGAGTTTCATAACCCCTTAAAAGGGCATGTCGCACCTCCGACCCGTCAGGTATGGATCCGCGCCAACGGTGAACTGCAAGACGATCTGCGCGTCCATCAGTATCTGCTGGGTTATGCCTCTGACCTGAACTTCCTGCCCGTCGCGCTGCAACCGTACGGGATTGGTTTCCTGGAAAAAGGGATTCAGATCGCCACCATTGACCACTCAATGTGGTTCCATCGTCCGTTCAATATCAATGAATGGCTGCTGTATAACGTCGAAAGTACTTCCGCCTCCGGTGCCCGGGGCTTTGTGCGCGGGGAATTTTATACGCAGGATGGCGTGCTGGTCGCTTCTACCGTACAGGAAGGGGTCATGCGTAATCGTAATTGATGTCTTATCCGGCCTACAGGCTACATCGTTGTAGGCCGGATAAACGTTAGTGCCATCCGGCATATTGAGAAATCAGGCGTTGTAGGCGTTCTCGCCGTGACTGTTCACATCCAGACCTTCGCGTTCCTGCTCTTCTGGTACGCGCAGACCCACCGTCATATCTGCCAGCTTATAACCGATGAAGGCCACCACGCCGGACCAGACGATGGTAATCGCCACGCTTTCCAGTTGCACCAGTAACTGATGCCCCATGGTCACGCCCTCGGCAAACCCCACGCCCCCCAGCGAGCTGGCGGCAAAAACCCCGGTCAGGATACAGCCGACAATGCCGCACACGCCGTGAACACCAAACACGTCACACGGATCGTCCACGCGCAGAAAACGCTTCAGCATCGTCACTCCCCACAGGCCCGCCAGACCGGCTGCCACGCCAATAATCAACGCGCCGCCGACACCGATATAACCACATGCAGGCGTTACGCCAACCAGACCCGCAACGGCCCCAGAACAGGCTCCCAGCAGAGACGGTTTACCGCGCAACGCCCATTCTCCGAAGATCCACCCGAGGATGGCGGCAGCGGTGGCGACCACGGTATTGACGAAAGCCAGCGCAGCGATTTCATTCGCCGTGCCCGCAGAACCGGCATTAAAGCCAAACCAGCCAATGTAGAGAATGGCGGTGCCAGTGAAGACCATCGGCAGGTTATGCGGCTTAAAGGCTTCTTTACCAAAACCGACACGTTTGCCAATCAGATAAGCCCCCACCAGACCGGCTATCGCCGCGTTGATATGTACAACTGTCCCGCCGGCAAAATCCAGTGCGCCGTGAGAAGCCAGCAAACCACCGCCCCAGACCATGTGGGCTATTGGGATGTAAGACAGCGTTAACCACACGACCACAAAAATCAGTACCGCCGAGAAGCGAATACGCTCAGCCAGCGCCCCAACGATAAGCCCAACGGTGATACAGGCGAAAGAGCCCTGAAAAGCAACGTGAATATACTGGTAAAAGCTCCCCGTGACCGCCGTCAGCGCAATGTTCTTCAGTAATACCCAGTTGAAGTTGCCGAAGAAATTATTCCCTTCGCCAAAGGCCAGTGAATAGCCATAAACCACCCATAAAATACACACCAGGGCAAATGTCACCGTCACCTGAGTCAGCATCGACAACACGTTCTTACCGCGAATCAAACCGCCGTAAAACAGCGCAATGCCAGGAATGGTCATAAACAGCACCAGCGCGGTACAGATCATCATAAAAGCGTTATCCGCTTTATCCGCGACCGCCGGTGCCGCCATCGCCAGTCCCGGCAACAGCGCCAGTGAAGCAATACCTGTTTTCATCGTTGCTATCTTCATTTTTTGGTTTCCTATCACTGTGTGTCAGACGTTACAGTGCGGCTTCGTCAGTTTCGCCGGTACGAATACGAATCACGCGTTGCAGCTCGGCGACAAAGATTTTGCCGTCGCCAATTTTTCCGGTGTAGGCCGCCTTGCTGATGACATCGATCACTTCATCCAGTTGGTCATCGGCAATCGCCACATCAATCTTCACCTTGGGCAAAAAATTGACGCTATATTCAGCCCCACGGTACAGCTCGGCATGACCTTTCTGTCGGCCAAACCCCTTCACTTCGGTGACGGTCAGCCCCTGAATACCAATAGACGACAAGGCTTCGCGGACGTCTTCCAGTTTGAACGGTTTGATTACCACGGTAACCAGCTTCATAGATCCCCTCCAGTCAGAATTCAGTAGTGGCTGCAGATACACCAGATGAATACTGCAAGGGATGTGCCAGGAATGAAAAAGCAGGATGATTCGGGCCAGCCGAGGGGAGTTGGGGAAGAAGAAGAAAAAACGCACTATAACGGTGCATAGTGCGTTACATTTTTGCACCAGATTGTTGATTGCCGTCCGGCCTACGAAACCGGGTTGGTCTCAGCTATCAGGCAATAATGGAATCCTCTTGCGTACTGGCCGCCAGCTCTTCGCCCGCCAGCTGCAGTTGATACATCTGCCAGTAACGGCCTTGCGCCGCCAGTAATTGCTGGTGCGTACCACGTTCAACCGCCTGTCCACGGTGCAGTACCAGAATGGTGTCCGCATCGACAATCGTCGATAAGCGATGCGCAATCACCACCAGCGTGGTGTGTTCACGTACCGCCGCCAGCGCTTGCTGAATCGCCTGTTCCGTGCCGGAGTCAATACTGGCCGTGGCTTCATCGAGGATCAGTACCTGCGGCGTTTCAACCAGCACCCGCGCCAGCGCCAGCAACTGTTTCTGCCCAACGGAGAGATTATTGCCCTGCTCGCCCAGCCGGGTATGAATTCCCTCGCTCAGGCCGCGCGCCAGTTCCGCCAGTTGCACGGTTTCCAGCGCCTGCCATACCCGCGCTTCTGAGATATCGCGGCCCAGCGTGACGTTTGCCAGGAAGGTATCCGCCATCACCACCGGATCCTGCTGCACCATCGCGATGCCCTGACGCAATACCCCGTGGCTCAGCGAAGACAGCGGTCTCCCATCAAGGCGGATTTCCCCCTGCGTCAGCGGGTAGTATCCCATCAGCAGGCTGGCCAGCGTACTTTTGCCGCTGCCGGTGTGCCCGACCAGGGCCACAAAGCTACGCGAAGGCACGGACAGACTGATGTTTTGCAGCACCAGATTGTCGTCACGATAAGCAAATGAAACGTTATCTACCTCGATATCCCCACTCTTTAGCAACTGGTCATCGTCACCATAGCGTTGACGTGGCCCATCCATCAATTCGAACACACGTTCACCGGCGACAACCGCCTGCTGCAGCATTGACTGCTGGGTCGTCAGCTCGATAAGCGGCTCGTTCAACCGCCCGAGATAGCTAATAAACGCATACAACACCCCCACCTCGATCGAACTGCCAGAGGTAAAGCTGAACAGCATCAATAAACCGCAGAGGATCAGCGCCGAGAAAAGGCTAAGCAGCGGACGCAGCAAAAAGCCATCCAGTCGCAGGGTCTGCATCCGCGCCATATAGTGCGAACGGCTGGCCTCGCCCATTCTCTCGCCAAATCGCGCCTGCTGACGGAACTGCTGGATAACACTCATGCCGTTGATGACTTCGTTAAAGCCATCGTTAATATCCGCCAGATAAGCGCGAACCCGGCGCACAATCGGTGTGCTGTAGCGTTGATAAATCACCATCACCACCAGCACCGCCGGGAAAATGACCATCGCGACCAGCGCCATACGCCACTCCAGGCTAAACATCGCCACCAGCATCGCACCGATCAAGGCCGCACTGCGCAGAACCGTTGCCACTACCGTCACATACAGGTCACGAATCACTTCAGTGTCATTCGTCACTCGGGAGATAAGCTGCCCGACGGGCTGAGTATCAAAGGCGCTGAGCGGCTGACGAAGCGCTGCGTCCATGACATCGGTGCGCAACTGTTGCACCACGCCAACTGCCGCCTGATTAAATAACAGTGACTGCGCGTAATGCAGACCCGCCGCCAGCAGCTGCAATCCCACATACGCCGCAACCAGCCCGGCGACCATCGCCAGCGGCAGGTTGTTTTTCGCCACCATGTTATCGATAAAATAGCTAATTAGCAGCGGGCCGCTGACTTCAGCCGCAGCCGCCACCCACAGCATGACTACCGCAATCGCCAGCGGTTTTCGCCATGGCGAACCGTACTTCAGCAGCCTTTTCAGGGTCGGCCATAATTGCCCAAAACTACGCATTAGCCGCCTCCCCGTTTATCTCTGGCGCATCGGACAGCGCCGCTTCCAGTTGCTGATAACGAAACATATCGCGATACCAGCCTGGCTGCTGCACCAACACGTCATGCTCACCACGCTGAGCAATATGCCCATGCTGCATCACAATAATCTCGCTGGCTTCCGTCAGGGCCGATAAACGGTGAGCGCTGATAATCACAGTTCTGCCTTCGCCCCACTGGCGCAGGTTATGCAGGATCTGATGCTCGGTACGACCGTCTACTGCCGACAGCGCATCATCCAGGATCAGAATTTCAGCATTCAACAGCAACGCGCGGGCAATAGAGATTCGCTGTTTTTGCCCGCCGGACAGCATCACGCCGCGCTCGCCCACTTCGGTATCATAGCCTTGCGGAAGACGTAAAATATCCTCATGAACGCTGGCGAGACGCGCCACATGTTCGATCTCTTCCTGCGTGGCCTGCGGGCGTCCTAACGCGATGTTATTGGCGACGGTATCTGAAAACAGGAACGGCGTCTGGCTAACCACCGCCAGCCGGCTGCGCCAGCTATCAAGTTGTAAGCGCGATAACGGGATATCATGAAAACGTATATCCCCTTGGCTGATATCGAAATGACGCTGGATCAGCGACAGCACCGTACTTTTCCCCGCGCCGGTCGGGCCGCAGATGCCCAGCATCTGTCCGGGTCTGAGCTGGAAATTCACGTTTTCCAGCGCTGGCTGAGCCGTCAATGGGTAGCGAAATTCGCGAATCGCCACCGCCAGCTCGCCGCGTCCTTCAGGCACCGGTTCAGTACCGTCATCCACCACCGGCGCTTCAGCCAGCATGGCGCGAATACGGCTGTAGGCGGCGCTGCCGCGTTCGACAATGTTAAACATCCATGCCAGCGCCAGCATCGGCCAAATCATCAGACCGAGATACATCATAAAGCTGGTGAGCTGGCCGAGCGTCAGCGAACCGTGCACCACCATCCAGCTTCCTCCGGCAATCGCCAGCAGGTTAGCCATCCCAATGGCGATATAAATCGTTGGGTCAAAACGGGCGTCAATACGCGCCACCCGCAGGTTTTTCTTACCGGTGTCTTCAGCATCTGCGGCAAATAACGCCGACTGCCGATCCTCCAGGCCAAAAGCCTTGATCATGCGAATGCTGGTCAGGCTCTCCTGAGTACGATCGTTAAGACTGGAGAACGCCGCCTGCGCCAGCTTAAAACGGTGATGGAGTCGATCACCGTAACGTTTGATCATTAACGCCATCACCGGCATCGGCAGTAGCGCAATAAGCGTCAGTTGCCAGCTTATCTGCGTAGACATCACGATCAGTACCGCACACCCCATCACCAGCGAATCCACCAGCGTCAGCACGCCTTCGCCAGCGGCAAACACCACTCGATCAACATCGTTAGTGGCGCGCGCCATCAGATCACCCGTACGGTGGCGCAGATAGAACTCGGGGTGCTGACGACTCAATTGACGGTAATAATCTTCCCGCAGCTCAACCGCCAGTTGGTAGGATGCGCCAAACAGCAGTACGCGCCAGACATAGCGCAGCAAGTACACGACCACCGCAATCAGGGCGATTGTGCCAACCCACATCAGCAGCCGCTCGGTGGTGAAGCGTTGCGCTGTTACGCCATCCACAATGATCCCGACCACTTTCGGCGGGATAAGCTGAAGGATGGCGATGATAATAAGCAGAGCCACTGCTCCAAGGTAGCGACGCCACTCCCGGCGGAAGTACCAGCTTAATTGAGCAAATAATCGCACGCGTTATGTCCTGACAAGATTTCCGGCAATGAGCGCCGGGAGAATTATTCAATCGGTAGAGCAGTTGTGTATTTAATCTGTTCCATCGCAAAGCTGGAGGTGACATCAGACAGGCCCGGCACGCTGTTCACCAGGCGCTTATAAAATTCGTCATAGCTTTTCATATCGGCGACCTGGACCCGCATCAGGTAGTCATACTCCCCTGCCATACGCCAGAATCCCAGAACTTCCGGCATTCCGGTGACTTCGGTGACAAAGCGGCAATACCATTCGCTGCTGTGGTGCTGAGTCTTGATCAACACAAACGCGGTTAAGCCCAGCCCCAGTTTTTCGGGATCCAGCAGGGCGACTCGACCCAGCAGGATACCATCATCTTCAAGCCGTTTGAGGCGTTTCCAGCAAGGGGTGGTAGTCAGATTAACGGCATCTGCTAACGCCTGCAAAGAAAGGGTGCAGTCCTGTTGCAGTAAGCCGAGCAGCTTACGGTCAATTTTGTCTAACATATCCACTCCACAGAGAAGAATTTTCTCCTTACATTCTATTTTAAAGGCTAAATGGCAACAATTTTTTCCGTGCTTTTCGCTATTCTGGGCACAAAATGACAAATGGATATCTTTTAATGATGAATAGCTCCTGGGTTAAAAACGCCATCAATGAAATCAACGCGGATTATCAGCGTTCTGCGGATACGCATCTCATTCGTCTGTCACTCCCGGCGTTTCCGGGCATTCAGCTCTATTTAAAAGATGAGAGCACGCATCCGACCGGGAGCCTGAAACATCGTCTGGCACGCTCACTGTTTCTGTATGGACTGTGCAATGGCTGGATCAAAGAAGGCACTACCATCATCGAGTCATCATCCGGCTCAACGGCGGTTTCCGAAGCGTATTTCGCCCGTCTGTTAGGATTACCGTTTATCGCCGTTATGCCTTCGTGTACTGCGAAACGTAAAATTGAACAGATTGAGTTTTATGGCGGGCGCTGTCATTTCGTGGAAAGCGCCTGCGAAATTTATGCGGCTTCTGAACAACTGGCGCGTGAGCTGAACGGCCATTACATGGATCAGTTCACTTACGCTGAGCGCGCCACCGACTGGCGTGGTAACAACAATATTGCCGACAGTATCTTTCGGCAGATGCAATGCGAGCCCAACCCTGTTCCCCGGCATATCGTGATGAGTGCCGGAACCGGCGGCACCTCGGCGACCATTGGCCGCTATATTCGTTGTCAGGGCTACGACACTCGTTTGATGGTGGTGGACCCGGAAAACTCGGTCTTTCTGCCCTTCTGGCAAGATCGCGATGCAACCTTACGCAGCCCGGTAGGTAGCAAAATCGAAGGTATCGGTCGCCCACGCGTAGAACCGTCTTTTATTCCTGATGTGGTCGATGAAATGCTGCGCGTGCCTGATGCCGCCAGCGTGGCCACCGCGCACTGGCTGGAGACGCAGCTAGGCCGTAAAGTTGGCGCCTCAACCGGTACCAACATGTGGGGAGCATTACAACTTGCCGCCCGTATGCGCGATGCAGGAGAAACGGGATCGCTGGTGACGTTGTTGTGTGACAGCGGCGAACGTTATCTGGAAACCTATTACAACCCGCAGTGGGTCGACGCGCACATCGGTGATTTAACGCCGTGGAAAGCGGAGCTGGCTCAACTCCTGAATACCCACTAATCAGACAAAAAAAAGCCAGACGCGAAGTCTGGCTTGCTGGAAGGGATCTCTCATTCGGGGGAATAAGGTAGATGCGGATTGTCCAGCCAATGCGTCAAAAAGTGTGATACTGCCTGATTACGGCAATGCCCAATCACCGATAAATGAGGCAGTTCAGCAATCAGTTGCGGCATCGCGTTACCCATAATCAGGCCGCGCCCTACGCTACTTAACATTTCGCGATCGTTCATGGCATCGCCAAACGCCATACACTCGGCCATTGAATAACCTAAGTGGTTGCTTAATACCGCCAGCGCAGAACCTTTATTACATCCCAGCGGCAGCACCTCGAGGCAATCAACCGCGGAGAAACAGAGATTCGCCTGTTCACCCAGCGCCTCATTGAGTTGAATGCGCAGACGGATCAGCGTGTCATGATCGCCGCAGAAACAGATCTTCGTTACCTGGTGGGCGGGAATACGTTTCACATCCACGATCTGGTAACGAAATCCGCTATATACATGCGCCTGAAGCAGCGCTGGAATTTCTTGTCCGGTGAACCAACCGTTGTCATTAAAGACATGCATGCTGGCCGTGGTGTCCCACTTCTGGTGCAATACACTATCCGCAACATTCGGATCCAGATCCTGGCGGTGCAGCACATCACCCTCCAGCGAGTGAATGCGCGTACCGTTACCCGTGATTAAAAAGGCATCCAGCGAAATAGAACCCAGAATGTGGCGCATCTCCAGCACATGGCGACCGGTGGCAAATGTCAGAGTGATATCACGTTCACGCAGGCGCGCCAGCGTTGAAAGCGTTTCATCACCTAAATGGTGATTCGGCATCAAAAGAGTGCCATCCATATCAAATGCAGCCAGACGAGCCATTTCTTTCTCCACACTGTGAGGCGGTTAACTTGTGATTCAGTATCACCTGAGATATACGGAAGTAATAGTGAATAGATAAAATGAATTGTTCCGGGTTTATATGCGACTATTGAACCGACTAAATCAATACCAACGCCTGTGGCAACCCTCGAACGGGGAGCCGCAGTCGGTGACCATTGGCGAACTGGCTGAACGCTGTTTTTGCAGCGAACGCCACGTGCGAACCTTGTTAAAACAAGCGCAGGATGCAGGCTGGCTGGAGTGGCACGCCCAATCGGGGCGGGGTAAACGCGGGCAGCTACGCTTTTTAGTTACGCCGGACTCACTACGCAATACCATGATGGAGCAGGCGCTGCAAAAGGGGGAACAGCTTAGCGTGCTGGAGCTGGCCCAACTGGCGCCGGGTGAATTAAGAACCCTGCTACAACCGTTTATGGGCGGTCAGTGGCAAAACGACACGCCAACCCTGCGTATCCCCTATTACCGCCAGCTCGACCCTTTGCACCCCGGATTTCTCCCTGGCCGCGCAGAGCAACATCTCGCCGGGCAGGTATTCTCTGGCCTGACCCGGTTTGACACGAATACACAGCACCCCTGCGGTGATTTAGCTCACCACTGGAATATCTCCGCCGACGGCCTGCGTTGGGATTTCTATATTCGCTCCACGCTGTACTGGCATAACGGCGATGCCGTCAGCAGCACGCAGTTACACCAACAACTGTTGATGCTACTTGAGCTACCCGCCCTGAATAAATTGTTCATCAGCGTCAAACATATTGAGGTGACCCATCCCCAGTGTCTGACCTTTATTCTGCATCGCCCCGACTTCTGGCTGGCGCATCGTCTGGCAAGCTACAGCAGCCATTTGGCGCATCCGGAACATCCGTTTGTGGGTACCGGTCCGTTCCGGTTGACGTTGTTTACCCCTGAGCTGGTACGTATCGAGAGTCACGATCACTACCACCTGAGTCATCCACTCCTGAAAGCGATCGAATACTGGATAACTCCGCAACTCTTCTCCCAGGACTTGGGCACCAGCTGTCGCCATCCGGTGCAAATAGCGATTGGTAAACCCGAAGAGCTGCCCATGCTAAGCCAGGTGAGCAGCGGGATAAGCCTCGGTTTTTGCTATCTCACGCTCAGAAAAAGTGCGCGCCTGAATACCTTGCAAGCCCGCCGGCTGGTCAATATTATCCATCGCTCTTCCCTGCTACAAACGCTGGAGGTAGATGAAAACCTGATAACCCCGAGCAATGCGCTGCTGCCTGGATGGACGATCCCGCAATGGGATGAGTTGAACGAGGTAGCGCTACCGGAAAAACTGACGCTGGCGTATCACCTGCCGGTTGAACTACATGCCATGGCTGAACAGCTTCGCCAGGCGCTGGCGCTACTCGGCTGTGAATTAACGCTTATATTTCATAATGCTAAAAACTGGGACGGTAATCATCCTTTAGCGCAGGCCGACCTGATGATGGGAGACAGACTGATTGGCGAAGCGCCTGAATATACCCTCGAACAGTGGTTACGTTGCGATCAACTGTGGTCACATGTACTCAATGCGCCTGAATACACGCACTTGCAAACCACGCTGGATGCCCTGCAAGTCCAGGCCAATGAAGACGATCGTCACGCGGCGTTACAGCAAGTGTTCGCCACGCTGATGCATGATGCCACGCTGACTCCGCTGTTCAATTATCACTATCGTATTAGCGCGCCACCGGGCGTGAACGGTGTTCGCCTGAATCCTCGCGGCTGGTTTGAGTTCACCGAAGCCTGGTTACCGCCCCCTTCAACATGAAGAAGCTGGTCGACACCACGTCCAGGCGCTACCATATGGGTTTCGTTATTTGTCAGGAAAAGCCATGAAACGTGCCGTTGTTGTATTCAGTGGAGGTCAGGACTCCACGACCTGTCTGGCGCAAGCGCTACATCAGTATGATGAAGTGCACTGCGTGACCTTTGATTATGGTCAGCGCCATCGCGCTGAGATTGATGTCGCACGTGATCTGGCCTTAAAACTCGGCGCGCGTGCGCACAAAGTGCTTGATGTCACGCTGCTTAGCGAACTGGCTGTCAGTAGCCTGACCCGTGATAACATTCCGGTGCCTGATTACGAACCGGATGCGAACGGCATTCCCAATACCTTTGTGCCCGGACGCAATATTCTGTTTTTAACGCTGGCGGCGATTTACGCATATCAGGTGCAGGCAGAGGCGGTCATTACCGGCGTTTGTGAAACCGACTTCTCTGGATATCCTGACTGTCGCGATGAGTTCGTCAAGGCTCTGAACCATGCCGTGAGCCTGGGGATGGCAAAAGATATCCGCTTTGAAACTCCGCTGATGTGGATCGATAAAGCCGAAACCTGGGCACTGGCCGATTACTGGGGCAAGCTGGACCTGGTACGCGAAGAAACGCTGACCTGCTATAACGGTATCAAAGGTGACGGTTGTGGTCACTGCGCGGCCTGTAATCTGCGCGCCAACGGTCTTAACCATTATCTGGCGGATAAACCGGCAGTGATGACGGCGATGAAGCAGAAAACCGGATTAAAGTAATGGGTTGAGCGATGCCGGATGGCGCTTTGCTTATCCGGCCTACAAGCACTCGCAGCCACTACTTCACCATCAGTTCCAGTTTCTCGCGCAACTCTCCTTCCAGCGGTAGCGCTTTTTGCGTTTTCAAATCAATACAGACGAAGGTAATCAACGCATCTGCTACCACCTGTCCTTCCGGCTCGAGGGTGATAGTCTGGTTCAACACACCGCTTTTGCCATTTAACTGCTGTACCTGACTGGTAATAGTCAGCAGGTCGCTCAGCACCGCCGGACGGCGATAGTTGATATTAATATTCACAACCACAAAAGCGATGTTGTGAGCGGTCATCCACTGAAAGCTGTCGCTGTTTTCCAGTCCATCCCAGCGTGCTTCTTCCAGAAACTCAAGATAACGGGCATTGTTGACGTGCTGATAGACATCAAGATGATAACCACGGACTTTGATTTGTGTTTGCATAGCGCAGAAACCTTACGTTTTTTTATATGTACATATTCAGGGTGAAGAGGCCATAACTGGTATGACCTCTATAGTCTGGCAAAATTTCAGCGCTCTGCAAGTTATTAAAGTGTTAAAACTGCCAGGTTACGCTCTACCAAAGAACTTCCCATCCCCGGCACCTGCTTTAAATCATCGACCGTTTTAAATGGCCCGTACTCTTCTCGATAGTTGACAATGGCCTGAGCCTTTTTCAGTCCGACCCCATTCATCACTCGCGCTAAATCCTCCGCAGAAGCGCTGTTGATGCTTACCCTGGTGCCTTCATCGTCGCTTGCTTTAGCGGGTTGCGTAGCCTTGCTTTGCGCCACTGTGGAAGCATCCGCTTTGGTTTGAGTCGCCTGGTTTTTGGCAACGGGCTCTGCAGCCAATGCGCTTTGGGCCATAGCGCCGCAGGTCAATGAAAGGGTGATAAGCAGGGCTTTGATTCCATGTTTCATAGTGTTTTCTCCGTGTTTGTTAACAGTGGAATCACGATAGCGAGGTGCGGAACAGCAGACAAACGGCAAATAACAGAAATGGAAAAGGCCGCGAAAGCGGCCTTTGGTTAATACAACTTTTTGCAATTTTTTGCGAGCAGCCTCGGTTATTGCTGTTGCTCCAGCGCGTCACCGATTTTAATTTTTGCGGCTTTACGCAGGTTGCTCATCAGCGCTTCGAACACAATCTGCGCGTTGTTCTGGGTGATCCCCTGAACCATCGCTTTCTTCTGCGCTTCAGGCATCGAACCCGCTTTCACTTCGTCCAGCGCCAGCAGAACAACGTTCCCCTGCATATCGTTCGCCACGCCGTAGCTCGGTTTGTCTTTCGCTGGCAGGCTCAGACCAAAGGCTGCCTGGCTCAGAGGATCCTGACCAGTGCGGCTCAGCGTTTTCGCCTCACCAAAGCTCAGACCCGCGGCTTTCATCGCTTCATCGCCTTTACCGGCTTTCAGGTCCGCCAGCAGTTTATCAGCATCCAGCTTAGCCTGTTGCTCTGCTTTATTGTGCTTAACAAGCGCAGTAACCTGCTCTTTCACTTCAGCCAGTGGCTTAACGGCTTCGGCTTTGTGCTCTGCAATACGCAGCACAAACGCGCGATCGCCATCCACGGTAATGATGTCAGAGTTACTGCCAGGCGTACCGTTCTCGCCAACCAGACCCCCATTGAAAATGACGTCAGCGACGGGTTTGAAATTCAGCTCTTCCGGCAGACTGTCACGGCTAAACCAGCCCGTTTCAACCGCTTTCATACCGGCAGCTTGCTCCGCACCCGCCAGGGATTCGTTATCGTTGCTGGCTGCATCGCTCACTTTCTGCTGCAGCGCATAGTACGCATCCAGCGCTTTTTCCTGCTTCACTTTCGCCGCAATGTCGTCACGGGCTTCGCTCAGCGGTTTAACCTGCGCAGGCTGTACGTCATCAAGACGCGCAACGAGGAAACCAACGGAAGATTTAATCACACCGGACAGTTGGCCTTTGTCTTTCAGGCCGGCATTTTTCAGCTCATCCGGAGTGGTGGAATCTTCCAGCCATCCCATATCGCCACCTTTACGGGCAGAGATGATGTCGGCTGATTTTTCTTTCGCCAGCGCAGCGAAATCTGCGCCTTTGCTCAACTCATCCAGTACCGCTTTAGCTTCATCTTCCGTTTTCGTCTGAATAATGCTGTAGCGGTTACGCTGCGGCTGAGTGAACTGGTCCTGATGCTGGTCATAGTAAGACTGAATATCAGCATCGCTGGCCGTCTCCTGCAGTGCAGCAGCGTCCAGCTTGATGTAGCTCACGCGGAACTGTTCCGGCGTCATGAAGTTGTTTTTATTCTGCTCGTAGTAGCTGGCAACTTCCTGCTCGGTAACGGATTGCTTCGCGGCAAGTGCGTTAACGTCAATCGTCGCCTCACGCACGATACGCTGCTGTGCGACCAGCGCCGCCAGCTCATCGGTTTCGCCTTTCAGCATGAAGTCCGTACCGGCAACGCCGTTGATCAACTGCTGGGTAGTAAGCTGATTACGTAATGCCTCAGCGTACTGATCGGCGGTCATTCCCATTTGATTAACAATCGCATTGTAGCGGTTGTTATCAAATTTGCCGTCCACCTGGAAAGCAGGCGTGGCGAAAATAGCCTGTTTAACCTGAGCGTCGCTGATATTGAGCTTCAGCTCGCGGGAGTATTGATCCAGCAGCGCTTCGTCTACAAGACGATTCAGCACCTGCTGACGCAGCGTTTTCATATAGCCTTCATTCGCCGCCAGCTCAGAGTATTGATCGCCCAACTGTTGCTGCATGCGGTTACGTTCGCTATTGAACGCATTCTCGAATTGCCCGCGGCTGATCTCCTGGCCATTCACTTTGGCGGCGTAATTGTTGCCCCCGCCAATCAGGTAACCACTCACGCCGGTCAAAATGAACGACACGATAATGATACCGAAAATAATCTTGAGCACGAGACTGTTAGCAGCCGTGCGTAAGCTGTCCATCATGGTGTAACCACACTCCGCTGTAGATGACTATACGCGTTATCCTTCAAGCCGCCTGCACGTTGTTACAACAACGGCGGCAAGGATTTTGAGTATATATGCTTCACGCAGCATAGCGTTTCCTGAACGCTGCGCACAAAGGCCTATTGTGACAAGAAACGGGGGCAATTGTCAGCCCACAACACGTAGAAAGTACCGGAATCAGAAATAAAAAAGGCACATCAGTTGATGCGCCCTTGTACTTCGTCACATCCCCAAAGGGGAAATCACTTAGTTTACCGCGTCTTTCAGTGCTTTACCTGCACGGAAGCCCGGTACTTTAGCCGCGGCGATGGTGATCTCTTTACCTGTTTGCGGGTTGCGACCAGTACGGGCAGCACGCTCTTTAACGGCAAAAGTACCAAAACCTACCAGCGCTACGTCATCGCCTTCCTTCAGGGATTCGGTAACAGAAGCAATAATTGCATCTAACGCACGTCCAGCCGCAGCTTTAGAGATATCAGCCCCTGCAGCAATTTTGTCGATCAGTTGAGATTTATTCACTCTTCTCTTCCTCTTTTATAATTTATATCGCACCTGAATCCTTCAAAGTGCGACCGCGCAGCAGTTATATCAGGCCTGCCATGCCCTTACAACACCCGTTAATGATGGCAAGCCTAATCCGTCATCTAAATTAGCTATACAAAAAAAGGCTGGCAAGTCCGAAATGGCCTGCCAGCCCTGTTTTTATTAGTGCTCTTTGCGCGAGGTCACTATTTTGCGGTCACAACCTGCATTCCAGAGGGTTCATTTTGCAGCGCAAGCGTCAAAACTTCCTCGATGCGTTTCACCGGATGGATGTCCAGATCGGCAATCACGTTGTCCGGAATCTCTTCCAGGTCACGTTTGTTTTCATCTGGAATTAAGACCGTCTTAATGCCGCCACGGTGCGCCGCCAGCAGTTTTTCTTTCAAACCACCGATTGGCAGCACCTGACCACGCAGAGTGATCTCGCCGGTCATCGCCACATCGGCGCGTACCGGGTTACCGGTCAGACAAGAAACCAGCGCGGTACACATGGCAATACCGGCACTTGGACCATCTTTCGGCGTCGCCCCTTCTGGTACGTGAACGTGGATGTCGCGTTTTTCGTAAAAGTCCGGATTAATACCCAGTTTTTCCGCGCGCGCGCGCACCACGGTCAGTGCAGCCTGAATAGACTCCTGCATTACCTCACCCAAAGAACCGGTGTAGGTCAGCTTGCCTTTACCCGGAACGCAGGCGGTTTCGATGGTCAGCAGATCGCCGCCCACTTCCGTCCACGCCAGACCGGTCACCTGACCGACGCGGTTTTCGTTGTCCGCGCGACCATAGTCAAAGCGCTGTACGCCCAGGTAGTCGTGCAGGTTGTCGCCATTGATCACAATATGTTTCAGCGATTTGTCGAGCAGCAACTGCTTCACGGCTTTGCGGCACAGTTTAGAGATTTCACGCTCCAGACTACGCACGCCCGCTTCACGGGTGTAGTAACGAATAATGCCCACAATGGCGCTATCGTCGACCGTAAGCTCGCCTTTTTTCAGCGCGTTACGCTCAATCTGTTTCGGCAACAGGTGACGTTTAGCAATATTCAGCTTCTCGTCTTCGGTGTAGCCGGACAGACGGATCACTTCCATACGATCCAGCAACGGCGCCGGAATATTCATGGAGTTCGAAGTCGCAACGAACATCACGTCGCTGAGATCGTAGTCCACTTCCAGGTAGTGATCGCTGAACGCCACGTTCTGCTCTGGATCCAGCACCTCAAGCAGCGCGGAAGCCGGATCGCCACGCATGTCGGAAGACATTTTATCGATCTCATCGAGCAGGAACAGCGGGTTTTTAACGCCCACTTTGGCCATTTTCTGGATCAGTTTACCCGGCATCGAACCGATATAGGTCCGGCGGTGACCGCGAATTTCAGCCTCATCACGTACGCCGCCCAGTGCCATACGGATGTATTTACGCCCGGTCGCTTTCGCGATGGACTGGCCCAGAGAAGTTTTACCTACCCCCGGCGGCCCAACCAGACACAGGATCGGCCCCTTGATTTTGTTCACACGGCTTTGAACCGCGAGATACTCAAGGATACGGTCTTTGACGCGTTCCAGACCGTAATGGTCGGTATCGAGGATTTCCTGCGCCTGACGCAGGTCTTTTTTGACCTTGCTACGCGCATTCCACGGTACCTGTACCATCCAGTCGATGTAGCCACGGACCACGGTCGCTTCCGCCGACATCGGAGACATCATTTTCAGCTTCTGCAGCTCTGCTTCGGCTTTCTCTTTTGCCTCTTTCGGCATTTTCGCCGCGTCGATTTTGCGTTTCAGCGCTTCGTTTTCGTCCGGCGCATCATCCATCTCGCCGAGTTCTTTCTGAATAGCTTTCATCTGCTCGTTCAGATAGTACTCGCGCTGGGATTTTTCCATCTGCTTCTTCACGCGGTTGCGAATGCGTTTCTCAACCTGCAGCAGATCAATTTCAGATTCCATCATCGCCATCAGATATTCCAGACGTTCGTTAACGTCGGACATCTCCAGCACGGACTGCTTATCTGCCAGCTTCAGCGGCATGTGCGCAGCGATGGTGTCCGCCAGACGCGCGGGATCGTCAATGCTGTTCAGAGACGTCAGCACTTCTGGTGGGATTTTCTTGTTCAGCTTGATATAGCCTTCGAACTGGCTGATAGCGGTACGCACCAGCACTTCCTGTTCGCGCTCATCAATGGCAGGCGAGTCAAGGTACTCCGCTTTTGCAGAGAAATGCTCGCCGTTGTCAGACAGCGCAGAAATACGCGCGCGCTGTAACCCCTCGACCAGCACTTTTACGGTGCCGTCAGGCAGTTTCAGCATCTGCAAAATAGAGGCCACGGTCCCGACGGTGAAAAGATCGTTTACACCCGGCTCATCCGTTGACGCTTCTTTCTGTGCGACCAGCATGATTTTTTTATCATGGTCCATAGCCGCTTCCAGACAACGGATAGATTTTTCCCGCCCTACAAATAAGGGTATGACCATGTGCGGATAAACCACCACATCGCGCAACGGCAATACGGGGATTTCAATGCGTTCAGAACGCTCAGGATTCATAGAGCTCTCTCTTAGTTTAGTGTCCGCCAGGTAATCAGGTGGTACGACTGTGCTTCACACCACCTTTAACATGTATGTCAGTATATGGGGATGTTTCCCACACATTCAACGCCATGTTTACGGAAAAATAAAAGGGGAGATAAAATCCCCCCTTTTTAATTAAATGTCTGTATGAATTGATGAATTATTCGCCAGATGCCTGCTGTGCTTCCGGCTTACCGTAAATCAGCAATGGCTTGCTCTGACCGCCAATCACCGACTCATCGATCACCACTTTTTCGACGTCTTCCATCGAAGGCAGATCGTACATGGTGTCAAGCAGCGCGGCTTCGACGATAGAACGCAAACCACGGGCACCGGTTTTACGCGCCATCGCTTTCTTGGCGATCGCATCCAGCGCTTCCTCACGGAACTCCAGATCGACACCTTCAAGGTTGAACAGCGCCTGGTACTGCTTGGTCAGGGCGTTTTTCGGCTCTTTCAGGATCTGGATCAGCGCTTCTTCACTCAGTTCGCTCAGCGTTGCCACCACTGGCAGACGACCGATGAACTCAGGGATCAGACCAAATTTGATCAGATCTTCCGGCTCCACCTGCGACAGCAGCTCACCTTCGCTGGCTTTATCAGACTGCGCTTTTACCGTTGCGCCAAAACCAATGCCGGAGCCGGTTTCAACACGGTTAGCGATCACTTTGTCCAGACCAGCGAACGCGCCACCGCAGATAAACAGGATCTTGGAGGTATCAACCTGCAGGAACTCCTGCTGCGGATGTTTACGTCCCCCCTGCGGCGGAACGGCGGCAACCGTACCTTCGATCAGTTTCAACAGCGCTTGCTGTACGCCTTCGCCAGAAACGTCACGGGTAATGGACGGGTTGTCAGACTTACGAGAAATCTTGTCGATTTCATCGATATAGACGATCCCGCGCTGCGCTTTCTGTACGTCGTAGTCGCACTTCTGCAGCAGTTTCTGAATAATATTTTCAACATCTTCACCCACATAACCGGCTTCGGTCAGCGTGGTGGCGTCAGCCATAGTAAACGGAACGTCCAGCAGGCGCGCCAGCGTTTCAGCCAGCAGCGTTTTACCGGACCCCGTCGGGCCAATCAGCAGGATGTTACTTTTGCCCAACTCGACGCCATTGCTGGTGTCGCCGTTGCGCAGACGTTTGTAATGGTTGTATACCGCGACCGCCAACACTTTCTTCGCCTGTTCCTGACCGATAACGTAATCGTCCAGGTGATTGCGAATTTCATGTGGCGTCGGCAGCGCACTGCGTTCACGGTGCGGTGCTACTTCCTTAATCTCTTCGCGAATGATGTCGTTACACAAATCGACACATTCGTCGCAGATATACACGGATGGACCGGCAATCAGCTTCCGCACTTCATGCTGGCTTTTGCCGCAAAAAGAGCAGTACAACAATTTGCCCGAGCCATCTTTGCGTTTATCTGTCATGGGTCAAAACCTCTTCTTTGTTCTTTGTGCCGCACACGACGACGCAAATGCCATTCTCAGGCGCAAGACGCTAGTCAGCGTTGTGCCGCTCCAGGTAATTATAGCGGCACACCTGCGCACTGGGCATTAATTACGATGGGTCAAAATCGAGTCGACCAGACCGTACTCTACCGCTTCAGAAGCGGAGAGGAAGCGATCGCGCTCGGTATCACGTTCAATCTGCTCAAGAGATTGACCCGTATGATGCGCCATAAGTTCGTTCATGCGCCCTTTTACCTTCAGGATTTCGCGGGCATGAATTTCAATATCCGTTGCCTGGCCCTGGTAACCGCCCAGAGGCTGGTGGATCATGACGCGAGAGTTAGGCAGGCAAAAACGTTTACCTTTCGCCCCGGCAGTCAGCAGGAACGCGCCCATTGAGGCCGCCTGGCCCATACAAATGGTGCTGACGTCCGGCTTAATAAACTGCATGGTGTCATAGATAGACATCCCGGCAGTAATTACCCCACCAGGGGAGTTGATGTACAGGTAGATATCTTTTTCCGGGTTTTCTGCTTCCAGGAACAGCATCTGCGCCACAATCAGGTTAGCCATATGGTCTTCGACCTGGCCAGTCATAAAAATGACGCGTTCCTTAAGTAGACGAGAATAGATATCAAAAGAGCGCTCACCACGTGAGGTCTGTTCAATGACCATCGGCACCAGCGCCATATGGGGTGCAAAGTTATCTCGTTCGCCGCTGTATGACATTTCCGTCTCCTGGATAAAATTTGAAAAAACCTGCTGTGCTGATTGTAACCTTATGGACGGATTATCAGCTAGTCCCTCAGTAATGGGTACGACATCGCCATAATTCAAGCATAACAATCTTTTGTTGTAACGCTAACACTGAAACGCTGTTTTCGCACTCTTCCCATGCAAAATGCGTGACAAAAAAAAACCCGCCACCAAAAGGTGACGGGCTTGCGTACGAAATTCGTGCTACAAAAGCGACGAATTACGCCTGCTGGTTCATCAGCTCGTTGAAGGAAGTGGCTTTTTCAGTCACTTTCGCTTTCGCCAGAACGGCTTCAACAGCTTGTTCTTCCAGAGCGACGTTACGCATGTTGTCCATCAGCTCTTTGTTTTTGCTGTAGAACTCAACAACTTCTTTCGGATCTTCGTAAGCAGAAGCCATCTCTTCGATCAGGCCTTTAACGCGATCTTCGTCAGCTTTCAGCTCGTTGGTGCGAATAACTTCGCCCAGCAGCAGGCCTACAACTACGCGACGCTTAGCCTGTTCTTCGAACAGTTCACGCGGCAGTTCCAGAGCTTGTTTCTCGTTACCGCCAAAACGCTGCGCAGCCTGACGACGCAGAACGTCGATTTCGCTGTCGATCAGAGCAGCCGGTACGTCGATGTCGTTAGCTTTTACCAGACCTTCGATCGCCTGAGACTTAACACGGTTACGCACAGCGCCTTTCAGCTCGCGTTCCATGTTTTTACGTACTTCAGCACGCAGACCGGCTACGGAACCGTCTTCAACGCCGAAACGTTTGATGAATTCTTCAGTCAGTTCCGGCAGTTCGCGTTCTTCAACTTTCTTCAGGTTGATAACGAACTTAGCGGCTTTACCTTTCAGGTTTTCAGCGTGGTACTCTTCCGGGAAGGTCACGTCGATAGTGAACTCTTCGCCAGCTTTGTGGCCTTTAACGCCTTCTTCAAAGCCTGGGATCATACGACCCTGGCCCATCGCCAGTACGAAGTCAGACGCTTTGCCGCCTTCGAACTCTTCGCCGTCTACAGAACCGGTGAAGTCGATGGTTACACGGTCTTCTGCATCAGCAGCGCCGTCTTTATCTTTCCAGGTAGCCTGCTGCTTACGCAGAGTGTCCAGCATTACATCAACGTCAGCGTCGGTGACTTCAACAACCGGTTTTTCAACTTCGATTGCTTCCAGGCCAGTCAGCTCAACTTCCGGGTACACTTCGAACTCTACCGCGTAAGTAAAATCTTCACCCAGCTTGTATTCACCCGGAACGTAGTTCGGTGCGCCAGCCGGATTGATTTTTTCTTTGATGATCGCGTCAACGAAGTTGCGGCTCATCAGGTCACCCAGCACGTCCTGACGCACGGAAGCGCCATAACGCTGAGCAACAACATTCATCGGTACTTTTCCTTTGCGGAAACCGTCAATACGCACTTTCTTCGCTACGTTGACCAGCTCGCTTTTCACAGCGGTCTCGATGCTGTCAGCAGCGATAGTAATCGTTACACGGCGGCCAAGGCCTTGAGTGGTTTCAACTGAAACTTGCATCTTGTTACCTCAAAAAATCACAGTGCTCGGTCAACTCTTCTCCGCAAGCACAGGTTGTTGGCTTCGCGGAACTGGGATGTTCTCATAAGCAATCACATTCCCTGTCGTCAGAATCATCCCGAAGACATTCCGAAAAATAAGACGCGCATTATAGCGGCATCACTTTTATGAGTCGAGAACGGTTATCGCGCGTTGCTGCGGCTTTTTTCACAATTCCCGGCTAATTTTTGTCTGAATACTGTACGACTCCCCCAGAATTCAGACAAAACAAAACGGCCCGCAGGCCGTTTTCACATATTCTGTAGCAACATACTGGAAAAACATCGGTTGTTGCAAATCCGTTTTCTACGCGATGCTCCCGGCTCCACGACAAGGGGGCGACGCAAAGATCGTGTCCTGCAACGCTTCCCACTCCTTAATGGTATAGGTATGCAGGGCTAACGCATGTACGGTTGTGGAGAGTTCCGCCGTTAACGTGCCGTAAATCATCCGATGACGATTAAGAAAACGTTCACCTGTAAAACGATCGCTAACCAGCACAACCTTAAAGTGGCTTTCAGAACCTGCCGGGACATTGTGACGATAGCTTTCATCCACAACTTCGAGGAATACGGGTTGGAACGCTGCCCTTAATTTTTCTTCTATTTGCTCACGAATCATCATGAAATTTTTCCTCCGACAACGCTGAGATGTCACCCATCCCTTTAAATACTAGCCGCTTTTACCGTTTTCATTACACCTTAGCAACAAAAAATTAGCGCTTGTCTGATTTTCTCAGCCAAACGAATGAAGTTCACTCATTTCATGCTTTGGTTTATTGCAAAAAGTCCGTTTCTGGTCTCCACAAAGTCATAAAAAGGACAACACAATGAATTTACATGCGTTACCCACTTCCCCTCATCGTTGGCGATGTTATGATGGCGGGAATTTTCTCTAACCACACAATTTAGATTCGCTGAGAGCCCTGGCATGTTTAAAAAAATCCTCTTCCCGTTAGTTGCGATGTTTATGTTGGCAGGATGCGCAACGCCGCCTACCACCATTGAAGTCTCACCTAAAATTACCCTGCCGCAGCAGGATCCGAGCCTGATGGGCGTGACCGTGAGTATCAACGGCGCCGACCAGCGTCAGGATCAGGCGCTGGCAAAAGTCACCCGCGACAACCAGCTGGTTACCCTGACCGCTTCCCGCGATCTGCGTTTCCTGCTGCAAGAAGTGCTGGAAAAACAGATGACCGCGCGTGGTTATATGATTGGTCCGAACGGCGCAGTAAACCTGCAAATCATTGTTAGCCAGCTGTATGCTGACGTGTCTCAGGGTAGCGTGCGTTACAACATCGCCACTAAAGCAGACATCGCTATTATTGCGACCGCGGCGAACGGTAACAAGATGACCAAAAACTACCGCGCAAGCTACTCTGTTGAAGGCGCGCTGCAGGCCTCCAACAAAAATATTGCTGATGCCGTTAACAGCGTCCTGACCGACACCATCGCTGATATGTCTCAGGACACCAGCGTTCACGATTTCATCAAGCAGAACGCTCGTTAATTTCTGCCCTTATGGCCCGGCGTTCGTCGGGCCTATAGAAGCCCATGTCCAGTCATTACTTACGTATTTTTCAGCAACCACGTTCAGCTATCCTGCTCATTCTGGGGTTCGCCTCCGGATTACCGCTCGCACTGACATCCGGTACGCTCCAGGCGTGGATGACGGTCGAAAATATCGATCTTAAAACCATCGGTTTCTTTTCTCTGGTCGGCCAGGCCTACGTATTTAAGTTCCTCTGGTCTCCATTGATGGACCGCTATACGCCGCCGTTTTTGGGCCGACGTCGCGGTTGGCTACTGGCGACCCAGCTACTGTTATTGATTTCTATCGCCGCGATGGGCTTTCTGGAACCGGGTACGCAGCTACGCTGGATGGCCGCGCTGGCGGTGGTGATCGCGTTTTGTTCGGCATCGCAGGATATCGTCTTTGACGCCTGGAAAACCGACGTATTGCCCACCGAAGAGCGTGGCGCAGGTGCGGCAATCAGCGTACTGGGTTACCGTTTAGGGATGCTGGTTTCCGGCGGACTGGCCCTGTGGATGGCCGACCGCTGGCTCGGCTGGCAGGGAATGTATTGGCTGATGGCGGCGCTGCTGATCCCTTGCATCATCGCCACCCTGTTAGCGCCAGAACCAACAGATGCTATTCCGGTGCCTAAATCGCTGGAACAGGCGGTTGCGGCTCCGCTGCGAGACTTTTTTGGCCGCAACAATGCCTGGCTGATTCTGCTCCTCATCGTGCTGTATAAACTCGGTGATGCCTTCGCCATGAGTCTGACCACCACCTTTTTAATCCGCGGTGTCGGATTTGATGCGGGTGAAGTCGGCGTGGTGAATAAGACATTGGGGCTACTGGCCACCATTGTTGGCGCACTGTACGGCGGGATCCTGATGCAGCGCCTCTCGCTGTTCCGCGCATTGTTGATTTTCGGTATTCTGCAAGGGGCATCAAACGCAGGTTACTGGCTGCTGTCCATCACTGACAAACACATGTTCAGTATGGCCGCCGCCGTCTTCTTTGAGAACCTGTGTGGCGGGATGGGCACTGCGGCGTTTGTCGCCTTATTAATGACGCTGTGCAATAAGTCCTTCTCAGCGACCCAGTTCGCCCTGCTCTCCGCGCTTTCAGCGGTTGGCCGTGTGTACGTAGGTCCGGTAGCGGGTTGGTTTGTCGAAGCGCACGGGTGGCCCACGTTTTATCTGTTCTCCGTGTTTGCCGCGCTGCCTGGACTCCTCCTGCTGCTGGTTTGTCGCCAGACGCTGGAACATAGCTGGCAAAATGAGAGCTTTATTCCGCGCACGGAATTTCGTAGCGCGTACGGTCTGGCATTAATGACGCTGGTCGCGGGGTGCTGTTTGCTGGCAGTTTGGCTATTGTTGCTGACCCTTAACGCACTGGACTACACCAACTTCTCCTTCCTGCCGGAACTGCTTGAAATCTCGGTGGTGGTCGCTGTCTGCGGAGTGGTATTCGGCGGATTGCTGGATTATCTTGCGTTGCGTAAAACCCGCCTGGCGTGATGTTGCATATTTATGCTCTAAATAATTCGAGTTACGGGAAGGCGGCGACGCAGCAAATCCCCAGGAGCTTACATAAGTAAGTGACTGGGGTGAGCGAGGAAAGCCAACACACCCGTAGCTTGAAGTATGACGAGCATATTTAGCCGTTGTAATCACCCTGCGTAATTATAACGGCTAAATAAACAACAACTGATAAAAAATATTATTTGTTATTTTGTGCGCCATAGAATTTGGAAATTATTGACGCCTTTTATACATGCTATTTTCCTTACTCGATTCAGCCATGAAAAATTTATTTTTTGTTCTGTAATTGTCTTTTTATTGATAATCAATTGTTAATTAATTGTTTTATTTTGGTATTGGTTATACCAATTGCCCTCCGCACGTCCCTCACCTGCCTGCTTTCGTTATAACGTGATGTTGCAACAGGTTCTTAAAGCCAACCCGACATATATTGCAACATATGTGACACGCTCGGCAGAACCCGGTAACACAGATCCAATGATGTTTACAGTAATGTAACCTTCCCGTAAAATGACCTCACACTTTAAACGCCACCCGGTCCCGTGGAATTGAGGTCGTTAAATGAGACTCAGGAAATACAATAAAAGTTTGGGATGGTTGTCATTAATTGCAGGCACTGCGTTGCTCAGTGGCTGTAATTCTGCGCTGCTTGACCCTAAAGGACAGATTGGACTGGAACAACGGTCATTGATACTGACGGCATTTGGCCTGATGTTGATCGTCGTTATTCCTGCCATCTTGATGGCTGTTGGTTTTGCCTGGAAGTATCGTGCAAGCAATAAAGATGCGAAGTACAGCCCGAACTGGTCACACTCCAATAAAGTGGAAGCTGTGGTCTGGACGGTGCCGATCTTAATCATCATTTTCCTTGCCGTGCTGACCTGGAAAACCACTCACGCTCTTGAGCCAAGCAAACCGCTGGCGCATGACGAGAAGCCCATTACCATCGAAGTGGTTTCCATGGACTGGAAATGGTTCTTCATCTATCCGGAACAGGGTATCGCTACCGTGAATGAAATCGCCTTCCCGGCGAATACTCCGGTCGAATTCAAAGTGACGTCCAACTCCGTGATGAACTCCTTCTTTATCCCGCGTCTGGGTAGCCAGATTTATGCCATGGCCGGTATGCAGACTCGACTGCATCTGATCGCCAATGAAGTCGGTACTTATGATGGTATCTCCGCAAGCTATAGCGGACCAGGCTTCTCCGGTATGAAATTCAAGGCTATTGCAACAAAGGACCGCGCCGAATTCGACCAATGGGTTGCTAAAGCTAAGCAGTCTCCGAACACCATGAGCGACATGGCTGCGTTCGAAAAAGTGGCTGTGCCAAGCGAATACAACCAGGTGGAATACTTCTCCAACGTGAAACCTGATTTGTTTAAAGATGTTATTAACAAATTTATGGCTCACGGTAAGAGCATGGACATGACCCAACCAGAAGGTGAGCACAGCGCACATGAAGGTATGGAAGGCATGGACATGAGCCACGCGGAATCCGCCAACTCAAGGGGTTGAGAAGAATACGATGTTCGGAAAATTGACACTTGATGCAGTTCCGTTCCATGAACCAATCGTCATGGTTACGATCGCTGCCATTATCATCGGTGGTGCGGCCTTACTCGGCCTTATCACTTACTTCGGTAAGTGGACCTACCTGTGGAAAGAGTGGCTAACTTCGGTTGACCACAAACGCCTTGGCATCATGTATGTCATCGTCGCAATCGTGATGTTGATTCGTGGCTTTGCCGATGCCGTCATGATGCGTAGTCAGCAAGCGCTGGCTTCTGCAGGTGAAGCGGGTTTCCTGCCACCTCATCACTACGACCAGATCTTCACGGCTCACGGCGTGATTATGATCTTCTTCGTGGCAATGCCATTTGTTATCGGTCTGATGAACCTGGTGGTTCCACTACAGATTGGCGCACGTGACGTTGCATTCCCGTTCCTGAACAACCTGAGCTTCTGGTTCACCGTTGTTGGCGTAATCCTTGTTAACCTGTCTCTGGGCGTCGGTGAATTCGCGCAGACCGGTTGGCTGGCGTATCCGCCTCTTTCGGGGATAGAGTACAGTCCAAGCGTCGGGGTCGATTATTGGATATGGGCAGTCCAGTTGTCCGGTATTGGTACAACCCTGACCGGTATCAACTTCTTTGTGACCATCATTAAGATGCGCGCGCCAGGAATGACCATGTTCAAGATGCCGGTATTTAGCTGGGCATCTCTGTGCGCGAACATCCTGATTATCGCTTCGTTCCCAATTCTGACGGTTACCGTCGCGTTGCTGACCCTGGATCGCTATCTGGGCACCCATTTCTTTACCAACGATATGGGCGGCAACATGATGATGTACATCAACCTGATTTGGGCCTGGGGCCATCCGGAAGTGTACATTCTGATCCTGCCAGTATTCGGGGTATTCTCCGAAGTCGCAGCAACCTTCTCGCGTAAGCGTCTGTTTGGTTACACCTCGCTGGTGTGGGCAACCGTGTGTATCACCGTTCTGTCGTTCATTGTTTGGCTGCACCACTTCTTCACCATGGGTGCCGGCGCAAACGTAAACGCCTTCTTCGGTATTACCACCATGATTATCGCCATCCCGACCGGGGTGAAGATCTTCAACTGGCTGTTCACCATGTATCAGGGCCGTATCGTATTCCACTCAGCAATGCTGTGGACGATTGGCTTTATCGTCACCTTCTCAGTCGGCGGCATGACCGGCGTACTGCTGGCGGTGCCGGGTGCGGACTTCGTACTGCACAACAGCCTGTTCCTGATTGCGCACTTCCATAACGTTATCATCGGCGGCGTGGTATTTGGTTGCTTCGCGGGTATGACCTACTGGTGGCCAAAAGCGTTTGGCTTCACGCTGAACGAAACCTGGGGTAAACGCGCATTCTGGTTCTGGATCATCGGCTTCTTCGTGGCATTTATGCCGCTGTACGTGCTGGGCTTTATGGGTATGACCCGTCGCCTCAGCCAGCAGATTGACCCGCAGTTCCATCCGATGCTGGTTGTTGCCGCCTGTGGCGCCGCGCTGATTGCACTGGGTATCCTGTGCCAATTCATCCAGATGTACGTGTCTATTCGCGATCGCGAGCAGAACCGTGACCTGACCGGTGACCCATGGGGTGGTCGTACGCTGGAGTGGGCAACCTCTTCCCCACCTCCGTTCTATAACTTTGCCGTTGTGCCGCACGTTCACGAGCGTGATGCCTTCTGGGAAATGAAAGAAAAAGGTGAAGCGTACAAGCAGCCTACGCACTATGAAGAGATTCATATGCCGAAGAACAGCGGTGCCGGTATCGTCATTACCGCCTTCGCAACACTGTTTGGTTTCGCCATGATCTGGCATATCTGGTGGCTGGCGATTGCAAGCTTCGCAGGCATGATCATTAGCTGGATTGTGAAAAGCTTTGATGAAGACGTGGATTACTACGTGCCGGTCCCGGAAGTCGAAAAACTGGAAAACCAGCATTTCGATGAGATTACTAAGGCAGGGCTGAAAAATGGCAACTGATACTTTAACGCACGCGACTGCCCACGCGCACGAACACGGGCACCACGATGCAGGCCAGACCAAGATCTTCGGATTCTGGGTCTACCTGATGAGCGACTGCATTCTGTTCTCAATTCTGTTTGCAACCTATGCCGTTCTGGTGAACGGCACCGCAGGTGGCCCGACAGGTAAGGACATTTTTGAACTGCCGTTCGTTCTGGTTGAAACATTCCTGCTGTTATTTAGCTCCATTACTTACGGCATGGCGGCGATCGCCATGTATAAGAACAACAAGAGCCAGGTCATCTCCTGGCTGGCGTTGACTTTCTTGTTCGGTGCCGGATTCATCGGGATGGAACTCTATGAATTCCATCACCTGATTGTTAACGGTATGGGCCCGGATCGCAGCGGCTTCCTGTCTGCGTTCTTCGCGCTGGTCGGCACGCACGGTCTGCACGTCACCTCCGGTCTTATCTGGATGGCGGTGCTGATGGTGCAAGTTGCCCGTCGCGGCCTGACCAGTACTAACCGTACCCGCATCATGTGCCTGAGCCTGTTCTGGCACTTCCTGGATGTGGTGTGGATCTGTGTGTTCACTGTTGTTTATCTGATGGGGGCGATGTAATGAGTCATTCTAACGAGAGCGGCGGCGCATCCCATGGCAGCGTAAAAACCTACATGACAGGTTTTATCCTGTCGATCATCCTGACGGTTATTCCGTTCTGGATGGTGATGACAGGTTCTGCCTCTCCGGCCGTTATTCTGGGAACTATTCTGGCAATGGCCGTGGTACAGATTCTGGTGCACCTGGTGTGCTTCCTGCACATGAATAGCAAATCTGATGAAGGTTGGAACATGACGGCCTTTGTCTTTACTGTGCTAATCATCGCCATTCTGGTTGTGGGCTCCATCTGGATTATGTGGAACCTTAACTACAACATGATGATGCACTAAGAGCGGCGATTATGATGTTTAAGCAATACCTGCAAGTTACGAAACCAGGCATCATCTTTGGCAACCTGATCTCGGTGATTGGGGGGTTCCTGCTGGCCTCGAAAGGCAGCATCGACTATCCCCTGTTTATCTACACGCTGGTTGGGGTGTCACTGGTTGTGGCGTCGGGTTGTGTATTTAACAACTATATCGACAGGGATATCGACAGGAAGATGGAGAGGACCAAAAACCGCGTGCTGGTTAAAGGTCTGATTTCCCCTGCCGTCTCGCTGGTATACGCCACCTTGCTGGGTATTGCTGGCTTTATGCTGCTGTGGTTTGGCGCCAACCCTCTGGCCTGCTGGCTGGGGGTGATGGGCTTCGTGGTATACGTGGGCGTCTATAGCCTGTATATGAAGCGCCATTCCGTTTACGGTACGCTGATTGGCTCACTCTCCGGCGCTGCGCCGCCGGTGATTGGCTACTGCGCCGTAACCGGTGAGTTCGATAGCGGTGCGCTGATTCTGCTGGCTATTTTCAGCCTGTGGCAAATGCCGCACTCTTACGCGATTGCGATTTTCCGCTTCAAGGATTATCAGGCTGCCAACATCCCTGTACTGCCAGTGGTAAAAGGTATTTCGGTCGCGAAGAACCATATCACGCTGTATATCGTGGCATTTGCTATCGCCACGCTGATGCTAACCCTGGGCGGTTATGCAGGTTATAAATACCTGATTGTTGCGGCGGCGGTGAGCGTCTGGTGGTTGGGCATGGCGCTGCGCGGTTATAAAGTGGAAGATGACAGAGTCTGGGCGCGCAAGCTGTTCGGCTTCTCCATCATCGCCATTACCGCGCTCAGCGTGATGATGTCCGTCGACTTTATGGTGCCAAACTCGCAGAACCTGCTGACTTACGTCTGGTAAGAATCGGCAGATAAGAAAAGGGTGCTTTGGCACCCTTTTTATTGGCAAGAAAGCTATTCAATCATATAGCCATTTCCCGGCCTTTGCTGACTCAATGATCATCCCTACTGTCAGAGGTTTTAACTCTATTTCGGGAGGCTCTTTTTTCCAGAAAGGGTATTCTTGTTCAATATAATTCCTCCCATCAAAATTCGAATATTCAATATCAAAATGCTCAAATAAATCAGCTAAAAAATCATACGCATCTTCCGGAACAAACTGAAAATCATCCTCCAGGGTCCATTCTTTAGTAACCTGCCTAAGACCAGGTCTAAACCAGCGTTCCCTGATTGGGTAATTCTTCATGATGTACTCAATAACTTCAGCTTCATAATTTCTCATCAGAAAGATGTCCACTGTATGCGATCTTTGGGTCGCGCGATGAGGTTGTATTTATCGCGGGTATGTTTTGTCACCGCGAACAAAAGCACGATTAACTGAGCATGCCCGATAAAAGGAACCCAGCGGCCTAAGTAAGTTGCTATTTGGTTTGTTGGAACCATCTTTAATTTGGAAAACTTCCCCATAGGAGCGTGTAGTCTTAAACCAAACGGGAACCGAGCCCCTTTCAGAAGTTTTCTACATAGAATTGATGCAATACTAGTGCCTGGGGTGTTTGTGGCTGCTGATAGCTTTCCTTCCACAGGAATAAATGGTTGGCCGATCAAAACCAGCGTAACAGCTTCCGTGGTGATACCTAATGAATCGGCCAACTGCTCGATGAATATCAAATCAAACAGTTCACCCGACGTTACGTTAGCGTGACCGTGATACCAATAGGTTCCATTCGCTTCTTCAGTGGTGTCCATTCAATCACCCATTATGCCGTCTGCCGATCATTCCATGCGTCGGTATAGATAATGTTCCCGTCGCAATGCTTCCAGGTGATTTTTTCGTAGCGTAATTCTATGGTTTCAAGGTGATTGTTGTTTTTGTCTTCTGGCCCAGCCATCGTAGGAGAGACCGAGACAATCCGCACGCCCTCGAGCAGCATGTTGAAATACTCCACTTCCTGACCCGCATCATTGATTTTGTACCAACGAATCTCTGCAGACTTAAGATTCTGACCAGAAGCAACCGCTTTGTATAAATAGGGACTCGAGTAGTCAAACTCTTTGACGATCATCATCGGTGAATGTTGGCGTGTGCCTGTTGGTTTACCCGTTGCATTATCGGTGGGAATAGAGAGATTGTGATGAAAACCTTTAAATTCAATACTGTATTCTCTTCCCTTTACGTCACACCCGCCCTTTATCAGCGCGCCACCATCGTCATAAATCCACATATTGCCTGGAATTGCCATTTTCCTTTTCCCTGTTTCCATTAAAAATAACTACAAAAAGACTACACCTGTAATTATCGCAAGTAAATTAGTTACACAAGTAACTATTTCAGTTATACCGCTACACAATTCCACATATCGTAGAGGTTTACCCCACCCCTTCCCCGCTTTACACTAGGCGCGAAATTAATACAGAGGTGGGAATGAACGATTACAAAATGACGCCCGGTGAGTTGCGCGCCACCTGGGGTTTAGGGACCGTATTTTCGTTGCGCATGCTTGGCATGTTTATGGTCCTGCCGGTTCTGACCACGTACGGTATGGCGCTACAGGGTGCCAGCGAAGCCTTGATCGGACTTGCTATCGGTATTTATGGCCTGGCGCAAGCCATCTTCCAGATCCCCTTTGGTCTGCTGTCAGACCGCATCGGTCGTAAGCCGCTTATTGTCGGCGGACTGGCGGTATTCGTTTTCGGCAGCGTGATTGCCGCCCTCTCAGATTCAATCTGGGGAATTATTCTCGGTCGAGCTCTGCAAGGCTCTGGCGCGATTGCCGCCGCCGTAATGGCGCTGTTGTCCGACTTAACCCGCGAGCAAAACCGAACCAAAGCAATGGCGTTTATCGGCGTCAGCTTTGGTATCACCTTCGCCATTGCGATGGTATTGGGGCCGATCGTTACCCACGCGCTGGGGCTACACGCGCTGTTCTGGATGATCGCGGGCCTTGCTACCACAGGTATCGTGCTGACCATTTGGGTCGTTCCCAATAGCACGACCCACGTACTGAACCGCGAATCAGGCATGGTAAAAGGTAGCTTCAGCAAAGTACTGGCGGAGCCAAAACTGCTGAAGCTCAACTTCGGCATCATGTGTCTGCACATTTTACTGATGTCCACTTTCGTCGCCTTGCCAGGTCAGTTGGCGAAAGCAGGTTTCCCCGCCGCCGAACACTGGAAAATTTATCTGGTGACGATGCTGCTGTCCTTCGTTTCCGTGGTGCCGTTCATCATTTACGCCGAAGTGAAACGCCGGATGAAACGCGTGTTCCTCACCTGCGTGTTACTGATTCTTGTTGCCGAAATTGTATTGTGGAGCGCAAACATTCGTTTCTGGGGGCTGATTGCGGGCGTGCAGATATTCTTCCTCGCCTTCAACCTGATGGAAGCCCTCCTCCCCTCGCTTATCAGTAAAGAGTCTCCGGCTGGCTATAAAGGTACGGCGATGGGCGTTTACTCCACCAGCCAGTTTCTTGGCGTGGCGATTGGCGGTTCGCTGGGCGGTTGGGTTGTCGACATGTTTGATGGGCAGGCGGTATTCCTGGCCGGCGCGCTTCTGGCGGCAGTGTGGTTGTTGGTGGCCAGCACAATGAAAGAACCACCGTACGTTAGCAGCCTGCGCGTGGAAATCCCACCGGAGATTGCCGCGGATGACACCCTGAAGCAGCGTCTGCTGGCTAAAGAAGGGATAAGCGAAGTGTTAATTGTGGCGCAAGAACATTCGGCCTACGTAAAAATCGACAGCAAAGTGACCAATCGATTTGAGGTTGAGCAGGCCATCAGCCAGGCGTGAAGATTGCAGGATAGCGACGTCTTATCCGGCCGACAAATAGCGTGTGCTACCTGTAGGCCGGATAAGCGGGCATTACGACTTAATCGCGGAAGTTTTTAAACTGGAACGGCTGGCCGAGGTCGCCGCCGCGAACCAACGCCATAACAGATTGTAGGTCGTCACGCGCCTTGCCGGTTACACGGATTTCTTCGCCCTGAATCTGCGCCTGCACTTTCAGCTTGCTGTCTTTAATCAGCTTAACGATTTTCTTTTGCACCGCGCTTTCAATACCCTGCTTCAGCTTCGCTTCCACAAACCAGGTTTTACCGCTGTGCACGAAGGTTTCCGGTACGTCCAGCGACGTGCCTTCAATCCCGCGTTTCAGCAGCTTGGCACGTAAAATATCCAGCAGTTGATTGACCTGAAAATCTGACTCGCTCAGCACCTTAATCGTCTTATTTGACTCATTCAGCTCAAAAGTCGCTTCAACACCACGAAAATCAAAGCGTGACTCTACTTCGCGGCTGGCGTTTTCTACCGCGTTACGGGCTTCCTGAAGATCAACTTCAGAGACAATATCGAAAGATGGCATCTTTTCTTCTCCCTTCATTTTTGATGCGAAGCATAATACCTGCAAAGTTACTCAACAGACAGCGCTATACTAGGCTGTATCCTTAAATTGTACGCGGAACTGAAACCTGTGAACAATAAAGGGGTACGGCCGATATGGATTAACACCTGGTGCTGTTGCAGGTGAGGAGGAAGAATGAAAATTACCGTACTGGGATGTGGAGCGTTAGGACAGCTGTGGCTTACCACGCTGTGCAAACATGGACATGAGGTGCAGGGGTGGCTACGCGTGCCACAGCCCTACTGCAGCGTGAACCTGATCGACACGGATGGATCGGTTTTTAATGAATCCCTGACGGCAAACGACCCCGACTTTTTGGCAAAAAGCGACCTGTTGCTGGTTACACTTAAAGCCTGGCAGGTTTCCGATGCGGTAAAAGGTCTGGCCGCAATTCTGCCTGAAACTACCCCAATTTTGCTGATTCACAACGGTATGGGGACGATTGAAGAGCTGCAAAACATTAAACAGCCTCTGCTGATGGGCACCACCACCCACGCAGCACGTCGCGACGGAAATGTCATCATTCATGTCGCTCAGGGCACAACGCGCATCGGTCCGGCGCGTGAGCAGGACGGTGATTTCAGCTATCTGGCTGAAACACTGCAAGAAGTACTACCGGATGTCGCCTGGCACAATAATATTCGTGCCGAACTGTGGCGCAAACTGGCGGTGAACTGCGTCATTAATCCCCTGACGGCGCTCTGGGACTGCCCAAACGGCGAACTGCGTCAGCATCCGGAAAAAATAGCGCTAATCTGTGAGGAAGTAGCAGCGGTTATTGAACGCGAAGGCCACCACACATCAGCGGATGATTTACGCTATTATGTCGAGCAAGTCATTGATAGTACGGCGGAAAATATCTCATCAATGCTGCAGGATATTCGTGCCATGCGCCATACAGAGATCGACTATATTACCGGTTACCTGTTAAAACGCGCCCGCGCGCACGGCATCGCCGTCCCGGAAAATGCCCACCTGTTTGAAATGGTAAAGAGAAAGGAAAGTGAGTATGAGCGCTCAAGCACTGGTTTGTCTCGCCCCTGGTAGTGAAGAGACCGAAGCGGTCACTACTATCGATCTGCTGGTTCGCGGCGGAATTAAGGTCACTACAGCAAGCGTCGCCAGCGATGGCGACCTGAGGATTGTGTGCTCACGCGGAGTGAAGCTGCTGGCTGACGCACCGTTGGTCGAAGTGGCTGACGGCGATTTCGACATCATCGTATTGCCTGGCGGTATTAAAGGCGCGGAGTGTTTTCGCGATAGCCCTCTGCTTGTCGAAACCGTGAAGCAGTTTCATCGCTCCGGGCGTATTGTCGCAGCAATTTGCGCCGCTGCCGCCACCGTACTTGTCCCGCACGATATCTTCCCCATCGGAAATATGACAGGTTTCCCGGCGTTGAAGGACAAAATTCCCGCAGATCAATGGCAAGACAAGCGTGTCGTCTGGGATCCGCGCGTTAACCTGTTAACCAGCCAGGGTCCGGGAACATCCATTGATTTTGGTTTAAAAATCATTGATCTACTGGTAAGCCGCGAAAAGGCTCATGAAGTGGCGTCACAACTGGTAATTGCTGCGGGAATTTATAACTACTACGAATAAGAATGATTGCCGGATGGCGGCGTAAACACCTTATCCGGCCTACAAAACGGTACAGTCTGTAGACCGGATAAGCGGCAGCGCCATCCGGCAAAGGAACTACGGGCGATACACCTTCACGTTTTCAAAGCCCTGCTCGCGCAGATACAGCGCCTGCAGGCGGCTCATCACGCCGCGTTCACACCACAGCAGCCAGGTTTTACTCTGGTCTAAATCGCCGAATTTGGTGCTCAGCTTGTAGAACGGCAGTGAAACCACGTCCACACCTTCCACCTTCAGCGGCTTGTCATCCTGTTCATCCACAGAACGGATATCCAGAATCACGTCGTTTGAGCCGAAACCACTCACGGTTTCCACTTCCACCACGGTCTGCTGAGTCTGCTGGGCGATATCGCGAATATCGATATTGTTCGCTTCTTCGACCACTTTATCGAGGATAGAGAAATCGAAGTTTTCTTCTTCGGCCTCAATCTTCGCTTTAATCGCCTTCACCGTTGGGCTTTTTGAAATTACGCCGCAGTATTCCGGCATGGTACGCGCAAAGTCCTCGGTACCAATTTCACGCGCCAGGTTGATGATGTGCTCTTTATCATGGGAGATAAGCGGGCGCAGGATCAGGGTATCCGAAACGTTATCAATCAGGCGCAGGTTGGTCAGCGTCTGGCTGGACACCTGGCCCAGCGCTTCACCGGTTACCAGTGCCTGTACGCCGTAGCGCTCAGCGACTTTCGATGCCGCGCGTACCATCATACGTTTAAGGACCACGCCCATCTGACCGTCGTCGACTTTCTCCAGGATCTCGCCCACCACCGGCTCGAAGTTGATCGCGACAAAACGTACGCGATGCGAGCTACCGTAGCGGTTCCACAGATAATGCGCCACCTGACGAACGCCGATTTCATGCGCAGCGCCGCCGAGGTTAAAGAAGCAATAGTGTACGCGGCAGCCACGACGCATCAGCATGTAACTCGATACGCCGGAGTCGAAACCACCGGAGATCAGCGACAGGACGTCTTCCTGCGTACCAATCGGGAAACCGCCAATACCTTCATAGCGGCCTTTAACCAGCAGCAGACGGTCATTTTCGATTTCAAGATTCACCGTCACGTCCGGTTTCGTCAGCTTCACGCGCGCGGATTCAATATGCTGGTTCAACCCGCCGCCAACATAACGTTCCACCTCAATGGAGCTAAACTCATGCTTACCGCGACGCTTAACGCGTACACAGAAGGTTTTTCCTTCCAGTTGATCGCGATACTGCACCAGCGCTTTCTCGAAAATATCGTGCATGTCGGTAAACGGCACGTCTTCTACTTCGAGAATATGGTGGATACCCGGAATACGGGTCAGCGCGTCGCGAATATCCAGACGCTGGCTTTCATCTTTAGCGCGAACCTCAACGTGATCCCAGTGACGGACAACGGCAAGGTCTTCATCGTAGTGCTTTAAAACGTTACGAATGTTCCCTGTCAGAATTTTTATAAAGCGCAAACGCACAGATTGGCTTTTGATGGTGATTTCTGGGAACAATTTAATGATAAACTTCATGGCGGCAATGGTTCTTTGGCAAGTCTGAATGACTTGTAATGGAAAAAAATACAGCAGCCCATACCCTGCGGCTGCATCCAGGCGCGCAAGTATACCACTATCATGGTCATCCTGTGCACATCGCCTTACCATTGCGCGTTATTTGCTTATCAGTGCGAGTCCGTTACCATAGTCTTGTGCTGCCAATACAGAGAGTCAGACATTCATTATGCCGAAGAAAAATGAAGCGCCAGCCAGTTTTGAAACAGCGCTGAGCGAGCTGGAACAGATTGTTACCCGCCTGGAAAGCGGCGACCTGCCGCTGGAAGAAGCGCTGAACGAATTCGAACGTGGCGTACAACTGGCGCGTCAGGGACAAGTCAAATTGCAACAGGCTGAACAGCGCGTACAAATCCTGCTGTCAGACACCGAAGACGCCGCCCTTACGCCTTTTACACCGGATAATGAGTAAATGGATTTTACGCAGCAGCTACAGGCTTGCGTTGAGCAGGCCAATCAGGCACTGAGCCGTTTTATCACGCCACTGCCCTTTCAGAACACTCCCGTGGTCGAAACCATGCAATATGGCGCATTATTAGGCGGTAAACGTCTGCGCCCATTCCTGGTGTATGCGACCGGTCAGATGTTTGGCGTCAGCCTGAGTACGCTTGATGCTCCCGCTGCCGCCGTCGAGTGCATCCATGCCTATTCGCTGATGCATGATGATTTACCCGCGATGGACGACGACGACCTGCGCCGCGGTCTGCCAACCTGCCATGTAAAATTTGGCGAGGCAAACGCGATCCTGGCCGGAGATGCGCTGCAAACGCTGGCGTTTTCCATTATCAGCGACGCCCCGATGCCGGAAGTATCTGACCGTGACCGCATCGCGATGATCTCTGAACTGGCGCAGGCCAGCGGTATCGCCGGTATGTGCGGCGGCCAGGCGCTGGATCTGGAAGCGGAAGGTCATCAGGTTGCGCTGGATGCGCTGGAGCGTATTCACCGCCATAAAACCGGGGCATTGATTCGTGCCGCCGTGCGTCTGGGTGCATTAAGCGCAGGCGATAAAGGGCGGGAATGCCTGGCAATACTCGACAAATACGCAGAAAGCATCGGTCTGGCCTTCCAGGTTCAGGATGACATACTGGATGTGGTAGGCGATACTGCAACATTGGGTAAACGTCAGGGTGCTGACCAGCAGCTTGGCAAAAGTACCTATCCTGCACTTCTGGGTCTTGAGCAAGCCCGGAATAAAGCCCGGGATTTAATCGAGGATGCCCGCCAGTCGCTAAGTTTACTGGCCGCGCAGTCTCTCGATACCTCGGCACTGGAAGCGCTAGCGGACTATATAATCCAGCGTGATAAATAAACCAACATATCCCATGAGCTTGCGATGAGTTTTGATATAGCCAAATACCCGACCCTGGCGCTGGTCGACTCCACCCAGGAGTTACGCCTGCTGCCAAAAGAGAGCCTGCCAAAGCTTTGCGACGAACTGCGCCGCTATTTGCTCGACAGCGTAAGCCGTTCCAGCGGGCACTTCGCCTCTGGTCTGGGCACGGTGGAACTTACCGTCGCGCTGCACTACGTCTATAACACCCCGTTTGACCAGTTAATCTGGGATGTGGGACATCAGGCTTATCCGCACAAAATTCTGACCGGCCGCCGCGATAAAATCGGCACCATTCGTCAGAAAGGCGGTTTGCATCCGTTCCCTTGGCGCGGTGAGAGCGAGTATGACGTACTGAGCGTTGGGCACTCCTCAACGTCCATTAGCGCTGGCATTGGTATTGCGGTTGCCGCCGAGAAAGAAGGCAAAGATCGCCGTACCGTTTGTGTGATTGGCGACGGTGCTATCACCGCCGGGATGGCGTTTGAAGCGATGAACCATGCAGGTGATATTAAGCCCGATATGCTGGTTATCCTCAACGACAACGAAATGTCGATTTCAGAGAACGTCGGCGCGCTGAACAATCACCTGGCGCAATTACTCTCAGGTAAACTCTACTCTTCGCTGCGCGAAGGCGGGAAGAAAGTGTTCTCCGGCGTACCGCCGATTAAAGAGCTGCTCAAACGTACCGAAGAGCACATCAAAGGCATGGTCGTGCCGGGCACGCTGTTTGAAGAGCTGGGCTTTAACTATATCGGCCCGGTGGACGGGCACGACGTGCTGGGACTTATCACCACGCTGAAGAACATGCGCGATCTGAAAGGCCCGCAGTTCCTGCACATCATGACCAAAAAAGGTCGTGGCTATGAGCCAGCGGAAAAAGACCCGATCACGTTCCACGCCGTACCCAAATTCGATCCATCCAGCGGCTGTCTGCCGAAAAGCAGCGGCGGCCTGCCAAGCTATTCAAAAATCTTCGGGGACTGGTTATGTGAGACCGCAGCGAAAGACAATAAGCTGATGGCGATTACCCCGGCGATGCGCGAAGGCTCCGGTATGGTGGAATTCTCACGTAAGTTCCCGGACCGCTACTTCGATGTGGCGATTGCCGAGCAGCATGCAGTGACCTTTGCAGCAGGTCTGGCGATTGGCGGCTACAAGCCGGTCGTGGCTATTTACTCTACCTTCCTGCAACGCGCCTACGATCAGGTGCTGCATGATGTGGCCATCCAGAAACTGCCGGTCCTGTTCGCCGTTGACCGGGCTGGTATCGTTGGCGCAGATGGGCAAACCCACCAGGGGGCGTTCGATCTCTCCTTCCTGCGCTGCATCCCGGAAATGGTCATTATGACCCCGAGCGATGAGAATGAATGCCGCCAGATGCTGTTTACCGGCTATCACTACAACAACGGGCCATCGGTCGTGCGCTATCCACGCGGTAATGCGGTGGGCGTTGAGCTGACGCCGCTGGAACACCTGCCAATAGGTAAAGGCATCGTGAAGCGTCACGGGGAGAAAGTGGCGATTCTTAACTTTGGCACCCTGATGCCGGAAGCTGCTCAGGTCGCAGAGTCGTTGAACGCCACGCTGGTTGACATGCGCTTTGTGAAACCGCTGGATGAAACGTTGATCCTCGAAATGGCGGCCCGACACGACGTGCTGGTTACTATTGAAGAGAACGCCATTATGGGCGGCGCAGGCAGTGGCGTAAACGAAGTGTTGATGGCCCATCGCAAGCCCGTTCCGGTGCTGAACATCGGCCTGCCTGACTTCTTCATCCCACAGGGCACTCAGGATGAGGCTCGCGCCGATCTGGGTCTTAATGCCGCAGGCATTGAGGCCAAAATCAAGGCCTGGCTGGCATAATCCCCTCCCCGCTCCTGCTATGCTTAATGAATAACACGCTAAGCAGGAGCGAATGAATGCAATACAACACCTTAGGAAAAACCGACCTCCGGGTCTCCCGCCTTTGCCTGGGCTGCATGACGTTTGGCGAGCCCAATCGCGGTAATCACGCCTGGACGCTGCCTGAAGAGAGCAGCCGCCCGATAATCAAACACGCCCTTGAGGGCGGCATTAACTTTTTCGATACCGCCAACAGCTACTCCGCTGGCAGCAGCGAAGAGATTGTCGGCCGCGCGCTGCGTGATTTCGCCCGCCGCGAAGATGTCGTGGTCGCGACCAAAGTTTTTCACCAGGTGGATGATTTAGCAGAAGGATTATCCCGCGCACAAATCCTGCGCTCAATCGACGACAGCCTCAGACGCCTGGGCATGGACTATGTAGACATCCTGCAAATTCACCGCTGGGATTACAACACGCCAATCGAGGAAACGCTGGAAGCCCTTAACGATGTAGTCAAAGCCGGTAAAGCTCGCTATATCGGCGCCTCATCCATGCATGCTTCGCAGTTTGCTCAGGCGCTGGCCTTGCAGAAGCAACACGGCTGGGCGCAGTTCGTCAGCATGCAGGATCACTACAACTTGATCTACCGCGAAGAAGAACGCGAAATGTTGCCGCTCTGCTATCAGGAAGGTGTCGCGGTGATCCCGTGGAGTCTGCTGGCGCGTGGTCGCCTGACCCGCCCGTGGGGAGAAACGACCGCACGTCTGGTTTCCGATGAAGTCGGTAAAAATTTATATAACGAGAGCGATGAAAACGACGCGCAAATTGCCGCCCGGCTGGCTGGCATCAGTGAGGAGCTGGGCGTTACGCGGGCGCAGGTCGCGCTGGCATGGCTGCTGAGCAAACCAGGCGTGGCTGCGCCCATTATCGGTACATCGCGTGAAGAACAACTGGATGAATTGCTCAATGCGGTGGATTTAACGCTGAAGCCGGAGCAAATTGCCGAGCTGGAGACGCCGTATAAACAGCACCCGGTAGTGGGATTTAAATAAGCGCGATTGTAGATTGTAAGCCGGATAAGGCGTTTACGCCGCTATCCGGCAACCCCGTTAAATGATACCGATCGGCCAGTGATGGCCGATAAAATACAAAATACCTGCAGAGAGTATCCCGGCGACAATATCGTCGATCATGATCCCCGTCCCGCCATGCACATTGCGATCGAACCAACGAATCGGCCACGGCTTCCACATATCCAGAATACGGAAAATCACAAATCCGGCGGCAACCCATTGCCAGTCGAGGGTCGGTAGCGCCATCAGGGTTATCCACATACCGACAAATTCGTCCCAGACAATGCTGCCGTGATCGTGCACGCCCATGTCTTTCGCCGTTTGATGACACAGATAAACGCCGATACAGATAGACAGCATGACCACCAGCGAATACAGCTGCCATGGCAGAAATGTCATTAAATACCAAAAAGGGATCGCCGCCAGCGATCCCATGGTGCCAGGAATAATTGGACTCAGCCCGCTACCAAAACCGGTGGCTAACAGATGCCACGGATTACGCATATTCAGGCGGCTTTTGGCGACATCTTTTTTAAGGCGCGGCAAAATGGTCATATCCTTTCCAGTCGAACGTGACGGGTTTTCCATCGCGCGTAAAGTGAACGCCTTCAACATCCGCACTCATCTGACCGATGCAGGTAAACGAGGTCCCGAGATGTGCCAGCGCGACGTCCAGCGCGCCACGGTTGATTTCCGGTACGGTAAAGCATAACTCATAATCTTCCCCCCCCGAGAGCGCCCAGCGCAGCGCCTGTTCAGGCTCAACGTGTTGGGCGAATGCCGTGGAATATGGCAGCGCGTCAACGTTAACCCGCGCGCCGCAGCCGCTGGCATTGACGATATGCCCCAGATCGGAAATCAGGCCGTCGGAGAGATCGATAGCCGCACTGGCCAGATCGCGCAGGGCTTGTCCCTGTAAAATACGCGGAGTTGGGCGCAGGTGGCGTTGCAGCAGATACTCCGCATCTTTTGGTTCTGTCACCTGCAGTCGGTCCTGCAAAATCGCCAGTCCCGCCGCACTGTCGCCCGGCGTGCCGGTCACATAAATCCAGTCGCCCGGTTTTGCCCCGGAACGTTTTAAGGCTCGCCCAACGGGAACGTAGCCATGAATACCCAACGTCATCGACAGCGGCCCACGCGTGGTATCACCGCCAATCAGCTGCATATCGTAGTAATTAAGGAGTTCAAACAGGCCATCGCTGAAAGCTTCAAGCCAGGCTTCATCAACGTCGGGTAACGTCAGTGCCAGCGTCAACCACGCAGGATCGGCCCCCATCGCCGCCAGATCGCTTAAATTCACCGCCAGGGCTTTCCAGGCCAGATCGGTAGGATCAATGTCGGGGAGGAAGTGGTTGCCTGCCACCAGCGTATCGGTACTGATCGCCAATGTCTGTTTTTCAGGGATGTTCAGGAGTGCGCAATCGTCGCCAATACCGGTTTCGACATCAAGACGAGACGTTCTTACGCGATCAAAATAACGGGCAATCAGGGAAAATTCGCCGCATGCCATACGTTATGCCTCAGCAGAAAAAAAGAAAAAGCCGGGGATAGCGGAAACAAGTTCCACTCTCCGCCGGCCTCGGGATTACTTTTTGTTGGGGCGAATCACAGGTGCTGCTTTATCCAGTACGCCGTTAACGAATTTATGGCTGTCTTCGGCGCCGAAGGTTTTCGCCAGTTCAATCGCTTCGTTGATAGCCACTTTGTACGGCACATCACTACGTTTAGACAGTTCAAACAGCGCAATACGCAGTACGGCTTTTTCTACCTGACCCAGCTCTTCCAGCAGACGAGACAGGTAAGGCTTCATTAATCCATCCAGGTACGCGCTGTTAGTCGCCACCCCGGACAGCAGCTCACGGAAATACAGAACGTCGACATCTTTAACGTCCTGTTCCGCCAGGAACTGGTATTCAACATCAGCGATGTCGTTCTGGGACAATTGCCAGGAGTAGAGCGCCTGGACGGCACACTCACGGGCGCGGCGACGAGCAGCAGGTTTCACGGATTTCCCCTTACAAAAATCAGGCCTTGATGGCTTTCAATACATTAATCATTTCAAGCGCAGTCAGTGCAGCTTCTGCGCCTTTGTTGCCGGCTTTCGTGCCAGCACGTTCGATGGCTTGTTCAATACTTTCGGTGGTCAGTACACCGAAGGCTACCGGAATGCCACTGTCCTGCGCGACATGCGCCAGGCCATTGCTTGCACCGCCAGCCACATATTCGAAGTGCGCGGTACCGCCACGGATCACCGTACCTAACGCAATCACCGCATCGTATTTACCGGTTTTCGCCAGCGCGTCAGCCGCCAGCGGCAGCTCATACGCGCCTGGAACCCAAACGACGGTAATGTTTTCATCTTTAACCTGGCCAATACGTTTCAGGGCGTCGATCGCACCTTCCAGCAGGCTGTCATTGATAAAGTTGTTGAAACGCGCAATGGTGATGGCGACGCGAGCGTCCGGAGTAGCAACGTTAGCTTCAATAATGTTCATATTCTTCCTTCGGGTTCGATTTATGGCCCCGTAAGGGGGGCGGATTTTATCATAATATTCTGGGCGCTGCTTCCTCTAATTCAGAAAGCCTCACGCAGTGGTTAAATGCAGGCAAACGTCCGGGCCCACCTGGCGTATCTCGTTGAATTTGAAATGGGGGGCGTCGGCCAGTTTCTCAAGCCCAGGCAGCACACATAATCCTCGCGCATCGCTGCCTAACAGTTTAGGCGCAACATACACGATTAGCTCATCCACCAAACCGGCCTGTAATAACGCGCCCGCAAGCGTTGGGCCAGCTTCCACCCAAATACTGTTAATTTGCTGTTTACCCAGTTGCATCATCAGCACGACCAAATCCACATGCCCGTTATGTTCCGGCACCTTGATACTGCGAACCGACTCCGGCCAACTGCGGGTATCGTCTTTCGTTCGGACAATCCAGGTTTCTCCCGGCTGGTGCACAATTCGGTGCTCCGGCGTGACCTGATTCTGGCTATCAAGGACAATGCGGATCGGCTGGCGCAGATTTTCCTGCGGGTAACTCGCCTGAGTTGACTCCCCAAGCTCCGACCAGCGCACGGTAAGCTGAGGATCGTCGGCCAGTACCGTCGCGCTGCTGGTTAAAATGGCATGGCTTTGCGCGCGCAGCCGTTGCACATCGCGGCGCGCCTGCGGCGAGGTGATCCACTGGCTTTCCCCGCTGGCCATCGCCGTACGGCCATCGAGCGATGCGCCAAGCTTAAGCTGCAGATACGGGAATCCTGTACGCATGCGCTTGAGAAAGCCCTTATTAAGCAGCTCAACCTCGCTCATCATCAGCCCGTGGCTGACGTCAATGCCCGCCTGCTGCAAACGGTAGAGGCCACGACCTGCTACCTGTGGATTGGGATCCTGCATCGCGGCAACGACGCGTGCTACGCCCGCCGCAATCAATGCATCGCAGCACGGCGGCGTACGGCCATGATGACTACAGGGCTCAAGCGTCACATAGGCGGTTGCCCCTTGCGCTTTTTCTCCGGCCATGCGCAGGGCATGGACTTCGGCATGCGGCTCGCCCGCGCGGTGATGATATCCTTCACCAACAATCTCCCCGTCCTTAACAATCACGCAGCCGACGTTGGGATTTGGGTGAGTAGTGAAACGTCCGCGCGCAGCAAGCTTCAGCGCGCGCGCCATGTACAATTCATCCTGCATGGCTTAGTCCTGTAGGCGAGCAATCTCTTCGCCAAATTCTTTGATATCTTCGAAACTGCGGTAAACCGAAGCAAAGCGGATGTAAGCGACTTTATCGAGCTTTTTCAACTGCTCCATCACCAGGTTGCCGATCATCTTACTCGGCACCTCACGCTCGCCAGTCGCACGCAGTTGTGATTTGATATGGTTTAACGCCATTTCGACGTCATCTGAGCTGACCGGGCGTTTCTCCAGCGCTCTGAGCATGCCGCTGCGCAGCTTATCTTCATTAAAGGGTTCACGCACATCGTTGCTCTTCACAACGCGCGGCATGACAAGTTCAGCCACTTCAAAAGTGGTGAAACGTTCGTTACAGACCAGACACTGCCGACGGCGGCGTACTGAGGAGCCCTCGCCTACAAGACGAGAGTCAATTACCTTAGTGTCTACGGCGAAACAGAATGGGCAATGCATACGGCGTCCTGTACCTCAGTGGTTCACAGAAATCTATTTTACCCTGAACTGGCGTGACAACAAAGGCGCAGCGCTTTTGAGACAAAGGATCGATGCCTTCGTGCTCTGTGCACACTACCATTATGCTATCGCGACAATGAAGGAAGTAATCACAATGACAAGACGTTACCTAAGAATTCTCCTGGTGGGAAGCCTCTTTAGTCTTAGCGCCTGCGCGCAGCAAAGCGAAGTACGCCAAATGCATCAAAGCGTAAGCACGCTAAATAAAGAGATGACGCAGCTTAATCAGGAAACCGTAAAAATTACGCAACAAAATATGTTGAATGCCAAATCGACCAGTGGCGCCTATCTGTTGCCGGGCTCCAAAACGCCTGCCCGGCTGGAAAGCCAGATCGGCACGCTACGTATGTCGCTGGTGAATATTGCGCCAAACGCCGATGGCACACGGTTAACGCTACGCATTCAGGGCGAGTCCAATACGCCCTTGCCCGCCTTCAGCGCCACCGTAGAGTACGGGCAAATTCAGGGCACTACAGAGAATTACCAGGAAGTGAATGTTCAAAACCAACTGGTCAACGCCCCGGCAAGTATTCTCGCCCCCAGCGACGTAGACATTCCGTTGCAGATAAATGGTCTCTCCCCCGACCAGTTGGGATTTGTTCGCATTCACGACGTACAGCCTGTTAGCCAATAAACTTTTTTGCGGAACGTTTTGTGCGTTCCGCAACATCAATTCGTCCCCTTTTGTTACTCCCCTGACATAACCGATATTTCTGGCAAAACTTGGCAACATTCATCAGAGCCAGTACAATTCGCCGCCTAAAGTACGCAAACGTGAACGCAATCGATTACGTAAATGATAGAACTGTGAAACAAGACATATTTTTGTGAACAATGATTTTTATAATAGGCTCCGAAGAATTACGAAATATTTAGAAACGCAATTTGCGCATTTTTCACTCCCGAAAGGGATTTCAAACAGTGGCATACATATGAAAAAAACATTACTTGCAGCCGGTGCAGTGCTGGCGCTCTCCTCGTCTTTTACTGCCAACGCAGCAGAAAATGACAAACCGCAATATCTGTCCGACTGGTGGCACCAAAGCGTCAACGTGGTGGGCAGCTACCACACCCGTTTCTCTCCGAAACTGAACAACGACGTGTATCTGGAATACGAAGCGTTTGCCAAAAAAGACTGGTTTGATTTCTATGGCTACATCGATATCCCGAAAACCTTCGACTGGGGTAACGGTAACGACAAAGGTATCTGGTCTGACGGTTCTCCGCTGTTTATGGAAATCGAACCGCGTTTCTCCATCGACAAGCTGACCGGTGCTGACCTGAGCTTTGGACCATTCAAAGAATGGTACTTCGCCAACAACTACATCTACGATATGGGTGATAACAAAGCCAGCCGCCAGAGCACCTGGTATATGGGTCTGGGTACCGATATCGACACCGGTCTGCCGATGGGTCTGTCCCTGAACGTGTATGCTAAATACCAGTGGCAGAACTATGGCGCATCCAACGAAAACGAGTGGGATGGTTACCGTTTCAAAGTGAAATACTTTGTGCCGATCACCCAGGTTTGGGGCGGTCAGTTGACCTATATTGGCTTCACCAACTTCGACTGGGGTTCAGATTTGGGTGATGATCCTAACCGTACCAGCAACTCTATCGCTTCCAGCCACGTGCTGGCGCTGAACTACGATCACTGGCACTACTCCGTAGTCGCGCGTTATTTCCATAACGGCGGCCAGTGGAAAGGTGGGGATACCCTGAACTGGGGCGAAGGCGACTTCAGCGCGAAATCAACCGGTTGGGGTGGTTATCTGGTCGTAGGTTACAACTTCTAATCCAGACAATTTATCGCAGACAAGCCAGCTTAACCGCTGGCTTTTTTACGGCTGGTCTTCACAACGTACTTTACGTAAAAAGTCACTTAGCGAGCGATCTGCCGATTCACGAAAATGCCTGTCGAGCAGCGTGATCTTCAGACAGCGATCAACGCGAAAGCAGCGATAATCGTCACGCTTCTCGCACCAGGCAACCAGAAGCCAGTGCTCGCCCCAGAAAAATAATCCCAGCGGCTGAACGTCCCGCCAGGAGAGGTTCCCGGACTCATCTCGATAATGCAGCGCCAGCGTCTGCTGCGCCGAAACCGCGCGATGTATGAGATCGAAGGCACTGCGTGAATGCGGCTGATTACCAAAATCTGGCGCAAAAACCCGCGTTTGCTCGGCCCTGCGGCGACTCTCTGGTGGCAATATCGCCAACACTTTTTCCTGCGCGGACTCCAGTGCCTGTGAAAGTGAATCCCCGCCCCATGTTTTCAGCAACCGAATCGCGACCATCAATGCTTCTGATTCGTGATGCGTTAACATCAACGGTGGCAGATCAAACCCGGCCATTAAGCGGTATCCGCTGCCCACTTCGCCTTCAATGGGCACGCCGGATAAAGAGAGATCGCGGATATCGCGATAAATCGTCCGTTCAGAAACGTCAAGACGTTCTGCCAGCAGCGCCGCCGTTGTCACTCGCCTGCCACGCAGGATTTGTACAATCTGAAACAAACGGTCGGCGCGTCTACTCATTTTAATCCTCTGGCCCGAAAATATTACGCGGGTTGATGTAAACCAACACGATTGCCTTCACTGTCAGTAAATAGCGCAATCGTACCAATGTCCTGCCCCAGTTCGAGCGGGCCAAACACGCATTGACCGCCAGCGATGGCGACGCGTTCAAGCGTGGCAGCCAAATTGTCCGTATGCAGATAAATAATAGCGCCCTGTGCTGAAGGCGAAATACCGTCAAATTTAGCCAACGCCCCGCCAGGAGCGGGATCCTGATGCGGGAATACGGCCAGCTCGGCGCAGTCCATATTCTCCCGACGCAAAGAAACCTGCATCACTGGCTCATAAAAAGCGATGGCGCGCTCCATTTGTGCCACGGGGATTTCAAACCAGTTAATTACGTTGTTCATACTTCCTCCTGCCTGTGTGGGTAATCTCAGAAGGACTATAAGACAGGGCTACTGACAGCATACTGTCAGTAGTGTCACGACAGAAAAAGATAATGGCCTACCGTTAAATCACAGACAAAAAAAATCCCGACCTTGCGATCGGGATTCCAGTTCTTACGCTTCACACGCTCTGCGTCGCTTAAGGCAGAATCGACGGTTGATCCGCCCCTTCTTTCTCGACCTTCTGCTGCAGCATATGCTCACGCTTCATACCCAGCTTCAGCGCCAGCGCCGATGCCACGTAGATAGAAGACGCGGTACCGATGGAAACACCGATAAGCATGGTCAGCGAGAAGCCTTCCAGTACCGGACCACCGAACAGGAAAAGCATCAGAATAACCATCAACGTCGTACCGGACGTAATCAACGTACGGTGCAGCGTCTGCGTCAATGACACGTTAAAGATTTCGTAAGGCGTACCGCGACGAATTTTGCGGAAGTTTTCACGAATACGGTCAGAGACGACGATACTGTCGTTCAGCGAGTAACCGATTACCGACATCAGCGATGCGACGATAGTCAGGTCAATCTCGATATGGAACAACGACAGGATCCCAAGTGTGATGATTACGTCGTGCGCCAGCGCGATAACTACCCCTGCAGCCAATCGCCACTCAAAGCGGAAACCGACGTACACCAGGATTGAGATCAGCGCCGCCATCAGCGCCATCGCACCCGTTTGCGCCAGGTCTGCACCCACGCTCGGCCCCACGAATTCAATTCGTTTCACCGCGGCGTTTTGGTTGGTGGATTCATTAATCACACTCAACACTTTGCTACCCAGCACCTGACCGCCGTCTGCGCCTTCAGTTGGCGGCATACGCACCATAATGTCGTGGCTGCTGCCGAAGTTTTGCAGAAGCGGATCAACAAAGCCCGCTTTCTCCAGCGCATCGCGCATCACGTCCATTTCAGCTGGTTTTTCCAGCGTGATTTCAATGACCGTACCACCGGTGAAATCGAGACCCCAGTTAAAGCCGCGCACGCCCATAATCACGATGGCCGCGATCAGCAGAAAACCTGAAATGCCGAAAGCCCAGTAGTCCCAGCGCATAAAGTCCCAGACTTTACGGCCGTGGTTCAATTGTTCAACAGTATATTCCTGTGCCACTTCGCACTCCTCAGATTGACAGCTTTTTGACGCGCTTGCCGCCATACAACAGGTTTACGATGGCACGTGTACCGACAATTGCGGTAAACATCGACGTCGCTACCCCAATACCGGTAGTAATCGCGAACCCTTTAATTGCCCCGGTGCCGACTGCGTACAGGATAATGACCTTAATCAGCGTCGTAATGTTCGCATCGAAGATGGAGCTAAATGCGCCCGCATAACCTTCATTGATGGCCTGCTGCACCGAACGACCGTTACTCAACTCTTCTTTGATACGTTCGTTGATCAGTACGTTAGCATCGACCGCGACGGCAAGGGTTAAGACGATCCCCGCAATCCCCGGCATACTCAGCGTAGCTCCCGGCAACAGCGACATAATGCCGACAATCAGCACCAGGTTAGCGATCAGCGCGCTGGTCGCAATCAGGCCGAACTTCTTATAGAAGAAGATCATGAACAGGATAGACACCACCAGACCGGCCAGACAGGCTTCCAGACCCTGTTTGATGTTCTGCATACCCAGGGTTGGGCCGATGGTACGTTCTTCAACAATCTGAATCGGCGCGATCAACGCACCGGCACGTAACAGCAGAGAAAGCTGACGCGCTTCGTTCGGGTTGTTGATACCGGTGATACGGAAGCTGTTACCCAGGCGAGACTGGATGTTGGCGATGTTAATCACCTCTTCCTGTTTCACCAGCACGGCGCGACCGTTGGCATCTTTCTTACCGCTGTCTTTGTACTCCACAAACAGGGTCGCCATCGGCTTACCGATGTTGTCCTTGGTGAAGTTGGACATGATGTTACCACCCGCGCTATCCAGCGAGATGTTAACCTGCGGCTGATTGTATTCGTCCTGGCTGGAAGTGGAATCGGTGATATGGTCACCAGTCAGGATCACGCGTTTGTACAGCACAACCGGCTGACCTTCACGAGACTGTTTCACTTCCGAATCACCCGGCACGCGCCCGGATGCCGCAGCAGACTGGTCAACGTTGGTGTTTACCAGACGGAATTCCAGCGTCGCGGTTGCGCCCAGAATTTCTTTCGCGCGCGCGGTATCCTGGATACCCGGCAGTTCGACGACAATACGGTCAGCACCCTGACGTTGTACAACCGGCTCAGCAACACCCAACTGGTTCACACGATTACGCAGAATATTGATGTTCTGCTGTACCGCGTATTCACGGGCTTCACTCAGTCGCGCATCGGTCATCACCGCACGCAGAGCATTGCTGCCCTGGCTGGAAATAACCAGATCCTGGTGACGCTTGCTCAGATAAGAGATAGCTTCATCACGGGCGCTGCTGTCACGGAAGGTGATGCTCAGGCCGTAGTTATCTTCTTTACGAACGGTAGTATAAGGAATGCCTTTTTCACGCAGATCGCTGCGCAGGCTATCGATATTTTGTTCCTGCAACTTACTCAGCGCGGTGTCCATATCCACTTCCATCAGGAAGTGAACGCCACCACGCAGGTCAAGACCGAGTTTCATCGGTTCTGCGTGAATGGCTGCCAGCCAGCGCGGGGTTGCCGGAGCAAGGTTAAGCGCCACGACGTATTGATCGCCCAGCACGCCCATCAGCACTTCACGTGCGCGCAGTTGGGTATCAGTGGAGTCGAAGCGCGCAAGAATAGCACCCTCTTCCAGAGCCACAGACTTAGGTGTGATTTTATCTTCTTGTAACGTTTTCTGGACCTGGATCAGCGTTTGCTCACTGGCGGCGGCACCGCGCACGCCAGTGATTTGAACAGCCGGATCCTCACCATACAGGTTGGGAAGTGCGTAAAGCAGGCCGACGACAATCACGACGACCAGCATAATGTACTTCCACAAAGGATAACGGTTTAACACGGCAGTTCCCTTTGGGAAAACAATAAATTACAGCGCCTTCATGGTGCCTTTCGGCAGAACGGCAGCTACGAAATCACGTTTAATAACCACTTCAGTGGTATCGTTCAGCGCAATAGCGATGTAGCCAGATTCTGCTACTTTGGTCACGCGACCCACCAGACCACCGTTAGTCAGCACTTCATCGCCTTTCGCAATGGAGTTCATCAGATTTTTGTGTTCTTTGGTACGCTTTTGTTGCGGACGCAGGATCATAAAGTAGAAAATCAGACCAAACACCACCAGCATCAGAATCAGAGACATCGGGCTGCCCTGCGCCGGAGCACCTGTTGCCGCTACCGCATCAGAAATAAAAAAGCTCATTCAAATTCCCTCATTATTAAAATTAATCAACGTTCACAGGTGGAACTGGTCGACCCTGACGTTGGTAAAAATCGGTCACGAAGCTCTCTAATTTACCCTCTTCAATAGCCTTGCGTAAACCCGCCATCAAACGCTGGTAGTAGCGAAGGTTATGAATCGTGTTGAGACGCGCGCCCAATATTTCGTTGCAACGGTCGAGATGATGCAAGTAAGCGCGCGAATAATTGCGACAGGTGTAGCAATCACACTCAGCATCGAGCGGACTGGTGTCGCTTTTATGTTTCGCGTTACGAATTTTTACCACGCCGTCAGTCACAAACAAATGACCATTACGGGCATTTCGCGTTGGCATCACGCAGTCAAACATATCGATACCGCGACGTACGCCTTCAACCAGATCTTCTGGTTTGCCGACGCCCATCAGGTAACGCGGTTTATCTGCCGGAATCTGTGGGCAAACATGCTCCAGAATGCGGTGCATATCTTCCTTCGGCTCACCGACAGCCAAACCGCCGACAGCGTAGCCATCAAAGCCGATATCTACCAGACCTTTGACAGAGATATCACGTAAATCTTCGTAAACGCTGCCCTGAATGATGCCAAAAAGCGCATTTTTGTTGCCGAGACTGTCAAAACGGTCGCGACTGCGCTTCGCCCAACGCAGAGACATCTCCATTGAGCGTTTAGCATAGTCCCAGTCGGCCGGGTACGGTGTACATTCGTCGAAGATCATCACGATATCGGAACCGAGATCGTATTGAATCTCCATTGACTTCTCAGGATCGAGGAAAATCGGATCGCCGTTGATCGGGTTGCGGAAATGCACGCCCTGCTCGGTGATCTTGCGGATATCGCCCAGACTGAAAACCTGGAAGCCGCCGGAATCGGTAAGGATTGGCCCTTTCCACTGCATGAAATCGTGCAGATCGCCGTGCAGTTTCATGATTTCCTGACCCGGGCGTAGCCACAGGTGGAAAGTGTTGCCGAGAATGATCTGCGCGCCGGTGGCTTCAACTTCTTCCGGCGTCATGCCTTTTACGGTGCCGTAAGTACCGACCGGCATAAATGCAGGCGTTTCCACTACGCCACGATCAAAAACCAGGCGGCCGCGACGCGCGCGACCGTCTGTGGTGTCCAGTTCAAATTTCATCTTAACTCCTGCGTCAGAAAAACAGTCCGACGTTAAATACTCATGCCGGAAATTTATTCCCCGACACGCTCAGAAATAGCCTGCGGATTGTACGTGATAAACATCGCATCTCCGTAACTAAAAAAGCGATATTCCGCTTTTACCGCTTCGTGGTAGGCGTGCATGGTGTTTTTATAACCAGCAAACGCAGAAACCAGCATGATCAGCGTCGATTCCGGCAGGTGGAAGTTGGTGACCAGGGCATCAATCACCTGGTATTTATAGCCTGGATAAATAAATATCTGCGTATCACCGAAGAACGGCGCAATGAGATCGTTTTTTGCAGCCTGCGCCGCGCTTTCCAGTGAGCGAACGGACGTTGTTCCCACGGCTATCACGCGGTTGCCACGCGCCTTCGCCGCCAGCACCGCGTCAACCACATCCTGCGGCACCTCCGCATATTCGGAGTGCATAATGTGGTCTTCGATAGTGTCTACGCGCACCGGCTGGAAGGTACCCGCGCCGACGTGCAACGTAACGAACGCCATTTCAATGCCTTTATCGCGCAGTTTCGCCAGCAGCGGCTCGTCAAAGTGCAGCCCCGCGGTCGGCGCAGCGACGGCACCCGGTTTTTCGCTATACACGGTCTGGTACAGCTCGCGGTCGGCGTCTTCGTCCGGGCGGTCAATATACGGCGGCAACGGCATATGGCCGATGGCATTGAGGATATCAAGCACGCTGCGTTCATCGTCAAACGCCACTTCAAACAGCGCGTCGTGACGGGCAACCATCGTCGCGTTAATACTTTCATCGTCGCCCAATAGCAGCTCGGCACCCGGCTTCGGCGCTTTCGAGGCGCGAATGTGTGCCAAAATACGCTTGTCATCCAGCATGCGTTCGACCAGCACTTCAATCTTACCGCCGCTGGCTTTACGGCCAAACAGACGCGCTGGAATGACGCGGGTGTTGTTAAAGACCAGCAAATCGCCAGGGTTGAGCTTATCGAGCAAATCGGTGAAAGTACCGTGCGTCAGCGCGCCCGTCGGCCCGTCCAAAGACAGCAAGCGGCAGCTACTGCGCTCAGCTTGCGGATAGTGGGCAATCAGGGATTCGGGTAGTTCAAAGGTGAAATCGGTAACGCGCATGACACTGACTCAGACTAAAATAAGAGGCGGGTAGTCTAGTGCCGGGGCGTTCTCCCTGCAACCTTTACCCCTCTGGATAAACGTTTAACTATGAATTTTCTTGCACATTTGCATCTCGCTCATCTTGCCGACAGCTCGCTTTCCGGCAATCTGCTGGCCGATTTTGTCCGGGGTAATCCGGAAACGCATTTTTCGCCTGAGGTGGTGGAAGGCATCTTCATGCACCGTCGTATCGACGTGATGACCGATAACCTGCCGCAGGTGCGTGAAGCCAAAGAGTGGTTTCGTAGCGAAACACGCCGCGTCGCGCCAATTACGCTGGACGTGATGTGGGATCACTTTCTGTCGCGCCACTGGGCGGAAATCTCCCCAGACTTCCCGCTGGTAGACTTTGTGCGCTATGCCCGCACCCAGGTGACCACAATTTTGCCGGAATCGCCGCCGCGCTTTATTAACTTAAACAACTATATATGGTCAGAAAAATGGCTTGAGCGCTATCGTGACATGGATTTTATCCAGAACGTCCTGAACGGCATGGCCAGCCGCCGTCCGCGTCTCGATGCCCTGCGCGCCTCATGGTATGACCTGGATACGCATTATGATGCGTTAGAAGAACGTTTCTGGCAGTTTTATCCGCAGATGATGGAACAGGCGCAGCGTAAAACCCTTTGATTGCAGCCCGCATAACGCGCCGGATAAGCCTTAGCCACCATCCGGTAAAAGATTGATAGACAAAACCTGTCTCATTGATTGCCAGCGCCTCTTTGTCTTATTCACGAACACTCTCTATACTGGCCCGCGTTGCGTTCCAAAAACCCCTTAACATTGCAGGAGAATTATATGGTACTGGTAACTCGTCAGGCTCCGGATTTCACAGCAGCTGCGGTACTGGGTAGCGGTGAGATCGTTGAAAACTTCAACTTCAAACAGCATACCAACGGTAAAACCACCGTTCTGTTCTTCTGGCCGATGGACTTCACTTTCGTTTGCCCGTCTGAACTGATCGCATTCGACAAACGTTACGAAGAATTCCAGAAGCGCGGCGTTGAAGTTGTTGGCGTTTCTTTCGACTCTGAATTTGTCCACAACGCATGGCGTAACACCCCTGTCGACAAAGGCGGCATCGGTGCGGTGAAATACGCAATGGTTGCTGACATCAAACGCGAAATCCAGAAAGCCTACGGCATCGAGCACCCGGAAGCGGGCGTTGCTCTGCGTGGTTCTTTCCTGATCGACGCTAACGGCGTTGTTCGTCACCAGGTGGTTAACGATCTGCCGCTGGGTCGTAACATCGACGAAATGCTGCGCATGGTTGACGCGCTGCAGTTCCACGAAGAGCACGGCGACGTTTGCCCGGCGCAGTGGGAAAAAGGTAAAGAAGGTATGAACGCGTCTCCGGACGGCGTGGCAAAATACCTGACCGAGAACGTTTCCAGCCTGTAATTGGCATGAATCGACAAAAGGCCCGCAATGCGGGCCTTTTTTATGGGTTTATGTCGGATTACCCTTTTTCACTTCACGCCAGATTCGCCACGCCATCAGCGCCAGTACGGCGACGCCAAGGATTAACGCCCCCCACACCAACAGCGTTTTCCACTGGCTTTGTTGCTCAGCGACTGACGTTGCCGTCAGCCGACCCTCACCGCCCAGAGTAACCCGTTCATCCTCCAATGCCTGCGGCATTTTGTCAGGATCGTTGTGCTTACGTAACGCCTCCGGGACCAGCATCGCCAGACTGATGCTCGCGGGTTCCGCCGCTTTGTTTCCCCATGCCAGAATAAATGGGCTTTGACCTTGCGCGTTAAAAATCACTTTATAGCTGTCGCGCTCCCCTCTCAGTACGGGTAAGGTGGCGGGTAAACGCGCCTGAAGCGTCGTCATCCGGACCGCCTCGACTAACTCACCGGAGAGTGGAATATCATCCGAATGCTGATTTTCCAGATTGTAGAGAACCGTTCGGGTTAAAGGCTGCCAGGCGTCTTTTTCTCCCTTGCGCCATTCAAGTTCAACCGGCAATACGCCTTCGTAATCCAGTGAAATCTTTAATGAGGTCAACGGTTGCGGCCTGGACCAGCGCCAAATCGCCTGGTTTTCGGCAATTCTCTCCGCTTCAGCATCCATCGAAACAGGCCGGGTAAGCGGAGGCTCCTCACGGGTTATCGCACTCACGCCGGTCAGATTTAACGCAGGGCTTTGCGAATCAAGAATCAGCAACAGCCAGGGGACGCCACCAGCGGACATGCGCAAATCATCGACACCTAAGGTGTCCATTTTCAACCGGTCGTCGCTATGCGTCAGATCCATCAGCGGCGCATTTCCTGTAATCAACCTCCAGTCACGTAAATCTCGGCTGTAATAAAGCGATGCCGTTCCCTGCCAGTTTTTCGCTGGCGCATCCCAGTTCAAACGCAACTGGGACAGCGATGGCGTCTCTTTGACATCGTCTGGCAAGGCGATTAAATAACTCTGCCCGATGGATTGCAGGTTTTCACTTTCGAAGCGAATTTCGATGCCATTTTTAGCACGAAGCAGGACCGCGGGTCTTTCATCATCTTGCTTTGGCGTCACCTGTTGCACCGTAGAATCAAACGGAAAAAGGCGCAGAGGAATCGTTCTCGGGGACGTTGCCTGCGTTTTTTCAGCCAGCAGAGTGAAAGGCACTACCTCGCCCTGACGGTTGAACACCCGGATATCACGTAAATCCGGCCAGACTGCCTCATGGTACACCGCTAAAGGCAGAGGCAGGCTATACCATTGCTCTGAACCCGGCGTTAAGAGCTTCACGCCCTTCGCGTAGTCTACTGGCGCATCCGTAACCGTATTACTGCCCCATGCCGCGCCGGTTGCTCCTAACAGAGCACTCCAGAGAACCGCTTTAATCCATTTCATTTTTCTTCTCCAGCTTTGGGCGGTAAGGGTGAAAAATACCCGATAATCAGCACCAGAATGGCGACGCCAATAAACGCGACCGCGCGCGCCAGGCCGCCGCCTCCCGCGCTGTCCACCAGCATCAGTTTAATAATGACTATCCCCAGCAAAACGGCTCCACACAGCCATTCCTGCCGCGAGCGACGCCGGGTTGCCTGCAGCATCACCACCAATGCCGTTAGCATCCAGAACAGAGCAAAACAGGTTTGAATCAACCGCGAATCCCACAGGGCGTGTACATTCCACGCAACCTCACCATACCAGGACAACGCGCGCAGCAACAAACCATTAAGCCACCAAAAGCCGAGCGCCATCAGCGCCACAACCGGCCATGGGCGGCACACCGAAAGCTGCACCGGGAAATAGCGTTCAGACGCGCGATAAAACACGATCAACCCTAGCAGGGCAAAAGCTGCACCCTCTTCCAGCGGGTTGAGCAACGGCAGATACGTCTGACGATAAACCACGCCATCCTGTAAATTCGTCAACACGAGCAGACCAACCAGCACCAGCGCAACGGGAACCATCGCCTGCACAGAATATAAGGCTGGCCAGATACGAAATGGCCAGAGCTTGCGCTGAACAGCTTGATAAACCAGGAAAATCAGCAACCCGCCAGCCGCCATCATCAGGCCGCTTCCCCACGCGGCCCTCCCCCACGGTAGCGCCTGTGCGAACCAGAACAGCTCAACCGCCAGCGCCAGTACAATCATCCAGAAGAATGACAAATGCGCCAGCCGGGAAAGCGTTGGCGGTAATATCTGTGCGTCACGCCAGAGCAGCGCCACTGCAACAATTAGCGCCGCGCACCAGGCCAGATTCGGCCAGCCCGCAGCAAAAATCTGCTGCCAGGAGATCTGATACATCAGCATCACCAGCATCGTCGGCCATAACAGCCATTTACTGGCATCAAGCTCCCGCCATGCCAGGCGACCAGCAATCGTACGCCAGCCCCAGACCGATACCGCCATTAATGCCAACACGCCAGACAGCACCCACCGCTCCTGCTTCAGGACGAGCTGCGATACCGCAACGAGGGCAGTAATCCAGAAAAGCAAACCGCCAGCGAGTAGCCCCCAACTGCCCTGCATCCGAATGCTGCGCCATAGCCATGCGGCAGCCAGCCAACTGAGGCTAAGCACGGCAAATATCAGCATCACTGAGAGCGCAGTTGTGCCGTTCGCCAGCGCCCATAGCGCGCTGCCCACGGCCAGCACGAGCAGCGCCGTACCGCTATAACTCATGCGTCGCTGCTGCTGTTGGATACCCAGCCAGAGGATCCCAAGTCCCTCCAGCGACCAGGCCATCGCCGTCCAACGGGCTGAAAGCGCCAACGGGATAGCCAGGGTAGTAAATGCGCCGCCAAGCGCCAGGGCAGCCAATACCAGCGGTCTCCCCAGCGAAGACGAACGCCGCAACGCCAGCGTCGCCAACACCAGATAGAAACCACCGTAGCCTAGCGCGCTCAGCGCCGGACCATATGCCATATGCCGCGTAATGGCGTACTGCATGCCAAAACCTACCAGCGGAGGGGCAAACAGCAGCACGCCATCAATAATCTGCTTGCCTTTTTCCTGCGCACGAAGCGACAGCGCCACGCTCAGCACGCCAAAAATAATGGTGTTGGCGATCAGGAACAGTTGGCAGCTCAGGTAATACTCAGGTCGATAGTCCTCCAGCCCCCACAAACCGCCAACGCCAAAGGTAAACAGCAGGCCGAGCAAATTCAGCTCCCGCCAGTGCTGCCAGATGCTAATGGCGAGAATGCCGACCGAGAGCAGAAGATAGAAAGAGAAAAGCGCGACATGACTGCCGCCGCCGGAGGAAAGCAGCAGCGGCGCGAGATAGCCGCCAAGGCTTGCCAGCATCGCCAGGCTGAGTGCCTTTTGCAAAATAGCCAGACCCACGCTCGCCGCGCAAATCGCCACCAGCAGCGCAAATGCTAGCGTCATTGGCAGCATTTGCCACAGCCGGAACGCGCCAAAGACGGTGAGATAGAGTGCTCCCGTGGCCCCGCCCTGTAAGATCAGCGCATAGACCGGTTGCTTATGCCGCAACCGCCAGCCCAGCGCCAACAGGACAATAGCAAACAGCGCGGCCGCCACCAGGCGCAGCTCAAGCGGAAACAGAGAATGTTCGACGGTGTAACGCAGCAGGAAAGAAAGTCCCAGGAACAAGAGCAATATACCGAGCTTTGCCAACGGGTTGCCCTGCATAAACCAGCGCACCAGCGATGATATCACCCCGCCAAAAGCAGAAGGCCGCTGGGCGTTGGGCGTGGAGACCGCCGCTTTATCCGGCTTTTGCTGTGAAGACCACGGGTTAACGGGTTCAGGCGTCGGCTCAGCGTCAGGTTCCGGCGCCACGCTGCTCATCGCAGGCGTTGGCGCATCGGCGGCAGCCTGTGCCACAGACTCTGACGCTACACCGCGCAGCTCAAGTTCCTCTACCCGACGGCGCAAGGCTGCCAGCTCAGAACGTACCGCCGTACTGCGTTTGTATGCCACGATCGCGAGACCAGGAACCACGACCAACGCGAAGAATAAAACAATGCAGCCAAGGGTTAGCAGCTCATCCATGTTTCCACCTTCACTGTGTAAAGACAGACCAGAATGACACAAATTGTTGCAGCTGTGCCATATCTGTTAACACTATGACCCGCTTTTCAGAAAAGCCAATCAGCCCCTGCGTTTGGCCAGGGGCTGTGATGAGAGATTAAAACGCAAAACAGGAACAACCCAGCGCGCCCCAGAAAGCCCTGTCATCTGACACCGGAATCCCCGACTTACGCGCGATGTCATGCTGATGACCGTGTACGCCGCAACTACCACAGCACTGGTGCATCTGTACCATTGCGCCAATTTTCGCCGCAGCAGGCGGCGCTGAGCGATAGTGCCCCGGCACCTTCACCACCGGCGACCAGTCCGGCACAACCGGAATGGCTGGCGGTGCCAGCGGAGTGAAATGCCCGGCTGCGTACACGACTTTACCATCGACAATAGTCATCACCGACTCGATGCCTTTGATCTCTTCTTCTGGCACGCTGAAATAATCTTTAGACAGCACCACCAGGTCGGCCAGTTGATCTTTCTCGATACGCCCTTTCTTACCCTGTTCGCTGGAGAACCAGGCGCTACCGGCCGTCCACAGTTCCAGCGCCACATCGCGCGGCAGGCGATTGTTATCATCATACATCGCCATACCACCAACGGTACGGCCCGAAACCAGCCAGTACAGCGCGGTCCACGGGTTATAGCTGGCCACGCGGGTGGCGTCAGTCCCCAGCCCTACCGGAACATCAGCCGCCAGCATTTTCGCCACCGGCGGCGTATGCTTGACCGCGTCTTTGCCATAGCGATCGACAAAATACTCCCCCTGGAACGCCATTCGGTGCTGAACCGCTATCCCGCCGCCCAACGCTTTGACGCGCTCGATATTGCGTTCGGTAATCGTTTCGGCGTGATCGAAGAACCAGTGCAGGCCATTGAACGGGATATCGCGATTCACCTTCTCGAACACATCCAGCATGCGGCTGATGGATTCATCATAGGTGGCATGCAGACGGAACGGCCAGCGATGCTCCACCAGGTGGCGAACCACGCGTTCCAGTTCTTCTTCCATACCTTCCGGTAGATCCGGACGTGGTTGCAGGAAATCTTCAAAATCAGCGGCCGAGAAGACCAACATTTCCCCTGCGCCATTAGCACGGTAGAAATCGGTGCCCTGTCCGGGCTTGAGCATATCGGTCCAGCGTTCAAAGTCCTCCAGCTCCTGCTTAGGACGCTGAGTAAACAAGTTGTAGGCGATACGCACCGTCATCTGCTTGTTGGCGTGCAACTGCTCAATGATCTCGTAATCTTCCGGGTAGTTCTGAAAGCCGCCGCCCGCATCGATGGCGCTGGTCAGTCCCAGACGGTTCAGCTCGCGCATAAACTGGCGGGTCGAATTGACCTGCATTTCCAGCGGCAGCTTTGGCCCTTTTGCCAGCGTCGAATAAAGGATCATGGCGTTGGGTTTGGCGATCAGCATTCCGGTCGGGTTGCCGTTGCTATCACGCACAATCTCACCGCCTGCCGGATCCGGCGTCGCTTTGGTGTAGCCCACGGCTTTCAGCGCCGCGCGATTCAGCAACGCTCTGTCGTACAGATGCAGAACAAATACCGGGGTATCTGGCGCGGCTTCATTCAGTTCTTCCAGAGTCGGCATGCGCCGTTCTGCAAACTGGAATTCGCTCCAGCCGCCTACCACGCGCACCCATTGCGGCGACGGCGTTCTGTCAGCCTGCTCTTTGAGCATGCGTAGTGCATCCGCCAGCGACGGTACGCCTTCCCAACGCAGTTCCAGGTTGTAATTCAGACCACCGCGAATCAGGTGCAGGTGTGAATCATTTAAGCCGGGGATCACCGTATGTCCTTGCAGATCGACAATCTGCGTCCCTTCGGCGGCAAAGCTCATGATCCGGTCGTGGTTACCGGTCGCCAGGATCTTCCCGTTGGCGATCGCGACCGCCTCGACCTGTGGGCTTTGTCTGTCGAGAGTATGAATTTTTCCGTGAGTCAGAATCAGTGTGGCAGTTTGCGACATAACAATCTCCTGAGAAACCGGTCAGGCTTTTTTTAGCCATCCGGCAAACAGACGGGTTACGATGGGCATCCAGAACCAGACCACCAGCGCAACCACACACGCATCATTGATAAGATGCAGGAGTAACGAGCCCTTCATTGCAGGCAGCACAATGCCGGTCAACCACGGCACCAGGTTAGTGCTGGGAAAAATCACCAGCAGAGTTATCAGGAACTGTTTCCAGCGCCTGGGCTGGCGTACATGGGGCGCGGGCGGCGTAAACCAGAACGCCGCTTCGGTACGAATTTCGGTTTTGTCACCTTCTGCCAGCAGCGGAGCTATCTCTTCCACCAGCACACGGCGCGTATCGGACTGGGTCCAGTTGTACAGATGCTCCAGCGTGTCGAAGCGGATAATAATGTTCCACAGATTCTCGCCCTCCGCAGGGCGAATCACATTCGCCCCGAGATGACCGGGAAACTCGGCCGCCACCGGCATGATTTTCCCCAGCCACTGCTCATACCGCTGCGCCTGCTCAGGCTGCAGGGTATGGGTAATCACCAACGTCACATGTTTGTTCTGCGCCATGAAGGGTTCCTTGTTGAGAGGAATCAGACCGCTTAGGCCAGGAAAGCAATACACAAAATCATTCATGGTGCATCGAGGCGGCAAGGTTGTGGATCCCCGGGAGCTTACATCAGTAAGTGACCGGGGTACGCAAGCGAAGCCAACAAAGATGCAGCATGAAGGATGAAGTGTATTTAGGCTTTACGTTCCGGCGCGCCATGCACCATGGTATAGGCGTAATCCACGCCCATACCGTAGGCGCCGCTATGTTCGCGCACCAAATCCATTACGGCGTCGTAGGTTTCTTTGCGGGACCAGTCACGCTGGTACTCAAGAAGAACCTGTTGCCAGGTTACGGGGACTGCGCCCGCCTGCACCATCCGGTCAATAGAACGCTCGTGGGCATCCACAGACGTGCCGCCGGACGTGTCGGTCACCACATACACTTCATAACCCGCTTCCAGCGCCATCAGCGCCGGGAAGGTCAGGCAGACTTCGGTCCACAGCGCGGAGATAATCAATTTTTTGCGCCCGGTCGCTTCCACGGCTTTCACAAACGCCGCATCTTCCCAAGAGTTCATAGACGTGCGTTCAATAGGCTTCACATCGGGGTGAACCGCTAACAATTCCGGCCAGATATAGCCGCTAAAACTTTTTGTTTCCACAGAGGTATAAATCACTGGAACATTAAATATCTTGCCGGCTTTCGCTAATGCCACAGTATTATTTTTCAAAGTCTGGCGATCAATATTTGCTACACCAAATGACATTTGCGGCTGATGATCAATAAAAATCAGCGTAGAGTTTTGAGGGTCAATCAGTTCCCGAATAGACATAACACACCTTCTTAATCAATAAGTTAAAAGGCAACGGTCTGTATCTGCCGTCAGCAGCAGGATCCTGAATCAGAAAGCTTGTTGAGTATAGCGGGAAATTTCTAACGAGTTATTAAAGAAAACTAACCATCCTGTGAAACTATTAATTCTGTGTTGCGATATATCCTAAACAACATCAAAAAAATGCGCATGACTCATCTAATTTATTCACTGGCATTGTTTTTCTTCATTCGGTACAACAGAGGAGTTTATTTTTCAGGATATTTTCTGCTTATGCGCATCAATCTGGATGTTTTGCTAATCCTCGACGCACTCGACAAACAGGGTTCATTTGCCGCAGCAGCCGAATCGCTGTTTAAAACCCCTGCGGCACTCAGCTATATGATTCAGAAGCTGGAAAGCGATTTGAATATTGAGCTGCTTGACCGCTCCGGGCACCGGGCGAAATTTACCGACACCGGGCTGATGATGCTGGAAAAGGGACGTTTGCTGCTGAGTGCGGCCAAAGATCTCGAAAAGCAGGCGGTACAGCTGAGTTCAGGCTGGGAAAAAGAGCTGGCAATCGCGCTGGATGACTCTTTCCCTTTCGCCACGCTGCTGCCCATTATTGATGAATTTCACGCGCTGAATAAGCAAACCCGGCTGAGTTTTACCCACCATACGCTGGCAGGCTCCTGGGAGGAGCTGACCCATAATGGCGCAGACATCATTCTGGGGGCGATTAATGAACCGCCAACGTCAGCCGCCTGGTCCTACAAAATGCTCGGCACGCTGGATAATGTATTTGTCGTGGCACCCGAACATCCGCTGGCCGCCGCGCCAGATGGCCTGACAAACGAACAGCTGTGCCTGCATCGGGCCATTGTTATCAGCGACAGCGCCCGCTTTTGCCATCCGCTGCAAACCAATCTGATGGACGAGCAGGCGCAGATTCGCGTCGATGACTTCCACAGTAAGGTGATGTTACTGCGAGCTGGCATGGGCTGCGGATTTCTTCCCCGCCACATTGCCAGCCCGTGGCTTGCCACAGGCGAACTGGTGGAAAAAACGGTCATCTCATTTCGCCAAAAAGATGTGGCCTATATGGCATGGCGTAACAGCCGCGACGGGCTGGCGCAGCGCTGGTGGCGAGAAACGCTGCTGGCGAGCCCGGAGATTGCGCGCTTGTATCAATGACCCATCCACACCGTGGCGGAGATCGCCGGCAGCGTCAGGATATCGTCAGCGAGCAGGCCGTTACCCTCTTTGTGCTGCCATTGAGCGACACGCAGTAGTGGCGAGGCTGGCAGGACTACTTCACAGGCCTGACCACGGTTAATCGCCACCAGCACGCGCTGGCGGTTGAGCACCCGCATAAACACGACCACGTTATCTTCGGCGTAAATCACCTGACAACCGCCATGGCGTAACGCCTGGCTTTGATGGCGTAATTTTGCCAGCCGCTGATACAGCTCAAGCAAATGAGTGTCCTGTTTTTCAGGTTGCCACGGGAACGGCTTACGACAGAACGGGTCGTTATTACCGTCCAGACCCACCTCGTCACCGTAATAAATACAAGGCACGCCAGGCCAGGTAAACAGCCATACCACCGCCAACGGTAAACGCGCCACGTCTTTGCCAAGCAAGGATTTAAAACGGGCGGTATCGTGGCTGTCGAGCTGATTGAACATCCGCAGTTGCTGCTGATGCGACAGACCCGCGCGGTAGTTATCCATCCACGCCATACAGGTTTGGGCATCAATAGATTGCGGGTCGTACGAGATATCCGTATTGGCCAGAAATCCCCAGATGGGGAAAGTAAAACCGCGATAGTTCATGGCGGCATCTTCTGCATCCGCCTGCAACCACTGGCGCGCATCACCAAAATGTTCACCCACAACATACGCTTCAGGCTGGGTTTCTTTTGCCGCCTGCGTAATCCCCGCCACATGGTGCAGGTTGTTGCGCGCCCCGCCGCCCTCTCCCAGCATATGCACGACATCAAGACGCCAGCCGTCCATACTCCACGGCGCTTTCAGCCAGTGACGAACGATACTGTCTTCCCCACGATAAATCTCATTGACCAGGCTTTGCGAACAAAAATCCAGCTTGGGTAGGCTGGCATAGCCCAGCCAGTCAAGCGCCACACCGTCGGCAGAGAAATGATACCAGTCACGCCAGGGGGAGTGCGGGTTGTAACACGCCCCATCCGTCCCACGGTTATGCCGATCAAACCAGGGGTGTGAATCGCCGCTGTGGTTAAAGACACCGTCCAGAATCAGACGCATGCCCTGCTGTTGCGTGTTGTGACGCAAGCGCAGCAGCGCGTTGTCGCCGCCAAACTGTGGATCAACATGACGGTAATCTTCGGTATCGTATTTATGCACGCTCGGCGCGGTAAATACCGGGTTCAGATACAGCGCCGTAACCCCTAGCGTTTTCAGATACGGCAGCTTTTCGCTGATGCCGTCTAAATCGCCGCCATAAAATGTCGATCCTCCGGCCTGAGCGGTCAGCGGTTCATCCCACTCGCGACGCACGATGTCATGCCCGGCTGCGTGGTGGTAATAGACGTTTGGAGCCGGCTCACGCGACTGGCTGCGGGCAAAGCGATCCGGGAAAATCTGATAGAAAATCTGGTCAGCTACCCACTGCGGACCGTTATCCGGCACATCAACAGCAAACTGCTCCAGACGCGCAGGCGGAAAACGGCTGAATCCCTGCGGTGTAAACCACAGCTGACGATCGGGCCACAATAATTTAAAGCTATAGCGCCGACGAGGTTGGCCGCTGGCAAGATCGATCGCCGCTCGCCACGCGGTTACGCCCGGCTGCGGCTGGCTGCGCAGCTTGTGCATGGAGAGCGAAATCTCTTCGTTATCGTTTTCTGCGCGTAGCGTCACCCGCTGAGGTGGATTTTCCCCGGCCAGCCACAGCGTAATTGTCAGTTGATCTTTGTTTTGCTTAACAAATGGGGCAACCGGAAGGTGCCAGGCGTTCAACATCACGTATCCCCTTTGATGAAAATGAAGCCACCTTGCCATAGCAAAGAGCAGGATCACTCATCATCTTAACGTTTATTAGGGGAGGAGTTCGGGGGAGGAGAAAATTGCCGGGCGACGCGACGCGTTACCCGGCAAAAAATTACTGCACTTCAGCCAGTTGACGCTCGCGGCGGCGTTTAAATACCCAGCCCACCAGCAGCAGGGCAATCCACGCGAAACCAACGTACAGTGAAATGCGGGTATCCGGATGGTAGCCGATAAGCGCGATGATAAAGACGAGGAAAATCAGGCCAACAACGGTGGTTGTTACCCCACCTGGTACTTTAAATTTCAGCGCCTTGACCTCTTCCGGCGGCAGACGGCGGCGGAAGGCAATCTGCGACAGCAGGATCATAATCCACACCCACACCGTGGCGAAGGTCGCCAGTGAGGCGATCACCAGGAAGACGTTTTCCGGCATGATGTAGTTAAGATAAACCGCAAACAGCAGCGCGATAGTCATCACCATCACCGTGACCCATGGCACACCGCGACGCGACGTCTTGGCGAACATTTTTGGCGCACTGCCCTGCTCCGCCATACCGTGCAGCATACGCCCCACGCCGAAGACGTCAGAGTTGATAGCCGACAGCGATGCAGTGAGAACCACAAAGTTGAGGATCCCGGCGGCAAAGGTAATGCCCATATGCTGGAACGTCAGGACGAACGGACTCCCGTCGGTGCCAACCTGGTTCCACGGGTAAATAGACATAATGACGAACAGCGTCCCCACGTAAAATACCAGGATACGCATCGGTACGGAATTGATAGCACGCGGAATAGATTTTTCCGGGTCTTTCGCTTCACCTGCAGTAATACCGATAATCTCTATCCCGCCGTAAGCGAACATCACCATTTGTAGCGACATCACCATGCCGAGCCAGCCGTTGCTAAAGAAGCCGCCGTTACTCCACAGGTTATGGATACCGGTAGGTTGACCGCCGTTGCCAATGCCCCAAATGATGATGCCGAACCCGGCGACAATCATGATGATAATAGTGGCGACTTTAAAGAACGAGAACCAGAACTCCAGCTCGCCAAACACCTTCACGCTCATCAGGTTGATGGCGCAAATAATCAGCACCACGCTGAGTACCCATATCCAGTGCGGTACCGCCGGGAACCAGACCCCCATGTAAATGCCGAAGGCAGTAACGTCGGCAATAGCGACAATCAGGATTTCAAAACAGTAGGTCCAGCCGGTAATGTAACCCGCCAACGGCCCGAGGTTTTCCTGCGCATAGCGCGAGAAAGAGCTGGCTGCAGGATTATGCACAGACATTTCGCCCAGCGCGCGCATGATGATATATGCCGCAGCGCCACCGATAATATAGGCCAGCAACACGCTCGGCCCCGCCATTTTGATCGCGTCGGCAGAGCCGTAAAACAGCCCGGTGCCAATTGCCGAACCTAATGCCATAAAGCGAATGTGCCGGGTGCTCAGCCCACGCTTTAGCTTGTTATTACTTTCCATCGATTCCTAACCTGTTAACACAATAAAAAACCACGGGGCCATATTAATAGCCCCGTGGTTAAAACTTATTGTCAGTGATTAGTGCGCGCTGGAGGTCACTTGTCGACCCGCGGCGCGATCCCAGATAATTGCCAGGATCACCATCACGACTGTTGGCATCAACCACGCCAGCCCTTGTTCCGCCAGCGGTAAACGCTGGGTCCAGGCCGGTAACACGTCGCCAATTGCAGAAGCTTTAATGCCATCAAGGATACCAAAAATCAGGCTGATAAACATCGCAGGTGCAATGACGCGGGAAGAATTATGCCACCATGAGCGGGTAAAACTTAATACAACCAGTGCGATACATGGCGGATAGATAGCCGTCAGCACCGGAATAGAGATCTGAATCAGATGGCTCAGCCCCAGGTTAGAGACCACCATTGAGAAGCCGCCGAGGATAAATACCAGCGTACGATAAGACAGTGGAACGTACTGGGCAAAGAACTCTGCGCACGCGCAGGTCAGGCCAACCGCAGTCACCAGACAGGCGATGAAAATCAGCGCCGCCAGCAGGAAGCTTCCTGCGCCGCCAAAGGTGTGCTGAACATACGCATGCAGAATCGCCGCGCCGTTAGCTGACTGATCGACCAGAATTGCGCTATCGGAGCCCAGACGGAACAACGCAAGGTACAGCAGCGTTAAGCCCACACCCGCCATCAAACCAGCCCAAACGGTGTAACGGGTCAGCAGACGCGACTCGGTAACGCCACGCGAGCGGGCGGCGTTAACAATAACAATACCAAATACCATCGCGCCCAGCGTATCCATGGTCAGATAGCCATTTACGAAACCATTCGAAAATGCTGCGGTTTGATAGGCTTCCATCGCATTGCTGATCGGGCCTGCCGGCCAGACAATCGCGGCGACAGACAGTACCACCAGCGCAAGGATTTTCAGCGGAGCAAGGAAGTTGCCGACGGTATCCAGCAGTTTGCCTGGATACAGCGACACCAAAATAACAATCGCAAAATAGACCACGCTGTAGATGAACAGCGGCAGCGCAGAGTCACCGGTCAGCGGCGCAATCCCGACTTCGAAAGAGACCGTTGCGGTACGCGGCGTCGCGAACAATGGACCAACCGCCAGATAGCAGACGGTAGCCAGCAGTAATCCAGCAACCTTACCGATAGGCGTACTCAGGCTGTCCACACCGCCACCGACTTTCGCCAGCGCGACAACGGTAAGCACCGGAAGACCAACGGCGGTAATCAAAAAGCCAAAAGCCGCAGTCCAGACGTGTTCGCCTGCCTGCAAACCAACCATTGGGGGGAAGATGATGTTACCTGCACCAACGAACAGTGCAAATGTCATAAATCCCAAAGCGATAATATCGCGCGATTTTAACTGATGGGTCATAAAGTCTTACTGCCTGTGGATGTGGTGTTGAAAATAATAAATTTTTGCCTTTCCCTGGGGGACAATACAGCGGCATTTTTGCTCAATTCCAGCGGGAAACACTCCCGACCTGGCGCGGCGAAGAATAGTTTTTCGATTTACCGCGTAAATGCAGTCGGTATGACAGCATCTGGAGCGCAATTTAAACGCTTATAACGTTTTAAAGCAAGGTGGGATCCAAAAACCAGAACAATATAGCGATATGAAAAATGCAGTTAGCACAAAAAACCATTTCATGGAAAAAGGTATGGGTAATAGTTCGAACAAAAAACAATCAAACGTCGCAAAATTCAGGATGTAACTATTGACCACATAAAAAAACCAGCTCGCGCTGGCTTTTGGAAAGATTATCTTACGAATACGGGTTAATCGTTACTTTTGGCCATTAAACGTTCCGGGATGACGAAACTAAATCGCGTCCCTTTGCCTGGCGTACTTTCGATATTCAGGCGGCTATCGTGATGTTGCAGAGCATGTTTCACGATGGCCAGACCCAGTCCACTCCCGCCCGTTTGTCGGGATCGCGCTTTGTCCACGCGATAGAAGCGTTCGGTCAAACGAGGAATATGCTCCGCAGCAATACCAGGCCCATTGTCCTCGACGCTAAATTCCGCCCCGGAGGCAACATGCTGCCAGCGCACGGTGATGTGCGTACCCGCGGGGGTATGGTTCACCGCGTTATACACAAGATTCGAAATCGCGCTACGCAGTTGCTCCTCATTTCCCCGCACGCTCAGGTGGCTATCAATATCAAAAGTAAACGTATGATTATTCTGACTCAGCGTGTGCGCCTCGTGTTCAACCACGCGCAGCATCATCGGCACGTCCACCTTCTCATTAAGCAGTAGCGCTGGCGCGGCCTCTATTTTCGACAACGTCAGCAACTGCTTCACCAGCCCTTCCATGCGGTACGTTTGCTCACGCATGGTATGCAGCGCTTTTTCACGCGTCGTTCCTTCCAGCGGATGCTCCTGCATCATTTCCAGATAACCTTGTAGCACCGTCAGCGGCGTACGCAACTCATGGCTGGCGTTGGCGAAAAAGTTACGCCGCGAACCTTCCAGTTGGTGCATCTGGGTAACATCGCGCGCAACCATCAGCAATTGCTTATCGGTATAGGGCATCACGCGAATCTCCAGATGCCGTCCGGTATTGAGCACCAGATTGATTGGCCGACTAAAATCACGCGTTTTCAGATATTGCGTGAATTCCGGGTAGCGCAGCAGGTTAAGTATATTTTGCCCGCTATCGTCCGGCCAGCGCAGTCCCAGAACCTGCTGGGCCAGGCCGTTACACCAGAAAATGCCGCCCTCTTCAGTCGTCAACACCACCGCGTCGGGTAGCGATTCCGCCCCACTGCGAAAACGTTTAATCAGATTACCCAGTTCCCGACGGCGCTTTTTGTTGCGCAGTTGCATTTGATGCAGCCCATACAGCAACGGCTCCCAACTTCCGCGCCCCGGCGGCGGGGTCATGCTTCTGTCGACCCATAACCACCAGGACAAGCGTAATAAATTCCAGAAATGCCAGACAAGCAGGCCGGTTACCGACGCCAGCAAAAACCAGGGCAGGTAACCAAAAAAAGCGCTAAGGATAAACGCCGGTATGCAGCAGAGGATCAGCTCCAGTACCAGCCTTTTCCATGACAATCGTTCTAGCAAACGTCTTACTCCATTAACAGCCTAATCCGTCAGGCCCCTATTCATGTCAGTCAGAAGCGGGTCGAAAAACGATATCCCGTCCCACGAACTGTCTGCACCATACGATCGTGTCCACTGTGCTCCAGCGCTTTACGCAAGCGGCGGATATGCACATCCACTGTCCTGTCTTCCACGTACACATTGGTACCCCAGACATGATTGAGTAATTGCTCACGGCTATAGACGCGTTCAGGGTGGGTCATAAAGAAGTGCAACAGTTTGAATTCTGTCGGCCCCATATCCAATGGATCCTCGCCGGTCATCACGCGATGCGAGGTTGGGTCAAGGCTCAGCCCTTGCATCTCAATAACCTCTTCCACCGCCATGGGGGAAATACGACGCAGAACAGCTTTAATACGCGCCACCAGCTCCTTGGGAGAAAACGGCTTGGTAATATAATCATCCGCGCCCGTTTCCAGACCCCGGACGCGATCTTCCTCTTCTCCCCTCGCCGTCAGCATCATCACGGGAATATCCCGCGTCATCGCTTCGCGCTTGAGATGTTTAATAAACTGTAGGCCCGAGCCGCCGGGTAGCATCCAGTCAAGCAAGACGAGATCCGGCCAGGGTTCATTGAGTTGGTTCACAGCACTGTCATAGTCTTCGGCTTCTACGGGTTGAAAACCGTTTTGCTCGAGCACGAAGCAGACCATTTCACGAATTGGAGCTTCATCTTCTACGACCAGAATACGTCTCGCCATGATTTGCCCTGTTTATAATTAAATCGTTTGCCATCAATACGGTGCCATTATGCGTCAGTTTTATGACAGATTTATGAAAAGATAGTCCAGGTTTAACGCAGCCCCGCGAATTATGACAGCCCTTAAACAAGATATTACCGTCCTTGCAGGGTTATAATCCCCGCCACTGTTTTATCGTCATGGAACTCTTATGCGCATCCTTCACACGTCTGACTGGCATCTGGGCCAAAATTTCTACAGCAAGAGCCGCGCCGCTGAACATCAGGCCTTTCTCGACTGGCTGCTGGAAACGGCACAATCCCAGCAGGTGGATGCCATTATTGTGGCGGGCGATATTTTCGATACCGGCTCACCGCCAAGCTATGCCCGTGAGCTGTATAACCGTTTTGTCGTTAATCTGCAGCAAACCGGCTGTCATCTGGTGGTGTTGGCAGGTAACCACGACTCCGTCGCCACGCTCAACGAATCCCGCGATATTCTGGCGTTTCTCAACACCACAGTGATCGCCAGCGCTGGCCATGCGCCGCAGGTGCTGTCTCAACGCGACGGCACGCCGGGCGCGATCCTGTGCCCGGTTCCTTTTTTACGCCCGCGTGACATCATTACCAGCCAGGCCGGGCTAACCGGACAAGAGAAACAGCAGCATTTGCTGTCAGCAATCACCGACTACTACCAGCAGCAGTATCAGGACGCCTGTACGCTGCGCGGCGACCAGAACCTACCCATCATTGCGACCGGGCATCTGACCACCGTCGGCGCCAGTAAAAGTGACGCGGTACGTGACATTTATATTGGTACGCTGGACGCCTTTCCGGCACAAAACTTCCCTCCGGCCGATTACATCGCGCTGGGGCATATTCACCGGGCGCAGGTTATCGGCGGAACAGAGCATATTCGCTACTGCGGTTCGCCAATTGCGCTCAGTTTTGACGAGTGCGGCAAAAGCAAATGCGTCCATCTGGTGAGCTTCGAAAACGGCAAGCTGAGCGCTGTTGAACACCTCACCGTACCGGTCACCCAGCCGTTGGCGGTGCTGAAAGGTGATTTAGCCGCGATTACCGCCCAACTAGAGCAGTGGCGCGGTGTGCAGCAGGAACCGCCAGTCTGGTTAGATATCGAAATCACCACCGATGACTATCTGCACGACATGCAGCGTAAGATTCAGGCATTAACCGAAGATTTACCGGTAGAGGTGTTATTGGTGCGCCGTAGCCGGGAACAGCGCGAACGTATTATGGCGAATGAACGACGTGAAACGCTAAGCGAGCTGAGCGTGACGGACGTTTTTGCCCGTCGCCTGGCGCTGGAAGAACTCGAAGAATCGCAACGCGAGCGCCTGAATCAACTGTTTAGCACCACCTTACACACGCTTGCCGGGGAGACCGAAGCATGAAAATTCTCAGCCTGCGTTTGAAAAACCTCAATTCTCTGAAAGGAGAATGGAAAGTCGATTTCACGGCTGAGCCCTTTGCCAGCAATGGGCTATTCGCCATCACGGGTCCAACGGGCGCGGGAAAAACCACCCTGCTGGACGCCATTTGTCTCGCGCTGTATCACGAAACGCCGCGGCTCAATACCGTGTCTCAATCGCAAAACGATCTGATGACCCGCGACACCGCCGAGTGTCTGGCCGAGGTCGAGTTCGAAGTCCGGGGCGAAGCCTATCGCGCATTCTGGAGCCAGAACCGCGCGCGCAATCAGCCTGAAGGCAACCTACAGGCTCCGCGCGTAGAACTTGCCCGCTGCGCCGACGGTAAAATCCTCGCCGATAAAGTCAAAGACAAGTTGGAAATGACCGCCGAACTTACCGGCCTGGATTATGGTCGTTTCACCCGTTCGATGCTGCTGTCTCAGGGGCAATTTGCCGCATTTCTCAATGCCAAACCGAAAGAGCGTGCCGAACTGCTGGAAGAGCTGACGGGGACTGAGATCTACGGCCAAATTTCCGCCATGGTGTTTGAAAAGCATAAAGCAGCGCGTACAGAGCTGGAAAAACTGCAGGCGCAGGCCAACGGCGTGGCTCTGCTCGCTGCGGAGCAGGTGCAGTCCCTGACAGAGAGTTTGCAGGTACTTACTGACGAGGAAAAACAATACCTTGCAAGCCAGCAGACTCAGCAACAGCATCTCAACTGGCTCATTCGGCAAAATGAGCTACAGGCAGAAATCAACCGTCACCAACAGGCGTTACAGGCCGCTAAACAGGCGCAAGAAGACGCGCAGCCACAGCTGGCGGCGCTGAGTCTGGCGCAACCGGCCAGAGCGTTACGCCCGCACTGGGAGCGAATCCAGGAACAAACGGCTACGATAGCGCGTACGCGGCAGAATATTCAGGAAGTGAATACTCGCTTACAAAGCAGCTTAGCGCTGCGCGAGCGCATCCGTCAGCAGGCGCACACGCAGTCGACCGCCTTGCTCGCTGGACAGCAGACGTTAATCGACTGGCTGAACGAACACGATCGCTTCCGCTTGTGGGGCAGCGAACTGGCTGGGTGGAAGGCCCTGCTGGCGCAACACTCCGACGCCAGCGCCCAGCTACGCCAGTGGCAGCAGTTACGGGAAAACGACACGCGTAAACTGGATGCGCTGGCGCTTCCCACGCTGACTCTTTCACCGCAGGAGGTCACTGCGGCGCTGGCGCAACATGTGCAGCTCCGTCCGTTACGCCAGCGTCTGAGCAATCTGCATGGGCAAATCGCCCCGAAGCAAAAGCAGCTGGCGCAGTTACGCGCGACGCTGGTGCAACGTCAGCAAGAGCTAACGCAGCGCAACGCGGTGCTTGCCGAAAAACGTCAGCGCTATAAAGATAAAAATCAGCAGCTTGCCGATGTGAGGATCATTTGCGAGCAGGAAGCCCGCATCAAAGATTTGGAAAGCCAGCGGGCATTATTGCAATCCGGCATGCCTTGTCCGCTGTGCGGCTCCACCACGCATCCGGCGATTGAGCGCTATCAAACGCTCGAACTGAGTGTTAATCAGGCACGACGTGAAGCACTGGAAAAAGAGGTTAAAACCCTGGCTGATGAGGGCTCAACGTTACGCGGCCAGCTTGAGGCCATCGCCCAGCAACTTCAACGGGATGAACGTGAAGCACAGACGCTTTCTCAAGAGGAGCAAGCGCTTACTCAAGAGTGGCAGACAGTCACTACCAGCCTTAACGTGACGCTGCAACCGCAGGATGATATCGCCCCGTGGCTTGCCGCCCAGGAAGAATACGAACAACAACTTCACCAGTTGAGCCTGCGTCATACCCTGCAGGCGCAAATCACGGCGCATACCGAGCAGATTACCCAGCTCCAGCAGCAAATTGACCAGCGCCAGGCGACGTTAACCGCCGAGCTGGCCCGCCATGGACTGTCCCTTCCTGCTGCAGATGACGCTAATTCGTGGCTGAGTGAGCGGGCGAGAGAAGCGCAAATGTGGCAGCAGCGCCAGAACGAACTCACCGAGTTACAGGCGCGAATAGCTCAGCTCACGCCGTTGCTGGAAACGCTGCCTGAGAGCGATACGCTGTCTGCAAGTACTGAGAATCTGTCGCTGGAAAACTGGCGACAGGTGCATGACGATTGCCTGTCTTTACAAGGCCAGTGGCAAACCTTGCAACAGCAGGAGGCGCAGGACCTACAGCGCGCCGCAGAAATTCAGGCACAGTTTGATGCCGCACTGCAGGCCAGCATCTTTGCCGATCGTGAAGCCTTTGTTGCCGCACTGCTGGATGAAGAAACCTTTAGCCGTCTGGAGCAGTTAAAGCAATCGCTGGAAAAGCAGCAGCAGCAGGCACAAACGCTGCTTAATCAGGCTCAGCAGGCGCTGGCGAGCCATCACCAGCAGTTGCCAACCGGGGCGGATCTCACGCTCTCGGCACAACAGCTTCGCGACGCGCTGGCGCAGCTCACCCAGCAGCTACGGGAAAATACTACGCGTCAAGGCGAAATTCGCCAGCAGCTGAAACAGGATACTGAACATCGCCAGCAGCAGCAGGCGCTGATGCAGGAGATTGAAAACGTCACGCAGCAGGTTGAAGACTGGGGCTATCTGAATGCGCTAATCGGCTCGAAAGAGGGAGATAAATTCCGCAAGTTTGCCCAGGGACTGACACTCGATAACCTGGTGTGGCTTGCCAACAACCAACTCACTCGTCTGCATGGTCGCTATCTGTTACAGCGTAAGGCCAGCGAAGCGCTGGAGCTGGAAGTGGTTGATACCTGGCAGGCCGATGCCGTGCGCGACACCCGTACGCTTTCCGGCGGCGAGAGCTTCCTCGTGAGTCTGGCGCTGGCGCTGGCGTTATCCGATTTGGTCAGCCACAAAACGCGAATTGACTCCCTGTTCCTCGATGAAGGTTTCGGCACGCTGGACAGCGAAACGCTGGATACCGCGCTGGACGCGCTGGATGCGCTGAACGCCACCGGCAAAACCATTGGAGTGATCAGCCACGTTGAAGCGATGAAAGAACGCATTCCGGTGCAGATCAAGGTTAAAAAAATCAACGGGCTGGGCTACAGCAAACTCGACAAGCTGTTTGCGGTGGGATCAGCATAAATCTCCAGGCCGGAGCTATCCGGCACAATATGTAGCACAATATTGCATACTCAAAGACGGATATGAAATGGCATTCCACTTCGCTTATCCGCAAGCTATCTCTGTTGGCGGCGAACGTTCGCCGCTATGACGCGCATCCGGCGTCTTTCTTGTTGGCAGGTGGTATGAAAAAAGTCGTTTTCTCTTTAGCGCTAGGGACATTTGGGCTGGGCATGGCCGAGTTCGGCATCATGGGGGTACTCACCGAGCTGGCGCGGGACGTGGGCATTTCTATCCCGGCCGCTGGTCATATGATTTCGTTTTACGCCTTTGGCGTAGTGTTGGGCGCGCCGATTATTGCGCTCTTTTCCAGCCGCTTTTCGCTTAAGCATATTCTGCTGTTTCTGGTCACGCTGTGCGTGATTGGCAACGCCATCTTCACCCTTTCCTCCTCGTATTTTATGTTGGCGGTGGGCAGGCTGGTTTCCGGCTTCCCGCACGGCGCATTTTTTGGCGTTGGAGCTATTATTCTGTCGAAGCTGGCGCGCCCAGGAAAAGTCACCGCCGCCGTCGCGGGCATGGTTTCAGGGATGACCATTGCCAATCTGATTGGCATTCCCGTCGGTACCTGGCTGAGCCAGGAATTTAGCTGGCGCTATACGTTCCTGCTGATTGCCGTCTTTAATATCGCCGTTATTGTCTCGATAGCTTTTTGGGTGCCCAACATCAGCGATGAAGCGAAAGGGAATCTGCGCGAGCAATTTCACTTTTTGAAAAGCCCCGCCCCGTGGTTGATCTTTTCCGCCACCATGTTTGGCAACGCCGGGGTTTTCGCCTGGTTCAGCTACGTCAAGCCGTACATGATGTACATCTCCGGCTTTTCCGAGGCGCTGATGACCTTCATCATGATGCTGGTGGGATTGGGGATGGTATTAGGGAATCTGTTGAGCGGTCAGCTTTCTGGCCGCTATACGCCGCTGCGCATTGCGGTAATAACCGACTTCACCATTGTGCTGGTTCTGCTGCTGCTTTTTGTTTTTGGCGGTATCAAAGCCGCATCGCTGACCTTCGCCTTTATTTGCTGCGCTGGCCTGTTCGCCCTATCGGCGCCGCTGCAAATTTTGCTGCTGCAAAATGCCAAAGGAGGTGAACTACTGGGCGCGGCAGGCGGGCAAATTGCCTTTAACCTCGGTAGCGCAATTGGCGCCTGGTGCGGCGGTATGATGCTGACGCTGGGCTTTGCCTACAACTATGTGACGCTGCCGGCTGCGTTGCTGTCGTTCTCCGCCATGTCATCGCTGCTGATTTACGGCTACCTGAAGCGCGGCGTGCAACAAGTTGCAGCCGCGACGTAAAACAGATTACGCCTGCGGCCACAGCCAGGCCGCACCGCGTACGCCGCTGGAGTCACCATGCAGCGCCTTGCGTAGGGGCGTTTCACACTCGCCGCCAAAGACAAATTGCTTCATCAACGTGGGAACGTTTTGATATAGCCTGTCGACATTACTCATTCCCCCACCCAGTACAATAACGTCCGGATCGAGAATATTCACCACATGCGCCAGCGATTTTGCCAGACGCAACTCATAGCGGCTCAATGCCTGCTCCGCCACAGCATCCCGCACGTTAACCAGATCGATAATGTCGCTGCCCTTGAGCGACTTACCGCTCAGACGCTGGTAGTCGGTGGCAAAACCGGTCCCGGAAATAAAGGTTTCAATGCAGCCTTGCTTGCCGCAATAGCAGGGTACTTCCTGGCGATAACGCAGCTCATCTTCGTCCATCCACGGCAGCGGATTATGCCCCCACTCGCCCGCGGTACCGTTGCCACCCGTGTGCGCCCGACCATTCAACGCCACACCCGCGCCGCATCCGGTGCCAATAATTACCGCAAATACGGTTTGCGCCCCTGCCGCCGCGCCATCCACCGCTTCAGAAACCGCCAGGCAATTGGCATCATTCGCCAGGCGCACTTCACGATTCAAACGCATACTTAAGTCTTTATCAAAGGGTTGCCCGTTAAGCCAGGTTGAGTTGGCATTCTTGACTACCCCAGTGTAAGGCGAAATTGAACCAGGGATCCCCATCCCCACGGTTCCCGTTTGCCCGGTAGCCTGCTCCGCCATCTCCACCAGCGCGGCAATGGTTTCTATCGTTTGCTGATAATCCTCACGCGGTGTAGGCAGGCGATGGCGAAAAAGCTGCTCGCCTGCATCGCCAAGCGCAATAACTTCCGTTTTTGTACCGCCCAAATCGATACCTATACGCACTGTTTGCTCCTCTTCCCGATTAACAATGCAAGCATAGCGACAATTCGCTATCATGCCCGCTGGATTTAACGACAAGGCCGTGGAAATTATCATGCTGTGGTTCAAAAATTTAATGGTTTACCGTCTTAGCCGCGATGTTTCTTTGCGTGCCGAAGAGATGGAAAAACAGCTGGCATCAATGACGTTCACCCCTTGCGGTAGCCAGGATATGGCAAAAATGGGCTGGGTTCCGCCGATGGGATCGCACAGCGATGCATTAACGCATACCGCCAATGGCCAAATTATTATCTGCGCCCGCAAAGAAGAAAAAATTCTGCCGTCGCCGGTTATCAAACAGGCGCTGGAAGCCAAAATATTCAAACTGGAAGCTGAGCAAGGTCGCAAGCTTAAGAAGACCGAAAAAGACTCGCTGAAAGATGAAGTTCTGCACTCATTGCTGCCGCGCGCCTTTAGCCGCTTCAGCCAAACGATGATGTGGATTGACACCGTTAACGATCTGATCATGGTTGATTGTGCGAGCGCGAAGAAAGCGGAAGATACGCTGGCGCTGCTGCGTAAGAGCCTCGGCTCGCTGCCGGTCGTTCCGCTGACGATGGAAAACCCTATTGAGCTGACGCTAACCGAATGGGTTCGCTCCGGCACAACGGCGCAGGGATTCCAGTTGCTGGATGAAGCAGAACTGAAAGCGATCCTTGAAGACGGCGGCGTGATCCGCGCGAAAAAACAGGATCTGGTCTGCGACGAAATCGCCGTACATATCGAAGCGGGCAAACTGGTCACCAAGCTGGCGCTCGACTGGCAGCAGCGCATTCAGTTCGTTATGTGTGACGACGGCTCGATTAAGCGTCTGAAGTTTAGCGACGAATTGCGCGATCAGAACGAAGATATTGACCGCGAGGACTACGCTCAGCGTTTTGATGCCGATTTCATCCTGATGACGGGCGAACTGGCGGCGCTGATTAAAAGTCTGGTAGAAGGATTAGGCGGCGAAGCGCAACGTTAAGACGTGTTTATCGAATGGCGGCTCAATGTCGCCATTCGTCATTTTTACGCTTACAGGTAGCGGCAAAGATAGGATGTTGGCTCTGCCACCTGCAGATGAAACTCGCTGCTGCCTGGTACGTTAAACACGTCCCCTGCGGCATAGACTTTCCACTCAGTTTCCCCCGGCAGCAGCACGTTCAGTGCGCCGCTGACGACCGTCATCTCTTCAGGCGCCGCAGTACCAAAGGTGTATTCGCCTTCAGCCATCACGCCAACACTGGCACGGCCAGTACTGCTGCTGGTAAAACCGATGGATTTTACTTTGCCGGAAAAGTATTCATTACTTTGAAGCATACAACTGGCCCTATCTTGTGATTAAGTTAATAACCAATATAGGGGGCTGGCGTTCCACCTGTCACGCAAAATTACGCAAGCAATTCCGAAGCCAGCCGGGCGATCAGCACATTGGACAGCAGAACCGGGACATCCAGCGATTTTTGCAGTAAATCGCGATGACGTTGATTAAAACCCAGACAATCCAGCATGATCACATCCGCGCCTTGCTCAAGCAATTCTTTACCGGCATCAATCAGTTGTTGTTCGGAACCGTGAATCGGATTCGCCACGGCATACACTGGCGGCGTTTGCAACACCTGCCATTTTTGCGTCTGGGCTTTAAGCAATTCCGTGACGGGGACAAGAACCCCGACCTGATGCCCTTCCACAATCGAGGCGACCAGTGGAGGAATTATACGTAAAGGTTCCAGTAACATACTCTTGCGGGCGGTCAGGCGGGCAATTGAGGCCGTACTCATCAGCAGGATCACGTCAAAGCCCTGATTATCGAGTACTTCTACGATACCTTGGAGTGATCGTTCCACTTTCTGGCGCGAAACATGGGCAAGCTGATGGTCGCTGAGCAGCGTTAAAAGCGGCTCGTCACCGGGAGAGACGCCGTACTCGGCCATCACATCCTCTCGCCGCATCTGCCCCAGCAGACTGTGGTGAGTGATGTGCTGCTCATCAATATATTCCGTCAGGAGCGGTAACACCTCACGCATCGGCACCACGCCAATCGTGAGGATAGCCAACGACGTACCCATTTTTTGCTCCACCGTCTTCTTACTTTGCTGTGAATTCCCGAATAATTGCCGGGCGCTGACCTGTGCTACAAACGCTCAAAAGCGTAGCAGCAGATCGGCGGTCTATTTTGTAAAGATTCCAAATCATTCCAGTACTGTATTGTTATTGTTTAATTTTCAATTTTTACTGTATACGGCGATATTTAAAAAAATGTGATGTACGCCCGTCCTGGCACTTTTCAAACTCGTGCCAGGACGGTGCTTAATATCAGTCTTTATCGGGATCTTCGTAGCGTTTTTTAGCATCCATGGCTTCCTGAGCGGAAGGATGCTCACTGATCAGCGAATTCGGTTCTGGGTGATCGGCGCGAAGTTGATACCAGGTTACCGTCTGGCCTGGCGTCCCCTTTTCAACGGTAACAATGGTTGCTTGACGCGGATAAGGTGGTTTTGTCGGCATAGCTCTTCCTTTTGTCTGAATGAGCTTTAAGTATAGACACCACCCTGTAAGCGTGGCGCTGCCTGCGACAGTATCCCAAGAATGTCGTCCACCACCTGCGAAGGCGGATTGGTCGCATCAACAATATAATGCGCCGCTGCACGGTACAGAACATCACGCTGGGCAAGCACTTCCTCTACTTCTTCAGTCAGCGGCTTGCCGGTTAAGGTTGGGCGCAACCCCTCTTCAGGCGTAGCCTCCAGACGATCAACCAGTACCGATACCGGCGCGCTTAAATAGATAACCACACCGTGGCTACGCATATAATGACGATTAAATTCGGTCAGAATGATGCCGCCACCGGTCGCAACAACCGTTGTCGGAGCCGTGACGGCCTGCAGAGCGGTCGTTTCCTGGGCACGAAACCCTTCCCATCCTTCTCTTTCGACGATTTCCGCTACGGTCATCTGCACGTGCGACTGCAACCAGCGATCGGTATCAACGAACTGGTAATCGACAGCCTTCGCCAGCGCCATACCGATTGTCGTTTTACCACACCCCCGGGGGCCCACAAGAAAAAGAGGTTGCGTCATCACAGAATTTCCCCAGAGAACCGCCGACGAGCGGGATCTGATGCAATTAAAGATATAATCATATCATCAAACTAGTACACCACCAAATCGTAAAGAAAAAATTACACAAACAGTGATGGTGTCAATTAAACCCTACTATAACAAGAATTCACATGGATGAAAGTGTAAAAAATAAATTACAGGTACTATTTTCTGCGCTGAACTTCCAGCCACCACTTATCCAGCTCAGCCGCAAAATGCTGTCGGTCACGGGGAGAAAGGCTATCCGGTCCCCCGGTCTGGATGCCGCTGGCGCGTAGCGTATCCATAAAATCACGCATCATCAGACGTTCGCGGATCGTCGCTTCGGTATAACGTTCGCCGCGTGGATTAAGCGCAGCCGCCCCTTTTTCAATGGCTTCAGCAGCCAGCGGAATATCCGCCGTGATCACTAAATCACCGGCGCTACATTGTCGTACAATCTCGTTATCAGCAACGTCAAACCCGGCGGGAACGCGTAATGTACGGATAAAACGCGAAGACGGGACGCGCAAATTCTGGTTCGCCACCAGAATAAGCGGCATCTGCATGCGCTCAGAGGCGCGGTATAAAATTTCTTTAATCACGTTCGGACACGCGTCGGCATCCACCCATATTGTCATAATCTCTCCCCAATCGTGTGTAATCGCGCATTGTCTCGTGCTTTTACTTGCAGGCAAAGTGCTGTTTCTCCTTCTGCACATATTCATTCCGCGCTAAGCTTAGCTTTCCCAGATTTACCCTAAATAATTCGGGTTGCAGGCAGGCGGCAAGAGAGTGAGTCCCGATGAGCTTACTCTGGTAAGTGATTCGGGTGAGCGAACGCAGCCAACGCACATGCAACTTGAAGTATGACGGGTATAAAACAATGAATATCATCCATAGGGAGTGACAAGATGGACAAAAAAATTGGTTTTATCGGCTGCGGTAATATGGGCAAAGCAATTCTTGGCGGCATGATCGCCAGCGGCCAGGTTCTCCCGGGACAAATCTGGGTTTATACCCCTTCCCCCGATAAAGTCGCTGCGTTGCACGACCAGTATGGCATTAATGCAGCGCAGTCTGCGCAAGAAGTCGCGCAAATCGCCGACATTGTTTTTGGGGCCGTAAAACCAGGCATCATGATTAAGGTACTGAGTGAAATCACCTCCAGCCTGAACAAAGACTCTCTGGTTGTCTCGATTGCCGCTGGTGTTACCCTCGATCAGCTCGCCCGTGCGCTGGGTCATGATCGCAAAATCATTCGCGCAATGCCTAATACCCCGTCACTGGTTAATGCCGGAATGACCTCCGTCACGCCGAACGCCTTAGTAACGCCGGAAGATACGGCCGACGTACTGAATATCTTCCGCTGCTTTGGCGAAGCAGAAGTGATTGCAGAATCGATGATTCACCCGGTTGTCGGCGTCAGCGGTTCTGCACCGGCCTATGTCTTTATGTTTATCGAAGCGATGGCGGACGCCGCCGTGCAAGGCGGTATGCCCCGTGCGCAGGCATATAAATTCGCAGCGCAAGCGGTAATGGGCTCGGCAAAAATGGTGTTGGAAACGGGTAAACATCCTGGGGAACTGAAGGATATGGTGTGCTCGCCAGGCGGCACCACTATCGAAGCGGTACGCGTCCTGGAAGAACGCGGTTTTCGTTCATCAGTGATTGAAGCGATGGTTAAATGCATGGAACAGTCAGAAAAACTCAGCCGATCCTGAGTTAATATCACCGGACGTCAGGCCGCCGCTTCGGTGCGGTTACGTCCGGAATTCTTTGCTTTATAAAGCGCCATATCCGCCGATTTTAACCATTCCCGATAATGCTCAGTTTCAGAAGTCAGCGGCGCTACGCCAACGCTAATACGTAAGGCGACCTGCGGAGCGCAGGATAAACGCAACTGACTAAGTCGTTCATGCACGCGCGACATGGCCGCAATTGCGCTGGTTGCGGGCGTACCACACATAATCACCGCAAATTCATCACCACCAAAACGGCCAATCACATCGCTACCGCGTAAAGTCATCTGCAACTGGCGGGTCAGCGCGACAATAGCCTGATCCCCGACGTCATGACCCCAGGTATCATTGATGCTCTTGAAATGGTCGATATCAATAATAAGCAACGTGGCATCACGCTGATAGCGGCGGCAATTATCAAATTCATTGCGTAGCAATAACTCCCAATGACGTCGGTTATAAACGCCGGTCATCCCATCTCGCGTACTCATCACCTGTAAGCGGCGTTTATGTTCCGCCAGCTTGATGATCGTCTGATAGCTGACCCAGGCAAACAGCAGCGGGTACATCACCAGTACCGGCAGTGATAACATCACGCTCAGTTGACTGCTGCTAACAGCGACGGGAATATCGGTTAACTGTAACGTCACCAGGCATGACACCGCCATCAACACGACGCCCGCGAGGAATACTCGCATTCCCCCTGCGCCCATCAGGTTGATGCAAGTAATCATGAGCAGCGCCGTGGACGGCAACAGGTTTGCCCCCATAATTCCCAGCCACATACCGGCGAGGATGGCATCGGCTTTTAAATTGGTAAATTCACTATGCAGAGGATCGTCTGCTTTACTTGCCAACTGCCAGGCCAGATGTGGCCAGACAAATGCCCATCCCACCAGTAACAGCCACCAGCCGCCAGTAATAGGCTGGGAAACTAATACCGACGCGATAGGGAAAAACATCCCCCCCAATCCCACCGCTCGCGGCAGCCTGATCCGTCGGGCAAATCGCAGACCGGAACGTTGGTGGTCGTTTTGATGAAGTGATATAAACGCTTCATCCGCGACGACCTTCTTTTGGAAAAAGTTTTCATCATTCATCGTATTTGGGAACATTCTGAAACAAATTTCCCAAATTATAGGTAGGGGTCTGCTGGCGGGAGTATGAAATTTCGGGTGAGCGTTTTTACCTGCTCACCCGTAAGTGCTACGCAGCTTTTTTCAGGCAAGCGCTCATAAACTTGTTACGATCGTCGCCTTTCAGTGACTGCTCCGTCGCCTTGACGTTGCATTCACGCATCTTCTGCTGCTGTGGGGTTAAACTCTTTTCCTCAGGCGCAGATTTGCTGTTTTTCAGGCAATCACTCATATACGTCTTTCGCGCATCCCCTTTTAAGGCCTGCGCCGTTGCCTGCTGATTGCAGGTGGTCATACGCTGTTGTTGCGGGGTTAACGTCTTCTCGGCAGCACCGACGGTAGTTAAAAAAACCAGTCCAAAGAGCAGCGTCATTAATAATGTAATTTTCATAGCACCATCCTTTTCTGAACGACGACACACAGGTAAGTTTGGCTGCTAACGATAAAAATACCACCCGGTGGCAAAACTATTGTCACCGGGTGTCGGATTATTTCAGTCCTAACGCCGCTTTCATGGTGTAAAACAGATCAGTTTGATCGGTCAGACCGACCACATTCGCCGCATGCGGGCCATAAGCGGCGATGCGCAACTGGCTACCGGTGTGCTCCTGAGATTCCTCTTCAGAATTGCCGTAGCTGATGACCATCACCGCGCCATCTTTGGTGTTCAGTGCCTGAGTCAGACCAGGCGCTTTAGTATCAGGCGCGACAATCTGGCTGGCATGCGCGTGGTCAGCGGTTACCACCACCAGGGTGTTGCCGTCTTGCTTCGCAAAGGCAAGCGCGCGCTGTACCGCTTCGTCCAGATCAACCGTTTCACCAATCTGTCCGCACGGGTTGGCGGCGTGATCCTGTTTATCGATGGATGCCCCTTCAACTTGCAGGAAGAAACCTTTCTCATTTTTGCTTAACAGTTCAATCGCTTTATCCGTCATCTGCGCCAGCGTCGGTACGGTGTCATCACGCTTTGGATTTGGCGTACAGGTCACCGCTGGTTTATCCAGATTCCCATGATAGGACGCTTTCGGACCTTCCCAGCGTACCGGCATGTTGCCGTCGGAGAACAAGCCTAGCAACGGCTTATCCTGGTTAGCTTCGGTAATCGCAGCCAGCGTCGCGGCATCACTTACCATCTGATAACCGCGCGCCAGGGCTTGTTCACGCAACGTTTTACCCTGCCACTCCCCTGCCGCAGCGGTTTCGGCAAACGTTTTTGCCCCACCGCCCAACGTGACGTCAGCCCGGGCATTCAGCAATTGTTCTGTAATTGACCCTTTGCCGCCTTTTTCCAGGGCATTGGTTGGGCATTTTTCACGGGTCACGTCAGGGCCATAGCACTTACGTGAAGTCACATGAGCAACCAGTGCCGCTGGGGTTGCATCCTGCAATTCAGCGGTAGAAACGTTGCCCGTCGCCAGACCTGCCGCTTTTGCCATTTCCAAAATTGTTGCGTGATCTTTTTCATGTATATCAACGCCCAGCGCGCCATTGTAAGTTTTAACCCCGGTGGTCCACGCCGTCGCTGAGGCCGCTGAGTCCGTCACATAATCCGGCTTGCCCGTTTTCTTATCTAACGCATAGTGCGTGTATTGTCCGGTCAACGGTAAAGCATCAATACCTTTAAAAAAACCGCCCGCGCCTTCGGCATAATTTCTCGCTGCCGTTATTTCAGAATCGCCCATCCCATCGCCAATAAGTAAAATGATATTTTTGGCAGGTTTATCGTTCAGAGATTCGCGTAAAGCCGCCGTTTGATCGGCTGACAATCGGCGGGCGCCGCCTGGCGTGGTGATATCACCCTGAGCGGCACGATTATCCATAACCGCTACGGTAGATGTTTCTGCATTAATAATCGGGGTAAACAGCAAAGGTAACAGGGCAATAGCGAGTGCGCTTTGTTTCACTTTATTTTCTCCATGTATAAATACGGTAAAATTAAAACAAAGCGACTATAAGTATTTGATGTGACACTTTTATGATAATTTGTGGGGACGTCCCACAGATTAATCAAAACGTTTTGACACGCTTTCGCCAGCGTTATGCAGGGTCGTCATAAACGCTGGCACGGGGTTGACGCCTGCCAGAGCCCCTTCAATTTGACGCAGCAATATTTGCCGATCGCTCCACGCCATATTGCGCAGCATTTCGGTGATTACCTGCTCTAACATTTCAACCTGCGCGGCCAGGTTTTGTGACTCTTCTTCTTTTTGGGCGAGCTTAAGCAACAACTCAGTGACGAGATTTTTCATTTGCGTATTCCCTTAACAAAATATAAGCCACGTTAACATTAAGGCTCATAACTGCCTAGGTGATAAAAGTTTTATTTTTAGAAGAAATTAAACTATTTGCGAAAACAATCACATCACAAAATAAGGGAGAGACGAGACGTACAGCAGAATCATTCAATATCAAAAGGTAAGATTATGAATAATCACATAGAGATATAATGCAGAATTATCGATAAACAACGCCGACTGGCAGCGTTGTTTATCAGGAAGTCAGCGCGCGTGACGCCGACGTCGCAACGCGATGGTCAACTGCCAGATGTTAATCAGTACAATACTCGCCGTAGCAATAAACACCCAGCGGAATCCCGCCATGGCTGATACTGTTGCTCCCATCAATGGCCCGGCGACATTGCCCAGGTACATAAATGACTGGTTATAACCAAAAATACGCCCGGTTATCTGGTCGCTGGAGTATTTCACCAGCAGCGTCTGTACCGCTGGCAACATCGCGCCGTCGGCAAAGCCGAGCAGAAAACGTAATACCCCCAACTGCAATGGCGTGGTGACCCACGACATGGCGAAAAACAGCACGACAGCGAACATCAACGTCGCCATTAAAATCCGCTCAGTGCCAATACGGTCGCCTAATTTGCCAAGCCGGGGCGCGGAAATCAGGGCCGAGATGCCAGGTACTGAGGCGATCAGCCCGCTGAGAAAGGCAATATTCGAACTGTCTGGCACCATTGATTTGATAAACAGCGCCAGAATTGGCCCGATAGAGCCGTTACACAGCTGAATCACCATCGTCGTAAAAAACAGGCTGATCACCAGCGCCGGATAAGGCAGCGAGGCAAAGACGGCCTTCCCGCTCAGGCGTTCGCTTTTTTTGGTCGTTGGGCGCACACCCTCTTTGATCAAAAACAGCGTGACAAGGAAACTGACCACCAACAAAGCCGCAGTAATACAGAACACCGCCCGTAAGCCAATATGGTCGGCAATAAAACCGCCCATTAACGGACCGCCAATAACGCCGCTGATTTGCGCTGTAGAAAGCGTGCTCAATGCCCATCCGCTGCGTTCACGCGGAACCTGTGATGCTACCAGCGCCATTGCGTTCGGAATATAGCCTGAGGTTAACCCCATCACCCCGCGCAGCAGAAAAAGCTGCCAGACGTTAGTGGCAAATGCCTGCAGTAAAATCGCAATCGCCATCCCCAGCGAGGCTCGCAGCAGCATCAGCTTGCGCCCTTTACGGTCAGCTAAACTGCCCCACATTGGTGAAACAATGGCTGAAATAAGGAAGGTGACGCTGAACGTTAACCCAGACCACATAGAGAGCGCTTCGTGCGAGGTGACACCCAATTGGGAGATATAGAGCGGTAAAAAAGGCAGGATTTGGCTAATCGCCAGTCCGGTAAAAAAGCATCCGAACCAGACGGAAATAAGGTTTACTCTCCAGGATTCCATAAGGGCTCATAACGATAAGTAGCTGAAAACTGCGAGCAGCTTAACAAATTACTTAGCCAAATAAGGATCCACAGGTGCGATATATCACAGTTTAGAATTTTATCTTCCCGCTCATCATATTTGTGATACGCCTCACATCAAACCCACAATACAAGCAGGGAATTATGCTTGATGCGAGATCAACGCTTTTGCGCGTATCTATTCCCCTGTTGCCCAGACAAACAATCTGCCAGAAGCCGAGGAAACCTGCGTTTTGTCGTGGTAATGTATGTGCTTTGCATTCATGGAATGGGTTTTTAAGATGGCAAAGTTGCGGGTAGGAATCGTATTTGGTGGTAAATCAGCGGAACATGAAGTGTCATTGCAATCGGCAAAAAATATTGTCGATGCCATCGACAAGACTCGCTTTGACGTTGTGCTGTTAGGTATTGATAAACAAGGGCAATGGCACGTTAGCGATGCCAGTAACTATCTGCTCAATTCAGACGATCCGGCGCACATTGCGCTGCGTCCTTCCGCGACCAGCCTGGCTCAGGTTCCGGGTAAACAAGAGCACCAGTTGATCGATGCGCAAAACGGTCAGCCGCTGCCGACGGTCGATGTTATTTTCCCGATCGTCCACGGTACGCTGGGTGAAGATGGCTCTTTGCAGGGTATGCTGCGCGTGGCGAATCTGCCGTTCGTCGGTTCTGATGTCCTGGGTTCCGCAGCCTGTATGGATAAAGACGTAACCAAACGTCTGCTGCGCGATGCCGGATTAAATATCGCGCCATTTATTACACTCACTCGCGCGAACCGCAACAATATTAGCTTTGCTGAGGTGCAATCCCGCCTGGGTCTGCCGTTGTTCGTGAAACCCGCCAACCAGGGATCGTCCGTTGGCGTTAGCAAAGTGACCAGTGAAGCGCAATACAACCAGGCTGTCGCGCTGGCATTTGAGTTCGATCATAAAGTCGTGGTAGAGCAAGGGATCAAAGGCCGTGAGATCGAATGCGCGGTACTGGGCAACGATCATCCGCAGGCCAGCACCTGTGGTGAGATCGTGCTGAACAGTGATTTTTACGCTTACGACACCAAATACATTGACGATAATGGCGCCAAAGTAGTTGTTCCGGCAGCGATCGCGCCAGAGATTAACGACAAGATCCGCCAGATCGCCATTCAGGCGTACCAAACACTGGGATGTGCCGGCATGGCGCGTGTAGATGTATTCTTAACCGCAGACAACGACGTTGTGATCAATGAGATCAACACCCTGCCGGGCTTCACCAACATCAGTATGTATCCAAAACTGTGGCAGGCGAGCGGCTTAGGCTATACCGATTTAATCACGCGTCTGATCGAACTGGCGCTGGAGCGCCACGCTGCGGATAGCGCGCTGAAAACCAGTATGTAAACCCGCCAGGATGCCTGATAACTATTGGGCATCCTTCGCTTCATCATCTTCATTTTCCACGCGGCGACGGATAATTAATCCGGCCAGCCAAAAGCTGATTATCCAGGTAACCAGCCCCACCGCATAGGTTTGCCATCCCTGCGCTTCAAAGCCTAATAACCCGACCACGCCATTCAGAATAAAGATAAGCCCAATAGCGAAGGCATAGTAGTGCCAGTCTCGGCGGATTTTTACAGGCAGGTTCATAACGGCTCCGGTGGATATACAACATGGGAAAGCATCCTCGCACATTTCCCCATGGGCGTCTGTGGCATAGGCGTAATTTCTGAAATGTAACTCAATTTAACTTAAGGTTAAATAATTGTGACACACCACAAAAAACCGAAATCCAGGAATAATCTCCACCTGAAATTACCAACATTCTGATATTGACATTCCTAATCACCTGTCAGACTCACACTCAGTTACAGGCATTACGCCAAAAAAAGCAGGTTATTTCCGGAGGTCTTTATGGCTGATTTTACGCTCTCAAAATCCCTGTTTAAGGGCAAGCATCGGGATACCTCCTCCCTGCCCGGCAACATTGCGTATGCCATATTTGTGCTGTTTTGCTTTTGGGCAGGCGCGCAGATTTTAAATTTGCTGGCCCACGCACCCGGTATCTATGAGCAGTTGATGCAGTTGCAAATGCAAGAGACAGGACGCCCGCGCGTTGAAATTGGTTTAGGCGTCGGTACCCTGTTTGGGCTGATCCCTTTCCTGGTCGGTAGCCTGATTCTTGGCGCCGTCGCGACAATTATCCGCTGGCGCCGCCGTCATCATAACGATGACTGAGCCATACACTTCGCCCGACGATCGTCCACGCGTTTAGCAAACCACGCGGTCGTCAGATTACGCGTGATCTTCGGGCTTTCCAACTGAATGCCAGGCAGCATTTCACGAGGTAGCGATTTACCATTCTTCGCTTCAGCCAGCTTATAGACCTTCTCGTACAGCGCAGTCTCTTCAAAGGCCAGGCTATCGCCCTTTTGCAGTTGTCGGTGGATCTCACTCTCGCTCATCCCCAGCTTCCCGGCCAGCTTGCGTACCGCCAGCTCCGTTTTCCCCGGCTCGCTGCTGCCGTAGAGAATCAAATCCCCGTCCAGCGCCAGCTTCACTCCGCTGGCTTTACTGACTGCATTCTGGAAAGCCGCATTGCGGCTGGCGTACCAGCCGGCATTAAAATCTGCAAAGCGGAAGATGGGCGCACTGTAATTCGCCGGATAATTGAGCAGATGATAAGTGCCAAACCACAGTCCGCCGCGTCGGCTGAACACTTCCTGACGGACCGTCCCTGCCATTTTCCATGGATAGCCGCTGGCGTGCTGCTCGGCAAACGCAATGCTGACCTGCATCGGTCCGCCGGTATGCACCGGATTCAGTGAACCAAACAGCGTCTGCCCCATCGGTACCATATTGATGAAATCATCAAAGATGGCGCTAAGCTGTTTTTCCGTCTTTACCGTATCCAGACGCTCACTGTAGCTTTTCCCCGTTGGCGAGTTAATCTTCAGCGCAGTGTGTACCACAAACAGCGGAATATGCATGCGCTCGGCGCGACGGTCGATCTCTTTCCAGGCGATTTTACTTAAGCCAGGAACCGCCGGGTCAGCCTGGTAGTTTGACTCCTGTTGCGCGACCGCCAGCACCGAACAGATGTTTTCAACCGTTGGCGCCAGCTTCTGACTTTCAAACGTCTTCGCCAGATCCTGCGCCCACGCATCCCGGTCTTTCACGCTGGCGGGCATTTTCTGGCGCACCACGCTCGCCACATCGACGGCTTTCTCCCCTTTTTTTAACGGCTGCGCGGGTTGGCTACTACATCCCACCAGCACCAATGCTGCCAGTCCGGACCAGGGGTAAAGACGGGAAACCGTCGACATAACATCTCCTTTTGTTAGCTAAGCGTATGGGTAACTTCCTGAATATCCTGGCCATCAAGCTCACGTTCAAAGCTGCGCAGACGCTTATAGATAGACATCAGTTCAACTAAGGTTGTCCAGGAGTTAATCAGATACTGGAACGAGCCGCGCACCTGGCCAAACACGTTGGTAATTTGCGTCATCAAACCGAGCGTAATCGTACCGGCAACAATTGACGGAAACAGCAGGAACAAACCGAAAACGTTATCAACCTGCAGGTACAGAATACGGGCGATATTAAAATACATGTAGTGAAAATAGAGACGGAAATAGTTTTGCCGCACCGCATGGAACAGTTCACGCACCGTCGGCGGCGTTGCACGACTGGCATCATCTTCACCGTATACCAGTTCTTTACGGTAAGCCGCTTCCACACGCTGGTTTTTAAACTCCAGACCCGGAAGTTTGATCCCGACTACCGCCAGCAAGCCGGTTCCCATCAGCGACCAGACAATCGCAGCAATCACCAGCCCATAAGGAACATGTCCAATAATCGGCAGATCAGGAACATGCGCCGACAGCGTAACCAGTACCGGCAAGAAGGCAATCAGCGTCATAATGGCGTTGATAAAGCTGACGCCCATATTTTCCAGCGTGGAGGCAAAACGCATGGTGTCTTCCTGCACACGCTGTGCTGCGCCTTCGATATGACGCAGATGCTGCCAGTGCGCCATATAGTGTTCGTTCATCGCGGTACGCCAGCGGAACACATAGTGACTGACGAAGAAATTGTTCATCACACCAATGACCACAGCAATCAGCGCAATGCCGAGAAAGATCCCCACTTCATTATAGAACTGCTCAATTTTCACCTTATGCGGTGCGCTGAGCGCGGTTTGAATGAGATCGTAGAATGGCGCATACCAGGCGTTGACGGCGACGCCGACCTCAACCAGAAACCAGGTCACAAAAATTATCAGCGAGGTACCGAGAATGGACCAATACTGCCAGCGGTGCGGGCTGTAGAGAAACCAGAACAGCGCGAACACCCCAACGCAAAGAATGTAGTAAGCATAAAAAATCAGGTAATCCAGCGACCAGAAACGCGCCGCGCTAATCGGTACATCCCCCGACGCGCCGGTAATGCGCGCCACCCAGGCTCCCCCACCTGCTTGCCAGAATACAACAGCGACCAGTGCCCAAATAAATGCCGAAATAAAGAACGGTCCCGGCTTTGGGAAAAAAGACTTAAACATAGTGCTCTCCTGCTAACTTCTTATCGTTATGACGACTGCTGTGCGTTTGCCACCGGGAAATGCGGCGGCGAGACGGCTTACGCCAAAAAACACAAGCTGAAACCGACAATTGTGACCAAAACCGTGGCACATAGTTCGCCCCACGGCGATGAAGAATTGTTTCTGTGGTTTTCACACTCGACAACGTTCCAGCATGTGCAGATTATCACAGCGTGAGATCACAAAAGCGAACATCCACAATCCGGGAAACACTCACGTTTACTCATCGTTACGTTTTTCACACTATTATTGGCTGATAAGCGCTTTGCAATACGCCGTTGAGTAGTATAAATACGCATACGCACGACATCCTTTTTCACTTTTTCTAACTCATGGACACCACCGTTGAAACGTAGTCTGCTTTTTTCTGCCGCGCTGTGTGCGGCGTCATTGACATCTGTCCAGGCGGCACAGCCTATAACCGATCCGGTCTTCGCCTCAGATATCGTCGATCGTTATGCCGACCATATATTTTACGGCAGTGGTGCTACGGGGATGGCGCTCGTGGTGATTGATGGTAATCAACGCGTATTTCGTAGCTTCGGCGAAACGCGCCCCGGCAATAATGTTCATCCACAACTGGATTCCGTAATTCGCATTGCCTCTATCACTAAATTAATGACCAGCGAAGTGCTGGTGAAATTACTCGATCAGGGCACGGTTAAACTCAACGATCCCTTGAGTAAATATGCACCACCTGGCGCACGCGTGCCGACTTATCAGGGAACGCCAATCACGTTGGTGAATCTGGCGACGCATACCAGCGCGCTGCCGCGCGAACAGCCTGGCGGCGCAGCACATCGCCCGGTGTTTGTCTGGCCAACCCGCGAACAACGCTGGAGCTATCTCTCAACCGCCACGCTTAAAGCCGCGCCAGGATCGCAGGCTTCTTATTCAAATCTGGCATTCGACCTGCTGGCCGACGCGCTGGGAACTGCTGCCGGTAAGCCTTATCCGCAGGTGTTTGAAGAAAAAATCACCCGACCGCTGGGAATGAAAGACACCACCTTTACCCCATCCCCGGATCAGTGCAGACGTCTGATGGTCGCGGAAAAAGGCGCCAGCCCTTGTAACAATACCCTGGCGGCAATGGGTAGCGGCGGCGTCTATTCAACGCCCGGCGATATGATGCGCTGGATGCAACAGTATCTCTCTTCTGATTTTTATCATCGCAGCCAGCAAGCCGACCGTATGCAGACGCTGATTTATCAGCGTACGCAGTTAACCAAAGTGATAGGGATGGACGTTCCGGGCAAAGCCGATGCGCTTGGTTTGGGCTGGGTGTATATGGCACCGAAGAATGGCCGCCCAGGAATTATTCAAAAAACCGGTGGTGGCGGTGGTTTTATTACCTATATGGCAATGATCCCGCAGAAAAACGTTGGGGCATTTGTCGTGGTGACCCGTTCTCCGCTGACGCGTTTTACCAATATGAGTGATGGTATTAACGATCTGGTCACAGAGTTGAGCGGAAACAAACCGCAGGTTATTCCCGCATCCTGATTCAATACTCAAAAGGCAAACGTTTAATGCTCACCAGTTTGCCTTTATTCATTTCAATGTAACCCCCCTTACGCAATGCCGCGAGGACCTCAGCGACAACTGAGCGTGAAATTCGTGTGCGTTGGTGAATATAGTTCATAACGCCGATACGCGAACGCAGGCCTTCGTCCCATTTCGTCATGGATATCAACGTCGCGCGGATCTGATCGTAGGAGTTATTACCAATCAGCTGCAGATCGCGCATTTCAAGCATGCGGTTCTGCCAGGCCAACCAGCAGAATGCTTCGCGCCAAAGCTGGCATTGTTCAATTATATTAATCGTTTGTAAGGCAGGAAGATGATATCCCGTACAATAACTTTCGGTTATTAATCTGTATTGTACATCGGTTTTCATCACACCATCTGAAAGCCCCATAATAAAGGGTGCCTGCGCAATGCCGACGAGTACATTCTCCCCGCGTCTCAGGGAAACTACACCGCTTAAAATAATAACGGTATCATCGTTATTTACCTCACTGGAATATATAGTTTCTTTTTCGTTATCACATTCAAAGTGCTTGCCATATTTCGATAAACATTTATCAAGCTTACTAAATTCAGGAAGAGGTTTATTCGTAGATAACATTGCTCGTTCCTTGCAATAAATGCCCGTCAAATCCGTGACGGGCATTTTCCAGATTAAATTATTTTTTCTCTGCGATAGATTTCTTACCAGGTATATTTAACACCAACATTTGCAGACCAGTCTTGATCGACATCGCCACCACCGAGATAATTAGCATCGGTGTACGCGCTGAAGTTTTTGGTAAAGCTGAACTGCGTACCCAGTCCGACACGTACCGCAGAACCTTCTACCCCATTGTCGATAGAGTCGCCGTTTATGTCAGAATCGTTGTTCGAGTCATCGTAAACATAGGCCAGTTTGAAGAACGGGGTCAGCGCCTGGTCATCGCTGTACGCGAAGGTATAACCTGTATCAACCCCCAGTTCATAGCGCATGCTGTCATACGACTGACCGTCAACTTTCATGTCGTTGCTCAGCTTATAGTCATCACCAGACTGGAACAGGCCGGATACACTACCATAAGGCGTTACGTAGCCAGCGTCACCCAGCGTCAGGTCATAACCCAGTTTCAAGCCAAAGCCCCAGGCATCAGAAGAAGTGCTACCATCAACGTACTGACCGTTGCTCATGCTGGCAGACAAATCGTTGTTGAAGTGAGAGTAGCTTAAGTTACCGTCAACAAAGAGGTTGTTGGCAAAACGAGCAGAAGAGTAGATATAGGCAGTCTGGCTGTCCTGATCCACTTGACCGGTACGGTCGCTCATATCTCCTTTGGCAAAGCCTGCCGCGGCACCGACAATCCACTTCGCGTTGTTACCATCAATTTTGGAATCAACACCGACCATGATGCCGTTAACATCCTGATCGTAGTTAATGGTGCCGTTATCCGCGTCGAAGCTACCACCGAAGTAGCTGACCCATGCGCCACCGTTATCGACCAGACCATGACGTGCGTTGGTCAGACGAGTACCCACGGTATCTTGTTCCAGGTTCCAGATATTGGTGTTGGCAGAGGGGATGCTCAGCGCCATGTTAGCGTAGTCCGTCAACTCCATCTGCTGCAGAACAACGGTGTTCCCCTGCTGCTGTGCCTGATAGGTGTAAGCGCCCAGGTCAGCTTTATTGGCTGCAGAGAAGGTGGCGTTGGTGTTTACGTCATCAACGTAAATCAGCTCTTTGCCTTTATAATCAGCAACAGTACCTGCACCCGTTGCGTTATCAATGCGAACTTTGTAGTTACCGGTTGCAGCAACAACGTTATCGCTGGTGCTGCTGGCATCAGCTTCGTCGCCGCTATTGATATCACCATTCCCGTTGACGGTCAGGTGACCATCAGAATTCATCGCGATGATACCGTAACCATAATTAGCCTGAGTGGTGTCCCAGGTACGATCGTTGACGAGATCTGAATTCAGTACGTAGTTGTTGCTGTTAATATTGAATACACCGGCGTACACGTTGCCGTTGTTATCAGCCACATTTCCGCTGGTCAGTTCCAGCGTACCGGCGGTAAACAGACTGGAAGCGCCATTATTGCTGGTTTCGACATTCAGCATACCGCCGTTGGTTGCGGTAATGGTGTTGGCATACAAAGCAGCCCCTGACCATGCAGAGCTAACGTCATCAGACAACGTCACGGTACTGTTAGTGTCAATCGTCAGGTGATCGGTATCAACCGCGCCGTCTTCGCCGATATTCATCGTAGAAGCACCGTTCAGGGTAATGGAATCAGACGTTACGCTGGAACCGTCGGCAACATTAACCTGAGAACCGCTGTTGATAGCCAGGGTATCAATCAGAGACGTTTTCGTGGTATTCCATACAGATCCATTATTCAGTGCGATATCAAATATACCGCTCTGGAAGGAGTTTGCACTGTTAACACGGTTCCAGTTATCAGAACTTGTCGCATTTGGATCTAAGCTGTTAGCTGCAATATCATAGAACTGTGAAGGGGTCACGGTGTCATAGTCAATATTGGCTGCCCCCGTCCAACTGGTATTATTCAGCGTCAGAGTCAGGTGATCGACGTTTTGATCGTCATCATCCCAGCCGCCGTGGGTATAATCTGAAGTAGAACCATCAACCAGATGGCCAGCGGAATCAAAATTGCTGTTCCAGGTACTCGTAAACATAACATCGCCTAACAACTGAGAATTGTTCAGCGTGACGGTGTTTACCATACGATTAGCAGAAGCGCTGTTATCTGTGAACGATAGTGCAACATCATCCTGGGTTGAGGAATTACTGTAATCACTCGGCTCTGCAGAGTTACCAAAGTGCCCCGTTGATTCATCAGCAGTATAAGAACCCGACGTGACGGTTGAGTCATTTACCGTAATGGTGTTATCCCACTGAGTTGCGCCAGTGGTATACGCCGCATTGGTGGTATCACCCTGCTCCAGGCTAATACCTGCAACATGTGAATTATTACTAATATTGATAGCGCTTTCGACATCCAGCGTTACCGCCGTTCCCAGTCCAGCTACAGAATATGTTTCGTAGACTGACTTCGATGTTGTGCCATCCAGATAGGTATCGGTGTAATAAAATGCTTCATAGTCATCATCAATCGTCGAGTTATTGATATTTAATGTGAAGATATCACCGTCAACCCAGTCATGCGCAATCGCATCATTAAAGCCAGATACCTGCTTAGAGGTAATCATACCGTGAATCGTGGAATTGGTTACATTCACGGTATTTGCCGTATCGTCTGCATAATCGCGGTTCAGATAATACGTCGAAACAACGCCATTCACCGTATCGCCAGAGAATGAGGTGTCGAAATAGCTGCTATCGGTTGCTGCGTTGTTATAAACATAACCACTGTAGGTCATGTAGTCAGCATCTGACGTGTTATATGTGGTCGCATCGTCGTGAAAACCAAAGGTATCGTAAGTGGTAGCATTTGCCTGAGAAGTGATTGCCAAAGTGCAGGCTAATGCTAATTGTGAGACTACGAGTTTCTTTTTCCAGGTGTGCATTTGTCATCCCTCCTCAGGGACGTAATATTGTTGATCCATCAATTATCAATGCAAAGAAAACATTTTATGTTTCGCAGGAAGGATTATGCGGCGTCATGGATGAAAGGTTCAATTATTCTTTGCCTTTAGTCCGAAAGCAGACCATAAATAAGACAATTAAGAAAATTCTATAAGAAGAATTAAAACACTTTTAAATTCAGAGCATTAAAATAATAAAAACCTCCAACACATACACTTACCCTATCATTTAAAAAGAAATAAAAAACGCAAGCAATAAATACCACCAACCCCTCGCAACTTAATTAAACATTAAACAAAGCTGAACCAAGATTAAAACCAATCGATATCTAAAATAATTAACATCGCAAAAATATAAATAGCATATATGTAAAAGAGGTTATTAAGAGTGGAACCTCACTCGCATAACGCCAACTTTCGTAAACCACCCGCCCTCAGGTTCAGGTATACTGCGACCTTCGATTCCACAAACATCAGGCATACCATGACAGACCTAATCCATCGCCCTCGCCGCCTGCGCAAATCTCCTGCGCTACGCGCTATGTTTGAAGAGACAACACTCAGCTTAAATGACCTGGTGTTGCCGATCTTTGTTGAAGAAGAACTCGACGATTACAAAGCCATCGACGCCATGCCGGGCGTGATGCGCATTCCAGAGAAACACCTGGCGCGCGAAATTGAACGCATTGCCACTGCAGGTATCCGTTCGGTCATGACCTTCGGCATTTCCCACCACACCGACGACACCGGCAGCGATGCCTGGAAAGAAGATGGTCTGGTGGCGCGCATGTCGCGTATCTGTAAGCAGACCGTACCGGAAATGATCGTCATGTCCGACACCTGCTTCTGTGAGTACACCTCGCATGGTCACTGCGGCGTGTTGTGCGATCACGGCGTCGATAATGATTTAACCCTTGCCAACCTCGGCAAACAGGCAGTCGTTGCTGCCGCTGCGGGTGCAGATTTCATCGCCCCTTCCGCCGCAATGGATGGTCAGGTGCAGGCGATTCGCCAGGCGCTGGATGCTGCGGGCTTCACCGATACCGCGATAATGTCCTACTCCACTAAGTTTGCCTCTTCTTTCTATGGCCCGTTCCGTGAAGCAGCAGGTACAGCGCTGAAGGGCGATCGTAAAACCTATCAGATGAACCCGATGAACCGCCGCGAGGCGATTCGCGAATCACTGCTGGATGAAGCCCAGGGTGCAGACTGCCTGATGGTGAAACCGGCCGGCGCGTACCTCGATATTCTGCGCGATATCCGCGAACGCACCGAATTGCCAATTGGCGCTTATCAGGTCAGCGGTGAATACGCGATGATCAAGTTCGCGGCGATGGCGGGTGCTATCGATGAAGAGAAAGTGGTGCTGGAAAGCTTAGGTTCAATCAAACGCGCGGGCGCGGATCTGATCTTCAGCTACTTTGCGCTGGATCTGGCTGAGAAAAAAATCCTGCGTTAATTGACCTTGTGCCGGATGGCGGCTTCGCCTCATCCGGCCTGTTATCGCCAGGTCCGGTCAGCGAAGCGCCAGCGGTTATTCACCCGGCCCGATAAAACGGCTTGTCTCCAAGAATTGTCGCCCGGTGCATAATACGCCGCTGCGGCAGATAATCCGCGTTGGCATAGTGCTGCGTCACGCGATTATCCCAAATCGCCACATCGTTAGGCTGCCAGCGCCAGCGCACCTGGAACTCCGGTTTGGTGATATGCGCGAACAAAAAGCCCAGCAGCGCCTCGCTCTCTTTTTCCGTCACATCGACAATTCGCGTAGTAAACCCTTCATTCACAAACAGCGCTTGCTTGCCACTCACAGGATGGGTACGCACCACCGGATGCAATAACGGTGGATGTTTGGCGACCGCCTCCAGCCAGCGCTGATGCTCCTCTGGCGTCTGGCGATATTTATATTCCTGAAATGATTTACGAAAATCATGCTCTGCCCGCAGGCCGCTCAGCAACTGGCGAAACGGCTGTGAAAGAGCATCATAAGCAGCAATCCCGCTGGTCCACAGGGTGTCTCCGCCTGTCGATGGCAGCTCTTTCGCCGCCAGAATCGCACCGGCGGGCGGCGTGTCGATAAACGTCACATCAGTGTGCCAGTTGTCGTTATCGGGCGGATTATCGTTGTGGGTATCCAGCACGATTATTTCGTCCACCCCTTCGGCATGTGGGTAGACCGGGTGAATATGCAGGTCGCCAAAACGTAGCGCCAGCGCCCGCTGCTGCTGTGGTGTAATCACCTGCTCGCGCAGGAACACCACCTGATGGCGCAATACAGCATGATAAAGCTGTTCAAACTGGTTATCGCTTAATGGGCGCGTTAAATCCGCGCCGGTAATTTGTGCGCCAATGTATGGCCCCAGCGGGGTAATGCTCAGACGTTCACTCATTGTACTTCTCCATGCCAGGGCGTCAGACGGCGCTGAAGCGCGCGCAGACCCAGCTCTAAAATAAACGCGATAACGGCAATTACTGCGATCCCCGCCAGCACAACATCCGTTGCCAGAAACTCACCGGCTGATTGCACCATGAATCCTAAACCTCGCGTCGCGGCAATCAGCTCCGCCGCCACCAGGGTCGACCACCCCACGCCCAGTCCAATGCGCAGTCCGGTCAAAATCTCCGGTAAGGCACCTGGTAAAATCACAAACCACAGCACCTGCGCACGGCTGGCCCCCAGCGACTGCGCGGCCCGGATTCTCACCTGCTGCGCACTTTTTACGCCCGCCAGCGCCGACATCGCCACAGGGGCGAAAATCGCCAGGTAAATCAGCAGGATCTTGGAGGTTTCACCAATACCAAACCAGATAACCATCAGCGGCAAATAGGCCAATGGCGGAACCGGACGATACAATTCAATGATTGGATCGAGAATGCCGCGGATCGTCGGACTCAGCCCCATGGCGATACCGACCGGAATCCCCAACAGCACCGCCGCCAGCAGCGCGATAACAATACGCGTCAAACTGGCCGCCAGATGCTGCCACAGCGTGGCATCCATAAACCCCTGCGGCCCGGCAATACTGATGAGCTTTTGCAAAACCTGGCCCGGCGGCGGCAGAAACAATGGGCTGATTAACTGCAGCGCCGCCACCGTCCACCACAGCGCCAAAATGACGGCCAGCGTACCGAGGCTTAAAGTCATCTGGCGCGAGAATGGCCAGCGCCAGTTCAGCGCCCGCGGGCGGCGAGGTTTGTCATTAATCACCACGCTCATGAGAAGGCCTCCCGTTGTTCAAAGACGCGACTTAACACATACTCGCGCATGGCGATAAACTGCGGATCGGACTTAATGCTGCGACTCGCCTCTCCGGCCACAAAACGCCGGGCGAAATTAAGCGGCAGTCGTTCCAGCACCCGGCCAGGACCTGGCGACAGCAATACCAGTTCTGTGGCCATAAACACCGCTTCTTCGATATCATGGGTAATCAACAGCACCTGTTTCCCCGTTTCATGCCAAAGTTTCAGCAGCAGGGTTTGCATCTGCTCGCGGGTAAAGGCGTCGAGCGCGCCAAACGGCTCATCCAGCAGCAACAACTGCGGGTTGGCCGCCAGCGCCCGGGCAATGCCGACGCGTTGACGCTGCCCACCGGAAAGCTGCCAGATAAAGCGTTTTTCCGCGCCCTCCAGCCCCACTTTCTGCAACATTTCCTGAGCAATACGCTGACGCTGCGGCTTCTCCATGCCCGTCAGTTGCAGACCGAAGGTGACGTTGTCCTGTACGTTGCGCCAGGGCAACAGACCTTCATTCTGAAACACCACTCCACGTTCTGCGCCAGGTCCTTCGACCTTACTGCCCGCCAGCATAATGCTGCCGTGTTGATACGGTACAAATCCGGCAATCAGATTTAACAATGTGGTTTTCCCACAACCGGAAGGTCCCAGCACCACCAGCAGTTCACCGCTATCGAGCGTCAGGTTGATATCCTCAAGCACCGGTTTGCCGCCGTAACTGGCATTAAGATGAGAGATTTGCAGCATCAGCGTCCCCTTTATTGCACGAAACGATCGGTCACGTACTGGCTATAATCCGTGGCTACGGCGGGCACTTTGCCCTGCTCTTTAAGGAACTGCGCGGTGTCGATAATCGCTTTGTTTACCGGTCCGGTAAGCTCGGCGGTTTGCTGCTGCGGAGTCAGATAGGTGTTACCTTTCACCAGCCCCGGCACATCCGCCTCTGGCACACCGCTTAAGCGCGCCAGCTTGCTGATATTCTCCGGTTGTTTGAGCCAGGCATCCGGGTTGGCGATATAGGGCTGCTGCGCATCGATGGCGCTTTTCGCAAATGCTTTCACTACCTCAGGGTATTTCTCGGCAAAATCTTTGCGTACCACCCATACGTCCAGCGTTGGCGCCCCCCATTCACCGACTTTTTCCGAGTCAGTCAGTACCTTGCCGTCTTTTTCCAGCGCATTGACTGCAGGCGCCCAGACGTACGCGCCGTCAATATCTCCGCGCTGCCAGGCGGCAATAATCGCCGGTGGCTGAAGGTTCACAATCTCTACCTGGCCGGGTTTAATCCCCCAATGTTTCAGCGCTGCCAGCAGGCTGTAATGGGTGGTGGAAATAAACGGCACGGCAATGCGCTTACCAATCAAATCTTCCGGTTTACTGATGTTTTTCTTCACCACCAGCGCTTCAGAATTGCCGAGCTTTGATGCCAGCAGGAAAACCTCAATCGGCACCTGCTGACTGGCCGCTACCGCCAGCGGGCTGGAGCCGAGGTTACCGATCTGTACGTCGCCGGATGCCAACGCGCGGACAATACTCGCACCGCTGTCAAACTTGCGCCAGTCAACGGTGGCTCCGCTCTCTTTAGCAAAAGTGTTATCCGCCTGCGCCACTTTGGCGGGTTCGGCGGAAGTTTGATACGCGACGGTGACGTTCACCGCCTGCGCCTGAAATGCGATGAATGCCAGTGCGGCAAGAAGTGCGTTACGCGATGAATTAGCCATGATTGTCTGCTCCCCTGTCTTGTTATAGGAGGCAGTATTTCGTTGCGGCACACTTTGATAAAGGAATTAAAAATTCTGGCTAAGAACAAATCGTTTTTAGAAAAAAACCGGCAATGCTTATACACAAAATCATTCAAGATGCGTCGAGGCGGCAAGGGAAGAAATCCCCAGGAGCATAGATAACTATGTGACTGGGGTTTCTGAGTGCAGCCAACAAAGAGGCAGCTTGAAGGATGAAGTGTATTGCGATTTTGTTACATTCGTTACATAACTGCGCCGGGATGATTGCCAGCGCTGCGCTGGCAGGCATCATAGACGCTATTGTCAGGCAAGAGAGCAATATCATGATTCATGTTGTGCTGGTGGATGACCATGTGGTGGTTCGTTCCGGCTTTGCGCAATTACTCAGTCTCGAAGACGATCTCAACATCACCGGTCAGTTCAGTAGCGCGGCGGAGGCCTGGCCTGCATTACTGCATGATGACGTCAACGTCGCGGTGATGGACATCGCCATGCCGGATGAAAATGGCCTGAGCCTGTTAAAACGACTGCGGGCGCAGAAGCCCGGTTTTCGCGCCATTATTCTTAGCATTTATGACTCGCCGACGTTTGTACAAAGTGCACTGGATGCTGGCGCCAGCGGCTATCTGACCAAACGCTGTGGACCCGAAGAACTGGTACAGGCGGTACGATCGGTGGGTATGGGCGGGCATTATCTGTGCGCCGATGCGCTGCGGGCATTACGCGGCGGCGAGCAGCCCGCGCAGGTTCTGGAGGTACTGACCCCGCGCGAGCGCGAAGTGTTTGATCTATTGGTCAAAGGCGACAGCGTGAAAGAAATTGCCTTTAAGCTCGATCTCAGCCACAAAACGGTTCACGTCCACCGCGCGAACGTGCTGGGCAAACTGCAATGCCACAGCACTATTGAGCTGGTGCATTTTGCCCTCGACCACCAGCTACTGACGGGGCATTAATGTCGCGTAACCTTCGTCATTGGGTAATCTCCCTGTTTATTCTGCTGGCCTGGGGATCGGGCTGGTTGATGCTGTGGACGCTGGGGTTTTACCTGACCCACAACGGTCAGCAGGCGGCATTATTCCTGCCACACGGGGTCTATCTTGCACTGTTGATTCTGCTTTCTCGCCGCTACTGGCCCGCGCTAGTGCTGCCGCCGGTACTGATGCTGTTCTGGCTGCACAGCGAGCAATTATTGAATGGCTATATTTTGCTGGTAGCCCCATTAATTAGCCTTCTTCCGGCAAGCATCGGTCAGTTATACTGGCACCGCTTCCCCCTGTACTGGCAGCGCTTAACACTGCTGCTGGCCGCGGTAACAATTACCTCATTGCTTAATACCGCCCTGCTGTCACCGTTTATCGAAAGCCCGGCAACGTTAATTGGCCTGGCGTCGTTTACCGGCGGTGTGCTGCTGACGCCGTTTGTCTATCTGATCTATGAATTTCTGCGCCAGCAGCACCGTTATCATTTGCTCGGGTTGGATACTACCAATCCCCCGCTGCGCACCTCGCTTATCATCTGGTGCAGCCTGTTTTTTATTATTGGCATTGGCACACAAATGGTACTGTCGCCGGATATCGAGCGCCTGCTGCTGATCGTGGTGTTTTTACCGAACGTGGTGATGGCATGGAAATTTGGCTGGCAGGGCGGCGTGTTGTCCGGATTGCTCGGCAGCATGATGATCACCATCGCCCGGCAGATAGGCGTGGGGTTCAGTAATCTTCTTGAACTGGAGATTTTTCTCGCGACGCAGGCGTTGCTGGGTATTGGTCTTGGCATCGCCATCAGCCGCCAGCAGCATCTGGCGCAAAACTTGCACCATTATCGCCAGCGTCTGGAAGCCGAACTGGCGGCACGCCGTGCGCTGACCGAACAGCTGATTCGTACCGAGGAAGACACGCGAAAAAGTTTAGCGCGTGAACTGCATGACGAAATAGGCCAGAACATCACCGCCATCCAGATTCAGACGCAACTGGTCAAACGCGCGCCGGGTCGCGAGCAAACGCTTGAGGCGGCGAATCAGATCAACGATCTTGCCCGGCGCATTCACCACTCCACCCGCCAGCTTCTGCGCCAGTTGCGCCCGCCCGCGCTTGATGAACTGTCTTTCAAAGATGCGCTGTATCATCTGGTGAATGAATTTGCCTTTGCCGAGCGGGGCATCCGCTGCCGATTTAATTACCATCTGGAAAATACGCCAGAAAATGAAACGGTGCGCTTCACGCTGTATCGCCTGATGCAGGAACTGCTCAATAACATCTGTAAGCATGCCGATGCCAGCGAGGTATCGATTACGCTACGCCAGCGGGAACACCGCCTGTCACTGGAAGTCGATGACAACGGCGTGGGTATCCTCCCGGAAAAAATCCCCGGTTTCGGTATCCAGGGGATGCGTGAGCGGGTAAGCGCCCTCGGTGGCGAACTCACGCTGGAATCGAACCACGGCACGCGGGTAATTGTTAACCTGCCCACAAATTTGCAACAAACCAGCCGCTAACCAGGAAAAAGTCTTAGTCACTGCGGACTTTCTCTCATCCCCTTTTGCTTTCACTTTCCTATAGTCAGCACAAACGGAGACCGCCATGCACGCACGCGAAACAGACCAACAATACCGGACGCTACGTCCACAATTGCTGATGTGCATGGTGATTGGCTACGCCGCGTTTTATCTGACGCGCAAAAGCGTCAACTATGTACTCCCGGCGCTGCAAACGGATCTGGGGCTGGATAAAGGCGATATCGGTCTGCTGGGATCGCTGTTTTATCTGACCTACGGCCTGTCGAAATTCGCCGCCGGATTGTGGCACGACAGCCATGGGCAGCGCGCATTCATGGGAATAGGCCTGTTCGCCACTGGTGTTTTGAACGTGGTGTTCGCCTTTGGTGAATCGCTGACGCTGCTGCTGGCGGTCTGGACGTTGAACGGATTTTTCCAGGGCTGGGGCTGGCCGCCCTGCGCCCGCCTGCTGACCCACTGGTACTCGCGCAACGAACGCGGCTTCTGGTGGGGTTGCTGGAATATGTCGATCAACATCGGCGGGGCCATCATCCCGCTGATTAGCGCCTTTGCCGCCCTCTGGTGGGGCTGGCAGGCAGCGATGCTGGCACCAGGGATAATCAGCATGGCGTTAGGTATCTGGCTCACCCTGCAACTGAAAGGCACGCCCCAGGAAGAGGGATTACCGACAGTTGGAGAGTGGCGGCACGATCCGCTGGAGCTACGTCAGGAGCAGCAGAGCCCGCCGATGGGGCTGTGGCAAATGTTACGCACCACCATGCTGAAAAATCCGATGATCTGGCTGCTTGGCGTGTCGTATGTACTGGTCTATTTGATCCGCATTGCGCTCAACGACTGGGGCAACATCTGGCTGACGGAAAGCCACGGCGTGAATCTACTCAGCGCCAATGCCACGGTGATGTTGTTTGAAGTCGGCGGCTTGCTCGGCGCGCTATTTGCCGGATGGGGCTCGGATCTGCTGTTCAGCGGTCAGCGCGCGCCGATGATATTGCTGTTCACGCTGGGGCTGATGGTCTCCGTCGCCGCCCTGTGGCTGGCCCCGGTGCACCACTATGCGCTGCTGGCAGTCTGTTTCTTTACCGTGGGCTTTTTTGTGTTTGGCCCGCAGATGTTGATTGGTCTGGCTGCTGTCGAATGCGGACACAAAGCGGCGGCAGGTTCAATCACCGGTTTTCTCGGGCTGTTCGCCTATCTGGGGGCCGCGCTGGCGGGTTGGCCGCTGTCGCTGGTCATAGAACACTACGGCTGGTCGGGAATGTTCAGTTTGCTCTCGGTTGCCGCTGTTTTTATGGGTTTATTGCTGATGCCATTGCTCATTGCGGGCATTACCCCTTCTCTCAGTCAAAGGATAAAACAATGAAACTGACGCTTACCTCTACCCTGATTGCCTCCGCTCTGACGCTGGCGGCCTTCAGCAGTGCGGCACAAGCTCAAGGACGTCTGGTGGTGTATTGCAGCGCCACCAACGAGATGTGCGAAACCGAAACCAAAGCCTTCGGCGACAAATATGATGTGAAAACCTCATTTATTCGTAACGGCTCCGGCAGCACGCTGGCGAAGGTCGATGCCGAGAAGAAAAACCCGCAGGCGGATGTGTGGTACGGCGGTACGCTGGATCCACAATCCCAGGCCGGCGAAATGGGCCTGCTGCAGCCGTACAAATCGCCTAACCTCGCGCAGATCATGGAGAAGTTCCGCGATCCGGCAAAAGTAAAAGGTAACCTCTCCTCGGCGGTGTATGTCGGTATTCTGGGCTTTGGCGTTAATACTCAACGCCTGAAAGAGAAAAACCTGCCGGTACCGAAATGCTGGAAGGATCTGACCAAACCAGAATACAAAGGGGAAATCCAGATTGCTGACCCACAGAGTTCAGGCACCGCCTACACCGCGCTGGCGACCTTCGCCCAGTTGTGGGGTGAGGATCAGGCTTTTGATTACCTGAAACAGCTCAACGCCAACGTCTCCCAGTACACCAAATCCGGCATTGCTCCGGCGCGTAATGCCGCCCGTGGCGAAACGGCGATCGGCATTGGCTTCCTGCACGACTACTCGCTGGAAAAAGAACAGGGCGCCCCGCTGGAGCTGATCTCCCCGTGCGAAGGCACCGGCTATGAAATTGGCGGCGTCAGCATCCTGAAAGGCGCGCGTAACCTCGACAACGCCAAACTGTTCGTTGACTGGGTGCTGTCGAAAGACGCCCAGGAGTTGGCATGGAAGAAAGGTAAATCCTATCAGATCCTGACCAACACCACCGCCGAGACCTCGCCGAACTCGCTGAAGCTCGACGACCTGAAGCTTATCAACTACGACATGGATAAGTACGGCTCGACCGACGTACGTAAGGCCCTGATCAATAAGTGGGTTAGCGAAGTGAAGATGGGTAAATAAGCCCACGTTGCGTTCATTTGCCGGGTGCGGCGTAAGCGCCCGCCCGGCCTGAAATACCGGAACCGCTATGTCACACACACTTGCACTCCATCCCGTGAAAAAACGGGATGCGATATTTCTTTGGGTTTTGCTCGGCTGGCTGGCGTTTGCCCTGCTGCCAAGCTGGAGCCTGGACTACGGTCTGCTGGAGTCGACGGGCGAAGAAATACTCGCCGCCTACGGCTGGTCACAATTCAATATCAGTTGGTTATGGTATCTGCTACCAAGCCTGCTGCTGGTACGCCCGTTCCATGAAGCCAGACGCGAACAGCGCGGCCGCCATTATCTTGACGCAGGCTGGGCATTCTTCTGCATGGCCTTTATCGTCGCCAGCGCCACGCTTGAAGGTCGCGGCTTAGGCTATGCCACCATCGTGCTGTTTGTGGCGCTGGGCGCAATTATGACCCTGGCGCTTACCCGTCTTGAATGGCTGGGCGGCGACCGTTTCGTCATCGGCTCGCTGACCGCCATTGTCGCGCTGATCGGTATTTTTATCGTCTGGCCGAGCATCGCTATTTTCATTCCGATGTTCACCAACGACGCCGGGGAATTTGCGCCACTGGCGTTTATGAATGTGCTGTCGCAGGCGCATATCATTCAGGTGATCCTCAACTCGATTATGCTGTCGATTGCCGTCGGCGTCGGTTGTACCTTCTTTGGCCTGGTGCTGGCTATCTACACGACCCGTATCGCCAGACGTAGCGCCATCATCGGACGTATCTTCTCGATTCTGCCGATCGTCACCCCGCCGTTTGTCGTCGGTTTAGGCGTTACGCTGATGATGGGTCGCTCTGGTTACATCACCGAATTTATGGTCGACTGGTTCGGCTTAACCAACACCAACTGGCTGTACGGTTTTACCGGCATCTGGCTGGCGCAGGTGCTGGCCTTTACGCCGATGGCGTTTATGATCCTCGACGGGGCGATCAAGACCATTCATCCGTCGCTGGAAGAAGCATCATACACCCTGCGTGCCAGCCGCTGGCAGACCTTTAACGGCGTGTTTGTCCCGCTACTGAAACCGGCGCTGGCGAACGCCTTTTTGATTGTGGTGGTACAGTCGCTGGCCGACTTCAGTAACCCGCTGGTGCTCGGCGGTAACTTCGACGTGCTGGCAACGCAAATTTACTTCTATATCACCGGCTCGCAGCTCGATTATCAGGCCGCCAGTACGCTGGGCGCGTTCCTGCTGCTGTTCTCGCTGCTGGTATTCTGTGTGCAGTACATGTGGATCGGCAAGCGCTCCTACGTGACGGTCTCCGGTAAATCCTACCGGGGCGACGTCCAGCCGCTGCCAGTGACGCTGGTGTGGAGCGTGGTTGCGCTGCTGGCGGTGTGGATTGCCTTTAACGCCCTGCTCTACGGCAGCATTTTCTACGGCAGTTTCACCGTTAACTGGGGCGTGGACTACACCCTGACGCTGGCGAACTTTACCAAACTGTTCGGTCAGGGGATGAGCGACGGCGCGTGGCCTTCACTGCTCGACACTCTGCTCTACGCCGGGATTGCCGCGCCGATCACCGCGATCTTTGGTCTGCTGATCGCGTGGATTGTGGTGCGCCAGCAGTTTAAAGGTAAAAAAACCATCGAGTTCACCACCATGCTGTGCTTTGCCGTTCCTGGCACCGTAGCGGGCGTGTCGTACATTCTGGCCTTTAACAGCGCCCCGGTGTACCTCACCGGCACCGCCGCCATCGTGATTATCTCAATGGTGATGCGTAACGTGCCGGTCGGAATTCGGGCGGGCATCGCGGGCTTAGGCCAAATCGATAAATCGCTGGATGAAGCCTCGCTTAGCCTGCGTGCCGGTTCCCTGCGGACCATTACGCATATCCTGCTGCCGCTGCTGCGCCCGGCGATACTCTCGGCGCTGATCTACAGCTTTGTGCGCGCCATTACCACCGTCAGCGCCATTGTGTTCCTTGTGACGCCGGATACCCGCGTGGCGACGGCCTACATCCTCAACCGCGTGGAAGACGGCGAGTACGGGGTGGCGATTGCCTACGGTTCGATTCTGATCGTGGTGATGCTGGCGATTATTTTCATCTTTGACTGGCTGATCGGCGAATCACGTACCTCCCGTTCAAAAGCTAAAAACCAGGCGTAATGGAGCGCACTATGACTCAGAAAAATTTCGTTGAACTGCGCAACGTCACTAAACGATTTGGCAGCAACACGGTTATCGACAACATCAACCTCACCATTCCGCAGGGGCAAATGGTGACGCTGCTCGGCCCCTCCGGCTGCGGCAAAACCACCATTTTGCGCCTTGTCGCCGGGCTGGAAAAACCGAGTGAAGGCCAGATTTTTATTGATGGCGAAGATGTCACCCATCGTTCCATTCAGCAACGCGATATCTGCATGGTGTTTCAGTCGTATGCTCTGTTTCCGCACATGTCGCTGGGAGAGAACGTCGGCTATGGCCTGAAGATGCTTGGCGTGTCGCGCAGCGAAGTGAAGACGCGGGTGAAAGAAGCGCTGGCGATGGTCGATCTGGAGGGGTTCGAAGAGCGCTATGTCGATCAGATCTCCGGCGGTCAGCAGCAACGCGTGGCACTGGCCCGCGCGTTGATCCTCAAACCGAAGGTGCTGCTGTTTGATGAGCCGCTGAGCAACCTGGATGCCAACCTGCGTCGCAGCATGCGCGACAAGATCCGCGAGCTACAAAAGCAGTTTGATATCACCTCGCTGTACGTTACTCACGATCAGAGCGAAGCCTTTGCGGTTTCCGATACCGTACTGGTGATGAATAAAGGACACATCATGCAGATCGGTACGCCGCAGGATCTTTATCGTCAGCCGGCCTCACGTTTTATGGCGAGCTTTATGGGCGATGCCAACCTGTTTCCGGCCACCTTTAGCGCAGGATACGTTGATATCTACGGCTATCGTTTGCCGCGACCGCCGCACTTTAACGATCACGGAGAAGGGATGGTCGGCGTGCGCCCGGAAGCGATCACGCTCAGCGATCGCGGCGAGGAGAGCCAGCGCTGCGCGATCCGCCATGTCGCCTATATGGGCCCTCAATATGAAGTCACGGTGGAGTGGCATGGACAGGAGATCTTGTTACAGGTCAACGCCACGCGCCTGCAGCCGGACGTCGGCGAGCAGTACTACCTTGAAATCCACCCGTACGGCATGTTTGTGCTGGCAGATGCGGCATAAGATTTTGTTGCTTTGTAGGTCGGATAAGGCGCTTATGCCGCCATCCGGCAATGCCTGATGCGCTGCGCTTATCAGGCCTACAGTGAACGATGTAGGCCTGATAAATTCTCAGCTTCACGCTTTAAGCGCGGCAATATCCTTCGGCGTGGTGCGACAACACCCGCCGATCAACCGTGCGCCAGCGGCCTGCCACTGCGGCAAATAATCCGCCAACTGCGCACAATGCTCACTGTGATGATGCCAGGTTTTGCTTGCCGCATCATAATGCTCGCCTGAGTTTGGATACACCACCAGCGGCAGCGCCGTTAAGCCGTGCAGATGCTGCAATGCGGCGGTGGTCTTTTCCAGCGCAATACAGTTGATGCCTAACGCCACCACCTGCGGATAACCCGCCAGCAACGACACCACGTCACGCAGCGGCGTACCGTCGCTCAGGTGCTCGCTGTCGCGCAGAGTAAACGAGAACCACGCCCTGGCACGCGGATACGCGGTCAACAGCTCAGCCAGCGCGCCAATCTCGGTAAAATTCGGCAGGGTTTCACAGGCCAGCAGATCGGCCCCGGCATCCAGCAACGCTTCCACGCGCGGACGGTGAAACGCCTGAAATTCCTCAGCGCTACGTTGGTAATCGCCACGATACTCTGATCCATCCGCCAGATACGCGCCATAAGGCCCAACGGAGCCTGCCACCAGCAGCGTACCCGCCTGCGGGTTCTCAGCCAGCCAGGCTTCACGCGCTTTACGCGCCAGCTCCACGCTTTTGCCAATCAGCGCTTTCGACTGCGCTTCATTCAGGCCGCGCGCGGCAAAACCTGCCGGCGTGGCCTGATAGCTGGCGGTGATCGCGCATTGCGCCCCCGCCCGGAAATAATCAAGATGCACTTCGCGGATAAGCTGCGGATTTTCGACCAGCACTTTGGCTGACCACAGGCTGTCTGCTAAATCACAACCGCGCGCTTCCAGCTCCGTCGCCATCGCACCATCCAGTAACAGGAAATCCTGTTTGTCGAGGATGGCGCTTAACGGATTATTCTGCGACATGTTCTGGCTCCTGTTTTGATGGAAATAAGCCCTCACACTATCACAGCCATACCCGCAAGGCTCCGCGCTCACCCGCAATTATGGCGATGCGTCAACTCTGCACCAGACGGTCGCTTAAGCACCGTTAGCCGGGATCGACATCTGCGATTTACGGCTCATCAGAATAAATACCGCCAGGCCCGCCAGCAAAATCCCCGGCGCAGACGCCGCCATCACGCCCACCGTTCCAGTGCCCAGCGCTAACATTTTCCCGGCCAGCAGCGGGCCGCTCATCGCGCCCAAACGTCCGACAGCAACGGCGGTGCCCACGCCTGTGGCGCGAATCTGCGTGTTGTAAAATAACGGCGCCAGCGCATACAACACGCTTTGCCCACCAGTGGCAAACATCCCCGCCACAAATCCCGCCATCAGCATGCCGCTGAATGTCGACACCGTCCCCAGCGCCAGCAGCGAAGCCAACATCCCGGTGTAGATCAGCAGCGACATCACCACCGGACGCAGTTTGTCCATCAACGCCCCGAGAATTAACGTCCCGCTGGCTGCACCGATTTGCAGAGCAAACATCACGCCTGCCGCCTGCGAGGGTTGAAATCCCTGCTCCACCAGCAGCATCGGCAGCCAGTTGATCAGCATATACACCACCAGCAGGGTGAAGAAATAGCACAGCCACAGCAGCAGCGTAGCGCTCGCTGCCGCTGGCGCAAACAGGGCGCGCAACGGCGCGGCAGCTACCTGAGTTTGTTGGGTATAAACCTGCGATTCCGGCAACCAGCGCATCAACAGCGGAACCAGCAGCAGCGGGATCACCCCGCCAACCCAGAACACCGTTTGCCAGGCGGAGGCGAGACCGCTAAACCCAAGCGCCGCCGCTAACGCCGCGCCAATCGGCACGCCGCAGTACATCAGGCTCACCGCCGTACCGCGAAAACGTGGCCCCGCCGCTTCGGAGGTCAGCGCGATCAGATTCGGCAATGCCGCGCCCAGCCCGACGCCGGTCATCAGACGGGCAAATACCAGCGATGAGAAATCCCAGGAAATCGCCGTCGCCAGCGAGAACAGGCCGAACAACGCCACGGAGGCAATGAGAATGCGCTTGCGGCCATAGCGATCGGCCAGCATACCGCCCACCAACGCGCCGGGCAGCAGCCCGAGAATACCGGCGCTGAAGATCCAGCCCATCTGCATTTTATCCAGCGCAAACGCCTGAGCGATACCGACGGCAGCGATCCCGGCGGCCTGGAGATCCAGCCCTTCCATCAGGGCGACTAAAAAACACAGCCCGACGGTCAACGTCAGGCGCCAGGATGCGGGGGTACGGGTAGTCATAAGATGTACCTCTGAGGTCACGATGCAGGTGAATCGCGGCTGATACGTTGCCAGCCGCGTAATCATTTTTATTTGCTGTGGCGCAGATCCAGCGCCACGTCGACGATCATATCTTCCTGGCCGCCCACCATTCGGCGCTTGCCCAGTTCAACCAGAATATCAACCGCGCTCAGGCCATAACGCGCCGCCGCCACTTCACAATGACGCAGGAAGCTGGAGTACACCCCGGCATAGCCCAGCGCCAGCGTTTCGCGATCCACCCGCACCGGGCGGTCCTGCAGCGGACGCACCAGATCGTCGGCAGCATCCATCAGCGCATACAGATCGGTGCCGTGCTGCCAGCCGAGCTTATCCGCAGCAGCGATAAACACTTCCAGCGGCGCATTGCCCGCGCCTGCGCCCATCCCCGCCAGGCTGGCGTCGATACGATCGCAGCCCTCTTCCACCGCAGCAATCGAGTTCGCCACACCGAGACTGAGGTTGTGATGCGCATGCATTCCGGTTTCCGTCTCCGGCTTCAGTACCGCTTTCAGGGCGCGGAAGCGGGCGCGAATATCACTCATGTTCATCGCCCCGCCGGAATCGACCACGTAGATACAAGTCGCGCCGTAGGTTTCCATCAGCTTCGCCTGCTGCGCCAGATTTTCCGGCGTGGTCATGTGGCTCATCATCAGAAAGCCGACGGTATCCATACCCAGCTCGCGCGCATACTGAATATGCTGGGCCGACACGTCCGCTTCGGTGCAGTGGGTCGCCACGCGTACCACCCGCGCCCCGGCCTGATACGCATTTTTCAGGTCGTGAATAGTACCGATCCCCGGCAGTAACAGCGTGGCGATCTTAGCGTGCTGCACCACGTCTGCCGCCGCTTCAATCCACTCGAGATCGCTGTGCGCGCCAAAGCCGTAGTTAAAGCTGGAACCTTGTAAACCGTCGCCATGCGCCACTTCAATAGAATCGACCCGCGCATCGTCCAGCGCTTTCGCAATCTGGCGCACGTTTTCCAGCGAATACTGGTGACGAATGGCGTGCATACCGTCACGCAGGGTCACGTCAGAGATATAGAGTTTTTTACCGTTCATGCTGCTTCTCCTGACTGACGGGTGAGTGACTGCGCCATCTTCTCAGCGGTCGCCAGCGCGCTGGAGGTCATTATGTCGAGGTTGCCCGCATAGGCAGGTAAATAGTGCGCCGCGCCTTCCACTTCCAGATATACCGCGGTTTTGAGCCCGGAAAACTGGCCGATACCCGGCAGATTCACCGGTTTATCCTGCGGGATAACTTCAAACTGTACGCGCTGTTTCAGGCGATAACCCGGCACATAGGCCTGTACCGCCGCCGCCATCTCGTTGATAGACGCTTCAACTTCAATCTCGGAGGCCGCTTCGCTTAGCACATACACCGTGTCGCGCATCATCAGCGGCGGTTCAGCCGGGTTGAGCACAATGATGGCTTTACCTTTTTCGGCGCCGCCGACCACTTCAATCGCCTTTGAGGTGGTTTCGGTGAACTCATCAATATTGGCGCGAGTGCCCGGTCCCGCAGATTTACTGGCGATAGAGGCAATAATTTCGGCGTAATGGACTTTTGCCACGCGAGAGACAGCCGCCACCATCGGGATGGTCGCCTGCCCGCCGCAAGTCACCATATTGACGTTCTGCTGATCAACGTTAGCCTCCAGATTCACCACCGGCACGCAGTATGGACCGATCGCCGCGGGCGTCAGGTCGATCAGGCGGATCCCCGGTTTAATGGCGCGCAGCGCGGCGTCGTTCTTCACATGTGCGCCCGCGCTGGTGGCATCAAACACGATGTCGATATCGGCAAATTCCGGCATGGCGATAAGCCCAGTCACCCCTTCATGGGTGGTGGCAACACCCATACGTCTGGCGCGCGCCAGACCATCGGATTGCGGGTCAATACCGACCATCACCGCCATCTCCAGATGCACGCCGTGGCGCAGAATTTTAATCATCAAATCGGTGCCGATGTTGCCGGAGCCGATAATGGCGACTTTACGCTTACTCATGACTGACTTCCTTTTGTAACCGCCGTTGAAAAAGTGGCGGCAACTGAACCAATACCGTCGATATGGGCTTCAAAACGATCGCCCGCATTCACCGCCACCATCGGGCCTAACGCCCCGGTGAGAATGATGTCCCCCGCACGCAGCGGCTCGCCGAGGCAGGCCATTTTGCGCGCCAGCCAGACGGCGGCGTTGATCGGATGTCCCAGACATTCGCTGCCGCGCCCACTGGAGACCTCTTCGTTATTGCGCGTCATTTTCATTGCGCAATTTTTCAGATCTAACCCGGCCGGACGCTGCGCCGGCCCGCCGACCACATACACGCCGCAGGAGGCATTATCCGCCACGGTATCAACAAACTTTATTGACCAGTCGCGGATACGACTGCCGACCACTTCGAGCGCGGGCAGCACCCACTCTATGGCGTTATATAGCTCATCAAAAGTGGTGTCGGCATTGGGTAGATCGCGGTTCAGCACCAGCGCAATTTCCGCTTCAATACGCGGTTGCAGTACACGTGAAAACGGAATGGTGTCGTTATCGCCGTAGCACATGTCGGCAAACAGCGTTCCGAAGTCTGGCTGATCGACCCCCAATTGCTGTTGCACTTTCGGGTGCGTCAGCCCCACTTTGCGCCCAACCACGCGCCGCCCGCGCGCCACGTTGTCCTGCACGTTGATGCGCTGAATGGCATAGGCCGCTTCGGCATTGTCCATGCCAATCAGTTCACGCAGCGGGGCGATAGCTTCTCCTTTTTCCTCTGCCAGGCGTAAATCGGCGGCTAACTGCTCAAGATTAAGATTCGTCATGTCCGTTCCTTAAGGGCGTGCGAGGAAGTTCAGCACCAGTTGGTTAAAGGCATCCGCATGTTCCCACTGCGCCCAGTGCCCGCAGTCGCGGTAGATGTGCAGTTCAGAACCGGCAATCCCGGAGAGCAGGCGCAGACCGGCGTCCATCGGCACGAACCGGTCGTTGCGGCCCCAGACAATCAGGGTCTGGGCCTTGATTTCACCCAAACGCGGGCTGAAGTCCGGGAACTGTTTCGGGTTGGCTTCCAGACTCTGGACAAAGTTGTCCAGGTGATCGCGGCGCGACAGCATGTTATTCAGGCGCGCCTCAAACAGCGCTTCAGTCAGGTCACTGGTGTCGAAGACAAAAATCTCCATCATCAGCTTCAGATTTTCGATGGTCGGCTCACGATATAGCTGATTCAGACGCTTGATGCCTTCGGTCGGCATCGGGGTAAACAGGCTCATGCCGCCCGTTCCACCGCCCATCAGCACCAGCTTGCCCACGCGCTCCGGCCAGCTCAAAGTAAACGCCACTGCACTGTGGCCACCCATTGAGTTGCCCAGCAAGTGGATTTTCTGAATATCCAGCTGATCGACCACGCTTTTCAGAATGCGAGCGTTGAGATCGGATCGTGACCCGCGGTTAACGATCCCATCGCTTTTCCCCCAGCCAGGACAATCCAGCAGGATCACCCGGTATCCGGCCTCAACCAGCGGATCGATGTTGCGGCTGAAGTTCGCCCAGCCCGTCGCGCCAGGACCTGAGCCGTGCAGTAGCACCACGGTCTCTTCGCCCTGCCCACAGTCATTGAAATGCACGCGTAAGGTTTCGCCTGCTTCCTGCACCTCCAGAAAACGGCTGGTGGCGGCTTCGGTTTGCGGTTGGTAAGTCATGCTCTTCTCCTGCATATTCAGTTCTGTTTCAGTTCTGTGTGGTGGCGCTCAGGGAGCCGAATCCGGCGATCCACTCCGGGATCGGGCGATAATAACGACCTTCGCTGCGCCAGTTGCCAAAGGCAGAAATGGCGGCGAAGGCGGCAACCCAGGTTTTCACTTCGTGCGTTGATTTGCCCGCCATCGCGGATAGCTCTTCATTGCTGACCGCGTCCAGCTCCTGCAAACGCCCCTGCTCAAGCAGGGTCATAAAGCGGTTATCCCAGACGGGGTTAAGCGGGTGCAACGTGTGCTGGTCTTGCACAAATTTCTCGGCGGCACTGATCACTCGCTGCTGGCGCAATTCACGCTCGTTTTCGGGTAACTGTTTGCCGCTGCCGAGCAGGCGGTCGCGCATATGGGCATCGGCCTTTGCCAGCTCCGGCACCGGTGGCTGATGCGACAGGCCGCCGGAACCTAAAAACAACACGCGTTTATTCAGCGAACTGGCGAAACGACCAATGGCTTCACCGAGCATGCGGGTACGCTGAAAGCCCGGCAGCGGCGTGGCGACGCCGTTAATAAACACCGGTAACACCGGGACCTTATCCAGACCGCCGAGCAAAAACTCCAGCGGCTGCGCAAAGCCGTGATCGACCTGCATGTTGTAGGAAACTGCAAGATCGATACCGCTTTTCATCACCGCATAGGCGCAGGCCTCAGCGAGATCGGTGGGCACCGGCAATTCCCCGGCGGCGCTGCCGAAATCGCCGATTGCGGTGGCTCCTACGCCTAAACAAAACGGCGGCATCACATCGTAGAAAAAACCGTTGTAGTGATCGGGGGCAAATAGCACCACCAGCTCAGGATCGAACGCCGCAATACGTGCGCGGGCGCTGGCGATCACGCCGTTAACTTCATCGAGCACGGCCTGCGCCGGGTCGACATAGCCCACCAGCGGCGAGTGGGAAAGACAGTGAAGATAAGCGTGCATATCAGGCTACCTTTTCAACAGGAAGATCGGTATTTACGCGGGTGAGCGTCATCACCGACGCCAGTTTATTCAGGGTGTTGCCCAGGGTTTGCGGAATAGCGATGGCAGCGACAAAGCGGTCCGGGCGTATCACCACCAGCGCGGCATTGTGTTGGGCAAACCACGCGCGCAGACGGTTTTGCGTATCGCCAATGCGGGTAACGCCGTCATGGTTATCCTGATCGGTATGTATCTGCGTATCCGGCACCACCTGGATAAACCGCGTCCCCAGCGCCTGCCACTGCTGGATCTGCGCTTCACTCATGCCCCATAGCGGATTACAGCCCCAGCCAATCACCGCGAAATTCGGGCCGATGACGTTGTCGAGCAACGTCACTTCGCCGGTTTCCAGCGTGACCTTCGGCTGGATAAACATCTTGCCGACTGGCGAGGTTTTCGCGTCACCTTCACGCACCAACGCCCCGATGTGGTACTGCGGCATCGGCTTAAAGCGCATTTCAAGGAAGTAACGTTTGACCGGCGGAATGTAGTTCAACAGCCAGGAAACTCCGTCGCGCACCGCGCCGTGCCAGCGTTTTGGCGGCGCCAGCACGTTGCCTGCGGTAACCGACAAATCGATCATCGCTTTGGCATGATCGCGGCGCTCCTGCTGGTAGGTATCCAGCAGCGCATCACCGGCTTTGCTATTAATCACCAGCGCCAGTTTCCACGCCAGATTGAAGGCATCGCGCATACCGCTGTTGTACCCCTGCCCTTGCCAGACCGGCATAATGTGCGCCGCGTCACCCGCCAGCAGCACACGGTCAATACGAAAGCGTTCGGCCAGCCGGGCGTTATGGGTGTACACGCGCTGGCGGATCAGCTCGACGTTATCCGGGTTCGGCAGCACTTTGCTCAAGAGTTGGCGCATATTCTGCGGCTCGCTAAGCTGGGCTTCGGTTTCCCCCGGCATCACCATAAATTCAAAGCGGCGCACCGCATGCGGCAGCGCGGCAGAAACATACGGGCGCACCGGATCGCAGCACAGGTACACATGCGGCGTACTCAGCGGATCGTTGGCGATATCCACTACAATCCACTGATTCGGCGCGGTTTTACCTTCAAATGGCACATTCAGCGAGCGCCTGACGTTGCTGGCGCCACCGTCGCAGGCCACCAGCCACTGGGCCTTCACCGTTTCCCGCTGGCCGTCCGGCGCTTTCAGGTTCAGCGTCACTTCACCATTTTGCTGGCTGAAGGCTTCCAGTTCGCGAGAAAACAGGCAACGCACGTTGGGGAAACGCGACAGCCCTTCCAGCATCACCGCATCCACCTGCGGCTGAATGAACGCATTGCGGCGCGACCAGCCAAATTCGTCGGTCATCGGCTGGATATCGGCAAAGCAGCGGCCTTTCGGGGTAAGAAAGCGCATCGCGTGCCACGGCGTGGTATGTGGCAAAACGTTCTCGACCAGACCAACGGACTGCATGGTGCGCAGCGCTTCATCGTCAATACCGATGGCGCGGGGATAGTCGATCAGCGTGTCGAGCTTCTCTACCACCAGCACCTCAATGCCCATCTGGCCAAGATAGTTCGCCATCATCAGCCCTACCGGGCCGGCTCCAGCAATCGCTACCTGCGCGGTGTGCTGCACTGCGGGTTGGATATCAGGATTTATAGTTGTCATTTCAGAACCTCACTACTCGGACAAAACGCAATTGCAGGCCCTGGTGAGGCGCAATTTGCTTTGTTAAAAATATGTGAATAATTTTTATTGTGCGGTCAGTATAGAAGTGAGTTTTTGCGCTACAATCAAAACATGCCTGGATGTGCACTAAGTGCACAACGTTGTTTTACCTATATATTTGTCAATGAATATGAAAAGTGACGACGGTACCGAATACAAAACCGTGCGCGGGTTAACGCGCGGGTTAATGTTATTAAATATGTTAAATCGGCTTGACGGCGGGGCCAGCGTTGGCCTGCTGGCAGAGCTGAGCGGCCTGCACCGCACCACGGTCAGACGTCTGCTGGAAACGTTGCAGGATGAGGGTTACGTCCGGCGCAGCCTGTCCGATGACAGCTTTCGCTTAACCATTAAAGTCCGTCAGCTCAGCGAGGGATTTCGTGACGAGCAGTGGATTTCTGCGCTCGCCGCCCCGCTGTTGGGGGATTTGCTGCGCGAAGTCATCTGGCCGACCGACGTGTCCACGCTGGACGTTGACGCGATGGTGGTGCGTGAAACCACCCACCGCTTCAGCCGCCTGTCGTTTCACCGGGCAATGGTCGGACGTCGTTTACCGCTGTTAAAAACCGCATCCGGCCTGACCTGGCTGGCATTTTGCCCGGAGAATGAACGTCAGCAACTGATTGAAATGCTGGCCTCAAGACCAGGAGAAGAGTTCCAGTTAGCCCGCGAACCGCTAAAGCTCGACGCTATTCTGGCCCGCGCACGTAAAGACGGCTTTGGACAGAACTATCGCGGGTGGGATCAGGAAGAAAAAATCGCCTCCATCGCCGTTCCCATCCGCAGCGAACAGCGGGTTATTGGTTGTCTGAACCTGGTGTATATGGCCAGCGCCATGACCATCGAGCAGGCAGCGGAAAAGCATCTTCCGGCCTTACAAAAAGTGGCGAAACAGATAGAGGACGGCGTGGAGTCACAAGAGATTTTGGTTGCCGGGAGGTGAAGTAGATCACATTTGTTGGCGGATTATCCAAAGGTTAAATAACCTTCCGCATTCCCGGTCTCCTTTAACGAGACCGGGATACAGAACAAAAAAATCGCCAGATTCGCTAGTTAAAGCTACATTGAATTCAGAACCAACTGGTATGACCACACAGATAAGGCTCAATGAATGAATTCAATAATAATACCCGTAAATGAAGGCGGATTTCTGTCCGCCACGATTTGGGAAAGAAGCGATGCCAAAGCGATCGTTATTCTTCATCCAGCCACGGCGGTTGTACAGGCGTTTTATAAGGGGTTCGCAGAGTACCTTTTTAACCAGGGATTCAGTGTCGTCACTTACGATTATCGGGGAACGGGCCGCTCGAAATCCGGGAAGCTCCGTAGCTACAGCATCTCAATGTCCGACTGGATCGAGCAGGACGTGGGCTGCATTACTGCCTGGGCTAAAACGCGTTTTCCCGGACTTAACCTGCTGGCGGTAGGACACAGTGTCGGCGGGCATGCGGTTCTGCTTTCCACGGCCACTTCCGCCCTGCACGCGGCCGTCATTGTGGCCTCCCATGCCGGGGTAACGAGCACAATAAAACAAACGGCAGAGAAAGTGCGGGTCTGGTGCCTACTGCGTGTTCTGGCCCCGGTTCTTTGCCGTATCTTCGGGTATATGCCTGCCAGGCGCCTTGGGCTGGGCGAAGATTTGCCAGCTCCAGTGATGCTTCAGTGGGGACGCTGGAGCGCAATGCCGGGTTATTTCTACGACGATCCAGACTGGGATGCACGCCAACGGGCAAGTGAGATAACCTTGCCTTTACTGGTGATGGGTTTTGATGACGACCCGTGGGCTAACCCTGAAGCCATTGCATCCCTGATGGAGCCAGTGCAAAACGCAAAAATCGAACATCGCGAAATTCGGCACGCAGATTATGGTCTTTCTTCAGTTGGACACATGGGCTTTTTTCGAACGCGGAGTGCGGATAAATTATGGCCTATCGTCGGTCAGTGGCTGGCGAGACAGAGCCAGAATTGAGCCAGCAGATATTTAATTTTATTTTCTGCCGTACTGTCAGGCCAGATATACTTTTTATAACAAATCTAATCGTTAAAAAAATCTGCCACAATGACAGATTTCTTTAATTTAGAATTAGAGATTTGCAACGTTATGATATACTTTTTGAACATCGTCGTCATCTTCAAGAGCATCAACAAGCCCTGCAAAGATTTCTAAATCTTCTGGCGACAGTTCAATTTCTGATTGAGCAATCATTTCTAATTCTGTTGTTGAAAACTCTGTAATTCCCGCTGCTTTTAACGCTGCAATGCCTTTGTGAAGGTCGGTAGACTCAGTATAAATAATGATATTTCCTTCGTCTTCGGTGACATCACGAACATCAACTTCAGCTTCAAGCAAAATTTCAAAAACATGGTCAGGGTCAGTGCCTTTAAATACGATTACACCAGTATTGTCAAACATGTAGCTGACAGAACCTGCCGCCCCGATATTCCCGCCTTTTTTATTGAAGATTGAGCGAATATTAGCAATCGTGCGGTTAACGTTTGATGTCAGGGTTTCAGCGATAATCATGGAACCGCTTGGGCCAAAACCTTCATAACGCCCTTGCATGAACGTTTCGTCGCTGCCACCTTTGGCTTTATCAATAGCTTTATCAATAACGTGCTTGGGAACCTGGGCTTGTTTCGCACGTTCAATAACGAATTTTAAAGCTGTGTTTAATTCTGGGTCTGGATCACCTTGTTTAGCGGCAGCATAGATTTCCACACCGAATTTTGAATATACTTTAGACGTTGCACCGTCTTTAGCCGTTTTTTTACCAACAATATTGGCCCATTTACGTCCCACTGGAATACACTCCCCGAAAATTTATTTACATTACGCGCAGATTAATAAACCGCGAGTTTTCTCCACCATATTATATCATGATGTGTAAATTCTCGTCTATGAGAAATGAAAATATCAAAACTTCATGAGCTGCTACTTTTATTTAATTAATAATTAACATTATGAATAGGTTATTACCAGACTCCCTGCTGGTTCTTTTGTTTTTATCCTAACTAATTGGACCACAGTAATAATAAGGACGCGAAACCAGCGGCGGCTTCAGCAATTACATAAAGTGTTCTGCTCTGGGCGAGCGGTTTCTTGCATCCTCAGCGCTCAGAGCAACACTATCCGCATGGGGCAATGAATAACAGAGTTGCGGCACTTATCAGTCTGAAGAGCTTCAGACCTTAAGCAATTTTACTGTCGCATCAATGTCGATTTCATCTTCGGAGAAGATCAGCGTCGTGCCCTGGAAAGTGGTGATAGCCAGTTTTTTCAGCTTACGCATTTCGCCTGGCTTCACCTCTGATTTTGGCCGGATGCTGTTCATCAGCACGCCGACAGACAGCACCGCGTTTTCTTTATCAATACGGGTTTCGACAGGAACTTCTTCACTGTATACCAGGTACGACTTGATCGCCGTGAGCTTCAGACGCTCGCCCGCGATATAGATGTATTTGCTGTCTGGTATGACTTTCACCGCATAGGCAGACAGACCTTTGTTGTTGGTGGTCGGTTCAAAGGTTACCGCCGCGTCTTTCTTGATCAGCTCAGGATTAGCAACCTTAATCACATGAAAATAGCGGTTATCGCCATTTTCATCTTTGATAAATCCAAAGCCTTTATCTTTAAACCACGTTGTGATTGTTCCGTTCATTGCTGTTTCCACCTGATTAAATCTAATACTCGCAGAGTATATCTACTGAATTTGCGCGCAGTGTAAAACACAGACCACGTCTTTGGCTACTCGTTACCCCAGCGATTGAGGAACTCCGCGATATCGTCGATACGCTGCGCGTCGACACCGGCCACGGTTGCCATCTCCTGCTGCGCTTCTTCGCTAATCTCTTCGTTGTTCATTAAACGGGTGATCAGTTGCTGGAAGTAGTGCGCCAGCGCATCGCGTTCGGCATCGTTTACCGGCTTTGCGGCTTCGGTCGCGTACTCGTCGGCGATATCATAATATTTTAGCGGAATGTCGTTATTCATGAGGTGCTCCGGGGTGAATGCGTGTGCCAGCAGTTGTCTGCCACGTCTGATGTGAATGATAGCATTGTTATTTCATGGTTCGCGATCTGTTTTATTGGCGGTTACACATTACATATATCAACACTATTTTCTGGAACCGCTTCGCATTTAATAAATATGCCATTTTTAAATGACGACAGTTTTATTAAGTACGGTGTGATAGCCATAGGTTAAATAGTGTAGTAGCAAAGGGGCACAAACACCTTTATTCCGCTTAATACATGACAACTTACAAGAAGCTGATTATCGCTGACACAAATTTTATGCCAGAACCCGCCGTTGCCCAGGCATATTCAGGTGTTTCACCAGATGCCCCGTAAAACCACGAGTTACTACGCAAAAAACCGCTTTCCCCCTGCACAGTAGGCTGACAGGTACGGCAAGTATTCACCCGCGAACGTAATCAGCGCAGGACTGTTCCGCCTTCACCCAGCTTTTCCCTGACCTGATTTTTCAGGGATTCAGCAGCCTGTTTCGCCGCTTCTCGGGCCTTATCACCGCTGAGTGAGTTATTCTCAACAACAACTCTTTCCGGTGCGCACCCCGTAACAATAACATTTTCCACTTTATTTTCAGTGGCTTAAAACCAGTTTTCTCTGCTATACTTCCAGCCCACTAACTTTTTGCCCTGACGCGCCCTTTCAGCCAGTTACACCATTTCCCCCAAATCTGTTAAAGAATAGCTCCCAACACACTATGACCATCATCCTTCCATGCAGTCATAGACAATATTACACGGGCGATAGCTTCTAATTATTCAGAGGGTAAGCTTTTGAAAAATCATTGTACGTTTCATGAAGATGATAAAATTTTGCATCAGGGTCATTTTTCAGTTCTTCATATCTTTTCATTAGTTTTTTGAATAAACCCTCTGGTACAGGATAAGGATCTGCCTCATTTTTTGCACAATAAAAATAGAAAAGCGCCTTTTCAAGCTCTGCAAGAGTTATATTATCCGCATTGCCTGTCAAATACTCAAATGCGTAAGACCACTGTTCTGACAATAATAAGAAATTCAGCGCCGAACCTTTAATAAAAACACCATCAATGTTATTTGAATTAAGTATTTTTTTACAAAATGACAGACAGCACCCCGAATCTTTAACTAATAAATTACTGAGACACTCTAACGCATCATCCTCTGGGTCGTTAAAAGAGTTAGCCTCTACATAGCCATTAGCCAGGTAACTTTCTAAACCTTCAATATCCTTTGTGGTACTATTCACATTTATCATTTGAATGCTCCCGTATTAACAGTTGAAAGTCTTTTCGTGCCATCAGGTAATATTGTCCATGTAGCATAAACCCTTACGTTACCGTTAGGTCCTGATACAACAACAGATGTTTTTCTATTTGCAGACGTAGCCCCCTGAGCTGAGTCCAATAACTTATCCATTATCATGCTGTTATTACTGGCAGTATTCACTATACCTGCTTGCTCTAATACACGAGCCATATCTTGAGAACGCTCAATATTATGGATTTGTTTTTCTAACACTTCCATCCTTTTAGCATTATTTGGATCTTTTGCAAATTCTTTTTGGCTGCTAATTTTTGCATCTTTTAAAGAATTATATTCTATTTGCAAAGACTCAAGGTCACCGGAAGCTTTACCACGCATATATAGTTCAATCTTATCGACAGGTATTTTAGCATCACCTTTTACAGCCGTGATGTGATTTTTCCCATTTGCATCTGGGAGTGAGCTAACCTCGAAACTATTAGACAAGCGTTGTTTACCAGCCAGAACTTCTATCTTACTGGCCGCCGCAGCACCTATTACTGGTGCCATCGAAGCCGCTACAACCTTCATTCCATCATAAGTTTCAACGTATGCCTCTGCAGTCGCCCTATCGACCCCAAACTGCACTATGGCATAGTTCACCATCGCATCCTTCACCTGTTGTTGATTTTGTGCATCAACACTGGTGATATTCAGCAGGTTTACTATCTGCCCGTAAGCATCCGGATACATGTCGCTGGCTTGGTTATTGTAGTTTCCGGTTTCATAACCTCCTTTAGCAGCAATAACCTTCAGTCTTTCACCGGCACAAGCCGCGCTGGCTGCCTGTCCATTACTGCATGCAGCGATTACCGCCTTATCACTGCTGATATCTTTTTCAAGCAATGCATCATATTTCTGCTGTGCCTTTTCGCGCTCTGCCGCATCTTTACTGTTTTTAAGCGTCTGTTTTGCTATCTCAAGCTCTGTCTTTTCAGACACGCTCAGGTAGTTATTCTCAACTGCATTTTTCCCGGCCTGCGCACCTGCTGCGGCTGATGACGTAGTGTCTCCTGCCAGACCACCGGCCATCCCTGCTGATATCGTTGCCAGCGCGCTGATGGTCTGCTTCTGATCCTCACGCAGTTGCGACAGGTCCTTCACATCAGGATACAGCATACCTGCAATCGCCCGGGCCGCAAGTTCACCCGTTGCCGCACCCGCTGCACCCGCTGCCGCGCTGTTACCCTGCATCGCAGCCGCTGCGCCGCCCAGTATCGCGTGGGCAATGACATTTACCGCAGTATTGCCCTCTGTCGATTTAAGCAGATTCGCCAGCTCTGGTGCCGATGCCCCCGCCAGCGCGGCCCCCACATCACCGCCAGCCAGCCCCTGAAGCGCCGCCGTTGCCGCCTGAATTCCCCGCTGAATATCGCTGCCCGTGCCATACTTCGCCAGTTCTTCCTTGTACTTCGGTGTATCTTTCAGCTTATCCGCTGGCAGATTTGGATTGTCCCTCCGCGCCTCTTTGAGCGCAATAATCTCTCCTTGGGTCCTGGCGATATCGGCTGCCTGACCGCCAATGTCGCTGATGAGTCCCACCGCTTTCAGCCGGTTCTGCTCTTTCTCCTTGTCGAAAATCGGGCTGATGCTGCCGTTGGCGTGTTCCGTATCACGGCTCAGATTCGCCACGTCCTGTTTCTGACCGGTTTTATCACGGATAGTTATGGTGCCGTCTGCCACCGCCGCCTGCGTCGTGCCTTCCGCGTGGCCACTGTTGCCAGCGGCTGAAATCATTCCACCCGGCATGTTACCTTTAAACTGATCGCCGCCAAAAGCCCCGCCGCCGCTCAGGCTGGCTCCTGAATGACTGACCTTAAAGTCTGCTTCGTTGTGAATGTCCCTGAACCCCAGAGTTCCGGTATCAAGGCTGTTTTTATCCCCTGGCGCCGTCGAGGCGATTACCGTACCGTCCAGTTGTGTGTGACGTCCCACCACCACATCAAATCCGCCATCGCCAGCAAAAAGCCCGCTCTGCTCCTGCACCGAGTCATAAGTGCTTTTCATCTTGTCCTGGCTGGCACTGATATAGCCCGAACCGGTCATGCTGCCGAAGGTAAAACTGCCGCCTGCTGCTACGCTGTTCTGTTTCGATTTATAGTCGTTGCTGTCCTGCTGGCTACTCATCCACAGGTCGCGACCAATATTCGCCACCACTTTATCGCCGCTGACCTGCGCGCCATTCAGAATGGCATCACGACCACTGGCCATCGATACCGTGCCACCGCTATCAAGCGTGGTCTCAGCCCATGATGTACCGTTACCCTTCTCATGCCCTTTCGCCGCATTCACATTAGCGAAGACGCCAATACCATAACCATTGGCCCCCCCGCCAATACTGACGCCCACACCACCGCCGCTGCTACTGTTTTTCCCGGCCGTCTGCTGGGTGTTTGCCACTCCGCTCAGTACGATATCGTTCGCTGCCGCAAGCGTGGTATCCCCACCCGCCTTCAACTGGCTTGCGCCAATCAGAATATCGCCGCTGTTTCCGCTCTGACCTTTACCTGTCGCTACAATAGCCAGGTCGTTACCTGCATTCAGGGTGCTGCCTGCCACAGTATCACTCCAGGCATGCTGCTCAGATTTTGATTTCTGGGAAGTCAGGGAAATGCTGACGCCTATACCGTTATTCGGATCGCCACCGGCCTGAGCAACTGCAACACCCTGCGCCGCCTGCACGCCGGAAAGCGCCGCCTTCGTAGCCTTCAGCGCTGCAAGCCGGTCATCACTCTCATCTTTCACATCCTGCGCGGTTTGTACTGCACTGTTTATCGCAGCACCAGCAGCCCCCGACAGCGCCACCGTCAGTCCACTGGTTTTCTGCTCAAACTTCTCATCACGGGTGCGTTTATCATGACCCGGTTCAATAAGTACGCTGTCGCCGCGAACAGCAATATCTTTCTGGGCGATGATATCCGCGCCGCCGAGATGTGCCTGCTGGCCCGCGGTGATACTGACGTTGCCCCCCGTTGAGCCGACAGTACTGAAGCTCTCGCTTTGGGTGGTGCCTTGTTCACGCAGATCATGCGTCGTTTTACTGCTACCGATAGTGAAACCGATCCCGCCCGACCCCATCAGACCGCTCTTTTTAGTCTCTTTAAAGCGCCATGAAGTATCGGTATTGGTGGCAGCAACGATATCCACATTGTTGCCAGCTCCCAGCGCCACATTGCCGTCACCGGCAACGGCTGAGCCCTGTACCAGAATGTTATTCCCGGCGGCGACCGTCACATTGTTCCCACTCAGCAGCGCGCCTTTTTCCCGCGTAGCGCTGTCTTCTTCAATCGTATGGGTAGTCTTTTTACTGAGGAATCCTTTTTTGGTTTTCGTGGTTTCCTGGTAGTGATAATCGCTCTCTGTGGCGGTCGTGAGATTCACATCCCGGCCTGCCGTTACGCCGATATCGCCCTGCGCCGTAACATCCGCTGCCTGTGCGTTTACATCACGCCCGGCAATAATGACGGCGTCGCCGCCGCTGGCAATTTCCGTTCCCTGCTGGCGTACGGCGTCATTGACCACGGTTTTCTTCTTCGCACGATAACTGTCGCCGTCTGTCGTTGCTTCAGCCAGCAGGTTGACATCTCGCCCGGCCAGCAGACCGACATCATTCTCCGCAGCCAGCCCGGCCGCATGGGAATTAATATCCTGACCCGCTTTCAACAGCAGATTGTCACCCGCCGAAACGGTGGTACGGGAAAGCCCGGTGCTGTGCGATTCACTGCCGCCGTTACGGCTACTTTGCTGAGTGGTGCCCGCATTCAGATTAAGATCGTTACCCGCTGTAAGCTGAGCATTCCCCCCCGCGTTAACATCGCTGGCGGTGACGTTGAGGTTATTTCCGGCATTGATACCGAGCTTACCGCCCGAACTGATGGTGCTACCCTGCCAGTCCACTGACGAACGCCCCGTCTCTGTTATCCAGCGTCCGGAGTGGCTCCGGGCATCGTTAATCTGGTTGGCATTTACCGCAATATCTCCCCACGCATCCATCAGCAATGAACCGCCTGCAGAGAGATTCGCGCCAGTAACGGTGATATCTTTACCTGCCGAGAGCGACAATCCATCCTGCGCGGTAATGGATGCCACAGACCCCAGCAACGTATCTTTAAAGCTCACATTGCGGTATTTATCCCTGGCACTCACATCAATCTGTTCCGCCAGCGTCAGGTTATTGATGTTGCCGCCCAGACTTTCCAGCGCCACCGTTTTTCCGCTGATGGCGGAGCTGACGTTATTGATATCACCCATCGCGCTCAGGTCGAGATTGCCCCCGGCCTGCATCAGACTATTGTTAAGGTTATTAATACTGTTTTGGCTGTCGAGGGTGAGATCGTTTCTCGCCAACAGCGTACTGCCGGAGTTGGTGATATTCCCGCTGGTCAACTGAACATTATTCCCGGCAATGACGCTACCGTTGTTTACGGTGATATCTTTCGGCGAGAGATACAGCTTCGGTATCATTACCGTTTCACCGTTGACGGTCGCGGCTTCCCACCACAGCATGCTGTGCTCAAGGGACGCGATTTGATCGGCCGTCAGCGCCACCCCAAATGTCAGTCCCAGCGACTGCTGGGTACTGGCAGCGCTATCCATCAGATAACGCATCTGGTCAAGGTCAGAACCAATACCGTTGATGTATCGACTTCCCGTCTTATTCAGCATGGCGTTACTGACATAGCGGGTATCGAACGCCGCATCACCGAGGAAACGGTAGTCATATTCTGGGTTCAGTTTGAGACGATCGAGCATATAGGCCGACCCAAGGAACTGGTTTTGATCGGTATACGCAATATTGGTTTCACGCGGCGCTTCGCCAGGTTTGATACCCAGCATCGCATTCAAATCACCAAACAGGCTGGGATCGAGCTGACCAAGGCCGTTCAGTTTCGGGTTAACGTTGATCAGGTACGGGCTTTTCGGATCGTCAGAGACGACGAAATACCCGTTCTTTCCGGAAGGCAACGGATACGCGCTGGTATCCACCGTTTTGCCCTGATTTTGCCCGGCAGTATTCACGCCCTTCTCGCCTGGGTTAATCAGGCCATTGAGTTGGCCGAGGCTGGCGTTACCTTTCTGCGTGGTAGAAACAGGGTTGAGCGTAGCGTCTGATACGCCGCCGCTTTCCAGCGCGCCTGCGCCGTTAATCTGCTGCAATGCGTCATGCAGTCGATCGTTCCACTGAGGGGAACTGACGCTCACCGTGTCATTGCCTGCCAACGCCTGCTTTTGCACCCCATTACTGATGGTTTGGTTGCTGAGGGTGTTGAGGGTTGGGGTAACGATGGTATTGCTAACCCGTCCCCCACCAGAGGTTGCGTTTTCGTTGCCAATAGAAGTAGTAAACCTGGCGTTTACATTACCGCCCGCCTGAATCACCGAACGGTACGTTTCTCCCCCTTCCTGAACCCGGTCATGCCCTTCCAGGGTAAATGTTATTGTGCGTTCTTTAGGAAGCACAATAGTTTCACCTTTACTGTTTCTCCCCTCGTTATAACGCGGAGGTAAAACATCAACGTTATCTACAGCAAACTGTTTATTGGAGTATTTCTCTGGAGAATAGGTATAAACCAGATAATCAGTAAGCGTCCCAGACTGCCAGCTCTGGTTATTGAATGTGCTTCCTGAAAGGTCAATATTATTATTTGCCAGAATAGTACTGGCTGCGTTATCCAGCGCGTTTGCGCCAATTGACAGATTTCGCCCTGATGAAATACGAGCTGCGCCGCCAGAGCTGGAAACCTCTGTTTTTAGCTGGCTGGAAATGAATTTCTGCGTCGCCGTGTCTTTAAACGGTGCGTAGTAATACTGGTAATAATGACGAATATTACAGGAGGCATTCGCACTACAGGAGCTGGTTTGTACCTCATAGGAGTAACCATTAACGCCATAGGTACCTTCTGCCATCTGACTGATATCTATCGCAACAGTCGCATTACCTATCCCTGGAATATTGTTTGCTCCAGCTATTTGTGTCTGGTTTGTTTTCAACCCATCTCGCTGGTTCAGCAGATGTCCTGTTTTTATCGTGATATCACCGTTCTGGGTTTCGATATTGCCGGAGGTGTTGACCACTTCACTGTTGGCATTGCCCGCAGCATCTCGCTGCATCCACAGATTGTTGCCCGCGAGGATATCGCCGCGCTGGTTGGTGATGGTGTTAGCATAAAGCGCCAGATTATTTGCCGCGTACAACAGCGCCGTATTGACGATGGCGCCCGGTGCATTGAGCGTCAGAGAGCCACGCGTTCCGGTGAAACCAGCGACTGAAATATTACCGCGACTGGTCAGCGTAATATCGCCACCGCCCTGTAACGTTCCGGCGGCATTGAGCGCTACGCTGTCGCCGCTAAGATAACTGACGCCGCTGCCAGTTGTAATTTGCCCGTTATTGCTGAGCTGTCCGCCCGCCGTCAGGTTGAGCGATTGCCCCTGAAGCACGCTACGGTTGTCGATAGCGCCATCGCTGGTAATGGTCAGTGTTTTACCCGCGGCAAAAGCGCTTTGCGCAGTAAAACCATTCACCAGCTTCAGCGTCAGATTACCCAGCGCAACCACCTGTCCCAACGCACCCAGCCCGCGACTTTCAACGAACAGGTCGCCGCCGCTGAACAGTTTCCCTGCCGCATTCTGATTAACTTCGCTGGCATTCACACTCAGTTGCGAGTTGCCTAACAGCGTACCGTTATTCGTCAGTTGCGCGTATTTCACCGCCAGTTGACCGGCCTGCGCGGTTCCCTGGTTGGTAAACCGGGTCCCAGCAAGCGTGGCGCTGTCGGCCAGCCAGTTACCGTCATTGGTGGCCGTTGCCGCATTCAGAACGAGGTTTGTCGCCTGTAACCAGCCTGCGCCGGAATATTCTGCCGTCGTCAGCGTCATTCCCGCGCCGGAAAGCAGTTTGCCGTCATTGAGCGCGCGTGTTGCGGCGTTAAGATGGGTCTCTCCACCGCCCTGCATTAAACCGTAGTTGGACAGCACTGGCGTAGAAAGCGAAAGCCCCTGGCGGCTGACAATCTCCCCGGAAGCCTGGTTTATCAAACCACCGCTCAGCGACAGCGTTGCGCCATTATCCCCTTGTAGTCGTCCGCTGTTGGTCAATGCGCCGGTCGTCATGCCCAACGTCGCACCCTGAATTTTTCCATCGTTGGTGACTGACGCCGCAGTCAGATCCAACGCGCCGCCGCTCAGCATACTGCCCGCTTTCTGCTGCCTGACCGCGCCGTTCATGGCAAGCGTGAGCGCATTTACGCCGCTAATCGCCGCGCTGTTATCAAGGGTTGCCCCCTTCAGCGTAAGATTTTTCGCCGTCCATTGCCCCGAGTTAGTCAGAGAAAGCGCCTGTAGCGTCGCGTTACCAAGGGCGGTAATTTTGCTGCCGGCCGCAGAAGTCAGGTTATTTGCGAGCGTAAACTGCAGGGCGTCGGCGCTTTGTATTGCCCCGTTGTTTGTCAGCGTTTGCGCACTGAGCAGAACGGACTGTCCCTGCCACGTGCCATTATTCGTCACATCGCCAGAAGTGAGTTTCAGCGCTCCCTGCGTCAGCAGTGAACCACCTGCTGCGTTAATCAATTCCTGTTGCGGTGAAGCCATCGCCATTCGCGCCATCAGACGCTGACGAGCCTCCAGCGTCAGGCTTTGCAGGCCGGTCAGCGTGCCCTGATTGTGGATCCTGTTTTGCTGCAAGGTCAGGGTATTTCCCTGTACCGCGCCACTGTTATCGAACTGTGCGCCGTCGAGCGTTACATCGCTCTCGCTGAGCAGCCTTCCACTGTTATCAAGCTGCTGCGCGGTTAGTGACATTCCACCATGGCTCATCACATCGCCTGATGTGGTAAGGCCGTTGTTTACAGTAGCCGTCAGATTACCCAGGCTTATCAGCGATCCTTTGTGCAACCAGTTATCAGCGGTCAGCGTGAGCTGCTGCCCCTGCAGCGTTCCTTGCGTCGTTATATTGCCAGCATCAAAGGTCAACGCGCCGCCGCTCAGCGTACGGGAGGTTATCCCCGTCGTGAGTACATCGCCAGACAGCGCAAGTCCGTTCGTCCCCTGCCACAGGCCTGAATTGTTTAACGTCGAGGCAGCAAGAGTCAGCCTGTCACCGGCAATACGTCCGGCACTGTTGATATCATCAGCCGTAAGCGTCAGTGCGCCGCCACTTTGAATGTGTCCGGGGTTGGTAAGTCGCCCGGATAGCCTGCCTTCCAGGCCATGTAAACCGTTAAGCACCCCGCTGTTATTCAGCGAGTCGGCAGTAAATGTCAGGGTATTTCCCTGCAGTACGCCGGCGTTTTCCATCGCACCGGTATGCACCAACAGCGCATTACCGGCCAGCCATTTACCTGTGGTATCCGTGGTGAAGGTATTCGCAGAAACCGAGGTACTGTCGTTGCCCTGCACCCGTCCGCTGTTACGGATTGATTTTCCATCCAGAGCGACACTTGTCGCCGCCAGCGTACCGCGGTTATCCAGGGATGCAGTATTCATTGACGCCCCCTGTTTCGCCACCAGGCTCCCCTGATTTTCAACCGAGTTTGCCAGCGTCAGGTTCAGGGAGTCGGCCTGAATATCACCTGCGTTAATTAATGTGCTGCCGCGCAGTGTGAAGCCGGTATTCGCCAGCAGCAGACCGTGGTTTTCCAGTGAGTCGAGGTCTAAATCCAGCCCCGCGCCGCTGACCAGTTGCCCCTGCTGACCATTGAACAGATTGCGGGTGGTGAGCTGTAGCGCCGAATTACCCTGCACAATGCCGTTATTCATAAGCTCCGGCACGGAAATACTCAGGGATTTTGCTGCAATCGTGTTGTTGTTAAACAACTGCGCCGCAGCCAGCTCGAACAGGTTGAGACTGCGCAGCGATCCCTGGTTATCCAGTCGCCCGTTAGCCTGAATTTTCAGGCTATCCAGTGCCTGAACGCTGCCGCTATTGTGCAGGTTATCCAGTCTGATCGCCGCCGTACGGCCCTCCAGTTGGCCATCATTTTCGAAACGTTTTCCGCTAAGCTGTAGATCTTCACCGCTGGTCACCTGCCCACCCGCAAGGTTAGTGAAGCGACTGCCATCCCAGGCGAGCGCGTGATCCCCCTGCAGGATCCCACTGTTGCTGAGATCGCCGTGTAATGCCAGCACCTTCGCCGCCAGCATTCCGCTGTTATTCGCACTGGCGGCATGCACTGTCATACCCTGTTGACTGAGTACCTTGCCCTGGTTAGTGAACGCGTCGTGTACTGTCGCCGTTACCCCCGTTTCACCCAGCGCATTACCGCTGTTTTGCCACGTATTTGCTTCCAGATTCAGCGTGCCGCCCTGCAGCAAGCCGGTGTTGTGCAGAGTCTGATTCTTCAGGCTCAATTCCCCCACCGACAACACATTCCCGTCGTTTTTCACGTCCTGGCTGTTCAGCGCGAGCATTTCGGCGGCCATGAGTCCGAGGTTATCTGTCTGCTGTCCGTTAACAGATAATGACGTGTCCGCCAGCAGGCGCCCCGCGGCTTCGTTTTTTACCGTCGCATATTCACTTTGCAGACTAACGCCGTTAATTTCTCCGCCGTTAACCAACTGGCGACCATTGAGATGCAATGAACCGTCGCTGGTAATCAGCCCATGGTTGGTCAGATACGGTATATCCAGCGCCAGAGAATGCCTGGCATAGAGCGAGCCGCCGCTCAGGTTATCTAACTTATCAATCTGTAGGTCCATTGCCGCGTTACCCTGCATCAGACCGCTATTCACAACATGCTGACTGTGGAGAGTTAGCGTGTCGGCTATCAGAGAGCCGCCGCTGGTCAGCAGTTCAGGTGCAATAATCGAGATGCGTTCAGCGCTGGCGCTGCCGTTATGAGTCAGCGTCGCCGCGCTGAGCGTCAGGGTATCTGCCAACAGTTCGCCATGGTTATCAACTGACTGCTGCGCGCTGAAACCAACGCGTGCCCCGGTGGATTTTCCGCCATGACTGAGCCGGTCAGCCGTCACATCCAGCGAACCTTTTGCCGCCTGTACGCCGTCGAGCGTCACGCTGTTGCCGGTAATCGCAAGGTCCAGACCGCTCTGTAAATGACCGTCTTTGCCGGTAGTCAGCTGCTTTGCGCCGACGTTAAGCGCGCCAGCGGCATTAACCTGACCGTTCAGGTTAAGGTTTTGCGTAACGTTTAACTGTATGTTTTGTTGCCCGGCGATCAACGAATCTTTCGCGGCGGTGAGATTTTCAGCATTGAGCATTACCCCCTGGTTGCCAGAGAGGACGCCATATTGTTCAACTGACGCGGCCTGCACCGTTAGAGTGCCATCAGAGAGCAACTTTCCACTATTACGCAGCGTGGCATCAGCCCGGATATCCGCATCGTTTTTCGTGCTCAGGATCCCCTGCTGGTTCAGCGCTGCCGTCTGTACTGAAAGCTGGCTGCCGCTCGCCAGCGTGCCCATATTATCCAGCGACCCGCTGCGGACCGATACGCTGTTACCCTGCATCAGACCGGTGTTGCTAAGGCTGCTGACAGAAGCATCAAGACTGCCGTTTGCCGCCAGTTGACCACCATTAACGAGGTGGTCACCAGAGAGAGATAAAGTATCTCCCGCATTGACCTGCCCCTGGTTGTTCATTTCGCTACCGGTCAGGCTTAATGCGCCTTTCGCATCGGCCCGACTGGCGTTATCCAGTGCTATGCGCTGCGCCTTCAGCGTTAATCCATTACCTGCTGAGAGCAATCCCCCTTTCGCCGACAGATAGCCCTTACTGTTAAGGCTAACATCAGCATCACTACCCAGCGTGGAACGGGTCAGCGTCAGTCCATGAGTACCCTCGACATCCAGTTTTTCTTTACTGGTCAGGCTGCCGTCGGTAACTGTCAGCGAGCCGTCACTGCGCAGTGAGGTGTTTTTCTGGCTAACCAGAGTGGTTGCAGCAACGGCTACATCCTGTTTAGCAGCCACCTGCAACTCGCCAGCTGCGGCAATCCCACCACCATCGATCGTCACCTTGCCATCGCTGCCCAACTGCACGTTTGCGCCGCTGGAGAGATTTGCATCCTGTAGCGCTAACGCCCCGGTACTGTTGATGGCCATCCCGCTCCCGGTCTTATGACTACCGGTTAACGTGACGCCTTCGCCCCTGGCAGAAAGACCACCATTTGCCAGACTATTGCCGATCGTTAACTTCCCGTTAGCATTGAGGGTGATATCACCCTGACGGGCATTCAGATTCCCGAGGTTGACCCCCAGCCCTTTCTCGCTGGAGACCAGGTGAATTCGGTTAGCATACATGCCACCTAACGCGCCGGTGTCTACCGCAATTTTCGGTGCTTCTCCTTCGCCATTCAGCGTGCTCGTCTGCCCATTCGCCGCAACGCGATTCGCGCCGGCGATAACCGTCAAATCTTTGGCGTGTAGCGCAGCATTGATTTCCGTGGCGCGGGCAATAATCGACACTGCATCGCTCTGGCTACCATCCAGCCCCTTACCTTCGATGGTAATACTGCCCTTGCTTACCTCCAGCGACTGCAGGTTGCCATTGGCGTCCAACACAGGTTTACCGGTGGTCAGGGTGGCGTTAGGCGTGTTGATAAATCCACAACCATTACAGGTAATGCCATAGGGGTTAGCGACCATGACGTTGGCGGCTTTCCCCGCGACTTCGGTATAGCCCTGCAGCTGTGAACGGTTAGCGCCGGTAACTTCGTTGATGATCCCTGAAGCTTCCTTTCCTGGCTGTAGGTTTGGGTTATTCTGGATAATGCCGCCGAGCTGGGTTTGGGTAAATTGCCCGGTCGCGTTGTTAAGGATCAGCCCCTCTTTTCCCACGTTGTAGTCGTTATATTTATTGTGTGAAATCCCGGACTGGTTCGGTGTGGCAATATTCACCACCGGAACACCATTGGCGGCTTTATCCATCTGCGTATTGCCTTCAGGCGTGATGACGGCAGCCATCGCCGGGAGCAGTGGTTGGGTAGCCAGCAGAAAACTCAACATGCCGCTTAGCAAACGCTGGGAAAAACGAACCTGATCCTTTTTCATCACCCTTGTTCCTTAAAATGCCACCGCAACGCGGTAATACACATTGAGATGATCCGGGGCTAGCCAGTCCGGATAGTTAACTGGCGTACCTACGGTAAACTGAGAGGAGAACCAGCGCCCTGAGCTGGTTAATCCCAGCGCAGCCCCCCACAACGTGCCGGAGGCATACCTGTCAACGCTATCCTGTTTCAGCCAGCCGCCGTCGAATGCCGCCATCGCGCCAATCTGTCCGAATACCGGCAACGTAAACAGCGAATAATTCACTTCGTTGCGCCAGTAGCCGCCGTTATCTCCAGAAATGTATTGTTCTTTAAAACCGCGAACTGAGGTTTCTCCGCCCAGCGTCAGGCGTTCACTGCCGTAGAGTCGGTCCACAGACCATTGAAAATAGACGCTGCTGAGCCACCACACTCTTTCTGCCAACGGGCGCTGAAAACTGCCATTGACGCTCCATTTGCGAAATTCCGCCCTTGGTACATCCCCTTGTTTATCGTTGTCATCCTCTGCGCCAAACCACGGCACGCCCTGGGTGAATGAAGGGTTAAACGTCGCAACGCCAGAAGCAATTTTTTGCGTATGGTTGATACCCAGCGAAACACTGGAAAGCTTGCGGCTACTGGTTTCCAGCAGGACATCATTCAATCTGTTACGGTTAATTCGATGCGTGAGACCCAGCGATGCAGCGGTCTTGACATCTCCATTGCGAAACAAAACCCAGGATCCGTTCAACCGATGGGTTTCGCTATCACCAGTGGAACGCCAGGCATAACCATTGTTATCAATAGTGCTGAGGTAGTTACTCCAGCTGTAGCTGTAATCAAGCAGTCCGTAGCCATAAGGAATACTCACGCCAGTAGCAAAGTTCTGCGCATCTTTGCTACTGGAAAAATCGCTGCTGCGTCCACCGCTGATAAACCATTTATCTGCCAGACCGAGCATATTATTGAAAAATAATGCGCCACTGAGTTGCCCGGTTCCGGTGCTCTTTTGCCCGCTGTTATCAAAACTTACTGAACCATTGAGTGGAAATTCTGGCGTGGTGGTGAGGTTAACTATTGAGAACCCCTGCTGACTGCCCGGCAAAATTTCAATTTCCACCGGCGTCTGGCGAACCCGATTCAACTGCTCCATCCCTTGTTCAATGTCACGCAGATTGAGAATTTTTCCTTCCATTCCGGGAAAGGTCATCAGCAGAGTGCGCGATGGGACGCCTTCCAGACGTATTTGCTGCAATTTCCCCTCAAGCACCGCGATATGCAGCACCCCGGATGAGAGATCCTGTTCGGTTAAAAAGGCGCGACTGGTGATATAGCCTCGGCTGATATACCAGTCGGAAATCGCATTTGTCAGTTCCGTCAGACGGGGAATATCCAGGCATTGATTCACCCACGGCGCGATAAGCTTTGCCGAGGCAGCGGCGGACAACTTCGTTGCGCCGTCAATATCAATGCGCGAAATCATAAAACACGGCCCTTCAGCCCGGGCTGGTGTTTTCGGCGTTACGGTTACAGGCAACGTAACGCTACGCTCCAGCTCTTCACGCTGGCGCTGGTTTTCATTAAGTAACTGCTGCTGTTGCTGCTGAATGGTATTACGATCCGCAGGAGAGAGTGGTGCGGCAGAAACAGTTGTGAAGGGCAAAATTAACATCCCAATCAGTAATGCCAACTTTCTTTCATCCCTGAACTTCACCCCACCCTCCAAAAAAGTACGAAAGCGAACTTGACTGCAAAGCACAGCCGACCATTTAAAAAAAGCACAAAATGTAAACAAAAGTAAAGACATTAAGTGCTGTTTCACTTCATTCCTATTGCATTTTAGGATTTCTTGTATTTTTAAATTAAATTATTCTTACTCTTTTGGCCCAATCCCATCGCTAGTCGCCCATTTGCCCACATTCAACTTATGCACAACACTCTACGATGACACCACTGACCCAACACGTGGAGCAAACACCATGAACATCACGCAAATCCGCAACGCCACGCAGCGCATCACCTTTGGCGGCAAAACCTTTCTAATCGATCCAATGCTGGCGGCAAAAGGTGCTTATCCGGGCTTTGCCGGAACGGCACGTGCGGAGATCCGCAATCCGACCGTCGATCTGCCTGTTAATATTGATAATCTGCTTAACGTCGATGCGCTGATCGTGACGCATCTGCATGAAGATCACTGGGATGAGGTTGCAGCACGCGTCGTGCCGAAAGACAAACCGATTTACGTGCAAAATGAGCAAGATGCGCAGGTACTGCGAGATCAGGGTTTCACACACCTGATCGTACTGACGCACAACACCACGCTGGGCGACATCATCCTGCGTAAAACCGGCGGCCAGCATGGCTCAGATCGCGCTTACGCCATCCCGCAAATGGCGGAACGTTTAGGCGATGCCTGCGGGGTAATCTTTCAGCATCCGGCGGAAAAAACGCTGTATCTGGTTGGAGACACTATCTGGCGTGACGAAGTGGAAGCCAACATGCTGACTTTCCAACCGGACGTGGTGATTTTGAACGCCGGTTTTGCCCACGTAATCGGTTTTGGCCCAATTATTATGGGCGCAGAAGATGTACTAAAAACCCACTTCACCCTTCCCAACGCACAAATTGTGGCCACGCATATGGAGGCGATAAACCACTGTTTGTTGACCCGCGCCGCGCTGAAGTCATACGCCAGCGACAACCAGATTGCGCAATGCGTCAACGTGCCGGAAGATGGTGAAACCCTGACGTTTTAATATCCGCAGAGGAATCGTATGCAGCCGCTTACCGTCGCTATTGTCGCCGTGGAAGATTTCAGCCCGTTTCACTTCTCGGTGCCGTGCATCATTTTCAGTGACAAAGTGGCAGCGAAAAAGCGCTTCGACGTGCAATTGTGCGCCAAACAGCCCGGTATTGTTTCCTCACAGGACGGTTTCTCGATTAACGCAGCTCATGGCTATGAAGCGGTGGAGGCAGCCGACATCGTGGTAATCCCTTACTGGGGCACTACCGCACATCGCCCGCCGCAGGGGTTGCTTGATGCGCTCAACCGCGCCCGACAAAACGGCGCGCAAATTGTCGGGCTGTGTCTGGGCGCATTTGTCCTCGGCTATGCCGGTCTGTTGGATGGCAAACGGGCGGCCACGCACTGGGAGTTCGAACAGGATTTTCAGGCCCGCTTCCCGGCGGCGCGTCTGGATATCAACGCTCTGTATGTGGATGACGACGGTATTATTACCTCAGCAGGCACTGCCGCCGCGCTGGATTGCTGTTTGTACGTGATCCGCCAACGTTTTGGCAGCACGGCAGCGAATCAGATTGCGCGGCGGATGATTGTGCCGCCGCATCGCGAAGGTGGTCAGGCACAATTTATCGAGCAGCCGGTGGCGAAAAATACCCAGGATCAGCGCATCAATGCCCTGCTTGATTATTTACGCCTGCATATCCACGAGCAGCATAGTATCGATGCGCTGGCGCAGCGGCTGATGATGAGCCGTCGCACGTTAACCCGTCACTTTATGAAAGCCACCGGATCGAGCGTGGCAGAGTGGTTGATTGTCGAGCGTCTTCGCCGCAGCCAGGCGTTACTGGAGTCCAGTCAGTTGCCCGTTGAACGCATCGCCGAACAGGTCGGTTTTCAGTCGCCTGTCACCTGGCGTCAGCATTTTAAATCTCATTTCGGCGTCAGCCCCGCCGAATGGCGCAAAACCTTTCGCGGCATTTAGCTTTTTTTCGCCAGCCACACCGTGTGCCCTGCGCATTCCGGATCTTCCATCACCATCTCGACCACCGCAAAGCCATGCGCTGACAACAATGCGCGGTATTCGTCCGGCGCGAGGCTGGCGTGAAATAACGGCTCGCCTTCAAATTGCCCCATCGCAATGCCGTTCCCGGTACCGCTGGTAAACATCAGCGCGCTGCCGGGATGGCTAAGCCGGTCAAAGATCGGGAACATCTTTCGTTGGTCTTGCTGGGTTAAATGGAAAAAGCTGTCCCACGCAATAAGGCCGTCGAACGTCTCGTTAAGCACCAACTCCCGCATATCTTGCTCCAGCCAGCGCTGCGCGGGAAAGGATTGCCGGGCGCGGGCCAGCATCGCTGCGGAACCATCAATCCCTGTGAGCTGAAAGCCTTGCTGGATAAAATACCCGGCAATCGGCTGACCATTCCCGCAACCAATATCCACAATGCTGCCCTGCCCGCCCATCACGGTGATGAACTTATCCAGCCAGCTTTTCTCGAACAGTGTACGAGAGCGCTGACTGGCAAAGGCATCCGCATGACGTCGGTAGATGGACAGAATGTTGTTTGCCGCAACGTCGCTCACGATGTCCTCGCTTTTTTATTCTGTTAATAATCACGACGATAAATCCTCCGCTGCCAGAGACGCAACCCTGGAATGCGCCTCGCAGAACCCATGCGCAAATCCCCCAAAACTGTTCCGCTGTGGCATCATAGCGCGTAGAAAACATCATGACAGGGGTGATAAACGTGAAACCGGTAACGCTATACGATGTGGCAGACCATGCAGGAGTCTCTTACCAGACCGTCTCGCGCGTCGTAAATCAGGCCAGCCACGTTTCTGCAAAAACCCGACAGAAAGTTGAGGCCGCGATGGCGGAACTCAATTACATCCCTAACCGCGTCGCACAGCAACTGGCTGGTAAACAGACGTCGCTGATTGGCGTCGTGACGGCGAACCTTGCCTTGCACGCCCCTTCACAAATCGTTGCCGCCATAAAATCCCGCGCCGACCAGTCCGGTGCCAGCGTGGTGATCGCCATGGTCGAGCGCAGCGGCGTTGAAGCATGCAAAGCCGCGGTCCACAACCTGCTTTCCCAACGCGTAACCGGGCTTATCATTAACTATCCGCTGGATGAAGAAGACGCCATTGCCGTGGCTGCCGCCTGCGGTACGGTGCCGGTGCTGTTTCTCGATGTCTCTGACCAGACGCCCATTAACAGCGTGATTTTCTCCCATGATGACGGCGCACGCCTTGGCGTTGAACATCTGGTGCAGAACGGACATCAGCGTATCGCCCTGCTGAGCGGGCCGCACACTTCGGTTTCGGCAAGGCTTCGGCATGCGGGGTGGCATAAATATCTGGCGTACTACCAGTTGCAACCCGTCGCGGAGCTGGAAGGCGACTGGAGCGCGATGTCTGGTTTTCAGCAAACACTGCATCTGCTCAATAGCGGTAATCTCCCCACCGCTATGCTGGTTGCTAACGATCAAATGGCGCTGGGCGCGATGCGGGCAATCAGCGAGTTCGGCCTGCGGGTGGCGATGGATATCTCGGTGATCGGCTACGATGACACAGAAGACAGCGCCTGCTACATTCCACCGCTGACCACCATCAGGCAGGATTTTCCATTATTGGGTGAAACCAGCGTCGACAGGCTGCTGCAACTTCCCCATGGCGAATCAACCGTGGGCAACCAACTGCTGCCCGTAACCCTGGTGAAGCGCAAAACGGTTCTGCCTCCCGATACGCAAACCACCTCTCCCCAGGCGCTGGCGGATTCACTCATCCAGCTTGCGCGACAAGTTTCTCAGCTCACACCTAAAATGTGAACGCATAACAATTATGTGAGTCAGTTCACTCATTAAACGCCCCATCCTTTACAGTTGGGAGCGCTTATCCGTATTTTGATTGAAATTGTGAGCGAATAACAAATTCAAACAGGATACCGTTATGAACCTGAACACAGATTCACTCTCCGCTGTTCTGGCCCGCCGCGACTGGGAAAATCCCGGCGTCACGCAGCTCAACCGCCTGGAGGCGCACCCACCTTTCTGTAGCTGGCGCTCAGCAGATGATGCGCGAACTAATCAGCGCTCAACTCAGTTACGCTCGCTGAATGGCCAGTGGCAATTCGCGTGGTTTCCCGCGCCGGAGGCTGTGCCGGAAAGCTGGCTGACAAGCGTTCTGCCACAGGCTGACACTATCAACGTCCCCTCTAACTGGCAGATGGACGGTTACGACGCGCCAATTTATACCAACGTCACCTACCCGATTCCGGTTAATCCCCCGTACGTTCCGGCGCAGAACCCAACGGGATGTTACTCGCTCACATTTAATATCGAAGACGCATGGTTAGATGAAGGTCAGACGCGCATTATTTTTGACGGCGTCAATTCCGCATTTCATCTGTGGTGCAACGGTCGCTGGGTCGGCTACGGTCAGGACAGTCGTCTGCCGTCTGAATTCGATCTGAGCGATTATCTGCTGCGCGGCGAAAACCGCCTGGCCGTGATGGTGCTGCGATGGAGCGACGGCAGCTATCTGGAAGACCAGGATATGTGGCGCATGAGCGGTATCTTTCGCGACATATCTTTGCTGCATAAGCCCACCACGCAAATCAGCGACCTGCGCATTAACACCCGTTTTAACGATGACTTCAGCCGCGCCGTGCTGGAAGCGGAAGTCAGAGTGGCGGGCAACGCGAGCGAAGATTTACGCGTTACCCTGCAATTGTGGGAAGCTGAAACGCTGACTGATGAAACGACCTCCCCACTCGGCGGTGAGATTATTGATGAACGCGGCGCTTATCATGACCGGGTTACCCTGCGGCTGAACGTCGAAAAGCCAGCGCTGTGGAGTGCTGAAACGCCCAATCTGTACCGTGCCGTTGTGCAATTACATAACGCGGATGGAGTGCTGATTGAAGCAGAAGCCTGTGACGTCGGCTTTCGTCAGATTGATATCAAAAACGGCCTACTACTGTTAAACGGTAAGCCGCTGTTGATTCGCGGCACCAACCGTCATGAGCACCATCCGGTCAACGGTCAGGTGATGGACGAGGCGACGATGGTGCAGGACATTCTGCTGATGAAGCAGAACAACTTTAATGCCGTGCGCTGCTCCCATTACCCGAACCATCCGTTGTGGTACACCCTGTGCGATCGCTACGGCCTGTACGTGGTCGACGAAGCCAATATCGAAACCCACGGCATGGTGCCAATGAATCGCCTGAGCGACGATCCCACATGGTTGCCTGCCATGAGCCAGCGCGTGACGCGCATGGTGCAGCGCGATCGCAACCATCCGAGCATTATCATCTGGTCGCTGGGCAATGAATCCGGTCATGGCGTCAATCACGACGCGCTGTATCGCTGGATAAAATCAGAGGATCCGTCACGCCCGGTACAGTACGAAGGCGGCGGCGCGAATACCGCGGCGACCGACATTATTTGCCCGATGTACGCCCGCGTCGATCAGGATCAGCCCTTCCCGGCGGTACCTAAATGGTCGATTAAAAAGTGGCTGTCGATGCCCGGCGAGCAGCGTCCACTCATTCTCTGTGAATATGCCCATGCGATGGGCAATAGTTTCGGCGGCTTCGCCAAATACTGGCAGGCATTTCGTCAGTATCCGCGACTGCAGGGCGGGTTTGTCTGGGACTGGGTGGATCAATCGCTGATTAAACACGATGATAATGGCAAGGCATGGTCAGCCTACGGTGGCGACTTTGGCGACACGCCTAACGATCGTCAATTTTGCATGAACGGACTGGTGTTCGCCGATCGCACCCCGCATCCGGCGTTATACGAGGCCAAACATGAACAGCAGTTTTTCCAGTTTACGTTACTGCCGGGCGCTGAACGCCAGATTGAAGTGACCAGCGAATATCTGTTCCGCCACAGCGATAACGAAGTTCTGCACTGGTCGATTGCCCAGGACGGCAACCCGCTGGCCGCCGGACAAATCGTTCTGGATATTGCCCCGCAGGGCCGCCAGGTGATTACCCTGCCAGATTGCCCGATGCCGGAAACCGCAGGCCAACTGTGGCTGACGGTGCGCGTGGAACAGCCTCGCGCCACCGCCTGGTCAGACGCCGGGCACATCAGCGCCTGGCAGCAGTGGAAGCTGGAAGAGAAACTCAGCCTGGCGCGGCAGCCAACTGCCCGCACCGCGCCACAGCTCAACGTTAGCGAAAACAGCTTTACTGTGGAGAATGACAACAAGCGTTGGCAATTCGACCGTCGGTCTGGCCTGCTGACACAATACTGGCTTGATGATACAGCCCAGTTGTTATCCCCACTGACCGACCAGTTCACCCGCGCGCCGCTGGACAACGACATCGGCGTCAGCGAGTCAACCCGCATTGACCCGAATGCCTGGGTTGAACGCTGGAAGGCCGCCGGTCATTATCAGGTTGCAGCAACGTTACTGCACTGTGCTGCCGACGCGCTCAGCAACGCAGTACTGATTACCACCGAACATGCGTGGCAGTATCAGGGTGAAACGCTGTTTATCAGCCGTAAATCGTATCGTATCAACGGTCATGGCGAGATGCAGATAACGGTGGATGTCGATGTTGCCAGCGGCACGCCGCATCCGGCGCGTATTGGCCTGAGCTGCCAGTTGTCGCAGGTTGCCGAGCGTGTGAACTGGTTAGGTCTCGGCCCACATGAGAACTACCCGGATCGCCTGAGCGCCGCCTGTTTTGACCGTTGGGATCTGTCACTCGATGAGATGTACACTCCGTATGTTTTCCCGAGCGAAAATGGTCTGCGCTGCGGCACGCGCGAACTGCGATACGGCACGCATCAATGGCGTGGCGACTTCCTGTTCAACATCAGCCGCTTTAGCCAACAGCAACTAATGGAAACCAGCCACCGTCATCTGCTGCAACCGGAGGCGGGTACCTGGCTCAATATTGATGGCTTCCATATGGGCGTCGGCGGCGATGATTCATGGAGTCCTTCCGTGTCGCCGGAGTTTTTGTTGAGTGCCGGACGTTATCACTACCAGGTTATCTGGGGTTAAACATAATAATAATGGGCAGGTTATGACCTGCCCTTATTTTTCCTGAGGAAGTCTGTCATGTATTATTTAAAAAACACTAACTTTTGGATGTTCGGCTTTTTCTTTTTCTTTTACTTTTTCATTATGGGTGCTTATTTCCCCTTCTTTCCGATCTGGTTACACGATGTGAACCATATCAGTAAAGGTGACACTGGGATCATTTTCGCCTGTATTTCACTGTTTTCATTATTATTTCAGCCTGTTTTCGGACTACTTTCCGATAAGCTTGGCCTGCGAAAACACCTGCTGTGGGTAATTACTGGAATGCTGGTAATGTTTGCCCCGTTCTTTATTTACGTTTTTGGCCCGCTATTACAGGTTAATATTTTACTGGGGTCGATTGTCGGCGGGATTTATCTTGGCTTTATTTACAATGCCGGCGCTCCGGCGATTGAAGCCTATATTGAAAAGGCCAGCCGCCGAAGCAAGTTTGAATTTGGTCGCGCACGCATGTTTGGCTGTGTGGGCTGGGCGCTGTGCGCCTCGATTGCAGGAATTATGTTCACCATCAATAACCAGTTTGTCTTCTGGTTAGGTTCTGGCTGTGCGGTCATTCTGGCATTGCTGCTGTTCTTTTCAAAAGCAGATGCCCCCTCTTCTGCAAAAGTCGCGGATGCGGTAGGCGCCAACAACTCAGCATTCAGCCTGAAGCTGGCGCTGGAATTATTCAAACAACCAAAACTCTGGTTTCTCTCCCTGTACGTGGTCGGCGTTTCCTGTACTTATGATGTGTTTGACCAGCAGTTCGCCAACTTCTTTACTTCGTTCTTTGCCACTGGCGAACAGGGCACCCGTGTGTTTGGCTACGTCACAACCATGGGGGAATTACTCAACGCCTCGATCATGTTCTTTGCTCCGCTGATCGTGAACCGCATCGGTGGAAAGAACGCCCTGCTGCTGGCCGGTACGATCATGTCGGTACGGATCATTGGTTCATCATTCGCCACCACGGCGCTGGAAGTCGTTATCCTCAAAACGCTGCATATGTTCGAGATACCGTTCCTGATTGTCGGTTGCTTCAAATACATCACCAGTCAGTTTGAAGTGCGTTTCTCGGCCACGATTTACCTGGTGTGTTTCTGTTTCTTCAAACAGCTGGCAATGATTTTCATGTCAGTTCTGGCCGGAAAAATGTATGAGAACATTGGTTTCCAGGGGGCTTATCTGGTGCTGGGGATAATTGCATTGAGCTTCACGCTGATCTCCGTATTTACCCTAAGTGGACCGGGGCCATTTTCCCTGCTGCGTCGTCGCGAAAGCGTCGCGCTGTAAAAGCCTCTTTGCCGGATGCACCACTCACGCGGTTTATCCGGCCTACAACGTGCAATTCTCACTCTGTGAGTCCTGACCCGGTGGTTTAAGTTTTGCGGACAAAAAGCCGCTTTTAACCTGCTATGGTAAACGAGACGGTAAACCCAGGTCACAGGATGAGCAGAAAGACGGTTGCGGTAATGGCGTTCTTGATCAGCGCATTACTTTCAGGATGTGGCAGCATTAATGCGCGCACGGAAGGCGAGGATTCGAATACCTATTATGTGGGTACGCACCACGACATGGCTAAACTAAAAAACCCAGGCGCTTACGATTATAATTATTTCGATTTAGCGCTGCTATTTATCGATGTGCCGCTGTCTTTTGTGGCGGATACAGTCTATGCACCGTTTGATTACTATCACGGACCGTATAAGAAAGTCGATTAGAAACCAGACCCGGTAAGCATCGCGCCACCGGGCCAATGAATAACGGCTACTCCTCGATCGCCTGGCGAATTTGCTGCAGCGACGCCGGATCGTCAATGGTCGTCAGATCGCCGGGATCGCGGCCTTCACAGATTGCCTGGATGGTGCGACGCAGCATTTTACCGGAGCGCGTTTTCGGCAACTGCGACACAAACCAGACGTGTGCCGGACGGCCAAAATTACCAATCTGGCTATCCACCAGCGCCATTATCGCCTTCTCTTCTGAATGCGCGATGTCACGGTCTTCCAGGCTATCGCTCTGCTTCGGAATGACAAATGCAACCGCCACCTGCCCTTTCAGTGCATCTTTCACGCCGACCACCGCCACTTCTGCGACGTTTGGATAGCTGGAAATACTCTCCTCTATCTCACGCGTACCCAGTCGATGTCCGGCGACGTTAATGACGTCATCCGTCCGACCAAGGATGAAGTAATAGCCGTCGGCATCGCGAATGCCCCAGTCAAAAGTGGCATATACCTGACGAGAAAACAGCGACCAGTAGGTATTTACGAACCGTGTGTCATCGCCCCAGATGGTCTGAATACACCCTGGCGGCAGTGGCCCTTCAATCACCAGCATACCCTTCTCATTCGCTGCGCAGGGTTCGCCGGTGACCTCATTGAGCAACTGCACGTTATAGCCATACATCGGCACGCCAGGGCTGCCCAACCGCGACGGCCTGTCGTCCAGCCCACGGGCGATCGCCATAATTGGCCAGCCAGATTCGGTCTGCCAGTAATTATCGATAACCGGGACACCCAGCGTTTCCGTTACCCAACTGGCGGTCGGTTCGTCCAGCGGTTCCCCAGCCAGATACAGCACCTCCAGCGAGGAGAGATCGTGATTGCGGATCTGCGCGGTCGGGAATTTCTTCAGTACGCGTATCGCCGTTGGCGCGGAGAACATCCGGCTAACCTGATACTTCTCAACAATCTTCCACCACACGCCGCAGTCCGGATACGTTGGCAGCCCTTCGTACACCACTGTCGCCATCCCCGCCAGCAGTGGGGCATACACGATATACGAATGCCCAACCACCCAGCCGATGTCCGACGCGCAGAAGAACACGCCGCCCGCTTTACCGCCGAAAATGGTATCCATCGTGGTTGCCAGCGCGACCGCATAGCCGCCAACGTCACGCTGGACGCCCTTCGGTTTACCGGTTGTCCCGGAGGTATAGAGAATGCAGGAGGTTTCATTCGATTCCAGCCACGTCACCGGCACCCGCGCGCCAAGATGCTGTTGGCGCAGCGCGGCAAAGTCGAGGTCGCGCCCCTCTACCCGCGCCATTTTCGCCAGACCGCGATCGACCAATACCACATGACGCGGCTGGTGCTGCGCCTGACTGATTGCATCATCGAGCAGCTTTTTATACGGCAGGATCTTGCCCCCGCGCGCGCCGGCATCCGCCGAAACGATAATCACCGGTTGGGCGTCGTCGATACGTGCCGCCACGCTGTGCGAGGCAAAGCCACCGAACACCACCGAATGGATCGCCCCAATGCGCGCGCAGGCCAGCAGCGTAATATGCGCCTCGGCGATCATCGGCATATAAACCAATACCCTGTCGCCGCGCTGTACGCCCAGAGACAACAACATTGCCGCCGCCACGTTCACTTCGTCGTACAACTGACGAAAGGTAAAGGTACGCTCTTCTTCGGTTTCCGATGACACCGCAATCAGCGCCAGCGCCTCAGGCTGTTTCTCCACCCAACGGTCGATGGCGTTATGACACAAATTGGTCTTGCCGCCGCAAAACCAGCGGGCAAACGGCGGGTTGCTGTGATCCAGCACCTGCGTATACGGCTGATGCCAGTCAATGCGCTGGGCCTGCTCGGCCCAGAACGACTCCGGTTGCGTAATCGAACGTTGATAAAACTCGCTATAAGACATAATGCTCTCCTGTTGAACTTACGCCTTGCCGCACGCAGGTTTAGATTACATAAAGGTCCATATACTCATTGACCGGCATCTGCTCCAGGCGGGCTCTGTCCAGGGAGACATCCAGAATGCGCTGCTGCTGACGGGTCGGGAACTGACGCGCCAGGTTGATTTTGAACTTCTCGACCAGCTTCGGCATACCGTCGTGGCGACGGCGCGCATGACCGATTGGGTACTCCACCACCACTTCTTCAAAACGTGAACCGTCGGTGAACTCGAGAGTGATGGCGTTAGCAATGGCGCGTTTTTCCGGGTCGTGATAATCGGCGGTAAAGGCCGGATCTTCGAAGCAGGTGATCTTCTCGCGCAGGGCATCAATGCGTTTGTCCTGCGCCACGCCGTCTTCGTAATCTGCCGCGGTTAAACGCCCAAACAGCAGCGGGATGGCGACCATATACTGGATGCAGTGATCGCGATCCGCCGGGTTATCCAGTGGGCCTTTTTTATCGATGATGCGGATACAGGCTTCGTGGGTGCGAATGGTCACCTTTTCGATATCCGCCGCCGTTTTACCCGCGGCCTGCAGTTGCTCATACAGCGTCATTGCCGCTTCTACCGCGGTCTGCGAGTGGAACTCAGCCGGGAAGGAGATTTTAAACAGCACGTTTTCCATCACGTAAGAGCCGTATGGACGCTGGAAGCGGAACGATTCCCCTTTGAAGGAGACGTCATAAAAGCCCCAGGTTTTCGCCGTCAGCGCAGACGGATATCCCATCTCGCCCGTTTTTGCCATCAACGCCAGACGTACTGCGCGGGAGGTCGCATCGCCTGCCGCCCAGGATTTACGCGTGCCGGTATTTGGCGCATGACGATAGGTACGCAGCGACTGGCCGTCGACCCACGCCAGCGAAACGGCGTTGAGGATTTCATCCCGGCTCAGCCCAAGCATCTCCGCGACCACCGCCGTGGAGGCGACTTTTACCAACAGAACGTGATCCAATCCAACGCGGTTAAAGGAGTTTTCCAGCGCGATACAGCCCTGAATTTCATGGGCTTTGATCATCCCGGTCAGCACTTTTTTCATGGTCAACGGCGCTTTCCCCGCCGCCACCGCGTTGCGTGACAGCCAGTCAGCCGTCGCCAGAATGCCGCCGAGGTTATCGGAAGGATGGCCCCATTCCGCGGCCAGCCATGTGTCGTTGAAGTCCAGCCAGCGAATCATCGCGCCGATGTTAAACGCCGCCTGCACCGGATCAAGCTGGAACTGGGTGCCCGGTACGCGAACGCCGTTCGGCACTACGGTCCCCGGCACCACCGGTCCTAACAGTTTTTTACAGGCCGGATATTCCAGCGCTTCCAGGCCACAGCCAAGGGTGTCGAGAAGGCAATAATGCGCGGTGTCGTACGCCACCTTTGAGGTGATCTCGTAATTCATAACGTAATCAACGATATCAACGATTTCACGGTCAAAGTCTGGGCGAACGTTCGAAATATGTGCGGACATAGGGTACAACTCCTGTTTTTATATTTAGAGATTTTAATTAGCAACGCTTTTCGATCGGTACAAATACGCGATCTTCCGGGCCGGTGTAGTTGGCGGAAGGACGGATAATTTTGTTGTCCTGGCGCTGTTCGATGATGTGCGCCGCCCAGCCGGTCACGCGGGCGATAACAAACAGCGGAGTGAACATTTCGGTCGGGACGCCCATCATGTTGTAGGAGACCGCCGAGAACCAGTCGAGGTTAGGGAACATCTTTTTGGTTTCCCACATCACCTCTTCCAGACGGTCGGCGATGTTGTACATTTTCAGCGAACCGCCTTCCTGAGAAAGCTGTTTCGCCACGCGTTTAATCACCTGATGGCGCGGGTCGGCAATGGTGTAAACCGGGTGACCAAACCCAATCACCACTTCTTTATTTTCCACGCGTTTGCGGATATCCGCTTCGGCTTCATCCGGCGTTTCATAACGCTGCTGGATCTCCAGCGAAACTTCATTCGCCCCGCCGTGTTTCGGCCCACGCAGCGCGCCAATCGCGCCGATAATCGCGGAATACATATCGGAGCCGGTTCCCGCAATCACACGACTGGTGAAGGTGGACGCGTTGAATTCGTGCTCGGCATACAGCACCAGTGAAATGTGCATCGCCTTTTCCCAGCTTTGCGACGGTTTTTCGCCATGCAGCAGATGCAGGAAGTGCCCGCCAATGGAATCATCGTCCGTTTCCGGCTGAATGCGCTCGCCGTTATGGCTGTAGTGATACCAGTACAAAAGGATCGAACTGAGGGACGCCAGCAGCTTGTCGGCAATATCGCGCGCGCCGGAAACGGTATGTCCCTCTTTTTCCGGTAGCGTACAGCCCAGCGCGGAGACGCCGGTGCGCATCACATCCATCGGGTGGGATGCGGCAGGCAGCGCTTCCAGCACGGTGCGCACGTTTGCGGGTAAGCCGCGCAGCGCTTTGAGTTTGCTTTTATAGGCGGTGAGCTCGTCGCGGGTAGGTAATTTCCCGTGGATCAGCAGGTGCGCGACTTCTTCAAATTCGCACTGCTGCGCCAGGTCGAGAATATCGTAGCCGCGATAATGCAGGTCATTACCGCTTTTACCCACGGTGCATAACGCGGTATTTCCGGCGGCGACGCCTGACAGCGCAACCGATTTTTTTGGTTTAATGACATGCGTGTTGTTTTGCAGGATTGTTGTGTCGCTCATGTTGTCCTCGTCATTTTTATAATATGTAGGGTACAAATTTATTGCCGGATGGCGGCTTCGCCTTATCCGGCCTACGACGGTTACTTTTTTGTGTACAGCGCGTCGAGTTTCTCTTCGAACTGGTAGTAGTTGATGCTTTCGTACAGTTCGTTGCGCGTCTGCATAATGTCGATCACGCTCTTTTGCGTGCCTTCCTGGCGCAGCACGTTGTAGACCCGTTCAGCCGCACGGTTCATGGCGCGGAAGGCAGACAGCGGATACAGGGCCATGGCGACGTTCGCGCTACGCAGTTCATCGGTAGTAAACAGCGGCGTGGCACCAAATTCGGTAATGTTAGCGAGGATCGGAACCTGCACCGCATCGGCAAACTGGCGGTACATCGCCAGCTCGGTAATGGCTTCCGGGAACAGCATGTCGGCCCCCGCTTCGACATACGCCTGGGCACGATCGATAGCCGCCTCTAACCCTTCCACCGCCAATGCATCGGTGCGCGCCATAATCACAAAGTTGGGATCGGTGCGGGCATCCACGGCGGCGCGGATCCTGTCGACCATCTCTTCTTTAGAGACGATCGCCTTGTTCGGACGATGCCCGCAACGCTTGGCGCCGATCTGATCTTCAATATGCAGCGCGGCGGCACCGGCTTTAATCATCGACTTCACGGTACGCGCCACGTTGAACGCCGACGATCCAAAACCAATATCCGCATCCACCAGCAATGGCAGCGGGCAAACATCGGTGATACGACGAATATCGGTCAGTACATCATCAAGGGTAGAAATACCGAGATCCGGCAGACCCAACGACCCCGCCGCAACGCCGCCGCCAGAGAGATAAATCGCCTGATACCCGGCACGCTGAGCCAGCAGAGCGTGATTGGCGTTGATGGTGCCGACGATTTGTAATGGGTTTTCTTTGCTGAGCGCGGCGCGAAACGCCAGCCCTGGAGAGTGTAGAGACATATCCGTCCTCTTGTTATCAACTTGTTACCATTCGTTGATTTACCTAAAGCAAGGGATATGCCAAAGACCGTAACTTTTGTTCAAATTCCATTTTTCATCTTTAAAACAGATAATTACATTTAGAGCCTGTGTTTTTATTGTACAAAAGCGTGTCAGCTATCGTTTCATGAAACCGACTTGAATGTTTCATTGCAACATTTATGAAACACAACTAAACCCTTATACTCGGTTCCTTACTTTTTGGGTTGCTTATGGCTGATACGCATCTTCCGCCGCGAGTGAACGATGACAAACCGGTTATCTGGACGGTTTCGGTCACGCGCCTGTTCGAACTGTTTCGCGACATCAGTCTGGAGTTCGACCACCTGGCGACCATTACCCCTATTCAGTTGGGTTTCGAAAAAGCGGTGGCCTATATCCGTAAGAAGCTGGCCACCGAGCGTTGCGATGCCATCATTGCGGCAGGCTCCAACGGCGCGTATCTGAAAAGCCGTTTATCGATCCCAGTAATCCTGATTAAACCCAGCGGGTTTGACGTACTCCAGGCGCTGGCGAAAGCGGGAAAACTGACCTCGTCGATTGGCGTCATTACCTATCAGGAAACCATCCCCGCGCTAATCGCCTTTCAAAAGACCTTCAATTTGCAGCTCGAACAGCGCAGCTATATCACCGAAGAAGATGCCCGTGGACAAATCAACGAGCTGAAGGCCAACGGTACCCAGGCGGTGGTCGGCGCGGGGTTGATTACCGACCTGGCGGAAGAAGCGGGCATGACCGGCATTTTTATCTATTCGGCGGCCACCGTGCGTCAGGCTTTTGTCGACGCGCTGGATATGACCCGTCTGACGCTGCGCAGAAACGGGCAATACGCCTCTGGCGATATGCTGCGTACCCGCTATGCGCTGGGAGATATGCGCGGTCACTCTGCGCAAATGGAACAGGTGCGGCACACCATTATGCTCTACGCCCGTTCGCGTGCGCCGGTGCTGATTCAGGGTGAAACCGGCACAGGTAAAGAGCTGGCGGCGCAGGCTATTCATCGTGAGTATTTTACGCGTCAGGAGAATCGGCGCGGAAAACCTTCGCCGCCGTTTGTTGCCGTCAACTGCGGCGCCATCACCGAATCATTGCTGGAAGCGGAGCTGTTCGGCTATGAGGATGGCGCGTTTACCGGCTCCCGCCGGGGAGGACGCGCGGGCCTGTTTGAAATTGCCCACGGCGGGACGCTGTTTCTTGATGAGATAGGCGAAATGCCGCTACCGTTACAAACCCGGTTATTGCGCGTACTGGAAGAAAAAGAGGTCACCCGGGTCGGTGGACATCAGCCGATTCCGGTCGATGTGCGGGTGATCAGCGCCACGCACTGCGACCTGGAACAAGAGATGAAACAGGGAGAATTTCGTACGGATCTGTTTTATCGCCTGAGCATTCTGCGCCTTAAACTGCCGCCGCTACGCGAGCGGCTGCCCGATATTCTGCCGCTGGCGGAAGGCTTTTTAAAACAGTCGCTGGCAGAACTGGATGTACCGTTTTCTGAACCCGTGCGTAAGGGATTAGCCCTGAGCCAGCCTACGCTGCTCAATTATGGCTGGCCGGGAAATATCCGCGAGTTACGCAATATGATGGAGCGTCTGGCGCTGTTTTTAAGCGTCGAACCGCAGCCGGAGCTGAACGTACAATTTCTACAGCAGCTATTACCTGAACTGGCCGCTGTTGCTGCCCCACCGCAGGTCACTTCATCACTGACGCCGCAGCAGGTGCTGGCGCAATTCAATGGCGATAAAACCGCGGCTGCACGATACCTCGGTATCAGCAGAACTACGTTCTGGCGCAGGCTAAAAGAAAACCCGCCAGTGCAATGACTGGCGGGTATGTTATCTTTCAGTACCGCGCATTATTTTTTCTTGTAAATATTGGCTGTACCGTGGATTTTATTGTCCGTTTGGCCGGAGGTTAATACCACCACATCTGCGCCTTTCTCTTCGGCTTTCTTCAGAAGGTCTTCTTTCGCATCAGCGGCTGATACTTCATTACTTGTTGAAATATCACCGATTTTGGTATATTGCGACTCAACCTTTTCAAACTCAACCTTCGTCATAAATTCCGCGGCATACGCGTTGGACACAACAAAAGCTAACGCACCAATGAGTACTTTAATTCCAGTTTTCATATAAAAGCTCCAGGTTTTGTTATATATGCCATCATCGCCCCCTGAACATTCGCCATGCGAGTCAAGGATGATTAATAAGTAGTTCAGGCCGCAAAAAAGATCCAGAGCTGGCGGAAATATAAAGATATTTTGCGTATCGCGTATAACAGAAGATCCCACGCCGCGGCATTATCCGGCGCAGTTGGGTTACAGAAACCAGGCGTAGACGCTATTGGCAAATTTAGGCGCATTTCACAATACAGTGTGAGTAAATACGCAGAATGACGAGCGCGCTAAAATTATAGTGTTAGCAGTCTAAGCATGCCCCAGGCCCGCTCTTACTAATGGAATCGTTGTTTATGGAACCTTTACACGCCGTCGTACTTACCATCAGCCTGTTTGTTTTAACCTTTTTTAATCCCGGCGCGAACCTGTTCGTGGTGGTGCAAACCAGCCTGGCGTCAGGACGACGCGCAGGGGTGATGACCGGTCTGGGCGTGGCCTTAGGCGATGCGTTCTACTCCGGCCTCGGGCTTTTTGGTATGGCGACGCTGATTACCCAATGCGAAGAGATATTTTCACTGATTAAAATTGTCGGCGGCGCCTACTTGCTATGGTTTGCCTGGAATAGTGTTCGTCATCAGGCTACACCGCAAATGCCAACGTTACAGCAGCCGATTTCCGCCCCCTGGTATGTATTTTTCCGCCGCGGGTTATTAACGGATTTATCTAATCCGCAAACCGTTCTGTTTTTTATTAGTATCTTCTCCGTCACCCTCAGCGCAGAAACGCCTACGTGGGCGAGGCTCATGGCCTGGGCAGGTATTGTGTTGTCTTCCGTTATCTGGCGTATTTTTCTCAGCCAGGCGTTTTCTTTGCCCGCCGTACGCCGTGCGTATGGTCGAATCCAGCGGGTTGCCAGCCGGGTGATAGGCGCCATTATCGGCGTCTTCGCGCTCAGGCTTATTTATGAAGGTATCAGCCATCGTTAAGCGAGTTTAACTTGACCATTGTGACGTAATTGTCCGTAATACCGCCTGAATTTTTAAATCGCATTTTGAGTGGCAGTGAGATGGAACAGGTTGCTCCGGTAAACGACACATTACTCCTTACAGAATGGCAGGCGTTGTTACGTCAAACATCCCCTGAAGTTCACACGATCCTGACATCATTAAGCGACGAAGAGATCCGCCATTTAGTGAGCGTTTTTTATGACTATATGCTCTCCCATGCGGAGAGCGCATTGTTCCTCAATACAGAACAGGTCAGCACCCGCCTTAGCGGCAGTATGTTTGACTGGCTACGCAGCGTACTTGGTAGCGCGAACGAAGATCTCTCACAACTGCTGGCAAAACAGCGCAAAATTGGCGTGGTGCATGCCCGCATCGGGCTGCCTATCGATCTGGTTAATCGCGGCGCGCGCAAGCTGAAAGATGAATTGTATCGGGTCCTGAAAAAGAAAGCGGAATACTCGCCCGCCCTGCTGAGCGATGCCATCTGTTTCAGCAGTCTGGCAATGGATACCGCCCTGGAGGCCATGACCGTCTCCTATTCCCCCAGCTATCAAAACTCACTGCATACCCAGGAACAGTATCGCCTGCAGACCATTTACGATGACGTCAACGTCGAACGCGAGCGGCAAATACGTTCATTTACCGACTGGGAAAATCAGTTTATCTATAACATCGCCACCGGAATGCCTTTCGGTGAGCTGGTCCTTTTGGCGAATTCTGATTTTGGTATGTGGTTCGCGCATAAGGGAAAATACATTCTGGGCAACAGCAATCTGCTGAAAGAAATGGAGTCGCTGATTGCGGAAATCGACAACCGCCTGACAACCACGCTGTCGCATCAGCATCAGGCGACAGAGCCTGAACGGATGAGCTTGTTGCAGGATGTACGCCAGCTCTCGGCAAAAATCCATTTCCTGCTCGCCTCAATGTTCGACGCGCTGGTGAAGCAGGAAAATGGTAAAGACTCATTGACTCAATTGCTTAACCGACGCTTTATCCCGACCATTATGCGCCGTGAGATCTCGCTGGCGTTACATACCCGGAAGCCCTTTACCCTGGCGATGCTGGATATCGACTACTTTAAGCAAATTAACGACAACTACGGGCATAACACCGGTGATATGACGCTCAAAAACGTCGCGGCGGTTATTTATGATCATATTCGCAGTAGCGATTACGTGTTCCGCTACGGTGGTGAAGAATTTATGATACTGCTTGTCGAGTCAGATCAGTCTCAGGCCAGTATTATCCTCGAAACGCTGCGTATGAAAATTGCCGAGATGCGCATGGCGGCCTCAGCGACAGAAGTATTTTCTGTCACCGTCAGTATTGGCATCGCCGAATATGACTACCATCCTGACTACAAGCAGTTGGTTGATAAAGCCGATCGGGCACTGTACCTGGCGAAAAGTAATGGCCGCGACCGCGTAGAGATATTTCAGGAATAACCTATTTTCCCACGGATAAATAAATACCCCGTTAAGGGTATTTATCTGACCTGCGATAAGTATCGGGCTGTTATTTTTATTCAGGCCTATTGACGCTATAAAAATAACAGCCGCTTAATAAGATGCAAATCAAATACACCAAATCTGAATAGCGCTAGCATATCCCGATGATGACGCCTTCTGAATGTGGGAGGGGAAATATGAGGGATAGTGTAACACCATGAACGGGAAAAAGAGCACGCGCTGGCAGCGCCGCCCAGGCACAACCGGAGGCAAATTGCCGTGGAATGACTGGCGTAACGCCAGTACCTGGCGAAAAGCCACCCAGTTTCTCCTGCTGGCCAGCAATATCTATATTGGCGTGACGTTTTATTATTGGGTCCGCTATTTTGAAACTGCCGGTACCAGCGTCTATATTCCAAGACCCGGCGGTATTGAGGGGTGGCTGCCGATCGCGGGTTTGATGAATATCCGCTACACGCTGGAGACCGGTTTTCTCCCGCCCATCCATGCCGCCTCCATGCTGCTGTTAGTTGCGTTTATCCTGATTAGCTTGTTGTTAAAAAAAGCCTTCTGTTCGTGGCTATGCCCGGTTGGCACGCTTTCCGAACTGCTTGGTACTCTGGGAAAAAAAGTATTGGGTCGCAATTTCACGCTGCCGCGCTGGCTGGATATTCCACTGCTCAGTCTGAAGTATCTGCTGTTGGGATTCTTTCTGTATATCGCTCTGTCGATGCCCGCCCAGGGAATCCAGTACTTTCTGATGTCGGCCTATGGCATGATCATTGACGTGAAGATGCTCGATTTCTTTCGTCATATCGGCTCCGCCACGCTTATTTTCCTGATAATTATCAGCGTTCTGAGCGTGTTTATTCGCAATGCCTGGTGCCGTTATCTGTGCCCTTATGGCGCACTGCTTGGCCTGTTCTCTCTGCTCTCGCCGTTTAAAATCCGGCGTAATGCAGACAGTTGCATTGACTGCGGGAAATGTGCGAAAAACTGCCCGTCTACTATCCCGGTCGATCGACTGATTCAGGTGCGTACCGTGGAATGTACCGGTTGTATGACCTGCGTTGAATCCTGCCCGGTAGCCTCTACGCTGAGCTTTTCACTGCACACCCCTGCGGGGGAACAAGGAAACGGCAAATCGTTATGGCGGCAAACGGCATTGTCAGGCGTTGTCATGACTATCCTGGTGCTGGGTATCCTTTTTGCCACCATTGGCTATGCGGTTTACGCCAAGGTCTGGGATACGCCGGTGCCCGAGCACATGTATTTCCAGCTGATCCCGAAGGCTAAAATGATCGGCCATTAATTTTTAATAACCCTGCCAATTCTGGCAGGGTTTCCCGCCTGTTCCGCTATTTTAAGACTATTGAACTTGTGCCTTCGCGCCCCGGTTTATACAACCTTAACTATCACCTGTGATCATTCATTTTCTATTATGTTATGGGCGACTGCATCCAATAATAAACGGGACAGCATTATGACTAAAATAAAACTGGCACTGCTATTACCTCTGTTTCTGGCGGGTTGTACGATGAGCGACGGGGAATTAAGAAATGCTTACGCTCAGCATTATCAGCAACCCGCCGCCTATGTCGAGACTTATAAACAGAAGATAGCCAGTATGGATATTAATACCCTGGCCCAATATGCCGCCGCAGAAGATAAGAAAAAAATGCGTGGGCAGCCGAGACTGAAAATCGACGAATTCATTACCATCGAGAACGTGCAGGCGAAAGGGAATCGGGTAGTCTACGATTACTCGCTGTCAGAGAGCTGGCTGGCGCTGTCTGCGGACAAACAGCGCGAGAAGCAGATCAATATGAATAAAGATCTGGTCTACCGTACCTGCTCACTGGAAACGGTACGTCTGGCGCAGGCGAAAGGGCTGGAAGAAGAGCATAACTATTACAGCCAGTACCCAGACAAAATCGCCTTCACTCTGAGAACCAGCGCGCAGATTTGTATGCAAAACGGTTTTACGCAATAGCCGCAATCCACTATGCCTGATGCGCTGCGCTTATCAGGCATACAATTTACACACTACAGTAGGCCGGATAAGGTGCTAGCGCCTCCATCCGGCTAAAGCATCAGAATTTCCAGGATACGCTGCCGACAATGCTGCGCTCAGCGCCGAAGTAGCAGTATGAGAGCGAGTTACAGGCCGCAACGTAGCGTTTATCGGCCAGGTTGTTGACGTTCAACTGAGCACTCAGTCCTTTAATACCGATATTCGTTAAATCGTAGCCAATCGCCATATCCACCAACGTATAAGATGGCAGGGTGTGCGTATTCAGACGATCGCTGGTGATTCCGTTGACATAACGCACGCCCGAGCCGAGCGTCAGACCATCCAGCGGGCCGCTTTTCACATCGTAGCTCAGCCAGGTGCTGGCCTGATTCCGTGGTGCATACACGGCACGCTTGCCCTGCTCCTCCGGACTGCTTTTCTTGTAGCGGATGTCGGTGTAGGTATATGCCGCCTGCAGACGGAAGCTGTCCGTCAGTTGACTAATCGCTTCCAGCTCCACCCCTTCAGATTCAATTTCCCCAATCGAGCGGTACGGATCGGTCGGCTCTTCTTTGGTGGCGATATTGGTTTGATTAATGCGGAACACCGACGCGCTGAACTGACTGTTAAGCCCTTCCGGCTCATATTTCAGCCCCGCTTCCCACTGCTTGCCTTTCATCGGCTCCAGCAGATTGCCGTTCTCATCGGCAAAGCTGGTTGGCGTAAAGGCGGTGGAATAACTCACGTACGGCGCAAAGCCGTTATCGAACAAGTAGAGCAACGCGGCGCGGGTACTAAAGTTGTTTTTATCCAGATCGCTGCGGGTATCGTTGATCTTATCAATATTAGACACGCTGACCTGATCGTAGCGACCACCGAGCGTAATACGCCAGCGATCCCATGACATCTGATCCTGCAAATAGTAGCCCGTCTGGCGCAGCTTGTGCTTTTCACGCGCATACATGTCGATATAATCCGGCTTCGCGCCATACACCGGGTTAAAAGCGTCGATCGGCGGGAATGCGCCGTAGTAGCCGGTGGTATTGTTGCTGCGATCCTGATAATCAATGCCCACCAGCAGGCGATGGTTGACCTGCCAGGTATCAAAGCTGCCGTCGAGCTGATTATCCAGCGTAATCGCCGACATTTTTTCATCAGAGCCGGAATAGCCGCGATTAAGCTCGGTTTCGTTCAACCAGCCCGCCGCATACACCTGGTTCAGTTCAACGTCGGTATGCAGATAGCGTAGCTTTTGCCGCACCGACCAGCCGCTATCAAACATGTGCTCAATATTGTAGCCCACCATGTTTTCACGGCGATCGTATTTGTCGTAATCATCCTCACCTTCGTAAAAGGTGTTAGAGATCTTTTGCCCGTAATGCGGAACCACGGTGCCGTCATAAGGCAGACCGGAGTGGCTACCGCCTTCCGGGTCGCGATGCAGATAGGCCATCAGATCCAGACGCGTCTGGTCGGTGATGCGCCAGGTCAGGCTGGGCATCAGCGCGTAACGCTCTTCTTTTAATGGGCCAAACTGCGAGTCCGCGTAACGCGTCATCCCGCTCAGGCGCGCCGCCACACGATCGTTATCATCCAGCGCTCCGGTGACGTCAAACGCCGCGCCGCGCTGGTTATTGTTGCCCGCAAACAGCTTCACTTCCCCACCCGCGTCAAACGACGGTTTACGCGACGTCAGCGCCACAATACCGCCCGGAGAGGAACGGCCATACAGCACGGAAGCCGGGCCGCGCACCACTTCGATATCTTCAAGGAACCACGGATCGACCACCAGCGAGCTGTGTGAGTTGGTGTCGCCCATCATCTTTAGACCATCGAGATAGACGTTGTCCAGGCTGCCATCGGAGAAGCCGCGCAGCACAATGTAGTCAAAGCGGTTGGAGGCGCCAATCTGATTGCTGTATACCCCCGGCGTATAGCTAACGGCCTGACGCACGCTGGTTGCGCCCTGCTCTTCAAACTGTTCGCGGGTAATGATGGATACCGATTGCGGGGTTTCAATATCCGGCGTGGCAAGCTTCGTGGCCCCGCTCTGCATTTGCGAGGTGACAACGACCGTATCGTTTTTTGTTGTTTCCTGCGCCAGCAGAGGAAAAGCCACGCTGCCGGTCACCCATCCTACCAACAGCGCCAACCGAGTCTTCGCGAACATGAGTATCTCCAAAGGCATTTCTAATTGTAAGTGAGAATTATTACCTTTTTGCTGACGGAGATAGCTATGCCGGATGCCAGATTACCTATGCGCAGTGCCAAATTGTCTGCCAGCAACGTGCGCAAAACGCAAAAATGGATTAGCAAAGCTTGAGCATATCGCCTGGCGAAAAACCGTAACGACGACGAAAGGCAGTAGAGAAGTTGGTGGCGTGCTGATATCCCGACATCCAGGCTGCCTGCTGTACGCTGTATCCTTCCAGTAAATAACCGCGCGCGCGTTCCAGGCGGCAATCGCGCAGGTAATCAAAGACCGAACAGCCATAGGCTGCGCGAAACTTGCTACGCAGACTACTGGGACTCATTGCCGCGCGTTGCGCCAGTTCATTGAGCGTGTGATCATTCTCGGGATTCTGTTCCAACAGGCGACGAACGACTTCCAGCCGCTGCTGTTCACCGCTGGCGGCGAGGCGTTTGCCGCTCTCTACCTGGCACACGCTGAGGCCATGGCCGAACAGTTGCAATATCAGCCCTTCCAGCATCAACTGGCGAGAAACATTGCTCAGTGCGCTCTGCTGCGCATACTCCAGGCCGCTGAGTAAAAATCCCGGCACCTGCCAGATAAGCGTCGGCGTCTGGCATCTTTCCCACTCACGCATCAACGATTCAAGTAGCCCCGTGCGCCACGCGCCGTCGGGATACAGACCGAGCGATAAAGTTCGCAGTTTGCAGTCGGCATGATGGCGGGCGCGCATCGTCTGGTGCTCGCTCAGGCGTGAGCTAAACGCCATGCCGGAACGCACCACGTGTTCCTGGCCGTTAAGCGAGAGGATCACGCAGCCTTCCAGTACCACCAGCATATACAAGGGACTGCTGTGGCGGGAGGTGGTTTCATAGGGTTGCAACACCTGTACATCAGAGTGCGTCACGCACATCCCGCAGGGGAGCGTCATCTCTTCGATTTCACCTTGCAGCACAGGGCTAGCGGACGGCAAATCCGGCTTTTGCGCCAGCAGGGGAAAGCAATAGTCGATCCCATAACGCTCACCAAAATCCATAAACTCGCTGACGGAAAAAGTACGCGCTACGCGTCTGGACGCATTCAGAGTGGTGGTGTTGTTCATGCTGTCTTCTGCACAGAAAATGGGATTAACAGTTTTTGGTCAGGAGCAACATTACCATTCCCTGCGCGACACAACAATAATAATGAGAATTATTATCAATATGATTAAAGCACTGTCTCCCGACAACCAGCCATCTCATCAGACTGAATTTACAGCTGATGAGATGCGCATGTTCTACTGCTTGTCCTGCGTACCCTGCTGCGGCTTTTCATCAACCTGAAACACAGCCACGGCCTGGGATAGCATTGCCGACTGCTCTTCCACACTGCCTGTCGTGGCGGCGATTTCCTCAACCAGAGACGCATTTTGCTGAGTGACTTGCTCCATTTGCGTGACAGCAACGCGGATCTGCTCGATGCCGCTACTCTGTTCCCCCGATGCGCCGGATATATCTTCCATGAGTATATTGATATTGCGTATTGCCTTAGCAATGTCCGCCATCATGGCCCCACTGCTTTCAGCTATCTCCACCCCTTCCTTGACGCTGATTGCCGCCTTGGCCACCAGTTCGCTGATTTCTTTCGCTGAGGAAGCGCTACGTTGGGCAAGGGTTCTGACTTCACTCGCCACAACGGCAAATCCACGCCCGGATTCGCCAGCGCGCGCCGCTTCTACCGCGGCGTTTAAGGCGAGAATATTGGTCTGGAAAGCAATACTATCAATGACATGAGATATTTCATTCACGCTTTGCGCGTTGCGGCTGATCAGGTGAATTTTCTCAACCATGTCGCTCATTAAGCGCTCGCCACGCAATGCCATTTCCGTGCTTTCACTCGTCATGGCAGACGCCTGATGTGATTTATCGGTGTTATTTTTGGTTGTTACGGAAATCTGTTCCATACTGGCCGCCGTTTCAACCACGGCCGCAGCCTGTTGCTCCGTTCGGGTTGATAAGTCTGAATTACCCGAAGCAATTTCCTGCATGCCGATATTAATAGACTCAACGCCATCGCGAATCGTACTGACGGTCTCCCGCAGACCGTTTTGCATATGTTGTAAATTTAAACACAGTAAGCCAATTTCATTGTTACCCGGCACCTTAACGGGATGACTCAGATCGCCTTTACCAATCCGTGAAAAATGCTCAGACACGATATTTAATGGCCGAATGATTGTTCGGTTTATCCAGATATTGCAGAGAATAAAGATAAGAACCGTAACGGCCAGCAGCAAGGATATTTTAAGTATTGAGGCATTAAACTGAACATGTGTCTGCTCAACGATATTTTTACCGACCAACATGGTTGATTTGTAGTAGCTCTCAATCTCCTTATCAAAATTTTTTCGCAAAGCCAGCACCTCAGTGTTGGCATTTGTTTGTGTACCAACAATACTACCGTCAGAAATAGCCTCATTTAATTTATCAACATACTTTTGCTCAGCATTCATTTGTTGCTCAAAAGCAGTTCTGACGATTTTACCAATCTGGGGATCATCCGCCGTCAGTCCTGGTATATCCCAAAAAATAGCGAACTGCTTTCTGGCATAAGCTATCTCATCCTGCACCTGTCGCAATGTCTGTTGGGTAGCAGCCATATCTTGCAGTTGGATATTATCAAGAACGCTTCTTACCTTATAAACAGCCCCTACGACGTTATGCAGCGAATCCTGTTCCTTTACTATATTATGCAGTAGAAGGGTACTTTTTTGATTTCCTTTGAGATCGACCAACTCAAACCCATTAGAAAGGAACTGCATAAAGGTAAATACCAAAAGCAATAATAACAGACTGGTTTTAATCCTCATATTCTTTAACATTTGAACATCTCCATAACAATTAGCCAATCATCTATGACTAAATTGTTATCGACACGCCACGTAATATCTTAACCTATAAAATGGTTAATTATGAGAAAGTATCCCCGCTCAACTTAGCATAATAAATTACGTACACCGTGGTACATATGGCGGCAAATCGCCATTTTATTACCGGGAGCAATTACACTATAAAAAAACAACATTAATATTATTTATGGATGAGAAAGTAGTTATATTAAATACAATGCGCCACTGAGTATGGGCCAGATAGCCGTATCTGACCGGCATCAAGCGAACAAAGCGCCAGCCAAACGTCAGAGAATATAGACGGTCACTTTTTCCTGACGATCTGCCGGCACCCTTACCCATGACATTGAATCAACTGCAATTGTCGCCATTTCATTTTCTAACCGGAGTAGCGGCGTGCTGTTATCTGGCGCAGAAGAACTTTCGCCAATCTCGAGAATGCCCCGAAAAGATATAGATAAATTGTCAGCGGTTTCAGACAGCCTAATCCATTCGGTCTCGATCTCTAACTTTTGCTTTAACAATTCTCTGTTCATAACTTGTTCTAATCATTACTTATCAGTAAGAAACTGGAAGTGATGAAATTCATTTGAAATATCTTTCACAAACTCTACCGGCAGGTGGTGTTTGATGAAGGTTAATTTTGCGAACTCAACATCGCCATACACCCGGATACAGAAAGGTTTGACTATCTCGCCCTGAGCACCAAAGCACTCCTGGAGTCTGGTATCGTCCATAAAAATAAAGTTACCCTTTCTCACTTTAATCTTATCATGCAGGTCACGCCACTTCTCTGGTGTGAGTAGAAAGTTCTGCCATCCATTATTTCTCAACATTTCAATCGTGTGGGTGAATTTAAAATAATCATTTTGCATTGTCACATCACCACTTGAGGTGGCGTACAAGTATTCTATTTTAAATTTTAGTTGTGCATTGATACTTTTTTTCTTACCTTCATCAATTAACCATTGAAGCTCATTGGCCACACTTCGTGAAAAGAGTTTTCTTTTTTTTGCGATGGCCAACCAATGCATAATAAAAATATGCTCTGACATTTTAGAGTGGATCTTGTGATCCTGTAATGCGATACCAATTGCCACTAACGCGCTCCAGGTGAACGCTTCCAGCTCATCCTGATAATGATGCCTCGATTTACTCACTTTTCCTAAATTTTTTACCACTTAAAACCTACCCAGAAAAATCATTATTGTATTTAATTTGTTACTACTCAATTTAAAAACCTACTACAACTAAAACCTGCATAATATGATCCAGATTAATTTATCTCAATGTAAAAAAAGAGCCATGAAACACATTATTTTTATTAATCATTTATAGTTAACAAGATTGACAACAAATAATAAGAATCGCTCGATAAAGATGAAAACTAATAATTATCCCGCGTAATCAATACAACAATGTATCAAACCAGAAAACCTCCAGATTCAATAAACCGGAGGTTTGTCTGGGCCTGCAATTGTTAGTAGAAAATACCGATGATTAGCGTATGCGTAACAAAGCCGACAATCAACGGTACGGCGGTACGTTTAACCACATCGAATGGAGTTATTTTTGCCCCGCTGGAAACGGCGATCACGACGCCAGATACCGGTGAAATGGCCCGTCCCATATGCGATGCCTGCTGCATCGGCAGAATCATGGCCACGGCGTTCGCCCCCATACTGGCAGCGATTTGCGGGATAAGCTCAACGAACGCAAGAAATGGCGCATTACCCGATCCCATAATGATAGCCGCCGCAAGCGTCACCAGCGCAAACACCACCGCCATGGCAAATGGCGGCAATCCCACGTGTTCGGCCATCAGGATTAATTGATCAATCGCACCAATGACTTTAATACCATGAGCAAAAACCCCCGCCGCAACCAGCAGGCCTACCACACCGGTAAAGGCAGTACCCATTCCTTTCAGAAAATGGCTAAATCCTTCGCACACCGCCTTTAAATCTCGCACCCGCAGCCATTCAATCAACATACAAATAGCCATTGAAATAAGCACAATGGTAATGATATTCAGGTTAATACCACTGACGAACATTTCAGAGGATCCCACTGCCATCAGTATTGGAAGCATGGGAAGCAGCGCATAAAATGCGGGCGCAGTTCCTGAGTCAGTCACTTCAGCGCTCCCGATTTCCCGTGGTAAGGTCCCCGCTTTACGGTCGCAATAGCGCTGCCAGAAAAAATGGCAGACTCCCACGACCAAAACGGTAGCCAGAGCAGCCGGTCCCTGGTGGTAGACCACGTATTCCACCACATCCATATTGACCGCTTTCGATCCCCTGATAGCATCGATTGCCGTTGGGGTATACGCCACGCCCAGCGAGGTGGCAATTACCCCGGCAGCAGAGGCAGCGGAAAGCCCTAATCCCAGCATAATGGGGAACATTGTTCCCATCAGCAGTACGGCGAGTCCAGTGGCTGAAGGAATAGCTAACTGCAGGAGACTGGCGAGCAGGTACGAGAAAAAAAGCAGAATATAGGGCGAACGCAGCGCACGCAGGGGTTTTGTGACGACACGCACCACCGCCTCATTGGCTCCGATATGATCCATGTAGTGCGCAAATCCCATCAGCGCCATGATCATCAGGCCAAGATCGGCGGCTCGCGTGCTGAAGAGATCGCGCATAACCTCGAACGGATCGAGAAAGGAAATCCCCGTGCCAGCAACGCCTTTCGGTAGTACGGAACCCCACCCGGTGAGAGCGGTGCAAATCATCAGCACCAAACCCGCAATAAATAGCACGGGTTCCGCACGATAACCTTTCAGAATCAGACGAGCGACCACCACGATAACCAGCAGGGCAATTAACACCTGAATCATGACTGAGCTCTCCGCTGCGTGAACTCAGCAAAGGTTTCCTCAATGACCGCAACCACGACATCGCTGGCGGCCCGCAGTGAACGCACCGGCAGATATTCATAAATAGAGTGAAAATTATGGGCGCCGGTAAAAATATTCGGGCAAGGCAATCCTTTCTGCGATAAAACCGCACCATCATATCCGCCGCGCATGGCGACAGGTGCCGGGGTAATCCCACATTTCTGATAGGCGCGTAATGCAATATCAATCGGGTAGTGAGCATCACCCTGCAAGCTATTGAACACGTTCGCATAGCGATCGGCTAAATGACAGACCACGCTATTTTCGCCCCATAGTGCGCAGGTACTGACGGCAAGCTGACGGATAAATGCCATACGCGCCTTATAGCCTTCTTCAGTGAAGTCGCGGATATCCAGCTTAAGCACCGTGCGGGCGCTGTTACCCTGCAACTGCTTAACCCAGTAATAACCTTCGCGCCCTTCCGTATATTCAGGCGCTTCTCCGCCAGGCAGCATCGCAATAAACTTATGCGCCATCAGCAGCGAGTTCTTCAGCTTACCTTTGGCTGACATGGGGTGCGCAGACTGGCCGGTAAAGATGATTTCCGCATCGCCCGCATTCCAGTTCTCATAAACAAACTCGCCGATACCGCAACAATCCAGGGTGTAACCAAAATCAGCGCCGAAGCTGGCAACATCAAAAGCTTTTGCGCCACGCAATCCTTGCTCTTCATCAGGCACAAAACCCACCTTCACCGGTCCATGTTTGATTTCCGGATGTGCCACCAGATACTGTAATGCGTTCATAATTGCGGCGATGGCTGCTTTATCATCAGCCCCTAACAGGCTGGTTCCGTCAGTGACCAATAGATCATCACCGATATAATTTTTCAGTTCCGGGAACTCGCTTTCGCGCAGAAAAATATTCAGTTCTTTGTTCAGGCACAAATCCCCACCGCTATAGTGAAGACGTTGCGCATTTGTGTCCGCAGTCTGTTCCGCGCTGGTATCCAGATGTCCAAAGAATGAAACGACAGGAACCGTGTCATCGGTGTTCCCGGGCAGTGTAGCCGTTACGATGGCGGTATCCCTGACCTCAATGTTTTCCATTCCTAATGCTTCAAGTTCTGCTGCAAGCAGTTTTGCCAGTACCATTTGACCAGCAGAAGAAGGCATTATCCCATTTGCGCCATTTTCTCTTGAAGTCGTGGTATTAATTTTGGTGTAGTTGATAAAACGTTCAACAATATCCATTCCAGGAGGTCCTTTAATATTTTATTGACGAAATACTGTGAGAGGGGCTCGCGTACAGCGCGAGTGATATTAAACAGGGAACCAGATAAAATCAGCGTTCATCCCGGAACGCTGATTTTATGAGCATTACGACGTTGATTTATACCCTAAATAATTCGAGTTGCAGGAAGGCGGCGACGCAGCGAATTCCCAGGAGCATACATAAGTACGTGACTGGGCGAGCGATGAAAGCCAACGCACATGCAGCTCGAAGTATGACGGGTATATATATGAATATAATGAAATGAGTCATTACGTCGGTGACAAAAACGCCTTACTGATGGGTAAAACCATACTCCCTGTCCATGTTCACTGCTATTTCCCATGGTGTTTAGCTAACAGAAATCATAAACGGCACTCGTAAGCCCAAGAGATAATAGAAATCATTTAGACTCCACTTCTCTATACCGGCCCAAGAGATAGCATTGCTATATTTTTTTAATGAACGAATACGGTGTCAGCAACATGCAACCGTTTGCACTTCTCTAGAAATAGCCACTTAGCGCACTAAAATCCGTGAGCAAACTCACAATTATATCAATAGCAAAAATTTCTATCATACTGAAAAACCGTGAATTATAAGAAATGCTATATAGTCCCCTGGTAAATAGATTCATTATGATACTATTCGACATTACCTTATTATCGATGGATAATACTTCCCTAACCGTTAATTTTAAACATTACCTACCATAATATTGGTATATATTGGTGATTAATAAAATCCTGCACCGGCAAAAAAAACCTCTGCCCTGAGAAGAGATTCAGGGCAGAGGTAATACGGGTGTTAAGGACAGATTTATAGTTTTAGTGATAACGGAAGAGCTTCTTGCGGAACCGAGTATACACAATTCATCGCATTAAGAAAATTCTTAAAATCAATTAATCACAAATTCGGTCGAAAACCATTAAAATAATAAAAAACGCCTTATCAAAACAGCAAATAAAGCGACAAAAAGATTAATCCATCCTAATCAATTGCGTGGCCCCAAATGCGCTCACAGTGCCGCGTTACCACAGATAACACCTTATGCGCAGACAGAATATCAAATTAATTTAATATTTTAATAGACACCTGACATAACAAAAATTTGCAGTTAATAAAGTCACTAAACGCTATAACTCGCTATAGATCACATTTTATGTACAAGGAGTTTTCTCTGGAGATTCTGGCTGGTATGATTCATCAGGTAAATACCTTTCAACTCAACCCGAGGCTTTGATGCTGGAGAATGTAATCATCAGATAATCAGCTTGCCGACCTTTTCAGGACGGACTGGTTATCAATGCGCCGAAATCGAATGCGGACACCGCAGTGTGTTTGCACGTTTTGCACATGATGATTAAACAGGTTTTCCAGTATGAATTTATCCCGTCAGGAACAACGTACCTTACACGTTCTCGCCAAAGGTGGTCGTATCGTTCACGTCCGCGACGCCTCAGGCCGCGTCACCTCCGTCGAATGCTACAGCCGCGAAGGACTACTGCTCTGCGACTGCACCCTCGCCGTGTTCAAAAAACTCAGAACCAAAAAGCTGATCAAATCTGTCAATGGTCAGCCCTATCGCATCAATACTACCGGGCTGAACAACGTTCGCGCCCAACTGGATAATCGCTAAGGAGAGAGAGATGGATATCCCAAAAATTTTTACTATCAGCGAAAGCGCTCATCGCATCCATAATCCGTTCACCGCGCAGAAATACGCCACGTTAGGCCAGGTGCTGCGCATGGAACCGGGAACCCGCATTCTGGATCTCGGCAGCGGCTCGGGCGAGATGTTGTGCACCTGGGCGCGCGATCATGGCATTTTCGGCATCGGTATCGATATGAGCCAGCTGTTTAGCAAGCAGGCAACGCTGCGCGCAGCAGAACTGGGCGTCAGTCAGCAGGTGAGTTTTGTTCACGCCGATGCAACGGGCTATATCGCTGAAGAAAAATGCGATATTGCCGCCTGCGTGGGCGCAACCTGGATTGCAGGCGGCGTCGCCGGAACGGTCAGACAACTGGAGCAGAGTCTTAAGCCTGGCGGAATCATACTCATCGGTGAACCGTACTGGCGCCAGATACCCGCAACAGAGGAAATCGCCCAGTCCTGCGGCGCGACCGCTGTCGCCGATTTTCTTTCCCTGGCGGAACTCATTGCTTCTTTTGACCCGCTCGGCTATGACGTGGTTGAAATGGTTCTGGCTGACCAGGAAGGTTGGGACAGGTACGAGGCGGCAAAATGGTTGACGATGCGCCGCTGGCTGGAAGCTAATCAGGACGATGAGTTTGCAACTGAAGTCAGGGAGCAACTGAGAAGTTCACCGGGACGCCACGTCACCTTCACCCGGGAATACATCGGCTGGGGCGTGTTCGCACTCATGAAGAGGTAAGATGTGTGGTCGGTATAGCCGGGAGGTTATACCGACTTGCTCATCACTTTGCCGCTGGCTGCATTAATACTTCAACAAATTTAGCCAGCCACTGCGGATGCGCGGGCCAGGCTGGCGCAGTCACCAGATTACCGTCGACGTAGGCTTGATCAATGCCGATATCCGCATAATGTCCGCCGCTCAAACGCACTTCAGGCGCGCAGGCCGGGTAGGCGCTACAGGTACGGTTTTCTAATATCCCTGCTGCCGCCAATAGCTGAGGGCCATGGCAGACGGCGGCGATAGGTTTACCCGCTGAGTTGAAATCCTGCACCAGTTGAATGACCTCCGGGTTCAGACGGAGATATTCCGGAGCGCGCCCGCCGGGGATCACCAACGCGTCGTAATCAACGGCCCGTGCTTCGGCAAAATTCGCATTCAACGTAAAACGGTGTCCCGGTTTTTCGCTGTAGGTTTGCGCCCCATCAAAATCATGAATCGCCGTTTGAACGTAATCCCCCTGACGCTTATCCGGACAGACTGCATCAACACGATGGCCCAGCATTTGCAACGCCTGGAAAGGAACCATCGTTTCATAATCTTCGACATAATCGCCAACTAACATCAGTATTTTCTTCATTCACGTCCCCCACTCACGGTTATTAATGATGAGAAATAGCGGCCATCTTTACTATAGTCCACGCGATAGGCGACATTGATAAATACAGCAGAACATTCGGTCTGATCACAATCTGCGCCAAGGCCCGCCAGATGGCGGCCTCAACGTAAACCTGCATGGTAAAATAGAGTTAATAAATATAAATTATATATAGCTGAGAAGTTTTAATATCAGCCAGCACCATCCATAACTTTATTATTTAATAAAATTATGCGCACTCGCGTTATTATCTATTATTATTTTATTCGCCTGCAGTCAGGTGAAAATACGCAAAGATTATTCCCATGATGACAAGATGTTCGTTCGTCAGGCAAGGATTGGGTATGCTACTCGCCACGTGCCTGTGCGGGCCGGTCGGTCAATCGGCTGGCGGCGTTGGAATTCACTGCGCGACGCAGCAGTTGCCCTGTTAATCATTCGCGATGGCATGTTTTGCAGGAGAGTGGGGATACTCGCGTTCCTGGCCACAAAAAAAGATTTCCTTAGAAAGGTATGACCACAGAGTAACTTAAAAAACAAAGCAACAAAATTAACAATAATGAAATAAATAATACTAATTAATAACACTTCAATAGCTTTCATCGATCTTTCATCGTATTTACGATCTGCCAAACCTATCGTTTAAATCTATCAAAACATTTATATTGATCGTTTTTATCGATCGTATATTCTGTATGAAATAAATGCTATTGACGGCATTTTTATTACTAGCGCAGTCAGAAAAATTCTTCTCTCTTGCGTTGTGTCGCACCAGAAAATTATCAAGGATTACGCTTAAAAACTTACGTAACATCTATTCAAATAGATTTCGATTAGCAAGAACATCCAAAAATACACACTTTCAGCACCCGGGCTAACAGGTTTTAAGTAGCTTGCTTACATTGAGAGCGGTGATAACTCACTGAGAATTGCGCATGATGATATCGTTAAAAAAAACGGAAAATATAAATTTCGTTAATACATTTAAAGACTATTTTTGTGTAGGCATCGCATTTTTTGCTTTACAGTTTGTCGCTGGTCATCTCAGTAAGCAGGAAGATATTGCGGGTGCAACCCTGCATTTTTACGATCTCACTTTACCTCTCATTTCCGCATTACTGGTTTTATACAGGCAAAAGGCATTCCCCATTTTAGGTGCCTTTTTCTTGTATGCGCTCTACTCTTACTCATTAGATTCGCTGCTAACGTTATCAGCTCAGGTACTGGCCGCACTCATTAGCCAGACATTCTATGTGTTCTCGACAGGTAAACGAAGTGCCGTAAGCTTTGGCCGCAGCCAGCTTACAACCCTACGTATTGTTTGGCTGGTGTGCTGCAATTCATTACTCTTTATCTCGATTGAGCACTGGTTCCAGTCGCGAGTTATTTCTGAACCAATGACTCATCTTTTTACACTGCAAACATTAATTAACTTGCAGTGGTTGATGAACTCTTGCCTGACAGGGATCCCTTTTTGTTACCTGTTGCTCAGAAGCGTTCAAAATCCAGTGTGGTGTATTTTACACATCAGGCATGTGAAGACATTGATAAAATCCGGCCCACCTATTTTATGTCAAGTATTATGGCTGGTCCTGTTAGTCTGCATTATGTCCGCTTTGATTGTCAGCAGACAGGATATACTCATATTTACTGACTACTCATTACTGTGGCTTCTTCCGCTCATGCTATGGGGAGTGATCTGTATTGGTCATGCTTTCATATCCCCTGTTTGGGTAGCGATGCTCATCTTGCTAGGATATAACATAAATAGTTATATCCCACCCGCTGACGATAAAAACTATTTACATAGTCTGGTGATTTCTTCTACGGTCGTGTTTGTCTTTTCGCTGACGATTGTCGTTGCCGGTGTACTTGCCATTCGTAACCGAAAATACCTCCGACGCCTCAAACAACTTTTTAGATCAGAGCCTAATACTGGACTGCCTAACTTTCAGGCCCTGCAAATGGATATTCGTAAATACTCAACTGAGTGTCTGTGTTACATCCGTTGTACTGAACTGAACACGCTAGAGCAAACGCATGGTATCGAGTTCCGTTTTGAGTTTGTAAAAGGGTTAAGCACCTATGTGCGTAAATTAATAAGCGGTTACGATAATATCTATTATGCCCCAGGTCACGGGATAATTCTTCGCCTTAATGCCATACCTGACATTTCTGAACTGTATAAAAAACTGAACTCTTTCCGTTTTATCTGGAAAGACTACCAATTGGGGTTATCTTGCGGTATGGCGTATACCACTGAGAAAAACCTGATTAAAAATTTATCGCTAGCTATTAAGCAGCTTAATACCCAAAGTTACATCTCGTTGATGCAGGGGCAACCGTTATTACTCAACCCACAAATGCCGGGTGATAGAATTGTCAGTCAGGCTGTGATTCGTCATATGTTGCAAAAAGCTATCGACAGACAATCGTTTGAACTTATGGCTCAACCTATCGTATCAACAATGTTGGTTGTTCAACCGATCGTGTCAACCACTGGACTGACACGTTATCACGAGATACTTATTCGGATAAAAATGGTTGATGGTAAATTAATCTTTCCAGATACCATCCTACCGGTTGCACGCGAGGCAGGACTACTCCCTGCGCTGGATATCACCGTGATTGAACAGACATTTCGTTTTATACAGTCACGGCAGAAATCTGAACCCAACAGTCATTTCTCTATTAACCTGACCCCAGATTCGCTTAATAAAATTGATTTTCTTGATAATGTTTTTACCTTGTTTAGAAAATACGCCATCGCACCAGAACGTATCATTTTTGAAGTCATTGAATCAGATATCATTGATAACGCCAATGTCACTGATGTTCTGAGAGCATTACGTAAAGCCGGTTCGAAAATTGCTATTGATGATTTTGGAACCGGAGCATCCAGTTATTCTCGTTTACGAACGTTAGACGCTGACATTCTGAAGATTGATGGCTCATTCATCCGTAATATTCTGACCGATGAGTTTAGTCGATGCGCGGTCAGATCATTCTGCGAAGTGGCGAAACTGAAAAAAATGGAAGTCGTCGCGGAGTTTGTTGAAAATGAGGAAATTGAAAAGATGCTAATCACGATGGGTATTGGTTGGTTACAGGGATACCATATAGGAAAACCCGTTCCTATAGAGTTAGCTCAATTGTAATTCAGTTATTATAATAATAATTATCTTACAACATTGATTCACTTACCGGCTCCCGTGCCGGTTTTTTTATTGCCTAATGCAAGCTGTACATTAATTAAAGCAGCTATGCCGCAACTGTCTGCCGCGGCATAGCGTATTTTATTTTTAGCCCAATTCAGCCGAAAGCTATTGTTGATTCCGCTTCCATTACTCCCAGGCCCGCTCAGTTTTCGCCGCGTCAAACTGCGGCGGCGGCTTACGAAAACGTCCGGTCAGCCAGGCGAGATACACCAACCCTAACCCGGCCCATACCAGTCCCAGCGTCAGCGATGTCACCTCCAGATTGACCCACAGTACGGCAACCGTGGCGGCGCCAACCATTGGCAATACCAGATAGTGCAATTTCTCCTGCCAGGTATGTTTACGTCCTTCACGCCGCCAGAAGTGGTTAAACACCGACAAATTGACGAACGTAAAGGCCACCAGCGCGCCAAAGTTAATCAACGCCGTGGCGGTCACCAGGTCAAAAAACAGCGCCGACAGCGCCACAATGCCGACCATAATGACGTTTAGCGCAGGGGTACGCCATTTCGGATGGACATAACCGAAGTACTTCTCCGGGAAGACGTTATCCCGGCCCATCACGTACAGCAGACGGGATACACTGGCATGCGACGCCAGGCCTGACGCCAGCGTATTCACAAAGGTCGTACACAGGAAAATGGACTGGAACAGTTTGCCGCCGACATACAGCGCAATCTCCGGCAGCGCCGCATCCGGGTCTTTAAAGCGGCTAATATCCGGGAAAAACAGCTGCATAAAGAACGAAGCGGCAATGAAGATCAACCCACCGTACAGGGCGGTGAGGAAAATAGCTTTCGGGATGGTACGCGCCGCATCCGGCGTCTCTTCAGAAAGCGTCGTCACCGCATCAAAGCCGAGGAACGAGAAGCAGACGATGGTCGCCCCGGTGATTATTGGGATCAAATGTGCATTCTGGCTAATAAATGGTTGCAGCGACCAGACGGTGCCGACCCCCTCGCCTTTATGCAGTCCCTGTACCACGAGGAAGATAAACACGGCGATTATCGCCACCTGCACCAGCACAAACAGCGCATTGAAGTTCGCCACCAGATTAACGCTTTTCAAATTGGCCGCGGTGAGGATCGCCACGAACATCACCACCCAAATCCATGGCGCAACCTCCGGGAACAGCGCGGAGAGGTAAATTTTCGCCAGCAGGACGTTAATCATCGGCAGGAAAAGGTAGTCAAGCAGCGACGACCAGCCAACCATAAACCCCACGTGCGGATTGATGGCTTTTTGCGCATAGGTGTAGGCCGAACCGGCCTGCGGAAACTGGCGTACCAGCTTACCGTAACTGATGGCGGTGAACAGCACCCCCGCCAGGGCCAGCAGATAGGAGGCCGGAACATGGCCATTGCTGACGCCCGAAACAATCCCAAAGGTGTCAAACACCGTCATCGGCGTGAGATAGGCCAACCCCATCACCACCACCTGCCACAGTTTCAGGGATTTTCGCAGTTGTGTTTTGCCCGGCTGGGCTGCAACGTCCACAGGAGAATTAGTCGACATAGCGATCCTCCCCGCAACGAGTCCAGGTCTGCGTTCGAAACGTTGGTAACGCAAACCTGAGTCGTGTCGGGGCGGATCTCCAAAAGTAAGGCGTCAATGTCGTACGGCAAAGGTGTGGTCCGTACTTACTGCGGGAGCCATGGATGCTCACGCGGGGCTGGTTTTTAAACACTGGCATCATCACATTTCCTCGTCACAAACTCTGTCGGTTATCTGAAGACCCGTTGTCGCCCGCGCTCCATTACGCGACATCCGGGAAATGGCAGGTATTCCTGCAATTTTTACGGGCTGGCTCCGCTCAGCCCGCATGATGCGACTTCTTTTTAAATGACCTGTACGACGGTCAGGCGTTTTTCAACATCCACTCAATTTCAGTGTCGGTGATAAGACGTTCAAACTGGATTAATTCATCGTTTTTACAGGCGTGATACACGTGGCTAAAACGCTCACCCAATAATTCACGCAGACTGTCGTTTTGCATAAACTCCCACAGCGCATCGCTCTGACGGATCGGGAACGGCAAACCTTCCTGCTCCAGTCCGTTGCCTTCCACCTCTTCCTGTAACGGCAGCTCGTTATCCAGACCATGGAGGATCCCGGCCAGAATGGTCGACATCACCAGATAAGGGTTGGCATCAGCCCCCGCCACACGGTATTCAACCCGATGATTATCACGATCGCCGCAGGGAATGCGCAGCGCCACCGTACGGTTGTTATGCCCCCAGGAAGCCTGGGTAGGGACGTACATCCCCGGTTGGAAGCGACGATAAGAGTTCACATTTGGCGCCAGCAGCGCCATTGACGCGGGCATCAGATCAATCATCCCGGCAAGCGCACGCTTAAGTAACGCGGAATCATCGCCATTCGCATCGGCCAGCACGTTCTCGCCTTTGTTATTCATAATGCTGATGTGGATATGCATCCCGCTACCGGCATGCTCCTCATAGGGCTTTGCCATAAAGGTGGCATGCATCTTATGTTTCTCCGCCACCAGCCGCACCAGGCGCTTCAGCGCCAGCGCATCGTCACAGGCGTCGAGTACGTTATCGGTATGGATGAGATTGATTTCAAACTGACCAGGAGATGCTTCGGCCACCGCACCGTCGGCCGGGATCAACTGCAGACGGGCCAGTTCGTCGATATCGTTCAGCACATCAGCAAAGTGGTTCAGGTTATCAACGGAGTAAACCTGACTTTGGGTATTACGATCGTCCGTTCCCGGCGCGCATGGCGGCTGCAGATAGCCTTCGGGATCGCGCTTGCGATCGAGTAAATAGAACTCCAGCTCTACCGCTACGACGGGGAACAAACCGCGCTGGCGCATTTTCTGCCAGAGTCGGTTGAGAACGTTCCGCGGCTCAACGTCAAAGGGAGCGCCATCTTCATCCAGCATTGTCAGCATCATCTGGCCAATAAATTCCGGATCGGCGGCCGAAGGGGTTAACGTTCCGAGTACCGGCACACAGGTCCTGTCCGGTTCGCCAAGTTCTTGTCCTAATCCCGCCTCTTCCACCACATTGCCCAGAATGTCCATCGCGAACACCGATGCGGGAAAATAACAGCCCTTCTCTAACTTAGACAATCCCGACACGGGAATGCGTTTACCGCGAAAACAACCGTTAAGGTCGGTTAACAGCACATCGACAAACTGCGTGTTGGGATAACGTTCCAGATATTGCTTCACTTCGCGCGCAAACGCGCTACTTCGCCTCTCTTCAGAATGCTGAACAAAATTCTCAACTTCTACGATATTGGTTTCCATGATTCACCGCCGTTGGCCTGGTAAGCTTTCTGTGATTTGACTGTTAAATATAATGTCCACCCTTCGACTCTGGATGCAAACAATTTGTTTGTCAAATGTTAAATTATGTTTGCTAGAAGGTTATTATGCTGCTAGATTGAGAAAATAATGAACGGAATTGCACAACAAGGAACCGTTTGGCAATAATTTATTCCAAAACGTGAGGTCGATCATGGGCAATATATTTGACAAGCCAGTTATTGGTGTAGTGATGTGTAGGAACAGGCTTAAGGGTCACGAGACCCAGACTCTGCAAGAAAAGTACCTGAATGCGGTTTTGAATGCCGGTGGATTACCGATAGCGTTACCTCATGCGCTCGCGGAGCCAGAATTACTGAACGCGCTGTTACCAAAACTGGATGGTATCTTCCTGCCTGGAAGCCCAAGCAATGTGCAACCGCACCTCTATGGTGAAAATGGCGATGAGTCTGACGCCGATCCGGGGCGTGATCTTCTGAGCATGGCGCTAATTACCGCCGGGCTCGAAAGGCGCATTCCCATTTTCGCCATCTGCCGGGGCTTACAGGAATTAGTTGTCGCCACTGGCGGGACTCTGTATCGTCGCCTGTGCGATCACTCACAGTTCCTGGAACATCGTGAAGATGCGGAACTCCCGGTGGAGCAGCAATACGCCCCATCTCATGAAGTCCAGGTTCAACAGGGAGGATTGCTGTCGCAATTAATACCAGGTTGCAGCACGTTTTGGGTTAACTCCTTACATGGTCAGGGCGCAAAAACGCTTGGCCCGCAGCTGCGTGTGGAAGCACGATCGCAGGATGGATTAGTGGAAGCGGCCAGCGTTCACGACCATCCTTTTGCGCTCGGCGTGCAGTGGCACCCGGAATGGAACAGTAGCGAATACGCCCTGTCGCGTTTGTTACTTGAAGGTTTTATCACCGCTTGTCAGAACCACCTCGCTGAAAAACAGCGACTCTGACCACTACTGTTAAGGAAATGCAATTATGAGCGATGACGGCCTGGCGCCGGGTAAACGTTTGTCAGAGATCCGCCAGCAATTGGGTCTTTCGCAACGTCGTGCCGCCGAACTGTCTGGGTTGACGCATAGCGCCATCAGTACCATAGAGCAGGACAAAGTCAGTCCTGCCATCAGTACGCTGCAAAAGCTATTGAAAGTATATGGGCTGTCGCTCTCCGAGTTCTTCGCGGAACCGGAAAAGCCTGACGAACCGCAGGTGGTTATCAATCAGGATGATTTGATTGAGATCGGGAGTCAGGGAGTATCCATGAAGTTAGTTCACAACGGAAATCCGAATCGTACGCTGGCAATGATGTTTGAAACCTATCAGCCAGGCACGACAACCGGGGAGAGAATTAAACACCAGGGTGAAGAGATTGGGACAATACTGGAAGGTGAAGTCGTTTTGACCATCAACGGTCAAACGTATCATCTTGTTGCAGGGCAAAGTTATGCCATTAACACCGGCATTCCACACAGCTTCAGCAACACCTCGGCAGGGATCTGCCGCATTATCAGTGCCCACACTCCCACCACATTCTAATAAGTAGCGGCCTGAGTTTCTCAGGCCTTCTTAAATAACGCGCATTAACAGGGTAAATCCCTGGGGCATCGTGCAGCCTGATTTTGCCTGAAAAAGATCAGCAACGAACTTTATCTTATTGATATAAAAGGAGTAGCTATGAACTTTCAGAACCTTAAATATTGGCGTGAGAAAGCCAGTCATTATTCGCCGGAAACCCGTTTATTTATTAACGGCGAATATTGCGCCGCCGCCGATAACGAAACCTTTATTACTCAGGATCCGGCCGGCCAGCGCCCACTCGCCAAAGTCGCCCGCGGCAAAAAAGCGGATGTGGATCGTGCGGTCACCGCAGCCCGCGCCGTCTTTGAACGCGGTGACTGGTCGCAGGCAACACCCGCAGAGCGCAAGGCGGTTCTCCACAAGCTTGCAGATTTAATGGAGCAGCATCACGAGGAGCTGGCGCTACTGGAAACGCTCGACACCGGTAAACCGATTCGCCATAGCCTGCGTGATGATATTCCAGGCGCGGCGCGCGCCATCCGGTGGTACGCCGAAGCTATTGATAAAGTCTATGGCGAAGTTGCCACCACCTCGGTAAACGATCTGGCGCTGATTGTGCGCGAACCGGTGGGTGTAATCGCGGCTATCGTTCCGTGGAACTTTCCCCTGCTACTGGCCTGTTGGAAACTTGGCCCCGCGCTGGCCGCCGGTAACAGCGTGATCCTCAAACCCTCGGAGAAGTCCCCGCTGACCGCCATACGTCTTGCGGCACTGGCTAAAAAAGCGGGTTTGCCCGATGGCGTTCTCAGCGTGGTTAGCGGGTATGGTCATGAAGCGGGCCAGGCGTTGTCACAACATCCGGATGTCGACGTTATCACTTTTACTGGCTCAACCCGCACCGGCAAGCAACTGCTAAAAGATGCTGGCGACAGCAACATGAAACGCGTGTGGCTGGAAGCTGGCGGTAAAAGCGCCAACATCGTGTTTGCCGACTGCCCGGATCTAGCGAAAGCCGCCGCCACTGCCGCGGCAGGCATTTTCTACAACCAGGGTCAGGTCTGTATCGCCGGTACGCGTCTGCTGCTGGAAGAGAGTATTGCCGACGAATTTATCGCGCTGTTGAAAGAGCAGGCGAAAAACTGGCAGCCGGGCAACCCGCTCGATCCTGAAACCACGATGGGCACGCTTATCGACAATGCGCATGCCGACACCGTGGACACCTTTATTCGCGACGGTGAAACGCAAGGCACGCTGGCGCTGGATGGCCGCAGCCATGTCCATCCGGCGGCTATCGGCCCGACGATTTTTGTCAATACCGCGCCGCAAGCCCACGTCAGCCGCGATGAGATCTTCGGCCCGGTACTGGTCATCACCCGTTTTAGCAGCGAAGCCGAAGCCCTGGCGCTGGCCAACGACAGCGACTACGGCCTGGGCGCCGCGGTCTGGACCCGCGATTTGTCGCGCGCCCATCGCATGAGTCGTCGCCTGAAGGCCGGTTCAGTCTTCGTGAATAACTACAACGACGGTGATATGACCGTACCGTTCGGCGGTTATAAGCAAAGCGGAAACGGGCGCGATAAGTCCCTGCATGCCCTGGAAAAATTTAGCGAACTGAAAACCATTTGGATCTCCCTGGAGCCTTAATCATGACTGAACATACCAGCAGTTATTACGCCGCAAGCGCCAATCAGTACGAACCGTTTCCCACCCTTAGCGAATCGGTTAGCTGTGATGTCTGTGTCGTGGGCGGCGGCTATACCGGACTCTCCTCCGCCCTGCATTTAGCGGAAATGGGTTACGACGTGGTGCTACTGGAATCCGCACGTATTGGTTTTGGGGCCAGCGGACGCAACGGCGGCCAGTTGGTTAACTCTTACAGTCGCGATATTGATGTTATCGAACGCAGCTACGGCCCGGACGCCGCCAAAATGCTCGGCAGCATGATGTTTGAAGGCGGCGATATCATTCGCGAACGCATTAAACGCTATCAGATTGACTGCGATTATCGTCCTGGCGGGCTGTTTGTGGCGCTAAACCATAAGCAGATGGAAACGCTGGAAGAGCAGAAGTCGAACTGGGAACGCTACGGCAACACACAGCTTGAACTGTTAGACAGCAGCGAAATTCGCCGCGAAGTCAGTAGCGATCGCTATGTCGGCGCGCTGCTCGACCACAGCGGTGGCCATATTCATCCGCTCAATCTGGCGATTGGCGAAGCTAACGCCATTCGTCTGAACGGCGGACGCATCTTCGAACAGTCGCCGGTCACCCGTATTCAACACACCAGCCCGGCGGTGGTCAGCACGGAAAAAGGTCAGGTGACAGCCCGCTTTGTGATCGTCGCGGGCAACGCCTACCTCGGCGACAAACTGGAACCTGCGCTGGCCAAAAGCAGCATGCCGTGCGGCACCCAGGTGTTAACCACCGAACCGCTGTCCGCTGAAATGGCGCGTTCGCTGATCCCGAAAAACTACTGTGTGGAAGATTGCAACTACCTGCTGGATTACTACCGTCTGACCGGCGATAACCGCCTGCTGTACGGCGGCGGCGTGGTCTACGGCGCACGCGATCCGAACGATATTGAACGCCTGGTGATGCCGAATCTGCTGAAGACCTTCCCGCAATTGCGGGGGGTAAAAATTGATTACCGCTGGACCGGTAATTTCCTGTTGACGTTATCACGTATGCCGCAGTTCGGCCGTCTTGATACCAATATTTACTATATGCAGGGCTACAGCGGTCACGGTGTGACCTGTACCCATCTGGCTGGACGCCTGATTTCCGAACTGCTGCGCGGGGATGCCGAGCGCTTTGACGCATTCGCCAACCTGCCACACTACCCGTTCCCGGGAGGCCGCAGCCTGCGCATTCCCTTTACCGCCATGGGGGCGGCCTATTACAGCTTACGCGATCGCCTTGGGGTTTAAGTTCTTCCGCGATAAACCCGACGCACAGGGCGGTCTCCCCTGTGCGTTTTTTTATTCCCGGTCGGTGAAAAACAGATAACAGTCACGAATATATCGCTATAGGACATAACCACACTCTTCGCATTGTTTCTCTCCTCTAATCGGATACGCTTTTTTAGATATCGCTGGCGGCGTGCGCCAGAACTCAACGGGGGAAGAAACGCGTGTTATGAATACGAATAATGAGGAGACCTTTTATCAGGCGATGCGCCGGAAGGGAGTGAGCCGACGCAGTTTTCTTAAATATTGTAGCCTCGCCGCAACATCGCTGGGATTAGGGGCTGGAATGACGCCCCGAATAGCCTGGGCGTTGGAGAACAAACCCCGGATCCCGGTCGTCTGGATCCACGGGCTGGAATGTACCTGCTGTACCGAATCGTTTATTCGCTCCTCGCACCCACTCGCCAAAGACGTCATCCTCTCTCTGATTTCCCTCGATTACGACGACACGCTGATGGCCGCCGCCGGAACGCAGGCCGAAGAGGTATTTGAAGACATTCTGCGCCAGTACCACGGCCGCTACATTCTGGCCGTCGAAGGTAATCCTCCGCTGGGTGAACAAGGGATGTTCTGTATTAGCGGCGGAAAACCCTTTGTGGAAAAACTCAAACGCGCCGCCGCCGGAGCCAGCGCGATCATCGCCTGGGGCACCTGTGCCTCCTGGGGCTGCGTGCAGGCTGCCCGGCCTAACCCCACCCAGGCAACCCCGATCGATAAAGTGATCACCGATAAGCCGATCGTAAAAGTGCCCGGCTGCCCGCCGATCCCGGACGTCATGAGTGCCATCATCACCTACATGGTGACGTTTGACAGGCTGCCTGAACTCGACCGTCTGGGGCGTCCGCTGATGTTCTACGGACAGCGTATTCACGACAAATGCTATCGCCGCGCCCACTTTGACGCCGGGGAGTTCGTCGAAAGCTGGGATGATGATGCCGCCCGCAAAGGCTATTGCCTGTACAAAATGGGCTGTAAAGGGCCAACCACCTATAACGCCTGCTCCACCACCCGCTGGAATGGCGGCGTTTCCTTCCCCATCCAGTCCGGTCACGGTTGTCTGGGATGTTCAGAGAACGGCTTCTGGGATCGCGGCTCGTTCTACAGCCGCGTGGTTGATATTCCACAGATGGGAACGCATTCCACCGCCGATACCGTGGGCCTCACCGCGCTTGGCGTCGTGGCTGCCGGCGTCGGCGTCCACGCCGTCGCCAGCGCCGTCAACCAACACAACCGCCACAAACAGCAATTAGCCGACGCCAGACAGCAGTCGTCAGACAATGAGGATAAACAGGCATGAGCCATTCATATCAAACCCAGGGATATACCTTAAACAATGCCGGTCGCCGTCTGGTTGTGGATCCCATTACGCGCATTGAAGGTCATATGCGTTGTGAAGTGAACATTGATGAGCAGAACATCATCACCAACGCGGTTTCTTGCGGCACCATGTTCCGCGGACTGGAGATCATTCTTCAGGGTCGCGACCCGCGCGACGCATGGGCATTTGTCGAACGAATTTGCGGGGTGTGCACCGGCGTACATGCCCTTGCCTCTGTCTACGCCATTGAAGATGCCATTGGCATTAAGGTGCCCGACAATGCCAACATCATTCGCAATATTATGCTGGCCACGCTGTGGTGCCACGACCATCTGGTGCACTTTTACCAGTTAGCCGGAATGGACTGGATTGACGTGCTGAATGCTCTGAAAGCAGATCCGCGCGCCACATCGCAACTGGCGCAGAGTCTTTCTGCCTGGCCGATGTCCTCACCGGGCTACTTCTTTGACGTCCAAAATCGGCTGAAGAAATTTGTCGAAGGCGGTCAGTTGGGGATTTTCCGCAACGGTTATTGGGGCCATCCGCAGTACAAGCTATCGCCAGAGGCTAACCTGATGGGCTTTGCCCACTATCTGGAAGCGCTCGATTTTCAGCGCGAGATTATCAAAATCCATACGGTGTTTGGCGGTAAAAACCCCCATCCTAACTGGATTGTCGGCGGTATGCCGTGCGCTATCAATATCGATCAGAGTGGCGCAGTAGGCGCGGTCGATATGGAACGCCTGAACCTGGTGCAGTCGATCATCACCCGCACCGCTGACTTTATCAACAACGTGATGGTGCCTGACGCGCTGGCTATCGGTCAGTTCAATAAATCCTGGAGCCAGATTGGCACCGGGCTTTCTGATAAATGCGTTTTGAGCTACGGCGCGTTCCCGGATATCGCCAACGACTTCAGCGACAAAAGCCTGTTGATGCCTGGCGGCGCGGTGATTAACGGTGATTTTAACAACGTATTGCCTGTGGACCTCGCCGATCAGCAGCAAATTCAGGAGTTTGTCGATCACGCCTGGTACCGTTACCCGGACGATCAACTGGGCCGTCACCCGTTCGAAGGGATTACAGAACCCTGGTATAACCCCGGCGATGTGAAAGGCAGCGATATTAATATCCAGCAACTTAACGAGCAGGAACGTTACTCGTGGATTAAAGCCCCGCGCTGGCGGGGACACGCCATGGAAGTTGGACCGTTAGCGCGCACGCTGATTGCCTATCACAAAGGGGATGCCGCGACGATTGAATCCGTAGATCGCATGATGTCCGCCCTCAAACTGCCGCTGTCGGGCATGCAGTCAACGCTGGGCCGAATTCTGTGCCGGGCGCACGAAGCGCAGTGGGCCGTGAGCAAGTTGCAATATTTCTTCGACAAGCTGATGACCAACCTGAAAAACGGCAACCTGGCGACGGCGAATACCGAAAAATGGGAGCCAGAAAGCTGGCCGCAGCACTGCCGCGGGATCGGTTTTACCGAGGCGCCGCGCGGGGCATTAGGCCACTGGGCATCGATTCACGACCAGAAAATCGATCTGTATCAGTGCGTGGTGCCAACCACCTGGAATGCCAGCCCGCGCGATCCAAAGGGGCAAATTGGCGCTTACGAGGCGGCGCTGATGGGTACCCAAATGGCGATACCGGATCAACCACTGGAGATCCTGCGCACCTTGCACAGCTTCGACCCCTGCCTGGCATGTTCAACCCATGTGCTTGGCGACGACGGCAGCGAACTGATCGCAGTCCAGGTTCGCTAAGCGTTGAGGAAAAGGAACGATGACTGGAAAGATATCCCCACGCGTCGGGGAGGCGCGTGATACCGCCGTCAGCCACTATGTGTTTGAAGCGCCTGTTCGCTTGTGGCACTGGCTGACGGTAGGCTGCATGTTGGTTTTGATGGTGACCGGATACTTTATTGGCCGACCGCTGCCATCGGTCAGCGGCGAGGCCACCTATCTGTTCTATATGGGCGACATCCGGCTGGCACATTTCGCCGCCGCCATGGTGTTCACGGTGATACTGCTGATGCGCATTTACTGGGCCTTTGTCGGTAACCGTTATTCACACGAGTTGTTTATTGTGCCGGTCTGGCGTCGCAGTTGGTGGCAGGGGGCGTTTTCGGTAGTACGCTGGTATCTGTTTCTGGAAAAGAAACCAGGGGAGGATATCGGACATAACCCCGTTGCGCAGGCGGCGATGTTTGGCTATTTCCTGCTCTCCGTTTTTATGATCCTGACCGGTTTTGCCTTATACAGCGAGCATAGCCAGTACGCCATCTTCACTCCCTTCCGCTATGTGACGGAGTTTTTCTACTGGACCGGCGGCAACTCTCTCGATATTCACAGCTGGCACCGGCTAGGAATGTGGTTCATCGCCGCCTTCATCATAGGTCATGTGTACATGGCTATCCGCGAGGACATCATGTCCGACGATACCGTCATCTCGACCATGGTCAACGGCTATCGTAGCCACAAATTTGCCAAACGTCAGCGCGACAAGGAGGCGTCATGAGCGAACCGAACGTCATCGTGATGGGCTTGGGCAACCTGCTGTGGGCAGACGAAGGGTTTGGCATTCGCCTCGCGGAGCGCCTGTACGCCCACTATCACTGGCCAGAATGGGTAGAGATTGTCGATGGCGGCACCCAGGGGCTGAATCTGCTGGGCTATGTTGAACAGGCCAGCCATTTGCTGCTGCTGGACGCCATCGACTACGGACTCGCGCCGGGCACTCTGCAAACCTACGCCGGTGACAAAGTCCCCAGTTACCTCAGCGCCAAAAAAATGAGTCTGCACCAGAACAGCTTCTCCGAGGTGCTGGCGCTGGCAGATATTCGCGGCCATCTCCCCGCGCACATCGCTCTCGTGGGACTGCAGCCGGTACAACTGGACGACTATGGCGGCAGCCTGACCGACATCGCACGCACTCAGCTCCCGACAGCGGAACAAGCCGCGCTTACGCAGCTGGCCGCGTGGGGTATCGCGCCACAGAGAAACGAGGAAACGCGTTGCCTGAACTATGAATGCCTGTCGATGGAAAACTATGAAGGCGTGCGTATTCGCCAGTTTCGCGTGACGCTGGAGGAATAAACAATATGTTAAATGACACCCCATTTTCTGCGTTATGGCAACGTATGCTGGCGCGTGGCTGGCAACCGCTGAGCGCGTCTGAACTGGATGGCTGGGTAACCCGCGTGGGCAATGGCGTGGTCCTGCTCAGCAGCGATCCCCGCCGCACGCCGGAAGTCAGCGACAACCCGGTCATGATTGCCGAGTTACTGCGGGAGTTTCCCCAGTTTGCCTGGCAAATAGCCATGGCCGACCTTGAACACAGCGAGGCGATCGGCGATCGTTTTAGCGTGTTCCGCTTCCCGGCCACACTGGTGTTTATCCACGGCGAGCTGCGCGGCATTCTCAGCGGCATCCACCCCTGGGCTGACCTGCTTAACCTGATGCGGCCCTTAGTTGAAGAACAGATACCGCCGGAGTCTGCATGATGAGCGATTCCTTTTTTCATCTGCTGGGTCCGGGTACGCAGCCGGGCGATGATAGCTTCAGCATGAATCCCTTGCCCCTCACCTGCCAGGTCAACTGCGACCCCAGCATGGCGATGCTGGAAAACTGCCCGCACAGCCCGGCGGTGATGGCATTGTTAGCCGATGTACGCCACCAGCTCGCCCGGAGAATTCCCGCCAGGCAGGAGGTGTTGAGATGGGATTTATCCACGCTCAACGCCGACGATCTCACGTTTTTAAATACGCTGCTCGGTGAAGGCGAAGTTTCAGCGCGCATCCAGCATGCTGACGGCCGGGAAAGCGAAATTCAGGAGTCGATTTTCTGCGGCATCTGGCGAGTGCGTTGTCAGAATGACAAGGGCCAATGGGAAGAACATCTGGAAGCAGGTAGCGCGCCGCAGGCGCTGTGGCAGGCGGCAACACTCAATACGCTGCCGGACGATAGCCTGCTGCCTCCGCCCATCGACGGATTGATGAATGGCCTGACGCTGGCCCAGGAACTGCTGGCGCACCTGCGCGATCCGGCCACGCGTCCTCATAGCATTAACCTCACCCAACTGCCTGTTAGCGACGCGGATCGCCGATTCCTCGCCAATCTGTGCGGCGAAGGGCACATTCAGATCCGCACCATCGGCTACGGCGAGAGCCAAATCGACGCCACGGCGCTGCGCCATGTCTGGCATGTGCGCTGTCTGGATACCCTGAAAGGGCTTTTGCTCGAGAGTTATGAGATCTGTCCATTACCGGAACTGGTACTGGCTGCGCCGGAAGATCTGCTCGACTCGCTCGAGCGCCTGGATGAAGTCTGCGCCTGGCTGGCATCCGGCCCGCCTGCCTGACTCCCCTCTTTAAGACCCGCGTACTTTTCTGCTGCGGGTCTGACGTTTTCTTCTTTATCTATTCACTCTCTAATGCCTGATGGAGTTCGCATGTGGGACGTCATTGACTTATCGCGCTGGCAGTTTGCGCTGACCGCGCTGTACCATTTTCTGTTTGTTCCCCTGACGCTGGGGCTGATATTTTTGCTGGCCATCATGGAAACCCTGTTCGTGGTGACCGGCAAAACCATCTACCGCGACATGACGCGTTTCTGGGGAAAGTTATTCGGTATTAACTTTGCGCTCGGCGTGGCTACCGGCCTGACCATGGAGTTTCAGTTCGGCACTAACTGGTCGCTCTATTCCAACTATGTGGGCGATATTTTCGGCGCCCCGTTGGCGATGGAAGCCCTGATGGCTTTCTTTCTTGAATCCACCTTCGTCGGGCTGTTCTTCTTCGGCTGGCAGCGTTTAAACAAGTACCAGCACTTACTGGTGACCTGGCTGGTCGCGTTTGGCTCCAATATCTCGGCGCTGTGGATCCTCAACGCTAACGGCTGGATGCAATATCCGACCGGTGCTCACTTTAATATCGATACCCTGCGTATGGAGATGAGCAGTTTTAGCGAACTGGTCTTTAACCCTGTCAGCCAGGTGAAATTTGTCCATACCGTGATGTCCGGTTATGTCACGGGTGCCATGTTTGTGATGTCCATCAGCGCCTGGTATCTGCTGCGTGGTCGCAATCGCGAGTTTGCCCTGCGCTCCTTCGCGGTGGGTTCCGTTTTTGGCACGCTGGCTATCCTCGGCACCCTGCAACTGGGTGACAGTTCAGCCTATGAGGTCGCCCGGCTCCAGCCGGTAAAACTGGCGGCAATGGAAGGAGAATGGCAAACCGAGCCCGCCCCCGCTCCTTTTCATGTCATCGCCTGGCCGCAGCAGGAACAAGAGCGTAACGCCTTTTCCGTGAAGATACCGGCTCTGCTGGGTATCCTGGCGACGCACTCGTTAGATACCCCGGTTCCGGGACTCAAAAATCTGATGGCGGACGCGCTCCCCCGCCTGCAGCGGGGCCGGGAAGCGTGGTTATTGTTGCAGGAAATCGCCAACGGTAACCGCACGCCTCAGGTGCTGAAGGCTTTCCACGCCGTAGAAAATGATCTGGGTTACGGCATCCTGTTGGCGAACTACGCGCCTGATATGAACCACGTTACGCCCGCGCAATATCAGGCCGCGCAACGCGGCGCTATCCCGCAGGTGGCCCCTGTGTTCTGGAGCTTTCGCATCATGATTGGATGCGGTTCTTTGCTGCTGCTGGTGATGGCGATTGCGCTGATACAAACCTTACGCTGGCGTATCGACCAGCATCGCTGGGTACTGCGCATGACGCTGTGGAGTCTGCCGCTACCGTGGATTGCCATTGAAGCAGGCTGGTTTATGACGGAGTTTGGCCGTCAGCCGTGGGCGATTCAGGATATTTTACCCACCTGGTACGCCCACTCCGCGCTGAGCGCGAGCCAGTTGGCCTTCTCCATGGGGCTTATCCTTACGCTTTACACCCTGTTTTTAATTGCAGAGGTCTACCTGATGCAAAAATACGCGCGTCTGGGTCCAGATACGATGCGGGACCAACAACCGGCGCAACAACAGGGATAAAGGAGATAATCATGTTGGATTATGCAACGCTGCGGCTCATTTGGTGGCTGCTAATTGGCATCATTCTGGTGGCCTTTATGGTCACTGACGGATTTGATATGGGGGTCGGCTGCCTGTTGCCGCTGATCGCGCGTAACGATGACGAACGCCGGGTATTAATCAATAGCGTCGGGGCGCACTGGGAAGGTAATCAGGTGTGGCTCATTCTGGCGGGCGGCGCATTATTCGCCGCCTGGCCACGCGTCTATGCCGCCGCTTTTTCGGGATTTTATGTGGCGATGATTCTGGTGCTATGCGCCCTTTTCTTTCGCCCGTTGGCTTTTGACTATCGCGGTAAAATAGCCAACGCGCGCTGGCGCAGAATATGGGACACTGGGTTGGTTATCGGCAGTCTGGTTCCGCCTGTTATTTTCGGCATTGCGTTCGGCAACCTGTTTTTGGGCGTGCCTTTTATCCACACGCCGCAACTGCATGTGCAATACCTGGGCACCTTCTGGCAGTTACTCTCTCCCTTTGCCCTTTTGTGCGGCGCGTTAAGCCTGATGCTGGTTATTCTGCAAGGGGGCGTGTGGCTCCAGTTAAAAACCGATGGCATCGTTCGCCAACGCGCGCTGTCCGCCACCCGCCGCAGCGCAATGCTGGTGGTACTCTGCTTTCTGTTAGCCGGTTACTGGCTGTGGACAGGAATTGATGGCTTTGTGCTGCTTAGCCAGGATCCTAATGGTCCTTCCAACCCGCTATTAAAAGCGGTAACAACCTCGCCGGGCGCGTGGATGGCGCATTTTTATCAGTCACCATTGTTGTTGATTATTCCGCTAGCTGGCATGATTTTTCCAATGCTCACGATCTATGCCTGCGGGCAACGTCGGGTCGTGTGGGGATTTTTGTGCGCTTCCCTGACCCAGGCCTGCGTGATCTTCACCGCCGGAATCACCCTGTTTCCGTTTGTGATGCCTTCAAGCGTGCAACCCCTGTCCAGCCTGACGGTGTGGGACAGTACCTCCAGCCAGATGACGCTCAGTATCATGTTGGTTATTGTGCTGATTTTTCTACCGATAGTGCTGCTTTATACCGCTTGGAGTTATTACAAGATGCTGGGGCGAATCAAGGTAGAAACGATCCGCCGCCACAACCACGAACTTTACTAGGGAGGAATGCACAATGTGGTATCTGTTTTGGCTGGTCGGCATTCTGCTGATGTGCGCGTTCTCCACGCTGGCGCTGGTCTGGCTTGAGTCGCGGCAGAAGTAATTCTGCAACAGGAGGGAGTGTCATACTGCCTCCTGTTATATTTATGGTACTCATTGCGTATTCTGAGCCAGATGTCTGGAATCTCAGTAAAAATTGAGCCTTACCACTACGTCCGCACTAAAAGGTCCTGTCTTAACGTCCTGACCCGATATCTTTTGTAAATTCGCGGTGAAATAATTCTTCAGGATTGAGTCTACCTTTACATCATCAATCTTCCATGCGGTATTAAAAGGAATATATTTTCCAGATGTATCTGAAATAGATAATCCTAACCCGTTATTTAAGTTAAGAGATCCATCAGCATTAATCCCTGGAGCTGCTGGTTCAAAGTACATATTGATACCAAATGGCGCGCTGACCGCAATGGTACAGCCTTTACTCTTCTGAATTAACGTTGTGAATTTCCTTTGCAGCTTCATTCCCTTTTCCATATCGCTGATTTTAACTGCACCAAAGTCAATGGTGTTGGGAGAGACAGCTACCTCCATCGTACAAGGTATAAAAGTAATGTCTGGTGTTGAGATTGATATTATCGATCTTTGAAGAAAATAATTATTATTAACAAGAAAATATATTGACTGGAAAGAACCGTTCAATAATGTTCCTTCAGGAGGTATTTTTCCTTTTGATGAATCTACTTTTATTTCCACCCAGACTGAGAGATTTTTTTTAAAGCTATTCCCCGTTGCCGTAGTAAAACCGATCACATTTTCTTGTTGACGATCATAAGGCTTACCGTCAATGTATATTGTTGTTGTAATTCCATTTTTTCTTGACAGATAAGAATTAAAATCAGATGTAGTTACTGCGGTAACGAATTGCCCATAAGTCTCACCTTCACAACTCAGATTAATAGATGTCTTCGGCGATGTGTAAAGTACTGTGCCATTTGGTGTATCAGCCGGAATAGACATCTGTGGCACACTAAGAAAAATATTTTGAGCTGAACCATTGAACTGACACCCTGCCGCATAAGCAAACGACAATGGTAAATATCCACTGCTGAAAACTAATAAAAACAACGCAAGTCTTGGCATTTCCCCCCCTCCAAAAAGTTGTGCATACCCATTTAATTTAAGTTTACTTCCCTTCAAAAACACACAGCATTTCCGCACAGCGATACGGATTTATGTGAAGCCCGCCAAAGTCATCTATATATCCTACATTCAATGAGTTACCACCAAATTTAACGTTAAAATCCAACGAGGAGAGTGGTGCTATCATAATACTGTCAAAACCAGGGAAGCTCCCTTTATTATCAGCACCTAAATACCCTAAGGTAATATAGTAGGGCGTCGGATTATTAAGCACCAACTTACCATTTTGACGTGTTACCGTAACTTTTTCCTCTACGCGGTCGCTGGCTTTTTTCTTTATGCCGTCAGGACGATAAAATAACTTCAAACGACTCTGCAGGGCGATTTGTAGCACATTTTCCTTGTCGCTTTTCGGCGGGATTTCGCGGACGTTAAAGTAGAAAAGTGTCTCCCGGTCTTTAGCCAGAGAGGCAATAGCGGGTAATGCCATAATTCTGACCTGCGTTTTTTTCCCCGCATCAATTCGCTGTAAAGGTGGTAATGCCAGTAAATATGATTCTGAGCGTTTTCCATTGGCATCATCGATCCATGACTGTGCCAGATAAGGCTGTGTTTTACTTTGATTAGTTAACGTGACTGCCAGTGATTTATCAGAACCATCCATGATGATTCGGGTCCTGTCAATATTTACAGCCGCATTAGTAGTCCCTGCTCTTACCAGTAAAAGACCAACAGCAAGCGATGCCAAAAGTTTATAAACACGTTTAGATAACACAACTCATCTCCATTAATGGCAGGGTAATAACAATACGCCCGATGTCAGGTCCGAATGTTCAGGAAGCTGTAATTTGCACTGCCCCTGTGACCAGGCGACGCTGACATTATTGCGATCTTCATGGCTGATACCAGAAAGGTAGGTAAAACCCTGATCACCGATAATGCCCAGTACCCTACCTTTCTGGTTTTTTACCTGTGTACCGAGCGGTGGAAACGAACCATCAGCCAGTCGTATAGTTCCAATCAACTGACCGCCTTTCGTAGCCATAATCTTCTTATATCCGATGGCCCCTTCAGTCAGCACTTTACTAATGACATTACCCGACACGTTAACATCTGTAGGCAGGGCGGTAATATCAACAGCAATGTCTGAGCGTTCATAGCTTGAACCAGCCGGTACCACCGCAATACCAAAGCGGTTTGTCGTACCGTTATCATTATCAACAGGCACCCCCGCCACATCTCCGGTATCAATCATCAACCGCGGCTCATTTCCCGCCATATTTTGATGAAGCGCAGCGCCATAACGCGTAGCCGTGAAAGAGCCATACCAGTTCAGGGATAAGCTCTTATACTGCTGGCTCAGCATACTGAAGTTCGCATTACCCTGACCGTATGGCGTCATTGTTTGAATATTTCCGTTCAGTGACGTACCGTCCTGCTGCCCTTCATCATGCTGTTGACCGACCCCCAGGCTCCAGGAGGTTTTATTCGATGGCCGGTTATAGAGGGTTGCGGTCTGATTCAAACGTCCATTGCTATCATGCTGGATGCTGTAGCTGACCTGCCGTTGTGTATCCCAGGGCAAGGTTAGTGAAAGATAAATTTGATTATCCTGTTCATTACGTAATGTGCGATTTCGCCCCAAAGAAAGTGAAGCGGTTGCTCCCTGAAAAGGACCAAGGTTAAAGATCTTATTCAATGAAGCGGTGTAGTTCTCACTGACATTACTGTTCCAGTAATTCTGATGACTCACGGAGAACAGAGCATTGAGCCCGAGTGAGCTGATGGATTGGTTAAACGTAAGTACATAGCTCTGTTTTTCGGACAGTGACGAGCCATAGCCATTCGAGCGGTCTATATACTGGCTCATCGTCATAAAGCTTTTTTCAGAAAAACGGTACCCGGCAAATGCGATTGTACTACCCGTTTTATCGAAGGTTTTGGCGTAATTAAAACGATAGCTGTAACCCGTTTGCTGAGGCTCGTTTTGTATCTTTGCTACAGACTGCGTGACATCAAATGACGCGGCACCAAATACCCCCATATTTTCGCCGATCCCCAGTGCCAGTGCGCGATAATCACCATCACTGGCAATAAAGCCGCCATAAAGGGATGTATTGTTAAATGCTCCCCACGTCATCTCGCCGGTTGAGAAAAGCGGCTCGACGGTGTGGCTGCTGCCAGCGTAGATCAGCGGTTTACCTGCCGCGGTTTTAAACTGAACGTTTCCTTTTCGGGTAAGAAACGGAACGCTGGCTGTATTCACCTGCCAGGTATGTACCTGCCCATTGTCTTCCCGAACGGTAACATCGAGATTTCCACGGACCGTTTCACTTAATCCAGGCACAACGAATGGACCCGCTGGTACCTGAGACTGCCAGAGAATACGCCCATTCTGGGATACGGTGACCTGGGCATGGGTTTGTGCTATTCCGGTTATCTGTGGCGCATAACCACGTAACGACGGGGGCAGCATACGTTCATCGCTGGTAAGTGACACTCCGCTAAAACGGAACGTATCAAAAATATCGGAGTTCAGATATGTTTGCCCCATCACCAGTCTGGCCTGGAGAGAAGGAACAGGACGAAAGAGGTATGTTTGCGGGAAAGTCAGTGATGACTCATTTTCCCCACTTCCCCTGGTTGTGGTGTACTGGTAATCAGAACGTAAGCGCCATGCGCCAAAATTCAATCCTGACGTACCGTATAAGCTGTAATTGCTACTTACATCTCCTTGATGTGGCATATAGCGGTTGCCAAGCAGGTTATAGTCAAAAATAAAACCGTTGACACCGTCCTCCCACTGGGATGGCGGAGACCATTCATCATCCTGATATAAAAGGTAGGCCTGCGGCACCGTCACAGATAGAGTCTGGTTATCAGGAGAATAAACGACACTGCTGTCGGAGGCAGTAAGATTGACACACTGTGTTCCAGGGTAAAAGGACAGATTATTTTTAACTTCATTTTTGAACGCTATCAGTCCAATCAATGACGGAGTCAAACAGGCAAAGCTGTTACTTTTATCATCATTTAAATAAAAATTAACAATCTGTTGCTCTTTAATCGTTCGGCCATTAAGGACAATATCTAAAATATATTCACCAGGCGCAATATAACCTTGTTGAGAATAAGCTGACAAATCGACATTCTTCTTATTATCAGCATCTAAAAGATGAGTATTAAACTCAACACTCCGTGCATTCACCACAGGAAAATAGATAGCCAGAAGCAATGCGAGATATGCAGGTCTAATACTCATATACAATAATCTTATATCTATTATTTAGAATAAATGTCTTGTCTGGATTTTGTATCGATAGAGATTACTTGTAATTCAATGCATAAGTAACATCAGCAGCAACTGTCCCCGTTACAACAGCCTGACCATTTTTTTCCAGACGCGCACCGAATTTCAGTAAATTATCGCCAGATGTCAGGCCATGCTCAGCCGAAGTAGCATTCGCTGATAGTGGAACATTTCCCGCCATAGTATCCATCAGACGAATACCTACGCCCTGGGCGGTACCCGTGTTTGCATACAACTCGGCATTGTTGGCATCTGCAGATCCTGCAAACTGAACGGTGACTTTAGAGAATGAAGGATAGTCGACGGTACCAGTACCGCTGCTTACGCCCGCATGTGCAGTTAGATCACAGTTTTGCAGATGAATTGTGATTGGCTGTGTGAGAGAATAACCGGCACCAGCTTCTAAAACTTTGTTGGCAACCTGACCTAATGGAACGTCTATATCCTCGTCTCCCGGAGCAATACTGCATGGAGAGTTAATCACGCTTCCCGTAAAGTGCAGGGTACCATGTCCATAATCAGCACCAACTGGGGCCGCTGCCCATGCACCATTTACCATACTGCCAGCAACGCAGGCCGATAAGATTAACTTGTTTACTTTATTCATTTTTCAGTCCGTTCATTTAGGCAATTTAGACAGATAAAACCCGACATACTGTTCTGCTTATCGGTCAACGGGGAGCGTAGTTCAGTTTGTGAAAAACCTGGCTATCAACCAACCGTCACTTCCTAGCATTGCTAAAAAGCCTAATCATTTTTTATATAATGTTTACAACAAGTAAAATCGATCTTTACGATCGACAATAACGAGTAAAGTGCTAAGCATCACGTCAGAAATCAATAAAAAACAAACAAAATACAGTTACAAAACAATGGCATAGAAAAAACCATCATATTTCCTTTAATACACTATCTATCTCTATTACTGATGAAACCAGCCATTACAGCCTTGGCTAAAAAACTACAGACACAGTAACCCCCCCATGCAGAGGCCTTTTGTGACGGGATTTCTATGACTAAATTATTTGTAAGAATCACTGGAGCCTGTATCTATCTTTTTGATGTATATTGCCTATCTTATCGATTGATATTTTTTGCTTTTACCGATTGATATTTTTTGCTTTTAATATTATCCACACTGTTATCAGGACAATTTATGGAAAAAACATTTTAATTTTTAATGCACACAGTTCATGGTGTACTGATGAATAATATCCAACAGAAACAGCTGGAAACGTTTTGGGCAGAAGTATTACATCGTTCAAAAATGCAATTAAGCGATATGAATGTTGGCAAATTCAATCAGTGGAGAAAAATTATTGGTGACAGAAAAATAAATCGATTATTAAAGCTAATGGAAGTATTACTCTCTCCAGATAATAATAAATTTGAAATTAAATTGATTATTGATTTAATTAATAATCAATTTAATGGACAACTTCTTTTTAGTTGCTTTAGAACAAGTGGCAGGATAATAGTAAAAGAAGGTATGAAAGGTGACATCTATTGCATGCCAGTTTTGTACGTTATTATTCGCCATTTAATTGATAGCATAAGTACAGACACAACAGAACATAGCGAACAAAACCTGGACATTGACTTAAAACAAATGTTTACATCCAACCCCATTAATATAACCCTACCCAAAAATCAGTCAATATAAAAACTTAACAAATTATAACGTTTTAAACACTCTCGCTGTCTTAAATAGGATAATAGCATGAAAAACGAATCACTCAGAAATATAAACTATCACAATGCAATTATACCTGACAGCGTTTCACAATACTCAAAGCAACCACTATACATAATTATTGCTCTATGGTGTCAGCAACAAAAAAAATGGGTGAATCGCAACGACATTGCTAAGGCTTTTGCGATGCCTAAACGAAGGGCCTCTTTCCAGTTATCATATATAATAAGTCGCCCTAACTCTATTCATTTTCGATCACGACAGCAGATACAGCCAGGAATGCGCCATCCATGTAATGAAATATGGGTGGAACGCGTCATGATCGAATCAGTGAAGAACAAGATAAAAAAGTCGCCCCCATCAAATGCAAAACCCCGGAGAACTATTATGGGATCTTATCGTTCACGAGTTGGAAATGGTATGTCGGGTAACAACGATATATGGCATACCCTTGTCATGATGCGGAATACAAAAATGGGGGGAGAAGATGAATAATATTAGCTATAGCGAATTTCTGATCGTATATGCACTACAATGGCCTGAAACTTATGCAATCGAGGAGTTGTATAGCCAGGTATTTCCCGATACCCAGATTAAGACCTGCTTCTCACCACAATCACTCGTAGAATTATTGGAGGTGTATACCACTGCACCAGTAATTCTTGGAATACTTCCACATGAGAGTATTCTGTTATTATCCAGATTATCTCCTCATCTACAGCAACGACGAATACTATTTTTCGGTCAAAAATTTAACTATGCCGATCGCGTAGTTCCACTCTACTTTTTCCCAACAGATATTGAATTTATTGAATATATGCATAAAACACCAAAACAAATCATCCCGATGTTATCAAGCCTTATCATTTCAAAACTTGATAGCTCTGATATTATTAAAAAATATCGTCACCCTATTCCATCAAATACTGATGATTTAATTTATCATGTCAATAGCTATATTTACCAGACACTTTCAAATTATGGAATAGGAAAGCAACCGAGAAGAGTATTACTCTTGCTGGCATGTGGTTTATCAGTGAAAAAAATTGCGCAAATATTAAGCATTAATATAAAAACAGTAAGTTTATATAAACTCAAAGGATTTCATCATTTAGGAATGGGAACAAGTAGCTATGATGTTTATCGTGGTGTTTTTGTGAAATCTATATTACAACAATACAAACCAGATGATAAACGCAATCAAAAAAAGGAGCTTCCAGCTAACCGCGCCAAAAAAGAAAATAGCCGAAATCTACTATCTCTTATTCAGATGCTTGATCATGAGATTGACATAGGTGAGCATTTTCAGTGAAAACCCTCATTTCAGTCGAAATGGTACTCCCCTGAAGGCTATATTGGGGAGTCGCCTTTAAATGACCTCAAACCTGCTCCTTTCCATCAGCTCACCAGGACGTTTAATCTGCCGTCTCAGGCTATCGAAATTACGCTCATTGAGCCACATATCGTAGGCCAGTCGCGGTGTCAGGTACTCACCATCAATGCCTCGGATCTGTCTGTTCTTGCATGTTTTTTACATCATCCAGGAAGGCGTCAAAAGTTTCAAAAGGCCATGCCGCCAGATATGTCTAGTCATGAAAATCGCTCGCTTCGCAGTACGCTTCATAACCATACTTTGCATGGCAAACAACATTAAGACGTTCTGAACAAATTATTATTTAAATAACCTGAGCCAGACGACGTATCCCATCAACAAGTGCCTCTGCCGGGTGATTTGCAAAACCAATCAAAATCCCCTGTCGGGTGATATCTCGCTGGTAATAACGGCTCAGTGATAGTATTCCCATCCCCAGTGCTCTGGCTTTTTCCTCGACATCATTTCCGGTCAATCCGTTTTGTAGCCAGCACACAATATGAACGCCAGAGTCAGAAGGCTGAACAATCATTTTATCAGCAAGGTATTCTTGAATAGCATTGACCAGCGCAGTTCTTCTTTCATAACACGCCTTGCGAATTCGACGCACATGACTGGCATAATGCCCATCCTCAATAAAACTCGCCATCATTGCCTGCTCAAGATAGCTGGTGCCGAGATCTGTAAAATATTTCGTCACCATAATCTGTTCTTGTAAACCAGGCGGGACAACTAAAAAACCTAAACGGAATTCTGGATACATCATTTTCGAAAATGTACCGGCATAAATAACCCGTTGATTGTCATCTAATCCCTGCAATGCCTGTAAAGAACGATCGGCATAGCGGAACTCGCTATTATAATCATCTTCAAATATCCATGCCTGGTTTGACTTCGCCCATTCCAACAGCTCAAAACGCCGGGATAAACTCAATGTTCCACTTAATGGATATTGATCCGACGGGACAACATAGACCAGCTTAGCGTCAGGGAAATGATCAATACCATAGCGGACGTTCATTCCTTCGCTGTCTACCGGTACCGGCCTCACCATTGCGCCAACAGACATAAAAGCCCCTCGTGCGCCTTTGTAACCCGGTTCATCCAGCCAAACTTCATGGCCTGTCGACAGCAGCGCTCGTGCGGTAATGTTCAATGCTTGTTGGATACCATTTACGATGATTATCTGCTCTTCGTTACAGTTCACTCCACGCGTTGTTTTGATGTAACGACAAATCGCTTTTCTCAAAGGAAAGTATCCGCAAGGATGAGTGTGGCACCCCAATTGGTGTCGGGATTGTCTCCATACCCGTTGCAGTAATTTGCCCCATAGTGCGTGCGGGAAGAGATCCGTACAGCCAACACCAACCGCAAATAGACGGTTCATGCCGCGCCCTTCATACTCATTTGACCATAAATCGCGCACAGGATTATTTTGGCCATTTACCTGTTCATCAGGCGCGACGACTTCCCCCGACGCTATCATTGGATAGCTATTGCTGATACTCCGATCCGGAATATTGTGCGCAACATAGGTTCCAGACCCTTTCCGGGTCAAAATATACCCTTCATCTAATAGCCTGTCATAACCGGCAATCACTGAATTTCGTGAAATTGCCATCATCTCGGACAACGCCCGGGTTGAAGGCATCTTTGTTCCTGTTGGTAATCGGCCTGCAAGAATGTGTTCACGAAGAGCATGATAAACCTGTTCCTTCACGACACCTTTTCCTAAAACAAATCCTTGAAATAAAGGTGCATTATTTTTCTTCATTGTATTAACCTTTATGCTAAAAGTGGATCCTATCAATAGGTAAAAAGTGTCTCTTTACCAGAATTTATAAAGCCCCTAGGATCATACTCCTGAGACATTATTCTTATACAATATCAGGAGAAATATATGAATAGCAAAAATACTATTACTATTGCAGCTGCAGAACAAGAAGATTACTCCAGCTGGCTTCCTTTATGGATAAACTACCAAACATTTTATCGTACTAAAATTTCAGATGAAGTAACGAAATTAACATGGGAGCGCTTTCTGACGCCAGACGAACCAGTTTATTGTGCAGTTGCCAAATATGATGGTAAAATTGTGGGCCTGGTGCATTATGTTTTTCACCGTTCAACCTGGGCAGAATCAAACTATTGCTATCTCGAAGATCTATTTGTTAGCGAAGAAGTGCGCGGTCAACATATCGGTAAACAGCTGATCGAGTATGTGCAAAAGCAAGCCCAAAAAAACCATGCGTCAAGATTATACTGGCACACGCATGAAACCAACCTGCGTGGACAAAGACTGTATGACTGGGTTGCCAAAAAGAGTGGGATGATTGAATATCGTATGTGAGAGAAATAATACTTTTCACAGACGTTAATCATTCAGTTTAAAAAAAATCAAAGATTAGCCTCTGAGTAGATATACTCAGAGGATGTACTGATAACTCATCACCCCGGTCTTAATTCGATGAAGAAAGAACGTTTCACAACCCTTCGATGTGGGATGGCAGGTGTCCATGCGGTATCTGCCGATACGTCCTTCCGGTTTGGGCGTCATACTCATGATCAGTTCGGCATTGGCTTAATCGTTCGTGGAGCTCAGGTTTCGATGAGCGGGCGCGGTAGGGTAGAAGCTGTAGTGGGGAATGTGATCACCGTTAATCCTGGTGAAGTCCATGATGGCTCACCTTTGGGAACAGAAAGCAGGTCGTGGCGCATGCTCTATTTCGACCCCACCGTTTTGTCCGGCGCCATGCAAGTTCTGACGGAAAGTCGCTCTGGCTGCGTTGAGCTATCCAGCCCAGTATTTCGTAATCGTGAGCCTGCGGCCCATTTCTCGACACTCTTTCGAATTCTGACGGATTCCCGCGGCGGGCACAGCGAAATTGAACAGGAAGAAACCCTGCTCTTTTTACTGGCAGGCTTACTCGCAAGCCCGCGTATTGAGAAAAAAGGCGTACCAAAATCAATTATCCTGGCAAAGGAGCGTATTGATGATGACCCCTCATTACCGTTATCACTCCATGAGCTTTCAGCTCTGGGAGGCGTGAGTCAGTTTCAGCTACTACGCGCTTTTTCTACAGTCACAGGGCTTACTCCACATGCTTATCTTATCCAGCGGAGACTGCAAAAGGCGAGGCAGCTTATCGCTGGAGGAATGTCTCTTACTGATGCCTCCTATACCGCCGGTTTTGCAGATCAAAGTCATATGACGCGACTTTTTGTTCGTACTTATGGCATAACGCCCGGCGCCTATGCTGCAGCGATAAAGTAAGCTGCAATTTTATTCAATACACCAATCGTGACACTCGGCATGCTGCTGGAAACATTCTGGAAGAGAGATTTGCCAATGTCACTATTCTACCCTCCCCTCATTCGTAATCATGTTGAACCACTCTACACTGGAATAATTCGTGCGGATGGCATTATTCCCCGTACCAACCTCACTGCGCAGACTCAGTTGCCCCGTTACATCGAGTCCGAAGTAAAAGTCTGTGGGGTAAATTCATTATGACGCTTGAGTTTCTCCTTACCACTCTCATTATCGTGGCATCTCCAGGGACTGGCGTACTCTATACTGTCGCCACGGGCATTTCAGATGGTGCTCGCGTAAGTATAATTGCTGCATTGGGTTGCACGCTGGGTATTGTTCCGCACATATTAACAGTTATTACAGGACTGGCTGCAATACTGCATACCAGTGAAATGGCCCTTCAGATAATTAATTATTTGGGCGTAGCATATCTGCTTTATATGGCATGGAAAACGCTTAATGAAAATAAAAATCTGAATATGGCTAGTAAAACTAAAAAACAGAGTTTAAGGCAAGTTATAACCTCGGCGATACTTATCAATCTACTCAACCCTAAACTCTCTATGTTTTTCCTGGCATTCTTACCGCAGTTCGTTATTAAAGGTGAGATCTCACCTGTTTCTCAGATGCTGGAGATGAGCCTGATTTTTATGGTTATGACTTTCTTTGTATTTACCGTATATGGAATTAGTGCAGCCAGCATACGCCAGCATGTGGTTGCTAATGCTGCTGTGCAACGTTGGGTATTGCGTTTCTTTGCTGTTGCGTTTGCCGGGCTTGCCGTTAAACTGGCATTGATGCAAATCTAGACGTCAGATGAACTCATGATAAATAAAAGCCAATAGTTAATTTTCCAAATAAAAACCAGTGATAAGCAAATTCTCAAGCATCAATAAGGTAAAGAGCCGGTATGGCAACGATAAAGGATGTTGCAGAGTTAGCAAGAGTATCCACCGCAACCGTTTCACGCGTTATTAATCAAACTGCATGGGTTGAACCGGTGACGCGTGAGCGTGTTGAAAAAGCTATGCGCGAGCTGAACTATCATCGCAATGCCGCCGCAATTGCATTAGCGAAACGCAGCGGGGACATGCTCGGGTTATTGACCGGCAATCTTGCCGATCCTTTTTTTGCCAGACTTGCCCGAGGCGTGGAAGAAGTATCACGCCAGCAGCAATTTCGGCTGATGGTATGCAGCGGTGGCCACGATGAAGGAATGGAAAAATCCGGGCTCGATTTCCTGATCAACCAGGGCTGTGAAGCTATTGTGGTCCATGCCAGTAGGCTCTCCGAAAAAGAACTGTTGCGATATGCCGCGCATTTCCCGGCCATGGTCGTCGTGAATCGCTATATTGCCGGGATGGCCAATCGCTGCGTATGGCTGGAAAATAGTCAAGCAGCTAAAACAGCCACGCTACATCTACTGGAACAAGGACACCGTTGTATTGCCTGCGTGACAAGTGATTTACCGATTATCGATCGTCGTGAGCGGCTGGAGGGCTATCAGTTGGCGCTGGCCGAATATGGCATTACGCCAGATAAAAACTGGGTTATTAGCGTCCCCTTCAATGAAGAGGGGGGCGAACGCGCTGCGCATCAGTTGCTAAATTGCGGCATCCCTTTCACCGCAGCGGTGACATTTAATGATGTGATGGCCGCCGGGATTATGCGCATCCTTCATCAACAAGGAATTACACTGCCACAGCAGCTTTCAATCGTTGGGTTCGATGATGTGGTGATGGCGCGCTATCTCTATCCCGCGCTGACAACAATGCATTACCCCGTTGAACGGATGGCGCGCTGTGCTTCGCACCTGGCGATACAGCTTTTTAAGGGCGCAACCCAGCGTCCCAGTGTGAATAGCTTCACTGCGGATCTGGTGATCCGCGATTCTGTTCTTCCCCCCGTCATCAATGCGTAAATCGTCAAGCCCCTGAATTGTGATCGACTTCAAGTTTAACGTTCTCATGTAATCGCTTACATGAGGGCCAATGAACGATCACAGTCAGGCCTAAGGGTGTTCTCTACTCTTGAACGACCTTACAGACTGGAGATTCATGAATGAATGCCTCTCAAAATCAGAAAAAAACGCTCTCATTTGGACTGGCAACGATCCCTATTTTAGCCATGCTTCTGCTATTAATTATTGGCTACGGCATTATGGGGTTACGCATTGAACCTTTGTTACTGTGCTCTGCCGCTGTCGCCGCAGGGATGGCCTGGTGGCAAGGGTATTGCTGGGAAGACATCATTAATTCGGTGGTCGATAAACTCGCCAAAGCAATGCCGGTTATTATGATTCTTATCTGCGTTGGCGGCCTGATTGGAACATGGATGTTTAGCGGCACCATCCCTTATATGGTGTACTGGGGACTTAAACTCATCAGCCCCGAATACATTCTCATCGCCGCCTTCTTTTTGACCAGCGTCGTATCGGTATGTACCGGAACCTCCTGGGGTTCAGCCGGAACGGTGGGCGTAGCATTGATGGGGGTTGCCGCCGGACTGGATGTCTCGATGGCAGCGGCTGCGGGAGCCGTTGTTTCAGGTGCTTACTTCGGCGACAAGATATCGCCGCTGTCAGACTCAACTAACTTTGCGGCCATTGTCGCAGATACTACCCTTTTCGAGCATATTCAGCACTTATTGTGGACCACAATTCCCAGCTTTCTGCTTGCAGCCGTGGTTTATTTAATTGCGGGCCACAGCAATATGCTGGGCGAGGTCGCCACGCCACAACGGGTGACCGATATTGTCAACGCACTGGAGTCGCTGTACCACTTCAATATCATTCTGATTTTGCCGCCAGTAATCGTTTTATGGGGGGCGATTCGTAAAAAACCGGTCATTCCTTTAATGCTGAGCGCGTGCGTATTAGCCCTGATTCTGGGCGTTGTGATGCAGGGACTTAGCATCAAGCAAGGACTGGATGCCTTTATCGATGGCTTTAATATTACGATGTTCCCGCAAGGGAGCGAGGGCATTATTGCGGATGTACCACGCCTGCTTAACCGTGGTGGAATGTTCTCAATGATGAGCACTATCCTTCTGGTATTTTGCGCATTCTCTTTTGCCGGGGCTTTAACGTTAACGGGGGCGCTCAACATTCTTATTAACCGCCTGTTGACCGTCATTCACAGTGTCGGTCAGCTAATTGCGGCGACCATTGTAACCACCATTCTGGTGACCGGTGCGACAAGCGACGGCAAACTCGCGCTTCTGGTTCCAGCTGAATTATTTAAAGACGCTTACCGTCGTATGGGACTGGATACTAAAAATCTATCCCGCACTATTGAAGATGCGGGCACAGTTATTGAACCGCTATTGCCATGGACCTCTGCCGGAGTCTATATGGCAACGACATTAGGCGTGAGCACGCTGGATTTACTGCCATGGGCGATTCAGTGCTATGCCGCAATCTTCTTCGCCTTGATTTATGGTTTTACAGGAATCGGTATCGCAAAAGCGCCATCAGCGGCAGGTACAGCTAAAAAAATTACGGCAACAGAATAGGGAGAGCATGTAATGGATTTTAATAAGGTTATCGATCGCCACAACACCGGTTCGCTGAAATGGGACTTTATGACGCGATATTTCGGCGAAGATACACATGAACTGTTGCCAATGTGGGTTTCTGACTTTGACTTTGCTTGCCCCCCTGCCGTTCAGGAGGCTTTAACACTCCGCGTCGGGCACGGCATTTTTGGTTACAGCGAACGCCCACAAAGTTACTTTGATTCATTAAACTCATGGTTCTCCACCCGCCATCAACTGGAAATAAAGCAGGAATGGGTCTGCAGCATTGAAGGCGTCGTTCCGGGGTTATCTCTACTGGTGCAAATGCTGAGTCAACCCGGTGAAGGCGTGGTCGTTCAGGGGCCGTACTACGGGTCATTCGCCAAAATTATCACTCTGAACGGCAGGCAGCTCCTGGAAAACCCATTATCTGAGGATCCGGTTACGGGTTATCAAATGGATTTTGTGCACCTGGAAATGTTATTCCGGACTGAACGCCCACCGTTGATGATTTTATGTAATCCGCATAACCCAACTGGCCGTTGTTGGTCTGCGCAGGAGCTGGAACAGCTACTCACCTTATGTGAGACCTATAATGTTACGCTGCTGTCTGATGAAATATGGGCTGATTTATTACTGCCAGGTGAAAAATTTACTTCAGTTCTGCATCTGGGAGCGCGCTGGCATTCGCGCGTTATCTCTGCCACCTCCGCCAGTAAAACGTTTGGTTTGTCGACACTACGCATTGCTAATTTTCTGATACCGGCACCGGCATTGCGTGAACACTTTTTACGCCGTCTGGATGCGCATGGGCTGGATGTGTTCAATGCGCTATCCGTCGAGGCAAGTACGGCAGCATGGCAGCATGGCGCGCCCTGGTTAGACGAGTTACTTGGTTATCTGGCTGAAAATCGACGCTGGTTTATTCAACAGATTAATGAATATCTCCCGTGGGCTCGGGTTGTTCCCTCCCAGGGTACGTATCTGCTGTGGATCGATTGCAAAGCGCTTGGACTGGATGATGAGCAACTCAAAGGGGTTATGCTTGATGTTGCCGGTATTGCGCCTTCCATGGGAAATAGCTTTGGTTCGGCTGGCAAAGGTTTTATTCGCCTGAACATGGGATGTCCACGCGCCTACCTCGAAAAAGCGATAGTGGGGTTGAAGCGTATTACAGTTTAATCTTCCTGCAAAAATAAAGTAAAAATCCCCGCCATCCGATGAGGATGCGGGGACATTCACAAAAATCATAGAGAGCTAAAATTATTTAGCTCGCCGTTATCATGCTTAAAGGTCTTTTATTTCGTCGTCCGGTAGATGACATTGCGTAATAAAAGCATTCAGCGTTTCGATATCCGGCAGTGCGGTCAGCGCCCCCCTGCGGGTTGTCGCGAGCGCTCAACAATTGATCTAGCCCCCTAAGTTCTCTCGTCATTGGGTGTATATTTATTAACCACCCCTCTAACAAAAGGAACGTTGTATGACAGAGCATGAACGGTTTTGCCAGGCCTGCGGAATGCCAATCTCCGGTAGTGATGCCAACGTTGCCAGCAATCAATATTGCACCTGGTGTAGTGATGCCGACGGTAATTTGAAATCCTGGGATGAAGCCGTTGCAGGTCTGGCGGCGTTTCTCGACTCATGGCAAAAGGTCGGCCCGGAAGAGGCGCGTATACGTGCTAAGCGTTATCTTACAGCGATGCCCGCCTGGGCGCATAAGGCGGATAACCACTGAGCCTTCTGGCATCATGAATATGAGGGACAGTATGTTTTCTTACATTATGTTAGGTACCAACAATCTCCCACGCGCCATTCAGTTTTACGATCCGCTAATGGAGCTGCTTGGGCAACCGCAGGCCGGGCGTAATGAAGAAGGGGCGTCGTGGGGAACATTCAACGGCAACCACACCGTTGGACTGTGCATCGGCAGCCCCTTCGATCGACAACCTGCCAGCGTTGGTAATGGCACGATGGTGGCGCTGAATGCACGTTCCGTCGAGCATATTGAGCAGTTGCACACCCTCGCGCTCAGCCTGGGCGGCACAGATGAAGGCGCGCCGGGTCACAGGCCGCAGTATGGTCAGGGATTTTACAGCGCCTACGTACGCGATCCGGACGGTAACAAGCTCGCGTTTATCTATTACGCGAATGTAGCCTGAAGGAGTCTTTATCCGGCAATTCTGCTATCGGTGTGAACTCGACAGGCATAGAACCCAAAAGCAGTTCAAATCTTTACCCCGAGTCGAAAAGTATGCGTGCGGCGCGAGAGGAGAAACGTGGTTTTCTTAAAGGCCGGAGGACGTCCTGGCTTGAAATGGTGCCGATAAGAGGAGTCGAACCTCCGACCTTCGCATTACGAATGCGCTGCTCTACCAACTGAGCTATATCGGCCCTGAAAAGGACATGTCCACAAATGTGAACACGGGGTAGAAGGTTAAAACTAACCGGGCGATGCGTCAATGGCCTTGTGAATCAAACGCCTATTTTTGCATCACCCGGATTCAATTACGCACGAATCGTGTCATCACCAGCTACGGCGGAACGCGCTCAGCGCTTTCCGTGTTCGCGATAGCGCGTTATTGCATCAGACAATTCTATAACCAACGACGAACCCGTTGCTCATAGCGTTCCCATTCCGGCCCGAAATGTTTTCGCAGCTGTTCTTCTTCAAAATCGATATGCAATCTGGCTATCACCAGCATAAATAATGGTACAGCCAGTATCCCGGCGAGGCTGCCGACGTAGAAAGCGAAGGCCAACTGGAGTCCGCTCATTCCAAGGTAAATAGGGTTGCGGCTCCAGGCGTAACAACCTTCGGTAACAAGCGTGGTCGTTCTTTCCGTATGAAGCGGGTTCAGCGTCGTGCGTTTCATCCTCATCTGCCACACAGTATGCAGTGCTACCGCCAGACTAACGCAGGCCAGCAATAGGCTTACGACGATATTCACAGCACCGAACGTAAAACGCGGGGTCGCCGTCAACGCATCCATGACAAGAAATAATACTAAGATGAGCGGTGGCGGAAACCATACTCTTACTTTTGTCAGAAATGTACGCATGGCGAAGGGCTAACCTCAAAACTTTTGTATTGAACATTAATACAGTTATGAATAACCCTTTTAGGATAAACAAACAAACGATGCATCGCTCAGAACAGCAAACCTTCTTGAGATCTAGGTTGAGAAAGTTGAACCAGATACAGGTTCATACAAACTAACAGAGTGCTCGTAATACCGGATAAAATCACTAAATGTCACTGGCGGTAAAAATTGATAGCCTTGCAGGTAATCAACTCTCTGTTTTTCCAGCCATTGCTGTTGAAAGTCATGTTCAACGCCCTCCGCCACTACGCGTAGCCCTAAAAGCCCGGAAAGATGAATAATTGACTCAAGCATAGGAATATGTTGCTCAACCTCTTTAATAGCCTTAATGAATGTTTTATCAATCTTGATTACATCCAGGTCTAACTCATTGAGATAACAGAGGTTAGCGTAACCGGTCCCAAAATCATCTAAAGCAAACAGAACGCCTCTGTTTCGTAATGAACGAATAAGCTCTTTGATTGCTGGAGTGATTGTAAGCGTCTGATTTTCAGTTATTTCTATCATCAGTTTTATGGGTAATTTTTGCGTCATTTCCATAAAGTTAAGGCATTCCCAATAAAAGACAGGGTTACTTAAACCTGATGGGCTGACATTAAATGAGACAAATAAAGTGTTGTTGATCCCTAAACCTCCGCCGACGAAATCACGCGCAACGACGGTCATTAAATAGCTGGTCAACTCATTAATCAACCCACTTTTTTCTGCCAATGGAATAAACTCACGCTGAGAAATAGCGTAGTTATGCCCCTGTGGCCAACGAGCCAAAACCTCAACGCCGCAAACATCACCACTGGTATTTACTATGGGTTGAAAATAAGGAATGATTTCTTCATTCCTTATTGCCATGCTCAGTCGACTAGTATCTGAAACATCATACACCTCATCGTAAATCATATTCTCCGCTGTATTTCTTAGCGGTGAACTGTCTTCACGCAAGAAATTATTCCTGGTTAAAAAAATGATTGTTTCATTGAAATGAGAAAATCCGAGCCGAGTGGTAATTTTTTCCCGATATCGATATACTGACTTAATTGTCAGCGAGTTGGCAATACAAAAATCGTGCAATCTTTCTTTAGTGAAAGAAGCATACAACATTTCTTCCTCAAACTCGGTTAAATAAAAAGTAAATAGTGGTGAACCTCTGTTAATTTCGGCTATCTCACCAGGTGCCAATAAATAATCTTTTAACTGAGAGATCACCTTCTCTGATAATTCCCATCCATTAATAAAAACAAACTCTTCATACCCTCGATTAACAGCCTGGTTTTCACTCATCCGAAGAACAATACAGCTCATATTAATGAACTGTGCACTATTTCTCTGGAGCCACTTCCTGACCAGGAATAATGGCAGTCGATTATCAATAACCAACACACAGGATGGATATTGTGGTATGACGGGTTGCGCTCCAGAAATATATGTGCGCGCATCAACCAGTACTAAATTTGGCAAAGACGCTTTTAACCCTGAGAAAAGGAAAATATCATAACTGAGAAGAAAAGCCTTTTTCACATTCATAATTATCACCAACTTTAATTTATGGCATAGCAGGTCCCTCGTTTTATGCACGAGAGCATATACAACACCTTCGACCTCCAATAATTATAAGGCGGTGCGTGAGTTAACTTTTTCCATAAGTCATATTACACAGGTTAGGAATTTATGATTACAACTGTCCATATGAATATCCCCGTCAAATAGTAAGGCCATTTAAAATATTGAAAAAGGAAAATTCCCATTTTCTAATCAGAACAAATAAATTTACTCACTTTCACAACAAGACGAAACATAAAACCATAAAAAAGCAAAACAGCAACATATGTAACTAAAAAAAATTTGTAATACAATATATCAACTTTGTTAAGCAGCCCGACAAACCATAAGCGTACGTCGCAAATCTCTTATCCCATAAACATTTCCGGCGATACGGACAACCTTATAATAGAAAATATCCTGCCGTGACATAAGCAGCTCAGTAATTTCATCAGGGACATTATCATTTTTATTTTTAACAATAGCCACGCGGCGAGTCTGTCGGTATCCATCGTGATCTTTACCAATAAATTTCAGGACGACATTACGATCTACGGCATAATGTTTGCCCTGAATGACGAGACTTCCTACCTGAGATACTCGCCCTTCGGTGGCGGAAGATATCCGGAAGACAAGAAGGACTTCACCTTCAATTTTCACCCCCTGAGTTTGAGCTTCCAGATGCAGATAATTTTTGGCAGAACAAGTCAGCGTCTCAGGTTGCAGATGAAGGTAAAAATATACTGTTATCGCTGCAAGGAGGATCACCCCACTAATAAATATAGTTTTCGCATTCATGCGCAGCACCTCGTTTATCTAGCGAACAAACTCCAAGAAAGTTCTCTTTAAGAGAATTGCTTGCTGATAAATTATTATCATCATAGAAAACTATTGTTTTCTTACCGCTATGACAAACCGAATTTACTTTTCGCCACATATCAGAGGATAAGAATGCTTTCGTTTTATCAGCATTATTGTCATCTGCAGTATAAAGTTCACAATCACCTACTGTCCTGATGTAGATAAAATTCCTGGTACCTGTATTAAAAGTCTTCACGATAAAAAAAGTGCTTGCGATTAAAGCGATTAATAAAATGAGAACAAAAATTTTTACGTATTTCGCTTTTCTTGATGGAACTGCCGTTTCCGTTTTAGGTACCAAGCGCCTGTCTTGATCCTCACTGGAGGATGTCGATGCGTCACGGACCGCAGCATGGAACAAAAATCCCTGTCTGGGCAATGTTTCAATGGGGTTCTCCGCCCCCAACTCGCTAAATGCTTTTCGTAAGACACTTATACTTTTATTAAGACTATGGCCGGATGGCACCATGCCATGCTTTTCCCATACTTCCTCAATGATAAATTCGCGGTGGAGCTGTTGATTTTTATGAGTAATGAGTAAATCAAGTAGTCTCGCTGTAGACGGCGAAAGAATTATTGTAGTATCGCCATGTTTCAGGCTTTTCCTGGTGGAATCGTACTCAACCTGATCATTAATTATACTTTTCATACAACCTGACTCTTAAATATCGTAATATTGAGTTCGGATGGCCAAAATTTCATCTACTCAGAGCTTATGACTGTATTTTATAAAGATACATACAGTATAGATTCAATATCTCATCATGACATATCCGATCAGATTCAATACTTACTCACGATTGAGTTTGAAGCACCCCTGCCCCACGGGTAGGTATTTCTGCAAGGCAACTATAAATTTTCTGTTTTGTGTTTTTAGTTGGCTACTACGCCAGGTTTCCCCCGGCAACACATAACGCATGGTGGCTTCATCATCGGTTGAGTTGCACCCCTGGTGTACGATGATTTTAAAAAAAGTATTCCCGGTGTTTTTCAGCGTTCCGTTAGCCTCATCAATGGTGTAGGTCAGATTTATTTTTCTCGGACGAACAACCAGTATGGTGTCCATAGCGATCACCGGGAGAGCCTGTCCCCCTTTTCCTTGATTACGCTCGGTAAACAGCGTGATCGGCATTTCACGAAACAGAATTCTATAATAACGCTCCTTATCATCCTGCGGTCCACGGTAGAAAATCTTAAAAAACTCACTCGCCTGCGGTGCCAGTGAGAAATTCAGCGGTGTAAACAGAAGTTCGCCTTCAGCAATGGCGCTTCTGTTTTCACCTCCCGGCCCCGGCTTATCAATTTTTACGGCGCTAATACTGTACAAATTCTGTTTGTGGCTATCGTTATAGATTCGCTTACTGATAAATGATTTATCCGATGGCATCTCATAGATGGTCGACTCCAGGTAGACAGCCTGTGCAGAGCATGCAGTCAGCCCACAAAAAAAGACAAATGCCCATCTAAGTGCGAAATGGTAGCGATTCATGGCGTGACGCCCACCCAATTCGCCGTCACTTTTATCTCTCCGCTGGCGCTGACGACACCTTCCCAGTCTGCTCCGGAAACGGTTAACAGCGAACGTGAATCATTCATGGGGAAAAGCAACTTCAAATCAGTCGTATAATAGCTTCCATCGTCATTGTTATTGGCGTCCCAGGGCGTCTGTTGCCACTGCGCATCGCTCATGCTGACTGGTGCTTCACTGCAGCTATTTCGTTTCTGCACTACGCCCCCCGACTGGCTGTTGTACTGCAGAAAGGCGGGGATTGGGACGGATAGCCCGCCTTGCGTAGAGGTAAACAGGCAATAAGGCACACTATTGATCGTTGTACTATCCCCGATAACCTGGGCGGTAATGCTATCGGCCTGACGAGGGCCTGAGACGGTTACGGTGTAATCCATTTCTATAGGAGCGGTATCGCCAATCGTGCCACTGCCGCTCGCAGAAGCTGTGTTGTCCGAAGAGACAATACTGATTCCATACTCCTTCGGCACAATATTGAGCTGTAACGAAGGGGTAAACTGGTAGTGCCCTGACTCTGGTGTTAAGCCATTATAAAAACCGAAAGTAAACGGCTGACTGTTAGTAATACTGATCCCTGAATCGACGAGATTTTTCAGAAATACTTTCGACAGAAAAATATAAATATACTCCCCGGACGTGGTGAAAACGTTGTAATACGCTGTTGAAGAACCATAGTTATACCAGTTTGAGCCATTCCCGGAGTATCTCACGGTGGCCGCTCCGGGCGTAAAACCAAGCATCGCCGTGTCAACATAAGCGCGAAACGTCAGAGAGGGGGTCAGATTAGCCGTTTGTTGCAGGTTATAACTCACCATCTTGCAAATCACACCGTCTGTGCCGCCCACCACGCCAAGCTCACAATAACCAGAGTCTTTGGTGATGCTCGGCGTTCCGTCGCTGGCAACCCAAAGTTCCTGAAACGCATTAGTGGATTCAAGCGACAGATGCCCGCGTTTGGTCAACGTATAATTAACGTAATTCCATGATCCGGTCGACTGGTCTTTGCAACGCTGTCCGGAAGAATAATCATAATTTACAGACGTATAACAGCGGTTGAATACGTAGGTTTCGCTGCTACCGGTAGACACATTGCGAAAATACTCATAGGCAGTATCCGTCAGAGAGGCGAATCCGTAGGCTCCGCCAACAACGCCTGCGACAGAGCCCACCTGTGCATGATAAAACCCGTTATTGTCAGTTCCTTGCCCGGCAATAAACCCGGTCGATGGACACTGGGTTCCACTATAACAACGTATTCCCCGGAAAGGCCCATTAATCGGGGAATTATCAATCCACATATCCTGATAATAATTTCCGGGTGCAGTCCAGCCCACAAAACCTAAATATCCGAGACTGACCTGCGAGGTACCGTATTTTATCCACGTATTTGACCCGCTGAAGCGCGGATCAAGTGCCGATGGGGTAATAAAATATTCACCATCGATAGCATTTTCAATAAACAAATAATTATTGCTGACTGAGCCGGACGAGGAGGCCTTCAAAGCTAAAACAGGCAAAGGCGTAAAGCTTCCCACAGCACAGATAAAAATAGCCAACTTATTTAATACTTTCATTTTATTACCTCTGTGCCATAGTGGTTTGCGTTGCGCATTTCACCTCACCCACCCACGCCGCGCCGCGTGCTTTTTCCAGATCGAGATCGGCTTCACAAACGCTGCCATTGGCTGAAATTAGCGTGATGACCGGATATTTTTTATCAATATCGATAGCAAACCCACCCTTTTCATCGGTACGTGTTTTCCCGATGTGGTTATGAATATCGGTATTTGCAGCTAACTGCCCATCAGGGTAACGAATACGCCCAAACACGGTGACCATGCTTTTCACTTCAGGGTTAATAACACCAACGTTACCCGGATATAGCGTCAGTTCCTGCTTGCGTCCTGAAACAATATCGAAGCTGTCCTCAGAGTTTTTATCATTGAGGATTTCCAGTTTGTACTGGGCATAGGGCGGCAGTGCAATGAAATTTGATTTACCGCTGAGAAGATAATTACGATTGTTAATCTTCGCCGCCAGTTTACCCTCACCGGTCAAATCTGTTTTCACGATGACACCTGACCGTTGCCTCTCTTTACTCAGACCGAAGTCTTTCCCAGCCCACGCCAGAGAGCCTTGAGAAGAGAAGTTCATATTGGTGGAGTTATCCGCGGAACGCGTTACCGATACGGTACCGGCGTTATATTTCGTGTCATAACTCAAATTGCCGTTTATCGAATAGTTGTTGTCGTAATATTGTTCACCACTCAGACGGGTTGACGCCGCCAGGCCGACTGATTTAATGGGGCCTTCAGTATACTGCTTACGCGCGCTGATATTCCCCTGGGTGCTGCCATAGCGATCCCGGGAGACCCCCATGCTCAACCAGGAAGCCAACGGCAACGATAAATCCAGGCTGACATAACGTTCCTGTCGCCCATCGTCATTTCGGTTGTTGTAGTAATAACGCTGGATCCCTGCACGCAGTCCAACCGAGGCATATCTGCCTGAATAAAGGGTCGTGCTGTAGTCCAGGTTACGGTATTTATTGCCTGAATAGCGATTCTCCGTCTGGCTAACGGTGAGCGAACCGCCATGAGGAATAAACTTTCCGATATTCAGCGTGCCGCCAATGGAATAATTGTCACGTTCCTGCACGGGCAAACGATCGCCAATTTTACTGTCTTCACGCGATGCCCAGAGAGAGCCATACCCCTCAGGCACATTGAGATTAATGTTACTGATGTTTCGCCATGACGAATCGTTCGCCACCAGCGTCTGAGTGCCAATGCTTACGTATTCATTCACATTGAGCGTGACATCCGTTTCATTAACCGCATTGTTGTCAAAACCGTAGAGCGTGGATTTCAGGCCCAGTCCCGACAATACCGCCAGCGTTACCGATGCGGCCCCGCCAGCAATCCATGTCTGTTCGCTGCCCAAATCCTGATAATGATTTCGCTTATAGCTCACACGATCATAATCCAGTGAGCCGCCAAAAAATTGCCACGAGAGCTGATCAATTCCGGCTGCTTGTTGGCGGGCAAAGATTTTATTTACCCTGCTGATACGACTATTAATTGTCCGGCCATTGACCACGATATCTACCGTGACGTCATAAACTCCATACGGGAAACGACTGGTATCAATTTCATAGCTGCCCATATTAAAGTTCTGCACGCTGAGCAATCGCCCGTCACGAAAGACATGAACCTCGCCAGCGGCTGGCAAAAATACGGTAATCGGCGTGAGCGAAAGCGCGGTATTTTCAACAACCGTACTTCCTTTATTTCCATAGCTCACACCGTAAATTTTACCGCCGTTCAGCGCATTCAGGCTGGCAATAGACTGGACATTCCAGGTGTCAAGCATCCCAAGCGCCAGTCGATACCCGTTATAATCGCGCTCATACATCGCCCGATAGAGTTTGCTGGTGCCATTGCTGTCGCCTATACCGTAAAACGAACCGTTAATGTTGATATGGTGCTCACGCAGCGATGTTGTATTGTCTACCGTCAGATAGCTGCGAGTACTGCTGCCGTTGTGATAATCGTTGTAGTAGGTACCAAAGTTATAATTCAGGACATTGGAGAGCGTCTCCACACTGGAAGGCCCAAGCAGACTGCTGCGTGCGACAATCGCTTCAGTTAGCGCATCTTTACTAACAATCATCTCCAGATGAAATGAAGAGACGTTAAGCTGCAGGCGTGCATTAGCCGATAGCTCGATATTGGTATTATCGTGAAACTTCACATCACGAATTTTTTCCACCAATGCGCGGGTTTTTCCAGATAACACGGCATTATTAGGTAATTCAGTAAGCGTCAGGGATTTAACGGTAATATTGCCATCAACAAGCGAAATTACCGCATCGGCAATTTTTTGCTGACTTTTCTCGTCAGTCTCGTTGTAGCGAATATATACCGGTACCGTCATTCCCTGCTCCAGTGAACGGGCGAAAGCGCTGGGAATAACGTAATTACCCACTTTTACTGGGGCTGCATGTGAAAATCCTGGTGTCAGCGCAAGAAAAAGGCAAAAGCTACCGCCGACAATGTTTTTTGTTGTCATATGCATCCTTACATTCCGGTATTTTATTTATCCCGTACAGATGGCTGCAATCGACCATCACTTCACTGTAATAAACTGCTTACCGTGCCAGATACCGATCCGTGAACGGCTATTATTAATATCGGTAAACTGTAATTTTATTTTCGTACCTGGCATAATGTAATAACGTTCGCGACAGCCTCGTCCTCGATCGCGGGCCTTCTCTTTACACGTGCCATAGGCGATCACTCGAAACGAAACATTGCCAGTATTGGTAATAACATCGCCATTTCGGTTATATTCAAAACGCTCCTTTCTCGGCGCAACCACCAAAATAGTTCCAATTTCAGCCGACGCTGTTGCAACCGCCATTTTATTGGCCCGGGTTTCCGCGCTCTCGGTAACCGGTTCATCAATCCATTGCAGACGATAATAACGCTCAACATCATCTGCTGGTCCTTTATAGAAAAAGCGAAATACATCCTTCGCCTGACCAGGAAGAATAAGGTTGGCAGGTGTAGAAAGTAACTCTCCGGAATTAACAGGCTTTATTTCGACTCCGCCAGCTAAAGGTGATGACAATTGTTTTACCGAAACACTGACATAACGCGCCGCATCAGTCGTATTGGTAATTTCTTTCGATAATGAACTCTCAGCAGAAGTCATTATCGATGTAATTTCACCAACATTAATTGCCCATCCGGGAAAAGATACTACTAACCCTACCAACATCGCTGTCGGTAAATATTTTTTCATGACACCATTCCTGATAAATTCGGGAGATAAAATTCTCCCGAATTTTTTATTACTTAGGTAGTCGTCCAGGTTGCATTGAACTGTACTTTTACATCACCAGTCCAATAGCCGTCTGGCAGGGCAGAGTAATCCGTTACTGCCTGGGTACCATCAGAAGTCGCTGACGTGATGGTGAATTTGAAGTTGGATTGATCGCTGACACGAGCAGCACCGTTATAAGCGCCATCAGCCATCAGGCTTTCAAGACCAGAAGTCGAGCTGGAGTTGACCAGGACAGTATCTGAAGACTTAGTCAGCGCGGTGCCATTCCATGCCACTCCTACGTTCAGGGTAGATGCATCACCACTGGCGTTGGTCAGAGTGTTGCTAATGATCTGCGCAGTCAGCTCAAAATCAGTTGCCGTCTCCTGGCCCTGAATAGTCACATCAAAAGCACCGTCCTGAGAGTTGAAGGCATTCAGTCCTTCAGCATACTGGAAAGTCAAAGAGTTTAGCGGGGTGACAACCAACATGCTGGTGGTATCTTTTGTTGCCGTCGCATCCCACGAGGCAGTTGCAGAAGCAGTAACATCTGCCATTGCATTTGCCGCAACAAATACAGAAGCCAGAGAGGTTACTAATAATAGTTTTTTCATTTTTATCTTCTCCTAAGAACAAACTCACCACCGAGTCTTATTATTAAGTCACTCCAGCGGTTCCATTAATTGCGAGCCAGAATTGCCGCGCAAAAAAATTATCATTTGAATTAAGTAACATCTCAACAAACCCTGAAACGCAGAAATTACAAAAGACTAAGAATTTTCTTACACAAATAGTCTTCCAGGAACTTTCCCAAGATATATTTACTCAAAATAAGCCGCATTTCAGAATTATTAACCACACAAATAAGTCGAACCAAACAATTCATCTTTTTTATGTTTTTGATAAATATCAAAAAGGTCATACAAATAAAACCCTAATAAAATCCTTACAAAACATAAAGATAATTAAAATATTTATATCTTTTCTAAAATGCTGACTATTTGTTACAACTTTGATAAATTTTCATCTTCACAAGAAAATTCTCATGAAACTTTCGTTTGAAGGGGAATATTCTTATAAACAAAGCAAAAATCTGGAGGATTAATACTCGAATTGATAATTATTTCACACAAATAAAACCAGGAATTTTCCATATAAAAAGAATATTCCTGGTATTGCAAGAAAAAAATCATATTCATAAAAGCGAGAATTAGATGAAGCTTTTCAAACCGAGATAACTATTAAGTGTTACCGTACGTACACGATGTAAGGTAATCAAATCTTGTTGTTCGAGTGATTTTAATGAACGGCTGACGGTTTCAATTTTAAGATCGAGATAACTGGCAATTTCTTCCCGGGAAAAAGGCAATCGAAGCGTCGTTTCCGGTCTGCCAATACGCAAATGCATCTCGTAAAACTCCACCAGGAAAGCGGCGATTCTGGCCTCCGCGTGTTTATTTGCATAACGCCGCAATTTCTCAACAATGAACCCATTATCTCTGCACAGAAACTTGATGACTGCTGCGGCAACTGAAGGATCCTTCTCTGCGACCTTGAACAACCGCGCGATGTCGATATGGCAAACTTCCGCAGTCGTTGCAGCCCTGATGGTGGTCAGATACGTTCTCCCTTCGACAGCATCCAGCGCCATGATATCCCCTGGAACATAAAAGCGGCTGATAAAAACGTTATCGCCACATTCCACGCTGGACTTGCAATACCCCTCATGAATCACAAAAAGCATCTCTGCGGCTTCATCCTGCCGAGCGAGAATCTCACCGGCTTTAAACTTCCTTCTTTTGTCTATTAACTTGTACTCATTATCACGATCAATAGCAGCTCCCTTTGGACACAGCGAACAATGGCGGGGTGGGAACGGATTGCCGAGCGGCACAACAGGAATACTAAGTTTGTGAATATCCGATTTCACGCAACAACTCCTCATAAAAATGAGACTGATTCTAATAGAACAAGCGTGGGGAACAATACGTGAACCACAGACCAGGAAAATTCATTCCAGACAGGGAAAATTCTGTGCTGGCTTACTTTCTGGCACAAACGAGAATATGAATAAATATAGTCTGCTGCGGATGATTAAAAACGCAGAGCTAAAACGAACGCGGGTATGGCGAAGAAGGTTAAAACAAACCGGGCGATGCATTACTGGCCTTGCGAATCAAACGCCTGTTTTGCATCACCCGGTTTCAATTACGCGCGAATGGTATCATCTCCGAAGCCAATCCACTTGTATGTGGTCAGTGCTTCCAGTCCCATTGGGCCACGCGCGTGCAGTTTTTGCGTACTCACCGCCACTTCAGCCCCCAGTCCAAACTGGGCGCCATCGGTAAAACGGGTGGAAGCATTCACGTATACGGCAGAAGAATCAACTTCATTCACGAAACGGTTGGCGTTGCTGAGCGTGCGCGTCAGGATAGCGTCGGAGTGCTGGGTGCCATGTTCGCGAATGTGCGCGATAGCGCCATCCATATTTTCGACCACCACAACATTCAGATCCAAAGACAGAAACTCGTTATCGAGCTCTTCCGGTTTCAGCGGCACCAGTTTGGCCGGGCCATGCAGTACCTGCATCACGATTTCGTCGCCGTGCAGCGTAACACCGCTTTCCGCCATCTTGTCGCTTAACGCAGGCAGGAAACGCTCAGCGATATCCTGATGCACCAGCAAGGTCTCCACGGTATTGCAGGTGCTCGGACGCTGGGTTTTGGCATTGACGATAATCTTCAGCGCTGGCGCGATTTCAGCAGAATCATCCACATAAATATGACACACGCCAATGCCGCCGGTGATGACCGGGATAGTCGACTGCTCACGGCACAGCTTGTGCAGGCCCGCGCCACCGCGCGGGATCAGCATATCGATGTACTTATCCATACGCAGCATTTCAGCGACCAGCGCGCGATCCGGATTGTCGATTGACTGCACCGCTGCTGCGGGTAAACCGCAGGCTTCCAGCGCCTTTTGGATCACCGCCACGGTCGCAGCGTTAGTCCGGTAAGTCTCTTTCCCGCCGCGCAGGATCGCCGCATTACCGGTTTTCAGGCACAGGGAGGCAACATCAACGGTAACGTTAGGACGCGCTTCATAAATCACGCCAATCACGCCCAACGGGACGCGACGACGCTCAAGACGCAGTCCGCTATCCAGCAGGCCCCCGTCAATCACCTGCCCGACAGGGTCAGCAAGATTACACACCTGACGCACGTCGTCAGCAATCGCTTTCAGACGCGCAGGGGTCAATGCCAGGCGGTCGAGCATTGCTTCGCTCAGACCATTTTCACGCGCCTGTTCTACATCCTGCTTGTTAGCGCTAAGGATACTTTCCATTTGCGCTTCCAGCTCATCGGCTATTTTTTCCAGCACGCGATTTTTTTCGCGGCTGGAGAGCAGCGCCAGCTTGTATGACGCAGCTTTGGCAGCAATGCCCATTTGTTCCAGCATATGCCTGTTCCTTAACGGGTAATCATGTCGTCGCGATGGACAGCAACCGGGCCGTATTCATAGCCGAGGATGGTGTCAATCTGCTGTGAGTGGTGTCCGGCAATACGGCGGAGCGCGTCGCTGTTATAGCGGGTCACGCCGTGGGCGATATCGCGCCCTTCGAGATTGCAGATACGAATCACTTCACCACGAGAAAAGTTGCCTGTCACGCTTTTAATGCCTTTTGGCAGTAATGAACTGCCACGTTCCAGAATCGCTGCGGTCGCGCCCTCATCAACGGTAATTTCCCCGGCAGGCGGCGCGCCGAAAATCCAGCGTTTACGGTTTTCCAGTGGAGAGGCCTGAGCATGAAAACGCGTTCCAACGGAAACGCCTTCCATCACATCGCCAATCACGCCTGGCTTGCTGCCTGCGGCAATGATGGTGTCGATCCCAGCGCGACACGCGACATCAGCGGCCTGCAATTTTGTGCCCATACCGCCTGTTCCCAGGCCAGAAACGCTGTCGCCGGCAATGGCGCGCAACGCATCGTCAATACCGTGAACGTCTTTGATCAGCTCCGCCTGCGGATTGGTGCGCGGATCGGCGGTGAAAAGTCCCTGCTGATCGGTCAGCAACAGTAGCTTATCGGCTCCGGCCAGAATTGCCGCCAGCGCCGAGAGATTGTCATTATCGCCGACTTTAATTTCGGCGGTCGCCACCGCGTCATTCTCATTGATGACAGGAACGATGTTGTTGTCCAGCAGCGCGCGTAACGTATCGCGGGCATTGAGAAAGCGCTCACGGTCTTCCATATCCGCACGCGTCAGCAGCATCTGCCCGATATGGATACCGTAAATAGAGAACAGCTGTTCCCACAGTTGAATCAATCGGCTCTGCCCTACCGCCGCCAACAGCTGTTTCGAGGCTATCGTCGCCGGAAGCTCAGGGTAACCAAGATGCTCACGCCCGGCGGCGATCGCGCCTGAGGTAACGATAACAATACGATGCCCTGCGGCATGAAGCTGCGCGCACTGGCGAACCAGTTCTACGATATGGGCGCGGTTCAGGCGGCGCGATCCGCCCGTTAACACACTGGTGCCAAGTTTTACCACCAGCGTCTGGCTGTCACTCATGATTCTCTGCCATTCAAAATTGGGGAAAATGATATCAAACGAACGTTTTAGCAGGACTGGCCCCGGTTGCCAACAGCCAGCGCACAAAGCATGAAATTTTATTGCGCAGGATCAGCAAGCGTAGCGGCAGATTTTGACGCATTTATTACAGAAACATAAAAACACTCTTTTTTAAAAATATTCTTACTTTGTCATAAAACGTTCATTGCCAGACGTTAAAAACCTTCCTGTCTTTTAACGGGGATCACACCCAGTGAATATTAGCGCGTACTTTTAATCAGGAATGAAAATGAAAAAGAGCACTCTGGCATTAGTGGTGATGGGGATTGTGGCGTCGGCATCCGTACAGGCAGCTGAAGTGTATAACAAGAACGGTAATAAACTGGATCTGTATGGCAAAGTTAAAGCCATGCATTACATGACGGATTATGACAGCAAGGACGGCGACCAAAGCTATATCCGTTTAGGCTTTAAGGGCGAAACGCAAATTAATGATGAACTGACGGGTTATGGTCGCTGGGAAGCAGAGTTCGCAGGCAATAAAGCTGAAAGTGATTCCAACCAGCAAAAAACACGTCTGGCCTTTGCCGGTCTGAAATTAAAAAATCTTGGCTCGTTTGATTATGGTCGTAACCTGGGCGCGCTGTACGATGTAGAAGCGTGGACTGATATGTTCCCGGAGTTCGGCGGCGATTCTTCTGCACAGACCGATAACTTTATGACCAAACGCGCCAGCGGCCTGGCGACTTACCGTAACACCGATTTCTTCGGCGTCGTAGATGGCCTGGATCTCACCCTGCAATATCAGGGTAAAAACCAGGACCGCGATGTGAAAAAACAGAACGGCGATGGTTTTGGTACATCCGTTACCTATGACTTTGGCGGTAGCGATTTCGCCGTAAGCGGCGCTTATACCAACTCCGATCGTACCAATCAGCAGAATCTGCAAACTCGCGGTACGGGCGATAAAGCAGAAGCCTGGGCAACGGGTTTAAAATATGATGCTAACGATATCTATATTGCGACGTTCTATTCTGAAACGCGCAATATGACGCCGATTTCCGGCGGCTTCGCCAATAAAACGCAGAACTTCGAAGCGGTTGTTCAATACCAATTTGACTTTGGTCTGCGTCCGTCACTGGGTTATGTGCTGTCAAAAGGTAAAGATATTGAAGGCGTCGGCAATGAGGATCTAGTGAATTATATCGACGTTGGCGCCACGTATTATTTCAACAAAAATATGTCCGCGTTTGTCGATTATAAAATCAACCAGCTGGATAGCGACAATAAACTGGGCATCAACGATGATGATATCGTTGCCGTCGGTATGGTTTATCAGTTCTGATTTAGGATAAAAAATGCCGGATGGGGTTGCGCCGCCATCCGGCATTTTACTGTTCATTATGCGGTTAATTTAACCGGCTCATCTTTAAAATCGTCAGCAGGCTCCAGCGCCAAATCCAGCGACGTTAACAACCCACGTAATTTTTCATGAAACTCACGTAAGGTGTATTCCAGTCGCTCTACCACTTCAGTCTCTTTCACCGGCACCGCCGTCCAGTTGCCATCTTTATCAAACAAACCAAACTGATAGCTGTAAGTAAAGCGTTTTTCCTGCGCCTCAAGCTCCATCCACCAGCCCCAGAACTCGCGTTTCTCAGGGGCGGGTTTCACGTTGACGCAAACAGCCAAACAATCGAAAAAAAAGCGATTATCTTCGCACTGTCCTTCCCGGATGTACGGGCCAAGCGCGGTGAATTTCTTGATCAATCTACTTTTCGGATGCCCACTCGGTAACGTCATTACGATCTCCTTAGGTGAAGCTCCTGTTTTACCAAATCGATAAAATTTAGCAAACTTTTAACACAATCTCTGATTGATCCACTTGGTTATTTCTTGCAGTCCTTTGTCAAAATTGCGATACACCGGATTGAATGGAATCTCCAGCAGCTTACCGTCAGAAGATGACGAGGTGATTAAACGCGACTCCTCTTCCGGGCTAAACGGGTCGTTTTTCCAGAAGCCCGACAGCATTGGCGTCGGGCAACGTCGACCGAGCAGTCCCTGCACTTTTAATGAATAGCGATTAAGCTCAACGCGCAGCGCTTCATCGGAAGCGTCGTGCATCCCCAGGCGGCTGGCCAGAACGTCAAGATACATTTCCGGGACGCTTGCCTGACGCTGCGGGTCACTCAGCAGCGCATGCACAACCGGTCCCAGGCAGGCCACCGCCTTCAGCCGTGACGACTCCAGATACGCCAGGCGTACCGCTACGTTAGCGCCAAAACGGAAACCGAAGGCCGCCACGCGGGTGTGATCCACCCACGGGACATTAGGCAGCGCCTTTAATACATGCTGATGCAGCAGGCTGGAATCCTGAGTCAGTTTCCATTTTGATGAGAATCCGACCGACGGCATATCCAGCGTCAACATGGCAATACCGCGCGGAGCAAAGTAGCGCTCATACAGCGTGTAGTAGTCCGTTTGCATGGAATCGAGACCGCCGCACATCAGTACCGTCGGGAACGGACCATCGCCTTTTGGCATATGCAGGAAGCCGGTTATCGGCGCGCCGCCAGCGACCGCAAACTCCATCTCACGCAGCGTGCCCGGCAGCCGTTGAGCGGCTTCTTCATAGGCGCGATTAGCCAGAGCCTGCGCCTGCTCTGCCAGCTCATCGCCTTTCAGGTGCGGATAAGCAGCAATGTTGTACAGCGTAGAGGCATGCAGCCAGTGGCGACCACTCAACTGCGGATCCTCCTCCATAGACGCTTTCTGTTGCCATTCCATCGCCTGCTTTGCCCACTCATAGATCCAGTTCCCGCCACGATAGCCAATGACCGTATCGTAGAGCTCTTTATCCGTACGTTCGGCTTCGCTCATCACGATACGCGCCTGTACTTCGAGGATTTCACGCGGATCGATGCCGCGCCAGATCCACATCAGACGATTCACCATGCGATACCAGTGCGGGATTGTTTTGCCATCCAGGGCAGATTGTACGGACGGCTGCGCGCCGTGATTAAAACGACGAACCAGCGTAGACGTTTCAGGGTGTTTGAAGCGGGGTTTGAACAGGACTTCGCTGAGGTTAGCTTGTGACATTCTTGCAGCCTCCATGAATACTCATTAAGGCATAGTGTAACCTGATGGGGATTAATAAAGAACAACGCCCGGCAAAGCCAGGCGTTGAAAGCGCTGTTGATTAGCGACCAGAGATCGGCGGGACAAACACTACGCCCATATCCCACGGCTGCTCAATCCAGGTATCCTGAGGGATATCAACAATATAATCATTTACCAGCGGACGACCTGCCGGCTTAGCGAAAATAGTGACGAAATGCGCTTTAGGATACATTTCGCGGATCGCAACCGCGGTGCCGCCGGTGTCAACCAGGTCGTCGATGACGATAAAACCTTCACCGTCGCCTTCAGCACGCTTAAGCACTTTCAGCTCGCGCTGGTTGTCGTGATCGTAGCTGGAGATGCATACGGTATCGACATGACGAATACCCAATTCACGCGCCAGCAATGCGCCCGGCACCAGACCACCACGGCTAACGGCAATAATGCCTTTCCATTGTTCAGAAGGCATCAAGCGGCTTGCCAGTTTACGTGCATGGATCTGCAACATGTCCCAGGTGACGACGTATTTTTCGCTCATGTGAAGTGTCCCAGCCTGTGTATCTACGGCTAATTAATAATTGAGGGTGAATCAGGTTGCGCGAGATTATAGAGATCTGACGCACTAAAAACCAGTGTTTCGCGGAATCCGCGCCTCTTTTTGCATGCTTTATGCTAGCCGTCGGCGGAGAAAGTGGTATTCTCAATCGCATCGCGCAAGCCTGACTTGTGGTGTTTTTAATTCAGCTAACCCCGTGGACTGCAAGCAAGTTTTGTAGGACACCGCCAAGGAGACTCAACGTGTCTGAACTGTCTCAGTTATCCCCGCAACCGCTGTGGGATATTTTTGCCAAAATCTGTTCTATTCCTCACCCGTCCTACCATGAAGAGCAGCTCGCTGAACACATTCTGAGCTGGGCCCAGGAGAAAGGTTTTCACGTCGAGCGCGACCAGGTCGGTAATATCCTGATTCGCAAACCTGCCACTGCAGGCATGGAAAACCGCAAACCGGTGGTTCTGCAGGCGCACCTGGATATGGTTCCGCAGAAAAACAACGACACCGTGCACGACTTCACCAAAGATCCTATCCAGCCTTATATTGATGGCGAATGGGTGAAAGCCCGTGGCACCACGCTGGGCGCGGATAACGGTATCGGTATGGCGTCCGCGCTGGCCGTACTGGCGGATGACAATGTGGTACACGGTCCGCTGGAAGTGTTGCTGACCATGACCGAAGAAGCGGGTATGGATGGCGCGTTCGGTTTGCAGGCAAACTGGCTGCAGGCAGATATCCTGATCAACACCGACTCTGAAGAAGAAGGTGAGATCTACATGGGTTGCGCAGGGGGTATCGACTTTACCTCAAACCTGCCGCTGTCCCGTGAGGCGGTTCCGGCTGGTTTCCAGAGCTTTAAGCTGACCTTAAAAGGTCTGAAAGGCGGTCACTCCGGCGGTGAAATCCACGTTGGTCTCGGTAACGCTAACAAGCTGCTGGTACGCTTCCTGGCGGGTCACGCTGAAGAGCTGGATCTGCGTCTGGTCGATTTCAACGGCGGTACGCTGCGTAACGCGATCCCGCGTGAAGCCTTTGCGACCCTCGCCGTGGCCGCAGATAAAGTTGATGCGTTAAAAGCACTGGTTAACACTTACCAGGACATCCTGAAAAACGAACTGGAAGCCAAAGAGAAGAATCTGGCTCTGCTTCTGGATGCTGTCGCCAACGATAAAGCCGCCCTGACCACGCAGTCTCGCGATAGCTTTGTTCGTCTGCTGAACGCCACCCCGAACGGCGTGATCCGCAATTCCGACGTGGCGAAAGGCGTGGTGGAAACCTCCCTGAACGTCGGTGTCGTGACCATGACTGACGATAATGTACAGATCCACTGCCTGGTTCGCTCGCTGATCGACAGCGGTAAAGACTACGTGGTAAGCATGCTGGATTCACTGGGCAAGCTCGCCGGTGCCAAAACCGAAGCCAAAGGCGCGTATCCTGGCTGGCAGCCGGATGCTAACTCTCCGGTTATGCACCTGGTTCGCGAAACCTATCAGCGTCTGTTCAACAAAACGCCGAACATCCAGATTATCCACGCCGGTCTGGAATGTGGACTGTTCAAGAAACCATATCCGGATATGGACATGGTTTCCATCGGGCCAACTATCACCGGTCCGCACTCCCCGGATGAGCAGGTTCATATTGAAAGCGTCGGTAACTACTGGACGCTGCTGACTGAACTGTTGAAGTCGATTCCGGCGAAGTAAGTCTCTGTAATAAATGCCGGATAGCGCTACGCTTATCCGGCCTACGCGCTGATTTGTAGGCCGGATAAGGCGGTTACGCAGCCATCCGGCAATACATCAGAGTCAAATTCCCAGCAGCAGTTGCCTTTCCAGCTGTGGATCAAGCAGCGTGACGTGTAATCCCACCAGCCTTACGCCCCGCCCGCCCCGACGTTCATCCCAGGTTTTGCGCGCTGTCGCAATTAAGTCATCTTTGCTTAAGCGCGGCCAGACGTGCTCCTGCGAGGTTTGCTGAAAATCATTAAACTTGAGTTTAATTCCCTGCCGGGCGATCAACAGATCCGGTTTTACCTTTGCCAGACGTCGTTCCAGTTCGGGATATAGCCGCTCAATAATCTCCTCACATTCAGCCCATTCATGAATATCTTCTGCCAGCGTACGCTCAACGCCGACAGATTTGCGCAGTCTGTCGTTGTTGACATCCCGCTCATCAATGCCCTGGCTGCGTTCCCACAACACGCGACCAAACTTACCAAAACGTTTGAGCAACATGGCCAGGTCGTATTTTTGAACATCCTCGCAAGTACGCAATCCCATCGCTTCCAGCTTAGCGGCAGAAACTTTGCCTACGCCGGGTATTTTCCCTAGCGGCAACGTTCTGAGAAATTCGGGAACATCAGCGGGGGTAATGACATATTGCCCGTTGGGCTTATTGAGATCGGAGGCTATTTTTGCCAGAAACTTAACCGGCGCAATCCCGGCGGAGGCGGTTAACTGTAGCTCGTTGAAAATCGTCTGGCGGATCTCCTGCGCTATCAGCGTGGCGGAACCGTGACAGTGAGCACTGTCGGTCACATCCAGATAGGCTTCGTCCAGCGAAAGAGGTTCGATCAGCGAGGTATAACGGGAGAAGATCGCCTGAATCTGGCGGGAGGCTTCTTTGTAAGCCTCGTATCGACCAGGCAATAACGTGAGATGCGGGCACAGTTTTAACGCCATTCCGGTCGGCATTGCGCTACGCACGCCAAATTTACGCGCCGGATAATTGGCCGTGCTGATAACGCCCCGGCGTTCACGACTGCCGCCGATAGCAATGGGAATGTCGCGCAGGGCTGGATTATCACGCATTTCCACCGCCGCGAAAAAACAGTCCATATCAACATGTATGATTTTGCGCATGACTCGCCTCCCACAATACTGTTTAAGTATACAGTATTTTTATGGTGTGAGAAGTCTGATTATGCCTTACGCTGGACCATTCATGACAAAGCGCGCATCGCACAGGTAACGTACGATGTCCGTGGTCTTATGTTCTGCGGGATTACCCGCCGTACTGACAAAAAGCTTATTCACTTTGCGAATCTTTGCCCGCAGCAATTTTTCGATCGTCATCAGGCGAAATGCATCATTTTCCACGCAGAAAAGCTCATAGTCACCCAGACGCTCTCCACAAATTTCACAATGATTCATCCAGTAACGTAGCCCGGTGGTTTTACTTTTATCCAGATAGTAATTGCTGGCCTTAATGTTCTTTTTTATCTCTTCAGGCAGAGAATTAATATGAAACAGAAAGGTATTCCGTCGAATAGATTGCCAGCCTTGGCCATCATGATCTTTTCTAATAAACCGGGTAAACATCACTCCGTGAATATGAGTGAGCTGGTGGCAGTTCCAGCAGTGCATCTTCGAGGTAATTACCAGATAGTACGGCGCGACGATGTTAAAACTATCGGTGTTGTAGACATAGTCACGAAGCCCCCCGTTTAGCTCATGAGGTTCGGTGTACCAGATCCCTGAAATCTGGTCGAAATGCGCGCCCTGACAGGCCACATCCGTGACGTTATCAGTATGAATATCCAATGGAATAATATGGGTTACATCTATCACATTGCCTTCCTGCGGGATAATTTGCCCCCACGTTGCGTGGAGGACCGGGAGTCAAATTAATGAGTGACGGGAGCAGAATGTTGACGTAAAGAAGTCACCTGCTTTTGTTTGTCCAGCTTATCAATCAGCGGTTGTACGACCTTCTCGCCGTGTTGGCCAAAATATTGATACAGCGTATCGGAAGCGCTTTGCGTTAATACCATGATCTCAATGCGACGGTTGCCGGCGCTTTCCGGATTTTTCGCATCCAGCAGCATTTGGTCGGCCATTGCGCTGACCTGCATAACTTTATTCTGCGGCATTCCGGCATCTTCCAGTACGCGTCGAGCAGACAATGCGCGGTCGCCTGACAGGTTCCAGTTGTTGTAAATGTTACTCTTATAGCTCATCGCGTCCGTATGCCCGGTGATGATGATCTTATTGTCCAGCGAGTCAAACACGGGGGCCAGCTCAACCAGCAGCGATTTAAAGAACGGCATAATTTTGGCGCTACCGCGTTCGAACATATTACGGTTCTGATCATCTTTAATCAGTACGCGCAACCCCTGAGGAACAATCTCCATCTCAAGGTTGGTCTCCATATGCGCCTTGCGGGCAATGACGTTAATGTCGGTCGCCAGCTCGCCTAACTCCTGGGCTGATTTTTGTTTCAGTAACGCCGTTTTCTCATTCACATCCAGCGCCTTTTTAGCGTTCTCTTCCGTGATCCTCGCCGTCTCCTGTGGATTCTCGGTTTTATCAAGCTTGTTGCGCGTGACGTTTTTCTTCTGCGCGCCTGGCGCTATCGGCAGTTTGCCCAGCTTGTTTAACGGCGCCATACCGCCACCGTTAAAGATTGACTGGCCATGCAGCGCCGCCACGATATTTTCGCGGTCAGCCTTGCTGACGCTGTTCACAATCCACAGCGTCATAAACAGCGCCATCATCGCCAGCGTAAAGTCAGCAAAGGCGACCTTCCACGCCCCGCCATGATGACCTGCATGGTTCTTTTTAATTTGTCGGCGGATAATGGTGGTTTTCGCGCCGCGATCGCGACGATTTGGCCCCTTCCTCATGCTTATTCCTGCTCCAGCATCGCATTAACCCACGCATCCAGATTGGCGAAAGTGGGTTTAGAGGCCAGATGGAGAAGTTTACGGCCAGCATCGACCGCCAGTAGCGTCGGTTTACCGCCCGCTTGCGCCACCAGCACGGTACGAACGCATTCGAGCAGCGAATGCTCTGCCCGCGCCTGCTGTTCCATGGCGTTTGCCAGCGGGTCCATCAGGCAATAACAGATGAATACCCCTAAGAATGTCCCCACCAACGCCGCCGCCACTTTCAAACCGATAAGCGCAATGGAGCCATCAATAGACTGCATGGTGATGATAATGCCCAATACCGCAGCACAAATACCGAATCCAGGCATCGCCTCGGCGGTACGCTGCAAAGAGCGCGAAGGGGTTAACAAAGACTCTTCAGCGGTATCCAGTTCCTGATCGAGGATCCCTTCCAGTTCATGGGCATCGATTTTACCCATCGCCATCAGACGGAAGTTATCGGCGATAAATGTCACCAGTCGCTTCTGAGTCAGCACCAGCGGGTATTTCTGGAAAATGGTACTTTCTTCCGGCTGTTCGATATGCTGATCCAGCATACGCAGACCACCGTTCTGCACCATTTCCAGCAGCTCATACAGGCACATCAGTAGCTGACGCTGAAATTCCGGTCCCATTTTCTTTTTACTGATCACCCCTTTGATCTGATGGGCGATCTCTTTCAGCACATGTACCGGGTTCCCAATAATCATCGCTCCCAGGCCGGCACCAACGATAATAATAATTTCTGCTGGCTGCCAAATAGCTATTAACTGCCCACCAGCCTCAAAGTAGCCGCCAAATACGCAGCCCAAAACCACTAATAAGCCAAAAATCTTTTGCATTACGTCCTCCGCATGTTGATTCGGAATTGTTAGTCTGGATATAAACAATCACGAATCTTGTGCGTGATTTTTTTATTCATTTGACAGATTCGGGCTTCGGTCAGCCCTAATACCAGCGCGATCTCTTTTAAATTCATATCGTGTTGGTAATACATTGAGAGCACGAGGCCCTCTTTTTCGCTGAGTTGGCTCAGGGCGTAACTCAACATTTCCTGCGTGACGAATTGCTCTTCCAGCCCCCGCCCTTCGAGCGGTGCTATCGGCATATCGCCATTCAGTAATTCATCCAGGCTGGCCAGCGTTTCCGCACCTTCCAGCTGTTGGTATTCCTGATAATCCTCAGACGATAATCCCCGTCGGGACAACTCCTCCCATGAGGGTTCATGCCCAAGCTGTGTGCGCGCATCACGAATCAAATCTTTAATCTGATGGTATTTTTGGCGTAGCTGGCGAGGCCGCCAGTCGAGGCTGCGCAGCTCATCCAGAATTGCGCCGCGTATGCGGTGAACGGCATAACCGGCAAAACCTTCGTCTGGTTGACCGTAGCGTCGAATCGCATTCAGCAATCCCATCAACGCCGTTTGTTCCATATCCTGCCTGTCCATAACGCAGGTACATTGCGGCGCAAGTTGACGCACCACTTTGCGCACCAACGGCAGATAAGCCTGTAAATAATGGCTCTCTTGCTTTGGCGTAAGCATGGGCGTCGCATTAAAGTCTTCTGACTCGTAAGCATCCTGTATCATGTTATTTCCTGGCTTGTCGCTTATTGGAACACGACTTTTTTCACCAATATCTCCTTATAAGGTGTCGCCATTTTGCGTTTCGCTAATTCAACTTTCAGATTTTCAAATATTTTCTTTCTGATTTCGGAGATCTTCAGCGCCCGAATATCTTCATACTTCATATTCGAAAGCTCATCTACGGTAATACTTTGATAGAGCGGTTCGTCCTGCTTAATTTTTTCAGCATCTTTCTCTGAATCAACAACCATCACCAGCTCAGCGACCATATAGCGATCGCCGCCTTCATCATCATGCAGCGTAACCACCGTTTCTGGCAGGGAGACAAAAATATTGTTGGACTCATCCTGGCTATCTTCCGCTTCGTGAGCGGGAGTCGCTGCCGCAGCCGTGGTTCCCTTATTCATAGCATGATAAATGCCCCATCCGGCCCCCCCCGCAATACCCAAAGCGACGACGGAACTGATCACACACGCGATAACGATTTTCTTCATTTTGCTTTTACACTTTGATCAGAACGGATTCATTCCGTTGAAATTGAGGTTCATCATTGAGCACTAATGCTGACGCCACCTCATCCTGTTGATGACCTGACTGCTGTTTTTGCTGCTGCGATTGCCCCTCGGAAGAGACCTGAACATTGACTTCCATGAAGTTCTGCGCCGTCAGGTGCTGACGTAGGTTTTCGCTAAACTGCTGCAATGAGCGGCAGACATCGCTCTGATTTGCGCCGATGTGTACCATCAGCTTCCCAGCATCCAGTTGCACGGCAATTTCAAGCTTGCCCAGCGACGGTGGATCAAGACGAATGGTCGAAATTTGCTGTTGCTGACCTATCTGGAACTGAATTCTGTCTTTAAGCAGCGCAGTGAGTTTCTCCCCGAGTTCCTCCGTTGACATCGTCACTGGTGCGGAAACTGGCGTCGACACGATGTTATGCTCGGTCAGTGGATTCACTGGCTGATTTCCCTGCGCCGCGGTATTGAGCAAATTCTGCGTAGAGAGCGCAGGATTGACCGTCACCCCAGCGGTTTTTCTCTCCACCACCGGGCGAGGACTGGGGTTCTGGGTTGATTTCACCCGAGCAGAAATTTGTTGGGAGGTCGAGAGTGACGCAGGCTCCGGCGCAATCGCTCGCAGATCCTGGGTGGAAAACGTCGCCAGCTTAGCCTGTTGATCCGGGGTTGCTGGCGGCAAATCCTCGCTGAGTGACGCCAGTAACGTTTGCAGCTTAGGCGGCAGTGACGATAAGTCAGTTGTGTGCTGATCAGCCGATGGCGCGGATGTTTTTTCCGGCTGGGCCATGGCGCTCGCCAGTTGGCGCAGCAATGATGACCCCGAATGGGTGGTTTGCACCTGCGCCAGCATTCTCAACATGTCGCCATCAGGCTGCTTTTGTACATCGGCCGGGGCTGCCTGAGTCGGTTGCGCCAATAGCATAGCCAGCAATGCCTGCATGGCTGCCGGATTCGCGTCGTCTTGTTTATGCGCAGCCACCGATGTCTGCTGATGACTCAGTTTTGCACCAATCAACCGCTCAGCCGCGGCGTTCAGCCCCGACTGGGATAAAGAAAATGCGCTGCCGCCCTCAGGGGTTGACGGCGCCGAAATCGTCGCCTTTTCCGGTGTGGCCTCTGCCGACGCACTGACCGAGGCCAGTAATACAGGATTCATGCCTTCTCCGAAATTAAATTAACCATTGAATACGCCAACATTCCTTCCTGGTTTTGCTGATGTTTCTCCATCCGCGTTTTGAGTTCTTCCGCACGCTGCGTTCGCCGCGCAATTAATGTCTCAAACGCGACCAGCAGTCTGCTTTTCACTTCCCGTAGCGCCTCGGCGTCAGTTTCCCAGGCAGCATAGGCATGAAAGTCACGCATCACCTGCTGATGCAGACCTGGTAATCGACGCCACCGTTTTTGATCCAGGGCATCGTTCATCGCCGCCACCAGGGCATAAAGCTGCTGTTGCTGACGCTCTCTTTCCATCGCCTTATCCAAGTTTTGCTGACAGACCTTCCCAGCCTGTACGCAGATTCGTCAGGATGAGGATCACTTCATCAATTTTTTCTAACGACAATTCGCCGCTGGCTTCATACAGGCGGTAGACGCAGTGGTCATACAGCCGGGAGAGATTCACCACCAGCTCACCGCCGGTTTCAAACTCCAGCGAGCTGGTTAAGGCGTTGAGAATATCGATGCATTTATTGATGCTTTGCGCTTTACGCTCGTAGCGTTTGTTCTCAATGTGGCTTTTCGCGCGTTCCAGTTCGTCCATCAGTCCCGAAAACAGCACCAGCACCAGCTCTAACGGTGATGCTGCTGCCGTACGCGCAGCAAGATCCATCTCTTTGTATTGCGAATAACCATCCTGCGTGTCGTACATATTGGTTCTTAATCCTTCTCTTAAATCAGCCGGTTACATAAACGCGGCCATACTCACTTTCATGGTGTACACCTCAACCAGCGTATTGGTGTACTCTTCCACATAGCGCTCGTAGTTGGTGTTATAGGTTTCGGTCAGTTGATCGCTTTCGTCCTGGATTTTGCTCTGCTGGTCGTCAATGTTTTCCTGGCGCATGGCAATGATGCCGTTGCTGGAATCCAGATAGCTGTCCATCAGGTCGTCCATTTGTGCGACCATGCTGTCGTCACCGACAAAAATAGAGGTCAAACCGTCCGGGTTTTTTTCCATTTCTTCGCTGAACTGGGTGGAGTCGATTTGTAAGTGACCGTCGGAATCCAGCGTGATGCCATAGTCGACAATCGATACGCCGCCGTATGAAGCGTGAGCGATATCATCCATTTGGTTTGCCAGCGAATTCATCCCGGCATCACCGGCAAAGACCCCGGCCGCGGTGTCGTCATCGCCGTAGCTGGTGAGAGAATCTATGGTGTCGATTAGCGTGTTATAGGCATCCACGAAGGTTTGCACTTTTGCCTGAGATCCACTGGAGTCTTCCGCGACGGTAAAGGTGGTCACATCATTAGGATCATCAGGATCGCTGACTTCGGAAAACGTCATCGTTACGCCGGGGATAACGTCATCGAAAGTATTCGAACTACTGGTGATGGCAGGACCGGTTTCACTTCCCAGATGAATTTCTGCGTCCTGCGGATTCGTGATGAGCTGCTCACTGGAAGACTCCGCCGTCGCAAAATCGGTGTTGCCCGTAACGCTCACTGAAAAGCCGCTTTGTGCTCCGGTGGTATCAGAGGTCAGCATGATAGTGGTGGTGCCGTCGGTTTTAACCAGCGCCGCCGATACGCCAGGGTTGTCATCCGAGTCATTAATTGCATCAACCAGTTCGCTGGCATCAATAAAACTGTCGCCATCTTCATCAGCAGCCGCGAGATCGATATCCATGGTCGTGCCGTCATCCATCGACAACGTAAAGGTACCGGATGCGCTGTACTGGTCATCACTCATGCTGAACGTGGTTTGTTGCGCCTGTGCAAGTGCCGAAACATAAAATGAATAGGTTCCGGCCTGAGCTTCCGAGTTTGCGGATATGGTGTTTGAATCATTGCTCGACGTAGCAGAAAACGTCAGCGGGCCGTCGGTGTCACTGTTAAGCGCATCAATTGCTGACTGAAAGTCGGTGAGCGCCGAACTTAACGAGTCCAGGCCGTTGCTCTCTGCATTCAATTCGTTCTGCTCGTTTTGCAGATTTGCCGCCTGGGTGGCGATGTCCGCGTAGGCAAATTCTTGTGCTAATTTTTGGATCGGACTCGTAAAACTCATAATCAGTGACTCCGTGCAACGTTAGTTATGTAATAGCAAAACGCATGCCAATATTTTTTATTATTGATATTCAGTAAGTTAAGTTAGTAGCGGAAATGAATTTTCCCTTCCTCAGGAAGGTTTCCAGGCAAAGGCCCGGTTGCGGAAAGCACAACACCGCCGGATGGCGGTGTTGTGAATGACATTACGTCAGGAATTACTGCAGCAGGCTGGAAACCATGCTGGACATGCTGTTGGACTGCTTCAGCATGGTGATACCCGTTTGCATCAGTACCTGTTGCTGGGTCATGTTGGACGCTTCCGTCGCATAGTCGGTATCCATAATGTTACCGATCGCCACTTCAGTGTTGTCCTGCATGCTGGTCAGGTTAGCCGCAGTGTCGTTCAGGCGGTTGATGGATGCACCCAGTTTGGACTGGATCTTAGACACGTCGTCCATTGCAGTCTGGATAGTTCCAATCATCGCGTTTGCAGAGCCAGAAGTGGTCAGTTCGGAGCCGCCAGAAATACCTGCGCTACCGGTCTTATCTGCCTGGTCACCTTTGAAGGAAGCACTAACCTGATCCAGTGCGTTAACCAGAGTGTCCAGTTGGCTGGAAATATCAACGGTCATGGTGTCAGAAGATTCAGCGCCAACCTGGAAGGTTACGCCGCTCTGGAACAGACCGTCTTTACCGGTGTTGCTGGTACCGGAAACACCGAACAGGTTGGTACCGCCGTAAGTGGTGTTCTGCAGCATATCGGACATCTGCTGGCCCAGCTCGTCGTATTCGTCCTGCATCGCCTGCAAATCTTCGTCGCTGTACGTTCCGTTCGCCGCCTGAGTAGACAGGTCTTTCATACGGCCCAGTACGTCGGTCATTTCGTCAAACATGCTGTCGGCTGTCTGCAGCATGGCAGTGGCATCGTTGATGTTGCTCAATGCAACGCCCATGCCGCTGGACTGCGCGGTCAGACGGTTGGCAATCTGTTTGCCCGCAGCGTCATCTGCAGAGGAGTTAATACGGTTACCTGTCGCCAGACGTTCCATAGAAGTAGACAGTGATGCGCTGCTTTTGTTGATAGCATTTACAGCAGACATTGATGCGGTATTAGTATTAATCGATAACATGGTACTGCTCCTTGGGAATAATCGTTTTCGTTTCGATACTCTGTAAAAACGACCACCCGTTTGGAAAACTTAAAGCGCTGCAGAAAATTTTTTTTGACGCGTTACACAACATCATTAGCGAGATAAAAAACGCTTCCACCTCTATTTTAGCTTTGCGTGCTACCTCCCACAAAAACCACCTTCTAAGGAAGATCTCAATCAAGATTTAATTAAAAGATTATTAGAAATATCTAATAACGGCTTGGTTGCTTACGCGCCATACGGGTTAACTTTTTGATAAGAATAAGATTATCCCTAGATGAAATCACTTTAAAAAGCCTGGTTATAGCCATGTTTTACATTTAGTTGCAAATACCCTGTACTTTTATATTGTGAGTCTCGGGCACTTTCGCTACATTTCAAATCCTTTTTTGGACAGCATAAAAAACACTCAATAGCGATTCAGCTGCAGCTTCACAGCACAAAGAAATTTCAATTTCTCCAGAATTTTAATGCACTGATTTTTAACGGTGTGACACCAGGGATATAAAATCTTGCACGGGTATACAAATCGATGAGTATCGTAGTCAACAACTGGCGGATGGATTCCTCGCTTAATGCGTTAATCCATTGTGAAACAGGCGAGATACGTCGCCTGGGCGAATACCATTTTATTCTGTTAGAGACATTAGCTAAAAATGCCGATGTCGTTTTATCTCGGTCATATTTAATGAGCGCAGTTTGGAAGAATCGCATCGTCGGTGGAAATAGCCTGCCGACAGCCGTTCATGCGCTGCGCGTTGCGATCGATGATGACGGTAAACAGCAAGAAATTATAAAAACCATACCTAAAAAAGGGTATTTATTTAATAAGAACTACCTCACTGAAACTATTGACCTTAATGAAACTGTGGTTGATGACAGCACCATTGATGAGGTCGAGAAACGTACCGAGATTGTTGAGTCCCCTGCGCCTGATGAAATGCTTCCATCAACAAATAATGGGGAAATACCCTTACTTAACAGTCAACTATCGTCAAGAAACCAGAGAAAAACGGCCATCAGACGGCATCCTTATCGAGCCGTTCTGATTACCTTACCCGTTATCGTTATCGCGCTGTCGTTGTTTATTTTAATCTCTTATTTTAAAGCACCGTCTGTCACCAAAATGGAAGAAGCTCCGCAATTGGTTAAAGAGACGCTTGAAAATGCCAACTATGTTACGGTATATCAACTTTACGACCCAGGTGAGAATAAGAAATCATCATCGCTTGTTTCAACGCATATTCTTCCCGGTATCGAGCAGCTCAACCCACTGTTGGTAAGCCATAACGCCTCGATGACCTTGTATTATCGGGTCTCACTGAACAAACTCGCCCTTGATATTGTACTTAGCAATCAATGCAATGATAAGTGGCAGTTAGCGCTAAGCTTTGACAACTGGCTAAATAAAGATAATGAAATGAATGGTATTTTAATTAAAGAAGTGGAGAAAATGTTAAATGAAATGCCAAAATGCAAATAATTTCTTTTTCCCTGCCCTGTCTGCTTTCACGCTATTTTTCACATTTACGGCTCATGCCCGCATTGAAAATACGGTCATTGCCAATTACGACCTTACTACTGGCAAAAACGTACATTATGAACTTATCGCAAGTTCTCTGGATAAAAGCACCACGATCACTCTCGTCCCTTTGGAGCAAAATAATAAAATGCCCTCTACGTTTAAAGTAGCGTCGTGTATTAATCATTATACCGGCTCATATAAACAGGGTGAGTTTCACTTTAGTACCACCAAAACCGATCAAAACGATTCTCGTATGGCTAATTTCGGGGCATTTGTCACTGAGCACAACCTGCATACATGGTGGCTCCATATAACTCCGCAGCAAAATTTGATTTTTACTCGGGATGTCGGAGGTCTGTTAATCACAGACCCCTCTGTATTTAACTTTTCAACCAAAGCATGCCAGCAGAATTAACTTAATAAACTACGGACAGTCTGGCTGGAAAGTCGGGCTTGTCCATTCACCGCCTGCGCTAATACCTGATAATTGTGATTAGCATGATCCAAAACCCCACCCAATGATTCAGAGGCTTTTACCGCACTTTCTGCCTGTGGAAAACGCGCCATACCGTCAATGAGTTGCCGGGCCTTCTCCTGCTGGGCAGCCATTTGCGCACGTTGATCGCCAATAATATCCAACGCCTGCTGTAATCCGTCCTGAGTTCGGGCTCCGCCCTGTGCTACATACTGTTGAAGCTCCTCTGAACGCGAGGGATCGGCAAATGTTTTCAGCGGGGTAAACGCTGATGACTTCGCACCGACATCGCGTACGCTCAGGGTTTGCTGGATCTGCGACCACTGCTTTTCCGTGGTGGAGAACGTTAACGTGCCCTGCCGATCGTGCACCTGTACGCCGACGCGACGCAGCGCGTTGCTCATCATTATCTTGTACTGGCCTGGCTCCATATCCTCACCCACCACCACCGCCGAGTGCTGCGTTTGCCGCCCATCGGAAACACTAAACATGCGCGAGCTTATGGCATCTTTTTGCAGCATCTGCGCCAGTTCAGGCGCGTGAAAGGTCACTCGCGCCTCGCCCTGCAAAACCGGACGCAGTTGCCTGTCCACCGCGCCGCCGGATAACGCCGTTCTTTTATCCAGCCACTGGGTAAGTTCGGCTCCCTTTTGCTGCTGCGCCTGCCCGCCACGGCGCGAGGCATGGCGATAATCCAGCAAATGCTGTTCCAGTTGTCCCAGATAGTGATCGGCCTGCTGTAGCGTGGTGAGCTGATCGTTAAGCTGCACGCTATAACGCTGAGGCCGGGTGGTAATAAGCGGTGAGGCCGGGTAATCACTCGCCGTTGCGGGTAACTTTTGACGGACAGGGGCATTCTGCGCAACGGTATGCTGCTGCACAGAAGGATTAAGCGCTCCGCTACCGGAGAGTGACGTTGTATTTAAACCGACCTGCATACTATTCCTGAGCTACTGCTCGCTGTTAAATCACACTGAAAAGGTTCAACTCACTCACTTTAGAGTAGGTTTTTAAGGTGGCTTCCATCGCCATTTCCAGTCCGGTAAAGGTAATGGAAGCTGGGCCGTAATCCAGATCGCTCAACTGACTGATCAGCTGATCGTTGGACGTTGAGATATCTGTCTGAGCATCGCTGAGCATGGTCATTGTATTCTGCGTTTCACCAATGGTGGCGATGGAGGCGTTGAGCTCATCAGAGGCCACGTCTACCGTATCGATGGCATTCTGAATGTCGCTTTGCACCTGCGGATCGGCAGGATCAACCGATGGGTCCTGCAGCTCTTTCGATAATGACGTTAAGGTGTTCAGCACATCCAGGCTATCGCCGAAGAAATCGCTGACGGCCACATTGGTGTCAACCTCTACGCCATTGGAGACAGTAGTTTGGCGATGATCGCCATTCCCCTGGTAGGTATAGCTGTCGGTCACGCCGTCGCCGTCCTCATCCACCGCGACAATCGGCGGCCGATCGTTCACCGTCCCGCCAAACACATAGTGACCGTCTTCATCTTGGTAATTTAACGCCGACACCATCGCTTCAGTCATCGACTGGATATCCTGCCCCAGACTGGATAATGACTCAGCGGTATTGGTGCCGTTCGCGGCTTCCAGCAGATCGTCGCGAATCGCCAACAGATCGTTATTGACGCCGTCGAGAATAGATTCCTGCTGGCTCATCCCTGCCGACGCGGAATTAATATTCGTTTGATATTGGTCGAGGGCCGATTGCTGGCGGTTAAGCTGGGTGATACGGGTCGCCGCAATCGGATCGTCAGACGGCAACAGAATGCTTTTCCCCGTCGCCATCTGCGTGACGACATGAGAAAGATCGCTGGAAAGGTCGTTAAAACTCTGCGTCATAGACACATAAGACTGCTGGGCAGTGACTCGCATTTTTCATTCCCCTTCCGGTTAGCTACACATTTCCAGCACAGAATCGAAAATATCAGCACCTGTTGAGATGACTTTCAGGTTAGCCTCATAAATCTGCTGATAGGTAATGAGGTTGACCGCTTCTTCATCCATGCTGACGCCGCTCACGCTGCTCTGCTGGTTCTGTGCCTCGGAGTACACGTTCGCTGCGGCTTCGGCTTCCGTCTGGTTTTGCTGGCTGTAGATACCAATATTGCTGATGATCGATGAACAGGCTTCGCCCACGGTTACGCTACCGAGTCCTTCAATTTCCAGCGGTTCGGTTGAGATGTTGATCAGCGCCTGCAGGTTATCGCTGTTGCCGCTTTCGTCCGGCGAGCTGGAAAACGCCAGTTCATCGGCGGTGATATCAGGGTTTACCTCCAGCGGGCCATCCGATGAGTTTTCATCATAAATAAACAGCGGTTCACCGGGATTTCCGTTCAGATCGTAGCCCTGCGCCAGTTGGGTGTTAACCGCATCGGCAAATTGCTCCGCCATGCTGTTAATCGTTCCCGTCAGCGGCGTCAGCACCTCATTCTGATAATCAAACAGCGCGCCCAGCGAGCCGCCGGTATCGGTGTTCATGGATGAGGTGGTTCCGGCAAACGTTAACGACATACTCTGCGTGCCATCGGCGTTGGTATCCAGTTCGATGGTGGAACTCTCCTGCCCGCTGACCAATGGCTGACCGTTTTGCAGCGTGACGTTATAGTTGCCTTCATCATCGATATTGACCTGAACGTCCATAATGCCGCTCAGCTCTTCCACCATCTGATCGCGGGCGTCATACAGCGCCGAAGCGTTATCGCCGTTGGCTTCAGCTTCAGCAATTTGCTGGTTATAACTGGCAATACCGGTAGTCAGGGTGTTCACCTGCGCCACCATCGCCTGCTCCTGGCTGACGATCTCACTGCTTTGCGAGTCGATGTAATCGAGGGTGTTATCCACGCGCAGCGCCAGCGCGCCGGACTCGCTGATCACCTGCTCACGCAGGGCGGAATCATCCGGGCTGGTGGTGGCTTCGTTTAGCGCGGCAAAAAAGTTATCAAATCCCCCGCTCAGGCTGCTGTTATCATCGCTGAGGACGGTTTCCAACTGCGTTAAATACTCTTGCTGGGTGTTGTAATAGCCATAATCGCTGGCGGCATACCAGACCTGGTTAACCTGATACTGGTTTGAGACCCGGCGAATACTGTCAACCTGCACACCGTTACCCGCGCTGTTCGCTGAACCGGAACTCGCGCCAATGGTACTGGTGATGGCAACCTGCCGGGTATAACCGTCAGTCATCGCGTTGGCGGTGTTCTGCGCCGTTACGTTAAGCTCCACCTGCGCAGTCGATGCGCCGCTGTAGCCAATGTTAATCATATCCATCAAAGCGTCCTCGCCGGTCAGTTACCCGGTCTGTCATTAACAACCTTGCCGATTAAGAGCGGCGAAAAAACCGCAGTTCTTAAGCCGCCGCGCAACCTTTATCCTTGGTGATGAGGGGAGAGTTGTTTGACGATCATCTCCGCAATGCCAATGCCGTGCTGTTGGGCCAGACTGTTGCACAGCTGATCGTCATAAAATCCCTGCATCATGCGTACCGAGTCGCTGTTAAACGGGTTATCTTTTGAGTCGAAGATCTCATTGGTTTTACGCATCTCTTTCAGCATGTTGCGTAAGAAGATGGCTTCGAATTGCTGGGCAGCTTTCTGCAAATCGTTATCTTTGATTTTGGGGCCCATTAACGCATCGCTACCGTCAATGCCCCCGCTATGATTCACCTTGATGTCGGCCATTAAATCACCTCCAGATCGGCATCCAGCGCACCAGCTTCATGCAGGGCCTGTAAAATAGACATAATGTCGTCCGGCGTTGCCCCCAGGCTATTGAGCGCGTTGACCAACGTTTTCAGACTGCTGGACTCTGGCAGACTGATCATCCCCGGACGGGCATGATTCACCGAAATATTGCTTTGCGGCGTCACCGCCGTACGGCCACCGGCAAAAGCGTTCGGCTGGCTGACGTTGCTGCTTTCATTGATGGAAACCGTCAGACTGCCATGCGATACCGCCGCCGCATGCAGGGCGATACCATCGCCCATAACGACCGTACCGGTACGCGAGTTAAACACCACCCGAGCCCGGACTTTTTCCGCCTGCACCTGGACGTCATCTAACTGAGACATAAAGGCCACGCGCGCGCCGGGGCTGGTTGGCGCGCGGACGATAACGTTGGTCGAGCTTTGTGCCGTCGCAATGCCGCCAAACGACGCGTTGATCGCCGCGGCAATGTTATTGGCATCTTTAAAGGAGGGGCGTTTCAGATTGAGCGTAATGGTGTCCCCCATCTGGAAGTCGCTGGGAATTTCACGTTCTACCGACGCGCCGTTCGGTATCAGCCCAGCGGTGGGGGTATTCACGGTGACGCTGGAGCCGCTGGCTCCGGTCGCGTTCATCCCGCCGACCACCACGCTCCCTTGCGCAAGGGCATAAACCTCGCCATCCGCGCCGTGTAATTGGGTGAGCAATAGTGTGCCGCCGCGCAGGCTTTTGGCATCGCCGATCGACGAGACCGTGACGTCAATGGTCTGCCCACGCGAGTACATGGGCGGTAGCGTCGCGCTGACCGCCACCGCCGCAACGTTCTTCACCTTCGGATCGATTTTGCTCGGCAGTTGTACGCCAAACTGGCGCAGCATGTTGGTAATTGTCTGGTTGGTGAATTTGACCTGGTTTTTATCCCCGGTTCCGTCCAGACCGACCACCAGACTGTAGCCGACGAGTTGGTTTTCCCTGACCCCCTGGACGTTAACCAGCGATTCCAGAGATTGCGACTGCGCCGCGCCTGGCAGCGCCAGGCTCAGGGCGATAACGATGCCGTTTAACGCGTTCATCCAGCGCCCGCTTAAGTGTTGCATATCAAAATCCTGCTTAGATCGGGAAGAGAGGATGGTTAAACAGACGCGTCAGCCAGCCCGCCGCATTGGCATCGCTCAATGCGCCACGGCCCGCGTAGGAGATGCGTGCATCCGCAATACGCTGCGATGAGACGGAGTTGTCGTTCTGAATGTCATCGGCACGCACCAGGCCACTCAGGCGAATGTACTCATCGCCCTGGTTAAGGGTGAGCCATTTTTCACCGCGAATTTCCAGGATACCGTTCGACTGTACCGAGTGTACCGACACCGTAATTTCACCGCGCAAACTGTTTTGCTGCTGCGAGGTCGCCGTCCCGTTGAAGTCACGATTGGCGTCCACGGAAGCGGAAAGGTTATCTTTGGTATGTCCGAACAGCGTCGGCGCGCCGATGTCGACGGTATTGTTCTTACCGAAATTGGTTTTCGCCTGTTTGCTCGACTGGGTGGATTCTTCCAGCATCACGGTCAGGATATCGCCCACGCGATAGGCACGGCGGTCCGCCGTCAGCGACCAGTTATACCCCGTTTCAAACACGCCCCCCGCACGACCATCCGCCGTTGGCGGCGCTTCCGTTTTGGGAGGAGCAAAGAATTCGTCATTTTTTTTGACCAGGAGGGCCTGCGATTCGCACCCGCTTAACAGGGGAAGCAGTACCATCAGCCAGAGATAATTTTTCACGTTCTGCCTATTTCTGCCGGATGGCGCTGTACCATCCGGCATTTCACATTCTTGAGTTACAGTGTCTGACTAATAAACTGCAGCATATCGTCTGCCGCAGAGACCATTTTGGCGTTCATCTCATAGGCGCGCTGTACGGTGATCATCGCCACCATTTCGTTGACGATGTCCACGTTCGAGCCTTCCAGTGCTTTATCCTGTAACGTTCCCAGACCATCTTCCCCCGGAATACCTTCCGTCGGTTGACCGCTGGCCGCCGTTTCCAGATACAGGTTGTCGCCTTCGGCTGAAAGCCCGGCCGGGTTGGCGAAATTCACCAGCGTTAGCTGTCCCAGCTCAGTGGGATCGCTGTCGCCGGGTAAAATCGCGCTCACCGTGCCATCGGAAGCAAATGACACGCTGGTTGAACCCGCTGGCACATCAATTTCCGGCTGTAACGGCAACCCCTGGGAGTTGGTCAGCACGCCATCAGCGTTAACCTGCATATTGCCGTCACGGGTATAAGCGATATCCCCATTGGCTTTTTGCACCTGCCAGAACCCCTGTCCCATGATGGCCACATTCATCGTATTGTCGGTGGTTTCTACATTCCCTTCGGTGAAGGTTTTTTGCGTTCCCACAATACGAACACCGCTACCGAACTGCATTCCGGTCGGCATGATGTTATTTTGATCGAGCATGGCGCCCGGCGCTTCCTGAGTCTGATAAAACAGATCCTGGAACATCACGCGGTCGCGCTTAAAGCCCGTGGTATTGACGTTGGCGATGTTGTTGGCAATCGCACTCATCTCAGCATCCTGCGCCGACAGGCCGGTTTTACTGATCCATAACGCTGCATTCATAAAACTTTATCCCTGATTAAAGGCTACGACTCAGGAGCCGCGTAGCAGCCTGTTGCCTGAGTCGCTGAGATCTTCAGCCGTTTTCATCATCTTGATTTGCGCTTCAAACTGACGGTTCATCGCGATAGATGACATCATTTCGCTCACCGCAGACACGTTACTGCCTTCCAGAAAGCCGCCGCTCACTTTGATGTTCTCATCGCGCTGCGCCGGTACGCCGTCCGCCGTCACCAGCATCCCCTCGCTATTTTTCGCCAGATTGGCGACCGGAATATCCACCAGCTTCAGGCGATCGATATCCATCGTTGCAGTAACATCGCCATCGTCAGGCGTGACGGAGAGCGTGCCGTCGCTGCCGAAAGAGGCAATCGCGTTTGGCGGTAAAATAATCGGGCCGTTATCCCCGAGCACCACGTTACCGTCGATGGTCAGTTGCCCCTGATCGTCCTGCTGAATATTGCCGTTACGGGTGTACACCTCGTTTCCCGCTTTATCCTGCACGGCGATATAACCGGGTCCCTGAATAGCAACATCAAGCGGACGTTCGGTTTTTTCCGCCACGCCAGTGCTGTCATTGACGCCGCTGGGACTCTCCTTCGCCATAAAACGCGTATCAAAACCACCGCCTTTTACTTTGTCGTTGCTCGCCATCGCCATATCCGCGCGAAAACCATTGGTGTTAACGTTGGCGAGGTTATTGGCGCTAATTTGCTGCTCGAGCAGCGTCTGGGTGGCTCCGCTGAGTGCGGTATAAATCAACCGATCCATTTCTTAGCCTTACATCGCCTGGAAAAGAGCCTGATCCAACTGCGTACTGGTCGAAATCACCTTAGTGTTCGCCTGGTAATTACGCTGGGCGGTCATGAGATTGACCAGTTCGTTGGTAATATCCACATTGGAGCTTTCGAGCATGCCGGAGGAGAGCGTGCCGCAAGAGCCGGAGCCAGGCGTGCCAATTAGCGGCGTGCCGGATTCGCCCGTCTGTACCCAGGCTGTGCCGCTTACCGCTTCCAGTCCGTTCTCATTCGGGAAGGTAGCGAGCACGACCTGCCCCTGCAGCATGCGTTCGCCGTTGCTGTAGGTGGCGTAAACTTTACCGTCATCATCCACCTGCACGCCGTTCTGCGTTGCCGAGGCATAACCGGTTGCGGAGTTGGTTGTCACCGAGAAATCAGAGCCATACTGAGTACAGTCTGAGTAATCAATGGTCATCGAAATCGGCGCAGCGTCATCAGTAGTGAACGTGATGGTTTGCGGTGTTGTTGGCGATGTCAGCTTGCCGGTATTTGAGTCGAAGGTCAGCGTGGTCGGTGGGACGCCGCTCTGCGCCTCACCATCAAAGGTGTACTGTACTTCCCAGGTGTTATCGGCGGTTTTGGTAAAATACTGGCTAACCGAGTGTTCGTTACCCAGCGAGTCATACACAGTGGTGGTGTAGCTGTCGGTATAGGTATCGCTGTTGTTCGCGTCAAACGGTACGCTGGTGCGATCGATCGTTTCATCACTGGCGTCAAAGTTTGCCGTGAAGGTCATGCTATCGGTGGCCTGCGCCGGGATGTTGCCGGTTTTAATCTGGATATCAGTGACGGTACCGGTTTGCAGCGTGCCGCTGTCATCAACCGGATAACCTTGCAGGTAATCACCGGACGCATTGACGATATAGCCGTTTTTATCGGTCACAAAAGAGCCGGCACGCGTATAGGAAATATTCCCTGCGCTATCGCACATGACGAAAAAACCATCATCGTTAATGGCTAAATCCAGCGCATTGCCGGTTGAAACCATCGAGCCGCCGGTGGAGATACTTTGTGCGGAACCGGCCACGCTCACGCCCATCGCCTGCGTCCCGGCGTACATGGCGGAGAACTGGGTGGTCATTGATTTATAACCCACCGTACCGGAGTTAGCGATGTTGTTACTGATGCCGTCCAGTTGTTCGTTGACGGCGTTTAGCCCCGTCGCTGCAATTTCATAACTCATTGTTTCTTCCTGTAAGATTAACTAAATCAGAGCACCATATTGCTGTTGGCGTTATCGCTTCCGTCGTCAGTATCTGGCGGCGTGGTGTCATCGGAACCGCTGGTTCCGTCGGTGCTGTCCGGTACGCCAAACTGGGTGATCATGGTGAATGGCACTTCGCCAACGCCGTCAACGTTGAGCACCGGCGTGCTGCCATCAAGCGGAATACGCACATCTTCCACCTGGCCCGTCACCTCGATCGGCACTTCCTCTTCCCCGGTATTGGTCACCACGGAAACGCTGTAATCGCCCGGCGGGATGCCGTAATCCGCAGGATTGATGTCGAAGTCCACCTGGCCGGGTCCGACGGAGGTTTCACCTTCCGGGATCAGCGACACGGTATAGTCATCACCCGCTTCATCGGTAAAGTGCAGATCCACATCGGTACAGCTGTCATCCAACGTGACGCGCCCCTGGATCGCCTTGCTGTTGTCTTCGATATCCAGCGAGGTGGTTTGCACCATGATGTCGTCGCCGACCATATTTCCCAGCGCCATCACCTGGATGTTGCTCATCAGCACGGCATTGGTGTTGGCCTGGACGCTCATCTCTTCCATCATCGCCACCTGCGCCATTGAGGAGAGCTGATCGATATAGGCCGTAGGATCGGTGGGATCGGTCGGGTCCTGGTTTTCAATTTCAGCCACAAACAGCGTCAGAAACGTGTCGACCGCCGAGGTTTCGGTGGACGTGGTGGTTGTTGTGGTGCTGCTGGTGTCGCTGGTATCCGTCGTTGACGACGTTGTCGAAGAACTGCTGTCTCCCACATTAGTGCTTTGCGCCGTGGCGCCGACGTTATTTTCCGCAACCGCCGTCGTCTTCTCCTGAGAAGAAGCCAGCGCCTGAGATTGGGCATACAGAGCCAGGGTATTCATTACACTTCTCCCAGTTTGAGTAAGCTTTGCTGCATACTTTTGACGTTATTCAGCACATCAACGTCGGTTTCAAAATCACGTGATGCGGACATCATGTCAGCCATTTGCTCGACCACGTTGACGTCCGGGTACCAGACAAAACCGTTCTGATCCGCCATTGGGTGATGCGGCTCATAACGCTTCACCGCCCCGCCGCTTTGCATGACGTCCTGCACTTGTACGCTGGCGCCATCAATGGCGTGACGGTTATGTCCCCCTATCAGGCTATTGTTGTAAACCGCGGCAAAAACCGGGCTGCGCGCCTTATAGGCCTGCGCCTCGCTGCTGGCAGGAGATTCCGCATTCGCCATGTTGCTGGCGACGGTATTCAGACGGATGGTTTGCGCCGTCATCGCCGAACCGGAAATCTGGTAAATATCAGTAAACGACATGGTTATTTCCCTTCAATGGCCTCTTTGATGCCGCTAAGTTGCAGATTCAAAAAAGTCAGACTGCTTTGATAATCCATACTATTTTGTGAAAACCGGGCCTGCTCGGTATTCAGCTCTACGGTATTGCCATCCTCTGAAGGCTGCATCGGCACGCGGTATTTCACGTCAACCTCGGGCGGAACATTTGTACGACTTGCCCGTTGCATCTCAGCGGCAAAATCAATATCTTTGGCTTTGAAATTTGGTGTATCGACGTTTGCCAGATTCGCAGTCAGTAGCTCGGTCCTCTCAAGACGTAACTTCACTGCCAGCGGATGTACACCCAATGCCTGCTGAAAACTGATTCCCATTTCTTGCATCACTCCTGCGTAGATATCGCTGTTATTAGCAATATGTATGCCAACTTTTAAGTGATTGATGAGAAATGACTTTATGAAAAGACACCCTCACAGAAGGAAGCCCTCTTTCCTCTTTGCCGTGGAAATGATGCTGGCTATATGCTGTGGCTTACCCGTATATGCCGCCGTCCATCCCATTCAGCACAGCGCCCGGGAACAGATCAACGCGCAGGTTCTCAATGCCGCCAGTCATGAAATTGACGCGCTGGCGCGCAAACAGCAGTGGCAGGACTATCGCTACACGTTCAATATTTATATTCCCTCCGCCGTGAGTACCAGCGCGCTATGCGCGTCGGCGCCGCAGGTTACCTCAAGCACATCACCGGAGATGGTCCTGTCACGAATGAACTTTGTGGTCAGTTGTCCGGGCAGCAATGGCTGGCAATTTAACGTGGCGGTACGCCCCGATGTCTCGATTCCGGTGGTCATGCCAAAGTCGTTGATTGCGCGAGATACGGTAATCACCGCCGACGACCTGCAGCTTAAAAAATTCAATATCAGCAACCAGCGCGAAGGGTTGATGACGAATATCGATGAGGCGATTGGTCTCACCAGCAAGCGCGCCCTGCAACCGGGCAAACCGATTACCCGTAGCGAGCTGGTACTGCCCGTACTGGTCAAACGCGACCAGCCGGTGATGATCGTCTCCCACATGGCCGGGATCACCGCCTCAATGCCGGGCGTGGCGTTGAAGAATGGTCGTAAAGGGGATGTGATAAAAATTCGCAACAGCAGCAGCCAGCGGATCATTAGCGGGATGGTGGACGATACCGGCGTGGTCACCACGCTGACGGCGGAATAGTGCGGGGATTTTTTGTGATGGGATTAAAGTTTTCCTCTATTGCCGTCGCTTTTAGCCAATAACAGATAACCAACCCAACGGAATATGTACGAGGTTGCTATGAAAATTACCCCAACTCTGCCAGGCAATCGCCCTGCATCGACAACCGAACAGGCGCGTGCAGACAAGAGCAGCGTGCAGACGAGCGCGTCTAGTTCCGCATCACTTTCCGCCGACGATATTACTCAGGCGGGATTACAAACGGCGCAGCAAACGCTGAACAGTGATACGCAAAGTGACGTTGATTACGACAAAGTGGCGCAAATGCAGGCCATGCTGGCCTCAGGCGATTTGCAGGTTGATACCGATCAACTGGCTGGGGACATGCTCAGCTTTTTCCAGAAATAAGAGGCTACAACAGTGAGTACCAGGCTACAGCAGGTGAAAACTCTGCTTCAGGGCATCCGCGAGGACGGGACGCGGTATGACGCGCTCAGACACCAGTTGGAACAACAACGTCTGTGTATGATCCGTCGCGACAGCGACGAACTACTGGCCGTCAATGAACTTATTCAACAGCATTATGAGCAGTTGCAAAACAGCAGCCAACAGCGCCGGTCGCTCCTGCAACTGCTGGGCGTAAGCGTCAATCGTGCAGGGATAGAACAGGTCTTTAGCTGGCTGCCGGGCGTGCAGAAAACTGCCGCAGAGGGCTGGTGGCAAAGCCTTGAGCAAAAAGCGAAACGCTGCAAGATGTACAACGAAAAAAACGGCGATCTGCTGATCCGTCAGTATGAATTTATTCAGGCTTTTTTAGGTACTGAGCCCGATTTTATTTACCAGCGCTAAAACTTCCTTCCCTGACGCGGAAACCGGCTTTCCGCGCCTCATCTAACCAATTGATATAAATACAATTAAAATTCAGGCATGGATATTGCACTGTTATAGCCAGATTTTGAACATTGGGATTACTGAGAACACATTATGAGTATGATTGATTGTTACGAGCCTGACTTTGTCCGGTTGTTTTTATCCCACCATCCGGATTCCGCTTTACTGGTCAACGTGCGCTGGAAAACGGAAGTTCGTCAGAGTCTGGTCTTAACCGATCCGGCCAGCTGCCAGGCTGCATTAGGCGATCCCAATGCCTTTGTCTTGCATCATTCAAAATGTGCGGCCGCCCCTGACAGCCCGACGTTATCCCCACGCGCTCAGGTATTGAATCAATCTGCTCTGAATACCATTACCCTGCCAGGCTTGTCACCGGAGCTGCGCCTCTATGCGCTGGGCATCATGCTCTCTTTTTGTGAGAAATGCCCAGACAGTAGCGATGCGACGCTGGAAAAGCTGGCTTCGCTACCGCAGGTGCTGGCTGACCATGCGCAAAGTGGAAAACTGCAGGAGCAATTCGCACAACTGCCCAGTCTGCCCCAGTTGCAGCGGGAAATGATCACCCAAATGGGCAACTGCGATTTCAATTGGGAACTGTTGCCGGAAAGCGCGCGTAAGCTGACCTTGCCCCTGCAGGTAAGCCTGCTGATGCTGCAAGATGCTAACAGTGAAGCCTTGCTCCAACAGCAATTGCATGATCAGTGGTTAATGACCTGGGAGCGCTATTTCGCGCAGGATGCCTGGATTTTCAGTAACTATCTGATTTATCGCCTTTATCACGATACCTTCCCGCAACATGACGATGAAAGCACGCTCCAGCGTTTCTTCTGGCTGGTCGCTGACGTCTTTATGATTCGTACACTGTTTTGCCTGTGGACACTGGACGGTTCCGCATTAAGCCACGACGAAATTTATGCCCTTTTCGCGCTGTTTGAAGCGTGGCGCAATAGCGAGCATGCCATCTCGCTGCGCCAGCATATTGTGAACATATTGCCGGGAGACCCTCTGCTCTCGGCGTTTTCCCTGATTACACGTTAGCACCTGTTGACCGGGTGAATGCCCGGTCCTTTTTCGAACCGCGAATACACATCACCATGCCTGAAACCTCTAAAGCTCGTTCCGCCCTGACCGGCATTGTCAAAACGCTGGAAACTGGCCGTGAAAAACCGTTTGTCAGCGTCATTACCCCAACGTGGAACCGCGCCGCTTTCTTACCCTATTTACTGTATATGTTCCGCTACCAGGATTACCCTGCCGACCGCCGGGAGCTGGTGATCCTCGATGATTCCCCGCAAAGCCATCAGTCGGTCATTGACAGGCTGACGCAGAATCACCCGGAGAAATTTAATATTCGTTATATCTATCATCCGGAAAAACTGACGCTGGGCAGAAAGCGGAATATGCTCAATGCGCTGGCGTTAGGTGAATATATTCTGTGTATGGATGACGATGACTATTATCCGGCGGATAAGATCTCTTACACCATCGACATGATGCAACGTCATCGGGCGTTGATTTCGGGTTCCGATCAAATCCCCATCTGGTATAGCCATATCAACCGCTTGTTTAAAAGCCGCAGCTTTGGCCCGCAAAACATTCTCAACGGCACCTTTTGCTACCATCGCAATTATTTGAAAAAGCACCGTTACGATGATGAATGTAACTTAGGCGAAGAAGAAGGATTCACCAATCAATTCACCGTGAATCCACTGCAATTGCCGGGCGAGCGCACCATCATTTGTATCTCGCATAGCCAAAATACGTTCGATAAAGACTTTGTATTGGGAAGCAGCGAGCCGCAGGAAACCACGCTGGCGCAGGCGGTTACCGACCCAATGCTAAAAAACTGGTATCAAAGCCTGCATAACGCCACGCATCATCAACCGATCCGCTGGGATTACATTGATCAGGTGGTGATCGTGAATCTGGATTCGCGCCCGGATCGTTTAGCGCACATCCAGCAAGAGCTGTCGTTTCTTAATTTTCCCGCGGAAAAAGTTACCCGACTGGCCGCATCAGTAGCAACCAATGGCCAGATTGGTCGCCGTCAGTCCCATATGCAGGCGCTGCAACTGGCGCAGCGTCAGGGCTGGAAAAACTACCTGTTACTTGAAGATGACAGCGTGATCCTCAAGCAGGAAAAGCATATTCGGGTACTCAATTCGCTCCTGAGCGCGTTACCTAATTTTCCGTGGGAAGTGGTCATCCTCGGCGGAGAAATTAAGCAAGGCAGCGAACTGAAAAGCCTGCAGGGCATGATCCATGCCCGCGACTGCAATAAAGTTTGCGCCTATCTGGTAAACAGCCGTTATTACCCGACGCTGGCTCAGCAAATGGAGCATGACCTCTCCGACACCCTCGAAGGGCAATGGCAACCGCTGCTACGTGAAGGAAAATGGCTCTCGTGTTATCCGAGCATTTGTTATCAGCGTGCGGGATATAGCGATATCGAAAAGAAAGAAACCGATAACATCGGCTACTACTTCAATAAAATTAATAAAAAACCCGAGACCGTCAACGCGCTGGTAAGCAACTCGCAACCGTCGACTTCCACTCATATCGATGCCATTGGCTTCTATATGGAAACATCGCTGCATTACACGGTGTACCGCCCCATTATTAGCGCGCTTCAGGCGATGGGCCATTCTTGCTCGTTGTTGGTGAGTGACAAAATACACAAGTCGTTTCTGGATGAAATGACAGCGACGATTAAAACCATTAACGACTCCGCGCTGGGCGGAACACGCCTTTCTACGGTCATTGAGCAACGCCAGCGCTTCAAATGCCTGGTAAGCCCCTACTACACACCGTTGCTAAACGGGCTGGCGGATACCCATGTGCGTGCCATGTATGGCCTGGCGAAAGAAGAGTGGAACCATGCCTGGTGGAACGCTTTTTATCATCGCATCCTGTGCTACAGCCACTATAGCCAGCACGCGCTTGATATTGGCGGTAGTGCAAAAGTGGTCGGCAATCCCCGCTTCGATGAGTGGCACAACCACACTTTTGATAACACGTTGCCAAACAGTCTGAAGCTCAATGCGAAAAAACAGACCATTCTGTATGCCCCTACCTATGGCGCGCTAAGCTCGCTGCCCCATTGGGCGGAACAGCTCGGTCGCTTAAGCCATGAATATAATATCGTCACTAAATTGCATCATGGCACCCTTCACAGACCGGAGGAAACCGCCTCTCTGGCGCTGGCGCAGCGCTATTTAAAGAACAGACTCGACGACCCACAGCATCTGCTGGCGCTTATTGCACAAGCAGATTACATCCTGACGGACAGCAGCGGCTTTATTTTTGACGCTATTCATATGAATAAACGCGTCATTTTACTGAGCTGGCCAGGTATGGCTTCGCTATTGGATGGACAACAAAGTTTCTCTACCCCTGACAGTGCCGATCAACGTATCCGTGACATTCTCCCGGTGGCTCAGGACATACAGGCGTTACGCAACGCGCTCTCCGACGCGTTTGATTGGGCTGCGCTGGAAACGCCGTTAGCTGAGATTCGCCGCCACTATTGTGATGTATTTATGGATGGACAGGCGGGGAAACGGGCAGCTCAGGAAATCGTAAGCCTCATCGAGGCGTCGCCCCAACAACACAGCAATACGTTGCTGATAAGCCTGCAACAGAAGTTATTTAGTTGATAACACAGTAATTGTCGCCAGAGATGAATCTATGCCAACGCCTTTAGTGAGTATTATCGTCACCAGTTATAATCACGATGCTTTCCTTGAAGAGGCGCTGGATAGCGTCTTTAACCAGACGTGGAAAAATATCGAAGTGATCATCGTCGATGATGCGTCTACCGATCGGTCTGTTGATATCATTAAAAAATATCAACGGAAATATAATTGCAAAACGATCCTACGCGAAACTAACTATTATTCGCAGAAAAATAAAATTGGTGATAAACCGATCATCGAGGCAATGAATATGGCCTCGGGTAAATATATTGCTGTCGTCGACTCGGATGATCTTATCGTCCGCACCAAAATCTCCCATCAGGTTAATATTCTCGAGAAAAATCCACATTGCGTCATGTGCTATAGCGCCATTGAGGTCATCATGCCTGATGGCTCGCGTTTTCCCTACAGCGATATATTCCTTGATGGCGATGTTTTTCATCACCTTCTGGTATCAGGCAATCTCAGTCTTTATATCGGATCGTTAATCCGCCGCGAGGCGTATCTGAAGATAGAGCGCTCCGATCCTGAACTGGTACAGGAAGACTGGGATATGTTTCTGAAACTTTCCCGCCAGGGGCATTTTATTTCATCCCGACGTTTAGTGGCTTACTACCGTCGCCATGACAACAACACCTGGTACAGAAAAGATAACAGCAAATTAATGTACCAAAACCGCATGATGATCCTTAATCAGTGGAAACATGAAGAGGCCTGGGTAGACGCGATGAACAGCCGCTGGAAGCAGTATGCTCATCCCGACCATACGCTGATCAAAGAAGATATTGACGAACTGTTGCATAAACAGCCAACCGACCCCTTGCTACATTTCCAGGGTTTTATCGTGGCCATTCACCATAAAGACGTCAGTAAAGCACAATATCATATTGTTCAGGCCATCATCTATTGTGATAGTCGCCTGGAAATATTACCTCAATTATATTTTGCCGCGTTAAAAAGTATTACTGATAAGAAGATCAGAAGCACGCTCCTTACCAGTCTGAAAACCAGACTGCCAGAACACTATCAACAGATTAGTGAAAAATTCCCTCAGGACCCTCAGCAATGAAACAAGCAGATCATAACATTATTACGGTCACCAAACCTTTCTTGCCTCCACTCGAGGAGTTTATGCCGTATCTGCAAGAGATTTGGTCAAGTAAGCAGTTAACCAATAATGGCGTCATGCATCAACTGTTAGAGGAAAGGTTAGCGTCTTACTTGAACGTCCCTTATATCTCACTGTTTTGTAATGCGACTATCGCGTTAATTGCCGCAATGCAAACGCTGAGAATTAAAGGCGAGGTCATTACCACCCCTTATTCTTTTGTTGCCACGACTCATAGCATTCTCTGGAACCAATTAACGCCAGTATTTGTTGATATTGAACCACACAGCTTTAATATCAACCCGCACCTGATTGAGTCGGCCATTACCCCGAAAACAGGGTTAATTATGCCGGTGCATGTCTACGGCCAAAGCTGTAACACCACTGAAATAGAAAAAATTTCCAATAATTATGGTATTCCCGTCATTTATGATGCGGCACATGCTTTTGCTGTAGAAGATTGCGGCGGAAGCATTCTACGTCATGGCGATCTTTCGGTCCTCAGCTTCCATGCAACAAAAGTGTTCAATACTTTTGAGGGTGGCGCCATCGTCAGTTACGATAAAAAAACAAAACAACGGATCGATTACCTGAAAAACTTTGGTATTGCTGACGAATTAACCGTTGTCGCGCCAGGCATCAATGGCAAAATGAATGAAATCCAGTCGGCTTTTGGTCTCTTGCAATTAAATTATATTGATGAGGCGATAGCCAGGCGCCAAAAAATCGATCGCTGTTATCGAGAGCAACTCGCCAACACGCAAGGGATCGTTATTCCTGACAGCAATGCCAATCTTAAGAGTAACTACAGTTATTTCCCAATCCTGGTGCGCCCCGACTATAAAATGTCGCGAGATGCGTTATACGATCATCTCAAAAAACATAACATTTTAACGCGGCGTTATTTCTACCCGTTGCTGTCGAATCTTAACATGTACAAAAACATGTCTGGCGCCAATAAAGAGACGCTGCCCGTGGCGAACCAAATCGCCGAACAGGTGCTGTGTCTGCCGATTTATCCTGATATGACCCCCGAAGAACTCAGCACTATTATTGAGCTCATAACAGCATGATCAATGTACTTATCTTCCCTGCAGGGACCGAAATTGGCAGAGAAATTTACCTGTCTCTTCGATACGAAAAAAACGTAAATCTGGTTTTAGCCGGGGCGGATTACGATAGCCATGCCCGACATTACACCAGCGAGTACCATATCGTACCTGACGTTACGCATTGCAATTGGTTACCCACATTGCAGGCATTAGTGCTGCAAGAAAAAATTGATTACATTTTCCCGGCACATGATGAAGCCCTTCTTGCCTTATCTGAAAACCGGGGCGCGCTTTCCGCCACGGTACTCTGCCCATCGCAAGAAACCTGCCAGATTACGCGTTTTAAAAGTAAAACATATCAGGCTCTCACACATTCAATTCCCACCCCGCAGATCTTTAACGACGTTACTGAGATAGAGCAATGGCCCGTTTTTGTTAAACCAGATCGCGGTCAGGGCGCGCAGGGAGCAGCGCGTGTTGATACCCCAGCCATGCTGGCATCATTACAGGCAGAAAGAGATGATCTGATTGTTTGCGAATATTTAAGTGGGGAAGAGTTTACGGTTGATTGTTTTTCCGATCGCGCTCAGGGATTACTGTTTTGCCAACCTCGCATACGCTCACGTATACGTGCCGGTATTGCAATGACCTCAACCTTAGTGAGTCTGCCGGAAGTGGACGCTTACGCTCGCGCTATTTCGCAGCAATTGCAGCTCTACGGCGCATGGTTTTTTCAGTTGAAGCGTTCTGCCTCAGGTACTTTGACATTACTGGAAGTCGCGCCGCGTATTGCAGGCACAATGGCGCTTAATCGTGCTAATGGCGTTAATTTCGCCATGCTGACGTTGTACGAAAGTATGCGGGTAAACGTCAAATTGCACCCGCTCAGTAAAAACCTGCAAATTACACGTAGCTTAACGAATCACTATACGCATAATTTCACGTTTCGACATGTCTACATCGACTACGATGATACCGTCGTCATCAAAGATAAACTCTGCGTGCCTGTCTTCACTTTTCTCTGCCAATGTCTGAATCGCGGGATAAAAATTCATCTCATTACGCGTCATGCCGGTGACATTTATGCTGAACTGGCGAATCGGCGGATTAACAATTTCTTTGACACCATTACCCACTTAGGTAAAAACGATAAGAAAAGTGATTATATTGACGAGGCCGACGCCATATTTATCGACGACAGTTTCTCTGAACGACAGGAAGTTAATTCGGTCACCGGACTTCCTGTCTTCGACATCAGCATGCTCGAACTATTAATATGTGAATAACATGAAGAAAAATATTATATTTTTGCATCTCGAAAGTCTCAATCACACGATCTTTAACAATCGCCAGTGGTTTCCTTTTACGAATAAAATTTATAACCAGTCGCTACGACTTAATAATTTCATTTCTACTGCCACCTCCTCACTGATGGCATTTAGCGATCTCTTGCATGGTGATGACAATACGTTAGAACATAACACCCATCTCGAAGAAAACATCTCCATCCATCGTCACGGCCCCGCGCTTTTCGACGTTTTAAAGCAGCACGGATACACCGCTGCTGGTATGGGGTATCCCAAAAACTGGGCAAATGTGGATACCATCTGGAGTGAAACGGATACTTTTAATTGGTATGACAGCGCGAAAATAATGCAGGCTGAAATGCAGCAGGTCATTTCCCGCCCGGAGCCCTTCGCGCTCTATCTGTGGAACCTCAGTAGTCATCTGTGTTATTACGATGATATCAAAAGAGGGGGCAGTAACAGCCTCGAACGCTGGCAGCGTGGCTACCAAAGTATGGATTTAATGGTCGGTCAGACCATTAAAATGTTGATGGAAAACAAAAAGCTTGATAATACAATGATTATCGCCTTTGGCGATCATGGCGATGACTTTTGGGGGCACGGATTTAATGGCGGTTATACGCATGGTATTGAACCCTACACGCCATTAGTTCATACCCCAGCGTTTATTTTCTGTCCAGGCATGAAAGCCGTTGATTTAAACCATATGGTCAGTATGGTCGATATCTACAATACAGTACTGACCTTACTTGATCTAACGCCTGCTGAAGGTATTGAAAAACAAGCTTTCGCATTAACGCCACAACGCCGTTTTTGTTACAGTCGTAATCTATTTGCACAACAGAAAAGTCAGCATGGCGGAAGTCCACTCAAGAAAGGGTATGCCATCACTTCCGAACACTTTCACTTAATGAAGGTCGATAATCAGCTAAAGATGTTTTTATGGAAGGCTGACCCGGCAAATCATTTTGATATATTACCCTTAATTAAATATAAGAAATCAGGAGAAGCTTACCTTGATCTTGATAAAGCACATCGGCAACGTACTGGCGGCATTCATCCGCATATGCAGCATTTTTTCTCAGCCGACATGGTACCGTTGATTGTGCAACATATTGATGATATGAAATTACAGCTGGATGTGTGGATAAAAAATAAAAACAAGATGAAACCGGAAGAATAACCCAGTCCACAAATTTTTTATTTGTATCCCTTCACCACCTCAATAATCGAGGTGGTGGATATCGATGGTGTTCTGGGAAAATAGACCACTTCGCACAGGTACGACAAACTATCAAAGCGTCCGGCCCAGTCATCGCCCATCACCAGCGTATCAGCGTTAAACTGGCGAATATAATCTGCTTTTTTCTCCAGCGACTCTTCGAGAAACACGCTGTCCACGCATTTCAACCCGGCAACAATTCCCATGCGATCGCTTTGGCTATAAACCGGCATCCGGCCTTTTTTATGCATATTTAGCGCATCTGAGGAGACGCCGACAATCAGCCGCTCACCCAACTGCCCGGCGCGTTCAAGAATACGCAGGTGTCCAATATGAAAAACATCAAATGTGCCGAAAGTAATGATCGTTTTCATACCAGTCCCAGCGTCTTCTGTCTTAGCCAACATTGCGCGGCGATTTCATCTACGGCTTTTTGCTCTTTTACCTGCGCCTCATTGCTCAGCGCGTAACGCTTATCTGCCAACGTCATGGCGACAATTTTCTCTTCACAAGCCGCGGCGACCAGATTTTTTTGAATACGCTGCTCTTTGATTTTAGCCAGCGTTTTTTCCTGTTCCTGCCAGGCAATCACCGTGCGTAGCGTGCCTTTGTATCCGGTCACGTTTTTGAGTGATTCAACCGAAGGCGCCTCAACGCCTGGGCCGGTTTTTTGAATAAGGTAACCCAGCGCTTTGATGTTATTGTCAAAGCCGGTACAGACCTGCTGCTGTTTAGCCAACTGGACCGTCATGTCTTTGACTGATTTATCCCGCAGACGCTGCAACTGCGCCAGGGTATCAATAATTTGCCGCATGATTATTTACCTTCCGTTTTCTTTGCCTGGGGGAAAAGGGCCTGTAAACGACTTTGCACCAGTTCAAGTGACGCGGGTTCACTTACCTCCTGACGCAGGAAACGCTCAATGGCGGGGAACACTTTGACGGCTTTATCAACGCTGGGATCGGCTCCGGCAACATAGCCCCCCAACGGGATCAGCGGCTTAATTTCCATATAGGCGGCATAGTTTTGTTTCAGCAGACGGGCCGATTGCTGATGCTCGTAGGGCGTAACCTGGGTCATGCATCGACTGATCGACTGCCCAATATCAATGGCTGGATAATGCCCGGCTTCCGCCAGCTTACGGGTCAGTACGATATGCCCATCCAACACCGCGCGCGCGCAGTCAACGATTGGATCCTGTTGGTCGTCCCCTTCCGCCAGCACCGTGTAAATGGCGGTCATTGATCCTTCACTTTCACTGTTGCCGGCGCTTTCCACAAGCTTAGGGATCATACCGAACGCCGAGGGCGGATAGCCTTTCGTCGCCGGAGGTTCTCCCAATGACAACGCGATCTCGCGCTGCGCCATGGCATAACGGGTTAACGAATCCACCAGCAATAAAACGTGATGCCCACGATCGCGAAACCAGGCGGCGATAGAGTGGCACAGCTCGGTGGCTTTCAAACGCATCAACGGCGACTCATCCGCCGGAGCCGCCACGATAATGGATTTTGCCAACCCTTCCGCGCCCAGCGAGTGATCGATAAACTCTTTCACCTCGCGGCCACGCTCGCCAATTAACCCCACCACCACGATGTCGGCCTTGGTCTGGCGGGTAATCATCCCCAGCAGCACACTTTTTCCCACGCCGCTGCCAGCCATCAACCCCACGCGCTGGCCTTTGCCGATAGTTAATAACCCGTTGATTGCTTTCACACCAACATCCAGCGGTTGGTTCACCGACCGACGCGTAAGGGGGTTGATAGACGGCGCCTGAGGTGGCAGCACGTCATTGCCGGTCAGACGGCCTTTAGCATCCAGCGGTTCGCCCAGGCCATTGACCACCCGCCCCAGCCAGCTTTCGCTGATCAGGATCTCCTGGGCTTTTTCTTCGGGGAATACGCGCGCCCCCGCCATCAGTCCGACGGGGTGTTTGAAGGGCATCAGGTAGGTGATATCACGATTAAATCCCACCGCCTGCGCGTCGATCAGCGTATGGTTTGCGCTTTCAACACGGCACAATTGGCCGGTTACCAACGGGCAGCCCACGCTCTCCAGCAAAATGCCGTTCACGCGAACCAGTCGCCCGGCAACCCGGGCTAAAGGAATCGACTCAATAGAACGCAGCGCGTTGTCGAAGCTGGAAAGATCACTCACCCGTCGGCTCCGGCAGCAGCGACTCTTTAAGAGCCGACATACATTGCTCGAGGCGATGCTCGCAGCCAATATCCAGCTCGGATTTATCGGTAATCACCCGACACTCGCCCGCCTGTAGATCGGGAGAGGGAGTCAGTCCCCAGGCAGTGACCTTCTCAGGCGCGACATCTTTGATGCGGTTAAATTCTTCGTTACTTAGCAGCACCTGTAGCGACTCAGGCATCGCCGGAAAGGCCGAAATTGCCTCTTCGACCAGCGATAATAGCTGCGTCGGTTGCAGCGCCAGCTCACAGCGAATCACCTGGCGGGTCACCTTTTCAACCAGCTGCAACAGGTCTTCCCGCTGTTTACGCTGGACGTGCGCCAGATAGTCATTCACTTTGCCGGAGATAGCCTCCAGCGGCTGGGCGGCGCGTTCAAACTGCTTGCGCCCTTCCTGCTGTCCGGCCAGGCTGCCTTCAGTGTATCCCTGACGACGACCTTCATCGTGCCCCTTCTGATGACCTTCCTGAAAACCCTGCTCCTGGCCTTCGGTCATCCCCTGCTCAAAACCTTTTTGCAGCCCTTCCTGGAAGCCGTCCATCAGTTGGCGCTGATAATCCGCCGGAGTAATCCCCGGCGTGAGCTGTTCAGCCTGTAGATGGCGCTGGCGAGGAGGAAAACGATGCAGCCGGTAACGACCACGAATGGTTTCAATCGCCATAGGTTACTCCGCCGTCTGTTCAGCAAACAGCTGTAGCTGTATTTCACCCGCTTCCTCAAGTTCGCGGGCAATTCCCATGATTTCACGGCGTATCTGCTCAATACGGCTCACCGGAACCGGACCAAGACGTGAGGTTATCGCCTCCAGTTGTTGTACCTGACGCTTAGGCATCACGGCATAAATCGAACGGCGTAACAGCGCTTCAGTACCTTTCAGCGCCACCGCCCAATCTTCCATCGGTACTTCGTCCAGCAGACGACGACGCACTTCGTCAGTTTGGCGGCTCAGAATAAAGAAGTCGTACATTTCATCCTGCAACTGTTCGAGCACATTTTCATCGCGTTCGCGCAGCTGATCGAGAATCACCTGTTGATTTCCCTGGAAGCGGTTCACGATATCCGCAGCCTGCTTGATCCCTTTCACTTTCGAGCCATGTTCAGAAAGCACCGACAGCCCACGCTCGATCAAACGATCCAGCTCATCCACCACGTCCCTGTTCACATCGTTCAGTTTAGCTACGCGATAGAGGATCTCGTTTTGCACTGACTCATTCATGTAAGACAGTACCGTGGCCGAGATTTCTGGCGTCAGGAAGGCAAGAAATACGGCCTGTAGCTGCAAATGCTCTTCTGAGATCAGTATCGCCAACTGGCGCGGCTCCACCCACTGTAAACGCGCCATCCGCGAACGGATCTCATCGCCATAAATACCGTTGATCACGCTGCTGGCGATTTCTGTGCCCAGCGCTTTATTGAGGATCCCTTGCAGCATGGAACGCGATGCGCCGTTGATACCGCTTTGTTCGCGGAATTCATCAAAAAAGTTATTGATCACTTTTTTAGCTATGCTGGTTTTTACCCCAGACAGACGCGCCATGTTTTCACTCAGGCGAACCACCTCTTCGCGGCTGAGTTTTTGCATCACCGTGGCTGCCGCCTCCTCGCCCAGACACAGCAATAAAATTGCGGCCTGTTCCAGATAGCTATTGTTGCTGCCGTTATTTATTGTCAATTCGCTCATTGCTGGTAATCCATTGTCTGAGAACTTCAGCTACGCGATCGGTGTCGCTCATCGCCAGTTTTTGCAGGAACTCCAGCTTCACTTCCAGACCGGAGCTCTGCGAAGGCAGGCTATCGTCACCAGGGAAAGAAGGCAGTTCGATATTTTTACGTTCATCTTCAGCGGCCGCAAAATGGGGTTTGTCCGCAGGAATCGCGATCGGTGCGGCGTCCAGCGCCAGCTCTGGCGCCGACGTCCGGCGACGTTCGGCGGTCAACCGTTTCATGACCGGGCGAACAACAAACAGCAGCAACAGCAGAGCCAACAGACCGCAGCCAATCAGACGCACCCAGGCCAGAATGTCGTCATCCTTCCAAAAGGGGACCACCGGCTCGACGGGGATCGACTGCGGCACAAAATTAAGCAGCGATAAAGACAGATTGTCGCCACGCCTGGCATCAATCCCGGCGGCGTTATTCAACAGCGCCGTCAATTGCGTGGTTTGCTCCGGTTTCCAGTTCTTCAACGCAGGCGCGCTCTGGTTAAGTACCACAGCCACATTTAAACGTTTAATGTCGAAACCGGGATGCTGGATATGTTCAACGCTACGGTCCCAGGAGTAGTCGCGTTTGTTCTCGCTATGCTTTGACAACGCAGCGGGCTGGTTAGATTCCTCTGGCGCGCTTCCATTGGCGCCATTCGTCACTTGATTTGCCGCCACTGGAGGACGATTACTCAGCGAGCCGGGGATCCCCATGGCGATTTGGCTGGTATCGCTATCGAGTACCGTCTCTTCACGGTTAACTTTTGGCGTGTCGCCGTAATGCTCCTGGGTTTCGTCGATATTGCTCAGATCGAGATCCGGCATCACGCTCACCCGGTAGTTGCCAGTGCCGACCAGCGAGTCGAGAACATTTGCGAGGCTGGCGCGGGTCTTATCCTGAATATCTTTGAGGATCTGGTCGCGCTTACGCGTCGCCGCAGAAACCGCTTCACCCGCGCCAATACCGTCGGACAATAAATTCCCCGCCTGGTCGACAACGCTGACCTGCGAAGCTTTCAAATCAGGCACGCTGCCGGACACCAGGTGCACGATAGCATTCACCTGGTCCAGATCCAGCTTGCTGCCATAATGCAGACGCACCACCACCGAGGCGCTGTTTTGCGGTTCGTCGCTGACGACAAAGGAACTCTCTTCATTCAGCGCCAGATGCACTCGGGCGCTCTCGACGGCGTCCAGCGTCATGATGCTCTGCGCCAGTTCGCCTTCCAGACTCCGCTTGTAGCGAACGTTTTGCACAAACTGACTGGCGCCCAGCACTTCATCTTTATCCATCAGTTCATAGCCGCTGGGCAGCATGGCCTGAACGCCTTTCGCCGCCAGCGTCATTCGCGTTTTGGACAAGTCCTCTTCCGGAACCAGAATTTGTCCGCTTTGCGGATCGATCCGGTATTCCAGCTTTTCACCATCCAGCACGGTGACGATCTGCGAAACCGGGATATTCTCCTGGCTACCGTACAGCGAAACATAGCCGTGGTTGCCATTCCATAGCACGCTGACAATAATGGCGGTAGCCGCAACAGCCGCTGCTGCCAGTAACGCCAGACGTTTATTACCATCCAGCCTGAAAGAGAAGGATGGTAAAAACTGAGTAACTTTTTTTATTAGTTCATTCATAGCGTTAGACTGACATGCTCATCAGGTCATTGAATCCGGAAGCGACTTTATTGCGTACCTGCACCAGCGCGGAAAACGATAACGATGCCTGCTGGCTGGCGATCATCGCCCCCGCCAGGTCGTCGCTTTTCCCCATCTCAATGGCCGTTTGTTTTTGTTCCGCAACCTGCTGGAACCGATCAACATGATTCAGCGCCCCTTGCATAACGCGGTCGAACGAAACCGGAGATGATGCCTGCTGGGCGTTAACCTGCATCGGTGAAAGGACGGGCGCTTGCGCGACCGCGTTCATCTGCTGCATGTCCTGCATCATTTGCGTCTGCATCGTACTGGCTGGGGCTATCGTATTTATGCTCATGACCTACTCTTAAAATTAGAAAAGCGTTCTCGGTACCACAGACTGATTCAGGAAAAGATCTCTATTCCCTGTTTTCGCATTGATGCCAGACGATAACGAAGCGCACGTGGGGTGATTCCTAATAAATCAGCGATTTTGGTTTTATTACCCTGATATTTGCGCATCAGGTCAGCGATATATTGATACTGCGCGCTACGACCATGCTGGCCCAGATTGGCGCTGGTGGTGATTTGCGCGCTGGGTTTAGGTTGCCATTGCGGCTCGCTCCAGGAATCGGACTCAATAGATGGCAGACCTAACGTATCTGGATAAATAACGCCATCACGATTAAGGATCATTCCTCGTTGAATCGCGTTCTCCAGTTGGCGTACGTTACCCGGCCACGCATAGCTGAGTAATGCCCGGCGTGACGATTCAGAAAGCTTGATATTTTTTACCAGCACCGTGGAGTATTTTTTAATAAAGGATTCCGCCAATGGGATAATATCTTCCATACGCTCGCGCAAGGGCGGCATCGTCAACGGAATCACTGACATGCGATAATAGAGATCTTCTCTGAAGCGTCCTGCCGCAACCTCTTCTTCAAGGTTTTTATTGGTGCAGGCAATTAAACGAAAATTTAATTTGATGAGACGGTTACTGCCTAAACGCTCAACCTGTTGTTCCTGTAATACGCGCAGTATCTTGGCCTGTAGCGCCAACGGCATATCACCGATCTCATCCAGCAACAATGTACCGTTATTAGCTAATTCCATCTTTCCCGGTACGGTGGCCACTGCCCCGGTAAACGCCCCTTTATCATAACCAAAGAGCGTGGCTTCCAGCATATTTTCAGGAATAGCAGCGCAATTCACACCGATATAAGGCGCCGACGCCTCCTGTGCAAATGCAATCGAGTGGATAAATTTGGCGATACATTCTTTACCCGTACCGGTTTCGCCATGGATAAGTACTGGAACATTAAAAGCAGCAATACGTCTTGCCATTGAAAAAACGTTAATGCTGGAGACTGCTTCGGCAATAAGTTCAAACATGATTATTTACACTTAGAAGTAAAGTTAACATCCGTTACGAGAAATATACAAATCATTCCAAAGCACAATCATCGAATAATAGATATCACCCGTGCCATGTCTTAATCCCATCCTTGCTCATGTTTTACCGCCCTTTCACAGGGCAGCCCTATCGGAGACTATTTTCAAATAGGGTTTTTCCTAAAAAAAATACTATCACCGGTATCATTAACAATCTTAAATTAAAAGATAATAAAAATATTATTCCTTGAAAAACAATCAACTACAAGAAAATCCGCATGAAAAACAGACAACAAGATAACCCTACGCAGCAACAGACTGTAGGCGGGCAACATCACGGATATGTAATTAATTATTTTTTAATTATAGTTCATCACCATTAATAACTTGCAGAAGGGAGGGGTAAAATATCTAATATCCAGCCCTGGATCAGTGAAGAGCCCAGGTACTGCATTTCATATCTAATGGACTTCAACACTATGAGAATAGCGTCAAGGATGAGTAATAAATTAAATGGATTTGTATTTTCTTTGATAACCGCGGGATTTGATATCAACTCATCCGCCCCAGAAATTACAGCTGAGAAAGCGTACCATGCTGAAATATAGTCAAACGCCCGGAATCTTTAAACTTGAAGGAAACCGGCTTGGACGTCCATATCATCGTCTGCCGACTATGTTTACGGGAAGTTTTGATACAATTGAATCACATCTTGGAAACTATTTCCTGAAAAAACACCGCACAAATATAACACTAAAAAAAATACAGTGTGAGATGGATGTTATCAATAAAAGTGCGGAGTTATTAGTTTCTCAGGTTGGGCATCTGGCCTTTGATATCGACCGCGCATTATTGTTAATGTTATTAGGTAACTTTTATGGTCTGGCATCATCTCTCGCCGACGAGAAGTCGCAGGATGATTTACCAACCAAAACGGAAATCCGCTTGCGAAGCAGACTGGCGCAGGATATTTGCAATATCATTTTTAATAAAAATATATCTGGTATTCCACTGACGCTCAAACCCGACAGCAGCACCATACAAACCCACTGGGCTTATCAGCTTACATTTGTATTAGGTGATGATGAGAATTGCAGTTTCCGCATCTTACTGGACGATTCGCATACCGATTATATTCTGAATTTGATTCGCCGTAGCGAGCATGGAGAGAAAAAAAAGCAGATTGATAAAGCCAGCGCTGAAACGCGTAAAAAAACGCTGATCAAAGAAATCATTCATACGCTGCCGCTAACCATGAACGTGAAGATTGCAGAAATTCCTCTGAATGTTGCCGACCTGACGACGATTAAACCCGGCGATATTTTACCGATTGCGATGCCTGATACTTTCCCTGTTTATATCGGGAAATCCGAATTATTTAATGCCCTGATCGTAGAGGATAAAGACAAACTGTTTTTGTCCGAATTAACGAGCAAGACGGAGAAATCCTATGAGTAAGCCAGAAGATATTTTAGAGCAAGGCTTCGAGTTAGCCCCCGAAGCAACTACGCCACCCGCGCCGTCTGTCACTGAAAAGCTGGTAGCGCGTTTAGAAGACCGTTTTTCCGAGTCGATGTCATTACTCAAACGTATTCCAGTCACGCTAACGCTGGAAGTCTCCTCCGTGGAGGTGATGCTGGCCGATCTGCTAAACATTGATGATGACACCGTCATCGAGATGGATAAACTCGCCGGTGAACCGCTGGATATTAAGGTCAATAATATCCTGCTAGGTAAGGCTGAAGTGGTTGTGGTCAACGAAAAATATGGCCTGCGCGTCCTTGAATTCAACACGCATGAAATTAACGACCTGGCACCATGAAACGCGCGCCAACACTCACGCTCTTACTGGGTATCTCGTTACTCATCCTTTCTCCCTTTGCCTGCGCGCAAGGGGGAGATATCCCGTTGCTGAATGTGGTTTCACACGGAAATAGCCAGGAATACAGCGTAAAAATCCAGGTCCTGATCCTGATGACCCTGGTGGGTATTCTGCCTACCCTGGTGCTGATGATGACCTGTTTTACCCGTTTTATTATTGTTCTTTCCCTGCTGCGTCAGGCATTAGGGCTGCAGCAAACGCCGCCGAACCGCATACTGATTGGCATTGCCCTGTCGTTAACCATGCTGGTGATGCGCCCAATCTGGATCAACATTTACGATCATGCCGTAGTCCCTTTTGAAAACGATCAAATCACGCTCCCCGACGCCCTGAGTACAGCCGCTTCGCCATTGAAACGTTTTATGTTGGCGCAAACCAATAAAAAAGCAATTGCGCAGATAATGACGATCGCCAACGCGAAAGGGAATGCAGTCGATCAGGATCTTTCTATTATCGTTCCCGCCTATGTGCTAAGCGAACTCAAAACCGCCTTCCAGATAGGTTTTATGATTTACATTCCGTTCCTCGTGATCGATCTGATCGTCGCCAGCGTACTGATGGCGATGGGGATGATGATGCTGTCACCGCTGATCGTTTCGCTGCCCTTTAAGCTGATGCTGTTTGTGCTTATTGATGGCTGGGCGCTGACCGTTGGTACGCTGACCTCCAGCATTCGCGGTCTGGGACTGGGCTAACGGAGAGCTGACATGCTAACCATTGATGTAGCCGCAGACATCGTCGCCAGCGGTATAAAAGTCGTGATCATTTTAGTCTGCGTGTTAGTCGTTCCCAGCCTGCTGGTCGGTATGTTGGTCAGCATTTTTCAGGCTGTGACGCAGATTAACGAACAAACGCTTAGTTTTTTACCCAGGCTGATCGTCACCCTCGCGGTATTGGGTATTTGCGGAAAATGGATGATCGTCCAGTTGAGCGATCTCTGCGTGCATCTGTTCTCTCAGGCCGCCATTCTGGTGCACTGACATGCGCGAAACAGATATTACACAGTTAAGTAATCTGATACTGGGCATGTGGTTTCCCTTCGTGCGCATTATGGCGTTTATTCACTACGCGCCGGTACTGGATAATGCCGCGCTGACTATACGTATACGCATTATTTTGTCCCTGGCGTTGGCCTTTATCATTACGCCGCTTATCCCCCACCCGGTACCCACCAGCCTGCTGTCGATCAACAGCATTATTTTGACCGCAGAGCAGTTTCTGTGGGGAATGCTTTTCGGCCTGATGCTGCAGTTTTTATTTTTAGCGCTACAACTGGCGGGCCAAATCCTCTCTTTTAATATGGGGATGAGCATGGCGGTGATGAACGACCCCAGCAGCGGCGCGTCAACGACGGTGCTGGCGGAAATGATCAACATCTACGCGGTGATACTGTTTTTTGCCATGGACGGGCATCTGCTGCTGGTGAGTATTTTATTTAAAGGCTTTACTTACTGGCCGATTGGCAATGCGTTGCATCCGCAATCTCTGCGCACGATTTCTCTGGCGCTGGGCTGGGTATTCGCCGCCGCCACGCTGCTGGCGCTGCCGACGACCTTTATCATGCTGATTGTTCAGGGCTGCTTTGGTCTGCTAAACCGTATTGCACCACCGCTCAACCTGTACTCATTAGGTTTTCCCATCAACATGCTGGCGGGTCTGTTCTGCTTTGCAACCCTGCTTTACAACCTGCCCGACCACTATTTGCACCTGGCGAATTTCGTCTTACAGCAGCTTGACGCGTTGAAGGGACACTATGGCGGATAGCAGTAGCGAAGAAAAAACAGAAAAACCCTCGGCGCAAAAACTTCGCAAGGCCAGACAAGAGGGACAAATACCGCGTTCAAAAGATATGGGGCTTGCCGCCAGTCTGTTTGCCGCATTTATGGTGATCTCCAGCAGCTTTCCCTGGTACGAAGATTTCGTGCGCGAAAGCTTTACCAGCGTGCATCAGTACGCGCAGAACATTAATGACCCGGACATCATCGGTCAGTTCCTTGAACACCATCTGCTGATTCTGGGGAAATTCATCCTGACGCTGTTACCCATGCCGGTTGCCGCGCTATTTGCCTCACTGGTTCCGGGAGGCTGGCTATTCCTGCCGAAAAAAATATTGCCGGACTTTAGCAAATTAAGCCCGATCAAAGGGATTGGTCGCCTGTTTTCCACCGACCATCTGGTGGATACCGGCAAGATGACGCTCAAAGCGATAGTGCTGCTGGTGATGCTATGGATCAGCGTACGCAATAACGTTGCCGAATTTCTCGGCTTACAAGAGCTTCATTTCAAACAGGCCGTCAGCGATGGTCTGGCGCTGTACAGCAGCATCATGCGCAACTTTGTCATCCTGTTTGTTTTCTTTGCGTTGATCGATGTCCCTCTGGCGAAAAAAATGTTCACCAAAGGGCTGAAAATGACGAAACAGGAAGTGAAGGAAGAGTATAAAAATCAGGAAGGTAAACCCGAGGTTAAGGCCAGAATTCGTCGCCTGCAACGGCAAATGGCGATGGGGCAAATTCGTAAAGTTGTGCCAAAAGCCGATGTGGTAATCACCAACCCAACCCACTATGCCGTGGCGCTACAATACGACCAGTCACGCGCCGCCGCGCCTTTCGTGGTTGCCAAAGGCACCGATGAAATCGCGCTGTATATCCGGCAGGTAGCGGCAGAAAGCAATATTGAAGTCGTTGAGTTTCCTAAGCTGGCACGCTCCGTTTATTACACCACCCAGGTGAATCAACAGATCCCATTTCAACTGTATCGGGCGATTGCACACGTCCTGACCTATGTACTGCAAATGAAGCACTGGCGTGACGGTTCACAAGCACGTCCTTCGCTGAACAGACATATTTCCATTCCAAAAGAGGTTCTTAAACTGGATGCCGAAAACAACTAAACAATTCCTGGCGCTGCTGCGTAACGGTAACATCGGCATTCCGCTGGTTATACTGTGTATCCTGGCCATGGTGATCCTGCCGTTACCACCGGCCCTGCTGGATATTCTGTTCACCTTTAACATCGTGCTGGCGGTAATGGTGCTGTTAGTGGCCGTTTCTGCAAAACGCCCGCTCGAATTCAGCTTGTTCCCGACCATTCTGCTGATCACCACCCTGATGCGATTGACGCTGAACGTGGCGTCAACGCGCGTGGTATTACTGCACGGTCACATGGGCGCAGGCGCTGCCGGTAAGGTGATTGAGTCCTTCGGTCAGGTGGTGATCGGCGGTAACTTTGTCGTTGGTTTCGTGGTGTTCATCATTCTGATGATCATTAACTTTATCGTGGTGACCAAAGGCGCGGAGCGTATCTCCGAAGTTTCTGCTCGTTTTACGCTTGACGCCATGCCCGGTAAGCAGATGGCGATCGACGCCGATCTGAATGCAGGACTGATTAATCAGGCGCAGGCGCAAGCGCGACGTAAAGACGTGGCGGGCGAAGCGGATTTCTATGGCGCGATGGATGGTGCGTCAAAGTTTGTGCGCGGCGATGCCATCGCCGGGATGATGATCCTGGCTATCAACCTGATCGGCGGCGTCTGTATCGGGATCTTTAAATACGATTTAAGCGCCGAAGCCGCATTCCAGCAATACGTACTGATGACCATCGGTGACGGTCTGGTCGCCCAGCTCCCTTCTCTGCTGTTGTCGACAGCGGCAGCGATCATCGTCACTCGCGTAAGCGACAGCGGCGATATTGCCACAGACGTGCGTAGCCAACTACTGGCCAGCCCCTCGGTGCTGTATACCGCCACCAGCATTATGTTTGTGTTGGCTGTGGTGCCGGGGATGCCGCATTTCCCCTTCCTGATTTTCAGCGCCCTGCTGGGATTCACCGCCTGGCGCATGAGCAAGCGCCCCAAGGTTGCGGAGACCGAAGAGAAAAATCTCGAAACGCTGACCAAAACCATCGCAGAAACCACCGAGCAGCAGGTCAGTTGGGAAACCATCCCTTTAATTGAACCTATCAGCCTGAGTCTGGGATACAAGCTGGTGTCGTTGGTCGATAAATCCAAAGGGAATCCGCTCACTCAGCGTATTCGCGGTGTGCGGCAGGTGATCTCAGACAGCAACGGCGTGTTGTTACCGGAAATTCGCATTCGCGAAAACTTCCGCCTCAAACCGACCCAGTACGCGATTTTTATCAATGGGATCAAGGCCGATGAGGCCGACATTCCCGCAGATAAGCTGATGGCGCTGCCCTCCAGTGAAACCTATGGCGAGATCGACGGTGTTTTAGGCCACGATCCGGCCTACGGTATGCCGGTCACCTGGATTGTTCCGGCGCAAAAAGCTAAAGCGTTAAATATGGGGTATCAGGTTATCGATAGCGCCAGCGTTATTGCGACGCATGTGAATAAGATCATTCGCAACTATATTCCAGAGCTGTTTAATTACGATGACATTACGCAGTTGCATAACCGTCTCTCTTCTATGGCGCCGCGTCTGGCGGAAGATTTGAGCGCAGCGCTGAATTACAGCCAACTGTTGAAAGTGTACCGGGCGCTGCTTATCGAAGGCGTGTCATTGCGCGATATCGTCACCATAGCCACCGTACTGGTCGCCAGTAGCGCTGTGACCAAAGATCATATTCTGTTAACGGCGGATGTGCGTCTGGCGCTACGTCGCAGCATTACCCATCCGTTTGTGCGTAAAGATGAGCTGGCGGTATATACGCTGAATAGTGACCTGGAGAATCTGCTGGCGAATGTGGTGAATCAGGCTCAGCAAAGTGGAAAAGTGGTGCTGGATAGCGTGCCGGTCGATCCCAATATGCTGAATCAGTTTCAGACCAATATGCCGCAGATAAAAGAGCAGATGAAAGCGGCGGGGAAAGAGCCAGTGCTATTGGTCGCGCCGCAGTTACGTCCTCTGCTCGCGCGCTATGCGCGCCTGTTTGCCCCGGGCCTACAGGTGTTGTCTTATAACGAAGTTCCGGATGAGCTGGAATTAAAGATCATGGGGGCGTTGAGTTAACGCCTGGCGAGGCGGTGTGATTGCACCGCCTTTTGATTACAGAATCGTATTTTCCGTAAGAATACGACGGGCGCCAAGATAATGATCCTGCCAGAAGTCATCGGATAAATTGCTTACCCGAATGGTTTCTCCCGTCCGCGGTGATTCAATAAATTGCCCCTGCCCCAAATAGACGCCCATATGATCGGCAATATCCCGGCTGTGAATATGAAAGAACACTAAATCACCACGGCGAAGATCGCGGTTAGAGACAATCGTTGCCCGTCGGTAGTGATACATTTCATTCGCCGTACGGGGCAATTTTGCCGCCAGGATTTTGTTGTAGGCATAAAAAATCAGCCCGCTACAGTCAAACCCTTCATCCGGACTGGTGCCTCCCCACAAATAGGGTTTACCTAGCTGTTGCTCAAGTCGGTGAATAGCCACTTCGGTGATATTGTGCAGATGATCGCTACTGAGAAAATGGTCATTCTCAGCCAGTTCCTGCCAGCGATGATCGCTGGCTTTTAGCGGGCCCGGGAACCACTCAGGGTGCTGTTTAATCAGCGCCCGGTTCTGCTGGCGCAGCGCGCGTTTACTTTCTGCGTTGCCTTCCACGACGTAGCTTGCCTGTTTTTTTACCTGTGCGTGATACAGTTTCAGTAGCCGGGCGCGGTTACGCATACGTAATTGCGCCGCATAGCTTAACTGGGCGTCAGATAAGTGGGGCTGAACTTTGGCGACAGACGGTAATGACAGCACAACACACAAAGACAACAGGCCCGGCAAGAAGCAACGGGGTGCAGAGACAAAAAGCATGAAAAGAAGAATACCTGGTCAAACACGTTCGCCGCAGTCTAGCGCTATTGCCCGTCATTCCTGTTTAATATTCGATTATTAAATAATTAATATTTTAAATTCAACACATTAGGCATTCTTTATTAATAAGACGAAATGCAGAGGGGTGGTCAGCAAAATAGGCCCGTGTCTGACAGCCTTTAAGCGCAATTTTTCGTATAAAGAAAAACTAAAGTGTAAACGCCGCACGAGAGACTTGCGAAAAACTCTCTTGGTGCTAATGTGAGCGCTCCAGATCCAGATTTATCCGATTTGGGGACTCTTTTTGCCGTCCTGGCGTGTGTAATCGTTTTATCAAGGAATAAGCAGTATGCGTAAAATCGCATTTTTTCTTGCGATGCTTTTATTGCCGTGCGTTTCATTTGCTGGTTTGCTGAGCAGCAGCAGCCCGACCACGCCTGTCAGCAAAGAATATAAGCAGCAGTTGATGGGCTCCCCTGTCTATATCCAGATCTTCAAAGAAGAGCGAACGCTCGATCTGTACGTCAAGATGGGCGAACAGTATCAATTGCTCGACAGTTATAAGATCTGCAATTATTCCGGCGGTTTAGGGCCGAAACAGCGTCAGGGTGATTTCAAAAGCCCGGAAGGTTTTTACAGCGTACAACGCGGACAGCTCAAACCGGATAGCCGCTTCTATAAAGCGATTAACATCGGTTTCCCTAACGCCTACGACCGTGCACACGGTTATGAAGGTAAATACCTGATGATCCACGGCGCCTGCGTTTCCGTCGGCTGCTATGCGATGACCGACAACGGTATTGATGAGATTTTCCAGTTTGTCACCGGCGCTCTGGTGTTCGGGCAATCCAGCGTACAGGTTAGCATTTACCCGTTCCGCATGACCGATGCCAACATGCAGCGCCATAAGTTCTCGTATTACAAAGATTTCTGGGCCCAGTTAAAGCCAGGATACGATTACTTTGAACAAACGCGGAAGCCACCGACCGTTTCCGTCGTCGATGGCCGTTACGTTATCAGCAAGCCGTTGAGTCACGAAGTCGTTCAACCGCAGCTGGCATCAAACTACTCGCTCCCCGAGACAAAATAATGCCCATTCGCCTGGCATAATCTTTTGCCAGGTTTCATTGCCGGTTAACGGCTGAGTGGCAATCACGGTGACCACATCATTGGGTGTGGTCTCTGAGCTAAAATCAATTTCCACATCCTGATCCAGCAGCGTCGCTACGCCAAATGGCGCTCGACGTGTGATCCAAAACAGGTTGGTCGAGCAGAAAGCCATCACATAACGACCGTCAGACAACAGCATGTTGAAGACGCCCTTCTCCCGCAGTTCTCCTGCCAGCACCGCGATATATTTAAACACCGCTGTCATATTACCTGGCGTGCGTGGATAACGCTCTGTCAGCTTGTGCAGCAGCCAGCAGAAGGCTTTTTCGCTGTCAGTTTCACCGACCGGGCGGAAATTACCGGTCTCCAGCGATTTATAACCGCTGAGCTGTCCGTTATGGGCATACGTCCAGTTACGTCCCCATAGTTCACGGGTAAATGGATGGGTATTTTCCAGCGCCACTTCCCCACGATTCGCCTGACGAATGTGGGCAATCACGGAACAGGATTTGATGGGATAGTCTTGTACCAGTTTGGCGATAGGCGAATTAAAGCTGGGTTGCGGATCTTTAAACGTACGGCAACCCTTACCCTCATAAAACGTAATACCCCAGCCGTCTTTGTGCGGCCCGGTCCCTCCGCCGCGCTGAACCAGCCCGGTGAAGCTAAAGCAGATATCGGTTGGCACATTGGCGCTCATCCCGAGCAGTTCGCACATACATCACCTACCTTAAAACCGTGAACTGCCTGATGGCGCTGCGCTTATCAGGCCTACGTGGAGCTCATGTAGGCCGGATAAGGCTTCAGCCGCCATCCGGCAATCGCCTTCTTATGATTTAACCATCTCTTTTTCGATCAGTTGAATCAGGATATGGATCACTTTGATATGAATTTCCTGAATACGATCAGCGTAGCCAAAGTGCGGCACACGAATTTCGATATCCGCGCTGCCCGCCATCTTGCCGCCATCTTTACCGGTCAGGGTGATGACTTTCATCCCCTTCTCACGCGCTGCGGCAATCGCTTTAATCACGTTACCAGAGTTACCCGAAGTAGAGATGCCTAACAGGACATCGCCCTCGCGTCCCACGGCTTCAACGTAACGGGAGAACACATAATCGTAACCGAAATCGTTGCTGACGCAGGAGATGTGGCTAACGTCAGAGATAGCGATAGCCGGATAACCTGGGCGGTTTTCACGATAGCGCCCGGTCAGCTCTTCGGCGAAGTGCATCGCATCGCAATGGGAACCGCCGTTACCGCAAGAAAGTACCTTACCACCGGCTTTAAAGCTGTCTGCCAACAGGACCGCCGCGCGCTGAATGGCGTGAATATTGGCGTCATCTTTAAGAAAATTAGCCAGCGTTTCCGCCGCTTCGCTCAGTTCGTTACGAATAAGATCCTGGTACATGAGGATATCCTTCAGCATGAATGTAAATGACAGGATGCAGTGTACCGGATAGCGCTACCAGCGAGAAGTACAAGCCACAGGAATGGCCGCGGCTTTTGATTTTTTGTGCCGGTTAAAACACCAACAATGTGAGCTTTGTTGTAATTATTTTGTAAACACATTGCTAAAAGAATTTACATCCACTACAACCATATCATCACAAGTGGTCAGACCTCCTACAAGCAAGGGAGCTTTTCGTTATGATGATTTTGAGTATTATCGCTACGGTTGTTCTGCTCGGCGTATTGTTCTATCACCGCGTGAGCTTATTCCTCAGCAGCTTAATTTTGCTCGCCTGGACGGCTGCGCTTGGCGTGGCTGGTCTGTGGTCAGTCTGGCTGCTGGTTCCTCTGGCCATTATTCTCGTACCGTTTAACTTGACGCCGATGCGCAAATCCATGATCTCTGCGCCGGTGTTCCGCGGTTTCCGTAAAGTCATGCCGCCCATGTCGCGTACAGAGAAAGAGGCGATTGATGCCGGTACAACCTGGTGGGAAGGCGACCTGTTCCAGGGGAAACCAGACTGGAAAAAACTGCATAACTATCCTCAGCCGCATCTGACAGCTGAAGAACAAGCGTTTATTGATGGTCCGGTGGAAGAAGCATGCCGCATGGCGAATGACTTCCAGATCACCCACGAACTCGCGGACCTGCCGCCGGAACTGTGGGCGTATCTGAAAGAACACCGCTTCTTTGCGATGATCATTAAGAAAGAGTACGGCGGGCTGGAATTCTCCGCGTATGCTCAGGCTCGCGTATTGCAGAAACTCTCCGGCGTCTCCGGGATCCTCGCGATCACCGTCGGCGTACCTAACTCATTAGGCCCAGGCGAACTGCTGCAGCATTACGGCACCGAAGAGCAGAAGAATCATTACCTGCCGCGTCTGGCACGCGGTCAGGAGATCCCATGTTTCGCTCTGACCAGCCCGGAAGCAGGCTCCGACGCAGGCGCGATCCCCGATACCGGCGTGGTTTGTATGGGCGACTGGCAGGGCCAGCAGGTGCTGGGGATGCGCCTGACCTGGAACAAACGTTATATCACGTTGGCGCCTATCGCTACCGTACTGGGTCTGGCATTTAAACTCTCCGACCCGGAAAAACTGCTGGGTGGGGAAGAAGATCTCGGCATTACCTGTGCGCTGATCCCAACCTCAACGCCGGGCGTACAGATTGGCCGTCGCCACTTCCCGCTTAACGTGCCATTCCAGAACGGTCCGACGCTGGGCAAAGATGTCTTCGTGCCGATTGATTACATTATCGGTGGCCCAAAAATGGCCGGTCAGGGCTGGCGTATGCTGGTGGAATGTTTGTCTGTGGGGCGCGGTATTACCCTGCCGTCTAACTCCACGGGCGGCGTGAAGTCGGTCGCAATGGCAACCGGCGCGTATGCGCATATTCGTCGCCAGTTCAAAATCTCTATCGGCAAGATGGAAGGTATTGAAGAGCCGTTGGCGCGTATTGCCGGTAACGCCTACGTAATGGATGCTGCGGCGTCGCTGATTACCTACGGCATTATGCTGGGTGAAAAACCGGCGGTACTGTCGGCTATCGTGAAGTATCACTGTACTCACCGTGGACAGCAATCAATCATCGATGCCATGGATATTACTGGCGGTAAAGGCATCATGCTTGGCGAAAGCAACTTCCTCGCCCGTGCTTATCAGGGGGCGCCTATCGCCATTACCGTTGAAGGCGCTAACATTCTGACCCGTAGCATGATGATCTTCGGTCAGGGTGCGATTCGTTGCCATCCGTATGTGCTGGAAGAGATGGCTGCAGCGCAGAATAACGATGTGAATGCGTTCGATAAGTTGCTGTTCAAACATATCGGTCACGTTGGCAGCAATAAAGTACGCAGTTTCTGGCTGGGCCTGACGCGTGGCTTAACCAGCAGCACGCCAACCGCCGATGCGACCAAACGTTACTATCAGCACCTGAACCGTCTGAGCGCCAACCTGGCACTGCTTTCGGATGTGTCCATGGCCGTTCTGGGTGGTAGCCTGAAGCGTCGTGAGCGTATCTCGGCGCGACTGGGGGATGTGTTAAGTCAGCTGTACCTGGCCTCCGCGGTGCTGAAGCGTTATGACGATGAAGGCCGTAATGAAGCCGACCTGCCGTTGGTTCACTGGGGCGTCCAGGATGCGTTGTACAAAGCCGAACAGGCGATGGACGATCTGCTGAAAAACTTCCCGAACCGTTTGGTTGCCGGTTTGCTGAGTGTGGTTATCTTCCCAACCGGTCGCCACTATCATGCACCGTCCGACAAGCTGGATCATAAGGTCGCGAAGATTTTGCAGGTTCCGAGCGCCACCCGTTCTCGCCTTGGTCGCGGTCAATACCTGACGCCAAGCGAGCATAACCCGGTCGGTTTGCTGGAAGAGGCTCTGCTGGACGTGATTGCAGCCGACCCTATCCACCAGCGGATCTGCAAAGAGTTGGGTAAAAACCTGCCGTTTACCCGCCTGGACGAACTGGCGCATAACGCGCTGGCCAAAGGGTTGATTGATAAAGACGAAGCCGCGATTTTGGTGAAAGCCGAAGCGAGCCGTCTGCGCAGCATTAACGTGGATGACTTCGAACCCGAGGAGCTGGCGACGCAGCCGGTAAAGCTGCCAGAGAAAGTGCGTAAAGTCGAAGCGGCATAACGACACACGCATAACATTTAGCCCCGCTTAATGCGGGGCTTTTTATTGCCACATTTTCGTTAAAGCTCATGCTACAGTGTCAAAATGTTGTTCAACGAGGAGCCTCGATCGTGCCTGGTTTGAAAATTACTCTGCTGCAACAACCGTTGATTTGGATGGATGGCCCGGCCAACCTGCGCCATTTCGACCGACAACTGGAAACCGTCACCGGACGTGATGTGATTGTGTTGCCCGAGATGTTTACCAGCGGATTTGCGATGGAAGCAGCAAACAAATCGCTGCCGCAGGAAGAGGTCGTAAGCTGGATGCGCGCCAAAGCGCAACAGACGAACGCCCTGATCGCGGGCAGTGCCGCGATTCACTCCGAACGCGGTGCGGTTAACCGCTTTTTTCTGGTCGAGCCTGAAGGTAATGTGCATTTCTATGACAAACGTCATCTGTTCCGCATGGCGGATGAACATCAGCATTACCAGGCGGGAGACGCGCGCGTTATTTTTGCATGGCGCGGCTGGCGCATTCTGCCGTTAATCTGTTATGACCTGCGTTTTCCGGTGTGGTCGCGCAACCGTAACGATTACGACCTCGCTTTGTATGTGGCTAACTGGCCCGCGCCGCGTTCGCTGCACTGGCAGGTTCTGCTCACTGCACGGGCGATTGAGAATCAGGCGTATGTAGCAGGATGTAACCGTGTAGGAACTGACGGTAACGGTCATCATTATCGCGGTGACAGCCGGGTGATAAATCCACAGGGTGAGATTATTGCCACCGCCGAGCCGCATCAGGCCACGCGCATTGACGCTGACCTGTCGCTCTCGGCGCTGCGTGAGTATCGCGAAAAGTTTCCCGCCTGGCAGGACGCCGACCCGTTTGCGCTGTAGATATCGCCTCTCCTCCCGCTGCGCAACATTTTTGCATAGCGGGATTGTTGCACTCCGTAACCAACCGCAAAACAAATTCGCGTGGCGACATGCTTCAGGCAACGTATTCTGCAAGGGATAATCACTCGTAACCGGCGAGTGTCTGACAATGTTAATAATTCCTTTATCAGGATTTCAATAATGAAGAACTTCGTTCGCATGACTTTGCTGGCTGCAACCGTAGCTGGCGCTTCTTTTAGCACGTTTGCAGCAAATGTATCCAACGTTCCCGCCCCAGCTCAGGACCCGGTAGTCCAGCACCTTAAGCTGACCACCGACCAGGTTGCTCAGATCAAAAAACTGCACCAGCAGCTTGAAACCAACGTTAGCCAGATTTCAGTGAAAGATGTCAAAGACGGCGCATTGATTGACGTTATCAAGTCCGGGAAATGGGATGAAACCGCCGTCAAGAAGCAACTTTCCGCGTTCAGCAATATCGAACAACAAGCGCGTTATTATCGCGTGAAATACTACTTTGACCTGAACAAAGTGCTGACTCCGGAACAGCGCCAGCAGGTACAGAAAGATATCGCGCAGACGCTGAGCGAGTAATCCCCAGGGCCTGAATCAGCAATGATTCAGGCTTTTCGGCACAATCTCCTGCTCAAAAAAGAAGCCCTGTACAGCATCTGCGCCGCTCATACGGCAGATGGCGTAATCCTGCGCGCTTTCTACTCCCTCGATCACCACCCGCTCTCCCAGCCCGCGAAATTGATTGACCAGTACCCGCAACTGCCACTCCGATGATCTGAACTGATGAAACATCCCGCTTTCAATTTTAATGGCATCAAAACGGATGCCAGACAGTCGCCAGACAAAAAACAGCTCAGGCGAAACGTCATCCAGCCACACACGAAACCCATGACGCACCAGGGTTTTTATGGCGATGCATACCGCCTGCTGCTCTGCCTTTTCCAGACGCATCATGGTCGCGGGATCCTGAATTTCAATAACAATCCGCCCCTGATGCGCCTGCCTGGTGAGTCGCGAGATCCACGACAGACAGGTCAGCATCCTGACGGATAAATTCAGCGAATAGCTTCCTGGAAGTACGAGCACCCGCTGCATTTGCCACATAAACAGCTGCTGTTTCGCGCTGACAGAAAGATGCTTGAAAAAAAGATCCAGCGGGAGCGGCGTGCGCACCTGGCTTAACACCTCACGGACATCCAGTGATGCATCATCAAAAAAATGAATGCGCTGCAAACGGATCCCGGAGATCCGCAGCAGTTCGGCATTACGGGGAAGCTCTGGTACATATTGAGCCTGTTCGCTGAGTCTGTTCATATCATTCCATTTTTTGATTAAAAGGACGTCGTGCATCCTGTAACCAGGAGATACGGCGATCGTTCGGGTAGATCAGGTAAAAGCGCGTCGCCAGACGGTGCGCCTGGTTCAGGTCGCGCTGCTGTAACGCCAGCAAGATTTGCGTGAAGGAGATATTCGGGTCCGGGTGAACACGCACATAGTCAGGCGCCCAGCGGCGAACCAACTCCAGCCAGCGAGCATCCCGGGTACGTTGATACCGTTGCAGGTATCCCATCTGGAGATCAAACCGGTAGCGTGTGGCAAGCAACCAGCCGCCCACCGGGAGCGATTCGGCAAGTTGCCACTGTGTTGACTGCCGTTCCGCCAGCGTCAGTTGCTGTTGCGTCTGTAGCGTGAGAAGCAACAAGGGAGTGGCTGTCAGAAACGAGATAAATGCCAGCCCACGAATCAACGACGTCGCCGGGCGCGTCAGACTTGTCCCTTTTAGCGCGCCATCTGCGCAACGAAGCAGCAGGATCAGCAATAACCAGTGTGGCGTTGACTGCCTGACCGGGTATTCCGTCAACATATGGATAACCACCGGCAACGCCGCCACCAGGCAGGCACGACGCCAGCGATTTCCGTGCAGCCAGAGCCATAACCCACCCGCAATAAAACACAGCGCGCCCGCCAGCCCAACCAGACCGCCCTCCACCAACCACAGCACCAGTTCATTATGTGGATGCGAGATGCTGCTCAGCCCCAATGGCCCCGCTCGTTCGAGAAAAACAGCAGCGAAACTGCCCACGCCCCATCCCATCCACGGCCGTTCAGCAAATAATGCCAGTGACGTTTTCAGCACCGTCCAGCGCACATGAGAAGTCGTTAAATGATCTACCGTGGCAACGGACAAAAAATGGCGAGCGGCCGCGCCTGCCGCCATACCTAACGCCAGTGGCAACAGAAGTAGCAACAACGTGCGGCGTTGTGCAGGGAACACCGCCAGCAGCAACACTTCGCCGACCGCCAGAGACAAAAAGCCGGTTTGCGACTGGGATTCATGCAGCACAAATCCCATCATCACCAGAGCAATTCCGATAACAATTCGGTATCTGCCGCCCAGGCGTAAAAAGAGCAGCGCTGACAGCAACACGCCGCACGCCGTGAAACTGGCCAGCAGATTGACCTGCTGAAAAATACCGTAGGGCCGCGTGCCACGCCGCCAGGCAAACTCCCAGTAATCAACGCCCGGCCAATGCCAGTACTGATAGACAAACGCCACGCATTCGATGACGCATGCCCCCCATAACAGGGCCAGCAATGCCGTGCGAACGTTTACCGTAAGTGGAATTTGCAATGTCACCAGATAGACAAGCACTCCACCCAGTAGCGCCCCCATCACCAACAGCGCCTCGGACCGCCAGACGCCCGGCGTCAGCAGACAAAGCAGCGTCAGGATGATCGCGCCCAACGTAAATCCCATGGCAGGTACAGTGATGCGCCAGCGTCGGCGAGGCAGTAGCATCGTTACGCTTGCAGCCAATACCGCAGCGTAGATCCAACTGGTAATATTAAGCGGCAACGACAGACCGCTGCCGCCGTTATTCAGCCAGTAGAAGTGCATGATCCCGCACCAGAAAAACAGGCTGACAATCAGCAATAATTTCTGACCAGGCAGCGGCGCAATACGATTCAATGCGTTCATCATGCTACTGGTAATTCAACGTCCAGGTCCCGCTGGCGCTGAACGGACCGTATTCAAGGGACTGGTTTTTTATCGCCGACGGCTCTGCCGCGACCCACGCCAAAAAATTCAGCGTCATCGATCCTTCAGTAATCTCTGTAACTGATGTACTTTCATCAAGCCGGATTGCCGTGCCATCGTCTTCGCTCATCCCAATCCCGATCCCCGACGCCCCGCCCTGCTCGCTGCTATCCAGCGCCAGATGATCGGTAAGCTCCGCATCTTCCTTGCCGCTGAAGGTGACCGAGATCCCACGGAAGACCTCCGGGTTGCAGTCGCGTAGCTGGATGCTGAATTTTTCCGGCTTACTGCGCCCCGAGAGATAGAGATCCTGCGTCGCGATTTGCCCGAAATCGACCTCGATTTTGTCGCCGCCGGGCGCCAGGCTGCAGGCCAGCGCTCTGATGGTGCCGTGAAAATACATATCGCCGCCGACCAGTTTGGTGTCAGCCTGAACTGTTGCGCCAAACAGCAGCGTACTCACCGCGATTAACGTTCTGAAAGTCATGGTATTACCCTACTGAAACTGCGCGACAACGGTGGCAGAGGCTTCAAACTCGCCTTCCTTAACGCTCCCCACGCCCGGCTTTGCCACCGGTGCGGCAGTGAGATTCCAGTCGCCCTGATTCTGGTAAAAACCCTTCACGTTGTAGAACTGATTGGGCACTACGGTGCCGCCGCTCTCGTCTTTAATCATAATGCCGAGATCGTCGCGCTTCTGTCCGCCACTCAACGTACCGAGAAGATGATCGTTAAACCCAGCCGTACCTGACGCCGTGGTGGTTTGTACACCTAAATTGATGTTCAGCGCGCCCTGATCGAAGCTGCCGCCTTCACAGACCACATGTATCGGGATCGACTTGCTGTAATTGGTGCCGTTGAGCTTTGCAGCGGATCCGGGCAGATCGCCAAACTCAATGCTGATTTTGTCTCCCCGATTGAAGGTGCATTTATCCGGCACGGTAATGAGCCCGGATTTAATGACCACGCGTGAAATCGCCGTGGTTGGCGTAGGTCCCGCACCGCCCATGCGCCCGGCAACCTCCACCAGCGACTGAGAAGTGATATTGATGCCATTGATAATGGGTTTAGTGACAATAAACGTCACTTTCCCTTTTGAACCACTTTCAACGTTCGTGGCGCGCGTGTAGCCCTTACGCTTTTTACAGCTGTTGTTACTGTTGCGATTTGAAACGTTGGTAAACGGCGCCTGGACGTATTTGTTATAACGTCCGGCAACCCACACCTGAACTTCCACATCCAGATACTCGTTTAACCGAAAACGGTTCGCCCCCTGATTTGAAGGCGGCATGGTGGTCGTGGTGGTGTAATAAATTGGCTCCCGAGAGATATCGGCCTGTTCGCAATAAAAATTCACCACATACCAACTGCCCAGATTCCAGGTAAAAGGCTCCGTTCTGCCGCCTACATGGTTTTTGCTGACATCCAGCGAGCTCAGTTCAATATCGTACTGATGCGGCGACCCGCCCTCCGGCTCACCTTCCCCCTGAGTAAATGCCTGCCCGGCCAGCGGACAGCCAGCCAGGGCGACCCACAGCAGCGCTTTGTGCAATACGCTCATAGATACTCCAGCTTAAGTCTGACCAGACCGTTAAATTCGCCAGCGGTCACCTCCGGGCCAAAAGATTCCAGCGCGGCAAGAAAGTGAATCGCGTTATCGCCCGGTTTGAGGATCCACATGCGTTGCGGTTGATTCAGGTGAATCAACTGGTTGCGTTCGGTCAGTAGCCGAATGCCCGCACCACGCACATCGCCGCGAATACGCCCCAGATCGCTGTTTTCCGGCGCACCCTCGGCCATCAGCGTCATCGAAACGCCACGTTCCACCGTGCTATGCGCCAGCTCCGGCATTTCGCTGGTCTGTCCGGGAAAATCCCTTAAGGTATGGCCAGAGCCTTTTAAGCAGCCATTCAGGTTCAGCGTCACTAATACCGGATCGCTGCGATCGCCGCTCTGGCGAAAGCGGCTGGCGGAAATATCACCCAGATCGATGGTCTGATCGCGTGAAGCCATATCCAGCACGCACGGCGAAACGAATACCCGACCGTGAAAGCGGACGTTGCCATACTCGCCAGAAACGTTGCTCATATCCTGGCGGCCGCTAGTGGCCTGAACCGGGCAGGCCATACCAGCCATCAGCAGAGCGCAAAGCATCTTTTTCATTTACGAGTCCTTTACCGGGGCTGTTGCTCCATCGGCAATGCTTTACACACATTGCCTGTGCAGCTGAATTTCAATTCAGGGTGACCGCCAAAATCGTTCACATACATCATGCTGAACTGGCTGACGCTGCCGTCGGTAACGCTGAAATCAAGCGAGGATTTTGGTGAAACCATAACCCCGGGGAAGTCAGTCAGCCTGCCGCCGCCCTGCGCTTCCGGCTTACGGCTTAAACCGATTAAGGTGACGAAGTATGGCGTTGGGTTATCCACGGTCCAGCGTAGACCCTGCTTGTGAAAGACCAGTTGGTTTTGCCACACCGCGCCCGGCGTTTCCGGCACGATGGCGGTCGGCCGGTAGAACAATTTGATGCGCGACTGCATCGCCAGTTGCAGCACGTTCGGCTTATCAGGCTTAGGTGGAATCTCACGCACATTCAGGTAGAACAGACTTTCTCGATCCTGAGGCAGCGTATTAATCCCGCTGGTTTTCGTCACGCGGGCAATGCCTTTTTGCCCACCGTTAATTCGCTGCAGCGGCGGTAAGACCATCAGCGGCGAGGTAACTTTTGTTCCGTTGGCATCTTCCACCCACGACTGGGCCAAAAACGGAATGCTCGGGCTGGTATTGGTTAAGTTCGCACTGACAGAGCGCGCATCGCCGGTGATGATCATCCGGGTACGGTCGAGCGCAATGCCCGCCCAGGAAGCGTTGATCTCTGCAATAAAAAGCAGGCCACAAGCCACGGGTTTGAGCCAACGCTGCACGGAGTAAAAAGCTTGATTTTTCATGACAAAATTCATTCTGGTTATTGAAATTATTCACAAGGCAACAGCACGTTACCTTCCGGGTTGAGTTGTTGTGGCACCTGTAAGTGACACTGCGCTCGGCCGCCCCAGGCCACGGAAAGACGCTCGGCTGGATTCACACCGGCAATCCAGGCCATGCCGTTTTCCATCACCATGGCGACGCTGACGCCGTTGGCGTTAAACACTTCGGCGCCAAACGGCGGGACCGACCCCTCCTTCAGGCGCAGCAGCGCCATCATTTTTTGCCCCTGCGCCACGGCAAAGCGCTGGTAGCCAATCGCCCCTTCCGTCAGGGTGTTGGTGACAATGGCTTTGGTCGCGGAAATATCCTCGTCCATTGCGTCCACATCGATACGGGTATCAAAGCTGTGATAGCTGACGACGTCCGGTACCACGGCAATACCGAAGCGGTTTGAGTGCGCCTGTTCGCCGTTCAGCGGTACATTCGCCACACCGTCGGTATCCACCATCACTCTGGCGGTATTCATTGACGCCTGGCTGTTGTGCAACGCCGCACCGTGACGCGTCGCGGTAAAACCGCCGCGCATCGTGCCGCCTACGGAGAAATAACGTGATTGCTGCCAACTGACGTTAGATTCCAGCTCCGCCATCATGCTGCGGTGCTTGTAATAGCCATCAAATGCCGTGTGCCCTTCACCGGAAACCCCTGCGCGCAAACGCCATGGATTGTTACGGTCGCGGTTATCGGAATACGAAACCATCTGGCTGGTCTGGTTGCCGCTGTTCTGCAATTCATAATCCATGGATCGGCCATCGCTCCAGGGAATCGAAATTGAAAGCGAAAGACTGTCGTCCCGTTTGCCCTGATACTCAGAGCGGTAAGCCGCAAGGTTGGCGCTAATCCCCTGGATGCCCGCCAACGAAAAGCTGTGTCCCATCGACAAGCCGTAACGATCCTGCGAACGACGATCCCAGTAGTTCTGGTGGGTGTAGGTCAGATACAGCGTGGTGGCTAACTGCGGATCGTCGGCAAAAAAGGTTTTGTTACCGGTGATGGTGTACATCTCTTTTTCGTTGCCGGCGCTGTTGTTATTGGCATACTGTTCGTCGAGGAACTGCGAAAAAGTGCGGAAGTTACGCTGTGAAAAGCGGTACCCGGCAAAGGTGATGGCGCTGTTGTATTCATCGAAGGTTTTGGCATAGCTGAGCTTAAAAGACATGCCTTTTTGTTCAGCCTGATGCTTCACCCGACTCACGGATTGCGTCGCATCTGCCGATAACGCTCCCAACCAGCTCAAATCCCGGCCGATCCCCATCGACCAGGCGTTATAACGATCGCCAGTGAGCAGCGCGCCGCCGTACAGCGACCACGCATTGCTGACCCCCCATGAGAAATCGCCGGTATAAAACGCAGGGCCCTGAATGTCATGGTTGTAAAGCGATGGCTTACCGACCGCGGCGTTGTAGCGAACGTAGCCTGGGCGCGTCAGGTAGGGAATATCGGCGGTATTAACCTGAAAGGTTTGTACGCTGCCATCCTGCTCCTCAACGCGTACATCCAATGTGCCGCGTACCGAGCCGTGCAGATCCTGAATATTAAACGGCCCCGCAGGAACGGTGGTTTGATAGATAACACGTCCCTGCTGACTGACGGTGACCTTCGCGTTACTCCGCGCGATGCCATGAACTTCAGGCGCGTAACCCTGCAAATTCGGTGGCAACATACGCTCATCGCTGGCGAGGTTAACCCCGGTGAAACGTACCGAATCAAAAACCTGAGAATTCAGATAGATTTCGCCAAGCGTCAGTTTTGCCGCCTGCATCGGTAATGGGCGATAAGCATAGATCTGATCCCAGTCGATACGCCCACGATTATCATCGGAAGCGTAATTGGCCTGATACTGCCCGCGAAAGCGCCACGCGCCGAGGTTAAAGCCTGTTTGCCCGTAGCCAGAAAGAGAGCGGTAATGATCGCCCCCCTGCTCGTAATGTGTGGCCTGACCCGAGATGCTGTAGTCAAAAATCAGCCCGGCGACGCCATTATCCCAGCGCTCCGGCGGCGTCCAGTCGGGATCGGTATATTTCATCCATGCTTGCGGCACGGTAATGTCCAGTACGCCTGCGCTATTATTCAACGCTACGCCCGGCAGACGGGAAATGTCATAGCAGGTCGCGCTAATCGGATGAATATAGGTGAGCGCCTCTTCTTTGAGCGCCAGTAATTCGAGTTGTTGCTGCGTCAGACACGCCATGGATTTATGCGGGTTGGCAGGATCGACAATATAGCGGATCGACTGCTGAGGAATTTCCTGGCTGTTAATTCGAACATCCAGCAGATATTCTCCGGGAGTCACAAAGTTGCCTTCGGAAAAACGCTGCAAATCGACATTCTGCCGGTCACTGGCGTCCAGTACGTCAGTATTAAATTCAATGGCCTCATCCGCTTCAGCCCATGCAGAGGCACAAACCAGAGTAATAAATAGCGCCAGGCGTTTTTTATCTGTTTTCAGCGTGATCATTTTCGTTCGCAAACCTTCAAATACCCGAATTGCAGTGCAGCTCAGAGATAATTCACAACAAAATGCGTGACCGCAGTAAATTCGCCGGATGTCATTCTTCCGTCACGGGAGATCAAATAAGCCGTAAAGTTGAGTGTGTTCTTCCCTGGGTTAAGCACATAATCTGGTGATGGTTCGCCCAGACGAATTTGCTGTCCTTTACTGTCGTATATTTCTATTGCTAAATGTTCAGTTTCCGACTGCACGCTCAGATAATCAGGATTGTCCCTGTCAGGCGCACCAGAAAAGGTAATATTGGCGCGTTGAAACACATTCCCGGAATGTTGAGAATCCCCTAATGAACATCCCAGCAAATGAATACTGAAATCATGCGCGGACACTTTTTCTGGTCTTCCGGAAATATCTCTGGCAGAGAGATCATCGAATTCAACCAGTAGCGACCGGTCGCGCGGGTCAACATAACAGGCAGCCTCAATAATATTTCCTCGCATGCGCATTTTGCCGGGCGTACTGTTTAGACGATTGGCGCCAGCCATAACCCATGCAGGCGAGATAAAGACAAAAAGCAGTAAAATTCGCCATCCAGGCATAACCGTATTTCCTTTCAGTTATTCGCAGGAAGGGTTAAGCAGGCGCATTAATACGCCCGCTGCGGGTAATTACTGATAGTCGATCTGGAAATTAACGGTAGATTCGAAATCGCCCGGCGTTACCGCTGCAGAAGCGTTGTTTGCCTGCAGATAAGCAACGAAATCAATGTCGGTTTCGCCGTCAGTGATGTTGACCTGAGAGGCAGCTTTACCCCATTCCACGTCCTGGTTGCCGCTGTCAACCATACCAATACCCGCGCCCTTTGCAGTACCAGAGGTGAATGCGGCCAGGGCGTTGTTGTCGGTATCAATCGTTGCCGGGGTATAGGTCACAGTGGCCGTTTTCGCAACGGTGGTGTCGCAGCCCTGAAGAACGATTTTGGCATGCTTAACGCCAGCGCGTTGGTTGTCTTTTAACTGAGAGGTTGGGATCTCACCAAAATTAACCTGCACCGGGCTGGATTCAGGTGCCAGACCGCATGCGGAATTAACCAGAGAACCGGTGAATTGAATTTTACCGTTAGTCGGCTCGACATTTTTTGCAGCGAAAGCAGAAGAGGCAGTCAAAGTCATTCCCGCCATCAGCGCGCAGGCCACAGCCACGTTTTTCATTTTCATATTACTACTTAACCTTATATCCGTTTTTAGTTATTCCGACGATCTATTTCCGCAGACACTTAACGTCAGGGAAATGCTGATCTGCAGGTGGCGGTAGCGCATATCCCTGCAAACAATCCATCTCAACCCGCCCCTTATTTTGAACATCACTGGCATTCCATACGAAATACCGTCCACAGCTGTTCAGGCTGTTTCGGGGCTTATATTAAGTCGGCAGAAAAATGACACAATGCAAAAATACGGTATTAATCAAACTCAGGGAATCGTGTTGTATCACCGCCTGCATAACGATCGCTTACCTAAAAAACCGCCAAAAACCAGGCACGTACCAGCGTTAATATCTATTATTTTGCATTTTTATAGAGTTTTTATCTATCAACTATTTTTTTATTTAGTCCGGATACCAGGCAAAATGTATTTATGAAAGTTTTGTAAAAATGAAAGTGGATATCAAAAGCGAGTAATGACAATAAGATAGTGACAGAGAGAAAGGAGAATGAGACATCTTATAAGAAATATTAAAATATTGTTATATAAGTATTAATGAAGCGATCTATGGCGCAACCATTTTTTATAAATGAATTATGTTATGCTATTGCTTCCCCCACTCGAATGCGAGATATCCTGCTTTAAAGGAGACATCAGTGATTTCTCATATACCAATAAACAAAATTAAATCCGTAATTATTGGTGATGGCTTAGTTTTCAGACCAAATAAAAATACCCTAAAAGACCTGACATCAGGTGAAATGGCGACATTGAATAATGTGGCAACGCAATTACTGCTCTATTTGTTGCAAAATGGTAAAGAGATTTCCTCGCGCGATGAAATTCTGCTGAATGTTTTCCAACATAATGGCGCCCGGGCGACGGATGCCAATCTCAACCAGCACATTTCATTTCTGCGCAAAGCAATAACGTCAACGGGTCACCCTGCCGAACTCATCGTCACCATTCCGCGAATGGGATTTCGGATGGGCGACGTCAATATCAATATTCAGCAACTGGAAGAGGCGCAAACTCCAGCGCGAATTGCCCATGTTGCAAAGAAGCTCAACAAAAAGAACCGAAACCGATGGCCAGTCGCGATAACAACGTTAATCACCGGTATCGCAGTGCTGGCGACAGCATGGTTAACATGGATACCCAATGAAATCGCCATGACGGACGCAGCTATTCTGCGGACAATCGACTACGAGCAATGCCGGGTACATATATTAGGGAACGCTCTTACCGATACCATAACTGAAAAGAAAGCGCTGGATATATTCAAGTCAGTGGGGATTAACCCAAACTGTTCGCATCCAAAAGATCTCTATCTTAATACGTGGGCGAGCAACCATAACCTGGTTGAGTGGTCGTTTGCCGCTGAATGCGGACTAAACCTCGGCTATTACCATTGCGTCAGCCAATATCGTCATTATGAGGAATGATATGAAGCAGGAAAGCGATCACTCTCCTTTACTGTGGTCAGTGGTAATTGCCATTTTTGGGCTGGCGGCCATTGCTTTTTTCATTATCGTCGGGAATGCGAAGAAACAAGAAATCAGCTTTTCATGCTCATCGGAATTCACGTCGATACTCGATATCCAAAATAGCAAAAAGGAACTCAACGGAATTATGCTGATCACTAGCTACAATTCCGGACACCTTTCATTGTCAGTACAGGGGAAATTCAAAAGTGATGATGGTGAGTTCACGGTTAACCGAAAACTGTTCTTTCGCTACGCCCGTCCGCTCGGCCATACCGCAGGCGTTTTCATGCTCACTCCCGATGGACGTGAAAAATCCCCAGATGATGACGCAACGGATGCTGTCGATTATCTCTTCTTCGACGCTTACGAACGTGCCGACAAGCTGTATATGCTGAAGCACCTGAATGAGGAAACGGTTCTTATTGGCGATAACTTTTCACCCCGCTTCGCCTGCGTGATGAATCACTTCGCGGGTTAATCGCCTCTACGATATGCGTCGGGTTAAGGATGACCTGATGTGTTTCCCGCCCGGCAGCGCGGATGTATCGATACAGTGTAATGAAGGGATTGTTATTTTGGGTGGAACTAAAACGACGAAAGCCTGAATCATTTCTGATTCAGGCTTTCTGAATAGTGGCGGAATGGACGGGACTCGAACCCGCGACCCCCTGCGTGACAGGCAGGTATTCTAACCAACTGAACTACCACTCCGCGTTGTGTTCCGCTCGGGAACGAAGCGAATATTACGGATTGCCTCGCGCCTCGTCAACGCTTTTTCTCACGTTTTTAATCGTTTGCTGCAAAAATCACCCGAATGGTCGTTTCTGCACTGTAATTGGGTCATTTACGCCCGCCAGAGACAACTTCCACCCTTCTTCTGCACCAGGTCAAGGCGCGATTCATGGGCCGCTAACTCCTCATCAGTGGCGAAAACAACGCGTAGTTTACTGGACTGCCGAACAATGCGCTGGATCCCCGTGTCATTTTGCTGCTGGCTGTCACCTTCCATCGAGAACGCCATCGTGGTCTGCCCACCGGTCATCATCAGATAAACGTCGGCCAGAATCTGGGCATCGAGCAATGCGCCGTGCAGGGTTCGTTTACTGTTGTCTATTTCATAGCGCGAGCATAACGCATCAAGGCTGTTTCGCTTGCCAGGAAACATTTTCCTTGCCAGCGCCAGGCTATCGGTTATTTTGCAAAATTCGTTGGTTTTCGGAATATCACGATTGAGCTTAGCAAACTCGTAATCCATAAAGCCGATATCAAACGATGCGTTATGGATGACCAGCTCCGCGCCGCGAATGTAGTCGAGAAACTCATCGGCTACCTCGGCAAACGTAGGCTTATCGAGCAGGAATTCGTCTGCGATGCCGTGTACGCCAAACGCTTCCGGATCCACCAGCCGATCCGGCTTCAGGTAAACGTGGAAGTTATTACCGGTCAGGCGGCGGTTCACCACTTCGACCGCACCGATCTCAATGATCTTGTGGCCTTCGTAGTGGGCGCCAATCTGGTTCATACCGGTGGTTTCGGTATCAAGGACTACCTGTCGTGTAATTCCAGTGCTCATAACGGTCATTTATGTCAGACTTATCGTTTGATTTCGATTTGCTAAAACAGGAAGTCTACCAGAGATGCTTAAACAGGTAGAAATTTTCACCGATGGTTCTTGCCTGGGAAATCCAGGGCCAGGTGGTTACGGGGCAATTTTACGCTATCGCGGGCGCGAAAAAACCTTTAGTGAAGGGTACAACCTCACAACCAATAATCGCATGGAGCTGATGGCGGCAATCGTTGCGCTGGAAGCCCTGAAAGAACAGTGTGAAGTGATACTCAGCACCGACAGCCAGTATGTGCGCCAGGGCATTACACAATGGATCCACAACTGGAAGAAACGCGGCTGGAAAACGGCAGATAAAAAACCGGTAAAGAACGTCGATCTGTGGAAACGTCTGGATGCCGCGCTGGGTCCGCATCAAATCAAATGGGAATGGGTTAAAGGCCATGCGGGCCATCCGGAAAACGAACGCTGTGATGAGCTTGCGCGCGCCGCGGCAATGAGTCCCACTCAGGATGATATCGGGTATCAGGCCGAGTCTTAAGCGTCCGGCTTGCGGTATTGCCGGGTAGCGCCAACGGCCTGGCGGATAGGCGTTTTGCTTTTATTTTGTTTCATTGGGTTGAGCGTAAGTGGGATGGTTCGCTTACGCGCGACCACCAGCTGCAAACATCCCAGGGCAGGAATATGGGCGCTTAACATTTTCCCGCCTTTCTTGTTCCAGGGCAGAACATGAAAGCGGCTATAGTGCAGCACTTCAAAATTTAGCAAAGAGAGCCAGTCCAGTTGACGCATAAGGGTAAACATCCGGCTGTTATAAGGCGGGGTCTTGCGCAATACCGGCACCAGTTTACGCAGTCCCATCAGGCTTACCGGATTAAACCCGCTCAGAATCAACCAGCCGTCATCAATCAGTACACGATCGGCTTCGCGCAGTAACCGATGCGGATCGTCGCACCACGGTAACGTATGGGCCAACAAACAGACATCCACCGACTTGTCGGCAAAGGGCAGATGTAAAGGATCGGCCGTTACCTGCATGGGAGAACCCAGCAAAGAAACATTTACCTGATGAGAAACCGCGCACGCTTCAGAATCGATTTCTGCGCTTAAATTACCAATTTTAAGCAGATGAAAACCGTACATTTTTGCGAACCACGGGTTAAGCTGATGCTCCAGCGCCTCACGATAGTATTCGCCCCAGGGTAAATCATCCCAGCTCACGGGCGCTACGACAGTTTGAGGGATCCTTGCCGGTTTCATCATAACCTTCCGTTTCGCATTGAGAGGTAAGATATGAATCTTAACAGTATTCCTGCATTTCAGGACAATTACATCTGGGTCCTGTCAAATAATGACCAACATTGTCTGATTGTTGACCCGGGAGAAGCCGCCCCAGTTCTGCAAGCCATTGCAGAACATAACTGGGTGCCAGAGGCCATTCTGCTGACCCACCATCATCAGGATCACGTTGGCGGCGTGAAAGAACTCCTGCAACACTTCCCACAAATAGTGGTATACGGACCGGCTGAAACGCAAGATAAGGGAACGACGCACATAGTCGAAGATGGCGATATTGCTCTCGTATTGGGGCATGAATTTAAGGTAATTGCTACGCCGGGTCACACTTTAGGACATATCTGTTACTTTAGTCACCCTTACCTGTTTTGTGGCGACACGCTCTTTTCTGGTGGCTGCGGTCGGCTTTTCGAAGGTACTGCAACACAGATGTATCAATCACTTAAAAAGATCAGCGCACTTCCCGATGATACTTTGATTTGCTGCGCGCATGAGTACACATTAGCAAATATGAAGTTTGCTTTAAGCATCCTCCCGCACGATTCGTTCATAAATGAATATTATCGTAAAGTTAATGAGTTACGCGTAAAAAAACAAATGACACTACCCGTAATTCTGAAAAATGAGCGGCGAAATAATATTTTTTTGCGAACTGAAGATATTGATTTAATTAATGAAATAAACAAAGAAACAATATTGCAACAACCTGAAGAGCGTTTTGCCTGGTTAAGGTCAAAGAAAGATACGTTCTGACAATTCCGGGTTGCCTTTTGAAAACTTCGCCGTTATGATCGGTCGTCTTTTAAGCAACTATTGACACACACATGAAGGCAAAAGCGATATTACTCGCCTCTGTCCTGCTTGTTGGGTGCCAGAATACTGGTAACGTCCAACAGCACGCACAGAGCCTTTCTGCAGCTGGTCAAGGGGAAGCAGGAAAGTTTACAAGTCAGGCGCGATGGATGGACGATGGAACATCTATCGCTGCTGATCAAGATTTGTGGGCTTTCATTGGTGACGAGCTAAAGATGGGAATTCCGGAAAACAGCCGGATTCGCGAACAGAAACAGAAGTATTTACGCAATAAGAGCTATCTCCACGATGTAACTTTACGGGCAGAGCCGTATATGTACTGGATAGCCGGGCAGGTTAAGAAACGTAACATGCCAATGGAACTGGTATTACTACCCATAGTGGAGAGCGCTTTTGATCCTCACGCAACGTCTGGCGCCAATGCCGCAGGTATTTGGCAGATCATTCCGAGCACGGGGCGCAATTATGGTTTAAAGCAGACCCGCAATTATGATGCACGTCGCGACATTGTGGCTTCCACCACTGCCGCGCTCGACATGATGCAGCGTCTGAACAAGATGTTTGATGGCGACTGGCTGCTGACCATTGCTGCTTATAATAGCGGTGAAGGTCGCGTGATGAAGGCGATCAAAACGAACAAAGCGCGTGGTAAATCCACCGACTTCTGGTCGTTACCGTTGCCTCAGGAAACGAAGCTGTATGTGCCCAAAATGCTGGCTTTGAGCGATATTCTCAAAAACAGCAAGCGCTATGGCGTGCGTCTGCCTACAACAGACGAAAGCCGCGCATTGGCACGTGTTCGCTTGAATAGCCCGGTTGAGATGGCTCAGGTTGCCGATATGGCGGGTATATCCGTCAGCAAGCTGAAGACCTTCAATGCAGGCGTGAAAGGCTCCACGTTGGGTGCCAGCGGTCCGCAATATGTGATGGTGCCAAAGAAGCATGCAGAAAAGCTGCGTGAGTCTCTGGCTTCAGGCGAAATTGCAGCCGTGCAGTCAACGCTGCTCGCGGATAACACGCCGCTGAACAGCCGTAGCTACAAAGTTCGCTCTGGCGATACGCTTTCTGGTGTTGCTTCACGTCTTGGCGTGAGCACAAAAGACCTGAAACAGTGGAACAATCTGCGTGGTTCTTCCCTGAAAGTAGGCCAAAGCCTGACGGTAGGCGCTGGAACCAGCGCGCAGCGCCTGGCTAATAACAGCGATAGCATCACCTATCGTGTGCGTAAGGGCGACTCGCTGTCGAGCATTGCCAAACGTCACGGGGTTAACATCAAAGATGTGATGCGCTGGAATAGCGACACGGATAACCTGCAGCCTGGCGATCAGCTAACGTTGTTTGTGAAAAACAACGGTATGCCGGACTCCTGATAACATTGTAGAAATGAAGGCACTGGTTTCCCCCCAGTGCCTTTTTTATTTATCCTGCTTTATGCGCCTCTACCATTATCGTGTCGCTGGTAAACGACCCCTCTTCCTGTAATGCAAAGTAGGCCTTCACGTCAGCAGATGCACTCTCCTGGTATAAACGAATCGCTTCGGTCAACGCCGCAGGCGTACGCATCCGCGCAACCCACGAACTGAACTCCAGCGGCAAGCGGTCAGTTAACAAGGTGTCAGCAATGAGATTCGCGTCATTGATTAAAGACAGCCACTCCCCGCTGGAATAATTGCGTACGTGCGAGGTATCACGCAACGCTTCCACGGTTTGTAACCAGATATCACGTACAGGGTGACCCGGCGACATCACATCCATCACGATCAGTACGCCGCCAGGCTTCAGGACGCGGTTCACCTCCCGCAGCGCGCGCCCGACATCATGCCAGTGATGCGCGGAATAGCGGCTAATCACCACCTCAAACGCGTTATCTTCAAATGGCAAGCTTTCGGCATAACCCTGACGCGTGGAGAGGTTTTCCAGCCCCCTGTCTTTTGCCGCCTCCGCCACTACTTCAAGCATTTGTGAAGATAAATCATAAGCTACGACCTGCCTGACGTGTTGCGCAGCCACAAAACTGGCATGCCCTGCTCCGCATCCCATATCCAGTAACCGGGCTTGCGGAAATGCTGACAATCTTGCGGACAGGCGTTGCAAATCGCGGCCAGAGGCATGTACCGCACTGGTCAAATAGGCATTAGCCTGAGAGCCAAACTGTTTTTCGACGTTGTCATGATGGGAGCGTGTTGTCATTGTGTTGTCCTTCGGTTGTTGTTTAATAAGAAGGGCAGCACCACTACAGGTCTGCCCTACGGCAGACCTGACACACCGTTATTGTTCAGGTTTGCCGGGACTGAATTCAACGAGTAGCGGATTGTGATCGGATGCGCGGGTGACCAGCACAGAGGCTTCACTCACGTTCAAACCACGATAGAACACAAAATCGAGAGGGCGACCAAACGCGCGTCGGCGTTGATCGTCGGTAAAGCGCACCTGGCGCAGCGACATTTCGCGCGCAAAGCGGTACAGCGCATTCATCCGTCGACGGCTCCAGGCATTAAAATCACCCGCCATGATCACCGGACCGCTGTGATGGGCAATCTGATCGCCAATAGGAAGTAACTGCTTACTATAAACATCAACGCCGAGGCTGAAATTTACCGCGTGGATATTCACCACCATCAATAAACGCGTATCAGGCAATGGGTAAACCGTCACCAATGCCGATTTCGCCAGCCGTAAAATAGGCTCACGCTCGCGCAATGGACAGCAGTAAACAGGATGGGCGGCAGAGAGCGTCATGACGCCAGAGGGGTGCTGAGGCAGCACAAAGGCGGGTACCTGGTCGGCAGCGAGATAGTTAGCGGTCGCAAACTGCACCAGTTCAGGCGTGGTTTGCGCTTCCTGCAATAACACCAGATGCGCATCTTTGCCAAAATTTTTCAGCACCGACTGCCATTCTGCACGCTGCTGCTTAAAAATATTCCATACCAGCACGCGAATGCGATCTTCACTGCTTAACGGAGCGCCTGCGGGTAATGCCTGGCCAATATGCGCAAACGACCCTGGCGGTAAAATTCGCTCAACGGGCTGTCCGGCAACATAACGCATGGCATAGGTGTTTTTTCGCACTTTAGACTTTCAAACCTCTGTAACGTCAACCAGTCCGCAGCCGGACTGGTTCTTCTGTTATAGGGATTTTAGCACTCACTTTCAACGAACAATTGCAGTTTGTTTTGTAAGTGGGCGCTTACATCAATGATTTACCCCAGAGCAATGCGTACAGGTTTATCAAGGCGACCGCTGACGCCCATCAGTAAGAAAGCCACCAGAACAATGAGGGCACCAATCCACGGCGTCTGCGCCAAACCGTAATGCTCCACCGTTTGCCCGCCAATCACTGAACCCAATGCAATACCAATGTTAAACGCTGCAATGTTGAGTCCTGATGCCACATCTACCGCATTAGGCGTGAATTGTTCGGCTTTCTGAACAACGTAGACCTGCAAACCCGGTACGTTGCCAAAGGCAAAGATCCCCATCACCAGAATAGTGGCCAGTGCGGCGTACTGAGTGGATGCGGTCACCTGGAAGACCATCAGCAGAACAAACAGTGCGGCGAAAATAAATTTCAGCGCAGGAACGGCACCATGCTTATCTGCCAGTTTGCCGCCCCAGATATTGCCGATAGCCACAGATACGCCATAACCCAGCAAGATCCAGCTTACTGCTGCCGGGGAGAATCCAGCCAGATCCTGCATCATCGGCGCCAGGAAGGTGAATGCCGTGAATACACCGCCATAGCCCAGCGCCGTAACGGCGTAAATCAGCAACAGACGAGGATGGGTCAGCACTTTCACCTGGTCACGAATGCTGGCGGCCGCCCGACCGGGAATGTTGGCCGGGATCAGCAGTTGGCTACTAATCAGCGCGATCACGCCTAACATTGATACCGCAAGAAAAGTCTCGCGCCAGCCAAAATGCTGACCGATGAATGTCCCCAGCGGCACGCCCGTAACCAGCGCCACCGTTAAGCCGCCAAACATAATGGCGATCGCGGAAGCCGCTTTCTCTTTCGGCACCAGACTTGTCGCGATGGTAGAGCCAATTGAGAAGAACACACCGTGCGCCAACCCCGTCAGCAGACGGGCGACGATTAATGTCATATAGCCCGGTGCCTGCCATGCCAGCAAATTCCCGGCCGTAAACAAGACCATCAGCGCGACCAGTAACTGTTTACGCGGTAAGCGTCCGGTCAGAGCAGTCAGCACCGGCGCGCCAATAGCTACGCCCAGCGCATAGATTGAAACCAACATTCCGGCGGAAGGTAACGAGATCGCCAGTTGTTGAGCAATGGTCGGCACCAGGCCGACAATCACAAACTCAGTCGTGCCAATAGCGAAGGCACTTATTGTCAGTGCAAATAAAGCGAGAGGCATAAATAACTCCATAACATCAGTAATCAGATGACACGCAGTATGCCTGGATGTTTTAATGACAAAAACATTCAAAATATCAATTTAATTTTGCTTCAGGTGCAAAAATGAAAGCAACCTCCGAAGAACTTGCAATTTTTGTCGCTGTCGTGGAAAGCGGCAGCTTCAGCCGGGCGGCAGAGCAGCTTGGACAGGCCAATTCCGCTGTCAGCCGGGCAGTTAAAAAGCTGGAGATGAAGCTCGGCGTCAGTCTGCTTAATCGTACGACCCGACAGCTGAGCCTGACTGAAGAAGGTGAGCGATACTTCAGGCGCGTGCAGCTGATACTGCAAGAAATGGCTGCAGCAGAAACGGAAATCATGGAATCACGTAATACCCCACGCGGCTTACTGCGTATCGATGCGGCAACGCCGGTAATGCTGCATTTCCTGATGCCGCTGATTAAACCGTTTCGTGAGCGGTATCCCGAGATGACGTTGTCTCTTGTCTCCTCAGAAACGTTCATCAATCTTATTGAACGAAAAGTGGATGTTGCGATACGCGCAGGCACGTTGACTGATTCAAGTCTGCGCGCACGTCCGTTATTTATCAGCTACCGCAAGATTATCGCTTCACCTGACTATATTGCCCGTTTTGGCAAGCCAGAGAGTGTTGAAGAGTTAAAACGGCACCTGTGTCTGGGGTTTTCTGAACCCCTCTCGCTCAATACCTGGCCAATAGCCTGTAGCGATGGGCAGCTCCATGAGATCGAATGTGGGATTTCTTCCAACAGCGGAGAAACGTTAAAACAGCTTTGCCTGAACGGTAACGGCATTGCATGTCTTTCAGATTATATGATTGACAAAGAGATCGAGCAGGGAGAACTGGTGGAACTGCTGGCCGATAAGCGACTGCCGGTAGAAATGCCTTTCAGCGCCGTTTACTACAGCGATCGTGCCGTCAGTACACGTATCCGGGCATTTATCGACTTCTTAAGTGAACATATAAAAACAGCTCCCGAAGGAGCTGTGAAAGAGGGTTAAAGGGTACAAAGGGTCAGGCAATTAATCCCACTCAGGGGCCAGACCTTCCGGGCTAACCAGGCGATCGTTGCAATCCAGTGCCGCGATCGCTGCTCTATCTTCGGCATCCAGATGCAGTTCCAGTGCCAGTAGGTTACTTGCCAGGTTTTCACGCTTGGTGGAAGAAGGGATTACTGAGTAACCTTCTCCCATTGCCCATGCCAGGATAACCTGTGCCGAAGTCGCATTATGTTTTGCGGCGATGCGCGCAATCACCTCATCTTTCAGCGCTTTACCATAAGCCAGCGTCATGTAAGAGGTGATGTGGATACCGTGCGCTTTCGCCCAGTCAACCACCCGACGGCTCTGCAGATACGGAGACAGTTCAATCTGGTTAGTGGCGATGTTCTCCACGCCCACTGTAGCAATGGCTTTTTCCATCAGCGGAATGGTGAAGTTTGAAATGCCAATTTCGCGAGTCAGCCCTTGTTCTTTAGCTTCAAGCAATGCCTGCATACATTCTTCGACAGATACGGCGTCACCCGGAGATGGCCAGTGGATTAGCGTCAGATCGACATAATCCGTACGAAGTTTTTTCAGGCTCTCTTTCAGGCTTGGGATCAACTTGTCTTTGCTAAGGTTTTCAATCCAGATCTTGGTGGTGATATACAGCTCGCTACGTGGTACGCCGCTCTCAGCAATCGCCTGGCCAACAGCCGCTTCATTATCATAGATTTGCGCAGTGTCGACAGCACGGTAGCCCAGCTCTAGCGCCGTTTTAACAGAAGCGATAACCACGTCGTCTTTCAGGCGAAAAGTACCTAAACCGAATGCAGGGATAGTCATGAAATTCCTCTTTTTAATCACAATGTTCGTTTACGGAGAGGATTATGAACTTCAGCGCTTTATAGAAAAAGAATGAAAAATGCAGAGGATTTTTGCGAATTTAGCAATAATTAAATCGCAGGCAAAGAAAAAGCCCTGAGCGTTAGCTCAGGGCTCTTAATAAGTGGCGGAACGGACGGGACTCGAACCCGCGACCCCCTGCGTGACAGGCAGGTATTCTAACCAACTGAACTACCGCTCCACCGAATTTCTTTGTCACCACCCGGATTTTCATCCCGGTTTACTGCAATTTGATGCCTGGCAGTTCCCTACTCTCGCATGGGGAGACCCCACACTACCATCGGCGCTACGGCGTTTCACTTCTGAGTTCGGCATGGGGTCAGGTGGGACCACCGCGCTACAGCCGCCAGGCAAATTCTGTTTATTAACCCGCTTTTCGCCGGTTAATCTTATCTGTATCAGGCTGAAAATCTGTCTTCTCAAATCCGCCAAAACATCTTCGGCGTTGTAAGGTTAAGCCTCACGGTTCATTAGTATCGGTTAGCTCAATGTATCGCTACACTTACACACCCGACCTATCAACGTCGTCGTCTTCAACGTTCCTTCAGGAGACTCAAAGTCTCAGGGAGAACTCATCTCGGGGCAAGTTTCGTGCTTAGATGCTTTCAGCACTTATCTCTTCCGCATTTAGCTACCGGGCAGTGCCATTGGCATGACAACCCGAACACCAGTGATGCGTCCACTCCGGTCCTCTCGTACTAGGAGCAGCCCCCCTCAATTCTCCAGCGCCCACGGCAGATAGGGACCGAACTGTCTCACGACGTTCTAAACCCAGCTCGCGTACCACTTTAAATGGCGAACAGCCATACCCTTGGGACCTACTTCAGCCCCAGGATGTGATGAGCCGACATCGAGGTGCCAAACACCGCCGTCGATATGAACTCTTGGGCGGTATCAGCCTGTTATCCCCGGAGTACCTTTTATCCGTTGAGCGATGGCCCTTCCATTCAGAACCACCGGATCACTAAGACCTGCTTTCGCACCTGCTCGAGCCGTCACTCTCGCAGTCAAGCTAGCTTATGCCTTTGCACTAACCTCCTGATGTCCGACCAGGATTAGCTAACCTTCGTGCTCCTCCGTTACTCTTTGGGAGGAGACCGCCCCAGTCAAACTACCCACCAGACACTGTCCGCAACCCGGATTACGGGCCCACGTTAGAACACCAGCCATTAAAGGGTGGTATTTCAAGGATGGCTCCATGCAGACTGGCGTCCACACTTCAAAGCCTCCCACCTATCCTACACATCAAGGACCAGTGTTCAGTGTCAAGCTATAGTAAAGGTTCACGGGGTCTTTCCGTCTTGCCGCGGGTACACTGCATCTTCACAGCGAGTTCAATTTCACTGAGTCTCGGGTGGAGACAGCCTGGCCATCATTACGCCATTCGTGCAGGTCGGAACTTACCCGACAAGGAATTTCGCTACCTTAGGACCGTTATAGTTACGGCCGCCGTTTACCGGGGCTTCGATCAAGAGCTTCTCCTTACGGATAACCCCATCAATTAACCTTCCGGCACCGGGCAGGCGTCACACCGTATACGTCCACTTTCGTGTTTGCACAGTGCTGTGTTTTTAATAAACAGTTGCAGCCAGCTGGTATCTTCGACTGATTTCAGCTCCATGAGTAAATCACTTCACCTACCTATCAGCGTGCCTTCTCCCGAAGTTACGGCACCATTTTGCCTAGTTCCTTCACCCGAGTTCTCTCAAGCGCCTTGGTATTCTCTACCTGACCACCTGTGTCGGTTTGGGGTACGATTTCGTGTTACCTGATGCTTAGAGGCTTTTCCTGGAAGCAGGGCATTTGTCACTTCAGCACCGTAGTGCCTCGTCATCACACCTCAGCGTTAAAAGGTACCGGATTTACCTGGAACCTCCGCCTACATGCTTAAACCGGGACAACCGTCGCCCGGCCGACATAGCCTTCTCCGTCCCCCCTTCGCAGTAACACCAAGTACAGGAATATTAACCTGTTTCCCATCGACTACGCCTTTCGGCCTCGCCTTAGGGGTCGACTCACCCTGCCCCGATTAACGTTGGACAGGAACCCTTGGTCTTCCGGCGTGCGGGTTTTTCACCCGCATTATCGTTACTTATGTCAGCATTCGCACTTCTGATACCTCCAGCAACCCTCACAGGCCACCTTCAACGGCTTACAGAACGCTCCCCTACCCAACAACACATAGTGTCGCTGCCGCAGCTTCGGTGCATGGTTTAGCCCCGTTACATCTTCCGCGCAGGCCGACTCGACCAGTGAGCTATTACGCTTTCTTTAAATGATGGCTGCTTCTAAGCCAACATCCTGGCTGTCTGTGCCTTCCCACATCGTTTCCCACTTAACCATGACTTTGGGACCTTAGCTGGCGGTCTGGGTTGTTTCCCTCTTCACGACGGACGTTAGCACCCGCCGTGTGTCTCCCGTGATAACATTCTTCGGTATTCGCAGTTTGCATCGGGTTGGTAAGTCGGGATGACCCCCTAGCCGAAACAGTGCTCTACCCCCGAAGATGAATTCACGAGGCGCTACCTAAATAGCTTTCGGGGAGAACCAGCTATCTCCCGGTTTGATTGGCCTTTCACCCCCAGCCACAAGTCATCCGCTAATTTTTCAACATTAGTCGGTTCGGTCCTCCAGTTAGTGTTACCCAACCTTCAACCTGCCCATGGCTAGATCACCGGGTTTCGGGTCTATACCCTGCAACTTAACGCCCAGTTAAGACTCGGTTTCCCTTCGGCTCCCCTATACGGTTAACCTTGCTACAGAATATAAGTCGCTGACCCATTATACAAAAGGTACGCAGTCACACCCGAAGGTGCTCCCACTGCTTGTACGTACACGGTTTCAGGTTCTTTTTCACTCCCCTCGCCGGGGTTCTTTTCGCCTTTCCCTCACGGTACTGGTTCACTATCGGTCAGTCAGGAGTATTTAGCCTTGGAGGATGGTCCCCCCATATTCAGACAGGATACCACGTGTCCCGCCCTACTCTTCGAGTTCACAACCTGTGCATTTTTGTGTACGGGACTATCACCCTGTACCGTCGGACTTTCCAGACCGTTCCACTAACACACATGCTGATTCAGACTCTGGGCTGCTCCCCGTTCGCTCGCCGCTACTGGGGGAATCTCGGTTGATTTCTTTTCCTCGGGGTACTTAGATGTTTCAGTTCCCCCGGTTCGCTTCATTACGCTATGTATTCACGTAATGATAGTGTGACGAATCACACTGGGTTTCCCCATTCGGAAATCGCCGGTTATAACGGTTCATATCACCTTACCGGCGCTTATCGCAGATTAGCACGTCCTTCATCGCCTCTGACTGCCAGGGCATCCACCGTGTACGCTTAGTCGCTTAACCTCACAACCCGAAGATGTTTCACTTCTGATTGCAAAAATTTGAGAGACTCGAACACACCGCTTTTCATTTCTTGTTTACGGAGAAATGAAACAGTGTGTCGTTTCAATTTTCAGCTTGATCCAGATTTTTAAAGAGCAAATATCTCAAACATGACTCGCAAGCCAGTTTTGAGATATCAGGGTACGCGTCTTTCACTCACGAACCAGCAAGTGGCGTCCCCTAGGGGATTCGAACCCCTGTTACCGCCGTGAAAGGGCGGTGTCCTGGGCCTCTAGACGAAGGGGACACTGAAGTCTCAATCGCAAGACGCCTTGCTATTCACTTTTCATCAGACAATCTGTGTGAGCACTGCAAAGAACGTTTCTTTAAGGTAAGGAGGTGATCCAACCGCAGGTTCCCCTACGGTTACCTTGTTACGACTTCACCCCAGTCATGAATCACAAAGTGGTAAGCGCCCTCCCGAAGGTTAAGCTACCTACTTCTTTTGCAACCCACTCCCATGGTGTGACGGGCGGTGTGTACAAGGCCCGGGAACGTATTCACCGTGGCATTCTGATCCACGATTACTAGCGATTCCGACTTCATGGAGTCGAGTTGCAGACTCCAATCCGGACTACGACATACTTTATGAGGTCCGCTTGCTCTCGCGAGGTCGCTTCTCTTTGTATATGCCATTGTAGCACGTGTGTAGCCCTACTCGTAAGGGCCATGATGACTTGACGTCATCCCCACCTTCCTCCAGTTTATCACTGGCAGTCTCCTTTGAGTTCCCGGCCGGACCGCTGGCAACAAAGGATAAGGGTTGCGCTCGTTGCGGGACTTAACCCAACATTTCACAACACGAGCTGACGACAGCCATGCAGCACCTGTCTCAGAGTTCCCGAAGGCACCAAAGCATCTCTGCTAAGTTCTCTGGATGTCAAGAGTAGGTAAGGTTCTTCGCGTTGCATCGAATTAAACCACATGCTCCACCGCTTGTGCGGGCCCCCGTCAATTCATTTGAGTTTTAACCTTGCGGCCGTACTCCCCAGGCGGTCGACTTAACGCGTTAGCTCCGGAAGCCACGCCTCAAGGGCACAACCTCCAAGTCGACATCGTTTACGGCGTGGACTACCAGGGTATCTAATCCTGTTTGCTCCCCACGCTTTCGCACCTGAGCGTCAGTCTTTGTCCAGGGGGCCGCCTTCGCCACCGGTATTCCTCCAGATCTCTACGCATTTCACCGCTACACCTGGAATTCTACCCCCCTCTACAAGACTCTAGCCTGCCAGTTTCGGATGCAGTTCCCAGGTTGAGCCCGGGGATTTCACATCCGACTTGACAGACCGCCTGCGTGCGCTTTACGCCCAGTAATTCCGATTAACGCTTGCACCCTCCGTATTACCGCGGCTGCTGGCACGGAGTTAGCCGGTGCTTCTTCTGCGAGTAACGTCAATCGCTGTGGTTATTAACCACAACGCCTTCCTCCTCGCTGAAAGTACTTTACAACCCGAAGGCCTTCTTCATACACGCGGCATGGCTGCATCAGGCTTGCGCCCATTGTGCAATATTCCCCACTGCTGCCTCCCGTAGGAGTCTGGACCGTGTCTCAGTTCCAGTGTGGCTGGTCATCCTCTCAGACCAGCTAGGGATCGTCGCCTAGGTAAGCCGTTACCCCACCTACTAGCTAATCCCATCTGGGCACATCCGATGGCAAGAGGCCCGAAGGTCCCCCTCTTTGGTCTTGCGACATTATGCGGTATTAGCTACCGTTTCCAGTAGTTATCCCCCTCCATCGGGCAGTTTCCCAGACATTACTCACCCGTCCGCCACTCGTCACCCGAGAGCAAGCTCTCTGTGCTACCGTTCGACTTGCATGTGTTAGGCCTGCCGCCAGCGTTCAATCTGAGCCATGATCAAACTCTTCAATTTAAGTTTGATGCTCGTGAATTAAACTTCGTAATGAATTACGTGTTCACTCAGAGACTTGGTATTCATTTTTCGTCTTGCGACGTTAAGAATCCGTATCCTCGAGTGCCCACACAGATTGTCTGATAAATTGTTAAAGAGCAGTTGCGACGCGCTTTGGCGCTCTGTCGCGAGGTGGCGTATATTACGCTTTCCTCTTTCAGAGTCAACCCTCATTTTCAGGTTTTTCTCTTCAACCGACCGGGCTGTTTGTGTGAAGTGATTCACATCCGCCGTGTCGATGGAGGCGCATTATAGGGAGTCGACTCAGGAAGACAAGCGGAAAAATGCATTTTCGTTCCAACCGCTCACCTTTTATCCACAACGCTTACTTTTGCTGCTTTTTTATCGCCTTTGGCAGGTCTGCCAGACTATTTATAACCAAATCTGCCGCATTTTCTGCTTCCGGCGTGACGGGTTTGCCCGTGCGCACCAGTACCTTGGTTCCAACATTCGCCGCTGCTGCCGCCTGCATATCTTCTATTTTGTCGCCTACCATATAAGAAGCAGCCATATCGATGTGCAGGAAGTCGCGAGCGGAGATCAACATCCCGGGATGCGGCTTACGGCAATCGCAGACCTGACGATACTCTTCTACGGTACCCTGCGGATGGTGCGGGCAATAGTAGATACCATCCAGATCAACGTCGCGATCGGCCAGCGACCAGTCCATCCATTCGGTCAACGTTTCAAACTGTGCCTCGGTAAATTTACCGCGCGCGATACCAGACTGGTTCGTCACCACAATTAGCGCGTAACCCATATTTTTAAGTTCACGCATGGCATCAATAACGCCGTCGATAAACTCGAACTCATCAATCTCATGTACGTAACCGTGGTCCACATTAATGGTGCCGTCACGGTCGAGAAAAATTGCGGGTACAGACTTTGCCACCTTTTATAGCTCCTGAATAAGGCATGTGGCTCTAGTATCGCATGTTTCGGCGGGCAAGAAAGTGCTCATCGTGCAAAGCTAGATTGATTTAGACGTCTGGATGCCTTAACATCCATCTTGTTGACGGCCTTGACCGTCCCAGACAGACGAAAATGCCACGGCTAACTTAATTACGATAATAAATAACCAATGATTAAACTTTCGAATATCACCAAAGTGTTCCAGCAGGGGACTCGCACCATTCAGGCGCTAAATAATGTCAGCCTGCATGTTCCCGCCGGGCAGATTTACGGCGTCATTGGCGCCTCCGGTGCCGGTAAAAGTACGCTTATCCGCTGCGTTAACTTACTTGAACGCCCAACCGAAGGCAGCGTTCAGGTCGGCGGTCAGGAGCTGACAACGCTTTCAGAGTCCGAGTTGACCAAAGCTCGCCGTCAAATCGGCATGATTTTCCAACACTTTAACCTGCTCTCTTCCCGTACCGTGTTTGGCAACGTTGCGCTGCCGCTGGAACTGGATAACACGCCAAAGGAAGAGATCAAACGCCGTGTAACAGAACTGCTGGATTTAGTTGGCCTTGGCGACAAGCACGATAGCTATCCGGCCAACCTTTCCGGTGGACAAAAACAGCGAGTGGCGATCGCCCGCGCGCTGGCAAGTAATCCCAAAGTGTTGCTCTGCGATGAAGCCACCAGCGCACTCGACCCGGCAACCACGCGTTCGATTCTGGAACTGCTGAAAGACATTAACCGTCGTCTGGGTCTCACCATTCTGCTGATTACCCATGAGATGGACGTTGTAAAACGCATTTGTGACTGCGTGGCGGTCATCAGCAATGGTGAACTGATTGAACAGGACACCGTCAGCGAAGTCTTCTCTCACCCGAAAACGCCGCTGGCACAGAAGTTTATCCAGTCCACTCTACATCTGGATATCCCGGAAGATTATCTGGAACGTTTAAAAGCAGAGCCGCAAGCCGACAGCGTGCCAATGCTGCGCATGGAGTTCACCGGTCATTCGGTCGATGCGCCATTACTCTCTGAGACGGCCCGTCGCTTTAATGTGAATAACAACATTATTAGCGCGCAGATGGATTATGCCGGCGGCGTGAAGTTCGGCATTATGCTGACTGAAATGCACGGCACACAGGAAGATACACAAGCAGCCATTAACTGGCTGCAGGAACACCATGTAAAAGTAGAGGTACTGGGTTATGTCTGAGCCGATGATGTGGCTGCTGGTTCGCGGCGTATGGGAAACGCTGGCAATGACCTTTGTGTCCGGTTTTTTTGGTTTTGTCATTGGCCTGCCGGTTGGCGTATTGCTGTACGTTACGCGTCCTGGGCAAATCATTGAGAACGCTAAGCTTTACCGTACGCTCTCTGCGCTGGTAAATATTTTCCGTTCCATCCCATTCATTATTTTGCTGGTGTGGATGATTCCATTCACCCGCATGATTGTGGGTACCTCTATTGGGCTGCAGGCCGCTATCGTCCCGCTGACCGTCGGCGCCGCGCCGTTTATCGCCCGTATGGTGGAAAACGCGCTGCTGGAAATCCCGACCGGGCTGATTGAAGCCTCCCGTGCGATGGGCGCCACGCCGTTGCAGATTGTACGTAAGGTATTACTGCCAGAAGCGCTGCCGGGTCTGGTCAATGCCGCCACCATCACGCTCATCACGTTGGTTGGCTATTCCGCGATGGGCGGTGCCGTCGGCGCAGGTGGTCTGGGACAGATTGGCTACCAGTACGGTTATATCGGCTACAACGCTACCGTGATGAATACAGTACTGGTATTGCTCGTCGTTCTGGTTTATTTAATTCAGTTATCCGGCGATCGCATCGTCCGGGTTGTCACGCACAAATAACGTTGCACACAACACTAAAAACTCATTAAGAAAAGGAAATAAGCATGGCGTTCAAATTCAAAACCTTTGCGGCAGTTGGAGCCCTGATCGGTTCTCTGGCACTTGTGGGTTGCGGTCAGGATGAAAAAGATCCTAACCACATCAAAGTGGGCGTTATTGTTGGCGCAGAGCAACAGGTTGCAGAAGTCGCGCAGAAAGTGGCAAAAGAAAAATACGGTCTGGACGTTGAGCTGGTCACGTTTAACGATTACGTCCTGCCTAACGAAGCGCTGAGCAAAGGCGACATTGATGCTAACGCCTTCCAGCACAAACCGTACCTGGATCAGCAGATTAAAGATCGTGGTTACAAGCTGGTTGCCGCGGGCAATACTTTTGTTTACCCGATTGCGGGCTATTCCAAAAAAATCAAATCACTGGATGAGCTGCAGGAAGGTTCTCAGGTCGCGATTCCAAACGACCCGACTAACCTCGGCCGCTCGCTGCTGCTGCTGCAAAAAGTGGGCTTAATCAAACTGAAAGACGGTGTTGGCCTGCTGCCGACCGCGCTGGACGTGATTGAAAACCCGAAAAACCTGAAGCTGGTTGAACTGGAAGCGCCGCAGCTGCCGCGTTCATTGGACGATGCGCAAATCGCCCTGGCGGTCATCAACACCACCTACGCCAGCCAGATTGGCCTGACCCCGGCAAAAGACGGTATCTTTGTTGAAGATAAAGATTCTCCGTACGTAAACCTGATCGTGACCCGTGAAGACAACAAAGATGCTGAGAACGTGAAGAAATTCGTGCAGGCCTACCAGTCTGACGAAGTGTACGAAGCAGCGAACAAAGTCTTCAACGGCGGTGCTGTTAAGGGCTGGTAATTTTAGGCTGTTTCCAGAATCTGTAATATCATCAGGACGGGCGCTTGCCCGTCTTGTCATTTATGCAAGCACCTGATTCAATATCTGACGTTTAGATCATTCATTGAGGAAATATTATGCGTGCTTTACCGATCTGTTTAGTAGCACTCATGCTGAGCGGCTGTTCTATGTTAAGCAGATCCCCTGTTGAACCCGTTCAAAGCACCGCTACCCCGCCAAAAGCGGAGCCGGAAAAACCAAAAGCACCGCGCGCGGCGCCGGTAAGAATCATTACTAACGCCGAAGATTTAGTGGGTAAACCGTTCCGCGATCTCGGCGAAGTCAGCGGCGAATCCTGCCAGGCATCTAACCAGGATTCCCCTCCGAGCATCCCAACCGCACGTAAACGCATGCAGATTAACGCCTCTAAAATGAAAGCGAATGCGGTATTGCTGCACAGTTGCGAAGTCACCAGCGGGACGCCAGGTTGCTATCGTCAGGCGGTTTGCATTGGTTCTGCACTGAACATTTCGGCGAAATGAGTCATTTTCAGTTCGAGCAAATAGGCGTTATCCGCTCACCTTATAAAGAAAAGTTCGCCGTTCCACGCCAGCCAGGTCTGGTGAAAAGTGCCAGCGGCGAACTGCATTTGCTCGCTCCCTATAACCAGGCCGAAGCTGTTCGCGGCCTGGAAGCCTTCAGCCATTTGTGGGTGATTTTTGTTTTTCATCAGACAATGGAAGGAGGATGGCGTCCAACCGTGCGCCCTCCCCGTCTTGGCGGCAACGCCAGAATGGGTGTCTTCGCCACGCGTTCAACGTTTCGTCCTAACCCTGTTGGCATGTCTTTGGTTGAGCTTCGAGGTATCCGCTGCCACAAAGAGCACGTCATCCTTGAGCTCGGCGGGCTGGATCTTGTCGATGGTACGCCGGTTGTGGATATTAAACCGTATCTGCCATTTGCCGAATCGCTGCCCGATGCTCGCGCCAGCTATGCTCAGGATGCACCGCAGGCCAGCGTAGATGTGTCGTTCAGTGAAGAGATCGCCGGGCAACTGGCTGGGCTGGAAAAACGTTATCCGCATCTTCGCCAGTTTATTGCCGAAGTGCTGGCGCAGGATCCCCGTCCTGCCTACCGTAAAAACGAGGAAGAAGGCAAAACCTACGCCGTTTGGCTGCTGGACTTTAACGTCCGCTGGCGCGTTATGCCGTCAGGATTTGAGGTCTTTGCTCTGGAAGCCCGCTAATTTGCGTCGCGTACTCTTTTGACATCCCTTTCTCGCTGGTAAACTAAACCACTTTTGTTTTGTGCCAGGCTCGTCTTGAGCCTGTTCGATCGTTCAACTGGAACCGTAACAACATGCGTACTAGCCAATATCTGCTCTCCACTCTGAAGGAGACACCTGCCGACGCCGAAGTCATCAGCCATCAGCTGATGCTGCGCGCCGGGATGATCCGCAAGCTGGCCTCCGGGTTATACACCTGGCTGCCGACCGGCGTGCGCGTCCTGAAAAAAGTCGAAAACATCGTGCGTGAAGAGATGAACAACGCCGGTGCGATCGAGGTGTTGATGCCGGTCGTTCAGCCCTCTGAGCTGTGGCAAGAGAGTGGCCGTTGGGAACAATACGGCCCGGAACTGCTGCGTATTGCTGACCGTGGCGATCGCCCGTTCGTCCTTGGCCCAACGCATGAAGAAGTGATCACCGACCTGATTCGTAACGAGCTGAGCTCTTACAAACAGCTGCCGCTGAACTTCTACCAGATCCAGACTAAATTCCGTGACGAAGTTCGTCCGCGCTTCGGCGTGATGCGTTCCCGCGAATTCCTGATGAAAGATGCCTACTCTTTCCATACCTCTCAGGAATCCCTGCAGGAGACCTACGACGCGATGTACGCAGCGTACAGCAAGATCTTCAGCCGTATGGGTCTCGATTTCCGTGCGGTACAAGCGGATACCGGTTCTATCGGCGGTAGCGCCTCTCACGAATTCCAGGTGCTGGCGCAGAGCGGCGAAGACGATGTGATCTTCTCCGACACCTCCGATTATGCAGCGAATATCGAGTTTGCCGAAGCCGTTGCGCCAAAAGAGCCGCGTGCGGCAGCAACGCAGGAGATGACGCTGGTCGATACGCCAAACGCCAAAACCATCGCCGAGCTGGTTGAGCAGTTCAACCTGCCGATCGAGAAAACCGTAAAAACCCTGCTGGTGAAAGCGGTTGAAGGCAGCAAGTCTCCGTTGATTGCGCTGCTGGTTCGCGGCGATCACGAGCTGAACGAAGTCAAAGCGGAAAAACTGCCGCAGGTTGCCAGCCCGCTGACCTTCGCCACCGAAGAAGAGATTCGCGCACTGGTGAAAGCGGGTCCGGGTTCTCTGGGTCCGGTGAACATGCCAATTCCGGTCGTTATCGACCGTACCGTTGCCGTGATGAGCGACTTCGCCGCCGGCGCCAACATCGACGGTAAGCACTATTTCGGTATCAACTGGGATCGTGATGTTGCCACCCCGGAAGTTGCGGACATCCGTAACGTAGTCGCTGGCGACCCGAGTCCGGATGGCCAGGGTACGCTGCTGATTAAACGCGGCATCGAAGTGGGTCACATCTTCCAGTTGGGCACCAAGTACTCTGAAGCGATGAAAGCCGCCGTTCAGGGCGAAGATGGCCGTAACCAGATCCTGACCATGGGTTGCTACGGTATCGGGGTCACTCGCGTGGTTGCTGCTGCTATCGAACAGAACTATGACGATCGCGGTATCGTATGGCCAGACGCCATTGCCCCGTTCCAGGTCGCGATTCTGCCGATGAACATGCATAAGTCCTACCGCGTGCAGGAACTGGCTGAAAAGCTGTACGCTGAGCTGCGCGCGCAGGGCATTGAAGTGCTGATGGACGACCGTAAAGAGCGTCCGGGCGTGATGTTTGCCGATATGGAACTGATCGGTATTCCGCACACTATCGTGCTGGGCGACCGTAACCTCGACAACGACGATATCGAATACAAATACCGTCGTAACGGCGAGAAGCAGTTGATTAAAACGGGCGACATCGTCGACTACCTGGTAAAAGCCATTAAAGGCTAATATCAGCAAAAGGCCCTGATAATCAGGGCCTTTTTTTCATCAATTAATTACACCCTTTACCGGGGATAAATTTCGCATCTTTATCCGCCATCAGCGTTTTCACTTTCTCGCCAGTGTCCGGGTTCGCCTCCAGTGTAAAATGCGCTTCCAGCGTCAGCAATACGGATTGCCCGTTTTCCGCGCGCGCGGCTAAATAGTCACGCTCAAGCTGGGCGTTATTCGCCACCGGCATCCGTTTACCCGTTGCGCAGTCGGTAAAGATAGCTGCGTCAGCCATATAGAAGTACATGCCCCGCATCGGCATTGGCGTCACCGGTAAGCTAGCGGAAACGGGCTGAAGGGTGTAGTTGAACTGCGACTCAATCGGATTACCTTCACGATCGAGCATTTCCAGCGCTTCGCCTTTAGCACGATAGTACGACTTTTCACCTTTACTGTCGGTCAGCACCAGCTTATCCGCAGTGCGCGCCCATGTTCCATAAGAGGCAAAGGACGACGGTTCATCCCTCACCCCCTGATAACGTTCGTTCATCACCCATGTTCCGTCTTTTTCGAGGAACAGAGAAGTTTCAATCCCTTCGCAGTCCGCGCAAGGCAGGATGCCTCGCCAGCTTTGCTGCATCGGTTTTAATTCTGCCGCCCGTGTCGGCTGTAGTACTTCGACTTCAGTACGGTTGTTACAGCCGATCAAGGAAAAAAGCGTGCATGCAGCGACGACGGACAATATTGCTGTTTTCACTATCAATTCCTTATAAATTTTTATTCCTGCTCGTCAGTCTTGCGTTCGACGAACTCTCCCGCGCAGTGACTTCACTGTGGATTTTTGCGCCTTCGATGACAACCTACGCTCTTTCGAAGCGCGCGTAGGACGCGTTGCCTGTCGGCTTTTTTGCACTACGGTTAATTCTTTGATCACCGCCACCAGCCGGGAGATTGCCGCTTCCCGGTTTAGCTCCTGGCTACGGTATTCCTGCGCCTTAATGATAATAACGGCATCGCCGCTAATCAGATGATGGCTGGCGGCCAGCAGGCGTTCCTTATAATACTCTGGCAGGCCAGAGGCCCGAATGTCAAAGCGCAAATGGATGGCCGTCGAGGTCTTGTTAACGTGCTGACCACCCGCGCCCTGCGCCCGAATCGCCGTGATTTCCAGCTCATTATCAGGGATAGAGACGTTTCGGGAGATAACAATCATGAACGCGGCTGCCACGCGGTCAGATGAATTTCCAGATTGTTCTGAGAATCGGACAACCAGATAGCGCCATCCTGAATCGTCGCCTGCAGCGCCATGGTGCGACCAGCAAATTCACTCAGTTGCGCCAGCTGTTCGTCATCCAGATACCACACGGTAAGATTTTTAAACTGCGTGCACTTACTCTGGTTTTGTTGCCACCAGATCTGGGCCGCACGGCTGTTGTAGGTAAACAGGGCCACCTCAGCAGACTGAGTGCAGGCTTTCTTAATACGACGCTCATCCGGCAGGCCGAGTTCAATCCATAAATCAATGCCCAGATGGTCGTTTCGCAGCCAGGCTTCCGGTTCATCTTCCGCGCTCAGGCCACGCGTGAACTGCAGGCGTTCATCGGCATATTTAATCCACGCCAGCAGTCGCAGCATCATGCGCTCCTGGGTTTCTGAAGGGTGACGCGCCAGCGTCAAGGCTGCGTCAAGGAACTGGTTGCGGTCGAGATCCGCCACATTGACTACAGCTTTATAGATTGTCGCTTTAAGCGCCATTTGAGAACTCCTTTCGAATCAGGCGCTCATTGTAGCGAAAACTGCGGCAAAAGGCTGCTAACAGCACCTCTATCAAGGCCGCTGATATTGCCTGAATGAGTATGGTATAGTCACCTTGCTAAACAGAGTTTATCTTCGTAGGCTTAGACTTGCATCCACGGTTAAGTCAGAGTGCTGACAGGAGGGCATGTGGAAAAATATTGTGAGTTAATACGCAAGCGGTACGCGGAAATCGCCAGCGGAGACTTAGGGTATGTCCCGGATGCGCTGGGTTGCGTATTGAAGGTGCTTAATGAAATGGCGGCAGACAGCGCCCTTTCAGAGTCGGTCAGGGAAAAAGCGGCCTATGCTGCCGCGAACTTACTGGTGAGCGATTATGTCAATGAATGAAACGTATCAACCCATCAACTGTGATGATTACGACAATCTTGAACTCGCCTGCCAGCACCATTTGTTACTGACGTTGGCGTTAAAAGATGGCGAAGTTTTACAAGCGAAAGCAAACGATCTGGTTTCACGCAAAAACGTGGAATATCTGGTCGCAGATGTCGCAGGTGAAACCCGGGAGCTGCGCCTCGATAAAATTGCCAGCTTCAGCCACCCGCAAATCGGTACCGTGGTCGTCAGCGAATCCTGATTCTTTTGTTGCCGGATGGCGGTGCAAGCACCTTATCCGGCCTACTTTCCATGCGATATGTAGGTCGGATAAGCGCATCGCCATCAGGCATGCCAAACCAGACTCACCCCTTCTTTATCTTCTGCTGCTCCCTCACGCGTCACAAAAACACCCGCAGCCGCAATCAGCGTTTCGCCGTAAAACAACAGCGGCGTGGTATCTCGTCGCCAGGGCGGGATCCCCTGCTCCTGCCAGATTTTCTTTAATTTACGTCCACCGTTACGCCCGACAATATGTAATACGCCTGGCGCTTTAAACCGAATGCTGACGGCTTCATCTGCCTGCGGCATACGCAATTCGCCAGCAGGGATGAGCTGCACCGAGCCTAACCCGGCAGGCAGCGTCAACGGCGTTTCCCGGCATGTCCACGGGATGACGGTTTCGCTTTGCCCATCGACCGATTTCACCCACCACAGCTGTGACTGATAACGACGAATGTCGAACTCTCCAAGGCGAAAACAGGGGGAAGCATCTTCCCGCGCCAGCGCGACTTCCTGCCAGATACGTTCCAGAGCGTCACGGGAAGGCATTGGCGCAGTTAATCCTGCCAGCCAGCGGCGAAGCAGGGCGGCACGCCGCACACTGCTCATCGTCATAAGCGGTGCCAGTAAAAGTGTGCCCTGAGCAGTGACACAGTCGGCTAAATCGCTGGCAAGCAGTTCATCCAGTAAGCTCTCCTGCTCGGCGCACAGCGCGGCGCTGCGGGCCGTGGCTTGCGCGAAGTGCGGCCAACGCTGTTGCAGCAACGGGGTAACGCGTAATCTGAGGAAATTGCGATCGTAGGTATCATCCTGATTACTTTCATCCTCAATCCAACATAATTGGTGCTGTCGCGCCCACCCTTCCAGCGCCTCTCGCGTTTGCGCCAGCAGCGGTCGGATCAGCCGGGTCCCGGCGAACGGCGAGCTTTCTCCCATGGCGGACAGCCCGGCAGGACCACTGCCACGCTTAAGGGCCAGCAGAAAAGTTTCGCACTGGTCGTCCAGATGCTGGGCGGTCATCAGTACCTCGCCCGGCAGTAACGTCTGTGCAAATGCGTGATAGCGCGCCCGCCGCGCCTGAGCTTCTATCCCCAGACCATCATCCTCCAGACGGACCCGTTCAACCACCAGCGGCACCTGCCACTGCGCGCATATCGATTCACAGTGCTGCACCCAGTTGTCCGCGTGGGGACTTAATCCATGATGAATATGGATTGCGCGCAACGTAACCTCAGGGTGTTGTGCTCGCCACAGCACTAACTGATGCAGCAGCACGGTGGAGTCCAGCCCGCCGCTAAAGGCGACCAGAATCGATTGAGAATTCAGCAGTGAAGTGTTCAGCGTGAGTGTTGTCATGATGGTTACTTACAATGGCATTGCCCGGCACGTTACCGGGCTAACGCCATAATGACAAGCCTTACAGCTCATACAGTTCGAGCGGTAATCCGTCGGGATCGTTAAAAAACGTGAAGCGTTTGCCGGTAAACGGATCAATGCGTATCGGCTCGCACTTCACATCGCGCGCTTCCAGATGCGCGATCGCTTTCTCTACGTCATCCACACTGAACGCCAGATGACGTAAACCACAGGCTTCCGGTCGGCTGGGGCGGCAAGGTGGAAATGGGAAAGAAAAGAGCTCAATCACATACTGACCGTTCAATGCCAGATCGCCTTTCCAGGAGTCTCGCTCTTCCCGGTAGGCTTCGCTCATCAGGGTGAAGCCCAACACATCGCAGTAAAATGCCTTACTCGCCGCGTAGTCCGTCGCAATAATGGCAATATGGTGAACCTGTTTTAATCCCAGCATAGCGTTTTGCCTCTTTCGTTTGTTCTTTCAGCACGTTACTCGCGCTCAATGGGTTCAGGCAAGTCGTTATGCCATTTTTAAGACTCTCACACGATACACGCCATCCTCACCCAGTTTAGCGCCATGGATATCGGTTTCAAATCCAGGATAATGATGGCCCACGGAGCACAGCATCAGCAGGAAATCGAGTACAGCCCGGCTTTTTTCCGTGATCATTTCACCAGGCATCAAGAGCGGTACGCCGGGAGGGTAAGGCAGGATCATATTGGCGGAAACGCGCCCCACCAGTTGATCGAGCGCTACCGTTTCAACCTCACCTTTGATCTGCCGCTGCCAGGCCTGATGCGGCGTCATTTTCATTTCCGGTAAGGTATCAAATGCCCGCAGCATCAGCCCGGAAAGATCGTGCTGGCGAATAAGCCTATGGATCCCCTGCGCCAGATCCTGAATGCGCATATTACGATAAAAATCAGGATCTTCAGCATACAGATCCGGCAGCATGTTTTTCACGCGTAAATTCAGATCGTACGAACGCTTAAATTCCGTCAGTCCGCGCAGCAGGCCCATCGCCCGGGTTTTATCAATGCCGATGCTGAACAGGAACAACAGATTATACGGTCCCGTTTTCTCGACAACCACGCCGCGTTCATCAAGGAATTTCGCCACCAGCGCGGCAGGGATCCCCTCTTCACTCATATTTCCCTGTTCATCCATCCCCGGCGTCAGAATAGTGACTTTCACCGGGTCAAGAAACATGTGGTCGGCGTCAGCATCGATAAATCCGTGCCAGTCTTCACCGGGCGCTACCGGCCAGCATTCTGCTTCATCCACCCTTTCTGGTTGCCAGATATCAAAAAACCAGCCATCCGACTCTTCACGCAACCGCTGCACTTCTTTACGAAAATGCAGCGCCCGCTCCACCGAACGATTGATTAACCGCTTACCGGAATTACCACGCAGCATGGCCGCTGCGGTTTCTATTGAGGCAACAATCGGGTAACTCGGCGAAGTGGATGTGTGCATCATAAAGGCTTCGTTAAAGGTGTCTTCGTCGTAATCGCCCTTAATGTGGATCAAAGAAGCCTGTGACAACGCCGCCAGCATCTTGTGGGTGGACTGGGTTTCAAAAATCACCTTCCCCGGCACGCGCTCACCGCTCATCCCGCTTTTCCCCTGATAGATCGGATGAAAATGGGTATATGGCACCCAGGCTGAATCAAAATGGATAGAGGGCACATCCAGCGTTTGTTTGATCCAGTTGGTGTTATACAGCAGGCCGTCATAGGTGGAGTTGGTGATCACCGCATGCACCGGCCATTGCGCCTGAGGGGTCTCCTCTACCTTGCTTTCGATGCTTGCCCGGCTAAACTCCCGACGGGGGATACCGCCCAGAATACCCAACGCATTACGCGTCGGCTTCAACCAGATTGGCACCACATCGCTCATCATCAGCAAATGCGCCAACGACTTATGACAGTTGCGGTCAATCAACAGCGTACTGCCCGTGGGTGCGGTGTACATACCAACAATTTTATTGGAGGTGGACGTGCCGTTGGTTACCATATAGCTCTGCTCGGCGCCAAAAGTGCGCGCGATATACTCCTCCGCTTCCAGGTGCGGGCCGGTATGATCCAGCAGCGAGCCCAGCTCGGTCACTGAAATGGAGACATCGGCTTTCAGCGTATTACCGCCAAAGAAATCATAGAACAGGCAGCCGACCGGGCTTTTCTGGTACGCCGTTCCCGCCATATGACCGGGCGTGCAAAAGGTATACTTTCCTTCCTTCACATAGGTAAACAGCGCTTTGGTGAAAGGGGGCGTAATGTTATCCAGATATTCACTGGTGTACTGGCGGATGCGGGTGGCAATGTCTTCAGACTGGCCCAGCGCATACTCAAAAAACCACAGCGCCATGCGCAGGTCGTGAGCGCTGACATCCATCGTTGAATGGGTATTAATAAAGGCGTAAAGCGGAAGATATTCGTTGAGCTGGTTGATGTCACTGCACAGATCCAGACTGTATTCATCCCAGTCAAAAATGACGCCGCAAATTCGCGGGTTATGTTCGATAAACTTCAGCAGGTCAACGCTATTCTGCGGCCAGATAATCTGAAACCCCTGCTGTTGTAGCGCACGCTCAAGTTCCTTGATGGGCTCATCTTTATAAAAGACGCCATGCGGTCCCATGATGGCAATGATATTCATGCGTTCCTCCTGGAAAAACCTCAGTTAAGCATAGCCTGGTCAAACTGCAGGTAAAAAAAAGGGCCACAGCATTGTGGCCCTTTTCAGAATTAATGTAGCTTATGCGTAGCCGTAGCTCATCAGACGCTGGTAGCGACGGTTTTTCAGATCTTCTTTACCTAACACATCAAGATCGGCGAGATCGGCCAGCAGTTGCGCTTTCAGTGACGCCGCCATGGCTTCCGGGTTACGGTGCGCGCCACCCAGCGGTTCAGGAATGATAGAGTCGATAAGCTTCAGCTCTTTCAGACGCGGCGCGATAATGCCCATCGCTTCAGCGGCCAGCGGTGCTTTATCAGCGCTTTTCCACAAAATGGAGGCACAACCTTCCGGGGAGATAACGGAATAGGTGCTGTATTGCAGCATATTCACTTTATCGCCTACGCCGATCGCCAGCGCGCCGCCGGAACCACCTTCACCGATAACGGTGCAGATGACCGGTACGCTCAGACGCGACATTTCACGCAGGTTGCGCGCGATCGCTTCAGACTGACCACGTTCTTCCGCGCCCACACCCGGGTAAGCCCCTGGGGTGTCGATGAAGGTAATGATCGGCATGTTGAAACGTTCTGCCATTTCCATCAGACGCAGCGCTTTGCGATAGCCTTCTGGCGCTGGCATGCCGAAATTACGACGAATTTTTTCTTTGGTCTCACGGCCTTTCTGATGACCAATGATCATCACCGGACGGCCATCCAGACGCGCGATACCGCCGACGATAGCTTTGTCATCCGCATAGGCACGATCGCCCGCCAGCTCATCAAATTCATCAAACGCCAGGCGGACATAATCCAGGGTGTACGGACGCTGTGGATGGCGCGCCAGTTGGGCTACCTGCCATGCGCCAAGATCGGCGAAGATTTTACGCGTCAGTTCTACGCTTTTTTCACGCAGGCGATGCACTTCTTCATCGATGTTAATATCCAGTTTCTCATCCTGACGGCTAACCGCAGTCAGAGAATCGATTTTTGCTTCCAGCTCTGCAATCGGCTGTTCAAAATCAAGGAAATTCAGACTCATAGTATTCCTGTATTAGTCAAACTCCAGTTCCACCTGCTCCGAACCAATAAGGCCGCGGAGATCGTTTAGCAAACGATCGCTCGGAGAGACACGCCACGTCGCGCCAAAACGCAACCGCGCACGTGCATCCGCCCTCTGATAGTAGAGATGTACTGGAATTGTCCCCGAGCGGTGGGGTTCCAGAGACTGACGGAGTCGGTTTAAAAGCTGGTCATCAATTTGCCTGTCCGTCAGCGAGATAGCAAGCCCGCGAGCATATTTTTCCCGGGCTTCGTCAATATCCATGACTTCACGGGCCATCATTTTAAGCCCGCCGCTGAAGTCATCAAAGCTGACCTGTCCGCTGACGATAAGTATGCGGTCTTTTTCCAGCAATTGCTGGTATTTATCCAGGGCATCGGTAAACAACATAACTTCCAGACGCCCGGAACGGTCATCCAGTGTACAGATGCCGATACGATTGCCGCGCTTGGTGACCATTACCCGCGCGGCAATGACGAGCCCCGCAGCCGTGGTGACTTTACCACGTTCTGTCGGATGCATGTCTTTCAGCCTGTGGCCTCCAACATAGCGCTCAATTTCTTTTAAATACTGGTTGATAGGGTGTCCCGTCAGGTAAAGCCCTAACGTTTCACGCTCACCGTCTAATACTACCTGCTCAGGCCACGGTGTACAGTTGGCATAAGACTGTTCAATTTGTTCGGGTTCTTCCGCCAGCACGCCAAACATATCAGCCTGGCCAATAGCCTCGGCTTTCGCATGCTGATCGGCGGCTTTTAGCGCATCATTCAACGAATTCATCAACGCCGCGCGGTGTGGGCCAAGGCGGTCAAACGCCCCGGACATAATCAGTTTTTCCAGCACCCGGCGATTGAGTTTTTTGATATCCGTACGCGCACAGAGATCAAACAGCTCGCGGAAGTAACCGCCTTCGTTGCGCGCCTCAATAATAGCTTCAATTGGCCCTTCACCCACGCCTTTTATCGCGCCGATGCCATAAACAATCTCGCCATCATCGTTAACGTGGAAATGGTAAAGCCCGGAGTTAATGTCTGGTGGCAGGATTTTTAACCCCATGCGCCAGCATTCATCCACCAGCCCGACCACTTTCTCGGTGTTATCCATATCGGCCGTCATTACCGCCGCCATAAACTCGGCCGGGTAATGCGCCTTCAACCATAGCGTCTGGTAAGAGACCAGCGCATAGGCGGCGGAGTGTGATTTGTTAAATCCGTAACCGGCGAATTTCTCCACCAGGTCAAAGATTTTCATCGCCAGTTCGCCGTCGACGCCGCGCTTTTTCGCCCCTTCTTCAAAGGTGCCGCGCTGTTTGGCCATTTCTTCCGGCTTTTTCTTACCCATCGCACGACGCAGCATATCCGCGCCGCCAAGCGTGTAACCAGACAGCTCCTGGGCAATCTGCATAACCTGTTCCTGATACAGGATAATGCCGTAGGTTGGCTCCAGTACCGGCTTCAGACACTCATGCTGCCATTGTACGTCCGGATAGGAAATCTCTTCGCGACCATGCTTACGGTCGATAAAGTTATCTACCATCCCCGACTGTAGCGGGCCCGGGCGGAACAAGGCCACCAGTGCGATCATATCTTCGAAGCAGTCAGGCTGCAGACGTTTGATCAGATCCTTCATGCCGCGGGATTCAAGCTGGAATACCGCGGTGGTTTCCGAGCGTTGCAGCATGTCGAAGCTTTTCTTATCGTCAAGCGGAATGGCCGCGATATCGAGCGGCGGCTCGCCGTTCTTTTCACGGCGGGCGTTGATCATCTCCAGCGCCCAGTTGATGATGGTCAGCGTACGCAGCCCCAGGAAGTCGAACTTCACCAGGCCGGCGTATTCCACGTCGTTCTTATCAAACTGAGTAACCGGGTGCAGCCCCTGTTCATCGCAGTATAGCGGCGCAAAATCGGTAATTTTGGTCGGAGCGATAACCACGCCACCGGCGTGCTTGCCGGCGTTACGCGTGACGCCTTCCAGCTTACGCGCCATATCGATCAGCGCTTTAACCTCTTCATCTGCCTCATAGATTTCCGGCAGTTGCGGTTCAGCTTCGAAGGCTTTCGCCAGCGTCATGCCCGGATCGGGCGGCACCAGTTTCGAAATACGATCCACGAAGCCGTACGGGTGCCCCAGCACGCGGCCCACGTCTCGGATAACCGCTTTTGCCGCCATCGTACCGAAAGTAATAATCTGCGAAACCGCATCACGACCGTACATATCCGCCACGTGTTCAATAACCTGGTCGCGTTTCTCCATACAGAAGTCAACGTCGAAGTCGGGCATTGAGACACGTTCCGGGTTCAGGAAACGTTCGAACAGCAGGTCAAATTCCAGCGGATCCAGGTCGGTAATTTTTAGCGCATAGGCCACCAGCGAGCCTGCGCCGGAACCACGTCCCGGACCTACTGGTACGCCGTTATCCTTCGACCACTGGATAAATTCCATAACGATCAGGAAGTAGCCCGGGAACCCCATCTGGTTGATAACCTGTAGCTCAACATCCAGACGTTCATCATATTCCGGACGGCGCCTGGCGCGCTCTTCCGGATCCGGGAACAGGAACTCCAGTCGCTGTTCCAGCCCCTCTTTCGACTTCGCCACGAGGAAATCCTCGGTGGTCATATCGCCGGTCGGGAACTGTGGCAAGAAATACTCACCCAAACGCACCGTGACGTTACAGCGTTTGGCAATTTCGACGGTGTTTTGCAGCGCCTCCGGGATATCGGAGAACAGCTCGCACATCTCGTCTTCGCTACGCATATACTGCTGCGCGGAGTAGTTACGCGGGCGTTTAGGGTCGTCAAGGGTGAACCCGTCGTGGATCGCCACACGGATTTCATGCGCGTCGAAATCGCCGGTTTCCAGGAAGCGAACATCGTTGGTCGCCACCACCGGCAAACCACGCCTTTCAGCCAGTTCTACCGCGGCATGCAGATAATTTTCTTCATCTTGTCTGCCGGTACGGATCAGCTCAAGGAAGTAGCTATTGGGAAAATGCGCTTCGTAAAACGCCACGCATTCGTCAACCAGGGCGCTATTACCGCGCAACAAGCTACGTCCGACGTCGCCCATGCGGCCGCCGGAGAGCAAAATCAAACCTTCTTTTAGCTCGACCAGCCAGTCGCGGTCGATAACCGGCCCTTCTGCGCCATAACCGCGCTGATAGGCTTTTGATATCAATAACGTCAGGTTCTGATAGCCGGTATTGTTAGCGGCCAGTACGGTGAGTTGCGTGAGTTCATCACCCAATAGTTCACTGCGGACATGAAAATCTGCGCCTACAATAGGCTTAATACCGGCGCCGTGACCCGCTCCGTAAAACTTCACCAGACCACACAGGTTGGTAAAATCGGTGATCGCCAGCGCAGGCATGCCTAACGCGGCCGCCTTCTTCACCAGCGGCCCGGTTTTCGCCAGCCCATCGATCATGGAGTAGTCGCTGTGCACCCGGAGGTGGACGAAACGTGGTTCAGACATCTTCAGATTCCTTCGACACAAGAATCAGGACGTGAGTCCCAGTGCGCGTTTGACGGGGCCAAAACTGCGGCGATGGTGCTCTGTCGCGCCATACAGTGCCAATTTTTCCAGATGAAAAGCGGTTGGATAGCCTTTGTGCTGCGCAAAGCCATACTGCGGAAAAACCGTATCCAGCGCTGCCATTTCAGCATCGCGGGTCACTTTTGCCAGTATTGACGCTGCGCTAATCTCCGCTACGCGGCTATCACCTTTGACTACCGCCATCGACGGTACCGGTAATGCCGGACAACGATTGCCGTCAATCAGTACGTATTCCGGCGCAATATGCAGCCCCGCGACCGCACGCTGCATCGCCAGCATGGTGGCATGCAAAATATTCAGATCGTCGATTTCATGCGGTTCCGCACGGCCCACGCTCCAGCTTAACGCTTTTTCTTTTATTTCATCAAACAGCGCCAGGCGACGTTTTTCCGACAATTTTTTTGAGTCGTTAAGACCGATAATCGGGCGAGCCGGATCCAGAATAACGGCAGCAGTAACAACCGCGCCGACCAAAGGACCGCGCCCGACTTCATCCACACCCGCCACTAAATGCGTATGCGGATAAACAAATTCAATCATTGCGCTAACTCCAGGACTGCATCCGCTGCCTGCTCATCAGCATTGCAACGGATCTGCTGATGCAGTTCACGGAAAGTGTCATGCATCGCATGGCTGGTTTTGCCATTCGCCAGTAACGGCAACAGCGCTTGCGCCAGCGCATGCGGCTCACACTCTTCCTGCAACAGCTCTTTAACCAGTTCTCTTCCCGCTAACAGGTTAGGAAGCGAAACGTAATCCGTTTTCACCAGACGCTTCGCCAGCCAGAAGGTAAAGGGTTTCATGCGGTAGCCGACCACCATCGGACACTTTGCCAGCATACATTCCAGCGCGGCGGTGCCTGAAGCCAACAGTGCGGCATCGCTGGCCACCATCGCTTCACGTCCCATGCCATTAAGCAGATGCACGGAAAGCTCCGGCGCAACCTCGGCCTTGATACGCTCAAACTGCTCCCGGCGTTTGGCATTCACCAACGGCACCACGACTTCGAGATCCGGATAATGCTGACGTAACAGTTGCGCCGTTTTCAGAAAATCGGCGCTGAGCATCTCCACTTCCGCGCCACGGCTTCCTGGCAGCAGCGCCAGGCAATGCGCGTCGTGGGGAATACCCAAAATATCACGGGCCGCGTGTTTATCCGGATCCAACGGCATGGCATCCGCCATGGTGTGGCCGATAAAGCGGCACGGGACGTTAAATTTGTCATAAAACGCTTTTTCGAAAGGCAGAAAAGCCAGCACCATATTAGTGGATCTGCCTATTTTGAAAACGCGTTTCTGTCGCCACGCCCAGACGGACGGACTGACATAATGAATCGTTTTTATGCCCTGCTTTTTCAAGTTCCCTTCAAGGGTAATATTGAAATCAGGCGCATCAATGCCAACGAAAACATCCGGCTTGAGCTCGGTGAATCGACGAGTGAGATCGGCACGAATATGCAGTAAACGGCGCAGACGTCCGAGCACTTCAACAATGCCCATCACCGCCAGTTCTTCCATTTCGTACCAGGCTTCACAGCCTTCGGCCTGCATTAGCGGCCCCGCCACGCCAACAAAACGCGCATTGGGAACACGAGCTTTGAGTGCGCGGATTAGCCCTGCACCAAGAATATCGCCGGAGGTTTCTCCGGCGACGAGGGCAATCGTTAAAGGACGCTGCTCAGTCATTAACGAATCAGACCACGCGTTGAGCGCTCAAAGAAGTCGCTGAAAGCCTGGACTTCAGGGTGCTGTTTCGCCAGTTCGGCGATTTCCGGTTTCGCTTCTTCCAACGTTTTACCGCTACGGTACAACGCTTTGTAGGCATTACGAATCGCGGTAATCGCTTCGCGGGTGAACCCACGACGCTTCAGACCTTCGATATTGACGCCAAACGGCGTCGCGTGGTTGCCCTGGGCGATAACGTACGGTGGCACGTCCTGAGCAACGCCAGAACAGCCGCCAACCATCACATGCGCGCCGATGATGCAGAATTGATGCACCGCAGTCATGCCGCCGATGATAACAAAATCATCCAGCGAAACATGTCCGGCAAGCGTGGCGTTATTCGCCAGAATACAGCGGTTGCCTACCGTACAATCATGCGCGACGTGCGCATTAATCATCAGTAAGTTATCGCTGCCCACCTTCGTCACTCCACCGCCCTGCACTGTGCCACGATGAATGGTGACGCTTTCGCGGATGCGGTTGCGATCGCCAATTTCCACGCGGGTTGGTTCGCCAGCATATTTAAGATCCTGGTTAACTTCGCCGATGGAGGCAAACTGATAGATCTCGTTATCGCGACCAATTTTTGTATGGCCATTCACGACAACGTGAGACTTCAGTACGGTACCCTCACCAATTTCAACATGGGGTCCAACAATACAAAATGGGCCAATGTGAGCGTTAGCGCCAATACTGGCGCCCTCTTCCACAATGGCGGTAGGGTGAATAAAGGCGGATTTATCAATCACGTATCAGGCCTCCCGGCTACGGGCACACATCATCGTTGCTTCGCACACAACTTTACCGTCGACCAGCGCAACCCCTTTAAAACGGGTCAGGCCACGGCGCGTTTTCTCGAAAGTCACTTCCATGATCATCTGATCGCCCGGCACGACAGGACGCTTAAAGCGTGCTTCGTCAATACCCGCGAAATAGTACAGTTCGCCTGGTTCCAGTTTTCCTACGCTTTTAAATGCGAGGATACCGGTGGCCTGCGCCATCGCTTCCAGAATCAGTACGCCAGGGAAAATAGGTTTGCCCGGGAAGTGGCCCTGGAAGAAAGGCTCATTAACGGATACATTTTTCACTGCGCGCAGAAAACGACCTTCTTCAAAATCCAGCACGCGGTCAACCAGCAGAAACGGAAAACGGTGCGGCAGAAGTTCTAAAATCTCTTCAATATGCAGAGTATGAGTGTTAGTAGTCAAAATACTCTTCCTGTCAAAATATACTAAAAGGCAATAATAACACGGCCTGTCGCAATCGTATGAATGGGACAGGCCGAAAAGTCAGACATGCAAAAAAGGTGCTTTAGTCTTGTTGATTAACCTTGCGCTCAATCGCTTTGAGGCGCTTGCTCATATCATCAATATTCATCACCAGTGCAGCTGTTTTACGCCATACCTTATTGGGTTGTAGCGGAATGCCTGAGGAGTAGACGCCAGGTTCCGTGATAGGACGCATCACCATACCCATGCCAGTTACCGTGACTTTGTCGCATATTTCCATATGCCCATTGATCACGCTGGCGCCGCCAATCATGCAGTAACGGCCAATCTTCAGGCTACCCGCCATAATGACGCCACCGGCTACCGCCGTATTGTCGCCAATCACAACGTTATGTGCAATCTGGCACTGATTATCAATGATAACACCATTACCGATCACAGTATCGTCCAGGGCACCACGGTCAATGGTAGTACAAGCGCCGATCTCGACGCGATCGCCGATAATCACGCGACCAAGCTGCGGGATCTTCACCCAGTTACCGCGATCGTTCGCGTAACCAAATCCATCCGAACCGACGACAGTGCTGGATTGGATCAGGCAATTCTCACCGATCTGAATGTCGTGGTAAATCGTCACATTCGCCCACAAGCGAGAACCTGCGCCGATTTTTGTATTTTTCCCGACGAAGCAGCCTGCGCCAATAACCACGTTATCGCCCAGTTCTACGCCAGACTCAATGACCGCATTTGCGCCCACCGAGACATTTTTACCCAGCTTCGCCGTCGCATCGATCGCTGCACTCGGTGCAACGTTTTGTGCGGGCTGCGGCGTGGTATCTAAAATTTGCGCCATACGAGCATAGGTCAGGTAGGGATTCTTCACTACCAGCGCTGCACTCTTAGCAAATGGAAGATCGTCCTGCGTCATGACAACGGCAGAAGCCTGGCATACGCCTAAGTGTTCACGGTACTTAGGATTCACCATAAACGTGATATTGCCAGTTTGCGCAGATTGCATGGACGCTACGCCGGTGATGACGATATCGCCATCACCGTGTAATTCTGCATCCAACTGCTCTGCTAAATCAGCCAGTCGAATTGAAGGCATTACTTATTTAACCTGTTTCAGTACGTCAGCGGTGATGTCTTTTACATCGCTGCTATTGTATGCAACGGTGTTTGCGTCAACGACCAGATCGATGCTCTGGCTGTTAGCAACAGATTTCACAGCTGTCTGGATACGAGTAACCAGTTTGCCACGTTCTTCGTTGGAACGACGCGCACGATCCTGCTCAAAAGCCTGAGCTTTCTGTGAGAAAGTCTGACGCTGAGCCATAACGTCTTTTTCCAGCTTGGTACGATCGCTACCCGCTTTCATTGATTGCAGACGCTGCATTTTAGATTGCAGATCGGATTCCATACGCTGCAGTTCGCTGGCACGGCCTTTGAACTCGTTTTCCAGCGTAGCGGAAACACCTGTCTTCTGTGCAACCTGTTGGAACAGGCTACCCATGTTGACGATTGCAATTTTGTCAGCGGCCTGTGCGGACGTTGCCATCGCTAAACCGAGACCTGCAGCTAATAACCACTTTTTCACAATTAACTCCTTACCATCCCATTTGCACCCGAAGGTACAGTTCTTTGCGTGGCCAGGCGATCCCATGCAAGATCGCCTAAAGTCAGCGCTACACTACCACTACATTCCTTTGCGAAGAACAATTACCAGGTTTTACCAATGTTAAACTGGAACTGTTCCGCTTTGTCTCCATCGTACTTCTTGAACGGCTGGGCGTAGGAGAAAACCAACGGCCCCAATGGGGACATCCATTGTAAAGCGATACCTGCTGACATACGGATATTGCTCGGATCGCTATAGTCCGGTACATCCGACGGCGCAGATGACGGATCCCAGTTCGTATCCCAAACGGTACCCATATCCCAGAAGAACGAGGTACGGACCGAGTTGGCATACTTGTCGCTGATGAACGGCGTCGGGGTAATAAACTCCAGGCTGGCGACAGCCATGGCGTTACCACCTACCGCATCATCAGATTTACAGCCAGCTTCCTGAGTACAGTCTTCGTAATCATTATTATCGTCCCAGCTCGTGTGGGCGCCATTTTTATAAACAGCTTTCGGGCCGATAGTATTCGACTGGAAACCACGCACGGTACTGGAACCACCAGCATAGAAGTTCTCGTAGAACGGCATCTCTTTGCTACCGATACCATCACCATAACCCCACTTGGTACGGCCCAGGACAACCCATTTGTGATCGTCATCAATCGGCACGTAGGTCGCGGTATCCATCGACAATTTGTAGTATTCGTTATCAGAACCCGGAATGGTCACTTTACCATTCAGGTTGACACGCGAACCGTCTGTCGGGAAATAACCACGGTCTAACTTGTTGTACGTCCAACCGTAGTTGAAGGTGAAGTCATCAGCGGCAAAACTGCTGGTATCAGCGGGTTGTCCCATCGACTCAAGATAACGATCCATCGCGATCTGCGGCTGCATGTTGGACAGTTTGTTATGTACATAACCCAGGCCAGCACGCAGCGTATTGTATTCGTTAACCGGGAAGCCGAGCGTTACGTCAGTACCATAACTTTTGTTGGTATAGTCGGACAGGTCTGCATCATCCGCTTCAAAGTCGTTATAGAAGACGCGACCGCCAAGGCTCACACCGTCAACGGTGAAGTACGGGTTGGTGACAGATAGCTCAGTATAGGTCTGGTAGTCGTTTTTGGTGCCGTTAATCCCGACGGAATAACCGGTACCTAACCAGTTATCCTGCTGAACGCCCGCCTGGAAGCTCACGCCGCTCTCGGTACCGTAACCGACGCCGAAGTTAAAGCTACCAGTGTTACGCTCTTTCACCTTATAGACCACATCAACCTGATCCGGACGGCCCGGAACACGCTGAGTATCGGTATCGACGGTTTCAAAGTAACCCAGACGGTTCAGACGTTCTTTACCCTGGTCGACCAGATCGCTGCCCAACCATGCGCCTTCCATCTGACGCATTTCGCGACGCAGAACGGAGTCTTTAGACGTGTCGTTACCTTCAAAGCGAATCTTACGCACATAGAAACGGTTACCCGCATCCACATTTACGCGTAATTTAACGGTTTTGTCGGCATCGTTGATTTCAGGCTGCGACTGTACGCGCGGATAGGCATAGCCATAGCGCCCCAGAAGCTTCTTGATATCATCTTCCATTTTGGTCACTTTGGTGCCGTTATAGAGTTCGCCTGGCTCGATTTTGGTCAGGCTCTCAATTTCGGCGGAGTGTCCGGCCAGGTTACCGCTCACCTCTACCCCAGAAAGCTTGTACTGATCACCTTCAGTGATGTTAACGGTGATGTAGATACCTTTTTTATCCGGCGTCAGGCTCACCTGGGTAGAATCGATATTAAAGCGAGCATAACCGCGATCCAGATAGTAGCTGCGCAGGGTTTCGAGATCGCCCGCGAGTTTCTGTTTCTGGTATTTACGATCGCCCACTACGTTCCACCACGGCACTTCATCACGCAGTTGGAAGTGAGAGATAAGTTCGTCAGTCGAGAAGGCATGGTTGCCGACGATATTGATCTGTTGGATCTTCGCCGAAACACCTTCCTGGAAGACCAGTTTGAGGTCAACGCGGTTACGCGGCAACGGCGTTACCACCGCTTTCACACTGGCGCTGTACTTACCGACGCTATAGTAGAAATCTTCCAGGCCTTTTTCGATATCGGCAAGCGTGGTGCGATCCAGAGACTCGCCAACACGTACGCCAGACGCCTCGAGGTTTTGCTTCAGCATGTCGTCTTTCACCGATTTGTTACCGGAGAAAGTAATGCTGGCAATCGTCGGACGTTCTTTTACCTGAACCAGAAGGGTATCACCATCGCGCAGGACGCGGACATCCTCAAAGTTACCGGTGGCGAACAGAGCACGAATGGTATTACTGATGTCTTCATCATTAACCGTGTCGCCTGTGCGCACCGGCATACTGAGGAGAGCCGCACCAACGGCGACTCGCTGTAGGCCTTCGAAATGAATGTCCTTCACTACGAACCCTTCAGCACCGTATACGGTGGCGCTGCTAAACAGCAGCGACGCTATGAGCAACTTTTTCATCGCCATCGTTATTATGCGTTCTTCCTAACACTCTCTTACAACCGAGAGAAATCATTGAAAAGTGCAAGCCCCATTAACAACACCAGCAAGATAGAGCCAATGCGATAACTAAAGTCTTGAACCCGCTCGGATACCGGACCGCCCTTCAGCTTTTCAATCGCCAGGAACAGCAGATGCCCCCCGTCAAGAACGGGCAACGGAAACAGGTTAATTATCCCTAAGTTCACGCTGATAAGCGCAAGGAACATCAGGTAATAAATCACCCCGAACTCCGCTGACATCCCAGCCCCCTGGGCGATAGAAATCGGCCCACTGAGGTTGTTCAGTTTTACATCACCGGTAATCAATTTTCCCAGCATACTGACCGTCAGCTTCATCAACTGCCACGTTTTATCCGAGGCTTCGACGATGGCGCTGAAGGGTCCATACTGGCGTACAGTCTTATACTCATCAGGCAGAGGAATAATTTTAGGCACCACGCCCGCAAAACCTTCTGCCTTCCCGTTAACCTGTTTTGAATCCGGGGTTAACGTTAAAGACAAGGAACTGCCTTGTCTTTCAATATCTAGCGCTAACGGCTTATCCGGATTATCGCGCACCAGCGTCACGAACATCATCCATTGCGTCAGCGGCTGACCATTGACTTTAACGATCCTGTCGCCAGCTTGCAAACCCGCCTTACTTGCAGCCGAGTTAGCCTGCACTTCTGACAGCACCGATTCAATCTGCGGACCGCGTGGGCGAATCCCTAAACTGGCGACGGGATCCTGTTTGTCTGGCTCAAATGCCCAATGGCGCAAATCCAGCGTTTTGTCCTGCCGCTGGTTACTGCCAAACTGCGCCACGCTGAGCGTTGTATGCTCATCGCCAATTTTGGAAACCAACTGCAGTCTCACGGCATCCCAATCAGGGGTTTCGATACCATCAACCGCTTTTAGTTCCGTACCAGGCTGAATTTGCGCCTGCGCAGCAATCGAGTTGGGTGTTATTTCACCAATAACCGGACGAACGCCAGGAACGCCAATGATAAACACCAGCCAATAAGCGAAAATAGCAAAAAGGAAGTTTGCGATCGGACCTGCGGCGATAATAGCCGCGCGCTGCCCAACCGTTTTATTGTTGAAAGCGTAATGGCGCAGCTCCGGTACCACCGGTTCAGCGCGCTCATCCAGCATTTTGACGTAACCGCCGAGGGGGATTAGAGCGATGACGTATTCTGTACCCAGTTTATCGGTACGACGCCAAAGCGCTTTTCCAAAGCCAATGGAAAAGCGCTCAACGCGGACTCCGCAGCGCCGTGCAACCCAGAAATGACCAAATTCATGCACGGTGATAAGCACACCGAGTGCGACGATGAATGCAGCCAGATTCCAGAGAATACTCAGCATAAGACCATCCGTTAGAGCGTCCTGAATACCAGTAACAACAGGCAGGCAAAGACCGGTACCGCAGCCGTCAGGCTATCAATACGATCCAGAATACCGCCGTGTCCTGGAATTAAGTGACCACTGTCCTTAATACCTGCTTCACGCTTAAACATACTCTCAGTCAGGTCACCCAGCACGGAGGCCAGGGCTGCAACGATGGAGCAAATGAGCAAGGTGACAGGCGCAACTTCAAGATTCGCCCACATGCCATAACCCCATGAGATTACGGCCGCAGTGGCGAGTCCGCCAATAAAACCCTGCCAGGTTTTACCAGGAGAAACCTTCGGTGCCAGTTTGTGTTTGCCAAACAGCTTACCAAACATATACGCGCCAGAGTCCGCTCCCCAGACGAGGATCATGACATACAGCAGCCATAGCGCGCCACTATAATGATTTTCATCATAGTGCCATGCCCGTAGCGCCAGCATTCCCCAAAAGAAAGGAACAATGGTTAGCACGCCGAAAATTATGCGTAATGTTTTGGAATTACGCCAGACCGACGCAGAACCTGGGTAAAACAGTACCAGTAACAGCGCGACGATCCACCAACCCAGCGACGCCCATAGCGATACTTCAACCAGCGGCTGATGAATATTGCGATGGTATTCTGGCAGTAAAAATAGCATTAGCGCCAGCAATAGCCCGCACAAAACCGCCAGCCAGACTCGCTGTGTACGCGTGGTAAAACCGCTTAACTGTCCCCATTCCCAGGCGGCCAACATACAGACAACCAGCGTAACAATGGCGAACCCCACCGGCGGCAGCAAAAACAACGCCGCGATGACAACGGGTATTAAAACAAAAGCAGAAATCAGGCGATACTTCAGCAAAAGCGACCCCCATCAGGCTTTTTCATCACCGGGCTCGGTGCCGCCGAAACGACGCTCACGATTAGCAAAGGCATGCAGCGCACCTTCAAAGTCTTGTTCATCGAAATCGGGCCAGAGAACATCCGTAAAGTAAAGTTCGGCATAGGCAATTTGCCACAACAAAAAATTACTAATTCGATGTTCTCCCCCAGTCCTTATCACTAAATCCACAGGGGCCAGTTCATGCATACAAATTTGCTGCCCAAGCATCTCTTCATCGATTTGCTCTGGGCGCAGCAGACCTTCCTGCACCTGTTGTGCCAGTTGCCTGACTCCCTGGACAATATCCCACCGTCCACCGTAATTCGCTGCAATATTCAGCGTCAACCCGGTATTCTGGGCGGTAAGCGCTTCTGATTTGCGAATCCGTTCTTGCAAACGTGAGTTAAATCGACTGATATCCCCGATAATACGCAGACGTACGTTATGGCGGTGCAGGTTTTTCACTTCGCTATCAAGCGCCCACACAAACAGTTCCATTAACGCGCTCACTTCCTGCGCAGGTCGGTTCCAGTTCTCACTGCTAAAGGCATACAGCGTTAACGCATCAATACCGTTATTGGCAGCAAAAGAGACAGCCCGGCGGACGGATTTTGCTCCGGCCTTATGCCCAAAGGCGCGAATCTTCCCTTGCTTTTTCGCCCAGCGGCCATTGCCATCCATGATGATTGCAACATGGCGGCAACCATGTGCTGGCAAATTTTCGCTTAATGGTTTAGTTGCAGACAACATAACGCGTTTTTAGTCCCTGAAAGGATTTACGGTACTCAGGAATACTGAAGCCCATCCACAAAAAAGCCGTGTCAAACCACGGCTTACCCGACCGAAAAAAAGCAACTACCCGCGATCGAGTGGCGCAGACTATATCACTGAAGCCCAACGCTAACAAATAGCACGATCTTCCGTAGAGGGATTATCATCAGCTTGAGAGTCGCATCACTTCTTTTCTGGCGACTTCCCGCGCGATGGTATCAACCTTCAGCACGTCATCAACGCTCTGCGGCTCCTGCAAATCCATCTTATCCAGTACGGATAAATTAAGATCGGCAATATCGGTAAATCGAATCTGCTGCGCCAGAAATGCGGCAACGGTAATTTCATTCGCGGCGTTCAGTGCGGTCGTTGCCGCCTGCCCTTGCTCAAACGCGTCCATCGCCAGTTTCAGGCACGGATAGCGCTGATAATCAGGTGCGGAAAACGTCAACGCACTGAGTTGGCAAAAGTCGACAGGCTTAACGCCAGACTTCACACGTTCCGGCCATGCCATCGTATGGGCAATAGGTGTACGCATGTCAGGTTCCCCCAACTGCGCCAGAACGCTGCCATCCTGATAACGTACCATCGAATGAATAACCGACTGCGGATGAATCAGCACTTCCATCTGGCTTGCGCTGGCATTGAATAACCAACGCGCTTCAATGTATTCCAGACCTTTATTCATCATGGTGGCTGAATCGACAGAGATTTTTCGTCCCATCGACCAATTCGGATGACGACATGCCTGATCGGGGGTCATAGCAACCAGATCGCGCAATGGCGTTTCACGGAAAGGGCCACCAGACCCGGTAAGCAGTACGGACACGACGCCGTTTTGCTCAAGGTCAGCGTATCCCAGATTGAGCTGGATCGGTTGCGGTAAACTCTGAAAAATCGCGTTATGCTCGCTATCTACCGGCAAAAGCTGCGCTTTGTGGCGTTTCACGTCGTCCATAAACAGACGTCCGCAGGTGACCAGAGACTCTTTGTTCGCCAGCAAAATGCTTTTGCCCGCGCGGATTGCCGAAAGCGTCGGCAGCAGGCCCGCTGCGCCGACAATCGCTGCCATGACCTGATCAACATCATCCAGCGCGGCCATATCACAGGCAGCCTGCTGTCCGCTCATAACTTCAGTGCGGCTACCCTGCTCCAGCAGAGCCGATTTTAGCAATGCCGCGCTTTTTTCATCGTCCATTACCGCATAGCGAGGAGAAAATTCCAGGCATTGCTCCACCATACGGGCAACATTCTTTCCCGCAACCAACGCAGCAACACGAAATTTTTCCGGGTTATGGCGTACTACATCCAGCGTACTGCAACCAATGGAACCGGTTGATCCCAGGATGGTTAATTGCTTCATGAGACATCCAGAAAAATAGGGTATAGACAGAAAAAAGCAAAACGCCGCCATCCAGCCTTTGCAGGCCTTCTAAGCGGCGTTTTTAGCGTACAGATGAATCAGAACTGCATCAGTTCCGTTTCTTTCTCTGCCAGCGCCGCATCAACTTTCTTGATCGCTGCGTCAGTCAGTTTCTGTACTTCGTCCTGAGAGCGGCGATCGTCGTCTTCGCTGATCTCTTTATCTTTCAACAGCGCTTTCACTTTGTCGTTTGCATCGCGGCGTACGTTACGTACGGCAACACGCGCGCCTTCAGCTTCGCCACGCACGATCTTGGTCAGATCTTTACGACGCTCTTCGGTCAGCGGCGGCAGCGGAACGCGGATGTCGGAACCCGCTGAACTTGGATTCAGACCAAGGTCGGAAGCCATAATTGCTTTTTCAACGGCTGGTCCCATGGAACGGTCAAACACGTTGATTTTCAGGGTACGGGAATCTTCAACCGTTACGCTTGCCAGCTGGCGCAGCGGAGTCGGCGTGCCGTAATATTCCACGACAATACCATCCAGCAGGCTAGGAGAAGCACGGCCCGTACGAATTTTGCTGATTTGATTTTTGAACGCTTCGACGCATTTGTCCATGCGTACTTCAGCATCTTTTCTGATATCGTTGATCACGTTACGAATCCTTGAAAGCTCGTTTCAGTCAGACCACACCCACCACGCAAGCTGTGACAAGTATAGTCTTGATTAATTTTGAGGGACGTATCCCGCGACATTAAAGCGGAATATTACCTGCATTTAGCCGCAACGGGAATTATTCCGTGATTAACGTGCCTTCTTTTTCACCCATAACAACACGGCGCAGCGCACCCGGTTTGTTCATGTTAAAGACACGAATCGGTAATTTGTGGTCACGAGCCAGCGTGAACGCCGCCAGATCCATCACTTTCAGCTCTTTATCCAGTACTTCAGTGTAGGTCAACTGTTCGTACATGGTCGCCGTAGGATCTTTAGCCGGGTCGGCAGTAAATACGCCGTCCACTTTGGTAGCTTTCAGTACCACATCCGCTTCAATTTCAATACCGCGCAGACAGGCTGCTGAATCAGTAGTGAAGAACGGATTGCCGGTACCCGCAGACAAAATAACAACGCGGTTGTTACGCAGCAGGCTGATAGCTTCCGCCCAGCTGTAGTTATCACACACGCCGTTCAGAGGAATGGCGGACATCAAGCGAGCGTTCACATAGGCGCGGTGAAGCGCATCGCGCATCGCCAGACCGTTCATTACGGTGGCTAACATGCCCATGTGGTCGCCCACAACGCGGTTCATCCCTGCTTTCGCCAGACCAGCACCACGGAACAGGTTACCGCCACCAATCACTACGCCAACCTGAATACCCAGCTCAACCAGCTCTTTGATTTCCTGAGCCATACGGTCAAGTATGCTTGCATCAATACCGAAGCCTTCTGAACCTTGCAGAGCTTCGCCACTTAACTTAAGCAGAATACGTTTGTAGACGGGTTTTGCATTGGTAGCCATGTTTCTTTCCTGAGACTGTCAACGAATGAGATGAGTTAATTCCGGCGACATTGTATGTCGCTTTTCAGCATGACCACTATAGCGGTTCGCTGAATTTACAAGCCAGACACAAAAAGAAGCCGCCCTCAGGCGGCTCCTTTAAAAATTAAGACTGCTTGGACATCGCAGCAACTTCTGCTGCAAAGTCAGTCTCAACTTTCTCGATGCCTTCACCCACTTCGAAGCGGATGAAACCAGTTACGTCAGCGTTGTGCTCTTTCAGCAGCTGACCAACAGATTTGCTCGGTTCCATAACGAAAGGCTGGCCAGTCAGAGAAACTTCGCCGGTGAATTTCTTCATACGGCCTTCAACCATTTTCTCTGCGATTTCTTTCGGCTTGCCAGACTGCATGGCGATGTCCAGCTGAACCTGGTATTCTTTCTCTACCACTTCAGCAGAAACGTCTTCCGGCTTAACGAATTCTGGTTTGCTTGCAGCAACGTGCATTGCCAGCTGTTTAACCAGTTCTTCGTCAGCGCCAGTAGCAGCGACCAGAACACCGATACGCGCACCGTGCTGGTAGTTACCCAGAACTTCGCCTTCCAGGGAAGCCACGCGACGAATGTTGATGTTCTCACCGATTTTAGCAACCAGCGCAACTCGTTCTTCTTCGAACTGTGCTTTCAGAACTTCAACGTCAGTGATTTTGCCAGCAACGGCAGCGTCCAGTACTTTGTCAGCAAATGCCTGGAAACCAGCATCTTTAGCAACGAAGTCAGTCTGGCAGTTAACTTCCAGAATGAAAGCGATGTTGCCGTCGATTTTGGTTTTGATTACGCCGTCAGCAGCAACGTTGCCTGCTTTTTTCGCCGCTTTGATTGCGCCGGACTTACGCATGTTTTCGATTGCCAGCTCGATGTCGCCATTAGCTTCAGTCAGTGCTTTTTTGCAATCCATCATGCCTGCGCCAGTACGCTCACGCAGCTCTTTTACCAGGGATGCGGTAATTTCAGCCATTCTAAAATCCTCGGAAGATTTGATCTGCCCGGCATGAAACCGCACAGATTTAAAAGTGAAAAAGGGGCCTAAAGGGCCCCTAACCAAACGTGATACTACCTGGTTTATAAGGGGGCTCGAACGAGCGTGCCTTATTATTCAGCTTCTACGAAGCTTTCTTCCGCCTGGGAAGCCAGATCCTGAGAACGGCCTTCACGAACGGTAGTAGCTACAGCGCCCAGGTACAGGGTCACAGCACGGATTGCGTCGTCGTTACCCGGGATAACGAAGTCAACACCGTCCGGATCAGAGTTGGTATCAACGATAGCAAATACCGGGATACCCAGGTTGTTTGCTTCTTTGATAGCAATGTGCTCGTGGTCAGCATCGATTACGAACAGAGCGTCCGGCAGACCGCCCATGTCTTTGATACCGCCCAGGCTGTTTTCCAGTTTCTCAAGCTCACGAGTACGCATCAGCGCTTCTTTCTTGGTCAGCTTTTCGAAAGTACCGTCCTGAGACTGAGTTTCCAGATCTTTCAGACGTTTGATGGACTGACGAACGGTTTTCCAGTTAGTCAGCATACCGCCCAGCCAGCGATGGTTCACGAAGAACTGGTCGCAGCTGTTAGCAGCTTCTTTCACCGCTTCGCTTGCAGCGCGTTTAGTACCAACGAAAAGGATTTTACCTTTACGAGCAGAGATCTTGTTCAGTTCAGCCAGAGCTTCGTTGAACATCGGTACAGTTTTCTCAAGGTTGATGATGTGAACTTTGTTACGCGCACCGAAGATGAACGGCTTCATTTTCGGGTTCCAGTAACGGGTTTGGTGACCAAAGTGAACACCAGCCTTGAGCATGTCGCGCATGGAAACAGTTGCCATGATTAAAACCTCTATATATAAAAGTTGGGGTTAAGCCTCCACGCATCCCATATTACCGACCCCAAAGGGCACCCCGGAATATGTGCCGATACGTGTGTGTTGTTACACAAAGTGAGATTTGTCGCTCCCGTCCATCGTGTGTAGTCTTCGAATGGATCGGAAGTCCGGCGCGCTTTATACCACAAATACGCCACCGACACCAATAATTGTTGGCACTCAGTGCTGAATTGAACGATGAATTTCGTGTTACAGGCAGGCGGCAAATTTTTGAATCCCCGGGAGCTTACGGCCAGTAAGTGACTGAGGTGAAAAAATGTAGCCAACGCACCTGTGGCACGAAAGGCGAAGTTCAGAATGATTCTCAATTTGGCAGGGTACACCCCTGACTGATACCATTGTCAGCACTTACACAATTATTGCCGAAAATAATCGGCACTGATGGACAGAATTCATGGCTATCTCAATCAAGACCCCTGAAGAAATCGAAAAAATGCGCGTCGCTGGCCGTCTGGCGGCAGAAGTACTGGAGATGATCGAACCGTTTATCAAACCGGGCGTCAGCACCGGCGAACTGGATCGCATCTGTAATGACTATATCGTTAATGAGCAGCAGGCCATTTCCGCGTGCCTGGGCTACCACGGTTACCCTAAATCCGTGTGTATCTCGATTAACGAAGTGGTGTGCCACGGGATCCCGGACGACGCTAAGCACCTGAAAGATGGTGATATCGTTAACATCGACGTGACCGTGATTAAAGACGAATTCCACGGCGATACCTCCAAAATGTTTATCGTCGGCAAACCCACCATTCTGGGCGAACGTCTGTGCCGTGTAACGCAAGAAAGCCTGTATCTGGCGCTGCGGATGGTTAAACCGGGCATTCGCCTGCGCACGTTGGGCGCTGCGATTCAGAAATACGCGGAAGGCGAAGGCTTCTCTGTAGTACGTGAATACTGCGGTCACGGTATCGGTCGCGGCTTCCACGAGGAGCCTCAGGTTCTGCACTACGATGCAGACGACGGCGGCGTGGTACTGCAGCCGGGCATGACCTTCACCGTAGAACCGATGCTGAATGCCGGTGATTACCGCATCCGCACCATGAAAGACGGCTGGACGGTGAAAACCAAAGACCGCAGCTTGTCTGCTCAGTACGAGCATACTATTGTGGTGACGGAAAACGGCTGTGAGATCCTGACGTTACGCAAGGATGACACCATCCCGGCGATCATCACTCACGACGAATAATGTTTTGCCTGATGGCGATGCATTCGCATCTTATCAGGCCTACAAATTACCCCTTTACTCAAAATCATTCGAGTTGCCTCAAGGCGGCAAGAGAGTGAATCTTCAGGAGCGTACATAAGTACGTGACTGGAGTGAACGAGCGCAGCCAACGTAGAAGCAACTTGAAGGATGAAGAGTAAATACGTAGGCCGGATAAGGCGTTCACGCCATCATCCGGCTTTTTAATGGGTGGCGCATAATGAATACTCTTCCTGAACAGCACGCAAATACAGCCCTCCCCACCCTGCCTGGCCAACCGCAAAACCCCGGAACCTGGCCACAGCACGATCTCAACTGCGCCGGCATTAAAGCGCATATCGACACGTTCCAGCGCTGGTTAGGCGAAGCGTTCGACAGCGGAATTTCCGCTGAACAACTCATTGAGGCCCGTACCGAATTTATTGACCAGTTGCTACAGCGCCTGTGGATTGAAGCCGGTTTTGGCCAAATTGCCGACCTGGCGCTGGTTGCCGTTGGGGGTTACGGGCGTGGCGAACTGCACCCGCTTTCCGATATCGACCTGTTAATCCTCAGCCGTAAAAAGCTCCCTGACGCGCAGGCCGAAAAAGTCGGTGAGCTGTTAACGCTGTTGTGGGACGTGAGGCTGGAAGTGGGCCACAGCGTGCGTACGCTGGAAGAGTGTCTGCTGGAAGGTTTATCAGATTTAACCGTCGCCACCAATCTGATAGAAACACGCCTGCTGATTGGCGACGTGGCGCTGTTTCTCGAGCTACAAAAGCATATTTTTAGCGAAGGTTTCTGGCCGTCCGATAAGTTTTACGCCGCCAAAGTGGAAGAGCAAAATCAACGTCACCAGCGTTATCATGGCACCAGCTACAATCTGGAACCCGATATCAAAAGCAGCCCCGGCGGCCTGCGCGACATCCACACTCTACAATGGGTCGCCCGCCGCCATTTTGGCGCCACGTCGCTGGATGAAATGGTTGGTTTTGGTTTTTTGACGCTGGCGGAGCGTGCCGAGCTGAATGAATGCTTGCATATCCTGTGGCGCATACGCTTTGCTCTGCACCTGATCGTGAGTCGTTACGATAACCGCCTGCTGTTTGATCGTCAGCTCAGCGTAGCCCAACGGCTAAACTACGGCGGTGAGGGCAACGAGCCAATCGAGCGGATGATGAAAGACTATTTCCGCGTTACGCGACGGGTCAGCGAACTGAACCACATGCTGTTGCAGCTGTTCGACGAGGCGATCCTCGCCATGCCCGCCGACGAAAAGCCGCGTCCGATTGATGACGACTTTCAACTGCGTGGCTCCTTGATTGATCTGCGCAGCGATGACCTGTTTATCCGTAAACCCGAAGCGATATTGCGGATGTTTTACATCATGGTGCGTAACAGCGCAATCAGCGGGATTTACTCCACCACGCTGCGCCATCTGCGCCATGCCCGCCGTCATTTAACGCAGCCGTTATGCTACATCCCGGAAGCGCGCTCGCTGTTTCTCAGCATGTTACGCCATCCGGGCGCGGTGAGCCGCGGCCTGCTGCCGATGCATCGCCACAGCGTATTGTGGGCCTATATGCCGCAATGGTCGCATATCGTCGGCCAAATGCAGTTTGACCTGTTTCATGCCTATACGGTAGATGAACACACCATCCGCGTGATGCTCAAGCTGGAAAGTTTTGCCAACGAAGAGACCCGCCAGCGCCATCCGCTGTGTGTGGATCTGTGGCCGCGCCTGCGGCAGCCGGAGCTGATTCTGATTGCCGCTTTGTTCCATGATATCGCCAAAGGCCGCGGTGGCGATCATTCGGTTCTCGGTGCTCAGGACGTACTCAAATTCGCCGAACTGCACGGCCTGAACTCCCGCGAAACACAGCTGATCGTGTGGCTGGTGCGCCAGCATTTACTGATGTCAGTAACCGCTCAACGTCGCGATATTCAGGATCCCGAAGTGATTAAGCAATTCGCCGAAGAAGTGCAAACGGAACACCGCCTGCGCTTTTTGGTGTGCCTGACCGTCGCGGATATTTGCGCCACCAACGAAACGCTGTGGAATAGCTGGAAGCAAAGCCTGCTGCGCGAGCTGTACTTTGCCACGGAAAAACAGCTACGTCGTGGGATGCAAAACACGCCGGATATGCGCGAGCGCGTGCGTCACCATCAGCTTCAGGCGCTGGCGTTATTGCGGATGGATAACATTGATGAAGAAGCGCTACACCATATCTGGTCACGCTGTCGGGCAAACTATTTCGTGCGCCACAGTCCAAATCAACTGGCCTGGCATGCGCGTCATCTCTTACAACATGACCTCAAAGAGCCGCTCATTCTGCTTAGCCCACAGGCAACGCGTGGAGGAACGGAAATCTTTATCTGGAGTCCGGATCGCCCGTATCTGTTTGCCGCCGTTTGCGCCGAGCTGGACCGGCGTAATCTGAGCGTCCACGATGCGCAGATTTTCACCACCCGCGATGGAATGGCGATGGATACGTTCATTGTGCTGGAGCCGGACGGTAGCCCGCTGTCGTCAGACCGACACGAAGCGATCCGCTTCGGGCTGGAACAGGCGATCACTCAGCGTAGCTGGCAACCGCCGCAACCGCGTCGCCAGCCGGCAAAATTACGCCATTTTACCGTCGATACCGAAGTGACTTTTCTGCCGACCCATACCGATCGAAAATCATTCCTCGAGCTTATCGCTCTCGACCAGCCAGGACTGCTGGCGCGGGTCGGGCAGATTTTTGCCGATCTGGGAATTTCGCTGCATGGCGCCCGAATTACAACAATTGGCGAGCGAGTAGAAGATTTATTCATAATCGCCACCGCCGACCGGCGCGCCCTTAATAATGAGCTGCAGCAGGAAGTGCATCAACGGTTGACAGAGGCCCTCAATCCAAACGATAAAGGGTGATGTTTTTATTTATTATGGAAAGAGTTTAACAATGCAGCAGTTACAGAACGTTATTGAATCCGCTTTCGAGCGCCGTGCCGACATTACTCCGGCAAATGTGGATACCGTAACCCGCGAAGCGGTGAATCAGGTTATTTCTTTACTGGATTCCGGTGCTCTGCGCGTCGCAGAAAAGATTGAGGGTCAGTGGGTCACGCATCAGTGGCTGAAAAAAGCGGTCCTGCTCTCTTTTCGTATTAACGATAATCAGGTTATCGATGGTGCGGAAAGCCGTTACTTCGATAAAGTGCCGATGAAATTCGCCGACTATGACGAAGCGCGTTTTCAGAAAGAAGGTTTCCGCGTGGTGCCGCCTGCGGCAGTACGTCAGGGCGCGTTTATCGCCCGTAACACCGTACTGATGCCGTCTTACGTGAACATCGGCGCTTATGTTGATGAAGGTACGATGGTTGATACCTGGGCGACAGTCGGGTCCTGTGCGCAAATCGGTAAAAACGTACACTTGTCCGGCGGCGTTGGCATTGGCGGCGTACTGGAGCCGTTACAGGCTAACCCGACCATCATTGAAGACAACTGCTTCATCGGCGCGCGTTCTGAAGTCGTAGAAGGCGTGATCGTCGAAGAAGGATCCGTTATCTCCATGGGCGTGTACATCGGCCAGAGCACCCGTATTTACGATCGCGAAACGGGCGAAGTACATTATGGCCGCGTTCCGGCGGGCTCCGTTGTCGTCTCCGGCAACCTGCCGTCGAAAGATGGCAAATACAGCCTGTACTGCGCGGTGATAGTGAAGAAGGTTGATGCCAAAACGCGTGGCAAAGTGGGAATCAACGAACTGTTACGCACCATCGACTGACAGCAATTTGAAAAAGCGGGCTAAGCCCGCTTTTTTTACATCTGCGAGTGGCGTAAACAAGGCTTTTCGTTAATTATTCAATGGTTATAGTGAGCTTAAGGGTACCGCTATGTATGACAATCTGAAAAGTCTGGGCATTACTAATCCTGAAGAGATCGATCGTTACAGCCTGCGGCAAGAAGCCAACAACGATATCCTGAAAATCTATTTCCAGAAGGATAAAGGCGAGTTTTTTGCCAAGAGCGTGAAGTTCAAATATCCCCGCCAGCGTAAAACGGTTGTCGCCGATGGCGTCGGCCAGGGTTATAAAGAAGTGCAGGAGATCAGCCCCAACCTGCGCTATGTGATCGATGAACTGGATCAGATCTGCCAGCGCGATCGCAGCGAAGTCGATCTTAAACGTAAGATCCTCGATGATTTACGTCATCTGGAAAGCGTCGTGACCAACAAGATCAGCGAAATTGAAGCCGATCTGGAAAAACTGACGCGTAAATAACCGCGAGTGGATGTATTCGTAGGCCGGGTAAGGCGAAGCCGCCACCCGGCATTTTGCCTGATAAGCGTCGCACCATCAGGCAATCAATGCTGCTCATCTAACTGCAACGCCACATACAGCAGCAGCCTGTCGTCAAAATTCCCCAAATCCAGCCCGGTCAGTTCTGAAATACGATTCAGGCGATACTCCAACGTATTGCGATGAATAAACAAGGCTTTTGAGGTCGCCAGCGGCTGAACGTTATGCCGAAACCATGCCGCTAATGTCCGACGCAGCAAGCCGTTGTTATCCATTGCTTTTAACCGTACCAACGGACGCGCCAGCTCATTGGCCTGCCAGCCGCCGCGCAGACTGTCCAGCAGTACCGGCAGCATCAGATCCTGATAGAAATAGCTTCGGCTTTCCGGCATCCGCTGCTTACCGACCATCATGGTGGTACGCGCCGTACGATACGAACGGGCAATGCTGCCAGGTCCGGTAAAATAGTTGCCGAGCGAGACGCGAAAACGCAGCTGTCCGTTCTCTTTCATCCGGGCAATGAGCTGTTCAACGCGCTTGCGATGATCTTCGGCATCCCAGCGGCCAAACTGATTGAGCGCGGGTTTCAGCACCACCATCTCAGTCAGGGAAACAATCGCAATCAGATTATTACGCTCTGGCGTGGTCAACGCATTCTGTAATTGCTGTAGTTCAGCCATCGCGCTGTCAACACCAAGCTGACCGCTGTCGACTTCGACTACCGCTACCACGCGCGGCTGGTTCAAATCGATGCCTAAACGCTGCGCCCATTCCATTAGCGCTGGGGTATTTTCTTCCGCCTGAATCAGGTTCATCACCAATTCTTCGCGCAGACGGCTGTCCTGGGCTAAAAGATGCATCAGACGCGACTGTTCCAGCATCATTTCGGCGGTCATACATACCAATTCGCCGTATTTGCGCAGATGTTCCGGTTCGCCGGTAAGACCGATAACGCCAACGATTTCGCCGTCAAGACGCAGCGGCAGATTGATCCCCTGTCGCACACCGTGTAAATGCCGTGCGACCGCATCGTCAATATCGACCACCCGCCCCTGAGAAAGCACCAGCAGCGCGCCTTCGTGCAATTCACCAATTCGTTCGCGATCGCCGCTGCCGATTATCCGCCCACGGGCATCCATTACGTTGATATTGGTATCAATGATGCGCATGGTACGCGCCACGATATCCTGCGCCATTTTGGTATCAAGATGCCAGCCAGCCATAAACCCTCCTGTGAGCAGAGCTCAAGCATAAGGAAGATAACAAGCGACAACATTGTGCAAATGCACAAAGCGGAAGAGAGAAGTATGGAGTTGTGGGAGGTATCACAAAAAGAAACCCCTTCCTGTGCAGGAAGGGGTTGAGGGAGATTACTGCATCAACAGATAGATGGAGCTGTCGCCACGCTGAATGTTCAGCGCCAGTACAGCGGGTTTGCTGTCGAGAATTTTGCGCAGTTCGGCGATATTTTTCACCGGTTGCTGGTTAGCACCGATAATCACATCCCCTTTCTTCAGGCCAATCTGTGCAGCCGGAGAATTCGGTTTCACGTCGCTTACCACGACCCCTTTGTCCTGGCCCTTGTTGCTCATATCAGCACCTTCAATGCCTTTGAAGATAGAGCTGGAATCAACCTGGGTCTGGCTGCTCTGCTGCAGTTCCAGATTCACAGTAACAGGCTTACCGTCGCGCAGCAGGCCAAGGTTAATTTTGCTGCCTACCGGCATAGTTCCCACCTGCGCACGCAGTGCGGCAAAGCTGCTGATAGGTTTACCGTTCAGGGAGGTAATCACATCCCCGGCTTTAATACCCGCTTTCGCTGCGGAAGAGTTCGGCATGACCTGGCTGACGAATGCGCCACGCTGGGCGTCAACTTTCATCGCTTTCGCCAGCTCAGAGCTCAGCTCGGTACCCATGATGCCCAGCTCGCCACGTTTAACCTGGCCGAACTCAACCATCTGCGAGGTCAGGTTTTTCACCATGTTGCTTGGGATTGCAAAACCGATCCCGATATTACCGCCGTCCGGCGCGAGGATCGCGGTGTTAATCCCGATCAGCTCACCGTTCAGGTTGACCAGTGCGCCACCGGAGTTGCCCCGGTTGATCGCAGCATCCGTCTGGATAAAGTTCTCGTAGTTTTCCGCATTCAGGCCGCTACGACCCAGCGCAGAAACGATACCGGAGGTCACGGTCTCACCGAGGCCAAACGGGTTGCCAATTGCCACGGTGTAATCACCCACGCGCAGCGCGTCGGAATCCGCCAGCTTAATTGCCGTCAGGTTTTTCGGATCCTGGATCTGGATCAACGCGATATCGGAGCGCGGATCTTTACCCACGATCTTCGCGTCAAACTTACGGCCATCGCTTAGTTGAACCTTAATTACCGTGGCGTTATCCACCACGTGGTTGTTGGTCACAACATACCCTTTCGCAGCATCAATAATTACGCCAGAGCCCAGCGCCATAAATTTTTGCTGCTGGCCGCCGCCGTTGTCAGCGCCCGGTGCGCCGCCCTGGCAGAACGGGGAACTCTGGAACGGAGAACCGTCCTGGCAGAACGGGGAATTATCACCGAAGAACTGCTGGAAATTACGCGGCATGCGCGGCGTATTCACCGTCGTGCTCCCCTCGACGTTAATACTCACCACCGATGGCATCACTTTTTCAAGCATCGGGGCCAGGCTTGGCATCTGTTGGGCGGTCGTTGCTGAAGACGCCGTTTCAGCCGCTGTTGCAGACAAGGGGGACAACGCCAAACCTAAACTCAGAGCCAGTGCACTCATTGCTAATGTGGTTTTTTTCATGTGTTTCGTTCTCGATTAACAGGTAACGCAAAATTGCTGTATACGTCAGAGTCGTTTTATAGCGCTAAGTTCCAGATTTAAGTTTAAGGAAAAAGTAAAATTTTATTGTCGATCTTTACAAATGATTATTTATTGTTCTACTGCCATCAACCGACGATATTCATCCCAGGCATATAAATCTGTCATCCCGCTGATATAATCCTGAATCAAACGGCAGCGGTAATAATATTCCAGAACAGGAAACTCGGCGCAACTAGCCGATATTTTACTGACCGCCTCAACATAAGCAAGGCGATGGCGAGTAGACAACTTCTGAAATAACCGGGACTCGATAGGAAAACGTTTTACTCTTTCATTTTCGACCAGTTCCGTAAAATCTGACTGAGTCATTTTTAATAACGGTTGATAGATTTCCAGCAGCCCGCTTATCACCCGATAGCCTTGTAACTCCAGTTGCTCTACGTCTGGGTGGCTAAAGACATGTTTTATCGCCACATTTTTATAGACGCCCAGCAACTGGCTGAAGCTACTGGCATCTTCTAACAGCGCGTGATTAAAACATCCCTCGAAAATCTGCGGCAAGTTATCGATAAATCGCTGGGCAGCGTACGGCACCAGTTTATTCAATGTATTAACGCGTAAATACATAAAGAACTGATCTTCGGTACTCCGGCTTAATGTATTTGAACGTGATTTCTCCCAGGCGTTCTCTACCACCAGACTGAACAGGGAACCTTTTTCGTGGTGTCCCCACGCCGCATACAGATGCTGATAAAGTTGTTCGACGCTAAAGATTCTTTTCTCAACGGCATCTTCCAGATCGGCCACGCAATAAGAGATATCATCAGCAGCTTCCATAATCCAGGTTAATGGAAAGCGACTGTAAGGCGCTAATGATAATTCTTTACGTAATCTCTCAATATACGATTCTTCGGAAAGATAATAGCCCGGTTTCTTCATTAAATAGTTGTGTGTTGCGGGCGCATTGCCGCGCCACCACGCCGGGCGGGTATATTTCAAAATACCGCCAACCTGCGCCCAGGTAAGATTCATACGCATCAGGGTATGTACCAGACGAATCCCTTGCGCATTACCCTCAAAATGGCACAGGTCCTGTCGCACTTTACGGCGAATATCATTCAGCGACTCTTCGCCCTCGCGCAAACGTAATGCCGCCACCAGGCAACGGTCATCGCTGAGTGGCTGACTTTCCGCATCTGCGGGGTACAGTCGCTGGCGGAACCAGTCATTAATCGCCGCTTCACCAAAGTGACCAAACGGCGGATTGCCAATGTCATGCATCAGGCAGGACATTTCAACAATACTCTCAAACGGTCCCGTCAGTTCATCCAGACCATACTGCTCCAGCAACTTTTGCTCTTTGAGTCGGCTAAGGATCTCTTTCGCGATATAGCGACCAACCTGCTGAACTTCCATTGAGTGCGTCAAACGCGTGCGTACCGCCGCATTACGTTCCAACGGAAAGACCTGGGTCTTTTGTTGCAGTCGGCGAATTGCCGGAGAATTGATAATGCGCCCACGATCGCTTTCGAAAATACGCAGGATCTCGTGCTCAGTCTTCACGCCCTGCGGCGAACGGTAACGACGATGCCAGTTTATTTTTTTTCGGAAATCGATCTGTGCCATGTCCTCTCCCGCCTGAGAAATGCGCTACCCCGTAAGCGCATGATAGACTATGCCCTCAAATCTGGCTTATCGCGAGTAAATCTATGAAAATCGGCATCATTGGTGCAATGGAAGAAGAAGTTACGCTACTGCGTGACAAAATCGAAAACCGTCAGACCATCGCTCTCGGCGGTTGTGAAATTTACACCGGCCAACTGAATGGTACTGAGGTTGCGCTACTGAAATCAGGCATCGGTAAAGTCGCTGCGGCACTGGGCGCTACGTTGCTGCTTGAACGCTGCAAGCCGGACGCCATCATTAATACCGGTTCAGCGGGCGGCCTGGCCTCTACGCTGAAAGTCGGCGATATCGTGGTTTCTGATGAAGCGCGCTATCACGATGCCGACGTCACGGCATTTGGCTATGAATTTGGTCAGCTACCGGGTTGCCCGGCGGGTTTCAAAGCCGATCCTGCGCTGATTGCTGCAGCAGAAGCCTGCATTGCTGAACTGAATCTGAATGCCGTCCGTGGGCTTATCGTCAGCGGAGATGCCTTCATTAATGGCTCTGTCGGCCTGGCTAAAATTAAGCATAACTTCCCGCAGGCGATTGCCGTTGAGATGGAAGCAACCGCGATTGCGCATGTTTGCCACAATTTTAACGTGCCGTTCGTCGTGGTTCGCGCCATTTCTGACGTCGCCGATCAGCAGTCCCATCTCAGCTTTGACGAGTTCCTGGTGGTCGCCGCGAAGCAGTCAAGCCTGATGGTTGAAACGCTGGTACAGAAACTGGCGCATGGCTAAATTACTCTCCAGGGCGCTGGTCGCCCTGCTTTTCACTCTTCCGGCGTTCCTTTACGCCGCACCGCGTGTTGTTACGCTTTCTCCTGCCAATACTGAACTCGCCTTTGCCGCAGGCATTACGCCCGTTGGCGTCAGCAGCTACTCCAATTACCCGCCCGAGGCCCAAAATATTGAAGAGGTCTCAACCTGGCAAGGCATGAATCTGGAACGCATTGTGGCGCTGAAACCGGATTTGGTCGTCGCCTGGCGCGGAGGAAATGCTGAGCGGCAGGTTAATCAGCTAACCGCGCTGGGCATTAAAGTCATTTGGGTGGATGCCGTTACCATTGAGCAGGTCGCCGATGCGCTACGCCAATTGGCGCCATGGAGCCCCAGGCCAGAGCAGGCCAAACAGGCGGCAAAAACATTGCTTGATGAATACGCTTTACTAAAATCTCAGTATGCCAACAAACCGAAAAAACGCGTGTTTCTGCAGTTTGGGGCGAATCCTCTGTTTACCAGTGGAAAAGGCTCCATTCAGCATGAGGTTCTTGAGGTATGCGGCGGAGAAAACATTTTTGCCGGCAGTCGGGTTCCATGGCCGCAGGTTAGCCGTGAACAGGTCCTGGCAAGAGCGCCGCAGGCTATCGTTGCCACCGGTGGTTCCGGCGAAACGCTGAAAATTGAGCAATATTGGGGAAATCAGCTTAAAATCCCGGTTATTACCCTTAATAGTGATTGGTTCGAACGTGCGAGCCCGCGTATTATCCTCGCCGCAAAACAACTCTGCAATGCGCTTTCACAGGTAAATTAGCGCCTGCCCCCACCAGGTTTGTTGTGAGGATTTAAACATGCTCGTCTATTGGCTGGATATTGTCGGTACCGCGGTATTTGCTATCTCTGGCGTATTGCTTGCCGGAAAACTGCGTATGGATCCCTTCGGCGTTCTGGTCTTAGGCGTGGTAACAGCCGTCGGTGGCGGCACGATCCGCGATATGGCGCTGGATAACGGACCGGTTTTTTGGGTTAAGGATCCTACCGATCTGGTGGTGGCGATGATCACCAGCATGCTGACGATCCTGCTGGTGCGTCAGCCCCGACGGTTGCCGAAGTGGATCCTGCCGGTGCTGGATGCCGTTGGTCTGGCGGTATTCGTGGGTATTGGCGTCAACAAAGCTTTTATTGCCGGAACAGGGCCTCTGGTGGCGATTTGTATGGGCGTGATTACCGGCGTTGGCGGTGGGATCATTCGTGACGTATTAGCCCGTGAAGTGCCGATGATTTTGCGCACCGAAATCTACGCTACAGCCTGTATTATCGGCGGGATCGTACATGCGACCGCGTTTTATACCTTTGATGTTTCACTGGAAAACGCCAGTATGATGGGGATGATTGTCACCCTGCTGATTCGGCTGGCCGCCATTCGCTGGCATTTGAAATTGCCGACGTTTGCGCTGGATGATAACGGGCGTTGATATGACGATACAGAACATGTAGGCCGGATAAGGCGTTTACGCCGCCATCCGGCACATTGCCCGGTGGCGCTACACTTACCGGGCCTACAACATCAGACCATCAGTATTACAGACAGCAATCAGATGCTGAAAGAAGAACCACACCCGCAGGTGCTTTTTGCATTCGGGTTAGTCACAACGAAGCGGGAACCTTCCAGACCTTCGGTATAGTCAACCGAACCACCCACCAGATATTGCAGGCTCATCGGATCAACCACCAGACCAACACCTTGTTTCTCAATGGTCATATCACCATCGTTCACCTGATCATCAAAGGTGAAACCATACTGGAAACCGCTGCAACCACCGCCGGTGATATACACGCGTAATTTCAGATTCGGGTTATCTTCATCAGCGATCAGGCTTTTTACTTTATTGGCTGCTGCTTCAGTAAATTGCAGTGGCAGCGCTACGTCATCACTCATATTTTGCTCCAAACGACATTGGCAATTGGGCAAATTATAACCCAATGGTTAAAGCCATTATCTAATACCCTGGTATTTCGTTCAAGTATTCTCGCCAGCGGTAGTCCCCTGACTTTTTGCCGCCTGCTCCGCTTCCTGTTTTGCCAGCGTGCGGGCAAGGATAGTCGAGTATAGCGGCTTTCCGCCCATAAATTGGGCTAATAGTGTTGCGCCAAGACAGGTAATAATCATTGGCAAAATGAGCTGATAGTTATCGGTCATCTCCAGCACCAGCACAATACCGGTGAGCGGCGCCCTTACCGAAGCCGCCAACAAAGCCCCCATTCCGGCAATGGCAAAAGTTCCGGCCTCCAGATGATACTGCGGAAAAGAGGCCGCTGCGGCCATACCGAACGCGGTACCAAGCAGCGTACCCAACGCCAGCATCGGGGCAAAAATCCCGCCAGGCGCGCCGGACGAGAAGCACAGCAGCGTGGTAATCACCCGGGCAATAAAAATAAACAGCAGCAGACCGACGCTAAAATTGCCCGCCGCAGCAATCGGGATCAGGTTAAACCCACCACCCGCTGCTTCAGGTTTAATTAATCCGAGGATCCCGCACAAGCCGCCAATCGCGCCGCCCATGAGCACCCATTTTTTAATCTCACCACCGTGGAAACGCTGGAACATATCCTGGGTACGCAACACCATGGTATTAAACAACGGTCCGACGCAGCCAAAAACAATCCCCAGCACCAGATACAGCCACAGCGTATTCACCGGCGCATTGGAGAGCTTGCCAACTTCAATAATCGGAGCTTCACCATTGAAAACGCGAAACACAATGCTCGACATGATGACGCCGGTAAACACGGCTTTGATCGACACGAGGTTATAGCGAAACTGCGGACGCATCTCTTCAATAATGAACAGGATCCCCGCCAGAGGGGCATTGAACGCCGCCGACAGGCCCGCAGCGGCACCGGTAGCCAGCAGAGTATGCCGCGCTTCGGCGCTGCGCATACGAAAAATATCCAGCACCATACGCCCAATGTTGCCGCCAATCTGCACGGTCGGCCCTTCTCGCCCGAGCACCATCCCAGCGCCCAGCGTGCCCATACCGCCGATAAATTTCACCGGCAGAACGCGCCACCAGCGCACAGGTCGCAATTCCTCCAAAGCGCCTTCAATCTCTGGGATCCCCGAACCGCCCGCTTCCGGCGCAAATTTACGCACCAGAAAATAGCCGACCATCGCCAGCAATGCGGAGAGGATAAACGCCAGCGGCCACAGCAAAATGGCATGGTCCGCAACCTGAGCCAACGCGCCGATGCGCTGATTCTGCACCCAGGTCACCGCTTTCTCAAACGCCACGCCCACTAGTCCCGTCACGGTCCCCACTACCGCGGCCATCAAGAGGATCGCCAACGGCGTTTTGTCTCGTTCCAGGAGTCGACGGATTTGATCCCTGCGGCGTAAACGCACAATTTGTTGTGCTTCAAAAGAGGGAGTGTCAGTCTTCATCAGATGATCATTAATTGGTAATACAAATACGGAATCGGCATTCTACTCGCACATTTCACGAAAATCCCCTGCAAATCGCATTGTTTCAATTGCGTAAAACTTTCATAACCTTCTCTGAATAACTAGAATAGCGGGCATTTACTTTTTCTACGAACCAGGACCCCATCCATGAGTAAGTCTGAAAATCTCTACAGCGCAGCACGCGAACTTATCCCTGGCGGCGTTAACTCCCCCGTTCGCGCCTTTACTGGCGTGGGTGGTACTCCGCTGTTTATCGAAAAAGCGGACGGCGCGTATCTGTATGATGTCGATGGTAAAGCCTATGTCGACTACGTCGGTTCCTGGGGACCGATGGTGCTGGGCCATAACCATCCGGCAATCCGTAACGCAGTGATTGAAGCGGCAGAGCGCGGTTTAAGCTTCGGCGCGCCAACCGAGATGGAAGTGAAAATGGCGGAGCTGGTCACTGAACTCGTACCGACCATGGACATGGTGCGCATGGTGAACTCCGGTACGGAAGCGACGATGAGCGCCATCCGTCTGGCGCGCGGTTTCACCGGTCGCGATAAGATCATCAAATTTGAAGGCTGCTACCACGGCCATGCTGACTGCCTGCTGGTCAAAGCCGGTTCCGGCGCGTTAACGCTGGGCCAGCCGAACTCCCCTGGCGTACCCGCTGATTTCGCGAAACACACCCTGACCTGCACCTACAACGATCTCGCTTCAGTGCGTGCGGCGTTTGAGCAATATCCGCAGGAGATCGCCTGTATCATCGTTGAGCCGGTCGCCGGCAACATGAACTGCATTCCACCGTTGCCGGAATTCCTGCCAGGCCTGCGTGCGCTGTGCGATGAGTTTGGCGCGCTGTTGATCATCGATGAAGTGATGACCGGTTTCCGCGTGGCGCTGGCCGGTGCGCAGGATTATTACGGCGTCGTTCCGGACCTGACCTGCCTGGGTAAAATCATCGGCGGCGGGATGCCCGTTGGCGCATTCGGTGGCCGTCGTGATGTGATGGATGCCCTTGCGCCGACCGGTCCGGTTTACCAGGCGGGTACGCTGTCCGGTAACCCGATTGCAATGGCGGCGGGTTTTGCTTGTCTGAACGAAGTGGCCCAACCGGGTATTCATGAAACGCTGAATGAACTGACAACGCATCTGGCGGAAGGTCTGCTGGAAGCCGCCGAAGAAGCGAACATTCCTCTGGTGGTTAACCATGTGGGCGGGATGTTCGGGATTTTCTTCACCGATGCAGAAACCGTGACCTGCTATCAGGATGTGATGGCATGCGACGTTGAACGCTTTAAGCAGTTCTTCCACATGATGCTGGATGAAGGGATTTACCTGGCACCGTCTGCCTTCGAAGCGGGCTTTATGTCTGTGGCGCACAGCGAAGAAGATATCAATAACACCATCGATGCCGCGCGTCGGGTGTTTGCGAAACTGTAAAAGAGAACGTACAGAAACATAGTAGGCCGGGTAAGGCGAAGCCACCACCCGGCTTTTTTATTGCCGGATGGCGACGCAAAGCGTCTTATCCGGCCTACATGAAAAGAATCAGCCTCAGCGGCTCTGCTTTCTCAGCAGATAGATAAAGTACGGCGCGCCGATAAACGTCGACAGTAATCCCGCCGGGATCTGATACGGAAACAGCACCATTCTGCCGCACCAATCGGCAAAGACCAACAGCACGCCTCCCGCCAGCGCCGAAATCAGCATATGGGGCATCGCCCGGCGAAAACCCATCATGCGAGCAATATGCGGCGCCATCAGCCCGACAAAGCTCAACGGCCCAATCGTCATGGTTGCTGTCGCCGTTAATCCCGCCGCCAACAGCAGTAACCCCACGCGTGACGGCGTCAACGCCAGACCGACCGCCCGCGCCGTATCGCCTCCCAGCGGTAAAATCGTCAACCAACGACGACACAGCGGCGTCAACGCCAGCAAGAAAACCATCACTATCCCGGTATGCAATACCTGCTCGCCAGTCGCGTTATAGGTTGAACCGGAGATCCAGGTCAACACGCCCGCCATGCGCGGATCGCCGCTGGCCTGCAGCATCATTAGTAGCATTGTAAACGCCGTACTGAGCGCCATCCCTGCCAGCAGCATGCGGTGCGGCGAAAAACCGCCGCGCCCGGCGGCAACCATGATGATAAGCAGAGTGACCGCCGCTCCGAGGCTCCCGGCGGGGAGCAGCCAGCCAAAGGCATTGCCGGGCACCAGAAACAGCATTAACACCACGCCAAATGCCGCGCCGGAACTAATACCGAGGACTTCCGGGCTGGCCATTGGATTTCCGGTCAGACGCTGAATAATGCAACCCGCCACCGCCAGCATCACCCCGGCAATCAGCGCCGCCAGAATACGCGGCCAGCGCCAGGGCATCAGTTCATCCAGCATCGATCCGCTGGCCCATGTCCAGCCGTGCGCATCACGTCCGAACGACAGTGCCACCACGACCGTCAGCAGTAAAATTGCGCCGCCCGCCAGCGCAAACATCAGGACATTTTGACGCTCAGCGGCGATGCGGTTGCTGGCATTCATATCCGGTGCGCTCATGCTCTTAAGGCGCGGCAGCAGCCACAGCAGCAGCGGCGCGCCAACCAGCGCCGTCACCGAACCGGTGGAGACTTCCATCCAGATGCGGGTTAGCCACAGAATGATTTGATCGGAGAGCCAGAGGATCAGCGCGCCGATCAGCGGGGCCAACATCAGACGCGCCAGTAAGCGCCGGGCGCCGAGCATTTTTGCCAGCAGCGGGGCAAACAGGCCGATAAAACCGATAATTCCGACAGCGTTAACCAGCAAGGCGCTGATGACAATCGCCAGCGTCAGTGCCGCCAGACGCGCCAGCGATAGCGCCAGCCCAAGGTTGCGTGCCACGCCGTCATCCAGTCCCATCAGCGTCATTGGGCGTAATAACAGCAGCGTCAACATCACGCCGCCCAGCAGTTGCGGCCACAAACGCTGAACGCCGCTCCAGTCGGTTTGCGTCAGCGAGCCACTGCTCCACAAAAACATGCTTTGCAGCTGATCGTGATGGAAAAGTACCAGTAACTGGTTAATCGCCCCGCAGTACAGGCTGACCACCAGACCGGCAAGGATTAGCGTCACGGGGGAAAGACGTTTGCCCCAGGCAACGCCAAACACCAGCGCGCCAACGATACAGGCCCCTGCCAGCGCCGCAAATTGCGCGGTCAGCGCCCCCGGAATCACCCACAGCGTCGTGACCGTAATACCTAACTGCGCCCCGGTTGCGACCCCCAGCGTGGTTGGCTCCGCCAGCGGGTTACGCAGCACCTGCTGGAACAACACGCCGACCAACCCCAGCCCGGCGCCAACTAATAGCGAAATCGCCAGCCTCGGCAGCAGGCTGTAGTGGAAAACCATCTGCTCAATGGCATCGATATCCGGTGACCAGATGGCCTGTTGCCACTGGCTGCGCGGTAGCGCCACAGAGAAGTTAACCCAGGTGAGCCAGCAGGCAGCGACGAACAGAACCGCCAGAAGAAGCGTTGGGAACAGCGCAATTCGTTTACTCACGCTTTGCCTCCCAGTGCATTATCCAGGATGCGGGCAAAATGCATCGCGGACAGCGTTGCACCATAAAACCAGACGGCAGGCACGCGCTGAAAACGTCCGTCACGGACAAACGGCATCGCCTGCCATAACGGCGTAGACATCAGCGCATCCATTTCTCTGTTGTTGCCGTGATCAAAGCACAGCACATCAACGTCCTTATAGGCTGCAAGCCGGTCAATACTCACGGCTGTGCTGCCCCAGAAGTTGGTTTCTCCCTGCCAGGCGTTGGGGATCCCATATTCGTCCAGCACCTCCTGGAACAGGCTGTTCGGGCCAAACACCAGCATATGCCGCGAATCAAGCAGGGACGTCAGGAGCACGGGGCGCGCGCCTCGTTGGATAAAGCGCGGTTTCAGGCTGGCGATAAAACGATCGTATTCAGTCAGATGACGTTCAGCAGAAGCTGGCAAATTCAGCAATTGCGCCATTTCCTGCAGCGACTGACGCGCAACCGCCAGCGGCTTTTTGCCATCGCTGAAGTTAAATCCCCGACCAGGCGCAATTCGCGCCAGTTTTTCGGGGGCGGGGCCATAACCAGCCGACCATACCAAAAACGAGGGTTTCATTTCGGTCAGTAGTTCGAGATTGGGTTCCGTACGTAGCCCGACGTCAATCACCGAGTCCGGCAATGGAGGTTCATTGACCCACAGTTTGTAGTTAGGGATATCCGCAATGCCATACGGCACGATGCCCAGCGCCAGCAACAGCTCTACCGGCAGCCATTCCAGCGCCACAATACGTTGCGGATCAATCGCCGCCGCGTTAGCCGTATTCATCCGCCACAGCAGCGGCGACAGCGCCATCGCCGTCAGCAGCCGCCGACGGGTAATATGTGGTAATCCGATCATTAATAGACAAAACTCACGGGTGCGGCACCGGCCGGATGCGGCAAAATGCCCATCGGGATACCGTAAATTTGTTCCAGCGTTTCGCTGCGCATCAGTTCCGCAGGCGTTCCCTGAGCAATCATTTCACCGCCGCGCAGCGCAACTAAATAATCGCAGTAGCGGGCCGCCATATTGATATCGTGCAGTACGGCAACCACCGTCAAGCCGCGCTCCTGACTTAAGCGATGCACCAGCGCCAGTACGTCAACCTGATGAGCGATATCCAGCGCAGAGGTCGGTTCGTCAAGCAGCAGGCAGCGGCTGTCCTGCGCCACCAGCATGGCGATCCACGCACGCTGACGCTCGCCGCCGGACAGGCTATCGACCAGACGATGCGCCAGGGGTTTTAAGCCCACCAACGAAATGGCTTCTTCTACTTTCTCTCTGTCGGCCACGCCAAAACGTCCCAGCGCGCCGTGCCACGGATAGCGGCCAATCGCTACCAGTTCGCGAACGGTCATCCCTTCTGCCTGCGGCAACTGCTGCGGCAAATAGGCGACCTTGCGGGCAAACGCTTTACTGCTCCAGTTCTCCAGCGGCTGTTCGTCGAGCAGGATCTCGCCTTCTGACGGCGGCTGATGACGTCCCAGCATTTTCAATAACGTCGATTTTCCGGAACCGTTGTGGCCGATAAGACCGGTCACTTTTCCTACGGGAAACGTTAACGAGAGTGGATGCAAAAGCGTGCGCCCAGGCACACGAAAGGAGACATTACGCAACGCAAAAGTGGTATCGGGATGGGATCTGTTTTCCTGCATAGCAGCCAACTTGTAAAACGGGCACGCAAAGCGTGCCCAAAGAGAAATTAGAAACGGAAGGTTGCGGTTGCAACGACCTGACGTTCTGCGCCCCAGTAACATGCGTATTCACTGTAGCAACTGGAAACGTATTCACGATTAAACAGGTTGTTTACGTTCACTGCGACAGACGAACCCGCCATGCCAAAACGAGCCAGATCGTATTTCACCATCGCGTCGACAACGGTATAGCCACCGACGTTAAACGAATCATTTTTCTTCGCCACATCATTTTTGTAGTAGCTGACCGTTGAACCGGTGTAACGCACGCCTGCCCCGAGTGTCAGACCGCTGAGCGCCGTTTCATAGAATGTATAATCGGTCCACAAAGAGGCCTGGTTACGCGGAACTTCTGCCGGGCGCTTACCTTTAAACAGGGTGTCCTCAGTGTATTCCGCATCGGTATAACTGTAAGCCGCCGTGACGTTAACGTTGGCGTTGACCGCGGCTTTCGCCTCCAGCTCAATACCACGAGAACGAATTTCACCGCTCTGAACGCTATACAGCCCCGTAGGGTCGTTCGGATCTGCCGTCAGGTTTTTGTCTTTCGTCAGCTGATATACCGCCGCCGTCAGCACGACAGGCATATCCTTCGGCACATATTTTACGCCAGCTTCGTACTGTTTACCGCGCGAGGGATCGAACGGCTTCCCTTCTTTTGTGGAACCAGAGGTTGGTTCAAACGATTCACTGTAGCTGAAGTATGGTGAAATACCGTTATCAAACAGGTAGTTAATTCCACCTCGCCAGGTGAACTGCTGATCGTTGACTTCGGCCAGCGTATTACTGGATCGGGTCAGCGTCGAGGTTGTCGCGTAATCATAACGGCCACCTAAAGTCAGCACCCACTTATCCCATTCCATCTGGTCCTGAGCGTAAAGTCCGGTCTGCTCCATGCGGTTAAGTACGGCGTACTTCGCATACGGTCCGCTGACATCAATATTCGGATTGCCATACTGCGGGTTATTCATATCCAGTGGATCGGCGGAGCCGTACAGCGCATTCACGTCGTTACGCATGCGCGAATAATCAACGCCGGTCAGCAGAGTATGTTCGACCTCACCGGTGGCAAAAGCAGACTGAAGCTGTGTATCGACGGTAAACGCACTGAGATCTTCATCTGAACGCACGTACTGACGATTAATCTTGCCAGGAGCAATGTAGCCGTAGCCATAAACGGAACGGTAGAGCGTTTTCACCCGGTCATAACGCAGGTTCTGACGCACGGTAAAGGTATCGTTAAAGGCATGCGAGAAGTTGTAACCCACCATTTGCTGGCGGCGCGCCATCTTGTTGTCGTCTTCGCCTTCATTGAAATCAGTTGGCAGCTTATGCGGATTGCCATTCGCATCGTAATACGGAACAAGCGTACCTTCACGCGGCAACCAGCCATAGTAGCCCGCGTACGGATCGTTCTGGAAATTACTCAGGAAAGTGAAATCTGTTTTGTCATCCGGACGCCAGCTAAACGCAGGAGCAACGGCGTAACGCGTTGATTTTGACATCTCCTGCTGAGAGTTCTGACTGTTGCCTAACCCCGTTAAACGATATGACCAGACGCCGTCATCATCGATAGCATCGCTGAAATCAAAACCGGTTTGCCAGAGGTTATTCGATCCCATTTTAAACTGAATTTCTTTCAGTGGTTCTGTGGTCGGACGCTTGCTCACCATGCTGACAATACCGCCAGGGTTGCTGTTGCCGTACAGCACAGAAGTTGGCCCACGCATCACTTCGACGCGTTCCAGAAAATACGGGTCCATGGAAACTTCAGAGTAGTTATTACCCTGCAGTTTCATACCGTCCAGATACTGATTGGTATTAACGGTAGTAGGAGATGTGAAACCACGAATCGTCACCACATCATAGGTGCTGGAGCTACCACGCGTGGCAAAAACACCGGGTGTGTAAGCAATCGCTTGTTTCACTGAAGCCGGCTGTTTGGTATCCATCTCTTCACGCGTCACTACCGAAACAGACTGCGGCGTCTTTTCGATAGGCGTATCAGTTTTGGTGGCGGTGGCGGAACGCTTCGCGGCAATCGTCGGCGAAGGCCCCCATGCACTTTCCTGCGGAGCAGGCGCTGCGGTTACGGTGATGGTTTCTTCTTTCGGTTGAACCGCCGCCTGTGCATAGACAGACATGCCGCTAACCGCTGTGGCTACCACAACTGCAATTTTACGCAGCGAGGAATTTGGCTGAGCAGTTTTAATACGCGCCATTGGTATTTCTCTGATGAAAGTGAATGATAACGTAAACGAGAATTATTCTTATAACGAGAGTATGATATTCGAAACGCTGTTGCGAGCGCAAGCAATACGCGCCCCTACTAAAACTAAGGGGTTAAGAAATAACCAGATTGGGAGAAGGGATATAGAAAGATGATGGAATTGGGTAATGACCTGCCAAATTTGGCAGGTCATTAACGTTTAGCGATAATAAACTTCAAACGTCGCGACGGCATCTACCTGCCCGGCTTTGACCGTCCCCATTTTGACATAACGCGCCTGAAGAGGAATGGTGATGGCCTGATTCTCTGTCGTTTTCGAGGCAGCGGTATAATCCGTATCAAACTGGAGAACGTTGTTATTGTTATCAAGGATTTGAATTCCTACGCCTTCGGCGGCGTCCGTTCCGCTAGCAATACTAAGAATGTTACCGCTGGTTACCCCCGTCGACCCTGAGGTCGTAAACCGATAATCAACCTGTATATCGGCTTTACAGGCATCAAGCTGAATTTTGAAGGCATCATCTGAGACAACGTCTGAATAACCGTTGTTAAATTCACCCGTTGTGATCTGTTTAAGCGGTACGGAAATATTTTTCTCAACAAGGTTACAGGTGTTAGCCTGCACGTTTACGCTCACAGGGTTAAAGGTGAGTTGTGCTACCGTCTGGTTGTCATATACCCATTCGGCCAACAAACGGCTGGCATCAATAGTGCCGCTTTCAATGGGCCCGATGACAACAATCCTAATACCTATTCGGGGTGAAATAGTATATTCATAATCTTCTGTCATATCCTTAGCTTCAAAATAAGAGAGGATATAGTTACCGTCTGTAGCAAGCGATCTCCCGGTGTTGTTCCATTTTGCCTGAATACCGATGCCGGGAACGTTAGTTTTATAAACAGCTGACAGTCCAACACTATTTTCCCAACGGGTGCTCAGATACCTGTATCCTTTATAAATAGGAGCAACTCCCGTACATTTCAATTTAATCGCAGAACCAACCAGTTCTTGACTATAAAGTATCGTACCAGGCGTCGCATCCTGGCTTACCACCAACGCTGGTATGGTAAAAGGTCCAGGCCCAACACCGCCCTGAGTAAAAGAACAACTCGCCCAGCTGCTACCGCTAATCAGTAATAACAGCGCCCCTAAATAGCCTGGTTTAATATTCATTATTGATTCCTTTCTTTTAGAGTCAGTCTTCACTGGCACTGCACGTTTGCTTTATAAATACCTGCCGGTACTTCTTCAGGTATTGTCACGCTTCCAGCGCATCTTGCTTCTCGTCCATCGCCCCATTGCACGGTAAAGGTCTGGGTTCCCTTAAGTCCGGTGAGATAAACTTCACCGTCATCGCCCACAATGGCGGTGCTCTCCGAGAGACTAAGCATCGCGCCAAAAGGCACGACGCCATGATTGCGCTTCAGCGTTATCAACGCACGCTTACCCGCGCGTGCAGTAAAATCCGCCGCAACGACCGCGCCTTTGGTAGGTGTTACGTCTAATGAGGAATCCTGAATATCAATATCATCCCGTCCATACGTATTAACCGTTATCGTATTACGCCGATAATTTGTTAATGAAGGCACAACCGCATTGCCCCAATAATCGGTATAAACGCCCCACGAATTTTGAACTTTGACATTATTGCCATCAGCAATATGCACGATCGCAAAAGCATCCTGTATAGACGGACCCAACGTGACTCCATGCGAATGCGCGACCACGCTACCCTGTGCGCTATAGCTCCACTGCTTGTTATCTTTCTGATAACTGTAACTGGAACTGAACTCGCCCACCGAAGCGCGATAGCGCGATGAGAGATATGCGCCATTGCCAGCATCACTATTGGTGTAGGTTTGCTGAAGGTTATAGCTTAAATTGTTATCTTCCAGCAGCGTGCCGCTAATCCCCACTTGATGCGATGTATTGCCATGTCTGGTGCTGTTCATATTATAAGTAGCCCATGAATTCGACAGCCAACGCGCCAAAGGTACATTGATGGAAAAGGCAATCTGCTGATCGTCAGTCGTCGAAGGCGTCTTCGTCAGGTTGTAGTTCACCGACCAGTTGATCCCCTGCCAACTGCTACTGTAGCCAAGGCTAATACTGCGTTCATACCCGTCCATCCCCCAGTAATCCTGCTGATATGCATTGGCATAAACCGAGCCCCATGAATGCAGCGACTGAGAAAGGCTAAACTGCTGACGACTACGACGATTATTAGTGCTGCGATAACTGTAAATATCGTCGCTATCATAGTTATTGTTGCGCTGATCCAGCGCTTCCTGGAAGGTGTAAAAACCCGATGTGGAGTAGCGATAGCTAGCCAGCGTCACGGTCGTATCGGTCAGCGGGAAATCTTTGGCATACTGAGCCCGCCATGATTGACCACGAGCGTCGTCGCGATCGTCATTAAACGCGGTTTTGGCGGCAGTAACGTCCGTCGAAAGTGAACCAAACTGCTGAAGATCGACCCCCATCCCTACTAAGGCTGAATGGTACATCGATGCACCTAGCATACCGCCATAAGCGGTCATGCCGTAGGGTAAACCATAGATGAGTGTCGCCTGGCCGAATCCCGGTTCTTCACCATTATCGACATCACGATATTTCCCCGCCGCCAAGCTGTATTTCATCGCCCCTTCTCGCAGCATAATCGGTACTGAAGAACTGGCCTGAATAAAGCTGCGCTCCGTACCATCGGCTTCCTGAACCGTCACCTCAAGATCGGCCCCTGCCGTCACCTGACTCAGGTCGCGAATTTCAAATGGCCCGGGAGAAACATTCGTCTGATAGATGACATAACCATTTTGTTTGACGGTTACTTTGGCATCACTGTTTGCAATCCCGCGAACCACTGGCGCAAAACCCTGTAGGCTGCTCGGCAACATACTGGTGTCGGTTTCGAGTTTGATCCCTGTCATCTGTACGCTGTCAAACAGTTCGCCATTGGTCGAGGTCTGCCCAGCTTCAAACTGGCTGCGCAACGGTTTAATGTCGCGTTGCAGCGAGGTATTGATCGATTGCCAGCCGTCATCCTGGCCCCAGGTTCCCATATTATGCAGTCGCCACGGTCCAAGGTTTATCCCTGAATTCAAACTCACCCAATTTGAAGAACTTTCATCCCCATTAAATCGTTGATGAGAACCGGAGATGTAGTAACTCGTCCATAGCGCAGGAATACCGTCGTCCCAGTATTTTGGATTGGTATCGCCTGAGATCTGAGTATTTCGGTACATTTGCGGTATACGCAATTGCAACACCTGGGTATCAGCACTAAAGTCATAACGGGCCTCAGGTATATATTCGCTGATGTCCCCCACAGGTGAATTATCATCAAGCAGATTCAGTGCCGGAACGGTGTCAACTTTAACGCCCAACTCGCGCAATTCTGCTTTAGTGAACTGCGGCACCAGCTTTTTGCCGTCCTTCGAAAGGAGAAAATTGATATTTCTTTTATCAATAAATTCCTGATCCCAAACCACAGAAGTGAGATAGTTACCAGGTAACAGGCCACTGTTATGTAAATAAGCGGCCAGCGCGCCCGTATTTTCTAATGGAGTATCGGTTTCGAGTGCACTAAGGTTAAAATAATCGTCGGCATACCCTGGAGCACTTGCTGCCAGTATTGCCAAGGTCAACGAATTTAAAGTAAATGTGCGCAAGACGCGAATTGAAAACATATTGCCCATCCGATGGCTAGTTTATTTTTTACGAAGACATGGATCCTTTAAGATCTTCACCTTTTAATTTATTAAAGACATCAGTATTCAATTAACGATGTAATAATCATATTATGAGCAGCGGGGTTTATATTGGCAGAGCTCTACAGTGACTGCTTACGTTGTTCAGTCTCAGAGCCATAATCATTAATAGCGGTCCAGCTAACCTGTCCTTTGGCACCAGAAGGCAGGGGATAACGCTGCTCGCCAAAAGGTGCAATCATCATGCTTAATGCAGAAGGTACATCCTGATTTTTAGCCTGTTGAATTTCTTTCCCGCCGACAGTGAGCTGGCCAAAAGTCACATAAAATGGCGTAGGGTTTTTAATCACAAGCTGATTGTTATTATGACTAAACTGTAGCGACTGCCAGGCATTCTTTGCCGCGTGATCGCTTAAAGCCTTTGGGCGATAAAATAATTTAACTTTCGTTTTAATCGCAAGCTGCAAGGTGTTGTTATCTCTCAACGCTTCCGGAATGGCAGATACCGATTTCACATTTGCCATAAACAGGGATTCACGATCCTGAGGTAAGGCGCTTTTATCACCGGTATACACGACATGCAGCAGCGTCTGGCGATTTTCTTCCAGCTTGTAAATCGGTGGAGTAATAACAAATGGTGCTTTACTGTCATCAACGTTACTCACCCAGCTTTGAACCAGGTAACGTTTATCATTATCTTTATTTTTTAATGTAACTTGTACTTCAGCCTGGCTGGCCGGATAAATAATACGTGTGCCGCTAATGACCACACCAGCCTGTGCAATGTTCATAAGAAAAAGCGATAAAAAAGAGAAGATACCTAACTGTCTTTTCATTTTTCATTCCATTGAAAGATTGGCCCTTTCAGGCCAATCAATATTAACGATACATCAGAGTATATGTTGCCTGTGCGCTATAATCGCCGGTAGTTGGTAATGTTGAACCCACCTGAATGACTTCTGCGGTATAGTTAAAGACAATACTGCCACTGTTAGATTTATTGGTTGCCGATTCCGGATCTGAACCATCAAATTTTATGTAGTTGCTGCTATTCTCCGGTAATAAACGAACACCGAGATTCTTCGCACTACCACTCGCTTGCAGGACTTCATCGTCATAGCCCGTAATACGTGTGCCATTAAATTTAATATTCAGATTACTAATTGCAGAATCACAAGCACCAACTGTAATCGCAAAACTCTGAGAATCACCCACTTTCTTATCAGCGCCAAACGCAGTCTGGCTCAAAGGGTTAAATGTCACCGTACCGCTGGTAGTTGCGCCATTGACATCCACGGTGCAGGTGTCGGGAATAATTTTGCCTGTAAACGTGACAGTTCCTGTATCAACCGCTAAGGCATGAGTCGCCACAGTTGCAAGCAATAGTCCTGCAAACAAAGTGGAAATATGCTTCTTATACATAATGTATTCCTTACATATGCTAAATATTATTTATAACTAACAGAGAAAAGACAATGTCCATATCAACAATAACAACAATCAAAAAGCAGACATTTTTTAGGGACAACGTTAATTCATAAATATTATATTACATTTAATATCATAATATTATCATCAGGAACACAATTCATATCCGAGATACGCATAATCAATTGTTTTTAAAGAAAATAATCAATTATGAAATATAATAAACAAATAATTAAGGAAATCTAAAATAAATTAAAAATATAATTACCAACAACACATTGCTGAAATAAATAATAAAGACAGGAGGGTAAACGCCAATCTGGCTCCCTACTGAGTAAGGGAACCAGATGACGCATTGATTAGTTTCCGCCGAACATATCCTTAATCCAACCCGCTACGCCGTCGCTGTCTTTCTTCTCTTGCTGCGCCGGTTGCTGCTGTTGAGGCTGCTGTTGCTGCGGCTGTTGAGAAGATTGATCGAACGGATTACCCGACTGCTGCAGCATTTCCCCCTGCTGACACAGTGAGTCAGGATCGGTGGTCCATACTGGCAGCGTGCGCATCCCACCACTACACACGAAGTTGCCGTCATAGTCCACGCCCATATCCACCACATCCTCCGGTGGCGTCAGCACCAGCGGGGTTGGAGTCTGGTTAGCCAGATAACGCTGATAAATCGACATCGCGCCGCTGGCACCGTACAGCTTGGTTGGCTGGTTGTTATCACGGCCCACCCAGGTGATGGTCACCTGGCTGCCGTCAATCCCGGCGAACCAGGTATCGACGTTGTTGTTGGTGGTCCCGGTTTTACCCGCCAGATGCAGCCCAGGATACTTCGCGCCAAGCTGGCGGCCTGTACCACGCTGAACCACCTGCTGCATGGTCCACAGCGTCATATACGCCGCCTGCGCCGGAACGGCACGCTCAGCCTGCGGGAAGCTCTGGTACAACACCGTGCCATCTTCGGCAATCACCGAACGCAGCGCCGACAGCGGCGCGCGGTTCCCACCGCTGGCAATAGTCTGGAACGCCTGCGCCACTTCGATTGGCGTCAGGTTCAGCGCCCCCAGCAGCATAGCCGGAACCGGGTTAAGCTGATCTTTCGGCGCGCCCAGCTTCAGCCAGGTATCGGTCACGGCAGGCAAGCCCAGCGCCATCCCCAGATTCACCGTGGGTACGTTCATTGAGCGCGTTAACGCGTCCACCAGCATCACTTTACCGCTTTCGCTATAGCGACGGTCATCGTTCTGCGGCGACCACACCTGGCCGTTCGGCTGACGCAGCGCAATTGGCGCATCGGCAATCCAGGTATTCAGGCGGTACAGCTTCGGCTGGCTGAGCGCCGTCAGATAGGTCGCCGGCTTCGCCAGAGAACCAATTGAACGACGCGCCTGCATCGCACGGTTATAGCCCGCGAACTGCGGCTCTGCCCCACCCACCATGGCGCGAACTTCGCCGCTAAAGCGATCAACCACCACAATCGCCGTTTCCAGATCGCTCAGCTTACGTTGTTTCTTCAGCACCGGAATGCCTTCCACCGCCGCTTTTTCTGCAGCGTCCTGCGCCACGGAATCAAAGGTGGTGAAAATTTTCACGCCGGAGAGATCTTTAACTTTATCGCCGAGCTTCGCCTGTAGCTCCTGGCGCACCATCTGCATAAACGCTGGCTGTGGGGAGATCACCCCGCCGCGCGGTTGCACGCCTAACGGACGCGCGCTCAGCATGTCATACAGATCCTGGTCGATAATCTGCTGCTGTTGCAGCAGACGCAGCACCAGGTTACGACGCTCCAGCGCCAGCTTCGGGTTACGCCACGGGTTATAAATCGACGCCCCTTTCACCATCCCAACCAGCAGTGCTTGTTGGTCGAGGCTTAACTCTTCCACCGGACGTCCGAAGTAATACAAGCTCGCCAGCGGGAAGCCACGGATCTCGTTGTCACCGCTCTGGCCGAGATAGACTTCGTTCATGTACAGCTCAAGAATGCGGTCTTTGCTGTAACGCGCATCCATGATCAGCGCCATATAGGCTTCGTTGGCTTTACGCCAGTAGGAGCGCTCGCTGGAGAGGAACAGGTTCTTCACCAACTGCTGGGTCAGCGTACTGGCCCCCTGTACCGTACGACCTGCCGTCAGGTTCGCCAGCACTGCACGGCCAATGGAATAGAGACTGATCCCGTCATGCTCATAGAAGTGACGGTCTTCTGTCGCCAATAGCGTGTCCACCAGCAGATCCGGGAAGCCGCTACGCGGGACAAACAGACGCTGCTCGCCGTTTGGTGAAGAGAGCATGGTGATCAGACGCGGATCGAGACGGAAGAAACCGAACTGGCGGTTGTTATCCATATTCTCGATGGTGTCCAGATGATCGCCGTCAAAGGTCAGACGCGCGCGCACCTGCCCTTCTTTGCTGTCCGGGAAGTCAAACGGGCGACGAATCATCTCAATACTCTTCGCCTGTACGGTGAATTCGCCCGGACGCGTCATCTTCGTCACCTGACGATACTGCGTGGCCTCCAGCAGCTTCACCATCTCGTTCTTGCCGATGGGCATTTCTGGCTCAAGGTTAACCATGCGGCCATATACCGCCGCCGGAAGTTGCCAGACTTTGCCATCAATACGGCTACGAATTTTTTGGTCCAGATACACGCCGTAAATGGCGATCAGCACCAAAAAGACAATCGACAGTTTTACCAGCAGCCAGAACCAGCCGCGCTTACCACGAGGCTTACGCCCTTTGCCCTTACCCTTACGCGGCATCGGTTCTTCATCCTCATAGTCATCATCATCATAATCGTCGTCATACTCTTCATCTCTGAGTTGACGACGGCTCACCTTTTGTTTTACCGGACGCGATGGTTTCCCTTTACGTCCAATTGGCTCGCGGTCATTCCCCGCCATGCTTTTTCTCCGCAACATTCAGGCGCAAGGGCCCGATTCTCTGTTCTTCCGTCCTGCGACAGAAGAAGAAATCTCTCAATTATTACCGCTCTTTCGCCGGATGCGGCATAACGCCTTATCCGGCCTACAGCTACATTACGAATACTTTTTGGTGCGCCGCGTTGGCGCGGTATTCGCCGGATCGTCCGGCCAGACGTGTTTCGGATAACGCCCTTTCATCTCTTTTTGCACCTCGCGGTACGATCCCTGCCAGAACGCGCTCAGATCGCTGGTCACCTGTAGCGGTCGTTGGGCCGGAGACAGCAGCTCCAGCACCAGCGGAACGCGGCCCTGAGCGATGGTTGGAGTCCTCGCTTCGCCAAACATTTCCTGCATCCGCACCGCCAGCGCAGGAGGATTATCTTCATGATAGCGAATGGCAATCCGACTCCCCGTCGGCACAGTGTAATGCGCCGGCAGTTCACTATCCAGACGTTGCAGCATTGACCAGTCCAGCAAACCGCGCAATGCCTGACCCACATTTAATGCTTTTAACGCGCGTAAAGAGTGCACACCGCTCATGTGCGGCAACAGCCAGGTCTCCAGCGTCGCCAGCAGAGAATCTTCATCTACCGCGGGCCAGTCATATTCTGGCAACCAGGTCGCCGCACAGTGCAAACGCAGCCGAAACTGCTCGGCCTCCGGCGTCCAGTTGAGCATACTTAGCCCTTTATCGCGAATGCCATTCAACATCGCCTGGTGCAACTCCTCTTCCGAGGGTTTAGCCAGCGGCTGGACTTTTACCGTGAGCTGACCAATGCGCGAGCGGCGTAAGGCTTTTAATGTGCCCTGGGTTTCATCCCACTCGATAGTGTCGGACTGCTGGAGCAGTTCAGGACACGTCTGCATCAGCACGTCAATCTCCAGCGGCAGGGCCAGCAGAATACGCGCATCCGGCGAAGCGCTGCCCTGTAGCAACAACGGCGCTATCAGCCATTCATGGCGTCCGGAAGCGTCATCAGCATCCAACATTGCGCCCATACCATTAGCCAGTTGATAACGCCCTTCCTGCCCGCGTCGACGCGCGATCCGGTCGGCAAACGCCTGCGCCAGCAACGGGGAAAGCAGCGTACTGTCGGGCTGTCCGCTGCGAACATTGAGCCGTTTCAGCAATTGCTGGCTGCGCTGCTGCCAGGCGGGGTGATTGCGTGAAAACGCCGCAGCCAGATCGGTACAGCCACCACGCGGCGGCTCCTCCAGAATCGCTGCCAGTTTTGCCGCCGTTGCCGCTTCGGTATCATTGCTGGCGCTGACCAGCATCGCCGCCAGGCGAGGATCGTTCCCCAACATCGCCATTTTCTGCCCGCGAGCGCTGAGCCTGTCACCCGCAAGCGCACCCAGCATCTGCAACAGTTGTTTTGCCGCCTGCAGGTTGATAGCAGGCGGCGTATCCAGCCAGTTTAGTTGCGCGGGATCGGTGCATCCCCATTGCAGCAACTCCATTAGCAGCCCGGACAGATCGCTCTGTAATATCTCCGGCTCCCCTTGCGAAGCCGCTCTTTCCGCCTGCTCTTTGGCCAGCAGATGCAGACAAATTCCGGGTTCCAGACGCCCTGCGCGTCCCGCTCGCTGCGTCATCGAGGCCTGACTGATGCGCTGGGTAATCAGTCGCGTCAGTCCAGTGCGCGCGTCATAGCGCGCCACGCGCTCCTGAGCGCAGTCTACCACCAGCCGAATACCTTCAATCGTTAAGCTGGTTTCAGCAATGTTGGTGGCCAGCACCACTTTGCGCTGGCCTTGCGGCGCGGGCAAAATCGCCTGACGCTGCTCGGCAAGCGTCAGCGCGCCATACAGTGGGCACAGCACAACATCGCTGCCCACACGCGTTGCCAGATGCTCCTGCACGCGCTGGATTTCCCCAACGCCCGGTAAAAACAGCAGCAGCGACCCGCTTTCATAGCGCAGTAGCTCCGCCGTGGCTATCGCCACCGCTTCGTCAAAACGCAGATGTGCCGCCAGCGGTTGATACCGTCGCTCGACCGGAAATGTGCGGCCTTCAGAGATAATCATGGGCGCATCGGGCAATAACTGCTGCAAGCGCCCGTTATCGAGCGTTGCGGACATGATCAACAGTTTCAGATCGTCACGCAGACCTTGCTGTACATCCAGCAGCAGCGCCAGCGCCAGGTCGGCCTGCAGACTCCGTTCGTGAAATTCATCGAGGATCACTAATCCGACGTCCGTGAGTTCGGGATCGCGTTGGATCATGCGCGTCAGGACGCCTTCCGTCACCACTTCCAGCCGGGTCTGCGGCCCCACGCAGCTTTGCGCGCGCATGCGATACCCCACGGTCTCGCCGGGCTTTTCGTTCAGCAACTCCGCCAACCGCTGCGCCACATTGCGTGCCGCCAGACGGCGCGGCTCCAGCAAAATTATCCGCCCCTTGATGCCACCATGCTCAAGCAGTCGCAACGGCAGCCAGGTCGATTTCCCGGCACCGGTCGGCGCGGTCAGCAGAACCTGCGGCGAGGCATCAAGGGCGGTAAGCAGTTCAGGCACTACGGCGGCAACGGGCAACGACGTCACAAATGGCTCCAGAGGGTTAACATTCTTCGCGCTGCATTGTAGCATCGCGTTAATTCATAACCGAGTATCCATCATGTCTGAGCCAAAAAGGCTGTTCTTTGCGATTGAATTGCCTGCCGAGGTTCGGGAGCAGTTAATCCACTGGCGAGCTGCGCAGTTCCCTCCTGAAGCAGGCCGTCCCGTCGCCGCCGAGAATCTGCATCTGACGTTGGCCTTTTTAGGTGATGTCAGCGCAGAGAAGCAACAGGCGTTGTCGCAGCTAGCCGGACGCATTCGCCAGCCCGGTTTTACGCTCAAACTGGATGATGCCGGGCAATGGCTGCGTTCGCGAGTAGTGTGGCTGGGGATGCGTCAGCCGCCGCGCGGACTGTTACAACTGGCGAATATGCTGCGGGCGCAGGCCTCACGCAGCGGGTGCTATCAAAGCCCACAGCCGTTTCACCCGCATATCACGCTGCTGCGCGATGCCGGACACGCGATTCCCATTCCGCCCCCCGGCTTTGGCTGGTCGTTCCCGGTCACCGGGTTTGCGCTCTATTCCTCCACATTCACGCGGGGGCGTACGCGTTACACGCAGTTGCAACGCTGGATGCTGACTGAATAATCAAAGGGACTGTTCATGCAATTTTCTCCACCTTTACAACCCGCTACGCTCATCCAGCGCTACAAGCGCTTTTTAGCGGATGTGATCACACCGGATGGCACAACGTTAACGTTACACTGCCCAAATACCGGCGCGATGACCGGATGCGCAACGCCTGGTGATACCGTCTGGTATTCGACATCAGAAAATACCAAACGGAAATATCCGCATACCTGGGAATTAACGCAAACGCAATCCGGGGCGTTTATTTGTGTTAACACGCTGTGGGCGAACAGATTAGCGAAAGAGGCGATTCAGCAGTCGCTAATTTCAGAAGTTTCAGGCTATAGCATATTGAAAAGTGAAGTAAAATACGGCGCCGAAGGGAGTCGTATAGACTTTTTGTTACAGGCGGATTCCCGACCTGACTGCTATATTGAAGTGAAATCAGTCACGTTGGCGGAAAAAGATCAGGGTTATTTTCCCGATGCCATCACTGAACGAGGTCAGAAACATCTTCGGGAATTGATGAGCGTAGCGGCTGAAGGTAAGCGGGCGGTGATATTTTTCGCTGTGCTACATTCAGCCATTACACGGTTTTCACCCGCGCGCCATATTGATACGAAATATGCGCAATTATTGGTCGAAGCTCGGCAAAAGGGGGTCGAAATTCTGGTTTATAAAGCGGAACTTTCTGCCCATGGTATGACTCTTAAAGAGCCGTTGCCCATTACCTTGTAATGGTGTAAACATCTGGTTAATTAATATTCTGGGCGCGTGTGCAAATACGCTTTTCCTCACAGGGTTGTCAAGTGTTACGTTTAGATAATTGCTATCCGGAAAAGCATCTGCTATTTATAGCGACCTGATTTTTCCCCCGAACATGGGGATCGATAGTGCGTGTTAAGGAGAAGCAACATGCAAGAAGGGCAAAACCGTAAAACATCGTCCCTGAGTATTCTCGCCATCGCTGGGGTGGAGCCGTACCAGGAGAAACCGGGCGAAGAGTATATGAACGAAGCCCAGCTGTCGCACTTCAGGCGTATTCTTGAGGCATGGCGTAATCAACTTAGGGATGAAGTCGATCGCACCGTATCTCATATGCAAGACGAAGCGGCTAACTTCCCTGATCCGGTGGACCGCGCCGCGCAGGAAGAAGAATTCAGCCTTGAGCTGCGTAACCGTGACCGTGAGCGCAAACTGATCAAAAAGATCGAGAAGACGCTGAAGAAGGTAGAAGACGAAGATTTCGGCTACTGCGAATCATGCGGCGTAGAAATTGGTATTCGCCGTCTGGAAGCGCGTCCGACAGCCGATCTGTGTATCGACTGCAAAACGCTGGCAGAAATCCGCGAAAAACAAATGGCAGGTTAATTCCGGTCATTTTTACCACGTTTACTACAGGCGGGAGTTTCTCCCGCCTTATTATTTGTTAGTCCGCAAAATGAGCGATTCACACTATATTGGCCGCTTCGCCCCCTCCCCTTCCGGCGAACTGCACTTCGGTTCACTCATTGCCGCCCTCGGGAGCTACCTGCAGGCCCGTGCCCGGCGTGGAATCTGGCGAGTACGCATTGAAGATATTGACCCCCCTCGTGAAGTTCCCGGTGCTGCAGAGACGATTCTGCGTCAGCTGGAACATTACGGCCTGCACTGGGATGGCGAAATTTTATGGCAATCCCAGCGTCATGAAGCCTACCGAGAGGCGCTTAGCTGGCTGCATCAGCAGGATCTGAGCTATTACTGCACCTGTACGCGGGCGCGTATTCAAAGCGTCGGCGGTATTTACGACGGCCACTGCCGTGAATTACGCCTCGGGCCAGAGCAGGCGGCTGTCCGCATCAAGCAACGCCGCCCCGTGCTGCAGTTTACTGACCGGCTACGCGGTGTAATTCAGGCTGACCCGCAACTTGCTGGCGAAGATTTTATTATTCACCGCCGCGACGGGCTGTTTGCCTATAACCTCGCGGTAGTGGTAGATGACCATTTCCAGGGCGTGACGGAAATTGTGCGCGGCGCCGATCTCATAGAACCGACGGTGCGGCAAATTTCGTTGTATCAGCAGTTTGGCTGGCAGGCGCCAGACTATATTCATCTGCCGCTGGCGCTTAACGAACAAGGCGCTAAACTTTCCAAACAAAATCATGCACCTGCCCTGCCGCAAGGCGATCCACGTCCGGTGATTATTGCCGCGCTGCGCTTTCTCGGCCAGCGTGCGGATATCGCGTGGCAGGAAATGCAGGTCGATCAGATCCTTCAGTTTGCCGTCAAAAACTGGAGTCTGACAACGGTGCCAGAATCAGCGATCGTAAATACGCCATTCTCAAATGCGCCACGCTGAGCTATGATTAGCCGCTATTTTTACACAGCAACACTTGTTCTGATTGAAGTTTGACACTACCGAGGTGCACTATTTTTACCCGAGTCGCTAATTTTTGCCGCAAGGTGCTAAGCCGCGAGGAGCGCGAGGCCGAGCTTGCCGTCGCCCGTCCACATATGACGGTAATCCCGCGTGAGCAGCACTCAATCTCCCGCAAAGATATCAGTGAAAATGCCCTGAAGGTAATGTACAGGCTCAATAAGGCCGGATACGAGGCATGGCTGGTTGGCGGGGGCGTGCGCGATCTTTTGCTGGGCAAAAAGCCAAAAGATTTTGATGTCACCACTAACGCAACGCCGGATCAGGTGCGAAAACTGTTTCGCAACTGTCGTCTGGTCGGTCGCCGTTTCCGCCTTGCGCATGTGATGTTTGGCCCGGAAATTATCGAAGTGGCGACCTTTCGCGGCCATCATGAAGGCAGCGAAGCCGATCGCACCACGTCGCAACGCGGGCAAAACGGTATGCTGCTACGCGATAACATCTTTGGCTCCATTGAAGAAGATGCCCAGCGTCGCGATTTCACGATCAACAGCCTGTATTACAGCGTGGCCGATTTCACCGTGCGTGATTACGTCGGTGGCATGCAGGATCTCGAAGAAGGCATCATTCGCCTGATCGGTAATCCGGAAACGCGCTATCGCGAAGATCCCGTACGTATGCTGCGCGCCGTGCGCTTTGCCGCCAAGCTCGACATGCGTATCAGCCCGGAAACCGCAGAGCCGATCCCGCGTCTGGCAACGCTGTTGAACGACATTCCTCCCGCACGCCTGTTTGAAGAAGCGCTTAAGTTGTTACAGGCGGGCTATGGGTATGAAACCTATAAAAAACTGCGTGAGTACAGCCTGTTCCAGCCGCTGTTCCCAACCATTACGCGCTACTTCACCGAAGACGGTGATAGCCCGATGGAACGCATTATCGCCCAGGTGCTGAAGAATACCGATAACCGCATTAACAATGATATGCGCGTTAACCCGGCGTTCTTGTTCGCCGCCATGTTCTGGTATCCGTTACTGGAAGCCGCGCAGAAAATCGCGCAAGAAAGCGGTCTGGCCTATTACGACGCTTTCGCACTGGCAATGAATGACGTACTCGACGAAGCCTGTCGCTCGCTGGCAATCCCGAAACGATTAACCTCGCTGACCCGTGATATCTGGCAGTTGCAGTTACGCATGTCCCGTCGTCAGGGCAAACGCGCCTGGAAGCTGATGGAACATCCGAAGTTCCGCGCCGCCTACGACCTGCTGGCCCTGCGTGCAGAAGTGGAAAACAACGCCGAGCTGCAGCGTCTGGCTCAATGGTGGGGTGAATTCCAGGTTTCAGCGCCGCCGGAGCAAAAAGGCATGCTGAACGAGCTGGATGAAGAGCCTGAACGTCGTCGTCATCGTCGCCCACGTAAACGCGCGCCACGCCGCGAGGGCTCCGCGTGACCAATCGCGAATACCCAATGGATTTCGGGTTGCATCAAGGCGGCGACACAGCGAACTCCCGGGAGCGTACATCAGTAAGTGACTGGGATGAGCGAGGAAAGCCAACACAGATGCAGCTTGAAAGACGACGGGTATATATCGCTATTGGCAGCAACCTCGCCTCCCCGCTGGAGCAGGTGAATGCTGCCGTACAGGCGATCGGTGAAATTCCCGACAGCCGCATTGTGGCCGTCTCTTCATTTTACCGCACACCGCCATTAGGCCCACAGGATCAGCCCGATTACCTGAACGCCGCCGTGGCGCTGGATACCGCTCTCGCCCCAGAAGAATTGCTTAACCATACCCAGCGCATTGAGCTGCAACAGGGGCGTGTGCGCAAGGCCGAACGCTGGGGTCCGCGTACGCTGGATCTCGACATTATGCTGTTTGGCGATGAAGTGATTAACACCGACCGTCTGACCGTGCCGCACTACGACATGAAAAACCGGGGCTTTATGCTGTGGCCGCTGTTTGAGATCGCCCCTGATCTGATCTTTCCGGATGGTATCAGCCTGCATCAGCATCTCACCCATCTTGGTGCGGCAAAACCCGCCCACTGGTAAAATATAGCCTCCCCTTTAGCGTTTACTGCTTTAGCGCCAAACGATTGCTTAAATCAATTGCCCCCCTGAATGTGACTGTTAGAATGCCGGTAAATATGACTTTCATCATCAGGAAATGTTATGAAACCGACCACCATTTCGCTGTTACAGAAATGCAAACAGGAAAAGAAACGCTTCGCCACCATTACCGCGTACGATTACAGCTTCGCCAAATTATTCGCCGATGAAGGCATCAACGTGATGCTGGTGGGCGACTCACTGGGCATGACAATTCAGGGGCACGACTCCACCCTGCCGGTCACCGTGGAAGATATCGCCTACCACACCCGCGCCGTTCGCCGTGGCGCGCCGAACTGCCTGCTGCTCTCCGACCTGCCGTTTATGGCTTATGCCACGCCGGAACAGACGTTTGAAAACGCGGCCATCGTGATGCGTGCGGGGGCCAATATGGTCAAGATTGAAGGCGGCGCATGGTTGGTTGATACGGTGAAAATGCTCACCGAACGCGCCGTCCCGGTTTGTGGTCATCTGGGGCTGACGCCGCAATCGGTGAATATCTTCGGCGGCTATAAAATTCAGGGCCGCGGCGACGCCGGGCAGGTACTGCTGGATGACGCGCTGGCCTTAGAAGCGGCAGGCGCTCAACTGTTGGTGCTGGAATGCGTGCCGGTTGAACTGGCGAAGCGCGTTACTGAAGCGCTGTCGATTCCGGTGATCGGCATCGGCGCGGGCAACGTCACCGATGGTCAGATCCTGGTAATGCACGATGCGTTTGGCATCACCGGCGGTCATATTCCAAAATTCGCGAAAAATTTCCTTGCCGAAGCGGGCGACATACGCGCCGCCGTACGGCAGTATATGGCAGAAGTGGAGTCCGGCGTTTATCCGGGCGAAGAACACAGTTTCCATTAAGGAGTCCAGGTGTGTTAATTATCGAAACCCTGCCGCTGCTGCGTCAGCATATCCGTCGTCTGCGCCAGGAAGGCAAACGCGTCGCATTGGTTCCCTCTATGGGCAATCTGCACGACGGCCACATGAAACTGGTCGATGAGGCAAAAGCCCGAGCTGATGTGGTCATCGTCAGCATTTTCGTCAATCCGATGCAATTCGACAGACCGGAAGATTTGGTGCGCTATCCGCGCACGCTGCAGGAAGACTGTGAAAAACTGAACAAGCGCAAAGTCGATTATGTCTTTGCTCCAGCCGTTGAGGAAATCTATCCGCAGGGGCTGGAAGGCCAGACGTACGTTGATGTTCCCGGCCTCTCTACCATGCTGGAAGGCGCCAGCCGTCCGGGCCACTTCCGCGGCGTCTCGACCATCGTCAGCAAGCTGTTCAACCTGATCCAGCCGGATATCGCCTGCTTTGGCGAAAAGGATTTCCAGCAACTGGCGCTGATTCGCAAAATGGTCGCCGATCTGGGCTACGACATTGAGATAGTCGGCGTGCCGATTATCCGCGCCAAAGATGGTCTGGCGCTCAGCTCGCGTAACGGGTATCTGACGGCAGAGCAGCGTAAAATCGCCCCAGGATTATACAAAGTGATGAGCGGCATCGGCGAAAAGTTACAGGCCGGTGAGCGTGACCTGGACGAGATGATTGCCATTGCAGCGCAAGAACTGAATGAAAAAGGCTTCCGCGCCGACGACATTCAGATCCGCGATGCCGACACGCTGCTTGAACTCACCGAAAACAGCAAACGTGCGGTCATTCTGGTCGCCGCATGGCTGGGACAGGCGCGTTTGATCGATAATCAAAGCGTTACATTAGCCCAGTAGACAGGGGTTAAAAATCGGGCAATACTGCCTGAGAATTTCCAAAGCAGGCTTTAAGCGCCTGCTTAGCCAAGATAAACGACAGGGTATAGAAGTTATGATTCGCACCATGCTGCAAGGCAAGCTCCACCGCGTAAAAGTCACGCAGGCGGACCTGCACTACGAAGGTTCCTGTGCCATTGACCAGGATTTCCTCGATGCCTCCGGTATTCTGGAAAACGAAGCGATTGATATCTGGAACGTGACCAATGGGAAACGTTTCTCAACCTATGCGATTGCGGCTGAACGCGGCTCCAAAATCATCTCGGTGAACGGTGCTGCGGCGCATTGCGCTGAGGTTGGCGACATTGTGATTATCGCCAGCTTCGTCACCATGTCTGATGAAGAAGCCCGGACATGGCGGCCGAAAGTGGCCTACTTTGAAGGCGACAACGAAATGAAGCGCACCGCGAAAGCTATTCCGGTCCAGGTTGCCTGATAGTCCTTACCCCTGCGGCTGATTGACGATCAGCCGCGACATCGTTTCCAGCGAATCCGTGCGTAAAATATACAGCCTTTTGAGCAGCATCGGATTATCGCCCGGCTTCACCTTCCCCCTCACCGTAGTTACCGCCATGTGAAATCCCGCATCGCCCGCCGCTTTTACTGCCGTGGCGTTATAACCGCCAAACGGATATGAAAGATACAGGACGTGAGGATTGAACTGGGACAACGCCCGCCGCGAACGGGCAAAATCGAACAGAATGTTGTGATAGTTGCGGCTCAGCAGGATCGGCCGATGATGAGCGTCCACTCGATGTAAAAAATGGGTATGCGACTGGAAGTCAAACACATCCCTGATCCCATTCAGTTCAGAGACGCTCATAAACTGTAGCGATTTCGGATCCCACTTCTGCGGATGGCGCTTAATGCGTGACGAGATGATAAACGCCGTCGCCTTCATGCCGTTCTGTTTCAACACCGGATAAGCATAACGACTCACCGACTTCAGACCATCGTCGAAAGTCAGCACCACCGCCCGCGCCGGGAGGTTCATATTGTTGCGTACATAGCCTTCCAGTTGATACATCGTCAGCGTCGTGTAGCCGCGATCGTGTAGCCAGGCCATCTGGTTGCTAAAAGCGCGTACGGAGGTTGTGGTGGAGGTGTGACGAAAGCGGGTATTCTCTTCATCACGCAGAATATGATGATAGGTTAACACCGGGATGCCGTTGTCTTCCTGCGCATCCAGAGCACTGATATAGGCCAGTCTGCCGCCAATGCGGATCTGGTACCACGTCTGGTTGAGTCGATCTTTAAGCTTACTGATTATGGGATAGCGCAGATTATCCGCCAGCACGCCAAACGGGGCGCTACCGACATCCGGGGCATTATAAACCAGTGTATCTTTCCAGGTAATCAGGCTTTGATTGCTGAGGGGTTTATTGAGATCGCCCAAACCATCGTCAACTTTCTGCCGCCCCTGAACAGGCTCCAGATGCCCCTTATCAATAAACCCGGTACCAAAGCCAAAGGTGAATTCGTAATAGTCAGCCGCTATCGGCTCTACGGCAAGGATCTGCCCGGCGCGAACATTCCCCACCGTCACCATTTTGTCACCTATCTGCGCCCACACGGCAGCCGCTTCGGTAGTTTGCATGTAGCGAGCAGGCAAAGCCGCAGCTACGCTGCCAGAAGACAGGAGCAACAAAATAAGCACAACGCGCATAACCATATGAGATAACCGAACCGAGGCGAGAAACCTCGGCTATTGTAGCAAAAGCGCCATCAATACCAACGATTAATACTCGTACAAATCATGCTTCAACACGAAGGGGGGATTTTTTTGTTGTTGATGCCAGAGGCTTGAGACCTCCGGCCCGCCAAGCGCAACAATGCAATCGCGAAACGCAGAGCTGCTCATTGATTCCCGTGACGAAAGCATTCGCTCAAGCAATGAATAGCTGATACCTGAAATCACTTCACACTGGGGGTGTTTGTGGCTCATTAACGAGGCCACGCGGTACGGTGCGGCCCCCGCGGTATCCGTCAGGAAGATCACGCCCTCGCCTGAGTCAGTAGCATGCAGAGCGTGGCACATCATGCGGCTCAGCATATTTGAGCTGAGCCCACGCCAAAAACTTACCGCCTGGCATTGGGCCAACGGGCCGTGCTTCTGCTCCAGACGATGCAGCATATCCTGTGCCTTATCGTCATGACAGGTAATTACCCAACCTAACATTGCCTTCCTCCTTAGCAGGCAAGTAGTTTATCAATGTGATAAATCCATAATGGTGATAAGCGTCAAAAGTCTTCCTCTCCCGAGCAGAGAGAGGAAGAAAGAATTAACTGCGCAAACCGCGTCCACGCTGGATCAGGTACCAGCACAGCAAATAAAACACCGCGATGAACACCACCAGCACGCCAAACGTGGTGACCAGCGGAACATCATGGATACCCAGGAAGCCGTAGCGGAATCCGCTAATCATGTAGACAATTGGGTTCAGGTGCGACAGCCCCTGCCAGAACGGCGGCAGCAGCGTTAACGAATAGAATACGCCCCCCAGGTAGGTCAGTGGTGTTAGTACGAAGGTTGGGATCAGGCTGATATCGTCAAAGGTTTTGGCGAAGACTGCATTCAGTAAGCCCGCCAGCGAGAACAGTATCGCGGTCAGCACCAATGTGAGCGCTACAAACACCCACGAATGTACCTGGAACGGCACAAAGAACAGCGATACCGCGGTAACCAGAATGCCCACGCACAGCCCGCGCGCCACGCCGCCGCCGACAAAACCAGCGATAATGACGTGCGTCGGTACCGGAGCGACCAGCAGTTCTTCAATATTACGTTGAAACTTGGCGCTAAAGAATGACGATGCCACGTTAGCGTACGAGTTGGTGATTACAGCCATCATAATCAGCCCCGGCACAATAAACTGCATGTAGCTAAAACCATGCATTTCGCCGATACGCGAGCCAATCAAATTACCAAAAATAATAAAATAGAGCGTCATGGTGATGACGGGAGGAACCAGAGTCTGGACCCAGATACGCATAAAGCGGTGGATCTCTTTCGCCCAGATGCTTTTCAGCGCAACCCAATAAAGCTGCATCATGCGCGATCTCCTTGTTTTTCATGCACCAGAGAAACAAACAGTTCTTCCAGTCGGTTCGCTTTGTTACGCATACTTAATACCTGAATACCCTGGGCGCTCAGTTGTGAGAACACGCTGTTAACCCCTTGCTCACGCAGAACTTCCACTTCCAGCGTCGAGGTATCAACCAGACGATACTGATACCCTTCCAGTTTTGGCAGCGGACTTTTCGGCGCCAGATCGAGAATAAAGGTTTCGGATTTCAGTTTAGAGAGCAGGCTCTTCATGGAGGTATTTTCCACCAGCTCGCCGTGCTGAATAATACCGATATTGCGACACAGCATTTCCGCTTCTTCGAGATAGTGGGTGGTCAGAATAATTGTGGTGCCTTTGTCATTTAAATCTTTTAAAAAGCCCCACATTGAACGACGTAGCTCAATGTCGACGCCCGCCGTCGGTTCGTCGAGAATCAACAGCTTTGGCTCATGCATGAGCGCACGAGCGATCATCAGACGACGTTTCATCCCGCCGGAAAGCATACGCGCACGTTCGTTACGCTTTTCCCACAAGTCGAGCTGTTTTAGATATATTTCGCTACGCTTAACGGCTTCTTTATGCTCAACGCCGTAGTAACCTGCCTGGTTGACCACGATCTGCTGCACGGTTTCAAACGGGTTAAAGTTAAACTCCTGCGGCACCAGACCAAGCTGACGTTTAGCGTTAACCGTATCTTTATCGAGATCGTATCCGAAGACGCTTACCCGTCCGGAAGTTTTATTCACCAGCGAACTGATAATGCCGATGGTGGTGGATTTACCTGCGCCATTCGGTCCCAAAAGCGCATAAAAATCACCCGCTTCGACTTGCAAATCTATGCCGCGTAGCGCCTGCACGCCACCGGGATAGGTTTTCTTAAGTTCTTGAAGTTCCAGAGCAATGGTCATGGTTTTTTACTTACCTTACGTTCTGACATTTCATATATAGTTTAATTAATGCTGGAGTTACCCTATATTAGCCCATCGAATTTATCTGGTTTCGGGTCGTACAACTCCATGAAAGACATAGATACACTCATCAGCAACAATGCACTATGGTCAAAGATGCTGGTAGAAGAGGATCCCGGATTTTTTGAAACGCTGACACATGCGCAGAATCCACGTTTTCTATGGATTGGATGTTCCGATAGCCGCGTTCCCGCTGAACGATTGACCGGTCTGGAACCGGGCGAATTATTCGTCCACCGTAATGTTGCCAATCTGGTTATTCACACCGACCTGAACTGCCTCTCAGTGGTTCAGTATGCGGTGGATGTGCTGGAAGTGGAACATATTATTATTTGCGGCCACTACGGATGCGGCGGCGTCCAGGCGGCTATTGAAAATAAAGAACAGGGGCTGATTGATAACTGGTTACTGCATATTCGCGATATCTGGTTTAAACACAGCTCACTGCTGGGCGAAATGCCGCAGGAACGCCGCATGGACACGCTGTGCGAACTGAATGTCATGGAGCAGGTCTATAACCTGGGTCATTCAACGATTATGCGATCCGCCTGGAAGCGCGGTCAGAAAGTCACGATTCACGGCTGGGCCTACGGTATTCATGATGGCCTGCTGCGCGATCTCGACGTCACCGCCACCAGCCGCGAAACGCTGGAGCAGCGCTATCGCCAGGGCTTATCTAACCTCAGCCAGAAACACTGCAACCATAAATAATGTGACATTGCCGGGAGGCGGCTATGCCTTACCCGGCCTACAAACCTGCGCCGTAGGCCTGATAAGCGAAGCGCCATCAGGCACTCCAGCCAATTACTCGTCCAGCAGCACTACTTTGCCAACGTACGGCAGATGGCGATAACGCTGGGCATAGTCAATGCCGTAGCCGACCACAAACTCATCTGGAATAGAGAATCCGATAAACTCAACCGGGACATCCACTTCACGACGGGAAGGTTTATCCAGCAGCGTACAGATAGCCAGGGATTTCGGCTCGCGCAGGCTCAGAATCTCACGCACTTTAGACAGCGTGTTGCCGGAGTCGATGATGTCTTCAACAATCAGCACGTCTTTGCCACGAATGTCTTCATCCAGGTCTTTCAGGATTTTAACATCACGCGTGGTAGACATTCCGCTGCCATAACTGGATGCAGTCATGAAATCGACTTCGTGGGAGACATGCACTTCACGGCACAGGTCCGCCATAAACATAAATGAGCCGCGTAACAGACCAACCAGCACCATATCGCTGCCGCTGTCCTTATAACGTTCGTTAATCTGACGTCCCAGTTCAGCAATACGCGCTTTGATCTCCGCTTCCGGGATCATGACTTCAACAGTATGTTTCATATCTCTAACCATATGATTTAAAAACAAATCACTCAATGCTTACTTTTAATAAGCGAGCATCTAAGCGCAAGGCACGCAGTATACCAGCAAAAGCATTCATCCGCGGCATCTGTTGATAAAGTTCATTGTGTGACAATCATCACGCGTTTTAACTCCTATAATTAACTGCTATTAAAGAAATAACACCTGTGATGGTATTTTTTATGGCAAATAACAACGTACGATCCCAACGACTTATCGTGACACTGAGTGCTCTGTTCGCCGCACTTTGTGGACTCTATCTCCTGATTGGCGGAGGCTGGCTGGTCGCCATCGGTGGCTCCTGGTATTACCCTATTGCGGGTCTGGCCATGCTCGGCGTGGCCTTCCTGCTATGGCGTAGTCAACGCTCCGCGCTTTGGCTGTATGCCGTCCTGCTTCTCGCCACTATGATTTGGGGCGTATGGGAAGTCGGGTTTGATTTCTGGGCATTAACACCGCGTAGCGATATCCTGGTCTTCTTCGGTATCTGGCTGATTCTGCCGTTCGTCTGGCGCCATCTCATCGTACCTTCCAGCGGTGCGGTAACAGCGCTGGTCGTCGCACTACTGATTAGCGGCGGGATCCTAACCTGGGCGGGTTTCAACGATCCGCAGGAAGTACACGGCACGCTGAGCGCGGATACCACCCCGGCCGAAGCAATTTCACCAGTGGCCGACGAGGACTGGCCCGCTTACGGGCGCAATCAGGAAGGTCAACGCTACTCACCGTTAAAACAAATTAACGCCGACAACGTACATCAATTGAAAGAAGCCTGGGTATTTCGTACCGGTGATTTAAAACAGCCGAACGATCCGGGTGAAATCACCAATGAAGTCACGCCGATCAAAGTTGGTGATACGCTCTATCTGTGTACCGCCCACCAGCGTCTGTTTGCACTTGATGCAGCGAGTGGTAAAGAGAAGTGGCATTTCGATCCGCAACTCAATACCAACACCTCTTTCCAGCACGTGACCTGTCGCGGCGTTTCTTATCATGAAGCACGGGCCGATAACGCCAGCCCGGAAGTGGTGGCTGACTGTCCGCGCCGCATCATCCTGCCGGTGAACGATGGCCGTCTGTTTGCCCTGAACGCGGAAACCGGCAAGCTGTGCGCAACCTTCGCCAATAAAGGCATCCTTAACTTACAGACCAACATGCCGGATACCACGCCTGGTCTGTATGAGCCGACGTCGCCGCCCATCATTACTGATAAAACCATCGTGATTGCCGGGTCGGTGACCGATAACTTCTCCACCCGCGAAACCTCCGGCGTTATCCGTGGTTTCGATGTGAATACCGGTAAGCTGCTGTGGGCGTTCGACCCAGGCGCCAAAGATCCCAATTTCATCCCGTCAGATGAACATACGTTCACCTTTAACTCACCAAACTCCTGGGCCCCTGCGGCCTATGACGCGAAGCTGGATCTGGTGTATCTGCCCATGGGCGTCACCACTCCGGACATCTGGGGCGGTAACCGCACGCCGGAACAGGAACGTTATGCCAGCGCCATCCTGGCGTTAAATGCCACGACCGGGAAATTGGCCTGGAGCTATCAAACCGTTCATCACGATCTATGGGATATGGACTTACCGGCGCAGCCGACGCTGGCGGATATCACCGTTAAAGGGCAGAAAGTCCCGGTCATTTACGCCCCGGCGAAAACCGGTAACATCTTCGTGCTCGACCGCCGTAATGGTGAACTGGTGGTACCTGCCCCGGAAAAACCGGTGCCTCAGGGCGCAGCCAAAGGTGATTACGTCAGCAAAACCCAGCCGTTCTCCGATCTCACCTTCCGTCCGCAGAAAGATTTGAGCGGTGCGGATATGTGGGGCGCCACCATGTTCGACCAGTTGGTGTGTCGCGTGATGTTCCACCAACTGCGTTATGAGGGCATCTTCACCCCGCCTTCGGAGCAGGGCACGCTGGTGTTCCCCGGCAACCTGGGGATGTTTGAATGGGGCGGCATCTCCGTTGATCCTAACCGTCAGGTGGCGATTGCCAACCCGATGGCCTTGCCGTTTGTATCGAAGCTGATCCCACGCGGCCCAGGCAATCCGATGGAGCCGCCGAAAGATGCCAAAGGCACCGGCACAGAATCAGGGATTCAGCCACAGTACGGCGTGCCGTTCGGCGTCACGCTGAATCCGTTCCTGTCGCCATTTGGCCTGCCGTGTAAGCAGCCAGCTTGGGGCTACATCTCTGCCGTGGATCTGAAGACCAATGAAGTGGTGTGGAAAAAACGTATTGGCACACCGCAGGACAGCATGCCGTTCCCAATGCCGGTTCAGGTGCCGTTCAATATGGGAATGCCAATGCTGGGAGGGCCTATTTCCACCGCCGGTAACGTGCTGTTCATTGCCGCGACCGCCGACAACTATCTGCGCGCCTACAACATGAGTAACGGTGAGAAATTGTGGCAAGGTCGTCTACCGGCAGGTGGACAGGCGACACCGATGACCTATGAAGTGAATGGCAAACAGTATGTGGTGATCTCCGCCGGAGGTCACGGGTCGTTTGGCACGAAGATGGGCGATTATATCGTGGCGTACGCGTTGCCGGAAGAGGCTAAATAACTGAAAAGCCCGGTGGCGCTATGCTTACCGGGCCTACGGATGCGACATACAGGCCGGGTAAGGCGAAGCCGCCACCCGGCTTTTTTTATACCGTGAATCCGAGCATCATGCCGGTATCTTCATGCTCTAACAAATGGCAATGCGCCATATAGGCATGCTCTTTCGGCGCATTGTGGTCAAACTTCACCAGCACCTCGCTGACGCCGCCTTCTACCCGTACCGTGTCCTTCCATCCCGCGCGGTGCGCGGCAGGCGCTTTGCCATTCTCAGACAAAATGCGGAACTGGGTGCCGTGAATATGGAACGGATGCAGCATCATGTCGCCCTGACCAGAAATCACCCAGCGCTCATGCTGACCTTTCGCCGCGGCGAACATGGGTTTATTCATATCAAACGCCAGACCGTTAATCCGGTTGGCATTATGGAAATCAAATGATCCCGTCTGCTTCATGTTGCCATGCTGCATATTCCCCATGTTGCCATGGTTCATATTGCCATGATTCATCTTCCCGTGGCCCATATTGTCATTATTCATATGGTCCATCATCTTCCCATGATCCATACCCGCCATCGCCTGACCGCCGTATTTCTTCATCAGCATTTGCATGCCCATCATGTCGAGCATCGGATCCATAGACAGCTGTAGTTTGCGCACCGTCAGGCCATCCAGTGACGGCAATGACGGCATGGATGTCAGCGAATCAGGCAGCGTTGCGGAAGCGGTAATCAGCAGCGGCTGAACGCGCATCACCGGGTGCGGCTTATCAAATGGCGCAACCGCCATCCCCATCTGGCTGACAGGAAGAGTGACCAGATCAAACGCCTTACCGTCGCTCACATCCACCAGCACTTCAAAGCGCTCGCCCATCAGCATGGGAAGTTCAGTTACTTTGACCGGTTCAGCCAACAGTCCACCATCGCTGGCAATAACGTACAGAGGACGATTGTCGCTGGCGGCAATATTCAGCGAGCGAGCGTTACACCCGTTCAGCAGGCGCAAACGCAGCCAACCGCGCGGCGCGGCATGCTGAGGATAAATCGCGCCGTTGGTCAGCAGCGTATCGCCAAACCAGCCGACGGCAGCGGTCATCATGTCCAGTTGATAGTTGATCTGTCCATCGGCGGAAAACTGCTTATCCTGAATAATCACCGGCACATCATCTATGCCCCACTGCTTCGGCAGTAGTAGTTTGTGAATCTCTTCATCTTCAATCAGCACCAGTCCGGCCAGCCCCATCGCCACCTGACGACCGGTTTTGCCATGCTGATGCGGGTGGAACCAACAGGTTGCTGCCCGTTGATCCGGGGTGAAAGTGACAGAGCGTTTCCCGCCTGCCGGGATAATACCTTGCGGCCCACCGTCAACTTCACCAGGAATTTCCAGTCCGTGCCAGTGCAACGTCGTCTCTTCGGCAAGCTGGTTGTGGATATCCACCGTCACCGATTGCCCTTTGTTCAGCTTTAGAGCCGGTCCGAGCAAATTGCCGTTATATCCCCACGTCGTGGCGGTTTTACCTGCAAAGCTCGACTGCCCGACTTGTGCAATCAACTGAATGCGATTAGAAGCATCGGCGGTTAACAGGTCTGGAATGGGCAATGCCGGACGGTCGGCGGCAAATACGCTACGGCTCCATAGAGGTAATGCTGACGCGACGCCCAGCGCCACGGAGTACTTTAAAAAGTCACGACGTTGCATAATCACTTCCTTATATTCAGCAGCTTAAGCAGGCTATCTTTTAAGCATAAGCCTTCCCCTTACGGGAAGGTCAAGTAAACGGCTAATAATAAAGGTCGTCGCTTCGCTCGCAGTGTGCTAACGTTTAAATTCCGTGATGCAGTGGTAGAAGCAATGAAGACGTTTTTCAGAACAGTTTTGTTCGGCAGCCTGATGGCCGTATGCGCAAATAGCTACGCGCTGAGCGAGTCCGAAGCCGAAGATATGGCCGATTTAACGGCAGTTTTTGTTTTTCTGAAAAATGACTGTGGATACCAGAATTTGCCAAATGGGCAGATCCGTCGCGCACTGGTCTTTTTTGCCCAGCAAAACCAGTGGGATCTGAGTAATTACGACACCTTCAACATGAAGGCGCTGGGTGAGGACAGCTATCGCGATCTCAGCGGTATCGGCATCCCAACGGCAAAAAAATGCAAAGCGCTGGCGCGTGATTCCCTGAGCCTGTTGGCTTACGTTAAATAATCCACCGCCGTTACTCTGGCTGTACCAGCGTCAGGGCCACGGATTGCGCTTTTAATTCAGCCTTTGCGCCTTGCGGTAAATTCACATCGGTAACAATATCAGTAAAGCGGCTAAGCGGCGCGACGTTAAATAACGAATGCGCGCCATACTTACTGCTATCCGCCAGTAATACCTTCCGTTGCGCATTGGCAATAATTTCTTGCTTCAGTCCCGCTTTGTCTTCCGTTGGCGTGGTCACCCCCTTGTCCATGCTCCAGGTGTTACAGCTCATAAAGGCGATATCGGGATAGACGCTACGCAACATTTTCCGTCCAAACTCACCAATGCAGGACTGACTGCTGTCATCAATGCGCCCACCAACAATCGTCACTTCTATCTGGCGGAATTCTGACAAAAACAGGGCAATATGCAGATCAACAGTAATGACGCGCAGCGGCAAATGGGTCAGACATTTTGCCAGCTCCAGCATTGTGGTACCGGCATCAAGCACCACGGCATCGCCAGCATGCACCATTGAGGCGGCAAAACGCGCAATCGCCCGTTTCTCAGCGGGCGATCGCAGTTGCTTTTCATTGGTGGTCGGCTGCGCCGCTTCAAAACGTCGCAGGGCAACACCGCCGTGGCTACGGCTGATCACGCCCTGTTCATCCAGCTTGATGAGGTCGCGTCTGATTGTTGCTGGAGAGGCGTCAACCGCCTCAACCAGTTGCTCCACGGTAACCAGCGTATGATTTTTCAAATACGCCACAATCTTATCCAGACGGTGTTGGCCTTTCATAACAGTAAATTACGCCAGTTGCATTGCCAGTTTGATCGATACGGCCATGCTCTCAGATTTTGCTTTTCCCGTCCAGGCGATATCAAATGCCGTACCGTGATCGGCTGAGGTACGAATAAACGGCAAACCTGCTGTGATATTTACCCCATCATAAAAACCAAGCAACTTAAGCGGGATATGACCCTGATCGTGATACATCGCCACCACCATGTCGTACTGGCCTTCATAAGCCTGCAAAAACACAGTATCCGGCGGGCACGGTCCGTATACATTCATCCCCTTCGCTTTCATATTCTCAATCGCAGGCCCGACAATGCGGATTTCCTCATCACCAAACAGGCCATTCTCACCGGCATGTGGATTCACCCCCGCGACGGCAATACGCGGATGCGCAAAACCGACGCGCTTCAGGAAGGTATCGGCAATGCCAATCACCGTTTCAACACGTTGCCCATTGAGCGTATCGAGAAATTTGCGCAAAGCAATATGCGTGGAAACATGGATGACTTTCAGCTTGTCGGTGTAGAGCACCATGGCGTAATCACGACTTTCCGTCAACGTTGCCAGTAGTTCCGTATGTCCGGGATAATTGTGTCCGCCAAGATGTAATGCTTCTTTATTCAACGGCGCGGTCGCAATGGCGTGCACATCGCCCTTCATCGCCAGTTCCGTCGCCCGTTTTACACAGCGATAGGCCAGATCGCCTGCCTGCGCCTGCACTGTTCCCGGGACCAGTTCGTCGGGTTGCGCCAACGGTTCATCAATCACATGAATCGTACCCGGTTCGAATCGGGCATCAGCAACCTTTTCGATTGCACGGAATGTCACCCCTTCAGCCAGCCCCTGGGCCTGTAATCGCTGCAGAGTTTGCAGGCACCCAACCACCACCAGCGGGGCGCCATTAAGGTCATCTTCACGCAGTGCTTTAACAATAATTTCCGGACCAATCCCCGCCGGATCTCCCATCGTAATCGCAATAGTTTTAGTTACCACGGTACATCTCCTCAATAAAATAAAGCGCATCACAAAGGGTCGTGTCGGAACCGAATCCACCCGCTTTGGTGATTACTGGCAAGTCATCAATCTCGCTGTTCACAAATGTTCCACACGGAATACAGGGGGCAACCTCACTTTGAATGCGATACCCTTCTGCCCCCAGCGCACTGGCGACCGCCGTAGCAATATCGCCTCCGGTCAGGAACAAACCGCCGATACGCGCCCGCTCAATAATCCGCAATGTTATCTCTCCAAGACGCCGACTCAGCAGCTCTCCCAACTGTTGCCGGCTCATCCCCAGGTTGGCGCACAGCGAGTCGATCATATTCCGGTCTTCTGCACGCCGACTGGTCCGCAAGATCGTGTGCTGTTGCTGGCTCAACTGCGCGCAAGCCTGTTCAACAACAGAGGCCATTTCCTGCTCAAATGACGATGCAGACAATCGCGCGGCATCGATTTCAACCACCGTTGCCCGGCCCTGGCACAACGCTTTTTCCACCTGACGTCGCGTTGCTTCGCTCATTGAGCCCGCCACGACCAGCACCGGTAATGCCTGCTTTTCTTGCATAAACGTTCCGGCAGGTAAGGCATTGGCAAGCCCTGCCGCCCCAACCAATAACGGCATCTGTTTTTGTTCGCAGACTGCGTGCGCGATTAGCGACAGATCTCGCTCTTCCACTGCATCCACAACCACCATGCATTCGCCTTCTGTCGCAAAAGCGCGAAGCAGCGCACTTAAGCTTCCCCGACGCACATCCGATAGCGACACCTCATGTACCGGGATATCGCTTTGCAACGCGATCAGCTCAGCAATACGAGAAGAGTGAATGGGCGTTTTTGGATCGCTGGCAAATTCCGTCTCCAACAGCGGCACGCCATGTACCAGACATAATCCATCCTGCGTGGTACGCCCGGCTGCTGGGATCGCTGCCGCAATCACGGCCAGCGTCCGACCAGCAGCACGCATCGCTGAGGTGACTTCGGCCCCGACATTGCCCCGGAAAGTAGAGTCGATTTTTTTGTATACCAGCGGTGTTACTGCTTCTTCACACCATGGCGCTAACGCCTGTTGTACAGCTGCAGCGGCCTGCATTGCAGGCATCGCCCGACTTTCGGTGTTGATGACCAGAACATCGGCGCGACGAGAGGGTTTCTGCGCAGGTGTGAGCATGACCTCCGTACGTGCGCCTTTTTTCGCCAACTGTACGCCGGTATCGTTAGACCCCGTAAAATCATCGGCGATAACGATCATTTTCATGCTTTGTTCTCCTGAACTGCCTGGCGCGCCTGCTTTTTCGCCACCCACGAGGTAAGAATTGGCGTCAGAATAGCGGTCGTGATGACTGACGCTGCGATCAACGGCGCAGCCGCAGCAGCAACCTCTGCCAGCGATGGATCGGCTTGTGCTATCGCCAACGGCGTCGCTACCGCGTTCCCTGCAGTACTGGATGCAGCAGCACCAGCAATACCACTCCCTCCGACGAGACGGTCGGCGCGAATGTTAAAGAAGCCGCCAACAAAGGTGGTCAGCACCCCCAACAGAATGCCCGCCAGACCGCCCTGCAGCAGCATTTCCAGGTTAATACCGGCCCCAAGCGCAAAGGCAAAGAAAGGAATGAGCAACGGACCGCCTTTGGTCAGGAAGTCACGCATATTGGCATCGAGGTTACCGAGGATCATACCTACCACCAGCGGTACCAAAACCGCCACCAGCGCCATGATAGGAATATTTGCCATACCCGCCGCGCCCAACGCGATCATGGTAAAGAAAGGCCCATCATTCAGTGACAAGATAGAGATCGCACCGACATCACGTTCGTTGCCAAACTCCCCCACCAGCGCCGCATAAAGCCCGCCATTGGAGTTACTCATTGCCGCAATAATGGCGACACCGCTTAAGCCAAAGATACCTTCCGCGCCAAACAGATGTTCAACCCCGAGACCAATCGCGATGGCGACAAGTAATTTTGTCAGCGTAATCGTACCGCCTTGTAACAAAGCTTGTGGCGCCGCCTTTACGCTAATCCCTGCGCCCATGCAGAGCAGGAACGCGCCAATTAGAGGAGCTGCGCCATTTTTAAATAAAGCAGTGGTGAATCCACCAATCTGCAACGCCTGCGGGGCAAAAGTGTTGATAATGGCACCGATAACCAACGGCACAACCATCATGCCGCCGGGTACACGTTCTATTGCCTTCTTGATGTTCATGGTCTTCCCGCCTGTTGTTATGTTGTGATTAAATAAAATCATAACGATTATATTCAATCAAAATAAAAGCGCAAACGCGGCAGATCACAGTTTAATAATGATCAATAAAAATCAAATAATCATTTTTATGAAAAAAAAGCCGGGTTCGTCTCACCCGGCTTGATTGATATCTGAAATTTCTCAGGATTGATGGACAAATTCACGGTACGCCGCGACCACTTGCAGAAAATCCTCTACGCCGCAGAGCGAAAAGCTCTCTTCGTCGTAGTAGCTCATCCCCTCTTCCATTTCATCGCCTGAGAACTCAAGCTGATTGGCGCGAATCATCACCTCTTCGCCATCCAGCCAGAGCGTGTATTCATGCCCTGCTCGCTGCCAGGAGCGCTCACTGCCCTTAACCGCACGCGCCGCCTGTTCCACTTCATCAAGTAAGGCCAGGTTCTCTTTCACTTCTTCATTAAACCAGTGCCCCACCACCTCGTGGCCCATGGACATACGCACTTTTACCACTCCGGTAATATCGCGCAGAAATTCGTAATCCATAATGTCTTCCTCTGCTCCCGGCAATGCGCCAATACCGCATTGCGCCTTGCTGTAATTATCGCAGCAGCGCGGCAGAAAAAAAGCGTAGCGGGTATAAGGAATAGAAATAAAAATGCCCGGAGAAGCAGACTTCTCCGGGCATTGATGCGTTTTTACACAAAACGCGTTAGCGCATTAGACTGCGGTCTGGAAAATCACGCCGTCCGCTTTCTCGGTGTACTGAGAAAGCTGGTCGAAGTTCAGATAACGGTAGGTATCCACCGCCGTCTTATCCACCTGCGCCACATAGGTCTGATACTCTTCCGCTGTAGGCAGTTTGCCAATCAGCGCCGCAACCGCCGCCAGCTCAGCAGAAGCCAGATAGACGTTTGCCCCGGTACCTAAACGGTTCGGGAAGTTACGGGTAGAGGTCGATACCACCGTTGCGCCGTCAGCCACACGCGCCTGGTTACCCATACACAGGGAACAGCCAGGGATCTCAATACGCGCGCAGCTCTTACCAAACACGCTGTAGTAGCCTTCTTCGGTCAGTTGCGCCGCGTCCATACGGGTCGGCGGAGCCACCCACAGGCGCGTCGGCAGTTGGCCTTTGTGCGCATCCAGCAGCTTACCAGCGGCGCGGAAGTGGCCGATGTTGGTCATGCAGGAACCGATGAACACTTCGTCGATCTTCTCGCCCTGCACGTCGGACAGCAAACGCGCGTCGTCCGGATCGTTCGGCGCACACAGGATCGGCTCTTTGATATCCGCCAGATCAATGTCGATCACCGCCGCGTATTCCGCGTCAGCATCGGCTTCCAGCAACTGCGGATCCGCCAACCATTTTTCCATGCCCTGCACGCGACGTTCCAGCGTACGACGATCGCCGTAGCCTTCTGCAATCATCCACTTCAGCAGCACGATGTTGGAGGTCAGGTACTCGATAATCGGTTCTTTGTTCAGCTTGATGGTACAACCGGCAGCGGAACGCTCGGCGGACGCGTCGGTCAGTTCAAACGCCTGCTCGACTTTCAGATCCGGCAGACCTTCAATTTCCAGGATGCGGCCAGAGAAGATGTTTTTCTTCCCTTTCTTCTCCACGGTCAGCAGGCCCTGTTTAATTGCATACAGCGGGATGGCGTGTACCAGATCGCGCAGAGTGATGCCTGGTTGCATTTTGCCTTTGAAGCGCACCAGAACGGATTCCGGCATATCCAGCGGCATCACGCCGGTCGCGGCAGCAAACGCCACCAGACCAGAGCCCGCCGGGAAGGAAATACCAATCGGGAAACGGGTATGGGAGTCACCGCCAGTACCGACGGTATCCGGCAGCAGCATGCGGTTCAGCCAGGAGTGGATAACGCCGTCGCCCGGACGCAGCGACACACCGCCGCGGTTCATGATGAAGTCTGGCAGCGTGTGGTGCGTGTTCACGTCCACCGGCTTCGGATACGCCGCAGTGTGACAGAAGGACTGCATCACCAGGTCAGAAGAGAAGCCCAGACACGCCAGGTCTTTTAGTTCATCACGGGTCATCGGGCCAGTGGTATCCTGGGAACCCACGGAAGTCATCTTCGGTTCGCAGTACGCGCCCGGACGGATACCTTTCACGCCGCAGGCGCGGCCAACCATTTTCTGCGCCAGAGAGAAGCCGCGGCTGCTTTCCGCCACGTCTTTCGCCTGACGGAAAACGTCTGAGTGCGGCAGACCCAGCGCTTCACGCGCTTTGGTGGTCAGGCCACGACCGATAATCAGCGGGATACGGCCGCCGGCGCGGACTTCGTCGATCAGCACGTCGGTTTTCAGTTCAAATGTCGCCAGCAGCTCACCGGTTTCGTGGTTGCGCACTTCACCGCTGTAAGGGTAAACGTCAATCACGTCGCCCATGTTCATGTTCGACACGTCGACTTCAATCGGCAGCGCGCCCGCATCTTCCATGGTGTTGAAGAAGATAGGCGCAATTTTGCCGCCGAGGCACAGACCGCCGCCGCGCTTGTTCGGCACATGCGGGATATCATCGCCCATGAACCACAGTACGGAGTTGGTCGCCGATTTACGGGAGGAACCGGTGCCGACAACATCACCGACGTAGGCCAGCGGGTAGCCTTTTTTCTGTAATGCTTCGATTTGTTTGATCGGGCCAACGACGCCCGGCTGATCCGGGTCAATGCCTTCACGGGCGTTTTTCAGCATCGCCAGGGCGTGCAGAGGGATATCCGGGCGTGACCACGCATCCGGGGCCGGAGAGAGGTCATCAGTGTTGGTTTCACCCGTCACTTTAAAGACGGTAACGGTAATTTTTTCAGCAAGCTGAGGACGGTTCAGGAACCATTCGGCATCAGCCCAGGACTGCATTACCTGCTTCGCATATTCGTTGCCCGCTTTGGCTTTTTCTTCTACATCGTAGAAGTTATCGAACATCAGCAGCGTTGAAGAGAGCGCTTTGGCAGCAATCGGCGCCAGTTTTGCGTCGTCCAGCGCATCGATCAGCGGATGAATGTTGTAACCACCCTGCATGGTGCCCAGCAGTTCAATGGCTTTTTCTGGCGTGACCAGTGGGGAGGTGGTGTCGCCTTTCGCGACAGCAGCGAGAAAACCGGCTTTAACATATGCGGCTTCATCTACGCCAGGAGGAACGCGGTTGATCAACAGGTCTAACAGGAATTCTTCTTCGCCCACAGGCGGGGTCTTCAGCAGCTCGACAAGTGCGGCCATTTGGGTTGCGTCTAAAGGTTTGGGCACAATCCCCTGGGCAGCACGCTCAGCTACGTGCTTACGGTATTCTTCTAGCACGACGATATCTCCTCGCTCTCATTGTCATAATGCGGCGCTTTTGTTGATGGGCGATTCTCTTCACGCTCCTGTGAGACAGTAGTTAGTAGGGTAAATGCCCGGTACCGCATAAGGCACAATAACAGGATTTTCTTTAAGTGTTAATCTGTTTACAAAAAAGCAACATAAAAAATTGGCTGAATCGTTAAGAATGGTGTAGCGGCGAGGCGGGACGCATTTCAGAGGGATAAAGGGCGCCGTAAAGCGGTTGATTTTCAAGCGTGACATGCTGAATTTTCCAGCGTTTTTTTAGCCGTCAGATATAATTGTGTAATAAATACTCACACTCTTTTTCCGGACCTGCCGGCTGAATCCCCAATAAAAGTCAAAACTGTCAAACACGGGTGCATGATACTCGCGGCAACAGGAACGCCTCACGGCACAGCGCTTGTCTCGTTGGAGTCATTTTATGAAGTTGCCATTTAAGCCACATCTGCTTGTTCTTCTGTGCAGTGCCGGGTTGTTTGCCGCCTCTGGCGTGATGTTCGTTAAAAGTCGCGTAACGGAGCCCGCTGCGCCGGCCCCCGTCGCACAACAACCTTCAACGCCGGCACCAGCTCCCGTAGCGGCCCCTGCTCCCGTTGACCAACCTGCGCCTGCTGCCGCGCCGACATACTCGGCTGCGCAAATCGATCAGTGGGTGGCGCCTATCGCGCTCTATCCGGATTCACTGCTGTCACAAATTTTGATGGCCTCAACCTATCCGGCTAACGTCATCCAGGCCGCGCAGTGGTCAAAAGATAATCCCAAAATGCAGGGCGATGCCGCCATTCAGGCCGTTGCTGGTCAACCCTGGGATCCCAGCGTGAAATCGCTGGTTGCCTTTCCACAGTTAATGTCACTGATGGGTGAAAATCCGCCGTGGGTACAAAGCCTGGGTGACGCTTTCCTTGCGCAACCGAAAGACGTCATGGACTCCGTACAACGCCTGCGCGCGCTGGCGCAACAAACCGGGGCGTTGCAATCGACACCGCAACAGACCGTCACTACTGTGACAAAAGCGGCACCGGCTAAAACCGTCACCAGCGAGTCAACAACCAGTTCTACTACCACGACCGCCACGACAAGCCCAACGATTATCAAAATTGAATCCGCCGATCCACAGGTGGTGTACGTCCCCACCTATAACCCGAACACGGTTTACGGCACCTGGCCCAATACCGCCTATCCGCCAACCTATCTGCCGCCAACGCCCGGCGAGCAGTTTGGCAACAGCTTCGTGAACGGTTTAGGCTTCAGCCTCGGTGTCGCCACAACCTATGCCATCTTCAGCAACATCGACTGGGATGATGACGATGACTGGGACCACCATCATCACGATGACTGGGATAACCATGGCGGGTATAACCGCAACGGCGATAACAACATCAATATCAACGTTGATAACTTCAATAAAATCAGCGGGCAACGGCTAACCGACGCCAACCGTAACTGGCAGCACAACCCGGCCTATCGCGAGGGTGTGCCGTACCCTAATAGCCAGCTCAATAACCGCTTTCACTCCACTAACACGGCAACGGGCTTAAGCTCAACCCAGCAACGACCGGTCAACCGTGATAGCCAGCGTCAGGCAGCCCTGAGCCAGATGGAAAAATCAACGGGGAAAACATTCCCGCAAACGGCGCGTACGGGCACGAGAGACGCCCAGCGTCAGGCATCCAGTCAACAACTGAAGCAAATTTCTCAGCGTAATAACTACCGCGGTTACGATACCAAACCGCAAACGGCGCAACGGGCAAACACTCAGCAGCGTGAAAATCGCCAGGCTGCCGCCCAGCGCCAGGAGAAACGGATCACGCAACCGGCGCAGCAACGCAATATACAGCAACATAATTTTCAACAACGGACCAGCCAGCCGCGCGCCAATGCGCTGAGCGGCAATGACAGTCGCTCCGCCAGCTGGCAGGCGCAGCAGCAGCGAGGGGCCCAAAGCAGGCAGTTCGCCCGCAACCAGCCATCTCGCCAGCTATCCGGCGGTCGTGCTGAACACCGTGAATTCCGTCATCGTTAAGGGAACCGACATGAAAAATAAACTACTCAGTGGAATGGTGTTGTTCATGGTTTCGGCCACCGCGATGGCGCAGCAATCCTTCAGCACGCCAGACCAGGCCACCGATGCGCTGGCAAACGCTATTAGTGAGCAAAATGAAAGTGCGATGAACAACCTGCTCGGGGAAAACTGGCGCGATTTTCTGCCGCCGGAAGGCGTCGATCCTGATGCGGTAGACCGCTTCCTGCGCGACTGGAAGGTTCGCCATAACACCGTTGTCGACGGTAATACCGCGCATCTTGTTGTCGGAGACAGCGACTGGCAACTGCCGATCCCGGTGGTTAAAACCACCTCTGGCTGGCAATTTGATATTAAGGAAGCGGCCGAAGAGATCCTGACCCGAGAGATTGGGCGCAACGAACTCGCTGCCATCGAGGCGTTACATGCCTACGTCGATGCTCAGCAAAGCTACTTTGCGATGAACCAGACGTACGCACAAAAGATTGTCAGCTCTGAAGGGAAAAAAGATGGTCTGTACTGGCCCGTTTCACCCGGTGAAGCGCCAAGCCCGCTTGGACCAGCCTTCAGTCCGCAGGAACCCGGTACAGGCTATCACGGTTATCATTTCCGTATTCTTCCCGACAAAACCAGCGGCTTTGCGATGGTTGCCTGGCCCGTTAGCTACGATCATACTGGCGTGATGAGCTTTATGGTTAACGGTGATGACAAGGTCTATCAGGCGGATCTTGGCGAGGAGTCGCAGCAAAAAGCACAGGCGTTAACCGCCTACCACCTGGATAAAACCTGGCAGCCTGTCGCGCCCTGAATCCCCAGAGTCGAAGGATGAGTTGCCGGGTAAGCGTAGCCCCCCGGCAACTCGCAACAAATTACAGGATGTTAGCGACAGATTTCGCCAGTTGCGCTTCCAGAACCGGCTTCGCTTCTTCGAACTTCAGGTTTACCTTATTCGCATTTGAAACAACACGAGTCTGGTATTTTGCGCGATCGCCCTGCGCAGTGCTGGTTTGCAGCTTGATGCCGGACGTCCCCTGACGCAGCGCGGCAACGTTATCCGTTGTCACTTTCGCTTTGCTGCGCTCGGAGATTTGCAGGTCAGTGACCATGGTGTAGTTTACGTCTTCCACCATCGCATCAGCAGCCATACCGATCAGTCCCGCTGCCAGGCCAACGCCCAGCGCCGCGCCGGAGGAGTTACTGTTATAGGCGGTAATCCCCGCGCCTAAAGCTGCCCCCATCGCCGCCCCTTCATAACCGGTCTTCAGGAAGCCCTGAGCTTCGCGCAGATCCATTTTGTCCGCTTTCAGTACGTTCGCCTGCACCCAGTAGTAAGCGTTATCCGGCGAACTGGTCACTTTATAGCCCTTAGCCGACAGGTCATTTGCCAGCAGGGTTTGCAGATTGCTCATGTCTTTATCGGAAGTGTTTTTCACCTGAATGTAGACGGTCTTCTCGCTGGAAGGCTCCAGCCAGATGGTCTCACTCATCTGCGTTTTCACTTCAAGATTACGTTTTTTAACGGCGGTGGTCATGGCGCCACACCCGGTCAGGGTCATTGTCGCGACAACCATGCCAACAACCGCGATTTTTTTTAAAGACATGTTTTTTCCTTTTTTCGTGTAATAAAGAGTCCAGAGCCTCTTAAGCGCGCGGCCAGTAGCCACACAATGGCGAAAAAAGTATCGGCAGTTGCGCAATTTTTTTTAGCGCAAATATCAATAAGATGACTACCAGAACTGGTAGTTTGGGATTGGCGTCATTGCCCAGACGCTCACGTCAGCGAAGATGTGTCTGACGTGAGCGGGAGAGTTAATTCTGATGCGGCATTAATTCAGGATAACCTTTAAACGCTGGCTTAGTGCTGGTAAGTGCTACTTCGTCAGCCCGAATGCTGCCAGAGTTTGTTGCCCATACACCTTCCTGTGTCTGGCTAATCTGCTGATGCAGCGCATTCAAATTTTGTCCCATTGCCGCAATATGCGTGCTTTCGGTACCACCGCTGTTGGTAGCCCATGGGATGACGGCATCCTGCGCCAGCGCCATGCCGGAAATAAACACGGTAGTCATTACTGCTGCTTTGAAAAAACGTTTCATCATTTCCCCTCTCAATTTGTTATCACGCTATTAGTTTAGAAGGTTATTAGTTTCATCTAATGACAAGATAAGGTGATTTATTTCTTGTGAAACAGGAAGTTGATTTGGAATGCCGATTTCATGCGGTTCGGGCGTATCGTGCAGTACGGGAAAAAACATTTTCTGGCAATTCGGCTATTCACCTTAATTTTTGCCAAATTTTGACACTATTTTGTAACAAACACATAAAAAAAGCGGCCATTCAGCCGCTTTTTATCATTTTGGAAAAATTACTTTTTCTTCGCTTTCGGGTTCGGCAGGTCGGTGATGCTACCTTCGAACACTTCGGCAGCCAGACCGACGGACTCGTGCAGCGTCGGGTGCGCGTGGATGGTCAGCGCGATGTCTTCAGCGTCACAACCCATTTCGATCGCCAGACCGATTTCACCCAGCAGCTCGCCGCCGTTGGTACCGACAATCGCCCCACCGATCACACGGTGAGATTCTTTGTCGAAAATCAGTTTGGTCATACCGTCTGCGCAGTCAGAAGCGATAGCACGGCCCGAAGCAGCCCACGGGAAGGTGGCGGTTTCGTAGCTGATGCCTTTTTCTTTCGCTTCTTTCTCAGTCAGACCAACCCATGCAACTTCTGGTTCAGTGTACGCGATGGATGGGATAACTTTCGGATCGAAGTAGTGTTTCTTACCGGCGATAACTTCAGCGGCAACGTGACCTTCGTGAACACCTTTATGCGCCAGCATCGGCTGACCGACGATATCGCCGATAGCAAAGATGTGCGGCACGTTGGTGCGCAGCTGTTTGTCAACGCGGATGAAGCCACGGTCGTCAACTTCCACGCCAGCTTTGCCCGCATCGAGGTTTTTGCCGTTCGGTACACGACCGATAGCCACCAGCACGGCATCGTAACGCTGTGCTTCAGCAGGCGCTTTTTTGCCTTCCATGGAAACGTAGATACCGTCTTCTTTCGCTTCAACGGCGGTCACTTTGGTTTCCAGCATCAGGTTGAATTTCTTGCTGATGCGCTTGGTGAAGACTTTAACCACGTCTTTATCGGCAGCCGGGATAACCTGATCGAACATTTCAACTACGTCGATCTCTGAACCCAGCGCATGGTACACGGTACCCATTTCCAGACCGATGATACCGCCGCCCATAACCAGCAGGCGCTTAGGAACCGTTTTCAGTTCCAGCGCGTCAGTGGAGTCCCACACGCGCGGATCTTCATGCGGAATGAACGGCAGTTCGATCGGACGGGAACCCGCCGCGATGATCGCGTTGTCAAAGTTGATCACGGTTTTGCCGTTTTCGCCTTCAACTTCCAGGGTGTTCGCCCCGGTAAATTTACCCAGACCGTTAACCACTTTCACTTTACGGCCTTTAGCCATACCAGCCAGACCGCCGGTCAGTTGAGTGATAACTTTTTCTTTCCAGGTACGAATCTTGTCGATATCGGTTTTCGGCTCGCCAAAAACGATACCGTGTTCAGCCAACGCTTTGGCTTCTTCGATAACTTTAGCTACGTGCAGCAGCGCTTTAGAAGGGATACAGCCGACGTTCAGACATACACCGCCGAGGGTGCTGTAACGTTCTACGATGACGGTCTCCAGACCTAAATCTGCGCAACGGAAGGCAGCAGAGTAACCTGCAGGGCCTGCCCCAAGTACCACGACCTGAGTTTTGATTTCAGTGCTCATCATGACCTCTTAATTTATACCCGTCGTCCACCGGGTCGTTCTATCCGCCCGTATTTTACAAAATTGTTAACAATTTTGAAACAACAAACGGCAACCGATTTGTCTTTCGCACAATAACCTCACTGACTTCATGAGATTACCAGAAAAAAGCCGGCCGTCGGGCCGGCTTTTTCGCTTACATCACCAGGCGGCGAATGTCAGACAGCATGTTGTTGATGATGGTGATAAAGCGCGCACCATCCGCACCGTCGATTACGCGGTGGTCAAAGGAGAGCGAAATCGGCATCATCAGACGCGGCATAAACTCTTTACCGTTCCACACTGGCTCCATTGCGGACTTGGAGACACCGAGGATCGCCACTTCCGGCGCGTTAACAATCGGCGCGAAGTGGGTAGTACCCAGGCCACCGATGCTGGAGATGGTGAAGCAACCGCCCTGCATTTCGCCAGCAGTCAGCTTGCCATCACGCGCTTTCTTGGAGATGGTGGTCAGTTCGCGAGACAGCTCGGTAATGCTCTTCTTGTTCACGTCTTTGAAGACCGGAACAACCAGACCATTCGGCGTATCAACCGCAACACCGATGTTGATGTATTTCTTCAGGGTCAGACGCTGACCATCTTCGGACAGAGAGCTGTTGAAGCGCGGCATCTGTTCCAGAGCGGCGGCAACGGCTTTCATGATGAAGACCACTGGGGTGAATTTCACGTCCAGTTTACGTTTTTCAGCTTCGGCGTTCTGCTGTTTACGGAACGCTTCCAGATCGGTGATATCGGTCTTATCAAAGTGCGTAACGTGCGGGATCATCACCCAGTTACGGCTCAGGTTCGCCCCAGAAATTTTCTGGATACGGCCCAGTTCCACTTCTTCGATTTCACCAAACTTGCTGAAGTCCACTTTCGGCCAGGGCAGCATGCCCGGGATACCGCCGCCAGCAGATGCTGCCGGTGCAGACTCGGCGCGTTTAACCGCGTCTTTCACGTAAGCCTGAACGTCTTCACGCAGGATACGACCTTTACGACCGGTACCTTTCACTTTCGCCAGGTTCACACCAAACTCGCGCGCCAGGCGGCGAATCAGCGGAGTCGCGTGGACGTAAGCATCGTTTTCAGCGAAGTCAGATTTACCTTCCGCTTTTGCAGCTGGAGCTGCTGGCTTCTCAGCTTTCGCCGCAGGAGCCGGAGCCGCCGCTTCTTGTTTAGCCGGAGCGGCCGCAGGCGCTGCGCCTTCAACTTCGAAGACCATAATCAGAGAACCGGTTTTCACTTTGTCGCCGGTGCTGATTTTGATTTCTTTCACGGTGCCCGCGAACGGCGCCGGAACTTCCATTGACGCTTTGTCGCCTTCAACGGTGATCAGTGATTGTTCAGCGGCAATTTTATCGCCCACTTTAACCATCACTTCAGTGACTTCAACTTCATCACCACCGATGTCCGGCACGTTCACTTCTTTCGAGCCAGAGGCTGCCGGAGCCGGAGCTGCTGCTGGAGCCGCTTCAGCTTTCGCCGGGGCAGCCGCACCAGCTTCGCCTGCTACTTCAAAGATCATAATCAGGGAGCCGGTAGACACTTTGTCGCCAGTGCTGATTTTGATCTCTTTCACGGTGCCTGCGAACGGCGCCGGAACTTCCATAGAGGCTTTGTCGCCTTCAACGGTGATCAGAGACTGCTCAGCCGCAACGGTGTCGCCCACTTTAACCATCACTTCGGTCACTTCGACTTCGTCGCCGCCGATGTCCGGTACGTGTACTTCTTTCGCCGCTGCCGCAGCAGGTGCTGCTGCCGGAGCCGCTTCTTTCTTCTCTTCTGCCGGAGCAGGTGCAGCCGCTGCTGCACCGTCGGCGGAATCGAAAATCATGATCAGTTTGCCGGTCTCAGTTTTATCGCCAACAGAGACTTTGATCTCTTTAACGATACCAGCCTGAGGAGACGGAACTTCCATAGAGGCTTTGTCGCCTTCTACGGTGATCAGCGACTGTTCAGCTTCAACTTTGTCGCCCACTTTGACCAGGATCTCGGTGATTTCAACTTCATCAGCCCCGATGTCCGGTACATTGATTTCGATAGCCATTATTCTTTTACCTCTTACGCCAGACGCGGGTTAACTTTATCTGCATCGATGTTGAATTTGGTGATTGCGTCAGCAACCACTTTCTTATCGATTTCGCCACGTTTAGCCAGTTCGCCCAGGGCCGCTACAACCACGTAGGAAGCATCAACTTCGAAGTGGTGACGCAGGTTTTCACGGCTGTCAGAGCGACCGAAGCCGTCAGTACCCAGTACGCGGTAATCATCAGCCGGTACATAAGTACGAACCTGTTCGGCAAACAGTTTCATATAGTCAGTAGATGCTACTGCCGGTGCGTCGTTCATTACCTGAGCGATGTACGGAACGCGCGGCGTTTCCATCGGGTGCAGCATGTTCCAGCGCTCACAATCCTGGCCATCACGCGCCAGTTCAGTGAAGGAGGTTACGCTGTACACGTCAGAACCCACACCGTAGTCGTTCGCCAGGATCTGGGCAGCTTCACGCACGTGACGCAGGATAGAACCGGAGCCCAGCAGCTGAACTTTACCTTTCTTACCTTCGAGGGTTTCGAGTTTGTAGATACCTTTACGGATACCTTCCTCGGCGCCTGCTGGCATTGCCGGCATGTGGTAGTTTTCGTTCAGGGTGGTGATGTAGTAGTAAACGTTCTCTTGTTTCTCACCGTACATACGCTCCAGACCATCGTGCATGATGACCGCAACTTCGTACGCGTAAGACGGATCGTAAGAGATACAGTTCGGGATAGTCAGAGACTGAATATGGCTGTGACCATCTTCGTGCTGCAGACCTTCGCCGTTCAGCGTAGTACGACCGGAAGTACCACCAATCAGGAAGCCGCGAGCCTGCTGGTCGCCTGCCTGCCAGCACAGGTCGCCGATACGCTGGAACCCGAACATGGAGTAGTAGATGTAGAACGGAATCATCGGCAGATCGTTGGTGCTGTAAGAAGTCGCAGCAGCCAGCCAGGATGCGCCGGCACCCAGTTCGTTGATACCTTCCTGCAGGATCTGACCTTTCTCGTCTTCTTTATAGTAAGCAACCTGCTCACGGTCCTGCGGGGTGTACTGCTGGCCGTTCGGGCTGTAGATACCGATCTGACGGAACAGACCTTCCATACCGAAAGTACGCGCTTCGTCAGCGATGATCGGAACCAGACGATCTTTGATCGACTTGTTCTTCAGCATCACGTTCAGGGCACGAACGAACGCGATAGTGGTGGAGATTTCTTTGTTCTGCTCTTCCAGCAGCGCACCGAAGTCTTCCAGAGCTGGCAGTTCCAGCTTCTCGGTGAAGTTCGGCTGACGAGCAGGCAGGTAGCCGTGCAGTTTCTGACGCTGGGCGTGCAGATAGGTGTGCTCTTCAGAACCTTCCGGGAAGGTGATGTAAGACAGGTTTTCAACCTGCTCATCGGTCACTGGAACGTTGAAACGGTCGCGGATATAACGCACGCCGTCCATGTTCATTTTCTTAACCTGGTGAGCGATGTTTTTACCTTCAGCAGTGTCACCCATGCCGTAACCTTTAATGGTATGGGCGAGGATTACAGTTGCTTTGCCTTTGGTTTCCTGCGCTTTTTTCAGTGCAGCGTAGACTTTCTTCGGATCGTGACCACCACGGTTCAGAGCCCAAATCTGCTCATCGGTCCAGTCAGCAACCAGGGCTGCGGTTTCCGGGTATTTACCGAAGAAGTGCTCACGTACGTATGCGCCATCTTTGGATTTGAAGGTCTGGTAGTCGCCGTCAACGGTTTCGTTCATCAGTTGGATCAGTTTACCGCTGGTGTCTTTACGCAGCAGCTCATCCCAACGACCGCCCCACATGACTTTGATAACGTTCCAGCCAGCACCTGCAAAGATGCCTTCCAGTTCGTTAACAATCTTGCCGTTACCGGTGACCGGGCCGTCAAGACGCTGCAGGTTACAGTTGATAACAAAGACCAGGTTGTCCAGTTTTTCACGGGTCGCGATAGTGATCGCACCTTTAGATTCTGGCTCATCCATCTCGCCGTCGCCGAGGAAGGCGTAAACGGTTTGTTTAGAGGTATCTTTCAGGCCACGGTGTTCCAGATATTTCAGGAATTTAGCCTGGTAGATAGCACCGATTGGACCCAGCCCCATAGAGACGGTCGGGAACTGCCAGAATTCCGGCATCAGTTTCGGGTGCGGGTAGGAAGACAGACCTTTGCCGTGAACTTCCTGGCGGAAGTTGTTCATCTGCTCTTCGGTCAGACGACCTTCCAGGAATGCGCGTGCGTAGATACCCGGAGAGATGTGGCCCTGGAAGTATACCAGGTCGCCGCCATCCTGCTCGTTGCGTGCACGGAAGAAATGGTTGAAGCAAACATCATATACCGTTGCGGAGGACTGGAAGGATGCCATGTGGCCACCCAGCTCAAGGTCCTTTTTAGACGCGCGCAGTACGGTCATGATGGCGTTCCAGCGGATAGCAGAACGGATACGACGTTCCAGATCCAGATTACCCGGGTATTCCGGCTCATCTTCAACGGCAATAGTGTTGACATAATTGCTGGCCCCTGCACCTGCCGCTACTTTCACGCCGCCTTTGCGCGCTTCTGAAAGCAGTTGGTCGATCAGATACTGAGCACGCTCAACACCTTCTTCACGGATGACCGATTCGATCGCCTGTAGCCAGTCGCGAGTTTCGATCGGATCCACGTCATTTGGGAAACGTTCTGACATGGGGGTATTCCTTATCTATCTAATACGTTGAGTTATCTGGAACCTGTCCCATTACGTTCTCGCCAGAGAGCGTAATAAGACAGGTTCTGCGTTTAGTTGCCGCGCTTTTAGTTCGCGCTTGATTTACAACATCTTCTGGTTAACGTTCTGCCAGAAAAATCACTAATTCTTTCGTTGCTCCAGACGGCGTAAGGCGCGTTCTCGACGGCTTTCCTCACGGCTTCTGTCCAGTAAAATCTCTTCGATAAACGCCAGGTGACGGTGAGACGCTTCACGCGCCTCTTCAGGCTTCCCGGCGATGATTGCTTCAAAGATACGGGTACGATGACTGCTTACCAGCGGCAGCATCTCGCGACGCGCATACAGCAATTCGAAGTTTTGCCGAACGTTCTGGGCCAGCATCGGCTCCATACACCTTAGCAGATGGAGCAGCACCACATTGTGTGCGGCTTCGGTGACAGCAATTTGATACTGGAGTACGGCATCGGATTCGCCGTCCAGATCGCCGGACTGTTGCGCAAGCTCGATCGCATGGTGGAGTTCACGGATACGCGTTTTGTCTTCATCCGTGCTGCGCAGTGCAGCGTAATAGGCTGCAATACCTTCCAACGCATGGCGCGTCTCAAGCAGGTCAAACTGGGATTCAGGATGGTCAGAGAGCAGCTCTACCAGTGGGTCGCTAAAGCTTTGCCACAGGCTGCTCTGTACAAAAGTGCCGCCGCCCTGACGACGAAGCAGTAACCCCTTCGCTTCAAGGCGTTGGATCGCCTCGCGTAAGGAGGGGCGGGAGACGTCGAACTGTTTTGCCAGCTCGCGTTCCGGTGGGAGTTTTTCTCCGGGGCGAAGTGTCCCCTCAAGAATTAAAAACTCCAGCTGCTGCTCAATCACATCGGAGAGTTTTGGTTGGCGGATTTTGCTGTAGGCCATGATTTCCTGTCTTAAGCCATTTGCCCGGAGTCAATTGGTCTTACCAATTTCATGTTCTTGACGCTAAAGTAACAAAGTATTCACCTTCTGTCCATACAGGTTTTGATTGAAATCAGTAAAGGAGGCATATTTTAACAACATTACAGAAATAACGTTTCAAACATGTAACTATGCACAAATGTTAAATTTACCCACCACGGGGTAGTTTTAACCTAATTTAAACGAAAAAATATATTATCTGAACCGATTCACCCACTTAATTATCGAGTTAATAAGCAAAATTTATGAATAAAAATTCATAATAGAAATTTTGTGGTAGTTAAACTCGCATTTACAAATGGTTTCTTTTTATTCAACTCGTCAACACCCTCGCATAAAGCAGGTGCATTCGCGCCCACATAACATTATTCTGTTCAAGACAAAAGTATTTAGGCAACATTTCCTTATTGGCATCTGTAAACAAATTAATACAACAAACGGAATTGCAAACTTACACACGCATTGCTGCGTAGTTCAAAAAATAAGTACTCGAAATTATGAAGAGTAAAACCACACACGAGGTTTAATGATGGAAAGTCAACCGCATGGCGATCAGCTCAAGCGCGGCCTTAAAAACCGCCATATACAGCTAATCGCGCTGGGTGGCGCGATTGGTACCGGGTTATTCCTCGGTAGCGCATCCGTTATCCAGTCTGCAGGACCGGGGATTATCCTGGGTTACGCTATTGCCGGCTTTATCGCCTTTTTGATCATGCGCCAGCTCGGTGAAATGGTCGTTGAAGAGCCGGTTGCAGGCTCCTTTAGCCACTTTGCCTATAAATACTGGGGCGGTTTCGCGGGTTTCTCTTCCGGCTGGAACTATTGGGTACTGTACGTTTTGGTTGCCATGGCAGAGCTAACTGCCGTAGGTAAATACATTCAGTTCTGGTATCCGGAGATCCCAACCTGGGTTTCTGCGGCGGCCTTCTTCGTGCTGATCAACGCCATCAACCTGACCAACGTGAAGGTGTTTGGCGAGATGGAGTTCTGGTTTGCCATTATTAAAGTCATCGCCGTAGTCGCCATGATCCTGTTCGGCGGCTGGCTGCTGTTTAGCGGCAACGGCGGCCCACAGGCCACCGTCAGCAACTTGTGGAGCCAGGGGGGATTCCTGCCGCACGGCTTCACCGGTCTGGTGATGATGATGGCGATTATCATGTTCTCCTTTGGTGGGCTGGAACTGGTCGGCATCACCGCGGCTGAAGCCGATAACCCGGAGCAAAGCATTCCCAAAGCGACTAACCAGGTTATCTACCGTATCCTGATTTTCTATGTCGGTTCGCTGGCGGTTCTGCTTTCCCTGATGCCGTGGACGCGCGTCACCGCTGATACCAGCCCGTTTGTCCTTATTTTCCACGAGCTGGGCGACACCTTTGTTGCCAATGCGCTGAACATCGTGGTGTTGACCGCCGCCCTTTCTGTCTATAACAGCTGCGTATACTGCAACAGTCGTATGCTGTTCGGTCTGGCGCAGCAGGGTAATGCGCCGAAAGCGCTGATGAACGTCGACAAGCGCGGCGTACCGGTGAACACTATTCTTGTCTCCGCGCTGGTAACGGCTCTGTGCGTGCTGATCAACTATCTGGCGCCGGAATCCGCCTTTGGCCTGCTGATGGCATTGGTGGTTTCCGCCCTGGTGATCAACTGGGCGATGATCAGCCTGGCGCACATGAAGTTCCGCAAAGCCAAACAGCAGCAGGGCGTAACCACCCGCTTCCCGGCGCTGTTCTACCCGCTGGGTAACTGGGTATGCCTGCTGTTCATGGCCGCAGTGCTGGTGATTATGCTGATGACGCCGGGCATGGCGATCTCGGTGTACTTAATCCCGGTATGGATTGGTATTCTTGGCATCGGCTATCTGTGCAAGCAGAAAACGGCCCGCGCGGTTAAAGCGCATTAAACTTCCCTCCCCCACCTGGACCAGGTGGGGGTTGTTACCTGCCTCACACTTTCCCACTCACGACTGTTTCGTCCATATCAGCGGCGTTATCCTGCAACGTAAAAACACCGGTACCAGACAATAATTCTCTCCATATCTCATTAATGGAGTGCAGTTGATGGAAACCAGTAAGCTCACGGTGAAAGAAAAGATCGGCTATGGAATGGGCGACGCCGGATGCAACATCATCTTTGGCGCCATCATGTTGTTTGTTAACTATTTTTACACCGATATTTTTGGTCTTGCGCCTGCCCTGGTCGGCGTATTACTGCTCTCAGTACGCGTTATCGATGCCGTTACCGACCCTATAATGGGCGCGATGGCCGACCGCACACGCAGTAAATATGGTCGATTTCGTCCATGGCTTTTGTGGATGGCTTTCCCTTACGCATTATTCAGCGTGCTTATGTTTACCACCCCTGAGTGGACGTATAACAGCAAGGTTATCTATGCCTTCGTCACCTACTTCCTGCTCTCTATTACCTATACGGCGATCAACATTCCCTACTGCTCGCTCGGCAGCGTTATCACCAACGATCCCAAGGAACGCGTCGCCTGCCAGTCATATCGCTTTGTATTGGTAGGAATCGCAACCCTGCTGCTCTCCCTTACCCTGCTGCCGATGGCCGACTGGTTTGGCGGGGAAGACAAAGCTAAAGGGTATCAGATGGCGATGGCGGTACTCGCCTTCATCGGCATGTGTATGTTCCTGTTTTGCTTTGCATCAGTCCGTGAACGCGTTCACCCCGCCGTGCAGACTAACGACGATTTAAAAGCCGACCTGAAAGACGTGTGGAAGAACGACCAGTGGGTAAAAATCCTGCTGTTAACCCTGTGCAACGTCTGCCCGGGCTTTATTCGCATGGCCGCCACCATGTACTACGTTACGTGGGTTATGCAACAAAGCACGCAGTTCGCCACGTTGTTTATCAGCCTCGGCGTCGTCGGCATGATGATCGGCAGCATGCTGGCGAAGGTATTAACCGATCGCTGGTGCAAACTGAAGGTGTTCTTCTGGACCAACATCATCCTGGCGATTTTCTCCGCTGCATTTTATTTCTTCGACCCGAAAGCCACCATGATGATTATGGTGCTCTACTTCCTGCTCAACGTCCTGCATCAGATCCCTTCCCCGCTGCACTGGTCGTTGATGGCGGATGTCGATGACTACGGCGAGTGGAAAACCGGTAAGCGCATCACCGGGATCAGTTTCTCCGGTAACCTGTTTTTCCTCAAGCTGGGCCTGGCAATTGCCGGGGCGATGGTAGGCTTCCTGCTCTCCTGGTACGGCTACGACGCAGGGGCGAAAGCGCAAAGCGACTCCGCCATTAACGGTATTATGCTGCTGTTCACCATCATACCTGGCGTAGGTTATCTGATTACCGCAGGCGTGGTTCGCCTGCTAAAAGTTGACCGCGAGTTTATGCAGCAAATCCAGACCGATCTGGAAAAACGCCGTACCAACTACCGTGAACTCAATGAATACCACGATATAAAAACGACTGAACCCGTAAGGAAAGCCTAATGAAACAGTGGCCAAATCCCTTTATCGAACAACGCGCCGATCCGTTTATCTTACGCGACGGTAGCCACTACTATTTCATTGCGTCAGTGCCAGAATATGACCGACTGGAGATTCGTCGGGCCGACTCTCTGGAGGGATTGCGCTCCGCCACTCCCGTTGTCGTCTGGCGTAAGCCGGAAAGTGGTCCTATGAGCCAACTCATCTGGGCGCCGGAACTTCATCATCTGGCGGGCAAGTGGTACATCTATTTTGCCGCTACCCATACTCAGACGCTTGATAAGCTGGGGATGTTCCAGCACCGCATGTTTGCCTTGGAGTGCGCAGACGCCGATCCGCTGACCGGCAAGTGGACAGAGAAAGGCCAGATTAAAACGCAGTTTGATACCTTCGCCCTGGACGCCACCACCTTTAATCATCAGGGGAAACAGTGGTATTTGTGGGCACAGAAATCGCCGGATATCGCCGGAAATTCCAATATTTATCTCGCAGAGCTGGAAAACCCATGGACGATTAAAGGCGAGCCGGTCATGCTCAGCCATCCTGAGTATGACTGGGAATGCCGAGGTTTCTGGGTCAACGAGGGTCCGGCAGTCATGGTGCATGGCGACAAGCTGTTTATCAGCTATTCGGCCAGCGCCACCGATGAGAATTACTGTATGGGGTTACTGTGGATTGGCCTCAACGACGATCCGCTCACCCCGCAGAACTGGCATAAATCACCGCGCCCGGTCTTTACCACCAGCTATGAAAATCGCCAGTATGGACCGGGACACAACAGTTTTACGCAAACGCCGGATGGTGAAGATGTACTGGTGTACCACGCGAGAAATTACACCGAGATTGAAGGCGATCCGTTGTACGATCCAAACCGCCATACACGTCTGAAACTGGTGCGCTGGGACGAAAACGGGATGCCCGATTTTGGCATCCCGCCTGCTGATACGATCTAAGCCGTTGCACTGCCCGGTGGCGCTAATGCTTACCGGGCCTACACGTTTTCCATTCCAGGCCGGATAAGCGTTAGCGCCATCCGGCACAACGCTACACTAATGTGCCATAAATGGTGAGCAACGCGATAATCACCACCACCACAAAAGAGGTCTTCTTCGCCATTGAAACAGCCGCTTTTGGCGTTTCGACTTTATCAGTATGCGGTTCACGCGCCAGAGAGAACTGCGCCAGACGCGTTAACACCTGATATTGCGAAGTATGCAGATCCGCCAGTGAGGCAAACCAGGCCGGCAACGCTTTCTCGCCGTGTCCCAGCAACGCATAGACTACGCCAGCCAAACGAACCGGGATCCAGTCCAGCACATGCAGGATCGCATCAATACCCGATTGCAGACGCTGATGCGGCGTCTGATAGCGCGCCAGCCAGGACTGCCAGGCGCGTAAAAAGGCATAACCAACCAGCGTCACCGGTCCCCAAGGACCACCAACAATCAACCAGAATAACGGCGCCAGATAAAAGCGGAAGTTGTTCCATAACAACGCGTTCTGCAGCTCGCGCAAGAACTCGCGCTCATCGCAATCCGGCGGAACCCCATGTATAAGCGTCAGCTCGCTGGCCATCGCCTCACGAGCATGTGTGTCATCGCGAGCGGCCGCCTGCAAATAGGCATGATAGTGGAGACGCGCCTTGCCTGCGCCGATGCACAGCAAGCCAATTAAGATCCATGCCACCAGCAACGGAACGTTAAACAGCAGCCCATGAACCGCGCGCAGCAGCAGGAATGTCAGCCCCATTGCAATCAGGGTCATGCCCACCGTACGCATCATCGAGAAGTGCTTAATTCTGCGGAAAAAAGCTTCCACCCGATGATCAAGCTGCCAGTGCTCACCCAGCTTAAACAGGCGTTCAACAATCAACACCAGTAATGTTGTAAACAACGTCATGTCATCTCCTTGTGCGACGAGGGGGTGACCAGGGCGCGAAATTTTGCCCAGTCAAAAGACGGCCCGGGATCGGTCTTACGTTCGGGGGCAATATTACAGTGTCCAGTCATATTGTTGGCAATGGCCGGATAACGCGTAATCAGTGCATTCGTCACGGCGGCCAGTTGCTTATACTGTGCATCGGTATAGGCCAGCGTATCCGTTCCTTCCAGCTCAATACCAATTGAAAAATCATTACAGCGCTCACGCCCCTGATAATTTGACACGCCCGCATGCCAGGCGCGTTTATCAAAAGGGACGTACTGCACAATCTCACCATCACGGCGGATCAAACAATGGGCTGAGACGCGCAAATGGGCGATCTCAGCAAAAAAAGGATGGGCCTTGGGATCAATCGTGCCGGTAAATAACGCGTCTATCCACGGGCCGCCAAACTCGCCGGGCGGCAGACTGATATTATGCACCACCAGCAGAGAAGGGGTTTCGTCATCCGGGCGGCAATCGTAATGAGGAGAGGGAACGCGTCGCGCCTCTGCCAGCCAGCCCTCGTCTAACAACATGCAGAATCTCCTTATTGGTGGTGCTCATACCAGGTTCAGGGTAGCATGTTTCTACCTTATGATTCGTTAGCAATTTGGAGTTTTATCATGCCGCCTCGCCGCTATAACCCTGACTACCGACGTGACGCGCTGTTGGAACGCATAAATCTGGATATCCCTGCCGCTGTAGCTCAGGCACTGCGCGAAGATTTAGGCGGAGAAGTTGATGCCAATAACGATATCACCGCACAGCTTTTACCCGAAGATATGCGTTCCCACGCCACCGTGATTACCCGAGAAAATGGCGTTTTTTGCGGGAAACGTTGGGTGGAAGAGGTCTTTATTCAATTGGCTGGCGATGATGTCAACATCACCTGGCATGTCGAAGATGGCGACAGCATTAAGGCTAATCAACCGCTGTTTGAGCTGGACGGCCCTTCCCGCGTACTGCTGACCGGCGAACGTACCGCGCTTAATTTTGTACAGACGCTTTCGGGCGTGGCGAGCGAGGTGCGTAAATACGTCGATCTGCTGGCGGGGACAAAAACCCAACTACTGGATACACGTAAAACGCTGCCAGGACTGCGTACCGCCCTGAAATATGCCGTGTTATGCGGCGGCGGCGCGAATCATCGTCTGGGGCTTTCTGACGCCTTCCTGATTAAAGAAAACCACATTATTGCTTCTGGTTCGGTACGTAAGGCCGTTGAAAAAGCCTTCTGGTTGCATCCGGATGTGCCCGTTGAAGTTGAAGTTGAAAGCCTGGAAGAACTGGACGACGCACTGAAAGCCGGGGCGGACATCATCATGCTCGATAACTTCGAAACTGAGCAAATGCGCGAAGCGGTAAAACGCACCAACGGCCAGGCGCGTCTGGAAGTCTCAGGTAACGTCACCCATGAAACGCTGCGCGAATTTGCCGAAACCGGTGTGGACTTTATCTCCGTTGGCGCACTGACCAAGCACGTCCGCGCGCTCGATCTCTCCATGCGTTTTCGTTAATTGCAAGGCCCGATGGCGCTTCGCTTATCGGGCCTCCCCCAGCCGGATAAGGCATTTACGCCGTCATCCGGCAGTTTCTTCGAGTCCCTTCGCAAATACGTTGTCTGATCCTGTAATTTCTTAAAAATCCTCTGAACCCGCTTTCCCGTTCTGTTTTTTGTCTCTCGCCTAAGATCCGTTCGATTTGCCAAAGTAGCGCCAGCTAACTCAGGAGCGAATTAACAATGGATAAACAACGAGGCTTCACGCTTATCGAACTGATGGTGGTCATTGGCATCATTGCCATTCTTAGCGCCATCGGCATTCCGGCTTATCAAAACTATCTGCGCAAAGCCGCCCTGACAGACATGCTGCAAACCTTTGTCCCCTATCGCACCGCGGTCGAACTCTGTGCGCTGGAGCATGGTGGAACAGAGACTTGCGATGCCGGGACCAATGGCATTCCCTCCCCCACAACCACCCGTTATGTCTCAGGCATGAGGGTTGAAAAAGGCGTTGTCAGCCTCACAGGCCAGGAAAGCCTGAATGGGCTAAGCATCACGATGACACCGGGTTGGGACAATGCCAACGGTATTACCGGCTGGAACCGTAACTGCGCCATTCCAAATGACAGCGCACTACAACAGGCTTGCGAAGACGTTTTCCGCTTCGACACGTACTAAGGAAAAGAGATGAATACCACGCAACTCACGGCGCTATGCCAACGTTATCAGGGAATATTACTCGATGCAGACAATGAAGTAGTGCACATCGCCGTGGTGGATGCACCGTCCCATGAGCTGCTGGACGCCCTGCATTTTGCCACCACCCGACGTATCGACATTGTTTGCTGGACGCGCCAGCAAATGGAAGGCCACACGCATACGCCACAGAAAATGTTACCGGTCATAGTGTCTGAAAGCAGCGCCACCGCAGCCGGGTTGCTGAATCAGACGTTTCAATCCGCCCTGGCGCAACGGGCTTCTGATATTCACTTTGAACCAGCGGAACATCGCTATCAGATCAGATTACGCGTGGATGGCGTATTACACGCTTTGCCGGAAGTCACAACTGAGATGGGCATCGCTATCACCGCAAGATTAAAAGTATTAGGCAGCCTGGATATTGCCGAGCACCGGCTGCCACAAGACGGACAATTTACCATTGAGATTTCAGGACAACCCATCTCGTTTCGTATCTCCACCTTGCCCTGTCGCTGGGGTGAAAAGGTTGTACTACGGCTACTTCATCAGGTCGATCAGACACTGGATATCACCGCGCTGGGCATGCAGGACGCGCAGCTGGCAGCATTTTCGCAAGCGTTGCAGCAGCCTCAAGGGCTGATTCTGGTTACCGGGCCTACCGGGAGTGGTAAAACGGTCACCCTGTACAGCGCGCTACAAACCCGAAATACATCAGAGGTGAATCTTTGTAGCGTAGAGGATCCGGTAGAGATCCCCATCGCAGGCCTTAACCAGACACAAATTCACTCACGCGCAGGTCTTACTTTTCAGGGCGTATTGCGCGCTCTGCTGCGCCAGGATCCCGACATCATTATGGTCGGCGAAATCCGCGATGGCGAAACGGCTGAAATAGCGCTTAAGGCGGCACAAACCGGTCATCTGGTTCTGTCAACACTGCATACTAATTCCACCAGTGAAACGCTGGTACGCCTGCAGCAAATGGGGGTTGCGCGCTGGATGATCGCCTCCGCACTGACGCTCGTCATTGCCCAGCGCCTGGTCAGAAAGCTATGCCCCCATTGCCGGCAACGCCTGGAGACATCCATTACGCTCCCCAAAGTCATCTGGCCCATGCCACTGCCACGTTGGCATGCGCCTGGTTGCGAACATTGTTATCACGGCTTTTATGGTCGTACCGCATTGTTTGAAGTGCTCCCGGTAACACCTGCATTACGCCAGAGCATCGCCAGTGGCACATCCGCAGACGGGGTCGAGTCAGTTACTCAGCTATCGGGACGTACGCTTTTCGAGAATGGCTGTCAGGCTGTCGAACAAGGCTTAACGACATATGAAGAACTTATTCGCGTACTGGGCATGCCGCATGTCAGCTAAACAGCTTTGGCGCTGGCAAGGCATTAACAACGAAGGTGAGCCGTCGGAAGGAGTATTATGGGCTGATACCCGACTCTCGCTAATACAAGCGCTGGAGCAGCGGCATATCACGCCGTTACGTATTAAACGTATCTATGTCAAAAACTCTCACTGGAGCCGTGAAAGAAGCGCCGAAACCATACATCAGTTGGCAACCTTGCTGAAAGCAGGGCTAACACTCTCGGCAGCGCTAACCCTGCTGGCTGAACAGCATCCCAGCAGCCAGTGGCAGGCGCTCCTGCGCACGCTGGCTCACGATATGGAGCAGGGCATTTCCCTCTCCACCTCACTCGCAACATGGCAACACGTTTTTCCGCCACTTTATCAGGCGATGATCCGTACCGGAGAGCTTACAGGTAAGCTGGATGATTGCTGTTTTGAACTCGCCAGACAGCAAAAAAACCAGCAGCAACTCGCTGATAAAGTTAAAAAAGCCCTGCGCTATCCGATTATCATCATCACGATGGCGGTAATAGTGGTATTTGCGATGCTGCAGTTTGTGCTCCCTGAGTTTGCCGCCATCTACCAAACGTTTAACACCCCACTACCAGCGCTCACTCGGGGGATGATTGCCATCGCCCACTACAGCAGCCAATGGTCGTGGCTGGCGGTAGCATTCACGATGCTCTCGGTTATGACATATAACGTGATCAAACAGAAACCGTATTGGCGCATTCTGAGTCAGAAATGGTTGCTTGGGCTCCCGGTGACAGGAGCAATGGTCAGAGGGCAAAAACTCACGCAGATCTTTACCGTTCTGGCGTTAACACAAAACGCTGGCATTCCCTTTTTACAGGGTCTTGAGAGCGTTAGTGAAACGCTTGCCAGCCCTTTCTGGTCTCAACGTTTAGCACAGGTTCATCACGATATCAGCGCCGGGAAACCTGTCTGGTTGGCGCTGAAAAATTGCGGTGAATTCAGTCCATTATGTATACAGCTGGTAAGAACGGGGGAAGCATCCGGCTCGCTGGATGCAATGCTGCGTAATCTCGCCCACCATCACGGGGAGAAAACGCTGTCTCAGGCGGAAAATCTGGCTGCGCTACTTGAGCCCGCGTTACTGGTCATTACGGGTTTGATCATCGGTACGCTGGTTGTCGCGATGTATTTACCGATTTTCCATTTGGGAGATGCAATGAGCGGCGTGGGATAAAGCTGGCGCATTACCACACGCCAGCTTCATCATGTTACAGGCTATTGAAAACGCGGTTTTCTTGTTCCTGTACACGAATAAACGTTGTACGTTTGGTTAGCTCTTTCAGACGGGAGGCGCCTACATAAGTACAAGCTGAACGCAGGCCACCGAGGATATCGCGAGCGGTATTATCAACCGGACCACGCAGCGGCAGCTTAACGGTTTTACCTTCTGCAGCGCGGTACTGTGCAACACCACCTACGTGACGCGTCATGGCAGATTCAGAGCTCATACCGTAGAACAGCATGAATTTCTCACCGTTCTCTTCAACAATTTTGCCGCCACTTTCTTCATGACCGGCCAGCATGCCGCCGAGCATAACGAAGTCCGCACCGCCGCCGAACGCTTTTGCCACGTCGCCCGGCATTGTGCAGCCGCCGTCGCTGACAATCATACCGCCCAGACCGTGGGCTGCATCGGCACATTCAATCACTGCAGAGAGCTGCGGATAGCCAACGCCGGTTTTTACACGCGTAGTGCATACAGAACCAGGCCCAATACCGACTTTGACAATGTCCGCACCGGAAAGTATCAGCTCTTCACACATTTCGCCGGTAACCACATTGCCCGCACAGATCGTTTTCGTCGGCCATGCTTCACGCGCTTTTGACACAAACTGAACAAAATGCTCAGAGTAGCCATTTGCCACATCAATGCAGATAAAGTTCAGCGCCGGGTTGAGCGCCAGAATCTGTTTGGTTTTTTCGAAGTCTGCGTCAGACGTACCGGTGGAAACCATCACATGCTGGAGGATATCGGCAGAGCTATCTGCGATAAAGGCAGACCAGTCTTCAACAGAATAGTGTTTGTGCACAGCGGTCAGGATGTCGAAGGATGCCAGCGCCTTTGCCATGGCAAACGTCCCGACAGTGTCCATGTTCGCAGCGATAATCGGTACGCCGGACCAGGTCTGACCTGAATGCTTAAAGGTAAATTGACGTTCCAGCTCAACATCGGAACGGCTTTTGAGAGTAGAACGCTTAGGGCGGATAAGAACGTCTTTGAAACCTAACTTCAGATCTTCTTCGATACGCATGTGCGGATTCCTGGGGTTAATGGCGAAAAATCGAAACTCACAACTCCAGTGACGCTATCATACGCACTAATCAATGCCGCGCAAGACTGCGAAATTCTCTTTTTTTACGCTACAATCCCATAAATTTACCTGGCGAATAGTAGGTTAATCCTGCAGCAGCCTCGCCTTCGCGCGCTTAACTTTTAACTGTTTGATAATCAAACTTAAACTCCAGGATCTGCATCTATGAGGTATACAGTAGCCTTAACCGGCGGCATTGGCAGTGGTAAAAGCACCGTTGCAAATGCGTTCGCTGACCTCGGAATAAACGTGATTGATGCAGATATCATTGCGCGTCAGGTGGTTGAACCAGGTACGCCTGCCCTCATGGCGATTGAAGAACATTTTGGTTCCGACGTGATAGCCGCGGACGGGTCGCTACAGCGACGCATTTTACGCGAACGTATTTTTTCTAATCCTGAGGAAAAAAGCTGGCTTAATGCACTGCTCCATCCGCTTATTCAGCAGGAAACACAGCATCAGTTTGATCAAGCGACCTCGCCCTATCTGTTATGGGTTGTCCCGTTGCTGGTAGAGAATTCGCTGTATAAAAAAGCCAACCGCGTGCTGGTGGTGGATGTCACCCCCGAGACCCAGCTCAGACGAACCATGCAGCGTGATGATGTGACGCGCGAGCATGTTGAAAAAATTCTTGCTGCCCAGGCTACGCGTGAAGCGCGTCTGGCCGTGGCAGACGATGTTATTGATAATAATGGCGCACCGGAAGCCATCGCCTCGGATGTCGCCCGCCTGCACGCGCTCTATTTGCAATGCGCGTTGCAGTTTGTCTCACAGGAAAAACCGTAATGCACACCCAGGTCCTTTTTGAACACCCTCTCAATGAGAAGATGCGTACATGGCTGCGCATAGAGTTTTTGATCCAACAGCTCTCCGTTAATTTACCTATTGCAGACCATGCAGGCGCACTGCATTTTTTCCGTAATATCGGCGATTTACTGGATGTCTTTGAACGCGGTGAAGTTCGCACCGAACTCCTGAAAGAACTTGAACGACAACAGCGTAAACTCCAGGCCTGGGTTGAAGTTCCCGGCGTCGATCAAAGCAGAATCGACGCATTGCGCCAACAGTTAAAAAGCGCGGGCAGCATTCTGATTTCGGCCCCACGCATTGGACAAACGCTGCGTGAAGATCGCCTGATTGGCCTCGTGCGTCAGCGTTTAAGCATTCCTGGCGGATGCTGCAGTTTCGATCTCCCCACCCTGCATATCTGGTTACATTTACCACAGCCGCAACGCGACGCGCAGGTTGAAACCTGGCTTGCCAGCCTGAATCCACTCAACCAGGCGTTGTCGCTGGTGCTGGATTTAATTCGTAACTCGGCGCCGTTTCGTAAACAAACCAGCCTGAATGGTTTTTACCAGGACAACGGCGAAGATGCCGATTTGCTGCGCTTGCAGCTGCCGCTGGATTCGCAGCTTTATCCGCAAATTTCTGGTCATAAGAGCCGTTTTGCCATTCGTTTTATGCCGCTGGATAGCGAGAATGGCCAGGTGCCTGAGCGTCTCGATTTTGATCTGGCGTGCTGTTAAGGAGTCAACATGTCTGAACAAACCATCGTCAACTGCCCAACCTGCGGTAAACCCGTGGTGTGGGCTGAAGTCAGTCCGTTTCGCCCATTCTGCAGCAAACGCTGCCAGTTAATCGATCTGGGTGAGTGGGCCGCAGAAGAGAAACGTATCCCCAGCTCTGGCGATCTGTCGGAAAGCGACGACTGGAGTGAAGAGCAGAAATAATTCTGCTAAAACGGGATAAAGCAACGCCGCATCCGGCGTTGTATGTTGTTTTGCCTGATGGCGCTGCGCTTATCAGGCCTACGAACACCCTTAGCCCGCAATCAGCTTTTCAATTACCGGGGCATTCGCGGGCGGGAAGTCCTCCACATTCAGAGCATCTTGCGCAATCCACTGCGCCGGTTGCCCCTCTTTTCCCCACGGTTCGCCTTCCCAGCTTTCCACCAGCCAGAACCACAGCGTAATGTGCCGGTCCGGAAACTGATACTCCAGCTTTTCGAACAGTGAATTCTGAGTCGGTGTGATCCCAACTTCTTCCTGTAGTTCGCGAATCAGCGCCTGCTCTGGCGTTTCACCCGCTTCAATTTTCCCACCGGGGAATTCCAGCTTATTTGCCATATGGGCATCCGCCGCACGCTGGGTGATAAAAATTTCATTGTGCTGGTTACGAATAATCCCGACGGCGATCTGCAATTTTTTCATTTTCATCGTCCATAAAAAAGGCGCAGAAGTCTGCGCCTTTTCAATAAGTTATTTTCTTAGCTCAGACGGCCATGACACTGTTTGTATTTTTTGCCGGAACCGCAAGGGCACGGATCGTTACGACCCACTTTACGCTCGCCGGTTTGTGCTGCCATCTCTTCTGCCGCGGCGGCATCGTCGCCTTTATGGCTCAACTGCTGCATCTGCGCTAAACGCTCAGCTTCTTCACGACGCTGCTGCTCCATCGCTTCGACTTCTTCAGGCATACGTACCTGAACTTTGCTCAGGGTGCTGATCACTTCATACTTCAGTGATTCCAGCATTGATGCAAACATAGAGAAGGATTCACGCTTGTATTCCTGCTTCGGATCTTTTTGCGCGTAACCACGCAGGTGGATACCCTGACGCAGGTAATCCATCGCCGCCAGGTGCTCTTTCCACAGCGAGTCGAGCGTTTGCAGCATCACGCCTTTTTCGAAGTGACGCATCATCTCTGCGCCCACAACTTCTTCTTTACGCTGATAAACTTCTACCGCATTTGCCAGAATACGTTCGCGCAGCGTTTCTTCGTGCAGCTCAGGTTCTTTATCCAGCCACTCTGAAATCGGCATATCCAGATCAAAGTCGTTTTTCAGGCGCTCCTGCAGACCCGGAATATCCCACATCTCTTCCAGAGACTGCGGCGGAATATAGGCATCAATCGTCGCTTTGAAGACGTCTTCGCGGATGCTGTTAATGGTTTCGCTAACGTCAGAGACATCCAGCAGTTCGTTACGCTGGGTGTAGATTGCGCGGCGCTGATCGTTAGCAACGTCATCATATTCCAGCAGTTGCTTACGAATATCGAAGTTGCGGCTTTCCACTTTACGCTGCGCGTTTGCAATCGCTTTCGTCACCCATGGGTGTTCAATCGCTTCACCCGGCTTCATACCCAGTTTACGCATCATGCCGGACACGCGGTCAGAGGCAAAAATACGCATCAGCGCATCTTCCATCGACAGGTAGAAACGAGACGAACCCGCATCACCCTGACGACCGGAACGACCACGCAGCTGGTTATCGATACGACGAGATTCATGACGCTCAGTACCGATAATATGTAAACCGCCGGCCGCTAACACCGCGTCATGACGAACCTGCCAATCAGCTTTGATCTGGGCGATCTGTTCCGGAGTTGGGTCTTGCAGCTCGGCAACTTCCGCCTGCCAGCTACCACCCAGCACGATATCGGTACCACGACCCGCCATGTTTGTCGCAATAGTGACGGCTGACGGATAACCCGCCTGGGCGACGATATCCGCTTCGCTGGCGTGGAACTTGGCGTTCAGCACGTTGTGCTTAATGCCTGCTTTGGTCAGCTCGTTAGAGACCACTTCCGATTTTTCAATGGAGATAGTACCCACCAGCACCGGCTGGCCATTAGCGGTACGCTCTTTAATATCTTCAATAATCGCCTGAATTTTTTCCGCTTCGGTCATGTACACCAGATCCGGTAAATCCTTACGGATCATCGGACGGTTGGTCGGAACGACCACGGTATCCAGTTTGTAGATGGAGCTGAATTCAAACGCTTCAGTGTCTGCAGTACCGGTCATACCGGCCAGTTTTTCGTACAAACGGAAGTAGTTCTGGAAGGTAATGGATGCCAGCGTCTGGTTTTCGTTCTGGATCTCCACGCCTTCTTTCGCTTCAACAGCCTGGTGCAGGCCATCGGACCAGCGACGCCCCTGCATCGTACGACCAGTGTGTTCGTCGACGATGATAACTTCGCCATCTTTCACGATGTAGTCGACGTCACGGGTAAACAGCACGTGCGCGCGCAGTGCGGCAGTCACGTGGTGCATCAGCATAATGTTGCCCGGAGAGTACAGCGACTCGCCCTCATCCATAATGCCTTCGTTCACCAGCAGTTCTTCAATCAGCACCAGACCACGTTCGGTCAGGTTAACCTGGCGCGCTTTCTCATCAACGGAGAAGTGGCCTTCACCCTGGAAAGTGTCGGAATCTTCCTTCTCCTGACGGATCAGGTGCGGAATGATTTTGTTCACTTTTTTATACATTTCCGAGCTGTCTTCAGCCGGACCGGAAATGATCAGCGGCGTACGCGCTTCATCGATCAAGATGGAGTCGACTTCATCGACCAGCGCATAGTGCAGTTTACGCTGAACACGCTCTTCCGGGCTAAACGCCATGTTGTCACGCAGGTAGTCAAAGCCGTATTCGTTGTTGGTGCCGTAGGTAATATCGGCATTATAAGCTTCACGCTTAGCTGGCGCTGGCAGGCCAGACATGTTGATACCGACAGTCATGCCGAGGAATTCAAACAGCGGGCGGTTATTTTCGGCGTCACGCTGGGCCAGGTAGTCGTTCACAGTAACCACGTGTACGCCTTTCCCGCTTAACGCGTTCAGGTACGCCGGCAGCGTTGCGGTCAGGGTTTTACCTTCACCGGTACGCATTTCCGCGATGCAGCGATCGTTAAGCACCATACCGCCCAGCAGTTGAACGTCGAAGTGGCGCATGCCGAACACACGCTTACTCGCTTCGCGAACCACCGCGAACGCTTCCGGGATCAGGCTCTCAACGCTGGCGCCTTTTTCCAGACGGGCGCGGAATTCCGCGGTCTTTGCTTTCAGCTCATCATCGGAGAGTTTTTCCATCTCCGGTTCCATGGCGTTGATGACATTGACCACTTTACGCATACGACGCAGCGTACGTTCGTTACGGCTACCGAATACTTTTGTTAATAATTTGATTAGCATAATAAAATCTCAAACGCCCCGCGGTGCGGAGTCAAAAATTATAAGTTGGAAGGTTCTTTTTTAGCTGAGGCGTTGAGGGCCAGCGCGGATGCCCTGCAGCTGGCTGATCCAGACCGGAACGCTAAACGCTGCCTGAGAGGTAAAGTGGGAGTATGTCACGCGACTCACGGTCGCTGGCGGTCTGCCTTCTTGCGTCAGCATCGCGCTGAGCGTATTCAATAACGCAAGATGGTGCGCCTGGATTGGCAACGGCTCTTCGGCAACGGGCAGCGCCTGAGGAGCCATAGCAAAAGAAAGATGGCGAATAACCGTACGAATAGCATGCTGATGCCAGTAGTCGACGGTAAAATTCGGGCGGCGATTGGTCGCTTCCAGCAAAGCAAGCTGGTTAAAGTTAACTTTAGCGCCTTGATCGTGATTGCTGGCGGTCGCCTTCGCGGGGGTATTAGGTTCAGCAGCATTACCAAGCGCGGGCAGGCCAAAACTAGCCGCGACCATCCCCAACAGGAGATGCGGCCAGAAGTACCGTCTGCCTAACTGTCGCCAGCGCGTCAGTATTCCACTCACGTTATTGCCACCTGATATACCCTGCGTTTGGGGTTACATATGCAAAACCATTTTTTGCGCACAAATATTACCATTAATGCGTTCGCACCACAGCAGTAATGACGCAAGTCGCGGGTAAATATGCTTAAGAAAGCAGCGATCGAACGCTATTTTACTCTGCCGGTGGGGAGAAAGTCGCTTCAGGGAAGGTGGTTTGCAATCGGAAAATAAAAAAACGACTGGTTCACCTGGCCGGAGAGAGTGCCAGATTAACCAGTCGAATTTATGCGACAGCGTATGTCGTTATGCCAGTACGGTCGAAGGTGCTTTGAACGCCAGCGGCAGTTCTGCATCGTCCTGGAAGGTCACATATTCCCAGGCTTCCTGTTTCGCCAGGACCGCCTGCAACAATTTGTTATTCAATGCATGACCGGATTTATACGCGGTGAATGCACCAATAATGTTGTGACCACACATGAACAAGTCACCAATCGCGTCGAGCATTTTGTGACGAACGAATTCGTCTTCAAAACGCAGGCCGTCTTCGTTCAATACGCGATAATCGTCAACAACGATGGCACAATCGAAGCTGCCGCCCAGGCACAGGCCGCGGGACTGCAGATATTCGATATCACGCATGAAGCCGAAAGTACGCGCGCGGCTGATCTGGCGCATGAACGCATCCGCAGAGAAGTTCATCGCGTAGCGCTGCGTGCTGGAGTCGATTGCCGGATGGTTAAAGTCGATGGTGAAATCCAACGTAAAACCATTATACGGCTTAAACTCAGCCCACTTATCGCCATCTTCGACACGAACGGTCTCTTTGATGCGAACAAATTTTTTGGCGCTGCTCAGTTCTTCAATACCCGCATCAAGCAGCAGATAGACGAACGGAGCGGCACTGCCATCCATAATCGGGATTTCCGGGGCGTTAACTTCAATAACGATGTTATCGATACCTAAGCCCGCCAGAGCAGCGTTAAGGTGCTCAACGGTTGAAATCCGTACATCATGCTCGTTGACCAGACACGTACAGAGCATGGTATCACGCACAGATTTGGCATCGGCCGGGAAATCTACCGGAGGATTCAAGTCGGTGCGACGATAGATGACCCCGGTGTTGGCCGGCGCAGGGCGTAATGTCAGGGTGACTTTTTTGCCGGTATGCAAACCGACGCCAGTCGCCTGAACGATACGTTTAAGAGTCCTTTGTTTGATCATCGTATAATCTCGCCAAATTACCTATCCAACCGAAGTGTACTATACATTCGGTGGGCCAGTTTAGCACAAAGAGCCACAATTCCCAAATTCCAGCTAATTCTTAATCAGCTTGCTTACGCAGGAACGCAGGGATATCCAGATAATCCGGCTCTTTGGTGGTTTGCGGCGTATTGTCGTTAACCACTTTCGCAACCGGTTTTTGCTCTTGCGTCAACGGCGCCATACCGTGCTGCTGGTAACGATCCATTACCGGCTGCTGGACCTGCTTGTTGGTTACCAGAGTGATTTCAGGACGCTTGTCCATACCAATTCCAGTCGCAACAACGGTCACGCGCAGTTCGTCGTTCATATCCGGGTCCAGAGAGGTACCGATAACCACGGTCGCGTTATCCGATGCAAAGGCACGGATGGTGTTACCGACGGTTTCGAATTCATCCAGACGCAGGTCGAAGCCCGCAGTAATGTTGACCAGCACGCCGCGCGCGCCAGACAGATCGATATCTTCCAGCAGCGGGGAAGAGATAGCCATTTCAGCCGCTTCTTCCGCACGGTCTTCACCGCTTGCCACGCCGGAGCCCATCATCGCGTAGCCCATTTCGGACATCACGGTGCGCACGTCTGCAAAGTCGACGTTCATCAGGCCCGGACGCGTGATCAGTTCAGCGATACCCTGGACTGCGCCTTTCAGCACGTCGTTCGCTGCGCCAAACGCATCCAGCAGGGAGATACCACGGCCCAGCACTTTCAGCAGTTTGTCGTTCGGGATAGTGATCAGAGAGTCCACGTGTTTGGACAGTTCGGTGATACCCTGCTCCGCGAATGCCATACGCTTCTTGCCTTCAAAGTTGAAAGGCTTAGTCACGACAGCAACGGTCAGGATACCTAAATCTTTTGCCACTTCAGCAACCACTGGCGCAGCACCGGTTCCGGTACCGCCGCCCATTCCTGCTGCGATAAACACCATGTCTGCACCGTCAAGCGCTGCACGCAGAGCTTCACGATCTTCGTCTGCCGCATTACGACCGACTTCCGGGTTTGCACCCGCGCCCAGACCTTTGGTGATGCCGCTACCAATTTGAATGGTCTGTCCAACCGCCGTTTTACGCAACGCCTGAGCGTCGGTATTCACCGCAAAGAATTCAACACCTTCGATGCGCTCGCGCACCATGTGTTCAACGGCATTACCGCCGCCGCCGCCGACGCCGATGACTTTAATCACCGCGTCATTGGTTAGTTCCATAGGTTCAAACATAGTTTCTCTCTCCGTTGTGCCTGTCGCCTGAGACCTTTAATGTGCGTCGGTCTCTTTAAAAATTAAAACTCTTTTCTCAGCCAGCTATTGAGTCGTTTAATCCACGAGCCAACTGACGCCGTTACGCGTTTTTCAACTTCAGCCTCACCACTCAAATGGGACTCTTTCCCGTAGTGAAGCAGCCCCACTGCCGTTGAATAATACGGCTCCTGGGCATAATCCGTCAGACCGGTAATATTCAGCGGTGCGCCAATACGGACTTGCGTATGGAACACGCGCTGTGCGCAGGCTGCAAGACCTTCAATTTGCGCTGCGCCACCGGTTAACACAATCCCCGCCGCCAGATGATGTTTCACCCCCTGCTGGCGAAGCTGTTCTTGTAATTGCAAAATTTCTTCGTTGACCAGGTTGAGCAGCTCGGTATAACGCGGCTCAATGACCTCTGCCAAAGTCTGACGCTGCAGGCTACGCGGCGGACGACCGCCCACGCTTGGCACCTCAACGCTCTCGTCTTTACCGACGATGGAGCCCAGCGCGCAGCCATGACGTACTTTGATGGCTTCAGCATCGCTCGGCGGCGTACCAAAGGCATACGCGATATCGCTGGTCACCACATTCCCTGCATAAGGGATCACTTTGGTATGGCGCAACGCCCCGCCAGTATAAACGGCGATATCCATTGTACCACCACCAATATCTACCACGCAGACACCCAGTTCACGTTCATCTTCCGTCAACACGGAATAACTGGCTGCCAGTCCGGCGAAAATCAGTTGGTCAACTTTCAGACCACAACGTTCAACGGCTTTGACAATATTCTTCGCCATGTCGTTGTGGCAGGTAATAAGATGCACTTTTGCCTGCATACGTACGCCGGAAAGACCTACCGGATTTTTGATACCTTCCTGGTAGTCAATGGCGTATTCCTGCGGAATAACGTGCAGAACACGATGTTCATCGCGCACGCGTACGGATTTTGCCGTATGTACGACGTTTTCCACATCTTCCTGCGTCACTTCCTCTTCAGAAATGGGCACCATACCAATTTCATTCTGACAGCTAATGTGTTTGCCGGAAAGCGCCAGATACACCGAGGATATCTGGCAATCTGCCATCAGCTCAGCCTGGTCAATGGCGCGCTGTACGCATTTCACCACTGACTCAAGGTCATTCACCCCGCCTTTATCCATACCTCGCGATGGGCAACTGCCCACGCCAATGATATTGACCATACCGTCGGGCAGAACTTCCCCTACTAAAGCGGCTACCTTCGCGGTGCCAATCTCCAGTCCAACTACCAGTTTTCTGTCCGTCGCCTTGATCATTGTTGTTCTGCCTGTGCCTGATTCTGTTGCTGATTAGATTCCTCAGGAGGCAAGGGAACCCAGCCTACTGCCGCTCCTGAGTCATAACGCAAATCAACGTAGCTAATCCGTTTGCCATCGGTTTGCGCCTGCTGCTGTAAAACCGGGTAGAGTTCCACAAAGCGAGCCAAACGTTTTATCGTATCGCCCCTGCCCAGATTGAGCTTAATATCGTTATTTAGCGTCAACTGCCAGGAACGACGCGCGGTCATCGCCGCTTCCTTCAGGGTGAATCTATCCTTAGCCAGCACCTGCCCCATATCGCGGAACCCTTGCAGCACTTCACTTGCGCTGCCTTCCGGTCCGTACAACATGGGTAATACCTGCTTATTGGCCCGACCGGATGGGACGCTGAACGTATTGCCTTCAGCATCCACCATGTGCTGGTCATTCCAACGCGCAATTGGCACATATTCAACCAGATGAATCTTCAATTCATCAGGCCATTGCTTTCTGACGCTCGCCTGTTTAATCCACGGGAGGCGTTCAATCTGACTCTGGATGATGTTCACATCCTGGGTCATAAAGGTTCCCGGCGCGCCCAGCGCCAGAATGGACTGACGGATATCATCATTGCGCGTGTAATGCCGTTCGCCGGTTAACACCAGTTTTGACAACGGCAAACGCTGCGCATCTTCCATCCATCCCAACACGACCCAGCCGCTGACAAACACGGTGCACAGCACTGTCAGCAGGAACAGTATTCCTGCAAGACGCGTTCCATTATTGCGGCGTGAGGAATTTACGTCTTCTTCATCACCGTTTCGCGTGTTCAGCGCAGCCTGCGACATATCAGTCCGCCAACTCCAGAATTCTTACCACCAACTGCGAGAAGCTCAGACCCGCCTGACGCGCCGCCATCGGCACCAGGCTGTGACTGGTCATACCCGGAGAGGTATTGGCTTCCAGCAGATAAAACTGGCCATCGCTGTCCAGCATGACGTCAATGCGCCCCCAACCTTTACAGCCTAAGGCGGTCCACGCTTTCAGGACTAAATCCTGTAATTGGGCCTCTTGCTCGACTTCCAGACCTGCAGGGCAGAAATATTGTGTCTCATCAGAGAGATACTTCGCCTCATAATCATAGAAGGTTCCCGCGGGTTGGATACGTATTGACGGTAAAATTTCTTCGCCGAGTATCGCAACTGTAAATTCCGGGCCACTGAGCCATTTTTCAATCAGTACTTCTTCATCATGCTGAAAAGCCAATGCTAATGCACCCTGCAAAGCATTTTCTTCTTCAACTTTTGACATCCCTACGCTGGAACCTTCACGGCTTGGCTTAACAATCAGCGGCAAACCTAACGCAGAAATTTTTGCAACTACCTCATCGCTAAGACCTTTTTCGAACTCAGCGCGGGTCAACGCAACCCATGGCGCGACGGGTAAACCTGCGCCCTGCCACAGCAGCTTGCTGCGCAGTTTGTCCATCGAAATCGCGGAAGCCATGACGCCGCTGCCGGTATAAGGCAAGCCAATTTGCTCCAGCATGCCCTGCAACGTGCCATCTTCACCGCCACGGCCGTGCAGCGCAATAAACACCTTCTGAAAACCCATTGATTTCAGAAGAGTGACATCAACCTCTTTAGGGTCAACCGGATGGGCATCCACGCCGCCTTCACGCAACCCGGCGAGCACAGCCGCGCCAGAGTTCAGCGACACTTCTCGTTCTGCGGAGGTGCCCCCTAACAGGACCGCGATTTTATCAGCCATGTTGTTCTTCCTCCGGATTTTGCGGCTTCAGTTTGATTTCAGCTAAGGAACGCGCAATTTTGCCGATATTTCCAGCGCCTTGCACCAAAATCAGATCGTTGCCGGTTAATACCGGTGCCAACATTTCTGCCACCTGGGCCGGATCGGATACCAGAATAGGATCGATCTTACCGCGACCACGAATAGTACGGCACAGCGAGCGGCTGTCAGCGCCTGGAATGGCGGCTTCGCCCGCGGCGTATACATCCAGCATCAACAGCGCATCAACCTGAGTCAGCACGTTGGCAAAGTCGTCATACAAATCGCGCGTGCGCGTATACCGATGCGGCTGGAACAGCATCACCAGATTTTTGTCCGGCCAGCCCGCGCGCGCGGCTTTAATCGTGGCATCCACTTCCGTTGGGTGATGGCCGTAATCATCAACCAGCATCGCGGTCCCGGCTTTACCGTTAACCGGCTCAAGCGGGAATTCGCCGAGGAAGTCAAAACGGCGTCCGGTACCCTGGAAACTTTCCAGCGCGCGCAGGATCGCGTCGTCTTCAATACCTTCTTCCGTTGCGACCGCTACCGCGGCAGCCGCGTTCAGCGCATTGTGGCGGCCCGGCGCGTTCAACGTTACGCGTAGTTCGGCCATCCCCTGACGCACCAGGGTGAAGTGACCCTGCGGGCCGATCTGCTGGTAATCTTCAACGCGCACATCGGCATCATCACTGAAACCATAGGTTGTGGTTTGACGGCCAACTCGCGGTAGCAGTTCGCGGATCACCGGATCGTCAACGCACATCACCGCACGACCATAAAACGGCAAGTTATGCAGGAAATTAATAAACGTCTGCTTTAAATTTTCGAAGTCGCCATGGTAGGTATCCATATGGTCGGCTTCGATATTGGTGACAATCGCCACCATCGGCTGCAAATGCAGGAACGACGCATCGCTCTCGTCCGCTTCGGCAATCAAATAACGGCTATGACCCAGACGTGCATGAACGCCTGCGGCCTTCACCAGACCACCGTTAACAAAGGTCGGATCCAGCCCCGCTTCCGCGTAAATACTGGAGACCATCGCCGTGGTCGTGGTTTTACCATGCGTCCCGGCAATGGCGATGCCGTGACGAAAACGCATTAACTCCGCCAGCATTTCAGCGCGACGGATCACAGGAATGCGCGCTTCATGCGCCGCAACAATTTCCGGGTTATCCGCAGAAATGGCGCTGGAGACCACTACCACGCTCGCATCGCGTACGTTTTCCGGACGATGGTTGAAGAAAATCGTGGCACCGAGATTCGTCAACTGCTGCGTCACCGGATTTGGCGCTAAGTCAGAACCGCTGATCTGATAACCTTCATTGGCCAAAACTTCGGCAATACCGCCCATACCAGCACCACCGATGCCGACAAAGTGAATGTGCCGAACGCGACGCATTTCGGGCACGATGGAACGCAGTTTTGCCAGTTGTTGTGTATTCATTCTTTAGCCATTAACTTCTTAGTTCATGCGATGCAAAAGGCATCACCACAATTACGCCCGGGCAGCCCGGCTCACTTCATTTGCAACGCGTTCGGTGGCATCCGGTATGGATGCGGCGCGCGCACGTTCTGCCATGGTTAATAAAGTTTCTCGCGACCACCCGGCAAGGGTGCTGGCGACGGCATCCACAGTAAACTGTGGTTGCTCTAAAATTTTGGCGGCGCCCGCTTTTTCCAGCGGCAACGCATTCCAGTACTGCTGTCTGTCTTTGTGCTGGAACGGCACAAACAGCGCAGGTAAGCCTGCGGCGGCAATCTCACTCACCGTCAGCGCGCCGGAACGGCACACTACAACATCCGCCCATGCATAAGCGGCGGCCATATCATCAATAAACTCAGTGACCTTGTGCTGCGGTTGTCCGACCTCGGCATAAGCGTGTTCAACGGTTTGTTGCGCACCTTTACCGCTCTGGTGCCAGATAGTCACCGCCTCGCCAAGCTTTGCGGCAACCTGCGGCATCGTCTGGTTGAGAACGCGCGCGCCCTGAGAACCACCGACCACCAGCACACGAACCGGGCCTTCACGTCCAGCCAGACGCGCTTCGGGTAATGGCAGCGCCAGCACGTCCGTGCGTACCGGGTTCCCGACCACTTCCGCATTCGGGAAAGCGCCGGGGAAAGCCTGCATAACCTTCGTTGCAATTTTTGCCAGCCATTTATTGGTTAATCCCGCAATGCCGTTCTGCTCATGCAGTACGACCGGAATACCTAATGACCAGGCCGCCAGGCCGCCAGGACCTGACACGTAGCCGCCCATACCGAGCACCACATCAGGCTTGAATTGCTTCATGATGGCGCGCGCCTGACGCCAGGCGTTAAAAATACGCACGGGTGCGGCAAGCAGTGCGTTAACGCCTTTGCCACGCAGACCGGAGATGCGAATAAAGTCAATTTCAATGCCATGCTTCGGCACTAAGTCCGCTTCCATACGATCGGCGGTGCCCAGCCAACGAACCTGCCAGCCCTGGGCCATTAAATGGTGCGCGACCGCCAGTCCCGGGAACACATGCCCGCCGGTACCGCCTGCCATCACCATTAACCGCTTCGGTTGACCACTCATCGTGCACCTCGTGTAAACGCCTGGGCTTTTTCCAGACGCGTTTCATAATCAATACGTAACAAAAACATGATGGCCGTCGACATTATCAACAAACTGGAACCACCATAACTAATAAGCGGCAGCGTCAGACCTTTGGTTGGCAGCATACCTGCCGCCGCGCCGACGTTTACTAACGCCTGGAAGCTAAACCAGATCCCGATGGAGCAGGCTAAAAAGCCTGAAAAACGGTGGTCAATTTCCAGCGCTTTACGGCCAATCGACATCGCGCGAAAAGCGACGAAGAATACCATTAAAAGTGCCAATACCACACCGATATAACCCAGTTCTTCCCCAATGATGGCGAAGATGAAGTCGGTGTGCGCCTCCGGTAAATACTCCAGTTTTTGGACTGAGTTGCCTAACCCTTGCCCCCAAACCTCACCACGGCCAAACGCCATTAGCGATTGCGTCAACTGGTATCCGCTGCCGAACGGATCTTCCCATGGATTCCAGAAAGAGGTTACGCGACGAATACGATACGGTTCGGCAAGGATCAGCAGCACGACCGCCGATATCCCCATGCCGATAATCGCAATGAACTGCCACAATTTAGCCCCGGCAAGAAACAGCATCGCCAGCGTGGTGACAAACAGCACCACTACCGTACCGAGGTCAGGCTGCGCCAGCAGTAATACGGCCAGCACCAGGATCACGCCCATCGGTTTCAGGAAGCCGCGCAGGTTGTTTCGCACTTCATCCACCTTGCGTACCAGGTAGTTGGCGAGATAACAGAACAGCGACAGCTTGGTAAATTCCGCAGGCTGAATACGCAGCGGCCCCAGAGCAATCCAGCGCGATGCCCCGTTAACGGAGCTCCCCACCACCAACACGATCAGCAGCATGATGATCGAGGCGATGAGCATCGTAGTGCTGTACTTCTGCCAGAACGCCATCGGCAGACGCAGCGTGACCATCGCCAAACAGAACGCCAGGAAGATGTACAGCGCGTCACGTTTAGCAAACAGGAAGGGGTCTCCCGCCAGACGTTGTCCTACCGGCATTGATGCCGATGTCACCATGATGAAACCAATTGCCGCCAGACCGAAGGTCAGCCACAGCAGCATGCGGTCATACATGATCAGGCTGTCCGCGTCTTTATCGCGCGAAGCCATCACCCAGCCTTTGAGTGCCGCGAAGATCCACGCCAGGACACCCAGTCCCGGTAAGCGCGGCATTCTCAGGCGAGGGAGAGATAAACGCATCAACCCAACTCCTTCGCCAGACGCGTAAAGACGTCACCGCGTTGCTCAAAGTTCTTGAACTGATCGAGGCTGGCACACGCTGGCGACAGCAGCACCATATCACCCGGCTTCACGCGCGGCGCGAGCAGACGCATTGCCTGCTCCATGGTTTCGGTTTGTTCGGCAACCTCAGGTCGCAGTGCCGCAAGCTGCGCGCCATCACGGCCAAAGCAGTACAGACGGATGTTGTCGCCGGTGAGGTAACGTTGCAGCGGCATAAAGTCAGCAGATTTCCCGTCGCCGCCCAGCAGCAGGTGCAGCGTACCGTCAACATGCAGGCCATTCAGCGCCGCTTCAGTACTGCCGACGTTGGTCGCTTTTGAATCGTTGATCCAACGCACACCGTTATGATTCAGTACCAACTGGAAACGATGCGCCAGTCCGGTAAAGGTGGTCAGCGCTTTCAGGCTTGACGCCCGCGGCAGACCCGCTGCATCAGCCAGCGCCAGCGCTGCCAGAGCGTTGGTATAGTTATGCTGGCCGGTAAGCGTCATCTCTTTCACGTTGAGAACTTTTTCACCCTTCACCCGCAGCCAGGTTTCGCCCTGCTGACGATTAAGGTGATAGTCCCCCATGTTGACACCGAAGCTCACACAACGCTCATCTGCGCCACGAACCGGCATGGTCAGCGCATCATCCGCATTGACCACGCAGACTTTCGCATTCTCATAAACGCGCAGTTTGGCCGCACGATACTGCTGCAAGCCAAACGGATACCTGTCCATATGATCTTCGGTGACATTCAAAATGGTGGCGGCTACGGCCTGTAAGCTGGAGGTCGTTTCAAGCTGGAAACTGGATAGCTCAAGCACATATAGCTCACGCTCGGCGTCCAGTAACATCAGTGCTGGCAGGCCAATGTTACCGCCTACGCCGACGTTAACGCCTGCTGCTTTTGCCATTTCGCCAACCAGCGTCGTAACCGTGCTCTTACCGTTAGAGCCGGTGATCGCGACGATCGGCGCCTGTGCTTCGCGACAAAACAGCTCAATGTCACCGACAATTTCAATCCCCGCATCGGCGGCGGCGCTCAGTGAAGGGTGCGCCAGGGCAATACCAGGGCTGGCGACGATGAGATCGGCGTCCAGCAGCCAGTCATCATTCAGGCTGCCAACATGACGCTCAACCGCTTCCGGTAATTTATCCAGGCCCGGCGGCGTCGCGCGGGTATCCATCACGCGCGGCGTCACGCCACGCACCAGGAAGAAATCCACGCAGGACAGCCCGGTCAAACCCAGACCGATAATGACGACTTTTTTACCCTGGTAATCAGCCATGATTAACGTACCTTCAGCGTTGCCAGGCCAATCAGCACCAGCATCAGCGAAATAATCCAGAAGCGCACAATCACGCGCGGTTCCGGCCAGCCTTTCAGTTCATAGTGGTGGTGAATCGGCGCCATACGGAAGATGCGCTGTCCGCGCAGCTTAAAGGAACCGACCTGCAGAATGACCGACAGCGTTTCTACGACGAATACGCCGCCCATGATCACCAGCAGGAACTCCTGACGCAGCAGCACGGCAATAATGCCCAGCGCGCCGCCCAGCGCCAGCGATCCGACGTCGCCCATAAAGACCTGCGCCGGATAGGTGTTAAACCACAGGAAGCCTAACCCCGCGCCGACAATCGCCGTACAGACGATCACCAGTTCACCGGCATGGCGTAAATACGGAATGTGCAGATAGTTAGCGAAGTTCATGTTCCCGGTCGCCCATGCCACCAGCGCAAAACCCGCAGCCACGAACACGGTCGGCATAATCGCCAGGCCATCCAGACCATCGGTGAGATTGACCGCGTTACCGGTACCCACAATGACGAAGTACGCCAGCAGGACGTAGAACAGTCCCAGTTGCGGCATCACGTCTTTAAAGAACGGCACGACCAGTTCGGTCGCCGGGGTATCTTTCCCCGCCAGGTACAGCGCAAAGGCTACGCCCAGCGCAATCACCGACATCCAAAAATATTTCCAGCGCGCGATCAGACCTTTAGTATCTTTGCGTACCACTTTGCGGTAGTCATCGACAAAACCAATAATCCCGTAACCGACTAATACCACCAGCACGCACCAGACGTACGGGTTCGACGGGTATGCCCACAGGAGCACGGAGATAACAATCGCGGTGAGGATCATGATCCCGCCCATGGTCGGCGTACCGCGTTTACTAAAGTGTGATTCCGGGCCGTCGTTACGTACGACCTGTCCAAAGGACATTTTTTGCAGGCGGGCGATCATGCGCGGGCCCATCCACAAAGAGATGAACAGCGCGGTCAGCAGGCTGACGATGGCGCGAAACGTCAGATAGGAAAAGACGTTAAAGCCGGAATAATATTTGACCAAATGTTCGGCCAGCCAAACTAACATGTCCCATTCTCCTGTAATGCGCGTACTACCTCTTCCATGGCGGCACTACGTGAACCCTTCACTAAAATCGTCATGATCTGATGTTCCGCAATCAGCGCCTTGAGATGCGCGACCAGCGCGGTTTTATCCGCAAAATGCTCGCCAACGCCGCTGGCGTCGCTAATTGCCTGACTCAGTTTCCCTGTACTCAGTACACGGTCGATGCCCGCGTTTTTCGCAGCAACACCTACCTGTACGTGACATGCTTCGCTTTCCGCGCCAAGCTCTGCCATATCGCCCACCACCAGCACGCGGTAGCCCGGCATTTCGGACAGCACCTGTACCGCTGCGGTCATCGAGCCGACGTTAGCGTTGTAGGAGTCGTCCAGCAGCAGCTGATTTTCTGCCAGTTGAATCGGGAACAGACGCCCCGGTACCGCTTGCAGATCTTTCAGGCCCGCTTTGATCGCCTCAGGCGTCGCGCCTACCGCCATAGAGAGCGCAGCCGCCGCCAGGGCGTTGGCAATGTTGTGACGACCCGGCAACGGCAGCAGAACATCGATGCTTCCGGTTGGCGTGCGCAGCGAAAACTCCGTACCGTGCGAGGTCACGTGAACGTTAGCCGCCGAAAAATCGCTGTTGGCCGCATTCGGGGAGAAGCGCCAGACTTTGCGATCGCCAATGATGCTCTGCCAGTTCAGCCAGTCGTTGTTATCAGCGTTCATGATGGCGATGCCATTCGCTGACAGACCGCCAAAAATCTCACCTTTAGCCTTCGCAACGCCCGCAAGAGAGCCGAAACCCTCCAGATGCGCAGCAGCAAGATTGTTCACCAGCGCCGCTTCCGGACGCGTCAGGCCAACGGTCCAGGCGATTTCGCCCTGATGATTGGCGCCGAGCTCAATCACGGCATAGTCGTAATCGTTGTTTAAGCGCAGCAACGTCATCGGTACACCGATGTCGTTGTTCAGATTGCCCGCGGTGTATAGGGTGTTGCCACACTGGCTCAGAATGGATGCCGTCATCTCTTTAACAGACGTTTTGCCGGATGAGCCGGTCAGCGCGACCACGCGCGCCGGAACCTGGGCGCGAACCCACGCTGCCAGTTCGCCGAACGCCAGACGGGTGTCTTTTACAATAACCTGCGGTAAATCAATATTGAGTGGACGGCTGACTAACAGCGCGCCTGCTCCCCCGTCTTTCGCCTTGTCGGCAAAATCGTGGGCATCAAAGCGTTCGCCTTTCAGCGCCACAAACAGGCAGCCCGGCGTCACTTTACGCGTATCGGTTGTCACTGCATCGAGGGTCAGGTCGCCCCCTTTTAGTTCGCCACAGAGGATTTCCGCCAGTTGGCTGAGCGTTACGCTAATCATGCGATCACCCCCAGCAGACGCGCTGCCGTGACGCGGTCAGAATAGTCGAGACGCTGTGAACCAACGATCTGGTAGTCTTCGTGCCCTTTCCCGGCCACCAGCACCACGTCGTTTTCTTTCGCCTGCATGATGGCGTTAGTCACTGCTTCGGCGCGACCTTCCATCACCTTCGCCTGTCCGGCATCCAGCATCCCCACCAGAATGTCGTTGATGATGGCGCGCGGCTCTTCGGTACGCGGGTTGTCATCGGTCACCACGACCACATCAGCAAATTGTTCGGCAATCGCGCCCATCAGCGGACGTTTGCCTTTGTCACGATCGCCACCGCAGCCAAAGACGCACCACAGTTTGCCGGTACAGTGCAGACGCGCCGCCTGCAGCGCTTTTTCCAGCGCATCCGGCGTATGGGCATAATCAACCACCACGGTGGTTTTGCCCGGCGCGCTGAATACTTCCATGCGCCCGCAAACCGGTTGCAATTGTGTCGCTGTTTTTAGTAAATCAGCTAACGGATATCCCAGCGCCAGCAGCGTTGCCAGCGCCAGCAGCAGATTGCTGACGTTAAACGCGCCCATCAGGCGGCTTTCAATTTCGCCTTCCCCCCATGAGGAGGTAAAGCGAATCGTTGCCCCGCTGTCGTGATACTTCACCTCAACGGCTTTTAACCAACGACCATGACAGTTCGGGTTGATGTGGTCTTCCATCGAAACGGCCACCGCATCCGGAAGTTTGGCCAGCCAGCGACGACCGACCTCATCATCCGCATTGACGATGGCCTGACCGCAATGGTGCGTGGAGTACAGCAGCCATTTCGCGGCTTCGTAATGTTCCATGTCACCGTGGTAGTCGAGATGGTCACGGCTTAAGTTAGTAAACACTGATGCGGCAAACTTCAGCGCCGCGACGCGATGCTGAACCAGACCGTGGGAAGAGACTTCCATCGCGCCAACCGTGGCGCCCTGTGCAACCAGCCCCGCCAGCACATGCTGGACATCAACGGCTGAACCGGTGGTATTTTCTGTTGGAATCACTTTGCCCAACAGACCATTGCCAACGGTTCCCATAACCGCGCTGGTTTCACCCAGCAGTTGGCTCCACTGCGCCAGCAATTGAGTAGTGGTCGTTTTACCGTTGGTCCCGGTCACGCCAACCAGACGCATTTTTTCAGAAGGCTCGTGGTAAAAACGGCCCGCCAGTGCAGATAAACGCTCATTAAGCTGGCTGAGATAGATAACCGGAACGCCGTGCATTTCACGGATTTCACCATCAGTCGCTTCATCTTTTGCTTCTGCAATAATGGCAGCCACACCTTGCGCTATCGCCTGCGGGATATACCGACGCCCGTCCGCCTGATGACCCAATACTGCGACAAAGAGATCGCCCGATGCAGCCACACGGCTGTCGAGCGTCATCTCCCGCAGTGCTCGCTCCGGTGCACCCGGCACCCATGGAGCAAGAAGGTCGCGCAAATTACGATCTGCCACCTGTTGCCTCGCCTTGATTATTCACAAATTCACTTTTATCGCCCGTTGCCAGCGCATCCGGTTCGATGTTCATGGTGCGTAGTACGCCGCCCATGATGGCACCGAAGACCGGCGCGGAAACGGCGCCACCGTAGTATTTACCCGCCTGCGGATCGTTGATAACAACAACCAGCGCGAAGCGCGGCTGACTCGCAGGCGCAACGCCTGCGGTATAAGCAATGTATTTGTTGATGTAGCGACCATCCGGCCCTACTTTTTTCGCCGTACCGGTTTTGATGGCGATGCGATAGCCTTTAATCGCCGCCTTCACGCCACCGCCTCCGGGCAGCGCTACGCTTTCCATCATGTGCACCACGGTACGAACGGTCGCTTCCGGGAAAATACGCTCGCCCGGAACAGGAGGGTCAACTTTGGTAATCGACAGCGGGCGATAAACGCCATAGCTGCCGATCGTTGCATAGACTCGCGCTAACTGTAACGGGGTTACCATTAGCCCATAGCCGAAAGAGAAGGTGGCCCTCTCTATGTCAGACCACCGTTGTTTTTGAGGATATAAGCCACTGCGTTCTCCGACCAACCCCAAATTGGTCGCTTTTCCCAGCCCAAAACGTGAGTAAGTATCTACTAACGCTGAGGACGGCATCGCTAACGCCAGCTTAGAAACACCGACGTTACTCGACTTCTGCAAAACCCCGGTAAGGGTCAATTCGCTATAACGCGCCACGTCTTTGATTTCGTGACCATTAATTCGGTAAGGAATCGTATTGAGTACGGTATTTTCGCGTACCACTCCACGCTGCAGCGCCGTCATTACCACCATTGGTTTGACGGTAGAACCCGGTTCAAACACGTCGGTAATGGTACGGTTACGCATGACATCTTTTTGCGTACCGGAGAGATTATTGGGGTTGTAGGACGGGCTGTTCGCCATCGCCAGCACTTCACCGGTGTTGACATCCACCAGCACGGCGCTGCCGGATTCCGCTTTGTTGAACGCGACGGCATTATTCAGTTCACGGTAGACCAGCGCCTGTAAACGCTCATCAATGCTCAGCGCAAGGTTGTGCGCCGCCTGGCTGTCGGTAGAGGAGATATCTTCAATTACGCGGCCATAGCGGTCTTTACGTACGATACGTTCGCCCGGCTGTCCGGTGAGCCACTTATCGAAGCTCTTCTCAACGCCTTCAATCCCCTGGCTGTCAACGTTAGTAAAGCCAATGAGGTGAGCGGTCACTTCTCCGGAAGGATAGTAACGACGGGATTCTTCACGCAGGTGAATACCTGGCAGCTTGAGTTTTTTGATGTAGTCGGCCATGTCAGGGTTAACCTGACGCGCCAGATAGATAAAGCGCCCTTTCGGGTTGGCGTTAATACGGGAAGCCAGCTGGTCGAGCGGGAGATTAAGCGCGGTCGACAGCGCTCTCCAGCGTTCACCAACGCTCACGCCGCCTGCGTCATGCACCTCTTTCGGGTCGGCCCAAATCGCCTTCACCGGAACACTCACCGCCAGCGGACGGCCCGAACGGTCGGTAATCATCCCGCGCGATGTAGAGACTTCCTGTACGCGCAGGGAGCGCATGTCGCCCTGACGCACCAGCATATCCGGCGCGATGATTTGCAGCCAGGCGACGCGTCCCAGCAGGAAACCCAGCGCCAGCAAAATACAGCCGCACAGTAACGCAAAACGCCAACTGACAAAGTTGGCTTGTTCTTCCTGGCGTTTTGGTTTGTGCGTTTTTGCCGCTGCTTTCATGCGTCGCGTTTATCCTTATTTTTGTACTACAATATTTTCTTGTGAGGGATCAACATGCTGCATTTGCAGCTTTTCCGTTGCGATCCGTTCAACACGGCTATGGTCGCCGAGCGCGTTCTCCTCAAGGATCAAGTTGCGCCATTCGATATCCAACGCATCTCGCTCCAGAACCAACTGCTCACGCTGCGCGGTCAGTAACCGCGTATGGTGTGCGGTTGTCACGACGGTAACCGCCGTCAAAATAATGCAAATGAACAGGCAGAGTGGCAGCTTCCCATACCGCAAAAGATCGTCACCGATCACGCCAGGCAAGGCATGGCGCTCGTTGCTTCCTATCGATCCTTTAACTTTGCTAAGGGCTTCTGTCACTCTGCTGATCATGCGTTCGTCCTCTCTGCAATACGCAGAACTGAACTACGGGCACGAGGATTTTCAGCTACCTCTTCTTCACCCGGCATCATCTTGCCTAGTGCTCTTAACTCACGGCCGCCCAGCTTTTTGATCTGCGCTTCCGTCATCGGTATTCCAGCCGGAACCTGAGGACCACGGCTTTGTTCGCGCATAAAGCGTTTCACAATACGGTCTTCAAGCGAATGGAAACTGATAATCGAAAGGCGACCACCTGGTGCCAGCACGCTGAGCGAGCTTTTTAGCGCCTGCTCTATCTCCTCCAGTTCACTGTTCACCCAGATGCGCACCGCCTGGAAGGTACGGGTCGCGGGATGTTTGAATTTGTCTTTCACCGGCATTGCCGCCGCAATCACTTCCGCCAGCTCTTTGGTGCGGGTCATCGGTTCGATGCGATTGCGCTCGACGATGGCGCGAGCAATGCGTTTACCAAAGCGCTCCTCGCCAAAGGTTTTAATCACCCAGGCAATGTCCGCTTCATCGGCGGTTTGCAGCCATTCGGCTGCGGACTGACCGCGTGTTGGATCCATACGCATATCCAACGGACCGTCACGCATAAACGAGAAACCGCGCTCCGCGTCATCAAGCTGCGGTGAAGAAACGCCAAGATCGAGAAGAATCCCGTCGATCTTACCGGTAAGTCCGCGCTCGGCGACATAGTCAGCCAGCGCAGAGAATGGTCCATGAACGATGGAGAAACGGGGATCGGTAATCGTCTGTGCAACGGCAATAGCCTGCGGATCACGATCGATAGCCAGTAAACGTCCCTCTTCGCCAAGCTGGGAAAGGATCAGACGTGAATGACCACCGCGACCAAATGTCCCGTCAATGTAGATGCCGTCTGGACGAATATTCAGGCCGTTGACGGCCTCATCCAGCAACACCGTTGTATGTTTATAATTTTCCATCATTTTATAGAGACAAATCCTGCAATCGTTCCGACAGCGCGCCGGTAACAGACTGCTCAGCGTCGATATCTTCCTTGACCTGTTGATACCAGGTCGTTTCATCCCACAGCTCAAACTTATTGAACTGCCCAACCAGCATCACTTCTTTCGTTAGCCCCGCGTGTTGCCGCAGAATCGGCGCTATCAATAATCGGCCAGCGCTATCCATCTGACATTCGCTGGCATGCCCCAACAACAGGCGCTGTACGCGACGCTCAACTGGATTCATGCTCGACAGACGCGATAACTTCTGCTCGATAATTTCCCATTCAGGCAGGGGGTACAGCAGCAGGCACGGGTGATGGATGTCAATGGTGCAAACCATTTGACCGGTAGCGCACTCGAGCAGTTGATCCCGATAACGGGTGGGCACCGATAAGCGCCCTTTACTGTCGAGATTAACTAACGTTGCTCCCCGGAACATGCCAGTCTCACCCCCGATTACCACTTTATCCCACAAAATCCCACTTAAAGGAGTTTACGGAGCGGAGGAAAACCTTGTCAAGCAAGTCACGGCGCTAAGCGGAGCAAAAAACACATTGTTTACAGCTAATATCAGCGTTGAACAAATTCCGTACAGCAAACGAAGCAAATTAACGTCATGAATATTTGTAAGAAAAAAATCCAACAACTCATGATTGTTTAAAACAACCGAATATCATCAAAAGAAAATATAAAGTGTCAGTTTGCGACGCGAGCGGCATTTTAGGACAATATGCAGCGAGATAACAGTACCAGTTAATCAGTCTGTATGCCGTGCAGGAGCGAGGTAAGCGTGAGGTTGTCGGCATAGGGCAGCAAAGTGTTTGTTAATTCGGCAAATCCCTACAAGCATGTAACAAAATAATACAACCGTAACGCATCTTTACGTTTCAATAACCCAAAAATGGAGAGTTGCATTTTTAATTCGGCATAATTCAAGAATCAATTTCAGATAATTCTAAAGAATATTCTTAATTATAATGAGGTTATTTCTGAGAATAGAATATTTGATGACGTCAGAGGCTTATCCCGTTGACGTCACCAAATGAGGCAACTTAGTTACGGCTCAGAATACCGCGACGGTACAGATTACGCCGTATACGCGTTAACCCAGGTTTGGGTTTACGCGGCTCATCCAGACTTGCCAGCACAATCTCCAGCACACGTTCAGCTACATCGCGATGGCGTTGCGCCACCGCGAGCACCGGACACTGCAGGAAGTCGAGCAGTTCGTGATCGCCAAAAGTCGCTATCGCCAAATCAGACGGCAACTGCCCATCGCGACGCAGGGTCACATCCATCACTCCCTGCAACAGAGCAAACGACGTGGTAAACAGCGCCTGAGGCATGGGATGCGTTTCCAGCCATTTATCAAAGAGCTGCGCGGCCGCTTCCCGCTCATAGCTGTTGGCGTAAAGGAAATGAACGTCACGCGGATCGTCTTTCCACGCGGTGCGGAAGCCCTGCTCACGCAGGAAGCTGACGGATAATTCAGGCAGCGCGCCCAGATAAAGTACGGTTTCTGCAGGGAATTTACGTAACTCCTGCGCCAGCATTTCCGCATCATCCTGGTCCGCGCCCACGACGCTGGTGAAATGTTCGCGATCCAGCGCACGGTCCAGCGCCACAATCGGGAATGAACTGTTTGCCCAGCGCTGATAGAACGGATGTTCTGGCGGCAAGGAAGTCGATACAATGATGGCATCAACCTGGCGTTGTAAAAGATGCTCAATACAGCGCATTTCGTTATCAGGCTGATCTTCAGAGCAGGCAATCAACAGTTGATACCCGCGCTGACGCGCCTGGCGCTCCAGATAGTTTGCAATCCGGGTATAGCTTGTGTTCTCAAGATCCGGGATCACCAGCCCGATAGAGCGTGTGCGTCCAGCACGCAACCCGGCCGCCACGGCATTCGGGTGGTAATTATGCTCACGCACCACCGCCATGACTTTTTCAACCGTTTTGTCGCTTACGCGATATTGCTTTGCTTTGCCATTAATAACGTAGCTTGCAGTCGTTCGCGAAACGCCGGCCAACCGAGCGATTTCATCCAGTTTCACAATTGCCCCTTGCGTAAAATGTACAAACCATAACCTTTGTGATGGCATGGGTTAAGTTTCTTAACATCTAAGCGCAGAATAATGACTGCGGCAACCGCTTTTGTCTCTGGTTACTGCTGATTTCGCAAAAAAAAGCGCAACAGATAGCATCAGCGAAAACCCTCCAGGCCGGATAAGGCGTTTACGCCGTCATCCGGCATGGCCTCCGCGATGATGCCTGATGGCGCTGTGCTTATCAGGCCTACAGTCGACTATTAGCGCATGATTTTATCACCGCGAGAAAGCCCCACCACGCCAGAACGGGCTACCTCTACAATTTTGGCGACTTCACGTAATGTTGCCAGGAACGCATCCAGCTTATCACTGGTGCCCGCCAACTGTACGGTGTAGATGGACGGCGTGACGTCGATGATTTGCCCGCGGAAAATCTCCGTGTTGCGTTTCACCTCCTCCCGACCATAGCCGCTGGCCTGGATTTTCACCAACATGATCTCGCGTTCAACATGGGCGCCCTGCCCCAGTTCGCTCACGCGCAGAACATCCACCAGTTTATGTAGCTGCTTTTCGATCTGCTCCAGGACTTTCTCATCCCCTACCGTTTGAATCGTCATTCGCGATAAGGTTGGATCGTCAGTGGGCGCGACGGTCAGGCTTTCAATATTGTATCCACGCTGGGCGAAAAGGCCTATCACACGCGACAAGGCACCCGACTCATTTTCCAGCAATACCGATAATATCCGGCGCATAATCAGGTCCTCTCCGTTTTACTTAACCACATTTCATCCATACCGCCCCCACGAATCTGCATCGGGTAAACATGCTCGCTGCCATCAACGGTGACATCGACAAACACCAGACGACGGTTGCGCACATGCTCCAGCGCTTCACTCAGTTTGCTTTCCAGTTCTTCAGGATGGTTAATCTGGATACCAATATGCCCATAAGCCTCGGCAAGGCGCACAAAATCGGGCAGCGACTGCATATAAGATTGTGAATGACGTCCAGAGTAGATCATGTCCTGCCACTGTTTGACCATGCCGAGATAGCGGTTGTTCAGGTTGAGCACCAGTACCGGCAGCTCGTACTGCAGCGCCGTCGACAGTTCCTGGATGTTCATCTGAATGCTGCCATCCCCGGTCACGCACACCACCGTTTCCTCAGGCAATGCCATTTTTACGCCTAGCGCCGCAGGTAAACCAAATCCCATGGTGCCGAGACCGCCAGAGTTAATCCAACGGCGTGGTTTATCGAACGGGTAGTAGAGTGCGGCAAACATCTGATGCTGACCAACGTCAGAGGTCACATACGCATCCCCTTTCGTCAGATGCCAGATGGTTTCAATCACCGCCTGTGGCTTAATGCTTTCACTTTGCGTGTCATATTTCAGGCACTGACGGGCGCGCCAGTGTTCAATCTGTTGCCACCAGTCACGGTTATCATCCAGCGGCTGCTGATATTTCTCCTGCTCCAGCAGTTCGAGCATCTGATCAAGTACCAGACGAGCATCGCCGACAATCGGAATATCCGCAGTGACGGTTTTCGAAATAGAGGTCGGATCGATGTCGATATGCAGCACGGTCGCATTTGGACAATATTTTGCCAGATTATTGGTTGTTCGATCGTCAAAGCGCACGCCGACGGCAAAGATCACATCGGAATGATGCATGGTCATGTTTGCTTCGTAAGTTCCATGCATGCCCAGCATTCCCAACGCCTGGCGATGTGTTGCCGGAAACGCGCCTAACCCCATCAGCGAGGAAACAACAGGCAGGTTAAGAGCTTCAGCGATCTGGCACAACTGCTCATGGCAGGCGGCATTAACGGCGCCACCACCCACGTACACAACCGGTTTTTTAGCCGCGACTAACGTCTGCAGAGCACGTTTTATCTGCCCTTTATGTCCGGTAGTCGTCGGATTATACGAACGCATACTCACCGACTCCGGCCAGCTGTAAGGCAGTTTCCTGGCGGGATTCAGAATATCCTTCGGCAAATCGACCACAACAGGCCCCGGACGACCGCTTGCCGCCAACCAGAAGGCCTTTTTTAGCACCTGTGGGATGTCTTCTGTTTGTTTGACCAGGAAGCTGTGCTTCACCACCGGGCGGGATATGCCCACCATGTCGCACTCCTGGAAGGCATCGTAGCCAATCAGCGACGTTGCGACCTGCCCGGAGAGGATCACCAGCGGAATGGAATCCATGTAAGCCGTTGCAATCCCGGTAATCGCGTTGGTAGCGCCGGGTCCTGAAGTGACTAATACGACGCCCACCTCCCCCGTGGCGCGCGCAAGGCCATCAGCCATGTGTACCGCGGCCTGCTCATGACGAACCAGCACATGATCAATACCACCGACCGTATGCAACGCATCATAAATATCGAGGACGGCCCCCCCGGGATAACCGAATACCTGCTTTACACCCTGATCGATGAGCGATCGGACGACCATCTCGGCTCCAGACAACATCTCCATGGCTTGCCTCACTCTTATAATGAATAACGGTTTAACAACACATTAACCGCTGACGATGACGCATGGCAATTGACTCCGCTGGAGTAGCCTCAGAGCAAATAAGAATAAAACGGAGGAAAGCGTCGATTTAATGGAGAATTAAACCAGGATAAGTAAATGATATGATAAATAATCGCTTAAAAAGGGGGACTTACAGCTATTACTCTATTTTTTTACACTGTTAGCTAATCCTGGAAAGTGGATTTCAGCATAAAATTTTACATACAAATAAAAAAGCAGAACAAACCAGATGTATTATCCGGCTTGTTCTGCTGAATGCTATTGCTTACAGATGGAGACTAACAGCTCTTCCATCCATTGATGTCCTTTATCCCGGCCTGCAGCTTCATGCCAGGAAAGATAACATGTACGGCTGTTCAATTTTAAAGGTAAAGGTAATATCTGAAGTTCTAAAGAATCAGCGAACTCTTCTGCCAACCAACGTGGCGCAATAGCGACCAGATGCGTTTGCGACACAATATTAAGAACGCTAATTAATGCCATGCCCTGGTAAGCGACGCAGGATTGTTTATCCGGCGTGTCATACCACGGCTGACTGAAAGATGCGAAGCGATCCAGCGAAACCACCGCGTGTTGCTCATTATAAACATCGTTTTCCAATAATGGACCACTAATGCGCGGATGCTTTTTGCTTACCACTAATACCATTTCATCATTGAATAACGGAATACTTGAGAATTCTGGACGACGGAATTCTTCATAGCTAATAACAAACTCTGTTTCCTGATAACGCAGCTGATGCTCGGTATTTTGATTAAGTGAAGACTTAAATATGACATTAATGTTTGGCGCGACCTGTTCAACCCGATTATAAATCAACGATGTCAGGATATTATCTAATGGGCTGCATACGCAGAGATTGAAAACACGTTCACTGCTGGCTGGTTCAAAACCCGATCCAGGCAGTTCGTTTTGCACTAATTGCAATGCCTGACGAATGGAACCAAATAGCTGGAAAGCTCTTGCTGTCGGCTGGATCCCCCGACCATAACGAACAAAAAGCTCATCATTAAACATGACCTTGAGGCGCGCTACCGCATTACTGACCGCTGGTTGCGACATCCCCAGGGTATGCGCAGCGCGGGTAATATTCTGTTCCTGCATTACCGCGTCAAAAACGGTTAAAAGATTAAGGTCAACCATGCGAAGTTGCGGTTTTCCTGGCTCTAAAAGATTGGGTTTATCTATTATTTTTACTTCTGGCATAGTTAACTCCACTGTCACTCTAAACTCCCTTTTCCCAGACGGAGTAAAGAAATAACCTCCGCTAATATGATTTACCATGCATATAAAATAAGAAAAAGGAAAAACATTAAAATTAGGAAAACATAAAGGTACAAACCTAAATGAACAAAACAGCAATGCGAGCGCAGTGTGGCAGAGGTCACTGCACGATGATTCATATGTTTAAATTTCAAAAACAATATAACCATAAGCATGGCGAATATACAATCATACACATCATGAATGTATATTTAAGTTTTAATTAAATGTTTATATTATTAATACATTAAAAGTTAACATTAATTTATCAATCATGTCCTTCCGCTGTGCCCCGATCTATTCAGTATTGCTATAAAAACAGACAAATCATAAAGATATAAAATCTTAATCGCGCCATCGACTTCAACGAACCGTTACAATAAATGCGAATAAATATGCTTAAATATGTCAAACCATGAAAATTATGTACAAGCATCAGCAGATTAATTTTATATACGCCAACAAATTCAGCACAATTCGCTTAAGTTTTGCCTAAACTTTTATCTGCTACAGGGGCATTTACAAGGGATGGGGTTGACATCGGAGTTCATATCCAGTACCACTAAAAGCATATCGCATTCGCCTGGAGCTTAATTGATGACTTACATTGCTCGTTTCAACGGTCTACTACTACTAAACGCATCTTCGTTGCGCGGTAGACTGGTGGACGACATTCAGCATTAAGTCAGCTCCAGTTAAGACAGAAACCCGCGCCGTTGCGCGGGTTTTTTTATGCTCGAAGCAAGGCGCCCTAAAGACCAAGGACCTAAACCATGAGCCAGCAAGTCATTATTTTCGATACCACCTTACGCGACGGAGAACAGGCGTTACAGGCAAGCCTGAGTGTGAAAGAAAAACTGCAGATTGCGCTGGCCCTTGAGCGTATGGGCGTTGACGTGATGGAAGTGGGTTTCCCGGTCTCTTCACCAGGTGACTTTGAATCAGTACAGACCATTGCTCGTCAGGTTAAGAACAGCCGCGTTTGCGCCTTAGCGCGCTGCGTTGAAAAAGATATCGATATTGCAGCTGAATCCCTGAAGGTCGCTGAAGCTTTCCGCATTCATACGTTTATCGCCACCTCGCCGATGCATATCGCAACAAAATTACGCAGCACGCTGGATGAGGTGATCGAGCGAGCTATCTATATGGTTAAGCGAGCGCGTAATTACACGGATGACGTGGAATTCTCCTGCGAAGACGCTGGCCGTACTCCTATCGCAGACCTGGCTCGCGTAGTAGAAGCCGCCATTAATGCGGGTGCCAAAACCATCAATATTCCCGATACCGTCGGTTACACCATGCCTTTCGAATTTGGCGCAATCATTTCCGGTCTGTATGAACGCGTACCGAATATCGATAAAGCCATCATCTCCGTACACACCCATGATGATTTAGGCCTGGGCGTCGGCAACGCGCTGGCTGCCGTTCACGCCGGAGCGCGCCAGGTGGAAGGCGCGATGAACGGTATCGGCGAACGCGCTGGTAACTGCTCCCTGGAAGAAGTGATCATGGCGATCAAAGTGCGCAAAGATATCCTGAACGTACAGACCCGCATTAATCATCAGGAGATCTGGCGTACCAGCCAGTTAGTGAGCCAAATCTGTAACATGCCCATTCCGGCTAACAAAGCGATTGTCGGTAGCGGCGCCTTTGCTCACTCCTCCGGCATTCATCAGGACGGCGTACTGAAAAATCGTGAAAACTACGAAATCATGACGCCTGAATCCATCGGCCTGAATCAGGTACAGTTGAACCTGACCTCCCGTTCCGGACGCGCCGCGGTGAAACACCGCATGGATGAGATGGGCTATAAAGAGAGTGAATATAATCTGGACAACCTGTACGACGCTTTCCTGAAGCTGGCGGATAAAAAAGGTCAGGTATTTGATTATGACCTGGAAGCGCTGGCCTTTATTAACAAACAGCAGGAAGAGCCAGAACATTTCCGTCTGGATTACTTCAGCGTGCAATCCGGCTCAAATGACATTGCTACTGCCTCCGTCAAGCTGGCCTGCGGTGAAGACGTCAAAGCCGAAGCGGCGAACGGTAACGGCCCGGTTGATGCCATTTATCAGGCCATCAACCGCGTAACGGAATACAACGTCGAACTGGTGAAATACAGCCTGACCGCCAAAGGGCACGGTAAAGATGCGCTGGGTCAGGTGGATATCGTCGCCAACTATAACGGTCGCCGCTTCCACGGCGTCGGTCTGGCAACGGATATCGTCGAGTCTTCCGCCAAAGCGATGGTCCATGTGCTGAACAATATCTGGCGCGCCGAAGAAGTCGAAAAAGAATTGCAACGCAAAGCTCAGAACAACGAGAACAACAAGGAAACCGTGTGATGTCGAAGAATTACCATATTGCTGTTTTGCCGGGTGACGGTATTGGCCCGGAAGTGATGGCGCAAGCCTTGAAAGTACTGGACGCAATTCGCCACCGTTTTAACATGCGCATTACCACCAGCCACTACGACGTGGGTGGCGCCGCCATTGATAACCACGGTCAGCCGCTGCCGCCGGCTACGGTTGAAGGCTGTGAGCAAGCTGACGCCATTCTGTTTGGCTCCGTTGGCGGTCCGAAATGGGAAAACCTGCCGCCAAACCAGCAGCCTGAACGCGGTGCGCTGCTGCCATTGCGTAAGCACTTCAAATTATTCAGCAATCTGCGTCCGGCAAAGCTGTACCAGGGGCTGGAAGCGTTTTGTCCTCTGCGCGCCGATATCGCCGCTAACGGTTTCGACATCCTGTGCGTGCGTGAACTGACCGGCGGGATCTACTTCGGTCAGCCAAAAGGCCGCGAAGGCAGCGGGCAACATGAAAAAGCATTTGATACCGAGGTATATCACCGTTTCGAGATCGAACGTATTGCCCGTATCGCGTTTGAGTCAGCTCGCCAACGTCGCCGTAAAGTCACGTCGATTGATAAAGCTAACGTGCTGCAAACCTCTATTCTGTGGCGTGAAATCGTCAATGAAATTGCCAATGAATACCCGGACGTTGAACTGGCGCATATGTACATCGACAACGCGACAATGCAGTTGATCAAAGATCCTTCCCAGTTCGACGTCCTGCTGTGCTCCAACCTGTTTGGCGACATTCTGTCTGACGAGTGCGCCATGATCACCGGTTCAATGGGGATGTTGCCATCCGCCAGCCTGAACGAGCAAGGTTTTGGTCTGTACGAGCCTGCTGGCGGCTCCGCCCCGGATATCGCCGGGAAAAATATTGCTAACCCTATCGCCCAGATCCTGTCGCTGGCGCTGCTGCTGCGCTACAGCCTGGATGCCAACGATGCGGCAACCGCAATTGAGAGCGCCATTAACCGCGCATTAGAAGAAGGCATTCGCACTGGTGATTTGGCCCGTGGCGCTGCCGCAGTCGGTACCGATGAAATGGGCGACATCATTGCCCGTTACGTCGCAGAAGGGGTGTAATCATGGCCAAAACGTTATACGAAAAATTATTTGATGCGCACGTAGTCTTTGAGGCGCAAAACGAAACCCCGCTGCTGTATATCGACCGCCATCTGGTGCATGAAGTCACCTCCCCGCAGGCGTTTGATGGTCTGCGCGCGCATGGCCGTCAGGTGCGCCAGCCGGGTAAAACCTTCGCCACCATGGACCACAACGTCTCAACGCAGACCAAAGACATTAACGCCTCCGGCGAAATGGCGCGTATTCAGATGCAGGAACTGATCAAAAACTGCAATGAATTTGGCGTTGAACTGTACGACCTGAATCACCCGTATCAGGGTATTGTCCACGTGATGGGGCCTGAGCAAGGCGTGACCTTGCCGGGAATGACCATCGTCTGTGGCGACTCCCACACCGCCACCCACGGCGCATTCGGCGCGCTGGCGTTCGGTATTGGCACTTCAGAAGTTGAACACGTGCTGGCAACGCAAACCCTGAAACAGGGTCGCGCCAAAACCATGAAGATTGAAGTCAACGGCCAGGCCGCGCCGGGCATCACGGCGAAAGATATCGTGTTGGCGATTATCGGTAAAACGGGTAGCGCGGGCGGTACCGGGCACGTGGTTGAATTTTGCGGCGAAGCCATCCGTGCGCTGAGCATGGAAGGCCGCATGACCCTGTGTAACATGGCCATTGAAATGGGGGCCAAAGCGGGTCTGGTCGCACCGGATGAAACCACCTTTAACTATGTGCAAGGTCGTTTACACGCACCGAAGGGCGAGGATTTTGCCCACGCGGTTGAGTACTGGAAAACGCTGCAAACCGACGACGGCGCAACGTTTGATACCGTCGTCACTCTGCAAGCAGAAGAGATCGCGCCGCAGGTAACCTGGGGAACGAATCCGGGTCAGGTGATCTCGGTGAACGATTATATTCCCGATCCGGCATCATTTACCGATCCCGTTGAGCGCGCATCGGCGGAAAAAGCGCTGGCGTATATGGGGCTGAAACCGGGCATTCCGTTAACAGAAGTGGCTATCGATAAAGTGTTTATCGGTTCCTGCACCAACTCGCGCATTGAAGATTTACGCGCCGCGGCGGAAATCGCCAAAGGGCGCAAAGTCGCGCCGGGCGTACAGGCACTGGTGGTGCCAGGCTCTGGTCCGGTGAAAGCGCAGGCGGAAGCGGAAGGTCTGGACAAGATCTTTATCGAAGCAGGATTTGAATGGCGCTTACCGGGCTGTTCCATGTGCCTGGCCATGAATAATGACCGCCTGAACCCAGGCGAGCGCTGCGCATCCACCAGCAACCGTAACTTTGAAGGTCGTCAGGGCCGCGGTGGCCGCACGCATTTAGTCAGCCCGGCGATGGCCGCCGCCGCCGCCGTTACCGGCCACTTCGCCGACATTCGCAGCATCAAATAAGGAAACTACCATGGCAGAGAAATTTACCCAGCATACCGGCCTGGTTGTCCCACTGGATGCCGCCAACGTCGATACCGATGCAATTATCCCGAAACAGTTTTTGCAGAAGGTCACACGCACCGGTTTTGGCGCCCATCTGTTTAACGACTGGCGTTTCCTGGACGAAAAGGGTCAACAGCCAAATCCAGAATTTGTGCTGAACTTTCCGGAATATAAAGGCGCGTCGATTCTGCTGGCACGGGAAAACTTTGGCTGCGGCTCTTCACGCGAACATGCGCCGTGGGCGCTGACCGACTACGGCTTTAAAGTAGTGATCGCGCCAAGCTTCGCCGACATCTTCTACGGCAACAGTTTCAACAACCAACTGCTGCCGGTAACCCTGAGCGACGCGCAGGTCGATGAAATGTTTACCCTGGTGAAAGCCAATCCGGGGATTACATTTGAAGTGGATCTGGTGGCGCAGGTCGTCAAAGCGGGCGATAAGTCCTACAGCTTTAAGATCGATGACTTCCGCCGCCACTGCATGCTGAACGGTCTGGATAGCATCGGGCTGACGCTGCAGCACGAAGCCGCCATCACCGAATACGAAGACAGGCAGCCCGCGTTTATGCGCTAGTCATTGTGACGCCGGATGCGTTGCGCATCCGGCAACATGATTAGACGTCCTTCACCCGCCCGGTCATCACCAGCGTGACCACCGAAATCGCCGCAATCACCCAGTAAACGGCAAAATGCCCGTAGCTCTGCGCCACCGCTCCCTGAATCACTCCCGCCAGAATCACGCCCGTTGAAATACTGTTGGTAAACAATGTGGTCGCCGATCCCGCACGCCCCGGCATCAGATCCTGAAACCACAGCATTCCTATTCCGGCGATAATGCCGATAAATACCGCGTTAAACAGTTGCAGGACCAGCAGCGCCGTGCGGCTGTGAAAGAAGATCAGACCAAGATAAAACAGTACGCCCGCCGCCACGGCCGCGATCATCATGCGCCGCTTACCAAAGCGTTTCACGTAGTAGCCCGCCAGAATCATCGCCGGAATTTCCAGCCCGGCCGCGGTACCCATCAGGATCCCGGCCAGCTTGTCCGGCAAGCCCAGCTCAAGGCTAATCCACAGCGGCATATCGATGATGTACATGGTGTTGCAGGTCCACATCAGCGTAGAGGCAATAAACAGCATGCGTACATTTTTGTCCTGCCAACCGCTGGCCTGTTCCAGCGGCACATCGACAGGTTGCTCCACCCGAGCCACAGATGGCAGTATCAGCGCGATCAGCACCAGGCTGATGGCAAAAATGCCTGCGGCAATGGAAAACATCGCCGTGAAGCCGTAATTCAGCGCCAGCATAAAAGCCAGCGGCGGCCCAATCACCCACGCCAACGAAAGCTGCGCACGCATCACCGAGCTAAACATCACCACTTCACGCGCCGAGCTATCGGCATATTCCCGCGCCAGCGCAAACAGCTGCGGCATGGCGGTATTTGCCAGCGAAGCCAGCAGCACACCGCAGGTGATCAGCGTGAGGTAGTGGCGATTAAAGGCAAACAGCAGCGCGTTGCCGATTGCCATCAGACAACAGAACATGATCAGTTTTCGCCGATCGCCCTGACTGTCGGATCGTTTCGCCAGACCAAGGCTGACCCCGATCCCGGCAATAGCGTTGACGGTATAAAACAGCCCGACCCAAAATGGCTGCGCCCCGACTTCACGGCTCAGAAACAGGCTCAGCGTGGGGGCCTGCAACGCCCCGGCCACACCCATCATAAAAGCGACCAGCATAAATGCCGCGTAAACGCCGTTAAGGCGCCGTCCCATGGTCATAATCCAGAGCATATCTTTCCTTTTAAGCGCAGCTGAAACGAAAAAAGCCAGCAGATAATACCTGCTGGCGCGGCGATTAACACCAATACTCAGTCACACATGATGTCTGCAACTCGCAATTCGGAGGTCAGGCTGTCACCTCCCACTGCATCAGTTCTTCAAGCATCTTTAAGCGCTGCGGTGCGCTCAGGCAAGCCAACCAGGACGATTTTTCCGTCGCAGTAAAGTACTTCAACCAGAACTGACGCATAGATGACCCCTTCGTTGTCTCATCGCTTCATCGGAATCTATTATTGGCTTAATATAGGGATAATAAAATTGCTGAGTTTTCCGCAGGAGTTCCCCTTTTATGTCTTCTGGTCGTTTGCAACAACAGTTCATCCGTCTGTGGCAATGCTGTGACGGCAAAACGCAAGACACGACGCTAAACGAACTGGCGGAGCTGCTGAGCTGCTCGCGCCGTCATATGCGCACCCTGCTTAATACCATGCAGGATCGCGGCTGGTTAACGTGGGAAGCCGAAGTTGGGCGGGGTAAACGCTCGCGCCTGACATTTCTCTATACCGGGCTGGCGCTCCAGCAGCAGCGGGCAGAAGACCTGCTGGAACAGGATCGTATCGATCAACTGGTGCAACTGGTCGGTGATAAAACGGCTGTCAGACAAATGCTGGTTTCCCACCTGGGACGCAGTTTTCGCCAGGGGCGGCACATCATGCGCGTCCTCTATTATCGCCCTATGCGCAATCTGCTCCCCGGTACGGCGTTACGCCGCTCCGAAACCCATATTGCCCGACAAATCTTCAGTTCCTTAATTCTGGTAAATGAGGAAAATGGGGAACTGGAAGCCGACATTGCGCATCATTGGCAGCAGATTTCGCCTTTACACTGGCGATTCTTCCTGCGCCCGGGGATCCATTTTCATCATGGCCGTGAGCTGGAAATGGAGGATGTCATTACTTCGCTACAGCGCATCAACGCGCTGCCGCTGTATTCGCACATTACGCAAATCGTCTCGCCCACCGCCTGGACGCTGGATATCCATCTTGCCCAACCGGACCGCTGGCTTCCCTGGCTACTGGGGCAAGTCCCCGCCATGATCCTGCCGCGAGAATGGGAAACGCTAAATAACTTCTCCAGCCATCCGATTGGCACCGGCCCATATGCCGTGATGCGCAATACTAATAACCAACTGAAAATTCGCGCATTTGATGATTACTTCGGCTACCGGGCGCTGATCGATGAAGTTAACGTTTGGGTATTACCTGACATCGGCGAAGAGCCGGGCGGCGGGTTGACACTAAAAGGTCCCACGGAGGATGAAAAGGCGATTGAAAGTCGACTGGAAGAAGGCTGCTACTACCTGTTGTTTGATACACGCACCCATCGTGGTGCTAATCAGGAGGTTCGCGAGTGGGCAAGCCGCGTTCTCTCGCCAACCAATTTAATCTGTCACGCCGACGAACAGTACCAGAGACTGTGGTTTCCCGCCTATGGGTTACTCCCCCGCTGGCACCACGCCAAACCCGGGCATGGTGAAAAACCGGCCGGGCTGGAAACGCTAACGCTCACCTACTATCGCGATCACATCGAACATCGGATTATCGCGCAGATCATGAAAACGTTGCTGGCGCAGCATCAGGTACAGCTAAACATTCAGGAGATCGACTACGATCAGTGGCATGCAGGTGAAATAGTCAGTGATATCTGGCTCAACAGCGCCAACTTTACCCTCCCGCTGGATTTCTCGCTGTTCGCTCATTTGTGCGAAGTCCCGCTGCTGCAAAACTGTATCTCGCGCGACTGGGAAAACGATGCGGCCCGCTGGCGAACCGGTGAAATGAGCCTGGCGGCATGGTGCCAACAGCTGCTCGCCACAAAGGCCATTGTGCCGTTGATCCACCACTGGCTGATCATTCAGGGCCAGCGTAGTATGCGCGGGCTACGCATGAATACCCTCGGCTGGTTTGATTTTAAATCGGCATGGTTTGCGCCGCCGGATCCCTAAGAGCCAGCTCTTAATTGCTGCCCGGCAACAAAATCACTACACTAACGCCGTTCTCAACGGGGTGCTAAATAAAAAACATACACAAAATCATTCATGATGCCTCAAGGCGGCAAGCGAGTGAATCCCCAGGAGCATAGATAACTATGTGACTGGGGTGAGTGAGCGCAGCCCACACAGAGGCAGCGTGAATGATGAAGTGTATGGGCTGAGAGATACCCGTCGAACCTGATCCGGATAATGCCGGCGAAGGGATTTGAGGCTTATCTCAAGTCCTTTGCCACCCAACTCTTGAGGTGCAAAGTGTTTAAAAAATGTCTTCCGCTTTTGCTGCTGTGCGCAGCGCCTGCCTTCGCCAAACCGGTGCTGACCGTCTATACCTACGATTCGTTCGCTGCGGACTGGGGGCCTGGCCCGACAATCAAAAAAGCCTTTGAAGCTGACTGCAACTGCGAACTGAAGCTGGTCGCGTTGGAAGATGGCGTCTCGCTGCTTAACCGCCTGCGCATGGAAGGAAAAAACAGCAAAGCCGACGTCGTGCTGGGACTGGATAACAACCTGCTGGAAGCCGCCACGCAAACCAAACTGTTCGCCAAGAGCAATGTCGCAAACGACGCCGTTGACGTACCCGGCGGCTGGAAAAATGACACCTTTGTTCCGTTTGATTACGGCTACTTCGCTTTTGTCTATGATAAAAACAAGCTGAAAAATCCGCCAAAGAGCCTGAAAGAACTGGTCGAAAGCGATCAGAAATGGCGCGTCATTTATCAGGATCCACGCACCAGCACGCCAGGGCTGGGCCTGCTGTTATGGATGCAAAAAGTCTATGGCGACAAAGCACCGGAGGCGTGGCAGAAACTGGCAGCCAAAACCGTCACCGTCACCAAGGGCTGGAGCGAAGCCTACGGCCTGTTCCTGAAAGGTGAAAGCGATCTGGTACTGAGCTACACCACCTCTCCGGCCTATCACATCATTGACGAGAAAAAAGATAACTACGCCGCCGCCAACTTTAGTGAAGGTCACTATTTGCAGGTGGAAGTCGCCGCCCGCACCGCGGCCAGCAAGCAGCCGGAACTGGCTGAGAAGTTCCTTAAGTTTATGGTTTCTCCGGCATTCCAGAATGCCATTCCGACCGGCAACTGGATGTATCCGGTGACGCAGGTTGCTCTCCCATCAGGATTTGAGCAACTGAAGAAACCGGCCACCGCGCTGGAATTTACCCCGCAGCAGGTTGCGGCTCAGCGTCAGACATGGATTAGCGAATGGCAACGCGCCGTCAGCCGCTAATTCCCGGCTGGCTGGTTCCAGGGCTTTCTGCCGCCACGCTGATGGTCGCAGTAGCCCTGGCCGCGTTTCTGGCGCTATGGTTTAACGCCCCACAAGGAGAATGGCTCTCGCTGTGGCGAGACGACTACCTGTGGCACGTGGTGCGTTTTTCTTTCTGGCAGGCTTTTTTATCCGCAGTGTTGTCGGTTGTCCCGGCAATTTTCCTTGCCAGAGCACTTTATCGCCGCCGTTTCCCCGGACGTCTGGCGCTGCTACGCCTGTGCGCGATGACGTTAATCCTGCCGGTGTTGGTCGCGGTCTTTGGCATTCTCAGCGTGTATGGCCGTCAGGGCTGGTTAGCCTCACTCTGGCAGATATTCGGGCTGGAGTGGACGTTTTCGCCGTACGGTTTGCAGGGTATTCTGCTGGCGCACGTTTTTTTCAATCTGCCGATGGCCAGCCGTCTGCTGTTGCAGTCGCTGGAAAATATTCCCGGTGAACAGCGACAGTTAGCCGCTCAGTTGGGTATTCGCGGCTGGCATTTCTTCCGCTTTGTCGAATGGCCATGGTTACGCCGTCAGATCCTTCCCGTCGCCGCGCTCATCTTTATGCTGTGCTTCGCCAGCTTCGCCACCGTTTTGTCGCTGGGTGGCGGGCCGCAGGCCACCACCATTGAGCTGGCTATCTATCAGGCGCTGAATTTCGATTACGATCCCGCCCGTGCCGCTATGCTGGCGTTGATCCAGATGCTGTGTTGTTTAGCGCTGGTGCTCCTCAGTCAACGCCTGAGCCGCGCTATTGCGCCCGGCACCACGCTGGTTCAGGGCTGGCGCGATCCCGACGATCGTCTGCACAGCCGTCTGGCAGACTCGTTGCTGATTTTCCTGGCCCTGTTGCTGTTGCTGCCGCCGCTGTTGGCAGTGATTGTCGATGGTCTTAACCGCCAGGTTCTGGATGTGCTTATGCAGCCGGTTCTGTGGCAGGCGTTGGGAACTTCACTGCGCATCGCGCTGGCGGCAGGGGCATTGTGCGTGATACTCACCATGATGCTGTTATGGAGCAGTCGCGAACTGCGCGCCCGACAGCAGGTGCTGGCAGGCCAGGTACTGGAGCTTAGCGGCATGATGATCCTCGCCATGCCGGGCATCGTGTTGGCAACCGGCTTCTTTCTGCTGCTCAATAACACCGTTGGTCTCCCCGAATCCGCCGACGGCATTGTGATTTTCACCAACGCGCTGATGGCGATCCCTTACGCGCTGAAGGTACTGGAAAACCCAATGCGTGACGTGACCGCACGCTACAGTATGTTGTGCCAGTCGTTGGGAATTGAGGGATGGTCGCGGCTGAAAGTGGTTGAACTGCGGGCACTGAAACGTCCGCTGGCGCAGGCGATGGCTTTTGCCTGCGTACTGTCGATTGGCGATTTTGGCGTGGTGGCGTTATTTGGCAATGAGGATTTCCGCACCTTGCCGTTTTATCTATATCAGCAGATTGGATCTTATCGCAGTCAGGATGGCGCGGTTACGGCGCTCTTGCTGCTGATCCTGTGTTTTACGCTGTTTACCGTTATTGAGAAATTGCCGGGTAGAAATGTTAAAACTGATTGATATCACATGGCTTTACCACCATTTGCCCATGCGCTTTACGCTGTCAGTCTCGCGCGGTGAGCAGGTCGCAATACTCGGGCCCAGCGGTGCCGGGAAAAGTACGTTGCTGAATCTGATTGCCGGCTTTCTCACGCCTGCCAGCGGCACAATGATGATTGAAGGTGAAGATCACACCGCAACGCCTCCTTCGCGTCGTCCCGTCTCCATGCTGTTTCAGGAAAACAATCTGTTCAGCCATCTGAGCGTGTGGCAAAACATCGGTCTGGGTCTTGATCCGGGATTAAAACTGAACGCATCGCAGCGGGAAAAAATGCGCCACATCGCCCGGCAAATGGGGCTCGATTCACTGCAGGAGCGACTCCCCGGTGAGCTTTCCGGCGGGCAGCGACAACGTGTGGCGCTGGCGCGTTGTCTGGTGCGGGAGCAACCCATTTTGCTGCTCGATGAACCGTTCTCTGCGCTCGATCCCGCGCTGCGTCAGGAGATGTTAACCCTGGTCGCCGAGGTCTGCCGTGATAAGCAGCTTACGCTGCTGATGGTTTCCCACAGCGTCGAAGATGCGGCGCGAATTGCGCCCCGGTCAATCGTGGTCGCCGACGGACGCATTGCGTGGCAAGGCAAAACAGACGAGCTACTAAGCGGTCAAGCCAGCGCCTCAGCGCTGTTAGGCATCAAGCCTCATATTTCGTAGGCCGGATAAGGCGAAGCCGCCATCCGGCAAAGGAATCGCTAGTAACCCACAACTTTGCGCAGAATATCGATATATACCGGCATCAGCGGGTGACGCAACAGCGCCACCAGCGCGACCACGCCGATCCCGAGCGTCAACGGCGCCAGATACAGTAAACGGCTGCGGGGGAAATACGCAGTTAAACGATCGACTGCCGCTTTGCCGCTGCGCCACAGCCGCCAGCATAACCAGCCTCCAACCCACAGCAGCAACGCCGTCGCCAGCAGCAGCCATTTGAAATCTCCGCTCTGCATATCGGAAGGAATATCGATTGCCGCGCCCGCCAAAATACCCGGCAGGAAATAGAACGGCGGCCACAGCACGCAGCCAATAATATTCGGGACTATAAATTTTGCGACAGGCAGATCCAGCATACCCGCCACCATCGGCACCAGCGGACGCGTTGGGCCGACAAAACGGCCCACCAGAATGGTAAACATGCTGTGCTGATGCAGCGCATGCTCGGTTTTATCCAGCAGCGCCTTGTTCTTTTTCATGAACGACCAACGGTGCAGCGGCTTTTTAAAGCGCCAGCCCAACCAGAAGGAGATCCAGTCCCCCAGCAGGCAACCGACGATGCCCGCAAGCCAGGCATGCCAGAAATTCAGTTCGCCACTGCCAATCAGCGCTCCCAGCCCCGCCATCATCACGGTACCGGGCAGAATCAGACCAACCAGCGCCAGCGACTCCAGAAAAGCCACCAGAAGTACGGCGATCAGAGAGTACAGGGCGGACTGGAGAATAAAGTGTTCCAGCAATGCTTGCATAATGTGTCCGTCAGATTTACGAAGCAGGGATTTTGATAACCCTTCTCAACTTCGTCAAGCCATCAATTGTCTGAATAGATTGCCAGTTATGACAACTTTCAGGACACATCATTCACTTTTTATTCACATCCAGCACGGAACTCGCTCGGACTGGCGCCGGTACATTTTTTGAAAACGCGAGAGAAATAGAGCTGGTCATCAAAGCCGACGTTGCGACCCACCGTGGCGATAGGCATTCGTGTGGTACTCAGCAGTAGCTTCGCCTGACTGATTCGCTGATCCTCACGCCAGCTTAATACGCTGATGCCCAATTGCTGGCGGAACAGGTGTGACAAACGGGAAGGCGACAGGCAGACGTGCTGTGCGACGCTGGCAATATCAAAATTGCTGTCCGCCAGATGATCGCTAATGTACTGACAGGCATCACGAACGCGGTTGTCCATTGGCGGGTGCAGCGACTCATTAATGGCTTCCATACGTCGGAGTAACAATTGCTCCAGCAAATTAATCGCCAGCAGTTCGGAATAGCGTCCCTCTCCCTGCCCGGCATTGATGATCTGCCCAAACAGTTCGTTGAAATGCGGTTGATGCGCTTCATCAGGGCGAAAGAAACCGGTCTGGGCAAAAATGGCCGGCCAGGCCAGCCACTCCTGCCAGTAAGCGCGTGGCCGGAAGTAGACCCACTGGTGATACCACTCGCTGGCGTCAGGATGGCGTCCGTAGTGGTGAATTTCGCCAGGCGGAAACAGCAAAATATCGCCAGGTCGACAGACAAACTGCTTGCCCTGATTATTAATGATCCCTTCCCCACGAATAGTGAGATTGAGGATATAGCCTTTCATCCCCAGCGGCCTGTCGATAAAAAAATCCAGGTATCCGTTCGCCTCAATGGGGGTCAATCCAGCCACCAAATGTGCGTTAAACGAATAGCCCGGCAGGAGGGGATCGTTTTGCGTTTCAGCCATAATTTCAATACTCCCTGGGTTCTGCTAAGAAACAATTTGTCCATATTACGCCAGACATCATCGCCGTCGTCCCGGCGGGCCACAGTTGTTTGCGGTAATGGACCATCAACCCCGCTTGTGAAAAGCAATTTGTAAAAAACATGTACCACGCCAACGTCAAAATCGGCTAACAAAAGTGTCTATAACTACGGCAGAAATGTCCACATTGATTATTTGCACGGCGTCACACTTTGTGATGCCACAGCATTTTAGTCCATAAGATTAGCGAATCCTGCCTGACGGTTTTTATCCCTGGTCACTACTGTTTATCCATACCCGTATTTTTGGATGGAGTAAGACGATGGCGATTGCAATTGGCCTCGATTTTGGTAGTGATTCGGTACGCGCTTTGGCGGTGGAATGTGCCACTGGTGAAGAAATCGCCACCAGCGTTGAGTGGTACCCACGTTGGCAGGAAGGGCAGTTTTGCGACGGCCCAAACAACCAGTTTCGCCATCATCCGCGCGACTACATTGAATCCATGGAAGCAGCGCTGAAAACCGTACTCGCCGAACTGAGCGCGGAACAACGCGCAGAAGTGGTCGGGATTGGCGTTGACAGTACCGGCTCAACCCCGGCGCCTATCGATGCCGACGGCAACGTACTGGCGCTGCGCCCGGAGTTCGCGGAAAACCCGAATGCGATGTTTGTTCTGTGGAAAGATCACACCGCGGTAGAAGAAGCCGAAGAAATTACTCGCCTGTGCCACACGCCAGGCAAGATCGATTACTCCCGCTATATTGGCGGTATTTATTCCAGCGAATGGTTCTGGGCAAAAATCCTGCACGTGACTCGCCAGGACCACGCGGTCGCCGAGGCGGCGGTCTCATGGATTGAGCTGTGTGACTGGGTTCCGGCCCTGCTCTCCAATACTGTGCGCCCCCAGGATATTCGTCGCGGTCGCTGCAGCGCCGGGCATAAATCCCTGTGGCATGAAAGCTGGGGGGGGCTGCCGCCAGCCAGTTTCTTTGACGAACTCGACCCCATCCTCAACCGCCATCTGCAATACCCAATGTTTAGCGACACCTTCACGGCGGACCTGCCGGTTGGCACTCTGTGTGCCGAGTGGGCGCAGCGCCTGGGTCTATCGGAAAGCGTGGTGATTTCAGGCGGCGCTTTTGACTGCCATATGGGCGCAGTCGGCGCAGGCGCACAGCCCAATACGCTGGTGAAAGTCATCGGCACGTCTACCTGCGACATTCTGATTGCCGATAAACACAGCGTTGGCGAACGCGCGGTGAAAGGCATTTGCGGGCAGGTTGATGGCAGCGTGGTGCCGCATTTTATCGGTCTGGAAGCGGGGCAATCTGCTTTCGGCGACATCTATGCCTGGTTTAGCCGCGTGTTGAGCTGGCCGCTGGAACAGCTTGCCGCGCAGCACCCGGAACTGAAAACCCAGATTAAAGCCAGCCAAAAACAGCTGCTGCCAGCGCTCACCGAAGCCTGGGCGAAAAATCCGTCGCTGGATCACCTGCCGGTGGTGCTCGACTGGTTTAATGGTCGTCGTACGCCGAATGCCAACCAGCGTCTGAAAGGCGTCATTACCGACCTGAATCTGGCAACCGATGCGCCAGCGCTGTTCGGTGGTCTGATCGCCGCCACGGCCTTTGGCGCGCGCGCCATCATGGAATGCTTCACCGAACAAGGCATTGCGGTTAACAACGTCATGGCGCTCGGCGGTATCGCGCGTAAAAACCCGGTCATCATGCAGGCCTGCTGCGACGTGCTAAACCGTCCGCTACAGATTGTCGCTTCAGACCAGTGCTGCGCACTCGGTGCGGCTATCTTCGCCGCCGTTGCCGCGCAGGTCCATGCAGACATTCCAGCCGCCCAGCAACACATGGCGAGCGCAGTAGAAAAGACGATGCAACCTCGCCCAGAACAGGCTCAACGTTTTGAACAACTTTACCGCCGCTACCAGCAGTGGGCGGTAAGCGCTGAACAACAATACCTTCCGACTGCCGCTCCGGCGCAACAAGCCCCGGTAGACCTGGCAACCCTGACTCATTAAGGACACGACAATGACAATTTTTAATAACTATGAAGTGTGGTTTGTGATTGGTAGCCAGCACTTGTATGGCCCGGAAACCCTGCGTCAGGTAACCCAACATGCCGAGCACGTTGTTAACGCACTGAATACGGAAGCTAACCTGCCCTGCAAACTGGTGTTAAAACCGCTGGGTACTTCACCTGACGAAATTACCGCGATCTGTCGTGATGCCAACTATGACGATCGCTGCGCAGGTCTGGTGGTCTGGCTGCACACCTTCTCTCCAGCCAAAATGTGGATTAACGGTCTGACTATCCTCAATAAGCCGCTGATGCAGTTCCACACCCAATTCAACGCCGCCCTGCCGTGGGACAGCATTGATATGGACTTTATGAACCTGAACCAGACCGCACACGGCGGTCGCGAATTCGGCTTCATCGGTGCGCGTATGCGTCAGCAGCACGCCGTGGTCACCGGCCATTGGCAGGATAAGCAGGCGCACGAGCGTATTGGCTCCTGGATGCGCCAGGCGGTGTCCAAACAGGATACCCGCCATCTGAAAGTCTGCCGTTTTGGCGACAACATGCGTGAAGTAGCGGTCACTGACGGCGATAAGGTTGCCGCACAGATCAAATTCGGCTTCTCGGTAAATACCTGGGCCGTGGGCGACCTGGTGCAGGTAGTGAACGCAATTAGTGACGGCGAAATCAACGCGCTGATCGACGAGTATGAAAGCACCTACACCATGACGGCGGCCACACAAGTCCATGGTGAGAAACGTCAGAACGTACTGGAAGCCGCCCGAATTGAACTGGGAATGAAGCGCTTCCTTGAGCAGGGCGGATTCCACGCCTTCACGACGACATTTGAAGATTTGCACGGCCTGAAACAACTTCCGGGTCTGGCCGTACAGCGTCTGATGCAGCAAGGCTACGGCTTTGCGGGCGAAGGCGACTGGAAAACCGCCGCTCTGCTTCGCATCATGAAGGTGATGTCAACCGGTCTGCAGGGCGGCACCTCATTTATGGAGGATTACACCTACCACTTCGAGAAAGGCAACGATCTGGTGCTCGGCTCACACATGCTGGAAGTGTGCCCGTCAATCGCTGTGGAAGAGAAACCGATCCTCGACGTTCAGCACCTCGGCATTGGCGGTAAAGACGATCCTGCCCGTCTGATCTTCAACACCAAAACCGGCCCGGCAGTGGTCGCCAGCCTGATCGATCTCGGCGATCGTTATCGCCTGCTGGTTAACTGCATCGACACGGTGCAAACGCCGAACGACCTGCCGAAACTGCCGGTGGCGAACGCATTGTGGAAGGCCCAGCCGGATCTACCAACCGCATCCGAGGCCTGGATCCTTGCCGGTGGCGCGCACCACACCGTCTTCAGCCATGCGCTGGATCTGAACGATATGCGCCAGTTCGCTGAAATGCACGATATCGAGATCGCAGTAATCGATAACGAGACCCGTCTGCCGGCCTTTAAGGACGCGCTGCGCTGGAACGAAGTGTATTACGGGTTCAAACGTTAATTGGTGAAACGGATTGCCCGGTGGCATTTCATTTACCGGGCCTACAAATCACCGTAGGCCGGATAAGTGAAACGCCATCCGGCATTCAGGAGTTAACATGCTAGAAGATCTTAAACGTCAGGTACTGGAAGCGAATCTGGCACTGCCCAAGCACAACCTGGTGACGCTGACCTGGGGTAACGTTAGCGCCGTCGATCGCGAACGCGGCGTGTTTGTGATTAAACCTTCCGGTGTCGATTACAGCGTCATGACCGCAGACGATATGGTTGTTGTCAGTATCGCCACCGGGGAAGTCGTTGAAGGCACGAAAAAGCCCTCCTCCGATACCCCAACGCACCGTTTGTTATATCAGGCATTCCCGACCATTGGCGGCATTGTTCATACCCACTCGCGCCACGCGACAATCTGGGCGCAGGCGGGTCAGTCGATTCCGGCGACAGGCACCACCCATGCGGACTATTTCTACGGCGCCATTCCCTGCACACGGAAAATGACCGAGGACGAAATCAACGGCGAGTATGAGTGGGAAACCGGTAATGTGATCGTTGAAACCTTTGAGAAACAAGGGATTGACGCAGCGCAGATGCCAGGCGTACTGGTGCACTCTCACGGTCCGTTCGCCTGGGGAAAAAATGCCGAAGATGCGGTGCATAACGCCATCGTGCTGGAAGAAGTCGCCTATATGGGGATATTCTGCCGCCAACTCGCTCCGCAGTTGCCGGATATGCAACAAACCCTGCTGGATAAACACTACCTGCGTAAACATGGCGCAAAAGCCTATTACGGTCAGTGAAATGACGCCAGGCGCGTCCGGAAACAATGACGCGCCTTCTTATTATTGAGTTATATATTCCGCAAACGTACTTCGATACACACAATTATTAGCACAAACGTATTTAATCACATTATCATAATGTCCCAGCGCCTCTTCGCCATCCAGAGAATGAAAGAAAATATAATCTGCAATTGTTGACTGCCAGCGTTGGCCGTTCAACAGATAATTAATAACCGTATCACGATGCCCATTTATTCTGTCCTGTCCTTGCCAGTGAAAGAAGGCATTCCCACGATCAATAATCTCAGAGCGCCAGATTTGACCTGACCATGTTCTATACTCAATGTATTGACTTACCGACTTAATAGTCGGGTTAGATAGCTGAGTATTAACAAATAAATAGTGGTCATATCCTACCTGTAACGCCTGAGTATAAACATTCATAACACCTCTCCATTTCACAACACACCCAAGCTATTGATATAAAACACCCGAGCCGCCAGATGAATAAAAATTACATCAGGAGATAAAAATCAAATTATGCAGAGAGATATTCCCGACGAAATCGTACCGAAAATCTGTTTTTATCCAGACAATAGTAATCCAATAATATATATTATATTCAACCTGACAACCCGAATGCTTCGATTAAAATAGTTACACTAACCATGAATAAAAACAAATTAAAAAAAGTGTAATTTTTTCTGAACCGAGGGGTAAGTAGCAGAATGGGTTAAGCACTATTCTGAAAATGTGAAAAAACTCCTGAAGCAGACTATCAATTTATGGAAAACACATAATCGAAAAGCAGTAATTTAAATAAATAATCAAAACAGACTAATCAAATAATTTACGGAAGTATAACCAGAAACTGTATTCATAAATTAAATAGTTCGACACTGAAATTTTGTACCCGAAAAGAATTTTACTGTCACTGCGACTGCATCTTACCGCGACTTTTATCTTACAACTGTACAAAATAACAGTACAATCGTGCAATCCAGGCTATAATCATGCCTGGTTTTTTAATGGATACACAGCGTGGCGCAGGCAGGCTTTATTTTAACCCGGCACTGGCGGGACACCCCGCAGGGAACTGAGGTCTCATTCTGGCTGGCGACAGACGACGGGCCGCTGCTGGTCACGCTCGCGCCTCAGGAATCCGTCGCGTTTATACCTGGCAGTCAGGTTCCGCGCGTTACATCATTATTACGTACAGAGAACGGCTATCGCCTGACGCCGCTTCAGCTACAAGATTTCCACCGCCAGCCCGTTTCGGGTCTGTATTGCCGCTCCCACCGCCAGCTTATGCGGCTGGAAAAACTCCTGCGCGAAAACGACATCACCGTTTATGAGGCTGACGTACGCCCGCCAGAGCGATATCTGATGGAGCGCTTTATCACGTCCCCGATCTGGGTCGAAGGCGACAAACATAACGGCACGCTGATTAATGCCCGCCTGAAGCCAAACCCGGACTATCGACCGCCGCTAAAATGGGTATCGCTGGATATCGAAACCACGCGGCATGGTGAACTCTACTGCATCGGTCTTGAAGGCTGCGGGCAGCGTATTGTCTACATGCTCGGCCCGGCAAACGGCGATGCCTCGGCGCTGGATTTTGAACTTGAGTACGTGGCTAGCCGACCGCAGTTGCTGGAAAAGCTCAACGACTGGATTGCCCGTCATGATCCCGATGTCATCATTGGCTGGAATGTGGTGCAATTCGATTTACGCGTCCTGCAAAAGCATGCCGAACGTTATCGCATCCCCCTGCGTTTTGGTCGTGATAATAGCGAACTGGAGTGGCGCGAGCATGGCTTCAAAAACGGCGTGTTCTTCGCGCAGGCCAAAGGTCGACTGATCATTGACGGCATTGAAGCGCTCAAATCCGCATTCTGGAATTTCTCGTCATTCTCGCTGGAAACGGTGTCGCAAGAATTGCTGGGCGAAGGAAAATCGATTGATAACCCGTGGGACCGAATGGACGAAATTGACCGTCGGTTTGCCCAGGATAAACCCGCGCTCGCTACCTACAATCTCAAAGACTGTGAGCTGGTCACGCGCATTTTTCATAAAACCGAGATCATGCCTTTTCTGCTGGAGCGCTCGACGGTCAACGGTCTGCCGGTCGACCGTCACGGTGGTTCGGTTGCCGCCTTCGGCCACCTCTACCTTCCGCGCATGCACCGGGCGGGTTACGTGGCGCCAAATCTGGGGGAAGTTCCCGCGCACGCCAGCCCCGGCGGCTATGTGATGGACTCGCGCCCGGGATTGTACGACTCCGTTCTGGTGCTGGATTACAAAAGCCTGTACCCCTCAATTATTCGTACATTTTTGATCGATCCGGTGGGGCTTATCGAAGGGATGGCGCACCCGGATCGGGAGCACAGCACCGAAGGTTTTCTTGACGCCTGGTTCTCACGCGAAAAACACTGCCTGCCGGAGATCGTTACTCAGATCTGGCACGGGCGTGAAGAAGCAAAACGCCACGGGAATAAACCGCTCTCGCAGGCGCTGAAAATTATCATGAATGCGTTTTACGGCGTACTGGGTACTACCGCCTGTCGCTTTTTCGACCCGAGACTGGCCTCATCAATCACGATGCGCGGCCATGCGATCATGCGCCAGACCAAAGCGTTAATTGAGGCTCAGGGTTACGACGTCATCTATGGTGATACCGACTCAACCTTTGTCTGGCTTAAAAAGGCGCACTCAGAAGATGATGCCGCCCGGATTGGCCGGGAGCTGGTGAGCCATGTCAACTCGTGGTGGGCGCAATCGCTAAAGCAACAAAATCTGACCAGCGCGCTGGAGCTGGAGTTTGAAACCCACTTTTGTCGCTTTCTGATGCCGACTATTCGCGGTGCGGATACCGGTAGTAAAAAGCGTTACGCCGGGATGATTCAGGAAGGGGCTGAACAACGCATGGTGTTTAAGGGGCTGGAAACGGTTCGCACCGACTGGACACCGCTGGCGCAACAATTCCAGCAGGCGCTGTACCTGCGAATTTTTCGTAACGAGCCGTATCAGGAGTTTGTCCGCGAGACCATCGACCGTCTGATGGCAGGTGAACTGGATGCACAACTGGTGTACCGCAAACGCCTGCGCCGCCCGTTAAGTGAATACCAGCGTAATGTTCCGCCACACGTCCGCGCGGCACGACTGGCTGATGAGCAGAATATAAAACGAGGTCGCGCGCCACAGTACCAAAACCGAGGCACCATTAAATATGTCTGGACAGTAAACGGCCCTGAACCTGTGAATTATCAGCAATCTGCTCTCGATTACGAGCACTATCTGACCCGTCAGATACAACCGGTTGCCGAGGGAATACTTCCCTTTATTGATGATAACTTTGCTACACTACTCACAGGGCAACTGGGGTTATTTTGACGCGTGACGAAACCGCCGCCATCCAGTACCATAGCGCCCTTTCCATTCCTGGACCCATTTAACACCACTACCACTGATTTATTAGCCTGGTAGCGGGGTCGTATGCTCTCAAAAACCGGGTTAGTCCGGAAAATGACGAGTATTGCCTGCAATTAAAGATATAGAGCCGAACATATATGCCTTTTACACTTGGTCAACGCTGGATCAGCGATACAGAAAGCGAACTGGGACTTGGTACTGTTGTCGCCATGGATGCGCGAACCGTCACTTTACTTTTCTCATCGACGGGCGAAAACCGTCTGTATGCGCGCAGTGATTCTCCCGTGACCCGCGTGATGTTCAATCCTGGCGATACGATAACGAGCCATGAAGGCTGGCAACTGCATGTCGATGAAGTAAAAGAAGAAAACGGCCTGCTTGCCTATATCGGAACCCGCCTTGATACCGAAGAAACCGGTGTAACGCTGCGTGAAGTGTTGCTCGACAGTAAACTGGTATTCAGCAAACCACAGGATCGCCTGTTTGCCGGTCAGATTGACCGTATGGACCGCTTTGCGCTGCGCTATCGCGCGCGTAAATTTCAGAGCGAACAGTACCGTATGCCATGGAGTGGTTTGCGCGGCCAACGTACCAGCCTGATCCCCCACCAGCTCAACATTGCTCATGATGTTGGTCGTCGTCACGCCCCGCGCGTTTTGCTGGCTGACGAAGTGGGTTTAGGTAAAACCATTGAGGCCGGGATGATCCTGCATCAGCAACTGCTTTCTGGCGCCGCTGAACGCGTACTGATCATCGTCCCGGAGACGCTACAGCACCAGTGGCTGGTCGAAATGCTGCGCCGTTTCAACCTGCGTTTTGCGCTGTTCGATGATGAGCGTTATGCAGAAGCGCAACACGACGCCTACAACCCGTTTGAAACCGAACAGTTAGTTATCTGTTCGCTGGACTTTGCCCGTCGCAGTAAACAGCGTCTGGAGCACCTGTGTGACGCCGAATGGGATCTGCTGATTGTCGATGAAGCCCATCACCTGGTGTGGAGCGAAGATGCGCCCAGCCGCGAATATATGGCCATTGAACAGTTGGCTGAACGCGTACCGGGTATCCTGCTGCTGACCGCTACGCCAGAACAACTGGGTATGGAAAGCCACTTTGCACGTCTGCGCCTGCTGGATCCAAGCCGTTTCCACGATTTCGCCCAGTTTGTTGAAGAGCAAAAAAATTACCGTCCGGTCGCTGATGCCGTCGCCATGCTACTGGCTGGCAATAAGCTGAGTAACGATGAGCTGAACATGTTAGGCGACATGATTGGCGAGCAGGATATTGAGCCATTATTGCAGGCAGCAAACAGCGACAGCGAAGACGCCCAGAGCGCGCGTCAGGAACTGGTTTCGATGCTGATGGACCGCCATGGCACCAGCCGTGTGCTGTTCCGTAACACCCGTAACGGTGTGAAAGGCTTCCCGAAACGCGAACTGCATACCATCAAATTACCGTTGCCGACCCAATACCAGACCGCGATAAAAGTCTCCGGCATTATGGGCGCGCGTAAGAGTGCGGAAGACCGGGCTCGCGACATGCTCTACCCGGAACAGATTTATCAGGAATTCGAAGGCGATACCGGCACCTGGTGGAACTTTGATCCGCGCGTGGAATGGCTGATGGGCTACCTGACCAGCCACCGTTCGCAAAAAGTGCTGGTTATCTGCGCGAAAGCGACCACCGCGCTGCAACTGGAGCAGGTCCTGCGCGAACGCGAAGGGATCCGCGCCGCCGTGTTCCATGAAGGAATGTCGATTATTGAACGTGACCGCGCGGCGGCCTGGTTTAGCGAAGAAGATAGCGGCGCCCAGGTGATGCTGTGTTCTGAAATCGGCTCAGAAGGGCGTAACTTCCAGTTCGCCAGCAACCTGGTGATGTTCGACCTGCCGTTCAACCCGGACCTGCTGGAACAGCGTATTGGTCGTCTGGACCGTATCGGCCAGGCACATGATATTCAGATCCACGTACCGTTCCTGGAAAAAACCGCGCAATCCGTGCTGGTGCGCTGGTACCACGAAGGTCTGGATGCGTTCGAACACACTTGCCCAACCGGACGTACTATCTATGACACGGTATACAACAATCTGATCGGCTTCCTGGCTGAGCCGGAAAATACCGATGGCTTTGATGACCTGATCAAAACCTGCCGTGAGCAGCACGAGGCGCTGAAAGCCCAACTGGAGCAAGGCCGCGATCGCCTGCTGGAAATTCACTCCAATGGCGGTGAAAAAGCTCAGCAACTTACCGAAAGTATTGAAGAGCAGGATGACGACACCAGCCTGATCGCCTTTGCCATGAACCTGTTTGATATCGTCGGTATTAATCAGGATGACCGTGGCGACAATTTAATCGTACTGACGCCGTCCGATCATATGCTGGTACCGGATTTCCCTGGCCTGCCGGAAGATGGCTGCACCATTACGTTTGAACGTGATGTCGCCCTGTCGCGTGAAGACGCGCAGTTTATTACCTGGGAGCATCCGCTGATCCGCAATGGTCTGGATCTGATCCTGTCCGGCGACACCGGAAGCAGCACTATTTCTTTATTGAAAAACAAAGCGTTACCGGTCGGCACTCTGCTGGTTGAACTGGTTTACGTTGTAGAGGCGCAAGCGCCGAAACAGCTGCAGTTGAACCGCTTCCTGCCGCCAACGCCGGTACGCATGCTGCTGGATAAAAACGGCAATAACCTTGCCGCGCAGGTTGAATTCGAAACCTTTAACCGTCAGCTCAGCGCCGTTAACCGCCACACCGGCAGCAAACTGGTCAACGCCGTGCAGCAGGATGTTCATGCCATCCTGCAGTTGGGTGAGGCGCAGGTGGAAAAATCCGCCCGTGCGCTGATCGACGCGGCGCGCAAAGAAGCGGATGAGAAGCTGACAGCAGAACTGTCGCGTCTGGAAGCCCTACGTGCCGTTAACCCGAACATCCGTGATGACGAACTGAGCGCCATTGAAAGCAACCGCCAGCAGGTGTTGGAAAGCCTGGAGCAGGCGGGCTGGCGTCTGGATGCCCTGCGTCTGATCGTCGTGACGCACCAGTAACGGAGCCATACATGGGGATGGAAAACTACAATCCGCCGCAGGAACCCTGGCTGGTTATCCTGTATCAGGATGAGCACATTATGGTGGTCAACAAGCCGAGCGGCTTGTTGTCCGTGCCGGGTCGTCTGGATGAGCACAAAGACAGCGTGATGACGCGTATTCAACGCGACTACCCACAGGCTGAATCCGTACATCGTCTGGATATGGCAACCAGCGGCGTGATTGTAGTCGCGCTAACCAAAGCGGCAGAGCGTGAACTCAAACGCCAGTTTCGCGAGCGCGAACCGAAAAAGCAGTATGTTGCACGCGTATGGGGACATCCGGCGCCAGCCGAGGGACTGGTTGATTTACCGCTGATTTGCGACTGGCCGAACCGACCAAAGCAGAAAGTGTGTTATGAGACCGGGAAATCCGCGCAGACCGAGTATGAAGTGGTCGAGTTCGCGCCAGATAACACCGCCCGGGTGGTGCTCAAACCCATAACCGGACGCTCCCACCAGTTGCGTGTGCATATGCTGGCATTAGGACATCCGATCCTCGGCGACCGCTTCTACGCTCCGCCAGAAGCCCTGGCGTTAGCACCACGCCTGCTGCTGCACGCAGAGATGTTAACCATCACCCATCCCGCATACGGCAACAACATGACGTTTAAAGTCCCGGCGGATTTTTAAAACGTTGCTGGGGACGCATTTCGTTTTTGCTTTGTGTCTCTATTTATAGACACAAATCATTCGAGATGCATCGAGGCGGCAAACGAAGAAATCCCCAGGAGCATAGATAACTATGTGACTGGGGTTTCACAGTGCAGCCAACAAAGAGGCAGCTTGAAGGATGCTGTGTATATTTACTTAAATCCTTTCTGCTCTTTAATCAGCTCGTACGCCTTCTGAATTTCCTGCGCCTTCTGCTTAGCCATCTCCATCATTTCTGGCGGCAGCCCTTTCGCCACCAGTTTGTCCGGATGGTGTTCGCTCATTAGTTTACGATAAGCACGCTTAATGGTGGTCGCATCGTCGGTTGTTTTAACACCGAGAACATTGCAGGCGTCTTCCAGCGTCGGGCCTCGTTGCGCCTGCTGCCAGCCGCCACCGCCGGACTGCTGCTGATATCCGCCGCCGAACTGTGCCCCGCCCTGCATCATGCGCAGAAACTGATCAAACTGGGTGCGCGAAATCCCCAACTCTTCAGCAATCACATACAGCACTTCACGCTCGTTAGGGTGCAATGACCCGTCGGCAAATGCCGCCTGGATCTGAATCTCCAGAAACATGCGGATCAGATCGAATCTACCAAAACAGACGCTGCGAAACTGACGCATCTTTTCACGTAACGGGTAATTGTCTGATTTTCCCACCCGGAAGGCGTGTTGCGCGGCAGTACGGGAATCACCGTGCAAATTCATCCGATCCATCAACTGGCTGGCGATATGAATATCGGCTTCCGTAACGCGACCTTTGGATTTAGTCAGATGTCCCATTACCTCAAAAGTGGTGGCAAAAAAAAGCGCCTGGCGTTCACGTTGGTTGGCAAACCACGCCATTTTGCGCATGCGGGCTTTGTCGAACATGTGGCCGACTAACAGGCCCAGAACCACACCCCAGAAGCCGCCGCCCATCATTAAAGCCACGGCTACACCAATTATCTTTCCCCAATACTGCATAGACTCCCCAAATCTTTGTGCTCTCAGCCAGGCTATGTCCCACAATATAAGCTGCTTTTACCGTTTTACGGCTGCGGTCAATTGTGGGACATCGCCTATAATTTGCATTATCATACCTGTCATTCAATGCCGTGCCTAACACCACGGATGCCTAAATGGGCAGGATTAACACTAGCGCAGTGAAGATGAGATAAGTTAGGCTGTGACCGTTTGTCACGCGCGACGCTACCGATGATGGAACAATAAATACAACGTATGAAAAAACGTATTCCCACTCTTCTGGCCACCATGATTGCCAGCGCCCTTTATAGCCAACAGGGCCTGGCAGCCGATCTCGCCTCACAGTGTATGCTGGGCGTGCCGAGCTATAACCGTCCTCTGGTGAAGGGCGAAACCAATGAATTACCCGTCACCATTAATGCCGACAACGCGAAAGGGAATTACCCGGATGACGCGGTGTTTACCGGCAACGTGGATATTGCGCAGGGTAATAGCCGCCTGCAGGCCGACGAAGTTCAGCTTCACCAGAAGCAAGCAGAAGGCCAGCCGGAGCCAGTACGAACCGTCGATGCGTTGGGTAATGTTCATTACGATGACAATCAGGTGATTCTGAAGGGACCGAAGGGCTGGTCTAATCTGAATACCAAAGATACCAACATCTGGGAGGGGGATTACCAGATGGTAGGTCGTCAGGGACGCGGGAAAGCCGATCTGATGAAACAGCGTGGGGAAAACCGTTATACCATTCTGGAAAACGGTAGTTTTACCTCCTGTCTGCCCGGTTCGGATACCTGGAGCGTCGTCGGTAGCGAAGTCATCCACGATCGTGAAGAACAGGTCGCGGAAATCTGGAACGCCCGGTTTAAACTGGGTCCGGTTCCGGTCTTTTACAGCCCCTATTTACAGTTGCCCGTCGGCGATAAGCGCCGTTCCGGTTTCCTGATCCCGAACGCAAAATACTCTACTAATAACTATTTTGAGTTCTACCTCCCGTACTACTGGAACATTGCGCCCAATATGGACGCCACCATCACGCCGCATTATATGCACCGTCGTGGCGGCATCATGTGGGAGAACGAATTCCGCTACCTCACCCAGGCGGGCGCAGGCCTGATGGAGTTCGACTATCTGAACTCCGATAAAGTGTACGAAGATGATAATCCGAAGGACAGCAACTCACGCCGCTGGCTGTTCTACTGGCAGCACTCTGGCGTCATGGACCAGGTGTGGCGTTTCAACGTCGACTACACCAAGGTCAGCGACACCAGTTACTTTAATGATTTTGATAACAAATACGGCTCCAGTACCGACGGCTACGCCACGCAGAAATTCAGCGTCGGCTATGCGGTACAGAACTTTGACGCCACGGTTTCGACCAAGCAGTTCCAGGTCTTCGATTCCGCAAACAGTAACAGTTACTCTGCGCAGCCGCAGTTAGACGTCAACTATTACCAGAATGACGTCGGTCCGTTTGATACCCGTATTTATGGCCAGGCGGTCCATTTCGTGAACACCAATGACAACATGCCAGAAGCAACGCGTGTTCACCTTGAACCGACCATCAACCTGCCGTTGTCGAATAACTGGGGCAGTATCAATACCGAAGCGAAACTGCTGGCTACGCACTATCAGCAGACCAATCTGGATTGGTACAACAGTAACCCGCAAAACACCAAGCTGGATGATTCCGCCAACCGCGTCATGCCGCAGTTTAAAGTTGACGGCAAGATGGTATTCGAGCGTGATATGCAAATGCTGGCGCCGGGATATACCCAGACGCTGGAGCCGCGCGCCCAGTACCTGTACGTCCCGTATCGCGACCAAAGCCATATCTATAACTATGACTCGTCCCTGCTGCAATCTGACTACAGCGGCCTGTTCCGCGACCGTACTTATGGCGGTCTGGACCGTATTGCTTCCGCTAACCAGGTAACGACCGGGGTCACATCTCGCGTTTATGATGACGCGGCCGTTGAACGTTTTAATATTTCTGTGGGTCAAATCTACTATTTCACTGAGTCTCGCACTGGCGATGACAACATTAAATGGGAGAATGACGACAAAACGGGTTCGCTGGTCTGGGCGGGAGACACCTACTGGCGCATCTCCGATCGCTGGGGTTTGCGTAGTGGGATTCAGTACGACACGCGTCTGGATAGCATCGCCACCAGCAGCAGCAGTATCGAATACCGCCGCGACGAAAACCGTATGCTGCAGTTGAACTACCGTTATGCCAGTTCAGAGTATATCCAGGCAACCCTGCCTTCTTACTACTCGACGGCCGATCAGTATAAGAACGGGATTTCGCAGGTGGGCGCAGTGGCAAGCTTCCCGATCGCCGATCGCTGGTCGATTGTCGGTGCTTACTACTTCGATACCAACGTGAACAAAGAAGCAGACTCCATGCTGGGCTTACAGTACAACTCCTGCTGTTACGCCATTCGCTTCGGCTACGAACGTAAGCTGAACGGTTGGGATGACACCCAGAAACACGCAGTTTATGACAACACGATCGGCTTTAATATCGAACTCCGCGGCCTGAGCTCCAACTACGGTCTCGGCACCAACCAGATGTTGCGTTCGAACATTTTGCCGTATCAAAGCGCTTTATGATCTGATTAATTTACACGTAATCCGCATTGCGGTTAATTGAAATGGAAAAAGTATGAAGAACTGGAAAACGCTGCTTCTCGGTATCGCCATGATCGCGAATACCAGTTTCGCTGCCCCACAGGTAGTCGATAAAGTCGCAGCCGTCGTCAATAACGGCGTCGTTCTGGAAAGCGACGTCGATGGCTTAATGCAGTCAGTAAAACTTAATGCGGGTCAGGCTGGTCAGCAGTTACCAGACGACGCCACGCTGCGTCATCAGATCCTGGAACGTTTGATCATGGATCAAATCATCCTGCAGATGGGTCAGAAGATGGGGGTGAAAATTTCTGACGAGCAGTTGGATCAGGCTATCGCCAACATCGCCAAGCAGAACAACATGACGCTGGATCAGATGCGCAGCCGTCTGGCACAGGATGGTTTAAGCTATTCGACCTATCGGAGCCAGATCCGCAAAGAGATGACCATCTCCGAAGTGCGTAACAACGAAGTTCGCCGTCGCGTCACCATTCTGCCGCAGGAAGTGGATGCACTGGCGCAGCAGGTTGGCAACCAAAACGATGCCAGCACCGAGCTGAACCTGAGCCACATTCTGATCCCATTACCGGAAAACCCAACGTCAGAGCAGGTAAACGCGGCTGAAAGCCAGGCACGCTCTGTTGTTGATGAAGCACGTAACGGTAGCGATTTCGGCAAACTGGCCATCACTTACTCCGCCGATCAGCAGGCGCTGAAAGGCGGCCAGATGGGTTGGGGACGTATTCAGGAACTGCCGGGCATCTTTGCTCAGGCGTTAAGCACCGCGAAGAAAGGCGATATCATCGGCCCTATTCGTTCAGGCGTGGGTTTCCACATCCTGAAAGTCAACGACATGCGTGGTCAAAGCCAGAGCATCTCCGTGACTGAAGTGCACGCCCGCCATATTCTGCTGAAGCCATCGCCGATCATGACCGATCAACAGGCGCGTCTGAAGCTGGAACAAATCGCGGCAGATATTAAGAGTGGTAAAACCACCTTCGCGGCAGCAGCAAAAGAGTTTTCTCAGGATCCCGGTTCTGCCAACCAGGGCGGCGATCTGGGCTGGGCTGCTGCGGATATTTTCGATCCTGCTTTCCGCGATGCGCTGACCAAACTTAACAAAGGCCAGATGAGCGCCCCGGTGCATTCCTCTTTCGGTTGGCATCTGATCGAACTGCTGGACACGCGTAATGTCGATAAAACTGACGCAGCGCAGAAAGACCGTGCCTACCGTATGCTGATGAACCGTAAATTCTCGGAAGAAGCAGCGACCTGGATGCAGGAACAGCGCGCCAGCGCATACGTTAAAATTCTGAGCAACTAATGACTCGTATTCAACGCGTTGTCATCACTCCCGGCGAACCCGCCGGGATTGGCCCAGACCTCGTGGTTCAGCTCGCACAGCGTGAGTGGCCCGTAGAACTCGTCGTCTGTGCGGATGCCGCTCTTCTCAGTGACCGGGCAGCGATGCTCGGTTTACCGCTTTCACTCCTCCCCTACTCTTCAGATACTCCAGCCAGACCGCAATCAGCAGGTACGTTGACGCTGTTACCGATTGCGCTACGAGCACCTGTAGTCGCAGGTCAGTTGGCGGTAGAAAATGGGCAATATGTCGTGGATACGCTGGCTCGCGCCTGTGATGGTTGTCTGCAAGGTGAATTTGCGGCGCTGATTACCGGTCCGGTCCACAAGGGCGTAATCAATGACGCTGGCGTGCCGTTTACCGGGCATACCGAGTTTTTTGAAGAGCGCTCACAGGCAAAGAAAGTGGTGATGATGCTGGCGACGGAGGAGCTGCGCGTGGCGCTGGCCACCACGCATTTGCCGCTCAGAGCCGTTGCCGACGCCATTACGCCCGCCCTGTTGCAGGAAGTGATCGGCATTCTGCATCATGATTTGCGCACCAAATTTGGCATTGCCGATCCGCATATTCTGGTGTGCGGTCTTAACCCGCATGCTGGTGAAGGCGGTCATATGGGGACGGAAGAGATAGACACCATCATTCCGGTCCTCGATGCACTGCGTACGCAGGGGATGAAACTAAACGGCCCACTGCCAGCAGATACGCTGTTTCAGCCCAAATATCTCGACCACGCGGATGCCGTATTGGCAATGTACCACGATCAGGGCCTCCCCGTGCTAAAATACCAGGGATTTGGTCGCGGGGTGAATATCACGCTGGGCCTGCCCTTTATTCGCACATCTGTCGATCACGGCACCGCGCTTGAACTTGCGGGTCGTGGGCAAGCAGATGTCGGCAGTTTTATTACGGCGCTTAATCTCGCCATCAAAATGATTGTTAATACTAATGAATAATCGAGTCCATCAGGGCCACTTAGCCCGTAAACGTTTCGGGCAAAACTTCCTTAACGATCAGTTTGTGATCGAAAGTATTGTCTCTGCTATCAATCCGCAGAAGGGTCAGGCAATGGTCGAAATCGGCCCTGGCCTGGCAGCATTGACCGAGCCAGTAGGCGAACGTCTGGACAAGCTCACGGTCATTGAACTGGACCGGGACCTTGCCGCGCGCCTGCAAACTCACCCGTTTTTAGGGCCAAAGCTGACGATTTATCAGCAAGATGCCATGACGATGAACTTCGGCGAACTCGCACAAACGATGGGCCAGCCGCTGCGCGTTTTCGGCAACCTGCCGTACAACATCTCCACGCCGCTGATGTTCCATCTTTTTACCTATACTGATGCCATTGCCGACATGCATTTCATGTTGCAAAAAGAGGTGGTCAATCGTCTGGTTGCAGGGCCAAACAGTAAAGCGTATGGTCGATTAAGCGTCATGGCGCAATATTATTGCAATGTGATACCGGTACTCGAAGTACCGCCATCCGCATTCACGCCTGCGCCTAAAGTCGATTCCGCCGTTGTGCGTCTGGTTCCTCATGCGACGATGCCGTACCCGGTTAAAGATGTCCGCGTGCTGAGCCGTATTACCACCGAAGCGTTTAATCAGCGCCGTAAAACGGTACGTAACAGCCTCGGCAACCTGTTTAGCGTTGAGGTCCTGACCGAGCTGGGTATTGATCCGGCGATGCGAGCGGAAAATATCTCTGTCGCGCAATACTGCCGGATGGCTAACTATCTGTCAGAAAACGCGCCATCGAAGGAGAGTTAAAGATGATCAATTCGCCCCGAGTGTGCATTCAGGTACAAAGCGTCTACATTGAGGCGCAATCCTCACCTGATGATGAACGTTACGTTTTTGCTTATACCGTGACTATCCGCAATTTGGGGCGAGCGCCTGTGCAGCTGTTGGGGCGTTATTGGTTGATCACTAATGGTCATGGCCGCGAAACCGAAGTTCAGGGCGAAGGTGTGGTTGGCGTTCAGCCCCACATCGCACCTGGCGAAGAGTATCAGTACACCAGCGGAGCGGTAATTGAAACACCGCTGGGCACCATGCAGGGTCATTACGAAATGATCGATGAACAAGGCATCGCCTTTACCATCGACATTCCCGTGTTTCGGCTCGCCGTTCCAACACTCATTCACTAAAACAATAACTATGGCGACATACCTTATTGGCGACGTTCACGGTTGTTACGATGAACTGATCGCCTTGCTGCACCAGGTAGACTTCAACCCCGAACAAGACACCCTATGGCTCACTGGCGATCTGGTCGCGCGTGGGCCGGGCTCTCTGGACGTTTTACGCTACGTGAAATCGCTGGGCGATAGCGTGCGGTTAGTCCTTGGCAATCACGATTTGCACCTGCTGGCCGTATTTGCCGGTATCAGTCGTAACAAACCGAAAGACCGGCTCACACCGCTGCTCGAAGCACCGGACGCGGATGAGTTGCTTAATTGGTTACGCCGCCAGCCGCTCTTGCAGATTGATGAAGAGAAGAAGCTGGTGATGGCGCATGCCGGTATTACCCCACAATGGGATCTGCAGACAGCGAGGAATTGCGCCCGCGATGTTGAAGCCGTATTGTCGAGCGACTCTTATCCCTTCTTCCTCGACGCCATGTATGGCGACATGCCAAACAACTGGACACCGGAACTCACGGGACTGGCGCGCCTGCGTTTTATTACCAACGCATTTACCCGCATGCGCTACTGCTTCCCCAACGGTCAGTTGGATATGTACAGCAAAGAGTCGCCAGAAGATGCGCCAGCCCCACTGAAGCCCTGGTTTGCCATTCCTGGACCGGTCAGTGAAGCCTATAGCATTGCTTTCGGGCACTGGGCATCGCTGGAGGGGAAAGGCACGCCTGAAGGTATCTACGCGCTGGATACGGGATGTTGCTGGGGGGGAGACCTCACCTGTCTGCGCTGGGAAGACAAACGGTACTTTGTACAGCCATCAAATCGCCATTTGAATCTGGATCCCGGCGAGGCGGTCAACGCCTGATAGTCGTTTGCCGGATGCGGTGCTCGCACCTTATCCGGCCTACATTAGCTGGATGATAAGGCGTTTCGCCGCCATCCGGCGCTTACGGTATTAACGACGTTCCAGAATCTCGAAGCAGTAGCTGTGGGAGTTTTGTGCGTCGGCATCGTGAAATTCGCTAAACACCGATTCCCAGTCGTCCGGTTCGTAGTCCGGGAAATGCGTATCCCCTTCAACTTCCGCATCAATGTGTGTCAGATACAGTTTTTGCGCTTTCGGCAGGAACTGCTCATACACGCGTCCACCGCCAATCACCATAATTTCAGGTTCATCGCCGCAGGCCGCTATTGCTTCATCAACAGACTTCACCCACTGCACGCGATCGTCGGTGCCTGGCTTGCTGCTGATGACAATATTTTTACGCCCTGGCAACGGTCGCCCGATGGATTCCCAGGTATGGCGTCCCATGACAACCGGCTTGTTTAAGGTATTACGTTTAAACCAGGCGAGATCGGCAGGTAGGTTCCATGGCATGGCGTTTTCCATACCGATGACGCGATCTACCGCTAACGCCGCAATCAGACTGATCATTGAATGTTTCCCGGATACAAAAAAATTGTCGCCACTATACGGAAAGCGCAATCTTTCGTCGACTGGCGGAAAGAGGATGAGCATGAAAATTTTCCGTTCTGCTGGCGAACCGACCTATTTAAGGTGGTACGCCAGCATTACAGTAGTTCAAAAACAGCCAATTAGCAGTAAAGTTTGCAGAACATCACATTTTTTACTCTATGCTGACGGTTTCACTTCCGGCTCATCGGCGACGTCGCCCGTATGTTTACCTTCATCCGTGCCTTGCCAACCATGGCGTTGAATTAACGATAAGTGTTGGCGATCTTCCGCAATAATTTCACTCAGCATTGCGCTGGTGCGTTTATAAACCGCTGCGCGGGAAATCGCGTCATTTTCCCCTTTCACCATCTCCTCAACCATGAGCATATTGAAGCGGCGGAATACGTCGGCCCGCTCACGCGCTTCATAGCGACCAAGCCCAAGACCTTCCAGCGCCAGACGCCCGGTCTTCAGCGCGCCTTCAAAGGTTTCACGTTCCGGCATTTCCACCCCTGCCTGGCGCAGGCGAATGTAATGATCCACATCGCGCGCGCGGGCAATAATTTGCAGATGAGGGAAATGCTCCTTCACCATTTCGGTTAATTGCAGGCTGGTTTGCGGATCGTCAATGGCGTTAATAATGACTTCAGCTTTAGCCGCCCCTGCAGACTCCAGCAGATCCATCCGGGTCGCATCGCCATAGAAAACCTTCATGCCGAATTTACGTAGCGTTTCGATATGGTCCGGGTCATGATCAAGAACCACCATTTTGACGCCGCTCGACAACAGCAAACGACCGGTAATCTGACCAAATCGCCCAAACCCGGCGATGATCACTCGCGGTTGTTCTTCGTCGATTTCATCCGCTTCCCGCTCTTCACCGGTCGCTGATTTTTCCAGTCGTGTCAAAATCACCAGTAAAATCGGCGTCGCCGCCATCGACAACGCGACAGCCAGGGTCAGCGATTTCGCCCAATCAGGATCAAGCACGTCTGCCATTTGCGCCGCGCCAAACACCACGAAGGCAAATTCACTGCCCTGCCCTAATAATACGGCAAACCAGCGACGTTGCTTATTCGGCACCTGCAACGGTTTCGCTATCAGCCACAGCATGACGGTTTTGATAACCAGGAAACCGACCAGCAGAATAACGATGCGTAATGGGTTATCTACCAGCGTGCCAAAATCGATAGACATCCCCACGCCGATGAAGAACAGTCCCAGCAACAGTCCTTTGAACGGTTCAATATCGCTTTCCAGCGCGTGGCGATACTCAGAACTGGCCAGCAGCACACCGGCCAGGAACGCCCCCATCGCCATCGACAGTCCGACCTCTTCCAACAGCAGACCGAAGCCAAAAACGAGGAATAGCGCGACGGCGCTAAACACTTCCCGCAGGCCTGAACGGGCAACAAAACGTAACGCTGGACGCGTCACATAGCGACCTAACAGCACCACCAGCACCAGTGCCCCCGCCACCTTAAGCGCAGAGAGCGCAAATGCCCCAAGCGTTGTCGATGCGCCGCTCGCCGCGAGTAATGGGATCATCGCGACCAGTGGAATAGCGGCGATATCCTGGAACAGCAGCACGGCAAATGTGCTGCGTCCGAGTTGCGACACCATCAGGTTACGTTCATTCATCGCCTGCATAGCGATGGCCGTTGAGGAAAGCGCCAGCGTCATGCCGATCAGTTCCGCTACCTGCCAGCGCAGGCCGAGGAACATACAGAACAGACCGATCAGCCCCCCGCAAACCACCATTTGTAATGCACCACCGCCAAACACCGAGGCTCGCAGCTTCCACAAACGTTGCGGATCCAGTTCCAGGCCGATGACAAACAGCATCAATACCACGCCGATCTCGGCAAAATGGAGGATTGATTCGGCATCTGTCACCAGCCTCAAGCCCCAAGGACCGATGATGCACCCGGCGATGAGATAGCCCAGCACTGACCCTAAGCCCAGCCGTACGGCGATGGGGACAATCAGCGCCGCCGAACCGAGGTAAATCAGCGCCTGTATTAGCGTATGACTATCCATGATGCACCTCCTGCCACTCCAGCAGACGCTGCTTATAGTGGCGCGCCTGCGCCTGCAGCGTTTCATCATCACAAATAAACGTACAGTGCATCGCAAACGGCGGCAGCCATTTGAGGCCGCAATATAAAGCCGTTGCCTGTAGGGGCTGAGAAAGTACATCAAAGCCAGGATGGGAGCCGATATCAAAGTGGTTTTCACCGCCGCCGGTCGTCACAGCCCACAGCAGATGTTTACCGTGCAGCGCTGTTCCGCCATGGCCATAGGCCCAGCCGTGAGAGAGGACTTTATCCATCCACAATTTGAGTAACGGAGGCGTGCTATACCACTGCATAGGATGCTGCCAGATAATTAAATCAGCGCGTGCCAACGCATCCTGTTCAGCGGCAATATCGATATTGAAATCGGGGTAGAGCTGGTAGAGCGAGCGGATCTCCACGCCCTCCAGCGTCCTTGCCTGATCAAGCATCCGCTTATTCGCATGCGAATGCTGCGGATAGGGATGCGCATAAATGATGAGAATCATGATTAGCCTGTGTCACTGCATTATTGTAATAACAGTGAGTTTAGTCAGTTAATCCACAGGCTAACAGTCAATATTATTGAGTAGATAAATGGAAAAATCTGAGTTAGTTGTCCAGCTCACTCATATCTTTAACCTGGTCGCGGTTAATCTGCTCCGTCTTACCTGTTTGCGCATTTTTATATGACACCAGGCCAGTATCATCATCCACTTGCGGTTTGCCGTCGGTAACGATGGTTTTGCCGTCGGTGGTTTTCACCGCCTGGTTTGAGGAACAACCGGCGACGGTAAACAGTGCTGCTGCGGTAAAAATAGAGGTGATCAGGATATGTTTTTGCATGGTGTTCTCCCTGCTTTTCAGTCGTTTTCAGTGAAATATAGATTAACTGTAGGCTAACTGACTGAGTTACAGGGAAAATACAGAACACTCCTAATAGCCTGCCCTGGTCACGGGCTTACTGCGAATCGTCATCTGACTGGTTTGAGACAACGTCAGGCCGCGTGTTTCTGGTGCAAAAGCAATGGACACGAGCAGGCCAATCAGCGAAATCCCGGCCCCCATCAGCATGACATTACTGATGCCGTATTTGCTAATGAACACCGGTAGCGCCCAGGTGGAAACAATGGTCCCGATGCGGCTTAACGACATAATCACCCCGACGGCAGACGCGCGAATATCGGTAGGAAACAGTTCGTTGGGATATAGCCACTGCAGATTCCCCGGACCACCAGAGAAAAATGCGTATACGGCAAAGGCCAGCACCACCAGCCACGCCCCCATATCAGGAATTAACCCCAGTACGGCCAGCGCCAGCGTCATCATAATAAAGCTGCCAATCAACAGCGGTCGCCGCCCCGCGCTATTGAGCCAAAACATCGGCGGAATACACCCCAGCATAAAGCACAAGCTAATCACCACGTTGCCCAACGCGGCGCTTTTCCCGGCACCCAGTCCCAGTAGCCCAACAATCTGCGGGCCAAAGGTATAGATGGCGAACATCGGGATCACCTGACAGGTCCAGATGGCGGCAACAAACAGCACAAACGGGAAATGACGACGATTAAACAGCTGGAGAAAACGCGTCTCCTGCGGCGCTTCTTCATCGAACACCACCGGTTCGCCGAACAGCTTGATCATCATCGCCTCGCACTCTTTCACCCGCCCCTTACGCAGCAGCCAGCGCGGCGATTCAGGCAGGTCGAAGCGTCCAATCAGGATCAAAATACAAGGGATCACCGCGCTACCTAGCATCCAGCGCCATCCGCCCTCAACATCATACAAACAGTAACCGACCAGATCGGCACAGGTTGCGCCGACATACCACATAGCCGCGATAAAACCGATAGAGAAGGCACGCTGGCGGGTATTGGAAAATTCGGTAATCATCGAGGTGGCGATCGGGTAATCGGCGCCAATCACAATGCCGATCAACACACGCATCACCAGGAGTTCAACGGGCGAGGTAACGAACATGGTCGCTGCCGATATCACGCCAATGGCGATGATATCGATAATAAACATTTTTCGCCGCCCGACCTTATCGGAAATGTAGCCAAACAACGACGTACCAACAAACAGTCCGGCCAGCGTGCCCGCACCCAGCAAGCCAATCCACTGAGCATCCAGTTTCAATGCTGGCGTGAGTTGTTCCAGCGCCACGCCAATCATTACCAGCACATAACCATCCAGAAACGGCCCACCGCTTCCCCATAGCATTATCCTGCGGTGAATAGAGGTAAATTTGATGTCATCAAAGTTCCTGGGCTGCTGCATGGTGATGTCCTGTTTCAACACGGGCAAAGCGTCATCTGTAGGCCGGATAAGGCGTTTACGCCGCCATCCGGCATGGCACCACATGATTGCCGGATGGCGATGCTACCGCATCTTATCCGGCCTACGGGTGCACAACCTCGTACTTATTAGCCGTAGCGGAACTCCACGCCAAACGTCCCGCGTGGGTATTCCCATTTCTCCAGCGCCGTATCAAGGCCGAGGATCCGGCACGTTCCGCACTCCAGGCACCCGGCGTAATCAAAACGAACACTACCGTCGTCCTGCTTTTTATACAGTCCCGCCGGACAGGCCTTAATCAGCACCTCCAGCGCCTGTTTATCAGGATCGGCTTTGAGAATGATGTGTGGGCTATCTTCATCCACATTGAACTTATTGACGCCCAGTTTGACGTCCACATTGACGGGAGATGTCATAATACGGTCACTCCTTTCAGGCCATCTTTCATCAGGTTGATGAAGCCCACTTTCTTCGCATGGCGCAGGATTTTTTTACGCATTGGCACCGGAGCGGAGCCATCCACGGTGAACAGGTCGCGCGCGATACTGACCGCCATTTCGGGATAAGCGGTAAACATGCGGGGATTATCAAGAAAAGCCGGCAGTTTCTGATACATGCGCATATCGCGCATCGGACCTTCGTCCAGATGCTGACGGTATTCACCCAGCGACTGCTTGCTAAAATCGTCGCGCTTCATCGCCGAAAGCACCGTCTTCGCCGCCGCTTCGCCTGCGGATATGGCGAGATCCATACCACGGATGGTAAAACCGAGGTTCATACACATGCCGGCAGCGTCTCCGGCAATCAGTACGCCATCGCCCACCAGTTCAGGCTGCATATTCATTCCCGCCTCGGGTACAACGTGCGCGGCATATTCCACCAGCTTGCCACCAGCGATCAGCGGAGCGACTGCCGGATGCTGTTTGAAATCTTCCAGCATTTGCGGGACCGATTTTTTCGCATCTTTCAGATGATGAAGGCCGCAGACCAGCCCCAGAGAAAGGGTTGTTTCATTCGTATAAAGAAAGCCACCGCCCATCAGACCATCGGTTGGCGCCCCGGCAAACAGACAGGCGGCGCCTTCGTTGCCCTGTAGCTGGAAACGATCTTCAATTACCGACTTCGGCAATTCGATCAGTTCCTTCACGCCGACGGCAACATGCGATGCCTCAACACGCTTGGCCATGCCCAGCTTTTCAGCCAGCAGAGAATTCACCCCATCGGCGAGGATCACGACTTTGGCTTCCAGAATATCGCCATCGGCTTCCACGCCCACGACTTTACCCTCGCGCTGAACGACGTTATCGACGCGAATACCGGTGATCAGTTGCGCCCCCGCCTCTTCGGCCTGCTCCATCAGCCAGGCGTCAAATTTACTGCGCAAGACGGAATAAGAAACCTGCGACGCGGCGGCCTCTTCACCATTGCAGTAGTCGATAGTCATCGCCCCGTTGTCGGTCATAAAGGCGAGTTTTTCGTGGGTGATCATGCGTTCAATGGGGGCCTGATCCGCAAAGCCGGGAATGATGCGTTCCAGGCTATGCGCATACAGACGCCCACCGGTGACATTCTTCGCGCCAGCAGAATTGCCGCGCTCGATAACCAGCACCTGTGCACCTTCGCGAGCAAGCACCAGCGCCGCAACCGAACCGGCCAGACCTGCACCCACGATGATGGCATCAAAGATATCTTCGGACATACGTACTCCTGTCAGCGGCAGGATACCTTCGCATCCTGCCCGAAATGATTTATCGCGCTAAGGCAGCCGTCAGCGCAGGCAGGATCTTCAGCGCATCGCCAACGATGCCAAAATCCGCATACTGGAAGATCGGCGCATTTTTATCTTTATTGATGGCGAAAATCGTCTGCGCGCCGTTGGCGCCGACCATGTGTTGGATCTGACCGGAGATCCCCACCGCCAGATACAGTTCAGGCTTGAGCATCAGGTTGGAGATACCGACGTAGCGCTCGTGCTCCATCCACTTCTCGTTTTCCGCTACCGGGCGAGAACAGGCCAGCTCAGCGCCAATCGTCTGGCACAGCGCTTCGGCCAGCGAGATATTCTCTTTGCTGCCTATACCGCGTCCCACACTGACCACCAGACGCGCTTTATCGAGATCGACGCTGTTGCTCTGACGTGCCTGGGTTGCGGTGCGGGTCACAGCATTGGCCGGAGCCTGCCACTGCACGGTGTGCATCTCACCGCTGCGAGAAGTGTCCGGGTCTTGTGCGTCAAACGTTCCGCTACTGAGCGTGATCACGGCAAACGGCGAAGCAATGGTTTCTGCCCCTATCGCCAGACCGCCGTAGACCATATGCTTAACCGCCGCTTTTCCATCCTGCAGGGCGACTTCGCTGGCGTCGTTGGAAACCGCAGCCGACAAGCGAAAGCCCAGCTTTGCCGCCAACAGTTTGCCCCGGCGCGTATTCGGCAGCAGTACCGCGCCGCCCTCGCTATGCTGACGAACAGTCTCAGCCATCACATCAGCGTAGTCTTCGATCATGCGGTCTTCTGGTTTGCCGCTGAGCAGCCAGACATGATCCGCGCCCAAATGACATGCTGTCGCGCTATCCGCTTCGTTCAGTACGAACGCGTTAACTTTTTCACCTACAGCCTGCGCGCCACTCATCAGTTCGGGCAGACGAGAAGGGGTATCGCTGAATACCCAGACACTGGAAAATTTGTTCATAACATCCCCTGATAATTAAATGATTTTGCGCAGATTCTCGACAAACGCGGCGATTTGTTCTTCACCGTCACCTTCAATCACCACACGCTGACGCTCGCGCTGCTTCGGTGCGGCAACCTGTTGTACGGAATACGCGGGTACGCTGTTCAGCCCGATATCCGCAGGCGACCAGACCTGAACCGGTTTTTTCGCCGCGCCAAGAATGGCTTTCATCGAAGGGATTTGTGGAGTGTTGATGTCGGTGGAAACCGCGATCACCGCCGGGAGCGGGATGCTCAGCGTTTCAACTTCATCTTCCAGTTCGCGTTCTACCGTCAGCGTACTGTCAGTAAGAGAGAGGATCTTACTCACGCCGTTAATCGCCGGAACGTTCAGCGCTTCGCCTACCAGCAAACCAACCTGCTGAGCATAAAGATCGGAAGAACCGTCGCCGCAAATAAGCAGATCGAAACCTGATTTTTGCGCCGCGGCGGCCAGCGCGGTAGCGGTGTGTTGCGGCAGCGCCTGCTCAAATTGATCGTCAATCACCACAATCAGTTCATCAGGGCCACGAGAAAGAACATCTTTGCGCCCTTTTGCATTAGTCAGCGCTTTGCCGCCAACGCTCATGGCGACAACCTGAGCGTCTCCCACCTGCTGTTTTAACTGGCAAGCAGCTTCAATTGCATTCAAATCATATTGGCTGATTTTGCCATCCGCTTTGCTGAAATCGAGTGAACCATCAGCATTATTAATCGCAATATCCTGTTCATCAGGTACGCATTTGTAGCAAGTAATTATCTTCATTGCATCTCCAGAAATCATGAAGGAAACGTATTTATATCGGCGGTGTTAAATACAGATATCACGCTCTTTAATTCGGAAATAAAACCTTAATCACCAATATTGAAAATGTCACACATTGAAATTCGTAACTTTCAATAGTGTTACATGCCTCACCAATATTGAAAGAAACACGTCAAATATGAAAATTTTCAATATTGCTTGCTGGTTCAACAATATTGAACGCCAGACACTTAAAAAAGTTAAAAAACCAATACCAACTATATGATTTATAAATAAAAAACAGACATTTCAAGACAAAATAACCAGCACAAAAAAGTGTGACACAAGTAACAGAATCACGCGAAATGAATACCCATTATGAGTTACTCGTTGAGGTGTCCAGAGGTTAATAAGTTATCAACAAACCATTAATAATAAATAAACAAACGTTCAAAAACGGGCACGCTAAATAAATTTCGTTTTCACACTGGAATTCACTTATGAAAAATGAAAAGAGAAAATCGGGAATTGAACCGAAGGTTTTTTTTCCGCCATTAATAATTGTCGGAATACTTTGCTGGCTAACAGTAAGAGATCTTGATGCCGCTAACGTCGTTATTAATGCGGTATTCAGTTATGTCACCAACGTCTGGGGATGGGCATTTGAATGGTATATGGTCATCATGCTATTCGGCTGGTTCTGGCTGGTTTTTGGCCCCTATGCCAAAAAGAGATTAGGTGACGAAAAACCGGAGTTTAGCACCGCCAGCTGGATTTTTATGATGTTCGCGTCCTGTACATCCGCTGCGGTGCTGTTCTGGGGCTCTATTGAGATCTACTACTATATCTCCACACCGCCGTTCGGCCTGGAACCAAATTCCACGGGCGCGAAAGAGATAGGTCTGGCGTACAGCCTGTTCCACTGGGGGCCGCTGCCGTGGGCAACCTATAGCTTCCTTTCTGTAGCCTTTGCCTACTTCTTCTTTGTACGTAAGATGGATGTCATCCGTCCCAGCTCCACGCTGGTACCGCTCGTCGGTGAGAAACATGCGAAAGGGTTGTTCGGTACCATCGTTGATAACTTCTACCTGGTGGCGCTGATCTTCGCAATGGGCACCAGCCTCGGTCTGGCTACCCCGCTGGTCACCGAGTGTATGCAGTACCTGTTCGGTATTCCGCATACGCTGCAACTCGACGCCATCATCATTACCTGCTGGATCATTCTGAACGCCATTTGCGTGGCCTGTGGCCTGCAAAAAGGGGTCAAGATCGCCAGTGACGTACGTAGCTATCTGAGCTTCCTGATGCTCGGCTGGGTGTTTATCGTCAGCGGCGCCAGCTTCATCATGAACTACTTCACCGACTCCGTCGGGATGCTGTTGATGCACCTGCCGCGCATGCTGTTCTATACCGATGCCATCGGTAAAGGCGGATTCCCGCAGGGCTGGACCGTCTTCTACTGGGCGTGGTGGGTGATTTACGCCATCCAGATGAGCATCTTCCTCGCCCGTATTTCTCGTGGTCGCACCGTACGCGAACTGTGCTTCGGGATGGTACTGGGTCTGACCGCGTCTACCTGGATCCTGTGGACTGTCCTTGGCAGCAACACGCTGCTGCTGATGGATAAAAACATCCTCAACATTCCGCAGTTGATTGAACAACACGGCGTGGCGCGCGCCATTATCGAAACCTGGGCCGCCTTACCGCTCAGCACCGCCACCATGTGGGGTTTCTTTATCCTCTGCTTTATCGCCACCGTAACGCTGATTAACGCCTGCTCTTACACCCTGGCGATGTCCACCTGTCGCGAAGTTCGCGATGGTGAAGAACCGCCTCTGTTAGTGCGTATCGGCTGGTCGGTGCTGGTCGGCATCATCGGTATCGTTCTGCTGGCGCTGGGTGGGTTGAAGCCGATTCAGACCGCAATTATCGCCGGAGGATGCCCGCTGTTCTTCGTCAACATTATGGTGACGCTGTCCTTTATTAAAGACGCCAAAGTGCACTGGAAAGACAAGTAATTCTTATTAACCCAATTGATCAAGAGGCTGAAAGATGGATTTCAACTTAAATGACGAGCAGGAACTGTTTGTCGCCGGTATTCGTGAACTGATGGCCAGTGAGAACTGGGAAGCTTATTTTGCCGAGTGCGATCGTGACAGCGTCTACCCTGAGCGTTTTGTAAAAGCGCTGGCGGATATGGGCATTGATAGCCTGCTGATCCCGGAAGAACATGGCGGTCTGGAAGCGGGTTTTGTTACCGTCGCCGCCGTCTGGATGGAGCTGGGACGTCTTGGCGCACCAACTTACGTGTTGTACCAATTGCCGGGAGGTTTTAACACTTTCCTGCGTGAAGGGACTCAGGAGCAAATTGATAAAATAATGGCGTTCCAGGGTACCGGTAAGCAGATGTGGAACTCTGCTATCACCGAACCGGGAGCGGGATCGGATGTCGGCAGTCTGAAAACCACTTATACACGCAAAAATGGTAAGGTTTATCTTAATGGCAGTAAGTGCTTTATCACCAGTAGCGCCTATACCCCGTACATCGTGGTCATGGCGAGAGACGGTGCATCGCCGGATAAGCCTGTTTACACCGAATGGTTTGTCGACATGAGCAAAGCGGGTATCAAGGTCAACAAACTGGAGAAACTCGGTCTGCGCATGGACAGCTGCTGTGAAATCACCTTTGACGACGTTGAACTGGACGAAAAAGACATGTTCGGTCGGGAAGGTAACGGCTTCAACCGCGTGAAAGAAGAGTTTGACCATGAGCGCTTCCTCGTCGCGCTGACCAACTACGGCACCGCAATGTGCGCTTTTGAAGATGCCGCGCGTTACGCTAATCAGCGCGTGCAGTTTGGTGAAACTATTGGCCGCTTCCAACTGATTCAGGAGAAGTTTGCGCATATGGCGATCAAACTGAACTCCATGAAAAACATGCTGCTGGAAGCCGCGTGGAAAGCAGATAACGGCACTATTACCTCCGGCGACGCGGCAATGTGCAAATACTTCTGCGCCAACGCCGCGTTTGAAGTGGTAGACACCGCCATGCAGGTACTGGGAGGTGTTGGTATCGCGGGCAACCACCGCATCACGCGTTTCTGGCGTGACCTGCGTGTTGACCGCGTTTCTGGTGGTTCTGATGAAATGCAGATCCTGACGTTAGGCCGTGCGGTACTCAAGCAATACCGATAGAACGGCGCAACCTGTAGGCCTGATGAGACGCTCGCGTCGCCATCCGGCCTACGTGGCCCCCATAAATGCCAGGAGAAAAATTATGAATCATTTACCAATGCCAACCTTTGGCCCTCTTGCTGGAGTACGCGTTGTTTTTTCAGGGATCGAAATCGCCGGTCCATTCGCCGGACAGATGTTCGCCGAATGGGGCGCCGAGGTTATCTGGATTGAAAACGTCGCATGGGCCGATACCATCCGCGTACAGCCTAACTACCCGCAGCTCTCACGCCGCAACCTGCACGCCCTGTCGCTCAATATTTTCAAAGATGAAGGTCGGGAAGCGTTTCTGAAACTGATGGAAACCACCGATATTTTCATTGAAGCCAGTAAAGGCCCGGCCTTTGCACGCCGCGGTATTACTGATGAAGTGCTGTGGGAACATAACCCGAAACTGGTCATTGCCCACCTTTCCGGTTTTGGCCAGTTTGGTACGGAGGAGTACACCAATCTTCCGGCGTATAACACCATCGCGCAGGCGTTCAGTGGTTATCTGATCCAAAACGGCGACGTTGACCAACCGATGCCAGCCTTCCCGTATACCGCGGATTACTTCTCCGGGATGACCGCAACGACAGCAGCGCTGGCGGCCCTGCACAAAGTGCGCGAAACGGGTAAAGGTGAAAGCATCGATATCGCCATGTACGAAGTGATGCTGCGCATGGGTCAGTACTTCATGATGGACTACTTCAACGGCGGCGAAATCTGTCCACGTATGACGAAAGGGAAAGATCCCTACTACGCCGGTTGCGGTCTGTATAAATGCGCCGATGGTTACATCGTCATGGAGTTGGTCGGCATCACGCAAATCAACGAGTGTTTTAAAGATATCGGCCTGGCCCACATTCTCGGTACGCCGGAAGTTCCGGAAGGCACGCAGCTAATCCATCGCGTGGAATGCCCTTACGGCCCGCTCGTCGAAGAGAAACTGGACGCCTGGCTGGCAGCGCATACCATCGCCGAAGTCCAGGCGCGCTTTGCTGAGCTGAATATCGCCTGTGCGAAGGTGCTAACCATTCCGGAACTGGAAGGCAATCCGCAGTACGTTGCCCGCGAATCCATTACTCAGTGGCAAACAATGGACGGCCGCACCTGCAAAGGGCCGAACATCATGCCGAAATTTAAAAACAACCCGGGGAAAATCTGGCGTGGCATGCCATCACACGGCATGGATACCGCCGCCATTCTGAAAAACATTGGTTATAGCGAAGCAGACATAAATGAGCTGGTCGGCAAAGGCCTGGCCAGGGTTGAGGAATAAACGCGACGCGCTAACCCGCTCGTGGGTTAGCGCTCACGCCTGATTTCAGTGGATAAAGCAATATGGATATCGTTGGCGGACAAAACTTACGTCAGATGTGGGACGACCTGGCCGGGGTGTACGGAAATAAAACGGCGTTAATTTTCGAATCCTGTGAAGGAATCGTTCGGCAATTTAGCTATGCCTCGCTCAATGAAGAGATTAATCGCACGGCGAACCTTTTTCATTCCTTAGGGATCCGCAAGGGCGATAGGGTCGCACTGCATCTGGATAACTGTCCGGAATTCATCTTTTGCTGGTTTGGACTGGCAAAAATCGGCGCCATTATGGTGCCGATTAATGCTCGCTTACTGGGCGAAGAAAGTGCCTGGATCCTGCAAAACAGCCAGGTGAGCCTGCTGGTTACCAGCGCCCAGTTTTATCCTATGTACCGTGAAATACGCCAGGAAAATAGCACTCCGCTTAATCATATCTGTCTGATTGGCGAGCAGCTTCCGGCTGACGATGGCGTGAGCCACTTTACCCAACTGCAGGCTCGTCAGTCGACCACCCTGTGCTATACGCCTGCGTTATCCACTGACGATACGGCGGAAATTCTGTTTACCTCCGGTACCACCTCGCGTCCAAAAGGGGTGGTGATTACCCATTATAACCTGCGCTTTGCGGGCTATTACTCTGCCTGGCAAATCGCCCTGCGCGATGATGACGTATACATGACGGTGATGCCCGCTTTTCATATCGACTGTCAGTGTACCGCCGCAATGCCGGCCTTTTCCGCCGGCAGCACCTTTGTGCTCCTGGAGAAGTACAGCGCCCGGGCATTCTGGGATCAGGTACGTAAATATCAGGCGACGGTGACCGAGTGCATCCCGATGATGATCCGCACGCTGATGGTCCAGCCCGCCGCGCCAACGGACAGGCAGCATCATCTGCGCGAAGTGATGTTCTATCTCAATCTATCCGCGCAGGAAAAAGACGCCTTTATCGAACGCTTTGGCGTCAGGCTGCTGACCTCTTATGGTATGACTGAAACCATTGTCGGAATAATTGGCGACCGTCCCGGAGACAAACGACGCTGGCCTTCCATTGGTCGCGTGGGATTTAGCTATGAAGCTGAAATTCGCGACGATCAAAATCGCCCGCTCCCCGCCGGAGAAATTGGCGAAATCTGTATTAAAGGCGTCCCCGGCAAGACCATCTTCAAAGAGTATTACATGCAGCCGGAAGCAACCGCCAGGGCGCTGGAACCAGAGGGCTGGTTACATACCGGTGATTCGGGTTACCAGGATGAGGATGGGTATTTCTATTTTGTCGACAGACGCTGCAACATGATTAAACGCGGCGGGGAAAATGTCTCCTGCGTCGAGCTGGAAAATATTATTTCTGCGCATCCGAAAATTCAGGACATTGTGGTTGTTGGTATTAAAGACGCGATCCGTGATGAAGCCATTAAAGCGTTTATTGTCCTTAATGAAGGTGAAACATTAAGCGAAGCCGAGTTTTTCAGCTTCTGCGAAAACAATATGGCGAAATTCAAGGTTCCCTCTTTTATGGAGATCAGAACCGACCTGCCGCGCAACTGTTCAGGAAAAATAATCAAAAAAAATCTGAAATAAACCTTCCGGCAGGAATCCCTCCCGCCGGGAAACTATTTATCTGGAGATGAACCATGAGTGAATCATTACATCTGACCCGTAATGGCCCGATCCTGGAAATTACCCTCGACCGACCTAAAGCCAATGCCATTGACGCCAAAACCAGCTTTGCAATGGGCCAGGCTTTTCTTAATTTCCGTGACGATCCGGAATTACGCGTAGCAATCATTACTGGCGGCGGGGAGAAATTCTTTTCTGCTGGCTGGGACTTAAAAGCGGCAGCGGAAGGTGAAGCGCCGGATGCCGATTTTGGTCCCGGCGGCTTTGCCGGTTTAACTGAAATATTTGATCTGGATAAGCCGGTCATCGCCGCGGTAAACGGCTATGCGTTTGGCGGCGGTTTTGAGCTGGCGCTGGCGGCGGACTTTATTGTCTGCGCGGAAAACGCCAGCTTCGCGCTACCTGAAGCCAAGCTCGGCATCGTGCCTGACAGCGGCGGCGTTTTGCGCCTGCCTAAGCTGTTGCCACCGGCTATCGTCAACGAAATGGTGATGACCGGTAGACGAATGAGCGCCGAAGAAGCGCTGCGTTGGGGGATCGTGAACCGCGTTGTCAGCCAGAGCGAACTGATGGATAGCGCGCGCGAACTGGCGCAACAACTGGTTAATAGCGCCCCGCTGGCGATCGCGGCGCTGAAAGAGATTTATCGTACGACCAGCGAAATGCCGGTAGAAGAAGGCTACCGCTACATCCGCAGCGGCGTACTGAAGCATTATCCGTCGGTACTGCATTCGGAAGATGCGCTCGAAGGACCGCAGGCATTTGCCGAAAAACGCGATCCGGTGTGGAAAGGTCGTTAATGTGACTATGCCGGATAAGGTGTTTACGCCGTCGTCCGGCAAAAAAACCGAGGTACAACCATGAGCTATTACGCCTTTGAAGGACTGATCCCGGTGGTACACCCGGACGCGTTTGTCCATCCCAGCGCCGTGCTGATTGGCGATGTCATCGTGGGTGCCGGTGTTTATATTGGCCCACTCGCGTCATTGCGTGGGGATTATGGGCGCCTGATCCTTAAGGCAGGATCTAATCTGCAGGATGGCTGCATTATGCATGGCTACTGCGATACCGATACCGTCGTGCATGAGAACGGCCATATCGGCCACGGCGCTATTTTGCATGGCTGCGTGGTGGGCCGGGACGCCCTGGTCGGCATGAACAGCGTGATTATGGACGGCGCAGTGATTGGCGAAGAGAGCATTGTCGCCGCCATGAGTTTCGTCAAAGCCGGATTTCAGGGTGAGGCAAGGCAACTGCTGGTGGGTTCACCTGCGCGAGTACTACGCCAGGTCACAGACCAGGAGCTGCACTGGAAACGCCTCAACACCAAAGAATATCAGGATCTTGCGGTCCGCTGCCGAACGGGGCTATCTGAAACGAAGCCGTTAACCCAGGTCGAAAAAAACCGGCCGCGCCTGAAAGGCACGACGGACGTGAAGCCAAAATCAGCCCAATAATTGATGCCGGATGCGCTGACGCTTATCCGGCCTACGCGTCAATCCCCGTCAACGCTGCCATCAGGCAAACTAACCATTAGCGACGCATACTTTTTGACAGCATCATCTGCCATTTCTGCTCACGGTTGAGCTCTGTTGGGGGAACGGCAGACAGTCGTGGCGCTTTCGCCACACTCACTTTTCTTTCCTGCAAATTATGATTCAATCGGCGATAGAGATGAGAATCAATACTCACGACTTTCACCAGACGCTGGCACTGACAGCCTCGTCCTGCAATCTGGTTAGGGATCATCTTCACTTCACAAACAATTTCCCCAACTTCTGACAGAATATAGGAGAGCGTATTAATTGCTTTGCAGTGTTCAATATCAAATTGACGGGAAATCTCCTTGGCAGTGATCCATCGGTCCTCTGCCATCATCCAGTCAGCAATTAACAAATAAAGCGGTCTTTCAACATATTTTTCACACATAAGCACACCATTTCACAAATTAAAAATCTGGCTACGGCCTGTCCAAATTAATAAAAACTAAGCCATATTAAAATTGTGGATATAAAGATAGTATGCGACTTGAATGTTGATTAGTGTGAGCAATATCGTGCTTATTACATTGAAAATGTGGTTAAGGAAACGGACATCTCCAGGGATGACCTGATAGGGTAAAAAAAACGGCTCCTTCTCAGGAACCGTTTCAAATTTATATTGCAGATCCGATTAACGCAAATATCACCGGACCTTCTGTTTATTATTTATTGATCTGCGCGTGCATTTCCTGCACCGAGGTCACCTTCTCGGTGGCATCCGCATTCAGCGCCATAGCCGTTGCGAAACCGCCATTCAGGGTAGTGTCGTAATGCACTTTGTACTGCAAGGCGCTGCGGCGAATCAGCTTGGAGTCTTCAATCGCCTGACGACCTGCGGTGGTGTTGATAATGTAGGTATATTCGCCATTCTTGATACGGTCCTGAATGTGCGGACGACCTTCATGTACCTTGTTCACCAGACGCGGGTTGATACCGGCTTCACCCAGCACAATCGCGGTACCGTGAGTCGCATCCAGCTCGAAGCCCTGTTTTAGCAGCTTAGCGGCCAGGTCCACGACGCGCTCTTTGTCGCCTTCGCGAACCGAGAGCAGCGCACGGCCCTGTTTCTTCATCGTGGAGTTACTGCCCAGCTGTGCCTTGGCGAACGCTTCCGCGAAGGTACGGCCCACGCCCATCACTTCCCCGGTAGAGCGCATTTCTGGCCCTAACAGCGGGTCAACGCCCGGGAATTTGTTGAACGGCAGCACCACTTCTTTCACCGAGTAGTACGGCGGGATAATTTCTTTGGTCACGCCCTGCTCGGTCAGCGATTTGCCAGCCATCACGCGCGCCGCCACTTTCGCCAGCGGTACGCCGGTGGCTTTGGAGACGAACGGTACGGTACGCGCCGCACGCGGGTTGACTTCAATCAGGTAGACTTCGTTGTCTTTCACCGCAAACTGCACGTTCATCAGGCCGCGCACCTGCAGTTCGAAGGCCAGCTTCTGCACCTGCTGGCGCATCACATCCTGAATTTCCTTGCTCAGCGTGTAGGCTGGCAGAGAACAGGCGGAGTCGCCGGAGTGTACGCCCGCCTGCTCGATGTGCTCCATGATGCCGCCAATCAGCACCATTTCGCCGTCGCAGATGGCGTCAACGTCCACTTCGATGGCATCGTCGAGGAAGCGGTCCAGCAGCACCGGCGCGTCGTTGGAGACGCTAACCGCGGTCTGGAAGTAGCGACGCAGGTCGGCTTCGTCGTAGACGATTTCCATCGCGCGGCCGCCCAGTACGTAGGACGGGCGCACCACCAGCGGGTAGCCAATTTCTTTCGCCTTCTCAACCGCTTGTTCAATGGCGGTCACGGTGGCGTTGGCTGGCTGTTTCAGCTTCAGACGGTCAACCGCGTGCTGGAAGCGTTCACGGTCTTCCGCGCGGTCAATCGCGTCCGGGCTGGTACCGATAACCGGTACGCCTGCGGCTTCCAGTTCACGCGCCAGTTTCAGCGGGGTCTGGCCGCCGTACTGCACGATGACGCCTTTCGGCTTCTCGATGCGCACGATTTCCAGTACGTCCTCCAGCGTTACCGGCTCGAAATACAGACGGTCGGAGGTGTCGTAGTCGGTAGAGACAGTTTCCGGGTTACAGTTGACCATGATGGTCTCGTAACCGTCTTCGCGCAGCGCCAGCGAGGCATGGACGCAGCAGTAGTCAAATTCGATACCCTGGCCGATACGGTTCGGGCCGCCGCCGAGGACCATGATTTTGTCGCGGTCGACGGATGGGTTAGATTCGCACTCTTCTTCATAGGTGGAGTACATGTAGGCGGTATCGGTGGCGAATTCCGCCGCGCAGGTATCCACGCGCTTGTAGACCGGGTGCAGGTTGTACTGGTCGCGCAGCTTGCGGATTTCCGCTTCGCGAACGCCCGCCAGTTTTGCCAGACGCGCATCGGCGAAGCCTTTGCGCTTCAGGTGACGCAGGAAGTCAGCGTCGAGGCCGTTGATGCCCACTTCCGCCACTTTTTCTTCCAGACGCACCAGCTCTTCAATCTGTACCAGGAACCAGCGGTCGATGTTGGTCAGGTTGAACACGCCGTCGACGGAGAGGCCCGCGCGGAAGGCATCGGCGATATACCAGATGCGCTCGGCGCCCGCGTCTTTCAGCTCGCGGCGGATTTTGGTCAGCGCTTCCGGGTCGTCGAGGCTCACTTTAGGGTCGAAACCGGTGGCGCCTACTTCCAGGCCGCGCAGCGCTTTCTGCAGGGATTCCTGCTGCGTACGGCCAATCGCCATCACTTCGCCGACGGATTTCATCTGGGTGGTCAGACGGTCGTTTGCACCGGCGAATTTCTCGAAGTTGAAGCGAGGAATCTTGGTGACAACGTAGTCGATAGACGGCTCGAAGGAGGCCGGAGTACGGCCACCGGTGATGTCGTTCATCAGCTCGTCGAGGGTGTAACCCACCGCCAGCTTGGCCGCCACTTTGGCAATCGGGAAGCCGGTGGCTTTGGACGCCAGCGCCGAGGAGCGGGAGACGCGCGGGTTCATTTCGATAACGATCAGGCGACCATCTTTCGGGTTCACCGAGAACTGAACGTTGGAACCGCCGGTTTCTACGCCGATTTCACGCAGTACCGCCATCGAGGCGTTACGCATGATTTGGTATTCTTTGTCGGTCAGGGTCTGCGCCGGAGCAACAGTGATCGAGTCACCGGTGTGAATGCCCATCGCATCGAAGTTTTCGATAGAGCAGACGATGATGCAGTTGTCGTTCTTATCACGCACCACTTCCATCTCGTACTCTTTCCAGCCGATCAGCGATTCATCAATCAGCAGCTCGTTGGTTGGCGAGAGGTCCAGGCCGCGTTCGCAGATTTCTTCGAACTCTTCACGGTTGTAGGCGATACCGCCGCCGGTGCCGCCCATGGTGAAAGATGGACGGATGATGCACGGGAAGCCCACGTCAGCGGCAACCGCCAGCGCTTCTTCCATGGTGTGCGCGATACCGGAACGCGCGGTGTCGAGGCCGATTTTCTTCATCGCCACGTCGAAACGACGGCGGTCTTCTGCTTTATCAATCGCATCAGCGGTCGCACCAATCATGGTTACACCGAACTCTTCCAGCACGCCCTGACGCTCCAGCTCCAGCGCGCAGTTCAGCGCGGTCTGGCCGCCCATGGTTGGCAGAACCGCATCCGGACGCTCTTTTTCGATGATTTTGCGTACCACTTCCCAATTGATCGGCTCGATGTAGGTCGCATCGGCCATTTCCGGGTCGGTCATAATGGTTGCCGGGTTAGAGTTCACCAGAATAACGCGGTAACCCTCTTCGCGCAGCGCTTTACACGCCTGGGCGCCGGAGTAGTCAAACTCACACGCCTGACCGATAACAATCGGGCCCGCGCCCAGAATCAGGATACTTTTTATGTCTGTACGTTTTGGCATGGCTTTTATTACTCCTGATTATTTCGCGGACTGACGGTATTGCTCAATAAGCTCGATAAAGTGGTCGAACAGCGGCGCCGCATCATGCGGGCCTGGGCTCGCCTCCGGGTGGCCCTGGAAGCTGAACGCCGGTTTATCGGTACGGTGAATCCCTTGCAGGGTACCGTCGAACAGGGATTTGTGGGTCACGCGCAGGTTGGCTGGCAGCGAGTCTTCATCCACCGCAAAGCCGTGGTTCTGCGCGGTAATCATCACCACATTCTTATCCATGTCTTTCACCGGGTGGTTACCACCGTGGTGACCAAACTTCATCTTGATGGTCTTCGCACCGCTCGCCAGCGCCAACAGTTGATGGCCGAGGCAGATGCCAAATACCGGAATATCGGTCTGGAGGAATTTCTCAATCGCTTCGATGGCGTAGTCGCACGGGGCCGGGTCACCTGGGCCGTTAGACAGGAAGATACCGTCCGGATTCATCTTCAGAACGTCTTCCGCAGAGGTTTTCGCCGGTACCACCGTCAGGCGGCAGCCGCGATCCACCAGCATACGCAGAATGTTGCGCTTGGCGCCAAAATCGTAGGCCACCACGTGGAACGGCAGCTCTTCTGCAGACTTCGCTTCCGGCAGGTCACCCGAAAGCGTCCAGCTACCCTGGGTCCAGCTGTAGGATTCAGCGGTGGTCACTTCTTTTGCCAGGTCCATCCCATTTAAGCCCGGGAACACTTTGGCTTTTTCTAAGGCCAGCGCAGCATCCAGATTATCGCCTGCAATGATGCAGCCGTTCTGAGCACCCTTCTCGCGCAGCAGTCGCGTCAGCTTACGGGTATCGATATCGGCAATCGCCACAATATTATGGCGCTTGAGGTAAGAAGAGAGGTCTTCGGTGTTGCGGTAGTTGCTGGCAATCAGCGGCAGGTCGCGGATGACCAGGCCTTGCGCATGTACCTGAGAAGATTCTGCATCGGCTTCATTGGTGCCGACATTACCGATATGAGGATAAGTAAGAGTGACGATTTGGCGGGAATAGGAAGGATCAGTGAGGATTTCTTGATAACCGGTCATTGAAGTATTGAAAACGACTTCCCCAACCGCCGAACCTGTTGCCCCTATGGCCCGACCGTGAAACTGGGTTCCGTCTTCCAGAACCAATAGCGCTGACTTAATCAAAACACCCTCCAGAGAATATTCACTCACTTTATTTGCATATTAATTCATTAACACCTCATGAATCAATGCAAATTTGCTTACCTATGGATTTCTGGCAAACGGCGGCATTCTAGAGATAGCCCACGTAAAAGTCTACCCAAAAGGGCAATTTTTATTATTATTTTACGCCACTGGGATAAATCACTCGATTTAACAGGCAAAAAGATCAGCTAACTCAGGGTGGAAAACGCTTGCGGTAGATAAAGAGTGTAAAAAGGGGAGCAGCGAGAGAAAAAAGTGGACCACTTGGTCAAAATTTACATTCAGATAACAGAATGAAGCATAAAAACATATATAAAAACCAGCTTAGATAAAAAATAAAACCAAAAGCCAAAAAATTAAAGGGCAATAAAATATTGCCCCATGTAATCAAATAATTATGATTACCATAACCACATCACGAAGGGTAATAAAATCTATAAACTGCGTAAATCAAGTACATCTTTCATATCAAAAAGACCATTTGACTTAGATTTCAGCCAAACCGCCGATCGCACTGCGCCATTGGCAAAAGTCATGCGGCTGGACGCTTTATGGGTGATTTCAATACGCTCGCCAATATCGGCAAACATCGCGGTATGTTCGCCGACAATGTCACCGGCGCGTACGGTCGCAAAACCAATAGTGCCCGGCACACGCTCGCCGGTATAACCTTCGCGCGAGTAGACAGCGCAGTCTTTCAGATCTTTATCCAACGCCCCGGCGATCGCCTCACCCATCGCCAGCGCGGTCCCCGATGGGGCGTCCACTTTGTGGCGGTGATGCGCTTCGATAATCTCAATATCGGTATAGTCCCCCATCACTTTTGCTGCTTTCTCAAGCAGTTTCAGCATGACGTTAACGCCGACGCTAAAATTCGCAGCGAAGACGATAGCAATCTCCTGCGCGGCATCGCGAATAGCCTGTTTACCGGCATCATCGAACCCGGTGGTACCAATCACCATTCCCTTACCGTGCTGGCGGCAAAACGCCAGATGCGTCAGCGTACCTTCCGGTCGCGTGAAATCGATGAAAACATCGAAATCATCTTTCACCGCCTCAAGGCTGCTTTGTACGGTAACCCCCGTTTTCCCGGCTCCCGCTAACTCTCCGGCATCGCTTCCCAGTAAGGAAGAGCCTTCGCGCTCCAGCGCCGCGCCAAGCTGTACGCCATCCATGCCAAGTGTGGCCTGAATCAACTGACGCCCCATGCGTCCTCCGGCTCCCGCGATGGCAACGCGGATTTGTGCATCATGCATAGCTATTCTCTTTTGTTAATTTTGCGTAAATCGTTTTCAGAGTAACCAGCGCATCGCTGCGCCGCCAGCCGAAAACGTCGATAATTAGAATTTAATGATAAACAGAGGGGAATATCAGTAAAAGACATGATTCATCCCGCAGGATGAATCATTGCTGGAGCACTGGAAAGAAGTCAAACTTACTCAGTATGGCGCAAGGTGATGGGAAAACGATGGAAAACCGAGCAGAAACCAGCCAATCTGCGTAGATATTTTCGCGAGTGCGGTTTTATGGCACGAGCGTGTAGGTGACGATCATCTGCCCTTTTTTCATCTTCACCTGAGTAATCGTCACCTGCCCAATGTCGGATAAACGCGCAACATGCGTACCGCCGCAAGGGTAAGCGGGCAGCTCACCGAACCCGACTTCGCGCAAACCGCCGTCGAATGTCACCCGGCGAGGAAGATCCTCCGCCTGCCAGGCGTTGATTTTCGCCAGCAGTGAGGCGCCGTCCGGCAGCGTACTGCTGCCTTTTGCGGAAAACGTAATCCGCCCTTCGCCAGGCCAGTGGTGCGCTTTTACCGGTTGCCATCCGTACTCTGTACCCGCCAACCCGATAAGGTGCCCCGCAGAGTGCAGCCGCGCATGCAGCTGACGCTGTGTCGCATCAACTCTCAGGCTGATTACGCCAGGCGCAATCGGTGTCTCCACGATATGCAGCACATCGTCATCACGCACGATCACCGTCTCGACGGGGATCTCATCAATCCAGCCAGCATCCGCGGGTTGCCCACCGCCCTGTGGGTGAAATAGCGTGCCATCCAGCACCACCGCATAGCCTCCTTCCGCTCGCGCTGTACAGCTCATCACCGTGGCCTGGCCTTCGGTGTTATCACAAGTGTAATAAAGACGTTCGGTCATGATTGCTCTCCTCTTGATAGGAAGAGTATATTCACTTTACTGACGGCGATAATCCTGCGCCGGTTCAATGCATCTTTGCCTGGTACGCACAAATGAACCCTAACCTTCTTCCTGACCTTGCCACCTTTGTGTTGATTATCGACCAGGGGAGCTTCTCTGCCGCCGCCAAAGTCTCAGGTGCTACGCCTTCCGCTATTAGCCGCAGCGCATCACGCCTCGAGAAGGCACTGGGCAGCAAACTGCTGCACCGTACGACGCGCAAGCTGGCGCTTAGCGAAACGGGCAAAATAGTGTATGCGCACGCGCAGGAAATGCTGCATGCGGCGCAAATGGCTGTCGACTCAGGCAGCAGTCGACAAGCCATCGCTCAGGGGCAACTGACCCTCAGCGTGCCGAAAGCGGTGGGGCGATTTGTCATTCATCCACTGATGGCCGAATTCTTTACGCGCTACCCACAGGTGGACGTCCGCCTTCGGCTGGAAGACCGTTATATGGATTTAATCGACGACGGCGTCGACCTTGCGCTGCGCATCAGTCAGTCGCCCTCCCCGGGCCTGTATGGGAAACCACTGATGCCGGTCAGCCATGTGATATGCGCAACCGCTGCGTACCTACGCGAGCACGGTACGCCAGAGCACCCGCAGGCACTGCGTGAACATAGCTGTATCAGCCTTGGCGAGACCCCTGCGGATTCACGCTGGAAGTTTCGCCGCGGTGAACGTGTGGAGACCATTCAGACTCACGGTCGCTACGCCGCCAACCATACCGGCGTACATCTGGATGCGGTGAAAAATAACCTCGGAATCGGCAGCCTGCCGCTGTTCACCGCCCGCGCGGCACTCTCCAATGGCGAGATTGTCCAGGTACTGCCGGAATGGGAATTTATCAGCGACTACAGCGGGGAACTGTGGCTACTATGGACGCGCAATCAACATATGCCCGCCAGAATGCGGGCGATGATTGATTATCTCGGCGAAAAGGTACCGCTACACAACACCTGATTATGGCGCCAGCGCCAGCACCTCTGCCACCCACTGCTGGAACCCCTCAACGTCAAGATCCAGTGCAACCTGGGCATTTGCCGGATGCCCCAAACGCCCTTCAATATCCACCACCGTGGTACCCGAGGTATATTCCCCCTGAGTTTCCACCGCCACGAAGCACGGCTGCAGGGTAAAGAGTTCCGGGCGCACCAGCCAGGCAATCGCGCACAGATCATGCATCCGCAGTCCTGTATTCATACTGCCGCTGCGGTAATGGCTAAATAGTGCGTGCAGCATGCTGCCGGTCTTATTGAGCGCGGGAAGCGTCGCCAGATACTCCGGCGTCAGCATGGCCTGATTAGTGACATCCAGCCCACACATCACGATCTCCAGCCCACTCTGAAAAACTTTCGCGGCGGCCTCAGGATCGATAGCAATATTAAACTCGGCATTTGGCGTAAAGTTCCCGCGCCCGGCTGAACCGCCCATCATCACCAGACGGTGAATATTGAATATGCATTCAGGATAATGGGTCAGCAGCAGCGCAATGTTGGTCAGCGGACCAATCGCTACCAGCGTCACGGGCTGCGGGGCATGCATCAGCGCGTCACGAATAGCCTGGAAGGCGGGTTTTGCCATCGCCTGTCGGTCGTGTTCGACAAATTCATACCCTTCCATACCGGACTCGCCGTGCACGGAAGCAGCATCACGCAGCGGCCGCACCAGCGGCATTGATGCCCCTTGCGCCAGCGGAATATCCGCATTCCAGAAGTGCAGCAACTGCAACGCATTGCGGGTGGTTTTTTCCACCGAAACATTGCCTGCTACCGTGGTCATGAGTTGCAGATCCAGCTCAGGGGCAAACAGCGCGGCGGCAATAGCGGCGGCATCATCAATGCCGGGATCGGTATCAAGAATGATCGGTAAGCGCATGGTTTCTCCATAAAAAATGCCAGACGTTAAGTCTGGCATCTTCTCATAATCGTATCGTGAAAGACTTACTCTACTTCACGAACATCCACACGCAGCTCTTTGGGCACTTCGAAAACAATATTTTCTTCACGGCCTTCCAGTGGGATAGCCTCTCCACCGCCAAGTTCCTGCAGGCGAGCGATCACGTTTTGCACCAGGATATCCGGCGCCGAGGCTCCGGCCGTCACGCCTACGCACTTAGCGTCTTTTACCCACGTTTCCTGGATGTCGGTCGCATCGTCAATCAAATACGCCGCTTTCCCCATTCGCTGGGCCAGTTCAGCCAGACGGTTAGAGTTAGAGGAGTTTTTCGAGCCGACCACCAGCACCACATCAGCCTGTTCCGCCAGCGCGCGAACCGCTTCCTGACGGTTGGTGGTGGCATAACAGATATCGTCTTTGCGCGGCCCGACAATTTTCGGGAAGCGTTGGCGCAGCGCGTCAATGACGTCAGAAGTGTCGTCAACGGAAAGCGTGGTCTGTGTCATGAAGGACAATTTACCTTCATTCTTCACGGTCAGTTTCAGTACATCTTCCGGTGATTCAACCAGATACATCCCCCCCTGTGGGTTACTGTACTGGCCCATTGTGCCTTCGACTTCCGGGTGCCCGGCGTGACCAATCAGAATTGACTCTTCACCGCGACGGCTGGCGCGCGCCACTTCCATATGCACTTTGGTGACTAACGGACAGGTGGCGTCGAAAACCGTGAGATCACGACCTTTGGCTTCGTTACGTACCGCCTGAGAGACACCGTGGGCGGAGAAGATCAGGATTGCGCCGTCAGGCACTTCACTGATTTGCTCAATAAAAATAGCGCCGCGCTCGCGCAGGCTATCCACCACATAGCGGTTATGCACCACCTCATGACGGACATAAATCGGCGCGCCATAAATAGCCAGCGCGTTTTCTACAATGCTGATAGCGCGGTCTACGCCAGCGCAAAAACCGCGCGGGTTAGCCAACAGGATCTGCATTTTACGCCTCCAGTACTGGTTCGACTTCCAGCACTTCAATATCAAAATGAACGGTATGCCCGGCCAGCGGATGGTTGAAATCAACCGTGATCGAGTCACCGTTGATTTCACGAATCACGCCAGGCATCTCACTGCCGTCCATTGCGGTAAAGAGCATGATAGCGCCAATTTCTGGCTCGCCCGCGTCCATAAATTCCCGACGCGAGAAATACTGAATCAAGTCCGGGCTTGGCACGCCAAAGGCGGCATCCGGCTCCAGGGAAAAAGTGGTTTTATCACCCTCTTTTAGCCCCAGCAGGTGTTGTTCCAGTCCTTCAGACAGAGAACCATCGCCCAGGCGAAACAGCGCAGGCTTGCCGTTATTGCGGGTTGACTCTGCGGTGGAGCCATCGTCGAGCTTAAGGGTGAAGTGCACCAGCACCGCACTGTTACTCTGTACTGATTTAGACATGCAGGTTGCTCTTTAAAATTGCTGCCGCCTGTTTGCCCGGTGGCGCTACGCTTACCGGGCCTACAAGGTTCGCGATAGATTGTAAGCCGGATTAGCATAGCGCCATCCGGCATTTTTTTATGCGGCTTTTTTCTCTTTCGACGGTAAGAAGCCTTCGAGAACAATCAATGCCGCGCCGATACAGATTGCCGTATCAGCCAGATTGAATGTCGCGAAATGCCAGTCGCCAACGTAAAAGTCAATCATATCAACCACGAAGCCGTGCCACAGGCGATCGAACAGATTGCCCAGCGCACCGCCAATGATTAACGCATACGCGATGTTGTTCAGCTTCTGCGTCGCCTTCGAGCGATACATCATCACCATCAGGATGACGCAGATACCAATAGCGATACCGGCAAAAAACCAACGTTGCCAGCCGCCGCTGTCGGCTAAGAAGCTAAACGCCGCGCCATAGTTTCGCGCGTAGTGCAGATTAAGCGACGGGAACAGCGATACCGTATCCCCCAGAGCAAAATTCTGGAGGATCAGGTACTTGCTGCCTAAATCGATAATCAGCACGACTACCACCAGCCACAGCCAGCGTAGCCCTGTTGAACAAATAGGCTTACTCATCAGGCAAACTTACGTTGTTCGCCATCACCGGCGATGTTGCTGACACAGCGTCCGCAGATATCTGCATGTTCCGCCACCTGGCCGACGTCGGTAGTGTAATGCCAGCAGCGCGGGCACTTCTCACCTTCGGCTTTGCTCAGTACGATTTTCAGACCTTTGAGCAATTCGCTCTGCTGAGCATCAGCTGGCGCCGCGGCATAGTCCGCAACGCTCGCGCCGGAGGTCAGCAGCACAAAGCGCAACTCTTCGCCGAGCGCGGTCAGTTTAGCCGCCAGTTCGGGTTCAGCGTACAGGGTGACTGCCGCTTCCAGAGAACCGCCGACTTTCTTATCCGCACGCGCCTGCTCGATGACCTTGTTCACTTCGCCGCGTACTTTCAGCAGCTCGTCCCAGAAGGTATCGTTCATCGCCTCGGTTTCACCTAAGCCAAACAGGCCTTCGTACCATTCACCGGTAAAGACGTATTTTTCACGTTCGCCCGGCAGGTAACCCCAGATTTCATCCGCGGTGAAGGACATGATCGGCGCCATCCAGCGAACCAGCGCTTCTGCGATATGGAACAGCGCAGTCTGGCAGCTACGACGCGCCCGGCTTTCCGCTTTCGCGGTGTACTGGCGGTCTTTGATGATGTCGAGGTAGAACGAACCCATTTCGACGGAGCAGAAACGCATCAGGCGCTGCACTACTTCGTGGAAGTCATAGGCTTCGTAAGCTTTCAGGATCTCTTCCTGTGCCGCTTGCGCACAGCCAACCGCCCACCTGTCCAGCACCACCATCTCTTCCGGTTTCACCATGTCTTTTACCGGATCGAACCCGTTCAGGTTCGCCAGCAGGAAGCGTGCGGTGTTACGGATACGACGATAGCTGTCGGCAGCACGTTTCAGAATTTCGTCAGAAACCGCCATTTCACCGGTGTAGTCGGTAGACGCCACCCACAGACGCAAAATATCCGCGCCGAGTTTGTTCATCACGTCCTGCGGAGAAACGGTGTTACCGATAGACTTGGACATCTTACGGCCCTGACCATCCACGGTGAAACCGTGAGTCAGTACCTGGCGATACGGCGCTTTGCCTTTCATCGCGGTGGAGATCATCAGAGATGACATGAACCAGCCACGGTGCTGGTCAGAGCCTTCCAGATACATATCCGCTGCGTGACCGGCAAATTCAGGACGCACGTCTACGACAGATGAGTGGGTGGAACCAGAGTCAAACCAAACGTCCAGCGTATCCGGGACTTTGACATACTGGTCAGCTTCGTCGCCGAGGATATCTTTCGGATCGAGATCCCACCACGCCTGGATGCCGTCAATTTCAACGCGTTTAGCCACTTCTTCCATCAGTTCGATAGCGCGCGGATGCAACTCTTCGGTGTCTTTGTGAACGAACAGAGACATCGGCACACCCCACGTACGCTGACGGGAGATACACCAGTCAGGACGGTTGGCAACCATGGATTCGATACGCGCCTGGCCCCAGTCAGGGATCCACTGCACGCCTTTGATCTCTTTCAGGGACTGCGCGCGCAGGCCTTTCTGATCCATGCTCACGAACCACTGCGGGGTCGCCCGGAAGATGATCGGCGTTTTGTGGCGCCAGCAGCACGGATAGCTATGCTGCATCTTCTCGACGTGCAGCAACGCGCCTTTTTCGCTCAGCAGAGCGACAACAATATCGTTGGCTTTAAAGACGTTCACACCGTCCAGGGTCGGGTAGGTGCCCGCCAGATAAGCGCCGTCCGGACCCACCGGGTTCGCCACTTCCAGACCGTATTTTTGACCGATGACATAGTCGTCCGGGCCGTGGCCAGGCGCGGTATGTACCGCCCCGGTACCCGCATCCAACGTGACGTGATCGCCCAGAATCGCCGGTACGTCAAAACCCATAAACGGGTGGGTAAAGCGCAACAGTTCCAGCTCTGCGCCTTTAACGGTGCCCAGAATGGTGTAGTCAGCCGCACCAATGCGCTGCATGACGCTTTCAACCAGATCTTTCGCCAGAATCACGGCCTGGCCGTCGATCTGCACCAGCGCATAGTCAAAATCAGGCGCCAGGGAGATCGCGCGGTTCGCCGGCAACGTCCACGGGGTGGTGGTCCAGATAACCAGCGAGATCGGGCCGTTAACGTCAGAAACGGCAAATTTCGCTTTCACCGCGTCCTGATCGGCGGCGTGGAACGCCACGTCGATGGACGGGGAGGTTTTGTCATAATACTCAACTTCCGCTTCCGCCAGCGCGGAACGGCAGTCAACGCACCAGTGCACCGGCTTCGCACCCTTATGCAGGTGACCGTTGCCGATGATTTTACCCAGCGCGCGAATGATGTTGGCTTCGGTTTTGAAGTCCATGGTCAGGTACGGATGCGACCAGTCGCCCAGCACGCCAAGACGGATAAAGTCTTTACGCTGACCGTCAACCTGTGTAGCAGCGTATTCACGGCATTTAGCGCGGAACTCAGCGGCGGTAAACTTCTCGCCCGGTTTGCCATATTCCTGCTCTACTTTCAACTCGATCGGCAGACCGTGGCAGTCCCAGCCCGGAACGTAAGGCGAGTCATAGCCCGTGAGTCCTTTGGACTTCACGATAATGTCTTTCAGAATCTTGTTAACCGAGTGACCAATATGAATGCTGCCATTCGCATAAGGAGGGCCATCATGCAGAATGAAGGTTTTTTTGCCTTTTTTGGCCGCACGAATGATGCCGTACAGGTCATCATCAGTCCAACGCGCCAGCATTCCCGGTTCACGCTTGGCGAGATCGCCGCGCATCGGGAACCCTGTTTCCGGCAAATTCAGGGTTGATTTATAGTCACTCATCAGATTCTCGGTTCCGTATTTAAAACTCGTATAGGCATTAAGCCGGTTTTGTTAGCCCAAAAAAATCGCGGGCAGTCAACTCATCACGCGCAATCTGCGCTTTTAGTTCATCCAGCGAAGCAAATCGCTGCTCGCTGCGAATTTTTTTACGCAGCACTACATCTATATGGCGACCATAGAGGTCCATTACAACGTCCAGTAGATGCACTTCCAACTGCTGACGTACGCCGGCTACCGTCGGGCGGGTGCCGATGTTGGCAACACCGGGAAAAGGTTTGTCACCCAGCCCCATAACTTCAACCGCATAAACCCCTTTCACCGGAGAAACCTGGCGACGAAGCGGTAAGTTTGCCGTCGGAAAGCCAATGGTGCGTCCTAACTCGTCACCATGCACCACCCGTCCTGAGATGGTAAAAGGGTGCCCAAGCAGGCTTTCGGCCAACTGCAGGTTATCTTCAGCCAGCGCCTGACGTACCGCGGTGCTGCTGATACGAACACCGCCTTCACAGAAGGTTTGGGTACTGGTGATATCAAAACCATACTCAGCGCCCGCTTCCTGTAATAACAAGAAATCGCCCGCACGGCTAGCGCCAAAGCGGAAATCATCGCCCACGGCAAGAAATTGTACACCAAGGCGCTTAACCAGCAGATCGCTGATAAAAGTCTGCGCCGTTAATGCCGCGAAGCGCCTGTCAAAACGCACGCACAATACGTAATCTACGCCACACTCCGCCAGATAACGCAGTTTTTCTCGCAGGCGAGTAAGGCGCGCAGGTGATTTGTCCGTTGCAAACAGCTCTAATGGCTGTGGCTCGAAAATCATCACCATCACCGGCAAATTGCGTTTGCGCCCTTCTTCCCGTAAGCCCTGCAGCAACGCACGGTGACCACGGTGCACGCCGTCGAAATTACCAATAGTCAGCACACACCCATGCGGGGCCTGGCTGAGATTATGTATGCCTCGTATCAGCTTCATGTCTGGCTCAAAACAGTGAAAATCGTGAAAGTATACCCTGTACCGCGGTCAAGGTTAACCGGCGATTGTTTCTCCGAAACAGAAAGAGGATGGTTTTCATTGTTATGAAACAAATTGCAGACCTTAACGGGCAATCCAATGCAATTTTTCTCGTGGAAAAGCTGTATTCACGCCACGCAAGCTGGTAGAATCCTGCGCCATCACTACGCAACGAGTGCTGCAATTTAAACGGCGCTTATTTGCACAAATCCATTGACAAAAGAAGGCTAAAAGGGCATATTCCTCGGCCTTTGAATTGTCCATATAGAACACATTTGGGAGTTGGACCTTGGCTAATATCAAATCAGCTAAGAAGCGCGCCGTTCAGTCTGAAAAGGCCCGCAAGCACAACGCTAGCCGTCGCTCTATGATGCGTACTTTCATCAAGAAAGTATACGCAGCTATCGAAGCTGGCGACAAAGCTACTGCACTGAAAGCATTTAACGAAATGCAACCACTCGTGGACCGTCAGGCTGCTAAAGGTCTGATCCACAAAAACAAAGCTGCACGTCATAAAGCAAACCTGACTGCACAGATCAACAAACTGGCTTAATCGCCTGCTTGTTGTCGCTTTGTGAAAAAACCCGCGCAAGCGGGTTTTTTTATGGCTGTCATTTGTTCATTGGCGTAAAGAGCGCCGAGTAGTCCGCATTACAAATACGCTGCACCGCCGGATGCTGGATCATTCTTTCCGCAAATATAGCGTGATACTCCTCCATCACATTCTCCACCCGCCCAATCTCCACAATTGAATCGTCGGCATAGAAGTTGTTCGAATAGAGCGTCGGGGCAACGAAAATAGCGTTATGCGTTGCACCAAAAGCTTTCATCAGCGCTGCGTCATCAAATTCGCCGAGGATTTCAACATTCAAGCCTTGTGAGTTAATCCAGTTCAACAGCTTACGACCGAGCATCGAACGACGTCCAGGGATCAGCAATCGGCGCTCTTCCAGACAGGCCGGAAACGGCTTCTCAGGCAAAGGCTGGGTGCACCAAAAACTTACGCCGCATTCGCCTATGCGCACCGAGAACAACCCTTCCTGTTGCGTAGAATCAATCGGACAGTCAGAGATAATCATATCCAGCTTATGCTGACTGAGTTGATCCAGCAGCATCTCGTGCGTTGATTCAAAACAGCGCAGATGGATTTGTTCATCTTCCACCACCGCGGCATTCAACACACGGCTGACCAGCTGTTTGGATAGCGCATCCGCCACGCCGACATCAAACAGCAAGTTAGACTCTTTGCGGTAGTTCACGATATCCAGCATTTCCTGGCTTAACGTGAACATTTTATCCGCATAACGAAAGACTAACTCGCCTAACTCGCTTGGCTCCAGCCCACGCCCCTTCCGCTTGAACAACTTTCCTTGTAAACGTTCTTCAAGCGCTTTGATCTGCCCGGTAATGGTCTGCGGTGTCAGATAAAGCGCTTCTGCTGCACCAACCACCGAACCTTCTTTATAGACATGCCAAAAGTAATACAGGTGGTTGTAATTTATATGAGACATACTCTCTCCCTGAAAATTGTCACGAAAGGGTTATCCTGTCAGGCGGATGCGTTTAACCGGGTGCGTAACCAGCAATAACCAATTACCGCCGACAGCAAGGAGCCAATCAGGATCCCCAGTTTCGCCCAGTTAATCAGCTCAGGATCGACATTACCAAACGCCAGGCTGGCGATGAAAATCGACATCGTAAAGCCAATACCGCACAGAATCCCGACCGCCATGATCTGCTGGAAATTCGTTCCTTCAGGTAATTGCGCCAGCTTTAAGCGTAACGCCAGCCAGCAAAACAGGCTGATACCCAGCGGTTTACCGATCAACAGACCTGCAATAATCCCCAGCGGTAATACGGAGGTCAGCCCATCAATGGTGACACCCTGCAGTGAAACACCCGCGTTAGCGAAGGCAAACAGCGGCAGGATCAGGTATGCCACCCACGGATGCAAAACATGCTCCAGACGCTTTGCCGGTGAACGTCCATGTTTTTCCTTTAACGGAATGAAGAAACCGACGATCACGCCCGCCAGCGTCGCATGCACACCGGACTTCAGGACTGCCGTCCACAGCACCACGCCCACCAGAATATAAATCCCGGTACGTCTCACGCCACACAGATTCAAGGCCGCCAGGACGAGAATGGCACACGCGGCAACGCCCAGCGACAGCAGCGAGAGATCGCTGGTGTAGAACAGCGCGATGATCACGATAGCGCCAAGATCATCGATAATCGCCAGCGCCATGAGAAAGATTTTCAGCGCCAATGGAACACGACTGCCCAACAGTGCCAGCACGCCTAATGCAAAAGCGATATCCGTTGCAGCCGGGATCGCCCACCCTTCACGGGTAATAGGGTCAGCATAGTTGAATGCCAGATACAGCAGCGCCGGGACAATCATCCCCCCAATAGCGGCAATGATCGGAAATGCCGCCTGACGCAGACTGGCCAGCGAGCCTTGCATTAACTCGCGTTTTACCTCCAGACCAATCAACAAGAAGAACACCGCCATCAACGCGTCGTTGATCCACAGCAGCATATTTTTGTTGATCTCAAGCGCGCCAACCCGCAGTTGAACGGGCGTTTCCAGAAAGGCATGGTACCATCCACTGGTGACCCCGATATTTGCCATCAACATAGCGATGACGGCTGCGATGATCAGGATGATGCCCCCCGAGGCGTCACTACTAAAAAAACGATGCAGATGTTTCACTTTTATTCTCTCTATTGGGTGAATACTTCGTAAATACTATCTTACACCCTCAAAAAGCTCGTTAAAATTAGATTATTCATGATGAACAGTTCGTTTTTTACGAAATATCGCATCAATAAATGCCCGCTAAATAAAGGGCCATCCTTGACGATCTTTTGATTTGCGGGGGAAATGACCAGACGAAAAAAACCCCGGTGAATCAATCACCGGGGTAAGTAACGTACTATTGGGTAGAAAAAGACTGGGGATTAGTAAGCGCCCAGGTCGGTCCAGGCTTGGCCCGCGCCGCAGTTCAGATCTGGCTGCAGTCCCTCACACCACCAGTTAACCTGGTAGTTGTGACCTTTCCAGCTAACGATTTCGAATTCACCCCAATTGGCACCGTAGATGGTTGTCGCATTCCACTGTGGGTAAGCTGATGCGGAATCATCTGGCTGTTCATCAGTATCATCAGCCGGTACCGGATCCGGAGTCACGTCACCTTCGTCATCAGATGGCGTCGGTTCGATGGTGCTGGCAGCAGGCACAACTGTCAGGATAAAACGCTGTTGAGTGGAAGGTTCTCCCTGCGCATCACGGACAAATAAGGTGAACTGGAATTCAGTGGATGCTTCAACAACCGGCACCGCAAATTCGATAACCGCAGTTGTTTTATCAGCAACATCAATGGCTGCCGGCACACCCCAGCTAAAGCTCAGCGCATCGTTGTCTTCATCGCTTGAACCTTCGCCAGAAAGCTGGATCCGGGAGCCGCCAACAACACGCATTTCGATTGTTGCTTTCGGTGCGTGGTTAACTTTTTCACCTTCATCTTCGTCTTCATCGGCAGGTTCAACATTGATCCCTTCAAAGTAGAACGGTTCCATATCAACCACTTCTTTGGTGATTTCATAGCCCAGACCTTCACGCGCGGCGTTAAGCAGTACGCCGTTATCCTGGTCGATGGTCCAGGTAAACAATCCACCCAAGCCCAGCTTCGCCGCATACTCGCCTTTCACTTTGACGCTACGTGGCGTATCCAGAGACATGAACAATTTAGATTGTGGGTTATACAGGTAATCCGCATTTGCGACCTTATCGGTATAGACATTGAAGCCGTTACGGCCTTTCTGATTTTCCAGATCCAGGTAGTTATAAATGGTGTCGTACCATTCGGTGCAGCCTGACTCAAAGGAGCCAGTGGTCATGCCTTCACCTGCGCTGTAAGAACCTTTCAGCGGAGAGAAGCTTTCGATTTCGGCGTTACGCGCATTACGGGTGTAACCTGCATAACCAATGTTAATACGATCGGATGGGAAACCTTCCGCAATCAGATAATCGATAACAGCTTCAATGCTCCAGCCGCCCGCAGACAGAGGTGAAAGGTTCGTATGATGCGTCAGCGTTTCTGCCCATGGCGTACCAAAGAAGTCATAGGTCATCACGTTGATGCCATACAGACCCGCATCCAGTAAAGCTTTAACGTTGGAGTAACCCAGGGTTTCTACTACCGCAGAGCTGGCGATTGAAATTTTAACGTCGCTACGACCCGCAGCATCAAGTTGAGTTTTCAGCTCTTTAATAACCAGCGCATAGTTTGCGCCATCTTCCGGGCCGTAAGGGTTATTGTTACCCGCAGCATTCGGATATTCCCAGTCGATATCCACTTCGCTAAACATTGGGAACTGTTTGAACAGTTTCACCACGCCTGCGGCGAAGGTTTTGCGCGCCGCTTCCGTTTTTGCCATTTCATGGAAGCCGTTACTCATTGTCCAGCCACCGATACTCATAGACAATGCCAGAGTATGTCCCAACTGTTTTGCTTTCGCTTGCAGATCGCGCAACCCACCTAATAAGCCGTGTGTGTTCTGCTGTGTTACCGTCATCGGATCGACGTCCCAGCCGCTGGTCTCCTGATTACAGTTAACATAGGATTGAAAATCACCCCATGGATCCAGGAAGGTCGGTTCGCCAGTCTTCTTACCCATTTGAGCAGCAGCATTCTCAATAGTGTACTGCTTTTCACCTTTATCACCGACAATGCCAATGAAACCAAAAATAATTTTGTCATAGGCCAACGGATCAACATTCGCCAGATCGTAACCACGACCACGGTCAGCTGGGTTATCCCCGCCCTGCAGGCGGCCATCATATTGAGACCAGTCGGTATAATAACCAAATACTTTCGGTTTTTTCGCATCTGCTTTATATACGTTATAAACCGGATTTGCTACACGGGCTGAGGTATAGCTGTATTTGCTGACCTCGGTTGCAGGATTAAAACCATCCGCTGCATTACTGGTTTCAGTCAGGGTATCGCCTTTAATTAATTTGCTGGTAGCCATGATAGTTCCTTTTAAATGTAAATGTATTCGCAGTTCGTTCTGCGAGGTCAATAATCCTTGAGCAGGAGTAAAATGGCTAATCATTAAACATCATTAAAGCCGATGACTTTTAATTTATACACGTCACTGATAACAATTAATTAAAGTGAGAGCACAGATCAACAATTTATTTACTTATTGATCATTTAAATACCTTTTGAGGTGTATTTAAACGCCGTTAAAAACCATTTTAAATTTCATTTAAAAAAGCCACAAGGGTGTGATGCAGGCATAAAAATGAGCCTTAAATTAGATCTAGTTATTTTTATTATATGGATTAAGTAAGTTCTCATAATTAATATTTCAGCGAACCAGAACAGTCTTACTCAAGGAGGGAACGATGAAAACTTATATCATCAACAATGATTGCATCTTCAATGAACGCAAATACGAATTGCGGAATATCAGTAATTCATTAGTCATCAGAATGACGGCAATGCGGGCACGATGCCTGTGCTTCCTCATTGAACATGCGCAAAGTGAAGTCATTGAGCGTCAGGAGTTGACTAACGCGCTATGGGGGAATCGAGGACAGTTTGTCAATGATGCCAATCTCACGCAAATCCTCTATCTGATCCGTAAGGACCTCAAGTCATTCGGGATAAATGACCTGCTGATTACGATACCCCGTAAAGGTATCCAGGTAAACGATCTGATCTCGATTGAGCCGGCTGATGACAAAACACAACGCGCGCCCCAGCCCCTCTTTTTTTCTCAGGTTAAACGAATCATCACCTCTTTATTTCACCATTAAATTTTTCAGATTAATATTATCACGGAAGGTTATTATGAATCCTATTATCGATGGAATTCTCTCATTAGAAGGCGGCTATACGAATAATCCCCACGATCGCGGTGGCGAGACCAATTGGGGGATCACTGAAGCTGTAGCACGGGAAAATGGCTACCAGGGCGAGATGAAAGAACTGACCCGCGAAGAAGCCTACGCTATTCTCGAAAATTCGTACTGGATTAAACCTGGTTTCGAAAGTATTTCGCACCTGTCATGGCCAATCTCGTTTGAATTATGTGACGCCGCTGTCAACATTGGCCCACATTTTCCCTGCATCTGGTTACAGCGATGGCTCAACGCTCTTAATAAAGAGCAGCATCTTTATCATGACTTAAAAGTGGATGGTCACATCGGCACCATGACGCTAAAAGCGCTGGAACAATTTCTGCAGGCTCGGGGAAGTGAGGGTGAAGAAGTCTTACTCAAAGCGTTGAATTGTAGCCAGGGCGCCTATTACCTTACTATCACCGAGGAGAAAGTACAAAATGAGCAGTTTATCTATGGCTGGTTAAACAAGCGTGTTGCATAAGATATATCGTGGGACAATATACACTGCCCCACGATAATTTTCTTTAGTTCATCAGGTTGATAAGCTGTGAACGATGTAAAAATCGTTCCGTCTAACTTGTAAGGTCATCATTTCCATTCACAATGCGTTTAATTCGTGTCCCGAGTATTTTAAGTATCGGGACGGCAAAAACCCCGCCGACACCGGCAAACACAAGTATCATGTTAAAGCTAAGACCTTTTTCTACCGCCACAGCACTCAGCAAAAAACTGGTGAAGCAAGAAATGATGATTTGGATAATGCACTGCATGATACGCTTGTGGAAATCAGTCGTTTTAAACTTTTCCGACTTTAACAAAAAACTTACAAAACCACCCCATGCTCCTGTGGCAATGACTGTCGCAAGAATTTCAACCTCCAGCAGTATCGCCTTTGGCGTTTCTAACTGACCCGGTAATGACATAATAAACTCCTTTTCTATGAAGTTGGTTTTACCAACATAGAGCTATTCAGAAAAAGAGAAAAATCATAAACACTCAAAAAACGTCGTAAATGGAAAAGAGGTTTGCTCAGGCAATATTAATGGCGAAACGTTGATAAGGTATGAAGCATGGTGACTATTTCTTCGATATGCTGGATTTTAGTACTCCTTTTATGCCAGCAGGCGTACATATTAATTTGTTTAACTTTCATTTCCCGGGGAGGCTGAACAATTGTGATATTAAATTTTCGTTGATTTTTAAAGAAGGTGGCTAACTTTAACGGCATCAATGCCACCAACTGCGTTCGTTCAACAATACTGATAAGACCGGTTAAAGAATCACTTTTATAACCAACCCTTCTGCGTTCTCTATAATCAACATTACTATACAAGTCATTATCCTGTATCAGCACTGAGGCATAGTCACTACTTTTAAAAATCGCATGATGGGCTGAAAAGAAGTTATGCAGAGACAGTTGCGGCAGCTCACTTAGCATATTATTTTTACCGCAGATGACACAAAAATGTTTAAAATTATCAATCGGTATACATTCAAAGTCACTGTCATTGATTAATTCCGGGCTAATCGAAATATTGCACTCTTCCATAATTAACAATCTTTTCATCTCTTCCCAGTCTCGGTTACGACTGGAGAAATGACGAAATGAAAATTTTTCAAAGAGCTTATCATCATATAGCTGGGACAAATAATAATGCTCGGTTATATCACCACCTAATATGGTTATTTTATTTCGTTCAGCGCTATATTTTTCAGGGGCTAACGTCAACCTTATTAAATCAATAACTTGACAAAAACGTTCGTGGATTTCAAGCGCCTTCACAGTTGGCGTCAAACCGTTGCGCCCTCTGACAAACAGGGCTTCATTATAAAAGCCCTGCAGTCGCGTCAGCGCAATCGAAACCGCTGCGGGTGTCACAGCCAGCCTTTTAGACGCTTTCGTGACATTTCCGGCAGAAATAACCGCATCAAGCACCTTTATCAAATTATAATCAAACTCTTTTTTCATACAATAACTCCCATTTGCCAATGGCTTCAAAGTAAAATACAAAGAAAACAATAATACAAATCATTATTATTCAATGTGTAACATAATTGATATCAATTAACATCAAACTGAAAATAGATCATGATGATACCATTGGTTAAGAGGCAGACAATTTAATAGGAAGCAATGTCGTTTTAAGAAAACCTTAAAAGATTTTAATAATTAATAAAGTTTTAAAAAAAGATTATTTATCTATAAGAAAAGGATTAATGATGGGAAATGAATAAGATAGTGCTAAAAACCCGGAATCAAATCCGGGTTTTTCATTTTTAATTAGCGGGTCAAATCGTCAAAGAACTTCTTCACGCCGTCGAAGAAGCTTTTGGAGCGCGGGCTGTTTTGCTCGCCGGTCGGGCCGCCAAAACTGTCCTGCAGGTCTTTCAGCAACTGCTTCTGCTTGTCGTTCAGACCCACAGGGGTTTCAACAACGACACGACACAGCAGATCGCCCTGAGCGCCACCGCGTACAGACTTGACGCCCTTTCCACGCATGCGGAACAGTTTGCCGGTCTGCGTCTCGCCCGGAATCTTCAACTTCACGCGACCGTCCAGCGTCGGGACTTCAATCTCGCCGCCCAGCGCTGCCATCGCAAAGTTAATCGGTACTTCGCAGTACAGGTTATTACCTTCACGCTCAAAAATTGGGTGCTGTTTTACCTGCACCTGAACGTATAAATCGCCTGCTGGCGCGCCATGCTCACCGGCTTCACCTTCACCCGCTAAACGAATACGGTCGCCGGTATCAACGCCTGCCGGGATTTTAACGGACAGCGTTTTGCTTTTCTCAACGCGACCATGACCGTGACATTTGTTGCACGGATCTTTGATCAGCGTACCGCGACCCTGACAATGTGGACAGGTCTGCTGTACGGCAAAAAAGCCCTGGCGCATCTGCACCTGGCCGGAACCGTGACAGGTTGGACAGGTTTGCGGCTGAGTACCTGACTTCGCGCCGCTGCCATGGCAGACGTCACACTCTTCCAGCGTCGGAATACGGATCTCTTTGGTGACGCCACGCACGGCTTCTTCCAGAGTGAGATCCATGTTGTAACGTAAATCAGCACCACGTGAGGCGCGCTGACGACCACGACCGCCGCCAAAGATATCGCCAAACACGTCACCAAAGATATCGCTGAAGTCAGCCCCGCCGCCAAAACCGCCGCCGCCGCCCATGCCGCCTTGCTCAAACGCGGCATGACCGTACTGATCGTAAGCCGCGCGTTTTTGCGCATCGGTCAGGATCTCGTACGCTTCTTTGATCTCTTTAAACTTGGCTTCAGCCTCTTTATCACCCTGGTTGCGATCCGGGTGATATTTCATGGCCAGGCGCTTGTAGGCCTTTTTGATTTCACGCTCTTCCGCTGATTTGGAAACGCCTAAAATCTCGTAATAGTCTTGCTTTGCCATTGGTTTTTTTAAGCCCCTTAACATACAAGCACGGGCGAAGAGGAAACCTCTACGCCCGTGCCGATTAACTACCCTGCATCAGGGCGATTATTTTTTGTCTTTCACTTCTTCAAACTCAGCGTCGACAACGTCGTCATCTTTCGCATTGTTTGCAGAAGCATCAGCGCCTGCTGCACCAGCCTGCTGCTGTGCGTGCTGCTGCTGAGCGATTTCCATCAGTTTCTGGGAAACCTGAGCCAGTGCCTGCATTTTCGCTTCGATATCCGCTTTGTCTTCGCCTTTCAGAGACGTTTCCAGCGCGGTCAGTGCAGACTCAATGGCAGTTTTGTCGTCAGCCGGCAGCTTGTCGCCTGCTTCTTCAACCTGCTTACGAGTGCTGTGCAGCAGATGGTCGCCCTGGTTACGAGTCTGAACCAGCTCTTCGAACTTACGGTCAGATTCTGCGTTCGCTTCTGCTTCGCGAACCATTTTCTGGATTTCTTCTTCGTTCAGACCAGAAGAAGCCTTGATGGTGATCTTCTGCTCTTTACCGCTGTTTTTGTCTTTCGCGGAAACGTGCAGGATACCGTCGGCATCGATATCAAAGGTAACTTCGATCTGCGGCATACCGCGCGGAGCCGGGCTGATACCATCCAGGTTAAACTGACCCAGATCTTTGTTATCGGCAGCACGTTTACGTTCACCCTGCAGCACATGGATGGTTACCGCAGACTGGTTGTCTTCAGCGGTAGAGAACACCTGGCTGTGCTTGGTCGGGATAGTGGTGTTTTTCGCGATCAGTGGCGTCATCACGCCGCCCATGGTTTCGATACCCAGAGACAGCGGGGTAACGTCCAGCAGCAGTACGTCTTTCACATCACCAGTCAATACACCACCCTGAACGGCAGCACCGATTGCCACGGCTTCGTCCGGGTTAACGTCTTTACGCGGCTCTTTACCGAAGAATTCAGCAACTTTCTTCTGCACCATCGGCATACGCGTCTGACCACCAACGAGAATAACGTCGTTGATATCAGAAACAGACAGGCCAGCGTCCTGCAGAGCAACTTTCAGCGGCTCGATAGAACGGTTAACCAGGTCTTCAACCAGGCTTTCCAGTTTCGCACGGGTCACTTTGATGTTCATGTGTTTCGGACCAGTCGCGTCTGCAGTGATGTACGGCAGGTTCACGTCGGTCTGCTGAGCGGAAGACAGCTCGATCTTCGCTTTCTCAGCGGCTTCTTTCAGACGCTGCATCGCCAGCGGGTCATTACGCAGGTCGATACCCTGATCTTTCTTAAACTCGTCAACCAGGTAGTTGATCATGCGGCTGTCGAAGTCTTCACCACCCAAGTGGGTATCACCGTTGGTTGCCAGAACTTCGAAGGTTTTTTCGCCGTCAACTTCGTCGATTTCGATAATAGAGATATCGAAAGTACCACCGCCGAGGTCATAAACCGCGATAGTACGGTTGCCAACTTCTTTATCCAGACCGTAAGCCAGTGCAGCTGCGGTTGGTTCGTTGATGATACGTTTTACTTCCAGACCTGCGATACGGCCGGCGTCTTTGGTTGCCTGACGCTGAGCATCGTTAAAGTATGCAGGTACGGTGATAACCGCTTCAGTTACCGGTTCACCCAGGTAATCTTCAGCCGTTTTCTTCATTTTCTTCAGCACTTCTGCAGAGATCTGCGGCGGTGCCATTTTCTGACCTTTTACGTCAATCCATGCATCACCGTTGTCAGCACCGATGATTTTGTACGGCATGATGGCTTCATCACGCTGTACTTCTTCGTCCTGGAAGCGGCGACCAATCAGGCGTTTAATCGCAAACAGGGTGTTTTGCGGGTTTGTCACTGCCTGACGTTTAGCCGGCTGACCAACCAGAGTTTCACCATCCTGGGTATAAGCAATGATAGAAGGCGTGGTGCGATCGCCCTCGGCGTTCTCCAGCACACGTGCAGTAGTGCCATCCATAATCGCTACACAAGAGTTGGTAGTACCCAGGTCGATACCAATAATTTTACCCATCTAAACGTCTCCACTAAAAATTCGGTCATCATGTGGTTGTGAATCTGTAATAAGGGCGAAACGTGCGGTTTCAACTACCCTGAATCGTTTTTTTTCAGACTCACCACTGCGGTTGACTACTAAGTGGGGTCGTAACCCACTTCATCAAGGGGGGCATGAAAAATTTTTTTAGCGCAGAAGCAATAAATTTGCCGAAAAAAGGCACAAAACTACAAAAAATGAATAATCGCCAATCAAAATTAATTCATAAAGCCAATTAATAAAGCGCTGTTATTCACATAAAAATTGTAATAAAAAGAAAAGATTACGTGAATGAATCGTTTTTCTGTCGGCGGTAAACTAGCGCGAAGCCACGCACTTTTGCAGCCGTCAAAGAGAAATTTCATGAAATCCGTTTTAACCCTTTCCGCCACCCTGCTTATGGGCCTGGTGTTGAGCAGCGCCGCTCACGCTAACGATCATAAAGTTCTGGGGATGATTGCTATGCCCCGCAACGCAACTAACGATCTCACGCTCAAAATTCCCGTTTGTCGGGTGGTGAAGCGTATTCAACTCACCGCCGATCGAGGCGATATTAACCTTAACGGCGCATCCGTTTACTTCAAAGCTGCGCGCACCTCCAGCCAAAGCCTGAACGTCCCGTCATCCATTAAAGAGGGACAAACCACTAATTGGATCAATATTAATAGCGACAACGACAATAAACGCTGCGTATCCAAAATCACTTTTTCAGGCCAGTCGGTAAACTCCTCTGACATGGCGACGCTTAAAGTCATCGGCGACGACTAATTCCGCCCTTTTATTCAGAAGCCATAGAAAACATGAATGTCACGTATTTGCATGACGACGACCTCGACTTTCTGCAGCATTGCAGTGAGGAACAACTCGCCACGATTACTCGCCTGTTAACGCATAATGAAAAAGGGAAAGCCCGTCTGTCGAGCGTTCTGAGCCACAACGAATTATTTAAATCGATGGAAGGACACCCGGAACAGCACCGCCGCAACTGGCAACTGATCGCCGGCGAACTTCAGCATTATGGTGGCGACAGCATTGCCAATAAACTTCGTGGCCATGGAAAGCTGTATCGGGCGATTTTGCTGGATGTTTCGAAGCGCCTGAAGCTTAAAGCCGACAAAGCGATGCCCACGTATGAAATTGAACAGTATTTGCTGGAACACTTTCTACGGAATGCCTGGCAAAAAATGGATGCGGACCATAAGCAGGAATTTTTGCAGGCCGTTGAGGCAAAAGTCTCTGAACTGGAAGAGTTACTGCCGCTATTAATGAAGGATCGCCATCTGGCGACTGGCGTTGCTCATTTGCTCTCCGGTCAGCTTACGCAGATCCTGCGTACCCATGCCGCAGTTAGCGTCATCGGGCATGGATTGCTACGCGGCGCTGGGCTTGGCGGCCCGGTCGGCGCGGCTTTAAACGGGGTTAAAGCGGTGAGCGGCAGCGCCTATCGCGTGACGATTCCGGCGGTGCTACAAATCGCCTGTCTGCGCAGAATGATCAACAACACACAAGCGTGATGTCCATCACAGGGAAAATAATTCATTTTCCCTTTGTTAGATCATAGACAGTCCGCTCTCCCCTGATTATCATGCCGCGCCCCGAAGACAGTGATCGTTATTCGGGGAAACTATTTCACCATTCAATCAATGATGATTTTGAGGAATTATGGGCAACACTAAGTTGGCTAATCCGGCACCGCTGGGCCTGATGGGCTTTGGCATGACCACCATTCTGCTTAACCTGCATAACGCGGGTTTCTTCGCCTTTGACGTTATTATTCTGGCGATGGGCATTTTCTACGGCGGTATCGCGCAAATTTTTGCCGGGCTGCTGGAATATAAAAAAGGCAACACCTTCGGTTTAACCGCCTTTACCTCCTACGGCTCGTTCTGGCTGACGCTGGTTGCGATCCTGATCATGCCGAAAATGGGCCTGGCGGATGCAACCAACGGTCAGTTCCTGGGCGTATACCTGGGTCTGTGGGGCGTGTTCACACTGTTCATGTTCTTCGGCACGCTGAAAGCTGCGCGTGCGCTGCAGTTTGTCTTCCTGAGCCTGACGGTGCTGTTCGCGCTACTGGCCGTGGGCAACATTGCAGGTAACGAAGCGATCATCCATGTTGCCGGCTGGGTTGGCTTAGTGTGTGGTGCAAGCGCCATTTACCTGGCGATGGGCGAAGTGCTGAACGAACAGTTTGGCCGTACCATCCTGCCGATTGGTGAAGCGCACTAATCTGACGCTATCCCCCCGGACGGGGGGATATTCCTTACAAGCGCTGTAACTCTCCCTGCACGCTGGTATCGCGATGATAAATATCCTGTCGCAGCCAAATCCCCAGCCCTAACCCCACCAGCGATAACGCCAGTACATACCAGGCTGGAGCCATTGGCGACACGCTCATTAACATCGTCACAGCGATTGGCGTCAGACCACCAAAAATGGCGTACGAAACGTTGTAAGAAAACGAGATGCCGGTAAAGCGGACTTCCGCTGGAAACGCTCGTACCATGACATAAGGCACAGCCCCCACCACGCCAACGCACAAGCCCACCAGCCCATACAACAAGAACAAATGCTGAGGATGGCTACCGGTCAGATGATAGAAAAACCAGCTCGAACAGGCCAGCAGCAGGCTACCGACAATAAAGGTTTTGCTGGCGCCAACCCGGTCGACAATAAACCCGGCCAGCAGACAACCGACGCACAGCATAATGGTCGCGACACTGTTGGCTTGTAATGTCAATGCTGGCGCAAAGCCATACTGTTTCTGCAGCCAGACTGGCGACATCAGGATCACCACCACGATCCCAGCCGATAACAGCCAGGTCAGCAGCATGGAAATGACCACCGCTTTTTTATGTTTGCTCACCACCGACTTTACCGGTAGCTCTTGCGCCAACGCCTTACGCTGCTGCATTTCGAGGAAGATGGGCGTTTCCTGCAGCCAGCGGCGCAGATACATCGCCACCAGCCCAAACACGCCGCCCAGCAGGAAAGGAATACGCCAGCCGTAGTCATGCACCGCTTGCTGCGTCAGGCTGGTGTTCACCAGCGTTGCAACAACCGACCCCAACAGAATCCCCACAGTAAGTCCGGCAGTCAGCGTGCCGCAGGCGATACCGATGCGACGCTCCGGTACGTGTTCCGCCACGAACACCCACGCCCCCGGCACTTCGCCCCCAATGGCTGCGCCCTGCAAAATGCGCATCAGTAATAACAGTAACGGCGCAAGGATCCCCATTGAGGCATAGGTAGGCAACAAGCCAATCGCCAGCGTCGGTATCGCCATCAGCAAAATGCTCAGGGTAAACATTTTCTTGCGTCCGACCAGGTCGCCAAAATGCGCCATAATGATGCCGCCCAATGGACGCGCCAGGTATCCGGCGGCAAAAATGCCGAAGGTTTGAACCTGACGTAGCCATTCAGGGATATCGGCCGGGAAGAAAAGTTCGCCAACAACCGCGGCAAAGAAGACGAAGATAATGAAATCATAAAACTCAAGCGCCCCGCCGAGGGCAGCAAGCGTAAGGGTTTTATAATCCTGTCGATTCAGAGGTCGAGTGTGTTGTGACATAGCAAGCCATGAGTCAGTGGAGTAATTGAATATGTCTGTCGATATATGTAAATCAAAAATTACTATATCGTAAACAATTCAATACTCCACCTTCATTGTTACTTATATCACAACCAGGCTACTTTCAGGCGTTTGTATCGCGGATCGCGCTTTTAGGGCGAAAAGATGCTACTACTGACGGTGCAGTCTCAACATAAGGTCCATCCAACAGCTGTATACAATACGGTACACTTGCAAAAATGCCTGGCACGATGACCTTACCATCGGCATCTTTCACGCCTTCCAGCGTTTCTTTGATCGATTTCGGCTGCCCAGGCAGATTCAGGATCAGCGCCTGTTTGCGAATCACGCCAACCTGACGGGAAAGGATTGCGGTTGGCACAAAGTGCAGACTTATCTGGCGCATTTGCTCACCAAAACCAGGCATCTGGCGGTCGGCTACGGCCAGCGTAGCGTCTGGCGTTACGTCGCGACGTGCCGGCCCCGTTCCGCCGGTCGTCAGTACCAGATGACAGCTCATTTCATCAACCAGCTCGCATAAGGTTTGTTCGATGATCGCCTGTTCATCCGGGATCAGCCGTGTTTGCAGCTCAAAAGGGGTTGTTAGGGCTGATGCCAGCCACTCTTCAAGGGCCGGGATACCTTTATCCTGGTAAACGCCGCTGGAAGCACGATCAGAAATGGACACCAGGCCAATGCGTAAAGTATTCATGATTATTCCGTTTAAACAGTCTCGTTAAACAGAATGATACACTGCGAAAGGAAGGACAGACAGGTTTCAGAAGAGGTAGCGTGACCCCTGTCAGGGCCACGCCGAAATGATTACAGCAGATCGCCGATCATTTTTTCCAGTTTGCCCTGGTCTACAGCAAACTTACGGATACCGTCCGCCAGTTTGTCTACAGCCATTGGATCCTGGTTGTGCTGCCACAGGAACTCAGCTTCAGTGATACGTGCAGGACGCGCTTTCACTTCGCCAGAGAAGGACAGTTTACGTTCGATAGCGCCTTCGCTTTCCGCCAGCTCTTTCAGCAGCGCCGGTGCAATCGTCAGACGATCGCAGCCCGCCAGCTCGATGATTTCACCGATGTTACGGAAGCTCGCGCCCATAACTACGGTTTCGTAACCGTGCTGTTTGTAGTACTCGTAGATTTCCGTTACGGAAACCACGCCCGGATCTTCTGCCGGTGCATACTCTTTCTTGTCGGTGTTGGCTTTGTACCAGTCAAGAATACGACCAACGAACGGAGAAATCAGGTATACGCCAGCTTCTGCACAAGCGCGCGCCTGCGCGAAAGAGAACAGCAGAGTCAGGTTACAGTTGATGCCTTCTTTTTCCAGCTGCTCAGCGGCACGAATGCCCTGCCAGGTTGAAGCCAGTTTGATCAGAATGCGATCGTTGCTGATGCCAGCATCGTTGTACAGTTTAATCAGACGTTTTGCTTTCGCGATGGATGCGTCGGTGTCGTAGGACAGGCGAGCGTCAACTTCTGTGGAAATGCGACCCGGGACCAGTTTCAGGATCTCCAGACCAATGTTTACCGCCAGTTTGTCGGTCGCGTCGACGACCTGCTGCGCGCGGTCGTTGCTCTGCTGCTTAGCCCAGGCTACAGCGTCATCAATCAGCTTGCGATATTCCGGGATCTGCGCTGCGTTAAGAATGAGAGAAGGGTTAGTTGTGGCATCCTGAGGCTGATACAGCTTCATTGCCGCGATGTCTCCGGTGTCGGCCACTACTGTGGTGAACTGACGAAGGGAGGTCAATTTGTCCGTCATGATAGTGATTCTCTTTAAACAGCTTGTTAGGGGGATGTAACCGATCTTCCCTGATGATAGCACGACGCACTCTCAGCGCAACCGCCTGTATTGTCCGACCTGCCGCTCAGCCCTGATTACGCAGCTCAAAGCCTGAGATGCGCAATTAAGGGATATACCTGTTGTTATGATAAACTCCCGTAATCAATCTACTTAGAAGGTATATACTGGTCGATAATTGGTAGCGCTTACATGGGATTATTCGCGCTTACCGGCATCAACAAGAGGGATGTTAATGCCTGATTTTTTCGCATTTATTAATGAAATACTCTGGGGCTCGGTAATGATCTACCTCCTGCTTGGCGCAGGATGTTGGTTCACCTGGCGTACGGGGTTCATCCAGTTTCGCTACATTCGCCAGTTTGGCAGAAGTCTTAAAAACAGCATCAGCCCGCAACCGGGCGGTTTAACTTCCTTTCAGGCTTTATGCACCAGTCTTGCCGCGCGGATCGGCAGCGGAAATCTGGCGGGCGTGGCGTTGGCAATCGCCGCAGGCGGCGCGGGAGCCGTTTTCTGGATGTGGGTCTCGGCAGTCATTGGGATGGCAACCTCGTTTGCCGAATGCTCACTTGCGCAACTGTATAAAGAACGCGACAGCAAGGGACAGTTTCGCGGCGGTCCTGCGTGGTATATGGCGCGTGGACTGGGTATGCGCTGGATGGGCGTGCTTTTTGCCATCTTTTTACTCATCGCATATGGACTGATTTTTAACAGCGTGCAGGCAAACTCGGTCTCGCGCGCACTTGCTTTTGCTTTCGATATCCCTCCTCTCTTCTCCGGTATCGCCCTGGCTATCACATCATTACTGGTCATCGTCGGCGGTATTAAAGGCGTTGCCCGTCTGATGCAATGGTTTGTTCCGGTGATGGCTCTGTTGTGGGTCGGTTGTAGCCTCGTCATCTGCCTTTGGCATTTCGCTCAGCTTCCCGACATTATCATAACCATCGTTAAAAGTGCCTTTGGCTGGCAGGAAGCCGCCGCCGGCGCCGCCGGGTATACGCTAAGCCAGGCCATTGCCAGCGGCTTTCAACGCGGTATGTTCTCGAATGAGGCCGGAATGGGCTCAACCCCGAACGCCGCCGCCTCGGCTGCGTCATGGCCTCCGCATCCTGCGGCACAAGGCATTGTGCAAATGATCGGTGTTTTAGGCGATACGCTGATTCTTTGTACGGCCAGTGCGATGATCGTTCTGCTGGCGGGTAATGGCACCAGTTCTATCCCCATTGAAGGCATCCAGTTGCTGCAGAGAGCGATGGTCTCGCTGACGGGGGAATGGGGCGCCGGATTCGTCGCCTTTATTGTGATCCTGTTTGCCTTTAGCTCTATCGTCGCCAACTACATCTACGCGGAAAACAACCTTATTTTCCTGAAGCTGGACAATATCCGGGTAATTTGGCTATTACGTATCGCGACCGTGAGCACCGTTGTCGGCGGCACATTACTCAGCTTCCCGCTGCTCTGGCAACTTGCCGACATCATCATGGCCTGTATGGCCATCACTAACCTGACGGCGATTTTACTGCTCTCACCGGTTGTCCATACCCTCGCCAGCGACTATCTGCGCCAGCGTAAACTCGGGGTGCGCCCGGAATTTGATCCGCGCCGTTATCCTGATATCAGGCAGCAGCTTGCGCCCGAAAGCTGGGATGAAACGCCGCGTGATTAACGCGGCAATCGCAACCATCGATCAATTCTGTCCATTTTTTTGCTAAAGTCGCAGTAAATTTCCTGCAAGGACTGGATATGCTGATTCTGATTTCACCTGCAAAAACGCTCGACTACCAAAGTCCGCTGGCAACCACACGCCACACGCTGCCCGAACTGCTGGATCACTCGCAGCAGCTTATTCACGTGGCGCGACAACTCTCCGCGCCGCAGATTGGCAAGCTGATGGGAATTAGCGACAAGCTGGCGGATCTGAACGCCACCCGTTTCCATGACTGGCAGCCCGATTTCACACCGGAGAATGCGCGTCAGGCTATTCTGGCGTTTAAAGGCGACGTTTATACCGGGCTGCAGGCTGAAACCTTCAGCGAAGCGGATTTTGACTTCGCTCAGCAGCATTTACGCATGTTGTCCGGGCTGTACGGCGTGTTGCGTCCGCTGGATTTGATGCAGCCTTACCGTCTGGAGATGGGCATTCGTCTGGCCAATCCAAAGGGGAAAGATCTTTACCAGTTCTGGGGCGATACCATCACCGACAAACTTAACGAAGCGCTGGAAGCACAAGGCGACAGCGTGTTGATTAACCTCGCATCAGATGAATATTTTAAATCCGTGAAGCCGAAAAAACTGAACGCCGAACTTATCAAACCGGTCTTCCTCGATGAGAAGAACGGTAAGTTCAAAGTCATCAGCTTTTATGCCAAAAAAGCGCGTGGCCTGATGAGCCGCTACATCATTGAAAATCGCTTAACTCAGCCAGAGCAACTGACGGCATTTAACAGTGAAGGCTATTTCTTTGATGAAGAAGCGTCAGGGAATGGCGAACTGGTGTTTAAACGCCACGAGCAGTAGTGTACATGCCGGATGGCGGCTAACGCCTTATCCGGCCTACAGGTTTTGCAGGCCCGCTAAGCACAACGCCAGCGGGCACTACCGTTAACCGCGGGTCATCATCAGCTTACGCAGCGCAGCAAAATCAGCAGGCAGGTGATGAGAGAGCAGCGGCAAATCAGCGCGCTCCGCCAGCTCTTTTGGCAGAGCCAGCGTAAGCTCAAGAATCTCTTCAACGCTTTCCTTAAACTTCGCCGGATGCGCGGTGCCGAGGAACAAGCCATACTCGCCAGGATTCAACTGGTCACGCAGCGCACGGTAAGCCACCGCCGCATGCGGTTCTGAGGTGTACCCCATTTCATGCAGCTCGCGCATCGTATCCTGAGTGGTAGCATCGTCAACGGCGGCATACCCCAGCTCATTCAGACGCCAGATTTTACGGCGGAACAGTTCTTCCACACGCGGCCAGTTGTTCGGCTGGCTGACATCCATCGCGTTGGATAACGTCGCCTGCGTCGCCTTCGGCGCCCACTCGCCTTCTGCAAGGAAGCGTGGAACCGTATCGTTGACGTTGGTCGCCGCAATAAAGCGCTTCACCGGCAAGCCCAGCGATTTCGCCAGCAGTCCGGCGGTCAGATCGCCAAAGTTGCCGCTGGGAACGGAAATAACCAGCTGGTTGCGCGCTTCTTGCGGCAGTTGAGCCACAGCTTCAAAGTAGTAACAGATTTGCGCCAGCAGACGGCTGATATTGATTGAGTTAGCCGAGTTCAGCCCCAGCGCCACCTTCAGTTCTTCGTCATCAAACGCCTGTTTCACCAACGCCTGGCAAGCATCAAAATCACCATCAATAGCGACGGTTTCAATGTTACCGCCCAGCGTACAGAACAGTTTTTCCTGTAATGGGCTGATCTTGCCGCTCGGGTAGAGGATCACCACGCGAACGTTCGGCAGACCATAAAACGCATGCGCCACGGCAGCACCGGTATCGCCGGAGGTCGCCGTCAGAATCGTTACCGGTTTGTCGCCGCTGATGTGCGTCAGCATCTGCGCCATAAAGCGCCCGCCAAAATCTTTAAATGCCAGTGTAGGACCGTGGAACAGCTCCAGACAGCCAATGTCCGCTGCAACCTGAGCAACCGGCGCCGGGAACGCAAACGCCGCGCGTACGCGCTCTTCCAGGATCTCCTGCGAGATCTCGTCGCCAATAAATGCGGAAAGGATCTTAGCGCTGCGGCTAACGAAGTCCTGGTTCAGCATCTCATCCACTTCTGTCAGATTGAATTCCGGCAGATCGTGCGGAAAAAACAACCCCTGATTCTTGCCAAGCCCTTGCGTGACGGCCTGCGCAAAGCTGACCTGTTCGTTATGATCTTTCAGATTATAGAGTTTCATTGATTATCCCAGTACCCGTGCGCCTGCCGTGTCCAACCGGCAAATATGAACAAAGCCTTCCTGATTTTGCAGATAATGTTTAGCCAGCCAGTCTGCGACACGCTGCGCCGTATCCGGCTTATCGCACAAGGCGAACAGCGTCGGCCCTGACCCGGAGATCCCGCTGGCCAACGCGCCGATTTCCGCTACCGCCTGACGCGCCTGGCTGAAGCCTGGCAGCAAGCGGGTACGATACGGCTCAGCGATGACATCTTTCATCAGCTTCGCGGCCAGAAGAGGCTGACGGGAATAGCAGGCATGGATAAACCCTGCCAGATGCCGCCCGTGGGCGATGCAGTCCTGACGGCGATACTGCGCAGGTAAAATGGCCCGCGCTTCCGCCGTCGACACTTTAATCCCCGGATACGCCAGTACCCACAGCCACTCATCAAAGCCTGGCACCTGCTGGCTGATAATGCCGTTTTCTTCGATCATTAACTGCATACCGCCCAAAAAGCACGGGGCAACATTATCGTAATGAATACTGCCGGAGATACGTCCTTCCAGCTCTCCCATGATCGCCAACAGGCGCGTGTCGTTGAGCGGTTTCCCACAGTGCTCGTTCATGGCGACTAACGCCGCCACAACGGAACAGGCGCTGGAACCTAACCCGGAGCCAATCGGCATATTTTTTTCCAGCGTCATTGCCACCGGAACGGTTTTACCCAGCTCCTGACAGAATCGCTCCCAGCACTGATAGACGATATTTTCTCGCGGCTCAGAAGGCAGTTTGTCAGCAAAGCGCCCAAGATTATTCAGACTGAACTGGTCGGCTGGCTCAACAGAGACCACATCACCCAATAGCGAACCGTCTACGGGGGTTACCGCCGCCCCGAGCACATCAAATCCGACGCTCATATTGGCGCTGGAAGCCGGGGCATAAACTCTTACCATGTCAGACTCCTAACTTCCATGAAAGGGTACGTAGCAGGTCGGCAAATACGCCCGCCGCCGTTACGTCATTACCTGCGCCGTATCCGCGCAGCACCAACGGTAACGGCTGATAGTAATGGCTATAGAACGCCAGCGCGTTTTCACCGTTTTTCACTTTGAACAGCGGATCGTTGCCGTCTACTGCATCAATTTTCACGCGACAGACGCCGTCCTCTTCAATATTGCCAACATAGCGCAATACTTTCCCCTCATCACGAGCTTTCGCCACGCGCGCGGCAAAGGCGTCATCCAGTTGTGACAACTTCGCCATAAACGCGGGAACATCACCGGAATCATCAAATTCTGTTGGCAGGACCGGTTCAATGACAATGTCAGACAGCTCCAGCTCACGGCCGGTTTCACGGGCCAGGATCAGCAGCTTACGCGCCACATCTGTACCGGAAAGATCATCACGCGGATCGGGCTCGGTATAGCCCAGCTCACGCGCCATGGTGGTCGCCTGCGAGAAGCTCATGCCTTCATCCAGCTTGCCAAAAATAAACGACAGCGAACCGGAAAGGATGCCGGAGAATCGTTGCAGTTCATCGCCTGCGCTGAGCAGGTTTTGCAGGTTTTCAATAACCGGCAAGCCCGCGCCCACGTTGGTGTCGTACAGGAATTTACGTCGCGACTTCGCCGCAGCAAAACGCAGTTGATGGTAGTAATCCATCGACGACGTATTGGCCTTTTTGTTCGGGGTGACCACATGGAAGCCTTCGCGCAGGAAGTCGGCATACTGATCCGCCACCGCCTGGCTTGAGGTACAGTCGACAATCACCGGATTGAGCAGATGATATTCTTTCACCAGACGAATTAAACGCCCAAGGTTGAAAGGCTCTTTCGCACACTCCAGCTCAGACTGCCAGTTTTCCAGATTCAGACCGTGGACGTTGGTCAGCAGGGCCTTCGAGTTCGCCACGCCGCACACGCGCAAATCGATATGCTTGTTTTTCAGCCAGGTTTGCTGACGTTTAAGCTGCTCCAGCAGCGCACCGCCCACCCCACCGACACCAATCACAAACACTTCAATCACCTGGTCGGTGTTGAACAGCATCTGATGAGTCACGCGTACGCCGGTGGTGGCGTCGTCGTTGTTCACCACCACCGAAATAGAACGCTCAGAAGACCCCTGGGCGATCGCCACGATATTGATGTTCGCGCGAGCCAGCGCGGCAAAGAATTTCGCCGAGATGCCGCGCAACGTGCGCATACCATCGCCAACCACCGAGATGATAGCCAGACGCTCAGTCACCGCCAGCGGCTCCAGCAGACCTTCTTTCAGCTCGAGATAGAATTCATCCTGCATCGCGCGCTGCGCACGCGCGCAGTCGCCCTGTGGGACACAGAAGCTGATGCTGTATTCAGAAGAGGATTGCGTGATCAGCACCACCGAGATGCCTGCACGCGACATCGCGGCGAAAACGCGCGCCGCCATGCCCACCATACCTTTCATTCCAGGGCCGGAGACGCTAAACATCGCCATGTTATTGAGGTTAGAAATGCCTTTTACCGGCAAGTCGTCGTCATCACTGCTGGCACCGATCAGCGTACCGGGCGCTTGCGGATTGCCGGTATTTTTAATCAGGCACGGGATCTGGAACTGGGCAATAGGGGTAATGGTGCGCGGATGTAGTACTTTAGCGCCGAAGTAAGAAAGCTCCATCGCTTCCTGATAAGACATCGACTTCAGCAGTCGGGCATCGGGTACCTGACGCGGATCGCAGGTATATACGCCGTCGACATCGGTCCAGATCTCGCAACAGTCCGCACGCAAACAGGCGGCCAGTACGGCGGCGGAGTAGTCAGAGCCATTACGCCCCAGCACCACTAACTCACCTTTTTCATTCCCGGCGGTAAATCCGGCCATCAGAATCATATGGTCCGCTGGAATACGGCTGGCGGCAATGCGTCGCGTAGACTCGGCGATATCAACAGTAGATTCGAGGTAATGGCCAACCGCCAGCAGTTTCTCAACCGGGTCGATGACCGTCACGTTGTGCCCGCGCGCTTCCAGCAGGCCAGCCATGATGGCGATCGACATTTTTTCGCCACGGCAGATAAGCGCGGCATTGATGCTGTCCGGGCACTGCCCCAACAGGCTGATACCGTGCAGGACGTGCTTAATCTGAGCAAATTCTTGTTCAACCAAGGCTTTGAGCGGAGCCAGCGGGAAACCCGCCTGCGCGGCGGCAAGACCAGCTAAAAGCTCTGAGAAAATGCGTTCGGCATCGCTGATGTTGGCTAAAGCATCCTGACCACCGATGGTCTTTTCAATCATCGCCACCAGATGGTTGGTAATTTTGGCAGGGGCAGAGAGAACGGTCGCGACCTGCCCCTGTCTGGCATTGCTTTCCAGAATGTCGGCAACCCGCAGAAATCGCTCTGCATTTGCCACTGATGTACCGCCGAACTTCAACACTCGCATGGTTTACCTCATTGCCTTTGGTCGAAAAAAAAGCCCGCACTGTTTAGGTGCGGGCTTTTTCTTGTGTTTCCTGTACGCGTCAGCCCGCACCGTTACCTGTGGTAATGGTGATGGTTGTGGTAATGGTGATGCTGATGCGTTTCATGATGTTGTGTGCTCTGTAATTATTATCTGTCTGTCTTGTATTCTTTTAGGGTTAAAGTATCTGCTGACCTAAGTCAATAAATTTTTAAATTGATCACATTCCGAAACTTGTTCATGAGCCACTGCTTGCCCTTTTACTTTCAACCAATACAGTATGTCCGACCCACTTGAAACCAAAACAAAACGCCAATGATAAAACATTAACCAGCATTTTATTTTGTTATGTTTTTTTCTATATCATGTAAAAAACGGTGCAGCATTGCCGTGTCTCGCTGCCCTAATAAGCCCATTCGCTGTTGCAGCCAGTCGGTGAGTTTGATGTCGTCAGAAACGTTCAGCGTGGCTAATAAACGTAAAACGCGCGCGCGCAACGCCTGCAACTGAAGTTCATCCGTCACCTCACTATTTTTGGCCGGTTGTTGTATTAAACCTGCTAATTGATAGCAATACACCATCACCGCCTGCCCCAGATTGAGTGAAGGGTAGTCAGCCACCATTGGTACTCCGGTAAGGACATCCGCCAGTGCTAATTCTTCGTTGGTCAGCCCGGAATCTTCGCGCCCAAACACCAGCGCGGCGTGATCCATCCACGCAGATTTTTCCTGCAACAGAGGAACGAGTTCGACCGGCGTGGCGTAATAATGAAACTTCGCCCGACTGCGTGCCGTGGTCGCAACGGTAAAATCAACGTCGTGCAACGCTTCGGCAAGAGTTGGAAAAACGCTAATATTATCAATAATGTCGCCCGATCCATGTGCGACCCATCGCGTTGCAGGCTCCAGGTGGGCCTCGCTGTCCACGATCCGCAATTGAGTGAATCCCATGGTCTTCATCGCGCGGGCAGCCGCACCAATATTTTCCGCTCTGGCAGGGGCAACCAGAATAATTGTTAAACGCATTTCGATACTCTTTTGGCCAGTCGGCAGGTAATAATGTGACGCACATCAACATATTACGCAGCGCGAATTTACATATTTTTAACAGAAATCACTGAAAAAGGATTTCGCATCTAATAAAAAATGCTAAACTATTTCCAACCTGTACTATTGCTTTTTATGTTAACAGAAGTTGTATATCCTGCTGTTTATCCATGATAATTTAATTTAAAATGGATAGCATTGGTTGGATTCATTACATTTATTAATTAGCTCGTGCAACTAGTTGTAATATTGCAATTTTGTGATGAAAGCAAACATTTGGATGCGTTGATTTCATCAAACTGTTAACGTGCTACAATTGAACTTGATATATGTCAACGAAGCGTAGTTTTATTGGGTGTCCGGTACGTCTTAGCCTGTTATGTTGCTGTTAAAATGGTTAGGATGACAGCCGTTTTTGACACTGTCGGGTCCAGAGGGAAACTACCCACGACCAAGCTAATGATGTTGTTGACGTTGATGGAAAGTGCATCAAGAACGCAATTACGTACTTTAGTCATGTTACGCCGATCATGTTAATTTACGGCATGCATCAGGCAGGTCAGGGACTTTTGTACTTCCTGTTTCGATTTAGTTGGCAATTTAGGTAGCAAACATGCAGACCCCGCACATTCTTATCGTTGAAGACGAGTTAGTAACACGCAACACGTTGAAAAGCATTTTCGAAGCAGAAGGCTATGATGTATTCGAAGCGACAGATGGCGCGGAAATGCATCAGATTCTCTCTGAATATGACATCAACCTTGTGATTATGGATATCAATCTGCCTGGGAAAAATGGCCTCCTGTTAGCGCGCGAACTCCGCGAACAAGCTAACGTTGCGCTGATGTTCCTGACGGGCCGTGATAACGAAGTCGATAAAATTCTCGGCCTCGAAATCGGCGCCGACGATTACATCACCAAGCCGTTTAACCCGCGCGAACTGACTATCCGTGCTCGTAACCTGCTGTCGCGTACCATGAATCTGGGTACCGTCAGCGAAGAACGCCGTAGCGTCGAGAGCTACAAGTTCAATGGCTGGGAGTTGGACATCAACAGCCGCTCTCTGATTGGTCCTGATGGCGAGCAGTATAAACTGCCACGCAGCGAATTCCGCGCCATGCTTCACTTCTGTGAGAATCCTGGCAAAATCCAGTCTCGCGCAGAACTGCTGAAAAAAATGACCGGTCGCGAACTGAAGCCACATGACCGTACCGTTGACGTGACTATCCGCCGCATTCGTAAACATTTCGAATCAACGCCGGATACGCCAGAAATCATCGCTACCATCCACGGTGAAGGCTACCGTTTCTGCGGCGACCTGCAGGATTAATTCGATCCTCACACGTACAAAAACGGCGCTTTATGCGCCGTTTTTCATTTCACCGCTCCGCTATTTCCATATACGTAATTCATCACTCTCAACGGGTTGTGGCTCAGGAAGCGCTTTCGACGTTGGTTTTGGCTGCGCCAGCGAGTGCCAGTCAAGATGACGCGTCAGGAACATCACGCCACACAGCGCGAATAACAGCACGCTGGTGCCAAGCAGTAAAGAACTGTCCTGCGAACGGAGCAACACCCACATCACGCCATCCAGCCCCAGCAGCGCTACGGTGAACAAAATACTCTTGCGCCAACCCTGTAATATCGCCTGCAGATATACACCGTTCATCAATGCGCCCACAAGGCTTGCCGTAATCCACGCGGCGGTAAAACCAATGTGTTCTGACAACGCCAGCAGCAACAGATAAAACATCACCAGCGATAACCCCACCAGCAGGTACTGCATCGGGTGCAGTCGAAGGCTGGTCATGCTTTCAAGCACAAAGAAAGACATAAAGGTCAGCACAATCAGCAAAATGGCATATTTTGTCGCCCTGTCCGTCAATTGATACTGATCCGCAGGGGTGGCGACAGCAACGCTAAATGCAGGCATTCCCTCCCAGCCAATCTTTTCGCCATCAAAGCGTTCGCCGAGGTTATTAGCAAACCAACTGCTTTGCCACTGGGCATTGAATCCAGACTCACTGATTTCGCGCTTAGCCGGAAGAAAATCCCCAAGAAAGTTGGGATGCGGCCAATTGCTGGTTAAGATCATTTCACTGTTACGGCCAACCGGAACGACGGAGAAGTCGCCGGTTCCGCTCAAATTAAGCGACAGCGCCACGCTGAGATTTTGCGCTGCCCAGCTCGCGTTGGGTAGCGGAATATGGATCCCCTGAGCACGACCCGCCAGACCCGTTCCTGGCTCCACGGCCAGCGACGTGCCGTTAACCATGGGGGATTTAACCACGCCGATCCCACGCGCATCCCCCACGCCCACCACTATGAACGGTTTGCCGATACTGACATTAGGATGGTTTAAATCACTCAAACGTTCAGCGTTAAACTCGGCTTTCACCGCCAAATCGTTATGCCAGACCTGGCCTTCATAAATACCAATTTTACGCGCTTCAACGTTTTGGCTTCCCTCGACGACCAACGATTCCGGTAACCAGAAATGGATATAGCTGCGCTTACGTTGGACCTCTTTACCCTCTTCCAGCTCGGTATAAAGTTCCGTCACCGGAACGGCAATCAACGGGCCAACCATCTTTTGCGGTCCGCTGGTGCTCTGGCGGATTGCATCTTCAACATCATGGCGATAATCCGATCGCTCAACGATTATCTGCCTGACCATTGTGAGGGGAATTAACAACAGCAGCATAGCGCCGCCTAAGGTGACGATTTTCCAGAACAGGGGTGATTTCAACATAGCGTTCTCCTTTGCAATACCAGCAAGGTAGAACAGCTATGTGCGGGGAATTTGAAGTTATGTGAAGTGACGGTGAAGCGTAAACGAAGCCTGTGCCCCACCTTCCGGTCGATTGCGTAAGGTCACCGAGCCTGCATGCAGTCGCGCAACCTCACTGACAAACGCCAGTCCCAATCCGCTGCTCTTAAGCCCATTTTCACGGGGCAGCGAGTAGAAGCGTTCGAAAATACGCGGCAACGCAAAGTCAGGGATCCCGCTGCCGCTGTCGGTAACCTGCAACGTGACCTGATCCTCGTGCTGATGCGCACTGAGCACAATCGTCCCGTCCTGTGGCGTAAAGTCGATAGCATTGTCGAGCAAATTCCCCAATGCCTGCTCCAGCAGCGCGGGATCGGCATCAACGCTAAGCGATGAAGGCATAATAGTCAGCGTGATGTTTTTTGCCGCCAGTTGCACGCTCCGGGCCTCTTTGAGCTGGGCAAACAGCGCATCTACCGCCACCGGCGTCAACGTAATGTCCTGGCGATTCTCCAGGCGCGCCTGGCGTAACAAGGTTTCAACCAGCGCCTGCATGCGCGCATTTTGTACCAGAATATTATCGGTAAAACGCGCCACCACGTTCGGCGGCGGGCCTTCGCGCAAAATTTCCGCCGCGCCGCGAATGGCCGCCAGAGGACTTTTGAGTTCATGCGTTAACGCATAAACGTACTGCTCAATATAATTCTTGCCCTCCAGCTTCAGACGCATACTTTCCAGCGCCTGCGCCAGTTTACGTAGCTCACTGCTGCCTAAATCAGGTAGTGGGACGGGGCGATTCTCAGTAACGGAATCGGCATAGCGCGCCAGTCGGGCAATAGAACGGTTGATCCACCATACCATCCCCGCGCCAATCACTAAGGCGATCCCCAGCAATACCGCGCTGGCCCACAGCATCCGCCGTTCACTGCGTTTAATCACCGGCGCCATCGCTGCATTGGGTTTGCCAACGCTAAGCACCCCGATAATACGCCCGCCGTCAACGATCGGCGCGGCAACGTACATTACCGAACTTTCCGGATCGTTCGGATTTTGCAACGTACTGCGGGCGCCATACTGCCCACGCAACGTTAACCACACGTCATTCCAACGGGAATAGTCCTGGCCGAGCGCTTTGTTAGCGGAATCAAACAGCACCTTACCCTGCGCGTCCGTCATATAGACATGGTATTCATTACGCACTTTGTTAATGCCGCTGATATTGGCACGGAATGGGCGGTTATGCAGTTGGGAAAATGCTTGCGCCAGCTTACCGTTGGCGGGAGCGTCAGAGAGTAAATCATCACGCGCCAGCGCAGCCAGCAACGTGGCGGTATCAATCAATGTGCCTTCAGTCGCCCGGCGGACGCCAGGCTTAATTTCCTGCACAAAGATCGACAACACGAACCAGGCGGCAACGGCGACAATCAGGAAATAGCCGAGCAGCAAACGCATACCAATGCGCATCAGACGCTCCTCAGGCTGTATCCCATACCGCGATGCGTATTAATGGGCGAGATATCAGGGTTGATCGCCCGTAGTTTGGCTCGCAGCGTTTTGATGTGGGTATCGACCGTTCTGTCGAAGGTGTCCTGCGCATCGGCCCAGACTAAATCCATCAATTGCTGGCGAGAGTAAATGCGCCCCGGCGACATCAGCAGTGTTTTCAGCAACAGGAATTCATAGCGCGTCAGAGTTAACGGTATACCGAACCAGGTAATCTGCGCGGCCAGCTCATTAAGCTCAAAATCCCCGCAGCGCGTCGTTGTGGAAGGAGAGGCGAATTTTTGCACCCGCCGCAGCAGTGTACGTACGCGGGCGCACACCTCACGCGGCGAGAAGGGTTTGGCAACATAATCATCCGCGCCGATCTCCAGCCCCAGCAGGCGGTCCACTTCATCGCTGCGCGCGGTGAGAAAAAGGATCGGCAGCGCCGGATGACGTTCCAGCAGGCGTCGACACAGCTCAAAACCACTGATATCCGGCAGGCCGACGTCCAGAATTATCGCATCGGGGCATCTCTGGCGCGCATTTTCCAGCACCGGCAGCCCGCGCTCAAACGCTTCTACGCGAAAGCCTTCCTGCTGCAGCATGTAAATAAGCGTATCCGCGATGCCCTGCTCATCCTCAACCAACCAGATCAACGGCTGTTGCATTTTGCTTCCTTGTTATTGCCGCCACGGCATAATGGGCACAGCGCTGATGGCATTTTTGGGCGATCCATCAACCACTTTATCTGAATAGGCCAGATAGGCCAGCGCATTACGTTTTGCGTCATAAAAACGTACGACCTGTAAGGACTTAAACACCAGCGAGGTCCGTTTTTTAAACACCACTTCGCCTTGTGCTTTACCGTTCTTGATTCTGTCGCTCAGTTCCACCGGTCCTACCTGCTGGCAGGAGATGGCGGCATCAGAGGTATCTTCAGCCAGCCCCAACCCACCTTTGATGCCGCCGGTCTTGGCACGACTCACGTAGCAGGTCACATTGGTCACATCCGGATCGTCAAACGCCTCGACCACAATTTTATGGTCCGGTCCAAACATTTTGAACACCGTATCGACAGATCCAATCTGCTCCGCATGGGCGACTTGCGCCAACATCAGCAAAATTGAGGAAATGGCTAAGCTCTTATATTTCATATTGTTACCATTCTTAAAAGTTACTCTGGGTAATTATTCGACATTCTAAGATAAAACGTATACAGATCACAGGATTACAATAATCACGCTTTCGAATGTCCAAAAAAAGCATTTATGAGCAAAAAAAACACTGAATGCTAAAACAACAAAAAATGCTATTATCCTCATACCTGACGTCAGGTACTCGTTGTTGAAAGGATGAGGATATTTTATGGATCAGGCTGGCATTATTCGCGACCTATTAATCTGGCTGGAAGGTCATCTGGATCAGCCTTTGTCGCTTGACAATGTGGCGGCAAAAGCAGGCTATTCCAAGTGGCACCTGCAGAGAATGTTTAAGGACGTGACGGGCCATGCTATTGGCGCCTATATCCGCGCCCGTCGTTTATCGAAATCCGCAGTGGCGCTTCGCCTGACTGCGCGCCCTATTTTGGATATTGCCCTGCAATACCGCTTCGACTCTCAACAAACCTTTACCCGCGCGTTCAAGAAACAGTTTTCTCAGACGCCAGCGCTGTATCGCCGCTCGCCGGAATGGAGCGCTTTTGGTATTCGCCCGCCAATGCGACTCGGTGAATTTGCCATGCCTGCGCACGAGTTTGTGACGCTGGAAGATACGCAACTGCTGGGCACCACGCAAAGCTATTCCTGCTCGCTGGAACAGATTTCAGATTTCCGTCATGAAATGCGTATTCAGTTCTGGCGCGACTTCCTTGGCCATGCGCCTTCAATCCCGCCGGTGCTGTACGGGCTGAACGAAACGCGTCCGAGCATTGAAAAGGACGACGAACAGGAAGTGTTTTACACCACGGCACTGACGCCGGAACAAGCCAATGGCTATGTACCGGCGGCGCAGCCTATCCTGCTGCAGGGCGGCGAATACGTGATGTTTACCTATGAAGGGCTGGGGACCGGCGTACAGGAGTTTATCCTGACGGTGTACGGCACCTGCATGCCGATGCTAAACCTGACCCGCCGTAAAGGGCAGGATATCGAGCGATACTACCCGGCAGAAGATGCCAAAGCGGGAGATCGCCCGATCAACCTGCGCTGCGAATTCCTGATACCGATTCGCCGCTAACGCTGCAGCTCATCCAACGCAGGGGCGTCCAGATGTGAGATGTCCCCTGCCGTTTCAACCACCCATCCCGGCGCAAGCCATAAACTTTCCTGGTAATCAACGCGGGAAATAGAGCAATTGCGCAGACGCAGGCGACGTTCGGCCCATGCCGGCAACCCCAGAATCGTACTCACCAGGCAACCCAGCGCGATCCCGTGGCTCACCAACAGTGGGCGGCTCCCCTGCGGAAGGTCCAGGCAGGCTGCCAGCGCCGCGTTGACGCGATCGCTCAGCTCCTGCATCGATTCCCCTTCCGGAATACGCCCATCAACCGTACCGTTCACCAACTGACGACGCCAGCCCTCTTCTTCAGCCGTCAGCGTGTCGATATGACGTTTTTCCAGCACGCCCATATTCAGTTCACGCAGCCGGGAGTCATAAGTGATATCACAACCACAAGCCTGAGCGATGATTTCTGCTGTGCGTCGTGTACGACCTAAATCACTACTGATGACATGCGTAATACCCAACGAGCGGGCGCGTTCACCAACCTGCATGGCCTGCTGCTCACCTTTAGCGGTCAGTGGGCTGTCAGACTGGCCTTGAATACGTCGCTCGGCGTTCCACTGCGTTTCACCATGGCGAACAAGGTATACCTGTAACATGCTTTTTTTCCGTTATACTGCGATGCGATGAATTTTCAAACTGAGCTTTATTATGCACAAGGTTATCTCTGCTACCACCAATCCTGCCAAAATTCAGGCAATTCTCCGGGCATTTGAAGAGATTTTCGGGGAAGGATCCTGCCATATCGAACCCGTCGCCGTCGAGAGCGGCGTACCGGAACAGCCTTTTGGAAGCCAGGAAACGCGCACTGGCGCACGAAATCGCGTGGATAATGCGCGACGCCTGTATCCACAAGCTGATTTCTGGGTAGCCATCGAAGCTGGAATTGACGATGACGCCACCTTCAGTTGGGTGGTGATTGATAACGGCGTTCAGCGCGGTGAAGCGCGATCGGCCACGCTGCCGCTGCCCGCCGTTATTCTCGACAGAGTCCGCCAGGGAGAAGCGCTTGGCCCGGTGATGTCGCAGTACACAGGCATTGATGAGATTGGTCGTAAAGAGGGCGCGATTGGCGTATTTACCGCGGGTAAGCTGACGCGCTCAAGCGTTTACCATCAGGCGGTCATTCTGGCGCTTAGTCCGTTTCATAACGCGGTGTATTTATAGCATTGTGCCGGATGTTCAATCGTAGGCCGGATAAGGCAAAGCCGCATCCGGCGGATCAATTTTTCCCGAGCAGTACCTGCTCCAGCCACTGGCGCAGATCCACCGGCGCGGATTTCAGGCTGTTTGAACCGCGCGTAATGGTGGCGATGCCCGCCCCAAGCTCATTTTTCAGCTCGCGCTGGCTCATCTCGCCGCGCAACAGCTCTTCAATGATACGCACGCGCGTGCCCAACGCTTCGCGCTCATCCGGCGTCAACATCAAATTGAGTAGCGGCAAATGTAAATCTTGCTCATAGGCGTGTTTAAGTAAGTCGACAAAACGTAACCACTCCTGGTGACGCTGTTCTGCCATCTCTGCTGAATAGGGTGATTGCTGAGTCATAAGATATCGCCATCGTTGTGGGGGAAGCGTGCTTGCCTCCCCCTTTTGTACTCTTTAACGAGTACGATAGCATAACACAACCGATACGATCAGTAACGACGTTGCCATTCTGCGTCGCTCATCAGCTCCGGTTTATCGCCAAGGAAATAACGATAGTACGCATCGTAAGCCAGCACGTTCTTCACATAACCACGCGTCTCTGAGAACGGAATGCTTTCGACAAACGCCACGGCATCGATCCGACCTGCGCTATTACCCAGCCAGGTGCGCACGCGCCCCGGTCCGGCGTTATAGGCCGCCGATGCAAAGATGCGGTTATTGCCAAATTGCTGATAAACATACTGCAAATAGCTGGTGCCAATGTTGATGTTGGTATCAGGATCCAGCAGTTGACTCGGACTACTGTAACCCGGAATCGAGAACATTTTCACCGTGTGCGTCGCGGTGCCCGGCATAATCTGCATCAGCCCACTGGCACCAACCGGCGATTTCACTTTCGGGTTCCAGGCGCTTTCCTGACGCGCGATCGCCATCGCATAACTTGGCGGAATATCTTTCCCGCTGGTATAGCGGGTAAACAGATCTTTATAGGCCAGCGGGAAGCGCTCTTCCAGATGATCCCACAGTTTACCGGCGATCGTCGCCTGTACGCTCAGATCCCACCAATGATTGTTAAACGCGTAGCGCGCCAGCTGCGCCTGCTCGGACTTAGTGCGGCTGGTGACCAGATTTGCCCATTCACTGCGCGCGGTATTATCCAGATTCCAGTACATCAGCTCGCGTACGCGCGCCATTTCCGGTCCCTGAGTCAGCGCAGAGTCAACGTTCGCTGGCGCTTTATCCACCTTCAGCTCGTACTCTTCACCGAGGCGTTGCGCCGCCACCATCGGGTAGAAACCGCGCTGCTGCATGAGTTGATGCAGGATCTCTTTCGCTTCTGCCTCGCGTCCGCGCTCCAGCAGCAGATCCGCTTGCCAGTAGCGCCACTCGTCTTTTTCTTTTGCATCCATCGGCAGACGCGCCAGCCAGGTATTCAGGCCACGACGATCGCCAGTTCCCAGCGCCATCCGCACGCGACGCTCCACAAGCGAGGTGGAATTTGAGCGCATAATCGCATCATCACGCCATTTCGCCTGTTCGTCGGTGACGTCATTGCCCATCAGACGCCAGGCGACGATGTCGCGCAGCTCCTGAGTCTGCTCGTCATTTAACTGCTGCGCCTGCACCAAAGAGGGGATCATCAGGCGGGCGTTTTCGACATCCTGACGCGCCACGCTGGCAAAAGCCACCGCCGCCATCTGCCGGGTGAAATCCGTTGCGCCAGTGGTGCGCACAAAGGTCATTACGGTGTTTGGATCGTTAGCCAGCGCAATGATTGCCGACGCAATCGTCTGATATTCCCCAGGCATTTGCCCGGCCAGCGCGGTGACCAGCCCCGTATTGCCCGCTTTCATCGCCAGACGAATACGCTCCAGATAAGCCAGCGGATCCTGAGTGCCTGAGGCGCGCCACACGCCGAATAATTTGTCACAGGCGTTCGGCTGACTTTTCCCGGTCAGCCACAGCTCTTTCGCGCCCCGCCATGCCTCTTCGGTTTGTCCGGTACTCCATTTCGCGAAGTAATAGTTACATTGCGCTTCCGTGGTACCCGGTTTTTCCGGGCTAAACGCCAGCAGTCCACGCCAGTCTTCCCGTCGCGCCAGTTCATTCACAAAACGCGATTGCAGAGTACGCGCCGGGGGCAGCGTCGGGTTGGCGCGCACAAAATTGGTGACGGTAATGGTCGGCTGATTCATCAGATCGTCAGTAATCTGACGATATTCCAGATAGGGATACAGAGGATAGTTCTTCAGGCCGGGCATCATCTGCTCCACGACATCCATCTGTCGGTTATCCCAGGCCTGCTTAATTTGCGCATAGCGATTGCGCTGCTCATCCAGGGAATCGGCTCGCGCCACTTGACTGACCGTCAGCAGACATACGCTGGCCGCCAGCAGGCGCCAGGTAAATTGTTTGGCTTTGTCCACAAGCTCTTCCTCTTGTCATGTTACGTCTGTGCAGCATCATGCCGCTTAATTCATTCATGCTAACCAGACATTGCAGAATGCGCCACGTCACGGACACTTTTTTACTTTTGTTGCGAGTGAGATCTGCTGGCTGGGATTGGGCAATGAAAAAGGCTACACTTCGCTTTTGATAACTCTATTCATCACTATAAAAGAGGCGAAGTCCACGTGGCTCAATTCGTTTATACCATGCATCGTGTCGGCAAAGTCGTTCCGCCGAAACGTCATATTCTTAAAAACATCTCACTGAGCTTCTTCCCTGGCGCCAAAATCGGTGTACTCGGTCTGAACGGCGCGGGTAAATCTACCCTGCTGCGCATCATGGCCGGCATTGATACCGAAATCGAAGGCGAAGCTCGCCCACAGCCGGGCATTAAAATCGGTTACCTGCCGCAGGAACCAAAACTGAACCCGGAACACACCGTCCGTGAGTCTGTTGAAGAAGCGGTGGCCGAAGTCGTTAACGCCCTGAAAGCCCTGGATGAAGTGTATGCCAAGTACGCAGAACCGGACGCCGACTTCGATAAACTGGCCGCGCAGCAGGGCAAGTTTGAAGAGATTATTCAGGCGCACGACGGCCATAACCTGAACGTGCAGCTCGAGCGTGCCGCTGACGCCCTGCGTCTGCCGGACTGGGATGCCAAAATCGAGAACCTTTCCGGTGGTGAACGCCGCCGCGTCGCGCTGTGCCGCCTGCTGCTGGAAAAACCAGACATGCTGCTGCTCGACGAACCAACCAACCACCTGGATGCCGAATCCGTTGCCTGGCTGGAACGCTTCCTGCACGACTTCGAGGGTACCGTCGTGGCGATTACCCACGACCGTTACTTCCTCGACAATGTTGCGGGTTGGATTCTGGAGCTGGACCGCGGCGAAGGTATTCCATGGGAAGGCAACTACTCCTCCTGGCTGGAGCAGAAAGATCAGCGTCTGGCGCAGGAAGCTTCTCAGGAAGCCGCTCGTCGTAAATCTATCGAGAAAGAGCTGGAGTGGGTGCGTCAGGGCGCGAAAGGCCGCCAGTCTAAGGGCAAAGCCCGTCTGGCGCGCTTTGAAGAGCTGAATAACACCGAATACCAGAAGCGTAACGAAACCAACGAACTGTTTATTCCACCTGGACCTCGTCTGGGCGATAAAGTCGTTGAGGTCAGCAATCTGCGTAAATCCTACGGCGATCGCGTGCTGATCGACGACCTGAGCTTCTCGGTACCGAAAGGCGCTATCGTCGGCATCATCGGTCCGAACGGCGCGGGTAAATCGACGCTGTTCCGCATGATGTCCGGCCAGGAACAGCCTGACAGCGGCACCATCACGCTGGGCGAAACCGTGAAGCTGGCCTCCGTTGACCAGTTCCGTGACGCAATGGATAACAGCAAAACCGTGTGGGAAGAAGTTTCCGGCGGGCTGGATATCATGAAGATCGGCAACACCGAAATGCCAAGCCGCGCCTACGTAGGCCGCTTTAACTTCAAAGGCGTGGATCAGGGTAAACGCGTGGGCGAACTGTCCGGCGGTGAGCGCGGTCGTCTGCACCTGGCGAAGCTACTGCAGGTTGGCGGCAACATGCTGCTGCTCGATGAACCGACCAACGACCTGGATATCGAAACCCTGCGCGCGCTGGAAAACGCCCTGCTGGAGTTCCCGGGCTGCGCGATGGTTATCTCGCACGACCGTTGGTTCCTCGACCGTATCGCCACCCACATTCTGGACTACCAGGATGAAGGTAAGGTTGAGTTCTTCGAAGGTAACTTTACCGAATACGAAGAGTATAAGAAACGCACGCTGGGCGCCGATGCTCTGGAGCCGAAGCGTATCAAGTACAAGCGTATTTCTAAGTAATTACCGTTAAGCGCCGTATCCGGTCTACGAGGTTAATGCAACTTCCAGGCCGGATAAGCGCGGCGCTATCCGGCATTTAACCTATCTCTGCTCGCCCATCAACTCTTTCACCAGCTCCACGCAGCGCAGGAATCGACCATCGTAGTCAGGTTCCTGAACGTGCACGAAATCGATATTGTTTTCCTGCAGCATCTCGACCAGCAGCGACTGAAACGCTTTTCGGTCAACCGAGCTGCCAAGGCTACGCAAACCATCCGCCACCCATGGGGTGTTGTTTTCCAGCAGGATCACCAGGTCAAAACGGTACTCATCAATCAGCGCCTGCACAAACGGGTGTTCACGCCCTTCGTACTTTTTACAGAATGCCTGAGTGGTCACGAAATCGGTATCGATAAACGCCACTTTATTGGCATACTTAACAGCAAAATCAATGTATTGCGCTTGTCCGAGGGCAATCTTATCGTAGTCGGAATATTGCAACGCCATCTCGTCGCCGCCCAAATGGGAGAAGACGTAATCACGCCCGTATTCCCACGCACTGGTGGTGTTAAAGATATTGGCGAGCTTGTTCACCAGTGTGGATTTTCCGCTCGACTCCCCGCCAAGGATCGCCACGGTGCGCACGAAAAACGGCTTCACTTCGGTGGGAATATACTCCCAATAGCGAAACGGGTTTTCGCGGATTTGCCCGCCACTGATGCTCATAAACGTCCGTTTCGGATCCACCAGCACCGTTTCGATCCCCAGATGTTTCAGATACTGCGGGGCATCTGACTCTTCAGAGGTGTAGATCCAGTTTGGCTGGATCCCTTTCTCCTGCATAAACGTTTTGATGCCGTTGCTCCACACGTCCCAACCGTGCGGATACGGCTCCATGCCCTCTTCGTTGAAGGCATGAATTCGGATATTTTTCTGATATTTAAATGTTTGCAGCAGCCAACGTAAACGATCGGGCACCGTCGGCTGTTGCGACATGGCGCTGTCTTCAAACAGGCTGCGATCGCGCGTATCGTCATAACCCATGATGATATGCAGCTCATCGACCTGACTACAGGCACGCTGGATGAGATAGATGTGGCCGGTGTGCAGCGGATAAAACTTACCGAATACCACACCGATATTTTTCTGCTGGCGCGGAAACTCCAGCCCGAGAAAACGGTGCAGCGCCTCCAGCTTTTGCGCGCTGGGGCTTTTGATTTTGGCATTCAGCAGTTGGCTTAAATATCCCTTGGTCATGCCACTGGCATCCGCCACCTGTTGCAGGGTACAGCCCTTTTGCTTTATGGCGGTTTTGAGATAGTCGAACGATGACACAAGAGCCTCCTGCTGGAAAAATCGCGTAACACTGCCTGATGGCGCTTCGCTTATCAGGCCTACAACATCAATCCGTAGGCCGGATAAGACGCATTGCGTCGCCATCCGGCAAATTATACAACATCACTGCATACAGAGGATTATAAGTCGTCAAACACGCTTAACGCATCTGCAAGCTTTTTAACGCCAAAAACCTGCATCCCTTCCGGCACTTTTTTCGGGACGTTGGCGGCAGGCACAATCGCCCGACGGAAGCCATGCTTCGCCGCTTCAGAAATACGTTCCTGGCCGCTCGGCACCGGGCGAATCTCGCCCGCCAGTCCCACTTCGCCAAAGACCACTAAATCCTGCGGTAGCGGTCTGTCACGTAAGCTGGAGACCATTGCCAGCAGCAGCGCCAGATCGGCGCTGGTTTCGGTGACTTTGACACCACCGACCACGTTGACGAACACATCCTGATCCGCCATCTGCAAGCCGCCGTGACGATGCAGCACCGCCAGCAGAATCGCCAGACGGTTCTGTTCCAGACCGACCGCCACGCGACGCGGGTTCGCCATCATTGAGTGATCGACCAGCGCCTGAATCTCTACCAGCAGCGGACGCGTACCTTCCCAGACCACCATCACCGAACTACCGGAAGTGACCTCATCGCCACGGCTTAAGAAGATAGCGGAAGGGTTGCTGACTTCACGCAGGCCCTGCTCGGTCATGGCAAAGACGCCCAGCTCATTCACCGCGCCAAAGCGGTTTTTATGGCTACGCAGGGTACGGAAACGGGAGTCGGCATCGCCGTCGAGCAGCACCGAGCAGTCGATACAGTGCTCCAGCACTTTTGGCCCGGCCAGCGATCCGTCTTTCGTCACATGACCTACCATCACAATCGCCACGCCGCGCGTTTTGGCAAAGCGCGTCAGGTAAGCGGCCGTTTCGCGCACCTGCGCCACGCTGCCCGGCGAAGACTGAATATCCGCCATGTGCATCACCTGAATGGAGTCGATCACCATCAGCTTCGGCTGTTCTTCTTCGGCAATCAGGCAAATTTGTTCGATGCTGGTTTCCGACAGCATGTTCAGATTCGCCGTCGGCAGGCCAAGCCGATGCGCGCGCATCGCCACCTGCTGTAGCGACTCTTCGCCGGTGACGTACAGCGTTTTCATCTGCTCGGCGAGCTTGCACAGCGTTTGCAGCAGCAACGTCGATTTGCCCGCGCCAGGGTTACCGCCAATCAGAATAGCGCTGCCAGGTACCACCCCACCGCCCAGCACGCGGTCAAACTCTTTAAATCCGGTGGAAAAACGCGGCAATTCCTCAAGGCTGATGTCAGACAGCTTCTGCACTTTTGCGACACCCGCATTCCCGGCATAGCCGCTGAGCCGCTCGTTACGCGCCACCGTCGGCGACGCGGCAAGGCGCACCTCGGTAATGGTGTTCCAGGCCTGGCAGGCGCTGCATTGCCCCTGCCAGCGCGGGTAATCGGCCCCGCATTCATTACAAACAAAGGCGCGTTTTGGAGCTTTTGCCACGTTTTACCTCTTTCGTTAACGCTTTTGCCGGATGGCGCTGACGCTTATTCGGCATCAACACTATTTCTGGTTCATACTGCCGGAGAGAATGCAGAATACCCCCATCAGATCGGCGTGACGGATAGTAATCTCTGTCTTTTCATTCACTTTTGGTTTGGCATGATACGCAATGCCCAACCCTGCGGTTTTGATCATCGGCAGATCGTTCGCGCCGTCGCCGATCGCCACCGTCTGCGCCATCGGGATCTCATACTCTTGCGCCAGACGGGTCAGCGTATTGGCTTTGTACTGCGCATCGACGATATCGCCAATCACATTGCCGGTAAATTTCCCGTCCATGATCTCCAGCTCGTTTGCTACAGCCGCCGTCAGACGTAACTTATTACGCAGATAATCCGCAAAGAAGGTAAACCCGCCGGAGGCGATAGCCACTTTCCAACCCAGCGTTTCCAGCTTCAACACCAGTTGAGTCAGACCAGGCATCAGCGGTAAATTTTCGCGTACCTGATGCAAAATATTGGCATCCGCGCCTTTCAGCGTTGCCACACGGCTGCGCAGGCTGGCGGTAAAGTCCAGTTCACCGCGCATCGCACGTTCAGTGACTTCGGCAACCATCTCGCCGGTGCCGGCCAGCTTCGCGATTTCATCAATGCACTCGATCTGGATCGCCGTTGAATCCATATCCATCACCAGCAAACCCGGCGTACGCAGATGTGGAATCTTGCCGAGTGGCGCAACATCCAGTTTGGCATCATGCGCCAGTTTTGCCGCACGCGGCGTTAACGAACCCGCCAGGCGAATCACCTGATAATCCTCAACGCACCAGGCGGCCACGATCACCATCGCCGCGCCCAGTTTGCTCTGGTATTGCGTGAGACGTTGTTTATCCAGCCCGCGACCATACAGCAGCCAGCCACTACGGCCCGCGTGGTAATCCAGCGGCATGACTTCATCGCCACTTAAAGAGAGGGGCAGACCTGGCCACAGAGAGACATCTTCAGGTAGATCGCACCAGGTAATGTTAGGCATTAAAGCTCCTGTAAAATCGTTCGGGTCGGAATCATCCAGGGGAAAATAACGCATGAGGCTACCCTGTAACCAGCGCTTCTGGCAACATTAAGTCTCAAATTTTCAGCAGGTGGAATATGGCTCGCACAAAACTGAAATTCCGACTACATCGTGCAGTGATTGTATTGTCCTGCCTGGCGCTGCTCGTCGCCCTGATGCAGGGCGCATCCTGGTTTAGTCAAAGCCACCAGCAACAACGTAATCCGCAACTGGAAGAGCTGGCCCGTACGTTGGCACGTCAGGTCGCATTAAACGTCGCGCCGCTGATGCATACCGAAACGCCGGATGAAAAGCGCATTAAAGCAGTGCTCACGCAACTGACGGAAAGCAGCCGTATTCTGGATGCGGGCGTATACGATGAACAGGGAGACCTGATTACTCGTACCGGTGAGAGCGTTAACGTTCGTGATCGACTGGCGCTGGACGGTAAAAAAGCCGGGGGCTATTTTAACCAGCAGATTGTCGAACCCATTCAAGGCAAAAATGGTCCACTGGGCTATCTGCGCCTGACGCTGGATACCCACACGCTCGCCACCGAGGCCAAACAGGTGGATAACACCACCAACATTCTACGCCTTATGCTGCTCCTGTCACTGGCGATTGGCGTGGTGCTGACCCGCACCTTACTGCAAGGTAAGCGCACCCGCTGGCAACAATCGCCGTTCCTGCTTACCGCCAACAAACCGGTGCAGGAAGAAGATAAAGATGATTAAGAAAAGGAAATCGCTATGACTACCCTGCGCCTGCTTATCTCAGACTCTTACGATCCGTGGTTTAACCTGGCGGTTGAAGAGTGCATATTTCGCCAGATGCCCGCTACGCAACGCGTTCTGTTCTTATGGCGTAACGCCGATACGGTGGTGATTGGCCGGGCGCAAAACCCATGGAAAGAGTGTAATACCCGTCGTATGGAAGAGGATAACGTGCGGCTCGCCCGTCGCAGCAGCGGCGGCGGCGCGGTGTTCCATGATTTAGGCAATACCTGCTTTACCTTTATGGCCGGCAAACCGGAATACGACAAAACTATCTCTACCGCTATCGTACTCAATGCATTGAATTCATTGGGCGTTATGGCCGATGCTTCGGGACGCAACGATCTGGTGGTGAAAACGCCGGACGGCGATCGCAAAGTCTCTGGTTCAGCCTATCGCGAAACCAAAGATCGCGGCTTCCATCACGGTACGCTGCTGCTGAATGCAGACCTCAGCCGCCTGGCGAACTATCTGAATCCGGATAAAAAGAAACTCGCGGCGAAAGGGATTACCTCCGTTCGCTCCCGCGTGGCCAATCTTACCGAGCTATTACCGGGCATCACCCATGAACAGGTCTGCCAGGCGGTCACGGACGCCTTTTTCGCCCATTACGGCGAGCGCGTCGAAGCAGAAGGAATATCCCCGGATAAAACGCCGGATCTGCCGAATTTTGCCGAAACCTTTGCACGCCAGAGTAGTTGGGAGTGGAATTTCGGCCAGGCGCCAGCGTTCAGCCATCTGCTGGACGAGCGTTTCACCTGGGGCGGCGTCGAGCTACACTTCGACGTCGAAAAAGGTCATATCACCCGTGCACAGGTCTTTACCGACAGCCTCAATCCCGCGCCACTGGAAGCGCTGGCGGGGCGGTTGCAAGGGTGTTTGTATCGCGCGGATATGCTGCAACAGGAGTGCGAGGCGCTACTGGTTGATTTCCCGGAGCAAGAAAAAGAACTACGAGAACTGTCGGCGTGGATTGCCGGAGCGGTGCGTTAATAAAAAAAGCCGGATGGCGGCTACGCCTTATCCGGCCTACGATCGCGAGGCCCGGTAAGCGCAGCGCCACCGGGCATCACACAGTCTTACTCTTTATCGCCCAGCAAAACAGATTCCAGCGCGATTTTGATCATGTCGTTGAAGGTCGTCTGACGCTCAGCGGCCGTGGTCTGCTCGTGGGTACGAATATGGTCGGACACGGTGCAGATGGTCAGCGCTTTCGCACCAAACTCAGCAGCAACGCCGTAGATGCCCGCCGCTTCCATTTCCACGCCCAGTACGCCGTATTTTTCCATCACGTCGAACATTTCGCCGTCCGGAGAGTAGAACAGGTCAGCGGAGAACAGGTTGCCTACGCGCGCGTCAACGCCCAGCGCTTTTGCCGCATCAACCGCGTTACGTACCATGTCAAAGTCAGCGATAGCCGCAAAGTCATGATCTTTAAAACGGATACGGTTCACTTTGGAGTCGGTGCAGGCGCCCATACCGATCACCACGTCGCGCAGTTTGACGTCCATACGCACAGCGCCGCAGGAGCCGACGCGAATGATTTTCTTCACGCCGAAATCGGTGATCAGCTCTTTGGTGTAGATGGAGCAGGATGGGATACCCATACCGTGGCCCATAACAGAAATCTTACGGCCTTTGTAAGTACCGGTGAAACCTAACATGCCGCGAACGTTGTTCACTTCACGAACATCTTCGAGGAAAGTTTCAGCAATGTGCTTCGCACGCAGCGGGTCGCCCGGCATCAATACGACGTCAGCGAAATCACCCATTTCTGCATTAATATGTGGAGTTGCCATCTTCAGTTCCTTTTACATTGTTGTTTTTGCCGGATGGCGGCTGCGCCTTATCCGGCCTACAAACGATTCCTGGTAGGCCGGATAAGCGTAGCGCCATCCGGCAACGGGCATTACAGCATGTTTTTACCGTAGTCCATTGGCGACGTACCGAAGTAGCTCGCCAGCGTCTGTCCGATATCCGCGAAGGTTTCACGGTGACCTAAAGAGCCCGGTTTCACTTTCGGACCGTAGATCAGCACCGGAATGTGCTCACGGGTATGGTCGGTACCGGTCCAGCTCGGGTCGCAGCCGTGGTCGGCGGTGAGGATCAGAATGTCATCTTCACCCACCAGCTCCATCAGCTCCGGCAGACGGCGGTCAAACAGTTCCAGACCAGCGGCATAGCCCGCGATGTCGCGGCGGTGACCCCAGGAAGAGTCGAAGTCCACGAAGTTAGTGAAGACAATGGTCTCGTCACCCGCTTCTTTCATCTCTTTAATCGTGGCGTCGAACAGCGCATCCAGGCCGGTCGCTTTCACTTTTTTGGTGATACCGCAGTTGGCGTAAATATCCGCGATCTTACCGACAGACACAACATGACCTTTTTTCTCGTCAACCAGTTTCTGCAGCACGGTCGGCGCTGGCGGCTCAACGGCCAGGTCATGACGGTTACCGGTACGCTGGAAGTTACCGGCTTTATCACCGATAAACGGACGCGCGATAACACGACCGATGTTGTAACCGCCCTCGGTCAGCTCTTCACGCGCGATTTCGCACAGCTCGTAGAGTTTATCCAGGCCAAAGGTCTCTTCATGACAGGCAATCTGGAACACGGAGTCAGCGGAGGTATAGAAAATCGGCTTCCCGGTTTTCATATGTTCTTCGCCCAGTTGATCCAGAATCACGGTACCGGAAGAGTGGCAGTTACCGAGGTAACCCGGCAGGTTGGCACGTTTTACCAGCTTATCCAGCAGTTCCTGCGGGAAGCTGTTTTCGTGGTCGCTGAAGTAACCCCAGTCAAACAGAACCGGCACTCCGGCGATTTCCCAGTGGCCGGACGGCGTATCTTTCCCGGAAGAGAGTTCATGCGCCCATGCGTATGCGCCGATGACTTCCGCATTACCGTCCATACCAGCAGCAATTTTACCGGTAGAACCTTCGTGAGCTTTCACCAGGCCCAGACGGGTCAGGTTAGGCAGATTCAGTGGGCCTTTGCGACCATTGTCAGCCTCACCTTTCGCACAGGCTTCTGCAATGTGTCCCATAGTGTCTGAGCCTACGTCGCCAAAGCGATCCGCATCTTCAGTCGCACCAATACCAAAGGAGTCCAGCACCATAATAAATGCACGTTTCATCTTGTTCTCCATACATCTGCGCCGCAAAAAAGCGATCAGATCAGTATACAGTTATTCGGTTATACGACGATAGACTGTCGGTGTAATTTCTGGCGCTTTATTGTCAAGGCTGATTGCCGCTTTGACCGCTTTCGCCGCTTCCTGCCAACTGGCTTCATCTTTCGCGTGGATCACTGCCAGCGGACGCTGTCCGTCTACGCTGTCGCCCAAACGGACCATGTCGCTAAAGCCGACGCTGTAATCGATGGTATCCGATGCCTGACGGCGTCCACCGCCCATGGAAACGACTGCCATACCCAACGCGCGGGTATCCATCGCGCTGACAAAGCCCTCAGTATCAGCATATACCGCTTTGCTGAGCATTGCCGTCGGCAGATACTTCGCATAGTTTTCGACGAAGTCGGTCGGGCCTTTCTGCGCCGCAACCATACGGCCAAAAATTTCCGCCGCTTTACCGTTGTCCAGCACCGCCTGCAATTTCGCGCGGGCTTCGGCGTCATCTTTCGCCAGATTGCCGGAGATCAGCATTTCCACGCACAGCGCCATGGTGACATCTAACAGACGTGGATTACGGTATTCACCTGTCAGGAACTGGACAGCCTCGCGGACTTCTACCGCGTTACCTGCGCTGGAAGCCAGCACCTGGTTCATATCAGTTAACAGCGCGGTGGTACGTACCCCCGCCCCGTTCGCCACGCCGACAATTGCTTCGGCAAGGGCTTCAGAAAGTTCATAGGTCGGCATAAACGCGCCGCTGCCTACTTTCACATCCATCACCAACGCATCCAGCCCTTCCGCCAGCTTTTTCGCCAGGATAGAGCCGGTAATCAGCGGGATGGAATCCACCGTCGCGGTAATATCGCGGGTGGCATAAAAACGTTTATCCGCCGGTGCGAGCGAGCTGGTTTGCCCAATAATCGCCACACCCACGTCTTTAATAATTTCACGGAAACGCGCGTCGTCCGGGAAGATATCAAATCCAGGAATCGCTTCCAGTTTATCGAGCGTACCGCCGGTATGACCCAGGCCGCGCCCGGAAATCATCGGAATATAGCCGCCACAGGCAGCCACCATCGGGCCTAACATCAGCGACGTTACGTCGCCCACGCCGCCGGTAGAGTGTTTATCCACAATCGGGCCGTTCAGTTGCAGGCTTTTCCAGTCCAGCACGGTTCCTGAATCACGCATTGCCATGGTCAGCGAAACTCGCTCAGGCATTGTCATATCGTGGAAGAAAATGGTCATCGCCAGGGCGGCGATTTGCCCCTCAGAGATGGTGTTGTCGCGAATCCCATTGATAAAGAAACGAATTTCTTCATCGCTCAGCGCATGACCATCACGTTTTTTACGAATAATTTCTTGTGCGAGAAACACGGTAACCTCCCGATTATGGGCCGGGTAAGCAGTGCGCTCCCCGGCTAGTCGTATTGATGCCGGATGGCGGCTTACGCCTTATCCGGCCTACGATGGGCAATTCAAACTTAGTAGCTGCTTGCGCTCTTACCGTCGCCGTGACCCAGCGCTTTGAGCAGGCTCGCCAGCAGGCTGGATGCGCCAAAACGGTAATGGCGGGAATCTGCCCAGTCAGCGCCAAACAGTTCGTCGGCAATCGCCAGGAACTGCTGTGCATCTTCTGCAGTACGTACGCCGCCAGCGGGTTTGAATCCAACGGTTTTAGAAACGCCCATATCACGGATCACTTCCATCATGATGCGTGCGCTTTCCGGCGTCGCATTGACCGGTACTTTACCGGTAGACGTTTTGATGAAATCAGCACCCGCTTTGATAGAAATTTCAGACGCTTTGCGAATCAGGGCTTCTTCTTTCAGCTCACCAGTTTCGATGATCACTTTCAGCAGCACATTTGCTGCCGCACATGCATCTTTACAGGCTTTAACCAGATCAAAACCAATCTGCTCATTACCCGCGATCAGCGCACGATACGGGAACACCACATCAACTTCGTCAGCACCGTAGGCAATCGCCGCGCGGGTTTCAGCCAGCGCGATCTCAATGTCGTCATTGCCGTGCGGGAAGTTGGTGACGGTGGCAATACGGATATCCGGTGTGCCCTGCTCTTTCAGGGTCTTACGCGCAACAGGAATGAAACGTGGATAGATGCAAATTGCTGCCGTGTTGCCAACCGGGGTCTTCGCCTGATGACACAGCGCGATCACTTTTTCATTGGTGTCGTCGTCATTCAGGGTGGTCAGATCCATCAGTTTCAGTGCACGCAGGCTGCTTGCTGTTAAATCGGTCATAACATTCTCCAACGGCATCGCCGTATAAAATTTCACCTTGCGAGTTTGTTAGTATTCTAACATCCGCTCGCGATTACACTTCGATATACATCACAGTTAATGAAAACCACATACAGATTTGCATTACTCTAATGAGATCTGCTTCAAATAATTCACCTTTACACAGCAGGTGCGGTGGCATCAGACGCATCCGGATCAAAGGTTGCGGCGGCATAGCTTTCTACAATGGCGCTATACCTTCGGCACATAAAGGAACCAACGATGCCCACTTCAAGCGAATTCGCGCTGCAACAGCGGTGCCAACAAATCGTGACCAGCCCGACGCTCAGCCCTGAGCAGAAACGCCACTTTTTGGCGCTGGAGGCTGAAAACGCGCTGCCTTATCCGCCACTGTCCGCTGAGGCCCGCCAGGCGCTGGATGACGGGGTGATCTGCGATATGTACGAAGGTCATGCCCCGTTCAAACCGCGCTATGTGCTGCCTGATTACGCGCGTTTTTTGGCCAACGGTTCCTCATGGCTGGAGCTTGAAGGCGCCAGCGACCTTGATGATGCGCTGTCCTTGCTCACCATCCTGTACCACCACGTTCCGTCAGTGACCTCGATGCCGGTCTACCTCGGTCAGCTCGACGCTCTGTTGCAACCGTATGTTAGAATTCTAACACAAGAAGAGATCGATATTCGAATAAAACGTTTCTGGCGTTATCTCGACAGAACCCTGCCAGACGCGTTTATGCATGCCAATATCGGCCCTGCCGATACGCCAGTCACCCGCGCAATTTTACGTGCAGATGCAGAGTTAAAGCAGGTTTCACCGAATCTGACATTCATTTATGATCCGCAAATTACCCCTGATGATCTGCTGCTCAACGTGGCGCAAAATATCTGCGAGTGCAGTAAGCCGCACATATCCAACGGCCCCGTAAATGATAAAATTTTCACAAAAGGTCAGTATGGCGTCGTGAGTTGTTACAACTCTTTACCGCTCGCCGGGGGCGGCAGCACGCTGGTCAGGCTCAATCTGAAAGCCATCGCAGAGCGCAGCACCTCTGTCGATGACTTCTTTACACGCACCCTACCGCACTACTGCCAGCAGCAAATCGCCATCATTGATTCACGATGTGAATTCCTCTACACGAAATCACATTTCTTTGAGAATAGCTTCCTCGTGCAGGAAGGGTTGATTGATCCCGAACGTTTTGTGCCGATGTTCGGGATGTATGGTCTGGCGGAAGCGGTAAACCTGCTGTGCGAAAAGGCAGGACAAAGCGCCCGCTACGGGAAAGATGCGTTCGCCAATCAGCTCGGGTATCGCATTAGCGCCCAACTGGCGGAGTTTGTCGAACGCACGCCGGTGAAGTATGGCTGGCAGCAGCGCGCGATGCTGCATGCACAGTCGGGGATCAGTTCTGACATCGGCACCACGCCCGGCGCGCGTCTGCCTTATGGTGATGAACCTGACCCCATCACCCATCTGCAAACCGTCGCGCCGCATCACGCATATTATCACGCCGGGATCAGCGATATCCTGACGCTGGATGAAACCATCAAGCGTAATCCACAGGCGCTGGTGCAACTGTGCCTCGGCGCGTTTAAAGCCGGAATGCGTGAATTCACCGCCAACGTGAGCGGCAACGATCTGGTCCGCGTCACGGGCTATATGGTGCGCCTGTCGGATCTGGAAAAATATCGTGCCGAAGGATCTCGCATTAACACCACCTGGCTTGGTGAAGAGGCCGCACGCAATACGCGCATTCTGGAACGACAACCTCGTGTGATAAGCCATGAACAGCAGATGCGCTTCAGTAAGTAAACTGATCCCTTTCTCCTGCGTCGACGGGCCGGGCAGCCGCCTGGCTCTGTTCCTGCAAGGGTGTAATCTGCGCTGTAAGAACTGCCACAATCCATGGACGATGGGGCGCTGCAACGACTGCGGAGAATGTGTGCTGCATTGCCCGCATGAAGCGCTAAGCCTGAGTGCAGGAAAAGTATGGTGGCAGTCCGATGTGTGTCAGCAGTGCGACACCTGCCTGCGCCTGTGCCCGCAGCAGGCGACGCCGATGGCGCAAACCATGAGCGTTGATCAGGTGCTGCAGCATATTCGCAAGGCAGCCCTGTTTATTGAGGGAATTACGGTCAGCGGTGGTGAAGCTACTACCCAGTTGCCGTTTATTGTGGCGCTGTTTACCGCGCTCAAAAGCGATCCTCTGCTGCAACATCTGACCTGCATGGTCGACAGCAACGGCATGCTGAGCGAAACCGGCTGGCAAAAACTATTGCCGGTGTGCGACGGGGTAATGCTCGATTTAAAAGCCTGGGATAGCCTGTGCCATCGCCAGCTTACCGGTCGAGATAATACGCTGATTAAACAAAGCATTATCTTTCTGTCAAGGCAGGGAAAGCTTGCTGAGCTACGCCTGTTGGTGATCCCCGGTCAGGTGGATTATTTGCAGCATATTGATGCGCTGGCGGCGTTCATTAAGCAGTCAGGCGAGGTACCGGTGCGACTGAATGCCTTTCATGCGCATGGGGTGTATGGCGAAGCAAAAGACTGGCCGAGCGCAACGCCAGAGGAAGTGGAGCAACTGGCGGCAGGATTGCGCGAGCGTGGGGTAGATAACCTGATTTTCCCGGCGCTGTATCTGTGATTACCGGATGCGACGACATCATAGGTAGGCCGGATAAGGCACAGCCGCCATCCAGGCCCAACAATCACACATTAAACAACGCGGTCGTATTGCGATACAGCGCATCTGCTATCACGTCCGCAGGCTCTTGACGCAGTTCGCATAATGTCTCAAAGACTCTGAGGGCCTGCTCGGGGCGATTGGGCTGCCCCTGAAAACCATTGAGCGGCATGTCCGGCGCATCGGTTTCCAGCAGGAGTGATTCCAGCGGCAATTGCGCCATCACCTCACGGGTTTTACTGGCGCGTGGATAGGTAATGGTGCCGCCAACGCCAATTTTGTACCCCAGTTGCACAAAGCGTTGCGCCTGCTGCAGACTCCCGGAAAAACCATGCACCACGCCGGTTCGTGGCAGAGCATGGCGTTTCAGATGCATCGCCAGCTTGTCATGAGTCCGTCGCGAATGCAGGATCACCGGCAGTTCGTAACGCTTCGCCAGTTTAAGCTGCGCGTCCAGCACCCGTTCTTGTTTATCAAATTGCGGATCGTCCCGATAAAGATCCAGTCCAATCTCACCTACGGCTACCAGCTTTTGCGGGCGCGTATCCAGCGCCTGCTGCAGTTGGTCCAGACTGTCATCGCCGTGTTGTTCAATAACAATGGGATGCAGACCCAAAGCAGCAAACAACGGCGGATACTTTTCCGCTAACGCCAGTACGCGGGAAAAGTTTGCCGCCTGCGTCGCCGGAACAATGATGCAATTCACACCGACCGCCGAGGCACGTTGAATGCTGGCGGGCTCATCATCGGTAAACGGCGGGAAATCAAAGTGACAATGTGTATCAATGAAACGAAAACTCACGCCAGATCCTCGCTATCAAACGTTGTATCGTTAGCCTGAGGCGCATTGGTCACCACGGGCGCGTGGGCATCGTTGGCCACCGGTGCGGGAGGAACCACCACCGGTCCCGGCACGACAATCTTCGGCGTCTGACGAGGCAATGGCGCGTTTTTCGCCAACAACTTGCCGACGGTGGCCAGGAAGTAACGACCACACAAACGCCCGGTCTTATAGTCTTCTCGCAGCGCCGGAATACGGCTGCCCAGCGCCATGCTGTGGAGCGGTTTAGGCGGATAGATCTCAAAGATTCGCAGCTTACCCGGCGGCTTTTCAATAAAACTCTGGATCGCGCGATAGCTGGCTTCATGGTGCTGGACCAAATTCAGCAACGGTTGCAGACTGCTTTCGCCCAGCCAGCGCTCCATACGTTTGAACCACTGCGGGGTGTAGTACATTTGCGAAGGCACAGTGCGGATCACCACCAGCGTTTTTGCGCCATGCTTCGCCGCTTCCTGTACGGGTATGGCATCGCTGACTCCCCCGTCCAGATAGTTCACACCGTCCAACGCAACGCCAGTGCGGTAGAATCCCGGAATAGCGCTGGAGGCGCGAATGAGATCGAGCCAGTTTTGCCGGTTTGGCGAAAAATAACCAGGCGTATAATCATCACCCCGGCAGGCGCACATATAAAACGCTTTCCCTGAGGCAAACAGGCGCTCGGCGTTATCCATCGCCAGCGGCATCTGGGATGAGGTCGAATCCACCAGCCAGTCGAGATCGATTAAGTTTCCCCCGCGCACAAAGCGCACTGGGTCAAAAAACTCACGGCGGGTGGTGTAACGCATAATGACTTTACGACCGTAACCGGGCTGGTTACACAGATAGGCTGAAAGGTTTTGCGCCCCGGCGGACGTCCCGTAGTAAAGGTCAAAGGGATTGAACTGCGCACGCATGAACTCATCCAGTACGCCAGCGGTAAAGATTCCTCTTTGTCCCCCACCCTCACACACCAGCGCCATACTGCCTGGTTGAAACGGACGTAACGATAACGGCGCAATATTACCGAGCGTGACGGGTATTCTCTGCCCCACCTCTGCCTTCCTGTTTTTTTTGTACTGGAACAACAAAGTAACGCAAATTGCCTGACGCTAAAACCGTAAAAGCCAGTCCACTGGACTGGCTTGGTAGCAAGTTATCTTTACGGTTTACTGACTAGGGTCGTTTACGCCCTGTAAACAGGCTGACCAGAAACAGAATGATCCCCACCACGAAAACAATTTTCGCGGCGCCTGCAGCGGTACCAGCCAGTCCACCAAAACCCAGTGCGGCGGCAATTAACGCGATAACCAGAAATATGATGCCCCATCGAAACATGCGCTTCTCCTTTACCATAGTTAATGTCACCGCTTGTTATGAGCGCTCAGGCTGCTCATCGGCGATATTTTTAGTGTGGTGCACAACACGCCTCCCGACAAACGTCAGGAGGACGAATTAAGTCGAATTACTGAGTTTTAAGGTCGTTTTTGACGCTTTTCACGCCATCAACGGCTTTGGCGATGCTCTCAGCACGATCGCTTTGTGCTTTTGAGTCAACGGTGCCGGAAAGTTGAACCACTCCATCAGTGGTCTCTACTTTCACTTTACGGGAAGGGACAATGTCATCAGCCAGCAGTTTTGCTTTAACTTCGCTGGTGGTTGCCGTGTCGCCCGCATAGCCTTTTACGGATGTGCTTTTGCTGTCGCGTACGTGTAGTTTGTCGCTCACTGAGGTTACGCCCTCAACGCCTTTGGCCACTTTCACGGCTTCTTCAGCCTGTGCCTGGCTTTCAACAAACCCGCTTAACGTCACCACTTTCTGGTCTGTTTTCACAGAAATATCGGTGCTCTTGATGCTTTCGTGATCCACCAGCGCAGCTTTTACTTTTGCTGTGATAGTGCTGTCATCCATGAAATTACCGACTTTGTTCATAGAGCTATCGACTTTCTGCCCCGCACTTTCGACACCAGATTGCGCTTTATCCGTCGTGGCGTTTTCTGCAAAAGCAGAACCCGTTGCAACAGCGGAGGTCAGCATCACGGCCAGCAGCGTTTTAGAAATCTTAAGTCCTGTCATTGTCATCGATGTATTCCTGTATGTTTTGCTAAAAGCGATGGTCTGCCGTAAACGGCGTTAACCAGCAACTAATCTTGTAAGTGGAATAAATATCAGCAATAGAAGCTGCAACAGGCAGCCTAAAAAGCATTTAACGCCGATATTTATGTCATCACATTGTTAAATATAGTTCAGGATTTCGTGATCGCAGTCCGGATTGACTAAAAAACAGGCAAACAACAGAAAAACGAGAGGTTTTAAGAACATTCCGCAAGGGATTTAAAAGACAGGGAAAGTTGCAGGGCACGGCGAATACCGTGCCCTGGAAGGCGATTAGTGTTCGCGCGTTTTGCGGAACTGAACGTCAGGGTAACGTTCCTGGGTGAGATTCAGGTTAACCATGGTCGGTGCGATATAGGTGAGGTTATCGCCGCCATCCAGCGCCAACTGAACTTCGTTTTTACGCTTAAATTCTTCGAATTTTTTCACGTCAGAACATTCTACCCAGCGCGCGGTCGCCACGTTGACCGACTCATAAATCGCTTCAACGTTGTACTCGCTCTTCAGACGCGAAACCACCACGTCGAACTGCAGCACACCAACAGCGCCCACGATCAGATCGTTATTAGCAATTGGACGGAAGACCTGCACCGCCCCCTCTTCCGACAGCTGAACCAGCCCTTTCAGCAGCTGTTTCTGCTTCAAAGGATCTTTCAGGCGAATACGACGGAACAGCTCCGGCGCGAAGTTCGGAATACCAGTGAACTTCATCATTTCACCCTGGGTGAAGGTATCGCCGATCTGAATAGTGCCATGGTTGTGCAAACCGAGAATATCGCCCGGATACGCTTCTTCCACATGAGAACGGTCACCCGCCATGAAGGTCAGCGCATCGGAGATCACCACGTCTTTACCAATGCGCACCTGACGCATTTTCATGCCTTTCTCGTACTTACCGGAAACCACGCGCATGAACGCCACGCGGTCACGGTGTTTCGGATCCATGTTGGCCTGGATTTTAAACACAAAGCCAGTGAACTTCTCTTCTGAGGCTTCCACGGTGCGGGTATCAGTTTTACGCGGCATCGGCGCAGGCGCCCACTCCACTAAGCCGTCCAGCATATGGTCAACGCCGAAGTTACCCAGCGCGGTACCGAAGAAGACCGGGGTGATTTCGCCCGCGAGGAACAGATCATGGTCGAACTCGTTAGACGCGCCCTGCACCAGCTCCAGCTCGTCGCGCAACTGCTGCGCCAGATCTTCGCCCACGGCGGCATCGAGTTCCGGGTTATTCAGCCCCTTAACAATGCGCACTTCCTGAATGGTGTGGCCTTTACCCGTCTGGTACAGGTAAGTTTCGTCTTTATAAAGGTGATAAACGCCCTTGAACAGCTTCCCGCAGCCAATCGGCCAGGTGATCGGCGCACAGCCGATTTTCAGCTCGTTCTCGACTTCATCCAGCAGCTCCATCGGGTCACGGATATCACGGTCGAGTTTGTTCATAAAGGTCAGGATCGGCGTATCGCGCAGACGGGTAACTTCCATCAGCTTGCGGGTACGATCCTCAACGCCTTTCGCGGCGTCGATAACCATCAGACAGCAGTCCACCGCCGTCAGGGTACGGTAAGTATCTTCGGAGAAGTCTTCGTGCCCCGGGGTGTCCAGCAGATTCACCAGGCAGTCGTGATACGGAAATTGCATCACAGAGGTGGTAATGGAGATACCACGCTGCTTTTCCATCTCCATCCAGTCAGATTTCGCATGCTGGCTGGAGCCACGGCCTTTTACCGTACCGGCGGTCTGAATCGCCTGTCCGAATAACAGCACCTTTTCAGTAATGGTCGTTTTACCGGCATCCGGGTGAGAAATAATGGCAAAAGTGCGGCGTTTGGCCACCTCTTGCAAATAAGGAGACAACGTCATAGTCAAATCTTCTTAGGTAAGCACGGCAACGGGCCGTGCAAGTTGAATACGAAAAATTGCGGCTATTTTACCCATCAATGGGGGGGAGGCAATCAGTGTTTACACAGGAGCTGCTCCAGTTCGCTTAATGACGCGACCGTCCAGGTCGGCTGAATGCCTGCTGGCTGCTCGCGATGGTGCGTATTTAGCCAGCAGGTGGATAGCCCGGCGTTAATGCCGCCAAGAATATCGGACTCTGCGGTATCGCCCACCATCAGCACGCGGGAACGGTCAGGATTGCCCGCCTGCTCCAGCGCATGGTCAAAAATACGGGGATCGGGTTTTGCCACCCCAACCTGCTCAGAAATCACCAGCAGATCGAAATAGTCGCGCAGCCCCGTCCGCTCAAGGCGGATTTGCTGCAACGCCGTAAAGCCGTTAGTAATGATGCCAATTTTCGTTTTATCACGAATCGCATTGAGCAGAGAGACCGCCCCTGGCAACGGCGAGCAGATCTCAGCCATCGCATTGATAAATGCGTCATTAAGCTGGCCTGGTTCGACCTTCAGGCGTTCAGCCCAGCTCTGGAAACGGGCATGCTGCAATTGTAATGACGTAATCGCGCCGTTTTGATAATCCACCCATAGCGGTTTATTCACGGCCTGGTAGTCCTGAAAATCTTCAGCGGTAAAGGTAATGCTATAGTCGAGAAACATCCGCTGTAAGCCGGTAAACGAGTCAAACGTAAACAGCGTTTCGTCGGCATCAAAGAAAATCCAGTCCCACTTTTTCATCATTACACCTTGTCTTACATGCTGATTGGCAATGCCATGATAATGGCGTCTTCATGACCATCGGCCGTCGGATAATAATTGCGCCTGATCGTCGCCTCGTTAAAGCCCAGGCTTTCATACAGCGCGATAGCGGCAGCATTTGAGGCGCGCACTTCCAGCCACAGCGTCAAAATGCCGCGCTTTTCCAGCTCATCGATCAGGTGCTCTAGTAGCTCGCGCCCCAGGCCCTGGCGCTGAAAGTCAGGATCGACGGCGATATTGAACAGCGTAGCTTCATCCAGCACCACCTGCGTAATCGCAAAGGCGGCCATCACGTCGTCAACCCTCAACTGAAAATTGAGGTAGCGATCGCCCAGGTTGCTGGCAAATGTTTTTTCACTCCACGGAAAAGCGTGGGCGCGTTTTTCAATCTGAAATGCTGCAGGTAAATCAGTCGGTTCGAGGGAAGAAATCGTGTTCATATGCGCAGATTTGTTGCCATAACGCGGCGCGGGCCGCTGGGTTTTCCCGTAATTCATTAAACGCAGGACTCTCGACCTGAGCGCCTTCCAGCAGTAGTGGCTCTTCGGTTCCCAGCCGCCAACTATTACAGCGACTGCCCTGCGGCAGCATGGCGACACGGTCAGGCGTCAATTGTAAAACCTGATCCGGGCTGACGGTTATTGCGCGTAAAATATCGCTCATTAACGGTTCGGTTAGCGCGGGTAGCTGTGCAGCAACCATCACTAAACGGATATGCGCAGGAATGGAGATCGCGATTTCGCCCTGCAGTGCGCCAGGACGACGCAGCGACCACTGCGTAATGCCCAGTTGCTGTAACTGCCAGTCTCGTCGGGATGTCATAGCGAAACACTCCTGTCTATCAGGGGCGCAAATATAGCAAATTTGTCGAATCCGTGCCATCAAACAACTATAATCCCCGGCTGTACAATTTAAGGAGCACTCCATGTCTGCTTTTACCCCGGCAAGTGAAGTCTTGCTGCGCCACAGTGATGATTTCGAACAAAGCCGTATTCTGTTTGCCGGTGATTTGCAGGATGATCTGCCTGCCCACTTCGAAAGCGCCGCCAGCCGTGCGCACACTCAACAACTTCACCACTGGCAGGTGCTGAACCGCCAGATGGGTGACAACGTCCGTTTCAGCCTCGTCGCTAAGGCCGATGACGTTGCCGATAGCGATACGCTAATCTACTACTGGCCGAAGAATAAGCCGGAAGCGCAGTTCCAGCTGATGAACATTTTGTCGCTGTTACCGGTGGGCAGCGATGTTTTTGTTGTGGGTGAGAACCGCAGCGGCGTACGTAGCGCAGAGCAGATGCTGGCCGAATACGCACCGCTGAATAAAGTCGACAGCGCGCGTCGCTGTGGCCTGTACCACGGTCGTCTGGAAAAACAGCCGGTCTTTGATGCAGAAAAATACTGGGATGAATATCAGGTTGATAATCTGACCATCAAAACGCTGCCGGGCGTATTCAGCCGTGACGGCCTGGATGTTGGCAGCCAATTGCTGCTCTCCACACTGACGCCGCATACCAAAGGTAAAGTTCTGGATGTCGGTTGTGGCGCGGGCGTACTCTCCGTCGCTTTAGCCAGCCATTCGCCCAAAGTCCGCTTAACCCTGTGTGATGTAAGTGCGGCCGCTGTTGAAGCCAGCCGCGCCACGCTTGCCGCCAACGGTATTGAAGGTGATGTGATCGCCAGCAACGTTTTTTCTGACGTGACGGGCCGCTTTGATATGATCATCTCCAACCCACCGTTCCATGATGGGATGCAGACCAGCCTCGATGCCGCGCAAACGCTGATTCGCGGCGCGGTGCGTCATCTCAACAGCGGCGGTGAACTGCGTATCGTGGCGAACGCCTTCCTGCCCTATCCGAAGGTGCTGGATGAGGTATTCGGATTCCATGAAGTTATCGCACAGACCGGACGCTTCAAGGTCTATCGCACCATCATGACGCGTCAGGCGAAAAAAGCCTAACTGATCAAGGCTGGATCAGGCATTTACGCTGCCACCAGACGTGACACTGAGCAACGCCGGATAGCGCTATCGCTTATCCGGCCTGGATAAAACGCCAAAAACCGTAGAAACGCCTTTTTTTTCGGCAATCACGTTAAGTTCGATAATTAACTGTTGACGCCCTGCATAAAATCTCTAGAATTCGCCTCCGTGGTAACGATACTTTTTGAGTGTCGATGGTATGCGAAGGTGGCGGAATTGGTAGACGCGCTAGCTTCAGGTGTTAGTGTCCTTTCGGACGTGGGGGTTCAAGTCCCCCCCCTCGCACCATAATCCACGTTGATATTGCTCGCACTGGGCGAAGGTGGCGGAATTGGTAGACGCGCTAGCTTCAGGTGTTAGTGTCCTTTCGGACGTGGGGGTTCAAGTCCCCCCCCTCGCACCAACGAGGCGATATCAAAAAAATAAGATGACTGTGCGAAGGTGGCGGAATTGGTAGACGCGCTAGCTTCAGGTGTTAGTGTCCTTAGGATGTGGGGGTTCGAGTCCCCCCCCTCGCACCAATTATCTTATTTCCTTCTCTTTTTCCCCTGTTTTGCTTATCCCTGATTCCAGTTCATCATTACCAGCACAATGCCGCCAATCAGCGCTGCACATGAAGGTAACAGAATAAAATGCCGTAAGCGCTTGTGGTATAGCATGAGCGAAGTCAATAGTAATCCTAATACAATCATTACCTTCCATACATTGACCGACAGGTCGGTAAATGCCATCCCGGCAATGAGTATCCCCGGCAGCAGAACTCCCCATCCACTTCCCAGCGTACGTTGCAACATGGTTCCACCTACGACATTGATAATGATAACCAATATCATATGATATATTTTCTCATTTGTCAGCTGGGAGGCACTATCAATTATATGAGTTTTACTTAACGATTGATGACATGAATAATCTAAGGTGATAAATTGCTCGCCGGTTAACGCTTCAACTAAAAATAAAGACCTCAGCGAATGATACCCCGTTCGTTATTTGTTTTATTTACCAACACATCTTCGTATATTACAGATAACTAACAATATTTACTATGACAGTACAATCCTGGCGAACTCTGCGCACTAAAAAATATCAACTCTCTTTGCGTTTGTTTCTGCTTCTCAACGCAGTCTCCGCGCTGTTTACGCTTTTTTTCCCACTTTTTGCCGTCAAAGCCTTATCTGTACCGGCTCTGCTGATACTGATCACCAGTACGCTGCTGCTTATATGGCATGGGAAATACACGGATAAAAAAATTAATCTCCCTTTTATTTCAATAATCTTTGGCTTGTTATGGGCATTCCATATTTTTCAGAAATATTCCACACTCGGTCATAATGACTATTATTTTCTGTTAATCGCACTGCTCAGCGTGCTGTTTATTGGATCTATTGCTTTCGCCAATAATATCATCGCGTTTACGCTTCATTCTCTCCCCTCCGTCGCCGTCTGTTTATGGCTTAGCGGCAACGAGCATAGTTTACGAATTTTCTATTTTATGGCGTTACCGATGGCCGGGATCGCCATCCAACATGTGATACAAAAGCGCTACGATGGTTTCGCCCAGCAGTTGATGTACAAACTGCTTGAGGAACGGGAAACGCTCAACGGACTCAGCATGCTTGACCCGCTTACCGGTTTGTATAACCGCCGGGGACTGCAACACAGACTCGATACGCTGTTGGCGCTGAGCAACTCGAAACACTACGTGCTGTTATTGGATATCGACCACTTCAAAGCCTATAACGATCATTACGGGCATATGATGGGCGACCAGGCGCTGATCCGCGTCTCAGCCGCCATTCGTGATTCCGTACGATCCCGGGATGTGGTGGCGCGATTCGGCGGCGAAGAATTCATGGTTTTGCTGACCGCGATCGATCCGCAGCAGGCACAGGCCGCCGCCGAGCGTATTCGTCAGAAAGTGTACGACCTTAAAATCCCCCACATGTTTAACGAAAACGTGGCAACCAACGTGACCGTCAGTATCGGCATTGCGCCGCTGGTAGAGCAGGATATTGAGGCCGCTATCGCCAGAGCGGATAAAGCCCTGTACGAGGCGAAAAATCTTGGGCGTAACAACACGCTGGTCAGCGATGAGCTGAGGGTAAACCGCCCTTCACTCTGAGCTATCTGTGCGGTGGCATCCGTCATCGCGACAAAGATCTTGCCATCGTTCATCGTCAACTATAGGATTAGCAATCATTATCATTTCGATTAACATCCTTATATTGCCATGGCTTATCGTTCCGCACCGATCGTTGAAGATGTCATCTGGCGTAGCCACCTTCCAGCAAAGATGCCCTCGCTGGCTGCTGCTGTACGCGAAACGATAGCCCAAACTCGTGAGCACCTGCTGGACTTTATTCGTCTTGACGAAATCCCCGTACCGGGCGCGATGACGCTACATGAATGGACGCAACCAGCGACGCTCAGTTCGCTGTTGGCCGTTTATTCAGACCATATCTATCGAAACCAGCCCACGCTGACACGCGAAAATAAGCCGCTGATTTCTCTCTGGGCGCAATGGTATATCGGGCTGATGATGCCCCCACTCATGGTAGCCCTGCTAACGCAAAAAGAGGCCATTGACGTCTCACCTGAACACATGCGCGTTGAGTTTCACGAAACGGGCCGTGCAGCCTGCTTCTGGATTGACGTCCACCAGGATCACCAGACTACAGCCCTGTCGCCTCAACAACGCATGGAAACGCTGATTCTCTCGGCACTAACGCCGGTTGTGCAGGCGCTGGAAGCAACAGGCGAGATCAACGCCAGGCTTATCTGGAGCAATACCGGATATTTAATTCACTGGTATTTAACGGAAATGAAGCCATTGTTAGGTGAAGAGCTGCTGAACTCACTGCGGCAAACCTGCTTTTTTGAGAAACAACTCTCCTGCGGTCAGGATAATCCGTTGTGGCGTACCGTTGTTCCACGCGAAGGATTACTGGTGCGCAGAACCTGCTGCCAGCGTTACCGCCTGCCCGACGTTCAGCAATGCGGTGACTGTACGCTGAAGTAAGCGAGGAGCCGTAGCCCCTCGTCAACAATTTATGCAACCTGCTGGTTTTCCTCTTCTATACGCTGTGCTTCTTCTTTTTCCTGCGCCAATAGCTGCTTTTCATAGACCTTAAAGAATGGGAAATAGATGATCGCCGACACCAACGCCAGCAGGACGACCAGGATGGCCGCGCGATAATCCCAGCCTAACGCCCATGCCGCGCCAACCGGTGCCGGGGCCGTCCAGGGAACGACGGAAATCACCCGTCCAATTAAATCCAGCTTCATCGCCGCCCAGGCCAGCACCGCATTCACCATCGGGGCCAGCAGAAACGGGATAAAGAACACCGGATTCATGACAATCGGCGTACCGAAAATCACCGGTTCGTTAATATTAAAAATGCTGGGGACCACACTCAAACGCCCAATCGAGCGTAAATGAGCCGAACGGCTGCGCAGATAGCAAATCACTAACCCCATCGTCGCGCCGGACCCACCAACCACGATGAAAAACGTCCAGAATGCTTCCATAAAGATATGTGGCAAAGGCGCGCCCTGTGCCAGCGCCGACTGATTCATTCCGAGATTGGTTAGCCAGAACATTTGCAGCATCCCCGACACAATCGCCGCACCATGGATCCCAGCAAACCACAGTAGATGACCAATCAGCACGGCCAGTAGTATCGCCGGGAGAGAATCAGCAGCGGATACCAGTGGTTTAAAGATGGCCATAATGGCCTGCGGAATTAGCATGTCAAACTGCGACTGTATCACCAGGCTCAGAGGGTACAGCGTTAGCACCACCACCAGCACCGGGATCAGCAGATCGAAGGAGTTTTTGATCATTGGCGGCACCTGATCGGGTAAACGGATGCCGATGTTGTACGCCTTCAGGAAACGCATCATTTCCACACAGTAAATCGCCACGAGGATAGCAGTGAAAATCCCCGTCCCACCCAGGCTATCGACGGGCATCGCGCCTTTGGTTTTCGGCGCGGCAATCAGCAAAAAAGCCATGATGGACAGCATTGCGCACATAAACGGATCTAACTGATGCGACTTCACATAGTGCTTACCCAGGTTATAAGCGATAGCCGCACAGATGTAGACCGACATGATCCCCATCGTCATATCAAACGGTGTGAGGATCTGGCCTTCAAACTGTTTTGCCATATCCAGCCATGCACGGGCAAATCCCCATGTGGTATCAGGAGAAAATGGCGGGTAGGCGAAAACCAGCAGAAATGAACCGACGATCATAAAGGGCATAGCCGAAATAAACCCATCACGGATTGCCATCACATGACGTTGTGAAGAGATTCGTCCGGCGACAGGGCTGACGTAGTTTTCAACAAAGCGGAAAATCACATTAAACACAGCATGATTAGTAAACATAGCCGCTCTCCCGTTGCGCAAAACCTTGCGGCCATGCAGGCATCAACACCACCACGCAAAGCTCATTACACTTTTTCGCAACCGTGCCGGGAAGAACACCAGCGCTACTGCATTTTGAGTTAAGTTTCATAGATGGCTCTTATTATGTGATACAGAGGAAGTGACAACTTCAGTATTAATCGTCATTTCAACATTCTGCAACCGGTTACTGTAACCGGTTTCTTTGATTGTGAAGATGATCGAAAAACTGCCAATGTTGCCATGTTGTTACAATAAAATATTTACAGCGAGCTTGCCCCTATGACAAATTACGCCATGCGGTTTTCTGCTGTATGAGCTGCCCGTAGGCGATTTGGAGAGAAGAATGAGTTTGCAATCAGTACGCCAATTTTTGGCGCAACACGCCCCAGATATTGAGATCATCGAATTAGATCAGAGCACGGCAACCGTCGAGCTGGCAGCAAAAGCTCATAACGTCGAACCTGGTCAGATCGCGAAAACACTTTCGCTAAAAGTGAAGAACGACATCATTCTGGTCGTCGCCAAAGGCGATGCCCGGCTGGATAATAAAAAGCTAAAGAGCACATTCGGCGCCAAAGCCCGTATGTTGAGTAGTGATGAGGTCGTGAATGCGACGGGTCACCCCGTTGGCGGCGTTTGTCCTTTCGGGCTGGAAACACCGATATCGGTTTATTGCGATGTCTCTCTGAAGCACTATGCTGAAGTGCTGCCTGCGGCAGGAGCCATTCACAGCGCGGTTCGCATCACGCCGGAAAGGATGGCTGAGCTAACGTCAGCCACCTGGGTTGATGTGTGCCAATGATGTTTCACGCCCCGGGTCGGTGACTGAACCCGACACAAAATACGTCTACGTTGACCGTCACGACGCCGCTTGAAGAATGGGTGTCGGTTCGCCTGCACGCAGATACAGCAGGATATCGGCAGCATCCAGTAAACCCGCATCTGAGCTCACGCCCAGCTTGGACATTACGTTAAATTTATGCGCCCGAATGGTTTTAATATTCCGTTCAAGCTGAACGGCAATCTGCGGCATCGAATAGCCATTTGACATAAAACGCAGTATTTCTCGTTCTGTGGGGCTAAGCACACGGCTTTGATTGATAAACCAATGGTTTTTCGCGCTTTCGGTTGTCCGGGTAGGGCAATTCAACGACGTAAACAAAGCTTCCTGCAGCACAGTTAACGAAGAGGCTTTGCTAACGACCCCATCCAGCGGCAATGGTGACAGAGAGCCAATTAAACGTGCCTCAGCATCGTCATCGGCAATCACCACACGCCTGATGCGAGGGAAATTTATCGCCATCTCCGTCAGATAGGCGAGTCCTGCTCTGCGATCGGTTCTGATAGCAGAAAGAGAAAAAATTACTGCCGAAAATGACATTTTTAACATCGCCTGACTAAAGGCAGGCTGGTTCGAAAAGAGATGAAGTGCGTATTGGTCATCCGGCATGGTATTAAATAAACTCTCAATACCCACGCGACTCATCGCACATTTTTCTACAAGTGCGACGTTTCTTTTAATGCTTCTGCTTTCCATTCCGTGGTCTCCCCATATACTGAAGGTAAATTCAGTTCTCGCGATCCTTGAGAACTATTTATCCATGCGTACATTTCTGCATTGCTATGTATTGATAAGCGACGCATGGCGCTGTTCTTTTGGGCGCTGATTGTTTTATTACTTTTCTTAAGTAACGATGCAATCTGGTTAATTCCCCAACCTTTTCCCAGGAGTCTCAGCACTTTCCTCTCCGAGAGAGTAAGTGCAATTGAGCGGGCGCTATTGTCAGCCAACTCTGGTATTACGGGAGGGGAAATCAGAGATTTACTTATCCTCTCAGCTCGGGTATTTCCCGCGTGAATTACATTCACTAAACTTTCAATCGGCTCAGCATCAGATAACAGCGAACTGATCGGGCACATCAGCAGTTCGATGGCGAGAGGGTAAAAAACACGAGATACAAGAAACACCCAATGAATATCACGGTATTGAGATAATAAAGAATAAAATTGTTCGCAAACTGAGCGAGGATGATTGCAGTCTGCTGATAAATCAGCAATCACCAAATCAGCGCACCGCAACTGCAACAATGTTAGTTCTTCAACAGAACGACAGTAAGTCAATTCGTAATCAGCAAACTGTTCTTGCATTACACCTTTAAGCCCAGTTTGTACGATCGGTAATTTGCTAATAATAATTGCGTTTTTGCAGCGTCCTGGCAACATATCCCCTCCACATTCACCAGTCCGTATTCGCATTTATTAGAAGATCCCTGATAAATTAAACGTATTAATTAACAGGAAAACCCTAAACAATAGACGAGGTGAATTGTTTATCCTTGGATTTCATTCAAACATTAAAATAATGGCGCTATAATCCCAATAGCGTCAAACTATTGAACCGTTATTACAAAATTACGCATAAATACATTCTATGTACAATTAAAAGAACTAAAATAGAACGTTAGAATTGCTTACGTATTTGCCATCCTGATAAATAAAACTATCTTATCATGTGATACTGTTTTTATTGATTAGCAGGTAAGGCATGTAAGCGAGTACGACCTGCGTCTTTTTTCAACACAAAGATTGATCTTGCCAGAGCCAACTGGCTCATGCTTCATGATAAAAAGAAGACATTCACTATTCAATGAGATCCTTTTCAGTCAGAGCGAACCATGCAAACAGAGCAGTCGTCACAGCGAACGGTTACACGGTTATGTATACAATGTGGGCTTTTTTTACTCCAGCATGGTGCAGAAAGCGCGCTGGTTGACGAGCTATCCACTCGCCTCGGCCTGGCGCTTGGCATGGATAGCGTAGAAAGCGCCATCTCCTCCAATGCGATTGTCCTGACTACCATTAAAGATGGACAATGCCTGACGTCGACCCGAAAAAATCATGATCGCGGCATTAACATGCACGTCGTGACGGAAGTGCAGCACATCGTTATTTTAGCGGAACACAAACTACTGGATATAAAAGGCGTTGAGAAGCGCTTCAGCCAGATTAAGCCGCTACGCTATCCAAGATGGCTGGTCGCATTGATGGTCGGTTTGTCCTGCGCCTGCTTTTGCAAACTCAATAACGGCGGATGGGACGGCGCGGTGATCACCTTTTTCGCCAGCATGGTGGCGATGTATATCCGCCAGATTCTGGCGTCACGGCATTTGCACCCGCAAATCAACTTTTGTATCACCGCCTTTGTGGCGACCACAATATCCGGCCTGTTGCTGACGCTGCCGACCTTTAATCACACCCCAACCATCGCCATGGCTGCCAGCGTGCTGCTGCTGGTTCCGGGTTTTCCGTTGATCAACTCTGTCGCGGATATGTTTAAGGGGCACATTAATACCGGGCTGGCTCGCTGGGCCATTGCCAGTCTCCTGACGTTGGCAACCTGCATTGGGGTGGTTATGTCGATGACCTTATGGGGGCTGCGCGGATGGGCGTGATCGATTTCATTCTGGCGCTGATACAGGACATGATCCTGTCGGCGATCCCGGCTCTGGGCTTTGCCATGGTGTTTAACGTCCCGCACCGCGCGCTTCCCTGGTGTGCGTTACTCGGCGCGCTGGGCCACGGTTCACGAATGGTGATGATGAGCGCAGGGTTTAATATTGAATGGTCAACCTTCATGGCGTCGCTGCTGATTGGCTGCATTGGGATCCAGTGGTCGCGCTGGTATCTGGCGCATCCTAAGGTCTTCACCGTTGCGGCTGTGATCCCGATGTTTCCTGGGATCTCCGCCTACACCGCCATGATCTCCGCGGTAAAAATTGGCCATTTCGGCTATAGCGAAGCGCTGATGATCACCCTATTGACCAATTTCCTGAAAGCTTCATCGATTGTCGGCGCGCTCTCTATCGGCTTATCCGTACCAGGCTTATGGCTGTATCGCAAACGCCCACGCGTCTAGCGCGGTAATTTCTTAGCACCTCGCAGAGGGGGAATCTCCCCCTCATCTGCTGCTCTCCTGGTTCTCTGTGTTACTATAAAAGCAGTCCCTTCTCGGTTGTTGTTCAGTTTTGAGAAACATTATGCCCTGCAAAATTTTGACGCCGGACGTCATCAGCATTGACGCCTTACTACACGATCACCACGCGGTACTGGCAAAGTCTGCGGGTGGTGCCGTAGCGGTATTCGCCAACAATGCGCCAGCGTTTTACGCGCTGACGCCTGCGCGACTGGCTCAGTTGTTGGCGCTTGAAGAGAAGCTGTCACGTCCAGGAAGCGATGTGACGTTGGATGCGCAATTTTATGAAGAGCCGCAAGCTGCGCCCGTGGCCGTGCCAATGGGGAAATTTGCGATGTACGCTGACTGGCAACCCGATGCCGACTTTCAGCGCCAGGCCGCTCTGTGGGGCGTGGCGTTAAGAGAACCGGTCACCGCCGAGGAACTGGCCTCATTCGTCGCCTACTGGCAGGCCGAAGGCAAAGTCTTTCACCATATTCAGTGGCAGCAAAAACTGGCGCGTAGCGTCCAGATTGGCCGGGCCAGCAATGGCGGAATGCCAAAGCGCGATGTGAACAGTGTCAGCGAACCTGACAGCCATATTCCACCAGGTTTTAGAGGATAACGATGAAAAACGTTGGCGATCTGATGAAACGTCTGCAAAAAATGATGCCGCCCAATGTCGAGCCTGCCTTTAAAACGGGCGAAGAGCTACTGGCATGGCAAAAAGAGCAAGGTGAAATTCGTGCCGCAGCGCTGGCCCGCGAAAACCGGGCCATGAAAATGCAGCGCACATTCAACCGCTCCGGTATCCGTCCGCTGCACCAAAACTGTTCATTCGATAACTATCGGGTGGAATGCGAAGGTCAGATGAACGCCCTGAGCAAAGCCCGCCAGTACGTTGATGAGTTTGACGGCAACATCGCCAGCTTTATTTTCTCGGGCAAACCCGGCACCGGCAAAAACCATCTGGCGGCAGCTATCTGCAACGAACTGCTGCTCCGCGGTAAGTCGGTACTGATCATTACCGTGGCTGATATCATGTCGGCGATGAAAGAAACCTTCAGTAACCGTGAAACCAGCGAAGAACAGTTGCTCAACGATCTTAGCAATGTAGATCTGCTGGTGATCGATGAGATCGGCATGCAGACCGAATCCCGCTATGAAAAAGTGATCATCAATCAGATCGTCGATCGCCGATCGTCCTCAAAACGCCCGACCGGTATGTTAACCAACAGCAATATGGATGAAATGAACAAACTGCTGGGTGAGCGCGTGATGGATCGCATGCGTCTCGGTAACAGCCTGTGGGTGATTTTTAACTGGGACAGCTACCGTAGCCGGGTAACAGGAAAAGAGTATTAACGTATTAGGACCACTCCTAAAGCTGCCAGCGCTATACTGCGCTGAAAAGGCATAACACGAGTTGCATATAATGATGAAAACAACCAAACGTCTGCTGTGCTGTGCGCTTGCCGCCAGTACGCTCATCTCCACCAGCGTTTTTGCCGCCTCCTGGCAGGACTCGCTCTCCAGCGCGGCCAGTGAACTGAGCAAACAAAGCTCCGGCTCGCAGGGCAGCTCGTCGCTCTCCTCCCTGACCAGTCTGCTGAATGGCAGCAATCAGTCACTGACCTCAAGCAGCATGAATAACGCCGCCGGGATCCTGGAATATTGCGCCAAACAGAAACTGGCCTCGGTCACCGACGCGCAAAACGTCAAAAACCAGGTGCTGGATAAACTCGGCCTCAGTGCCCCAGAGCAGAAACAAGACACCAACTACATGGACGGCATTCAGGGCCTGCTCAACGCCAAAGATGGCCAACAGCTGGACCTGAACACGATTGGTAATAGCTCGCTGGCGAAGCAGGTAAAAACCAAGGCCTGCGATCTGGTGTTAAAACAGGGTATGAACTTCATTTCCTGAGGCATTAAATGCCGCGTATCCCCTGCGCGGCATCCCCCTATTCCTGCCGATACAGACCGCCATCACGAAAGCCGTAATTACCCGCAAAAAAACGCGCATATCTAAACCAATTCTGAATAACAACGTAATTTAATGTCACTACAATTGCAGCAATATAACAACGCTATTACATTGTTCTCTCACTAAATGATTAGCCTGCCAGGCATGTGCCCGGTTTACTGAGGATCGACCGTGTCAGAATTAATCTCCATCACTCTGTTTCTCGCTTCAGTGCTGATTTATGCCTGGAAAGCGGGTCGCAATACCTGGTGGTTTGCCGCCACGTTAACGGTGCTGGGGATTTTTATTGTCTTAAATATCACACTGTATGCCAGTGACTATTTTACCGGCGACGGAATCAACGACGCGGTGCTTTATACTCTGACCAACAGCCTGACCGGCGCAGGTATCGGGAAATATATTCTGCCTGGCGTCGGCATTGCGCTGGCGCTGACGACCGTCTTCGTCGCCCTCGGCTGGATCCTTCGCCGCCGTCGCCATCACCCGCATCACGTGGGTTACAGCCTACTGGCCCTGCTGCTGGCGCTGGCCTCCGTTGACGCCAGCCCGGCGTTTCACCAGATAACTGAACTGGTGAAATCTCAGTCGCGCGATGGCGATCCGGATTTCCTGACCTATTATAAAGAGCCGTCGAAAACCATCCCTCATCCGAAGCTGAACCTGGTTTATATCTACGGCGAAAGTCTCGAACGCACCTACTTTAATAACGAGGCGTTCCCGGATCTGACCCCGGAGCTCGGCGCGTTGAAAAACGAAGGCATGGATTTCAGCAACACCATGCAGCTACCAGGGACGGATTACACCATCGCTGGCATGGTCGCTTCGCAATGTGGCATCCCGTTATTTGCGCCATTTGAAGGCAACGCCTCGGCATCGGTTTCCAGCTTTTTCCCCAACAATATCTGTCTCGGCGATATCCTGAAAAACTCCGGCTACCAAAACTACTTTGTGCAGGGGGCCAACCTGCGCTTTGCCGGGAAGGATGTGTTCCTGAAATCTCACGGGTTTGATCATCTGTACGGCGCAGAAGAGTTAAAAAGCGTGGTGGCGGATCCCGCATATCGTAACGACTGGGGCTTTTACGATGACACCGTGCTGGACGAAGCATGGAAAAAATTTGAAGAACTATCGCGTTCAGGACAACGTTTTTCACTGTTTACCCTGACCGTGGATACCCATCATCCGGATGGTTTTATCTCTCGTAGCTGTAACCGTAAACGTTATGACATCGACGGTAAGGCCAATCAATCTTTCAGCGCGGTGAGCTGCAGTCAGGAAAACATCGCTGAATTTATTAATAAAATCAAAGCATCCCCGTGGTTTAAAGATACCGTGATCGTGGTTTCGTCCGATCATCTGGCAATGAACAACACCGCCTGGAAGTATCTGAACAAGCAGGACCGCAACAACCTGTTCTTCGTGCTACGCGGCGACCAGCCGCAACAGGATACGCTGGCGGTGAAACGTAACACGATGGATAACGGCGCAACGGTGCTGGATATTCTGGGCGGCGATAACTTTATCGGCCTTGGCCGCAGCAGTTTGTCGGGCGAATCCGTGTCGGAAGTATTCCTCAACATCAAAGAAAAAATGCTGGCGTGGAAGCCCGATATCATCCGCCTGTGGAATTTCCCGAAAGAGATGAAAGAGTTCACCATTGACCAGGACAAGAACATGATCGCGTTCTCCGGTAGCCATTTCCGCCTGCCACTGCTGCTGCGCGTATCGGATAAACGCGTCGAACCACTACCAGAAAGCGAATACTCGGCGCCGTTGCGCTTCCAGTTGGCGGATTTCGCGCCGCGCGATAACTTTGTCTGGGTCGATCGCTGCTACAAAATGGCGCAGCTGTGGGCGCCGGAGTTGGCGCTTTCCACCGACTGGTGCGTCTCTCAGGGGCAACTGGGCGGGCAACAAATTGTGCAGCACGTTGACAAAGCCAAATGGAAAAGCAAAACCGTCTTTAAAGACACGGTGATCGACATGGAGCGCTACAAAGGAAACGTCGATACGCTGAAAATTGTCGATAACGATATTCGCTACAAAGCCGACAGCTTCGTCTTTAACGTGGCGGGCGCGCCGGAAGAGGTGAAACAATTTAGTGGTATTTCACGCCCCGAATCCTGGGGACGCTGGTCCAATGCGCAGCTCAGTGAAGAGGTAAAAATCGAATACAAAGCGCCATTGCCGAAAAAATTCGATCTGGTCATCACCGCCAAAGCCTATGGCGATAACGCCAATCGCCCGATACCCGTGCGCGTTGGCAATGAAGAACAGACGCTGGTGTTAAGCCATGATATCAGCACCACTACCTTACATTTTGAAAACCCGGCAGATGCCAATACGCTGGTGATTATCCCACCCGATCCGGTTGCCACCAACGAGGGCAATATTCTCGGCCACTCGCCGCGGAAGCTGGGGATCGGAATGGTTGAAATCAAAGTGGTGGCAGCTCAGGGTTAAAAAAAACAGCGCCCAACACCACTCCGGGCGCTGCATGGCAACCTTATTCCAGACTGTTCACCGCCTGACGCATACCTTGTACCAGAATCATTTCCAGATTGGCTGTCACCTGCTCAGCAAGACCTGGCAATAACGTTAAATCTTCACCCCAGTGCGCGGCCTCGCCGAGCACTGCATTCACCAGTTCCCGCAGCGTTAAATCATTGCCAACTTGCGGCCACAGGCTGGCATACAGATTTATCCACTGCTCGTCATCCTGCAATGGATAGCCTTCCCCGGCCCGTTCACCGCGATAAAACGCCAACAGCGCGGCCAGAGCGAAGGTTAAGCGCACAGGCCAACATCCATTTTGCTGGCCCGCCAGCAGTTGCGGCAATATACGGGTGCGGAATTTGGTCATGCCGTTAAGCGCGATGGAAAGTAACTGATGGCGAATGTAGGGGTTCTGAAAACGCCCGCTCACCGCACCGGCAAATTCTCGCAGTTCATCGGCGTCGAGATCCAATACCGGTATAATTTCCTCGCTAACCGCCCGCTCGACAAAACGGCGGACATCGGCATCCTGCATCGCTTCGCCAACGGTATCCAGCCCGCACAGCCAGGCAACCGGCACCAGCGCCGTATGCGCGCCGTTCAGAATCGCGACCTTACGTTCCTTGTACGGCTTAATATCGTTTACTACTCGGATATTCAGAGGGCATTGCGCCAGCTTTAACTCTTCAGCCAGCCATGCAGGTCCCTGAATCACGAACAGATAAAAGTGTTCCGCGGTATCGAGAAATGCATCGTGATAGCCAAGCGTAGCTTCCAGCGCGGCGGCTTCTTCGCGCGGGTAGCCGGTAACAATGCGGTCAACCAGCGTGGAACAGAAGGTATTCGCCGTTTCCACCCAATCGGCAAACGCCGCAGGAAGCTGCCAGTCCTGCGCATACTGCAGCACCAGCGTTTTAAGCGCATCGCCGTTATAGTCGATCAGTTCGCAAGGAATAATCACCCAGCCCTTATCCACCGCCCCCGCAAAATGGTTAAAGCGCTCCAGCAGCAGTCGCGTCAGTTTGGCCGGAAAACTCACCGGCGGGGCATCATCCACACGGTCCGCCGCGTGATAGCTAATCCCGGCTTCAGTGGTGTTCGAAAACACAAAGCGGATGTCCGCATTGTGCGCCAGCGTCAGATACGCCGCGAAATCCTTGTACGGGTTGATTTCGTTATTTACCGAACGAATCAGCCGCGCCTCGCTTACCGCCTCGCCCTGCTCGTTCAACCCACGAATAAGCGTGGTATATAACCCATCCTGAGCATTCAGCGACGGCGGAAAATCGGTATTAATCGGGCGAACGATGGTCACGCCAGCATTGAGATCCGTTTTCTCATTAAGGATATCCAGTTGCCAGTCGACAAACGCCCGCAGAAAATTACCTTCACCAAACTGGATCACGCGCGTAGGGTAGCTGACACCCGGAAAATCACGTCGATTCAATGTTTTCATCACACTTATCCTCTCAGAACGTGATCACGCCTTTAATCAGTTCCCGGTTGTTAATCACGTCCCGCTCGTAGATCTCTGCAAGTTGGGCAAACGCGTAACGGTGCGTGAGCATCATGTCGGCGGTCAGTTTGCCTGCCGACATCAGGCGGCCAACCTTGGCAAAATCTTCCGGGGTCGCGTTGCGACTGCCCATCATGGTGGTCTCTTTCTTGTGGAACTCAGGATCGGAGAACTGTAAATCGCCTTTAAACAGCCCAACGAAAACGATGCTGCCCCCATGGCGAATCAAATTCACCGTGTTGTTCATCGCATGCTGATTCCCCGTGGCATCAATGACCTTTTGCGCCAGCGAGCCGCCAAACTGAGCGCGCAATTGCGCATCAAAATCTTCAGCAGACGGATCGATAACCGGAAGATCCAGTCGGGAAACCACATGCTCCCGGCGCGCGGCGCTGGTATCCGCCACCACCACTTGCGCGCCATCGGCTTTGGCAATCGCCGCCGCGCCCAGACCAATCGGACCGGCACCGACCACCAGCACCTGCTCACCCGGCGCTACCGCCGCCCGACGTACCGCATGTGCGCTGATGGCATAAGGCTCAATCAACGCCGCCGCCTGCGGGTCAATGCCCTGCGCATCCAGCAGGTTGGTCACCGGCACGGACAAGTATTCGCTGAAGCCGCCATCCTGGTGCACGCCAATCACTGAAATATTCTCGCAGCAGTTGGTGCGCCCGCTCTGGCATGCCGGACACTGCTGACAGGCCACGTAAGGAATAACCGCCACCTGCTGGCCATTTTTCAGATTTTGTATATTTTTACCCAGCCCGACAATTTCCCCACATATTTCATGGCCTAATACACGTGGATAGCTGAAAAAAGGTTGATTGCCGCCCCAGGCATGAATATCGGTGCCACAAATCCCCACCGACTTAATTTTTATTAATGCCTCACCTTCACCCGGAACAGGTATTTCACGCTCTTTCCAGACTAATTTTTTAGGTTCCTGGCAAATCAACGTATTCATCGTAGACATGATTCTGCTCTCCTGTTTTTTTGTTGCCTCAGATATCGACGAAAATAAAAAAACCGGAGAAAGCGGAAACGTAATCTGTGAATCTCAGCGCATAAAAATGTTTTAAATCGGGTTTTAATAGCGAAAAAGGAGACACCATGAGCCGTTCACAGAACTTACGCCACAATGTGATTAACCAAATAATCGATGATATGGCGCGTGGTCATATCCCTTCCCCACTTCCGTCGCAAAGCGCGCTGGCCGAGATGTACAACATCAGTCGCACCACCGTGCGCCATATGCTGAGCCATTTAAGCGAATGCGGCGTACTGACACAGGTCGGCAGCCACTATGTCATCGTGCGTAAACCTGACCATGACGACGGTTTTGCCTGCACCACCGCCTCCATGACCGAGCAAAACCGGATCTTCGAGCAGGCTTTTTTCACCATGATCAACCAGCGCCAGTTGCGCGCAGGCGAGAGTTTCTCCGAACTGCAGCTTGCCAGAGCCGCAGGTGTCAGTCCGGTAGTTGTGCGGGAATATCTTTTAAAATTCGAACGTTACAACCTGATTAAAAACGAAAAACGCGGTCAGTGGAGCATGAAGCAGTTCGATCAGGCCTATGCGGAACAGCTGTTTGAACTCAGAGAAATGCTTGAGACCCATTCTTTGCAGCATTTCCTCAATCTGCCCGATGATGACCCGCGCTGGCTGCAGGCCAAAACGCTGTTGGAGCGCCATCGCATCCTGCGCGACAGCATCGGCAGCAGCTTTCGTATGTTCTCGCAGTTAGACCGTGAGTTTCATGCTTTACTGCTCTCTGCTGCCGACAATATATTTTTTAATCAATCACTTGAAATCATCTCCGTGATTTTCCACTTCCACTATCAGTGGGATGAAAGCGATCTTAAACAGCGCAATATCATTGCCATCGATGAGCATATGACCATCCTCAGCGCGCTGATCTGCCGCAGCGACCTGGATGCCACCCTGGCGCTATGTAACCATTTGAATACAGCCAAACAATCGATGATCCGCTCCATTAATCAAAGTAGCGCTGCTGCGCATTAAGTACCGATAAAAAACAGCAAACCATTACCGGGAGCACGATTTTATAAAAATATAAACCCCTGAAAAATACCTCTTGCCTATGCTCACGCTAAGTCGACTGCATTAAAAACTTTTGTGAGCGGTGATGAGTAAATTGATTCATCACTGGTATTTTTTCAATACTGCACAGCCCACTGCTGTGTGAAAATAAATTATTGAGGTTCAGGAGTCCGGCGTGGAAAAAAATAATATTACCCTCGACCCGAGTTCTTCGTTTGACACGTCGTCATCAGCGGATATTAATGTTCCGCCTGAGGGCATGGTACAACGCAGTAGCCGAATTAAACGTATTCAGACCACAGCAATGATTTTATTATTTTTTGCTGCGGTGATTAATTACCTCGACCGTAGTTCATTATCAGTCGCCAACTTAACAATTCGGGAAGAACTGGGGCTGAGCGCCACGCAAATCGGTGTCCTGCTGTCGGTCTTCTCTCTCGCTTACGGTATTGCACAACTGCCCTGCGGCCCGCTGCTGGATCGCAAGGGTCCGCGCATTATGTTAGGACTCGGGATGTTCTTCTGGTCGCTGTTTCAGGCGCTGTCCGGGATGGTACACAGCTTCACTCAGTTTGTGCTGGTGCGTATTGGCATGGGGATCGGCGAAGCGCCCATGAACCCGTGCGGCGTAAAAGTCATCAACGACTGGTTTAACATCAAAGAGCGCGGCCGCCCCATGGGTTTATTTAACGCCGCCTCCACCATCGGCGTCGCCATTAGTCCACCGATTCTGGCTGCAATGATGCTGGTTATGGGCTGGCGCTGGATGTTTATTACCATCGGCGTGCTGGGCATTTTCCTCGCCATCGGCTGGTACATGTTGTATCGCAACCGCGAGCAGATTGATCTGAGCGCCACAGAACAGGCTTACCTGAACGCCGGCAGCGTCAATGCCCGCCGCGATCCGCTGAGCTTTGCCGAATGGCGCAGCCTGTTCCGCAACCGTACCATGTGGGGCATGATGCTGGGCTTTAGCGGCATCAACTACACCGCATGGTTATACCTGGCCTGGCTGCCGGGCTACCTGCAGACCTCCTACAACCTGGATTTAAAAAGCACCGGCTTAATGGCGGCCATTCCGTTCCTGTTTGGCGCAGCTGGCATGCTGATTAACGGTTTTGTCACCGACTGGCTGGTGAAAGGCGGTATGGCACCGATTAAGAGCCGGAAGATTTGTATTATCGCCGGGATGTTCTGCTCTGCAGCCTTCACCTTCGTGGTACCGCAGGCGACAACGTCAATGGCCGCGGTGTTACTGATCGGTATGGCGCTGTTCTGTATCCACTTCGCCGGAACCTCCTGCTGGGGCTTGATCCACGTCGCCGTCGCTTCACGTATGACCGCCTCCGTAGGCAGTATCCAGAACTTTGCCAGTTTTATCTGCGCGTCCTTCGCGCCGATCGTTACCGGCTTTATTGTGGATACCACTAACTCTTTCCGCCTGGCGCTGATTATCTGCGGTTGCGTCACCATGGTGGGCGCCCTCGCCTACATCATCCTGGTACGCCAGCCCATTAGCGATCCGCGTAAAGATTAATCCTCCAGATGCCCGATAACACCGCGCTTATCGGGCATGTTATGCTCCACGTATGAACATTATCTTGCGCGCCACGACTCTGGCAGAAACTGCCGCTCTTCCCGCCATCGAACGATCTGCGGGGCAACGTTTTTTACTCATCCCCGACCTGGCGTGGATTGCTGACGACCAGATTATATCGGCTGCTCAGCATCGGGCATTTGCCGCCGCCGGCATGAGCTGGCTGGCGCAGGTCGATGAGCGTCCGGTCGGTTTTTTGGTAGCCGAAACGCTGGGGTCATCGCTGTTTATTGCTGAACTGTCGCTGCATCTGGAGTGGCAGGGAAAAGGAATTGGCCGCAGGTTGATTGGCTATGTTGCCGAACAGGCTCGCGAGAAAGGTTATACGTCATTGACGCTGACCACTTTCCGCGATGTGCCGTGGAATGCGCCATTGTATGCGCGACTGGGTTTTGAAATGCTGGCTGACGAGACGCTTTCGCCGGAATTGCGCGAAAAAAGAGCTGAAGAGGTGGCGCACGGGCAGACGTACGAACGACGCTGCGCCATGCGCCTGATGCTGCGCTGATTGCCCGATGGCGGCTACGCCTTATCGGGCATCACAGGCTTAGAACGTTTCCCAGTTATCCCCGGCATCAGTTACCGCTGCTTTACGCGGCTGGACCGTTGAAACCGGTTTAGCGGCGGCAACGTCGCGCGCGCGCTGCTGGTCATGCTGAATACGGAACACGGCTACGGCCTGGGTCAGACGGCTGGCCTGCTCTTCCAGCGCCGCAGCGGCAGCGGCGGATTCTTCCACCAGCGAGGCGTTCTGCTGCGTCACGCGATCCATCTCTGCAACGGCCAGACCCACCTGGTCGATACCGCGGCTCTGCTCATCAGAGGCGGAGGCAATTTCACCCATGATATCGGTCACGCGGGTTACCGCATTGACGATCTCATCCATGGTTTCACCGGCGCTTTCCACCAGCGTTGACCCCACATCCACACGGCTGACCGAGTCTTCAATCAGGCTCTTGATCTCGCGCGCGGCCTGCGCACTACGCTGTGCCAGGTTACGCACTTCACCCGCAACCACCGCAAAACCACGCCCCTGCTCGCCCGCACGTGCGGCTTCTACCGCGGCGTTGAGCGCCAGAATATTGGTCTGGAAGGCAATGCCATCAATAACGCTGATAATATCGGCGATTTTCTGCGAACTGGAAGCGATATCGCGCATAGTTTGCACCACGTTATCGACCACTTTACCGCCTTTCTGCGCGGTTTCCGAAGCGCTCAGCGCCAGATGGCTGGCCTGACGCGCGTTTTCGGCGTTCTGCTTCACGGTCGCCGTCAGCTGTTCCATGCTGGCCGCCGTTTCTTCCAGAGAAGCTGCCTGCTGCTCGGTACGTGAGGAGAGATCGTTGTTGCCCATCGCAATCTCGCTGGCGCCGCTGTAAATCGCGTTAGCGCCGTTACGCACGTCACCCACGGTGTTCATCAGTTCACCCTGCATGTGGCGCAGGCTTTCCGCCAGTTGTCCAATCTCGTTGGAACCTTCCACCTCAATACGCTTCACCAAATCGCCGCTGGCGATATGACGAATGCTTTCAATCAGGCGGTTCATCGGAGAGATCAGCGTCAGTTTGATACCAAACCACACCGCAACGATAGCGGCCAGCACGGTAATCAGTACACACACCAGCACCCACATCGCCTGGCTATAGGAAGCGTTATTGTCCTCAACCGCGATGTCATACAGGCGATCGTTCTGCTGCATGTAACTCATGTACTGCTTCTCAAAACCGTCCTGATAGCTCTGAGTCGGTTGATCAAAAAACGCGTTGATCTTGCCTTCACCCAGTAACTGGATCAGCTCCGCCAGCGCGCCGTGATAGATGTCATAGGTGCGGTTGATCTCCTGGAACGCGGCTTCGCTTTGACGCGGATCGCGCGGAAGCGACTCGTAAATCGCCCAGTTTTTTTCGGTCAGCTTCAGGGCATTGCTCGCCACCTGCATCAGTTCTGCAACGGTCGCGCCGCTGCCGATGTTGCTCTGATCCATCATGTAGCGAATTCCCGCCCGGTTCAGGGTATTACGCGTTTGCAGTAGCTCAACCCAGGTAGCGTTCAGCGCAGACTGCTGCTGGCGAATGGTTTGCAGAACGGTAAAGTTCTCTTTGTCATTCTTCAGTGAGTTAAAAAACAAGCCGCCTGAGGCGAGCTGTAAAAGGCCAAATAGCGCCAATACCAGCAGTAAGCTGGTAACAATCTTCATTCGTTTTAACATGTTTTCTCTTTCCGCTAGACAGATACTCTGGTTTTCGGCCTGGAAAGAGAAAACTTTATGGTGCCAGCAATTGCCACATAATTATCGTTTCCGCATTAAATTTCGTTCCCTATGACAAATTACGCAAAAAATTACTCGTTCCATTGCGTCTTAGGTGTAGGATTCCCGTTTTTAAGGAAAGGATGCTTGTATGTTGAATCGCGATTTTGATCACCTATCCACCCTCGCGCACCACTTTTTTGAACGTGAAGATATTCGCCAAAAACTTAATATCATCGATCAGTACAACATCTCCGGTTGGGAAGTCTGGATGCAAATAGAATTTGCCAATCTTTTGGCTTCGACGGGTCATGAATGGTGGCGTGAACAAACTCTCGCCTGCGATCTGCGGAAAAATCCACAGCGTTTGTCTGTACGTGCAGATTTCTTGTTGCGGAAAAAAGGCTGGACTCAAGACAGCTACATTGCACTTGAACTCAAGCAGAACCAGGATCCGACAAGTTGCGTCAGAAATATGATTGCTGATTTGGTTAAAAGCGCCAAAATCAAACGTTCAGAATTAGAGCTGCGTAGCTTCTGGACGCTCGGGGTAACACCCCGCATAGACAAAGAGCGCCTCGATGAACTTATTGACCACTATCTGGATGAAAAATATTACCTGACTAAATCACGTAAGAAACATGTGTTGTTAAGAGACATCGAACAAACGCCTTACTGTTATATCGTCATCTAAGTATCTCAGTCAGATACTGTGTCAGTGGGGAAACACGGCATTTAGGCAAGCGAACACTATAGTGCCGTGATCTCAATCACATAAACTCCCCCATTCACCCTCATTGCTAACCGCTCACTGGCATTTGAGACCGCTTAAGCTGACATACAACCGCTCACTTATTTACCTTACTTTACGCGCGTAATTCTCTGGCAAGATCCCTCCAACATAGCAGTCAATTTACCTCCTCAAACACAAGATCAAACCCACGCGGCTTCGGCCAATTATTAATTAGATACCAGGTTTTACTATGGATACGAAAAAGATATTCAAGCACATACCCTGGGTGATTCTCGGAATCATCGGTGCATTCTGCCTCTCGGTAGTGGCATTACGTCGGGGTGAGCACATTAGTGCCCTGTGGATCGTGGTGGCCTCAGTTTCTGTTTATCTGGTGGCCTATCGTTACTACAGTCTGTACATCGCCCAGAAAGTGATGAAACTTGACCCGACGCGCGCTACGCCAGCGGTCATCAACAATGATGGTCTGAACTACGTTCCTACTAACCGTAACGTATTGTTTGGGCACCACTTTGCCGCTATCGCCGGTGCAGGTCCGCTGGTCGGACCGGTACTGGCCGCGCAGATGGGCTACCTGCCCGGTACGCTATGGCTGCTGGCAGGCGTGGTGCTGGCCGGTGCGGTACAGGACTTCATGGTGCTGTTTATCTCTTCCCGCCGTAACGGCGCATCTCTGGGCGAGATGATCAAAGAAGAGATGGGCCCGATCCCGGGAACCATTGCTCTGTTCGGCTGCTTCTTAATCATGATCATCATCCTGGCGGTACTGGCGCTGATCGTGGTGAAAGCGCTGGCGGAAAGCCCGTGGGGTGTCTTCACCGTCTGCTCAACCGTACCGATTGCGCTGTTTATGGGGATCTACATGCGATTCCTGCGCCCAGGCCGTGTGGGCGAAGTGTCGGTAATTGGTATTGTGCTGCTGGTAGCTTCAATCTACTTCGGCGGCGTGATTGCGCACGATCCGTTCTGGGGCCCGGCGCTGACCTTTAAAGACACCACCATCACCTTTACCCTGATCGGTTACGCGTTTATCTCTGCGCTGCTGCCGGTATGGCTGATCCTCGCCCCGCGCGACTATCTGGCGACCTTCCTGAAAATCGGCGTTATCGTCGGCCTGGCGGTGGGGATTGTTATCCTCAACCCGGAACTGAAAATGCCGGCGATGACGCAGTACGTTGATGGTACTGGCCCGCTGTGGAAAGGCGCACTGTTCCCGTTCCTGTTCATCACCATCGCCTGTGGTGCGGTATCTGGATTCCACGCGCTGATTGCTTCCGGTACCACGCCGAAGCTGCTGGCTTGTGAAACCGACGCGCGTTTCATTGGCTATGGCGCAATGCTGATGGAATCCTTCGTGGCGATTATGGCGCTGGTTGCCGCCTCCATCATCGAACCGGGTCTGTACTTCGCGATGAACACCCCGCCTGCGGGCCTTGGCATCACCATGCCGAACCTGCATGAAATGAGCGGAGAGAACGCGCCGCTGATTATGGCGCAGTTGAAAGATGTCACCGCACATGCGGCGGCGACCGTCAGTTCCTGGGGCTTCGTGATTTCGCCTGAGCAGATCCTGCAGACCGCGAAAGACATCGGTGAACCGTCCGTTCTGAACCGCGCAGGTGGCGCGCCGACGCTGGCTGTGGGTATCGCTCACGTGTTCCACAAAGTGCTGCCGATGGCTGATATGGGCTTCTGGTACCACTTTGGTATTCTGTTTGAAGCACTGTTCATCCTGACCGCACTGGATGCCGGTACCCGTTCTGGCCGCTTTATGCTGCAGGATTTACTGGGTAACTTCGTCCCGTTCCTGAAGAAAACCGACTCTCTGGTGGCGGGTGTCATCGGTACTGCAGGCTGCGTAGGCCTGTGGGGTTACCTGCTGTATCAAGGCGTTGTTGACCCGCTGGGCGGCGTTAAGAGCCTGTGGCCGCTGTTCGGTATCTCTAACCAGATGCTGGCTGCCGTGGCGCTGGTTCTCGGCACCGTGGTGCTGGTTAAAATGCAGCGCACCAAATACATCTGGGTTACCGTGGTTCCGGCAGTATGGCTGCTGATCTGCACCACCTGGGCGCTGGGTCTGAAACTGTTCAGCACCAACCCGCAGATGGAAGGCTTCTTCTTTATGGCGAATCAGTACAAAGAGAAGATTGCTAACGGCGGCGAACTGACCGCTCAGCAGATTGCCAATATGAACCATATCGTCGTCAACAACTACACCAACGCAGGTCTGAGTATTCTGTTCCTGGTGGTGGTGTACAGCATCATTTTCTACGGGTTCCGTACCTGGCAGAAAGCCCGCGCCATCAACGGTCGCTCCGATAAAGAGACGCCGTATGTACCGGTGCCGGAAGGCGGCGTGAAGACCTCGTCACACCACTAAACTGAAGCCGGGTGGCGCACTGCGCTCCCGGCCGGGATCACTTAGTGCCGCAGGCGTAATTGGCGCAGTCAGTTTGACTGCGGACAGCGCGCAGCAACCGGAGCGTACACGCAGTACGTGAGGATTGCGAGCACTGCCCGCGGTCAAAGTGGCAAGTGAAATAGCCTGCATCTACGAGCTCAACATATATCCGGGGCGTTTTATGTTTGGTACTTTAGGTCAGGCAAAAAAGTATCTCGGTCAGGCGGCGAAGATGCTGATTGGCATTCCGGACTACGACAACTACGTCGAGCACATGAAGACCAACCATCCCGATAAGCCGTACATGACCTACGAAGAATTCTTCCGCGAGCGCCAGGAAGCCCGCTACGGTAGCGGCGGAAGCAGTTGCTGTTAGAAGGAGAAGTGAATGACCCCGATTGCAGTTACCCTACTCACCGGTTTTCTTGGCGCGGGTAAAACCACCCTGCTACGCCATATTCTCAACGAGCAGCACGGTTACAAGATTGCCGTTATCGAAAACGAATTCGGCGAAGTTTCGGTGGACGATCAACTGATTGGCGACCGCGCCACGCAGATCAAAACCCTGACCAACGGCTGCATTTGCTGTACCCGTTCTAATGAACTGGAAGATGCCTTGTTAGACCTGCTCGACAACCTCGACAAAGGCACCATCAATTTTGACCGTCTGGTGATCGAGTGTACCGGCATGGCTGACCCCGGCCCGATTATCCAGACCTTTTTCTCCCATGAAGTGATTTGCGAACGCTACCTGCTGGACGGCGTAATTGCGCTGGTTGACGCGGTGCATGCCGACGAGCAGATGAACCAGTTTACCATCGCCCAGTCGCAGGTCGGCTATGCTGACCGCATCCTGCTGACCAAAACCGACGTTGCAGGTGAAAGCGAGAAACTGCGTGAGCGCCTGGCGCGCATCAACGCCCGTGCCCCGATTTACACCGTGACGCATGGCGATATCGACCTCTCCCTGCTGTTCGACACCAACGGTTTTATGCTGGAAGAGAACGTGGTCAGCGCCAAACCGCGCTTCCACTTTATCGCCGACAAGCAAAACGATATTTCTTCGATCGTCGTTGAACTGGATTACCCGGTGAACATCAGCGACGTGTCGCGCGTAATGGAAAACCTGCTGCTGGAATCCGCCGAGAAGCTGCTGCGCTATAAAGGCATGCTGTGGATTGAAGGCGAGCCAAACCGCCTGCTGTTCCAGGGCGTCCAGCGCCTGTACAGCGCCGACTGGGACCGCCCGTGGGGCGACGAAACGCCGCACAGCCTGCTGGTGTTTATTGGTATTAATCTGCCGGAAGATGAGATCCGAGCCGCGTTTGCGGGATTGAAGAAGTAATCCCCTGCTGAATTGCCCGGTGACGTGATGTGACCGGGCCTGAAAATCCCGCTCCTTGTAGGCCGGATAAAGGTGCAGCCGCCATCCGGCACTGGCCGTTTTCATTCCGATAAATGATTCACCCCATGGAATTTTTCACCTGGTATGGCAAGCTATTGTCATTGCACTCGTTAAGGGATCAACGTGAAAAATTACAAAGTGATTACCCCGCTTTTTCCGACCTACGCCCAGGTTAAAGCGATGATGAAAGCCATTTCAGGCTATTCCCTGAAATCGGTACGCAGCATGATTACCGCCATCTTTGAACAAACCGGTACCCCGCAAAACCCGGTCGACTGGTCAGAACCAGATTTATGGATCAACGAGCGCTTAAGCGGCGAAGATGCCGAAATTGCGCTACGTATCTGGCAAACCGACAATCATATTCTGAACCCACGCCACAGCTACGGCTGCTACCTGTTCCTCAACTACCCGCTGTTTGATCTGATGGCAAGCACCGCCGATGACATCTGGGCACCGACCGCTCGCGGCGAACGTTTTCTGCAAGACGACGACGAAACGCTGCGCTGGCTGGACGACCAGGAAGGGCTGATACAACTGCTGGAACTGCTTGCCGGTCGTGAAATGTCGCGTCGTGGGGATCTGCTACCAGAATGGCTGGCGTTTTTGCATCAGCATTCTAAATTTGCCTCCGACCGCTCGGCAAAAAGCACGCTCTACTCGCGCCTGTATAACCTGATTGACCGCCAGCTGGCGACCAGAGAAGGGATGAGCTACCGCATTACTGACACAGGTCGCCAGTGGCTGACACAAGCGCTGCCAACGAAAAAGGCGGATCCGCGTAAGGCGCTGCTCGATGCGGTAAAACGCTACAACGAGCAGCAAAAAGAGGTACTACGCGAACAGCTTTCTACCATGAACCCCTACAAGTTCGAGCATCTTGTGGCGCAGCTTCTTGAAGCGATGGGCTATGAAGAGGTCGAGGTCACCAAAGCCTCTGGCGATAAAGGCGTGGACGTGATTGGTAAGGTGCAGGTGGGCATCACCACCATTACCGAAGTGGTGCAGGTAAAACGGATGCAGAACACCATTACCCGCCCGTATATCGATCAGCTGCGCGGCGCACTGCCCTACCATAAAGCCATTCGCGGCACGCTGATCACCACCGGCAAGTTTGCAGCCAAATGCGCGGAAGCAGCGCTGTTTCCGGGGGCCGCCCCTATCACGCTGATTGACGGCGATCGCCTGCTTGAAATGTTGATTGAAAATAACGTTGGCATTCGACGCAGCAATGCGGTGGAGTTGCTGGACGTGGACTTACAATTATTCGACGAGCTGGAAATCGACTAAAGGGCGAATTTGGCCGCTTTTATCGCTACAATAGCGGCCAAATTTTCCAGAACGAGTTTATCATGGCCAAAGCACCAACGAAAAAAGCCAAAGCAAAGAAAGGCTTTGAAGACACATTATGGGATACCGCGAACCAGCTTCGCGGCAGCGTTGAATCCTCCGAGTACAAGCACGTGGTGCTGAGCCTCGTGTTCCTCAAATTTATCAGCGATAAGTTTGAAGCCCGCCGTCAGAAGATGAAAGACGAAGGCCAGGGCGATTTCCTCGAAATGGAAGTCTTCTATCAGCAGGACAATATCTTCTATCTGCCGGAAGAGGCGCGCTGGTCATTCATCAAACAGCACGCCAAGCAGGATGATATTGCCGTACGCATTGATACCGCGCTCTCCACCATTGAGAAGCGCAACCCGTCGCTGAAGGGCGCGCTGCCGGACAACTATTTCAGCCGTCAGAACCTGGAAACCAAGAAGCTGGCGTCGCTTATCGACACCATCGATAACATCGAAACGCTGGCCCACGAAACCGATGTCGAAGCGCTGTCGAAAGAAGACCTGGTCGGCCGCGTGTACGAATACTTTCTCGGCAAGTTTGCCGCTACCGAAGGCAAGGGCGGCGGTGAATTCTATACGCCAAAATGCGTGGTCACGCTGCTGACCGAAATGCTCGAACCGTTCCAGGGTAAAATTTATGACCCGTGCTGCGGCTCGGCGGGGATGTTTGTCCAGTCGGTGAAGTTTGTTGAAAGCCATCAGGGGAAAAGCCGTGATATCGCCCTGTACGGCCAGGAGCTAACGGCCACCACCTACAAGCTGGCGAAGATGAACCTCGCCATTCGCGGACTTTCCGCCAACCTTGGCGAGCGCCCGGCGGACACCTTCTTCAGCGATCAGCACCCAGACCTGAAAGCCGACTATATTCTGGCCAACCCGCCGTTTAACCTGAAAGACTGGCGCAACGATGCCGAGCTGACCAAAGATCCGCGTTTTGCCGGTTACCGTACGCCGCCGACTGGTAACGCCAACTACGGCTGGATTTTGCATATGCTTTCCAAGCTGTCGGCCAACGGCACCGCCGGTTTTGTGCTGGCGAACGGCTCGATGAGTTCCAACACCAGCGGCGAAGGCGAGATCCGCGCGCAGATGATCGAAAACGATCTGATCGACTGCATGATCGCCCTGCCCGGCCAGCTGTTCTTCACCACCCAAATCCCGGTGTGCCTGTGGTTTATGACCAAATCGAAGGCTGCCGATCTGGCCAAAGGCTATCGCAACCGTCAGGGTGAGACGCTGTTTATCGATGCGCGTAACGTCGGCACTATGATCAACCGCACCACCAAAGAACTGACGGCGGACGATATCGCCACCATCGCCGACACCTACCACGCCTGGCGCAGCACGTCGGAAGAGCTGGCCGAGCGTATTAAGCGCGGCGATAGCAAGCTGGCGCAGTACGAGGACCAGGCCGGGTTCTGCAAGGTCGCTACTATTGAAGAGATGAAGGCTAACGACTATGTGCTGACACCGGGCCGCTACGTCGGCGCCGCCGAGCAGGAAGATGACGGCGTGGCGTTTGAAACTAAAATGCGCGAGTTGTCGCAGATGTTGTTTGCGCAGATGAAGCAGGCAGAAGAACTGGATAACGCGATTCGTCAGAACCTGGAGGCGCTGGGTTATGGGGAATAAGTGGACCTTTAAGTCTCTTAATGAACTAGGTGTTCAATTAATAGACTGCATGCATAAAACCCCTTCTGCTCAAGTTAGTGGTGTGCCATATATTGGTATACCTCAAATGAAAAATGGAGAGATTGATTTTGAGGCATCTCCACGCCTGATTAGTGAATCAGACTATAAACTATGGACAGAAAAAGCTAATCCTCAATATGGCGACATTATTCTATCACGACGATGTAATCCTGGAGAAACTGCATTTGTTTCTGGCCAGACTCAATTTGCCCTTGGGCAAAATTTAGTCATACTGAGAACCAATGGTTTATCAATAACAGCTGAATACCTAAGATGGGCTCTCAACTCTTCATATTGGTGGGACGAAGTTGAGAAATATAAAAACCCAGGAGCTATTTTCGACAGTTTGAAATGTGGCGATATACCTAATTTTCAAATACCAGCACCTCCTTTACGTATTCAAAATAAAATTAGCTCTGTTTTAGATTCATTAACAGATAGAATTAAATTAAATAATAAAGTTAACAAAATTCTAGAACAAATGTCTCAAACCCTGTTCAAATCCTGGTTTGTGGATTTCGACCCGGTGATTGATAACGCGCTGGATGCGGGAAACCCAATCCCGGAAGCGATGCAATTTCGCGCAGAACTGCGTCAAAAAGTACGCAATAGTGCAGATTTCAAACCACTTCCGGCAGATATTCGAGCACTGTTCCCGGTTGAATTTGAAGAAACAGAGCTGGGCTGGGTCCCGAAAGGTTGGAAAATATCCACTGCTGGCGACGAATTAGTTGTGAAAGGTGGTTCAACGCCAAGCACTTCAAATGCAGATTTTTGGGAAAACGGCACTATTCATTGGACATCACCTAAAGACTTAACAGGTAATGATAGTAAGGTATTACTGGATACCAGCAAAAAAATTACAGAGTTAGGTTTGAAAAAAATTTCATCTGGTTTATTACCAACTGATACAGTTTTGATGTCATCACGAGCACCAATAGGATATTTAGCACTGGCTAAAACGCCTATGGCTATAAACCAAGGATATATAGCCATTCCTTCATCTAAAAATTTATCATCAGAATATATTATCTACTGGCTTGAAAATATTATGGATGATATCAAGGGAATGGCTGGAGGAACGACATTTGCAGAAATTAGCAAAAGTACCTTTAAAACTATTAATTTAGTTATCCCGTCTAAAAATATAGTAGATGAATTTACACGGTTAGCTCACCAACATTTTGAAAAAGTAGTAAGCAATACACGGCAAATAACAGCATTAACAACCCTCCGAGACACCCTGCTCCCCAAACTCATCTCCGGCGAGCTCTCCCTGGAGGATCTGCCAGACGTAGCCAACCAAACCGAACCCGCATAACGCATTTTGCCCCTGAAAAATCAGGGGCTTTCTGTTAAGGTTTTCTCTGTTACAGGAACCCTTACCAGAAAACCAGCCAGGGCCGGAGCGAGATATGCATCTCTCATTCAGTGAAGCGAAGTTAGAACAGGCGATAATTGAACTGCTACAGGATCAGGGCTATCAGCACCTGATCGGCGATAATGTGCCGCGTTCCAGCCTCGATCAGGTGATTATCGAAGACGATCTTCGTCATTACCTCGCCGCGCGCTATCAGGCCGACGGCATCACCGAAGAGGAGATCCAACGGCTGCTCAAACAGTTCACCACCCTGCCCGCCTCCGATCTCTATGAAAGCAATAAAACCTTCTGCGCCTGGCTGGCCAACGGTTTCCTGTTTAAACGCGACGATCGCCAGAAGAAAGATCTCTATATCGAACTGCTCGATACCCGGCACCTGCCCGCCGCGCTGCGTGAACTGTTCGATATCGAAGAGGTTCCGCTGCAACAGGCCGCGGAAACGTCGGCAAGCTATCATCTTACCCAGCCGCTGAACCGGGTGAAAATCGTCAATCAGCTGACCATCACCGGCAAAGAAAACCAGCCGCGCATACCGGATGCCATTCTGTATATCAACGGCCTGCCGTTAGTGGTGTTTGAATTTAAAAGCGCGGTGCGCGAGCAGGAAGCCAATATTGGCGATGCGTATAAACAGCTCTGCACCCGCTATCGCCGCGATATTCCGCAGCTGTTTGTCTATAACGCGCTGTGCATTATCAGCGATGGGGTCAATAACCGCATGGGTAACCTGTTTGCGCCGTACGAGTATTTCTACTCATGGCGCAAAGTCACCGGCAATGAAAACCGCGAGCAGGACGGCATCCCTTCCCTGCACTCGATGATCCAAGGGCTGTTTCATCCGGTCCGCCTGCTGGACGTGATCAATAACTTTATCTGCTTCCCGGATAAAGCCAAACACGAAGTAAAAATCTGCTGCCGCTACCCACAGTACTATGCGGCGCGCAAGCTGTACTACAGCATCGAACGGGCGCGTAAACCTTTCGGCGACGGCAAGGGCGGTACCTACTTTGGCGCGACCGGCTGCGGCAAGAGCTACACCATGCAGTTCTTAACCCGTCTGCTGATGAAAAGCGTCGAGTTCGCCAGCCCGACGATCGTGCTGATCACCGACCGCACCGATCTGGACGATCAGCTCTCGGCGCAGATGTGCAATGCCAAAAACTATATCGGCGACGACAGCGTAGTGCCCGTCACCAGCCGCGAGGATCTGCGGGATAAACTGGCCGGTCGCAACAGCGGCGGCGTCTTCCTGACCACCATCCACAAATTTACCGAAGACACCGAACTGCTCTCCGAACGCAGCAATATCATCTGTATTTCCGATGAAGCGCACCGCAGCCAGGTCAACCTCGATCAGAAAGTGATCGTCGATAAAGAAAACGGCAAGGTGCGCAAAACTTACGGCTTCGCCAAATATCTGCACGACTCGCTGCCACAGGCCACCTATGTTGGTTTTACCGGCACCCCTATCGACGCCACGATGGAAGTCTTTGGCAACATCATCGACAGCTACACCATGACCGAATCCGTGCAGGATGAGATCACCGTACGCATTGTCTACGAAGGCCGCGCCGCAAAGGTCATCCTTGATGCCGGTAAGCTGGAAGAGGTGGAAAAGTACTACGCAGAGTGCGCTGACGCCGGTACCAACGAGTGGCAAATCGACGAGAGCAAAAAAGCCAGCGCCACCATGAACGCCATTCTCGGTGATGAAGACCGCCTGAAAGCGCTGGCGGAAGACTTTGCTAAACACTATGAAAAGCGCGTCGCCGAAGGCTCCACGGTGAAAGGTAAAGCGATGTTTGTCTGCGCCAGCCGGGAAATTGCCTGGGATTTCTATCGTCAATTAAAAGACTTTCGTCCGGCATGGTTTGAGGTGAAACAAGCGCCAGACGGTATAGAGCTTACCGAACAGGAGCAGAAGGAACTGCCGCCGTCCGAAATGGTCAAAATGGTGATGACCCGCGGCAAAGATGATGACGCGAAACTGTACGACCTGCTGGGCAGTAAAGAGTACCGCAAAGAGCTGGATAAACAATTCAAAAACGCGAAGTCGAATTTCAAAATCGCCATCGTGGTGGACATGTGGTTGACCGGTTTTGATGTGCCGGAGCTGGACACCATTTATATCGATAAGCCGCTGCAAAAGCACAACCTGATCCAGACCATCTCCCGCGTCAACCGCAAGCTGGAAGGCAAAAGCAAAGGGCTGGTCGTCGACTATATCGGCATTAAGCGTCAGATGAACCAGGCACTGGCGATGTATTCGCGCATCGATGCTACCAACTTTGAAGATATTCAGCAGTCGGTGATTGAGGTGAAAAACCATCTCGATCTGCTGGCGAAGCTGTTCCATGAATTCGACAGCCGCGCTTATTTCAGCGGCGAGCCACAGGCGCAGCTGGCCTGCCTGAACTACGCGGCAGAATTTGTTATGCGTACTCAGAAGACAGAGCGCCGCTTTATGGGGCTGGTGAAGCGCCTGAAAGCGGCCTATGACGTTTGCTGCGGCAGCGAGGCGCTGTCGCAGGCCGAGCGCGACCATATCCATTTTTATATTGCCGTGCGCTCCATCGTCTTCAAGCTCACTAAAGGCGACGCGCCTGATGTGACGCAGATGAACGCCCGCGTACGTGAGATGATTGCCGATGCGTTAAAGGCCGACGGTGTGGAAGAGCTGTTTTTCCTCGGCGACAAGAAAGCGGAGTCGATCGATATTTTCGACGACGATTATCTGGCGCGGATTAATAAGATCAAACTGCCGGCGACAAAAATTCAGCTGTTGCAAAAGCTGCTGGAAAAAGCCATCAGCGACTTTAAAAAGATCAATCAGCTGCAGGGGATCAACTTCACCCGCCGTTTCCAGTCGATTATGGATAAATATAACGAACGCCGGGAAGATGACGTCCTCAACGGTGAAGAGTTTGATACCTTCAGCCAGGAGATGACCGATATTATCTACGATATTAAAACCGAAATGGGTACCTATGCCGAAATGGGGATTGATATCGAAGAGAAAGCTTTCTACGACATTCTGGCGCATATGCGCGATAAGTATCAGTTCACCTATGAAGAAGACAAAATGCTGGCGCTGGCGAAAGAGATGAAGGCGGTGGTCGATAACACCTCGAAGTATCCGGACTGGAGCAAGCGTGATGATATCAAGGCGAAACTGAAGGTGGAGTTGATCCTGCTGCTGCACAAACACAAGTTCCCGCCGGTGGCGAATGATGATGTATATATGGGCGTGCTGGCGCAGGCGGAGAATTTTAAACAGCATCATATTAACACGCTGTATTAATGTTATTGCCGGATGGCGCTTTGCTTATCCGGCCTACTTTATATTTCCCTTCAATTTAATTCCCGTATTTATATTTCCAGTTACGCGTTTATTATTGTCTATTTTCAGCTGGCTTTATTTTTATTTACTGGGTAGATTTACAGGTGTTATTTATCGCAAGACGCCCGTGCTGCAACACGAGCGCCTCGCTAATCACAATCACTATTTACAGAGAATAGCCATCATGACTACCCCACATTCTATTGCAGAATTCACCGATCCAGAAGTCTCCCCGGCAAATAATCGTCTGGGTACCGTCACTTATGCGAGTCGTTATCCGGATTACACGCATGTTCCGGCAATTATTATGAAAGGCCAGTGGCTGGAAGCCGCCGGTTTTACCACCGGCTGCAAATTCGATGTCAGAGTGATGCCCGGCTGCATTGTGCTGACGACAAAGCTGCCGGAGCCGGAAGAGCCCGCGTTATTGCAGTCGCTGCGTCGGGTGTGCAAGCTGTCCGCACGTAAGCAACAGCAGGTACAGGAGTTTATCGACGTGATTTCGGCGAAGTCGCGCAAGCAGGGATAACTTCTAAGATGCCAGACGGCGCTCAGGAGTATAAGCGCCGTGTATTGATTGCATTACGGCTCAGGGTGACATCATTTTATCCAGAGCCATTTACTCAAGACCCTAAGCGATAATCCCAATCATCAGAGTGGACTATATTCCCATCATGATAGTGCCAGGTAATCTTCTTGTAGCGGAACTGAGCAAGTTCAAGATGGGTCTGTTTTTCGTAATAAGGATCTTTAACATCGTGCATCAGTGAAAAAATCGTAACGACTTTCACATCTTCCAGGGTTATCGTGAAATAGACCTCTTCCTGACCAGCATCATTTATTCGATAGAGATCAATAGCCGCTTTCCTTAATGTTTGTCCGGTACTTAATGCTTTATAAAAAAACACACTAGAAGCATCAATTTCTTTTTCAATTAAAAATGGACGATGTTGACGTTTACTCAACACCCTTCCATTATGCAAGTCAGAGTTGTAACTCACATTATGATACAAACCTAAAACCTCGATCTGATTTTCACGGTCTTTTACCATCACACTACCTTTGATAACATTACCAGCATCATCGATTAGTGACATATATCCAGGGATAGCCATTTATAAATCCTTATTAAAGGGAACAGAATTTTCAACAGTATTGATCATAACCGCAATACACCGTTTCCCTTCTGCCGTTTTGATCTTATACATTTCCCTGATGGAGTTAACAAATAGCTTATTCATTTCTTCTTCTGACTCAGGGAAAGAGGCAAATGCACATATCTGCTCAATAGTCAGCAATGGTCTCTTATCGTTGAGAATAGCCAGAACACCGGCGGGGTTATGTGGAATGGCTTCAGATACCGCCCCCTGCAAATCTTCCGCAGTACTGGCATCAACTCCGGGTTCCAAAGCACTTGCCACCGTTAACCAGTCATTATTACCTTTGCTAATTTCAGGAATAATATGGCTCCACCATTCTGATTCATTGTCATTATAAAGTGTGTGTACAACAGCATTTGCTCCTTTTTCATTTATCATCTGCAGAAGCTGAGGTGCAGTATGCTCTGCAGCGCAGGAGGCACCCGAAAGCATAAACAGAAAGAAGATAATAATAAATTTCATTATCTTACCACCAAAATTGTATCACCCGAATCGTAAATGGTTTGGCGCTTATCTTGTCCATTCATAATGATACACCCTGCAGATGCCGTTCCCGGTGGCTGCCCTTTTTTATCGCCATGAATTTCGAAATGATCTCTGCCAAAAGTATTGGTCCCTGCAATAGGTTCAAGGATGATAGCGGAGGGGCTTTTGTGATTATTCCATCCTGCAATAAAATAAATACCTCGAGGAATGGGGCCCTTGTTACGTATGTGTTCACAGTTCGGTTTATCCTTTGATTCACCGGCACCACTGTAGCAATAAGCAATTAACTCACCATTATGGCTCAATATACCTGTCGATACTTTATATTCCCATGTCATGTGATTTTACCCCCCTTTAAAATATAATAATCATACTTATCATATTTAATCGTAAAATTAAATTTGTTCATAAGGTCACAATTATTAAAATTCAGAATATTTATAATTTATATGTTTTTATTTCTCGAACAAATAAACCATATTCTGAATAATTAGATAAAGGTGAAACAGCAGGTAATCTGAAAAACGCCCGGTGGCGCTACGCTTACCGGGCCTACAGATGGCACTTTTCCGTAGGTCGGATAAGGCGCAGCCGCCATCCGGCACTGGCCCCCCGCTCACTCGGTAATTACAAACCGTGTCGCAGCAAAACAGTTCAACACCCGGTGCACCAGAAATACCATGGTTAGCGTTGCCACCAGCGCGACGGTGACGGAGGTGATGCGGTACAGATCGCTGAATACCAGGTCCTGATCCGGGTGCAGGTTCTGGCCGAACATAATGCCGATAGTGGTGATACTGGCAAACCCCACGCCCGCGCCGACTTTTTCCATTACGTGCAGGCGGGCGCTGAACGCCAGCCCGAGGCCAATCAGCGGCATCATCAGCACCATGTGGTTACTGAAATCATAGATAAGCAGCTGCACCAGCAGAATATACAGACAGGCCAGCACCACGCCGACCACACGCCAGATCGAGCTGATCACCGCCCCGCGATAGTGCATCGGAAACAGGATCAAAATGCCCGCCATCAGCGCCGACAGCGAATCACTTAAGTCACAGATCTGAAAGACAACAAAAATCATCGTCGCCACCGTGCCGGAAAGCAGCGACTCGTGGCGCACCCGGGCGGCATCTTTTTCAATTCGCGGCGGCGGCTGGCGGGGTTCCACGTCCGGGATCAGATAATGCAGCAGCGCGCTCAGCGCCACCGCCATGACGCAGGCTTCCATATTGGAGAACATCAGCGTATGCCAGTTGGTGGTGGGATAACTCATAAAGTTGAGCATCGTGCTCTGGCACACCACGCCCATCGAACCGAGCAAAAACAGCGACCCTTTGCTCATAAAACGAAAACGCATCACGTACAGGCCGAACACCACCAGCGTCATGATCAGCGGCCACTGTGAGAGATAGCCGACAATCAGCACCATTTCAACACAGTTTACTGCCGCGCTGAACACAAACTGTGTTGCCACATGGCGGTTGAATACCGGCACCAGCGACAGCAGCATCAGCGGATAAACCACAAAAAATACGCCGTACTGCACGTTGTAGAAGGTCGAGATACTCAGCGCGATTGTCCCGGCAACGGAGATACGCAGGGTCTGGCGAAAATCATTGGCGGTGTAGACAATATTCCCGTGCGGCGTAAAGACATGGGCCAGCGTGTTAATAGACATAATGCAGCCAGCTAACGAGGTGGATTTGCGCCCCGGCAAAGGTACGGGCGAACATCCCCTCGCTGTTATACAGCTGTACCGTGGCGCGCGCGCCGGTCGGTAACGGCGTGTCGAGCGGTTCGTTCAGCGCCACATGAATACGCATACGCTGGGCATCGCGCACCCAACGGGTTGACTGTTCCGGCTGCGACAGCTGGCCGTTAACCTGCTCCTGGCCCGCCAGAATACCGGCATCGCTGCTGGTAACGCGGGCAGAAAAAACCTTGCCCGGCATGGCGTCGAACACCACGGCGGCATCGGTATCCACGCGAGTATGGCGCAGGCTTTTCTCGCGAAAGTCGGCCACGATATCGGTCTGGTGGCTGACCAGCGCCAGCAGCGGCGTGGCGGCGGTGGCGTACAGTCCGGGGCTAAGCTGGAGATTGCTTACCGTGCCATCAGTTTCTGCATACACTTTGCTCCAGCCAAGGTTCAGTTGCGCCTCTTCCAGCGCGTTACGGTATTTTTGCAGCGTCACGTTGCGCTTGTCATCGCGCTCGCCGCGCTGGATCAGCAGGTTCTGAATACTGGCGTTGAGCGCCGCCACCGACTGCTCGCTGGTCTGCCAGGCGGTGCGCACCTTGTCGAGATCGGATTGCGACACATTCTGCATGGCGCTCAGGCGTTGATAGCGGTCAAAGGTGGTCTTATCGTTGCGGGCGTTGAATTGCGCGGTGCGCAGATTAGCGCGCGCAGAGGCGATCTGCGCATCTAATTGCTGGTTGCTCAGCTTCGCCTGCTCAAGGGCAATTTGCGCGGCCTCAACCTTATTGATAAACGGCGTCGGATCCAGTTCGTACAGCAAATCGCCCTTCTTCACCTGGCTATTGTTGTGCACATACACCTGCGAGACGTAGCCGGATACGCGTGAGGAAACGGGTGTTACCACGCGCATCACCGTGGAGTCCGGCGTCAGCGGGATCCAGATATCGGCAACGATAAACCAGGCGAATATTACCAGGAAAGCGGCAATACTCACCCTTACCCAACGGGCAAATTTTTGTTCTGGGGTCATCATAGTTTTTTAGTGTTGATTGTCTTCTTCGCGGATTGTCCGCAAATTGCAGGCGAGTTGATTTAACGTCGTGCTAAAGGCGGCAAGCTCCGCTTCAGGAATGGTACGGGTGACGCGATGCTGGTATGTCTCAACCACCCGGTTAAGTTCTTCAAGCCTTGCGCGGCCCTGCGCGGTCAGCGTTAACAGTCGGATGCGTTTGTCATAAGGCGATGTGGAACGCAGCAGGTAGCCCTGCTTTTCCAGTAGTGTGAGGGTGCGCATCAGCGGCGGCAGTTCAATGCCCTGCACCTGGGCCAGTTCACTGACCGAGACGTTGTCTCCCAGTTGATACAGCTGCATCAATACCGTCCAGCTTGATTGCGTCAGGCCTGTATCGGTGATGGCAGCATCAATAATGGCCCGCCACTGGCGCACCACCATCGCCATGCGCATCCCCATCGGACGGCGGGCAAACAGTTCATCTTCAGTCATGTTTCTTTTTCCTCATCGCTGAGAAGAAAATAATACTTATCAGGATAAGTATCAAGAAACAGACTATCAACAAGCATAAATTGATAAACACCGTGAATATAAAAGAGGCCGGATGCGCTAACACCCAGCCTCTGTCGATAGAAAATAATTACTCCACCTGATCGCGTCGCAGCCCGACATCACGCAGCCGCTCATCGCTCATCTGTTGCAACAGACACCGCGTTTGCGCCCGTAGCCGCCATGCTTTGTATGCTCGCCAGATCAGTACAAACCCAATGAACGGCTGCTTTGCTTTATTCTCATGAAATTCCATACCTTGCCTCCCGCCTTGCCAGAGGCTTTATCTTCACGGATTTGGGCCTGAACAATACAGACTCACAAAGTACTTTTATTTAACATACAGATTGGTTAAAAAGAGTTCTGCATCGCTTTTTTCACGCCAATCTGTACTGGTTTTTTTATCTGTATGGTACCCATGAGGGATACAGCATGACGCGTTACCAACATCTGGCCAATCTGCTGGCCGAACGGATTGAGCAGGGGCTGTATCGCCATGGCGAAAAATTGCCTTCGGTGCGCAGCCTGAGTCAGGAGCATGGGGTCAGTATCAGTACCGTCCAGCAGGCCTATCAGACGCTGGAACAACTACAGCTGATCACGCCGCAGCCGCGTTCCGGTTATTTTGTCGCGCCACAAAAAGCACAACCGCCGGTGCCGCCGATGTCGCGTCCGGTGCAGCGTCCGGTCGAGATAACCCAGTGGGATCAGGTGCTGGACATGCTGGCAGGTCATGCGGACAAATCGATAATCCCTTTTAGCAGTGGCGTGCCCGATATCAATCAACCCAGCCTGAAGCCACTGTGGCGCGAACTCAGCCGCGTGGCGCAGCATAATCTCAAGGCAGTTCTGGGCTACGATGAATTACCTGGTTGTCGGGAATTGCGTCAACAGATTGCCCGGCTCATGCTGGACGGCGGTTCGATCGTCAATGCGGATGATATTGTGATCACTAATGGCAGCCAGAGCGGAATGTCGCTGGCGCTGCTAACGGTCTGCCAGCCTGGAGATATTGTCGCCGTTGAATCTCCCGCCTACTACGGCACAATGCAGCTGCTGCGCGGATTAGGGATCAAAGTTATTGAGATCCCGACCGATCCGGATGCCGGGATCAGCATTGAAGCGCTGGAACTGGCGCTGGATCAGTGGCCGATTAAAGGGGTGATCCTGGTTCCTAACTGCAACAACCCGCTCGGCTTTATTATGCCGGATGCGCGTAAACGCGCTGTGCTCGCCCTCGCCCAGCAGCACGATATTGTTATTTTTGAAGATGATGTGTACGGAGAGCTGGCTACAGAATATCCACGTCCGCGCACAATCCATTCCTGGGACAGCGACGGTCGGGTGCTACTGTGCAGCTCATTTACCAAATCCGTGGCGCCGGGATTGCGCGTCGGTTGGGTTATTCCCGGTCGTTATCATGATAAATTTCTGCACATGAAATATGCCGTCATCGGCACTAACGTTCCTGCTACACAGCTGGCGGCCGCCACCTTCGTGCGCGAGGGGCATTATCATCGTCATGTTCGCCGTATGCGTCAGATCTACCAGCGGAATATGGAGATCTATACCTGCTGGGTACGGGAATATTTCCCCTGTGGGATCTGCGTCACCCGGCCGAAAGGTGGCTTTATGCTGTGGGTTGAATTACCACAGCAGGTCGATATGGTCTGCGTCGCCAAACAGCTCTGTCGCCTGAAAATCCAAGTCGCGCCTGGCTCGCTATTCTCCGCATCCGGTAAATACCGCAACTGCGTACGCATCAATTGTGCGTTGCCGCCAGACGAGAAGCATCGGGAAGTCATGCAAAAGCTCGGCGAGGCGGTAAAGGTGGCGATAGAGTAAGTCGGTATACCCGATGCTGCTGGGCAGGCGAATGCACGGTTTTAGTCATCTCTAATGGCTTAAACCCTGAATATCTTCAGCGGAAAGTCGGGTAATTTTTTGTACCGTGCTGATATCGATGCCATCTGCCAGCATGGTGCGAGCAATACGGAGCGCCTCATCACGTCGCCCCTCGAGAAGTCCTTCTTGTCGTCCTTCCAGTCTGCCTTTTTGTAGCCCAGCCTCATGCAATCTGTCCGCGATCGTCATCAAATGCTCCTTATGTTGCGGTGAACGTTCGGCAACCCCACGAATAAACTCACTGAATCGAGGTGCATCGCCAGTTTGCAAAATATAATTAAACAGCGTCTTTATCTGGCTGTCATTAGTCAGTCCAGTAAGTAGCAGGGAAACAATTTGTTCAACAAGCCCCATAAGATCGCGCTGACGGATGTGTTTTTGAATTAACTCCAGCAGTGCCATACGCCGATGCTGTACAATTTCATCATCCGGTATGACTGTAATATCCACCAGTGGAAATGCCGCAGTATACAGCTGACGCGCCAACTTCGGGTTCGTAAACTCGTCCAGCCAGCACAGCGACCAGGGGTATGGACTTTTAGCGCCGTGATAAAACAGCATCGGCACCACCAGCGGCAATTGCTGGTGCCCGGCATCTAAGTGTTTCTGCATGGCCGCAACCGCATAGCGCATCAACCGGAATGCCATATGTGCATCCGGTGTGCTCTGGTGTTCAATCACTACATAAATATATCCATCCCCTTCCGTCGTTTTCACCGACCAAAGCACGTCGGAATAAGACGCGCGTAAATTCTCTTCAATGAAACTATCGGACTCGAGTTTCAGCGTCTGAAGGTCACAAAGTTCGCATAGTGAAACAGGAAGATGTATTTGCAGAAAATCCCGTGCGGTCTCTGGATGACGTAAAAACGTTTTAAAGACCGCATCATGCGGGGTAGAAGTCGTTGCTTTACTCATGGCGATCCGTCACCTGGGAATAAGATGCCGTGAATGTAGCGCTGGTAAACCACACCCTCACCTGCAACTTTCTCTCTTTGCGAGGCGATTTCAGAGATAAAAACGTCCCTTTGTAACGTCCGCATTTATCTGGAACGTATCACGCAGAATCACGACCTCAATGCACATTCCTGCTTTTTCATCGCACGCCCTGTGCTATAACAAATCATCACTTTCATGGAGGGCGAGATGTGACGCATCCCCGGGATATTCCACAATCGTTCTGGCGTGACGCGCAGTTGCCGTGGCTGGAGCTGCGCAGCACCTGGCGTAGTCATCAAGCCTATAAACGTCATCATCATTCTCAGCTCTCGGTTGGAGCGATTCTTGAAGGTGAGACGTGCTGCCAGTGTGATGGCAAATAATACCTCCTGAGCTCAGGCGACCTCATTGTGATCCCATCGCTGGCACCTCACAGCTGTAACCCCGTTAATGGGCGGTTTCGAAGTTACCATATGCTCTATCTTGATGCCCGGTGGTGCCTGGCCCATCTGCCTGCGCTGAGCAGCAATCAGCAACTTTACCCACGTAATCCCGTTATCCGCGATCCGCAATTATTCCAGCGCTATTTGCGCCTCGTGGCGCTCATGCAGCGGCAACAAACGACACAGATAACCGATGCCGCGCAGGCACTGCTGCGCTCGCTGCCCTTGCAATCGGTAAAAGCGGAAAACCTTAGCGCTGCCAGCGCGTATCTGCGTGAACGGTTGCAGTCCTGTTTGTTTGCGCCCCCCTCGCTGGACGATCTGGCTTATGAATGCCACATGCGTAAAGAGACGCTGATCCGTAACTTTAAGCAGGACACCGGCCTGACGCCGGGGAGTTATCTGAATATTCTGAGAGTTAACTATGCCCGCCAGCGGCTGCGTGCCGGGGACGAAATTGCGGATGTTGGCTACCAGAGCGGGTTTGCCGACCAGAGCCATTTCCATCGCACCTTTGTGCGCTACACCGCGGCTACACCGCGTCAGTATGCATTAGGACGATCAATATCAGACAATAATTAGCGCGGCATCAGGCGTAGGGTGAACTCGGATTCCTGCTCTGAGGTCACTATGTCACTGCTTGCTGAACTTTTTCCGTCTGCGTTTCCCGCGTTGGCGCTGGCGCATTTTGTCGCACTCCTTAGCCCGGGTCCGGACTTCTTTTTACTGGTCGGCTATGCCGTACGTTACCGGATGCGCGGCAGCGCCGGGCTGTGCGTGGGGATCGCCATCGGCAATGGGCTGTATATCCTGCTGGCGATTATCGGTTGGGGGATCCTGCGTCAGCTTCCTCTGCTGTTTACAGTTATTGAGCTATTGGGCGCACTCTATTTATTGTGGATTGGCAGTCTGCTGATACGCAGCCGCCCACAAACTCTGACTGGAGCAGACGCCCAGTCGACCTGTCCAGGATTTGGCAAACAGCTGCTGCTGGGGTTAGCTTCGTCGCTACTCAACCCTAAAAATGCGTTGTTTTATCTGGCGCTAATGACCGCCCTGCTCGGCCCGTCGGTGACGTTGCTGCAACAAAGCATGAGCGGGATATGGATGACCAGCGTGGTGCTGTTCTGGGATCTGCTGATCGTCATGTTCATCGGTTTACCGCAGATCCAGCGACGCTTAACCAGAGGGATATTGTGGGTAGAACGTATCGCCGGCGGCGTACTGATCATCTTCGGTTGTGCCATCGCGCTGCGTTTTTTGCAAAACATCATACTCTGATAAACGTGGCGATTTTCTGCAAATAAACCGGATAAACTCGTTTAATTAATATCCAATCCACATTACACTGCAAATGGTTGCTACCCGTTCAACTTACTCTTCCTGAGGTGCGATGTGCTGATTGTTACCTGTAATCGTTACGCTTTCTGACCCTGCGTTAGTGAGCGTTTCTCCTGTTTGCGCTTCACGCAGACAGCGTTTTTGATTACATGAAATTCAGTACATTTGCAGTCTGCTTTTATTCTGTCATCGGCCTGACGTCTTAAAGACGGTATTGAATTTCGTTATTCCCGTTGAGGGTTTTCTCCCGACAAGGAGCTGTTTTATGCAACGGATTCTCGCGTTTTTCTCCCAACGCGCTACGACGCTATTTTTTCCTATTGCGTTGATTTTGTATGATTTCGCCGCCTATCTGTCGACGGACTTGATCCAGCCCGGCATCATTAATGTCGTACGCGATTTCAACGCCGATGTCAGTCTGGCGCCCGCGGCGGTCAGTCTCTATCTGGCTGGTGGTATGGCGCTGCAATGGTTGTTAGGACCGCTTTCCGATCGGATTGGCCGCCGTCCGGTACTGATTGCGGGAGCGCTAATTTTTACGCTCGCCTGCGCTGCCACATTGTTCACCACCTCGATGACGCAATTTCTGGTCGCCCGTTTTGTGCAGGGCACCAGCATCTGTTTTATCGCCACCGTCGGCTATGTCACGGTGCAGGAGGCATTTGGGCAAACAAAGGCTATTAAGCTGATGGCGGTAATCACCTCCATTGTGCTGGTAGCGCCGGTTATCGGCCCGCTTTCCGGAGCAGCGCTGATGCATTTTGTACACTGGAAGATCTTGTTTGCCATTATCGCCGTCATGGGGCTTATCGCACTCATTGGACTCACGTTAGCAATGCCAGAAACCGTCCAGCGTGGCGCGGTGCCATTCAGTGCGCGCAGCGTCTTACGTGATTTTCGCGACGTTTTCCGCAACCGGGTGTTCCTGTTTGGCGCAGCCACGCTGTCGTTGAGCTATATCCCGATGATGAGTTGGGTGGCAGTCTCACCGGTGATCCTCATTGATGCTGGCGGCATGACCACATCCCAGTTTGCCTGGGCGCAGGCGCCGGTGTTTGGCGCGGTGATCGTCGCCAATATGGTGGTCGTCCGCTTCGTGAAGGATCCGACCCGCCCACGCTTTATCTGGCGAGCGGTTCCCATTCAGTTGAGCGGGCTGGCGGTATTGATTGCTGGCAATTTACTGTGGCCGCACGTGTGGTTGTGGTCAGTACTGGGGACCAGCCTGTATGCGTTTGGCATTGGAATGATCTTCCCAACGTTATTCCGCTTTACACTATTTTCCAACAACTTACCGAAGGGTACGGTTTCGGCGTCGTTGAATATGGTGATCCTGACGGTGATGGCGGTTTCTGTCGAAATTGGGCGTTGGTTATGGTTCAACGGCGGCAGGATTTCGTTTCATCTGCTGGCGGTGGTGGCAGGTATTGCCGTCGTGTTCACGCTGGCAGGCTTACTGAAGCGCGTACGTCAGCATGAGGCAACCGCATTAGCCGCAGAGAGTTAACCTTCTACGAACTGCCCCCATTCGTGAACACTGATATTGTGTTTAGCGGTCGGGGGCAATCCATCATAGTGCATCTACTTTTAATCATCTGACGAGAGATAACGGAACTTCCGCATCGGGTTCATGCGTGATCCGATTACGCAGGTCGCGGCGAATCATTTCAATGACCCAAAACCAGAAAATATGCCCAATAATTTCCGACACATATTCATCAAATGGCAGCTGAGACAAGGGCGGCGAAAGATGTAGTGCGGGAATGAAGATGCCATGAACTGCCACCGTCACGATTAAACCTGCCAGTACCCCCTGCCAAAGTTTAACTTTTGGAAAAATTTCAGCTGCAACGCAATACCCGACTGCAAACACTAATGAAAATATGATGTGCGTAACCATAACCGGATTAATCACATGTTCAGAAAAGGTATAGACCGTTTGCGTGGGATCAATCCCCAAATAGTCTCTGAGAAAAAGGTACGGAGGATTAAACTCATTTCTTCCCAGAGAAAATGTCCTGGGTGGAAGAGGAACTTCGGCCCCCCACTTAACAAATGCAGAAAGTACGCCAGACACGATGCCGACTAACACGGCAACGCCATAATGGCGGCGTTCAGTTGGTGTCCTCGTGAATAAATCTTTCAGCTTCATAACTCATCATCCCCTCTGTGCCAGTAACCCTAAAAATCAGTAACTATGCTATCTAGGAGGGATGATAAAAATTGTGATTAAGATTATCTTTGATAAAAAATGATCTAAAATGACTAATTATGAGTTAATTTGATTGTAAATATAACGTCACCGCGTATGTCATGCAGGCGTTTTATCCGGCCTACTGGCTTACGTAGGCCGGATAAGGATCAACGCCATCCGGCAGCGAGTCTGTCACCTCACGCGATGCGCGCAAACCCCGCTTCCAGATCGGCAATCAGATCGTCAACATCTTCCAGACCAATATGCACCCTGACCAGCGTGCCGCTGAAATCAACCTCTCCGGCCGGGCGAATGCTGTTCAGCTCTTCCGGTTGATTCGCCAGAATGAGTGACTCAAAACCGCCCCAAGAATAGGCCATATGGAACAGCGAGAAATTATCGAGGAAATTCGCCATCTGCTCGTCGGTCAGTCTCTTTTTCAGCACAAACGAGAACAGGCCTGAGCTTCCGGCAAAGTCACGTTGAAAATACTCGTGTCCCGGACATTCCGCTAATGCAGGATGATTCACCCGCGCCACTTCCGGCCTTGCCGACAGCCAGCGAGCAATGTGAATACTGCTCTCCTGATGCTGCTTCAGACGTACCGCCAGCGTACGTAATCCGCGGCTACCGTTGTAGGCTGTGTCGGCATCCAGCGTTTGCCCCATCAGATAGGAGTTCTCTCGCAAACGGTCCCAGCAGCGGGCGTTAGACACCGCCGTTCCCAGCATGCCATCCGAATGGCCTATGGTGTACTTGGTGCCTGCCTGAATGGAAATATCCACCCCGAAATCCAGTGCCTTGAAGAGAACACCCGCCGCCCAGGTATTGTCGATCATAATGACAATCTCCGGATTCACCGCGCGGATAGCCTTCACCATTCCCGGTACATCCTGGACTTCCATCGTGATAGAACTTGGTGATTCGAGGAACACCACCTTCGTTTCCGGACGCAGAAGATCAACGATCCCAGCCCCAATCAACGGATCGTAATACGTTGTTTCTACGTTAAATTTACTCAGGATCTTATTGCAAAAATCCTGAGTTGGCTCATAGGCCGCGCCCGTCATCAAAATATGATCGCCGCTTTGGACGAACGCCAGAATCGCATTGGTCACCGCTGCGGCTCCACACGGATACAGCGCGCAGCCGACACCGCCTTCCAGCTCACTCATGGCTTTCTGGAAGGCAAAATGCGTATAGGTTCCGCGACGACCGTAAAACAGTTCGCCGTTAGCACGGTTGGCGGTGGCAAATTTCTTATCCTTCACGGTATCGAACACCAGCGAAGAGGCGCGTTGGATCACCGGATTCACCGCTCCCTGGGTATAGCGTTTGTCGCGACCAGCAACGACCAGATGCGTTTCAAGCTTCATAGCGTCTTTCATAACTTCTCCTGTTCTTAATCCGTGTGAAAACCTATACCACCGCAGCAGTAGAGTTTATTTCAGTGTTGGTCTGCTTTTTTCCAGCGAACCGTTCGACAATCTGTGCCGCATTCAAATCATGGATGACGTTAATCAATGTAGCTGGCGCATCGGTAATGGTGCCCAGTACCACCAGCATCGGGATCGCTTCCATCGGCAGACCCAGCGTGGTGACGATAAAGATCTCGCCAAGGAACGCCCCACCGGGTACGCCGCCGACGATAATGGCGGAGAGCACCGCAATCAGCATCGTCAGGAAGAAGGTTTCGGTGGTGAACTCCATACCCAGCACGGAATAGATAAAGACAATTTTCAGTGCGGCTATCATCGCCACGCCGCCTTTATTCAGGTTCACCAGCAGCGGAATGGAGACATCAACGATTTCCGGGTTGATCCCCATCGCTTTACCGGCGCGCAGCGTCACCGGGAGCGTACCCAGCGAAGAACAGGTCCCCAGCGCGGTTGCAGAGGGTTCAATCGCGTTACGCCAAAAGGCTTTCACCGCCGGAATACCGCCGCCAATGTACGAATAGAGAATAGAGCCAAAAACAAAGTAGACCAGCGTAGCAACCATAAACAGGCCAATGGCGCGGGCAAAGGTTAGCAGCAGAGCAGAGTCCTGGCTGGCCATGGTGGCGGCGAAGTAGCAGCCCAGACCAATCGGCGCAACCTTCATGATGATTGAGACGATCTTCATGATCACCGTGTTGGCATCTTCCAGCAGTGAGGCAATGCGTTTCCCAGCCTGATCCGATTGGCCAATCGCCACACCCGCAATGATCGCCATCACGATCAGCGCCAGGATATTGGACTTAGAAAACAGTCCAATAAAGTCGCTGGTGGTAATCATGCTCACAAAATCCATCTTGCCGCTGCCCGCCTGCACGGACTGCGAGAGATCGATAGTGACGCCCTGCGCCGGGTTATACCAGAGCGCCAGCGCGACGATCCCGGCCGCCGGAATAAAGGCCATCGCGATCGAAACAATAAAGATAATCGCCATAATGCGTCCCAGCCTTTTCAGGTCGGTCATACTGGCGATCGAAGACATAACGCTGATCCCCACCAGCGGCACAATAATCATAAATAACAGGTTTAAGAATATCTGACCTATTGGCTGGAGTTTACCTGCTAACGATGGGGCATAAATACCTAATAAGCCGCCAATCACCAGAGCAACTAATAAAATAATCGACGATCTGTAGGGTTCGAGTCGTGACCACATAATCGGTACCTTTAGAATAATAATTAATGAGATTAAATTCACAATGTGATGAGTTGCCGTTGCGCCTCCTGTTATTTTGTGACGTAACTCACCTAAGTTGTTATTTTTTCATTTTGCCAGTAAGTTGTTTCCTGTGATTCAATAGTTGCATGTTTAAAAGCCGAATGTAACGGCCTATTCGTACCGTTTTTGCAAATCACTTGTGAATTAAAGGAAACTATGAGTACGCCGATTTCACTCAAGCATCTGGAATTTTTTACGAAAATCGTCGATTGCGGGGGGCTGTCGGAAGCCGCGGCGCAGCTCAATGTCTCGCCGTCTGCGGTCAGTAAAAGCCTGGCCGCGATGGAAGACACGCTGGGGACGACGTTAATTAAACGCACCACCCGCAGTATTACCCTGACCGACGCCGGGCAATATCTCTTCAACCGCGCTAATAAGCTTTTGAAAGAATTCGATGAAACGCTGAATACCACTTCCGGTTATTACCACAGTCCACAGGGTGAATTACGTATAACCTGCTCAATTGCGTTTGGTTATTCCCGACTGGTGAACCTGATGGATAAATATCGCGCTCAGTTCCCGGATGTGAATTTATATATCGATCTCAACGATAACTTCGTGAATCTGAACGAAACGGATTTCGACATCGCTCTGCGCATTTCTACCGCGCCGCCGCAGAACTATGCCATGCGCAAGCTGGTGCCTGTCCGCTGGGCGTATTGCGCCTCACCCGGCTACCTTGCCAAAAAAGGCATGCCCCAGCGCCGCAGCGATCTGGTCAACCATGATTGCCTGGTGTATCCGGGTCTCACGCCAGTGCTGAAAGTGGCTGATGAACATGATCGTCTGCATCAACTCAAACTGCATATGCCGATCCAGGCCAATAGCAGCCTGGTATTACTGAAGTCGGTACTGGAAGATCAGGGCGTGGCGTACTTGCCGACTTACCTGATTGGCGATCATATTCAAAAAGAAGAGATAACGCCGTTGATGCTCGACGGCACGATTACCTGTGAAACTCATGCCCTGTATGCGCTCTATTTTCCCAGTAAGTACAGCAACCCCAAGGTACGATCGTTTATCGATTTTCTGGTAGCGGAACTCGGTCCCTTACCTGCCTGGGACAACTGGATCCCGGAGTAAGATCTGGTCGCCTAAAAACGAGGGCCGCACCACATTTTTTGCACGATCCTGTCGTCTGGCTCTATTCTTAAGCCTATGAATAAAATTGCTGAACTCAAACGCGCCAAACGACTGGCGCTCTCATTGCTGCTGATTGCCGCCGCCACTTTCGTTATCACGCTGTTTCTGCCGCCTAACTTCTGGGTGCTCGGAATCAAAGCGATCGCCGAAGCGGCGATGGTCGGCGCACTGGCGGACTGGTTTGCCGTGGTGGCGCTTTTTCGCCGGGTGCCGATCCCTTTTATCTCGCAACATACGGCGATTATCCCGCGCAATAAGGATCGGATCGGGGAAAATCTCGGTCAGTTTGTGCAGGAAAAATTTCTCGACACTCAGTCCCTGGTCGCGCTGATCCGCCGCCATGAACCGGCGCTGTTGATCGGGAACTGGTTCAGCCAGCCGGAAAACGCCCGGCGTATCGGCCAGCACCTGCTGCAAATTATGAGCGGTTTTCTCGAACTGACCGACGACGCCCGCATTCAGCGGCTGATCAAGCGGGCAGTGCACAAGGCCATCGATAAAGTTGATCTCTCTGAAACCAGCGCATTGATGCTGGAAAGCATGACTAAAAACAATCGCCATCAGGTGCTGCTCGACACGCTGATCGCCCAACTGATCGCTCTGCTGCAACGCGATAGCTCGCGGGCATTTATCGCCCGGCAGATCGTGCACTGGCTGGAGACCGAACATCCGCTGAAAGCGAAGATCCTGCCGACAGAATGGCTGGGCGAGCACAGCGCCGAACTGGTTTCTGACGCCGTAAACTCTTTTCTGGATGACATCAGCCACGATCGCGCCCATCAGATCCGCCACGCCTTCGATCGCGCGGCGTTTAAGCTCATCGATAAGCTCAAACACGATCCGGAAATGGCCGTGCGAGCGGAAAGCCTCAAAAGCTATCTGAAAGAAGACGAAGCCTTCAACCGTTATCTCGGCGAGCTGTGGGCAGACCTGCGTCAGTGGCTGAAAACCGATATCAACGCCGATGATTCTCGCGTGAAGCAGCGCATTGCCAATGCCGGGCAGTGGTTCGGCGAAACGCTGGTTGCCGACAGCGCCCTGCGCGCTTCATTGAATGGGCATCTGGAGCAGGCCGCGCATAAGGTTGCGCCGGAGTTTGCCACCTTCCTGACGCGCCACATTAGCGACACGGTGAAAAGCTGGGATGCGCGCGATATGTCACAGCAAATTGAGCTAAACATTGGCAAAGATTTGCAGTTTATTCGCGTCAACGGCACGCTGGTCGGCGGTTCTATTGGGCTGCTGTTATATCTGCTGTCGCAAATTCCTTCCCTGCTGACGCTGGCGAATCTTTAAGGGGACCACCTTGCTGGTGATGCCGCTCGCCCGTCAACTTAGCGTGCCGCGCAATATTAATCTGCTGGGAAGCGGCGCTCAGGCCATCATTAACGCCGCGCTGTGTGGTGCCGTTGCGTTGTTTTTTGCTGCGATTATCAGTCTCACGCAATGATATAAACAGCGATTCGCCAACCCTAAAAGGGTATAAATTCATTACCAGGTCTATTCAAACTAGTCCGTTATTTAATGTCAACATTTAAGAAATGTATAAATAACCAACAATATACTCATCAGGAAATTTATAAACTCACTTTAAAATGCGTAAAAATGGACATGTTAATTCAACATCAACACCATCTTCAGAAAACACATATATTCTGGTTTAAAAAAAATCGCCCGCTTTAATAATCCTGATCGGTTTAATTTGATCCATTAAAAGCAGGCAGATGTAAAAAAGGCGTCTTACAAAAGACGCCTTTTACATATTATCACAACAAATTAGAACTGATAGGTCAGACCCGCAACAACCTGGTTGTCGCCGTCAGCGCCATCAAGCAGGTTAATTTTATAACCTACATCAGCAACCATATTTTTGTTGAAGTAATAGTCCGTACCCAGCGCCACATATTCGGTCAGGTCATTATTATTGTTGTCACGCGTATGGACATAAGCCACGTTCGGACGCAGACCAAAATCAAACACATACGCAGCCATCGCTTCAAAGTGCTCAGCTTTGTCCGCATCCTGAATCAGGTTGTGGGACTCACCATACATCGTCGCTACGTAGATGGCGTTAGCATCATACTTCAGGCCAGCACCCCAGAACTCTGCGTTTTCGCCATCCCAACCATTCTGTTTCTGCTGAGCAGTCACAGAACTGGTGGTGTAGGCCGCAATCGCAGACACGCCGGAATCGGCGATATTATCGTAGCCCAGGGAGAAGCCGTAGCCATTGCCATGCTGTTTCGTTGGATCCTTATCGGTATCATCCTGACCCTGATATTGCGCGCCAAGGCTCAGGCCATCAACGGCACCAAACAGATTTTTGGTGCGGAGTGTTGCAACGCCAGAAGTGCGTGTAGTAAGGAAGCGGTCAGTATTTTCATAGGAGTCACCGCCGAACTCTGAAAGAGTGTCAGTGTAAGCTCCCACGTCGTAAGCGATACCGTAGTTACGACCGTAGTCAAAGCTAACGTCATGGCCATAATCCAGACCAGCAAACGCCAGACGTGTATTAACACCATTCTGAGAACCTTCTGCTTTAGCGGCATCAAACTGACTTTCAAACTGACCATAGCCAGTCAGTTGATCGTTGATTTGAGTCTCACCGCGAAAACCCAGACGTGCGTAGGTGCCGTCAGCATCGGTGCCGTCAGTCCAGGAGTGGACCGCTTTTACTTTGCCGTACAAATCAAGTTTGTTGCCATCTTTATTATAAATTTCCGCTGCATGAGCGGAAGTGATGCCTAATGCCATCACTGCTAATACCACTGCTGACTTTTTCATATTTTTACTCACTTTTAATTGTGAATTTTGCTATCAACTTTGTTATGAAGGCAGAAAGTCCTCATAAAAAAGCCCCCTGAACACCAAGGGGAGAAATCAAAAACACACCAATAAAGGCAATAATGAAGTGGCAATAAATAATTCACTACTCAGATTTCATTCAAAATCCGGAATAAGGTCAGCCAGGTTTACTCTTGATTCTCGCGCTGGTTAATAGAGCGATGTAGCATTAACGCCTCAGCGATAATATCTTGTTTACTTTTTCGCGTTTCAAATGCCAGCGTTCGGACATATTCCCACAGAGAATTATCAACACGGGCACTTAAAAGAACCATATCTTTAGATCGGGTACCCCTGGCTTTTCGGATATCGGGATAATCTCGAGAAGGCATCGTCATCATCTCCTGAACGCAATAAGACGCTTATGGCGATGAAATATGCAGTCAGTGTAAAAACATGTCAACGGTAAAAAACATTCACAATCGTAATAAAACTGTTAATAAAGGGAGGTAAAATGGAACGATATTTCAAGTGAAAGATAACTTGTTTATAGAATAATGTGTAATTTTTACTTTACATATATTCATTTTTATTCATTTGATTAAAAACGCATGAAGCATTGACATGAACTATTACACTCAATCAAAACATCATTACAGCCAATAAGTTACATGCCGTTATTAATGTCTACTTTTATGCGAACTGCTTGTTTTTATGTACTGTTATGCAAAGCGGTTCTACCCAAACCACTGCCGGAATCACTTTGATTCTCACTTAATGCTGACCTGTTTTGTCTAAAAACAAGCACAAAAAGGTAAAAATAAGGTAAATAACCCATTTTTTCGCATGCAAAATTAAGTTGTTTTTAATTGATATAAATCAATTTACGCCGTGTAAAGACGGCGAAAAAATCCCGGCTGAGGCGCCAGACAAAATTTTTTATGTCCAATTCAGCACGATAAAAGGGGAATAATCACGAGGGAAAGTACCACACGGACCGAAGCTGTCCGTGTGGCTGAAGAAGCAAAATCAGGCGTTAACTTTATCCAGCGGCCAGGACTCGAACAGATAGCCATCAAAGTCGATATCATCGACATTTGAAAATTCCAACAGCCGTTGTTTGACGTTTTCCAGATGCTGCCACATTGCCAGTTTAGCCGCGCGGGCGTCCTTTTTAATTAACGCCGCCAGGATCTGCTTGTGGTCGACCATCCACTCTTTACGGTAATGAGTATCATCGAGGTGGCTATGAAGCTGGATCCACATCGGGTTGTTCTCACGCCACTGCCATGACTGGCGAAATAACTCCACCAGCATGCTGTTATGCGTGGCTTCAGCAATCGCCAGATGAAACTGCATGTCACCGCTTTCTGATCCATTCGGTTCGCTGGAGGCCAGCTCACGCTCTTCCAGTTGCAACGCCTGACGCATTTTGACGATGTCTTCGCGAGTGGCCTGCAGCGCGGCAAATTCAGCGATGTTGCTTTCCAGTAACTGGCGCGCCTGCAGCAGTTCAAACGGACCGGCATCGTTGCAGTGATTTACATCCGTACTGTCGATACTCTGCGCATCCGCATTGTCGAGCACGTAGATTCCGGCGCCGCGACGCACGTCCACCAGTCCTTTAATTTCCAGCATGATTAATGCTTCGCGCACCACCGTACGAGTGACATTAAGCATCTCAGCAATTTCACGCTCCGGCGGCAAACGCTCACCGGGCTGGTACGGCGTCTGGACAATCAGATCGCGGATCATGGCACCCACTTCCTGGTAGGGTCTTTGTTGAGAAGTGTTCGATTTCATCGTGTTATGTCCGTCAGAAGCGTGTAATCAGATACGGTGAATAGGTATCGAACTATAGCATTTGCGGCAAGTCAAAAACAGAAAACGGGTCAACCAAATCAGTATTTTGATTGACCCGTCATAGTTCGGGGAATTACGCGTCAGCGCTTAGCGCGGCAACACACTCACGCGCGCCCAGCTCGCACAGTTGTTGATACATGGCGATAACCGTCTCAACAAAGTCGGCGTTTTCCGCTAAATCATGGCCAAAAATCCCGCTCAGCCCCAACAGCGCCGTCACACGTTCAGCCCCCTGGTACTGTTGGTTAATACGCTGGAATTCAGCCAGCATTGGGTCAACAACATCAATGGCCTGCCCCTGCTCATCCACGCCGTGGGTATAACGCATCCAGCCCGCGACGCCAAGCGCCAGGTGACGCCAGTCGCTGCCGTTTTGCAGGTGCAGACGCACCGGATCCAGCAGGCGCTGCGGCAGTTTCTGGCTGCCATCCATCGCAATCTGCCAGGTGCGGTGGCGCAGAGACGGGTTGCTAAAACGTTCGATCAGCAGCGTCGCATAGGCGTTGAGATCGGTGCCTTCCGGCATAGCAAGCGTCGGCGCCTGTTCCTGCATCATCAGCGCAAACGCCGCTTTGCGATACGCGGGATTGGTCATGGTATCGGCGATAGTTTCATACCCGCCAAGATAGCCCAGATACGCGAGGAAAGAGTGGCTGCCGTTAAGCATGCGCAATTTCATCATTTCAAACGGCACTACATCGGCAACGAACTGCGCGCCGACTTTATCCCAGTCCGGGCGACCGTTGACGAAGTTGTCTTCAATCACCCACTGACGGAACGGCTCACAGGCGATAGCACATGGATCGTAAACGCCCAACTGGTCGGCAATTTCCTGCAACGTTTCTGGCGTCGCTGCCGGAACAATGCGGTCTACCATGGTGCATGGGAAGGTGGCGTTAGCTGCAATCCACTCCGCTAACTGCGGGTCGCGCGCCTGCGCCAGGCCCAGCACCGCGACTTTCGCCACATGACCATTTTCACGCACGTTATCGCAGGACATCACGGTAAAGGCCGCCAGCCCCTGCTCGCGACGCAGATGCAACGCCTGTACGATGTACCCAATCGCCGATTTCGGCGCGGTCGGGTTCGCCAGATCGTGCTTAATCAGTGGGTTATTGAGATCTAACTGGCCGCTGGCAGCGTCGGTGCAGTACCCTTTTTCCGTGACCGTCAGCGAGACAATCGCCGTCTGCGGGCGCGCCATGGCCTGTAAAATACCGTCGCAACCGTCAAGATCCGGGTGCAGCGCTTCTTTCATCGAGCCAATCACTTTCAGCACGGTGTTGTCCGCGCCCTTTTCCGCCACGGTATACAGCAGTTGCTGCTTGCGCAGGTTTTCAATCAGTACGCAATCGTTACCCGGCATCAGATTAACTTCACAGATACCCCAGTCGCTGTCGGTGGTTTCTAAGAGATGGTGGGTGTACAGCGCCTGATGCGCGCGGTGAAAAGCACCGCATCCCAGGTGAACAATACGGGATTGCAGGCGAGAACTGTCCCACGCCGGACGCGCAACCGGCAGGTTGCTACTGGCAATTGTCGTTGTCATCGTGAACTCCAGAAGCCGTTGGAATACCAACGGAAGAGAAAAGGAAAAAGCCGGTCAGACAGGTGACCGGCAAATCTGCTTTAACGGCTGAAGAAAGCGCGCTGGATAGCCATTTCAACACCACGCACTTCCGCCAGCCCTTTCAGGCGACCAATCGCGGAGTAACCGGGGTTGGTTTTCTTTTTCAGATCGTCAAGCATCTGATGACCGTGATCCGGTCGCATGGGGATCAGATCCTCTTTGCCCTCAGCTTTACGACGTTGCTCTTCTTCAACGATCGCTTTCACCACTTCGTACATGTCAACGTCGCCGTTAAGATGCGCCGCTTCATGGAAGGTTTTCGGGTTATCTTCACGCAGCGTGGAGCGCAGATGGGTGAAGTAAATGCGCGGACCAAACTGTTTGATCATGTCAACCAGGTCGTTGTCCGCACGAACGCCGTAGGAGCCGGTGCACATGGTAAAACCGTTCGCCATGCTGCTGACCGTATCCACCATCCACTGCATATCTTCCACGGTGGAAACAATACGCGGCAGGCCGAGGATCGGGCGCGGCGGATCGTCCGGGTGTACCGCCATACGCACACCAGCTTCTTCTGCCACCGGAATGATCGCTTTCAGGAAGACGGCAAAATTCTCGCGCAGCGCGGCTTTATCGATATCTTTGTAACGCTCAAGATGCTGACGGAACTGATCGAGGGTATAGCCTTCTTCCGCACCCGGCAGACCGGCGATGATATTGCGGGTCAAACGCGCTTTGTCTTCATCGCTCATGGTTGCGAAGCGTTCATTGGCCTGAGCAATTTCTTCGGCGGTGTAGTCTGCTTCCGCGCCCGGACGTTTGAGGATATGCAGCTCAAAGGCGGCAAATTCAATCTGGTCAAAACGCAACGCTTTGGAGCCGTCCGGCAGGACGTATTCCAGATCGGTACGGGTCCAGTCGAGAACCGGCATAAAGTTGTAGCACACGGTACGAATACCGCACTGGGCCAGGTTACGCAGGCTCTGCTGGTAATTGGCGATCCACTGCTGATAGTTGCCAGAACGGGTTTTAATGTCTTCGTGGATCGGCACGCTTTCGACGACCGACCAGACCAGGCCCGCCTGCTCAATAATCGCTTTGCGCTTTAGGATCTCATCAACCGTCCACACTTCCCCGTTCGGGATATGGTGCAAAGCGGTGACAACGCCCGTGGCACCCGCCTGACGCACATCCGCTAAGGTGACCGGATCGTTAGGGCCATACCAGCGCCATGTCTGTTCCATGTTTTGTTCCTCGTTTACATTATGGACTCGACGATATGGCGCATAAATTCCTCCTTTTGGTATTACATGTCAACCTCAATGGCAAAATTGGTTAACCAAATCACAATGAAAGCCGATTTGATCTTATGTGCGCCGCAAAAATACACGGTGAATATGTAAACATGTAACGCAATGTGACATCTATCGCATCAATGGTTAACCAATATATGTAACATCTCAACCAAAATCATAATGGTTCAACCAAAAGAAGGTAGACGTTTTATGCACGTTCTCAATATTCTGTGGGTCGTATTCGGCATCGGTCTGATGCTGGTACTTAATCTAAGATTCAAAATAAACTCGATGGTCGCCCTGCTGCTGGCGGCGCTCTCGGTCGGCATGCTGGCGGGTATGGATTTAATGGAGCTGCTGCACACCATGAAATCCGGTTTCGGCAGTACGCTGGGAGAGCTGGCGATTATCGTGGTATTCGGGGCGGTCATCGGTAAGCTGATGGTTGATTCCGGGGCAGCGCATCAGATTGCCCATACGCTACTGGCGCGCCTCGGCCTGCGCTATGTGCAGTTGTCGGTGATCATTATTGGTCTGATCTTCGGCCTGGCGATGTTCTATGAAGTAGCGTTTATTATGCTGGCGCCGCTGGTGATCGTTATTGCTGCGGAAGCGAAGATCCCGTTCCTCAAGCTGGCGATCCCCGCCGTTGCCGCCGCCACCACCGCGCACTCCCTGTTCCCGCCGCAGCCTGGCCCGGTGGCGCTGGTTAATGCCTACGGCGCTGACATGGGCATGGTCTACATCTACGGTATTCTGGTAACCATTCCGAGCGTAATCTGCGCCGGACTTATCCTGCCGAAATTCCTCGGCAACCTCGATCGTCCGACGCCGTCATTCATGAAAGCCGACGTCCCGGTTGACCAGAACAATCTGCCGTCATTCGGCGTGTCTATTCTGGTGCCGCTGATCCCGGCGATCATCATGATCTCCACCACCATTGCCAACATCTGGCTGGTAAAAGGGACACAAGCGTGGGAAGTGGTCAACTTCCTCGGCTCTTCACCGATTGCGATGTTCATCGCCATGATTGTTGCCTTCGTGCTGTTTGGTACCGCGCGTGGTCATGATATGCAATGGGTCATGAACGCCTTTGAAAACGCGGTGAAAAGTATCGCGATGGTGATCCTGATCATCGGCGCGGGCGGCGTACTGAAGCAGACCATCATCGATACCGGCATTGGCGATACCATCGGCATGTTGATGTCACACGGCAATATTTCTCCGTACATCATGGCGTGGTTGATAACCGTATTAATTCGTCTGGCAACCGGTCAGGGCGTGGTCTCAGCCATGACGGCGGCGGGAATTATCAGCGCAGCCATCCTCGACCCGGCAACCGGTCAACTGGTGGGCGTCGATCCGGCGTTACTGGTGCTGGCAACGGCGGCAGGCTCCAACACCCTGACCCACATCAACGATGCCTCGTTCTGGCTGTTCAAAGGCTACTTTGACCTGTCGGTGAAGGATACGCTGAAAACCTGGGGTCTGCTGGAACTGGTAAACTCCGTGGTGGGTTTGATAATCGTGTTGATCATCAGCATGATTGCATAACGTCTGTCCCGCTCTGGCCAGTAGCGCCAGAGCGGTTTTCCATCCTGTCTTAGCAATCCTCAATAATCAGATACACCGCCTTCACCGGGCCATGCACTCCAACCACCTTGATAAGCTCAATATCCGCCGTCGAACTGGGTCCACTGATAATGTTAATGCACGACGGCATCCGCTCACCGGCCTGCGCTTTCTGATGCAGTTTTTCCGCCAGCTGCGCTACGCGCGGCAGGATGGTGCTTTTACGCAGCACGAAAATCGACGACTCCGGCAACAGGCTCAGGGAACGCCCGCGCTCCGGCGCGGAAAACAGCACCACGCCGCCGGACTCGGTCAGGCCATACTCGGCATAGACCACGCCGACTTTCGCCTGCTCGGCCTGGGTAATATTTTCGCTACCGCGCGCCGGGTCCCAGACCACAGCGTTGCATGCCTGCTGTAAGCGTTCGGTAATGCCCAGTTCCACCAGCCGACTGTCGCCGCTCAGTACCACCGGTTGCGGCCCCAGCTCCTCACACAGGCGGAGCGCCGCGTCTGCGGCCTGATCCTCGCGGGTCATTTCACAGCGGGCCAGCATCACCTCGCTGGCAAACTGGATAAACGCCTCGCAGCGCTGCTCGAGGCTCAGTTCGGTCAGGCGCTCGTTGGCATAGTTGTTAACCGGCGCGGCATCCGCGTGCGGTTCGAAACGCAGCGGGCGACCCAACGCCTGGGCGACGGTGTTTAAAAATGCGGTACGGTTATCCATTTTTTTTCTCCTGCGCCTGATGTTTCTTAAACCAGCTGCGGAAACTCTCGCCGTCAGCATCAGGCAGATCGCGCGCCTCCATCCAGTCTCCAATAGCGCCAACCTTAAGCGGCGTTTTACCGCCATTGATAAACCAGCTCGCCGCGTGGGCCCCGGCCATCATGCCGACCTTCCACAGCCCTGGATGGCTGTTAGCATAAGCGAACATTTTGATCGCCCGTCGCTCGGCTTTCGGGGTAATGCCCTCCTCGGCCATCACCCGGCGATGCCGCAGGATCAGTTTTGACAGCGGGATCCGCACCGGACAGACGCTGTCACAGGCCGTGCACAGTGAACAGGCATACGGCAGGTCTTTAAAATCTTTATAGCCGCCGAGCAGCGGAGAGATCACTGCGCCGATGGGACCTGGATAGATGGAGCCATAGCCATGCCCGCCGATATGACGATACGCCGGACAGGTGTTCATACAGGCTCCGCAGCGGATGCAGCGCAGCACATCACGAAACGCTGAGCCCAGCACCTGCGAGCGCCCGTTATCGACAATCACCAGATGAAATTCTTCCGGTCCGTCAACGTTATCCGCCTCACGCGGGCCGGTCAGCCAGGTGTTGTAGCCCGTCAGACGTGCGCCCACGGCGCTGCGCGCCAGCATAGTGATCAGTACATCCACATCGGCAAACGTCGGTGCGATACGCTCCATACCCATCACCGCAATATGCGTTTTCGGCAGCGTGGTGCACATGCGCGCGTTGCCTTCGTTGGTCACCAGACACACCGAGCCGGTTTCCGCCACGGCAAAGTTGCAACCGGTAATGCCGATTTCGGCACTCAGGAAATCCTCGCGGATCTTCTGGCGAATGAATAAGGTCATGGCTTCCGGCGTTTCCGGGCCGTCGTAGCCCAGACGTTCGTTCAGCACACGGCGGATCTGATAGCGATCTTTATGAATGGCCGGGACCACGACGTGCGAAGGCGGATCCTGATCCAGTTGCAGGATGTATTCGCCGAGATCGGTTTCGATCACCTGAATTCCGGCATCCTGCAGCACATGATTGACGCCGATCTCTTCGGTCACCATCGACTTGGACTTCACCACCTTCTTCGCATTTTTATTCTGTGCGACCTGCAGAATGTAGCGGGTAGCCTCTTCTTTGGTTTTGGCGAAATAGACGTGCCCGCCGTTTTGCGTCACTTTCTCGGAGAGTTGATACAGGTAAGCGTCGAGATTGCTCAGAACGTGATCGCGGATCTGGCTGGCACGATCGCGCCAGTCTTCCCAGTGGCCTAACTCATCGACCATTTTCTGTCGATTCGCGCCGATACGCTCCTGCGCATTAGCCACGGCTTTGCGCATGATCGGATCTTCAATCTGCTGGCGAATGCGCAGTTTAAATTCTACATCGCTGGTTTTTATCGACATTTCTTTCCCCTCAGCGGCTCATCAGCACTTCAGCAATATGCATCACTTTGACCGGCTGACCTTCCCGTTGCAGTCGACCGCCAATGTTCAGCAGGCAGCTGACATCTGCGCCAATCAAGTATTCCGGCTTCGCATCCATCAGATGGAAAACTTTCTCTTTCACCATCTCGCCGGATATTTCAGCCATTTTGACCGAGAATGTTCCGCCAAAGCCGCAGCAGGTGTCCTGATCGGCAAACGTCAGCAGCTCCAGTCCGCGCACGTTTTTCAGCAGTGTGAGCGGCTCTTCCTTCACACCCAGCTTGCGGGTCAGGCTACAGGAGGGGTGATATACGGCGCGGCCATGCAGACTGGCGCCGACATCCACCACGCCCAGTTTGTTGACGATAAAGGAAGTGAGATCCTGCATACGCGCAGCAACGTTCTCAGCACGGATCGCCCACTCAGGTTCATCGGCCAGATAGGTCGGGTAGCTTTTTACCGCATAGGTGCAGGAGCCTGCCGGAGAGATAATCGGATCGTCGTTGTCTTCCAGCGCGGCGATCAGGTTTTTCATCCCGGGGATCGCTTCTTTGATGTAACCGCTGTTGATGGCTGGCTGACCGCAACACCCTTGCTTCTCGGGGAAATTCACGCGACAACCCAGTTTTTCCAGCAGCAATACGGAGTCTCGTGCCATCCGTGATTTCAGTGCGTCACCAATGCAGGTAACAAAGAAATTTACATTCACAATAACCACTCCATTGCTTCATTTCTGTTTATTGCGCTTGATATTGCTATATCAAGCAAAGGTTCAATCGTCTTTCACACCCAGTTTTTCGGTTTGCTCGTTTTACTAATGCCTGGGTTCATAATGATGCTCAGATCGTTTTCCTTTGATGGCGATTCTCCGTTTCTTATATCAGGACAATCGCAAATGTCTGTATTTTCATTTGTATGACAAAACAAAATAATCCCCTAATCGACTCGGACATGCAATAGCCAGGTTTATTTATTTCGGCATCGCTCACATTTTTATATTTAAAACCACAGCATTATTAACATCTTAAGAATAGTTTCAGGAGATAACTATTCTCGTCACTACCATTATCAAACATGTTGTTAAATAACTACTTATAGGTATTTCGCTTACTCTTAAGTATATTTATTCGGTATTAAATTTTAATTAAAAGATTACAATAGTTACAAAACCAAAAATCATAATTACTTTATCCACTGAAGCGATTCAGTTTACAGCTTTTATTAATCCAGCAATGTAGCCTCCCCGCCATAAATATAAATCAGGTTTAATAAACCAATCGGGAATAGCAATGAACGAATATTTTATGTTTGCCCTGGCACTCTCTCCGTTACTACTGATGGTATTTTTAATATTAAAACTAAAAATGGCCATCCATTATTCCGTGCTAATCTCTTTAGTTTTCACCGCCGCGTTATCAGCACTATTCTGGGAAATGCCCGTACAGAATCTGAAAGCCGCAATAGGCTATGGCGCACTGAAGGGATTATGGCCGATCGTGATAGTGATCCTCGGCGCTATCTTCAGTTATAACGTCATGCAGGCGACCAAAGCGCTGGATATTCTGCGCGATATTCTCGCCAGCATTAGCGAAGATAAGCGTATTCAGGTGCTGCTGATTTCATGGTGCTTTGGCGGATTCCTAGAAGCTGCGGCGGGTTATGGTACGGCGGTCGCCATTCCAATCGGCATTCTTATTGCGCTCGGATTCAACCCGCTGAAGGCGGCGATCGCCTCTCTGGTTGCAAATACCGTTCCCACCGCATTCGGCGCGGTCGGGATCCCGGTTTCTATTCTGGCGGAACAGGTTAATCTGCCGGTTTATACCTTAGGCGGAACTATTATTCTGCAACTGGCGCTGTTTAATATCCTGCTGCCGTTTGTCATTGTCTGCATAATTGGCGGCGGCCTGAAAGCCATTCGCGGCGTATTTCTGATCACGCTGATGTGCGGCATCACCACGCTGGTTCCGCAATATTTTGTTGCTATCCATCTTGGCGCGGAATTGCCTGCCTTTGCCGGGAGCCTGGTCAGCCTGTTTGCCGTCGCGATAGTCAGCCGCCTGCGCAAAGGGAAAACCGATCCCGAATGGCGCATTGAGGTCAGCCATACCCGCGAAACCACGCCGCGCTCGGCAAAAGTGTTGTTCCGCGTGGGCTCTATCTATCTGTTTATTTTTGTCTTTATCCTGCTGTGTTCACCGCTGTTCCCGACGATAAAAGCCGCGGCGTCCCAACTGGCCTCGGTACTGCATTTCACGCTCGCCGACGGCAAAACCCTGGCGCTGAAAGTGGAATGGGTGACCACGCCGGGGATGCTGATCATCTTTGCGACCATTATCGGCGGTTTTATTCAGGGGGCTTCGGCACGTGGGATGCTGGAAGTGTTTATCAAAACCATTTTCCAGCTTAAAAATTCCATTGTGGCGATTATGGCGATCGTCGCGCTGGCCACGGTGATGGATCTCAGCGGAATTATTTCCACGCTGGCCCAGTCGATTGTCGATCTGACCGGCAGCTCATACGTCTTCCTCGCCCCGGTGATTGGCGCGCTGGGCACGTTTGTGACCGGCAGCGATACCAACTCGAACATTCTGTTCGGTAAGCTGCAAACTATTGCCGCCAGTAAGCTGCATATCGATCCCAACTGGCTGGCGGCGGCCAATACCTCCGGCGCAACGGGCGGAAAAATGATTTCGCCGCAGAGCATCGCCATCGCAGTTTCAGCCACCAAAATGGACGGTCAGGCCAACCAGATAATGTCTGGCGCCATGAAATACTGCTGCGCCTACATTGTGATCCTCGGCCTGAAAGTTGGTCTCTTTTATTACTGGTTTATGGCGTAACCCGTTGTCAACCCCGCCAAATTCGCGGCAATCGTATTTGACGACGCGGTGACCATAAAGGTTTACACCGCCCCGGAATCGGAACGAGGTGACAGGCTTTACGATTTGTCGGCGCTGACTAAAATAGCGCCGATGTTTCAAATCGAGGATTGTTGTTATGTTGTTCTGGAAAAAGATGGTGAAGAAGTTCGACGCCTTTTCTGCGTTGATCCCACCACGCTACTTCCGCGTGTAATGTCTGCGTTTCACGCTCATTTGTCGGCCGGATAAGGCGCAAGCGCCGCATCCGGCAACTGGCCCCCTTTCACTTGCGCAGCCCGCACGCTCTTAACACCCTGACCCACAGACGAAGCCACGCAAAACGGTAGACCAGCGGATGCTGAAATCGTAGTAATGTCAGAAACATAGAGACTCCTTGCGGCGCTACAGTACCGTTGCCTGATAGCGAATCTGCGGCGCCATTATCTGGTGACGCGCGTCTATCAGCCGCAGTTCATACGAGTCGCGCTCTTTCGTTAGTCGCATCACCGCGTCAACAACACTGGTGGTCCGCTCCAGCGCCAGCTTGTCATCATAACCATTGAGCAGTGAGGCCAGCATCACGCTGCAAATCAGATCCCCAACGCCCACCGGCATTTTGGCAAAGCTATACAGCGGCCGGGCGATGTGTAACGTCTGTTCCGCCGTCACCAGCAGCATTTCAAACGCCTGTTTGTCACGCGAGCAGTCGCCGAGATGCTTCACCAGTACCTTGTTCACGCCCCATGCCACCAGCTGCTGCGCCGCTTCCACCACCTCGTCAAAACTACGCAGTTGTCTGCCCGTCAGCACGCCCAGCTCATAGAGATTCGGCCCCATTATGTCGGCCAGTTGAATAGCGTCATCGACAAAAAAGGACTCCACGCCCTGCGCGACAATGCAGCCTTTTTGCGGGTCGCCCATTACTGGATCGCAAAAATAGAGCGCCTGCGGATTACGCTGGCGAATGGTGGTGACCGCGTGCTTGACCTCTTCGCAATGGCGTTTATCTCCAAGATACCCTGACAATACGGCATCACATTGCGCCAGCTTTTGCAGGTCATCCAGCCCGCTGATGATGGCGCTCAACTCGCCGTGCGGCATCGCCATGCCCTGCCACATCCCGTACTGGGTGTGGTTGGAAAACTGCACGGTGTAAAACGGCCATACATCGATCCCCGAAAGCTGCATCGGCAACACGGCGGCTTTATTTCCGGCATAGCCATAAACGACTGACGACTGAACAGACAACACGTTTTTCATTTTGACTCCGTCTAACGAAACGTTGGCAGCAGACCAAATACGTCCAGAACAACCGTCAGATAAACAATCGCCCCACAGACAATCACCAGATTGAGCACGGTGTTATTACACGGCGCGGTATAGCTGGCGGTCGGAAAACGCTTCCGCGCCGCTTTCACCAAGAACGGCGGCAGGATCACGCTCCAGATGGTAAAGGCCAGACCGGCGTAACCAATTGCGTGCACAAAACCGTTCGGGAAGAAAAAGCACACGGCGGCTGGTGGGAAGTAAGTCACCAGCGCGGTTTTCAGGCGGCCCATACCGTCATCCGGGAAATGAAACAGATCGGCGATGTAATCAAACAGGCCAAGCGTCGCCGCCAGCAGGGAACTGGCGACCGCGAAGTTGCCGAAGAAGGTCAGGATCAGATCCATATAACGGCTGGTGAACAGCCCGCTGATGGCCTCGACAAACACGTCGATATTGCCGCCTTTGGCGATAATTGGCGGGAACGAGGAACGGCTAATGTTACCCATCGTAACGGCTAACCAGAAGATATACAGCAGCAGGGCAAACAGCGTGCCGATGATAATAGAGCGCGTAATATTCGAAATCCCGCTCGTGCCGTACAGCTTGACCAGGCTCGGCACGTTACCGTGAAAACCAAACGAGATAATGCAGAACGGCAGCGTCATCAGGATATACGGCAGATACTGCGAATTGGGCAGCGCCACCGCCACGCTGTCGACGAGTTTTGCCACTTCGATATGGCCCACTAGCCCGGAGAAGGTGGCAAAGAACGCCACAAATTTACCGATAATCAGCACGGTAGTGATGCGTCCAACCAGCAAGGAACTGTACCAGGCAATCGCCCCAACCAGCATACTAACGATAATCACCGAGATATTTGCCGGAAAACGTACGCCGCTGTATTTAAATACGGTTTGCGCCATCACCGCCGATGAACCGGAGATATAGGCATAGGTCAGAATATACAGCACAAAGCCGAAAGCGATACCCACCACGATATTCCACTTACGGCCTAATAAATCCTGGGTAAAGGTATTAAAACTGGCACCAGCGCCATAATGCAGGTTAACTTCAACCAGCATCAGGCCGGTTAATAACATCATGATGGCAATAAAGAGAAGAATAACCGACGCACCGGGGAACCATACGCCGGCCATCGCAATCGGCAGGGAAAACATTCCGCCACCCACTACGGTCGCGATAACCAACATGGTTCCGCTAATCAGTCCGGGGGTACTACTCTGTCGCTCAATGGCATTAATATCCATGATAAATGTTCCTGTAGACTATTCGTTATAATTACAGCTGTCATTTGTACATCATGCGGATAATAAAAATGTCGGAGTCAGGGTTTACTTTTTATAGTTCTGTCACGGTAACGGACACCGCAAAGGCTTCCTGTTCATGGAAAAAGAAGACAAAAAAGCCCCATCGCCAGATGGGGCCATAATGATTATTTAGATATAATCAAAGCGTGCGGTAAAGAAACGCAACTGCTTCGGCTCGTATATAAACTTCAGCCCGCGAATATCTTCTTTGTGCTGGTAAAGTTTAATAATACCGTCGGCCACCACATCCATATGCGCGTAGGTATAAACGCGACGTGGAATCGTCAGACGCACGGTTTCCAGTTTCGGTCTGTGGTGTTCGCCGGTTACGTTATTACGACCCGCAGAGATAATTCCGCGCTCCATACTACGTACACCAGTTTCTACATAGATGCTGGCAGCCAGGCTTTGCGCCGGGAACTCGTCCTGCGTCAGATGCTCGCAGAAGCGGCGCGCATCGAGGAATACCGCATGACCGCCCACCGGTTCAACAATCGGTACGCCAGCAGCTTTCAGCTTGTCGCCCAGGTAGCGCACCTGCTTCACGCGGTGCTCAATGTACTCATACTGCATGGCTTCGCGCAGACCAATCGCCATGGCTTCCATGTCGCGTCCGGCCAGGCCGCCGTAGGATGGCATCCCTTCGTACACTACGACTAACTCTTTGGCAGCAGAGAACATTTCGTCATCATTCATGCACAGGAAGCCGCCGATGTTTACCAGACAGTCTTTTTTACCACTCATGGTACAACCGTCGGCGTAGCTGAACATCTCATGCACGATCTCTGCGATGCTCTTGTTCTCAAAGCCCTGCTCTTGCTCTTTGATAAAGTAGGCGTTTTCTACGCAGCGGGTGGCGTCGTAGAACACTTTAATGCCGTGTGCTTTTGTCAGTTCACGTACCGCACGCATGTTAGCCATCGATACCGGCTGCCCGCCCGCGAGGTTAACCGTCACCGCCAGGCAGATATAGGCAATATTCTCGGCGCCTTTTTCATCAATCAGCTTTTGTAATTTTTTAAGATCGATATCACCTTTAAATGCAATATTCAGACCGGCATCGTGTGCTTCGTCACGAACGATATCGACAAACACCGCGCCATTTTTTTCCTGGTGATAACGGGTAGTGGTGAAATACATATTCCCGGCAACATATTGCCCAGGTTTAATAGCCAGCTGCGATAACAGGTTTTCAGCGCCGCGGCCCTGGTGAGTCGGAACAATATGTTTAAAGCCAAACAGTTCCTGAACCGTTCTTTCCAGATGGTAGAAGTTTTCGCTGCCCGCGTACGCTTCATCACCCATCATCATTCCGGCCCACTGCTTGTCGCTCATTGCGTTGGTGCCACTGTCGGTCAGCAGGTCAATATAAATATCTTTCGAATTTAACAGGAAAGTATTGTAACCCGCTTCCTGCATTTTCTTAAGGCGTTCATCACGCGGGATCATAGATACAGTTTCAACGCTTTTAATACGGAAGGGTTCTGCCGGATAATTCATTTTGTTTCTCCAGTAACAGTGGTCATGTACGTATTAATGTGAAGTAAAGCATACCTGGTTCATCAATAAAGTCTGATGAAATATAACTATTCGCCTCCTGAGCCAGGGGGAGAAATAATGTGGAGGCACTATGCAAGATTTAATTGATTATGGAAATAGCTCGAGCAACATTAATCACTGGCAATAATTCCAAAATCTGTAAATGTGAGTGATGCAAATCACACGTCATTTTTTTACCTATTCATATTCAACAAGTTTTTTTTTGCGTGTTGTTTTGTCGTTCGCTGTTGAGCGTTACCTGCGACGGGAAATACTGAAAACTTTACTTTCCAGGCTGTTCTCATTTTGTATTGGTGAATGAGTACACCCCATTTTGTGAGAGTCGGATCACTTCGCGGGTTACTATTTGTGATACACATCACTAAAAGTGTAAAGCAAAGTGTACAAATTGATGTTGTTTCAGAGTTTGCTATTTGCTTCAGTGAGTTAGATCGCATTTTTGGCAGATATCGACAGGCGTTGTTTTCTGGAGCGCGGGGATATTCAGGCGTGTGGAAGGTAATGAATTTATACGCTGAATAATACCGGATTTATTGGGATGAAGGCGTTTTCTATTTATTCCAAAAGCGTGCTATTCGCGCTTATTTCATCTTATTTACATCTGGACTTCACCCAAGATACTGGGGGAATTTACAGGGATTTTATTAGCGCGATGCGAAGGTGCGCCAACACCTGCGCATCGCTGATCGCAGTCACTATTAAAGGGAATAGTCACCATAACTGATACGCATAGTATTGCGGTTTCATTTGATCCAGAAGTGCATGCCGCACGCACCGCCGAACCCGAAGAGTCAGAACTGATGAAGTCCCTGAGCGCCGTGGAAAGGCTCTACGCGCGCAAGCAAAAGCAGGTGCTGGATTTTATCGGAGTGATTGCGGGGAAAGCGTCAAAGGGGTGAGAGTGTGATAGTCCTTGAGGTGCCTGCGGGCGCCTTTATTATGGGGTATTGCGCCATCTTTGCTTTATGCCGTAGTACGTTCGTTCCAGGCGTCAGTATATTGAATATTGCCATCTACGATACACCAAGTGATTTTTTCATAGCGCAGTTGTACGCTTTCTAAATGCCCGGTTCCCCGCTCGCGCCTTGAGCATGTAAAAACGGTGTTCAAGGCATTAAACAAACTTACTTCTACTAGCCTTTCCAGTGGCAGCCGTACCGCATTATCGCAGCGCGCTACGCCTAACAAGAGAAATCTTTTATCATTGCCTTCTTTAATACCGCAACCAGAGGTGCTTTATGGACAACCTTTCCTTTCTCTATTTATTGATTTTCCCAGCCAAAAAGATGATGAAAATTGGTAAAGCTAATAACATCTATAACCGCATTCAATCACTAACACGAACCTGGGGCGAAGTGGATTTTGAGCGCTCTTACCAAATTATCGTGCCGCAGTCAGAGGTTTTTAAACTAGAAAAAATGCTGCATTTTCTGTTAACCAATTATCAGACAGGCATTGATGCAGGCGATGGTTATACCGAACTGTTTACCATTGAGGCACTGGAACCTGCGATTAAGCATATTCATTATGTTATTGATCATGAAGTAATTAACGCTCAATTGCAGAAAGGCATAGAGAGGCCGCCACTTCGTGCCAGTAGATGTACGGAGCATTCTCATAGGAAAATGAAAAAGCAGTCCAATTTAATGATAAACGACCTTATCGAGGTGACGGAACAGTTCAGCAGGATAAATCGCTTACTGCTTATCTTACTGTTTAAGCAGCATCGACTACTTTATCAATATGATATTGATGAAAATACAGTGAAATTTCGGATAGCGGATAATTACGCTGAACAGAGTGACGCTCACAAAATAATGCGCATGTTTAGCTTTTCAATTAAAGATTTCAGGTATACGGGTACAACCAACTACTGCTCGGGAATCTGTCGCAAAGATACAATCACACAATACAGCGTTCGGCTGATTTCAGCCGACAAAAATGCGCACCCTCTAGTTGCCTATCTCGCCTCACAAACCGAGAACCTATTGAACAGGTTACCGATGCGTTCGTCGTTATTAAACAAGGATCTTCCGGTACTGGAATCGAGTCGTATTTTGTGCGATATATTACATAATAATAGCGAAGTTTAATAATCGTGCCACCGAGACGCAAAACTTTCGCTGAGGTGAAGGTTTAAAAGAAGGGGGGAGGGACAAATTGAACTTTTCACCTGAAAACAGTGCCGGTATAAACTGAAATATCGATCTTTCTTTTACATCACAGCCCATGGCCATAAAAAATAGTTATACTTAAGAACCGATTGCGAAGGCCGGACTCGCCTTTTGGTTTAATTTATTGAAAATTAATGAGTTGTGAGACTTTATTTTGGGGATTTGCCCCCAAAATGGGACATAAAATTGAATACTGCGTGGAAGATCACAAAGTTGGGTGATCATTCTCGAAAAATGAAATCCATTATAACAAGCGGAAAAAAATATTTATCGGCTATTCTGAACGACCGCTCAAACAAGGCAATTTTTGTAGATGAGCAGATTAAAGAATGTCAGTGCCATCACTAAAAATAGTTATGTCAAAGCCTCAGGGGATGACATTAAGTTGAAAAAAACATTATTGTTACCCTATACAAAATTTAGAATCATGTATAAAAAGTAAAATCCCATGCACTAACAATAAACTAAACACTTTATATGTATTGTTGGCATTGTTAGCAATATCTTAATTAAGATATAACAGAACAGTTATCAATAATTTATTGATAAGTAATCTATTTCTTATCCGCCAAATTTTGAAAAGCATACGCCAACCGCTGTGGCATATCATGCTCTCCACAATAAATTATAGTACCGCATTGAAATCATCAGATTTAACTTCGCATTCAGACCCTACATTTTTCTTTGGGGTTAGGATATCGAGTAATAGCTCAAGTTTTTGTAGTAGTTCATCGAAGGTAACTATTTCGACATTTGTATGAGCACATCTGAATGTTTCGAATGAGCGTAGTATATTTGCCTCAACAGGAAGAGTACCAGCAATGATGACACACCGGGTATTGTCTGGTCTTGAATTTGAAAGCTCACCATTATCACGATGGATACTCCATGCAGATTGAAGTGAATGGAGTTGGTATAATACTTGGCTTACAGCGCCACTTAACTCTGAATCAGGAGCATGAACACCACCACCACGTCGGTACTCTCTCTTTTGAATCAGAGGGGTATCTGGTTTTTTGATCTCGACGATAGCTAGTGCCTGCCCCATCCCACGAAAAAGATAGTCGCCTATTTGTGCTCCTTTGCCTGTGATCCCACTAGGCTGCGCGTGAAACTGACTGCATACAAGTTGTACGGGTCCGCAAAACAGTATGGTCAAAATAAATATATTTTGATCGAAAAATTTCTGCCAAGCATTCTCTGTTAGATTTTTACTCAGCATATTACGATATTTTTCAATCATTTGCTTGAGTGATACTCGTTCAATCTCAGCATGCAGTTCCATTAATTCACGGGGTTGCTCAGCAGCCAGTATCGGTAATTCATCATGGACTTGCACAATCATCTGTTGGCGAGCATCATGAATATGCCTTGCACGTGAGCGGTACAAACGAACACCTAATAATAAAGGAGCCAGACGAAATGCAAGATTAGAGTCATTTATCATCCATGTGAGGGGCGTTGACTGTTTGAACACTCCGTGTGCTTGCCCTGCAATCAACGAGCGCTCAATATCGGCAGCTCTAGCTTGTGGTAGACCAATGCGGGTACAAATAGAGTGCAAATCTAAAGGTATATCAAGCAAACCTTTAGAAGCAGCATCACATAAAGCAGCACTTACCTCGCAATGAGGCGCAAGTGCATCAAAGGCATTAAGCATCTCACTTTTCATAAACATCATTCGCTATTTCAAGGAAACCTTTGATACGTTGCCCCTTATGAGTTGCATCCTCACGAGGTGGATGCCCTCCTTTTAACACTGCACGAGACAGTAACTGATTCTGAGCAAGGCAAGACGTCTCTGGAATCATAATACAGTCAGGACATGCTCCCCCAGTGCTATCACATAGTCGTCCAGAATTGCAACGATGTGTCGAGTTCTCAAGCAATCGTGCAAGGAATCTGTTATTTTCATTACGCCACAAAGAGGATAAATTACCAAGATCCATAGTGGTACCGTTTCGATATACCACGAATGCAAAATCTAGCGGAAATATATACTCCCCCATAGACCCTAAATCCAAGCCAGATAACTCTGCTACATTTTTCATGAGTGTATGCGCGTAGGTATGCAGAAGTGTATAAATATATCGATAAGTTGATGCATCATCTTCTTTTAAGAGAGAAAAATAACGACCAAAAGGCTGAGTTACTTCCAGAATCTTCCCTCCTAATTTAATAGAATTACTTTCATTCCATTCAGGAAGGTCTAACACACCGATAGTCTGGAGCCACTTATAGACAACTACTGGATCAAGACGAACGTACAATGCCTCATTTGCTTGCGTCACAACATAAATGGGTCGCTTACCATTACGTAACGGTTCGAATAATTTCAAACGTACAGGCATATCTTGATTATGCCTGTTGAGAAATGGAGTTGCCGATACACGGGTGTATCCATGAGTAAATCGGCACAGATCGAACTCCCGGATTAATCCAATATCAACGATTCCGAGTTTACTCATTAGACGATTAGTCTCAGATTCCTGTAAAGTCTTAACATTTACATCCTTTGGCGCAAGATCTTTATCCAGATGGTTAAAACGTACAAACTTTGCCCGTCCAGCATCACTAGGGGCAGAAAGTTTCCCTCGATTCAAGGCTTCATGTTCAACCGCAAGAATAAAAGGGTCAAAACGACTGGTATATTCACTACGTTGTCTAAGCCGCTCTTTTACAGCCGATGGGAGCTCGACATTTGGCCGCAGAAGTGGAGGTGTACTAGTAGTCCATCTAGTAATTAGTTTATTAATTTCATCATCTGCAATCTTCAAAATGATGGGATTATCTTTTTGAAGTTCCCTTATTTGCATCAGATGTTCATACGATAACCATTCACTCTCTTCACCAGCAGCTAATAGAGTCGATTTCATCTCTTCAGTCGAAAGTTTAGCGCCCTCAAATCGGAACTGAGTACTGATGAAGGTAGCAAGTTCAGCCTCGTATTGTGGTTCTAACATTGTGATGAGATGATGTTCAGACTCAGGAAACAGTACGAATTGTTCTGATTGTGCGTAATACGCTGACGATGCACGATACGAAATTGGCTCCATACGGCGTCTGGCAACAGGTATACCAGGTTGATTCCTGAAGATTCCCGTTGTGAAATGGTCATTTTGTCGCCACGAACTGCTCCCTTTATGCCCACACTTTGGGTTAGCACAATAAAAATGCCACTGGCCGATGCGTGGTGAATCGGTGTTGAGTTTGAAATCTCTTCCACCACATACTTTACACTCTTCACCATAAAGCCTTATGGCATTATTACGTTCATCCCACTCCCATCTGCCTGGAGTCACAGGCATCCACTCACCGGACCAATGCACGAATATAACGTCGACTTGGCGCCATTCGCATCCACCTTTAGCCTCAGCAGCAGTACAACGAGCCTTGCGCAGCTCCCGCATACTCTCCGCTAACTGGTGAACTGATTCAAATCTCTTGAAAAGCCTGCATTTGTTACAAACAAAAGTCAGCGGTGCTGGAGAATACCCCATTCTTAGGGGGCTTAAAAATGACAAGCTATCTCCCCCCAGTGGAACTACAACACTCCCTTTGAGGAGAGACTCATCCAAGCAAAGACGAGGATCGATTTCACGTTCTCCAGTTCCAATCTCATATGCACGAGCGAACCAACTCTGCCAAATCTCCTGCAATCTCAGAATAATTTGTGACTTCGTTTCCGGTTGGATAGGCGCATCATCTACCGTTGCAGATAAATCTGGAATGGAAATACATGCTCCTAATCCGCCTTCAAAAGTAAAGAACGCTCCAGGAGCATAGGCTGCCCCCAATTGTCCTCTTGAGCGTGCCATTGTGGGAGCGTGTAGTGTTTTGCTTTCATCATCATTCGCCAGCATCCCCCTATGTTTTGACATATCAGTCTCCCGTCTATGCATTATCCGAACCATCGTTGCCAGCCACACCATGACGAAGGAAATCCATCACTAACTGTACCTCATCAAGTGATTGTTTTCTGCCATTTACATCTAGGGATGATGCCTGGATAATGCCTGTTTGATCAACATCGCGTAGCGACGTCATTGGCTTAATCATGGGATCTGTTTGGCCGTTGAAGTACGCATCGATATTACCATTCCCCCACATCGGACTACTCCAGGCGTTTACAATGAGATTACGGGTCCTTTGATTAATGCGATCACGATAGTACTCCTCACCTTCAGGTACAAAGGCACCGTTCAACCCCACTGCTAACTCTACAAACTTGTTTATTTCATCAATAAATGAATCACCTCGAGAAATAAACTCTTTGCGTACATTTGGAATAAAACTGAAATCAGGGGTTCTGGCCTTCTCCCCTTCAGGCAGCTGAATTAATTCACTACTAGGACGAACGCCCAACAAATATGCCTGGAATAGGCTAGGATATACACGATCGATAGCACGTTCTGCCCAACGATCTATAGCAGCGGGTTGCACCATTCGTTCAAGAAATCGATGAAAAATATCGAATATATGCACGATGTGCCTATCCCTGCGACGTTGAGGCGTCGGGACAAGGACAATAAAACCTATATGTGTACGCCCAACTCGAGAGGAAGCCTGAATATACTCGGCAATGTCAGAAGGCATTCCGGCAAAGAACATTGAGTTAAACTCATCTACGTCGACACCATGTGAGATAGCTGAAGTCGCGATAACGGAACGTAGCTGTTCTCTTAACGGAGGAAGTGGTTCTTCTGGAGCAACACGTCGTTGTGCAGTATCCACCACGCTTTGAATCTCACCTTGCTCTACCGAGCCGGTAATAAGACGAGTGTCCAGTCCCCCAAGCTCAATGCCTTCGTTAATGTGCCGTTTGCGCGTCTCCTCAGTTTCTGCTGCCATAATTTGATCACCACCCTTCTTATTAGTGACATAGGTCAGCGCAATGCGGTGCAAGTCGATAAGTGTAGCTAATTCAGAAGCATTAGCCTCGGATAACACCTGCTTATGCAGTTTTTGAAGTGATCCCTTAGATACATGCCCAGCTAACATCTGACGAGCAATTTGGAATTGCAGCTCATCACCAGAGGTAAGATTGTCAAATAGCCGACTAATAGTTAAATGAAACCCTGATAGCACCGCAACACTTGTCGATGTGTGTGGCTTACCATTGGTCATAAAAGCCGTATATATACGTGCCTGTCGACTTGCGACCTCAATGTCGGGATGTTTTTTTCGGAGCTCTTCTTCTGCCAATGCAGGTTTTGCATAGAAAGACTCATACAGAGATGGTCCAGGTTCTGGAAACTGCACTGCTGGAATTGAACGTTGATAGAGATGTTCTAGCTGCCTTTCTGGAGAGGATACGGTGGCTGAAGCTGCAATAACCTTGGAACGACGCCGACGCCCTTGGTCGCACACAGCCACAAGATCTTTAAGGGAGTCACCAAGATATTCAAAAACTGCATCCAGGGTAGATTCAAATAAGCCTGCAAAAGTCCCTAGCGACTCATCAAGCAAGTGAGCTTCATCTTGAATAATCAAGCTTGGAAACGGATCGTGAAAAATATGCCTACCATTTCTGTAGGCAGGAAATACTCCCTGCATGCCTTTTGCTGCTGGCCCTGCGGCTAGATCATTATTGGTCGGAACATGCAATCGTCCATTATGGGGATTAACCCAAGGAGCGGCCCCAAACATAGCATAGATACGCCGAATAGTTTTTTTTGAATGACCAATAAGAGCTAATTTATCAACTGTACCTAATAAGACTGATGGTGCTAAATCATAGATATCTTCATCGACGATATAAAATGGCAACGGCTTCCAATCTCCACTATTGAAATCACAACGAATATCAGTACAAACGTGCCCCAAAGTCTGACAACCGTGAGCAACAAACAATCTCAATGCAGTTTCACTACCACAAAATGGGCAGTTTGATAATTTTCGCCATGCACGCATTGCCGCTGAATACTTAGAGTCCTTAGCTCGAAGAAGCTGCTCATTAGCTAAATCAGGAGGAACCGACGACACAATAGGGATACTTTTAACTCCCTTTTCACGATGATAATTTGGAGATCCTCCACTCCCAACCCAAAAACCTATGGCTAATGAATCTCCCCCATACCTATAGCGATTACGAATCCGTTCACCATGTGCAAGTACACCTGCGCATCTTTGTGCTTGCTGGATCGTCAGTAACCTTAAAGGGTAGCGAATTAAGGCTGTCACACCACGACGTTTACCTCTCAGTCTATCAAGCATGAGATTGAAAACTAAAAGTCCAAAGAATGCCTCGGATTTACCACCACCGGTGGCAAAATAGAGCAATGTAACAGCATCATCTCTACGCTCATCATAGAAATGCGAAAACTCAGGGATGCGTGAAGCTAACGCGGGGATATTAGCGATAATAAAAGCCAGTTGGAAAAGACGCCACTCGCCTTTATCGTTACCGAAACGGGACTTCATAAAGTCAGCCATTGTTTCATTCGTAGCTAGCCACGCTTCATAGACGATAGCTTTAGGATCAGACTGCAAGCCTCTCATTTTCCAAGATGCATGCGATTCCGCCAAACATTTCAAACCCACGGCTATCGCATCCATTTCAAAGGTCCATTTCTGCAAATCTTGCCTGAAAGCTTCACCTTCTCGAGCAATTCCTTCTCTATCAGAAGCATCTAATCCTTCAGCAGGATTCACTTGCGAGGGAAGACTGCTAATCCATTCACGCATTGCTGGTATAAGAGGCTCTAAACCATTCAATCCCTCAGGCTTTGCGAGTGAACGCACATGACGCAGAACCCCATTCGCACTAGTAGGAACGATGCGCGGCTGTATGTAACGAGGAGTCCAGCTTGTCTCGAATATTTTGAAATCTTCATCAGACTTCACCTGAACAATACCGCAGTTGTGGCCTATTGCGGGGTGAGTTAGGTACTTGTTATAACGGTAAGATGGATCGATACGCTCAAGCTTGAGGGGATGGTGAAGCGAAGTGGGAACTTTAAATTGAAGGGATACAAGAAAAATAGCTTCGTCCGTCTCATCTTCATACTGACTCGGTATACTACTAGTATTCTCAAGGGCAAGAAAGAAACTACGTTTGGAAGAAGACAGCCAATCTTCGTTCAACTCAAAGTTCCAACTAAGTTGAATGCTTGGTAAAGCGATATGTAACTTTGAATTGCGAACAATGTTGAGGAAATCTTCCCATTTAGTGTATTGGCTCGCGGGAATATTTACCAAATGCCTATATCCCCAATTTTTTCCACCTACATTAGGATCATCACTTTCCGCCCATTCCTGCAGTCTCGCAGATAGAGTTGCATTCATTAATATCGCATGTTCATCAATATTGCTTTTGAGAGTCTCATAAGACTTAGATGTATCAATCTGTAGAGGCGGAAGATTAACATCCAACCTCATCCATTTATGAGGAACACTTAGCGGTTCAAAATGTTCATCTTTTATTGGTAAAGCTTCCCCTACTTTGACAAATATACCTTCTTTAGCCCCTTCTCCTAGAATATCCTTTTCACTAGATGATTCCACTTCAACTTCTACGGAATCTTGTGAAAAATCAGATGTTAATAAGTGTCTAGGTATACCTCTAGCGGTATAGATTTCTTCCACAATCTGAGAGCGAATAGCACCCCACTCTGGATGTTTCCATTTTGAAGTATAAGCTCCTTTAACCTCTTCCCATGCTTTTTCCAATCGGCGGTTACGCTCTGCAGTAATTTCGTCAACAATAGCTCTGCGCAACATAAATACTGGGCAGCAATTCGGCCTCGTGAGATCTTCTTCTTGGGGTAGAACTCTGACATAGACACACAGATTAGGCTGGACCGTTATTATTGAAGATTCGGAAAGATTGAGCTGCATCTGCAGTCCATGTGACGAAACCCAGATGGGAGATGTTACCTCATCGTCTCCTAATGGGTTACGCTGTGGTAATAGAAAACCAGAGTTCAAAAGTGTCCTTGGTCGAGCACCATAAAGATACTCTCCTGCCTCTCCCTGCCCACTGAGCTGCGCGTACGTAAGATTTAATAGACTGTCAACAACAGCCTCCTTGAGTGTTGAACTAATTTCGGCAGGGTTAGCACGAAGAGTGGGCTGGCTCATTTTTGAAATTCCTTAATAGGGTAAACACGCTCAATAGTGGCTACATTCTCGCGCGCCTGATTAAACAATCTAGCCAAAGTTTGCCGTTTAATATTTGCGTTACACATAGCTGATTCTGGTTGTAAAAGCATGTATGCATATATATCAGATAAATGGCGACCATCCAGCCTGCGAGTGTTGCGTATAGGTATGATAACCCGCTGCCACTGGTAAGCGATCTCCAGTGATGTAAATCCAAGCACTTGTGCAAATGCTTTAAAAACGTCTTCACGCATCGGGGCTTGTGGACGAAGCTGATCGAAAGGTGTTTCGGACGAATGATCAAGATCAATCCAATGACGCATAGCCTGTAAACTTGGCAAATAACTTTTCAATTGAGGAGCAAGCACAAGCATTTCTTCTCGAATGGTACGAATCTTATCTGTATGTTTGACCTGCCCGAAGCGCAGATTAAGACGCTTTTGTATCTGTTCGTGATAACTTCTCAGCGCTGATTCGAAGGTCTTGTCAGAGTTGATTGATATCCCTGCGTCTGATAAAACTTGTTCAACCATCTCACGCATTTCGACCGACATGATAAAAACTTTGTCTCCGACCTGAAGCGAACGAACTTGACATACTCTAAATCCCGCATCCGATGCATATGTTGAAGTAGGCTCATATACATATACGTCAGATGTTTCATAACGATATTGTCTCTCTCCATTATCGAGCTGGATTGCCCAAGAACCAGGAGTAATTTCTTGATCGTTAATCGGCACATCTGATGACAACTCGACACGAAAAGTGGGCAACATATAACTGCCAGTAGAAAGAATCGAAGCATCTCCGGGTAAGTCATGTAACTGTCGTAAGATAGACTCCATTCTGGGTTTGTAAGATTTAAACTCAGGCATTCGCTCAATAATAGGTTTGAGTGTAGCACGTAGAAACTTGCCAGCTTGCTGAGTCAAGAGAATTACTGAATGATGAGGAATTCGATCATCCGTCAGGACTAAACGTAAGCAATTTTCATTTAACCCTGCAAATATAAGTGTGGCTCCATTTAGGCCATTTAGGTTTTCCTCTAGATGAACTGCTGACAATAAATTTATTCGTTCATAAAAGGATTTATAAGTTACTCCTTCAGGATAATCATCATATTCAGCAAGAAAACGCTCAGCCAACCGCCGATATAATACATTTGTAAATACTATGGCTACTCTATTTTTCTTACGCATTGAAATACTTGAGACAAGATCAGCCAGTTTACGAGCAAAAGGAGTAGCCTCATAGTATTTACCAAATAACTGAGTTCCTCGCGCCAAGCAATCATTAAGAAGTGGTCGTTTATCTCCAACCCCAATATTACGCTCAAACTCATTAACAGCACCTAAGTAATGAAGCCAGTCAAAGGCAGTACGCGTCCTGTCAGATATTTCAGAACCAGATAGATACTCTGACATATGTCGAATACCACAGGGTAATGCGGCTAAACGACAAAGGAATGAAGATGCCTCAATGAGAGGTTTACCTATCTTTTTTCCACCCGGTATAGTGCTGGAAATATGTAGGAGTTTATCTGCGACTTTCGCAATATCAGCGTCTACTATATGGATGATAAATTCACGTGATGTAGGATGCTCAGGTTCATAAGTATCATCCATGCCCAAGCCATCACCACTTATTGTGCTCGGAATACCTGAAATAATGTACTCGTGAGGTGTATGCCACTGATTCGCTTTCTCGCGTTTATAATTTAATTCCCAAAGTTTGTCTTTTAGTTGGTAAGCGACATGTGGTTCATCCGCAACGACTATCACACCTGGTGGGGAACTACGAAAAACCTCCTCCAGCATAAGGCAAAAACGAGCAACTTGTGCTTTCCAATCTGGAGCCTCGAAACGAAGGGAGCGAGAAACATGCACCATCACAACCTCAGGAGGGCCAAACTTAGCTAAAGCCTCACAAGCTTTACGAAGTTCTATCTTTGTCATGCGCCCATCCAGTGCAAAAATAGCATCAGGTGCAGTCTGGGGATCACCTAGGATGGAACAGTTTGACTGCTTTAAAGCATTAGCGTGAGCTCGCTTTAAAAGTTTCTTTCGAATGAGTGCAAGTAGACGTGAATGGCAGGACGTCCAACTCTTAAAATTAGGCGTTGCCAGAAACAGCGGTAACAACTCACCAATCGTCGGGTTGACCTGTTTTTCAGAAATAAGAGGCAGGTTATGATCATTAAGAGAAAAGAAAAAAGCATCCTTGTCTGGCATGGAGCGGGTGACACGGGCATTTGTAGTGGCCTCAGCTAACTCTTTGGCGATACGCATGATACTAGTTCGATCATAATAAATGTGGTTAAGGCAATTGAATACATTAGTTTTTACTGGAAAAAGTAATCCGCGGATGCCTTGCTTATCACCTTGTTGCCAGCGAACAAGAGTAGCAAGAGCGTGAATCATAGTTAACGTTTTAAGTGATGCGGGCCAAACTAACGTAATATGGCGTGAGCGATGCTGAGCTGCATGCAAATATAGATCAGCAAGTTTCACCATTGCTCTTGATGGAGAACTTGGCTGGGGACAGTCATCTCTGAATAGTGGGATTAGGGCATCATGAGTACGAGGAACAACAGGCGCTGGTGGTGATATCGATTCAGCTACAGATACAGGCTCAGATAAAGGTTTAATACGAGATTTTGCAGGTTTAGGTGAAATTCTACGCATATGAGCTAAGCGCTTTGCCAATTCCTCACGCCTGCGCCTTAATGCATCCCATGGATCTGTACGTTGCTTTATTGAGGCCATCTATTTCATTATCTTATAATTTCCCGGACATTATGAAGATAATACAAAAAATTCACATGTCGTCCATAGCTTTACGAGCTGCATCGGCCATATTGTTCCCATGGGAAAGGTGATGCTTGAGCTTGGCTGGTTCAGGGAGGTGTAATTGATTAAGTTCGAAAATTGATACATTGGTTGCGCCTGAGATACAACGAAAGTATCTGTCCACCGTAGGTGTTCCTAGCAATTCAGCTAACTGATTTGGCTGCAGTGCAGGCTCATCTACCGTCTGTTCAATAATAACTGTATGATTTTCACCTACAAATCCACCATAGGTGTCAAAAATTGCTTTTGGAACAGCGGCTGCAATTAACCGTCGCGACTGGCTGTTGGAAGTTACACGCTGCAATATCACGCAAGGATTTTGCACAATCGAGGGATGATCTTTTTTTTCCATGTTCACAAAACAATGTTCGTTGTTTGTTTTTAGAGCACCAGTAAACTGTACACTACCATCCTGAGTAATATCGCTGGACCAAAGTAATGGAACGACTGCACCGCGATGCTCATTAGAAGCACTCTTTGCCGATGCGTAGGTCATACGAGTATCTCGATTCCAAACAAAAGCCCCTATACGAGCCACATATCCATAATCTGCCAAGGTTATCGGAGACTTACTCACTCTCTTAAGCAACGCAACATCGCTTTTTGTACGAGGGATCGGCCATGCTGCCCCAGAATCTGGTAAAGTACATAACCCTATGTCAATATAACTACCATCACGTGAAACTACCGATACTCTTGTGTCATTCGTCGGCGTATACCCAGAAATTTCACGACATGCCAAGGTCAACGTCGTTTCTTGAGAAACATTGATAAAAATGCCGAGACGGTCTCTCACTATTCCAATGCAGAGCATCTTAGTCTGAGCTAACAAGAATCGACGCAACTTTGAGAAATATTGACCAGATAAAAAACTGGTTGGAGTGATCAATGCACAAATACCTTTGTGTTTTAATAAATTGACGCATAGGGCAAAGAAAAGCGAATACAAGTTCGGTTGTGCTTCAATCACGTTAGAATATTTATCAATATATTCTTTGACTTCTAATTTAGACATCTTTCTAAATGGAGGATTACAAACTACTACATCGAGTTTACCCAAGTAACTCATGCCCTTTAAAAGTGAATCACCATGATAAATTTGGAAAATAGGGTAAACCCCTGTGGACATGACCTCTTCATATAGTGCCATTAATAAGAAGTGCCTCGACAATTTACATAATGTGGCGTCTTTATCAAATCCCAGCAATTTCTCTTTTATATGATTAATTATTTGAAAAGCACTTGCTTCTCTACGTAAAAGTTCATCTCTCATACGCATTGCAATTGGTGCTAAAAATGCTCCGCCACCGCAAGCCGGATCACAGAAACTACAATCGGCAAAATCCACACCATTATCCGACAAGTCGTCAAGCAATCGCCTTGTCAAGGTAGGTGGAGTAAAGAACATTGCCAACTGCTTACGACAATCTTTTTCCAAAAGTTGAGCATAAGCAGAGGAGAACCAGTAAGTGGACTCAAGCAGTTCTTGATCCTTCACAAAATCTACAAATGCACACACGCTCTCCTCATTATCTAATGTATCCACTACCGGTAAACCGGACTGAGGAAGTCCGGGGAAGCAATAATTGCACCACTTATCGAGCGCACTGCCAAGAACCAAATCAGCTTCTAGCTGATATTTCTTCATGACGGCATGGAGGCCACGAACTAAACGATGAAATCGGGTCTTATCTGGTAGAAGCATGGGCGAATACTAATCTAAGAGTTAAAAAATCGACGAAATATCCCATGTTGCTTTCCTGCGTATAGCGAAGTTTTACGTGTGTTAGTATAATAACCAAGCGGTTTAGATGTGATCAGATTACCAATTTCTCATAGTTTCTTCAAACAAACAGCCATCAGGTTAAATGATTTTTTTGGTCGCGCGTAAGACGATAATATTAATGTAGCAGCAGTCCATGCTGGCCCTGCAACCAGAGAAAAAACAATATGACATACAGGTCGACGAAAACCTAGTAGCCTTCATCATGCAGTCTATGCCTCCTCCGCTGTCAATCTATGAGACGTTTTGAAGAGGAGCCGCATGATGGTGGAACTGTAACATCAACAACTGATTGTTTTAGCTGAACAACTGTAGCTGAACTGTCTTATAAGCACCGAACCATTTCTGTCGCAACAGGTTATGGATTAATATGGACTTTCTGGAGCATCTGCTCCATGAGGAAAAACTGCCCCTTCATCAGCGTAACTAGACGATTTATACACGAATAGTAACCTTCCGGATGGTGAAACATTCGAAGAAGATGACGTCACCTTCGCTACCGGTGCACTACAAAAGCAAATCCAGTCACTGCGTCCGCTAAGTTTCATTGTACGAAACGAAAATATCGTGTTCCAAGAACCATCCTAGATGGAAAACACATCCGGCAATAGCAACCGGTACGTGCGAGTATTAGCTATAATAAACTTCGTGTAATCGTTGAGTAGAAGCAGGCTTTCTACCTTGCCAATCGGCTATAGCGTACTGGTTTGCGTTAGTAATTTCTCCCAAAACAATACATGTCACAATGAGGCTGTACGGGTCAAACCAGAACACCGTTGTCGCCGATGTAAAACAAGCTTCTGTTGCTGCTCCAGCATCTGGAAGTATCCACACCAATGAGCCAGCCAAGTTACAGATCGCGCTCAATCTAGTCATAGATTAGACCTGCATAACTAGGATGTTGTCACTTATACGTTATTTTATGTGGTGATGAGTAGTATTTTTTTGGAAGACATAAAGCGAGACAATGACCATTTTTTTACAGGATAGGTCGTAATATATATAAGCTTCTCCCAGCAAACCTACTAGCATCTGAATATATTGATAATCTTCATGGTCTAATTACTGTCTTGAATCATATGACAAGTAAAGCCGAAAAATGGGAGTCCTTATCCTTCAATTTTTAAGGATCCCCCGCCTTGGTAGTTCAAAAATCCACCAACAAAAGCCCTTAAAAACTTAACAATTCATTACAGACGACTAATACTGCCAGACATTCAGCGCCAAGCATGCTTTTAATTTAGCATAAAATGATATTTTTAAATAAAACCAATAGGTTATTGAATATAAAGCCATCTCTTTACCTCAGTAAATTCTCCCGATGCCACTCCAGATAACAATACGATTCAACAGAAAACGCCTTTATTTTCTCCGGCAACAAACACTGCTCTTTAACACTAATATCCATCTCATTGCTAATTAATAAACGCCCATCGTTCTCAAACGAAATCCATCCCTGATCAAATAGAATATCAATATGAGCAGCCAATATAATTCCATTATAAGGATCAAGGCGTTCACTCCCATTCTCGCAGGCAGCCCACGGCTTTATATGGCTGGCACGCAGTAACGGCGCAAAAGTCGTTCCCGTAACAGGGCATGCCGGATACAACATAAGACAATTTTTCCGAAAGGTACCCTGCCCCAGCCGTGCCGCAATCAACTGCTCGCGTACGGTATCTTCAATACTTTTATCCTGCTGAATAATAAGACAGTCACGTTGCGCCTGTTCATCTCCATCAGAAGATATTAACGAAAGAACACGCTGCTCAATCACACTCTCTGAAAGCACACTCAATCGCTGATGCACACGCTGCGCTGAATGAGAAAGCGCAGCAGGAGCGCCCTGCTCGTCAAGCCAGCCGACACGCACATCACTAAGCCAGGAATCAAAACGGTCACGACTATTTTTCAGACTATTGCGAAACTCACTGGCGGTTTTGCCCGCACCGAAACGGGGATAAAACAAGTCATAAGCCTCTTTCCATTTCAGAACACCAAGTCCCACAGGTGGTTGAGATTTACCGTACTTCGACAAATACCACGCCACTTCAAGCAAATCGTCTTCAGTGCTATTCAATGTTACGTCCTGTTTTTCCAGCGTAATTCATCACCAGATTATGTCTGAAAAGATCGTTAACTAAACTGATCAGGTTAGTTGTTTTAGCAAAAAAAACTCACACAGGTTTTCACCATCAACAAACACTACACGCAACCAACAACACAAAAAGGAAAACCCCATGCCCCCACACAAAATCCGCCAGGAGTGGCTGACACTGGATGAGGCCGCAGAAGTCATCCGGCAGCACAACATCACGTTGCTGCCCGCCGACCTGATCCGCCATGCCCTGCACGGCGATCTGCCACTCTCTGTCTACTTCCCCTCCCCCGTACTTCTGAGACCACTCAATCCTCCTTGCCGCTTTGCCTGCCGATTCAGCAAGCCACCCTTTCCACCTTCGCAGTGCAACAAACCCGGCAACCGGAAAGTGATGGCGAACTCTCCACCATGCAGACGCGACCCGACTCTGCAACTGACCACCAGCCATCTGTGGAATTTGCCGTTAATTGGCCTTGAGCGCCTGCTGCTCCACCAGCAACTGGCGAAAACGTTGAATCGTCCTTGCCCCAAAGATACCCACTGCTGCAACCAGATTGGCATTGTGGTCTGCGATGAGAACGACAGCTACTACCAACTCTGTTGCCGCAAATCGTTGCGGGAGCTTTTACTGGAACTGCTCGCCACGCAAAACAACCTTCAGGAAGAGCTACATCTGCTGATTGGCCAGTTATATGGTAATGGTCACAATGACCTGAAATCCCGGCTCAATCTGTCCGTCTGCTACCTGCAGGATACATTGCCTCCTGACGCACTGTTCGTTATCCGTCGTACTCATCTTGAAGCCTTCCTGACCCGCCATCAGCCGGAATCAAAGGAGCGGATCACCTCCGCGCTTTCCCGTTTGCTGTGGCTGGCCTGCAAGCACAACCCACAGCTGGACGATGAAATGCTGGAGCATCCCTACAAACTGCTGAACATTTTCGAATGCTGGGCGCGCGAGGAAGGTATGCACCTGCCGCTGAGCCCCGAGACGCTGAAAACCGCCCTCCAGCGCGGCGCACCGCCGTAACGCGATTAACTAACCATTTCAACTAACAACTCTCACTAACCCAGATAAGGATTTTTACTGCCTGGCAGGGACGCTGCTGCTTTGATAACCACGCCCATCGTGCTGATGTGAACGAATCTGGACACAGGAGGAATGGTTATGAATAGCGACAGATTTTTACGCTTACGCCAGGTGGAAGACAAAATCGGCTTCGGTAAATCGTGGATTTATCGACAAATACAGCTGCAACAGTTTCCGCCATCCATCCGACTCAACAGCCGCCACGTCGCCTGGCTGGAAAGCGAGGTGGATGCCTGGATCCACCAGCGCATCCGGCTTACCCGCGATGTCTGAATGCCGGAGGAAGATTATGTGCGCTTCACACCTGCTCAACCGCTGGCTTCACGGCGTCAGCAATACCGGAGAACAGGAGATGGTCCAGGTCAGCCTAGAGCAAATCCAGCTGTTCTCCCTCAATCCCCGCGTCACCCGCAATCCCGGCTATGACGTACTGAAAGCGTCAATTCTTGCCCGTGGGCTGGATAACCCGCCGGTGTTGACCCGTCGCCCCGGTGATGAAAAATATATGCTCGCCAGCGGCGGGAATACGCGCCTCGCCATCCTCAATGAACTGTGGCAGGAGACGCAGGATGAGCGTTACCACCGCGTCTGCTGGCCGTTAAGACCGTGGCCGGAAACGCTGTCACCGCAGCAGGGCGAAGTACAATGCCTGATCGGCCATCTGGCCGAAAGCGACCTGCATAACGGATTGATGTTTATCGAACGGGCGGAAGGGGTCCTGCACCTGCGCGATCTTTACCTCGAGGCAGGCATTGAATGCCCGACGCAACTGGCGCTGGCGGAACAACTGACCCGCGACGGCTATCCCGTCAGCCAGTCGCAAATCAGCCGGATGTTACAGACCGTCGACTGGCTGCTGCCCTGCATCCCTAACGCGCTATACGGCGGCCTCACCCGTAAGGTTATCGATCGCCTGCTGGCGCTACGCAGCGCGGCGGAACAGGTCTGGGCAAAGCTGATGCCGCTGGAACGCCAGCCGGAATTTGCCGACCTGTTCAGCACCGCCCTCGCCACCTTCAACGGCGAGCCGGAAGCCGTGGTACCGCAACTGGTGCAGGATGAACTGCTCGGTGAGATGAGTTGTCGCAGCGGCATGAGCTGGAATACGTTGCTGGCGGAACTGACTGACGGTCAGAGCAAGCGGCAGGTGCTGCTGGGGCCTCCCGCCGAAAAGGTCCTCTGGCCGCCACCGCCGGAAGCGGAAAAAGCACCACTACCAGAGCCTGAACCGCCAACTGAACCCGCAGCGCCCGGCGAGACAAAGCCCTCGCCGTTGGTGCATACGGCACGGTCACTGTTTGCCAGCTGGGGACTGGACGCCTGTATCCAGCGGGACGACAGTGCTCCGGCCGGTTTCACCCTCGCGCCCTGCCACGATTTTCCCCACCCGGCGGCACAGCGCTGCTATCAGGTGCTGGCGGCCCTGAATGGCGACACCAGTACGCCGATGCCCGCCCTCGAATTGTTGCTGTCGCCGGACTACAACAACGCTCAGATCCAGCAACTGATGCAGCTTATCAGCCTGTGCCGCCAGCGACGGCTGCGGGAGGTGCGCCATGACACCCTCAGTTAACCAGGCAGTACTCACCCACATCGTCCAGGCGCTGAAGGAGGGACAGATCCGCTACTGCGAATCGCTCGGCTTCAGCCCGCAGGAGCTGTGCGAGCTGACGCGGCTTACCGCCGATGACATCCTGTTTCTCAGCAACAGCGCGGTGCAGTTCATCACCCCCCACATTGACCACGAAATGCTGGGCCGGATGCTCGCGAGGATGGAGCAGGAGCGGCTGTTCCAGCAGCGTCTGGAGGAAGCGCTGTCGCTCGGCGCGTCCATCGAGTTCATTAACCACTATTTTGGCCTTTCCACGCCGGAGGTCTGTGCCCGGCGGCGGCTGATTGGCCTGTTTGTCCGCCAGGGGCGCAACAATGCCCCGGATGAGCAGGTGGAGACGCTGGTGTGGAACGAGTGGCAGAAGACGGGCGTGAAAAAGCTCGACTCACCCGAAGCGCTGACCGCCATGATGGCAATGGCCCGCGAACACGATCTGTCGCTGACGGTCATCTGGAACCTGCTGCGCCAGTGGACTCAGGAGAAGCTGCTGCATGAAGAGTGACGATCGGCTGCTGTTTCTCGGCAACCCGCAGCAGAGCGTGCCGAAGCGCCTGCTGCTGGCGCGCAACCTCTCCCCGCGCGACAAGTTCGCGTGGCAACTGCTGCGCCTGCATGCCCGCGACGACGGCAGCGGCGTCTTCCCCTCCTACAACGAACTGCAGGGCTGGCTCTCTGACCAGCCTGAAGGCGAGAAGGCCTCGCGCAGTACCGTCAGCAATGCGCTGATGATGCTGCGGATCACCCGCTGGCTGAGCCTGTGCCAGCGGCTGCGCGACGAGCAAAGCGGCAGGATCACCGGCAACCTCTACGCCCTGCATGATGCGCCACTGACTCATGCCAATGCCTGTCGGATGGACAGTGAATATCTGTCGCTGCTCACCGCTTGTTCCCGCCACCGCAACCGACGCATCCGAAACATCGCTATCGGGCTGCTGCTCACCCTGCAACAACCTGTGGACGGTGGACGAACCTGCACTGAGTCTCCATTGAAGACCGCCCCTGGTCTTAATCGAGGACTCAGTAAAAAATGCCCGAGTCTTCAATTAAGACTCAGTGATGTGGCGGGGGCTGGCGGGCAGCCGGAGCCGCATTGCGTACATACTGGTACAGATTTAAACAATAAACATCAAAAGCGTACGCAACTGCTGCACTGGCCTGTGGATAATCCCTTCAGCGCCAGCGAGCGCCGCGCCGCAGAACGCGCGATGCGCAATCTGGATCCCGCTCTCTGCCAACAGGTGCTGGACGACTTCCAGTGGCGGATCGCCGCCCACGATATCCACCGCCCCCTCGCCTATCTGCTGGCAACGCTGGAGAAAGCCAGACGGGGCGAGTTCAATCAGCTTCGGCGCAGGCGCAGATAGCCCTGATTTTATGCGCACCGCATAAAGCCGGTGTGCCAGCTATCAATCAAACCTCATTCATCGGCGAAATTAACTTTCTGTGAACCAGATGGGTTTCCCGTCGCCAGACTCATTGCGCGGACCGACACTGCGGGCATCTGAACCCATGGAGAATTTCCGATGCCTGGCACAACCCTGTTCAGCGATATCCGCATCACCCTGCACACCCGCGTCGCCGCCCGGCTATGGCAGGCGCATCCCACCGGTATGCTGCTCTGTCTGGCGTTACTCAGGCGTCTGCTGCGCGCCGAGGAGGCCGACGATCCGTGGGCCGCCCACTGGCTGAAGCAACTGCGCATCCGCCTGAGCCTGATCGCACACCTGCTGAAGCAAAAAAACCGTCGGCTGGACCAGGCCTTCGCCAGCCTGCCGGGCGCTATTCATACCACGCAGGTCAGTAACCCGTCCCCGACCGAATTCATCCTGCCGCTGGCGCTGTTCTCACCGCCCGGTTCGCGCCTGCTACAACAGTTGATTGATTACGATCTGCTGGTCCGCCGAACCCTGCTCGCCTGGCACCTCGGCCTTATCACCCAGGCGGAGAAGCGCGATTTCATTGCCACCATCCCACGCCTGATGCTCCAGGTGTTCAGCTTCGTGAACCGCTTTCGCACCACCGGCGTGACCCGCGCCGATGTGCGGGCGAACAGTCCGCTGGCGCAGATGATGGCGCATAAGCTCGGGAATTTGCCCAAAAAGATGCTTGCGGAGATCCAGCGTGATGATCGGTGAAGACGACGAAGAAAGCTCCGCCCGCAAAAGCTCGCTAAAGGGCCTTTTAAAGGCCTTTAAGGGTAAGGGAGAGCTGCGAGCGCTGGTGCGGGAATTACAGACGCTGCGCATGCAGTTGCAACTACGCCAGCCGATGCTGAAACAGGCTGTGTATGAACTGCCGGGGCGTAATGTACCGCTGATCCTGTGCAGCAACCCGGCACGCTCCGGCGTCAGCTATCTGCGCTGGCGAAATCTGGACAACAACCGTTCGGGGAGCGTGGCGTTGCAGGAGGCCATTCAACAGCCGGACGCGAGCGATGAACTGCGCGATGCGCTGATGGCGCTCGAATGGCGGCGACAGGTGCTGAATACGCAGCTTTCAGTGGTGATGTTTATGCTGCGGCGGATACGGCCGTTAGCCACGCTGGTTTAAAATTTTGCGCAAAGTTAAACCCTGAGTGTCACTTTAGCGTTTTTTTTACACTCACCTCATGCACCTAAAAACAGGCACTATCCGCTTAATGCACGTTTTAAGGTGCAATTTTTACCTTCGCCCTCCAGTTTCCCCTGTCGCCTTATCCCTCCGGCACACCATGCTGAACTCCCTTTTACCGGAGACAGCCCATGCAACTTTACCTGTGCGAAAAACCCTCTCAGGCGCGTGATATCGCCCGCGTGCTTGACGCCCGCAACCGCAGTGACGGTTACCTGCATAACGCCACCGTGACCATCACCTGGTGCTTCGGCCATCTCCTGAGCATGGCCGCGCCGGAGGATTACGATCCCACACTGAAACACTGGCGGACGGAACACCTGCCGTTTATTCCCCCAGCATGGCGGCTGATGATCCGCCCGGAGGCGCACAAGCAGTTCCGTATCATCGAAAAGCTGCTGAAACAGGCGGATGCAGTGGTGATCGCCACCGACGCCGATCGCGAAGGCGAAACCATCGCCCGTGAAATTCTGGAAAAATGCCGCTGGCGCGGTCCGGTCCAGCGGCTGTGGCTGTCGGCGCTGGATGAGGCCAGTATCCACAAGGCGCTCGCTGCGCTGCGACCCGGTGAAAGCACTTTCCCGCTGTACCAGGCCGGACTGGCGCGCGCCCGCGCCGACTGGCTGGTCGGCATCAACATGACCCGCGCCTGCACGCTAATGAACCGACGGCACAAAGGCGTGCTCTCCGTGGGCCGGGTGCAGACGCCGACCTTACGCCTGGTGGTGGAACGCGACCGGGAGATCTCCCGCTTCACGCCCCGCCCCTGGTGGCGGGTAGATGCCCGATTGCATACAGGCGGCAATTCCTTTCTGGCACAGTGGCAGCCCGATGGAGCTTACTGCGATGACGAAGGGCGCTGTATCCGCGAATCCGCCGCCCGCGAGGCCACTGCGCGCCTGCAACAGGACGGAACCGCGCTGGTACTGGATGTGACCACCCGGCGGGAGAAAACGCCGCCACCGCTGGCCTTCACCCTCAGCGCCCTGCAGCAGGTCTGCTCAAAACAGTGGGGTATGGGCGCGCAGGAAGTACTGGATATCGCCCAGCGCCTGTATGAAACCCATAAGGCCACCACCTACCCGCGCACCGACTGTGGCTGGTTGCCACTCTCCATGCACGCTGAAGCACCACAGGTTCTGGCGGCGCTGGTCGCCAGCAACGCCTCACTCCAGCCCCTCGCCACGCAACTGAATCTGCAACAACGCTCACGACTGTGGGACGACAGCAAAATCACCGCCCACCACGGCATCATCCCGACCCGTAAAACGGTAGATCTGACGCAGATGAACGACAGCGAGCGCAAGGTCTACGGCCTGGTGCGCAGACATTTTCTGGCGCAGTTTCTACCGGACCATGAGGCGGATAAAACAGAGTTGCGCCTGAACTGCGCCGGGGAAACGCTGGTTGCCCGTGGCTCAGTGGTGATTGTCAGCGGCTGGCGACAACTGTTTTTACGCGAGATGGCAACGCACTCACCGGAAGAAACGCAAGCACTTCCCGCTCTGCAACAGGGACAGACCTGCGAGGTGGAACAGGTGGACGTTCGCGCCCGCCAGACCCAACCGCCGGAGCACTACACGGAAGGGACGCTGGTTGCCGCGATGAAAAATGCCGCACGCTTTGTCAGCGATGAACGCCTGAAGCAGCGGCTGAAAGAGAACGCCGGTATTGGCACTGAAGCCACCCGCGCCGGGATTATCCAGACACTGCTTAAGCGCGGTTATCTGATTAAGCAGCGCCGCTTTCTGCTGGCAACGAATACGGCCAGCGCGCTGATTGACGCCCTGCCGGAAACGCTGAAAGATCCAGGCACCACTGCGCTATGGGAGCAGATGCTGGATGACATCGCGACGGGGAAAATGGGGCTGGAGGCGTTCCTGGTGCAGCAGCAAGAGGCCGTCACAGCGCTCACGGCTAAAATAGTTAGAGTCCAGAAAAGCGCCCCATCAGGTTAGCAAAACGCCCGGCGTTTGCCGGGCGTGAAAACAACGACACTCAACGATTACGGCTTGTGTTCAATCGCCGGGTTATTGTTGATAGCGATGCGCTGTGGTTTCTCTTCTTCCGGGATATCCTGGTGTAATTCAATCGCCAGCAAGCCGTTTTCCAGCGAAGCGCCGGTCACTTTCACATGCTCCGGCAGACTATAGCTGGCCCGGAAGTCGCTGCGGCTGATACCCCGATGGATCCAGCCTTCTTCGCCGTTTTCGGTTTTCTCCTCTTCACGTTTACCGCTGATGTTCAGCTGACCGCCGACGGTTTCAATTTCCAGTTCACTCTCTTTCCAGCCCGGTACGCTGAGCGTCAGTTCATAGCGGTTATCGCCCAGCCGCCGGATATTGTAAGAAGGCGTGGAGGGCAACGGCGTACTGCCGGTTAGCTGGCTAAAGAGGCGATCGATACGGTTAAAACGGTCCGCAAAAAGAGAGTCGGAGAGATCGTGCAACATGGGAAAAGTTCTGAGAGTCATCATGTACCTCCTGAACAGTAAAAAAGAATATTCAAAAAGTTCATGTCTTATGGGCAGGTGTCCCTTACCCGCTTTCTATATGAGGTTACTGAACAATATTTCAACTCACCGAAGCGCAGTTTTGTGATGTAAATCACACATTATGCGCCCAGCCTGTCACGGAAATTATTCAGCCACCGATAACAAATCTCGCTGTTCTCTCACCCCGAAAGCTGTTGCTGTTAATGCCGTTATCACCAAAGTCCGCCATGCATTCCTGAAACGCGGAGGCGCACAGCGCGGAATGCCCGTACTGCCAGTAACTCAGAGGCCTTGCAGCCCATGAGCCAAACCCGAAGCGGGGCACCCCCGCGCATGGGGCCTCCGCACCTTTCAACACGGAGATACCACCATGAACGATACCCACTACTTCAACCTGTACACCAGCGGTCTGGGCTACCTCAACCGGATCCGGGAAGTGACCCCGAAAAAAGGCGAACCGTTCCTGTGTTGCGACATTGCCGCACTACGGGGCGAAGCCAGCAACGCGGAACACACCTGGTTCGACTGCCGCGTCAGCGGCAAGGAAGCGCAGAAACTGGTGCGCCGCTGTATCGACGCCTGTGAGCAGAAGCGCAAGGTACTGATCCAGTTCCGCCTCGGCGATCTGTATGCCGACACCTTTGTCTACAGCAAAGGCGACCGTAAAGGCGAAACCGGCGTCAGCCTGAAAGCCCATCTATTGCACATCGGGCTCATCAAAATTGACGGTGAAGAAGTTTACCGGGCAGAACGCGAAGCAGAATCCCAGCCAGCGCCAGCCACACCGCCAGCAGAGCCTGTACCGCAGTTCTGACACACAGCATTCACCCTGCCGGGGAAATTCCCCGTCGGGGCGTTTCCCCGGACTTTTACCGGAGAGACGCATGATGAATACCGTATTTAACTCACGTGAAGAAGCCCTTGACCGGGGCAAACTGATTAACCTTGATGACGAGGCGCTGGACGCTGGCTTGCCGCTGGATCTGGCCATAACTCTTTCGGCCCACAAGCACTGTCTTGAAGACCGGAATGACAACGCCATCAGGGACTTGCTGAAAGGTGTTGAAATGGCAGCGGTAGTGGCCTTTATCTCCCACCAACCGCCGCAGCGCACCATTCGTATTGATTACCGCTCGGTGCTGCCGCAAAAAACTAACGGCAGCACGCAGCAGCAAACCGTCAGGCTGACGCTACGCGTTCATTTTTCTGAGCAGGGCATCCCCATCGCCGCCACGCTGGGGCTGATGGGGGAAAGATTCCCTTACTGATCTGATTTTGCGCCCGGAACCGGGCGCTATTTTTTGACGCCGCAAACAGTTGTCGATAGTCCCCAGCCCTCTCATCCAGCACGCTCCTGTCAAAGCTCTGTGGAGGATACGATGAAACGACTGCTGACAGCTCTGCTCCTGTTTATTTTCAACGGCGTGGCCACCGCCTCCCCTGCCACGCCAGAAGTCGTCCGCTACGACCGCTATCTGCTGGTCAACACGTCACCGCAACAGCCACTTCTGGAGCAGCTTACCACCCTGTCCGTTCCGCCAGGTTTTCACCCGATGGTAGGGGAAGCGTTGCAATACCTGCTGCGCGACAGCGGCTGGTCCTTGTGTCTCGCCGATGCGCGCCGGGCACAGCTTTATGGGCTCCCGTTACCGCTGAGCCAGTACAACACCGGCCCGCTGCGCCTGAAGGCCGCTCTGCAACTGCTGGCAGGCCCGGCATGGCGGGTGACCACCGACAAAAACCGCCGTGAAGTCTGTTTCGCCAGCGACCATTCCCTCCCCCCGACGGTGGCTTACCGTCATCCCGTGTCCCTCCACCCTTTGGGGCCGTTAACGGCCCCGTTTTTTCTCGCCGGGACCATACAGCGGGGTGATATCCGCCTGGCGGTTGTCGTGCCGCCGGAAGCCGTTTACCTCCATCAGGTGGTGTGGCTACGTAAGGGAGAGCAGTGGCGCGACTGGCGGCTGGAGCGGTTTGATGAGCGCCGGGCTGTGTTCCGTCACGGCAAACGTCAGTTGACGCTGAAGATGCCGGAGTAAGCGATGAAACACCTGGTTCTTCTGTTACTGTTCACCGCCAGCGCGTGGGCGCAACCGCTTCAGGTGCAGACCAGCCAGAACGCGGACTCTGCTCTCAGACCGCTGACCACGCAACAGCAGGCCACCGTCTGGGGCGTCACGCCAGAGGAGTGGCAGCGCTATCTCACACTGAAACAGCAGGCGCGCGGCGTCTGGTCGCCGGGGCTCGATCCGCTGACCACGCTGGGCGTCGAAGCCGACACTGACCACGAACGTCAGCGCTTCGCCGAACTGCTGGTCAGGCAGGAGTACCAGCGGCTGGAGAAGGAACTCGCCTTCCAGCGCGCGTATGACGCCGCCTGGCAGCTCCTGTATCCGGGACTAACGCCGCTGAAAACCACCTCCGTCAGCACTTCCCGCGTTTCGTTGTTCGTTAAAGATGACTGCCCGCCCTGCGACAGCCTGCTGCGTACCCTGCTGGCGCAACAGCGCCCGCTGGATATCTGGCTGATCAACAGCGAAGGCGATGATAACCGGGTGCGCCGCTGGGCGATAGCGCATGGCATTGACGCAAAACTGGTGAGTGAACACAGCATCACGCTTAACCACGACGCGGGCCGCTGGCTTCTTTTGGGGCAGAGCAAAATCCCGGTGGCGCTGGAGCGTAAGGGGGAGCAATGGCGCGAGGTCCTGCCCTGATCCTGCTGCTGCCCTGCCTGGCGCTGGCGCAGCCTCTGCCAGAGGCTTATCTGCGCGCCGCGGAGCATTACCGCGTACCGCCGGAGCTGCTGTGGGCCGTCACACAGACCGAAAGCGGGGCGAACCTGAGTGGCAAACATCGCCCGTGGCCGTGGACGCTCAATATCGCCGGGACCGGCTACCGCTATGCCAGCCAGGAGCAGGCCTGCCAAGCGCTGCTGGCCGCCATCCGCCGCACCAGCCCGAAGCGCATTGACGTGGGACTCGGGCAAATCAATATCGGCTGGCATCGGGCGCATTTTGCTTCTCCCTGCGACGCCCTGCATCCCTGGCGTAACCTGTCGCTCACCGCACAGTTGCTGAGAGAACGCTACGATGAACGTCCCGGAAGCTGGCTCAATGCTGCCGCCCGTTATCATCGTCCCGCTGGCGGCGCGCCAGCCGCACGCTACCGCAAACTGGTCAGCCGCCACTTTCAACAGGAAGCCCCGCCATGAGCCGCTACGTGCTGGAGGCGCTGCTGCGCCCACCCGTGGAGTTTTACAGCACCGTCACCGCCAGTTGTGGCTCATTAGTCTGCCTGACGCAGGCACCGTGGTTGATGCTCACACCGTTGCAGGCCCAACTGATGGCCTGTGCTCTGATGCTGCTGGCCCTGCGACGCGGCTGGCAGGGCTGGCAAATCGTGCGCTACCACCATAACCTGCTGCGCCTGCCGCGCTACGTGCTGACCAGCAGGAAAATCCCGGTCAGCCGCCAGCGACTGTTTCTCGGCAAAGGGTTCCGCTGGCTACCCATCCATACCCAGCGTCTGTACGACTGCCTGCAACCGGAAGCCGCACGCTGGCTGAGCCCCGGATGGTGTTACCGTCTGGCAAGGCACATCGAAAAACGCGGTGAACATGCTCTTCCCCATCTTACCCGCCTGCTCAGCGCCGATCGCTGGCTGAATCCGGTGCGCCCGCTGCCGCCCGTCGGCGGCAATCCGTGGCTGCATGGGGTGGAGCTGAGAGAAAGCGAGGTTACCCTGCCACTCAGTGAACGCCCCGGCCATACGCTGGTGCTCGGCACCACCCGCGTCGGCAAAACCCGGCTGGCGGAACTGCTTGCCACTCAGGATATCCGCCGTGGCGAGGTGGTGATCGTTTTCGATCCGAAAGGCGACGCGGATCTGCTGAAGCGTCTGTGGACAGAAGCGCAGCGCGCCGGACGCGGAGACCGCTTTATCCTGTTCCATCTGGCATACCCGGAAATCTCCGCCCGCTACAACGCCATTGGACGCTTTGGCCGTATTTCGGAAGTGGCGTCGCGCCTCACCGGACAGCTTTCCGGCGAAGGCAACTCAGCGGCCTTTCGCGAGTTCGCCTGGCGCTTTGTGAATATCATCGCCCGCGCTCTGGTGGCGCTCGGCCAGCGCCCGGACTACCAGCTGATTTCCCGCCACGTCGTCAATATCGACGCCCTGTTTATCGACTATGCCCGCATCGTACTGCCACGCCACAACGCGCGGGCGTGGGAAGTGGTGGTGCAACTGGCGGAACAGCTTAATGACCGGAATATGCCGCGCCATATGCTGGGCCGCGATCCTCACGTAGTGGCGCTAGAGCAGTACCTCAACGCGGAGAAATTTTACGATCCGATCCTCGATGGCCTGCTCTCAGCGGTGCGCTATGACAAAACCTACTTCGACAAGATCGTCGCTTCGCTGCTGCCGCTGCTGGAAAAACTAACCACTGGCACGCTGGCCGCCCTGCTCGCCCCGGACTATCACGATCTGGATGACACACGTCAGATCCTCGACTGGCAGCAGGCGATCCGCCAGAAAGCAGTGGTCTATGTCGGACTGGACGCGCTTTCCGATGCGGTGGTCGCTGCCGCCGTCGGCAACTCGATGTTTGCTGACCTGGTGAGCGTCGCCGGGCATCTGTATAAATTTGGCCTCAATGAAGGACTACCCACCAGCAGTGAAAAACCGCCGCCCATCAACCTGCACTGCGATGAGTTTAACGAACTAATGGGTGACGAATTTATCCCGCTGGTCAACAAGGGCGGCGGCGCAGGTATTCAAGTCACTGCTTATACCCAGACACTGAGCGACATTCAGGCCCGCATCGGCAGCGCGCCCAAGGCAGGCCAGGTGGTGGGCAACTTCAACAACCTGATTATGCTGCGGGTACGCGAAACCGCCACCGCAGAGCTACTGACGAAGCAACTGCCGCAGGTGGAAGTGCGCAGCCGCCAGGTTAGCTCCGGCGTCACCGACACACCGGGCGGCATCAACAGCTTTACCAGCAACACCCGTGAACAGGTGACCACCAGTAATGTACCGCTGATTGATACCGCCGCGCTGATCCAGCTTCCCAAAGGCCAGGCCTTTGCTCTGCTCGAAGGCGGTCAGTTATGGAAAATACGCCTGCCGCTGCCCGTGGCGGATAAACACTGCCCGCTACCGGAGTCCGTCGCGCAACTGGCGGCGTGGATGCAGGCGCGCCACCAGGGGCAGTCGGAATGAATGAGCAGCGTCCACCTCCTTCACGCCCGCCACAAGGACCGGTTGGTTGGCTATTGTCACTGGCTGGACGGATTATTGGGCTGGTTATTGGCGCGCTGGTGTTGCGGGTGGTGCTGGAACTGGCGGGGCTCTATTTCTGGTGGCCGCAGGAGGGGAGCAGGCATGTTTTTCAGGTGATGAGGCTGGAGAAAACTGAACTGGTTCTTGCGTTACAGTCGCACCCTCTGGGAAATGAAATTCTGGTGCTGCTGGAGAAAGGGGCAACTCGCATGCTTATGGCCAACAGGCTCCTGCAGAAACCGTTCATCGCCCTGGCCTATACGCTGGTGAGTTTTATGCAGCGCCTTGTATGGCTTGCCGCCATTCTCCCCCTGCTCTGCCTGTATGCGGTAATAGGGCTGACGGAGGGACTGGTGCAGCGGGATTTAAGACGGTTTGGCTCCGGGCTGGAATCCGTTTTTCTCCACCGCTACATCATCAGGTCCGGCAGTTCAGTCGCCACCACGCTGTGGGTGGTTTATCTGGCACAGCCGCTGTTTCTGCCCGCAATGCTGATTTTACTGCCTATCAACTTATGGTTCGGGATAACGGTATGGATGGTGGCTGGTAGCTTTAAGCGCTGGTTATAAACCGCTTAATACTAACTTTCCCATTTTCAACTACAGAGTCTAATTTTATCGATTTGCTGAGAGACGATCTTTTCCACCAACAGGAATCGCTGTAAATCTATCGACTGAATCAGTTCAAATCTTAGCTAAGCTGACACGCTGTTTCGTGCTAGATAGCGGATATTGCAAACGTCCCTCTTGGGGCGAGTCACTTTGCCAATGACCTGCCCCAAGAATTGGTTAGCACATTACTGCCAGATTTTGTAAAAAACAGTCCTCTTCATATTAAACGAATACGCTCACTTCCAATAAGCGGCTGAACTTTCCATCTTTCATCAAGCTCTAGATTCCGCTGAAAAACTCTGCCGAGTTTGCCAAACACTGATACATAACTCTTTTCCAGTAATTGGGGAAATCATTCAAATCTATAATTGGTTTCAGATTTGCTTCAATAAATGCCGACCGTAGTTGCTGAGAAGTGACGGTTGGACTAATTTTCCTTATAACTTTTACAAAAGAGTTTCTTTGAGTAATCACTTCACTCAAGTGTTTTCCCGCCTCCAAACGATACCTGTTAGCAATATTTAAAAGCGTGAAATGGTGAAGAGCTCTGCTTTTGTCTTCCTGCCGCCAGGTTACAGGACATTCAACATAAAAACTGATAGCATCAGGGGTTCCGGAAACAAAATTTGCAAACACCCATTGCTCACGAAAAAAAATATCCTTGTCGATATAAGGATGAATCGCTTGGTGTTCTTCATCCACAGAGAAAACTTGACCTTTCTCTCCCATATTACAGTCGCGGCACGACGGAACGAGATTAATAGGCATCACTGAAAATTCAGGATAATGCGCAACAGGAAGAAAATGATCGATGTTTTTTGTTTGCCCTATATCACCACAAAATGGACATTTTTCGCCTGATGAAACAAGCATATCATCGTAATATGCTCTAGCTGGTTTATTTTTATCTCGGAGGTTATTCTCATAAAGATTTTCTAATTTAACCTTTGTCAAGTTACCGACTACTAAGGTTGTAGGTGTAAGAGGATGTGTTCTAGCGTAGGTAAATAACTGACCTGCCGAGCTTAATGCCCTATATTGCTGTTCTTTAATCAAAAAATGGGGGAAGTGAGCAATAAAATTATTTCTAACATTAATCTGCTTCATTCCTTCAGAACACTTATTAAGCATTTCACTATAAGTTCTCTCTGGAAGAGATAGTTTTTTCATTGTACTTTACCTTCATCCCTATTCATTATCATCGCTTTTAAAACAATTCGGCCCTCTAATCCTATCTGTCCATTATAATTTTCTAGAATGGCCTCATAAGAAAGCCCTGAATTAACGGACTGTGATAATAAATGGTGGTATCCAGAGTTTGTCACTTCAAGTAAAAACACTTCACGGGTTAAAACACCTAAGTTCTCACCGAATGTTTCAATATCCGGACGGATAATATTCATAGCTTCTCTTGATCGCAGAACTTTCCACACACAGGACTTTGGAACCTCTTGCAGTACTACTGGGGAATGAGTTGCAATTATTGCTACACCATTGCGTGCATCGAGTAAGTCGCTTAACGTTCGTAAAAAAGCGGAGAGCAAAGGTGGATGTAGATGAACCTCTGGTTCATCAAATAAAACTAATGACTTTTCACCAACAACATCTACTAATCTTGTGATAGTAAATAAAACAATTGCATGCCCAGAACTCATTCGCAGTAGATATTTCTGAATATTTTTATAAAGCAATTCAGTGAATTCATAATTGTCTACTTGAATCTGTGATTCATTACGTCTTAACTCTTCATATTTAGAAATAAGACTAATGAGTTCCATATTTGAAAAATTTTCATCGCTACTTAGTTTTTTTATAGCTTCAAGCCAGAGTTGTCTCTTTCTATCTGCTCTCATGCAACCAACAAATGCTGATACAAATTCTAAACGAAGGTCATCTAGTGATTTCAAACTATTATTGGCAGCATTCTTAAGCCCAATATAAAAGTATTGTGTACCTTTTGCAGGATCCGGTTGTTCTTTAGGAGGAGTAAAAGGATCAAATGCGCTAAACGAAACCGAAATAAGCGAACGGAAATATCCTTTTGGGATTCGTGATTCAATGAGCCTATTATTTTCTGAAAAAAAATACTCATGACTTTCTGGGTTGATGATTGCACCAATCATCCCATTCAAAATTGTTGTTTTACCACATCCATTCCGCCCAATAAAAGCATGAATGTTCGTGCTAGGCATAGAATTAACCGCAACCTCAAAAGGTATTGTTAACTCACTAAATCCGGAAGTACTTTTTCTGTTGAATGAAAAGTGGAAATCTGATAATTCCGGCAAACCATTTAACACACGTGCGAACTGCCCATGAATTTCTGAAAGAGTAACCCCTCTAAGTAATGATGTATTGAGGACACTTTCATTTTCAATATCAGCTAATCTATTTGGACGTACTACTAAATCCTGCATAGCCTTAAGAAGGCCATATTTAAAATCATCACTTAATTTGCTGAGATTAACATAATAGTCAATACTTTCACCCAAAGAAAAAAATGTTTCAGGGAGTTGACTGAAGTTCTTATCTATTAGTGAATAAGTACTTACTTCTTCTTTCTGCCCTACAAAACCAATTTTAACATTTCCAATGTCACGTTTTTCACCATATTCATCAAAGACAGTAAGATAAAACATTGTAACAAAAGAATAATCATTCCAGTTATCTGCACGCAGGAAGGCTTTATTGGTTTCCGTAGCAGGCATATACCCGCCTCTTTCAATAACCCTAAACTCTAACATATAGTAATCCTTAATTTTATAAAAATAACCAAATTTTGTTTGGCGGCAATACAGAATCTTTCATCTAAGTTACGCCCTATTACATGCGTTTTCCATCTAAAAATCTTTAGTATTGAACTTAACAGGTCATCACATTATAGTTTTCACATATTTAACACTTCTTTTTGGGCAATCCACTGTTTTATGCATGTTTTTCTAGTGCGCTGTTATACCAATAATATACTCTCTTAATACATTTTATAGTGTCGCCGAACGATTCGCTCTTCAAGCCCCTAAAGAACACGCCAAGGACTATTTAAGTGATTGTTGGATAGCCACGGCCTTCGTAGCCATTTTTTATAAGTACCAACTTCCACTCTTCGCTCATAGTAGATAGCCAAGTTCGATCGTTTATTGACACAGAACACGGCCGGATGAAGCCTGAACCTATACACATCATGGGTATATTTCCCCATCTTCAGGATCGGCGTTGAGGCACTTGGCCACTTCTAAAAACTTTTACTTGATACAAACAATTCCTCGCTGATTCTCCATCAAAACCCTTTCTATGATCCTACCCTTAATACGCTTCAGGAAAATACTGCCATGCGACATAGTCCATTATTTCTGTTACTGATTTTTTCCATATGGTCACTGGCCTATGCCTCCCCGGAATCCACCCATCTCGCCCTCGCGCTGAAGCAACTCGACGGCGTAAAAACCTCGCTGGAACGCGCCCAGACCAGCGCCAGCACCGATCCACAGTCGCGCTACTTCTTCGACTACTCACAGGCGCAGCAGGACCTCTCCACCGTTGAACAGGGCATTCGCCGCTACCTTACCCCGGCAAGAGCGCAGCCACGCGCCGTCCAGCCCCTGAGCACCAGCTACCAGCGGGAGAACCCTGATGACTGACTCGCAACTTACCGCTTTCCAGGCCGCCAGTCTGACTAAGCCGGAGACCGTCAGCCTACTAGTGCTTGGTCTGTTTACCAGCGCCCTGCTGCTGTGGTGCGCCTGGACGCTGCTGGTCGCCTGGCAGGGCGTCTGCCGCCAGCGCCTGAGCTGGCAGAGTTTTGGCGCGGTGGCGGCACGTTCACTTTTACTGGTGCTGGTCAGCTTCTGGCTGGTACTGAGCTAAGGAGATTCCATGCGCTGGCTACTGCTGTTACTCACCGCATTCAATGCCTTCGCCGATCTGCCGACAATGGAAGATCCGTCGCGCGGTCAGGGCAAAGGCATTATGGAGACGTTGCAGAACTACGGTTTTGACATCGTAGTGCTGCTGGCGCTGGCAATCTGTGCCGTCGGATTTCTGGTAGTGGCGAATAACTGTATTGCCACCTACTCGGAGATCCAGAGCGGGCGCAAGCAGTGGAAAGATCTGGGCTCGATGGCGGGCGTCGGCAGCATTCTTCTCGTGGTCATCATCTGGCTGCTCAACCAGGCTTCGGATGTCCTGTAATATGGCAACCATCCCTTTTCTCCCCGACCGCCTCAACCGCGAGCCCGTGGTCTGGCGCGGCCTGACCACCAGCGAACTGTTTTTGGCGCTGGCGAGCGGTCTTGGCGGCGGTTGCGCGTTTGGCATTCTGCTGGCCCTGATAACCCATTACTGGCCATTAATCCCCGGTTCAGCGCTGGCAGGTGCTACATTACTGATTCAGGGCGGCGGACGCATCCTGGCCCGCGCCAAACGCGGTAAGCCCGACAGCTGGCTGCCGCAGGCGATCCTCGCCTGGCTGGAGCGCCATCACCTCCGGGGCGCACAACTGGTCCAGCACAGTACCGTATGGGTAGTGCGCAGGAGTCCGCGATGAGCCGCTTTCGCCATGCGCTGGCCGAGCGCGATAACCATATTCTGACGCTGCGGGCGGTGATTATTCTGCTATGTCTGTGTCTGGCGGGCGTCGGCTACGGTTGGTACAGCGCCCCGCAAAAGCTCACCCTCTGGTTCCCGCCGGACCTGCGCTCCGGCAGCACCCGCCCGTGGTGGGAAGTGCCGCCCGCCAGCGTTTACGCCTTCACCTTCTATATCTTCCAGCAGCTTAACCGCTGGCCGGATAACGGCGAGGAGGACTATTCCCGCAACCTTCGTTCGCTACGCGCCTACCTGACGCCCGCCTGTTACACCCGGCTGGAGCACGATTTTCAGGTGCGTCGCAATGGCGGTGAGTTACGCGAACGCACGCGCGGCGTGTATGAGCTTCCCGGCCACGGCTACAGCAGCCTGGTGCATGACGGTGATAAACACCCGCTTCCTCGCGTCGAGATATTAAGCCGGGACACCTGGCGGGTAACGCTGGATGTGGCGGTTGAGGAGTACTTTCAGAACGAGCCGGTAAAAAAGGCGCTGGTGCGCTACCCATTACAGGCCGTGCGTTATGCCATTGATGCGGAGAAAAACCCGTGGGGGCTGGCGATCGACTGTACCGATGCCGCACCGCAACGTCTGGTAGCGGAGGAGAAACAATGAAATCTGTCTTCCTGGTTTTACTCTTCAGCTTCCCGGCCATCGCCACGGAGGTGGTGCAGTGGGAAAACATCCCGCTCCCAGTCACACTGAATATCGGGCAGGAGCGGATTGTCGACGTGGGGAAAACAGTGCGCATCGGCTATCCCGCCACGCTGGAAGGCAAAGTACGTCTGCAAAGCGCGGGCGGCAAAGTCTTCCTGCTGGCGAATACGGCGTTCCCGGCCACCCGTATCCAGTTACGCGATACCAGCAGCGGTGAGCTGATCCTGCTGGATATTCAGGCCACCCAAAGCACTTCACCACTTGAAGCAATGCAAATTAGCTATGCGCCGCAGACGCCTGCCACAGCCAAAACGCCCGTCCCGGTGACAGCATCAACCGAGCCCCTGCCCGTCCTGTTGGTGCGCTACGCCGCGCAGAATCTGTATGCGCCGCCGCGCACCGTCGAAGCCCTGCCAGGCGTGACGCCCGCCCCCGCCCGACTGGCAAAACGCATCACCACGTTACTGCCACAGCAGCCCGTTATCGCCACTCCACTGGCAGCATGGCAGGTCAACGCCACCACTGTCACCGCTGTCCGCCTGCAAAACCAGAGCGGGCAGCGCATCACGCTCGATCCGCGCGAACTTCAGGGGCAGTTCACCGCCGCCGCTTTCCAGCATGACTGGCTCGGCCCGCGTGGTCTGGCAGAAGATACCACCGTGGTGTATCTGCTGACGGAAGGCCCGGCTTCCCGCGCCCTACTGCCGGAGCCGAAACCATGATGCCGCGCCAGAGCCTCCTGTTGAAAATCCTGCTGCCTGTGATTGTCTTTCTCACTGTCTGGTTACTGCTGCGCCCGGCCAACAAAAACTCCCCTGAAAAATCCCCGTCCCGCAGCGTGGCAGCATTAACACCACAGGAACTGCGCGATCTGGGTATCGACGGCGACACGCCTGCCGATACCGTCGCCACGCTGGTCGGTCAGATGAAGCAGTACCGCCGGGAGCTTCAGACGATTCAGAACGATAACGAAAGCCAGCAGGCGCGCGAGAAGCGGCTGAAAGCGCAGCAGGCGACGCTGGTATCAGAGTTACGCGGGGATATGCGCAGGCAGCAGGATCAGATGCGCGACGAACTACTGAAAAGCCAGCGGGGATTGCTGGATAAGCTCGACCGTCTGATGGCTAAGCGCCCGGACGATATCCCACCGGGCTTAGGACTGACGCCCGGTGAACTGCCCGCAGACGTACAGCCGGATATCCGCTGGCTGGAGCCGCTGGATGCGCCTCCACCTGTGGATGAAAAGCTACTGCGCGTCACCCTGAAAGTGGCGGACAAACCGCCGCCAAAACCTGACGTGAAGGTCTACACCCTGCCGCAGAACGCCACGCTGGCCGGATCGGTCGCCATGACGGCGCTGATTGGCCGCGTACCACTCAACGGCGCCGTCAGCGATCCCTACCCGTTTAAGCTGCTGATTGGCGAGGACAACCTCACCGCCAACGGCATCGAACTACCGGACGTGGCGGGCGCAGTGGTCTCCGGCATCGCTTCTGGCGACTGGACGCTCTCCTGTGTGCGCGGGCAAATCACCTCGATGACCTTTGTGTTTCACGACGGCACCATCCGCACCGTGCCTCAGGGCGGCAAATCCGGCAACAAGCAGCAGGAGATCGGCTGGCTCTCGGATAACCAGGGGCTGCCGTGTATTCCCGGCGAGCGCAAAAGCAATGCGAAGGAGTACCTGACCTCGCAGTTCCTGCTGGCGGGCTCCGGCGCGGCAGCACAGGCCTTTGCCAATGGCGAAAGCACCACCGTGGTGGAGGACGGCAGCATCACCAGCGCGGTGACGGGCAACAACGGCCAGTACGTGCTCGGCCAAGCCATCGGCGGCGGGCTGAAAGAAACCGCCGACTGGATGAAACAGCACTATGGCCAGATGTTCGATGCCGTGTACGTGCCGCCAGGCCACAAGGTGGCAGTGCATCTCACTGAACCGCTGGCCATCGACTACGAGCCGGAAGGCCGAAAAGTGAAATATCAGCAGGCCAGCACGCCGGGGGGACTGGAATGAAATACACCATCCTGATACTTCTGTTTTTACTGGCCGGGTGTAGCACCTCGCAGGAGGAAATGATGCCGGTCGACCCCGACGCCAGTATGCTCTCGCTGTGGCAGCAGCAAAGCGGCGGCAGTGCCGCCCTGCTTGATGCGCGCGCCCGGTTGCGCCGCCCGCCGGATGGTCCGGTGGCGCAACCTGAGGCGAACACCATTCGTAGCCAGTTTCCGCGCCTGCCCAACCCGGATATGGTGTTGTACGTCTTCCCGCACCTTAACGGCAACACGCCGGTGCCTGGTTACAGCACCGTCTTCCCCTTCTACACCCGCCCGCAGTATGCATTGCCGGGCGAGCGCCTGACGCCGCCATGAGTGAACGGCGCGGCCTGACCGAACAGGCGCTGAATACCAGCTACCGCAAAGGCCCGTCGTTTGTGGACTGGCTGCCGTGGGTGGAATTTTTGCCGGAGTCACAGACGCTACTGCTGGAGGATGGCCGCTCGGTAGGTGCCGTATTTGAGCTAAATCCCGTTGGCACCGAAGGCCGCTCGACGGCTTTTCTGGAACAGGTGCGCGATACCGTCACCGATGCCTTACAGGATGCCTTTGATGAGCACGAACGTGCGCCGTGGGTAGTGCAGTTTTTCTGCCAGGATGAGGACGACAGCGAGGCATGGCTGGAGACGCTGGCGACTTACGCCACGCCGGAAATCCGCGATTCCGCCTTTACCCGGGAATGGCTCGCGCAGATGGCAAACCATATGGCCGCGCTCACCCGTGAAGAGGGGCTGTTTCTCGATAACACCGTCACCCGTACCCGCTGGCGAGCCACATGGCGGCGCACGCGGATGGTGGTGTACCGCTGGCTACCCGGCCTCTCGCTGGACGAACCGTCCCCGGAAGAGACGCTGAACCACATCTGCGAACGGCTCACCGCCGGGCTGAAAGCGGCGAGTATCAGCGCTGTCCGCCAGAATGAACAGTCCATCCACCGCTGGCTGGTGCGCTGGTTTAATCCCGCGCCGCCCGTTGAAGATAAAAAAGTCTTCTGGCGACAACTGGATTTACCGGAAGAAGAATCCCTGCCCGTCATCACCGACTTCGCAGAACGGCTGCTGGCAAGCGAGCCTCGCTCAGATGCAGAGAACGGCGTCTGGTGGCTGGATAACCGCCCGCATAAAGTGGTCGTCGTCGACCGCCTGCGCAAAGCGCCGCCACCCGGCCTGCTGACCGGAGAGACCTCGCGCGGCGATGGCATCAACGCCCTGTTTGATCTGCTGCCATCGGGAACCATAATGAACCTGACGATGGTGGTGTATCCGCAGGACAAGCTGGAACAGCACATCAGCCATCTCTCCGACCGGGCGATTGGCGACAATACCGATTCGGAATACACCCGCCGCGACTGCCACGAGGTGCGCAGCTACCTGAAGGACGGCCATAAGCTCTACCGCAGCACGCTGGCGTTTTACCTACATGCGCCCGACACCGATACCCTGTTTCGCCAGCAGCGCCAGCTACACAGCCTGTTGCTGAATGCCGGACTGGTTCCGGTGCAGGAGCAACACGAAGTAGCCCCGCTCAGCCACTGGTTGCGCTGGCTGCCGATGTGTTTCGATCCCCTGCGTGATCCGCGTGGGCTGTATACGCGACTCAATTTCGTCCAGCATATTGCCGGGCTGCTGCCGGTTTACGGACGGAAAACCGGCACCGGGCATCCGGGGATTTGCTACTTCAACCGTGGTGGCGCGCCGCTGTGCTTCGATCCACTGAATAAGCTGGATCGTGCCCAGAACGGCCACCTCTTACTTCTTGGGCCAACCGGAGCGGGCAAATCCGCCACCCTCAACGCGAAAATCGCGCAACTGATGGCGCTTCACCGTCCGCGCCTGTTTATCATCGAAGCCGGAAACTCGTTTGGCCTGATGGCGGACTACGCCGCCGCCCACGGCCTGACGGTCAATAAAATCAGCCTGCGCCCCGGCTCCGGCATCACTCTGCCCCTGTTCGCCGATGCGTGGCGACTGGTGGAACAGGCGGTTACCGACGCTGAACCGCCAGAGGACGAAGAGAGCGACGGAGACGACCAGCGCGACGTTCTGGGTGAAATGGAGATCACCGCCCGGCTGATGATCACCGGCGGCGAGGCAAAAGAGGATGCGCGCCTCACCCGGCCAGACCGGGCGATGATCCGCCAGGCGATTATCGCTGCCGCGCATACCTGCTATGAAGAAAAACGCCAGACGCTGACCCAGGATATCCGCGATGCGCTGTTTGGTCTTTCAAAAGATGCCAGCCTGCCGGAAGCCCGCCGCCAGCGGGCCTACGAGATGGCGGAATCCATCAACCTGTTCTGCGCCGGGTTTGAAGGTGAACTGTTTAACCGCGAAGGACAGATGTGGCCGGAAGCCGATATCACCCTGGTGGATCTCGCCACCTTTGCCCGCGAAGGCTACGAAGCCCAGCTTGCCATCAGCTATATCTCACTGATTAACCATATCAATAACCTCGGCGAGCGCGACCAGCATCTGGCGCGGCCAATCGTTAATATTACCGACGAGGCGCATATCATTACCGTTAATCCGTTGCTGGCGCGGTTCCTCACGAAGGGCTCGAAGATGTGGCGCAAGCTCGGCATCTGGCTATGGCTGGCGACGCAGAACCTGGCGGATTTTCCTGACGAGGCGAAGAAGCTGCTCAATATGATCGAGTGGTGGGAACTGCTGGTGATGCCGCCGGAAGAGATCGATCAGGTGTGCCGGTTTAAGGCTCTGACCGAGGAACAGCGGCAACTGCTGCGCTCGGCGGTAAAATCGCCGGGGCAGTATACCGAGGGTGTCGTGCTGTCGCCGCGCGTGGAAGCGCTGTTCCGGGTTGTGCCGCCAGCGCTCTATCTGGCGCTGGCGATGACCGAGAAACATGAAAAGGCGGAAAGGATGCGGATTATGCGGGAGACGGGGTGTAGTGAGGTGGAGGCGGCAATGAAACTGACCTAATAATTTTCGTTTATTGATGATAGGAACCCAATTAATATCTTACCATCGAAGAAATCCGTGAAAATCAATTGCATTCAATTAGTTACCTCCCCTCTCAAACATACCATCTCTCATTTTTCCTACTAAACTTTTATAAACCACTTAAAATCCGCTACTCTGCCCTAGTTATGGCCTGGGGTGTAGGTAGTTAGAAATAACCAAAACTAAGTGGTGCGACTCAACAAAAGGAAAACCTAGTTTGTTGCTGAACTTACACAAAAAACGTATAGGTATCTACATGAATTCTTTGCTAACGGATGTTATAATAGATGATCGTTATCATAGGTAACTTGAAAATCTTGAGTCTAAAATCGTTGTTTTTAACACCCAAAATGAATACTATGAGTAGCAACACTTTTTGGTTTTTTAAATTTTATGAAAAAATACAGTAATAATTTAGATTTGTTCGAGCAAACTGAACAATGTATAGAAAGTAACTCGCGGTCTTGCAAAATAATTGTTGGTGACGCTAGGGAAGTTATACAGGAATTAGACTCTAATATATTTGACTGTGTTGTTACATCCCCTCCTTATTGGGGATTAAGAGATTATGGGAATAGAGGGCAAATAGGAGCTGAAGATAATGTAAATGATTATATCAGTGATTTAGTCCTTTTATTCAGAGAGATCAGGAGAACACTAAAAGACGATGGTACACTATGGCTTAATATAGGTGATAGTTACACCTCTGGTGGAAGAACTTGGCGTGATAAAGATGATAAAAACAAGGGGCGAGCCATGACCTATAGACCCCCTACGCCTGAAGGTTTAAAACCAAAAGATTTAATTGGTGTACCATGGCGTTTAGCATTTGCTCTTCAAAATGATGGCTGGTATTTAAGAACTGATATCATATGGAATAAGCCAAACTGTCAGCCAGAAAGCGTCAGAGACAGGCCGACGAGATCCCATGAATATATTTTCCTCTTATCAAAAGGGAAAAAATATTATTATGATTGGGAATCAATTAAAGAACCGGCAGCTGACCCTAAAATGGGTAAAAAAAATAGGCGAACCGTTTGGAATATTAATACTGAACCATATCCCGGAAGCCATTTTGCGGTTTACCCGCGCGCTATGGCTAGATTGTGTGTGTTGGCTGGTTCACGTCCCGGAGGGAAAGTTCTTGATCCTTTTTTTGGTTCGGGAACTACAGGTATAGTTTGTCAAGAGCTCGACAGAGAATGTATTGGTATCGAGCTCAATGATGAATATGCTTCTCTCGCCAAAGAGAGATTATTAAGAGGGAGGTAATATATAATCCCAAACACCGTGAACGATACAATGCTCTAGGCCTAAATGCTTTATTTGAAGTTTTCTCTCACTACCACCATCAAAGTATAGAGAAAACTTCTTATCCCCATGTTCATCCAAAACATAACCATAACCAGGTTTTGGATTTTGCTTGCTGTTTTCCATTACCTCTAATTTCGCATTTTTGGCCTCTAGCAATAGATGTTTCGGAATTTCAACAAGTTGGTAACTAAATTTTAAATCTGAGATTTTAAAATATCTGAGTGTAAAAATACGCTCATAATTTTTCAAGTGCTCTAAAAAACGCTCTAACAACGATCCTAAAATCCATTCGCCTTTACCCAGCTCCATCCACTTACTTACATGTATTTGTGATTTGCTGATATTTTTAGCTGCTTCTGTCTTCAAACCAACCTTTATACCATCGATTGTTATATCATGGCCTGGGTTTGTTCTACTTTCGGCCAGAGATGAAACCACCCCGGATTCATTTAAAGAATCATTAAATGCATGCTCGAATAAAGTCTTAGTTAATGGTTGAGTACTACTAAAATGATGGGTAATTAATTTATCGCCAAATATATCAAAAAACTCTTCATTAAAAACATCTCCATTTGTTCTTTGATATGTTTTCTCTACGTCATAAGCTTTCATCCATTTTAAGAAGTTATCTTTTTGGCGATCATTTAGCTTTCCCCACAACAAAAATAATTGCTCATCCCTGTTCATTTTTAACTCCCTGTTTTGTGAGAAGATTTGGTACAGAAGTATTCATAGCTCTAGCTAGAAAAATAAGAGTACTTAAAGTTACATTTCTTTCTTTTCTTTCAACAGAACCTATATAGGTCCTATGTAGACCGGAGATCTCCGCGAACTGTTCTTGTGATAAGTTATTGTTGACTCTATAGACTCTTATGTTTTCAGCAAGAATGTTTTTGATACTCATGAAATCGATGTCAGCATCTGGCACGTGTCATATCCTTTTAAATAAAGGGTATTTATAAAATCATGATGACTATAGGTCGACAGACTATAAGTAGCATTCTGGACAATGACCTAAAATCTGAGCCAACATCAGGTACGATTTTAGATTTGAAATGTCCCCCCTTAAGTTTAGTGATAGCTAACCAATTACATTTGCAAGCACTTATTGAATTATATGGTTAACTGTTTTAGCTTCTAACTGTTTCCAACTCACCATCTGATAGTAAATTGAGTAGTCAAAAAAATTAAAGCAACGCACTGGATATGATCCGAATCAATTTTCAAGCAATACTTTGTTGCTTTGCATAAGAAATGACATTAGTACGTTCTAATTTTGATAAAGCCCAGAAAATCAACATCAACTCCGCCAAATCATCATCTTCAGCATAAAAGTAAGCCAATGGCACTCGCAGAACCTCAGCCAGTTTCTGCACAATCTCCGTTCCCGGCTCATGTACGCCTTTTTCATACCTATTAATGCGCGTACTGGCGACAAATTCATCAATTCCCGCAGCGATCCCCAGTCGTTTTTGAGAAAGCCCACTTGCCAGTCGCGCCTGCTTCAGGCGACGGCAAAAAATATCGTTGTAATGGTTACTTGTATTCATAACTACGAGAATCGTAGTTTTTACTTGCTGCCGATACTACGATTAACGTAGTATCACAGTAACAGGTTAAAAGAGGCTGTATCTTAAGCATCATCTTCAGGGGAGATATCTACCATCTGGCGGGACTTTTCCAGCAACTGGAGTTGCGCATCAGGAGAGAGGGCAGCGAAGTTGAGAATCAGTTCAGCAAGATTCTCATCCGAAGTGAACAACCATGGTAGTGGAACATTCAACACATCAGCTATCCGTGCAGCAGTTTCCATATCAGGCTCATGAACACCTTTCTCGTAGCGATTGAAACGGGTGCTTGCAACAGAAGGATCTACAGCCGCAGCAATCCCCACAGCAGTCTGAGAAATGTCTAAGCGCTGTCGGGCTTCTTTTAATCGACGGATGAAAACATCCCGTTGTCTGAGTCTTTTTTGCATAACTACGAGATTCGTAGTTTTTTAATGGCTTAGATACTACGAAAAACGTAGCATGTGAATTAGAGAGGTAACCGAAATGGCTAAAAAAGACTGGCACCACGCCGACATCGTTGCCGCCTTACACAAGCGCGGTACCAGTCTGGCGAAACTGTCGCGGGAAGCGGGGCTGGCCTCGTCAACGCTGTCGAATACCCTGACGCGCCCGTGGCCGAAAGGCGAGTGGTTGATTGCCATCGCGCTCGACGTGCATCCGTCAGAGATCTGGCCCGGCCGTTACCTCAATGTTGGAAATAAACGCCAACCCAGAAAACCGCTTCACCCCATGACAACAACCGATAACTCCGGGACATAACGACCCGCGCTGTGAGTGGCAGGACGCATTAACCAACGACACCTGACAGGAGAGTTGTTTATGCACACCGAACCACAAACCAACACAATCACACTGAGTACAGGAGGCCGCCATGTTTCTGGTCTCTCTGGCTGAAGGCTTTATCCACCTGTTCCACGCCGCAGGCAAAATCTTCCTCGACATGATGACCGGGCTTATCCCGATGCTTATCTGTCTGCTGCTGGCCATCAACTTCCTGATGAAGCTGGTCGGCACCATCAGAATGGAGAAAGTCGCCGCCCTGCTCGGCCGCTCGCGCATTCTCACCTACGGCGTACTGCCGGTGCTCGGCTGGTTTTTTATGAGCAGCCCCGGCGCGCTCACTTTAGGCAAACTCCTGCCCGAAAAGAGCAAGCCCGGCTATGAGGATGCACTCGGCACCACCGCCCATCCGCTCACCAGTCTGTTTCCCCATGTGGTGCCGTCGGAGTTGTTCGTCTGGCTCGGCGTGGCTGCCGGGGTTAAGGCGCTCGGCCTGCCCGTCACCCCGCTGGCGCTGCGCTATATCGCCGCTGCCATGCTGATTGGCCTGATACGCGGAATTATCACCGAGTACGTGTTCCTGCGGCTCAGCAAGCGGGGGAATGCGCCATGATGATTTACTGTGCGCGTATTACTGCTATCGGGCTGTTCGTCGCCGACGGCCTCACCGACAAAATGCTCATCACCTTCGACAGCAACGGGCCAAAGGACTGCCTCGATTACTCGCTGTCGCTGGAGCCGTCATTCCGGGAAGAGAGCCTGATGATACTTCCTGGCGACCGCCTGATGCTGGCGGGGCACGACTATCTGGTGACTGCCGTTGGCAAGGGGGCTCAGCAGGCGCTGTTTGAACTCGGACATCTGACACTGGTGTTTAACGGTGACCTGAATCCCTGTCACATCGGCGCGGTTCACCTCTCCGGCCCGGTGCCGAAACTCCATGACCTGCACGGTAACCTGGTGATAGAGGAGGGACGGCCATGAACACGGTACTGATTCCTCCCGGCCCCGGTGGCTACGGTAAAGGGCTGTGGCTGCCCGTCGCTAGTGGCAAAAAGGTGCTGTCGCTGACCGGGCGGGAAATCCATCCGGTGGCGATAGAAATCGGCGCGCTCACCGAATCGGAAATCGTTAACGGCTTCGCCGATATCCCGCCGGATAACGACATCCTGTGCGTGGTGATTAACTGCGCCGGGTCCCTGCGCTGCGGCCTGTACCCGCAGAAGGGTATCCCGACCGTCAACGTGCTCCCCACCTGGCGGGCCGGACCGCTGGCGCACTTTATTACCGAGGATAACTACGTTTCCGGCGTCACGATGGAGCAACTGGTTCTGGTAGATACCGCCGAAGCCCCTGACGGTGAACCGGAGCCGGTGCCTGTCACTGCACCACAGGTTATCAGCACACCACCGCCTCCCCGTGGCGCGGAGAAACTGGTGCGCATGGTCGAGCAGACCGGTACCGCCGTCGGCCACGTTATCGCCCTGCTGTTCGCTGCCAGCCGCGAGGCGGTGGACGTGTCGCTGCGTAACGTTATCCCGTTTATGGCCTTTGTCTCGCTGCTGATTGCGCTGGTGCAGGAGACCACTCTCGGCAGCCTGATTGCCCACGCCCTGACGCCGCTGGCGAACTCGTTGTGGGGGCTGGTGCTGCTCTCGCTCATCTGTGGCATTCCGTTCCTCTCCCCGGTACTCGGGCCGGGTGCGGCCATCTCGCAGGTCATCGGCGTGATGATTGGTACGCAGATTGGCGCAGGTGCCATATCCCCGGCCTTCGCTCTGCCCGCGCTGTTTGCCATCAATGTGCAGGTCGGCTGCGACTTCGTCCCGGTGGGCCTTTCCATGCAGGGGGCAAAACCGGAGACCATCGCGAAGGGCGTCCCTGCCTTTCTGCTCTCACGCCAGTTAACCGGGCCGCTTGCGGTAATAGTCGGCTGGCTGTTTTCCCTGGGCTTATTCTGAGGACATCATCATGAACAAAATCAGAGCCGCCGTGGTGGGCGCAGGTATCTACGGCAAGCACCATATGAACGCGTACAGCCATAACCCGGACACGGTGCTGGTCGCTATCTGCGACACCGATACAGAGCACTGTGACGACCTTGCCATGACCTACGGCGTGATGGGTTATACCCGGCTGGATGTCCTGCTGCAGGAAGAAGCCGTCGATGTGGTCTCGGTGGCGACACCTGACCCGTACCACACCGAATCCATCCTCACCGCCCTGCGCCATGGCAAGCATGTGCTGGCGGAGAAACCGCTCGCCACTTCGGTACGCGAGTGCGAGCTTATCGTGGAGATGGCGCGGCAGAGGGACCTGCTGGTCGGCGTCGATTTCCACAAGCGCTGGGACCCGGCGGTGATGCGCATCAAAGCTGAACTGGAGAAGCCGGAAACCGGGCGGATCCTGCGCGGGCATATCAGCATGGACGACGTGATAACGGTCCCGACGCAGTGGCTGGACTGGGCAGGCGCAAGCTCCCCGGTGTGGTTTCTGGGTTCCCATTGTTTCGACCTGGTGCGGTATCTCTCCGGGCAGGAGGTGGTATCGGTGTATGCGGTGGGCCAGAAGCAATTGCTGGACATGTGCGGGATCGACACCCACGACAGCGTGCAGAGCCTGCTGACAATGGCTGATGGCAGTTCATGGGTGGTGGAAAACTCATGGGTGCTGCCGGAGGGTTTTCCGAAGGACAACGACGGGCGCATCGATATTCTCTGCGAGGCCACGTATATCCGCAGCACTTCACAGCATCGCGGGCTGGAAATCACCACGCCGGGCATGACGCTCACGCCCAACAGCTATTTCATCAACTACCGCAACGGCGTCGCCAGCGGTTTCGGTATCGACCCTATCAATGACTTTGTGCGGGCGGTCAGACATAAAGCACCCTACCCGGTAACCGCAGTGGACGGACTGGCGGTGAGCCGGATTTGTGAGGCGGTACACCAGAGTCTCGAGAGTCAAAAACCAGTGTCATTAAAATAGTCGCCAGCAGGGATGCTGGTATCCGCAAGCTCGTTTACTCTGTATTCCCTAAAGAATGCCGCCATTTGTTATCCTTAATTCAGCATTCATCGTTAACGCCATTAAGTATCCTGTCCCGATAGTCTTCCAACTGATGCCGTTGCAGATAGCTTTCTAACTCCTGCGCCCAACGCGTTCCTTCGCCAAGCGTCGCGCGGCTATGGGTTGAGGCATAAAGATAGCGTGTATCATAAAGATTAATCAGCGTCTGATTTACACCATCGATTTTGCACTTAGGATTTTTGAGCTGCTGTTCTAAAGCCCGGACAATACGGGCCCGATGGTCTTGATCGGTAGCAAAATCCTGTTCCTGCAATTCGCTGAGCACCAGAAATGAAGGAGGGATTTCTTCTGCAATAGCTGCCTGTAAACGATAATGACCATCAAGAATAACAAATGATCCCAGCCCTGCTATATACCAGACAAGTACTGGAGGCAGCGCACCCTCACGGCATTTTTTACGCCACCATTTCAACCTTCCGGCATCAGGTTGTATCGGATAACGCCCAAGTAGCAGGCTACCTCCCCACCACCAATCCACTAATCTGACTTTGTCAGGATTGACCAAATCAGGAAAATCTTCGCCGTAGAGCGTCCAGCTACAGCCGATATTCCCGCTGCTTTCTGGGGCATCAAAACGCCAGCTATTCACAGGAACACGCTGTCCGGATAATTTTGGTAATGAATATTTGACCTCCATCGGCCTTATCAGCCATCGGCGAGGAGACAGAAGAGGCACTGACGCATTCATTAATTGCCGGGAAAAATAGCGACACCATTCACCTGTCCAGGCCCGTTCGCCTTTGTTTTTAATACCCTCAATATCTTCAGATGTGACAGCCGGTAATAATGTCTGGCAAACGGAATGATCGGCATTAAACACCAACCAGACTCCGGAATGGTCTTTCAACATTGATGCCCAGAATAATGTCTTCCCGGAGACCTGTAGCGCCATCCGCCCATAACGACCACTTAGCATTTCGATTGCCACGTCGGTCCTCTGGCTGCTCTTGAGTGTCAACTCCAGACCCTGCCAGTTATTATTGCGATCAAAAAGATCTTTCCACCAATATTGGGTCATTATCATCTTCCCTGATAAACAGAGGATTAGTCTAAAACCTTTAAAATTGTTCAGGTAGCTATTTATACGTCAGCGTAAACGTCGCCGTCGCATTGGCGGGTCCCGCCGTCACCGCTGAAGCCGTCTGGTAATAACGCGCCTTGAGCTGAACGGTCTCCATCCCGCCATTTGGCGAAGTATAATAATCCTTCACCTGCCCGAACTGCGCCGCGCTGTTGTCCGGCGCGAAGTAAAGCTGAACCCCAACGCCCGTCGCCACGGTACTGCCGCTTTCGGAATCAATGGCCATCACGCCTGGCGCATTCGACGCATCTTTTGTGGCATCAATTTGCACATAAATATGCGCGCTTTTATTGCAGTCCAGCACGATATTAAACGCCTTCCACTCCGTGGTGTAGCCCACACCGCTGAACTCCTGCCTGTTGTGATCGCCAAGCTGGACCGGCTCATCCACCGAGGTCACCGAGCAGGAGGCTGCAGTGACAGTGTTGGTGCCGTTAAGCGTGACGTTAGCAAAATAAAACTGGTTCACTACCGAGGCGCGCGCCAGCATACCGTCGGTTAACGTGCCGCTGGTGATATCTCCCGTTTTGATAAGCTCCCCTTTGATGCCATCGCCAGGAATAGATGCCCATGAGCCTCCGGCGTTGTAGGGGTAACTGCCTTCATAGGGCAGTACTTTGCCCGTTTGTGCTGCACTCAGACGTAAACCGACACCAGCGAGGTTGGTATTGTAGACGCCGTTGCCATAGCCACTGAGCGTCCCCCACTGCGTCAACTCCCAGCGAGCGGTCCAGGCCTCCCTGGTGCATCCTGCAATGGCATTGCCATTGTTATAAGCGCCTGTTACTGCGGTGGCGAGTACACTGCCTATCGGTGCATCACGCTGAACAACCACATTGCCGAAGTTCAGATAACCCGGCACTTCTCCGGACACGCCGCTGTAAAATGAACAACTGGCTCGGGCGATCGGTGAAACCACCAGCATCAACAGCATGAAACATATAACTTTTCTCATGTCATTGCTCCGGTGATTTACTTGTAGCTCAGCGTGAATGTCGCTGTGGCGTTCGCTTTTCCGGCCGTGATGCTCTGCGTTGTCTGGTAATAGCGCGCCTGAAGCTGAACATATTCGTTACCACCTGATGGCGAGGTATAGTAATACCGCTCCTGGCCGAACTGTACCGGGCTATCTTCATAGCGATACCAGAGCTGAACGCCGACACCGCTGGCATTAACGGGATCGCTGTCGAGTTTAATGACACCGGGTACGCCTGCGTCGCTGTCTGCTGTGGCGTCAATACGCACATTAATCCGCGCGCCCTGAACACAACTCAGATTGATATTGAATGTCTGCCAGGCCGTTCCGGTACCCGGACCGCTGAACTCACTTTTGTCATGATCCCCCAGCGGGACATTAACCGGGTTAGTGGTAACGGAGCAGGATTCAGAGGTAATGGTATTTGTGCCATTCAACGTGACATTGGCAAAATAAAACTGGTTTGCAACCGAGGCCCGCGCCAGCATACCGGTATCCAGGGTTCCGCCCGTAATGTCGCCCGTTTTGATTAATTCAGCTTTAATACCATCAGCATTAATAATGACGCTGCCCGTTCCCATACTCTGGTCATAGGGAAGCAACTTTCCAGATGCAGTGTTTGTTAGCCGGAGCCCCACTCCTGCAATATTGGTGTTATAGACTTTGTTGCCCTGGGAACTCAACGAGCTCCATTTGCTCAGTTCCCAGCGATAAGTCCAGGATTCAGAACATCCGGCAATCGCCTGCCCACCGTTATAAGTCCCGGTTGTCGCCGTAGCAAGCACGCTGCCTATCGGCGCATCGCGTTGAACAGACACATTGCCAAATGTGACATAGCCGCTAATTTCTGAGGTTGCACCGCCCGTAAAGGCGCATGACGCCCAGACCATCACTGGCAGAGAAAACATGATGACACTCGTAAGGGCCACAATGTAGCGAATAAGTTTCATTCCCGACACTCCTGCTCAGTTTCCGTTACCGGCGCGTTTGCGGCATTCTGCGGCAACCGGTAATGCACCACGCACTGCTGCTTTCCATTCCAGTTCACCGTGATATCACCTTCATCCGGGACGCCTGTCAGGTACACCTGGCCGTCATCGCCAACGATGCCGCTGCCGCCCTCCTTCATTTTCGCCTGAGCGCCGAACGGCACCGGCAGCCCACGGTAAAGCAGCGTCATCAGTACGCGCCGTCCGACGCGGGTGTTGAAGTCCGCCATTACCACTGCGCCCTGCGTTGGCGTCACCGTCTGCACGGCGGTGTCGATATCGACTCCATCGCCGAGTGTGCTGGTGTCCAGTGCGATGCGGTTTTTCCGGTAGGCGTTGACGTACGGCACGACCGCATAGCCGCGCCAGTCGGTATAGACCCCGGTGTTGTTCTGCACCTTCGCGTCGTCCGCGCCTGGCGCTTTCACGATGGCAAGTGAGTCACCAAGCGGCTGGGAAAGAGTGACGCCATGTGGATGGACGACAATCCCCCCTTTCAGGCCATAGTTCACCTGCTGCATATCGTCGTCATAGTTGTAGCCGCCGGTGATTTCCCCCTGCCCGCCTTTATAGTCGGCGTTGATATTGCCGGAGCCGCCCGTACCGTGATTGGTGTAGCTCTGCTGGAGGCTGTAGCTAAGGTTGTTATCGGCAAGCGCCGTCCCATTGAGGCCCACCTGCTGACGGGTGTCACCGTGCTTCGCAGTATTGACGCTGTAGCTGGCCCACGCGTTCGGCATAAAGCGGCTGAGAGGTACCTGGATGCTGAACGCCAGCTGCTGGTCGGCAGGCTGAGTGCTGTCCGGATAATCACTGTAGCTGTAGGAAACGCTGTAGCTGACGCCATTGATATTGCCGTTCCACCCGGTACTGAGGGTGCGCTCGTAACCGTCCTCATGCCAGTAATCCTGCTGGTAGCCGGAAACAAAGAACGAACCGTAGCTGCCGATACTCTGGGTGAGATCGAGCTGCAGTTTCTGCCGCTTGTTGTACGTCAGCCGCCAGCCGTCGTCGCTGTCTGAGCGTAAATCGTTCGCCTCCTGGAAGGTGTAGAACCCCTCCGTGGAATAGCGGTACGCCGCCAGGGTGAAGCTGGTATCGGTGGCCTGAAAATCTTTTGAGTACTGCACCCGGTACGACTGGCCGTCGTGAGTTTCATCGTTATTCAGCGTGGTGTGCGCAGCGGTGATATCGGCGGAAACCGAACCCAGCTCGCCGAGACCAAACCCCAGACCCGCCGCCCCGGACTGATAGTCCTCCGAGTACAGCGTGCCGCCATAAATCGTGATGGCGTGCGGCAGGCCGTAAATTGCCGTTATCTGGCCAAACTCAGGCTCATCGCTGTCGCTGTTGCCGCTGCGGTATTTCCCGGCAGTGAGGGCATACTTCAGACGGCCTTCACGCTGCATAATCGGTACCGCAGAGAATGGCTGAATAAAGGTTCGCTCGCTGCCGTCGGCTTCTTTAATCGTTACCTCCAGGTCACCGCTGCCCGAGGTCGGGTAGAGATCGCTGATGGCGAAGGCCCCCGGCGCGACGTAGCTCTGGTAGATGGTGTAGCCGTTCTGCTTAATGGTGACCTGGGCGTTCGACTGGGCAATACCGCGGATGATCGGGGCAAACCCGCGCAGGCTGTCCGGCAGCATATTGTCATCCGACGCCAGTTGCGCGCCGCGAAACTGCACGCTGTCGAAGATGTCCGACGGGGTATAACTGTCGCCGAGCGTGAGCTGCCCCTGCAGGCGCTGGATATCCCGCTGAAGATACGTGTTCACTGAATCCCAGTGGCTGCCGTTATCCTCGTCGTAATTCCAGGTGGAATAGTTGCGCAGCCGCCACGCGCCGAGGTTCAGCCCGCTCTGCAGGTTGGCGTAGTAGTTATCATCGGAGCCATTTTCCCCGTCGCGCCAGGTATTGCTGCCGCTGAGGTTATAGTTCAGCAGCGCGGCAGGTACGCCCTCGTCCCATTCGGACGGATCCACCCAGCCGCGCGCGGTAGCGCTCATCGCCGCCTGCGGGATACTGAGGTTCAGTTGCAGTTTACTGAAACGCAGCTCGCTGGAAGCCATCGGGATATAGTGGCCGATATCCTCCAGCGGTTTGTCCGCTGGCAGTGCGGTCAGCGCAGGAAACGCAGCGGTATTCACGCCCCAGTCTTTCAGCATCGCCGGGGTTAACTGTGCGATGAGTTTTTTATCCGGTCCGGCAACGAAGGCAATATCCTGCGCCTCGCCCTGCTGCTCGCCGTTGACGTACACCGTCACCCGGTAAGTGCCCGGTAGCTGGCCATCGGATTCGGAAAAGGCGGATAAGTCAACGACCGCCTGGCCCGGACTGTCCAGCTCCAGCGCGTGGGTATTGAAGGTCTCGCGAGCTTCCGCATGACGCAGATAACCCAATAGCAGCACCATAATCAGCAACAGCGCCAGCAGGAAGATCATCAGTCGGGAATTCGGGTTATTCATATTCCCTCCTTCAGAGCTTACGGCTTTCGGTCTGACTGACGCCGCCGTAATCACTGATCGACTGCCAGGTCACCGTGGACGCCGTGGCCGATGGCAGTGTGAAGCTGACGCTGCCTTTCGGCGGCACCATATCGGCCTCTTTGATCTCCTGCCCGTCCACCTTTAAGGTGAACAAAGTGACGTAGTAAGACGTGGGATTGCTGACCGTAAGACGATTGCCGCTACGGGAGACCGACAGATGGTGGTAAGCCGTCTCCGGCTGTCCTTCCAGCCCCGCCGGGCGGTAAAAGAGTTTCAGGCGGGATTTCACCACCACTTGCAGAACGTTGTTATGCGGCACGCTGTCGTCGGTGGCGGGAATGGACTTCACGTTCAGCCAGAACACCGATTCCCGATCTTCAGGCAGGCTCCCTCCAGTGCGCACAATGCGCAGGATGTTCTCTTCGCCTGGATTAATGCGAAATAACGGCGGCGTCACGATAAATGGCGTTTTACTTCCTTTCATCCCGCTATCTACCCAGCTCTGCACCAGCCAGACGCCGGACCTGTCGGGGTTGCGTATAGAAGCGGAGGTCTCTTTTTTGTCGCCGTTATAAATGATCCGTGTCCCGCCAATGACAATCCCGGCCTGTGCCTGCACGGTAAATACGGCCAGCAATAGCGCCAGCAAAATGTCTGCATACCTGTTCATCTTGTTATCTCCGGACGAAAAATACGCATCCCTGCGAAACGCTCCCTGTTATGCGGCGGCGCATGGGTAGGAGGAGGAGAATGCGCCCCGCGACGGCACAGCGTTATTTGTAAATGATGGTGAACTCAGAGGTACCGTTTGCTGTACCGGTGGTGACCGCCGGGCCTGTGGAGACATAGCGAGCGACAAAGTCGAGCGCATTTGCGCCTTCTGCGAGGGTGTAGTCGGATGAAGCGGAGTGCAGTGGGATGGCCGTGCCGTTTTTATCTGCGATCTGGATCCCAACCCCGGTGGCGATGCCCGTGCCACTGTCCAGCGCCAGCAGGCTCTGGTCGTTGTTATCGGATGTCCCGTCAAATTTCACATTTGCACCGGTGACCGTTTCCGGGCACTCGCTCACGTTGATGGTAAATTGCGTTGGCGCCGCTCTCATCCCCTTTGCCCCGTTAAGGGCAGTCTGGGCAACATTGCCGAGGTTCACCGGTAGATTCTGGGAGCCAGTGTCGATCTTGCAGGTCTGGTCGGTAATGCTACCGGTGAAGTGGATGGTGCCGTCGGCGGCCATGGCATTAGCCGCCGCTAGCATAAAACACGCGCTTAACATCGTTTTTTTCATGTGTTTCTCCTTGATGAAAGAACATTCGGGACTCGGCCCCGCATCACTCTGGCGGTGAAAAAATCTGCGTTAGACTTTCCCGTTAGTGCCAGAGTGGTGAGTTCAGGAGAAAATGATGTGGAAGAAGAGAATGAGAAATAAAATGCCATCGGGAGAGGAACTGAGCTTTCGGAATGGCATAAAACAGTAAGGCGGTGAGCAAATGAAAACTGGCAACGTGGACGACTCACGCACGTTGCCAGCAGGGTACCAAAGGTGTGTTAAGCTGCATTAGTTCGGAATAATTATTTAAAAACAGAGAGATAATCCGTTATCAAAAGGGGTCTCAGAAAAATTTTGACACTTTGCTAAATTTTTCTGATACTACTTTACATTCTGGCACTAATTGTGTGGTTTTCTCTCATATTCCCCCAGACATTCATAAATCTCTGCGTATTTGTCGCCGTATAAATCACTGTATGCCGGATGTTCCGGTGCCCCAGATAATCCTGTATCAGACGCGTATCACGCCCCAGGTCCGCCAGCGCGTAGCCGCATCCGTGCCTCAGCATATGGGGATATGCGGAAATGCTGACGCCGCCCAGTTCGCCGTAACGTCTGAGCAATAACCTGACCTGGTGACGCGACAGCGGGCCTCCTTTCTGCGACAGAAAAAGCCAGTCGCTGTCTGCCTCCCGCCAGCGTCGGCGCACCTTTAGCCAGCGCATCAATGCGGGCAATTCGGCATCAAACAGTGGATGCTGCGTCGAGAGACTGTTTTTAAGCCGTCGGACATAGACAGAACGCCCTACCAAATCGATATCCGACAGGCGCATCCCACACAGTTCACTGACCCGCAGACCGTGTAAAAAACACATCTGAATCAGGCAGTAATCGCGCTCAAAATGGATCCCTCTGTCCGCTGCAAGCAGTATCTGCCCCACTTCATGGCGGGTCAGATGTTTTCGTTTTACTGGCATAAGCCTTGCTCCTTAAACACAATAAAAAATGAAGAAAAAAACAGGCCGGAACCACTTTCGTAGCCCGGCCTGAACCACAGAATAACACCAGAAAGCCCGGCAAAGGTTGATGACAGACTCAACAATTTTCACGGGCGGGTTCCAGTTTTCAGCAGTGATCGTATGAGCATTGCGCTACACCCGGCAGAAGAAAACTCTGTTGCCGGAGGCGTTATGCCAGACCGCTTTCCTCTTCTGTTGCCCCTGATGCTGTGCGCCGCTTTCCCGCTCAGAGCCATTACCACGCCGGAAATTGCAGCCTCCGCCCTGTCGCCGGACTGCGTGAACTACCGGGTAGTCGGCCTATGCTACTGGCTGTACTGCACGCCGTTCGGCTGTACGGTGCGCACGTCGGTGAAGGTCAGTCATTTCCGCCCGGATCTGGTGGTGTCGGCTTACAGCAACACCGGGCAAAGTCCGTGGGCAGAGATGTCGTTACTCAGCCCACCGTTGCCCGGTGTTGCCGAAGGCGGCGGCGATACTAATCCTCGTTCTGCCAGTCAGCACAGCAAGATCCGCTTTAAGAATGCCGATGCCATCGGCTTCCCGGCAGGCGATGAGCTGGCGACGTTTTTCACCCAGTTTGGCTATATCTGCTCACCTTCATCGCAACCTTTTCAACCGTACTTTCTGAGTCAACTCGATACGCTGGCATGGCGCAGCGGTGTGCCGGAAATGACCTACCCGGAGGCGCTGACGCCGGGCATGCGGGAAGTCGGTCGGAACGGCGATATGTGGGGCAATATCTACCCGCGCGCCGGAGCCATCAGCCAGACACACGACTATAAAGCCGCCGCCGTTATCGCCCAGCGCGTGGCCGATCTGGTGACGCGTACCGGGCAGTCGCATATCTACACGCCGCTGACAGCCTCATCGCGCGCCGGGTACTGGCCGCCCACCCCGGTTATCGAAGGCGACAGCGATAACCATCGCTGGCAAATGCTCACGCCGAAAAAATCCGCCGCCTGTTCGGTGTTCCCGGATGGCAGCGCCACCGACACCTACGCCGACAAGCTGGCGGAGGATGGCACGTACGCCTGGACGCTGTGGCGGCCTTACAAATGCTGTCCGCGCCGGGGGCAAACCTTCCTCGGCAGTACGGGTTAACGGAGGCGGTGATGAGAGTTCTTTGCCTGGTCTTACTGTTTTTCGCCTGGGTTTGCGTGGCGGCAGACGACTACAGCTTCCGCACGCGAGGCGCGGTTGACGACCAGCTTTACTATCAGATTGGCGGCGGCGAGGCAGTCATGCCGCCTCCGGTACGCCGCAGCCCCTCGCCGCTCAGCGTGGGCATTGGCTGGAACGCCGATATGATGTGCGGCAATTTCGACATCGACACCACGGTGCGCAACCAGCTAAACGGCATCACCGATGGCTTCCAGCAACTGATGGGTAACGTTATCCAGAGCGCCACTGGCGCGGTTGCCAGCCTGCCCGCGATGATTATCCAGCGCGCCAATCCGCAGCTTTATGATCTACTGACCAACGGCGTGCTGCAGGGGCGTCTGGATTTTGATAAGTCGCTGCTGAACTGCCAGAAAATGGCGGAGAAGATGACCGATTTGGCGACTGATTCCGCCTGGTTTTCCGGAGCCAAAGCGGAGAACTATCAGACCCTTGCCGCCAGCGATAATGACGCCATCCGCACCGACCAGAAAGCGGCAAAAGAGGCCGCCGAAAAGGGTAAACGCTGGGTAGGTGGCGAAAAGCGAGGCGGCAAAGGCCAGCCGCCAATTAAGGTGGTCCATGACGCCACCGCCGCAGGCTGGAATATTCTCAACCAGCAGCCCGCCACCAGCACCACGTCTCTTACCTCCTCCGAATGCGACGGAGAACTTTGTAGCACCTGGACATCCCCTGAAGAGGCCGCCGGATGGATGAGCCGCGTGGTGGGTGAGCAAACCATCAGCGTGGCGCAGGCCACCGACGATCCGGATGCACGTTCCGGCGCACAGGCGGGGATCGGCCTGCATCCACTGATCGACGAAGAAAAAGCGAAGATCCTGCCCCTCCTGACAGATCTGGTTAATGGCAGTCAGAAACCCGGCTTCGACAATCTGGCGAAAGCCTCCGGCGGATCCATGCAGCTTACCCGCGGCGTGGTCGAGGCGCTACGCGACGATCCGGATGTTGCCGTCCTCACCGAACGGCTGGCGGGAGAACTGGCGCTGGCCCGCGTCACCGAGCAGGCGCTGCTGGCCCGGCGTACGCTGCTCGCAGGCATGCGCGAGCCGAATATCGCCAACGTCAAAGAGGCGCAGGAGAGCTTAAGCAAAACCACCACCCAACTGGATGAAGAGCTGAGCCAGCTTAAGCTGGAACTTGATTTCCGCCAGGCGCTGACACGCAATACCGCAAGCCTTATCCTGCAACGCAAGCAGCAGCGCGACCAGCTTCAGGGACAGGCGGTGGAAGTGCCGGACGACAGCGACAGCCGTCTACACAACCTCAATAACCCGCAGCCGGACAGCCCGCGATGACCGCCAACAGCTATTTCGAGTACGTGCTCACCCTGCTCGGCTGGCTGGTGAACAACGGCGTGTGGCAGACGCTGACCGCCACCGGGCTGTTCGCCCTGCCCCTGCTGGCAAAACTGGTTGCCCTGTGGCTTAAAGCACGAGGCCAGGGGGCTGATGAGGGCAACGTCGCCCGCCTGCTGGTCGTCTGGGTGGAGCACTCGCTCTACAGCGCCCTGCTGGTGATCTTCTTCGCGGGTGTGCCGTTCCTCAATGTTGATATCAATACCCTCACCTACGACAGCCAGCGCACGAAGCAGTGCGGCTGGTCGGTGGTGCAGCCCGGTGATTCCGGCTACGCACCACTGATCAACGAACTCAGCGGCCAGAACGCCTCGGTGCCGGTCTGGTGGTACTTCACTCATGCGCTGGGCAAAGGCATCACCAGCGCCGCCGTCGCGGTGCTACCTTGCAAGCCGGACCTGCGCCAGTTGCGCTTTGAGGTGCAGCACACCCGGATCGCCGATCCGGCGCTGGCGCAGGAGCTACAGGATTTCGTTAACGACTGCTACGGGCCGTCGCGCGCACGCCTCAAGCGGCTGGGCAGCGATATCAGCGAGGAACAGAGTCGGGAAGTGGACTGGGTGGGATCGGCCTTTTATCTCGCCACACCAGGCTATTACGACCACGATCATTCCCATACGCCCCGCGCCGCCTGGCCTTATGACGCCAGCCGCGATGATGGCCTGAACGATACGGGTGGAGGAGGCTACCCAACGTGTAAGGAGTGGTGGTCCGATGGCGATACGGGGCTGAAAAACCGTCTGCTTAAGCAAGTCGATACCACGCTCTGGCAGCAACTGCAAAAACTGGGGCAGTCGAAAGACGAGTATGAAGAAGCGGTACTGCGCTCGCTGGTCAGCCCGCGCAATATGCAGGTATCGCAGGGCGGGCTGGTGTACAACGGGTTTGGTGGGAGTGCGGGGGAGAATCTCAGCCAGACGCAGTTACTGAGTCGTGTGGGCGGGATCATCGGCGCGGGGCTTTCCAGCTACGCCCTGTTTCCGGCGTTTGATAATGTCCGCCAGGCGCTGCCGATGGTGCAGGCGTTCCTCGAAATGGCGCTGGTAATTTGTATTCCGGTGCTCCTGCTGTTCTCGGCATGGGATCTTAAAACTGTCATCACGCTAAGCTTTGTGCAGTTCGCCCTGTTCTTTCTTACCTTCTGGTGGGAACTGGCCCGCTGGCTGGATAACTGGCTGATGCAGATGATGTACGACAGCGACACCCACTCGTACTTCAACCTCTGGGGGCTGCAAAACACCTCCGACGATCTGATTGTGAATATCATTATGGGCGTAATGTTCCTGGTGTTACCCGCATTCTGGCTGGGTGCGCTGACGTGGGCGGGCGTTAGGATCGGCGCAGCCTTCGCCGGAGTGATGGGTAGCGCGGTCGGCGATATCCGCAGCGCTGGTGAACAGGTCGGGAAGATGATCGTCAGTAAAACACGCATTCCCTGAAGATTTCGTACTGGCGGTGTGATGAATGGGGCTTGAGTCACCGGCATTTTGCGAGCATGATCGCAATAACATCAGCCTGTTACCCGGTTCATTCTTATGATCTCTCCAGAAACGCTGCAATCCGCCATCTCTAACGTCTCAGTCTGGCGTCAGGGTGACGTATGCGCGCCACATAAACCGCTGCTGCTGTTGTACGTACTGTCGCAGTACAAAGCAGGCCATCCACGCCTGTTTAACTACGGCCTGGAGATCCACGAACCGCTTACTCGCCTGCTGAAAGAGTTTGGCCCCAAGCGACGCACCGACTATCCCAATATGCCGTTCTGGCGGCTGCGAACAGACGGCTTCTGGGAGATCGCTCACGCAGAAGGTTGCAAACCGCGCAAGGGCAATACTCAGCCGACAAAGAAAGAACTGATTGATAACCAGGTGGCGGGCGGCTTCGATGAAGCGGCTTACCAGCAATTGCTGGCACATCCAGAGATGATCGACCAACTGGCTCAGAAGATCCTCACCGATCGCTTCCCGGAAAGTATTCAGCGGATCCTGGCCAACCAACTGGGATTCGATTTTATCGATCGCTCCAGGAACCGCGATCCGCGTTTCAGGGATATCGTTCTTCGCGCTTACCACTCACGGTGCGCGTTCTGTGGTTACGATCTCAGACTCGATGGCGCGCTGGTTGGTATTGAAGCGGCGCATATTCACTGGAAAGCGTACGGTGGTCCGTGCGTGGTAAACAATGGCCTGGCGCTCTGTACGTTGCACCACGATGCGTTTGATATGGGGGCATTCGGGCTGGATGAGAGTATGACCATCCGCATCTCCGGCGGCGTCAGTCGTAGCCCGGTGGTAGACCATCTGTTCTGGCACCGGGACGGCCAGCAGTTATTCCTCCCTTATGACAAAACGCAGTGGCCTGCTGAACAGTATGTTGGCTGGCACCGAAAACAGATTTTCAAAGCCTGAAAAACGCAACGGGCCGTTAAGCCCGTTGTTCGTTACATCACCGCAGTTCTATCACTCTCGCCCGCTCAGCCTGCTTTCGGTAGTGGTCGTATCGCTCCCGGAACCATGCTTGCTGTTCATCACTCATATTGCCGGTCACGGCATCGATATCTACTGGCTGGCCCAGGGCGTGCATACGGGCAAAACTGCGCGCCAGAAAATCAAAATTCTTCAATGCGTTTATATCTTGTTGGTTCATTAGCATATCCCTCCAGTCATTGTGTTTACTGTTCAAGGTCATATGCTTTTCTGATTTCAGTATCCGCCTGAAAAAGATCATTTTTTGAGCGATGAGTGCGCATCAATCTGCCTGCGTTCACATTTCAGGAACGACAAAACTCTTCAGCCCCGGTAATGATTTTCCCCTCCCTTTTATCACCCGCGCAGAAAACACTACCGCCAGCCATGCAGTAAGTTCGCCATGTATCCGGAAGGCGCGAACGGCGCAGATGCGCAGGATACCTGTACCATTCCATCCCGCAGGGAAATGCCCTGCGAAGGGTGTTCCCTGCTCATTTACAGGAGAAACACCATGTCGCTTTTCGATAAAAAACCGTCGTTAATGCCGGTGGTTATCGCCCCTGATGTCTGGCAATCCGCTGTGGAATTTCCCGCCGACCCGCAGCAGGTGGAAGAACGGCTGGGCAATTTGTTGCTCGCCGTACTGCTGACCCTGCGCACCGCCGGGGCATCCCGCAAGAAAGTCACCTTTACGATCTACTGCCAGCCGCCGCAGGGCGATATGAAAGTCCCTGTCGCATTACCGCTGTCGCTCAACTATCACGGCCACTATGTGCAGGTCTCGATGGCTGAACAGGCATAACCTCTCCCCGCCGGAGTCGCTTCCGGGTGGAGGCAGTTCCGGCTTCTTCCATGAGGATCGCACAATGGACAGAAGCAACGATATCTACCAGAAAGTCACCGACCAGATTATTGCTGAGCTGGAAAACGGCAATGTGCCGTGGATCCGCCCGTGGCGCGATGGCGAGCCGCCGTTCCCGATCAATGCGTTATCCGGTCGACCGTATCACGGCATCAACGTGCCGCTGCTGTGGAACAGCGCCGACAAGCAGAGCTTCGCCAGCGACCGCTGGCTGACGTTCCATCAGGTCAGCGCGCTCGGTGGGCAGGTACGCCGGGGGGAGAAATCCTCTCTGGCGGTGTTGTATCTGCCGCGCACACAGGAAGAGACCGATGCACTCGGCCAGCCGTTGCTGGATAAAGACGGTGAGCCGAAGGTGCGGCATTTCGGGATTATTCGTGAATTTCGGCTGTTTAACCTGTCGCAGTGTGACGGCCTGCCGCAGTCGCTGTCCGAGCCGTTTACCCGGCCCGCAGAGTCTGTGGAGATGGCCGAAACCATCGCGATGAATAGCGGCGTGACGCTACGCCATCGCCGCCAGTCGAAAGCGTATTACAAACCCGCGACCGACCTGGTGATGATGCCGCACCCGCAACAGTTTGCAAGCAGCGAGGCGTACTACGCCACGCTGCTGCATGAACTGACGCACGCTACTGGTCACGCTTCACGCCTCAACCGCCCCGGTATTGCCGGAGCAGAACGCACCGAAGCACTCTACGCCGCTGAAGAGTTAGTGGCGGAGATGGGGAGCGCCTTCCTGTGCGCCCATTGCGGCATTCAGGGCAGGCTCCAGCACGCCAGCTACATCGGCTACTGGCTGGATATTCTGCGCCAGGACAAGCGGGCAGTGATCCGCGCCAGCGGTATGGCGCGCCACGCCAGTGAATGGCTGCTCAACGCGGTACCACAACCCTGTCAGCTTAGCGCCTGACAGCCCACCCGCACGGGGAGCCTTCCCCGCCGGGAAGTTGCTCCCTTTTTCTGAGGATCAACGTATGGGACTCGATCTCTTCTTTTTCGAACGGGCAAAAAACGCGCCCGATGAAAGCCAGTACGCCAGAGTGGGTTATTTCCGCAAGGCGAACCCGTTACTCAAATGGGTGGATAAACACGTTGGGCTGGTGCGCAACCAAGTGCTGTTAGAAGTCACAAAAGCACATTTGCAGGCGCTTCTGAGTGACCTGCAGAGCCTGACGCCGGATAACTGCGGCGCGGTTTATCCCACCATTGACGGCTTTTTCTATGGTTATACCGATTATGGAGAACACTACTGGAAAGATGTCCGCACCGTCACTCGCTGGGTGAAGGAGACGCTGGAGACGTTTGATTTTGAGCGAGACAGGCTGATGTTTTATGCCTGGTGGTAAGTGGAACGGAGTGGCCGGTTTCGATCGGCCACTTTTACATCATTGCAGTGCAAGCACGGCTTCAATTTCAATATGAAGATCCGGGGAGAACAGTGCACTAACTTCGACAAGAGAACTGGCGGGCAAGCTCTCGCCATAGTTTGCATACAATACCTGACGCAATACTTTCAGCGAACCAATTGAAGTAACAAAAATCGTCACTTTAATCAGATTATCAAGCGTAATCCCCTCCGCTGTTGCTATCACCTTAAGTTGCCTGAATATTTCACTTGCCTGCGCAACAACATCACCACTCTGCGACTCAGAACCAAAAGCTGTCAGACCCGATATATATAGCGCCCCCTGGTGTGCAACTGCATGAACATAAGGAGCGTTAACTTCCCCCAGTTGCGGATAATTTTTTCTGACTAATCGTGCCATGACCTCGTCCTTGTATAAATTCATTATTTGTCAGCCAAATTGCGCTGCCATCTGCGCATAGTCCAGCCCGTAGAGACACCATCCTTATATTCGTTAAATGACCATCAACCTTCAACTCTTCCTCGCTGACAAAAATAACCTGCTGCATACAAAAGGCCCAAAGGGAGAAACTGCAAAGGAAGGGCGACAAGGGCAAAGGGGCCTGCCCGGAAAGGGGAAATATGCTGAAGTGGCTACAAAGACCATCATGGAGCCAGCCACCTGCGCCAGACGCTACGCTGTCGGAGGGCTGGTTTGCGCCACAATCCGCAGAACGATTACTGGCGACACCGTTACGCCAGTCCTGTTTGCAGCAGTTACGACAACTGACCCCGCTGCCGGATACCCTGTTCGATAGCTGGATCCTCACGGCGATTCATCGCTTCGCCGCCCTGGTGCAACTGCTACCCGCCTCACAAAGTCATCACCATTCCACTCCCGGCGGGCTGCTGGATCATTCGCTGGAAGTTGCCTGCAACGCCATCCGACTGCGCCAGGGTTATCTGCTGCCACCTGAAGCAGGTGCGGAAGAACAGGCGCGGCAGGCCAGCGCATGGACGGTCGCGGTGGTCTGCGCGGCATTGCTGCACGATACGGGAAAAATCGCCGTGGATATGGAGATTGATCAACGTGATGGCACCCGCTGGCATTCGTGGCAGGGTAATCTGGCACAGCCTTATCGCTGGCAGTACCATAGCCACGGTCGCGACTATCATCTGCATCCGGCAGCTGGCGCAATGTTGATTAATCAGTTGATACCCTCGCCATTACTGGACTGGCTGGCCGGATACCCGGCGGCTTTTGCGTCCCTGATTTATCAGCTCACCGGACACTACGAAAGGGCTGGCGCACTGGCTGAACTGGTGCAGCAGGCCGATAAAGCCTCTGTCGCCCGATACCTCGGCGGCGATATCAAAACCGCGCTGGCGCAAAAGCCCTCTTCCTTCCCCCAGCAACTTCTTACAGCCTTGCGGTCGCTGGTACAGAACGAGTACCGGCTCAATAATCCCGAATGCGGATCAGATGGCTGGTTGACGGAGGATGCGCTGTGGCTTATCAGCAAAACCACCGCCGACCGGGTTCGCGCCTGGCTGCTCCAGCATGGCGTATCTAGCGTGCCGGAAAACAATAACCGCCTGTTTGACGAACTGCTGACGCATCAGCTTATCGTTGCCAATGAGGATAAAGCGATCTGGCGCTGCATTATCCGATCGGATAAGGGCTGGTCGCCCGTTGAACCGCTGACGCTGCTGCGCCTGACACCGTCTGCAATATGGGAGCTAGGCGAACAACGTCCCGCCGGTTTTGCCGGTGATGTGACGCCGGTAAGCAAAGCTGAACCCGTCCCTGAACTTAGCGCACCCACTCAACCGCTGCCGGAGATAGCAGACGACCCGAGGCTTGGTGACAATAATAATTTCCTGCAGTGGCTGAAGACCCACACCAGCCCTTCAACCACGGTGAATACCCGAAACGGCAAGGTACATGTGGTGGAAAACCATCTTTTCTTGATTTCGCCGGGGATCTTTAAGACATACGCAGCAGAAACTACAGGCGATACCGGCGACGGCTGGAAACTGGCACAGCGAATGTTTCAGGAGTCAGGGCTTGCCCTGCGCTGTAATGATGACAGTTTTATCTGGACCTGCGAGGTTCGGGTTCCACAAAAGAAAAGTAGTCAGTTGAAAGGTTTTCTGATGGAAGATCCGAAGCAGGTATTGGGGGAGAAAGTGCCGGTGAATAATCCGTGGCTGAAGTTGCTGCGCGAATAGCAATTTATATCAAAATACTCTCTTCCACCGAGCTACAGCGAATGGGCTTTAATACCTAAAGAGCCGCATGATATTCAATAATTGATTTCAATTCTTCAGGCGAAAAAGGCGGATTACGCCGATGCAACATGGCGTGGCAATTAGGGCAGACGGGAATAAGATCTTTTTTGGGATCCAGAGAGTAATTCTCTTTGATGTCTGATAGCGGAATCAGGTGATGTATATGGATAAAACCTTTTGCTATCTCACCATACACCTTCATCATATCAATACCACATACTCTGCACAGACAACCATGCCAGGCTAATGCGGCCTGGCGGGCCTTACGGTCGCGTTCATAGCGGTTAACCGTTACCTGCGTAGCTGCACCTTCATTAAATACGCTCTGCGGCGGCAGTTCATCAGGAAAAATACTGATGGCAGGCTGCTCGTTACCCAAATTTTTCTCAACGATCTGAAACCCTTGATCGGTAAGCAACTTGACGCATTTCGACTTGATACCACCACTAAAATCTTCAGGGGAAAACTCAACGCCTGTCATATTTGAAGCAACAATACCGACTATAGCTTTCGGTGGATAACTGCGCCCTTCAAAGACCACATCATACAGCCGGGACTCGCTGAACTGGTGGCGTACACCTTCATCATAGGCGCGCATAGCCGCAATAATGCATTCCCTGGTAAGCTGGTCTGGCAGTTTCTTCTTCATTTACAACTCATCATCCCTGAAACGACATATGCTAACTCTTTATTTTATAGCATATTAATTTATCCGGTGATAAACAGCACTCTTCAATTTCGCGTTACCGGGATACGGACATCAGTGCAGCGGCAGCGTAACGTAGCGGCAGAGAAACCGCGCTTCATGCTGATTGTCCAGCCGCACCTGAAAAACATCGTGTGTATCCTGCTCGAATGCGTCTTCGCGCCACGCCAGCAGACCCCGTTGGTTCATGCGGATAATAATCTGATCGGGCGTTTCGCCCTGATTCAATGCTTCGACTACCTGTTGCAGGGGAAGCGGTAGCGTCTGAGCAGGCCACATCACTTCTACGCTCACGAGCTGGCGGTGTGTCCGGGGTAACATCGGTAGTTTCCTCCATAGCTATAATTTCGCGGTTAATTAGCCATGAAATAGGGGTATTTTTTACTGTTTCAACTACTACCGAGATGGCTACGGAATACGCGCTGACTGATGCCTTAATCCTTCAAAAATAGCTTCGCTTATGTGCTCTGGGAATCCTGCAGGTAACATCGTTTCCACTTTTGAGATCACCGATTCAGTTCGTTGTTTCATCTCCGCCAGCAATTGCTCAACCTGCAAAACGGGAAAGCTCACTTCTCGCGCAGTGGAAAGAAAATGACGGGGCATGATTGTACTCCAGTGAAAATGGCGATTACGTCCGGATAGCGCCATCGCCATTTTAGCTTTTCTGGGAGGAATACCTTTCGGGTGCATCAAAGGGTAAGCAGACATTACATCGTAAAGCGGGGCCATACGGTAAGCGCTGTTTGGTTCAAGGAATACACTGAAGTTTTTGGCATGGCCATCAATTGCCGCCAACATCCAGAAAAAGATCTGACTTCTGAAAAACAAAATCCTGTCCTTAAGCGGTTGTTGAGAACCCAGTAACAAATCCATGCTTCTGGCGATTCCTGGCCCACCATCAGATTCATACTTAAGCGCCGGAGCTACACCCAATGCCTGACAAAAGTCTTCCGTTGGCAAACGCATCAGCCACTGACCATCTTTAGCCCATCGCCGATCGAAACGTTCAACAATCAGTATCTTTTGTTGCCCAAAATACGCAACTCGGGTATCCGCAACGGGAAAACCAAACTCAGCCGCTATTTTTGAACACAGCCACTCATTTTCAACGCTCTCGCGAAGGTCAATTCCGTTATTGGCGATATAGCCAATAGGTAGTTTAAAAATATGGCTTGTCGGTGTGCTCCCGCGTGGCCTACACCATCGATTATTCCACCAGAGCAGAGCTGTTTTTTCCTGTGCACCCGCCAGTGAAATACGAAAATCATCGACCTCTGCCTGCATACCCAATGGAGCATCTTTGTATCCCTGCAGCAGATGTTCTATTTCGTTTTCAGTTAAGGGTTCGGCATCCACTCTCTGAATAGATGGAATATCGGTTTCATAAGGCCAAAGCTGTATAGCCCCAACACAGTCCATCCCAATACGTGCTAACAAGTCGAAAGGTTGCTTTGTGGGCGCATGGAACCGCGCCTGAATCCGGCTACGAATTTGCTCACTATCTGGCAAAAGATTATCAAAAAAGTTATAAACGATTTCGCCACGATAACGCTCTTCCCGTAACGGCATCGAAAGAGAAATAGCACGAGAACCAGCTCTTTCCAGCCAGTCTCTTTGGTAGTAAAAAGACATTTCACCGCCCGCTGTTTTCTCCAGCGTACCAACAATGATGCCATTTAGCGCAACCGTTAATCTTTCCACGGATCACCACTCCTGGTCCCAACCCTCAGATGTTTTGTTTTTACCCTTTCGGCTTACGACCTGAAGTTCAAGATCCAGAGCGGCAAGCAGCTTAAAAAGCGTGTCCAGCCGTGTCCCCTCCGGATGATTCTCAAACTCTGAAACCGTTGATTGCTTCATGCTCATACTTTCAGCAGCTTCGCGTTGAGTCAGCTTACGTTGCTTGCGTGCATCCCTGACTGCCTGAGCCAGCATTTTGGGTGAGGTTACGTTCATTTTATCCCCCATGACAGATATTTTTAGTATATCCGCTTCAGGGGATATTTCAAATTTATCCCCTGTGAGGGATAATATTTTTAATTGTACACAGTTTCACTGTCGTATCCATGTAGCTCTGTCTCACCCCAAAAGACATCGTTAACAGCACTATGCAGAAAACTATGATTGACGACCAGAAATTCTATCGAGATACAGCAACAACATGGTGATAACACTCATGTTTATAAACATAAGGCTAAAACATGTTTATGGCATCGACATGTTCTGGCTATATGTCGATAAAAACAGTTTTTATAAACATATAGGCGGGATGCTGGAAACGTCTCACTTGTATTCGGTCGGATGTGATTTGACATCTTTATGATTCAGGGTCATTCCTGTATGACAAACCACTTTACACGACTCAATAGTGAGTAAGTCGGCCTTCCTCAAAGACTGATTTGCTTCTCGCTCATAGCAGAGCTATCAGTTTCCTACATGCCGCTTTGTGCCAACAGCAGACATCACTTGCGCGACTGTTTAGGCATCAAATTATCATGATGTTGACGTTAGTAATCGGTTCGTGCGAGATGGAAATATTGTTTCGGACAGCAATTTAATGGACTCAGTATCCATGATACTTCCTTCCGTGAGCTCGGTACCTCTACTGAGAAGGAGATCAATATCCTCAATAAAATTGAGCACTACGGTTACGGCAGCGAATAAATTCTCATCTCGTTTAACATACCCTGAGGTCCGCTCGTAGATGCTTGCTGCAAGATTATTATGGGAAAATTCAGTGTAGTACTGAGCGAGTCTTTCGGCCTCATTATCCTGAACCCAGTCGCCATTGCGATCTTTGGTGAATATTAGCGCACGATAGTTTTTGCATTTAAACTTCCCTTCCTTAACAGGAACTCCGAACACTAAACTATTAAGCAGTGCCCGTAATTTTACACGTAGCGCCGTTAGCGAGTCCATATACCCCATGTAGAGCTCCTGGTTAAAGCACACTGAGATAAGATTGAGACTGTTAAGCATTTCAATTAACGCACCAAGGAAGCTTTTAACTCTCGTACCGATAAAATCCGGATAAGTCATTTCCGTAACATCTGGTTCGTAACGATACCCCCCCGTAGTATATTCTCTCGATGTGTACATGGAATAATCCATTGTTTCATTCCCAACAACCAATTGTACGCTACCCAAATAGTCATCTATTAAGGCATCAGTTATTCCCGCTAACCTAGCAGCTAAACGGCCACCATGGTCGAGCACTCTCTCTGCCTTTACCGCCTCACTTGTATGTAAATGATCACATTGAGTAAAGAAATGATTAATCTCACCAGCCAACTCAGCGAATTTGACATCAGTCAGAAAATCAATTTTTCCTTCAATTCGGTTCAGAATGCTCCTTTGCTTGTCGAATGACTCACGAATCTTAATTGACATCAATCGTTGAGAGAGGCAAATCTCATCTCTTAAGGCTACGAACAGAGCAGGAGTGTACTCAGATTGATTACTCTTGGTAACCGTTTTGAGATTGGCAACCATTCTTCCATTTGAGGTATCCATCACGGACAAGCCGATTACACGCCATTCGCCGTTATCGATCTTTTCCCTAGCCCCTGGGCTCATTACTGCGTCATACGATACTGATTTCATTTGTTATCACCATTAGATAGACTGCAAGAAGTTCATCAAATGTAGTGAAGTTTAGTGCTCAAAAAAAGAGAGACTTTGGTTTGACCAAACTCCCCTCACTGCTCTGAACCTAATTCTGAATTGCCACTTGGAGGTGTGCGTAATGGCTCTACTGGAACCACATGAAATAAGTATGCTAAATCATCTGGATTGGTTACTCTCTTGTGACCTACTTGTTTGGGATGAGCTTAAGGCTGGTCGGTGTGATGAAGTAATTAACCTACATAAAGAGATAAATAAAAACATAGCCCTTTATATTTACTTGAATCCCGGAGATTCAACGTCGGCTCAATTGGAAAATCAAAAAGACGATATTTCAAAAATACTAATGGATTACCTCTACGCAAAAAAATCAAAAGCCTCGTGGGAAGTGATGGCGATTGAACAGCACATCATGAAAAATTACTCAGATCTGGTTGCTATAATTAATGATAAAATCATCACCAATTCAATCATAGGTATTTTAGATAAAATCACACATCATCACTCCATTCCGTGGACAACAATAATATCTCGCCAAATTAAATTTTCGATGGCATTCGATACTTACTATAGTTGGTTATGGGGTAATTATATTAAAGATGCTTTATTTTATCCTAGAAAACGTCCGAAATTAGTTGATACCCACACATGGGAAGACTGGCTTAAAGTTAGAGAGAATGAAAATTCACTTGAGGAAAAAATCCCGCAGGAAGAAGCAAAAGTTATTATCGAGAAATGGAACAAAACCACTAAAAATAATTATGGACTAAGTGGCATTGTAGCTGGTTTTTTGAGGGATGCAGATGAAGAACCTATTTCAATTAACAACGAATTAATTGATAATGCTTTTATCATTAACATCCCAAAAGAAATTGATGAGAGTAGGTTCAATTCGGTTATCTGTGACATAAGAACTTTACTCTTCACACGACAGAAACCGTTGCATACAATAAAAGATTATTTAACCCATTACTTACCCACCAGTGTTCGTGGTGAACTTTATAAACGACAAATATTGGAACAAAGGAATCAATTTCTTGGCTATTTTACAGCGATGCTCTGCGATCGCATGTACCACTACAGGAAACAAATCAATGAAGGCTTAGAAATACACCCAAAAATAACCTCATATAACACTGCTGCTGTCCATGCTAATGAATACATGAAAGATTACGGTATCATCTATGGTACGGATTCAATTTTAAAAATGAGAAGGAAATTAATAGTTGATATTATCCCGCAATTGCGTGAAAATTTTAAAAACTTAAACTAATCGTAATTGGAGGATATTTAAAAAACACCGCAATCCATAATTTTTAGCGCTTTATGGTGTTTCCTTATGACTGTAAGGAAAGCCGCCTACCAGTAAAGAGTAGTCCAGCTGTTGAAATTATTATGGTAAGGACTAACATCCGATTCTCGCTCATAAGGGACAACCATACTCAAATCTCCAACATTGCAGGAGATTTGAGTATGAACATGTCACCGTGGAATAAAGACCGTATCATAGGCCAAAAAAGACCACTTCAGATATCTCATATCTGTGGGATCCGAATCCGGCTTGAACTGGAAGGTAAAACGCGTGATTTAGCTCTGTTCAATATGGCCTTAGATAGTAAGCTACGAGGCTGCGATCTGGTGAATCTCAAAGTATCTGATGTTGAATATGGTATGCTCGGTTTCAAGCAGAGCAACGGTGCTGCAACAGAAAACCGGTAGCCCTGTGCAATTTGAGATAACCAAAGGGACAAGAGAAGCTGTTGCTGCATTGATAAAGCTTGGCAATTTGCACAGTAAAGACTTCTTGTTTCGGTCTCGGATCGGAACTAACCGGCACATATCAACCCGACAATACAGCCGAATTTTTCATGGGTGGGTAGAAAAGCTTGGCCTCGAAGCTTCGCTTTACAGCGCACATTCCATGAGAAGAACAAAACCTTACCTGATCCAAGAATCTCCGGATGATCCAACTTCTGTTGGGCCATAAGAAACTGGAAAGCACAGTCCGTTATCTGGGCATCGAAGTCGATGATAAATTAGAGATATCTGAATCGATTGAAGTCTAAGGTTGTCAGGGCTGCAACAGCAGCCCTGACAACAGCGGACGTTAATGAGAACAATCTGTGGCAATCAACGGGGTGGGGTCAGTTCATAAATGACCCTGAGGTTTCTGTTAAACCTGTGGCGATTCAACTGACCTTTGATATTGCGGTTTCAAATCTACGTTATAAAGCTTCGCTCTTTGAGCCGATGCAGCCCAAACGAGGATACAGATTTGGCTGACTATAAACTTCTGCTTTTGAGCGAGTTGGAGCATGAATTTCTTCCTGACACATCAATCCGATTGGCGGCGAACCTCGATGTCAACGATGTGGCGAGGCATTCGCCCAAGCCGAAGATCACCGTTAGCGATGGCAATGACGTCCTCATGCTCGTCACCAGCCCACAGGCCAACAAGCTCGTGCAGAAAAAAATCCGCGTAGGAGCAGCTGGCGTCGCGTACCTGCATCGCCAAAACAGTAGTTTTGCTCGTGTGCAACTGGGTCAAATTTCTGACGAGCCGCGCTGGGGCAACCCAGAGAACCGGGTGAGGCGAGGCCGGAGTCGTGAACAGGTAATAGGCGTGTTCTGACTGCTTGAGTATGTCCTCGCACTGCAGCAGGTCGATGCCTACTGTCGAACTGAAGCCCCGTCCCGAAACAGTGCCTCTGCGCTTTTTCACCTGCATAAGGGTCGCACGCTGGATCACTGTTTCCCCCTTGTCCACGATACGGCTCAGGAACAGCACGTCTGCCCCCAGCGGAGCCCCGGCTGATGTGTTCGCCCCTTCCTCTCGCTTGCTAGGTTGACGCACCTTCACTGTCAGGCTCGGATATGTCGCCCGCGTCGTAACCGAGAGTTGATGTAACTGGTCACTCGCGTTGTTCAACGCCTCCATTGTCAGAGTCAGGAGGCGCGCCGTATGGGCCTCCTCGTCATCTCCCCAGGTCTCCGAATATTCGCGACAAAATTTTTCCTCCATCTGGCTAAGCGCCCTATGGATGACGCGCTCCACGGAAGGGTCGCTCAGCCAAGTTTGGGCTCCTACGCTAGGCAACGCAGTAGCACCCTCGCCCCGGCCTACTGGCCCCTCCAGGTCCAGTGCCCCCTGCTTGGACCGCACTAGTCCCTTGCTCCTCAGTTGCAGTTGCCTTGCAGGAGTACCGACAAGCCGATTCGCAAACGCCAGATGCTCCTCGTCATCCATCAATCGCAAAAGCACTGGCTCGACTTCGGCAAATGCCGTCTGCTCGAGCCAAAGGCAGGCAAAATTGAGGAGCCCCTGGGCTAATTCAGGTTCCTCATTCACCAGATCGAACAGATCCTGCCGCCAGGCCTCGCGGGCGGCCGGGCCTAGTTGGGTCCACAGCGTTTCTCGATCCCACGGCTGGGATGGCAATTCTCTGAGGCTGGCAATGACGCTTTGCTGACTAGAGCGCGCTGGGTCTCCAAACTCGTGCCAAGCCGCCGCAAGTGCGAGGTCCGAGGGTATAGTGTCCCCGGACAATTCAGCAAGCCTCGAGAAGGCTTTGGCAACGCACTCCTTGATATTGTTTTCCTTCTCTTTCTGCGAACGGATATTCCAGCGCAGGAACAGATTACGTACATCTTCCGGCAATATCTTGCAGCAATGTTGGATAAGCTTAGGAAAGACTGACGGAACTGCTTGTTCAAAAACCTGTTCGCAAGCCCACCGGGATGTCTGCACTGTCGGCGAATTCGCAAATAGAGAGAAGACGAGCTCTTGCCTTGTGACGCTTGAATAGTCCGACGACATGCCGATATGATTCTTCAAATAGTCGCGTACACGCTGCCAATACAGCTTGACCAGTTTCTCGAAAGCCCAATTATTCTGCCACTGGTGAGGGTCGACTAGTTGAAGAACATCGATGCAATCTTCCTCGGACGTATTGTCCACCAACGCCTCCATGATCTGCTGATCGTCCAAAAAATTACGCCGATAATATGAACGGTCATCGAGCAACCAGTTCACCCAAAGCGCACGTGGCTCGATTTCCGCTACAATGATTTCACGTAAGCCCGGGGGATCGACCTTAAGTAAGCCATTCCTGAAGGTATCCTGAGCGCACCGGTAAGAATTTGGGTCCAAGATAGAGGACGAATTCTCAATCCCCGTGGATCCGTGTCCGAGAACTTTTAAGGTCAGCGCTATCTGCCCCTGCTGTGCCGCATACTTGAATTCGTCTTTAAACTGTTCACGCTTCCAACCCGTAAAAACGTGGTTATCAGGTGATATGTGGGAGTAGTCCAGACGAAGCATGTCTTTGTGGATGGTAAAATACTGTGAGAGGAATTCGACAAGCGGCTGAGCCCAACCTTCCAACGAAATACTGGCAACTGCCAGTTGATCGTCGAAGTCAATATTTAAGAACAAGATGATCTCCCTTTTCCGTAGCTGGCGCCGACGACCTTCGCCATGGTGATCTGCAAAATCTCAATAAGCCCACTATAGCCAAATCGCAGGCGGTTCAAGGAACCACTCTTAGACAACAACAGACATTATAGAATTCCGTTGAACTTTTTATTACTTCTACCTAAACAAATTTGCATATTACCGATCCACTTTAGCCAGATCATGATTGACCTGTTTCCAGTTGACCGACACACGCCATTGTTAGCAAGATTCATAGTGACTCAACTACGAACTTCTGCTCTTCGCTCACAGCGGATCTTCAGCTCAGCCAACTAGTCCGCTTAATGCCAACAGCGAACTTCGCTGAAATCAGCGCTTACTGACCGAATTCAGATTGCACAAATTTTAATGTCTGCCCATGCCGCAATTTACAGACGATATTTTGGTTCGCGAAGATGCCAGGAAATGTTTTCGCCTGTTCTCTCGGAAGAGACTTGATCCAACGAACACCAACAACCCATTCGGAAAGCTCTTCATTGTCAGAGTTTGCGTTTGGGTGTTCCGCTTTCAATCCTGCAGAGAGTAGAGGAACATTCGAATCAGTTATGAAATCGCGAATCATAACCGCTGGTTTGGTCACTTCCCCAAAGCCGACGTAACCGCATCCCTTCATGTAAGCATAAATTTTGTCACCAACTGCAAGACGATTAAGTGCAGATGAATACACCTTCCCTTGACCTGCTCCAATAAAGCCAAATTGTCTGTTATCGTCCCAAGTTCGATATTCGCATTCGCCCACATTCACGAACCAACTACCAGTCCATTCATCTTGATTAGAAGCAATTGTTCTTTGCTTAACTTCTTTTCGTTCAATATAATCTTTAGCCTCCGGCAACGGAATAATTGTTTCCGGCTTGATAAATAGCTCACCATCAGAATCGATAAATGGAGCAATCCGAGTGCATTGAATATCTATGCCATATTCTCGCAACCATAATACTGCGGAGATGACTTCAGAGTTAAACTCTTTTGAGGCCAAAATAATATGCTGTTTCGCGTTAAGTAACTCAATGTCAGCATCAATAAATTCCTCAATTTTTTTAGTCGCATCAAATTCTGACTTGTTTAAATAGGACGCGTATAGCTTAAAAATCTCACCGGGCAAGAGACTTGAGCAATACGATGCATACTTTATTGCCTGCCATTCAACGGACGAGCCAGAATCATCCCGTTTCAACTCAACCACAACAAGTGCTGCCGATTTATTTACGCAAAGCAAATCAAGGCGCTTACCAGAGGCAAGAATGACCTCTTTGCCAATGACAAGTAGTTCCTCACCTAAAATAGTCGGGCTTTTTTCGATCCATTCCTGAATATCAAAACGTTCCTTCAGCCCAAGTTCCGAGAAGTTTGTTGGTTTCAGTTTGATTAGTGTCTTATTTATTATATCTACACGAAACATTGGCTCTATCTCCTTTCAAACGTTTCCTACACATGAATATGCCATATTCAGCGGGATGCCTACACTACTATGACCATAAAAGATAGTACGCAACGTCAGCTCCTCGCTCTTAGCTGACTGTCAAATTTAACTAATCACTGAGAGTGCCAAGCTAAACCACAGCCAACATTGTTCGCCTATATAAATGCCAGTTGTTTTGCTCCCGTTGCCCTGACATAAACGGCCATGCTCATGGAATGACTAAATACCAGAATCTTCCCTATCCCCCCAACTCTACCTCATCCTGCGCTGCCAGCAGTACCAACTCTGACTTTGATACCAGCAGATCTTTCGGCCTCCCGCCGCGCAACCTGCGGTTTGCCGAACCGAACCAGATAGCCAGCCCCCACGGGGTTTTACGCTCCTTAAACAGTGAGAGAATCAAACGGACAACCTTAAGAGGCCGCATTTTCTCATCCAGAACATAATCCGGGTACAGATCCTCCCCGTCGACCTTCAACGAGAATATCTTCCCGGCGGCTTTCCAGCCTTTCGGACCAGCCTCAGGATCGGCAGAACGGAAACCCGCTTTTGCCGATAACTCAGACGCTGTAAGCCATTCCGAGTCGGCCAGTATTCTGGCTTTCAGCTCCTCTAGCTGCCGGTCATTGCGCTCCTGGAAGCTCATATGGTCGAGTGTGCCTCCCGGCGACTTTTTAAAGCCATACGGCACCACATGCCTGAACCGGTTTGCATCCAGATAATCCGCCCACCACTGCATCATTTCCCGGCGCTCTTCCAGGTGCTGCGCCTTATGGATATACGCCGCTCGCACGCGCTTACGCTCCTGATGGCTCATCTGGCGCTCTACCGCGTCGCTTGACCACAGGCCCGACTCCACCAGCGCGCTACAGGCCATAGTGCGAAAACCATGGCCGCAGACGTCTTTCTGGGTGTCGTAGCCCATCACCCGCAGCGCTTTGTTGATGGTGTTTTCGCTCATCGGTTTGTGGTAATTGTGATCGCCGGGAAACACCAGTTCAGTTCCCGATCTGCAATGCTGCCGCACCTCGTGCAGCAGTTCGATGGCCTGACGCGACAATGGGACCAGGTGTGGGGAGTGCATCTTCGCCCCACGCGCTGAATATTTAACGCCGGGGATCGGCTCACGCTCGGCGGGGATTGTCCACATGGCGTTACGCAGGTCAATTTCATCCCAGCGGGCAAAGCGCAGTTCGCTGGAACGGATAAACAGCAGCAGCGCCAGCTTTACCGCCAGTTGAGTCAGTTGACGGCCTTTGTAATCGTCGATTCTTTCCAGGAAATCAGGGATAAGATTCAGATCCAGCGCCGGGTGGTGACGTACTTTGGGCGTGGAGACCGCGCCGGTTAAATCTGATGCAGGGTTATGATCGATAATGCCGTTCTGGACGGCATAGCGCATCACGCAGGCAGTGCGCTGCTGAAGCCGGGAAGCAACATCCAGTTTGCCCGCTTTCTCCACCTCCTTGATGGGCACCAGAAGGTCTTTGACCTTCATTTTAGTGATGTCGCAGCTGCCGTTCGTGGGGAATACGTAAAGCTCGAAATAACGCAGCACCCGCTTCTTATGTTCCGCCGACCAGTTCACGTTACTGGTGACCCATTCGCGTGCCACAGACTCAAACGTATGTTCCGGCGTTATCGCAAGACGTTCAGCCTTTCGGTGTGCACTCGGGTCGATGCCGGAGATCAGCAGTAATTGTGCCTCTTCACGCATGCGTCTTGCCTGTGCAAGCGTCAAAAGCGGATAAGGACCTAAAGCGAGCTTTTTCTCTTTGTTTACAAAGCGGTACTTGATGTACCAGCGTTTTGAACCGTTAGGGTTAACCAGCAGGTAAAGTCCATGCGAGTCACTGAGCTTATACGGCTTGCCACAAGGCTTGGCGTGGACTATAGCGCGATCTGTTAGTGCCATTTGGGGGCCTCACTATTATCGAACTACGTCTAAGCCCCCAATTTGGCCCCCAAATCGCGTGGATGTCAATGGATGAAAAATGACCAACACGTAAAGACCACAAAATAAAAATGGTTATTATTGAAAAATAAATTATCTTTGAATTACAGACGGATATGGACGAATTTGGACGAAAATGGACACAAAAAAAGCCACCCTTAGGTAGCTAATTATTGCATCACTTGGTGCCGAAGGCCGGACTCGAACCGGCACGTATTTCTACGGTTGATTTTGAATCAACTGCGTCTACCGATTTCGCCACTCCGGCACGGAAGGGATGCGGAAAACGTTGTGGATTATACCTGTCATGCGCCACCATGCAAGCGTCAGCGTGCGTATGGCCCGCTAAGTGTTGAAAATTTCAGCATTACCTTTCGGAGCTGCAATCAACATCACGGTTTAGTCCCCGCAATAACCTCCTTAAGCCCCCGTTCTGCGAAGCGTCCCGTTTCCCCATGCTCTACACTTCCAATTCAACACCACACTGAGGGAAACACGATGTCGATGATAAAAAGCTACGCCGCAAAATCGGCGGGCAGCGAACTCGAACTCTATGAATATGATGCGGGCGAGCTTAAGCCGGAAGATGTCGAGGTACAGGTCGATTACTGCGGTATCTGCCATTCCGATTTGTCGATGATCGACAACGAATGGGGGTTCTCTCAGTATCCGCTGGTTGCCGGGCATGAGGTGATTGGTCGCGTGGCGGCGCTCGGCAGCGCGGCGCAGGATAAGGGTCTGAAAGTTGGCCAGCGCGTCGGCGTTGGCTGGACGGCGCGCAGCTGCGGGCATTGCGACGCCTGTATCAGCGGTAATCAGATTAACTGCCTGCAAGGTTCCGTTCCCACGATTCTCAATCGCGGTGGCTTTGCCGAGAAGCTGCGGGCCGACTGGCAGTGGGTGATCCCGCTGCCGGAGAGCATCGACCTGGCGGCGGCTGGCCCATTGCTGTGCGGCGGTATCACGGTGTTCAAACCGCTACTGATGCACCACATCACTGCCACCAGCCGCGTCGGGGTGATCGGCATCGGCGGCCTGGGGCATATCGCCATTAAACTGTTACACGCGATGGGCTGCGAGGTGACCGCGTTCAGCTCCAATCCGGCGAAAGAGCAGGAGGTACTGGCGATGGGAGCGGATAAGGTGGTCAACAGCCGCGATCCGGATGCGCTAAAAGCGCTGGCGGGCCAGTTCGATCTCATCATTAACACGGTTAACGTCGACCTCGACTGGCAGCCCTATTTTGAAGCGCTGGCCTACGGCGGTAACTTCCATACCGTCGGTGCGGTGCTGAAACCGTTGCCGGTGCCGGCATTTACCTTAATTGCCGGCGATCGTAGCATCTCCGGTTCGGCGACCGGTACGCCCTTCGAGCTGCGTAAGCTGATGAAGTTTGCCGGGCGCAGCAAGGTGTCGCCGACTACCGAACTGTACCCGATGTCGCAAATTAACGACGCTATCCAGCACGTGCGCGACGGCAAAGCCCGCTACCGCGTGGTGCTGAAAGCCGACTTCTGATGCAGGGCTCAGTCCCGCAAGGGGCTGGGCCTATTGCCCGCTACGAAACGCAAGCACTGCCAGGCGGCACTGTTCCGTCACATGCTCGATGTCATGGTTCACATCGATGCGGGCAATATCGCGTTCATCTTCCTGCGGACATTCCAGCGCGTCGAACTGGCTTTTTAACAAGCCCACCGGCATAAAATGCCCTGCCCGACGCTGCATGCGTGCCAGAATGGTCTCGTAATCACCATCCAGCCACAGAAAATGCACATTCGGGCTGCCCTGCCGCAATATATCGCGGTACTGTTTTTTTAATGATGAGCAGACAATAAATCCGGTCTCATTCTTTTTATATAAACTGTATGAGGCATCATTTAATCGCGCTAACCAGGGAAGTCTGTCCTCATCGGTTAATGGAATACCCTCAGACATTTTATCAATATTTTTAGCTGGATGAAGATCGTCGCCATCAATGAATTTAGCCGATAATACAGCGGCAATTTTGCTGCCAATTAAAGATTTACCGCTCCCCGAAACGCCCATCAAAATATAACTTTCCCCGGCCATCAAAAAACTCCAGATTTATATTCCATGAGGCGATACTACGCCTTGCACATTGCAGAATTCACCTTTTTTCGGCACGACCGCACAGATTTACAAGGCGCATCACGTTATGCGTAACATTGTAGTGTAACAATTTTCCAGCGTGACCTACTTCACAAATAATAATAATTAAAACCGTTTTAATGCTGTCGAGGTTACTACCTGACCAGTGAGGCATTTATGCAAGTCAAAACCCAATCCTGCGTTGTCGCGGGTAAGAAAACTGTTGCCGTTACCGACCAGAATATTGAATGGGATAATAAAGGGACATTAGTAAAAATTACCCGCGGTGGTATTTGCGGTTCCGATTTACATTATTATCAGGAAGGGAAAGTCGGTAATTTCACTGTTAAAGCGCCGATGATTTTAGGCCATGAAGTTATTGGTAAAGTGGTGCACAGCGACTCCAAAGAATTACATGAAGGCCAGTCAGTGGCGATTAATCCGTCGAAGCCGTGCGGCCACTGTAAATATTGTCTGCGGCATGAAGAAAACCAGTGCACGGAAATGCGCTTTTTTGGTAGCGCCATGTATTTTCCCCATGTCGACGGCGGTTTTACCCGGTTTAAAACCGTCGATACCGCGCAGTGTATCCCCTACCCCCAAGAGGCCGATGAAAAAGTCATGGCCTTTGCCGAACCACTGGCGGTCGCGATCCACGCCGCGCATGAAGCAGGCGACCTGCAGGGCAAGCGCGTGTTTATCTCTGGCGTCGGTCCTATCGGCTGCCTGATCGTCAGCGCGGTAAAAACGCTCGGTGCGGCAGAGATTGTCTGTGCTGATATCAGCCCGCGTTCGCTGTCGCTGGCCCAGCAGATGGGGGCCGACACGCTGATTAACCCGCAGCAGGACTCGCTCGAGGAGTGGAAAAAAGAGAAAGGCTACTTCGACGTTAGCTTCGAAGTCTCCGGTCATCCGTCCTCAATCACCACCTGTCTGGAAGTGACCCGCGCAAAAGGCGTGATGGTGCAGGTCGGCATGGGCGGCGCGGTGCCGGACTTCCCGATGATGATGCTGATCGGCAAAGAGATCGCGCTCAAAGGTTCGTTCCGCTTTACCACCGAGTTCAACACCGCGGTGTCGTGGCTGGCGAATAACGTTATCGATCCGCTGCCGTTACTCAGTGCCGAATATCCATTTACCGAGCTTGAACAAGCGCTGATCTTCGCCGGGGACAAAACCCAGGCGGCAAAGGTCCAGCTCGTTTTTGCAGAAACAAAATAAGGAATAACATGATGAACGATCTTTTTTCACTGGATGGCAAAAACATTCTGATCACCGGTTCGGCTCAGGGTATTGGTTATTTACTGGCGACCGGCCTGGGTAAATACGGTGCGCAGATTATCGTCAATGATATTACGCCAGAGCGCGCGGAGGCCGCCGTCGCCAAATTGCAGCAGGAAGGGATCCGCGCCGTTGCCGCGCCATTCAATGTTACGCAGAAACAGGACATTGATGCCGCCATCGAGCATATCGAAAAAGACATTGGCCAAATTGATGTGCTGGTGAATAACGCCGGTATCCAGCGCCGCCATCCGTTTACCGAGTTCCCGGAACAGGACTGGAACGATGTGATTGCCGTTAACCAGACGGCGGTGTTCCTGGTCTCGCAGGCGGTCACTCGCCGCATGGTGGAGCGCCAGGCCGGGAAGGTCATCAACATCTGCTCGATGCAGAGCGAACTGGGCCGCGACACCATTACGCCGTACGCCGCCTCGAAAGGCGCGGTGAAAATGCTCACCCGCGGAATGTGTGTTGAGCTGGCGCGCCACAATATCCAGGTCAACGGTATCGCGCCGGGCTACTTCAAAACTGAAATGACTAAAGCGTTGGTCGAGGATGAAGCCTTTACCTCCTGGCTGTGCAAACGTACGCCAGCCGCGCGCTGGGGCGATCCGCAGGAGCTGATTGGCGCGGCGGTATTTCTCTCTTCCAAAGCATCCGATTTTGTTAACGGGCACCTGTTGTTCGTCGATGGCGGCATGCTGGTCGCCGTCTGATACAGCACAACGCAACATCACGCAGCGCCCAGGCGCTGCATTTTGGCACCCACCCGAAATCATTCGAGTTGCAGGACAAAATGCCAAAAGCATTTTGAACAGCGCTTGCGCTGGCCCCGAAGGGGCGAGGCCGCAGGTCGAGTAACGCGGCAAGTGAATGAACCCGATGAGCTTACTTGAGTAAGTGATTCGGGTGAGTGAGCGCAGCCAACACACCTGCAACTTGAAGTATGACGGGGATATAAGAGAAACGATTATGCCATTAATAATAATTGCGGCAGGCGTCGCGCTGCTTCTGGTCCTGATGATTGGCTTTAAAGTTAACGGCTTTATTGCGCTGGTCCTGGTGGCGGCGGTCGTCGGTTTTGCCGAAGGGATGGATGCCCAGGCCGTTCTGCACTCTATACAAAATGGGATCGGCGGGACGCTCGGCGGGCTGGCGATGATCCTCGGGTTTGGTGCGATGCTCGGCAAGCTGATCTCCGATACGGGCGCAGCCCAGCGCATCGCCACCACGCTGATTGACACGTTCGGTAAGAAACGTGTGCAGTGGGCGCTGGTGATCACCGGTCTGGTCGTCGGTCTGGCGATGTTCTTCGAAGTCGGCTTTGTTCTGCTGCTGCCGCTGGTATTTACGGTGGTGGCCTCTTCCGGTCTGCCGCTGCTGTATGTCGGCGTGCCGATGGTGGCGGCGCTGTCCGTAACCCACTGTTTCCTGCCGCCGCATCCGGGCCCCACCGCGATTGCCACCATTTTCGAGGCCAATCTCGGCACCACCCTGCTGTACGGTTTTATTATTACCATCCCGACGGTAATTGTTGCCGGGCCGCTGTTTTCCAAGCTGCTGACCCGCTTTGAGAAAGCGCCGCCGGAAGGGTTATTCAACCCGCATCTGTTCACCGAAGAAGAGATGCCGTCGTTCTGGAACAGTATCTTTGCGGCGGTTATCCCGGTCATACTGATGGCGGTGGCGGCGGTATGTGAAATTACGCTGCCGAAGTCCAATAGCGTGCGGGTATTCTTTGAGTTTATCGGCAACCCTGCGGTCGCCTTGTTTATCGCCATCGTGCTGGCCATTTTTACCCTTGGTCGACGTAACGGACGGACGATCGAGCAAATTATGGATATCATTGGCGACTCTATCGGCGCAATCGCGATGATTGTGTTCATCATTGCCGGCGGCGGTGCGTTTAAGCAGGTACTGGTCGACAGCGGCGTGGGGCAGTATATCTCGCACCTGATGACCGGCACGTCGCTCTCTCCGCTGCTGATGTGCTGGACGGTCGCCGCATTGCTGCGTATCGCGCTCGGTTCTGCGACCGTGGCGGCGATCACCACCGCAGGCGTGGTGCTGCCGATTATTAACGTTACTCACGCCGACCCGGCGCTGATGGTGCTGGCTACCGGCGCGGGCAGCGTGATTGCCTCCCACGTTAACGATCCGGGATTCTGGCTGTTTAAAGGCTATTTTAATCTCAGCGTTGGGGAAACATTGCGTACCTGGACGGTGATGGAGACGCTGATTTCCATTATGGGTCTGCTGGGCGTACTGGCGCTGAACGCCATCCTGCATTAAGACGGTCATCACCGGGGAGCACAGGTCAGCGCTCCCCGGCACGGGAGAGAAAATGAGGAACCACAGAATTTCTTTGCAAGATATCGCCACACTGGCGGGCGTGACCAAAATGACGGTGAGCCGCTACATTCGCTCGCCGAAAAAGGTCGCAAAGGAAACCGGTGAACGCATTGCGCAGATTATGGAGGAGATTAATTACATCCCCAACCGCGCGCCCGCGATGCTGCTGAATGCGCAAAGCTATACGCTCGGCGTGCTGATCCCCTCGTTTCAAAACCAGCTGTTCGCTGACATTCTGGCCGGTATTGAGTCGGTCACCTCGGACCATAACTATCAGACGCTGATCGCCAACTACAATTATGACCGGGAATCCGAGGAAGAGTCGGTGATCAACCTGCTGTCGTACAATATCGACGGCATTATTCTGTCCGAGAAATATCACACTCTGCGCACGGTTAAATTTCTGCGTTCAGCCAATATTCCGGTGGTCGAGCTGATGGATATTCAAGGTGACCGTCTGGACATGGAGGTGGGCTTTGATAACCGTCAGGCGGCGTTTGATATGGTCAGCACCATGCTGGATAAACGCCCGCGCCGCAAAATCCTCTATCTGGGTTCGAAAGACGACGTGCGCGATGAACAGCGCTATCGCGGTTATTGCGATGCCATGACGCGGCGGTGTCTGTCGCCACTGCGCGTTAATCCGCGTTCTATTTCGTCCATTCATCTCGGCACCCAGATGATGCGGGACGCGCTCGCCGCGCATCCGGATTTAGACGGCGTCTTTTGCACCAACGACGATATTGCGATGGGCGCGCTGCTGCTGTGCCGCGAACGCGAGCTGGCCGTTCCGGAACAGATCTCGATTGCTGGTTTTCACGGACTGGAAATGGGGCGGCAGATGATCCCAAGCCTCGCCAGCGTGATCACCCCGCGTTTCGACATTGGCCGTATGGCGGCGCAGATGTTGCTGAGCAAAATCAAGAACAACGACCATAACCACAACACCGTGGATTTGGGGTATCAGATTTATCACGGCCACACGCTTTAAGATTTTTTATCTCCCTTGCTCATACTTTCTTTCATTCATATTGCCTATACTCCAGGCAGGATAAATGGAGGAAATCTCAATGAGCGCACCCCTGCTAATCGCCCGCACGCCGGACACCGAACTGTTTTTACTCCCAGGCATGGCCAACCGTCACGGGCTGATTACCGGCGCGACCGGGACCGGTAAAACCGTCACGCTACAGAAACTGGCCGAATCGCTGTCTGAGATTGGCGTGCCGGTATTTATGGCCGACGTAAAAGGTGACTTAACCGGCGTTGCGCAGGAAGGACAAGCCTCTGAAAAGCTGCTCGCCCGCCTGAAAAACATCGGCATTACCGACTGGCAACCGCATGCGAATCCGGTCACGGTGTGGGATATCTTCGGCGAAAAAGGCCACCCGGTGCGGGCCACGGTCTCTGACCTCGGGCCGCTGCTACTGGCGCGTCTGCTGAATCTCAACGATGTGCAGTCCGGCGTGCTGGATATTATCTTCCGTATTGCCGATGACCAGGGTCTGTTGCTGCTCGATTTCAAAGATCTGCGGGCCATTACGCAGTACATCGGCGATAACGCTAAATCGTTCCAGAACCAGTACGGCAACATCAGCAGCGCCTCGGTGGGCGCTATCCAGCGCGGACTGTTGTCACTGGAACAACAGGGAGCGGCGCACTTCTTTGGCGAGCCGATGCTGGATATCAAAGACTGGATGCGCACTGACGCCAGCGGTAAAGGGGTAATCAACATCCTCAGCGCCGAGAAGCTGTACCAGATGCCCAAACTGTACGCCGCCAGCCTGCTGTGGATGCTCTCCGAACTGTATGAACAACTGCCGGAAGCCGGCGATCTGGAGAAGCCAAAACTGGTGTTCTTCTTCGACGAAGCCCATCTGTTGTTCAATGACGCCCCACAGGTATTGCTGGATAAAATTGAACAGGTAATCCGCCTGATCCGCTCGAAAGGGGTCGGCGTGTGGTTCGTTTCACAAAACCCGTCCGATATTCCGGACAACGTACTCGGGCAGTTGGGAAACCGCGTGCAACATGCCCTGCGCGCCTTCACGCCAAAAGATCAGAAAGCGGTGAAAACCGCGGCGCAAACTATGCGCGCCAATCCGGCATTTGATACCGAAAAAGCCATTCAGGAGCTGGGTACCGGCGAAGCGCTAATTTCCTTCCTCGATGCCAAAGGTAGCCCCTCAGTGGTGGAACGGGCGATGGTAATTGCGCCGTGCTCGCGCATGGGACCGGTAACCGACGACGAGCGCAACGGGCTGATTAATCACTCCTCATTGTATGGAAAATATGAGGAAGAGGTCGACCGTGAGTCCGCCTATGAGCGTTTACAGCAAGGCGTACAGGCCAGCACCGAGCAGCAAAATACGCCTCCCGCCAACGGGAAAGCGATCGACGTGGATGGCGGTATTCTCGGTGGGTTGAAAGATATTCTGTTTGGTAGCACCGGACCACGCGGCGGTAAGCGCGATGGCGTAGTACAGAGCGTGGCGAAAAGCGCGGCGCGACAGGTCACTAATCAGATAATTCGCGGCATGTTGGGAAGTTTGATGGGCGGCAGAAAACGCTAGCAGTGAAACGCCCCTCCCGCACTACGGGAGGGGCGGATATTACGACTTACGCAGCATCAACCACAGGCTTATCAGGAAGAAGCTGGCGCTAGGCAGCAACGCGCCGATAATCGGCGGAATGCCGTACACCAGCGTTAATGGGCCAAAGATTTGGTCCAGCACATAGAACACAAAACCGAAGCTAATCCCTGTCACCACGCGCACGCCCATCGGGACGCTACGCAGCGGGCCAAAGATAAACGACAGCGCCATCAGCATCATGACCGCCACTGACAACGGCTGGAAGACTTTGCTCCACATATTGAGCTGGTAACGTCCGGCGTCCTGGCCGCTCGACTTCAGATACTTCACGTAGTTATGCAGACCGCTAATCGAGAGCGCATCAGGATCCAGCGCGACGACGCCGAGCTTGTCCGGCGTAAGGTTGGTTTTCCAGGTCCCGCTCACCATCTGCGAACCAGTGATTTGCTTTGGATCGGTCAGGTTAGATTCATCCACCTGCGACAGACGCCACACCTTCTGCTCCGGGTCAAACGTCGCGCTCGCAGCATAGCGAACGGACTGCAAACGACGCTTATCGTTAAAGGAGTAGATACTAATTCCGCCTAACTCGGCGTCGCCTTTCACCCGCTCGATGTAGACAAAGCTGTCACCATCTTTCGCCCACAGACCCTGCTGCGTAGAGAGCAGCGAGCCACCGTACATCTGCTGGGCACGATAGTTACGCGCCATCTGTTCGCCCTGCGGCGCCACCCATTCACCGATGGCCATCGTCAACAGCACCAGCGGAATCGCGGTTTTCATCACCGACAGCGCCACCTGCATACGGGTAAAGCCGGAAGCCTGCATTACCACCAGTTCACTGCGCTGAGCCAACATGCCCAGCCCCAACAACGCGCCGAGCAGCGCCGCCATCGGGAAGAAAATCTGGATATCTTTTGGTGCGCTGAGTAGGGTATACAGCCCGGCGCCCATCGCATCGTAGCTCCCCTGCCCGGCTTTTTTCAGCTGGTCGACGAACTTGATGATCCCGGAGAGCGACACCAGCATGAACAACGTCATCATGATGGTGGTGAAAATGGTTTTACCGATATAGCGGTCAAGTACACCAAAGGGCTGCATTATACCGCTCCTTTACGCATAAAACGGGCACGCAAGCGGCGCATAGGCACCGTATCCCAGAGGTTAAGTACAATCGCCAGCGCCAGATACGCCAGGTTAACCGTCCACATCCAGAACACCGGATCCAGCTTACCTTTGCCGCCGTTCGACTTCAGGGATGTCTGGACCAGGAAGAACAGCAAATAGAGCAGCATGGCGGGCAGCATCGACAGTACGCGCCCCTGACGCGGGTTCACCACGCTCAGCGGTACGACCATCAGCGCCATCATAAATACGGTGAATACTAACGTGATACGCCAGGTCAGCTCCGCGCGAGCACGATCGTTGTCGGTCGTCCACAGCGTACGCATATCCATCTGGTCGGTATCGTTTGGATCCAGCGCCACAGCCTGATGGCCAATAATCGCCTGATAATCCTGGAAGTCAGTGATGCGGAAATCACGCAGCAGCGCAGTCCCTTCAAAGCGCGTGCCCTGGTTCAGCGTCACGACCTGGGAGCCATCGCGCATCTGGGTAAGATGTCCGGAATCAGCCACCACCACCGAAGGACGGGCATTACCTTTCGGGCGGATTTGCGCGAGGAACACATCTTTGAAGTTGCTGCCGTCAACGCTTTCGATAAACAGCACCGAACCGCCGTTAGTCGCCTGCTGGAATTGCCCCTGAGCAAGCGCAGCCATGCCGGGGTTAGCTTTCGCTTCCGCCAGCACTTCGTCCTGATGCCTGGAGGACCACGGTCCGGCCCACATCACGTTAACCGCCGCAATAATACTGGTAAACAACGCCAGCACCATCGCCGCTTTCACGAGCACAGCCTTGCTCAGCCCACAGGCGTGCATGACCGTAATTTCACTTTCGGTATACAGTTTGCCCAGCGTCATCAGCAGCCCGAGGAACAGGCTTAAGGGCAAGATAAGTTGCGCCATTTCTGGCACGCCCAGCCCCAGCAGCGAGAGCACCAGATTCGCCGGGATATCACCGTCAACCGCCGCACCAAGGATCCTGACTAACTTTTGACAAAAGAAGATCAAAAGCAGGATGAAAAGGATCGCAAGTTGGCTTTTGAGCGTTTCCCGAACCAGATATCTTATGATTATCACTTTAAATACGCCCGTAAAAACCCGTCTTTTGCCGGAATTTAGCTTGTTTCATGGCTTAAACGTCATTTATTCTCTTGAGTCGTCGAAATCGTCGCTAAGATCATTATACTCAACGGATCCACCTCTCAGAAATTGTTCTGACGTGCCAATGCCGTAATAACGTTAAGATTAACACGAAGTCACCGCAACAGCGGGAATGAGTTACGAAAGCTTGCAATTCTATCCGTAGCCACCGCCGTTGTCTTTAAGATTCAGGAGCGTAGTGCATGGAGTTCAGTGTAAAAAGCGGTAGCCCGGAGAAACAGCGGAGTGCCTGCATCGTTGTGGGCGTCTTTGAACCACGCCGCCTCTCTCCGATTGCAGAGCAGCTCGACAAGATCAGCGACGGGTACATCAGCGCACTGCTGCGTCGTGGCGAACTGGAAGGCAAACCGGGTCAAACCCTGTTGCTGCACCATGTTCCTAATGTCCTGTCTGAGCGAATTCTCCTCATCGGTTGTGGTAAAGAGCGTGAGCTTGATGAACGTCAGTATAAGCAGGTCATTCAGAAAACTATAAATACCCTGAATGATACAGGCTCAATGGAAGCCGTCTGTTTCCTGACTGAGCTGCACGTCAAAGGCCGCAATAACTACTGGAAAGTACGTCAGGCCGTTGAGACGGCCCAGGAAACGCTGTACAGCTTTGATCAGTTGAAGACTAACAAAAGCGAACCACGTCGTCCGCTGCGTAAAATGGTCTTCAACGTACCGACCCGACGCGAACTGACCAGCGGTGAACGTGCCATTCAGCACGGCCTGGCGATTGCCGCCGGGATCAAAGCGGCAAAAGATCTCGGCAATATGCCGCCGAATATCTGTAACGCCGCCTACCTGGCTTCTCAGGCGCGTCAGTTGGCTGACAGCTATAGCAAAAATGTTGTCACTCGCGTCATCGGTGAGCAGCAGATGAAAGAGCTGGGCATGCACTCCTATCTTGCGGTCGGCAATGGTTCGCAAAATGAATCGCTGATGTCGGTGATTGAGTATAAAGGTGTCGAATCCGAAGACGTACGCCCGATCGTGTTGGTGGGTAAAGGGTTAACCTTTGACTCCGGCGGTATCTCCATCAAACCTGCCGAAGGTATGGATGAGATGAAATACGACATGTGCGGCGCGGCAGCGGTTTACGGCGTGATGCGCATGGTGGCGGAGCTACAGTTGCCAATCAACGTCGTCGGCGTACTGGCGGGCTGCGAAAACATGCCGGGCGGCCGCGCGTATCGCCCAGGCGATGTGCTGACGACCATGTCTGGTCAAACCGTTGAAGTACTGAACACCGATGCTGAAGGCCGTCTGGTACTGTGCGACGTGTTAACCTACGTCGAGCGTTTTGAACCGGAAGCGGTCATTGATGTGGCAACGCTGACCGGCGCGTGCGTGATTGCATTGGGCCATCACATCACCGGCCTGATGTCGAACCACAATCCGCTGGCGCACGAGCTGATCGGTGCTTCCGAGCAGGCGGGCGACCGCGCGTGGCGTCTGCCGTTGGGTGATGAATTCCAGGAACAACTGGAGTCCAACTTTGCGGATATGGCCAACATCGGCGGCCGTCCTGGCGGTGCTATCACCGCGGGCTGCTTCCTGTCGCGCTTTACCCGTAAATATAACTGGGCGCACCTGGACATCGCGGGTACCGCATGGCGTTCCGGTAAAGCCAAAGGCGCCACTGGTCGTCCGGTAGCGCTGCTGTCGCAGTTCCTGCTCAATCGAGCCGGATTTAACGGCGACGAGTAATGTGTAAATGCCGGATGGCGCTACGCTTATCCGGCCTACAAAGCAGTAAGCTGTAGGTCTGATAAGACGCGCGAGCGTCGCCATCAGGCGAAAAGGCCGGGTCACCCGGCCTTGTATTTAAATCCACCACAAGAAGCCCCATATATGAAGAATGCGACGTTCTATCTTCTGGATAATGACACTACCGTTGATGGCTTAAGCGCCGTCGAGCAACTGGTGTGTGAAATTGCCGCAGAACGTTGGCGTGCTGGCAAGCGCGTGCTGATCGCCTGCGAAAACGAAAAGCAGGCCTTTCGCCTTGATGAAGCCCTGTGGGCAAGACCGGCAGAAAGCTTCGTGCCGCATAATCTGGCGGGTGAAGGTCCCAGAGGCGGCTCGCCGGTAGAGATTGCCTGGCCGGAAAAACGCAACAGCAGCCCGCGCGACCTGCTGATCAGTTTGCGCGTTGGCTTTGCAGATTTTGCCACCGCTTTCACAGAAGTGATAGACTTCGTCCCTTACGAAGATTCTTTGAAACAATCGGCACGCGATCGCTACAAAGCATACCGCGTGGCTGGTTTTAACCTGAATACGGCAACCTGGAAATAATGGAAAAGACATATAACCCACAAGATATCGAACAGCCGCTTTACGAGCACTGGGAAAAGCAGGGCTATTTCAAACCTAACGGCGATGAAAGCAAAGAGTCCTTCTGCATCATGATCCCGCCGCCGAACGTCACCGGCAGTTTGCATATGGGTCATGCTTTCCAGCAAACCATCATGGACACCATGATCCGCTACCAGCGCATGCAGGGCAAAAACACCCTGTGGCAGGCCGGTACCGACCACGCGGGTATCGCGACCCAGATGGTGGTTGAGCGTAAGATTGCCGCTGAAGAAGGTAAAACTCGTCACGACTACGGTCGCGAAGCGTTTATCGACAAAATCTGGCAGTGGAAAGCGGAATCTGGCGGCACCATTACCCGTCAGATGCGCCGTCTCGGCAACTCCGTTGACTGGGAGCGCGAGCGCTTCACCATGGACGAAGGTCTTTCCAATGCCGTGAAAGAAGTCTTTGTTCGCCTGTACAAAGAAGACCTGATTTACCGTGGCAAACGCCTGGTGAACTGGGACCCGAAACTGCGCACCGCCATTTCTGACCTGGAAGTGGAAAACCGCGAGTCCAAAGGCTCGATGTGGCACATCCGCTATCCGCTGGCCGACGGCGTGAAGACCGCAGACGGTAAAGATTACCTGGTCGTCGCTACCACTCGTCCGGAAACTATTCTCGGGGATACCGGCGTGGCCGTTAACCCGGAAGATCCGCGCTACAAAGATCTGATCGGTAAATTCGTTGTCCTGCCGCTGGTTGACCGCCGTATTCCGATCGTGGGCGACGAACACGCCGACATGGAAAAAGGCACCGGCTGCGTGAAGATCACTCCGGCGCACGACTTTAATGACTACGAAGTCGGGAAACGTCACGGCCTGCCGATGATCAACATTCTGACCTTTGACGGCGACATCCGTGAAACCGCGGAAGTGTACGACACCAAAGGCGAAGAGTCCGACGTTTACTCCAACGCGATTCCGGCTGAATTCCAGAAGCTGGAACGCTTTGCCGCGCGTAAAGCGATCGTCGCAGCCGTTGACGCCCTGGGTCTGCTGGAAGAGATCAAACCGCACGACCTGACCGTTCCTTACGGCGACCGTGGCGGCGTGGTTATCGAACCGATGCTGACCGACCAGTGGTACGTCCGTGCCGACGTGCTGGCGAAACCGGCGGTTGAAGCCGTTGAAAACGGCAGCATTCAGTTCGTGCCGAAGCAGTACGAAAACATGTACTTCTCCTGGATGCGTGATATTCAGGACTGGTGTATCTCTCGTCAGCTGTGGTGGGGTCACCGTATCCCGGCATGGTACGACAACGACGGCAACGTTTATGTAGGCCGTACCGAAGACGAAGTCCGCCAGGAAAACAACCTCGGCGCCGACGTTGCGCTGCGTCAGGACGAAGACGTTCTCGACACCTGGTTCTCCTCCGCGCTGTGGACTTTCTCCACCCTCGGCTGGCCGGAAAACACCGACGCGCTGCGTCAGTTCCACCCAACCAGCGTGATGGTTTCCGGCTTCGACATCATCTTCTTCTGGATTGCCCGCATGATCATGATGACCATGCACTTCATCAAAGATGAAAACGGCAAGCCGCAGGTGCCGTTCCATACCGTCTACATGACCGGTCTGATTCGTGACGACGAAGGCCAGAAGATGTCCAAATCCAAAGGTAACGTCATTGACCCGCTGGATATGGTCGACGGCATCTCCCTGCCGGAACTGCTGGAAAAACGTACCGGCAACATGATGCAGCCGCAGCTGGCTGAGAAGATTGCCAAACGTACCGAGAAGCAGTTCCCGAACGGCATTGAGCCGCACGGCACCGACGCCCTGCGCTTTACCCTGGCGGCGCTGGCATCGACCGGTCGCGACATCAACTGGGATATGAAGCGCCTGGAAGGTTACCGTAACTTCTGCAACAAGCTGTGGAACGCCAGCCGCTTTGTGCTGATGAACACTGAAGGAAATGATTGCGGCTTCAACGGCGGCGAAATGACCCTGTCGCTGGCAGACCGCTGGATCCTGGCTGAATTCAACCAGACCGTTAAAGCGTACCGCGAAGCGCTGGATAACTTCCGCTTCGACATCGCCGCGGGCATTCTGTACGAATTCACCTGGAACCAGTTCTGTGACTGGTATCTGGAACTGACCAAACCGGTGATGACCGGAGGTTCCGAGTCTGAACTGCGCGGCACCCGCAATACGCTGGTCACTGTGCTGGAAGGTCTGCTGCGCCTGGCGCACCCGATCATCCCGTTCATCACCGAAACTATCTGGCAGCGCGTGAAGGTCATTTGCGGTATTACCGCCGACACCATCATGCTGCAGCCGTTCCCGGAATATAACGCCGCGCAGGTTGATGAAGCCGCGTTGGCCGATACCGAATGGCTGAAGCAGGCGATCGTCGCCGTACGTAATATCCGTGCGGAAATGAACATCGCGCCGGGCAAACCGCTGGAGCTGCTGCTGCGTGGTTGCAGCGCTGACGCGATGCGTCGTGTGAACGACAACCGTAGCTTCCTGCTTAACCTGGCGCGTCTGGAAAGCATCACCGTGCTGCCTGCCGATGACAAAGGTCCGGTTTCCGTGACCAAAATCATCGACGGCGCTGAACTGCTGATCCCGATGGCTGGCCTCATCAACAAAGAAGATGAGCTGGCGCGTCTGGCGAAAGAAGTGGCGAAAATCGAAGGTGAGATTGCCCGTATCGAAGGCAAACTTTCCAACGAAGGTTTCGTTGCTCGCGCGCCGGAAGCGGTGATCGCCAAAGAGCGTGAGAAGCTGGACGGTTACGCGGAAGCGAAAGCGAAGCTGATTGAGCAGCAGGCGGTTATCGCCGCGCTGTAATCATCGTGCCCGTATATTTGCCGGATGGCGCTGCGCTTATCCGGCCAACGGGCAGCGTCAACGTAGGTCGGATAAGCGTAGCGCATCCGACACCACTGACGAATAAAAAGCCTCTGAGCGTGTGCATCAGAGGCTTTTTATTGAATTATCATCGCTTGCACTTCCCCTCCCCGCAGTGTTATTAACTGCATATGTTTCACGTTTCTGTCATGAGTTCGCTATGAGTGTTACTACCCCTGTCTTTGCGACGCTGCGTCGTCTTACCGCCGACGATAACGCCGCCATCGCCCGCGTTATCCGCCAGGTTTCCGCCGAATACGGGCTTACCGCTGATAAAGGCTATACCGTGGCCGACCCAAATCTGGATGAACTGTTCCAGGTTTACAGCCAGCCGGGCGCAGCCTATTGGGTCGTTGAGCAGAATGGTCAGGTGGTGGGCGGCGGCGGCGTCGCGCCGTTAGGCTGTAGCGAGCCGGACATTTGCGAGCTGCAGAAGATGTATTTCCTGTCGAGCGTACGCGGCCAGGGGCTGGCGAAAAAGCTGGCGCTGATGGCGCTGGATCACGCCCGTGAGCAGGGTTTTAAGCAGTGCTATCTGGAAACGACCGCGTTTCTGACTGAGGCTATTCGCCTGTATGAACATTTAGGCTTTGAGCACATCAGCGAAGCGCTGGGCTGTACCGGGCACGTGGATTGTGAAGTGCGGATGTTGAAGCCCCTCTGACCTTACGCCGAGGGGCCATATTGACCTTACTGCATCTCAGCTGAAAGCATCAGACGAATCACGCCGGCCGAACGCGCGGTCGGCAGCTTCAACACCTGTGACCAGAGATCCTGCACTATCTCACAGGCAATCTTCTCTTTGCCGACAGCTTTAGTCGGATCGGCCATGATTTGAATATCCGGTCCATAGCGCTGTACCAGGCCAGGGCTGATGCTTTGCAGGTCCTGAAGCGCCAGTTGCTTTTCCTCTGCCGTAACCGTATGTTTTTTCGGTCCGTGAGAGGCGTACATCATGCTCATGTCACTCGCCATACGACGATCCATGATCTCACGCGGAACAAGACGTGCCGGGTTAATCCCACCTTTTACCGCCGGAAACAGGAAGCGGAAGCATTCGTCATCACCTATTTTGGCCACGGCGGCGATCTGCTCAAGATTAATTTTCATATATTCAATGACATTGGCATCAGGAGCTTGCTGCAATCGTGCCATTTGCAACTGAAGAATCTGCGGCTGTATCGCGTCGATAACCTGCTGTTCACTGCTCCCTGCTTTTTTCATCTGCGCTGCCTGGCTGATTATTTTTTGCGTCAGCGCAGGCTCCTGTTCCTTAATCACCTGAAACGCCGGATTAGAGAGCATCGCCTTTTCAAACTGCTGCTCTTCGGTCAGACCATAATCCGGGTTTTCACGTGGGATCAGGTAGTGCACATCAAACAGATTCCACGCAATAATCGCCACCACAAAGACCACCGCGCCAGAGATCTTGCCCAGCCACCCTTTTTTACGGAACATGCCAACGACGATGGCAATCACCACCCCGATATAGCCTGCTAACAATACGTGAGCCCAGTTCATTAACCATCCTTATGCAAAACAATCTCAAGTAAGGAGATATATTTCCCCCTTCGTGTGTGTTGATTATTACGGCAGCGGCGGGCGATTTCCAGCCACCAGATTTTGCTAGCGGAAAGGGAGAAGAGGTAAAACGCGCGATGATTGAACAGCGCGCGTCACAGAAGGAATCAAGCCGGTATGCCGCTGTGAAAGCGGAACTCGTCGTCAGGAGAGGTAATCAGCGCGGCTTCGACTTCGCCAAAAAACCGCACCCGGTCGCTGATATCGTCAGCAGAAACCTGCTGCGCCAGCGCCAGATAATCCTGATAGTGCCGAGCCTCGGATCGCAGCAGCGACAGGTAAAACGCCTGCAAATCCGCCTCCAGATACGGCGCCAGCGCGGCAAACCGTTCACAGGAACGGGCTTCGATATACGCCCCGCAAATCAGCTTGTCGATCAGCGTCAGCGGCTCGTGGGTGCGAACCTCTTTGAGCATACCTTTGGCGTAACGACTGGCGGTAATTTTGATGTAAGGGATATTGCGGATCGTCATCGCCTCGCGTACCTGCGAGAAGTGATGCAGCTCTTCTTTGATCAGCAACACCATGCTGTCGATAAGCTTTCGTCCCCACGGGTCGACGGTTTGCGGCATAACGCTTTTGCTTATCTGTTTATTCAGCGCGATAAAATCCGGCTCATCCCCTTCCCTGAAAGCAAAGGCTTCATAGGGTTTTAGCCAGTCCAGCAGCGCCTGCGATCCCTGTTTATCCGCGGCATACTTACGCACCAGCAGCATTGCCGTTTGCGCCGCTTTCAGTTCGCAGACGAGGTGATCGGTCAGTAACAGCGGCAGATTCGCCGGGTCTCGCGCTTTATCAAGCCAGGCCTGAGGCGTTTTACATTGCAGGAAGTTGTGGATCGGGGAGAGTATTTGCGGGTAATCCATACGTTGTCCTTGGCCTGCGGCAGCCTGGGCTACCGCAGGTCAGCAGATGACTTAGTGACGCACGCCGTCATCATCTTCGTCGACGAAGTCTTCATCGTCGCCATCTTCACCTTCTTCGCCGTTCGGGTCCTCAAAATAGGTGCCCCAACCGTCGTATTCCACTTCAAATTTTTCAGCCAGGTTCATCAGTTGCTCAACCTGAGCGTCAATCAGCTCGGCATTCAGGGCGCATTCGCTGAGGATGTCACAGCAAATAACCGTGTCGCCTTCTTCGACTTCAAGCTCTTCCGGCTCGGTCACTTCATAACCCAGCTTGAAGGCTTCTACTGCCGCTTTTTCCAGGGTTTCAAAGTCGTCCGCGGAAAGGTGATGCTCGATAGTGTACAGCGCGTCTGGATCGCTGCCATCTTCGAGTAACTCTTCAATAATCAAGCGTGTTTCTTCACGCTGCTCTTCCAGTAGTTCCGGGTTTGCCATGGCTCGTTCCTCATAATGTCCTGCCGATACTCTTATTGTCACATACCGCTGTCATTGCCTCCACCTTTCCAGGAAAGATTTGTTAAACAAGGTTGCAAATGAATAAACATCCATATAAATTGAATTTTAATTCAATAAATGGCTTAAGCCATGTGAGGAAACCATGTCTACGTTTTATCAGAAGCACTTTTTGAAACTGCTTGATTTCACCTCTGCTGAACTCACGTCACTGCTCAAGCTCGCCGCGCAGCTCAAGGCAGATAAGAAAAACGGCACCGAGGTCGCTCAACTCACCGGTAAAAATATCGCGCTCATCTTCGAAAAAGACTCGACTCGTACTCGTTGCTCTTTCGAAGTTGCCGCATACGATCAGGGCGCTCGCGTAACGTATCTCGGGCCAAGCGGCAGCCAGATTGGGCATAAAGAGTCGATTAAAGATACCGCCCGCGTACTCGGCCGCATGTACGACGGTATTCAGTATCGGGGTCACGGTCAGGAAGTAGTGGAAACGCTGGCGGAATATGCCGGGGTACCGGTGTGGAATGGATTAACTAACGAGTTTCATCCCACCCAGTTACTGGCGGATCTGTTAACTATGCAGGAGCACCTGCCGGGTAAAGCATTTAATGAGATGACGTTAGTCTACACCGGCGATGCCCGTAACAATATGGGCAATTCGATGCTGGAAGCCGCCGCGTTAACCGGGTTAGATCTGCGTCTGGTTGCACCGCAGGCCTGCTGGCCGGATGAGAGTCTGGTGGCAGAATGCAAAGCGCTGGCACAGAAAAACGGTGGCAATATTACGCTGACGGAAGATGTCGCCGCGGGCGTAAAAGGTGCAGACTTCATCTACACCGACGTATGGGTGTCAATGGGCGAAGCGAAAGAGAAGTGGGCCGAGCGTATTGCGCTGCTGCGCAAATATCAGGTAAACAGCGCGATGATGGCGCTCACCGGCAATCCGCAGGTTAAATTTCTGCACTGCCTGCCCGCGTTCCATGATGATCAAACCACGCTTGGCAAACAAATGGCGCAACAGTACGGTTTGCACGGCGGGATGGAAGTGACCGACGACGTCTTTGAGTCACCCGCCAGCATCGTATTTGATCAGGCGGAAAACCGGATGCACACCATTAAAGCGGTAATGGTGGCGACGCTTTCCAAATGATAGCGTTGCGTGATTGATTTGCCGGATGGCGATGCTCAGCATCTTATCCGGCCTACAACCGCGCTACCGTAGGCCGGGCAAGGCGAAGCCGCCCCCCGGCAAACACGCTTATTCCACCCGCAATTTCACCACCGCTTTGCGTACCAGCGCCGGAGCGCCGACTGCGCACAGCGGTTTATGCACTTCCCCCGGATAGAACACCACAAAGTCACCTTCGTTCAGCACCACCGTTTTCTCCTGTGCCCCTTCCGGCAGGAAAGCAATGTCTTTATCCGCCAGCCAGTCAGTTTCCGGCGCGCCCGCAGGCTGCGTACTGAAGGTCATGCCTTCCTGCCCTTTGAGCAGGATCTGAATATCCAGATAGCGGGCATGGTACTCGGCACGGCGCTGTGCAAACGGCTCCGTCATATCTTCGGCAATCAGATAAAACAGGCGATCGCCATCGATGTCATGCTTACCCTTTTCCGTCGCATCCGTAACATGCGTTTTAATGTGCTCAATCGCCTGACGCAGCTCTTCCGGCAGCCAGGCACCCAGGTTGTGAATATTGCCGACAATCATCTCAAACCTCTTTATTAAAACATCGTTTCATTTTTGTTGTTATACGAAAAAACGGCCTGCCATACCACTCCTAATTACCGATATTTTGCGGCAACGCATGTTTATCGCTGATGATGTTAGATAGTTGTTAACCTAACGCATCAGGTTATGCATAAACACTGCATAACTCTTACCCCCTCATTTTTCTCTTTGCTGGTAACTTACTGGTTTTGAAAGTGTTATGATAAAACCCAGCCGTCGATCACAATTCACACCTCCCCCACTCGCTTTGTTCGCCACCATATTTATTTGGCAATAAACTGTCCCGTACAAATAATAGAATCACAGAACCGCATAAACATTCACCTCATAATAAAAAACACATAAAAATCAATTCATTATTAAATGCATATATTTTTAAAAATGTACATAAAATTAACATAGATAAATAACAAGACATATTCATGCGTAGCAATTCAGTTATTGAATTTATTATTTTTTAAAATCTCAGAGCCATCTCATATATTAGGAAAGCAAATTCAAATATCGAACCGACTGTGAAACAAATCACGTTTCCGTATCAAATAAGATCTAAATATAGATTCTGAAATCAGCTGAAAAATCATGACTGCAATAAATTGCATTTGCAGCCATCTCCTCTTTATTTTTTAAAATCGTATTAAAGGAATAATGATGGAAAAGCATTATGTCGGTTCTGAAATCGGTCAATTACGTAGCGTGATGCTGCATCGCCCTAATCTCAGCTTAAAAAGGCTGACGCCATCCAACTGTCAGGAGCTGCTTTTTGATGATGTGCTTTCGGTAGAACGTGCAGGTGAAGAGCACGACATTTTCGCCAACACGCTGCGCCAGGAGGGAATTGAGGTTCTGTTACTCACTGATTTATTAACACAAACCCTGGATATTCCCGACGCTAAAAGCTGGCTGCTGGATACGCAAATTTCTGATTATCGCCTTGGACCCACTTTCGCCGCCGATGTCCGCGCCTGGCTTGCGGACATGCAGCACCGGGAACTGGCACGGCATTTAAGCGGCGGCCTGACCTATGGCGAAATCCCTGCCTCTATAAAAAATATGGTGGTGGATACTCATGATATTAATGATTTTATTATGAAGCCATTGCCCAACCATTTATTTACCCGCGACACCTCATGCTGGATATATAACGGCGTGTCGATTAATCCGATGGCTAAAACTGCCCGGCAACGAGAAACTAATAATCTGCGGGCGATTTACCGTTGGCACCCGCAATTCGCCGATGGTGAATTTATTAAATATTTCGGTGATGAAAATATTAATTACGACCACGCCACATTAGAAGGTGGAGATGTGCTGGTCATTGGTCGCGGTGCGGTACTTATTGGCATGTCTGAGCGCACCACGCCACAGGGAATCGAGTTCCTTGCCCAGTCACTCTTCAAGCATCGCCAGGCAGAGCGCGTCATCGCGGTCGAACTGCCTAAGCATCGTTCCTGTATGCATCTCGACACCGTGATGACCCACATCGATATCGATACCTTCTCTGTCTACCCGGAAGTGGTGCGCCCGGACGTGCAGTGCTGGACTCTGACGCCAGACGGGCGCGGCGGCCTGAAACGGACGCAGGAAAGTACGCTGGTCCATGCCCTGGAAAAAGCGCTGGGGCTCGATCAAATTCGCCTGATTACTACCGGCGGTGACGCCTTCGAAGCCGAACGTGAACAGTGGAATGACGCCAACAACGTCCTGACGCTACGCCCCGGCGTTGTTGTGGGATACGAGCGCAATATCTGGACCAACGAGAAATACGACAAAGCCGGCATCACCGTTTTACCCATTCCTGGCGACGAACTTGGACGCGGACGCGGCGGCGCGCGCTGCATGAGCTGCCCGCTGGAACGCGACGGTATTTAAGGAGACGTCATGGAAAATAAACCAACCCTGGTTGTGGCTCTGGGCGGCAACGCGCTGCTCAAACGCGGCGAGCCGCTGGAAGCAGACATCCAACGTAAGAATATTGAGCTGGCGGCAAAAACCATCGCCCGGCTTACGCAACAGTGGCGTGTGATTCTGGTACACGGCAATGGCCCACAGGTTGGACTGCTGGCGTTACAAAACAGCGCTTACGCCAGCGTCACCCCCTATCCGCTCGATATTCTCGGCGCGGAAAGTCAGGGAATGATTGGCTATATGTTGCAACAGGCGCTGAAAAACCAGCTTCCACAGCGAGAAATTAGCGTCCTGCTGACGCAGGTTGAAGTCGATGCCCACGATCCAGCCTTCAGCAATCCCACCAAATATATCGGGCCCATTTACGACCAAACCCAGGCCAGTGCATTACAGGTGGAAAAAGGCTGGGTTTTCAAAGCCGATGGTAAAGCGTTCCGTCGCGTTGTGCCCTCTCCGCAGCCCAAACGTATTGTTGAAAGTGACGCGATCCAGGCGTTGATCGCCCGCGATCATCTGGTCATCTGCAATGGCGGCGGCGGTGTGCCGGTCGTGGAAAAAGCCGATGGCTACCACGGCATTGAAGCCGTAATCGACAAAGATCTCTCCGCCGCCCTGCTCGCCAGCCAGCTTCATGCTGATGCGTTGCTCATCCTGACCGATGCCGACGCGGTGTACCTCGACTGGGGCAAACCCACCCAGCGCCCTCTGGCTCAGGTCACCCCCGAAATACTCAGCGAGATGCAGTTCGACGCCGGTTCTATGGGGCCGAAAGTTACCGCCTGCGCGAATTTTGTCTCTCAATGCCAGGGGATAGCAGGCATCGGCTCCCTGGCCGACGGCCCGGCCATTCTCTCGGGAGAGAAAGGCACATTGATTCGGCCCGAAACCATTGCTTACGACGCGTGACCCATTTTTGCCGGATGGGCGACTGCGCCTTATCCGGCCTACATAAGGACATTCTGATGACTGTTAACTTAAAAAATCGCAATTTTCTTAAATTGCTCGACTACACCCCGGCAGAGATCCAGTACCTGATCGATCTGGCTATCGAATTAAAAACGGCGAAAAAGGCCGGACGCGAAAGACAGACGCTGGTCGGTAAAAATATCGCGCTCATCTTCGAAAAAACCTCAACCCGCACCCGCTGTGCCTTTGAGGTTGGCGCTTTTGATCAGGGCGCGCAGGTGACCTATCTCGGCCCAAGCGGCTCGCAGATTGGTCACAAAGAATCGATGAAAGATACCGCCCGCGTGTTAGGCCGCATGTACGACGGCATCGAATATCGCGGATATGGCCAGGAGATCGTCGAAGAACTGGGGCAGTTCGCCGGTGTTCCGGTATGGAACGGACTGACCAACGAATTTCACCCTACGCAGATCCTTGCGGATCTGATGACCATGCTGGAACACGCGCCGGGCAAAACCTTACCTGAACTGAGCTTCGCCTACCTCGGTGACGCCCGCAATAACATGGGTAATTCGCTGATGGTTGGCGCGGCGAAAATGGGGATGGACATCCGCCTCGTCGCCCCTAAATCCTTCTGGCCGGATGAGACGCTGGTTGCCGAATGCCGTGAAATCGCCAGCGTGACAGGCGCGCGCATTACGCTCACGGAGGACGTTGAGGAAGGCGTTTACGACGTGGATTTCCTCTATACCGATGTCTGGGTCTCCATGGGCGAACCCAAAGAGGCATGGGCAGAACGCGTAAGCCTGATGACGCCTTACCAGATTAACCAGCGAGTCATCAACGCAACCGGCAACCCCAATGTGAAATTTATGCACTGTCTGCCCGCCTTCCATAACGAACACACCAAAGTTGGGCGTGAAATCGAAGCGGCTTACGGCCTGAAAGGGCTTGAGGTCACGGAAGAGGTGTTCGAGTCAGCACACTCCATCGTCTTCGACGAAGCAGAAAACCGGATGCATACCATCAAAGCGGTCATGGTAGCGACACTCGGCGACTAACCCCTGCGGGCATATGTCGCCTGACGGCATATGCCCGAGCTATCCGGAGAACATCATGGGCAAATTCAAATTTCCCAGCGCGTATACCATCCTGTTTATTCTTATTGCACTCGTCGCTGTTATGACCTGGATTGTCCCGGCAGGGAAATACCAGATGGCGATGAATGCGACCCTGGGTAAAGAAGTGCCGGTTGCCGGGACTTATGCCCCCACAGAGGCGCATCCACAAGGTATTACCGCTGTACTGCTGGCGCCAATTGACGGTCTTTATAATCACGAGACCTACACCGCCGGCGCCATTGATGTGGCGCTGTTTGTCCTGATCATCGGCGGGTTTCTCGGCGTGGTAAACAAAACGGGGGCCATCGACGCCGGTATCGAACGCGTGACGGTCAGGCTTAACGGCAAAGAAGAGTGGATGATCCCCATCCTGATGGGACTTTTCGCCGCCGGCGGTACGATTTACGGGATGGCGGAAGAGTCGCTACCTTTTTACACGCTGCTCGTCCCGGTAATGATGGCGGCCCGCTTTGATCCACTGGTCGCTGCTGCGACCGTTTTGCTCGGCGCAGGTATCGGCACACTCGGTTCGACCATTAACCCGTTCGCAACGGTTATCGCTGCCAACGCGGCCGGGATCCCCTTCACCCAGGGAATGTTGATGCGCATTCTGCTGCTGGTCGTCGGCTATGTGATCTGCGTGGTGTGGGTCATGCGCTATGCCCGGAAAGTTCGCAGCCATCCTGAGCTGTCTATCGTGGCGGATAAAATGGAGGAAAACCGCGCCCATTTTCTCGGTAGTCGCGCCAATACCAATCTGGAATTTACGGCAACGCGGAAATGGATCCTGCTGATTTTCGCCGCCGCCTTTGCGGTAATGATCTATGGGGTGGCGGTACTCGGATGGTGGATGGCAGAAATATCCGCTGTCTTTCTGGCTGCTGCGATTATCGTCGGCGTAATCGCCCGCATGAGTGAAGAGGCATTTACCAGTACATTCATTGACGGTGCGCGGGATCTGCTTGGCGTGGCGCTGATTATCGGTATTGCGCGCGGCATCGTCGTGGTGATGGATAACGGCATGATCACTCACACCATTCTGCACAGCGCCGAAAATATAGTCTCCGGCCTTTCCACCACCATTTTCATCAATGTGACCTATTGGCTGGAAGTTTTGCTCTCCTTCCTGGTCCCATCGTCCTCTGGGCTGGCGGTCCTCACCATGCCCATTATGGCCCCGCTGGCCGACTTCGCGCATGTACAGAGGGATCTGGTCGTCACCGCGTATCAATCCGCTTCCGGCATTGTGAATCTGATTACGCCCACCTCTGCGGTTGTGATGGGGGGGCTGGCCATCGCGCGCGTTCCCTATGTGCGTTACCTGAAATGGGTCGCTCCGTTACTGCTTATTTTGACGTTACTGAACATGGTCGTCCTGAGTATCGGCGCGATGCTGTAGCTCTTTTAGCCGTCGGTATCCGACGGCTTTTTTGATCGTTCTCTCGTTTTTCTGCACAACCGCCCGTTTGAGCCGTTATTGATACTGCAAATGTGGTGAATTTCGCCATCGCATTGATACAGATAAGAAATATAAGGTGATTTTATGAAGGAATTCGATGATTACTCTGCCAAAGAGCAAAAACAGCTGGCGATGTGTCAGCGCCTGATTAGCGAAAAAAGCTACCTGTCCCAGGAAGCGCTGCGCCGCGACCTGCAAAGCCACGGCTTTACCAGTATTAGTCAGTCGACGGTGTCTCGTTTGCTGAAGTTGCTTGGGGCCATAAAAATAAGAAATACAAAAGGGCAAAAAATTTATTCTGTCAATCCTCAGTCACGACCCGCTCCTGATGCGGCGCGATCGATCGCTGAAATGGTGGTCAGCATAGAACACAATAGCGAGTTTATCCTCATTCACACCGCTGCAGGATATGGTCGCGCGGTTGCCAGAATCCTCGATTATCACGCCTTGCCGGAAATTCTGGGCGTCATTGCCGGCAGCAGTATCGTCTGGGTCGCGCCGCGCGTCGTGCAGCGAACGGGCCTGGTTCACAAGCAGATTAATTATCTCTTTAAAATGAATTAAAATTCAGAAGAACCGTTTGCGATGAATAAATCGTGCATTTTTCGCTTGATCCCATAACGTAGCTGAGTATAATCGCGGACAATTTGCCGGGAGGATGTATGGTTCAGTGTGTACGACATTTTGTCTTACCGCGTCTGAAAAAGGACGCTGGCCTGCCGTTTTTCTTTCCGTTGATCACCCATTCCGAGCCCCTCAATTGAGGGGCTTTTTTTTTGCCCAGGCGTCAGGAGATAAACATGGCTAACCCGCTCTATCAAAAACACATCATTTCCATAAACGACCTCAGCCGCGATGACCTCAATCTGGTCCTCGCAACGGCGGCGAAATTAAAAGCGAACCCACAACCGGAGCTGTTAAAGCATAAGGTCATCGCCAGTTGCTTCTTTGAGGCGTCCACCCGCACCCGTCTATCCTTTGAAACTTCTATGCACCGTCTGGGCGCCAGCGTGGTAGGTTTCTCTGACAGCAGCAACACGTCTCTGGGCAAAAAAGGCGAAACGCTGGCTGACACCATTTCCGTCATCAGCACCTATGTCGACGCCATCGTCATGCGTCATCCGCAGGAAGGCGCCGCGCGTCTGGCAACAGAATTCTCTGGTAACGTCCCGGTTCTTAACGCGGGCGACGGCTCTAACCAGCATCCAACCCAAACGCTGCTGGATCTGTTTACCATTCAGGAGACACAGGGCCGCCTGGACAATCTGCAAATCGCCATGGTGGGTGATCTGAAATATGGCCGCACCGTCCACTCCTTAACCCAGGCGCTGGCGAAGTTTGAAGGCAACCGCTTCTACTTCATCGCCCCGGATGCGCTGGCCATGCCGCAGTACATTCTGGATATGCTGACTGAAAAGGGCATCGCCTGGAGCCTGCATGGCACTATCGAAGAGGTGATGGCGGAAGTCGATATCCTCTACATGACCCGCGTACAAAAAGAGCGTCTGGACCCATCCGAATACGCCAACGTGAAAGCACAGTTTGTCCTGCGCGCCAGCGACCTGAACGGCGCCAGAGCCAATATGAAGGTACTACATCCGCTGCCGCGTATTGATGAAATCACCACCGACGTCGATAAGACGCCGCACGCCTGGTATTTCCAGCAGGCTGGCAACGGCATCTTCGCCCGCCAGGCGTTACTGGCACTGGTACTGAATAGCGAACTGGCACTGTAAGGGAGAAAAAGAGATGACACACGATAACAAACTGCAGGTTGAAGCCATCAAACGTGGCACCGTGATTGACCATATTCCCGCACAGGTTGGTTTTAAATTGCTGACGCTGTTCAAGCTGACAGAAACCGACCAGCGAATCACCATCGGTCTGAACCTGCCGTCCGGTGAGATGGGTCGTAAGGACCTGATCAAAATTGAAAATACCTTCCTGACCGACGAGCAGGTTAACCAACTCTCTCTGTACGCGCCGCAGGCAACGGTGAACCGCATTGACGATTACGACGTGGTGGGTAAATCACGTCCGAGTCTGCCAGAGCGCATCGACAACGTGCTGGTGTGCCCGAACAGCAACTGTATCAGTCATGCTGAGCCGGTTTCTTCCAGTTTTGCAGTGAAAAAGCGTGCTGATGACATCGCACTCAAATGCAAATACTGTGAAAAAGAGTTTTCGCATTATGTGGTGCTGGCCAACTAATTGGGGTTGGTTATGAGATCCCTGCTCCCTATAATGAGCGGGAACATTCTATTACCGCTGTAATTCAGGAGAAATCATGAGCAAGACTATCGCGACGGAAAATGCACCAGCAGCAATCGGCCCATACGTACAGGGTGTTGACCTGGGTAGCATGGTAATCACTTCCGGTCAGATCCCGGTCGATCCGAAAACCGGCGCCGTAGCGGAAGACGTGTCCGCTCAGGCGCGTCAGTCGCTGGAAAACGTAAAAGCTATCGTTGAAGCAGCAGGTCTGAAAGTGGGCGACATCGTTAAAACGACCGTCTTCGTGAAAGACCTGAACGATTTCGCTACCGTCAACGCCACCTACGAAGCGTTCTTCACCGAGCACAACGCGACCTTCCCGGCGCGTTCTTGCGTGGAAGTTGCTCGTCTGCCGAAAGACGTGAAAATCGAGATTGAAGCGATCGCCGTTCGTCGCTAAACCACCTTGTGCCGGATGGCGGCTTCGCGTAATCCGGCCTATGCAAACGTAGTTTGTAGGCCCGGTAAGCGCGAGCGCCACCGGGCATTTATCACATCACGCCAAACAGTTTCGGCAGAAACAGCGAAATCGCTGGAATGTACGTCACCAGCATCAGCACCAGGAACAGCACCAGGTAGAATGGCAGCATCGCCTTCACCACCTGCTCGATTTTCTGCTTACTCACCGCACTGGCCACAAACAGCACCGACCCCACCGGCGGCGTAATCAGGCCGATCCCTAAGTTCACCAGCATGATCATGCCAAAATGGACCGGATCAATACCGAGCGCGTTGGTCACCGGTAGTAGCACCGGCGTCAGGATCAGGATCAGCGGTGCCATGTCCATCAGCGTACCGATCAGCAGCAGCATGATGTTAATGCACATCAGGATGACATATTTGTTATCCGAGATGCTGGTGAAGGCTTCGGTAATCCGCATCGGCAACTGCATATAGGTCATGACGGCCCCAAACGCGGCGGCAAAACCTATCAGGATCATCACGATAGTGACCGTTTTCACCGTGCGGAACATCAGCTTCGGCAGCTCTGACCATTTATAGTCACGATAGATAAACATGGTGACAAAGAAGGCCCAAAGACAGGCAATCGCCGCGGATTCCGTTGCGGTAAAGATACCTGACAGGATCCCGCCCATGATGATCACCACCGTCATTAATCCCCACAGTGTATCGACGAAAATCTTCAGCGCCTGGCGAAACGGTACGCGCTCCCCTTTTGGATAACCGCGTTTATGGGCAAAAGCCACGCACATCACCATCAGGCTAAAGCTCAGCAACAGGCCCGGCAGGATCCCGGCGATGAACAGCGCGGCAATCGACACCGTCCCGCCCGTTGCCAGCGAGTAGATAACCGAGTTATGGCTGGGCGGCGTGAGGATCGCCTGCACCGAGCCGCTGGCGGTTACCGCAGCGGCAAAGTCGCGCGGGTAGCCTTTCTTGTCCATCTCCGGGATCATCACTGAACCGATAGAAGCGGTATCGGCCACCGACGATCCTGAAATTGCGCCAAAAAAGGTCGAGGCGACGATATTTACCAGCGACAGCCCGCCGCGGATAAAGCCAACGAAAATATAGGCAAAATTCACCAGTCGGCGCGCGATCCCCCCTTCCGCCATGATTGCCCCGGCCAGAATAAAGAATGGGATCGCCAGCAGCGAAAACTTGTTTACTCCGCTGGTCAGTTGGATCATCACGGCTTCCAGCGGAATATCAATATACCAGGCTCCAATGATGGCGCTAATGCCAACCGCGTACGCTACCGGTACCCCAATCGCCAGCATAATGCCAAGCGTAAAGACGAGAATAAATGCATCCATCTGCTTTCCTTAATGAAATGGGGGCGGTAACTAGCTGGTTGAACCCAGCATGACAACGGGACGTTGATATTGCGGGCCGCGGAAAATCTTTTCTGCGATAAACAGCAGCGTGATAGCGGAGCCAATCGGCAACGGCAGATAGTTTTGCCCGGCGCTTAAAAGCGGGAATTCCGCGACAGGCTGGTCCCACAGCTCAAGACACAGATTGATTCCATACCAGAGAATAAACAGGCTGATCGCCACCAACATGATATCTGCGACAATCGAGCAGTAACGACGGGCGGACTCCCCCAGACGGTCAATCACCATGCTCACCGCGATATGCGAACCTGCGCGATAGCTCACCGCCGCGCCAATAAAGGTGAACGTCACCATACAAAGAATGGCGACCGGTTCAGGCCATGACAGGGCATTGTTCAGGACATAGCGTGCGAATATGCCAATAGGGATAATGGCGACCATAACCAATAATGCGACACCGGCAATCCACATAGAGACCCGATAAAGAAAATCCATTACCGATGAATAGCATTCACCCATAATTATCACCTCGAATTAATCAAAAGACTCAGGCAGAGGATTGCTCCCCTCCGCCTGATGAATTACTTCACATCCTGAATACGTTTGATCAAATCCTGGTGGTCTTTACCGTAATTATCCCGCACTGACTGCGTGGCTTTATAGAAATAGTCCGTATCAATATCGTGGAACTGAACGCCATTGGCTTTCATAGTTTCCAGAGATTTCGCATTATATTCTTGCCAAAGTTTGCGTTGTTCAACCTGCGCTTCTTTGGCGAGCTTAATAATGAGTTCCTGGTCTTCTTTTTTCAATTTATCCCATTTGGCTTTGGAAAACAGAAAAAGCTCAGGAATAATAAAGTGTTTGCTCCAGGTATAGTTTTTAACGACCGGTAAATAGTTGTGCGCAACAAATGTTGGCGGGTTATTTTCCGTACCATCAATAACGCCGGTCTGCATACCGCTAAACACTTCGCTGACGCCCATCACGATAGAGTTAGCGCCCATCGCCTTTAAGGTATCCAGCGCTATCGGACTCGCCTGAACGCGGATTTTCATACCGTGTAAATCTTCCGGTTTCACCACCGGATTTTTGGTAATCAGGTTGCGCGTCCCGGCGTCCATCCAACCCAGGAATACCAGCCGCGATTTCGTATTGGCCGTCAGGCGGTCGCCAATCTCCTGACCGATCATGCCGTCAAGGACCTTATGCATATGATCTTCATCGCGAAAGATATACGGCAGGGTAAATACGTTAATTTCAGGAAGAATAGCGGCAACAGGCGTCATTGAGACGCGAATAATATCGATAGCGCCTAATTGCGCCTGCTCAATCATCTGTTTTTCATCACCTAACACGCCACCTGGAAATGTTTTAATCTCCAGACGGCCATCGGTCGCGGCGCTGAGCTTCTCCCCCATATGTTTCACTGCGACGACGTTCGGGTAATCAGCCGGATGCACATCCGCGGCGCGAAAAGTTTGTGCCAGCGTTGCATGACTCGCCAGTAATACGGACGCGCCAATATACAGACTTAACAGGTTTTTTGTCAGTTTCATTTGTCCTTCTCCAGAAGTTCATAATATCCATTAACAGGAATAGCTTGCAGAGCAAATGACTGCCGGAATTAAAACGGGCAGCGAGAAACTTTCTTAACGACGTTACCTGCGCAGACTAGCTGGTGTAACAATTTATTTCGATGACTGCGTTCACAAAAAATCGCAGACGCTAATAATTTTTAGCACAGTGTTTCATTTTTGCAACGCAGATCGTTTTATTGATAAAAAAACAACGCAAAGAAGGCGATTTGATACTAATTCTCTCAGTTAGCATTTCAATAAAAATAAAACACTACTATTTCGCGAGAATATCTTTCGAATGAAAAAGAGAAATGCAGGATGGTATTTACACCATCCTGCTGAGAAGTTTGATGTTTACTGCCAACCGTAGCGACGGCTATAAAAACCTTTCACTAATTGGGTCAATGTCATGTAGCCCGCCAGAATCGCAATCAGCCACGGGAAGTAGCTCAGCGGCAGCGCCTGCAATTGCAGATAGCTGGCCAGCGGCGAGAACGGCAATGCAATGCCCACCACCATCACGACCAGCGTCATTAGCATCAGCGGCCATGCGGCGCGACTTTGGATAAACGGCACGCGACGGGTACGGATCATATGCACAATAAGCGTTTGCGACAGCAGGCCCACCACGAACCAGCCCGACTGGAACAACGTCTGATGCTCTGGCGTATTGGCATGGAAGACAAACCACATCAGGCAAAAGGTCAGAATGTCAAAGATCGAGCTGATCGGCCCAAAAAAGATCATAAAGCGGCCCAGTTCGGCGGGATTCCAACGCTGGGGCTTTTTGATCTGCTCTTCGTCGACGTTATCAAACGGAATCGCCACCTGGGATACATCATACAGCAGGTTCTGAATCAGTAAGTGCAGCGGCAACATCGGCAGGAACGGTAAAAAGGCGCTCGCCACCAGCACGCTAAACACGTTACCGAAGTTAGAACTGGCCGTCATTTTGATGTACTTCAACATGTTAGAAAAAGTACGGCGTCCTTCGATCACCCCTTCTTCCAGCACCATCAGGCTCTTTTCCAGCAGGATAATATCCGCCGCTTCACGCGCAATATCGACCGCGCCATCAACAGAGATACCGATGTCCGCCGCGCGCAGCGCCGGAGCGTCGTTGATGCCATCGCCCATAAAGCCAACCACGTGGCCTTCACGTTTGAGCAGCGTGACAATGCGCTCTTTGTGCATCGGCGTCAGGCGGGCAAACAACGTGGTGCGCTGAGCAAGCGTTGCCAGTTCGTCATCGCTTAATCCTTCAATGCTGCTGCCAATCACCACATCGCCCGCATCCAGCCCCACTTCATGGCACACTTTTGCCGCCACCAGCTCGCTATCGCCGGTGAGAATTTTCACCGTAATACCGCTGGCTTTCAGCGCCTTCAGCGCCGGCGCGGTGGTCTCTTTCGGCGGATCGAGGAACGCGATATAGCCTTCGAGGATCAGATCCGACTCATCAATACGCTGGTAATCACCTTCACGCGCGGGCAGGTACTTGGTGGCCACCGCCACTACGCGCAGCCCCTGACGGTTCAGCGTATCGGTAACGCGTTTCACCCGACGCAGCATGCCCTCATCCAGGGGGACAATCTCGCCGTTGTGGCGCACCTGGGTGCAGACGCTGAGGATCTCCTGCAGCGCGCCTTTGCACACCAGGTGGTGCACATCCGTTTCTTCCGCCACCACCACCGACATGCGGCGACGTTCAAAATCAAACGGGATCTCATCGATTTTCTGCCAACGGGTAGAAAGCTGGCGGGCAGACTCCTCATCCACGCCTTCCAGTACCGCCGTATCCAGCAGATTCTTCAGCCCGGTCTGGTAATGGCTGTTCAGCCACGCGGAATGCAGAACGTGCTCGCTGGGTTTTCCAGAGATATCGGTATGGTTCTCCAGCACAATTTTATCCTGCGTCAGGGTCCCGGTTTTATCGGTGCACAGGATATCCATCGCGCCAAAGTTCTGGATGGCATCAAGGTGCTTGACGATGACTTTCTGTTTAGACAGCTTCACCGCCCCGCGCGCCAGCGTCGAGGTGACGATCATCGGCAGCATTTCTGGGGTCAGCCCTACCGCAACAGACAGCGCAAACAACGCCGCCTCCCACCAGTCGCCTTTGGTATAGCCGTTAATGATGAGCACAATGGGCGCCATCACCAGCATAAAGCGGATCAGCAACATGCTGACGCGGCTGATCCCTTTCTGGAAGGCATTCTGCTCGCTTTCCTGCTCGCTGACGCGGCCCGCCAGTTGCCCGAACCAGGTATTGGCTCCGGTCGAAATCACGATAGCCTGCGCCGTGCCGCTCACCACATTGGTCCCCATAAAGCACAGAGTATCGCACTCCAGCGGGTTGCTTTGCTGCGGGTCGCGGCTGGTTGCGACTTTCTCCACGGGCAGCGATTCCCCGGTCAGCGAAGCCTGCGCCACAAACAGATCGCGCGCCTGGACGATACGTAAATCCGCCGGGATCATATCCCCTGCCGCCAGCTTGATGACATCACCGGGTACCAACTGGTCAATTGGCAGTTCAACCCAACCGTTCTCGCCTTTTTCGTTGATAACGCGCAGCACCGTGGCGGTGTTGCTGACCATCGCTTTCAGCGCATCTGCCGCTTTGGTGGAACGCGCCTCCTGCACAAAATTCAGCAGCGTCGAGATGGCGACCATCAGCGCGATTACGCCAGCAGCAAACAGATCCTCAGTGGCATAGGAAATGGCGCCAAGAATGGTCAGCAGAATATTAAACGGATTGCGGTAGCAGACCCACAGATGCACCCACCACGGCGACGGCTTCTGCGCCGGCAACTGGTTTTCGCCATGGATTTCGCGGGCGCTCTCGACCTCTGCGGCGTTTAATCCTTCCGGGTGTGCGCCAAACGTTTTCCACAGCGCGGCTTCGTCCATCAGCGCCATTTTCAGGCAATGTTCGCTCAGCGAGGGCGGGATCGGTGTGCTGGCAACGGTCTGCGCATTGGGCAACGGGTCGCGATGCACCAGACGATGTGGTAAATGGCGGTTAAGCCGGGCAAACAGCTGGCGAGTAATATTTTTGAACATAGGCAGTCCCCCTGCGCCAGTCTTAACAGGCGCAGTAAATCTTTCAGGCGTGGCAAAGCCTTGCCTGATGGCAATTTTAAAATCACAACAGGGACGTCAGAACGTCACTGTCTTACGCATCCGGTAAGACAGTGAAAGACAGGCTTACCGGAAAGTTGTGTTTCTCCGTCTCGGGAGAGGGGTGGGATCGGGATCCATATAGCCTCCGGTAAGTGAATGATAAGCGCCGCGGATTATACGCAGAAAACCATAAGGTTTGTGGCAATTATGGCGGTATGATAAAGCATAGAAACTAAACCAAACGTATACCAGACTTTGCCCATTGCACTGTGCTTGAGTAAAGTTATTCTCTTTTGGCATAACTTCACACGCGACACGGGAAAACAGGATGCAAAATCGGCTGACCATTAAAGACATCGCCCGCTTAAGCGGTGTGGGGAAATCCACGGTTTCCCGCGTTCTCAACAACGAAAGCGGCGTCAGCGAACGTACCCGTGAACGCGTCGAAGCGGTGATGAATCAGCACGGTTTTTCCCCTTCCCGCTCCGCACGCGCCATGCGTGGGCAAAGCGACAAGGTGGTGGCGATTATCGTCACGCGCCTGGATTCTCTTTCAGAAAATCTCGCCGTGCAGACCATGCTGCCCGCTTTTTATGAACAGGGTTACGATCCGATCATGATGGAAAGCCAGTTCTCGCCTGAACTGGTCGAAGAACATCTGGGCATGCTCAGACGCCGTAATATTGACGGTGTGGTGCTGTTTGGTTTTACCGGCATTACCGAAACGATGCTCACCTCCTGGCAGGATTCTCTGGTACTGCTGGCCAGAGATGCCAAAGGCTTTGCCTCCGTCTGCTATGACGATGAGGGCGCTATTCATACCCTGATGCAGCGTTTATACGATCGCGACCACCGCCATATTAGCTTTCTTGGCGTCCCCCATAGCGACGTGACCACCGGTAAGCGCCGTCATGAAGCCTACCTGGCATTCTGTAAGAAACACAAACTGCATCCGGTTGCCGCGCTACCGGGCCTGGCCATGAAGCAGGGTTATGAGCAGGCCGCCAATGTCATCACCCCGGAAACCACCGCCTTAGTCTGTGCGACGGATACCCTTGCCCTTGGGGTCAGCAAATATCTGCAGGAGCAGCGAATTGATAATCTGCAGTTGGCGAGTGTGGGCAACACACCGCTAATGAAATTCCTCCATCCGGAAATTATCACCGTCGATCCCGGTTACGCCGAAGCCGGACGACAAGCGGCCTCGCAGCTGATCGAGCAGATCAACGGCCGTAGCGAACCGCGGCAAATCGTTATTCCCTCCACCCTCGCCTGATCGCTTTCTGAGCGCTAATTTGTGATCTTCGCTGCGTTTCGGGAACGTTCCCGTTTTTAAATATTCATCGAAGATATACTCTTGCGCCAACAACGCGGGAGTTGCCGGATGGCGACCTAACGCGTCTTATCCGGCCTACGGGGAACACACATCATCATGAGCAAAATAAAACAAGCAGACATCGACCGGCTGATTGAGCTGGTAGGCGGGCGCGACAATATCGCTACGGTGAGCCACTGCATCACTCGCCTGCGTTTTGTGCTGAATCAGCCTGCGAATGCCAGGCCAAAAGAGATAGAGCAGTTGCCGATGGTCAAAGGCTGCTTCACCAACGCCGGGCAGTTTCAGGTGGTGATTGGCACCGAGGTGGGCGATTACTACAAAGCGCTGCTGGCGACCACCGGCCAGGCCAGTGCCGACAAAGAGCAGGCGAAAAAAGCCGCCCGGCAGAACATGAAGTGGCATGAACAGCTCATTTCTCATTTTGCAGAGATCTTCTTCCCGCTGCTGCCAGCGCTGATTAGCGGCGGCTTGATCTTAGGTTTTCGCAATGTGATCGGCGATCTGCCAATGAGTAACGGGCAGACGCTGGCGCAGATGCATCCGTCGCTGAAAACCCTCTACGACTTCCTGTGGCTGATTGGCGAAGCGATCTTCTTCTATCTGCCTGTCGGGATCTGCTGGTCAGCGGTGAAGAAAATGGGCGGTACGCCGATCCTCGGTATTGTGCTGGGTGTGACCCTGGTTTCGCCGCAGCTGATGAACGCCTATCTGCTCGGTCAACAGGTGCCGGAAGTGTGGAACTTCGGCCTGTTCAGCATAGAGAAAGTGGGCTACCAGGCGCAGGTTATCCCGGCCCTGCTGGCTGGCCTGGCGCTCGGGTTTATTGAAACGCGCATGAAACGCATCGTCCCGGATTATCTGTATCTGGTGATCGTCCCGGTGTGCTCGCTGATCCTCGCTGTGTTCCTTGCACACGCGTTTATCGGTCCGTTTGGTCGCATGATCGGCGACGGCGTGGCGTTCGCGGTTCGTCATCTGATGACCGGCAGCTTTGCGCCGATTGGCGCGGCGCTGTTCGGCTTCCTGTATGCGCCGCTGGTGATCACCGGCGTACACCAGACCACGCTGGCTATCGACATGCAGATGATCCAGAGCATGGGCGGTACGCCGGTATGGCCGCTGATTGCGCTGTCAAACATCGCTCAGGCTTCTGCGGTGGTCGGCATCATTATCTCCAGCCGCAAACACAATGAACGCGAAATATCAGTACCTGCGGCGATCTCGGCTTATCTCGGGGTAACGGAACCGGCGATGTACGGGATCAACCTGAAATACCGCTTCCCGATGCTGTGCGCGATGATCGGCTCCGGTCTCGCCGGTCTGCTGTGCGGCCTGAGCGGCGTGATGGCGAACGGCATTGGCGTCGGCGGCCTGCCGGGTATCCTCTCCATTCAGCCGACTTACTGGCAGGTGTTTGGCATGGCGATGGTCATCGCGATCGTTATCCCGATGGTACTGACCTCATTCGTCTACCAGCGTAAATACCGTCAGGGCACATTACAGATTGTGTAACTTTTCTTCGGGGCGCAGTTGCGCCCCATCGTATCTCCAGGAAACAGCAATGAATATTCCACACTGGTGGCAAAACGGCGTTATCTATCAGGTGTATCCCAAGAGTTTTCAGGACACCACCGGCAGCGGCACGGGTGATTTGCGCGGCGTAACGCAGCGCCTCGGCTATCTGCAAAAGCTGGGCGTGGACGCTATATGGCTGACGCCGTTCTACATTTCGCCGCAGGTTGATAACGGCTACGATGTCGCCGACTACATGTCAGTTGACCCGGCTTACGGCACGCTTGCAGACTTTGACGAACTGGTAGCAGCGGCGAAAGCGCGCGGCATACGTATTATTCTGGATATGGTGTTTAACCACACCTCAACCCAGCACGCCTGGTTTCGTGAGGCGCTGGATAAAGACAGCCCATATCGTCAGTTTTATCTCTGGCGCGACGGCGAACCGACCACCCCGCCGAACAACTGGCAGTCAAAATTTGGCGGCAGCGCCTGGGGCTGGCACGCCGAAAGCGAGCAGTATTATCTGCATCTCTTTGCCCCGGAGCAGGCCGACCTGAACTGGCAAAACCCGGCGGTACGCGCCGAGCTGAAAAAAGTGTGCGAGTTCTGGGCCGATCGCGGCGTGGACGGCCTGCGCCTCGACGTAGTCAATCTTATCTCCAAAGATCAGGACTTCCCGAACGATCCCGACGGCGATGGCCGCCGTTTTTATACCGACGGTCCGCGCGCGCATGAGTTTTTACGCGAGATGAACCGCGACGTTTTCACCCCGCGTAGCCTGATGACGGTCGGCGAAATGTCTTCCACCACGTTGGAAAACTGTCAGCAATACTCCGCGCTGGACGGTAGCGAACTGTCGATGACTTTTAACTTCCACCACCTGAAGGTGGATTACCCCAACGGTGAAAAATGGACGTTAGCCAAACCGGACTACGTGGCGCTCAAAACTCTGTTCCGCCACTGGCAGCAGGGCATGCACAACGTCGCATGGAATGCGCTGTTCTGGTGTAACCACGACCAGCCGCGCATCGTGTCGCGTTTTGGCGATGAAGGGAAATACCGTGTGCCCGCCGCCAAAATGCTGGCGATGGTGCTGCACGGTATGCAGGGCACGCCCTATATCTACCAGGGGGAAGAGATTGGCATGACCAACCCGCACTTCCGCCAGATTACCGATTACCGCGATGTAGAAAGCCATAACATGTTCGCCGAATTGAACGGGCAGGGACGCGATGCCGAAGAGTTGCTGGCAATCCTCGCCAGTAAATCCCGCGATAACAGCCGCACGCCAATGCAGTGGGATGCCAGCCAGCACGCGGGTTTCACCGCGGGCGAACCGTGGATCAATCTGTGTGACAACGCAGCCGAGATCAACGTTGCAGCGGCGCTTGATGATGCTGATTCTGTGTTTTACACCTATCAGAAGCTGATCGCCCTGCGTAAAACGGAGCCGGTTATCACCTGGGGCGATTACCAGGATCTGTTACCAGACAGCCCACACGTATGGTGTTATCAGCGCGAATGGCAAGGACGGCGGCTGCTGGTTATTGCCAACCTGAGCGATACCTTCCAGAACTGGCAACCGACGCATGCCGACGGAAACTGGCAGGTGCTGATGCACAACTATGCCGAGGTCGCCAGCCAACCCGTTGACATGACGCTGCGTCCTTTTGAAGCCGTCTGGTGGGTGCAAAAATAACTTGCAATGATGTTCAGGCCCGGTACGCATAGCGTGGCCGGGCGTTGTCGCCTACGCTCAGCTTACCTTCCTGTTTTTGCTGAATAATTAATCAGAATTTTCCAGGGGTAATTTACAATCGGCTGTAGCGCCCGTCATCTGTACGCTCCGATTTTTACTTTGCGCTACATCAAAAAAATCGTAAACATCCTTGATGCAAATCACTACATATAGAACTTAAAATGCACGCCGACCCAATATGTTGTATTAATCGCCTATAATTGCTACAACTACAATGCACCGCTTCACGGTGGAATTGTGGATAACGTGGGTCAGGATTGCGGGAAGTCATTGGCAATAGAGATGAATAAAGCCATGGCCGCTTCCCCAACCTCTGTGGATAACCTGTTCTTATAAATATGGAGTGATCATGACACCGCATGTGATGAAACGAGATGGCTGTAAAGTGCCGTTTAAATCAGAGCGCATCAAAGAAGCCATTCTGCGTGCAGCTAAAGCAGCGGGAGTCGATGACGCAGATTACTGTGCCACCGTCGCAGAAGTCGTTAGTAGCCTGATGAATGAGCGCAGCCAGGTCGATATCAACGAGATCCAGACAGCGGTAGAAAACCAGCTGATGTCTGGCCCGTACAAACAACTCGCCCGTGCGTACATCGAATATCGCCACGACCGTGATATCCAGCGTGAAAAACGTGGCCGTCTGAACCAGGAGATTCGTGGTCTGGTTGAGCAAACCAACTCTGCTCTGCTGAACGAAAACGCCAACAAAGACAGCAAAGTGATCCCGACCCAGCGCGATCTGCTGGCCGGTATCGTCGCCAAACACTATGCGCGCCAACACCTGCTGCCGCGTGATGTCGTTCAGGCGCACGAGCGTGGTGATATTCACTATCACGATCTCGACTACTCGCCGTTCTTCCCGATGTTTAACTGCATGCTGATCGACCTGAAAGGCATGCTGACGCAGGGCTTTAAGATGGGTAACGCGGAGATTGAGCCGCCAAAATCCATCTCTACCGCGACCGCCGTGACCGCGCAAATTATCGCGCAGGTTGCCAGCCATATTTATGGCGGTACTACCATTAACCGTATTGATGAAGTTCTCGCGCCATTCGTGACCGAGAGCTTTAATAAACATCGCAAGACCGCTGAAGAATGGCAGATCCCGGACGCTGACGGTTATGCCCATTCCCGTACCGAAAAAGAGTGCTACGACGCATTCCAGTCCCTTGAGTATGAAGTGAACACCCTGCATACCGCCAACGGTCAGACGCCGTTCGTCACCTTTGGTTTTGGCCTGGGCACCAGTTGGGAATCGCGTTTGATCCAGCAGTCTATTCTGCGTAACCGCATTGCTGGCCTCGGTAAAAACCGTAAAACCGCGGTGTTCCCGAAACTGGTGTTCGCGATTCGCGATGGTCTGAACCACAAGTTTGGCGATCCGAACTACGATATCAAGCAGTTGGCGCTGGAGTGCGCGAGCAAGCGTATGTATCCGGACATCCTGAACTACGATCAGGTGGTCAAAGTCACCGGTTCGTTCAAAACGCCAATGGGCTGCCGCAGCTTCCTCGGCGTGTGGGAAAACGAGAACGGCGAACAGGTTCACGATGGTCGCAACAACCTCGGCGTTATCAGCCTCAACCTGCCGCGTATCGCGCTGGAAGCCCATGGCGATGAAGCCACCTTCTGGAAACTGCTCGACGACCGTCTGGTGCTGGCGCGTAAAGCGCTGATGACCCGTATCGCGCGTCTGGAAGGTGTAAAAGCCCGCGTTGCGCCCATTCTGTACATGGAAGGTGCCTGCGGCGTGCGTCTGAAAGCGGACGATGACGTGTCTGAGATCTTTAAAAATGGTCGCGCCTCTATCTCTCTGGGCTACATCGGCATTCATGAGACCATCAACGCGCTGTTTGGCGACAAACATGTCTATGACAGCGAGCAGCTGCGCGCCAAAGGTATCGCCATTGTGGAACGTCTGCGTCAGGCGGTCGATCAGTGGAAAGACGAGACCGGCTATGGCTTTAGCCTGTACAGCACGCCGAGTGAAAACCTGTGTGACCGCTTCTGCCGTCTGGATACCGCCGAGTTTGGCGTGGTGCCGGGCGTAACCGACAAAGGTTACTACACCAACAGCTTCCACCTCGACGTGGAGAAAAAGGTGAACCCGTACGACAAGATCGATTTCGAAGCGCCATACCCGCCGCTGGCGAGCGGGGGCTTCATTTGCTACGGCGAGTACCCGAATATTCAGCACAACCTGAAAGCGCTGGAAGACGTTTGGGATTACAGCTATCAGCACGTGCCGTATTACGGCACCAACACGCCAATCGATGAATGCTACGAGTGCGGCTTTACCGGTGAGTTCGAGTGCACCAGTAAAGGCTTCACCTGCCCGAAATGTGGTAACCACGACGCCGCGCGCGTGTCGGTCACCCGCCGCGTGTGCGGTTATTTAGGCAGCCCGGACGCACGTCCGTTTAACGCCGGTAAGCAGGAAGAAGTGAAGCGCCGCGTTAAGCATTTAGGCAATGGGCAGATAGGTTAATATCCGTTTGCAAAGGCCGTAGGCCTGATAAGACGCAATCGCGTCGCCATCAGGCATCACCATGTTGCCGGATGCGGTGCAAGCACCTTATCCGGCCTACATGCTTTCTGGACATCCTCTATGCGCTACCATCAATACTATCCTGTCGATATCGTCAACGGCCCAGGAACCCGATGCACCCTGTTTGTGTCAGGGTGCGTGCACGAATGCCCCGGTTGCTATAACAAAAGCACCTGGCGGCTCAATTCCGGCGAGCCGTTTACCAAAGAGATGGAAGATAAGATCATTGCCGATCTGAACGACACGCGTATTCACCGTCAGGGAATTTCGCTGTCGGGCGGCGATCCGCTGCATCCGCAAAACGTGCCGGATATTCTGCAACTGGTACAACGTATTCGCGCTGAGTGTCCGGGGAAAGATATCTGGGTGTGGACCGGCTACAAGCTCGATGAACTCAACGCCGCACAGATGCAGGTGGTGGATCTCATCAATGTGCTGGTAGATGGCAAATTTGTGCAGGACCTCAAAGACCCGGCGCTGATCTGGCGCGGTAGCAGCAACCAGGTCGTGCATCATTTGCGATAAAATCACTCAGGAGAGGCGTGTTCACAGCCTCTCCGTCCATTTACTCATTCGCGATTGCGCTTTACCACGGGCATCAATGGCACGCCCATCCGGCAGCCAGCGCTCCGCTTCCCCTTTCAGTATCCCCTTTTCATAACAGAGACGCTGGGCAAGCGAGCCGTCCGGATAGAACTGTTCGCTGAGTTGGTGACGCAACCCCTGACTCCACTGCTCACGCTGCTGTAGCTGCCCGGAAGGATAAAAGCTGCGGCATTCGCCGTGCAGCAGGCCGTCAAGCCACTGCTCTTCTCGCAGTAGCTCGCCGTTTTCCGAGAAGTAACGAGCAATACCGTCCGGCCTGCCCTCACGATACGCCTGCTGCATAGCTAGCTGACCGTTAGGATGCCAGCGCTCCATTACCCCATGCAGCGCCCCCTGTTGATATCGCAAAACTGCCAGCAGGCGTCCGTTCTCTTCAATTCTCGTCTCACCGTTTAGCTGGTCGTTCGCAAGATTTGCCCGTAGCAGGGTGTTATCCAGGTGATATTCCTGCATATCGCTCATCAGTTAATCTTCACCAGGCCACCTTTAATTATCAGCATCCCGCCACCATCCACCGTTTGGGTCGCGCTGGCTTTGCTGGTGAGCGTGGCTTTTGCTTCGTGGCTGATGGTTGCGGCTTTCTGGGTCAGAGAGGCTTTCGCTTCACTGGCTATGCTGGTGGCATCCAGCTTCATGCTGCCCGACGCGCTGGCGTTAAGACCCGACCCGCTCTTGATGTCCAACGTTTTACCGCTCTCGAGAGTTAGCGTACCGCTGACCTTAATCGTCAGGTTGCCATCGACGTTCAGCGTGTAGTTGCCCTTTACCTTATGCGTCTCGTTGCCGTCGATGACGTGCTCCTGATCGCCTTTCACCGTCACGCTGCGCTTCTCTTTTACCTCCAGTGTGTCGCTGCCTTTTTCGATTTTCACCGCACGATTGCCTTTTTTTAGGGTGACGGTTTCGTTGCCCTCTTCAACGGTACGCGTGCGGTCGTTTTTGACGTTCTGAATGTCGTCATGGCTGATAGTCGTTTTGCTGTCGTTAAGAACGGTAAGCTGGAAGTCTTTTTGCGCCTGCATCGCCAGCAGCTCGGCATCTTTTTTGTCGTCGAAGCGTAGTTCGTTGAAGCCTTTTTCACTTTTGGTTTTAATGCCCGACTGGGTCTGGTTCGCCGGAAGTGCGTACGGCAGCGCATTCGCGCCGTTGTAGACGCAGCCGGTAATCAGCGGTTTATCCGGGTCGCCGTCGATAAAGCTCACCACCACTTCCTGACCGATGCGCGGGATAAACTGCGCGCCGAAGCCGTTGCCGCTCCACGCCGTCGCCACCCGCAGCCAGCAGGAGCTGGTTTCGTCGCTTTTGCCCTCTCTGTCCCATGGGAACTGCACCTTCACCCGACCAAGTTTGTCGGTCCAGATCTCCTCGCCGCTTTTACCCACCACCATCGCCGTTTGCGTATGCATAAAGGGTTGTGGCGTCACGGCGAGGGGGCGATACGGCGTGGCCTTTGGAATAGCAGTGAAGCGGTTGCGATAGCGTTCACCATCGTACTCGTGGCTAACGGCGGTGATTAGCCAGTCGATGTTCAGAGATTTGTCGTCATGATCGGTTAGCGTAAACCAGTGCCCGGCCATCAGCGCCGCGCAGTCGCTTTCGCCCACCAGCTGTTTCGCCTGCGCTTTCAGGGCGTTAACCTTCCACGCCGTCAGCGCGTCGCCTTCGGCTTTAACGCTAAAACGCCCCGGATGCTGATACTGCATCCCGCCCTTCTTCTCACCGGCCTGCGAAAACAGCGCAGCTTTTGGTTGTTCGTAGTTAAAATCGCTGCTCTGGAAGCCCTGGGCGGTGGCCTGTAAATGCAGTTCTGCCGAGCGAATCATCCCGGTTTCCCGTGCGCCGCTTGCTGCGGCCTGATACTTCACTTTTTTGTCGCCAGGTATCGGCGGAAAAGCGCTGTTATCATCCGCCAGCACCAGGGTGTGCTTGCCCGCTTCATAGGTGAAGAACCAGAAGATCCCCTCCTGCTCCAGCAGGCGCGAGACAAAATTAAAATCGCTTTCGTTATATTGCAGGCAGTATTCGCGTTTTGCCGGTTTGGTTTTGAGCTGGAATTTATAGTCGCTAAAACCGCCGTCCTTAAACACCTGCTCGACGATCTCCTGCGCGCTGAGGTTCTGAAACACGCGGTTGTTACTGGCAAGCGTCAGCCACCACAGCCACGGGCGCAGCACAAACTGGTAGCGATCGGCATTGCCGGTCGCCGAAAGCTGGCGCGCTTCGGCAATCAGCCCGTCGTAGTTGGCGTCATTGATGGTGGTGGTTAGATGAATCGCCAGCGCGGCGTCGAGGGTTAGCGGCGCGGAAGTGGTGGCGGCGACGGTGGAGGTGGTCAGGCCGTTGAGCGTTGATTCGGTTTGCGCGGTTGCGGCGGTTAGGCCGGTCAGGGTTGGGGTGGTGATTTTTATAATAGTGTCGAGCATGGTGAGTTCTCATTAGTATTATTTAAACATTATTTTAATTCCAGATGCATCAGAAGCATCTATTATATAACTTAATTTTTGTTTCATCATATCTATGTCAACCCAACCATCCATCATTACCGTATCAAATTTGTGTTCTTCACCTACAGGTGAGCTATTTAATGAATAGTTGTCTCCTTCATATGTTGTTAATACAACATATAACTTAGCACATCTAATAGGCTCAAATTTTGTAAAAGAATAGGCTGGCGTTCCTCTTATCGCTTTCTCCATTTTGCTTTTTAACTCTTTAAATGAAAAGCTTTTGTTTTTTATTTTTACATTTTTAAATTTTTTTTCGAAAGCATTGTCGTCATTAATTATAGCGCACGCCCCTTTGTACGCATACATTAGTTTTGAGGGGAATCGCTCTATTCCTAAACCAGAACTATTATGAGCACCGTTTGAAAAAAAAGACATAAAAGCTGTTTTATCATGGCTTCCAACTTGAGCAAGTTGAGCTTTACCAAAACTCGATGGTTCATATCCTGTACGGAGCTTAATCAATGCCACTAAATTCAAACTGGCTTCGGATTCAAGAAAGGATTTTTTCTCGCCATATTCTTTTATTGATAATCCTGTATTCAAAAGATTAGATTCTAATTCTGCAAATTTATCTGAGTTCTTTGCATTGGTTAATTCAAAAATCACACTCTCAACAAACTCTTTTTTATTATCATCAGAAGCAATAGAACCTTTGGAAATATCTTTTAAATTTATATTCACCCTGGTACCAACAGTCGAGGTACTTCCAGAATTGGAAATTTTAACAGACCATGGTCCACTTAAGACTCTTGTTAAATCATCATCACTTTTAACACATTTCAAAAATTCATCAAGTTGTTCTGTCAGCAAATCTTTGAGTGAAGAATTAGAACAGTCTGAATTAAATATTATTTCCACCATATCAACCTCTATTTAAACCTTAGAAAAAAACCCCCAATCACCAGGTTCTCCACATCCCTGGCACCAACCCCCTTACACTTCTCCATCACCCTCTCGACTAATCCATCCTCCATATTTAAGTTCTCCCCCGTCGCCACGAAATATCGCTGTGATAATTTCTCCAGTTTCGCCAGCACAATGCCTTTTAATATTTTTTCATCCAATGCCCGATAGACCACCGTGGTCATCCTTGCTAAAAACGCCGGGCGGAAATGTTTTAATAACTCCTCGCGCAATGCCTCATTAAACCGCTCGCTGTTTAATTCAGCCGCTGGCGTATCAAGAATTAACTCTGCGCCGACATTGCTGGTCGCCAGCATCACCGTGTTTTTAAAATCAACAATCAACCCGGTGCCATCTTCCATTACCCCTTTGTCGAAAACGTTATAAAACGCCTCCAGCACGTCCGGGTGCGCTTTTTCGATTTCGTCGAGCAGCACCACCGAATAAGGCCGACGGCGCACGGCTTCGGTTAACGCCCCGCCGCTGCCATAACCGACGTAGCCCGGCGGCGCGCCTTTGAGCTGGCTGACGGTATGCGCCTCCTGATATTCCGACAGGTTAATGGTGATCAGATTGCGTTCGCCGCCGTACAAAGCATCGGCCAGCGCATAGGCGGTTTCGGTTTTACCCACGCCGGTTGGCCCCACCAGCAGAAACACGCCAACCGGTTTTTGCGGGTCGGTCAGACCGCTGCGATAGGCGCGCAGACGTTGGGCAATGGTCTCCAGCGCCGCCTGCTGACCCATTACCCGCTCGCTCATGCGTGCAACCAGCGTACGCAGGGCGTGGGCTTCATCGGTCTGCATCTGGCCGATTGGGATCCCGGTCCAGCCGCTGATCACCGAAGCCACCGTGGCGGGATCGACGCAGTCCGGCACCAGCGGCACTTCGTCACGTAGCTGGGCGGCGGCGGTTTCCAATTTGCCGATCAGCGCGGCGCACTCCACCAGTTCCTCTTCCAGTTCATCATCCTCTTCCAGCCGCACGCTGAGATCCAGCATTCGCTGACGGGCGGCCTGTAGCTCGCCGACCCGCTGGCGCTCGTCCTGCCAGCGCTCCTCCACCTCCCGCGCCTGCTGGTGGAGTTTTTCCGCCTGCGCTTCCAGTTCACACAGCCTGTCGTGATGATCGACGCCCACCAGCAGCTCACGATTCAGACGTTCGCTCTCTTCTTCAATGGCCGCCAGATGCTGACGGATCTCCTCAAGCTGAGGCGGCACGTCATGCTGCGCCAGCGCCACCCGCGCGCAGGCGGTGTCGAGCACGCTGATCGCTTTGTCCGGCAACTGGCGACCAGAGATATAGCGCTGCGAGAGGCGCACCGCCTCGCGGATCGCCGTATCCAGAATTTGCACGCCGTGATGCGCCTCCAGTTTATCGGCCACCGCCCGCAGCATGATTACCGCGCTGTTCTCGTCCGGTTCCTCGATCTGGATACGCTGAAAACGCCGGTCCAGCGCCGGATCTTTCTCGAAATATTTTTTGTACTCCTGCCAGGTGGTGGCGGCGATGGTACGCAGTTCACCACGCGCCAGCGCCGGTTTCAGCAGGTTGGCGGCATCATTACCCCCCTCGGCGCCGCCCGCGCCAATCAGCGTGTGGGCTTCGTCGATAAATAAAATGATCGGCTGCGGGGATTTTTTAACGGCGTCAATGACGCCTTTTAGTCGCTGCTCAAATTCACCTTTCACGCCCGCTCCCGCCTGCAATAAGCCAAGATCGAGCGCCAGCAGAGCGACATCACGCAACGGCGGCGGCACGCTGGCTTCGGCGATGCGCAGCGCCAGCCCTTCGGCGACGGCGGTTTTGCCCACACCTGGCGCACCCACCAGAATCGGGTTGTTCTGCCGACGGCGCAGCAGGATGTCGATGCACTGGCGGATCTCCGCGTCGCGTCCGATGATCGGATCGATCCGCCCTTCCCGCGCGTCACGCGTCAGATCGTGCGTATATTGATCCAGAACCCCGCCTTCACGCTTCGGGGATTCGCCCTTGTCAGGGTCTGCTGCCTCCTCAACGGAGTTGCGACACCAGTTCTGCCACTGGCTTTCCAGCTCCGCAGCCGGAAGCTGTAACAATAGTGGCATTCCCTGCGCCAACTGGGTACGCAGCCGTTCTCGGGTGAGTAAGGTCAGGAGCAATAAGGCCGAACGAACCAGAGGAATACGCTGGAACGTCGCCTGCAAAATCGCCCCTTCCAGTAGCTCTATCAGGTGTACGGAAAACACCGGCATCCGCGTACAGCCCGTTTTGAACTGCGCCTGAGCACGCTGGATCTCTTCACGTAACGTATCGGTGGAGATCGCCGCGTTGCTCAGGCAATACGCTAAATCACAGTGTTCATCATCCAGTAGAGCCAGCAGCATATGCTCCGGCTCAACGAACCAGTGTCCCTGCGCCCGGCTGCGTTCGGCGGCCTGTTCCAGCGCACGAAAACAAATTGGGTTCAGTCGTTTTACCAGCGCTTTCAAATCCATTTACTGTTCTCCTCAAGATGCTGTTGGCAATGGAACATGGCGGGCTTGCGCCCTGCCAGTTGCGCGGTATAACCCAGACGCGGCGGTGCAACGCGGGTTAAGCGATGATCCAGAGTCAGGGTTGCGCGCATCATCAATTCCAGCGTTATTCCCGCGCCAAACCAGATTTCCGCTAATTTGCTCAGTTGAATAAATCCCCGTCCGCCAGGTAAAAATGTTCGCCACTGCGCGGCATTTTCCGCACGCAGATGCACCCGTAGCGCCGCATGCTGATTCCATATTCGCCGACCGGCGACGCTATTGCGCCCCAGCCGACACCCGGTCCGGCTTTGAGACGCCAGCGGCAAGGATTGCCAGCGCCCGATAAACTCCTCAATATGGACGGTGATACCGAGCGTTGCCGCCACCAGCGCCACAAATCCCGCCGTTGAACGCCGACGATTCTCCAGCCCGCTGCTTTGCGACAGCAGACGCTGTAGCTGCCCAGACTGAGGCTTTTTTACGGCATCCAGATCAAAACCACACAGCACCCGCATCAACGTAACCCCCGGCGCATCTTCTCGCCTGGCGTAAGGCGTTGCCAGCCGATACAGGCTCAGGCTACGGCAGTGATGTTGAATCAAGCGCTGTTGAAACAGATGAATAAAGTCCTGCGACGCACTGTTTTTATCCTGCGCCGCCTGTTGCAGCCATTCCAGCCAGCCGTAGGGCAGCACCCCATCGGCCCCGCCCGGCCCCAGGCTGTGGACCTGAAGGGTACCGTCGCGCAGCGACACCTCCGCAGGCGCGAACGCCAGCCCCAGTTCCCCCCGCAGCGCGGGCGTTTCACCGCTCGCCCGTAAGATGCGGATACACTGCTCGAGCGAAAAGCGCCACGGCTCGCGCCGCAATTGGGCGATTACGCTATCAGCGCGGTCTGTTCGGCTTCTGTCCATAGCGACAGTTCCTCTCCATCTTCCTGCAATACCGTACGAACAAAGCAGTTCGCGGTGGCATTGCGAGCCAGAAAACGGGCGATGATGCCGGCAAATAGCAGTCGGCTATTGCCAGTAAATGATTGTTGTTCAAGAGTTAACGTCACCCGAATGCCGTTATGCCAGCCGCGCCAGGCATCACCTCCCCGATGCTCACTGACCCGTTGGCAACGCATCTCGCGAATACCATTAATCTGTTGCCAGACGGCGGGTGACGCGGCGGAAGGGGCGTACAGCGCCAGCAGCTCTTTCAGCGACGCCAGCGCCATCTCGCCTTCCACCAGCGACAGGTGATTGAGCGCCAGCGAGGAAAGCAACTTCCAGCGCGTGTCCCGCTGTAATGCTGGCTCAGAAGGCGTGGTCGGCGTACCCAGTAAATGTACTTGCGCAACCGGGCCCGGCACTTCGAAGGTCAATGGCGTTCCCGCTGTAAGTTGTGCAGCTTGCTCACCGTTGCTGCACCAGAGCGTTGCCGTCAGACTGGTTTCTTCATCCGCCATATACGGGTCAAAACGGCTGTCCACTAGCGTTAGCCACAGCGCATTCCCCTGGTGGCGGTGACGCCGTGCATACCAGAACCAGCGGGCCTCGCTATGTCCCTGGGCTGAGTAGTACGCAGGAACGCGCCAGGCTTTCTCACGGCGACTCATCCACAGCGCCTGTACGCGGTAGATGTGCACATTTTTGTCATGATGATCGGCGACCAGCCGATGTTCGCTCTGGGTATGTTCGACAAGCAGCGGCTCTGAGGTGCGAGTGAAAAGGTTTATTACCGGCACGCAGCCCAGACGAATATCGCCAGGTTTAATATGCTGTGCTGCCTGTGGAGCATTGTCGAAAGGGATACACACCGTGATACTGTCGCCCTCGCCCGTCGACGGCAGCGGTAAATCAAAATACATCAGCGTCTGCGGACAGTTCATCCAGGCACTGAGCGCCAGCACGCTGGACTCTACGCCCGGTTCGCTGGGCAAAATCTTTTCGGCATTCAGCAGGCCAATGGGATGTGGGCGCAGCGGCCCAATGACATGGGCGTATAACAAATCAAACAGCGTGGCATTGATTTGCGGCGAACCGCTGAGATGAATGCGCAACTGTGTTACCGCCAACGTTGAGAACTGATGCGGCGGCAGGCAACGTAGCTGAATACGCAATGCGCCACGCGCCTGCGCCATTCCGCTCAACTGCCGGGCCTGTGCGGCATCACACCAGTCAACATTTTCAATCTCGATAGGCCATAGCGTTTGCGCCAATGCCGTGCGCCACCAGACCGTTTCTCCACTTTCCGTTTGCGCGTATAACGGCGTTCCGGCAGGAAGCATGTAGCCCTGACTCAGATCGCCCGCCAGCGGATCGGCGGTAAAACAAGCGGTTGCGCAAGAAGGAAAAGGGCGTAACAAATGGGGAGAGAGCTGTTCCAGTAGCGAGTCGCATAGCTCACCAAAGCCGTCATCAAGACGCTGATGTAGCCTGGCGCTTTGCAACGCAAAGCCTTCCAGAAGTCGCTCAACATGGGGATCCGGGCAATCGAATTCACTCAGCCGCAGTCGGGAAGCAACATGCGGATGCCGACGAGCGAATTCACCGCTGGCGGTTCGCAGCCATCGTAGCTCTTGCAGATAATCATCAAGCAATCGATCGTCCATTGATCTCCCCTGATACGGGTTATCGCCAACCGCCATTTTGGTACGCCAGCTCCAGCGTTAGCGGTTCGTCGTCGTTCCACAGCATCGCGTCAAGTTGCAGCGCCAGCGTCTGATGATGGGCATCTTTTACGCTCACGATCAGCGCCTGAATCCGGGGCTCATGGCGCAAAATAACAGCGCGCAGCTGACGGCAATACCAACGCAGCACCCGTTCATCGCCTGCGTTCAGCCCGTGCCATTCCGGGACGCCCCAGGCAAGCAGCACCGGCAATGTGTCAGCATCTTCTGCCGCACGGGAGTTGAACAGTCTTCTCAACTCCCGGCAAACCGACTCACGCGGCGTAATGTCCTCATCCATCAGTCTGTCGAGCAGCGCGACGGGTAGTGACATGGGCATTACCTCAAGTTACGGTTTCTTATTCATCGCCATATCCCAGACGGAAGAGACGTTACCCTCTTTCTGACCTCCCAGTTTCTGCGCGGTGATTTCCCATTTAATTTTGGTGAAATTTAGCGACATCGTTTCCACCGGTTTGCCACCGGAACCGCCGCTCACGCTCAGATGCGAGATAACCACGTTATCCAGGGTATACACGATAAGTGGCAGCATTTTGCCGTCATCATTCCGACATAACGTCAGTACAGCCTCTTTAATCATCTTCCCACTACAGCAGTACTCGTTAAGCTTCGGCGTGGAAAGGTCGACAAACTTGGTCAGCGACATTTCCCCCACGTGCGCCCGTCCGGAGGTGCGTTCGGTGTTACTGACGTCGTTGGTGACCTGCATTGCGACGTTATGGCTGTAGGACATGATCTCTATCTGATCTTTAAATCCATCAACCTGACTTTCGCCTTTGATATCGTCGAGCTTTAAAAAAATTGCATCCATGGTTTATCTCCTTAATGATCAAGCGGCTGCCGGTGGCGGCAGTTCGGCGACCAGACGGATAGAGGTGGTTAACTCTTCTAACTGGAAGTGCGGACGCAGGAATACAACCGCGCGATAGACCCCCGGCTTGCCAGGCACAGCACTTACGTCCACCCGCGCTTCGCGCAGCGGATAACGCGCTTTGATCTCCTGTGGGGCGCTGTCGGTGAGCAGGACATAATCGGCAATCCAGTTGTTGAGGTAGCTTTCGATCTCGTCACGGCTCATAAAGCTGCCAATCTTGTCGCGCATAATAACCTTCAGGTAGTGCGCAAAGCGCGAGGCGGCCAGGATGTACGGTAGCATCGCTGAAATGCGCGCGTTGGCGTTGGCTTCCGGCGTGTTGTAGATTTTTGCCTGATTAGTCGTTTGTCCACCAAAGAACGCGGCGGTGTTAGTATTCTTTTTATGGCACAGCGCGATAAACCCGAGATCGTTCAACTCTTTCTCACGGCGATCGGTGATGGCTATCTCCGTTGGACAGCGCAGACTGATATCGCCGGATGGCGTAGAGAAGGTATGCGCTGGAAGATCTTCCACCAGTCCACCGCCTTCAGCGCCACGAATCGCCGCGCACCAGCCATACAAGGCAAATGCCTCGGTAATGCGGTTAGCCAGCACCCATGCGGCGTTGCCCCACAGGTATTTACTCGCGTCCATGCCGTTAACATCTTCAACGAAGTTCACCCCTTCTACCGGCACCGTATCCGGTCCGTACGGCAGACGCTGCAACACATGCGGTAACACCAGCGAGACATAGCGGGAGTCATCGCTATCGCGGAAGGCTCGCCATTTAATCAATTCGGTGCTTTCGAAGATCTTCGCCAGATCGCGCGGGACGCCCAGCTCAGCGAACGATCCCATATCAAATAAGCGCGGACTGGCGGCAGCAATAAATGGCGCATGGGCCGCTGCCGCCACCTGGGAGATTTTCTCCAGCAGCGCCACGTCCTGCGGATGTCGACCAAACTCAAAATCGCCCACCAACACGCTGTAAGGGTTGCCGCCGAAAGTCCCGTATTCATCTTCATACAGTTTTTTGAACAACGTGCTCTGGTCAAACTCGACCGCTTTTTCCAGATCGTCCTGCAACTCCTTACGTGACACATTCAGCAGACGCAATTTCAGCCGGGTGCTGGTTTCGGTATTCATCACAAATTGATGCAGGCCACGCCAGGAGGCTTCCAGTTTCTGCATCTCCGGGTGATGTAATACTTCATTCAACTGGTCGCTGATGAGCGCGTCAATCTGCGCGATGCGGTGGTTGATCATCGCTACGGTATCGCTTTCAATCACCATCCCTTCATCAAGAATCTGCGTAGCCAGTTCTTCCAGCATGTCACGCGCGTAGGTCTGCTGTAGCTCATCGCGCGCCATTCGCCCTTCCTGAATAATGCGGTCCAGCACGCTCAGCGTAACGGTTTGCCCACCGGTTTCAGCTTGTTCCTGAACATTGTCCATTGTTCTTCCCCTTTTTAGTTACGCGTTGTCAGTCGGTTTTTCTTCAGCAATGGGTCTTAACGCCTGAAGCTCAGCGTTGTCATTGACTACCTGCTGCAACAACGTATCCAGATCGTCGTTACCATCCAGTTTGGTCAGCAGGTCGCGTAAGCGTTGACGGGCAAGAAAAAGACGTTGGAGGGGTTTAACCTGATTAATGATATTGAGAGGAGAAAAGTCGTCGAATTCGTTGAAGTGGAGTTCTACGTTCAGTTTACTGCCATCATTAGCCAGACGATTTTCAACCTGTATCGCCAGACGAGGCGAGGCAGAAGAGAGTACATCGTCGAAATTATCACGATCGATTTCAACAAAACGGCGCTCACGTAATTTGGCCGGTGGAGATGCCGGATGCCCGGATAGATCCGCTAAAATACCAACAACCAAAGGAAGTTCTTTTTTCTCAATCGCGCCACCAGTTTCCACGTCATAGGTTATTTGCACGCGCGGCGGCCTAATACGGTTGAGTTTATGCTGAATGCTCTCTGCCATATTTAATCCTTTTTATTGCAATAGTATCCCTGGTGCTATTTTTGCCGCACCATTATTCGAAAATAGATTTTTCTGAATAACTACATGCAATATAAAAAACACAACAAAAAATAAATATCAACTTAATTTTTCAGTTTTTACACCAGGATCGCCGCTTTGATAAAAATCAAAAGCAATTAAATAACCAATTAAAATCAATAAGATAAAAATAAATAATCACTGAAATGATATTTTCAACAAAACTAATTCACCATGTGAATAAATCAAGTAAAACGTTTTTTATTTTATAATCCGCGCTGAATAATGATTTAAATCAAAAAACAAACCTCAACCATTAATTACCGTTCTTATAACAATATAAAAGGACTTTATATGAAAAGCGGCATATGCCATTCGGCCATATTAATATTATTCAGTACCTTAACGTTACTGAATAGCGGCTGTTCATTGTGGCAAAACCGTGTGGCATTTAATGATGTAATTATTGAAACAGTTCCGGATGCCAATGATAACGCACCGGTAGCAGTGGATATTGTCGCTATTACCGATAGCGCGCTGTTACCCACCGTCCAGTCACTCTCCGCGACACAGTGGTTTAATGCCAAATCACAATTATTGCGTGATAACCCTGACGGATTTCGCGTCTGGTCTCTGGAGCTGGTGCCAGGTTCACGTTTTGTTGCGCAAGAAAATCCCCTGCAGGGCGTTACGACAGAAGCAACACTACTGTTTGCGCGTTATCGCAGTGAAGGCGATCACCGGCTCCGGCTGGATAAAGTCAGTTCACTGCATCTGCTACTGATGACGGATGAGGCAATTCTGGCGCCCTGAACAAGGAAGATACTATGAGCACGATTCCGGCAATGGTCTGCTGGTACGAAGGGATGGCGATGTTGCCGCAACATTTCCAGTTACAGGCGCTGCGCAATGAAATGCTTCCCGCCATGCTGGCGCGGTGCGCCAATCCCGGATTCTGGGGCGTGAACCACCTACATATCGACGAAGCCGCACTGTGTGCCGGTATGCTGCGTATCCTACGTCTTGAGGCAATCATGCCCGACGGCACGCCGGTAGAGTACGATATCAGCCGCGACTCGCCGCTGGAGTTCGACTGCCAACATCTGCTCCCCGCCGCGCCGGACAGTGAACATATTCTCTGGCTGGCGCTGCCGCCGCTAAACCGCGCCGGACAGTGGCAGTTGATGAATGACCGCTATCGCTCAACGAACAGCGCCCCAATGCCGGATCTGAGCAGCGGAGAATTTCCTGAAAGTATTTCGCTGTGGCAGCCCGCACCACGCCTGGTTTGTCAGCATGAACGCGCCGATTTAATCTGTCTGCCGCTACTTCAGATAGTGTATACCGAAGCAGGATTTCGTCAGAGCGACTGGTTTCCGCCCTCGCCCAGCGTCAGTGAAGAGAGCTATCTTTCCCGCAACACGCGACAACTCTGCTTACAGGCAAGAGAAAAAATTCTGTTTTTAAGCCGGGAAATGCAGTTGGCGCAACAGAGCCAACGCACCAATGACTGGCTATGGCTAACGCTGTCGTTACAAAGTATTCAAGGGGCTTTACCGCTGCTGGAAAGCCTGATTAACGGTGGGCGTCCACACCCTGAGGATCTTTACCGCGCGCTGTGTTTATTTCTCGGGCAGACGGCAATTCTGACCCAGGATAAAACCCTGCCCTTGCTGCCGACCTTCGATTATCAAAACATGCAGCCGGCATTCGCCTCCCTTTTCACCATGTTGAAAAATCAATTGGCGCATATTCATCGCCGCTATCAACGGATCAACTTCAGCAAACTGGATAACATGTTTTCGCTTCAGCTCCCCGCGAATATCCATGCCGGAGAACAGGTGGTGATTGGTCTGCTGATGCCTGCTGGCAGCACCTCCAGAGCAGAAAGCTGGTTACAAAAGAGCCTTATCGCCAGCCAACCGTTTTTGGCCGTTTTGCGTCGTCAGCGAATGCATGGGATGACACTCACTCCACTGTCCGTCGAACAGCACGGCGACTGGGAAGTCGACAGCAGTATCGCCCTGTTCACGTTAACGCTTACCACCCAGTGGTTTGAAAAAGAGACGCCGCTGGTCATTGCTCCGCTGCATGAAACCGATGACATGCCGCAGCGGATCATGCTTTACCGTCAGGAGGATCGCCATGACGCCTACGAATCCTGATATGCCTGCCTGCCGTCTGTTTGATGACGTCTTCTCTCGCTGGCTGGCGCAGTTTGAACGCTGGAAAAGCACCACGCTGCCGCCTGATGAATTGCACACGGAGGCTTTTGAGTACGCCAGTCAGGCGGTGGCAGAGTATAACCGACGTCTAATCCGTGAATTGGGTACCCCCTTTCAGCAGCAGATTGATGACGCGGTTTACGCCCTGGTCGCGCTGATTGATGAATCTGTACTCTATGGCGACTGGCCAGCCCTCTCACTCTGGCAGAGTTGCCCGCTGGAGTACCATTTGTGGCAGACCCATAGCGCCGGCGATCTGATCCCTCATAAGATCACCGCGTTACTCAATGAGCGCAGCCCCGGACAGCGCGATTTAGCCGCGCTTTATTTACGTTGCCTGACGCTGGGGTTCGGTTCCCGGCGTGACGATTTTGATCCACAGACCCACCAGGAAACCTGTCAACTGCTATGGCATTTTGCTTTCCAGCATGACGCCAGGTTCAGCGATATTGCCCAGCGAATGGAATCTGCAGCACTGGGAACGCCATTACAGCTTCCGGCGCACCGTCGCCTGCCTGACAACTCACGTCTGCACCTGATTGCCCTCATCATACTGCTCGCTCTGCTGCTGTTAAGCCAACGATTGTGGCTAAGTATTGAAGATGCTATCGGCGTGAATACGTTGCCTGATTTCCCGGTGATCCAGTCCTGCCAGGGAGATTCCAGGTGATGCAACACTGGCTGACTCTGCTGATTATTGTGCTGGTGCTGCTGGCGATTACCCTCTGGTGCGTCTGGTGGCAGTGGGAATACCGCAACGATACGTTCATCCGTGCGCAAAAAGAGATCCAGCGCGCCTGCGGCGGTCAGGATCCTTACGACAGTATGCGCATACTGATGCTGGGCGACGAAGAGGATAACCGTCTGCTTTGTCGCAGTTGGTCACTCACCGACGGCCAGGAGTATTGGTTCGGGCAATGGTGGTTTAACCCTCAGTGTAGTGTTTTGTGTCTGCCGCAAACGTTGCAAACTGCCGCGAAAAAACGGCTTATTCGCCAGAATGACTGGCAAAAAATGCTCGCGGCATTGGTGAAAAGTCGTCCGCAGCGTCCACTGGACGCGCTGATTATCACCCTGTCGCTGGATGCACTGCAGGGCGATGAGGCCGCTCGCGCCAGCCTACTGAACAACTGCCAACAGCTACAGCAAGTATGTGGGTTGAGTTTACCAGTCTACCTGCTGATAAGCGGTGTAGAAGCACTGGAAGGGGCTTCGTCTTTATTAGCCATGTTGCCGGAGGAGGCTCGTCACAGCCCCATCGGCAGCGCCATCCCGGTCGCCAGAGAGGCCATCTGGAAGCCACAGTGGATAGACAGCGCGCTGGACAATACCCGAAGCTCACTGCGCATGCTCATCACGGAACTCGGCGCGCTGCGGGGAAATACGCCGGAAGATCTGTTTCGTCTGCCGGAAAACCTCCTGCCGCTAGCCGCCCCGCTGCATGATTATTTCGATTCTCTGTTTAACAGCAACGCCCGCGATGAACCTCCACTATTGCGTGGGATCTGGTTTGTCGCCCGTACGCTAACCCATGATAAACCACGGATGCAGTTTTGCCAGACGCTACTGAGCGGCAAAATTGCCGCCGAGCGTGGTCTGGCGCTCCCGGTCCGCCGCCTGCTGCGCCTGAATCTGCGCCGCCATTTCATTACCCTCGCCTGTTATAGCTGTCTTTGTGTTATCTGGCTGGCGGCAATGATCTGGAGCTGGCAATACCAACATACCAACGCCGTTTTACTACACGATCGTCTGCAAGTGCTGGCCACACAAACCCTGCGCGCCAATAACGCAGGCGAACGATCCACCGCACTGTACTGGCGAGTGCTTAACGGTATTCCACAGTGGCAGTTTCGATCTGTTGTCTGGCCCGGTTCCTTGTTCAGCCATACCGACACAAAATTACGGGACACCTTTAATAACGCCACGTTAGCCAGCCTGTTATTACCTGCGACCAACAGCATCTGTCTGCAAAGTCAAAGTGAGAAGATGTCAGAGCAGGAGGAGCTACTGCCCGAGGAGCGTTACCGCCAGATTCAGCACCTGCTTAGCCAGGCAAAGCAAATGGAGTCGCGTTATTTACCATTACTGCAATTAATGCAGGTGAAGCAACCCACTATACAGACGCTGGCAAACGTCAGCGCCAGCATCTGGGGCGTGACCGTAGATACAGAATCGCTACCGTCGCAGGATCGTCTGAATGGGATGATTGCCACCCTCAACCTTTCACGCCTCAAGTTGCCTGACGCCAGTGAAATAACGCAGCGAAACAGCGAGTATTTTTCTCGCGAAACGATGCGCTGGCTGGAGCAGAATTATGGCAACACCAGTCTGGATAACAACGAAGAGCAGCTCGAACAGTTACTGACGTTATTCAGCAATGACTCACGGGTTACTCCGCTATTTGTGCGTTCCTTAATCCGTCAGGTCAGCCGTTTACAGGCCACGCTAACTACGATTAATAATCTTAGCCGCGATGCGACTCACTCACCTATTCGGCTGCCGTTGGATGAGCTCCTCACCCAGGCACGCACGCTCCGACTGATCGACAATGATGTGATTCAAGAAGTTTTACGTCATGAAGCCTTATTGCGCCAACGCTTTCTGGCACAGGTCGATGGTTCCCGTCTGCATTTCTCCTCACTAACCGAGCAGTCGCCGGAAGGCGAGTTCAGCGTGTCACCGGATGTTGTCGCGCTGCAAAAAAGCCTGCGCGATCTGCTCAATCAACCGTTTTGGCAGCGTGGGGCGAGCCTGCCGACCGACAGAACAGCAGGTTATCCCGGGAATCTACAACTCCAGCAGGCACTGGCGCTGTTTGGCGGATATGAGCGTTTTATACAACAACTTCCGGACAGTATCTGGCGTCCCAAACTCACTATGCTGGCCCGGCAAGCAGTTGAAAACGCCATGCTTCAGGCACTGTACACGGGGGCTGCCGAGTCACCTGACCATAGCAATCTCAGTACGGCTAGCACGGATCAACTCATTGACGCATTCAACCAGCTTAATCGTCCTCAGTTTGCCATCGCATTACGTCAGCAGGCCGCAGCCCAGGTGATTGCCCGCGTGCGCCAGGACGGCGGCGCGTTACTGCCGGCGATCGCCCCTCCCGCCGTGAATTACGCCACGGCAGAGCAGGCGCAGGTCAGCGGGCAGAAGATTGCCGGTTGGGCCAACGCGCAAGCCGCGCAAATCTCCGGCGCATTGACCCGCTATCAGCAGGATATCGACTGGCTCGACAAACAGCGTCCATGGCTTACCACGACGGAAAACCAGCTTATCGTCCGCTGGAGCAGTTCACTGGCCACAATGCAGCGGCTGCAACAACAGGATCCTGGCAGCCCGCCGATGCAAATGACCACGCTTGCCGCCGCGCTGCCCACGCTTTCCGCTCAGAATTGTCAGAGCGAGCTGGCGCAGTTCACCACTTCCGGCGGTAACGATTTTTACAGCCAATCGCTGAACGCGCTGGTAAATGCATCGCAGCAAACATGCCAGCAGCTACGCCAGCAGGCGAGCATAGGCGCGGTGGGGCAAATCTTCACACTGTACAACGTCTGGCTGGCGGGGCATTTCCCCTTTACCGCCGCGCCACAGGCACCGGATGCCGATGTCGATCGGGTTCGCGAACTCACGACTTTACTCGCGCAGCTCCCTCCAGAAACGCTCTCTGCGCAGCCGCCATTGATTCAACAACTGGCGGCGGCGCAGCCATTACTTTCCGCGCTGGTCAGTCCGGAAGGGGTTACGTTACGCGTTATCTGGCGCACCTCTCGTCACCGCGAGTTCGGCGCTGACCAAATTGCCGACTGGCGGCTTACCGGCAATCAACAGGCAATAAGCTACCCCGGCGGCACGACGGATCTGCACTGGCGTAGCGGAGACAGCCTGAACTTTAGTCTACGCTGGGCAACTAACTCCGCCTGGCGACCAATGCCAGGTCTGTCACAGACAGGTGTAACGGTAAGCGGTGATACTGGTCGCTGGCGTTGGCAGGGGGCATGGTCACTGCTGAGGATGATCAAACAACAGCGCGTCGGCGGCGCGCTGGCGCAACCGCTGCCATTACGCTTTTCGCTTCCTGTGGGAGATGGTCAGCAACAGTCACAAACCACCGTCTTTTGGCAGATCGCGCTGTTGGATGCACAGGGCAAAGCGCCGCTACCGTGGGTACCGCTTACCGAACAGGGATTATCACAAGGAAAATGATGGAACATATTCAGACATTACTGACGCCTATTCAGGCGGATAAACCGTGCGGAGACGCGATCCGCTATTCACCAGAGTTCGACCGACTGGTCGCCGCTCGCCAGCAGGATGACGAAACGCTGCCCACGGGCGTCTGGCAAAGCACGCCGCGACGCGCTGACTGGGACGCCGTCGCACAGATCGCCACGTCGCTGACAAAAACGCTCAGCAAGGATCTGGTGATTATGAGCTGGCTGGGTGAGGCATGGATTCGGTCACAAGGCTTAACGTCTTTGCCCGATGCGCTGGCATTGGCCACGCTGGCGCTGGAGCGTTATCCAGAGGAATTGCACCCAAAAATCAAAGAGGGCGACTATGATTATCGCGCCGCCCCACTTTGCTGGATGGCGCAGCATTACGCCGTTCTGGTCGCCGAAGCTCCGCTATTTATAGCGAATGGAGAGCATATCTCCTTATCACAGTGGCAGCAGGGAAAATTATCAGACGTTCCCCTACCTGGGGCGGAAGAGTCGATCGTTACGGCGCTAACAGCAAGTCTTGAATGGCTTACGCGGCTTAATACCGTATGTCAGGGCTGGCCCGCAGCATCCGCACCGTCTTTCAATCCGCTGGAACAAAAAATTAAAACCTGCCTGCAAGCATTGGGGGCTAACTTGCCAGCCCCCTCACAGCCTGTCGTACAAGAAGCGGCACCAGTGCCCGGTAATCCCGTTGCATTTGCCCACCGCGGGGAAGCGTATCGGATGATTAAAGAGGTCGCGGATTACCTGGCGCGTACTGAACCACACAGCCCGGTGCCTTATCTGCTCTATCGCGCCTTTGCCTGGGGGAATACGCCGCTACCTGAATTGCTCAATGAACTGATTAGCAGCGATGAGTCCGCTCGCCGACTGTGGAAACAATTGGGGGTACTGCCATGAGTTGTCCTGCCGTATGTACTGGCGCGATGCTGCAATGCTCGTTTGGCATTGCGCCAGCTACACTGAACGTGTTGCCCACCAGCCGAACCATCGTCAACAACCTGCCGATGGCGAATATTATGGATAACAAACCGTTTGTAAACATTCTGCCGTTCGGGATGTGCAACAGCATCGCTAACCCGACCGTTGCAGCCGCAACCGCGGCGGCGCTCGGCGTGCTAACGCCAATGCCGTGTATCCCCGCCACACCGGCCCCCTGGGCGCCGGGCTCACCCACGGTATTAGTGGGAAATATGCCCGCACTCACCGCCCAGTCAAAGCTGATCTGCATGTGGGGCGGCGTGATCCAGATTAGCTTCCCCGGCCAGGTAATGACCGTTGTGCCGTGATGTGATGCCCTTGAAATTAAGGGGGGAACGATTGCAGGAGACGACGCTGCAGGATAATCGCAGCGTCTTTAAAAGCGACTCACGCACGCCATGGCGACCGTTTTGAACTCGGTGAAATTCCGGCACGCGCAGAGTCGCGTCATGGCCCGCTCGCGCAGGAAAGTGACGAAAATATCATAAATCGCCATTGCTTCTTCATACTCGCTTTTACTGATAGCGAGCAGGAAGATCACGTGCGCCGTTTCATCGCCCCAGGCAATACCCTGCGGGGCAAGAATGGTGTAGACCACCGTTTTCTTTGCCAACAGACCGAGGGAGTGCGGCAGGGCGATGCCGTCACCCAGCATAGTGCTGACGATGGCCTCACGCTCGACAACCGAATCAAGAAACTCCGCATCGACAAAGCCTTCATCCTGCAGCTGACGGCATAGTGTATTGAACAACGTTTGTTGATCCATTGGGCCATCGATAACGCGGAAATGGGCGGCATCGAAAAATTTGTTCAGCATCCACGGACGGGTTCTGTCGACCAGCACCAGTTTGCCAATCTGCTCCAGTTGATAATCGGTAGGGAACGGCGCAATCATCACCACAGGCTTATCTTTTTCTCCGAGCCGCGCGGTCGAAATCACGAAGTCTTCGCTGATGCTTTCCCGCTGTTCGTAGTCGCGTAGCGTCACGGTATCGACGATGTCTATCTGCGGATACTTACGCGCCAACACCGCTTCAATCATCCGTGCCATCGCATTTCCGGCATCGCATACCAGCAGAACTTTCGGTTGCCTTTGATAACCAATGTTGTAACTACGTTCCAGGCCAACGCCGATATGCAGGACAAGGAAACCAATCTCATTTTCACTGATGGTGTACGGCGTATATTTGCCCCATCCCGAGACGGCGGCCAGCGTCATATCCCATGCCATCGGATAGTGTTGTTTAATATTTTCCAGTAGCGGATTGGGGATCATTATCTGGTAACGCACCCGGGTGATCATCGTTTTAATATGCGTCAGCAGGTCGGCATGTAACTGCTTGTCATTCAACAGGTTGTAGTTGTACTGGCTGTTGATAAACCGCAGGATGTAATTGACCAGCGCTTCATCATCATCCGCATTGATGGCACTGGGAGCGATCTCCTGAACCTGGCGAGCAGCAATATGCACCTGCAGCCAGTTCTCTTCAGAAATGGAGAGCGGTTTATCCGCCAACCGATGCAATACCGCCGCGATTTCCCGTGTGGCCAGGCATACAGATTGCTCGGCTTCTTCTGCGGCAAATTCCGGTAGCGGATACCCTTCGCTAATCCGCCGTACCGCCACCGCGCAGTACAAGCGCAAAAACAGCTCGCCCTCATCGGTCAGGCGGATATGAAAACGGGCGAAAATGTCCTGCAAAACGGGTTGCAGCCGCTCAGGAAGCCCGGCATTCAATGCTTCTTCCGTCACCAATGGGTGCTGCGGATCCTGCTGTGCCAGCATCCACAGCAGATCGGTCAAACAGGCGCGGATCGCCATCTCGCTGCCGAACAGCTTCATGCCGTGTCGCGGGCGCGTTTCCAGCGTCAGATGATAACGTTGCAGATGCTCGCGCACCTCTGCCATATCGTTTTGCAGCGTCGCGCGACTGATAAACCATTCATCAGCCAAATCTTCCAGCTTCAGTGAAAAGGCCGAGGTCAGAAAGCGAACCACCAGCCAGTGAACCCGTTCCTGGCTGGTGCGTGGGATACGCAGCAACGAGTCGGGCTGCTGCGTCTGCAGGGTATGAAAACTTGCCGGATCGTCAATTTTGAGCTGATAACCGTTACCCCGGCTGAGGACAAACTGCGCGCCATACTGGGAGAGCAGCGCGTTTAGCGCGGTGATGTCCGCCCGTACAGTGCGTGTGGAAACCGACAACCGCTGCGCCAGCTCGTCCTGTGGAAGCGCTTCGTTTTGCAACATGCCAAATAGCTGCGCTAAACGTTGGTTGGGGAATCGCACGTCAGTTTCCTCATCTGTCAATTAGCCTACGCAGGCCCGGGTCATCGCCATCAGTTGGCGTACGTCGTCCGGACGGGTGTTACCACTCACCTTATCAATAATCGAACTATAGATGTGAGGAATGATTTTGCTCACGCCGACATCGAGGGCGATCTGCAGGATTTCACTGAAATTATCCAGATCGATCCCCCCCGTTGGCTCCAGCCAGAAGTCATGACGCGCGCAGGCCCGGGCGACCGCGATGTACTCGTCACGGCATTGCAGGCCGCCCATTGGGAAGTATTTAATTGAGCTACCGCCCATATCTTTGAGCAGCGCAATGGCGGTTTCTACCGGCACAATGCCGTCCGGCGCTTTGCTGCTTAGCGGACCGGTGGATATCTTTACCAGTCCCGGCGTACCGGTTGGCGAAACCAGACCGTTGACCACCGTGTCCTGCTGGCCCAGCAGCGCGCGACTGGTCGCCACGCCGGTAAAGACCTGATTAACATGCTGTGGCTGCACCTGACGGGAAATTTCACTGACCATCGCCGACTGGTTAGGATCGCCCGCCCCCAGCCCCACGGAGAGCGCATTGTCGATAAGCGCCGCGTATTCACGCATATCCGTTACCGCGCTTGCGACATCCGGGTAATTTTTTGACAGTACGCCAACCAGCACGTGCCCTTCCGCCGCCGCGCAAATCTCCTGGGCATTTTCTTTGGAGCCTGCCAGTACGTTCAGGCAGACGCGGTCGCGATAAAAATTAGGGATCAGTTTCATGCTTTTTTCTCCTGCGAAATCACTTCACCAATTCGACGGGCCACAATCTCCAGTTGCGCGCGATCAACGCTGCGTACATCGGCTTCGATAATGCCTTCGTTGGCTTTGTAACCGCGGAAGTAAATCGCGTACTCCCCTTGCTTCAGCGCGTCGACCAGCTCGCCCGTGGCGATCCCGGTTACCGCTTCGTCAAATTTAATTTCCGTGCGTGCGATATCGCGCCCTGCGCTGTCCCACACCACGCGGGCGCTTACGCCGTGAAGCTGATTCAAGTTATTAATAAACGGCGTCATTTTCTCGACCATTTCCGCACCGCTCTCTTTCTGCGCGTTGAGGTACAGTTCAATAGCGCAGGTCAGGCCAAGTATTCCCTCTTTACCCACCTTCATTGCCCGGCCAATACCCGCCGTTTGACGTTTTACCCACTCAACGTATTGAGTTTTACCGATCACCAGACCGCTGGTTGGCCCCTCAATCGCCTTCGCGCCGCTGTAGATAACGAGATCTGCGCCCACGCGGTAGTAGCACTGCAAATCTTCTTCCGCCGCCGCGTCCACAATCAGCGGTAGATTATGCGTGCGCGCCACCACCGCAGCCTGCTCCACGCTGAGCATACTTTTCTGTACGCAGTGGTGAGATTTGATATACAGAATGGCCGCGGTGCGCGGTGTGATGGCCGCCGCCAGTTGCGCCGCGGAACATTCATTGGCATAACCGGCTTCTACGACCTTGCCGCCGCCAAGCGCTACCATGGTGCCCACCGGCGCGCCAAAGTTAACGTTGTGGCCTCTGGGCAACACGATTTCGTTGTTGTCGATGGGCGTGACGTGCAGGTTCTCCAGCAACCAGTCGCTGTCTTTAACCAGCACAGCCGCGACCGACTGGGCGATCCCGGCCGAAGCGCAGGAGACAACGGTTGCCCCTTCCACTTCCAGCAATTTCGCGATGTAGTCACCGGTTTTATTCACCAGGTCTTTCATCTCAAAGTATTGGTTCATCCCCGCCATCGCGGCCTCAACCACTTCGGGTCGCGGCGTAGAGACACCGAGCGCCGTCATGCGACCTGATGTGTTAATCACCTGTTTTAATTTGTATTTCTCAAAAATCGAAGGCATGTTCCGCGCTCCCTTGTTCGGTCATATAGCCCTTGCCCGCACGTATTGCGGCAAGCGGCACCAGCAGTTGTTCAGCCTGCAGGCTGTCGTTTTCTGCATCTACCAGCACGGTTGGCTGGCGTTTCAGCGTAAAGAGGGTTAAATCGGCATCCAGACCGACCTGCAGTCGCCCCTTCTGTTTCAGGCGCAGACCATCGGCAGCATGGGCGGTAACGCATTCAATGACCTGCGGAAGCGACATGCCAATGGCGAGGAATTTCGACATTACATTCGCCAGGGAATGCACCGGGCCGCTGATACGGTTGCGACAGTAAATATCGGAGCTGATGGTGTGCGGCAAAATACCCAGGCCGATAGCGCGTTTTGCCACCGCAAAGCTCAGGCTGGCGGTGCCATGCCCAACATCCAGACGCACGCCGCGTGAAATCGCCCGCGTCACTGACGCCCGCAACTCACCTTGCGGCGTCAGAATGCGGTTCGGCTTACCGTTGTAGCAGTGGGTAATAATGTCGCCCGCGGTGAGGCGTTCGGCGATCTCATCCAGATCTGGCGGGTTGTTGCCGATGTGCACCATCAGCGGCAGGTCGCTGTTTTGCGCCTGCATCGCTTTGGCGCGCTCCAGCGGCGTGATGCCGTTAACCCCTACCACGCTGCTGCTCATGCGCGCCTTCAGGCCGACGATAAAGTCCGGGTGACGTTTCACCGCCAGCCGCACCGCATCGGCGTCAATATTGGCCATGTCAGCCAGCTCGTTTTGGGCAATAAGCCCAACGCGTGAAACATTCAGCAGCGCATAAACCTCGGTGGCCGCGCCACGGGTCAGCGTGTAAAAATCGTCAATATCATCAGCGCCAGTGCTCCCGGCATCCACCACGGTGGTTACGCCAGTGGCAATACCCACGCTGTCCGGTTCGTCGTGGTAAATCGGCGATTTCGGGTAGCAGTGAACGTGAGAATCAATCCAACCCGCGCTAACGTAACATTCGCCGCGCAGGTCAATGGTTTTCAGCGCCGGACCATCAACGTCACCCAACGCCGCGATTTTGCCATCCTGAAGGGCAATATTAGTCAGCGTGTCATCGACCAGACGCGCATGGCGCAGGAGTAAATCAAACATCGTTCTCTCCTTTGCCGGATGGCGGCGTAACCGCCTTATCCGGCCTACAAATCAACAGTTAGCTAATCGCAATCGGGAAGATGGAACCGAGGATCATCGCGCCGAGAATCGCCCCGCCGGTGATCGGTTTTTGCCAGATATAAAACAGCAGCGCACCCAGCAGCGAACCCACGCCAATCGGAATAGAGGCCGTCATCGCACTGAGGATAATCAAGGGACCGAGGAAGCGGCCAGAAGCATTACCGGCCCCCATCATCACGTCCGCTCCGTAGGTTGAGTCGCTCTGATTGATGGTGAACTTACGCGCCAGAATGATGATGTAGCCAATCGCCAGACCAATCACCAGACCGGTGACCAGCGAGGCAGCGAAGTTGGCGACCGGGAAGATAATTCCCGCGCCCAACAGCAGCGCCGGAACGCCTAACCCGACCCCGGTCTGGATCGCCCCGCCGATATCCAGAATCCCCACCAGCGAACCTTCAATGATGCGGGCAAACAGGAAGCTGGCGCCAAATGCCGCTACCGCCCCGTAGGAGCCAGTGTCCATTCCCGCTTTCAACATCGCCACGAACGCCACTTCGTTGAATGCGCCGATACCGTACAGGTAGTACATGTGCGTTCCGGCAAATACGCCGGATGAGAGCAGGCCAACGAAGATCGGGAACGACCAGTCGGCGAACCAAAAACCTTTATTCTGTTCCATGATGGCCTCCGTTATTTACCGCTGAGCGAGTTATGGATAAGTTCCAACCAGTCAGGCACGGTCAGATGGAAGGATTCGATCATCTTCATGTCGAAGCCGCGGAAGAAGCCGCTCAGGACGAACAGCGCGACGATAGCCACCATCATCACTTTCGTCACGTGGTTCCAGCCGCTCTCTTCAACACCTTTGCCGATCAAAATGCCCAGAACCAGACCCGGGACGGCGTTACCCATAATTAACTGCGCCGCGCCGCCAAAAACGGTAGCCCAGAAGCCGGATTTCTTACCGGCGTCGATCGCCGCCAGCCAGAAGATCACTGGCATCACGGTGTTGACCAGCAGGTTTGCCGCGGGCACCAGCACCTTAACGGCAGTAACCTGTAGCGCTTCCGGTACGGATGACGCGGTGAGGTTCAGGAAGGTCACGACAATCATGCCGATAACACCGCAGGCGATCGCCATGCGCTTAGGATCGTGCAGCGTTTCACCAACGTTGCGATTTTTGATCATCAGCGCGGCGGCCCCCCAGTTGGGGATGATGCGATGGTCGACGTCCTGCGTGAACGCCCCTGCGGCAACGGAAGAAGCCCAGGCGTTAAAGAAAAAGCCCAGACCGAATGAGAAGTGAGAAGCCGGATCCCCTTCACAGGAATTCAGTTCTCCCAGAGTACGAAACGCGCCCATCCCTTGAGTGGTCGGCGCATGAAACATGCGTGCAGCCCCAGCGCCGACACCGACGCCAACCAGGCCGCCGATGATGAGCGATTTTATTAATATTATCAGGAACATAATTATGCCTTTTAATAAAAGATCAGCGTTGCGTAACGAAATCCACCTTGTCGAGATTGATGGCAGTCACGTTGACGGTCACGTCCAGCTCCACGCTGAAGGTGCGTCTTTCCCGGCGCAGGAAGAGGAACAAAAACGCCTCTTTGCGCACCGTTTCACGCGCTTGAACAACCTGCACATCCTGTGGCTCAATACGCAGTAAGATATGCGGGGACGCTTTCATCACCGCAGCCTGAACGTGGTTCAGGGCGTCGGCAAAGGCGCGCGCTTTAGCCTCCCCCTTACCCGTGACTCTCACCGTGGTGGTGAATTGCTCTTTCATGCTTAAGCGCCGTATTTCTTTTGCCACGCCTGTACCAGGCGCTCGCCGAGTTCTTCTTTGTCCATAAAACCGAACCCCAACACGTTGCAGCCTTCGTTGATGGCGGTTACCCCTTCATCGACCGAGCGCATGCCATATTTCGCCTTGTAGCCATATTTGGTTTGCGCGGTAATCGCGCCCGCCCCGCCGCTACCGCAAAACGAGATCCCAAAGGTGGCGTTTTCCGCTTTCATCACATCGCCCAGCTTCATATCTGCCGCGACACCCGGCACCACGACCGCGCGGCCACCCGCTTTCTCAACGCCTGCCGCCACTTTCTGGCCTTTACCCAGGCGATCGCCAATCACTACGGTAATTTGATCCATCTTTTGCTCCTTAAAGGTTGTCTTTCGCGACTTCGAAGTGCACCGACAGCAGCCAGGCCTCTTCCTCAGGAAGATTGCCAAACTCAGCGACCACGTCGCGGGCAAGCGCCATTGATTCGGCAGATATTTCATCAAACAAGCTGGCATCGACTTCTGGTAAGGGTTCACCCGTTACCGAGCGGTGCGCCATGGCGCGAACATGCGACGTCAGCATCTGTTCCTGTACGGCGTTGGGAATAATGTGGCGTTCACGCAGCAAGGCATACACCTGCGCCAGCATGCGGTCGGCCAGTTCAACCGATTCCCCCATGTCATTCATTACAGCTCCGTTATTCACTCGTCTTACCCCACTAATGGCTCTGAGGGTAAATTAGCGGCGGGGGTTAAAAGTTTGTAGCGAGTTGTTTTCCACTTCGAAGTGGAAAGAGGCGCAGCGATAGTGATCAATGCCGCAGAAAAGGCGATATTTGCGCTTTAGTGGCGGGAAACTGTGACGGGTATCGCAAGAGATGAGCAGAAAACAGCCAGTTCGGCGAATGACTTCTCTAACTCTAAAGTTGAAAAAATGTGACGGGGATAGCCTTTGGCGTCTTATCCGGCCTACGATTTGCAGGCCGGATAGAGCAAATTAACGGAACTTCTTGTGGTTTTCGTTGCGTGTTTTTTTCAGGTCTTCCGCAACGGCTTTCGCCTCTTTGACTTTACCTTCGTTCGCCAGCTTCAATGCGCCGTCGATCTGACCGATCAGCGTGTCAAAGCCGTGGCGGAAATCCTTCATCTCCGGGCTGTCCGGGGATTTGTTTTCCAGCTTCGGCGGCGTTCCCTTTTGCGCGTCCAGCGCGGCTGCACGCATTTTGGTTAACGCGTCTTTCAGCTCAGTCGCATTATCCGTTTTTTCGACGATTTTCAGGTTGTCGTTGAGGATCCCCATATCGTCTTCAAGATCGGCTGCAAACGCAGAAGAACCAAGAATCAGCGTTGAAGCTGCGACGATCGCTAACAGGTGTTTACGCATTGCTCACTTCCTTTTTTATTATTCAAAAATAAACAAACGCCAGATGCCCTCAATAATTCACGCCACAGCTTGAAGTATGACGGGTATTATTGCCCGGCGATCTTCATCTCCGGCAACAGGACTGAACCACACTGAATATTACTGCGCGTTTCAATATCGTTGCCGACGGTGACGATATTACGCCACATCTCTTTTAAGTTACCGGCGATGGTAATTTCACTCACCGGATACTGAATTTCGCCGTTTTCGACCCAGAAGCCCGCCGCACCGCGCGAGTAATCGCCGGTAATGCCGCTTACGCCCTGCCCCATCAGCTCAGTCACCACCAGGCCCGTGCCCATCTCTTTGAGCATCTGCTCGAAGCTTAGACCTTGTCCAGGAATACGCCAGTTGTGAATCCCGCCCGCATGACCGGTGCTTTTCAGCCCCAGCTTACGGGCAGAGTAGTTGGTCAGCAGCCACTGGGTCAAAATGCCGTCTTTAATAATGTCACGACGCTCTGTGCGTACGCCTTCGCTGTCAAATGGCGAGGAGGCCAGCCCTTTCAGCAGATGGGGATGCTCTTCAATGGTCAACCATTCCGGCAGAATTTGTTTGCCCAGCGAGTCCAGCAGGAAAGTGGATTTGCGATATACAGAGCCACCAGCAATCGCGCCGACCAGGTGTCCGAACAGTCCGGTCGCCACTTCATTGGCGAAAATAACCGGCGCTTTCATGGTGGAAAGCTTACGCGGAGACAGGCGCGATAAGGTACGGCGCGCACAGTCTGCCCCTACCCATTCCGGCGTTTGCAGATCGCCCATCGCCCGGCCAATGGTGTAAGCGTAATCACGCTCCATATCGCCATTTTCTTCCGCGATCACGCAGCTGGAAAGGGAATGACGCGTGGAGCAGTAGCCCTGCAGCATGCCGTGGCTGTTGCCAAACACTTTGATGCCATAGTGGCTGTTAAAGCTGCCGCCTTCGGTATTGGTGATACGCTTATCAGCCTGCAGCGCCGCCTGTTCAGCACGAGCAGCCAGTTCGATAGCTTCGTCAGGGGAAACGTCCGCGGGGTGGAACAGGTCCAAATCGGGCGCATCAAAGGCCAGCAGTTCTTTATCTGCCACGCCCGCGCATGGGTCCGGCGAGGTGTAACGAGCGATGTCCAGCGCGGCCTGCACGGTACGGGCAATCGCCTGCGGGCTTAAATCGGTGGAGGATGCGCTGCCCTTACGGTTCTGGTGATAAACCGTAATCCCCAGCGCACCATCGCTATTGAATTCTACGTTCTCCACTTCACCATAACGGGTGCTGACGCTAATACCCGTGGTCTTGCTAACAGCGACTTCCGCGCCATCCGACTTACCTGACGCTAATTCCAGAGCCGTCGAGACCGCTTCTTCCAGAATCTTACGCTGCGCTTCAACTTGTGAGATTACTTTCATCGCAAATGCCATAATGTAGAGAGAGTTTCTCTGAAGTCTAACAGAGAACCGTTTTTCAGTGCGCATCTTAACTGGTAACATTAGCCTCTTTTTTTAAGGAGCCTGACATGACTAAGCAGCCCGAAGACTGGCTCGACGACGTTCCCGGTGATGACATCGAAGACGAAGACGATGAAATTATCTGGGTCAGTAAAAGTGAAATAAAACGTGACGCCGAGGAGTTAAAACGCCTGGGTGTGGAACTGGTAGAACTGGGGAAAAACGCGCTGGATAAAATCCCGCTCGACGCGGATTTACGTGCCGCCATTGAGCTGGCCCAGCGCATTAAGATGGAAGGTCGCCGCCGCCAGCTGCAGCTGATTGGCAAAATGTTGCGCCAGCGCGATGTTGATCCTATCCGTCAGGCGCTGGACAAGCTGAAAAACCGTCACAACCAGCAGGTCGTTGTCTTCCATAAGCTGGAGCAACTGCGTGACCGTATGGTTGACGGTAGTGATGAAGCCATCGAAGAAGTGATGAACCTGTGGCCTGACGCCGACCGTCAGCAACTGCGTTCTCTGGTGCGTAACGCCAGGAAAGAAAAAGCGGGCAACAAGCCGCCGAAATCAGCGCGTCAGATTTTCCAGTACCTGCGTGAACTGGCGGAAAACGAGGCGTAACCTCTTCGTCTGCCGAAAGTGCCGGATGGCGGTGCAAATACCTTATCCGGCCTACAACGCATCGTAGGCCCGGTAAGCGTAGCGCCACCGGGCATTTTTTACTCTTCTTCTGCCTGAGCTTTCTTCGCCAAGCTATCCAGCAGTTTCTGATGGATGCCGCCAAACCCGCCGTTGCTCATCACCAGGATGTGATCGCCAGGCTGTGCGGTTTTCACCACCATATCTGCCAGCGCATCGACATCGCCGCTCCAGTGCGCAGGCTGTACGCAGGCCTCAGCGACTTCCGCCACTTGCCACGGAATATGCGGCGGTTGCAGCAGGAACACTTCATCCGCGCGTCCTAACGACGGCGCCAGATCGTCTTTGCTCAGGCCCATTTTCATGGTGTTCGACCGAGGTTCCAGTACCGCGATAATGCGCGCGGTGCCGCCCACTTTACCGCGCAGTGCGGCAAGCGTTGCCAGAATCGCCGTCGGGTGGTGAGCAAAATCGTCATACACCGTCACGCCGTTTGCTTCGCCGCGCAGTTCAAGACGACGACGGGCGTTGATGAACGAGCCCAGCGCATTCGCCGCGTCGGCAGGCGCTACGCCAACATGACGGGCAGCCGCAATCGCCATCAGACCGTTGTGCATGTTATGTTCGCCGACCAGGCCCCACTTCACCTCGCCCACTTTTTCACCGTCCAGCCACACTTCCCAAACGGATGCATCGGTGGTCAGCTTTTTCGCCTGCCAGTGCCCCTGTTCACCCACCAGCTCTTGTTCGCTCCAGCAGCCCATCGCCATCGTCTGTTTCAGATTGATGTCGTTTTCCGGGTAGATGATGCGTCCCTGGCCCGGCACGATACGTACCAGGTGATGGAACTGTTTCTGAATAGCTTTCAGATCGTCAAAGATGTCCGCGTGATCGAACTCAAGGTTATTGAGAATCAGCGTACGCGGGCAGTAATGCACAAATTTAGAACGCTTATCGAAGAAGGCGCAGTCGTACTCATCCGCCTCAATCACGAAGAAGTCGCTTTCGCCCAGACGCGCAGAAACCTCAAAGTTGCCCGGTACGCCGCCGATCACAAAGCCAGGCTTATAGCCGCAGGCTTCGAGGATCCAGGTCGCCATTCCGGCAGTGGTGGTTTTACCGTGCGTACCCGCAACCGCCAGTACCCAGCGATCGCGCAGAACAAAGTCATGTAGCCATTGCGGGCCGGACATGTATGGAATGTTCTTCTCAAGCACCGCTTCCACGCAGGGATTACCACGGGTCATGGCGTTGCCGATGATCACCAGGTCCGGCTGCGGGTTGAGCTGGCTGGCATCGTAACCCTGAATTAAATCAATGCCTTGCTTCTCAAGTAAGGTACTCATCGGCGGATACACATTGGCGTCCGAACCGGTTACTTCATGACCAAGCGAGCGCGCCAGCATCGCCAGACCGCCCATGAAAGTGCCACAAATTCCCAAAATATGAATGCGCATACGTCACTATCCTTTTTTAATCTGGGGGCCATTTTACGCACATGTCCGGCAAGTGAGAAACGCATTTCAGGATATTCCGTAGTTTGCTGGCGCGATTCACCTAAGCGCAACAATGGAAATATTTGTTAATATTGTTGCGGTCGCTTTACTCCACATAAATTGCAGGGAAAGTGTTATGAAAACGTTAGGTGAATTTATTGTCGAAAAGCAGCACGAGTTTTCTCATGCTACCGGTGAACTCACTGCTTTGTTGTCGGCAATAAAGCTGGGCGCCAAGATCATCCACCGCGATATCAACAAGGCCGGTCTGGTCGATATCCTGGGTGCCAGCGGTGCTGAGAACGTGCAGGGAGAGGTTCAGCAGAAACTCGATCTGTTCGCGAACGAAAAACTGAAAGCTGCACTGAAGGCGCGCGACATTGTGGCGGGCATTGCCTCGGAAGAAGAGGATGAAATCGTCGTCTTCGAAGGCTGCGAACACGCAAAATATGTTGTGCTAATGGATCCGCTGGATGGCTCATCCAACATCGATGTTAACGTCTCTGTCGGTACGATTTTCTCTATTTACCGCCGCGTAACCCCAGTCGGCACACCGGTCACGGAAGAGGATTTCCTGCAGCCGGGCAACAAGCAGGTTGCTGCGGGCTACGTGGTTTATGGTTCTTCCACCATGCTGGTATATACCACCGGCTGTGGCGTACACGCCTTTACCTACGATCCTTCTCTGGGCGTATTCTGCCTCAGCCAGGAACGTATGCGCTTCCCGGTAAAAGGCAGCACGTACTCCATTAACGAAGGCAACTACATCAAATTCCCGAATGGCGTGAAGAAGTACATTAAATTCTGTCAGGAAGAAGATAAGTCAACCCAGCGCCCGTACACCTCGCGCTACATTGGCTCTTTGGTTGCGGATTTCCATCGCAATCTGCTGAAGGGCGGGATCTACCTGTACCCGAGCACCGCCAGCCACCCGCAAGGGAAACTGCGTCTGCTGTACGAATGCAACCCGATGGCCTTCCTGGCCGAGCAGGCGGGCGGCAAAGCCAGCGATGGTAAAGAACGTATTCTGGATATCATTCCGGAAAGCCTGCACCAGCGCCGTTCCTTCTTCGTGGGCAATGACCATATGGTTGAAGATGTAGAACGCTTTATCCGCGAGTTCCCGGACGCGTAAACGCCCTATCCCGGCCTACTGTACGTTGTAGGCCGGATAAGCGAAGTCGCAATCGGCATGATGCAGTGACCGACTTCGCATTATCAGGCCTACGTTCGGTTACGTTGTCTGTAGCTTAAACGCCGCCATCGCCTCCAGCAGCGCATGTGACTGCTCTTCCAACGAGCGGGTAGCCGCTGAAGACTGCTGTACCAGTGCCGCATTTTGCTGCGCCGTTTCATCCATCTGAATCACCGCGATATTCACCTGCTCTATGCCGCGACTCTGCTCCTGGGATGCGCTGGCGATTTCACGCATCAGCTTAGTCATGCGCATCACCTCAGTGGCAATCTCATCCATGGTTTCGCCCGCCTGCTGCGCCAGCTCGCTCCCTTCACCGACGTGAGTGTGCGAATCGCTGATTAACGCGCGGATCTCTTTTGCCGCTTCGGCGCTGCGGCTGGCCAGATTACGTACTTCACCTGCGACAACCGCAAAACCCCGTCCTTGCTCACCGGCCCGCGCCGCTTCAACGGAGGCATTGAGCGCCAGAATATTGGTCTGGAATGCGATGCCGTCAATCACGCTAAGGATGTCGGCAATACGACTGGAACTGCCGGCAATATCGCGCATTTTCTCGATCACATAGCACACCATCTCGCTGCCGCGATCGGCGGTATCCGATACCGATTTTGCCAACTGGTGCGCCTGTTCGGCGTTGTCCGCATTCTGTTTCACGGTCGCCGTTAACTCTTCCATGCTGGCGGCGGTCTGTTCCAGCGACGTGGCTGTCGATTCAGTACGCTGCGCCAGATGCTGGTTTCCGGCCGTCAGTTCACGGCTACCGATATCAATTTGCGAGCTGGCGTCACGCACGCGTTGCACCGAGTCGCCCAGCGCATGGCGCATTTCATCCATTGCCGCGTTGAGACGGTTGAATTCGGCGCTGGCCGACGGCGCGCTAACTGGCGACAAATCGCCTGTCGCCAGACGTTCCAGCTGTTCAACAATGTTATCCAGCGGTTTGAGAAACTTATTTCGCAGCATAAACCAAATAACCGCCAGCAAGGCGATGGCCGCCAGCATTGCTGCACTCATAATACCGTGATAAATCAATGAAGTAATAATGCGGGTAGAGGCGTATAGCCCCATCCCGCCGGTCAGCAACAGCAGAAACGCCAGCAGAGACAATAACACCAACAAACTTGATCGAATTGAAAGGGATTTTGGCATTGTTATATTTCCGGTTGTAGGGTGAAAACAGACCTGTACAGAACCTATCGACTACAACCGGAAAAAGTTTAGGTATTTAAATGTCTCTTGAAAAATCAGGACGTTACTTTGGTGTCGCCGCCGTGCTTACGCGGCTGACCGGCGAGCTTAGACGATTTTCCCAAAGCACCGTGAGACCGCGTTGTAAGGCAATAAAAATAAACAATAAAATACCAATCGCGATCTTGGTCCACCAGGAACTTAATGTGCCGTCAAAATTAATGTAGGTCTGGATCAGGCCCTGAATAGCCACGCCAAACAAGGTGCCTAAAACCGTACCCACTCCGCCGCTCAACAGCGTACCGCCAATCACGACTGAGGCAATCGCATCCAGCTCGACACCGACGCCCGCCAGCGCATAACCGGCCTGGGTGTAAATTGAAAAAACAATGCCGGCAAGCGTGGCCAGGCCGGTAGACAACATATAAATACGGATGGTGGTGCTGCGGGTGGAGATCCCCATCAGGTTAGCAGAGGTGGCGTTGCCGCCAATCGCATATACCTGATTGCCAAACCGTGTACGGTGCGCGAGGAAGATGCCGATGACCACCACCGCCAGCATCAGCAAACCCATCGCACTCAGACGACCGCCGCCGGGAATTTTCCATGCCAGACTGGAGAGCGTGTCATAAACCGGATGGTTAATCGGGATCGACTCTTCAGAAACCAGATAGCTAACGCCGCGCAAAAAGAACATTCCCGCCAGGGTAATGATAAACGCCGGGATCTTCAGCGCATCAATCAGTAATCCCATAAACGCGCCAAACGCGCAGCCCATCAGCAGAATCAGGGGGAAGGCCAGTAACGGAGAAATCCCCCAGTAGCCAATCGCCTTTGCCAGAAATACGCCGGTAAAGGCAATCACCGAGCCAACGGAAAGGTCGATCCCGCCAGAGAGAATCACGAAGGTCATGCCGACGGCGATAATCCCTAAAAAAGCGTTATCGGTCAGGATATTGCAAATCACCCGGGTGGAAGCAAAAGCCGGAAATTGCGTCAAGCAGTAGAGGTAGCCCAGCACAAACACGCCGAGGGTGATCATCAGCGGTAAATTACGTTTTATCATGACCACGCACTCCTTTTATCAGGCTGATAAAGCGTTGTGACTGCACAACCAGCACACACAACACCACGACGGCTTTGACCACCTGATTCAGTTCCGGCTGGAAGCCCGACAGTAAAATCCCGGTGTTCATCCCCTGAATAATTAACGCGCCTATCACCGACAGCAGCAGGTTAAAGCGCCCGCCCATCAGCGAACCGCCGCCAATGACCACCGCCAGAATAGCGTCCAGCTCCAGCCATAATCCGGCGTTATTCGCATCCGCGCCGCGAATATCCGCGGTAACAATGATCCCGGCGATAGCGGCACACAGGCCGCTCAAGACATAGGTAAGCATCACAATAATGCGGGTGTTGACCCCGGCGTTTTTCGCCGCGCGAATGTTGATACCCACCGCTTCAATAAACATGCCCAGCGCCGTTTTCCGCGTCAGCAGCCAGAACACCACCAGCGTCAGTAGCGCAATAATCACCGGCGTGGGGAACAGTAACAGTGAGCCGCTGCCAAGCCAGGAAAGCTCAGGCGAGTTGAAGGTGACGATCTGCCCGGAGGTGATCAACTGCGCGACGCCGCGCCCGGCAACCATCAGGATCAGCGTGGCGACGAACGGTTGGATCTTGAGGATGGCCACCAGAACTCCGTTCCACAATCCCGCCAGAATGCCGGAGCCTAAGGCGGCAAGCAGCACTACCGGCAGGCTGTGCCCGGCCACCGTCATCGCCGCGGTCGTCGCCCCGGCAATGGCCATCACAGCGCCAACGGAAAGATCAATGCCGCCAGTGGCAATCACCAGCGTCATACCAATCGCCAACAGCGCCACGGGTGCGGCGCGGTTGAGAATATCAATCGGGCTACCGAACAGACGACCATCCTGCAAAATCACCTGATAGAAGTGCGGCGCGACCAGACTGTCCACCAGCAGCACCAGCAGTAGCGCCACCAGCTGTGGCATTCCCTTGGGCCAATGAAACCGTCGTTCAGGCGGATTGGATTGAGGGAGAGATTGAGGCATCACCATAGTCTCCTTAGGCCGCAATGGCGTTCATGATCGCCGGGACGGACAATTCAGCCAGTGGGATCTCGGCCACCTGTTTGCGATCGCGCATAATAATGACCCGATCGGCATAACCCACCAGTTCTTCCAGTTCCGATGAGATAACCAGCAGGGCCAAACCATCGGCGCACAGCGTTTCGATCAGGCGGATGATCTCGGCATGCGCGCCGACGTCGATCCCGCGCGTGGGTTCATCGAGGATCAGGAATTGCGGTTTGGTCAGTAACCAGCGCGACAGCAAGACTTTTTGCTGATTGCCGCCGGAGAGAAATTCGATCGGTTGTTCAGCGTTAGGGGTGCGAATACCAAGCTGGCGAATAAAGCGCTCGGCAATCTCGTTTTGTTCTTTGCGGGGAATGGGGCGCAACCAACCGCGCTGCGCCTGCAACGCCAGAATGATATTTTCCCGCACCGAGGCGGCGGCAATAATGCCATCCGTTTTCCGATCCTCCGGGCAAAAACCGATCCCCAGGCACGAAGCCTGATGCGGCGATCGCAAGGTCTGCGGTTTACCTTTGATCAGTGCGCTGCCGCTGTCGGCGGGTTTGATGCCGAAGATCACCTCCGCCGTTTCCGTTCGCCCGGATCCCAGCAGTCCGGCAAGACCGACGATCTCACCGGGACGCACTTGCAGATCGAACGGGGCGATAGTGCCTTTCTTACCAAAATCACTAAACGCCGCCACCGGTTTATCGCTCAGCAACGTGCGGCCCGCACGCTGTAACGCGTGGGTATCCAGTTCGCGGCCCAGCATCATTTTGACCAGTTCGATCTGCGGCAGCGCATGGGTTTCACGGCAGCCCACAAAGCCGCCGTTACGCAGGACGGTGATGCGATCGCTGACCTGATAAACCTGATCGAGGAAGTGGGTGACGAAGATCAGACTGACGCCGCGATCGCGCAGATGCCGCATCAGGCCGAACAGCATTTCAACTTCCTGGGTATCGAGGCTGGCGGTAGGTTCATCGAGGATCAGCACCTTCGCAGAGAGATCGATCGCCCGACAAATGGCGACGATCTGCTGCATTGCCACGGAAAAGCGGTTCAGCGGCTCGCGCACATCAAGGGAAAAACCGTACGACGCCATCAGTTCCGTCGCGCGCTTTTCCATCTGTTTGCGCTGCAACAGGCCAAAGCGCCGCGGTTCTCGGCCAATAAACAAGTTATCCGCTACCGACATATTGGGCAGCAGGTTCACTTCCTGGTACACGGTGCCAATCCCCAGTTGCTGGGCATGGGCGGTATTTTTGGGGGAGACAGGCTGGCCTTCGAGCCAGATCGTGCCGCGATCGGCATGATATACACCGGTCAACGCTTTGATCAGCGTCGATTTCCCCGCCCCGTTTTCGCCGAGCAATGCCATGATCTCGCCGCGTCGCAGGCTGAAATCCACGTTATCCAGCGCTTTGACGCCGGGAAAGAATTTACTTAAGCCCTCTGTACGGAGGATTTCCTGGTGTTGGTCGGTGGTCATGGCATTCCTCCGGCATCGTTTTAACCGGCCTGGATATAGGCCGGATAAGACGCATTTGCGTCGACATCCGGCATCTCAACGCCTGATGGTGCTGCGCTTATCAGGCCTACGGGTATACTCTGGGAAAACTAGTAGCCCATGTTTTTCTTCTTCTCTAACTCTTCTTTCGCGGTATCTGGCAGATAGAGGATCGATTTGGTAATGGTCAGCTTCTCAGGCATCGTGCCGTCTTTTTTGAATTTCTCCAGCGCGTCAAATGCCGGGCCTGCCATGTTCGGCGTCAGCTCGACGCTGGCGTTGGCTTCACCATCAATCATCGCTTTGTAGATATCCGGTACGCCGTCGATTGACCCCGTCAGAATGTCTTTGCCTGGTTTCAGGCCCGCCTCTTTGATCGCCTGAATAGCGCCGATCGCCATGTCATCGTTGTGGGCGTAAACCATGCAGATGTTCTTGCCGTTGTTTTCCGCTTTAATAAAGCTCTCCATCACTTCTTTCCCTTTACTGCGGGTGAAGTCGCCGGACTGAGAGCGGATAATTTTGATGTTTGGCGCGTTAGCGATGGCTTCAGCGAACCCTTTCTTACGATCGATCGCCACGCTGGCGCCAACGGTTCCTTGTAGCTCAACGACGTTACACGGCTTGCCGTTCACTTCTTTAATCAGCCAGTCGCCGATTAATTTGCCTTCCAGCACGTTATCGGCGGTGACGGTAGTCATATAGAGAGATTTGTCTTTTACATCGATGGAACGATCGAGCAAAAAGACCGGAATGTCGGCATCTTTGGCCTCTTTTAACACCGGCTCCCAACCTGTTGCCACGACCGGTGCAATAAAGATGGCATCGACGCCCTGGGCAACAAATGAACGGACTGCTTTAATCTGGTTTTCCTGCTTTTGCTGGCCGTCAGCGATTTTCAGCGTAATTCCGCGCTTTTCGGCCTCGCTTTTCGCCACGTTGGTTTCTGCGGCGCGCCAGCCGGATTCAGAGCCAACCTGCGAAAATCCTACGGTTAATGGGGCTGCCATTGCCATAGACGACATGGCTGCCGAAACTGCTGTGACTAAAAGTAAGCGCTTCCACATAAGTGCGTCCTCGTAGGGTGATTATTGTTGGTTAATAAACCGTCGCGAAAAAACTATAGACAATTGAGCATGTAACGGATTGCGTTACATCACACTTCAAAAAAGTAAATAAAACGTTAATCACAAGTTTGTAATCGCTTTCATATCACTATGAAAAATGCGGCTGAAGATATGGATTTTTCTGTCACCGGAGAGAGAGAAAAAGAAGAAAATGAACGCAGAGAAAGCGAAAACAAGCGGAGACATTCCGCGCGAGTTGGCTATAATACCCGCCACTTGTTTGCCATAGCTTATTTAAAGGAAACAGACATGAGCTTACTCAACGTCCCTGCCGGTAAAGACCTGCCGGAAGATATCTACGTTGTTATCGAGATCCCTGCCAACGCAGATCCGATCAAATACGAAGTTGACAAAGAGAGCGGCGCCCTGTTCGTTGACCGCTTCATGTCCACCGCGATGTTCTATCCGTGCAACTACGGTTACATCAACCACACTCTGTCTCTGGATGGCGATCCGGTTGACGTTCTGGTCCCGACTCCGTACCCGCTGGAGCCTGGTTCAGTGATCCGCTGCCGTCCGGTTGGCGTTCTGAAAATGACCGACGAATCCGGTGAAGATGCGAAACTGGTTGCGGTACCGCACACCAAGCTGAGCAAAGAATACGATCACATCAAAGATGTGTCCGACCTGCCGGAACTGCTGAAAGCGCAGATCACCCACTTCTTCGAGCATTATAAAGACCTCGAAGCTGGCAAATGGGTGAAAGTTGACGGTTGGGACAACGCAGAAGCTGCTAAAGCTGAAATCGTTGCTTCCTTCGAGCGCGCGAAGAAGTAATTCTTACTTTTGATGCTAAGCCCCGCATGTCGGGGCTTTTTTGTGCCCAAATGCGAGTGCAACGGGCACATAAAACAACGCCACCCGAGGGTGGCGTGTTCACATCAGTACTGGTCTCTGTCTAACCAGTTACCGCTTTCAATCAGCGTTAAGCCATCAACCGGACGTTGATACACGTACATCCATGCACTTCCGTACGGCGTTTGAATTAGCTGGCGTGCGTATTCACCACCACGGGTACGCAGAGCGTCAAGCTCTGCCAGCGTGGCGTTATCAATACGATAAACTTCCCCGTGTACTGTTCCATTTCCCGGAACGGCGCCTGGATAGTGGCCCAGGCTGTACAACTGGTAGTTGTCGATACTGAAATTTCCCAGCAACAGGGCATTGGTCATCCAGTGGCTGTTGCCTTGTTTGGTTCGTAAACTGCCATAGACAAATATTCGCATTGCTAAAACTCGAACTGATAGAGCAAATCAAGTGCCTGATCTACGCCAGACACTGCTTCCAGATATAGCTTAGGCATCAGACGATAACGTAGCGTGAGTGTCGCTAAGGAGTCAAATATACCCACACCATATTTCACCTGCAGACCTGGCAGTACGTATCCGCTGACAACGACCTGAGATGAGTCACCCACCCCTTGCGTGTCCAGTGCCAGATTGCTTACGCCAAATGTCTCCCCGATTTTACCCACAACCTGACCACTTTGTGCAACCCCCAGGCCAATAAGCATTGAAGTCATCGCCGCGCTGTCGCTCTGTTCACTATCCAGTCCTTGCCCACGAAGCAGGTAGGACAGCGCCATTTGCTGCGACATCGCCGGGTCGGAGAAGATCTCCGCTTTCGGTTCATCAGCCGTGCCCGTGACGCGAACGCCGGCGATCACGTCATCTTCTGTAGCATCCGGGTTACGAATCGCTTCAATATTGAGCAACGGCTGATCCGGCGGACCGGAGAATAACAGCTCGCCCTTACGCACAATCAGATCCTGACCATAGGCATGGAAGCGACCGCTCGGGATATTAATCTGCCCGTTAAGCCCCAGCCCCTGTTTATCCTGCACCACCTTCAGATCGCCCGTCAGACGCGCTTTCAAACCAAAGGCATCAAGACGCACGTTATTACCGACGTGGATATTCAGGTTGCTGTTGATCGGGATCCCGGCGGTCTGTGGTTTCTCGGGCTGCAGATCGTTATTAAGCATCACCATATCGCTGGACACCCCTACCGCGCTTTCCGGCAGATCGTGGACCACGATACGCGCCCACGGCACATCGACATTGCCGTTCAGGGTAAACAGGCTCGGTGTCGCTTCAAATTCCACATCCGGCGAGACATCCAGACGCACCATCGGCGGCACGGTGATCCGCACCCGGCTGCCTTTCGCCGCAACGCGCGCCCGCCAGTTGTCTATTTGACTCCAGTCTGCGTCGCCGCTCAGGTTGATTTCCCCCTGCTGCGTACGCACCACACCCGCCAACGTTGAGCGTGTTCCGGTGAAGTTAACGGCTAACTGGCTTGGCTGCATGTCAAACGGCATAAAGTTACCGTCGATATCCAGTCCGCTCAGTTGCAGTTGTCCAAGCAGTTGCGGGCTTTGCACATCGCCGCCCAGACGCAGGTTGGCGTTGATCATCCCCGCGGCCTTTTCACCACGTGAGAAGATAGGGTTCACCATCGCCAGATTGAAGTTGCGGATATTGACGTTGCCGCCCAGGTTACGGCGCCCTTGTGGATCCGTCACCTGCACCTTTCCGTCAAACTGCCCGTTATTAGTCAGGCGAATCAGCCAGCCCAGCTCGGCACGGTTGTCGTGCAGGTCGGCGGTCAGATTCAACGTTTCAAATGCCACAGGCAGCGGCGCATCGTTCACGCTTTGCGTGACCTTCACGTTACGCCCGGAAAGCGTGACCTGCCCCTGCGGCAGCCCCTCTTTGGTCGTGTCCCAACTGACATCGGCTTTGCCGGTGAACACCCCGCTGGCCTGAGTCGTATCCGGCATAAACGGTTTCAGCATCGCCAGGTCGAAACGGTTGAGATTCACCACCGCGCGTCCTTCTGCACCAGCATCAATGGTTTGTGGTACGCACAGCTCCGCATTCGGGTTGTTCCAGCAATGCGGTCCAATGCTGATTTTTTGTTCCTGATTGCGATAATCCAACGCGATCGCACGATTGAGCGCCCACGGACCAACCGGCGTCTGGAAACGGGTATTGCTTAATTCCCCTTTCCAGCGCTGCTCTTTGCGATCAAAGCTGCCTGCCAGGGAGAGCTGCCCTGAGACCGGCTCGCCCTGAATGCGCAGCTGTAGCTCATGCTGCTTCTCACTGCCTTTGGCATCGAGCGTCACCAGGCCGATATTCACGTCAGGTTGTACAATCCGTTCTACGCGAACGTTGAGATTACCGGCGATTTGCTCCGCCGATTTCACGTCGCCTTCGACGCGAACCTGAGCAACGGAAAGCTCCTGCCAACGCAGGCCGCGGGCGGTGATGTCCGCCAACAGCTGTGGCGCTTCTACCGTACCGCGAACTTTTACCAGCCCTTTCGCCGTGCCACCTAATCCCGGCAGCGCGTTATCCAGGCTCGGGGCATCAATCGTCGCGTCGAGATTGAGGTCCTTAACCCCCAGTTCCCCTTTCACGTCCGCACTGTTGCGCCCCAGTTCCAGATGCAGGCCCGGGATCGTCCACTGCAGGTAGCTGTTCCCCTTCAGCGAGCCGTTTACATTAACCTTGTTCTGCTTCACGTTACCGGTCAGCTTCAGCTCAGGAATCTCCATCTGCCAGCTTCCGCCGTACAGACTGCCGCGCGTTTTCACCAGACCATTCAGCTTTGACGGCCAGTCCGGGATTGTTTTCGCGGTGTTGATACCATCCAGCGTTAACTCCCCGCGCCAGCTGATCGCCTGCTGCCAGTCCACCAGCGCTTTCAGTTCGGTTTTCCCTTCCAGCGCCGCAATGCTCAGTTTGTCGAGATTAATCTGCTGTTCGTTGCCTTTGGCGTCCAGCGTAATGGTAGCCGGAGGAATATCCTGCCCTTTCACCGCGGTACGCATCGACAACGTATAGTCGGTCATTTTGCCGGTCAGCTTGAGCTTAATGTCATCGGCCTGGAATTGCTTGTCGCCGGTAAACGGCCAGTAAACCTGCTTACTCACCACTTCCAGATTGAGCGGTAATCCGGCTTCTGCCAGACGCGTTTGCGCACGCAGGTCCATATCAACCGGGCCAGACAGATTGACGCCGACTTCCAGCTGGTCACGCAGCGCGCCGCCGACCTTCAGCTTCACCTTTTCGCCTTTTAATGGATCGACGTTCAGCGTGCTGTTGAGGGTAATATCTACCGGCCATGTGTTGGTGAGCTGCGCCGTACCGCTGGCGTTTACCGTGCCCTGATTAGAGTCGATATCCAGCGCGTCGAGCTTCATGTTGCCGTCAATACTGCTCACTTTGAGCAGCATGTTATGCACCGTTAAATCCGTATCCCCGGTCACGCGCAGTTGCTCGCCGCGAAACTCTTCAATATTGAGGTTGAGCGGCAGATGGACATCGGTCATTTCCGGTAGCACCGGCTTTGAGAACAGATCTTTTAGCGTTTCGCCGAGCGGTTTTTCATCCGGCTGCGGGTTTTGAATCTTCGGTTCAACGACCTCTTCCTGCGCCACTTCCGCCACTTTAGGCAGGGCAATCAGCAGGCCCTGTAATGACGTTGGCTTCAGGGTCAGCGTTTTTTCCTGCCAGTTCAGGCCGGAGGTAAAATCGAGCACTGAAACCGTGGTGTCATCGATTTTGATATTGATGTTGTTGAGCGCCACGCGTGAAAGCGTAATCGGATAAGGTGTGGAAAGGTTAAGCGGGCCGCTATCCTCTTCCTCAACCGGTGCTGAAGGCGGCATCTTTTTGCTGTCGATCGCCACGTTGATATTTTTCAGCGACAGATCGTTGACGCACAGGCTGCTATCCCAAAGACACTCCAGCCCGACGGCCAGATGCACTTCGCCGGCATTCACCGCCACGCCAGGCTGGTCATAACGAATATTTTTGAGCGATAAATCCCGCCAGCCGCCGGTGACCTGACCAATTTCCAGCCCCGGAACCCAGCGATTAGCTGCTTTGAAGATCAGGTGCAGGCCCGAGGTGGTGCCGACAAGAAACGCCACCGTGCCTAACAACAGCAGGATAAAAATCAGCACGCCGAGGCTTATCTTCTTCCATAAACTCATAATTCAGGCCCCAGACCGATGTAAAACTGTAAACCATGTTCATCTTTGTCGCCGACAGGAACGGCAAAGTCGAGCTTGATGGGACCGACCGGCGATTGCCAGCGTACGCCGACCCCGGCGCCGGTTTTGAAATCGCTTTTGCGGATATCGCTGACCGCTTCGCCGCTATCGACAAACATCGCGCCCCACCATTTCCCGGTCACGTTGTACTGGTATTCCAGCGAGCCGGTTGCCAGCTTCGAGGCCCCTTTCAGCTTACCGTCGCTGCCTTCAGGCGAAATAGATTTGTATTTATAGCCGCGAATACTGCGATCGCCCCCGGCGAAGAAACGCAGATCCGGCGGCACTTTGTCGAAGTCCCCGGTTTCAATCCAGCCGAGGTTACCGCGCATCACAAAGCGATGCCTGTCGTACAGCGTGCGGATCCAGACGTTTTGCGCCTGGAAGACGGAGAAATCAACGTCTGAGCCCCAGGCCGTATTGGAGTAATCAATGGAATAACGCTGTGAATCGCCCCAGACGGGCATCAGACCGCCGCGCGAACGCGTCCGGCTAATCATCACGCCCGGATAGAGCAGCATAGTGGTATTGGTGACGTTACCCTGCGTAAAGTGGTCGAGGCTCCAGCGCAGGTTAATCGCGCGCTGCCAGCCACTGGAGAGATCCCAGTAGCGGGAAACCGCAAGCGTCGTGGAGTCCTGCTCGGTGTCGTTTAAATCGGTACGCTTAAAGCCGCCCTGCACCAGGTAATACTGCTCCAGCGGGTTCTTTAACAGCGGCATTTTATAGCTAAAATCAAGGACCTGCTCTGGCGCAGAGATGCTGGCGCTGGTGGTCAGGCTGTGGCCATAGGAGTTCATCCACGGCTTTTTCCACGAGGTCTTTACCCGTGGCCCGACGTCAGTGGAATAACCAACCCCGGTTTCGATGGTGTTTTCGGTACGCGGCGAGACCACGCCTTTTAGCGGCAGCACTTTGGTTTTGCGGGCTTTATCAAATTCCGGCGCGACAACCACAGAATTAAACCATCCGGTCGCCGACAGACGACGGTTCAATTCCCCCAGATCTTTCGACTCGTACGCTTCACCTTCTTTAAATGGCACCAGGTTTTGCAGGTACTCATCACGAATTTGCGAGCCTTCAAAGGTGACATGCCCAAAGCGATAGCGTTCGCCGCTGTTGTAATCGATATCCCAGAACGCCTGACGGCGCTCAAGCGCTATTCCAAGCTGACTTTTATTAAATTCACTGTCGAAATAACCTTTGCGCAGCGCCACGCTGGTGAGGGATTTTTTGAAGTTGTCATAGTCTCCCTGATTCAGCACGGTGCCGATTGCCGGGCGCGTTTTCAGCAGATCCAGGTAATCTTTATCCGTACGCGCGCCACCGCGCAGAATCACTTCGGTGCCGCCAATCAGCACCGGCTCGCCGGGGGTTACTTTGGCAATCAGCACCTGGCGTCCTTTCGCCGGTGGCGGGCGCAGCTCAAAATCGATGGTCGGCTCAAAGTAGCCCAGCGCTTTTAGCCCTTCGCGGATGGCATCATCAACGCGCGCACGAAAGCGTCGGTCTGGCGTGACTTCATCACTTTGAATCGTGGACAGCTGCGCACGGACGTTTTTCTCCAGCGGTCCTGATAATCCTTCGACCTGTAAGCGAACATTCGCGGCGGCGGCGGAGCCACTTAAGCACAGTAATCCCACCCAACATAACTGACGGATATGTGGCACATTTTCTCCTGAATATCCTTTTTTCCCACCCCTGGAAAAAAATACTATGCCGTTCCTCGGCTTAACAAAAAATCAACAATAAGAGTTGAAAAACAGACGGCAACCCAAATATTTCTTATGTTTAACTCTAGACGTATTCATGCCGTTTATTGTGGGCAAAGACGCGTCTCGTTACAACCTTAACCCAAATGACTGATTTCGGGAGAACGGCCATGAGTTTATTTGATAGAAAGCATCTCGTTACTCAAGCAGATGCGCTACCTGGACGCAACACCCCGATGCCAGTGGCAACGCTGCATGCGGTTAACCAACATTCGATGACCAACGTGCCCGACGGTATGGAAATCGCCCTTTTCGCCATGGGATGTTTCTGGGGCGTGGAGCGTTTATTCTGGTCATTACCCGGCGTGTACAGCACCGCAGCCGGATACACCGGCGGCTATACCCCTAACCCGACCTATCGGGAAGTTTGCTCTGGCGATACCGGGCATGCCGAGGCGGTACGCGTCGTCTATGACCCGCATGTTATCAGCTACGAGCAACTGCTGCAGGTGTTCTGGGAAAATCACGACCCGGCGCAAGGTATGCGCCAGGGGAACGACCAGGGTACGCAGTATCGTTCCGCTATTTATCCCTTAACGCCAGAGCAAACCGCCGCAGCACAGGCCAGCCTTGAGCGTTTTCAGGCGGCGATGAACGCCGCTGGCGACGAGCGGACCATTACAACGGAAATCAGTACGGCAACCCCGTTCTATTATGCCGAAGACGATCACCAACAATATCTGCACAAAAACCCTTATGGATACTGTGGAATTGGCGGGATTGGCGTGTGTTTGCCACCACAAGGATAAATTTCCCCCTCTGGCGACGTTACAGTACCTTACGCTATACTAGCTTCTGAATTTACCGGCTCACTTCCACGAGCCGGTTTTCAATGTGTATTTCACACGGATTTATCAACTTCTCCCTTCCGAGGATCTGACCCGAACGGTCGGATAAGATATGTTAAACAGTATTTTAGTCATTCTCTGCCTGATCGCCGTGAGTGCGTTTTTCTCGATATCCGAGATCTCGCTTGCCGCATCACGCAAAATCAAACTTAAACTGCTTGCCGATGAAGGCAATGTAAACGCACAGCGTGTTTTGAAGATGCAGGAAAACCCCGGCATGTTTTTTACCGTGGTGCAGATTGGCCTTAACGCGGTCGCCATTCTCGGCGGTATCGTTGGTGATGCGGCCTTTTCCCCGGCGTTTTACAGTCTGTTCTCAAAGTACTTCGCTCCAGAGCTGTCCGAACAGTTAAGTTTTATTCTGTCCTTCTCACTGGTTACTGGCCTGTTCATCCTGTTCGCGGATTTAACCCCGAAACGCATCGGTATGATTGCGCCAGAAGCTGTGGCTTTGCGTATCATCAACCCGATGCGCTTCTGTCTGCTGGTCTTCCGCCCGCTGGTGTGGTTCTTTAACGGTCTGGCAAATAACATTTTCCGCCTGTTTAAAATCCCGATGGTGCGTAAAGATGACATCACGTCAGACGACATTTACGCCGTGGTCGAAGCCGGTGCGCTGGCGGGTGTTCTGCGCAAGCAGGAACATGAGCTGATTGAAAATGTGTTCGAACTGGAATCCCGTACCGTACCGTCTTCAATGACCTCGCGTGAGAACATTATCTGGTTCGATCTTCACGAAGACGAGCAGAGCCTGAAGAACAAAGTGGCGGAACACCCGCACTCCAAATTCCTGGTGTGTAACGAAGATATCGACCACATCATTGGCTATGTCGATTCAAAGGATCTCCTCAACCGCGTGCTGGCCAACCAGAGCATGGCGCTGAACAGCGGCGTGCAGATCCGCAATACGCTGATTGTCCCGGATACGCTGACGCTCTCTGAAGCGCTGGAAAGCTTCAAAACCGCAGGCGAAGATTTTGCCGTCATCATGAACGAGTATGCATTGGTGGTGGGGATTATCACGCTCAACGATGTGATGACGACGCTGATGGGCGATTTAGTTGGTCAGGGCCTGGAAGAGCAGATCGTGGCGCGTGATGAAAACTCATGGTTAGTCGACGGCGGTACGCCGATTGATGACGTCATGCGCGTCCTGGATATCGACGAATTCCCGCAGTCCGGCAACTATGAGACCATCGGCGGCTTTATGATGTTCATGTTGCGTAAAATCCCGAAACGCACCGACTCGGTGAAATATTCAGGCTACAAATTTGAAGTGGTGGATATCGATAATTACAAGATCGATCAGCTGCTGGTGACGCGTCTGGACAGTAAACCTACCGTTCTGGTCCCAAAACTGCCGGATGCGAAGGAAGAGGCGAAGGCGTCATAGCGCCTTGCAGAAACATCAACGGCTCCAGTCCTGGAGCCGTTTTTTTAACTACCGCATAGCACTTTGATCAAGCCATCTCAGTTTGCAGACGCAAGACCTGACGGTTAACTTCGGACATCACCGAAAAATGCAGCTTGTCCTTCACTTTTGGGATAAGAATCTTACCCTTATCAAATTCAAAAGCGCCTACGTCCTTGATATATAACCGTCCACGAAACAGGATCTTCACGTACTTCGCCACCTGCAGCGGGTTGTATCGTTGGAAAATTTTCATTGTTGTCTCCTGCTGAGCATTACGCCTTTGCGGTACCACAATCGGTCCGACAATCCTCAGGCGCAAATTTTAATGCCCTATGACTATAGACTATCTCGTTGATGTTTCCAGCGTGTATAAGTTTATTTACCTTCAAGTTACAATTATTCAGAATTATCTTTTCAACGCTTCGCTGTCTTCAGTATAAGCCTTCGATTTTCGCAGGATTTGTGCGCCCGTCCGCAAACTGGCATCGCGCTTGCGGGAAAAAGCATCAATCGCACATATGATTAAATTCCAGACCCAAGTGGTCGGATCACCTGCAAAATAAAGAAAGAAGGAAAACCTATGACCTTACGAAAACTGCTGGCGCTGTCGTGCCTGCTGCTGCCGATGATTGCCTCCGCCCATAAGTTTGAGACTAACCAGCGCGTACCACCGGTGGGGATCGCCGATCGCGGCGAACTGATTCTTGATAACGATAAGTTTAGCTACAAAAGCTGGAATAGCGCGCAACTGCCCGGCAAAGTACGGATTGTGCAACACATCGCCGGGCGCACCTCCGCTAAAGAGAAAAACGCGAACCTGATTGAAGCCATCAAAGCAGCGAACCTGCCGCACGACAAATACCAGACCACCACTATCGTCAACACGGATGACGCCATTCCCGGCTCCGGTATGTTTGTGCGCAGCAGTCTGGAGAGCAACAAGAAGCTCTATCCATGGTCACAATTTATTGTCGACAGCAACGGCATTGCGCGTAAAGCCTGGCAACTGGATGAAGAAAGCTCCGCTATTGCGGTACTCGATAAGGACGGACGCGTACAGTGGGCAAAAGATGGTGCATTAACGCAGGAAGAGGTGCAGCAGGTGATTGCCCTGCTGCATAAATTGCTCAGTAAATAGAGACCCGGAAGCCGGGGTTGAGGAACGATTCACGTGGGGTGTAGTCCAGCGGTTTCCCCTGCCAGTCGTGAACGTGCGCTCCGGCTGCGGCGGCAACGGCGTGGCCAGCGGCGGTGTCCCAGACGTTAGTTGGTCCAAAACGCGGATACAGCTGCGCGTGCCCTTCCGCCACCAGGCAGAATTTCAGCGACGAGCCAATCGACGTGGTCTGGTGTTCGCCCAGTTGTTGCAGATACTCTTTTAACTCATTGTCGGCATGCGAGCGGCTAATTACCACCAGCGGTGGACGCGCGTCACGTACCAGGATCTGTTTGCGCACACCGCACTCTTCTTTCCACGCTTTACCTTCTGCCGCGCTGTACATGACCTTCATTACTGGCGCGTAAACCACGCCAAGCACCGGCTTTCCCTGTTCAATCAGCGCAATATTGACGGTAAATTCACCGTTACGTTTAATAAACTCTTTGGTACCGTCCAGCGGGTCCACCAGCCAGTAGCGCTGCCAGTGCTGGCGAACATCCCAGCCAGGAGGAGCTTCTTCAGACAGAACCGGAATATCCGGCGTCAACGCCTGTAATCCTTCGAGGATCACCGTGTGCGCAGCGATATCCGCCGCCGTGACCGGAGAATCATCCTGCTTGCTGGTAATCTCCATCGGTTTGATTCCATCGTAGACCTGCATAATGGCATCGCCCGCGTTCCGTGCAAGCTGGCATACATGTTCTAACATTCTCCACCTCGTTTGTCAGTGGTGTTAACTCGTTGTTTTACTTATACCCGATCGTCAGGGGATCCGCCAACTGTGATAGCGTCTGCGGTTTTAAACGCTATATTCATGTCATGATTCACAGTTCTGTAAGCAAGAAGATTTATATACATTTTCTTTTGTGGCTTAGATCTTAAAAGGATGCCCCTGATGATTAAGTTTAGTGCAACGCTTCTGGCAACGCTGATTGCAGCCAGCGTGAATGCCGCGACCGTCGATCTGCGAATAATGGAAACCACTGATTTACATAGCAATATGATGGATTTCGATTATTACAAAGACACGCCGACTGAAAAATTTGGCCTGGTGCGCACGGCAAGTCTGATCAACGCCGCGCGTAGTGAAGTCAAAAACAGCGTGCTGGTTGATAACGGCGATCTGATTCAGGGCAGCCCGCTCGGGGATTACATGGCGGCCAAAGGGCTGAAAGCGGGCGAAACTCACCCGGTATATAAGGCGCTCAATACGCTGGATTACGCGGTGGGCAACCTCGGCAATCATGAATTCAACTATGGTCTGGCGTATTTGCATAACGCGCTGGCCGGAGCGAAGTTCCCCTACGTTAACGCCAATATCATCGATGTTAAGACCAAAAAGCCGCTATTTACGCCTTATTTGATCAAAGAAACTGAAGTGGTCGACCAGCAAGGTAACAAGCAGACGCTGAAGATTGGCTATATCGGCTTTGTGCCACCACAAATCATGACCTGGGATAAAGCTAACCTTAGCGGCAAAGTGACGGTAAATGACATCACCGAAACCGCGCGTAAGTATGTGCCGGAAATGCGGAAAAAAGGCGCTGATGTCGTGGTGGTGATTGCTCACTCCGGCCTTTCTGCCGACCCGTATCAGACGATGGCGGAAAACTCCGTTTATTATCTCAGTGAAGTACCGGGAGTGGATGCCATTATGTTTGGTCATGCTCACGCCGTTTTCCCGGGTAAAGATTTTGCCAATATTAAAGGCGCGGATACCGCGAAAGGCACGCTCAATGGCGTACCGGCGGTGATGCCGGGCATGTGGGGCGATCATCTGGGCGTCGTGGATTTGGTACTGAATAACGACAGCGGTAAATGGCAGGTCAGCCAGGCGAAAGCAGAGGCACGCCCCATTTATGACGCCGCGGCGAAAAAATCACTGGCAGCAGAAGACAAAAAAATCGTTGAGATCCTGAAAGCCGATCACGACGCCACTCGTGAATTCGTCAGCAAACCAATTGGTAAATCCGCCGACAACATGTACAGCTACCTGGCGTTGGTTCAGGATGACCCGACCGTGCAGGTGGTGAATAACGCCCAGAAAGCCTATGTGGAACATTTTATTCAGGGCGATCCGGACCTGGCAAAATTGCCGGTACTTTCCGCGGCCGCGCCGTTTAAGGTCGGTGGACGCAAGAACGATCCGGCCAGCTTTGTCGAAGTCGAAAAAGGCCAGTTAACCTTCCGTAATGCCGCTGATTTGTATCTCTATCCCAATACCCTGGTGGTCGTGAAAGCCAGCGGCAAAGAGGTGAAAGAGTGGCTGGAATGTTCCGCCGGGCAGTTTAATCAAATTGATATTCACAGCAGCAAGCCGCAGTCGCTGATCAACTGGGATGGGTTCCGTACTTATAACTTTGACGTGATCGACGGCGTGAATTATCAGATCGATGTGTCACAGCCCGCCCGCTACGACGGCGAGTGCCAGACCATCAACCCAAAAGCAGAGCGGATTAAGAATCTGACCTTTAACGGTAAGCCTGTCGACCCTAACGCCACCTTCCTCGTCGCGACCAACAACTATCGCGCCTATGGCGGTAAGTTTGCCGGAACAGGAGACAACCACATCGCGTTTGCGTCACCAGATGAAAACCGCTCGGTGCTGGCCGCATGGATTGGTGCTGAGACGAAGCGGGCCGGTGAAATTCATCCGGCGGCAGATAACAACTGGCGTCTGGCGCCGATTCACAGTGATACGCCACTGGATATTCGTTTTGAAACGTCACCGTCTGAGAAAGCCGCAGCGTTTATCAAAGAGAAAGGGCAATATCCGCTGAAAAAAGTCGCTACCGATGATATCGGCTTTGCGATTTATCAGCTGGATTTGAGTAAGTAACTCTCGTGCCGGATGCGACGCACTAGCGTCTTATCCGGCCTACAAAACACACTGCCAACCTATCACGCAACCCGCTCTTCCCGTTGCGCCAAAACCTGCGGCAAATTCAGTTCTATCCAGTCCGCCAGCGCGGCGACTTTATCGCTCACCTGCTCACCCAACGGCGTCAGACTATATTCCACGTGCGGCGGCACCACCGGATAGGACACCCGATTGATAAACCCGTCCTGCTCCAGCGCCTGCAGGGATTGCGCCAACATCTTTTCGCTGACGCCGCCCATCTTCCGGCGCAAATCGCTAAAGCGGTGCGTACCGTCGCGCAGCGCCACCAGAATTAACACGCCCCAGCGGCTGGTGACGTGTTTTAACACCTCGCGGGAGGGACACTGTTCGGCAAACAAATTGCCATCGCGTAATTGCTGGGAGAGGGTCGACGCTGTCATTTTCATACTAACCTTTTTGTGCGTACTTACTAAAAGTTAGTTTAAGTGTTAGCGTGATTAAACACAAGACCAATACCAAGGAGTTACCCCATGATCGCAATTACCGGTGCCACCGGCCAACTGGGCCAACACGTTATTGAATCGCTACTGAAAACCGTTCCTGCCAGCCAGATTGTGGCTATCGTGCGTAACCCCGCTAAAGCGACGGCGCTTAGCCAGCAGGGCATTACCGTTCGCCAGGCGGATTACAGCGACGAAGCCGCCTTTACGACTGCCTTACAGGGTATCGACAAGCTACTGCTGATCTCCTCCAGCGAAGTGGGACAACGTGCCCCACAGCATCGCAACGTGATTAATGCAGCAAAGGCTGCCCACGTGAAATTTATCGCCTACACCAGCCTGCTGCACGCCGACACCTCCCCGCTGGGGCTGGCCGATGAACACGTCGCCACCGAGAAGATGCTGGCTGAATCCGGTATCGCTTATGCGCTACTGCGCAACGGCTGGTACACCGAAAACTATCTCGCCAGCGCGCCAGCTGCACTGGAACACGGCCTCTTTATCGGGGCGGCGGGAGAAGGCAAAATCGCCTCGGCAACCCGCGCCGACTATGCCGCTGCCGCCGCGCGCGTCATCAGTGAAGAGGGGCACGCCGGTAAAACCTACGAACTGGCGGGCGATGCAGGCTGGACCCTGAGCCAGTTGGCTGCCGAGCTGGCAAAGCAGAGCGGTAAAAAAGTGGTGTATCAGAACCTGAGCGAAGCTGATTTTGCCGCGGCGCTGAAAAACTTTGGTCTGCCTGCCGGGCTGGCGGAGATGCTGGCTGATTCTGACGTTGGCGCCTCTAAAGGCGGTCTGTTCGATGATAGCCATACGCTGAGCAAACTGATTGGCCGCCCAACCACCTCGTTGGCTGACAGCGTCAAAGGCATCGTGTAAGTGTTAAAAATTAGTTAATTGTGGTGGCATCCCCGCGCATCCTCTCTGATAATGACAGGATGATGCGTGGGGAGAGAAAACGTGCAAGGTGTACCTGAGCAGTTTATTGATGAGAAAGACAGCGCCCGCTTTCGCCATCTGGCGCAGGTGCCGGGCGTTGAGCTGTATCATGCACACATCTCACGTTACGCCTTTGAACCACATACCCATGAAGCGTTTGGCATTGGCGCGATAGAAGCCGGAGCCGAACGTTTTCGCTATCGCGGTACGCAGTACGTCGCGCCCGCCCATTCTGTCGTCACCATGAATCCCGATGAGCTGCATACCGGCGAAGCCGAAACCGCCGACGGCTGGCGCTATCGGATGATCTATCTTGAGCCCGATCTTCTGGAAGAGGTCACCGGGATCCGCCACTGGTGGTTTCATGACGTAACGCGTCACGATCCGCTGCGCTCGCGCCAGATCTGCTCACTGATCCACGGCCTGTGGAACACGGAAGATGCGCTGGCGCAAAAAGGGTTATTGCTCGATCTGATCGATACGTTCCAGCCGCTGGCCCGCCATGCGCCAACATCTACAGAGGGGGCGCATCGCTTTGAGCGGGTACGCGAGTATCTGCATGATAATTACATGCACCCGATAACGCTCGACGAACTGGCGCGGGTTGCCTCACTGAGTCCCTGGCATTTTCAACGCCAGTTTAAATCTCATTTCCACGTTACGCCGCACCAAATGCTGATGGCCATTCGCCTGTGGCGAGCCAAAGGTTTTCTCACTCACGGAATGCCCGCCGCAGAGGTCGCCGCCGCAACCGGTTTGACCGACCAGTCGCATCTCACCCGCGCATTTACTCATCGTTACGGCATTACGCCGGTACGTTATCAGAAGCAGGTTTATTCGCGCTAATGCGCAATCTCATACAATACGGCTGCACTCTCCCTGCCTACACTCAACGCAATGTTTAATGATGTGGATGTTAACAATGATTAGCGGCGTGCTGTACGCCCTGCTGGCAGGGCTGATGTGGGGATTAATTTTTGTCGGGCCGCTGATCGTGCCGGAATACCCGGCAGTATTACAGTCGATGGGACGCTATCTGGCGCTGGGGCTGATCGCTGTGCCGATCGCCTGGCTGGGACGCGCACGTCTGCGCCAACTGACGGGTAAAGACTGGATAACGGCGCTGGCGCTAACGATGATGGGTAACCTGATTTATTACGTTTGCCTGGCCAGCGCCATCCAGCGTACCGGCGCGCCGGTATCAACGATGATTATTGGTACATTACCGGTGGTGATCCCGGTCTTCGCCAATCTGCTCTATAGCCAGCGTGACGGTAAATTATCCTGGTGGCGTCTGTCACCTGCGCTGATATTAATTGCTATTGGCCTGCTGTGCGTGAATATCTCGGAGCTGAACCAGGGATTACCCGATTTCAGCGGCTGGCGTTATGGCTCTGGTATTGTGCTGGCGCTTGTCTCAGTGGTGTGCTGGGCGTGGTATGCACTGCGTAATGCCCGCTGGCTACGCGAGAATCCAGATAAGCATCCGATGATGTGGGCGACGGCTCAGGCGCTGGTGACGCTGCCCGTTTCTCTGCTGGGGTACATTGCAGCATGTCTGTGGCTGCATGGGCAAACGCCAGGTTTCGCCCTGCCCTTCGGCCCGCGTCCGGATGTGTTTATCGGCCTGATGATAGCCATTGCGGTATTGTGTTCGTGGGTGGGCGCGCTGTGCTGGAACGTCGCCAGCCAGAAGCTGCCGACGGTGATCCTCGGCCCGCTGATTGTCTTCGAAACGCTGGCTGGCCTGCTGTATACCTTTATGCTGCGCCAGGCTTTTCCGCCGCTGCTGACGCTAAGCGGTATTGCGCTACTGGTAACAGGCGTGGTAATTGCGGTGCGGTCAAAACCGCAGAAACCGGCGGTAGTGCCGGTTTCAGGGGATGCCTGATGGCGCTGCGCTTATCAGGCCTACAAGGACTGTACGATCTCATGTAGGCCGGATAAGGCGTTTACGCCGCCATCCGGCGCGACACTTTAAATACCGCCACGGTCTGGTTCAGTCGTGCAGCCTGCTCTTCAAGCGCGGCGGCAGCGGAAGCGGACTCCTCCACCAGCGAAGCATTTTGCTGCGTCACGCGATCCATCTCGGCAACGGCCTGGCCTACCTGATCGATACCCCGGCTCTGTTCATCAGAAGCAGAGGCAATTTCGCCCATAATGTCGGTCACGCGGGTCACGGCGCTGACAATCTCCGCCATCGTTTCGCCTGCTTCATGCACCAGCGCCGTACCGGCATTGACCCGATTGCCCGAGTCATCAATCAGCGCCTTAATCTCTTTTGCCGCCTGAGCGCTACGCTGCGCCAGAGTACGAACTTCGCCAGCGACCACGGCAAAACCACGGCCCTGTTCGCCCGCACGCGCCGCTTCTACCGCCGCGTTCAGCGCCAGAATATTGGTCTGGAAGGCAATACCGTCGATAACAGAGGTAATTTGCGCGATTTTGCTGGAACTGGTGGCGATTTCGTCCATCGTACGCACTACGCCATCAACCACGGTTCCACCTTTCAGCGCCGTCTGTGAGGCGTTTTTTGCCAGACTGGTCGCCTGACGCGCGTTATCCGCGTTCTGCTTCACGGTGGCGGTGAGTTGTTCCATGCTGGCAGCGGTCTCTTCCAGAGAGGCAGCCTGCTGCTCGGTACGTGAAGAGAGATCGTTACTGCCTGCGGCAATTTCACCCGCGCCGGTGTAGATAGTGTCAGCCCCGTCACGCACCACGCTGACCGTATTCGCCAGCGCCTGCTGCATGTCACGCACATTACTTGCCAGCAGCGCCATTTCATTGCTGCCATCGGCGTTGATGCTATGCGTCAGGTCACCCGCAGCGATGTGGCGAATATGTCCCATCACCTCGTGGAGCGGCTTGAGCAACACGCGCTGCATCGCCAGCCAGCTGGCGACAATCACAGTGACGACAGTCAACATCACGGCAGACAACAGCCAGATTATCTTGCGGTAATCACTCTCATTGTCCTGCACGCCGGCAGTGGCCAGCGCCGTTTGCGCGGCACGCCATTCCCGATATACTTCCTGCATGGCCGTCTGCTTCTGCTCAGCATTCTGCTTGAACATCTCTTCCAGCTTACCTTCAGCCAGCAGCGCGTTCATTTTAGCCAGCGTCGCAGAATAGATGCCGTACTGTTCTTCCAGTCGATCGGCCAGACGCTCATCCAGCCCCGGCGTTTCTGGCAGGGCGTAGTATTTATCGTAATGCTCTTTCGACTCGGCCAGCAGACGATTTGCCGTGTTCACCAGTTCTTTCAACTGACCACCGTTGATCTCGCTGGCCATCGTTCCCTGTAAACGCAGCATCCCCCGGTTGAGCGTGACGCGAGCCTGGTTCAGGCTAATCCACGCATCGGTAAATTCAGCCACGTTCTGACTGGAAAGCTGAGAGACATTAAAGTTCTGTTTATCGTTATTGAGTGCGCCAATAAAGACGCCTGCGGAGATGAGCTGCATCGCGCCCAGCGCGAGTAACACGGTGATAAGTAAGGTTATCACTTTGATTCGTTTGAACATCTGTTGCCTTTTATTATGCAGGTATTGTCTGAGGTCTAACTATCGGCAGCGGCGTGCGCTTATTTAATCTTGTGACGCGGCTTTTTTCGCCATTTTTCCCCTTTTCAATAAGATTCAGCACCTTAACGAAATAAGAAATTTTCGTGACGCTCATCACAAAACACCCCACCCCGAAAGGGTTATAGCCTTCTCTATAACTTGCATTTAAAATACACCTTATATTATTGAGAATGAGGTAACGGCAATGTCTTATCGCGATCAACCTTTAGGTGAACTGGCGCTCTCTATTCCTCGCGCTTCGGCCCTGTTTCGTAAATACGATATGGATTACTGCTGCGGCGGTAAGCAAACGCTGGCACGCGCTGCCGCGCGTAAAGAGCTGGATTTAGACGCTATCGAGGCGCAGCTCGCGCAACTGGCTGAACAGCCGTTGGAGAAAGACTGGCGTACCGTGGCGCTGGCTGAAATCATCGACCATATCATCGTGCGCTATCACGACAGACACCGCGAACAGCTGCCGGAACTGATCCTGCAGGCCACGAAAGTTGAACGCGTCCACGCAGACAAACCGAACGTACCGCGTGGTCTGGCGAAGAACCTGAGCATGCTGCATGAAGAGCTGTCCAGCCACATGATGAAGGAAGAGCAGATCCTGTTCCCGATGATTAAACAGGGCATGGGTAGCCAGGCAATGGGACCAATCAGCGTGATGGAAAGCGAGCATGACGATGCCGGTGAACTGGTCGAAGTGATCAAACACATCACCCATAATGTGACGCCGCCGCCAGAAGCCTGCACCACCTGGAAAGCCATGTATAACGGCATTAACGAGATGATCGACGACCTGATGGAACACATCAGTCTGGAAAATAATGTGTTGTTCCCGCGTGCCCTCGCAGGTGAATAAAAAAAGGCGCCCGAGAGCGCCTTCCTGAAGTCCGAATTCGGCCACTGCTTATGTGGCCTTTTTTATGTCCGATATGGCTACGCCTAACGCACGCCTGCCATACGTTTCTTACCGATAAACAACCAGCCCAGACCCAGCGCGATGAACCACAGCGGCGTCACGATCAGCGCCTGGCGAGTATCCTCTTCCAGCGTCAGCAGTACCAGTACGAAAACAAAGAACGCCATACACACCCAGCACATCAGCTTACCGAGCGGCATCTTGTAGATTGATTTTTCATGCAGGTGCGGACGCTGCTTGCGGTACACCAGGTACGAGCAAAGAATGATGGTCCATACGAACATGAACAGAATCGCCGACACGGTGGTGATCATGGTGAACGCGCCAATCACGCTCGGATTCACATACAGCATCACCACGCCGCCCAACAGGCAGATACAGGAGAAGGTTAAACCTTTCGCCGGAACCGCGCGTTTAGACAGCTTGGCAAACGCTTTAGGTGCCACGCCTTCCTGCGCCAGACCAAACAGCATACGACTGGTTGAGAACACGCCGCTGTTTGCGGAAGAGGCCGCAGAAGTTAGCACCACAAAGTTGATCAGGCTCGCCGCCGCGGGCAGACCGACCAGGACAAACAGTTCAACGAATGGGCTCTTGGATGGCACCACCGAGCTCCACGGCGTGACGGACATAATCACAATCAGCGCGAAAACGTAGAACATGATGATACGGATCGGGATCGAGTTAATGGCGCGCGGCAGAGATTTCTCCGGGTCTTTGGTTTCCGCAGCGGTTGTCCCCACCAGCTCAATGCCCACAAACGCGAACACCGCAATCTGGAAGCCGGCAAAGAAGCCGCTCAGCCCTTTCGGGAACCAGCCACCGTCATTCCACAGATGCGTGAACGATGCCTGAACGCCAGTTGGCGACTGGAAGTGCGTCAGCACCATCACCAGGCCGACGACAATCAGACCGATAATGGCAACGATTTTGATCATCGCAAACCAGAACTCCATCTCACCGAACATTTTTACCGTGGCGAGGTTAAGGCTCAGCAGCAGCACGATCACCGCCAGCGAGGCGACCCAGTCTGAGAGTTCAGGGAACCAGAATTGCGCATACGCCGTAATGGCGACAACGTCGGCCATCCCGGTAACAACCCAGCAGAACCAGTAAGTCCAACCGGTAAAATACCCGGCCCATGGCCCAAGCAGGTCGGAGGCAAAATCACTAAATGATTTGTACTCCAGATTCGAGAGCAGCAACTCTCCCATTGCCCGCATCACGAAAAACAGCATGAAACCGATGATCATATACACAAAGATGATCGACGGTCCGGCAAGACTAATAGTTTTACCGGAGCCCATAAACAGGCCGGTACCGATAGCGCCGCCAATGGCAATAAGTTGAATATGACGGTTTGTGAGATTGCGCCGTAGCGACTGTTCAGACGAAGCCTCTTCTGCGGCTTCGACTTTTACCTGATCTACCATGTTTTTTCTTCCTGTACCTGTCTGTGTTGTTCAGGCTCTACGGCCTTTAGTGTGTCTATGATACGACGATCCTGTTAGCAGGACTCATCGATATTAGGTAAGAATTGGCGGGATGAATACTAAGATTTAGATATAATGTTAATTTAATGTTTAAAGTGAGTGTCATATCACTCTGATAGCGCGAATCAGCTCACAAAAATACACGCTGGTGAGGCATTTGCAAGATAAAATATCGACAACGGCGTAACTATAGCTTTTCACTCTATTTCTTTGCTCCCCCCGGCCTCGGGGGGAACAGAAGTCACTGCTTACAGAATCTCAAGCAGTTCAACGTCGAATACCAGCGTGCTGAACGGAGGAATGGACGCGCCAGCGCCACGCTCGCCGTAAGCCAGTTCCTGAGGAATCGTCAGTTCCCATTTGGAACCCACCGGCATCAGAGTCAGCGCTTCAATCCAGCCAGGGATGACGCCGTTAACCGGGAATTCAGCCGGTTCGCCACGTGCGACAGAACTGTCGAACACGGTACCGTCGATCAGTTTACCGGTGTAATGCACGCGAACGCGGTCGGTGCGTGCCGGGATAGCACCTTCGCCCTGGGTCAGAACACGGAACTGCAAACCGGATTCAGTGCTGTTCACGCCCTCTTTCTCACGGTTTTCTTCCAGATATTTAACGCCATCAGCGGCCATAGCCTGGAAACGCTCGCGACGAACTGCATCAGCACGCTCGTGGATTTCACGCAGTGCGCGATGCACAACATCAACCGGCACTGCCGGATGCTTGCCTTCCAGCGCGTCAGCGATACCCGCTACCAGCGCTTCAGGCAACAGCCCTTCCAGACCGGATTCGCTCAACTGCTGTCCTACCTGCAAACCAATGCCGTAGCTTGCTTGCGCTTCGATAGTGTCAAAAGTCGGGGTAGCCATCATATTTCCTTTCATCGGATGTAAAGTAGCGGGCAGCATATCAGCCATGCCGCATCCGGTAAAACTTTGTCTCGGGAACTGATGACAAATCGCGAGGAAAAAGAAACAATGACTATTGTCCGCATGAATGTCACGAAAGCGGGTACCCGAACAAGTATCATAGAGTTAGCGATCTATACTCTATGACTGAGGAACGAGACGCGGAGCAGGAGGAAAGCCATGCCCGGGCGCTTTGAATTAAAACCAACCCTGGCGAAAATCTGGCATGCACCGGACAATTTTCGCATTATGGACCCGCTGCCGCCGATGCACCGCCGCGGCATTATTGCTGCTGCTATCGTGCTGGTGATCGGTTTCCTGCTCCCTTCCAGCGACACCAGCGATGCACCAGTGGTCGCGCGTACTGCCCAGTTGGATTTGCAGTCGCAGTCACAGCCGCCGACGGAGGCCCAGCTTCAGGCACAACTGGTCGCCCCGCAAAACGACCCTGGCCAGGTCGCGCCGGTTGCGCCGGAACCCATCCAGGAAGGGGAACCAGACGCACAACCGCAGGCCCAGCAATCTCAGCCACAGACGCAACCTTTCCAGCCGGATAGTGGAATTGACCAGCAGTGGCGTTCCTACCGCGTAGATTCGGGTAAAACGCTGGCCCAGGTATTTCGTGACCACAATCTCCCGCCAACCGATGTGTACGCCATGGCGCAGGTAGAAGGGGCCGGAAAACCGCTGAGCAATTTGAAAGACGGACAGATGGTGCAGATCAGGCAGAATGCCAGTGGCGTAGTGACAGGGTTAACCATCGATACGGGTAATGGCCAGCAGGTCCTGTTTACCCGCCAGCCTAACGGCAGTTTTATTCGCGCCCGATAGCCAGCACACCTGATAAGCGCAGTGCCATCAGGCAGCAAGGTGAAGCGTTAGCGTTTCACCTTGTTCACCCACCAGATCCCCGAACAGACCAGCACCAACGCTACTGCATATTTCCATTCGAGAATATTTTCGCCGAGGAAAATGGCCGACAGTACCGCGCCTGAAACCGGGATCAGGAAGTTAAACGGCGCAATCATCCCCACGCGGTTGTGTTTAAGCAAAATACTCCACAAGGCAAATGCCACCGAAGAGAGCAACGTCAGGTAGCCCAGAATCGCCAACGAAGACGCGCCGTGTACGGTCAGCGTGCCACCAAAAGCGTAACCGCCGATCACCAGCGCCAGACCGCCACCGCCCAGTTGATACCCCGTCATTACCGTCGGGTCGACCGTCTGAGAAATGCGTTTGCCGTATAACGTAGCGGCGGAGAGAATAAAGGCAGCCATCACTACCGAGCCGTCCCCTAACAGGCTGAAGCTAAAATCCAGTCCGCTGTTAAAGTTCACCACCATCACGCCGAGAAAGCCCAGGATACAACCCAGCGCCTTGTTGTAGCTGAGTTTATCGTTCTGATAGATAAAATGCGCCAGCAGCACGCTGAAGAACGTGCCTGTCGCGTTCATGATGGACCCTTTCACCCCCGTGGTGAACGCCAGGCCAATATAAAAGAAAATATATTGCAGCGAAGTCTGCGTCAGCCCCAACAGCGTGAGCTGACCATATTGACGCGGGCTTAACCGACCAATCGGTTTACGCTGCGCCACCGCCAGCAGGAGCAGCAATAATCCCGCAAACAGGAAGCGATAGCCGGCAAAGACAATTTTCGAGGGAATGTCATCCGTGGCAATCTGGAAGATCTCGTATCCACTTTTGATCGCCGGATAGGCGCTCCCCCACAGCAAGCAGCAGAATGCCGCGCTCAGATAGACAACATTTTTACGCGCAAACAGAGGTTGGTGCGTTGGTTCCATTCCATCACCACTTTGAAATAATGTTTTATTTTTATGATTATCCCGAAAAGGACAAAGAATAGCCAGAGAGAAAGACGGGGAACAGAAAAGCAAAACGCCGGCACAGGGCCGGCGCTTTTACGCGGTTAGCAGAATAAAAACTTATTCCGCAACTACGTTTACAGTCAGCTTAGCAAACACTTCGCTGTGAACCTGGAAGCTCACTTCGTGCTCGCCAGTGGTACGCAGAACGCCGTTCGGCAGACGAACTTCGCTCTTAGCTACTTCAACGCCAGCTGCAGTTACAGCGTCAGCGATGTCGCGAGTACCGATGGAACCGAACAGTTTACCTTCGTCGCCTGCTTTAGACGCGATGGTTACGGTTTCCAGTGCGTTGATTTTCTCAGCACGAGCTTCAGCAGCGGACAGAACGTCAGCCAGTTTAGCTTCCAGCTCAGCGCGACGCGCTTCGAAAAATTCAACGTTTTTCTTGGTAGCAGGAACAGCTTTACCCTGTGGTACCAGGAAGTTACGAGCATAGCCCGCTTTAACGTTAACCTGATCACCCAGGCTACCCAGGTTTGCTACTTTATCAAGCAGAATAACTTGCATTACCTTATCCTCTCAAAGTCGTATTAATGGACCGTGACCGATTACTGATGACGATCAGTGTACGGCAGCAGGGACAGGTAGCGAGCGCGTTTGATAGCGCGAGCCAGCTGACGCTGGTATTTTGCACGGGTACCGGTGATACGGCTTGGGACAATCTTACCGCTTTCGGTGATGTAGTTTTTCAGCGTGGCGATATCTTTATAGTCGATCTCTTGAACGCCTTCCGCGGTGAAACGGCAGAACTTGCGACGACGGAAATAACGTGCCATATGGCTAGTCTCCAGAATCTATCAATTCAATCTGCTCGGCATGCAGAACCATTTTGCTCAGGCCGTTCTTTGCCTTATGGCAAGAGATGAACCCCTGAACGGTTACTGCGCTACCGACCGTTATACTGTGAGTAATGGCCTGGTTTTCGTGTCCGCTAACAATAACGGGCATTTGGCACCACGCCTGCCGGTGAAACCCGGCTTCCTCCTGCACAGAACGATGCTCAAGCACGAACTGGCAATGAGGAATTCCTGATGGACTGACCTTTCGAAGGGGGGCCCTGCACACGGTGCCGGACAACGCCAGACAGTTGGTCATCAGAAATTACTCTTCAGAATCCCCAGCTTCAGCATCATCTGCGGTTTCGTTTGCGAAATCATCGCGACGCTCACGGCGCTCGTCTTTCGCTTTAACCATCGGAGATGCTTCGGTAACAGCGTGTTTAGTACGCATAACCATGCTGCGGATAACGGCATCGTTGAAGCGGAAGGTAGTTTCCAGCTCATCGATCACTTCCTGCGGCGCTTCAACGTTCATCAGAACGTAGTGAGCTTTGTGCAGTTTGTTGATCGGGTAAGCCAGCTGACGGCGGCCCCAGTCTTCCAGACGGTGGATCGTGCCTTCTGCGCCAGTGATGGCAGCAGTGTAGCGTTCGATCATACCCGGAACCTGTTCGCTCTGGTCAGGATGGACCATAAAAACGATTTCGTAATGACGCATCGAATTGCTCCTTACGGATTATTCAGCCTCCTGTCTGGGTCAGCCGAGGCCCATGGAGGCAAGGAACGTGTTAAAGGTCGGCTGAAAAATGACGCGTCATAATACTGGGGTCAGCCGGTAAACTCAAGGCGCTTGTACGATTATTTACCATGTCGCCATTAATACATATCCAGCAGCATTTTGACGCTAATGCAAATGGAGACAATGACAATCATCGGCCGGATAACTTTCTTTCCGCGCGTCAGTACCACCGTTGCGCCCAGGCGCGCGCCGAGCGATTGTCCGGCAAACATCACCAGCCCCAGCGACCAGATCATTTTGCCGCCGAAAATGAAGAACAAAATCGAGGCGATGTTCGATGCAAGGTTAATAAAATTCGAGTGAATTTGTGCCTTATCGATGCTGTATCCCCACAACAGGATATAGCAGAGCGTATAAAAGGAACCCGCACCAGCGCCAAGAAATCCATCATAAAAGCCAATACAGCCGCCGCAGATCAGAGAAAAGAAAAACAGGGATACCTGCGGCTTTCTTTTCGGTTCGCTGAGATTGGGAGCGGAAATAAAGTAGATGGCGACGGCGATAATCAGTACCGGAAGCAGTTTTTTCAACACCTCCGGTTCAATGAACTGAATGAGCGTCGTGCCTAACGCTGAGCCGATAAAAGCAGACAGGAAGACATACTTGTGCTCCTGCACGTTGATATGTCCCCGGCGTAAAAAGTAAATCCCGGAGGTTAGCGAACTGCCCAGCGCCTGAATTTTATTGGTTGCCAGCGCATTCGCCGGGGGTAAACCAGAAATTAACAGTGCGCCAATAGAGAGAAACCCACCGCCGCCCGACACCACGTTAATAAAGCCAGCCACCAGTGCGACCATAAACATAATCACGAAGTAGCTGAAATCCATGAATGAAGTATCCATAAGTTTTTGCCTTATTATCATAAAGTTATATTAATTATACGGCTCACTATAAACAGGGTATCCATCCGTTTAAATTGACTATTTGGTATGAGCTTGTGCGCGAAAGACAGGTATTTTTTAACGCAGCGGTATCTATCAGTTACCTGTAAATAAAAGAAAAGGCGGGTATGCGGTAATTTTTTGAACAACTGCATCAGAAATGGTCGCTAACGCCTGCGCCGGTAGCGGTTAAAATTACATCAGAAGCTCATCACTCACAGGAGAGAAGCAACCAGAGACCGCAGTCGAGGAGGTACATATGCGAGCCCGTGTTTTAACCCTTCTGGCTGTGCTTTTGCTCAGTGCAAATGCAACGGCAGCCATCCAAATTGACAATCATCAGGCCAGGAATATGGATGATGTGCAGAGCTTAGGCGTCATTTACATAAATCATAACTTCGCCACTGAAAGTGAAGCCACTCAGGCCCTGAATGAAGAGACCGATGCGCAAGGCGCAAACTACTACCACGTGATCCTCACCAGGGAACCCGGCAGTAACGGAAATATGCACGCCAGTGCGGATATTTATCGCTAGCACCAGAAACAACCAACGAGAACATTGCCACCGTTTGACTTGCCCCCCTCACCGGGGGCTTTTTTTTGCACATCAGGTAAATGAGAATTATTTTTCTTTGTATCTTATCCTGGTCATCATTTACTGATTAAATAAAGCATTACCGAACTGATACTCTGGGGCGAAACCATGTTTGCACGCTATGCGACGCTGAATCGCATACCAAAAGGCGTTTGGGTGCTGGGCGGCGTGAGTCTGCTTATGGATGTCTCCTCCGAAATGATCCATAGCCTGTTGCCGTTGTTTATGGCAACCACGCTGGGAGCCAGCGTCATTATCATTGGTCTGATTGAAGGATTAGCTGAAGCCACCGCGCTGATCATTAAGGTTTTTTCCGGCGTTCTCAGTGATTATCTGGGAAAACGCAAAGGGCTGGCGATGCTCGGTTATGGTTTGGGGGCACTGAGTAAGCCCCTGTTCGCGATGGCGGGCTCATCAGGCATGGTACTCAGCGCTCGCATGATTGATCGTGTGGGTAAAGGTATTCGCGGTGCCCCCAGGGATGCGTTAGTCGCGGATGTCACCCCGTCCGAAATCCGCGGCGCCGCTTATGGTCTGCGCCAGTCTTTGGATACCATTGGCGCATTTCTGGGCCCCCTGCTCGCCGTCGGGCTAATGCTGCTATGGAACAACGATTTTCACACTATCTTCTGGATTGCCGTCATCCCTGGGGTGCTCTCTATCGCCCTGCTATGGTTTGGCCTGAGTGAACCGAAAACCCCCGTCACTGATAAACGCACCAATCCGTTACGACGGGAAAACCTGAAAAAGTTGAGTGCAGCCTACTGGTGGGTCGTGGGACTGGGCGCGCTCTTCACGCTCGCCCGCTTTAGCGAAGCGTTTCTCGTGTTGCGCGCATATCAAATGGATATCCCGCTGTTTGCCATTCCGCTGGTGATGGTCGCCATGAATCTGGTCTACAGTCTGTCGGCTTATCCTTTTGGAAAAATGTCTGACAGCATGAACCACACCCGCATGTTACAGGCGGGCCTGCTGGTCCTGATCGCGGCGGATATCACTCTGGCGCTGAGTCACCACTGGAGCACGTTACTGATAGGCGTGGGACTGTGGGGGATTCATATGGGCATGACGCAAGGGTTGCTGGCTGCCATGATTGCGCATACCGCGCCAGCAGAACTACGCGGTACGGCCTTCGGTATGTTTAATCTGATCAGTGGCATCGCCCTGCTGTTAGCCAGTACCGGCGCGGGCATTCTGTGGGAAACGTTGGGCGCAGCCTCGACGTTTTACGCTGGTGCTGTCATTTGTGCGATAGTTTTAGCAGGAATGCGATTTACGCCAGCGGCTTACCAGCAACGCTGAAGATTGCCCCGAACAGATCGGTGACGCACATCCGTAGATGCACGTTGTCCGGGGCAAAGACGTTACTTCTGCCCGTAGTAGGCGTTTGGGCCGTGCTTACGCATGAAGTGTTTATTCATCAGATAACTGTCGATGGGGCTGAGGGCCGGATTAATGCCACGCGCAATCCATGCCATTTTTGCGACCTCTTCCATCACCACAGCGTTGTGTACCGCGTCGTGCGCATCTTTACCCCAGGCAAACGGACCATGCTGATACACGACTACGCCGGGCGTATGCAGAGGCTCCACGTTCCCCAGCGTTTCGATAATCACCTTGCCGGTATTCAGCTCATACTCCTCCTGAACCTCTGCTTCAGTTAATGCCCGCGTGCAGGGGATATCACCAAAGAAGTAATCCGCATGCGTCGTGCCGAGTGCAGGTATTGCCAGACCCGCCTGCGCCCATGCCGTCGCGTGGGTTGAGTGGGTGTGCACCACGCCGCCAAGAGATAAATAGCGGCGATACAGCGCCAGATGGGTGGCGGTATCGGAAGAAGGACGATAGCGTCCTTCCACCACGTTGCCGTGCAGATCCACAACCACCATGTCATCCACTGTCATTGTTTGGTAGTCGACGCCGCTGGGCTTAATCACCACCAACCCGCGTTCGCGGTCGATGGCGCTGACGTTACCCCAGGTAAACGTCACCAGCCCGTAACGCGGCAGATCCATGTTGGCCTCAAAAACCTGCTGTTTAAGTTTTTGCATTACACCGTCTCCACCAGACCTGCGCTGGCCATCCGCGCTTTCACCCAATCGCGCGCCTTCGCCACTTCACGCGCCGGATCGTCCGTTGTTTCACTCCACATCTCAATCAGGTATGGCCCGCAATACCCACTCTGCTTGAGCGTTGCAAAACAACGTTCGAAATCGACAACACCTTCACCAAACGGCACATTTTTGAACACGCCGGGTCTGGTGTCCTTCACGTGAACGGCCACGATATGGCCTATTCCTGCCTGCAACTCCATCTGTACATCGTTATCCCACGCCGACAAATTGCCGATATCGGGATACAGCTGGAACCACGGATTATTGAGATAGTGGGCATAACCCAGCGCCTTACTGATCGAATTCATCAGCGGATAATCCATGATCTCCATCGCCAGCGTCACCTGCGCGCGACTTGCCATCTCAACGCTCTCTTTTAGCCCCTCGCGAAATCGACGACGCGTTTCGTTATTAGCCTGCTGGTAATAGACGTCGTAACCCGCCAGTTGAATCACGCGAATACCAATATCCTGCGCAAACTGAATGGCTTTCCGCATGATCGCCAGTCCCTGATCGCGCACCGCATCATCTTCGCTCCCCAGCGGGAAACGGCGGTGAGCGCTCAGGCACATAGAAGGTACACGTACTCCCGTTTCGGCGATGGCGGCCACCAGCGCCAGACGCTGCTCGCGGCTCCAGTCAAGGCGCGCGAGGCGGGCATCGGTTTCATCAACTGACATTTCGACAAAGTCAAAACCTAACTCTTTCGCCAGCCGCAAGCGCTCCAGCCAGCACTCCCCTCCGGGGAGCGCTTTTTCATAAATACCGAGCGGGACCTGTTTCGACAGCATAGTCGCTCCTTAGCCCCACAACTGGGCGATGGAACGTTTGAACTGACGCGCCGCCTCAACCGGAGAAGCGGCATCACGAATGCTGCGGCCAGCGATAAAGACGTGAATCGGAATCCCCTGGAACAGCGGCAGATCCTCCAGCGCCAGACCGCCGGTGACGGTGACTTTAAAGCCCATATCAGACAGGCGTTTGATGGCACTGATATCCGCCTCTCCCCACGCCACACCTGCGGCCTGCGCATCACGACTGCGATGATAGACAACCTGCCCGATACCCGCGTCACGCCACTCCTGAGCCTGTTCCCAGGTCCAGTAACCGGTCAGTTCAATCTGTACGTCGCCGTTAAATTCTTTCGCCACCTCGAGCGCACCTTTGGTGGTATTGATATCCGCACAGCAGATAACAGTGACCCAATCAGCGTTAGCTTCGAAACACATGCGAGAGAGAATTTTACCCGCATCGGCGATTTTGGCGTCCGCCAGCACAATTTTATGTGGGTAGAGCGCCTTCAGGTCACGTACGGCACGTACGCCCTCAGCAACACAAAGAATGGTGCCCACCTCAATGATATCGACCTCTTCGGCGATCAGACGCGTCGTTTCATACGCAGAAGACATTGATTGGTTATCCAGCGCAACCTGCAACATAGGTAATGACATTTCGGTATCCTTTTAAACAGCCGCCGCAGTGGCGTTATCAATTAAATCCAGCACTTCCTGCGCGGTGCGGCAGGCACGTAGACGGTCGAAATTGGCTTCATCGTCAAACAGATTCACGATCTGCATGATGCCCACTTCCTGATGCGTGTTGGCGTCGACCGCCGCCATCGTGATCAGAATATCCACCGGGTCGTTATCTTCGTGGTTAAACACCAACGGTGTTTTCAGCGTCACCAGCGCAAAGCCGGTCTTCTTAACGCCTTCTTCCGGGCGCCCGTGCGGCATCGCCAGTCCTGGCGCAATCACAAAGTACGGACCAAACTGTTCAACCCCATCAAGAATGGCCTGGTAGTAGCGCGGTTCAACCACGTCGGCCTTAACCAGCAGATCGACGCCCAGCTTTACCGCTTCCTGCCAGGTGTTGGCCTCAGCCTGTAGAAGGATGGCGTTATTGTCTGCCAGCGAATCACGTAATTTCATATGCCGTATCCTTACTTCACGTCCTGTGGGAAATGCGCTTTGATCACTTCCAGCAGTTTTGGTCCAAAATCGGCGGGCGACAGCATGTTGCGTACGCCAACAACATATTTATTGCCAGTTACGGTAATTTCACCGGCAATATGGGTAGAGGCGATGATGATATCCGCGCCGTTCAGTTCACTTTTGTACTCACCCACTGCGCAGCTGTTCACTGTATGGTCAATATTTGACTGGGTTAAAAACTGGTCCACTTTCATCTTCATGATCATGGAACTGCCCTGCCCATTGCCACACACAGCCAGAATACGTACGGTCATAATCGGAACTCCTTATTAAGCAGAGTGTTCTGCCAGTTGTTTTTCTGCGTCTTCCTCAGCGCGCAACGTGCGTCCTGCGAAAAACATATAAGCCAGTGCAATCAGAATAATGACGGCCATAAACGCGATGCCGATGGAGGCAAAGCCCTGCATCATCGGCGGCGCCAGAATTGACCAGTCCGCCATCCCCATCCACGCGCTCATACCGGTGAGTTTCACCGCCCAGACGCAGCCAAAGATTTCAATCATCCCCATCACCAGACAAATCTTGAGCGCCGCGCGCCAGCCGCCAAAATGGTTCGCGAACACGCCAATGGTGGCGTTGGAGAAAAACATTGGGATAAAACCAGGAATAATCAGGATGGAAGAGCCGCAGCCCACGAGGATGCCGACCGCAATCAGTTGGCCGATGGTGCCCCACATAAAGCCCCACACCACCGCGTTGGGAGCAAAGCTGTATATCGCCGCACAGTCAATCGCCAATACCGCACCGGGAATCAGACGCTGCGAGATACCGTTGAACGCTTCTGAAAGTTCGGCGACGAACATACGTACGCCCTGGGTGATGATGAAGATCGCGACGGCAAACGAAAAACCAGTCTGCAGGATGTACACCGTCCAGTGCGTTTTCCCCGCCATCGCCTGAACCACATCAATGCCGAAAGAAAGCAGGATCGCCCCGAAGAAAATGGTCATGACAATCGCGGTCGAAACGATGTTGTCATGGAAGATATTCAGCCAGCCAGGCAGTTTCAGATCTTCTACGCTCTCCTCTTTTTTACCCAGATAAGGCGCGACCTTGTAGGCAATCCATGAAGCGAACTGCTGCTGGTGGCCGATGGAAAAACCGCAGCCGTCGGTCACTTCCTGCGTCGGCTTGTACATCATATTGGAGGTAATCCCCCAGTAGAGCGACACTAGCACCGCCGTGCAGATAATGGTGGTCCACATGGAATAGCCGAAGATATAGAAAGAGACCGCAATTAAGCCCGCCTGCTGGAACATGATGTGCCCGGTGAGCATGATGGTGCGAATGCCGGTAATACGTCGCAGCAAGACGTAACAAATGTTCAGCGCCAGCGCCAACAGCACGGCATAACCTACCCAGCTATAAGCGTCTCCCATACGTTCAATGGTTGCCATCATGGAGGCATACGTATCGGAAATCGCACCATTGATACCGTAAACCTCGGACATCTTCGCCACCACCGGTTTAAACGTGCTGGTCAGAATGCCCGATCCCGCCTGCAGCAGCATAAAACCGATAATCGTTTTGATCGTGCCTTTGATAATGACGCTGACGCTTTTGCGCAACAGGATGTAGCCGAGGCAGGTCACAATACCCAACAGCAACGGCGCGTTGGTCATGACCTGATTAAAAAAGACGGTAAAGATGTTGTAGAGGATCTCCATAACGATCTCCAGTAGACAAAGTTGCTGAACATTCATTACAGATGTTCAGGATGTTGTGCCCCCACTCTAATTTTCAAAAGTAATCACAACAAGATTGAATTTGATTAAATGTGATGGAGTACGCAAATAAATCTCTTACCCGAGCCAGGGTTTTATGGAACATTCATAGAGCAAAAAATAAAACTCATAAAAACAATAAAATACAAAAATAGATTGCTACAAAGCATCCCGTTACGTTGTGAGTAATAGACGCTTTACGACGGAATCAGAAAAATCCACGCATTGCCTTCTTGATAAATTGATGTCAGTATCAATCAAAATAAATCATAATTTGATTCAACTTGAACCAACATGAAGGTAAATGCGATGAGTAAAGTAAAAAGCATCACGCGCGAATCATGGATTCTGAGCACATTCCCGGAGTGGGGAAGCTGGCTGAATGAAGAGATCGAACAGGAACAGGTCGCACCTGGCACCTTTGCTATGTGGTGGCTTGGCTGTACCGGAATTTGGCTAAAGTCGGAAGGCGGGACTAACGTCTGCGTCGATTTCTGGTGCGGAACAGGTAAGCAAAGTCACGGTAATCCGCTGATGAAAACCGGTCACCAGATGCAACGCATGGCGGGCGTGAAGAAACTGCAGCCAAACCTGCGTACTACGCCGTTTGTACTTGATCCGTTTGCGATTCGCCAGATCGATGCGGTGCTGGCTACGCACGATCATAACGATCACATCGACGTTAATGTCGCGGCTGCGGTCATGCAGAACTGCGCGGACGACGTGCCGTTTATTGGGCCACAAACCTGTGTGGATCTGTGGGTCGGCTGGGGCGTGCCGAAAGATCGCTGCATCGTGGTAAAACCCGGCGATGTGGTTAAAGTGAAAGATATTGAAATTCATGCGCTTGATGCTTTTGATCGTACCGCGTTGATTACTCTTCCCGCCGATCAGAAAGCGGCGGGCGTGCTGCCGGACGGTATGGACGCGCGCGCCGTTAACTATCTGTTCAAAACACCGGGCGGCACGCTGTATCACAGCGGCGACTCACACTACTCCAACTATTATGCAAAACACGGCAATGAGCATCAGATCGACGTCGCGCTCGGATCCTATGGCGAAAACCCGCGTGGCATTACCGACAAGATGACCAGCTCCGACATGCTGCGTATGGCCGAAGCGTTGAATACAAAAGTCGTCATCCCCTTCCATCATGACATCTGGTCAAATTTCCAGGCCGATCCTCAGGAAATTCGCGTGCTGTGGGAGATGAAAAAAGATCGGCTGAAGTATGGCTTTAAGCCATTCATCTGGCAGGTAGGTGGCAAATTCACCTGGCCGCTGGATAAAGATAACTTTGAATATCACTATCCACGCGGCTTTGATGACTGTTTCACGATTGAACCGGATCTACCGTTTAAATCCTTCTTGTGATTCACACCAAATGCCGGGCATAACCCGGCATTTTTTCCCCATTTACTTTAGTATTTCCAGGCTATTTCAAATATCATCTTTTCAAATCAATTTGTATCGGAATAGCTCATGACTGAAGCACAAAGACATCAAATATTGCTGGATATGCTGGCGCAGTTGGGCTTTGTTACCGTTGAGAACGTAATTGAGCGCCTGGGGATTTCCCCCGCTACAGCCCGCCGGGATATCAACAAACTCGACGAAAGCGGCAAACTCAAGAAAGTTCGTAACGGCGCAGAAGCCATCACGCAGCAGCGCCCGCGCTGGACGCCAATGAATCTGCATCAGGCGCAGAACCACGATGAAAAGGTTCGCATTGCCAAAGCGGCCTCTCAACTGGTGAATGCCGGTGAAAGCGTGGTGATCAACTGCGGATCGACCGCCTTCCTGCTCGGACGTGAAATGTGCGGCAAGCCAGTGCAGATCATCACTAATTATCTGCCGCTGGCGAACTATTTGATCGACCAGGAGCATGAGAGCGTGATCATCATGGGAGGACAATACAACAAAAGCCAATCTATCACGCTTAGCCCACAAGGTAGTGAAAATAGCCTGTATGCCGGGCACTGGATGTTCACCAGCGGCAAAGGGTTGACCGCAGATGGACTGTATAAAACCGATATGCTGACCGCGATGGCGGAGCAGAAGATGCTTAACGTGGTGGGCAAACTGGTGGTGTTGGTCGATAGCAGTAAGGTCGGTGAACGCGCGGGGATGCTGTTCAGCCGCGCCGATCAAATCGATATGCTGATCACCGGCAAAAATGCGGACCCTGAGATCCTGCAACAGCTCGAAGCTCAGGGTGTAAGCATTATGCGCGTTTAAAGGTGCTGGCGGAAAAACGTCACCGTCGCAGCCAGCGCTTCTGGCGTAATGCGGTGGCGTACGCCTGCTTCCCACAGACAGGTCAGGTTATTGTCCAGACCAGCCTGAATCAGCGCCTGCTGTAAGCGAAAAGTTTCAATAGCCGGTACCACATCATCTTCCTGCCCATGCCATAGTAGCAACGGTCTGTCGGCCAGGCGTGGCAACTGGTGCGTCACTTCCCATTCGGCCAGCGGCGCGATGAGGGCATCAAACGCAGCCTGCTGTTCTGGCGTCTGGACCAATAAAGGCGGAAAAAGCGTCTGCGCAAGCCGGGTAAAGTAGCCCGAACCCATCAGGCTGGCTACACATTTCACCTCGGGGTGACGAGCCATAATGCCCAGGGCCGTCATTCCCCCCATTGACGCTCCGCCTACGGCAAGCCGTTCATCTGACAGCCAATTTTCTGCCACCAGCGCCGCACGTAACGTCGAAAATTCCTGCATGTTTTGCTGCAATATGTGCCAAAAGCGGTATATCCGCCCCTGTGCGTCACCCTTGAAGCGGGCACCATGGTCTGGCGCATCTGGCATCACTACCCGGAATCCAGCCTGAGCCAGAGCAACGGCAAAATTGCTGTAGACCAGACTGGAAGATGTAAATCCGTGATAGAAAATAATACAGGGGAGTGAACATGCGCGTTTGCCAGCCGGAACGGCGTGCAGGACAGGGATACCCGCCAACTGTCGTGTTTCAATTTCGATCATTTGTCGCCTCTTTCTTTCTGGTATGCCATGCAGCAATACTTAACGCAAGCGAATGTGTTCGACAATGATTCATAATGTTGAGAACTGGGTTACGCTTTCGCAACATTTTCATTCGAAAATCGCGTGAGAGATAACAATTCGGGAACATTCCCCTAAAGGGAAATTAATAAGGCACTACACTATGGCTATCAGGAAACGAGATAGAGTTATGCGTCGGTTTGCCTCTTTGTTGCTGGTTTTATTTTTAAGCGCCTGTAGCGTGCTACAGGGAACGCCGCAACCCGCACCGCCCGTTGCCGACCACCCGCAGGAGATCCGCCGTAACCAGAGTAATGGGTTACAGCGAATAGGGACGGTTAGCGCGCTGGTAAGAGGCTCACCGGATGATGCGCTGGCTGAAATCCGCGACAAAGCCGTCGCGGCAAAAGCTGATTATTATGTGGTCTTATTAGTCGATGAGACCATTGTGACAGGCCAATGGTATTCACAAGCGATTTTGTATCGTAAATAACATTGGTTTGAAATTTAGTCAGCTTTACATTGCTTTGCGCCCCTATGCGTTTACCTGTGCACAATAAACCAACAGCAGGAAGCTTGAGGTTTATTATCGCGATGGAATGCCCTGCCGTGTGTAGGGGTACGAATAATGGAGCTGACGATGAAACAATCACTTGCCTTATCCTCACTGCTGCTTTCTACCGGACTGGTAGGTACTACGGCGCAGTCTGCCGAGTTCGCCAGTGCTGACTGTGTTACCGGCCTGAACGAAATAGGGCTGATATCCGTCAGTAACATTGCAGGAAATCCGCAGGATGTAGAACGTGTCGTTGCGTTAAAAGCGGATGAACAAGGTGCTTCATGGTATCGGATCATTCAAATGTATGAAGATCAGCACCCCGATAACTGGCGCGTCCAGGCCATACTCTATGCGTAACAGATTGCCGGATGGGGTAAACTTATCCGGCCTGCTTTGATGATAAGACGCGCCAGCGTCGCCATCAGGCATATTATTACCGTAATCCTCCCGTTGCCCGTAGCAGCAGATCATTCTGTACCTGTTCAGACAATCGTCGTCCACCACGTGTATCCAACACCATCTGACACCAGGCCTGCGCCACTGGCGGAGAGGCATAGCGCAACATTTGCGCCCCGCAACCGAGCAGGAAAAGCTGCTGCGTAATCTCCCGTCCCAATTCTTCAATGGGTTTACGCAGGTGTTGCTGCAACTGACGAACCATCCGATCGTAATGACGATCCTGCCCTTTGACCTCGGCAAAGGCTTCGCTGAGCATATCGTAGATACCGGGTTGTTTTGCCAGCACCCGCAATACATCAAGACACATAATATTGCCGGAGCCTTCCCAGATACTGTTTACCGGCATCTCACGGTACAGACGTGGCAGCTCACTCTCCTCGCAGTAGCCAACCCCACCCAATACTTCCATCGCCTCAGCGACAAACGGCATCCCGCTTTTGCAGACAGAATATTTCGCTGCTGGCGTAAACAACCGAGCCCACAGCGCTTCTTTGGCATCAGCGCGGCGGTCCCAGGCCCGTGCCAGCCTAAACAGTAACGCGGTCTGGCCTTCCAACTGGAGCGCCATTCGGCTTAAGACCTGACGCATCATCGGCTGTTCAATCAATGGCTTGCCAAATACCTGTCGTTGGTGCGCATGATAAATCGCCACGGAAAAGGCACGTCGCATCATGCTATGGCTACCGAGCGCACAGTCAAAACGCGTCATACCACCCATTTTCAGGATATGGCGTATACCTTCTCCTTCTTCGCCCAGCAGCCAGCCAATAGCATCGTGGAATTCGACTTCGCAGCTGGCATTGGAGCGGTTGCCTAACTTATCTTTCAGCCTCTCGAGACGGATAGCATTACGTTGACCATCGGATAAAAATCGCGGTACAAAAAAGCAGGATAATCCCCCCTTTGCCTGCGCCAGCACCAAATGGGCATCGCTTTGTGGCACAGAGAAAAACCACTTATGTCCCACCAACCGATACGAGCCGTCTGCGAGGCGTTCCGCCTGGGTGGTATTGCTCAACACATCTGAGCCCCCCTGTTTCTCGGTCATTCCCATACCGATCAGCAGCCCACGCTTTTGCCCACCCGGCAATAAATGCGAGTCATAACGGTCACTTAGCAGCGGCGTAAACCAGTCGTGAAATTGTGAAGGTAGCATCTGCAGTAACAGCGGCGTGGCGGCAAAAGTCATGGTTACCGGACACAACGTGCCTGCTTCCACCTGCGCATGCAGCATGAAACGCGCCGCGCGGGCAACAAATGTTCCCTGCCGCGCTTCGTCTTCCCAGGCAAGGTTATGCACGCGGTTGGCGCACAGCCCCTGCATCAGCAAATGCCAGGCAGGATGAAAACGCACATCGTCCAGTCGCTGCCCCTGCGGATCGTAGCGCAAAAGCTCGGGTGGAAAAGCATTAGCCAGGCGACCCAGTTCGAGCGACTCCGCGGTACCTAGCTGCTGGCCAATACTCGCCAACAGATCGCTGTCCCAGCCCGCCCCTTCGCGGATAACCGCTTCGCACAGGGCGCCATCGGACAGGTATAAGTTGCTGTTATTGAGCGGTACAGGTTGGTTAAAAACGGTATGCGTTTGCCAGTGCATTGTGTTTCCCTCCGTCAATGGCCGTGGCCTTAAGTATGGCCAGCCAGACAAGAGAGTGCCTGGGATGAAGGTCACAAAAAAGCCATCCCAGGGGATGGCTTGAGAGAAATTGAGAATGAATTAGCCGCGCTGGCGAACAGCTTCAAACAGGCAGATGCCGGTCGCGACTGAAACGTTTAGCGACGAAACGCTCCCTGCCATCGGGATACTGATCAGTTCGTCACAATGTTCGCGGGTCAGACGACGCATTCCTTCGCCTTCAGCCCCCATGACCAGCGCCATACGTCCGGTCATTTTGCTCTGATAGAGAGTATGGTCGGCTTCGCCAGCGGTGCCCACAATCCAGATATTCTCTTCCTGCAGCATTCGCATCGTGCGCGCCAGGTTAGTTACGCGGATCAGCGGTACGCTTTCAGCCGCGCCACAGGCCACTTTTTTCGCCGTCGCATTCAACTGTGCGGAACGATCCTTCGGTACGATAACCGCATGTACACCAGCAGCATCCGCGCTACGCAGGCATGCGCCCAGGTTATGCGGATCGGTGACGCCATCGAGGATCAAAAAGAACGGCTGATCGAGCGCAGCAATCAGATCCGGCAGATCGTTCTCCTGATACTGACGACCCGGCTTCACGCGCGCAATAATCCCCTGATGTACCGCACCCTCGCTTTTCTCATCCAGGAACTGACGGTTAGCCAACTGAATGACAACGCCCTGCGCTTCCAGTGCATGGATCAACGGCAGCAGGCGTTTATCTTCACGGCCTTTGAGAATAAAGACGTCCTGGAAGCGCTCAGGCGCACGTTCCAGCAGAGCCTGCACCGCGTGGATGCCGTAAATCATTTCACTCATGAATGTACTCGTTAATAGTTTGTGCGTAACGCCGGGCAACATAATAGTTGCCCGACTTACCGTTTATGGCTGTTATTGTGCGACGTTCTTTTTCGCCGCACGTTTAGCTTTGGTGGCGGCAGCGATTTTACGCGTTTTTGCCGATGGCTTTTTCGCTTTTTTATCGCCTTTCTTCTCAGCCGTTTTTTTATCCGCCTGAGGTTTGGCTTTGCCTTTCTTCTCGCCACGGAATGCGCTGTCCGGCTCGAAATTCACCTTTTTGCCCATTTGACGACGTTTACCGGTAGTTTTACCTGCATCGCCTTTTTTAGCTTTTTCGCGTGCGGTTTTGCCCTCATTGCGCGGCGCACGTTCGCTGGAGATCAAACTGAAATCGATTTTACGCTCGTCCATGTTGACCGCTTCCACGCGAACTTCCACGCGATCGCCCAGGCGATACATCTGACCGCTTGACTCACCCGTCAGGCGCTGCCCAACCTGGTCAAAGCGATAGTAGTCGTTATCCAGGGAGGAGACATGCACCAGACCGTCGATAAACAGTTCGTCAAGACGGACAAAGAAGCCAAACCCGGTCACGCTGGCAATTACGCCTTTAAAGACGTTACCCACCTGATCCAGCATGAAGTCACACTTCAGCCAGTCAGAGACGTCGCGCGTAGCTTCGTCAGCACGGCGTTCGGCCATCGAACAGTGCTGGCCAAGTTGCAGCATCTCTTCCATTGAATAATGATAGCCACCGGTTTCCGTGGTGTTGCCTTTATGGCCCTGCTCCTGCGCCAGCAAATATTTAATTGCACGGTGCAAAGAGAGATCCGGGTAACGACGAATCGGCGAGGTAAAGTGCGCATAAGATTGCAGCGCCAGACCAAAGTGACCCCGGTTTTCTGGATCGTAAATCGCCTGCTTCATCGAGCGCAGCAGCATAGTTTGCAGCATTTCCGCGTCAGGACGGTCGGCAATCGACTCCAGCAATTCAGCGTAATCGCGCGGCTCGGGTTTATTGCCGCCAGGCAGTTCCAGGCCCAGTTCGGCCAGTACGGAACGGAAGGAGGTAATCGCTTCGGTCGTCGGCTTATCGTGAATACGGAACAAGGCTGGCTCTTTGGCTTTCTCAACGAATCGCGCCGCTGAGATGTTTGCCATGATCATGCACTCTTCAATCAGCTTGTGCGCGTCGTTACGTTGCGTCTGTTCGATACGTTCAATACGACGTTCAGCGTTGAAAATAAACTTCGCTTCTTCACTTTCAAACGAGATACCGCCGCGTTCTTCCCGAGCTTTATCCAGCACTTTGTAGAGATTATGCAGCTCTTCAATATGTTTCACTAACGGCGCATACTGCTCGCGCAGTTCCTGATCGCCCTGCAGCATGTGCCAGACTTTGGTGTAGGTCAGACGCGCATGGGAGCTCATTACCGCTTCGTAGAATTTAAAGCCGGTTAACCGACCTTTCGACGAAATGGTCATTTCGCACACCATACACAGACGGTCTACCTGCGGGTTCAGCGAACACAATCCGTTAGACAGCACTTCCGGCAGCATCGGGACAACCTGCGACGGGAAGTAGACAGACGTGCCACGGCTGCGCGCTTCCTGATCCAACGGAGTCGGCGGGCGGACGTAATAGCTTACGTCAGCAATCGCCACCCATAAACGCCAGCCGCCGCCGCGTTTCTTCTCGCAGTAAACCGCATCGTCGAAGTCACGCGCATCTTCGCCATCAATAGTGACCAGCGGGAGATCGCGTAGATCGACACGCCCGACTTTCGCCTCTTCCGGCACTTCTTCTTTCAGCCCGGCAACCTGTTTTTCGACTGCCTGCGGCCAGATATACGGGATTTCATGGGTACGCAGGGCCATATCAACAGCCATGCTGGTGCCCATGTTGTCGCCCAATACTTCAACGATTTTACCCACAGCTTTGGTGCGACGGGTTGGACGCTGGGTCAGCTCAACCACGACCACAAAGCCCATACGCGCCCCCATAACCTCTTCCGGCGGAATAAGGATATCGAAACTCAGGCGGCTATCGTCCGGGACGACAAACCCAACCCCAGCATCGGTAAAGTAGCGGCCGACAATCTGGCTGGTTTTCGGCACCAGCACACGCACAATACGCGCTTCGCGACGACCTTTACGGTCCGCGCCCAGCGGCTGCGCCAGCACCTGATCGCCATGAATGCAGGTTTTCATCTGCTCGCTGGACAGGTACAGATCATCTTTGCGGCCTTCGACGCGCAGAAAGCCGTAGCCATCACGGTGGCCAATAACGGTACCTTTCAGCAGGTCAAGACGTTCCGGCAGCGCGTAGCACTGACGACGAGTGAAGACCAGTTGCCCGTCACGCTCCATCGCGCGCAGGCGACGACGCAGCGCTTCTTGCTGTTCTTCACCTTCAATGTTGAGTTCAGCGGCCAACTCATCGCGGTTGGCCGGTTTTTCACGTTTAGTTAAATGTTCGAGGATAAATTCCCGGCTCGGGATAGGGTTCGCGTATTTTTCAGCTTCGCGTTCCTGGAAAGGATCTTGTGACATCTCGGTTCCTCCGTTGTCATCTCTGATGAAGATTTTCGTCACTCCACCAGCAATAATTTATAAAGCGGTTGATTTTCTTCAACCAAATCAGCAAGTGTGTAGTTGTCCAGTTCCGTGAGAAAACTTTGCACTGCTTTAGAAAGCGCCTGTTTGAGTCGGCAGGCAGGGGTTATGTGGCAAAACTCGCTGCTACAGTTGACCAGCGATAAGGGTTCCAGCTCGCGAACCACATCACCAATACAAATATCCTTAGCGGGTTTACCCAGGCGGATACCGCCATTTTTTCCTCGAATAGCAGTAACAAAGCCCGCCCGGCTAAGTTGATTGATTATTTTGACCATATGATTACGGGACACGCCGTAGACTTCTGTCACCTCAGAAATACTGGTCATACGTCCTTCGGGAAGTGACGCCATGTAGATTAGCGCACGTAATCCGTAATCGGTGAAACTTGTTAACTGCACATCAACCTCAGGAAAAGGGATAAAACGGATAAACCTGGTGGTATTAATTATATTGATGATAAACCAGCCACCAGCCAGGTCGCTAATTTATTTCAGTTCGGGAAGGAAAAAAGCGAGGAACTTACGTGATTTTAAGCCGGATTCTAATGCAAAACGCCTCATCCGGCCTAAGATAGTGCAAGCGCAGCGCCATTCGACGCTACGCCATAACCAGAATTATGCGTCGAACGGGTCGCGCAGGATCATGGTTTCAGTACGGTCTGGGCCAGTTGAGATAATATCAATCGGCACACCGGTCAGTTCTTCAATACGCTTGATGTAGTTCAGCGCCGCCTGCGGCAGACCACTACGTTCCTTCACGCCAAAGGTGGATTCAGACCAGCCTGGCATGGTTTCGTAAATCGGCTCGATACCTTTCCAGTCGTCAGCCGCCAGCGGGGTAGTCGTAACTTCACGGCCATCCGGCATACGGTAAGCGACACAGATTTTCACCTCTTTCAAACCGTCCAGTACGTCCAGTTTGGTCAGGCAGAAGCCAGACAGGGAGTTAATCTGTACTGCACGACGTACGGCAACGGAGTCCAGCCAACCGGTACGACGACGACGACCAGTGGTTGCGCCATACTCGTTACCTTGTTTGCACAGGAACTCGCCAACGTCATCAAACAGCTCTGTCGGGAACGGACCCGCGCCAACACGAGTAGAGTAAGCTTTGATGATACCCAGCACGTAATCCACATAACGTGGGCCCAGGCCGGAGCCAGTCGCCACGCCACCCGCGGTGGTGTTGGAGGAGGTGACGTACGGATAAGTACCGTGGTCGATATCCAGCAGCGTACCCTGCGCGCCTTCGAACATGACGAAATCGCCACGCTTACGCGCCTGGTCCAGCAGATCGGAAACATCAACAACCATAGAAGTCAGGATGTCGGCAATCGCCATCACATCATCCAGCACTTTCTGGTAGTCAACCGCTTCGACTTTATAGAAATTCACCAACTGGAAGTTGTGATATTCCATCACTTCTTTCAGTTTTTCAGCGAAGGTTGCTTTATCAAACAGATCGCCAACGCGCAGACCGCGACGAGCCACTTTATCTTCATAAGCCGGGCCGATACCGCGACCGGTAGTACCGATTGCTTTCTCGCCACGCGCTTTCTCACGAGCGTTATCCAACGCAACGTGATAATCAAGGATCAGCGGACAAGCTTCAGACAGCAGCAGGCGCTCGCGAACCGGGATACCACGATCTTCCAGCCCTTTCATTTCTTTCATCAGCGCGGACGGAGACAGTACAACACCGTTACCGATGATGCTGATGACATTCTCGCGAAGAATACCTGATGGAATAAGATGGAGGACGGTTTTTTCACCGTTGATTACGAGAGTATGGCCTGCGTTGTGTCCACCCTGGTAGCGCACAACATATTTAGCCCGTTCAGTCAGAAGATCGACGATCTTCCCTTTACCTTCGTCACCCCATTGGGTGCCCAGTACGACGACGTTGTTACCCATTTTTCAAAATCACCGTTTGCTTAAAAATGGATTCTACCACCGCTTTTTCAGATATACAGCACTTTTTGCATGCTAAAATCCGCAAATTAGGCTACTTATTGATCAGCCAATCGTTTTCCTCAACATGTAGTAGACCACAACGCCCGCAACCACAAGACCGCCACCAAAACGACGCAAAGTATTTTCGGGGAGTTGCGCCATCGCGGAGATCATTTTCTTCCATGCGCCGGGATAAAGCATCGGACCCAGGCCTTCCAGCACCAAAACCAGCGCGAGTGCCAGCCAAATTGTTGAATTCATCCATCGTCCTTATATAAAAAGAAAACCACCGCATCCCTGGGGACGCCGGTGGTTTTGCTGGTTTAAAACCGCTGAAACTATTTTAGCGTGTCGCGGTATTCGGTGTCTTCATGTAGCGGAAGAAATCGCTGTCCGGGCTCATGACCATCACGTCCTGGTTACCTTCAAAGCTCTTCTCATAAGCACGCAGGCTACGGATGAAGGCGTAGAAGTCAGGATCCTGGCTGAACGCGTCGGCAAACAGTTTAGCGGCTTCTGCATCGCCTTCACCGCGCATAATGCGGCCCTGACGCTCAGATTCTGCCAGCGTTTTCGTTACTTCGTAATCCGCCGTTGCACGCAGTTTTTCCGCTTCTTCCTGACCTTGTGAACGATGGCGACGGGCTACCGCTTCACGCTCAGCGCGCATACGGTTATAGATAGCCTCAGACACTTCCGCAGGCAGGTTAATTTGCTTAATACGCACATCAACCACTTCGATCCCCAACGCCGCCATACTGTTCGGGTTGATGACCGGTACTTTACCGTTCGTTTCAGCCTGAACACGCTCAGCCGCTTCGGCAATCGCACTATCCGCCGCCGGCGTCGCGACTTCATCTTCCGTACCAGCAGAACCGGAGTTCAGCGCGTCACGGACTTCCAGAGTCAGACGACCACGGGAATCGGTAACGATGTCTTTCACGTCGAGACGACCGATTTCAGAACGCAGACGGTCAGAGAACTTACGTTTCAGCAGGACTTCTGCCTGAGAAACATCGCCACCGCCCGTTGCCAGGTAGTAACGGCTAAAGTCACTGATGCGCCACTTGATGTAGGAGTCAACGATCAGGTCTTTCTTCTCTTTGGTGACAAAGCGATCGGCCTGGTTGTCCATGGTCTGAATACGCGCATCCAGCATCTTCACTGATTCAATAAACGGAATCTTGAAGTGCAGGCCAGGTGCAACAACCAGCGGCTTGTTTTCATCGTCACGCAGAACTTTACCAAAGCGCAGCGTAATACCGCGCTCGCCTTCTTTGACCACAAAGACAGACATGAACAGAACTACCAGAACGATGATGATAATCGCAATAACTGACTTACGCATCGTTATTCCCCCTGACGCTGGTAGTCGTTACGCTGCGCGTTCGCGCGGCGTTGGTCCATAATATCGCCCTGACTGGTGGACGAGGTGTTGCTTGCTCCAGTGCTGGAGGTCGTCGCTGGCGGCAGACGCAGCAGGTTTGAACTGCTGTCACTCTTTGCTGCTGGCGCACTACCGCCTTTCAGCATTTGATCCAGCGGCAGAACCATCAGATTGCTGCCTTTATCGTTAACCAGGACTTTGCGGGTATTGCTCAGCACTTTTTCCATGGTCTCGATATACAAACGCTCGCGAGTAATTTGCGGCGCGGCTTTATATTCCGGCAGAATTTTCGCGAAGCGCGCCACTTCACCCTGAGCTTCCAGGATGGTTTGCGTTTTATAAGCACGCGCTTCTTCCAGAATACGCTGCGCCTGACCGTTCGCACGCGGCTGAACTTCGTTGGTGTACGCTTCCGCTTCACGGATGTACTGCTGTTCGTTTTCGCGCGCGGCAATCGCATCGTCAAACGCGGCTTTTACCTCTTCCGGCGGACGTGCGGCCTGGAAGTTGACGTCCAGCAGGGTGATACCCATGTTGTACGGACGGATCGTTTCTTCCAGTTCACGCTGGGTATCGCTACGAATAACGGTACGCCCTTCGGTCAGGATACGGTCCATAGTGTACTTCCCGATAACGCCACGCAGTGCGCTGTCGGTTGCCTGACGCAGGCTGTCATCCGCGCTGGTTACGCTAAACAGGTAACGCTGCGGATCGGTCACGCGGTACTGCACGTTCATTTCAACGCGCACAACGTTTTCGTCAGATGTCAGCATGACGCCAGATGCGGCAAGTTCACGCACGGCTTCAACGTTGACCGGAGTCACTTCGTCGATAAAGGTCGGTTTCCAGTTCAGACCCGGCTCAACCAAATGGCTGAATTTACCGAAGCGTGTCACCACGCCGCGTTCCGCTTCTTTAATGGTGTAGAAACCGCTGGCCGCCCAGATTATGACGATAGCGGCCGCAGCGATAGTAAAGACCCGGCCGCCCAGTTGCGGACGCGGACCTTGCGATGAACTACCGCCGCCAGAACCAGTACCTTTACCGCCGCCCAGACCACCGAGCTTTTTGCTCAGTTTGCGGAAGATATCATCCAGATCGGGAGGTCCCTGATCGCGCCCACCTTTGTTTCCATTTCCCTCAGGGTTGCCGCCAGGTTTGCTGCTTCCCCACGGGTCGCGGTCTTGTCCGTTATTACCGGGCTGATTCCACGCCATTTTTGTGCTCCATATTTGTTATGCGATGCTATACCTGCGTCTTTTGTGCTGCCGATGCGTTGGCTACGCAAAATCCACAAGGTATAGAGGCGAAAAAATCTTCAGGCCATATCCGTCAGATCAGACAACATAGTCTTCCAGTGCCGGTTCTTGTTTACAGAGGCGACGCCAGTCTACGATCGGCATACGAACCTGCAGACCTACGCTGCCGTCCTCCTCCATCCACTCTTTTTCTATTGCCTGAAGTTGATAAAACCGGCTTCTCAGACGCCCTTCCTGCGGCGGCAAACGCAACGTATGCTGCGCCACCTCACCGGAAAGCCGCTCAGTCAAAGCCTGAAAAAGCTGTGGTATACCTATTCCCGTTTGCGCTGAAACCCAAACGCGAATGGGTTTATTCTCTTCATCTCTGTCGATACGCGGTTCAAAGTCATCCAGCATATCGATTTTATTCATCACCAGCAGGGTCGGGATCTCATGCGCATCGATCTCCTCAAGCACCGTATCGACGGCCTCGATGTTTTCTTGCACACGAAAATCTGCTGCATCAATAACGTGCAGCAGCAATGTCGCCTGACGTGTTTCCTGCAAGGTGGCTTTAAATGCCGCCACCAGGTCGTGCGGTAAGTGACGGATAAACCCTACGGTATCCGCCAGCACGGTTTCACCGACATCCGCGACGTCGATCCGCCGCAGGGTCGGGTCCAGGGTCGCAAACAGTTGATCCGCTGCGTAGACCCGGGCTTCAGTTATCTGGTTGAACAGGGTGGATTTTCCGGCGTTGGTATATCCCACCAGTGATACGGTCGGGACATCCGCTTTCTTACGCGACTGTCGCCCCTGCTCACGTTGCTTTTCAACTTTTTCCAGGCGCGACTGTATCTGCAAAATGCGATTACGCAGCAAACGACGGTCGGTTTCGAGCTGGGTTTCACCCGGACCGCGCAAACCAATCCCGCCCTTTTGCCTTTCAAGGTGGGTCCAGCCACGGACCAAACGCGTAGCCATATGGCGCAGTTGCGCCAGCTCAACCTGCAACTTACCCTCATGGGTTCGAGCACGCTGGGCAAAAATATCCAGAATAAGACCAGTCCTGTCGATAACCAGACACTGGCACAATTGTTCCAGGTTACGTTCCTGGGCAGGGCTTAGAGCATGATCAAAAATCACCACCGCAGCGCCAGTCGCTTTTACGGCTTCGGCAATTTCGATTGCCTTGCCTTCACCAACAAAATACTTCGGGTGCGGTGCTTTACGGCTCCCGGTAATCACCTGCATTGCTTCGACACCGGCGGAAGAGACCAGGGATTCAAACTCCTGGAGGTCTTCCATATCTTTGTCTTGCGAAAAATAGATGTGTACCAGTACCGCCTGCTCACCGGCATCATAACGGTCAAACAAGCGTCAACCCCTTAATATGTATCAACGGGGAACGCAGGTTCGCTGGCTCCCCGTATGTAAAACAGCAATCAACCTTATTCGGTTTCTTCGCTATCCTGTTGCGCAGATGAACCTTGCGCGTTGCTACCGTGATGGTAGTTGCTGCCAGTGCCGCCGGTGGCATTATTGCTGTGATGGGAAACCGGGCGAGACGGGACAACAGTAGAAATCGCGTGCTTATAAACCATCTGGCTGACCGTGTTTTTCAACAGGATCACGAACTGATCAAAAGACTCGATTTGACCTTGCAGCTTAATACCATTCACCAAATAAATAGAAACTGGAACACGTTCCCGACGCAGTGCGTTCAGGAACGGATCTTGTAAAGATTGCCCCTTAGCCATTCTCTCTTTTCCTTATATGCTTATTTGTACTTTGAACCTTTCGATTCTGAAAAATTGCGCACGATACGTTTCAATTGTACACATTCAGTTCGCGATAGCACCAACAACCTGTAATACTTCGTTTCGCGCCTGGTCAGGCTTTTCACTGTCAAGCCAGTGCACCCCTTCCCAACCACGCAACCAGGTCACCTGCCGCTTCGCCAACTGCCTCGTGGCGCAAACACCTCTATAAACCATTTCATCGTATGAAATTTCGCCTTCAATGTATGACCACATCTGGCGATACCCGACACAACGAATGGAAGGCAAATCCGTATGCAAATCTCCACGGGCAAAAAGCGCCCGGACTTCTGCTTCAAAACCTGAAGCTAACATCTGATGAAAACGCTGCTCAATTCGCTGATGGAGCAGTTCACGGCTCGCCGGGGCGATTGCAAACTGATGCACCTCATACGGCAAAGCATCTCCTGACGTTTGCGTCAGCTCCGTTAAAGTTTTACCCGAAATGAAAAAAACTTCCAGTGCCCGGGAAAGTCTTTGCGGATCATTTGGATGAATACGCGCGGCAGCTACGGGATCGATCTCCTGAAGCTGTCGGTGTAACGCATCCCACCCATGCTCTGCCGCCTGCTGCTCAATTCTGGCCCTGACGTCCGGGTCCGCCGACGGTAACGGCGACAGCCCTTCAAGCAAGGCTTTGAAATATAACATTGTGCCGCCCACCAGCAGCGGAATACGCCCCGCGGCGGTGATATCGGCCATCTCGGCTAACGCATCGCGGCGAAAATCCGCAGCAGAGTACGCTTGCGACGGATCGCGAATATCCAGTAATCGGTGCGGCGCGGCCTGTAATTCATCTGCATCAGGCTTGGCTGTACCGATATCCATCCCTTTGTAAATAAGGGCGGAATCAACGCTTATCAACTCTACAGGCAAAACTTTACGCAATTCAATTGCGAGCGCTGTTTTACCGGAGGCCGTTGGCCCCATTAAAAAAATCGCCTTTGGCAGGCTCGCCTTACGGGTATCACTCATGTTTCAGGGCATTCATTACCGAATGTAAATCAACAGGTTGTAACAGACCACCCGGCGGCGCCTTCACGAGTTGTGGGCAAAGCCGCTCAACATCCGCTAACAGCGTAATCGCCTGGGCCATGCTCCACTGCGGATGCTCGCTAATCAGGTTACGTGCAATCCACTGTGCAATATTGCCCGGCTCGAATACGGACTGCTGCGCCAGGTAGCCTATCAGTTCAGGAATCAAGATTTGTAAATTTTGTTGGCGTAAGGGTAAAGGCACTGCCCGGATGGTCACATGCTGCGCATCCAGTTGAAATTCAATGCCCAGATCGGCCAGTTGGTTCTGCCCTTTCTGCAGCGCCGCTTTTTCATCGGCGGTCACTTTTAGACGTAAAGGAATCAGTAATGGTTGGGCGCAAACAGCCCCCTGTCCCGGCGTTAATTGCGCCTGACGCAGCCAACGTTCCGCCACAGGTAATGCCAGTAACCGAATATGACCATCGCATTCGAGTAACGCACAGTCCGCACCGACAATCGTTAGCACCCGACCAAACCCCTGACTGTTGCCAGTCAGAGGAGCCGATGGCGCTTCAGATACCGGCTCTTTACGCGTTGGAATTGGCGTCTGCAGCAGTTGCTGATAAATCTCACCCTGCTGCTTTTGATATCCAGGCTGGGCATGAGGCCAGTTGGCGCCCGCCTGACGACCACCACCGCCAGCGGGGGCAGAGTAGCGAGGTGCAGCAGCTTCACGCGCCGGAGCGGGCTCGGCAAAATGGTTACGTCCGGCTGCAACGCGGTTTTCCGGGATGTGCCGTGGGGCAGGTTCGTCGTCATCCGCCAACGGCAGCGGCGTTTCAAGCTGCTGTTGCAGAACGCTCAATACGCCCTGGTAGATAAAATCATGCACCAGACGCGACTGATGGAAACGGACTTCATGCTTGGCGGGATGCACATTAACATCCACCTGATGCGGATCGATTTCCAGATATAAAACAAATGCCGGCTGCTGATCGGCGCCCAGCTTATCTTCACAGGCCTGGCGGATAGCGTGGTTGATCAGGCGGTCACGCATCATCCTGCCATTCACGTAACAGTACTGGATTTCCGCCAGCGCCGTCGTTGTGTGGTGAGGATCGGCTACCCAGCCCCGTAGCGTCAAATCGCCATGCTGCCATTCAATCGCCAGCGCATGTTCCAGAAACGGCATACCGCAAATCGCGCCCAGACGGCGCTCTTTTTGTCCATCCGCAGCCACTGCACGGTACTGACGCACCACTTTGCCGTTGTGCGACAAATTAATCGTCACATCAAAACGCGCCAGCGCAATGCGGCGGATAATCTCATCGATATGATTAAATTCGGTTTTCTCGGTGCGCATAAACTTGCGCCGCGCCGGGGTGTTGTAGAACAGATCCAACACCTCCAGCGTGGTACCCACCGGATGCGCGGCGGGTTTAACCGTGACATCCATGTCGCGTCCTTCAGCATAGGCTTGCCAGGCTTCAGGCTGCTCTTGCGTGCGCGACGTCAGGGTTAAACGTGAGACCGAGCTAATACTGGCTAACGCTTCGCCGCGAAACCCAAGGCTCACGATGGCTTCGAGATCGTCAAGCGAGGCAATTTTACTGGTGGCATGACGCGCCAGCGCCAGCGCCAGCTCGTCTTTTTTAATCCCGCAGCCGTTGTCACGAATACGAATAAGCTTCGCGCCGCCGCGTTCGATATCAATATCAATACGCGTCGCGCCGGCATCGATACTGTTTTCCACCAGTTCTTTCACCACTGACGCAGGCCGTTCTACCACCTCGCCCGCGGCAATCTGGTTCGCCAACTGTGGCGGTAGAACCTGAATCGGCATGGCTAATCCTTAATTTGTTAACGTGTTGCCAGGCGACACGGCGCTGGCGGTTTGCGCCGGTGCGCCCTGCGGCCCGGTTTGCATCGGGTGCGCCTGGAAATAGTTACGCAATCCTTTGTAAATCGCCTCGGCCAGTTGCTGCTGGTAATCATCGCTCGCCAACAGACGCTCTTCGCTGTTGTTACTGATAAAGCCAGTTTCAACCAGCACTGACGGGATATCCGGCGAACGGAGTACCCCAAGACTGGCGTGTTCCGGCCGACGTTTATGCATTGAGCCAATACGTTCTAACTGACCGATCATGCTGGTCGCCACATCATACCCGACGCGTTGCGAATGACCGAACTGCAGATCCAGCACAGCCTGGCTGAGGTAAGGATCGGCCTGGCTGTTGGCCAGCACATCGCCCGCACCACCTAACAATTCTGATTGCTTCTCATGCTGTTCCAGCCAGCCAGCCATTTCACTGTTCGCCCGGCGGTTTGACAGTACCCAGACGGAAGCGCCAGTGGCATCCCGGTTTGGCGCGGCGTCAGCATGAATCGAAACCAGGAAGTTGGCGTTTTGTTTACGCGCAACGTCGGAACGTCCCATGACCGAGATGAAGTAATCGCCATCGCGGGTGAGGACGCCTTTAAACATCGGGTCATCATTCAGCAAACTGCGTAGTTTACGCGCCACGGCAATCGTGACATTTTTCTCACGCGTACCGCCGGGACCAATTGCGCCGGGATCCTGTCCGCCATGCCCGGCATCAATGGCGATAACCACTTTGTCGCCGCTATTGGTGCTGGCGCGCGCCGCAGGTCGCGTGGACGTATTACTGCTGGTAACCGCCGTAGTGCGATCGTTTTCCGCTTTAAACGGATTACGTGCAGGCTCGGCAGGGCGCGGGGCGACAACCGGCGCTTCGACACGTTTCGCGACCACCGGAGGCGGTGGAGGCGGCGGTGGCGCATCGGCCTTGATGGTAAACACGAGGGTATAATTACCGCCGTTCTGGCGTTTTACGGCATCGGCTTTGCCGTTCTCGGTTAAATCCACCAGCAGGCGCAGAGACTGCGCGTCTTTTGGCGTACCGGAACGGATAGATTTGACCAGATTATTACCGCTAAACAGCAACGGTAATCCCTGAATCACACCGGTTTGTTTAATATCCAGCGCGACGGTTCGTTTCCCATCCTGCGAAACGGCGTATTCAGGATCGCCGATAAAACTCAGCGTAATCCGCGCCTGTTGATCGCCGTTGGAAACCTGAAGATCGGAGAGGCTGGCGGCCCCTGCCTGCGCGCACAGCAGGACCAGGGTTGCCATCAGCCAGTTTCTGATGCGATAAATCATCCCGCCACCCTTAAGGTTAATCGGCTAAACGCGCCAGCAATAAATCACCCGATGAGGAGACTGCGCTTACGCGCGCCTCTCGACCTTGTGCCTGGTATTCGATGTGTATTTCGACGTCCGGGTCTGGCAGAACACCTTTACCTTGTTGCGGCCATTCCACCAGGCAGATGGCATCATTGGCAAAATAATCGCGGATCCCCATAAATTCCAGCTCCTCCGGGTCCGCAAGTCGATACAGATCGAAGTGATAAACCATCAAATTATCGAGCGAATAGGGTTCAACCAGCGTGTAAGTCGGGCTTTTGACATTACCTTTATGACCTAACGCCTGCAGGAATCCACGGCTAAAAGTGGTTTTGCCCGCTCCCAGGTCGCCGTACAAATAAATTACCGTCGCGCCGTCACAGGCTTTGGCTACCCGCAGTCCCAGGTCTAAAGTCGCCTGTTCATCAGGTAGTGGAATTACTCGATTCATCATGATAAACGTCAATCACATCAGGGTTAACAATACGCTGTAGCGTAGTAAAGAGATCGGTCGCCAGCATGCCGCGCGTACCAAAACGCGCCGCCAGCACATCCGCCGCCGCACCGTGCGCAACACATCCCGCACATGCTGCATCATACGGGGTAAGCTTCTGTCCGAGCAATGCGCCAATAATACCGGAAAGCACATCACCCATTCCGCCGCTGGCCATGCCTGCATTGCCGGTATCAATAATACCCAACTCAGCCGGTTCAGCAGCAACAACCGTACCCGCGCCTTTCAGCACTACCACGCCTCCGTACCGTTTTACCAGACGTTGTGCACAAAGTAAGCGATCGTCTTCAATTTCTGCAATGGAACAGCCCAGCAGTCGCGCGGCTTCTCCCGGATGCGGCGTGATCACGCGATTGTGACGTTTATCGGGGTTGATTGCCAGCAGGTTCAGCGCATCGGCATCCCAGAGCATCGGTTTGCGAAAATTCTCGACCTTTTGCAGCGCTTTTTTGCCCCACTCCTGCTGACCAAGCCCAGGACCAATGACGACAACATCCGCCCACGCCAAGCTTTCATCCAGAGTCTGCGGCGTTAGCGTATCAACCATCAGTTCCGGCCTGGCGGTCAGAATCGGAGCGATGTTTTCACTGCGGGTCAGCACCTTGACCAGCCCGGCTCCTGCACGCAGCGCCGCTTCACCGGCCATACGTATTGCGCCTGCCGTCCCGTGGTCCCCGCCGATAATCACCAGCCGACCGTGGGAACCTTTGTGCGAGGTAGGTCGGCGTGGCGTCAGCCAGTGCGCAAGCTGTAGAGCATCAAAACGTTGAATTGGCGCACTCTGCCCAGCCAGCCAGTCGTCCAGCCCAAGCGCGTTAACATGCAGGCGTCCGGTGACATCGCGCGCTTTACCGGTTAACAGGCCTGGTTTGAGCGCAATAAAGGTGACGGTATGCGCCGCACTGATGACCGCACCCGGTGTCGCCCCTGTTTGCGCCAGCAGGCCGGAAGGAATATCTATCGCCACGATGGGGGCTGGGTAAGTATTGGCACGTTCAATCAATACCGAGAGAGCCTCACGCGGCGCGTGTTTTAAGCCAGTCCCTGACAGCGCGTCGATGATGGCGTCCACGCTACCAGGCCAGGTGATATCCGCAGCATGAATGACGCCACCGGCGTTAAGCCAGGCATCGCGCGCCTGCTGTGCTTCCTCCGGAAGTGGTTTGTCACTCTCTTGCGCCAGCAGCGTGACCTCAAGCCCCTGCGCTTTGGCAAGCCTTGCCACTACGTAGCCATCGCCGCCGTTGTTGCCATGACCGCACAGCACCAGCCAGTGTTGAGCGTGCGGATAGGCTTCGCGGGCGACCTGAAACGCGGCCTCTCCCGCCCGTTGCATCAGTTCGTACAACGTCAGCCCTAAGCTGTCTGCCGCCTCTCGCTCCATCCGCCTGATGTCATCGGCGTACCAGATGGAGTGTGGTATACTTGCGGGGTTTTTCTTCATTGTATGGTCCGTCATGTCAGAGCCCCTCGATCTCAATCAGTTAGCGCAAAATATTAAGCAGTGGGGGCTGGAGCTTGGCTTTCAGCAGGTCGGTATTGCCGATACCGACCTCAGCGAAGCGGAGCCCAAACTGCAGGCCTGGCTGGATCAACACTATCACGGCGAGATGGACTGGATGGCCCGTCACGGCATGATGCGCGCCCGACCTCACGAATTATTGCCCGGTACGCTACGTGTCATCAGCGTACGTATGAACTATCTCCCTTCCAAGGCGGCCTTTGCCAGCACGTTGAAAAACCCCTCTCTGGGTTACGTCAGTCGCTACGCGCTTGGGCGCGACTACCATAAGCTGCTGCGTAACCGCTTAAAAAAGCTGGGCGAGATGATTCAACAACACTGCGTTTCGCTGAATTTTAGACCTTTTGTCGATTCCGCGCCCATTCTTGAGCGTCCGCTGGCGGAAAAAGCCGGGCTTGGCTGGACAGGTAAGCACTCACTTATCCTTAATCGCGAAGCCGGTTCATTTTTCTTCCTTGGTGAATTACTGATCGACTTGCCCTTGCCGGTCGATAAGCCAGTAGAAGAAGGATGCGGGAAATGTGTCGCCTGTATGACCATCTGTCCCACCGGGGCCATCGTTGAACCCTACACCGTAGATGCGCGCCGTTGTATCTCTTATCTCACTATCGAACTGGAAGGCGCTATCCCTGAAGCGTTTCGTCCCTTGTTGGGGAATCGCATTTACGGCTGCGATGATTGTCAGCTCATTTGTCCCTGGAACCGCTATTCGCAGTTGACGGTCGAGGATGACTTTAGCCCACGCAAGCAGCTTCATGCTCCGGAGTTAATAGAGCTGTTTAGCTGGAGCGAAGCGTGGTTTTTAAAAGTCACTGAGGGGTCTGCCATTCGTCGTATCGGTCATCTGCGCTGGCTGCGAAATATCGCTGTTGCGTTGGGCAATGCCCCCTGGGATGAAGCCGTAATTAACGCTCTGGAAAACCGTAGAGGTGAGCACCCACTTCTCGACGAACACATAGAGTGGGCGGTTGCTCAGCAAATTGAGAAGCGAAACGCCTGCGTAGTTGAGGTGCAGTTGCCGAAGAAACAACGTTTAGTCAGGGTCATCGAAAAGGGTCTACCGCGCGATGCTTAAGTCATCCACAGCTTGTGTATAAAAATAAAAACACATTGATATTCAAGAGGGAAAAAATCGTCAAGTGATCGCATTAACAATTTGAAATGATAATTAATCCAGTAATTTCAATATGTTAAAATGATACTATTAACCAGGCGAAGTTTTTTGCATTCCAGGAATAATACCTGAACCTGTGGATAAGTCTGTTTACAAGAGTATGTCAACGACGAAACAAAACGTCCCCAACGCGATTCTTCGTTGTGGATATTTTTTTGAGGTAAGAATTTGGAGCGGGAAACGAGACTCGAACTCGCGACCCCGACCTTGGCAAGGTCGTGCTCTACCAACTGAGCTATTCCCGCATAATCTTCGTCTTTCGAACCGCTACTGCGTTGGCTGCCTTCACTCGCCTTAGTCACTTACTTCAGTAAGCTCCTGAGGACTCATTCAGTTGCCGCCTTGTCGCAATTCGAAATCCTGCGATTGGTGGTCTGTGCTTAATAAGCACTTTCAAATTTTGGAGCGGGAAACGAGACTCGAACTCGCGACCCCGACCTTGGCAAGGTCGTGCTCTACCAACTGAGCTATTCCCGCTTGGGTGCGTCTGTGCTTAATAAGCACTTTCAAATTTTGGAGCGGGAAACGAGACTCGAACTCGCGACCCCGACCTTGGCAAGGTCGTGCTCTACCAACTGAGCTATTCCCGCAAATCTGTACTGCTTTTGTTGCTGTCGTAACGCGTAATTCTCTGTCGTTACGGGAGGCGCATTATACGAGAAATCCGTTTAGCTGCAACCCCCCTAAAAGCGATTTTCTTGTTTTTTCGTTTAAGTGCTGAATTTATCGGCAAGTCGTTTAATTTAGCGACAATCCTGACTTAGTGCAAGCTCGCAGGAACGATTTTCGTAGGCCGGGTAAGGCGCAACCGCCACCCGGCAATCCACAAAATCAAAGCTTAATAAAATGTTCGCGGTAGTAAGCCAACTCAGCAACCGACTCACGAATATCATCCATCGCCTGATGCGTTCCCTGCTTGGTGAAGCCAGCAAGGATCTCCGGCTTCCAACGACGCGCCAGTTCCTTCAGCGTGCTGACGTCGAGATAGCGATAATGGAAATACGCTTCCAGCTCCGGCATGTATTTAAACAGGAAACGACGATCCTGCCCGATGCTGTTGCCGCAGATAGGTGATTTTCCTGCCGGAACCCATTCTTGCAAAAATGCCAGCGTAGCCAGTTCTGCTTCGCGATCGCCCATGGTGCTTGCCTTCACGCGCTCCACCAGCCCGCTCCCGGTGTGCGTACGTACGTTCCAGTCATCCATTAATGCCAGTTGTTCGTCGGACTGGTGCACCGCAATCGTCGGTCCTTCAGCCAGAATATTTAAGTTGGCATCCGTCACCAGCGTGGCGATCTCAATAATGCGATCGCGCTCGGGATCCAGACCTGTCATCTCCAGATCGATCCAAATCAGGTTGTTTTCATTGGCACTCATGCTATTTTCCACCCTTCAGCGTCACATTCAGTGTGACTATATTCATCTAAAATTGCGTGTATCATAAATGTTTTGCCCATCATGGGCGACCAGGAGCCAGTCCGATTGAGTAAGAATAAACTCTCCAAAGGCCAACAGCGCCGTGTGAACGCCAATCACCAGCGTCGTCTGAAAACGTCCGCGGAGAAGCCAGACTACGACGACAACCTGTTTGGCGAAACCGCTGAAGGCATCGTTATCAGCCGTTTTGGCATGCATGCCGACGTGGAGTCTGCTGACGGCGACATTCACCGCTGCAACATCCGCCGCACAATTCGTTCACTGGTTACCGGCGATCGCGTAGTCTGGCGACCAGGTAAAGCGGCAGCAGAAGGGGTAAATGTCAAAGGCATCGTTGAGGCGGTTCACGAACGTACCTCGGTGCTCACACGTCCTGACTTTTACGATGGGGTAAAACCCATTGCCGCCAATATCGATCAGATCGTTATTGTCTCAGCCATCTTACCCGAGCTGTCGCTTAATATTATCGACCGCTATCTGGTCGCCTGCGAAACGCTACACGTTGAACCGATTATCGTACTGAATAAGATCGATCTGCTGGATGCCGAAGGTATGGCCTTCGTTAACGAACAGATGGATATCTATCGCAACATTGGCTATCGCGTATTGATGGTATCAAGCCGCACGAAAGACGGTCTGAAACCGCTTGAAGAAGCGTTAACCGGTCGTATCAGCATTTTTGCCGGCCAGTCGGGTGTAGGTAAATCCAGCCTGCTCAATAACCTTCTCGGCCTGCAGGAAGCGATCCTGACCAACGATGTCTCCGACAACTCCGGTCTTGGGCAGCACACCACCACCGCTTCTCGCCTGTATCACTTCCCGCACGGCGGCGACGTTATCGACTCCCCTGGCGTACGCGAGTTCGGACTGTGGCATCTGGAACCGGAACAAATCACCCATGGCTTTGTCGAATTCCATGACTACCTGGGTCATTGCAAATATCGCGACTGCAAGCATGATGCCGATCCAGGCTGCGCTATCCGTGAGGCTGTAGAAAAAGGGGAAATAGCCGAAACTCGGTTTGAAAATTATCACCGCATCCTGGAAAGCATGGCGCAGGTAAAAACGCGTAAAAACTTTTCTGATACTGACAACTGACAACTAAGCTAAGCATCGCTAGAATCGTCCCCCTTTTTCAGGATCCGGCCCATATGCCGGATCGGGAACAAATTATGGCCTGGAGGCTACCTTGTTAAACTCATTTAAGCTTTCGCTACAATACATTCTGCCGAAACTATGGCTCACTCGCCTGGCGGGCTGGGGTGCGAGCAAACGAGCGGGATGGCTGACCAAACTGGTGATCGATCTGTTCGTGAAATATTACAAGGTCGATATGAAAGAGGCGCAAAAGCCGGATACCGCCAGCTATCGCACCTTTAACGACTTCTTTGTTCGTCCCCTGCGCGACGAGGCTCGTCCAATCAATACCGATCCGAATGTACTGGTCATGCCTGCCGACGGCGTGATCAATCAGTTAGGTAACATCGAAGAAGACAAGCTGTTACAGGCCAAAGGGCACAGCTATACGCTTGAAGCGCTGCTGGCCGGCAACTACCAGATGGCGGACAAATTCCGCAACGGTACGTTTGTGACCACTTACTTATCACCACGCGATTACCACCGGGTACATATGCCATGTAACGGTATCCTGCGCGAAATGATGTACGTGCCAGGCGACCTTTTCTCTGTAAACATCCTGACCGCGCAAAACGTACCGAATCTGTTTGCCCGTAACGAACGCGTTATTTGCCTGTTTGATACCGAGTTTGGCCCGATGGTGCAAATTTTGGTCGGGGCGACTATCGTTGGCAGCATTGAAACCGTATGGGCTGGCACCATTACCCCACCGCGTGAAGGCGTAATTAAACGCTGGACCTGGCCTGAAGGCGAAAGCGAAGGGTCGGTGGCACTGCTGAAAGGTCAGGAAATGGGCCGCTTTAAGCTCGGTTCCACCGTCATCAACCTGTTTGCACCGGGCAAAGTTAACCTGGTTGAGCAATTGCAGGACCTTTCAGTCACGAAAATCGGTCAGCCAATGGCCATCTCAACCGAGACTTTCGTGACGCCAGAGGCAGAACCTGCCCCGCTGCCGAAAGAAGAGATCGAAGCAGAACACGACGCCAGCCCGCTGGTTGACGACAAAAAAGACGAAACTTAAACATAGGAATCGCTGCTGTGCGCCTGATTATCACTTTTCTGATGGCCTGGTGCCTCAGCCTGGGGGCGTACGCTGCGACGGCCCCCGACGCCAAACAACTCACCCAGGAACTGGAGCAGGCCAAGGCGGCGAAACCCGCTCAGCCAGAAACCGTCGAGGCGCTCCAGTCCGCGCTGAATGCCCTTGAGGAGCGGAAAGGCTCTCTCGAGCGCGCCGCGCAATACCAGCAGGTTATTGATAACTTCCCCAAGCTCTCCGCAACGCTACGCGCACAGCTTAGCAATCTGCGTGACGAACCGCGCAACGTACCAACCGGACTGACAACTGATGCGTTAAACCAGGAGATCCTCCAGGTCAGCAGTCAGTTGCTGGAAAAGAGTCGTCAGGCCCAGCAGGAGCAGGATCGCGCCCGGGAAATCGCCGACTCGTTAAGTCAGCTTCCTCAACAGCAAACCGATGCCCGCCGCCAACTAAATGAGCTTGAGCGGCGTATTGGTACCGCCAACGCCAATCCCGCGCAGAATCAGGCGATGCAGGCTGAGTCCGCCAAACTCAAAGCCCTGGTCGATGAACTGGAGCTGGCGCAGCTTTCCGCCAACAACCGCCAGGAACTGGCGCGTATGCGCTCAGAACTGGCGGAAAAACAGAGCCAACAGCTCGACGCCTATCTGCAGGCATTACGTAATCAACTCAACAGTCAGCGGCAGCGTGAAGCTGAGCGAGCACTGGAGAGTACCGAACTGCTGGCGGAAAACAGTGCGGGATTGCCCGAAGGCATTGTTGACCAGTTCAAGGTTAATCGCGAACTGTCCCAGGCCTTAAACCAGCAGGCGCAGCGTATGGATCTGGTCGCGTCGCAACAGCGTCAGGCCACCAGCCAAACGCTGCAGGTGCGTCAGGCGTTGAATACGCTGCGCGAACAGTCCCAGTGGCTTGGGGTCTCGAATATGCTGGGGGAAGCGCTACGCGCACAGGTGTCTCGTCTGCCCGAAATGCCCAAACCTCAGCAGTTAGATACCGAAATGGCGCAGCTACGCGTGCACCGTATGCGCTATGAAGATCTCCTCAATAAGCAGCCGCAACTACGCCAGATCCATCAGGCCGATGGGCAACCGCTGACCGCGGAACAGAGCAGCATCCTCAACGCCCAGTTGCGCACTCAGCGTGAATTGCTGAACTCTCTGTTACAGGGTGGCGATACGCTGATCCTTGAGCTGACCAAGCTAAAAGTCTCCAATAGCCAACTGGAAGATGCGCTAAAAGAGGTCAACGAAGCGACGCACCGCTATCTGTTCTGGACGTCTGACGTCAGCCCTATCTCCCTCTCATGGCCTGTCGACATTGTTCAGGATCTGCGGCGTCTGATCTCATTAGATACCTTTAATCAGTTAGGTAAAGCCAGCATCATGATGCTGACCAGCAAAGAAACGCTACTACCGCTGTTCGGTGCGTTGGTACTGGTTGGATTTAGCCTCTATTCTCGCAAACACTTTACCCGTTTTCTTGAACGCTCGTCCGCGCGGGTGGGTAAGGTGACCCAGGACCACTTCTGGCTGACGATACGCACGGTATTCTGGTCAATACTCGTCGCCTCGCCGCTACCGGTACTGTGGGCCACCCTGGGTTACGGTTTGCAGGAAGCCTGGCCTTATCCGTTGGCCGTCGCTATCGGCGATGGCGTAACCGCCACGGTGCCCATGCTATGGGCGGTGATGATTTGCGCCACCTTTGCACGCCCTAACGGTCTGTTCATTGCCCACTTTGGCTGGCCGCGTAATCGCGTCGCGAAGGCTATGCACTATTACCTGATGAGCATCGGACTGATTGTCCCGCTGATCATGGCAGTAATTATGTTTGATAACCTCAATGACCGGGAATTCTCCGCCTCATTGGGACGCTTGTGCTTCATCCTGATTTGCGGCGCACTGGCGGTCGTGACTCTGAGCCTGAAGCGCGCCGGAATACCGCTGTATCTCGATAAAGAGGGCAACAGCGATAACATGGTCAACAGCATGCTATGGAATATGCTGATGGGCGCGCCGCTGATTGCCATCCTCGCGGCCGCAGTGGGCTATCTCGCCACATCGCAAGCTTTGCTGGCGCGTCTGGAAACATCCGTGGCTATCTGGTTCTTGTTACTGGTGGTGTATCACGTCATCCGCCGCTGGATGCTGATCCAGCGCCGCCGCCTGGCGTTCGACCGCGCCAAGCATCGACGCGCCGAAATGCTGGCGCAACGTGCGCGAGGTGAAGAAGAACCGCCGCACTCCACCAGTCTTGAAGGCGCGATTGACGTTGATGAAAGCGAAGTGGATCTCGACGCGATCAGCGCACAATCGCTGCGTCTGGTGCGCTCTATTTTGATGCTTATCGCCCTGCTTTCAGTCATTGTGCTGTGGTCGGAAATTCATTCCGCATTTGGCTTCCTGGAAAACATCTCGTTGTGGGATGTCACCTCTACGGTGCAAGGCGTGGAAAGCTTAGAGCCGATCACGCTGGGCGCGGTGCTCATCGCGATACTGGTATTTATCATCACCACCCAGTTAGTGCGCAACCTCCCCGCGTTGCTGGAGCTGGCGCTGCTGCAACATCTGGATTTAACCCCCGGCACCGGTTACGCCATTACCACCATTACCAAGTATTTGCTGATGCTGATTGGCGGTCTGGTTGGCTTCTCGATGATCGGCATTGAGTGGTCCAAACTGCAATGGCTGGTGGCTGCTCTCGGTGTTGGTCTGGGCTTTGGTTTGCAGGAAATCTTCGCCAACTTTATTTCCGGCCTGATTATCCTGTTTGAGAAACCGATTCGCATTGGCGACACGGTGACCATTCGCGATCTTACCGGTAGCGTGACGAAGATTAACACTCGCGCCACCACCATCAGCGACTGGGACCGCAAAGAGATCATCGTGCCCAATAAGGCCTTTATCACCGAGCAGTTTATCAACTGGTCGTTATCAGATTCGGTCACCCGTGTGGTGTTAACTATCCCGGCGCCGTCAGAGGCTAACAGCGAGGAGGTCACGCAGATTTTGCTGACTGCCGCGCAGCGCTGTTCGCTGGTTATCGATAACCCGGCACCAGAAGTCTTTCTGGTAGATCTGCAGCAGGGGATTCAAATCTTCGAACTGCGTATTTATGCCGCAGAGATGGGACACCGTATGCCGCTGCGTCATGAGATCCACCAGCTGATTCTGGCAGGCTTCCGCGAACACGGTATTGATATGCCATTCCCGCCGTTCCAGATGCGTCTGGAGAGCCTTGGCGGTAAACAAACGGGAAGAACGTTAAGTTCTGCGGGCAGAGCCAGCCGCCCGGCAGGAAGTTTGTAGCGCATAATTCAGGCAAGACATGCCGGATGGCGACCCGTTGGGTCTTATCCGGCCTACGAAAATGCTTCTTTGTAGGCCGGATACGCCAGGACGGTTACTCCACCGCCCACTCAGGTTCGTTGGCCATGCGACGGCTATAGTTCTGATAAATCGCCATCGCCAGCAGCGAGAAGAAGATCGGGCCGCCGGTCATCCACAATGCGCTGTTCCAGTCCCCGGCTTCAATCACCGGCTGGATGATGGTGAACACGTTGGCAAACGTCACCACCAATACCACCACGCCTGTTGTCAATAACGTCGCCGCCCGCGTTTTAAAAATCACAAACGGCCTTTCCAGATCCGTACGCGCTTTAAAGAATGGGAAAGCCAGTGCAAGGAACAGATACGGCAGCGTCATTGAGACGTTCGCCATCAGGGTCAGTTTGTTATAAAACGCTGAGGCCGTGTCGCCGCCAAACGAAACCAGCAGGATAAACAGGCTCACCAGTAAACACTGCAACCACATTGCCGTCGTCGGCATCCCCACCGCATTCAGCCTGGTCATCGGCGCGGGCCACAATGCCTTCGGCGTTCCCTGAATAATCGCTTTCAGCGGCGAGTAGCTGAGCGTGAAAAAAGCGCCCGTATAGGCGAGGAACATAGAAAGACCGGTGATACGCGCGAACCATACGCCCAACGCCATCGCGCTTTCCGGGGAAAGGTGCAGCGCATTACCCAACGTCATCCCGAGGCTTTTCATCAGGATATAGGTAATGTTGCCGAGGTTGACCGAGCCATCACTTAATACCTGTTGCCAGTTGGTGCTAACGCCCCATAAAAATATCGCCAGTGAATAACCGACAGAAATGACAATAGCGGCAAAGACAATCCCTTTCGCGAAGTTCTTTTCTGGCTTTTCTGTTTTATCTACCAGTCCCCCCACGGCCTCAATTCCGCCGTAAGCAAAAATAGCAAACACAACAAATGACAACATTGCCAGACCGGACTGATATCCCGGATTAGGCGAGGAGATAAAATTAATATCCTGCGCAAAGTGGCCACCCGTTAATAACAAAATAGCGACACTCACTAACAACAAAACTAAATTAAGACACATTACGGCAATTCCACCTACAGCCGTAATACGGGCAATCTTATTAATCCCCCGTGAGGCCACGCAGGTCACCAGAATCATCCAGCCGACGGCGAGCAGCCCGACAACCTGCGTAGGCTCAAGCCCGGCAAAACGCCAGTGCTGCGTCATGTCTGCGCCAAATAAGAAGGTCGAAAAAGGTACCCAGACCTTTGCCGCCGTGCTGACCATCCATATCACATAGGAAGAAAACCACATAAACGTGCCGATAAACGCATAACGTGGCCCAACGCTATTATTCATCCACGAATAGATTCCACCCTCTTCTTTTCGATAGGCGGAACCCATTTCCGCCATCATTAAAGCAAATGGAATAAAAAATAATAATGCGGAAAATATATACCATGGAATCGCACTGTACCCCATTAAATAGAACGCGGAGGGGCTGTTAGCAAAACCAAAAACAGACGTAAATATCATAAGGATGAGACCAATCAGGCTCATCTTTTTTATTGTTTGGGTCATTAAACCATCCCTTACTCTGGCAAGCGTTTCACAAACGCCGCTCACCGATTGGCACTGCTCTCATTGCGGAGTTCAGCGATAAAAAATTAACACAGAATTGATACCTGAAAGATATCAAACATCCAGATGTAAATTGTGGCTATTAGAGGGTAAATGAAAAAATATGCTACAAAGTGGCTGTTTATCCGCCACTTTGTATGGAGAGAACGTAAATTACGCGCGATCGACGGTAAATGCGATAACCTCAGCCAGGCTTTCCGCGCCCAGCGCCAGCATCACCAGACGGTCAACGCCGAGCGCCACGCCAGAGCAATCCGGCATGCCCACTTTTAACGCTTCAAGCAGGTTGGTATCGATAGGTTGCTGTGGCAGGCCACGCGCGGCACGTTTGCGGTTATCCTGTTCAAACCGTTGCTGCTGCTCGCGCGCGTCGGTCAACTCATGGAAACCATTCGCCAGCTCAATACCTTTGTAATACACCTCGAAACGCTCAGCCACGCGGTGATCTTCGGTACTGATTTGCGCCAATGATGCCTGGCTGGCGGGGAAATGATAAACAAACGTCGGTTTGTCTTTGCCGATATGCGGCTCAACGCCCATCGTGAACAGCAGTTGCAGCAACGTATCCCGATCTTCTTCAGTATCGGCGATATTGCTGAGATCCAGCTTAGCCGCTACTTCCCGCAGTTGGGTTTTGTCTGCAGACAGTGGATCTATCTCCAGATGGCGCTGGAAGGCCTGCTGATAAGAAAGGCTTTCCGCCGGAGAGCAGTCCAGCACCTGCTGGAGCAAATCATCCACTTCATTCATCAGGCGATACATATCGTAGTGGGGACGATACCACTCGAGCATGGTGAACTCAGGGTTATGATGACGTCCCATCTCTTCATTGCGAAAGCTGCGGCACAGTTGATATACCGGGCCACATCCTGCCACCAGCAGGCGCTTCATGTGATATTCCGGACTGGTCATTAAATAGAGATTCATTCCCTGGGAATGTCCAGGGCCGACGAAACGTGTTTCGAACGGGAACAGATGGATGTCCGTTACCGTTGCCTGACTCATACAAGGGGTCTCAACCTCAAGCACGCCACGATCGGCAAAAAAGCGGCGAATCTCCGCTATAATTGCTGCACGTTTTAACAGATTGGGGATGGACGCGCTCGGCTGCCAGGTTGCCGTTTCGCTCATGGTTGTTTCTCCGATTTAAGACAAGGGCACGAAGTCTACTCGTATCGCGCTAACGAGACAAATTTCCCGCGGTAGTAATCAGCACTGGCAATCGGGTAAAAAAAGCGACATTGGGTGGTTTAGTAATTAAATTAATCAAATTCAATGATAATTCCCCCCTTTGACACGCTAAAAAAATCGAACACGTCAAATTTCCCGCACATCCCTAAGACTATACTATTGTACCTATAAAGGAGCAGTGGAAACGCGTTCATAACCTGTTTGAAGCCGATGAAGCATCTGAGTTCAGGCGGGGATGAAATAACAACAATCTGGAGGAATGTCGTGCAAACCTTTCAAGCCGATCTTGCCATTATAGGCGCCGGTGGCGCGGGATTACGTGCTGCAATTGCTGCCGCACAAGCAAATCCCAACGCTAAAATCGCACTGATCTCAAAAGTGTACCCAATGCGCAGCCATACCGTTGCTGCCGAAGGCGGCTCTGCAGCTGTCGCGCAGGATCATGACAGCTTTGACTACCATTTTCACGATACGGTAGCAGGCGGAGACTGGCTATGTGAGCAGGATGTCGTGGATTACTTTGTCCACCACTGCCCAACTGAAATGACGCAACTCGAACAATGGGGCTGCCCATGGAGCCGTCGTGAAGACGGTAGCGTCAACGTACGTCGCTTCGGCGGCATGAAAATCGAGCGTACCTGGTTTGCCGCGGATAAAACCGGCTTCCACATGCTGCATACGCTGTTCCAAACGTCTTTGCAGTTCCCACAGATTCAGCGCTTTGACGAACACTTCGTTCTCGATATCCTGGTTGACGATGGTCATGCTCGCGGCGTCGTCGCGATGAACATGATGGAAGGCACGCTGGTGCAGATCCGTGCTAACGCAGTGGTAATGGCAACGGGCGGCGCAGGTCGCGTTTACCGTTACAACACCAACGGCGGTATCGTAACCGGCGACGGTATGGGCATGGCGCTGAGCCACGGCGTTCCGCTGCGTGATATGGAATTCGTTCAGTATCACCCGACGGGTCTGCCAGGCTCCGGTATCCTGATGACTGAAGGCTGCCGTGGTGAAGGCGGTATTCTGGTCAACAAAAATGGCTACCGTTATCTGCAAGATTACGGCATGGGTCCGGAAACCCCACTGGGCGAGCCGAAAAACAAATATATGGAACTCGGTCCGCGCGACAAAGTTTCTCAGGCTTTCTGGCACGAATGGCGCAAAGGCAACACCATTTCCACTCCGCGTGGCGATGTGGTTCACCTCGACCTGCGTCACCTCGGCGAGAAAAAACTGCTCGAACGTTTACCGTTCATCTGCGAACTGGCGAAAGCCTACGTGGGTGTCGATCCGGTTAAAGAGCCGATCCCGGTACGTCCGACCGCGCACTACACCATGGGCGGTATCGAAACCGATCAGCACTGTGAAACCCGCATTAAAGGTCTGTTCGCTGTCGGCGAATGTTCCTCTGTTGGTCTGCATGGCGCTAACCGTCTGGGCTCTAACTCCCTGGCGGAACTGGTGGTCTTCGGTCGTATGGCCGGCGAACAGGCTGCGGAACGTGCTGCAACGGCTGGCGCTGCAAACAGTGCCGCGCTTGATGCACAAGTTGCCGGTATTGAAAAACGTCTGAAAGATCTGGTTAACCAGGAAGGTAACGAAAACTGGTCTAAGATCCGTGACGAAATGGGGATCTCCATGGAAGAAGGTTGCGGTATCTACCGTACGCCGGAACTCATGCAGAAAACCGTTGATAAGCTGGCTGAGCTGCAGGAGCGCTTCAAGCGCGTGCGTATCACTGATACCTCCAGCGTCTTCAACACCGACCTGCTGTACACCATCGAACTGGGTCACGGTCTGAACGTTGCTGAATGTATGGCGCACTCCGCTCTGGCGCGTAAAGAATCCCGCGGCGCGCATCAGCGTCTGGATGAAGGCTGCACCGAGCGTGACGACGTGAACTTCCTCAAACACACCCTCGCCTTCCGCGATGCTGACGGCACGACTCGCCTGGAATACAGCGACGTGAAAATCACCACTCTGCCACCGGCTAAACGTGTTTACGGTGGCGAAGCGGAAGCAGCCGATAAGAAGGAGAAGGCGAATGGCTGAGATGAAAAACCTGAAAGTTGAGGTGGTGCGCTATAACCCGGAAACCGATACCGCGCCGCACAGTGCTTTCTACGAAGTTCCTTACGATGAAACCACGTCTCTGCTCGATGCGTTGGGCTACATCAAGGATAACCTGGCGCCGGACCTGAGCTATCGCTGGTCCTGCCGTATGGCAATCTGCGGCTCCTGCGGCATGATGGTCAACAACGTGCCGAAGCTGGCGTGCAAAACCTTCCTGCGTGATTACACCAACGGTATGAAGGTTGAAGCGCTGGGCAACTTCCCGATTGAGCGCGATCTGGTCGTCGATATGACGCACTTTATCGAAAGCCTGGAAGCGATCAAACCGTACATCATCGGTAACCCGCGTACACCGGATCAGGGTCCAAACACCCAGACTCCGGCGCAGATGGCGAAGTATCATCAGTTCTCCGGTTGCATCAACTGTGGTCTGTGCTACGCCGCGTGCCCGCAGTTCGGCCTGAACCCTGAGTTCATTGGACCGGCTGCGATTACGCTGGCGCATCGTTACAACGAAGATAGCCGCGACCACGGTAAGAAAGAGCGTATGGCTCAATTGAATAGCCCGAACGGCGTCTGGAGTTGTACTTTCGTGGGCTACTGCTCCGAAGTCTGCCCGAAACACGTCGATCCGGCTGCGGCCATTCAGCAGGGTAAAGTTGAAAGTTCAAAAGACTTTCTTATCGCAACCCTGAAACCACGCTAAGGAGTGCAACATGACGACTAAACGCAACGCCTATGTGCGGCCAATGACGTCCACCTGGTGGAAGAAACTGCCGTTTTATCGCTTTTACATGCTGCGTGAAGGCACAGCCGTTCCGGCTGTCTGGTTCAGTATTGAACTGATCTTCGGCCTGTTTGCGCTTAAGCACGGTGTGGAATCCTGGGCTGGCTTTGTCGGGTTCCTGCAGAACCCGGTGGTGGTGATCCTTAACATCATCGCCCTGGCAGCCGCGCTGCTGCATACCAAGACCTGGTTTGAGCTGGCGCCGAAAGCGGCCAACATCATCGTAAAAGACGAAAAAATGGGGCCAGAGCCAATCATCAAAGGGCTTTGGGCGGTTACTGTGGTTGCGACAGTAGTAATACTGTTTGTTGCCCTGTTCTGGTAAGGAGTCCGGAATGATTAATCCAAATCCAAAACGCTCTGACGAACCCGTATTCTGGGGCCTGTTTGGTGCAGGCGGTATGTGGAGCGCAATCATTGCGCCGGTAATGATTCTGCTGGTAGGCATTATGCTGCCGCTGGGCTTTGTTCCTGATGCCTTCAGCTATGAACGCGTCCTGGCATTCGCTCAGAGCTTTATCGGTCGCGCATTCCTGTTCCTGATGATCGTCCTGCCGCTGTGGTGCGGTTTACACCGTATGCATCACGCGATGCATGACCTGAAAATCCACGTGCCTGCTGGCAAATGGGTATTCTACGGACTGGCAGCTATCCTGACCGTAGTAACGGCCATTGGTATCCTGACCATCTAATTGCATGCGTTAACTATCAGGCCCGCCATTGGCGGGCCTTTTTATTTGTGCAGAGCCCCAGCCAACCAACGGGAAAACTCACGCATTGCAGATGTCTCCGGTCGGGATTGCAAACGCGTTATCCAATAGCTCCCCAGATCAATCTGCGTTAGAAACGGTTGAACGATACGTTCACTACCAAGCAGATGAGTGAACATTCTTACCGGGGCAATCGCCACCCCGATCCCCGCCTGCGCGGCCTCCAGCATTGTGACGGACGAATCAAACACCACCACGTTGTGCGTCGGTGACGGAGGCGCTTCTCCGGCGGCCTGCATCCAAAGCGTCCACTCATCTCGCCGATAAGAGCGTAATAACGGGAATTTCAGGAGGTCTGCAGGTACCTTGATCTGTGCGGCTAATTCTGGCGAGCAAAGCGGGGACATCAGCGCGCTACACAAATATTGTGCATCGGTATCGTGCCAGGCACCTCCTCCGTAGCGAATGGTATAGTCCAGTCCCTCGGCGGCGGGATCCACGCGGTTATTGTGGGTGGAAATATGCAAATCAATATGCGGATAACTACGCTTAAAGTCGCTGAGCAGAGGAAAAAGACAACCGACCGCAAAGGTTCCCACCACTCCGATTTTAAGTTTTTCCTGGGTTTTTTTAGTAGCAAAACGATCCAGCATCCCCGCCATACGATCGAAAGAATCATTAAGTACAGGTAACAGACTTTCCCCTTCTGTCGTCAGCATTAACCCACGGGAGCCGCGCACAAACAGCTGACAATTTAGCTGCTGTTCCAGCGCTTTGACATGCTGGCTGATGGCAGAATGCGTCACGTTGAGCTCAATCGCAGCGCGGGTAAAGCTGAGGTGTCTGGCCGCGGCTTCAAAAGCTCGCAGTGAGTTAAGAGGAATATAGCTACGCGTCATCATCCGGCCTGTTAGAAAAACTTATATCTGCTGCTAAATTTAACCGTTTGTCAACACACTGCAAATCAAACAAACTGATTGCGTCTGACGGGCCCGGACACCCTTTCGCTTTTTATTACGGAACTGATTTCATGATGAAAAAATCGTTATGCTGCGCGTTGCTGCTGACAGCCTCTTTCTCCACGTTTGCCGCCGCAAAAACAGAACAACAGATTGCCGATATCGTAAACCGTACCATCACACCGCTGATGCAAGAACAGGCTATTCCGGGTATGGCCGTGGCAATTATCTACCAGGGAAAACCCTATTACTTTACCTGGGGGAAAGCCGATATCGCCAATGACCGCCCCGTCACCCGGCAAACGCTGTTTGAGCTTGGATCGGTAAGTAAGACGTTTAACGGTGTGCTGGGCGGCGATGCTATCGCCCGTGGTGAAATTAAGCTCAGCGATCCGGTCACCCAATACTGGCCCGAATTAACTGGCAAACAATGGCAGGGTATCAGCCTGCTGCATCTGGCCACCTATACGGCGGGTGGTCTGCCGCTTCAGGTACCTGACGACGTTACAGATAAAGCGGCATTACTGCGCTTTTATCAAAACTGGCAGCCGCAATGGGCCCCGGGTGCTAAACGCCTGTATGCTAACTCCAGTATTGGTCTGTTTGGCGCACTGGCGGTGAAACCTTCAGGAATGGGCTATGAAGAGGCGATGACCAAACGCGTCCTGCAACCATTAAAACTGGCGCATACCTGGATTACGGTTCCACAGAGCGAACAAAAGGATTATGCCTGGGGTTATCGCGAAGGGAAGCCCGTGCACGTATCTCCGGGTCAGCTTGATGCCGAAGCCTACGGGGTGAAATCCAGCCTTGTCGATATGACTCGTTGGGTTCAGGCCAACATGGACGCCAGCCAGGTGCAGGAGAAAACGCTCCGACAGGGAATTGAAATTGCGCAGGCTCGTTACTGGCATATTGGCGACATGTACCAGGGATTAGGTTGGGAGATGCTGAACTGGCCGGTGAATGCCGACTCGATAATCAACGGTAGCGACAGTAAAGTCGCGTTAGCGGCGCTTCCCGCCGTTGAGGTCAATCCGCCCGCCCCTGCAGTGAAAGCCTCATGGGTGCACAAAACCGGCTCCACTGGCGGATTTGGCAGCTACGTTGCGTTCGTTCCGGAAAAAAATCTCGGCATCGTGATGCTGGCAAACAAAAGCTACCCAAACCCTGCTCGCGTCGAGGCCGCCTGGCGCATTCTTGAAAAATTGCAGTAACTGACGATGAGGTCCGCTATAGCGGACCTCGTTTCTTCCTCTTCTTTTCCTGCTGTCATCTACACTTAACAAAAAACAGTAAGGAAAATCTTATGCGCATTCTGCCCGTCGTTGCTGCAGTTACCGCTGCATTTCTGGTTGTCGCCTGCAGTTCCCCTACACCGCCAAAAGGCGTTACCGTTGTGAATAACTTTGACGCCAAACGCTATCTTGGTACCTGGTATGAAATTGCACGTTTAGACCATCGCTTCGAACGTGGACTGGAAAAAGTGACCGCAACGTATAGCTTGCGCGACGACGGCGGTATCAACGTGATCAATAAGGGCTATAACCCGGACAGAGGGATGTGGCAAAAAACGGAGGGTAAAGCCTATTTCACCGGCGACCCAAATCGGGCGGCGCTCAAGGTGTCATTCTTCGGCCCCTTCTATGGTGGGTATAACGTGATTGCGCTCGACCGGGAATATCGCCACGCGCTGGTGTGTGGTCCGGATCGCGATTACCTGTGGATCCTTTCACGGACCCCCACCATTTCAGATGAAATGAAGCAGCAAATGTTGGCTATCGCGACCCGGGAAGGGTTTGACGTCAATAAACTGATTTGGGTGAAACAGCCTGGTGCTTAGTGAGTGCTCAGCTTCAGACCAATAATGCCAGCCACAATCAGCCCCAGACTCAGCAAACGCGCCGGGCTGGCAGATTCACCCAACAGCAGAATCCCGGTAATGGCCGCCCCGACGGCGCCAATACCGGTCCAGACGGCATAGGCGGTCCCAACTGGCAAGGTGCGCATCGCCCAGGAGAGCATGGCGATACTGACGATCATCGCGACAATGGTGATAATGCTTGGCGTCAGACGAGTGAAGCCGTGGGTGTATTTCAGGCCAATCGCCCAAACAACTTCGAGCAAACCGGCAATTAATAAAATGATCCAGGACATATGAGGCTCCAGAACAATGGGGCCGTCCCCGGTGAAAGAAGCGTTTGCAGGTCGTCCTGCAAAGCTGGTGTATGAAATGGCATTTTTGCCCGACAGAAAATGAATTTCAACCTTTTTATTCACCGTCTGTTAAAAGCAAGAATTAAGCATAATTAGCGGCGTAGTTCCCGCATTTGGCACTCATCGGAGTTCTCTATGATGAAGGGCTTTCTGAAATCAGAAAGTCGATTGCCCCTCTTCTGAATGCGAAAAGTTTATGCTTAAAATTTTAGTGATTGACCGATGCCACTTTACCCGCACAGGGATTGAGGCCTTGCTTAATCATTCTGGCAGGTTCAGCTCCTCATTTCTGGTATCAGGAATTAATAATCTTCTGTTGGCAAAAGAGCATATTTTGCAGTGGAAACCACATCTGGTCATTGCGGATTTATACAGTTTTATTAGCGAGGCGCATTCCACTCCGCCAGTTAAGCCCTTTTTCATGAGCTGTGGCGTCATCCCGTTGATTTTACTGCAATCAGCGGACAGACAGCACACATCCATCCCGACTTCTCAAGCCATCGCTCATTCGGTATTAACCAAACACACCTCGCTAAACACACTCACACACACGATTCAGGAAGCGCTACAAGATCGTCCCACATTAGCATTAGCCGAAAACCCGACGCCACTGCTGACGCCGCAAGAGGAGAAAGTATTGTCAATGTGGATGGATGGCGTGAGCAACAATGCGATAGCCGCCACGCTCAGCATTCATGGCAAAACGGTGTATACCTATAAACGAAATATTCGTATGAAGCTTCATCTGGGGAACCGCTTCTCACCGTTTCTCTCGCTCCCGCATAAGGAGAGTTAACGGTACGACCCGGCGTCGTACCGTTGAGCGTTATTGCTGAGCTTTTGTCGCTGCACCAGAAATAGCGTTACCACCGTCAGAAATATCCTCCCCTACGCCTCGCGTGGTATTACACGCGGTTAATACGGAAGAAAGTACCAACACAGAAAAGATCGCAGCAATTGTCTTCTTAATCATAACGTCTTCCTTTTCTAGCCAATATTGTTTGTGTATAGCTACTTAATAATAGACAAGATCCGGAAGTGTGATGGATAAACAATCGTTTTTCAGATTATGTGAGAAGTTTAACTGGCGGCGTGAGAGATTGAATTGCCGAGGTGTTTGATGTCTTCACCGAAGCCGCGCGCGGTATTACAGCCCGCCAGTAGGGTGCTGGTGAAAAGGATTAGCATTACAAGACTGAGAAGACGTTTCATCATTCCTGTCCTGGAAAAAGTATGGCGCAGCAACCTGCGCCACAAGATCAAATAAGTGTTTTATTTTACGCGGGAAACGTATTCGCCTGAGCGAGTATCCACTTTGATCACTTCGCCGATCTGTACGAACAGCGGAACTTTAACGACTGCGCCGGTTGACAGAGTAGCCGGTTTGCCGCCAGTACCAGCGGTATCGCCTTTCAGACCTGGGTCGGTTTCAATGACTTCCAGCTCAACGAAGTTCGGCGGAGTCACGGAGATCGGCTGACCGTTCCACAGGGTCACGATGCATTCAGCCTGGTCCAGCAGCCATTTAGCGTTATCGCCTACCGCTTTCTCGTCTGCAGCCAGCTGTTCGAAAGTGGTGTTGTTCATGAAGTGCCAGAATTCACCGTCGCTATACAAGAAGGTCAGGTTCATGTCGGCTACATCTGCGCCTTCGGCAGAGTCGGTAGACTTGAAGGTTTTCTCTACGCGAGTACCGGTCAGCAGGCGACGCAGCTTAACGCGCGCAAACGCCTGGCCTTTACCTGGTTTAACGAATTCGCTGGCTTCAACCGCATACGGTTCGCCGTCCAACATGATTTTAAGACCAGCACGAAAATCGTTGCTATAGTACGTTGCCATAAGGCCCTCTGAAAATTGTTAACTGGTAGCTAAGCCACAAAATGGCGCATATTGTAACCCTAAATACCCCATCCAGAGAAGATTGGTTATCGCAACTTGCCGATGTTGTGACCGATCCCGATGAACTTCTGCATCTTTTGAATATAGACGCAGATGAAAAACTGTTGGCCGGACGCGACGCGAGACGACTTTTCGCCCTGCGCGTACCACGCGCGTTTATTGCGCGCATGGAGAAAGGCAATCCGAACGATCCGCTTCTGCGTCAGGTACTTACCGCCGAGGAAGAGTTTGTTGCGGCGCCAGGCTACTCGACCGATCCGCTGGAGGAACAACACAGTGTGGTTCCTGGCCTGCTGCATAAATATCGCAACCGGGCGCTGCTGCTGGTCAAAGGCGGCTGCGCGGTAAATTGTCGTTATTGCTTCCGCCGACACTTCCCGTACGCCGAAAATCAGGGCAACAAGCGCAACTGGCAGGTCGCTCTGGACTACATTACTGCCCATCCTGAGTTAGATGAGGTAATCTTCTCCGGCGGCGATCCGTTGATGGCCAAGGATCACGAACTGGACTGGCTGCTCACGCAACTGGAAACCATTCCACACATTAAGCGTCTGCGCATTCACAGCCGTTTACCAATTGTGATCCCTGCGCGCATTACCGAAGGGCTGACCGAGCGTTTTGCTCACTCTTCATTGCAAATTCTGCTGGTCAATCATATTAACCATGCCAATGAAGTTGATGAGACGTTTCGTCAGGCGATGCTCAGACTGCGCAAAGCAGGCGTCACGCTACTCAATCAAAGCGTATTGCTACGGGGTGTTAACGATAACGCCCAAACCCTGGCCGACCTTAGTAACGCACTGTTTGATGCGGGTGTTATGCCCTATTACCTGCACGTACTGGATAAAGTGCAGGGTGCCGCCCACTTTATGGTCAGCGACGACGAAGCACGTCAGATTGTGCGCGAACTGCTGACGCTGGTTTCCGGTTATATGGTTCCTAAACTGGCGCGAGAAATTGGCGGAGAACCCAGTAAAACGCCGTTGGATCTGCAATTACGCCAGCAATAATGCTTATTGAGTGTCCGATTATGGACACTCACTACCAATCCCGAGTATTTAATATCCGTGCAGGTGGAGTCGCACTTTTAATATGTGCTATTTTAACTGGTACTGTGCAACAACTCATTTGCAAAATTTATAAATTAATAAAAATATAAATCCCCAATAAATATATGGTTAGGGAGAACCCTGGATGGCTATTAGTATTAAGGGTATTAATACCGGTGTTATTCGTCAGAAGAATGAATTTATTGCTCTGGCACTCAAGATCAAAGAACCAAGAAATAAAGAGTCACTGTTTTTCCTCTCACCGTTGGGGCTAAGAGATCTGCTTATCGCTCTGGAGAGCAGACTCCATGCGAAGCACCAGCTTAGCGAAGAAGCGCGTTTGCGATATGAAAAAGAACGCGACAAAGCCAGTAAAAAGATGCACGAGAATATCCCTTTAATTCAGGAAGATGATTTAAAAAATGCGGATATAAACCGTCGCATCAATTCTCTGGTGTTAGTGGATGATAAAGGAGAAAGCTTAGCATTTTCTCTGACACTGCATAACGGACAAATCCACGAATTACTGATTAATGAACTGCAGATCCAGGTATTAGCCTATGCAATCATTCATGCAATAAAAAATGCTGGCATGCAGGAATTAGCGCTAAGAATGACATCGCTGCTGGATTTCCTGCCTCTGTACGATGTTGACTGCCAGCAAAACGATAATCTTGAATATGATTCATATACACAACCAGAATGGAAACATAACCTGTTTAACCATTACCTGGCGATTATCTACCGCTATAAGGATGAAAAGGGTAAAGCTCAATTCTGTGGCTCAGTAGTGAAAACTCGCGCCCTTTCCGGCAGTAAAGAAGCTGAGGCCATTACCCGACGCCTTCTGGACTTCAGCCCACGACTGAAAAAACTTGCCGGTGTCCCGTGCCAGGTGTTTGTCAAAACGTTGACGGGAGATAAAACCCAAAAGCTCAATCAGGATCAGTGTTTGCGTGCGCTACATCATTTACGCGTTCAGTCTGCGCATAAAGCTCAGAATGCCTGATGGCGCTGCGCTTATCAGGCCTACGATCATTTATACCGTAGGCCGGATAAGACGCTTTAGCGTCGCCATCCGGCATCAACAGCTTTTATCAGTTTGGGCACTTATAAACCTGACCATTCATCTCACTGGCGGTAGGAACAAAACTGGACAGCATTCCCTGTGATGGGCTGCTGACGCCATAAATTACGTTACCCCCCATTGCTGCGGCCTGGTTACGCAGATCGTTCGCTGCGCCACGCATAGACCCACCCTCTTCGCCATGCTGACCAGAAAGCCAGTTGCTCTGCGTACCGGTTGCAGTGCCAATCAGCTGGCACTCTGCGCCTGGCTTGTCTTCGACAAAGCGTACGTTTTGTCCGGCTGAACTCAGTTCGTTGCTGGAGCTACAACCCGCCATCAGTAGCGCGGCACCAACGATCCCTGCTAAATATTTCACGTGCATGTCATTCCCCATAATCAATTAGTTGGACGTTATGTCCGTAGCTGAATCATATACTAAAAAGATGACCAAAAGAAAAACCCCCAGACATTTCTGCCCGGGGGTTTCTCATTTTTCGCGAGAGGCGTATTTAATCAAATAATTCAAGTTGCAGGCAGGCGGCAAGTTCATGAACCCCAGGAGCTTACACAAGTAAGTGACTGGGGTGTACGAACGCAGCCAACGAACCTGCGGCTTGAAGTATGAAGATTAAATTACATCATGCCGCCCATTCCACCCATGCCGCCCATACCACCAGCAGCACCTAAGTCAGGCGCATCGCCTTTCGGCAGATCGGTAACCATGCACTCGGTGGTGATCATCAGACCCGCAACAGAAGCTGCATACTGCAGAGCAGAACGCGTTACTTTGGTTGGATCCAGGATACCCATGTCGATCATGTTGCCGTATTCTTCAGTTGCAGCGTTGTAACCGTAGTTACCGTCACCCGCTTTCACGGTGTTAGCCACTACAGACGGCTCTTCGCCGCAGTTCAGAACGATTTGACGCAGCGGAGCTTCCATTGCGCGCAGCGCAACTTTGATACCGACGTTCTGGTCTTCGTTCTGACCTTTCAGGCCGGCAATTTTGGACGCTACGCGAATCAGCGCAACACCACCACCAGCAACCACGCCTTCTTCTACCGCAGCACGGGTTGCGTGCAGGGCATCTTCAACGCGGGCTTTCTTCTCTTTCATTTCAACTTCAGTCGCAGCACCAACTTTGATTACCGCAACGCCGCCTGCCAGTTTCGCTACGCGCTCCTGCAGTTTTTCACGGTCGTAGTCTGAAGTAGCTTCTTCGATCTGCTGACGAATCTGAGTCACACGACCCTGGATTGCCGCTTCATCGCCCACGCCATCAATGATGGTGGTGGTGTCTTTGTTGATAACAACGCGTTTTGCCTGACCCAGATCTTCCAGAGTGGCTTTTTCCAGTTCCATACCGATCTCTTCAGAGATAACGGTACCACCGGTCAGGGTAGCGATATCCTGCAGCATCGCTTTACGACGATCGCCGAAGCCAGGTGCTTTAACAGCAGCCACTTTCACGATACCGCGCATGGTGTTAACAACCAGAGTTGCCAGCGCTTCGCCTTCAACATCTTCTGCGATGATCAGCAGCGGTTTGCCTGCTTTCGCGACAGCTTCCAGAACCGGCAGCATTTCGCGGATGTTGGAGATTTTCTTATCAGCCAGCAGGATGAACGGGCTTTCCAGTTCAACAGCGCCAGTTTCCGGCTTGTTGATGAAGTAAGGAGACAGGTAGCCACGGTCGAACTGCATACCTTCAACCACGTCCAGTTCGTCCTGCAGACCGGTACCGTCTTCAACGGTGATCACGCCTTCTTTACCGACTTTGTCCATCGCTTCTGCGATCAGTTTACCTACGGTTTCGTCGGAGTTAGCGGAGATGGTACCAACCTGAGCGATTGCTTTAGAGTCAGAGCACGGTACGGACAGCGCTTTCAGTTCTTCAACGGCAGCAGCGACAGCTTTGTCGATACCACGTTTCAGATCCATTGGGTTCATACCCGCAGCAACAGCTTTCAGACCTTCAGTAATGATGGACTGAGCCAGTACGGTTGCGGTGGTGGTACCGTCGCCTGCAGCGTCATTCGCTTTAGAGGCAACTTCTTTCACCATCTGCGCACCCATGTTTTCGAACTTGTCTTCCAGTTCGATTTCACGTGCTACGGAAACACCATCTTTAGTGATGGTCGGTGCACCGAAAGATTTATCCAGAACTACGTTACGGCCTTTTGGACCGAGGGTAACTTTCACTGCATCTGCCAGTACGTTTACGCCGCGCAGCATTTTCACACGAGCGTCGTTACCGAATTTTACGTCTTTAGCTGCCATTTTCTCTTTCCCTTAAATTCGTATGTTCAGTGTCGTTCGCGGATTAGGCTTCAACAATTGCCAGGATGTCACTTTCAGACATGATCAACACTTCTTCATTGTCGATCTTCTCAGATTTAACACCGTAGCCATCGTTGAAAATAACGATATCGCCGACTTTCACGTCCAGCGGCTGTACGGTACCGTTGTCCAGGATGCGACCCTTACCGACAGCGATGATTTCGCCACGAGTTGATTTACCTGCTGCAGAACCGGTCAGTACGATGCCGCCAGCAGATTTGGATTCAACTTCTTTACGTTTGACGATCACACGATCATGTAACGGACGAATACTCATTGATAGCTCTCCTTTGAGAAAGTCTTTATCAGTTATGGGTGACGCCGGCCCGTAAACGGTTTCCCGGCTAGTGACCAGAGAGATGGGGATGGGCTTTTGTGCCTTCAAGGGGGCAAGCGAAAAAAATTTTTTATCAGCAGAAAATCCCGTCAAAACACCGACACGCCTCACATTTCATAACGATTTCAGTCACGTCGTCATAAGCAAATCCGATTGTGATACCATCAAAATCTGCGCTGTAGCCCGGTCAATGGGCATAACCGGATAACAACTTATGAGCGGACTGAAACAAGAGCTGGGACTGGCTCAGGGCGTTGGCCTGTTGTCGACATCATTATTAGGTACAGGCGTTTTTGCCGTCCCCGCGCTGGCTGCGCTGGTCGCTGGCAACAACAGTCTTTGGGCCTGGCCGGTGCTGATTGTTTTAGTCTTTCCCGTGGCGATTGTCTTTGCCGTGCTCGGCCGCCATTTCCCCAGCGCGGGCGGCGTGGCGCATTTTGTCGGTATGGCCTTTGGCTCGCGCCTGGAGCGCGTCACCGGATGGCTGTTTTTGTCGGTAATCCCGGTTGGCTTGCCTGCGGCATTACATATTGCCGCAGGATTCGGCCAGGCGATGTTTGGCTGGCATGACGAGCAGCTTCTGCTGGCAGAACTCGGTACATTGGCGTTGGTCTGGTACATAGGCTCCCGCGGCGCCAGCTCCAGCGCTAACCTACAAACGGTCATTGCCGGGCTGATCGTGGCCCTGATTGTCGCCATCTGGTGGGCGGGCGATCTAAAACCCAGTGAAATCCCCTTCCCTGCAATTAGCGAAATTGAGCTTCCCGGACTGTTCGCTGCCCTGTCAGTGATGTTCTGGTGCTTTGTCGGTCTTGAAGCATTTGCCCACCTGGCCTCTGAATTTAAAAATCCGGAGCGAGACTTCCCGCGCGCGCTAATGATCGGTCTACTGCTGGCAGGTTCTGTCTACTGGGCATGCACCGTCGTCGTCCTCCATTTTGGCGCTTATGGCGAGAAAATGGCGGCGGCGGCATCACTGCCAGAAATTGTTGTACAGCTGTTTGGCGTACAGGCACTGTGGGTCGCCTGCATTATTGGTTATCTGGCCTGCTTTGCCAGTCTCAACATTTATATTCAAAGTTTCGCCCGGCTGGTCTGGTCGCAAGCACAATACAAGCCGGGGAGTTATCTGGCGCGTCTTTCCCCTCGTCACCTTCCGCGCAATGCGCTGAACGCCGTGCTAGGTTGCTGCGTGGTCAGTACTTTGTGCATCTATATGCTGCAAATCAATCTCGATGCGTTAATCGTCTACGCTAACGGCATCTTTATTATGATTTATCTGCTGTGCATGCTGGCAGGTTGTCGATTACTGAAAGGACACTATCGCGCATTGGCGATCGTTGGCGGTTTGCTATGTCTGCTATTGCTGGCGATGGTGGGTTGGAAGAGCCTGTATGCGCTGATTATGCTGGCTGCGCTGTGGTTATTTTTACCCGGCAGGCCGGATAAGTCGACGCTGACGCCATCATCCGGCATATGAACACGTGCCGGATGGCGCTAACGCTTATCCGGCCTACATACTGATGCTTAATCCCGACGATCGTCTTTATGTTCGATACTGTCACGATGCTCGTCTTTGCGCTGGAACTCACCGTCAAAGGTCTCGCCCCCACCCGTTCCGGCGCTAAAACCACCGCCGGGCATACGAGAAAAACGCAAATGTGGCAGCAGTTTCATCGTCAGATGCTTCTGCACCGGGGGTAATAAAAGAAGAAGACCAAGGAAATCGGTGAAAAAACCCGGCAGCACTAATAGCAGACCGGCAATAATCAGCGAAACGCTCTTGATCATTTCTGCAGCCGGGCTTTCACCTGCCGCCATTTTTTGTTGCATCAGTAAAAAGTTCTTAAATCCCTGATTACGAACCAGAGACATCCCGATAACCGACGTAAAAATAACCAAAATCAGGGTCATCAGAACACCCAACACATGGGCAACCTGAATAAAAATAGATATCTCTATGTAAACATAGAGAAAAATGGCAAGTAATGGTATCCAGCGCAAAGGGGACTCCTGTTAATAACAGGCGTTTTGTACAACGTCTGTTCAAAAATTATATGACTCGCATCAGTCAGATATTGAGGTGGTTAGCAAAATTTCAAGTCGCTTGTACACTAATATTTAGTGTTAATCCTAAAGGGGTGATCTATTTCACAGAATAATAAATAAGGGGTAAATTCCACGCTTTAAGTGATCCAGATTACGGTAGAAATCCTGAACCAGCATATGATCTCGGGTATCAGACCGATGCAGGGGATAATCGTCGGTCGAGAAACAATCGAAATCACATATATCCTGTGTGTTTAGTCAAATCATTGGCAGCTTGAAAAAGAAGGTTCACATGTTAAACAACATTCGTATCGAAGAAGACTTGTTGGGTACCAGGGAAGTTCCAGCGGACGCTTACTATGGTGTTCACACTCTGAGAGCGATTGAAAACTTCTACATTAGCAACAACAAAATCAGCGACATTCCTGAATTTGTTCGCGGCATGGTAATGGTGAAAAAGGCAGCGGCGATGGCCAACAAAGAGCTGCAAACCATTCCTAAAAGTGTGGCAAATGCCATCATCGCGGCGTGTGATGAAGTCCTGAATAACGGAAAATGCATGGATCAGTTCCCGGTAGACGTTTACCAGGGTGGTGCGGGTACCTCCGTCAACATGAACACCAACGAAGTGCTGGCCAATATCGGTCTGGAACTGATGGGTCACCAGAAAGGTGAATATCAGTACCTGAACCCGAACGACCACGTTAACAAATGTCAGTCTACCAACGACGCATACCCAACCGGTTTCCGTATCGCGGTATACGCATCCATCATTAAACTGATTGATGCCCTGAACCAGCTGCGTGAAGGCTTCGAGAAAAAAGCCGATGAATTCCAGGACATCCTGAAAATGGGTCGTACCCAGTTGCAGGATGCTGTGCCGATGACCCTCGGTCAGGAATTCCGTGCTTTCAGCATCCTGCTGAAAGAAGAAGTGAAAAACATTGGGCGTACTGCAGAGCTGCTGCTGGAAGTTAACCTCGGCGCAACGGCAATCGGTACGGGTCTGAACACACCGAAAGAATACTCTCCGCTGGCAGTGAAAAAACTGGCTGAAGTTACCGGTTTTGCCTGTGTTCCTGCAGAAGACCTGATTGAAGCAACTTCTGACTGCGGCGCATACGTTATGGTGCATGGCGCACTGAAACGTCTGGCTGTGAAGATGTCCAAAATCTGTAACGACCTGCGTTTGCTCTCCTCTGGTCCACGTGCCGGCCTGAACGAGATCAACCTGCCGGAACTGCAGGCTGGCTCTTCCATCATGCCAGCTAAAGTGAACCCGGTTGTTCCGGAAGTCGTAAACCAGGTGTGCTTTAAAGTCATCGGTAACGACATCACTGTCACCATGGCGTCTGAAGCAGGTCAGCTGCAGCTGAACGTTATGGAGCCAGTAATCGGCCAGGCAATGTTCGAATCCATTCACATTCTGAGCAACGCTTGCTACAACCTGTTGGAAAAATGCGTTAGCGGCATTACTGCTAACAAAGAAGTGTGCGAAGCATTCGTATACAACTCTATCGGTATCGTTACTTACCTCAACCCGTTCATCGGCCACCACAACGGCGACATCGTTGGTAAAATTTGTGCCGAAACCGGTAAGAGCGTACGTGAAGTTGTCCTCGAGCGCGGCCTGTTGACCGAAGCCGAACTGGACGATATCTTCTCAGTACAGAACCTGATGCACCCGGCTTATAAAGCAAAACGTTATACTGATGAAAGCGAGCAGTAATCGTGTAGGGTAGTACCAGAGAAGGCACGTCAGATGACGTGCCTTTTTTCTTGCACGAAGTTACTTAAAAACAACAATTTAATATCAACTTGTTAAACAACAAGGAAGGCTAATATGATAGTTTTAGAACTTATCATCGTTTTGCTGGCAATCTTTTTAGGTGCCAGACTTGGGGGTATCGGTATTGGATTTGCAGGTGGGCTGGGTGTCCTGGTTCTCGCCGCTATCGGCGTAAAACCCGGTAATATCCCGTTCGATGTCATTTCCATTATCATGGCGGTTATCGCTGCCATCTCAGCTATGCAGATTGCAGGTGGTCTGGACTATCTGGTTCATCAAACTGAAAAACTGCTGCGTAAGAACCCGAAATACATCACGATCCTGGCACCCATCGTGACCTATTTCCTGACCATCTTTGCGGGTACGGGTAACATCTCTCTGGCAACTCTGCCGGTTATTGCTGAAGTTGCGAAGGAACAAGGGATCAAACCTTGCCGTCCGCTCTCAACTGCGGTGGTTTCTGCTCAGATTGCGATCACAGCATCACCAATCTCTGCAGCCGTGGTTTACATGTCTTCCGTAATGGAAGGTCATGGCATCAGCTATATTCACCTGCTGTCCGTGGTTATTCCGTCCACCCTGCTGGCCGTTCTGGTAATGTCCTTCCTGGTGACTATGCTATTCAACTCTAAACTGTCTGACGATCCGATTTATCGTAAACGTCTGGAAGAAGGTTTGGTTGAACTGCGCGGTGAAAGACAAGTTGAAATCAAAGCAGGCGCAAAAACTTCCGTTTGGCTGTTCCTGCTGGGCGTAATTTGCGTTGTTGTCTATGCGATCGTTAACAGCCCAAGCCTCGGTCTGGTCGCTAAACCGCTGATGAATACCACCAACGCTATCCTGATCATCATGCTGAGCATCGCGACGCTGACTACCATCATCTGCCGCGTTGAAACTGACTCCATTCTCAACTCCAGCACCTTCAAAGCCGGTATGAGCGCCTGTATTTGTATCCTGGGCGTTGCGTGGTTGGGTGATACCTTCGTATCTCACAACATTGACTGGATCAAAGATACTGCAGGTAGCGTAATTCAGGGTCATCCGTGGCTGCTGGCCGTCATCTTCTTCTTTGCTTCTGCACTGCTGTACTCTCAGGCAGCAACCGCTAAAGCACTGATGCCGATGGCTTTGGCGCTGAACGTTTCCCCGCTGACCGCTGTTGCCTCCTTCGCAGCTGTTTCCGGCCTGTTCATTCTGCCAACCTACCCAACGCTGGTTGCGGCAGTTCAGATGGATGACACTGGTACAACCCGCATCGGTAAATTCGTCTTTAACCATCCGTTCTTCATCCCGGGTACTCTGGGTGTAGTTCTGGCTGTCTGCTTCGGCTTCTTGCTGGGTAGCTTCATGCTGTAAGTTTTTTCTGCAGGGTGCTCGCGCGCCCTGCAGTTCCTCCTCCTCACCCCGCTTTAGCTAACATCCTTCCCTCGTCCGTTGTATAGTGACCACTCTTTAGCTGGTTACTCTGTTCTTTCGAGGTGTTTATGCTTGATGTAAAGAGTCAGGATATTTCCATCCCCGATACCGTTGTGGTGCTCTGTACTGCTCCGGATGAAGCAACCGCCCAGGATCTGGCTGCAAAGGTGCTGGCGGAAAAGCTGGCAGCCTGCGTGACACTTCTGCCCGGTGCAACCTCCCTCTATTATTGGGAAGGTAAACTGGAGCAGGAATATGAAGTCCAGATGATTTTAAAAACCACCGTCACGCACCAGCAAGCCCTTCTCGATTGCCTGAAGTCACATCACCCGTATCAAACACCTGAACTTCTGGTTTTACCCGTCACTCACGGAGACTTTGATTACCGCTCATGGCTCAACGCATCCTTACGCTGATCCTGCTGCTGTGCAGCACATCTACCTTTGCCGGATTATTTGACGCGCCCGGCCGCTCGCAGTTTGTTCCTGCCGATCGGGCGTTTGTTTTTGATTTTCAGCAAAACCAACACGATCTGAACCTCTCATGGCAGGTCAAAGATGGCTACTATCTCTATCGCAAACAGATAAGCATTACGCCATCTCAGGCCGATATTGCCGAGGTAAAACTGCCGCCTGGCGTCTGGCATGAAGATGAGTTTTACGGCAAAAGTGAGATTTACCGTAAACAGTTGAATATTCCGGTCACGGTTAATCAGGCCGCAACTGGCGCAACATTAACGATCACGTACCAGGGCTGTGCCGACGCCGGTTTTTGCTATCCGCCGGAAACTAAAACTGTCCCCTTAAGTGAAGTGTCAGCCGCTGTCGGGGGGGCTCCGGCTACCGCACCTGTCACTGAGGCCCCGGAAGAGAAACCACAGCCCGCAGCCCAGCTCCCCTTTTCCGCGCTGTGGGCATTGCTAATCGGCATTGGCATCGCTTTCACGCCCTGCGTACTGCCGATGTATCCGCTGATTTCCGGCATCGTGCTGGGCGGCAAGCAACGGTTATCAACCGGTAGGGCGCTGCTGCTGACGTTTATCTACGTCCAGGGAATGGCGCTCACCTATACTGCGCTGGGTCTGGTTGTTGCCGCCGCCGGATTACAGTTTCAGGCGGCATTACAGCATCCTTATGTTCTGATCGGTCTTGCCATCATCTTTACGCTGCTGGCTCTGTCTATGTTCGGCTTGTTCACGCTGCAACTCCCTTCCTCATTGCAAACGCGCCTCACGTTGCTGAGTAACCGCCAGCAAGGCGGCTCTCCCGGTAGCGTCTTTGCGATGGGGGCGATTGCGGGTCTCATCTGTTCTCCTTGCACAACCGCGCCGCTAAGCGCGATTTTGCTGTATATCGCTCAGAGCGGAAATATGTGGCTGGGAGGCGGTACGCTGTATCTGTACGCGCTGGGGATGGGCTTGCCGCTGATGTTGATTACCGTCTTTGGCAACCGCCTGCTGCCTAAAAGCGGTCCATGGATGGAACATGTTAAAACCGCTTTCGGCTTCGTCATCCTGGCGCTTCCCGTCTTCTTGCTTGAACGCATCATTGGCGACGAATGGGGCGTGCGCCTGTGGTCACTGTTGGGCGTTGCGTTCTTTAGCTGGGCATTCATTACCAGCCTGCAGGCAAAGCACGCCTGGATGCGTATCGTGCAGATTGTCCTGTTAGCCGCAGCGCTTGTCAGTGTACGTCCATTGCAGGACTGGGCGTTTGGCACGCCGCATGCTCAAACCCAGACACACCTTAACTTTACGCCGGTGGCCTCGGTAGAGGCGTTAAATCAGGCGCTGGCGCAAGCCAAAGGCAGGCCCGTCATGTTGGATTTGTATGCCGACTGGTGCGTGGCTTGTAAGGAGTTTGAGAAGTACACCTTCAGCGATCCGCAGGTTCAGCAAGCACTAGGCGACACGGTGCTTTTACAGGCGGATGTAACTGCAAACAATGCCAAGGATGTCGCTCTCCTGAAACATCTACAGGTTTTAGGTTTGCCAACTATCCTGTTTTTTGATGCCGAGGGTAAAGAGCATCCGGAGGCTCGGGTAACGGGATTTATGGATGCAGCGACCTTCAGCGCACATTTGCGCGATCGTCAACCGTGAGCGACACTTGCAAAAGGAAATACGGAGGAGAATACCGTGCAACGTGAAGATGTCCTGGGAGAAGCCCTGAAATTACTTGAGGTTCAAGGGATAGCCAATACCACGCTGGAAATGGTGGCCGAACGTATCGATTATCCGCTTGATGAACTACAGCGCTTTTGGCCAGATAAAGAGGCCATCCTGTATGATGCGTTACGTTACCTCAGCCAGCGGGTGGATATCTGGCGGCGTCAGCTTTTGCTGGATGAGACCCTGAGCGCGGAACAGAAATTACTGGCACGCTACAGCGCGCTGTCCGAATGCGTGAGCAATAATCGCTATCCCGGCTGCCTGTTCATTGCCGCCTGCACGTTTTATCCCGACCCTGGACATCCAATCCACCAGTTAGCCGACCAACAAAAAAAAGCAGCGCATGACTTCACCCATGAGCTACTGACTACGCTGGAAGTTGACGACCCGGCTATGGTCGCCAAACAGATGGAGCTGGTGCTGGAGGGATGTCTGAGCCGCATGCTGGTGAATCGTAGCCATGCTGATGTCGAAACGGCACACCGTCTGGCGGAAGATATTCTGCGCTTTGCCCAGTGCCGTATGGGCGGCGCGCTAACCTAAACGAACAAGCCCATCCTGGCCGGTGTGAGTAAGCATAACGCCATCAGTCGTTGAAAACGTGCCATCGCCACGGTGGTGCGAATTAATCGGTTAACCGCCCTGGTCAGCGTGTGATTAAGATACAGTGAATCACTCTTTTGCCATACTGACCTTCTTGCGCTTAGCATGACCTGTCGGCATCGTGGCGATCTGGAAGATTTGTGCAAACTTCAGGCACAAACGCACAGATTGCCGTAATATTAAGCGGTTGAACCGCTTTTCCTGAAATTTGATTGACTGGCAGGCGCGAATACGGTTTAATGCGCCCCGTTGCCCGGATAGCTCAGTCGGTAGAGCAGGGGATTGAAAATCCCCGTGTCCTTGGTTCGATTCCGAGTCCGGGCACCACTATTTAAAGAACCCGCCCAAAAGGCGGGTTTTTGCTTTTATAGTTTCTGATAGCTTCCAGCCGATCGTTTTACCCTATTTCTGACCCGCCACCTCTCACAAACACCACACGTAAACTCAATCTCGCCGTTAACAGCCAATTTCAGTAAGCAGACGCCAGGGATCTATATAAAAATGGGATTCATCGTAACGGGACGTACAGCGGTGGACGATCTTGGGGTGGGTAGCAGGACAAGCTTTTCCGTAGTGCGAAATTGCCTGATTCGCTTTGGCAGGCCGGATAAGGAGGTGCGCCGCATCCGGCAGGTTTCATTTCACACAGACGCAAAAAAGCCCATCCGGCAGGACGGGCTTCTTCACTTTATTTGATGCCTGGCAGTTTATGGCGGGCGTCCTGCCCGCCACCCTCCGGGCCGTTGCTGCGCAACGTTCAAATCCGCTCCCGGCGGATTTGTCCTCCTCAGGAGAGCCCTCACCGACAGACCACAGATAAAACAAAAGGCCCGGTCTTTCGACCGGGCCTTCCGCTTTTATTTGATGCCTGGCAGTTCCCTACTCTCGCATGGGGAGACCCCACACTACCATCGGCGCTACGGCGTTTCACTTCTGAGTTCGGCATGGGGTCAGGTGGGACCACCGCGCTACAGCCGCCAGGCAAATTCTGTTTATTAACCCGCTTTTCGCCGGTTAATCTTATCTGTATCAGGCTGAAAATCTGTCTTCTCAAATCCGCCAAAACATCTTCGGCGTTGTAAGGTTAAGCCTCACGGTTCATTAGTATCGGTTAGCTCAATGTATCGCTACACTTACACACCCGACCTATCAACGTCGTCGTCTTCAACGTTCCTTCAGGAGACTCAAAGTCTCAGGGAGAACTCATCTCGGGGCAAGTTTCGTGCTTAGATGCTTTCAGCACTTATCTCTTCCGCATTTAGCTACCGGGCAGTGCCATTGGCATGACAACCCGAACACCAGTGATGCGTCCACTCCGGTCCTCTCGTACTAGGAGCAGCCCCCCTCAATTCTCCAGCGCCCACGGCAGATAGGGACCGAACTGTCTCACGACGTTCTAAACCCAGCTCGCGTACCACTTTAAATGGCGAACAGCCATACCCTTGGGACCTACTTCAGCCCCAGGATGTGATGAGCCGACATCGAGGTGCCAAACACCGCCGTCGATATGAACTCTTGGGCGGTATCAGCCTGTTATCCCCGGAGTACCTTTTATCCGTTGAGCGATGGCCCTTCCATTCAGAACCACCGGATCACTAAGACCTGCTTTCGCACCTGCTCGAGCCGTCACTCTCGCAGTCAAGCTAGCTTATGCCTTTGCACTAACCTCCTGATGTCCGACCAGGATTAGCTAACCTTCGTGCTCCTCCGTTACTCTTTGGGAGGAGACCGCCCCAGTCAAACTACCCACCAGACACTGTCCGCAACCCGGATTACGGGCCCACGTTAGAACACCAGCCATTAAAGGGTGGTATTTCAAGGATGGCTCCATGCAGACTGGCGTCCACACTTCAAAGCCTCCCACCTATCCTACACATCAAGGACCAGTGTTCAGTGTCAAGCTATAGTAAAGGTTCACGGGGTCTTTCCGTCTTGCCGCGGGTACACTGCATCTTCACAGCGAGTTCAATTTCACTGAGTCTCGGGTGGAGACAGCCTGGCCATCATTACGCCATTCGTGCAGGTCGGAACTTACCCGACAAGGAATTTCGCTACCTTAGGACCGTTATAGTTACGGCCGCCGTTTACCGGGGCTTCGATCAAGAGCTTCTCCTTACGGATAACCCCATCAATTAACCTTCCGGCACCGGGCAGGCGTCACACCGTATACGTCCACTTTCGTGTTTGCACAGTGCTGTGTTTTTAATAAACAGTTGCAGCCAGCTGGTATCTTCGACTGATTTCAGCTCCATGAGTAAATCACTTCACCTACCTATCAGCGTGCCTTCTCCCGAAGTTACGGCACCATTTTGCCTAGTTCCTTCACCCGAGTTCTCTCAAGCGCCTTGGTATTCTCTACCTGACCACCTGTGTCGGTTTGGGGTACGATTTCGTGTTACCTGATGCTTAGAGGCTTTTCCTGGAAGCAGGGCATTTGTCACTTCAGCACCGTAGTGCCTCGTCATCACACCTCAGCGTTAAAAGGTACCGGATTTACCTGGAACCTCCGCCTACATGCTTAAACCGGGACAACCGTCGCCCGGCCGACATAGCCTTCTCCGTCCCCCCTTCGCAGTAACACCAAGTACAGGAATATTAACCTGTTTCCCATCGACTACGCCTTTCGGCCTCGCCTTAGGGGTCGACTCACCCTGCCCCGATTAACGTTGGACAGGAACCCTTGGTCTTCCGGCGTGCGGGTTTTTCACCCGCATTATCGTTACTTATGTCAGCATTCGCACTTCTGATACCTCCAGCAACCCTCACAGGCCACCTTCAACGGCTTACAGAACGCTCCCCTACCCAACAACACATAGTGTCGCTGCCGCAGCTTCGGTGCATGGTTTAGCCCCGTTACATCTTCCGCGCAGGCCGACTCGACCAGTGAGCTATTACGCTTTCTTTAAATGATGGCTGCTTCTAAGCCAACATCCTGGCTGTCTGTGCCTTCCCACATCGTTTCCCACTTAACCATGACTTTGGGACCTTAGCTGGCGGTCTGGGTTGTTTCCCTCTTCACGACGGACGTTAGCACCCGCCGTGTGTCTCCCGTGATAACATTCTTCGGTATTCGCAGTTTGCATCGGGTTGGTAAGTCGGGATGACCCCCTAGCCGAAACAGTGCTCTACCCCCGAAGATGAATTCACGAGGCGCTACCTAAATAGCTTTCGGGGAGAACCAGCTATCTCCCGGTTTGATTGGCCTTTCACCCCCAGCCACAAGTCATCCGCTAATTTTTCAACATTAGTCGGTTCGGTCCTCCAGTTAGTGTTACCCAACCTTCAACCTGCCCATGGCTAGATCACCGGGTTTCGGGTCTATACCCTGCAACTTAACGCCCAGTTAAGACTCGGTTTCCCTTCGGCTCCCCTATACGGTTAACCTTGCTACAGAATATAAGTCGCTGACCCATTATACAAAAGGTACGCAGTCACACCCGAAGGTGCTCCCACTGCTTGTACGTACACGGTTTCAGGTTCTTTTTCACTCCCCTCGCCGGGGTTCTTTTCGCCTTTCCCTCACGGTACTGGTTCACTATCGGTCAGTCAGGAGTATTTAGCCTTGGAGGATGGTCCCCCCATATTCAGACAGGATACCACGTGTCCCGCCCTACTCTTCGAGTTCACAACAGGTGCATTTTTGTGTACGGGACTATCACCCTGTACCGTCGGACTTTCCAGACCGTTCCACTAACACACATGCTGATTCAGACTCTGGGCTGCTCCCCGTTCGCTCGCCGCTACTGGGGGAATCTCGGTTGATTTCTTTTCCTCGGGGTACTTAGATGTTTCAGTTCCCCCGGTTCGCTTCGTTAACCTATGTATTCAGTTAACGATAGTGTGACGAATCACACTGGGTTTCCCCATTCGGAAATCGCCGGTTATAACGGTTCATATCACCTTACCGGCGCTTATCGCAGATTAGCACGTCCTTCATCGCCTCTGACTGCCAGGGCATCCACCGTGTACGCTTAGTCGCTTAACCTCACAACCCGAAGATGTTTCACTTCTGATTGCGAAAATTTGAGAGACTCGAACACACCTTTTATCTGTTCTTATTACGGAGAACAGACACAGTGTGTCGTTTCAATTTTCAGCTTGATCCAGATTTTTAAAGAGCAAATATCTCAAACATGACTCGCAAGTCAGTTTTGAGATATCAGGGTACGCGTCTTTCACTCACGAACCAGCAAGTGGCGTCCCCTAGGGGATTCGAACCCCTGTTACCGCCGTGAAAGGGCGGTGTCCTGGGCCTCTAGACGAAGGGGACACTGAAGTCTCAATCGCAAGACGCCTTGCTATTCACTTTTCATCAGACAATCTGTGTGAGCACTGCAAAGGTCGGTTCTTTAAGGTAAGGAGGTGATCCAACCGCAGGTTCCCCTACGGTTACCTTGTTACGACTTCACCCCAGTCATGAATCACAAAGTGGTAAGCGCCCTCCCGAAGGTTAAGCTACCTACTTCTTTTGCAACCCACTCCCATGGTGTGACGGGCGGTGTGTACAAGGCCCGGGAACGTATTCACCGTGGCATTCTGATCCACGATTACTAGCGATTCCGACTTCATGGAGTCGAGTTGCAGACTCCAATCCGGACTACGACATACTTTATGAGGTCCGCTTGCTCTCGCGAGGTCGCTTCTCTTTGTATATGCCATTGTAGCACGTGTGTAGCCCTACTCGTAAGGGCCATGATGACTTGACGTCATCCCCACCTTCCTCCAGTTTATCACTGGCAGTCTCCTTTGAGTTCCCGGCCGGACCGCTGGCAACAAAGGATAAGGGTTGCGCTCGTTGCGGGACTTAACCCAACATTTCACAACACGAGCTGACGACAGCCATGCAGCACCTGTCTCAGAGTTCCCGAAGGCACCAAAGCATCTCTGCTAAGTTCTCTGGATGTCAAGAGTAGGTAAGGTTCTTCGCGTTGCATCGAATTAAACCACATGCTCCACCGCTTGTGCGGGCCCCCGTCAATTCATTTGAGTTTTAACCTTGCGGCCGTACTCCCCAGGCGGTCTATTTAACGCGTTAGCTCCGGAAGCCACTCCTCAAGGGAACAACCTCCAAATAGACATCGTTTACGGCGTGGACTACCAGGGTATCTAATCCTGTTTGCTCCCCACGCTTTCGCACCTGAGCGTCAGTCTTCGTCCAGGGGGCCGCCTTCGCCACCGGTATTCCTCCAGATCTCTACGCATTTCACCGCTACACCTGGAATTCTACCCCCCTCTACGAGACTCAAGCTTGCCAGTTTCAAATGCAGTTCCCAGGTTGAGCCCGGGGATTTCACATCTGACTTAACAAACCGCCTGCGTGCGCTTTACGCCCAGTAATTCCGATTAACGCTTGCACCCTCCGTATTACCGCGGCTGCTGGCACGGAGTTAGCCGGTGCTTCTTCTGCGAGTAACGTCAATCGCTGCGGTTATTAACCACAACGCCTTCCTCCTCGCTGAAAGTACTTTACAACCCGAAGGCCTTCTTCATACACGCGGCATGGCTGCATCAGGCTTGCGCCCATTGTGCAATATTCCCCACTGCTGCCTCCCGTAGGAGTCTGGACCGTGTCTCAGTTCCAGTGTGGCTGGTCATCCTCTCAGACCAGCTAGGGATCGTCGCCTAGGTGAGCCGTTACCCCACCTACTAGCTAATCCCATCTGGGCACATCCGATGGCAAGAGGCCCGAAGGTCCCCCTCTTTGGTCTTGCGACATTATGCGGTATTAGCTACCGTTTCCAGTAGTTATCCCCCTCCATCGGGCAGTTTCCCAGACATTACTCACCCGTCCGCCACTCGTCACCCGAGAGCAAGCTCTCTGTGCTACCGTTCGACTTGCATGTGTTAGGCCTGCCGCCAGCGTTCAATCTGAGCCATGATCAAACTCTTCAATTTAAGTTTGATGCTCGTGAATTAAACTTCGTAATGAATTACGTGTTCACTCAGAGACTTGGTATTCATTTTTCGTCTTGCGACGTTAAGAATCCGTATCCTCGAGTGCCCACACAGATTGTCTGATAAATTGTTAAAGAGCAGTTGCGACGCGCTTTGGCGCTCTGTCGCGAGGTGGCGTATATTACGCTTTCCTCTTTCAGAGTCAACCCTCATTTTCAGGTTTTTCTCTTCAACCGACCGGGCTGTTTGTGTGAAGTGATTCACATCCGCCGTGTCGATGGAGGCGCATTATAGGGAGTTTCCTTCAGCCCGCAACCCCTAAATGACAGAAAAATGACTGACTGCTGCATTCCACAGCAAAACCCCGCCTTATACCCATTTACGCACAGAGTTATCCACAATCATCAAAAAACTACCGGTACGCATTACCGAAAAATGGAGAGAACCGGCACAGAACGCTCTATATATAGAAGAAGTATTGGCAGCCTAAGCCCACATTCCTTACCACCTTTGAATTACGCATGCCGTCGGGCGATAATACCCGCACAAACCGTGATTCCAGGACCGTGATGAGACACTCTCTGCAACGTACTGCTATACGCAAACGCCCAATGAAGCTCGGCACTACCGTGATCCTCATGGTCAGTGCAGTACTCTTCTCAGTGCTGCTTGTTGTTCATCTGATTTACTTTTCGCAAATCAGCAACATGACACGCGATGCATTAGCGGATAAAGCGCTTGCGGTCGCGCGGACGCTGGCAAACTCGCCGGAGATCCGCCAAGGGTTAATGAAAAAACCTGAGGAAAGCGGCATTCAGGCGATTGCCCAGGCGGTGAATAAGAGCAACGATTTTTTGTTCATCGTCGTCACCGATATGCAAAGCATTCGTTATTCCCATCCCGAAGCGCAGCGGATCGGCCAGCCGTTTAAAGGTGATGACATTTTGCTGGCTCTGCAGGGCAAAGAGAATGTTGCCATTAATCGCGGGTTTCTGGCTAAAGCTCTGCGCGTGTTTACCCCTATCTATGATGAGCATCACCGACAGATTGGCGTGGTGGCGATCGGCCTTGAGCTAAGTAGAGTGACTGAGCAGATCAATAACAGTCGCGGCAGTATCTTCTGGTCCATCTTGTTTGGCGTTCTGGTTGGGTTACTCGGCACATGGGTATTCGTCAAAGTCCTTAAGCGCATTTTGTTTGGCCTGGAGCCTTATGAAATCTCCAATCTGTTCGAACAACGCCAGGCGATGCTGCACTCTATAAAGGAAGGTGTCATTGCCGTTGATGAGTGTGGTGAAGTCACGCTGATAAACCAGGCGGCGCAGGAGTTGCTTGATTACCACAAATCCCAAGACGATGCCCAGCTCTCAACGCTCAGCCACGCGTGGTCACAGGTGGTCGATTTTTCGCAAGTACTACGCGATGGAACGCCACGCCGCGATGAAGAGATCACGGTGAAAGATCGGCTACTCTTAATTAATACTGTTCCGGTACTCAGCAACGGAAAAATCATCGGGGCCATTTCAACGTTCCGCGATAAAACTGAAGTTCGGAAACTGATGCAACGCCTGGACGGTATGGTTAACTATGCCGACGCACTTCGTGAACGATCCCACGAATTCATGAACAAATTGCACGTGATTCTGGGATTATTGCACCTGAAAAGTTATAAGCAGCTTGAAAATTACATCCTGAAGACCGCGAACAATTATCAGGAAGAGATTGGCTCACTGTTAGGAAAAATAAAATCTCCGGTGATCGCTGGATTTTTACTCAGTAAGATTAATCGCACATCTGATTTAGGTCATAGTCTGGTCATTAGCAATGAAAGCCAATTGCCGGAAAACAGCAATGAAGATCAGGTAGCGGTGCTGATTACCGTTTTGGGGAATTTGATTGAAAACGCCCTGGAGGCGCTAGGTCAAGAACCCGGTGGCGAGATCAGCGTATCCTTGCACTATCGACACGGCTGGTTGCATTGCGAAGTGAATGACGATGGTCCAGGGATCGCCCCTGAACACATTGAGCACATCTTTGAGAAGGGCGTCTCGTCAAAAGGAACCGAACGAGGCGTCGGTTTAGCACTTGTGAAACAGCAGGTTGAAAGTGTTGGCGGCAATATTTCCGTCGAGTCTGAACCTGGGGTCTTCACCCAATTTTTTGTACAGTTACCGTGGAATGGTGAGAGGGCCAGCAGATGATCAATGTCTTAATTGTCGATGACGATGCAATGGTAGCGGAATTAAATCGTCGTTATGTCGCGCAACTCTCCGGTTTTCATTGCTGCGGAACAGCCTCTACGCTGGAGAAAGCCAAAGAGATCATCTTTCATAGCGGTCATCATATCGATTTGATTTTGCTGGACATTTACATGCAAAAAGAAAACGGTCTGGATCTGCTGCCCGTTCTGCACAGCAAAGGCTGCAAGTGTGATGTTATTGTCATCTCTTCCGCCGCTGACGCGACCACCATCAAAGACTCTCTGCACTATGGTGTCGTTGACTACCTGATCAAACCTTTCCAGGCTTCCCGTTTTGAAGAAGCGCTAACCGGCTGGCTACATAAGAAAACAGAGATGGAAAAGCATCAGTACTATGAACAGTCTGAGCTTGACCAACTTATTCACGGCAGCTCCTCCAATGAGCAGGAAGTACGCCGCTTACCCAAAGGGCTAACGCCACAAACATTACGTACGCTGTGCCAGTGGATTGATGAGCACCAGGATCAGGAGTTCTCTACGGATGAGCTGGCCAATGAGGTCAATATCTCCCGCGTCTCTTGCCGTAAATACCTTATCTGGCTGGTTAATTGTCACATCTTATTTACCAGCATCCACTATGGCGTGACCGGTAGACCTGTTTATCGTTACCGCGTTCAGGCAGAGCAATACTCATTGCTTAAACAATATTGCCAATAAATACATTTTGGGATTATTTGTTATTTGAAAGTAACAATTATTAAAATAATGAAAAATCCCTATTTTACTGGCTGAAGCAGAAGCATTATCAATTTGCGTTAGATCAAATATATTTGTACACAGCATCTCAAAAGCTATATTTCAATATTGATAAACATCACACTGTTTTTAATTTCAAAATCGCTAACAAAAGTTAATTAAGTATTATCTGACTCGCAGAGTGTGTATTTTTACCCATAAAGGATTAGTCTGAAATTAACCAGACATACAAAATCTGGACTGGTAGCAATGGAGACCATGCTACGTACCATGGACACCGTACATTTTTGTGAGCAAATAAAAGTATCCGTACGCCGATCTCATTACATAATGAAATGGCGTGACCGTGATCACACAAATAACCCACTCACTCATTCTGCCCGTGGTTCATGTCATAGCGGAAAACGCAAAACAGATAAATTACAGCGTCAACCGCAGCTCTCGATGCCCAGTTCTGCTTCCCATCGCCTGAGGATTTTCTCCTCTGTTCAACGCCACAGAAAAAAACTAAATATCGCCATAACTTTAAAAAAACATTCTAGCAAGACATTTGAACATTAATCGCAAATACGGACATATCGAATACTGACCATTTTTTGATGCTTATTCTGGCAAAAAAGAATGTGCCACAGATCCATTTTTCAAAAAATTGACTGGGTTTTTCGCGAGGGTAAATAAAATGTTATTTAGTATACAACTTCTCATAATATTAATATGTTTGTTTTATGGTGCCAGAAAGGGCGGTATCGCACTGGGCTTATTAGGCGGTATCGGCCTGGTCATTCTGGTTTTCGTTTTCCATCTCCAGCCGGGTAAACCACCTGTAGACGTTATGCTGGTTATTATTGCCGTGGTGGCCGCATCGGCAACCTTGCAAGCCTCCGGCGGCCTTGACGTTATGCTGCAAATCGCTGAAAAGCTGCTGCGCCGTAACCCAAAATACGTTTCTATCGTCGCACCGTTTGTTACCTGCACCCTGACGATTCTCTGTGGTACAGGCCACGTGGTATACACCATCCTGCCAATCATTTATGACGTTGCCATTAAGAATAATATTCGCCCGGAACGTCCAATGGCGGCGAGTTCTATCGGTGCGCAAATGGGTATTATCGCCAGCCCGGTTTCCGTAGCCGTGGTGTCACTGGTCGCCATGCTGGGTAATGTGACGTTTGAAGGTAAACATCTCGAATTCCTCGACCTGCTCAGCATCACCATCCCGTCTACCCTGCTGGGTATACTGGCTATCGGTATTTTCAGCTGGTTCCGTGGTAAAGATCTGGATAAAGATGAAGAATTCCAGAAGTTTATTTCCGTCCCTGAAAACCACAACTATGTTTATGGCGACACCGCCACGCTGTTAGATAAAAAACTGCCGAAAAGCAACTGGCTGGCCATGTGGATCTTCCTCGCCGCTATCGCCGTGGTTGCTGTGCTCGGCGCATTCTCTGAGCTGCGCCCTACCTTCAGCGGCAAACCGCTGTCCATGGTACTGGTTATCCAGATGTTCATGCTGCTGACCGGTGCGCTGATTATTATCCTGACGAAGACTAATCCCGCTTCAATATCTAAAAACGAAGTCTTCCGTTCCGGTATGATCGCGATTGTGGCGGTGTACGGTATTGCCTGGATGGCCGAAACAATGTTCGGTGCGCACATGACAGAAATCGAAGGTGTGCTGGGTAATATGGTGAAAGAGTATCCGTGGGCCTATGCAATTGTTCTGCTGCTGGTATCCAAGTTTGTAAACTCCCAGGCAGCGGCGCTGGCGGCGATTGTTCCAGTCGCGCTGGCAATCGGGGTTGATCCAGCGTACATCGTTGCTTCGGCGCCGGCATGTTACGGTTACTACATTCTGCCGACCTACCCGAGCGATCTGGCTGCTATTCAGTTTGACCGTTCCGGTACCACCCACATCGGCCGCTTCGTTATCAACCACAGCTTCATTCTGCCTGGCTTGATCGGCGTAAGCGTATCCTGTGTCTTTGGTTGGATATTCGCCGCAATGTACGGTTTCCTGTAATCACAGTTCGCGTGCCGTCCGCGTTGGTACGGCACGCCACTCTTAAGACACAGTGAATTTCTAAATTCCTGATAAAAATGAAAAGGCTGGAAGCAAATGTCAAAAGTTGAATTCACTTACCAGGCGGCTTTCCCACTGGGGGAAGACAAAACTGAGTACTACCTGCTGACATCCGATCACGTCAGCGTCGGCGAGTTTGAAGGCGAGACTATCCTGAAAGTAGCCCCTGAAGCACTTACGCTACTGGCTCAGCAAGCCTTCCACGATGCCTCCTTTATGCTCCGCCCTGAACACCAACAGCAAGTCGCCTCAATTCTCCATGATCCCGAAGCCAGCGAAAACGATAAGTACGTGGCGCTGCAGTTCCTGAGAAACTCCGAAATCGCCGCCAAAGGCGTATTGCCAACCTGCCAGGACACCGGTACGGCCATTATCATGGGTAAAAAAGGCCAGCGCGTGTGGACCGGCGGCGGCGATGAAGCCGCGCTCTCCAGAGGCGTATTTAATACCTATATTGAAGATAACCTGCGCTACTCGCAAAACGCGGCGCTGGATATGTACAAAGAAGTGAATACCGGCACCAACCTGCCTGCGCAAATCGATCTGTACAGCGTGGACGGTGATGAATACAAATTCCTGTGCGTGGCCAAAGGCGGTGGCTCAGCCAACAAAACCTATCTGTATCAGGAAACCAAAGCGCTGCTGACTCCCGGAAAACTGAAAAACTTCCTGGTGGAAAAAATGCGTACGCTGGGTACCGCAGCTTGCCCGCCGTACCATATTGCATTCGTCATTGGCGGCACGTCAGCGGAAAGCACCCTTAAAACGGTGAAGCTGGCCAGCACGCACTACTATGATGCGCTGCCGACTGAAGGCAATGCTCACGGCCAGGCCTTCCGCGATCTGCAACTGGAACAGGAACTGCTGATCGAGGCACAGAAACTCGGCCTCGGCGCTCAGTTTGGCGGGAAATACTTCGCACATGACATCCGCGTGATCCGTCTGCCTCGCCACGGCGCGTCCTGCCCGGTAGGTATGGGCGTTTCCTGTTCCGCGGACCGTAACATTAAAGCCAAGATTAACCGCGAAGGGATCTGGATTGAAAAACTGGAACATAATCCAGGTCAGTACATTCCCGAATCTCTGCGCCAGGCTGGCGAAGGCGAAGTGGTTAAGGTAGACCTTAACCGTCCGATGAAAGAGATCCTCGCCCAGCTTTCGCAGTACCCGGTTTCTACCCGCCTGTCACTGAGCGGCACGATTATTGTTGGTCGTGACATCGCCCACGCGAAGCTAAAAGAGCGTATTGAGTCCGGCGAAGGTCTGCCGCAGTACGTGAAAGATCATCCGATCTACTACGCGGGCCCGGCAAAAACGCCAGCGGGTTATCCGTCCGGCTCTTTAGGGCCGACTACCGCAGGTCGTATGGACTCCTATGTTGACCTGTTGCAGTCACACGGCGGCAGCATGATCATGCTGGCAAAAGGCAACCGTAGCCAGCAGGTGACAGACGCTTGCCACAAACACGGCGGTTTCTACTTAGGCAGCATCGGCGGACCGGCAGCGGTACTGGCGCAGCAGAGCATTAAGCATCTGGAATGCGTGGAATACCCGGAGCTGGGTATGGAAGCTATCTGGAAAATCGAAGTAGAAGATTTCCCGGCGTTCATCCTGGTCGATGATAAAGGCAACGATTTCTTCCAGCAAATCGTCAGCAAACAATGCGCTAACTGCGCGAAGTAACCTATTCGGCCCGGCACTGGACTGACACTAAACTTTTGGCGTCAGTCCAGCGATCCCCCCGGGCCACCTTAATCCCCCCATTTACTGGCGTTGAATTTTTGCTGCTCACAGGGAATAGTAATCTTTTCCATTACGTGTGAATTCATAATGCTCCGCACACTGAACCCCATGATTTTGCAGTCTGGCGCGCTGATTCTGGCGCTGATCCTTATCTACACCGGCATCTGTGCCACTGAGAAAATCACCTGGCTGATGGAAGTCACGCCGGTCATTATCGTCGTACCGTTGTTGCTGACTACCGTAAAGCGCTACCCGTTGACGCCGCTGCTCTACACGCTAATTTTCTTTCACGCCATCATTCTGATGGTCGGCGGTATGTATACCTATGCCAAAGTCCCCGTCGGTTTTCAGGTTCAGGAATGGCTGGATCTTAGTCGCAACCCCTATGACAAGTTGGGTCACTTCTTTCAGGGGCTGGTGCCAGCGCTGACGGCACGAGAGATTTTAGTGCGCGGTAATATTGTCCGTGGCCGAAAAATGCTGGCATTTTTAGTCTGCTGCGTGGCGTTGGCGATTAGCGCGACCTATGAGCTGATCGAATGGTGGGCGGCGCTGGCAATGGGTCAAGGAGCTGATGATTTTCTCGGCACGCAGGGCGACCCATGGGATACCCAATCCGATATGTTTTGCGCCCTGCTTGGGGCCTTAACCACCGTGATTTTACTGGCGAGAATGCATTGCAAGCAACTGCGCCATTATGGGTTAATCACCGCCAACTGAATGAAATCATTACCGGATGTTGCTGATGCACATCCGGCCTGCATGCTTGCCATTCAGCAATATCAGTATCAGCCAAAAAAATAGTCCCCCTGTCGATAAACGGCGGTTAAAATCCGCCTTCAACACAGCATAACTCATTGTTTAAAAACATATAAAATACAAAATAGACTATTTTTCACCCGCTTTACAGCCCATTTTCTCAGGATAATACTTGCCTGCGTCACATTCATACGGTGTGTCTGCAATCCATAAATTGCAACCTTTCCACAACCGGGTAAAAGATGATGAAAGTATTAATTGTTGAAAGTGAGTTTCTGCATCAGGACACCTGGGTCGGTAGCGCTGTCGAACGTCTGGCTGACGCATTAAGCCGCCAGAATGTTACCGTCATTAAGTCCACCTCATTCGACGATGGTTACGCCATCCTCGCCGCAAATGAAGCCATTGATTGCCTGATGTTCAGCTATCAAATGGAACAACAAGATGAGCACCTGAATGTCAGGCAATTGATCGGCAAGCTCCACGAGCGCCAGCAAAACGTTCCCGTTTTCCTGCTGGGCGATCGCGAAAAAGCCACCGCATCGTTGGATCGCGACCTGCTGGAGCTTGTCGATGAATTCGCCTGGATTCTGGAAGATACCGCAGACTTTATCGCCGGGCGCGCCGTGGCGGCGATGACTCGTTACCGCCAGCAGCTTCTGCCGCCGCTGTTCAGCGCGCTGATGAAATATGGCGACATCCATGAATATTCCTGGGCGGCGCCTGGCCACCAGGGCGGCGTCGGTTTTACCAAAACCCCAGCCGGTCGTTTCTATCATGACTACTACGGCGAAAACTTATTCCGTACCGACATGGGTATCGAACGCACCTCCCTGGGTTCACTGCTGGATCATACTGGCGCATTTGGCGAGAGCGAAAAATATGCCGCCCGGGTGTTTGGCGCTGACCGCTCCTGGTCCGTGGTGGTCGGGACTTCCGGCTCTAACCGCACCATCATGCAAGCCTGTATGACCGACAACGACGTCGTGGTGCTGGATCGCAACTGCCATAAATCGATTGAACAGGGGCTGATCCTTACCGGGGCAAAACCGGTATACATGGTGCCTAGCCGCAACCGCTACGGCATTATCGGGCCTATCTACCCGCAGGAAATGCAGCCTGAAACATTGCAGAAAAAAATCAGTGAAAGCCCACTGACAAAAGGCAAAGCCGGACAAAAACCGTCATACAGCGTCGTGACTAACTGTACCTATGACGGCGTTTGCTACAACGCAAAAGAGGCGCAGGACCTGCTCGCGCAAACCAGCGATCGTATCCACTTCGATGAAGCCTGGTACGGCTATGCCCGCTTTAACCCAATTTATGCCGACCACTACGCCATGCGTGGCGCGCCGGGCGATCATAACGGCCCTACCGTTTTTGCCACCCACTCGACTCACAAACTGCTGAATGCGCTCTCCCAAGCATCTTATATTCACGTCCGTGAAGGTCGTGGGGCCGTGAACTTCTCCCGCTTTAACCAGGCGTACATGATGCACGCCACCACCTCTCCGCTGTATGCCATCTGCGCATCAAACGATGTGGCGGTTTCCATGATGGACGGTAACAGCGGCCTGTCGCTCACCCAGGAAGTGATTGACGAAGCAGTCGATTTCCGTCAGGCCATGGCGCGGCTGTACAAAGAATTCACCGCCGAAGGCGACTGGTTCTTCAAACCGTGGAACAAAGAAGTGGTAACCGATCCGCAGACCGGCAAAACCTATGACTTTGCCGATGCGCCAACCCAACTCCTGACCACTGACCAGAACTGCTGGGTAATGCGTCCGGGCGAATCCTGGCACGGGTTTAAAGATCTGCCGGATAACTGGAGCATGCTGGACCCGATTAAAGTCAGCATTCTGGCACCAGGTATGGGCGACGATGGCGAACTGGAAGAGACTGGTGTTCCTGCTGCTCTGGTCACCGCCTGGCTTGGCCGTCACGGTATCGTGCCGACGCGTACCACCGACTTCCAGATTATGTTCCTGTTCTCAATGGGGATTACCCGTGGGAAATGGGGCACACTGATCAACACGTTGTGCTCTTTCAAACATCACTACGATGCGAATACTCCGCTGGCACAGGTAATGCCTGAACTGGTTGAGGAATATCCAGACACTTACGCAAACATGGGCATTCACGATCTTGGCGACACCATGTTTGCCTGGCTGAAAGAGAACAACCCTGGCAGCCGTCTCAATGCAGCCTACTCCGGCCTGCCTGTTGCTGAAATTACACCGCGTGAAGCCTATAACGCGATAGTCAGCGATAACGTTGAGATGGTGGCCATTGAAAATCTGCAGGGCCGTATAGCAGCGAACTCTGTGATTCCTTACCCACCAGGAATTCCGATGCTGTTGTCCGGTGAAAACTTTGGCGACGCTAATAGCCCGCAGATTAGTTATCTACGTTCGTTGCAGTCCTGGGACCACCATTTCCCTGGATTTGAACATGAAACCGAAGGAACGGAAATTATTGACGGTGTGTATCACGTCATGTGCGTGAAAGCATAATGTCTTTTTGAGATAGTCCGATTTGAAGGATGACATGTCATGCTTGAGTAATTCCTGAGTATTGCTGCAAAACAATAACATTGTCATACCTTTTTGCGCGGGACCACCCCGCGCTTTTTTTATACGAAAATTGCACGTTGCCACTTGCGTAAAATTTTATGTACACGGCAATAATCCCTACAGATATTGTAATTAATCTAAATATCGCTATTTTATCGCCTGTCTTGATTCATCACACAATTTCATTTGCCGGTTATTTCTTGCCCAATGGTAAGTTACGGTAGTTTATGTCATATTCCTGGAGTTTGGGTATGAGACTTTGCAGCAAAGAAGCGTGTGTTGTCGTATTAACGGAGAAGGATGTTTGGTTAAGGATTAACGGTAAAGAAGCCATCAGTTTAAAAGCTAATCATATGGCATTGGTGGCATGTGATAATAATATTATCGACTTCTCATCACTTAATAACGCACTGGTCGTACATATCAGCCGCGATATCATTAAAGACTATCTGCGTTTTTTAAATAAGGACCTTTCACAGATCCCATTCTGGCAGCGGAGTGCTAACCCAGTGATCACCGCTACCTGTCTGACGCCGGATGTCTTCCGGGTGGCCGCCCAACATAGCGTAATGGAAACAGTAGACGAAGGTGAAAGAGAGCGCACACGCTCACTACTGTTCACGGTGTTGTCACGCTTCCTTGACAGCAAAAAATTTATCTCTTTACTCATGCATATGCTGCGTAGTCGTATCAGCGACAGCGTTTATCACATTATTGAAAGCGACATACACAAAGACTGGAATTTAAGCATGGTTGCCAGTTGCTTATGCCTGAGTCCCAGCTTGTTAAAGAAGAAACTCAAAAGCGAAAATACAAGTTACAGCCAAATAATTACCACATGTCGCATGCGTTATGCCGTCAATCAACTCCTGATGGATGAGAAAAACATTTCCCAGGTCTCTCAACTGTGCGGATATAACAGTACCTCATACTTTATTTCCGTATTCAAAGAGTTTTATGGGATGACGCCACTGCATTATGTTAGTCAACATCGGGAGCCATCCGCTGCCTGAGTTTTAATCAGTTAGCGATAAGCCATAATAATATCAGCATTAGCGATACCCCAGCTCCGTCATCATAAAATAGTCTTTTGAAGAGGTATGATAAGTCCGTCATTTATCCTTATCAGGAGTTAAAAAATATGTCGACGGATGCTGATGCTCACAAAGTGGGCTTAATCCCCGTCACCCTTATGGTGTCGGGGAATATTATGGGTTCCGGTGTATTCCTGCTACCCGCAAACCTTGCGTCAACTGGCGGGATTGCAATCTACGGATGGTTGGTCACGATTATCGGTGCTCTGGCACTGTCGATGGTGTACGCAAAAATGTCGTCCTTAGACTCCAGTCCCGGTGGTTCTTATGCTTATGCCCGCCGCTGTTTCGGTCCTTTTTTAGGCTACCAGACTAACGTCCTGTACTGGCTGGCCTGCTGGATTGGCAACATCGCCATGGTGGTCATTGGCGTCGGTTACCTGAGCTACTTTTTCCCCATCTTAAAAGATCCGCTGGTCCTGACGCTGACCTGTGTCGCGGTGCTGTGGATCTTCGTATTGCTGAACATTGTCGGCCCGAAAATGATCACCCGTGTACAGGCCGTCGCAACGGTGCTGGCGCTGGTGCCGATTGTTGGGATTGCCGTCTTCGGCTGGTTCTGGTTCCGCGGTGAAACCTATATGGCGGCCTGGAACGTCAGCGGTATGAATACCTTCGGCGCAATTCAAAGCACCCTGAACGTGACCTTATGGTCATTTATCGGGGTGGAAAGTGCCTCCGTCGCGGCAGGCGTGGTTAAAAACCCCAAACGTAACGTGCCTATCGCCACCATTGGCGGGGTGCTGATTGCCGCCGTTTGTTACGTGCTCTCCACAACGGCGATTATGGGGATGATCCCTAACGCTGCGCTGCGTGTTTCGGCCTCGCCGTTCGGTGATGCCGCAAGAATGGCGCTGGGCGACACCGCTGGCGCGATCGTCTCCTTCTGCGCCGCTGCCGGGTGTCTTGGTTCACTGGGCGGATGGACGCTGCTGGCCGGACAAACCGCCAAAGCGGCGGCCGATGACGGTTTGTTCCCGCCGATTTTTGCCCGCGTTAACAAAGCCGGTACCCCGGTGGCCGGGTTAATTATCGTCGGTATCCTGATGACCATTTTCCAGTTCAGCAGCATGTCGCCGAACGCCGCAAAAGAGTTTGGTCTGGTCTCTTCGGTTTCGGTCATCTTCACGCTGGTGCCATATCTGTACACCTGCGCTGCGCTGCTGCTGCTCGGTCATGGTCACTTCGGCAAAGCGCGCCCGCTGTATCTGGCGGTAACCTTTATCGCCTTTGTCTACTGCATCTGGGCAGTGATCGGTTCTGGCGCCAAAGAGGTGATGTGGTCGTTCGTCACGCTGATGATTATTACCGCGCTGTACGCACTTAACTACAACCGGATCCATAAAAACCCCTATCCATTAGATGCCCCGGTAAAAAATAGTTAACGCAAGCGGCACTGGTGAATAGCCGCCATCCTGCAAAAAGCCAATCTTAAGAACTTAAGGTTGGCTTAATTTTACTTTGAGAGGATCTACACCACTTAGTCGATGGAATCCCCCTTAATGTTAAAGCACCTGTTTAAAAGGCCCACTCTCGGGTTAATCAGCTGGCTTCTGCTGCTCTCATTTTATCTTGCGACTTTTCTGAACATTGCGTTCTATAAACAAGTGCTGCAAGACCTGCCCCTGGATTCTGTGCGCAACGTGTTGGTGTTTTTATCGATGCCGGTCGTCGCTTTCAGCGTTATGAACATCGTGCTGACGCTGGCCTCATTCCTGTGGCTTAACCGCCTGGTGGCGTGTGTTTTCATTCTGGTTGGCGCATCGGCTCAATATTTCATCATGACCTACGGCATCATCATCGACCGCTCGATGATCGCCAATATGATGGACACCACGCCCGCCGAAACCTTCGCCCTGATGACACCGCGAATGGTAATTACGCTCGGGGTGAGCGGTATTCTGGCCGCGCTCATTGCCTGCTGGATAAGAATCAAGCCTGTTACTCCAGTGCTGCGCAGCGTGTTGTTCCGTGGCGCGAACATTCTGATCTCCGCGTTGCTGATCGTGTTGGTCGCCGCGTTCTTCTATAAAGATTACGCCTCACTGTTTCGCAACAACAAAGAACTGGTGAAATCCCTCAGCCCATCCAACAGCATTGTGGCGACGTCATCATGGTATTCGCACCAGAGGCTGGCCCACCTGCCGTTGGTACGCATTGGCGAAGATGCGCATCGCAATCCATTGATGGTAAAAGAAAAGCGTAAAAACCTGACGATTGTGGTTCTCGGCGAGACCTCCCGCGGCGACAACTTCTCCCTGTCCGGGCATGCGCGCCAGACCAACCCGCTACTGGAAAAAGATAATGTGGTCTATTTCCCGCGCACGACGTCCTGCGGTACGGCCACGGCGGTATCTGTACCCTGCATGTTCTCCGATATGCCGCGCGCGCATTATGATGAAGAACTGGCGCAGCATCAGGAAGGCGTACTCGACATCATCCAGCGGGCGGGAATTAACGTGCTGTGGAATGATAACGACGGTGGATGTAAAGGAGCCTGCGATCGGGTGCCGCACCAGAATATGACTAAGCTGAACCTGCCGGGACAGTGTATTGATGGTGAATGCTATGATGACGTCCTGTTCCACGGGCTGGAAGAGTACATTAATAATCTGCAAGGCGACGGCGTGATTGTGCTGCACACCATCGGCAGCCACGGTCCGACCTATTACAACCGCTATCCTGCGCAGTTCAAGAAATTTACGCCAACCTGCGACACCAACGAGATCCAGACCTGTTCCCAGCAACAGCTGGTCAATACATACGACAACACGATTCTTTATGTTGACTATATTGTTGATAAAGCAATCAATATACTGAAAGAGCATCAGGATAATTTCACCACCAGCCTGGTCTATCTTTCCGATCACGGTGAATCCTTAGGGGAAAATGGCGTCTATTTGCACGGCCTGCCGTATTCGATTGCGCCAGATACGCAAAAACATGTGCCGATGCTGCTGTGGCTCTCAGAAGATTATCAGCAACGCTATCAGGTCTCTCAGACATGTTTGCAAAAACGGGCAAGCTCAGAAGATTTCTCACAGGATAATCTGTTCTCGACTCTGCTGGGATTAACGGGCGTGCAAACACAGAAATATCAGGCGGCAGATGATATTCTGCAACCCTGCCGGGGAGGCTAAGCGAATGAAAATTCTGATTGTTGAAGACGATACGTTGTTATTACAGGGACTGATACTCGCCGCGCAAACAGAAGGCTATGCCTGCGACGGCGTATCAACCGCCCGGGCAGCGGAACAATGCCTGGAGACCGGACATTACAGTCTGGTGGTTCTGGATCTCGGCTTACCGGATGAAGACGGTCTGCACTTCCTGAACCGGATCAGGCAGAAAAAATACACCGTACCTGTGCTTATCCTCACCGCCCGCGATACGGTGAAAGACCGGGTCAGCGGGCTGGACGTGGGCGCAGATGACTATCTGGTTAAACCGTTCGCGCTGGAAGAACTGCACGCCCGCATCCGGGCGCTGCTGCGTCGTCATAACAATCAGGGTGAAAGTGAGTTAATTGTCAGTAACCTGACGCTGAATATCGGTCGTCGCCAGGTGTGGATGGACGGGCAAGAGATTATCTTAACGCCGAAAGAATACGCGCTCCTGTCGCGCCTGATGCTCAAGGCTGGCAGTCCGGTTCACCGGGAAATTCTGTATAACGACATCTACAGTTGGGATAACGAACCGTCGACCAATACGCTGGAAGTCCACATCCATAATCTGCGCGATAAAGTGGGGAAATCACGTATCCGCACGGTCAGGGGATTTGGCTATATGCTGGTCGCCACTGAGGAAAGCTAAGTGAAGCTGCTGCAATATCTAAAACGACCGCTCCCTCTTCGCCAACGGTTAATACTGACGATAGGTCTAATTCTGTTGGTCTTTCAACTCATTAGCACCTTCTGGTTGTGGCACGAAAGTACTGAGCAAATACAGTTATTCGAGCAGGCGCTGCGCGATAACCGTAACAACGATCGCCACATCATGCATGAGATCCGCGAGGCCATCGCCAGCCTGATCGTCCCCGGCATCTTTATGGTCAGCCTGACGCTGCTGATTTGCTACCAGGCAGTGCGACGTATTACTCGTCCGCTGGCGGATCTGCAAAAAGAGTTAGAAGCGCGGGCAGCCGATAACCTGGCCCCCATTGAAATTCACAGTTCAACCGTTGAGATACAGGCGGTCGTCTCAGCGCTCAACGAGCTGGTGACTCGGCTGACCACCACTATCGAAAACGAACGCTTATTTACCGCCGATGTCGCCCACGAACTACGCACGCCGCTGTCAGGCGTTCGCCTGCATCTGGAATTATTATCCAAAACCCATAAAGTCGACGTTTCGCCGTTAATTGCCCGCCTTGACCAAATGATGGACAGCGTGTCGCAACTGCTGCAACTCGCCCGCGTCGGGCAGTCGTTTTCGGCCGGAAGCTACCAACATGTCAAGCTGCTGGAGGACGTGATTCTGCCCTCCTATGACGAACTCAGCACCATGCTGGACCAGCGCCAGCAGACGCTGCTCCTCCCGCAAAGCGCGGCGGACGTTGTCGTACGTGGCGACGCAACGCTGTTACGCATGCTGCTGCGCAATCTGGTAGAGAACGCCCACCGTTACAGCCCGGAAGGCACTACTATTACGATCGGCCTGAATACCGAACATGATGCCGTCATGGCCGTCGAAGATGAAGGTCCAGGCATTGATGAAAGTAAATGCGGGGAGTTAAGCAAAGCGTTTGTACGGATGGACAGCCGTTTTGGCGGGATTGGGCTGGGGCTGAGCATTGTCAGTCGGATCACCCAGCTACATCACGGGCATTTCTATTTGCAGAATCGTCAGGGAACGAGCGGCACTCGCGCCTGGGTGGAATTAGCGAAAGCTCAGTAAGAACTCACCCATACGTACAAAAAGCTGCTGACGATCAGCACGCTACACAGGGCAGTTAAACTTTCATAAATGCGGGTTTTCATGACACTCTCCTCCGAAACTATGGAGGAGAGTTTGCCTGAAGGATATTAAGCCAACCTTAAGTCGCTGTGATAGATCAACATAATGCGCCGGATGGCAGTTGGCGCCTTATCCGGCCTACTGAGTACAACGCTACCCGCAGGCCTGAAAGCTGATTACTCATCAATACGCGGATGCTGCTGCACCAGACGCGAACGCTTAAGCTGCAATTCCGCAATTTCCTGATCGATATCTTCGATTTTATGCTCGATGTTATCGTAGTGCTCACCAAGGATCTCTTTCGCTTCCTGAATATCCGAAGCGGCAGGCGTCGCCCCTTTCAGTGGCTTATTTGCGGTCTCTTTCATGGTGATACCGGTAATTAAACCAACCACCGCAATCACCATCAGGTAGTAAGCAGGCATCATCAGATTCTGCGAACTTTCCACCAGCCAGGCAGCCAGGGTCGGCGTCAGACCCGCAACCAGGACCGAGATATTAAATGCCGCCGCCAACGCGCTATAACGAATATGCGTCGGGAACATCGCCGGTAACGTTGACGCCATCACCCCGGTAAAGCAGTTGAGGATCACCGCCAGCATCAGCAGCCCGGCAAAAATCAGGCCGATGACATTACTGTTAATCAGGATAAATGCCGGAATAGCCAGAACAAACAGCGCAATACTGCCCATAATAACAAACGGGCGACGACCGAAGCGGTCACTGAGCAGACCCATCACCGGCTGCACAAACAGCATACCAATCATGATGGCGATAATAATCAACACGCCGTGGTCTTCAGAGTAATGCAGGTTATGCGACAGATAGCTCGGCATATAGGTGAGCAGCATGTAATAGGTAACGTTGGTGGCAATCACCAGACCGATACACGCCAGCAGGCTACGCCAGTGTTTGGTGGCAATCTCTTTAAACGAAACCTTCGGACCTTCCTGCAGGCCCTCGCGGTCGCCCTGTTCCAGTTTATCAACGTGCTGCTGGAACGCCGGCGTCTCTTCCAGCGCATGACGCAGATACAAACCAATCAGCCCTAACGGCAGCGCCAGGAAGAACGGAATACGCCAGCCCCACTCAAGGAAATTTGCCTCGCCGACAATGGTTGAAATCAGAACCACCACGCCCGCGCCCAGCACAAACCCGGCGATCGAACCGAAGTCCAGCCAGCTACCCATAAATCCACGCTTACGGTCAGGCGAATATTCCGCGACAAAAATCGACGCCCCGGTGTACTCTCCGCCGACCGAGAATCCCTGTGCCATCTTACACAGCAACAGCAGAATCGGCGCCCAGATACCAATCGAGGCATACGAGGGAATAAGACCGATACAGAAGGTACTGATCGACATAATCACAATGGTGATAGCGAGGATCTTCTGACGACCGTATTTATCGCCGAGCATACCGAAGAACAATCCGCCAAGCGGTCGAATCAGAAAGGGAACAGAGAAGGTGGCGAGCGCGGCAACCATCTGCACGCTGGGGTCAGCCCCCGGGAAGAACACTTTACCTAATGCGTAAGCAACAAACCCATAAACACCAAAATCAAACCACTCCATCGCATTACCTAACGACGCCGCGGTAATGGCTTTTCGCAATTTTCCGTCATCAATGATGGTGACATCGCGCAGCGTAATGGGTTTTATTTTTTTCCTTTTTAGCATACCAGTCCTCTTAGACTTAGCCCTGTCGCGCACAGTTCGACGCTCCTAACGCAACATGCGCTAAGGTCATCGCCGAGCGGGGAATGCACAGACGCAATCCCTGTAACAAGCGTAGCAGGTTTACTTACACTGGCTGGATACGAGCAGTACAACCGAACCTGTTGACGCCTGATTGGGCGGTTAATGACCTCTTTACCCTAACAGTGTTTAAATTTGTGATCAACTTCACACATGGTATTTCATTTCGTCAACCTGCGTAAATAAGGTCATTCTGAGTCAGCTTTTTTACATGTCATGCTTGCGATTTACTGACAATTAAATACAAGAATAAATCGCTTTATTGCGCCAACAATCACAGCGGTCACTATTATTCTGCTAGCAAAAAAATCACCTAATCCCTTCACAAAAAGATCACAGCTTTTTTAATAATCACAGCGATTGAGAACTTTTGCGCGGAATATGTGATGAAGATAACTAAAACATCGTTTTATTTTGATTGAATCAACGTTCCCATGAATGCAAACTAATTCCAGACGCAATATCCCTGGGAGCAGCGACACGCTCAACGTATGCCGCGTTAGATTCTATAAAACAAAGAGATAGCGATTACCTTTGTTAAGAAATTTTAGTAACCATTTGAATTTATTAATTTTTAACTCCTTGCGCATATAGTGCCTGCGACAAGATATGAGGACGTTTATGAAAATTAAAGCCACGATTGAACGCATCCCCGGCGGAATGATGTTGATTCCCCTGTTATTAGGCGCAGTGTTAAATACCTTGGCTCCCGATACTGGCGCGTATTTCGGTTCGTTTACCAAAGGTATGATCAGCGGAACGGTGCCTATTCTGGCGGTGTGGTTTTTTTGTATTGGCGCATCTATTGATTTACGGGCAACCGGTACAGTATTACGTAAGTCCGGTACGCTGGTTATCACCAAAATAGCCGTGGCGTGGGTAGTGGCAATGATAGCCGCGTCATTTATTCCTGATACCGGTATTCAAACCGGGTTCTTTGCGGGACTTTCGGTACTGGCAATTGTTTCCGCGATGGATATGACCAACGGTGGTCTGTACGCCAGCCTGATGAACCAGTACGGAACGAAAGAAGAGTCCGGCGCATTTGTGTTGATGTCTCTGGAATCCGGTCCGTTGATGACGATGGTGATCCTTGGTTCAGCGGGCCTGGCCTCCTTCGAGCCACACCATTTTATCGGCGCGGTATTACCGTTCCTGATTGGCTTTACGCTGGGTAATCTGGATCACGATCTGCGTTCTTTCTTCAGCAAAGCCACGCCGGTGCTGATCCCGTTCTTCGGCTTTGCGCTGGGCAACACCATTAACCTGAGCGTCATCGTTGATACCGGTCTGTTGGGTATTCTGCTGGGCGTCGCGGTTATCGTTATCACCGGTATCCCGCTGATTATTGCTGACCGCGTTATCGGTGGCGGGAACGGTACGGCAGGTGTGGCAGCCTCTTCTGCGGCAGGCGCTGCGGTGGCAAACCCGGTGATTATCGCCCAGATTAACCCGGCATTTGAACCGGTTGCCGCCTCCGCCACAGCGCTGGTCGCCGCCAGCGTGATTGTCACCGCCATTTTGGTGCCAATTATCACCGCGCTGTATGCCAAACGCTTTAATAAAAACCTGGTCGCCAACGAGACGGCGGCTACCCCGGCAGACTCTCTGCACCACTAACTCTGCCTTAGCCCCACTGACCGCCCCTGCTCAATTGATGAGTGGGGACGGTGCAAAAATCTCCTCAACCATCGCATCAGCCAGCCGTTTCGCCGAACACAATCGCGGCATTCCCAACGCCACATTCTGCCATCGCTGCGTCACCGACCAGCTCACCGGATGGCGCTGCGCATCACACCAGTCGCCTAACCAACTCAACATATCGTTGTGCTCGCCCGAGCCGCCAACCGTCGGCGCGCTGAGCCAATGATGATAATAATGACGCGTAGCGGGCGCCGCATTCACGCTGTCTGCCAGCGTCTGAGCAGCCATGATGCGCAGATTGTCTTTAAGCATTGAGACCACATCGGCATTCGCTAATCGGCAGGCGTCACCAAAAGCTCCCCAGCGCAGTTCTTCCAGCGCGACAAAACAGCGTCCGGGTAACGACCAGCCGTCATACGCCCCAGCCCGCCACCGGGTAAAAATTTGCTCGCTGTGTTCGCCCGCCTGAACCGTCAGGCCGCGTTGCGTCAATGCCTTCTCTTTATACGCGCCGCGTTGAGTGAACCAGTCCGTAAGCGAATTTATCTGCTGTATGAGACCGGGGGTGGACAGCCCCCGCGGATGTTCGGTCTGTTGCAAAAACATTAGCCGTTCGGCGATGCGCACCAGCGCCAGATGGCCCGGGTCGATCATGCCCGCCAACTTCTCCACCAGCTTCAGACGCATCACCAGATGCTCGCTGGACACTCCCGCCATCACCCACGCCCGAAGTTGCGTCTGGGATAGCACCTCCTGCGTCAGGCGCGCACGCAGCCGCTGCTGCTGTTGCAGAAAACCGCCGGAACGTTTGGTTTCATCTCCTTGAACCAGATCGACCATAAACTTCGGGTAGACACACTCCAGCGTCCGCCCGGGGCCTTCCAGTAACACGTTAGTCATGTGTGCTCAGTTGCAAAAAGGGTGTTGATATCGTCGCGCAGCAAGCGGGAATCTTCATAAAGCCATGCCGCCGTTGTAATGCGATGCTGTAATTGTTCATTCAACGCATTCACCGCAGACTCATTTTGCTGGCGCAGGGTCAGGCTCTCACGCAGGCTCGCCTGTAATTGCGCCAGACACAGCGAAAAATCAGCAAAAAACGTGGTCATGCCTGCCGTAACGGAAATATCGACCTGAGCAACCAAAGCTTTACGAATTTGTTGGCAAAACTGGGTAACGTAATGCACAAGGCTCTTGTGCAGCGCGCCCATATCAATGAGATAACGCGTTTTTGTTTCGACGTAATCATTCCATCCCCAGTTGGGTTGATTCAGCCAACGGGAGAAAGTGTCACGCACCACACCGCCAGTAGACGACGTATTTTCCGCCGGAATATCCTGTTCAATAGCCTCATTAAATAGCTGGCGGGTATTAAAATTAAACATCGCCGCATGAAAGGCCGGAAAACGGATACACGCACGAAATCCGGCGTGATTCAGCTCCTCTTTCACCCGCAATTCAATAGGCCGCATAGCGTCATTGAGTGCCCGGGACAGGGTCGACTCAAGCTGCTCAAAACGTAGCGCTAAATCCCGGCTAATACTCTCCTGGGCTGCCAGCAATACCCCTTCACAGGACGAGCGCATTTTATCTAAGACGATTTTCGCCTGCCCTTCGTCATGCAGCACCAGCATTTCACCCGCCATTTCAGCCGTTATAGCGCCTGATCCCTGGCCGTGCGGTGACATCATCAGGACGTTTTCTTTGACAAAAAACGTATTGATGCCGCACAGAATCTCAGTCTGTTGCTCATTGAGATAGGTCGCGGCAGATGCGAGCGCCAGTTCTACTTCATGGTTAACTTCATCGCTCACTCGCCCCTGACTTACCTGTAACTGCTGCATATCCTCTTCAATATGCGTAATGTTCAGCCGCAGTTTTTCATAGGCCACCGTTAATCCGTGGGCGCGAAACTCCAGATATTCGTGCGCGCTTTGCGCATAGTTCAATAACTTATGCGACGCGGAACGTAACGCATACAGCGAAGCATTGGCGTGAGCGGCATGAATCACGTTCTGAATCGGCTGCTCAAACAACGAATCTTCCCACAGTAAATCGGCGGCATGACGGATGTGCTCCGTATCCTCAAGATCGGTGGTACGCCAGCGCCTGCCCAGCGCCGCTTCGGCAAAATCCTGTACCCAGCGTTGCACCTGATGATCCGGCAACCGCCCGCGGGTGGTTAGCTCATGACGCGCTCTGTTCGCCAGATAGCCCCACATCGAGGAAACCGGATAGATCCGTTCAGGGGTGATTCCGCCTTGCATCAGCGTGCCGGAAATCAAAGCCCGCACCTGCTCTTCATCATCACTGTTGCGGTCTTTCTGATCGAATTTGTTGACCAGCGCGTACAGCGGCACTGTTTTCCCGACCGCCATAATCGCCCGACGGACTTCCTCATCAGAAATCGACTTCAGTTGGGTGTAATCCATTACCGCCAGGACCGCAGAAGCCCGCGCCAGCTGTTCATTCAGCATTTTTTGTAAGTGCGGTTGTCCGGCCTCGTTCGGCCCCGGCGTATCCAGCAGCGTTAATTGCCCCGGATAGCTTGCCTGTCCGGCCAAATGGACAAATTCGACCTCGATAACCGGAATATGCTCAATCGCGGCATAAGCGGCAAAAGGAAAATCAGCCTCCAGCGCTTTTGACAAACGCACCAGGTCATTCAGGCTTTTAAGACAATGGAAAATAGGCTGTGCGCCAAGATAATACCGTTCAAATGCCACGCCGTTTTCAATATGCTGCAGCAGGACGTTCATATCCTTATCAATTTCCAGCGTCTGCGTAAGACGCTGGCGATCGCATGCCCGCATGCGCTGCTGTAAAACCTTCATTAAGGCTTCGATCGGCGCGACATGCGAAAAATGCAGTACCGGCTCTTTCTGCCCCGGCGTATGGCGAATAAGCGTCGGTAACGCCGTCATCGGACGATTACGATTAGGTAAAACTTCTGTGCCGACAATCGCGTTAATCGTCGTCGATTTTCCCGCTTTCATAGTGCCAACGATGGCCAGCACCATTTCCAGACGCGTAATCTTGCGCAGCTCATTATTGAGCGTCGCCTGCTGGACGTCCATGCCACGCGCGCTGAAATGCAGGGGCTGAACAACCTGTCTGCTATGCTCTCCATGTTGCAGCGCGACATTATCCAACGACGTCATAGGCAATTTTTGTAATTGCCGGAGATGTTCAAGAGAGAGCATCAGCAAGCGTTCAGCTTCCTGACTTAATTCATATATTGTCTGTGTGTGCATGGAAAATTTTTCCTTAACGCAAATGGCATTACTTTTATTTAGCCTAATCGTTTTATTTATAGATTTTCGGCTTTTATAATTACGTGTGGAAATAATTAAAATCGAAACAACCAATTGATATTATTAAAATAAATTTGGCATATAACCGCTGGCCTGATGCCTCTCACTTATGTAATAAGTAAGAAAGATAAACAGCGTAGTTCAGTTTTAAAGAATACCCGCTGAATTCCCCTACTAAAATTAAGGGGGCAGGAGATATTCTGCCATCAGGATGTAGACACCCGTAAGCGGTGTTACCTATAAATATCAGTTATTTCGCCTCACCTTATCTTAAATAACCTGGCGTAGCAATTTCCCTTAAAAAATATTGCGCCATACTTCATTGCTGTGAAAGCAAAGGATCTTTACAGCAGATCATTTTGCTTTATCGCGCAGTAGTCCCGACAAAAGCAGGGATTTTATGTATAATTGCGGCCTTTTTCGGCAATCTGCCATTTTTTGGGCGCATTTGCCCCTGCTGACTTTTGAGGAAATCCACATGTCATTACCACACTGCCCACAATGCAACTCCGAATACACTTACGAAGATAACGGCATGTTCATCTGCCCGGAATGCGCTCACGAATGGAACGATGCTGAACCGGCTCAGGACAGCGACGAACTTATCGTTAAAGATGCTAACGGCAACCTGCTGGCCGACGGCGACAGCGTTACCGTAGTGAAAGACCTGAAGGTAAAAGGTAGCTCTTCAATGCTGAAGATCGGTACCAAAGTAAAAAACATTCGTCTGGTGGAAGGCGACCACAACATCGATTGCAAAATCGATGGCTTTGGCCCAATGAAGCTGAAATCAGAGTTTGTGAAAAAGAACTGATGCAAATTGCCTGATGGCGCTGCGCTAATCAGGCCTGTGTCAGCTCATCTGCCAGGCGGGAAGCTCATACTTCCCGCCTGGTTTATTTTTGCAGACGCTAACTACACTTAACTGGTTTCTTTTACCTGAGGTAAAGATCATGCCGTTAAGTCCCTATATCTCCTTTGCAGGCAACTGCGCAGACGCCATCGCCTACTACCAAAAAACATTAGGCGCCGAGCTGCTCTACAAAATCAACTTCGGTGAAATGCCCAAATCGGCGCAGGACAGTGAAGAAGGTTGCCCTTCAGGAATGAAATTCCCCGATACCGCTATCGCCCACGCCAACCTGCGCGTTGCGGGCAGCGACATTATGATGAGCGATAGCGCCCCCGATGGAAATGCCCACTACTCTGGCTTCACGCTGGTGCTCGACACGCAAAATGTCGACGAAGGTAAGCGCTGGTTTGATAACCTCGCGGCAAACGGAAAAATCGAAATGGACTGGCAGGAAACCTTCTGGGCCCACGGTTTTGGTAAAGTGAGCGACCAGTATGGCGTACCGTGGATGATCAACGTCGTCAAACAGCAGCAACCTACCGAGTAATCCAACGGGAGGCTTGTCCTCCCGTACTGTCATCAAAAATCGCTCAACTCTTCATTGTTGAGTAACCATCCCTTAACGAAAACGTCACATTGATCCGCCACGATGGGGCCACTTTTTTAGGGAGGCCGCATCATGCAAACGATTATCCACGTCGAGAAACTCTCCAAATCCTTCAACCAGCATCAGGCGCTCAATGCGGTTGATCTGAGCATCTGTTCCGGTGAGATGGTGGCTCTGCTTGGGCCGTCTGGCTCCGGCAAATCCACCCTTTTACGTCATTTAAGCGGTTTGATCACCGGGGATAAATCGCCCGGTAGCCATGTTGAGCTGTTGGGTCGCACCGTCCAACACGAAGGTCGGCTGGCACGCGATATCCGCCAAAGCCGCGCCCACACCGGCTATATCTTCCAGCAGTTCAATCTGGTTAACCGTCTGACAGTACTGGAGAACGTCCTGATTGGCGCGCTCGGCAGCACGCCATTCTGGCGCACCTGTTTTAGCTGGTTCAGTCAGGAGCAGAAACAGCGTGCGCTCCAGGCGCTGACCCGCGTTGGCATGGCGCACTTTGCGTATCAGCGCGTTTCCACGCTTTCGGGCGGGCAACAGCAGCGCGTCGCTATCGCCCGGGCGCTGATGCAGCAGGCCAAAGTGATCCTGGCCGACGAGCCTATTGCCTCGCTGGACCCGGAATCCGCACGCATCGTAATGGATACCCTGCGCGACATTAATCAGACCGACGGCATCACCGTGGTCGTCACGCTGCACCAGGTGGATTACGCCCTGCGCTATTGCGAACGCATCGTCGCGCTGCGCCAGGGCAATGTCTTCTTTGACGGCAGCAGCCAGCATTTTGATAACGATCGTTTTGACCATCTCTACCGCAGCATGAACCGCGTCGAACAGAACGCGCAGGCTGCCTGACATCCCCACAATGAGGAATGGAAATGAGCTATAAGACAGTTGCCGCGCTGGCCTTTACCAGCATGTTTAGTCTCAGCACCCTGCTCAGCCCGGTCCATGCCGAAGAGCAGGAAAAAGCGCTGAACTTTGGCATTATTTCGACCGAATCACAGCAAAACCTGAAGCCGCAGTGGGAACCGTTCCTGAAGGACATGGAAAAGTCACTGGGCGTGAAAGTGAACGCCTTCTTCGCCCCGGACTACGCCGGGATCATCCAGGGAATGCGCTTTAACAAAGTCGATATCGCCTGGTACGGCAACCTCTCGGCAATGGAAGCGGTGGATCGCGCTAACGGACAAGTGTTTGCCCAGACCGTCGCCGCCGACGGATCCCCGGGGTACTGGAGCGTGTTGATCGTCAACAAAGACAGTCCGATCAACAACCTGAACGATCTGATCGCCAAACGTAAAGATCTGACCTTCGGCAACGGCGATCCCAACTCCACGTCAGGCTTCCTCGTCCCCGGTTACTACGTCTTCGCCAAAAACAACATCTCCGCCAGTGATTTCAAACGCACCGTTAACGCCGGACACGAAACCAACGCGCTGGCCGTCGCCAACAAGCAGGTCGATGTCGCCACCAACAACACCGAAAACCTCGACAAACTGAAAACTTCCGCACCGGAAAAACTGAAAGAGCTGAAGGTGATCTGGAAGTCACCGCTGATCCCGGGCGATCCGATCGTCTGGCGTAAAAACCTCTCCGAAACCACCAAGGACAAGGTGTACGACTTCTTTATGAACTACGGCAAAACGCCGGAACAGAAAACCGTACTTGAACGCCTGGGCTGGGCGCCGTTCCGTGCCTCCAGCGACCTGCAACTGGTGCCAATTCGTCAACTGGCGCTGTTTAAAGAGATGCAGGGCGTGAAGGACAACAAAGGGCTGAACGAGGAACAGAAAGCCAGCAAAACCTCGGCGCTGAAAGCGCAGCTCGACGATCTGGACCGTCTGACCGCCGCGCTGGGCGCTATGACCAGCGTCACCAAAGCGGTGCAGTGATTTGTAGACCGGATTGTAGGCCGGATAAGCGCAGCGCCATCCGGCCTACCACGCAAACACACGTACCAACGGAGCTAAACATGCAAACCATCACCGTCGCCCCGCCCAAACGTAGCTGGTTCTCGCTACTGAGCTGGGCCATTCTTCTCGCCGTGTTGGTGGTCTCGTGGAAAGGTGCCGAAATGGCTCCGCTCACGCTGATCCAGGATTCCGGCAATATGGCGACCTTCGCCGCCGACTTCTTCCCGCCGGACTTCAGCCAGTGGCAGGACTATCTCGGTGAAATGGCCGTCACCCTGCAAATCGCCGTCTGGGGTACCGCCCTCGCCGTGGTGCTGTCGATTCCTTTCGGCCTGATGTGCGCCGATAACCTCGTGCCGTGGTGGATTTACCAGCCGATGCGCAGAGCGATGGACGCCTGCCGCGCCATCAACGAAATGGTCTTCGCCATGCTGTTCGTGGTCGCCGTCGGCTTAGGTCCGTTCGCCGGGGTGATGGCGCTATTTATCCACACTACCGGGGTGCTCTCCAAGCTGCTTTCCGAAGCGGTAGAAGCCATTGAACCGGGCCCGGTAGAAGGCATTCGCGCCACCGGGGCCAACAAAATTGAAGAGATCCTCTACGGCGTTTTGCCGCAGGTGATGCCGCTGCTGATCTCCTACTCGCTGTACCGTTTTGAGTCCAACGTTCGCTCGGCCACGGTGGTCGGCATGGTGGGCGCAGGCGGTATCGGCGTGACCTTATGGGAGGCGATCCGCGGCTTCCAGTTCCAGCAAACCTGCGCCCTGATGGTGTTAATCATCGTCACCGTCAGCCTGCTGGATTTCCTTTCCCAGCGTTTGCGTAAGCACTTTATCTGATTAACGAGGCATTGATTGCTATGCACTTGTCTACACATCCGACCAGTTATCCAACGCGTTATCAGGAAATTGCCGCGAGACTTGAGCAGGAGCTTCGTCAACATTATCGCTGTGGGGACTATCTGCCCGCCGAGCAGCAGCTTGCCGCGCGCTACGAGGTGAATCGCCACACCCTGCGCCGCGCCATTGACCAGTTGGTTGAGCGCGGTTGGGTTCAACGTCGCCAGGGCGTCGGCGTGCTGGTGCTGATGCGCCCGTTTGATTACCCGCTCAATGCCCAGGCGCGTTTCAGTCAGAACCTGCTGGACCAGGGTAGCCACCCCACCAGCGAAAAACTGCTGGCGGTGCTGCGCCCGGCCTCCAGCCATATTGCCGACGCGCTCAGCATTAACGAAGGCGACAACGTGATTCACCTGCGCACTCTGCGCCGGGTTAACGGCATCGCCCTGTGCCAAATCGACCACTATTTTTCCGACCTCACGCTGTGGCCGCTTATGCAGGGCTTTACCAGCGGTTCGTTGCATGACTACTTACGCGAACAGTCCGGTCTGACGCTCCTGCGCACGCAAACACGCATCAGCGCCCGCCGGGCCCAGGCCAAAGAGAGCAAGGTGCTGGAAATCCCCAACATGGCGCCGCTGCTGTGCGTGCGCACCCTGAACCACCGTGAAGGCGAAGAGCAGGCGGCGGAATACTCCGTCAGCCTGACCCGCGCCGACATGATCGAATTCACTATGGAGCACTGAATGCATTTCGATACCGCCACCCGCCAGCGCTGGATGCGCGCGCTGGCTTACAGCAATGCCGATGCGCTGAACGCCCGCATCAACGCGCTCAAACTGACGCCGGACTATGAACTTATCCGCGCACCGGAATGCGGACTGATGCAAATCCAGGCCCGCATGGGCGGTACCGGCAATCGCTTCTTTGCTGGCGACACCACGCTCACCCGCGCGGTGGTGCGCCTGACGAGCGGCACGCTGGGTTACAGCTACCTGCTGGGACGTAACAAACACCATGCCGAGCAGTGCGCGGTAATTGACGCCCTGCTGCAGGAACAAACGCATTTCCAAAGCTTAATGGAAACCTTGATTGTCCCGCTGGAAGCGGAACGCGATGCGCTGATTAGCGCACGCCGTGCCGAAATCAACGCCAGCCGGGTCGACTTCTTCACGCTGGTACGCGGAGATAACGCATGACCTTACAAACCGCTTTTAATTTACCCGTTCAGGATGCGCAGCAGAGCTTTCGTCGCCTGCTGAAAGCCATGAGTGAACCGGGCGTGATCGTCGCCCTGCATCAACTGAAACATGGCTGGCAGCCGCTGGGCCTGGCAACCACCAGCGTGCTGCTGACGCTGGTTGATGGCGACACGCCGGTCTGGCTGGCGCCGTCGATGGATAACGATATTGCCCGGCAGAATCTGCGTTTTCATACCAACGCGCCGCTGGTGGATCAGCCACAGCTGGCGGCATTTGCTGTCGCCGACGAACGCATCAGCAGCGAACAGCTAAACGCCCTCTCCGCCGGTTCCGCCGTCGCGCCAGAGACCAGCGCCACGCTGATTGTTCAGGTCTCTGGTTTAAGCGGTGGACGCATGCTGCGTCTGACCGGCGCCGGTATCGCCGAGGAACGCATGATCGCGCCGCAGCTGCCGGAATGCCTGATTCACGAACTCACCGAACGCCCGCATCCGTTCCCGCTGGGGGTCGATCTGATCCTCACCTGCGGCGAACGCCTGCTGGCTATTCCGCGAACGACTCATGTGGAGGTGTGCTGATGTACGTCGCTGTCAAAGGGGGCGAAAAGGCGATAGCCAGCGCCCACGCCCTGCAGGAAAACCGACGCCGGGGCGAGGAGACCATTGCCGAACTGAGCGTCGCGCAAATCGAACAGCAGATGAACCTGGCGGTCGATCGGGTGATGACCGAAGGCGGCATCGCCGACCGCGAACTGGCGGCGCTGGCGCTAAAACAGGCCAGCGGCGATAACGTCGAAGCCATCTTTTTGCTGCGCGCCTATCGCACGACGTTGGCAAAGGTGGCAGTCAGCGAACCGGTAAACAGTGCGGAAATGCGCCTTGAACGCCGAATCTCCGCGGTCTACAAGGACATTCCCGGCGGGCAACTGTTAGGTCCAACCTACGATTACACCCATCGCCTGCTGGATTTTACCCTGCTGGCCAATGGTGAAACGCCGCCGCTGCGCTGCGCGGATAACACGCAGGATGCCTCCCCGCACGTCTTTTCCCTGCTGGCAAACCAGGGGCTGGCAAAACGCGAAGAAGATAACGGCGACGCACCCGATGATATCACTCGCACGCCGCCGGTTTACCCGTGCTCGCGTGCCTCACGCCTGCAACAGCTGATGCGCGGCGACGAGGGCTATCTGTTGGCACTGGCCTACTCCACCCAACGCGGTTACGGACGCAACCACCCGTTTGCCGCCGAGATCCGCAGCGGCTACGTCGCACTGGAAACCGTACCGGAAGAGCTGGGATTTGCGGTGAACGTCGGCGAACTGCTGATGACGGAGTGTGAAATGGTCAACGGCTTTGTCGCGCCAGAGAACGAATCTCCCCATTTTACCCGCGGCTACGGGCTGGTGTTCGGCATGAGCGAACGTAAAGCGATGGCGATGGCGCTGGTGGACCGTGCCTTACAGGCGGCCGAATACGATGAAACGGTCACGGGACCGGCGCAGGACGAAGAGTTCGTGCTGGCACATGCGGATAACGTCGAGGCGGCGGGTTTTGTATCGCACCTCAAGCTCCCCCATTACGTCGATTTCCAGGCCGAACTGGAACTGCTCAAACGCCTGCAACAGGAGGCCGCCCGTGACCGCTAACCTCTCCGGCTACAACTTTGCGTATCTTGATGAACAGACCAAACGCATGATCCGCCGCGCCATTCTGAAAGCGGTAGCCATCCCCGGCTATCAGGTCCCATTTGGCGGACGTGAAATGCCGATGCCCTACGGCTGGGGCACGGGCGGCATTCAGCTTACCGCCAGCGTGATTGGCGAACCGGACGTGCTGAAGGTGATTGACCAGGGCGCGGACGACACCACCAACGCGGTGTCGATCCGCAACTTCTTCAAACGCGTGACGGGCGTGGCGACGACGGAGCGTACCGAAGACGCCACGCTGATCCAGACCCGCCACCGCATCCCGGAAACACCCTTGGTGGAAGATCAGATAATCATTTTCCAGGTGCCAATCCCTGAGCCGCTGCGCTTTATTGAACCGCGTGAAACGGAAACCCGCACCATGCACGCGCTGGAAGAGTACGGCATCATGCAGGTGAAACTGTATGAAGATATCGCCCGCTTCGGCCATATCGCCACGACCTACGCCTATCCGGTGAAGGTCAATAACCGCTACGTCATGGACCCGTCGCCCATCCCGAAATTCGACAATCCGAAGATGGACATGATGCCGGCCCTGCAACTGTTTGGCGCTGGTCGTGAAAAGCGCATCTATGCCGTTCCACCTTACACCCGCGTAGAGAGCCTCGATTTCGACGATCACCCGTTTACCGTGCAGAGCTGGGATGAGCCTTGCGCCATCTGCGGCTCTACCCACAGCTATCTCGATGAAGTGGTGCTCGATGACACCGGCAAACGCATGTTTGTCTGTTCCGACACCGACTACTGCCGCCAACAGAGCGAGGCTCTCAGCAAATGACGCAACCGCTGCTTTCAGTCAACAACCTGACTCATCTCTACGCGCCGGGCAAAGGCTTCAGCGACGTCTCGTTTGACCTGTGGCCTGGCGAAGTGCTGGGTATCGTCGGCGAGTCCGGTTCCGGCAAAACCACTCTGCTGAAATCAATCTCTTCACGTCTGACGCCACAGAACGGTGAAATTTTGTATCAGAACCGTTCGTTGTACGGCATGAACGAGGCCGACCGCCGCCGTCTGCTGCGCACCGAGTGGGGCGTGGTGCATCAGCATCCGCTGGATGGCCTGCGCCGTCAGGTTTCCGCAGGCGGCAATATCGGCGAACGCCTGATGGCCACCGGCGCGCGCCACTATGGCGACATTCGCGCCACCGCGCAGCGTTGGCTGGAGGAGGTGGAGATCCCCGCCTCACGTATCGACGACCTGCCGACCACCTTCTCCGGCGGCATGCAACAACGCCTGCAGATCGCCCGCAACCTCGTCACCCACCCGAAGCTGGTGTTTATGGATGAACCCACCGGCGGGCTGGACGTATCGGTACAGGCCAAACTGCTGGATCTGCTGCGCGGCCTGGTGGTGGAACTGGATCTGGCGGTGGTGATTGTCACCCACGATCTGGGCGTGGCGCGTCTGCTGGCGGACCGTTTGCTGGTGATGAAGCAGGGTCAGGTGGTGGAAAGTGGGTTAACCGACCGCGTGCTCGACGATCCGCATCATCCGTATACCCAGTTATTGGTGTCGTCCGTATTGCAGAACTGATTTTTTGTTGAGCCCGATGGCGCTGCGCTTATCGGGCCTACCTGGATCGCACTTTTGTAGGCCGGATAAGGCGCAGCCGCCATCCGGCAAAAATCTCGAGGCAAAAATGATTCGCGTTGAAAATGTCAGTAAAACCTTCGTGCTCCACCAGCAAAACGGCGTACGTCTGCCAGTGCTGCAAAACGCCACTCTGGCAGTGAAAAGCGGCGAATGCGTGGTGCTGCACGGTCACTCGGGCAGCGGTAAATCCACGTTGCTGCGTTCGCTGTACGCTAACTACCTGCCGGATGAAGGGCACATCCACATTCGCCACAGCGATGAATGGGTCGATCTGGTGCAGGCCCCGGCGCGCAAAGTGCTGGAAGTTCGCCGTTCAACCATCGGCTGGGTAAGTCAGTTTCTGCGCGTGATCCCCCGTGTCTGCGCCCTGGATGTGGTGATGCAGCCGCTGCTGGATCTCGGCGTATCCCGTGAAGAATGCACCGCGAAAGCCGCCAGCCTGTTAACGCGTCTCAACGTACCGGAACGCCTGTGGCACCTGGCGCCATCGACCTTTTCCGGTGGCGAACAGCAGCGCGTCAACATCGCCCGTGGGTTTATCGTCGATTACCCTATTCTGCTGCTCGATGAGCCGACCGCCTCATTGGACGCCAAAAACAGCGCTGCCGTGGTGGCGTTGATTGAAGAGGCGAAAGCCCGCGGCGCAGCCATTGTCGGTATTTTTCACGATCAAACCGTGCGCGACCGCGTAGCGGACCGTCTGCACCTGATGGGAACAACAGCATGATTATCAACAATGTAAAGCTGGTTCTGGAAGATGACGTGGTGCAAGGATCGCTGGAAATTGCGGGCGGGGTTATTCGCGCCTTTGCCGAAACCCAGAGCCGTCTGCCGGAGGCTTTAGACGGCGAAGGCGGCTGGCTGCTGCCAGGGTTGATTGAGCTGCATACCGATAATCTGGATAAATTCTTCACCCCGCGCCCGAAGGTCGACTGGCCTGCCCACTCGGCGATGAGCAGCCATGACGCGCTAATGGTCGCCAGCGGCATTACTACCGTGCTGGACGCGGTGGCGATTGGCGACGTGCGCGACGGCGGCGATCGGCTGGAAAATCTGGAGAAGATGATCAACGCCGTGGAAGAGACGCAAAAACGCGGGGTCAATCGCGCCGAACACCGCCTGCATCTGCGCTGCGAACTGCCGCACCACACCACCCTGCCGCTGTTTGAAAAACTGGTCGGGCGCGAGCCGGTGACGCTGGTTTCACTGATGGATCATTCGCCGGGCCAGCGCCAGTTCGCCAATCGAGAAAAGTACCGCGAGTATTATCAGGGCAAATATTCGCTCACCGACGAGCAGATGGCCCGCTATGAAGAAGAACAGTTGGCCCTCGCCGCACGCTGGTCGCAGCCCAATCGTAACGCCATCGCCCAGCTTTGCCGCGAACGTAATATCGCGCTGGCGAGCCATGACGATGCCACCAGCGAACATGTGCTGGAATCGCACCAACTTGGCAGCGTAATCGCCGAATTTCCTACCACTTTCGCGGCGGCTGAAGCCTCGCGCCAGCACGGAATGAACGTGCTGATGGGCGCGCCAAACATCGTGCGCGGAGGGTCTCATTCCGGCAATGTGGCGGCGCATAAGCTGGCTGAGCTGGGGTTACTGGATATTCTCTCCTCCGATTACTACCCCGCCAGCCTGCTCGACGCGGCATTTCGCGTAGCGGATGACGACGCCAACCGCTTTACGCTGCCGCAGGCGATTCGTCTGGTGACCCGCAATCCGGCGCGGGCATTGAATCTCGACGATCGCGGCGTTGTTGCCGAAGGTAAACGGGCGGATCTGGTGCTGGCACATCGCAAAGGCGGCAACATCCATATCGACCACGTCTGGCGTCAGGGCAAAAGGGTATTCTGACTATGGGGAAACTGATCTGGCTGATGGGGCCATCCGGCTCTGGTAAGGACAGTCTGCTGGCGGAACTCCGCCTGCAGGAACCCGCGCAACTGCTGGTGGCGCATCGATACATCACCCGTGCCGCTAACGCCGGGAATGAAAATCATATTGCGCTGAGTGAACAAGAATTTTTTACCCGCGCCGGGCAGAATCTGCTGGCGCTGAGCTGGCATGCAAACGGCTTCTACTACGGCGTCGGCGTGGAGATTGACCTCTGGCTGCACGCCGGTTTTGATGTGGTGGTCAACGGATCGCGCGCCCATCTGCCCCTGGCGCAGGCTCGTTATGGCGCGTCGTTACTTCCTATTTGCTTACAGGTTTCCCCAGCGATTCTACGGCAGCGTCTGCAGGCGCGTGGGCGGGAGAGTGAAACGGAAATCGCCGCCCGCCTTGAACGCGCGGCACGCTACGCGCCGTATGACTGCCACGTCCTCAACAATGATGGCAGTTTGCTACAGTCTGTCGATACACTGCTCGCACTGATGGGACGCAAGGAGAAGAAACATGTCTGTCTGTGAATTACGCCGCGCCACACTCTACGATACCGATGCGGTTTACGCGCTCATCTGTGAACTCAAGCAGGGACAATTCGATCGCCAGGCCTTTAGCGCCGGATACGCCGCGAATCTGCAAGATCCTAATATGCACTACCAATTGGCGCTGCTCGACGGAGAAGTCGTCGGCTTGATCGGTCTGCACCTGCAGTTTCATCTGCACCACGCCAACTGGATTGGCGAGATTCAGGAACTGGTGGTGATGCCACAGGCGCGAGGATTAACGGTAGGCAGTCAGCTACTGGTCTGGGCCGAAGCCACCGCACGCGAAGCAGGCGCAGAAATGACCGAGCTTTCCACCAGCACCCAACGCCTTAACGCGCACCGTTTCTACCAGCGCGAAGGCTATACCCAGAGCCATTTCCGCTTCACCAAACCGTTGTAGGGGGAGCCATGAGTCTGACCATTACGCTGACGGGAACCGGCGGCGCGCAGTTGGTGCCGGCATTTGGCTGCGGCTGCGCGGCCTGTCAGCGGGCGCGCGTACAGGCGCAATACCGTCGACGCCCCTGTAGCGGGGTGGTCAAATTCAATCATGCGGTAACCCTGCTGGACGCGGGGATCCCGCATCTGATGGACGACTGGCCAGCGGGCAGCTTTCAGCAGTTTCTGCTGACCCACTATCATATGGATCATGTGCAAGGACTGTTTCCGTTGCGCTGGGGCGTGGGGGCGAGCATCCCGGTGTACGGCCCACCGGATGAGCAGGGTTGCGACGATCTGTTTAAGCACCCCGGTATTCTCGATTTTAGCCATACCGTTGCGCCGTTCGTGGTATTTGACCTGCAAGGGTTGCAGGTGACGCCGCTGCCGCTCAACCATTCAAAGCTGACGTTTGGCTATTTGTTCGAGACCGCGCACTGCCGGGTGGCGTGGCTCTCCGACACCGCCGGGCTTCCCGATAAGACGCTGAAGGTTCTCCACAATAACCCACCGCAGGTGATTATCATCGACTGCAGCCATGCCCCGCGCGCCGAACCGCCGCGCAATCATTGCGATCTCAATACCGTCATCGCGCTGAACGAGGTTATCCGCTGTCCAAGGGTTATCCTGACGCATATCAGCCATCAGTTTGATCTGTGGCTGATGGAAAATCCGCTGCCGACAGGCATCGAAACAGGATATGACGGGATGGAGATTGTGCTGGATTAGCGAGATTTGCCGGACGCTGTGAAACACCCGCTCCGGCCTATAAGCAGCCTATCAGGCGACTTTCTTAGTGGCGACATTTCGCTGCGCGACAAAGTCTTTAACAGACATAATACGGTTCAGTTCTTCTTGCGCCCGCATATCATTTTCAACTTCCCACAGGTCAACCGCCGACTGTAGGTTACGCCAGAAATCAACGGAGGTATCAAACGCTTTCGCCAGGCGAAATGCCATATCCGTTGTTAATTTGCGATTATTATTGACCAGTGCGCTCACCGTATTACGGTGAACATGCAGTATTTCAGCTAGATCGTTAATTTTCAGATCGAGCGGCTCCAGGTATTCATATTGCAGGACATCACCCACAGTAGTTGGTTTTCTGGTTGCCTGTTTCATATCGTTACCTTACATTTTTCTAGTAGATGTGTGGGTCTAAGTACACATCTTCGGCCTTACCGTTAACCCATTTAAATATTAATCGGTACTGCTTATTTACTCTTATTGAAGAATATTCCTGTAACTTTCCGGTTAACTCTTCATATCTATTCCCTGGCGGCGAGCGCAAATCCCGATGCGAAACCGCCGCATTGATGATATCCAGCTTTCTGGCTAATGCGGTGTGAATATCCGCGGGTATTTTTCTGTGCGGTGTTGCCCGCTCAAAAAAATCTTCAAGCCATGTATCCCGAAAATTTCTGATATTTAATGATTTAGACATTCCATTGCCAACACCTTTTGCATAAGCATAAAGAGATTGTAGTGCATAGACGCACTGTGCTCAAGTGCATTGATTAACATTAAGTTGGTGTGTTGGGCTCAATGGTAACTTTCATACCGGAAGTAAAATTATCACGCATATTGGGGAGTTAGATGCTAACGATCGTAATCCTCTTCCATTCTGCGTTCTTCGTCTTCTAACTGACGTCGTTCCTGATCAAGCTGACGCTGACGGTCATCCAGTTGGCGACGTCGGTCTTCAAACTGGCGACGGCGATTATCATACTGCCTGCGCCGATCGTCACTCATCTGACGCTGCCAGCTTTCATCACGAGCGTCATCATAATCCCGCCCGTTGTCCGGTTTGTATGCGTCGTTAATCGCCTGCTGAATATTGCCGATGGCATCATCGATAATATCCGCCTGCGCCGAAACGGTGGTCATCATCAGCAGAGAGAAAAGTAAGAATGTCGCGGAGCGTTGCATAAAACCAGCCTCATCGAGAAACTCGCCCCACGGTAATCAAAGCGAATTTGCGCGGGTAGCGGAGGAATCTCAATTACGCGAATGCCGCAGCGCTTGCGCCAGTTCTGTGCGGGTAAAGGGTTTACGCAATAACGCCACATCCGGCAGCGCCGGGTTATGGGCCGGACGCAAATCCTGACCGCTCATCAGCAGGATGTTCAGCTGCGGATAATGTGTCTGGGCATGATTAACCACATCCACGCCGCTTAAACCACCGGGCAGCATGACGTCGCTGATAAAAATATCAATCTCGGATGAAGCTGCCAGCATATGCATCGCCTGTTCCCCGTTGGCGGCTTCTAATGTCAGGTAGCCCAGCAGGTGTAATTGCTCACACAACGTCTGGCGCACATCAGCCTCGTCCTCAAGCACCAGCACCAGTTTTTCGCCACTATTAGCCGCGTGTTCCGCTATCGGTTCTGCCTCAGCCTGTACCGGCACTACGGCGCGAGGAAGCTGCAACCTGACCGTCGTTCCCTGCCCGGGAGCGCTTTCAATCTCCACACGCCCGCCGGACTGACGTACAAAGCCGTAGACCATTGATAACCCCAGCCCGCTGCCGCTGCCGGTCTGTTTGGTGGTGAAAAACGGTTCAAAGACCTGAGCTTTCACCTCCTGCGACATCCCGCAGCCCTGGTCGGCGACCTCCAGCATCACCATATCCTGCTTACGCCCATCGCTGCGCGTGACCCGTTGGTTCCAGGTACGGATTTTAATCGTGCCCGCCTGCCCGTCCATGGCGTCACGGGCGTTCATCACCAGATTGATAATGGCATTTTCCAGTTGGCTGACGTCAATCCACGCGGGCCAGGCGGGAGACTGGGCTTCAATCTCCAGCGTCAGCGTGGCCGGGAGCGAATGACGCATCAGTTCGCCCAGGTTTTCCAGCAGCGTTTTCAGCTCCACCGCGTGGGGATGCAAAGATTGCTTGCGCGAAAAGGCCAGTAGCCGCTGGGTAAGTAGCGCCCCGCGCTCGGCGGCTTTAAGCGCCCGATTGACCCGCGGCGCATCGGGTGAGTCTGGGTTCACCAGATCCAGACTGCCAATAATCACCGCCAGCAGGTTATTGAAATCATGCGCTAATCCGCCCGTCAGTTGCCCCACCGCCTTCAGCTTTTGGCTGTGCAGCAGCGCCTCTTCCAGTTCCTGGCGCTCGGTGCGGTCGATTTCCATTTGGCTGGTTTTTTCTTTAAGTAATCGGGTGGTGTGCTCCAGCGAAGCGGTGTTACGGGCAAAGACACTAAAAGCGCGGGCCAGTTCGCCCAGCTCATCGCGCCGTTGCAGGGCCGGAACGCTGACGTCCGATTCACCGTGCGCCAGCCGGGTCATCGCCTGCGAAATTGCCGTCAGGTTAGAGCCGAGGTTGCGATAGATATACCAACCGGCAAAACCGGTAATCACTACGGCCAGCAACGCAAACACCATAATAAACAACGCGCCGGATTGCAGTTCCTGATGGCTTTGCGCCACCCGCTGCTCAGAAATCAGCGCCACCTGCGAGGCATATTGATTAATATCGCTATTAAGGATCGCCACCAGCGCTTTGATATGAAACATATACCAGTTGATCGCCAGATCGCTCTGCTCCAGCGCGGAAGAAAGCGGCTCCAGCTTATGCAGTTCCTGATTGAAATCGTTGAGGATTCTGCTTATCAACGGGCTGGAATGATGTAAAGGCAGCGCGCTCACCACGCTGTCGAGTTGTTTCACTACCGATCGCGGCGTGGGAGTCTCAATGGCGGCAACGATCAAGCGGTCTATTTGCCCCAGCAGCATGTCATCCTGCGCGCCGGTAAGCGTTTGCAGATGGCGCAAATAGCTTTGATTCTGATACAGCGAACTGAGCAGCGCGTTACGTTCCAGATGCCGCCGCTGTCCGCGCTGCAACATACCTTCCACACTGCTTTGTAACTCATTGCTGCGCTGGATAATGCGCTCGACCAGCACCGGCTCCTGCTGCGCCAGCGGGGCGCCAGCCAGTTGTTGCAGCGAATGCTTCAGCGCCCGCTGGGTCTCCTGCAACCGCTCCGCTTCACCTTTGTATTCCAGCGCGCCGACCACCTGCGACAGTCGCACCGCCGCCGTTGCTACGTTCGCCGTATCACGCGCCAGGTTCATGCTGCCGGTCATGTCATCAACGGTTTGCTGCTGTACCTGCTCCTGAATTTGACTGGCATGCTGAAACCCCAGCACCGCCACGCCGCTCACCATCAGCGTGACCGCCACCACCAGCAGATTGAAGAACAGTAATCGTCCGCGCGCACTGGCGAAAAAGTGACGTCCCGGTTGCGGCATATCACGCTCCGTGAAGAAAAATCGCAATATGACAAATATGAACGGCTTCTGACATTTTGCATTTACATTCCTGTGATGGACTGCTGATATCGGCCACCCCACAGGAGATCCGCTATGAGCAGGACACCGGTTCTGGAGATGCGCAACATTGCCAAAGCGTTTGGCAAATTTTACGCGCTGAAAGGGGTCGATTTAACCGTCTGGCCGGGTGAGATTCATGCCCTGATGGGCGAGAATGGCGCGGGGAAAAGCACGCTGATGAAAATCCTCGCGGGCGCCTACACCGCCACCAGCGGCGAGATCCTGATTGATGGCCAGCCGTTCCACATTCGTGGGCCAAAAGATGCGCTCAGCGCGGGCATCACACTGATTTACCAGGAGATGCAGCTGGCGCCTAACCTGACGGTGGCGGAAAATATCTTTCTTGGCAGCGAGCTGTCGCGCGGCGGTCTGGTCCAGCGTAAAGAGATGGTGCTGCAGTCGCAGAAAGTCATCGACCGACTCGGCGCCCAGTTTAAGGCCAGCGATCGCGTGATGACATTGACCATCGCCGAACAGCAGCAGGTGGAAATCGCCCGCGCTCTGCACCGTAACAGCCGCATTCTGGTGATGGATGAACCCACCGCCGCCCTCTCCTCACGTGAAACCCACCGCCTGTTCGAACTGATCATGCGCCTGCGCGATGAAGGGATGGCGATTATTTACATCAGCCACCGCATGGCGGAAGTGTACGAACTTTCCGATCGCGTCAGCGTCCTGCGCGACGGGCAATACGTCGGTAGCCTGACCCGCGACAAGCTCAACGCCCCTGAACTGGTGCGCATGATGGTGGGCCGTCCGCTAAGCGATCTGTTCAACAAAGAGCGCGATATTCCCTTAGGTAAAGCGCGCCTCAACGTCCACCACCTGACCGACGGTCATAAAGTCCAGCCGTGCAGCTTGTTGGTGCGCTCCGGGGAGATCGTCGGCCTCGCCGGGTTAGTTGGCGCCGGGCGCTCCGAACTGGCGCAACTGATTTTTGGCGTGCGTAAAGCCGTCGGCGGCATGATTGAAGTAGACGGTGAACCGGTGGTGATCCACTCCCCGCGCGAGGCGATTGATCACGGCATCGGCTTTCTGACCGAGAACCGTAAAGAACAGGGGCTGTTTTTAGAACTGGCGGCAGCAGAGAACATCACTATGGCGACGCTGGAGCGCGATGCCAACTGGGGCATGCTCGATCGCAAAAAGGCGCAGGCCATTTCCGATGACGCTATCAAACTGCTCAACATTCGCGTTCCGCACGCGCAGGTACGCGCAGGTGGGCTGTCCGGCGGTAATCAGCAAAAATTGTTGATCTCGCGCTGGGTGGCGATCGGCCCACGCATTTTGATCCTCGATGAACCCACGCGCGGGGTAGACGTTGGCGCGAAAAGCGAGATCTACCGGATCATGAACGACATGGCGCGCAAAGGCGTGGCGATCCTGATGATCTCCAGCGAATTGCCGGAAGTCGTTGGCATGAGCGATCGCGTGTACGTCATGCGCGAAGGCAGCATTGCCGGCGAGCTGAACGGACAAAGTATTACCCAGGAAAATATTATGACGCTGGCGACCGGCGTGAACGACTCCCATCATCAGGCGGTGTCCCATGAATAGTCCAACCACTCCCCAGCAGGTGGCGAAATCCACCACCGCAAAAAAGATGCTGATGAGCGATCTGATGCAAACAGTCGGCATCTTGCCAATTTTGATCCTGATTGTGGCGGTATTTGGCTTTATTGCGCCCAATTTTTTCACCGAAAGCAACCTACTGAATATTACCCGCCAGGCCTCGATCAACATCGTGCTGGCGGCTGGCATGACCTTCATCATTTTGACCGGCGGGATCGATCTCTCAGTTGGCTCGATTCTCGGCACCACCGCCGTTGCGGCGATGGTCGTTTCTCTTATTCCTGAGTTTGCCATGCTGTCGATTCCGGCGGCGCTGATGCTCGGCCTGGTGCTGGGGCTGTTTAACGGTGCGCTGGTGGCTTTTGCCGGGCTTCCGCCGTTTATCGTCACGCTTGGAACCTATACCGCGCTGCGCGGCGCGGCCTATCTGTTGGCCGATGGCACCACGGTGATTAACTCCAACATCAGTTTTGAATGGATCGGCAACAACTATCTCGGCCCGGTTCCGTGGCTGGTAGTCATTGCGCTGGCGGTGGTGGTGGTGTGCTGGTTTATTCTGCGCCGCACCACGCTCGGCGTTCATATCTACGCGGTCGGCGGCAACATGCAGGCCGCACGCTTAACCGGGATCAAAGTGTGGCTGGTGCTGCTGTTCGTCTACGGCATCAGCGGTTTGCTTTCAGGTCTGGGCGGGGTGATGAGCGCCTCGCGGCTGTACAGCGCCAACGGCAACTTAGGTATGGGTTACGAGCTGGACGCCATCGCGGCGGTAATCCTCGGCGGCACCAGCTTTGTCGGCGGGATCGGCACCATCACCGGCACGCTGGTGGGGGCGCTGATCATCGCTACGCTCAACAACGGCATGACGCTGATGGGCGTCTCCTATTTCTGGCAACTGGTGATCAAAGGGGCGGTGATCATCATAGCGGTGCTGATCGACAAATACCGTACCCGACATCATCAAAGTGCATAGACAAGCTTACTGGCCTACCCCTTCGCAGGCCTGATAAGCGCAGCGCCATCAGGCGTATAACAACAATACCCTACGTGAGGAAACGAGTATGCGTTTGAAGCCATTAGTGACCGCGCTCTGTGCAGGCGCACTGCTTGCTGCAGCTCCGTTTGTGCAGGCAAAAGAACTGAAATCGATCGGCGTTACGGTGGGCGACCTGGCGAACCCGTTCTTCGTGCAAATAACCAAAGGCGCGGAGCTGGAGGCACGCAAGCTGGCGGGTGATAGCGTCAAAGTGACGCTGGTCTCCAGCGGCTACGATCTCGGGCAGCAGGTATCGCAGATCGACAACTTTATTGCCGCCAAAGTCGACATGATTATCCTTAACGCCGCGGACTCCAAAGGCATCGGTCCGGCGGTAAAACGCGCGAAAGACGCCGGGATTGTGGTGGTGGCCGTTGACGTGGCGGCGGAAGGCGCAGACGCGACCATCACCTCCGATAACACTCAGGCGGGTGAAATGGCCTGCAAATACATTACCGACCGTCTGAAAGGGAAAGGCAACGTCGTCATCATCAACGGACCGCCGGTTTCCGCCGTCCAGAACCGTGTGGAAGGTTGCCAGACCGAGTTCAAACGCCATCCGGACATCAAAGTGCTGTCGTATAACCAAAACGCCAAAGGCAGCCGCGAGGGCGGGCTGGAGATCATGACCGCGCTGCTGGCGGCAAATCCGAAGATCGACGGTGTATTCGCCATTAACGATCCCACGGCGATCGGTGCCGATCTGGCGGCAAAACAGGCGCAGCGTAACGAATTCTTTATTGTCGGCGTCGACGGATCGCCAGACGGTGAAGAGGCGCTGAAGCGCGAAAACTCATTATTTGTGGCGACGCCAGCACAAGATCCGCAGGTGATGGCTGCCAAAGCGGTCGAAATCGGCTATGACATACTGCAGGGGAAACCCGCCCCAAAAGAGCCCGTGCTGATCCCGGTAACAATGATCGATAAAAACAACGTTGCCAATTATAAAGGTTGGACGGTGAAATAACCCGCCACAGCAACGCCGGATAGCGGCAAAATGCCTTCTCCGGCCTACAAGATCGGTATCAATTTGTAGGCCGGAGAAGTGCAGCGCCATCCGGCATTATTCTAAGGAGAATTCTGCTATGAAACGCTCCGCAATAAACGAAATCCTTGGCCACACGCGCCAGTTTTTTTCTCTGCACGATGTGCACCTCCCCCCTTTCGCCAGTTTCCCGCCGACCCAATGGCGCAGGCTTGATGCCTCTGCCTGGAGCGAAGTTTTCGACCTTAAGCTCGGTTGGGATGTCACCGCATTTGGCGGCAACAATTTCGCCGCGCAAGGGTTAACGCTGTTCACCCTGCGTAATGGCTCGCCGAAAGGTATGCCTTACGAGAAATGCTACGCCGAGAAAATCATGCATGTTCGCGAGGCGCAGGTCACGCCGATGCATTTTCACTGGCGCAAACGCGAAGACATTATCAATCGTGGCGGCGGTAATTTAATTGTGGAACTGTGGAATGCGGGGCTCCGGGAGCAAACAGAGGACAGCGACGTGAACGTGGTGATTGATGGCTGTCGGCAAACCCATGCCGCGGGCAGCCAACTACGCCTGACGCCGGGGGAGAGCATCTGCCTGCCGCCGGGCCTGTATCACAGCTTCTGGGCGGAAAAAGGTTTTGGCGACGTGCTGGTTGGCGAGGTCTCATCTGTTAATGACGACGACCACGATAACCATTTTCTGCAACCTATCACCCGTTATAACGACATTGAAGAAGATGAACCGGCGCAGCTGGTGCTGTGTAACGAGTATCGCCTGTTCCGCTAACCAAGGAGCGCATTATGCCGTTAATATCCCTCGCCGATGGCCTGGCCCATGCCCGCGAGCACCGCTATGCCCTAGGCGCGTTTAACGTTCTGGACTCACATTTCCTGCGCGCCCTGTTTGCCGCGGCTAAACAGGAACGTTCGCCGTTCATTATCAACATCGCCGAAGTACATTTTAAATATATCTCGCTGGATTCTCTGGTCGAAGCGGTCAAATTTGAAGCCGCCAGGCACGACATTCCGGTGGTGCTGAACCTTGACCACGGCCTGCACTTTGAGTCAGTGGTGCGGGCGCTACGCTTAGGTTTCAGTTCAGTGATGTTCGATGGCTCCACGCTGGAGTATGAAGAAAATATCCGCCAGACCCGCGAAGTGGTGAAGATGTGCCACGCCATCGGCGTCTCGGTGGAAGCCGAACTGGGCGCAGTGGGTGGCGATGAAGGCGGCGCGCTGTACGGTCATGCTGACGAATCGTTGTTTACCGACCCGATGATGGCGCGTGATTTCGTCGACAGAACCGGAATTGACGCGCTGGCGGTCGCCATTGGCAATGCGCACGGCAAATATAAAGGCGAACCGGTGCTCGACTTCCCGCGTCTGGACGCTATTCGCCAGCAGGCGGCGATCCCGCTGGTACTGCACGGCGGCTCCGGCATCAGCAATGACGATTTCAAGCGCGCAATTGAACTCGGTATTCACAAAATCAACTTCTACACCGGCATGTCGCAGGCGGCGCTGACAGCGGTAGAGTCACGGATGGCCAATCGCCAGCCGCTGTACGACGAGTTTGCCGAACTGCTGCTGGCTATTGAAGAGGCCATTACCGATACCGTTTCAGAACAAATGCGCATTTTTGGCAGCGCGGGGCAGGTCTGATGGAACGCAAAGGCGTTATCGCCGCAGGCAACATGCTGGTCGATCATGTCCATCAAATTGTGCAATGGCCGGAACGCGGCTGGCTGGCGGAAATCACTCGAAGCGAACGCGCCACGGGTGGTGCGCCGCTGAACGTGCTGCTGACGCTGGCGAAAATGCACACCGGATTGCCGCTGCAGGCGGTGGGGTTAATCGGTCAGGACAGCGACGGCGACTACATCATGGCGATGCTGGAGCAGTATCACGTTAATCGCCAGCATGTGCAGCGCACCACATTCGCCCCCACGTCGATGTCGCAGGTGATGACCGACCCCAGCGGGCAACGAACTTTTTTTCACTCGCCCGGCGCCAATCGACTACTGGACTTACCCGCCTTTGAGCAACTGGATACCTCGATGAAAATCTTCCATCTTGGCTATCTGCTGCTGCTCGACAGTCTGGACATGCCGGATGAGGAGTACGGGACGCGTAGCGCACGGCTGCTGGCGCAAATGCGCGACAACGGCTTTGAAACGTCCCTGGATCTGGTATCGCGTAAGGGCGACCCGCGCTACCAGCCTCTGGTGATGCCGGCCCTGCGCCATCTCGACTATCTGGTGATTAACGAGCTGGAGGCCGGAGAGTTCAGCGGGCTGGAGATTCGCCAGCCCAACGGCGAGCTGCATATTCCCCATATCGCTACCGCCGCGCGCGAACTGCTGGATGCAGGCGTGCGCCAGCGGGTGGTGATTCACTGTCCGGAAGGCGCCTGGGGTGAAGAACCGGATCGAGCCGGCATCTGGATACCGTCACAGTTACTGGCGCAAGAAGAGATTGTCGGCAGCGTCGGCGCAGGAGATGCGTTTTGCGCCGGATTTTTGTATGGCTGTCATGAGCGCTGGTCGCTGGCAGACAGCATCAGACTGGCGCACGCCTGCGCGCGCGCAAGCCTACTGTGCGCCAACGCGATAGATGGCGCGAAAACGCTGGCTGAGTTAAAAGCGACTATGGCTGATGGCTGACGCTCACGCCGCCTTATCGTGATGCTGCACATCGGCGGCAAACACATAGCCCAGCCCGCGCAGGGTTTTGATCAGCATTGGCTGGTGCGGGTTGTTCTCTATTTTGCGCCGCAGCCGCATGATTAACACATCAATGGTGCGGTCAAATACCTCAACGCTGTCGCTGCGCGTCAGTTCCAGCAATTGCTCGCGGCTGAGCACCCGACGAGCGTTTTGCGCCAGCGCCAGCAGCAGGCTGTACTCACCCTGAGTCAGTTCCACCTTCAGTTGCTGAGGATTATGTAACTGACAACCGGCGGTATCCAGATGCCAGCCATTAAATGAAAGCCCCGTGGTTTGCGGACTGCCGCTTTCTGCCGTCAACACGCCAACGCGTCTGAGCACCGCCTTTACCCGCGCCACCAGCACCCGCGCATTGAACGGTTTCCCAATATAGTCGTCAGCGCCCATTTCCAGCCCGACCACCACATCCGATTCGCTACCTAAGCCCGTCAGCATGACTACCGGTAATCCGGGCCTCATCTTTTGCACCTGCTGCAGCACCATCAGACCGTTGATATCGGGCAACATCATGTCCAGCAATACCAGAGCGATATCCGGCTGAGTCTCAATGCAGCGCAGCGCATCCTGTCCGCTATGGCACGCGCTCACTGCAAAGACGTGCTCGCTCAGCACATCCTGTAATAGCGTGCAGACAGCCTCGTCATCATCCACAACCAGTATGGCTGGCTTCATTGTTTTTCCCCATTTCTGGCCAACTTAAATGAGTGTGATTGATTCTGCACAGAGTGACAGCGATAAGGCACAAGGTTGTGCGGGAAACATAACCTCGGTCACACTGCCGGACCGTCACGTATTGGAGATTCGTCACGTCAAATATGACGACAGCCTGTTTTTCGTCAGAGTTTTGACCAAAAATCGCCCGTAATATCGACTAATGCCCCTGAAAAAAACATGGCATAAAAGATGCATAAGCAAAGCGACAAGCGCGTATGCGCGATTTGATTAACTGGAGCGAGACCGATGAAAAAAGTCGTCACGGTTTGCCCATATTGCGCATCAGGTTGCAAAATCAACCTGGTGGTCGATAACGGCAAAATCGTCCGGGCTGAGGCGGCGCAGGGGAAAACCAACCAGGGTACCCTGTGTCTGAAGGGCTACTATGGCTGGGATTTTATTAATGATACCCAGATCCTGACCCCTCGTCTGAAAACCCCAATGATCCGTCGCCAGCGTGGCGGCAAACTGGAATCTGTTTCCTGGGATGAAGCGCTGAATTACGTCGCCGATCGCCTGAGCGCCATCAAAGCGAAATACGGCCCGGACGCTATTCAGACGACCGGTTCATCTCGCGGTACAGGTAACGAAACCAACTATGTAATGCAAAAATTCGCGCGCGCCGTTATTGGTACCAATAACGTCGACTGCTGCGCTCGCGTCTGACACGGCCCTTCGGTTGCAGGTCTGCACCAATCGGTCGGTAACGGCGCAATGAGTAATGCTATCAATGAAATTGATAACACGGATTTAGTGTTCATCTTCGGGTATAACCCGGCGGATTCCCACCCGATCGTGGCGAATCACGTGATTAACGCTAAACGTAACGGGGCGAAAATTATCGTCTGCGATCCGCGCAAAATTGAAACCGCGCGTATTGCCGACATGCACATCGCGTTGAAAAACGGCTCGAACATCGCGCTGCTCAACGCCATGGGGCATGTCATCATCGAAGAAAAACTGTACGACCAGGCGTTCGTCGCCTCCCGTACGGAAGGATTCGAAGAGTACAGCAAGATTGTCGAAGGCTATACGCCGGAGTCCGTCGAAGATATCACGGGCGTTAGCGCGCACGATATTCGTCAGGCTGCACGTATGTACGCCACGGCGAAAAGCGCGGCAATTCTGTGGGGCATGGGTGTGACCCAGTTCTATCAGGGTGTGGAAACCGTGCGTTCACTGACCAGCCTCGCGATGCTGACCGGTAACCTCGGTAAGCCAAGCGTGGGCGTTAACCCGGTTCGTGGCCAGAACAACGTTCAGGGCGCATGCGACATGGGCGCGCTGCCGGATACCTATCCGGGCTATCAGTACGTGAAATTCCCGGAAAACCGTGAGAAATTCGCTAAAGCCTGGGGCGTGGAAAGCCTGCCTGCGCATACCGGCTATCGCATCAGCGAACTGCCGCACCGTGCAGCGCATGGCGAAGTGCGCGCGGCGTACATTATGGGTGAAGATCCATTACAGACCGATGCTGAGCTCTCCGCAGTGCGCAAAGGCTTTGAGGATCTGGAACTGGTCATCGTGCAGGATATCTTCATGACCAAAACCGCCGCTGCCGCAGACGTTATTTTACCGTCTACGTCATGGGGCGAGCATGAAGGCGTCTTCTCTGCGGCGGACCGTGGCTTCCAGCGCTTCTTTAAAGCCGTTGAGCCGAAGTGGGATCTGAAAACGGATTGGCAGATTATCAGTGAAATCGCCACCCGTATGGGCTACCCGATGCACTACAACAACACCCAGGAAATCTGGGACGAGTTGCGTCATCTGTGCCCGGATTTCTACGGCGCCACTTACGAGAAAATGGGCGAACTGGGTTATATCCAGTGGCCTTGCCGCGACACCTCAGATGCCGACCAGGGTACGTCTTACCTCTTCAAAGAGAAGTTTGACACCCCGAACGGCCTGGCGCAGTTCTTCACCTGCGACTGGGTAGCGCCAATCGACAAACTCACCCCAGAGTACCCGATGGTACTGTCGACGGTGCGTGAAGTCGGCCACTACTCTTGCCGTTCGATGACCGGTAACTGTGCGGCGCTGGCCGCGCTGGCGGATGAGCCGGGCTATGCCCAGATCAACACCGCTGACGCAGAGCGTCTGGGTATTCAGGATGAAGATCTGGTGTGGGTTAACTCACGTAAAGGCCGGGTTATTACCCGCGCGGCAGTCAGCGATCGTCCAAACAAAGGCGCGATTTACATGACCTACCAGTGGTGGATTGGGGCATGTAATGAACTGGTAACCGAGAACTTAAGCCCGATTACCAAAACGCCGGAGTACAAATACTGTGCCGTTAACGTTGAACGCATTGCCGATCAGCGCGCTGCCGAACAGTATGTTATTGATGAGTACACCAAGCTGAAAGCCAGCCTGCGCGAAAGCGCGATGGGTTAAGCCTGAGCCTACGGCCTCCATTCGGAGGCCGTTTTTTTATGCACGCGATCTCTTTATACTGTCTACTCCGTACCCTAAATAAAACTCAAAATGAAACAACTTCTTGCATTGATGTTCTTCGTGACATTCTTTGCCCATGCCAGTGATACTGAACCCGGAAGCCAGTATCTACAGGCAGCAGAGGCAGGTGACCGACGCGCGCAGTATTTCCTCGCCGATACCTGGTTCAGTTCCGGCGATTTAAGCAAAGCCGAATACTGGGCGCAAAAAGCCGCCGACAACGGTGATGCGGATGCATATGCTTTGCTGGCGCAAATTAAGATAACCAATCCGGTCAGTCTGGATTACCCTCAGGCCAAAACGCTGGCGGAAAAAGCGACGCAGGCGGGCAGTAAGGCGGGGGAAATTACGCTGGCGCGTATTCTGGTGAACACCCAGGCAGGCCGCACCGATTACCCCAAAGCCATTACCTTGCTGCAAAACGCCTCCGAGGATCTGGAAAATGACTCCGCCGTCGACGCGCAAATGCTGCTCGGACTGATTTACGCCAACGGCGTCGGTATTCCTGCTGACGATGAGAAAGCGACGTGGTATTTCAAGCGTAGTTCAGCCATTTCCCGCACCGGGTATTCCGAATACTGGGCCGGGATGATGTTCTTAAACGGCGAGCAGGGTTTTATCGAGAAGAATAAACAGAAAGCGCTGCACTGGTTGAATCTGAGCTGTATGGAAGGATTCGATACCGGCTGCGAAGAGTTTGATAAGTTAGCCAACGGCTAATGGTTTGCATTGCCGGATGGCGGCGCAAGCGCCATCCGGCAATCTGTCATTAATTACTGATTAGCAGTCTTATCAAATTTGCCCAGCACGTCGCGCTCATAGGCCAGCGCTTTCTTGCGGTCAAATTTGTGTTCCCACTTGGCGATAACCAGCACGGCCAGCGCATTACCCACCACGTTCAGCGCAGTACGCGCCATATCGAGGATACGGTCAACACCGGCAATAAACGCCAGACCTTCCAGCGGGATCCCCACGCTGCCAAGCGTTGCCAACAGCACCACAAACGATACGCCCGGCACGCCCGCAATCCCTTTTGAGGTCACCATCAGCGTCAGCACCAGCACGATTTCCTGCCACAGCGACAGATCGATACCGTACAGCTGAGCAATAAAGATAGCGGCGATGCTCTGGTACAGCGTTGAGCCATCAAGGTTGAATGAGTAACCGGTCGGCACCACAAAGCTGGTGATTGACGCCGGCGCGCCGTAGGCTTCCATCTTCTCAATAATACGCGGCAGCACGCTCTCAGAACTGGCGGTCGAGTAGGCCAGAATCAGCTCATCTTTCAGAATGCGGATCAGGATCCAGATGCTCAAACCGCAGATGCGCGCGACGATCCCCAGCACCACCAGCGCGAAGAACAGGATGGCGAAATGCACCAACAGCACCAGTTTCGCCAGCGGCCACAGGGAGGCAAAACCGAAGTTCGCGACGGTAACAGCGATCAGCGCAAAAACCCCGACTGGCGCGTAACGCATCACCATGTGCGTCACTTTAAACATGGTTTCGGAGATCGAGCGGAACACGGTAACCAGCGGCTCGCGGTGAGTTGCCGGCAGAGAAGACAGACCTAAACCGAACAGTACCGAGAAGAAGATAATCGGCAGCATGTCGCCTTTTGCCATCGACGCGACGATGTTGGTCGGCACCAGTGACAAAATCGTGCCCATCAGGCCATGCGCGTGGCTCTGTACTTCTGCGGTAGTGCTCTGATATTTCGAAATATCGACGGTTGCCAGCTGCGACATATCAACCCCGGTACCGGGCTGGAACACATTCGCCAGCGTGATACCAAGGATAATCGCCACGGTGGTGATCACTTCGAAATAGATAATCGTTTTGGCGCCAATACGGCCCAGTTGTTTGGCATCGCCCACCCCGGCTATGCCGACAATCAACGTAGAGATGACAATCGGCACGACGATCATTTTGATCAGGTGGATAAAGATATCGCCCGCCGGAGACAGCAGGTTTACAATCAGCCATTCACGGCTGTCACTATGGTAATGCAGGTAACTCCCTAGCAGAATGCCCAGCACCATAGCGATTAGAATCTGCCATGCCAGGCTGACTTTCAAATTTTTCATAACAACGGACTTCCTCGATGGAGCGCTATTCCACATGCAGCGTGTGGGAATAGTACATACTGAAAGGGTATGATTTGTGTTGCGTTCGTTTATGGAGTTTTTTAACGCTTATTATCATTATCATCTGCATGGCATTCAGCGCAACCCTCTGAGAACAGGGCCTTTCGCTGATTATTTGCATAAAAATGCAATTTTATCGGGGTGATGATGAATAACTTTTTGTTATAAAAGAATTTTAATATGTTCAAAAATGAAGAAGTCAGGGCATGAGTTTTTTTTGCTCGCTTGTTCGTTTGCCTGTTTTTTAAACAGGCAAAATGATACAAATCACAAATAAAACAAATTTATTTTTGCCGATTCTGCAACAACTTCGCCATATTAATAGAGTCAATGAGCTGTGCCCGATTCACCCTCGGCGAGTTTAAATCCATAACCTTTTGCCACACTGAGATAGCCTGAGCGTAGTCTGCCTGCATAAACGCATCGGAAGCTAACAGCATCAGCGCAGTGACCTCTGTCGGGTCCAGCGCCAGAGCCTTATCAATCATCTCGCGGGTGGGCGGCGTCATATGTTGCCCGGCCTGATAGTACAGCACCGTCGCCAGCGCGGAATAGATTTCGGCGTTTTCATCGCGTATACGCAGCGCCTGCTCGTAGGCCAGCAGCGCATTATGATACGCGTTTTGCCACAGATAGTACTCACCCAGTTGCGCCCATTTCACTGCGTCCTGCGGATTCGCACGAATTTGCGATTGCAGAGAAAATAGCTGTTTTTCCTGAATATTTTCATCAGAAAAAGCATGTAAGGGGTCTGCCAGACGCGCCTGCTCCTGACGTGCCGCCTGCCATTTTGGCGTTAACAGGTAACCGCCGATGCAGGCCACCACCATCAGCACCGCCGCAGCAGCCAGCCGCTTCACGGGCATGGGACGTAACGGCGCAGTGGAATGTTCGGCCTGGCTCATTGTTCGCCCTCTTCTGCGTGCTGACGCTTCCTCACCTGCCAGATCACCACGCCCACCAGCAATAACAGCAGGCACGGCAGCGCCCACAACAGCAGCGTTTGCTTATTCAACGGCGGGTTGTAGCGCACGAAATCACCGTAACGCTCGGTCATCCAGGCGGTGATTTCTGCTTCGCTTTTACCTTCGGCAACCATGCTGTAAACCTGATGGCGCATACTGACCGCCACGGGCGCATTGGATTCCAGCAAGTTCTGGTTCTGACACTGCGGACAGCGCAACTGACTGGCAATAGACAGCGCTTTCTCCTGCTGCTGCGGGTTGGCAAACGTCCATGTGTCCACCACCTGGGCATGGGTGACAAAAGGCAGAAAAATCAGTAAAGCCACAAGTAACATCGTTTTGCCGGATGGCGGCGTGAACGCCTTATCCGGCCTACCCTGCTTTTCACTCGTAGGCCTGATAAGCGCAGCGCCATCAGGCAATAACTCAGGATACTTCCTCCCTCGCCATGCGCTCAGCAGCGCGCCAAACACCATCAACAATCCTCCTCCCCAAATCCAGCGCACGCCAGTCTGCACGTATAAGCGCATGGCGTAACGGTCCGGTCCGGTTTTTTCGCCCATCACCGCGTACCAGTCATGCATCAGATTCCAGCGGATACCCGGCTCCATCATCTGTTGACGACGCGCGGCATAGAAGCGCCTTTCGGGCTGCAGGCTACCGATGCGCTTCTCATTCTGCCACAGGGTAATCAGCGCTTTTTCACTGGTGTAGTTACCTTTTGCTTCCAGGTCGAGACGCTCAAAACGGAAAATGTAGCCCGCAAGCGCGACCTGCTGCCCCGGACTCAGGTTCAGGCTTATCTCCTGACGACTACCGCTGGAAAAGACGATCCCAGCCGCAAACACCAATACCCCGGCATGCGCCAGCAGTGCCGGAAGCTGACAACGCAAAGAGACTTTGCGGCTTCTGATCGTTGCCAGCACGATAACCAGCAGCATCAGCAGCCCGAACGGCAGCGTGGCGCGGTTAAAGTACGGCGCGCCAACGGAGAGCCGCCCCCAGCCGAACAACCCGTAAATCATCGGATAGAGCGTGCCAATCAGCACAATCAGTAGCACCGCGCAAAAAAGTAATAGCGCGACCAGAATCAGCATCTCGCGCGACCAGCCGCCAAAACGCGCATTCTGGCGAATTTGCTGGCCTCGCCAGGCGTACAACCCCAGCGACGCCAGGCTCAATACGCTAAACAGCGCAAACAGCGGCGCGGCGCGCACGTTATCCAACGCAAAGGCATGTACCGAAACAAGAATGCCGGAACGCACAATCAGCGTCCCCAGCAGCGATAAGATCAGTGTGACGATCGCCAGCAGCAGCGACCAGTGGCGGAAGATCCCACGCTGACGCGTGACAAACAGGCTATGCAGCAGCGCGCTGGCGGAGAGCCAGGGTAATAAGGAGGCATTTTCGACCGGGTCCCAGAACCACCACCCCCCCCAGCCCAGCTCGCAGTAGGCCCACCAGGAACCGAGGATTATCCCCAGCGTCAGCGCGCACCAGCCGGGCAACGCCCAGCGCCAGCACACCCAGGCGCTCTGCGCGTTAAAGTCACCGCGCAGCAGTGAGGCCAGCGCCACGCCCGCGGCTACCATCAAACCACCGTAACCCAGGTACAGCAGCGGCGGGTGGAGGATTAACCCAAGATGTTGCAGCATCGGGTTAAGGTCCCGTCCTTCTATAGCAGGCGGGAAAATACGCACGAAGGGATCGGACCAGACCACCACAAACAGCAGCAACAGGGCCGTCACCATTGACAGGACGCTGAGCGTCAGCGGAAACAGTGGATCAGAATCACGCCGATAGCACAGAGCGAACAGCGCGCTCCAGCCGGAAAGAAAGAGCACCCACAACAGCAGCGACCCTTCATGGCCGCCCCACACCGCCGCCAGTTTTAATCCCCACGGCAGCAGGCTGTAGCTGTGCTGAGCAACATAGACCACCGAAAAGTCGCTGGTCAGAAAACAGAATACCAGAATGGCAAAAGCCAGCAGCAGCAGCGCAAACTGCGTCCATACGCCGACGCTTGCCAGGCGCATCACGCCCTGCCAGCGCTGGCGGACACCCACCAACACGGCAAGCGGGGTCAACACGTTGACCCCGAGGCTTAATAACAGTGCCAGAAAACCGGCTTCAGGAAGGAGAACGTCCAGATATCACCTTACGCAACGGTTAGCTGACCCGCATAGAGAATGAAAAAGCGCAGCAACAGTACGCCGGTCAGGCTGGCGCCGCAGACTGCCAGCACGCCATGAAACGTCGAACTGCGGTTGGCCCAGGGTTTTAGCAGCATCGGCAGTATCAGCCCAAGCCCAGCTACGCCAAGCCAGAACCACCAGGTCCAGAATCCGCCGCCCAGCGCCGCCGCCAGCGCGCGCATTTTGCCGTCATCGCCCAGCGCCAGGCCGACGAAGAACGCCGCCAGCAGGAAGATCTCCAGCCATACCACCGGGACTTCCATGCGATGTACAAAGTGCGCTTCAGTGCTGTGCGGGTTGCTACGATGGCGTAACGCCATGGCGATCAGCGCCACCGCCGCGCCGGAGGAGATCCCGGAGAACAGGAACAGTACCGGCAGGATCGGGTTATTCAGGAACGGGTAGGACTTCAGCGCCGAGAGCAAAAACCCGGTGTACGCCCCGAGCAGAACCGCCAGCACCAGCATTAACGTCTCCAGCGCACGATGAAACGGCGTTATCAGCGTCAGCGCTTTCTGCACGATCCCTAACCGCGGCAGCCAGCGTTGTTGCAGGGCAATCACCTCTTTTTCAAAGATTTTTGCCAGCCACAGCACCAGTACCACCATATAAAACTGGAACAGCATGACCCCCATCGACATCACCGAGGTGAAGCTGTAGTGGAACATCAGTTTCCAGAAGGTCCATGGCCGCGTCAGGTGGAATACCAGAATCAGCAGACCGAAGATAATCGCCCCCGGCCCCAACACCAGCGTGGTGCGCAGCAGCGTGCTGTCCGAACCGCCCGCCTCAGGATGGAAGCGACGCAGCAGAATCGCCAACGTAACCAGTCCGGCGGAGATGCCAATCAGAAACAGATAGATGGCGATGGGCCAGTCCCACACCAGTGATTCAAAATGAAATGCAGAAGCGGGTGTCATTGGCTCACCTCCCCATATTTAAAGGGAACGCGGTAGACCTTCGGTTTTGTGCCCAGCGCCAGCTTGTAACGGTAGGTGTTTTTCTGCTGCAACAAACGGGAGATATCGCTGTTGGGATCGTCCAGATTACCAAACATCAGCGCCTTCGTCGGGCATGACTCAACGCAGGCGGGCTGTTTGCCCGCTTTCAGGTTGGTTTTCCGGCAGAAATCGCATTTATCCGCCGTTTTGCTCACCGGATGGATAAAGCGCACGCGATAAGGACACGCGGCGATACAGTACTGACAGCCAACGCAAAGATCAGGGTTCACATCCACAATGCCGTTGGCGGCATCGCGATACGATGCCCCCGTCGGGCAGACGTCAACGCAGGGGGCATGGTCGCAATGCTGGCACGAGTGGCGGAAAAAGCGATATTTCACATCAGGAAACGTCCCCTGCGGCTCGCTGCGAATAATCGTCAGACGCGATACGCCTTCCGGTACGTTGTTGACTTCCCGACAAGCATCCATGCAGGCCGTGCAGCCGATGCATAATGACTCATCGTGTACCATTCCGTAACGCACGCCGTTGATATTCAGCGTCTTCGCCACAACGCGTCCCGCCGTCCCGCTCACTGCCACCAGCGCGCCGACGCCGGTGATAAACTGGCGACGAGAGCAACTCATGGATGCTCCTTAAGCAACGGAACCGACGCCGGGTTAAAGTTCGGATTGTTACGCTGATCGCTGTGGCAATCGACGCAAATCTTGATCCGTCCTTTATCGCTTAGCGTCTGCATCGTGTCTTGCTTCGGATGCAGTGAGTGACAGCTGGCGCACGCCACTTTTGTGACGTGGACATCGTGCGGCCAGAACGCTTTTTGCAACTGCTCAGGCAGGTGACAGGACATACAGACGCTGTTCTGCTGCTCCACATTGTACATTGGCTCATTAAAGCGCATCACATCCTTCACCCCTTCGCGGTGGTTCGGTGACGGCTGGCCGTGACAGTTGGTGCAGGTGACCGGCAGTTTGTTGTTCGGGTTAATGACTTGCGCATGTTTACCATGCATGCCTTCGGTATCCGGCTTGTGACAATCCAGACAGGCAGCATCCGGATTACGCTGCTGAGTAACCGTCCAGCGTTGATCCGACTCCTGCGGCGTTGGCGTGGCAGTGATTCCACTCAGGCTCCAGAACAGGCCTGACGCCAGCACCCCAGCAGTTAATAACGAACGTAATACGCTCATATTCACTCCGTTGAGTTATCCGCCCCTTACGGGGCGAAATGGGGTTATTGGCTTAACAGACCGTTTTTACGCGCCTGCTCTTCCCACTGCGGAATCACCGTTTTGATGAAGTCCTGCTTCTCAGCATTGATTTGCTGCATGTTCAGACCAATCGCCGCCTGGGCTTTCTCTTTGGTAGAGATATCCGGTAACGGGATTTCATGCGTGATGCCTTTGGTCGCCAGCAGACGAACCAGTTTGGTACGTGCGTCGGCGGCTTTATCCATTGCGCTACCCAGCATCCGCAGACCTTCTTCCGGCGCATGCATGTGAATACCGTGTGAGGCGATAGACAGGTCCCAGCGCCATTGTGCATGACGGATATCTTCCAGAATCGGCTTCATTTCCGCTTCGGTCGCACCCGCATCCCATGCGGCTTTCGCTTCGAAGTGCGCATGTACCAGTTGATCTTCAACCTTGATTTTCAGGTCATGAATGGCCTGTTTACGCTCGGCGACCACTTTTTGCAGGGACACTTTGTCCTGGGTATGGCAGTTCGCACAGGTCTGGGCGAAGTTATCGAACGGATTACCAATCTTGTGATCGGTATAGATCTTACCTTCCGCGTTTTGCACTTTCGGCATGTGGCAGTCGATACAGGTCACGTTGTTCTTACCGTGAATGCCCGCGCTCCAGGTTTCATATTCTGGGTGCTGCGCTTTCAGCATCGGGGTTTTGGACAGAGAGTTAGTCCAGTCAGAGAAGGCGATGGTGTCGTAGTATTTCTCCATGTTCTCGACTTTCATGCCCTCATCCCACGGGAACTTAACGGCTTTGTTCTTACCGTCGAAGTAGTACTCCACGTGGCACTGGCCGCAGACCATGGATTGCTGATCAAAGCGACCGGCTTTCTCAAACGGTTTGCCGATGGCTTCCATCGCGCGCTCAGCGTAAGGACGCGACAGCGTCAGCTCAGGCTTGCCTTTGGCGAAGTCCGGCGACGCGGTGTTATGGCAATCTGCACAACCGAGGTTGTTAACAATTTCCGGACCGCCGCGCGCCCATTTACCGTGGAAGTAACCATCCTCACCGTCTTTCTGGATCAGACGCGCCACATCCGGGCTTTTACAGCTCCAGCAAGCCATCGGCAGCGGGCCGTCTTCTGCCGTTTTAGGTGCGCCGGTACGTAAGGTTTCACGTACATCGGTCACCGCATACGCGTGCCCGCGCGGTTTGTTGTAATCGCGCGAGAATGGATATCCCGCCCACAGGATCACCAGACGCGGATCTTCTGCCAGCGCATCTTCACGGGCTGATTGCTCAGACGTGGCTTTCCAGGAGAGGTATTGATCGGGATGCTGAGGGGCGAAGGTTTCATTCTTCGCTTCAACGGTGACGGTCTTTGCGGGTACAGGAGTTTGTTCAGCGTGAACAGCAGAGATAAATAATAAAGGTAATAACAGGCTGAAGAAACGGCGTACGCGTGATTTTGTCCTTGCCATAGGGGTCTCATCCAGATGACGCCATTATCTGCAATGGCGGTTCTTTTATTGTTTTCCATAACAGCAACCACACGAATACTGTCATGACATTGCTCCCCCCAATTTGTAACAAGAAACCACACTGAAAATGTTGTCTTTAATCAATTGTAAGTGTATGTAAAATACCACTTTAGAGTTAGTTACCCCCTCAAACCACTCACTCTTTTGTTTAATTCTGAGACAGATCACCTTTTCAACAATTCTCAGATAACCCCATGTTATCGCGAGAATTAATCAATTTTTGCTAGTTCTCTTCAAAATTCAGTTTGTCGCTAATTTGCACAATTCGTTTATTGCGTGATCTGCCGCCCAAATACTAAACAAAACTCGCAAAGCCCCTACATTTAACGTTTATGCGACATATTATTAACATCCTACAAGGAGAACAAAAGCCATGAGCCAAATACATAAACACGCTATTCCCGCAAACATTGCGGATCGTTGCCTGATAAATCCGGAGCAGTACGAAGCGAAGTACCAGCAATCTGTTAACGAACCCGACACATTTTGGGGCGAGCAGGGAAAGATTCTTGATTGGATCAAGCCGTACAGCCAGGTGAAGAACACCTCGTTTGCGCCAGGCAACGTCTCTATTAAATGGTATGAGGATGGCACGCTAAACCTGGCGGCGAACTGCCTTGACCGTCACCTGCAGGCAAATGGCGATCGTACCGCCATCATCTGGGAAGGCGACGACGCCAGCCAAAGCAAACATATTACCTACCGCGAGCTGCATCGCGATGTCTGTCGTTTTGCCAATACTTTACTGGATTTAGGCATTAAAAAAGGTGATGTGGTGGCCATATATATGCCGATGGTGCCGGAAGCGGCGGTCGCCATGCTGGCCTGCGCCCGTATTGGCGCGGTGCATTCGGTCATCTTCGGTGGTTTCTCCCCGGAAGCCGTCGCCGGACGTATCATCGACTCCAATTCTCGCCTGGTGATCACCGCCGATGAAGGCGTGCGCGCCGGACGCGCTATCCCGTTGAAAAAGAACGTCGATGATGCGTTGAAAAACCCGAACGTGAAAAGCGTCGAACACGTTATCGTTCTCAAACGTACCGGTGGAAAAACAGAATGGCAGGAAGGTCGTGACCTGTGGTGGTCCGATCTTATCGAGAAAGCCAGCCCGGAACATCAGCCGGAAGAGATGAACGCCGAAGATCCACTGTTTATCCTGTATACCTCCGGGTCAACCGGCAAGCCGAAGGGCGTGCTGCACACCACCGGCGGATATCTGGTCTACGCCGCAACCACCTTTAAGTACGTGTTTGACTATCATCAGGGCGATATCTATTGGTGTACCGCTGACGTAGGTTGGGTAACCGGGCACAGCTACCTGCTGTACGGTCCGCTGGCCTGCGGCGCAACCACGCTGATGTTCGAAGGCGTGCCCAACTGGCCTACCCCGGCGCGTATGGCGCAGGTTGTGGATAAGCACCAGGTCAATATTCTGTATACCGCGCCGACCGCCATCCGCGCTCTGATGGCAGAAGGCGATAAAGCGATTGAAGGTACTGACCGTTCGTCGCTGCGCATCCTGGGTTCCGTTGGCGAGCCAATCAACCCGGAAGCGTGGGAGTGGTACTGGAAGAAGATCGGCAACGAAAAATGTCCGGTCGTCGATACCTGGTGGCAGACCGAAACCGGTGGATTCATGATCACCCCGCTGCCGGGCGCCACCGAGCTGAAAGCCGGTTCCGCAACCCGTCCGTTCTTTGGCGTGCAGCCTGCGATTGTCGATAACGAAGGTAATCCGCTGGAAGGCGCAACCGAGGGCAACCTGGTGATTATTGACTCGTGGCCAGGCCAGGCGAGAACGCTGTTTGGCGATCATGAACGTTTTGAACAGACCTACTTCTCTACCTTCAAAAATATGTACTTCAGCGGCGACGGCGCACGCCGTGATGAAGATGGTTATTACTGGATCACCGGACGTGTGGACGATGTGCTAAACGTCTCTGGTCACCGTCTGGGCACGGCAGAAATCGAATCGGCGCTGGTGTCGCATCCGAAGATTGCCGAAGCCGCGGTGGTCGGTATTCCGCATAATATTAAAGGCCAGGCGATCTACGCCTACGTCACGCTGAATCACGGCGAAGAACCGTCGCCTGAGTTGTATGCCGAAGTTCGCAACTGGGTGCGTAAAGAAATTGGCCCGCTGGCAACGCCAGATGTGCTGCACTGGACCGATTCACTGCCGAAAACCCGCTCCGGCAAAATTATGCGCCGCATTCTGCGCAAAATCGCGGCGGGCGATACCAGCAATCTGGGCGATACCTCAACCCTCGCCGATCCAGGCGTCGTTGAGAAACTGCTCGAAGAGAAGCAGGCCATCGCGATGCCATCATAACCATAACCGTGAAATGCCCGATGGCGCGCTGCTTATCGGGCCTACAAATCCTATCCCTACCCCTCCCCTGAGCGGGAGGGAAATATAAAAACCCTCCCCCAAAGGATTTCGTGTTACAGGAAGGCGGCAAGCGAGCACATCCCCAGGAGCATAGTTCACTATGTGACTGGGGTGGGCGAGTGCGGCCAACGAACCTGTAGCGCGAAAGACGCAGGGGACCTCTGGAGAGCTCTGTGATGAATGACAATATTTATCAGCGGATAGAAGACAGTGCGCGTTTCAGGGAGTTAGTTGAAAAACGGCAACGGTTTGCCACCATTCTGTCCATCATCATGCTGGCAGTTTACATCAGCTTTATTTTACTGATTGCCTTTGCGCCTGGTTGGCTGGGTACTCCGCTGCACGCGGGAACCAGCGTCACCCGGGGTATTCCGATTGGGGTCGGCGTGATACTTATCTCCTTCATCCTGACCGGGATCTATATCTGGCGGGCAAACGGTGAATTCGATCGCCTGAACAATGCGGTTCTGCACGAGGTTAAAGCATCATGAAGAGAGTCCTGACGGCGCTTGCCGCCACGCTGCCCTTCGCCGCAAACGCGGCGGATGCTATAAGCGGAGCAGTCCAACGCCAGCCAACCAACTGGCAGGCGATTATCATGTTCCTGATTTTCGTCATCTTTACGCTTGGTATTACCTACTGGGCGTCTAAACGCGTGCGTTCGCGTAATGACTACTACACCGCTGGCGGTAACATCACCGGCTTCCAGAACGGGCTGGCGATTGCAGGCGACTATATGTCTGCTGCATCGTTCCTCGGGATTTCCGCGCTGGTCTTTACCTCCGGTTATGACGGACTGATTTACTCGCTCGGCTTCCTGGTCGGCTGGCCGATTATCCTGTTCCTGATTGCTGAACGCCTGCGTAACCTTGGTCGCTACACCTTTGCCGACGTGGCCTCTTATCGCCTGAAACAAGGTCCGATTCGTATTCTCTCGGCGTGTGGTTCCCTGGTGGTGGTCGCGCTGTATCTGATCGCGCAGATGGTCGGCGCGGGTAAACTGATTGAGCTGCTGTTTGGCCTGAACTACCACATTGCCGTCGTGCTGGTTGGCGTATTGATGATGATGTACGTCCTGTTTGGCGGCATGCTGGCAACCACCTGGGTACAGATCATCAAAGCCGTTCTGTTGCTGTTCGGCGCCAGCTTTATGGCCTTTATGGTGATGAAGCACGTCGGCTTTAGTTTCAACAATCTGTTCACCGAAGCGATGGCGGTACACCCGAAAGGTTCCGCCATTATGAGTCCGGGCGGACTGGTGAAAGATCCAATCTCCGCGCTGTCGTTAGGTCTCGGCCTGATGTTTGGTACGGCGGGCTTGCCGCACATCCTGATGCGTTTCTTCACGGTCAGCGATGCCCGCGAAGCGCGTAAGAGCGTGTTCTATGCCACCGGTTTGATGGGTTATTTCTACATCCTGACCTTTATCATCGGCTTTGGCGCGATCATGCTCGTTGGCGCGAACCCTGTGTATAAAGACGCTGCTGGCGCGCTTATCGGCGGTAACAACATGGCGGCGGTACATCTGGCGAATGCGGTGGGCGGGAACCTGTTCCTCGGTTTCATCTCGGCAGTGGCGTTTGCCACCATTCTGGCAGTGGTTGCTGGTTTGACGCTGGCGGGCGCATCGGCAGTTTCTCACGACCTGTACGCCAACGTATTCCGCAAAGGCGCAACCGAGCGCGAAGAGTTGAAGGTGTCGAAAATTACCGTACTGGTGCTGGGTGTGATTGCCATCGTGCTCGGCGTGCTGTTCGAAAACCAGAACATCGCCTTCATGGTGGGACTGGCATTTGCTATCGCAGCCAGCTGTAACTTCCCCATCATTCTGCTCTCCATGTACTGGTCAAAACTGACCACGCGTGGCGCAATGATGGGCGGCTGGTTAGGTCTGCTGACGGCCGTCGTGCTGATGGTGCTTGGCCCAACAATTTGGGTACAAATCCTGGGTCACGAAAAAGCCATATTCCCGTATGAATATCCGGCGCTGTTCTCCATCAGCGTAGCGTTCCTCGGGATCTGGTTCTTCTCTGCCACCGATAACTCAGAAGAAGGTAACCGCGAACGCGAGCAGTTCCGTGCTCAGTTCATCCGTTCCCAGACCGGGTATGGCGTTGAACAAGGTCGCGCGCACTAATATTCCCTCTCCTCCGGCTTCCGGGCCGGAGGATTACTGCCTTTCTCAGAACATCAGCCTTGCGACCAGCGGCGATACCAGCACCATCACCACGCCGGAAAGCATCATCACCAGGCTAGCCACTACGCCCTCCTGTTGGCCGAGCTCATATGAGCGAGCCGTGCCTGCGCCGTGCGATGCTGCGCCAAAACCTGCACCTTTCGCCATCCCTTCGCGAATAGAGAGCCGCAAAAACAGCACATCGCCGACCGCCATCCCGAATACGCCCGTCACGACCACGAACAATGCCACCAGATCCGGCTGACCGCCCAATGGCTCTGCCGCCGCCAGCGCAAATGGCGTAGTAACGGACCGCACCGCCAGACTGCGCTGAATTTCATCAGGCAGCATAAACAGGCGCGCCAACCAGACGGAACTGGTGACCGCCACCAGTGTCGCCGTCACCACACCCGCCGTCAGCGACATCCAGTGACGTTTAATCACGGCAAGGTTGTCATAAACCGGAACGGCGAAGGCAATGGTTGCGGGACCTAGCAGCCATAGCAGCCAGTGCGATTCACCAATATAGTTTTGCCAGGAGATATGTCCAAAGACCAACATCAGCACCAACAGCGCCGGAGTAAGCACTAACGGCATCAGCGGTAATTTACGAAAGCGGCGATACAGGCGCTTGTTGGCAAAATAGATGCCCAGCGTAATCACCAGACACAGCACGCTTAACTGGAAATTACTCACGGTTTAACCTGCTCATTTCATAGCGATACACTTTATCCACGACCCATGCCGTTGCGCCGAGCACCATCATCGTACTTATCGCAATAACGGCAAAAATACGCCATCCATCAACCAGTAGCAGTTGCGTATAGTTAACGACGGCGACCACCGCCGGGACAAAAAACAACAGCATTTCAGCCAGTAACCAGCGAGCGCCTGCGCGGATCCAGTTCAGCGGGATAACCCGGCAGACAATCAACGCCAGCATCAGCACCATCCCAACCAGGTTGGCAGGAAGCGGCAGATGCAGCCAGGAGACAAGATATTGAGCAAAAACAAAGAGACCTGCGTACAACAGAACCTGAACGGGGATCTGGAGTCGATGAATAACGGCAGGCGTCACGCGGCTTATCGCCACAGCCATGAGGGTATGTCCTTAAAAAATAGAGAGCGCCAGTATAGAGAGCCCCCGTCCAGGACTGAAATGAATTAAAATCATTGCAGGCATAGTCTTAAGGAATAATCATGGATATCAGAACGCTGCGATATTTTGTTGAGGTGGTGCGTCAGCAGAGCTTTACCCGCGCAGCGGAGAAACTCTTTGTCACCCAGCCCACTATCAGCAAAATGTTGAAGAACCTTGAAGACGAGCTTAATTGCACGTTGCTCATCCGCGACGGACGGCGACTGTTGTTGACCGATACCGGCCAGGTCGTGTTCGAACGCGGCCTGGCGATCCTCGCCGAGTTCCGCCAGCTCGAAGCAGAACTCAGCGACATTAATCACCTCAACAAGGGAATACTGCGCCTCGGTATCCCGCCCATGGTGGGTATGTTGATGGCTGGCCCCATCAGCCTTTTTCGCCAGCGTTATCCCGGCGTGGAACTGAAAGTGTCTGAATTTGGCGGTTTAACCGTCCAGCAGGCGGTGATGAACGGCGATCTGGATGTTGCGATGACCGCGTTGCCGGTTGAAGAAGAGAGCGGTCTGGCGACCTTACCACTTTTCAGTCATCCGCTCTGCGTGCTGGTCCCCCGCTCCGGTCAATGGACAACGTGCGACTCCATTTCCCCCGAAGCGCTGGCGGAGCATCCGCTGCTTATCTACAACGAAGATTTCGCGTTGAGCCGTCAACTGCTTGAGTTGTTTAACCAGCACAACGTAAAACCGCGTATCGCTGTGCGCAGCGGGCAGTGGGATTTTCTGGCGGCAATGGTGCAAGCCGGCGTCGGGATCGCCATTTTACCGGAGCCGATTTGCCAGCGGTTGGATAAGCAAACGCTGCGCTGGATCCCTCTGGAAAGCGACTTACGCTGGCAGTTGGGCATGATTTGGCGCGAAGGTGTGTATCTGTCGCACAGCGCCCAGGCATGGCTGAAATGTTGCGAAGGGTTTTGGTTAACGCAGGAGTCGTAAAATGCCGGATGCGGCTAAACGCCTTATCCGGCCTACAACGAGCTTCCTTTTATTGGTTCTCAATCAACAGCGCTTCCAGCAAATCCAGATCGTGCAATAGCTTTTGCAGCGTTTCATTGCTGATTTCACGCGTGGCGCGCAGATGATAAAGCTCGGCGCGTTCTGAACGCAGCGCCGCCAGACGGAACCGTCGCTCCAGGTTCTCTTCCTGCATTGAGCTTTCTACATCGTTTCGCCCATCGGCGCGACGACGCAGGTTACCAATGACACGGGAACTCACCTCAGTCAGTAGCTGATTATCAATGTTCTCTTCGCTATCCGCAGCCAGACGCTCCTCCATTTTCTGGATCGCGACAATCGCGACTTCCGCCGTGGCAGCGCGGGCAATGCGCTCCTCTTTTTGCTGTTGCGAGTGGTCTGCAACTTCCAGATGTTGTAGCAGAATCGGCAGCATCACCACGCCGACAAACAGCGAGAACAGAATCACGCCCGCGGCGAGGAAGATCAGCTCATAACGCGCCGGGAAGCCGCTCCCGTCCGGTAACAACAGAGGAATGGAGAGCACACCGGCGAGGGTAATGGCCCCGCGAACTCCCGCAAAGGAGGCAATCAGGATTTCACGCGTCGTCCAGGAGCCAAACTCCATCGGCTTTTTCTTCAGGAAGCGCAGGCTGAACTTCTTCATGGTCCACAGCCAGCCAAAACGTACCAACATCAGCGCGGCATAAATCAGCACGATATCGGTAAACAGCATCCAGATTTCAACGTTCGGATCGACTTCCGCCGCCGCCAAAGATGACTCCAGAATGCCCGGCAACTGCAGTCCTAACAACAAGAAGACCATGCCGTTAAACACAAACTCCAGCATCGCCCAGGTGCTGTTAGCACGTAAACGCATCGCCAACGGCGCGCGGCGCATCACGCCAGAGCGGGTAATCGTCATCCCGGCAGCAACCGCCGCGAGAATGCCTGAAACACCGATGTGTTCCGCAATCAGATAAGACGCAAACGGCAGCAGGAACAGCAGGACGATTTGCGTTGCCGGCTCATCACCGCCCCAACGGCTAAGAAAACGCAGGGAGCGTCCGTATAACCAACTGACGACAAAACCGGCCAGGATGCCGCCAACCGCCACTTTGAAGAACTCAAGCGTCGCGCCGCCGACGGTAAACACCATCGTGCCCATCGCCACGGCAACGGCAAATTTCAGCGAGACCAGGCCGGACGCGTCGTTCATCAACGCTTCGCCCTGCAGGATACCCATGATTTTCTTCGGGATGCGCCCCTCACCCACAATACCGGAAAGGGCGACGGCATCGGTTGGCGACAGCACGGCAGCCAGCGCAAAAGCAGGGATGAGAGGGATCCCCGGCACCAGCCAGTAAATCATAAAGCCAATCCCGACCACCGTGACCAGAACCAGCGCCAGCGCAAGGCCGAAAATCTCTCGCCCGTGCTCCAGAAACTCACGCGTCGGCGTCTTCCAGCCATCGGCAAACAGCAGCGGCGGGATAAACAGCACCAGAAACAGCTCTGGATCGAATTCCACATGCAAACCAAACGTCGGCCACGCCAGCAAGGCGCCGATGGCGATCTGCATAAGGGGTAATGGGAGTTGGAAGGGCAATACGCGAGTAAATACCCCCGACAGCGAGACCACAAGGGTCATGATGAGTATGGTGAAAAAGATTTCCATGCGTTCCCTGTTTGCGATGTTTCTTATGATTGATGATAAAGGCGTCGTGCCTTAATTCTATCTACTTGAGAGTATCGCAAAAGACAACGAGTGTGTTCTGAAAATAAAAACGGGCGGCCTGGGCCACCCGTTTTCAGGAGCGTCATCGAAGCAAAATCAAATAGCCCAACCACCCGCGTAAAAGGCCACCAGCGCGATAGCAATCACCACCGTACCGATGTTCAGTTTGCGCCATTCGCCAGAGACAATGCGACCAATGACCAGGGTAGCAAAACCAATCATAATGCCGGTAACGATGTTACAGGTCAGGACGATAAATACAGCAGTGACCAGACCCGCCATCGCGTCGACAAAGTCAGCAAAGTCGATTTTCGCCACGTTGCTCAGCATCAGCAGCCCCACATACATCAGCGCAGGCGCCGTTGCGTAAACAGGAACAAGATAAGAGAGCGGAGAAAGGAACAGGATCAGCAGGAACAATACGCCAACGGTGATCGCCGTCAGACCGGTCTTGCCGCCTGCCGCCGTACCCGCTGCGGATTCAATGTAAACCGCCGCCGGTGCAGCCCCTACCAGACCAGAGAACACGCTGCTCAGGGAGTCGGTGGTCAGCGCTTTGCCGCCATCGATAATTTGTCCGTCTTTATCCAACAGATTCGCCTGTCCGGCTACCGCGCGGATGGTTCCGGTCGCATCGAAGACCGCGGTCATAACCAGCGCCAGCACGCTCGGCAGAACGATCGGGTTCAGTGCGCCCATAATATCCAGGCTGCCGATCAGCGAGTTGCCGTTTTCATCGCTCAGCGACGGCATGGCAAAAATACCGGAGAAATGCACGGCCGGATCGAAAATCAGGCCGACGATGGAGATACCGATAATGGTCAGCAGGATGCCGCCCGGTACTTTCAGTTTTTCGAGACCAATAATCACCGCCAGACCAACCAGCGACATAATCACCGGGAAGGTATCGAAGTCGCCCAGCGCAACCGGCAGGCCGTCCAGCGGGTTCTTAATCACCAGACCAACGCCATTGGCCGCAATCAATAGCAGGAACAGGCCGATACCAATCCCCGTACCGTGCGCAACGCCCTGCGGCAGATTGCGCAGGATCCAGCTACGGATACCGGTCGCAGAAATGATGGTAAACAGAACCCCCATCAGGAACACCGCGCCCAGCGCTACGGGCACGCTAATATGTTGTCCCAGTACCAGGCTGAATGCGGTAAACGCGGTCAGCGAAATGGCGCAGCCAATCGCCAACGGCAGGTTCGCCCACAGGCCCATCACAATAGAACCGACGCCCGCAACCAGACAGGTTGCCACAAACACAGCGGCAGGCGGGAATCCGGCTTTACCCAGCATCCCCGGAACCACGATAACGGAGTAGACCATGGCCAGGAACGTCGTTAATCCGGCAACGACTTCTTGACGAACGGTACTGCCGCGATGCGAAATTTTAAACCAGGCGTCGAGTGAACCGCCGGTACGCGCTGAAGGCGTAGACATAGAAAACATCCCCTGAGAGTTTATTTTTTCGTCATTATGCGTGGTGGACAATCCACTGCCTGCTAAACGATTTCTCCATGTGCCAGCTTTGCGTCAATAGGGGTGTCGCAAAAAAGCAAACGTTTAGCTCCGCGCATAAAAAACGGGTGATAAAAAAAAGCAAACGATTATCCAGCGATCATACGTTGGTTTTCAACTGAACTTTGCCGCTTTTTACTCATTTCTTCTTATAATGCGCAAGAAATAGCCAGACGATGCGCAAACGTTATCGTCAATGCGCAATCTGGCAACAAATTTCGCTGAGTTATTACAAGATTTGCATTTATTTTTCACGCCTGCTCGCACAAAAAAATGCATGAAGATGCAGAAAAATTTTTGGCTAAAAAGCAATCAATTCACTGGCAAATAGAGAGGGGTGGCTTACACTTACATTATCAACACAGACCGGAACCTCCCCAAACGTGCTCGACTGAGGGGTGTTGATGTCGGGGGAAACCCTCCCGTGAACCAACGGGATAGAGTGAAAGACAAAGACCGGAACCAAACTAAAGCGCCCTCTGTGGCGCTTTAGTTTTATACCCGTTATATCCGCCACATACTTTAAACCAATCAATCATCTTCCAGCAGGCGCGCCCCGGTCCCCTGCTCGCCAAGCTGATCGCCAGGGTTACGCAACGGGCAATCACTGCGGGATAAACAGCCGCAGCCAATACACCCATCCAGCTCATCGCGTAACGCCACCAGAGTATGAATGCGTCGGTCTAACTCCTCGCGCCATTGCGAAGAGAGCTGCTTCCACTCTTTGGCGCTGAGCGAATGCCCTTCAGGTAATACACCTAACGCGTCGCCGATCGTGGCCAGTGGAATGCCGATACGTTGGGCAATCTTGATAATCGCGACATAACGCAACACATCGCGTTTGTATCGACGCTGATTGCCGCTGTTGCGCATACTGCTGATTAATCCTTTGCTTTCATAGAAATGCAGGGTCGATACCGCCACACCGCTACGCTTTGCAACTTCACCTGGCGTGAGCAACGCTTTTATCCGGGGTAATTTCTTTTCCATAAATCGCTTTACCTCAAGTTAACTTGAGGAATTATACTCGCCCACAGACAAAACGACGAATCGAACACTGAGAAAGAGGCAACTCTATGTCCCATCAGCAGATTATTCAGACCCTTATTGAATGGATTGATGAACATATCGATCAACCGCTGAACATTGAGGCGGTTGCGAAAAAATCAGGTTACTCAAAGTGGTATTTGCAGAGAATGTTCCGCACGGTGATGCGTCAGACGCTGGGTGACTACATCCGCCAACGTCGGCTTCTGCTGGCCGCCGTTGAACTACGGACGACCGAACGGCCTATATTCGATATTGCGATGGATCTTGGCTATGTATCGCAGCAAACCTTCTCGCGCGTATTTCGCCGAGAGTTTGATCGTACTCCCAGCGATTACCGCCACCGCCTGTAAAATTATTGCCCGCTCTGCGTCAGTATGGCGGGCGAGCGTTTTATCCAACGCATGAACTCCTGCGGCGGCAGCGCCTTCGCAAAATACCAGCCCTGGCAATACTGTACGCCGTGTTCAAGCAACCACCCGATTTGCTCCGCCGTTTCCACCCCTTCCGCAATCGTCTTCAGGTTTAAGCTTTGCGCCATCTCGATGATATGTTCGGCTATCAAGTGACTGGTGCTGTTAGTGGCCAGTGTACTAATAAACGATTTGTCGATCTTCAGGATATCGATATTCAACGCTGACAAATTATGGAGGTTGGAATATCCCGTGCCAAAATCGTCAAACGCCACTTCAAAACCGGCCTGCCGAAACGCCTGGATGATGGGTGTCATTTTATGTACATCGATAAAGCCGCGCTCCGTCACCTCAACTTTAATTTGCTGGGCCGCCACGGAGTACTCATGGTTTTTTTCGGCAATCAGAGCAATCAGTCGGGATGAATGAAAGTCAGAGGCCGAGAGGTTAATCGAGATATACAACTGAGGATTCGCCGAAAGAAAAGCCCCTAAATCTTTGAAGACCTCCTCAACAACATAATCCGTGATCTGCTCAATCATCCCCTCTTTTTCCGCCAGCGGAATAAACTCCGTCGGGCTCATCACCTCACCGTTACAGCCTGGCCAGCGTAGCAAAGCCTCGGCACCGACACATTGTCCATTTTTGATGTCAATGATCGGCTGATAGTACAGACAAAGCTGACGTTTCTTGATCGCACGTTTTAATAAGCGGCGGGGAGAGAGGTATTCCTGACGCGTACGCCACCACATGAGCAGTATCAGGATGCTGCAGATAATCCCAAAGGGGATCGTTAACGCCGCCTCATGATAGAAAATCTGATTCACACGAGCGTCGGAGGTCGAAACAATAATCGCGATGGGGCGTTTTTCTGAATGTACGATGGTATAGAATCGCTCGCCCTGCTGGAATGTTGAGGATTCACCGCTTATCAGCGGCGAGAACTGCGCAATATTCGCCCCTTCGCTGGCAGAGAAAAAGGTGTCCGTTACTGTGTCATACACTCCCCAGGACAGATCCGGATCATCAGACATGACTTCGCTGTAAGATAATGGATTGATGACGACAACGTAGTTTCCTCGTTGCATGTACGTCATTTTGTAGCCAGCGAAAAAGGGGGTATCGCGGTAGTAATAGATGAAGACGTCTGGCGCGCGTTTATAGTCGGCTGTCGCCATAATATATGGGACTCGCGGCATCATTGACGTAGAGCACAAAAAATGATCGCCCTGCGCATAAATTAGCTCACTGATATATAAACGACCACGAATAATATTCAGCATACTTTTCTGATGGGCAGGGGTACACATCTTACCCTGATACAACTGGGCCATATCACGCGCTAAATCAGCCTGGAGGATCACCAATTCCGTTTTATTTAACACCAGTTGAGCAAAAGAGCTGAGTTGATTACGGGTTTCGGACATCGCCCGGATGTGAGCAAACCATAACGCCAGCACCACGGGGAGCAATACCACCATGAATGTTCCGAAGAACTTCAGCATCTTGCGTCGCGCACTGTGATTCATGTCAGCCCTATTTCCCTGTTTCGTATATGCCAGAACCCATTAGGCGGGATGCTATAAACACTGACTGATTAAGTTGCATGAATCTATCATTATTAGCAACAGACTTCTCTATGTAAAAGTCTGATAATAGTTGATGATGATATTATTTTTCCGTAAGGCAAACTTAAAGTTATGCTTATTTCATAACATTATTATCAACAAGTAGTAATTTTTTATGAGCATTATCCTGGTCGTGTTTAAGAAATTCATTAAATTTCTTAACGAATAATTTAGGATAAACATAACAGGTAATCCATATGCATCTTTTTATTAGATTATTTGTTATCGATTTTTTTATTAAAAATAACCATGTAAATAACATGGTTATTATCCTGCAAAAATAACCTCTAACACTGGTGAACAAACGAGCAAATGTGATATAGTTCACACAATTCATGTAACAGAAACAATGTTTCATTCGTGTTATTGCCCGTCGAGAGCCAGAGTACTACACCCTCGGTGAACACCCCCGCGCTGTCATGGGCATCAAGACTTTCTGAGGACGTTTTTTCATGGCAACGATAACAACTGGCGTGGTTCTTCTGCGATGGCAGCTACTCAGCGCGGTGCTGATGTTTTTAGCCAGCACGCTCAATATCCGTTTTCGTAAATCAGATTATATTGGCCTGGCCGTCATTAGTAGTGGTTTGGGACTGGTTTTCGCCTGCTGGTTTGCAACCGGGCTGCTCGGCATAACCCTGGTGGATATGTCCGCAATCTGGAAGAACATTGAAAATGTGATGGTTGAAGTGATGAGCCACACACCGCCAGACTGGCCGATGGTGTTGAACTGATAAAAAATCACATATGGCTACCCCTGTTTTGAGGTAGCCATAATTTTTCGTATAAAGCAGAAAAATTAGAACGGAATATCGTCGTCAAAATCCATCGGCGGCTCGTTAGACGGCGCTGCCGGAGCTGACTGCTGCGGGCGAGACTGCGCGCCACCGCTGAACTGATTGCCACCCTGCGGCTGCTGAGGCTGACCCCAACCGCCCTGCTGCTGACCGCCGCCTGCCGGAGCACCACCACCCTGACGGCCACCCAGCATTTGCATGGTGCCGCCAACGTTAACCACAACTTCAGTGGTGTACTTTTCTACGCCGGACTGATCGGTCCATTTGCGGGTACGCAGCTGGCCTTCGATATAGACCTGAGAACCTTTACGCAGATATTCGCTGGCTACTTCCGCCAGTTTGCCGAACAGCACGACACGGTGCCATTCAGTCTGCTCTTTCATTTCGCCGGTCGCTTTGTCACGCCAGGATTCGGAAGTAGCCAGCGTAATGTTGGCAACTGCGCCACCATTCGGCATATAGCGTACTTCCGGGTCCTGGCCCAGATTACCGACGAGAATCACCTTGTTTACGCCTCTGCTGGCCATGATCGTGTCTCCTGAAAAACGTTACTGAATAAGTGTAAGCGCGGGATTGTAGCATTTCCAATAGCGCTTTTACTACGTTGCGAGATCGATTCCAGTAAACAACCCCGGATAGACATTGTTGCACAGACACCTGCGTTTTGCATTCCAATACTGTATATCCATTCAGGTCAGGTTGTGTCATAATTAACCGTTTGTGATCGCCGGTAGCACCATGCAGCCAGGCAAAAAAGCGTTTAATCCGGGAAAGATGAATGGATAAGATCGAAGTTCGGGGCGCCCGCACCCATAATCTCAAAAACATCAACCTCGTCATCCCGCGCGACAAGCTGATTGTCGTCACCGGGCTTTCGGGCTCAGGCAAATCTTCGCTCGCTTTCGACACCTTGTATGCCGAAGGACAGCGTCGTTACGTTGAATCCCTTTCCGCGTACGCGCGTCAGTTTCTGTCACTGATGGAAAAGCCGGATGTCGACCACATTGAGGGGCTGTCTCCCGCCATCTCAATCGAGCAAAAATCGACATCCCATAACCCGCGATCCACGGTAGGTACGATTACCGAAATTCACGACTATCTGCGCCTGCTGTTTGCCCGCGTTGGCGAACCGCGCTGCCCGGATCACGACGTTCCCCTGGCGGCGCAGACCGTGAGTCAGATGGTGGACAACGTCCTGTCGCAGCCGGAAGGCAAGCGTCTGATGCTGCTGGCGCCGATAATTAAAGAGCGTAAAGGCGAGCACACCAAAACGCTGGAAAACCTGGCGGGTCAGGGCTATATCCGTGCCCGTATCGACGGGGAAGTGTGCGACCTGTCCGATCCGCCCAAGCTTGAGCTGCAAAAGAAACACACCATTGAAGTGGTGATTGACCGCTTTAAAGTACGTGACGATCTCACCCAGCGCCTGGCGGAATCGTTTGAAACCGCGCTGGAACTGTCCGGCGGTACGGCAGTGGTTGCCGATATGGACGACCCGAAAGCGGAAGAGCTGCTGTTCTCTGCCAACTTCGCCTGCCCGATCTGCGGCTACAGCATGCGCGAACTGGAACCGCGTCTGTTTTCATTCAACAACCCGGCGGGCGCATGCCCGACCTGTGACGGCCTCGGCGTACAACAGTATTTCGATCCTGACCGGGTGATTCAAAACCCGGAACTGTCGCTGGCCGGTGGCGCTATCCGCGGCTGGGATCGCCGCAACTTCTACTACTTCCAGATGCTTAAGTCACTGGCGGAACACTATAAATTCGACGTCGAAGCCCCATGGGCCAGCCTGAACCCCGCCGTGCATAAAGTGGTGCTGTACGGTTCCGGTAAAGAGAATATCGAATTTAAATACATGAACGATCGCGGCGATACGTCCGTACGTCGCCATCCGTTCGAAGGCGTATTGCACAATATGGAGCGCCGTTATAAAGAGACGGAATCCAGCGCGGTACGCGAGGAATTAGCCAAATTCATCAGCAACCGCCCGTGCGCCAGCTGTGAAGGGACGCGTTTGCGCCGGGAAGCCCGCCACGTATTTGTTGAAAATACGCCGCTGCCCGCAATTTCCGACATGAGCATCGGTCATGCGATGGATTTCTTCAACAACCTGAAGCTTGCCGGTCAGCGAGCGAAGATTGCAGAGAAAATTCTTAAAGAGATTGGCGATCGTCTGAAATTCCTGGTCAACGTCGGCCTCAACTACCTGACGCTGTCGCGTTCAGCGGAAACGCTCTCCGGCGGCGAAGCCCAGCGTATTCGTCTGGCAAGCCAGATCGGCGCGGGTCTGGTCGGTGTGATGTACGTCCTGGATGAACCGTCTATTGGTCTGCATCAGCGCGATAACGAACGTCTGTTGGGCACGCTCATCCATCTGCGTAATCTGGGTAATACCGTGATTGTGGTCGAGCACGATGAAGATGCGATCCGCGCCGCTGACCACGTTATCGATATCGGCCCGGGCGCTGGCGTTCACGGCGGCCAGGTGGTTGCCGAAGGGACGCTCGACGACATCATGGCGGTGCCTGAGTCGCTGACCGGCCAGTACATGAGCGGTAAGCGTAAAATTGAAGTACCGAAACAGCGCGTGGCGGCCGATCCGGAAAAAGTGCTGAAGCTTACCGGCGCGCGCGGCAACAACCTGAAAGATGTCACCCTGACGCTGCCGGTTGGCCTGTTCACCTGCATTACCGGGGTTTCCGGTTCCGGTAAATCGACGCTGATCAACGACACGCTGTTCCCGATTGCGCAGACAGCGCTGAACGGCGCCACGCTGGCTGAACCTGCGCCGTACCGCGATGTTCAGGGCCTGGAACATTTCGACAAAGTGATCGACATTGACCAAAGCCCGATTGGTCGTACTCCGCGATCCAACCCGGCAACCTACACCGGTGTGTTTACGCCGGTGCGCGAACTGTTTGCTGGCGTACCAGAATCCCGCGCGCGCGGTTACACGCCGGGTCGTTTCAGCTTTAACGTTCGCGGCGGACGCTGTGAAGCCTGTCAGGGCGACGGCGTGATCAAAGTTGAAATGCACTTCCTGCCGGATATCTACGTGCCGTGCGACCAGTGTAAAGGCAAGCGCTATAACCGCGAAACGCTGGAGATTAAGTACAAGGGCAAGACCATCCACGAAGTGCTGGATATGACCATTGAAGAAGCACGCGAGTTCTTCGATGCCGTCCCGGCGCTGGCGCGTAAGCTACAAACGCTGATGGACGTGGGCCTGACGTATATCCGTCTCGGCCAGTCGGCCACTACGCTCTCCGGCGGCGAAGCGCAGCGCGTGAAGCTGGCGCGCGAACTGTCAAAACGCGGCACCGGGCAGACGTTGTATATCCTTGATGAACCGACCACCGGTCTGCATTTTGCGGATATTCAGCAGTTACTGGACGTGCTGCATCAGTTGCGCGATCAGGGCAACACCATCGTGGTGATTGAGCACAATCTGGACGTAATCAAAACCGCTGACTGGATTGTCGATCTCGGTCCGGAAGGCGGTAGCGGCGGCGGGGAAATTCTGGTCTCCGGCACGCCAGAAACGGTCGCTGAGTGTGAAGCTTCACACACGGCCCGCTTCCTCAAACCGCTGTTGTAATTGCGCAACACTTATCTGGCCTACAGAATATGCATAATTTCTTGTAGGCCGGATAAGGCGCTTGCGCCGCATCCGGCGAAACAGATCAGGGCTGCGCCAATATCCGACGTTTATCTTCCGGCAGCGTGTTTACCGCCAACTGATAAGAGGCATCAACCAGATAATAAATCTGCGAATCCGGCAGCGAGCCGTCCAGATACACCGTGCTCCAGTGCGCTTTATTCAGATGCCTGCTTGGTCGTACATCGCTATGCTGCTGACGCAGTAATTCCGCCAGTTCAGGGCTGGTTTTCAGAGAGACCGCCGGGCGTTCTTCTACCTCTTTTACCATGGCAAAGAGTACATCTTCGACTTTGATTTGTGTGGCTTTCCAGTCACTGTGCACGCTCTGCTCCGCGCCCGTTTTTGCCATGCAGTATTGCAGCAACTCCGAATTCGTCATCTTTATTCCCCTTACCAGCACTCGCCTAATGAGAACATCGTTTATTCAGTGTGCAGCAAGTCCGCAAAAGGTAAAAGCCGGTAACGCAAATTTGTTTAAAAAACCACCAAACAGCAGCCTGCGCCTTTAATACTCAGAATTTACGATCACCTCTTCACCAAACGCGCCGGCCTGGGGTAGCGGTTTATAGGTGGAGTTGGAAGCACGTAAAATACGAATACCGCGAATACCCACGTCGCGAGCGGCGGTGATGTCATTGTCAGAATCGCCGTAGAACATGCGCACGTTTTTATCCTGTAACCACTGCGTTTTGGTGTTCTGGCCCGGCTTGTCGCCGGCAAAAATGACCGGATTCATATTGGCGGCCGGGATGTGAAAGTTATCAGCCAGCGTTTTCGATACCGTTTCAGTCTTCGTCGGGCTACGTCCGGTGACAAAGAAAATGCTATCGCCACGACGCACATGCATATCAATTAACTGGCGCGCCACTTCTTTTGGAATACTGAACTCGTCCCAGCCGTTGTTCATTTTCTCCCAGAAAGCCGGATTCTTCAGGTAATCTTCACTGTCCGGAGAGTACGTTTTCTTACCGCGCCAGAAGCCCGGACTGGAAAAAAGGACGGTATCATCGATATCAAACCCGACGGCCATCGGCGGGCGTCCAGTCAGACTGTTTTCAATTTGCGCCACGGAAACCCAGTGAATGGGGGCCTGCTCGGCGAGTTTTGCAACGTTGGTGCCTGGATTGAGCTGCGAGGGAGAAGAAACTAATGCCTGAGCAGGCTGATTTAACGTGAACAATAAACAAACGGCACTCAGTGCCAACGTAAACTTGCGCATATTTTTCCCTAAGTAGTCAGTTAGTTATCATTTTTTTATTAACAACTGGTCAAAAAACTATCTGACCTTACCCCCTGAGGGAAGGGAAAGGAAGGATTTTCTCTGGTTTTGTTACAGAAAAAGAGCACGATCACACAGAAAAGCGTGCCTGATGGCGCTACGCTTATCCGGCCTACAAACGATAAAAACCAATGCTCTTGTAGGCCGGGTAAAGCGTTGACGCCGCCATCCGGCAAACCAGATTGTTACATAACGGCAGCAAAGGCCTTCGCCACGCGCTGCACGTTAGCGTGATTCAATCCGGCCACGCACATACGACCACTGGCAATCAGGTACACACCAAACTCATCACGCAGGCGATCGACCTGAGCGGCGCTAAGCCCCGTATAGCTGAACATTCCGCGCTGTTGCAGCAGATAGTCAAAGTTACGACCAGGGATTTCAGCGCTCAGCACGTTAACCAGCTCCTGGCGCATTGCCAGAATGCGGGTACGCATCTCTTCGACTTCCGCCAGCCAGCTGGCTTTCAGCGCGTCATCACCCAGTACCGTAGCGACCACCTGCGCACCAAAGTTCGGCGGGCTGGAGTAGTTACGACGTACGGTCGCTTTTAATTGCCCGAGAACGCGGCTTGCCGCATCGGCGTCTTCACATACCACAGACAGCCCACCGACGCGCTCGCCGTATAAAGAGAAAATTTTAGAAAATGAGTTGCTGACCAGAGCGGGTAATCCGGCGCTGGCTATAGAGCGGATCGCGTAAGCATCATCTTGCATTCCGCCGCCAAAGCCCTGATAGGCAATGTCGAGGAACGGGATCAGATCTCGCGATTTCAGAATCTCAATAACGGCATCCCATTGCGCAGGGGTTAAATCTGCACCGGTCGGGTTATGGCAGCACGGATGCAGCAGCACGATGCTGCGCGCAGGTAAGGTATTCAGCGTGGCCAGCAGGTCATTGAAACGTACCCCGTTGGTTTCATTGTCATACCAGGGGTAAGTACTCACTTCGAATCCAGCCCCTTCAAAAATCGCGATATGGTTTTCCCATGTTGGATCGCTGACCCATACGCCAGAGTCAGGGAAATAGCGTTTCAGGAAGTCTGCGCCAATTTTTAGCGCCCCGGAACCACCCAGCGTCTGAATGGTTGCGACACGCTGTTGCAGGAGAACCGGATGATCTGCGCCAAACAGCAGCGGCGCAATGGTATTACGATACGTGTTCAGACCTTCCATCGGTAGATACAGCGAAGCGCCATGCGGTTGGGCATTGAGTCGGGCTTCCGCCTCCGCCACCGCTTTAAGCTGAGGAATAATGCCGTCTTCATTGTAGTACAGACCAATGCTGAGGTTCACTTTGTCGCTACGTGAATCTTCTTTGAATCGCTCCATGAGCGATAAAATCGGGTCGCCAGCGTAGGCGTCAACTTTTTGAAACACGAGGTGGTTCTCCAGGTTTACAGGCAGAGGATAAGAACACAATAAACCGGAAGCGGAAGAAGATCGAGAGGATGTTGCAGTTGGCGAGCATATTGCCGGATGGCGGCGTTCCGCCTGTCCGGCATATCATGAACTTAGTCGATATACTTCATCGCCACCCTTGAGGTCAGGCGCGTGATAAGTTCGTAAGCACTTACTTTCGTCATTTCAGCAATGCGTTCCACGGGCAAACCTTCACCCCAAAGAATCACTGAATCACCGGCCTTATCCTGTGCCCCAGGGCCTAAATCGACGCAGATCATATCCATCGCGACGCGACCAACGATCGGCACTTCACGACCATTGACCAGCACCGGTGTTCCAGACGGCGCCGCACGCGGGTAACCATCACCATAACCCATCGCCACCACGCCTAAACGCGTGTCGCGCTCGCTCTGCCAGGTACCGCCATAGCCGACCGGTTCGCCCGCTTTGTGCTCACGCACCGCAATCAGGCTGGAGGTTAGCGACATCACCGGCTGGCAGCCAAAATCGGCACCGATAGAGTGGTTTTCCAGCGGTGATACACCGTACAGAATCAGCCCCGGACGCGCCCAGTCGAAGTGAGATTGCGGCCACAGCAGAATACCACCGGATGCGGCAATCGAACGCTGCCCCGGTTTGCCTTCACAGAAGCTATTAAAGATATCGAGCTGCTTTTCAGTCGCGCCACACTCAGGCTCGTCCGCGCGTGCAAAGTGGCTGACGATATTGACCGGCTGGCGCACATTTTCACATTGCGTCAGGCGCTGATAAAACGCCTCGGCCTGCTCAGGACGCACGCCCAGGCGGTGCATGCCCGTGTCGAGTTTCATCCAGACGGTGACCGGCTCAGCCAGTTTTGCGGCCTCCAGGGCCTCGAGCTGCTCCAGGTTGTGTACGGCGGTATGCAGACGCTGCGCGGAGATAGTCGGCAGATCGGTGGCATCGAAAAATCCCTCCAGTAGCAGGATAGGCTGCGTGATGCCCCCCGCGCGCAGCCGCAGGGCTTCTTCAAGACGAGCGACACCAAAAGCGTCCGCATCGGGGAGCGTTCGCGCGGTCTCTAACAGACCATGGCCGTAAGCGTTCGCTTTCACGACCGCAACCAGTTTACTGGCCGGAGCCAGTTCACGCAGACGTTGCAGGTTGTGTCGCAGAGCGCGGCGGTTAATAACTACAGTTGCCGCTTGCATTTGTATTCCTTAATAAAAGAATCTCCTAAATCATTCGTGTTGCAGAAAGGCGACAAGCCTGAGAATCCCCGGAAGCTTAGTAAACTAAGTGACCGGGGTGAACGGGCGAAGTCAACGCATCTGCAGCATGAAGGATGACGGAGATTTATTCGTCGTCGTATTGTGGGCCCGCATAGTTGTCGAATCGCGACCACTGTCCGTTAAACGTCAGGCGAACCGTTCCGATCGGACCGTTACGCTGCTTACCAATAATAATTTCGGCGATGCCTTTTAAGTCGCTGTTTTCGTGATAAACCTCATCACGATAGATAAACATGATTAAGTCGGCATCCTGCTCGATGGAGCCGGATTCACGCAGATCTGAGTTGACCGGACGCTTGTCGGCGCGTTGTTCCAGAGAGCGGTTAAGCTGCGACAGCGCCACCACCGGCACATGCAGTTCTTTCGCTAACGCTTTCAGCGAGCGGGAAATTTCAGCAATTTCCAGCGTACGGTTGTCGGAAAGCGACGGCACGCGCATCAGCTGCAGGTAGTCGATCATGATAAGTCCGATACCGCCGTGTTCACGGGCGATACGACGGGCACGCGAGCGCACTTCCGTTGGCGTCAGGCCGGAGGAGTCATCAATATAGATGTTTCGTTTCTCCAGCAAAATACCCATTGTTCCGGAAATTCGCGCCCAGTCTTCGTCATCCAGTTGACCAGTACGAATTTTTGTTTGGTCTACGCGTGAAAGCGAGGCCAGGGAACGCATCATGATCTGCTCTGAGGGCATTTCAAGACTAAAGATAAGAACCGGCTTATCCTGCAACATCGCCGCATTTTCGACGAGGTTCATTGCAAATGTCGTTTTACCCATCGACGGACGCGCGGCGACGATGATGAGGTCTGACGGCTGCAAACCAGCGGTTTTTTTGTTGAGGTCGTCATAACCGGTATTCACCCCGGTGACGCCGTCGTGCGGCTGCTGGAATAGCTGCTCGATACGCGCGACGGTAGCGTCGAGCACATCGGTAATGTTTTTCGGGCCTTCGTCTTTGTTGGCGCGGCTTTCAGCGATTTTAAAGACGCGAGACTCCGCGAGATCCAGCAGGTCTTCACTGGAACGTCCTTGCGGATCGAATCCGGCTTCCGCAATTTCGTTCGCGACCGAAATCATGTCACGGACAACGGCACGTTCGCGGACGATATCCGCATAAGCGCTAATGTTGGCCGCACTTGGCGTATTTTTCGATAACTCAGCCAGGTACGCAAAACCGCCGACGCTGTCCAGCTGGCCCTGAACCTCCAGCGACTCTGCCAGGGTAATCAGATCGATGGGTTTTCCCATCTCCTGCAGGCGATGCATTTCCGTAAAGATATGCCGGTGCGGGCGGGTATAAAAATCCTCCGCGACCACGCGTTCGGCCACGTCATCCCAGCGTTCGTTATCCAGCATTAAACCGCCCAACACCGACTGTTCCGCTTCAATCGAGTGCGGCGGTACTTTCAGCCCGGCGACCTGGGGATCGCGCTCACGAGCATCAGTCTGTTGTTTGTTGAAGGGTTTATTTCCTGCCATAGTGAATGGAGTTACCGAGATAATGATTGGGTCGAAAGATTACCACATTTCTTTTGGAGGAAGCATGGCAACACGTATTGAATTTCACAAGCATGGTGGGCCTGATGTACTCAAGGCTGTGGAGTTTACGCCGGTTGACCCGGCGGAAAACGAAATCCAGGTCGAGAATAAAGCGATAGGGATCAACTACATCGACACCTACATCCGCACTGGTCTTTATCCGCCGCCTTCTCTGCCCAGCGGTCTGGGTACCGAAGCCGCAGGCGTGGTCAGCAAAGTTGGCAGCAAAGTGACGCACATCAAAGCTGGCGATCGCGTGGTGTATGCTCAGTCTGCGCTTGGCGCTTACAGCTCAGTGCATAACGTGCCGGCTGATAAAGCCGCTATTCTGCCTAACGCTATCTCGTTTGAACAGGCAGCCGCCTCGTTTCTGAAGGGGCTGACCGTTTTTTACCTGTTGCGCAAAACCTATGAAATCCAGCCTGACGAACCGTTTTTATTCCACGCAGCCGCAGGTGGCGTCGGTCTGATCGCTTGTCAGTGGGCGAAAGCGTTGGGAGCGAAACTGATTGGCACCGTCGGCAATGCGCAAAAAGCGCAAATTGCGCAGCAGGCCGGCGCGTGGCAGGTAATTAACTATCGTGAAGAAAGCATTGTTGAGCGGGTAAAAGAGATCACCGGCGGTAAAAAAGTGCGGGTGGTGTATGACTCGGTGGGGAAAGATACCTGGGAGGCGTCTCTCGATTGTCTGCAGCGCCGCGGACTGATGGTCAGTTTTGGCAACGCGTCCGGACCCGTGACTGGTGTAAATTTAGGGATTCTTAATCAGAAAGGTTCGCTGTACGTGACCCGCCCTTCGCTCCAGGGTTACATCACCAACCACCATGAATTAACCGAAGCCAGCAATGAGCTGTTCTCGCTGATTGCCAGCGGGGTGATCAAAGTGGATGTCGCACCTGGTCAGACATTTGCGCTACACGACGCGCAACGGGCCCATGAAGTGCTGGAAAGTCGCGCCACGCAGGGATCGAGTCTGCTGATCCCGTAAAGAATTAGGGCTTCCCGCAGGAAGCCCTTTCTTTTTTTTAGTTCGGCTGTATGTAGGGTACAGCTCGATGAATTCGTTAACCAGGCAATAGTGACAGATTTGATAATCAATTCCTATTTGGTTCTAAAGGCAATGTTTCAGGTTGTGACGGACCACTCAATACCTTAGTAAAATCGGCGGTTATTGCGCTGATACTGTGGGACTTTTGGCGCTTTTATCGCCTTGATCACCCACACCACGGCAACGGCCAGTAACAGCCAGGGCAACAGTTTAATCATCAAGGCAAATAGCCCGCCCAAAAACATGACGACGGTGGCTACCACCAGCGCGGCCAGCACCCCCAGCAACGAGACGCCGGTGACCATCAGCATGATAAAAAATCCAATCACAAAAAGTAGTTCCAGCATGACTCTCTCCCGAAATAAAATACTCTCCATTCCTTTACAAGAAACATGCCAAAGTTAATCTACTGATTTATAAAACAAAACACCCTGTGACAACGCACAGGGTGTGGTGAAATTAACTAACTTTTAGTGAGAAACTAACGCTTATCAGCCACCAGCTTCAAAGCATGTTCCAGGACGTTAATATCGGCTCCGGCTTTATGCGCGTTCTCACTCAGGTAACGACGCCACTGACGTGCGCCGGGGATTCCCTGAAACAGTCCCAGCATATGGCGCGTCACATGCCCCAGATAAGTGCCCTGACTCAGTTCACGCTCAATATATGGGTACATGGCACGCACAACGGCGACCGGATCGGCATCATGAGTAGCGGCAGCAAAAATTTCGCGGTCGACCGACGCCAGAATTCCGGGATTTTGATAGGCTTCACGCCCCACCATCACGCCATCCATATGTTGCAGATGCTTTTTCGCTTCTTCCAGCGATTTAATACCGCCGTTGATCGACATCGTCAGATGCGGGAAATCACGCTTTAACTGATAAACACGGTCATAATCCAGCGGTGGGATCTCGCGGTTTTCCTTCGGGCTTAACCCGGACAGCCAGGCCTTGCGGGCGTGAATGATGAACATCTCGCATTCGCCGTTGCCAGATACCGTGTTGATGAAATCGCACAGGAATTCGTAGCTGTCTTGATCATCAATGCCGATTCGGGTCTTCACCGTCACCGGAATCGACACCACATCGCGCATCGCCTTGACGCAATCGGCGACCAGTTGCGCATTCCCCATCAGACAGGCGCCAAACATGCCATTCTGTACGCGGTCGGAAGGACAACCCACGTTGAGGTTAATTTCGTCATAGCCCCGCTGTTCAGCGAGCTTCGCACACTGCGCCAGCGCAGCCGGATCGCTCCCGCCCAGTTGCAACGCGACCGGATGTTCTTCTTCGCTATACGCCAGATAATCGCCTTTACCATGAATGATCGCGCCGGTAGTCACCATCTCCGTATACAGCAGCGTCTGGCGGGACAGTAAGCGCAAAAAGTAGCGGCAATGTCTGTCCGTCCAGTCGAGCATCGGCGCGATAGAAAAACGATGAGCGGGAAAAGCGGTAGACTGAGATTCAGGCAGCATGGCGAATATTCAAGCATCCGGTTAAAAAAGGGGCGCTACTATAGCATAGACCGATGCGATAGTGCGCCCCATCATCGTGGCTCGCACAGCATATTCTCACAGAGCGTTATTTGCGCCCCGGCTTGCCGTCATGTGGGCCAAAAAACTGCGGCGGATGGTCAACCCAGCGATCCTCGCGCGTGGCGGCATAGACCGGGTTAAGCGGGTAATAAATGCGATTATATTTTTTGTTTGCCTCACCCACGACCAGCAAGCGCACCTCTTCACTGGTGTTATTGATAAAGGTGTGGCATACCCCGGTTCCTGCCGGAAAACCGACGCTGTCGCCAGGTTCGAGCTTCCATAAATAGCCGTTAATCCAGGCTTCCGGATAACCTTCCAGCACATAGATAAACTCTTCTTCATCGCTTTCGGCATGAGGATAAGATGTGCGACGCCCCGGCGGCAGGCGTTCATGATGAATACCTAGTCTTCCTAACCCCAGTTTACGGGCAAGCGGCGCGCCAATAGCAAAAAGTTCATTGCTGTCGGGGTAGGTGGAGTCATCAGCCCCCTCCACCTCTCGCCAGTGGCGAATACAGTCGGGTCTTTTCATGTGGATTCTCCAGAATACGATGCGTCAGGTATAGCACACGGCGGCGGATCTCGGCGTTTTAAGCAGAACATGATAAAGTAAGGGATTAACCTTTCACACAAATCGAGGCGCCAAATGGACAAAACCACCACGCAGGAGTTATTGGCTCAAGCTGAAAAACTCTGTGCGCAACGCAACGTGCGGCTAACGCCACAGCGCCTCGAAGTGCTGCGCCTGATGAGCCTGCAGGAAGGCGCTATTAGCGCTTATGACCTGCTCGACCTGCTACGGGAAACCGAGCCGCAGGCCAAGCCACCGACCGTTTATCGTGCGCTCGATTTTCTGCTGGAACAAGGTTTTGTACATAAAGTGGAATCGACCAACAGCTACGTGCTGTGTCACCTGTTCGATCAACCGACCCACAGTTCTGCGATGTTTATTTGCGATCGCTGTGGCGTGGTAAAAGAAGAGTGTGCGGAAGGTGTGGAAGACATCATGCATATGCTGGCGGCAAAAATGGGTTTTGCTCTGCGGCATAACGTGATTGAAGCTCACGGGCTGTGCCCGGCATGCGTGGAGGTTGAAGCCTGTCGCCATCCAGGCGAATGTCAGCATGACCACTCAATTCTGGTGAAAAAGAAAGTCGGTCGCTAAGCCAGAGAGCGTACATCCTTGTACTCTCAGGAGGGGACTAATTACCAGCGGTAATCATTGCGGGTTTCCCAGTCAGTGACTTCTTTCTCCGCCTGATCTTTTGCATAACCGTAACGCTCCTGGACTTTACCGACCAGTTGGTCACGTTTGCCTTCAATGACCGTCATATCATCGTCGGTCAGTTTGCCCCATTGCTCTTTCACTTTACCTTTGAACTGTTTCCAGTTGCCGCCGACTTCGTCTTTATTCATCATCAAATCCTCATCGTTAGGTTGTGAATAGCCAGAGTATCTCGTCCAACTCCGCTATCTTTTCTGCTGGACGTGAGAATAAGTGTAGTCACTGATTCGGCATTCGATTCACTATTCAGAATTTTTAACCGTCAGGCTTCAACAAACCACGTCCCGTTGCGCCAGTGACGCCTCCAGATAAAGGCCAGTGAAAGCCCGCGCAGGGCGAGAAACACGGTGAGTGCCAGCCACAAACCGTGGTTACCCAGCAGCGGTAAAGCCAGTAACGTTAATGCGAATCCCACGGCGGCAACGGCCATGCTGTTGCGCATTTCTGCAGCCCGTGTTGCGCCAATAAACATACCGTCCAGCAAATAACACCAGACGCCAACCAGCGGCAAAATCACCTGCCAGATAAGATAGCGATCGGCCAGCAGTTGAATCTGCGGGAGCGAGGTTAGCAACGCTATAATGTGCTCGCCAAACAGGGCATAAACCAGCGAAAACAGAATCGCCACAAGACCGGACTGTCGACAGGCTGCGCGCCAGACATCCAGTAACTGGCTGCCATCCCGTGCGCCATAGGCCTGACCAGAATGCGCTTCAACGGCGTAGGCAAACCCGTCCAGCGCGTAGGCGGTAAAGGTCAGCAGGGTCATCAGAACGGCATTTACCGCAATGATATCGCTCCCCAGGCGCGCGCCCAGCACCGTAATGGCACCAAAACAGAGCTGCAGCAACAGCGAGCGCAGCATAATGTCACGGTTAAGCGCCAGTAAGCGGCGGAAATTGCCACGCCAGGCCTGTTTCAACATTGCCAGCGAAATTCCGCGCATATGCAGGACTTTGCGTACCATTAACAGACCGATCAGCAAGGTGGCATATTCGGCGGTGACCGTCGCCAGCGCCGCGCCCTGCACGTTCATATGCAGGCCCATCACCAGCCATAAGTCGAGCACAATATTGAGAACATTACCGACAATCAGCAGGATAACCGGCGCCCGCGCATACTGAACGCCAAGCAGCCAGCCGAGCAGCACCAGATTCGCCAGAGACGCGGGTGCGCTTAACCAACGGATTTCCAGGAAACGTCGGGCCTGCTCCAGTACCGCTTCACTTCCCCCGACAATATGCAGAGCCAGATCGATAATCGGCGTACGAAACAGTGCGATAAGCAGCCCCGCCCCCAGCGCCAGCATTAGCGGTTGCACCAGCGCACGCGCCAGTGCCTGCGGATCTTTCGCGCCAAATGCCTGGGCGGTAAGACCTGTGGTGCTCATACGTAAAAAAAGCAGCAGCATAAAGAGAAAACTGGTCGCGGTGGCGCCAACGGCAACGCCGCCAAGATAGACCGGACTATCCAGATGACCAATGACCGCGGTATCGACCAATCCCAGCAAGGGAACGGTGATATTGGAGAAGATCATCGGTAAGGCAAGACGCCAGAGTGCTTTGTCGGAGGAGGTAAAGAAAGGCATGAAATGGAGCCTGAAAAGAAGTTAGAGGTACTGGAAGATGTTGCCCTGGCCCGGTAAGCGCAGCGCCACCGGGCGAGTTGCCGGATGGCGACGCAAACGTCTTATCCGGCCTACAGGGACTCAACAGAGTATTACAGCCATTCCCCGTTACGAATGACGCCTACCGCCAGCCCTTCAATAGTGAAGTTTTGCTCGCGCAGGTCGACCACAATGGGTTTGAATTCGCTGTTTTCTGGCAGGAGTTCAACCTTGTTGCCCTGTTTTTTCAGGCGCTTCACCGTCACTTCGTCGTCAATGCGTGCGACAACAACCTGACCGTTACGCACATCCTGTGTTTTATGCACGGCCAGCAAATCACCGTCCATAATCCCGATGTCTTTCATCGACATACCGCTGACGCGCAGCAGAAAATCGGCGTTCGGTTTGAACAGTGAAGGATCGACCTGATAATGGCCTTCGATGTGTTGCTGCGCCAGAAGTGGCTCACCTGCCGCAACGCGACCGACAAGCGGTAAACCTTCTTCTTCTTCCTGCAACAGACGAATACCACGCGATGCGCCGGATACAATTTCCAGCACGCCTTTACGCGCCAGCGCTTTCAGATGTTCTTCAGCAGCGTTTGGGGAACGGAACCCCAAACGCTGCGCGATCTCCGCACGCGTCGGTGGCATACCTGTCTGGCTAATGTGATCTCTAATAAGATCAAACACCTCTTGCTGCCTGGCCGTTAACGCTTTCATTCCGCCCCCTGGGTGTATATACAGTTATGCTGTGAGTATATACAGCTAAAGGTGATTTTGGAACCGCAAACTGCGCAAAAAAACAGGAGAATGATGAAGTTGTGGAATCTTTATCGCAAATGCGACCACAACAGGATGCCCCAGGTGATCAAGGCGACAAAAATCGACAGCAATACCGCCGCCGACCCCATGTCTTTCGCACGACCAGACAGTTCGTGGTACTCGGAACCGATACGATCAACCACCGCCTCAATCGCACTATTGAGGATTTCAACGATCATCACCAGCATCACGGAACCAATCAGCAACACGCGCGTAATGGCGTCGACGTCCAGCCAGCAGGCGATGGCAACGCCTAGCAGAACGGCAACGCTTTCCTGACGAAATGCCGCCTCATTAATCCATGCGGCGCGAAAACCTTTCCAGGAATAGCCTGCAGCTTTGATAATTCGGGTGAATCCAGTGGTATTATTGGCCATCAAAAAGAACCTTTTTACATTATTAGCGTCAATGTCATTGTAACGTTACCCCGTTTGTTTCAGGGTGTGGCAAAGCAGCGCGAAGTATGACCGGATACACCAGAAATTCACTAAACTTTCTGATATCCTTGCAGCGCATTTGCATTATTAACCAGAGGCTTTACATCGTTTATGTCCGGCTGGCCACGAATTTACTACAAATTACTGAATTTACCATTAAGCGTACTGGTAAAAAGCAAGTCTATTCCGGCGGAACCCGCACCGGAATTGGGGCTCGATACTTCTCGCCCCATTATGTACGTCCTACCGTACAACTCCAAAGCAGACTTGCTGACGCTGCGCGCCCAATGTCTGGCGCACGATCTCCCGGATCCCCTGGAACCGCTGGAGATAGACGGAACTCTACTGCCGCGCTACGTGTTTATTCACGGCGGCCCACGTGTCTTCACCTATTACACGCCAAAAGAAGAGTCTATTAAGCTGTTCCATAACTACCTCGACTTGCATCGCAGCAATCCAGACCTGGATGTGCAGATGGTGCCGGTTTCGGTAATGTTTGGCCGTGCGCCTGGACGTGAAAAAGGCGAGGTCAACCCGCCGCTGCGTATGCTGAACGGCGTACAAAAATTCTTTGCTGTGTCCTGGCTGGGTCGCGACAGCTTTGTCCGCTTCTCCCCGTCGGTTTCCCTGCGTCGCATGGCGGATGAACACGGTACAGATAAAATTATCGCCCAGAAGCTGGCGCGCGTAGCGCGTATGCACTTTGCTCGCCAGCGCCTGGCCGCAGTCGGTCCGCGCCTCCCTGCCCGTCAGGATCTGTTTAACAAGCTGTTGGCCTCAAAAGCTATCGCGCGCGCGGTAGAAGATGAAGCGCGCAGTAAAAAAATCTCCCACGAAAAAGCGCAGCAAAATGCGATAGCGCTGATGGAAGAGATTGCCGCCAACTTCTCCTACGAGATGATCCGTCTGACAGACCGTATTCTGGGCTTTACCTGGAACCGTCTGTATCAGGGGATTAACGTTCATAATGCAGAGCGTGTACGCCAGTTGGCGCACGATGGCCACGAAATCGTCTATGTTCCGTGCCACCGCAGCCATATGGACTATATGCTGCTGTCGTACGTGCTGTATCATCAGGGTCTGGTTCCGCCGCACATCGCGGCAGGCATCAACCTGAATTTCTGGCCAGCAGGTCCGATCTTCCGCCGCCTGGGCGCGTTCTTTATTCGTCGTACCTTCAAGGGCAACAAGCTTTATTCCACCGTTTTCCGCGAATACCTGGGCGAGTTGTTCAGCCGCGGCTACTCGGTTGAGTACTTTGTCGAAGGCGGTCGTTCACGTACTGGTCGTTTGCTCGACCCGAAAACCGGCACGCTGTCGATGACCATTCAGGCGATGCTGCGCGGCGGTACGCGTCCGATTACCCTCGTACCGATCTACATCGGCTACGAGCACGTCATGGAAGTGGGCACGTATGCGAAAGAACTGCGGGGCGCGACGAAAGAGAAAGAGAGCCTGCCGCAAATGCTGCGTGGCTTAAGCAAGCTGCGTAATCTGGGTCAGGGTTACGTTAACTTTGGCGAGCCGATGCCGTTGATGACTTACCTCAACCAGCACGTGCCGGAGTGGCGTGAATCTATCGATCCTATCGAGTCTATCCGTCCTGCCTGGCTGACGCCGACGGTAAATAACATTGCCGCCGATCTGATGGTACGCATTAACAACGCAGGCGCGGCCAACGCCATGAACCTGTGCTGTACCGCGTTACTGGCTTCCCGCCAGCGCTCTCTGACCCGTGAGCAGTTGACTGAACAACTCGATTGCTATCTGAGTCTGCTGCGCAACGTACCGTATGCCCCGGATGCGACGGTTCCTGCGCAGAGCGCCAGTGAACTAATTGACCATGCCTTGCAGATGAACAAGTTTGAGGTCGAGAAAGACACCATTGGCGACATCATCATTCTGCCGCGCGAGCAGGCGGTATTGATGACGTACTACCGCAACAACATTGCGCATATGCTGGTTCTGCCTTCGTTAATGGCGGCCATCGTAACCCAGCATCGTCATATTTCACGCGCTGCGCTGCTGCAGCATATTGAAGCGCTATACCCAATGCTGAAAGCGGAGCTGTTTCTGCGCTGGGAGCGTGACGAACTCGCTGGCGTGATCGACGAACTGGCCAGCGAAATGCAGCGCCAGGGACTCATCACCCTGGACGATGACGAACTGCATATCAATCCGGCCCGCTCCCGTACGCTACAACTGCTGGCGGCGGGTGCTCGTGAGACGTTGCAGCGCTACGCTATTACCTTCTGGCTACTGAGCGCTAACCCATCTATCAACCGTGGTACGCTGGAGAAAGAGAGCCGCACCGTGGCTCAGCGTCTTTCTGTCCTGCACGGCATTAACGCGCCGGAATTCTTCGACAAGGCCGTGTTCAGCTCTCTGGTGCTGACGCTGCGTGACGAGGGATATATCAGCGATACCGGAGATGCCGAACCGGAAGAGACGATGAAGATCTATCAGATGCTGGCCGAACTGGTCACGTCGGATGTGCGTCTGACCATCGAGAGCGCCACACAAGGCGAGTAAGCATAAAAAAACCGGTCGAAATGACCGGTTTTTATTTTGCAGGCTAAGCCAAACTCAAAAATGCCAGTAGCTCATTGCCAGGCCTAAGAACAGCACCAGACCAACATAGTTATTGTTCATAAACGCTTTAAAGCAGGCGTCACGTTCACGGTTGACGATCAGTTTCTGCTGATACACAAACAGCGCCCCAGCCACTAACAGAGACCAGTAATAGCCCAGCCCCAACCCGTTTAACCAGCCCACCAGCGCCATCAGCACCAGCACGCCCACCTGCAGAATACCAATAATCAGCTTGTCGTTCTGGCCGAACAGAATCGCGGTCGATTTAATACCGATCTTCAGGTCATCATCGCGGTCAACCATTGCATACTGCGTATCATAGGCCACCGCCCAGAGGATATTGGCGAGGAACATCAGCCAGCAGCTCAGCGGTACGGACTCGCTCACGGCGGCGAACGCCATCGGGATCGACCAGCCAAACGCCGCCCCCAGCACCACCTGCGGCAGATGCGTATAGCGCTTCATAAACGGGTAAACCCACGCCAGCGCTAATGCCGCAACGGACAACAAAATGGTCATCGTATTAAGCGTCAATACCAGCAGGAAGGCCAGCAATACCAGTACGACAAACAGCGTTCGGGCTTCTTTCTCGGTGACAGCCCCGCTCGGCAGCGGTCGATTCGCAGTACGCTTAACGTGGCCGTCAAACTTCCTGTCGGCATAGTCATTCACCACGCATCCGGCAGCGCGCATTAACCATACGCCGGCGACAAAAACCGCCAGGATCCACAGTTGCGGCATGCCAGGGGTTGCTACCCATAATGCCCACAGCGTAGGCCAGAGCAGCAGTAAGGCGCCGATTGGCTTATCCGTACGCATCAAGCGGTGAAACGCCAGCAGCTTATTCTGCGTCAGACTCCACTCCATCTTTATCTTCCTCTCAGTACAACGGCGATGCAGGCAGAAAAAGCTCGGTAAGCATCAACGGCTTACCGCTCAGCCGCAGGCGGGAACGACGCCCCCACAGCGCTGCATCGCGGCCAATCTCAATAAAATCTCGGGTCAATGTCGATGACGTAAACAGGTAGCGTCCGAGCGGGGTTTTCCCCAGGTTTTGTAAGGCCAGTTCAGGGCCACACAGGGTGGATTCAGGCACCACGGTACGCCCGGCAAGCCAGGGTTCACCATCCGCGCATAACAGGATTTCGCGTAACCAATAGCGGGACTCTTTAGGCAGCAGCGTCAGTTCTTCAGCCACCTCATTTTGCCCAACGAACGCTTCGCGAATCAACGTGACGGTGACTTCTTTGCCCTGCTGCTCAAAACGTTTGGTCATGGAATCTTCCAGTAACAACCAGTCGAGCAGTTGCGGGTCCAGCGCCGGGATCGCATCAAAATAACGCAGCGCACGCAGTTGCGTTAACGCAGGGTGTGGCATGCCTTACTCTCCGATTTATAACCTAAAGGCATTGTATCGCAGAAAAGGCATTACGGGGTGAGCAAACACAATTAAGTGATCGGCAGAGCAACATAAGCGTAACAATTCGCACTGAAGGATAAAAAAAGGTGCGCCAGGAGACGCACCAGTTGTTGCAAAATCAACAATGTGGGGTGATGTTTACCCCTTGCCTTTTACACTGCTGATAAAGGTGGATCGGGCTGATTTGGATCCCAGACGTTCAGCTTCATCAAGCAGCTTCAGCGCTTTATCGACATCGCCTTTCGCCACGGCATCCTTAATCGCCTGATTAAAATAGCTTTCGGTGTCGTTCAGCATCGGCTCACTTTTCTTCACCGGCTGCGGCGCAGGAGCGGCAACCGCTGCTGCCGGAGCAGCATAAGTCACTGCAGGCGCTGCGGTATTGCCGACAGTGACAGGGCCAGGGCCGGAAGAACCGAACAGCGGCCCGACCAACACACTGGAGGACGAGCTGGTTTTGACTTTCAATTTCAACAGACCATCGGTGGTATGACGCGCGATCGGGTCCGGAATATCGGGAACGGCGTTACCGACGCCCTTGGCATAGGCTTTTGCCGGATCAAGCAGGGTCGTGGTCTGCTGGAGGTCTTTATCCGTCGTAAAGACCAGAACATAAAGCTTTTGCTGGCCCAGCGCTGGCGTCAGACGCATTACGCCTTCCAAGCGATCGGCACTCATTACGCCGGGCTCCTGGTAGGTGAAATAGCTGCTGGGGAAGAACGCAGATGGCGTCATGTTCTGATCAAGAATTAAGACGTTTGGCGCAAATACGCTGGTTTGTTTGTTTACTTCACTGGTTAGCGTCAGAGTTAGCTCGCCAATATTGGCCGGTACGCTCCAGGCCGCGACCGGACCGGTAATTCCAGCAACATCCAAACGCTGGCCCGCGCTCGCAAGCTGCGTGGACTGAGTTTTGGATTGATCAACAGGCGTCCAGGTTAGCTGTTGCAACGCTGCAGTGGGAATAGCAGGCGCCGCGGTAGTGTTCTGCGGAACAATATTCACATCGGCCAGGCTGATGCCAGGCGCGCTGGCAAATAACCCTGCAGATAAACAAAGGGCAACGAGACTTTTCTTCATTTTCATTGTTATCACCTCAGATAGCATGGGTTCAGCGGTGGCCAGGCAATAGCGCGCTAAACCGTAATCAAGAGGGGCTTACGCCCCTCTTTCGGTCTTTACGTCAGGTTAGTGCTGAATTACCACCAGATTTCCATCTGAGCACCGAAGGACCACTCATCGCTGTCGCCACGGCTGGTGGTGCTGATACCAGAGTTCGTTGCAGCTGCGTATTTGGTTACGTCGTTACCATTTTTGACGTAGCCCCACTCCTCATCCCACTTGGCATAGGTTGCGAAGACACGAATTGCCGGGCGGGACCAGATGCTGTCGCCAGCCTGCCACTGTTGCGCGAGGGTGATTTTGTACTGGCTGTTGCGATCGCCAGTCTGCTGAGATTTGACGTTGTCGTAGCCGACTTCCATCAGGGTGCTCATGATTGGCGTCCATTTGTACATCGGGCGGATACCGACGGTGTACCATTCGGTACCCAGATCGTTATCCATATCGAGGTTCTGGTACATACCGACGTACATCAGATCCCATTTGTCGCCCAGGGAGATGGCGCCGTGGTCGAGAATACGCACCAGGCTACCGTTGTTATTAATCACGTTATTGGCGTAATTGGTTTTACTACCATCTGGATTAGTAATGGTGAAGGAAGAAGAACCGTAAGACCCCTGGTTCAAACCTTTACCCTGCGTGGTCATGGAGTCTGTCGCGTACTGAACAACAAACTTGTTGTAGCCCTTCAGCATGCTCTGAGTATGTTCAGCGGTGAACATCCAGCCATCTTTTGATGCGCCGTCTGCCAGGCTGTAATCATCTGTCGTATTCGCACGACCGTAGTCAACACCCAGTTCCAACATACCGTCAGTGTTCGTTGCCAACTGCGCTAAACGAACGTCAAATACGTCGTTGGCGGTATCTTTGGTACGATCATAGATATTCTGGCTGCTGAACGCGTATGAACCACCCGCTTCCTGAGAACGGCTCGCGGCCAGAGACAGTTTACCGAAGCCCAGATCGATGTTTTCAATACCGGCGCCAGGACCTGAAATATCCCAGTAGTAGAAGTCGATCATGTGCACGTCATGACGTTGGTAGAAGCGCTTACCGGCCCAGATAGTAGAGCCTGGCAGCCATTCAATCAGGTTTTTACCCTGCACGTTGGCTTCACGGAAGGCTGGATCAGTTCCTTCCCAGTCATTCTGCTGTGCTACGGAGTAGGCGACGTTGGTGTCGAAGTAGAAGCTCTTATCGCCTTCTTTCCACACTTCCTGACCTAATTTGATTTCCGCATAGGTTTCACATTCGTTACCGAGACGGTATTTACTTTGTGCACCTGTTGCCTGGAAACATTGTTGTTCGCCGCCGCTACCCGTCCAGCCGATACCGGAACGAGCATAACCATGGAAATCCACAGCCATTGCCTGAACAGACATAATGCCTGCTGCCACAGCAACCGCCAGAGGAAGTTTGCGCAGAGTAATCATCGTTCTATCTCCTGAGATCATTGCTTTTCTTTAAACGCTGCCACCTTCTGAAACTGCGAATGGTTTTGCGTTTCGTTTTTTTATGGGGACCTTAAACGCCCGGCTCTTGGTGCAACCGACGACATGCAGTGCCATCCTCACGGAACAGATGGCAACGCTCTGGCGGCAGGCCGATAGCGAATGTGGCACCCTCTTCTACCAACACCACGTCGTTCTGGCGGTAAACCAGGTTTTGACGGATGGCGGGGATCTGGATATGAATTTGTGTTTCGTGACCAAGTTGTTCGACCACCTGGACTTCACCTTCAAGGGTGACATCGGCGATTTCGCTGGGCAGCAGATGTTCCGGGCGGATACCTAAAGACATATTGGCACCCACCTGAACGCGGGCACTGTCGACGGGTAACCAGACTTGCTGGCGGTTTGGTAATTCAACCTGCACCTGATCAATTGCCGTTGCGGTAACTTTCACCGGCAGGAAGTTCATCTTTGGCGAACCGATAAAGCCCGCGACAAAGCGGTCGGCAGGATAGTGGTACAGCTCCAGGGGTTTACCGACCTGCGCCACACGACCGGCATCCAACACCACAATTTTGTCTGCCAGGGTCATCGCTTCGACCTGATCGTGGGTGACGTAAATCATCGTGCGGCCAAGACGTTTATGCAGGCGGGAGATTTCAATACGCATCTGGACGCGCAGCGCGGCGTCAAGGTTCGACAACGGTTCGTCCAGCAGGAATACTCGCGGCTCGGCAACCAACGTACGGCCAATCGCCACACGCTGACGTTGGCCGCCGGAAAGCGCTTTCGGTTTACGGTCCAGCAGGTGCGCCAGTTGCAGAACTTCAGCTACCTGATTAACGCGCTGGTTCATTACCTCTTTTTTCGCGCCGGCCAGTTTGAGGCCGAACGACATGTTTTCCGCGACGGATAAATGGGGGTATAACGCATAGGACTGGAAGACCATGCCCACACCGCGTTCGGCGGGTGGAATGTCGTTCATCCGGGTCTCCCCGATAAACAGGTCGCCGCTGGTGATGGTTTCAAGTCCGGCGATCATACGCAGCAAGGTCGACTTACCACAGCCTGACGGTCCGACAAACACCACGAACTCCCCTTCGTGAATGTCGAGATTGATATCCTTCGATACCACCACGTCACCCCAGGCTTTCGTTACATTTCGCAGCTGTACGCTCGCCATGCCCTTCTCCCTTCGTTACAACCTGTCATCGACAGCAACATTCATGATGGACTGACTATGCGTTATCCCTCACGGGCGTGAATCCTCCACCCCCCAGCTTTTTTATGGGGGAGGAGGCGGGAGGATGAGAGCGCAGCGTCTGAGACCCGGACCACCAGCCTCAGAGGAATTTCGTGATGCAGCTTGCAAAAATGGGTGGGGTTTTATGTGCGCCAGTGCGCAATACTCACATTTATGTAACACAGATCACATAAAGAACGGGTGGGGCGTAGGTGTAAGGAGGATGGAAAGAGGTTGCCGTATAAAGAAACTAGTACCCGTTAAGCCACCTCTGCAAAATCACCAAACAGGATGGGAACTATGAATATCAAAACTGGCGCACGCATCCTCGCATTGTCTGCATTAACGACGATGATGTTTTCCGCCTCGGCTCTCGCCAAGATTGAAGAAGGTAAGTTGGTCATCTGGATTAACGGCGACAAAGGCTATAACGGCCTCGCTGAAGTGGGTAAAAAATTCGAGAAAGACACGGGTATCAAAGTTACCATTGAGCACCCGGACAAGCTGGAAGAGAAGTTCCCGCAGGTTGCCGCGACTGGCGACGGCCCGGACATCATCTTCTGGGCGCATGACCGTTTTGGCGGCTACGCACAATCTGGCCTGCTGGCTGAAATCACCCCAGACAAAGCGTTCCAGGACAAGCTCTATCCGTTCACCTGGGATGCCGTACGCTATAACGGCAAACTGATTGCGTACCCGATCGCCGTGGAAGCGCTGTCGCTGATTTACAACAAAGACCTCGTTCCGAACCCACCGAAAACCTGGGAAGAAATTCCGGCGCTGGATAAAGAGCTGAAAGCGAAAGGTAAATCCGCGCTGATGTTCAACCTGCAAGAACCGTACTTCACCTGGCCGCTGATTGCCGCCGACGGCGGTTACGCGTTCAAGTTTGAAAACGGCAAGTACGACGTGAAAGACGTGGGCGTGGATAGCGCTGGCGCGAAAGCGGGCCTGACCTTCCTGGTCGACCTGATCAAAAACAAACACATGAATGCGGATACCGACTACTCCATCGCCGAAGCGGCCTTTAACAAAGGCGATACCGCGATGACCATCAACGGTCCGTGGGCGTGGTCCAACATCGATAAGAGCAAGGTGAACTACGGCGTTACGCTGCTGCCAACCTTCAAAGGCAAGCCGTCTAAACCGTTCGTTGGCGTACTGAGCGCGGGTATCAACGCCGCCAGCCCGAACAAAGAACTGGCGAAAGAGTTCCTCGAAAACTACCTGTTGACCGACCAGGGTCTGGATGAAGTGAACAAGGACAAACCACTGGGCGCGGTTGCGCTGAAATCCTTCCAGGAACAGTTAGCGAAAGACCCGCGTATCGCGGCCACCATGGATAACGCCCAGAAAGGCGAAATCATGCCGAACATCCCGCAGATGTCCGCATTCTGGTATGCCGTGCGTACCGCAGTGATCAACGCCGCCAGCGGTCGTCAGACCGTCGATGCCGCGCTGAAAGACGCGCAGGGTCGTATCACCAAGTAATACAGTTGTGAACGTGCCGGATGGCGGCATACATGCCTTATCCGGCCTACAACGTATGTAGGCCTGATAAGCGCAGCGCCATCAGGCACGCTGACCAACAGGTTTTCATTGTTGTTGAGGATTGAACCCCATGGATGTCATTAAAAAGAAACACTGGTGGCAAAGCGACATGCTGAAATGGTCAGTAATGGGTCTGCTTGGTCTGCTGGTCGGTTACCTTGTTGTTTTGATGTACGCTCAGGGGGAGTATCTGTTTGCCATCATGACGCTCATTTTAAGCTCTGTTGGCCTGTATATTTTCGCTAACCGTAAAGCCTATGCCTGGCGCTATGTTTATCCTGGCGTGGCCGGTATGGGGCTGTTTGTCCTGTTTCCGCTCATTTGTACCATCGCCATTGCTTTTACCAACTACAGCAGCACCAACCAACTGACCTTTGAACGTGCTCAACAAGTCCTGATGGATCGTTCTTATCAGGCAGGTAAAACTTACAACTTTGGCCTGTATCCGGCGGGTGATGAGTGGCAACTGGCCCTCACCGACGGTGAAACGGGAAAAAATTATGTTTCCGACGCCTTTAAATTTGGCGGCGAACAGAAGCTGCAGTTAAAAGAAACCGAGGCGCTGCCAGCGGGCGAACGTGCGACGCTGCGCATCATCACCCAAAATCGTCAGGCGCTGACTCAGCTAACAGCCATTCTGCCGGACGAAAGCAAAGTCATCATGAGTTCACTGCGTCAGTTCTCCGGTACGCAGCCGCTCTACTCCCTGGCCGATGATGGGACGCTCACCAACAACCAAAGCGGCGTGAAGTACCGCGCTAATAACGATATTGGTTATTATCAGGCCATTAACGCAGACGGTAGCTGGGGTACTGAAAAACTCAGCCCGGGCTATACCGTCACCATCGGCTGGGACAATTTCACCCGCGTATTTACCGACGAGGGCATCCAGAAACCGTTCTTCGCCATCTTTGTCTGGACGGTAGTGTTCTCAGTCCTGACGGTGATTCTGACCGTGGCTGTAGGTATGGTGCTGGCCTGTCTGGTGCAGTGGGAATCTCTGAAGGGCAAAGCGATTTACCGCGTCCTGCTGATTCTGCCCTACGCCGTACCGTCGTTTATCTCGATTCTGATTTTCAAAGGGCTGTTCAACCAGAGTTTTGGTGAAATCAACATGATGCTCAGCGCGCTGTTTGGTATCAAGCCGGCCTGGTTTAGCGATCCAACCACCGCGCGTTCGATGATTATCATCGTTAACACCTGGCTGGGTTATCCGTACATGATGATCCTGTGCATGGGGCTGCTGAAAGCGATTCCTGACGATCTGTATGAAGCCTCGGCAATGGACGGCGCGGGTCCGTTCCAGAACTTCTTTAAAATTACATTACCGCTGCTGATTAAGCCGCTGACGCCGCTGATGATCGCCAGCTTCGCCTTTAACTTTAATAACTTCGTGCTGATTCAACTGTTAACCAACGGCGGCCCGGATCGCCTCGGTACCACCACGCCTGCCGGTTACACCGACCTGCTCGTCAGCTACACCTACCGTATCGCCTTTGAAGGCGGCGGCGGTCAGGACTTCGGTCTGGCGGCGGCGATTGCCACGCTGATCTTCCTGCTGGTAGGCGCACTGGCCATCGTGAACCTGAAAGCCACGCGTATGAAGTTTGATTAAGGGAGATAACGACAATGGCTATGGTCCAACCGAAATCACAAAAGTTACGTTTATTCGCAACGCACTTAGGGCTGCTGATTTTTATCGCGGCGATCATGTTCCCGCTGCTGATGGTCATCGCCATTTCGCTGCGTGAAGGTAACTTCGCTACCGGCAGCCTGATCCCGGATAATATTTCCTGGGAACACTGGAAACTGGCGCTGGGCTTTAGCGTAGAACATGCGGATGGCCGCGTCACTCCGCCGCCGTTCCCGGTACTGCTGTGGTTGTGGAACTCGGTGAAGGTCGCCACCATTACCGCGATTGGTATTGTGACGCTTTCCACGACTTGTGCTTACGCCTTTGCCCGTATGCGCTTCCCGGGTAAAGCGACCCTGCTGAAAGGGATGCTAATCTTCCAGATGTTCCCGGCGGTGCTGTCTCTGGTCGCGTTGTACGCCTTGTTTGACCGCCTGGGCCAGTACATTCCATTTATCGGCCTGAACACTCACGGCGGCGTGATCTTCGCCTATCTCGGCGGTATCGCGCTGCATGTGTGGACAATTAAGGGCTATTTTGAAACCATCGACGGTTCGCTGGAAGAAGCGGCCGCGCTGGATGGCGCCACGCCGTGGCAGGCATTCCGCCTGGTACTGCTGCCGCTTTCCGTACCAATTCTGGCGGTCGTGTTTATTCTGTCATTCATTGCCGCTATTACTGAAGTACCGGTCGCGTCACTGCTGCTGCGTGATGTGAACAGCTACACCCTTGCGGTTGGTATGCAGCAGTACCTCAATCCACAGAACTACTTGTGGGGCGACTTTGCCGCCGCAGCTGTACTTTCCGCTATTCCGATCACTCTGGTGTTCCTGCTGGCACAGCGCTGGCTGGTCAACGGCCTGACGGCGGGTGGTGTGAAAGGTTAAGTTTTATCGAAGTACCTGCCCGGCAACGGGCAATGCCACTGCAACCCTCAACTTATGTTATCCCAACCTGTGACTGTTATTCGGCGCTCTACGGAGCGCCCTTTTTTATGTTATTTTGCATTGCTGTTACGATTATTTCCTTTCGTGGCCCCCATCACTGCAATTATATTTACCACCTGAAAACAGACAAATTAAACAGAATTAAGATCACAGAAAAGACAAAACATAATTGCAATGTAAAAAATGATAATTGTCTTCCCTGCCTGTTAAATCCACCATCACGACACTGATCAAAAGAGCTGTATCCTCTAAGGCAGGTCTGAATGAACACCCAATATAATTCCAGTTATGTTTTTTCGATTACATTAGTAGCAACATTAGGAGGGCTATTATTCGGCTATGACACCGCCGTCATATCCGGAACGGTAGAATCCTTAAATACCGTGTTTATCGCCCCGCAACATTTAAGTGAATCCGCCGCCAACTCGCTGTTAGGCTTTTGCGTTGCCAGCGCGTTGATTGGCTGCATCATCGGCGGTGCGCTGGGCGGTTATTGCAGTAACCGCTTCGGTCGCCGGGACTCGCTGAAAATCGCCGCCCTGCTGTTCTTTATTTCCGGTATTGGTTCTGCGTGGCCAGAATTAGGATTTACCACGATTAACCCAGATAATGCCGTGCCTGTTTATTTGGCCGGATACGTCCCCGAATTTGTTATTTATCGCATCATTGGTGGTATTGGCGTTGGTTTAGCCTCAATGCTCTCACCGATGTATATTGCAGAACTGGCTCCAGCGCATATTCGTGGGAAACTGGTTTCCTTTAACCAATTCGCCATTATTTTTGGTCAACTGCTGGTGTATTGCGTTAACTATTTTATTGCCCGTTCCGGTGACGCTAACTGGCTGAATACCGATGGCTGGCGATATATGTTTGCTTCCGAAAGTATTCCCGCCCTGCTGTTTTTACTGCTGCTGTACACCGTACCGGAAAGCCCGCGCTGGCTGATGGCGCGTGGCAGACACGAGCAGGCGGAGGGCATTCTGCGCAAAATTATGGGCAACAGCCTCGCCACCCAGGCCATGCAGGAGATCAATCAGTCACTGGAGCATGGCCGTAAGACCGGCGGACGCCTGTTGATGTTTGGTGTGGGCGTTATCGTCATCGGCGTGATGCTCTCCATCTTCCAGCAGTTTGTCGGTATTAACGTCGTGCTGTACTACGCGCCGGAAGTGTTTAAAACGTTAGGGGCCAGCACCGATGTGGCGCTCTTGCAGACTATTATTGTCGGCGTAATCAACCTGAGCTTCACCGTGCTGGCAATCATGACGGTGGACAAATTTGGTCGCAAACCGCTGCAAATAATTGGCGCATTGGGTATGGCTCTTGGGATGTTCAGCCTTGGCACCGCGTTTTACACCCAGGCTTCCGGGCTGATAGCGCTGCTGTCGATGCTGTTTTACGTCGCCGCATTCGCCATGTCCTGGGGACCGGTTTGTTGGGTGCTGTTGGCAGAAATCTTCCCGAACGCGATTCGTGGCAAAGCGCTCGCCATTGCCGTCGCCGCTCAGTGGCTGGCGAACTACTTCGTCTCCTGGACCTTCCCGATGATGGACAAAAATTCGTGGCTGGTTTCCCATTTCCACAACGGTTTCTCCTACTGGATTTACGGTTGTATGGGTATTCTGGCGGCGCTGTTTATGTGGAAGTTCGTGCCGGAAACCAAAGGCAAAACGCTGGAAGAACTTGAAGAACTGTGGGAACCCGCAGCAGAGAAAACCCAGCCAGCCTCTGCGCAGTAACCCTGACATACAACACGCCGCAGCCGGATTGCGGCGTGTTGTCTTTTACTCTCGCTTCAGCCGTTTAGAGTTACACAGCCACAGCGTAATCACCAACAGCAGGATCGCCGCAGAATAGATCAATACATCCATCGGCGCTTTATGATCGACAATGATCAACCGCACAATTGCGGTGATCCCGATATAAACAAAGTAGCGCAGCGGAAAGTGAAACCCTGACTGAAAGTACTTCACAATCAGCGCGATAAATTCAAAATAGAGAAAGTAAACCACCAGCCCTTCCACCAGCTCATACTTGCTGGTTTGTTCCGGCGCGAACAGTACATCCGCCAAGTGTAGCGTTTCTTTCCCAAGGAATACAACCAGGATCAGGCCCAGACTCAACAGCCCCAGATTCAACACGGTCTGTAAGATGGTGGAGATAAACTCCACGCGCGGACGAGATAACGACGTCATAACGGCCCCTCCTGTTCAGTAACAAGGTTCCTGTATAACGCAGAAATGTGACAGAGATCTACATTTTTTGTTTATGTTTTGTGCAGCTCAATAATAGTGCAACAATGCTTCTGACACTAACATCTTGAACGGAATAGAAATGCTTAAGATTGAAATGGCAACCGTCGACGATGCCAGCTTGCTAAGCGCAATGGGCTATATCAGCTATCGACATCACTTTGCGCCTTTGTGGAAAAACCCGAGCGAGCTCGACGCTTATCTTGAGCAGGAATATTCCTTACCAGCGATATCCAGCAGTCTGGCCGAGCCCGGAACCTTCTGGCTTATCGCCTTTGCCGACGCGCCGGTTGGCTTTGCCAAATACAGTCTCCGCCACTCTATTGATCCAGAAGGGCGTTCAGGGGCATTGCTACATAAGATCTACCTGATGCCAGATGCAACGGGCAAACAGTACGGTGAGCAGCTTTTTGCCGAAGTTATTCGCCAGGCCAAAGAGCAGGATGAAAAATGGCTCTGGCTTGAGGTACTGGCTGATAATCCTAAGGCACGGCAGTTCTATGAACGGCAAGGGATGACGCTTGTGAAGGAAACTGCTTTCACTACCGCCTCCCAGACCAGTATTTTGTACGTTATGGAAAAGCAGATTTAAGAGGATATAAATGATGAATATTCGTCAATCCGCTGTCCGCAACGTCACGTGCGGTGAGAATGTGGTGGTTTATGAACCGGCGAACCTGTACGACTGCATACTGGAAGACAACGTTTTTGTCGGACCATTTGTTGAAATCCAGGGCAACACGCAGATTGGCGCAGATAGCAAAATTCAGTCGCACACCTTCATCTGCGAATATGTCACCATCGGTTCCCGCTGTTTTATCGGTCATGGCGTGATGTTCGCTAACGATATGTTTCGGCAAGGAAAACCCAATGCCGACCGCACCAGTTGGGGAAGAATTACGATTGGTAATGATGTCTCGATCGGCAGTGGGGCGACCATTCTGGCAGTCACAATCTGCGATGGCGCAGTCATCGGCGCGGGAAGCGTGGTGACAAAATCGATTACCGAGAAAGGCGTGTACGCGGGCAACCCGGCAAAATTATTGCGTCGTTTGTAAGTTGCCGGGTGGCGGCATAAATGCCTTATCCGACCGACAATGTAGGCCGGATAAGCGCAGCGCACCGGTTGATCAAACATTAACGGAAGTTCTCGCTTCTGTCGCTGGTCATATCATACAGACCAAACTTACGTCCCAACTGCTGCCCACCGTCACGCGTCAACGGCGTCCAGCCAATCGCCGCACGACTGCGGGTTGGACCTGAAGAGAAGAGATCCAGCGGCACGGAAACGTACACGCCTTTGGTAAAATCGCCCTCTCCGTACTCATCCGGCGAGGCGTCGGTGATGGTCGCATAGCCGCCCACCACCACACCGCTGTCGAAGCGTTTGGCAATTTCCAGCGTGCCCCCCTTATCACCCGCCAGATACTGGCCGACGCTGGCTTTCACCAGTACATCCTGGGCGAATGAAGGATTCCAGTAAGCCGTCAAATGCCCGGTCTTCACGCTGTAGTCGGTGAATTTCATCATATCCTGCGCGCTACGCCAGTCACGCTGTTTCACATAGTTGGCGTCAATGCCAAACGCCCAGTTGCTGTCTAACGGACGATACAACACTTCTGCCCCCGCCCCGCCGTACATGGTCTCCAGGTAACCAGCGTAAACCTGTCCGTAGAACCCGTTTCCGAGTGACTGGAAGTAGTTGGCCTGCAGGTTATTCACGTAGACATCGTTTTGCACATACTCGCGCACATGAGTACGCACGCGTGGTAAATGCGAATCCTGCGGCGGGTTGGTGTAGTTAAATTTGTCATAGTTATTGGCGAGGTTGGCGAACAAACTCCCGGTGGTCAGCAGATGATCGGTCACCCACCAATCCGCAGTTCCCATTACGCCCAACTGGTACATATAGAAGTTTTCCGGGCCGCCCACCGACTGATTGAGCACCGGATCGATATGAAAATCAAAGCGAGACTTATCAATATACCAACCCTGCTCGGTCGTTTTCGGCACCACGGGCTCAACGCGTTTTTGCGCCAGTTGTGTTTCATGACCCAGCGGCTCACCTTCCAGGTGTCGCTTAAGGCTGGAAACATCCGTTTCGGTCGTCACCTGCGGCAAGTTAAGGCGATTTTCGGTAATCCGGATCGTGCGGATCCCGTCGGGAAGATCGTTCATCACGATCCGATTGGCGCGTTCGATCCCTTCTCGCGAATCACGGTATTTCACCTGTTCGCCGGTCACATACAGCGTATCGCCCTGCACCTGGATTTTGGGATCCGCCAGCCCGGCGTTATATTTCAGCAGCGTTAACTGATTCGCCACTACCGAATGTTGCAGAATCGCATCCTGCGGCTGTGGTTGATACTTCGGACGGGCGTTATCGTTATAGTTTGGTCGCAAGTCGTTGAAGTTAGTCCGCAGCGTGAACCCAAACATAAAGGTGTTCCCGCGCTCATAGCTGAGGTTAACGTCGGCCCAATCGGTGACGCGATAGATAGCGCCGACGTTAAACTTGCTCTTTTGATCCAGCTTGCCCGCAAAATCCTGCTGGTAATTATTGCCTTCATACTCCAGTTTCAGGCGCAGCGGCTGCCAGGGTGTCTGATATTCCACGCCGCCAAATAACGATGCCGGACCATGAAACATCTGACTGCCGTCAATAGAACCAGCCTGCTTGTAGCTGTTATCGCGATGACAGAATTTATCGCTGTATGAGCAAAACGGATTGCTGACGTTGCCGCTGGTGCCAAGATACCCCCAGCCCAGACCGAGCGAGAAATCAAACGGACCCCAGGCTTTATTCGCCACAATATACTCCGCATCAAACAGACCCGTCCCGCCGATATCCCGCGCGCCAACGGCCACCTGCGGCATCCAGTAGCTCTCTTCCCACAGCCGCAGTTTGAGATCAAACGCTTTATCCTTGTATGTCTGATCGCCAGAAAATGACTCCACGCTGCTGTATTTTTTGGTACGCACATCGGTATAGCGCAGCGTGGTTTCCAGCCAGGGGAAAAGTTGTACCGATGCAGAGTAGTAGCGGTACTGATCGTTGTCCCGGTAGTTGAGGCTCATTTCCCCTTCACGCGCCATCCGTGCAGTCGGGGTTTGCAGCAGACCTACGCCGCCAAAATCGGACTGGGATGGACCAATGGGCGCAGGCCATGTTTCACCGTGACAGGCAACGCTTACGCCCAGCGCCAGTAAGCTGAGCAGATAAGTTTTTCTCATTATTCAGGTATCCGCTGGGTCAGGGTGTGAAGAATATCGGCATTGATTTCATCCGGGGTACTGCTCCAGAAGGCATCAGAGAGTCCGACAAAAATGATGCTGCCGGGCATCGGCTCAACGTGACATTTGTTCCAGTAAGCGATAGGAACTTTTTGCGAGCGTCCATCGGGATAGATGACCCACGCGTAGCTGCGATCCGCTCCGCTGAGCCGACTTTGCCCATCGAGATAGCTGGCGACATCACGCCCGGGCACAAACGGTTGTTTACCCGGACGGCTTAGCAAACCAAACAATGTGATATCCGTTGGCTGCGATCCAACCCATAGCGTGTAGTTGCCCTGCAACGGCGGGTTGCCTCGCTCGCTGACGCGCACCACATCCGGGTCAAGGTTAATGTTCTGTCTGCCGGTCACCTTCATCGCCTGAATTTGCTGGCGTAATGCGTTGATAGCCGCCGCATCGTCACCGCTTTCTTCAGCACTCAGCGCTGCCAGACGAGCCAGTAGTGTCTGCTGCTGGCGTTCTGCCGCTGCCGTTGCCCGCTCTTCGCTGATGACCGCTCCGGGCCACCAGCTATTACTCAGCCGCGGCTGTCCAACCAGATCGATCAGACGCTCCGCACCGGTCAATATTTTGGGTTCAGCGCTGCCTGCAATCATGACTTTGACATTGCCCGCAGCAAAAACAGAGGGTGCGCTCAGGCTAAAAACCAGCGCCATTACGGCTCGTTTCATCATGATTTTGCCGCCTTAATCAGGGTGGTTTTCACCGGGAAGAAGTTAGCTCCCAGATACTGTTCCGACTGACGGATTTGCCCTTCGCTATCGATCCAGTAGCGGTTATGCCAGCGCGTTTGATCGGTCGTTATCTCTTCATCAAGGATGCGTACTGGCGTTTCATCGCTGCCGACCTGAATGCTGTCAGTGCCATCCCATGTGAAAACAGAGCGGGCGGTGGCATAGCGCACCTGCTGATGTTCAGTCCAGCCCATCGTGCGGGTCCATGTTGCGCCATCGGCTATCTGATTGGGTTTGATGAGCGGGTCCGCTGCCAGATTATTCACCTCAATCAGGTTGTCACCGCCGAGCTGCGTTTTCACAATGCGCCCATGCTGCGTGACGAGAATGGCCTGATCCTGAGTCACCCATTTCTGTTGTCCGTTTTCTGCAAACGCGAGTACGACAAACAGCTGTGGACCACCATTGAGCTGCATATACTGGCTGGCGTAGGGCATGTTTTGGATTTCATCATCCGTCATCTGAACGCCGGGAGTACCAAACACACTCTCCCACAGCGAATGGCCCAGCCCTTCGGTGGTGGCCGAGCACGCCTGTAGTAACAGGCAAACCAATATGAGCGCTGGTCGCTTCACGACACTTCTCCGCATTATTGCCGGGTGCGCAACGCTTACCCGGCCTACAAATCCCGCAGGCTTTTGGCAATTCAAAATAACCACACCGAAGTGTGGTTAGAATTAAACGTACCGGTATTACTGGGTACTGGTGGTTGTCGTGGTTGTCGTTCCGGTATTAGAACCATCACCACCACCGGTCGCCGCAAGGGCCACCCCCACCGCAGAACTTACGGTGCTCACGCTGGTGGCAGAGGAACTTCCTGCCGAAACCGACGCGGCAGCCGACCCTGCAGCTTCACCCACCTGAACGGGGGCAGCATAGACAGAGGTCGCCGCAAGCGCAGATATAGCCCAAAGGCCATACAGAACTTTTTTCATCACAAATTCCCTTCATTTAATGAATGGAGATTTACCCAAAAGAATTTCGGGCGAGATCGAGTATACACAAGCCAAAGTGTGCAAATTACGACTGGCGGGAATTTAGGATAATGAGAAATGAAAGTAGATTGCTATTATTAGTTAATAACATTAAACAGCAAAATCAATCAGTTAAAATATACACACCAGAAATACAATATCCGTAAATTCTGAAAATAACAGAAATGAAATTCCGTTAAGTTAATTATTTTAGGATTAAGCTCAATTAGGGTGTGAAGCAAAAACGTAGATATCCTGGAGCAATCTTATAAAAAAAGCCGATATTAATATCGGCTTTTTTATTTCATTAATGCCGGATGGCGGCTAAACGCCTTATCCGGCCTACAAATGTGTGCCTGTAGGCCGGATAAGCGCAGTGTCATCAGGCGCGCCAGGACTTATAACGGTTAATCAAACCGTTAGTCGAGCAATCATGGCTGGTAATCTCTTTATCATCATTCAGCTCCGGCAGGATGCGATTTGCCAGCTGTTTGCCCAGCTCCACGCCCCACTGGTCGAAAGTGAAGATGTTCAGGATTGCGCCCTGAGTAAAGATTTTGTGCTCATACAGCGCAATTAGCGCCCCCAGGCTGAACGGCGTGATTTCACGCAGCAGGATGGAGTTGGTCGGGCGGTTGCCTTCGAACACTTTGAACGGCACCACGTGTTCCAGCGTTGCCGGATCTTTACCCTGGTCGCGGTATTCCTGCTCAACCACTTCACGAGATTTACCGAACGCCAGCGCTTCAGTCTGAGCAAAGAAGTTAGACAACAGTTTCGGATGGTGATCCGACAGCGGGTTGTGGGTGATAGCCGGGGCGATGAAATCGCACGGCACCATTTTTGTACCCTGGTGGATCAGCTGGTAGAACGCATGCTGGCCGTTAGTCCCCGGCTCACCCCAAATGATTGGGCCGGTCTGGTAATCCACCGCATTGCCGTTACGGTCCACGTATTTACCGTTGGATTCCATATTGCCCTGCTGGAAGTAGGCCGCGAAACGGTGCATATACTGGTCATACGGCAGGATCGCTTCGGTTTCAGCGCCGAAGAAGTTGTTGTACCAGATACCGATCAGCGCCAGCAGCACCGGCAGGTTTTTCTCCGCCGGGGTAGTGGAGAAGTGTTTGTCCATCGCGTGCGCGCCGGACAGCAGCTCAACGAAGTTGTCGAAACCGACGGACAGGATGATCGACAGACCAATCGCTGACCACAGGGAGTAACGGCCGCCAACCCAATCCCAGAATTCGAACATATTGGCGGTATCAATACCAAATTCGCCAACCGCTTTACCGTTGGTGGAGAGCGCCGCGAAGTGTTTGGCAACGTGCTTGTTGTCGCCCGCGGTCGCCAGGAACCAGTCACGCGCGCTGTGGGCGTTAGTCATGGTTTCCTGAGTGGTGAAGGTTTTAGATGCGACCAGGAACAGCGTGGTTTCCGGGTTCACTTTCTTCAGCACTTCAGCGATGTGCGTCCCATCGACGTTAGACACAAAGTGCATGTTCAGATGGTTTTTGTACGGACGCAGCGCTTCGGTCACCATGAACGGACCAAGGTCGGAACCGCCGATACCGATGTTCACTACATCAGTAATGGCTTTGCCGGTATAGCCTTTCCAGCTTCCGGAGATGATCGCTTCAGAGAAGGATTTCATCTTCTCCAGCACCGCGTTCACTTCCGGCATCACATCTTTGCCGTCAACGATGATTGGGGTATTGCTACGGTTACGCAGCGCCACGTGCAGCACGGCACGGTCTTCGGTACGGTTGATTTTCTCACCGGAGAACATGGACTTGATGGCGCCTGCCAAATCGGTCTCTTTCGCCAGATCCTGCAGTTTGGCCAGCGTCTCTTCAGTGATGCGGTTTTTGGAGAAATCCACCAGCATCAGATCGTCAAACGTCGCGGAAAATTTGGTGAAACGATCGCTATCTTTCGCGAACAGATCGGCGATAGTAACGTCTTTTATCTCTTCAAAGTGTTTTTGTAGTGCCTGCCAGGCTGAGGTCTGCGTTGGATTGATGTTTTTCATTAGCAATACTCTTCTGATTTTGAGAATTGTGACTGAGATCGATTGTAACGCCAGTCACAGAAAAGTGTGATTGTTTTAATGCCATTGCCAGGGCATCCGCCAAACGAGGCTACAAAGTATAGCCGTTATCAGCATTGTTATTAGTACCGTTACTCAACGCAGTTGCAGCATGAAAAATCCGCATAATCCCAGCGTTGACAGTGCAAGCTACACATTTTATTTATAAATACGGTATTTGCATTTGCGCCTGCACCGGTTTCCGTTCTGCCTTATGTGCCATGGTCGCTCTATTCACTCCCTGACACGAGGTAGTTATGACTGATGTAGTTGTCTCCAAGTTTGGCGGTACCAGCGTGGCGGACTTTGATGCCATGAATCGCAGCGCTGATGTGGTGCTTTCTGATGCGAACGTCCGGTTAGTGGTGCTCTCCGCATCGGCAGGTATTACCAACCTGCTGGTTGCTCTGGCGGAAGGGCTGGAGCCAACCGAGCGCTTCGAAAAACTCGACGCCATTCGCCAAATTCAGTTCAATATTCTGGAACGCCTGCGTTATCCAAACGTGATTCGTGAAGAGATCGAACGCCTGCTGGAAAACATCACCACGCTGGCAGAGGCGGCGTCACTGGCGACCTCAACCGCGCTGACCGACGAACTGGTCAGCCACGGTGAGCTGATGTCTACCCTCCTGTTTGTTGAGATCCTGCGTGAGCGCAACGTGCAAGCGCAGTGGTTTGACGTGCGTAAAGTGATGCGCACTAACGATCGTTTCGGTCGTGCAGAACCCGACGTCGCGGCGCTGGCCGAACTGGCAACGCTTCAGTTAGCCCCACGTCTGAGTGAAGGTCTGGTGATTACCCAAGGCTTTATCGGCAGCGAAAGCAAAGGCCGCACCACCACGCTGGGACGCGGCGGCAGTGATTATACGGCCGCCCTGCTGGCTGAAGCGCTGCACGCAACGCGCGTCGATATCTGGACCGATGTTCCCGGCATTTACACCACCGATCCGCGCGTCGTTCCAGCCGCTAAACGTATTGATGAAATCGCCTTCGAAGAAGCCGCGGAAATGGCGACCTTCGGCGCGAAAGTGCTGCACCCGGCAACCCTGTTACCTGCCGTACGTAGCGATATCCCGGTGTTTGTTGGCTCCAGTAAGGATCCAAAAGCAGGCGGTACGCTGGTATGCAATAAAACCCAAAATCCACCGTTGTTCCGCGCCCTGGCCCTACGCCGTAAGCAAACGCTGCTAACGCTGCATAGCCTGAATATGCTGCACTCTCGCGGCTTTTTAGCGGAAGTGTTCGGCATCCTGGCGCGCCACAACATCTCGGTAGATTTAATTACCACATCGGAAGTCAGCGTGGCGCTGACGCTGGATACCACCGGTTCAACGTCTACCGGCGATACGCTGTTAACACAGTCTCTGCTGATGGAACTGTCTGCCCTGTGTCGGGTTGAAGTGGAAGAAGACCTGGCGCTGGTAGCGCTGATTGGTAACGACCTGTCCAAAGCCTGCGGCGTGGGTAAAGAGGTGTTCGGCGTACTGGAGCCATTCAACATCCGCATGATTTGCTACGGCGCGTCCAGCCATAACCTGTGCTTCCTGGTGCCAGGTACCGAAGCCGAACAGGTGGTACAGAAGCTGCACCATAATTTGTTTGAATAATATTTCATCACGCGATAAACAATAACTATAGCCGGGCTCGAACCCGGCTTTTTTATAACAACACAACACATTTCAATCGCAAGGAATATAACATGCTCGCTACTCTGACGCGGCTGTTCCCATTATGGGCGCTGCTGCTCTCTGTTATTGCGTATTACACGCCCTCCACCTTTACACCTGTCGGGCCATTTGTGCCGTCGTTACTGATGCTGATTATGTTCGGCATGGGCGTCCATTTGAAGGTGGATGACTTTAAACGTGTACTCTCACGTCCTGCGCCGGTCGCCGCGGGTATTTTCCTGCATTATCTGGTGATGCCGCTCGCCGCCTGGATTTTGGCGCTGGCTTTTAATATGCCGCCGGAACTGTCCGCAGGCATGGTGCTGGTCGGGAGTGTCGCCAGCGGAACAGCGTCTAACGTCATGATCTATCTGGCCAAAGGCGATGTGGCGCTCTCCGTGACTATTTCATCCGTTTCAACGTTGGTCGGCGTTGTCGCCACACCGCTGCTGACACGGCTGTATGTCGATGCGCATATTCAGGTGGATGTGATGGGTATGCTGCTGAGTATTCTGCAAATCGTGGTCATTCCGATTGCCCTGGGACTGGTCATTCACCATCTGTTCCCACGCGTCGTAAAAGCCGTCGAGCCGTATCTGCCCGCGTTTTCTATGGTGTGCATCCTGGCGATCATCAGCGCCGTCGTGGCAGGCTCCGCTTCGCACATTGCGTCCGTCGGCTTTGTGGTGATTATCGCCGTTATCCTGCATAACACCATTGGCCTGCTCGGCGGCTACTGGGGCGGAAAACTGTTTGGTTTCGACGAGTCGACCTGTCGTACGTTAGCTATCGAAGTGGGCATGCAGAATTCAGGGCTGGCCGCTGCGCTGGGCAAAATCTACTTTGGCCCTCTCGCCGCCCTGCCCGGTGCGCTGTTCTCCGTCTGGCACAACCTTTCTGGTTCGCTATTGGCAGGCTACTGGTCCGGTAAACCGATTAAAGAGAAAGCACGCCGCTAATTGTCGGCTGTAGGCCTGATAAGTGTAGCGCTATCAAGCATAGTGCGTACACGTCGCCGGATGGCGGCTAACGCCTTATCCGGCCTACCCAGCCTCTGCACTTTGCCGTACACTGAGGATATCGGCTAACAGAGGGCACCCCTATGGCACTCCCCCGCATTACCCAAAAAGAGATGACCGAGCGCGAGCAGCGTGAACTGAAAACGCTGCTCGACCGCGCGCGCATAGCGCATGGTCGGCTGCTGACCAACGCAGAGACCAACAGCATCAAGAAAGAGTACATTGATAAACTGATGGCCTTGCGCGAAGCGGAAGCAAAAAAAGCCCGCCAGTTAAAGAAAAAGCAGGCTTATAAACCGGATGCGGAAGCATCGTTTTCCTGGTCAGCGAATACGCCAACGCGCGGCAGACGTTAACGCCCTTTCTTCTTACGCCCCGGCGAGGTAAAGCGTTTGCCGTTTGCTGCCGGGCGCGATTTCTCTTTCTCCGCAGATTTTTCGATTTTCACTACCGGGCGCTTAATGCCTGCGGTTTTTGGCTTCGCTTTCGCCTTCGGTTTGGCTTCCGAGGACGAGTTCTCGATCAGCTTAAAGAGTTCGATCAGTTCGTCATCCGTCAGGTCGCGCCATTCGCCAAGCGGCAGGCCGGATAAACCAACGTTCATGATACGCGTACGCTCAAGTTTGGTAACTTCATAGCCAAAGTGCTCGCACATGCGGCGGATCTGGCGGTTCAGCCCCTGAATCAGCGTGATACGAAACACAAACGGCGCTTCTTTCTTCACCTTACATTTTTTGGTGACGGTGCCGAGGATTGGCACACCAGCCCCCATTCCACGGATAAAGTCATCAGTGACCGGCTTATCTACTGTCACCAGATACTCTTTTTCGTGATCGTTACCGGCACGCAGGATTTTATTCACCAGATCGCCGTGGTTGGTTAGAAAGATAAGTCCCTGGGAATCTTTGTCCAGACGACCGATTGGGAATACACGCTTGCTGTGATTCACGAAATCAACAATGTTGTCGCGTTCACTGTCTTCGGTGGTACTCACAATCCCAACCGGCTTATTCAGCGCGATAAAGACCAGATCTTCCGCTTCACGCGGCTCAATCAACCGACCATTCACTTTTACGACGTCGCCAGGCTTTACCTGATCGCCAATGGTGGCGCGTTTGCCATTCAGGAAGACATTCCCTTGTTCGATAAAGCGATCCGCCTCGCGACGCGAGCAGATTCCGCTTTCACTGATGTATTTGTTTAATCGGATAGATGAGTCGGGCAGCATAGTTTCTCCTGTATACACTTCATCCTTTAAGCTGTCTCTGCGTTGGCTGCCCTCACTCACCCAGGTCGCATAGCAATCTATGCTCCCAGGGATTCGTTCCCTTGCCGCCTTGATACAACTTGAATGATTTTGTGTATTAAAAGCGAAATATACCCTACCTTGCGGGCGATAAAAAATAATCGTGTCCGACTGCCTCCGCACTATTTGTGATCTGTCCCAGCTTTTGACACAAAAGTGTTAGTAATGCATACCTGCAATTTTGCTGAGTGAAAACAAGCAGAATCAATACATTAGAGCAACATGCACATCTGTGCCGACAGCGTGCTATCGCCACATCAAATGTGCAACATAATCAGCCAGTTTAACGCGCTGAAATAAGTGAAAATAGCTTTGAGATGTGGAAAGGATGGGGTTATATCAGATCAAGAAGGCAATTTCGTGATTTGCACAAATGTGCAGGAGTCCAAAAATGGCGATGGAAAACAGCGATGATATCCGCCTGATCGTAAAAATAGCGCAGCTTTATTACGAGCAGGATATGACACAAGCGCAAATCGCCCGCGAGCTGGGGATTTACCGCACCACGATCAGCCGATTACTAAAACGTGGCCGCGAGCAGGGTATCGTCACCATCGCTATTAATTACGACTACAACGAAAATCTGTGGCTGGAACAGCAGCTAAAACAGAAATTTGGCCTGAAAGAAGCGGTCGTAGTCTCCTGCGACAGCGAACAGGAAGATGAACAACTCACTATGATGGGCGTGCACGGCGCACAGCTGCTGGAACGCTTACTGGAACCCGGCGACATTATTGGTTTTTCATGGGGTCGCGCGGTGCGAGGATTGGTTGAAGGATTATCCCCGGCCAGCCAGTCACGCCAGCTGATCTGCGTACCGATTATCGGCGGACCGTCCGGTAAACTTGAAAGCCGCTACCACGTCAATACGCTGACCTACGGCGCCGCGGCAAAGCTGAAAGGGGAATCACACCTGGCCGATTTCCCGGCGCTGCTGGAAAACCCGCTGATCCGTAACGGCATTATGCAGTCCCGGCACTTCAAATCGATTTCCGCTTACTGGGATAATCTGGATGTCGCGCTGGTTGGAATTGGGTCTCCGGCAATACGCGATGGCGCCAACTGGCACGCTTTTTACGGCAGCGAAGAGAGTGATGACCTGCATGCCCGCCATGTCGCCGGAGACATTTGCTCGCGCTTTTACGATATCAACGGTGTGACCGTAGAGACCAGGATGAGTGAAAAGACGCTCGCCATCGAAACCGATAAATTAAAACAGGCACGTTACTCCATTGGTATTGCGATGGGTGAAGAAAAATACAGTGGGATATTAGGCGCATTACGTGGGAATTATATTAACTGTTTAGTCACCAACAGTCATACCGCTGAATTATTGTTGAAGTAAATAAATTCTAATTGGTCCTGCCATAATTAATTTTATGTGGGATCCCCTTATCTGAAATCGGGAGTTTATTATGCAAACGTGGTTAAATCTGCAGGACAAAGTCATTATTGTTACCGGTGGTGCATCCGGAATTGGCCTGGCCATTGTCGAGGAGCTATTAGCGCAAGGCGCTAATGTACAAATGGCGGATATTCATGGCGGAGAAGGTAAATATGACAGCCATAGCGGATATCATTTCTGGCCAACGGATATTTCCAGTGCCAAAGAGGTTAATCATACTGTTGCTGAAATAATCCAACGCTACGGACGTATTGATGGACTGGTAAATAATGCTGGCGTTAACTTCCCACGGCTGCTGGTTGATGAAAAAGCACCCGCCGGGCAATACGAACTCAACGAAGCTGCTTTTGAAAAAATGGTTAATATCAACCAGAAAGGTGTGTTCTTAATGTCGCAAGCAACGGCACGCCAAATGGTAAAACAGCATAACGGCGTGATCGTGAATGTCTCTTCCGAAAGCGGGCTGGAAGGTTCAGAGGGCCAAAGCTGCTATGCCGCCACCAAAGCCGCGTTGAATAGCTTTACCCGCTCCTGGTCGAAAGAGTTGGGCAAACACGGTATTCGTGTGGTGGGAATTGCGCCTGGCATTCTGGAAAAAACCGGTCTGCGCACCCCCGAGTATGAAGAAGCGCTGGCCTGGACCCGCAACATCACCGTCGAACAGCTGCGTGAGGGTTATACCAGGAACGCGATCCCGATCGGTCGTTCAGGACGTTTAAGTGAAGTCGCTGATTTTGTTTGTTATCTCCTCTCAGATCGCGCCAGTTATATCACCGGAGTAACCACTAACATTGCGGGCGGAAAAACGCGCGGCTAAGGAGGTTTTATGGTCAATGCAATCTTCTGTGCTCACGGCAATCTGGCCTGCGCCATGCTGGAATCGGTACAGATGGTCTACGGCGATATCAACGTCGAAGCGGTGGCATTTGTCCCAGGAGAGAACGCCAGCAACATCGTGGAAAAGCTGGAAAAGTTAGTAAGCACTCACACCAGTAATGAATGGCTGATTGCCGTCGATCTGCAGTGTGGCAGTCCCTGGAATGCTGCCGCTTCGCTGGCAATGCAAAACCCCACCATTCGCGTCATTAGCGGGTTGTCGCTGCCATTAGCGCTGGAACTGGTAGACAACCAAAGCTGTATGAATGTGGATGAACTGTGCGAACACCTGACGACCATTGCTCAACAAACCTGTGTCGTCTGGCAACATCTGGAAACGACCGAAGAGGATTTCTGATGAACATTACCCTTGCTCGTATCGATGACCGCTTGATTCACGGTCAGGTCACCACCGTCTGGTCGAAGGTGGCGAATGCCCAACGAATTATTATCTGCAATGACGACGTTTATAACGATGAAGTACGTCGAACATTATTACGTCAGGCCGCCCCGCCAGGAATGAAGGTTAACGTCGTTAATATCGAAAAGGCGGTCGCTGTTTACCATAACCCGCAATATCAGAGCGAAACTGTTTTTTATCTGTTTACCCGCCCACAGGATGCATTAGCAATGGTAAAACAAGGGGTAAAAATTGCCACGTTAAATATTGGCGGCATGGCCTGGCGACCGGGTAAAAAACAATTAACCAAAGCCGTTTCTTTAGACAGCGACGACATTAATGCGTTTCGTGAGTTAGATAAACTAGGTGTCACGCTGGATTTACGCGTCGTCGCATCCGATCCATCTATTAATATTCTCGAAAAAATAGAAGAACAATCTTTCGCTGAATAAATAAAAATGCCTGTGCACTTATGCTTTAACAGGCAGGGATGATCACATTCACAAGGTGACATATTATGGAAATAAGTACCCTACAAATTATCGCCATATTCCTATTTTCCTGTATTGCCGGAATGGGCAGCGTGCTGGATGAGTTCCAGACCCACCGCCCGCTAATTGCTTGTACCGTTATCGGCCTGATCCTCGGTGATTTAAAAACCGGGATTATGCTCGGCGGTACGCTGGAGTTAATCGCTCTTGGCTGGATGAACGTCGGCGCAGCGCAGTCTCCCGATTCGGCGCTCGCCAGTATTATCTCCGCCATTCTGGTTATCGTCGGTCAGCAAAGTATTGCTACCGGTATCGCCATCGCCCTGCCCGTCGCGGCGGCAGGTCAGGTACTAACTGTCTTTGCCCGTACCATCACCGTGGTGTTCCAGCACGCGGCGGATAAAGCAGCCGAAGAGGCCCGCTTTCGCACCATCGACATGCTGCACGTTTCCGCTCTCGGCGTACAGGCGCTGCGCGTTGCCATCCCTGCATTAATCGTCTCGCTGTTTGTCAGCGCCGATATGGTCAGCAATATGCTCAACGCCATTCCAGAATTCGTCACCCGCGGATTGCAGATTGCCGGTGGCTTTATCGTGGTGGTCGGTTACGCCATGGTGCTGCGCATGATGGGCGTGAAGTACCTGATGCCCTTCTTCTTCCTCGGATTTATTGCCGGAGGGTATCTCGATTTGAGCCTGCTGGCTTTCGGTGGCGTGGGCGTGATTATCGCGCTGGTCTACATCCAGTTGAACCCACAGTGGCGTAAAGCCGAACCGCAGGCGCAACCCGCCTCTTCTCAAGCTCTCGATCAGCTTGATGACTAATGGAGCCAGCCATGGAACAGAAAAAACTGACCAAATCCGACCTGTTTAGCATGTTTGTTCGCTCCAACCTGCAACAGGCATCATTCAACTTTGAACGCATTCATGGGTTGGGCTTTTGCTACGACATGATCCCTGCCATCAAGCGGCTGTATCCACTGAAAGAGGACCAGGTTGCAGCACTCAAACGTCACCTGGTGTTCTTCAATACCACACCTGCCGTTTGCGGCCCGGTGATTGGCGTGACCGCCGCGATGGAAGAAGCCCGCGCCAACGGCGCTGAAATTGACGACGGCGCAATCAATGGCATCAAAGTTGGGCTGATGGGTCCGCTGGCCGGCGTCGGCGATCCGCTGGTATGGGGAACGCTGCGCCCGATTACCGCCGCGCTCGGCGCCTCGCTCGCACTGTCCGGTAACATTCTCGGCCCATTGTTGTTCTTCTTTATTTTCAATGCAGTACGTCTTGCCATGAAGTGGTACGGCTTACAGCTTGGCTTTCGTAAAGGGGTCAATATCGTCAGCGACATGGGCGGCAACCTGCTGCAAAAACTGACCGAAGGCGCATCAATTCTTGGCCTGTTTGTCATGGGGGTACTGGTCACCAAATGGACCAGCATCAACGTGCCGCTGGTGGTATCGCAAACGCCTGGCGCAGACGGCGCCACCGTCACCATGACCGTGCAGAACATCCTCGACCAACTCTGTCCTGGCCTGCTGGCGCTGGGTCTGACGCTGCTGATGGTACGGCTACTCAACAAAAAAATTAATCCAGTATGGCTGATCTTCGCCCTGTTTGCGCTGGGGATTATTGGTAACGCACTGGGCTTCCTGTCCTGATTTTTCCGCCCCGGCGATGCTGGGGCACCTTCAATAAATTGTCCTCGAAAGAGGAAGAGGTGGTAACAATGCAAACAACAACAGCTTTACGCCTTTATGGTAAACGCGATCTGCGCCTGGAAACCTTCGACCTTCCCGAAATGCAGGACGATGAAATTCTGGCTTCGGTCGTGACCGACAGCCTGTGCCTTTCTTCCTGGAAAGAGGCTAACCAGGGCGAGAACCACAAAAAAGTGCCGGACGATGTGGCCACCAACCCGATCATCATCGGCCACGAGTTCTGCGGCGATATTCTCGCCGTAGGGAAAAAATGGCAGCATAAGTTTCAGCCCGGCCAACGCTATGTCATTCAGGCCAACCTGCAACTGCCGGATCGCCCGGACTGTCCCGGCTACTCCTTCCCGTGGGTAGGCGGTGAAGCCACGCACGTCATTATTCCTGATGAAGTCATGGAGCAGGACTGCTTGTTGGCCTACGAAGGCGAAACCTATTTTGAAGGCTCGCTGGTTGAGCCGCTATCCTGCGTGATTGGCGCATTCAACGCCAACTATCACCTGCAGGAAGGCACTTATAACCATAAGATGGGCATTCGTCCGCAGGGGCGCACGTTAATCCTCGGCGGCACCGGGCCAATGGGACTACTGGCGATCGACTATGCACTGCATGGCCCGGTTAACCCTGCGCTGCTGGTGGTAACCGACACCAATAACGACAAGTTGAGCTACGCCCGTAAGCACTATCCATCAGAACCACAAACGTTAATCCACTATCTCCACGCCCAGGATGCGGCTTATGACACCTTGATGGCGTTGAGCGGCGGGCATGGATTTGATGACATCTTTGTGTTTGTGCCCAACGAAGGGCTGGTCACGCTGGCCTCTTCCCTGCTGGCTGCCGATGGCTGCATGAACTTCTTTGCCGGTCCACAGGATAAGCAGTTTAGCGCGCCGATTAACTTCTACGACGTGCACTACGCCTTCACCCATTATGTTGGGACATCTGGCGGCAATACCGACGATATGCGCACGGCGGTAAAACTGATCGAAGAGAAGAAGATTCAGGCCGCAAAAGTGGTGACGCACATTCTGGGATTGAATGCGGCAGGTGAAACAACGCTGGAGCTGCCGCAGGTCGGTGGCGGTAAAAAACTGGTTTACACCGGCAAAGCCTTACCATTAACCGCGCTCACTCAGATTGATGATCCAGCCTTGCGCGATATCCTGAAGCGTCATCAGGGGATTTGGTCGCAGGAAGCCGAACAGTACATATTGTCTCACGCCGAGGAGATTTAACATGATTAACCGCGACACCCAGCTGTGCATGTCGCTTGCCGGCCGACCCGGCAACTTCGGCACACGTTTTCACAACTATTTGTATGAAAAGTTGGGGTTAAATTTTATCTACAAAGCCTTTACTACGCAGGATATTGAGGCCGCAGTGAAAGGCGTTCGCGCACTCGGGATTCGCGGCTGTGCGGTCTCTATGCCGTTTAAAGAGAGTTGCATGCCGTTTCTGGATGCCATCGATCCTTCCGCAAAAGTCATTGACTCCGTCAACACCATCGTCAATGACAACGGTACGCTGACAGGATTTAACACCGACTACATTGCGGTAAAAAGCCTGATTACCAGCCACCAGCTTGATAACCACGCACGCGTCATGATCCGCGGCAGCGGTGGAATGGGTAAAGCGGTTATCGCCGCGTTTCGCGATGCCGGTTTTCACGATGTGATCGTCGCCGCCCGCAATCGTGAGAGCGGCCCGGCGCTGGCAAAACAGTACGGTTTCCAGTGGCAACCTCAGCCGGAAGGGATTGCCTGCGATATTCTGGTCAACGTGACGCCCGTCGGTATGGCTGGCGGTAAAGAGAGCGATGAACTGGCCTACAGCGAAGCGATGGTCGCTGCCGCCAGCGTGGTGTTTGACGTGGTCGCCCTGCCGCCGGAAACACCGGTAATCAAACTGGCACAACAATTAGGTAAAAAGACCATCAGCGGTGCAGAGGTGATTGCCTTACAGGCCGTAGAGCAGTTCGCCTTGTATACCGGCGTACGCCCGGATGACGCGCTAATCGCCGAAGCGGCAGAATTTGCGCGGGCGGGGTAAAGAAGCAGGAACTGAGCGCCTGGGATGGGCGCTCTGTTTATTTTAGGTACTATGCAACAGCGAACAATTGCTGGTCAGCTTTCGCTTCCAATTGCGCCAGCGCGGGAATCAACTGGCTGATGTTGACCAGGCTGTGTCCTAACTGGCATATGCTCTCATACGCAAAATGTTCCTGACCTTCACCCGCCATGGTCAGCAGGCTTTCGCCCATAAAATTCAGCGTCTGGTACAACCCTGCCAGCGCCTCTTCACAGCCAAACGATAGCGCCAGATTTTCTTCGGTGGAGAGAAAGCTACAATCAAGATGGCGGAACGCCTCGGCGAGTGGAAAATAAAGCAGATCGGCTTGCGGAATGGGAGAAGAAGACGCAAAACAGGCGTTAGTGGTACTATTAGCATCAGCCATAGCATTACCTCGTATAATGTTGTGGTTAGACGCCCTGATCGTGTTCCCGCACTTTCGGGGCGTTGTCATTTTGGGTGTGTGAGAGTAATGTGTCATCACACATACTCACACTACTCTTGTGTAATTAAGGTGTCAACACACATGAACGAAAGAAGAGGCAATCCTCCGTTTCAATTCCGTCTGGATCCGGAACTTCGCAAAGCGATGGAAGAAGCACAACGGCAGGATGGCGATGAATCGTTGGCTGCCTGGATTAAGCGTGTGATTAGAAAAGAGCTGAAACAGAAAGGGATCGAAGTCTAGTGGTCGGCATTATGTATCGTTTTCTGAAGGTCTGTTTAGAGCGGGGAGCGGACATTGAACATATGAGTTATAGTCAGCTCAAGGCTTCGAAGCTGCTGTACTGAACTCGTAGCGATTAGATTTCCGTTGGTGAGCTTTCCTGCCAGAGCAAAAGAAAACTCAGGCTGATAATGCGATGGACATATCCATGCAACGCAGATCTGTTTGGGCAAGTCTTGATGGGGATGTAGTTTCCTTGATAAACATAAATCCATGTTTTTCGTAGAAAGTTTGCGCGTTTGGCGTTGAGGTCAAGGTTAACTGTTTCAACCCTCTTTTAATCGCTTCAGCTTTAATCGTTTCAATAATCAGGCTAGCAAAACCTTTACCAAAATAATCCGGCAATGTAAAAATAGCTTCTACGCTACCTTGGGTAAGATCCAGATATCCCGTTGCTACCAATCCTGCATCAGGCAGCTCGACAACAAAGAAAGGATTTTCCGTAATAACCGCCCTGTAATGTTCAGGCATAGCTTCAGGCGTCCAGGCCTCAAGCACCCTGGCACAATAACTTGGCTTACATCCTTCCCGAATAGAAAGATTCCTTATATTCCAGCATTCCTCTGCCTCTTCAGGTACTGCAAGTCTGATTTTCATTTGTTCTTCCTTTTCGTCTTATTATATTTATAGATTTATCATGAAACGGTTTCGTTTCAATATCTTTGTTTAACAAAAGAGGAAAGTCCATTCCAGGCACGGAGCGGACAAGCTGCCATCATGAGCAGTAAGCAGATAATCACCTCTTGATTAGTCGATTATTAAATGTAAACGGAGCATAGTAAGTCATTCGGTACAGGATTATGCAGTCCAATCCATCGACACAAAATAACTGTAAGGTCACAAATATGACGCCTACATTGCAAGGATCTCTTGTCACGCTCCGTCCTCTGCTTAAGACAGATGCTCAGCTATTGATTGATGCTGCTGCGGATGGGGAACTCTGGTCCCTGCCATTTACGGTAGTTCCGTCTGCTGACACAGCTGAGTCGTACATTCAGAAAGCCCTGCAGGGGCAAACTGAAGGCACAGTCATGCCGTTTGCTGTAACGCTCTCATCAGACCAACGCGTCATTGGGTCAACACGTTTCTGGAAGATTGATAAAGAAAACCGAAAGCTCGAAATTGGTCATACCTGGTATTCACAAAGCTGGCAAAAAACAGCTGCAAATACCGAGAGTAAACTGTTACTGCTGCGATACGCCTTTGAGCAACTGAAGTGTGTTCGCGTTCAGTTTACGACTGATGTATTGAATGAGCGCTCTCAAGCTGCCATTCTCCGTATTGGCGCAGTCCAGGAAAGCATCATCAGAAATGAACGAATTATGCCTGATGGCCGAAAACGTACTTCTATACGGTATAGCATAATTGATGATGAGTGGCCGCAGGTTCGGACTAACCTTGAGCGCCGCCTCTCCAGTTACAGCAAAGAGAAATAACTCGAGCTTTTGCGGGCGGAAGGTCTGCTGTGAACGAAGCGGACACAGGGTTTACCGTTTGGGTTAAGCTTCTCTGGCAGATTTCGATACGACACCAGACCCGCTAAACAACATGCGGATACCGAGGCCTATCATGACAACTCCGGTAAACCGTTCCTGCCATTTGATAAAGCCTGGGTGTTTACCCAGCCAGTTTCCAAATGTCCCTGATGCCATCGCGACCGACCCCAGGGAAACGATTCCTGCCAGCTTTTGGATACTACCCAGAACAAGTAATTGCAGCCAGACAGGACCCGCGGTGGGATCGACAAACTGAGGAAGAAAAGCAAACATGAACAACAGGGATTTTGGGTTAGTCAGGCTATTCAGGGCGCCTTCCTTAACGGCATTCCAGTCAGAAATTTTTGCAGTTTTTCGCAGACGTGTATCAGTGCCTGAAGTCGCAATCATTTTTATGCCCAGCCATATCAGATAAGCTGCGCCAGCCCACCTTAGCAGATCTAGCGCCACCGGCCAGGCATGAACAACGGTTACCAGCCCCAGGACAAGAAAAGAAACTTGTACAAAACCAGCTACAAATACATTACCCAGTACCGTAAGCAGTGCAATACGTCTTCCCTGACCGACTCCTCTGGCGATAGTTAGCATCATGTCTGGCCCCGGAGAAATCTCCAGTAGAGTCAGCGCAAGAAGGAAGGTCATAAACGTTTCGATCGAAGGCATCTTGGTTGAATCCGGAAAAATATTTCCGCTACGTTACCTCAGTCCGATTCGAGCAGAAAGCGTAATATACCGCAGCGCCCGCTCCTGGCTCGAAGTGGGCAGATTACTTAACCCGCTTCCCCGTTTCGTCAATGACCTTCTCACCATCCTCTTTGGTAAACGCTCGTTTCTGACCTTCCGGTAGAATATCCAACACTATTTCTGAAGGGCGGCAAAGACGAGTGCCAAGCGGCGTAACGACTATCGGCCGATTAATCAGGATCGGATGTTGAAGCATGAAATCAATCAACTGCTCATCACTAAATTTCTCTTCATCAAGACCCAGGTGTTCATAAGGCTCAACATTCTTACGCAGTAATGCACGCACCGTAATTCCCATTTCTGAAATAAGTTTAATCAGCTCATCACGGGTCGGTGGCGTATCGAGATAATAAATTATCGTCGGTTCGTTGCCGCTGTTACGGATCATCTCCAGCGTGTTACGAGAAGTGCCGCAGGCAGGGTTGTGATAGATGGTAATGTTGCTCATATCTTTATCTCATTACAAAGTGATGGAGAAGCGCAACGCCAGCGCGGCCAGAGTGACAAACAGCACGGGCAGAGTCATGATAATGCCAGTGCGGAAGTAATATCCCCATGTAATCGTTATATTTTTCTGGGCAAGCACATGCAGCCAAAGCAAGGTTGCCAGACTGCCAATCGGGGTGATTTTCGGGCCTAAATCGCAGCCAATCACATTGGCATAAATCATAGCCTCTTTGACGACGCCAGTCGCCGTACTCCCGTCAATCGACAGTGCGCCAATCAGCACCGTCGGCATATTGTTCATCACCGATGACAGGAACGCGGTCAGGAAACCGGTGCCGAACGTTGCTGCCCATAACCCCTTTTCTGCCAGCAGGTTCAGCACGTCAGACAGATACTCCGTGAGTCCTGCATTGCGCAGGCCATAGACCACCAGGTACATGCCCAGCGAAAAAATAACAATCTGCCATGGCGCACCGCGCAGGACTTTTCCGGTGTTGATGGCATGACCTCTTTTCGCCACTATAAACAGTACTGCTGCGCCAGTAGCCGCTATCGCACTGACCGGGATCCCCAGAGGTTCCAGCACAAAGAAACCGACAAGCAGCAATAACAGGACAATCCAGCCCGCCCTGAACGTTGCCGGATCCTTTATCACACTGGCAGGCGTCTTCAGCAGCGAAACGTCATACGTCTCCGGAATGTCCTTGCGGAAGAAGAGATGCAGCATGACCAGAGTGGCCGCAATCGCGGCCACATCTACGGGGATCATAACGGAGGCATACTGCGTAAAGCCCAGACCGAAAAAGTCCGCCGAGACGATATTCACCAGATTGGAAACTATCAGCGGCAGGCTGGCCGTATCTGCAATAAATCCTGCGGCCATGACAAAGGCCAATGTCGTGCCCTGGCTGAATCCCAGTGCGAGCAGCATCGCAATTACAATCGGCGTCAGGATCAGTGCGGCGCCGTCATTGGCAAACAACGCAGCAACAGCGGCCCCAAGCAAGACTATCCAGGTAAACAAAAGGCGGCCACGTCCGTTACCCCAGCGGGAGACGTGCAGTGCGGCCCATTCAAAGAAGCCGGACTCATCGAGCAGCAGGCTGATGATGATGACCGCAATAAATGCCGCTGTCGCGTTCCAGACGATATTCCAGACAACGGGAATATCAGCGATATGGATGACTCCGGTACCCAGCGCCAGCGCAGCTCCGATACTCGCGCTCCAGCCAATACTCAGACCTCTGGGTTGCCAGATCACCAGTACCAGCGTCAGTAAAAATATACTCCCTGCCAAAAACATTTCAAACCCCGTTATATATGATTATGTGAATATGTTTTCCTTCCTCAGCAAGAGGTGCAGGCCGACTTTGCCAACCATTCCCGCACATCTTCCCGAAGGCACTGCCAGGACGTCGTGATTGTCTCAGCGGCCCACGCAGGAATATGAGGTGACAGACGATAGTGAATCCATTTGCCTTCCCGACGATCCAGAACTAGCCCAGACTCGCGAAGGATAGCCATATGACGTGATATTTTGGGCTGTGATTCGGCGGTAGCTGCACAGATATCGCACACGCACAGTTCTCCGGACTCCCGCAGAAGCATGACAATGGCGAGCCGTGTTTCATCCGACAGGATTTTGAAAAGCTGAACAGGTTGTAGCATTTTCCTCTCCGTTCCCTTTAGAATATATATATGATAAATCATATATATTAACTTTGAAATCATCTGCTCTCTCTGGAGGAGAAAAATGGAACAATTTCCTGCCCTGAATACGGAATGCTTTGATCAAGACATCGCTGAACGCCTGCATCTGCAGGAGCCACCAAGAATTCTGATCCTGTATGGTTCAGTAAGAGAGCGCTCCTACAGCCGCTTTGCCGCGGAGGAAGTGGGTCGCCTGCTGACGGCGATGGGCGCGGAGGTGAAACTCTTTAACCCCTCCGGTTTACCCCTGCCGGATGATGCGCCGGACACGCATCCCAAAGTCACCGAGCTGCGCGGTCTGGTCAGATGGTGTGACGGGATGGTGTGGAGTTCTCCGGAACGGCACGGTGCTATGAGCGCGGTGATGAAGGCGCAGATTGACTGGATACCCTTAAGTGAAGGCGCGGTTCGTCCTTCGCAGGGCAAAACACTTGCGGTAATGCAGGTCTGCGGCGGTTCACAGTCCTTCAATGCCGTGAACCAGATGCGTATTCTGGGGCGCTGGATGCGGATGTTTACGATCCCCAACCAGTCCTCTGTAGCCAAGGCATGGCAAGAGTTCGACGAAAACGGACGAATGAAACCTTCGTCATGGTATGACCGTATCGTCGATGTCGCCGAGGAGCTGTTTAAAATCACGCTGCTGCTTAAGGGACAAACCGGTTACCTTGCAGATCGTTACAGCGAGCGAAAAGAGAGCCATCAGGAGCTTTCATCCCGTGTCAATCAGGACAAAATATAACGTCCTTACTTATTGAGCTCAAACGTCCGCTCCTGGCACGAAGCGGACGAGCTAACTGAGATGAAGGTCCGCTGTGAGCGAAGAGCAGACATTGTGCTTAAATAATGATGGCTCTGGCAGGATGGGAGTTCAATGATTGCAAGGTGACCACTAATTCAGGTGACGTAAATGTGTAGCAATCCCCCACTTTAGGCCGATACATTTTCCATTAACCAGGTCGATAACAGAATAACTTGCATTGGGGTGAGCATAGCGAGGGAAACTATTGACAGTCCCTTCTTTAAGAATTGCCAGAGTGCCCTGACTGACATGCCCGTGAGACACAATACATATTGTTTGTTGATGTGATGAAGTATCTTCCAGGTTTTGTAAAAAACGCATAACTCGCTGAGAAGCATGCGCCAGTGACTCCCCCCCAGGTGGAAAATACTCTGCATCAAGCCTGAATAACGCATTTGCATCGTTCGGATGTTTTTGTCTGAGTAGTTCTAACGGCATACCTTCAAACTGACCAAAGGCCTGCTCTTTAAGGGCCGGTTCAGCCGTCAGTGAACAGCGAAAGTGTTCAGCCAGGCTTTGCCCCATTTGCCAGGCACGTCCAAGCGGAGAAGCGTAAACACGCTCTATTTGATACTCACTTGCACTAAACGCTGCTAGTAGGACGGATGTTTCATGCAAACCCCGACAGGTCAAGGGGCTATCGCTGTGCCCCTGAATAATTCCTTCCAAATTCCACTCTGTTTCTGCGTGTCGAACAAGTATCAATTTCATCGTTAGCGGGCCATGCTCGTTGTTGATCAAAATGCCCAAACTGCGCGATGTCAAACACACACAGTTGAAGCAGCGGAAGGCTTTCCTGTTTTGGAAATAATGAACAAGTGTAGCTTATTGCCGTTATGCAGCGGCTCTGGGTGTGAGGCGCTGAATTTTATCCGTAGTTAACTTCCGCTTTTGGCACAAAGCTGCCCCTATCCCCTGTTATCGTTTCTCGTATCAACCGCAGCGTCCTGAAAAACTACGTATTATTGCGAGGCGCTTTCCTGTTTCCTCCACCCAACATTTCCCCATACTCCCCATTTTTTTATTCTCTAGTCTCAACTTGTCAATTCAGAATGTAGTTTATAAAATACATGGAACGTACTCATGGAAATTCTTCAGACAATGGTTTTCCAGCGTTGGGAGCAAAACTTACGGGACAGGAGAGCTAAAACGCTCATTGCTACACGCCTTTTTCGTTTGGCTCATGGTTTAGCTGGTGATGTCAAACCTGTTGGAGAATGCTCGCCCGTTCACTGGATTATCAAGAGATCTTCCACCATGAATAAACTTACGCAGTACGATCCCGCAACTGCGCTGGTCGATGATGAAGAAATTGCCGTTTTTATGGCCGATGCCCTCGAAACAGGCGATGCAGCGTACATTGCAAAAGCATTGGGCGTGGTGGCTCGCGCTAAGGGAATGGCGAACATCGCGGCAGAAACGGGATTATCCCGCGAACAACTTTATCGCTCTTTTAGTGAGAAAGGTAACCCAACGCTGAAAACTACGCTTGCAGTGATGAAGGCGCTCGGTATTGAATTGACGCTTAAAAAATAGTCTCAGCATCTGTCTCCTCTTTCAACATCGTGAGCCATATCAGGAAGGCGTTAGATCGATAGTGGTAGCATGACCGCGGTTTGTAATTTTCTGATTACATGGAGAAATGATGGAACTGCTTTTATTGAGTAACTCGACGCTGCCGGGCAAAGGCTGGATGGAACATGCGCTGCCGCTGATCGCAGAGCAACTGAACGGTCGCCGCACGGCGGTGTTTATTCCATTTGCCGGCGTGACGCAAACCTGGGATGAGTACACGGCGAAAACGGCAGCCATCTTTGCGCCAATGGGCGTTAACGTTACTGGCATTCATACCGTTGCCGATCCGATTGCAGCCGTTGAAAACGCCGAACTGGTGATTGTCGGTGGGGGTAACACCTTCCAGTTGCTGAAAGAGAGCCGCGAGCGCGGACTGCTGGCGCCGATTGTCGATGTCGTCAAACGCGGCGCGCTGTACATCGGCTGGAGCGCGGGTTCCAACCTTGCCTGCCAGACCATCCGCACCACCAACGACATGCCGATTGTCGATCCAAAAGGCTTTGATGCCCTGGGTCTGTTCCCACTGCAAATTAATCCGCACTTCACCAACGCGCTGCCGGAAGGCCATAAAGGCGAAACGCGTGAACAGCGTATTCGCGAGCTGTTGGTTGTGGCGCCGGAACTGACGGTGATTGGTCTGCCAGAAGGGAACTGGATCAAAGTGAGCAACGGTCAATCCGTGCTTGGCGGCCCGAACACCACGTATATCTTTAAAGCGGGTGAAGAGGCGGTTGCCGTTGAGGCGGGTCACTGCTTTTAGTTGGTTTGTTGTCTGATGCCGGATGGTAGCTTCGCCTTATCCGGCCTACAAGGTAGACGACAACATTGACGGTTATCCGTAGGCCCGGTAAGCATCAGCGCCACCGGGCAACCTTTCATCTGTCCTCGTTAGTACTCACGCTCGTCGTCTTCATCCGGCTGTTCCAGCACACTGTAAGCCACAGAGCAAAACAGTGAGTTCAGACGCTGCATATCGCCCAGCAGCGCCAGGTGCAGGGAACTGGTCTCAATGCTCTGCACGTTCTGCTGATGCAGACGATCCACGTGCGCATGCGAATAACGACGGTTAAGGATGCGGAAACGGTGCTTGCTGCGGCGCAGACGACGGGCGCTGGTCACGTCGCCAGAGAAGAATACCGACATCGCCAGTTGCAGATTACTGAGCAGTTGATCGTACAGTGCATCAAGTTCTTTCAGCCCTTCGACAGAGAATGCCCGACGCGCTGCCAGCGACTTGTCGGCAATCTCGCTGCCCATACGCTCAACAATATCCGACGCCTGTTCAAGGTTGAGCGACATTTCGATAATCTCAGCCCAACGGCGCGACTCTTCTTCTGCCAGTTCATCCTTTGGCATCCTCGCCAGATAGAGCTTAATCGCCGTGTACAGTACATTGATATCGTCCGCCATCCTGCGCAACTCTTTCTCTTCACGCGGTTCGCCGTGCATCACCTTCTTTAGCCCATCCATCATCTGCTCCATCGCATCGCCAATACGTAGGGCCTCACGGGCGGCATTGGCCAGAGCCAGGGTTGGGGTATCCAGTGCGCTGATGTCCAGATGCTTAGGCTTCAGGTGGGCGTCCAGTTCCGGCTCATCACGGATAATACGTTTGCAAAAACGCGCCATCGGTTCGGCGAACGGCACCATCGCTATGCAACGTACCAGGTTGTAGAAAACATGGAAATAAATGACCAGTTCAGATTTCGGCAGCGGCAGCTCATCCATCAGATTCGCCAACGGATGCACAAACGGCAGGATAATCAGACTCCCCACCAGCTTAAACAGCAGGCTGCCAAGCGCCACGCGACGAGCAGCAGCATTAGCCGCGCTATTGTTGAGCATCGCCAGCAGGCCGGAACCAAGGTTGGCGCCAATCACCAGGCACAACGCGACAGGAAACGAGATAATGCTGGCAGCGGTCAGGGTTGCCGTCAGCAAAACCGCCGCCAGGCTGGAGTAACTGATCACCGCGAACATAGCGCCAATCAGCGCATCCAGCATAATATCGCCGGTCAGCGAGGCGAAAATAACCTGTACGCCGTTAGCCTGGGTTATCGGCGTGACCGCCTGCACAATCAGCTCCAGCGCCAGTAAAATCAACCCCAGCCCGATGCCAACCCGCCCCAGTTGCCCCACGCGGGACTGCTTACGCCCGAGAAAAAAGATCACGCCGATGAAAATCAGCAGTGGCGATAGCCATGAGAGATCGAAAGTCAGGATACGCGCCATCAACGCGGTCCCCACGTCGGCGCCCAGCACAATGACCAGCGCCGGGGTAAGCGCCACGAGGTCCTGGGCGACAAACGAGGTCACCAGCATGGTGGTGGCGTTGCTGCTTTGTACCAGCGCCGTCACGCCGATACCCGCACAAAAGGCGAGCGGCTTCTTTTCAACGCTACGGCTGAGTACGGTACGCAAACGGGCGCCAAAGACGCGCATCACGCCGGTACGCACAATATGTGTGCCCCAAACCAGCATAGAGACAGCAGAAAGCAGGTGTAACAGAGTTAGCACGGAATCAGGTTCTCCTTATCGTTATATGTTCCTGAGGTTCATCGCAATGACATACCGCCTGACGGCGCTACGCTTATCAGGTCTACAAAAATGAGCCATCCGGCAAGCAGTGCCGATGAACGTTCTTTCAGTATAAGGGTTTAAACGTAAGAAAGAGACAGGGCACTCATTGAGTGCCCTGTTTGTTGTAAAGAAAGATGACAGTTTTGTGAATCAATCGGCGTCGTAGCCCAGATTAGGCGCTAACCAACGTTCAACTTCTGCCACGCTCATGCCTTTGCGGAAGGCATAATCTTCAACCTGATCGCGCTGAATTTGCGCCACGGCGTAATACTTGCTGTCAGGATGACTGAAATACCAGCCGGAAACCGAGGCGCCTGGCCACATGGCGAAGGATTCGGTGAGCTTCATCCCGGTATGTGCTTCGACGTCCAGCAGCTCCCAGATGGTGGCCTTTTCGGTATGTTCCGGGCACGCCGGGTAGCCCGGCGCCGGGCGAATGCCCTGGTAGTTTTCGCGGATCAGCTCTTCGTTACTGAGGTTCTCATTCGCCGCATAGCCCCAGTAGACTTTACGCACGCGCTCATGCAGATATTCCGCGAATGCTTCCGCCAGACGGTCAGCGATGGCTTTCACCATAATCTTGTTGTAGTCGTCATGCTGCGCTTCGAAGGCGTCCGCCAGCGCATCCTCCTCCAGACCGCCGGTCACCGCGAAAGCACCGATGTAATCCGCTTTGCCGCTCAGTTTCGGCGCGACAAAGTCAGACAGGCAGTAGTTGGCGAAGCCGACTTTTTCCGTCTGCTGGCGCAGGTGATGACTCACGCTGATAACGTGCGTACGCGTCTCGTCACGGTAAATCTCGATGTCGTCACCCACGCGGTTAGCCGGGAACAACCCCACCACGCCGCGCGGGTTCAGGGTTTTCTCAGCGCTGAGTTTATCCAGCATGTCGTTGGCGTCTTTGAACAGGCGCTTCGCCTCTTCACCCACCACTTCATCTTCGAGGATGCGCGGATACTTCCCGGCCAGCGACCAGGTCATAAAGAACGGCGTCCAGTCGATGTAATTGCGCAGCGTTTCGATGCTGGCCTCGACTTCCTGCACGCCTAACCGATGCGCGACCGGCGGCGTGTAACTTTCCCAGTCGAAGGCCAGATCGTTATCACGTGCAGCCTGTAACGTTACCGGCGGCGTGCGAGGTTTCTTACGCGCATGCTGGATGCGCACGGTTTCATACTCTTTACGCGTACGGGCAACAAAGTCATCGCGCTGGGTGTCGGAGAGCAGCGCGGCAACAACCCCCACGGTACGCGAGGCGTTCTGCACGTAAACCGTCGGGCCGCTGTAATTCTGCTCAATTTTCACCGCGGTGTGCGCTTTTGAGGTGGTCGCGCCGCCAATCAGCAGTGGGATGGTGAAGCCCTGACGCTCCATCTCTTTCGCCACGTTGACCATTTCGTCCAGCGACGGGGTGATAAGCCCGGAAAGGCCAATCAGATCGGCATTCACCTCTTTGGCGGTCTTGAGGATTTTCTCCGCGGGCACCATCACGCCAAGATCGACGATTTCGTAGTTGTTACATTGCAGCACCACGCCAACGATGTTCTTGCCGATGTCGTGCACATCGCCCTTCACGGTGGCGATGACCATCTTGCCGTTGCTGGAGCCTTTCTCTTTACTGGCTTCGATATACGGTTCGAGGTAAGCCACCGCCTGCTTCATCACGCGGGCTGATTTCACCACCTGCGGCAGGAACATTTTGCCCTCGCCGAACAGGTCACCGACCACGTTCATGCCGTCCATCAGCGGCCCTTCGATCACCTCAATCGGGCGTTCGGCCTGCTGGCGCGCTTCTTCTGTGTCGAGCTCGATAAATTCGGTAATGCCTTTCACCAGCGAGTATTCAAGGCGCTTTTTCACGTCCCAACTACGCCACTCCGCCATCTGGGCATTCGCGGTGTCGTCGGTTTTACTGCCGCGATACTTCTCGGCCAGCTCCAGCAAACGCTCGGTACCATCTTCACGTCGGTTGAGGATCACATCCTCGACCGCGTCGCGCAGTTCGGTCGGGAGGTCGTCATAGATAGCCAGCTGTCCGGCGTTGACGATGCCCATGTCCATCCCATTGCGAATCGCATAGTAGAGGAATACCGCGTGAATAGCCTCACGTACCGGGTCGTTGCCGCGGAACGAGAAGGAAACGTTAGAGACGCCGCCGGAAATCAGCGCGTGCGGCAGCTCGCGTTTAATATCTTCACAGGCACCGATAAAGTCCTGCGCGTAGTTGTTGTGCTCTTCAATCCCGGTTGCCACGGCGAAAATGTTTGGGTCGAAGATGATGTCTTCCGGCGGGAAGCCCACTTCTTCGGTGAGAATTTTGTACGCCCGGCGGCAAATCTCAATTTTACGTTCGCGGGTATCCGCCTGGCCCTGTTCGTCAAAGGCCATCACCACCACCGCAGCACCGTAGCGACGCAGCAGCTTCGCGTGATGGATAAAGGTCTCCACCCCCTCTTTCATCGAGATGGAGTTAACGATGCCTTTACCCTGAATGCACTTCAGTCCTTTTTCGATGACTTCCCATTTCGAGGAGTCGATCATAATCGGCACGCGGGCGATGTCCGGCTCGCCGGCAATCAGGTTGAGGAAGCGCACCATCGCCGCTTCGGCGTCGAGCATCCCCTCATCCATGTTGATGTCGATAATCTGCGCGCCGCTTTCCACCTGCTGGCGGGCGACGTCCAGCGCTTCGCTGTATTTCTCTTCTTTGATCAGACGCTTAAATTTCGCTGAACCGGTGACGTTGGTACGTTCGCCGACGTTAACAAACAGGCTATCGTCGCCAATGTTCAGCGGTTCAAGGCCGGACAGCCGGCAGGCCACCGGGATTTCTGGCAACTTGCGCGGCGGTAAACCTTCTACCGCCCGGCTCATCGCGGCGATATGTTCCGGCGTGGTGCCGCAACAGCCGCCAACCACATTGAGGAAACCGGCCTCGGCCCATTCGCGAATCTGTGTCGCCATGGTGTCGGCGTCGAGGTCGTACTCGCCGAAGGCGTTCGGCAGCCCGGCGTTCGGGTGCGCGGTGACGTAGCATTCGGCAATGCGTGACAGCTCCTGCACGTACTGGCGCAGCTCGTCCGGGCCTAAGGCGCAGTTCAGACCGAAGGTCAGCGCATCGGCGTGGCGCAATGAGTTATAGAACGCTTCGGTGGTCTGGCCGGAAAGCGTACGTCCGGATGCATCGGTAATGGTGCCGGAAAGCATAATCGGCAGCTCGACGCCCAGCGCTTCGAACTCGGTTTTTACCGCGAAAATAGCGGCTTTAGCATTGAGGGTATCGAAGACGGTTTCAATCAGAATCAGGTCGCTGCCGCCTTCCACCAGCGCTTTGGTGGATTCGCGATAGGCGGCCACCAGCTGGTCAAAGGTAATGTTGCGGTATGCCGGGTCGTTGACGTCGGGCGAGATGGAGGCGGTACGGTTGGTTGGGCCAAGCACGCCCGCGACATAGCGCGGTTTGTTCGGCGTGCGCGCCGTCCATTCGTCTGCCGCCGCGCGCGCCAGCTTCGCCGCCGCAAAGTTGATTTCCGCCGACAGGGATTCCATCTGGTAATCCGCCATAGCGATAGTCGTGGAGTTAAAGGTGTTGGTTTCGATGATATCCGCACCCGCCTCAAAGTAGGCGTTATGGATCGCGGCAATCACCTCCGGCTTGCTGAGAACCAGCAGGTCGTTGTTGCCCTTCAGGTCGCAAGGCCAGTCGGCGAAGCGCTCGCCGCGGAAATCCTCTTCGCTCAGACGATATCCCTGGATCATGGTGCCCATCCCGCCGTCCAGCACCAGAATACGTTCATTTAACTGCTGACGTAATTGTTCTACTTTGCTGCTCACACTCGCTCCCGACAACGCTCAACCAGACCGAAAAAAACTCAACAGGCCATACTGGCACAAACCTGAGAGGCGGAAAAGAGAACAACGGCCAACATGAGACATGTTCAGCTTCACTCATCCGATCAGTACAGGAATTCTTGCATTATAATCGAATAAAACGAAAATGATTTCCACGATACAGAAAAGGAGTCCGCCATGGTTGCCCCTGTCCCCGCGAAACGCGGTAGAAAACCCGCCGCTGCCACTACGCCTGCAACCGGGCAGGTTCAGTCTTTGACCCGGGGTCTGAAGCTACTGGAGTGGATTGCGGAATCCAACGGCAGCGTGGCGCTAACCGAGCTGGCGCAGCAGGCCGGTCTGCCGAACTCAACAACCCACCGTCTGTTGACTACCATGCAGCAGCAAGGTTTTGTCCGCCAGGTGGGCGAATTAGGCCACTGGGCCGTGGGCGCGCATGCGTTTATCGTCGGCAGCAGCTTTTTGCAAAGCCGCAATCTGCTGGCGATTGTGCATCCGATTCTGCGCAAACTAATGGAAGACTCGGGTGAGACGGTAAATCTCGCCGTACTGGATCAAAGCGACCATCAGGCCATTATTATCGACCAGGTGCAGTGCACCCAGTTGATGCGCATGTCTGCGCCTATCGGCGGCAAGCTGCCGATGCACGCCTCCGGCGCGGGCAAGGCATTTTTATCTCAATTGAGTGAAGAACAGGTTACCGGCCTGCTACACCGCAAAGGGCTGCATGCGTATACCCATGCCACGCTGGTGTCGCCGGTCCATCTGAAAGAGGATTTGGCGCAGACACGTAAGCGCGGCTATTCCTTTGATGATGAAGAACACGCGCTGGGCCTGCGCTGCGTGGCGTCGTGCATTTATGATGAACACCGTGAGCCGTTCGCCGCCATCTCCATTTCCGGGCCAATTTCACGTATTACCGATGACCGCGTGACCGAGTTTGGCGCAATGGCGATCAAAGCAGCGAAAGAAGTCACGCTGGCGTACGGCGGGTTTAGATAAGCAAGGGTTGGGACTGATTTGTAGACCTGATAAGCGCAGCGCCATCAGGCGCGGCGTACATTGCCGGATGGCGGCGCAAGGGCCTTATCCGGCCTACGGTCGGTTTCATAACGTACGCTAAACCGCTGCCGACGACGGTAAGCGTAAACATCTTCCACGTGACCTTCCCGGATCCGCGTTTGCAGCCCTCGCCAGTAGTCGGCGCTGAACAGGTCGGCGTGCATCTCCTCAAACAACGGCCCGATGCGCGGGTCGGCACATAGCCAGTGACGAAACTCTTCCGGGAAGACATCCCCCGGCGACACGCTGTACCACGGTTCAGCGCTCATCTCATCTTCCGGGTAGCGCGGCGGTGGGATATGGCGGAAATTCACCTCCGTCATATAGCAAATTTCATCGTAGTCGTAGAACACCACGCGCCCGTGGCGGGTCACGCCGAAGTTCTTAAACAGCATATCTCCCGGGAAAATATTGGCGGCGGCCAGCTGACGAATGGCGTTGCCGTACTCTTCTATCGCGTCGCGCAGCTGCTGGCCTTCGACCTGCTCCAGCCAGATATTCAGCGGCACCATGCGCCGTTCGATATACAGATGGCGAATAACAATCTGATCGCCGAGATCGGTAATTTTTTCCGGCGCTTCCTGTAGTAGCAGCGCCATCAGCGCCGGGTCGATTTGCCGTTTATCCAGCACAAAGTTTTCAAACTCCTGGGTATCGGCCATGCGCCCGACGCGATCGTGCTCTTTCACCAGCTGGTAGCAGGCGCGGACGTGCGCGGCGGACATCTCCTTTTGCGGCGCAAATTTGTCTTTGATGATTTTAAACACCCGGTCGAAGCCCGGTAGGGTAAACACCAGCATCACCATGCCGCGGATCCCCGGCGCTTCGATAAATTGCTCATCGCAATCAGCGAGATAAAGCAGATACTCGCGGTAGCTTTCGGTCTTCGCGTGTTTCTGACAACCAATCACCATATACAATTCAGCGGTGGTTTTACCGGGCAGGATCTCGCGCAACCACTCCACTAACGCCGCGGGCAGCGGAGCGTAAACCATAAAGTAGGAGCGGGCAAAACCAAACACAATGCTCGCTTCCGCCGTCGTGGTCAGACAGGTATCGACAAACAGTTCGCCTTCGTCAGTCCGGTGGATTGGCAATAAAAACGGCAGCGTCCCGGAAGGGGTAATCAGCTTACCGACCAGCCAGGCGGCCTTATTGCGATAAAACAGTTCGTTCGCCACCTGTAAATGACAGCGCGGCAACACATCCGCACCCAGAGTTTCGGTCAGGTGTTCAATGATGTAGTGGATATCACGATGTTTGTTCTGCCACGGTAGACGCAGAGGCAGATCGCTGAGAACGCGGGTGAGCAGCCACTCCCAGCCGGTATCGGGAAAAAAGTCTTTCGCCAGCGGGCGGGGGATCGTGCGAAAACGGCGCTCTGGCTGAGAGCTAAAAATAAACAGCCGCTCGGGAGTCAGCGAGCGGTGGTCAAATAACCGGCAGTAAACGGAGTTAAAGAAGCTCTCCGCAATCTCGAAGCGCGGATAATCCGGCAAGAGCCGGGTGTAATGATCTTTCACGCGGAGCAAAAAATCCGCGTCGGTACTTTTGCCGTCAGTAATGCAGCGCAGCTGTTCCACCACCAGACCCACATGATGATCGTAAAGGTGAATACGGCTTTTCATCGCCTGCTGAACCGCATGCCAGTCGGCATGTTCAAAACGCTGCTGCGCGCCGGAGGTGACTTCCAGAAAACGCCCGTACTGGGCGTCGAAACCTTGTAAAATTGTCTGAGCAATCAGTAATTCCAGGCCACGCGTCATCGATATCTCCCATCCGGCACAACGTCATGCCGGATGGCGCATGCGCTTTTCCGGCCTACATCCCTTCGTAGGCCCGGCAAGCGCAGCGCCACCGGGCATTGATCAGAACTGCGATTCTTCGGTGGAACCCGTTAACGCGGTAACGGAAGAGGCGCCGCCCTGAATGATGGTGGTAACTTTATCGAAGTAGCCGGTACCCACTTCCTGCTGGTGGGACACGAAGGTGTAACCGTCTTTTGCCGCCGCAAATTCTGGCTGCTGCACCTTCTCAACATAGTGGCGCATGCCTTCACCCTGCGCATAGGAGTGCGCGAGGTCGAACATGTTGAACCACATGCTGTGAATACCTGCCAGGGTAATGAACTGGTATTTATAGCCCATGTCCGACAACTGCTGCTGGAAGCTGGCAATGGTTTTATCATCCAGGTTTTTCTGCCAGTTAAACGACGGCGAACAGTTGTAGGCCAGCAGTTTACCTGGGAATTTCGCATGAATGGCATCGGCAAAGCGCTTCGCCAGTTCGAGGTCTGGTGTGGAAGTTTCACACCACACCAGATCCGCATATGGCGCGTAGGCCAGACCGCGGCTGATCGCCTGCTCAATACCAGCATGTGTACGGAAGAAGCCTTCGCAGGTACGTTCGCCAGTAATGAACTCGCTGTCGTAGGCGTCGCAGTCAGAGGTAATCAAATCAGCTGCGTCAGCATCGGTACGCGCAATCACCAGCGTCGGCACGCCCATCACGTCGGCAGCCAGACGGGCCGCCACCAGTTTCTGAATAGCTTCCTGAGTCGGCACCAGCACCTTACCGCCCATGTGACCGCATTTTTTCACTGATGCGAGCTGATCTTCGAAGTGAACGGCTGCTGCACCAGCCTCAATCATCGATTTCATCAGTTCAAACGCGTTCAGAACCCCGCCAAAGCCCGCTTCCGCATCGGCAACGATCGGCAAGAAGTAATCCACGTAGCGCGGATCGTTCGGCTCAATACCGCTTGACCATTGGATCTGATCCGCACGACGGAAAGTGTTGTTGATCCGATCCACCACTGCCGGGACGGAGTTCGCCGGATACAGCGATTGATCCGGATACATGCTGGAGGCCAGGTTGGCATCTGCCGCCACCTGCCAGCCAGAAAGGTAAACCGCTTCAATACCGGCTTTCGCCTGTTGCAGCGCCTGGCCGCCGGTCAGCGCGCCGAGGCTGTTGATATACCCTTTCTTCGACTCACCGTGCAGCAGACGCCACATTTTCGCCGCACCAAGCTGCGCCAGCGTGCATTCCGGGTTGACCGAGCCACGTAATTTCACCACATCCTCCGCGCTATATGGACGGGTGATGCCTTCCCAGCGCGGTTGAGTCCACTCTTTCTGTAATTCTTCGATTTGTTGATTACGGGTTTTCATGTGCAGATGCTCCATATTGTTATGTGGTGAGTTAAGCCAGCAGGCGGTAACCTGGCAGGGTCAAGAAATCGATCAGTTCATCAGAGGTAGTGATTTGCTCCATCAGACGCGCGGCATCGTCAAAACGCCCGCTGCTGTAGCGGTGCTCGCCCAGTTCGTCCTGAATCACCAGCATCTCTTCGGCCAGCATCTGGCGGAACAGCGGTTTGGTCACCGGCTTGCCGTTGCTGAGCGTTTTCTGGTGGTGGATCCACTGCCAGATGGAGGTGCGGGAGATTTCGGCGGTGGCCGCATCTTCCATCAGACCGTAAATCGGCACGCAGCCGTTACCGGAGATCCACGCCTCGATATACTGCACCGCGACACGGATATTGGCGCGCATACCCTCTTCGGTACGCTCACCGTCGCACGGTGCCAGCAGCTGTTCGGCGGTAATTGGTGCATCTTCTTCACGCGTTACAAACAGCTGATTTTTGTTTTCTCCGAGCACGTCGTTGAATACCGTCATTGCGGTATCTGCCAGGCCCGGATGGGCAATCCATGTACCGTCATGACCGTTATTCGCTTCCAGCGCTTTATCCGCTTTTACCTTGGTCAGAACCTGGTTGTTACGCTCGGCATCTTTACTGGGAATGAACGCAGCCATGCCGCCCATCGCGAACGCGCCGCGTTTATGACAGGTTTTAATCAACAGACGCGAGTAGGCGCTAAGGAATGGCTTATCCATCGTCACCACCTGACGGTCTGGCAGCACGCGATCCGGATGATTCTTCAGGGTTTTGATATAGCTGAAAATGTAATCCCAGCGGCCACAGTTCAGGCCCACAATGTGATCACGCAACGCGTGCAGAATTTCGTCCATCTGGAAAACAGCGGGCAACGTTTCAATCAGCAGGGTCGCTTTGATGGTGCCCCGCGGCAGGTTAAAGCGGTCCTCTGCATAGCTAAACACTTCACTCCACCAGGCTGCTTCTTGCCAGGCCTGCGTTTTTGGCAGATAGAAATACGGGCCACTGCCTTTTGCCAGCAATGCTTTGTAGTTGTGGAAGAAGTAGAGTGCAAAATCGAACAGGCTGCCAGGGATGGATTCGCCACGCCAGGTGACGTGTTTTTCCGGCAGATGCAGACCACGCACACGACACACCAATAAAGCTGGATTGGGTTTAAGTTGATAAATTTTACCCGCTTCGTTGGTGTAACTAATGGTGCCATTGACCGCATCGCGTAGGTTGATCTGCCCGTCGATAACTTTGCTCCACTCAGGGGCCAGCGAATCTTCAAAGTCAGCCATAAAGACTTTGACGTTCGCGTTCAGCGCGTTGATGACCATCTTGCGCTCAACCGGTCCGGTAATCTCTACGCGGCGATCCAGTAAATCATCAGGAATACCGCGAATTTTCCAGTCGCCCTCACGAATGGAAGCTGTTTCCGAAATAAAATCAGGCAACTTACCGTTATCAATATCCTGCTGCTGCTGGATCCGCGCAGCCAGAAGCTTATTCCGCTTAGGCGTAAATCTTGTCACCAGTTCAGTCAGAAACTCCACCGCTTCTCCGGTCAGGATTTGCTGCTCCTGTTCGCCACGCGGCCTGGTGAAGACCAGTTCATCGGTTGTCGTTGCCTGTTGATTCATTGCGTAGTTCCTCGTCAGTGATCCAAACACATCCCCAATGCGAACGAAGGATCGTTGTGCGGTTTTCGTTCAGCACAACTAAGACTACTCATTTAAATTTCAAAATCAAAAACAATTTCCATTTTTAAATTAATTATCGATTAACCTATTGATAACAATATGAATAAAATTTAATTACACAGTGAGGTGCGTTTCGGAAATAAAAAAGGCACCCGAAGGTGCCTGATTCAACATGCTGAAACGCTTAAGGATCGTCTGCTACAGAAGATTAATCCAGCGTTGGATTCATGTGACGCAGATCATATGGCGTGATCTGGTAGACGTAATAGTTGAGCCAGTTGGTAAACAACAGATTGCCATGGCTACGCCAGGTTGCGCGCGGTTTGTTTTGCGGGTCATCTTTCGGGAAGTAGTTATAGGGTACTTCCGGGGATAAGCCCGCTTCAACGTCACGAAAATATTCGCTACCGAGCGTGTGCGCGTCATACTCGGGATGACCCGTCACAAAGGCAATGCGTTTATCTTTGCTGGCGAACAGATAGGCATCGCCCTCTTCCGTTTCGGCAAAAATCTCGAGATCGGTATAGTCGCGGATAAGTGCGGCAGGGAAGTCGGCATAGCGCGAATGAGGGGCCAAAAATGCATCATCAAATCCGCGTGTCAGCAACGCATGAGGATGCAGAATATGATGCTCATAGACGCCGGAGAGTTTATCCGTGCGAGTTTGCTTGGGAATGCCATAAAGGATATTCAATGCAGCCTGTACCGCCCAGCAGACAAACAGCGTCGAGGTAACGTGATCTTTAGCCCACTCAAGAACCTGTTTTATCTGCGGCCAGTAAGCCACGTCATTAAACTCAACCAGACCCAGCGGCGCCCCTGTAACGATCAGTCCATCAAAGTTCTGATCGCAGATATCCTCGAAATTACAGTAAAAGTTATTCAGATGCTCCGTTGGGGTGTTGCGTGACTCGCGGGCATCGATGCGCAATAGCTGAACATCTACCTGTAGCGGTGAGTTAGACAATAAACGCAGGAACTGGTTTTCCGTTTCAATCTTCTTCGGCATCAGGTTGAGGATAAGTACCTTCAGTGGACGGATTTCCTGACCGGAAGCGCGGGATGTCGTCATGACAAAGACGTTTTCCTCACGCAAGAAATTGACGGCGGGTAGTTCGTCCTGCACGCGAATTGGCATAACCTGATAACCTCACTACATACGTTTAAACGTTTAGACATCCAGATAGCTGAAGATACCCAGGAATCAGCAGAATGTCGAGTCTGCATCCTCAAGTTGAGAAAGTTTCACGGTTCCTTGCTGTAGAATAGTGCAGTAAAGAAAAAAGGAGAATGCTATGACCTTTACCATCCGTCGTTCGCGTCAGGACGAAGGAGACAAGTTAGTTTCTATTTGGTGTCGCTCAGTGGATGCCACGCACCATTTCCTCTCTGCAGATTATCGGGTTGAACTGGAACAATTGGTACGTTCTTTTTTACCAGAAGCCCCTCTATGGGTTGCAGTGACAAAGCAGGATGAGCCAGTCGCCTTTATGCTCCTGACCGATCAGCATATAGATGCCCTGTTTGTCGATCCGGATGTGCGTGGTAGTGGCGTTGGTAAGCTACTGATTGAACATGCTTTATCAATGAGTTCCACGCTAACAACTAACGTTAACGAACAGAATGAACAAGCGGTTGGATTCTATAAGAAGATGGGATTTAGCGTGACGGGACGTACAGAGGTGGACGATCTTGGGCGCCCCTACCCGTTGCTCAATCTCGTGCGCGGGTAGCAGGGCAAGTTTTTACGTGGTGCGGGATTGCCTGATGCGCTGCGCTTATCAGGCCTACAAAATACGTTCAGTACAACGTAGGCCGGATAAGGCGGGACGCTGCATCCGGCAGGTTTCATTTCGTACAGACGCAAAAAAGCCCATCCGGCAGACAACAGATAAAACAAAAGGCCCGGTCTTTCGACCGGGCCTTCCGCTTTTATTTGATGCCTGGCAGTTCCCTACTCTCGCATGGGGAGACCCCACACTACCATCGGCGCTACGGCGTTTCACTTCTGAGTTCGGCATGGGGTCAGGTGGGACCACCGCGCTACAGCCGCCAGGCAAATTCTGTTTATTAACCCGCTTTTCGCCGGTTAATCTTATCTGTATCAGGCTGAAAATCTGTCTTCTCAAATCCGCCAAAACATCTTCGGCGTTGTAAGGTTAAGCCTCACGGTTCATTAGTATCGGTTAGCTCAATGTATCGCTACACTTACACACCCGACCTATCAACGTCGTCGTCTTCAACGTTCCTTCAGGAGACTCAAAGTCTCAGGGAGAACTCATCTCGGGGCAAGTTTCGTGCTTAGATGCTTTCAGCACTTATCTCTTCCGCATTTAGCTACCGGGCAGTGCCATTGGCATGACAACCCGAACACCAGTGATGCGTCCACTCCGGTCCTCTCGTACTAGGAGCAGCCCCCCTCAATTCTCCAGCGCCCACGGCAGATAGGGACCGAACTGTCTCACGACGTTCTAAACCCAGCTCGCGTACCACTTTAAATGGCGAACAGCCATACCCTTGGGACCTACTTCAGCCCCAGGATGTGATGAGCCGACATCGAGGTGCCAAACACCGCCGTCGATATGAACTCTTGGGCGGTATCAGCCTGTTATCCCCGGAGTACCTTTTATCCGTTGAGCGATGGCCCTTCCATTCAGAACCACCGGATCACTAAGACCTGCTTTCGCACCTGCTCGAGCCGTCACTCTCGCAGTCAAGCTAGCTTATGCCTTTGCACTAACCTCCTGATGTCCGACCAGGATTAGCTAACCTTCGTGCTCCTCCGTTACTCTTTGGGAGGAGACCGCCCCAGTCAAACTACCCACCAGACACTGTCCGCAACCCGGATTACGGGCCCACGTTAGAACACCAGCCATTAAAGGGTGGTATTTCAAGGATGGCTCCATGCAGACTGGCGTCCACACTTCAAAGCCTCCCACCTATCCTACACATCAAGGACCAGTGTTCAGTGTCAAGCTATAGTAAAGGTTCACGGGGTCTTTCCGTCTTGCCGCGGGTACACTGCATCTTCACAGCGAGTTCAATTTCACTGAGTCTCGGGTGGAGACAGCCTGGCCATCATTACGCCATTCGTGCAGGTCGGAACTTACCCGACAAGGAATTTCGCTACCTTAGGACCGTTATAGTTACGGCCGCCGTTTACCGGGGCTTCGATCAAGAGCTTCTCCTTACGGATAACCCCATCAATTAACCTTCCGGCACCGGGCAGGCGTCACACCGTATACGTCCACTTTCGTGTTTGCACAGTGCTGTGTTTTTAATAAACAGTTGCAGCCAGCTGGTATCTTCGACTGATTTCAGCTCCATGAGTAAATCACTTCACCTACCTATCAGCGTGCCTTCTCCCGAAGTTACGGCACCATTTTGCCTAGTTCCTTCACCCGAGTTCTCTCAAGCGCCTTGGTATTCTCTACCTGACCACCTGTGTCGGTTTGGGGTACGATTTCGTGTTACCTGATGCTTAGAGGCTTTTCCTGGAAGCAGGGCATTTGTCACTTCAGCACCGTAGTGCCTCGTCATCACACCTCAGCGTTAAAAGGTACCGGATTTACCTGGAACCTCCGCCTACATGCTTAAACCGGGACAACCGTCGCCCGGCCGACATAGCCTTCTCCGTCCCCCCTTCGCAGTAACACCAAGTACAGGAATATTAACCTGTTTCCCATCGACTACGCCTTTCGGCCTCGCCTTAGGGGTCGACTCACCCTGCCCCGATTAACGTTGGACAGGAACCCTTGGTCTTCCGGCGTGCGGGTTTTTCACCCGCATTATCGTTACTTATGTCAGCATTCGCACTTCTGATACCTCCAGCAACCCTCACAGGCCACCTTCAACGGCTTACAGAACGCTCCCCTACCCAACAACACATAGTGTCGCTGCCGCAGCTTCGGTGCATGGTTTAGCCCCGTTACATCTTCCGCGCAGGCCGACTCGACCAGTGAGCTATTACGCTTTCTTTAAATGATGGCTGCTTCTAAGCCAACATCCTGGCTGTCTGTGCCTTCCCACATCGTTTCCCACTTAACCATGACTTTGGGACCTTAGCTGGCGGTCTGGGTTGTTTCCCTCTTCACGACGGACGTTAGCACCCGCCGTGTGTCTCCCGTGATAACATTCTTCGGTATTCGCAGTTTGCATCGGGTTGGTAAGTCGGGATGACCCCCTAGCCGAAACAGTGCTCTACCCCCGAAGATGAGTTCACGAGGCGCTACCTAAATAGCTTTCGGGGAGAACCAGCTATCTCCCGGTTTGATTGGCCTTTCACCCCCAGCCACAAGTCATCCGCTAATTTTTCAACATTAGTCGGTTCGGTCCTCCAGTTAGTGTTACCCAACCTTCAACCTGCCCATGGCTAGATCACCGGGTTTCGGGTCTATACCCTGCAACTTAACGCCCAGTTAAGACTCGGTTTCCCTTCGGCTCCCCTATACGGTTAACCTTGCTACAGAATATAAGTCGCTGACCCATTATACAAAAGGTACGCAGTCACACCCGAAGGTGCTCCCACTGCTTGTACGTACACGGTTTCAGGTTCTTTTTCACTCCCCTCGCCGGGGTTCTTTTCGCCTTTCCCTCACGGTACTGGTTCACTATCGGTCAGTCAGGAGTATTTAGCCTTGGAGGATGGTCCCCCCATATTCAGACAGGATACCACGTGTCCCGCCCTACTCTTCGAGTTCACAACAGGTGCATTTTTGTGTACGGGACTATCACCCTGTACCGTCGGACTTTCCAGACCGTTCCACTAACACACATGCTGATTCAGACTCTGGGCTGCTCCCCGTTCGCTCGCCGCTACTGGGGGAATCTCGGTTGATTTCTTTTCCTCGGGGTACTTAGATGTTTCAGTTCCCCCGGTTCGCTTCGTTAACCTATGTATTCAGTTAACGATAGTGTGACGAATCACACTGGGTTTCCCCATTCGGAAATCGCCGGTTATAACGGTTCATATCACCTTACCGGCGCTTATCGCAGATTAGCACGTCCTTCATCGCCTCTGACTGCCAGGGCATCCACCGTGTACGCTTAGTCGCTTAACCTCACAACCCGAAGATGTTTCACTTCTGATTGCGAAAATTTGAGAGACTCGAACACACCGCTTTTCATTTCTTGTTTACGGAGAAATGAAACAGTGTGTCGTTTCAATTTTCAGCTTGATCCAGATTTTTAAAGAGCAAAACTTCTTAATGCACTCGAAAGTACATTCAGAAGTTCATCATTCATCAGACAATCTGTGTGAGCACTGCAAAGGTCGGTTCTTTAAGGTAAGGAGGTGATCCAACCGCAGGTTCCCCTACGGTTACCTTGTTACGACTTCACCCCAGTCATGAATCACAAAGTGGTAAGCGCCCTCCCGAAGGTTAAGCTACCTACTTCTTTTGCAACCCACTCCCATGGTGTGACGGGCGGTGTGTACAAGGCCCGGGAACGTATTCACCGTGGCATTCTGATCCACGATTACTAGCGATTCCGACTTCATGGAGTCGAGTTGCAGACTCCAATCCGGACTACGACATACTTTATGAGGTCCGCTTGCTCTCGCGAGGTCGCTTCTCTTTGTATATGCCATTGTAGCACGTGTGTAGCCCTACTCGTAAGGGCCATGATGACTTGACGTCATCCCCACCTTCCTCCAGTTTATCACTGGCAGTCTCCTTTGAGTTCCCGACCGAATCGCTGGCAACAAAGGATAAGGGTTGCGCTCGTTGCGGGACTTAACCCAACATTTCACAACACGAGCTGACGACAGCCATGCAGCACCTGTCTCAGAGTTCCCGAAGGCACCAAAGCATCTCTGCTAAGTTCTCTGGATGTCAAGAGTAGGTAAGGTTCTTCGCGTTGCATCGAATTAAACCACATGCTCCACCGCTTGTGCGGGCCCCCGTCAATTCATTTGAGTTTTAACCTTGCGGCCGTACTCCCCAGGCGGTCGACTTAACGCGTTAGCTCCGGAAGCCACGCCTCAAGGGCACAACCTCCAAGTCGACATCGTTTACGGCGTGGACTACCAGGGTATCTAATCCTGTTTGCTCCCCACGCTTTCGCACCTGAGCGTCAGTCTTTGTCCAGGGGGCCGCCTTCGCCACCGGTATTCCTCCAGATCTCTACGCATTTCACCGCTACACCTGGAATTCTACCCCCCTCTACAAGACTCTAGCCTGCCAGTTTCGGATGCAGTTCCCAGGTTGAGCCCGGGGATTTCACATCCGACTTGACAGACCGCCTGCGTGCGCTTTACGCCCAGTAATTCCGATTAACGCTTGCACCCTCCGTATTACCGCGGCTGCTGGCACGGAGTTAGCCGGTGCTTCTTCTGCGAGTAACGTCAATCGCTGTGGTTATTAACCACAACGCCTTCCTCCTCGCTGAAAGTACTTTACAACCCGAAGGCCTTCTTCATACACGCGGCATGGCTGCATCAGGCTTGCGCCCATTGTGCAATATTCCCCACTGCTGCCTCCCGTAGGAGTCTGGACCGTGTCTCAGTTCCAGTGTGGCTGGTCATCCTCTCAGACCAGCTAGGGATCGTCGCCTAGGTGAGCCGTTACCCCACCTACTAGCTAATCCCATCTGGGCACATCCGATGGCAAGAGGCCCGAAGGTCCCCCTCTTTGGTCTTGCGACATTATGCGGTATTAGCTACCGTTTCCAGTAGTTATCCCCCTCCATCGGGCAGTTTCCCAGACATTACTCACCCGTCCGCCACTCGTCACCCGAGAGCAAGCTCTCTGTGCTACCGTTCGACTTGCATGTGTTAGGCCTGCCGCCAGCGTTCAATCTGAGCCATGATCAAACTCTTCAATTTAAGTTTGATGCTCGTGAATTAAACTTCGTAATGAATTACGTGTTCACTCAGAGACTTGGTATTCATTTTTCGTCTTGCGACGTTAAGAATCCGTATCCTCGAGTGCCCACACAGATTGTCTGATAAATTGTTAAAGAGCAGTTGCGACGCGCCTTGGCGCTCTGTCGCGAGGTGGCGTATATTACGCTTTCCTCTTTCAGAGTCAACCCTCATTTTCAGGTTTTTCTCTTCAACCGACCGGGCTGTTTGTGTGAAGTGATTCACATCCGCCGTGTCGATGGAGGCGCATTATAGGGAGTTTCCTTCAGCCCGCAACCCCTAAATGACAGAAAAATGACTGACTGCTGCATTCCACAGCAGAACCCCGCCTTATACCCATTTACACACAGAGTTATCCACAAAAATAAGGTTCTCTTGCGATCATCACTTCGATTCATCCCTCATCTATACAGCTGAAATAGTCGAATTAAAGGAAAGAGAAAAATTCGCGAGCGTTGCGCAAACGTTTTCGTTACAATGCCACCGCACAACAAGGATGCCCCGTGAGGGGCGTTAGCTGAGTTTTTAGCCAAGAATTCACCTAACGCTCTCTGTAATAGTCAAATCCAGGGGATTTACCATGCAACAACGTCGTCCAGTCCGCCGCGCTCTGCTCAGTGTTTCTGACAAGGCCGGTATCATCGAATTCGCTCAGGCACTTTCCGCACGCGGTGTGGAGCTGCTGTCTACGGGGGGTACCGCCCGCCTGTTAGCAGAAAAAGGCTTGGCAGTGACCGAAGTTTCCGATTACACCGGTTTCCCGGAAATGATGGATGGACGCGTGAAGACCCTGCATCCAAAAGTACACGGCGGCATCCTCGGCCGTCGCGGCCAGGACGATGCGATCATGGAACAGCATCACATCGCCCCTATCGATATGGTGGTCGTTAACCTGTACCCCTTCGCCGAAACCGTAGCCCGTGAAGGCTGCTCGCTGGAAGATGCGGTAGAGAACATTGATATCGGCGGCCCGACCATGGTGCGCTCCGCCGCGAAGAACCATAAAGACGTGGCAATCGTGGTGAAGAGCAGCGACTACGACGCCATTATTAAAGAGATGGATGCTAATGAAGGTTCTCTGACCCTCGACACCCGTTTCGATCTGGCGATTAAAGCCTTCGAACACACCGCCGCCTACGACAGCATGATTGCCAACTACTTCGGCAGCATGGTTCCGGCCTACCACAGTGAAAGCAAAGAAGCCGCCGGTCGCTTCCCGCGTACGCTGAACCTGACCTTCATTAAGAAGCAGGATATGCGCTACGGCGAGAACAGCCACCAGCAGGCTGCCTTCTATATAGAAGAGAATGTGAAAGAAGCGTCCGTTGCCACCGCGCAGCAGGTGCAGGGCAAAGCGCTCTCCTACAACAACATCGCCGATACCGACGCAGCGCTGGAGTGCGTGAAAGAGTTCAACGAGCCGGCCTGCGTGATCGTCAAGCATGCCAACCCGTGCGGCGTGGCGGTGAGCTCCACTATTCTCGACGCTTACGACCGTGCGTACAAAACCGACCCAACTTCCGCATTCGGCGGCATTATCGCCTTCAACCGCGAACTGGATGCCGAAACCGCTCAGGCGATTATCTCCCGCCAGTTCGTGGAAGTGATTATCGCCCCGTCCGCGACCGAAGATGCGCTGAAAATCACGGCTGCCAAGCAGAATGTGCGCGTACTGACCTGTGGTCAGTGGGCACAGCGTGTGCCGGGTCTGGACTTCAAACGCGTTAACGGCGGTCTGCTGGTTCAGGACCGTGACCTGGGTATGGTGACCGAAGGTGAACTGCGCGTGGTGTCTAAACGTCAGCCGACCGAGCAAGAGCTGCGTGACGCGCTGTTCTGCTGGAAGGTAGCCAAGTTTGTGAAGTCCAACGCTATTGTCTACGCCAAAGAGAACATGACCATCGGCATAGGCGCAGGCCAGATGAGCCGTGTCTACTCCGCGAAAATCGCCGGGATCAAAGCGGCTGACGAAGGTCTGGAAGTGAAAGGCTCCGCGATGGCCTCCGACGCTTTCTTCCCGTTCCGCGATGGTATCGATGCCGCTGCCGCCGTGGGCGTGAGCTGCGTTATCCAGCCTGGCGGTTCTATCCGTGATGATGAAGTCATTGCCGCTGCCGATGAACACGGTATCGCGATGATCTTTACCGACATGCGCCACTTCCGCCATTAATCCACGGAGCAGACGATGAAAGTATTAGTGATTGGCAACGGCGGGCGCGAGCACGCGCTGGCGTGGAAAGCGGCGCAGTCGCCGCTGGTTGATACCGTTTTTGTCGCACCGGGCAACGCGGGCACCGCGCTGGAACCCGCGCTGCAAAACGTGGCTATCGGCGTAACCGATATCCCGGCGCTGCTGAGCTTTGCCCAGAACGAGAAGATTGACCTGACCATCGTTGGCCCGGAAGCGCCGCTGGTGATTGGCGTGGTCGATGCGTTTCGCGCCGCAGGTCTGAAGATCTTCGGCCCAACCGAAGGCGCCGCACAATTGGAAGGCTCCAAAGCCTTCACCAAAGATTTCCTCGCCCGTCACCAGATTCCGACGGCGGAGTATCAGAACTTTACCGAGGTTGAGCCAGCGCTGGCTTACCTGCGCGAGAAAGGCGCACCGATCGTCATCAAAGCCGACGGTCTGGCCGCCGGTAAAGGCGTTATCGTCGCGATGACGCTTGAAGAAGCGGAAGCCGCCGTGCAGGACATGCTGGCGGGTAACGCCTTTGGCGATGCAGGCCACCGCATCGTGATTGAAGAGTTCCTCGACGGTGAAGAAGCGAGCTTTATCGTGATGGTCGACGGCGAACACGTGCTGCCGATGGCCACCAGCCAGGACCACAAACGCGTGGGTAACGGCGATACCGGCCCGAACACCGGCGGGATGGGGGCTTACTCCCCGGCGCCGGTAGTCACTGATGAAGTGCACCAGCGCACCATGGAACGCATCATCTGGCCAACCGTGAAAGGCATGGCGGCGGAAGGGAATACCTACACCGGCTTCCTGTATGCGGGCCTGATGATCGACAAGCAGGGCAACCCGAAGGTAATCGAGTTCAACTGTCGCTTTGGCGATCCGGAAACCCAGCCGATCATGCTGCGCATGAAGTCGGATCTGGTGGATCTGTGCCTGGCCGCCTGCGACGGCAAGCTGGATGAGAAAACCTCCGAGTGGGACGAACGCGCTTCATTAGGCGTGGTGATCGCCGCGGGCGGTTATCCGGGCAGCTACAGCACCGGCGACGAGATCCACGGTCTGCCGCTGGAAGAAGTGGCTGACGGTAAGGTTTTCCACGCGGGCACCAAACTCGCCGATGACGACCGCGTGTTGACCAGCGGCGGCCGTGTACTGTGCGCCACCGCGCTGGGCCACACCGTCGCCGAAGCGCAGAAACGCGCTTACGCCCTGATGACCGACATCCGCTGGGACGGTAGCTTCAGCCGTAACGACATCGGCTGGCGCGCCATCGAACGCGAACAGCGCTAACGCGAAATTTTCGCCAGCAGCGTTTTACGCGTAATGCCTAACTGACGGGCGGCTTCCGTTTTGTTGCCGCCCGTTTTTTCCAGCGCCGCCAGAATGACCTCTTTCTCCACTTCCACCAGCGGCTGGATCTCGCCACTGTATTCCGTTTTTATTGGCGTCGCGGCAATAGCCAGCGGCAGCTCGCGCTCGGTAATATACTCGCCCGTCAGCAGCACCACCGCCCGCTCCACCGCGTTTTCCAGTTCACGGATATTGCCCGGCCAGTCGTAATGGATAAGCAGATCCATCGCCTGCGGCGTAAAGCCTTTCACCGCTTTGCGGTTACGCGCGGCAAAACGTTGGAGAAAATGTTCGGCCAGCAGCGGGATATCTTCCCGACGTTGACATAATGCGGGCATTTCTATGGTGACGACGTTCAGACGGTAGTAGAGATCCTGGCGAAAACGTCCGGCACTGACCTCCTCGGCCAGATTACGGTGCGTGGCGGCGATCAGCCGGACATCAACATCAATTGTCTGGTTACTGCCAACCCGTTGCACCTCTCGCTCCTGGATAGCCCGCAGCAGACGCACCTGCATCAGCGGTGAGATATCGCCAATTTCATCAAGAAATAACGTGCCGCCGTCCGCTTCCACAAAACGCCCTTCCCGCCGTTTATCCGCCCCGGTAAACGCCCCTTTCTCGTGGCCAAAAAGTTCGGACTCCAGCAGCGACTCATTCAGCGCCGCGCAGTTCAGCGTCACCAGCGGCTTATCACTGCGCGCGCTGCTGGCGTGTAGCGCGCGGGCAACCAGCTCTTTCCCTGTCCCGGAATCACCGTGGATAAGCACCGTGGCGTCCGAGGGCGCTACCATCGCAATTTCATTGAGCAACAGCTGCATCGCCGGACTGCTGCCAATCATGCCAAACTGCGCAGCCGACGCTGACAACACTTCAGCGCTCGTATCCCGCGTATGCGCCAGCGCCTTTTCCAGTGTTTCCTGCAAGCGGTCAAAATCCAGCGGTTTGATTAAGTAGTCCAGCGCCCCGGTTTTCAGCGCCTCTACGGCGGTCTCCACGCTGGAGAAAGCCGTCATAATCAGTACCGGAATGGCTGGATTCAGGGCTTTAATCTCTTTTAGCGTTGCGATACCGTCCATCTCCGCCATGCGAACATCACACAGCACCAGATCAAATACGCGTTCACGCACCTGTTCCAGCGCCGCTCGCCCGCTATGAGCCAGTGCGACGTCATAACCCCAGCCACGCAGCAGCGCCTGTAAAATAGTGCAGTGGCTGATATCGTCATCCACTACCAGAATATCGATTTTTCCGCGCGTCATCCTTGTTAATCCTGTCGTTTCGCTTTCGTCGGGAGCCAGAGAGTAAAGACCGTACCTTTGCCCTCAATACTTGCCACCTGGATAGTGCCGCCGTGCTGTTCGATAATGTTCTGCACTACCGCCAGTCCCAGACCAGTACCATCAGCTTTGGTCGTATAGTAAGGCGTAAAAATAGCCTCCAGCTGTTCCGGCGCAATCCCCTTCCCGCTATCGGTCACCACGATTTTAACGCGATCGGCGCTGCTTTCACTCGCTTCAACCGTAATCGTGCCCTGACGGCCTATTGCATGAATGGCGTTCAGATAAAGATTCAGCAGAACCTGGGTGAGCCGATCGGGATCGGCCTCAATGGCAGGCAGCGTGGCATTGGCCGCAAATCGTAGCTGGATGTCCCGGCTTGCCGCATCCTGACTCACCAGGTGGAGTGAATGAGTGATGACCTGGTTGAGATCCACGTGTTGTAGCGTCAGATGCGCGGGTTTCACCAGTTCCAGCAGTTCGCTCACCACCCGATTTAAACGGTCCGCCTCTTTCGCCATCACCTGCGCCAGCTCGTGAGACTCACCGCCTGCCGGTGTTCGTTCGGCAAAATATTTTGCTAAACCTTTGATGGATGAAAGTGGGTTACGAATCTCATGTGCAACGCCAGCCGCCAGATGCCCGAGCGCCATCAGTTTTTCTTTGCGCTTCATCGCATCCTGTAGTTCTTTATACGAGCGCTGATAGCGCTGATACCAGAAGTACGTCAGCACGGTTGCCAGCAACACAGCCGCCAGCGCAGACAAAACAATCAGCGTATTTCGCCACTCTCTGGCCTGAGTCGCGGCCAGGTCGCTGGCATCGAAAGCGATAAAAATGGTCTGCGTTGGGGTGATAAGCTGCCCGTCATTGCTGGCGCAACGCGCCATGCCATGGCGTCCGGGCCCATACATCGGCTGGAACTGGCGGTAAATTTCCAGAGCCGGCGTTGTTTCCCCCTCCCTCATTGGTATCTCAATTTTCCGCCAGCGTTCTTGTTCCGCGGGGTGTAGCTGCTGCAGGACATCGGGCGAATAAAGTGATTTACCCACCATCGCCGAATTGCTGTGGGTAATAATGACGCCATGCTCATCGACGACGGCAAACCATAACACACCCGGTTGTACGGCCATTTCCTCCAGCAGCGTCTGCTGCTGGGCATGATGCATGCGCATCCCCATACCCACCCGCGTGCCGGACTCCAGGGCGCGAATTAACACACTGCCTTTTTCCAGGAGCGTTTGTCTGGCGGCATCACTTTCCCGACCATAGTCTCGTATGGTCATAATCGAAAACCAGCCGACTAACATCAGGATTGCCGCCAGCAAGAGTCTGCTCAACCACTTTGCCACCGTGTCCTTATAAAGACGCATACGTTCTCCCTTTACCCACCGTTTCCTTTCTTCGTTGCCGGTATACAGCAGAAATCATGCCATTTTTTCTCCCTGAGAACCCTGCCCTCAGACACAAAGTAGCGGGTAAAAATGACTCACAGGCGAATTCTGGCGAGTCATTTTTACTCGCTTTCCTCCCGAGACGGCGAGAACAACCTCCGCAAGGCCTGGATTGCCGCTTTGGCACGGAAGATGCAAAAGGGGATATAAGCTAACCAACAGGAGAACGAACAATGAAACGGAACAACAAACTGGCGCTGATTGCACTCTCTCTTATCGCTCTGGGCTCCACCCCGGCGCTGGCGCAACATCATTGGGGATATGGGGATGGTATGCAGCAACGGGGCGGCATACCAATGACCACCGAGCAGCAGGCTACCGCGCAGAAAATTTATGATGATTACTACTCCCAGACCAGCGCGTTACGCCAACAGTTGGTCTCCAAACGTTATGAGTACAACGCCTTGTTAACAGCCAGTTCGCCAGACACGGCAAAAATTAATGCCGTGGCAAAAGAAATGGAGGCTCTGAATCAGTCTCTGGATGAGCAGCGCGTTAAGCGTGATGTCGCGCTGGCGCAGGCAGGCGTGCCACGTGGTGCCGGAATGGGCTACGGCGGATGCGGCGGTGGCGGTAACTATCGCGGTGGCGGTCATATGGGAATGGGACACTGGTAAAGGACTTAATGCCTGATCGCGCTACGCTAATCGGACTACGGATGGATAAGACGCATGTGCGTCGCCATCCGGCGTTAAAATGTTTTCTCTTTCGGCTGCCAGTGACAAAAATCTTCATTGGCGACCAGCAGTAGTTGTGATCCTTCGGGCGCTTCCAGCCATGCCACGCTCACCTCTACGGATGAATGGCGCTGGCGGCGCTCAATATGGTTTATCGCCCACGATTCCAGATCGGGCTTTAGCGTTTCACCTTCACAGGTCGTCACCGTGTTATTCGCATGCCAGCGTCCCTGACGCAATATCACCCGTCCCTGACGCAGCGCATCGCTGGTCTGGCGGATTTGATCGGCGCGATAGCGGTAAAGCGCGATTTGATCGCTGGAAAGCTGTTGTTTTTGCCCGTCGACTTCACGCTGCATGAAACTCAGTTCGCCCCGGTCATCGAAGCGTATCCGAACATGTTCCGACGGTTTACTGTATACGTTGAGTTCTATCAGAGAGAGCGAATCACCCTGCCAGCGGTATTCACTGGTGGTGGTATCGCCTTTACGCCACGGACTCAATACCGAGAGCAAGTGAACATCGTCGCTGGAATCTTTACGCCAGATGCGTACCGCCCCCTGATCGCCAACATAGCCGCTGGCCGTGAAGGGAGGAAGCTCAGAATGGCTACCACAGGCTGACAGTAACAGAACACCTGAAAGCCAAAGCGAATGACGCCAGATGGACAAAAGGGGCGAAACCGCCCCTTCGATAAAACTGTTCACTGCCACGCGAATTACTTAACCGCGTCTTTCAGTGCTTTACCAGAAACAAATGCCGGTACGTTAGCTGCGGCGATTTTGATTTCTTTACCGGTCTGCGGGTTGCGGCCAGTGCGCTCAGCACGGTGGTTCACTTTGAAGGTACCGAAACCAACCAGTTGTACAGCATCGCCTTCTTTCAGAGACTCAGTAATAGCAGCCAGAGTGGATTCCAGAGCAGCTTTAGCCTGTGTTTTAGACAGTTCTGCTTTGTCTGCAATTACATCAATCAGTTGAGTCTTGTTCATAAGTTATCCTTACAATGTGTTTATCGCTTGCTAAGCATCGAGTGCGACGGAAATGCCAGAAAAGCACTCTCCTGCATACACGCACCGATAGCCACTTTTTTTCGCCCCCCAAATGTAGACCAGACCGGGGGCGGATGGGAAGCCTTCAGGCACGACAAATCAGGCGTTAAATCACGTTTTATGGTGTCATTGCTGAAAATTTATACCAATATTGCTCTCACCAGCCTCGCGCAGGTCTGCACGAAGCCCTTTTATCAGCTCAATATCGCGTTCTTCACAGTCGGCTAAAAGTCGGAAAATTTCCCACTGAATATCCCATTCTTGCTCAACGGCAGGGTTCTCTTTCAGCTCTTCATCGGTCATTTCGCGACCAGCCTGGGTCATTTCCAGCATCGCAACCGTCGTAATCGATGCCTTGCTGACCTCAATCGCATGCTCCAGCGTTTCACCGCTAAGACGAGAATGCATCAGTTCGCTTAATGCCACGCAGGCATCAATCGCCGGGTAAACGCCGTACAGATCGTAATCATCCGCAGAAGGAATGGCCTCTTCAAACTTTTCCAACTGGCTGTCGAAATTGATTTTCGCGTCTTTTACCGTCAGCGTTTCCCAAATTAAATCTAAAATTCGGCGATAAATCTGCCCATCGCCAAATTCAGTTTGCTTGCAGAACATGGCGTAGTTTGGGTACATGCGCTCACAGAGGCAGGCCATAAACGTGACGTGCTGCCAGCTTTCCAGCTTCTCCAGACGCAGGTGAATCGGGTTTTGTAACATGATGAGTTCTCAAATACGGAAATTAGCCGCAGTTTACCCGATATGGGGCGTTTTTGCTGCAAGCCGCGTAAAAGACGGGCGTTCTGATGCCACCGCATCCGCCCAGCGGGTCGGTTCCGGCAAACGATAACCGTTCATACAGCGCTGCACCCACGCCAGCGCGTTGTCCATACCCACGCGGTGACCCGTAGAGATAAACAACGGATTACAGCGCGCTTTGCTGCGCCAGACCCATGCCAGCTGTTCGCCTTTATCCAGCAGCGGCGCGAGCGCACCGGGTTCGGCAGAGAGCGGCTCAAACTTGCCGCACAGACGTTTTTTCGCCACGCCAATGGTCGGGACATCTACCAGCAGACCAAAATGGCTGGCGACCCCCAGGCGACGTGGGTGGGAAATACCATGCCCGTCGACGAACAGCAGATCCGGTTTTTGCGACAGCTGTTGCCAGGCGGCCATCAGCGCGGGGGTTTCACGAAAGGAGAGAAAGCCGGGAATATACGGCATGGTGGTGGCGACCCGCGCCACCGTGTATTCAACCAGTTCCAGAGAGGGATACTTCAGCAGAACCATCGCGGCCCGCGTCACTTCGCCACCCTGCTCAAACCCGACATCCGCTCCCCCGATCAGATCCGGCGGATCCTTGTCGAGGCGATCCTCGCGGATCACTGAAGAGGCCAGTTCAAGCTGCTGAGCGCGTAGCGACGCGAGATCCATAATGACTCCTTAGCGGTGGTATTGTTCGGACAGCCGATGCACCGCCTCCACAAACACCCCTGCATGTTCCGGCGGTACATCCTGATGGATGCCGTGACCGAGGTTGAAGACGTGGCCTTCACCCTGGCCGAAACCTGCAAGTATAGTCGCTACCTCGTCTTCGATCCGTGCCGGCGGCGCATACAGCATGGATGGATCCATATTGCCCTGCAGCGCCACTTTATGGCCAACGCGACGACGCGCATCGGCGATATCTGTCGTCCAGTCGAGACCTAACGCATCACAGCCGGTTTCCGCCATCGCTTCCAGCCACTGACCGCCGCCTTTGGTAAACAGCGTCACCGGTACGCGACGGCCTTCGTTTTCACGCAGCAGACCATCAACGATTTTATGCATGTAGTACAACGAGAACTGCTGATAGTCGCGCCCGGTCAGCACGCCACCCCAGGTGTCAAAAATCATTACCGATTGCGCGCCCGCTTTAATCTGCGCGTTCAGGTACAGCGTGACGCTCTGCGCCAGCTTATCGAGCAGCAGATGCAGCGCTTTAGGGTCGGCATACATCATCTTTTTAATCACGGTGAAGGCTTTACTGCTGCCGCCTTCCACCATGTAGGTCGCCAGCGTCCACGGGCTGCCGGAGAAACCTATCAGCGGCACCTCGCCCTTCAGCTCACGGCGGATGGTGCGCACCGCGTTCATCACGTAGCCCAGCTCGCCTTCCGGGTCCGGAATCGGCAGTTTTTCAACGTCGGCCTTGCTGGTAATCGGTGAGGTGAAGCGCGGGCCTTCCCCGGCCTCAAAGTACAGCCCAAGCCCCATTGCATCCGGAATAGTCAAAATATCCGAGAAGAGGATCGCCGCATCGAGCTTGTAGCGACGCAGCGGCTGCAGCGTCACTTCGCAGGCCAGCTCGGCGTTTTTGCACAGCGCCATAAAATCGCCCGCCTCGGCGCGCGTGGCTTTATATTCCGGTAGATAGCGGCCCGCCTGGCGCATCATCCATACCGGGGTGACATCAACGGGCTGGCGCAGCAGCGCACGCAGATAACGATCGTTCTTCAGTTCGGTCATTTTTTGCAGTTCCTTATTGCGTCAGTCCCACAGTGTATCACCACTCGTTCTTTACTCGTACTCGGCCCGACACATTGCCACCGTATCTTCGATCAAACGACGCGCGACGGTGCCAGGCGGGGGTAAGAGTGGTAAATCGTCGTAGCGATACCAGTTGGCATTGAGTAGCTCTTTCGGGTCAATGACGATGTCGCCGCTGTCGTACTCTGCCATAAACGCCGTCATCAGCGATTGCGGGAACGGCCACGGCTGCGAGGTCACGTAGCGCAGATTTTTCACCTTGATCCCGCTTTCCTCCATGACTTCGCGCGCCACGGCCTGCTCCAGGGTTTCGCCTACTTCGACAAAACCGGCCAGCACGGTATGCACACCGTTACGATGGCGAACATGCTGGGCAAGGAGGATCGAATCATCGCGGCGAATGGCGACGATAATGCAGGGAGCGATTTGCGGATAATAGCGTTCGCGGCAATGGCTACACAGCATCGCCCATTCGGTTTTGCTCGGGTGCATCGTGTGCCCGCAGTAGCCGCAGAATTTATGCGAGCGGTAGAACTCGGCCAGCTGTACGCCGCGCCCCGCCAACTGAAACAGGCCTACATCCTGGTCGATAACCTGGCGCACCGAACCCATGTCGTGGCGACGCGGCTGCTGCACCAGCCAGACCGGATCGCCTTCCCACTCACCTATCTGAAGTGCGCGCTGGCCCGCAAGATCGAAATTTATCGCCTCGCCATAGGGTAATTCCCCAGCAGGCAACCATAATTTTTGTTCGTGGCTCACAATCCACCAGCCGCGATCCCATTTTTCAATTATTCGATCCATATCTCTTGCGCTACCTTTGCTTCACAGGCATGTTATTAACATTATTTTTACAAGATTGACATGAGCAGATTTTAAACTTATCGATACGAGGGTCAACGTATGTTAAACCAGTTAGAACACCTGAAAGAGCGTGTCCATGGGCATCATAAACTGGTCGACCGTTGGCTGAATATTCGTAAGCACCTGCTCGTGGCTTACTACGATCTGGTTGGCCTGAAACCGGGCAAAGAGTCGTTTATGCGCCTCAATGAGAAAGCGCTCGATAATTTTTGCCAGCGTCTGGTCGACTATCTGTCTGCCGGTCACTTCAGTATTTATGAACGCATTATCCATAAAATGGAAGGTGAGAGTCCGCTTTTAAACGCCAGTAAAATCTGGCCACAGCTGGATGCCAATACCCAGCTGATAATGGATTACTATGACTCAACGCTGGAAAACGCTATCGATGAGGATAACGTTCACCAGCTCCAGCAGGCGCTTTCCGATATTGGCGAAGCGCTGGAGGCTCGTTTCCGGCTGGAAGATCAGCTGATCATGCTGGCCTTTAAAACGCTTAGCGAATTCAAACGCCCGGCTTGAGATTTTCCGCATTAACGCGTAGTTTACATTCATTACCTCTAAGATAGAGGTTACTTCTTGTCGGAGTGCTTATTTTCCACAAAAGCATTCGTGATGCGTCAAGGCGGCAAGTCAGTGAATCTCCAGGAGCTTACCTAAGTAAGTGACTGGAGTGAGCGGACGAAGCCAACAAAGAGGCAGCGCGAAGGATGACGTGGAAAAGGCTGAGACCGTTAATTCGGGATCCGCGGAACCTGATCAGGTTAAAACCTGCGAAGGGAACAAGAGTCAATCTACAGCCGTATCGCCTTGGGCGATCGTCTCTCTTGCTTCATCCGTCGTCTGACAAGCCACGTCCTTACTTTTTTGGAATGAGCTATGTCTGCCACTACTAAACCATCACGCCGCGAACAGCGCGCCCAGGCCCAACACTTTATCGATACTCTGGAAGGGACCGCCTTTCCTGAGTCCAGACGCATCTATATCACCGGTTCGCAGCCGGATATCCGCATCCCGATGCGCGAAATTCAGCTCAGCCCAACGCTGATTGGCGGCAGTAAAGATAACCCGCAGTTTGAGGCGAACGAAGCCGTACCGGTGTACGACACCTCCGGCCCGTATGGCGATCCTGAGGTGGCGATTAACGTCCAGCAGGGTCTGGCGAAACTGCGCCAGCCGTGGATTGACGCACGCAATGATAGCGAAGAATTAGACGACCGTAGCTCGGCTTACACCAAAGAACGTCTGGCCGACGATGGTCTGGACGATCTGCGTTTTACCGGCCTGCTGACGCCGAAACGCGCCAAAGCAGGCAAGCGCGTCACCCAGTTGCATTACGCCCGCCAGGGGATCGTCACTCCCGAAATGGAGTTTATCGCCATCCGTGAAAATATGGGCCGCGAGCGCATTCGCAGTGAAGTGCTGCGCCACCAGCATCCGGGGATGAGCTTCGGCGCACGACTGCCGGAAAACATCACCCCGGAGTTCGTGCGTGATGAAGTGGCTGCCGGCCGCGCGATTATCCCCGCCAACATCAACCACCCGGAATCGGAGCCGATGATCATTGGCCGCAACTTCCTGGTCAAAGTGAATGCCAACATCGGTAACTCGGCGGTCACCTCCTCCATCGAAGAAGAGGTGGAAAAACTGGTCTGGTCGACCCGCTGGGGCGCGGACACGGTAATGGACCTCTCCACCGGCCGCTATATTCATGAAACCCGCGAGTGGATCCTGCGTAACAGCCCGGTACCGATCGGCACCGTGCCGATCTATCAGGCGCTGGAGAAGGTCAACGGGATCGCCGAAGATCTCACCTGGGAAGCGTTCCGCGACACGCTGCTGGAGCAGGCCGAACAAGGCGTCGACTACTTCACCATTCATGCGGGCGTATTGCTGCGCTACGTGCCAATGACCGCCAAACGCCTGACCGGTATTGTCTCGCGCGGCGGTTCAATTATGGCGAAATGGTGTCTCTCCCATCACAAAGAGAACTTCCTGTTCGAACATTTCCGCGAGATTTGCGAAATCTGCGCCGCCTACGACGTTTCCCTGTCGCTGGGCGACGGCCTGCGTCCCGGCTCCATCCAGGACGCCAACGACGAAGCGCAGTTCTCCGAGCTGCATACGCTGGGTGAGCTGACCAAAATCGCCTGGGAATACGACGTGCAGGTGATGATTGAAGGCCCGGGCCACGTGCCGATGCATATGATTCAGCGCAACATGACCGAAGAGCTGGAGAGCTGCCACGAAGCGCCGTTTTACACCTTAGGGCCGTTGACCACCGATATCGCGCCGGGCTATGACCACTTCACCTCCGGCATTGGCGCCGCAATGATCGGCTGGTTCGGCTGTGCGATGCTGTGTTACGTGACGCCGAAAGAGCACCTCGGCCTGCCGAACAAAGAAGATGTGAAGCAGGGGCTGATCACCTACAAAATCGCCGCCCACGCCGCGGATTTAGCCAAAGGACATCCGGGCGCGCAGATCCGCGATAACGCCATGTCGAAAGCGCGCTTTGAATTCCGCTGGGAAGATCAGTTTAACCTCGCGCTCGACCCGTTCACCGCCCGCGCTTATCACGATGAAACCCTGCCACAAGAATCCGGCAAGGTCGCCCACTTCTGTTCCATGTGCGGGCCGAAATTCTGCTCGATGAAAATCAGCCAGGAAGTGCGTGATTACGCCGCCGCGCAAACCATTGAAGTGGGGATGGCGGATATGTCGGAAAACTTCCGCGCCAAAGGCGGCGAAATTTATCTCAAACGGGAGGAAGCCTGATGTATCAGCCTGATTTCCCAACCGTCCCGTTCCGCCTCGGTCTTTACCCGGTGGTAGACAGCGTTGAATGGATTGAACGTCTGCTGGAGGCGGGCGTGCGCACCATTCAGTTGCGTATCAAAGATAAACGCGATGAAGAGGTGGAAGCCGACGTTATCGCCGCCATCGCACTGGGGCGTCGTTATGACGCCCGCCTGTTTATTAACGACTACTGGCGGCTGGCGATTAAGCACAACGCCTACGGCGTGCATCTGGGCCAGGAAGACCTCGAAACCACCGACCTGAATGCCATTCAGGCGGCGGGCTTACGCCTGGGCGTATCCACTCACGATGATATGGAGATTAACGTCGCACTCGCCGCTAAGCCTTCTTATATCGCACTCGGCCACGTCTTCCCGACGCAAACCAAGCAGATGCCTTCCGCCCCGCAGGGGCTGGCGCAGCTGGCAAGCCATATTGCGCGCATGGCAGATTACCCGACCGTGGCAATTGGCGGCATCAGCCTTGAACGCGCCCCGTCGGTGCTGGCGACTGGCGTCGGCAGTATTGCCGTGGTCAGCGCTATTACTCAGGCCGCCGACTGGCGCGCCGCTACCGCGCAGTTACTGGATATTGCGGGAGTTGGCGATGAATGACCGCGATTTTATGCGCTACAGCCGGCAAATCCTGCTCGGCGATATCGCCATTGAAGGCCAGCAAAAGCTGCTCGCGAGTCATGTGCTGATCGTGGGTTTAGGCGGGTTAGGTTCACCTGCCGCGCTGTATCTGGCGGGAGCAGGCATCGGCAAACTGACGCTGGTAGACGATGACGACATTCATCTGAGCAATTTGCAGCGCCAGATTCTATTTACCACCGATGATATCGCACGTTCAAAATCTCAGGTTGCCCGGCAGCGCCTGACACGGCTCAACCCGGATATCGAACTGGTATCACTCCAGCAGCGACTTAAATGCGATGCGCTCCGGCATACGGTCGCGCGGGCCGATGTAGTGCTCGACTGTACCGATAACATGGCCACGCGCCAGGAAATCAACGCCGCCTGCGTAGCGCTCAATATCCCACTCATCACCGCCAGCGCTGTCGGCTTTGGCGGTCAGTTGATGGTGCTCACGCCGCCGTGGGAACAAGGGTGTTACCGCTGCCTGTGGCCGGATGATGTAGAGCCGGAACGCAACTGCCGCACCGCTGGCGTGCTCGGCCCGGTGGTTGGCGTGATGGGTACCTTGCAGGCGCTGGAGGCGATTAAATTACTTAGCGGTATTGAGACGCCGGGCGGGGAGCTACGTCTGTTTGACGGCAAAACCAGCCAGTGGCGCAGCCTCGCGCTGCGTCGCGCCAACGGCTGTCCAGTATGCGGAGGGCAGCATGCAAATTCAATTCAATGATGAGCCGATGCAGTGCGCCGCAGGGCAAACCGTCAGCGGGCTGCTTATCCAGCTCAACCAGCTCAAACCGGGCGCAGCGTTGGCGCTCAATCAACAGATCCTGCCGCGCGAGCAGTGGGAACAGCAAATCGTGCAGGAAGGCGACCAGATCCTGCTTTTTCAGGTTATTGCAGGGGGTTGAGATGTTACGTATTGCCGACAAAACGTTTGATTCACATCTGTTCACCGGTACCGGGAAGTTTGCCTCTTCGCAGCTGATGGTCGAGGCGATTCGCGCTTCCGGCAGCCAGTTGGTGACGCTGGCGATGAAGCGCGTGGACCTGCGCCAGCACAACGATGCGATTCTGGCGCCGCTAATTGAAGCGGGCGTCACGCTGCTGCCCAATACCTCTGGGGCGAAAACCGCCGAAGAGGCGATCTTCGCCGCCCAACTGGCGCGTGAAGCGCTGGGCACCCACTGGCTGAAATTAGAAATCCACCCGGACGCCCGTTGGCTGCTGCCGGATCCAATCGAAACGCTAAAAGCCGCCGAGGCGCTGGTGAAGCAGGGGTTTGTCGTGCTGCCCTACTGCGGCGCGGATCCGGTTTTGTGCAAGCGGCTGGAAGAGGTCGGCTGCGCGGCGGTGATGCCGCTCGGCGCGCCTATCGGCTCTAACCAGGGGCTGGAAACCAAAGCCATGCTGGAGATCATTATCCAGCAGGCCACCGTGCCAGTGGTGGTCGACGCCGGGATCGGCGTGCCCAGCCACGCGGCGCAGGCGCTGGAAATGGGCGCTGATGCGGTGCTGGTCAACACGGCGATTGCCGTGGCGGACGATCCGGTGATGATGGCAACCGCTTTTCGTCTGGCGGTGGAAGCCGGATTACTGGCGCGGCAGGCTGTGCCAGGAAGCAAAAGTTCGCAGGCCAGCGCCACCAGCCCGCTCACCGGCTTTCTGGAGGCGTTAGCATGAAAACCTTCACCGACCGCTGGCGGCAACTGGAGTGGGACGACATTCGCCTGCGCATCAACGGTAAAACCGCCGCTGACGTGGAACGCGCGCTTAACACTCCACAGCTAAGTCGTGACAACCTGATGGCACTGCTCTCCCCCGCCGCCGCCGATTACCTTGAACCGCTGGCGCAACGGGCGCAAAGGCTGACTCGCCAGCGCTTCGGCAACACCGTCAGTTTTTACGTGCCGCTTTATCTCTCAAACCTCTGCGCCAATGACTGTACCTACTGCGGTTTTTCTATGAGCAACCGCATCAAACGTAAGACGCTGGACGAGGCAGAAATCGCCCGCGAGTGCGCCGCCATCCGCGAGTTAGGTTTTGAACACCTGCTGCTGGTCACCGGTGAACACCAGAGCAAAGTGGGCATGGACTACTTTCGCCGCCATTTACCTGACATTCGCCGTCAGTTCGCCTCGTTACAGATGGAAGTGCAGCCGCTGGCAACCGAGGAATATGCCGAGCTGAAGAGGCTGGGGCTGGACGGGGTGATGGTGTATCAGGAGAGCTATCATGAAGCGACTTATGCCCATCATCATTTAAAGGGGAAAAAACAGGATTTCTTCTGGCGGCTGGAAACACCGGACAGGCTGGGCCGCGCTGGAATCGATAAAATCGGTCTTGGCGCGTTGATTGGTTTGTCTGACAGCTGGCGGGTGGATTGTTATATGGTCGCCGAACATCTGCTGTGGATGCAGCAGCATTACTGGCAGAGCCGCTACTCCATCTCCTTTCCTCGTCTGCGCCCATGCACCGGGGGCGTTGAACCCGCATCGATCATGGACGAGCGACAGTTGCTCCAGAGCATTTGCGCGTTTCGTTTACTGACGCCAGAAATTGAGCTGTCGCTCTCCACCCGCGAATCACCCTGGTTTCGTGACCATGTGATCCCACTGGCGATCAACAATGTCAGCGCCTTCTCAAAAACCCAGCCTGGCGGTTATGCCGATAACCATCCAGAACTGGAGCAGTTTTCCCCGCACGACGACCGTCGCCCTGAAGCCGTTGCTGAAGCACTCATGGCGCGGGGATTACAGCCCGTGTGGAAAGACTGGGACAGCTATCTGGGGCGCGCTACGCAGATGCCGTAAGCCCGGAGCGATCGCATTAAACAAAAGCCCCGACTAGTGCAGTCAGGGCTTTAAGTTACTACAAACTTCAGATTTAACATTAATAAACTTAACGATTTAGTACTGCTGATGGTACTACTTTAAAATGTACAGGTTTACTACAGATAATATTGGATTTTGATACTAACTAAAACTTTCCTCTATTTACCGTTAAACACATTCCACCGGCTTGATAATAAAACTCAAGGCTGGTGACCTAAACAAGTACACTTCCCCTCGCGACATATACTCTTTGATGCGTTGCCTTATTTCCCTTGCGATAACCATAAAAACAGAAATCACAAACACTTACTATTAAATCATGGCGTTACATCGTCGCGCTTTACTAACTTTTTGCGATTAGATAAATCAACTACGTGGCCTGAAAGCATTGTCGAAGTGAAAAAATAGCGTTTTCAGCATCGACTACCCCAAACAAAAAATACTTCGTGGCCTTTATCGCAACCCCCAATAAAGCTTTACTAACACTTACTACGTTAACAGCAAACGACTATTTCCCTGCTGTTAAGCATTAACATACGGGTTTAAAAAACGCTGTCAATACTGTTTTTTATAACATGTTTTTATTGCCAGTAATTATATATTCCCGCATGTGATAAGCGTACCAAAGAGCCGCCAGCCTCGGTTCAGATCGTTGAGTTTTGCTTCTTTTTGTAACCGGTTTCAGAAAAAGTGGTTTTCTTTGTGATGCCTTGCACACAATCGTTGCAAAGCAGTTGTTGCTACAGCTGGCTCGCGATAATTATCAACCCACACATGTTGAGCGAGACTGCTTATGAAAAACATCGTTTTATGCTGTGCCGCCGGAATGTCCACCAGCATGCTGGTACAAAGGATGAAAGATGCCGCCCAGAAAAAAGGTGTCGACGTCACGATCAAAGCTGTCCCGGTAGCTGAGTTTGAAGAGAATATCGTCACTGCAGATATCGTGTTGCTTGGTCCACAGGTTAAATATGAGCAGGCCAAGCTGCAGGCGCTCGCCGACCCGCTAGGCAAAAAAGTCGCCGTTATCGATATGATGGATTACGGCATGATGAAAGGTGATGCCGTACTGGAAAAAGCGCTGAAGCTACTGGAGTGATGACATGGAAGAGTTAGAAACGATCATCATGGAATTATTGGTCAACGCCGGAGCCGCCCGCAGTCAGGCCCTGACAGCGCTACAACTGGCGCGTAAAGGTGACTTTACTGGTGCGGAACAAGCAATGGTGGAATCACGCGAGTACGTCAAACAGGCACATAAAATCCAGACCCAGCTAATCGGCATTGACGAAGGTACCGGCAAGCTACCGGTTAATCTCATCACAGTCCATTCGCAGGATCACCTGATGAACGCGATGGTGATTCAGGATTTGGCGGGCGACATGATTGAGCTTTATCGGCGGTTGCCGCCGGTAAATTAATAACACTGCCGGATGGCGGCTTCGTAACCTCACAGACCGTATAAGAGCAGCGCCATCAGGCATAACATAGACATAAAAAAACCCGCCGAAGCGGGTTTTTTATTATGGTCAGCAACGATTAATCGTTGTCAGAACCGCCCAGGCCTGCGTTCAGCAGTTCTGCCAGGCTGGCAGACGCATCTTCAGCAGTCACCTGCGGAGCAGCTGGCAGTTCGCCCGCTGCGCGACGGCGCATACGATCCTGGTGGTACGCGTAACCGGTACCGGCCGGGATCAGACGACCCACGATGACGTTCTCTTTCAGACCGCGCAGTTCGTCGCGTTTGCCCGCAACGGCTGCTTCGGTCAGCACGCGAGTGGTCTCCTGGAACGATGCCGCGGAGATGAACGACTCAGTTGCCAGAGACGCTTTGGTGATACCCAGCAGATCGCGGGAGAAGGTTGCGCCCACTTTGCCGTTCGCTTCCAGCTCGCGGTTAGCGATCTTGACGCGGGAGTATTCAACCTGCTCGCCTTCCAGGAAGTCGGAGCTACCAGCGCTTTCGATGGTGGCTTTACGCAGCATCTGACGAACGATAACTTCGATGTGTTTATCGTTAATCTTAACACCCTGCAGACGGTATACGTCCTGAACTTCGTTAACGATGTAACGAGTTACAGCATGCACACCACGCAGACGCAGGATGTCGTGCGGCGCTTCCGGACCGTCGGAAACCACGTCACCACGTTCTACACGTTCACCTTCGAACACGTTGAGCTGACGCCATTTCGGAATCATCTCTTCGTAAGGTTCGCTACCGTCTACCGGGGTGATAACCAGGCGACGTTTCCCTTTGGTTTCTTTACCGAAGGAAATGATGCCGCTGATTTCAGCCAGGATTGCCGGCTCTTTCGGACGACGAGCTTCGAACAGGTCCGCAACGCGCGGCAGACCACCGGTGATGTCCTTGGTACCGCCGGATTCCTGCGGAACACGGGCCAGGGTGTCACCAGAGCTGATCTGTACGCCATCTTCCAGCTGAACAATCGCTTTACCTGGCAGGAAGTACTGAGCAGGCATATCGGTGCCTGGGATCAGAACGTCGTTGCCCTGAGCATCAACAATTTTCAGTGCCGGACGCAGGTCTTTACCACCCGACGTACGCTCTGCAGAATCCAGAACGACCAGAGAAGACAGACCGGTCAGCTCGTCGGTCTGACGAGTAATGGTCTGGCCGTCGATCATGTCAGTGAAGCGGACGAAACCACTCACTTCGGTGATAACCGGCATGGTGTGCGGATCCCAGTTCGCTACGGTTTCGCCGCCAGCAACCTGTTCGCCATCACCTTTCGCCATAACGGAGCCGTAAGGCACTTTATAGCTTTCTTTGGTACGACCGAATTCGTCGATCAGTTTCAGTTCGGTGTTACGTGAGGTGATAACCAGTTTACCGCTGGAGTTAACAACCGACTTCGCATTGCTCAGACGGATGCTACCTTTGTTTTTCACCTGGATGCTGGATTCAGCAGCCGCACGAGATGCCGCACCACCGATGTGGAACGTACGCATCGTCAGCTGTGTACCCGGTTCACCGATGGACTGTGCCGCGATAACGCCGATTGCTTCACCTTTGTTGATGATGTGGCCACGCGCCAGGTCACGACCATAGCAGTGCGCACATACACCAAAGTCGGTGTCACAGGATACAACGGAACGGACTTTCACGGAGTCAACGGAGTTCTCTTCCAGCAGGTCACACCACTGTTCGTGCAGCAGCGTGTTACGTGGAACCAGAATATCCGCGGTACCCGGCTTCAGAACGTCTTCAGCAGTCACACGACCCAGAACGCGATCGCGCAGCGGCTCTTTAACGTCACCACCCTCGATAACCGGGGTCATGGTGATGCCTTCCAGCGTGCCGCAATCGTCCTCAGTAACAACCAGGTCCTGCGCAACGTCAACCAGACGACGCGTCAGATAACCGGAGTTCGCTGTTTTCAGTGCGGTATCCGCCAGACCTTTACGCGCACCGTGAGTAGAGATGAAGTACTGGAGTACGTTCAGACCTTCACGGAAGTTCGCGGTGATTGGCGTTTCGATGATGGAGCCATCTGGCTTCGCCATCAGACCACGCATACCAGCCAGCTGACGAATCTGTGCTGCTGAACCACGCGCACCGGAGTCGGCCATCATGTAAATGCTGTTGAAGGAAACCTGCTGCTCTTCTACGCCGTCACGGTTAATAACGGTTTCAGTCTGCAGGTTATCCATCATCGCTTTGGATACACGATCGTTCGCCGCAGCCCAGATATCGATAACTTTGTTATAGCGTTCGCCTGCGGTTACCAGACCAGACTGGAACTGCTCCTGGATCTCAGCAACTTCAGCTTCCGCTTCAGAGATGATCTCGTGTTTCTTCTCCGGGATGACCATGTCATCAATACCAACAGATGCACCTGAACGCGCTGCATAAGCAAAGCCGGTGTACATTGTCTGGTCAGCGAAGATAACGGTCGGCTTCAGGCCCAGAATGCGGTAACAGGTGTTCAGCATTTTGGAGATGGCTTTCTTACCCAGCGCCTGGTTGACGATGGAGAAAGGCAGACCTTTCGGTACGATCATCCACAGAATGGCGCGACCAATGGTCGTGTCTTTCAGGCTGGTGTGCGCAACGAATTCGCCGTTTTCATCTTTTTCATATTCAGTGATACGCACTTTAACGCGCGCATGCAGAGAGGCCAGGCCAGCGCGATAGATACGCTCAGCTTCTTTCGGGCCAGTCAGCACCATGCCTTCGCCTTTGGCGTTAACACAGTCACGGGTCATGTAGTACAGACCCAATACAACGTCCTGAGACGGAACGATGATAGGTTCGCCGTTCGCCGGGGACAGGATGTTGTTGGTAGACATCATCAGCGCACGCGCTTCAAGCTGGGCTTCCAGCGTCAGCGGTACGTGAACAGCCATCTGGTCACCATCGAAGTCGGCGTTATATGCCGCACAAACCAGCGGGTGCAGCTGGATAGCTTTACCTTCGATCAGTACCGGCTCAAATGCCTGGATACCCAGACGGTGCAGGGTTGGTGCACGGTTCAACAGTACCGGGTGTTCGCGGATAACTTCGTCCAGGATATCCCAAACGACAGCTTCTTCACGCTCAACCATTTTCTTAGCGGCTTTGATGGTGGTGGCGAGGCCACGCAGTTCCAGCTTGCCGTAGATGAACGGTTTGAACAGTTCCAGTGCCATTTTCTTCGGCAGACCGCACTGATGCAGACGCAGGTATGGACCTACGGTGATTACAGAACGACCGGAGTAGTCAACACGCTTACCGAGCAGGTTCTGACGGAAACGACCCTGTTTACCTTTGATCATATCGGCCAAAGATTTCAGAGGACGCTTGTTAGAACCGGTGATCGCACGACCGCGACGACCGTTATCCAGCAGGGCGTCAACCGCTTCCTGCAGCATACGTTTTTCGTTGCGTACGATGATGTCCGGCGCAGCCAGATCCAACAGACGCTTCAGACGGTTGTTACGGTTGATCACGCGACGATACAGATCGTTCAGATCTGACGTTGCGAAACGACCGCCATCAAGCGGAACCAGCGGACGCAGATCTGGCGGCAGAACCGGCAGAACGGTCAGGATCATCCACTCTGGCTTGTTGCCAGACTGTACGAAGGCTTCCAGCAGTTTGATACGCTTGGTCAGCTTTTTACGCTTGGTTTCGGAGTTGGTTTCGTTCAGCTCTTCGCGCAGAGTTTCACACTCTTGCTCCAGATCCATGCTCTTCAGCAGGGCCTGGATAGCTTCCGCACCCATCTTCGCGTCGAATTCGTCACCGAACTCTTCCAGCGCGTCCAGATACTGCTCTTCAGTCAGGATCTGTTGACGTTCCAGGTTGGTCATACCGCCTTCGATAACGACATAAGATTCGAAGTACAGTACGCGTTCGATATCGCGCAGCGGCATATCGAGCAGCAGACCGATACGGGACGGCAGCGATTTCAGGAACCAGATATGCGCGGTCGGAGACGCCAGCTCGATGTGGCCCATACGCTCACGGCGTACTTTGGTCTGGGTCACTTCAACGCCGCACTTCTCACAGATCACACCACGATGTTTCAGGCGCTTGTACTTACCGCACAGGCACTCGTAGTCTTTTACCGGCCCAAAGATACGGGCGCAGAAAAGGCCGTCACGCTCAGGTTTGAACGTACGGTAGTTGATGGTTTCCGGCTTCTTAACTTCACCGAAAGACCATGAACGGATCATGTCTGGCGAGGCCAGAGCAATTTTGATCGCATCAAACTCTTCGGTTTTAGTCTGCGCTTTCAGAAACTTTAATAAATCTTTCACGGATTTGCTCCCGTCGGAGTTAGCACAATCTGGCGCTGGCTGTTACGCCAGCACCAGTGACCTGTTTGATCGAGAGTTACTCGTCTTCCAGCTCGATGTTGATACCCAGCGAACGAATCTCTTTCAACAGTACGTTGAAGGATTCCGGCATGCCTGGTTCCATCTGATGGTTGCCGTCCACGATGTTTTTATACATCTTAGTACGACCGTTCACGTCATCAGACTTAACGGTGAGCATTTCCTGCAGGGTGTATGCCGCGCCATATGCTTCCAGCGCCCACACTTCCATCTCCCCGAAGCGCTGACCACCGAACTGAGCCTTACCACCCAGCGGCTGCTGAGTAACCAGGCTGTAAGAACCGGTAGAACGCGCGTGCATCTTGTCATCAACCAGGTGGTTCAGTTTCAGCATGTACATGTAGCCAACGGTAACCTGGCGCTCGAACTGCTCACCGGTACGACCGTCGAACAGGGTAATCTGACCGGAAGTCGGCAGGCCACCCAGCTGTAACAGTTCCTTGATTTCAGACTCTTTCGCACCGTCGAAGACCGGCGTTGCGATCGGCATACCTTTTTTCAGGTTTTCAGCCAGACGCAGAACTTCTTCATCGCTGAAGGTATTCAGGTCAACTTTCTGACGAACATCTGAGCCCAGATCGTAAGCACGCTGGATGAACTCGCGCAGTTTGGCGACTTCCTGTTGCTGTTTCAGCATGGCGTTGATCTTATCGCCGATACCTTTCGCAGCCATACCCAGGTGGGTTTCAAGGATCTGACCGATGTTCATACGCGATGGTACGCCCAGCGGGTTCAGTACGATATCTACCGGCGTACCGTTAGCATCGTGTGGCATATCTTCGATCGGGTTGATCTTAGAGATTACACCCTTGTTACCGTGACGACCTGCCATCTTATCACCAGGCTGGATCCGACGTTTAACCGCCAGATAAACCTTAACAATCTTCAGCACGCCCGGTGCCAGATCGTCGCCCTGAGTGATTTTACGGCGTTTCGCTTCGAGTTTTTTCTCGAATTCGTGTTTCAGTTCGTCGTACTGCTCAGCCAGTTGTTCCAGCTGATTCTGTTTCTCTTCGTCGGTCAGGCCGAGTTCTAACCAGCGGTCACGCGGCAGTTTGTCGAGCTTCTCAGCTTCAACACCACCGGAAACCAGCACAGCGTAGATACGGCTGAACAGACCAGCTTCGAGGATCTGCAGTTCTTCAGACAGGTCTTTCTTAGCCTGCTTCAGCTGCATCTCTTCGATTTCCAGCGCACGTTTGTCTTTTTCTACGCCATCGCGAGTAAAGACCTGAACGTCGATAATCGTACCGGAAACACCGTTTGGCACGCGCAGAGAAGAGTCTTTAACGTCAGACGCTTTCTCACCGAAGATCGCACGCAGCAGTTTCTCTTCCGGCGTCAGCTGGGTTTCACCTTTCGGCGTTACCTTACCAACCAGAATATCGCCACCGGTCACTTCCGCACCGATATAAACGATACCGGATTCATCCAGTTTGGAGAGCGCAGCTTCACCCACGTTCGGGATGTCAGCGGTGATCTCTTCCGGCCCCAGCTTGGTGTCACGGGACACACATGCCAGTTCCTGAATGTGGATGGTGGTGAAACGGTCTTCCTGGACAACACGCTCGGATACGAGGATGGAGTCTTCGAAGTTGTAACCATTCCATGGCATGAATGCCACGCGCATGTTCTGACCCAGCGCCAGTTCACCAAGGTCGGTGGACGGACCGTCTGCCAGCACATCACCACGTTCAACCGGCTCGCCCAGAGATACGCAAGGCATCTGGTTGATACAGGTGTTCTGGTTAGAACGGGTGTATTTAGTCAGGTTATAAATGTCGATACCTGCTTCGCCCGGGTACATCTCGTCTTCGTTAACTTTGATAACGATACGGGAAGCATCCACGTACTGAACAGTACCGCCACGTTTAGCAACTGCAGTAACACCGGAGTCAACGGCAACAGCACGTTCCATACCGGTACCAACCAGCGGCTTATCAGCACGCAGAGTCGGAACCGCCTGACGTTGCATGTTCGCACCCATCAATGCACGGTTGGCGTCATCGTGTTCCAGGAACGGGATCAGGGACGCACCGACGGATACCACCTGCTGGGTGGATACGTCCATGTAGTCAACCTGGTCACGGCTGAACAAGCTGGATTCGCCTTTGCTACGGCAGGTAACCAGATCTTCTACAAAGTGGCCTTCGTCATCCAGGTTGGAGTTCGCCTGAGCGATAACGTAGTTACCTTCTTCGATAGCAGACAGGTAGTGAATTTCATCGGTTACAACACCGTCGGTCACTTTACGGTACGGCGTCTCAAGGAAGCCGTATTCGTTAGTCTGTGCATACACGGATAGGGAGTTGATCAGACCGATGTTCGGACCTTCAGGCGTTTCGATTGGACATACGCGACCGTAGTGAGTCGGGTGTACGTCTCGAACTTCGAAGCCTGCGCGTTCACGGGTCAAACCGCCTGGGCCGAGTGCGGAGATACGACGTTTGTGCGTAATCTCAGACAGCGGGTTGTTCTGGTCCATAAACTGAGACAGCTGGCTGGAACCAAAGAACTCTTTCACTGCTGCAGAAATCGGCTTGGCGTTGATCATATCCTGAGGCATCAGGGTATCCAGATCGCCCAGAGACAGACGCTCTTTCACCGCACGCTCAACACGCACCAGGCCAACGCGGAATTGGTTTTCCGCCATTTCGCCTACGGAACGGATACGACGGTTGCCAAGGTGGTCGATATCATCGACTTCGCCTTTACCGTTACGGATATCGATGAGCTTCTTCATCACTTCAATGATGTCGTCTTTGCTCAGGATACCGGAACCTTCGATTTCGTCGCGCAGCAGAGAACGGTTGAACTTCATACGACCAACCGCAGACAGGTCATAGCGGTCTTCGGAGAAGAACAGGTTCTCGAACAGGCTTTCCGCAGCTTCACGAGTCGGCGGCTCACCAGGGCGCATCATGCGGTAGATTTCTACCAGCGCGCTCAGACGATCGTTGGTTGGGTCGACGCGTACAGTTTCAGAAATGTACGGACCGTGGTCCAGATCGTTAGTGAACAGCGTTTCGATACGCTTGTGACCAGACTGGCTCAGCTTAGCCAGCAGATCCAGGCTCAGCTCCATGTTAGCTGCGCAGATCAGCTCGCCAGTAGATTCGTCAACGTAGTCTTTAGCCGCAACCTTACCAGCAATGTATTCAACCGGAACTTCGATATGCTTGATATCGTCTTTTTCCAGTTGGCGAATATGGCGCGCAGTGATGCGACGGCCTTTTTCGACGTAGACTTTGCCGTTAGCTTCGATGTCAAAGGAGGCGGTTTCACCACGCAGGCGTTCCGGCACCAGTTCCATCTGCAGCTTGTTGTCACGAATTTCGAAAACAACTTTTTCAAAGAACAGGTCAAGGATCTGCTCAGTGGTGTAGTTCAGCGCACGCAGAATGATGGTCGCAGGCAGTTTACGGCGACGGTCAATACGTACGAACAGGTTGTCCTTCGGATCGAATTCGAAGTCCAGCCAGGAACCACGGTAAGGAATGATACGCGCGTTATACAGCACTTTACCCGAAGAGTGGGTTTTACCTTTGTCGGAGTCAAAGAAGACGCCAGGACTACGGTGCAGCTGAGAAACGATAACACGCTCAGTACCGTTGATAACAAAGGTACCGTTGTCGGTCATGAGCGGAATTTCGCCCATGTAGACTTCTTGTTCTTTAATGTCTTTTACGGTGCCTTCCGGCGCTTCGCGCTCGTAGATCACCAGACGCAGTTTTACGCGCAGCGGTGCGGAATAGGTCACGCCACGGATCTGACATTCCTGAACGTCAAACACCGGTTCGCCAAGACGGTAGCTGACGTATTGCAGCTCGGAATTACCGCTGTAGCTCTGAATCGGGAAAACGGAACGGAAAGCTGCTTCCAGACCATACTGCCCTTCAGGATCTTGCTCGATGAACTTCTGAAACGAGTCAAGCTGGATAGAAAGGAGATAAGGTATGTCCAACACTTGCGGACGTTTACCAAAATCCTTACGAATACGTTTTTTCTCGGTATAGGAGTAAACCATTAGGGTTCCTCAGCTCGCTGACAAGTCGACCCATCTGTCCATTGAGCGGACAGTTTGTGCAACACTATTTTGTTGACCGGAAAATCGAATACTTTCCGCAATGCCTGTTGCTATCACGCTTAAACCATTTCATTGCGATTTACACAGAACTGACGCTCTGTCGCAGTATATTAAGACGTCGATAGAAACAAGCATTGAAAGGCACAGCAGTAGTCAAACAGTGTGAAACGCTACTGGCGCCTTACAGCGCAAAAAGGCTGGTGACTAAAAAGTCACCAGCCATCAGCCTAATTTCTTAGGCTGCAACCAGAAAAGTTGGCTTATTTAACTTCAACTTCAGCGCCAGCTTCTTCCAGAGATTTTTTCAGTGCTTCTGCGTCGTCTTTGCTCACGCCTTCTTTCAGCGCAGCCGGCGCAGATTCTACCAGGTCTTTAGCTTCTTTCAGACCCAGGCCAGTTGCGCCACGTACTGCTTTGATAACAGCAACTTTGTTAGCGCCAGCAGCTTTCAGAATTACGTCGAATTCAGTTTTTTCTTCAGCAGCTTCAGCCGGGCCAGCAGCTACAGCTACAGCAGCAGCAGCGGAAACACCGAATTTTTCTTCCATTGCAGAAATCAGTTCTACAACGTCCATTACGGACATAGCGGATACTGCTTCAATGATTTGATCTTTAGTGATAGACATTTAAATTGTTCCTGAAAATCAGAATAAGTTTATACGTAAGCAGATGCTTGAGAAAGGTAACTGCAATTAAGCAGCTTCTTTCGCATCGCGTACAGCAGCCAGAGTACGAACCAGTTTGCCAGCCGAAGCTTCTTTCATGGTTGCCATCAGGCGTGCAATTGCTTCTTCGTAGGTCGGCAGAGTTGCCAGGCGGTCGATATTCGATGCCGTAATCAACTCACCTTCAAAGGCTGCGGCTTTGACCTCAAATTTTGCATTCGCTTTCGCGAACTCTTTGAACAGACGAGCAGCGGCGCCCGGGTGTTCCATAGAGTATGCAATCAGGGTCGGACCAACAAACGTGTCTTTCAGGCACTCGAACTGAGTACCTTCAACGACGCGGCGCAGCAGGGTGTTACGAACAACACGCATGTATACGCCAGCTTCACGACCTGCTTTACGCAGTTCAGTCATTTTATCTACAGTTACGCCACGGGAATCCGCAACTACTGCAGACAGCGCGCCTTTGGCTACTTCGCTGACTTCAGCAACAATCGCTTGTTTGTCTTGAAGATTTAAAGCCATTAGCTTTGCTCCTGGATGTTTGCCGGAACTCATGTTCCGGAACTCACTTCACTCCCCCCAACGGAGAGAGCGTCTAAATACGGTGAGCAGAAACAAGCCAGAGTATCAGAAATAATCTTAGCGTTCTGTCACCGTCTACGCAGGGCATTAAGTTTCTTGGGAAACACCTGCGGTCTTCGACGGAGGCCTGGATAGGCCAGGCTCCAACGAACAAATCTGTTGTCTATCGGCCGAAGCTAATAGAATCGTGGGCGAAGATTGTAGACAAATTCGCCGCCCACGTAAAGCTAATCTTAGACGTTCGCAGACGCGCTCAGACCAGCCTGATCAACGGCAACACCAGCACCCATGGTGGTGGAGATGCTAACTTTCTTGATGTACACGCCTTTTGCCTGAGTCGGTTTTGCTTTTTTCAGCGCAACCAGCAGAGCTTCCAGGTTTTCTTTCAGTTTGTCAGCGTCAAAATCCACTTTACCGATGGTGGTGTGGATGATGCCGTTTTTGTCGTTACGGTAACGAACCTGGCCAGCTTTAGCGTTCTTAACCGCTTCAGCAACGTTCGGAGTTACGGTACCAACTTTCGGGTTTGGCATCAGGCCGCGCGGACCCAGAACCTGACCCAACTGGCCAACAACGCGCATTGCATCCGGAGAAGCAATAACAACGTCAAAGTTCATTTCGCCTTTCTTGATCTGGTCAGCCAGATCTTCCATACCTACCAGTTCAGCGCCTGCAGCTTTAGCAGCTTCAGCGTTTGCGCCCTGGGTAAATACGGCTACGCGAACAGAACGGCCAGTACCGTGCGGCAGTACAGTTGCACCACGTACGTTCTGGTCAGATTTACGAGCGTCGATGCCGAGGTTAACGGCAACGTCCACGCTTTCTACGAATTTAGCAGTGGCCAGCTCTTTCAGCAGAGCAATAGCTTCGTTGATGTCGTACTGTTTAGTTGCATCAACTTTGTCACGGATCACGCGCATACGCTTGGTCAGTTTAGCCATTTCTTAGTCCTCCACTACCAGGCCCATGGAACGTGCAGTACCTTCAATGGAGCGAGTCATCGCTTCAATGTCGGAACCAGTCATGTCGGCAGCTTTGGTCTGCGCGATTTCCTGCAGCTGAGCGCGGGAAATTTTACCCACTTTGTCTTTGTTCGGCTTGCCGGAACCAGACTTGATACCAGCCGCTTTCTTCAGCAGTACTGCTGCCGGAGGCGTTTTGGTAACGAAAGTGAAAGAACGGTCAGCGTAAACGGTGATAACAACCGGGATCGGCAGACCTTTTTCAATGGAATCAGTTTTTGCGTTGAACGCTTTGCAGAATTCCATGATGTTCACGCCTTGTTGACCCAGTGCTGGACCTACCGGCGGACTCGGGTTAGCCATACCAGCTGCAACCTGCAGCTTGACATAGGCTTGGACTTTCTTAGCCATTCTAAATTCCTCTAGTTGGGTTATAGCGCCTCAAAGAGGCTCCCCGTGTTTTTAAATTCGTTTTACGGACAGAGTCCATAAAAACAAAAGGCGCGAAATTGTATTCCAATCTCGCGCCTTGTGCAACGATTAAATCGCCGCTTTTTTGATCGACGTGTTAGGCTTTCTCAACCTGGGCGAAGTCCAGTTCAACCGGAGTCGCACGACCGAAGATAGATACAGAAACTTTCAGACGAGACTTCTCGTAGTCCACTTCTTCAACTACGCCGTTAAAGTCAGCAAACGGACCATCGCTAACGCGGACCATTTCGCCCGGCTCAAACATCGTTTTCGGACGCGGCTTATCACCAACCTGCTGCAGACGGTTCATGATCGCATCAACTTCTTTGTCGCTGATTGGCGCCGGACGGTCAGAAGTACCGCCGATAAAGCCCATCACACGCGGAACGCTGCGCACCAGGTGCCAGCTCGCATCATTCATGACCATCTGGACCAGTACATAGCCCGGGAAGAATTTACGTTCGCTCTTGCGACGCTGGCCACCACGGATCTCGACCACTTCTTCTGTCGGCACCATGACTTCGCCAAACAGCTCTTCCATATTTTGTAACTTGATATATTCGCGCAGCGACGTGGCAACGCGGCCTTCAAAACCGGAAAACGCCTGAACGACGTACCAGCGCTTTTTAGGGGCTTCAGACATCTTAGAACCTCAGGCCAGTGATAAAGGATACCAGGCGAACCAGAATACCATCCAGTCCCCACAGGATCAGTGACATTACTGCGGTAACCGCAGCCACAATTAATGTGGTGTGCAATGTTTCCTGGCGAGTTGGCCAAATGACCTTACGGACTTCGGTTCTCGCTTCACGGGCAAAAGCAACGGTCGCTTTACCTTTTGTTGTCAACAGCGCGACACCACCCGCTGCGGCAATCAGAATCACTACGGCCAGCGCACGCAGCGGCAGCATCATGTCACGATAAAGGTAATTGCCAACGATAGCTACAAGCAGCAATACAGCGACAACAACCCACTTCATCGCTTCCAGGCCGCGCCCGCTTCCTTGAGCTTCGGTATTCGCACTCATAAACCAACCTGTCAGAAGTATTCTACAAACATTTTCACCCCGCGTAAGCGAGGCGATCCAAACCGAAATGCTCTGGTGCGTTTCGGACTAAACGCCCTCTTCAGAGCCTGTCTCAGCAATGATTATGACAAAAAAAATCACTGATGAGCCAGGTTCTGGTGTGAAAGCGTGCAAAAAGGGCATCAAATGATGCCCTTTTATTGCGCATTGCGTCAAATGTTATTCGGCAATTAGCTCATTACTTTGGCAACAACGCCCGCACCAACAGTACGGCCGCCTTCACGGATTGCGAAACGCAGACCGTCGTCCATCGCGATTGGGTGGATCAGGGTAACAACCATTTTGATGTTGTCGCCCGGCATTACCATCTCTACGCCTTCCGGCAGTTCGATGGTGCCAGTCACGTCAGTAGTACGGAAGTAGAACTGCGGACGGTAGCCTTTGAAGAACGGAGTATGACGGCCGCCTTCGTCTTTGGACAGGATGTACACTTCAGATTCGAACTTGGTGTGCGGCTTGATAGAGCCCGGCTTAGCCAGTACCTGACCACGTTCGATTTCTTCACGTTTGATACCACGCAGCAGAACACCAACGTTCTCACCAGCACGGCCTTCGTCCAGCAGTTTGCGGAACATTTCAACGCCAGTACAGGTAGACTTAGCGGTGTCTTTGATACCAACGATTTCAACTTCTTCGCCAACTTTGATGATACCGCGCTCTACACGACCGGTAACAACGGTACCACGACCGGAGATGGAGAATACGTCTTCGATAGGCAGCAGGAACGGCTTGTCAATCGCACGCTCTGGTTCCGGGATGTAAGAGTCCAGGAAGCCAGCCAGTTCGATGATTTTCGCTTCCCACTCTGCTTCGCCTTCCAGCGCTTTCAGAGCAGAACCACGAACGATCGGCGTATCGTCGCCCGGGAAATCGTACTGAGACAGAAGTTCACGAACTTCCATTTCTACCAGTTCCAGCAGCTCTTCGTCATCAACCATGTCGCATTTGTTCAGGAACACGATGATGTACGGAACGCCTACCTGACGACCCAGCAGGATGTGCTCACGAGTCTGCGGCATCGGGCCGTCAGTCGCAGCAACAACCAGGATCGCGCCGTCCATCTGCGCAGCACCGGTAATCATGTTTTTAACATAGTCGGCGTGGCCCGGGCAGTCTACGTGTGCGTAGTGGCGAGTCGGGGTGTCATATTCAACGTGAGAAGTGTTGATGGTGATACCACGAGCTTTTTCTTCCGGCGCGTTATCGATCTGGTCGAATGCACGAGCAGCACCGCCGTAGGTTTTAGCCAGTACGGTAGTGATTGCAGCGGTCAGCGTTGTTTTACCATGGTCAACGTGGCCGATAGTACCGACGTTAACGTGCGGTTTAGTACGTTCAAATTTTTCTTTAGACATCGATTGTCCCTCTAAGACACGGATAAATCGGTGATATCACCACATCAACCAGGCAATATACCTGAGCTGTTGAATGCTTTTAAAAGTAAACAGAGAGAAACGGGAAGGAGAAGTGAAGTGGTGCTGATACCCAGAGTCGAACTGGGGACCTCACCCTTACCAAGGGTGCGCTCTACCAACTGAGCCATATCAGCACGTCTGGAGCGGGCAGCGGGAATCGAACCCGCATCATCAGCTTGGAAGGCTGAGGTAATAGCCATTATACGATGCCCGCATCCTGAAACTCGGCTACCCAGTTCTTTCTGTAACAAAAAAGAGATTTCTCTCTTTTATGTTCGAGCTGATTAATTTTTTAACCAACTCAGGCGGCGATAACGCTGCCAGAAAGTGGTGGTGGGGGAAGGATTCGAACCTTCGAAGTCTGTGACGGCAGATTTACAGTCTGCTCCCTTTGGCCGCTCGGGAACCCCACCGGACTTGATGGTGCCGACTACCGGAATCGAACTGGTGACCTACTGATTACAAGTCAGTTGCTCTACCTACTGAGCTAAGTCGGCATCAAGTAGCGCGCATTTTATGGAGACCTGCGCACTCATGCAACTAAAAAATTGCATAAAATGTTCTATCGCTCACATTTTGCACTATACGTCCGATAAATAATCTATTTCTTCGTATGATTGGACAAATTTCCAACGGCGCGCGCCCTTCCAAAGGCAAGTTTTTCGCCGCCATGCACTTATCCATAGAGAGAAAGTACCTCTTTATACATCTGGAATTGCCGTCACATTGCTTTTCAGGGGATGATTTTTTCTTATTATTCCCCCTCATCTGGTGTTACCCTCCTGCCCATTGTCCAAATTAACTGAAATGTGCGTGCCATTGCGTGCCGGGGATGATTTCGTTTTTTTACCGCAGACCTGATATAGCAATGACAGCCAGACCATGCGTATGAGTATAAAAGAGCAAGCGTTAACGTCGCCTTACCTACAGTTTGATCGCAACCAGTGGGCTGCGCTTCGTGATTCCGTGCCAATGACCCTGACCGAGGAAGAGATTGCTCGTCTGAAAGGCATTAACGAAGACTTGTCGCTGGAAGAAGTTGCCGAAATTTATTTGCCTCTATCGCGTTTGCTAAATTTTTACATCAGTTCGAACCTGCGACGTCAGGCGGTGCTGGAGCAATTTTTAGGCACTAACGGCGAGCGTATTCCTTATATTATCAGCATTGCTGGCAGCGTCGCCGTTGGCAAAAGCACCACAGCACGTGTTTTGCAGGCACTGTTGAGTCGCTGGCCTGAGCATCGTAAGGTTGAATTGATTACGACCGACGGTTTTCTTCATCCCAATCAGGTGTTGAAAGATCGTGGACTCATGAAGAAGAAAGGCTTCCCTCAGTCCTATGATATGCACCGCCTGGTTAAATTCGTTTCCGATTTGAAGTCAGGCGTACCCAACGTCACGGCACCGGTATACTCCCATCTTATCTATGATGTGATCCCTGATGGCGACAAAACTGTTGCCCAACCCGACATATTAATACTTGAAGGGCTTAATGTATTACAGAGCGGGATGGATTATCCTCACGATCCACATCATGTATTTGTTTCTGATTTTGTCGACTTTTCTATTTATGTTGATGCACCAGAGGAATTACTCCAGACGTGGTATATCAACCGCTTCCTGAAATTCCGCGAAGGAGCATTTACCAACCCAGACTCTTATTTCCATAATTATGCGAAATTGTCGGAAGACGAGGCAATCAACACGGCCACTTCGTTATGGAAAGAGATTAACTGGATGAATTTAAAGCAAAATATTTTACCAACGCGTGAGCGTGCCAGCTTAATCATGACCAAAAGCGCCAATCATGCTGTTGAAGAGGTCAGACTACGCAAATAAATTAACAAGGGGAGCCGCAGCTCCCCTTGTTATTATTCAGCGCTTCTGAGCGATATTTCTCCGCCCATCCAGGGTTTTATCACGCCATTTTGTTCGAGCAATAATGCACCTTGTGCATCTATTCCACGAGATATCCCAAATATTTCTTTATCGCCAATAATGAGTTTTACCGGGCGGTCGATAAAGTTGTCCAGCGTCTTCCAGCGGGACAAATACGGCGCTAAGCCCTCATGCTCAAACAATACCAACGCAGCGCGCAGCTCGCGGATTAGTCGGGCAGCAAGGGTATTGCGGTCAATGTTAATTCCCGCTTCCTGGAGATTAATCCAGCCCTGATTAACGACATTCTCTTCTACCCGGCGCATGGACATATTAATACCCGCACCGATAACAATTTGCGCGGCATCGCCCGTCTTACCGGTGAGTTCAACCAGAATTCCGGCCAGTTTACGATCGAGCAGATAGAGATCGTTCGGCCATTTCACGCGGACTTTATCCGCCCCCAAATCGCGTAAAACCTCCGCCATGACAATACCAATCACCAGACTCAGACCAATTGCGGCTGCCGGTCCTTGCTCCAGTCGCCAGAACATTGAGAGATACAGATTGGCGCCAAACGGTGAGAACCACTTACGTCCGCGACGACCACGACCGGCCTGCTGATACTCAGCGACGCAGGCATCCCCTGACTCCAGTTGACCAATACGGTCCATCAGGTACTGGTTGGTTGAGTCGATAACCGGCAGAACCGTGATATTCCCTCCATCCAACTGAGAATGAATCAGTGATGAGTCTAATAACTGGATAGGCTCAGGTAAGCTGTATCCTTTACCGGGAACAGTAAAGACATCAACGCCCCAGTCGCGTAGCGTCTGAACATGCTTATTGATTGCCGCACGGCTCATTCCCAGCTGTTCACCAAGCTGCTCACCAGAATGAAATTCGCCGTCGGCTAACAAGGAAATAAGCGTCAGGGGGACGGTATTATCTTTCATGCGATGATCTCCACAGCATTCACTTCACCCTGTGGGCCAATAAATCTGACCTCGGGTTCGAGCCAGACATTGAATTTCTCACCGACTTTTTGGCGTACATGATGCGCTAGTTGTACCACATCCTGACTGGTCGCACGGTCTGCATTGATCAGTACCAGTGCTTGCTGCTGATGTACCGCAGCACCACCAATACGCATGCCTTTTAGCTGGCATTGATCGATAAGCCAGCCGGCAGCCAGTTTTACTGAACCATCTACCTGCGGGTAATGAGGCGCAGTCGGGAATTTGGCCAACAGTTCCTGCGCAACGTGCGCTGTAACAACCGGGTTTTTAAAGAAGCTACCGGCATTACCGTTAACTTTCGGGTCAGGCAGCTTTGTTGTGCGCATATGACAGACAGAATCAAAAACCTGCTGAGGCGTCACGGTTGTAGGATCCAGACGCGTCAAGTCACCGTAAGTGAGAACGGGCTGCCACTGTTTAGGCAAGCGCAAACCAACGGCAACAATTGCGAAACGATCCTGATATTCATGCTTGAAGATGCTGTCACGGTAACCAAAACGGCATTCCGCGGCGCTGACGCGCAGATGTTTGCCGGTTGACAGTTCAACGCAGTCCACATATTCACAGACACGCTGCAGCTCCACACCATAAGCACCAATATTCTGAATGGGCGATGAACCGACACATCCTGGAATGAGTGCCAGATTTTCCAGTCCAGGCATACCTTCTTGCAGCGTGTGCTGTACCAGATGATGCCAGTTCTCACCGGCACCGACGTGCAGGTGCCACGCCTCAGGTTGTTCTGTGATCTCAATGCCCTTGATTCGATTGACGATCACCGTTCCATGGAAGGTATCGAGAAACAGGACGTTACTCCCCTCGCCCAGGATCAGTACTGGATGATGTGATGCATTCGCTGATTGCCAGGCATTCAGCAGTTGTTGCTCATTTTCGGCGCAGACAAGCTCATTAGCTTGTTGATCGATACCGAAGGTGTTCCAGGCTTTAAGGGAGTGATTCATAGACGCTTTCCTGATGCAAAATCGCGCTTAGTTTACCGCATATGCCGCAGGATGGCTTGTCTTATGGAGGCAAGGGGGTTGCCTGATGCGCTTTGGCAGGCCGGATAAGGCGGGATGCCGCATCCGGCAGGTTTCATTTCGTACAGACGCAAAAAAGCCCATCCGGCAGGACGGGCTTCTTCACTTTATTTGATGCCTGGCAGTTTATGGCGGGCGTCCTGCCCGCCACCCTCCGGGCCGTTGCTGCGCAACGTTCAAATCCGCTCCCGGCGGATTTGTCCTCCTCAGGAGAGCACTCACCGACAGACCACAGATAAAACAAAAGGCCCGGTCTTTCGACCGGGCCTTCCGCACAACGTAGGCCGGATAAGGCGGGACACCGCATCCGGCAGGTTTCATTTCGTACAGACGCAAAAAAGCCCATCCGGCAGGATGGGCTTCTTCACTTTATTTGATGCCTGGCAGTTCCCTACTCTCGCATGGGGAGACCCCACACTACCATCGGCGCTACGGCGTTTCACTTCTGAGTTCGGCATGGGGTCAGGTGGGACCACCGCGCTACAGCCGCCAAGCAAATTCTGTTTATTAACCCGCTTTTCGCCGGCTAATCTTATCTGTATCAGGCTGAAAATCTGTCTTCTCAAATCCGCCAAAACACCTTCGGCGTTGTAAGGTTAAGCCTCACGGTTCATTAGTATCGGTTAGCTCAATGTATCGCTACACTTACACACCCGACCTATCAACGTCGTCGTCTTCAACGTTCCTTCAGGACCCTTAAAGGGTCAGGGAGAACTCATCTCGGGGCAAGTTTCGTGCTTAGATGCTTTCAGCACTTATCTCTTCCGCATTTAGCTACCGGGCAGTGCCATTGGCATGACAACCCGAACACCAGTGATGCGTCCACTCCGGTCCTCTCGTACTAGGAGCAGCCCCCCTCAATTCTCCAGCGCCCACGGCAGATAGGGACCGAACTGTCTCACGACGTTCTAAACCCAGCTCGCGTACCACTTTAAATGGCGAACAGCCATACCCTTGGGACCTACTTCAGCCCCAGGATGTGATGAGCCGACATCGAGGTGCCAAACACCGCCGTCGATATGAACTCTTGGGCGGTATCAGCCTGTTATCCCCGGAGTACCTTTTATCCGTTGAGCGATGGCCCTTCCATTCAGAACCACCGGATCACTAAGACCTGCTTTCGCACCTGCTCGAGCCGTCACTCTCGCAGTCAAGCTAGCTTATGCCTTTGCACTAACCTCCTGATGTCCGACCAGGATTAGCTAACCTTCGTGCTCCTCCGTTACTCTTTGGGAGGAGACCGCCCCAGTCAAACTACCCACCAGACACTGTCCGCAACCCGGATTACGGGCCCACGTTAGAACACCAGCCATTAAAGGGTGGTATTTCAAGGATGGCTCCATGCAGACTGGCGTCCACACTTCAAAGCCTCCCACCTATCCTACACATCAAGGACCAGTGTTCAGTGTCAAGCTATAGTAAAGGTTCACGGGGTCTTTCCGTCTTGCCGCGGGTACACTGCATCTTCACAGCGAGTTCAATTTCACTGAGTCTCGGGTGGAGACAGCCTGGCCATCATTACGCCATTCGTGCAGGTCGGAACTTACCCGACAAGGAATTTCGCTACCTTAGGACCGTTATAGTTACGGCCGCCGTTTACCGGGGCTTCGATCAAGAGCTTCTCCTTACGGATAACCCCATCAATTAACCTTCCGGCACCGGGCAGGCGTCACACCGTATACGTCCACTTTCGTGTTTGCACAGTGCTGTGTTTTTAATAAACAGTTGCAGCCAGCTGGTATCTTCGACTGATTTCAGCTCCACGGGTAAACCGCTTCACCTACCTATCAGCGTGCCTTCTCCCGAAGTTACGGCACCATTTTGCCTAGTTCCTTCACCCGAGTTCTCTCAAGCGCCTTGGTATTCTCTACCTGACCACCTGTGTCGGTTTGGGGTACGATTTCGTGTTACCTGATGCTTAGAGGCTTTTCCTGGAAGCAGGGCATTTGTCACTTCAGCACCGTAGTGCCTCGTCATCACACCTCAGCGTTAAAAGGTACCGGATTTACCTGGAACCTCCGCCTACATGCTTAAACCGGGACAACCGTCGCCCGGCCAACATAGCCTTCTCCGTCCCCCCTTCGCAGTAACACCAAGTACAGGAATATTAACCTGTTTCCCATCGACTACGCCTTTCGGCCTCGCCTTAGGGGTCGACTCACCCTGCCCCGATTAACGTTGGACAGGAACCCTTGGTCTTCCGGCGTGCGGGTTTTTCACCCGCATTATCGTTACTTATGTCAGCATTCGCACTTCTGATACCTCCAGCAACCCTCACAGGCCACCTTCAACGGCTTACAGAACGCTCCCCTACCCAACAACACATAGTGTCGCTGCCGCAGCTTCGGTGCATGGTTTAGCCCCGTTACATCTTCCGCGCAGGCCGACTCGACCAGTGAGCTATTACGCTTTCTTTAAATGATGGCTGCTTCTAAGCCAACATCCTGGCTGTCTGTGCCTTCCCACATCGTTTCCCACTTAACCATGACTTTGGGACCTTAGCTGGCGGTCTGGGTTGTTTCCCTCTTCACGACGGACGTTAGCACCCGCCGTGTGTCTCCCGTGATAACATTCTTCGGTATTCGCAGTTTGCATCGGGTTGGTAAGTCGGGATGACCCCCTAGCCGAAACAGTGCTCTACCCCCGAAGATGAGTTCACGAGGCGCTACCTAAATAGCTTTCGGGGAGAACCAGCTATCTCCCGGTTTGATTGGCCTTTCACCCCCAGCCACAAGTCATCCGCTAATTTTTCAACATTAGTCGGTTCGGTCCTCCAGTTAGTGTTACCCAACCTTCAACCTGCCCATGGCTAGATCACCGGGTTTCGGGTCTATACCCTGCAACTTAACGCCCAGTTAAGACTCGGTTTCCCTTCGGCTCCCCTATACGGTTAACCTTGCTACAGAATATAAGTCGCTGACCCATTATACAAAAGGTACGCAGTCACACCCGAAGGTGCTCCCACTGCTTGTACGTACACGGTTTCAGGTTCTTTTTCACTCCCCTCGCCGGGGTTCTTTTCGCCTTTCCCTCACGGTACTGGTTCACTATCGGTCAGTCAGGAGTATTTAGCCTTGGAGGATGGTCCCCCCATATTCAGACAGGATACCACGTGTCCCGCCCTACTCTTCGAGTTCACAACAGGTGCATTTTTGTGTACGGGACTATCACCCTGTACCGTCGGACTTTCCAGACCGTTCCACTAACACACATGCTGATTCAGACTCTGGGCTGCTCCCCGTTCGCTCGCCGCTACTGGGGGAATCTCGGTTGATTTCTTTTCCTCGGGGTACTTAGATGTTTCAGTTCCCCCGGTTCGCTTCGTTAACCTATGTATTCAGTTAACGATAGTGTGACGAATCACACTGGGTTTCCCCATTCGGAAATCGCCGGTTATAACGGTTCATATCACCTTACCGGCGCTTATCGCAGATTAGCACGTCCTTCATCGCCTCTGACTGCCAGGGCATCCACCGTGTACGCTTAGTCGCTTAACCTCACAACCCGAAGATGTTTCACTTCTGATTGCGAAAATTTGAGAGACTCGAACACACCGCTTTTCATTTCTTGTTTACGGAGAAATGAAACAGTGTGTCGTTTCAATTTTCAGCTTGATCCAGATTTTTAAAGAGCAAAACTTCGCAGTGAACCTTTTCAGGTACACTCTGAAGTTTTCTTGGGTTGTTGCAGTAAAGATGGTGGAGCTATGCGGGATCGAACCGCAGACCTCCTGCGTGCAAAGCAGGCGCTCTCCCAGCTGAGCTATAGCCCCATCGACGTCAAATCTCATCAACCTTAATTTCTGTTGAGGCAAGGCGTGGTGACACGAAGCATACTTAAAGTATGTGAGTGTCGCCGCAACGCAGCATCAGCAGAAATTTGGTAGGCCTGAGTGGACTTGAACCACCGACCTCACCCTTATCAGGGGTGCGCTCTAACCACCTGAGCTACAAGCCTGCAGAGATTTTCTTACTGCTAATTTTCATCAGACAATCTGTGTGAGCACTGCAAAGGTCGGTTCTTTAAGGTAAGGAGGTGATCCAACCGCAGGTTCCCCTACGGTTACCTTGTTACGACTTCACCCCAGTCATGAATCACAAAGTGGTAAGCGCCCTCCCGAAGGTTAAGCTACCTACTTCTTTTGCAACCCACTCCCATGGTGTGACGGGCGGTGTGTACAAGGCCCGGGAACGTATTCACCGTGGCATTCTGATCCACGATTACTAGCGATTCCGACTTCATGGAGTCGAGTTGCAGACTCCAATCCGGACTACGACATACTTTATGAGGTCCGCTTGCTCTCGCGAGGTCGCTTCTCTTTGTATATGCCATTGTAGCACGTGTGTAGCCCTACTCGTAAGGGCCATGATGACTTGACGTCATCCCCACCTTCCTCCAGTTTATCACTGGCAGTCTCCTTTGAGTTCCCGGCCGGACCGCTGGCAACAAAGGATAAGGGTTGCGCTCGTTGCGGGACTTAACCCAACATTTCACAACACGAGCTGACGACAGCCATGCAGCACCTGTCTCACGGTTCCCGAAGGCACTAAGGCATCTCTGCCAAATTCCGTGGATGTCAAGAGTAGGTAAGGTTCTTCGCGTTGCATCGAATTAAACCACATGCTCCACCGCTTGTGCGGGCCCCCGTCAATTCATTTGAGTTTTAACCTTGCGGCCGTACTCCCCAGGCGGTCGACTTAACGCGTTAGCTCCGGAAGCCACGCCTCAAGGGCACAACCTCCAAGTCGACATCGTTTACGGCGTGGACTACCAGGGTATCTAATCCTGTTTGCTCCCCACGCTTTCGCACCTGAGCGTCAGTCTTTGTCCAGGGGGCCGCCTTCGCCACCGGTATTCCTCCAGATCTCTACGCATTTCACCGCTACACCTGGAATTCTACCCCCCTCTACAAGACTCTAGCCTGCCAGTTTCGGATGCAGTTCCCAGGTTGAGCCCGGGGATTTCACATCCGACTTGACAGACCGCCTGCGTGCGCTTTACGCCCAGTAATTCCGATTAACGCTTGCACCCTCCGTATTACCGCGGCTGCTGGCACGGAGTTAGCCGGTGCTTCTTCTGCGAGTAACGTCAATCACTAAGGTTATTAACCTTAATGCCTTCCTCCTCGCTGAAAGTACTTTACAACCCGAAGGCCTTCTTCATACACGCGGCATGGCTGCATCAGGCTTGCGCCCATTGTGCAATATTCCCCACTGCTGCCTCCCGTAGGAGTCTGGACCGTGTCTCAGTTCCAGTGTGGCTGGTCATCCTCTCAGACCAGCTAGGGATCGTCGCCTAGGTGAGCCGTTACCCCACCTACTAGCTAATCCCATCTGGGCACATCCGATGGCAAGAGGCCCGAAGGTCCCCCTCTTTGGTCTTGCGACATTATGCGGTATTAGCTACCGTTTCCAGTAGTTATCCCCCTCCATCGGGCAGTTTCCCAGACATTACTCACCCGTCCGCCACTCGTCACCCGAGAGCAAGCTCTCTGTGCTACCGTTCGACTTGCATGTGTTAGGCCTGCCGCCAGCGTTCAATCTGAGCCATGATCAAACTCTTCAATTTAAGTTTGATGCTCGTGAATTAAACTTCGTAATGAATTACGTGTTCACTCAGAGACTTGGTATTCATTTTTCGTCTTGCGACGTTAAGAATCCGTATCCTCGAGTGCCCACACAGATTGTCTGATAAATTGTTAAAGAGCAGTTGCGACGCGCTTTGGCGCTCTGTCGCGAGGTCCCGTATATTACGTTTTCCTCATTCAGAGTCAAGCATTTATTTTTGCTTTTCTCTCCGGGATTCTCACTGGAACCCCGCTGACCCGGCGGCGTGTAATCCGTTGTTCCGTGTCAGTGGAGGCGCATTATAGGGAGTTATTTCAGGCTGACAAGGGGAAATTCAAAATAATCTTCCGAGTGCGCATTTTTTCATCAAAATCGATTAAACCGCCAGTTTTTCGAGCGTTTTGAAGCCATAACGTTGCAGCACGGGCAATAATTGTTCGGCTTCTGTCGTCATCGCCATACAGAATGCGACATTCTCATCGGTTGATTTCGCGTCGGGCGCTTCATGTTCTAATAACCAGGCCGTGCGACGCGCAATCGCGGCCCCCGAATCCACCAGTCGCGTCCCCTCGGGCAGGACCTGTAAAAGTTCTTCCTGTAATAGAGGGAAATGGGTGCAGCCCAGCACCACCGTGTCGGGTGGTTCCGACATCCGCAGCCACGGACGTAGAATGCGGCGCAACTCCTCCAGAGAGACCGTTTCGCCGTGCAGCTTCGCTTCCGCCAGTTCTACCAGCTCGGCAGACCCCAACATCGCAATCTGACATTCGTTAGCAAACCGCGCAATCAACTCATGGGTATACGACCGCTTCACCGTCGCACGTGTAGCCAGCAGTCCCACAACGCCATTCGCCGTGAGTCGCGCCGCCGGTTTAATAGCAGGAACGACGCCTACAACCGGGAAGGCAAATTTCGCACGTAATGCAGGAAGCGACACAGTACTTGCGGTATTACACGCGATGACCGCAAGAGAGAGTGGATAGCGCTGCTGGACCGCAGTCACAATCTCAACAACACGCTCGACGATAAATTCCTCGCTCTTCTCACCATAAGGAAAGGCGACATTATCAAAAGCGTATATATAGTGGAGATCCGGCAGCAGACTGCGGATCTCATTGTAGACCGACAACCCACCGACGCCGGAATCAAACACCAGCACGGTGGGACGTGGATCAGAAGGTGTAGCTGCCAGACAAGGTGTATTCCCGCCCTGCAGTTGCGTAGCCATAAACTGTCTCGTAATCTTTATCGAACAGGTTGGCGATTTTACCACGAACAGTCAGCTGTGAGGTGATTGGATATGCCACTGTCAGATCCCACAGGCTCACTCCCCCCATTTTTACCGGCTGATTGGTGACGAAGTCCGTGTCATAACGCGTTCCCAGATAATGATAGGTCAGGCCCCAGTCAAAATCGTAAACCTGCCAGTCAAGCTGGTACTTCACCTGCTGTTTAGAACGACGCGCCAGTGGTTTATCGGTAATCGCATTTCGTGCATCAACGTAATCGTAGCTCAGGGTGTGCGCCAGCGGCCCGGTATCAAAGTTTGCTGTCGCTTCGACACCTTTAATACGTACTTTGCCTTCGTTAAAGTATTTCTCGGTATGTGGGTCGTAATCGATCATGTTATCGATATCGTTGCGATATCCTGACAAACGCCAGTTCACATCCGCCGTCAGCCCTTCAAACGCCCCTTCCCACTGCTTACTCTCTTCAGGATCCAGATTCGAATTGCCGTAATAGCCATGCAACTGCCCGAGATTTGGTGCTTTGTAGGAAGTACCGTAGGAGGCAATAAAGCGATAACCTTCAATAAACTCCCACCCGGCGCTGGTTTGCCATGTACCATGGCGACCAAACTCGGAGTTATCATCACTGCGTGCCGCACCTTCAAAGGTAAAGTCACCCAGTTGCTGCAACCCGGTGAGATAGAGGCCAGTGTTACGCTGGTCGTAACCGTCCGTGACATACGCGGTGCCAGGCTCCGTAGTTTGCTTTTGCCAGTCGACGCCCGCACCCACATTACCGTGGCCAACCACCATACTGTTCGACCACTGAACATTATATTGCTTCATCTCATCCAGCGTGGCCGAGGAGTCATAGCGGCCATAATCCGGATCATAGTTGTAGTCTTTACTGTGGCTATAGCTGGAAACCAGCTGTGACTGGATAATTTCACCATTGAAGCGCAGTCCGGCATCCCAGCTTTGGCTATAGAGTTTTCGGGTATCGACCAGTGGTGAGTTCGGAGAATAGTACGAATCGTAATTCGTGCGGTTATCATAACCGTAGCCACGAACAAACCCGCTCCAGGTGTCAGAGAAGTTGTGTTCCAGCGCGCCATATAGCGTCTTACTTAAGAAGCCGTCTTTGTCGGGTTGAGCCTGAGAGCCAGTACTACCGTAAGCCACGACATCAAAGCCTTTGGTATAGGCATAATCGCCCATCAACGTGACACGCGTATTTTCACCTAACTGTTGTTGGGTTGAGACATCGTAATTCTGGTAGCCATTGCTTCCCACGCCAGCGGTCAGTTCCGTCCCCGGCTTTTCGCGCGTCGTAATGATATTCACCACGCCGCCGATCGCATCAGAACCATAAATAGCCGAACGCGGCCCACGAATGTACTCAATACGTTGTACCAACGATACCGGGAACTGGCTAAGATCGGCTGCGCCGCTAACCCCTGCCAGGTTCAGACGTACACCGTCAATCAGCACCAGAACATGGCTGGCGTTGGTGCCGCGAATAGAAATAGACGAATTTTGTCCCATACCACCGTATTGGGCGATATCCACGCCTGGCAAGCGACGAAGCACATCATTCACGGAGGTAGATTGCCAGCGGTCGATATCCTGACGCGTAACAACGGTGATAGGAGCAAGTACTGCGCTACGAGGCTGCTGAAAACGGTTGGCAGTGACGACGAGAGTATCTGGGCTAGCATCCTGTGCCCAACCAGAAAATGCCGTGACGGAAAGCGCCGTCCACAGCAACGATTTTTTAATCATTGTAAAGCATCCACAATATAAGAAGGATGCCGCAGGTCCCACCGATAGTACGCGATGATGAAAACCAGATGCGACGTTAGCCGGCAGGTCTTCGGGCTTGGAGGCGACTTAAAGAGACGATGACTTCCCACGGCAAGCCGCAGTGTCTGCACCAGGTGCGCTCATCTCCTACCTTCCTTACCGCTGCGCGTCAGCTCCAGATTCACACTGGATTCCCTTTTAACTCACAGGACCGGAAAACGGATGCTACAGTTTGTTACAACCCACTGTCCAGACTGTGTATCACAATATCGGAAATCATCAATGACTGGACATCTGTTGAGCAATCCCTACAATCCCCGCGTACTTTTATTTTTCAGGACGCATCATGACCCCCGAACATCTTCCGACAGAACAGTACGACGCGCAGTTAGCTGAAAAAGTGGTGCGTCTGCAGAGCTTAATGACACCGTTTTATGCACAGGCTCCGGAAGTGTTTCGCTCACCGGTCAGTCACTACCGTATGCGTGCCGAATTCCGGCTGTGGCATGACGGTGATGACCTGTACCACATCATGTTCGATCAACAGACGAAAAGCCGTATTCGCGTCGACAGCTTCCCGGCGGCCAGCGAGCTTATCAACACGCTGATGACGGCAATGATTGAAGGGGTACGCAACAACCGTGTCCTGCGCCACAAACTGTTCCAGATTGATTACCTCACCACCCTGAGCGATCAAGCGGTCGTCTCGATGCTTTACCATAAAAAGCTGGATGACGAATGGCGTCATGAAGCCGAAGCACTACGGGACGCGCTGCGCGCACAAAATCTGAACGTGCATCTGATTGGTCGGGCCACCAAAACCAAAATCGAGCTGGATCAGGACTATATTGACGAACGCTTGCCGGTCGCAGGTAAAGAGATCATCTACCGCCAGGTTGAGAACAGCTTCACCCAGCCCAATGCCGCGATGAATATTCAGATGCTGGAATGGGCGATTGATGTCACCAAAGATTCCCAGGGCGACCTGCTTGAGCTGTACTGCGGTAATGGCAACTTCTCATTAGCGCTGGCGCAAAATTTCAACCGCGTGCTGGCGACTGAAATCGCCAAACCATCCGTGGCGGCTGCCCAGTACAACATTGCGGCTAACCATATTGATAACGTACAAATTATCCGCATGGCGGCAGAAGAGTTTACTCAGGCGATGAATGGGGTTCGCGAGTTCAACCGTTTGCAGGGGATCGATCTGAAGAGTTACCAGTGTGAAACCATTTTCGTTGACCCACCGCGTAGCGGTCTGGACAGCGAAACGGAGAAAATGGTGCAGGCGTATCCGCGTATTCTGTACATCTCCTGCAACCCGGAGACGCTGTGTAAGAATCTGGAAACGTTAAGCCAGACGCACAATGTTTCACGTCTGGCTCTGTTCGATCAGTTCCCGTATACGCACCATATGGAGTGTGGCGTGTTACTGACCGCGAAGTAAGTGATGTCCTGGCCGGGCTTGCCCGGCCTACAAATATTATTCCGCAATTTCCTGCTTACGGTTACGCACTTTAACGCCGATCCAGAACACCAGAATCACCGACAGTACCGCCGGGAAGAAGTTAGAACCAATATCCGGATATTCAGCGCGTACCACGGTGCTGTACAACAGAACACCGAGAATAAAACAGGCGGCGGCCAGGCCTGGTAGCCCCACAGGCATGGTACGGTTCTGATAGCGTTGATGCAGACAATAAACCGTCAGCACCAGCGAAATAATCGGGAATACTGAGAATGGCACAATGGAGCTAAACAGCGCCGCAAATGTGCCATTGATCGATAAGCCAGCAACCAGCGCCAGCAGCAGCGTACCTTTATCTTGACCTGACTGTTTCATTGCTCGTCCTTCTCGTTACTCGGAGTGGTGCGTCATCTTCTCTTGTTCACGGCGGTACCAATAAAATGCGCCTTTCGCGATCATGCGTAGTTGCAATACCAGCCGCTCTTCCAGCTGTCGACGCTGTTCAGCGCCAACATCCAGTGCTTCTGCCCCGGCGCTGAACACAATCGTTACCATGGCTTCGGCCTGCGCTTCAGTAAACGCACGGGGCATATGGTTTTCGAGTTCCAGATAGTCCGCAAGTTCCGCAATGAAGTGCTGAATTTCACGTGCGACCGCTGCACGAAACGCTGCGGAGGTTCCCGAACGCTCGCGCAATAATAAACGGAAGGCGTTGGGATTGTTGCCGATGAATTCCATAAATGTTGAGACCGAGGTACGGATCACACTCCCGCCTTTGGCGATACGCTGACGCGCCTGACGCATCAACTGACGCAGCATCAGACCACTTTCGTCCACCATCGTCAGTCCGAGCTCATCCACATCGCGGAAATGGCGATAAAACGAGGTTGGCGCAATGCCCGCTTCACGAGCAACTTCTCGTAAACTGAGACTAGCAAAACTACGCTCAGCACTGAGTTGACTAAATGCAGCCTCTACCAGCGAACGCCGGGTTTTCTCTTTTTGTTGCGCTCTAACGCCCATCACGATGTCTGAATCCTTCCACATACCTTACTGGCACTATACCAGAGATTAGGCGGTTGGCATGGCTTTGTTAATGATTGTTTACGCGCAGTTTGTGCTTCGACTTCGCAAAAAAGCACAACGATAATTGGGTTATCCCGACAACGATGTTACTATTCTGTTGCTTTTGTGTATAAGAACAGGTAAGCCTGACCATGTCACATTCCTACGATTACGATGCAATAGTAATAGGTTCCGGTCCCGGCGGCGAAGGCGCTGCAATGGGTCTGGTTAAACAGGGAGCGCGCGTCGCGGTGATTGAGCGCTATCATAACGTCGGCGGAGGCTGTACCCACTGGGGCACCATCCCGTCGAAAGCACTCCGCCACGCCGTCAGCCGTATTATTGAATTCAATCAGAACCCACTTTACAGCGACCATTCCCGACTTCTCCGTTCTTCCTTCGCCGATATTCTCAACCATGCTGATAACGTGATTAATCAGCAAACGCGCATGCGGCAAGGTTTTTACGAGCGTAATCACTGCGAGATTTTGCAGGGAAATGCCCGTTTTGTTGACGAACACACTATCGCCCTGGAATGCCACGACGGCACGGTGGAAACGCTGACCGCGGATAAGTTCGTGATCGCCTGCGGTTCACGCCCTTATCGCCCTGTTGACGTCGACTTTTCGCATCCCCGGATTTATGACAGCGACTCCATCCTGAGTCTGCACCACGAACCTCGCCACGTTCTGATTTATGGCGCAGGGGTTATTGGCTGTGAATATGCGTCGATCTTCCGTGGAATGGACGTCAAAGTTGATTTAATCAACACCCGCGATCGTCTGCTGGCGTTCCTTGATCAAGAGATGTCCGACTCGCTCTCTTACCACTTCTGGAACAGCGGTGTGGTTATTCGCCACAACGAAGAGTACGAGAAGATTGAAGGTTGCGATGACGGCGTCATCATGCACCTGAAATCCGGTAAAAAACTGAAGGCTGACTGTCTGCTGTACGCCAATGGCCGCACCGGTAATACCGATTCGCTGGCGCTGGAAAATATTGGTCTGAAAACCGACAGCCGTGGGCAGCTCAAAGTGAATAGCATGTACCAGACGGCACTGCCGCACGTGTATGCCGTAGGGGATGTGATCGGCTATCCGAGTCTGGCATCGGCGGCCTACGATCAGGGACGCATTGCCGCCCAGGCACTGGTGAAAGGCGAAGCCACCGCGCATCTGATCGAAGATATCCCAACCGGGATTTATACCATTCCTGAAATCAGCTCCGTTGGTAAAACCGAACAGCAGCTTACGGCGATGAAAGTCCCATACGAAGTTGGCCGCGCCCAGTTTAAACATCTGGCACGTGCGCAAATCGTGGGCATGAGTGTCGGCACGTTGAAGATTCTGTTCCATCGCGAAACCAAAGAGATTCTGGGGATCCACTGCTTTGGGGAACGCGCGGCCGAAATTATTCACATCGGTCAGGCGATAATGGAGCAAAAAGGTGGTGGTAACACCATCGAGTACTTCGTTAACACCACCTTTAACTACCCAACCATGGCGGAAGCCTATCGGGTAGCGGCGCTAAATGGCTTAAACCGCCTGTTTTAACGCACTGTCGAAATGGCCATCCATTGATCCACGGATGGCCTCTGCCAGCTGTTCATAACGGCTGCGCAGCGGCGAACCTGGACGATACACCAGGCCAATCGTGCGGCGCGGTTCTGGCTTAATGCATGGCAGATAGACAACACCATCACGCTTGCGCTCGGACGGAACAGCCAGCGCAGGCAGTAACGTAATACCGCTACCTGCCGCCACCATATTGCGCAGCGTTTCCAGACTGGTTGCCCGGAAATGGGTATCTTCATCAGCACCTGCTTCAAAGCAGAAGCCCATGGCCTGATCGCGCAGGCAGTGGCCGTCTTCCAGCATCAGCAGTTTTTCACCCGCCAGATCGGACATCGGTACACAGTCACGGTTTGCCCATGGATGATCTTCATAGATCGCCAGCATCATAGGCTCATCAAATAACGGTACTTCGATGAATGCCTCACTCTCTTTCACCAACGCCAGAATCACGCAGTCGAGCTTACCGCTATCCAGTTGCGCCAACAGCTGATGCGTCTGCGCCTCATGCAGATACATTTCCAGTTTTGGGAAGGTCTGGTGCAACATAGGAATAATATGCGGCAGCAGGTATGGCCCCACCGTTGGGATCAAACCAATATGCAGCGGGCCAGACATCGTCTCGCCTTGTTGGCTTGCCATCTCCTTGAGCACTTTGACCTCGCGCAGCACGGTGCGCGCCTGATCCACCAGCAGCAGACCTGCCTGAGTGAACAGCACCTTGCGACTCGTACGCTCCAGCAACATGACGCCCAGCTCATCTTCCAGCTTACGGATCTGCCCGCTCAGCGTTGGCTGGCTCACGTGGCAGGAGTCTGCCGCCCGTCGGAAGTGACGATGTTCGGCAAGCGCCACCAGGTATTCAAGATCACGAATATTCATTATTCATCCTCCATCGCCACGATAGTTCGTAGCGATAGGTAGCATAGCAACGAACGATTATCCCTATCAAGCTTTCTGTTTAATAATGCACCACAGAAACGGAACGGTACCCCTTTAACCCTTGAAGCTACTGTCCGTTTAGAGAGTTTCTCTCATACTCGAAATAACTAAAGCCAACGTGAACTTTTGCGGACCTTGCGTCCGCATTTTTTTTGCATAAAAAAGCCCGGCGAGATGCCAGGCTCTGATCACTGTTTGCCTGATGGCGCTATGCTTATCAGGCCTACAAAGACAAAAGTTACGCCAGACGCGCCTTCGCGTAATCAATCGCCTGTGCGACCTGCTGTGGCGACACGCCGCCTTTCGCCGCACGTTTGTCCAGACACGATTGTAGAGAAAGGATCGGGTAAACGTCATCGCCAATGACCGAACTGAACTTCTGTAAGTCGGTCAGCGACAACGCTTCCAGCGGTTTGCCCTGACGAATCGCCTCAACCACCGTTTCGCCCACAATGTGGTGCGCTTCGCGGAACGGCACGCCTTTCGCTACCAGATAATCCGCCAGCTCAGTGGCGTTGGCATAACCCTGCTGCGCCGCTTCCTGACAACGCGGACGTTTCACCTGAATGCCATCCAGCACCAGCGCGGCCATATGCAGACAATCCAGCCAGGTGTCGAGCGCATCGAACAGCCCTTCTTTGTCTTCCTGCATATCTTTGTTATACGCCAGCGGTAGGCCTTTTAAGGTCATCATCATCCCGGTCAACGCACCCTGCACGCGACCGCATTTACCACGGATTAATTCCAGCGCATCCGGGTTTTTCTTCTGCGGCATCAGGGATGAACCTGAGGTCACTCGATCGGACAGCTCGACAAAGCCTGCTTCACCGGTATTAAAGAAAATCAGGTCTTCAGCAAAACGCGACAGGTGCACCATGCCGATAGAAGCGTCGGAGAGTAACTCCAGCACGTGGTCACGATCGGAAACGCTGTCCAGACTGTTGCGCGTTGCCGAAGCAAAGCCCAGCCAGCCGGCCAGTTGTTCGCGATCGATTTCATATGCCGTACCCGCCAACGCGCCGCAGCCCAGAGGACTGACATCCAGACGCTTAAGCGCATCCTGCAGACGGCTCTCATCACGCGCCAGCATTTCGACATAAGCCAGGCACCAGTGAGCAAACGTCACCGGCTGCGCACGTTGCAGGTGGGTGTAACCCGGCATAACGGCGTCCTGGTTATTCTCCGCCGTCACCACCAGCGCACTTTGCAACTGACGGTTGGCAGAGAGTAATTCAATAACCGTGTCTTTACACCACAGTTTAAGGTCGGTCGCGACCTGATCATTACGGCTACGCCCGGTATGCAGTTTTTTACCAAGCTGGCCGACTTTATCAATCAGCTTACCTTCCACCCAACTGTGAATATCTTCGGCATCGCTTTGCAGGATCTGTTGCGGGTTGGCACGAACCTCTTCCAGCAGCGTGTTCAGCGCCTCTTCCAGTTGCAGCTGTTCATCGGCAGTCAGTACGCCGACCGTTACCAACGCTTTGGACCAGGCCACAGAGCCGACAATATCCTGTTCTGCCAGGCGGTAGTCAAAACGCAACGAGTCGTTGAACTGTTTGAACCGCTGATCTGCTGCCTGTGTAAAACGCCCACCCCAAAGTGCCATAACATGCTTCCTTAAATTCTTTTAATTTCAATGCCGGATGGCGCTACGCTTATCCGGCCTACAGGTTCTGTTCACGTAGGCCCGATAAGGCGTAGCCGCCATCGGGCATACAAATACTTAAGCCAGAATACGGGTACCGATCGGCGTGCCGTTAAACAACGCCGGGAGTTGCTCTGCATGACGCCAGGAGGCGATATCCACCGGGCGGCCCAGCGTGCGCGCGGCATCCAGCGCCGCATTGACCTTCACGATCATGCCATCGGTAATAATTCCCTGGTCGATCAACTGCCCCGCTTTCGCGGCGGTCATTTCGGCAATACGCTGACCTTTACCATCCAGAATACCGCTCACGTCTGAGAGCAGGATCAGATCCGCACCCAACGTTGCCGCCAGCGCTGTTGCCGCCTGATCGGCGTTAACGTTCATCAGCAGTCCATCTTCAGTGACGCCGATGGAGCTGACCACCGGCAGAAAACCGCTTGCCAGCAGCGTGTTAATTAGCTTAGGCGAACCCGGTTGCGCGAGTCCAACATGACCCAGCTCTTTATCGAGCGGCGTCACTTTTACGCTGTCGCCATCGCCAAGATACAGGCCCACAGAGGCGATTTGATGTTTTTTCGCCCAGGCCAGTAAGGTTTTATTCGCCGTACCCGCCAGGGCGCCAGTGATAATATCTATCTGATCGGCAGGGGTGACGCGCAGGCCGTTTTTCTTTTTGACCGGCAGATTCAACTGCTTCATTAGCTCATCAACCACGCAGCCGCCGCCGTGCACAATAATCAGCGGACGCTGATGCGACTCACGATAATTCACCAGTGCGGTAAACAGTCGCTCCAGCGCCTCTTCGCTATCCAGTAAAACGCCGCCCAGCTTGATAATTAATGGATTCATTGTTGCACCCTTAAATAAGAGACTGCGTTTCAGCAAAGCCGAAACGGATATTTGCGCACTGCATCGCCTGTGCCGCCGCGCCTTTTAATAAGTTATCTTCGGTCGCCACCACGATCAGGTGCTCTCCCTGCACGGCAAACCCGATGTCACAAAACGGTAAGCCCACCACATTCTTCAGGGCCGGAACGCCTTTATCGTACAGACGTACCAGTGGTTTATCGCCATAGGCTTGTTGCAGTGTCTGGGCCACCTGCGCATGGGTTACGCCCGCTTTCAGACGGCAGGTGATCGTTTCCAGAATTCCGCGCGGGAAGTTCCCCAGATGCGGAGTGAAGATCACTTCCGCGCCGAGGTGAGTTGCGATTTCCGGCTGATGACGATGGGTAAACACGCCATAGGGCTGCAGGCTCACTTCGCAAAAGCTGTTCGAGATAGCCGCTTTACGGCCTGCCCCGCTGACGCCGCTGGTCGCATTAATCACCGGCCACTGGCTGAGATCCAGCAGTCCGCCGTCAATCAGTGGTTTCAGCGACAACTGCGCCGCCGTCGGATAACAACCCGGTACGGCAACCAGATTCGCTTCTTTCAGTTGCTCTGCGCTCCACTCCGCCAGACCGTACACCGCCTGCTCCAGCAATTCGGGGTGCTGATGGGTAAAGCCATAATATTTTTCATAGAACGCGCTATCGTTAACACGAAACGCGCCTGAAAGATCAAACACCACACATCCGGCCTGCAGAAACTGCGGGGCCAGGTCATGACTGACCTCATGCGCTGTGGCGAGGAACACAATGTCCACCCCTGCGCTAAACTCGCTGATATCCGACATTGGCTGCAACGGTAAATCGACAATGCCTTTCAACTGCGGATGCAAATCGGAGATGAGTTTTCCTGCATCATTGCTTTGCGCTGAGACGGTCAAAGCGGTTATGTTCATATCAGGATGGCGATTTACATAGGTCACAAGCTCTGCGCCGGCATAGCCGCTGGCGCCCACAATCAGCGTATTCAACATCGGGGCAGCTCACCTTCTTAGATTCTGTTGCCAGGTATAAGCCTTTATCACCTCACCTTACACTTGGTGGGTTTTATTACGCTCAACGTTAATGTATTTTTATTCACAAATATTGCATGAATATTGATACTATCATGACCCGAGGTGTGTCAACAATGAAAAACAATTTACCGCCATTTATCGAGATTTACCGCGCTCTGATTGCCACGCCATCGATTAGCGCCACCGAAGAAGCACTGGATCAAAGCAATGCAGGTTTAATCACTCTGCTGGCGGGCTGGTTCAAAGATTTAGGCTTCAATGTAGAGGTTCAGCCGGTCCCCGATACGCGCAATAAATTCAATATGCTGGCGAGCATTGGACAAGGGGCTGGCGGTCTGTTGTTAGCGGGTCATACCGATACCGTGCCGTTTGACGACGGACGCTGGACGCGCGATCCGTTCACCCTGACAGAGCATGACAATAAGCTCTACGGCCTGGGTACGGCAGATATGAAAGGCTTCTTCGCGTTTATCCTCGACGCGCTGCGCGACGTCGACGTAGCGAAGCTGAAAAAGCCCCTCTACATTTTGGCCACTGCCGACGAAGAGACCAGCATGGCGGGGGCGCGCTACTTTTCTGAAACCACCGCTCTGCGCCCGGACTGCGCGATCATTGGCGAACCCACCTCCCTGCAGCCGGTGCGTGCGCACAAAGGGCATATCTCTAATGCAATTCGCATTTTGGGGCAGTCGGGTCACTCAAGCGATCCAGCGCGTGGCGTCAATGCGATTGAACTCATGCATGATGCTATCGGCCATATCATGACTCTGCGCGATGACCTGAAAGAACGCTATCACCATGACGCTTTTACCGTTCCGTACCCGACGTTAAATTTGGGTCATATCCACGGTGGCGACGCCGCCAACCGAATCTGCGCCTGCTGCGAGCTGCATATGGATATTCGCCCGCTGCCCGGCATGACGCTCAACGATCTTAATGGTTTACTTAACGATGCGCTGACCCCTGTCAGCGAGCGTTGGCCGGGTCGCCTGACGGTGTCGGAACTGCATCCGCCTATTCCTGGTTATGAGTGTCCGCCGGACCATCAGTTGGTCGAAGTCGTTGAAAAACTGCTGGGAGCGCAAACGGAAGTGGTGAACTACTGCACTGAAGCGCCGTTTATCCAGACGCTTTGCCCGACGCTGGTGTTGGGCCCAGGCTCCATTAATCAGGCACATCAGCCAGATGAATACCTGGAAACACGTTTTATTAAGCCAACTCGCGAATTGATCACCCAGGTTGTGCATCATTTCTGCTGGCATTAATCGTTTATAACCTTGCTCATCCTTCAGCGGTGAGCAAGGTCATTTATTAACATTTTCATAAGCACAGCTTATTTGATTCGATGTGAATTAAATAACGTAAATTCCCGCCATTTTTTCGTTTGCTGAACCGATTTCGCAGCAATTGACGTCACGAGTTTTACGTGGCTTTATAAAAGACGGCAAAAAAATTAAGTCCGAAAAATTTCACGTTGCAGCAGTGTTGACGGCGGCGCGAAAGATACAGGACATTTACAAAAGAGATGGGGTGTCTGGGTAAATATGAACGAACAATATTCCGCGTTGCGTAGTAATGTCAGTATGCTCGGCAAAGTGCTGGGAGAGACCATTAAGGATGCGCTGGGAGAGCACATTCTTGATCGCGTAGAAACAATCCGTAAGCTGTCCAAATCATCCCGCGCTGGCAATGAAGTCAATCGCCAGGAGCTACTTACGACGCTGCAAAACCTGTCTAACGACGAACTGCTGCCGGTTGCCCGTGCGTTTAGCCAGTTCCTGAACCTGGCCAACACCGCCGAGCAATACCACAGCATTTCGCCCAAAGGCGAAGCAGCCAGCAACCCGGAAGTGATTGCTCGCACTCTGCGTAAATTGAAAGACCAGCCCAATCTCGATGAAGCCACCATCAAAAAAGCCGTGGAGTCACTCTCCCTGGAGCTGGTTCTGACTGCCCACCCGACAGAAATCACCCGTCGTACGTTGATCCATAAAATGGGTGAAGTAAACGCCTGTCTCAAACAGCTTGATAACAAAGATCTCGTCGATTATGAACGCCATCAACTGATGCGCCGTCTGCGCCAGTTGATTGCCCAGTCCTGGCATACGGATGAGATCCGCAAGATACGCCCAAGCCCGGTTGATGAAGCCAAATGGGGCTTCGCCGTGGTCGAAAACAGCCTGTGGGAAGGCGTGCCGAACTATCTGCGCGAACTGAACGAACAGTTAGAAGAGAATCTGGGTTATAAGCTGCCCGTTGATTTTGTTCCGGTTCGCTTTACCTCCTGGATGGGCGGCGACCGTGACGGCAACCCGAACGTGACGGCGGATATCACCCGTCACGTGCTATTGCTCAGCCGTTGGAAAGCCACCGACCTGTTCCTGAAAGACATTCAGTTTCTGATCTCTGAACTGTCGATGGTTGATGCCACGCCGGAACTGCTGGCGCTGGTCGGCGAAGAAGGCGCAGCAGAACCATACCGTTATCTGATGAAAACCCTGCGTTCACGTCTGATGGCAACTCAAGCCTGGCTGGAAGCCCGCCTGAAAGGCGAGAAATTACCGAAACCTGCCGGCCTTCTCACCCAAAACGAACAGCTCTGGGATCCGCTGTACGCGTGTTACCAGTCTCTGCAAGCCTGTGGCATGGGCATCATCGCCAATGGCGAACTGCTCGACACCTTGCGCCGCGTGAAATGTTTCGGCGTGCCGCTGGTACGTATTGATATTCGTCAGGAAAGCACCCGCCACACTGAAGCGCTGGGCGAACTGACCCGGTATCTGGGCATTGGCGACTACGAAAACTGGTCAGAAGCGGATAAACAGGCTTTCTTGATCCGCGAACTGAACTCCAAGCGTCCGCTTCTGCCACGTAACTGGGAACCAAGCAATGACACCCGCGAAGTGCTCGACACCTGCCGCGTCATTGCCGAAGCTCCGTATGGCTCCATTGCCGCCTATGTTATCTCGATGGCGAAAACGCCGTCCGATGTATTGGCCGTACATCTGCTGCTGAAAGAAGCCGGGATCGGTTTTGCTATGCCGGTTGCGCCGCTGTTTGAAACATTGGACGACCTCAACAATGCTGATGACGTCATGTCCCAGCTCTTGAATATTGACTGGTACCGCGGCTTTATTCAGGGCAAACAGATGGTCATGATTGGCTACTCTGACTCTGCAAAAGACGCGGGGGTAATGGCGGCCTCCTGGGCGCAATATCAGGCTCAGGACGCGTTGATCAAAACGTGTGAAAAAGCCGGCATCGAGCTGACGCTGTTCCATGGCCGCGGTGGTTCCATTGGTCGCGGCGGCGCGCCTGCGCATGCCGCGCTGCTCTCTCAACCGCCTGGCAGCCTGAAAGGTGGCCTGCGCGTGACGGAACAAGGTGAGATGATCCGCTTTAAGTATGGCCTGCCGGAAGTGACCATCAGCAGCCTGTCGCTATATACCGCAGCCATCCTTGAGGCCAACCTGTTACCGCCGCCAGAGCCGAAGGATAACTGGCGCCATATCATGGATGAGCTTTCTGATATCTCGTGTGAGCTCTACCGTGGATATGTACGTGAAAACAAAGACTTCGTCCCTTACTTCCGCTCCGCAACCCCAGAGCAGGAACTGGGTAAATTGCCGCTCGGCTCACGTCCGGCAAAACGCCGCCCGACTGGTGGGGTAGAGTCTCTGCGCGCCATTCCATGGATCTTTGCCTGGACGCAGAACCGCCTGATGCTCCCGGCATGGCTGGGGGCAGGCACCGCGCTGCAAAAAGTGGTGGAAGACGGTAAGCAAAGCGAACTCGAAGCAATGTGCCGCGACTGGCCATTCTTCTCCACACGCCTTGGCATGCTGGAAATGGTTTTCGCTAAAGCAGACCTGTGGCTGGCTGAATACTACGATCAACGTCTGGTCAAAAAAGAGTTGTGGCCGCTCGGCGAAGAACTGCGTCAGCGCCTGGAAGCAGATATCGACGTCGTGCTGGCGATTGCCAATGACTCACATTTGATGGCCGACCTGCCGTGGATTGCCGAGTCCATCCAGTTAAGGAATGTTTATACCGATCCGCTGAACGTTTTACAGGCAGAACTGTTACACCGCTCGCGCCTGGCGGAAGAGCAAGGCAATGCGCCAGATCCACGCGTTGAACAAGCGCTGATGGTAACCATCGCAGGTGTTGCTGCCGGTATGCGCAATACAGGCTAACGTCCCCCTCCCGTCGCCTTCGTGCTATTGCGCGAAGGCGACATCAAAAATCGCTGTTATAACTGCTTCAATTTCAATATATTCCCGCCTGAATTTATTCATTTAATGAATGGATCATCAACAAAACGCGTTTTTTAACATCGCGACGCTTCAGTTCCTCTTAATATTTACCCGCTACTCTTGGCGACACGATTAAAGACAGGCTCACACTATGCAATCCTTACAACCCCAGTCTAAACCTGCATTTAGCTGGAAAGCCCTGGGTTGGGCGCTCCTCTATTTTTGGTTTTTTTCCTCATTACTGCAGGCCGTTATCTACTTTAGCGGCTACAGCGGATCTACCGGTTTACGCGACTCCTTGCTATTCAGTTCGCTGTGGTTGATTCCGGTATTTTTATTTCCAAACCGTATCCGTATTATTGCTGCCGTTATTGGTGTCATGCTATGGGCTGCCTCGTTGGCCGCTCTGAGCTATTACGTCATCTACGGGCAAGAGTTCTCGCAAAGCGTTCTGTACGTAATGTTCGAAACCAATGCGAACGAAGCCAGCGAATATCTGAGCCAATATTTCAGTCTGAAGATTGTGTTAATCGCGCTGGCGTATACGGCAATGGCGATTCTGCTGTGGACGCGTCTGCGCCCTGTTCATATTCCATCGCCCTGGCGCTATCTGGTGTCGTTTGCGCTGTTATATGGCTTGATTCTGCACCCAATGGCGGTTAACACGTTCATCAAACATAAACCGTTTGAAAAAACGTTGGATGGTCTCGCTTCGCGTATGGAGCCCGCCGCGCCATGGCAATTTATCTCCGGGTATTATCAGTATCGCCAGCAGTTGACCTCGCTCAATAGCCTGCTGAATGAAAACAATGCCCTGCCTCCGCTGGCCAACTTTAAAGACCATTCCGGTGACGCGCCACGCACATTAGTGCTGGTGATTGGTGAGTCAACGCAGCGTGGTCGTATGAGCCTGTATGGTTACCCGCGTGAAACCACACCGGAACTGGATGCGCTGCATAAAACCGATCCTAACTTCACCGTTTTCAATAATGTCGTGACCTCACGTCCGTATACCATTGAAATCCTGCAGCAGGCGCTGACCTTTGCCAACGAGAAGAACCCGGATCTGTATCTGACCCAGCCATCCCTGATGAACATGATGAAACAGGCGGGTTATAAAACCTTCTGGATCACCAATCAGCAGACAATGACTGCCCGCAACACCATGCTGACGGTATTCTCTAAGCAGACAGATAAGCAGTTCTATATGAACCAGCAGCGTACGCAAAGCGCACGCGAGTATGACAGCAATGTGCTGGCGCCATTTAAAGAAGTCCTGGCCGACCCGGCGCCGAAAAAATTCATCATCGTTCACCTGCTGGGTACCCATATTAAGTATAAATTCCGTTATCCGGATGGTCAGGGCAAGTTCGACAACAATATCGACAATGTTCCCCCTGGCCTGGGTAATGATGAGCTGGAAGCCTACAACGATTACGACAGCGCGAATGTCTACAATGACCACATCATTGCCAGCCTGATCAAAGACTACAAAGCGACCGATCCGAACGGTTTCCTGTTGTACTTCTCCGATCACGGTGAAGAGGTGTACGACACGCCGCCGCATAAAACGCAGGGCCGTAATGAAGACAATCCGACACGCCATATGTATACGGTGCCGTTCTTATTGTGGACCTCGGAAAAATGGCAGGCCGCGCACCCTCGGGATTTCTCACAGGATGTGAATCGTAAATACAGCAGCTCAGAGCTAATCCATACCTGGTCTGATTTAGCGGGCTTCACTTACGATGGCTTCGATCCAACGCGTTCCATTACCAGCCCACAGTTTAAAGAGACGACTCGCTGGATTGGCAATCCATACAAGAAGAATGCCCTGATTGATTACGATACCTTGCCTTACGGCGATCAAATCGGTAATCAATAATCCTACACAGGCCACTCTTTAAGAGTGGCCTTTTTTTATGATGGCGGTTACTGTTCTCCCTGTCTGCTGCCTGCAAGGGATTAACATGTATCACGACATCAGCCATCTTCTCGCCCGCCTGATTAACGGCCCTACACCGCTGCGCCAGATTTACTTTGCCAGCACCTGTAGCTCAATGCCGGAACTGGCATATCAGGTTGATTTTCCCCGGCTGGAGATTGTGCTGGAAGGTGAGTTCACCGATCAGGGTATTGCCGGCACAGCCGCGACGTTACTACCTGGCGATGTCCTGTTCGTTCCGGCCGGCGGCTGGAACTTTCCGCAATGGCTCACACCGGTCACCACGCTCAGCATTCTGTTCAGCAAGCAGCAGTTGGGTTTCAACGTCGTTCAGTGGGACGGCAAGCAATATCAAAACCTCGCCAGGCAGCATGTCGCACGGCGTGGACCGCGTATTGGCTCTTTCCTGCTGCAAACGCTTAATGAAATACAGATGCAGCCGCAGGAGCAGCAAACGGCCAGGCTAATCGTCGCGAGCTTGCTGAGCCACTGTCGCGATCTGCTCGGCAGCCAAATACAGACCGCGTCGCGCAGTCAGGCGCTGTTCGAAGCCATTCGCGACTATATTGACGAACGCTACGCTTCACCGCTGACCCGGGAATCGGTCGCGCAAGCGTTCTACATCTCGCCCAATTACCTCTCCCACCTGTTTCAAAAAACGGGCGCAATCGGTTTTAACGAATACCTGAACCACACGCGACTTGAACACGCGAAGACGCTACTGAAGGGTTACGAGCTGAAGATCAAAGACGTGGCGCACACCTGTGGGTTTGTTGACAGCAACTACTTCTGCCGCCTGTTTCGCAAGAATACCGAGCGTTCCCCCTCAGAATATCGTCGGCAATATCACAGCCAGTTGACGGAGAAAGCGATCCATCAGCAATAAAGAAGACAAAAATAATATTAACTGGATTTTTGTAATATAAGAAATGAACTCATAACCCACATCACCTTAATAACCCCCACCTGCAACTGACATGTGAAGTAAGTCTCACTTTTGTCGATACATTACATTTATCCAGCTTTTGGCAGATTTGTCAGATAGCGCCATGCGGCGAAACACTCTTATCCTGTGCACAACAACGCATTCCGGCAACGGGCTGCTCACGCAAAATTAAGAGGATGTTTTGTATGGAACTTTACCTTGATACCGCCAACGTCGCGGAAGTCGAACGTCTGGCCCGTATCTTCCCTATCGCGGGAGTCACCACCAACCCAAGCATTGTGGCGGCAAGCAAAGAATCCATCTGGGATGTGCTGCCGCGCCTGCAAAACGCCATTGGCGAAGAGGGCATTCTTTTTGCCCAAACCATGAGCCGCGACGCGCAGGGGATGGTGGAAGAAGCCAAACGTCTGAGCAATGCCGTACCGGGTATCGTAGTGAAAATCCCCGTTACTGCTGAAGGTCTGGCCGCCATCAGGTTACTGAAAAAAGAGGGTATCACCACCCTGGGAACCGCCGTGTACAGTGCTTCGCAAGGTCTACTGGCCGCGCTGGCTGGCGCAAAATATATCGCGCCATATGTTAACCGCATTGACGCTCAGGGCGGCGACGGGATCCGCACAGTACAGGAACTGCAAACGCTACTGGAGCTACATGCGCCAAACAGCATGGTACTGGCGGCCAGCTTTAAAACCCCGCGTCAGGCGCTCGATTGCTTACTGACAGGATGTGAAGCAATTACCCTGCCCTTAGACGTAGCGCAACAAATGCTCAATACCCCTGCGGTAGAGTCAGCAATAGAGAAGTTTGAGCAGGACTGGAACAACGCATTTGGTCACATCAACCTGTGAGGGAAATAAAGTATGGATCGCATTATTCAATCACCTGGTAAGTACATCCAGGGTGCCGATGTTATTACCCGTCTTGGCAGCTATCTCAAACCACTGGCAGCACGCTGGCTGGTTGTTGGGGACAAGTTTGTCTTAGGCTTCGCACAGTCCGCACTGGAAAAAAGCTTCCAGGATGCCGGACTGGCGCTGGAGATCGCGCCTTTTGGCGGCGAATGTTCGCAAAACGAAATCGACCGTTTGCGCGGCGTGGCGGAAAAAGCGCAGTGTGGCGCAGTACTCGGTATTGGCGGCGGGAAAACGCTGGATACCGCCAAAGCGCTGGCGCACTTTATGGGCGTGCCTGTCGCCATTGCGCCAACCATCGCCTCTACCGATGCACCGTGCAGCGCGCTGTCCGTCATTTACACCGATGCGGGTGAATTCGATCGCTATCTGCTACTGCCGAACAACCCGGACAGGGTCATTGTGGATACTAAAATAGTCGCGGGCGCACCGGCACGTCTGTTAGCCGCAGGCATCGGCGATGCGTTGGCGACCTGGTTCGAAGCGCGTGCCTGTTCACGCAGCGGCGCAACCACCATGGCGGGTGGTCAGTGCACCCAGGCGGCGCTGGCTCTGGCTGAGCTGTGCTTTAATACGTTGATAGAAGAAGGTGAAAAAGCGATGCTGGCAGCCGAGCAGCACGTGGTTACGCCTGCGCTGGAGCGCGTTATTGAGGCCAATACCTATCTGAGCGGCGTCGGTTTTGAAAGCGGTGGTCTGGCAGCGGCTCACGCCATTCATAACGGCCTGACGGCGATCCCGGATGCGCATCATTACTACCACGGCGAAAAAGTGGCGTTTGGTACGCTGACGCAATTGGTGCTGGAAAACGCGCCGGTCGATGAGATCGAAACCGTGGCGGCGCTGTGTCATTCCGTTGGACTACCGATTACTCTGGCGCAACTGGACATCAAACAGGATATCCCGGCGAAAATGCGCATTGTGGCAGAGGCGGCCTGTGCTGAAGGCGAAACCATCCACAACATGCCTGGCGGCGCGACCCCGGACCAGGTGTATGCCGCGTTGCTGGTCGCTGACCAGTATGGGCAGCGTTATCTGCAAGAGTGGGAATAACCTGCCAATAAAAAATCCCCGCAATCGCGGGGATTTTTTATTCATACCATACCGGATATGCGCAAGCGCCATCCGGTGTTTTTGTTTACAGCAGATCGAAACGATCCAGGTTCATCACTTTCACCCATGCCGCCACAAAGTCCTTCACGAACTTCTCATGCGCATCGCTGCAGGCATAAACTTCAGCCACTGCACGCAGTACAGAGTTAGAACCAAACACCAGATCGGCGCGAGTTGCGGTGTATTTTACTTCGCCGCTCAGACGGTCACGGCCTTCAAACAGCTCTTGTGACTCATCAACCGCTTTCCATTCGTAACGCATATCCAGCAAATTGACGAAGAAGTCAGTGCTGAGTACGCCAGGACGATCGGTAAAGACGCCGTGCTGACTACCATCGAAGTTGGTGCCCAGTACGCGCATACCACCCACCAGCACGGTCATTTCCGGTGCGGTTAGCGTCAGCTGCTGCGCTTTATCAATCAACAAAGACTCAGTGGTTGATACGTCAGGGCGAGAACGATAGTTACGGAAGCCGTCCGCAATTGGCTTGAGCAGTTCAAACATCTCAATATCCGTTTGATCCTGACGCGCATCTACGCGGCCCGGCGCAAAAGGAACATTGATGCTGACACCCGCAGCGCTTGCGGCCTGCTCCACGCCTACGACGCCAGCCAGCACGATAATATCGGCCAACGACGCGGTATGGGCTGATTTATAGATACCCTCTAACACGGGCAGTACGCGTGCTGCGGTAGCATTCACATCCCAACCACGCTGTGGGTCGAGCGCCAGACGAGCGCCATTCGCGCCGCCACGTTTATCCCCACCGCGGAAGGTCGATGCAGAAGCCCATGCCACCGAAACCAGCTCGCCTACTGACAGCCCGGAAGCCGCAATGGTCGCCTTCAGGTTAAGAATATCTTCTTCGCTTGGGTTGAAGAACGCATGCGGCAACGGATCCTGCCAAATCAGATCTTCTTTTGGCACTTCCGGTCCGATGTAACGCGCTTTCGGCCCCATATCGCGGTGCGTCAGTTTAAACCACGCACGGGCAAAGGCTTCGTTGAACGCCTGCGGATCATTGAGGAAACGACGAGAGATCTTCTCGAACTCAGGATCGAAACGTAGCGTCAGGTCGGTGACCAGCATCGTCGGCTTGCGTTTTTTCTCAGGATCAAACGGATCGGGGATAATCTCCGGCGCATCCACCGCTTCGAACTGGATAGCACCAGCCGGACTGCGAGTCTGCACCCACTCATATTTGAACAGGTTCTCGAAGAAATAGTTGCTCCACTGGGTCGGCGTTTGCGTCCAGACCACTTCCAGGCCGGAAGTAATCGCGTCTGCACCCGCGCCACTACCATAGCTGCTGGCCCAGCCTAAGCCTTGCGCTTCAATCGGCGCGGATTCAGGATCGGCCCCAACGTGGGAAGCAGGTGCTGCGCCGTGGGTTTTACCTAACGTATGACCGCCGCCAATCAGCGCCACGGTTTCTTCGTCGTTCATTCCCATGTTACCGAAGGTCGCGCGAATCGCCGCGGCCGCAGAAAGCGGTTCGCCGCTATGATCCGGCCCTTCCGGGTTCACATAGATAAGACCCATTTCGGTTGCGCCCAGCGGCGCTTTTGCCAGTTCTTCCGGGTGACGGTGGGTCAGCCAGGCTTTTTCATCACCCCAGTTTACGTCGAGATCCGGTTCCCAGACATCTTCACGACCCGCGCCAAAACCGAAGGTACGGAAGCCGGAGTTTTCCAGCGCCACGTTGCCCGCGAGGATAAACAGGTCGGCCCAGGAGATTTTCTGGCCATATTTCTGCTTGATTGGCCACAGCAGACGACGCGCTTTATCCAGGCTGACGTTGTCCGGCCAGGAGTTCAGTGGTGCAAAACGCTGCTGCCCGCGACCCGCGCCACCGCGTCCATCGATGGAACGATAGGTCCCTGCCCCGTGCCATGCCATACGGATAAACAAACCGGCATAAGAGCCCCAGTCAGCAGGCCACCACGGTTGAGATTCGGACAGAAGGGCTCTGAGATCCCCTTTCAGGGCAGAATAGTCAAGTTTGCTAAATTCTTTGCGGTAGTCGAAGTCCTCACCCAGCGGGTTCGAACGATTGGAATGTTGGTTCAAAAGATCAACGCGGAGTTGATTAGGCCACCAGTCGCGGTTACTTCTTCCTGCTCCCGCGCTGTGATCCGGCCCGCCCTGATGGAAAGGACACTTACCGGCAGTTGATGCGTTCTGGCTATCGTCGGACATGCTCATCTATATGCTCCCTTTACAGTGTTATGACTACGATATACACCACCAAAGATTAGATATAGTCGAAATAACCCACAGATTCGATAGCCAGATCCTTTTATATTTTTAGTTACAGAGATGTAGATCAAAATGATCAATAAAAAACCCTCCGCAGAGGGCTGACGTACTGATTATGCCGGTCTTACTCCCAGCGTGTGACAAATTGCGTAGCTCATTTCGGCGCGATTGAGAGTATAGAAATGGAAATCTTTCACCCCTTCGCGGCTGAGAATTTTCACCATATCCATGGCAATGTTTGCGCCCACCAGCTTGCGGGTTTCCGCATCGTCATCCAGGCCAGCAAACATAGTCGACATCCATGCCGGAATGCGGACGTTGGTCATGTCGGCAAATTTTTTCGCCTGTTTAAAGTTAGATACCGGCAGGATGCCCGGAATAATTTCCACATCGATACCCGCAGACACGCAGCGATCGCGAAAACGCAGGTAGCTTTCTACATCGAAGAAAAATTGGGTGATCGCGCGGTTCGCACCGGCATCAACCTTACGCTTCAGGTTCAGCAGATCGGCCTGAGCGCTCTTCGCTTCCGGGTGCACTTCCGGGTAAGCCGCAACGGAAATATCAAAGTCCGCAACGTCTTTCAGCAGAGTCACCAGGTCAGAGGCATACATATCCGGTTTACCGCTCCCCGGCGGCAGGTCACCGCGCAGGGCAACAATATGACGAATACCGTTATTCCAGTAGTCCTGAGCAATAGTGCGCAGCTCATCGCGGGTCGCATCAATACAGGTCAGGTGCGGCGCCGCTTCAAGCCCGGTGCGATCCTTGATCCCTTTAATAATGCTATGCGTGCGGTCGCGCTCACCAGAGTTTGCACCGTAAGTGACTGAAACAAACTTCGGCTTCAGGCTGCTCAGGCGATCGATAGAGTTCCACAGGGTTTGCTCCATTTCACTGGTGCGCGGCGGGAAAAATTCGAAAGAAACGTTAATCTGCCCCTGTACTTCGGCCAGACTCTGATTCAGCGCTTCCCGCTGGTTGGCGTGAAAAAAGCTCATACCTTACCTCATCAATCTTTTGTCGTTATATGTTGTGTTGTGAACTGCTATACGTTTAGACGTCTAGATGTAAAAATGACGGAAAAGCACGCTGGCGTCAACACAAAAATCATCGTTAAAGGTGAGGAATACTCAGTCAACGTGAAAATAATTCACATCAACCTGAAAGACCGAGGGATTGGTTCACAACCGTCTGCAACCACTGCAACGTTGCTTCGCTCTCAGGCAGCATTACCAGTCCCACGTGGATACGCAATTCGGAATCGGTAAGCAGCAGAAATATCACGCCCTGACGCTGGATAGCGGAAAAGGAGGCCGGGAGTAAACTCAGACCGTCGCCATGCGCGATCCGCGCCAGCAGCACGTCATGTTCCAGCGGCTCTTCAATACAGGCTGGAGAGTAACCGGCGCGGCGAAAAATATGTCGGGTGTAATCAAAAAAGGCAGGATTCCGTTCGCGTTTAAACCAGAACAGTGGTCGGTGGTTCAGCGTCGTTAATGAGAGTGACGGCAGGCTCGCCTCTGGCCAGATCGCGGGTAATGCGGCAATCATCGGCTCTTGCCAGCCGAGTGGCATGACGGTAAGCCCGGGAGTCTCAAGCGGTAACGCCACCAGCGCTGCATCCAGTTTTCCCCGACGAACCTGACGCACCAGCTCAGGCGAACCATGACGAACAATATGTAGCCTCTCCGTACGCTCGTGTAGCTGCGATTCAAGCGAAGCAAAAACACCTTGTTCAAACGCTGTACTTAGCCCCAGGCGCAGAGAGTGCTCCCCAGCTTGCGCTAACTGGCTCAACGTCGCGCAGGTTTCTTCGTACATCGTCAGCACTGGGCGCACTATTTCAAGTACGCGCAGACCGTCTTCCGTCAGCGTCAGCCCACGGGTATGACGGACAAAAAGCGTCATCCCCAGACGTTCTTCAAGCTGGCGAATGTGGCGACTCAGCGGCGGCTGCGACATAAATAAACGCTGCGCCGCCCGGCTCATATTGTTCTCTTCCGCTACTACGGAAAAGTAACGCAGCAGACGAATATCCAGAGAGTGCAAAGGCGATGTTGTCATACCAAAAAGGTATCACGGAAATGGTATTATCCCAATCATTCTGCACGCTCTATCCTCAGGCTATATACCAGACAAATGAGGAAGAGATTATGCATTCAGAACGCTTTATTACCGGTCAGAAGATGCTGCAAAAAGTGGATGGTAAAGGGGGCGATGCGGTCGTCGAAAGTCTGCAAGATATTGCGCCAGACTTCGCCCGCTACCTGCTTGAATTTCCTTTTGGCGACATCTATTCAAGACCGGGATTGGATTTACGCAGTAGAGAGATTGCTACCGTCGCGGCGTTAACGGCGCTGGGTAATGCCGCCCCGCAGTTGAAAGTGCATATTGGCGCGGCATTACACGTTGGCTTAACACAGGATGAGATCGTAGAAGTAATTATGCAGATGGCCGTATACGCTGGCTTTCCGGCCGCGTTGAATGGTCTGTTCGCCGCGAAAGAGGTGTTTGCCTCCCACAGAGGCTAAAACAACAGGCCAGCGGTGAGATTTGCCCGGTGGCGCTGCCGCTTCCCGGGCCTATGGTTCGTGTCATAGCCAGGCAGGATAAGCGTAAGCGCCATCCGGCAACGCAAACTACAGCAACTGCGCCAGGCGGTTGATATCCGACTGAATGGCTCCGGCGGTCACATCGCGGCCTGCGCCAGGTCCGCGGATCACCAGCGGGTTATCGCGATACCAGCGGCTTTCAATGGCGAACACATTATCGCACGGCAACAATGCCGCCAGCGGGTGCTCAGAACGTACCGCTTCAACACCCACACGTGCTTTTCCGTTAGCGTCAAAACGCGCCACATAGCGCAGCACCAGCCCCATTTCACGCGCCGCTTCCAGACGCTGCACCATCTGCTCGTTCAGTTCATCGCCATTTTCAAAGAAATGGTCAATAGAGCCTTCTTCACAATGCGCAGGTACCAGCGACTCCACGCGAACCTGATCCGGTTCGATGTCGTAACCCGCTTCACGCGCCAGAATCACCAGCTTGCGCATCACATCCTTGCCGGAAAGATCCACCCGCGGGTCTGGTTCGGTCAGCCCCTGCTGCCACGCCTGATCCACCAGGTCGGTGAACGGCACCGTGCCATCAAATTGCAGGAACAGCCACGACAACGTGCCAGAGAAGATCCCGCTGATCGACAGAATGGTATCTCCGCTATCAATCAGATCGCGCACGGTATGGTTGATCGGCAAACCTGCGCCCACGGTGGCGTTATACAGCCAGTGACGACCGGTTTTTTCAAACGCATCATGGATTTGGCGATACTTATTACTGCTGCTCGCACCCGCCAGTTTGTTGGCGCTGATAACATGGAAACCGTGACTGGCGAAATCCAGATACTGATCCGCCAGTTGCTCGCTGGCGGTTACGTCCAGCACCACTAAATCATCATACGGGTGGGCGCGCATCCACAGGAACAATGACTCTTCATCCTGTTCCACTGCCTCATCATCAAAGAAGGCCAACGCGCGACTGGCATCCAGCCCTTCATAATTCAGCAGACTACGGCGGCTATCGACCACGCCCGCCAGCACGAACTCTAATCCGGTACGCGCCGAGAGCGTACTTTGCTCACGGGCGAATAGCTCCAGCCAACGTGATCCAATATTCCCCTTCCCGAACAACACCAGGCCGATTCGTTTTTCCGCGCGGAAAATTGACTGATGCAGACCCTGAATCAGGCTCTCCGTCGGTCCGGTACGCAGTACGGCAACCAGGCTGATGCCCTCCTCCGACTGCCAGGTGAATTCGACCGGCTGACCTTTCAGTTGCTGCCAGAAGCGGTGGCAGTGCAGCGGGTTACGGGTGACGCCCGCCCCGACCATCGCCACCAGCGCCAACCCCTGGCGCAGACGCAGCTCGCCCGGCAATCCGGCCTCATCAAGAATTCTCAACGCGCCGTCAGCGACTTCGGAGGTATAGCAAAATTGCAGCAGTTGGCGATCGGGATGCACACCGACCGCCAACGGACGCACCTGGGTGCGTTTTAAAATCTGATCGACCTCTTTATGGGCCAGCTTAAAGTCCTGACCGATGGGAACCTGAAACTCAATCAGGCAGACGTCGTCATGACTGGTCACGATACGCGCCCCGGTCCCAGAAGCCAGCACGCGTTCAATACGCGTTGAACCTTGCTCAGGCGTATAGCTACAACGCAGCTGGAGATCAATATCACTGCCGGAAACCGGCTGTAAGGTACGGGCATGGAGAACCGGAGCCGCCAGACGCGCCAGTTCGCTGGCTTCATCCAGACGCAGCAGCGGTAGCAGGCAGGCATCTTTTACTTTACGCGGATCCGCGCTGTAAACCCCGGCGACATCACTCCAGATGGTTACGCGGGAAACCCCGGCCAGCGCGCCAACCTGCGTCGCCGAGTAGTCAGAACCATTACGCCCCAGCAGTACCGTTTCACCGGCGTTGTTACGGCTAATAAAGCCGGTAACGACCAGGCGTTTACCCGGATGTTGCGCCAGAAGTTGCTGCAACAATGGGTAGGAGAGACCTTCATCCACCTGCGGCTGAGCGCTACGCTCCGCACGTAAAAAATCGCGCGCATCCAGCCAGGCCGATTCCAGACCTTGTTGGTTAAGGACAGCGGACATCAAACGCGCCGACCATACCTCACCGTGTCCGACGACTTCAGCATAAACGGCATCGTTCACGCCGCTGTCGAGTAATCCGGCCAGACGCTCCAGGTCGTGAATAAACGCACCGATCAGGCCGTCGGCCACTTCTGGTTGTAACAAACCGCTAATCAGCTCGCTCTGATAGCGACGTAACGCCTGCTGAACCTGATGCGCAGAAAGACGATCGGTCTGGCTTAACTTCAGCCAGCTAATCAACTGGTTAGTGGTACTGCCTGCGGCTGAAACAACCATCATGTCATCAGGCTGCGAGTATTCCGCCATAATGCCTGCGACACGCAGATAACATTTCACATCAGCCAGACTACTACCACCAAATTTGTGCAGTTGACGACCCTTCGCCCCTGCCTGCGCAATCACACTCATGTTTACCCCTTGTTTGCAGCCCGGAAGCCATTTTCCAGGTCGGCAATTAAATCTTCGCCATCTTCAATACCGGTGGAGATACGCAGCAGCGTTTCCGAAATCCCTGCCGCCGCGCGCGCTTCTGGCGCCATTCCCGCGTGTGTCATGGTTGCGGCGTGGGAGATCAGACTTTCAACGCCTCCTAACGATTCCGCCAGCGTAAACAATGACAGCCCGCCAAGGAAGCGACGCAGCGTCTGCTCATCGCCATCCAGTTCAAAACTCAGCATCGCGCCAAAGCCTTTTTGCTGACGCGCGGCAATCTCATGCCCTTGATTATTCGGCAATGATGGGTGATACAATTTTTTCACCAGCGGCTGCGTTTGCAGATAATCAACAATCGCCTGAGCATTACGTTGCGCCACCTCCATACGCGGTGACAGAGTACGCAGGCCGCGCAACAGCAGATAACTATCAAACGCGCCGCCGGTCACGCCAATATTATTCGCCCACCACGCCAGTTCAGTGACCGTTTCCGGATCTTTCGCTATCACCACACCAGCCACCACGTCTGAGTGACCGTTTAAATATTTCGTGCATGAATGCAACACCAGATCGGCGCCCAATGCCAGTGGATTTTGCAGTGCCGGGCTTAAAAAAGTGTTGTCTACCACGCTGACTGCACCAGCTTCACGCGCCAATTGACAGATTTTCGCAATATCCACCACGCGTAGTAGCGGGTTGCTTGGGCTTTCTACCAGCACCAGCTTCGGTTTTTCCGCCAGCGCCGCCTGCAACGCCCGCTCATCACCTTGATCAACAAACAGTACGCGATAACAGCCTCGCTTTGCCAGACTGTCAAACAGTCGATAGCTGCCGCCGTAACAGTCGTGCGGCGCGACCAGCAGATCGCCAGGTTTCAGGAATACCGTCGTCACCAGATGAATCGCCGACATGCCGGTATTGGTTAGTACCGCACCCGCGCCACCTTCCAGTTCTGCCAACGCGCGCTGAACCACATCGCGCGTCGGGTTACCGCGGCGTGAATAGTCATGGGCGCGAGGCTCATTAAAGCCGGTAAAGTTATAGGTACTGGAGAGGTGAATCGGCGGGACAACGCAACCGTACTGTTCGTCGTCATTTAATCCGCTACGCACTGCGATGGTGGCCTGTTTACGCGTCATAGAGAGGAGATCCTGGCTGAGTCGGTGAAAAGTCAGGCACCAGATTAATCATAGTTACGATAGCCGTCAATACATCTGGACATCTAAACTTCTTTGCGTATAGATTGAGCAAACCGCAAATAGCCGTTAAAATTATATGCATTAGCGTACATCCGCGTCGGCTTACTTCGTGTCAGGGCCGCGCCACTACGATAAACTACGCGCAATTATGGTCCGGGCTCAGGTTCTGGCCTCAATATTAATGACGAAGAGGATTAGGTATCTCATGGCTGAATGGAGCGGCGAATATATCAGCCCATACGCTGAGCACGGTAAGAAGAGTGAGCAAGTAAAAAAAATTACGGTTTCCATTCCTCTGAAGGTGTTAAAAATCCTTACCGATGAACGCACGCGTCGTCAGGTGAACAACCTGCGCCACGCCACCAACAGCGAACTGCTGTGTGAAGCGTTTCTGCATGCTTTTACCGGGCAACCACTACCCAACGATGACGACCTGCGTAAAGAACGCAGTGATGAAATCCCGGAAGAAGCAAAGGTAATCATGCGTGAACTGGGTATCAACCCGGAAACGTGGGAATACTGATCGTTAGAGAAAGATGAAAGAAGGCGGGATTGTTCCCGCCATCTTTCACAACATTACTTACTAATCCCATTGATTTTATTCAATGTTTTTTCCATTTTGAGCGTTTCTTTACGGTTCAATGGATAGCAATAAATCAGAATGACCGCCGCCAAAAACAGGCACAAAGCCGGCAAGAGATTCGCCATCGTATAAATATTTTCCTGCACGATGCTGGTTTGCACAGCCCCACCCGTTGAGGAAGATTGATAACCAATGATGGCCAGCATAAAGCCGCCAATCGCCCCGGCGCACGCCTGACCAACCTTGCGGGCGAAGAAGTTCACGCCATAAACGGTTCCATCCTCACGATCGCCAGTGACATACTGGTGATAATCACAAACATCGGTCATAAACGCCCATATCATCAGGTTGAATAACCCCGCCCCCAGCGTCGCCAGAAACAGGAAAACCAAATAGACTTTCGCGTCGGTAATGTGGACGAAGTACATAATCAGATACATCGCTACCGCAAAGAGCAACGCGCCTACACTTGCTTCTTTTTTACCAAACCGCTTCGTGAGCCAGGATGCCGATGGCGCCAGCAAAACCAGAGAACCAAAGGTAAACAGCAATGCAACGGACATGGCCTCTTTGTTATGGAAATAGTCATTAAACAGGTAGGTCATATTGGTCCCGGACAACCCCTGATTAATCACAATCAGCAGATCCACTACAACCAAAACAATCAGCGCCTTATTACGTAATAGCCCCTTCAGCAGTACCGACACGGGCATGCTCTCTTTTCTCTCCACACGCACACGTTCTGTCGTTAACTGACAGGTTAGGGTTAAAAAGAGAAAACCCAGTACTGCGCAACCCATGGCAATCCAGAAGAAATGCTGCCCGGAAATCACCTGGCTTCCGTCCACCAGGGTGGTGTACATCAGAATGGGAATAAAAAAGCCGGTTGCCCCACCGCCGATGGCAGACCCAACGCTGCGCCAGGTGGAGAGCGAAACACGATCTTCCGGGTTCGAGCTAATCGCCGCAGACATGGCGCCATACGGAATACTGACCGTCGATAACAACGAACCGTAGATAAAATAGGAGCAGCAGATATAGATAATTTTCGCCGTATAAGAGAAATCATTCACAAATGGCAGGAACAGGACGACCGCAATGATGCAGAACGGATATTTCATACGGCGCACCCACGGGTTAAACCGTCCATGTACCGTTAGTTTAGAGGTATCACATAAACGCCCTACGCCAACATCGACAAACGCATCAAAGAGTTTGGTCACAAAATAGAGCGAGCCGACAATAACCCCGGAAATACCGAGTACGTTGGTGTAATAAATCATTAAAAAACTGTTCACCAGTCCAAGAATAAAACAGGTTCCGAGGTCGCCGCACAAATAACCAAATTTATCTCTTAATCCGAAAGGCCTGACAGCAATACTTTGATTACTTCCGATTATAGTTCCATCATTAGACATGATATCAACTCCTTAGACTCATTATTCACGCAAACTATATGGATATACCGATGCTCAGCGTAATAAACCGCTATGAAGAGTATTAACGGTCAGAAGTTATAACCGAGACCGACACGATAACGAGTCTGGCGATCGTCTGTGGTGGTGGTGTTATAACCGGAGGAAACGTTACCCACCTCAACAAATGGAATCCAGGAACCTATTTTATAAGCTACACGGAAGTTATATTCATAATCGTCTTTTCGGTTGTTATATAAATCTTCGCTATCGGCAATTTTATAAATACCGTTAAGCTCAAACATCCAGTCATGAATGTTATAACCGAGCCATGCTTCCGGACGATAGACCATGCGATCATCCTTGCCGTCAGTGTTTCTGCGCATGTACTCCTGACGATAGCGAAACGCAGTCCACCAGCTGTCATTGATATTGTACTGTACGCGGATATAAGGTTTATAAATCGTGATGTTATCGCCCGTTTCGATCGCAATACCCGGCTGCCAGATAAGATCCCGCCAGGTAAACTGGTAGCTTGCAGTATACTCGTTGCCATTACTTTCCATATTATTCCACGCATCATTAGATTGCGTATCTTCGGAACGTGAAATGGCTTCAACGGCTACACCAAAACCAGTCGCAAAACGATAAGACATATAAACACGATCGTAATTGCGCCCATCGTCATAATATTCATGACGATAATCAACATAACCCGCTTGCGCGGCCACAGAGAATAATGGAATCAGTAATAACGCAGATTTAAATTTCATGACCATCCCTCTTCACACTACATCAAGGAAATTATCCATCTCGTTCCGTCCATTAATGGGAAACGATGAAGGATTAAGAATAATTTTATATTTCCACGAAAGTGTATTTTAGAAAGAAAGCAGAAACCTTTGGTATTTTGCCAACAATTGGCATGAGTGGCAAAAATCAGAAGATAAAAAGGATGCAGATCACCAGTAGAAACATTTTACCTAAAAAATAAAAACGCTGTTTTATTTATTAAATAAAAGACACTATTCAACACATCAATATAAATTTCATTCTTCAGGCGCAGAAACAAAAAAAGCGCCGAAAGGCGCTTTTTTCTGACAGCTGAAACTTATTTGCTGCCTGGGATGTTGAAACGCTTGTTGAAGCGATCAACGCGGCCACCGGTAGCAACATCACGCTGCTTGCCAGTATAGAACGGGTGGCACTTGCTGCACACGTCGAGGTTCAGATCGTGACCGACGGTGGAGCGGATTTTAATGACGTTACCGCAAGAGCAGTTTGCAGTAATTTCTTCGTATTTCGGGTGAATATCTTTTTTCATGGGAAAACCTCAGTTTAAGGCCGCGTCGCTCTTCCAGCCCTAACGCCAGACACCACGCGATGTTAATTATTCCCCGTCACCTTTCACACTGCATCAACAGCTTGAAATTCTCGGGTAATGGTCATTGTTTGACGCAATCAATTTGCATCAAAGGCGGCGAATCATACAGAAATTAACCTGCTCATGCAAACTGATCCGCATTCTACCCTTCACTAATGTGTATACTAACCCGCCAGATTTCAAGTCAGGATGATTCAATGCCCGTTGCGCACGTTGCCTTACCCGTTCCGCTACCTCGCACCTTTGACTACCTTCTGCCGGAAGGCATGAGCGCCAAAGCCGGGTGTCGTGTACGCGTGCCTTTTGGCAAGCAACAGGAGCGCGTGGGCATCGTCCTTTCCGTTAGCGAGCACAGCGAACTGCCGCTCAACGAATTGAAAGCCGTTCTCGAAGTGCTGGACAGCGAGCCGGTCTATTCGACCTCCGTCTGGCGTCTGCTGTTGTGGGCAGCTGACTATTATCATCATCCTATTGGCGACGTGCTGTTTCATGCCCTGCCGATTCTGCTACGCCAGGGACGCCCGGCCGCCAACGCGCCCATGTGGTACTGGTTTGCCACTGAAGAGGGCCAGGTTATTGATCTCAACGGCCTGAAGCGTTCTCCCAAGCAGCAGCAGGCGCTGGCAGCATTACGCCAGGGAAAAATCTGGCGCGACCAGGTGGCAGAGCTGGAATTTAATGACGCCGCCTTGCAGGCGCTACGTAAAAAAGGCCTGTGCGATCTGGCAAGCGAAACACCAGACTTTAGCGACTGGCGTACACACTACGCGGTTTCCGGTGAACGTCTGCGGCTGAATACCGAACAGGCTACCGCCGTCGGGGCGATCCACAGCGCCTCGGACAGTTTTAGCGCCTGGCTATTAGCGGGCGTGACGGGATCGGGTAAAACAGAGGTCTATTTAAGCGTACTGGAAAATGTGCTCGCCCAGGGCAAACAGGCGCTGGTGATGGTGCCGGAGATTGGCCTGACGCCGCAAACTATTGCTCGGTTTCGCGAGCGCTTCAATGCGCCGGTCGAAGTCCTGCACTCGGGTTTAAATGACAGCGAACGTCTTTCGGCATGGCTGAAGGCGAAAAATGGCGAAGCGGCGATTGTCATCGGCACGCGCTCGTCGCTGTTTACACCGTTTAAAAATCTGGGCGTGATTGTCATCGACGAAGAGCACGACAGCTCTTATAAACAGCAGGAAGGCTGGCGCTATCATGCGCGCGACCTCGCGGTTTATCGTGCCCATAGCGAACAAATTCCCATTATTCTCGGCTCAGCCACCCCAGCGCTGGAAACGCTGTGCAACGTGCGGCAGAAAAAATACCGCATGCTGCGCCTGACGCGCCGCGCCGGAAATGCGCGCCCAGCCACTCAGCACGTGCTGGATCTGAAAGGTCAGCAGGTACAGGCCGGACTCGCCCCTGCGCTTATCGCCCGTATGCGTCAGCACCTGCAGGCGGATAACCAGGTGATCCTGTTTTTAAACCGCCGGGGTTTTGCTCCTGCCCTGCTGTGCCACGACTGTGGCTGGATTGCTGAATGCCCGCGCTGCGATCACTACTACACGCTGCATCAGGCGCAGCACCATCTGCGCTGCCACCACTGCGACAATCAGCGTCCGATACCGCGTCAGTGCACTTCCTGCGGCTCAACGCATATGGTTCCGGTAGGACTCGGCACCGAACAGCTTGAGCAGGCTCTGGCGCCTTTTTTCCCCGGCGTGCCCATCTCACGCATCGATCGCGACACGACCAGCCGTAAAGGGTCGCTGGAGCAGCATCTGGCGGAAGTGCATCGCGGCGGCGCGCGAATCCTGATCGGCACACAAATGCTGGCGAAAGGCCACCATTTCCCGGACGTCACCCTGGTGGCGCTGCTGGACGTTGACGGCGCGCTGTTCTCCGCAGATTTCCGGTCGGCAGAACGCTTCGCCCAGCTCTACACGCAGGTTTCCGGGCGTGCCGGTCGCGCCGGGAAACAGGGTGAAGTGGTGCTGCAAACGCACCACCCTGAACATCCGCTACTGCAAACCTTACTGTATAAAGGTTATGACGCTTTTGCCGAGCAGGCGCTGGCCGAGCGACAAACGCTCCAGCTTCCCCCATGGACCAGCCATGTGATCGTGCGGGCAGAAGATCACAACAACCAGCATGCGCCGATGTTCTTGCAGCAGTTACGAAATCTGATTCAGGCCAGTCCGCTGGCCGATGAAAAACTGTGGGTGTTAGGCCCGGTTCCCGCCCTGGCACCCAAACGTGGCGGTCGCTATCGCTGGCAAATTTTGTTGCAGCACCCATCGCGAATTCGCCTGCAGCATATCGTCAGCGGCACACTGGCGCTGATCAATACGTTACCCGATGCGCGTAAAGTTAAATGGGTGCTGGATGTCGATCCCATCGAGGGATAATCCCTCACGATGCGAGGCGGATCGTAAAATTAAAGATCCATCACACTTTTTATGAAAATTCTGTAACCGCTTCCATTCACTATCTGATAAAAATGTTTCAGATGAAGGTTATCCAGGGACGAGTCTGTGCCAGCCGCCCTGGCGAGGAGAAAGAGTGAAACCGAATAAGCAGGTTGCCGCCGCTACGATGAAAGATGTTGCCCTGAAGGCGAAAGTCTCAACGGCAACCGTATCCCGCGCATTAATGAATCCAGACAAAGTTTCGCAGTCAACCCGTAACAAGGTTGAGCAGGCAGCTCTGGAAGTGGGATATCTACCTCAATCGATGGGACGCAACGTAAAGCGTAATGAGTCACGTACCATTCTGGTGATTGTGCCTGATATCTGCGATCCGTTTTTTAGCGAAGTCATTCGTGGCATAGAAGTCACCGCCGCAGAACAGGGATATCTGGTGCTTATCGGCGATTGCGCGCACCAGAATCAGCAGGAAAAGACCTTTCTTAACCTCATTATCACCAAGCAGATCGATGGCATGGTCCTGCTCAGCTCGCGCCTGCCGTTTGATGCCAGCGTTGAAGAGCAGCGTAATTTACCACCGATGGTTATGTCCAACGAGTTCGCGCCAGAGCTGGAACTCCCCACCGTGCACATTGATAACCTCACCGCCGCCTTCAACGCGATGAATTATCTGCTGGAGTTGGGACATAAACGCATTGGCTGTATCGCCGGACCAGAGGATATGCCGCTGTGCCATTACCGTCTGCAAGGTTACGTTCAGGCACTGCGCCGCAGCGGAATTACGGTCGATCCGCATTTCATCGCGCGCGGAGACTTTACCTATGAAGCGGGAGCTAATGCGCTTAAACAGCTCCTGGCGCTACCACAGCCGCCTACCGCAGTCTTCTGCCACAGCGATGTCATGGCGCTTGGCGCCCTCTCTTACGCCAAACGTCAGGGCCTGAAAGTACCCGACGATTTATCGATCATTGGCTTCGATAACATTTCGCTCGCGGAATTTTGTGATCCACCCCTGACAACCGTCGCACAGCCGCGTTTCGATATCGGACGCGAAGCTATGCTGTTACTGCTCGATCAATTACAAGGGCAGAACGTCAGCAGTGGCTCACGTTTACTGGACTGCGAGCTTATTATTCGGGGTACAACCCGGGCACTGACGTAAAGTAAAGTGCTTTCGGACTCCCCTGTCTGGTCAAAGGCCCGCCGCTTAAGTAACATGGCGGGCTGACGAACGAATAAATACAGCGAAACGATAGTGGCACAACGAGATTATGTACGTCGCGGCCAACCGGCACCTTCGCGGCGCAAAAAGAGCACATCACGGAAAAAACAACGCAATACGCCTGCGGTATCGCCCGCTATGGTTGCTATTGCTGCAGCCGTACTCGTGACCTTTATCGGTGGTCTGTACTTCATTACGCATCACAAGAAAGAAGAGTCCGAAACGCTGCAAAACCAGAAAGTCACCGGGAATGGCATTCCACCAAAACCGGAAGAGCGCTGGCGATACATCAAAGAGCTGGAAAGCCGTCAGCCTGGCGTACGCGCGCCTACCGAACCGTCTGCCGGCGGCGAGGTGCTGAACGCCGACCAGTTAACCAATGAGCAGCGCCAGTTGTTGGCGCAGATGCAGGCAGATATGCGTCAACAGCCAACGCAGCTCAACGAAGTACCATGGAACGAACAAACGCCTGAGCAACGCCAGCAAACGCTGCAGCGTCAACGTCAGGTGCAACAGCAGCAGTGGAACACTACGCAGCAGCAGGCTCAACAACCACGCCAACGGGCAACGGAACAGCCGTACCAGCAGCCGCAAACGCGTACGGCGCAAACCGCACCGGTACAACAGCCGAAACCGCAGCCAAAACCGGCGGCGCAACAGCCGTATCAGGATCTGCTGCAAACGCCTGCGCATACCACCGCCGCTCAGCCGAAAACGCAACCGGCCGCGCCAATAACGAATGAAACGCAGCCGCCAAAACAGACGGCGGAGAAAAAAGATGAACGCCGCTGGATGGTTCAGTGCGGGTCATTTAAAGGCGCTGAGCAGGCAGAAACCGTGCGTGCACAGCTGGCCTTTGAAGGGTTCAACTCGCGAATTACCACTAATAACGGCTGGAATCGCGTGGTTATTGGTCCGCTCAAAGGCAAAGAGAATGCCGACAACACCATCAGCCGCCTGAAGGTTGCTGGTCACACAAACTGCATTCGACTCGCTACTGGGGGTTGAAACCCCCAAAATCCCCCCCATCTATACTTGCATTACGCCCCGCATCCTGTGCGGGGCCTGTATTCTGCATTTGTAACCAAGGGGTCTGCTCGTGACAACAATAGTAAGCGTACGCCGTAACGGCCATGTGGTAATCGCCGGTGATGGTCAGGCCACACTGGGTAACACCGTAATGAAAGGCAACGTGAAGAAAGTCCGCCGTCTGTATAACGACAAAGTCATTGCGGGCTTTGCGGGCGGTACTGCGGATGCATTCACGCTGTTTGAACTGTTCGAACGCAAGCTGGAAATGCACCAGGGTCACCTGGTGAAAGCGGCCGTTGAACTGGCAAAAGACTGGCGTACCGACCGTATGCTGCGCAAACTCGAAGCGCTGCTGGCCGTCGCAGATGAAACGGCATCACTCATCATCACCGGTAACGGCGACGTCATCCAGCCAGAAAACGATCTGATTGCCATCGGCTCCGGCGGTCCCTACGCCCAGGCTGCTGCACGCGCTCTGCTGGAAAACACCGAGCTTGGCGCGCGCGAGATTGCTGAGAAAGCGTTGGATATTGCAGGGGATATCTGCATTTATACCAACCACTTCCATACCATCGAAGAATTGAACTCCAAAGCGTAAGGATCCCCCATGTCTGAAATGACCCCACGCGAAATTGTCAGCGAACTGAACAAACACATCATCGGCCAGGATAACGCTAAGCGTTCCGTGGCGATTGCCCTGCGTAACCGCTGGCGCCGTATGCAGCTCAACGAAGAGCTGCGCCATGAAGTGACGCCGAAAAATATTCTGATGATTGGCCCGACCGGCGTCGGTAAAACCGAAATCGCCCGTCGCCTGGCAAAACTGGCCAACGCGCCGTTCATCAAGGTTGAAGCAACCAAATTCACCGAAGTTGGCTATGTTGGTAAGGAAGTTGACTCGATCATCCGCGATCTGACTGACGCAGCCATTAAGATGGTTCGCGTTCAGGCCATCGAGAAAAACCGCTTCCGCGCTGAAGAGATGGCGGAAGAGCGCATTCTCGACGTACTGATCCCACCGGCTAAAAATAACTGGGGACAGTCTGAGCAGCCGCAGGAACCTTCTGCCGCGCGTCAGGCGTTCCGTAAAAAACTGCGCGAAGGCCAGCTCGACGATAAAGAGATCGAAATCGATCTCGCCGCCGCACCGATGGGCGTTGAAATCATGGCGCCTCCGGGCATGGAAGAGATGACCAGCCAGTTGCAGTCCATGTTCCAGAACCTGGGCGGTCAGAAGCAAAAACCGCGTAAGCTGAAAATCAAAGACGCGATGAAGCTGCTGATTGAAGAAGAAGCGGCCAAACTGGTGAACCCGGAAGAGCTGAAACAGGAAGCTATCGACGCCGTTGAGCAGCACGGGATCGTGTTTATCGACGAAATCGACAAAATCTGTAAGCGCGGCGAATCCTCTGGTCCGGACGTGTCCCGTGAAGGCGTACAGCGCGACCTGCTGCCGCTGGTTGAAGGCTGCACGGTCTCCACCAAGCACGGCATGGTGAAAACCGATCACATTCTGTTTATCGCTTCTGGCGCATTCCAGGTCGCGAAACCGTCGGACCTGATCCCGGAACTGCAGGGTCGTCTACCGATTCGCGTTGAACTACAGGCGCTGACCACCAGCGATTTTGAGCGTATCCTGACCGAACCGAATGCCTCCATCACCGTTCAGTACAAAGCGCTGATGGCGACCGAAGGTGTGGACATTAACTTCACCGAATCGGGCATTAAACGCATTGCCGAAGCGGCCTGGCAGGTTAACGAAACCACCGAAAACATCGGTGCGCGTCGTCTGCACACCGTTCTGGAACGTCTGATGGAAGATATTTCCTATGATGCGAGCGATTTGAACGGCCAAAGCATCACAATTGATGCCGATTATGTGAGCAAACATCTGGATGCGCTGGTCGCAGATGAAGATCTGAGCCGTTTTATCCTATAATCGCGTTCAATGCATTTTCATCACTGTTGATGGGGCTGATAAAGCCCCATTTTTATTGGCGCTAAATATGACTGAACAACAACAAATTAGCCGCTCACAAGCCTGGCTGGAAAGTTTACGACCTAAGACCTTACCGCTCGCCTTCGCGGCGATCATCGTCGGTACGGCATTAGCATGGTGGCAAGGATACTTCGATCCGCTGGTTGCTCTGCTGGCATTGATTACGGCGGGACTGCTGCAAATTCTGTCCAATCTCGCTAACGACTATGGCGATGCCGTCAAAGGCAGCGACAAGCCCGATCGCATTGGACCGCTGCGCGGGATGCAAAAAGGGGTTATCACCCAAGAGCAGATGAAGCGCGCGCTGATCGTCACCGTAGTGTTGATCTGTCTGTCTGGTCTGGCCCTGGTTGCCGTGGCCTGTCACACGCTGGCGGATTTTGTCGGTTTCCTGGTGCTCGGGGGCCTGTCAATTATCGCCGCGATCACTTACACCGTGGGTAATCGCCCTTACGGATATATCGGTCTGGGCGATATTTCCGTGCTGGTATTCTTCGGCTGGCTCAGCGTGATGGGAAGCTGGTATTTACAGGCCCATACGCTGATTCCGGCGCTGATTCTGCCTGCCACCGCCTGCGGCCTGCTGGCAACCGCTGTGCTCAACGTCAACAATCTGCGCGATATCAACAGCGACAGAGAGAATGGCAAGAACACGCTGGTCGTGCGTTTAGGCGCCGTCAATGCCCGCCGCTACCATGCCTGCCTGCTGATGGGTACGCTGGTCTGTCTGGCACTGTTTAACCTGTTCTCGCTGCAAAGCCTGTGGGGATGGCTGTTTATTCTCGCCGCTCCGCTGCTTTTCAAACAGGCGCGTTACGTGATGCGTGAGATGAACCCTGAGGCAATGCGCCCGATGCTGGAACGCACCGTAAAAGCGGCACTATTAACTAACCTGCTGTTTGTCGTTGGAATTTTCTTAAGTCAGTGGTCTCTTTAACTGACAAATATCAATTAACAATTTCAATTTTTAGAATCGCATAACGCCTCGCAACCCTTACAAATAGAGGGGCGCGAGGTTTTTCCATGTTTTTTATATTTTCCGGGGATACCAACGAACGGTAAACACCGTGACCTATAAGTACTAAAATCAGCATTTCACAGCTTACTTAACCGATCACGGGGTCTGACGCCCAAGCGTACGATCTCGTACGGTTGCTCCCCAAACCAGGGGGCTTAACGCGAGAAGCGGCGTAGCCTCAGTTTGTGACAATTTCGGATATTTCCCGCATTTTTTAACACGGAAAAATTTACTTTAAGGCGTATTAAGGTGTTTTTACCAATGGATGATGTCTCCAATGATAAGGGAAATGAACGATATAGACCGGGGCGGGTTACGGCTGTTAACGCTTGGTGAGATTAACTTGGCCCGTACCCTCTACGCTTTCACCCTCCGCTATAACGAAGTCTGGATCCACCGCAGCAGCTATCTACCTTTCAACCTCCAAAAGAACGACTACGCCATGACGCCCAACGGCGAATTGTACTTTCAGGAAGGTACTTATGAGCCTGACTTTTCACAGCCGCATGTTAATAACGATCGCGTTGGTGGGCAGCATCTTTTTTTACATGAAATGATGCACGTCTGGCAGCATCAGCGCGGGATGATGGTAAGGATGCGGGGCCTGTTCTCTTGGGCAGTTGATTACTATTACACCTTGGATAAGGCTATACTCTTGGATTACGGCTTAGAGCAGCAGGCTGCAATGGTGGCTGATTATTGGCTGCTTAAAACGTCTGGATTCGGCAACCGCTCTGATTTGTATCGCCTCAAGGATTACGATCCATCTGAGCCTGCCCTTAGCCTCATATCCCGCTATGAGAAAGTATTAGGGAGATTCCCGCATTGAAACACTACTTTCTCATTCCTGCCTTTTTTGCGCTGGCTGGGTGTGGCGCTGGCGATAGCGTTCCCCCATGGCGTAGTTTCCCTATTATAAATAATTCGCTTTGCTTCTCTGTTAATAAATCGGACGTTCTGAGCCGATACGGCGTTTATTCTGAGCAGGGGAATGAATACAAGACATTAGCGGAAAATTCGCATGTAGCTCTCTCCTATCCTGAAACGTGCTTAAAAATACCGATAACGCCGGGATATATCTATGCGGCTTCATACACGTTGAATGGAAAGAATTACCGTTACAACTTTTTTATCGACAGAAACGGGCAAATATTAAGCACAAAATAAGGAGATCTATAAATGTCATTACCAGCTTATATGTATATTTATGATGAAAATGGACAGTTGATCAAAGGCAGTTGCATGGCGCTGGGCCGTGAGGGTGCAATTGAAATCATGAACAGCAGTTACGGTGTGTACCAAAACACATGCCGCAACACTGGTAAGCTGATGGGTTCGCGCGAACACAACGCTTTTACCCTGCACAAAGAGATCGATAAGACCTCGCCATATTTTGCGGTTGCAGTCTGCCAAAGTAAGCGGCTGCAAAAGGCAGTAATCCACTATTACGACATCAACGAGGCGGGTGTCGAATACGAGATTTACCAAATTACGCTTAACAACATCGTAATCATGTCCGTCAATGCTGCTCATGCTTATATGCCGGGTTCCCACACTCCGGGCATGATGGAAAATATCGCCATCACCTACTCAGGCATTGAGTGGTTTTATATCGAAGGGAATATCAAATACGACGATGACTGGAGCCGCCCGGTTGGTTACAACCAGCAGCAGAGGTAAATCGAATTGGCTGGCAGATCTGCTGAAATAAAGACCACTTAGCAGACTGCCTGCAATACTCGTCGCTATTCCCGAACACGCTTACTTGCAATACGAGCGTACCAGATCATCAAATCAACGTAAATCAAACCAATAATGCAACAACTTTATAGGATTAAAATCATAAGGTTACGTTCTTTGCGTACATTTCCGTACGGTTGGGCTTCACCCCCCATCAACACATCAGTTTTATAGCCTGCTATAGCCCATTGTCTTACGGTATCAAGGGCCGTGAGCCAGTTGCCTAAATCATTATTTCTGATTTTAGTTGTTCTCCGTGTATTTCCATTCCAAAGCATTTTTATACTTAAAATGGTTGTGGGCGGATCCGGTAACAATCTCCCGCCATCCTTATCACGGTAGCTATCATATGCATAGCGATAGACAGTACGCAGAACACGTGCCCATAAATCAGCCTGGGCTTTACTGCTTTTTTCTTCACGCCTGAACGGGCCACCAAACCATATGCCCGCTCTCTGGCCTGCTCAATAGTCATATCCGGGAACTTGCCCAACGTCACACGGTAAAATTTTCCGTCGCGCTTTCGGGACACACAAAAACTTTTGCTGCCACTAGACGTAACGCGCAGCCGCAACCCATTAACGACACTGTCAGCATATTCAAGGCGTTTGCCGGCATCAGGAACGGGGAGTTCCATCAGCTCGGCTTTGGTGAAGCTGATCGTTCTTATAGGGCTTGCTTTTATGCTCCAGCAATCTTCCGGAGATACCTCGGGGATACTTTACAGAGGGAAATACGGGTAATTGTAGGTCATTATCGGCTGTTTTAAAAATCAGTAATCAACTGTTTTTCAATGAAAAATACGAATAGCTATTGATCTAGACACTAATTAACAATTGATGATTTTGCCAACAGTACACATAGCGCGATATACTAAAAATTCTCGCAGCAACTAAACGTTAAGCCTATGAAATACGATACATCCGAGCTTTGTGACATCTATCAGGAAGATGTCAACGTCGTGGAACCGCTGTTCTCTAACTTTGGGGGACGGTCGTCGTTTGGCGGACAAATCATCACGGTAAAATGTTTCGAGGACAACGGGTTGCTGTACGATCTGCTCGAACAGAACGGCCGTGGTCGCATTCTGCTGGTCGATGGCGGCGGTTCTGTTCGCCGCGCGCTGGTCGATGCCGAACTGGCGCGGCTGGCCGTACAGAATGAATGGGAAGGTCTGGTCATCTACGGCTCAGTACGCCAGGTAGACGATCTGGAAGAACTGGATATCGGCATTCAGGCAATTGCCGCAATTCCGGTGGGCGCTTCAGGTGAAGGCATTGGGGAAAGCGATGTGCGCGTCAACTTTGGCGGCGTGACCTTCTTCTCCGGCGACCACCTTTACGCCGACAACACCGGGATAATCCTCTCCGAAGACCCGCTCGATATCGAGTGATCAAAAAGGCACCGCAAGGTGCCTTTTTTTATGCGTTTCCGTCGTACCCACCTTTTGCACGCCTTGCAACTGTAGCTATTTGCCGCAACTGATGAAGCTACTTACAGCGGCTCTATCTCCCCCTTCCCACTCTGCGTGTTATTTGTCTTAATAAACAACAAGTTAAAAACATGGCACGCCTTATGCTTTATACCACTGTATCCAATCAAAGCGCATAAGGATTTTTTATGAAGAAAAATGCAGTGGTTATTAACCCGCAAGATAGCGTTGCTACTGCTATCCAGCCCCTCAAGGCCGGAGACGTCGCCAACATGTTTGTTGGCAATGAAAATCTGACCATCACCTTACGGGATGACATCCCTTACGGTCATAAATTTGCCATTAAAGCCGTTGCGCTTCATGGCGAAGTTTACAAATACGGTGAATCCATTGGTCGGGCAACAAAGCCTATCCAGACCGGAGATTATGTTCATGTTCATAATGTTGAAAGTGAACGTGGCCGTGGGGATTGGAAATAAAGGCTGAAGGAACAAGTGAAAATGAAAAAAACAATCAAAGGTTATCGTCGTCCGGATGGCAGCGTGGGTATTCGCAACTACGTCTTAATTTTACCTACCAGCGTTTGCGCCAATAAAGTGGCTCAGGACATCTCCGCTCAGGTTCATGGCTCAACCTGGCTTAATAATGATTTTGGTTGCTGCCAGATTGCTGGTGATGCTGCATTAACCGAAAAAACACTGATCAACGTTGCCAGGAACGGCAACGTTGGCGCCATACTCGTTGTCGGATTGGGTTGTGAAGGCGCTGAACCTACTCACATTGCGCAAGAAATCACGAAATTTGGTAAGCCGGTTTCCTGCATCACAATTCAGAATGAAGGGGGGACCTTGCAGTGTCAGGCACGCGGAATTTCAATCGCACGTCAGTATGCGCAGGATTTGTCCCAGCAAGACTACGAAGAAATAAACGTCAGCGAGTTGATCCTCGGAATGGAATGCGGAGGTTCTGATACCACCTCTGGCCTCGCCTCCAACCCTGCCTGCGGTGTTGCATCTGATTTGTTAGTTAACGATGGTGGCACATCGATTCTTTCAGAAACCACCGAATTCATTGGCGCAGAACACGTTGTTGCTCGTCGGGCCATTAATTCACAAGTCGCAGACGATTTAATCAAGCTGGTTGTGGGGTGTGAAGAAAGAGCGAAAGCCCTGGGCGCAGATATTAGGGGCGGGCAACCGACGCCAGGTAATATCCAGGGCGGTATCACCACCATTGAGGAAAAATCTCTGGGCTGCATGCACAAAGCGGGTCATTCACCGCTACAGGGCGTCCTGCAATACGCAGATTTCCCTGGCGGTCGTGGACTGTGGGTGATGGACTCCCCTGGACAAGATATCGAATCCATCTCCGGGATGGTGGCCGGCGGCGCACAAATTATTATCTTTACTACCGGGCGCGGAACCCCCACGGGAAACCCGATTGCGCCAGTGATCAAAATCACCGCCAACGAAGAAACATTTACCAAAATGCGCGACAACATTGATATTGATGTTTCATCGATTATGCGGGGAGAATCTTCTATTAATGAGATGGGCGAGGTGATTTATCAGGAAATCATTAAGGTTTCTAATGGTAAAACAACCAAAGCTGAAGATCTTGGGCATAAGGAATTCTCTATTTACAAGATCGCACCAACATTTTAAGACGATAGAAATATAACCCTATACGGTGGGAATAAATAACATATTCCCATCATTTATATCCGTTACGAAAACACGGAAGTCTCCTCATGAAAATAAAACAAACAATTGAGAAATTCCCAGGCGGGATGATGGTAATCCCGTTATTGATCGGAGCATTATTAAAGACATTTTGTCCTGGTGCTTTAGAAATAGGGAGCTTTTCGACGGCGGTAGCTCATGGCGCTCTCGCTATCCTGGGCGTATTTTTTGTCTGTATGGGCGCTGAAATCCGCCTACAGGCCGCGCCGGTCGCCCTGAAAAAAGGGTTCGCCATTATGCTGTCCAAGTTGGTTGTCGGGACAGCAATTGGCTTACTGGTCGCAAAGTTTTGCGGCGCCAACGGCTTCTTTGGTTTGTCTGCACTCGCCATTATCGCGGCTATGACCAATGCGAATATGGGCCTCTACGCTGCACTGACCAAACAGTTTGGTAATGAAACCGATGCGGGCGCTATCGCTGTGCTTTCCGTACTTGAAGGCCCCTTTCTGACGATGGTGGCGATGGGTGCCGCTGGGCTGGTGTCGATCCCAATAATGGAGCTGTTCGCCGTTGTTTTACCAATACTTATTGGTATGCTGCTCGGAAATCTGGATGAGGATATGCGTTCGTTCCTGAAAAGCGGCGGCGCGATGCTGATCCCCTTCTTCTCTTTTGGTCTGGGTACCGGAATCGATTTCAGCACCCTGCTGATGGCCGGATTCGCAGGGGTTATTCTGGGTCTCATGACCGCATTCATTGGCGCGCTGATTAATGTTGCCGTCTCCCGTTTTGTCGGAGGTTCAGGCATCGCCGGAGCGGCAGTCTCCACGACGGCCGGTAACGCCGTTGCGACCCCCGCAGCCATCGCCGCGGTTGACCCCAGCGTGTCAGCATTAATCGCCGTAGCGACGCCGCAGATTGCCGCCTCTACGATCGTCACCTCCTTAGTTGTACCGTTTATAACCGCCTGGGTTGCTCGCCGCGAACAAAGGAGAATCGCCCAACGCCAGCAGTTATCAAAAACATAAATTCCACAGAGTTGATCGAAAACAATTCCGCTGTTCACCATTTATGTGACAAAAAGATTGCAGAAACAGTAAGTCGTGAATGGATTACTGTTTCTACAATAATGCCGACAACTGTTTCCACCGTTATCGACTTCACATCATGATCATGCTGGATTCAACATGTTAAAATTACCTAATATTTACATCGTTTCTCCTTTACAAGCGCTCTCTCTCGAAGCTGAACGCCTGTCTATCCGATATAAGCACATCGCAAATATAACGATATTAAATGCCACCCTTGACGATGTTGATTCCGTGATCCCGATATTGCGCACGAACTCCCCTGATCTTGTGATTAGTCGCGGTGGCATGGCATGGATGCTTAAACAAAAAATACCGCAGCCTGTCATTGAAATAAAAACATCCGCTTATGATATTATCGATGCCCTCAGGCCATATCTTGGGCTCAATAAAAATATTGGGGTTATTGGGTTTCGCAGCGTTATCGACGGTTGTATGAAAATAGCCAGGATGCTTAATCTGCAACTCACTGAGTTTATCATTGACGAAATGGCCAACCCTTGCATTGAGAATGTCAGAAATGACTTTGTCAATTACACACAAAATAACCAGATAGATCTTATTATTGGCGATGCCATTTGCCCGCTTTATTTTGGCACACACAGCATGGAACATTTCATCCCTTTCCATTCAGGTGTCGAGTCCATAGAACTGGCATTACATGAGGCAATTCAGCTGTATCAGGCGCTCGCTAATGAGCGCATTGAGCAAAACCAGCTAAACCTGTTACTTGACCACACCAATAAATTCATTCTTCTCATTGATAATTGCGGTAAGGTCATTCACTGTAATCATAAAGCCGTCGAGCTTTTACAACTCAGTAAACATGATTTAATCAGTAAAAAAATACCTTCCTTAACGCTAAACTGGGAAGATCTGCAAAATAATATCCCGATAGAAAATGAGTTAATCAACACACCCTATGGCGAATTTGTGGTTAACCAGTTCCCCATTGTAGAAAACGAAAATCTCAACCGCGTGGTGATCACCCTCCAGACATCATCTAACTTACAGAATGCTGAGCAGAAGATAAGAATCAAAGAAGCGAAAAAGTTAGGATTTCACGCCAGGTATCACTTCGAAGATTTTATTACCTGCAACCGTGAAATGCAGGATCGCTTAAGGTTAGCCAGGATATATGCGGAAACCGAAGCAACAATACTGCTACTCGGTGAAAATGGTACCGGCAAAGAGGTTCTGGCGCAGAGCATTCATAACGCCAGTTCACATCGCAATGGGCCATTTGTTGCAGTTAACTGCGGCGCAATCCCCGCTTCAATTATGGAAAGCGAACTCTTTGGATATGTCGATGGCGCGTTTTCCGGTGCCTCTAAAAAAGGCCGCGCCGGGATGTTTGAACTGGCGCATAACGGCACCATCTTCCTTGATGAAATCAGCGAACTGGATAAGTTCTTACAAGCAAAACTCTTACGCATTCTGCAAGAGCGCCAACTGATGCGCCTGGGCGCAGATCACATGATTCCGGTTAACGTCCGCGTTATTGCGGCCACAAACCGAAACTTACCGGCAATGATTGCAGCCGGTGATTTTAGAGAAGACCTTTTTTATCGCTTGAATGTGCTCAAGGTCACCACATTACCGTTACGTGAACGCCCGGACGATATCCAACTTATTGGGCAAACAACTTTAGATGCGCTGAGAAAGTCCTATCAGTTGCCTCCCATTGCATTGAGCGAAAGTTTATGGAGTGAGCTGAAAAAATATTTATGGCCGGGTAACGTACGTCAGTTGAATAATATTATGGAGCGCCTGGCGTTATCGTTTTCATCCGGCGTGGTGTCTCTTTCTGCCGCCACGTTACTGATTGAGGATTTACAAGCCGATAAAGCGTCTTCCCCCCAACAACCTCGCCATCACTGCCCGGACTGCCAGTTGCTCGAAGGGCCGTATAAACGGATCCGTAGCCGTATTCTCAAAGGGGTGCTACTACGACAGCAAAACAACAAAAGCCGTGCAGCGAAGCAACTGGATATTGACCGTAGCTCGTTCACCCGTTGGCTTGGTGATTGATGGGAAAGCCCGCAAGCAAGGCCGTTATCAAAGATAAGTATTGCCGGATGTCGGCTTACACCTTATCCGGCCTACAAACTAAATCCTCTATAGATTTCGCGTCAGGGCAAGGCGGCAAGTAAGTGAATCCCCAGGAGCATAGGCCACTATGTGACTGGGGTGAACGCACGCAGCCAACGCCGCCATAACGTGAAATATGACGAGGATTAGACTTCTTCCATACGACCCAGCAGAGCATGCAGACGATCCTGCCAGCCGTTCTGCTGTTCTTTCAGATTGTTGTTCTCACGCTCCAGTTCTTCACGCTGCTGCTGTGCAGACTGAACTTCCTGCGACAGTGAGTTGTTCTTTTCTTTCAGCTCTTCGATTTCCATCTGCAACAGCGTGATGGTATCAATCGCCTGCTGTACTTTTGCTTCCAGTTTCTCAAACACTTCTAATGACATCGTCATACCTCTCCTGAATTGCAAGGCGTTGATGGATAAAAATCCTCGTCCCGATAACCGGCGACGCCTTAATAAAAACGAGCGCACTCTACTTAACACCGATTGTATGAAGCCGCGTCATCCCTGTCCAGCGGCATCCCGCGCAGATTGCGGTTTGCAACACTTTTAGTCTTTCTCCTGGTGACATGACTGTCATAACGCTTAAGTGTTAAGAGATTGATCGGTGAAATGATTCAGCTCACACTATTTTTGTATAACAAATACCGCGCAATGGCGCGAAAACGCTCATTTTGTTGATGCAGTACACACATTTTAATTTCGATATTTCTCGTTTTTGAGCGTTAACGATAAATTAACAGTGTGCCTACCGGCTCCGGGGATGTCAGTGACCTTCTCGCACACAATAAACATTAAACTCTCTTCAGGATCCGATTATGAGTCAAACATCAACCTTAAAAGGCCAGTGCATTGCTGAATTCCTCGGTACCGGGTTGTTGATTTTCTTCGGTGTGGGCTGTGTCGCTGCACTCAAAGTGGCCGGGGCTACTTTTGGTCAGTGGGAAATCAGCATCATCTGGGGTCTGGGGGTAGCGATGGCTATCTATCTGACCGCAGGCGTTTCTGGCGCACACCTGAATCCAGCGGTCACCATCGCACTCTGGCTGTTTGCCTGTTTTGATAAACGCAAAGTCGTCCCTTTTATTATTTCGCAAATTGCCGGCGCCTTTTGCGCAGCGGCATTGGTTTACGGGCTTTATTACAATCTTTTCCTCGATTTCGAACAAACCAACCATATCGTGCGCGGCAGTACCGAGAGCCTGGGTCTGGCAGGTACTTTCTCCACCTATCCGAACCCGCATATCAATTTTGTGCAGGCCTTCGCGGTTGAAATGGTCATTACCGCTATTCTAATGGGGCTGATTCTGGCCCTGACCGACGATGGTAACGGTGTACCTCGTGGTCCGCTGGCGCCACTGCTGATCGGCTTACTGATTGCCGTTATTGGTGCTTCCATGGGTCCGCTAACAGGTTTTGCGATGAACCCGGCACGTGACTTCGGACCGAAACTGTTCGCCGGACTGGCCGGATGGGGTGAGATTGCCTTCACGGGTGGTCGTGATATCCCTTACTTCCTGGTGCCGGTGTTTGGCCCGATTACCGGCGCAATTTTGGGCGCATGGGCCTATCGCAAACTGATTGGTCGTCATTTACCGTGCGATGTCTGCGCGATTGAAGAGAAAGACGTTGCGGCCAACACTCAACAAAAAGCTTCGCAGTAATGTGACTACGGGACAAAAAATTATGACTGAAAAAAAATATATCGTTGCGCTCGACCAGGGCACCACCAGCTCCCGCGCGGTCGTAATGGACCACGATGCGAATATCGTTGCCGTTTCACAGCGCGAATTCGAGCAAATCTACCCGAAAGCAGGTTGGGTAGAACACGACCCAATGGAAATTTGGGCAACCCAAAGCTCCACGCTGGTTGAAGTGCTGGCGAAAGCCGATATCAGTTCCGATGAAATTGCCGCGATCGGTATTACCAACCAGCGTGAAACCACCATCGTCTGGGAACGTGAGACCGGTAAACCAATCTATAACGCCATTGTATGGCAGTGTCGTCGTACCGCGGATATCTGCGAGAAGCTCAAGCGCGACGGTATGGAAGAGTACATCCGCAATAACACCGGCCTGGTGATTGACCCGTACTTCTCCGGTACCAAAGTGAAGTGGATCCTCGACCACGTAGAAGGTTCGCGTGAGCGCGCCCGTCGCGGTGAACTGCTGTTTGGTACCGTAGATACCTGGCTTATCTGGAAAATGACGCAGGGGCGTGTACACGTCACCGATTACACCAACGCCTCACGTACCATGCTGTTCAACATTCACTCCCTGGACTGGGACGACAAGATGCTGGATGCGCTGGATATTCCGCGCGCCATGCTGCCGGAAGTGCGTCGTTCTTCTGAAGTGTACGGCCAAACCAACATCGGTGGTAAAGGCGGCATTCGTATTCCTATCTCCGGTATCGCCGGTGACCAGCAGGCGGCGCTGTTCGGCCAGCTGTGCGTGAAAGAAGGGATGGCGAAAAACACTTACGGTACCGGCTGCTTCATGCTGATGAACACTGGCGAGAAAGCCGTTAAGTCCGAAAACGGGCTGCTGACCACCATCGCCTGCGGACCGACCGGGGAAGTGAACTACGCCCTGGAAGGCGCGGTGTTTATGGCGGGTGCCTCTATCCAGTGGCTGCGTGATGAAATGAAACTCATCAGCGATGCATTCGACTCTGAGTATTTCGCGACTAAAGTGAAAGACACCAACGGCGTGTACGTCGTTCCGGCATTCACCGGTCTGGGCGCACCGTACTGGGACCCGTATGCGCGTGGCGCCATCTTCGGTCTGACCCGTGGCGTAAACTCCAACCACATCATTCGCGCAACGCTTGAGTCTATCGCTTACCAGACCCGTGACGTACTGGAAGCGATGCAGGCTGACTCCGGCATTCGCTTGCACGCCCTGCGCGTCGATGGCGGTGCGGTCGCCAACAACTTCCTGATGCAGTTCCAGTCGGACATTCTCGGCACACGCGTTGAGCGCCCGGAAGTCCGCGAAGTCACTGCGCTGGGTGCGGCGTACCTGGCCGGTCTGGCGGTCGGCTTCTGGCAAAACCTGGATGAGCTGCAGGAAAAAGCGGTCATCGAGCGTGAATTCCGTCCTGGCATCGAAACCACCGAACGTAACTTCCGTTACAGCGGCTGGAAAAAAGCAGTCAAACGCGCCATGGCGTGGGAAGATCACGACGAGTAATACGTCATTGCCGGATGGCGACGCTAAGGTGTCTTATCCGGCAATATCTTCGTGCGGGGACAACCCCGCACACACATCAATAATCTCGCCCCCTCCCCTGTGCTACACTTCGCGCCATTCCTTTCAGCTACGAGTTTGCAATGAGACGAGAACTTGCCATTGAATTTTCACGCGTAACCGAAGCGGCCGCGCTGGCTGGCTATAAATGGCTGGGCCGCGGCGATAAAAATACCGCTGACGGCGCGGCGGTGAACGCCATGCGTATTATGCTCAACCAGGTCAACATCGACGGCACCATCGTGATTGGCGAAGGTGAAATCGATGAAGCGCCGATGCTGTTTATCGGTGAGAAAGTCGGTACGGGTCTTGGCGATGCGGTAGACATCGCCGTCGATCCTATCGAAGGCACGCGTATGACGGCAATGGGCCAGGCAAATGCGCTGGCGGTACTGGCCGTGGGCGATAAAGGCTGCTTCCTGAACGCGCCGGACATGTATATGGAAAAGCTGATTGTCGGCCCAGGCGCAAAAGGGTCCATTGACCTGAATCTGTCGCTGGAAGCCAACCTGCGTAACATTGCCGCCGCGCTGAACAAACCCCTGAGTGACCTGACCGTCACTATCCTGGCAAAACCTCGCCATGATGACGTTATTGCAGAGATGACGAAACTGGGCGTGCGCGTATTCGCTATTCCCGACGGCGACGTTGCGGCTTCAATTCTGACCTGCATGCCTGACAGCGAAGTTGACGTGCTGTACGGCATTGGCGGCGCACCGGAAGGTGTGGTCTCCGCCGCCGTTATCCGCGCGCTGGATGGCGATATGCAGGGCCGTCTCCTGGCGCGTCATGACGTCAAAGGCGACAGCGAAGAAAACCGCCGCATTGGCGAACAGGAACTGGCCCGCTGTACCGCGATGGGCATTGAAGCGGGCAAAGCGCTGCGTCTGGACGAAATGGCGCGCAGCGACAACGTCATTTTCTCTGCCACCGGCATCACCAAAGGCGATCTGCTGGAAGGCATTAGCCGCAAAGGCAATATCGCGACCACCGAAACGCTGCTGATCCGCGGCAAATCGCGCACAATCCGCCGCATTCAGTCGATTCACTATCTCGATCGCAAAGATCCCGATGTGCAGGCGCACATCCTGTAATTGATTTGATCAATAGAGCCTTCCAGCCCATCCGGGCTGGAAATCTTTCGTCCAACGAACGAAGATAAGGCAATCAAAGCAGACAGGAGAAAACCATGGCAGATTGGGTAACAGGCAAAGTCACAAAGGTGCAGAACTGGACCGATGCCTTATTTAGTTTGACCGTGCGAGCTCCGGTTCTTCCTTTTACTGCTGGCCAGTTTACCAAGCTTGGCCTGGAAATCGACGGCGAGCGTGTCCAGCGCGCCTATTCCTACGTGAATGCGCCCGACAATCCCGATTTAGAGTTTTATCTGGTGACGGTTCCCGACGGCAAACTCAGCCCTCGTTTGGCCGCGCTGAAGCCTGGCGATGACGTTCAGGTGGTCAGTGAAGCCGCTGGCTTCTTCGTGCTGGATGAGGTCCCCGATTGCGACACGCTATGGATGCTGGCGACCGGCACGGCTATCGGCCCGTATTTGTCGATTCTGCAGTTAGGCAAAGATCTGGATCGCTTTAAAAATCTGGTGCTGGTCCACGCCGCGCGCTATGCCGCCGATTTGAGCTATCTGCCGTTGATGCAGGCGCTGGAAAAGCGCTACGAAGGTAAATTGCGTATCCAGACCGTTGTTAGCCGTGAAACTGCGGCAAATTCGTTGACCGGGCGAGTGCCGGCGCTGATTGAAAGCGGTGAGCTGGAAAAAGCGGTAGGTCTGCCAATGGATAAAGAAACCAGCCACGTAATGCTGTGTGGAAATCCACAAATGGTGCGCGACACGCAGCAACTGTTGAAAGAGACCCGGCAGATGACCAAACACCTGCGCCGTCGACCAGGCCATATGACCGCTGAACACTACTGGTAAGAACGTTTTACTGCCCGGTAAGCGTCCCGGGCATTTTGCCGGATGGCGACGCTAACGCGTCTTATCCGGCCTACGAGTCAGCTCTGTACTTTACGTCCTGCGTATCTTTACCGTATTTATTTTCGTCCTGGGTGCCGACAAACGCGCCCAGATCGATAAGCATGCCGACCAAAATCAGCGTCGGAAGAAAACGGCCTACCGCCCATTGCCAGACGCCAGGTAACATCGCCCAGTTTCCGGCCAGCAGCATCCACGCCAGAATCATCAGCAACGCCCACGCTCCTGAACGCCCTCGGTCATGCAGACGCTTTACCGTCACCGCCGCCGTCGGCCATAACAGACACACCAGACAAAATGCTGCGGTTTGAATATCGAGTAATTGCTTACTTGCCAGGGAGAACAACGCCAGCATACTGACGATCCACAGACCTATCCAAATCCAGAAATCACGGCGTCCAATACGCCCTTTAAATGAGAATAACCACTGCTGTATGGTCATGTAGGTTCCTTTATTATTACCTTCCAGGACAGTTTACCCTTTTGACAAGCCGGACGGTTACCGTTTTAATCGTGAGCAGTGAGAATGAAAGGTACAATTGATGAAGCAAGGATTTACACTGTTTTTATTACTGTTTTCAGCCTTAACCGTAAGCGCTATGGCGCAGGCGGAAGAGCCATCGACGGCAATCACGGCCCCCTATTTGCTGGCGGGCGCGCCGACTTTTGATCTATCGATTAGCCAGTTTCGTGAAAACTTTAATACACAGAATCCAAAGCTTATCCTCAATGAATTCCGTGCCATCGACAGCAGCCGCGACCGGGCGAATCTCACCCGCGCCGCCAGCAAAATCAACGAAAATCTGTATGCGTCATCCGCGCTTGAACGCGGTACATTGAAAATCAAAAGTATGCAGATCACCTGGCTACCGATTCAGGGGCCTGAACAAAAGGCGGCGAAAGCGAAAGCGCTGGAATACATGACCGCCGTCATTCACACCGTCGCGCCGCTGCTGACAAAAGAACAAAGTCAGAAAAAGCTGCAAAAATTGCTCGCCGCCGGTAAAGGTAAGCACTATTACGCCGAAACAGAAGGCGCTATTCGCTATGTCATAGCAGATAACGGTGAAAAGGGGCTGACCTTCGCTGTTGAACCGATTAAGCTGACACTATCAGAAAGTCTTGAGAAGGCGAATTGATGACAAAAAGCAAAGCCTTTCCGCAGACGAATCTCTATACTGTTTCACAGACCATGCTGCCCTGACGGGCGGCCATATTCCTTAATTCGCTGACAAGCGTGGAGAAATGAAATGCGACATCCTTTAGTGATGGGTAACTGGAAACTGAACGGCAGCCGCCATATGGTAAACGAACTGGTTGCTAATCTGCGTAAAGAACTGGCTGGCGTTGCTGGCTGTGCTGTAGCGATTGCTCCGCCGGAAATGTATATCGACCTGGCGAAACACGCCGCTGCCGGTAGCCACATCATCCTGGGCGCGCAGAACGTTGACCTGAACCTGTCTGGCGCATTCACCGGTGAAACAAGCGCTGAAATGCTGAAAGATATCGGCGCGCAGTACATCATTATCGGTCACTCTGAGCGCCGTACTTACCACAAAGAGTCTGACGAACTGATCGCGAAGAAATTTGCTGTGCTGAAAGAGCAGGGTCTGACTCCAGTTCTGTGCATCGGTGAAACCGAAGCAGAAAACGAAGCAGGCAAAACTGAAGAAGTCTGCGCACGTCAGATCGACGCCGTTCTGAAAACTCAGGGCGCTGCGGCATTCGAAGGCGTAGTTATCGCTTACGAACCAGTATGGGCTATCGGTACCGGTAAATCTGCAACTCCGGCTCAGGCTCAGGCTGTTCACAAATTCATCCGTGACCACATTGCTAAAGCTGACGCGAAAATCGCTGAACAGGTTATCATCCAGTACGGCGGTTCCGTAAACGCGGGCAACGCGGCAGAACTGTTCGCTCAGCCGGACATCGACGGCGCGCTGGTTGGCGGTGCTTCTCTGAAAGCAGACGCCTTCGCAGTCATCGTTAAAGCAGCAGAAGCCGCTAAACAGGCTTAAGTTGTATGGCGGGAGGAGCACTCCTCCCGTCGCATCAGGTTTACCAGTATCCCAGCCAGTGCCACCAGAAGGCGCCGGTTATCCCCCAAATGGTCAGGTTGACCACACTCATTACCAGCCCCGTTTTCCACCACTCCGCCAGCGTGACATAGCCTGAACCAAAGATGATAGGCGCAGTACCCGTGCCATAGTGCGTGAGCGACATCATTAGTGAGGAGGAGAAGCCGAGCATCAACCCAAGTAGCGCCGGCGGCGCGCCCAGACCTAATCCTGCGGCGAAGAATGCAGCGAACATCGCCGTAATATGCGCGGTTGTACTGGCGAAAAAGTAGTGCGAGTAGACGTAAAGCAGGATCAGCAATAGCGTCGCGATGCTCCAGTGCACACCAAGATGGTCGATTGCGCTACCCACGCTGGTTGCCAGCCACCCCACCAGCCCCAACTTGCTGAGAAAATCCGCCATCATTACCAGCGCCGCGAACCAGACTATGGTATCCCACGCGCCACGGCACTTAAGAATGTCATCCCAACTTAATACGCCCGCCATCAACAGAATCGACAAACCAATTAACGCGGCGCTGGTAGGGTTTACACTCCAGCCACTGCCCATCAACATCGCGGGCACTCCCGCCCACAGGCAGAGCAGCAAAATGAAGACGGCCAGGGTAATTTTCTCTGCCAGTGAAAGCGGACCTAGCGCATCCAGTTTTTGTCGTGCGAACTGAGGCGCATTTGGCGTGCGTGTGATGGCTGGCGGGTAGAGCCACCAGATAACAATCGGCATAACGACCAGTGAGACCACCGCGGGAAGCAGCGCGGCGATAGCCCACATTCCCCAGGTCATATTCAGCACACCATCGGTTCCCTTCGTTAAAAAGCTAACGATTAAGGGGTTAGGCGCGGTCGCGGTGATGAACATTGCCGAGCTGATGGGGTTAATGTTGTAATTCACCAGCGCCAGATAGCGGCCCGTTGAGCCATTCTCGTTGTTGCCCGGCTGCGATCCGAGGCTTTCCGCAATCGCCCGCATTACCGGGTGAATAATACCGCCGCCACGCGCCGTGTTGCTTGGCGTAACCGGCGCAATCAGGGTTTCCGCAAGGGTTAATGCCCACGCAATACCCAGCGTTCTTTTACCAAACAGCGCAATAAACCCGTAGCCAATACGCGCGCCCAACCCGGTCTTTAACAGGCTTTGCGACAGCATGATGGATAAACCAATCAGCCAAATCAGTTGATTAGAGAAGCCGCTCAAGGCATCGTTCAGCGCGGCCGAGGGTTTACCGGGGTTAGTGACGCCGGTCATCGCCACCAGCATAATCGCCACAACCGCAATGGCGCCAATGGGCATGGCTTTACCGATAATCGCTGCGATCGTACCAATGAACAACGCCAGCAGATGCCACGCTTGCGGAGTGACGTCAGGCGGACACGGGATAACAAACCAGATGGTCAGCGTGATCGCGAGCGAAATGATGGCAGGCCAACAGCGGATAGGGGTCAAACTGTCCATGAATCAATCCTTGAGTTTCCAGTGCGCAAATCTGCGCCCCGGTATTAACCGCCATCAGCCCAAATAAAACAATTCATCATCTCACAAAACAAAAAATTAACATTTAGATACAGTTATAATTTACCCAGTATACTGAACCAGAGGTAATCCAACGGCAGAAGCAACAGATACGTTGCCGCCGCCAGCGCTATACACAGCAGCATCCCCGCCCTCGCAGGCACTTTCCCAAGCGCCATCGCCACAACAATGGGTGAAGCCTGATACGGCAGCAGCGGTGTGGAATACCCCAGAACCTGAATCATAATCACCGACAGCAGCGGGAATCCTGTGGCATCGGCAAAGCTTTGCGCCAGCGTGGTATACAGCGCCGGAACACCGTTTGCCGTCATAATAAAATTGAGTGCGGTGGTAATGCCGGTCAGCGCGAGGAAGCTGGTGAACGGTTTTTCCGCGTCCAGCGGCATCACCTGTAACAGCGCCTCGCCCACCGCACTGCCAATACCGGTCTGCGTGACGGTGATCGCCAGCCCCAGAATACCAGCCACGTAGATACAGGTACGGATATTGACCCCACTGGAAAACTCCTCGCCATTAATAAAGCCAACCCGAGGTAGCAGCGTGATAACCGCCGCCGCCAGTCCGGTCCACGCTGGACCAATGCCGTGCCAGCTTTCGCTTACCCACAAAAACAACACCACCGCTAACATCCATGCCAGACGTTTTTCATCCCGGCTCATCGGCTCAGGCGGCGTCAAATCTCGCGGCGCATGGGGCTTACCAGGAAACAGCCAGCAGATAAGTACGATGAGTATCGCGCCTTTGAGCCAGCCCAGAACCGGCGTATGCAGTAGTAAATAAGGCAGATAATTCAGGTGGATACCGTAAGAACCTTCCGCTGCGCCGCTCATCACCAGATTCGGCACGTTAGCGGGTAAAATCGTCGCGGAAAGCTGGAACGTCCCAAACCCGACGGCCAGCGCCAGACCATACCAGGCTCGCGTGCCGTCGTTAATTCCCGCCCGTTTCGCCATCGCGGCAACAATCGGCATCAGTAGCGCAATGCGCCCCATGTTGGACGGCATTACAAACGCCAGCGCATAACTTAGCAGTACCACACTCGCTACCATTAACGGCCAGGAGTCGGTCAATCGCGATGACAGCGCCCTCGCCGCCCTGTCCGCCAATCCCGTTTTACGAATCGCGATACCCAGCACGAATCCACTGAAGACCAGCCAGAACGCCGACGACGCAAAGCCGCCAAAAATCACATCCGGTGGCGCGATTTTGGCCACCATCGCCACGGCAAAGAACAGCAGCGCCGTTATAAATTCCGGCAGCAGCGACGTCGCCCAGAGAAGAATGGTGATGCCAACCACCAGAGAAGGGATAAACAGAGGGTGCGAAAGCCAGAGCGACATGCCTGTCTCCTGTTGTTTTTTTCAACAAGAATACGGGGACAGGCATACGGAGTAAACGCCAGATTAGGTAGGGTTAGCGCAGAATATCACATTGATGATCCTGAATTTCCTCAGCAGAGGCGAGATTCAGCGACAGCAAGTTACGCTGAGTCGCCAGCAGGACAAAGGACTCATCGCTCTGGCGCACCATCGCCAGCGCATAGCTGCCCATATGTTCTCGCGCATCCGGTACTTCTTCCGCCAGCATAATAAACGGGCTGCGTTGCGCTAGTTCATTCTCCGTGACGCGACGCGCCAGATATTCATGCCCACGTAATCCACCCGGCAAAGGCAACCAGCGGGTGCTGATTTTCGCCATGTTGTCATCCAGCTGTTTTCTGACATCGGTCCGCAGGCAGGAGATATGAATGTGTAGGTGATTTTGCGTACGACCGCTACGCGAGTTAATGGTCAGCGATACCGCTTTGTCAGGGATCTCCTGACCGTATTTTTGGCTCATAAAGCTACGCGCCTGCCAGGCCAGCCAGAAAAAGTTCGGCGTGCCTGATTCCAACAGCAACGGGCTTTCCGTACCATTGATACGGTAACCAGGCATCAAGAGATATTGCAGCGGACCGTTACGATCTTTGAACACCACATATCCGGCGTCTGGTTTCACTTCCACGCACGGTGCGGGATCCTGCTGCTGCAACTGGTGCGGCAAGCATTGCTGGAGAACAATCTGGCGTAACGCGTCCGGGTTGCCGGTGAATTTCCAGTAACCAATGCCAGCAGCGGCAGCCACCACAATCACCGCCAGTAAAAGATAACCTGCTTTTTTCATTACGCGTTCCCTGTATCCTATTGAGGGGCAAGAGTAACGCAAAACCATGACAAATAAAAAACCCGGTCGCGTTATGCCACCGGGTTGGTAACTCACAGATTTATTTAACGCTTGCTGATCTGGTCGAACGTACCGCCGTTAGAAAAGTGCTCTTTCTGTGCTTTCGTCCAGCCGCCAAACTCTTCGTCAATGGTGAACAGCTTCAGCTTCGGAAAGACATTTTCGTATTTCTTCGCCACTTCAGCATCACGCGGACGGTAGAAGTTTTTCGCTGCTATCTCCTGACCTTCCGGCGAGTAGAGATACTTCAGGTAGGCTTCCGCTACCGCTTTGGTGTCTTTCTTTTCCACCACTTTGTCGACCACGGAAACGGTCGGCTCCGCGAGAATCGATTCGCTCGGGGTCACTATCTCGAATTTATCTTTACCCAGTTCGTTCGTCGCCAGTAGCGCTTCGTTTTCCCAGGCAATCAGCACATCACCGATACCGCGTTCAACGAAGGTATTGGTTGAGCCACGCGCACCAGAGTCCAGCACTTCAACGTTTTTAAACAGGGCTTTGACAAAGTCCTGGGCTTTGGCCTGATCGTTATTGTTGTGATGCAGGGCGTAGCCCCATGCCGCCAGATAGTTCCAGCGTGCGCCGCCTGAGCTTTTCGGGTTTGGCGTAATGACGGACACACCCGGTTTGACAAGATCGTTCCAGTCATGAATTTGTTTTGGATTGCCTTTGCGGACCAGGAAAACGATGGTGGAGGTGTAAGGTGCTGAGTTATCCGGCAGACGCTTGATCCAGTTTTTATCGATACGACCACGTTCAGCAATAGCGTCCACATCGTAAGCCAGCGCCAGCGTCACGACATCGGCTTCAATACCATTAATGACGGAAGTCGCCTGTTTACCCGAACCGCCGTGCGATTGGCGGATCACGACGTTGTCGCCAGTTTCCTGCTTCCAGTGCGCGCTAAAAGCTTTGTTGTACTGCTCGTACAGTTCACGCGTTGGATCGTACGATACGTTAAGTAACTGAATGTCCTTTGCCAGAACGCTGGTCGATGCCAGCAATAATGTTAACCCTACGCCCCATTTGTTCATCGCCCAGCTCTCTTATGTGGTGTTGTGATGAGCAAAGCGTGCCAGAAAGCGATCCAAACATTAAAGAATAAAAAAAGATTTGCTATAACTTCGAGGAATAAATCTGAGGGATTGCCGGATGGCGGCTAGCGCCTAATCCGGCCTGCAAGTCTCAGCAACCTGAAGGCCGGATAAACGTAGCGCCATCAGGCGCGCTAAAAAACAATCAGTACAGTTTTTTCGCGCAGTCCAGCCAGTCACCTTTGAACGGACGCTTCATGTTTTCGATAGCGTCGATGATGTCATGGTGAACCAGTTTTTCGTTCTGAATACCTACGCAACGGCCACCGTGACCTTCGAGCAGCAATTCAATGGCATACGCGCCCATACGGGACGCCAGAATACGGTCATAAGGAACCGGAGAACCACCACGCTGGATGTGACCCAGTACGGTTGAACGCGTTTCACGGCCCGTTTCTTTCTCGATGTAATGCGCCAGTTCGTCAACGTCGCACATGTGCTCAGTGATCGCTACAATCGCGTGCTTTTTACCTTTCGCGATACCGGCTTTGATTTCAGCAACCAGATCGTCACGGCTGAATTCTACTTCCGGAACCACTACGAACTCACAACCGCCGGCAATCGCTGCCGCCAGGGTCAGATCGCCACAGTAGCGGCCCATCACTTCAACGATAGAGATACGCTGGTGAGAAGAAGAGGTATCACGCAGACGGTCAATCGCTTCGACGACAGTACCCAGCGCGGTGAAATAACCGATGGTGTAGTCGGTACCCTTGATATCGTTGTCGATAGTGCCCGGCAGACCGATGCACGGGAAGCCCATTTCAGTCAGGCGTTTCGCACCCATGTAAGAACCGTCACCGCCGATAACAACCAGGGCGTCGATGCCACGCTTCTTCAGGTTTTCGATAGCCACCGCACGCACGTTTTCGTCGCGGAATTCCGGGAAGCGGGCAGAACCGAGGAAGGTACCGCCACGGTTGATCATGTCGGACACGCTATAGCGGTCAAGCTGGACCATACGGTCTTCATACAAACCCAGGTAGCCATCATGGATCCCCATGACTTCCAGCCCTTCCGTCAACGCTGCACGCACAACACCACGGATTGCTGCGTTCATGCCCGGCGCATCACCGCCGCTTGTCAACACACCGATTTTCTTAATCATGACTACCTCTGAACTTTGGAATGCAAAATGAAATCTGCTGCCGGAAGTCGATTCCGCATATCGAAACGATCCAACGAATATGCAGATAGTATAACAATCACTTCCTGCTGAATTGATTCAGGTCAGGCCAAATGGTGGTAATTTATACACAAAATGCTGGCCTGGTTCACTTTTTTTACAACGAATTATGAAAGCTCAAACATCTTGCCTTCCTTGGGTACGACCGAACAGGGATCCTGATGAATGATGACATCCGATCCCGGGAAACGTCGCAAAATTGCCTGCTCGACCTGCTCAGCCACTACATGCGCCTGAACGAGCGGCAGATTATCTTCCATTTCCAAATGAATCTGAATAAAGCGGGTCGGCCCTGACTGCCGCGTACGAAGATCGTGAGCGCCGCTGACTCCCGGCCATGACGTCACGATATCAATAATTTCCTGACGTTCTTCATCGGGTAAAGCGCGATCCAGCAATGACTGTACCGCCTCATACCCCATGCGTAATGCGCTATATAAAATATAGATGCCAATCCCGAGCGCAAACAAGGCATCTGCGCGATGCCAGCCGTACCATGCCAGCCCAAGCGCAATGAGAATCGCACCGTTCATCATAACATCAGACTGATAATGAAGCATATCCGCCCGAACTGCCTGACTTTGCGTACGCTTTACCACCCAGCGCTGAAACGAGACCAGTATGATTGTGCACACTAACGCAATGATGGTGACAATCACCCCGACACCGGGATCTTTCATCGGCGTGGGTTGGATAAGATGCTGAATCCCGGTCAGGAATAAAAACAGCGCCGAACCGGAAATAAACATGCTTTGCGCCAGCGCCGCCAGCGATTCCGCTTTACCATGTCCGAAGGTATGTTCATCATCGGCCGGCTGCAAAGAATAGCGCACCACCAACAGGTTGGTTAACGACGCCGCGATATCCACCAAAGAATCCACCAGTGCAGCCAGAATACTGACCGATCCGGTGTACCACCACGCAAAAATTTTGATCAAAAGTAACAGCGATGCCATCACGGTCGCCGCGATTGCCGCCCGGCTAACCAGCCGCCCATAGGTTTGATTCATAAACACTCCTGCCATCATCTTGGCGTAGTATAACTCATAGCGATGATCGTCTGACGACAGCGAAGTGTAGAAAATGAGATATAACCGTTTAGCACCAGCCTGAGTAAACAATTATCAACAAAGTGAATAATAGAAAACATTTTATATATATATCATTTAGCATCAATTAAAAATCAAACGACCTAAATAATAATAAAAATCGGCACAACCTCTGAATTACTCATAATTAATATTGCCTTTACCACTCTTTTTTCATTATATTTTCCTTGCAGGTCACTTATTCACTCAGTAATAGATAAGCCAAGCGAATATAAAGGAAAAAATAATGAAACATAGTATATGTACTGCGCTTACGCTCGCCCTGCTTTCAGGCTCTGCGGCAGCCGCGACGGAAAGCATGCAATGCCCAGCGCCAGAAAACATCACTTATGAAAACCATATTTATACCTCTCCCGTTACCTTATCCGGATGGGAAGGGAGCTGGAATTCTCAAGTACACCAACAGAAGGAGATTAAACGCTTCGTCACTGCACTTTATTTTGCAAAAAATAAACTGGCTGAAGGCGTATTAGTCAACTGCACTTACGAACTGGCAAACGGCCAGGAAATTGACCTGACGTATAGCCGTAAAGGGAAAGAGAATATACTCAGCAATCTGATTGTGTCGATTGAAGGAAACGATAACTGGTATCCTGAATCGGCCGCGAAAACCGAACGTTTTTATGATTGCGACAAGTCAGCAGACGCCTGCGGATTCGAACCACTGCAGACAGTCTATAACTGATCCCTTCTCCCTTCGCCTGCCACCCAAGCACACCCCATCAGAGACCGTTTTTTGGGCAAAAAAAACCCCCACATCATGTGGGGGAAGACAGGGATGGTGTCTATGGCAAGGAAAACAGGGTTACTACTGGGAACGTGAGTTGCTACTACTCAATAAATTCAACGATGAGCTTTTTTGCCAGTGCGCGACGTCGCGCAGTTGCTCCATTCGTTGTTCATGTTTCTCATTTAAAACCGCTTGCTGCTCGGGCGTTAACAGGCGATACATCTGGTTGCGAATCCTGGCTATTTCAACCTGGCGGGCAACCTGTTCTTGCGCCATTCTTTCTGCCTGAGCGCGCACAGCGCTTTCGTCAAATTTCTCTGCGGTGACAAGGCGATGCATTGTCTCCATTTCGCTAACATTAACAGGAGGCTGTTCGTGTCTTGCCTGCTGCATTAAATCTCGCATCTGTTGACGTTGATGTTCGGTTAAACTGATACCGTCAAACATGTGGCTCTGTACGCTGCGTTGCGCGGAGCCTTCACCCAGGTGCCAGTGATCGCCTGTGACGACTTCAGCTGCATGGCTTAAGGTACTGAATGCCAGCGTTGAGGCCATGACGGCAGCGGTAACTTTGCCCATCACTTGCTCCCAAAATCTTTTCTGTCGCGATTCAACGAGAGACAGTTTACGATTCGGGCTGCAAACATGCGTCAGGGGGTGTAAAACAACGTAAAGTCATAGATTAGCGACGCCTGATGACGTAATTTCTGCCTCGGAGGTACGTAAACAATGAATAAAATCCTGTTAGTTGATGATGACCGAGAGCTGACTTCCCTGTTAAAGGAGTTGCTCGAAATGGAAGGTTTCGATGTGCTGGTTGCCCATGATGGGGAACAGGCGCTCGAGCTTCTGGATGACAGCATCGATTTACTTTTGCTCGACGTCATGATGCCGAAGAAAAACGGCATCGATACACTGAAAGCGCTTCGCCAGACACACCAGACCCCCGTAATCATGCTGACCGCTCGCGGCAGTGAATTGGATCGCGTTCTCGGCCTTGAACTGGGCGCGGACGACTATTTACCGAAACCGTTTAACGACCGCGAACTGGTCGCGCGCATCCGCGCTATTCTGCGTCGCTCGCACTGGAGCGAACAGCAGCAGAGCAGCGACAACGGTTCGCCGACTCTGGAAGTGGATGCGTTAAGCCTCAACCCTGGTCGCCAGGAAGCCAGCTTCGACGGGCAAACTCTGGAGCTAACCGGCACCGAATTCACCCTGCTCTATTTGCTGGCGCAGCATCTCGGCCAGGTGGTTTCGCGTGAACATCTAAGCCAGGAAGTGCTGGGCAAACGCCTGACGCCTTTCGATCGCGCGATCGACATGCATATCTCGAACCTGCGTCGTAAGCTGCCAGAGCGTAAAGATGGGCATCCGTGGTTTAAAACGCTGCGTGGTCGCGGCTACCTGATGGTCTCCGCTTCATGATAGGGAGTTTAACCGCACGCATCTTTGCTATCTTCTGGTTGACGCTGGCACTGGTGTTGATGTTGGTACTGATGCTACCCAAGCTCGACTCACGTCAGATGACCGAGCTACTGGACAGCGAGCAGCGCCAGGGGTTGATGATTGAGCAACACGTTGAAGCTGAACTGGCGAACGATCCACCCAACGATTTGATGTGGTGGCGTCGCTTGTTTCGGGCGATAGACAAGTGGGCGCCGCCAGGACAGCGGTTATTACTTGTTACCACGGAAGGACGCGTGATCGGCGCAGAACGCAACGAAATGCAGATCATTCGTAACTTTATTGGTCAGGCCGATAACGCCGACCATCCGCAAAAGAAAAAATACGGTCGCGTTGAGATGGTCGGGCCTTTTTCCGTCAGAGACGGTGAAGATAACTACCAGCTGTATCTCATTCGACCTGCCAGCAGCTCGCAATCTGACTTTATCAACCTGCTGTTCGACCGACCGCTGTTGTTGCTGATCGTCACCATGTTAGTCAGCTCTCCGTTATTGCTCTGGCTTGCCTGGAGTCTGGCGAAACCGGCGCGTAAGTTGAAAAACGCGGCAGATGAAGTGGCCCAGGGCAACCTGCGCCAGCATCCGGAACTGGAAGCCGGTCCGCAGGAGTTTCTGGCGGCGGGCGCCAGCTTTAACCAGATGGTGACGGCGCTGGAGCGGATGATGACCACGCAGCAACGCCTGCTGTCGGACATCTCTCATGAGTTGAGAACGCCGTTGACGCGTCTGCAACTGGGCACTGCCCTGCTGCGTCGTCGTAGTGGCGAGAGCAAGGAGCTGGAGCGCATTGAAACAGAAGCGCATCGGCTGGACAGCATGATCAACGACCTGCTGGTGATGTCACGTAATCAGCAGAAAAACGCGCTGGTCAGTGAAACGGTGAAAGCCAATCAGCTATGGGGCGAAGTGCTGGATAACGCCGCCTTTGAAGCCGAGCAAATGGGTAAATCGCTCACGGTGAATTTCCCGCCGGGTCCGTGGCCGCTGTACGGTAACCCAAATGCGCTGGAAAGCGCACTGGAAAACATTGTGCGCAACGCCCTGCGCTATTCACACACGCAGATTGAAGTGGGCTTCGCGGTGGATAAAGACGGGATCACCATCACCGTGGACGACGATGGTCCGGGTGTTAGCCCTGAAGACCGGGAGCAGATTTTCCGTCCGTTCTATCGTACCGATGAGGCGCGCGATCGCGAGTCTGGCGGAACGGGGCTGGGTCTGGCGATTGTGGAAACCGCAATCCAGCAGCATCGTGGCTGGGTGAAGGCCGAAGACAGCCCGCTGGGTGGTTTACGGCTGGTGATTTGGTTACCGCTGTACAAACGCGCTTAACAGACTTCCCCGGTCACGTATTGCCGGGGAAGCACTCACATTATGCAGTTGCGGTCGCAGCCGCTAGCTTTTGCTTTTTAATCCGCTTCACCAGGATTGTCGAACAGATAAAGCCCATTAAGCTGAACGCAATCATCACGCTAAAGACATAGTTGTAGCCCGTGATGCCGCTATTGGTGTCCAGCAAATAGCCGTATAACGTGTACGCAAACATGGCTGGCATATAACCGATGATGCAACCAAACGCCATTGCCGAACCGGCATACTCACGTGGCGTACCAATCTCATCCATTGGCGCGAAGAAAATCGCACGCTGTGAGAAGATAATCGCCCCGAATCCTAATGTTGCGGCCATACCGATATACACGTTCATTGTTTGATGCGGCAACTGCATGAAAACAAGCATCGCAACGGCAGAGATCAGAAAGGTCCATTTCAGGTACACCGTCGGCGATTTAGCAACCTTATCCGCCAGCAGTCCACCAATCGGCCCTCCTACCATTTTTAACGCATACTGGTTGATGATGCCGTACGCGCCGACCAGTGCTACCGGCAACATGTAGATGTCTTTTAAGAAGGGGATAAAGTAAGTCAGCCCACAATATGCGGCGTAAACGAAGAAAATCCCTAAAGAAGCCAACCAGACGTTAGGGCAGGACAAAACATGTTTAATACCCTTTAACACTTCCATATTGGCACTGGTATTCTCGCCGCCTTTCACTTTGTCGTCATCGACAATAAAGTACGTCACAATACCTGCCGCAAGCGTAATGACCGTATAAAACAACAGACCCGCCTGCATGCCCGCTTTGCCTTCACCAAACTGAACAAAAACAAACAGGGCGCCAGAAGCGACGATGACATCCACCACGCCGCGTCCGGCTTCTAAAAAGCCAAACATGCGGCCTTGTTCTTCTTTCGTACCCAGCAGACGTACGGCTTTCAGCAATACCGGCCAATACACCACATCGGCAAAGAACGCCATTGCGGCAAAGCAAATGAGATAACCGGTAAATGACGGTAGCGTTGCCAGATATAAACCGCAAAGCCCTACGCCGATCAGACCAAAGGGTAATAATATTTTCTTAGAATAACGGTCTGCAATATAGAGCGAAAGAAACAGTCCGGTTGTCTGAACAATCGTATAAACCGTAAAGCTTAAGCCAATCTGCGTATTGGTTAAACCCCAGTCATTTTGCATTGGCACATAGAAAACATCTTTCATACTTGAAAGTTTGAATATTGTGCCACCGCCTAAAATCAAAAAACAAAGCCTTGCCCACTTATTCATGAACATGAGTAAACCCTCATTGCTTGTTGAGAGAAATATCCAGATTAAATTATATAATTAATAAAATTGTAGAGTTATTTTCATAACCCTTTGCGCATTTAGTAAAATTTTAAAAAGTTATTGATTACCTATAAATTTATTACACAAGTCACGAATATATTTTATTTGAGCCAGAGCATGTTCTTTTTCCTGCGCCAGTCGCGCATCAATCATGTCAGCGTCAGGTAGCGGCGTATAACTTGCATCGCGCCATGGGATCCAGGGATTATCACCTTCATCATCGAAACGAAATGCCGGTGCATAATATTCAACCTCTTCTTCCAGACCAAATGCATGTACTTGCGGTTTATCTTCACCTAAGAGTAATAATGCTTTGAGCATCTCTTCCATGGGTAAGTCGCCGTATCCAGAACGACAAGCCTCATGCCCCCAGCCTTTACCTTCTTTAATAATTTTAGCGTCTTTGATATGTACCTGAGTGATCAGAGGAGACATAACCTCTAACGCAGAAAGCGGCTGCTCATTGGCATTAATCATGTTGCCAAAATCAAACAGAATAGAGAGATTCTTCATTCCACTATTCTTAACCAGCGTCACCAGCTCATGGCCTTGCAGATCTTCATGCTGTTCGATGGTAAAGCTTAGGCCGCAATCATCATACTGAGACAACCACGCAATATCATTGGCGATCTTCGCCATAACATCGTTGAGATGCCCTTCATAGCGCGGGTAGAAACGAACTGACGTTGCGCCAGTTGCCACGGCAATACGGATCGCATCAGTCAACGTCGCCTTGTCTGATGCGCTCGTTTCGATATGCACATCCAAATTATATTTTTTGGCCTTTTCTTTAAAATCGTGTAACTGTCGATCGTTTAGTTTCTGCAGTGACTGGGATTCACCATCCTCAACATGTATTTTTACACCTTTTAATTTTTGCTGATATGCAATATCCAGAAGATCGCCAGGAAGGACTCTCTCATAGCGCATATTCAGATGAAAGGCATAAGCATGTAGGTACAGCGGTATATTTCTCGCGCGTTCAGCGAGAAGTTCCTGGTTATATTTTCCCATAGTTTTCTCATTCATCACGAATAACAAGTTCCACTGATTCAAGTCGCCAGTATTCAAAATCAACCTGAACCACTTTTTTATCTCGGGTTGCCCGATGTTTTTCTACTAAAATTCCATAAGTATTTGGCGCAACGCCCAGTTCTTTACAGGCCACTTCCGGCATGTTGACCGGTTTAAAAATCATTTCTTTGATATTTAATACATGACCAAACGCATCTTCCCAGACGCTGGCAAAAGACTGATTGCCAAGTTTGTTTATGAATCCTGGCGCAACATCGGCATCAATATAGGATTCATGATAAAACACTTTATGCGAATCAAGACCACACCAGCCGGTAACTAAATAGCGATCGCCGGAGGAGAGAAAAACATCCTCAACATGGTGCGGAACCGTCTCAATCGTTTCCTTGGTCAAATAATCCCAAAAAGGTTTACGCCCCTGGGCACAGGCCTCGGCATTAAAGCTGGAAAGTGATTTCGGGTTATAAATGAATCGCTTCGATGAAATAAACCACCCGCTACGGTTCTTGCGGAAAATACGTGCATCAATCTCCAGCTCGATCAGAACCTGACGTAAGGTCATGCGCTTTGCATCCAGCAGCTCACATAGCTCTCTCTCCGAAGGCAATTTGGAGCCCGCTGGCAAATTATTCTCGTTTAACCAGCTTTCAAAGCGCTCTCTGAGCACATCAACATTGTTTTTCTTTTTCATCTCACTCAATCTGGTTTAAACCAATTTGAAGCTAAGATATTTGAGTGCACGAAATACTCAAGTTTTTTTTCAACGCATCGTTTCTTTTTGTGGGCCAGGTATCAAGAATGGCCTGGACACATGGCGCGACAGGCAGGTTTTAGTACGTGAGGAGATGAACCATGAGGACGATAAATCAGGTGGCGACACCTGATTTAATCGCAAGCTTAAGGTGAGCGTTATTTCCCCCACAAACGGCGGGAATTATCTTCGATCTTGCCGCTTAAACGGCGCTTTTGCATCGTTCTGGTCCAGCTCTTCGATAACCCGGCAGCCGACAGTAAACGGCGATACTGCGAGTCATCAAACGGCATATGCCAGGCAATGGCAATCGCCTCGCGCACGCTGACGTCGCTGACGCGTGACGCCAGGATCAACGGCGCGTCCGTCGAAACCTGACCGGGAGCGATGACGCTGCATAGCCAGCCCGTCTTGCCCGCATTCTGCATCTGGCTGGCCATATCACTAATGCCAAAATGGAAATTCAGCTTAAAGCACGGCGAGCGCGGCTGGGTGACCTGAATCAGCGCGTCTCCCCACTGGAAAATGTCGCCAATATACACATTCTCTTCCATCAGCCCCTCAGTGGAGAGGTTTTCGCCAAAAGCGGGCGCGACAAATAACTCCGCCTGCTCCGGAAACTCTTGTCTCCAGTGCTGATAGTGTTCACGCGGATAGTGGCACAGCGCACGATCCGGCCCACCGTGAATTTTCGTTTCCGCCTGTTCATCCCCCGTCAGGCCCAGTTCGGTCAGCATCAGCTCACCATCGACCTGAACTTTAGCAATCGCGCTGGGACGGCTTCCCGTGTAGTCCCGAATCTTGCCTGTAAAAACATCGACCGGATATCGCATCTGTTCCCTCTCCCGATAAATTTCCCCCATTACACCATATTTATTTTATCCCAGTCGCTCAAAATGAGAGCACGGTTCACATGAAGCTTAGGGACACATGCTATCAATGTAAGCTGGTTTTGAAACATCATTTCAAATAAGGAGTCGACTACGTGACTGGTCAATCGCAATTTGCTGGCGTCTGGTGCCCTTCCATTACGCCAATGGATAATGACGGCAAGATCGATCTCAACGGTCTGAGCCAGCATCTCAAACGTTTAACCGAGGCCAAAATCGACGTGATTTTGCTGATGGGCAGCATCGGGGAGTTTGCTTCTTTTACGCTCGAAGAACGACTGCTGCTGATCCGTGAAGCCCGGGCTATGAGCTCGCTGAAGATGGTCGCCAACGTCTCATCCACCTGCCAGAATGATGTTCTGTTGATGGCGCAGGAAGCGTATCGCGCAGGTTATGATGCCGTGATGATCCTGCCGCCTTACTACTACGGACAAACGGCGAAACAGCTGCTGAGCTACTTCCGCCAGTTGGGACAGAAACTCAGCGGTAAATGGTTTGCCTATAATTTCCCGGCGCGTACCGGCTGTGATTTAACGCCGGAGCTGGTTGCCACTCTCGCTGCCGAGTTCCCAGATTTCGCAGGCATCAAAGATACCGTCGACTGTCAGTCACATACCCGCAGTATGATTCAGACAACGCGCGCCGTGCGGGAAGATTTTGCCGTACTGTCCGGTTATGACGAATACTACATTCCTAACCTGCTGGCAGGCGGGGCGGGGATTATTTCAGGGTTGAACAACGTTATGCCGGAACTGTTTGTCAGCGCGCGGGAGGCGTTTAAGCAGGGCGACCTGTCGATGCTTCGCGATATTCAGGACCAGATTGGCACCTATATGTCCATCTACGCCATTGGCGAAGATTTTGTCACCACCATCAAAACCGTGGTATCGCGTAAGTTTGGCTACTGCACCGGCGTGTCACGTAATGCTGGCGGAGAGTTGAATGAGGGGGAATGTCGGACTATTGATGAGGTGTTCGTCGTCAAAGGTTAACTGACTAAGCCGGATGGCGCAGACCATCCGGCAAAAGAGGCTTACTTCACCGTACCACGAAGATCAATTTCCGCCGCCCTGGCTTTGACCTTTTTCGACCAGATGGACGTGATAATCGGTACCAGAATGGAGGTCACAATCACCGAGGTCGCCACCAGAGAGGTTGCCGCTGGCGCCATCGGTTTAAATGCCGGAACCATTTCAGCAATCAGTACCGGCGTGGCAACCGCCGCACCCGCTGAGCTGGAAGCGGCAATCCCCGCCGTTCCATCGCCGCCGCCAATCAGTTTATCGGCGATAATCAATGGGATCCCGGTGATGATAATCACCGCCACGCCCAGCAGAATCCCCAGCACGCCGGTCTGCGCAATCACGCTCAAATCAATGGTGTTACCCAGCGCGAAGGCGAAGAACGGGATCAGCGTCTGCACCGCTTTGCTGAAGAACTCCCGCAGTTCAGGGTCCAGATTACCCAGCGCAAAGCCAATCAGGAATGGTAATACAGCCCCCACAAACACGTGCGGTTCAAACGAAGCAATCCCGGCGGTTCCCAGAATAACCATGGTCATCAGCGGGCCTGATTCCAGAGACATCAGGACAAATGCCCCGGCCTCTTCTTTGGTGCCATACTGTTGCATAATCGAGGCGTACAGCCCACCGTTAGTCATATCCATGGCGGCCACCAGCGCCAACGTGGACAACCCGGCGAAGAACCCGACTTCCACACCGTGTTCCGGCAGAATGCGTGAGGCAATTGCCGCCACCACCCACGCCACCAAAATTTTGGTGATGACCAGCGTGCCGGATTTACGCAGCACGGTGCCGGTTGCACTTAGCTTAATCGACGCGCCCATACAAAAAAACCAGACCGCCAGAATAGGCACCGTACCGGTGATCATACCGTTGGTAAATGAGCCGAAATATTTCCCGGCGCCGGGTGAAAAGGTGTGACATAACGCGCCGAGGAAAAGCGGCACCAGCATCATCCCGCCAGGGATTCTCTCTATCGTTCGTTTGATCTGCATTTCCATCACCTGTAGACATAAAAATGGGGCAATTTTTATGGGCGATTGCATCTTGCTTTTGAGATGCGCCCGTCTTGATGAACAGAAGATAGACATTCAGAGGAATTATAAAAGTGATCCCACCCGCACAATAAAACATTGTTTCAATTTAAATGGATCATCGTTCCCATGTTGATTTTGATCACAAAAAAGCCCCCACAAGCAGCGCTTGCAGGGGCATTATTTAAGCGTAGAACTTATTTTTTAGCGGCGAAACGCGCTGCTGCTTCGTCCCAGTTCACCACGTTCCAGAACTCTTTAATGTAGTCCGGACGACGGTTCTGGAATTTCAGGTAGTAAGCGTGTTCCCAAACGTCCAGACCGACGATAGGGAAGCCAGAAGCGCCAGAAATTGCTTCACCCATCAGCGGGGAATCCTGGTTAGCGGTGGAAACAACAGCCAGTTTGTCACCTTGCAGAACCAGCCACGCCCAGCCGGAGCCGAAACGGGTGGCCGCTGCTTTTTCAAATTCAGCTTTGAAGTTGTCAACAGAGCCGAAGTCACGTTCGATAGCCGCTTTCAGATCGCCCTGCAGCGTAGTGCCGGTTTTCAGGCCTTTCCAGAACAGGCTGTGGTTAGCGTGGCCGCCGGCGTTGTTACGCAGTACGGTTTTCTTGTCCGCTGGCAGTTGATCCAGTTTGGTGATCAGCTCTTCAGCCGACAGGCTGGCGAATTCAGGCAGACTTTCCAGCGCAGCGTTTGCGTTGTTTACGTAAGTCTGGTGGTGTTTGGTATGGTGAATTTCCATCGTCTGCTTATCGAAGTGCGGTTCAAGGGCATCATAAGCGTACGGCAGGGATGGCAGTGTATAACTCATAATCATCTCCAGTGTTGTCGGGCGGCCAGTGTTAACGCCGCGTAAGCAGTTGGGTCATTATAGTTAATTAAATGATATTGAAAATGATTATCAATGCCGTACTTTTTACAAGGTTTTAATCGATCAGTTTATTGTAAAAGATGTGAACCGAATCACCCACTTAACGTGATGATTGCCAACATGCGCAAAATGGCGGCAAGCGTTAAAAGGTTAATACCCTGCGTAATTTTTAAACTCGTCAGGTCGGAGGGGTCATTACCGACGATAAAAAATAACGAGGATTAAGTCATGAGTAACGCGATTACGATGGGTATCTTTTGGCATTTGATAGGCGCAGCCAGTGCAGCTTGTTTCTATGCCCCGTTCAAGCAGGTCAAACATTGGTCATGGGAAACGATGTGGTCGGTAGGCGGGATCGTCTCCTGGCTTATCCTTCCGTGGACTATCAGCGCTATGTTACTTCCCAATTTCTGGGCCTACTTCAGCTCCTTCAGCCTTTCCACACTAGCCCCGGTATTTCTTTTCGGGGCGATGTGGGGGATTGGCAACATTAACTATGGCCTGACCATGCGCTATCTCGGTATGTCGATGGGTATCGGCATTGCGATAGGTATTACGCTGATTGTCGGCACGCTGATGACCCCGATTATCAACGGCAACTTTGATGTGCTGATCAACACCTCCGGCGGACGCATGACGCTGCTTGGCGTGTTGGTCGCACTGATTGGCGTGGGCATTGTTACCCGTGCGGGTCAATTAAAAGAACGCAAAATGGGCATCAAAGCCGAAGAGTTCAACCTGAAAAAAGGGTTGGTTCTGGCGGTCATGTGCGGCATTTTCTCCGCGGGGATGTCATTTGCGATGAACGCCGCGAAACCGATGCACGATGCCGCCGCCGCATTGGGTGTGGACCCGCTGTATGTCGCTCTGCCCAGCTATGTGGTTATCATGGGCGGTGGTGCGCTGGTTAACCTGGGTTTTTGCTTTATTCGTCTGGCAAAAGTGAAGAACTTGTCGATAAAAGCCGACTTCTCGCTGGCAAAACCGCTGATCATCAGCAACGTGCTACTCTCCGCGCTCGGTGGCTTGATGTGGTATCTGCAATTTTTCTTCTACGCCTGGGGTCACGCGCGTATTCCGGCACAGTATGACTATGTAAGCTGGATGCTGCACATGAGTTTCTATGTCCTGTGCGGCGGGATTGTTGGTCTGGTATTGAAAGAGTGGAAAAATGCGGGTCGACGTCCGGTCAGCGTACTGAGTCTTGGCTGCGTGGTAATTATTGTCGCGGCAAACATTGTTGGTCTGGGAATGGCCAGCTAAGCATGCTGGGTACTGAGATGACGCCACTGGCTCGGCGTCATCCCGGTTTCCCGCGTAAACACCACCGAAAAGTAGTTACTGTCCTCAAAGCCACAGCGCATGGAAATCTCACTAATCATTAACCGGCTGTGCTTGAGCAGATACTGAGCATGGCAAACCCGCACCTGGCGGAGATACTGGTTGATGGTCATCCCGGTCTGGCTGCGAAACTGCTGGCGCAAAACGCGTTCGCTGCACTGTTCGCGCTCGCAAAATTTATCCAGTTCGAAAGCATGCTCATGACTCCCGGCTAATGCGGTAATGAGTTTATCCAACAGTGTTTCACTCGACGTTGCCGGGAGCGTATCTGTCGCATAACGATGGCGTTTAAGGAGGGTCACCAGTTGCCCGAACAGCAGTTCCGCCATGTTAAAAGCCTGCGCATCGCGTTGATTGCTTTCATGCTCAAGCTGGCTTATCACCTGCCTGGCCTGAGTCATGCCAACGCTGCCGAGTCGCCAGTGCGGCTGCCGTGGCGTACCGTTAAATCCGGGGATCGCCCCTTCCCAGTCAACATTCAGCGTTAACCGCTCCGGGCAGTAGATGATATTTTGCAAAACTAGGTCATTTACGGAAGTGTAGGAATGTTTGTCTTCAGCGCGAATGTAAAACAGATCGCCACGGGTTATCCGGTACGGACGATCGTTAAGAACATGCAGACCATTGCCGCGCCAGACCAGGACCAGCTCGCAAAATTCATGGGTATGTTCCGCAAAGACATCCTGCGGATAACGGTCAGCCACGGCGACAGCCTGCTGTTCATGCGCGAAAAAGTCTGATGTCAGAAGGATTAGCTGATTCGCCATCACAATATTCCCTGCCATCCGGCGTTAAGGAACATGATTATCTGAGATTCGGCGGTAAAAAACGTTGATAGCTTTCGCGTTACTGCAGGCTGCTTCCCGCAATGAGATCGCGCCCCTGACGAATATCGCGTGGCGACCAATTAAACTCCCGGCGAAAAAGCGTCGAAAAGTGATTACTGTCGCCGAAACCGCAGAGATACGCGATATCCGTCACGCTGTCCTCACTATGACGAAGCAGATGTCTCGCTTTAATAAGCCTCAGGCGGTTAAGGTAGCGCTGGGGCGTCAATCCCGTTTGTTGTTTAAGCTGGCGGTGCAGTGTACGCAAAGAGAGCGAAAACTTTTCGGCCAGCGCCTCCCAACACACCTCGTCAGCAAAGTTATCTTCCAGCCACGCCATCAGAAGGTTAAGCCGCGCGTCGTTATCGGTTGCCGCTGCCATCAGGCTGCTTTTACGCAACACGACCAGTAGCTGCATAAACAGAATTTCACGATTTGCCGCCGTCGGCGTATCCATTCCTTCACCGAGCGCTTCCATTTGCCCCACCAACTGTCGGACCTGCTGTAATACCCCCTGGTTTACCCGCCAATGGGATGGATACTGCCCATTCTGTTCCTGAGGTAAAAGCTGATTCAGCCCGGCTAAAAATTGAAACGCATCCGGGGAGCGATACAGGACATTGGTCAGACACAAATTGTCAGTATGTTCATATAAATGCCGGTCATGATCGCGGACGAAACACACCGTACCACCGCTGATGGCATACGGTTGCCCGTTGAACACGTGGATCCCCGTACCATGCTCGACCACCACAATTTCATGAAAATCATGATGATGTTCAGGAAACGCGGGTTGAGGAAGCCGCGGTTCAATAGCCACTGGCGCTTTACCTGTCGGAAAAAAGTCTACGCAATGCAGTACAGTCATGACGGCTCCCCCTGTTTAGCGAATATGGCTGAATAGTAATTAAGGGTTACTACCCTCACCTTAAATTTTTGACGCCAAAGTGCGTAAACATGGTCAATTCTTCAAGATACGGTGGGAAAGATCGGGAATTGCGGAAGGCGTCACATCTGCCCGAATCCGCCCCATGAGTAGAAACTGTGAACATCATCACGTTCACCTTTGCCATGTTGCCAGCCGCTAATTGTGCCTGTCACTGTTAAGAAGGTACGTCTTATCGGGGGTTCTTAGACTGAGTGCAATAAAACTCAGAAGGACCTCGCTATGACTTTTCGCCATTGTGTCGCTGTCGATCTCGGCGCATCCAGCGGGCGCGTAATGCTGGCGCGTTACGACAGTAAACACCGCACCCTGACGCTGCGTGAAATCCACCGCTTCGTTAACTGCCTACAAAAAACGGACGGTTTTGACACCTGGGACATCGACAGCCTGGAAAACGACATTCGTCTGGGTCTGAAGAAAGTCTGCGATGAAGGCATTCTGATAGACAGCATCGGCATTGATACCTGGGGTGTGGATTACGTGCTGGTCGATAACGCCGGTCAGCGCGTCGGTCTGCCGATCTCTTACCGTGATAATCGCACGACAGGCATTATGTCGCAGGCGATGGTGCAACCGGGTAAAAACGAGATTTACCGGCGTAGCGGTATTCAATTTCTCCCCTTTAACACCCTGTATCAGTTGCGCGCGCTGGTTGAACAGCAACCAGAATTGCTCCCGCAGGTGGCGCATGCCCTGCTGATCCCCGACTACTTCAGTTTTCGCCTGACCGGTGAAATGAACTGGGAATACACCAATGCCACCACCACCCAGTTAGTCAATATCAATACCGACGACTGGGACGACACGCTGCTGGCGTGGACCGGGGCAGACAAAGCCTGGTTTGGTCGCCCGACGCATCCGGGGAACGTCATTGGCCACTGGATTTGCCCGCAGAAAAATCAAATTCCGGTCGTGGCGGTTGCCAGTCACGACACGGCCAGCGCGGTCATTGCTTCGCCGCTCGCCGATAAAAACAGCGCGTATCTCTCTTCCGGCACCTGGTCGCTGATGGGGTTTGAGAGCAGAACGCCGTATACCAACGATGCGGCGTTGACGGCGAATATTACCAACGAAGGCGGCGCGGAAGGGCGCTACCGGGTACTGAAAAATATCATGGGACTATGGCTGCTCCAGCGCGTATTAAAAGAGCGTCAGATCGACGACCTGCCAACGCTTATCACCGAAACGCAAGCGCTGCCGGCTTGCCAGTTCCTGATAAACCCGAACGACGATCGCTTTATCAACCCCGACGATATGAGTGCGGAAATTCAGGCGGCCTGTCGTGAATCGGGCCAACCTGTTCCTCTGCAAAACGCCGAACTGGCGCGCTGTATCTTCGACAGCCTGGCGCTGCTGTATGCCGACATTCTGCAAGAGCTGGCGGACCTGCGTGGTGCAGCGTTTAGCCAATTGCACATTGTTGGTGGCGGTTGCCAGAACGCGTTACTGAATCAGCTGTGCGCGGATGCCTGCGGTATTCGCGTTATGTCCGGGCCGATTGAGGCCTCCACGCTCGGCAACATCGGCATCCAGTTGATGACGCTGGACGAGCTTAACAACGTCGATGATTTCCGTCAGGTAGTGCGCGCCAACTACGACCTGACCACCTTCATTCCTAATCCGGAAAGTGAAATTGCCCGCTACCAGGCGCAGTTTCAATCACTACGACAGACAAAGGAGCTTTGCGCATGACTACTCAACTTGAACAAGCCTGGGAACTGGCAAAATTGCGTTTCGCCGCAGTAGGCATTGATGTCGAGGCGGCCTTACGCCAGCTCGATCGTCTGCCGGTCTCCATGCACTGCTGGCAGGGCGATGACGTCGCCGGTTTCGAAAACCCGGAAGGCTCGCTCACAGGCGGAATTCAGGCTACCGGCAACTATCCGGGCAAAGCGCGCAACGCGACCGAACTGCGTGCCGATCTGGAGCAGGCGCTGAGCCTGATACCGGGTCCAAAACGCCTGAATCTGCATGCGATCTATCTGGAATCCGATACGCCGGTTGCCCGCGACCAAATCAAACCGGAACACTTCAAAAACTGGGTTGAGTGGGCGAAAGCAAACCAGTTAGGGCTGGATTTCAACCCGTCCTGCTTTTCTCATCCGCTGAGCGCCGACGGCTTCACGCTGGCCCATGCCGATGACCACATTCGCCAGTTCTGGATTGACCACTGCAAAGCCAGCCGTCGCGTCTCGGCGTATTTTGGCGAACAGTTGGGTACGCCGTCGGTAATGAATATCTGGATCCCGGACGGTATGAAAGATATCACCGTTGACCGTTTAGCGCCGCGCCAGCGACTGCTGGAAGCACTGGACGAAGTGATCAGCGAGCAACTCGACCCGGCGCACCATATTGACGCCGTTGAGAGCAAGCTGTTTGGCATCGGCGCCGAAAGCTACACCGTCGGCTCCAACGAGTTCTATATGGGCTACGCCACCAGCCGCCAGACCGCGCTGTGCCTGGATGCGGGACACTTCCATCCGACTGAAGTGATTTCCGACAAAATCTCCGCCGCCATGCTGTATGTACCGCGCCTGCTGCTGCACGTCAGTCGTCCGGTGCGCTGGGACAGCGATCACGTGGTGCTGCTGGATGATGAAACTCAGGCTATTGCCAGCGAAATCGTCCGCCACAACCTGTTTGATCGCGTACACATCGGTCTCGACTTCTTCGACGCTTCCATTAACCGCATCGCGGCATGGGTTATCGGCACCCGCAATATGAAAAAAGCCCTGCTGCGCGCGCTGTTAGAACCAACCGAGCAACTGCGTCAGCTCGAAACCAGCGGCGACTACACCGCACGTCTGGCCCTGCTGGAAGAACAAAAATCACTGCCGTGGCAGGCCGTCTGGGAAATGTATTGTCAGCGCCACGACACGCCAGCGGGCAGCCAGTGGCTGGATAGCGTTCGCGCCTATGAAAAAGAGATCCTGAGCAAACGTAGCTGATAGCGACACCTGATCTGTAGGCCGGATAAGACGCCCCGCGTCGCCATCCGGCAATAAATAAAACACGATTGCCGGATGGCGCTGCGCTTATCCGGCCTACGTAAGACCCGATAATCTTCGGGCAATAAATGGGAGCACCGAACATGCAGAACATTACTCATTCCTGGTTTGTCCAGGGAATGATCAAAGCCACATCCGATGCGTGGCTGAAAGGCTGGGATGAACGTAACGGCGGCAACCTGACGCTGCGCCTGGATGAAGCAGACATCGCGCCATTTAGCGGCGATTTCCACGACAAACCGCGCTATATTGCGCTGAGTCAACCCATGCCATTGCTGGCGAATACGCCATTTATCGTCACCGGCTCGGGTAAATTTTTCCGTAACGTTCAGCTCGATCCGGCGGCAAATTTAGGCGTAGTGAAAGTGGACAGCGACGGTGCGGGCTATCACATCCTTTGGGGCCTGACCCACGAAGCGGTGCCAACCTCCGAATTGCCAGCCCACTTCCTCTCTCACTGCGAACGCATTAAAGCGACGAACGGCAAAGATCGCGTGATCATGCACTGCCACGCCACCAACCTGATCGCCCTGACCTATGTGCTGGAAAACAACACCGCGCTGATCACCCGCAAACTGTGGGAAGGCAGCACCGAGTGCCTGGTGGTGTTCCCGGATGGCGTCGGCATTTTGCCGTGGATGGTGCCGGGTACGGATGAAATCGGCCAGGCGACCGCGCAGGAAATGCAGAAGCATTCGCTTGTTCTGTGGCCGTTCCATGGTGTGTTCGGCAGCGGCCCCTCCCTCGATGAAGCATTCGGTTTGATCGATACCGCTGAGAAATCCGCTGAGGTTTTAGTCAAAATCTATTCGATGGGCGGTATGAAGCAGACCATCACGCGTGAAGAACTGGTCGCACTCGGCAAACGTTTTGGCGTGACTCCGCTGGCAAGCGCACTAGCATTATAAGGAGAATAGTAATGAGCTTTATGTTGGCACTACCCAAAATTAGCCTGCATGGCGCTGGAGCGATTGCCGATATGGTGAACCTCGTGGCGAATAAGCAATGGGGCAAAGCGCTGATCGTTACCGATGGTCAACTGGTAAAGCTGGGCCTGCTGGATAGCCTGTTTAGCGCGCTGGATGAACATCAAATGTCTTACCACCTGTTTGATGAGGTGTTCCCAAACCCGACAGAAGAGCTGGTGCAGAAAGGTTTTGCGACGTATCAGAGCGCAGAATGTGACTACATTATCGCCTTCGGCGGCGGCAGTCCGATCGATACCGCTAAAGCGGTGAAAATCCTGACCGCCAACCCAGGCCCTTCTACCGCATACTCCGGCGTGGGCAAAGTGAAAAATGCCGGCGTTCCGCTGGTCGCCATCAATACCACCGCCGGCACTGCTGCAGAAATGACCAGCAATGCGGTGATTATCGACTCTGCTCGCAAGGTTAAAGAGGTGATCATCGACCCGAACATCATCCCGGATATCGCCGTGGATGATGCCAGCGTGATGCTGGAAATCCCGGCTTCCGTTACCGCCGCAACCGGCATGGACGCCCTGACTCACGCGGTGGAAGCCTATGTTTCCGTCGGCGCGCACCCACTCACTGACGCCAATGCGCTGGAGGCCATTCGCCTGATTAATCTGTGGCTACCGAAAGCGGTCGATGATGGCCACAACCTCGAAGCCCGTGAGCAAATGGCATTTGGTCAGTATCTGGCGGGTATGGCATTTAACAGCGCCGGTCTTGGTCTGGTGCATGCGCTGGCGCACCAGCCGGGCGCAACCCACAACCTGCCGCACGGCGTCTGCAACGCCATCCTGCTGCCGATAATCGAAAATTTTAACCGACCGAACGCCGAGGCTCGCTTTGCCCGCGTGGCGCAGGCGATGGGCGTCGATACCCGCGGCATGAGCGATAAAGCGGCAAGCATGGAAGCCATCAACGCCATTCGCGCCCTGAGCAAGCGGGTAGGTATTCCAGCCGGTTTCAGCCAGCTTGGCGTGACCAAAGAGGATATTGAAGGCTGGTTAGATAAAGCGTTGGCCGATCCATGCGCGCCGTGTAACCCGCGCATCGCCAGCCGCGATGAAGTCCGCGAGTTGTATCTGGAGGCGTTATGATCCGCAAAGCGTTTGTGATGCAGGTAAACGCCGACGCGCACGTTGAGTACCAACGTCGGCACAATCCCATCTGGCCAGAACTGGAATCAGTACTGAAAGAACACGGCGCGCATCACTACGCGATTTATCTTGATCAGGAGCGTAATCTGCTGTTCGCCACCGTTGAGATAGAGTCCGAGGAGCGCTGGAATGCCGTTGCCAACACCGACGTTTGCCAGCGTTGGTGGAAACATATGCGCGACGTTATGCCAGCCAACCCAGACAACAGCCCGGTCAGCACAGAGCTAAAAGAAGTGTTTTATCTGCAATAATCTTGTAGGCCGGATAAGGCGCTAACGCGCCGCATCCGGCACAACGCAACATAGCAGTTAGTTCTGCTCAGAAACCAGAATCGCCTGAGTATCCGGCTCCAGCGCTTTAAAGATATGCGCCCGATCGGCGGGGTAACAAATGTAGTCGCCCTCACCTAACTCTTCCGGCGCTTCCGTCAATCCCACCATCGCCTTACCTTGCGTCACGATAATATGTTCAACCGATCCCGGTGGATGCGGCTGTGAAATACGATCCGCGCCCGGCTGCGTCAGCAGCAAATAGATATCCCGCCGCGCGCCCGGTGGGCAGGCGGCCAGTAAAATAGCCTGGTAGTGGGCCTGTTCCGCCACCACTTTTGTCCCTTCGCCGCGGCGAATCACCTGCGTTTTTTGCTCCTGCGGCTCCAGCAGGCGCGCAAAAGGGATATCCAACGCCACACACAGCGACCACAGCGTTTCCAGGCTAGGGTTGCCATTTCCTGCTTCCAACTGTGAGAGCGTCGATTTTGCAATCCCCGCGCGGCGGGCAATCTCTGCCAGTGACAAACCGGTGCGCTGACGTTCACGCACCAAGCTTTTCGCGATCATACTGATGGGCTGGGTCATTCACGACTCCATGTTTTTTATATCGAACAAATCGTTCGACTTGTAAAGCTAAATGGTTGCGTTCATTATAATGGAAATTCGTTCGATATGGCTAAAATGGTATGAAACATTATTTTTCCTGTCTCAAAGGCGACACGCTGAAAGCAATATTTCTCGTCTGTCTGGCCGTCGGCGTTGTCGGCATGTCATATGGCTCGCTGGCGATGGCTTACGGTTTCCCGCTGTGGGTACCGTTTGTGCTTTCTATTACGGTACTGGCCGGCGCGTCCGAGTTTATGTTTATCGGCATCGTCGCCAGCGGCGGTAACCCCCTGGCGGCTGCGGCTGCCGGTTTACTGGTGAACGCCCGGCACGTGCCGTTTGGCGTCACGGTGCGTGACCTGGTGGGCTCCCGGGCCGCCAGTTTCCTCGGTTGCCATATCATGAACGACGAAAGCGTAGTGTTCGGCCTGTCGCAAAAAACACCGGAACAGCGTAAAGCCGCCTACTGGCTATGCGGCCTGGGCGTCGCCATTTTCTGGCCGATTGGCACGCTGATTGGCGCAGGTGTCGGCAAACTGCTCCCGGCCCCGGAAACCATCGGTCTGGATGCCGTTTTCCCGGCCATTTTGCTGGCGTTAGTGGTTCCGGCCTTTAAAAATCGGACCACGCTGATCCGCGCCTGTAGCGGTGCCGCGCTGTCGCTCGCATCTATACCTTTCGCGCCGGTGGGCCTGCCGGTACTGCTCTCACTGTTTGGTTTACTGACGAGGAAAAAATAATGGGCAACATGACGCTGTTTATCGTTGGTATCGCCATATTATCTCTGGGAACGTATTTAATGCGTTTAGGCGGAGCAAAACTGGGGAGTCGTTTAGCGTTCTCGGAACGCTCGCAGGCCCTGCTTTCTGATGCCGCAACGGTATTGCTGTTTTCCGTCGCGCTGGCAACCACCTTTTATGAAGGTGAACACTTTGCTGGAATGGCGCGTGTTCTTGGGGTTGGCTTCGCGGTCTTTCTCGCCTGGCGCAAAATGCCGCTGATCGTGGTGATCGTTGCCGCCGCTGTGGTGACCGCGCTGTTGAGGATGGCGGGCATAAACTAAAAAAGCGCCTCAAAGGCGCTCTTTCTACAGTACTTAGGTATCTTATTTCAGCAGTTCAGCGGTCATGTGCACGCGGTTACCGGTGTAAGCCTGGGTGATTTTATAATCGCTGGCGCCTGCACGTTCAGCCTGAGCGGCAATGCTTGCTTCAGCACTTTCCAGCGTAGAACCCGTTGCGGTAACAGTCTGAGCAGCGAATGAACCGAAAGAAGTAGCCAGAGCGATAACTGCGACAAAAGTTTTGATGCTTTTCATGATATAAACCCTTTAACTTAGTTGTTTGAGTAAGGCACCGTGCCTTGATGTGATAAATAATAGCCATCTCATCACACAACTAAAAGCGGAAGGATTTGCCTGTCTTATTCAAATTATTTGAGTGATAAAATGTCAATTGAACACAAGCAAACATTGTTGCCAGGCCATCGAAAAAAGCCACAACCTGCGGGTGCCTGGTTGCATCGCCAGGGTGAGCCTCAAAACAAGATATACTTTCTGCATCATGGCGTTGCACGTGCGGTGTACCACTCTCCACATGGCTCAGAACGGGTTAAAGAGTTCTACTTTGCCGGGGAGTACTGCTTTCTGTACCTGAACTGGCTGACCAAAACGCCTGCTGATTACAGTCTGCAAATGATTACCGCAGGAGAAACCAGTGAAATTTCTTTGGCTTTGCTGGATGCGCCGGAAAATCAGGATATTAAGACCCAGCTACTGATTCAGCAATTGATCTACAAAGAGAAAAAAGAGCAAATGCTGCTGCTCAATACCCCAGAGCAGCGCTACCGGTATGTACAAACACACTTCCCGGACTGGGAGTCGCAGCTCACTCAGCGCGATCTCGCCAACTATATCGGTATTAATCCCGTTAGCCTGTCTCGTATTCGCCAGCGTCTTAACAAAAGCTAACGCCTTATGTGAATGCGTCGAGTATTGTCCCGCCACTCTGCAACGGTTGGCGCACATTATGAACGCATTTCTTCTCTCTCAGATTCTGGCCGGTATCAGCTTCTTGCTGGATATTTCCGCTTTTCATTTTCAACGCCGGGCCATCACCTTATCTCTGCTCACCACCTCCACTTCCCTGCTCGCTATCCATTTCTCCCTTTTGGATCAAGATGCTGCGGCTGGGTTAATGGTCATCGCCGCATGCCGCTACGCGACGGCCATCGTCACGTTTCACCGCTGGGCTATGTGGGGATTTATGCTGGGGTCGCTGCTGTGTAGCGTTTATCTTTGGCAAAATCTGTCAAGCATTTTGCCGCTGATGGGAAGCCTGCTGATGACCTTTGCGTCGTTTCAAAAACGCAGTGGGAAACTACGCGGATACACATTGTGCGGCAGTCTGTGTTGGCTACTGAACAATGTGATTGTCGGCTCGCCCGTTGCCGTAATAATGGAACTGGCATTTTCAGGCAGTATCCTGGCCGCCTGGTGGCGTCACTTCGCGATCAGACGCTCCGGATGCGTATAGATTGTCGCCCTGCCCGGTTTACAAAAACCCACCAGCGTCAGGTTACAGCGTTCGGCAACTTCCACAGCGAGCGTTGTCGCCGCAGAAACGGCAAACAGGATCTCCACGCCGCACATTGCCGACTTCTGCACCATCTCGTAGCTGGCGCGGCTGGAAACTAATACCGCGCCCTGTTGCCAGGTTTCCCCTTCGAGCGCCCGACGCCCCAGCAGTTTATCCAGCGCGACATGACGCCCAACGTCTTCATGTCCACCTGCCAGATGACCTGAAAGCTGTACCCATGCCGCCGCGTGCGTACAGCCGGTCAGTTGCCCCACGGGCTGGTAATCATGGAGATGCCTTAAGGCGTTATCGAGGAGCGTCAGATCAAATGTCTGGGTAAATGCCAGAGGCTGGACCGGTTTGCCGATGTCATTGAGCTGCTCCACGCCGCAAACGCCACAACCGGTGCGACCAGCCAGTGCGCGACGACGCTCTTTCAACCCCATAAAACGGCGGCTGGATAGCTCAATCTGAACTTCTAATCCGTTGCAGGAAGGAACCACGTCCATCCCGTAAATATCTTGCGGGGACTCAATAATGCCTTCAGAAAGTGAAAAACCCATCGCGAAATGCTCAAGATCTTTCGGTGACGCCATCATCACCACATGTGAAATTCCGTTATAGACCAGCGCAACAGGCACTTCTTCAGCGACTTCATCAGGCTGAGGATGTTGCAAATCCTCGCGCTTCCAGAGCGTCAATTGGCGCGATCCTGTCGGAGATGTCACATTCTTAATGTTTTCTTGAATAATCTTATTCACTTTCTTTTAACCATATTGGAACACGCATACCAACATTGTGGTATTCTTTACAAATCCCTCCTGGACGGAGGGAAATTCACCCAATTCTGGACCTTTGCGGTCCCGTCCGCAAAGAAAAATAACAACCACTTCCCACGCGTTGGCATGGCAGAAATGCGAAGGGAATGTGACAATGTCGAAACAAGGAGCAAACCATGCAGGTCAGCAGAAGGCAGTTCTTTAAGATCTGCGCTGGCGGTATGGCAGGCACCACGGCAGCGGCACTGGGCTTTGCACCCGGTGTAGCGCTCGCGGAAACACGGCAATATAAACTGCTGCGCACCCGCGAAACCCGTAACACCTGCACCTACTGTTCCGTTGGCTGTGGGCTGTTAATGTACAGCCTCGGTGACGGAGCAAAAAACGCCAAAGCATCCATCTTCCATATTGAAGGGGACCCGGATCACCCGGTGAACCGCGGCGCGCTGTGCCCGAAAGGCGCAGGTCTTGTGGACTTCATCCACTCTGAAAGCCGTTTGAAATTCCCGGAATACCGCGCACCAGGCTCAGATAAGTGGCAGCAAATTAGCTGGGATGAAGCATTCGACCGCATCGCTAAGCTGATGAAAGAAGACCGCGACGCTAACTACGTTGCACAAAACGCCGAAGGCGTAACCGTTAACCGCTGGCTTTCCACCGGGATGCTGTGTGCATCCGCTTCCAGTAACGAAACCGGCTATTTGACGCAAAAATTCTCCCGCGCGCTGGGTATGCTCGCGGTCGACAACCAGGCGCGTGTCTGACACGGACCAACGGTAGCAAGTCTTGCTCCAACATTTGGTCGCGGTGCGATGACCAACCACTGGGTCGACATTAAAAACGCCAACCTCGTTGTGGTGATGGGCGGTAACGCCGCTGAAGCTCACCCGGTCGGGTTCCGCTGGGCGATGGAAGCGAAAATTCACAACGGCGCCAAGCTGATTGTCATTGACCCTCGCTTTACGCGCACCGCAGCGGTGGCTGATTTCTATGCCCCAATTCGTTCCGGTACTGACATTGCCTTCCTGTCAGGCGTCATGCTGTACCTGCTGAATAACGAAAAATTCAACCGCGAATATACCGAGGCCTATACCAACGCCAGTCTGATCGTGCGTGAGGATTATGGCTTCGAAGATGGCCTGTTTACCGGCTACGACGCGGACAAACGCAAGTATGACAAAACCAGTTGGAACTATGAGCTGGATGAAAACGGCTTCGCCAAACGCGATGTGACTCTGCAACATCCGCGCTGTGTATGGAACCTGCTCAAACAGCACGTCTCCCGCTATACGCCGGAGGTCGTAGAGAATATCTGCGGTACGCCGAAGGCCGATTTCCTGAAGGTCTGTGAATACATCGCAGAAACCAGCGCCAAAGACAAAACCGCATCATTCCTGTACGCGCTGGGCTGGACGCAACACTCCGTGGGGGCGCAAAACATCCGTACGATGGCGATGATCCAGTTGCTCCTCGGCAACATGGGCATGGCCGGCGGTGGCGTTAACGCCCTGCGTGGTCACTCCAACATTCAGGGACTGACCGACCTTGGTCTGCTGTCACAGAGCCTGCCGGGTTATCTGACGCTGCCAAGCGAAAAACAGACCGACCTGCAAACCTACCTTGCCGCCAACACGCCAAAACCGCTGCTGGAAGGCCAGGTAAACTATTGGGGCAATTACCCGAAATTCTTCGTTTCGATGATGAAAGCCTTCTTTGGCGATAAAGCGACAGCGGAAAACAGCTGGGGCTTCGACTGGCTGCCGAAGTGGGATAAAGGGTACGACGTCCTGCAGTACTTCGAGATGATGAACCAGGGCAAAGTGAATGGCTATATCTGCCAGGGCTTTAACCCGGTCGCCTCATTCCCGAACAAAAACAAGGTCGTGGCTTCACTGTCCAAACTGAAGTATCTGATCACTATCGACCCGCTCAACACGGAAACCTCCACCTTCTGGCAGAACCATGGTGAGTCGAACGATGTTGATCCGTCGAAAATCCAGACCGAAGTATTCCGTCTGCCGTCCACCTGCTTTGCCGAAGAGAACGGTTCGATCGTCAACTCTGGTCGCTGGCTGCAGTGGCACTGGAAAGGCGCGGATGCCCCAGGGATTGCCGCAACCGATGGCGAAATCCTCGCCGGTATCTTCCTGCGTCTGCGCAAGATGTATGCCGAACAAGGTGGCGCGAACCCGGAACAGGTGCTGAGCATGACCTGGAACTACTCCACACCGCATGAACCGGCTTCGGAAGAAGTGGCGATGGAGAGCAACGGGAAAGCGCTGGCTGATATTATCGACCCGGCAACCGGCGCGGTAATCGTCAAGAAAGGCCAACAGCTCAGCTCGTTCGCCCAACTGCGCGATGACGGCACGACCTCCAGCGGCTGCTGGATTTTTGCCGGTAGCTGGACGCCGGAAGGTAATATGATGGCGCGACGCGATAACGCCGACCCGTCGGGCCTTGGCAATACGCTGGGTTGGGCCTGGGCATGGCCGCTTAACCGCCGCATTCTTTATAACCGTGCTTCCGCAGACCCGCAGGGAAATCCGTGGGATCCAAAACGTCAGATCCTGAAATGGGATGGCGCGAAATGGAGCGGGATGGATATTCCAGACTATAGCGCCGCCGCACCGGGTACTGACGTCGGGCCGTTCATCATGCAGCCGGAAGGGATGGGACGCCTGTTTGCTATTGATAAGATGGCGGAAGGACCGTTCCCGGAACACTACGAGCCGTTTGAAACGCCGCTCGGCACTAACCCGCTGCACCCGAACGTTATCTCTAACCCTGCCGCGCGTATCTTTAAGGGTGACGCGGAAGCGCTGGGTAAAGCGGATAAGTTCCCGTATGTCGGTACAACCTATCGTCTGACCGAGCACTTCCACTACTGGACCAAGCATGCGTTGCTAAACGCCATCGCCCAGCCGGAGCAGTTTGTGGAAATTGGCGAGAAGCTGGCGAATAAGCTCGGCATCTCCCATGGCGATACCGTTAAAGTTTCCTCTAACCGCGGCTACATCAAGGCCAAAGCAGTGGTGACCAAACGTATTCGTACGCTACAGGCCAACGGTAAGGATATCGATACCATCGGTATTCCGATTCACTGGGGCTACGAAGGTGTGGCGAAAAAAGGCTTTATCGCTAACACGTTAACGCCATTCGTCGGTGATGCGAACACGCAGACGCCGGAATTTAAGTCCTTCCTCGTGAACGTGGAAAAGGTGTAACGGAGACGACCTATGGCTTATCAATCGCAAGACATCATTCGTCGATCCGCCACTAACGGTTTCACCCCCGCGCCTCAGGCGCGGGATCACCAGGAAGAGGTGGCGAAACTTATCGACGTCACGACCTGCATCGGCTGTAAAGCCTGTCAGGTTGCGTGTTCCGAGTGGAACGACATCCGTGATGAAGTGGGCAACAACGTTGGGGTGTACGATAACCCGGCTGATTTGACCGCCAAATCCTGGACGGTGATGCGCTTCTCGGAAGTGGAACAGAACGACAAACTTGAGTGGCTGATCCGCAAGGATGGCTGTATGCACTGCGCCGATCCAGGCTGCCTGAAGGCATGCCCGGCTGAAGGCGCAATCATTCAGTATGCCAACGGCATCGTCGACTTCCAGTCCGAGCAGTGCATCGGCTGCGGCTACTGCATTGCTGGCTGTCCGTTCGATGTGCCGCGCCTCAACCCGGAAGACAACCGCGTCTACAAATGTACGCTGTGCGTCGACCGTGTGGTGGTCGGGCAAGAACCGGCCTGCGTGAAAACTTGCCCAACCGGGGCGATTCATTTCGGCACCAAAGAGTCGATGAAAACGCTGGCTGGTGAGCGCGTGGCGGAACTGAAAACGCGTGGCTACGAAAACGCGGGCCTGTACGATCCAGCGGGCGTTGGCGGTACGCATGTGATGTACGTATTGCACCATGCCGACAAGCCGAATCTGTACCACGGTCTGCCGGAGAACCCGGAAATCAGCGCCACCGTGAAGTTCTGGAAAGGCATCTGGAAACCGTTGGCAGCGGTCGGCTTCGCAGCGACGTTTGCGGCCAGTATCTTCCACTACGTCGGTGTGGGTCCAAACCGTGCGGAAGAGGAAGAAGACAATCTGCATGAAGAGAAAGACGAGGTGCGCAAATGAAACGACGTGACACCATCGTGCGCTACACGGCGCCGGAACGCATCAACCACTGGGTAACCGCCTTCTGCTTTATTCTGGCGGCAGTGAGCGGGATGGGTTTTCTCTTCCCGTCTTTTAACTGGCTGATGCACATCATGGGCACGCCGCAACTGGCGCGAATTGTGCACCCGTTTGTCGGCGTGATCATGTTTGCCTCGTTTATCATCATGTTTTTCCGTTACTGGCACCACAATCTAATCAATCGGGATGATATCTTTTGGGCGAAGAATATTCGTAAGATTGTCGTCAACGAGGAAGTAGGTGACACGGGACGTTATAACTTCGGCCAGAAATGCGTATTCTGGGCGGCGATTATCTTCCTGGTGCTGTTACTGGTGAGCGGAGTGATCATCTGGCGTCCGTATTTTGCGCCTGCTTTCTCAATCCCGGTGATCCGATTCGCGTTAATGCTGCATTCATTTGCCGCAGTAGCGTTAATTGTGGTTATCATGGTGCACATTTACGCCGCCCTTTGGGTGAAAGGCACCATTACCGCGATGGTGGAGGGATGGGTTACTAAATCGTGGGCGAAGAAACATCATCCGCGCTGGTACCGTGAAGTCCGCCAGAAACAGGAAAAATCATCTGAATGAGTATTCGCATAATCCCGCAAGATGAGCTGGGTTCGAGCGAGAAACGCACGGCGGATATGATTCCGCCGTTATTGTTCCCCAGACTCAAAAATTTGTATAACCGCCGTGCTGAACGTCTGCGCGAGCTGGCCGAAAACAACCCGCTGGGCGATTATCTGCGCTTTGCCGCGCTGATCGCCCACGCACAAGAAGTGGTGCTGTACGATCATCCGCTGCAGATGGATCTGACCGCTCGTATCAAAGAAGCGAACGATCAGGGCAAGCCGCCGCTGGATATCCACGTCCTGCCACGCGACAAACATTGGCAAAAACTGCTGCAATCGCTAATTGCTGAGCTGAAGCCGGAGATGAGCGGCCCTGCACTGGCCGTAATCGAGAATCTGGAAAAAGCCTCTGAGCAGGAACTGGAGCTGATGGCCAGCGCGTTATTTGCCTCAGATTTTGCCTCCGTCAGCAGCGACAAAGCCCCGTTTATTTGGGCTGCGCTGTCGCTCTACTGGGCACAGATGGCAAGCCTGATCCCCGGCAAAGCGCGCGCTGAGTACGGCGAACAACGCCAGTTCTGTCCGGTATGCGGTTCGATGCCGGTCTCCAGCGTGGTGCAAATCGGCACAACGCAGGGACTACGTTATTTGCACTGCAACCTGTGCGAAACCGAATGGCACGTGGTGCGCGTGAAGTGCAGCAACTGCGAACAGAGCCGCGATTTGAACTACTGGTCGCTGGATAACGAGCAGGCGGCAATTAAAGCGGAAAGCTGCGGCGACTGCGGGACTTACCTGAAGATTCTCTACCAGGAAAAAGACCCGAAAGTCGAGGCCGTGGCCGACGACCTCGCTTCCCTGATGTTGGATGCACACATGGAGCAAGAAGGCTTTGCCCGCAGCTCCATCAACCCGTTCTTATTCCCGGGTGAAGGGGAGTAAAACCCCAGTACTGCCGGGCGACGCTGGTCGCCCGGACTATAACGTATACGGTGTGACCACACCGGATATGCTTGCAAAATCTTTGGTATTACGCGTAACCAGTGTCAGATGATGAATCTGCGCAGTAGCCAGGATAATGGCATCCGGCAATTTCATCCCGTATTCTTGCCTGATATTCACGCTTCGCTCAGCAATATCCTGTGAAACACCAATAATGTTAAAAGCGCCTAGCGCAATGCGAGTACGGGCCTCCTGATGGTATTTTTTTGCGCCTACCATCACCTCCATCCATGTAATGAGACTGATTGCGTTCTGTGGCGGCCATGTTTCTATCGCCAGTTTTGCTTCACTTCGCCCGCTAAACAGGTCGATGAGGATATTGGTATCAAAAAGCGCAGCCCCTTTGACCATTACCATTCCTCACGAAGTTTACGTTGGTATTCAACACCATCTTCCTCACAGCCTTGCCAGAGCCCCAATGCTTTCGAAATTGTGGTTTCAGCCCGATCCTGTCTTTCCAGATACTGCTCAACGGCCTCCCGCAAGAGTTCTGCACGAGGTAGGTTGCGTTGCACCTTGAGATCGTCAAGCCGTTTAATCACGTCGTCTGATAAATCGAGTAAAATTCTGCCCATATCCATCCCAGCCATCATACTCACATATACCTCCAGTATATCATTCGCGCTTATTTTTCAAACAACATACACCTGAGACTGACGAGAAAATAGTTATTACGCGAACGATTTCTATTTTTGCGAGCCGCTTTCCAGAATCGTACGCAGCCCACTTTTCCCATTTCCATTCGTACCAAACCAGGCTATAACACTGTATATCTATACAGAGAAAGGGAATAAAAATGACACTGGAAAGCGGGATTGCGCAGTTAGTGGAGGAATTTATCGCGGTGGGGCGCCCCTCTTCTCGCGAGCAGAATATTGATGACCGGAGAGCAGGCTACATCGCCAGTACGATGCTGGCAGGGGAAACAGAAACCTGCGTCCAGGTTGAAGATATTGAACTTGATGCCATGACGTTTCGCGTGGTTTCGCCACGGGACACCATGGGGAAGCTACCCTGTGTTATCTATTATCACGGCGGCTGCTTTGTCAGCGGTGGTTTTGCTACTCACGATAACCAGCTAAGGCAGTTAGCTTTTTACAGCGGCTGTCGCGTAATTGCGGTGCAGTACCGCCTTGCGCCAGAGCACACCTTCCCGGCAGCACATAACGATGCCGAAGCCGGAGCCAATACTATCTGGAAATATGCCCATAAACTGGGGATAGACCGCGCGAACATTACGCTTGCCGGTGACAGCGCGGGCGGGCATCTGGCGCTGGTCACCGCGCTACGCCTGAAAGCCGCCCGTCAATGGCAACCTGCACAGCTGATGCTGATCTATCCCTTGCTGGACGCCACCGCCAGATTTGAGAGCTACGCCCGTAACGGGCAGGATTACATTATCACGCGTGACACGCTGCTTTCAGGCTACGAGATGTATATGCCGCGAACCGATCCACTGCATCCTGAAGCCAGTCCGCTCTGGCGTGAAGACTTCACCGGTCTGCCACCCACGCACATCATTACTGCCGAATTCGACCCACTGCGCGATGAAGGCGAGGCCCTGTATCAACGGTTCCTGGAACAGGGAGTGGAATGTACTTGCCAGCGCTATCTCGGTGTCATTCATGGCTTTTTCCAGCTCGCAGGTGTGAGCCAGGCGGCACGAAGCGCCATGCGAGATGTGGCCTGGCGGCTTGGTCAGTAAGTTTGTTCATATTTTCGTCCACGGGTGCTATCTTGTGTGAATAGATAACACAGAGGACAAACCTATGCCCAGAACTACCAGCATTACAATTGGCGAGCATCTCGATCGTTTTGTTAACGAAATGATTGAAAGTGGGCGCTATGGTTCCACCAGCGAAGTTGTCCGTTCGGCATTACGTTTACTGGAGGAACAAGAATTGCGAAATAGCGCATTACGCGACGCGCTGGGGGATGGGATACACAGCGGCACAAGCGACCTGACTCTACAGGAGGTCGCGCAAAGGAAAAAGCGCAGTCTGAATGTATAAACTCTCTAATCAGGCAGTCGAAGACTTTGAATCTATCTATGAATACACTTGGAGAAAATTCGGTTATCAACAGGCAGATAAATACACTACTGAGATGGAACAGCTTTTTTTACTGTTAGAGAAAAACGCTTTGATGGGGCGCAACCGTTCTGAGATTAAGGAAGGTACCCGTCAATACAATCATCGACAATATGCGATTTTTTATCAAAATGCGGATTATGGGCATTCTCATAATCCGCATTTTACATCAGCAAATGAACCCAATATTACATTTCAGCTAGAGGAGCTACTCTTCCTCATTCCCGCCCTCTTCATATGCGCCAAACGGTTTCGCGGGTAGCACAATATACGTGCCTTCAAACACGACGCCTGGCGAGTCATCGCCAAATACCTCGACCTGCATCTTCACACGCGCCTTACGCCCTCTCGCCAGACGGTCGAGATCGCCACTCAGCGAGCCCAGGTCGGCGATGGCGGTAGGCTTCCCGGTGATCGGCCTGCTGTAGCGGATATGTGCATCGGCAAGGATAATGGTTCCCCCCAGATGACGTTCGCGCAGCATCAGCCAGATCAGCCCCCACCCCGTTAACGTGGCCAGAGAAAACAGGCTCCCGGCAAACAGAGTATGGTGCGGATTCTGATTCCCCGTCTCGGGCATCGTCGTAATAAATTTCTGCCCGGTATACTGTTGAATACGCACGCCCATTTTCTCACTCAAGGGAATATGTTCGTACCAGGCTTGCTGTAACTGTCCGCACCAGTCGCCGCGATGGAGAATATCGTCCAATGTAGCAATGGGCTTAATCATCAAAAAGTGGCGCACCGGCGTGGTTTGCGGTGTGGTGATCTCTCCCTGGCTCACAAACCCCAGTTTGGCGAAAAATTCGACCGCATCTTCACGGGCGCTACAGGTTACCCGCTTTACCCCTTCCTGACGCGCTACAGATTCCAGGGTCATCGCCATCAGCGTACCCAGTCCTTTCTCCTGCACGGAAGGGTCAACGGCCATAAAGCGTATAGAGGCTTCGTTATCCGCATTGATATACAGACGTCCTACCGCGACCAGATTCCCCTCTTCGTCCACCACCATCTGGTGATGCGCCATTGCGTCCCAGGCATCCCGTTCGGAGCCTTTTGGCTGGTGCAACGGTTTACGCAGCATCTCCCAGCGAAACTGGTAGTAACGCTCCAACTCTTCTTCTGTTTGCGGTACTCGAAGGTGATACATAGCTGTACTCTCTCTTGTTGCCCGCGGCCACACCGGTAGCTGGTTCATACTTGTAACCAGAACGTCACGGGGCCATCATTAACCAGCGAAACCTGCATATCCGCAGCGAATCGACCGGTTTGCGTATTCATTTCCTGTTGGCGGCAACGCTCAACAAAGTACTCATACAGTGCTTCTGCCCGATCGGGCGCGGCGCCTTTTGAAAAGCCCGGGCGCATACCGCGCTCAGTATCTGCCGCCAACGTAAATTGCGAGACCACCAGCACGCTGCCGCCTGACTGCTGCACATTCAGGTTCATTTTGCCTTCAGCATCGCTAAAGATTCGATAGCCGAGTACGCGTTCGCACAGGCGGTTCGCTTTTTGTTCGTCATCATCCCTTTCGACACCTAACAGGACCAAAAGTCCTGGGCCAATTTCACCCGTCACCTCGCCCTCCACGGTGACGCTGGCACGGGTTACGCGCTGAATTAATGCAATCATGGTTGCTCTGCTTCTTCTTGTTCTGCGGCTTGTTTAAGTTTGCGGTATTCCCCGAGAGTGACAGTTATTTCCGCGCCTAGCAAGACGATACACCACGTCCAGTACACCCAGACAAATAAAATGGGGATCACCGCAAGAACACCGTAAATGAGCTGATAAGACGGGAACATCGTGATGTAGAGCGCAAATCCTTTCTTTCCGGCCTCGAACAATACGGCGGCTACAAAGGCACCAATAACCGCATCCCGGTTAGCGACGCGCGTGGTCGGCACGATGCTATAAAGCAGCCAGAATGAAAGCCAGGAAAGCACCAGCGGGAAAATACGCAGAATGTTATCAATCACCGTGTTGAGATCGCTGGCCCAGCGCAATGACAACAGATAAGAGCTGATCGCCAGGCTGGCCCCCGCCAGTAGAGGTCCCAGCGTTAAAATCATCCAGTAAACGGCAAAAGAGTAAACTTTGGGCCGAGTACGCTTACTACGCCAGATAGTATTCAGCGCATTATCAATGGAATACATCAGTAATAACGCCGTCACAATCAGCCCACATGCCCCGACGGCGGTCATTTTGTTCGAGTTGGCGACAAACTGTTCGATATAACGTTGGATGACGTCTCCCGTCGCCGGGATAAAGTTCGCAAAAATAAAATGGCGTAACTGAATACTGACGTCGGAAAACATCGGAAATGCGGCGAAAAGCGCAAAAACGACGGCAATAAGCGGTACTAATGAAAGCAATGAAACGTAGGCAAGATTTCCTGCCAACGTCGTCATGTTGTCCTCATCAATGCGCTGCCATAGCAGCTTCAGCCAGGCTCGTACGGGCCGCGTATGATGCCTGGCTTGTTGCTGAACATTTTTTAGCATAACAACTTCGCGAAATAGTCTGGAATGGTCGCTTTATCGATGACCTGGATACTGGTAATACCTAACCGGTTAGCCCCTTCAATATTATCGGCGTTATCGTCAAAAAAGACCGCATCATGCGCAGAAAAACCTTCAGCCTGCAGGACATGCTGGTAAATCCGCGCTTCCGGTTTACGCATGCCCAGATCCTGGGAAAGATAAATATGGTCAGCAGCCTGACGGATCTCGGGGTATTCATCCGGCCAAAACGTTGTGTGCAGACGGTTGGTATTCGACAAGACGACTACCCGATGCCCCTGCTCACGCAGTTTGTGCATGATATCGATAACCTCTGGGCGCAAGGCGACAAAAACCGCCTGCCAGCCGTGGGAAAATTGCTCGTAGCTTAGCGGCAGCGCCATCTCGTGGCATAGTGCCTCAGCAAACGCTTCATCGGTTATTTCACCTCGCTCATGCTGGTGAAAAGCCTCGCCCATACTGAAACTTTGCTTTAGCGAAGCTAGCGGTACACGGCTCAGATCGCTCCATGTGCCTAACACGCGATTGAAGTCGATATCGACAATCACATTACCCAAATCAAAGATATAGAGCATGCCCTTCTCCTTATTCGCCGTGGATGAATAACTGTAGCGGGAAAGAAGAAGTTTGACTATGCGCGAATGATGGCTGCGAATTTATCGAGCCATCATTGGAGAGAATTACCCGACCTGAGCATCATCCTGTGACGGACTCACCTGCACAATTTCCACCTGCTGAGACTGGAGTAAATTATGCAATGCGGGACCAGGGTATTCATCGGTAAACAACGCGGTCACCTGAGACACATTGCCAATCTCTACCGCGGCAGAAGCCGTGTATTTCGTATGATCCGCAGCCAGCAGAATATGCCTTGAATGGGCCATCATCGTTTTCACGACGCTGGCCTCGTTGACATCAAACTCCAGCAGCGCACCATCGCTTTCGATCGCCCCCACGCTGGTTACCAGGTAATCAGCGCGAAAATCAGCGACAAATGCCGTGGCGGAAGGACCGATAATGCCACTGTTATGCGGGCGTAACGTTCCACCTGGCACCATAACTTCAAAACGTGGATTGTTATACAGAATGTGTGCCACCCGCAGGCTGTTGGTGATAATGCGCAAATGATTATGGTTTAACAGCGCCCGCGCCACCTGCTCAACGGTGGTGCCAATAGTAATAAACACCGTTGACCCATCAGGAATGTAGTCGGCCACCGCTTCGGCGATGGCCTTTTTCTCTTCCGTCCACGAGACTTCACGCTGCTCGAACGCCGTATTCACCACGCTGGAGGCTCTGCCCGCGCCACCATGATGACGCGTAATTAATCCCTGCTCGCTGAGTTTACGAATATCTCGACGCACGGTCTGCGTGGACACATCCAGCAGGCTGGCCAGCTCATCAATATTCATATAACCGCGCTCGCTAATCAGCATCAGTAGCTGATCGTGTCGCGGATTACCGGTCAGTTCGGTAAGACTCATGAAATTTCCTCGAAAAACCATTGCCCTGGCATTTTATACAAAAAGTGACAGAAAAGATCGGGTTTGATCACAGTCAGGGATTCCGGCTCGTCCTCCCGGGCGCGTGCATTTAAGCGCCGCAACACCACTGGCGAACCTGACAGCGTCTTCCGGAGTATTTCCGTTGGCCAGACTGAATGCGAGCGCACCGTGAAAAACATCTCCGGCCCCGGTGGTGTCAACAACGTCAACGGTAAAACCTGATTGATGCTGCAATGTATTATTTTCTATCCAGTCGCAACCGTCACTGCCCCTTGTCACATAGACATGTCCATTTGTGAGCGTTTTTGCTTTTTTCAGTCCTACCAGTGGATCGTTTATCCCGGTCATACGCGCCAGACCTGGTTCAGAGAACGCGGCATGATCGCTTAACGTCACCAGCTCACGGATATCCTGCGGCGTTACATCGCCATCCAGTACCGTCATGACTCCCGCCCGGCGTGCCAGCGTGAACGCCTGTTTAGTCCCCTCGTGCCAGCGAACATCCGCCAACACCACATCCCACTGGGAAAAATCGATCTCATTGAGCCAGTCAGCGTCATGCAGTAAATCTGGGCTGGGATAGTTAACGATAATTCGTTCCCCTTGTGCATCAACCAGAATTGCCGATTGGGAGGATTGCGCCCCCACGTAGCGTCGGGTGTAGCGGGTATTCACCCCCAGGGATTCCAGCTCCGCCAGCAGGCTATTTCCGGTGTCATCGTCGCCCACACGGCCAATAAAATCCACCTGCGCCCCCAGTTTCGCTGCAGCCACAGCGGCCGTTGCCGCAGGCCCGCCGCCCACTTCCGTATAACGCTTCGCCACATATTTCCCCCCTTCAGTCGGTAACCCCTCTACGTAATAGATGCGATCCATTACGGCAATCCCTACACAAGCAATACGAATCATGGTCATTCCTTAGGCGTTTCAAGATGGGATCATTTTAATTTCACAAAATGTTTAAAAAGTGACGGCTGTCAATTTTTTGACCATAAATTACAAATACGATCAAAAACAGACAAAAACAAACGACCTTAAATGACAAAAAATGACATCCACGTCTCAGGAGAACGTTATGGCAGTTATAGCATTTATCGGATTAGGTCAGATGGGTTCCCCCATGGCGAGCAACTTGCTGAAGCAGGGCCATCAACTCAGCGTCTTTGACGTTAACCCGGATGCCGTTCAGCGCCTGGTGGAAAAAGGTGCACAGCCTGCCAGCAGCCCGGCTCAGGCAGCAAAAGGGGCGGAATTTGTCATCACTATGCTCCCCAACGGCGATCTGGTACGCAGCGTACTGTTCGGCGAACAGGGCATCTGCGAAAGCCTCTCCCCGCAGGCGTTGGTGATTGATATGTCCACCATTCACCCGCTGCAAACCGACAAACTGATTACCGATATGCGTGCCAAAGGCTTTGACATGATGGATTGCCCGGTTGGACGCACCTCCGATCACGCCATCGCGGGAACGCTGCTGCTGCTGGCGGGCGGAACACCAGAACAGGTGGAACGCGCCACACCGGTGCTGATGGCGATGGGGAATGAGCTGATCAACGCAGGGGGGCCCGGCATGGGGATCCGCGTGAAGCTCATCAACAATTACATGAGTATCGCGCTGAACGCCCTCTCAGCCGAAGCAGCCGTGTTGTGCGAAGCGCTCGGTCTCTCCTTCGATGTGGCTCTGAAGGTAATGAGCGGCACCCCTGCCGGAAAAGGCCATTTCACTACCTCCTGGCCGAACAAAGTGCTGAAAGGCGATCTTTCTCCCGCCTTCATGATCGATTTAGCTCACAAAGATCTTGGCATCGCGCTGGATGTCGCAAACCTTCTGCATGTGCCGATGCCGCTCGGCGCCGCCTCCCGCGAAGTCTATAACCAGGCACGCGCCGCTGGCCGTGGACGGGAAGACTGGACCGCAATTCTTGAACAGGTTCGCGCATCCGCCGGGCTAAATAAACACACAGATAAGTAAGGACTGAACAATGACGAAGTACACCCTGAAAGATATCACCCGCGCTTCCGGCGGTTTTGCCATGCTGGCGGTCGATCAGCGCGAAGCCATGCGCTTAATGTTTGCCGCAGCGGGTGCAAAATCCCCGATCAATGACAGCGTGCTGACCGACTTTAAAGTCAATGCGGCGAAGATCCTTTCTCCCTATGCATCCGCCATTCTGGTCGATCAGCAGTTCTGCTACCGCCAGGTCGTAGAGCAAAATGCGGTCGCCAAAAGCTGCGCCATGATTGTTGCCGCTGATGACTTTATTCCGGGTAATGGCATTCCGGTCGATAGCGTGGTGATTGATAAAAAAATTAATCCACAGGCCGTGAAGCAAGATGGCGCCAAGGCTCTCAAACTGCTGGTGCTGTGGCGTAGTGATGAAGATGCCCAGCAGCGTCTGGATATGGTCAAAGAATTCAATGAGCTATGCCATTCCAATGGTCTGCTGAGCATCATTGAGCCGGTTGTTCGTCCACCGCGTCGTGGCGATAAGTTCGATCGCGAACAGGCCATTATCGATGCCGCGAAAGAGCTGGGCGATAGCGGTGCCGATCTCTACAAGGTCGAGATGCCGCTGTACGGCAAAGGGCCCCAACAGGAATTGCTCAGCGCCTCTCAGCGTCTGCATGAAAACATCAACATGCCGTGGGTCATCCTCTCCTCTGGTGTGGATGAAAAACTGTTCCCACGCGCGGTCAGTGTGGCGATGACCGCTGGCGCATCCGGCTTCCTGGCTGGGCGTGCTGTCTGGTCATCAGTTATTGGCCTGCCGGACACCGAACTAATGCTGCGCGACGTTTCCGCACCTAAGTTGCAGCGTCTGGGCGATATCGTCGACGAAATGATGGCCCGCCGTTAATCGAGGATCAAAACATGAAATGGTTTAACACCTTAAGCCACAATCGCTGGCTGGAGCAGGAAACTGACCGCATCTTTAACTTTGGTAAAAATGCTGCTGTTCCTACCGGTTTTGGCTGGCTGGGAAATAGTGGTCAGGTCAGAGCGGATATGGGAACACATCTGTGGATCACCGCCCGCATGCTGCACGTTTACTCCGTTGCCGCATCCATGGGTCGCCCCGGCGCATATCAGCTAGTCGATCACGGAATTAAAGCGCTGAATGGCGCGCTACGCGACACACGTTACGGAGGCTGGTACGCCTGCGTAAATGACGAAGGCGTGATGGATGCCTCCAAACAGGGCTATCAGCATTTCTTCGTCTTGCTTGGTGCAGCCAGCGCGGTCACTACCGGGCATCCACAGGCCAGACAATTGCTGGATGACGCTATCGAAGTGATTGAGAAGTACTTCTGGAGCGAAGATGAGCAGATGTGTCTGGAGTCCTGGGACGAAGCCTTCAGCCAGACGGAAGATTACCGCGGCGGCAACGCCAACATGCACGCGGTTGAAGCCTTCCTGATCGTTTATGACGTTACCCATGACCGCAAATGGCTTGATCGCGCGCTACGTATCGCATCGGTAATTATTCACGATGTGGCTCGCAGGGGTGAGTATCGCGTCAACGAACACTTCGATTCACAGTGGAACCCAATCCGCGATTACAACAAAGATAATCCAGCGCATCGTTTCCGCGCCTACGGCGGCACGCCGGGCCACTGGATCGAATGGGGCCGCCTGATGTTGCATCTGCATGCCGCGCTGGAGGCCCGCTTTGAAACGCCTCCCGCCTGGTTGCTGGAAGATGCCAAGGGTCTGTTCCACGCCACTATCCGCGATGCCTGGGCGCCGGACGGCGCAGACGGCTTTGTCTACTCGGTGGACTGGGACGGAAAACCCATCGTGCGTGAAAGAGTGCGTTGGCCGATAGTCGAGGCCATGGGCACCGCTTACGCCCTCTACACCCTCACTGGCGACAGCCAGTACGAAGCCTGGTATCAGAAGTGGTGGGATTACTGCATCACGTATCTGATGGATTACGAGACCGGTTCATGGTGGCAGGAGCTGGATACCGATAACAAGGTAACTACCAAAGTCTGGGACGGTAAGCAGGATATTTACCATCTGCTGCACTGCCTCGTGATCCCACGTTTGCCGCTGGCTCCGGGTCTTGCTCCGGCGGTGGCAGCCGGTCTGCTGGATATCAACGCCAAATAAATCACGAGGTGAGCAGTCATGCATAGCGGTGGAAAAACCCTTCATCTTCAGGCTGGCCATTACCAGGCGAAAATCGTCACGGTTGGCGCTGGGTTAGCAGAATTGACGCACCGTGGGCGTCACGTCGTTATTCCACATAAGCCGGAAGAGATGCCGCTGGCGCATTTGGGAAAAGTGTTAATTCCCTGGCCAAACCGCGTTGCAGACGGCTGCTATCAACATAACGGCAAGACCTATCAGCTTGCCGTTAACGACCCTGTTTCGCATACCGCCATTCATGGATTACTGGCCTGGCGCGACTGGCAGATTAACCAACTGTCGAACACGGAAGTGTCGCTGACGATTTTTCTACCGCCTTCTTATGGTTATCCCTTTGCGCTGTATTCAGAGGTGAATTATCGGCTGGATGCTCCCCGCGGACTGCACGTTTTTATTCGTACCCAGAATGTGGGCGATGAAACTGCACCGTATGGCGCGGGAGCACATCCCTACCTGACCTGCAATTTGCAACCCATCGATAGCTGCGAATTAATGCTCCCGATGAGTACAGAAATGTGTGATGAACGCAATTTCACAACGCCGCGCTTAATCGCGCAAACCACTCTCGATCATACATTCAGGAGCTTGCAGCCTGACGCTGGGTGGGAGGTCAGGATGACCAGCCCCGCTCAAAACATGTCGACGTATTTACGCAGCCACCAGCCCTGGCTGCAGGTGTATACCGGCGAAAAATTAGCACGCCGCGGCCTGGCGGTAGAACCGATGACCTGCCCGCCCGACGCCTTTAACTCCGGGATTAGCCTGATTCATCTCGCGCCCGGAGAAACGCATCAAATGCATTTTTTAATCGGCAGTGAATAACAGATTTCCGACAAATTACCGAAATACCCTATTTTTACGGAGACGAAAATGAATTCGCTACAACAACGGTCCACCGCATTAGAACTGACGACGTTACAAAATGGATTTACACTGACGTACCACCAGCGCCCGATCTTACGTCACAGCGCAGAGACCCCTTGCCTGTGGATTGGCGCTGGCGTTGCCGACATTGATATGTTCCGCGGTAACTTCAGCATTAAAGACAAGCTCAATGAGAAGATTGCCCTGACCGACGCCACGGTAAGCGAGTCTCCTGAAGGCTGGCGGGTAGATTTCAGCCGCGGTAATACTATCAACGCCACGCTGCACATCTCTACCGATGAACAGGGTCGTTTGAAGCTCGACCTTCATAACGAGGAACGCAGCCATAACCGTATATGGCTGCGTCTGGCCGCTAACCCAGACGACCATATTTACGGCTGCGGCGAACAGTTCTCTTATTTCGATTTGCGCGGTAAGCCATTCCCACTGTGGACCAGCGAACAGGGCGTGGGCCGCAACAAAAAAAGCTATGTCACCTGGCAGGCCGACTGCAAAGAAAATGCTGGCGGTGACTACTACTGGACCTTCTTCCCACAACCAACCTTTGTCAGTACGCAGAAGTATTATTGCCACGTTGATAACAGCTGCTATATGAATTTCGACTTCAGCGCGCCGGAGTATCACGAACTGGCGTTGTGGGAGGATAAAACCACCCTGCGCTTTGAGTGCGCTGACACTTACATCTCCCTGCTGGAGAAATTAACCGCATTGTTAGGCCGCCAGCCGGAGCTGCCGGACTGGATTTACGACGGCGTCACGCTGGGCATTCAGGGCGGGACTGAGATTTGCCAGAACAAACTGGACACCATGCGTAACGCTGGCGTGAAAGTTAACGGCATCTGGGCACAGGACTGGTCCGGGATCCGCATGACCTCCTTTGGTAAGCGCGTGATGTGGAACTGGAAATGGAACAGCGACAACTACCCGCAACTGGACAGTCGTATTAAGCAGTGGAAAGAAGAAGGCGTGCAGTTCCTCTCCTATATCAACCCGTACGTCGCCAGCGACAAAGATCTCTGCGCTGAAGCAGCCAAACACGGTTATCTGGCGAAAGATGCTTCTGGCGATGACTATCTGGTTGAGTTCGGCGAGTTTTACGGCGGCGTAGTCGATCTGACCAACCCCGAAGCTTACGGCTGGTTCAAAGAAGTGATCAAAAAGAACATGATCGCGCTGGGCTGCGGCGGCTGGATGGCCGACTTTGGCGAATACCTGCCAACCGACACTTACCTGCACAACGGCGTCAGCGCCGAAATTATGCATAACGCGTGGCCCGCACTGTGGGCGAAATGTAACTACGAAGCGCTACAGGAGACCGGCAAGCTCGGCGAGATCCTGTTCTTTATGCGTGCGGGCTACACCGGCAGCCAGAAATACTCCACCATGATGTGGGCGGGCGATCAGAACGTTGACTGGAGCCTCGACGATGGTCTGGCCTCGGTCGTTTCTGCCGCGCTGTCGCTGGCGATGACCGGCCACGGTCTGCACCACAGCGATATCGGTGGTTACACCACGTTGTTTGACATGAAACGCAGCAAAGAGCTGTTGCTACGCTGGTGTGATTTCAGCGCCTTCACCCCGATGATGCGCACCCATGAAGGTAACCGCCCGGGCGATAACTGGCAGTTTGATGGCGATGTAGAAACCATTGCCCACTTTGCCCGCATGACCACCGTCTTCACCACCCTGAAGCCGTATCTCAAACAGGCCGTCGCGCAAAACAGCGCCACCGGTCTGCCGGTGATGCGCCCGCTGTTCCTGCATTACGAAGACGATGCGCGTACTTACACCCTGAAGTATCAGTACCTGCTGGGACAAGATTTGCTGGTAGCGCCAGTTCACGAACAGGGACGCAGCGACTGGACGCTGTATCTGCCAGAGGATAGCTGGATCAACGTCTGGACCGGGGAAACTTACCAGGGGGGTGAAATTACCGTGGATGCGCCTATTGGCCAGCCTCCGGTGTTTTATCGCGCGAAGAGTGAATGGGCATCACTGTTTGCCACTTTACGCAACATCTAACACGGCTCGCCCGCGGGGCAACTCGCGGGCACATGGAGAATAATAATGAGTCAGACTTCCTCTAATCCGGCAACCCTACGCTTGCCGTTCAAAGAAAAACTCGCCTATGGGATGGGTGATTTAGGCTCCAATATCCTGCTGGACATTGGTACGCTCTATTTACTCAAGTTTTATACTGATGTCCTTGGTTTACCGGGAACTTATGGCGGTATCATTTTCCTTATCGCCAAGTTTTTTACCGCGTTTACTGATATGGGCACCGGGATTATGCTCGATTCGCGCCGCAAAATCGGCCCGAAAGGTAAATTCCGTCCATTCGTCCTTTATGCCGCATTTCCGGTTACCTTGCTGGCGATTGCCAACTTTGTCGGTACACCGTTTGAAGTCACCGGTAAAACGGTCATGGCAACGGTGCTGTTTATGCTGTACGGGCTGTTCTTCAGCATGATGAACTGCTCTTACGGCGCGATGGTGCCTGCAATCACGAAAAACCCGGACGAACGCGCGTCGCTGGCCGCCTGGCGACAAGGAGGCGCAACTCTCGGGCTGCTGCTGTGCACCGTCGGCTTTGTACCGGTAATGAACCTGATCGAAGGCAATTCACAGCTGGCTTATATTTTCGCAGCCACGTTGTTTTCGCTGTTTGGCCTGTTATTCATGTGGTTGTGCTATGCCGGTGTAAAAGAACGCTACGTGGAAGTGAAACCTGTGGATGCCGCGCAAAAACCGGGATTGCTGCAATCCTTCCGCGCCATCGCCGGTAACCGCCCGCTATTTATTCTGTGCATTGCCAACCTTTGTACGCTGGGCGCATTTAACGTCAAGCTGGCGATTCAGGTCTATTACACCCAGTACGTACTGAACGATCCGATCCTCCTTTCCTGGATGGGTTTTTTCAGCATGGGCTGTATCTTCATTGGCGTCTTCCTGATGCCTGGGATGGTCAGACGTTTTGGTAAGAAGAAAGTTTATATTGGCGGACTGCTGATTTGGGTCGCGGGCGATCTGCTTAACTACTTCCTTGGCGGTGGCTCAGTCAGCTTTGTCGCCTTCTCTTGTCTGGCGTTCTTCGGCTCAGCCTTCGTTAATAGTCTGAACTGGGCGCTGGTCTCCGATACGGTGGAATATGGCGAATGGCGTACCGGCGTACGCTCTGAAGGCACGGTATACACTGGCTTCACCTTCTTCCGTAAAGTTTCACAGGCGCTGGCAGGCTTCTTCCCTGGCTGGATGCTGACGCAAATCGGCTACGTCCCCAACGTGGTGCAATCTGCGAGCACGGTCGAAGGTTTGCGGCAGCTTATCTTTATTTATCCGTGTGCCCTGGCAGTTATCACCATCGTGGCAATGGGCTGTTTCTACAATCTCAACGAAAAGATGTATGTCCGCATCGTTGAAGAGATAGAAGCACGTAAACAACCCGTTTGATAATAATGAATAGCGCTCTACGGGGCGCTATTGAGGAGCGATTATGTCTTTTCATGATCCGCTAACGCTAAAACTGAGCCTGCGTGAAAAATTCGCCTACGGAGTGGGTGACTTCGGCTCAAATTTGATGCTGTGTATCGGCACGCTGTATCTGCTTAAATTTTATACCGATGAACTAGGGATGCCTGCATATTACGGTGGGATTATCTTTCTGGTGGCGAAGTTCTTCACCGCCTTTACCGATATGCTGACCGGTGTATTGCTGGACTCAAGGCGAAATATTGGCACAAAAGGAAAATTCAGACCCTTTATTTTATATGCGTCATTCCCTGTCGCAATCGTTGCCAGCGCGCAGTTTTTAGCGACAGATTTTACGCTCACGGTGAAAACCGGGCTGGCGACGGTGCTGTTTATGCTGTTTGGTCTGTTCTATAGCCTGATGAACTGCTCCTACGGCGCGATGGTGCCAGCTATCACGAAAAACCCACATGAACGCGCTCAGCTCGCCGCCTGGCGTCAGGGCGGCGCAACCATGGGTCTGCTATTGTGTACCGTTGGCTTTATGCCGATTCAGGCGCTGTTTGTCAGTTCCCCCTCATTGGGTTATCTGATTGCCGCATTGATCTTTTCAGTCTGCGGGCTGTTCAGCATGTGGTGGTGCTTTAGCGGTGTGAAAGAACGTTATATCGAAATCGTGCCGGATCACCATAAGCCCAGCATTCTCAAATCATTCTGTGCCATTTTCCGTAATCCCCCGCTGCTGGTGCTGTGTGTCGCCAACCTGTGTACACTGGCCGCATTCAACATCAAACTGGCAATCCAGGTGTATTACACCCAGTACGTGCTCAATGATATTCATCTGCTGTCGTGGATGGGTTTTTTCAGCATGGGATGCATTCTGGTCGGCGTGTTGCTGGTTCCCGCGACCGTGAAACGCTTCGGTAAAAAGCAGGTTTATCTCGGCGGTTTGGCATTATGGGCTGTCGGTGATGTTTTGAACTTTTTCTGGGGCAGTACGTCATTTTTGTTCGTAACATTCTCCTGTATGGCCTTCTTCGGGACAGCATTCGTCAACAGCCTGAACTGGGCGTTGGTTCCGGATACGGTCGATTATGGCGAATGGAAAACGGGGATCCGCGCGGAAGGTTCGGTGTATACGGGTTATACCTTTTCTCGCAAAATTTCCGCTGCGCTCGCGGGCTTCCTGCCAGGCATCATGCTGACGCAAATCGGTTATATTCCCAACATAACCCAGAGCGATGCCACCCTGCTTGGCCTGCGTCAGCTTATTTTTCTGTGGCCTTGCGGGCTGGCTATTATCGCTGCATTCACGATGGGTTTATTTTATAAACTCAATGAAACGCGTTTTGCTTTTATTATTGAGGAAATCAGCCAACGGAAGAAAAACAACACTCAAGCGGATCCTGTTACCACTAAAAATAATACCTCTGCTGTAAACGTATAAAAATAATTGCCGCTTATTCCATCTTAATGGATGGCGGCCTCCCTACGCTTAAAAAATGGATTTATTATGAAAAAGTTAACAACAATAATTCTCTTATCCTCTGTTATGTCTACTTCTGTTTTTGCAGGCGCCTATGTCGAGAACCGCGAGGCATATAATCTGGCATCCGATCAGATAGAAGTGATGATGCGCGTTGGCTATAACTCCGATATGGGCGCAGGTATCATGCTCACCAACACCTACACCATGCAACGCAAGGATGAGTTAAAACACGGCTATAACGAAATAGAAGGTTGGTATCCTTTATTTAAACCAACGGATAAATTAACTATCCAGCCCGGTGGGTTGATCAATGATAAGAGTACGGGTTCCGGTGGCGCTGCCTACCTGGATGTTAATTATAAATTTACCCCGTGGTTTAATCTTACCGTGCGTAATCGTTATAACCATAATAACTACAGTTCAACCGACCTAAACGGTGATCAGGATAATAACGATACCTATGAAATAGGTAACTACTGGAATTTTACTATCACCGATAAGTTTTCCTATACCTTTGAGCCGCACTATTTTATACGAGTTAATGACTTCAACAGCAGTAACGGAAAAGATCATCACTGGGAAATTACAAATACCTTTAAGTATCGTATCAATGAACACTGGCTACCCTATCTGGAGTTACGCTGGTTAGATCGCAATGTGGAACCTTATCATCGCGAGCAAAATCAGATTCGTATTGGGGCAAAGTATTTCTTCTGATACTCCCGAGATAATAAAAAGCCGCTGATAACCAGCGGCTTTTTTATGCTTACCTGAGAAAGAGCGTTAATTACTCTTCTTTCGCGCCACGCATTGCACGGCGACGATCGTTTTCAGTCAGGTGACGCTTACGGATACGGATAGAGGTTGGAGTCACTTCTACCAGTTCGTCGTCATCGATGAATTCCAGAGCCTGCTCCAGAGTCATCTTAACCGGCGGAACCAGAACCGTTGCTTCGTCAGTACCGGACGCACGCATGTTGGTCAGTTTCTTACCGGTCAGGCAGTTTACGGTCAGGTCGTTAGAGCGGCTGTGAATACCGATGATCTGGCCTTCGTAAACTTCAGCACCGTGACCCAGGAACAGCTTACCGCGGTCCTGCAGGCTGAACAGTGCGAACGCAACTGCTTTACCCTGGCCGTTGGAGATCAGTACGCCGTTCTGACGCTGACCCACATCACCCGCACGAACGTCGTCGTAGTGGCTGAAGGTGGAATACAGCAGACCGGTACCGGAGGTCATGGTCATGAATTCTGAACGGAAGCCGATCAGACCACGGCTTGGGATCACGTAGTCAAGACGTACGCGGCCTTTGCCATCTGGATTCATGTTTTTCAGATCGCCTTTACGCTCACCCAGAGCCTGCATCACAGAACCCTGATGCTGCTCTTCAACGTCCAGCGTTACGTTTTCGAACGGCTCTTGTTTACGGCCATCGATTTCGCGGAAGATAACTTTCGGACGGGAAACCGCCATTTCGAAACCTTCACGACGCATGTTTTCGATCAGAACAGACAGGTGCAACTCACCACGACCGGACACACGGAACGCATCCGCATCTTCAGTTTCTTCAACGCGCAGCGCAACGTTGTGCACCAGCTCTTTGTTCAGGCGGTCAAGGATCTGACGAGAGGTAACATATTTACCTTCTTTACCACAGAACGGAGAGGTGTTTACGCAGAAGAACATGGTTACGGTCGGTTCATCAACGGACAGAGCCGGCAGCGCTTCGACATTCTGCGGGTCGCAGATGGTGTCGGAGATGTTCAGTTCGCCCAGACCGGTGATCGCGATGATATCGCCTGCTTCGGCAATATCACTCTCGATACGTTCCAGACCCAGGTGGGTCAGAACTTTACCGACTTTACCGTTGCGGGTTTTGCCTTCGCTATCAATGATAGTGATCTGCTGGTTCGGTTTAACTTTACCGCGTTTGATGCGGCCGATACCGATAACGCCAACGTAGTTGTTGTAGTCCAACTGAGAGATTTGCATCTGCAGCGGGCCGTCAAGGTCTACGTTCGGAGCCGGTACGCGATCAACGATGGTCTGATACAGCGGGGTCATGTCTTCCGCCATATCTTCGTGATCCAGACCTGCGATACCGTTCAGCGCGGAAGCGTAAACGATCGGGAAGTCCAGTTGTTCGTCGGTAGCGTCGAGGTTAACGAACAGGTCGAATACCTGATCAACAACCCAGTCAGGGCGCGCGCCAGGACGGTCAACTTTGTTGATAACAACAATTGGCTTCAGGCCATGGGCAAAGGCTTTTTTGGTCACGAAGCGCGTCTGCGGCATCGGACCATCCATTGCATCCACCACCAGCAGCACGGAGTCGACCATGGACATTACACGTTCAACTTCACCACCGAAGTCGGCGTGCCCCGGGGTGTCAACGATGTTGATACGGTAGTCATTCCATTTGATAGCGGTGTTTTTAGCGAGGATGGTAATCCCACGCTCTTTCTCCAAATCGTTGGAGTCCATCACGCGCTCTTGGGTTTCAGCACGTGCATCGAACGTACCGGATTGTTGGAGCAGCTTGTCTACCAGGGTCGTTTTACCATGGTCTACGTGCGCGATGATGGCGATGTTACGCAAATTTTCGATCACAACTTTGCCTCAGGCATTTTAGAAATAGCGCGTTATTGTACACGGATTAATCGCAGTACAAAACAGGATCACAAACATCCTCCGCAAACAAGTATTGCAGAGTTTCTTTGTGATCACATTCACGGAGCGTTAAAAGGGGTAATCTGGGGTGCGTTGCACCAATATGGTGCTTAATGTTCACATTAAAGCACTATAATGGTGCAATACATCCTTCATGGTGCAGCCCCTTTGCACGATAGTGCGCATGATAACGCCTTTTAGGGGCAATTTAAAAGTTGGCACAGATTTCGCTTTATCTTTTTTACGGCGACACGGCCAATTTTTTGCAGAATTGAAGACTTCGTTACCACGACGACCATGACCAATCCGGGAGAGTAAGTATGTCCGCTGAACACGTTTTGACGATGCTGAACGAACACGAAGTGAAGTTTGTTGATTTGCGCTTCACTGATACTAAAGGTAAAGAACAGCACGTCACTATTCCTGCTCATCAGGTAAATGCCGAATTCTTTGAAGAAGGCAAAATGTTTGACGGCTCCTCAATCGGTGGCTGGAAAGGCATTAACGAATCAGACATGGTTCTGATGCCAGATGCGTCTACTGCACTCATTGACCCGTTCTATGAAGAGTCCACCCTGATCATCCGTTGTGATATCCTGGAACCCGGTACGCTGCAGGGCTACGACCGCGACCCGCGCTCCATCGCTAAACGCGCTGAAGAGTACCTGCGTTCTACCGGCATCGCAGACACCGTTCTGTTCGGGCCAGAGCCAGAGTTCTTCCTGTTTGACGACATCCGTTTCGGCGCGTCCATTTCCGGTTCCCACGTGGCTATCGATGATATCGAGGGCGCATGGAACTCCTCCACCAAATACGAAGGTGGTAACAAAGGTCACCGTCCGGGCGTGAAAGGCGGTTACTTCCCGGTTCCTCCGGTAGATTCTTCTCAGGACATCCGTTCTACCATGTGTCTGATCATGGAAGAAATGGGCCTGGTCGTTGAAGCGCATCACCACGAAGTAGCGACTGCTGGTCAGAACGAAATCGCGACCCGCTTCAACACCATGACCAAAAAAGCGGACGAAATTCAGATCTACAAATATGTGGTTCACAACGTCGCTCACCGTTTCGGTAAAACTGCGACCTTTATGCCAAAACCAATGTTTGGCGATAACGGTTCCGGCATGCACTGCCACATGTCCCTGTCCAAGAACGGCGTAAACCTGTTCTCCGGTGACAAATATGCGGGTCTGTCTGAGCAGGCGCTGTACTACATCGGCGGCGTTATCAAACACGCTAAAGCGATCAACGCCCTGGCGAACCCGACCACCAACTCCTACAAGCGTCTGGTCCCGGGTTACGAAGCGCCGGTAATGCTGGCTTACTCTGCCCGTAACCGTTCTGCTTCTATCCGTATTCCGGTAGTGGCTTCTCCGAAAGCGCGTCGTATCGAAGTGCGCTTCCCGGACCCGGCTGCTAACCCGTACCTGTGCTTCGCCGCGCTGCTGATGGCGGGTCTTGACGGTATTAAGAACAAGATCCATCCGGGTGAAGCGATGGACAAAAACCTGTACGACCTGCCGCCTGAAGAAGCGAAGGAGATCCCACAGGTTGCAGGTTCTCTGGAAGAAGCACTGAAAGAACTGGATCTGGACCGCGAGTTCCTGACTGCAGGCGGCGTGTTCACCAATGAAGCGATCGATGCGTACATTGCGCTGCGTCGTGAAGAAGATGACCGTGTGCGCATGACGCCGCACCCGGTAGAGTTTGAGCTGTACTACAGCGTTTAATTTAACTTTTACACTCTCACATAAAAACGTGCAGAGGGTGTAATAACCAATGGATTTCTTGCTACTGCAAGACGGCAATTGAGTGAATCCCCGGGAGCTTACATAAGTAAGTGACTGGGGTGAGCAAAAGCAGCCAACACAGCTGTAGGGAGAAAGACGAAGGTTTTAGTTGCCGTGGAACTTTTAGCCCATCTCTGGATGGGCTTTTTTCTCCACTAACAACCTGCTTTCTCGCGCTTTTTATCCATAAAAAGCTATAATGCACTAAAATGGTGCAACACTTTTCAGGAGACTGCTGAATGGCAACCGGCACGCTGCCCGATGCTGGGCAGATCCTCAATTCTTTAATCAATAGCATCTTACTCGTCGACGATGAGCTGTCGATACATTACGCCAACCCGGCGGCGCAACAACTGCTCGCCCAAAGCTCCCGCAAACTGTTTGGTACACCGCTGCCCGATCTGTTGAGTTATTTTTCGTTAAACATCGGACTGATGCGTGAGAGCCTGGAAGCTGGTCAGGGCTTTACGGATAACGAAGTGACGCTGGTGATAGACAGCCACTCGCATATTCTCTCTGTGACCGCCCAGAGGCTGCCTGATGGGCTTATCCTGCTGGAGATGGCGCCAATGGATAACCAGCGCCGTCTGAGTCAGGAACAGCTCCAGCATGCCCAACAAATTGCCGCCCGGGATCTGGTACGCGGTCTGGCGCATGAAATTAAAAACCCGTTGGGCGGTTTACGCGGCGCGGCGCAGCTTCTCAGTAAAGCGCTCCCGGACCCGGCGCTGACCGAATATACCAAAGTTATTATTGAGCAGGCCGACCGCCTGCGTAATCTGGTCGACCGTCTGTTAGGACCGCAACAACCGGGCATGCATATCACGGAAAGTATTCACAAAGTGGCGGAGCGTGTGGTGGCGCTGGTTTCGATGGAAGTGCCAGAAAACGTTACGCTAATTCGTGATTACGATCCGAGCCTGCCTGAGTTATTGCACGACCCGGACCAAATAGAACAGGTTCTGCTGAATATCGTGCGCAATGCCCTGCAAGCGTTAGGGCCGGAAGGCGGCGAGATCGTACTGCGTACCCGCACTGCGTTTCAGCTCACGCTGCACGGCGTGCGTTACCGTCTGGCGGCGCGGATCGATGTTGAGGATAACGGCCCGGGTATTCCCCCTCATTTGCAGGACACGCTGTTCTACCCAATGGTCAGCGGTCGCGAGGGCGGTACCGGCCTTGGGTTATCCATCGCCCGTAATTTAATTGATCAGCATTCCGGCAAAATTGAATTTACCAGTTGGCCGGGTCATACCGAGTTCTCGGTTTACCTGCCTATCAGGAAATAAAGGTGACGTTTATGCAACGAGGAATAGTCTGGGTCGTTGATGACGATAGTTCCATCCGTTGGGTGCTAGAACGTGCGCTCGCAGGAGCTGGTCTGAGCTGTACCGCATTTGAAAGCGGTAAAGAGGTACTGGATGCACTGGCCAGCAAAACACCGGACGTACTGTTGTCAGACATTCGCATGCCGGGTATGGATGGTCTGACCCTGTTAAAACAGATCAAACAGCGTCATCCGATGCTTCCGGTCATCATAATGACGGCGCATTCCGATCTGGATGCCGCCGTCAGCGCCTACCAGCAAGGGGCGTTTGATTATCTGCCCAAACCTTTTGATATTGACGAAGCTGTGGCGCTGGTCGAACGCGCCATCAGTCATTATCAGGAACAGCAGCAGCCGCGTAATGTACAAATCCACGGTCCAACGACCGACATCATTGGCGAAGCGCCGGCGATGCAGGATGTTTTTCGCATTATTGGCCGGCTTTCACGTTCTTCAATCAGCGTATTGATTAATGGAGAGTCCGGCACCGGTAAAGAGCTGGTCGCTCATGCCCTACACCGCCACAGCCCACGCGTCAAAGCGCCGTTTATCGCGCTGAACATGGCGGCTATCCCGAAAGATTTGATCGAGTCTGAACTGTTCGGTCATGAGAAAGGGGCGTTTACCGGGGCAAATACCATTCGTCAGGGGCGTTTTGAGCAGGCTGACGGTGGTACGCTGTTCCTCGACGAAATCGGCGATATGCCGCTGGACGTGCAAACGCGTTTATTGCGCGTATTAGCCGATGGACAGTTCTACCGTGTGGGTGGTTATGCGCCGGTGAAAGTGGATGTACGCATCATCGCCGCCACGCATCAGAATCTGGAACTGCGCGTACAGGAAGGCAAATTCCGTGAGGATTTATTCCACCGTCTGAATGTCATTCGCGTTCATTTGCCCCCGCTGCGTGAACGTCGGGAAGACATCCCTCGCCTGGCACGTCATTTCCTGCAGGAAGCGGCCCGCGAGCTGGGGGTGGAAGCCAAGCAATTACATCCCGAAACCGAGGCAGCGCTTACGCGTCTGGCCTGGCCGGGCAACGTACGCCAGCTTGAAAACACCTGCCGCTGGTTAACCGTCATGGCTGCCGGACAGGAAGTATTGATTCAGGACTTGCCGACCGAGCTTTTTGAAACCAGCGTGCCAGACGCGCCGTCCCCTATGCAGCCGGACAGTTGGGCAACGCTGTTAGCGCAGTGGGCAGACCGGGCATTACGTTCCGGTCATCAAAACTTGCTTTCTGAAGCTCAACCAGAGATGGAGCGCACGCTGTTGACCACCGCGCTGCGTCATACCCAGGGGCATAAACAGGAAGCAGCGCGTTTGCTCGGCTGGGGCCGTAATACCTTGACGCGTAAGTTAAAAGAACTCGGAATGGAGTGACGATCGGTCGCTGTGTAAAGATTGATAATTGAGCGCAAATTGCTGCTATTTTGCGCTTTACTGTTCCGATGAGTTAAGTATGATCGTGCCCGGCTAACGGGGGGAAGTCATCATGCTGGAATCAATGATTAATCTGCTGTCGAGCGGTGCGGTCGAAAGCCATACGCCACAAACTGCGGTTGCCGCAGTGCTGTGCGCGGCGCTGGTTGGACTGTTCAGCTGACAATGTGCCGGATGGCGCTAACGCTTATCCGGCCTACAGGTTGTCGCAACGTGTAGGCCCGGTAAGCGCAGCGCCATCGGGCAACACGGCTAAATGACGCGTGAGAACTGCTGCATCCGCGCTTTCTGGCGCAGATAGGCATCAAAGCACATGCAAATATTCCGAATCAGCAGGCGGCCCTTAGGCGTAACCTGAATCCCCTTCTCATTCACATCCACCAGCCCATCCTTCGCCAGCGGCGCCAGCAGTTTCAGGTCTTCGGCAAAATAGTCAGCAAAATTCAGATCCCATTGCTGTTCCACGGCGGCATAGTCGAGGCGGAAGTTGCAGATCAGCAGCTTAATCACATCCCGACGAATACAGTCATCGCGGGTCAGCGCAATTCCACGCCATAACGCGTTCCCCTGCTCGTCTACCTGCTGATAATAGCGCTTCAGCTCTTTTTGGTTCTGCGCGTAGTTGTCGCCAATCATACTGATGGCCGATACGCCCATCCCCAAAAGATCGGTATCCCCCTGGGTGGTATACCCCTGGAAATTACGATGCAGCACACCTTTGCGTTGAGCAACCGCCAGTTCGTCATCCGGGCGAGCAAAGTGATCCATGCCAATGAACTGATAACCGGTTTCGGTCAGTGACGAGATAGTCTCCTGCAGGATATCCAGCTTCTGTTGCGCGCTGGGCAGATCGGCATCTTTGATTTTGCGCTGAGCAGCAAACAGCGTTGGCAAATGCGCGTAGTTAAAAACGCTCAATCGGTCTGGATTTAGCTCAGCCACACGTTTCAGGGTAAAGGCGAAGCTCTCCGGCGTCTGCTTTGGCAGGCCATAAATCAGATCGATGTTCGTCGAGGTAAAGCCAATCTCCCGCGCATGATTCAGCAGCGCAAAGATAAATTCTTCATCCTGCTCACGGTTAACCAGACGCTGAACTTCTTTATTGAAATCCTGTACGCCCATGCTCAGGCGATTAAAACCTTCAGCACGTAAGTGATCGAGTACATCCAGCTCAATTTCACGTGGATCAACTTCGATCGAGATTTCCGCGTCCGCATTAAAGTTGAAGTTGCCACGCAGCAACGACATCAAACGGCTGATTTGCGCTTTATTCAGGTACGTTGGCGTGCCGCCGCCCCAGTGCAGTTGGCTGACATGGCGTCCGGCAAACAGCGGTGCGCGATGAATGATCTCTTGTTCTAACACATCGAGGTATTGATCGGCTTTATGCTGCTGACGCGTCACAACCTTGTTGCAGCCGCAGAAGTAACACAGTTTATGGCAGAACGGGATGTGAACGTACAACGAGAGCGGACGCTCAGGGTAACGCGCCACAGCGTTTAAAAACGCCTCGGCGCCGTAGTCTTCAGAAAACTCCAGCGCGGTTGGGTACGAGGTATATCGTGGCCCGGAATAGTTATATTTCTGGATCAGGGCCAGGTCCCAGTCTATTAGCTGCTCTGACATGCTCACTCCTTCCGATGGCGTCTCTGGCGGGTACGGCGTACCGGCTTAACCCCTGTGCGAGTAATAAGCCGGTTGCGCAGCCACTTCTGTCGCCGCGACAACCGCTGTAGTTTAACGAATAACCACACCAGATAACATATAACCGGAAGGGTTATAAGCAGGACGGGAAGACCCACGGTGTAAAACCGTTAATTGCCGCCTTTCAGCAGGCGCATCATGTCTTCCTGTTTTTCTTCTTCTTCCTCGTCTTCCTCATCATCGTAAGAGAGACCCAGCTTTTGCATCAGCTCATCAATGCGATCCAGCTTGGCATCAACCCAGGTCTGATCTTCCGCACTCAGGGTTTCTCCTGCTTCGAGACGTTCCAACAGCGCATCCAGGCGCTCATCCGTTTCCAGTAAATCCAACTCAGCCTGTGGTGAAAGCATAGGTTTCTCACTCTTCGGTTTGTGCTGTTTGGTGACTTTTTCGGTCACGCCCAATGGAATGGGGGTTTTACTGCCAATACGAGGATCTTGTTGCTTATTTTGCTTTCCGCCACCAGATGCGCCATCGCTTCCGGACGCACGGCTACCCGCCGCATGGCCACGGTGTTTTTTCTGGCGCTTACGGTCGCGAGCTTCCTGGTTAATTTCTTCGCGTGTTTTACGACGCGCTTTTGCAGGACCTTTACCGCGTGGTGTAGAAGTTGGTTTCATCATGATTCGTCTTTGGCTGTTTTTATTCAGTATATATTTGCGCCGGAATCTAGCAGAAATAAAGAAAAAAGGCGACAGAGTAATCTGTCGCCTTTTTTCCTGACTCTCAACCCTTACGGGCTCTACTATCCCTGTTGGCTATCAACACACCCTGTTTTTCCCTTAGCCTGAAACATTCCGTGTTGTTTCCATTTCCTTTTACTAACGTCTCCGGACGTTTGTCTTCCTGACAATCCTGTGTCTTCGCCTCCTGGCGCTCCTGACCCTCATCCTGAGTCGTCTATCCTGTCAGCTTCCTCGCTATGGGCACTACTTTACCGTTTTGGCTTAAACGTACAAGTAACCAAGGTAACAATTTCGGATTTTAAGAATACTGCCTAACCGTAACCCTATGATTTATTTAGGCCATATCATTTTTTACCCTGTCATCTCGTATAGATACTATCGGCAATGTCTCACAAAGTGAGTGGTTTTTACTTACACTGGCTACGCGTCGAAAAACCAGCCTTTTGCTGGTGTTCAGGTATAATCGCTGCAAAGCCTTGATTGATGGAGAGGACCGCTTTGACTAACTTGAATTATCAACAGACGCATTTTGTGATGAGTGCGCCTGATATTCGCCACTTACCTTCCGATACCGGAATCGAAGTGGCTTTTGCTGGCCGTTCCAACGCAGGCAAATCCAGTGCGCTAAATACCCTGACTAATCAAAAGAGTCTGGCGCGTACATCTAAAACACCGGGCCGTACTCAGCTCATCAACCTGTTTGAAGTCATTGACGGCAAACGTCTGGTTGATCTGCCGGGGTACGGTTACGCCGAAGTGCCGGAAGAGATGAAGCGCAAATGGCAGCGCGCACTGGCGGAATATCTGGAAAAACGTCAGAGCCTGCAAGGCCTGGTCGTGTTAATGGATATTCGTCACCCGCTTAAAGATCTGGACCAGCAGATGATCCTATGGGCGGTAGAGAGCAACGTTCAGGTTCTGGTGCTGCTGACCAAAGCAGACAAGCTGGCCAGCGGCGCGCGCAAAGCTCAACTGAATATGGTACGTGAAGCCGTGCTGGCATTTAATGGCGATGTGCAGGTAGAAGCCTTTTCATCACTGAAAAAAATGGGCGTAGACAAACTGCGTCAGAAGCTGGATAGCTGGTTTAGTGAACTGGCACCGGTTGAAGAGATTCAGGACGGGGAATAATCTCCCGCTATGCCGGATGGCGTCGCTGCGCGTCTTATCCGGCCTACGGCGTGAGCGAAACTTTTCTTGCGCACAATAAAAAACGCCCCAGTCATTACTGACTGGGGCGGCTAAAATATTCAGCCAAATCCGATTACGTGAAGTAAAAGGTCTGAAAGATAGAACATCTTACCTCTGTACCCTACGAGAATAACTTTACTCTTTTTTGAGCAGCTCAGAAAGCACTTTTTGTAATTTTTTTTCATTCCTTACATAGGGAATTCTAATGGACATCACAAAAAGTTCTATCTTATGTTGCTTAGTTACGAAAAAAGGCCGTTATTCAGTCACCCCTTAGTGCGCCTGATCCCAGTTTTCACCACTACCGACTTCCACTAATAGCGGCACGTCAATCTGGGTCTCGTTTTCCATCAGTTGATGGATCTTTTTCGACACACTTTCCAGGTCATCTTTGTGCACTTCAAACACCAGTTCATCGTGAACCTGCATGATCATGCGCACGCGCGGTTGCTCGGTTTGCAGCCATCCGTCTACGGCTATCATGGCTCGCTTAATAATGTCTGCGGCAGTACCTTGCATCGGGGCGTTGATAGCGGCACGTTCAGCACCCGCGCGACGAGCGCCATTACTGGATTTAATATCCGGCAAATAGAGGCGACGACCTTCCAGCGTTTCAACGTAACCCTGCTCTTTTGCCTGTGCACGCGTGCGTTCCATATATTCCAGCACGCCAGGATAGCGTTCGAAGTAGAGATCCATGTACTTCTGTGCTTCCTTGCGCGGAATATTTAACTGGCGAGCAAGACCAAAGGCGCTCATCCCGTAGATCAGACCGAAGTTGATAGCTTTCGCGCTGCGGCGTTGTTCGTTAGTTACTGAATCCAGCGGTAAGCCAAAGACTTCAGCGGCCGTTGCGCGGTGAATATCTTTCCCTTCGGCAAATGCGGTAAGCAAGCCTTTATCACGCGAGAGGTGCGCCATGATACGCAGTTCAATCTGCGAGTAGTCCGCGGAAACAATCACGTAGTCTTCCGGCGCAATAAACGCCTGGCGAATACGACGACCTTCGTCATTACGTACCGGGATGTTTTGCAGGTTCGGATCCGTTGAAGACAAGCGCCCGGTCGCGGTAACCGCCTGATGATAGGAGGTATGTACGCGCCCGGTTTTCTTGTTAATCATCAACGGAAGCTTGTCCGTATAGGTCGACTTCAGTTTTGCTAACCCGCGATATTCCAGGATCACTTTCGGCAATGGGTAATCCAACGCAAGCTCTTCCAGTACCTCTTCCGACGTTGATGGTGCGCCGCCAGGCGTTTTCTTCAGCGGCTTAATGCCCTGCTTTTCAAACAGGATGGTTTGCAGTTGCTTGGTGGAAGAGAGGTTAAACGCTTCGCCGGCAATCTCGTGCGCTTTTTGCTCCAGCTCGTTCAAACGCAGCGTCAGCTCTTCTGAATGCTTGTGCAGAACAGCCGGATCGATTTTCACACCGTTGCGCTCAACGCGAGACAAAACCGGCACCAGCGGCATATCAATATTTTCAAAGACGTTCAGCGGCCCTTTATGCTGCTGCAATTCTGGCCACATCTTCAGATGCAGCTGTAGCGTAACGTCGGCGTCTTCCGCAGCGTAACGACCGGCCTCTTCCAGCGCTATCTGGTTAAAGGTCAGCTGGTTTTTGCCTTTTCCGGCGATCTCTTCAAAGGTGATAGTTTTATGTTTCAGCCAGCGGTCCGACAGGCTGTCCATATCGTGTCTACCGGCAACGCTGTTAAGAATGTAGGACTCGAGCATGGTGTCAAAGGTGATGCCGCGCAGCTCGATGCCATAATTCGCCAGGATACCGCGATCGTACTTCAGGTTTTGCCCGACTTTGTGCGCGTTCTCATCTTCCAGCAGCGGCTTTAGCAGCGCCAGCGCACGGTCGCGCGCGATCTGATCGGGGGCGTCCAGGTAGTCATGGGCAACAGGAACATACGCCGCCACGCCCGGTTCAATGGCAAAAGACAGTCCAACCAGATTCGCGGAGATATTGTCCAGGCTATCAGTTTCTGTATCAAAGGCGAAGACGGGCGCTTTTTTCAGCTTCGCGATCCACTCTTCCAGCGTCGCTTCATCCAGAATCGTCACGTAATTATCGTAGGAAAGAGCCGTCGCAGGTTCTTCCGGCGTAGCCTCGACGACGATTGTTTCCTGCGGTTTAGCCGCTGGCTTCGTTCCTTTCGCCTGTAGCCATTTACCGGATTCTACGTCTGCAACCCAACGCTTAAATTCGTACTGTTTAAACAGGCCAAGCAGTTCATCTGTTGCGGGCTGCTTCACTTCCAGTTGCTCGCAGGTTAACTCCAGCTCAACATCTGTTTTAATGGTCGCTAATTGATAAGAGAGGTACGCCACCTCTTTATTTTGCTCAAGTTTGCCCGCCATGGTTTTCGCACCACGGAAAGTCAGCCCCGCAATTTTGTCAGATTCGGCATAAAGGGTATCCAGCCCCCCCAAGCCCTGGAGCAGAGCCTGAGCCGTTTTTTCACCCACGCCAGGTACGCCAGGAATGTTATCGGAGGAGTCGCCCATCAGCGCGAGGAAATCAATGATCAGCTCAGGTGGCACACCGTACTTATTCACCACTTCATCCGGGCCAAGGATAGTATTGGTCATGGTGTTGATCAGGGTGATGTTCGGTGTCACCAGCTGAGCCATGTCTTTATCACCGGTACTGATCAGCACCGGACGACCAACCTTTTCCGCTTCACGCGCCAGCGTACCGATAACATCATCCGCTTCCACGCCTGAAACAGCCAGTAATGGCAACCCCATTGCTTTTACCATCGCATGTAGTGGTTCAATCTGCGCGCGCAGATCGTCAGGCATTGGCGGGCGGTGTGACTTGTAATGCTCGAATAATTCATCACGGAAGGTTTTACCCTTAGCGTCAAATACCACAGCAGCATGGGTCGGCTGATATTGTAGAATCAAGCTACGCAGCATGTTGAGAACACCGTACATCGCACCAGTAGGTTCTCCTGCGCTGTTAGTCAGCGGCGGAAACGCGTGATATGCGCGATAAAGGTAAGATGAGCCATCTACAAGGATAAGTGGGTTTTCTGGGATCTGAACCATAATGTCCGTGCCTGTTTATCAGATTATGGGTAAAGGATGCCACAGACGGGATGAAAACATGAGTTTTTCGCCGTTTTTGTCGAAAAACTTTTGCAGTTCTTCTGCTTTGATCGCAAATCAAACTGTGGATAACTTTGTGAATAAATAATTTTCAGCGCTTTAAATATAGCAAGTTAATTATTGAACAATTACATTTTTTCATATATTTCAGTTAATTAAAGAAACTTACAGCATTTTATCCCATTTTTATCGCTTGTCTCCTGATGTGGATAGATATTCCTTTTTTTTCTATTCAGGGAAGATCCATCATTTGGTTCGTTTTCTGATAAAATTAGCCCCTTGCGCCTCTTTAGCGCACTGTCTATGGCTAACCTTTTGAATAATTTAATTATGACAAGAATACTCGCTGCGATAACGCTGTTGCTGAGTATCGTATTGACCATATTGGTCACGATTTTTTGTTCTGTGCCGATCATCCTTGCCGGGGTTGTAAAACTCCTTTTGCCTGTTCCTGTCGTCTGGCGCAAGGTTTCCATCTTCTGTAATTTCATGATGTATTGCTGGTGTGAAGGTCTGGCGCTACTTCTGCACCTCAATCCACGATTGAAGTGGGACGTCGAAGGGCTGGAAGGTCTTAGCAAAAAAAACTGGTATCTGCTCATTTGTAATCACTACAGCTGGGCCGATATCGTTGTGCTTTGCGTTTTGTTCCGTAAGCACATCCCGATGAATAAATATTTTCTCAAGCAACAGCTGGCCTGGGTGCCGTTTATTGGTCTGGCCTGCTGGGCGCTGGATATGCCGTTTATGAAACGTTATTCACGCGGCTATCTGCTCCGTCACCCGGAACGGCGCGGTAAAGATGTGGAAACAACGCGTCGTTCCTGCGAGAAGTTTCGCGTACACCCGACAACTATCGTGAATTTTGTCGAAGGTTCACGCTTTACTAACGAGAAACGTGAGCAAACCCGCTCCCCCTATCAAAACCTGCTCCCACCTAAGGCGGCCGGTATCGCTATGGCATTGAATGTACTGGGGTCGCAGTTTGATAAGTTGCTGAACGTCACGTTGTGCTACCCGGAAAATAGCCGCCGCCCTTTCTACGATATGCTGAGCGGCAAATTAACGCGTATTGTCGTGCGGGTGAACCTGGAGCAAATTCAAGAAGAGTTGCACGGTGATTACGTGAACGATAAAGGTTTCAAGCGTCGGTTTCAGCTATGGTTGAATACGCTCTGGAGCGAGAAAGACGCGCAAATAGATGCGATTAAAGCCACAAACAAAAAAGCCGGTCAATGACCGGCTTTCGCTTTTACTTCTGACTAACCAGGAATTTCACGGTATCCGCATACTGCTGTACAAAGATATCCATGCTGCTGGTATCCATGCCTTGCGGGTTTACCTGGTATTTACCATTCACGAACATCGCCGGAACGCCCTGCAGCTGTAAATCAGCCGCCGCTTTTTCCTGCTGCGCCACGAGTGATTTCACCACAAAGCTGTTCCATGCCGCATCGTAGTCTTCACCTTTAATACCCGCGTCGACAAACACTTTACGGATATCTGCAACAGACTGAACGGTCTGGGTTTTCTGAACCCCTTCAAACAGCGGAACAGTGACCTTATCTTCAACGCCAAGTGCCATAGCAACAGCCCAGGCCTGCGTCAGATCTTTACCCAAAGGCCCAAGAAACTCGACGTGGTATTTGGTCATCTTGGTGCCTTCCGGCAGTTTTTTCTTCACGTTATCAGACACATGAAGCACTTCTTCAAACTGGTAGCAATGCGGGCAGTAGAAGGAGAAGAACTCCAACACTTGCGGTTCACCCGCAACAGGCTTTTCCAGAGTGATGTATTGTTTGCCATCCTGGAACTGCGCCGCAGATGCGCTAAAAGCTAAAACCATACCAGCCAGCGCCAGCCATATTTTTTTCATGTTCAAGTTTCTCCGATTAATACATTGGCGTTAATTGTAAGGGGGGCTCTTGCAGAATTTTTGCCTGCTCAATAAAAGTTGCGGTCTGACGATGCCAGTAATCTTCCCCGGTTAACCACGGGAAGTTTTTTGGAAACGCAGGGTCACCCCAACGTCGAATCAGCCATGCAAGATAATAAACTAAACGCATAGCACGTAAAGGTTCGATCAGTCCGATTTCTGTCGTGTCGAACTCACTAAACTCTTCATAAGCCTCGATAATGGTTTCAAGCTGCATGCGTTGTTCAGCTTTATCACCATTGAGGAGCATCCATAAATCCTGAACAGCCGGACCATTGCGGGCATCATCTAAATCGACAAACATTGGGCCGTCACGCCACAGAATATTGCCGGCATGACAATCACCGTGCAGGCGTAATGTGGTAAAACGCGTATGCCAGCATTCGGAAACTACTGTAATAAGTGCATCCGTTGCTTTCAGGAAGGCTGCTTTTTGCCCTGATGGAATAAGTTGGGCCTGTTCAAACAGTTTACGCGGTTCGGTCAGATACTCTTCAAGGCCAATCGTGGGACGGAAAGCGAAATTACGCTTGCCGCCAGTCTGGTGCATACGCCCCAGATAGCGCCCAACCGCCTCCATCTGATCGATGTTATCTGCCTCAAACTGGCGTCCGCCGACGCTTGGGAAGATTGCATAATGAAAACCCTGATGGCTTAACAGTGTTTGGTCGTTCAGTACCAGCGGCGCAGCAACCGGCACTTCATCGCTCACCAGCTCCAGAGCAAACTGGTGCTCCTCCTGGATCTGATCGACGGACCAACGCTCAGGGCGATAAAACTTAACGACAAAGCGTCTGCGGTCTTCGTCCTGAAACTGATAGACACGGTTTTCATAGCTGTTAAGCGGGGTAAGCCCGGAGTCCACCCGGATCCCCTGCTCAAACAGCGCATCCATGATGGTATCCGGGTGTAGCGTCTGGAAAGTAAAAGCGTTGTCGTTCATCCCATCATCCGGAAAATACTACGAATGATTCAGGATATCATTTCGCAGCGCTTTCGGTGGCGGCGATTACAAGCTTTTACTCTTTAATTACGCCACGTGCGCGGAGAAGGGCTGTTTTAAAATCTTCTTCATAATCTTTCTGAATACCTGGGATGACGGCGTCTTTCGCCGAGTCACGCATTTTCAGGTGATAGATCAGAATGTCATCAGTTAAATCCGCCAGTTCACCGTCAAAACCTGACTCTTGCGCCAGTTTCTGTAAAAATTGCATCAGGTTAAGATCGGGTTCTTTCTGCCAGGCTGGCTGGAGGAGTTCAATAACTTCATTCAGGCGTTTACATTTCATGGTTGTGCTCCTTAGGCTCAATACGGATACGTTAGCAGGGTCAATCCCACATTAAAAGAGGCGATATCAGTGATTCTGGATAGTGCAATAACAGGGGTTGTGCTGGCGGGCGGTAAGGCCAGACGGATGGGCGGAACGGATAAAGGTTTGCTTGAGTTGGACGGTAAACCGCTTTGGCGACATGTAGCCGATACCCTCGCTTTGCAGGTCGAAACCGTAGTCGTTAATGCCAATCGCCACCGGGATATCTACCAACAAAGCGGCCTGAAAGTGATTCCCGATGCCCTGGCCGATTTCCCTGGCCCACTGGCCGGGATGCTGTCGGTATTCCTGCAGCAAGCGGGAGACTGGTTTTTGTTCTGCCCGTGCGATATGCCCTATATTCCTCACGATCTGGTCTCTCGTTTAAAAGAGCAGCGCAAAGCTGCACCAATCGTCTGGGTGCATGATGGGGAAAGAGATCACCCGACCATTGCCCTGATGCACCGTTCCTTGCAGCCCTTGCTACAGGATTATCTTCAGTCAGGTGAACGACGCGTCATGGTTTTTATGCGTCAGGCTGGCGGTCATGCCGTCGATTTCAGCGATCATAAAGATGCATTCGTAAACGTGAACACACCTGAAGAACTCGCAAAATGGCAGGAAAAATCATGATCCCATTACTTGCCATTGCGGCATGGAGCGGTACGGGAAAAACCACGCTGCTAAAGAAACTGATCCCTGAGCTGCGCGCCAGAGGTATTAGACCCGGATTGATTAAGCATACTCACCATAATATGGATATCGACAAGCCCGGCAAAGATAGCTATGAGCTGCGCAAGGCAGGGGCGGCACAAACACTGGTCGCCAGTCAGCAACGTTGGGCGTTAATGGTAGAAACACCGGAAGAACCCGAACTGGATTTAGCGTATCTGGTAAGCAGGATGGATGCTTCGACGTTGGATATGGTACTGGTTGAGGGATTTAAGCATGAACCTGTTGCGAAGATCCTGCTTTTTCGCGAGGGCTGCGGGCATAGTTCTGAAGAGTTGGCGATGGATGAGTTTGTTATCGCGGTTGCCAGTGATGTTCCGTTACCTGTGGATGTTCCATCATTAGATATTAATGATATACAGCAACTTGCTGATTTTGTTATGCAATGGGTAAGAAGATAACCACGGTGCCGCAATGTGCCTGATGCGCTGCGCTTATCAGGCCTACATCCAGGTCACAACGGCTGTGTTCACCACAGACGCAAAAAAGCCCATCCGGCAGGATGGGCTTTTTCACTTTATTTGATGCCTGGCAGTTCCCTACTCTCGCATGGGGAGACCCCACACTACCATCGGCGCTACGGCGTTTCACTTCTGAGTTCGGCATGGGGTCAGGTGGGACCACCGCGCTACAGCCGCCAGGCAAATTCTGTTTATTAACCCGCTTTTCGCCGGTTAATCTTATCTGTATCAGGCTGAAAATCTGTCTTCTCAAATCCGCCAAAACATCTTCGGCGTTGTAAGGTTAAGCCTCACGGTTCATTAGTATCGGTTAGCTCAATGTATCACTACACTTACACACCCGACCTATCAACGTCGTCGTCTTCAACGTTCCTTCAGGAGACTTAAAGTCTCAGGGAGAACTCATCTCGGGGCAAGTTTCGTGCTTAGATGCTTTCAGCACTTATCTCTTCCGCATTTAGCTACCGGGCAGTGCCATTGGCATGACAACCCGAACACCAGTGATGCGTCCACTCCGGTCCTCTCGTACTAGGAGCAGCCCCCCTCAATTCTCCAGCGCCCACGGCAGATAGGGACCGAACTGTCTCACGACGTTCTAAACCCAGCTCGCGTACCACTTTAAATGGCGAACAGCCATACCCTTGGGACCTACTTCAGCCCCAGGATGTGATGAGCCGACATCGAGGTGCCAAACACCGCCGTCGATATGAACTCTTGGGCGGTATCAGCCTGTTATCCCCGGAGTACCTTTTATCCGTTGAGCGATGGCCCTTCCATTCAGAACCACCGGATCACTAAGACCTGCTTTCGCACCTGCTCGAGCCGTCACTCTCGCAGTCAAGCTAGCTTATGCCTTTGCACTAACCTCCTGATGTCCGACCAGGATTAGCTAACCTTCGTGCTCCTCCGTTACTCTTTGGGAGGAGACCGCCCCAGTCAAACTACCCACCAGACACTGTCCGCAACCCGGATTACGGGCCCACGTTAGAACACCAGCCATTAAAGGGTGGTATTTCAAGGATGGCTCCATGCAGACTGGCGTCCACACTTCAAAGCCTCCCACCTATCCTACACATCAAGGACCAGTGTTCAGTGTCAAGCTATAGTAAAGGTTCACGGGGTCTTTCCGTCTTGCCGCGGGTACACTGCATCTTCACAGCGAGTTCAATTTCACTGAGTCTCGGGTGGAGACAGCCTGGCCATCATTACGCCATTCGTGCAGGTCGGAACTTACCCGACAAGGAATTTCGCTACCTTAGGACCGTTATAGTTACGGCCGCCGTTTACCGGGGCTTCGATCAAGAGCTTCTCCTTACGGATAACCCCATCAATTAACCTTCCGGCACCGGGCAGGCGTCACACCGTATACGTCCACTTTCGTGTTTGCACAGTGCTGTGTTTTTAATAAACAGTTGCAGCCAGCTGGTATCTTCGACTGATTTCAGCTCCACGGGTAAACCGCTTCACCTACCTATCAGCGTGCCTTCTCCCGAAGTTACGGCACCATTTTGCCTAGTTCCTTCACCCGAGTTCTCTCAAGCGCCTTGGTATTCTCTACCTGACCACCTGTGTCGGTTTGGGGTACGATTTCGTGTTACCTGATGCTTAGAGGCTTTTCCTGGAAGCAGGGCATTTGTCACTTCAGCACCGTAGTGCCTCGTCATCACACCTCAGCGTTAAAAGGTACCGGATTTACCTGGAACCTCCGCCTACATGCTTAAACCGGGACAACCGTCGCCCGGCCAACATAGCCTTCTCCGTCCCCCCTTCGCAGTAACACCAAGTACAGGAATATTAACCTGTTTCCCATCGACTACGCCTTTCGGCCTCGCCTTAGGGGTCGACTCACCCTGCCCCGATTAACGTTGGACAGGAACCCTTGGTCTTCCGGCGTGCGGGTTTTTCACCCGCATTATCGTTACTTATGTCAGCATTCGCACTTCTGATACCTCCAGCAACCCTCACAGGCCACCTTCAACGGCTTACAGAACGCTCCCCTACCCAACAACACATAGTGTCGCTGCCGCAGCTTCGGTGCATGGTTTAGCCCCGTTACATCTTCCGCGCAGGCCGACTCGACCAGTGAGCTATTACGCTTTCTTTAAATGATGGCTGCTTCTAAGCCAACATCCTGGCTGTCTGTGCCTTCCCACATCGTTTCCCACTTAACCATGACTTTGGGACCTTAGCTGGCGGTCTGGGTTGTTTCCCTCTTCACGACGGACGTTAGCACCCGCCGTGTGTCTCCCGTGATAACATTCTTCGGTATTCGCAGTTTGCATCGGGTTGGTAAGTCGGGATGACCCCCTAGCCGAAACAGTGCTCTACCCCCGAAGATGAGTTCACGAGGCGCTACCTAAATAGCTTTCGGGGAGAACCAGCTATCTCCCGGTTTGATTGGCCTTTCACCCCCAGCCACAAGTCATCCGCTAATTTTTCAACATTAGTCGGTTCGGTCCTCCAGTTAGTGTTACCCAACCTTCAACCTGCCCATGGCTAGATCACCGGGTTTCGGGTCTATACCCTGCAACTTAACGCCCAGTTAAGACTCGGTTTCCCTTCGGCTCCCCTATACGGTTAACCTTGCTACAGAATATAAGTCGCTGACCCATTATACAAAAGGTACGCAGTCACACCCTAAGGTGCTCCCACTGCTTGTACGTACACGGTTTCAGGTTCTTTTTCACTCCCCTCGCCGGGGTTCTTTTCGCCTTTCCCTCACGGTACTGGTTCACTATCGGTCAGTCAGGAGTATTTAGCCTTGGAGGATGGTCCCCCCATATTCAGACAGGATACCACGTGTCCCGCCCTACTCTTCGAGTTCACAACCTGTGCATTTTTGTGTACGGGACTATCACCCTGTACCGTCGGACTTTCCAGACCGTTCCACTAACACACATGCTGATTCAGACTCTGGGCTGCTCCCCGTTCGCTCGCCGCTACTGGGGGAATCTCGGTTGATTTCTTTTCCTCGGGGTACTTAGATGTTTCAGTTCCCCCGGTTCGCTTCGTTAACCTATGTATTCAGTTAACGATAGTGTGACGAATCACACTGGGTTTCCCCATTCGGAAATCGCCGGTTATAACGGTTCATATCACCTTACCGGCGCTTATCGCAGATTAGCACGTCCTTCATCGCCTCTGACTGCCAGGGCATCCACCGTGTACGCTTAGTCGCTTAACCTCACAACCCGAAGATGTTTCACTTCTGATTGCGAAAATTTGAGAGACTCGAACACACCTTTTATCTGTTCTTATTACGGAGAACAGACACAGTGTGTCGTTTCAATTTTCAGCTTGATCCAGATTTTTAAAGAGCAAAACTTCGCAGTGAACCTTTTCAGGTACACTCTGAAGTTTTCTTGGGTTGTTGCAGTAAAGATGGTGGAGCTATGCGGGATCGAACCGCAGACCTCCTGCGTGCAAAGCAGGCGCTCTCCCAGCTGAGCTATAGCCCCATCGTAGTTATCTCATTCACCTTAATTCTTGCTGAGACAAGGCGTGGAACGGCGAAGCATACTTCAGTATGTGAGTCGTTTCACAACGCGGTATCAGAAAGAATTTGGTAGGCCTGAGTGGACTTGAACCACCGACCTCACCCTTATCAGGGGTGCGCTCTAACCACCTGAGCTACAAGCCTGCAGAGATTTTCTTACTGCTAATTTTCATCAGACAATCTGTGTGAGCACTGCAAAGGTCGGTTCTTTAAGGTAAGGAGGTGATCCAACCGCAGGTTCCCCTACGGTTACCTTGTTACGACTTCACCCCAGTCATGAATCACAAAGTGGTAAGCGCCCTCCCGAAGGTTAAGCTACCTACTTCTTTTGCAACCCACTCCCATGGTGTGACGGGCGGTGTGTACAAGGCCCGGGAACGTATTCACCGTGGCATTCTGATCCACGATTACTAGCGATTCCGACTTCATGGAGTCGAGTTGCAGACTCCAATCCGGACTACGACATACTTTATGAGGTCCGCTTGCTCTCGCGAGGTCGCTTCTCTTTGTATATGCCATTGTAGCACGTGTGTAGCCCTACTCGTAAGGGCCATGATGACTTGACGTCATCCCCACCTTCCTCCAGTTTATCACTGGCAGTCTCCTTTGAGTTCCCGACCGAATCGCTGGCAACAAAGGATAAGGGTTGCGCTCGTTGCGGGACTTAACCCAACATTTCACAACACGAGCTGACGACAGCCATGCAGCACCTGTCTCACGGTTCCCGAAGGCACTAAGGCATCTCTGCCAAATTCCGTGGATGTCAAGAGTAGGTAAGGTTCTTCGCGTTGCATCGAATTAAACCACATGCTCCACCGCTTGTGCGGGCCCCCGTCAATTCATTTGAGTTTTAACCTTGCGGCCGTACTCCCCAGGCGGTCGACTTAACGCGTTAGCTCCGGAAGCCACGCCTCAAGGGCACAACCTCCAAGTCGACATCGTTTACGGCGTGGACTACCAGGGTATCTAATCCTGTTTGCTCCCCACGCTTTCGCACCTGAGCGTCAGTCTTTGTCCAGGGGGCCGCCTTCGCCACCGGTATTCCTCCAGATCTCTACGCATTTCACCGCTACACCTGGAATTCTACCCCCCTCTACAAGACTCTAGCCTGCCAGTTTCGGATGCAGTTCCCAGGTTGAGCCCGGGGATTTCACATCCGACTTGACAGACCGCCTGCGTGCGCTTTACGCCCAGTAATTCCGATTAACGCTTGCACCCTCCGTATTACCGCGGCTGCTGGCACGGAGTTAGCCGGTGCTTCTTCTGCGAGTAACGTCAATCGCTGTGGTTATTAACCACAACGCCTTCCTCCTCGCTGAAAGTACTTTACAACCCGAAGGCCTTCTTCATACACGCGGCATGGCTGCATCAGGCTTGCGCCCATTGTGCAATATTCCCCACTGCTGCCTCCCGTAGGAGTCTGGACCGTGTCTCAGTTCCAGTGTGGCTGGTCATCCTCTCAGACCAGCTAGGGATCGTCGCCTAGGTGAGCCGTTACCCCACCTACTAGCTAATCCCATCTGGGCACATCCGATGGCAAGAGGCCCGAAGGTCCCCCTCTTTGGTCTTGCGACATTATGCGGTATTAGCTACCGTTTCCAGTAGTTATCCCCCTCCATCGGGCAGTTTCCCAGACATTACTCACCCGTCCGCCACTCGTCACCCGAGAGCAAGCTCTCTGTGCTACCGTTCGACTTGCATGTGTTAGGCCTGCCGCCAGCGTTCAATCTGAGCCATGATCAAACTCTTCAATTTAAGTTTGATGCTCGTGAATTAAACTTCGTAATGAATTACGTGTTCACTCAGAGACTTGGTATTCATTTTTCGTCTTGCGACGTTAAGAATCCGTATCCTCGAGTGCCCACACAGATTGTCTGATAAATTGTTAAAGAGCAGTGCCGCTTCGCTTTTTCTCAGCGGCGCGGGGTGTGCATATTACGCTATCCCGCTTCAGAGTCAAGCGTTTATTTACGCTTTTCTCCGCTGACCCGGCGGCGTGTAATCCGTTGTTCCGTGTCAGTGGAGGCGCATTATAGGGACTTATTTCAGGCTGACAAGGGGAAATTCAAAATAATTTTCCGAGTGATTATTTTTTATTCTTTACGCTTATTTTGGCAACGTTTTGTGGGTTAATTGGGCAATTTCCCGTGCAAAACCCGCGACCTGTTCCCAATCGGTATACACCACTTCTTTATGCGTATCCGTTTCACCGCCTGACATCTTCATTATCAGTTGGATCATCACACGGTCATACCAGCGATAGCGGGGATACAGCAAAGCGCCGGCAATAACCGCACTGCGATCAGGCCGCCACGGCGAACTCATCAGGAACTTACGCGCATAGCTGTTGGTTTGCGGCGTACGCTTCTCCGGTTTACGGGCAACCAGGTTAACGGAGTAGAACGCACTCGGCATCGCATTCAGCCGCGTGGCATGCTTTTTCACAAACTCCTGAAATGCGGCATGATAATGACCATAGCGAATCGAGGCGCCAATCACCACGCTGTCATAATTTTGCCAGTCAGGCTCCGCGGTGCGATGCAAATTAACAACATCCGTCCAAACGCCCAGCTCTTTGAGTTCAGAAGCCAGATACTCGGCGATTTCACGCGTTTGCCCGTCCCGGGAAGAAAAAAGAATCAGTGTTTTCACGTGTTACTCCATTATTCACGCCAGAAAGTAGGGGTAAAGAGTACCAGCAGAGTAAAGACCTCCAGACGACCAAACAGCATATTGGCAATCAGGATCCACTTCGCCACGGGGTTCATACTGGCAAAGTTGTCGGCGACAACGCCCAGCCCAGGACCGAGGTTATTCAGCGTCGCCACCACGGAGGCAAACGCGGAGAAGTCATCAACACCGGTCGCAATAATCGCCAGCATACTGATAATAAAGACCAGTGCATAGGCAGAAAAGAATCCCCAGACGGCTTCAAGAATTCGCTCCGGCAGCGCACGGTTACCCAGCTTGATACTGTAAACAGCATTCGGGTGAACCAGACGTTTCAACTCGCGGTTACCTTGCTTAAACAGCAACAGGATACGAATCACTTTCAAGCCACCGCCCGTAGACCCGGCACAGCCGCCGATAAAGGCAGAACACAACAACAACACCGGCAGGAACAGCGGCCAGCGGGCAATGCTGTCGGTGGTAAATCCGGCGGTCGTCGCCATTGATACCACCTGGAAAAAGGCCTGGTTGATGGTCGTGAGCGCTGAACCGTAGGTATTGTGTATCCACAGTACCAGCGTACAGACAGCCACTAGCGTCAACTGCACGCCGATGAACATGCGAAATTCCGGATCGCGCCAGTAGACCTTCAGGCTACGGCCGCTTAATAAAGAGAAGTGCAGGCCATAGTTACAGCCGGAGATCAGCAAGAAGATAGCAATGATGGTGTTGATCGTGGGACTGTCGAAATATCCCACGCTGGCATCGTGCGTGGAAAAGCCGCCAATCGCAATCGTGGCAAAGCTGTGCCCAATGGCGTCAAACGCTGGCATCCCGGCAAACCATAGCGCCAGTGCACATGCCACCGTCAGCAATACATAGATAAGCCACAGGGTTTTCGCCGTTTCGGCAATACGCGGGCGCATTTTATTATCTTTCAGCGGCCCCGGCATTTCTGCCCGGTAGAGCTGCATCCCCCCGACGCCAAGAATAGGCAGAATAGCCACCGCCAGCACGATGATCCCCATCCCGCCGAACCATTGCAGCATCTGTCGATAAAAGAGGATAGCGTGTGGCAATGAATCCAGCCCCACCAGCGTTGTTGCCCCGGTGGTGGTCAATCCGGAAAAGGATTCAAAAAATGCATCGGTAATCGTCAGGTTAGGGCTTTCCGCAAAGATGAACGGCAGCGCACCCACGCTACCCAGCACGGTCCAGAACAAGACGACAATCAGAAAACCTTCGCGAGATTTCAGCTCGCCTTTCTCTTTGCGGTTCGGCCACCACAGCATGGAGCCGATCGCCAGAGCAACGAAGAAAGTTTGGGTAAATGCACGCCCTGCCCCATCACGATAGATGAGAGCCACCAGTCCGGGGATAATCATTGTCCCCGAGAATAAGATGACCAGTAGTCCAACGATTCGGGTAATGGCGCGAAAATGCATCTCTACCGCTTCCTTAGTTCTTTAAAATGAGGTGGGGATTATTCTTCAATCGCTAACAATTGCAATGAACCACGACTAAAATCCGCCAGTTTTGCCGAAAATTCATCCACTTTGGCATAAGGAAGCGCCACCCTGAGCCGAACAAAAGCCTGGTAATCACTGGCAACGACTTTACCGTCAAACTGACCCAGCAAAGCTTCTATGCCTGCCAGCTGACCGTACTCACACTGCAAAGTATATTCGGTTAATGGCGTCTTGCGCTGTGTCGTTAACTGACGCAACGCCTGATTCACACCGCCACCGTAGGCTTTTACCAGCCCACCCGTACCGAGAAGGATACCGCCGTAGTAGCGCACCACCACTGCGGTAATCTCACCGACACCGCTGCCCATCAGCTGCGCGAGCATCGGCTTGCCTGCCGTTCCCGCCGGTTCGCCATCGTCTGAAAAGCCCAACTGCTGCGAGTCATTCGGCGCACCCGCCACCCATGCCACACAATGGTGGCGGGCGTCCGGGTGTTCCGTTTTGACGGACTCAACGAATGCTTTCGCCGCTTCTACGCCGTCCGTATGGGCGAGCAGCGTAATGAAGCGGCTTTTTTTGATCTCTTCAACGACGCTAACCGGCGCCGCAGGGATTAACCAACTGTCCATTACGCCAGTTTTAAATCCCGCGTCATGTTTTCGATATTGTTCTCATGGACCACCACGTTGTCTTCAATACGAATACCGCCGAACGGTTTCAGAGCTTCAATTTTCTGCCAGTTGAAGTGTTTGCTGAACTGCCCTTCACGCCACGGCGCCAGCAGTGATTCAATAAAGTAGATGCCCGGTTCGATGGTCAGAACCATGCCCGGCTGCAGAACACGGGTGCAGCGCAGGTAAGGATACTTCGACGGGGCAGCAAGGTGGGTACCGCTGTCATCCTGCATAAAGCCAGCGACATCATGCACCTGCAGACCCAACGGGTGACCAATACCGTGCGGCATAAACGGTCCAGTAAGATCGTTTTCCACCATCGCCTCTTCACTCATATCGGTGATGATTTGATGCTTACGCAGCAGCTTCGCGATGCGCTGATGGAACTGAATGTGGTAATCCACGTAGCTGGTACCTGCTTTCATGGTCGCGATAAGCGCCAGCTCTTCGTCGTTAACATCTTTCACCAGATGCGCATAGTCGTTGTCGCTTTTCGCCGACCAGGTACGCGTCAGGTCTGCCGCATAGCCGTTATATTCCGCACCAGCGTCCAGCAGGAAGCTGCGAATTTCAGACGGCGCCTGATGATCCAGTTTGGTGTAATGAAGAACCGACGCATGCTCATTAAGCGCAACGATGTTGCTGTATGGCACGTCAGTGTCGCGGTGACCGGTCGCGGTCAGATAAGCCAGGTTGATGTCAAACTCGCTCATCCCGGAACGGAACGCTTCTTCCGCGGCACGGTGTCCATTCACCGCCATTTTCTGCGCTTCGCGCATACAGGCCAGTTCGTAATCCGTTTTAAAGGCGCGGTAATAATGCAGGTAGTCGATCACCCCTTTCGGGTTGATGTTGCTGGCCGCGATGTCCAGTTGCAACGCACGTTCCGGAACCGGACCAATATAACCGATATTGCCGCGAGCAGCTGGCAGTTGGCTACCGATACCGTCCGCTTTTGGCAGCGCGATGATCTCGATTTCTTCTGTCCAGAAGGAGGTCGGCAGCGGCTCAACGTTATGCCAGTAGTCGACCGGCAGATAGAACCACAATTTTGGCTTATTCACACCATCCACCAGCAACCAGCAGTTAGGGACCTGCGTTACGGGTACCCAGGCTTTGAATTGCGGATTGACCTTAAACGGGTACGGATGGTCGTCAAGAAAGACGTTAACAAGTTCGCCAGAGTGAATAAGTAACGCATCCAGCTTGAAGCGTTCCAGCGCGTCGCGCGCCCGCTCTTGTAAGGTAACGATATGATTTTTATAGAGTGCGGCCAGTGATTCCATTTTCTATCCTTCTGTTTTTGACCTCAAGACTCCGCATCTTAGCACATCGCTTTGTGAGTGCGTGATTTCTGCCGAGCGTGATCGAATCGTCATTTCTTTAATCATTCATTTGCATTTTTTTAACATAAAACACACACTTCGATTCATCTGGTATGACCAGATCACCTTGCGGATTCAGGAGACTGACATGCTTTACAAAGGCGACACCCTGTACCTCGACTGGCTGGAAGATGGCATCGCCGAACTGGTGTTCGATGCCCCTGGTTCGGTCAATAAACTCGACACAGCCACCGTTGCCAGCCTGGGCCATGCGCTTGACGTGCTGGAAAAACAACCGAATTTAAAAGGGCTGCTGCTGCGCTCTAACAAAGCAGCCTTTATTGTCGGTGCCGATATCACCGAATTCCTTTCATTGTTCCTCGTGCCTGAAGAACAGTTGAGCCAGTGGCTGCATTTTGCCAACAGCGTCTTTAATCGTCTGGAAGATCTACCTGTTCCGACCCTCTCAGCGGTAAATGGTTATGCGCTGGGCGGCGGCTGCGAGTGTGTGCTGGCGACCGATTACCGTCTGGCAACGCCGGACCTGCGCATCGGCCTGCCGGAAACCAAGCTGGGCATCATGCCAGGCTTTGGCGGATCCGTACGTATGCCACGTATGCTGGGTGCGGACAGCGCGCTGGAAATCATTGCTGCGGGTAAAGATGTTGGTGCTGAGCAGGCGCTGAAAATCGGCCTGGTCGATGGCGTCGTGAAACACGAGAAACTGCTTGATGGCGCGATCGCCATATTACGTCAAGCGATTAACGGCGATCTCGACTGGAAAGCCAAACGCCAGCCGAAGCTGGAACCGTTGAAACTCAGCAAAATTGAAGCGGCGATGAGCTTTACTATCGCCAAAGGTATGGTGGCGCAGACGGCCGGGAAGCATTATCCCGCACCAATCACTGCCGTGAAAACGATTGAGGCGGCAGCCCGTTTTGGCCGTGAAGAAGCACTGAACCTGGAAAATAAAAGTTTTGTTCCACTGGCGCACACCAGTGAAGCTCGCGCATTGGTTGGGATCTTCCTTAACGATCAGTTCGTGAAAGCCAAAGCCAAAAAGCTCACCAAAAATATTGAGGCGCCAAAGCAAGCGGCGGTGCTGGGCGCGGGGATTATGGGCGGCGGTATCGCTTACCAGTCGGCCTGGAAAGGCGTGCCGGTTGTGATGAAAGATATCAACGACAAATCATTAACGTTGGGCATGACCGAAGCGGCCAAGCTGCTGAACAAACAGCTCGAGCGCGGCAAAATTGACGGCCTGAAAATGGCGGGCGTGATTTCCACTATCCATCCAACCCTCGACTATAGCGGCTTCGAGCGTGTGGACGTGGTAGTCGAAGCGGTTGTGGAAAACCCGAAAGTGAAAAAAGCGGTACTGGCGGAAACCGAAGATAAGGTACGCCCGGACACCGTACTGGCTTCGAACACCTCAACCATTCCAATCAACGAACTGGCCAGCGTGCTCAAACGCCCGGAAAACTTCTGTGGCATGCACTTCTTTAACCCGGTGCACCGCATGCCGTTGGTTGAGATCATTCGCGGCGAAAAAAGCTCAGATGAAACCATCGCTAAGGTTGTCGCCTGGGCAAGCCAGATGGGCAAAACGCCAATTGTGGTCAATGACTGCCCTGGTTTCTTCGTCAACCGCGTGCTGTTCCCCTATTTTGCCGGTTTCAGCCAGTTGCTGCGCGACGGAGCGGATTTCCGCAAAGTCGACAAAGTGATGGAAAAACAGTTTGGCTGGCCGATGGGCCCGGCTTATCTGCTGGACGTGGTGGGGATTGATACCGCGCATCACGCACAGGCGGTGATGTCTGCGGGCTTCCCACAGCGTATGCAGAAAGATTATCGCGATGCGATCGATGCCCTGTTTGATGCTAACCGTTTCGGACAGAAAAACGGTCTCGGGTTCTGGCGTTATAAAGAAGACAACAAGGGCAAGCCGAAGAAAGAAGAAGATACCGCCGTTGATGGTCTGCTGGCAGAGGTCAGCCAACCGAAACGCGACTTCAGCGATGACGAGATTATCGCCCGCATGATGATCCCAATGATCAACGAAGTGGTGCGTTGTCTGGAAGAAGGCATTATCGCCAGCCCGGCAGAAGCCGATATGGCGCTGGTGTATGGCCTGGGCTTCCCTCCGTTCCACGGCGGTGCGTTCCGCTGGCTGGATACGCTCGGCAGCGCGAAGTATCTCGATATGGCCCAACAGTATCAGCACCTAGGCCCACTGTATGAAGTTCCGGCCGGTCTGCGTGATAAAGCGCGCCATAACGAACCGTATTATCCCCAGGTTGAGCCTGCCCGCCCGGTTGGCAGCCTGAAAACGGCTTAAGGAGTCACAATGGAACAGGTTGTAATTGTTGATGCGATCCGTACCCCGATGGGCCGTTCAAAAGGGGGAGCGTTTCGTAACGTGCGGGCAGAAGACCTCTCCGCACATTTAATGCGTAGCCTGCTGGCGCGTAATCCGGCGCTGGAGCCATCCGCGCTTGATGATATTTACTGGGGCTGCGTGCAGCAAACGCTGGAGCAGGGTTTCAATATCGCTCGTAACGCGTCACTACTGGCGGAAATCCCACATTCAGTACCGGCAGTGACCGTTAACCGTCTGTGTGGTTCATCCATGCAGGCGCTGCATGATGCAGCACGCATGATCATGACCGGCGATGCTCAGGCGTGCCTGATTGGCGGCGTGGAACATATGGGCCATGTGCCGATGAGTCACGGGGTTGATTTCCACCCGGGTATGAGCCGCAACGTGGCGAAAGCCGCGGGGATGATGGGCCTGACGGCGGAAATGCTCTCCCGCATGCACGGTATTAGCCGTGAAATGCAGGATGCCTTCGCCGCACGTTCACACGCTCGCGCCTGGGCTGCTACACAGTCTGGCGCATTTAAAAATGAAATCATCCCGACTGGCGGTCATGATGCAGACGGCGTGCTGAAGCAGTTTAACTACGATGAAGTTATCCGCCCGGAGACCACGGTTGAAGCGCTTTCTACCCTGCGCCCGGCATTCGATCCGGTTAGCGGCACGGTGACGGCCGGTACCTCTTCCGCGCTTTCCGATGGTGCTGCCGCGATGCTGGTCATGAGCGAAAGCCGTGCCCGTGATCTGGGTCTGACGCCACGTGCCCGAATTCGTTCAATGGCCGTTGTCGGCTGCGACCCTTCCATCATGGGTTACGGTCCGGTTCCGGCTTCAAAGCTGGCGCTGAAAAAAGCGGGGCTCTCCACCAGCGACATCGGCTTGTTTGAGATGAATGAAGCTTTTGCCGCCCAGATCCTGCCGTGTATTAAAGATCTGGGGCTGATGGAGCAGATCGACGAGAAGATCAACCTCAACGGCGGGGCGATCGCATTGGGTCACCCGCTGGGTTGTTCCGGTGCGCGTATCAGCACTACCCTGCTCAATCTGATGGAACGCAAAGACGTACAGTTTGGTCTGGCGACGATGTGTATCGGGTTAGGTCAGGGCATCGCGACGGTATTCGAGCGAGTTTAATCAAGGCACGCCGGGGGCGCTTCGCTTGCCCGGCCTACGAAATGTTATCTCAAAGCCATTGGTGCCAGAACAAGGCGGCAAGTGAATGAATCCCGATGAGCTTACGTGTAGTAAGTGATTCGGGTGAATGAGCGCAGCCAACACAGTTATGGTGCCAATGGCGAAGAGAGAAAATTTAGTTGCCGTTCTTCCCGCCTGTCAGGGGCGGGTTTTTTATTTCCCTGAACTACCACGTACCACTAACTGCACCGGCAGCAGCAGATTCTCTTCCTGCTTCTCTTCCAACAGTAAACGCAGCGCTTCCCGACCCAGCTGTTGCTTATCAACCGCGATAGTGCTCAGCGGCGGATGTGACCAGGCTGCGGCATCAATATCATCAAACCCTACCAGCGCAAGGTCTTCCGGGATACGTATGCCCTGCTGCGCGCACACTCTTTGAACAACCATCGCTGCCGCATCGTTATAGGCAAAAATGGCATCGGGTGGCTCCGGCAACCTGAGCAGCTCATTAACCGCCTCTACCAAAGATTGCTCGGTATCGAGCAACGGCGGCGCGATGGCTTCGTACTCTGGCGGCATCAGCAACCGGGCTTCATACAATGCCTGACGATAGCCCTTCTCACGCTGACGAATACTGTAGTGAGAAAGTGTACTGGCAAGAAACGCGATGCGGTTGCGACCTTGTGCAATCAGGTGTTGCGTGGCCAGATAGCCGCCCTGGGTATTGTCCGGATTGACACAAGGCAGGCCAGGCGCCCAGAGATCCACCAGTACCAGCGGCAGTTTCATCTGTTGCAGCAGCCCAAGCAATTCAGGCTCAAAAAATCCGGCGCAGATCAGCGCATCCGGCTGGTGCAGCATCACCTGCTCACTCACCGTATCACCCGGACCGATAGACAGAAAGCTCAGCGCAATACCATTCTCGCGACAAAGATCTTCTATACCTAACAGCAGTTGGGAGTAAAACGGTAATGCGCGGCTGATATTGTGCTGACGATGCAGCAAAAACAGGACGCGTTTGATCTTGTCGCTGCGCAAGCGGGAAAAATCATAACCCTGCTGCTGCGCCACAGAAATAATGCGCAACCGGGTATCCTCACGCAGCCCCGGCTGCCCTTTTAGGGCGCGGGAAACAGCGCCAACTGAGACCCCACATGCTTCGGCAATGTCTCTGATACGTACAGGTTTCGTCATTTCACTCTCATTGATTCTACGCAGGCTCGTTGCGCCCCCAGCCAGGCGGCACCACGTACGCCGCTGCTGTCGCCGTGTCTGGCCGGAACGATCGGTGTACGGCACTGTTTACCAAATACGTACTGTGCTACTCGCGCCTGCAAGCCAGAATACAGTAAATCGATATTAGATACCCCGCCCCCCAACACAATCACATCGGGATCGAGCGTATTCACCACGCTTGCCAACGCTCGCGCCAGTTGATCGCAATAGCGTTCCCATAACAAACAGGCATCTGCATCACCCGATTCTACCTGTCGCATAATTTGTGGCACACCCGCATGTTGCGCGGTGTGGTTCAAATACTGGCGTTCCAGACCGCTGCCGGAAATAAAGCTTTCGATACAGTTCAACTGTCCGCAATAGCATGTCACTGCGGCCCCATCTCGGGATTCATGATAACGCGGCAAGGCATTATGCCCCCACTCGCCTGCGCAGGCGTTAGGACCGGAAATCAGGCGGTTATCGATACACACACCGCCGCCGCAACCGGTACCGAGGATGACGCCAAAAACGACGCTGTGCCCATATCCGCTGCCGTCCATCGCCTCTGACAGCGTAAAGCAGTTAGCATCGTTGGTGACGGGCACTGCCATCCCTAACGCTTGCTCAAGATCTTGCGCAAAGCTCTGCTGATTCAGCACCAGAATGTTGGAGTTTTTGATTAACCCTTCGCTATCCACCGCACCGGGCACCCCAACGCCAACCGAGAAAGGCTGATTAACGGCCTGCCTGGCCTTAGCAATCATCTCCGTTACGGCGTGGAAAAAATCGCCATAGCTCTGCTTTGGGGTTGCGCATCGCTCGCGATAAACAATTTCCCCCGTATTATCAATCACTACCGCTTCGATTTTAGTCCCGCCAATATCCAGGCCAAGCCTCATGTTTTTTCCCTCGTTTGCGCCTTGTAATGTGATGCTGCATAGCTTGCCAACCTTGTTTACTAAACAAAAAGAGCTCCGTCACAAAAGCTTATTTTTATGATTAATAGATAGAAAAAAATGTTTACTAAAAACTGGTGAAGAAAGAAAGGCAACGAGACCGGGCTTGCACCCTGTTAGTAGAAGTAAGGTGAGTAATGAATGCGCCGGAAGGGCTCCGGCGCACAGCGCTTAAATAAACGCGAACGCGTCGCCAAACAGGCGGTCTTCACGCGCACTGCGTTCATTGCAGAACAGATCGCGCGCGATTTTAGCCATTTCAAAACGTCCGGCAATGTAGATATCGTGTTCCGCCAGGGTACCGTAATCCTGTAATACTGCCGTTAATACGGTGCCCGTACGGCCACGCCAGCCTTCTTCAGGCTGTTCTACCACTGGCTCAACGCGCAGATTCGGATGATTTACTGACAGCGCTTCCAGCTCAGAGAGATCGTAGAGATGCTTCTCTTCGCGCCCGCCCCAGTAAATAGTGATATCGCGATTTGGATTGCGCGCCAGCGCGGTAAGCAGAATGGAACGCGCGTAAGAGAATCCCGTCCCGCCGGCAATCAGGAGCAACGGTCGTTCGTCCTCATCACGTAGCCAGGCTTCGCCATGCGGAATGTCGACCTTAATTTCCCGGTCTTTCAGAATGCGGTCCATCACGGCCATGGCGTACAGATTTAGCTCAGAAGCGCCAACGTGCAGTTCAATGAACCCCTGCTCGTCCGGCGTAGATGCCATGGAGAACGGGCGCTTATCTCGTTCGTCCATCACGACCATTAAATACTGGCCGGCACGAAAGGAAAACGCCGCGTCTGGCACTAAACGAACGCGATATACGGTGTCAGTGATAGCTTCTACCGAGGTCACTTTACAGCTTAAGGTTGTCATGCGCTCTCTCTGTCGGATCAATAGGCAAAACGATCGCGCCTCAGGCGCTTTTGCCGTCATTAAAGATGGCCAGTTCATCCCAAATTGCGTCAATACGTGCAGTGACTTCAGGATCTTTTTTTATCGGACGTCCCCATTCGCGTTGGGTTTCGCCCGGCCATTTATTGGTGGCATCCAGCCCCATTTTTGAACCAAGACCGGAAACCGGCGAGGCAAAATCCAGGTAATCAATGGGTGTATTCTCTACCAGTACAGTATCCCGGGCCGGGTCCATACGCGTCGTAATCGCCCAAATCACATCATTCCAGTCGCGTGCGTTGACGTCATCATCGCAGACAATAACAAATTTGGTGTACATAAACTGACGCAAAAACGACCAGACACCCATCATGACGCGTTTGGCATGACCAGCGTACTGTTTTTTCATCGTCACCACGGCCAGGCGATATGAGCAGCCTTCGGGAGGCAGGTAAAAGTCGACGATTTCCGGAAACTGCTTTTGCAGAATAGGCACGAAGACTTCATTCAGCGCCACGCCAAGCACTGCGGGCTCATCAGGCGGGCGTCCGGTGTAGGTAGAGTGATAAATTGCATCTTCACGCTGAGTAATGTGCGTGACGGTAAAGACCGGGAAGCTATCTACTTCATTGTAGTAACCAGTATGATCGCCATATGGTCCTTCCGGGGCCATTTCACCCGGTTCGATATAGCCTTCCAGCACAATTTCAGCGCTGGCAGGCACTTCCAGATCGTTGGAAATACATTTGACCACTTCAGTTTTGGTGCCACGCAACAGCCCGGCAAATGCGTACTCAGATAATGTATCCGGGACAGGTGTAACAGCGCCCAGAATTGTTGCCGGGTCTGCTCCCAAGGCCACAGAAACCGGGAACCGTTCACCAGGATGCGCCGCGCGCCACTCCTGATAATCAAGCGCGCCGCCGCGATGGGAAAGCCAGCGCATAATGAGCTTGTTTTTGCCAATCAGTTGCTGACGATAGATACCGAGATTCTGCCGCTCTTTATGCGGGCCGCGCGTAACGGTCAGCCCCCAGGTAATCAGCGGCGCAGCATCCTCTGGCCAGCAGGTCATAATCGGAATACGGTTTAAATCGACTTCATCGCCTGAATAGATTTTTTGCTGGCAAGGCGCGCCGCGTAACCGCTTAGTCGGCATGTTCAACACCTGCTTAAACTGCGGCAGCTTATCGAACAGATCGCGAAATCCTTTCGGTGGCTCAGGCTCTTTCAAAAACGCCAACAGCTTACCCACTTCCCGTAGCGCCGAGACATCTTCTTGCCCCATCCCCATCGCCACACGCTTCGGTGTGCCAAACAGGTTACACAGCACCGGCATTGTATAGCCTTTAGGATTTTCAAACAGTAACGCAGGCCCACCGGCACGCAAGGTGCGATCGGCAATTTCAGTGATCTCCAGATGGGGATCCACCTCAAGCGAAATGCGTTTGAGCTCGCCCTGCTGTTCAAGCAGCGTCAGGAAGTCGCGTAAATCGTGATATTTCATGGCGTCCATTGTGGCCTCTTCGTAAGCGCTTCATTATACGGCGTTCATCATTGTGATGCTGTATTTTTGTTAAATTAGCGTGAACTCTGGCGATACATATAAGGCCTGGGAGTATATACCCATTGGGTTTCAGCCTGCTTTGCGGCGGGTATAATTAACTTAACTCATGGCTTTTGCTATGCTGGCGCTCAGAACAAGCGGATAAGAGTTATTATGCAATCCTGGTATTTACTGTACTGCAAACGTGGGCAACTTCAGCGAGCCCAGGAACATCTGGAAAGACAGGCGGTGAACTGCCTGACGCCTATGATCACCCTGGAAAAAATGGTGCGCGGTAAACGGACCACAGTCAGTGAACCCCTATTCCCTAATTATATGTTTGTCGAGTTCGACCCGGAAGTGATCCACACCACCACCATCAATGCCACGCGTGGTGTTAGCCATTTCGTCCGTTTCGGTGCGACGCCGGCGACCGTTCCTTCTCCCGTCATTCATCAACTTTCCATCTATAAACCTGAAGGTATTGTTGACCCTGAAACCCCTCATCCGGGGGACAGTGTGATTATTACCGAAGGTGCGTTTGAGGGTTTGAAAGCGATCTTTACCGAACCCGATGGCGAAGCGCGTTCCATGCTGCTGCTTAACCTATTGAATAAAGAGGTTAAGCAGAGCGTGAAAAACACCGGCTTTCGAAAAATTTAAGTCGCCTTAGAAAGTCACTTCAAACAGCGTTCTGACGTTCGCATCAATGGTTGCTGACAACCATTGAGGATCCTCGCCGCGCCAGTGGGCAATACGCTCAAGAATATGGGGTAGGTGCGCAGGTTCATTGCGCCGTGACGCTGGTTTAGGCGTTAAATCCCGGGGAAGTAAGTAGGGCGCATCGGTTTCGATCAGCAATCTCTCAACCGGGATAAAGGGCAGCAGCTCACGCAGTTCCATGCCCCGGCGCTCATCACAGACCCACCCGGTGATACCAATATAAAGCCCGCGGTCTACACAGTCCTGCATCTCCTGACGCGAGCCAGTAAAGCAGTGCAGCACCGCACCGGGCAGGCTGTCCAGCCACGGCTCCAGCAACGTCAGAAAACGATCATGGGCGTCCCGACAATGCATGAAAACCGGCATCTGCAGTTCAGCAGCAATGCGCAGTTGCGCCTCAAAAGCACGCTCCTGCTCCTGCGGCGTGGAGAAATTGCGATTAAAATCCAGGCCGCACTCACCAATAGCGACCACCTTCGAATGGTTTGCCAGCGCAATAATTTCTGCTTCTGTTGAGGACTGCCATTGGCTGCTGTCATGCGGGTGCACGCCAGCCGTGGACCAGCAATGCGGATAATGCTGCGCCAACGTTAAAGCCTGCTGGCTTTCGTGCAGGTTTGTTCCGGTCAGGAGCATACCGTTTACGCCCGCAGCAAAGGCGCGCGCCACGACCTCATCCCGGTCTTTCGCAAATTGTGAACTGGTTAAATTAACGCCAATATCAAACATGCTTCCTCCCATATGACAACCGCCCTGACGGGCGGTTGCGTTTATTCTTCAGTTTTCTCGGTGGCTTCAGCTTCTTTTGCTTCTTCAGCCTCGTTATCCTCATCTCGCGTACGTCGCTTACCGACATAGAATCGAGAGAAGAACACACCCACCTCAAACAGGCAGTACATCGGTATCGCCAACAGCGTTTGCGAGAAGACATCTGGCGGGGTCAATAGCATCCCGACGACAAATGCCCCCACTACAACGTAAGGGCGTTTCTTGCGTAAGTCTTCAGGCGTCGTAATGCCCATCCAGCATAGCAGCACAATGGCGACAGGAACCTCAAAAGAGACACCGAAAGCCATAAACAGCGCCATTACGAAACTGAGATAGCTGGCAATGTCTGTCGATACCTGTACGCCTTGCGGAGCCGTATTGGCAAGGAAACCAAACGCCAACGGGAAGACGACAAAATAGGCGAATGCCATACCGATGTAGAACAATAACGAACTGGAGACCAACAACGGCACAACCAGGCGACGTTCATGTTTGTACAAAGCAGGCGCAATGAATGCCCAGACCTGATAGAGGATCACTGGCGCTGACAGAATCAGCGACACCATGAAGGTTAACTTTATCGGGGTAAAGAACGGCGAGGCCACATCGGTGGCGATCATTGTTGCGCCCTGCGGCATCTGTTTGATCAACGGCGCCGCAACCATATGGTAAATGTCGTTGGCAAAGTACACCAATGCCAGAAAGATCACGAACACAGCAATAATGCAGTTCAGGAGTCGCTTACGCAGCTCAATAAGATGCGTGATGAGCGGTTGGGTATCTTCTACAGCCATGTTTACGGTTTATCACTCGACGAGGGGGAGGATTCGACAACAGGTGCGGCAGCTTTCTTTTCTGCATCCATCAACGTGGCGGAAGTGTTTTCCGTCGGCTCTGGCGTTTTAGCACCCGTGGATTCCGGTTTTTGCTCCGGCGAACTGGCCTGGTTTTCAGCGGCAGCTGGGGTGACCCCTTCTCGCTGCGCTTCACCGTCTTTCACCACCGGATTATGGATAGTGTGCGCTTCATCGCTGGCTTTCTCAGGATCGTGCACGCTATAAGAACGCTTCATCGACTCCGCCGCTTCACGCAGCTCATCCATTGATGCTTTCAGCTCCGGGGTCAGATTTGTCAGGCTCGCTTTCTCTACTTTCTTCAGGCTGTCCTGGAATTCCTGAAGCTTAAGCTCCTGGGTCAGTTCGTTCTGAACAGTAGTTGCAAGGGAACGCAAAGCGCGAACCCAGCCAGCAACCGTTTTTACCGCCACGGGTAATCGTTGCGGCCCCAGGACAATGAGGCCGATCACGAATACCAATAACAGTTCGCTAAAACCGATATCAAACACGGATTATACCTGCTCTTTATCTTGGCTTTTGGCGTCTTCCTTTTTCACTTCGCCCTGCTTATCGGTAATGGATTTAGCAGTAAAATCAGCGTCCTGGCTGGTTTTATCTTGCTTAGGTTCATCATCACCCATCGCTTTTTTGAAGCCTTTAATAGACGCGCCAAGATCGGAACCGATGGAGCCGAGTTTCTTGGTGCCAAATAGCAGTACAACGATGACGGCAATGATCAACAACTGCCAAATACTGATACCACCCATACATGTTCCTCTGTCATAGATGATGAATTAATAAGGCCGTAGTATACGTTACACGGCCTGCCTTGGGCGATGAAAAATTCAGCGCATTTTGCGCCAGCCGATTATCCAGGCTATGACGCCTCCCGCCATTAACCAGCCCGGCATAAGCCCCCACTCAGGGCGGCTTACCAGCAGGAATGTTCCACTTAGCAACAATGTTGCGCCAATGCCCAATAAATAACGGGATTGTCCCTGACGCACATGATTCGCGTGAAGCTCGCGGGCAATCTTATCAACACTGTGCTGTAAATATTTGCCCTGGCGCAAACTGTCATACACCAGTTCAGGTATTTCTGGCATTTTTTCGACCCAGAACGGAGCTTTTTCTTTAAATGCCCTGACGAGCGCAGGAATACCGACCTGATCTTTAATCCATGATTCGAGAAACGGCTTGGCCGTTTTCCACAAATCTAACTGCGGATAGAGTTGTCGTCCGACACCTTCAACGTACAGCAGCGTCTTCTGGAGCAAAACCAACTGAGGCTGGACTTCCATATTGAATCGACGCGCGGTGTTAAACAGATTCAACAGCACGTGGCCAAAGGAAATCTCCGCCAGCGGTTTTTCGAATATCGGCTCGCACACGGTACGGATTGCAAATTCAAACTCTTCAACGTTGGTATCAGGCGGAACCCAACCTGAATCCACGTGCAGTTCGGCAACTTTGCGGTAGTCTCGGTTAAAGAACGCAATAAAGTTTTCAGCAAGATAGCGCTTATCTTCTTTATTTAAAGAACCCACAATCCCGCAATCAATACCAATGTATTTCGGGTTTTCAGGGTGCTCATAACTCACGAAAATATTCCCAGGATGCATGTCCGCATGGAAAAAACTGTCGCGAAATACCTGAGTAAAGAAGACCTGCACGCCGCGTTCAGCCAACAACTTCATGTTGGTGCCATTCTTCTCAAGCGTTGCGACATCAGATACGGGGATACCATATATGCGCTCCATCACCATCATGTTCTGACTGCAATAGTCGGAATACACTTCCGGGATGTACAGCATCGGGCTATCTTCAAAATTACGTCGCAGCTGAATTGCGTTCGCCGATTCGCGCAGCAGGTTCAGCTCATCAATCAACGTTTTTTCATACTCGCGGACCACTTCTGTTGGCCGTAGACGACGGCCATCCGGTAGCAGACGAGGAACCCAGCGCGCAAGGCGGTAAATCAGTTTTAAATCCGCTTTAATGACCGGCAGTATGTCCGGGCGGATAACTTTGATCACCACCTCTTTACCATTGGACTTCAGTCGTGCGGTATGGACCTGAGCAATAGACGCGGATGCCAGCGGCGTGATCTCAAAATCATCAAACCACTCCTCGACGGGCAGCCCGCCCATGGCTTCTTCGATTTGTTCTTTCGCTCGCTGCCCATCGAATGGGGCAACGCGATCCTGCAATAGCGCAAGCTGATCGGCGATGTGCGGTGGGAAAAGGTCACGACGGGTAGAGAGCATTTGCCCAAATTTGATCCACACCGGGCCGAGCTCCTGTAAAGCCAGTCTCAGCCTTTCTCCCAGCGGTTTGTCTTTATGTTGGTTGGGCATCCAGAACAGCGAGTAACGCCACAACCGAAGCGGCAGCGTGATACGCATTTTAGGGATGAGTTCATCAAGACCGTAGCTTAAGAAAGTGCGAATGATGAAATAAAGGCGCCGTACTTCACCTGGCGTCATTTGGCCTCCAGTTTTTCCAGCCGTTTGGCCAGAGATTCGACCGCACGTTCAACGGCTGCCGTTTCTTCTGCAAACCATGCAACCTCGAGCGAGCCGGGAGCCATACGCCACTCTTCGGTGATCGCTTCGGCTACATAGCGCTGCTGGCGCTGAATGTTATGGCGCAAGAACTTCGCGCCGCCACGCAAGACTTTGCTGACCCCCTCCGCGACGATATCGCCGGTATAGGGCGCTAACAGCTCTGCGGGATCAAACTCAGCCAGATCGGCCAGCGCCACAAAGTTCTGCACCACCTGGATATCACCCTGAACTTCCAGCTCACCGCTGCGAATAAGCGTGGTAAGTTGCTGGCGGTCGCGTAATTTCGGCAACACGCTGGCATGTGTGATTACTGTGCAATCGGCTTCGCCTTCCCATGCCCCCAGCACATCGAGCTGGCGCTCACTAAACACCAGGACTAAGGGTGTTGAAAATCCTTTAAGATCAACACGCAGCACCTTGCTCTGTAAACGCGTTCGGGCTGATTTCAGCGCAGGAGAACGATACAGAAAGGTATTGAGCAGATTTTCAACACCTGCGGTCACTAAGGGTTTTAAAGGCATCCCCAATCTCCTGTCAGAACTTGTAACCACGATGCAGCGCAACGACACCAGCCGTCAGGTTGTAGTAATCAACGCTTTCGAACCCGGCATCTTGCATCATTGCTTTTAGCGTGTCCTGATCGGGATGCATGCGAATAGACTCCGCCAAATAGCGGTAACTGTCCGCATCGCTTGCGACCATGGAACCGATGCGCGGCAGAACATGGAAAGAATAAGCATCGTAGGCCTTGCTCAGCGGTTCGATAATCGGCTTGGAGAACTCCAGCACCAGTAAACGTCCGCCCGGCTTCAACACGCGATACATGGATCGCAAAGCTTTGTCTTTATCCGTTACGTTGCGCAGACCGAAAGAAATGGTAATGCAGTCAAACGTGTTGTCAGGGAAAGGCAGTGCTTCCGCGTTCGCCTGAACGTACTCAACGTTACCCACTACGCCGATATTACGCAGCTTTTCGCGACCCATTTTGAGCATTGAGTCATTGATATCCGCCAGTACGACTTTACCGGTTTCACCCACCATGCGAGAGAATTTCGCCGTCAGGTCGCCCGTACCGCCTGCCAAATCCAGTACGGTTTGACCGCGACGCACGCCACTGCAATCAATGGTGAAGCGCTTCCACAAACGATGAATGCCAAATGACATTAAGTCATTCATAACGTCATATTTCGAGGCCACAGAATGAAAAACGTGGGCCACCATGTCAGCTTTCTGCTCTTTAGCGACGGTCTGAAAGCCAAAGTGCGTCGTTTCTTGTGAATTATCCACCATCTCAGTGCCTGCTCATTCAAAAAATGTTCAAGAAGTGTAACAGATTGGGCCAATTTGCCCTACCCTTCTACCCCGTTCAACTACCCCAAACGGACTAGTTTGATTGCTGATTTACCGCTTCGTCATCAGGGTAAGGCGCATCCTGTTGCGTCTCAGGGACCGAGCGCAAGCGGTACTCTTCATCCTGCGTAGTGGCTTGTTCAGCCAGCTCAGGATTTATCTCGCGCTTAATTTCCACACCTAAACTGCGAAACGCCTCTGCCTGTGACAGGACGTTTCCACGGCCTGAAGAGAGTTTTTTCATCGCTTGTCGGTAGTTGTCCTGGGCTTTATCCAGACTTTGGCCAATCGCCGACATATCATCCACAAACAAGCGCATCTTGTCATAAAGTTTACTGGCCCGATCGGCAATTTGTTGCGCATTACGGCTCTGATGCTCGTAGCGCCACAGGTTGGCGATCGTGCGCAATGCCACTAACAACGTGGTGGGGCTGACCAGCATAATGTTATTTTTAAGCGCCTCGGTTATCAGTTCAGGTTGCCTGTCCAGCGCCAGCAAAAAAGCAGGCTCGACGGGAATAAACATCAGCACGTAGTCAAGCGAACGCAGCCCGGGAAGCTGTTGATAATCTTTTCGGCCCAGCAGACGAATATGGTTTCGCACTGAGGCGATGTGCTCCTGCAACGCGCTCTCGCGGGTATATTCATCTTCCGCGTTAAAATAGCGCTCATAGGCAACCAACGTCATTTTTGCGTCGATCACCACATCTTTCCCCTGGGGTAGCCGGACAATGACATCGGGCTGCATACGCGAACGGGCATCGTTTTCAATGCTAACCTGAGTTTCGTATTCATAACCTTCACGCAGACCGGAGGCTTCAAGCACCCGCGTGAGTACCACCTCCCCCCAGTTGCCCTGCGTTTTGTTATCGCCTTTTAACGCCCGCGTCAGGTTTACCGCTTCCTGCGCCATCTGCGCGTTCAGTTGCTGAAGATTACGAATTTCATGCGCCAGAGTATGACGTTCCTGCGCCTCTTTGCCGAAGCTATCCTGAACCTGACGACGAAAACCGTCCAGCTGTTCACGAAGCGGCGCCAGCAGGCTGTTCAGGCTTTGGCGGTTTTGCTCATCGACGCGGCGGTTGCTGTGCTCAAAAATGCGGTTCGCCAGGTTTTCAAACTGTTCACTCAGGCGCTGTTCGCTGTTGATCATCTGGCGGATTTTATCTTCCGCATGCTGCTGCGTCGCTTCCAGCCGGGTAGTGACTTCACGGAGATCGGCTTCCAGAGAGGTGTTGATGCTGTGCAGGCTGCGTAATTCGTTATTGAGTAGCTCGCACTCGTCGCGCCAGTGGGCTTCCTGTGCGAGTTGTTGCCGGGCAGCGCTTAACGCAATATCCAGTTCACGTCGCTCTTCGATGAGGTCGGCACGGATCTGATCGGCCCGCGCTTTTGTCGCCAGCCACCCCACCAGCAGCCCTGCGGCTAACGCCAACACAGCACTCATCATAATTGAAATATCCACAACGCCCCCTTACAGCAACGGCTTACCCGCACAAAATAGAATTGTGCTGTATAAACGTCCAGTTTAAAAGGAATTTCCTGCGAGGCACTACGCAAAATAAAAAGGCCGAACACGTCGGCCTTTTTGAACAGAAGTGAGAATTACAGTAAACGGCGGGCAGCTTCCACCACGATTTTCACCGCGTGGCTTTCCGTTTGTTTCATCGTTTCCGCATTGGGGATCTCTTGCTGAGTACGGTTCACGATAACACCAGCAACCATACCGGCACGCAGGCCCTGGCTGGCACACATGGTCAGCAACGTTGCGGATTCCATTTCGTAGTTCATGACCCCCATGGACTGCCACTCTTCCATCGAGCCTTTGAAACGACTCACTACGCGACCAGAGAAGGTGTCATAACGCTCCTGGCCCGGGTAGAAGGTGTCAGATGACGCGGTGACGCCCACGTGGGTAGTCGCACCGATAGATTTCGCCGCTTCCACCAGCGCAGTGGTGCACTCGAAGTCGGCAACGGCCGGGAATTCCATTGGCGCGAAGTGCAGGCTTGCACCATCCAGACGGACAGACGCAGTGGTGACCAGCACGTCGCCAACATTGATGTGCGGCTGAATTGCGCCAGTCGTACCGATACGCAGGAAGGTACGAATGCCCAGTTGCGCCAGTTCTTCTACGGCAATAGAGGTGGACGGGCCGCCGATACCGGTAGAGCAAACGATCACGGCTTTACCATCCAGCTCAGCACGCCAGGTCGTGAACTCGCGATGGGATGCCAGCTTAACCGGCTTATCCATCAGCGCGGCGATCTTTTCCACACGCTCCGGGTCGCCAGGGACGATAGCGAGCTGGGCCCCTTGTAAATCGTTCTTAGTGAGGCCGAGATGAAAAACATCAGACTTAGACATAAAAACTCCTCTGTGAATCGGTTTTGTCAGAAGAAGCAAAAACACACTTTACCGAAGGCATAAACAAATTTTCGTGACAGACATCACCATGATGTAAATCAATTGCATTCGATTACCATGAAATAGTGATACGCATCACATAAACGACGTGATGTAAGGACGCCTTGCACAAAAGATAGACCGTTTAAGGCAATGTGGTTCGTTGCATATGTCTATAGTTAATAATGCGCTTTTTGGCTGAATATTTAAGGGTACGGAGAATACCATGACCACACGACAATCTGGCTTTGCACCTGCTGTATCTCCACCGACGTCTACTACGGTTCACACACCGGATAACGCAATTATCGCCGGTGTAACGTCCATACCTTCACAAGGCGATGATATGCCAGCGTATCACGCACGACCAAAACAGACCGATGGCCCCCTGCCCGTGGTCATTGTCGTGCAGGAGATTTTTGGCATTCATGAACACATTCGTGACGTTTGCCGCCGTCTGGCCCTGGAAGGGTATCTGGCTATCGCGCCAGAGCTCTATTTCCGCGAAGGCGATCCCAATGACTTTGCCGATATCCCCACGCTGCTCAGCGGCCTTGTCGCCAAAGTGCCTGACGCTCAGGTACTGGCCGATCTGGACCACGTCGCCAGTTGGGCCTCCCGCAACGGCGGTGACGCGCATCGATTAATGATCACAGGTTTTTGCTGGGGTGGACGCATCACCTGGCTGTATGCAGCGCACAATCCGCAGTTAAAAGCAGCGGTAGCGTGGTATGGCAAACTGGTAGGCGATAAGACCCTCAACTCGCCGAAACATCCGGTTGATATCGCCACCGATCTTAACGCTCCTGTTCTGGGGCTTTATGGTGGTCAGGACACCAGTATTCCTCAGGTTACCGTCGAAACGATGCGTCAGGCGCTACGCGCCGCTAATGCAAAAGCGGAAATTGTGGTTTATCCCGATGCCGGGCATGCATTTAATGCCGATTACCGCCCGAGCTACCACGAAGAGTCCGCCAAAGATGGCTGGCAGAGAATGCTGGAGTGGTTCGCGCAATACGGCGAGAAGAAATAAGTATCGCCAGGTAAACCGATCATCAAAACGGAGGCGTTAGCCTCCGTTTTGTTTTTAAGCCTGACGCAAGTTCTGCGCGGCCTTCACCATATTCGCCAGTGCGGCACGGGTTTCCGGCCAGCCTCGGGTTTTCAGGCCGCAGTCCGGGTTCACCCACAGCCGCTCCGCCGGAATACGCTGCTCCGCCTTCTTCAGCAGGGCCTCAATCCACTCCACGCTCGGGACGTTCGGCGAGTGAATATCGTAGACACCCGGCCCAATTTCATTCGGATAGTCGAACTCTTCAAACGATTCCAGCAACTCCATGTCGGAGCGTGAGGTCTCAATGGTGATCACATCCGCGTCCAGCGCCGCAATGGAATCCATGATGTCGTTGAACTCGCAGTAACACATGTGGGTGTGGATCTGAGTTTCATCCTTCGCCACCGCCGCGTTAATGCGGAAGGCTTCTACCCCCCACGCCAGATACGCGGCCCAGTCGCTGCGACGCAACGGCAGACCTTCGCGCAGCGCCGGTTCATCAATCTGAATAATACCGATACCCGCCGCTTCCAGATCCGCCACTTCATCACGCAGCGCCAGCGCAATCTGCTTGGCGATGGTTTCACGCGTCACGTCTTCACGCGGGAATGACCAGCAAAGAATGGTCACCGGACCGGTCAACATACCTTTTACCGGCTTGTCGGTCAGCGACTGCGCGTACTTCGCCCACTCCACGGTGATCGCTTCCGGGCGGCTGACGTCGCCAATTACCACCGGCGGCTTCACGCAGCGAGAACCATAGCTCTGCACCCAACCGTTCTGGGTAAAGACAAAACCATCCAGATGCTCGCCAAAGTATTCCACCATGTCATTACGCTCGGCTTCACCGTGCACCAGCACATCGAGGCCCAGACGTTCCTGTTCAACGATCGCCTGTTTTATATGTTCGGCGATACCGGTACGGTAGTGACCAGCATCCAGGTTGCCCTTTTTGAAATCCAGCCGCAGACCGCGAATTTCGGTGGTTTGCGGGAATGAACCGATCGTAGTGGTCGGCCATGCCGGTAGATTAAAGCGGGCACGCTGCGCCTCGGCGCGAACCGGGTAAGCGTTGGCGCGCTGGCTGTCCTGGGCGGTGATCGCCGCCAGACGTTTTTCCACTGCGGCGTTGTGTACGCGGGTAGAGTGACGACGCGCCTGGATCGGTGCGCTCCATTCCACAATTGCCGCCGTATCGCCGCTGTTCAGGGCATCGCGCAGCAGCGCCAGCTCGCCGCACTTTTGCAGCGCGAAGGCAAACCAGCTCTTCACTTCGGCATCAAGGCGGGTTTCCACACTGAGATCGATTGGGCTGTGCAGCAGAGAGCAGGAAGAAGCCACCCACAGAGCACGTTTCCCGACGATGTCTTTAATTTGTGCATATTTTTCGCTGAGATCGGCGCGCCAGACGTTACGACCGTTTACCAAACCGGCTGACAGCAGCCAGTCGGCAGGCAGGCGTTGGTGCAGCTCGGCAACGTCATCTTTGCCATGAACGAAATCAACGTGCAGACCCTGCACCGGCAGCGCGGTAATGGTATCCAGGTTCGGCGTTACGCCTTCAAAATAAGTGGTCAGCAGTAATTTTACCTGCCCTGCCAGCGCGTCATACGCGGGTTTGAAGGCGTTCAGCCAAACCTGCGGCAGCTCCAGTACCAGCGCAGGTTCATCAATCTGTACCCACTCAATACCGCGTTTCGCCAGCTCGGCCAGCACCTGCTGGTAAACCGGCAGAATGTCGTTGAGCAGGGTCAGGCGGTCAAACTGTTCGCCCTTCACTTTCCCCAGCCACAGGTAAGTTACCGGCCCAAGCAGTACAGGCTTCACCTTGTGGCCGAGCGCCAGCGCTTCGTCCACTTCATCCAGCAGTTGGGTCCAGGTCAGTTTGAACTGCTGACCTTTGGTGAACTCCGGCACCATGTAGTGATAGTTGGTGTTAAACCATTTAGTCATTTCTGCCGCCGCCGCTGGCTCACCCGTCGGGGCGCGACCACGACCAATGCGGAATAAGGTATCGATATCAACCGAGCCGTCTTTATTTTGATGACGCGCCGGAACGTTACCGAGCAGCAGGCTGGTGGTTAGCACGTGATCGTACCAGGCAAAATCGCCCACCGGCAGCAGGTCAATGCCCGCCTGCTTCTGCTGATCCCAGTGGCGGGCGCGTAGCTCGCGGCCAACGGCCAGCAATTCCTCACGGGAAGAATTTCCCGCCCAGTAGCTTTCTTGCGCTTTTTTCAGCTCGCGACGCAGGCCAACGCGAGGGAAACCGAGGGTGTGATTCAATATTGTCATTTTTCTTCCTCTAATTATATGTAAATCCTATGGATTTTGAATTTAGGGAAGGCGGCAAGTTTGCTCATCCCCAGGAGCTTACTGAAGTAAGTGACTGGGGTGAGGAAACGAAGCCAACGCACCATAAATTTAAAAGACGAAGGATTTTAGCCGTCCAGATGTTTACACATCCATAATTGGCGGTTACTGTATATTCCTCAAGCGCAATTTGTTCATGCCGAAGTGAAGGACTTTCATGATCGAGATTAAACACCTGAAAACGCTCCAGGCGTTGCGGAATAGTGGTTCGCTGGCAGCCGCAGCGGCGACGTTGCATCAGACCCAATCCGCCCTTTCTCACCAGTTCAGCGATCTGGAGCAACGCCTCGGCTTTCGTCTTTTTATCCGTAAAAGTCAGCCTCTGCGCTTTACGCCGCAGGGCGAAATTTTGCTCCAGTTGGCAAACCAGGTGTTGCCGCAAATCGGTCGCGCGCTGCAGGCCTGCAACGAACCGCAGCAAACCCGGCTACGCATCGCGATTGAATGCCACAGCTGTATCCAATGGCTGACGCCCGCGCTGGAGAATTTTCGTGCCAACTGGCCGCAGGTGGAAATGGACTTTAAATCCGGCGTGACGTTCGATCCGCAACCTGCGCTACAGCAGGATGAATTGGATCTGGTGTTGACCTCCGACATTCTGCCGCGCAGCGGATTGCACTACTCGCCGATGTTTGATTTTGAAGTACGCCTGGTCCTGGCGCCGGACCATCCGCTGGCCAGCAAAACGCAAATCACCCCGGAGGATTTAGCCAGCGAGACGCTGCTTATTTATCCGGTGCAACGGAGTCGGCTGGATGTCTGGCGGCATTTCCTGCAGCCTGCGGGCGTTAGCCCGTCACTGAAGAGCGTGGATAACACCCTGCTGCTGATTCAGATGGTTGCAGCCAAAATGGGTATCGCGGCTTTACCGCACTGGGTGGTGGAGAGTTTTGAGCGCCAGGGTCTGGTGGTAACCAAAACCCTGGGTGATGGATTGTGGAGCCGACTGTACGCCGCCGTGCGCGATGGCGAACAGCGACAGCCGGTCACGGAAGCGTTTATTCGCTCAGCGCGGAATCACGCCTGCGATCACCTGCCGTTTGTGCGGAGTGCGGAACGACCCACTTTCGATGTACCCACAGTGAGGCCACTATCACAGCCGCACCAATGATGAAGCTCGGCCAGTGAGGCTGTTGATGCCAGATAGCCAGGTTAACCAGCAGCCCGGCCGGCACATGCATATTGTTCATGATGCCCAGCGTACCCGCATCCACCTGCGTCGCGCCATAGTTCCACATAAAGTAACCGATGCCGGACGCCGCCACGCCAAGAAACACCAGGATGCCCCACTGTAGCGTAGTTGCAGGCATTTTCTGCGCGTTACCCAGCATGGACCAGGCCACTATCGCCACCATAAATGCCCCCATGTAAAACCAGGCGAAGGCGTTGTGCTGCGGCATTGGCCGTGTTTCCATCAGACGCTTGTAGCCCACCATGCCAATGGCAAAGCTGATATTGGACAACTGTACCAGCAGCAGGCCGGTCCAGAAGTGGCTGGTCACCTGGTCGTAACGAATGATCCCCGCACCGATCACCGCCAGCAACGCACTGAAGGCGTAGCTCCAGCGCAGACGACGTCCGCTCATGAGATCATAAATCAGCGTAATGTAGAGCGGCGTCAGTACGGTAAAGAGCAGCAGTTCTGAAACTGTCAGGTACAGATAGGCGTGAAAACTCAGCATATACATAATGCCAAGCTGCATGGCCCCTACCAGCATATACAGCGCGATCGTTTTTACACTGTGCCCACGGGTGCGTAAAAATGGCAGGAACACCAGCGCCGCCAGCCCAACACGCACCAGCACCGCAAAATAGCTATCGACATGACCGGCAAGGTACTCGCCAAACAGGCTAAAGGAAAAGGCCCACAGAATTGTGGTAATGATGAGTAACGCCACAATGGATGTCTCTTAACAAAAGGTACACCCATTGTAGCGAAGTTTTTAGTTGACAACTGGTCAACTAACGAACGATGACGTTACTGTAAAAAGAGCTTACGCAGATAGTGCGGCACGGCATCATCGGCGTTGAGTCCAATCACGTCCAGTTCCGGATGAAGATCTTTCAGGCGTTGGTGCGCGTTGCCCATGATGCAGCCTTTACCAGCCATGGAGAGCATTTCCGCATCGTTCATGCCATCGCCGAAAGCGATGCAGTCCTGCAGGCTGTAGCCCATCGCTTTCGCCACTGCTTCCAGCGCATGACCTTTCGACACGCCGCCAGCCATAACTTCCAGACAGGTAAGCGTAGAGAAGCTGACGTTGACGCGATCGCCCCAGCGGGCGTTAATCGCCTGCTCCAGCGGCAGCAGCCTTTCATGAGAATCGGTGGTAAAAAACACTTTGCTGACGCCTTCAGGCTCCAGTAGCGCAGGTTCAAACAGAGAATAGTTAAATACCGCTTCTTTAAAGAAGCGCATTTCGTCCGGGCGATGGCGATTCATAAACCATTCATCATCACGATAAACGTTGGTTACGATGTCCGGATTTGCATTTACCACGCCGAACAGGTCGCTGGCAATGTCGCGATCCAGGTTATGGGTAAACACCAGATTCCCGGCAGAATCGTGCACGCGCGCGCCGTTGGATGTGATCATGTAGGTTTTAATGCCAAGGTTATCGCGAATTTGCCCCACATCAACATGATGACGGCCAGTCGCAAACACGAAGTTAACGCCACGTGCGGTCAATAATTTCAGTGTCTCTTTAGCATAAGGGGACAACGTATGGTCGGGGGAAAGCAGCGTACCGTCTAAATCAGACGCAACAACCTGATACATAAGAAAATTAAACCTCTAGGCAAAGCGGTTTCCGCTGGATGAGTTATGCTTGTCGAAAAATTCGACAATAGCGTTAAGCGCGACTGAGCGCATTGCGTCCTTTTCAAAAAGGATCTCATGGTACGCGCCTTTGATGACAAGCGGCTGGCCTCCCTCTACTGGATGGCCCGCTGCAGCGCGGAGTTCACAAAAGCGATCGTGCATACGGTTATCAACCAAACGCTCTTCTTCGGCCTGGATAAGCAATGTTGGCGTCGCGTCATCTCCCGCCCCGGCCAGGACCTGTTCACCCGCCAGAATGCCTTCACGTACCCAGTGGTAAGTGGGACCGCCCACGCGCAGCCGAGGTTCATCTGCATAGAAACGCAGATTGCGCCGATAGCGCTGTCGACTGTGGGTTACCGCATTCATCCCGAATGGCAGCGCCCGCCAGCGCCCGGTCCCCATGGCATAACCCTCGCGGATCCGTGGATGCCCTTCAGCCCAGTCCAGAATTTGACGCACCATCCAGTCGGGAAAGCGCATCACAATACCAAACATCGGCGCGCAAAGCGCAATGGCATCACACTGATTCGGGTAACGCTGCAGGAACAACGTGGCAATCGCCCCGCCCATAGAATGCGCCAGTATATAGCGTTTTCTCCACGGACCGGGTGACACTTCCTGCTGCCAGAAAGCGGTTAAATCGTCGACATAGTCATTAAAGTTATCCACATGACCGCGATGCGGATCCGAAAGCATACGGCCGGAACGCCCCTGGCCACGGTGATCGATAATGAGAACGTCAAAACCAGAATGAAACAGGTCGTACGCCAGTTCAGCGTATTTTACATAGCTTTCAATGCGTCCAGGACAGACGACGATGACGCGATCGTTTTTCTCTGCGTGAAAGCGCACAAAATGTACGGGGACATTATCTACGCCCGTAAACTCCGCTTCTTCCCGCTGACGCCAGAAATCTGTCAGTGGTCCCATGGAAAAAGCAGCAAACGCGTTTTCTCTTGTTTCCCAGTCTTTTTGCTGCTGAAACATCGGGTATCCAGCCTCGTTGACCAAGTAAAATCGTTTTTTTTGCCATGTCTGATACAACGTACCGACAGTAGCGTATTGTGGCATAAAAATAGACAATCCGGGAGTTTCTCATGACCTTTGAATGGTGGTTCGCCTACCTGCTGACCTCTATTATTTTGAGCTTGTCTCCAGGCTCTGGCGCAATCAACACCATGACCACCGCCATCAGCCACGGTTATCGCGGTGCCAGCGCATCGATTGCGGGTCTACAGACCGGACTGGGCATTCATATCGTTTTGGTTGGCGTAGGGCTGGGAACGCTATTTTCACGTTCAGCGATCGCGTTTGAAGTGCTGAAGTGGGCGGGCGCGGCTTACCTGATTTGGCTAGGAATTCAGCAATGGCGGGCGGCGGGCGCTATCGATCTGAACACCATGGCGAATACGCAATCGCGCAGCCGCCTGTTCAAACGCGCGGTCTTTGTTAATCTGACCAACCCCAAAAGCATTGTTTTTCTTGCCGCCCTGTTCCCGCAGTTTATCCTGCCGCAGGAACCGCAGTTGATGCAGTATGTGGTGCTTGGCGTCACGACCATTGTGGTCGATATCATTGTGATGATCGGTTACGCGACGCTGGCTACGCGCATTGCTGGCTGGATTAAAGGGCCAAAGCAAATGAAAGCGCTGAACAAAGTGTTTGGTTCACTGTTTATGCTGATAGGCGCCCTGCTTGCGTCGGCAAGGCATGCCTGATAACGGTGCCGGATGGCGTTAGCGCTTATCCGGCATAAAGGAAGCTTAGCGCGAAATGATCAGATGGATACCGAAGCCCGCGAACAGCGCGCCGGCAAAGCCATCGATCCACTTCGCCAGACGCTGATAGCCGCGACGCATTTTCGGTAATGCAAACAGGCTGGCAACCACGGTAAACCACGCCAGCGTTTCCACGATGATCAGCGCGAAAATGCCCCAACGCGCGCCCGTTCCTACACTATCGCCAACAAACAATGAGAACACGGAGCCAAAATAGATAATCGCTTTCGGGTTGGCGAGGTTGGTCAACAGGCCTTTTAAAAAGCTGCGTCCGCTCTGCGCCAGTTCAACCTGTGGGGCAGGGGCCGCTACGTCCTGTTTTTTAAACGCGCCGCGCAGCATCTGGTAACCCATCCAGCACAGATACAGGCCGCCGCCCACCATGATAATGGTGTGCAGCCAGGACATTTTTTCGATAATCAGATGCAGGCCAAGCAGCGCCACGCCAGCCCAGACCATGACGCCACAGGTAATACCCAGCACGCCCATCATGGCTTCTTTGCGCGAACGGCTAACGGCCGTTTGAGAAACAAAGAAGAAATCGGGACCGGGACTCATCAGCGCAACGATATGCACCAACGCAACGGTAAAAAATAGCGTTAACATAAAAATGACTCGCGGGGAAATAGTTCAGAGAGTCACCATCCTGGCACTTTTTTGCCTGGCTGACTACTCTTCGTCGTCACCATCGACGTGGGCGCGAATAAGTGCCATAAACTCTTTGCCAAAACGTTCAAGTTTACGCATTCCCACGCCGTTGACGCTCAGCATTTCGCTCGGCGAAACCGGCATCTGCTCGGCCATTTCAATCAACGTGGCGTCGTTGAACACCACATACGGCGGGATATTCTCTTCATCGGCAATGGCTTTACGCAGCTTACGCAATTTGGCAAACAGTTTGCGATCGTAATTGCCGCCGAAGGATTTCTGCATAGCGCGCGGTTTCAGCGCCACGATTCGCGGTACCGCAAGCTGCAACGGGACTTCGCCGCGCAGAACCGGACGCGCGGCATCGGTCATCTGCAGTGCGGAATGCTGCGCGATATTTTGCGTCACCAGCCCAAGATGGATAAGCTGGCGAATTACGCTCACCCAGTGTTCATGGCTTTTATCGCGCCCCATGCCATAAACCTTGAGTTTATCGTGGCCCAACTCGCGGATACGCTGATTATTCGCTCCGCGCAGAACCTCCACCACATATCCCATACCAAAGCGCTGATTGACCCGGCCAATCGTGGAAAGCGCAATCTGCGCATCGTTTAAGCCGTCGTACTGTTTTGGCGGATCGAGACAGATATCGCAGTTACCACACGGCTCCTGACGCCCCTCGCCAAAATAATTCAGCAGAACCAGACGACGACAGGTTTGCGCCTCGGCAAACGCCCCCATCGCATTGAGCTTATGGCGTTCGATATCCAGCAGTTGTCCGGCAGGTTTCTCTTCGAGGCAACGGCGGAGCCACGCCATATCAGCCGGATCGTAAAACAGCATCGCTTCCGCCGGCAGGCCATCACGCCCGGCACGACCGGTTTCCTGATAATAGGACTCAATGTTGCGCGGGATATCAAAATGCACCACGAAGCGCACGTTAGGTTTGTTGATCCCCATGCCGAACGCTACGGTCGCCACCACAATTTGCAGGTCATCGCGCTGGAATTTTTCCTGCACCTCGGCGCGCACGCTGTTTTCCAGCCCGGCATGATAAGCCCCGGCGCTGATGCCGCGGCTTTGCAGGCGCGCAGCGGTGTCTTCGACTTTGGCGCGGCTGTTACAGTAAATAATGCCGGATTTACCGCGTTGTTCTTGCACGTAGCGCATCAGTTGATCGAGCGGCTTAAACTTCTCCATCAGCATGTAGCGAATATTCGGCCGATCAAAGCTGCTGATCTGAATTAACGGATCGTTGAGGCCCAGCAGGCGCACGATATCCAGCCGGGTGGTTTCATCCGCGGTCGCGGTTAACGCCACAAACGGCAGCGTTGGGAAACGCTGACGCAGTTGGCCCAGCGCGGCGTATTCAGGGCGGAAGTCATGCCCCCACTGCGAAATACAGTGCGCTTCATCCACCGCCAGCAGCACCGGATTCCAGTGCCCAAGATGCTCAAGGAAGTTATCCAGCATCAGGCGTTCAGGGGCAATATACAGCAAGCGAACCTGCCCGCTGCGGCAGCCGGCCATCACCTCAAGCTGCTGCTCACGACTTTGGGTGGAGTTCAGGCACGCCGCCGCCACGCCGTTGGCCAGCAGTTGATCGACCTGGTCTTTCATCAGGGAAATCAGCGGCGAAACAACAACGGTGAGTCCGTTGAGTAATAATGCGGGAATTTGATAGCACAGGGATTTGCCGCCACCGGTGGGCATAACGACCAGGCAGTCGCGACCAGAGAGCACGGTGTCGATAATTTCTTCCTGGCCTGGGCGAAACTGTTGGTAGCCAAAGGTTTCCTGCAAAACCTGTTTAGCGCCCATTTCCAGATTCAACACTTCCGCCTGCGCCACATTAACCCCATTAACCTGAAATAAAAACAGGCGCTATTTTCAGCGCCTGAGAAAGAAACTGCAATGATTAAAATACTCTCAATATCTGTCAGAAGATATCGTTAAGCATTACACCCACGCCAACACGGGTCTGATTGAAGTTGTAGTCAATCAGCGATTCTCCGTAACCACTGTAGACCTGGGTGTAGAGACGAACATGCTTCGTAATAGGATAGCTTGCCCCTAACTCTGCGCCGCCGTAGCCGGTATTCCAGTTGTACTGACCTTTCACGCTGATAACGGCGTCGCCCAGGTGATACCCCATTTTCAGCTGATAATAGCCCATGTATTTGGTGATGTCGGGGTTATCATCGGTACTGCCAATGACGTACCACGGCTTTACTTCCACCAGCCAGTTGCCGTTTTCTGCCATCAGGCGGGTATACAGGCGGTTCCAGCTACGTGAAGTGGGGTCGGAGCGCCCGTTGGAATCATGGTTATAACCCATTTCGACATCACGTAGCGTCCACCCGGCAAAGCGATAGTCGGTGGCGAAACCAAGGAACAACTGCGGCTCGTAGTTGGTTTCGCGAAACGGTGAAGATTCTTCACTGTTCGAAAGCTGCCACCAGGATTTCTGCGTATAGGAACCGCCAAGAACCGAGTTCGGACCCAATATTCCTCGCCAAAGGGGAAACGCCAGGCTTAGCTGAAACTTCACCTCATCTTTGCGCGCATTGTCCGACCAGCTATAGCTGCTGATCGCCTCTTTGTTCATGTCGCTGGTATTGGTGTAGATAAGGTAGTTGGTGTCATAAGGGTAAAGCGTGAAAGGGTTGTCATGCTCTTGCAGCATATTAGCGATGATACTGCCCCGAACTGCTGGTGCATCATGAATCTCTTTTACTGTCGCTTCCTGCGCATACGCGGTCAACGGCAGCATGACTGCTGGTAGTAACCATCCCAGAATCGCCCGCATCGGTAATGTTCTCCTGAACCAAAATATTGATGAATTGTATAATTTTCTGACAAGCATTCTACATACTTAGCTCGTTCCTCGTTAGTTATCCCGTCCTAAAGTAGAAAACAACAAATAATAAGCATAATATCAACATTTCATTAACCAATGAGGTATTAAGATCGTATGTCTGCTGTACTGACCGCTGAAGAAGCCCTGAAGTTAGTGGGTGAAATGTTTGTTTATCATATGCCGTTTAACCGTGCGCTGGGGCTGGAACTGGAACGCTATGAAAAAGAATTTGCGCAATTAGCGTTTAATAATCAACCGATGATGGTCGGTAACTGGGCGCAAAGCATTCTGCATGGCGGAGTGATCGCCTCAGCACTCGACGTCGCCGCCGGACTGGTGTGTGTAGGCAGTACGCTAACCCGTCACGAAACGATCAGTGAGGACGAACTGCGTCAGCGCATGTCACGTATGGGCACCATCGATTTACGCGTTGATTACCTGCGCCCGGGGAGAGGGAATCGCTTTACCGCCACCAGCAGCCTGCTGCGGGCGGGTAATAAAGTAGCCGTTGCGCGCGTGGAACTGCATAACGAAGAACAGCTCTATATCGCCAGCGCAACCGCCACTTATATGGTGGGGTAAGCGCTTAAAAAAAGGTAAACTGCTGTTACATTTCTGCAATGAGTTTTCCCGATGGATGCTAAACAAACGCGGCAGGGCGTGTTACTCGCTCTGGCTGCCTATTTTATTTGGGGTATCGCTCCCGCCTACTTCAAGCTGATTTACTATGTCCCGGCGGATGAGATCCTGACGCACCGCGTCATCTGGTCATTTTTCTTTATGGTGGTGCTGATGAGCATCAGCCGCCAGTGGTCGGGTGTTAAAACGCTGCTACAAACGCCAAAGAAGATCTTCCTGCTGGCGCTCTCTGCGGTGCTCATCGGCGGAAACTGGCTGCTGTTCATTTGGGCGGTCAATAATCACCATATGCTGGAAGCCAGTCTCGGCTATTTTATTAACCCGCTGGTGAATATCGTGCTGGGGATGCTTTTCCTCGGCGAGCGCTTTCGTCGCATGCAGTGGTTGGCGGTACTGTTAGCCGCCTGCGGCGTACTGGTACAGCTGTGGACCTTCGGCTCATTGCCGATAATCGCGCTGGGACTGGCGTTCAGCTTTGCTTTTTATGGTCTGGTGCGTAAGAAGATTGCCGTTGAAGCGCAAACCGGCATGTTGATTGAAACCCTGTGGCTCTTACCCGTTGCCGCTATCTACCTGTTTGGCATTGCGGATAGCCCAACCAGCCATATGGGGCAAAACCCGATGTCACTCAATCTGCTACTGATTGCCGCCGGTATCGTGACCACCATTCCGTTGCTGTGCTTTACCGGCGCAGCGACACGTCTGCGTCTTTCCACACTGGGTTTCTTCCAATATATCGGACCCACGTTGATGTTCCTGCTGGCGATCACCTTTTACGGTGAAGTGCCAGGAGCGGATAAAATGGTGACGTTCGCCTTTATCTGGGTGGCGCTGGCGATTTTCGTGATGGATGCGATTTATACGCAACGCAGAACGCGTATGGGGATGTGAAGGCTTTTTGCCTGATGGCGCTACGCTTATCAGGCCTACGGGATCTGTAGGCCTGATAAGACACCGCCATTAAAGCCAGTTCTTACGTTTAAAGTACAGATACGGCGCCAGACCTGCGAGCATCATGAAGACAATCGCGCCAGGATAACCGAAGCTCCAGTGCAGTTCCGGCATGAATTCAAAGTTCATGCCGTAGCTGGAAGCCACCAGCGTCGGCGGCAGAAATACCACCGAGACCACCGAGAAGATCTTGATGATGCGGTTCTGCTCAATATTGATAAAGCCCATCGCCGCCTGCATCAGGAAGTTAACCTTCTGGAACAGCGATTCGTTATGTGGCAGCAGAGACTCGATATCGCGCAGGATCTCACGCGCCTGCTCCAGTTGACCACCCGGCAGACGCGCTTTACGCACCAGAAAGTTCAGTGCGCGCTGGGTATCCATCAGACACAGGCGTACCTTCCAGCCGATATCTTCCTGTTCCGCCAGCGTGGAAAGCGCTTCGTCATACTCATCGCCCTGACGCCCTTCCATGATCACACGGCTGAGTTTTTCCAGGTCGCTATAGATGTTTTCAATCTCATCCGCCAACTGTTCAATTTTGGTTTCGAACAGATCGAGTAGCAGCTCGTAAGCGTTACCATCCACCATCGCCTGGTTACGCGCACGCATGCGATACAGACGAAACGCCGGCAGTTCGCGTTCGCGCAGGGTAAACAGGCGGCCTTCGCGAATGGTAAATGCGACGGTTGAGTTACCCGCGTGATCGTCGGCGTCTTCATAGAAGAAGAAGGAGTGAATGTGCAGTCCATCCTCGTCTTCAAAAAAACGTGCGGATGCTTCGATGTCTTCCAGTTCAGGGCGCGTGGCCAGATTCTGGCCCAAGTCCTTTTGCACACGGTTTCGTTCTTCGTCATCCGGCTCGACTAAATCGACCCAAACCGAACTGGCCAGGTGCTCGATCTCGTCTGCCTCAAGGCGAGTTAAACGATTGTTTTCCAGTTGAAATGCGCTCAGCATGACCGGGACTCCCAATGCAAAAAATTATCGGACAGTTCGGAGGGCACACAGAAACAAATTGGGTTTCAGACCATTAAACAGCCTGACTCAGCGCGACGGGAAAAAACAGAAGGTCGCTGACAACCGCGAAGGCTATCAGCAAAAAGGGATAGCCTTAGGAGTTGATCCTGGATGACAGGATAATGAGCCAGTATCTACTGGGTGTGTCCAAGGCGAATGTCCTCTTAGCGTAATCGTGCGCGCATGTTACGCCAGCAAAATTTTGACGTCAACACGCAACGGATGGCGAAAAAGTAATAATTTCCCCTTATACAGAAAGGTTAGCAGAGGGGAATTATTTATCTATGATTTCAGAATATTAACCGGCAGATAGCCGAATGGCGGCTTCGCCTTATCCGGCCTACAAATCAAAATGTTACCCGGTCAGTAGATCTGATACGCGCAACGACATCAGGCGATCACACCGTTTCCAGTCTGGCGTAAGCCGCCACCAGCCATTTAATGCCCTGCCCCTGGAACGCGACCTGCAAACGACTGTGCTCACCGCTACCTTCGAGGTTGACGATGGTGCCCTCGCCGAACTTCGCGTGGCGTACCCGCTGGCCAAGTTTGTAGCCGGTATCGTTTTCCGCCATTGGCGTGCCCATCCGCTGATGGCTCACCGGACGGCTAACCGTGGCGCGCAGACGCACCTCTTCAACGCACGCTTCCGGCAGTTCGCCGATAAAGCGCGACGGACGATGGTAAACCTCTTTACCGTACAAACGACGCGTTTCGGCGTAGGTGAGCGTCAGTTTCTGCATCGCGCGGGTGACGCCAACATAGGCCAGGCGACGTTCTTCTTCGAGACGGCCGCCTTCATCCAGCGACATCTGGCTCGGGAACATGCCTTCTTCCATACCCACGATAAATACCTGCGGGAACTCCAGCCCTTTCGCCGAGTGCAGGGTCATCAGCTGTACCGCGTCCTGCCAGGTATCCGCTTGCCCTTCGCCTGCTTCCAGCGCGGCGTGGGAGAGGAACGCCTGCAGCGGCATTAAGTCTTCGTCTTCTTCGTTGTAGCTGAACTGGCGCGTTGCCGTCACCAGTTCGTCTAAGTTTTCGATACGCGTCTGACCCTTCTCGCCTTTTTCCTGCTCGTACATCATGCGCAGGCCGGAATCTTTAATCACCCGGTCAGTCTGCACGTGCAGCGGCATATCGGCAGTCTCTTGCGCCAGCGCGTCAATCAATTCCATAAAGCGCTGTAAGGCGCTGGCGGCGCGACCGGCCAGGGCTTTTTCCTGCAGCAGTTCACGACAGGCCTGCCACAACGTTAGCTGGCGGTCACGGGAAGTCTGGCGTACGACATCTAAAGTACGATCGCCAATCCCGCGCGTTGGCGTATTCACCACACGCTCAAACGCGGCATCGTCATTGCGATTAGCGATCAGACGCAGGTAGGAGAGCGCGTCTTTAATTTCCTGACGTTCAAAGAAGCGCATACCGCCATAGATACGATACGGCATGCTGGCCTGTAGTAAGGCTTCTTCCAACACGCGTGACTGGGCGTTGCTACGATACAGAATCGCGCACTGTTCCAGCGCGCCGCCGTTGTCCTGCCAGGTTTTAATGCGATTGACCACGAAGCGCGCTTCATCAAGTTCGTTGAAGGCGCAATACAGCGAGATCGGCTCGCCGTCGACGCCGTCGGTCCACAGTTTTTTACCCAGGCGCCCGTTGTTATTTTCAATCAGGGCGTTAGCTGCGCTAAGAATATTGTTGGTCGAACGGTAGTTCTGCTCCAGACGAATGGTTTCTGCGCCCGGGAAATCATTGAGGAAGCGCTGAATGTTCTCCACCTGCGCGCCGCGCCAGCCGTAGATCGACTGGTCATCATCGCCCACGATCATCACCTTGCCGGTGTCGCCCGCCAGCAGACGGATCCAGGCGTACTGAATGTTGTTGGTATCCTGGAATTCGTCCACCAGGATATTGGTAAAGCGTTCGCGGTAGTGCTGCAGAATGTGCGGCTTGTTGAGCCACAATTCATGTGCGCGCAGCAGCAGTTCGGCGAAATCCACCAGCCCCGCGCGATCGCAGGCTTCCTGATAAGCCTGATAGACCTTCTGCCAGGTCTGTTCGACCGGGTTGCCGTAGCTTTGCAGATGGTGCGGGCGCAGCCCTTCATCTTTCTGGCTGTTGATAAACCACATTGCCTGACGCGGCGGCCACTGCTTTTCGTCAAGGTTCATCGCTTTGATCAGGCGCTTGAGCAGACGCAGTTGGTCCTCGCTGTCGAGGATCTGGAAATCCTGCGGCAGGTTGGCATCCATATGGTGCGCGCGCAACAGACGGTGCGCCAGGCCATGGAAGGTCCCCACCCACATTCCGCCCTGGCTGGTTCCCATGATCTGACCAATACGGTGGCGCATTTCCGCCGCCGCTTTGTTGGTAAAGGTCACCGCCATAATGGAGTACGGCGAGTTGTTCTCTACCGTCAGTAACCAGGCGATACGGTGCACCAGTACGCGAGTTTTACCACTCCCCGCGCCTGCCAGAACCAGCATGTTGCTGCGTGGCGCGGCCACCGCTTCACGCTGTTTATCATTAAGGCTGTCGAGCAGGTAAGAAACGTCCATTGGCACCGCCGCGTAAAAGTAGGTAAGGCGGAGAAGCGTAGCGCCATCCGCCAAAAAGCTGGGTATATATACAGAGTTCTGCTGGTGATTATATCAGCGAGGTCAGAGATGCCAACTGTGAAATTTCAATATGCGGCAGCAAACGGCTGTCTGCGGTTTGCATCAGGTCGGCATTTTCCGGTTTGATCCAGCAAGCCTGCATACCACAACGAATAGCGCCTGCAACGTCTGTCGTCAGGTCATCACCCACATGCAGAATTTCACCTACCGGCATTTTCAGTTTTTCCGCCGCCAGCGCGTACATGTCGCTGAACGGTTTTGAGCGCCCGTCGGGACCGGCGCGCAGCACAAACTCAAAATAATCACCCAGACCAAACAGTTCTGGCTGCGCGTTACCATTGGTGATCGCCACCAGCGGCCATTTGCGGGCCAGCGCCTTCAGCGTGTCATGCGTCGCCTGCGGAACATCAATGCGGCTACGCCATTTGGCGAAATTCATCATCGCCGCATTCGCCCCCATCAAGGCTTCTGCCGCTGACAGACCAGCCTCCAGCATAGCGCGTTCTACGGCGCGGTGACGCCATTGGGTAACGTCGTGGTAGATTTCCGGCTCGGCGTCACGAACGGCCTGACGTAAGCGCTGCAGGTCGCTATTTTGCAGCGAATTCAACGCCGGATGATAATTCTGTACAAACGCGAGCGCTTCCTGCTCGGTGCGTGTGATAACGGGACGGTTATCGTAAAGGGTGTCATCAAGGTCAAAGGTGAGCGCAGAAATACGCCCCAAAGGCCGGTAAAAACGCATTATTTCCCCCGTTTGGCGCGCGGATGCGCCGCATCGTACACTGAAGCCAGGTGTTGAAAATCAAGATGGGTATAGATTTGAGTAGTGGAGAGATTGGCATGACCCAATAACTCCTGCACTCCGCGCAGATCGCCGCTCGACTCCAGCATATGCGTCGCAAAAGAGTGGCGCAATTTGTGGGGATGGACGTGGCTGTTCAGCCCCTGTTTGATACCCCATTCCGCAAAGCGTTTCTGCACGTTACGCGCAGAGATGCGCTTGCCCAGTTTAGACAGGAACAACGCATCGTCATCCCCGCCAAATAAACCGCGCAGATCCAGCCAGTGCTCAATCCACGCCACCGCATTGCGGCCGATCGGCAGACGACGTTCTTTACTGCCCTTGCCCATCACCCACACTTCGCCGGTGTCGAGATCGAGATGTTTAATATCCAGCCCAACCAGTTCAGATAAACGCAGTCCCGCGCCGTACATCACTTCCAGCATCGCCCGGTCGCGCACGGCAAGGGGATCGTTGAGATCGATATCCAGCAGACGATTAACATCATCGACGTCGATATTTTTAGGTAAGTGGCGTGGCGCTTTCGGCGCGGAAACGCTTTTTGCCGGGTTGGCTTTCAGCTCGCCCTGATTAACCAGCCAGTCGAAGAAACTGCGTAGTGCGGAGAGACGCAATGCCAGACTCGCCGCTCCCAGCCCTTTTCGACGGCTGCGCACAGCAAAGCTGCGTACCATTGCAGCGTCACATTGTTGCCAGCTTTGCAGACCGGTTTCTCCGGCTAACGCGATGATGGCATCAAGCTGACGCTGATAATTGAGTAGCGTGATCGGGCTAAGCTGGCGCTCAACGCCCAGATAGCGCAAAAAGCGCGCCACATCCTGAGAAAGGGGTGAATCGGTCATACGCGTTCAATCCAGCGCTCCAGCAGCTCCGGCAACATCAGCGAGATTTCTTGCAGTAATTGTGTACCTTGCCCCTGCTGGTAATGGTTAACGTCACGGCTGCTGAACAGCATCACGCCCAGGGAACCATCTTGCCCCAGCATCGACATCGCCACCGAGCCTATCGCTTTCGCCTCCGGCATCATAACCAGCAATTCCGGACCATTGAGTGGCCCAAGATAGTGCTGCGACTGCCCCAGACGCTGAATACGCAACGGTTCAAAGGCCTGACGGCTTAATGCCAGATGCGTAAATTTGGATGGCGCGCCAAGTCGCCACCGGTCCGGAAACAGACGCACCGTCGCGCCGGCCAGCCCCAGCTCACGCGCCCAGCGATGAAATCGCATCAGCATATCGTCAAGACTGCTGGCCGACACCAGGCGACTTTGCAGATTTAGCAGACGATAGAACAGGCTTTCATTGGCGTTGGCTTGTTCCATCAATAACGCCATGTTCTCTTCAAGCACATTAATATGATTACGTGCCCGCGCCATATGCCATTCAACTAAAGAGATCGTGCCCCGCACAGGGTGTGGGACGCGCATCGCTTCAACTGCCCGGGCATTACGGATAAAAAACTCAGGATTACGTTGCAGGTAATCGACGACCGCCCGATCGTCGAGCTCCATGAGCGTTTCCTGTAGTTCTTCCCCTGGTTGCTTCATAAGTGAATAAATCCGTCGTAGACATGTGCCGCCGGGCCAGTCATATACAGCGGATGACCCGGACCTTTCCAGGCGATATCAAGTCGACCGCCAGGTAACTCCACCCTCACCTCTTCTGCCAGCAGGCCCTGCTGAATACCTACCGCAACAGCGGCGCACGCTCCGCTGCCGCAGGCCTGCGTTTCACCCGCCCCGCGTTCATAGACGCGCAGCCGGATATGCTCGCGCTTTACCACCTGCATAAAGCCGATGTTGGCGCGTTCAGGAAAGCGTTCGTGGCTTTCCAGCACCGGTCCCAGCGTTTCCACCGTGGCCGTATCAACATCATCAACCTGAATCACGCAGTGTGGGTTCCCCATTGAAACCACGCCGCACAATATTGTCTGTTCGGCCGCGCGCATAATATAGGTCTTCTCTGCTTTGTTGGCGCGAAACGGAACCTGCGAAGGTTCAAAGTTGGGTTCCCCCATATTCACCCGCACCAGTTCGTCGTCGGTTACGGTTAACACCATACGACCATTCGCGGTACTGACGCGAATATCACGTTTATTGGTCAGCCCTTTCAGGCGAACAAAGCGAGCAAAACAACGGGCGCCATTGCCACACTGTGACACTTCACTGCCGTCGGCATTAAAAATACGGTAGTGGAAATCCAGCTCCGGATCATACGGAGGTTCAACCACCAGCAACTGATCAAACCCAACGCCGAGATGCCTGTCGGACAGGCGGCGGATCAGCTCTGGTGAGAAAAAAACATTCTGCGTTACCGCGTCGACGACCATAAAATCGTTGCCAAGGCCATGCATTTTAGAGAATTGCATCATTCACTCCGTTCACGCGGGTACAGAAATGTAAATCTATTCCTGCCGTCAGTAATTCACCTGAGAAGGGCCGTCGCTGATCCCACGATCGTTTTTCTCGGGCGTGGTGGATTGCGATTGCGGCTGAACGCTCTTGGTCGGGGGCGGCGCGGTTTTATCTGCTGGCGGGAAATAGAGCGGGCCTTTTAGCCCACAGCCCGTCAGGCTGAACAGAGTTAAAATGACAGCGAGTGGCTTTAACACGTTTTTCATTATGGATTGCCTGTAAAGTTCATGCTTTCTGTTTTCTATCATCGCAGGAGAAGGCGTAAAAGCAAGAGTTAGCCTGTAATCTGCAACGCGTTTTGTTTCAGGTTATACTGCCGTCATCACGAAAAACAGGATAAGAAAATGAACGACAGTGAATTTCATCGCCTTGCCGACACCCTGTGGATGACCATTGAGGAGCGTCTGGATGACTGGGACGGCGACAGCGATATCGATTGTGAGATCAACGGCGGCGTGCTGACCATCAGCTTCGAAAACGGCAGCAAAATCATTATTAACCGTCAGGAGCCGCTGCACCAGGTGTGGCTGGCAACCAAACAAGGCGGCTACCACTTTGACCTGAAAGGCGACGAGTGGATCTGCGACCGTAGCGGCGAAACGTTCTGGGATTTGCTGGAGCAGGCGGCAACGCAGCAGTCGGGTGAAGAGGTGAGCTTCCGTTGATTTTTTGCCGGATACGCTTTGCTTATCCGGCCTACAGTAGGCCCGGTAAGGCGTAGCCGCCACCGGGCGAAAAGCCTCAGGAGAAATACTGCTGCAACATCGGCGTGTCGTTATCCTGATTAGCTGGCGGGACCGGGTTGAGCGGCTGGGTACGGAACGGAATCACCTGCGCACGTCCGTCGGTTTTCACAATCTGATAGAACTGCGGCAGGTTAAAGTTGATGAAGCTGGAGCCGTAGGTAAAGCGATCGTGCGACGATGAATAGAAGCGGCTGACATCACGTACCAGCTCTTCTTTGCTTCCCTCGCAGTGGTGATACACCTCCGCGCGGTTACTCTCATCCAGGATATAAATATTAAAGCCCTGCTCATCGCCCGTTTCTTCGAAAAAGAACTGAATGATCCCTTCACTGGCAAAGCCATCCACCACCGACGGGAGTTTCACGTGGTTCGTTTCAACCTGGACGGAAAGGCCGTGCAGTTTATTGTGTGAAATCGCCCCATAGAATTCGATGGCGTTTTCCAGTTTCTGTACCGATACGTTCAGACGCTCGAAGAACAGTCCCCACGTCTGACCAGACACGCGCAGCGCTTTGAAACGCCCGGTTTCCTGGCGGGTACTGGAAAGGCGCAGCTCGATACACTCAGAAACCAGTTGCTGCACGCGGGTACGGATTAACCCACGCAGATGCTGGCTGTAGCAGAACACTTCGACGCTATCCGGCGGCGCGGCATCCTGGTGCATTTTGCCCAGAATCGTTTTTAACGCTTCAATCATCGCCTGCTCGCCGTTGAAGTGCAGCGTACGTACTTCATTCCACGAGTTGCGGTACAGCAGGTCGACGCTCCCTACCAGGCAATTTTGCTCTTCGCCAAAGCTGAAGACGTCCAGCTTACGGAAATCAAAATGCACCACCTGATTACGGAATGCGGTCGTCGGGTCATATTCAAGGTTAACGATAATCGCCAGATGGCGAATTTCGCACGGGCTGTAGAGCGCTTTCGGCGTTGGTGCCGGCAGGCGCAGCGGGAAGTGGTGCGATACATCGGCGACCATTTCCTGCAGCTTCGGCAAATCGACAATGCCGTTGCCCTTAATAAACAAATGCGTACGCGATGTCAGCAGACCGTTGAACCAGGCCCACGCCACCAGCTTGTTGAGGTAGCGGTTATATTCCAGTGGCTGATGGCTGATGATCGAATCCATATTTGGCGCGCGGTTGTAGAGATACCAACCCGAACGGTTGGCGCGGCCCGGCGGCACATGGATAAAGGTCAGGTTCGGTTCTGAGAGGTCCGGAGATATTTGCGGGTTCACCAGCGTTACCTTACCCGGCAACGCTTCAAACGCGGCATACAGCTTACGGGTCAGCACGCCGATATCCTGCGGACTGGCGCTAACGCTGAGGTTATTGCGCCGCGCAAAACGGATCAGATTACGATAGCTCTGCATCATCGCATCAAGCAGTTCGTTATGCGCTTCACGTACCTGATCAATCTTCCAGTTAGCGCGGTTATCCAGCATTGTCAGACGGGCTTCGTCCCAGCCCCATTCTTGCACTAACTGACTTAATACTTCACGACGCCAGCCCACGCAGGCGCGCTCGCGGCTCAGTTTCTCACACACTTTTAAGTAGAAACATCGACGCACTAAATCCAGGCGCGTCGGGTCTTCGATCGCCGTGAGATATTCGGTCACACGCTCCAGCATCATGCAGTAGGGATCGAGACCAAAAGAGACGATCTCGCCATCGTGCAGGCGCTGTTTAATGTCTTTCGCCAACAGGCGAGGATTGGGATATTCCCAGGAGTAGGCTTCCAGCAGCAGCGTCTTCAGCACCGCTTTGTACGGGGAATCGATACTTTTGTATAACTGCCAGAGGCTGGCGCCAAAGTACTCTTCGGCGGAGAGCGAACTGAGTCCGCCGAGATCCAGCCATTCGTTTGGCGTTAATACGCCCTGCGCGTAGAGCTTCATGACGTAATCGTCGTAATGCTCTTCTTCGTCGCCCGGCACCATATTCCACAGAATACGTTTGCCCGCGAGGCGCACAGCGGTGCGATAGAATTCATCAAGCAACAGGATATGCTGCGTCGAGCCACAGTCTTCACCACCAAGACTGCCGCTTTCATTGTGACGGAAACGGTTTTCATCAATCAGGAAGAAACTGACTTCCACGCCCAGCGAAGCGGCCCAGCTTTCGAGCAGGCTACATTTACGCTGCAACAGCTGGCGCTCTTCGCTATCCAGCCAGGATTGGTGGCAGACCCAGATATCGAGGTCGGAAGAACAGCTTTGCCCTACCGAAGAGGTGCTGCCCATTGAGTAGACGCCGGTGATCGGCAGTTCGCCCTTGGGAGGTTCCTGCGGTGACATACCGCGGTACAGTTCGAGTTCGTTGAGGTAGTGGCGTTGGGTTTCATCAGGCGTGTAAAAGCATATGCCTTTGGGAACGTTACCATCGAGGTAACCCGGCATCAGAGGGTGGTGGTAGTGCAATAATGTCGGCAGCAGACTGTATACCTGCTGGAAAGCAGGTCCCATGGCAGCAAGCGCGCGATCCACACGCAGTTGATTTATGGCATCCAGTCTCTGTTTCAGAGTCTCAATATAGAGGTACAAGACGTATCGCCTGATGTTGCTATCCGTCATGTTGTCGATTACTGCGGCGCAAGCGCTCACAATAATCGTCATCAATTCGGATAAACCGTATGTCAAAAATAACCGTTACCTGTTTTTCGCCCGTATTTTTTTGTGCGGTACAGCCGAAAAAATGGTCTAAAACGTGATCAATTTAACACCTTGCTCATTGACCGTAAAGAAAGATGCGCTACATACAAGTGTAGCACCGTTCGTTACGTGTAAATTCCTTCATACGGTCGGAAGGTTTCTCGTCATTATTCACTGCCACTGATGATGCAGCAGCTTTTCCTCTCACTTACGTTTGAGCGTAACGCTGACATCCCTTTGATAAGGATGTTAGGATGGTCAATGATTGATAATGACGGTAACAAGCATGTTAGACAATGTTTTGAGAATTGCCACACGCCAAAGCCCCCTTGCGCTCTGGCAGGCACATTATGTCAAAGACGCCTTAATGGCAAATCACCCCGGTCTGATCGTGGAACTGGTTCCTATGGTAACCCGTGGCGATGTGATCCTTGATACCCCGCTGGCGAAGGTCGGGGGGAAAGGGTTGTTTGTTAAAGAGCTGGAAGTCGCGCTGCTGGAAAAACGCGCCGATATCGCCGTGCATTCCATGAAGGATGTGCCGGTTGAATTCCCTGACGGTCTTGGACTGGTCACCATTTGCGAGCGAGAGGATCCGCGTGATGCTTTCGTCTCAAATAAGTACAACACGTTGGATGACCTTCCCGCAGGTAGTATTGTCGGGACATCCAGTTTGCGTCGCCAGTGCCAGTTGGCAAAGCGTCGCCCGGATCTCGTCATCCGTTCGCTGCGTGGCAACGTCGGTACGCGTCTCGGCAAACTGGATAACGGCGATTACGACGCCATTATCCTGGCGGTCGCCGGGTTAAAACGTTTAGGGCTTGAATCGCGAGTCCGTACCGCACTGCCGCCGGAAGTCTCCCTGCCCGCTGTCGGGCAAGGCGCCGTCGGCATAGAGTGCCGACTGGACGATATGCGTACTCAGGCGTTGTTAGCGCCGCTCAACCACGAAGAGACCGCGCTACGCGTAACAGCCGAACGCGCCATGAACACTCGCCTCGAAGGGGGATGTCAGGTGCCTATCGGCAGTTATGCCGAACTCATCAACGGTGAGATTTGGCTACGCGCGCTGGTCGGCGCGCCTGACGGATCGCAGATGGTATGCGGGGAACGTCGCGGTGCCGCGCAGGATGCTGAACAGATGGGCATCTCTCTGGCAGAAGAGCTCCTGGAGAATGGTGCGCGCGCCATTCTGGCTGAAGTTTATAACGGAGAAGCACCCGCATGAGTATTCTGGTCACCCGCCCGTCTCCCGCAGGGGAAGAGTTAGTGAGCCGTCTGCGCACACTGGGGCAGGTGGCCTGGAGTTTTCCGCTCATCGAGTTTTCCCCGGGTCGGGAACTGGCAACACTCGCCTCCCGACTGTCGGCGCTGACGGATAACGATCTGGTTTTTGCCCTCTCGCAGCACGCTGTCACCTTTGCCGATGCCGAACTTCAGCAACAAGGGAAAAGCTGGCCTTCCCTTCCGCATTATTTTGCCATTGGTCGTACAACGGCGCTGGCACTGCATACTGTTAGCGGCTGCAATATTCACTATCCTCTGGATCGGGAAATCAGCGAAGTCTTGCTACAATTACCTGAATTACAAAATATTGCGGGAAAACGCGCGCTTATTTTACGCGGTAACGGCGGTCGGGAACTGATAGGTGAAACCCTGACGGCGCGCGGAGCCGATGTTGATTTTTGTGAATGTTATCAACGCAGTGCAAAAAATTACGATGGTGCGGAAGAAGCAATGCGCTGGCAATCTCGCGGCGTGACCACGGTGGTGGTCACCAGCGGTGAGATGTTACAACAGCTCTGGTCGCTCATTCCGCAGTGGTATCGTGAGCACTGGTTACTACGCTGTCGGCTGCTGGTCGTCAGTGAGCGTCTGGCGCACCTCGCCCGGGAACTGGGCTGGCAAGATATTAAGGTCGCTGATAACGCCGACAACGATGCGCTACTACGCGCATTACAATAACTCTCATAATGGGATGCCATAATGACGGAACAAGAAAAATCCTCCGCCGTGGTTGAAGAGACCAGGGAGGCCGTGGAAACCACAGCACAGCCAGTCAATACTGAAAAAAAGGGTAACAACAGCACGGCGCTGATTCTGAGCGCGGTGGCGATTGCTATTGCGCTGGCAGCAGGTGTGGGTCTGTATGGCTGGGGGAAACAGCAGGCAACAACGCAGACGGCAACCAGCGATGCGCTGGCGAACCAGCTGACGGCGCTGCAAAAAGCGCAAGAAAGCCAAAAAGCTGAGCTGGAAGGCATCATTAAACAGCAGGCAACGCAGCTTGATGAAGCCACTCGCCAGCAAGCCGCGCTGGTCAAACAGCTTGATGAAGTACAGCAAAAAGTCGCCACTATCTCCGGCAGCGATGCTGGGACATGGCTGCTGGCGCAGGCTGATTTTCTGGTAAAACTGGCTGGTCGTAAATTATGGAGCGATCAGGACGTTACCACCGCCGCGGCGCTGCTGAAAAGCGCCGACGCCAGTCTGGCGGATATGAACGACCCGAGCTTAATTGCCGCCCGTCGCGCGATTACTGACGACATCGCGAGCCTCTCCGCGGTAACTCAGGTCGACTATGACGGCATTATCCTGAAAGTGAATCAGCTCTCTAACCAGATTGATAACCTGCGTCTGGCCGACAACGACACCGACGATTCACCGATGGACTCCGACAGCAGCGAGCTGTCCAGCTCAATTAGTGAATGGCGCGTCAACCTGCAAAAAAGCTGGCAGAATTTTATGGACAGCTTTATCACTGTTCGCCGTCGAGATGAAACCGCCGTCCCGCTGCTGGCACCGAACCAGGACGTTTACTTACGTGAGAACATTCGTTCTCGCCTGTTAGTAGCCGCCCAGGCCGTACCGCGTCATCAGGAAGAGACATACCGTCAGGCGCTGGAAAATGTCTCTACCTGGGTACGCGCCTACTACGACACCGACGATGCAACCACCAAAGCTTTCCTGGAAGAGGTAGACCAGCTGAGCCAACAAAGCATCAGTATGGATGTGCCAGAAACACTGCAGAGCCAGGCTATTCTCGACAAATTAATGCAGACCCGCGTGCGTAATTTACTGGCGCAGCCTGTCACAGCGCCGGTTGCCGCCGCTCCTGCTCCTTCGGCAGACACCCCGGCAACCGCGCCGCAAGGAGAATAATGATGCTAAAAGTATTATTACTCTTTGTACTGTTGATTGCCGGGATCGTCGTTGGTCCAATGATTGCCGGTCATCAGGGCTACGTGCTGATCCAAACCGATAATTACAACATTGAAACCAGCGTGACGGGCCTGGTGATCATCCTGATCGTCGCGATGGTCGTCCTGTTTGCGATTGAATGGCTGCTGCGCCGAATTTTCCGCACCGGCGCGCATACCCGCGGATGGTTTGTCGGCCGTAAACGTCGCCGCGCCCGCAAGCAGACTGAACAAGCGCTGCTCAAGCTGGCAGAAGGCGATTATCAGCAGGTTGAAAAGCTGATGTCGAAAAACGCCGATCACGCTGAGCAACCGGTAGTGAATTACCTGCTGGCGGCAGAAGCGGCCCAGCAACGTGGCGATGAAGCGCGTGCGAATCAACACCTTGAGCGTGCAGCTGAACTGGCCGGGAATGATACGATCCCGGTAGAAATCGCTCGCGTTCGTCTGCAACTGGCGCGTAATGAAAATCACGCCGCGCGCCACAGCGTAGATAAGCTGCTGGAGGTGACGCCACGTCATCCGGAAGTGCTGCGTCTGGCTGAGCAAGCCTACATTCGCACCGGCGCATGGAGTTCGTTACTGGATATCATTCCATCTATGGCTAAAGCGCATGTGGGTGATGAAGAGCACCGCGCAATGCTGGAACAACAGGCATGGGTGGGTCTGATGGATCAGGTTCGCGCCGATCAGGGCAGTGAGGGGCTACGTACGTGGTGGAAAAACCAGAACCGTAAAACCCGTCATCAGGTTGCCCTGCAGGTCGCGATGGCTGAACATCTGATTGAGTGCGACGATCACGATACGGCGCAGCAGGTCATCATTGACGGTCTGAAACGTCAGTATGACGACCGTCTGGTGCTGCCGATCCCGCGCCTGAAAACCAACAACCCGGAACAGATAGAAAAAGTGTTGCGCCAGCAGATTAAGGCCGTTGGCGATCGCCCGTTGCTGTGGAGCACGCTGGGGCAATCGTTAATGAAGCATGGCGAATGGCAGGAAGCCACGCTCGCCTTCCGTGCTGCGCTCAAACAGCGCCCGGACGCCTACGACTACGCCTGGCTTGCTGACGCGCTGGACAGACTGCATCAGCCGGAAGAAGCCGCCACCATGCGCCGTGATGGCCTGATGTTGACGCTGCAGAACAACAATCCCCCGCAGTAATTCCCTCTTGCCCGGTGGCGCTTCGCTTACCGGGCAATTGTATACACAAAATCATTCAAGATGCATCAAGGCGGCAAGTCTGGGAATCCCCAAGAGCTTACATAAGTAAGTGACTGGGGTGAGCAGACGTAGCCAACAAAGAGGCAGCTTGAAGGATGACGTGTATATGCATAAAAAAACGCCCGCTCGGTAAGGAGCAGGCGTTAAACAGGTCTGTATGACAACATAATGGGTGCTTCACTCAACGTTATGTCCATGGTGTTTGATGAGGCATGAGCGACATCTGTCTGTGGACGATAAGCACCGTAAACGGCTCTGCATCATTCCTGAGTTTATGAGGCCTGATGGCGAACATAAGAGATGGAATGAGCATCTACCCGTATATTATTGCACAACGCATGCCACGATTGCACTGCAAAAACTATGGATTCGAACTTTTTAAGACATCAGGTAATTCGCGGGAATAAGGGCTGAGGAGGAAAAATCAGAAAACAAAAAACCCCGCCGAAGCGGGGTTCAAAATTGGTCGGCGAGAGAGGATTCGAACCTCCGACCCACTGGTCCCAAACCAGTTGCGCTACCAAGCTGCGCTACTCGCCGTTTTACTGCTTTTTGAATTTTTAGTTCAATTCTTTAAGTCGTGGTGCGAGGGGGGGGACTCGAACCCCCACATCCTAAGGACACTAACACCTGAAGCTAGCGCGTCTACCAATTCCGCCACCTTCGCATTTCACAACTTTAAATTAATGGGGTGGCTAATGGGATTCGAACCCACGACAACTGGAATCACAATCCAGGGCTCTACCAACTGAGCTATAGCCACCACTGCAAATCTTTTACGCGGTATTAAAACCACCGCAGCTCCGGCACCTAACTAAATGGTGCGCCCGACAGGATTCGAACCTGAGACCTCTGCCTCCGGAGGGCAGCGCTCTATCCAGCTGAGCTACGGGCGCTTAGCGCCGTTGCGGGGCTGGATATTACGGAGGTCTCGGTCTTCTGTCTAGTGCTTTTTTAAAATAAATTATCGTTTGGTCATGGTTTGTGCGTTTTGTCGCTTATTCCCGCAATTTATGGGCTGTGCCATGACGATTCAGACCAAAAACCTTATAAATGAGCGTCACAGCCAGTAAGAAGATAATCCCAACAAACAGCGACATTCGGGTATCTTCATTAAAGTACATACCGATTAATACGCAAATCAGGAACGCCATCGTCAAATAATTCGCCCACGGGAACAGAATCGAGCGGAAAGGATGACTGGCGATCGCCGCTTTATGCGCCTGACGGAAACGCAACTGGCTTATCAGGATCACAAACCACGGCACCATCCCCGGCAACACACTGGCACTATAGACATAAACGAACACCCGTTGCGGATTGGGAATGATGTAGTTCAGGCACGAACCAATCAGCAGGATCGCGATAGAAATCGCTACACCGGCAACCGGCACGCCATGGCGAGAGACTTTTCCAACAGCGGCTGGTAGCTGGCGATTCTTTGCCAGCGCGTAGAGCATACGCCCGCAGCTGTACATGCCGCTGTTACAGCCAGACAGTGCCGCCGTCAGGACCACAAAGTTAATAATCCCTGCCGCGGCGGTAATACCAATCTTGGCAAAGGTGAGAACAAACGGGCTGCCGTTGCTGCCGATCTCGTTCCACGGGAAAATAGTGACGATAACAAAGATCGCGCCGACGTAGAAAATCAGGATACGCCACAGCACCTTCCCCACCGCGCTACGCAGCGTGACCTGGGGGTTCTTCGCCTCACCCGCAGTAATGCCGATCAGCTCTACGCCCTGGTAGGAAGCCACGACAATACACAATGCCGTCAGAAAACCCTTCCAGCCGCCGGCAAAGAAGCCGCCGTGGTCGGTCAGGTTGCCAAAGCCAATCGCCTGACCGCCATTGCCAAAGCCGAAGAAAATGACCCCTAACCCAATAACGATCATCACAATGATGGTGGTCACTTTGATCATGGCAAACCAGAATTCAATTTCACCATACAGGCGAACCGCGGCGAGGTTTGCCAGCGCAACCAGCCCGACAGCAATCAGGGCAGGTATCCATTGCGCCATTTCCGGGAACCAGAACTGTACGTACACCCCGATGGCGGTAATCTCTGATATCCCTACCGCCATCCACATAAACCAGTATGACCAGGCGGTGAGATAGCCAAAGAAGGGGCTCATGTAACGGTGCGCGTAAACCGCGAATGAACCGGCAACCGGCTCGAGGAATAACATCTCCCCCATGGAACGCATAATGAAAAAGACGAACAGCCCCGCGACGATATACGCCAGCAGTACCGAAGGCCCCGCCCATTTCAGGGTACTGGCGGCGCCCATAAACAGTCCGACGCCAATAGTGCCTCCAAGGGCAATTAATTCGATGTGACGAGCCTCCAGCCCACGCTGTAGCTCAGGTTTGTTCTCGGCCATAAATCCTCTTGATGTGTTTGCATGCTGTCCGGTATTACCGGTTCTCGTTATGGGTACATCTTGTTATTCCATAACAGGCCATACGGCACCGACCGCTTAACGGTTGGCGCCAAAAACACCACGGCACTGTAATGATTGTTGCGAATGGTTTCCTAAAATCGCTTAAATGGCAATTAAAGCATTCAAAAAATGAATAGATTGTGCGAGAAAGCAGCGATTATGTTGTGAATAAGTAGCGTGATTAGCAGATCACGCTACTTATCAGAGGAGAGAGCATCAGAGGTTGCCGGTATAGTGCCAGCGGAGATAGCGCAACAAACGAAGTTGACGGGTGATACGGCTCGGCTGTGACAGTAAGCGATACAGCCACTCCAGCCCCAGATTTTGCCAGAGTTTAGGCGCACGCTTAACGTGACCGGTAAAGACGTCGTAGGTCCCCCCTACCCCCATATACAGCGCTTCAGGGTGGATCTTCCGGCAATCACGCATAAAAATTTCTTGTTTCGGCGATCCCATCGCTACCGTCACAATTTGCGCACCGCTGGCGTGGATACGTTCAAACAATGCCTGACGCTGCTCCGGCGTAAAATAACCGTCCTGGCTACCCACAATGTTCACATGCCACTGCGCACGCAATTTGGCTTCGGTTTGCGCCAGAACCTCAGGCTTGCCGCCAATCAGGAAAACCGGCGTTCCCTCCTGCCCGGCTCTCGCCATTAGCGCTTCCCAGAGATCGGCCCCCGCTACGCGTGAAATCTGAGCCTGCGGGAATTTTTTACGCACCGAACGCACCACGCTAATACCATCCGCATATTTGAACTCAGCGGCGTTAATCAGATCCCGTACTTCAGGGTTATCTTCTGCCGTCAGCATTTTCTCGGCATTGATAGCCACCAGCGTCCCAGGCCTGAGGCGTCCTTCGGCAAACAGGTAATTTAGCGCGTGTTGCATATCGCGCCAGCCAATCAGTTGTAGTCCGCGCAGCGAATAGAGTGGCGCAGTTGTGTTATCCGTCATTACGATCCTTCAATCTGTGTCCGGGGCAGCGATTTAATTCGTTTATGGATAAGTCCCGCGCTATCGAATAGCCAGAACAGCAGTTTTGCCACCAGCAGACAAACGCCAAAAATCACGAGGAAAAAGACCACTCGCGAGACAAACGAATCCAGTCCTTCACGTGCCAAAACGATCATATTGAAAATGGCGCCAAAACAGAAACTGTGCAAAATGGCCGCCTTGTAGCGATTGGTTTCGCGGTTACCTAATTCATATAGCCAGTCGAACCATTTAATGATTAACCCGACGACAATCGCGCCTAACGGTATAAACAGCGCCCCGCCCATCACCACCAGCGAACCAATTAACGTGGGTGAAATCGCCAGCCCCGAGTGGTTGTTCAACACTTCCCAGGTAAAGTAGTTCGCGGAGTTGAGAACGATACTCGGCCGCCCGGGCCACAGCCAGGTGGGGATAAAGACGTAGAAATCACGGACGATCGGCGCCAGCCCCTGGAACTCAATATTGTGGTAGTTCTGCAGCAACAGCGCCAGGTTTTCCCACGGCGAGAAAGTATCACGCGTCAGGTACAGGAACGTATAGAACGCCTCGTCACCGCTCACGTTCATCCCGTAGCGTTTCAGCGCCAGCCAGAACATACCGACGATGCCCAACACGCCTGCGGCGGCCAGCATCCACAGCGAAATCCAACCGCGAATAATGCCGATAAACAGGAAGATGGCAAACGCGATAATAATATTGGCGCGCGTTCCGCCGACAATCATATAGGTCAACAAGCCAAAAGCGACGGTGCTTACCAGGAAGAACAGCCACGCTTTGCTGTCCTGACGCAGAAAGTAGACCACCAGCATCGCCGGAATGAAGAAGTAGAAGAAGCGCTTTAACGCCACGCCAGAGACTTCACTGGAAAAAATCTGGCTGTAGGATTGCAGTCTGAACAGCAGGAACCCATTGTGCATAAAGAAGACGCCCACGCTCACCAACGCAATCGCCATCAGAATAACCCAGGTTAAATGGGCTTCAACGCGATTAATGGTAAATAGCGGCCTGCGCGGCTTATCCTCTACGCGCTTACGTAAACGCGTTTTATACGTCACGTAGTAAACGGCATAGAAGCAAGCGGCTGACAGCAAAGCCTGCAGCAGGATCTCCGGGGGCGCTACCGCCACATCAAAACGAAACACCAGGATGCTGGTCAGCGGGAATCCGAAGAAGAACGTTAGCAAAAACAGCAACGAGAAAAAGACGTTGAAGTTAAAACGCACGCGGCGAAATTCAAACCAGGTCAGCGTGGCGATAAACAAAGTGGAGAGCAGCCAGACCACCAGCAGCCCGCTGAATTGCATCAGGCTCATTTAGTTTCTCCTGAAGCAATGCGCAGCGCGTTATGCCACGGCTGCAGATAATTCGGACTAAAGAAGGTGATCGTATTTTTATCTACCAACGCCAGTTGCCGCTGCGCTTCGCGTACGAGACCTTCATTGAGTTGATCTGTCGTAAACAGAACCGGGATATTTTGCTCTGCCATATCCTGCCAGAAAGGATTTTCACGGTTGAGTACGCACGGGATACCGGCCTGGATCAACAAACATAAGGTGCCGATCCCTTGCTGACGAGCAAAAATAAAGTAGCCCAGATCGCACTGACGCAATAGTGCCAGATAGGCATCAAACTCCAGTTTTTCACTCAATATTTGCAAATTATCCGCGCTAAATAATGCCAGACCCGCCTGACGAACCTCGTCGATATAGGCCGTATTATTGGCCGGATACCCCATTGGCACTATCACATTCACCGTGTCACCAAACTGCTGGTGAACAGCACGTAGCGCGGCAATATGCTCATTGCTGCGATCGCCAGAGTTGCCAACCAACACCGTCATCTTACCGCTGCGCTGGCTTTCACTGCTCATATTATTGAGCGAGGGATCCATCCGCGTTGGGAAATAGAGCAGTTCGCCGCGAACGTGCGGATGCTGCCCGGCGAAATAACGTAAATCGCCTCGCGTAGCAAACACGCAGCCCACGCGATTCTGCGCCATGCGACGAATCGGGTAAAACAGGCGGAATTTCAGCCCACTGGAAACTTCATATAAATCCGCGCCCCAGATGTGCCAGTAAAACTGCTCCGGTTTAATTCCCCCACTCAGCAGCGCCAGCCACAGGCTGGTGTTGAACTGACCATGAAAGAAGAAGCGCTGTTGGCGATCCGCTTTCGCCTTCGCAATAACCGCCTGGGCCAGCGCCTTTTTTCCGTCGTAGAAACTCAGCGATAACGCCGGGCAGCTCTCACTGAACCCAGCATCCTGGCCTGCAACCATAAACGTGCGCGCATGCTCGCTCGTCGCAGCCAGCGAATCGTTAAAAAACCGCAGCACGGTGTGGTTATGGTGAGGGATATCCGATCCCAGAACGTGAATCAGTACAGTCATGCCCGCCTACGCCAGAGTAAAAACACGCCACAACAAAGAGAAAAATAGACGATGTATGTTGCCATATACGCCTGCGCTGCGCCCAGAGCACCATGTGCCGGGATCAGCCAGTGGGCAAACGCCGTCAATAACATGAACTGGCTAATTTCAGCCAAAATATAAAACCGCAGCGACGCTTTCGCGATCACCAGATACCCAAAAACGTAGGCGCCAACTTTCAGTACATCGCCGACCAGTTGCCAGGCAAACAGGTCGCGCATGGCGGTAAATTTTGCGGAAAAGAGCAGCCAGATCGCAAAATCACGCAATAGCCAAACCGTAAAGCTCGCGGCGGCAACCGCCGGCAGCACGAACTTCAGCGACTTAATGACCTCGCGGGTAATGTCATGCTTTTCTGTCAGCCGCGACAACGTCGGCAGCAAGTAAACGCTGAATGAGGCGGTAATAAATTGCAGATACGCATCGGAGATACTGCTGACCCCCTGCCAGATCCCCACATCATCCCAGCTGTACTGTGCCGCCAGCAGGTTTCGCATCATCACGTATGCCACAGGCAGCGTTACAGAGGTAATCAGCGCCATCAGCGTAAACTTGCTTAACTGCCCTGCCAGACCATTGTCCCACGAGGGCTTCAGGTAATGCAGCGGAATAGTTCCACGCTTAAGCAGCATAATAATGGCAGGGATAACGACCAGCGCAGGCACCAGAGCCAGGCCCAGCAAGGCGCCTTCATAGCCCCCCAGGCGATAGCAGCCATAGTAAGCCACTACGCCAACCAGGCTACCCACAATCAGCGACAGCGCGTTGCCTGCCGCATCGCGGAAGCCTTTCATCAGCGCCAGCAGCAGGTTAGCCCAGGCGATGCCCATCTGCACCAGCGCAACCAGTCGAACCAGCCCCTGATAATGCGTATGGCCAAACAACCCCTGACTGATCGGCGCGGCCGCCAGCAGAAAAACCGCCGCCATCAGCGTAGAGAATCCCAGCACCATTGCGGAAGATGTACCGACCACCTTACGGAGCCGGGCCGGATCGTCATGGTGCTGCGCAACGTATTTCGTGACACCGTTGAAAATGCCAGCCCCCGCCAACACGCCCAGCACGGTGACCATTTGGCGAAAATTACCCGCCTGGCCCACACCTGCCGGGCCAAAGGAGACGGCCAATAGTTTCACCACCAGCAAACCCGCCCCAATTTTTACCAGCGTACTGGCCGCCGTCCATAAGGACGCTTTAGCAAGCGACATATCAGGAGAAGTAATTGAGTAAGGTCGAAATTACCGTTCGCTGGTTAACCGGTGACAGGTTATAGAACAGCGGTAAACGCAGCAGACGCTCGCTCTCTTTGGTGGTGTAACGATCAACACCGGCAAACTCGCCAAATTTATCGCCAGCCGGGCAATCATGCAGCGGAATATAGTGGAACACCGCCATAATTTCGGCTTCTTTGAGGAAATTAATCAACGCGGTGCGATCGTCGATATCGCGCAGCTTGATATAAAACATATGGGCATTCTGCACGCAGTTTTCCGGGACAGCAGGCAGCTCAATACGTCCGGCACGCGCCAGCGGTTCGAGGGCATCATAGTAATTCTGCCACAGCGCCAGACGCTGCTGGTTAATACGGTCGGCCGCTTCCAGTTGCGCCCACAAATAGGCAGCCTGCAGATCGGACATCAGATAGCTGGAGCCGATATCGCGCCAGGTATACTTATCTACCTGGCCACGGAAAAATTGACTACGGTTTGTCCCTTTTTCACGAATAATCTCGGCACGTTCGACTAATTTTTTATCATTAATCAACGTCGCGCCGCCTTCACCGCCTGCAGTGTAGTTTTTGGTTTCATGGAAGCTAAAGCAGCCGATGTGACCAATTGTCCCCAGCGCCCGGCCTTTGTAGGTCGACATCACGCCCTGAGCCGCATCTTCGACCACATACAGGTTATGTTTGCTGGCCAGCGCCATAATGGTATCCATTTCGCAGGCCACGCCCGCGTAATGTACCGGCACAATAGCGCGGGTTTTGTCGGTGATCGCCGCTTCAATCAGCGTTTCGTCAATGTTCATGGTATCCGGACGGATATCAACAAAGACGATTTTCGCCCCGCGTAAAACGAATGCGTTAGCCGTGGAGACAAATGTGTAGCTCGGCATGATGATTTCATCGCCGGGCTGAATGTCCAACAGCAATGCCGCCATCTCAAGCGATGCGGTACAAGATGGCGTCAACAGAACTTTCTCGCTGCCAAAATGCTGCTCCAGCCACTGCTGACAGCGACGGGTAAAGCCGCCGTCGCCACACAGTTTGCCGCTGTTCATCGCAGACTGCATGTAATCGAGTTCAGTTCCCACCACCGGCGGTGCATTAAATGGAATCATCGTGTCACCTGTATAACCAATACGCGGTGCTTTCCACATTCGCACCACTGTGTATGTAACGTTTAAGCGCGGCGGTGTTACCCATTTGGGTTGCCACGCGCAATATTGTTTTACCGCGGGCCTGCGCCCAGCAAAGCGCAGCCAGCATTAGTTCTTCACCCGCGCCACGCCCAGCCAGTAGGCCTATTCGCGCCTCGGTCGCATTCAGTTCGCGCAGCGAGACATAACCACGAATTTCACCTGTCGGCGTGCGTAAAACGAGGCATTGATGATCGAACGTCCCCAGCACCGCATTTTCAATCCACTGCGCATAAAAACGCGAACTGGCATCTGCGGCGTACCACGGAGCGCGAAAACGACTTTGCGCGAATGCCTGTTCTGCCAGGCAGCGTAATGCCGGGATATCCGTAGTTTGCGCGATCTGCGCGTCAGAGTTGCCGCTGGCACACGTCACTGGCAGTACAAAATCCACTTCGCCTTCGACCAGTGAGAAACCCAACCGCTGCAAGGCATCCAATTCATGAATATTTGCGGCAGGAATTTTTGCCTGTACCCGCGACCAGGGATGTAACGCATCCACCGTCAGAACCGGCGCGTGTTGGTCAAACCGTATAATGGCGCTATTCACGCCAAAAAACGTATTTTCCCAGCTAAGCGGCTCAATACTGGCGCGGACGAGCACGGAGCAGCTCCAGCAAATATTGGCCATAGCCCGTTTTAGCCAGCGAGCTGGCGGCACGTTTCACGCCTTCATCATCCAGCCAACCGTTACGCCAGGCGATCTCTTCCAGACAGGCTATTTTAAAACCCTGACGTTTTTCTACCGTCTGCACAAAAGTACTCGCTTCGATCAGACTGTCATGCGTACCGGTATCCAGCCAGGCAAAGCCACGTCCAAGCAATTCCACCGTCAGATGCCCATCATCAAGATACATCTGGTTGATCGACGTAATCTCCAGTTCTCCACGCTCAGAAGGTTTCACGCGTTTTGCGTATTCCACCACTTTACTGTCATAGAAATAGAGCCCTGTTACCGCCCAGTTAGATTTCGGTGCTTTCGGCTTCTCTTCCAGAGAGATAGCGCGAAAATTGTCGTCAAACTCCACAACACCAAAACGTTCAGGATCCATGACCTGGTAACCAAACACCGTCGCACCTTCTGTGCGGGCGGCTACATGACGTAGTTTTGGACTGAAGCCCTGACCAAAGAAGATATTATCCCCTAATACCAGACATGACGGTTCACCGTTAAGGAACGTTTCACCAATGATAAATGCCTGCGCTAATCCATCCGGGCTGGGTTGCTCGGCATAGTGCAATTCAATGCCGAACTCAGAGCCATCGCCTAACAAACGCTGGAAATAACCTTTATCTTCCGGCGTGGTAATAATCAGAATTTCGCGAATCCCCGCCAGCATTAGCACTGATAGCGGGTAGTAAATCATCGGCTTATCGTAAATAGGCAATAGCTGCTTCGATACGCCACGCGTAATGGGATACAGGCGAGTACCTGAACCGCCCGCCAGAATGATACCTTTCATGCGTTGTCTCCTCCGGGAGCCAAAACCAGGCTGTTAGCCCTTCAGACCTAAACGTTCACCCTGATAGCTGCCATCCTGCACGGGTTTCCACCATGCCTGATTATCCAGATACCACTGCACGGTTTTGCGCATTCCGCTTTCAAACGTTTCCTGCGGTATCCAGCCTAATTCACGCGCAATCTTCGACGCGTCAATGGCATACCGCACATCATGACCCGGGCGATCGTCAACAAAAGTGATCAAGTCTCGGTACTGTGCAATGCCTTGTGGTTTTTGCGGCGCCAGCTCTTCCAACAGGCTACAAACCGTTTCGACAACGTCCAGGTTTTTACGCTCATTGTGACCACCAATATTATAGGTTTCCCCAATCGCGCCCGTTGTCGCCACGCAATAGAGCGCCCTGGCATGATCTTCTACATACAACCAGTCGCGGATCTGTTGCCCATTGCCGTATACCGGCAGCGGTTTCCCAGCCAATGCGTTGAGGATCATCAGCGGGATGAGTTTTTCCGGGAAATGGTAGGGGCCATAGTTGTTAGAGCAGTTGGTAATGAGCGTTGGCAGGCCATAGGTTCGCAACCACGCGCGTACCAGATGATCGCTGCTGGCTTTCGACGCGGAATAAGGGCTACTCGGCGCATAAGGCGTGCTTTCAGTAAAGAAATCATCTGTCGAATGGAGATCGCCATACACCTCATCAGTTGAGATATGGTGGAAGCGAAACGCCGATTTTTTCTCGCTGGCCAATGCACTCCAGTAAGCGCGTGCCGCTTCCAACAGCGTGTAGGTGCCCACAATGTTGGTTTCGATAAAAGCAGCCGGACCATCAATGGAGCGATCGACATGGCTTTCTGCCGCCAGATGCATCACGCAGTCTGGCTGGTAGTGTTGAAACACCTTGTCGAGCGATGCCCGATCGCAGATATCCACTTTCTCAAAGGCAAAACGGTCATTCTGTGCAACCGGCGTCAGCGACATCAGGTTTCCGGCATAGGTCAGCTTATCGACCACAACCACCGCATCCTGGGTCTCTTGAATAATATGCCGTACCACTGCCGAGCCGATAAACCCCGCGCCACCGGTAACCAGAATTCGTTTCATTAGCGCCAGACCCCTTTGGTATCAACGATGTACTGCTGAAGAACCGCATCGCCTTTAATGGCTTTAAATTCATTATGGTCGACCAGCATGACCAGCACATCGGCGCTTGCCAGCGCATCGTCCAATGTCGCCAGTTGGCAAATGCCGTCCAGTTTTTTCGGCAGTTGATGGATATTCGGTTCCACCACCAGCATTTCACCTTTGTGCCAATGCGCGATGCTTTGCGCAATTCCCATCGCCGGGCTTTCACGTAAATCATCAATATTCGGTTTAAAAGCCAAACCAAAGCAGGCGATTTTCACTTCACTGGCCCGTTTGTTGGTATCTGCCAGACAGTCGGCCACAGCGGCTTTTACCCGCTCGACGACCCAATGAGGCTTACCATCATTAACTTCGCGTGCGGTACGGATCAGTTTCGCCTGCTGCGGGTTCTGCGCCACGATAAACCACGGATCGACCGCGATACAGTGTCCACCAACGCCAGGTCCTGGTTGCAGAATATTGACTCGCGGATGACGGTTTGCCAGGCGAATCAGTTCCCAGACGTTAATCCCCTGATCGGCGCAAATTAGCGATAATTCATTCGCAAAGGCGATATTGACGTCGCGGAAGCTATTCTCAGTCAGCTTGCACATTTCCGCGGTGCGGGCGTTGGTCACGACACATTCGCCCTCAAGGAAGATGTTATACAACTCACTGGCACGCGCGGAGCAGACGGCGGTCATCCCGCCGATCACGCGGTCGTTTTTTATCAGTTCGACCATGACCTGGCCTGGCAGCACGCGCTCCGGACAATACGCAATATTCACATCGGCCTCTTCACCGACCTGCTGCGGGAAAGTCAGATCAGGCCGCATTTCTGCAAGCCATGCGGCCATCTGTTCAGTTGCCCCGACAGGTGACGTCGATTCAAGTATCACCAACGCGCCTTTTTTCAGCACTGGCGCAAGAGACTTCGCCGCAGCTTCAACGTAGACCATATCGGGTTCATGCTCTCCCTTGAACGGGGTAGGCACAGCAATCAGATACGCATCAGCGTCTACGGGAGTGGTGGTTGCACGAAGAAATCCGTTTTCGACCGCCGTTTTCACCACAGCGGCCAGATCGGGCTCAACAATGTGAATTTCGCCGCGATTAATGGTATCCACTGCATGTTGATTTACATCTACGCCAATTACATGTTTTTGACGGGAAGCAAAGGCAGCCGCCGTTGGCAGTCCGATATAACCCAGCCCAATGACAGAAATGGTCGTAAAACTCATAGCGATACCCGATTATTTTTTAACGCGTGTAAAATGCGGCCACACGCCAGCCCGTCACCATATGGGTTATGGGCACGGCTCATGGTCTGATATTCATTGTCGTCATGCAGCAAACGCGTGACTTCTTCTACGATACGCTGTGGGTCAGTCCCCACCAGGCGTACAGTGCCTGCGGTAATAGCTTCAGGCCGTTCCGTTGTTTCACGCATCACCAGCACAGGTTTCCCCAGGGATGGGGCTTCTTCCTGAATCCCGCCGGAATCGGTCAGGATCAGCCAGGCGTGATTCATCAGCCAGACAAACGGCATGTAGTCCTGCGGTTCAATCAGAATCACGTTTTCAACGTGCCCCAGGATGCGGTTGACCGGCTCGCTGACGTTAGGATTCAGGTGTACCGGATAGACAATCTGCACATTCTGATTAGCCGCGGCAATTTCCGCCAGCGCGTGGCAAATGTTTTCAAAGCCGCGACCGAAGCTTTCCCGACGATGACCGGTCACCAGTATCATCTTTTTATTAGCGTCGAGGAAAGGGTAATGTTCGGCCAGTTCAGCCCGCAATGCATCACTCGCCAGTACGCGGTCGCGTACCCAGATCAACGCATCAATAACCGTATTGCCCGTGACGAAAATACGATTATCAGGAATAGCTTCCCGTAACAAATTCTGCCGCGAGTTTTCTGTCGGCGCAAAATGATACATAGCCAGACGCCCGGTCAGCGTACGGTTCGCCTCTTCCGGCCAGGGAGAGTAAAGATCGCCAGTACGTAACCCCGCCTCGACATGCCCCACCGGGATGCGCTGATAGAACGCAGCCAAACTGGTAGCAATAGTGGTCGTGGTATCACCGTGAACCAGCACCACATCAGGTTTGAAATCAGCCAGAATTGGCTTTAACCCTTCAAGAATTCGGCAGGTAATTTCTGTTAGCCCCTGACCTGGCTGCATAATATTGAGATCGTAGTCAGGTACTATGGAAAAGAGGTTCAACACCTGATCGAGCATCTCCCGATGCTGCGCTGTGACGCAAACTTTTGCCTCAAAATCAGGATCTTTTGCCAACGCATGAACCAGAGGTGCCATTTTTATAGCCTCCGGTCGCGTGCCAAATACAGTCAGTACTTTCACATCGATTCTCTTCGGATTGGCAGTAAGGGCCCAGCCCCTCACTGCAACGGTATTGCTAAATCGCGCGGCGACGGGTTAACGCGACGCCAGCACCAATCAGAGCCCCAACAATGCCCCACATAATCATCAGGAAGGCACGGCGAGGGCTGTCACGTTTTACTGGCTCTTCCGGCGTACGCAGATAACGATAGGTCTGAAAACGCGGATCCAGAGTTGGCCCAACGTTCAGTGTGTTCAGCATGGCTCGGTTTTGGAAGTAGTCCAGATCGAAGTCCGGACCAACAGACTGCAAGTTTTCAAGTCGCGCCTGCAGCATAGGACGTCCAAGTAAGAACAGTTCAGAATCCGGCAACTCATCAGCAGGAACATCAGTGGAGGTACGCGAAATGTTATGCTGTTCGGCAATTTTGAGTGCCTGCTCAATGTTGTGAACACGGCGGGAGAATAGTGATTTCGCCACTTCTTCCTGGCGTTTAACCTGCGCCTTCATCTGCACAGTGCGCGCAGCCCAGGCCCCTTTTAACTCTTCGTTCAGATGATGCGCCGCGCGCTGGCTGGCAAAGGCGACGTACTGACGCAGTAGATTGTTGGCATCAGGAGCCGTCTCCGCAATCAGCTTCACACTGTCATTGGTATTACGTAACGCATCGCCAGGCATAAACTGGATGTTACCAATCAGTTCATCCAGCATCGCCGCATCGGCTTTACTGTTACCTACCATACGCTGCTTATAGTAATCAGTCTGCTGCCAGAATTCACGACGCGTATCCCAGGAGGCGAGCTGCATGATGAATTCTTTATAGGCTTCGTCCATTACCGACGGCTGGTCCGCAGATGCGAGGCTGGCCTTAATATCCAGGTTACGCAAAAACTGCTGTTGAGAGTAGTAACCGCCCAACATATTAACCGTTGGCTTGTCTGAAATCGCCGTAGCACTCCACTCCTGACGAGCAAAGAACGTATAGGCGAGAGCGACTATCGCAAAGGCAAGCGCGATACCAATAATCCACACTTTCCCTGCCCATAAGGCACGAAACAACCCACGGATATCCAGTTCATTTTCTGCGCTCACGGCGTGTTCCCCCGGTAATGGTTGTGTCATCGCATCCTCAATTCACTTGGTTAAGTTTGGTTTGCCTTCGCGGTGCCTTCGCAGCCTGCGCTTAACACGCTTAATAAATCTCGCCACCTTCCATGCCCGCTTAATACAGTAACCGTAAAGACCGAATGCCAGTAAAAAGAGCACCAACATGGCCCATTCAGGGACTAAACGAAAATATTCAGCCAGTACGCCGATAGAGGCCAGAATCGCTGCAGCCAGCGTGATCAGAACAAATGCCTGTCGGGAAGTAAACCCTGCGCGCATCACTAAATGATGAATATGCTGGCGATCTGCCGAGAAAGGACTCATGCCTTTACGTAAACGACGATACATAATCGCCACCATATCCATTAACGGAATGGCGATAATCCACAGTGCAGTGACCGGGCTAATAGGGTGTGTTGCACCTTGTGTGGTCTCCAGCAGGATCCAAATGACTGTAAAGCCAATCAGCGTACTCCCCGCATCGCCCATAAAGACTTTATAGCGGCGTCCAAGAATGCCCAGATTCAGCATGATGTAAGGCAGGATGGCGGCAATCATGGCAAAACACCAGATAGCCAGGCTTGTCTGACCATCGAACCACAGGATAAACCCCATCGCAGCGAATGAGACGCTGGATAGCCCGCCTAACAAGCCATCAATGCCATCAACCATATTAAAGGCGTTAATCGCCGCCCAGACGGCAAAAAGGGTGAGAAAATAACCAAAGGGACCCAACAACAACTCCCACGGGCCAAAAATATACCCCAGGCTACTTAGGTAAAGCTCACCTTTTACCATCATCACAATAGCAATCGCCGCCTGAACGACTGCCCGAATTTTTACGCTGATATCAAAACGATCGTCAAGCGCGCCAACAAACACCAGCACACTTGCACAAAAGAGGTATAACGAGGCATGGGGAATGTAATAATCCGAAAGACCAAACATAAAATTGATCCCTGCAAACACAGAAATCCCGCCCACTAAAGGAATAATCCCTTGGTGACGTTTGCGGAAGTTTGGCTTATCCACTAAACCTATTTTTATGGCTACTTTTCGCGCCAAAAAAATAAAAATGGTTGTGAATAAAAAAATACTAACTAGCTCAGAGAAAGCAGCGAGTAGATTCACAGTGTATGTGTTCTCAGCATATATCATTTCCTTAAAGTATAATGCGTTAAGACTCCCCCTTGAAGAGAGCAGCTAAAACATTACACTTCCTACCTCTTGTAGGTCATGCCGCACATTGTGACAATCCATGACGCCGATAATATTGACAATTTTATCTGACCAAACATTAGGATGAATCGTAAAAGCAAAACGCCACGTAAAAACGTGGCGTTTTCAGATGATGCCAGAATCAGGAACGCTTCATCATATCGAAGAAGTCGTCGTTGGTCTTGGTCATCGCCAGCTTATTAATGAGGAATTCCATCGCGTCGATTTCACCCATCGGATGGATAATTTTGCGCAGGATCCACATTTTCTGCAGCTCTTCCTGGGTGGTGAGCAGCTCTTCTTTACGGGTACCGGAACGGTTGTAGTCGATAGCCGGGAAGACGCGTTTTTCAGCAATCTTACGAGAGAGGTGCAGTTCCATGTTGCCGGTACCTTTAAACTCTTCGTAGATAACTTCATCCATTTTAGAGCCGGTATCGATCAGCGCAGTCGCGATGATGGTCAGGCTGCCGCCCTCTTCCACGTTACGCGCAGCACCGAAGAAACGTTTCGGACGGTGCAGGGCGTTAGCGTCCACACCACCAGTCAGAACTTTACCGGAAGCCGGAACTACGGTGTTATAAGCACGCGCCAGACGGGTGATGGAGTCAAGCAGAATAATAACGTCTTTCTTGTGTTCAACCAGACGCTTCGCCTTCTCGATGACCATTTCCGCAACCTGAACGTGACGAGAGGCGGGTTCGTCAAAAGTAGACGCAACAACTTCACCTTTCACCAGACGCTGCATCTCGGTTACTTCTTCCGGACGTTCGTCAATCAGCAGCACCATCAGCACACAGTCTGGATGATTGTAAGCAATGCTCTGCGCGATGTTCTGCAGCAGCATGGTTTTACCCGCTTTCGGCGGAGCAACGATCAGACCGCGCTGACCACGACCGATCGGCGATGCCAGATCCAGTACGCGCGCCGTTAAGTCTTCAGTAGAACCATTACCACGTTCCATACGCAGACGAGAGTTTGCGTGCAGCGGGGTTAAGTTCTCAAAGAGGATTTTGTTACGGGCGTTTTCTGGTTTGTCGTAGTTAACTTCGTTAACTTTCAACAGCGCAAAGTAGCGTTCACCTTCTTTCGGCGGGCGAATCTTACCAGAAATGGTATCACCAGTGCGGAGGTTGAAACGGCGGATTTGGCTGGGAGAAACGTAGATGTCATCAGGACCGGCGAGGTAGGAGCTGTCTGCAGAGCGGAGGAAACCAAATCCGTCCTGCAATATCTCCAGCACACCGTCACCAAAGATATCCTCGCCACTCTTTGCGTGCTGCTTCAGGATGGCAAAAATAATGTCCTGCTTGCGCATACGAGCCAGGTTTTCAAGGCCCATATTTTCGCCGAGAGTGATCAGCTCAGAAACCGGCGTATTCTTTAATTCGGTAAGATTCATAATGGTGTGAGTTCTTAAACTTGGGGTAAATCTCGAACTTAATGTTGTGAATGGTATGGCAGGGTCATCCATGCCTGTTTACGGCCATCGACTCATGTCTGTTCGCTGTCTGGTCACAGGAAAGTACGCAGAACTGAAACGACAAGACGGATTGAGTGATAAGGCCCTGAATCTGTCCACTTCTCGCGCGAGAAACTACGGGAAGTATGGGATATAACCAGATTCAAACTTAATAAGGTATGTTTAATACGAAGTCAACACTAACTTAGCACGACTCAAGTCGGGCGTCCAGTCATCCGAATCAATTCGAAGTATGGTCGCCCGATCATGAGACTTCCTTACGCCAAATTCGCGTCGAGGAATTCTTTCAACTGACCTTTGGACAGTGCGCCGACTTTAGTCGCCGCTACTTCGCCGTTTTTAAACAACAGCAGGGTCGGGATACCACGAATACCATACTTCGGCGCGGTGCCTGGGTTTTGGTCAATGTTCAGTTTAGCAACCGTCAGTTTGCCCTGATATTCGTCAGCGATTTCATCCAGAATCGGAGCGATCATTTTGCACGGACCGCACCACTCTGCCCAGAAATCAACAAGGATCGCTCCGTCCGCTTTGAGTACATCCGTGTCAAAACTGTCGTCAGTCAGGTGAATAATTTTATCGCTCATATATAACTCCACAGGAATAAGCCTGGCGTGTTGGTGTAGGCTGTTGGTGTAGCATTAACCAACTAAAGGTTGACTTTATTTCACCGGATACGCTTTCGTAAAGCAATAGTAAGCTGATATTCTACCACACTATGAGCAAAACACATTTAACAGAACAGAAGTTTTCCGACTTCGCCCTGCACCCAAAGGTGATAGAAGCCCTTGAAAATAAAGGGTTTCATAACTGCACGCCCATTCAGGCCCTCGCGCTGCCGCTAACGCTGGCAGGTCGTGATGTTGCAGGGCAGGCGCAAACCGGTACCGGAAAAACGATGGCGTTCCTGACGTCAACGTTTCATTATCTTCTCTCTCATCCCGCGATTGCCGATCGCAAGGTGAACCAACCGCGTGCGTTAATTATGGCGCCAACGCGTGAGTTAGCCGTGCAAATCCACGCCGATGCCGAGCCGCTGGCACAGACCACCGGTCTGAAATTAGGCCTGGCTTATGGCGGCGACGGTTACGACAAACAGCTGAAAGTGCTGGAAAGCGGCGTCGATATTCTTATCGGCACCACCGGTCGTCTCATTGACTATGCAAAGCAGAACCACATTAACCTGGGCGCGATTCAGGTCGTGGTGCTGGATGAAGCCGATCGTATGTACGATCTGGGCTTTATTAAAGATATCCGTTGGCTGTTCCGTCGTATGCCGCCAACCACCCAACGTCTGAACATGCTGTTTTCTGCAACCCTCTCTTATCGCGTCCGCGAACTGGCGTTCGAACAAATGAATAACGCTGAGTATGTGGAAGTCGAACCAGAGCAGAAGACAGGTCACCGCATTAAAGAAGAACTCTTCTATCCTTCCAACGAAGAAAAAATGCGTTTATTGCAAACGCTGATTGAAGAAGAGTGGCCAGATCGCGCCATCGTCTTTGCTAACACCAAGCATCGTTGTGAAGATATCTGGGGCAGCCTCGCTGCGGATGGTCATCGCGTCGGCCTGTTGACCGGTGACGTGGCGCAGAAAAAACGCCTGCGTATCCTGGATGAGTTCACCCGTGGCGATCTCGACATTCTCGTTGCGACTGACGTGGCCGCGCGTGGCCTGCATATCCCAGCCGTAACGCACGTCTTTAACTATGACCTGCCGGATGACTGTGAAGATTACGTTCACCGTATCGGTCGTACGGGTCGTGCTGGCGCAAGCGGTCACTCTATCAGCCTGGCCTGCGAAGAATACGCGCTGAATTTACCTGCAATCGAGACCTATATCGGCCACTCGATTCCGGTCAGCAAGTACAACCCGGATGCGCTAATGACCGATCTGCCGAAGCCGCTGCGCCTGACGCGCCCGCGCACAGGTAATGGCCCACGTCGTACCGGTGGCGCTCCGCGTAATCGTCGTCGTTCAGGTTAAGAAAAGTTATGCCATACACAAAATCATTCAGCCTTTATCAAGGCGGCAAGAAAACGAATCCCGATGAGCTTACTAAAGTAAGTGATTCGGGTGAGAGAACGCAGCCAACACAGATACAGGTTGAAGGATGAAGTGTATGAACTCTACCTCGTTGTATGCGGCAATCGATCTCGGCTCCAATAGTTTTCATATGCTGGTCGTACGCGAGGTGGCGGGAAGCATCCAGACGCTCACGCGTATTAAACGCAAAGTGCGTCTGGCCGCTGGACTCAATAGCGACTACGTTCTCTCCGCAGAGGCGATGGAGCGCGGTTGGCAATGTTTGCGCCTGTTTGCTGAACGCCTGCAGGATATACCTCAACCGCAAATCCGCGTGGTCGCCACGGCAACATTACGCATCGCTGTAAATGCCGATGGGTTTATCGCTAAAGCGCAAGATATCCTCGGCTGTCCTGTCCAGGTCATTAGCGGCGAAGAAGAAGCACGACTGATTTATCAGGGTGTAGCCCACACTACCGGCGGGGCCGATCAGCGTCTGGTCGTTGATATTGGCGGCGCCAGCACTGAACTGGTTACCGGCTCCGGCGCACAAACGACGTCCTTGTTTAGCCTGTCAATGGGCTGCGTCACCTGGCTCGAACGGTATTTTACCGATCGTAATCTGGCGCAGGAAAACTTCGACCAGGCCGAGCAGGCTGCGCGCGAAGTGCTGCGTCCGGTCGCTGACAAACTGCGTTTTCATGGCTGGAAAGTCTGCGTTGGTGCTTCTGGTACCGTCCAGGCGTTGCAGGAAATCATGATGGCGCAAGGCATGGATGAGCGTATCACGCTGGCGAAACTTCAGCAGCTAAAGCAGCGAGCCATTCATTGTGGCCGTCTGGAAGAGCTGGAAATTGAAGGCTTAACGCTGGAACGTGCGCTGGTTTTCCCCAGCGGGCTGGCGATCCTGATTGCCATTTTCACCGAACTGAATATTCAGTGCATGACCCTTGCTGGCGGCGCATTACGCGAAGGGCTGGTCTATGGCATGCTACATCTGGCGGTGGATCAGGATATTCGCAGCCGCACGTTACGTAATATTCAGCGTCGATTCATGGTCGATACAGAGCAAGCGCATCGCGTTGCCATGTTAGCAACGAAATTCCTCGATCAAGTGGAAAATAAGTGGCATCTGGAAGCAATTAGCCGCGAACTGCTGATTAGCGCCTGCCAGCTGCATGAAATTGGGTTGAGCGTTGATTTTAAACAGGCACCACAGCATGCGGCTTATCTGGTGCGCAATCTCGATCTTCCAGGTTTTACGCCGGCGCAGAAAAAACTGTTAGCCACGTTGTTACTTAACCAGACCAATCCGGTCGATCTCTCTTCGCTCCATCAGCAAAACGCCGTGCCACCGCGCATCGCGGAGCACCTTTGCCGTTTGCTGCGTCTGGCGATTATTTTCGCCAGCCGTCGCCGCGATGATTTGGTGCCGGAAATTCAGCTGGATGCAAGAGATGAGCACTTGACGGTCATACTGCCTGAAGGCTGGCTGGAACATCACCCGCTAGGTAAAGAGCTCATCGATCAGGAAAGCGAGTGGCAAAGCTATGTCCACTGGCCGCTGGAAGTACGTTAATCGTTGATTTGCCGGAAGGCGCTTGCGCTTATCCGGCCTACGGCTTCGCTTTCGCCTTTGCCATCATCGCCCGAATATTGGCAATACTGGCCTGCCCTTTTTGCATCCGTTCCTCAGCGCTTACCACTTTACGCTCCTGTTCCCAGATAACGTCATCCTGTGGCAGTTCTAACAGGAAACGGCTCGGTTCCGGGCGTACCAGCTCACCGTACTGACGGCGTTCTTTACACAGGGTAAAGATGAGCTCTTTCTGCGCGCGAGTAATCCCTACGTAAGCCAGACGACGCTCTTCATCGATATTGTCTTCATCAATGCTGCTCTGGTGCGGCAAAAATCCTTCCTCCATTCCCACCATAAACACGTACGGGAACTCCAGCCCTTTCGAAGCATGCAGCGTCATCAACTGCACCTGATCCAGTTCTTCTTCGCTCTCTCCGCGCTCCATCATGTCACGCAGGGTAAAACGAGTAACCACCTGGGTCAGGGTCATTGGCTCTTCCAGCTCGCTGCCTTCCAGCATCTCTGTCATCCAGCTAAACAGCGTGTTGACGTTCTTCATGCGCATTTCTGCCGCTTTCGGACTCGGCGAGGTTTCATACAGCCAGGACTCGTAATCAATGCCGTGGATAAGATCGCGTACGGCCGCAACGGGCTCACGCTCTGCCAGGCGCTGAATTTCACCCAACCAGTGCGTAAAACGGGTCAGTGAATCATATCCTCGTCCGGTCAGCGTCGAGCTCAGGCCCATGTCAAAACTGGCGGTAAACAGGCTTTTATTACGCGTCATCGCCCATTCACCCAATTTCTGCAGCGTCGCCGGGCCAATCTCGCGCTTCGGCGTATTAACGATGCGCAGGAACGCGCTGTCGTCATCCGGGTTGCTGAGTACGCGTAGATAGGCCAGCAAGTCTTTAATCTCCGGACGAGAGAAGAACGAGGTACCGCCGGAAATTTTGTACGGGATGCGGTTCTGCATCAGGAATTTTTCAAACACCCGCGACTGATGGTTGCCGCGATACAGAATCGCATAGTCCTTATACTGCGTCTTATTGACGAAGTGATGGGCGATCAGTTCACCGGTGACGCGCTCCGCTTCATGCTCTTCGTTATTGGCGCTCAATACCTTAAGCTCCGCACCATAGCCCAGCTCAGAAAAGAGTCGCTTTTCAAACACATGCGGGTTATTAGCGATGAGAATATTCGCCGCCTTGAGAATGCGCCCGGAGGAGCGGTAGTTTTGCTCCAGTTTAACCACCTGCAAGTCCGGGAAGTCTTTGCTCAGCAGCACCAGGTTCTGCGGACGCGCGCCGCGCCAGGAGTATATCGACTGATCGTCATCACCCACGACGGTGAAGCGTGCCCGTTTCCCCACCAGCAACTTCACCAGCTCGTACTGACTGGTGTTGGTGTCCTGATATTCATCCACCAGCAGATAGCGGATTTTATTCTGCCAGCGCTCGCGCACTTCTTCATTGCGCTGAAGCAGCAGCGTCGGGAGCAGGATCAGATCGTCAAAATCGAGAACGTTACACGCCTTCATATGGGCGTCATACAAACCGTAGCAGTGGGCAAAAATACGATCGCGTTCGCCCTTCGCGCTGGCTGCCGCCTGCGCCGGGGTCATCAGATCGTTTTTCCAGTTGGAGATCGTCGAGATCAGCTGTTGGAGAATAAGCTTATCGTCTTCAATTAGCCCTTCGGTCAGTTCCTTAAGTAGGGCCACCTGGTCGGTATCGTCAAACAGCGAGAAGTTCGACTTCATCCCCAGCGCCGCATATTCGCGCTTAATGACATCCAGTCCCAGTGTGTGGAAAGTGGAGATCATCAACCCACGTGCTTCTTTACGCCCCAGCGTTTGCGCCACGCGCTCTTTCATCTCGCGCGCAGCCTTATTGGTAAAGGTTACGGCCGCAATATGTCGTGCCTGGTAGCCACATTCACGAATCAGATGCGCGATTTTATTGGTGATAACACGCGTCTTACCGGAACCAGCTCCCGCAAGCACCAGGCAAGGTCCGGTGACGAATTCGACGGCTTGTTGTTGTCCGGGGTTCAAACGCATAGAGGATTGCTCAATCTGTAAACACGGGGAGGTGGATTGTAGCAGAAAGAGGGGGAGAAAGAGTAACTGGCTACCTCTGCGGGTAGCCAGAAAATCGGGTCAATCAGGAGACCGTCGCGGCAAGCGGTGTATAGCCGTTTCGCTGCGCACTTTTGATCCAGCCGTACGCTCCCATGACAGCAATCGCAGTCAGGAGGACATACTCAAGCGACATGGCGTAAACGCCCTGCACCGCGTATATAACCACGCTAATAACATCGATAAGTACCCATAGCAGCCAGTTTTCAACATATTTACGCGTCATCAGTACCATGGCCGCAATCGACAATACCAGCATGGTGGAATCCCAGAACGGGAAGGCATCGGGCTGGAGGTCAGGCATAGCGACCTGCATACCAAATGTTTGCAGCAGGGCAATCATGATGCGGGTGAGCGCCGAAAACACCGGGTCGATAAACAGCGTCATCAGAACTATCGCCACCGCGCATACGCCGCCCAGTACCAGGGTTTGCTGGCGGGAAAGCCAACGTACTTTGAGCGCAGCTTCCTGCGCCTCGTTTTGCCGGCTCCACGCATACCAGCCGTAAATGTTAGCGGCGAAGAAAAACACCTGCAGCAGCAGGCTGGCATAGAGCTGAATCTGGAAGAAAATCGCGGCAAACAGCGTGACGTTAATCAAGCCAAACAGGTAATTGATGATTTTTTCCCGGCTGGCACACCAGATACATAACAGACCAAATACGGTACCAATGGCTTCAATCCACGATAGCGCATACCCGCCTTCGCCGAGAGGAATGTTGACCATCACATTGTTAATGCTAAAAAAGTCCATCACTGACCTCCTGACTGGCTGACGGAATAAATGGCGCGGAGCGCCAGGGCAATTTGCCGTTCTTCGCCCTGCTGGCACAACGCGTCCTGTTGGACATAATCATTGATGCTGCTATCCAGACAACCGTTGTGGGCAACCACCACGTTGAGTAATGACGCCGTACGTAACCCTCGCAGCGCGCCGATAGTCATCAGAGCGGCGCTCTCCATATCCGCGCCCAGAACGCCAAGCGCCGACCAATGCGCATCCAGTTCTGCTTCCCGATCGGTATAAAAACTGTCGTGGCTACGCACCAGGCCGCACACGGCGGGGATATTCATCTGGCGAGCCTGCGCCATCAGTTCCCAGGTTAACTGCGGGTCGGCGCAGGCCGGATAGCCTGCTGGCGCATAGGTACGGCTGGTCCCGTCATCCGTTACTGCGGCATGGGCGATAATCACGTCACCGAGCGCAAGATTATCCTGCAACGCCCCACAGCTACCGATACGAATCAGGGTTGTTAGGCCGATCTGGCGCAGTTCTTCAATGGCAATCGCCGTAGACGGCCCGCCGATCCCGGTAGAGAGCACCAAAATCTCGACGCCCTTATACCAACCTCGCGCGGCGCGAAACTCCCGGTTTTGACCAAGCAGTTCTGGGTTATCAAGAAAATTGACGATGCGGTCCACCCGCAACGGATCGCCCGGCAGCAGCGCATAGCGTGCGCCGGTCATCTCCTTGCTTAACTGGATATGGGGTTGCAGCGACATTCTCGCGCCTCCTTCACTCTTGCGGTTATCCGATATCAGCCTCCTGCTTTAACTTTTCAGGGACTAACAACACAATGCTTTCACCATCGGTATCAATAATCTGTAACGCTTTCAGATCATGTAAAATACGATTAATACTACGGGTCGTCGCCGCCAGCTCCTCGCTGAGGTTTAGCTTATCCAGCAAGATTGCGTTGGTGCCATCTTGTTGATAACGCAGCCATAACGCCTGACATACTCGCTGATGCAGCGAGTAAAGATTGTCGCTGCTGGCCTTTTTTGACAGCTGATAATATTGCTGACTAAAGAAGCGCAGCATCCGCTGGTTAAAATGGTTATCTAAGGCCAGCCAGCGGCAAAAATATTCCTGCGACAAACTCAGGAGCTGCACATGCCCTACCGCCACCACCGAACAGATGTAATGACGTGACTCAAAGATCTCGAGCTCGCCCAGCATGTCGCCTTTCCGGTAGCGGGCCTGACGATAACGACGTCCATCTTCAGCCTCATAGAACACATCCACTTCGCCAGCAATAATCAGCGAAAAGCGCTGACATATTTCCCCCTGCCGGCAAATAAAGTCTCCACGCGGGATCTCTTCAAAGCGCCATTGCTGCATGATTTCCAGAGGGCAATATTTCAGTAATTCATAAAGCTGTGGATCGCGAACAATATCACTAAGCCCGGAAAGCCAGCCGACTGAAAATTCAGGTTTTTTCATTGTATCCATGTTATCTCGCTCCACAGCGGTAGGGACAGGACGGCTGTCCGTGACAAGAAGGAACAGGACAGATAAAAATGTCGCTCATCTCTCGCTTCCATACATCAGGCGAGACATCTGTCCCGTGATGGCGAAGAGTATATGTTCACGGCGAAGGCGGATGATAAAGTAACGAGATATCTTTGAGACATGAGAACAAAATAATGGCTAAGAGCGCGGCAGCCCTGCACATCCTGGTAAAAGAAGAAAAACTTGCTCTGGAGATCCTGAGCAAGCTGGATCGCGGTATTAGCTTCGATCACCTGGCAAAACGCTACTCTCGCTGCCCATCCGGGCGCAACGGCGGCGATTTGGGTGAGTTCAAACAGGGGATGATGGTCGGGCCATTTGATGCCGCCGTGTTTAGCTGCCCACTGCTTAAACCTTACGGGCCGGTCAAAACCAAATTCGGCTATCACATCATCAAGGTGCTGTATCGCCGATAAGCCATGCTAAAATCGCCAGCCTTATATATTCCCTTTTGAAGGCACGATCATGGCAAAAACAGCAGCAGCAGTGCATATCCTTGTAAAAGAAGAGAAACTGGCACTGGATCTTCTGGAGCAGATTAAAAACGGCGCCGACTTCGGCAAGCTGGCGAAGAAGCATTCCATCTGCCCATCGGGCAAACGCGGCGGCGATTTAGGTGAATTCCGCCAGGGCCAGATGGTGCCGGCGTTCGACAAAGTGGTCTTCTCCTGCCCGGTGCTGGAGCCAACCGGCCCGCTGCACACTCAGTTCGGTTACCACATCATTAAAGTGCTGTACCGCAACTAATAAAAAGCCCGGTGTTTAAACACCGGGCTTTTTTATCGGATGGCGATACGCTTATCCAGCCTACATAATGGTCACTTTATTGTAGGCCGGATAAGGCGTTCACGCCGCCATCCGGCGATTCCAGCAGCCTCTTATCCAGCTACTGCAATGCGCTTCATATCAGTCATATAGCCACGCAGTTTCTGGCCTACTTTCTCGATAGCATGACCGCGAATTGCGTCGTTCACGTCGCGCAGCTGCGCGTTGTCTACCGCGCCTTCGGCAATCGCTTTGCCCAGATCGCCGGTCTGCAGCGTGGTCATGAACTCTTTCAGCAGCGGTACGCAAGCGTAAGAGAACAGGTAGTTACCGTATTCTGCGGTATCGGAGATAACGACGTTCATTTCATACAGGCGCTTACGGGCGATGGTGTTGGCAATCAGCGGCAGTTCGTGCAGTGATTCGTAGTAAGCAGATTCTTCGATGATGCCGGAATCGACCATGGTTTCGAACGCCAGCTCAACGCCCGCTTTCACCATCGCAATCATCAGCACGCCTTTATCGAAGTACTCCTGCTCGCCGATTTTACCTTCATACTGCGGCGCGGTTTCGAACGCGGTTTTGCCGGTCTCTTCACGCCAGGTCAGCAGTTTCTTATCGTCGTTGGCCCAGTCAGCCATCATGCCGGAAGAGAATTCGCCGGAGATGATGTCGTCCATGTGTTTCTGGAACAGCGGCGCCATGATCTCTTTCAGCTGTTCAGACAGCGCGTAAGCACGCAGTTTCGCCGGGTTAGACAGACGGTCCATCATCAGGGTGATACCACCCTGCTTCAGCGCTTCGGTGATGGTTTCCCAGCCGAACTGAATCAGTTTTTCGGCGTAAGCCGGGTCGGTGCCTTCTGCCACCAGCTTGTCGAAGCACAGCAGAGAACCGGCCTGCAGCATGCCGCACAGGATGGTCTGCTCGCCCATCAGGTCAGATTTCACTTCCGCCACGAAAGAAGATTCCAGTACACCCGCACGGTGACCGCCAGTTGCTGCTGCCCAGGCTTTAGCAATCGCCATACCTTCGCCTTTCGGATCGTTTTCCGGGTGAACCGCGATCAGGGTCGGTACGCCGAAACCACGTTTGTACTCTTCACGTACTTCGGTACCCGGACACTTCGGCGCCACCATCACCACGGTGATGTCTTTACGGATCTGCTCGCCCACTTCCACGATGTTGAAGCCGTGGGAATAACCCAGCGCCGCGCCGTCTTTCATCAGCGGCTGTACGGAACGCACCACGTCAGAGTGCTGTTTGTCCGGCGTCAGGTTAACCACCAGGTCCGCCTGCGGGATCAGCTCTTCGTAAGTGCCTACTTTGAAGCCGTTTTCGGTCGCTTTACGCCAGGAAGCGCGCTTCTCAGCAATGGCTTCTTTACGCAGGGCGTAGGAAATATCCAGACCGGAGTCACGCATGTTCAGGCCCTGGTTGAGACCCTGAGCGCCACAGCCGACGATGACCACTTTTTTACCCTGAAGGTAGCTCGCGCCGTCGGCGAATTCGTCGCGGCCCATAAAGCGGCATTTACCCAACTGCGCCAACTGCTGGCGCAGATTCAGTGTATTAAAGTAGTTAGCCATGATGGTGTACTCCGTGATGTTGTGTTGTGGTGCTTATTATTTGGTTCGCTGTTCAGCGAGAGTAAACCCACATTACAACAGGAAATTTATTGCGGAAATTGATATATTCACAACGTCATGTTGCAATTTCTGCAATGTAAAGCCGTGAGGTGAAATCGGTGGATTTACGCGATCTGAAAACCTTCCTGCATCTGGCGGAAAGCCGCCACTTTGGCCGCAGCGCGCGGGCGATGCACGTCAGCCCCTCCACGCTCTCCCGGCAAATTCAGCGGCTGGAAGAGGACCTCGGTCAGGCGCTGTTTGTGCGTGATAACCGCACGGTCACGCTGACCGAAGCAGGGGAAGAACTGCGGGTATTTGCCCAGCAAACGTTGTTGCAGTATCAGCAACTGCGCCACACCCTCGATCAGCAGGGGCCATCACTTTCTGGTGAACTGCACATTTTCTGTTCGGTGACGGCGGCTTATAGCCATCTGCCGCCGATTCTCGATCGTTTTCGCGCCGAGCATCCCTCCGTCGAAATTAAGCTCACCACCGGCGACGCCGCCGACGCCATGGACAAAGTGGTCACCGGCGAGGCCGATCTGGCGATTGCCGGTAAGCCGGAAACGCTGCCCGGCGCGGTGGCGTTTTCCATGCTGGAGAATCTGGCGGTGGTGCTGATCGCCCCGGCGCTGCCCTGCCCGGTGCGCAATCAGGTTTCCGTCGATAAGCCCGACTGGTCAACCGTGCCGTTTATCATGGCCGACCAGGGGCCGGTGCGCCGTCGCATTGAGCTGTGGTTCCGTCGCCACAAAATCAGTAACCCGCAGATTTACGCCACCGTCGGCGGCCATGAGGCGATGGTCTCGATGGTAGCGCTAGGCTGCGGCGTGGCGCTGCTGCCGGAAGTTGTGCTGGAAAACAGCCCGGAGCCGGTGCGCAATCGCGTGATGATTTTAGAGCGCAGCGACGAAAAAACGCCGTTTGAACTGGGCGTCTGCGCGCCGAAAAAGCGGCTGCATGAGCCGCTGATCGATGCCTTCTGGAAGATTGTGCTGGAGCGTAAAATCGCCGAGTAGCGTCAGCGTCTGGCCTAAAATCAGTGGTAGATTCAGTATTGGCACTCCTTTTCTGTATAATGTCCCGTGCCATAATAGATGTGGGGGGCTTGTTAACCATGTCGTTAAGCAAGCCAGAACAGACGGTGTCATTGCGCACTTGACAGCGAAAATACAAACTTAATTAGCCATCATTATGATAATCAAACCAAAAATTCGTGGATTCATCTGTACAACGACCCATCCGACTGGCTGCAAAGTCAATGTGGAAAAACAGATCGAGTACGTTAAGCAAAACGGGAAAATTGAGAACGGTCCTTCCCGCGTGCTGGTGATCGGTGCTTCCACCGGTTACGGCCTGGCATCCAGAATTTCCGCCGCCTTTGGCAGCGGTGCCGCCACTATCGGCGTATTTTTTGAAAAACCGGGCACGGAAACCAAACCAGGTTCCGCGGGCTGGTATAACTCTGCCGCCTTCGATGAGGCTGCCAAACGTGAAGGTCTGTACTCCAAAAGCATCAACGGCGACGCGTTCTCTGACGAGTGCCGCGATGAAGTTATCAAACTGATCAAAGAAGATCTGGGCCAGATCGACCTGGTGGTTTACTCACTGGCGTCCCCGGTGCGTAAAATGCCGAAAACAGGCGAAATCGTTCGTTCTGCGCTGAAGCCGATCGGCGAGGTTTACACCTCTAAAGCGATTGATACCAACAAAGATCAGATCATCACCGCCAGCATTGAGCCGGCAACCGAAGAAGAAGTTCAGAACACCGTTACCGTCATGGGCGGCGAAGACTGGGAACTGTGGATGGGTGCGCTGAGCGAAGCAGGCGTGCTGGCTGACGGCGTGAAAACCGTGGCTTATTCCTACATCGGTACCGACCTGACCTGGCCAATCTACTGGCACGGCGCGCTGGGCAAAGCGAAAGAAGACCTCGACCGCGCGGCGGGTGAACTGCGTAAGCAGCTGGCACCGCTCAACGGTTCCGCTAACGTTGCCGTCCTGAAATCGGTTATCACGCAGGCATCTTCTGCTATTCCGGTGATGCCGCTGTACATCTCTATGGTCTTCAAGCTGATGAAAGAGCAAGGCATTCACGAAGGTTGCATCGAGCAGATCAACCGTCTGATGACCACCAGCCTGTACGGCGATAAAGTGGCGCTGGATGACAATCAACGCATCCGTATGGATGACTGGGAACTGCGTGACGATATTCAGCAAGCCTGCCGCGACCTGTGGCCGCTGATCACCACCGAAAACCTGACGCAGGAAACTGACTATGCAGGTTACAAGCAGGAATTCCTGAACCTGTTCGGTTTTGCCCTCGACGGTGTGGATTACGATGCGGACGTGAACACCGAAGTTGAATTCGAAGTGATCACGCTGTAATTCTCTGATTCAGATGTAAAAAAGGGTTCATGTCTCCATGAACCCTTTTTTTATGGCCGCCGTTAGCCCGCCAGGAAGAAGCGGAACGCCGGGTTATTCGTCTCGTCGTGGCACTCATAGCCCAGTTCATTGAGCCGGGTTTCAAAGTCCGGTTCATTCTCGCCCAGTTCAAACGCCGCCAGTACACGGCCATAGTCGGTACCGTGGCTACGGTAGTGGAATAGCGAGATATTCCAGTGCGTTCCCAGGGTGTAGAGGAACTTCAGCAGCGCGCCCGGTGATTCCGGGAACTCAAAGCTATAAAGGCGCTCTTGCAACGGCTTAGAAGGACGGCCGCCGACCATATAGCGCACATGCAACTTGGCCATTTCATCATCTGACAGATCCACCACGCTGTAACCGCCGTCTTTGAGTAGGCTAAGGATTTCCTTGCGCTCCTCAACGCCACGGCTCAGCCGCACGCCCACGAAGATGCAGGCATCTTTGGCGTCAGCAAAGCGATAGTTGAACTCGGTCACCGAACGCCCGCCCAGCAGTTGGCAGAACTTCAGGAAGCTGCCCTTCTCTTCCGGAATCGTCACCGCCAGCAGCGCCTCGCGCTGTTCGCCCAGCTCGCAGCGTTCGGACACGTAGCGCAGACCATGGAAGTTCACATTAGCGCCGGACAGCACATGCGCCAGACGTTCGCCGCGAATATTGTGCTGGGCGATGTATTTCTTCATACCCGCCAGCGCCAGCGCCCCGGAAGGTTCCGCCACCGCGCGTACATCTTCAAACAGGTCTTTCATCGCCGCGCAGATAGCGTCGCTATCGACTGTGATAATGTCGTCGAGATACTCCTGGCACAGACGGAAGGTTTCATCGCCGATGCGTTTGACCGCCACACCTTCAGCAAAGAGACCTACGCGTGGCAGATCCACCGGATGACCGGCATCCAGCGCCGCTTTCAGGCAGGCTGAATCTTCGGCTTCGACAGCGATCACTTTGATCTGCGGCATCAGCTGTTTAATCAGCACCGCCACGCCCGCCGCTAACCCGCCACCACCCACCGGCACAAACACGCGGTCAAGGTGAGCATCCTGCTGAAGTAACTCCAGCGCCAGCGTGCCCTGCCCGGCAATCACCATCGGGTGATCAAACGGCGGCACCCAGGTAAAGCCCTGCTGCCGGGAAAGCTCAATCGCTTTGGCTTTGGCTTCATCAAAGTTAGCGCCGTGCAGCAGAACTTCACCGCCGAAGCCGCGAACGGCGTCGACTTTGATATCTGCGGTCGCCACCGGCATCACAATCAGCGCCTTCACGCCTAATCGCGCAGAGGAGAAAGCCACACCCTGGGCGTGATTACCTGCCGATGCGGTAATGACGCCATGCGCTTTTTGCTCTTCAGTCAGGCCTGCCATCATCGCGTAGGCCCCGCGCAGCTTGAAGCTGTGCACCGGCTGTCTGTCTTCGCGCTTGACCAGAATCACGTTATCGAGGCGCGAAGAGAGTTTTTCCATTTTTTGTAGCGGCGTTACCTGCGCCGCTTCGTAAACCGGCGCGCGCAGCACCGCTCTGAGATACTCGGCGCCCTCAGGGGCACCGGACAAGGGTTGTGAATCCGCCATGGTCATTAACCTCCCAGCTTCGATTTATCGCGCACCGCGCCTTTGTCGGCACTGGTGGCCAGACTGGCATAGGCGCGAAGGGCAAAGGAGACCTGACGCTCACGGTTCTTCGGCGTCCACGCCTGATCGCCGCGGGCTTCCTGCGCTTCACGACGGGCGGCGATTTCCGCATCGCTCAGTTGCAGTTGAATACCGCGATTCGGGATATCGATAGCAATCATATCGCCGTCTTCGATGATCGCGATGTTGCCGCCGCTGGCCGCTTCCGGGGAAACGTGGCCGATAGACAGGCCGGAGGTGCCGCCGGAGAAGCGGCCATCGGTGATCAGCGCACAGGCTTTACCGAGGCCCATCGATTTCAGGAAGGTGGTTGGATAGAGCATTTCCTGCATGCCCGGTCCGCCTTTCGGCCCTTCATAGCGAATCACCACCACGTCGCCTTCGACCACTTTACCGCCGAGGATAGCCTCAACCGCCTCGTCCTGGCTTTCGTAGACTTTCGCCGGGCCGGTAAATTTGAGAATACTGTCGTCAACACCTGCGGTTTTTACGATACAGCCATTTTCCGCGAAGTTGCCGTACAGCACCGCCAGACCGCCATCCTTGCTGTAAGCGTGCTCCAGCGAGCGGATACAGCCTTCGGCGCGATCGTCATCCAGCGTATCCCAACGGCAATCCTGCGAGAACGCCTGGGTGGTGCGGATGCCCGCCGGACCAGCGCGGAACATTTTTTTGACCGCCTCATCCTGGGTCACGGCGATGTCGTACTGCTCCAGCGTCTGCGGCAGAGAGAGACCAAGGACGTTTTTCACGTTGCGGTTCAGCAGCCCAGCACGATCCAGCTCACCTAAAATGCCCAAGACGCCGCCGGCGCGGTGAACGTCTTCCATATGGTATTTCTGCGTACTTGGCGCCACTTTACACAGCTGCGGCACTTTACGAGACAGCTTGTCGATATCACTCATGGTGAAGTCGATTTCCGCTTCCTGCGCCGCCGCCAGCAGATGCAGAACGGTGTTAGTGGAACCACCCATCGCGATATCCAGCGTCATGGCATTCTCAAACGCTGCTTTGCTGGCAATGTTGCGCGGCAACGCCGAGGCATCATCCTGCTCGTAATAACGTTTGGTCAGCTCAACGATGCGTTGACCTGCGGTGAGGAACAGCTCTTTACGGTCGGCGTGAGTGGCCAATAGCGAGCCGTTGCCCGGTTGTGACAGGCCCAGCGCTTCGGTCAGACAGTTCATCGAGTTGGCGGTGAACATCCCGGAGCAGGAGCCGCAGGTCGGACAGGCGGAACGTTCAACCTGCTCGCTCTGCGAGTCGGAGACTTTCGGGTCTGCGCCCTGAATCATCGCGTCAACCAGGTCGAGCTTGATGATTTTGTCGGAAAGCTTGGTTTTCCCGGCTTCCATCGGACCGCCAGAGACGAAGATCACTGGAATATTAAGACGCAGCGAGGCCATTAACATACCGGGGGTGATTTTGTCGCAGTTGGAGATGCAGACCATCGCGTCGGCACAGTGGGCGTTAACCATGTACTCAACGGAGTCGGCGATCAGCTCGCGGGACGGCAGTGAATAAAGCATGCCCCCGTGGCCCATAGCGATACCGTCATCCACCGCAATGGTGTTGAACTCTTTCGCCACACCGCCTGAGGCTTCGATTTGTTCGGCAACCAGCTTACCGAGATCGCGCAGGTGTACGTGACCCGGCACGAACTGGGTAAAGGAGTTCACCACAGCGATAATCGGCTTGCCGAAGTCGGCGTCGGTCATCCCGGTGGCGCGCCACAGTGCGCGGGCACCCGCCATATTGCGGCCGTGGGTGGTGGTGGCAGAACGATACTTAGGCATGCTTGATTAACTCCCGTCTGTCTTTCCCCTGCATACTTCACGCCGCAGGTGCGTTGGCTGCCTCGCTCACCCCAGTCACTTACTACAATAAGCTCCTGGGACTTGCTGCGTTGCCGTCTTCCTGCAACGTGAATTATTTTGGGGAAATATTAATATTGTTATTGGTTTACTGAATCCAACCAGCCGTATTTGTCTTCCGTTTCACCGGTGAAGAGGCCAAAGAAGGCCTGCTGGATGCGTTTGGTGACCGGGCCGCAGCGGCCTTCGCCTACCTGAATACCATCTACGCTGCGTACTGGCGTGATTTCCGCCGCGGTACCGGACATAAACACTTCGTCGGCCAGGTACAGCGATTCACGGGACAGCACCTGCTCACGCACTTCGATATCAAGATCTTTCGCCAGTTTAATGATGGCATCACGGGTGATACCCGGCAGCGCGGAAGAGGTAAATGGCGGGGTAAACAGAATGCCGTCTTTAACTTCAAACAGGTTCTCGCCCGCGCCTTCGGAAATGTAGCCATTCACGTCCAGCGCAATACCTTCCTGATAACCATGACGACGCGCTTCGCTACCCACCAGCAGCGAAGACAGATAGTTACCGCCCGCTTTAGCAGCCGTAGGGATGGTGTTCGGCGCAACGCGGTTCCAGGAAGAAACCATCGCATCGATCCCCTGTTCCAGCGCTTCTGCGCCGAGGTATGCCCCCCACGGGAACGCGGCGATGATCACATCAGTGGTGTAACCCGCTGGCGGGTTAACGCCCATCCCGACATCGCCAACAAATACCAGCGGACGAATATAGGCGCTGGTCAGGTTGTTTTTGCGGATCACTTCGCGGCAGGCTTCCATCAGTTCATCAACGCTCTGAGAGACCGGAAAACGGTAGATCTTGGCTGAATCACGCAGACGCTGCATATGTTCACGATGACGGAACACCACCGGCCCTTTGTGAGAATCGTAGCAACGGATGCCTTCAAATACAGAAGTACCGTAGTGCAGAGCGTGGGACATCACGTGAACCTTCGCGTCTTCCCAACGAATCATCTCGCCATTAGACCAAATGTAATCAGCTTTTTTCGTCGTCATTTTTCTTCCTTTTGCGCTCAGGCGCGGATTTGTTGTGATGTGGTTGTGCTCTGGCAGATAGCAACATGTGCAACGTCTACCAGCTTACTTAACTGACTAAACAGTAAGTCGACCGACCGGGGGCTGGCAACGGTCAATTCGATATTTATATTCTGCGCATCGCTGGCGGCTGCCATATTCATGGAGCACACCTGAAAACCACGATGGCGTACCACGCGTAAAACACGTTCTAACGTTTCCGGGTTGAAACGAGCCTCAACGGCGACCTGATGTTGCATCATGATAATTTCTCCAGCATTTCTGAGTTACTGGCGCCAGGCGGCACCAGAGGCCAGACATTCTCAAGTTCGTCGATTGAGACATGAAGCAGGTATGGCCCCTCGCTGTTCAGCATGGTGTCGAGTGCCGCTTCAACCTGGTCTTTACGGGTGATGTGCTGACCAGGTATGCCGAAGGCGCTGGCCAACATGAGAAAATCGGGGTTATCGGTAAGGGTGGTTTCGCTATAACGTTCCTGGAAAAACAGCTGCTGCCATTGTCGCACCATGCCCAAGCGCTGGTTGTCGAGTAAGACTATCTTCAGCGGCAACTGCCTGCGTTTTACGGTGCCCAGTTCTTGTACATTCATCATGAAAGAACCGTCACCGGAGATACAGATTACCGTATCGTTCGGACGAGCCACCTGCGCGCCAACAGCAGCTGGCAGGCCAAAGCCCATCGTACCCAAACCGCTGGAGGTGATGAAATTTTCCGGGCGGGTATAGGTCATATGCTGTGCGGACCACATTTGATGCTGACCAACATCCGTCGTCACCACGCTATCAGCGGGTTTGCGTTCAGACAGCTGTTTTAACAACAGCGGCGCGTAGATAGCGTCACCCGGATGATCATAGCGCCAGGCATGTTCTGCGCGCAGCTCTGCACAGGACTGACGCCATACGTCGATCTTCAGCGGTTGTTGTAATGCCGGCAACAGCGAATTTAAATCGCCCTGCAACGCGACGTGTGCCTGACGCAGCTTATTCATTTCTGCCGGGTCGATATCCATATGGATGACGCTGGCGTTAGGCGCGAAAGTATTCAGCTTACCGGTTACCCGGTCATCAAAACGTGCGCCCACTGCGATCAGTAAATCACTCTCTTGCACCGCGAAATTCGCCGCCTTAGTACCGTGCATTCCCAGCATGCCCAAATAGTACGGGTAGTCCGCGTTTACTGCGCCCAGGCCTTTCAGCGTGCAAGCGACCGGTATTTGGGTAAGCGCGATAAACTCACGCAGGGCAGAGACCGCCTGCGCCATACCCACGCCACCACCTACGTACAGGATGGGTTTTTGCGCCTGAGCCAGCATTTTACGCGCCTGCTCAACGTCAGCATGTGGGAAAGTCTCTACGTTTCCGACGGTCGTGAAATACGGTTCCAGCGTACCGCTGGCTAACTGGATATCTTTTGGGATATCGACCAGAACGGGGCCCGGACGACCAGAGTTCGCCACGTCGAAAGCTTCTGCCATGATGCGCGGCAGTTCCTCCAGTGACTGCACCAGGAAACTGTGCTTGGTGCAAGACAGAGACATACCGAGAACGTCCACTTCCTGGAACGCATCCGTTCCGATGAAAGGTGATGCAACCTGGCCGGTGATCGCCACAACGGGGACAGAATCTAACAGCGCATCGGCAAGACCGGTGATCAGGTTGGTCGCGCCTGGGCCGGACGTAGCGATACAAACACCGGTTTTACCCGTAGCACGAGCATAACCAATCGCCGCCATCGCCGCGCCCTGCTCATGTCGACACAACAGGTGTTCTACGCCGCCGTCATATAACGCATCATAAACCGGCATAATTGCGCCACCGGGATAACCAAAGACGGTTTGAACCCCTTGTGCACGCAACGCATGTACCACCCACTGTGCCCCATTCATAGTTACATCCCCGCCGTAAATCTTGAGAAACAGAATTTTATGCTACCGTTCACTTTCTGCTCCTCGTGTATGTTTTTAAGGTCAAAAAAAACCCCCGGACCTTTCGGTGCGGGGGTCTTAGTTCGTTAAGGCTTGTTTTCTAAGCCTTTCCTCGTCCAAGTGCAGCCCCGCACGGTGGGATAATAATCACCACCACGCTAATCACGACCAGGCTAATCACTCGTAGAAGGGCTGTCATTTTTATATTTTCTTGCATCTTGTTCGAAGGAATACCTAAAGAGTTACCATAGAATTTGCAAATAACACAAGAATTTTTTTTATTCGTTTTTCTGAGCCCGGTAACGGTTTTGATAAATCGCCTTGTTTTTTATATAAAAAATTAAAAAATGAAAATATTTCACGTTTCAGGTCATGCTTGAGCACACACTCCCCCGCGACAACACCTCATAAATACGTTTGCGAGCGTTATCCCTGGTTTCATGCAAAAGATTTAATTTGCAGAAAAATACGTGAATCAGCACCTAAAATCCGCGATAAAGTTAAATTTTGCTGTGATGCATTACCGCATAATGCCTTCATCAGGAGGGGTTATGTCACTATCGATTGTTCATACACGCGCCGCGCTTGGCGTGAATGCGCCAGCCATTACCATTGAGGTACATATCAGCAATGGTCTACCTGGTTTAACCATGGTGGGATTGCCAGAAACAACGGTGAAAGAGGCCCGCGATCGGGTTCGCAGTGCGATTATTAATAGTGGGTATGAATTCCCGGCGAAGAAGATAACCATTAACCTCGCTCCTGCCGATCTTCCCAAAGAAGGAGGGCGATATGATTTACCTATCGCAGTTGCGCTTCTGGCCGCTTCTGAGCAGCTTACAGCCCATAATCTCGATACCTACGAGCTGGTAGGCGAATTAGCGCTTACAGGCACGCTACGCGGCGTTCCAGGAGCGATTTCAAGCGCAACCGAAGCAATAAGAGCAGGCAGGAGAATTATTGTCGCAAAAGAGAATGCCGCTGAAGTTGGACTGATACATGGTGAAGGGTGTCTGATTGCCGATCACCTACAGTCCGTATGCGCATTTCTCGAAGGGAAGCATGATTTAGACAGACCGTTATCTGCAGACTTCACGCCAGAGCCATTAGCCGATGATCTGAGCGATGTCATCGGTCAGGAACAAGGCAAACGCGGGTTGGAGCTCACTGCGGCTGGCGGTCACAACCTGCTGCTTATCGGCCCTCCGGGGACGGGAAAGACCATGCTGGCCAGTCGCCTCAGAGGACTACTCCCGCCGCTTAGCAACGATGAGGCACTAGAAAGTGCTGCGATACTCAGCCTGGTCAATTCCACTACGATACAAAAACAGTGGAAGCAGCGCCCCTTTCGCTCACCGCATCACAGTGCTTCATTAACCGCCATGGTAGGTGGCGGGTCTATTCCTGCGCCGGGAGAGATCTCTCTGGCGCATAACGGCATACTATTCCTGGATGAATTACCTGAGTTTGAGCGACGTACGTTGGATGCCCTGCGTGAACCTATCGAGTCCGGGCAGATCCATTTATCCCGCACTCGGGCTAAAATAACCTACCCTGCACGCTTTCAACTCATTGCTGCAATGAATCCAAGCCCAACGGGTCATTATCAGGGGAACCATAACCGCTGCACCCCAGAGCAGACGCTGCGTTACCTCAATCGATTATCAGGACCGTTTCTTGACCGTTTCGATCTCTCCCTCGAAATCCCTTTGCCTCCGCCAGGCATACTCAGCCAGAGTGCGATGAAAGGGGAAGATAGTGCAACGGTGAAGCAACGCGTTATCGCCGCACAAGAGCGTCAGTATCGGCGGCAAAATAAGTTAAACGCGCATCTGGACAGTCAGGATATACATGAATATTGCCGACTTCGCAGTGATGATGCGCAGTGGCTTGAAGAGACATTAGCGCATCTCGGATTGTCTATCCGCGCCTGGCTGCGATTGATAAAGGTCGCCCGAACCATCGCGGATCTCGAGCAATGTGATCATATTACCCGTCAGCACTTGCAGGAGGCCGTTGGGTATAGGGCGATAGACAGGTTACTCATTCATTTGCAGAAACTACTGACATAAAAAAAGGGCTTTCGCCCTTTTTTTATTAATCATCAGATTCGGTGTAGTCTTCTGCACCTTCCACCTGAGGTTTCCCACCAGACAACGTATGGAAACGTTTTGGACGCTTAATACGCGTCATATACTTAGACCATACGCGTTCGGCTTCGGTAACCGGTTCACGTTCACCACGGCATACCGCAACAAACAGTTTTTCTTCTTCCGTTACCGGCTCACGTTTGCCCAGATCCAGCTCGTTGAAAGCATAACCGTGACGCTCAAGCAGTTGTGCTTCTTTAATGGTGAAATCACCATGACGGGAGAATCCGCGGGGATAATATTTATTGTCGAAATATCGATTAGTCGTCGTAAAGCTTTCCGCCATCCTGCACGCTCCTAATTCTTTGGCCGAGCTATTTATGGCGCGGAGTATTAGTTACGCTTGACAGAGCGTCAAACAAAAGATTTAAATCATCACGACAAATAATTTTATGGAGCGAGTTGTGGATACGGAATTGTTAAAAACTTTCCTGGAGGTTAGCCGGACACGCCACTTTGGCAGGGCTGCTGAAGCGCTCTATCTGACCCAATCGGCGGTTAGTTTTCGGATCAGACAACTGGAAAATCAATTGGGTGTAAATCTGTTCACCCGACACAGAAACAATATCCGTTTAACCGCGGCGGGTGAGAAATTATTGCCTTACGCTGAAACGCTGATGAACACATGGCAAGCAGCGCGCAAGGAGGTCGCGAATACCTCGCGGCATAACGAGTTTTCAATTGGTGCCAGCGCATCCCTTTGGGAATGTATGCTTAATGACTGGTTAAGGCGTTTGTATCAGTCACAGGAACCACAAACCAGCCTGCAGTTTGAAGCGAGAATCGCTCAACGGCAGTCGTTAGTAAAGCAGCTACATGAACGACAGCTTGATCTGCTGATCACCACCGAAACGCCCAAAATGGACGAATTTAGCAGCCAACTGTTGGGATATTTCACGCTGGCGCTCTATTGCAGTTCACCTTCACAAACCAAAGATGAACTGAATTACCTACGCCTGGAATGGGGACCCGATTTTCAACAACACGAAGCAGGACTGATCGCGGGGGATGAAGTGCCGGTACTTACCACCAGTTCGGCAGAACTGGCCAGGCAGCAACTTTCTGTCCTTAAGGGCTTTAGTTGGTTGCCCGTTAACTGGGCTAAAGCCAAAAGCGATCTACACACGGTTACCGACAGCACAACGCTCTCACGTCCTTTATATGCAGTCTGGCTGCAAAACAGCGACAAACATGCCCTTATTTGCGATCTGCTAAGAACAAGTATTCTGGAAGATTAAAGAAAGCACTGGCAAGGATGCCGGAAGTAATACAGCAGAAAGGCACAGCTCAAATTGCAGATAAAAAAAATCCTTAGCAAGGATGCTAAGGATTGTTTCTGGCAGGGGCGGAGAGACTCGAACTCGCGACACCCGGTTTTGGAGACCGGTGCTCTACCAACTGAGCTACGCCCCTAAATTTTTTTATCATTAAGCCTGCTTAGTAGCAGGCTTAATTTTCTAATAAGTGGCGGAACGGACGGGACTCGAACCCGCGACCCCCTGCGTGACAGGCAGGTATTCTAACCAACTGAACTACCGCTCCACCGAATTTCTTTGTCACCACCCGGATTTTCATCCCGGCTTACTGCAATTTGATGCCTGGCAGTTCCCTACTCTCGCATGGGGAGACCCCACACTACCATCGGCGCTACGGCGTTTCACTTCTGAGTTCGGCATGGGGTCAGGTGGGACCACCGCGCTACAGCCGCCAGGCAAATTCTGTTTATTAACCCGCTTTTCGCCGGTTAATGTCATCTGTATCAGGCTGAAAATCTGTCTTCTCAAATCCGCCAAAACACCTTCGGCGTTGTAAGGTTAAGCCTCACGGTTCATTAGTATCGGTTAGCTCAATGTATCGCTACACTTACACACCCGACCTATCAACGTCGTCGTCTTCAACGTTCCTTCAGGAGACTCAAAGTCTCAGGGAGAACTCATCTCGGGGCAAGTTTCGTGCTTAGATGCTTTCAGCACTTATCTCTTCCGCATTTAGCTACCGGGCAGTGCCATTGGCATGACAACCCGAACACCAGTGATGCGTCCACTCCGGTCCTCTCGTACTAGGAGCAGCCCCCCTCAATTCTCCAGCGCCCACGGCAGATAGGGACCGAACTGTCTCACGACGTTCTAAACCCAGCTCGCGTACCACTTTAAATGGCGAACAGCCATACCCTTGGGACCTACTTCAGCCCCAGGATGTGATGAGCCGACATCGAGGTGCCAAACACCGCCGTCGATATGAACTCTTGGGCGGTATCAGCCTGTTATCCCCGGAGTACCTTTTATCCGTTGAGCGATGGCCCTTCCATTCAGAACCACCGGATCACTAAGACCTGCTTTCGCACCTGCTCGAGCCGTCACTCTCGCAGTCAAGCTAGCTTATGCCTTTGCACTAACCTCCTGATGTCCGACCAGGATTAGCTAACCTTCGTGCTCCTCCGTTACTCTTTGGGAGGAGACCGCCCCAGTCAAACTACCCACCAGACACTGTCCGCAACCCGGATTACGGGCCCACGTTAGAACACCAGCCATTAAAGGGTGGTATTTCAAGGACGGCTCCATGCAGACTGGCGTCCACACTTCAAAGCCTCCCACCTATCCTACACATCAAGGACCAGTGTTCAGTGTCAAGCTATAGTAAAGGTTCACGGGGTCTTTCCGTCTTGCCGCGGGTACACTGCATCTTCACAGCGAGTTCAATTTCACTGAGTCTCGGGTGGAGACAGCCTGGCCATCATTACGCCATTCGTGCAGGTCGGAACTTACCCGACAAGGAATTTCGCTACCTTAGGACCGTTATAGTTACGGCCGCCGTTTACCGGGGCTTCGATCAAGAGCTTCTCCTTACGGATAACCCCATCAATTAACCTTCCGGCACCGGGCAGGCGTCACACCGTATACGTCCACTTTCGTGTTTGCACAGTGCTGTGTTTTTAATAAACAGTTGCAGCCAGCTGGTATCTTCGACTGATTTCAGCTCCATGAGTAAATCACTTCACCTACCTATCAGCGTGCCTTCTCCCGAAGTTACGGCACCATTTTGCCTAGTTCCTTCACCCGAGTTCTCTCAAGCGCCTTGGTATTCTCTACCTGACCACCTGTGTCGGTTTGGGGTACGATTTCGTGTTACCTGATGCTTAGAGGCTTTTCCTGGAAGCAGGGCATTTGTCACTTCAGCACCGTAGTGCCTCGTCATCACACCTCAGCGTTAAAAGGTACCGGATTTACCTGGAACCTCCGCCTACATGCTTAAACCGGGACAACCGTCGCCCGGCCGACATAGCCTTCTCCGTCCCCCCTTCGCAGTAACACCAAGTACAGGAATATTAACCTGTTTCCCATCGACTACGCCTTTCGGCCTCGCCTTAGGGGTCGACTCACCCTGCCCCGATTAACGTTGGACAGGAACCCTTGGTCTTCCGGCGTGCGGGTTTTTCACCCGCATTATCGTTACTTATGTCAGCATTCGCACTTCTGATACCTCCAGCAACCCTCACAGGCCACCTTCAACGGCTTACAGAACGCTCCCCTACCCAACAACACATAGTGTCGCTGCCGCAGCTTCGGTGCATGGTTTAGCCCCGTTACATCTTCCGCGCAGGCCGACTCGACCAGTGAGCTATTACGCTTTCTTTAAATGATGGCTGCTTCTAAGCCAACATCCTGGCTGTCTGTGCCTTCCCACATCGTTTCCCACTTAACCATGACTTTGGGACCTTAGCTGGCGGTCTGGGTTGTTTCCCTCTTCACGACGGACGTTAGCACCCGCCGTGTGTCTCCCGTGATAACATTCTTCGGTATTCGCAGTTTGCATCGGGTTGGTAAGTCGGGATGACCCCCTAGCCGAAACAGTGCTCTACCCCCGAAGATGAGTTCACGAGGCGCTACCTAAATAGCTTTCGGGGAGAACCAGCTATCTCCCGGTTTGATTGGCCTTTCACCCCCAGCCACAAGTCATCCGCTAATTTTTCAACATTAGTCGGTTCGGTCCTCCAGTTAGTGTTACCCAACCTTCAACCTGCCCATGGCTAGATCACCGGGTTTCGGGTCTATACCCTGCAACTTAACGCCCAGTTAAGACTCGGTTTCCCTTCGGCTCCCCTATACGGTTAACCTTGCTACAGAATATAAGTCGCTGACCCATTATACAAAAGGTACGCAGTCACACCCTAAGGTGCTCCCACTGCTTGTACGTACACGGTTTCAGGTTCTTTTTCACTCCCCTCGCCGGGGTTCTTTTCGCCTTTCCCTCACGGTACTGGTTCACTATCGGTCAGTCAGGAGTATTTAGCCTTGGAGGATGGTCCCCCCATATTCAGACAGGATACCACGTGTCCCGCCCTACTCTTCGAGTTCACAACAGGTGCATTTTTGTGTACGGGACTATCACCCTGTACCGTCGGACTTTCCAGACCGTTCCACTAACACACATGCTGATTCAGACTCTGGGCTGCTCCCCGTTCGCTCGCCGCTACTGGGGGAATCTCGGTTGATTTCTTTTCCTCGGGGTACTTAGATGTTTCAGTTCCCCCGGTTCGCTTCGTTAACCTATGTATTCAGTTAACGATAGTGTGACGAATCACACTGGGTTTCCCCATTCGGAAATCGCCGGTTATAACGGTTCATATCACCTTACCGGCGCTTATCGCAGATTAGCACGTCCTTCATCGCCTCTGACTGCCAGGGCATCCACCGTGTACGCTTAGTCGCTTAACCTCACAACCCGAAGATGTTTCACTTCTGATTGCGAAAATTTGAGAGACTCGAACACACCTTTTATCTGTTCTTATTACGGAGAACAGACACAGTGTGTCGTTTCAATTTTCAGCTTGATCCAGATTTTTAAAGAGCAAATATCTCAAACATCACCCGAAGATGAGTTTTGAGATATCAGGGTACGCGTCTTTCACTCACGAACCAGCAAGTGGCGTCCCCTAGGGGATTCGAACCCCTGTTACCGCCGTGAAAGGGCGGTGTCCTGGGCCTCTAGACGAAGGGGACACTGAAGTCTCAATCGCAAGACGCCTTGCTATTCACTTTTCATCAGACAATCTGTGTGAGCACTGCAAAGGTCGGTTCTTTAAGGTAAGGAGGTGATCCAACCGCAGGTTCCCCTACGGTTACCTTGTTACGACTTCACCCCAGTCATGAATCACAAAGTGGTAAGCGCCCTCCCGAAGGTTAAGCTACCTACTTCTTTTGCAACCCACTCCCATGGTGTGACGGGCGGTGTGTACAAGGCCCGGGAACGTATTCACCGTGGCATTCTGATCCACGATTACTAGCGATTCCGACTTCATGGAGTCGAGTTGCAGACTCCAATCCGGACTACGACATACTTTATGAGGTCCGCTTGCTCTCGCGAGGTCGCTTCTCTTTGTATATGCCATTGTAGCACGTGTGTAGCCCTACTCGTAAGGGCCATGATGACTTGACGTCATCCCCACCTTCCTCCAGTTTATCACTGGCAGTCTCTTTTGAGTTCCCGACCGAATCGCTGGCAACAAAGGATAAGGGTTGCGCTCGTTGCGGGACTTAACCCAACATTTCACAACACGAGCTGACGACAGCCATGCAGCACCTGTCTCAGAGTTCCCGAAGGCACCAAAGCATCTCTGCTAAGTTCTCTGGATGTCAAGAGTAGGTAAGGTTCTTCGCGTTGCATCGAATTAAACCACATGCTCCACCGCTTGTGCGGGCCCCCGTCAATTCATTTGAGTTTTAACCTTGCGGCCGTACTCCCCAGGCGGTCGACTTAACGCGTTAGCTCCGGAAGCCACGCCTCAAGGGCACAACCTCCAAGTCGACATCGTTTACGGCGTGGACTACCAGGGTATCTAATCCTGTTTGCTCCCCACGCTTTCGCACCTGAGCGTCAGTCTTTGTCCAGGGGGCCGCCTTCGCCACCGGTATTCCTCCAGATCTCTACGCATTTCACCGCTACACCTGGAATTCTACCCCCCTCTACAAGACTCTAGCCTGCCAGTTTCGGATGCAGTTCCCAGGTTGAGCCCGGGGATTTCACATCCGACTTGACAGACCGCCTGCGTGCGCTTTACGCCCAGTAATTCCGATTAACGCTTGCACCCTCCGTATTACCGCGGCTGCTGGCACGGAGTTAGCCGGTGCTTCTTCTGCGAGTAACGTCAATCACTAAGGTTATTAACCTTAATGCCTTCCTCCTCGCTGAAAGTACTTTACAACCCGAAGGCCTTCTTCATACACGCGGCATGGCTGCATCAGGCTTGCGCCCATTGTGCAATATTCCCCACTGCTGCCTCCCGTAGGAGTCTGGACCGTGTCTCAGTTCCAGTGTGGCTGGTCATCCTCTCAGACCAGCTAGGGATCGTCGCCTAGGTGAGCCGTTACCCCACCTACTAGCTAATCCCATCTGGGCACATCCGATGGCAAGAGGCCCGAAGGTCCCCCTCTTTGGTCTTGCGACATTATGCGGTATTAGCTACCGTTTCCAGTAGTTATCCCCCTCCATCGGGCAGTTTCCCAGACATTACTCACCCGTCCGCCACTCGTCACCCGAGAGCAAGCTCTCTGTGCTACCGTTCGACTTGCATGTGTTAGGCCTGCCGCCAGCGTTCAATCTGAGCCATGATCAAACTCTTCAATTTAAGTTTGATGCTCGTGAATTAAACTTCGTAATGAATTACGTGTTCACTCAGAGACTTGGTATTCATTTTTCGTCTTGCGACGTTAAGAATCCGTATCTTCGAGTGCCCACACAGATTGTCTGATAAATTGTTAAAGAGCAGTGCCGCTTCGCTTTTTCTCAGCGGCGCGGGGTGTGCATATTACGCTATCCCGCTTCAGAGTCAAGCGTTTATTTACGCTTTTCTCCGCTGACCCGGCGGCGTGTAATCCGTTGTTCCGTGTCAGTGGAGGCGCATTATAGGGAGTTATTTCAGGCTGACAAGGGGAAATTTAAAATAACTTTCCGAATGCACACTTTTTCACCAAAACAACCATTAACATGCCATAAAATAAGCAATTTGCCGTTTTTGCAGCCGCAATCACACTACCTGGTGGCATACTAATGAATAAGAGAAAGAGTAAGGAATAACATTCATGCCTTTAAATGCCCAACAGCTAGCCGCACAGAAGAATCTGTCCTACGTTCTGGCCGAAAAGTTGGCTCAGCGAATCTTAAAAGGTGAATACGCGCCGGGAGCTATCCTGCCCGGTGAAATAGAGCTGGGCGATCAGTTTGGCGTGAGTCGTACCGCAGTAAGAGAAGCGGTAAAAACGTTAACGGCAAAAGGTATGGTATTACCGCGCCCGCGTATTGGCACTCGCGTCATGCCTCAGGCAAACTGGAACTTCCTCGACCAGGAGCTGCTTACCTGGTGGATGACGGAAGATAATTTCCCTCAGGTCATAAAACATTTTCTGGTGATGCGCATCAGTCTGGAGCCTCAGGCCTGTTTACTGGCGGCGACTATCGGTACGGCAGAACAAAAAGCGCATCTCAATACACTGATGGAAGAGATGGTCGAGTTGAAAAGAAATTTCCGGCGCGAGCGTTGGATAGAAGTTGATATCGCCTGGCATGAGCACATCTATGAAATGAGTGCGAATCCGTTCCTTATCTCCTTTGCATCACTGTTCCATTCCGTCTACCAGACCTACTTTACCTCTATTACCTATAACGATGTGGTGAAGCTGGATTTGCACCAGGCTATTGTCGATGCAATAGAGGATAGCGATGGCGATCGCGCCTTCACCGCCTGTCAGGCATTGCTGATAGCACCGAACGTGCTACCGGATAAATAATATGTCAGAAAAGAAATCTCGCAGTATGGCCGGGCTGCCATGGATAGCAGCCATGGCCTTTTTTATGCAGGCATTAGACGCCACTATCCTCAATACCGCTTTACCCGCAATAGCGCACAGCCTTAACCGCTCTCCACTCGCCATGCAGTCGGCTATTATCAGTTACACCCTGACGGTCGCCATGCTGATCCCGGTGAGTGGATGGCTGGCAGACAGGTTCGGTACCCGACGCGTCTTTATGATTGCCGTAAGCCTGTTTACGCTGGGCTCGCTGGCTTGTGCGCTATCCAGTTCCTTAAGTGAATTGGTAGTTTTCCGCGTCATCCAGGGCATCGGCGGCGCGATGATGATGCCTGTTGCCCGTCTGGCTTTATTGCGAGCTTACCCGCGCAGCGAACTACTCCCTGTGCTTAACTTCGTGACCATGCCTGGACTTGTGGGCCCAATTTTAGGTCCGGTATTGGGCGGGGTTCTGGTCACGTGGGCCAGTTGGCACTGGATTTTCCTGATTAATATTCCCATAGGCGTGGCGGGTATCTTCTATGCACGCAAATATATGCCGAACTTCACCACGCCGCGCCGCGGCTTTGATATGACAGGTTTCTTCCTCTTTGGCCTGAGCCTGGTGTTGTTTTCCAGTGGTGTTGAGCTGTTTGGTGAGAAGCTTGTCGCTACCTGGGTCGCACTCAGCATTATTGTGACCAGTATTCTGTTGCTACTTGCCTACATTCGTCACGCGCGTCGTCACCCAACGCCGCTGATATCGCTTCCCATATTTAAGACCAGAACCTTTTCCGTTGGGATCGCTGGAAACCTTGCCACGCGTCTGGGTACAGGATGTGTGCCGTTCTTAATGCCGCTGATGCTACAGGTAGGCTTTGGATATCCGGCGTTAATTGCGGGTTGCATGATGGCGCCAACGGCGCTGGGATCAATACTGGCAAAATCAATGGTGACGCAGGTGCTACGCCGACTCGGCTACAGAACGACACTGGTGGGTGTTACGGTGTTTATCGGCCTGATGATTGCGCAATTCGCTTTGCAATCCCCTGCTATGCCGGTCTGGATGCTGATCCTGCCGTTGTTTATTTTAGGTATGGCGATGTCCACCCAGTTTACCTCAATGAATACCATCACTCTGGCGGACCTGACCGATGAGAACGCCAGCAGCGGTAACAGCGTGCTGGCCGTTACGCAACAACTGTCGATCAGTTTAGGGGTCGCTATCAGCGCAGCCGTCCTGCGTGTCTATGAAGGTATGGAAGGTACTAATACGGTTGAACAGTTCCATTACACCTTTATAACCATGGGCGCGATCACTATTGTCTCTGCGCTGATGTTTATGCTGCTAAAAGCCAAAGACGGACGTAACCTGATCAAAGATCGGCACAAGCCTAAACCGACCCCCGCGCCATCAAAACAGGAGTAAGTTGCAGGCGTTGTTGCTGCAATGCGGGCTGCGCCATCCGGTGGATTAACACATCGATGGCCAGCTCGCCCAATTCATCTTTGGGTTGATGGATGGTCGTCAGCGGCGGCGTCATATAGCGTGCCAGTTCGATATCATCATAACCCACCACCGCCATATCCTGCGGAATGCGCAATCCTGACTGATACAATGCCTGATACGCTCCGACGGCCATTGCGTCGTTCCCGGTGAAAACGGCCTGCGGTCGCTGTTTATGTGACAACAACGTTTGCATAGCTTCAAAACCACCGCCGAACTCAAAGTCACCGGTGATCTCGTAACCTTCCGGGACCGGCAAGCCCGCTCGCTTCATGGCCGCCCGATATCCTTCCAGACGTAAACGCGCCGGTGTTTTATCCAGCGGCCCGGTAATACAGGCAATGCGCGTAAAACCTTTATCGATAAGATGCTGAGTGGCTAAGTCCCCGCCTAACAGAGAGTTATCCTGAATCAAATCGCTTTCGCCATCAAAGGGCGACCAGTCCATCATTACGGTAGGAATAGAAGGATAGCGTTGCATTATCTCTCTGGAAGGCTGGTGCGTTTCGGTGCAGAGCAGCAGCAAGCCATCCACCCGTTTTTGCATCAGCGTTTCCAGATTGCGGTTCATTCGCTGTTCATCGCCTTCGGTATTGCATAACACCAGGCTGTAACCGCGTTCAAAACAGCTACGTTCAACGCCACGAACCAGCTCGGAATAAAAAGGATTGGTACTGGCAGTGATTAACATGCCAATGGTGCGGGTCTGGTTTAGCTTGAGACTACGCGCCAGTGCGGAGGGCGCATAGTTAAGCTCTTTAATTGCCGCTTCAACTTTGTCAGTGACAGACTCACTGACAAAGCGATCTTTATTAATGACGTGAGAAACCGTCGACGTAGAAACACCCGCCAGGCGGGCGACGTCCTTCATTGTAGCCAAGCGTTACCTCTGTTGACTTAAAAACGCTTCTATTTCTTCGCGCCATGGAACGGAAGGCTGCGCACCTTTACGGGTAACCGCAATCGCCGCAGCTGCATGGGCAAAACGGATCGCTTCAGGCAGCGGTGTCTCTTCCAGTAACGCTGTAATTAACGCGCCGTTAAAAGTATCCCCGGCAGCGATGGTATCAACGGCGTCCACTTTAAAACCAGGCACTCGGTGACCTTCACCATTCACGCTGGCCCACACTCCGCGACTACCTAAAGTAATCAATACAGTATGGATCCCTTTCGCGTGTAATGCCTGCGCCGCTTTGGCCGCATCTTCATCGTTTTCAACCCGGATCCCCGTCAGCTTCTCAGCCTCGGTTTCATTCGGGGTAATAATATCCACCAGCGCCAGCAGTTCGTCAGAAAGTTCACGCGCCGGAGCCGGGTTAAGGGCGACCGTGGTCTTATTTTGCTGCGCAATTTTTGCCGCAGCCAGCACGCTTTCGATCGGCGACTCTAACTGCATCAGTAAGGCGGAGGCATGCGCAATGCGGTCGCGCTGCGCTTCCACCAGTGCAGGAGAAAGAGCTGCGTTCGCTCCGGCGTGAATGCCAATAACGTTCTCGCCATCACCATTCACAAAAATCAGTGCCACACCGGTCGATTCCCCCGAAATGACGCTGATCGGCGCAATATCGATATTATCTTTGGCCAACTGTTTACGCACACTTTCGCCAATATCGTCGTCACCCGTACAGGCAATAAACGCGATGTTCGCGCCACTACGACCCGCAGCAACAGCCTGATTAGCGCCCTTTCCGCCAAATGCGACCTGATAATGGCTACCGGTTACGGTTTCACCAGGCGTTGGGAAAGATTTAAGGTTGAGGATGTGATCGGCATTGATGCTGCCAAGAACAACGAGGTTGCCTGCGGTTTTCATGTTCGGAGTGTCCAGTAAAGTGCGCCACCGGGTTAGGGTGGCGCGTGCCCTGCTTTTCTTTTTACGCTTTCATCCTTAGAACCAGGCCCAGGGATGGCGTATTTATGTCTCCATCAGGCCGCGAGCGACCTGAATCGGTGTTACTGCTTGATGACCAGCTTCAGATCAACCGGATATTTAGCCTGAACCTTCTCGCCTTTCAGAACCTTATCCGCAGTTTCCACGCCTTTCGCGCCGATCTGATCCGGCAACTGAGCAATGGTCGCAGCCAGTTTGCCATCATTTACTGCTTTTTCGCCATCTGGCGTGCCGTCAAATCCAACCACCATCACATCAGATTTACCCGCGGTTTGCAGTGCGCGCAGCGCACCCAGCGCCATTTCATCGTTCTGGGCAAATACGGCCTGCACGTCAGGATGTGCAGTCAGCAGGTTCTGCATGACGTTCAGACCCTTAGTGCGGTCGAAGTCTGCCGGCTGGCTGGCCAGTACGTTAAATTTGTGTGCCGCAACGGCTTGCTGGAAACCTTCGCCACGCTCACGCGCCGCTGAAGTACCGGCAATCCCCTGCAGTTCGATAACTTTCGCGCCTTCACCTGCTTTCTTCGCGATGTAATCACCCGCAATTTTACCGCCCAGCACGTTATCAGACGCAATGTGGCTGACCACATCACCTTTTGTAGCCTGACGATCCAAGGTAATAACCGGGATCTTCGCCTGGTTAGCCATCTTCACAGCGTTACCAACAGCGTCAGAGTCAGTCGGGTTAATCAGCAGTATTTTAGTTCCACGAACCGTTAAGTCCTGAACGTTAGCCAGCTCTTTCGCCGGGTTGTTCTGTGAATCCAGAATCACCAGGTTATAGCCCAGCTTATCCGCCTCTTTTTGCGCGCCATCCTTCAGAGACACAAAGAACGGGTTATTGAGGGTGGAGACCACCAGCGCAATGGTATCTTTCGCCATCGCATTCGCGCTCACGGTGGCGCTCAGCGCAACAGCAGAAACCAGGGTAGCCAGTTTTTTCATGTTCATATTTAAGATGTCCTGTAATCGTTGTTACTGCTTTTTGTTGTCTACCAGTACCGCCAGCAAAATCACCACCGCTTTGACGATCATCTGGTAATAGGAGGATACACCTAACAAATTCAAACCATTATTGAGGAAACCAAGAATTAATGCGCCGATCAGCGTCCCAACAATACGTCCTTTACCGCCCGCCAGGCTGGTACCGCCTAACACCACCGCAGCGATAGCATCCAGCTCATAGCCAGTACCTGCCGTCGGCTGCGCAGAGGAGAGACGAGCCACTTCAATGATGCCTGCCAGCGATGCCAGCAGACCGCACAGGGAGTAAACGATAATTTTGATTTTACTCACGCTGATACCGGACAGACGCGTTGCCGCTTCGTTACCGCCCAGCGCATAGATATAACGCCCCAGACGCGTATGGTGCAGCATGTACCACGCCGCCAGGAAGACAATCCCCATGATCCACACAGGCGTAGGCACGCCTAACGGACGACCAATACCAAACCAACCAAACAGATCGGCATTGTCAGTAAACCCGGTATTTACCGGACTGCCGTTGGTGTACACCATGGTCACACCGCGCAGCAGCAGCATCATCACCAACGTGGCGATAAACGCCTGCACGCGGCCTTTCGCGACAATGACCCCGGTTACTGCGCCAATGGCAGCGCCGAGCGCCAAAGCAGCGGCAACGGCCACCAGCGCATTGACTTCAATACCGACAATGGACGCTGCCACCGCACCGGTAAGCGCCAGCAAGGAACCGACGGACAGATCGATACCCGACGTCAGGATGACCAACGTCATGCCAACGGCCATGATGGCGTTTACCGACGTTTGCTGGAGAATGTTGAACAGATTATTAACGGTAAAAAAGTTGGGGCTCATGGTGGAAACAATCGCGATCAGCACTAACAGAGCGATGAGCGACTTTTGCTCCAGAAGCCATGCTTTAGTGAAATAACGGCGACCAGAAACAGCCTGGGTAGTCATCTTTTTTACTCCTGATTCACGCGATTAAGCTTGCCCACAGCGGCAGCCATTAATACTTCCTGAGTGGCCTGCTCGCGAGTGAATTCACCGCCGAGATGCCCTTCATGCATAACGATAATACGATCGCTCATGCCCAATACTTCTGGCATCTCAGAGGAGACCAGAATGATGCTCAGCCCATCGGCCTTAAACTGGTTGATAAGCTGATAAATTTCTTTCTTAGCCCCAACGTCGACGCCGCGTGTTGGTTCATCGAGGATCAGGACTTTTGGTCGGGTCATCAGACCGCGCGCAATGGCCACTTTCTGCTGGTTACCGCCCGAGAGCAGGCCGATAGCCTGTTCCATCGATGGCGTTTTAACATTGAACAGACGAATAAAATCACCTACCGCCTGCTGCTCATCTTTATGCTTCAGGCTTCCACCTGCGCGGCTGAAATAGCGCAACGCGGTCAGTGACATGTTCTCTTTCACCGACATGCCCAGCACTAAGCCATCACGTTTACGGTCTTCAGAAATATAGACGATGCCGTTTGCAAGGCCATCCTGTGGCGAACGGGTGACAACTTCATGCCCATCAAGCGTGACGTAGCCGCTGGTGCGCGGCAATGCGCCATACAACACTTTCATCAGCTCGGTACGTCCGGCGCCCATCAGCCCCGATACGCCAAGGATCTCGCCTTTACGCAGCGTGAACGAAACATCGTTTACCCCTGGGCCGCACAGATTATCGACCTTCAGGCGAATATCGCCCGGCGCTTTTTCCAGACGCGGGTACTGATCTTCCAGCTTACGTCCCACCATCATTTCAATCAGTGAGTCTTCGGTCAGCGTTGCGACTTCACGCTCGGCAATAAACTGCCCGTCACGGAAGACGGTCACGTCATCACAGATTTCGAAGATCTCTTTCATACGGTGGGAGATATAGACAATGCCGCGCCCCTGCGATTTCAGCTCGCGGATAACGCGGAACAGGGATTCGGTTTCGGTATCGGTGAGCGCATCCGTCGGCTCATCCATAATGATGACCTTCGATTCAAAGCTCAGCACTTTAGCAATTTCGACCATTTGCTGATCGCCAATCGACAACTCACCGACCAGCCTGTCGCTTTTAAAGCGTAGATTGAGTTTGGCGAGCAGCAGATCGGCTTCGGCGTACATCTTCTTCCAGTCAATTTTGCCAAAGCGATTCACAAACTCACGGCCAAGAAAAATGTTCTCAGCGATAGTGAGTTGCGGGATCAGGTTCAATTCCTGGTGGATGATACCGATTCCGGCTTCCTGAGAGGATTTCGGGCCATTAAAGGTGGTCTCTTTCCCCAGCCACAATAAAGAGCCAGCATCACGGGTGTAGATCCCGGTCAGCACTTTCATCATGGTGGATTTGCCCGCGCCGTTTTCGCCCACCAGCGCCATTACGCGGCCTGGATAGACATTCAGCGCAGCGCCGGATAGCGCTTTTACGCCCGGGAACGCTTTATCGATCCCTTTGAGTTGCAGTAATGCGTTCATGATGGCCTCAGAACGTGACGCCAGCACAGAGAATGATATTCGCATACGGAGAACACTCTCCGCTGCGAATTACCGCCTGACTGTCTGCGGTTTGTTTTTTGAATTGTTCATGCGTGGTGTAACGAATTTCTATGGTGTTTCCCTGGTGTTGTTGCAGTTGCTCAATGTGGCTGAGCAACGTTTCGTGGAGTTGCGGATTATGTTGTTTAATTTCCGTCGCGAGAATGGCCGCCTCGACCTGCATTTCACGTGTAACCACATCCAGTACCTGCATAAAAGAAGGTACGCCCTGGGTTAATGCCATATCAATACGCGTTGTGCTGTTCGGGATGGGTAAACCGGCATCACACACCACCAGCGTATCGGTATGTCCCAGACGGGAGATCACCGTTGAAATTTCAGAGTTGAGTACCGTGCCTTTCTTCATTTTCTTTCCCCACTAGCGAAACGTTTCGCTGAAGATAAGTGTAGTGCGAAGAATGGACAGAAAACCACCGCGACGTTACGAAAATGTGATCGCCATCGAAACGTTTCGCAAGGATTATCATTTGATGAAATGAAAACTGGGAGGGACAAAACAAAACGCCCCCTTTCGCGATGAAAGAGGGCGTCGATTGCCTTAAATCTCTACCTGAGTACCGAGCTCAATAACCCGGTTTGGTGGGATTTCAAACTGGTCCGGCGCGCGCAGCGCATTGCGCTGTAGCAGCAGATATAGCTTGCCGCGCAGACGCAAATACCATGGCCGTTTGCCGACAATCAGCGACTCGTGCGACATAAAGAAGGAGGTTTCCATCATCCGACAGCTTAAGCCTTCCAGACCGCAGCGATGGAACACTTCCTCAACGTTCGGCGTTTCACGCCAGCCGTAGCTGGCCACTACGCGCCAGAAGGTGGGCGATAACTGCTCAATCTGCACCCTACGCACGTTGTGCACGTATGGCGCATCTTCCGTACGCAGCGTCAGCAGAATCACGCGTTCATGCAGCACCTTGTTATGCTTGAGGTTATGCAGAAGCGCAAACGGGATGACGTTCAGCGCACGCGACATATATACCGCCGTTCCCGGCACGCGTACCGGTGGGGATTTCTCCAGAGAGGCAATCATCGCCTCCAGAGAGTTGCCGTGCTCATGCATGCGACGCAGCAGACGGAAACGCTCGCTTTTCCACGTAGTCATGATGGTGAACATCACCAGACCCAGCGTCAGAGGCAGCCAACCGCCGGAAATCAGTTTATCGAGGTTCGCGGAGAACAACGGAACATCGACGCACAAGAACGCCGCCAGGATCAGGAAGACGAAGTATTTATTCCAGTGCCAGTTTTTGCGCGCCACGGTGGTAGACAGAATAGATGTCAGTACCATTGTCCCCGTTACCGCAATCCCGTACGCCGCGGCCAGATTACTGGAGTGTTCAAAGCTCACAATCACGATAACCACCGCAAAATAGAGCATCCAGTTAACGAAAGGAATGTAGATCTGACCCGATTCCATTTCCGAAGTATGAATGATCCGCATCGGCGACAAATACCCCAGACGCACGGCCTGACGCGTCAGCGAGAAGACACCGGAAATTACCGCCTGCGAAGCGATAACCGTTGCCAGCGCGGCAAGGATCAGGAGTGGTATCAATGCCCAGTCCGGCGCCAGCAGGAAAAACGGGTTTTTGATCGCTTCAGGATGCTTTAATAGCAGCGCCCCCTGACCAAAATAGTTCAGCACCAGCGAAGGCAATACCACCGAGAACCACGCCAGTCTAATCGGCAACTTACCGAAGTGCCCCATATCCGCATACAGCGCTTCAACACCGGTAATCGACAGCACCACCGCGCCCAGCGCAATAAAGGACAACGTTTTGAATTCGAGGAAGAAATGCACCGCCCAGTACGGATTTAGCGCCTGCAGTACCTCCGGGTTACCAATAATACTGCGCACGCCTAATACCGCGAGCGTCAGGAACCACAGCAGCATAATCGGCGCAAACAGTTTACCAACCATGCCGGTACCGTGTTTTTGAATCATAAACAGCAGGGTCAGCACGATAATCGAGAGCGGAACAATCCATGTATCCAGCTGCGGTGCAACAATCTCCAGACCTTCAATCGCCGACATCACTGAAATGGCTGGCGTAATCACCACTTCACCATAGAAGAAGCTGCCGCCAATCAACCCCATGATGACCAGCATCGAGGTTGTTCGCGCCGAGGTATTGCGCCCGGCCAATGACATCAACGTCAGGATCCCACCTTCCCCGGCGTTATCCGCACGCATGACAAACGTCAGATATTTAATGGAGACAACAAAGATCAGCAGCCAGAAAATCAGCGAGAGAAAACCAAACACAGCATCACGTTCAACGCCAAAACCAAACTGGCCAGACAAACATTCACGAAGCGTATAAAGTGGGCTGGTACCAATATCACCGTAGACAACCCCAATGGCCGCAAGGGTAATCGCAGACAATGATTGTTTATTATCAGTGCTCATAGACTCGTCTTTCGTTTATACACATCATCATTCAAGCCACTCCGTGTGGGTTGCATTCGTTATTCCCCCCATCCCAGAAGAAAACTCCATTGCCGCCTTGGTGCAGTATGATTGATATGGTGTATATATTAGAAATGTGTGCGTCGTCCCTTGGCCCACAAAAAGGCGCACAGTATGCACGATTACTCACAAAATCGTACCCCTAAATGAGACCAGATTAATCTGGCTCAAAGAAAAATAAGCGCACCTTCAGTCTATTACTGCACTGGTGTGAAGCATCTATACTCGCAGTTTACGCAGTACATTTGGCGAAAGGACGCCACTTCATTATGGCTCACCCACATTTATTAGCGGAAAGAATTTCCCGTCTGAGCAATGCGCTGGAAAAGGGACTTTATGAACGTAGCCACGCCATTCGCCTTTGCCTGCTGGCTGCTCTAAGCGGCGAGAGCGTATTCTTATTAGGTCCTCCAGGGATCGCAAAAAGCTTAATTGCCCGTCGACTGAAGTTTGCTTTTCAAAACGCCCGCGCTTTCGAATACCTGATGACGCGCTTCTCTACGCCGGAAGAGGTGTTTGGGCCGCTGTCTATCCAGGCGTTGAAAGACGAAGGTCGCTATGAACGCTTAACGGCGGGCTATTTACCCGAAGCTGAAATTGTCTTTCTCGATGAAATCTGGAAAGCAGGCCCGGCCATTCTCAACACCCTGTTGACCGCTATTAACGAACGGCATTTTCGTAACGGCGCGCATGAAGAGAAAATCCCGATGCGTCTGCTGGTGGCAGCCTCCAACGAACTGCCTGAAGCAGACAGCAGCCTGGAAGCCCTGTACGACCGTATGCTGATCCGCCTGTGGCTGGATAAAGTTCAGGACAAGGCCAACTTCCGCTCCATGCTGTTAAGCCAGCAGGATGAAAGTGACAACCCGGTCCCGGCGTCGTTACAGGTGACGGATGAAGAGTATTACCAGTGGCAAAAGGACATTGGCGCCATCAAGCTTCCCGATCGCGTCTTTGAGCTAATTTTCACGCTGCGCCAACAGCTAGACGCATTACCGAATGCCCCCTATGTATCCGATCGCCGCTGGAAAAAAGCTATCCGCTTACTCCAGGCCAGCGCCTTCTTCAGCGGACGTGATGCGGTCGTGCCTATCGACCTGATCCTGTTGAAAGATTGCCTGTGGTACGACGCGCAAAGCCTGAATCTGATGCAACAGCAGCTTGAAATTTTGATGACCGGACACGCTTGGCAGCAGCAAGCCATGCTGACGCGTCTGGCCAGCATTGTGCAGCGCCGCATCCAGCTCCAGCAACAGCAAAGCGACAAAACGGCATTCACGGTGATCCGTCAGGGCGGCATGTTCAGCCGTCGTCCTCATTATGATTTACCGCCGGAAGCCACTTCTTCAGTCGTGACATTACTGCTGCAAAAACCCTTAAAACTGCATGATATGGAAGTTATCCATATTGCTTTCGAACGGGGAGCGCTGGAACAGTGGCTAACCAAAGGCGGTGAGATCCGCGGAAAATTAAACGGGATCGGCTTCGCCCAAACGCTGAACATGGAAGTCGATAGCGCACAGCACCTGGTTGTGCGCGACGTCAGTTTGCAAGGCTCTCGTCTGGCGCTGCCCGGTGCATCGCAAGAGAGTATGCCTGATGAGATAAAACAGCAGCTTGAAGCACTTGATAACGAGTGGCACCAGCAGCACAGTGCATTCAGCGAACAGCAAAAATGTCTGTTTATTCATAGCGACTGGTTAGGCCGCATTGAGGCCAGCCTGCAGGATGTCGGGGCACAAATCCGCCAGGCGCAACAATGCTAACCCTTGATACGCTCAATATCATGCTGGCAGTCAGTGAAGAGGCGATGATCGAAGAGATGATCGTCGCCCTGCTGGCTTCTCCAAAGATGGTGGTGTTTTTTAAAAAGTTTCCTCGTCTTAAAAAAGCAATTACTGACGATATTCCCCGCTGGCGCGAGTCACTGCGCAGCCGCCTCAAAGATACCCATGTACCGCCGGAGTTGACGGAAGAGGTCATGTGCTATCAACAAAGCCAGCTCCTCTCACACGCGCAGTTTATAGTCCAGCTCCCGCAAATATTGGCGCTATTACATCGCCTCCATTCACCGTGGGCCGGGCAAGCGCAGCAACTGGTTGATGACAACAGTACCTTTACGCCCGCCCTGCATACGCTTTTTCTCCAGCGCTGGCGCCTGAGTCTGGTGGTACAAACTACAACGCTGAATCAGCAACTGCTGGAAGATGAGCGTGAACATTTACTTAGTGAAGTTCAGGAACGGATGACCCTCAGCGGGCAACTGGAACCCGTTCTGGCAGAAAACGACAACGCCGCAGGCCGGTTATGGGATATGAGCGCAGGTCAAATCAAGCGCGGCGATTATCAACTGATGGTGAAATACGGCGAATTTCTGGCGCAACAGCCCGAACTCCAGCGTCTGGCTGAACAGTTAGGCCGTTCCAGAGAGGCCAAATCTGTGCCGCGTAAAGATGCGCCCATGGAGACCTTCCGTACCCTTGTGCGGGAACCCGCCACCGTCCCGGAACAGGTGGATGGCATCCAGCAAAGCGACGACATCCTGCGCCTGTTGCCGCCGGAACTGGCCACACTGGGCATTACTGAACTGGAATACGAGTTCTACCGACGGCTGGTGGAAAAGCAGCTGTTGACCTATCGTCTGCACGGCGAGGCATGGCGCGAGAAAGTAACGGAACGTCCGGTGGTGCATCAGGATTTTGACGAGCAGCCGCGCGGACCGTTTATTGTTTGCGTTGATACGTCGGGATCAATGGGCGGTTTTAATGAGCAATGTGCAAAAGCCTTTTGCCTGGCGCTAATGCGCGTCGCCCTGGCCGATAACCGGCGCTGTTTCATTATGCTGTTTTCAACAGAAGTGGTGCGCTATGAGCTGTCTGGTCCGGAAGGCATTGAACAAGCGATCCGTTTTTTAAGCCAGCGTTTTCGCGGCGGTACCGATATTGCCAGCTGCTTTCGCGCCATTATTGAGCGCATGCAGGGCCGGGAATGGTTTGATGCCGATGCGGTGGTGATCTCTGATTTTATCGCTCAGCGATTGCCCGATGAGGTCGTCAATAAAGTGGGTGAATTACAGCAGGTGCACCAGCATCGTTTTCATGCGGTGGCGATGTCAGCACACGGCAAACCCGGCATCATGCGCATTTTCGATCATATCTGGCGCTTTGATACCGGGATGCGAAGCCGCCTGCTCAGACGCTGGCGGCGTTAATTATTACAGCAGGGAAGAAACGCTTTCACGTACCTGTGCCGGCCACACGCCACACTGCACCTGACCAATGTGCGGTAATTGCAGCAGCAGCATGGTCAAACGCGACTGTCCAATGCCGCCACCGATTGTCTGCGGCATTTCACCACGCAGCAGCGCCTGGTGCCATTCCAGACTCAGACGATCTTCATCACCGGTCAATGAAAGCTGGTGTTTAAGGGTGTCGGCATCCACACGGATCCCCATCGAAGACAGCTCAAACGCATCTTCCAGAACCGGGTTCCACACCAGAATATCACCGTTCAGACCGGCGTGACCCAGCTCAGACGCTGAACTCCAGTCATCATAATCCGGCGCGCGTACATCGTGACGGTGACCGTCACTGAGCTTGCCGCCGATCCCTACCAGGAATACTGCGCCCAGTTCTTTCGCGATCGCACGTTCACGACCTTTCGCGTCAAGATCCGGATAACGAGATAACAGCTCCTGGCTATGAACAAAGTGGATCTGCTCTGGCAGGAACGGTGCCAGACCAAACTCTTTACTAACCGCAGCCTCGGTGGCCTTAATTCCCGCCCAGATAGCCTCTACCGTGCTTTTCAGAGTGGAGAATTGACGCTCGCCGTCGCCCATCACGCGCTCCCAGTCCCACTGGTCAACATACACTGAGTGCAGTGGGGAGAGGCGATCTTCATCGGGACGCAGGGCCTTCATGTGCGTGTACAACCCTTCGCCTGCGCTAAAGTCGTGTTGTCCTAACGTTTGACGCTTCCACTTCGCCAGTGAATGAACCACTTCGAATTGAGCGTCCGGCAATGCTTTAACCTTCACCTGCACCGCTTTTTCACAGCCCGACAAGTTATCTTGCGTGCCATCTCCTACGCGGCTGAGGATCGGAGCCTGAACTTCGATCAGACCTAAACGCTCTTCCAGCTGACGAGAAAAATGAGATTTTACGAAGCTAATTTGACGTTGTTTGGCAATGTAAGCGGTTTTCATTATGTGTACTCCTGTGTCCTGTTGCCTATGATTAAGCAACAGAATGGAGGTAATATTCAATAATCAACAAACAAAAAGCCGACTTCGATTTTGATTCGTTAAAATTAACGTCTAAAATAAAAAGAATCATTAATCTACATAAGAAAAACCTATGGAAAATTATCAGATCGACAATCTGGACCGCGGCATTCTTGATGCCCTGATGGAAAATGCTCGCACCGCCTACGCAGAATTGGCCAAACAGTTTGGCGTTAGTCCGGGGACAATTCACGTTCGCGTAGAAAAGATGAAGCAGGCCGGGATCATCACCGGTGCGCGTATTGATGTCAGTCCCAAACAGTTGGGTTATGACGTCGGCTGCTTTATCGGCATCATTCTGAAAAGCGCGAAGGACTATCCGTCAGCGCTGGCCAGACTGGAAAGCCTTGACGAAGTGACCGAAGCCTATTACACCACCGGCCACTACAGCATCTTTATTAAGGTGATGTGCAAGTCGATCGACGCGCTGCAACAGGTACTTATCAACAAGATCCAAACAATTGATGAAATTCAGTCCACTGAAACCCTGATCGTCCTGCAGAACCCGATCATGCGTACCATCAAGCCATGATCATTTTTTTTAATCCCACATTTTTCCACAGGTAGATCCCAGCTCGCTCACAGCGTACAATGCGCCTTCTTTATAAAGGTGGGCGAGCATGGCAGACATCACTCTTATCAGCGGCAGCACGCTTGGCAGTGCGGAATATGTAGCAGAACATCTGGCTGAAAAGCTGGACGACGCCGGTTTTTCCAGCGAAATACTGCATGGACCAATGCTGGATGAGGTTCCGGCTGAAGGGATCTGGCTGATTATCAGCTCCACACACGGTGCTGGAGACATTCCTGACAACCTGCAGCCTTTATATGATGCGTTACGCGAACAAAAACCGGACCTGTCGCAAGTAAACTTCGGCGCAATCGGCATCGGCAGTCGTGAATATGACACCTTTTGCGGCGCAATCGACAAGCTGGAAGCAGAACTGAAAGCCTGTGGGGCAAAACAGATCGGCGAAACGCTTAAGATCAACGTGCTGGAACATGAAATTCCGGAAGATCCGGCTGAAATTTGGCTGGGATCCTGGCATCCATTGCTCAGAGATTTGTAAAGATCATACTTTTTTATGTGGATAACTCTGGTTAAAAGCTTGGATCAACCGGTAGTTATCCAAAGAATAACGGCTGTTCAGTTTTTGAGTTGTGTATAACCCTTCATTCTGATCCCAGCTTATACGGACCAGGATCACCGATCATTCACAGCTAATGATCCTCAGCAACCTGTTGATCTTATTCAAAGGATCGTCCTTATCCACAGAGAGTGGCGATCCTAATAAGAGATCACAATAAAACAGATCTCTAAATAAAAAGATCTTCTTTTTAATACCCAGGATCCCAGGTCTTTCTCGATCGACTAAAGTTGAGTAGAATCCACGGCCCGGGCTTCAATCCATTTTCACACCGCGTTATGCGAGGCAATTACCATGTTTTATCAGGATCCTTTTGACGTCATCATCATTGGCGGGGGTCATGCAGGCACCGAGGCCGCAATGGCCGCGGCGCGAATGGGACAACAGACCCTGCTTTTGACACACAATATCGACACTCTGGGGCAGATGAGCTGCAACCCGGCGATTGGCGGTATTGGGAAGGGACACCTGGTAAAAGAAGTGGATGCGCTTGGTGGATTGATGGCAAAAGCGATCGACCACGCAGGTATCCAGTTTAGGATACTAAACGCAAGCAAAGGGCCAGCCGTTCGCGCTACCCGAGCTCAGGCCGATCGTGTGCTCTATCGTCAGGCAGTACGCACGGCGCTGGAGAATCAACCCAACCTGATGATCTTCCAGCAGGCGGTTGAAGATCTGATTGTTGAAAACGATCGTGTCGTGGGTGCCGTAACCCAAATGGGACTGAAGTTCCGTGCCAAAGCGGTCGTATTAACCGTGGGGACTTTCCTCGACGGCAAAATCCATATTGGTCTGGACAACTACAGCGGCGGCCGTGCTGGCGATCCGCCGTCTATTCCGCTGTCACGCCGTCTGCGTGAACTACCGCTGCGCGTCAGCCGCCTGAAAACCGGTACGCCACCGCGTATTGATGCACGAACTATCGATTTCAGCGTACTGGGTCAACAAAACAGCGACAACCCGATGCCGGTCTTCTCATTCCTGGGCGACGCTTCTCAGCATCCGCGCCAGATGCCGTGTTACATCACGCATACCAATGAGAAAACCCATGACGTGATCCGTAATAACCTCGATCGTAGCCCAATGTATGCCGGCGTAATCGAAGGTATCGGCCCGCGCTACTGCCCGTCGATCGAAGACAAAGTGATGCGCTTTGCCGATCGCAACCAGCATCAGATCTTCCTCGAGCCGGAAGGACTGACCTCTAACGAAATTTACCCGAACGGCATCTCCACCAGCCTGCCGTTCGATGTACAGATGCAAATTGTTCGATCCATGCAGGGGATGGAAAACGCCCGTATCGTTCGTCCTGGCTATGCGATTGAGTACGATTTCTTCGATCCGCGCGACCTGAAACCCACTCTGGAAAGCAAATTCATCCAGGGCCTGTTCTTTGCAGGCCAGATTAACGGTACAACCGGTTACGAAGAAGCAGCCGCCCAAGGGATGCTGGCAGGTCTCAACGCCGCACGCTTGTCTGCTGAGAAAGACGGCTGGGCACCGCGTCGCGATCAGGCTTACCTTGGCGTGCTGGTCGACGATCTGTGCACGCTGGGAACCAAAGAACCGTACCGCATGTTTACCTCACGTGCTGAATACCGCTTGATGCTGCGTGAAGATAACGCCGACCTGCGTCTGACCGAAATTGGGCGTGAACTGGGTCTGGTGGACGATGAGCGTTGGGCTCGCTTCAACGAAAAGCTGGAGCGCATTGAACAAGAACGTCAGCGTCTCAAATCAACCTGGGTAAACCCGTTAGCGGAATCTGCAGCCGAAGTAAACGCTCACCTGGCAACACCTTTATCTCGTGAGGCCAGCGGTGAAGATCTCCTGCGTCGCCCGGATATGACCTATGCTCAGTTGACCTCTTTATCTGCATTCGCGCCGGCGCTAGATGATGCTCAGGCCGCGGAACAGGTTGAGATTCAGGTGAAATACGAAGGGTATATCGCTCGTCAGCAGGAAGAAATCGAAAGACAACAGCGTAATGAGAATACCCTGTTGCCTGCAACGCTGGATTATCGCCAGGTCTCGGGATTGTCGAATGAAGTCATCGCCAAACTAAACGATCACAAACCGGTATCGATCGGCCAGGCATCGCGCATTTCTGGCGTAACGCCTGCCGCCATCTCCATTCTGCTGGTATGGCTGAAAAAACAAGGTATGCTGCGCCGCAGCGCTTGATAACACTAATTTGGCGGGAGCGCTTCGCTTGTCCGCCCTACAAATTTGTAGGCCCGATAAGCGATAGCGCATCGGGCATTTGATTATTAACAGGTAACGACCGTGCTCAACAAACTCTCTCGTCTGCTGGCTGATGCCGGTATTTCTCTTACCGATCACCAGAAAAATCAGCTGATTGCGTATGTCGATATGCTGCACAAATGGAATAAAGCATATAACCTGACGTCGGTGCGGGATCCCAACGAAATGTTGGTGCGCCATATTCTGGACAGCATTGTTGTCGCGCCTTATCTGAAGGGCGAGCGCTTTATTGATGTTGGCACGGGACCGGGTCTGCCGGGAATTCCACTTTCTATCGTGCGGCCTGAAGCGCATTTTACACTGTTGGATAGCCTGGGAAAACGCATCCGTTTCTTACGTCAGGTGCAGCATGAGCTTGGTCTTACTAACATTACGCCTGTGCAAAGTCGGGTTGAAGAATTTCCTTCAGAGCCGCCATTTGATGGGGTGATCAGCCGTGCATTCGCGTCCCTCAATGATATGGTGAGCTGGTGTCATCACTTGCCGGGCCAGAACGGACGCTTTTATGCGCTCAAGGGTCAATTGCCTGAAGAGGAAATCGCCTCGTTGCCTGCAGAATTCAGCGTCGAGTCAGTCGAAAAATTACGCGTTCCACAACTGGATGGTGAACGTCATTTGGTGGTTATTAAACCAAACAAAATTTAATTTTTATCAAAAAAAATAGAGAAAAAACGGCTACCCCGGTGTTAAAAGTTATAGAGAGTAGTGAGGTGAAATGCTGTTGCATTTCACCTCTACCTTACGGTTTTGCATCATAACTATAACGTACCGTTTTTTGTTAAAAGCGAAACAAGTCAACTGTGAAAATATCAGTCTGCTAAAAATAGAACCTAAGAACCACCGCTTGTGTTAATTTTTTATTATAAATGTCAATCGATGGTTCTTTTGTTGTTAGGCGTTGTTTTTGAAATAGTGGCGCTTTTTACGCTTAAATATCAAAAAGATGAAATGGCACCATTTGCCACGTAAATAAATTATGCGAAGGGGAATATGTTCAATATGTGATCTGGTGCACGCTTTAACGCCAGTGTTTTCGCGGCATTTGCAGTTTTGCATGATCGTTCACAGTTTGCCAAAAAGTAATAAATGTGGGACAACGAAAAATATTTAAACATTTATTCACTTTTTAGCTACTTATTGTTTGAAATCACGAAGGCGCACCGTATAATTTGTCCGCTTTTTGATGCTTGACTCTAAGCCATAAAGAACGTTTTATACGACACGCGGCATACCTCGAAGGGAGCAGGAGTAAACACGTGATGTCTATGTCGCTCTTGAGTCGAAACGTTGCTCGTAAGCTTTTGCTCACACAGCTTCTGGCGGTAATAGCAAGTGGATTGCTGTTTAGCCTCAAAGACCCCTTCTGGGGCATCTCCGCACTGTGCGGGGGATTGGCAGTGTTACTGCCCAATGTGTTGTTTATGATATTCGCCTGGCGTCACCAGGTGCATACACCAGCGAAAGGTCGGGTTGCCTGGACGTTCGCTTTCGGCGAAGCCTTCAAGGTGTTAGCGATGCTGGTGTTGCTGGTTGTGGCGTTGGCTGTTTTGAAAGCGGTATTCGTGCCGCTGATCGTTACGTGGGTTTTGGTGCTGGTGGTTCAGATACTGGCGCCGGCTGTAATTAACAACAAAGGGTAAAGGCATCATGGCTTCAGAAAATATGACGCCGCAGGATTACATAGGACACCATCTGAATAACCTTCAGTTGGACCTACGTACATTCTCGCTGGTGGATCCGCACAACCCCCCAGCCACCTTCTGGACGCTCAATATTGACTCCATTTTCTTCTCGGTGGTTCTGGGTCTGTTGTTCCTGTTAATGTTCCGTAGCGTTGCCAAAAAGGCGACCAGCGGCGTACCAGGTAAATTTCAGACCGCGATTGAGCTGGTAATTGGCTTTGTGCATGGCAGCGTGAAAGACATGTACCATGGCAAAAGCAAGCTGATTGCTCCGCTGGCCCTGACGATTTTCGTCTGGGTATTCCTGATGAACTTTATGGATTTGCTGCCTATCGACCTGCTGCCGTACATCGGTGAGCATATCTTTGGCCTGCCGGCTCTGCGTGTGGTTCCGTCCGCTGACGTGAACATCACCCTGTCGATGGCGCTGGGCGTATTTATCCTCATTCTGTTCTACAGCATCAAAATGAAAGGCATCGGTGGCTTCGCGAAAGAGTTGACGCTGCAGCCGTTCAATCACTGGGCGTTCATCCCTATCAACTTAATCCTTGAAGGGGTAAGCCTGCTGTCCAAACCAATCTCTCTTGGTCTGCGACTGTTCGGTAACATGTACGCTGGTGAGCTGATTTTCATTCTGATTGCTGGTCTGTTGCCGTGGTGGTCACAGTGGATTCTGAATGTGCCGTGGGCCATTTTCCACATACTGATTATCACGCTGCAAGCCTTCATATTTATGGTTCTGACGATTGTCTATCTGTCGATGGCATCTGAAGAGCATTAATTTACCAACACTACTACGTTTTAACTGAAACAAACTGGAGACTGTCATGGAAAACCTGAATATGGATCTGCTGTACATTGCTGCCGCTGTGATGATGGGTCTGGCGGCAATCGGTGCTGCGATCGGTATCGGCATCCTCGGGGGTAAATTCCTGGAAGGCGCAGCGCGTCAACCGGATCTGATTCCTCTGCTGCGTACTCAGTTCTTTATCGTTATGGGTCTGGTGGATGCAATCCCAATGATCGCTGTAGGTCTGGGTCTGTACGTGATGTTTGCTGTCGCGTAGTAAGCGTTGCTTGAATTAAGAGCAATATCAGAACGTTAACTAGATAGAGGCATTGTGCTGTGAATCTTAACGCAACAATCCTCGGCCAGGCCATCGCGTTTGTCCTGTTCGTTCTGTTCTGCATGAAGTACGTATGGCCGCCGTTAATGGCTGCCATCGAAAAACGTCAAAAAGAAATTGCTGACGGCCTTGCTTCTGCAGAACGAGCACATAAGGATCTTGACCTTGCAAAGGCCAGCGCGACCGACCAGCTGAAAAAAGCGAAGGCGGAAGCTCAGGTAATCATCGAGCAGGCGAACAAACGTCGTGCTCAGATCCTGGACGAAGCTAAAACTGAAGCAGAGCAGGAACGTACTAAAATCGTGGCACAGGCGCAGGCGGAAATTGAAGCCGAGCGTAAACGTGCTCGCGAAGAGCTGCGTAAGCAAGTTGCTATCCTGGCTGTTGCTGGCGCCGAGAAGATCATCGAACGTTCCGTGGATGAAGCTGCTAATAGCGACATCGTGGACAAACTTGTCGCTGAACTGTAAGGAGGGAGGGGCTGATGTCTGAATTTATTACGGTAGCTCGCCCCTACGCCAAAGCAGCTTTTGACTTTGCCGTTGAGCACCAAAGCGTAGACCGTTGGCAGGATATGCTGACTTTCGCCGCTGAGGTGACGAAAAACGAACAAATGGCAGAGCTTCTCTCTGGCGCATTGGCGCCAGAAACGCTCGCTGAGTCGTTTATCGCCGTGTGCGGTGAGCAGCTGGACGAAAGCGGCCAAAACCTGATTAGGGTAATGGCTGAAAATAACCGTCTGAATGCGCTCCCGGATGTTCTTGAGCAGTTTATTCATCTGCGTGCAGCCAGTGAGGCTATCTCTGAGGTAGAAGTCACTTCTGCCAATGCACTGAGTGATGAACAGCTTACGAAGATTAGTGCAGCGATGGAAAAACGTCTGTCACGCAAAGTTAAGCTGAATTGCAAAATCGATAAGTCTGTAATGGCAGGCGTAATCATCCGAGCGGGTGATATGGTCATTGATGGCAGCGTACGCGGCCGTCTTGAGCGCCTTGCAGACGTCTTGCAGTCTTAAGGGGACTGGAGCATGCAACTGAATTCCACCGAAATCAGCGAACTGATCAAGCAGCGCATTGCTCAGTTCAATGTTGTGAGCGAAGCTCACAACGAAGGTACTATTGTTTCTGTAAGTGACGGTGTTATCCGCATTCACGGCCTGGCCGATTGTATGCAGGGTGAGATGATTTCCCTGCCGGGTAACCGTTACGCTATCGCACTGAACCTGGAGCGCGACTCTGTAGGTGCTGTTGTGATGGGTCCATACGCCGACCTCGCCGAAGGCATGAAGGTTAAGTGTACGGGTCGTATTCTGGAAGTTCCGGTTGGCCGTGGCCTGCTGGGTCGTGTGGTGAACACTCTGGGTTCCCCGATTGACGGTAAAGGTCCGGTTGATAACGATGGCTTCTCGCCAATCGAAGTTATCGCACCGGGCGTAATCGAACGTCAGTCCGTCGACCAGCCAGTGCAGACCGGTTATAAATCTGTTGATGCCATGATCCCAATCGGACGTGGCCAGCGTGAGCTGATCATCGGTGACCGTCAGACCGGTAAAACCGCGATGGCTATCGATGCCATCATCAACCAGCGTGACTCCGGCATCAAATGTGTGTACGTGGCTATCGGCCAGAAAGCGTCCACCATTTCTAACGTGGTTCGTAAACTGGAAGAACACGGCGCACTGTCCAACACCATCGTTGTGGTGGCGACCGCGTCTGAATCTGCTGCACTGCAATATCTGGCGCCATATGCCGGTTGCGCAATGGGCGAATACTTCCGTGACCGCGGTGAAGATGCACTGATCGTTTACGATGACCTGTCTAAACAGGCTGTTGCTTACCGTCAGGTTTCCCTGCTGCTCCGTCGTCCGCCAGGACGTGAAGCATTCCCGGGCGACGTATTTTACCTCCACTCCCGTCTGCTGGAACGCGCATCCCGCGTTAACGCGGAATATGTTGAGAAGTTCACCAATGGTGAAGTTAAAGGTAAAACCGGCTCCCTGACCGCTCTGCCGATTATCGAAACCCAGGCGGGTGACGTTTCTGCGTTCGTTCCGACCAACGTAATTTCTATTACCGATGGTCAGATCTTCCTGGAAACCAACCTGTTCAACTCCGGTATTCGTCCGGCAGTTAACCCGGGTATCTCCGTATCTCGTGTAGGTGGCGCAGCGCAGACCAAGATCATCAAGAAACTGTCCGGTGGTATTCGTACCGCGCTGGCGCAGTATCGTGAACTGGCCGCGTTTTCTCAGTTCGCTTCCGACCTGGATGAAGCTACGCGTAAGCAGCTGAGCCACGGTCAGAAAGTAACTGAACTGCTGAAGCAGAAACAGTATGCGCCAATGTCTGTTGCACAGCAGGGTGTGGTGCTGTTTGCGGCTGAACGCGGTTACCTCGAAGATGTGGAACTGGCGAAAATCGGTAGCTTCGAAGCCGCTCTGCTGGCTTACGTCGACCGTGACCACGCTCCGCTGATGCAAGAGATCAACCAGTCCGGTGGCTATAACGATGAAATCGAAGGCAAGCTGAAAGCTATCCTCGATTCCTTCAAGGCAACCCAGTCCTGGTAACGTCTGGCGGTCTGTCTTAGGACGGACCGCAAGGCATTGAGGAGAAGCTCATGGCCGGCGCAAAAGAGATACGTAGTAAGATCGCAAGCGTCCAGAACACGCAGAAGATCACTAAAGCGATGGAGATGGTCGCCGCTTCCAAAATGCGTAAATCGCAGGATCGCATGGCGGCCAGCCGTCCTTATGCAGAGACCATGCGCAAAGTGATTGGTCACCTTGCGAATGGTAATCTGGAATATAAGCACCCTTACCTGGAAGAACGCGACGTTAAACGCGTGGGCTACCTGGTGGTGTCGACCGACCGTGGTCTGTGCGGTGGCTTGAACATTAACCTGTTCAAAAAGCTGCTGGCGGATATGAAAACATGGTCCGATAAAGGCGTTCAGTGCGATATCGCAATGATCGGCTCTAAGGGCGTGTCTTTCTTTAATTCCGTTGGCGGTAATGTGATTGCTCAGGTAACCGGCATGGGGGATAACCCTTCCCTGTCCGAACTGATCGGTCCGGTTAAAGTGATGCTGCAGGCCTACGACGAAGGTCGTCTGGACAAACTGTACGTTGTCAGCAACAAATTTATTAACACCATGTCTCAGACGCCAACCATCACCCAACTGTTGCCTTTGCCGGCATCAGATGATGATGAATTGAAGCGTAAATCCTGGGATTACCTGTATGAGCCAGACCCGAAAGCGCTGCTGGATACCCTGCTGCGTCGTTATGTCGAGTCTCAGGTTTATCAGGGCGTGGTGGAAAACCTGGCCAGCGAGCAGGCCGCACGTATGGTGGCGATGAAAGCCGCGACCGACAATGGCGGCAGCCTGATTAAAGAGCTGCAGTTGGTATACAACAAAGCTCGTCAGGCCAGCATTACTCAGGAACTCACCGAGATCGTCGGTGGTGCATCCGCGGTATAACCAGGTTAATTCGTAGAGGATTCAAGATGGCTACTGGAAAAATTGTCCAGGTAATCGGCGCCGTGGTTGACGTCGAATTCCCTCAGGATGCCGTACCGCGCGTGTACGATGCTCTTGAGGTTATGAATGGTAAAGAGAGCCTGGTGCTGGAAGTTCAGCAGCAGCTCGGCGGCGGTATCGTACGTACCATCGCCATGGGTTCTTCCGACGGTCTGCGTCGTGGTCTGGAAGTTAAAGACCTTGAGCACCCGATCGAAGTCCCGGTAGGTAAAGCAACCCTGGGTCGTATCATGAACGTCCTGGGTCACCCGATCGACATGAAAGGCGATATCGGTGAAGAAGAGCGTTGGGCTATCCACCGCGCAGCGCCTACCTATGAAGAACTGTCCAGTTCTCAGGAACTGCTGGAAACCGGCATCAAAGTTATCGACCTGATGTGTCCATTCGCGAAGGGCGGTAAAGTTGGTCTGTTCGGTGGTGCGGGTGTAGGTAAAACCGTAAACATGATGGAGCTGATCCGTAACATCGCGATCGAACACTCCGGTTACTCAGTGTTTGCGGGCGTTGGTGAACGTACTCGTGAGGGTAACGACTTCTACCACGAAATGACCGACTCCAACGTTCTGGACAAAGTATCCCTGGTATATGGCCAGATGAACGAGCCGCCGGGAAACCGTCTGCGCGTTGCTCTGACCGGTCTGACCATGGCTGAGAAGTTCCGTGACGAAGGTCGTGACGTTCTGCTGTTCGTTGATAACATCTACCGTTACACCCTGGCCGGTACTGAAGTATCTGCACTGCTGGGTCGTATGCCATCAGCGGTAGGCTACCAGCCGACCCTTGCGGAAGAGATGGGTGTTCTACAGGAACGTATCACCTCTACCAAAACCGGTTCTATCACCTCCGTTCAGGCGGTATACGTACCTGCGGATGACTTGACTGACCCATCCCCAGCAACCACCTTTGCTCACCTGGATGCAACCGTGGTACTGAGCCGTCAGATCGCATCCCTGGGTATCTACCCGGCCGTTGACCCACTGGATTCCACCAGCCGTCAGCTGGATCCGCTGGTTGTTGGTCAGGAACACTACGACACCGCGCGTGGCGTACAGTCCCTGCTGCAGCGTTATCAGGAACTGAAAGACATCATCGCCATCCTGGGTATGGATGAACTGTCTGAAGAAGATAAACTGGTGGTAGCACGTGCGCGTAAGATCCAGCGCTTCCTGTCCCAGCCGTTCTTCGTTGCGGAAGTATTCACCGGTTCTCCAGGTAAATACGTTTCCCTGAAAGACACCATCCGTGGCTTTAAAGGCATCATGGAAGGTGAATACGACCACCTGCCAGAGCAGGCGTTCTACATGGTTGGTTCCATCGAAGAAGCTGTGGAAAAAGCCAAAAAACTTTAACGCCTTAATCGGAGGGTGATATGGCAATGACTTACCACCTGGACGTAGTCAGCGCGGAGCAACAAATGTTCTCTGGTCTGGTCGAAAAAATCCAGGTAACGGGTAGTGAAGGTGAACTGGGTATTTTCCCGGGTCACGCTCCGCTGCTCACCGCCATTAAGCCTGGTATGATCCGCATCGTTAAACAGTTCGGTCATGAAGAGTTTATCTACCTGTCCGGCGGCATTCTCGAAGTGCAGCCTGGCAGCGTGACCGTACTGGCTGACACCGCGATTCGCGGACAGGATCTCGATGAAGCGAGAGCCCTGGAAGCGAAGCGTAAGGCTGAAGAGCATATCAAGAGCTCTCATGGTGACGTGGATTACGCTCAGGCATCTGCGGAACTGGCCAAAGCGATCGCGAAACTACGCGTTATCGAGTTGACCAAAAAAGCGATGTAACACCGGCTTGAAAAACACAAGGCCAGTCTGGTTTCCAGGCTGGCTTTTTTTTCGCGTTGTTTCAGGAAAAATGGAAATAAAAAGCAGTTTTATTATTTCGTGATTTAGATCAAAAAAATATTGATTGCTTAAAAATTGAGGCGTAGACTCTTTTTTTGTGATGTATGTCACATAATGAACTCAGATAAAAAAGAGATACCAACATGAAATTGATCAACAAAATCATCGCCCTGTTCAGCAATATGAGTTTTTAGTCTTCCCTGCCTGCTCTGTGGCGCGATGCGTAATGCAGTTTATCAGCTAGCGCCATTTGTTAAATTCCCCCCCCTCCTGCTCTTTTCTTCCACATCGTATTGTCGTGTTTGCCTTTTCTGCTTACCACTGAATTGCATGCCTAAAATCATACCTTCGCTAATGTCATTCTTTATTTATGCGGCAAAAAAATAGCAAAAACATCCACCTAAGGCTTTAATAAGAGCAGACTGCTGGTTTTGGGGAGACAAAACACGTAGATATAGACGAAAATAGACAGTTATCAGATGGGGAATTTCCCCGATTGAACGTTTTATCTTCGGTCCATTTCACGATGAAAAAAATGTAGTATTTTCAATGTGAAACGGTATAAATTCGTTCTCAAATTACAGTCAGGACGTGTATGTTGAATAATGCTATGAGCGTCGTGATCCTTGCCGCAGGCAAAGGCACGCGTATGTATTCCGATCTCCCTAAAGTGCTGCATACCCTCGCAGGAAAACCGATGGTGCAGCATGTCATTGATGCCGCTAATGAATTAGGCGCGACTCACGTACATCTGGTCTACGGACACGGTGGTGATTTGCTTAAGCAGACGCTGAAAGATGGCAACCTGAACTGGGTACTGCAGGCCGAGCAGTTGGGTACCGGTCATGCAATGCAACAGGCGGCACCATTCTTTAGTGATGACGAAGACATTTTAATGCTCTATGGCGATGTGCCGCTGATCTCCACCGAAACACTACGTCGCCTGCGTGATGCTAAACCGCAGGGTGGAATCGGCTTGTTAACGGTAAACCTGGACGACCCATCGGGTTATGGGCGAATTACGCGTGATAACGGTAAAGTCACAGGCATTGTTGAACATAAGGATGCCACTGACGAGCAGCGTCAAATCCAGGAAATCAACACCGGCATCCTGATTGCCAACGGCGCAGACCTGAAGCGCTGGCTGTCCAAACTGACCAACAACAACGTGCAGGGTGAATACTACATCACCGATATCATTGCGATGGCATATCAGGAAGGGCGCGAAATTGCTGCGGTACATCCGGCACGAATCAGTGAAACGGAAGGGGTGAACAACCGTCTTCAGCTCTCTCGTCTGGAGCGTGTTTATCAGTCCGAGCAGGCAGAAAAACTGCTGCTGGCGGGCGTGATGCTGCGCGATCCGGCACGTTTTGATCTTCGCGGTACGCTTATTCACGGGCGCGATGTCGAAATTGATACTAACGTTATCATTGAAGGTAACGTAACCGTTGGGGATCGCGTCAAGATTGGCGCTGGCTGCATCATCAAAAACAGCGTGATTGGTGATGGTTGTGAGCTAAGTCCGTACAGCGTGGTGGAAGATGCGCATCTGGAAGCAGCATGCACCATCGGTCCTTTCGCGCGTCTGCGCCCGGGTGCAGAGCTGCAGGAAGGCGCACACGTGGGTAACTTCGTCGAAATGAAAAAAGCGCGTCTGGGTAAAGGCTCTAAAGCGGGTCACCTGACCTATCTGGGCGATGCGGAAATTGGCGATAACGTAAACATCGGCGCCGGTACGATCACCTGCAACTACGATGGCGCGAATAAATTTAAAACCATTATTGGCGATGATGTGTTTGTCGGTTCCGATACTCAGCTGGTGGCACCTGTCACCGTGGGTAAAGGCGCCACCATCGCGGCGGGGACGACCGTAACTCGCGATGTTGCCGATAACGAACTGGTATTAAGCCGTGTGCCTCAGGTCCATAAACAAGGCTGGCAGCGCCCGGTGAAGAAAAAGTAATTCAGTTTTTGCCGGATGGTGGCCTGCGTGCGGTGACGTTCTGTAGGCCTGATAAGCGTGAGCGCCATCAGGCAGACCAGAGACGAGGGGATAACATAATCCTCCGCTCAACAAGCAGTACCATAAAAATAACCCCACTCTCTACAAGGCTCGGGGCGCCCGGAATACGGGTATTACCCAAAGTATTTCGCGCTGTAGCAAGGCGGCAAGCTTGGGAATCTACGGGAGCTTACTAAAGTAAGTGACCGTAGTGAGCAAGCGTAGCCAACGTAGCTACGGAGTGAAAGACGAAGGGGAAACAGGTCAGCGACAACGACAGGCACAATGCCTAAATTCGGAATCAAAAAATATGTGTGGAATTGTTGGCGCTATCGCGCAGCGTGATGTAGCTGAAATCCTTCTCGAAGGTTTACGTCGTCTGGAATATCGTGGTTATGACTCTGCTGGTCTGGCCGTTGTCGATGCTGAAGGCAATATGACTCGCCTGCGTCGTCTGGGTAAAGTGCAGATGCTAACTGCTGCAGCGGAAGAACATCCGCTGCATGGCGGTACCGGTATCGCTCATACCCGTTGGGCGACCCACGGAGAACCTTCAGAAGCGAACGCGCATCCCCATGTTTCTGAACACATTGTCGTGGTGCATAACGGCATCATTGAAAACCATGAACCGCTGCGTGAACTGCTGAAAACGCGTGGTTACACCTTTGTTTCTGAAACCGATACCGAAGTGATTGCTCACCTGGTGCACTGGGAGCTGGAACAGGGTGGGACGCTGCGTGAAGCCGTACTGCGTACTATTCCGCAACTGCGCGGTGCCTACGGGACGGTGATCATGGATACCCGTAGCCCGGAAACGCTGCTGGCGGCTCGTTCTGGTAGCCCGCTGGTGATTGGTCTGGGTATGGGTGAAAACTTTATTGCTTCCGATCAGCTGGCGCTGCTGCCGGTAACCCGTCGCTTTATCTTCCTGGAAGAGGGTGACATCGCGGAAGTGACCCGTCGTTCGGTCTCTATTTTCGACAAGTCTGGCGCGGAAGTGAAACGTCAGGATATCGAATCGAATCTGCAATATGACGCGGGCGAAAAAGGTATTTATCGCCACTACATGCAGAAAGAGATCTACGAACAACCGAATGCGATTAAAAATACGCTGACCGGGCGCATTAGCCACGGTGAAGTGGATTTAAGCGAGCTGGGTTCGCGTGCTAATGAGCTGCTGTCTCAGGTTGAGCATATCCAGATTATCGCCTGTGGCACGTCATACAACTCCGGTATGGTGTCCCGCTACTGGTTTGAGTCGCTGGCCGGTATTCCTTGTGATGTCGAAATCGCTTCTGAATTCCGCTATCGCAAATCTGCCGTGCGTCGTAACAGCCTGATGATCACCCTTTCCCAGTCTGGTGAAACGGCGGATACCCTGGCGGGTCTGCGTTTGTCTAAAGAGCTGGGCTATCTGGGCTCGCTGGCTATCTGTAACGTACCGGGGTCCTCTCTGGTGCGTGAATCCGACCTGGCGATGATGACCAATGCCGGTACCGAAATCGGTGTGGCCTCCACGAAAGCCTTTACCACTCAGTTGACCGTTCTGCTGATGCTGGTGGCGAAGCTGTCTCGTCTGAAAGGTCTGGATGCGTCTATTGAGCAAGAGATCGTTCATGGTCTGCAGGCGCTGCCGAGCCGTATTGAGCAGATGCTCTCCCAGGACAAACGCATTGCCGCTCTGGCGGAAGGTTTCTCTGATAAGCACCATGCGCTATTCCTGGGCCGTGGCGATCAGTATCCGATTGCGCTGGAAGGCGCGCTGAAGCTGAAAGAGATCTCTTATATTCACGCTGAAGCTTATGCCGCAGGCGAACTGAAGCACGGTCCGCTGGCGCTGATCGATGCCGATATGCCGGTTATCGTGGTCGCACCGAACAACGAACTGCTGGAAAAACTGAAATCCAACATTGAAGAAGTTCGGGCCCGCGGCGGTCAGCTGTACGTCTTTGCCGATCAGGATGCTGGCTTTACCAGTAGCGAAAACATGCACATCATCGAGATGCCGCATGTGGAAGAGGTGATTGCACCGATCTTCTACACCGTTCCGCTGCAGCTGCTGGCGTATCACGTGGCGCTGATTAAAGGTACCGACGTGGACCAGCCGCGTAACCTGGCGAAGTCGGTTACCGTGGAATAAGCCGAACCCCGCTGAACTGAAAATGCCCTGCTTAAAGCGGGGCATTTTTTTAAGCTTGTTCTGTTTTTAATCAATTATCCCGCCTGTTTTATGTGACAAACCGTCATCTTCAGCTACTGTTTTCAGTGTCATAAAAAGAAAATTTTGCCGAAATATGATTGTCACATAATCGATTAACCTTTTGTTTTTATACTGTTTTTAATTGTTCCTGGCGCATTATTTTTCATTGTCATAAAACTGTCATATTTCGTACATTTAACTGTCACCTGTTTGTCCTATTTTGCTCACAGTAGCAACTCAAACAACAATTTACGAAAACCGTGCAGGAGACATTATGAAAGTTATGCGTACCACTGTCGCAACTGTTGTCGCCGCGACCTTATCCATGAGCGCGTTCTCTGCCTTTGCCGCAGCGAGCCTGACAGGTGCAGGTGCAACTTTTCCTGCGCCAGTGTATGCCAAATGGGCAGATACCTATCAGAAAGAGACTGGTAGCAAAGTAAACTACCAGGGTATCGGCTCCTCCGGTGGTGTAAAACAAATCACTGCGAATACCGTTGATTTCGGTGCCTCAGATGCGCCGCTGTCTGACGAAAAACTCAATCAAGAAGGCTTGTTCCAGTTCCCGACCGTGATCGGCGGTGTGGTGCTGGCGGTGAATATCCCTGGCCTGAAATCCGGCGAGCTGGTGCTTGACGGTAAAACGCTGGGCGACATCTACCTGGGTAAAATTAAGAAGTGGGATGATGAAGCCATCACCAAACTGAACCCAGGTCTGAAACTGCCTTCGCAGAACATCGCCGTTGTGCGTCGTGCTGACGGTTCCGGTACTTCCTTCGTCTTCACCAGCTACCTGGCAAAAGTGAACGAAGAGTGGAAATCTAAAATTGGTTCCGGTTCTACCGTTAACTGGCCGACCGGTCTGGGCGGTAAAGGTAACGACGGTATCGCCGCATTCGTCCAACGTCTGCCTGGTTCAATCGGCTACGTTGAGTACGCTTACGCTAAGCAGAACAATCTGGCGTACACCAGGCTGGTCTCTGCTGATGGCAAACCGGTAAGCCCGACCGAAGAGAACTTTGCTAACGCCGCGAAAGGCGCTGACTGGAGCAAAACCTTCGCTCAGGATCTAACCAACCAGAAAGGTGACGATGCGTGGCCAATCACTTCCACCACCTTCATCCTGGTGCATAAAGAGCAGAAGAAACCTGAGCAGGGCGCTGAAGTGCTGAAGTTCTTCGACTGGGCGTACAAAAATGGCGGCAAACAGGCTAATGACCTGGATTATGCCAGCCTGCCGGACAGCGTGGTTGAGCAGGTTCGTGCTGCATGGAAAACCAACGTGAAAGACAGCAGCGGTAAAGCGCTGTACTAATAGAATATCTTTGACGAATTGGCGGATGGCGCTACGCTTATCCGCCCTACGGTTTCTACCGTAGGCCCTGAGTGTAGGCCGGATAAGCGTAGCGCTATCCGGAATGGGCAACTTAGTAAACGCGTTTAACTTAAAGAGTGATTTATGGCTGCAACAAAGCCTGCTTTTAACCCACCGGGTAAAAAGGGTGACATGATATTCAGCGCGCTGGTAAAACTGGCTGCGCTGATTGTGCTATTGATGTTGGGTGGCATCATTGTCTCTCTGGTTATCTCCTCCTGGCCAAGCATTCAGAAATTTGGTTTCTCCTTCCTGTGGACTAAAGAATGGGATGCGCCAAACGATATCTACGGTGCATTAGTCCCGATTTACGGTACGCTGGTCACCTCGCTTATCGCACTGCTGATTGCCGTTCCGGTGAGTTTCGGCATTGCTTTGTTCCTGACTGAACTTGCGCCCGGCTGGCTGCGTCGCCCGCTGGGTATCGCTATTGAGCTGCTGGCGGCAATTCCAAGTATCGTGTACGGCATGTGGGGCCTGTTTATCTTTGCTCCGTTGTTTGCGACTTATTTCCAGGAACCGGTCGGTAACATCCTTTCCAACATTCCGTTTGTTGGCGCGTTGTTTGCTGGTCCGGCGTTTGGTATTGGGATTCTGGCTGCGGGCGTGATCCTCGCCATTATGATTATTCCTTACATTGCGGCGGTTATGCGCGATGTGTTCGAACAAACGCCGGTGCTGATGAAAGAGTCAGCCTACGGCATCGGTTGTACCACGTGGGAAGTTATCTGGCGCATCGTCCTCCCGTTCACCAAAAATGGCGTGATCGGCGGCGTGATGTTGGGTCTGGGTCGCGCACTTGGCGAGACCATGGCGGTGACCTTTATCATCGGTAACACCTATCAGCTCGACAGTGCATCGCTGTATATGCCGGGCAACAGTATTACCTCTGCGTTGGCGAATGAATTTGCCGAAGCGGAATCAGGTCTGCACGTTGCCGCGTTGATGGAGTTGGGCCTGATTCTGTTTGTGATCACCTTCATCGTTCTGGCTGCGTCTAAGTTCATGATCATGCGCCTTGCGAAGAACGAGGGGGCACGCTAATGGCTACGCTTGAAATGCAAAACACCACTGCGCTTGCGGAATCCCGCCGTAAAATGCAGGCGCGTCGCCGCCTGAAGAACCGTATCGCCCTGACGCTCTCTATGGCGACCATGGCGTTCGGTCTGTTCTGGCTTATCTGGATCCTGATGTCCACGATTACCCGTGGTATCGACGGTATGTCGCTGGCGCTGTTCACCGAAATGACGCCGCCGCCGAATACAGCTGGTGGTGGTCTGGCGAACGCTCTGGCCGGTAGCGGACTGTTGATCCTGTGGGCGACCGTGTTTGGTACCCCGCTGGGTATTATGGCGGGCATCTACCTGGCTGAGTACGGACGTAAGTCCTGGTTGGCTGAGGTCATCCGTTTTATCAATGACATCCTGCTTTCTGCGCCATCAATCGTGGTCGGCCTGTTCGTTTACACCATTGTGGTAGCAAAAATGGAGCACTTCTCCGGCTGGGCGGGCGTTATCGCGCTGGCGCTGCTGCAGGTGCCCATTGTGATTCGTACCACGGAGAACATGCTCAAACTGGTGCCGGACAGCCTGCGTGAAGCTGCCTATGCGCTGGGTACGCCGAAGTGGAAGATGATTTCTGCGATCACCCTGAAGGCATCTGTCTCGGGCATTATTACAGGTGTCCTGCTGGCTATTGCGCGTATTGCCGGTGAAACGGCTCCGCTGCTGTTTACATCGCTCTCGAATCAGTTCTGGAGCACCGACATGATGCAGCCTATCGCCAACCTGCCGGTCACTATCTTTAAGTTTGCGATGAGCCCGTTTGCTGAGTGGCAGCAACTGGCCTGGGCTGGGGTACTGATTATTACCCTGTGCGTACTGCTGCTGAACATTCTGGCGCGCGTCATTTTCGCGAAGAAGAAACACGGTTAATTTTACGGCGTGGCTGATGTGGCGCCGGATGAGGAATAGATTGAAATGAGTATGGTTGATACTGCCCCGGGTAAGATTCAGGTTCGTGATTTGAACTTCTACTATGGCAAATTCCATGCCCTGAAGAACATCAACCTGGATATTGCTAAAAACCAGGTTACGGCGTTTATCGGGCCGTCAGGCTGTGGTAAATCGACGCTGCTTCGTACGTTCAACAAAATGTTTGAGCTGTACCCGGAACAGCGTGCGGAAGGTGAAATCCTGCTGGATGGCGACAATATTCTCACCAATACCCAGGATATCGCGCTACTGCGTGCCAAAGTGGGGATGGTATTCCAGAAGCCGACGCCGTTCCCGATGTCCATCTACGACAACATCGCGTTTGGCGTACGTCTGTTTGAGAAACTCTCTCGTGCGGATATGGACGAGCGTGTGCAGTGGGCATTGACTAAGGCCGCATTGTGGAACGAAACCAAAGATAAATTACACCAGAGTGGGTACTCTCTCTCTGGTGGTCAGCAGCAGCGTCTGTGCATTGCGCGTGGCATCGCCATTCGCCCGGAAGTGCTTCTGCTGGATGAGCCATGTTCAGCGCTCGACCCGATCTCTACCGGGCGTATCGAAGAGCTGATCACCGAGCTGAAAGAGGATTACACCGTTGTTATCGTGACCCACAACATGCAGCAGGCGGCACGTTGTTCCGATCACACGGCATTTATGTACCTGGGCGAGTTGATTGAGTTCAGCAACACGGACGATCTGTTCACCAAGCCCGCGAAGAAACAAACTGAAGACTACATCACCGGTCGTTACGGCTGATTCAGGAGCTTGTTGTGGATAACCTTAACCTAAATAAACATATTTCCGGCCAGTTCAACGCAGAGCTTGAAAGCATCCGTACCCAGGTAATGACCATGGGCGGCATGGTGGAGCAGCAGCTTTCTGATGCGATTACCGCCATGCATAACCAGGACAGCGAGCTGGCGAAGCGCGTCATTGAAGGCGATAAGAACGTCAACATGATGGAAGTGGCGATCGACGAAGCCTGCGTGCGTATCATTGCCAAACGTCAGCCGACCGCCAGCGACCTGCGCCTGGTGATGGCGATTATCAAAACCATCGCTGAGCTGGAGCGTATTGGCGACGTGGCGGACAAAATTTGTCGCACCGCGCTGGAGAAATTCTCGCATCAGCATCAGCCGCTGCTGGTCAGCCTGGAATCACTGGGCCGCCACACTGTGCAGATGCTGCATGACGTGCTGGATGCGTTTGCGCGTATGGATCTGGACGAAGCGGTACGTATTTATCGTGAAGATAAGAAAGTTGACCAGGAATATGAAGGCATCGTGCGTCAGCTGATGACCTATATGATGGAAGACCCGCGTACTATCCCAAGCGTGCTTACCGCGCTGTTTTGCGCCCGTTCCATCGAGCGTATCGGTGACCGTTGCCAGAATATCTGCGAATACATTTTCTACTTCGTGAAGGGACAAGATTTCCGTCATGTAGGTGGTGATGAGCTGGATAAGCTGCTGGCGGGGAAAGATCCGAAAGAGTAATAAAAACGTAGAAAATAGGCCGGATGAGCGTCAGCGCCATCCGGCATTTCAGTTAACGCGTAATATTCCATCCGCGCGCTTTCCACAATTCCGGCAACTGGGCCAAATCGGTAAAAGTCGTCACTTTTGGATGATCGATCGGTTTGTTGTGCGGATCGGCGCAGAAATAGAATACTTCCATTCCCGCCGCAATCCCCGCCTGCGCGCCAGCACTGGAATCATCGACCAGAATGCAGTTCTCAACGTTGACGTCCATCGCTGTTGCCGCATGAAACATCAGGTCCGGATCGGGCTTCCAGCGTTGGATATCGTAACCGCTGAACAATAAATCAGGAAAATGGTGCAACATGCCCAGCTTACCCAGCGAATGCTGCATTTTACTGACCGGACCGTTAGAGACTACGCACATGGGCACTGTCATACTGTCCAGTAGCGCATTAGCGCCAGCGATCACCTCCAGTTCCGTATCGAACAGACGTGCGACCTCAGCGCGGTAAACCGGTTCTAAATCAGCTCTTGCCAGTTCGACACCGTGCTCTTCGTTGATAATGTCGATGATCTCGTACAGCTTTACCCCTTTGAAGCGTTTAAAAATTTCTTCAAGATCGAGCGTAATGCCGAACGCCTGGAACATGCTGACATACGCGCGAGAACAAATCACTTCACTGTCGACAAGGGTACCGTCACAGTCAAAAAATACGGCTTCTATCTGGGACATGTCATTTCCATTTTAACAAGTTTAACGTTTTCGTAATGCATTATTGGGCCACGCAATCGTTGCCGTATAAGCAAAATCAATGAAAAAAGTTGCTCATAACCCAACCCTATTGTCGCATTTTGGTATAGGATAGCGACGAATTTTCCCTCCTTGTTCGGAAATTGATAATGAGTCAACAACACACAACCCAGGCTTCTGGCCAGGGGATGCTGGAACGCGTGTTCAAACTGCGCGAACATGGCACGACGGCACGGACCGAAGTGATCGCCGGTTTAACGACCTTCCTGACGATGGTGTATATCGTTTTTGTTAACCCGCAAATTCTTGGCGTAGCTGGCATGGATACCAGCGCCGTCTTTGTTACCACCTGTCTTATTGCTGCTTTTGGTAGCATCCTGATGGGCCTGTTTGCCAACCTGCCGGTCGCCCTTGCGCCTGCTATGGGCCTGAACGCATTCTTTGCTTTCGTGGTCGTCGGCGCGATGGGCCTCTCCTGGCAGATTGGTATGGGCGCTATCTTCTGGGGCGCGGTAGGTTTGCTGCTGCTGACAATTTTCCGCGTACGTTATTGGATGATTGCAAATATCCCGGTTAGCCTGCGCGTGGGGATCACCAGCGGTATTGGTCTGTTCATCGGCATGATGGGGCTGAAAAACGCTGGTGTTATCGTGGCGAACAAAGACACGCTGGTGTCCATCGGCAACCTGACGTCTCACAGCGTGCTGCTCGGTATTCTGGGCTTCTTTATCATCGCGATTCTGGCGTCACGCAACATTCATGCGGCGGTGCTGATCTCCATCATTGTGACCACGTTACTGGGCTGGATGCTGGGCGATGTGCATTACAACGGTATCGTCTCTGCGCCACCGAGCGTGATGTCCGTTATTGGCCATGTCGATCTGGCCGGTTCGTTTAATATTGGCCTGGCGGGGGTGATTTTCTCATTCATGCTGGTCAACCTGTTCGACTCCTCCGGTACGCTGATTGGCGTTACGGATAAAGCCGGTCTGGCGGATGCGAAGGGCAAGTTCCCGCGTATGAAGCAGGCGTTGTATGTAGATAGCGTGTCATCTGTTACCGGCGCGTTTATCGGTACTTCTTCCGTTACCGCGTATATTGAATCTTCTTCCGGGGTTTCTGTCGGCGGACGTACCGGTCTGACAGCCGTGGTCGTTGGCCTGCTGTTCCTGCTGGTTATCTTCCTGTCGCCGCTGGCGGGAATGGTGCCGGGCTATGCCGCGGCCGGTGCGCTGATTTACGTCGGTGTGCTGATGACATCAAGCCTGTCGCGCGTGAAGTGGGATGACCTGACAGAAGCGGTTCCGGCGTTTATTACCGCCGTGATGATGCCGTTTAGCTTCTCGATTACCGAAGGTATCGCGCTGGGCTTTATTTCCTACTGCGTGATGAAAATCGGGACCGGACGTTTGCGCGATCTCAGCCCGTGCGTCATCGTTGTCGCGCTGCTGTTTGTACTGAAGATTGTGTTTATCGACGCGCACTGATCGCTGTTTATTTGGTTTTAGAAAGACAAGCCCGGCAAATCGCCGGGCTTTTTCGTTTACGCTTTCACGCGCTGAATGTAGTCGCCAAATGCGGTCAGTTGACCGGTCAGATGGTCCAGCGTGCTTTGGTCGATTACTTCACCCGTCTGCGGGTCCACCTTGTTCTGAATGACCCCGCCCATAAATTCCGGCTTGTTCATCACCATGGCGTCGAGGAACACCAGGATCTGACGAAGATGGTACTGACAGCGCGCGCCGCCAATAGCGCCCATTGAGCTGGTCTGAATCAGCACCGGCTTGCCAGATAATGGCTGATCGGGCAGGCGGGACAGCCAGTCGATGGCGTTTTTCAGTCCGCCAGGAACAGAATAGTTATATTCCGGTGTCACAATAACAACACCATCAGCTTTCCTTATTTGCTCTGCCAGCGCTTCTACGCTGGCCGGGAAGCCTTCTTCCTGCTGGAGGTCGGCATCGTACAGCGGGATATCACCAATCGACGGTAACGCGCTCACTTCCATTCCTGCGGGCGCAATTTTAGGCAGCGTGCGGGCAACCATGCCGTTAAACGAACCTTTGCGCAGACTTCCCAGTAACGTAACAACATTCAATGTTTCAGACATGGTGACTCCTGTTTCATCATGAAGGTTAAATCAGTTAAGCGTATGGCTTTTCGCTGCGCATAATTGAGAGAACCGGATCAGACGACCCGTTGGCTCATTGGCGCGAGTCTGGATATCAGGCAAACTTTTCCAGTCCTGTTTACCATCAAACTCCCAAACCTTGAGTTTTTCAATGGTTGGCGTAACCGCAACCGACCACACCAGCACATCTTCCGCATCGCAAATGGCTTCCACCTGCGCAACATGGGCACATTTCAGACGTCCTGCGCCGGGTAAGAGCTGCAGTTCGCGCGGATCGTCATTACACACATCGCCGGTGAGTTTGAGAACGCTCTGGCGCAACGTAATAAGCTGCGCACGCGCTTCGTTTGGGTCGTTTTGGTTATTGATCCACAGGTTTTCGTTACTGGAGAAGCGCCAGGTTTGTGTTGAATTCGGATTGTGAAAACCCCGTGTCGCTCGCTGAAGCTCCATATCCAGGCCGCAAACACCTTCTGTTGTCAGCGCAACGCCAACGATATTTCCAGCATAAGAAATCGAAAATCCCGGCAGGTTTTTATCGCGAAAAACGGGCTTACCTTTCGCCTCAGTAACAATCTCAGGCAACGTGCTGGTGCCGTAAAGCATGAACATCAGTTCTGCGAGAAGACTGCGGGAGGCCAGGAAACGTGTTCGGCGGTGAGCGGGTAGATTTCTTGCTTCAATGTGACATGGAGTAGGGAGACGAACTGAAACCAGGTGTCCCTCCGTAAGAATCCCTCTGGCAAAATGTGTCGCCATTTTTCGCTCCGTGATTAATGGTCCGTTATTATTACCAGAGTAACATTTACACGGCGTTCAGGCAGGTTTTACAGGCTAAAAAATAAACGGAAATGGAATACATTACGCGACATTTACATTTCTGTTGCCAGAATGGTCATTTAAGCAACACTCTGGCGGCGGATCGTCAGGACATATCGCGATACAACGCCTTGATCGTGTCTTTCAGCCAGACGATCTTCGGATTATGGCTGTTACGTTTATGCCAAAGGAGAGTGAACGGTACGCGCATTTTCTCTAACTGTGCAGCATCAAATGGCATAGGACGCGCCACTAGCGGAAGCTGGTGGAGTTGGTTATAACGCTGACAATAGACCGGCGCGGTGGCTATCAGCGCATGATCCGGCTGTGCGGCCATAAACAGCGACTGCTCAAAACCTGGCAGGCATAACGCGATATTGCGTGTGCGCCCCATCTCCTGAAGCACATCGTCCAGCGCCCAGGTATCGCTTTGCTCCCAGCTAATACTGATGTGGGGATAGCGCAGAAATGTGTCCAGACTCCACTCTTCCTGCAATGCCGGATGATCTTCACGTAGCCAGACGCAAGGGAGATCGGAAAACAGCACTTCATGGTCGATCGACAACGGCAGTAGGCTCAGCAGTTCTCGCGAACGCGGATGGCTTTCGCGACCGGTGAAGCCGATATCCACCTCGCCGCGAATAATCGCATCCAGCGAATCATAGTCCCAGTTGCGTATTTTGATTGTCGCCTGGGGATAACGCTGATAGATCTGCCGGGAGAGGGCGTTGAACATGATCATTACCAGCGGCGTTTCGGCCACCAGATCAAACTTCAACCCGCGCGGAGCCTCATGGTGCGGCTTATCCAGCAATTGATTGCTCATCTGCATCCACTCTGCCAGATTCTGCTCCATGCTGACCATTAACGGCGTCGGCGTAAGTCCCAGCGGGGTGTTTACAAACAACGGGTCGTCAAACCAGGTCCGCAGTTTCGACAGCGACTTACTGACCGCCGACGGCGTGACGTTCATCCGTTTGGCGGTTTTGGTAACGCTGCGTTCCTGCATCAATAACTGCAGGCACAGCAACAAATTAAGATCGAGACTGCTGAGGGATTTCTTCATGAGTTGGCGCGGACCGGTTGGGGGCAACAGTGATAATCAGCATGATACTCACTATGCTACAGCCAATCAGAATCCCGATCAGCATATTCAGCGCATCAAGGCCGAGGACCGCTGCCAGCCAAATCCATAACGATGAGCCACAAACCTGCGCAATACCTAACGCCGAGCTGGCAACCCCTGCCCGCAGCGAGAACGGCCCCAGCGCCTGACTCATGGCGACACCAAAACCAACCGAGAACCCGGCGCAGATTAAGGTCAGCCCAAACAGCGTCACCATATGCGAACTGGCGAGGGTTAACACCACGCCTGCAGACAGAAACAGCACCTGAGAGGTCAGCATCAGAACGCGAGGCTTGAATACGCTGAGGGCGAACGGCGTCGAGAAAGAGACCGCCATACTGATACCTGCGGTCATGGCCATCGTCGTGGCATACTCACCACGGTCGAAGCCCATCACTTCCATTAGCAACACCGGAGAGGTATTCACGAAGGTTAGGATCACCGACACGCTGAGAGTGGTAATGGCCAGACGGCTTAAGAAAAAACGGTTCACCAAAGACTCGTTGGCGTGGTTCTTTGGTATAGACGCCGTGAGGGTCGCTGGGCGTGATTCTCGCAGGATAAATACCGACAGCAAGCATACAACCACACCCATACCGATCATCGTGTAGAACAGGCTTTGCCACGGGTATTTGAGCATAATCAGATGCCCCATCACCGGAGCCAGTACTGGTACGATACAGGTGATTCCGTTCAACAGCGACAGCACTTTTGCCCGGCGGCGATCGTCGAGCGTATCGCGCAGAATAGCGAAGGCCACCACATAGCAGCAGCCTGCGCCCACGCCCTGAATAAAACGGCCGACCAGGAACGGTGTACCGCTCTCGGCAAATGAACACAGCGCAGAGGCGAAAATAAAGATGAGGGCGCCGACTATGGCGACCGGTTTACGTCCTGACTGGTCGGCGACTTTTCCGGCGAAAAGCATCGCCGTCGCCATTCCCGCCAGATAAACCGAAAACGCGATATGCAGTTGCGCCTCGCTGGCCTGTAGATCGGCCGCAATACGGGGCAGCCCCACCAGATACATATCAATACCGGCGGGATAAAGTAGAACCAGGGCAAAACTGCAGATTAGAAAGCGTGTCATAGCGACCTCATAAGGAATGTGGCGCTTAGGATACGGGCAGAGAGTCAACTGCACGAGTTGCCATTTGGACAACAGTGTTTTCCTGTGAGGAAAGCATTATTAATTCGGAATGTATTTATATTGATTAAGAAATGTGCGAGATAAAATGAATTAAACATAACCACACAAAGTAAAAGGTATTGGTGTGGAAATTATTGGTGATAATACTTGTGTTACGAATATAAACCCGAAAGGAAAAATTGTTTACTGTCGTGGAGAGCAGCATAAATACTGGCTTGAACTGCAGTTCGTCGATGAGAACAACACTCCTGTATGCGGACTTAATGTCAGGCTGGAATATCGTCCGCTGACATCATCAGTGTGGCATCAGCATGAAAACAGCTACAGCCCAACGCCTCCCCCCAACCCTCCGGCGGGCGTTACCGACAATCAAGGATTGGTTCGGTTTGATGATCTTTACTGGATAACTGTCGACGTTAAGGCGGATGGGCAGCAACTGGCTGAAGAGATGACACAGCGGCCACTGGGCGTTAGGCGTAATCCTAATAGCCATCCAGAGAGTAGAAATATGTTCTGGTCGGACACCCGTGACAATAGCTGGCGATCGAATGTACAGGAAATAACAGAAGCGGCTAATCATGTGTATCACTATGTCACTATCGGGAAGTTATGCGACCGCCTGCCGTTGATTGAAGGCTGGGATGAACCGGAGCCTCCGGAATTCCATTTCCCACCGAATCGCTCCTTGAAGGGGACGGAGATCCCCTGTGAGCTGTTGGAAAAAAGACACATTATTGAAATCTGTCCATTTCGGGCATGGGTATTGGCATTGCACGACACAAAAGACTATGACCTCGCCAACGCTTTGAATCTCGGCATTATGGCTGACCTGGTTTATGCGGCAGAAAAAGATAATAAAACTATCAACCATTTCTTCCGGAATAAGTGTCAGGATCTATCATGCATTCCTCAGTTTGCTGAATTTCCTTCCTGGTACCACACGCTGGCGGTCGATGTTCCTTTTCATGACCGCTATCGCCCACCAGTGTATCTGAGCACGAAAGATAGTGATCAACCGGAGGGGGACACCCGGCTCTTTACGGTGGAATGTGGCATGCATGTGCTGGTTGCATGGTGCGGGACTGATAGCCTGTTGAATGTGCTAACTGATTTATCATTTGCACCAAAACGTTGTTTGCCGGAACTGGCCGGGGCGGGAAATATTCATGGAGGATTTCTGGAGGCTTATGAGCTAGCCGACAGGAAATTTGAGGATAATTTGAATGCGGTTAATCGGGCTTTAGAGCAAGGAACGAAGACGCTATTTATTTGTGGTCACAGCTTGGGGGGAGCTTTGGCATTACTTTATGCTGCCGAGATGAAAGTCAGTCATCCCATACTGTATACCTACGGAATGCCGCGTACATTTACCCGAGCGGCTATATCTTTTCTGGGCAGTATTACCCATTACCGGCACGTCAACGACAATGACTCAATCACGCAAATCCCCCCGGATGCTGATTTGGATAACGCTTTTTATAATAAATGGGGACTGCTGGGAGATAAGTTGGGGTTTGACTGGTCACTGACGACGGCTGCCGGTCTTGGGGGGGCTGTGCGGGATCTGGCGTATCAGTCTGTGGGACTTGTAGATAAAAAAGATCCTTACTGGCATCACGGTAAAACGGTGGTTTTTTTCCTAGCTGAGCAGTGTTCAATGCGGGTTGCCAGCCCGAACCACAAAACTCTACTTGATGGACAGATCTACACGCGCCATTTTGTGGGGGTGAAACTATATCTGGTTCCTTCTCTGAATGATGAATGTCTGAAATCTAGCGGTAAGCATCAGGAAACGTTCATCCAGTGCCTCGCACCGCATGCTCTGACAAAGACCTTTCCGAAAAATACCAATCCAACGCTGAACGGTTTAGGTACGGACCCGCAAAACCATTCGATGGCGCACCGCTATTTGCCCTACATCCATAATCAACTGCTTGAACTGGCAAATCCGGAGCTGAAGATGAGAAGAAAAGAAATGCGGATGCGCTTTCGCGATGAGGTTGAGAAAAGTGCATCCAGTAACGGGCAGCCGGATGAGATCCAGCGTAACCGTGAATTTCTGATGCTTCAGGATTTACTGCCGATAGCCCTGCAACTCACGGAGTCTGATGAAATTGGCCGCAATGCCCTGACCCGTTTCGCGGCGGTGACGGAGGAAAGCGTTGAATTATTTTAAGATAACTACCGTTATTATGTTAACTATCGCACCACTTTACGGTTGCGGAGATAACACAGATCAGACACTTTCCCCTCCTGATAATGCCCGACGTGTCAGCGTGTCATTCCGGATGCCAGAGGGCATCACTCTAATGCCGATGCAGATTCTTTACCGCTCTGAAAAGTGTATGGATAAAAGCTATAACTCCAGCTTTGAATCTTATCCTGTGCGGGGATACAACGGTTTTACGCAGCCTTTCGTCCGGCAGGGTATGGGGGGGCTGTGGCAGACCAGTATTGCCATTGATGGTGGCGGGCCGTGCCAGTGGCAGCTAAATTCACTGAGAGTAAGTTTCAGGATTGCGGATAATATTCTACTGGTGAAAGGAAAAGAAGTCATTGAGACCAGTTATATCTTTGATTTTGGAGATTATGGCCTCAGTGATGGGTATGGGACAGGGAGAGCAAAAGAGGTCAGTGGAGATCTTGACTTAAAAACGGATTATTTCCCTGAAGTATTTATTAGCCATTTATTTAATCAAACAACATTGAAATTATTTGGTGGAAATACCGGCCCAGAAAAATGGCGAAGGCGTTTTCGGCTTAGGAATACTCAAAACATCCTTATTGAGCCAGTCATTCATTTCGATAAAGTTGTTACATTGACACCTCCAGATGCTCCAGGCAAACTTACGGCAACTTATCCCGATGGCAGTAGTGAAAAGATCCCGCATATTTATCCCAGCTATGAAAAATTGCTGTCGATGAAATGATGATTTATGTAGTTCCCGCCAGAGGATGTGCTGGCGGGATTTTTCATTAATGGCCAATCTCTGAAGAATTACTTACCAATACAGAAGCTGGAGAAAATCCGTCCCAACAGATCGTCGGAGGTAAATTCACCGGTAATCTCACTGAGGTTTTGCTGAGCCAGACGTAGCTCCTCTGCCAGCAATTCTCCGGCCCATGCTCCGAGCAGTTGGGCTTTGCCCTGCTCGAGATGCTCCGCCGCTTCTGCCAGCGCCTGTAGGTGACGACGACGCGCCAGGAAGCCGCCTTCCATATTGGTTTCAAAGCCCATGCTCTGCTTGAGATGGTTGCGCAGCACGTCTACGCCTTCCCCGGTACGTGCGGAGAGACGAACCAGTGAGTGGCCATTTACTTCGCTAAGACCCAGCGTTTCACCGGTAATATCCGCTTTGTTACGCACCACGGTAATAGGCAATTTGGCGGGCAGACGGGCAATAAAGTCCGGCCAGATCTCCGCCGGGTCGGTAGCGTCGGTGGTGGTGCCATCAACCATAAACAGTACGCGATCGGCCTGTTCGATTTCTTGCCATGCGCGTTCGATCCCAATGCGTTCCACTTCATCGTTAGCGTCGCGCAGACCGGCGGTGTCGATGATGTGCAGCGGCATACCGTCGATATGGATATGCTCACGCAGTACGTCGCGGGTGGTGCCGGCGATGTCGGTGACAATGGCGGCTTCGCGGCCTGCCAGCGCGTTCAGCAGGCTTGATTTCCCGGCGTTCGGGCGACCAGCAATCACTACCTTCATCCCTTCGCGCAGCAGGCTGCCCTGACGCGCTTCGGCACGTACGGCATCAAGATCGCTGATAACGCTATTGAGCTGCGCTTCAATCTTGCCGTCAGACAGGAAGTCGATTTCTTCATCCGGGAAATCAATCGCCGCTTCCACGTAGATGCGCAGGTGAGTGAGCGCTTCCACAAGATGATTTACCCGTGCGGAAAAAGCGCCCTGCAACGAGTTCAGCGCCGAGCGAGCCGCTTGCTCCGAGCTGGCATCGATCAGGTCGGCAATCGCCTCGGCCTGGGCTAAATCGAGCTTATCATTGAGAAATGCGCGCTCGGAGAATTCACCGGGTCTGGCAATGCGCAGCCCGGGAATGGTCAAAATACGTTTGAGCAGCAGATCGAGAATCACCGGACCGCCGTGACCCTGCAGCTCTAAAACGTCTTCACCGGTAAAGGAGTTTGGGCCGGGAAACCACAGGGCAATGCCTTGATCCAGCGCGCTGCCATCCGTGTCTTTAAACGGCAGATAATCGGCATAACGCGGTTTTGGCAGTTTGCCCAGCACGGTTTCTGCGACCTCGCGCGCTTTCAGGCCGGAGATACGCAGGATACCCACGCCACCACGTCCCGGAGGGGTGGCCTGAGCGACGATGGTGTCGTTATGGCTCATGATATGTCTCTTTGTGATGCAATAAAAAAGGCGGTCTAATGACCGCCCTTTACGTTATGTTCCGTTTGCCGGATGGCGGTTTCGCCTAATCCGGCCTACACCGAATCAGGAGTTTTTCTTCTCGCGGCTATGCAGCCCACGCTTCTCCAGACCACGGTAAATCAGCTGCTGCTGAATAATGGTTACCAGGTTGCTGACGATATAGTACAGCACCAGACCTGACGGGAACCACAGGAAGAACACGGTGAAGATGACCGGCATAAAGGTCATGATCTTCTGCTGCATCGGGTCGGTCACGGTGGTCGGAGACATCTTCTGAATGAAGAACATCGTCACGCCCATCAGGATCGGCAGAATGTAGTACGGGTCCTGTGCAGACAGGTCATGGATCCACAGCGCGAACGGCGCATGACGCAGTTCAATGGAGCCCATCAGCATGTAGTACAACGCCAGGAAGATTGGCATCTGGATGATCAGCGGGAAGCAGCCGCCCAGCGGGTTAACCTTCTCAGCTTTGTACAGGGCCATCATTTCCTGGCTCTGACGCTGTTTGTCATCGCCCAGACGCTCACGCATAGCCTGAATCTTCGGCTGCAGCATACGCATCTTCGCCATGGAGGTGTACTGCGCTTTGGTCAGCGGGTACATGATGCCACGAACGATAAAGGTGATAACGATGATGGAGAAGCCCCAGTTACCCAGGAAGCTATGGATCCACTTCAGCAGTTTAAACAGCGGCTGAGAGATGAACCACAACCAGCCGTAATCCACGGTCAGATCCAGGTGCGGTGCAACGGCCGCCATTTTGTCCTGAATTTCCGGGCCGACCCACAGGGTGCTGGTCATCGCGCCAGTCTGGCCTGGCTGTACCAGTACCGGCTGAGATTTATAGCCGATAGCGGCAATGCCGTTACCCAGGTTAGCGGTGTAGAAGTTGTTGGTGCCGTCGTTACGCGGAACCCATGCCGTTGCGAAATACTGTTGCAGCATTGCGACCCAACCGTCTTTAGCGTTGACGTTCAGGTTTTCGTTTTCAGCAATGGTGTCGAATTTGTATTTCTCATACTTCTCATCCGGCGTGGAGTACGCCGCGCCACGGAAGGTGTGCAGCGCAAAGTTGCTGCTACCGGTGTCGCGATGAGATGGCAGATTGATGGATTGCTTCAGCTGACCAAAGGTGGAGATTTCCAGCGGTTTCTCGCCGGCGTTCTGCACGCTGTAGTTAACGTTGACAGCATATTCACCACGCTTGAGGACAAACGTTTTAGTGAACGTGTTACCCGCTGCGTCAGTATAGGTCATCGGGATCTGCAGTTCGTTCTGACCGTCTGCCAGTACAAATGCGTCTTTTTCGACGTTGTACAGCGGACGTGGGCCGTTAGCCGGGTTATCCGGGCCGTCACGACCTGTCAGGCCACTCTGTGCCTGGTAGATGAACTGTGGCGTGGTTTCCAGTAACTGGAACGGTTCGGTAGAACCAAGTTCTTTCGGGTAAGCTGGCAGCGAAGCCTGTTCCACATCACCACCACGGGTGTTGATGGTCAGATCAAGCACGTCAGTCTTAACCGTAATCAGTTTCCCCTGGCCACTGGCCGGTACGCCCTGGTCTGCGGCGCTACCCGCTGCGGTGGTCGTTGTCTGCGTGGTCTGTTGGGCCTGAGGTTGCGGGTTTTTATCCTGCTCCCAGGCTTGCCAGATCATGAAAGACACGAACAGCAAAGCGATGACTAAAAGATTGCGTTGCGAATCCATCGTTAGTGTTCTCTGGTATCAAATGGTCCGGGCGGGACGGGATCGTCACCACCAGGGTGTAAAGGGTGGCATTTTAATACGCGTTTCACCGTCAACCAACTGCCTTTTATCACTCCAAACCTGCGCAATGCCTCAATTCCGTAGCTCGAACAGGTTGGAGTGAAACGGCAATGCGGCCCAAGCAGCGGACTGATCAGGCGTTGATAGACCCGAATGAGGGCTATCAGGACCCGCGAGCCAGGCGACAATGGCGACGCCATAATTTTTCCAACGCTTCCGAGAGAGCACGGTTATCGAGGTCAGCAACCCCTTTTTTCGCCACCACCACGAAATCCATTGCGGGAAGTTCGTGCTGACGTAAACGGAAGCTTTCACGCGTCAGACGTTTAATCCGATTGCGTTCATGCGCACGTTTAACATTTTTCTTGGCGACGGTAAGACCGATACGGGGATGCCCCAGCGAATTCAGGCGGCCGAGGATGGTGATTTGCGGCGTGCCAGCCCGTTGTGGCTGCTGGAAGACGAATGTGAAATGAGTGGGAGTTAACAAACGTAACTCCCTGGGAAATGCGAGCTTAACCACTCAGGGGCTAGCTTTTATTACTTAGAAACGGTCAGACGAGAACGGCCTTTAGCACGACGACGTGCCAGAACCTGACGACCATTTTTATTAGCCATACGAGCACGGAAGCCGTGAGAACGGTTGCGCTTCAGTACAGACGGTTGAAAAGTGCGTTTCATGGCGATTTCTACCTAAACTTGAATAAATTCACTGACTTTTGCGTATACCCGAACGAGTTTCGAACGACTTACGCCACAGTGTGGGTGATTAAAGAGGCCGGATTGTAATAATTGTACACTCCGGAGTCAATTCTCTTTCCTTATTTCCCGCTTTTTTCCACAAGGTTTTGTGTGAAAAACAGGCAGCGTTGACGCCGTAAGGCGACCGTTACTCGCTGGGGGTAAGAATTATACGGGCTGGTGGATAAAGCGCAAGGATCGCCCGGGATCTTTATTAGATCGTTTAAGCAGTAAAGCATCTTTACTCATTAATTTTTTCAATATGCGCGCTAAAACCTGCAGCACTTCTCCAGGATCGTTTACACTTAGCCGATTCTGGATCATCCTGTGGATAAATCGGGAAGAATCTGTGAGAAACAGAAGATCTCTTTCTCAGTTTACGCTATGATCCGCGGTCCCGATCGTTTCAATGGATCCTGATCGGGTAAAATTGCAGATAGCAATTCGCACGTCACCCTTTGCATAGGGTCTTGTCGATGTGCGTCAACAATCATGAATGTTTCAGCCTTTGTCATTTATCGACTTTTGTTCGAGTGGAGTCCGCCGTGTCACTTTCGCTTTGGCAGCAGTGTCTTGCCCGATTGCAGGATGAGTTACCAGCCACAGAATTCAGTATGTGGATACGCCCGTTGCAGGCGGAACTGAGCGATAACACGCTGGCTTTGTATGCGCCAAACCGTTTTGTGCTCGATTGGGTAAGGGACAAATACCTTAATAATATTAATGGATTACTAAATAACTTCTGCGGAGCGGATGCCCCACAGCTGCGTTTTGAGGTCGGAACTAAACCCGTCACGCAAACGCTGAAGACGCCGGTGAACAACGTTGTCGCGCCTGCCCATGTGGCGCAACAAGTACAACCGCAACGTGCTGCTCCGGCGGCGCGTCCAGGCTGGGACAACGTCCCGGCTCCGGCAGAACCTACCTATCGCTCTAACGTCAACGTCAAACATACGTTTGATAATTTCGTTGAAGGTAAATCTAACCAACTGGCGCGCGCGGCGGCACGTCAGGTGGCGGACAACCCTGGCGGCGCCTACAATCCGTTATTCCTTTATGGTGGTACGGGTCTGGGTAAAACCCACCTGTTGCATGCTGTCGGTAACGGCATTATGGCGCGTAAACCGAACGCGAAAGTGGTGTATATGCACTCCGAGCGTTTTGTGCAGGACATGGTTAAAGCTCTGCAAAACAATGCGATCGAAGAGTTTAAACGCTACTACCGCTCCGTCGACGCGCTGCTGATCGATGACATCCAGTTCTTTGCCAACAAAGAGCGCTCGCAGGAAGAATTCTTCCACACCTTCAACGCCCTGCTGGAAGGTAATCAGCAGATCATCCTGACGTCGGATCGTTATCCGAAGGAGATCAATGGCGTTGAAGATCGACTGAAATCCCGCTTTGGCTGGGGGCTGACTGTTGCGATCGAACCGCCTGAGCTGGAAACCCGCGTGGCGATCCTGATGAAAAAAGCTGACGAAAACGACATTCGTCTGCCGGGTGAAGTGGCGTTCTTTATTGCCAAGCGTCTACGCTCTAACGTGCGTGAACTGGAAGGCGCACTGAACCGCGTGATCGCCAACGCCAATTTTACCGGCCGGGCGATTACCATCGATTTCGTGCGCGAAGCGCTGCGCGATCTGCTGGCTTTGCAGGAAAAGTTGGTCACCATCGACAATATTCAGAAGACGGTGGCGGAGTATTACAAAATCAAAATTGCGGATCTGCTGTCAAAGCGTCGATCTCGCTCGGTAGCTCGTCCGCGCCAGATGGCGATGGCGCTGGCAAAAGAGCTCACTAACCACAGTCTGCCGGAAATTGGCGACGCGTTTGGTGGGCGTGACCATACTACCGTGCTTCATGCCTGCCGCAAGATTGAGCAGTTGCGTGAAGAAAGCCATGATATTAAAGAAGATTTCTCCAATTTAATCAGAACATTATCTTCGTGACGCTATGAAATTTACCGTTGAACGTGAACATTTATTAAAACCGCTTCAGCAGGTCAGCGGCCCGCTGGGTGGACGTCCTACACTGCCGATCCTCGGAAACCTGCTGCTGCAGGTCGCTGACGGTGCGCTTTCTCTGACTGGTACCGATCTCGAAATGGAGATGGTGGCGCGCGTGGCGTTGATCCAGCCTCATGAACCTGGTGCTACTACCGTTCCGGCGCGTAAATTCTTCGACATTTGCCGCGGATTGCCGGAAGGCGCGGAAATTGCCGTTCAACTGGAAGGCGACCGCATGCTGGTACGCTCTGGTCGCAGCCGTTTCTCGCTGTCCACGCTGCCTGCCGCCGACTTCCCTAATCTGGATGACTGGCAGAGCGAAGTCGAATTCACCCTGCCGCAGGCCACGATGAAGCGCCTGATTGAAGCCACGCAGTTTTCGATGGCGCATCAGGACGTGCGTTACTACTTAAACGGCATGCTGTTTGAAACCGAAGGGGAAGAGCTGCGTACCGTGGCGACCGACGGTCACCGTCTGGCGGTTTGTTCAATGCCTGTCGGTCAGCCGTTGCCCAGCCATTCGGTGATCGTACCGCGTAAAGGCGTGATTGAACTGATGCGTATGCTCGACGGCGGTGACAACCCGCTGCGCGTGCAGATTGGCAGCAACAACATTCGTGCGCACGTGGGCGATTTCATCTTCACCTCCAAGCTGGTTGATGGCCGTTTCCCGGATTATCGCCGCGTATTGCCGAAGAATCCGGACAAACATCTGGAAGCCGGTTGCGATATCCTCAAACAGGCGTTTGCCCGTGCGGCAATTCTTTCTAACGAGAAATTCCGCGGCGTGCGTCTGTATGTCAGCGAAAATCAGCTCAAAATCACCGCCAACAACCCGGAGCAGGAAGAAGCAGAAGAAATTCTGGATGTCTCCTATCCTGGTACAGAACTGGAAATCGGTTTTAACGTGAGCTACGTGCTTGACGTTCTGAACGCGCTGAAGTGCGAGAACGTGCGTATTTTGCTGACCGATTCCGTATCGAGCGTACAGATTGAAGATGCGGCCAGCCAATCCGCAGCCTATGTCGTCATGCCTATGCGCTTGTAAAGAATATCGGGCTATCTTACTTGTTATTCTGGCTCCGGGCAGTGCTCGCACAAAATACGAAGTATTTTGGACGTCCTATGGACGGCCCGAAGGGCGAGCGCAGCGAGCAATCCTCACGTACTTCAGTACGCTCCGGTTGCTGTGCGCTGGCCGTAACCAGACTAACTGCGACGATAACGCCCTGGTTATGAGTTGATATGTCGCTATCCCGACTGCTAATCAAAGATTTCCGCAATATTGAAAATGCGGATCTCGCTTTATCCCCCGGCTTTAACTTCCTGGTTGGCGCGAACGGCAGCGGCAAAACCAGTGTGCTGGAAGCCATCTATACGCTCGGCCATGGCCGGGCGTTTCGCAGTTTGCAGATTGGCCGCGTGATTCGCCACGAGCAGGAGTCGTTTGTTTTACACGGACGATTGCAGGGAGAAGAGCGCGAGACATCGATTGGTCTGACGAAAGACAAACTGGGCGACAGCAAAGTGCGCATTGACGGCACTGACGGGCACAAGGTCGCTGAACTGGCGCACCTGATGCCGATGCAGCTGATCACGCCAGAGGGGTTTACTTTACTCAACGGCGGCCCCAAATACAGAAGAGCATTTCTTGACTGGGGATGCTTTCACAATGAAGCCGGATTTTTCACCGCCTGGAGCAACCTGAAGCGACTGCTCAAGCAGCGCAATGCGGCACTGCGCCAGGTGAGTCGTTATGAGCAACTGCGCCCGTGGGATAGAGAACTTATTCCGCTGGCGGAACAAATCAGCACCTGGCGCGCGGAGTACAGCGCGGGTATCGCGCAGGATATGGCGGATACCTGCCAGCAGTTTCTTCCCGAGTTTTCTCTCTCGTTCTCTTTCCAGCGTGGTTGGGAGAAGGAGACAGATTATGCCGAGGTGCTGGAACGCAGTTTTGAACGCGATCGCATGTTGACCTACACCGCACACGGCCCGCATAAGGCGGATTTCCGCATTCGTGCCGACGGTGCGCCGGTAGAAGACACGTTGTCGCGTGGGCAGCTAAAACTGCTAATGTGCGCCTTACGTCTGGCGCAAGGGGAGTTCCTGACCCGTGAAAGCGGACGGCGCTGCCTGTACCTGATAGATGATTTTGCCTCTGAACTGGATGATGCGCGTCGCGGGCTGCTGGCCAGCCGCTTAAAAGCCACGCAATCTCAGGTCTTTGTCAGCGCAATCAGCGCTGAACACGTTATAGACATGTCCGATGAAAATTCGAAGATGTTTACCGTGGAAAAGGGTAAAATAACGGATTAACCCAAGATAAAATGAGCGAGAAACGTTGATGTCGAATTCTTATGACTCCTCCAGTATCAAAGTCCTGAAAGGGCTGGATGCGGTGCGTAAGCGCCCGGGTATGTATATCGGCGACACGGATGACGGCACCGGTCTGCACCACATGGTATTCGAGGTGGTAGATAACGCTATCGACGAAGCGCTCGCGGGTCACTGTAAAGATATCGTGGTAACGATTCACGCGGACAACTCCGTGTCTGTTACCGATGATGGCCGTGGTATCCCAACCGGTATTCACCCGGAAGAGGGCGTTTCGGCGGCGGAAGTTATCATGACTGTTCTGCACGCAGGCGGTAAATTCGATGATAACTCCTATAAAGTTTCCGGTGGTTTGCACGGCGTAGGTGTCTCCGTCGTTAACGCCCTGTCGCAGAAACTGGAGCTGGTGATTCGTCGTGAAGGCAAAGTGCATCAGCAAACTTACGTGCATGGTGTGCCGCAGGCGCCGCTGGCGGTAACAGGCGAAACGGAAGTAACGGGTACTCAGGTCCGTTTCTGGCCAAGCCATGAAACCTTCACTAACGTAACCGAGTTCGAATACGACATTCTGGCGAAGCGTCTGCGCGAGCTGTCATTCCTGAACTCTGGCGTCTCTATTCGTCTGCGCGATAAGCGCGACGGCAAAGAAGATCATTTCCACTACGAAGGCGGCATCAAGGCGTTTGTTGAATATCTCAACAAAAACAAAACGCCGATCCACCCGAATATCTTCTACTTCTCCACCGAAAAAGACGGTATCGGCGTTGAAGTTGCGCTGCAGTGGAACGACGGCTTCCAGGAAAATATCTACTGCTTCACCAACAACATTCCGCAGCGTGACGGCGGGACTCACCTTGCAGGCTTCCGCGCGGCGATGACCCGTACCCTGAACGCCTACATGGACAAAGAAGGCTACAGCAAAAAAGCCAAAGTCAGCGCTACCGGTGACGATGCCCGTGAAGGCCTGATTGCGGTGGTTTCCGTGAAAGTGCCGGACCCGAAATTCTCCTCGCAGACCAAAGACAAACTGGTCTCCTCTGAGGTGAAATCGGCGGTTGAACAGCAGATGAACGAACTGCTGAGCGAATACCTGCTGGAAAACCCGTCTGACGCGAAAATCGTCGTCGGCAAGATTATCGATGCGGCCCGTGCCCGTGAAGCAGCACGTCGCGCGCGTGAAATGACCCGTCGTAAAGGCGCGCTGGACTTAGCCGGTCTGCCGGGCAAGCTGGCGGACTGTCAGGAACGTGACCCGGCGCTGTCCGAACTGTACCTTGTGGAAGGGGACTCCGCGGGCGGTTCTGCGAAGCAGGGGCGTAACCGTAAAAACCAGGCGATTCTGCCGCTGAAGGGTAAAATCCTCAACGTCGAGAAAGCGCGTTTCGACAAAATGCTCTCCTCTCAGGAAGTGGCGACACTGATTACCGCGCTCGGCTGCGGCATTGGTCGTGACGAGTACAACCCGGACAAACTGCGTTATCACAGCATCATCATCATGACCGATGCGGACGTCGACGGTTCGCATATCCGTACGCTGCTGTTGACCTTCTTCTATCGTCAGATGCCGGAAATCGTTGAACGCGGCCACGTTTACATTGCGCAGCCGCCGCTGTACAAAGTGAAGAAAGGCAAGCAGGAACAGTACATTAAAGATGACGAAGCGATGGATCAGTACCAAATTTCTATCGCTCTGGATGGCGCAACGCTGCACACCAACGCCAGTGCGCCTGCCCTTTCAGGTGAGTCGTTAGAGAAACTGGTTTCTGAATACAACGCGACGCAGAAAATGATTGGCCGTATGGAACGTCGTTTCCCAAAAGCGCTGCTGAAAGAGCTGGTTTATCAACCGACGCTGCCGGAAGCTGATTTGGCGAACGAACAGAACGTTACCCGTTGGGTTAACGCGCTGATTACCGAGCTGAACGAAAAAGAACAGCACGGTAGCCTGTGGAAGTTTGATGTTCACCATAACGCAGAGCAGAATCTGTTTGAGCCGATTGTACGCGTACGTACTCACGGTGTGGATACCGACTATGTGCTGGATCACGAGTTTGTGACCGGTGGCGAGTACCATCGTATTTGCACGCTCGGTGAGAAGCTGCGCGGGCTGATCGAAGACGATGCGTTTATCGAACGTGGCGAGCGTCGCCAGCCGGTGGCCAGCTTTGAGCAGGCGCTGGAATGGCTGCAGAAAGAGTCTCGTCGCGGTCTCGCTATCCAGCGTTATAAAGGTCTGGGCGAGATGAACCCGGAACAGCTGTGGGAAACCACCATGGATCCGGAAAGCCGTCGCATGTTGCGCGTTACTGTGAAGGATGCGATTGCCGCTGACCAACTGTTCACCACCCTGATGGGCGATGCCGTCGAACCACGCCGCGCATTTATCGAAGAAAACGCCCTGAAAGCGGCGAACATCGATATCTAAGCCAATCTGTAGGCCGGATAAGGCGGTTTACGCTGCCATCCGGCAAGATGTTGTATTGTGCCTGATGGCGCGTTGCTTATCAGGCCTACAAACGACAACCGACCTACAAAAGGGGAATCTTGATTCCCCTTTCTATCCTCCTTTTCGTAGCTGTTTTTTGAGCGGAATCGCGTTAGCATGAGGGCGGACTCATTTAATCCGGGGAACTCATGGCTATCAAACTTATTGCTATCGACATGGATGGCACACTTCTGCTGCCCGATCACACCATTTCACCTGCAGTCAAAACGGCAATTGCCGCGGCACGCGCGCGTGGCGTGAACGTAGTGCTGACCACGGGACGCCCGTATGCCGGCGTTCACAGCTATCTGAAAGAACTGCACATGGAACAACCCGGTGACTACTGCATTACCTACAACGGTGCGCTGGTGCAGAAAGCGGGCGATGGCAGTACTGTGGCGCAAACCGCGCTGAGCTATGATGATTATCGCTATCTGGAGCAACTCTCCCGGGAAGTTGGCTCGCATTTCCACGCGCTCGATCGCAACACGTTGTATACCGCTAACCGTGATATCAGTTATTACACGGTGCATGAATCGTTTGTCGCGACGATTCCGCTGGTGTTCTGTGAGGCTGAAAAAATGGATCCGGCGACCCAGTTCCTGAAAGTGATGATGATTGATGAGCCGGAGATCCTCGACAAGGCCATCTCGCGCATTCCGGCGGAAGTGAAAGAAAAGTACACCGTGCTGAAAAGTGCGCCGTACTTCCTCGAAATCCTTGATAAACGCGTCAACAAAGGGACTGGCGTAAAATCGCTGGCCGATGCGTTGGGAATCAAAGCCGAAGAGGTTATGGCGATTGGCGATCAGGAAAACGACATCGCGATGATTGAATACGCCGGCGTGGGCGTTGCGATGGATAACGCCATTCCAACGGTGAAAGAGATCGCCAACTTTGTGACGAAATCTAATCTGGAAGACGGTGTTGCCTGGGCCATTGAGAAGTACGTCCTCTCCTGATGTGCGTTATGCCTGGCTTCGGCCAGGCATAAAACATTAAGAATGTTATAAAAATCACGTTTGTATTATCAGATGTGAAACCGCACATTAATCCCCCCATTTAGTACGCAACTTCTATACTCTCCCACCTTCTTTTATATTCAGGCGGTTCCTGCCTGCAACTATGTTTTCTTATGACTAACACAAGCATTCGCCTGGTGTTGATGACGTCTTCCTGTTTGATTTTTCAAGCCTGTGCTGCGACGGATTCTGGCTCAACGTTAACACCTTTGTATGATTATCAGGATGATGGTCAGGCCGCTTCTTTGCCGGTAAAACCGGCGACTAAACCTGCTGCAAGCCACTCCGTTTTGCCCTTCTTAGGTGACGAGGCGCGTAAACGTGGTTACGACCTGCCTGAGCCGTTTGGTGTAAATATTAACTACATGAATATCAGGCAGAATATTAATGTAGACAGTATTAACTTTAATGGCCTTTCTTTGGGTGGTCATTCGCTGGATAACGCATTCAAAATTAACGTTGGCAATACGCGCGAGAGAAGCAAAACAGAAACCCTGAAACTGGATGCCTGGCTGCTGCCGTTTATGAACGTCTATGGCCTGGTGGGCTATACCGACGGTCACTCCGTTTCGCAGATTGGTGTAGGCATTAAAGGTCCACGCAAAGTTCACACGCCAGACAATTTGCAAAACCTGGCGTTTCAGCTCGACTTTAAAGGCACGACCTACGGTGTGGGGACGACACTGGTGGGCGGTGTGGGTAACTGGTTTACGGCTTTTGATGCCAATTATACTCAGACGCAGTTTGACATTCTTGACGGTAGTATTGATGCCTTCACGGTTTCTCCGCGAGTCGGTTATCGCTTTACCACCCCGGGTGTGGAAGCACTGTACTTGCCGTCCGGCAAGCTGAATCTGTGGATTGGCAGTATGTATCAGGACGTGCAGCAAGAATTCAGGGGTAGCCTTAGCGATCTCAATATGCCGTCTGAGACGCTGCAGAAAATGGTGGATATCGCGAATAAGGACGGCAATGGCCGTTTCGACGTTAAACAGCATCTGCAATCCCCCTGGAACGTACTGGTCGGGGCGCAGTATGAATTGACCCGAAACTTTAACGTGACGACCGAAATTGGCTTTGCCGACCGTAACAGTTTTTTCATGGCTGGAGAGTACCGCTTTTGATCCGCCTCGCTTTCTTGTTGCTGGTGAGTCTGTTCGCCTGCATTGCGCAGGCAGAATTACCGACCCGCGACGAAGTTGACGGCTGGCTGAATACACTGGGCGCCAGCGATAACTTTAACGCCAGCAAAGGAATCGATTGGGGCGTAATGCCGGGGCCATTTTACACTCCGGAGCTGGGGCTGGGGATAGGTACCGCGGTGGTGGGAATGTATCGCCCAGACCCAAACGACACGGTGAGTCAGAACTCGACGCTGACCCTCAGCGGCTACTTTAGCTCAACGGGCGCTTTCGGCGTCACTATGCAAAATTATGCCTTTTTTGCCGACGATCGCTGGCGTTTCTTTCTCAATGGCGCATTAACCGATACGCCAACCTGGTACTGGGGGCAGGGATTTAGTGCCGGTGATAAAGACAGCCAGAAACAGCAATATACGGCTCAGGATCTGGATCTGCACCCCACGTTATATCGTCGGGTAGCGCCTAATATCTATCTGGGCGTCGGCTGGTCGCTGAACGCGCAACATGCTGCGCAAATGGATGGTAATGATCCGCTAAAAATTGAAAATACCGGGCAGGGCGCGTCGGTGCTAAGTTCCGGCAGCAGTGTCGAACTTAGCTGGGATGACCGCGACTTTGTTCCTAACCCGCGCCAGGGACAATATGCCGACGTACGCTATACCCGCTATACGCCCGATGCGGGGAGCGATACCCGGTTTGATGAATACCAGTTGCACTACAGCCGTTATCACTCTTTGGACGACCAGGACGTACTGGCATGGGAGATGGACGGTGCCTTTACTCAGGGGGATGTGCCGTGGAGCATGATGCCGCTGCTCGGTAGCAATCAGCGGATGCGCGGCTATTACGAAGGACGCTATCGCGATAAAAACGCCGTCAGCGGGCAGGTAGAGTATCGCCGCAAACTTGACTGGCGGCATGGCGTGGTTGGCTGGTTGGGCGCAGGGACGATGGGGCCATCATTTAGCGCGCTGGATGACGGACGCTGGCTACCCTCGGCGGGGGTGGGGTATCGCTTTGAATTTAAGCCGCGGGTGAATGTGCGTCTGGATTATGGCATTGGCAAAGGGAGCAGCGGTTTTTATTTTCAGGTAGGAGAGGCGTTTTGATCAATAAAGTGCTGCTGATGACTATCTTGTTATTGGCAACGGTCGGGGTCCATGCTGCGATACCTGTACCTTTGCAGTTGGTAAATGAAGATGACAAGGCCGAAAGCACCGCCTGGCCAGTTGTTTCGCCGCTCCCTGCACCCCAAGGGTTACGTCCGTGCTGCGCTTTTGGTTACGACCTGCACGCGCAGGTGCTGGATATGCCAGTACCGTTTTATGAACTTAATAACGTCGTGACAGCTAACGGTATTGGCGAGCATCGCTATAACGATAGCCTGCTGTTAGGGCTAGTGAACCTGGCCGGCATTGGGCATGAACACAATGGCATTGTGTACACCTCTCGCGGCGGTTTCATCGATATCGCGCATGTACGAGATACCGCAGATATGACGGTCTGGCTTTTTAGCCATCTACTTCCACAGTTAGGTCAGCCTTTTACGTTGCGACTCGAAGATGAACTGGCGGAGCGGCATATCGTTTTCAACGCCTTCACACCACCTGAAACGGCGGGCGATCGTTACGCATTAGCTGCCTGGCTGGCAGCACATCTGGCCTTTCAGCTCGCGGCCTGGCATGAAATTGCACAATGGGACGGTTTTGAGTCAGTTCCTGGGTTTTCTGAGGAAGTTTCCGCATTTTCACCGGAAGATCTCTACTCCAACCTGTTGGGGGCAAGAATTGCGGTGTCGCTGATCCTTGATGGGCAACTGGCAACATCAGGGATGTACGATGCGGCAATGAATAATGCACTGCGTCAGGCGTTAACGCAGTTGGGAGCTAAGTCAGAAACAATAACCCGTTTTCAGTTTGATATGCTGGATGGCAAGTGGTGGAACAGCCAGCGTCGGGTGCCGGAGAAATATCTGGTGCTGCACAGAAACTACGATGTAAGTGATTCGCGTTTGCCAACGCCAGTGCCGGGCGAAAAAGCCGCGCCGCTACGCCTGTCATTACCGCATCACTGGCGAAATTATTCCCTTGATTCGCTGGCGCAACTTCAACTCCGGCCCGGAAGTAACATGGCGCGGCTACCTTTACCACAATCCTGGTATAGCGATGCTAATTTCCCTGCGCTGGCTACGCTTGCAGGTGCCAGGGATAATCTGTCGAAAGTGGATGAGCATTCATTCCTTTATTAAAAAACCTCCACCAGAACTTCACTGGCGGAGGTTTTCTGCATATGCCGGGCCCAATCCGATAATCGCTACGCTAAATCCTGCAAGTGAAGTGCTTGTGAAGTATGATTGCTTAAATCGTCTTGTATCAGGGCATCCCATGAAGCAAATCACCTTTACGCCGCGTAATCATCAGCTTACCAATATCAACACCTGGACCCCGGACAGTCAGTGGCTGGTCTTCGACGTGCGTCCTTCCGGTGCCTCTTTTACGGGGGAAACGATTGAACGCGTCAATGTTCATACTGGCGAACTGGAGGTGATTTACCGGGCCACTCAGGGGGCACATGTTGGCGTGGTGACCGTTCATCCAAAGTCGGAAAAGTATGTTTTTATTCATGGGCCAGAAAATCCAGATGAAACATGGGATTACGACTTTCATCATCGCCGTGGGGTGATTGTTTCGCAGGCAGAGGTGACGAATCTGGATGCGATGGATATCACCGCGCCGTATACGCCTGGCGCGTTACGCGGCGGCAGTCATGTGCATGTCTTTAGCCCGAACGGTGAGTTTGTCAGTTTTACTTATAACGACCATGTGCTGCATGAACGCTCCCCGGCGCTGGATTTACGTAACGTCGGCGTGGCTGCGCCGTATGGTCCGGTGAACGTATCCGCGCAGCATCCACGTGAATATAGCGGGAGCCGCTGGTGCGTGCTGGTGAGTCAAACGACGCCGGCGCCAAAACCGGGGAGCGATGAGATAAACCGCGCCTATGAAGAAGGTTGGGTGGGCGAAAGCACGCTGGCGTTTATCGGCGATACGTTGTCAGTGAGCGGTGAGAAAGTGCCGGAGCTGTTTATTGTTGATTTGCCTCAGAATGAAAGCGGCTGGAAACAGCCGGGTGATGCTCCGCTGGAGGGCACAGAGGCGACAATGCCTGCGCCGCCATCCGGTATTCACCAACGTCGCCTGACGTTTACTCATGAGCGCGCCTTTCCGGGGCTGGTGAATCAGCCGCGCCACTGGGTGCGCAGTAATCCGCAGACGTCTGAAATTGCGTTTTTAATGCGCGACAACTATGGCGTTGTGCAGCTGTGGTTAATTCCACCACAGGGTGGTGAGCCGCGTCAGCTTACCCGTTGCGCCACGGGTATTCAGTCGGCATTCAACTGGCATCCATCAGGGAAATGGCTGGGATTTGTGCTGGAAAACAGAATAGCCTGTTGTGATGCTCAGACGGGAGAGATTGATTTTTTAACGGCGCGTCACGGCAACCCTCCGTCGGCCGATGCGGTTGTCTTCTCTCCTGATGGGCGACTGGTTGCGTGGATGGAAGAGGTCGAAGGTTTCCGCCAACTGTGGATGACTGAAACAGGGCGTTAATTAAGGTGCAGTCATTTTCGCCGGGGGGATAACGGCATTCGTGGCCTGCATTCTCTCCTCGCTCTTTTCTACGCGGGATCTCACCGAGTTATCTTTACGAAAGAGATCCCACGGAAGCAATACGGTATCCAGCACCGCAGTAAAAGGCATATCCAGAATCGCCAGCGACTTCGTTCCCCAATTCGTATCACTTTCGCTGATCATGGTGGCGCTGGCGCGTGTGCCAGGATACGTCCCTTCTTTGCCTCCGGTATGCGACATTATGCTGGAACAACCGCTCAAAAACGCCATCCCGCTGCACATTGTCAGTGTTACCAACATTTTTTTTATCATCGTTTATTCATCTGTTTTCATCGTGTTTGCATGGTGAGTTAAAGCGATCCGTTGCGAAAATAACATCACCATTTCGTCGCACTGTGGCGGCTATCGCGATTTATCGATAACAACTGCTCTCCTCAGTGTATGCAATAGACAACAAACTGCAAAAAAAGTCAGATGAATACACTTGAAAAGTTTGTGTTAAGACCCATTTTTAGGATGTAGACAACAGAAGGGCATGCCTGATGGGTGTCCTGGCTACCTGACCTGTCCATGATGGAAGGTCTCATATTCTCGCTGATTTCAGGAGCTATTGATTATGCGTAACTTTGATTTATCCCCGCTGTACCGTTCTGCTATTGGTTTTGACCGTCTGTTTAACCTGCTGGAAAACAACCAGAGCCAGAGTAATGGCGGCTACCCTCCGTACAACGTTGAGCTGGTAGACGAAAACCATTACCGCATTGCGATTGCCGTTGCCGGTTTTGCTGAAAGCGAGCTGGAAATTACCGCGCAGGACAATCTGCTGGTGGTAAAAGGCGCTCATGCGGATGAGCAAAAAGAACGTACTTACCTGTATCAGGGTATTGCCGAGCGCAACTTCGAACGTAAGTTCCAGTTAGCGGAGAACATTCATGTTCGCGGCGCAAACCTGGTGAATGGTCTGCTGTATATCGATCTTGAGCGCGTTATTCCCGAAGCGAACAAACCGCGCCGCATCGAAATCAACTAATTCTGTGGGCCGCTTCAGGCGGCCCTGCTAAGCAATCGGCTTGCCGTCAGGGAGCCGAAAGGTACCTACTCGCTTCTTAGAAGGAGATTATTATGCGTAACTACGATTTATCCCCACTGCTGCGTCAATGGATCGGTTTTGACAAACTGGCCAATGCGTTACAAAACGCCGGTGAAAGCCAGAGCTTCCCACCCTATAACATCGAAAAGAGCGATGATAACCACTATCGCATTACCCTTGCGTTAGCCGGTTTCCGCCAGGAAGATCTGGATATTCAACTGGAAGGCACACGCCTGACGGTGAAAGGTACACCGCAGCAGCCGGAAAAAGAGACAAAATGGTTGCACCAGGGGCTGGTTACTCAGTCGTTCAGTCTGAGCTTTACGCTGGCTGAAAATATGGAGGTCTCCGGCGCAAGCTTTACTAACGGCTTGCTGCATATCGATTTGACCCGTAATGAACCTGAAACCATTGCCCCACAACGTATCGCCATCAGCGAACGTCCCGCATTAAATAGCTAAATAGCTCCATGCCTTTGCCCCGCCAGAAATGACGGGGCTTTTTTGTGCTTTACCACCCATACATTGCGACTGTACTCTGCGAGAATCCATTTACTTAATGATGTTATTCACAGGGAACAGGATAATGAGTGATATAGCATTGACGGTCAGCGTTCTGGCGTTGGTGGCGGTTGTCGGATTATGGATCGGCAACATAAAAATACGTGGCGTTGGTTTTGGCATCGGAGGGGTGCTGTTCGGCGGTATTATCGTCGGACATTTTGTCGATCAGGCAGGGATGACCCTGAGCGGCGACATGCTGCATTTCATTCAGGAATTTGGCCTGATTCTTTTCGTCTACACCATCGGTATTCAGGTGGGGCCGGGCTTTTTTGCGTCACTGCGCGTTTCCGGGCTGCGGCTGAATCTGTTTGCCGTACTGATTGTCATCATGGGGGGGCTGGTCACCGCGATCCTGCATAAGATTTTTGCCATTCCCCTTCCGGTGGTGCTGGGGATATTTTCCGGCGCGGTCACCAATACGCCGGCGCTGGGGGCCGGGCAGCAAATTCTGCGCGATCTGGGGACGCCAGCAGATATTGTAGACCAGATGGGGATGAGCTATGCCATGGCTTATCCTTTTGGTATCTGCGGTATTTTGCTCACGATGTGGCTGATGCGCCTTATTTTCCGCGTTAACGTCGATGCTGAAGCTCAGCAGCATGAATCCACGTTGACCAACGGACACGCGCTGATTCAGACGATGAACATCCGCGTGGAAAACCCGAACCTCAACAATATGGCGATTCAGGATGTCCCAATTCTGAACAGCGATAAAATCATCTGCTCGCGTCTGAAACGTGAAGAGACATTGATGGTGCCGTCGCCAGGGACGATTATCCAGATGGGCGACCTGCTACACCTGGTCGGCCAGCCCGGTGACCTGCATAACGCGCAGGTGGTGATTGGGCAGGAGGTGGACACATCGCTGTCGACGCGAGGTACTGATTTACGCGTTGAACGCGTGGTGGTGACCAACGAACAGGTGCTGGGTAAACGTATCCGCGACCTGCATTTTAAAGAACGTTACGACGTGGTTATCTCCCGTTTGAACCGTGCGGGCGTTGAGCTGGTGGCCAGCAGCGATGCCAGCCTGCAATTCGGGGATATCCTCAATCTGGTGGGGCGTCCCGCATCCATTGATGCCGTTGCCAATGTTGTCGGCAACGCGCAGCAAAAACTGCAACAGGTGCAGATGCTGCCGGTATTTATCGGTATAGGACTGGGTGTTCTACTGGGGTCCATCCCGCTGTTCATCCCGGGTTTCCCGGTGGCGTTAAAATTGGGTTTGGCCGGTGGACCGCTGATCATGGCCTTAATTCTGGGGCGTATTGGCAGTATTGGTAAGCTGTACTGGTTTATGCCTCCCAGCGCTAACCTGGCGCTGCGAGAGTTAGGTATTGTGCTGTTCCTTGCGGTGGTTGGCCTGAAGTCCGGCGGTGATTTTGTTAATACGCTGACCCAGGGCGATGGGCTGAGTTGGGTCGGGTACGGTATTTTTATTACCGCCATTCCGCTGATTACCGTGGGACTGCTGGCGCGTATCTTCGCCAAAATGAACTATCTGACGCTGTGCGGTATGCTGGCGGGTTCGATGACCGATCCCCCCGCGCTGGCGTTTGCTAACAACCTGCATGCCACCAGCGGGGCGGCGGCGCTCTCCTATGCTACCGTTTATCCGCTGGTGATGTTCCTGAGGATTATCACCCCACAGCTGCTGGCGGTGATTTTCTGGGGGATAGGTTAGTAACAGCGTATCCGGCCTGCATCTCCTGTAGGTCGGATACGGTGCAAGTCGCCATTCGCCACATCTTTTTTTCCATTGTCTCATCACATTACGTTCTCTTCCGTTTGCGAATCAGGTTCATACTGCTGAACTGTTCCGGTATAACGACCAGACAACAATATTGAAGGAGTCGTCATGAAGATTTCCCGCCTAGGGGAAGCGCCGGATTACCGCTTCTCGCTGGCAAATGAACGCACATTTCTGGCATGGATACGCACCTCGTTAGGTTTTCTGGCCGCAGGCGTTGGTCTGGATCAACTGGCTCCGGATTTCGCCACGCCAGTTATTCGCGAAGTATTGGCCCTGTTGCTGTGTCTGTTTGCTGGCGGTCTGGCTATTTATGGTTATTTGCGCTGGTTACGTAATGAAAAGGCAATGCGCTTGAAAGAGGATTTGCCTTACACCCACAGTTTGCTCATTATCAGCGCAATGCTGACGATTGTAGCGGTGATTGTTATGGTGCTGGTGCTGGTGCTGGTGCTGTATGCCGGATAGCCGTAAATCGCGACGTATCGCCGATCCGGGACTACAACCGGAGCGCACATCGTTGGCATGGTTTCGTACGTTGTTGGGTTATGGCGCGTTAATGGCGCTGGCGATTAAGCACAACTGGCATCAGGCTGGGGCACTGTTCTGGATATCTATCGTCATACTGACGTTGGTGGCGATTATTCTCTGGCGTTATACCCGCAGCCGTAATCTCATGGATGTGAGTGATAGTGATTTTTCTGAATCTCGCGCGGTGCGTGACAAATTTATGATCTCCCTCGCGGTGTTATCCCTCGCAATACTGTTTGCTGTAACGCATGTTCGCCAACTTATCGTATTTATCGAGAATTTTGCATGACAGGATGTGAGAACATGGATGTTAGTGATGACGTTTTAGAAATGGTGATTAACCACCAGAAAAGTTTACAACCGGTTGAATTGTATCGTGGTTTGCAACAAGGAAAAGTTCGCCTCGTACAGTTTACTCCTTTGATTAAGCGCGATGCTTCAGGTTACCTGACTGAAGATTCAGTGACGCCGGACGGGTGGGGGCGATTTTTAATTGCGATATTTGATATCTGGGTACGTGAAGATATTAATCAAATATCTATTCAGCTTTTCGATAATACGCTACGCCAGTGGTGTGGTCGGACTGCACTGTTTGAATGCCAGACGATGACACTGCAGAATACACGCTGTCAGGCATGCTCTTTGTTTCAGTACTACCATGGAGATTGTCCTGCGTATCGCGAGGAGAATGGAAAGGGCGTGCTGTGTACAGGATATCAGGCTTTCTTCAACCATACCGCGCCGCATATGCGCGTGATGCGTGACCTGCTTAAGCAGCATCGCTCACCGATGGAACTGATGGCGATGCTGCGTTAAGCTCAGCGCCGTTATCGCCCTTTGGCCAGATACTGCGCCATTTCGGCTTCCGGCACCATGCCGCCGCCGGTCGCCCACACCAGATGAGTGGCGTTATTGAGCTGGTCGGCGCTGAAGCCGTGCATCTGCTGATAGTCAGCAGAGGCGCAAACGTGCTGCGGACCGGCCATCCCCGCCAGCGCTGAAGGCTCAAGGCGAATCCCTTCTTCCTGCGCCAGCCAGCCCAGCATGTCGTACATCGTCTGATCGTCCAGGGTGTACAGACCGTCGAGCAGACGTTCCATCGCCCGGCCGACAAACCCCGAAGCGCGGCCCACCGCCAGCCCATCCGCCGCCGTCAGGTTGTCGATGCCAATGTCCTGCACGGAAATGGTATCGTGCAGCCCGGTATAAATCCCCAGCAGCATGCAGGGTGAATGGGTCGGCTCGGCGAAGAAGCAGTGTACGTTATCGCCAAACGCCAGCTTCAGACCAAACGCCACCCCGCCTGGACCGCCGCCGACGCCACACGGCAGGTAGACAAACAGCGGATGGTCCGAATCCACCACGCGACCCTGCTGCGCGAACTGCGCCTTCAGACGCTGACCAGCCACCGCGTAACCTAAAAACAGCGTGCGGGAGTTTTCATCATCAATAAAGAAGCAGTTCGGATCGGACTCTGCCGCTTTGCGGCCCTGTTCAACCGCCACGCCGTAATCTTCTTCATACTCGACGACCGTCACGCCGTGACTGCGTAGTTTGGCTTTTTTCCATGCGCGCGCGTCGGCAGACATATGTACCGTCACCTTAAAGCCGATACGGGCGCTCATGATGCCAATCGACATCCCGAGGTTGCCAGTGGAGCCTACCGCGATGCTGTACTGGCTGAAAAACTGTTTAAATTCAGGTGAAAGCAGAATGCTGTAATCATCTTCTGTCGTCAGCAGACCGGCTTCCAGCGCCAGCTTTTCCGCGTGGGTCAGGACTTCATAAATGCCGCCACGCGCTTTAATTGAGCCGGAAATCGGCAGGTGGCTGTCTTTCTTCAGCAACAGTTCGCCGCAGATGTGCTGTCCGAATGCTTTTTCCAGGCGTTTTTGCATCAATGGGATTGCAGCCAGCTCAGACTCAATAATGCCGCCGGTGGCTGCGGTTTCCGGGAAGGCCTGTGCCAGGTACGGCGCGAAGCGCGTCAGCCGGGCATGGGCATCCTGAACATCGTGTTCGGTCAGGCCAACATAGGGTAAACCTTCTGCAAGAGAGGTGGTGCCAGGGTTAAACCAGGCCGTCTCTTTGAGAGCCACCAGATCTTCCACTAAAGGATACTGGCCGATAAGTGTTTGAATGTTTTCCATAGTCAGTCTCTTCGCGCTTAAATAATAAAGGAAAGCAGGAATGTGCACACCAGTGCAATCACGGACGCGATAAATGTCGCGGTCGTATAGTATTTGAACGTCTCATTCAGGGTGGCGCCGCAGTACTGCTTCACCAGCCAGAAGAGGGAATCTGTGACGATCGTGCAGCCAATGGCGCCGGAACCAATTGCAATAGCGATGATCTCCGGGCTAACGTTGGGATAGAGCGGCAGCATTGGTGCCACGATTGCCGTCGCGCCCATCATCGCCACCGTGGCAGAGCCCACCGCAGCATGCAGAATTAACGCCACCAGCCACGCCAGCAGAATTGGGTGCATATGCATGTTTGAAAGGATTAGCGCGAGGGTATCCGCCAGCCCGCTACTCTTGAGGATAGCGTTGAATGCGCCGCCTGCGCCGATAATCAGCAGAATGTTGGCAATCGAACCAAACCCGTTTTCAGTGTGGGTCAGCAGCGCGCCCATGCCGATGTGCTGACGCAGGCCGAGAATGTAGTAGGCCACGAAGACGGCAATAAACATCGCGGTGATCGGGTTACCAATAAACTCCAGCAGCGTATACAGCGTGCTGCCTTTTGCCATGTTCAACTCAGCAATGGTTTTGACCAGCATCAGGCCAATCGGCAACAGGACGGTAAACAGCGTTGCGCCCAGCGACGGCAGCGTACTTTCGTCGCGCACTTTCAGGTCGGAAAACTCAGCCGGCACCGGTTTAAACGGCAGGCGGTTACCGAGAAATTTCAGATACAGCGGCCCGCCGACAAGCGAGGCCATTAAGCCCACCAGTAAACCATAAACAATTACGCTGCCAATGTCCGCACCCAGCTTATTCGCGACGAACAGAGCGGCCGGATGCGGCGGCACCACACAGTGCACCGCCATCAGCGCCGTACACAGTGGGATCGCCAGCTTCAGCAGTGAAGTATTGGTCTTTTTGGCAATCGAAAAAGCCAGCGGAATCAACAGTACCACGCCGACTTCAACAAACAGCGTGATCCCGCAAATCAGCCCGACCAGCACCATAATGACATCAGCGGAAAGCCAGCGGCAGCGCTGTAACGTCAGGCCAATGCGTTCTGCCGCGCCGGACACTTCCATCATTTTGCCCAGAATGGTCCCGAGGCCGATAACCGCGGCGAGGAAGCCCAGCGTACCGCCGATGCCGCTCTCAATGGCATTGACCATATCCAGCGGCCCCATACCCATCATCGTACCCACGAAGAAGCTGGCTAACAGCAGAGCCAGAAACGGGTGGAATTTGAACTTCACGATGGTCAAAACGATTAACACGATGCTTATCAGCAGCGTGCTCACAACCCAGATTTGAGAGTGCATAACTCACCTTGCCCTGTGATTAACCTGAGGTTATTGGACAAAAATAAGGCAGGGTCTGACAAACGATATAAATCCTCTTTCACATGAGCCAGATTGCATCAAGTGAGTGATTTACGTCTAATTACACGTCATTAATGCGATATGGTTCACTATGAATCATCTTTGTGCTGATTTTTACAGCGGTTTTTTTTACACTCCGACGCATGATTCAGGATGACAGAGATGAATATGGATCCCCTACGCGAAGTCAGAAACCGACTACTTAACGGCTGGCAGCTGTCAAAGCTGTATACCTTTGAAGTGGCGGCCCGCCATCAGTCGTTTGCGCTGGCGGCAGAGGAGTTGTCATTAAGCCCCAGTGCTGTCAGCCACCGCATTAATCAGCTGGAAGATGAGCTGGGTATTCAGCTGTTTGTCCGTTCTCACCGCAAAGTGGAACTGACTCACGAGGGTAAACGGGTGTTCTGGGCGCTGAAATCGTCGCTGGACACGCTTAACCAGGAAATTCTTGATATCAAAAATCAGGAACTGTCGGGGACGCTCACCGTGTACTCACGGCCCTCTATCGCCCAGTGTTGGCTGGTTCCGGCGCTCGGCGACTTCACCCGTCGCTACCCGTCGATTTCGCTGACCATGCTGACTGGGAACGACAACGTCAATCTGCAGCGTGCCGGCATCGACCTGGCGATCTATTTTGATGATGCGCCCTCCGCGCAGCTCACGCATCATTTCCTGATGGATGAAGAGATTTTGCCGGTCTGCAGCCCGGACTATGCCTCTCGTTATGGTCTCACTGGCTCGCTGGTGAATTTGCCGCACTGTACGTTGCTGCATGACAGACAGGCGTGGAGCAACGATTCCGGGACCGATGAATGGCACAGCTGGGCGCAGCATTTTGCGGTAAATTTGCCGACATCGTCGGGCATTGGTTTCGATCGTTCTGATTTAGCGGTGATTGCGGCAATGAATCACATCGGCGTAGCGATGGGCCGTAAGAGGCTGGTGCAAAAACGCCTCGATAGCGGAGAGCTGGTCGCGCCTTTTGGCGATATGGCGCTGAAATGCCATCAGCATTACTACATCACCACGCTGCCCGGCAGGCAGTGGCCGAAAATCGAGGCGTTTATTGGCTGGCTACAGGAGCAGGTTAAATAAGCGGGTCATGCATATTTTTTACGCTTTCTCTCTACACGGAAAGTAAAAAAGCATGCTAAATACGTGATATCACTCCTGATGATTTGCGTAAGGACGACCGTGTTAAAGTCGATTGTTTCCCTGTTACTCTTCGCCAGCGCCACCGTGTGTGCAGCACCACCAGCGCTGACGGCGGCGTCGTATGCGCAGCAGCTTGGGGTCGGGATGGACGTAGATTGGGCGCGAACCGAGCGTGGCATCCGCGAGTTCGATCCGCTGGTGGTGCGGGATTTCAGGGCGAAAGGCATTTCCCATGTGCGTATTCGCGTGGCGGGAGAACCGACAGAAGCCAGACTGATTCATCTGCGCAAGCTGGTCGAAGCCTGCGAGCAGTATGGCGTAATCCCGATTATTGCTTACCAGGCGGATGAATATAAACAAGACCCCAGCGCCGGTAATGAAAAAGAGGTGGTGAACTGGTGGGTGGCGGTGGCGCATTACTTTGGTCAACGTTCGCCGCTACTGGGTTTTGACCTGATTTATGAACCTGCGGATAAGCTCAACCATAATCAGGCATCGCTCAACCGGGTGTATGACAAAACGATTCGTACCATCCACGCTATTGACCCGCAACGGATGATCTTCATTGCGCCGCGACTGCGTGCCGCGCCGGAAGAGCTGCCGAACCTGAAGTTGCCGCCGCAAAGCCAGAATACCGTGCTGGCCGAATGGCATATCTTCCCGTGGGGGCCGCTGAAAAATAACGGCAAATACCCATGGACGTCAGGGACTGCAGCGGAAAAGACGGCTATTCGCGCCCGTATCAATACCGCCATTCGCTGGCAGCAGAAAACCGGTCATGTGAGTTGGGTAGGCGGCTGGTCGCCGGGAGAAACCATTAAAAATGGACCTTCTGCAGCGCAAATGGCCTTCGCCCGTTTTATGGCGTGCGAGCTGAAGAAAGCGAAGATTCCCTATGCTGTCAATGCGGATACGCAGTTCTATGATGGCGAGGAGGGAGCCTGGCGTCCGGCGCTGGAGCCGTTACTGACGACGATGATTGCGCCTGAATGTGACAAGCCCGGCGATAAACCGGGCCATCATGCGCTTAAACCGCCTGCCCCTGATGCGACACGCGTGACGCCAGTGGAAGCCAGCATACAAAAATCAGCAGCCCCATAAGGGTCATCAACAGGCCCAGACTGGCTTGTCCGGTCTGCGGCAGCATCGCCGAGAACCACGCCAGCACACCGGAACCAATGTTCTGTAATCCCCCGACCAGCGCGCCGGCAGTGCCCGCCAGGAACGGGAAAGGTTCCATTGCGCCGCTGGTTGCCAGTGGAAACAACATCCCGGCGCCGAAGAAAAACAGCGCGGCGGGAACCAGCAGCGTCCAGACGTTCATCACGTCGAACAGGCCTGGGATCCACATCATCAAACCGGCAACCAGGCAGCAGATGACCGACTGCCACATCAGCGTTGAGAAACGCTTGTGCGGGCGACCGGCGAACCAGGCGCCGAAAAACGCCGCCGGAATAGGTAGAATAAACAGGATACTGACCACCATGCTGCTTAAACCCAGCCTTGCGCCCAATAATACCCCGGAGCAGGCTTCGAAGACCGCAACGCCCGCCAGGCCGCCGATCAGCATGAGCACGTAACAGGTGAAAGAGCTGTTGCCAAACAGCGTCTTGTAGCTGGCGATAAGCCGTGGACGTGGCGCGCCTGCCGGGCGCGTTTCCGGCATCCAGCGCGCCATGCTAAACGTGACGCCCGCGCACAGAATCAGCAGAAAAATATAACAAGCGCGCCAGTTCCACACGGTATCCAGCATACCGCCAATCAGCGGCGCCAGCAGCGGACTGACCAGGATCCCCATATTCAGCAAACTGTTGGCGTGACGAAGCTGCGTACCTTCATACAGGTCTCGCGGCAAGGTTCGCGCCATCACACCGCCGACGCCTGTTCCCATCCCCTGGATTGCACTGGCGATAATCAGTACCGTCAGGCTGTGGGTGGTGATGGCGACCAGCGTGGCCAGCATAAAAATAGACATCCCGGCGAGAATCACCGGACGGCGGCCAACGCGATCGGAAAGTGGGCCGTAAAACAGTTGTGACAGGCCGTAGGTCAGCAGATAGGCGGCCATCACGCTCTGCACCGCCCCTTCGCGAACGTTCAGTTCACGCGCCATATCAGCAATAGCGGGGATATAAATGGTTTGCGCCATCTGTCCAACCGCCACCAGTAATACCAACATCAACAACAAATTGACGCTTCTATGCCTTTTCATTTCGCTGATAACTTTTCAAAAAGTGAAAAAATAAGAATAAGGTGCTGCACTTTCCCGTAAATGCGCGTGGAATCTACCACAACAGAAAAAGAAGGCCAGATAGTAGGCTGGAATGTTTAAGCGATGAACGGCAGGAAATGTAAACAAAAAACGGCAACAAATGTTGCCGGATTGCATCAGGTCGACCAACAGATCATGACAAGCGTAGCAAAACCGCGCCTATGGCAATACCTGCGGCTGCGACAAGACGTATCCCTGCGACCTTCTCTTTCAGCAGCAGCCAGGCGAGCAGCGCGCCAAACAGGATGGAAGTTTCACGCAGCGCAGCGACCACCGCCAACGGCGCCTGGGTCATGGCCCACAGCGCCAGTCCGTAGGAACCCATCGTGCCAATCCCGCCAAGAATACCTTTCTTCCACTGCTGTACCAGATAGCGTGACGCTTCCCGGCGTCTGGCGATCATCGCCCATGTGAGCAGGCAAGAACCGTTCAGAAAGAAGGTCCACAGCGTATAACCCAACGCGGTTTCTGATAAGCGTACCCCGGTGCCGTCGACCAGCGTGTAACCGGCAATAAAACAGGCGTTAATGAGCGCCAGAACGATCCCGCGTTGCGAGCTGCTGCGTCCGTTAAATGCCATGCCGAGAATAGCCAGGCAGATGGTGGCAATCCCCACCCAGGCAAGCGTAGAGAGACTATCGCCAAGAAACAGGACGCTGATAATCGCAACCAGCAACGGTGCGGTGCCGCGCATTAAAGGATAGGTCTGACTCATATCCGAAACCTGATAGGTTTTGGCGACAAGAACCGTGTACACCACTTGTAAGGCCGTTGAGACAGCCAAAAACGGCAGGCTGGCGGCAGAAGGCTGAGGCGCAAAGGGTAAGCAGATCAATGCCATAATCGCAGCCGAGCCGCTGACGCCGATCGCCGAGTACAGTTTATCGTTTCCAGCCTTAACAATGGCATTCCAGCTGGCATGCAGCAACGCGGCGAACAGCAAAATGCAGAAAACAGAAAGCGTCATGGCGGAATTCTTCCCTGAGAATGTCATAAAAACGTAACATATTGACGCGTGACAAGCACCTGGGAAAAGGTGAAAGGGGAGCGGAGTGTTACCCGCTCCCCTTAGGTGCGACTTGAATCTGAATTACTTAACGTATTTCAGAACGGCATCAAGTAGTTGCAGTGCTGCAACAATGAGTTTGAGGATAAGAATAGCGATATCCACGAGGCTCATACGCTCTCCTTTTGGTACAAGGAGCACGGTGCTGGCGTACCTCGCCGCTGCCTGTTGCCAGCACCTTTGTTGACATAACACAGTGTGCTCACACGGGGGTTAAGGCGCTGACGGCACCACCCGTTTCAGCCAGGACTTTGATGCGCCGGTTTACGATGCGGCCCCCGCATAACACATTGCGTACCGAAATATTATAGATAAATACTGTATAAATTAACAGTATTTTATGGACGAGACGTCAACATTAGGCCATACTCAACATCATCAAAATTCGTGCCGAAATTGCGTGTTCTTCGCAGAACGCGTATACTTTTCTCGTTGACATAACACAGTGTGCTCGGCGGCTACCAACCGCACAACGCTGAAAAGAACCTCGCTCCGGCGGGGTTTTTTGTTTTTCATCATCACATAGCGAAATGTGATCTTTGACGCATTTTTGTGCAGATGAAAATTTTTCCATTGTCACGCTGAAAAACCTGTGTTTGTATAAATCCAGTTAATCAACAAACAGACAGGTCCCTAATGAACCCTTCCATGCTGACTGCGACCCTACTAAAAACTGCGCCATCTCGCGCAGCGGTCGTCGTGCGTGTGGTGGTGGTCGTCGGCAATGCGCCGTAGGGTCCGGATCAACACACGATTCCAAAACCCCGCCGGCGCAAACCGGGCGGGGTTTTTCGTTTAAGAGACCTGCCCGGAGCAACGGCCCAGAATAAAAGGACTGGAGCATGGCAAGTTCGGGCATAACATCCAAGCGTACGCGTTTTACGGGCGCAGAATTCATCGTTCATTTCCTGGAACGTCAGGGAATCCAGGTAGTCACCGGTATCCCTGGCGGATCGATCCTTCCCGTCTATGACGCGTTAAGCCAAAGCACGAAAATCCGTCATATCCTGGCGCGCCACGAGCAGGGTGCGGGGTTTATCGCGCAAGGCATGGCGCGAACCGATGGTAAACCCGCCGTGTGTATGGCTTGTAGCGGGCCGGGCGCCACCAACCTGGTTACCGCGATTGCCGATGCTCGTCTGGATTCCATCCCGCTGGTGTGTATCACCGGGCAGGTTCCGGCCTCGATGATCGGTACCGACGCCTTCCAGGAAGTCGACACCTACGGTATTTCTATCCCCATCACCAAACACAACTATCTGGTCCGCCATATCAATGAATTACCGCAGGTCATGAGCGATGCGTTCCGCATTGCGCAGTCCGGACGTCCAGGCCCGGTGTGGATAGACATTCCTAAGGATATTCAAACCGCCGTATTTGACATTGAAGAGATGCCGGAACCCGCGCAGAAAATGGCGGCGCCGGCGTTCAGTCAGGACAGCATTCGCGATGCCGCGGCCATGATTAATGCCGCACAGCGTCCGGTGCTGTACCTCGGCGGCGGCGTGATTAACGCGCCCGCACGCGTGCGTGAACTGGCCGAAAAAGCCATGCTGCCTACCACCATGACCTTGATGGCGCTGGGCATGCTGCCAAAGGCGCATCCGCTGTCGTTAGGCATGCTGGGTATGCACGGCGCGCGCAGCACCAACTTTATTCTGCAAGAAGCGGACTTACTGATTGTTCTGGGCGCACGTTTTGATGACCGGGCGATTGGTAAAACCGAACAGTTCTGCCCGAACGCCAAAATCATCCACGTGGATATCGACCGTGCGGAGCTGGGTAAAATCAAACAGCCGCATGTCGCGATTCAGGCGGATGTCGATGAGGTTCTGGCGCAACTGATCCCATTGGTTGCAGCCCAGCCGCGAGAGGCATGGCATCAGATGGTGGCCGATTTACAACGTGAGTTTCCTTGCGCTATTCCGCAGGAAAGCGACCCGCTCAGTCACTATGGGCTGATCAACGCCGTGGCGGCTTGCGTGGATGACAGCGCCATTATCACTACCGACGTCGGCCAGCATCAGATGTGGGCGGCGCAGGCTTATCCGCTGAACCGTCCGCGTCAGTGGCTGACTTCTGGTGGTCTGGGCACCATGGGATTTGGTCTGCCGGCGGCCATTGGCGCGGCGCTGGCGAACCCGGATAAAAAAGTCCTGTGCTTCTCTGGCGACGGTAGCCTGATGATGAATATTCAGGAAATGGCGACGGCCAGCGAAAATCAGCTGGATATTAAAATCATTCTGATGAATAACGAAGCGCTGGGTCTGGTATATCAGCAGCAGAGCCTGTTCTATAAGCAGGGTGTTTTTGCCGCGACCTATCCGGGGATGATTAACTTTATGCAGATCGCAGCCGGATTTGGTCTGGAAACTTGTGATTTAAATAACGAAGCGGATCCACAGGCAGCGTTGCAGGAAATGATTAATCGCCCTGGACCTGCGCTGATCCACGTGCGTATCGACGCGGAAGAAAAAGTATACCCGATGGTGCCGCCGGGTGCGGCAAACACTGAAATGGTGGGGGAATAAGCCATGCAACAGCAGACTCATGACAACGTAATCCTGGAACTCACCGTACGCAACCATCCGGGCGTAATGACCCACGTCTGCGGGCTGTTTGCCCGCCGCGCGTTCAACGTGGAAGGTATTCTTTGCCTACCGATCCAGGACAGCGATAAGAGCCGTATCTGGCTACTGGTCAACGACGATCAGCGTCTGGAACAGATGATAAGCCAGATCGACAAACTGGAAGATGTGGTGAAAGTCGCCCGCAACCAGTCAGACCCGTCGATGTTTAATAAAATCTCCGTCTTCTTCGAGTGAGTTAGTCGCCGTCTGAATCCGGGGTAATCACTTTGACAGAGCCGTTCCGGCAGTGGGTTGCGTAATCTGCCGGTAACGGACGGTCGCTTATCAGTACGTCAAAGGTGGAGAGTGGACCAATGCTGGCGGGGGCGACCTCATCGAACAGGGCGTGGCGCGTCAGCAGAATTTTACGTAATCCGCGTTCCATCGCTTTGCGTTTTGTGGCCAGATCGTCCGGATTGAACCAGCTAACGCCGAAATGCTCATGGATTCCGCTGGCGGAGATAAAGACTTTCCGTGGGTTGAGTGCATCCAGCGGGGAGGGATTGCTGGTGTCGTAAAAGGCGTCACTTTTCGCCCGGTAGGTTCCCCCGCAAAGAATCGCTGTGGCGTTGGGTTTTTCATTTAGCGCTACAAACACCCGATGCGAGTAGCAAATCCCGGTAAAGGAAATATCGTCCGGGATCATGCTGACCACCAACGGCATTTCCGCACCATTATCAAAAAAGACCAGATCATTTTCACTCACCAGTCCCGCTGCCAGAATGGCAACCGGTAAATCGTCGCGGTGATACTGCTTTTGCGCGGGGAGTGGCGCGTTAACGATGGTAGCAGGTTTGTTCACCATCACAATGTAACCACCGAGCAGCGTGAGGGGTAACGGCTCGTCATCCTGACTGAGATCCCGACGAATAGTCATCACAGAAACTTCCAGCATTCGTGCCGCCTCTTTCAGATGGATTCGGTCGGTCTTCTTCAACAATTCCATCAGACGTCGAATACGTTCTTTCTGCTTGGTTTCCATGTGCTTCTCCACGAATCATATTTCCATGTTCCTTCAGTAACATTTTTGTGTTTCTGAGAACATGACATTGCCGCATTACTATACGTCTGACTATTCGGAAATAAAAGCGTGTTTTTTCACGTTTTATTGATTATATCCAGTTAACTTTCAGTCAATTGTAAGCAACTTCATCATTTTTAGTGTGATCGGATAGCAACATTTAGCGTAATAAATAAACAATAAAATGATCTTCCAATCGCGATCCTAGTCACAAATGATACAAAAGTAACATGATAATGTTATTTTAATATCATTGTTGTGTGATTGTTTCTGAGAGGTAGTAAAATGGATATCGCGGTTATTGGCTCCAACATGGTGGATCTCATCACCTACATCAACCAGATGCCCAAAGAAGGGGAAACGCTGGAAGCGCCGGCGTTCAAAATTGGCTGCGGGGGCAAAGGCGCAAATCAGGCAGTTGCGGCCGCTAAGCTCAATTCCAAAGTGCTGATGCTGACAAAAGTCGGTGATGACATTTTTGCGGATAACACTATTCGTAATCTCGAATCCTGGGGAATTAATACCACCTATGTCGAAAAGGTACCCTGCACCAGCAGCGGTGTCGCACCGATCTTTGTTAATGCCAACTCCAGCAACAGCATTCTGATTATTAAAGGAGCGAACAAATTTCTCTCCCCGGAAGATATCGATCGTGCGGCGGAAGATCTAAAAAAATGTCAGCTTATTATCCTGCAACTGGAAGTGCAGCTGGAAACCGTTTATCACGCGATTGAATTCGGCAAAAAGCACGGTATTGAAGTGTTACTAAATCCCGCCCCTGCATTACGGGAATTAGATATGTCTTATGCCTGTAAATGTGATTTTTTCGTGCCGAATGAAACCGAGCTGGAAATATTAACCGGTATGCCAGTAGATACCTATGACCATATTCGCGCAGCAGCACGTTCTCTGGTTGATAAAGGTCTGAACAATATTATCGTCACCATGGGTGAGAAAGGTGCGCTGTGGATGACGCGTGACCAGGAAGTCCATGTTCCGGCGTTTAGAGTGAACGCTGTCGATACCAGTGGCGCAGGCGACGCTTTCATCGGTTGTTTTGCTCACTATTACGTTCAAAGCGGTGATGTGGAAACCGCCATGAAAAAAGCCGCTCTCTTCGCTGCTTTCAGCGTTACCGGGAAAGGCACTCAATCATCTTATCCAAGCATCGAACAATTTAATGAGTTTCTTACCTTAAACGAATAATACTCCTGCACTGTAAAAGGTAGCACTATGAACGATAAAAACATCATTCAGATGCCTGACGGCTATTTGAATAAGACCCCTCTGTTCCAGTTTATTTTGTTATCCTGTTTATTCCCGTTATGGGGATGCGCAGCCGCATTAAATGATATTCTGATTACGCAATTCAAAAGTGTATTTTCACTCAGTAACTTTGCCTCGGCATTAGTTCAGAGTGCCTTTTATGGCGGCTATTTTTTAATTGCGATCCCGGCATCTCTGGTGATTAAAAAAACCAGTTATAAAATCGCCATCTTAATGGGGCTGACCCTTTATATCGTTGGGTGTACGCTCTTTTTCCCGGCATCGCACATGGCCACCTACACCATGTTCCTTGCGGCGATTTTCGCGATTGCGATTGGCCTGAGTTTCCTGGAAACGGCAGCCAACACCTACAGCTCAATGATAGGCCCAAAAGCCTATGCGACCTTACGCCTGAACATCAGCCAGACCTTTTATCCTATTGGCGCAGCGGCTGGTATTCTGCTGGGTAAATATCTGGTCTTCTCTGAAGGCGAAAGCCTGGAAAAACAGATGGCCGGGATGAACGCCGAGCAGATCCATAACTTTAAAGTGATGATGCTGGAAAATACTCTTGAGCCATACAAGTACATGATTATGGTGCTGGTTGTGGTGATGGTGTTATTCCTGCTGACCCGCTTCCCGACCTGTAAAGTCGCGCAAACCACGAGTCGTAAACGCCCGTCAGCGATGGATACACTGCGTTATCTGGCCAGCAATGCCCGTTTCCGTCGTGGAATTGTGGCGCAATTTCTTTATGTGGGGATGCAGGTCGCGGTGTGGTCATTCACCATCCGTCTGGCCCTGGAATTAGGTGATATCAACGAGCGCGACGCCTCAACCTTCATGGTCTATAGCTTCGCCTGCTTCTTTATCGGCAAGTTTATCGCCAACATTTTGATGACACGCTTCAATCCGGAAAAAGTGCTGATTCTCTATTCCATCATTGGTGCCCTGTTCCTCATCTATGTTGCACTGGCGCCAAGTTTCAGCGCTGTGTATGTCGCAGTGCTGGTAAGTGTCCTGTTTGGACCCTGCTGGGCGACAATCTATGCTGGTACGCTTGATACCGTGGATAACGAACATACCGAAATGGCAGGTGCCGTCATTGTTATGGCGATTGTCGGCGCGGCGGTGGTTCCGGCGATTCAGGGCTATGTGGCTGATATGTTCCATTCATTGCAACTTTCGTTCCTGGTTTCCATGCTCTGCTTCGTGTACGTCGGTATCTACTTCTGGCGTGAAAGCAAAGTGCGCAACAACCTGGCAGAAGCGACAGTTTCCTGAGGAGAGCGATCATGACAACACGTATAACGCTGTGGCGAGAACTCTTTGCAGAGCATCCGCGAATCTTACTGAAGAATAGTGACTTCACGGTTACCGCATTTCGTTACGCCAGCGGAGTGGAAGGGCTGAAGGTAGAAAACAGTCGTGGACATCTGGTTATTCTGCCCTGGATGGGGCAAATGATATGGGATGCTCAGTTTGATGGCCATGACCTGACCATGCGTAACATGTTCAGTCAGCCGAAACCGGCGGCGGAAGTGGTGGCGACCTACGGCTGTTTTGCCTTCCACTCAGGTCTGTTGGCTAATGGTTGCCCATCGCCAGAAGATTCACATCCTTTGCACGGTGAAATGGCTTGTGCCGCGATGGATGAAGCCTGGCTGGAGCTGGAGGGTGAGAATTTGCGCGTGGGTGGACGCTATGAGTATGTGATGGGGTTCGGTCATCATTATCAGGCGCATCCTGCGGTGGTAATGCACAAAGCGAGCGCGCTGTTTGATATTCAGATGGCGGTTACCAACCTCGCCTCAGTGGCAATGCCGTTGCAGTACATGTGCCATATGAACTATGCCTACGTACCGGAAGCCTCCTTCAGCCAGAATATTCCGGATGAGGCCATGAAGCTGCGTGAGTCGATACCCGCGCATGTTAAGCCGACTGAGCAATGGCTGGCGTTTAATCAGCGGATTGTGCAGGGCGAGGCTTCTCTGGCGCGGCTCAATGAACCCCATTTTTACGATCCGGAAATTGTCTTCTTTGCTGACCAACTGGACAGGTACACAGATAAGCCGGAATTTAGCATGATAGCACCAGATGGCACCACGTTCGTTACACGCTTCTCCAGCGCGGAGCTGAATTATGTGACGCGATGGATCCTGTATAACGGCGATCAACAGGTTGCGGCATTCGCCTTGCCTGCAACCTGTCGACCCGAAGGATTCCTGGCGGCACAACGCAATGGCACCTTGATTGAAATAGAACCGCAGCACACCCGGACATTTACCGTCACGACAGGCATAGCCTGATCGCTCAAGGCTTGAACACCAAAGCGCTTATCGTTAAGGTAAGCGCTTTTGCTGGATGGCGGCATAAACGCCTTATCAGGCCTACCTTCCCGTAGGCCTGATAAGCGCAGCGCCATCAGGCGTTTCCCAGCCCCAGGACAAACCCATGATCACCATCGCCCTTATCGACGACCACACTATCGTCCGCTCCGGCTTTGCCCAACTGCTGGGGCTGGAAGCTGATTTGCAGGTTGTGGCGGAATTTGGCTCCGGGCGCGAGGCGCTGGCCGGTTTACCGGGGCGCGGCGTGCAGGTGTGTATTTGCGATATCTCGATGCCCGATATCTCGGGCCTGGAGCTACTCAGCCAACTGCCAAAAGGGATGGCGATCATCATGCTCTCCGTCCACGACAGCCCGGCACTGGTCGAGCAGGCGCTCAACGCAGGCGCGCGTGGCTTTCTTTCAAAACGCTGTAGCCCGGATGAACTGATTGCCGCCGTGCATACCGTGGCGACCGGCGGTTGCTATTTGACGCCGGACATCGCCGTCAAGCTGGCGGCCGGGCGTCAGGATCCGTTGACCAAACGTGAGCGTCAGGTGGCGGAGAAGCTGGCGCAGGGGATGGCGGTGAAAGAGATTGCCGCCGAGCTGGGGCTGTCGCCGAAAACGGTGCACGTTCATCGCGCCAACCTGATGGAAAAGCTGAACGTCAGCAACGATGTTGAACTGGCGCGCCGGATGTTTGACGGCTGGCAATGAACGCACTTTTCTCCCGGTTGATTACCGTTGTCGCCTGTTTCTTTATTTTTTCCGCCGCGTGGTTTTGCCTGTGGAGCATCAGCCTGCATCTGGTCGAACGTCCGGAGCTGGCGGTACTGCTGTTTCCGTTTGGCCTGCGTCTGGGATTAATGCTGCAATGCCCGCGCGGTTACTGGCCGGTGCTGCTGGGCGCGGAATGGCTGTTGATGTACTGGCTGGCGCAGGAGGTGGCGCTGGCTCATTTGCCACTTTTGATGATCGGAAGCGCCCTCACGCTACTCCCGGTGATGCTGATTTCGCGATACCGCCATCAACGCGACTGGCGCACGTTGCTGTTGCAGGGCGCAGCGCTGACGGCGGCGGCGCTGCTGCAATCGCTGCCGTGGTTGGGGCAGGGGGAGGAAGCGTGGAATGCGCTGTTACTGACCCTGACCGGCGGATTAACGCTGGCGCCGATCTGCCTGGTGTTCTGGCACTACCTCACCAGCACCACCTGGCTGCCGCTCGGCCCGGCGCTGGTGTCGCAGCCGGTGAACTGGCGCGGGCGACATCTGGTCTGGTATCTGCTGCTGTTCACCGTCAGCCTGTGGCTACAGCTCGGTTTGCCCGCTGAGCTTTCGCGCTTTACGCCGTTTTGTCTCGCTTTACCGATTATTGCGCTCGCCTGGCATTACGGCTGGCAAGGCGCGCTGATTGCGACGTTGATGAACGCCATCGCGCTGATTGCCAGCCAGACCTGGCACGATCACCCGGTCGATTTACTGCTCTCCCTGCTGGTGCAAAGCCTGACCGGGCTGCTGCTCGGCGCGGGTATTCAGCGGCTGCGTGAGCTTAACCAGTCGCTGCAAAACGAGCTGGCGCGTAATCATCGGCTGGCGGAACGTCTGCTGGAGACCGAAGAGAGCGTGCGCCGCGACGTGGCGCGCGAGCTGCACGACGATATCGGCCAGACCATCACCGCCATTCGTACGCAGGCGGGTATCGTACAGCGCCTGGCCCCCGAGAACGCGGGCGTTAAGCAAAGCGGGGCGCATATCGAGCAGTTGTCTCTGGGCGTGTACGATTCGGTGCGCCGCCTGCTGGGTCGCCTGCGACCGCGACAGTTGGACGATCTCACGCTGGAACAGGCCATCCGTTCATTGATGCGCGAAATGGAGCTGGAAAGTCGCGGTATCGTCAGCCACCTTGACTGGCGAATTGATGAGTCATTGCTGAGCGAAAGCCAGCGCGTGACGCTGTTTCGCGTCTGTCAGGAAGGGCTGAACAACATTGTGAAGCACGCCAATGCCAGCGCGGTGACGCTCCAGGGCTGGCAGCAGGATGAGCGGCTGATGCTGGTCATTGAGGACGACGGCAGCGGCTTGCCGCCGGGGTCGAACCCGCAGGGTTTCGGCCTCACCGGTATGCGCGAGCGGGTGACGGCGCTCGGCGGTTCACTCACGATTTCCTGTATGCACGGTACGCGCGTCAGCGTGTCGCTGCCCCAGCGCTACGCCTAAGGAACGGCCATGTTTCAGTTTTTAAAAGCTCCGGCCAGCGCGCCGTTTATCACCGACAAGCAGGAAGTGGACGCCCGCTACCGTTACTGGCGGCGGCATATTTTGCTGACTATCTGGCTCGGCTACGCGCTGTTTTATTTCACGCGCAAAAGCTTTAACGCCGCGGTGCCGGAAATTATCACCAGCGGCGTGCTGACCCGCAGCGATATTGGCCTGCTGGCGACGCTGTTTTACATCACCTACGGGCTGTCGAAATTTGTCTCCGGCATTGTTAGCGATCGCTCCAACGCCCGCTATTTTATGGGCATTGGGCTTATCGCCACCGGCGTGGTTAACATCCTGTTCGGCTTCTCAACCTCGGTCTGGGCCTTTGCCGTACTGTGGGCGCTGAACGCCTTCTTCCAGGGCTGGGGCGCGCCGGTGTGCGCCCGCCTGCTCACCGCGTGGTATTCGCGCAACGAGCGCGGCGGCTGGTGGGCAATCTGGAACACCGCGCATAACGTCGGCGGCGCGCTGATTCCGATCGTCATGGCGGCGGCAGCGCTGCATTACGGCTGGCGCGCCGGGATGATGATTGCCGGTACGCTGGCGATCGTGGTGGGCGTTTTTCTTTGCTGGCGGCTGCGCGACAGGCCGCAGGCGATTGGTCTGCCGCCGATTGGCGACTGGCGGCACGATGAGCTGGAAATTGCCCAGCAGCAGGAGGGCGCGGGGTTAACTCGTAAAGAGATCCTCACCAAATATGTGTTGCTCAATCCATATATCTGGCTGTTGTCGCTGTGCTATGTGCTGGTGTACGTGGTACGCGCGGCGATCAATGACTGGGGCAATCTGTATATGTCGGAGACGCTCGGCGTCGATTTGGTGACGGCCAACACTGCCGTCACCATGTTTGAACTGGGAGGGTTTATCGGCGCGCTGGTGGCGGGCTGGGGCTCGGACAAGCTATTCAACGGCAATCGTGGGCCGATGAACTTGATTTTCGCCGCCGGAATTTTGCTCTCCGTGGGCTCGCTGTGGTTGATGCCATTCGCCAGCTACGTGATGCAGGCGGCGTGCTTCTTCACCACCGGCTTCTTCGTCTTTGGCCCGCAGATGCTGATTGGCATGGCGGCGGCGGAGTGCTCGCACAAGGAGGCGGCGGGCGCAGCGACCGGCTTTGTCGGCCTGTTTGCTTATCTGGGGGCATCGCTCTCCGGCTGGCCGTTGGCGAAAGTGATGGAGGTCTGGCACTGGAGCGGATTCTTTGTGGTGATCGCCATCGCGGCCGGCATCTCAGCGCTGCTGTTGCTGCCGTTCTTAAACGCCCAGGCACCGCGCGATCTCAACGAAGCGTGATGCACCTCACCTTTTTGCCCCGAGTGGCGTAAAACTAAGAAATTTTCCCGGTTTCACCTGGACGCTGTCTCAGGCGTGTCTCCCGGCTGATTTTTACAATGCCTGCCATTCGCAGGTAAAAAATCAGCTCGGGAGTGTCAAATGCTGGCCTTTCTCAACCAGGTGCGCAAGCCGACCCTGGATCTGCCGCTCGATGTGCGGCGCAAAATGTGGTTCAAACCGTTCATGCAGTCCTATCTGGTGGTCTTTATCGGCTACCTGACCATGTACTTGATCCGCAAAAACTTCAACATCGCGCAAAACGACATGATCTCCACCTACGGGCTGAGCATGACGCAGTTGGGGATGATTGGCCTCGGCTTCTCCATCACCTATGGCGTGGGTAAAACCGTGGTTTCCTACTACGCGGACGGCAAAAATACCAAGCAGTTCCTGCCGTTTATGCTGATCCTCTCCGCCATCTGTATGCTCGGCTTCAGCGCCAGCATGGGCGCGGGGTCAACCAGCCTGTTCCTGATGATTGCCTTCTACGCGCTGAGCGGTTTCTTCCAGAGCACCGGCGGCTCGTGCAGCTATTCCACCATCACCAAGTGGACGCCACGCCGTAAGCGCGGTTCCTACCTCGGCATGTGGAATATTTCCCACAACCTCGGCGGTGCGGGTGCGGCGGGCGTCGCGCTGTTCGGCGCGAATTACCTGTTCGATGGCCACGTCATCGGTATGTTTATCTTCCCGTCGATTATTGCCCTGATTGTCGGTTTTATCGGCCTGCGCTACGGCAGCGACTCCCCGGAATCTTATGGCCTCGGTAAAGCCGAAGAGCTGTTCGGCGAGGAGATCAGCGAAGAGGACAAAGAGACCGAAGAAAACGAGATGACCAAATGGCAGATCTTTGTTGAGTACGTGCTGAAAAACAAAGTGATCTGGCTGCTGTGCTTCTCCAACATCTTCCTGTACGTGGTGCGTATCGGTATCGACCAGTGGTCCACCGTCTACGCCTTCCAGGAGCTAAAACTCTCCAAAGAGGTGGCAATTCAGGGCTTTACCCTGTTCGAAGTAGGCGCGCTGGTCGGCACGCTGCTGTGGGGCTGGCTCTCCGATCTCGCTAACGGTCGTCGTGCGCTGGTGGCCTGCGTGGCGCTGGCACTCATCATCGCGACGCTGGGTGTTTACCAGCACGCCAGCAACCAGTACGTCTATCTGGCTTCGCTGTTTGCGCTCGGCTTCCTGGTGTTTGGCCCGCAGTTGTTAATCGGCGTGGCCGCCGTCGGATTTGTGCCGAAAAAAGCGATCGGCGCGGCCGACGGGATTAAAGGCACCTTCGCCTACCTGATTGGAGACAGCTTCGCCAAGCTGGGGCTCGGGATGATTGCCGACGGCACGCCGATTTTCGGTCTCACCGGCTGGGCGGGCACCTTTGCCGCGCTGGATACCGCCGCCATCGGCTGTATCTGCCTGATGGCCATCGTGGCCGTGTTTGAAGAACGTAAAATTCGCCGTGAGAAAAAGATTCAACAATTGAAAGTTGCTTGAGTTAAGTGTGCATTGGTAACTTTTGCCCGCCTTAATGGCGGGCTTTTTTATGCCTGAGACTCACAGAAAGTATTATAAGCCTCGATAAATGCCTTCGCATTTGCGGCTGTTTGGTGGATAGATTGTCCGGCACGATACAGATCGCTGCCTAAGCCGGCACCGAAACAACCTGCCTTCAGGTAATGGGACAAATTGTCTGGCCTAATTCCGCCAACGGCATATAAAGGGACTTGAGGAGGCAAAACGGCTTTTAATGCCCGGATGTAATTCGGTCCCAGTTCCCCCGCAGGGAAAATTTTCAATCCGTCCGCGCCATGCCGGAATGCAACAAATGCTTCGCTGACTGTTTGGCAGCCGATGCAGGTGGTCATTTTGGCCGCTCGCGCAGTATCAATTACTTCCGGATCGGTGTTGGGCGTAAGGATAAATGCACATCCCAGCGAAGAGAGTGTGCTGACATCACTGACATTAGTGACCGTTCCGGCACCGATTTTTACTGTATGACCATAATGTTCCACGGCAAGAGCAATACTACGTTGCCAGTCTGGCGAATTCAGCGGTATTTCTATTGTGCTGAATCCGGCTGTGATAAGTGCATCAATATGGGCCAGCACTTCATCGGGCTTCACCCCACGTAAAATTGCGACCAAAGGGTTACGACTATTCATTTAAAAGTCTCCTGATGCCATTAATAAATGCTTTTTCACCGTTACACAGCCGACAGCGATAACCGAAATGATGAAACAGGCTTTGATAGCGGCTGAGCAAATCGTCATTGCCCACCAGAATGACTTCTTCTTCAGTGTTAATGGCATAGTGCTGTAGCATTTGTGCTATTTCATGGCCAATCAATAACCCTGACAGAGATTCGTAAAGCGTATCGGGTAACAACGCATGGGTGAGTATTCTGGCTCTCAGATCAAATAGGCTGCGGGATAAACATGTTTCCTGCCAGCCGCGTTCGGCTCCTGCTAAAAAAGCCTGTTCGTTCTTGTTTTGTTCCTCGGCGTTTTTCCCAACGATGGAGTAGTGTGAAAGTAAGTGGAAAAACTCGCCGGTCATGACGGTTTGAAAATCGCAGACGTTACTCTCTTGTACCTGCACCCATTTGCTGTGTGTTCCCGGGAATACGTACCAGTTCCCATCAGCTAAGGCGCCAAATAGCTGAGTTTCCTCTCCACGCATAACGTTGTAGTTTTCCGGCCCGGCAATTTGCAGGCCAGGAACGATGAAAGTGGGAAAAGGGCCCGCATCTTCAACCTTTGTTAGATGCTGTGATAATGCACTTAACGGGGTTGGACAGCGTAAATAGTGGCTATCTACCCACCCGATATTACTGCCCACCATTCCGCTCATTATGACGGTTGTATCTGTGTTTAATGGCCGCGGACACAAACTGAGCAGTGTTAACCAGGTGTCTTTGAATACACTTGGTTGATGTTTGAGTACCCCATTCTGACTGACGTGTTGCCAGACACATTGATTCTGTTGATAGACCCAAATGCGCAGGTTGCTTGAGCCCCAGTCTACGGCAATGAAATTCTCTGAATTGAACATACATCGTTCCTGATGTTGAAAGATGGCCCGTAAACGGGCCAGATTCAGGCGGATTACTCGTCGGTAATGACCATTTTTTTATCAAAGTTGATCAGCAGCGAGCAGATGAGATAACCCACAGCAGCCAGCGCAAAGAACATCATCGCTGCGTAATAGTTCCCCGTGGATTGCACCAGGAAACCGATAAAAATAGGCAGGATGGCTGCAAACAAATTACTGGTGAAGTTCATGGTTCCGCAAATGGTGCCTGCAACTGATTGTGCGCCCAGTAGTCCGGGTATTGACCAGTAAACGCTGGCCCATCGCAGGGGAAAAAGGGCAATAGTGAGCAAGGTAATTGCGACGGCTGGCGTCGAGCTTTGTGCGCAAAGGAAAATACCAACACCAGCGGTGGTAGCCGAAATCGCCAACATCGTATGCATAACGCGGCTTGTTTTTGCTCCTTTGCTGCGCCATTTATCCATAATGTAGCCGCCAGTCAGTTGGCCGACAAAACACAGCAGGAAGATCAGCGCCATTGCTCCGCCCATCGATTTGATATCAAAACCGTAGGTGGCCTGGAAATAGAGCGGTAGCCATGTCATCAGGCCATAGAACACGAAGCTATAGCAAACCCAGCCACAGATAAGTGCAATCACATTACGTTGTTTCAGGTAAGGTTTGATATCGGCCAGACGGTATTTCTTGCTACTGGTTTCAGCACCGTTTGCCGCAACAATATGGTCTAGTTCAGCTTTATTGATGCTGGGGTGTTCTGATGGATAAGTGCGGATGTACCACCAGGCCAGTAAACCGACAATCATTGTTCCCACACCAGCCACCACGAATGCCATACGCCATGAGTCGAAAAAGGCAATAAGTCCGGCAATGATCACCGCACCCAGCGCCGTACCCAATGGCGCGCCGCCATCAAGTAGCATCGAACCACGTCCGCGTTCGGTTGGCGTTAACCATGTACCCATTAACTTCGCGCCAGCGGGCATGATTGGAGATTCAGTGACGCCTAACCCCAGACGAGAAAGTGAAAGGGTGAAAATAGAGTGACACAGAGCCGCAACGGCTTGAAATGCTCCCCATAAGATAGTGGCCAGCGCAATGATATGTCTGGCTTTGAATTTATCAGCAATGACCCCACTAGGAATTTGCATTAATGCATAAGCCCAGAAAAAGGCACTATGAATCACACCAACAACGCGAGTATCGGTAATACCAAATTCATCTGTAATATAAGGCATGGCAATAGAAAGAGAGGTGCGGTCAATATAGTTAATAGCACCTAATAAGAGCATAATAATAAATATGCGCCACCTTACTGTTGTTGCCTTTAATTTTTCTTCTTCAGTATTTACGTTAACAATAGACATAAGGGCTCCTTGCCATACTCATAATGAGTATGGCGGTACGAGGTATTATTATCTTGTGGAGTGTTACATTATGGAGCCAACAGTCCAAGGGACGAATTCTTGACTGCCATAGCCAAATTCCTCACTCTTCGTTTTTTTACCTGATGCCATCTCAAGGATCATCTGGTAGATACGTTCACCGACTTCTGCAATGGATTCTTCCCCCTCGACAATGGTTCCGCAATTAATATCCATATCCTCCTGTTGGCGTTGCCAAAGCGCATTATTGGTAGCCAGCTTCAAGCTTGGGGTCGGCTTGGAACCAAAGGCAGAACCTCGGCCTGTGGTGAAACACAGAAGATTTGCTCCTCCGGCGATTTGCCCCGTGACGGCAATAGGGTCATATCCAGGGGTATCCATAAAGACAAAACCCTTCGCGGTTACCGGTTCAGCATACTCATACACTTCTGTCAGATTGGTTGTACCCGCTTTAGCAATACCACCAAGTGATTTTTCCAGAATTGTCGTCAGCCCGCCGACTTTGTTACCCGCCGAAGGGTTGTTGTTCATTTCGCTTCCAGTGCGGCGACAATACTCTTCCCACCAGTGAATGCGGGCAATGAGTTTTTCACCTATCTCGCGAGAAACGGCACGGCGGGTAAGAAGATGTTCGGCACCATAAATTTCGGAGGTTTCAGATAAAATCGCTGTTCCGCCTTGTTGCACCAGTTTATCTACCGCATAGCCCAGAGCTGGATTGGCTGAGATCCCGGAATAGCTGTCGGAACCGCCACATTCGAGCGCGAGTATGATTTCTGATGCAGGGATAGGTTGACGTGTTACCTGGTTAGCAACGGGCAACATTTGGTTAACCAGGGAAATTCCTTTCTCAATGGCGTGACGTGTACCGCCCACATCCTGAATGGTATAACTGTGCATCATTGGGCCATCGGCTAGTCCATGGGCATTCATCATGTCTTGAATTTGACTGGATTCGCATCCCAGTCCAACGATGATTACGCCGGCAAAGTTAGCATGGGTGGCATAACCGGCCATCGTACGTCTCATGACGTCCATTGATTCACTTTTAGAGCCAATAGCACAGCCAAAACTTTGTGGTAATGACACCACGCCATCAACATTCGGGTAATCTGCAAGACCCTGCAGACGGAAGTGATCCTCAATAGCTCTTACGACCGTGGCACTACAGTTTACGGAGCTTAAAATACCGATGTAATTACGTGTAGCTGCACGGCCATCGGCGCGGCGGATACCCATAAAGGTATCCTGTTGAGGGGCTGGAAAAGGTGAATGGCAATCTTCACCCCAGGCATAGTCGCGTTCAAAGTCACCCATTCCCAAATTATGCATGTGGATGTGTTCGCCAGGCTTAATGGGCTGAGTTGCGAAGCCAATAATTTGCCCATAACGTCTGACCGCATCGCCAACCTTCAGTGCATGCAGGGCGATTTTATGCCCTGCGGGAATATCACTGAGTACAGTAATGTGCTCTTCTTCAAGCCGGGTGCCTGCGGGGACAGCCTGCCTTGCGATAACCACATCATCTTTGGGATTCAATTTTAATACAGGGTTGATGTTCATTATCTTTGCTCTCATGCTGGTTTATACCGTAATACGGGATAATATATTTTTAACCTGTTCTCTTTTTTCTTCATTTAACGGTAATGCTGGCGGGACAACTGCAGTTGATATATCCACGCCACTTAATTTAATGGCGGTCTTGATAACGGCAAAGAAAGGTTGTTCTAAGGCATATAAAGGTGATAATCCGGCAAGTTGTTGTTGAAGTACTTTGGCGGTAGCGAGATCGTTCTGCTGAATCGCCTGATAAATTCCGCGTGTAATATGAGGCGCAAAGTTAAATGTTGCCGGAATGCCGCCATGTCCACCGAGTAATAATGTATCAAGTAAATATTCGTCATAGCCGCTAAAAATGATAAAATCTGGGCGGAAACAGTGAACCTGATTGATAACTTCCCTGGTGTGGCTAATGTTATCAATTGTATCTTTAATGCCAACGATATTTGGTACTTCGCGGGCAAGGCGAGTGATGACATTTATACCAATATCTTGGCCAGTTAGTTCTGGAAAATTATATAAGAAGACGGGAATGCTTAGCGCTTCAGCAATTCGTTTGTAATGCGTAAAGCGGGCCTCATCGCTGAGTTTTGCATAATAAGGATTGACTACCAGTACTCCTTTTGCGCCCGCGTTTTCAGCATGCCTTCCAAGTTGGATAGTTTCCGCTGTGCTGGCGCAGGCGATACCAATAAGAACAGGAACTCTACCGGCAACATGCTGCAGGCTAAACTCTGCAATTTGCTTTCTTTGTTCGGACGAGAAATGGGAAAATTCGCCGCCACTGCCCAGAATGAGCATTCCGTCGGCACCATTGCTAATCACATGGTCAATCATTACTGCCATTCCAGCGCGATCCAATTCCCCGCTTTCGTCAACGATAGTCGGTACTGGCGGGAAGATGCCCTTAAAAATGTTCAACATTGCCACTCCTTTAGTTCTGTATATGGAACCTATGTTCTGTATATTGAAGTTAGTACAGCAAATATCCAAATCGTTCGTCAACGTTTTTTGCAGAACAAATGAACAACTGTGAGATGGATCGGGTTTGTGGGTATAAAATTTAGGTAATAGAGCCCAGTTTGCGTATGTGCAAAAAAGCCGCATTCCTGAGAAAAGTGATTGCGGTATACTGTGCAGAGTCTATGAATAAAAAAGATTAATAGCGCATGAACCAAGACATTACGACCTCTGTTCCCGCATTGGATAAGACAGTAAAAATCTGTAATTATCTTTTTAACTCCCCAGGAGCGACCTTCAGTCAGATTCAGCAGGATCTGGCATTACCAAAAAGCAGCACGTCTTCCCTGCTAAATGCACTGGTTGCGCATCATCTTTTGCGCCTGGAAAAGGGACGTTTCTTTTTGGGCTTGAAGCTGTACGAATGGGGAAATCGTTCGTTGGAACAATTTGATATTCGTAATGCGGCACTTCCTGTTTTGGAAAAACTGCGTCAGCAAACGGACCTGACCTGTCACTTAGGTATATTGGATGAAGTCGCGCCAATTTATCTTATGAAGCTGGAGAATACCCAGCCGATTGGCATTCGGACCTGGGTCGGTAAAAAATTACCGATGCACAGCTCCGGTGTGGGCAAAGCGCTTTGTGCCTGGCTGCCGCAAGATAAAATTGATGAGTTGTTGCCTGATGAAGTGTTGCCACGGTATACCGAAACCACCATTACCAGCAAAAAAGCATTAATGAAGGAATTTGCCAGAATCCGCGAGCAAGGCTGGGTCTTTGATAACGCCGAAGACTCCCCTGGCATCTATTGCATTGCCGCACCGGTTTTTAACCGTAATAAAGACGTGATTGCGGCAATAAGTATCAGCGGCGTTGAACTACAAATGCCAAAAAATTGTATTCCACAATATTCGCAGTGGGTGCGCGAAGCCTGTCAGTCACTCTCGGAAAAATTAGTTTAAGCGGGCGGTATCGTCATTAATGATTTGGATAATGCTGGCCACGTTGGTGGTTGTTTTTGTAGTGGGCTTCCGGGTGCTGACGTCCGGATCACGACGGGCCATTCGCCGTCTGAGTGAGCGACTGAGTATTGATGTAGTACCAGTAGAATCGATGATTGACCAGATGGGAAAAGTACAGGGGGAGGCGTTTTTACAGTACCTGCACCGCCCTGATGAATCGCATCTGCAAAATGCCGCCCAGGTATTGTTAATCTGGCAAATCGTCATTGTCGACGGCAGCGAGCAGAACCTGCTGCAGTGGCACCGCCTGCTACAAAAATCTCGCCTGGCCGCCCCGATCACCGACGCGCAGGTGCGCCTGGCGCTCGGGTTTCTACGTGAAATGGAGCCGGATATGCAGGAGCTTAACGCGTTCCAGATGCGCTATAACGCCTTTTTCCAACCTGAAGATGGCGTGCACTGGCTGCACTGATAGTGATGCCTGATGGCGCTACGCTTATCAGGCCTACGCCAGAACTTGTAATCCGTGCTTTTGAACGACGCTGAGCAGCTTAAGAGACATTCCACTCGGCCGCTTGGCACCGCTCTCCCATTTTTGCACTGTCGACACGCTGGTATTGAGGTAATGTGCAAAAACAGGTTGGCTCACGTTAAATTTTTCGCGGAGCGCTTTGATTTCCCGAGGCTGAAGATCGATGACGCGGCTCAAACACGCTTTGTCGAAATTACGCATGGTTTCCTGCGGGATCGCCTCGACGCTAAACAAGCCGGTTGCCGCACTATGGATAGCTTCAAAGGCCGGGCTTTTGAAATCATTTTTTTCGGTCATTACAACAGACCTCTACTAGTTCTTTATTTTTCAATAAGATAATAATTTTTTCATCTGTAAGTTTGGCGAAATGCTTTGCCAATTCTCGAAATCCTATCAATTCGCTGTGACTAACATTTGCCATATCCTGTTTGGCATAGAGAAACGTGTAGAACCAATGGTCACCTCCTTTCGCCAGAATGATCGCTCGATCGCGATTCTGGTTCAGGCGTTTCTTATAAACTCCGCCGCCGAGATCCTCCACTTTTCCCTGCAAAGCAGCTGCAATGGCTTTGCATAATTCATTATCTTTTACCGTGTGGGATTTGGCTTCTCTGGCGAACCATTTAGTCTTGAAAACACGCATCGGAGACATCCTGTAACCGTAAGTATAGCACTTGGTGTTATATTATGAGATTCAATATCCTGTTAAAACGTTAGAGGAATGGAAATTTTGCTTATGCGAGCTGACTCGAAGGCCGTAATGCAAATAACAAGGTTGTCAAAACGTTAAATACGTCACACTTTTAATGTTACAATGCGTAACTTTTCTACAATCACCCCACGCAGGTAACAAAATGAGTGACGCTGTTGAACAAAAATCCCGCGCTGAGGTAAATACCCGGCCAAACTGGTCGGCGGTATTCGCCGTGGCGTTCTGTGTTGCCTGCCTGATAACCGTTGAGTTTCTGCCCGTTAGCCTGCTGACGCCAATGGCGCAGGATCTGGGCATTTCAGAAGGCGTTGCCGGACAATCAGTGACCGTGACGGCGTTTGTCGCCATGTTCGCCAGCCTGTTTGTGACGCAAATTATCCAGGCGACCGATCGTCGCTATGTGGTGATCCTGTTTTCGGTTCTGCTGACGCTTTCCTGCCTGCTGGTTTCATTTGCTAACTCTTTTACGCTCCTGCTGATCGGTCGTGCCTGTCTGGGGCTGGCGCTCGGCGGGTTCTGGGCGATGTCAGCGTCGCTGACCATGCGTCTGGTTCCCGCGCGTACGGTACCGAAAGCGCTGTCGGTGATATTTGGCGCGGTGTCCATCGCGCTGGTGATTGCCGCGCCGTTGGGGAGCTTTTTGGGCGGCATCATCGGCTGGCGCAACGTGTTTAACGCGGCGGCGGTAATGGGCGTGCTGTGCACCATCTGGGTAGTGAGAGCGCTGCCTTCGCTGCCGGGCGAACCTGCGCATCACAAGCAAAATATGTTCAGCCTGCTGCAGCGCCCCGGAGTAATGGCCGGGATGATTGCCATCTTCATGTCCTTCGCCGGGCAGTTCGCCTTCTTTACCTATATTCGCCCTGTCTATATGAATCTGGCGGGCTTTGATGTTGATGGCCTGACGCTGGTGCTGTTGAGTTTTGGTATCGCCAGCTTTGTCGGGACGTCGTTCTCTTCGGTGATTCTGAAGCGCTCGGTCAAACTGGCCCTGGCCGGTGCGCCATTGGTGCTGGCGCTCAGCGCGCTGGTCCTGATTCTGTGGGGTAGCGATAAAGTGGTGGCCGCGGGCATTGCGATAATCTGGGGGCTGGCGTTTGCGCTGGTACCGGTTGGTTGGTCGACGTGGATCACCCGCTCGCTTGCCGATCAGGCAGAAAAAGCTGGATCGGTCCAGGTCGCCGTGATCCAGCTTGCCAATACCTGCGGGGCTGCGGTGGGAGGCTATGCGCTCGATAACCTCGGACTGCTGTCGCCCCTGATGCTCTCGGGCAGCCTGATGCTGCTGACAGCGCTTCTGGTAACGATGAAGGTCAGGATTCAGTGAAAACTGTTGCCGGATGGCGCATCGTTTTCAGTCAACACGGTCATCCGGCAACTTAATCAATCAAAACCATTATTTTCGGCGGTATGGGCAAACCATTCGCCGCTCTTTTTCACTGTACGTTTTTGTGTTTCTAAATCCAATTGGACAAAACCGTAGCGGTTTTTATAGCCGTTGAGCCATGACCAGTTATCAATAAAGGTCCACATATGGTAGCCAAGACAATGACAGCCTTCGCTAATGCCTTTATGTAGCCATTTCAGATGCTCAGTAACAAATTCAATACGGTAGCTATCGTTAACTTGTCCTTCCTGAATAAAGCGCTGTTCGTTTTCTACACCCATACCGTTTTCTGAAATAAAGCAGCGTGGGTTACCGTAATTATCGCGAAGATTGGTAATAATATCGTAAATACCCGGCTCATAAATTTCCCAGCCGCGGTAAGGGTTCATTTTACGTCCCGGCATTTCATAGTAATCAAACAGCCACTCCGGCATAAACGGCGCATTCGGATTGACTGCCGTATCGCGACATTTCACACGACGCGGCTGGTAATAGTTAATCCCCAGCAGGTCGATTTTGCCGTCGGCGATCAACTGCGCATCGCCTGGCTGGCAGGCCGGAAGCTGATCGTACTCTTTCAGCAATGCCACCAGATCCGCCGGATATTCCCCTTTCAGTACCGGGTCGAGGAAGCTGCGATTAAACAGCAGATCCGCATGGTGCGCGGCTTTGACATCTGCCGGATGCTGCGAGCGCGGATACGAAGGCGTTAAATTCAGCACTACGCCAATTTCACCGTCATGGTTTGCATCACGATACGCCCGCACCGCCGTCGCATGCGCCAGCACGGTATGGTACGCCACAGTGGCGGCACGCTTGAAATCCACCACGTTAGGATAATGGAAGTCATACAAATAACCGCCTTCTACAGGAACAATCGGCTCGTTGAAGGTGAACCAGTGCTTAACGCGGTTGCCGAACAATTTGAAACACGTCTGTGCGTAGCGGCCAAACGCCTCAACCACTTCACGGTTTTCCCAGCCGCCTTTTTCCTGCATCACCATCGGCATGTCGAAGTGGAACAGGGTGATAAATGGCGTTATGCCTTGCGCCAGCAGCTCGTCGATGACGTTATTATAAAAATCGACGGCCTCAGGATTAACCTCACCGGTGCCGTCCGGGATCAGGCGTGACCAGCTCAGAGATGTACGGAAGCTATTGTGTTTCAGCTGTTTGAGCAGTGCGATGTCCTGTTTCCAGTGCTGATAAAAGCCCGAGGTGTTCGCCGGGCCAACCCCCTGATGGAAACGACCTGGCTGGCGGTCGAACCACACATCCCACGTGGTCGGGCTTTTACCGCCGTTCAGGCTATCGCCTTCGGTTTGTAGCGCCGAGCAGGCACTGCCCCACCAGAAGTTTTCAGGAAAACGGTATCGCATATTGTTGCTCCATTGCTATTGATTCATTCAGGCAACAATACGTGTTTTTACGATACAGAAACCGGTTACAGTACTCATTTTACAACATAAATGCCTATAAATCCGGGCATTCCACTTTGCCAAGCGCTTCCCAGTAGTTGTTCTGGTTATTTCTTTGTATTGCCAGAATGGCTTCGCGGATGTGCTGCTGATTACGCGTATCAGCCATAATCGTTTTTTCCCATACCTCATCCGATGGCGACCCTTGTGGGGTGCAAATCTTACGTAAGTCCTTCATAACGGTGTTTTTTTCGTGTACTGCCTGCAGTCCGCCATACGCCGAGTCGGCTTGTACCAGTGCGGGTAGCGTGAAAAGGACGGCAATAATCGGAAAAATGACTCGTTTCATGATAATAATCCTTGTTGTCTATGCGCATCATCTCAAGAGTAAGTGTAGACGGCATACGACTCACTCATCAGCCTGTGTTAATGCCTAAAACTAAATCAGCCAGACGTTGTAGTTTTTCAGGAGGATAGGATGCAAATACAGATTACCGATACGGTTACCGAAGACGATCAAAACGCGCTGCTGGCCGGATTGCGTGCGTACAATCGCCAGTTTCTCAGAACCACCAATTTTGGCGACCTGGCGGTGTACTGGCGCGATGAGCACAATGAAATTCTGGGCGGGTTGATCGGCAAAATTAAAGGCGAATGGCTATGCATTGAGTTTTTATGGATGCATGATTCGCTGCGTAAAGGCGGTTACGGCACAAAATTGATGCAGGCGGCGGAACAAACCGCGCGTGAGAGAGGGTGTCTGCATGCGTTGGTGGATACGATGAGTTTCCAGGCGCTGCCGTTTTATCAGAAAAACGGCTATCAGCTGCAAATGACCCTCGATAACTTCCCGGAAACCGGTGCCGCGCGCCATTATTTGTCGAAAACGTTTTGATGACCGGAAGGTCTGGATGCCGCCTCACTTTCTTGCGCAGCAGAATAGTGTATGTTCTGAACAATCATTTATTTCTTAAGCGGTAAAGAGATGAGACGGATTGAGATAATACTGGGAGAGCTGGAACGGCTGACGCGAGGACTGAATCTTGCCCAACTGGCGCAGGAAACGGCGTTCACCGCGGAGGCCATCGGCTTTAATCTTGGGCTGGCGCGTAACTCGGTCAGTAAAGATCTCAATCAACTCTGGAATGACGGTCTGGCGATTAAAAGTCGCGGACGTCCGGTATTCTTTCTGCATCGTCAGGCGATTGAAACGCTGCTGGGACGCAAACTGGATGAGTCCGAGCGCGAAGTGCAAACCGTTGCCGATCTGTTGCCTGTTCAGGAAGCCCAGGCGACAGACGATCCCTTTTTCGGCCTGATTGGTTACGATCGCAGCCTGCGCGATGCGGTGGAAAAAGGCCGCGCGGCGGTGCTTTATCCCCACGGGTTGCACGTTCTGCTGACCGGTCCTTCCGGCGTGGGCAAAACCTTTTTCGCCGAACTGATGCACCGTTTTGCCTGCGAACGCGCGACGGGAACACCGCCACCGCTGGTCTATTTTAACTGCGCGGAATACGCCCATAACCCGGAGCTGCTCTCTTCACATTTATTTGGCCATCGACAGGGGGCCTTTACCGGCGCAAACGAGAATAAACCGGGGCTGGTCGAGCAGGCTGACGGCGGCTATCTGCTGCTCGATGAAGTGCATCGTCTGCCGTATGAAGGTCAGGAAAAACTGTTCTCAATTCTCGACAAAGGCCAATACCGACCGCTGGGTTCCAGCGCCGTGGCGCGCTCAATTTCGGTCCGTCTGATTTGTGCGACCACCGAACCGGTCAGCTCGGCGCTGCTGCGCACCTTCCAGCGACGTATTCAGGTGTGCATCGATTTACCCGGCATCCGCCAGCGCTCGGTGGAAGAGCAGGTTGAACTTATCGTCGGCTTTTTACAGCGTGAGAGCCGTAAAATCGAACGCACGATAAGCATCGACCGTACCCTGCTGCTCTGGCTGCTGAATAAGCCGCTGGAAGGCAATATTGGTCAGCTCAAGAGCGACATTCAGTTTCTCTGCGCCCAGGCCTGGGCCTCGGGGATGACGGAACACAGCGATACGCTACAGCTGGATAAACGTCTGGCAGAAATGCCGTTTAACGCCACGCCGGAACAACGCCTGCTGGTGGGAGCGCTGTTCGAAGGTAAAGAACATCTGAGCATCGACGCCCGTACGCTGCCCGCACTGAAAAATTCGCTGGCGACCGGAGCCGAAATTGAAGAGAGCGATCTCTTTTACAGCTTCCTGACCCGGGAATATATCAACCTGCGCAACAGCAACGTACCGCCAGCCGAAACCCTGGCGATACTTAAAAATAAACTCAGCTCGATTTTTGAATACGGCCTCTACAGCCGCGACAGCGTGGCGCATCCCCCGCGCTATGGCGATCAGATTGAAGAGCGCGTGACACTACTGATCGGCTGCGTTGAGCAGGTGCTCGGTTTTACGCTGCCGGAGAATCTGGTTAACCCGCTGCGCAAACACTTTCTGGCGCTGATTGGCTACGTGCAGCGCGGGCTTATTCCCCAGCTTTATTCTTCCAGCCTGATCCTCGATCGCTGTAAAGATGAATACGAAAACGCCACGCTGTTATGCCGAAAAATCAACGAACTGCTGCATATTCAGTGCCCGGCGACGGAGGTAGTCTGGCTGTGTCTGTTCCTCAAAGAGTGTCGGCATTACCGCCAACGAATTGACGCCAGCCCGGACTGCGGGGTGATTTTGATTGCTCACGGCGCGACGACCGCCACCAGCCAGGCGCAGTATGTGAATCGCGTGCTGGAGCGCGAGCTGTTCAGCGCTATCGATATGCCTTTCGAGCAGTCGGTGCATGATACGCTGGAAGCCCTGACGCAGATGATCCAGGCCCGGCAATATCGCCGACTGATCCTGATGGTGGATATTGGCTCATTGGTCCATTTTGGCAGCACGATCAGCAAATTATTCCAGATAGACGTTCTGTTGATGCCAAATATTACGCTCACCAGCTTGTTGGAGGTAGGACTGGATTTAAGCTATGAAACCAGTGATTTACCGCAGCTGGCGGCATTAATGCAGAGCAAAAATATTCCCTGTCAGCTCTGTACGCCGCAGCAGGAAAACAGCGGGAAAGTGCTGGTCATCTCCTGTATTACCGGTATGGGTACGGCGGAAAAAATCAAAAAGGTGCTGGAAGAGAGCTTCGGCGAGCTGATGTCGCAGGACACGCGGATGGTGATCCTCGACTACAACGAAGTCCGCAGCCTGGAGCGCGTTCAGCAGGCGATTAACGCCAGCGAGCGTCTGGCGGGGATCGTCGGTACTTTCCAGCCGGGACTGCCGGACATTCCGTTTATCTCGCTCGAGGAGCTGTTCTCTGAGCAGGGACCCGAACTGGTGCTCAGCCTGCTGACGCCGGATCTCTCCAGCAGTGAGCGTCGTCTGGAGATGGAGCGCAGCGCAATGCGTTTCATCAGCGCATTGACCATGGAAAGCATCATCAACCATATTTCGGTGCTTAACCCGCAGCGCATTCTGAAAGAGATGGAAGGTGTGCTGAATCATCTGACCACCGCGCTTTCGCTAAAACCGAGCCGCCAGGTGACACTGCGCTTCCTGATCCACTGCTGCTGTATGGTTGAGCGTATCGTGATTAACCGCAAACCGTTACAGATGGCGTTAGAGAACAAGCCGGATCTTGATATCCGCGCGTTTAGTGTCATTAAATCTGCTTTCTTGCCGATCGAAGAGGCCTATGCCATTCGCTTATCGGACGCGGAATATTTTTATATCTACGAACTGCTGTATAGCTAATCTCTTGTCTGGTGGGGCTTTGCGCCCCGCCAGCATCCACAACTCCCCCGTGTGACACAAATTCTGGCACAGCCTTTGCTCTGTTTACCTATGTCTATGTAATCGAGCCAGGAGGCCATTTTGACTACCACTGAATCCTTGCCCCAGATCCTGCTGCTGACCCATGGCGGCTGGGGGCAACAGCTTTGCAACAGCCTGCGCATGGTGATGGGCGAAATCAAAGGCGTGACCGAAATTGCGTTGATGCCCGTTGATACGCTCGGTGAGTTTTATCAGCGCGTCGAAGTCGTGGTGAAAGCCATGCCGGAAGGCTCACTGATCCTGACCGATTTTATTGGCGGCACCACTTCTAATGTTGCGGCGCGGCTGAGCGCCGACTACCCGGTGGCAGTCATTTCCGGGCTGAATGCCTCTTTGTTACTGGAGGCGCTGGACAAACGCGAGCACGGTCAACTGACCGCCTGTGTGGCCGAACTGGTCGAGGCCGGGCGGAGCAGCTGCCTGGACGTTGTTGCTCACGTACGTCAATTACAACAATCACAATAAGGATTAAACATCATGGCAAACATCGTTTTATGTCGTATCGATAGCCGTCTGATTCATGGCCAGGTTGTGACTAAGTGGGTTGGACAATCTCAGGCAAACCGGATTGCGGTGGTTAGCGATGAGCTGGACGCCGACCCATTTATGAAAAATATCTACCTGATGGCAGCGCCGCCAAATATCAAAGTGGATTGCTTTGGTAACCAGAGTTTTGCCGCCGCATGGAAAGAAAATCAGCTTGGTGACGGCAAGGTCCTGGTGCTGTTCCCCTCTCTGGCGGCGGTCCTGGAGGCGGTCCAGTTGGGTTTTGATGTCTCCACCATTCAGGTCGGTGGGCTGGGCGGTGGGCCAAACCGCAAAGCGGTATTCCAGAACATCACGCTGGATGAAAAAGACGTCGGCATTCTGAGCGACCTGAAAAATCGTGGGATTCAGGTGTTCTTCCAGACTATCCCGGAAGATAAGCCGCAGTCGCTGGACGATATCCTGAAAAAATTCTAATTCGTTGATAACAGGGTACTTAACTATGGATACTTTAGTCTTTGCAAGCCTGATGGGGTTGTATTACTGGTTTGCCCGATTACGCCTTGGCTACACCTTTTCCGCCATGCTGCTGCAGCCGGTGGTGATTGCCGTATTCGTTGGCCTGCTATTAGGCAACATGGAAACGGCGATGATCATCGGCGCAGGTATGCAACTGGTTTACCTCGGCGTGACCTCTACGCCGGGCGGCAACGTCCCGTCGGATCCGGCGCTGGCTGCCTGTATTTCAATTCCTATCGCCGTGAAGGCCGGAATGGACCCGAACCTGGCCATCGCACTGGCGATCCCGTTTGGCGTTATCGGTGTGTTCCTCGACCAGTTGCGTCGTACGTTAAACGCCGCGTGGGTACATATGGCCGACAAGCACGCGGAAACGGCCAACATGGCGGGGATTATGCGCTGTGCGTTCCTCTACCCGGCGTTACTCGGGCTGGTGCTGCGTTTCCCGGTGGTCTTTGCCGCTAACTATTTTGGTCAGGACGTGGTGGAAAGCTTCCTGAAGCTGATGCCGCACTGGCTCACACACTCCTTTGAAATTATGGGCGGCATTCTGCCGGCGTTGGGCTTTGCCATCACCATTATGGTGATCGGTAAAAAGAGCCTGCTGCCGTGGTTTATCGGCGGATTCTTTGCAGTGCTGTACCTGAAGGTGGACATCATGGCGATGGCAATCTTTGGTACCTGCGTGGCCTTCCTGATTAAAGGTCTGGCGAAAAATGAAGGAGCAGCATGATGAGCAGCGACGTAATGCAGCATGAACTGGTGGAGCGTGCACGTGAAAGCGGCACGCTGACCAAAGCAGATATCACCAAAGCCTGGTTTATCTACTGGCTGGGTGCGGAAGTTTCCAGCTCCTATGAGCGTTTGCAAAGCCTGATTTTCTGCGCCTCGATGACACCGATCATCAAAAAACTATACCCGCAAAAAGAGGAGCAGGTGGAAGCGCTGAAACGCCATCTGAACTTCTTCAACTCGGAGCAAACGTTCGGGGCGGTGATTCAGGGGATTTCCATTGCGATGGAGGAGCAGAAAACGCGCGGCGAGCCGATTAGCGACGCTTCGATCACCGGGATTAAAACTGGCTTAATGGGGCCACTGGCCGGGATGGGCGACTCCATTATCTGGGCAGCCGTTATGCCGCTGTTAATTGCTATTTTCATCCCGTTCGCCGCCAATGGCAGCGCGATGGGCGGAATTGTACCGTTAATTCTCTATCCTGCTATTACGCTGGCAATCAGCTACGGCATGGTCCACAAAGGCTATACGCTGGGGCGTGACTCGATTATCGGTCTGCTGCAGGGAGGGCGAATTAAGGAGCTTATCTACGGTGCTAACGTGCTGGGTCTGATCATGATGGGCGCGCTTTCTGCGAGTTACGTCAAGATCACCACCCCGCTAAAACTCAGCGCCCTGAAAGGCTCTGAAGTGGTGGTTCAGCAAATTCTCGACTCTATTGCCCCCGGCCTGTTGCCGCTGGCGGCGGTGTTCGCCATCTACTTTTATCTGGTGAAGAAAGGGCCACGTTACACCACGATCCTGCTGTCAATTGTGGCGCTCAGCGTGGTTTGTTCGCTGTTGGGAGTGCTGTAAACCATGACACAGAATATTTATCAACAACTGGGGCTAAAACAGGTCATTAACGCCTGCGGCAAGATGACGATTCTGGGCGTTTCCAGCGTAGCGCCGGAGGTGATGCAGGCCACCGCGCGGGCGGCCTCAGCCTTTGTTGAAATCGATCGGCTGGTGGACCGTACCGGCGAGCTGGTTTCCCGTTATACCGGCGCGGAGGACAGCTATATCACCTCTTGTGCGTCGGCGGGTATTGCTATCTCTGTCGCCGCAGCCATTACCCGCGGTGACCCGGCGCGAGTCTCGCTAATGCCTGATAGCACAGGTATGGCGAATGAAGTGGTCATGCTGCGCGGGCATAACGTTGACTACGGGGCGCCAATCACCAGCGCTATTCGCCTGGGCGGTGGTCGCGTGGTGGAAGTCGGCTCAAGTAATCTTGCGGCCCGCTGGCAGTTGGAGAGCGCGATTACCGATAACACCGCCGCGCTGTTGTACGTGAAATCGCACCATTGCGTGCAGAAGGGCATGTTGAGCATTGCGGATTTTGTGCAGGTCGCGCAGGTTCACAATCTGCCGCTGATTGTTGATGCCGCCGCCGAGGAGGATTTACACGCCTGGGTGGCGAGCGGGGCGGATATGGTGGTCTACAGCGGAGCAAAAGCCTTTAACGCGCCGACCTCCGGGTTTATCACCGGTAAGAAACAGTGGATTGCCGCGTGTAAAGCGCAGCACCACGGGATTGCCCGGGCGATGAAAATCGGCAAAGAGAATATGGTCGGGCTGGTGTATGCCCTGGAAAACTATCATCAGGGGCAGGTCGTGGTGACTGCTGAGGAACTCCAGCCCGTGGCACAGGCGATATCAGCGATTCCCGGACTGGACGCCGATATCGAACAGGACGAAGCCGGACGCGCCATCTGGCGGATTCGGATCCGCGTGAACGCGCAGACGCTGGGGCAGGATGCTTATGCTGTCGAAGCGCAACTTCGCGGGGGCGATATCGCGATTTACGCTCGTCGTTACAACCTTCATCAGGGCGTTTTTAGTCTTGACCCGCGTACGGTCGCAGAAGGGGAAATGGCGTTGATCGTAGCGCGATTAAAGGAGATTGCAGACCATGCAGCACATTAATTTTTATCGGAATAAAGTGGCCATTAACGTGCTGGCGAAGGATATCGCCAATGCCCGGGAAATCTATGATGCCGCTGAAGGCCATGCGGTGATCGGCGTGCTTTCCGCGCAGTTTACGTCAGTTGATGAGGGCGTTCGGGAAGTTAAACGCTGGATGACGGAGGTGCCGTCGATCTCCGTCGGATTGGGGGCTGGCGACCCGGCACAGTATTACAAAGCGGCGATGATAGCCTCAGCGGTTCATCCGGCGCACGTCAACCAGACCTTTACCGGCTGCGGGTTTGCGGCAGGGGCGCTGGCGGCCACGGGCGGCGAACAAACCCTTATCAATGCGCTGGTCAGCCCGACGGGCACACCGGGGGAAGTGCTGATCTCGACGGGCGTTTGCAGTAGCCAGGGCACGCCTGCCCGCGTTTCCTGTGATGCAGCGGTACGGATGATGTTGGATTCAGGGGCGCACGCGGCGAAGTTTTTCCCCATGGGGGGAGAGCGGTCGCTGCCTGAGTTGTATGCGCTGGCGACGACCGCTGCGCGCAACGGCATGACGCTGATTGAACCGACGGGCGGGATCGATCTCGATAACTTCGGCATTATCCTGAAAACCTGTCTGGAGGCGGGAGTACCCCGCGTGATGCCACATGTTTACAGCTCGATTATCGATCCACAAACGGGTAATACCCGGCCTGAAGATGTCGCCAGGTTAATGGAGATAGTGAAAGAGATGGTGTGACGTTGTTATCGCCGGATGGTGCATAAAAGATGCCTGGTAAGCGTTAGGTTTCACCGGGCATTTTTGCGAACACCATTCCCGGAAAATGAATACATTGCAAAAGTATGTATTTATTCGCCAAAGCCCCTCGCAGATGAAGAGTTTCCCTAATGTTGGTTGCGCTGCTGGCGAGTAAGGTTCCGTCATCTTGTTCTTTTGGTGACGGATCGCCATGAAAAATCCTACAACTTCTACCCCGCATGATGCAGTTTTTAAAAAGTTCTTAAACCATCCAGAAACGGCGAGGGATTTTCTTGATACCTATCTCCCAGCGTCATTGCGTGAACTTTGCGATCTGAACACACTGAAGCCGGAATCCGGGAGTTTTATTGAGGAAGACCTGCGTGTCAGCTATTCCGATGTACTGTGGTCACTAAAAACAAGGACTGGAAAAGGCTATATCTATGCGTTGATTGAACACCAGAGTTCGCCGGATGCGCATATGGCGTTCCGGATGATGCGTTATGCCATTGCCGCGATGCAGAGCCATCTTGATGCCGGAAACAAAACGCTGCCGCTAGTGGTGCCGATACTTTTTTATCATGGCGTTGCTAGCCCGTACCCTTTTTCACTGTGCTGGCTGGATGAGTTTGACGATTCAGAAACTGCGCGGCAGCTTTATGGCGCGGCTTTCCCGCTGGTAGACATCACAGTGGTGTCTGATGACGAGATTATGCAGCATCGGCGCATGGCGCTACTGGAACTTGTCCAAAAGCATATACGTGAGCGCGATTTGATGGTGCTGGTCGATAAACTGGTTGCTCTGCTGATTAAGGGACACGCTAATGACAGTCAGGTAGAAACGCTATTTAATTACCTGGTACAGTCCGGCAGCGCACCGCGTTTTGAAGCGTTTATTCGCGAGGTTGCCAGGCGTGTTCCCAGGCATAAGGAGAGATTAATGACGATTGCAGAATGCTTACGTGAGTCGGGGCGAAGAACAGGATTGCTGGAAGGCAAACTCGAAGGCAAAAAGGATGAAGCGTTGCGGATCGCCCATGCCATGCTTGAGAAGGGCATCGATCGTGAACTGGTGCTGATGATTACCGGGCTTTCCATTGATGAGCTCACGGCACATTCTGACTAATTATCCTTTTTTCCATTATGCTTTTTTCTTCTTGCTGATGCTTTTTCGTTTTTTAAACCGCAGTGGCCTTCCCGCTATAGTCATTTCATTACTCATCAGGCGGTTATTTCAAAAGGATAAAAACGTGAAACTGAAGATACCTCATTTTGCAGCCGGGACGGTGGTATTACTGGCGGGATTATTGCTGGCAGGGTGCGATCAGCAGAGCAACGACGCGAAACATATTAAAGTGGGCGTGATTAACGGCGCAGAGCAGGACGTGGCGGAGGTCGCGAAGAAAGTAGCCAAAGAGAAATACGGCCTGGACGTCGAGCTGGTGGGCTTCAGCGGTTCATTATTACCCAACGATGCCACTAATCATGGTGAACTGGATGCCAACGTCTTCCAGCATCGTCCGTTCCTTGAACAGGATAATAAAGCGCATAACTATAAGCTGGTGGTGGTGGGAAATACCTTTGTTTTTCCAATGGCCGGTTATTCGAAGAAAATCAAAACGGTAGCAGAACTGAAAGACGGCGCAACGATTGCAATACCTAACGATCCGACCAACCTTGGGCGGGCGCTGTTGTTGCTGCAAAAAGAAAAGTTAATCACCCTGAAAGCGGGGACAGGCCTGCTGCCTACGGCACTGGATATTACTGATAATCCACGGCATCTGAATATCATGGAGCTGGAAGGCGCGCAGCTACCACGCGTACTGGACGATCGGAAAGTGGATGTGGCGATTATCAGTACCACTTATATCCAACAAACCGGACTTTCCCCGGTGCATGACAGCGTATTTATCGAAGATAAGAACTCGCCGTATGTGAATATCCTGGTGGCGCGAGAAGACAACAAAGATGCCGAAAACGTGAAAGAATTTCTGCAATCTTATCAATCACCGGAAGTGGCAAAAGCGGCGGAATCCATCTTCAACGGCGGTGCGGTTCCGGGCTGGTAATTAACCCGTTGCCGCGCCGGTTGGGGTTAAACCGCTCTGGCGCGGCGACGTGAGTCCATTGAGATCAGCACTACCGACGAGAGGATCAGCATCGTGCCCAGCCAGTCAGGCAGGGTGAACGTAATGCCTAACAGCAGCAGAGACAACAACGCGCTGCTTAGCGGTTCCGCGCAGCTCAAAATGCTCGCTTTCGGGCCGCCAATCATCTGCGCACCTTTTAGGTACAGGCTAAACGTCAGTGACGTACCGATAACCACCAGATAGAAAAATGCCAGAATCAAACTGCCATTGACGACAAAGTTTGTTCCCTGCCCGGCATAAAACGGCAGCAGGATCATCCCGCCAATTAACATACTCCAGCCAACAACCGGCAGCGTACCGTAGCGCGCGATAAGCGTTGAAGGGTAGGTGGTATAAAACGCGGCGGCAAATGCGGAGGCAATTCCCCAGAACAGCGCGGCAGGTGAGATAGACAGCGATGTCGGGTTACCGTGGGTGACCAACAGGAACGTGCCAATGAGCGAGGTCAGGATCGCGGTTAGCACCAAAATGCCTGGTCGCGCTTTACGTACTACGGAAAACCACGCCACGATGATGGTTGGTGACAAAAATTGCAGTACCGTCGCGGTGGCGGCGTTAGATTTTTCAATAGTTAACAGAAAGGTCAACTGTACGGTAAGCGCGCCTACCACCGAGAAAATCAGCAGGCTAATCGCGTCTTTGCGGTTTTTGATAATGGAGAATACTTTGTCGCCGTGAACGAAAGAGAGCATCAGCAGAATAAGTCCGGCGAAAATCAGACGCGTCATGGTCAGGAACTGAGATGACATCTGACTTTGCTCCATGATGTACTGTGCACAAACGCCCGAACTTCCCCATAATACGGCGGCAATCAGGACGTTCATCATCCCTCTTCTGGTGGAACCCATCTTTCCCTCGGCATGTCGTTTTGTTTTATTTGTGTGCAGGCATCATAGCAGAGATAGTTGCGATTTCTGCCAGCACATCCGCAATCAGCCAGTCATTAAAGATTTTCACTTCCGGACGCATTACCGCATGCTGCGGCGTGACGATGTAGTATGACCACGTCAGCGGCCAACGGGTGTCGGGGTGAAGTTGCACCAGCTGTCCGTCGGTAAGTAACTGCTGAACCAGCGCCCGACGAACGATAGCCACCCCCTGACCGCTGATTGCCGCCAGGATCACCGCAGAGGTGGAGTTAATGTGCAGTCCACTGTCGCGGACGGCCGGGGCATGGGTAGCGTGCAAGACATCATCCCACGCAGGAAAATGAGCGCCGGGGTGGGGAGTGTCGTCGTGGATCAGTTTTTGCGCGGCCAGCCATTCCCCGCAGGCGATTTTATCTACCGGTACCATTCGTGGGCTGCAGACCAGAACGGCTTCTTCATCCATTAACCAGGTTTTGTTGACGCCGGGCCAGTCACCTTTGCCGCAGCGTACGCCCAGATCGGCTTCGCCGTGGGCGACATCCATCAGCTTTTCCGTCACATTCAAACGTAATTCGATGTTTTCATGCGTTTGTGAGAAACGATTGAGACGACTCATCAACCAGTTCATGACCAGGACCTGCGACGCGGTAATGATCACCACCGAGCGCGCCCGACGGCCGCGCAGTTTGTTGAGTCCGGATTCCAGGTTATCCAGTCCCAGAGTGATGTCGCGCAATGCGTCCTGTGCTTCGCTGACCAGCGTGAGACGTTCTTTGCCCGTGCGGGTGCGATGTAACAGTGGATGGCCTACCCAATCTTCCAGCGCACGCACCAGTTGACCAACGGCTGCAGGCGTCACGCCCAGTTCCTGCGCCGCGCCGGTGAAGCTGCCATGGCGGGCGGTGGCTTCAAAAGCGTGTAACCATTTTAGCCGATTGAGTGAACGCATCTGCTTTTTTCCATTCTTATTAACTGTTTCCAGTATACGCCAGCGAGATAGATTTTCTTTCTTGAGATGCTATTTCTTCTCAGTCGTCAACTCCTGAGCCGAGTGGCATCTTTAGCGCGTCAACGAATTCTTTAAACGAGGTTAACGATGAGCGCATTCTTTGCCGGAAAGAAATTATTAGTGGTGGGTGGGACCAGTGGGGTGGGATTCGAAACGGCGAAACTGATCCTCCAGGGCGGCGGTAGCGTGGTGCTGGTAGGCAACCGCGCCGAGAAAGCGGAACGGGCCCGTCAGGCGTTGGCGGAGCTGGGTGACGTCTCCGTCATTGTGGCAGATCTGATGTCGGAAGCGGGGGTTAGGCAGGTGATGGCAACGGTGAATGCTGATCATAAAGACATCAACCTGTTAGTGAATGCGGCTGGCGTGTTTTTCCCGAAACCTTTTACTGAACATGAAGTTGAAGATTATGAGCTATATATGAGCCTCAATCGGGCGACGTTTTTCATCACCCGCGATGTGGTACGCAATATGTTGGCAGACAATATAAACGGCGCCATCGTGAATATTGGTTCAATGTGGGCGCAACAAGCGGTGGGCGCGACACCTTCATCGGCCTATTCGATGGCCAAAGCGGGTCTGCATGCTTTAACCAAAAATCTGGCTATTGAGCTGGGTGCGCATGGGATTCGCGTGAACGCCGTTTCGCCAGCGGTCGTGCATACCCCCATCTATGAAGGGTTTATCCCGAAAGAAGATGTACAAGGTGTGATGAACAGCTTTGACAGTTTCCACCCGATCGGTCGGGTCGGTAAGCCGCTTGACGTTGCCGAAACCGTCGCGTTCCTGCTGTCAGACAAGGCGGGTTGGGTGACTGGCGCTGTCTGGGATGTCGATGGCGGTGTTATGGCTGGACGTAATAGCTGACAGGGACTGATGCTGCGCATTACAAAACGCCTGCTTATACGAAACAGGCGTTTGTGCAAGATCGGAAAAGTTAAGCGCGCTGAGAGTCCAGCAGCTCGTTATTTTTCACAACATCCTGGGCTTTGGTATAGCTTTCAATTAGTAACTGATAAGCCGGGAAGATTTTGGCATAGACTTCAGCCCATTCCGCTGCGTCTTCCCGATTCCAGGTTTTCTGCAGTTCAGACGCAACCGCGGCAGTATCCATCGGCACGACACCAGCCTGTACGACGCGGGCCATGGTGATCTCCTGCGCCATTTTGCTGTAGGTACCGGAAGCATCGATGACGGCAAAGACTTTATAACCTTCTGCTACCGCGCTGATGGCCGGGAATGCCATGCATACACTGGTGATGGTACCAGCAATAATCAGCGTCTTACGGCCTGTCGCTTTTACTGCCGCAACAAACTCTTTGTTATCCCAGGCGTTAATTTCACCTTTGCGTGCGACATAATGTGCGTGAGGCGCGTTCTCATGAATTTCCGGAATAAGCGGACCGTTTGGCCCCTGCGGCACAGAGGCGGTGGTAATCACCGGCATTTTGCATAAGGTGGCGATTTTTGCCAGAGCCGTAGCTCTTGCACGCAGTTCAGTCATTGGCATATCGCCAACGGTCTGGAACAGGCCGCTTTGATGATCGATAAGCAACATAACTGCGTCATTGACATCAATCACTGGGCGTTGGCCATTAAAATTAGCGGGTGTAGACATGATCCATTCCTTGTTGTTGCTTTTTGCAGGCTATCTAACCTGCAGTAAAGTCTAAATCGCCTGGGCGATATCCATTTTTGCTCTACAGTTCATTAACCATTATTGACATCTTCATGGTTAATTTCAGGGGGAGGCTAAAGCTATCTTTATCAGAATTGCCTTAGTGAATTAATTTCCTCCTGCCCCATTAAAATAACAATACTTGTTATTATGAAATTATATTTCTGCATTCACATTATTTTATGGTGTGTACTGGAAGTAAGGGGATGGAGATTCGGCGGGTGTTTCTGAGTGATTTATTTTTATATGGTTATTATTATTGTGAAATAAAATGAATATTAACGATATATCTTCAATGTCAATTTTGCGACTAATGCCACAGTTTTCCAGAGGATAATGATCATGTCTATTTTATTTTCTAAGTTATTATTGAGTTAAGTAAATTCTCAAGTTGATATTTATTGTGCTCCCCCGAACAGCAGAGAAGCACGGTATTAATATTACGGCTCTATAGGCGTCAGATAATCCAGTCGTAGCGGCTCGGCCAGTAGATCGTTCATTTGCAATACAAACGACTGGAAATGCGGCAGGGCGATATGTTCGTCCAGGCCAGCCTGACCGCGCCAGGATTCGCGCACATAAAATACATCTGGCGTGTCGCGTAACTGGAACAACGCATACTCAATATTGCCCTCCTCCCGGCGCGTGGGCAGTAAGAGAGCTTGTAGCGCCTGTTTCAGTGCATCGATTTTCCCTGGTTTGGCTTTCAGTACTGCAATAATTGAAATCACTTCTGCATCAGACATGTTAAAACCCCTCCAGCACAATCTTGCCGACCGAGCGACCCGTTTCAATTTGCGCATGCGCTTTTTGCAGATTCGCCGCCGTGATCGCGCCAAAATGTTCACCCAGCGTGGTATGGATGGTGTGGTCGTCGATCAACTGGGCCACGCGGGTCAATAGCTGATGCTGGGCAATGATGTCGTGGGTGGTAAACATCGAACGGGTAAACATAAACTCCCAGTGCAGCGAAATGCTTTTGGCTTTCAGCGGACGCGCATCAAGGGTTTGCGGATCGTCAATCAGCGCCAGTTTCCCCTGTGGAGCGAGGGCAGCAATAATTTGCGAGTAGTGCTGTTCGGTATTATTCAGGCTGGCAACGTGCGTCACCTCTTTAATACCTATCCGTGCCAGCTCTTCCGTCAACGGCTTGCTGTGGTCAATCACATGATGAGCGCCCGCTTCACGTACCCATTTCTGGCTTTTCGCACGTGATGCGGTACCAATGACGGTCATTTTGGTCAGCTTACTGGCCAGTTGCGTCAGAATAGAACCCACGCCGCCAGCCGCGCCGACAATCAGTAACACATCGCCTTCGTTGCCGTTTTCCTCAATGCCCAGGCGGTCGAAAAGCATTTCCCAGGCGGTGATTGCGGTCAGCGGTAGCGCTGCCGCAGAGGCGTTATCCAGCGATCGCGGTTTCAGCGCGGTGATTCGTTCATCAACTAACTGAAATTCGCTGTTACTGCCCGCACGTCCCAGGGCCCCGGCGTACCAGACTTCATCGCCAGGCGAGAACAAAGTAACGGCTTCGCCCACGGACTTCACCACACCAACGGCATCCCAGCCCAGTACGCGTGGCACATCAGCGTTAAAACCTTCGCGGACCTTGGTATCAACGGGGTTGACGGAAATGGCCTTTACTTCAACCAGCAGGTCATGTCCTGTGGCAACTGGCATGGGCAGGTCAATCTCTTGTAAAAATTCAATGTTATTGCCGTCGGTCGCGGCGCGGGTAATGGCGATGGCTTTCATATTCTCTCCGGTCACAGGAATCAGTTGAATAATTCGATGGTAAACCGGCGGCAGAACGGGAAAAATAGCCCTACGGCGACAGGACTTATACTCGGGGAGTGAAAATGTTCCGGCTTGAAGATCTCACGTTGTTTGTCCGCGCCGCGGCGCTGAATAGTTTTAGCGATGCGGCACGCGAAGCCGGCGTTCAGCCTGCTCAGGTCAGTTCTGCTATCAAGCGCCTGGAGTCTACGTTGACTATCCGCCTGTTCGCTCGCTCCACGCGCAGCCTGCGCCTGACGCCGGAAGGCGAGATTTGGTTGCCCTATGCCCGCCAGATGCTGGACGTGATGCATGCCGGGCTGCAAAAAATTCAGACCCCGGAAGATGAAGTTTCTGGCACGCTGCAAATCGCCGTTCCTTCCGATCTTGGGCGGAATTTGCTGCTGCCGGTCTTTCAATCTTTTCGACGCCGCTATCCTGCGCTGCGTTTGCGGATCTTTTTCTCCGATCAGGTGACGGATGTCTTTAAAGATCCTGTCGACGTCGCATTTCGTTATGGCAATACCGAAGATGCGTCATACATTGCGCTGCCCGTTGCGCCGGGTAATCGACGCGTGCTGGTGGCGTCCCCGGATTGGGTTTTACAAAACGGAGCGCCGAAAACCCCGGAAGATTTAGCGCAGCTGAACGCCATGACCTTTGTCTTACGTGGACGCCTGCACGACCGCTGGACTTTTACGCACGACGGCGAGGTCAGCAGTGTGCAGGTCAACGGCACGATTATGAGCGATGATGCCGAAGTGATCCGACGGCTGGCGATTGCGGGTGAGGGGATTGCCTACAAGTCGTGGCTGGATGTTAGCGAGGATGTACGCGAAGGGCGATTGCAGCTGCTGATGACGGATTATCAGGGAGAGAAAGTCCCGCTGAATATGATTTGCCCGCATCGTAAGCAGCTTTCAACGGCGGTACGCTTGCTGCATGACGCCGTGAAGGCGCGATGTGAAATGCTGGCGCAGAGCTAAGATACGCTTTGCGCCAGTACATTACTGTGGCTTAGTCTTTTTTCGCTGCGTTAGCAAAGAAAATATCAGACTGAATGTCTTTGGTGCGGATGGTAAACAACTGATTAGTGAGATCTTCCGTTAACTTCTCTGCATCGGCCATGATGCGCAGGTTGAAGTCATTCAGCATTTTATCTGCGGCAGGTTTATTGGTTTTCGCCATCTTTAGATATTCTGCTTCGACCTCTTTTTGCTCCTTCGCCACTTTATCTTCCCACGCTTTGTAGGCCTTTTTGACGATTGGCGCGAGCTTCGGATAATCGGTCATCGTCAGCGTCTGCAATTTACGATATTTCCAGTAGATGGATTGATCGTCAGCCTTATCTGTACCCATTGTATAGTTGGCCGGATATGCTTTCAGGCCGCTGTAGTACGGAACAAAGGCGGTGAGATCGGCCATACCCAGACCAATGTAGGTTGTTTCACCGATCTCTTTTGGCAACCACGGACGTACCTGCATAACGTGCGCTTCATAGGTGCGGAAGACGCTGACCGGACGCCACGGCTCTTTACCGTTCAGGCCGTTGGTGTACGGGTCATGACTGGTGCCTTCATAGTGGCTACGCAGCACGGCTTTTACATCGTCCAGCGTCATTTTCTTCTCTGGCTTCATGAAGACCGGGAATTCACGTCCTTTGGCCATATCCTGATTTGCGGAAGGATTGAACGTTTTCTGGATGGTCCATACGCGAGGATCGTTATACGTACGGTCACGCTCGTCATCACGGGTATAGGCTTTAGAGAAGTTGAATTTGCCATCTTTCGCCGGTTCGTACAGACCTTTTTCCGTTGCGAACTGAATCAGATTTTTTGACGCCATCATATCCGGGTTTTTAGGATCGTAATCCTGTAGGCGGCCCTGATTACCGGTGGCGAAATATTGGTTATTGGGCAGGCGCTGCGCCATCCACTGGTGGCCGCTGCCGGTTTCCAGGTACCAGATCTCGTTATCGTCGACGACGGCAACGCCAAAGCCTTCGCCCGCACCGACGGTTTCAACAATATGTCCCAGCAGCGCAACGGCATCACGTGCGGTTTTGCTCTGCGACAGCAGAATATCCGGGATATCGTCTTCAGTGATCCCTTTATCCTCAACGTACGGGTCGGCGGCCAGCGCTTTTGGTGAAGCAAAAATAGATTCTGTTCCACTCACACCGACGCCCAGTTCGTTAAATCCGGTCGCGCCGTGCAGTTGAGTTTTCCAGTTTGGGACAGTGGTATAACGCAGAGAGTTTTTCGGCAGTGGCCAGGTAAAATCATTCGCGCCATTATGTGCTTTGGTGCTGTATACCCCGGTCTGATTCTGTTTTGCCGGATGAATGACAAAATGCTGTGCTTTCAGGGCATCGCTGTCTGCGCTACGGGCGACCAACATGGAGCCGTCCGCGGATGCTTCATTGCCGACCAGCAGGGTCGTACAAGCAAAACCTGACGAAACAACTGCCAAATTTATTGAAAGTGCAATCAGGCACTTTTTAAAAGTAAACATTACGTATCCCTCATATGTACGCCAAAAATACACCGGAAACATACCGTTTCCTGAAATGCGATAACGTCTGAATGCTCAGACATGTCTCGCGAGAGAGATAAACGCCCCTGCCCACGTCTTCTCCAAATATTCATGCGTAGGTTGAAGTCTTCTGGACAAAATAAAACGTCCATTTCGCTTAATTATTACGCAACGAATATCCTGATATTCAGGATGTTTCCTGATTCGCGGTGAAGAATAGAATGGCTTATTAGTGGATTCAGTGACCTGTGTCGCGTAAGTTAATGATGACAAAAGTGAATCCCGTGGCAGCACCGTGCTTTTTGTTTCCGGATATGACGTTACCTTTTGCGGCAATACAGCGAGGGAACATTGGAACTGGCGAAAATCCATGCGCCCTTATACTCCTCCATGACCAGGCTCAGGCTGCGTCCGGTCTGCCGATAAAACCCGGGCAACGTATTGTTGATATCCGCTTCATCGGCCGTGTCGGCGAAGGTTTTGACGACTTGCATGGCCTGTAACACCCGCGCATCACGCTGTTGGGTGTAGCTGAAATAGATGTTCCTGCTGATGTCTGAGGTATTACGCCCATACAGTTTACCGGTAATTGTTGATAAACCTTCCTGGTTGTACATCCGAAATGAAACCGTACCGGCAAAGCGGTTGCTGCCAATATTCCATTCAACGTTCCCAACGCAATTCAGCGGCTTTTCGGCATAGCGCGAATACCATAGCCAACTGCCTGAACCGAGCAAGGTAGCCAGGCCAATAGTGAGCAAGATTATGTGGCGTGTTTTTTTCATTGCCCGCGCATCCAGTAATAATGGGTAGTACAAAATGCGTGGGCATCAATCCGCGCATCTTTATCGCATACAAATGCCACCATCCTTTCTGCTTTGAGGTAGCCGGATAGAAACACGTGTTTGTTGTTTTCACAGAGAAAAGGATGAAGTTGCATCAGACTGAAATAGCCATGCTGGTCGTACTCATTCGGAGAGTAATAAATTTTGCAGTTTTGCCGCGAAGGGATCTGCATGGAAACAGAGACAAACTTACTAAATGGCATAACCGGGCGAGTCTGATACCACACCAGCCAGATAACCAGAGTAGCAATAACAACACTAACGCTAAATAAAATGTTCCACCAGGAGATCTGCGTCGTTTGTTGTGGTGCGGTAAGAATTACCTTTGCAGGCGCGCGCTCCTCAATAACCGGTGACTGGGAAACGTCACTCTGAGGATCCGTTATCACTTCTACTTGAGTGTTTTCATTCAATCTCAGCCCTCGCCGGGAAATAGTTTTCACCGTATCACGCGGTAGTCCCACTTCCGCCAGCGCATTACGTAACGTCAGAATTGCCTGGTAGAACGTGTTGGTGCTGGTGACATTATTTCTCTCTCCCCAACCCACTATCATCAACGTGTTCTGGGAAACAATGTCACTTGCGTGAGTAATTAAATAGAGAAAACAGAGCGAAGCTGGGAGCTGGAGTTGTATTGTGCGCCCGGTCTGACGATTGACCAGACTTTTGCTATCAGGATTAAATTCGACCAACTGATTGATAAGATACAATTGCCCAGCCCTCAGTAACGAAAACGTATCACAGCGTGTCCTTGCACACCCCTTAAATTTTACATCCAAATCGATAAGACGCCTCACTCTTTGTACATGATCTAAGATAAGAATTTCACTTAGGGGGTAAAAATCCTTCAAATACAATATGTTATTAACTTAATTTCTTAGGTGGGAATTAGCTAATGTTAAATAATGAGAATTCATTACAGTTTTATCTGGGTTATCATTATATTTATCCACAGAGCAACAAGGGTGATTGAGTTATCTGAATTGTGTAATTAACGAGTAACCTTTACAGCGGTTATTTTTTAGCAAATAGTGCTTTTTTAAGATTTATCCTAGGGTTTTAATTTATGCATAAAATTCCTAATGCCCAGATTGTTATTCTGAGATAAAACACAAAAAAACTTAGCGGTATGGCATTGCTTACCGTACGTACATATTAGCGCATCAAGAGTTTATTACATTTTTTTAGGGTTGCTGTTATTAACTGACAAGGAATGTCATACGTGTCGGATTGACACATTTATTTACCGATGAAATATTTATGGAAAAATAACAGGAGTCATTTTTTATGAACAGATCCCCATCACAGAGTATTCGTTGCATAAGCTGTGAATTATCCTGTCAATTATTTCCGGATACTGCGGTACGCGCCAGCTACTGTCACCGTGCCGCTTTTGCGATCTGGCCTGAGGGAAACGGTTTTCTACAACGAGGCGTTGTTGAAAAACTTTTGCTTAATAATCAAAACCATTTATCCCGCGGGTTTATTTTTGTGGATTTCTCCTTCCCCAACCTGCGCCTGTTCGCTGACCCGAAATGGGTTGACCGTCTGGCGTATAGCGGTATGCATATTGTTTTGATTGCGGACCGGAACCTGGCGCCGTTAGCCAATTACTGGCTGTCGAAAAGCAATAAAATACAAGGCATTATATATTCTGATGATGATGATGACGTACAGCATCAGAAGATGAGACGATTATTTACGGGTCATCTCGCTAACAGTAAACGTGGGCGCACACTCAACTATACAGAAATGATATTACTGAAGCGATTTGTCTCAGGAAAAAGTATTCAGCAAATTACCCAAATAGATAATATTGATATTAAGAAAATATACGTCTATAAGCTCCGGCTTGAAGATAAGTTGGGCCATAGTATTCATCAAATACTATCGAATATTTTATAACGCATTTCTGATTTTTATTATTTCACATCCTTGCGATGTGGTGGACGCTCTACGCCTGATAGCAGGAGGCTAATATGCCAAATCCCAAATCTTACTCTCGTATTGCCATCGCGGTTTCAGCCGCATTAACGTCTATGGTATTTTCAGCCCATGCAGCCTGGGTTGATGTTGATAGTCTTCCTTCCAGCGGTCTGGTTAGCAGTCTGCCCCCGGAATTGCAGGCAATAATCCCTGCGCAGGCCAATGCCAATTTCGCTAAAACCAGCGCCATGCCAAATTATGTTTATCAGTGGAGTGCGGGCACCATTCCTGTTTATGGTAATGGATTAACGTTAAATGGACCCGGTGCTGAAGCTTTTGAGCACTCTGTTACTGTTATTCAGAACAGCGCGACGGGTAGTCCGGGCGTTATTTTTGGTGACGACCTGACGATCCGCACCCAGTCAAAGAATGCCGCCAATAATGGTAAAGATGTTGACGGTATCCGCACGCATGGGGCCAATACGCCGGATAACCCGGTCTTTATCATCACCGGGGATCGCACCAGTATTTATGTAGACGGTCAGGATGGTGACGGTATTAACGCCGGTTATAACGCGATAGGCCAGGGCTGGATAGGCTCGGCTAATATCTACGTCGGTGATGATCTGTACATCAAAACGACGGGTAACCAGGGGCGTGGTATCACCGCCAATGCCATGCGAGATGCGACGCTTGCCAAAAATACGATTGTCGTTGGCGATCGTGCGCATATTGTGACGACCGGCGACGGCTCTGAAGGTCTTCGCTCCGGGCAGAGCGGTTCCTCAATCCTGCTTGGCAATGACGCTACCATCGAGACGTCTGGCGCCTCCTCAACGGGCATTTATGCTGCCACATCTTCTAAAACGGAACTGGGTAATAACGCCACTATTACGGTTAACGGCGCGAGCGCGCATGCGGTCTATTCCACCAACGCGACCGTGAACCTGGGCGATAACGCGACCATTATCGTGAACAGTTCTGGAAAAGCGGCTTCATACAGCAAAGCGCCACGCGGCCTGTTTGCGATTTCACGCGGGGCGATAAACCTGGCCGGCGGCGCCGCGATTACTATGGTGGGCGACCACAGTACTGAAAGCTATGCCATCAGCACCGAAACGGGCGGCACCGTAGACGGATCCGCCGGTGGACGCTTCCTTATCGACGGAGATCTTCATGCTGCCGGAGGGACAAACGCGACCAGCAGCCTGCCCCAGCAAAACAGTACGATTAAGCTCAACATGACCGACAACTCGCTATGGAGCGGGGCGTCTTATATCACCAGCGCGACCGCCGGGACGGGGGTCATCTCGCTGCAAATGAGCGATGCGACCTGGAATATGACCAACAGCTCAACGCTGACCGACCTGACGCTGAACAGTGGGGCAGTGGTTAACTTTGGCCATGCTGACGGCGAACCGTGGCAGACGCTTACGATTAACGAAGATTTTACCGGGAATGGCGGCAAACTGGTTTTCAATACCGTTCTGAATGACGATGCCTCCGAAACCAATAAGTTGACAGTGCTCGGCAACACAGCGGGTAATGCCTTTGTGGCGGTGAACAACATTGGCGGTACCGGGGCGCAGACCGTTGAAGGCATTGAGATAATCGAGGTTGCTGGCAACTCTGACGGCACATTTGATAAAGCGAGCCGTATTGTCGCCGGGGCGTACGACTATAACGTAGTGCAGAAGGGCCGCAACTGGTATCTGACCAGCTTCATTCCTGCTCCGCCCGATCCGGTGGACCCTGTTGACCCTGATCCCGTAGACCCGGACCCGGTTGATCCGATTATCCCTGATCCGGTCGACCCGGACCCGATCGACCCTGTGGACCCGGTTATTCCTGAGCCGGAAGAGCCTCATGTTCCGCCGGTCACGGAGCAACAGTATCGTCCGGAAGCCGGCAGTTATCTGGCGAACAACTATGCCGCTAACACACTGTTCATGACCCGACTGCACGATCGTCTGGGTGAAACGCAGTACGTCGACATGCTGACGGGCGAGAAAAAAGTGACCAGTCTGTGGATGCGTAACGTTGGCGCGCATACCCGCTTCAAAGACGGTAGCGGGCAGTTGAAAACCCAAAGCAACAGCTACGTCTTACAGTTAGGCGGCGATCTGGCGCAATGGAGTAGCGATGGCCTCGACCGCTGGCATATTGGCGCGATGGCAGGTTATGCCAACAGCCAGAACCGCACGCAGTCCAGCCTGACCGGCTACCACTCTCGTGGTCAGGTCACCGGTTACAGCGTGGGGCTGTACGGCACCTGGTATGCCAATGACGCAGACAAGACCGGTACCTACGTAGATACCTGGGCGCTGTACAACTGGTTTGATAACAAAGTGATGGGTCAGGAGCAGGCGACAGAGAAATATAAATCCAGCGGTATCACCGCCTCGGTCGAAGCCGGTTACAGCTTTAAACTGGGCGAAAGCGAGCGCAATAGCTACTGGCTGCAACCGAAAGCGCAGGTGGTGTGGATGGACGTGCAGGCCGACAGCCATCGCGAAGCGAACGGGACCCGCGTGAAGGATGACACCGATGGCAACCTGATGACTCGTCTGGGCGTGAAAGCCTTTATCAACGGCCATAACGCCATCGATGACGGTAAATCTCGCGAGTTCCAGCCGTTTGTCGAAGCCAACTGGATCCATAACACGCAGACTGCCAGCGTGAAGATGGACGATGTGAGAAACGACATGCGCGGCACGAAGAACATCGGCGAGCTGAAAGTGGGTGTTGAAGGTCAAATCACCCCGCGCCTCAACGTATGGAGCAACGTGGCCCAACAGGTTGGCGACAAAGGCTACAGCGATACCCGCGGTATGCTTGGCGTGAAATATAATTTCTGATGTAAGTGAGTAATGGAAAAGCCGCTGATTAACCGATCGGCGGCTTTATTACGTATGAAATATGATGGTTATTGCAGTTGTTCGGTAAAACCGAACAACTGCAATAAAAAGCCGCAATGTTGTCACTTGTTGCATGCAGCCCGTAGGCCGGATAAGTGCAAGCGCCATCCGGCACCAATTGAACCTGTAAGTACCGCTTGCAGGTTCAGCCGTATTTCACTGGAGAGTCGCCAGTGTGCTCTCGATTCTGTTCAGCTTCTGACTGGCCTCTTTCAGTTCATCCTGCAACCGTTGTTCCTGCTCGCCATAGACCATCAGGACGATACAGCCATTCATCACTTTTACGGTAATCTGTTGGCCGGTATCAAACCCCGCGTCGCGTAGCCACTTGCCGGAAAGAATAATTTTTGGCGTGGATTTGTCGAAAACATTCGGGCGATATCCCACAATTACCGAACGCTCGGTTCCGGATTGGTCGGTGTCTGGGGTAGAATGCGAATCAGCCATAATCAACTCCTTGATAGTTGGTGAGGTTAGCTCTCGTCGGGTACTGCGAATACCGGGCGAGGGCGTTTATAAGTCAGGTCGGCAGAGAAAAAGGTACGTACCTGATTGGTGATATCTTGCGCTTGTAGGTACGTACATGTCAACGGCTAAACGTGATCCAAATCAGTCTAAATCTGGAAAAGCACCAACTTTTCAGATCCGTATCACGCCTGAGTTAAAGGCGCAGTTCGAGGCTGCTGCAAAAGCAGAGGGGATGAGTTTGGGGAATTGGCTCAAAACCTTGGGGAGAAAGGAATTACGTAAATTAGGTATTGAGCCAGAAATGTAGGTTAGTTCTATTGAGAATTTTGAGTGTCAGAAGATTCGGGAAAAGAAACTACATCCATTTTTAATGCTGTTTCACCAGAGAAAATTGAAGCTAGGCCTTTGCGAATTTTTTGATTTTCTAAATTCATTTGTCCGTGAGCAACTGGTATATAAATAGCATTCTGCAAATGAACTCGATCAAAATCGTAGCCTATATCTTCAGCCATAGCAGAAAGTAAATTCACAAATAATCTATCGCTAGTCTGATTCCACATCGTGTTACCACTCTCACTTTCTGGACAGTGTGTGCATAAATGAGTGAAATATTCTTTCCAGGCATCAAGGACTTTTTTTTCGGATTTTGTCCTTTTGCTTATACTTCCTTTTATATCACCATAGAATGCTAAGTCGATCATATTCAGTGCTCTAACGTGCTCATTAGAAAGGCGAGCTGCGGTCGATCTTGTTGCCATTAGTTCGGTAAATATATTAACTTTTATGTTTCTCTTTTCTGAATGTTTTTCGATAAGCTTTTGTACTCTGACTGCGAGCAAAGGACTTAAAAGCGTAGCAAAAATAGTAGCGATAGCTAGTGCCCAACTCATGTCTTTTCCTTAATTCTGAAGGTTATGACAATTGAAACGAAATAAAATCTTTGAGGATGATATGAGAATTTTGGCGGAAGATCACAGGAGTCGAACCTGCCCGGGAACGCTGGCGTCCCCAACTGGATTTGAAGTCCAGCCACCTCACCGGAGATGACGATCTTCCGCGCCTCGATTGCTACATGGAGGCGGGGCGCATTATAGCTACTTCCTCGGGTTTCCACACCCCCTCACTCACTTTTTTAACTTCCGTTTCTCCATACCATGACCCGTTTCAAATAAATCCTCGCAAAATCCATTACTTACACTTGGACACATTTTTAGACGCTACCCTGATCACAGAAAACAAGAATCGTAATTTGATAACGAGATATCGCAATACCCGCGCTCACAGGGATGGTTTACAAGAACTGTAACCGGTACCAGTGCGTGTGAAAGTGCAAACAAGGATGCGTAATGAAAAGTGAGATTCTGTCTGTTAAGGAGAAGATTGGCTACGGCATGGGCGATGCCGCCAGCCACATCATCTTCGATAATGTCATGTTATATATGATGTTCTTTTATACCGATATCTTTGGTATCCCAGCCGGATTTGTCGGCACCATGTTCTTACTGGCCCGCGCGTTGGATGCCATCTCAGATCCCTGCATGGGGCTGCTTGCTGACCGAACCCGTTCACGCTGGGGGAAATTTCGTCCGTGGGTGCTGTTTGGCGCGCTGCCGTTTGGTCTGGTTTGTGTGCTTGCCTACAGCACGCCGGACTTCAGCCTGCACGGCAAAATGATTTATGCCGTCATCACCTACACGCTGCTAACCCTGCTTTATACCGTGGTCAATATCCCTTATTGCGCGCTGGGCGGCGTGATCACCAATGACCCGACGCAGCGCATCTCCCTGCAGTCGTGGCGCTTTGTGCTGGCAACGGCGGGCGGCATGCTCTCCACCGTCCTGATGATGCCGCTGGTAAAGCTGATTGGCGGCGAAAACAAGGCGCTGGGCTTCCAGGGGGGAATCGCAGTGCTCTCGGTTGTGGCGTTCCTGATGCTCGCATTCTGCTTTTTCACCACCAAAGAACGTGTTGAAGCGCCGCCAACCAACAATTCAATGCGTGAAGACCTGCGTGATATCTGGCAGAACGACCAGTGGCGCATTGTCGGCTTGCTCACCATCCTCAACATTATGGCGGTCTGCATTCGCGGCGGTGCGATGATGTATTACGTCACCTGGATTTTGGGCACACCGGAAGTATTTGTCGCTTTCCTTACCACCTATTGCGTCGGCAATCTGATTGGCTCTGCGCTGGCAAAACCGCTGACTGACTGGAAATGCAAAGTCAGCGTTTTCTGGTGGACGAATGCCCTGCTGGCCGTCATCAGCGTGGCGATGTTCTTCGTGCCGATGCACGCCAACATCACCATGTTCGTCTTTATCTTCGTGATTGGCGTCCTGCATCAGCTCGTAACGCCAATCCAGTGGGTAATGATGTCCGACACCGTTGATTATGGCGAGTGGTGTAACGGCAAACGTCTGACGGGCATCAGTTTTGCGGGAACGTTGTTCGTGCTCAAGCTGGGTCTGGCGCTTGGCGGGGCGCTGATCGGCTGGATGCTGGCAGGCGGTGGCTACGATGCCGCGGCGAAAACGCAAAACAGCGCCACCATCACCATCATCATTGCATTGTTCACCCTTATTCCGGCTATTTGCTACCTGCTGAGTGCCGTGATTGCCAAATGCTTCTACACCCTGAAAACCCCGTATCTGACTGAAATTATGCGTCAGCTGGCGCAGGGTGCGCACCGTAATCAGCAAGATTTTACGACGAAAGAATTACAGAACTAAGGAACCGATTATGAAAATTAGCGACGGAAACTGGCTGATTCAGCCCGGCCTGAATGTGATTAACCCTGTCCAGGTGTTCGAGGTTGAACAGCAAGGTAATGAGATGCTGGTCTACGTTGCGCCGCGTGACGTACGTGAACGGACCTGGCAACTCGATACCCCGTTGTTCACGCTGCGCCTTTTTTCGCCGCAGGAAGGCGTGGTGGGTGTCCGGATGGAACACTTCCAGGGCGCGTTGGATACCGGTCCGCATTACCCGCTGAACGTGCAGCAGGACGTAAACGTTGAGATGCAGAACACCGCTGAGTTCGCTGAGCTGAAGAGCGGTAATTTGAGCGTTCGCGTCACCAAAGGCGAGTTCTGGTCGCTGGATTTCCTGCGTAACGGTGAACGCATTACCGGCAGCCAGTTGAAAAACAACGGCTATGTACAGGACGCCAACAGCGGACGCAATTACATGTTCGAGCGCCTGGATCTGGGCGTCGGTGAAACGGTGTACGGGCTGGGCGAGCGCTTTACCGCGTTGGTGCGTAATGGGCAGACGGTAGAGACCTGGAACCGCGATGGCGGCACCAGTACCGAGCAGTCTTACAAGAACATCCCGTTCTATATCACCAACCGTGGCTACGGCGTGCTGGTGAACCATCCGCAGTGCGTATCGTTTGAAATTGGTTCTGAGAAAGTATCGAAAGTGCAGTTCAGCGTCGAAAGCGAGTATCTGGAATATTTCGTCATCGACGGCCCGACGCCGAAAGCGGTGCTGGATCGCTATACCCGCTTTACCGGTCGTCCAGCACTGCCGCCCGCCTGGTCGTTCGGCCTGTGGCTGACCACCTCGTTTACCACCAACTATGACGAAGCGACGGTGAACAGCTTTATCGACGGCATGTCCGAGCGCAATCTACCGCTGCACGTTTTCCACTTCGACTGCTTCTGGATGAAGGCTTTCCAGTGGTGTGACTTCGAGTGGGATCCGGTGACCTTCCCGGACCCGAAAGGCATGATTCAGCGCCTGAAAGCGAAAGGGCTGAAAGTCTGCGTATGGATCAATCCGTACATCGGTCAGAAATCACCTGTTTTCAAGGAGCTGAAAGAGAAAGGTTATCTGCTCAAACGCCCGGACGGTTCCCTGTGGCAGTGGGATAAATGGCAGCCGGGGCTGGCAATTTACGACTTCACCAACCCGCAAGCCTGCGAATGGTATGCCAACAAGCTGAAAGGTCTGGTGGAGATGGGCGTGGACTGCTTCAAAACTGATTTCGGCGAACGCATTCCAACGGATGTGCAGTGGTTTGATGGCTCAGACCCGCAGAAAATGCACAACCATTATGCCTACATCTACAACGAACTGGTGTGGAACGTGCTGAAAGAGACCGTCGGAGAAGAAGAGGCGGTGCTGTTCGCCCGTTCCGCCTCCGTGGGCGCGCAGCAGTTTCCGGTGCACTGGGGCGGGGACTGCTACGCCAACTATGAATCCATGGCCGAAAGCTTGCGCGGCGGCTTATCCATTGGTCTCTCCGGCTTTGGCTTCTGGAGCCACGACATTGGCGGCTTCGAAAACACCGCCCCGGCGGACGTCTACAAGCGCTGGTGTGCATTCGGGCTGCTCTCCAGCCATAGCCGCCTGCACGGCAGCAAATCCTACCGCGTGCCATGGGCGTACGATGAAGAGTCCTGCGATGTGGTGCGTTATTTCACCGAAATGAAGTGCCGCCTGATGCCGTATTTGTATCGTCAGGCCGCGCTGGCGAACGAACACGGCACGCCGATGCTGCGCGCCATGATGCTGGAGTTCCCGGACGATCCTGCATGCGACTATCTCGATCGCCAGTATATGCTGGGTGATTCGGTAATGGTGGCGCCAGTCTTCTCCGAAGCCGGTAACGTGCAGTTTTATCTGCCGGAAGGCCGCTGGACGCATCTGTGGCACAACGACGAAGTGCAGGGCTGCCGCTGGTACAAACAGCAGCATGACTTCCTCAGTCTGCCGGTGTACGTGCGCGACAACACCCTGCTGGCGCTGGGCAGTAATAACCAGAAGCCGGACTATGCCTGGCATGAAGGGACCGCATTCCAGTTGTTCCATTTGCAAGAGGATAGGGAAGCGGTCTGTGAGGTCCCGGCTGCTGACGGGTCGGTTATCTTCACGCTGAAGGCGATACGTGCGGGTAAAACCATCACCGTACAAGGTCGCGGTGAAGCGCGTAACTGGACGTTGTGCCTGCGTAATATCCCGCAAATTAGCGGCGTGAAGGGCGGTTCATATGCCGGCAGTGAGCAGGGCGTAGTGATAGCGCCTGAAGGTGATACTCTGACGATTACCCTGTAAATTCAGTCTACGTGGTGCCGGATGTGTTTTATCCGGCCCACGCTGCGAGCAGCGTTCCAGATCTGAAAATCAAAAATATTCTGACTTAAAATTTTACCTACCCATATTTGCGAGCGCTATCACTCTAATTCCCGTAAAAAATGTGATCTGCGCCGTAAATATCTCACTATTTCCCCGTTTTGTCTTATTTCTGTCCGGAATACAGGACGCGATTTAGTATTGTTGGCGCATCGTAGTCCTCTTATATTTATCATCACGGATTACACGTGGAGCATAAACGCTTCTTTAGATATTTAATCTGGTGTGTGATAAGGGTAAATAATGCAAATGATTACCTCGCGACAAAACAGATTATTAAAATTCCTCCTGTCTCGGAAGGAATATGTCACGCTGCTGAAAATTGCCGAATATTTATCGGTTTCAGAGAAAACCGTGCAGCGCGATCTGCGGTTACTGGAACCATGGTTAGCGGAATGGAAAATAGCCATCGATAAACGTACTGGCGCAGGCGTAATATTAAGTGCCGATAATATTACAGACCTTTTGTATCTGGACCAGTTATTAGGGAACGAGGGTGATGATACTGACGGTATGATGAGTAATTCGCGGCGCGTTAAGATAGCATCGCAATTATTAAGCGAAACGCCGCATGAAACGTCGATCAGTAAATTATCTGAGCGTTATTTTATTAGTAGCGCATCGATTGTTAACGATCTGAAAGTGATTGAATCCTGGATAACGCCATTGGGGTTATCGCTTATCCGCAGTCAAAGCGGTACGCACATTGAAGGTAGTGAGAGCAGCGTGCGCCAGGCGATGGCATCGCTGATTAACGGTGTGATTAACCATAATGAACCCGGCAGCATGGTGTATTCGCGCCTTGATCCCGGCAGCTATAAAGCGTTGGTGCATTACTTCGGCGAGGAAGACGTTTTATTTGTCCAGACGCTGCTGCAGGAAATGGAGAACGACCTGTGTTGGTCATTGGGGGAGCCTTATTACGTCAATATCTTCACCCATATTTTGATCATGATGTACCGCATCACACGCGGAAATGCGCTGCCGAGAAAAGATGAAAACATCACCTCATGCGACGAGAATATTTTTTCTATTGCCAGTCGTATGATTCAGCATATCGAAAAACGCATCGCTCACCCGCTGCCGGAAGACGAGGTCTGGTTTATCTATCAATACATTATCTCGTCCGGCGTGGTGATTGAGGAACATAATGATGTGAGCGTGATTGGTCATATGCACTCCAGCGACGAAGCGCGCTTGATTACCCATCGACTGATTGCCATCTTCGCCGAGATGGTCGACAGCGATCTCAGCCAGGATACTGCGCTGTATGACGGGTTGCTGATCCATATTAAGCCGCTGATTAACCGCCTGAACTACCAGATCCGCATTCGTAATCCGCTACTGGAGGATATCAAAGGCGAGTTGCAGGACGTCTGGCGTTTGACCCAGTGTGCGGTGAATCGGGTATTTTGCGGTTGGGGCGAGCGGGCCGTTTCGGAAGATGAGGTGGGATACTTAACCGTCCATTTTCAGGCCGCAATGGAGCGCCAGATAGCGCGTAAGCGGGTGTTGTTAGTCTGCTCAACCGGGATTGGCACTTCGCATTTACTCAAGAGCCGCATTCTGCGCGCCTTTCCGGACTGGACAATTGTCGGCGTGGTGTCAGCTGGCAGTTTGCCCTCCGTACTGACGGACGATATTGAGCTGGTGGTATCGACCATTAATTTACCCGCCATTGCCATGCCGGTCGTCTATGTCACCGCCTTTTTCAATGATGCGGATATTAAGCGGGTAACGGAAACGGTTATTACGGAAAAATTACATCGGGCGACGTCGCTGGTCGTTGAAAATTAATGTCTGAACTCCATGAGGTATGATTGATGGACATCACGAAAATTCTCAATACAAATCGCGTTATTTTGGATATGAAGGCTACGAACAAAACGGAGGCTATTGAGGAACTTACTGATATTCTGCAAAAGGATGGGGCAATTAGCTGCCGGGAAACGTTTATTCAGGATGTCTGGCAGCGTGAATCCGAAGGCTCGACCGGCTTCGAAAATCATATTGCGATCCCCCACGGGAAATCCTCGGCGGTGGTTAATACCACCCTGGCGATTGGTCGTACCCGTCAGGATATTCCCTGGGAAACCCTGGACGGCAGCAATGTGCGCTGCATCATTCTGTTTGCCGTACGTCTTGAAGATCAAAACACTACCCATATTCGTCTGCTCTCGCAGGTTGCCGGCGCGCTAGCGGATGACGACATTATTGAACAACTCTTAGTTGAAAGTAGTCCACAGAAAATTATTGAGTTGTTTAGCCAATATGCTGAATCCAACGTCTGCTAAATAAAATGTGGAGCATGTTATGAATATTGTTTGTGTTGCCGCCTGTACGGCGGGTATTGCGCACACCTATATTGCCCGTGAAAAATTAATAAAAGGTGCTAAAGCGCTTGGGCATAATATAAAAGTTGAAACCCAGGGCACCATCGGTACGGAAAACGAACTGCTGGCAGATGATATTTCTGCCGCGGATGTCGTGATTCTTGCCGTCGATGTCAAAATAAAAGGGGAGGAACGCTTCTCAAATAAACGCATTGTGCGAGTAAAAACCGAAATCGTCATAAAATCGCCCATTCAGTTTCTTGAAAAGGTCGAAAAATCATTAGTTAATAATAACCAGTAGCGATCCTCATTCTGGAGGGATTTCACATGAGTGAAAATAAAATTCCGCTATCTCAGGAAATAAAAAAACATTTATTAACGGGGATCTCGTGGATGATCCCGTTAATTGTAGCCGCCGGGATCTGTATTGCCCTCGGACAAATACTTGGCGGTACTAACGTGGGTGAAAAAACAGGAACTATCCCCTGGATGCTCAATCAGATTGGCGGCTGGGGGATGGGGTTAATCGTGCCGCTGATTAGCGCGGCGATTGCGTACTCCATTGCCGATCGCCCCGGATTTGCGCCGGGTCTGATTGTCGGCTTTGTCTGCGGCGAAATTCATACCGGTTTTATTGGCGGGATGCTGGGCGGCTTTCTGGTTGGCTATACCGTCCTGCTGCTCAAACGCTATATCCGTTTACCGCAGTCGATGCAGGGTCTGATGCCCATCATGGTGCTGCCCGTATTGAGCACCATCATCGGCGGGTTGCTGATGATGACGCTGATTGGCAAGCCGATAGCCTGGCTGCAGGACGCGCTAATTCATCTGCTGGAGTCCATGCAAGGCGGGTCACGCTTCCTGATGGGCGCCATTCTCGGCGCAATGGCTACATTCGACTTCGGCGGTCCGGTGAATAAAACCATGTCACTGTTCGCTGACGGCATGCTGGTCAGCGGCGTGTATGGCCCCGAAGCGGTGAAGTTTGTCGGTTCGATAATCCCTCCGTTCGGCATTACGCTCTCCTTCCTGCTCACGCGTCACAAGTACACCCGTGCGGAACGTGAGGCGCTGAAAGCGGCATTCCCGATGGGGATCTGCATGATAACCGAAGGGGTTATTCCGATTGCGGCGCGTGATCTGCTGCGCGTGGTGGGCTCCTGCGTGGTGGCCTCGGCGATAGCGGGTGGCCTGATTATGGTATGGGGCGTCGAAAGCCCGGTACCGCACGGCGGCATGTTTGTGGTTCCACTCTTTACGCATCCGCTGCTGTTTTGCCTGGCGCTGGGGATCGGGACGGTGATTTGCGGTGTCATGCTATCGCTGTGGAAGAAACCGGTGACCGAGCGTGACGAAGAGTTTGATGAGCTCAGCGATCAAAAGCTGAAAGACGAAGAGATCACCTTCACCCTGGAATAACCGGAGGCCGTATGTTTGCCGATATGAAAAGCATGGTGACGAAAGCCTGGCGCGGGCAGTATGCGCTGCTGGCTATCAACTGTATGAACCTGGAAAGCGCCCGTGCGGCGGTGCGGGTGGCAGAGAAACACCGTGCGCCCATTATTCTGAATCTGTATCAGGGGCATCTGGACCATTTTCCGGCACCGATAGCGGCGGCGGTGGTCAAAGCGCTGGCAGAGGAAGCTTCGGTACCGATCGCGCTGGCGTTAGATCATGGAAAGGATCCTGTACGCATTCGCCAGGCTTTTCGCGCCGGATTCAGCGGGTTAATGATCGACGCCTCCGCCTTTGCGCTGGAAGAAAACATTCGCCAGACCCGGGCGGTGGTCGAGCTCGCAGCCAGCGTTTCTCTGTGCGTGGAAGGCGAGCTGGGCCACCTGGCCGACGCCCCGCGCTATGACCATGCCGCTAACGCTGATTTGATGACTCAGGCCGCTGACGTGGAGCCATTTATCCAACAGACCGGGATTGATTTACTGGCGGTGTCGGTCGGTACGGCGCACGGTATGTACGCGCCGGGCGTAACGCCAGCCATTGATTTTCAACGGCTGGAGGAAATTGCCCGTTTATCAACGGTGCCGCTGGCGCTGCATGGCGGTAGCGGGACGCCGTTTGACCAGCTACAGCGTTGCCCGACGTTTGGCGTCGCCAAGATTAATGTTGGCGCGGCGGTCTTCGAAGCGGGAAAGGCCGCGCTATTGCACACCTTGTGTCGCGACACATCCTGCGAACTTGTTGATGCCCTGGCCCTGATGGAGCAGGCCTGCGAGGAAGCCATTATTCCGTATCTACAGGCCAGCGGCGCTATCGACCAGGCCTGATTCATTTTCTGTAACGCCTTTTATGCCTCTGCGATGACGCACTGGCAGGGCTTTCTACACCCTGAAACTGGAGAATTAACATGTTAGTTTCGATGAAAGAATTACTGCAACCGACCCGTCAGCACGGTTTTGCCATCGGCGCATTCAACGTAGCGGATAGCTGCTTTGTGCGTGCGGTGGTGGAAGAAGCGGAAGCGACCAACACCCCAGCGATTATCTCCATTCACCCCAGCGAACATGATTTCCTCGGCGATGCGTTCTTTAGCTATGTGCGAGATATCACCCTGCGTAGCCCGGTCCCCTTTACTTTGCATCTGGATCACGGCGCTTCGGTAGAGCATGTCCTGCGGGCAATTCAGTGTGGATTTACCTCGGTGATGATTGATGGCTCGCTGCTGCCGTATGAAGAGAACGTGGCGTTGACCCGTGAAGTGGTCAAGCTGGCGCATGCGGTAGGCGTTTCGGTTGAAGGCGAGCTGGGTACGATTGGTCAGACCGGAACGTCCGTGGAAGGCGGCGTGTCGAAGGTTACTTACACCGATCCCGCCCAGGCGCAGGATTTTATCGCCCGTACCGGGGCCGATACGCTGGCAGTGGCGATTGGTACCGCGCACGGGATCTACCCGAAAGGGATGCAGCCAGAGCTGCAAATGAACATCCTGCACGATATCGCCGGGCGGGTGGACATTCCGCTGGTGCTGCACGGAGGTTCCGCGAATCCGGATGCGGAAATCGCTGAATCCGTTACGCTCGGCGTGGGCAAAATCAACATTTCCAGCGATATGAAATACGCCTACTTCCAGAAAGTCCGCGAAATCCTGGCAAAAGAGACCTGGTGGGACCCGAACGTCATCTACCCGGAAGCCATCAGCGCCGCGCGGGACGTGATTCGCCACAAAATGAAACTGTTTGGCTCAACCGGCAAAGCGTCACTTTACTAACGGCATGCAGGCGGGGTGGCCCGCCTCTTTCGCAACAAGGAAAAGTGCAATGAAGCGTTCACATATTAATTATGTCATCGATAAAGCGCATGCCATCGCCGAGACCTTTCGGGTCTGTCTGCCTGATTTTGCGTATTTAACGGTCGACGCCTGGCGACAACAGGACCACTCTTTGTGGCGTGAAGTGCGCGATCTCCAACTGGGCTGGGACGTTACTGACTTTGGGCGCGGGGATTTTGCGCAAACGGGACTGACGTTACTGACGTTGCGCAATGGTCTGATGGGGTCAGCCGATTACCCCAAACCGTATGCCGAAAAGATGCTGCAAATTCAGCAGGATCAACAAACACCGTGGCATTTTCATCGCCATAAGATGGAAGATATCGTTAACCGCGGCGGCGGCGATTTGTGTATGCAGCTGGCATGGTCCATGCCCGATGACGGCTATGATCCCCAGCGCATTGTTGATGTTAGCGTCGATGGTCAGCGGCGTACCGTTAAATCTGGTGATACGTTGGTGCTAAAACCGGGGCAGGGAGTGTGTCTGCCGCCGCGACTGTATCACCGTTTCTGGGCTGAGAAAGCCTTTGTTCTGGGCTGGGAAATCTCGATGGTCAATGACGACCAGCATGACAATCACTTCCTTGAACCGGGCGGTCGTTTCCCGACGATAGAAGAAGACGAGCCGGTGAAGTGGTTGTTATGCAGTGAATATAAGCGTTTATGAGCGGTAGGCCCGGTAAGCGAAGCGCCACCGGGCAATAATCACTGCGTAACGGGTGAGGCAACGTTACTACCTGATACCACACCCGCCTGCATGGTCTGCGTGACCTGCTGTTTCTCTGCATTCACCGCATGTAACTGACCGTTGACTGTGGGCTTGAGCGGCGTATCGGCCTGAATGTTGCCGCTGGCGGTGAGTTGAATGTTACCGTCGCCGGAAAGCGGCAGTGCTGGCCAGCCCCACTGTTGCAGGATGGTCATTGGCACGCCGCGCCCGTTCAGGCTGACCTGTGCCTGACGCTGAGGCAGTTGCGAAATGCTGGCGGTGGCCTCCAGCAGCCCTTTTTCTGTATAGGCGCTTAGTTCACTGATATTGATGGTACTGCCGTTCGCCGTTAGCGCCAGCGAAGGACGGCGCACGTCGGTGCGATTAAAGGTGGCAGCAGCGGCGTTGAGCGTGGCGTTACCGCTCCAGATCCCCCACTGGTTGTTCTGTACCAGCCCGAGGTTAGCACCGTAACCGTCCAGTGCGGTGAGTTGCCACGGGAAGGCCGGGTCGATGTCGATCACCAGATTACGGCTGGCGCTGAATTTCTTCAGCGTCAGGCTGTTTAGCCAGGCTGGCAGAGGCTTCATCCATAGCTGTTTCCAGTTTTCCGGTAGCGTATATTCCAGGCCGGCAATCGCGGCATCGTCGAGAACCAGCGCTTTGTTGTTACGCATCCAGTTTCCGGATGTTCTGAGCATTCCCCCTTCCCAGCGGGTCGTGAACTGGCGCAGCGCAATGCCCTGCGGCGAGAACTCGGCGTTCAGAATCGGATCGAAGAAATGCAGTGAACCGTAGATAAACTCGCTGGCGTTCATCGACAGTTTTCCTTCCTGTGTTTGCCAGTCATCTTTGCTAAACGTCATGTTGCGCAAGCTCAGATCAAGGTCCGTGACCGCCCAGTCAGGACCTTGCAGACGGGCATCCGTCACTTCCAGACGACCAATTTGCAAGGATGGAATAGTGGTTAGCGGCGCAAAAAAGTCGGCCAGCGATTTGTCACTTTGCAGCCGGATATCGTTCAGGCGCAGATTCTCTACCACCCAGCTACCGTCGGTATTGCGCTGCGCCACGCCGGTTAATGCGCCACGCGCGACGTCTGCGCCAATATTACTTAGCGTCACCCGACCATGGTCAATGCTGCCTTCAATCAATACGTTGGTGGTTGGGACATCGTTCAGCGTCAATGAGCTGGCGCTGAGCTGAATTTGTGCTTTGCTGCCGAGAATTTTACCTGCCTCAGGGCTCCAGGGAATCACGCCGCCGTTCACGCGCTGGGCGCTCAGGTTCCACTCGCTGCCGGGGCTGTTGAGCGCCATATCCTGTAACTGCAGGCGATCGGCCTGGAACGGTAGCGGTGCGGTTTGCTGGGAAAGATTCAGCGTGCCGTTTTGCAAGAGGATAGTGTCTACGTGCCGCGGGTCGGTGATTTGGCGACTGCTCAGCCCAATATCGACCGTTTTAGCGACCAGCGTTGCGGGCTGACCATCGCGACCAAAGGTGACGTTTTCCAGCAGAATATGGGAAGGGGAAGAAAACCGGTGATCGATAGCATCAAATGCCAGATGATAGCTGCTGTTCTCTGAGACCCAGGCGCTGACGTGCTCTGCGCCCCAACGGGTTTGCAGTAGAAAATAAAGGCCGAGAATCGCCACTGCACAGGCGATCAGCACGTAAAGAAGCAGCTTTCCAATAAATTTCATGGTCTTCCATCCCGCGAAGTGCACATAGTCAAGTTATGCACGATTTAGAGGCAATGCTCAAGGCAGGAATGGTGAAAGAGCGTTACAGCGGCGTTGATTCAGAGCCAACGCCGCATTTTGCTTATTGCTTCTCTGGTGGGAACACCAGATTCAGAACGATAGCGGTGATACCGCCTGCGGCAATGCCTGAGGAGAGCAGATTTTTCACCCAATCCGGGGCAAATTGCAGAATCAGCGGCTGCTGGGAGACGCCCAGGCCAACGGCCAGCGACAGCGCAATAATCAAAATAGCGCGGCGGTTCAGCGGCTCGCGAGAGACAATACGCACGCCAGATGCGGCGATAGTACCGAACATTACCAGGGTTGCGCCGCCCAGTACCGGTTCAGGAATATGCTGTACAAAACCGCTAACTGCCGGGAACAGGCCCAATGCTATCAGCATCAGCGCCACCACAAAACCGACGTAACGACTGGCTACGCCCGTTAACTGAATGACCCCATTGTTCTGACCAAAACAAGAGTTCGGGAAGGTATTGAACACGGCGGAAACAAACGAGTTCAGACCGTTCGCCAGCACGCCGCCTTTCAGGCGTTTCATATACAGCGGACCAGAAACCGGCTGTTCGGAAACATCGGAGGTCGCCGTAATATCACCGATGGTTTCCAGCGACGTAATCATAAAGACCAGCATCAGCGGCAGCAGTAAGCTCCAGTCGATACCGAGGCCATAATACAGCGGCGTTGGCACCATGATCAGGTCCTGGCTTACCGGTGCGGTATTTTGCGGTAGCATGTCCATAAACCATGCCAGCAGGTAGCCTGCCGCCATCGCAATCACCAGGGACGCAACGCGCAGGTACGGGTTGCGTTGGCGGTTAAGCAGGATGATCAGCGCCAGCACAACGCCAGCCAGCAGTAAATTCTTCGGTGCGCCAAAGGTGTTATCGCTCATTGCGGCATAGCCACCGCCAATCGACGTCAGACCCACCTGAATCAGCGACAGGCCGATAATCATCACCACCACGCCTGAGACCAACGGGGTAATAATACGCCGCGCCAGATGCAGTACACGCGAGATAACCATTTCAGTGCAGCTCGCTAACATCAGCGTACCAAACAGGGCCGCCATCATGGTTGGGACATCTGCGCCACCGGTTTTTAGCGCCGTGCCACCCATAATCAGCGGCGCAACAAAATTAAAGCTGGTGCCCTGAATAGATAACAGCCCGGAACCAACCGGCCCCCAGGCTTTGATCTGAATGATAGAAGCTACGCCGGAAGCGAACAGCGACATACTGATAATGTGTTGAGTATCCTGAGCCGGCAAACCGAGCGCCTGGCAAATTAACAGCGCCGGGGTGATCACCGCGACGAACATGGCCAGCAGGTGCTGACAGGCGGCAAACAGGGTCTGGGCTAACGGGGGGCGATCTTCAAGACGGTAAATCAGTTCACTGTTGTGAGTCTGCGCAACCGGTTGCGCATTTGTTGACTCTACGGCGTTAACGGACATCAGAGGCAATCCCATGGTGGAAAAGCGGTGATTTTATCTGACCAGGGCGGAAAAGCAAACGTTTGCCAGCAGTTATTCTTAATATTTAAAACGGATAAACAAACTTTTTTATATAACTTTTCATCATTTTCTGCTTAAAATCCACCCCGAAAACTCAATAAGAGCTAAAAAATCGGTCTGGAATGCATCGTGCGTGATTGTGCTAAACGCACTAATGGAGCTGTAAATGTTTTATCTCGATACGTTATCTACTCTGGTTGCGGCAACCCTTGTATTGCTGCTGGGACGTAAGCTCGTCCAGTCTGTCTCCTTCCTGAAAAAATACACCATTCCCGAACCTGTAGCCGGTGGATTGCTGGTGGCGATTGCGTTGCTGGTGCTGAAAAAAAGCATGGGCTGGGAAGTAAACTTCGATATGACCCTGCGCGATCCGCTGATGCTGGCGTTCTTCGCTACCATCGGCCTGAACGCTAATATCGCCAGCCTGCGCGCCGGTGGCCGCGTGGTGGGTATTTTTCTGATTGTCGTTGTGGGACTGCTGCTGATGCAGAACGCCATCGGTATCGGTATGGCGAGCCTGCTGGGCCTGGATCCGTTGATGGGCCTGATTGCCGGTTCGATCACGCTCTCTGGCGGACATGGAACCGGGGCTGCGTGGAGCAAGTTGTTTATTGAGCGCTACGGTTTTACCAATGCGACTGAAGTTGCAATGGCTTGCGCAACCTTTGGTCTGGTGTTGGGGGGGCTGATTGGCGGCCCGGTGGCGCGCTATCTGGTTAAACACTCCACCACGCCTGACGGTATGCCGGACGATCAGGCTGTACCGACCGCGTTTGAAAAGCCGGACGTTGGACGCATAATCACCTCGCTGGTGCTGATTGAAACTATCGCGCTGATCGCTATCTGTCTGACGGTAGGTAAAATCGTTGCGCAAATGCTGGTCGGAACGGTGCTCGAACTGCCGACCTTCGTCTGCGTGCTGTTTGTTGGTGTGATCCTCAGTAATGGCCTGGCGCTCATGGGCTTTTATCGGGTGTTCGAACGGGCGGTTTCAGTGCTGGGCAACGTGAGCCTGTCGCTGTTCCTGGCGATGGCGCTGATGAGCCTGAAACTGTGGGAGCTGGCATCTCTGGCGCTGCCGATGCTGGCGATACTGGTTGTGCAGACGATTTTTATGGCGTTGTACGCGGTATTTGTTACCTGGCGCATGATGGGCAAAAACTACGATGCCGCTGTACTGGCAGCCGGCCACTGCGGTTTTGGGCTCGGCGCGACGCCAACGGCGATTGCTAACATGCAGGCAATTACCGAACGTTTCGGGCCATCCCATATGGCGTTCCTGGTGGTGCCGATGGTGGGGGCGTTCTTTATCGATATCGTCAACGCGTTAGTGATTAAGCTGTATCTGCTGCTGCCGATTTTTGCGCAATAAAGGCTGTGCGGCGGAGTAACATCCGCCGCGATAAATGGATTATGCGTTGGAGTAACGTTCGGTTTCCGGCATCCAGCGCTCTATCAGCGCGGCAGCCTGTTGCGGATAACGTTCGTGAATATGGCGGGCTATACGCTGAACTTCCGGAATCATGGCCTGATCGCGCAATAAATCCGCTACTTTGAATTCTGCCGTTCCGGTCTGGCGCGTACCTAACAGCTCGCCGGGTCCGCGGATCTCTAAATCTTTTTGTGCAATCACGAACCCGTCATTGCTGTCCCGCAGAACCTGCAGGCGTTTCTGCGCCGTTTTTGACAGCGGCGATTTGTAGAGCAGGACGCAGTGGGAAGCCACGGCGCCGCGGCCTACGCGGCCACGCAACTGGTGCAACTGCGCCAGGCCTAATCGCTCCGGGTTTTCAATGATCATCAGGCTAGCGTTCGGCACGTCCACACCCACTTCAATCACCGTGGTGGCGACCAGCAGATGTAATTCACCCTGCTTAAAGGCGGCCATCACCGACTGCTTCTCGGCGGGCTTCATGCGCCCATGCACCAGGCCAATATTCAGCTCTGGTAAGGCAAGCTTAAGTTCTTCCCACGTGGCTTCGGCCGCCTGCGCTTCCAGTAAATCAGACTCCTCGATTAGCGTACAAACCCAGTACGCCTGACGTCCTTCGTGGGTGCAGGCGTTGCGCACACGGTCAATGATGTCGCTACGGCGGGTGTCGGGAATCGCCACTGTGGTGACCGGCGTACGCCCCGGCGGCAGTTCGTCAATGACGGACGTGTCGAGATCGGCATAGGCGGTCATGGCCAGCGTACGCGGGATCGGGGTGGCGGTCATAATGAGCTGGTGTGGGTGGAAACCCTGCTGCTGGCCTTTCTCCCACAGCGCCAGACGCTGATGCACGCCAAAACGGTGCTGTTCGTCGATAATCACCAGCGCCAGCCCGTTGAACTGAACTTGTTCCTGGAAAATTGCGTGTGTGCCGACAATCATCTGCACCTGACCGCTGGTGATGGCTTCCTGCTGTGCCTGGCGTGCTTTACCTTTTTGCTTACCCGCCAGCCAACCCACTTCAACGCCCAAAGGTTCGAACCAGTTGCGGAAATTATTTGCGTGCTGTTCAGCCAGTAATTCAGTGGGGGCCATCAGCGCCACCTGCTTACCATGCGCAATCGCACGCAGGGCGGCAAGTGCTGCAACCAGCGTTTTACCGGAACCGACATCGCCCTGCACCAGGCGCATCATTGGGACATCCAGCGCCATATCGCGTTCAATTTCGGCAGTGACCCGGGCCTGTGCGCCGGTTGGTTTAAAGGGGAGCACCGCCAGCAGTTGATCTTTCAGCCGATTGTCAGGACTCAGCGGTTGGGCGTGAAAACGTTGCGCCCCGGCGCGAAGCGCCAGCATGCTGAGATTGTGCGCCAGGAGTTCTTCCAGAATCAGGCGTCGCTGAGCCGGGTGTTGTCCGGTTTCAAGGTCGCTAAGCTGTAACGTCGGTGGCGGACGGTGTAATGTGCGCAACGCTTCCGGCAGGCTCATCATGCCTTGTAGTAACTCCGGAGGGAGCAACTCGGCAATGGCGCAGGTATCGAGCAGATCCAGCGCCTGATCGGTCAACTTGCGTAGCGTTGCCTGCTTAACGCCTTCCGTGGTCGGATACACCGGCGTGAGCGTTTCCTGCAGTTCCGGCGTGCTGAGATCGCCCTGTACGCGGTATTCCGGGTGGATCATTTCTGCGCCGTACTTGCCACGTTTCGCCTCGCCATAGGCCAGTACCCGACGCCCGGTGGCGAGGCTGTTTTTCATTGCTGCGCTGAAGTTGAAGAAGCGCATAGTGAGAATGCCGGAGCCATCGCTTATCTGGCAGGTCATCATCCGGCGGCCACCAAAAGTGATATTGCAGTTCAGCACTTCGCCTTCAACGGTGGCATAGACGCCCGGCAGCAGTTCGCCAATGGGGTACAGATGAGTACGGTCTTCGTAGCGCAGAGGGAGGTGGAGCAGGAGGTCCTGCACGGTGTGCAAGCCAATTTTCGCCAGTTTACTGCTTTGTGCTGCGCCAACGCCCGTCAGAGAGTTGAGCGGGATGGCATCCAGTAAACGGCCTTTCATCGCGATTATTTCGCAGACTGCATAGTGGCCCACCACGTTGCATCGGCTTCAATTTCGCCCTGCGTGTTTACGTGAGGGTAGGGAAGTCCTTTGCGCTTAGCGACATTCGCCAGCACCGGATAACCGCCTTCAAACAGCAAGCGCTGCTGTTCATCTTCCGGCAACATGCTGTTTTCTCGTCGGTACATGCCAGCATTTTGTCGCTGGCGCTGTGCTTCGTACAGAATCAGCGCAGAGGCAACTGAAACGTTCAGTGACTGTACCATGCCAATCATCGGAATGATGATGTCCTGGTCCGCCAGATCGAGTGCTTCCTGAGTAATGCCGGTTTTTTCCTGGCCCATCAGGATGCAGGTCGGTCGCGTGTAATCAATCTCGCGGAAATCGACGGCTTTATCAGAGAGGTGGGTCGCCAGAACTTGCATGCCCTGACTTTTTAACTGCGTAACCGCATCGCTAATGGTCGGGTGGGTTTTAACCTGCACCCAGCTGTTACTGCCCGCGGCAGAAGAAGCCATGGTACGCATACGGCTACCCGGCCAGACGGCGTGGACTTCATGTACGCCGACTGCGTCTGCGGTACGAATGATCGCAGAAACGTTATGAGGTTTATGGACCTGCTCCATGCAGACGGTCAGATCGGGCTGACGCCTGGCAAGCATTTCGCAAATGCGCTCATAGCGTTTTGAGTTCATATCTCTAGTTTCGGTTGCGGGTGACTTTAATCACGTCCGGCATGACGCGGATTTTGCGCATAATATTCGCCAGATGCACGCGATCGCGAGCGGTCAGGCGAATAAAGGCGCTATAAACACGACCGTCTTTCTCTTCAGTATTCAGACTTTGAATATTGGAGGTCGTCGTGTTGATTGCCGCCGTCAGGTTCGCCAGAGCACCCTGGTGGTTAAACATGTCCACCTTAATTTCGGTGATGAACTCCTGCTCTGTCTCTTTATCCCATTCCACCGCCATAAATTTCTCTGGCTCTTTCTGGTAGCCACGAATGTTACGGCAGGACTCATGGTGAATCACCAGACCTTTACCCGGACTGACGTGGGCAATGATCGGATCGCCAGGAATTGGACGACAGCATTTGGCAAAGGTGATCAGTACGCCGTCTGCGCCTTTGATCGGCAGATGACCATGACCAGATTGCGCAGGAACGTTCGCCGATGCTTCGCCCTGCTGAAGGTTTTTCGCTACCACCACGCTCATGGCGTTGCCCAGACCGATTTCCGCTAACAGATCGTCAAGCGTAGCGAGCTTCATACGCTCAAGCTCACGCTGGATACTTTCCTGCGGGATTTCAGCCAGTTTACGGCTACCACCCAGGGCATGGTTAAGCAGTCGACGCCCCAGACTGACGGAATCATCGCGCTTAAGGTTTTTCAGCAGTTGGCGAATTTTTGCTCGTGCTTTCGAGCTGACGACGAAGTTGAGCCATGCCGCATTCGGCCGGGCGCCCGGCGCGGTAATGATTTCAACGGTCTGACCGCTAAACAGCGGTTGGGAAAGCGGATAAGGCTGTCTGTCGACACGTGCGCCAACGCAGGCATGACCGATATCGGTATGTACCGCGTAGGCGAAGTCGACAGGCGTCGCACCGGCAGGCAGCTCGACAATACGCCCTTCCGGTGTGAAAACATAAATCTCATCCGGGAAGAGATCAGATTTAACGCTTTCAATAAATTCAAACGAGCTACCGGCGCTTTGCTGCAGTTCCAGCAGGCTTTGCATCCAGCGTTGTGCGCGGATTTGTGCCGTGGTGCTGGTTTCGCCATGCTCTTTGTACGCCCAGTGTGCCGCGACCCCCATCTCCGCCATCTGGTCCATGTCTTCGGTACGAATTTGTACTTCAACAGGCACGCCGTGCGGGCCGATCATTGAGGTATGCAAAGACTGATATCCGTTCGCTTTGGGAATGGCGATATAGTCTTTCACGCGACCTGGGCGCGGTTTGTACAGGCTGTGCATCTGGCCGAGTACGCGATAGCAGGTATCGGAGTCATGAACGATGACGCGGAAAGCGTAAATGTCCATGATCGAGTGAAAACGCTGCTCTTTGAGTACCATTTTGCAGTAGATCGAGTACAGGTGTTTCTCGCGACCGCTTACGCGACACGGAATGCCTGCTTCCTGCAAACGCCCCTCGATCTCCGAGAGGATTTTTTGAATCATCTCTTTGCGGTTGCCGCGGGCGGCTTTTACCACTTCTTTAATCACGCGATAGCGGTTCGGGTACAGCGCTTCAAAACCCAGCTCTTCCAGCTCGGTTTTAATGTGATGAATACCTAAACGATGCGCCAGCGGACTGTAGATTTCGAGGGTTTCACGGGCGATGCGGCGGCGCTTATCGGGGCGTAATGAGCCCAGCGTGCGCATATTGTGGGTACGGTCGGCAAGTTTGATGAGAATGACGCGGATATCCTGCACCATCGCCATAATCATCTTGCGAAAGTTTTCAGCTTGCGCCTCTTTCTTATCGCGAAACTTAAGCTTATCAAGCTTAGATACCCCTTCTACCAGCTCTGCAACGCTTTTACCAAAAAGCTGTTCCATGTCCTGGTAGGTGGCTGGGGTATCTTCAATCACGTCATGCAGCAGCGCAGCCATCAGCGTTTCGTAGTCGAGTTTCATCTCGGCCAGAATGCAGGCTACCGCTACGGGGTGCGTGATATAAGGTTCACCGCTTGAACGTGTCTGGCCCTCGTGAGCGTCACGTGCAACGAGATACGCCTGCCGAAGACGCTTAATCTGGTCTTCCGGCAGGTAGTTTTGAATCAGCTGATTCAGGCTTTCAAACAGATACAAGGGCGACCCGCTTTGTGATTAACGACGACCTTCAGCAATAGCGGTAACGGCTTGTAATTCAGCGGCTTCCTGCTCTTGCTGTTCCTGGCGCTCACGAACGTCGAGGATCTGGTTGTTGATCAGACCTTCTTCGATTTCGCGCAGCGCGATAACGGTAGTTTTATCGTTTTCTTCCGGTACGAGCGGATCCTTTCCGCCTACCTGCATCTGACGAGCGCGACGCGCGGCGACCAGTACCAGGTCAAAACGGTTACCAATTTTCTCTACAGCGTCCTGAACAGTTACGCGTGCCATACTTAAAATGCTCCACAGGTGAAGAAATGACTGGGCATGATACTGAATGTGGGTTCAGTCTGCCAACAGTTTGCTGATTAAAGCGTCATGACGCTGCTTTTGGCGGCTCATGCGCAGACGTTCGGCGCGAATGATGGTTTTCAAATCGCCCAGGGCGGTATCGAAATCATCGTTCACAATAAGATAATCATATTCGGCGTAATGGCTCATTTCTGCAACAGCTTGCGCCATACGTTTTGCGATCACGTCTTCGCTATCCTGACCTCGACCACGCAGACGGCGGTCCAGCTCAATCTTAGAGGGCGGCAAAATAAAAATACTGCGCGCATGCGGCATTTTTTCACGAATTTGCTGCGCACCTTGCCAGTCGATATCTAAAAAGACGTCTACGCCGGATGCTAATACTTGCTCAATGGCCTCACGCGAAGTGCCGTAGTAATTACCGAAAACCTCAGCGTGTTCCAGAAACGCGTCTCTGCCAATCATGGCTCTGAATTCGTCATGGTTCACAAAGAAATAGTGTTCACCATGCACTTCCCCCGGGCGCGGTGCGCGCGTGGTGTGCGAAACAGAAACCTGGGTGTCATACAACGGTTGGGTCTTTAATAAAGCCTGAATCAGGCTGGATTTACCCGCGCCACTGGGGGCAGAAACAATATAAAGCGTGCCTTGAGCCATGAGTATCTTAATGTATGTGATTGTCGAAAGAGAGCCTACATACGGGCTTATTATACACGTAGCCGCTATGTGACGTAGCCTTTGTCACACTTTTTGCGCATGTTTATTGCGTTTTGCGTACCCGTTTCCTGTTTTATCGGCAATTTGCAGCAACACGTGAAAATGTCAGGAAGGCTGCTCGCACGATGAATTTTTGTCGCTCTGTTTCGATGGCACTCCGCGCTATACCTGCCGGGAAACACATTGGTTAGCGGAGGCAGCATGAGGCTATGGAAATGCCTTGGCATAGTTTTACTGGTCTGGAATTTACCGGTTTGGGCGGTATGCCCTGCCTGGTCCCCAGCCCGGGCAAGCGAGGAAATTTCACGATTACAGCAGCAGATAACACAATGGAATGATAGTTACTGGAAACAGGGTGTCAGCGCCGTTGATGACAGCGTTTATGACCAGCTCAATGCGCAACTCATCCAATGGCAGCGCTGTTTTGGCGATGAAGCTCCACCTGATCTGTCTGCGCCCCCAATAAGTGGCACCGTCTCGCATCCAGTACCTCACACGGGGGTCCGCAAGCTGGCAGATAAGCAAGCGTTACAGCAATGGATGCGTGTGCGCAGCGATCTCTGGGTACAACCAAAGGTCGACGGCGTGGCGGTCACGCTGGTCTATCGCAATGGCAATCTGGTAAGAGCGATTAGCCGAGGTAATGGCCTGAAAGGTGAAGACTGGACGCAAAAGGTGCTGCGGATACCTTCCGTACCACACACTTCCAAAGGTCTGCTGGCAAACAGTACGTTGCAGGGTGAGATATTTTTACAGCAGGAAGGGCATATCCAGCAACAGAGCGGGGGAATGAATGCCCGCTCAAAGGTCGCTGGAATGATGATGCGCCAGAGCACCCCGGAATTGTTACGTTCGTTGGCTATTTTCATCTGGGCCTGGCCTGATGGTCCGGCGGTCATGTCGGAAAGGCTGGAACAACTCACTGCCGCCGGGTTCAGTTTCACGCAACGCTATACCCAGCCCGTGAAAAATGCGGACGATGTCGAGCATGCCCGTACCCGTTGGTGGACTTCAGCACTCCCTTTTGTGACGGATGGCGTCGTGGTGCGATCGGGGAAAGAACCACAGGCGCGATACTGGTTACCCGGGCAGGGAGAGTGGCTGGCGGCATGGAAATATCCGCCCGTGGCTCAGGTATCCGAGGTCACAGATATTCAGTTTTCAGTCGGTAAAAGTGGGAAAATTGCCGTAGTCGCGCTGCTGGCACCCGTCATGCTGGATGATAAACGCGTGCAACGCGTCAATATTGGCTCTGTACGCCGCTGGAATGAATGGGATATCGCGCCTGGAGATCGGATCCTGATAAGCCTGGCCGGACAGGGGATCCCGCGTATCGACGAAGTGGTCTGGCGTAGCACTCAACGCACTAAGCCAACGCCGCCTGTGGGACATTTCAATTCAATGACCTGCTTTTATGCCACGCCGGCGTGTTATGAGCAATTTATTGCCAGACTGGTTTGGCTGGGCGCGAAAGAAGTGCTGGAATTAGAAGGTATTGGTGAAGCGGGATGGCGTAACCTTCATCAGACGTATCACTTTGAACATATCTTTTCCTGGCTCGGATTAACTCAGGAGCAGCTCCGGTCCACATTAGGCGTAAGCAAAGGGGAGAAGATGTGGCATCAGTTCAACCTGTCGCGCCATCTTCCGTTCACACGTTGGGTTATAGCCATGGGAATACCGTTAACACAGGCAACGCTGAATGCCTGTCGGGATGCTTCGTGGCAACAATTGCAGGACCGTGATGAACAAAGCTGGCGACAACTCCCTTTAATGGGGGAGCGCCGGGCACGACAGATTATTCAGTGGCTGGAGGCCAGGGAGGTCATAGCGCTGAGCAACTGGCTGGCTGCTCAGCGTATTACGGGCTTTATGCCTTAATGGCCTTCATGGCGATAATAAAATACTGGCAGGCCCAACTTCAGGCGCAGCGCCAGTAAGCGGGCGGTAAAACCGAAGAGTAGGGTAGAGATAACCACCACATCGTGGCTGGAGACGTAATGTTGCAGCACGATGTAAAGCACGGCAGCGGCAAAAGAAACGCCAGCATATAGCTCTTTCTGGAACACCAACGGAATGCGTTTGCAGAACATGTCGCGTAACACGCCACCGAAGACGCCGGTAGTGACCGCAGCGACCACGGCGATAATCGGCCCGTGACCCATATCCAGCGCCACCTGTGCGCCAATAATAGAAAAGACCACCAGGCCCAGCGCATCCAGTACAAGGAATATTTTACGCAGGTAGGGCATGACAGGAGCAATAATGGTGGTGAGTACCGCAGCGGCCGCCACAATGATGACGTATTCAGGATGCTTTACCCAGCCAAGCGGATAGTGGCCGAGAAGAATGTCGCGTACTGAACCACCGCCAATGGCGGTCGCAGTGGCAATAATAATGACGCCAAATGTATCCATACGGCGACGTCCTGCCGCAAGCGCGCCGGTCATGGCTTCGGCAGTAATACCAATTAAATATAAAACGTGTAACAGCATGTATTCCCCCTGTTGTGCTGGGGGCTAAGGTTATCGATTTGTGCGCATTGTCACGATTGAGATTTTCTAAGGTGAAACGATTTTAATAACTACAGCTAATGCGAATTTGTCAGAAATGCTTTATGGCATGCTGTATAAAGTGTGGAGTGTAATAATAAACGATGAGAAAATATAATTCGAAGTGAAGGGGCGGAAGCGAAACGTCGGGAAAAACACGTAGTCCCGCCGTTTACTGGCGGGCTACGTATGATATTTCATCAAGCTATTACTCCTCGACCATAGGACAAGTTGACACGCCAGAAGCCATTAGGGAAGTCATCATGAGTAAACTCTGATATTCAGTGGCCTCTATTCTGAAAAATGGCCCCCTCAGCTATCGCTTCTATGTGTGTAGGGGCATTTACAGCAAAATCTTCAGCATTTAGTCAGTCGGAGTGGTAGATATGAGCGCCAGAGAAGAAATTCAGGATGGCAGAGAGGCTGGAATTTTAAGAAGTGGGATAATCTACACCGAAGTTTTGGGGTGGATAGATATGGGACATGCTCGAGGAGATGATGTTAGAAAGTTACTCTCGGATATGCACCAAGGCGAGCATTCAGGAAAGGATTATTACGATGTAAAATACACTCAAAGTATGGGAAGAGGAGGGCTTATAATTGGGAAGTTCATCAGATGGAGAATTAGAAAAGGGCGTAGCTTATTTGAACGATATAGTATAGCGCTTTCCATGATGATGGCGCTTGCTCATCGTTTTGAGGGTTTACAGTCAAATTTCCCCTTTTATCTTTACACCGACAGCGGTTTCAGTGGTGAGGATTTAGTATCCGATTTGCTGGGGTTCTACCGCGTAGTCTCATATAGTAACCCATTCCCGCTATTGCAACCCGTCAGCAAAGAGGAAGCCCTCAGACGTTGGGATTATTATGGCCCAATCGGCTCTTTTAAAAACACCTCATTCCAACCGATTTTATTTCCCGATCCGATGAAATCAGCTTTAGCTCTTCCTGTAAAAGGTGTTTTACCCTCATTCATGAGAACAGTGATACCTTACAGCGACTTTAGGTCTGGTAACGTTAAAATAGTTTCCAGAGATGGAACGGTCGTTAACTGGTAAAAAAGGGAAACATATGAAACAGGCAGTCATAATAGTGCTGATGGTAATAGCTATATGTAGCTCTTATTTCTGGCCTAATATTAAAATGAGACTTGCATGTAACGCACAATATACAGAGTTTGATAAAGCCAAATATGATTATTACACTCCCCAGGTTTTTAAAAAAATGCCGAGAATATCCCAAGTATATGACTTTAATTATACGAACATTTCTGGCCCTAAGGCTGATGTATGGAGTGTGACGTTCCATGATACCAGGGATACGTGGAAAATTAGTGAATATCTCTCAATGGTGGGCTATGAAAAACAGGAAAAATGCGATATAGAGGCAGAATGCTGGCGCCTCAGGGGATCTGATGAAGTACTGACAGTCGTGAAGATGAACAGCAGCAACGCTGTTCGGGTTGATATTCTGAAGAGTCTTTATAACGACAAATATATGCCAGATAAATAAGTATTCAATTTTATATAAGCCAGTACTTACTGGAGGTACGGATAGCCTGCATTGAGCAGGCTATCTAGTACGTTACGATAGCATAGGCATGGTACGCAAAATTACTCGATATTCTGAATTTGCTCGCGCATTTGCTCGATCAAAACTTTCAGTTCAATTGCGGAGTTAGTCACTTCGGCATTGATAGACTTGGATGCCAGAGTGTTCGACTCACGGTTGAATTCCTGCATCATGAAGTCCAGACGACGGCCAACCGCCTCTTTTTTCTTCAGAATGTTGTAGGTTTCTTTGACGTGAGCTTCCAGGCGATCCAGTTCTTCAGCCACGTCGATACGTTGTGCCATCAGCACCAGCTCTTGCTCAAGGCGGTTATTTTCCAGTTGCACCTGAGCGTCTTCCAGTTTGGCCACCAGACGCTCACGCTGCCATTGCAGAATTTCCGGCATATGCGCACGTACCTTCGTCACTTCAGCGCTGACGCCTTCCAGACGCTGCTCGATCAGCGCCTTCAGCGCCTGACCTTCGGTTTCACGCGCAACGATAAAGTCATCCAGCGTACCGTCAAGCGCAGCGAGGATTTCGGCGGCAATGGCGTCCAGATCTTGCTCCTGGGCTGCCATTACGCCTGGCCAACGCAGGATATCAACCGGGTTAATTTCACCTTCATCACTCTGCATTTTGACCCAGTTAGCAGCACTCACGAGCTGTTTAGCGAGCTTTTCATTCAGAATCAGCTCGCCCTGAGCGCTGGCATCCGGCTCAAAACGCAGCGTACATTCGATCTTACCGCGCGTCAGACGCGTGCGGATGCGTTCGCGAACCACGGGTTCGAGACTACGGAACTGTTCCGGCAGGCGAAAATAAGTTTCCAGATAACGCTGGTTTACCGAGCGCATCTCCCAGGTTGCGCTACCCCATTCACCCTTGATTTCACGCCGGGCGTAGGCGGTCATGCTGCGGATCATAGACGTTCCTGTTTTTAAAGATGAGATGGGAGGATTATAGCCATCCACGTCTTGTCAGGATAGGAATAACCGTCGGAAGTCCGTATAATGCGCAGCCACATTCGTTTCAAGCCGGAGATTTTATCATGCGTCCAGCAGGTCGTAGTGCCAATCAGGTGCGCCCCGTCACCCTGACCCGTAATTATACAAAACACGCTGAAGGCTCCGTGCTGGTCGAATTTGGTGATACCAAAGTGCTGTGTACCGCTTCTATTGATGAAGGCGTCCCACGTTTTCTGAAAGGTCAGGGCCAGGGCTGGATCACCGCAGAATATGGCATGCTGCCACGCGCCACGCACACCCGTAACGCCCGTGAAGCGGCGAAAGGTAAGCAGGGCGGTCGTACCATGGAAATCCAGCGTTTGATCGCCCGCGCACTTCGCGCTGCTGTTGACCTGAAGACGCTCGGTGAATTCACTATTACGCTGGACTGTGATGTTATTCAGGCTGATGGCGGTACGCGTACTGCATCGATTACTGGCGCATGCGTTGCGTTGGCGGATGCGCTGAACAAACTGGTGGCGAGCGGTAAGCTGAAAACTAACCCGATGAAAGGGATGGTTGCCGCGGTTTCCGTGGGCATTGTCAACGGTGAAGCGCTCTGTGACCTCGAGTACGTTGAGGACTCCGCCGCAGAAACTGACATGAACGTGGTGATGACTGAAGATGGTCGCATTATTGAAGTGCAGGGCACGGCGGAAGGTGAGCCGTTCAGCCATGAAGAACTTCTCACCCTACTGGCATTGGCCCGAGGGGGAATCGAATCCATTGTAGCGACGCAGAAGGCGGCGTTAGAAAATTGATTTTAAAGGCGACTGAAGAGTCGCCTTTTTTTTGTCTGTAATAAAGTGAGATGAGGAGCGAATCCATGAAACCGTATCAGCGCCAGTTTATTGAGTTTGCGCTTAGCAAGCAGGTACTAAAGTTTGGCGAATTTACGCTGAAATCCGGGCGCAAAAGCCCCTATTTCTTCAACGCCGGGCTATTTAATACCGGGCGCGATCTGGCACTGCTAGGCCGTTTTTATGCCGAAGCGCTGGTGGATTCCGGCATCGAGTTCGATTTGCTGTTTGGCCCAGCCTACAAAGGTATTCCGATTGCGACCACCACCGCCGTTGCGCTGGCGGAACACCACGATAAAGATTTACCGTACTGCTTTAACCGTAAAGAGGCGAAGACCCATGGTGAAGGCGGTAATCTGGTAGGTAGCGCACTTGAGGGGCGTGTCATGCTGGTGGATGATGTTATCACCGCGGGAACAGCAATTCGTGAGTCGATGGAGATTATTCAGGCTAATGGCGCTACGCTTGCTGGGGTACTGATTTCTCTTGATCGTCAGGAACGCGGTCGTGGCGAGATTTCAGCGATTCAGGAAGTGGAACGTGATTATGGTTGCAAGGTAATTTCGATCATTACCCTGAAAGACCTGATTGCGTATCTGGAAGAGAAGCCTGAGATGGCAGAACATTTGGCAGCAGTGCGGGCATACCGAGAAGAGTTTGGGGTTTAATCGTCGCGGAATTGCCCGATGGCGTTAAGCTTACCGGGCCTACGGGTTGCACAGGCCGGATAAGACAAAGTCGCCATCCGGCAATCGTGTTACTGCAATTGAGCGGCAACCAGCGGCCAGCGGGTGTCAAAATCATCCGTTGGTCGATACTTAAATTCGCTACGTACAAACCGGGACAACATCCCTTCGCAGAAAGCCAGTAACTGGCTGGCCAGCAGTGTTTCATCCACGGTGTAACCTTCGCCTTCACGCATTCTTTTTTCGCGCAGAACCTGGCGTAACTGGGCCTCAATACGTTCGAAAAGCTGGTTAATGCGGCCTTGCAGACGATCCTGTTCAAACATGAGCGCATGCCCGGTCAGAATGCGCGTCAGACCGGGGTTACGTTCACCGAAGCCTAAAATCAGCAGAACGATCAGACGCAGACGTGCGCTGGTGTCCTTTTCATCTTTTAAGATCAGATTGATACGGGTAATCAGACTATCTTCGATAAACTCAATCAGACTATCGAACATGCGGGTCTTGCTGGGAAAATGGCGATACAACGCCGCTTCGGAAACGCCTACAGAGGCTGCCAGTTTCGCTGTCGTGATGCGTTGGCTTCCATCGCTGGACTCAAGCATCAGTGCCAGAGACTGAAGTATTTCTTCGCGACGATTCCTTTTCGCAGTTTGCTTTTCTACCATGTTACAAAATACCCCTGAAAATAAGCTCTTGCCAGGCAGGCATCCACACAGCGACCGCAAACGGCTGTTTGCGGTGTGTTATTGCGTTATTACGCTGTGGGATACTTTTCTGCGGGTTACTTGCGCCCGGAATGGCCGAAGCCACCTTCGCCACGATCGGTGGCTTCAAACTCTTCCACCAGATTAAATTCAGCCTGCACGACCGGTACAAATACCATCTGCGCGATACGTTCGCCCGGTTCAATCGTGAAGCTGTCCTGACCACGGTTCCAGATAGATACCATCAATTGTCCTTGATAGTCGGAATCAATCAGACCGACCAGGTTGCCCAGTACGATGCCGTGCTTATGGCCCAGCCCGGAACGTGGCAACATCACCGCCGCCAGAGAGGGATCGGCAATGTGGATGGCTAACCCGGTTGGCACCAGCGTAGTTGCACCTGGCGCCAGCTCTACGGCGTCATCAAGACAAGCACGCAGGTCAAGTCCGGCAGAGCCAGAAGTGGCGTACGTCGGGAGCGGAAATTGTTGCCCTACGCGCGGGTCCAGAATCTTAACGTCGATTTTTTTCATCATAACGGGTCACGATCTCGTCGAGTAATAATTGGCCCAGGAGTTCTTTACGCTCAAGCGGTAAGATTTTATCTCCATCCTGCCAAAAAAGGTGTAATGCGTTGCTGTCGCTGTTAAACCCTTGATTTGATAGCGAAACGTCGTTAGCACAGATCACATCAAGGTTTTTGCGGATGCGTTTTTGCCGGGCATATTCTTCCACATTATTTGTTTCGGCGGCAAACCCAACGACAAAAGGACGATTAGCATCCAGTGCGGCAACACCGGCGATAATATCCGGGTTTTTGACCATTTTTACTGTTAATTCATCACCCTGCGTCGCCTGTTTTTTGATTTTTTCGGGGGCGACGGTTTCGGCGCGATAATCAGCGACTGCGGCGCAGCCGATAAAAATATGCTGTTGTTGCACCACAGATTGCACGGCGGCTTGCATCTCCAGAGCGGTCATCACATCAATGCGCTGCACAAATGGCGGTGTGGGTAACGAAACAGGTCCCGACACCAGCGTGACGTTTGCCCCGCGTTTTGCGGCTGCGGCTGCGATAGCAAATCCCATTTTTCCGGAGCTGTGATTGGAAATGTAACGCACGGGATCCAGCGGTTCACGCGTCGGGCCCGCCGTAATCATGATATTGAGATGTTGCAGATCGTTGACAGGCGAGAAATGTTCTGCGGCCATATCGACAATTGTCAACGGATCCAGCATGCGTCCAGGACCGACATCGCCACATGCCTGGCTACCACTGTCAGGACCCCAAATGAGCAAACCTCGCGAGGCAAGAATGCTCAGATTGTGCTGGGTCGCGGCAGCGCGGTACATCTGCTGGTTCATGGCTGGCAGCACAGCAACAGGAGCAGGCGTTGCCAGACAAATCGTTGAAACCAGATCGTTAGCCATCCCCGCGGCGACGCGGGCAATCAGGTCTGCCGTAGCAGGCGCCAAAATAACCAGGTCGGCCCATTTCCCCAGCTCAATGTGGCCCATCGCGGCTTCGGCGGCGGGGTCAAGCAGGCTGTCGGAAACGGGATAACCCGAAACCGCTTGTAAGCTCAGGGGAGTAATAAACGCTTTTGCCGCTTCGGTCATCGCCACGCGGACGTCAGCGCCGCGTTCCCGTAAACGACGCACCAGTTCAGGGGTTTTGTACGCAGCAATGCCGCCACTGACGCCAAGTACGATTTTTTTACCGGCCAGGCTCATCATGATCTTTCCTGTTGGGTTTCACCAGAAGGCGGATATTTTATCACAATCCGCAATGAGTCGTGCTTTTGCCCGCGCTTCAGTTTGCGAGCCGCTACGAAGAAGTGATAACAGAGCGTCGATTCGCGACAAGCGTTATGCCACTATGCGGACGCGAAAGGAGGGGAAAGCATGGAAAATACAGGACGTATGATGCCCCGGGAAAAGCTGTTGGCGCAGGGGGCTGGTTCACTTAGCGATGTTGAGCTACTGGCGCTTTTTTTACGCACCGGGATTCTGGGTAAAGATGTGCTGACGTTGGCAAAAGAGTTGATCCAGCATTTTGGTTCGCTGTATGGCCTGTTATCAGCAGACTATATGGCGTTTAGCCACGTTCACGGCATTGGCCTGGCGAAGTATGCGCAGCTTAAAGGGATTGCCGAACTGGCAAGGCGCTACCATAACGTGCGAGTGATGGAAGAGCGCGCGTTACTTAGTCCGGAAATGGCGCGAGAATTTCTGCAAAGCCAGCTCGCGCAAGAGGAACGCGAGATCTTTCTGGTGATCTTTATGGATTCTCAACATCGTGTGATTAAACACAGCAAACTTTTTTCCGGCACGCTTAGCCATGTTGAGGTGCATCCACGAGAAATTGTGCGTGAAGCGATAAAAATGAATGCGTCAGCGGTGATCCTTGCCCATAATCACCCTTCGGGTTGTGCAGAGCCGAGTAAAGCAGATAAACTCATCACCGAGCGTGTTGTGAAATGCTGTCAGTTCATGGATATCCGGGTGCTTGATCATCTGGTCATTGGGCGCGGAGAGTACGTTTCTTTTGCGGAACGCGGTTGGATTTAACGCACTTTACGCGATCCATCGGGATCTTTGTCTGTTCGGGACTTGAGCATAACGCCGGGTCAGCGTATACTACGCCACCTTTGAGAATCTCGGGTTTGGCATTTGGGCCTGGCAATCGAGAGTTCACTTAGAACTACGCGATGACCGGGCTGTAAAGCCTGACGAGGCGCCGATACCCCATACGAAGCTCGAGCTAATTTGATTTTTGGAGAATAGACATGTCCCGAGTCTGCCAAGTTACTGGCAAGCGTCCGGTGACCGGTAACAACCGTTCCCACGCACTGAACGCGACTAAACGCCGTTTCCTGCCTAACCTGCACTCTCACCGTTTCTGGGTTGAGAGCGAAAAGCGTTTTGTCACCCTGCGTGTATCTGCTAAAGGTATGCGTGTTATTGATAAGAAAGGCATCGAAACAGTTCTGTCTGAACTGCGTGCCCGTGGCGAAAAGTACTAAGTACTAAGAGGAAATAAATCATGGCTAAAGGTATTCGTGAGAAAATCAAGCTGGTTTCTTCTGCTGGTACTGGTCACTTCTATACCACTACGAAGAACAAACGTACTAAGCCGGAAAAACTGGAACTGAAAAAATTCGATCCAGTTGTCCGTCAGCACGTTCTCTACAAAGAAGCGAAAATCAAGTAATTCTCGCTTTGATGTAATAAAAAACCTCGCTTCGGCGGGGTTTTTTGTTTTCTGGCCGTCCCCATATTAATGTGACCTGATACATCGCCGGAGATACTATGCCTGAATTACCTGAAGTCGAAACCAGCCGCCGCGGTATTGAGCCGCATCTGGTTGGGGCAACGATTATGCATGCGACTGTGCGTAACGGTCGTTTGCGTTGGCCGGTATCCGAGGAAATCTACCGGTTGAGTGATAAACCCGTTCTCAGCGTACAGCGGCGCGCGAAATACCTGTTGCTGGAACTGTCGGATGGTTGGATTATCATTCATCTGGGGATGTCGGGTAGTTTGCGTATCCTTCCTGAAGAGCTTCCGGCAGAAAAGCATGACCACGTCGACTTAGTGATGAGTAACGGCAAAGTTCTGCGCTATACCGATCCTCGCCGTTTTGGCGCCTGGCTGTGGACGACAGAGCTCGATGGGCATAATGTTCTCGCTCATCTTGGACCAGAGCCACTGAGCGACGATTTCAACGCCAGTTATCTGCAGCAGAAATGCGCGAAGAAGAAAACCGCGATTAAACCCTGGCTGATGGATAACAAGCTGGTGGTGGGGGTAGGTAATATCTATGCCAGCGAGTCGCTGTTTGCAGCGGGTATCCATCCTGATCGTCTGGCGTCATCTTTGTCGCAGGATGAGTGCGAACTACTGGTGCGCGTCATTAAGGCGGTTTTGCTGCGTTCGATCGAACAGGGTGGAACGACGCTGAAGGACTTCCTGCAAAGCGACGGTAAGCCGGGCTATTTTGCCCAGGAACTGCAGGTCTATGGGAGAGAAGGCGAACCCTGTCGCGTATGCGGCGCGCCGATCATTGCGACAAAACACGCCCAGCGTACGACGTTCTACTGCCGTCGCTGTCAGAAATAACATTCGTTGCTGGCCGGATAAGCTGTATGTCTTATCCGGCCAGACGTATTACTTTAGTTTACTCATTAACGCCTGATGGACGTTTTCCGGCAGAAAGTGCGTCACATCTCCCTGGTGGCGGGCGACTTCTTTCACCAGTGACGATGAGATAAATGACCACTCTTTAGACGGCATCAGAAAGACGCTTTCCAGTTGCGGCATCAGGTGGCGGTTCATGTGGGCCAACTGCATTTCATACTCAAAATCTGCTACCGCGCGCAGGCCACGGATCAGAATGTTAGCCTGATTATCACGGGCAAAGTTTGCCATTAAGTCGCTGAATCCCAGAACTTCCACATTGCCGAGATGCGCCGTTGCCTGTTGCGCCAGTTCGACGCGTTCTTCAAGGGTAAACATCGGTTTTTTACTGGGACTTGCGGCAATCGCCAGGATCACGTGATCGAACATGCTGGTCGCACGCGTCACGATATCAAGATGGCCGTTAGTTATGGGATCAAAGGTTCCTGGATAAATCGCCCGTTTTTGCATGATTTGCCTCAATGCGTTTTGGGTGGCAGATAAGGTTCCAGCAGCTGCAGCAGGCGCTGTAGCGCGCCCTGATTTTGATACAGGACTTCAACTGCATGACGGCCATAAAAATTACGATAATCGGCATCGGTCAGTAAAGAAGAGACCTCTTTCACCAGCGTGGTTGCGTCGGTGACGGTGATCAATCCGCTTGCCTGTTCGAGACGAGCACAAATATCTTTAAAATTAAAAGTATGTGGCCCCATCAGTACCGGAATGGCGTGTGCCGCGGCTTCCAGTGGGTTGTGTCCGCCACGTTCAACCAGTGAACCACCGACAAAAGCAAGGTCAGCAATGCCGTAAAGCAACATCAGCTCGCCCATGGTGTCGCCGATAACGACCTGAGTATCTGAGGATGGAACTTCGCCAGAAGAGCGTGTGGTATAGCTTAGCCCAGCCTGGCGTACGAGGTTAATGGCATCCGGGAATCGCTCAGGATGTCTGGGAACCAGGATCAGCAAAAGATTAGGAAACTGATTTAATAACGCCTGGTGGGCTGCAATGATAATGCTTTCTTCACCATCGTGCGTGCTGGTTGCAATCCACACCGGGCGATGAGGCGCCCATTGACGACGCAACGTAATCGCTTTGGCGGCCAACTGTGGCGTGACGGAAATATCAAACTTCAGGCTGCCGGTGACGGTGACCTGATTGCTCCTGGCGCCAAGCGTAATAAAACGAGCGCCATCTTCTTCGTTCTGTGCGGCAATCAACGTAATTCGACGCAGTAGCTTACCAACAAATTTGCCTAATTTTGCGTAGCCAGCGGCTGAACGCGCAGAAAGCCGTGCGTTGGCGATGACCAGAGGAATACCGCGTTTATGGAGTGCCGCGATCAGATTTGGCCACAGCTCGGTTTCCATGATTAACACCAGCTTGGGGTCAACTTTATTCAGGAAACGGTTCAAAGCATCCGGTAAATCGTATGGCAAATAAATGTGCTGAACGTCAGTACCAAACGCGGATTGTACGCGCTCAGAGCCGGTTGGCGTCATGGTGGTTACCGTGATCGGCAAGTCGGGATAACGATGTCGCAGAGCACGGACTAATGGAATAGCTGCCAGCGTTTCGCCCACAGAAACTGAGTGAAGCATGATGCCGCCTGGTTTTAGCGGACGGCGGTAAAAACCGTAGCGTTCACCCCAGCGTTTACGGTAGGCCGGAGCCTTACGTCCGCGCACCCAAAGCCGTATCCAGATCAAAGGCTGAATAAGGTAGAAAAGGGCGGTGTAAAGCAATTCGAGCATAATGGTAGCTAACTTATGAATGTGCTGGGGATTCTATGTATTTAACTATGGCTTTACCATCATTTTTATCCAGGTCGCAGCAAAACGATGGAATCGTCGCGGCACTGTTTTAATCGGCGGCATTTTTAAAAATGCCTATGAACGTACTGACGCGGCTTAACGTCTTGTGCGGCGCGTGTTTTAAGGTGAATGCGTTAATTTTATATCTTTTTGTTTTTAATGATTTATTTCTTTATTTTGTTCAAAAAATATTCGTTTCGGAATGCGTGGTAATAAATGATATACTACTGCGCAATTTCAGGTAGCTAGCCGGCAGAAACGTTTCGAAAACATGGGCGGTAAACTTTGGATGTATCAGACCTGCTATGCCTGGCGACGCGATGCGGATATTAATGCATGAATATTGCTTTTTGTTTGTACAAGTATTTCCCCTATGGTGGGCTACAGCGTGATTTTCTGCGAGTAGCGCTCACGGTTGCTGCACGAGGTCATCATGTTCAGGTGTTTACCCAGTCATGGCAGGGCGAACGTCCGGAAGGACTCGAAATTATACTCGTACCCGTCACAGCCAGAACTAATCATGGGAAAAACGAGCAATATTATCAGTGGGTTCAGAATTATTTAAGTCAGCATCCCGTCGATCGTATCGTTGGTTTTAATAAAATGCCTGGGTTGGATGTGTATTACGCCGCCGACGTTTGCTATGCGGAAAAGGTCGCCCGCGAGAAGGGCTTCTTCTATAAGTTGACGCGTCGGTATCGGCACTACTCTGCATTTGAAAAAGCGACGTTTCAACAAGGTTCCGGTACCACGCTTTTGATGTTAACCGATAAGCAAATCGGTGATTTCAAACAGCATTATCATACCGAGAGCCAGCGTTTTCGTATTCTGCCGCCAGGTATCTACCCAGACAGAAAATACAGCCTGCAACCTGAAAACAGCAGGCAGATTGTCAGAGAAAAGAATGGTATTGCTCTCGATCAGTTCCTGCTTCTGCAGGTCGGATCAGATTTCAAGCGTAAAGGTGTGCCAAGAAGCTTACACGCGTTGGCTTCTTTACCTGAGACTATACGTCACCGTACTCAGTTGATGGTTGTTGGTCAGGATAAGGCCGATCGTTATCGTGCTCTGGCCCGCCAATTGGGTATTGAAAAGCATGTGCAATTCTTCTCGGGGCGAGATGATGTCGCTGAATTGATGTCCGCTGCTGATTTATTGCTTCACCCGGCAGTTCAGGAAGCCGCTGGTATTGTCTTGCTAGAAGCCGTAGTTGCCGGGCTGCCAGTATTAACTACTGAGGTATGCGGCTACGCAGGTTATATCACTGCCGCCCGATGCGGCGTGGTGATTCCTGAACCTTTTGCGCAGGAAAATTTGAATACAGCACTTTTCGATGCGCTGCAAAATAATGAGCAGAGAAGTCGTTGGGCTGGAAATGCGCGACATTTTGCTGATACAGAAGATCTCTACAGTCTGGCAGATAAAGCTGCAGATATCATTTTAGGTCTCGAAAATGATTGAATTGAAAGAACCATTTGCCACGCAATGGCAAGGAAAAGACCCGTTCACGGAAGTCACTAAGCTGGATGGCGAGGTTTTTCGCGCTCTGGAAACTCGGCGTACCCTGCGTTTTGAGATGATGGGAAAAGGTTACTTTCTTAAATATCATCATGGGACCACGCTTAAAGAAGTGGTGAAAAACCTGATTTCTCTGCGCATGCCTGTGCTTGGCGCGGACCGGGAGTGGCTGGCGATTCACCGTTTGCAAGCACTGAATGTGGATACAATGACGGGGGTTGCTTTTGGACAGAAAGGGCTGAATCCGTTAGAGCGAACCTCATTTATTATCACCGAGGATCTTTCTCCTGCCATCAGTCTTGAAGATTTTTGCGCCAACTGGGGAGTTGAACGGCCCGATTTTGTATTAAAACGGACCATTATTACCCGCGTGGCGGAAATGGTGGGTAAAATGCATCGAGGTGGGGTAAATCATCGGGATTGTTATATTTGCCATTTCCTGCTCCAACAGCCGATGCCAGCAGATGTTGCGGATATCAAACTCTCTGTGATTGATCTACATCGTGCTCAAATACGTCAGCAGGTACCACGCCGCTGGCGGGATAAGGATTTGATCGGGCTCTATTTCTCCTCACTGGAAATTGGTCTAACGTCCAGAGATATCTACCGTTTTTTACGTGTCTATTTTTCGATGCCATTACGTGAAATCTTTCGTCAGGAAGTCAGGTTGTTTGAACAGGCTGTCACAAAAGCGCAAAAAATAAGACAAAGAACAATAAGAAAAGCGCTATAAATTACACATGAAGTTTGAGGCTATTTTATTATGAACATCGATTTCCAGAAGTTGATCATTCAAAAACATATCATCGACAGCTCTACGCATGACAAGAGTAAAAAACTAAGCGTTGCGTATGGTGTTGATCGTAATTTTTTGTTTGGATCTGGCATTTCTATGACCTCAGTATTAGTGAATAATCCTGATATTGATATCCATTTTTATATCGCCACTGACTATATTGATGACGACTATCTGGAAAGCATAAAACGACTGACACAAATGTACAGTACGACCGTGACTGTCCTTGTTTTCGATAATGCGGCATTTCGTGAACTGCCGAGCACGAAAGCCTGGACTTATGCAATGTACTATCGTTACTTTGCATTTGAATATTTAAGCACCGAATTAAGCTCGGTACTGTATCTGGATGCCGATGTCATTTGTAAAGGTTCTCTACGGGAACTTACTGAGATTAATTTCTGTGGGGAATATGGTGCTGTCATTAATGATGTTGATGAAGTGCGAATTAAATCCGGTACCAGACTCGGTATCCCTGAACTGAGTAATGGGTATTTTAATTCTGGTGTTGTATTTGCGAATCTCGAAGTATGGCGTGAGCAGCAGTTGTTAACTAAAGCATTTTCTATATTAGACAAACGCCAAAAAGAATTGCTTTATTTCGACCAGGACGTACTCAATATTTTGTTTGTTGGGAATGTTATTTTCCTGAGAAGAGACTTTAACTGTATTTATGGAGTTGATCAGGAGCTCAAAAATAAAAACGATAAGATTTATCAGGATTTCATTACCGATGATACGGTATTAATTCACTATGTGGGCGTCACTAAACCATGGCATTCATGGGCTAAATACCCGGTGGCTAAGTTTTTTATTGATGCATATCAGAAATCCGCATGGGCGGAAAAGTCTCTGTTAAACGCAAACACAGCCAAGTTGTATAAGCGTAAGTCACGACATGAAAGAGTGCAGCGAAAATATATCCGTTCTGTGCTAAGTCATGTTATGTATATAAAAAATAAACTACATAATGCACGGTCGCACTAGTCTGTTGTGCAGATAACTTTCAGATAGCATAAAAAAGGTGTAGTACATGAATTTTGATTGTCATCAGTCTATCAAGGATACCATTGAGATCTTTGGTGCTCCAACAGATCATACCCCGCAGCTGAATATTGCATGGGGGGTTGATCAGAATTTTATGTTCGGAGCGGCAGTTTCGATGTCGTCCGTTTTACTACATAATCAAGATATCAGCATTCATTTTCACCTTTTTACTGATTATATTGATTCAGATTATCGACAACGGCTTGAAAAACTAGCAAAAAAATTTGCTACTAATATAACTGTCTATGTAATGAATGCTGAAGGACTAAAGGTCTTGCCATGTGGAAATGCCTGGTCTCATGCGACTTATTTTAGATTTATTGCATTTGAATATCTTAGTGAAAAAATCGATAGTTTGCTCTATATTGATGCCGATGTGGTATGTAAGGGTTCGTTGATTGATTTAACGAATATCCATTTTGAGCATCATGTTGCTGCTGTTATCCAGGATGTTGATGATAGTCGCTCATATGCCGCTACTCGTCTTAATGTTCCAGAGTTTAATGAGCAATATTTTAATGCTGGGGTTATTTTTGCTAATTTAAAGGAATGGAAGGAACAACAATTTTTCTCTAAAGCATTTTCTACTCTGTTAGATAAAACTAAGAAATTTGCGTTTCTTGACCAGGATGTTTTGAATATCATGTTTTTGGGGAAAACTATTTTCTTACCCCGAATTTATGATGCAATATATGGTATTAAACAAGAGCTTAAGAGCAAAGATATTTCAAAATATAAAGAGTTTATAACGCCTGAAACCATTTTGATCCATTATATAGGTGTGACCAAGCCATGGAATTCATGGGCTAACTATCCTTCAGCACAGTATTTTGTTGAAGCGTGGAAGTCTTCTCCATGGGCTGATGTTCCTTTGTTACCAGCCAGAACACCAAAGCAATACAAAAAGAAATCACGGCATGAAAGGCTACAAGGAAAGTATTTCGCTTCAGTAATTAGCTATATCGGCTATTTACGTGCAAAGTTACAAAGTAAGTAAAAAAACTCCCGAAAGGGAGTTTTTTATTTAGCGTAGTTTTGTCTTGAGATATTTCAGATACCATTTGATAGAAGCGCAGTAATTTCCCCTTTTGGCTTCCTGGCGTGAGTAAACCCGATAATCAGTAGGTCTCATTCGTGGAGCATAAGAGCGCATTTCTGTGTTCTGCCATGGTGTGAAATGATGGTAGAAAAGATACAGTTGCTGTGAAAGCCCAGTGTGTTCTTTATACCATGGCTTTCGTCCACCGGTGAAATGGATAATGCGTGGCAGGATATCTTTTTGATAGAAGAAACTCTCTTTTTGTTGGTCGTTAAACCAGTTAAACAAAAAATTCCATCGATTATCAATAAATTTGACGTTGCCATCCATTGCAATATTCAGAGCATCTTGATCAAAGTAAGGTAGAGTTTTTCCTTGTTCAAATAGCACAGTATTTGCTTTGTTTTCGATGTCGAATTTAATCCAATTCGCGATATTAATATATAAAAAACCAGCATTGAAGTAATGACCCGTACTGAGACCCAAGCGTTTGGCATTTTTTGTATCATGGATATCGAGCGAGTCGTGGCTGACTGCGCAAATGACGTTACTGATATCAATACTGTTAATATCATTGAGTTTATCGAAACACAGAGTGTCTGCATCTAAATAGATAAAGTACTCAACTTTATCTTTTAGTAAGCGCGGAACGGCAAGGCGCATATAGGTTGAACGGTTCAGGTGTTTGATTGCAAAGTCATTGTTATATTTCTCAATCTCTTCTTTATCAATATTGATAACCTGAATTTTATCGCTGGTTGTGCGCAGTTTATTGATTTCGTCGTCTGAGACGTCATAGACAAAAACGAAAAATGACAAGTCTTGTCCAGGGTTGTTCATTATGACAGACATAATGGACACTGCTACATATTCCAGATAATTGGCATCTGTACAGTAAGCAATATTAATAACGTTTTTTTTGTTGTCCATCTATGCTTTCTCATTGCCTTTATTATTGCCACTATCATGAAGTACCCTATCGATAGCGTCAATCACGGCTTGCTCCGGTATCCATGTTAAATATTTTTTTGACCTGTCGAGTTCATCTCTGGGAGGCATGGGATGGTAATCGCCAGCCCAAATCAATACAGCATTATCTGACCATGGTCTCCATTGCTGATAATTGGTTGCCCCAAACAGGCAAACCTGTGGTGTTCCTAATGCTGCCGCCATATGCATAGGCGCAGAATCGACCCCGATGTAAAGAACCGCATGGTCGATCAACGCGGCCAATTGCAGGAAGGTTGTTTTGCCTGCCAGTGTCAGGTCAGGTGATGATTGACACTGTTCAGCAATACGCTGGACTTGCTGTTGTTCACTCACTGCTGGCCCACAGGTTAGGTAAACATGCAGGCCACGCTGATGCAGATAGTCAATCACATGGGCAAATTTATCATCATCCCAACATTTGAATTCTTGTCTGGCAGTAGGTTGAATAACGACATATTTTTGTGAAGGTAATGCCGGAAGTTGGGAAACCAAATAGTGGTAATCATCCCGGCGGTAGTGCAGTGACATCTCTTTTTTCAGATCGGTCTCGCTAAACCCAACACCTTTTAGAATGGAGAGATTTTGTTCAACTATATGCGTACCGGTCAGCGGTGTAACCCGTGAAAAAAGCTTGTTCCATTGTTTCTTATCACGCTCAAATGCAATTGAGGGGCGACGTAATGAGGCAATAAGAGCGCCAATCGGCCACTGCTCGGTTAAATTAACGATCAGGTCGTAGTGGTTTTTTTTCAGCTGTTGGCGCACTGAAAGATAATTTTTTACTGTATCTAAAAGGCCTTTCTTTTTCTCAATGAGATAAAACTCATTAATACTTTCATTTGCTGCCAAAATTGATTTTGTATCTTTATAAAGAAGCAGATCGATTTTAGCATGAGGATAACGAGCCTGAATGCTGGCAATGACAGGTGTTGTTAATAGAACATCACCATAAAATTTGAGCTTGCAAATAAGAACACGGTCGACTTTATCAAACATGTTAAAATCCCTTTCGAAAAAATAAATTTTTGCATGCAGATAGTATCTTGTATCTTATTTCAGAAATTGAACGGTCGATATGCGGATATTTCATCTTAAGGATTATTTTGTTTTTAACGATTTTGGTATCGCAGCATGCAAGTGCATTCTGAATGTCATTTAACATACTTTCGTTATAACGATAGTAGCCTTTCTTTTTACGTAAAAGTTTGCGGCCTTCCAGAAAACAATTGATGATCATTAATGTGGCGACAGTACGTTTTTCTTTATTTTTATTCACATAGTTATACATTTTTCGCATAGCAAAGAAGATGCTGTCCGCATCGCTATCAATAATATTTTCGGTAATACTTTTTTCATTTACCCGATAGTAATATAATTTATTTTCTATCTTTAATATGCAATGACACTTAAAGTATTGAAAGGGGCAGAAAATCATGTCTTCATATCGACGATGTTCTTCGAATCGATCGTTGCCAATAATGTCGCGGTGAAAGATTTTTGTCATAAGATGCCATTGCCCGGCACGGAAAGTTGGCAACAGGGGAGCATAGTTATCATCAGCCAAAATAATTTCGTGTTCGGCTAAAGCATGCTTTTCACCAGGTTTGTTCTGATACAGATTGTTGATATCCCTGGTTAAGTTGAATTCCACGATATCATATTTTTCCTCCCTCAGTTTAGGGAGGAGAATAGTGAAATAATCCTTACAGACAATGTCATCGCTGTCGATAAAACCAATATACTTTCCCGTTGCATGGGCAAGCCCAACGTTACGGGTGATTGCAACACCTTGATTTTTTTGGTTTATATATTTAACGTTGTTGCAGTTATGCTCACGATAAAATGCCTTGATGCGCTCTTCCGTTAAATCTGTTGAACCGTCATTAACAATTATTACCTCCACTTCGTCAGTAATGCTCTGATGGATAGACGCCAACGTCGCTGTGATGAGTTCAGCATTGTTATAAGTGGGAATAATTATGCTCAGCAAATAACCTGAAGCGTTAATCATGGCATTGTTCTCTCGTCGGAATTCGAACTCAGCATTACTGCTACGCATAACGCCAGTACGCTGCTCAAGGCTTCACCTTTGGCATATAATAATAAATCACTCAGGCCATAGATAGCGATAGCGCCTGAGATGACAAACAACAGAGGACTACGTTGCCAGTTAGCTCTTAAAAACATAGCGGTATAGAGTAAGAGTAGCACAACAACCCCGGGGATGCCCTTTAGCGAAAAGGTATCAACAATTTCGTTATGCAGATGAACGTTAACGAATATAAGAGCGACTTGCCATGAGGGGTGCTGTAGCGTTAGTCGCTGAATCTCATCACTACGTTGTTCAAGTGACTGGCCCCATAGATGTACTTTCCCAACCTCAATGCCGACTTGTTGCATTGCAAGCCGCGCGCCAATAGAGGTGTTACTATTATTCTGACTGTAAGAGTGTACATCCAGCATAAAATTCTGGTAGCGATTTTCAACTACTGGCTTTAAAGGGATGACCGCCAGACCAACCAGTATCACGAAGCCCAATAACGCTTTGATCATCATGGCCCGGTTATGACGATAGTACATGAGAAACAGGCCGATACTCAGGATCGGGTATACCAAAATAGCCGCCCGAGTTTGCGTGGTAATGATCACCGCCAGCGATATCAAAAAATGTAACAGATACAGTGAAACGGTATGTTTTATACGCAGGTTGATGATGGCCTGAGATGCCAATAAGCCAATCAATGTTAGCGCATAAGCGGTGCCAGTTTGGTGTTCAAATCCGAGTGCCAAACGATAGCTTAATAAATCAGGCTGATTCACAAGTTCATATCCCGCGAAAAGATACAAACCGATTGCCGTAAGAATCACCCAGATACTGGTGATGCGGGTTTTATTGGCACACGGTGCTCGCGATGTTAGCGCGGTCATCACCAGCGCGGCAAACAGCATCACTTTGCCACCGTTCTGATATGAGCGGTAGGCTCCGGTAAAGGCCGAGCCTGGTTGTTTAAATATTTCTACCCAAATAATCTGGAGCAAACCGAAGAGCAGCAACATAAAAGGCAAAACCAGATTCTTTTTCTCACTGCATACATACTTTAAGTTTTTACCTATAAGAGGCAGAGACAGAGCCGTGGAGAAAATAAATATCTTCAGCGCTTCATCTGGATTGACCAGCACCATCCCGAGAGTAGCAAGTATCCCGGCATAAAATAAGCAGTATACAAAATCGAATGGATTATTTTTTATACTATATATAAAGCGAGAAAACATGTGTTGCTGAAGCATGGTTCATCTCTTAAAGTTAAAGCAAATTATTATCAACCAGCGATGCGTTGACTAAACTAGCATTCAGATCCTGCAATTTTCCGGAATCACTCTGTTGTGTATATTGGTTTTTCCCATATCCCCCAATCAGTCCCGGATCAGTTGGGCCATACAGCGTAATATTTGGGCGATCCAATGCGGCGGTTAAATGGCTTAGGCCTGTATCAACCGATACTACAAATTTGGCCCCTGCGAGAACACGGGCGACCTCTTCCAGACTCATTCGCGGCAGGACATCAACGTAAGGGAACCCTTCCGCCAGTCGCCTGGCACGCGCTTCTTCATGCGTGGCTCCCCATGGCAGTTTAATGCGTATGCCTGCATTGTTTAACAGGCCAATCAGCTCCCGCCAGTTGGCTTCCGGCCAGTGCTTATCATCACGGGTCGTGGCATGCAGAAACACCGCATATTGCCCTGCATCAGCATTTACTTCTGTCAAAAAATGCTGAGCGATAGCGTAATCACCCTGCGATTGCGGTTTGTTATATCCCAGACTTTTCGCAAACAATTCACGCGTACGTTCTACGGCATGCTGTTGTTTGGCAATATGATGCTTGCGATTATAAAACAGGCTCGCCAGCGGTTCCCGGGCCGTGCTCCAGTCCATACCATGCTTGATCCCGTGAGCCAGACGAGTAACCAGCGCTGCGCTTTTTACCAACCCCTGCGCATCAATTATCGCGTCATACTGCAGTAAACGGACCGCATCGCGGAACGTTTTACGCTCAGCTTTAATCGGCGCTGAAAACCACGCTTTACGCCAGCGGCGGATCGCTACCGGAATCACGCGGTCAACGGCCGAATGCCAGGAGGGTATCTGAGCGAACCCTTCTTCCACCACCCAGTCAAAGTGAATATCCGGTATGGCCTGCTGCGCATCGGTTAATGCGGGCAACGTATGCAGCACATCGCCCATAGACGATGTTTTAACGATCAGAACCCGCATCCGTCAGGCTTCCTCTTGTAACAACAGGTCATTAAGTTCTTCCAGTACGCGCTGAGGAGTAATGTCGATCAGGCTCTGATGATAGCCTTCTGCTGCATCGCCTTTACGCACTTTGTGGTAGCCCGTAATCAGGCGGACGACTCGCGCTTTGTGCGACAACGGCGGGGTAAAGTCCGGACTACTTGGGCCATATAATGCTACCAGAGGTCGATTCAACGCGGCGGCAACGTGCATTAATCCAGAATCATTGGTGACAACCGCTTTGCAGGCAGCGAGAAGAATGACTGCCTGCTCCAGCTGTGTCTCACCCGCCAGATTGCGGCACCAGGACTGCTGTTCAAGGCTCAGCGTAGCGAGGATCTCATTCCCGGCTTCGTGGTCTTTTGCAGAGCCAAACAACACAATCTGATGGCCTTCATCGATTAATTGTTTCGCCAGTTCCGCATAGTGGTAATGCGGCCAGCGTTTCGCCGGACCAAATTCCGCACCAGGGCAAAAACCGATGATGGGGCGTTCGGCAGAAAGAGAGAACTGACTACAGGTCAGGGATTTTTCACCTTCGCTGACCTGCAACTGCGGCCATAGCAGAGGCTGCGGCAAATCTTTGGCCGTCAGCATCACGCCTTTATCATAGGCCAGAGCCACATAGCGCTCGACCATCAACGGCCATGCTTCTTTATCCAGCACGCGCGCATCGTTTAGCAGGCCGTAGCGCATCTCGCCACGCCAGCCGGTACGATGGGGGATGCCAGCAAAAAACGGCACCAGAGCGGATTTAAAAGAATTCGGCAGCACCCAGGCGCGATCATAGCGTCTTTCACGCAGACTATGACCGAGCTTACGGCGCTCGCCGATCTCCAGCGCGCCGTGTCCCAGCGGCATGGCGATGGCTTCGTTGACTTCAGGCATACGCGACAGCAGCGGACGGCACCACGCCGGTGCCATCACGTCGATTATCGCCTGGGGATAGCGCGCCTTGAGCGTGCGATAGAGACTTTGCGACATCATCATGTCGCCCACCCATGACGGGCCGATCACCAGTATTTTCATGCTAACTTCTTACGCGTCGCGGTTCAGCCAGGCCATATATTCCGTTACGCCTTCGGCAACGGTCTTAAACGGCTTGTCATAGCCCGCTGCGCGCAGGTTAGTCAGATCTGCCTGAGTAAATGCCTGGTAGCGGCCTTTCAGTTTTTCCGGGAATGGAATGTACTCAATGCTGCCTTTTTTATGGTACGCCAGCGTTGCATCGGCAACGGCCTGGAAAGATTCCGCGCGACCGGTGCCGAGGTTAAAGATGCCGGATACCCCGTTTTCGAGGAACCACAGATTTACCGCCGCCACATCGCCAACATAAACGAAATCACGTTTGAAGTTTTCACTGCCTTCGAACAGTTTTGGTGTTTCGCCATTGTTAAGCTGGGTATTGAGGTGGAAAGCGACGCTTGCCATGCTGCCTTTGTGGCCTTCGCGCGGTCCGTAGACGTTGAAATAGCGGAAGCCAACAATCTGAGAGTTGGCTTCTGGCAGGATCTGACGCACGTATTCGTCGAACAGGAATTTTGAGTAGCCATAGACGTTCAGCGGTTTCTCATATTCACGGGATTCGATGAAATCAGACGTACGACCGCCGTAAGTCGCGGCGGAAGAGGCGTACAGGAACGGAATTTCGCGCTCCAGGCAGTAGTGCAGCAGCTCTTTGGAGTATTGATAATTGTTATCCATCATATACTTGCCATCCCACTCGGTGGTGGAAGAGCATGCGCCTTCGTGGAAAATCGCTTCGATATCGCCGAAATCTTCGCCAGCCATAATCTGGATCAGGAAGTCTTCCTTATCCATGTAGTCAGCAATATTCAGGTCCACCAGGTTAACAAATTTAGTGCCGTCTTTCAGGTTGTCCACCACCAGAATATCGGTGATGCCTTTATCATTCAGGGACTTAACGATGTTGCTGCCGATAAAGCCCGCGCCGCCGGTAACGATGATCATAAATGTAACCTTCGAATTATGGAGTCAGAGACAATCTCAGACACGAATACTTCTATCATATCACTACATGGTCCAGGCTTCAGCCATTCACCGATAAGCTGTGCGGGTACGCGTGATTTATGCTTCATTTTGAAGAAGTGATGATGCGTCATCTCGTATCAATGTATAGCTTTGGGTAATATGTGCTGAAATTTGCCCAGTCTGGAGAATTGAAATGCGTGGGGATTTTTACAAACAGTTAACCAACGATCTCGAAACCGCACGTGCGGAAGGATTGTTTAAAGAAGAGCGCATTATTACATCTGCCCAGCAGGCGGATATCACCGTGGCAGATGGAAGCCACGTTATTAACTTTTGTGCGAACAACTATCTGGGACTGGCTAACCACCCGGAACTGATTGCCGCGGCAAAAGCGGGTATGGATTCTCACGGGTTTGGTATGGCTTCGGTACGCTTTATTTGCGGTACCCAGGACAGCCATAAGCAACTGGAGCAAAAACTGGCGGCTTTCCTTGGTATGGAAGATGCCATCCTTTACTCTTCCTGCTTTGACGCCAACGGCGGCCTGTTTGAAACGCTGTTGGGCGCAGAAGACGCGATCATCTCCGATGCCCTGAACCATGCTTCAATCATTGATGGCGTTCGTCTGTGTAAAGCGAAGCGTTTCCGTTACGCCAACAACGACATGGTCGAGCTGGAAGCGCGTCTGAAAGAGGCGCGCGAAGCGGGGGCTCGTCATATCCTGATTGCCACCGATGGCGTGTTCTCTATGGATGGCGTGATTGCGAACCTGAAAGGCGTCTGCGATCTGGCGGACAAGTACGATGCGCTGGTCATGGTTGATGACTCCCATGCGGTCGGCTTTGTCGGCGAAAATGGTCGTGGCTCTCATGAATACTGTGACGTGATGGGCCGTGTGGACATCATTACCGGTACGCTGGGTAAAGCGCTCGGCGGCGCATCCGGTGGTTACACCGCGGCCCGTAAAGAGGTCGTTGAGTGGCTGCGTCAGCGTTCCCGCCCTTATCTGTTCTCCAACTCACTGGCTCCGGCGATTGTGGCTGCTTCCATTAAAGTGCTGGAAATGGTCGAGCAAGGTAGCGAACTACGCGATCGCCTGTGGGCGAACGCGCGCCAGTTCCGCGAGCAAATGTCTGCCGCAGGCTTTACCTTAGCCGGTGCGGACCACGCGATTATCCCGGTTATGCTGGGTGATGCGGTGGTGGCGCAGGAGTTTGCCCGTGAGCTGCAAAAAGAGGGGATTTACGTTACTGGATTCTTCTATCCAGTGGTTCCAAAAGGCCAGGCGCGTATCCGTACTCAGATGTCTGCAGCGCATACCCCTGAGCAGATTACGCGTGCTGTTGAGGCGTTCACACGCATTGGTAAACAACTGGGCGTTATTGCCTGAGGATGTGAAATGAAAGCGTTATCCAAACTGAAAGCGGAAGAGGGCATTTGGATGACCGACGTTCCTGAACCGGAAGTCGGCCATAACGATTTGCTGATTAAAATCCGTAAAACAGCCATCTGCGGGACTGACGTTCACATTTATAACTGGGATGACTGGTCGCAAAAAACCATCCCGGTTCCGATGGTCGTGGGGCATGAATATGTCGGCGAAGTTGTTGGCATTGGTCAGGAAGTTAAAGGCTTTAAAATCGGCGATCGCGTTTCTGGCGAAGGTCATATCACCTGTGGGCATTGCCGTAACTGCCGCGGTGGGCGTACGCACCTGTGTCGCAATACGACCGGTGTCGGTGTAAACCGTCCTGGTTGTTTTGCACAATACCTGGTGATCCCGGCATTTAACGCGTTTAAAATCCCGGACAATATCTCCGATGATCTGGCGTCCATCTTCGATCCGTTCGGTAATGCGGTGCACACGGCGCTGTCGTTCGATCTGGTGGGAGAAGATGTGCTGGTATCCGGCGCGGGTCCAATCGGTATTATGGCGGCGGCGGTTGCGAAGCACGTTGGCGCACGCCACGTGGTGATCACCGACGTGAATGAGTATCGCCTTGAGCTGGCACGCAAAATGGGTATCACCCGCGCGGTCAACGTATCGAAAGAGAATCTGACCGACGTGATGGCTGAGCTGGGCATGACCGAAGGGTTTGATGTAGGCCTGGAGATGTCCGGCGCGCCGCCAGCGTTTCGCGCTATGCTGGATACCATGAACCACGGTGGCCGTATTGCTATGCTGGGTATTCCGCCATCTGATATGTCCATCGACTGGACTAAAGTTATCTTTAAGGGGCTGTTTATTAAAGGTATCTACGGTCGTGAGATGTTTGAAACCTGGTACAAAATGGCCGCTCTGATTCAGTCTGGTCTGGATTTGTCGCCAATTATCACCCATCGATTCTCCATCGATGAATTCCAGCAAGGCTTTGACGCGATGCGTTCAGGGCAGTCAGGGAAAGTGATCCTGAGCTGGGATTAACCGTATCCACGTAGTGGATTCTGCATGCCGTCCCCGGATGTTGACTATCGTTAACTCTCCGGGGATTTTTTTGTTTGCTGCGCTCATTCGTCAGGCGCATTTTCCGCTAAAGGTTTGAGAAATTTTCTCTGAAGAATTACCGCTAAATATGTTAGAAATTGCCGTTAATTATACTGTTTGGCAGGATTTGATATGACCTATACCCCCGGCCTATTGAGCGTCATTATGCCGCTTTACAATACGGGTGAACCATTCATTGCGTGTATGGATTCGCTGATTGCGCAAACGTGGAAAAATCTGGAGATCATCATTGTTAATGATGGCTCTACGGATAACTCTGCGCAGCTCGCACAGGCGTATGCGGATCGTTATCCGCACGTTCATCTACTGCATCAGCAGAACGGGGGAGTCTCAGCGGCGCGTAATACCGGCATGGAAGTCGCCAGGGGCGAGTACATCGCTTATGTTGACGGTGATGATATTGCTTATCCGGAAATGTATGAAACGTTGATGAAGATGGCGTTGAAGGACAATCTGGATGTTGCGCAATGCAACGCTGATTGGTGTATTGCCGAGACGGGTAAAACCTGGACATCTATTCCTACCGATCGAATTCGTTCTACCGGCGTGATGACCGGGCCAGATTGGTTACGCAAAGCGTTAGCCAGTCGTCGGTGGCGGCACGTTGTCTGGATGGGCGTTTACCGTCATCAGACCATCCGCGACGCAAGGCTGACCTTCCTGTCTGGCCTGCATCACCAGGATATCATCTGGACCACGGAGTTTATGTTTAATGCGAAACGCGCACGCTACACGGAAGTCCCATTGTACAAATACTTCCTGCACGGCGCATCCGTGAGCCGACTGCCGCGCACCGGGCTGAAAAACCTCGCCTATCAGCGTCACTACATCAAGATTACCCGCCTGCTCGACAAAATGAATCATGAGTACGCCGGGCGCATTCCCATTTACCCGGAATTCAAACAGCAAGTGATTTACGAAGCGCTACGCGTTTGTCATTGCATACGTAAAGAGCCGGACGAAAAAATCCGCCAGCGTATGATTGCTGAAGTATTTGTGTCGGGTATGTTCAAACGGATGCTAAGTAATATCTGCAGCGTTAAGCTGGGTTATCAGGTGCTGCTGTGGGCCATCCGCTTTAGCCAGTGGCGCGATAAATCACTGACGCCGCGCCGCCTGGCCCATTTAACGTTGGATCTTAACGACTGATTATTGCCAGCCCTGCCACTGCAGGCGCATATACTGCACCAGCGTGCTTTGGGCGATGCTTTCACCGAGTACGGTGAAGTATCGACTGGCGTAAATGGGTTCTAACGGCTGTTTCGGTTTGCACAATTTTACACCGCGGAAAGGATTACGCGGTGCGCCGTTATTCGGTTGCGTGAGGTTAGGTCTGGAGGTATCGACCTGCGGTTCATTGAGCAGGCTGCTCGGACGAACCAGCGTAATATCGGCTGGCAGATTATAAAGCATCTGCTGTAATACTCGCACCGTGGAAGGATGAGGGTGTCCAATGGCGATCGCTGAGCCGTTGCGACGCGCAAGATCGACGGCGCGAGTAAACTGACGACGAATGTCAGCTTCATTTTGCGTGTCATCCAGGAAGACTTTGCGTTTGATGACCTTCACACCGGTTCCTGACGCTGCGCGCATGGCCTGGCTGTTGCCGATGGTCATGCTGTCCAGAAAGTAGAGATCGTAACGTTCCAGCGCCTGCATCACCTTCTGCATGCCAAACAAGCTGGAAGTCATCGCACTGCCCATATGGTTGTTCAGCCCCACGGCATTCGGCACTTTGCTTACCGCGTCGCGAATAATGCGTTCAATCTCTTCGCTGCTCATTTCCGGGCGCAAAGTATCTTTCTCTAACGGTTGTTTGCTCAGTGGCGCCATCGGCAGATGGATCAACACCTCATGTCCACTGTTATGCGCTTTAATCGCCATTTCACGCGCATGTGGAGCATTGGGTAAAACGGCAACGGAGATGGTGGAAGGCATCGCCAGTACCTGATTTTCAGTTTGTGGACGATAGCCGAAATCATCAATAACGATGGCGAGTTTGCCAGCAAAAACAGGTGTTACGAAGGCCAGCACGCTGGCAAGAGAGAGTAATAGACGACGAAATTGAGGCAAAACTTATCTTCCCAACCACGGCTGTGGATTGACCGCCTGACCCTGGCGACGAATTTCGAAATAGAGTGCCGGCCTGCCCTGACCGCCGCTGCTACCCACAAGCGCAATAGGCTGCCCGGCGCGAACCTGCGTACCGACGCTGACCAACGCGCTCTGGTTATAACCGTACAGGCTCATATCGCCTTTACCGTGCTCAACCACGACGACCAGACCATAGCCCTGCAACCAGTCCGCCAGAATGACGCGACCATCGGCAATGGCTTTAACTTCGGTGCCTTCGGATGCGCCAATAACCATACCCTTCCAACGTAGCTCACCTTGCAGTTGTTCGCCATAACGATGCAGCGTTGGGCCGCGAACAGGCCAGAATGCCTGGCCGCGCGGCGATCCCAGGCCGCCGGTACGGGACATCAGTGATTTTTCACTTTCGGTCGGCTTGTAGGTCGAGCCTTTTCGTGACGCATCCTTCTGCTTATCACGTACGGCCTGCGCCTCGCGCGCTTCACGTTCCGCGCGCGCTTTGGCCGCGGCTTCAGCGCGAGCAATGCTGTTGCGTAGACGGGATTCGTTAGCGCGCATTTCGCCCAGTTGTTGCTGGCCCTGTTGAATCGATGACTCCAGACCCGACAGTGTTTTCTGACGTTCGTTACGCGCCTGCTCCAGCTTAGCCTGCTGAGCGCGTTGTTCGTACAGCAGGGTCTGCTGTTCGCTCTGCTTATCTTCCAGCTCGGCTTTTTGTGAGTCGACCTCTTCGCGGGTTTGTTTCAACTGCGCGATAGTTTCTTGCCGCGCCTGGTTCAGGTAGCCGAAATAGGCCTGCAGACGCTGTCCGCGCTGGCTTTCTTCGCCGCTAAGGATGAGCTGAAGACCGGTGTGTTCACCCTGGCGAAACGCGGCGTCTAACTGGGCTGCCAGGCTGCGCTCTTGCGCTGCCCGCTGTTTTTCCAGCTTCGCGAGCGCGGCGTTCATCTCAGCGATTTGTGCGTTCAGCTGTGCCAGTGAGTTTTGCGTTTCGCGCAGTTGCCTTGCGGCGACGGCAATGGCCTGCTCCTGAGCTTTAAGCTGAGCGAGGAGAGTGGAACGTTGTTGTTGCTGTTGGCGTACCGCGCGTTCTTTTGCCGCGATATCGGCCTGAATAGATTTGAGCTGATCGCGTTCGTCCGCGTGGGCGGAAAAGGCGCACAGCAATACGCCAGCGCTAAGCGCGCTGGCGTAGAACAAGGGCCTGACTGAAAACTTTGGCAGTTTCACGACCCGAGTGATGGTATTAATCGCCTTTCCCCTCATGGGGAGGGATTATTCCACGATGAACAGCGGCTTACCAGTCATCTCTTGCGGGATTTCCATACCCATCAGCGTCAGCATCGTTGGGGCGATATCTGAAAGTTTACCGCCTTCGACCGCTTTAACGTTTTTACCACCGACATAAATCAGCGGAACCGGCAGGTTGGTATGCGCGGTATGCGCCTGACCAGTAGACGGATCGCGCATTTGCTCTGCGTTACCGTGGTCTGCGGTGATCAGCAGCTGTCCGCCAACGGATTCAACGGCTTTCGCTACCTGCTCAACGCAATGGTCCAGCGCTTCAACCGCTTTAACCGCTGCTTCCATCACGCCGGTGTGGCCAACCATGTCGCCGTTCGGGTAGTTACAAATGATGGTGTCGTATTTACCGCTCTCAATCGCTGCAACCAGCTTCTCGGTCAGTTCAGCAGAGCTCATTTCCGGCTGCAGATCGTAGGTCGCGACTTTCGGCGAGTTGATCAGGATACGGTCTTCGCCTGTGAACGGCTCTTCTACGCCGCCGTTGAAGAAGAAGGTTACGTGCGCATATTTTTCGGTTTCGGAAATACGCAGCTGCGTTTTTTCGTTCTTCGCCATCCACTCGCCGAAGGTGTTGGCCAGAGATGCTGGTGGGTAAGCCACCGCAGTTTTGATGTCGGCCGCGTATTCCGTCAGCATCACAAAGTTGAGGTTAACGACTTTCTTACGGGCGAAGCCATCGAAGTCAGCGTTAACGAATGCGCGAGTGATTTCACGCGCACGGTCAGCACGGAAGTTCATGAAAATCAGCGTATCGCCGTCTTCCATAGCGGCTTCTGCCTGACCTTCGGCACGGATCTCGGTCGCTTTGACGAATTCGTCGTTCTCGTCGCGGGCATAAGCGGCCTGCAGGCCTTCAACCGCCGTAGCGAACTGGAACTCGCCCTTCGCCAGCGTCATCAGATCGTAAGCCTGTTCTACGCGATCCCAACGGTTGTCGCGGTCCATAGCGTAGTAACGACCGATGATGGAGGCTACGCGACCTTTGCCCAGCGCGGCAAATTTCTCTTCGAATTTCTGCAGTGAATGTTCAGCGCTGCGCGGCGGGGTATCACGACCATCAAGGAAAGCGTGCAGATAGATTTTTTCCGCACCGCGTTCAGCGGCCAGTTCTACCATCGCCATGATGTGATCTTCGTGGCTGTGAACGCCGCCAGCAGAGAGCAGACCCATGATGTGTACCGCTTTTCCGGCATTTTTTGCCTGGTCGACCGCGTGGGTCAGCACCGGGTTAGCGAAGAACGTACGCTCTTTGATTTCGACATCCAGACGGGTAAGGTCCTGATACACGATACGGCCCGCGCCCAGGTTGACATGACCCACTTCGGAGTTGCCCATCTGGCGATCGGGCAGGCCGACTTCCAGACCAGACGCATCAATCAGGGTATGCGGACGTTTTGCCCACAGCGCATCCATTACCGGGGTTTTAGCAGTAAAAATGGCGTTATCCTGGCTGTCTTCGCGATAGCCGTAGCCATCCAGAATCACCAGTACCATAGGTTTTTTAGAAACCGACATTGCGACAACCTCACACTCATAGATAAAAAATAATTGCGTAATTTTACTACAGCTGAATCGATAAAGTAGCCCCCGAAGATCAAATAATGGGGGATCGCGTGCCAGGGGGAACACCGATTTACATTTTTTTTTCCGTAGCGCCCCGCAAAAATGCAATCCAATGCACGCTCTGGCTGTATTTGCGCCAACGCGCAGGTATACTCCTTTCCTGGTTTTTTTTAATCACTAGTCGGGAGTTGTTACCCCCCATGCAAGAAATTATGCAATTTGTTAGTCGCCACCCTGTCTTGAGTATCGCCTGGATTGCGTTACTGGCGGCTGTATTATTTACCACGTTTAAGAGCCTGACCTCAAAAGTGAAGGTGATTACTCGCGGCGAAGCTACACGTCTCATCAATAAAGAAGACGCCGTTGTTGTGGATTTACGCCAGCGCGACGACTTCCGCAAAGGCCATATCGCAGGCTCCACTAACCTGCTGCCGAGCGAAATCAAAGCCAACAATTTTGGCGAGCTTGAAAAACACAAAAACAAACCTGTGATTGTGGTTGATGGTTCAGGCATGCAGTGCCAGGATTCAGCAACTGCGCTGATTAAAGCCGGTTTTGAGCAGGTATCCGTACTGAAAGACGGCGTAGCGGGCTGGAGTGGTGAGAATCTGCCACTGGTTCGCGGCAAGTAATTTACCCGTCTTCTTTCATGCCGCAGGGTAAAAAGAACACTGGAGATAAGTCATGGCCAATATTGAGATCTACACCAAAGCAACCTGCCCGTTTTGCCATCGCGCAAAAGCGCTGTTGAACAGCAAGGGTGTGAGTTTCCAGGAACTTCCGATTGACGGCGATGCCGTAAAGCGTGAAGAGATGATCAAACGCAGTGGCCGTACGACGGTTCCGCAGATTTTTATTGATGCACAGCACATTGGCGGTTGTGACGACTTGTATGCGTTGGATGCGCGTGGTGGACTGGATCCCCTGCTGCGATAAGGCGTACTGAAAGTATTTAAAGGACAACACTAAGGGTTTTCTAAACATGTCAGAACAAAATAACACTGAAATGGCTTTCCAGATCCAACGTATCTATACCAAGGATGTATCTTTCGAAGCGCCAAATGCACCGCATGTTTTCCAGAAAGATTGGCAGCCAGAGGTTAAACTTGATCTTGATACCGCATCTACCCAACTGGCAGATGACGTGTATGAAGTCGTGCTGCGTGTCACCGTAACGGCTGCTCTTGGCGAAGAAACGGCGTTCCTGTGTGAAGTTCAGCAGGGCGGTATTTTCTCCATCAGCGGTATCGAAGGGACTCAGATGGCGCATTGCCTCGGCGCATACTGCCCGAACATTCTGTTCCCGTATGCCCGCGAATGCATCACTAGCCTGGTTTCACGCGGTACGTTCCCGCAACTGAACCTTGCGCCGGTCAACTTTGATGCGCTGTTCATGAACTATTTACAGCAGCAGGCTGGCGAAGGTACTGAAGAACATCAGGATGCCTGATGAACCAAAGTAATGCTTCAATGACTGTGATTGGTGCCGGCTCGTACGGCACCGCTCTTGCCATTACCCTGGCAAGAAATGGCCATCAGGTTGTCCTGTGGGGCCATGATCCAAAACATATCGCGACCCTTGAGCACGATCGCTGCAACGTCGCGTTCCTCCCTGATGTGCCTTTTCCCGACACGCTGCGCCTGGAAAGTGACTTAGCCACTGCGCTGGCCGCCAGCCGTAATATTCTGGTGGTGGTGCCGAGCCACGTCTTTGGCGAAGTGCTGCGTAACATCAAACCGCTAATGCGTCCTGATGCGCGTCTGGTCTGGGCAACAAAAGGTCTGGAAGCGGAAACGGGACGCCTGCTGCAGGATGTGGCGCGTGAAGCGTTGGGAGATGCGATTCCATTGGCGGTCATCTCAGGCCCGACGTTTGCCAAAGAGCTGGCGGCGGGTATGCCGACGGCGATTTCTCTGGCCTCAACGGACGATACTTTCGCTGACGATCTCCAGCAGTTGCTGCACTGCGGCAAAAGCTTCCGCGTTTACAGCAACCCGGATTTCATTGGCGTGCAGCTTGGCGGCGCGGTGAAAAACGTCATTGCGATTGGCGCGGGGATGTCTGACGGCATCGGTTTTGGCGCCAATGCACGAACCGCATTGATCACCCGTGGACTGACCGAAATGTCGCGTCTTGGCGCGGCGCTGGGTGCCGATCCTGCCACCTTTATGGGGATGGCGGGTTTAGGCGATCTGGTGCTGACCTGTACCGACAACCAGTCGCGCAACCGTCGATTTGGCATGATGCTCGGCCAGGGGATGGACGTGCAGGGTGCGCAGGACAAGATTGGTCAGGTGGTGGAAGGCTACCGCAATACGAAAGAAGTTCGTGAATTGGCGCACCGTTTTGGTGTTGAGATGCCAATAACCGAGGAAATTTATCAAGTATTGTATTGCGGAAAAAACGCGCGCGAGGCAGCATTAACGTTATTAGGCCGTGCACGCAAGGATGAGCTGAGCCGCCACTAGCTGTAAGGAACTGTTGAATATAACGACCCGACCCGCGAAGAACGGGTCGGTCGTTTTGCTACCTTCTGGAGTACGCAATGCCGTGTGAAGAACTGGATATCGTCTGGAAAAACATTAAAGCGGAAGCCCGGGCACTGGCGGAATGTGAGCCTATGCTGGCCAGTTTTTACCACGCAACGCTGCTCAAGCATGAAAACCTCGGTAGTGCGCTGAGCTATATGCTGGCGAATAAGCTCGCGTCTCCAATCATGCCTGCCATTGCGATTCGCGAAGTTGTGGAAGAGGCCTACGCGGCCGATCCCGAAATGATTGCTTCGGCGGCTTGTGATATCCAGGCGGTACGCACGCGCGACCCGGCCGTCGACAAATATTCCACCCCACTTCTGTATCTGAAGGGCTTTCATGCGCTTCAGGCCTACCGCATCGGCCACTGGCTATGGCATCAGGGGCGTCAGGCGCTGGCAATCTTCCTGCAAAATCAGGTATCTGTTTCTTTCCAGGTAGATATTCATCCGGCGGCAAAAATTGGCCGTGGGATTATGCTCGATCACGCCACCGGTATTGTGGTGGGTGAAACCGCCGTGATTGAAAATGACGTCTCTATTTTGCAATCCGTTACGCTTGGCGGGACCGGTAAAGCGGGCGGCGATCGTCATCCAAAAATTCGTGAAGGGGTGATGATTGGCGCGGGCGCGAAAATTCTCGGCAACATTGAAGTCGGGCGCGGCGCGAAGATTGGCGCGGGTTCCGTCGTTTTACAACCCGTACCGCCACATACTACCGCCGCAGGCGTCCCGGCACGCATTGTCGGCAAGCCTGACAGCGATAAGCCGTCCATGGATATGGATCAGCATTTCAACGGGATACATCATACGTTCGAATACGGCGATGGCATCTGATTTCGAGCCATGCCCGGTGGCGCTGCGTTTACCGGGCCTACGTGGGATTTGTAGGCCGGATAAGGCGTCAGCCGCCATCCGACACAAATTAACTGCGTAATATCGCGCCGGGATATCCCAGTTGGCGCCAGGCTTCATACACCACCACCGACACCGCATTTGACAGGTTCATGCTACGACTGTCCGGCATCATCGGAATACGAATTTTTTGTTCGGCCGGCAGAGCGTCGAGGATACTGGCTGGCAGACCGCGTGTTTCCGGGCCAAACATAAGATAATCCCCATCCTGATAACTTACTGCGCTGTGCGCTGGCGTACCTTTGGTGGTCAGGGCAAACAGACGCTGCGGGTTTTCTGCGGCGACGAAGGCGGCGTAATCAGGGTGGCGCAGCACGGCGGTAAATTCATGGTAATCCAGGCCTGCGCGACGCAGGCGCTTGTCGTCCCAGGTAAAGCCCATTGGCTCAATAATATGCAGACGAAAGCCGGTATTGGCGCAAAGACGGATAATATTGCCGGTATTTGGCGGGATTTCTGGTTCGAATAAAACGATGTTAAGCATACTGCCCCCTTAATAACGGGGGCAGAATAGCAGAAACAGCGGGTACTATGCGACGGTCAGCGCGCGCGGTTTATAGCGTTGCAGCTTGTAAATCGTGGCCGCAGCAGCCAGCAGCGCGGGAAGGCTAAGGAACATTAAGATACTATCAGCCTGCCATTGCAGGGAAAGCAACTGGGCGCTCATCATCGTTCCGGCCACGCCGCCGAATCGACCCACGCCCTGCATCCACGCAATACCCGTCGCGCGGCAGTGGGTAGGATAGAACGTTGCGGCCAGCGTCTGCAGCCCGGACTGCGCACCGTTCATGGTAATCCCCATCAGGAAAATCAGTGCGCCGAACAGGATGATATGGTTATGCTCAAACCCGAGGGCGAGGGCAAACAGCATCGTCAGAATAAAGCCGAGTGATACCACTTTATGTGCTTCCCAGCGATCCATTAACCAACCGGCCAGCAGGATCCCGGCCGTACCGCCGAAGGTAAACAGCGAAGTTAACCAGGCCGATTCCGCCAGTGGATAGCCCATGCCCAACATCAGAGTGGGCATCCAGCTCAGCAGTACGTAATAGATAACCAGTCCCATAAAGTAGGTCAGCCACAGCATCAGCGTGCCAGGCAGCCAGGGCATACTGAACAACTGCGCTACGCTGCCTTTTTTGACCGTAACCTTGTCTTCATCCAGATAAAACTGGGTGACCTTTTCCAGACTGCCTGACATAAATCGTTGGGCAATACGTTTCACCTGCGCAACGCTTTTGCCACGGTGCACCAAATACTTAACCGACTCCGGCAGGAACAGCACCAACAGCACGGTGAGAGTCAGTGGGGCGATTGCGCCAGCGAGCAGCACGCTGTGCCAGCCGTAGTTGGGGATCAGCCAGGACGAGATGACGCCACCGCCCGCAGCCCCTAATGGAAAGCCGCAATACATGGTGTTTATTGCCATCGAACGGCAGCGTTTGGGCGCAAATTCTGACACCAGGGTAATGGCATTGGGCATTGCTGCGCCGAGTCCAAGCCCGGTGAGGAAGCGCCAGAACGTTAACATATTCAGCGTCTGTGCATAGGCGGTGCCGAGACTGGCGAGGCCAAAGAACAGGCAGGAAAAGACCAGTACGCGCTTACGGCCCATCCGATCGGAAATCGGTCCGGCCAATAATGCGCCAAATGAGAGACCCAATAATGCGGCGCTTAAAACAGGCCCGAGATCCTGCTTCTGGATGCCCCAGTCAGCAGAGAGCGTGGGCGCAATATAACCCATCGCCGCCGTATCGAAGCCGTCAATGGCTAACACCAGAAAGCCCAGGACAATAATCACCCAATGAAAGCGTGAAAAAGGACTGTCGTCTATCGCCTGCTGGATATTCACTTTACCGGAATAAGCCATGTCACCCTCGCCCGTTATGATGGTTGTTATCTACCCGTCATACTTCAAGCTGCATGTGCGTTGGCTTTCCTCGCTCACCCCGGTCACGTACTTATGTACGCTCCTGAGATTCGCTGCGTTGCCGCCTTCCTGCAGCTCGAATTATTTGGGTATCTGTATAAAATGCCCTTGTATTAGCTTGTATATACATTTGGCAGGTGGATAAAAAGTTGTCAAATATATTGGTTGCAAATGTTAACTAGTCGTTATTTTTGCATAAAAAATGGCCGGACTGAGAACAGGCCGACCATGCAGAAAACGCGATTTTACGGGGGAGAGTGTTACGCAGCGCTACCCTGGGCCAGAGGCGCTAATGCAGCAGGCAGGTTCTGACCCAGCTCCTGTACCAGCGAATCGCGGCTGATTTCGTTAATCGATTTCGCACCGGTCAGGGTCATCGCCACCTTCATCTCTTTCTCGATCAGGTTCAACAGGTTCGCCACACCGGCCTGGCCGTGGGTTGCGAGTGCGTACAGATAAGCACGCCCCAGCAGCACGCTATCCGCGCCCAGCGCAATCATGCGCACAACGTCCAGACCGTTACGGATCCCGCTGTCTGCCAGAATAGTGATATCGCCTTTCACCGCATCGGCAATGGCGGGCAGCGCGCGAGCAGAAGACAGCACACCATCTAACTGGCGGCCACCATGGTTAGAAACAACAATGCCATCCGCGCCAAAACGGACGGCATCGCGGGCATCTTCCGGATCGAGGATCCCTTTGATCACCATCGGGCCATCCCAGAATTCGCGGATCCACTCAAGGTCTTTCCACGAAATTGACGGATCGAAGTTATTCGCCAGCCAGCCAATGTAATCCTCAAGGCCGGTAGGTTTGCCAAGATAGGTTGAGATATTGCCTAAGTCATGTGGGCGACCATTCAGGCCCACGTCCCATGCCCACTGCGGATGGGTAACCGCTTGCCAGTAACGACGCAGCGCGGCATTGGGACCGCTCATACCGGAATGGGCGTCACGGTAGCGTGCGCCCGGCGTAGGCATATCGACGGTAAAGACCAACGTGGAGCAGCCCGCCGCTTTGGCGCGTTCCAGCGCGTTGCGCATAAAACCACGATCGCGCAGAACATATAACTGGAACCACATCGGACGCTTGATGGTCGGAGCGACTTCTTCAATTGGACATACGGAAACCGTGGAAAGCGTAAACGGAATGCCTTTGGCGTCAGCGGCAGCGGCGGCCTGCACTTCTCCCCGACGCGCATACATTCCGCACAGGCCGACAGGCGCGAGGGCCACGGGCATGGAGAGCGTTTCGTTGAACAGCTTTGTCTCGAGGCTCAGATCGGACATATTCTTCAGCACACGCTGGCGCAGCGCCACTTCCGACAGGTCTTCGACGTTACGGCGCAGAGTGCGCTCGGCATATGCGCCGCCGTCAATGTAGTGGAACAAGAACGGGGGCAAAATACGTTGGGCGGCGGCACGATAGTCGCTGGCGGCTGAAATAATCATGTGTTGTTCTCCCTGCTATTCTCACCAGGGTCACCGGGCAGGCGGGTGATACGCGCCTGGCGGGCCTGATCTTCATCAAATTGTTTAATCGTGGTGTGGACAAAGCTGAGGTGCGCCATCATGGCCTTACGTGCGCCATCGGCATCACCGGCGACAATGGCGTCCAGCACGGCCTGATGTTGTTCTGTAAGCTGTGAAAATACGGGCGGCACAAGGTACATACGTTGGCGGCTCTGTTTAACCGAAGACTGCAATACGTCGAAGAAACCGCGCATGGTCTGTAACAGCACCACGTTATGCGAGGCTTCCGCAATGGCGAGATGAAAGCGCACGTCCGCTTGCGAAGCGAGATCCGGATCTTCGCTCTGCGTGGCCTCGAAACAGAGTCTGATCTTCTCTTTGTCGGCGCTGGTGGCCCGCATGGCTGCGTGCCAGGCGGTACTGGCTTCAATGGCGTGGCGGGCTTCCAGAATATCGAAGCTGTAATCAGGATCGTCCGCCATCAAGGATTTCAGCGGCTGAACGATGTTTTGTTCAGACCAGGCTTCATGCTGCCAGCGAACAAACGTCCCGCCGCCGCGACGGCTGATTAACACGCCTTCACTCACCAGCTTTGCTAACGCCTCGCGCAGCGAGTTGCGCGATACGCCGAGCTGTACGGCCAACTGGCGCTCAGCGGGCAACTTCATGCCCGCCTCCAGCTGTTGTTCTTCAATCAGCGCCCGCACACGAGAAGCGACTTCGTCGGACAGGCGTCTGGGCATCACAATCATGGAATCATCCAGGTTAAGACATAGGCCTGCAGGGTGGTAATCACTCCCACCATGCAGGTGAAAATCAGGCTATGTTTCACGGTAAAGCGGAACAGATCAGACTCTTTCCCCACTAATCCCACTGCCGCGCAGGCGATAGCGATAGACTGTGGAGAGATCATCTTGCCGGTCACGCCGCCGGTGGTATTTGCCGCCACCATCAGCACATCCGAAACGCCGATTTGCTGAGCCGCGGTGGCCTGCAGGGCGGCAAACAGGGCGTTAGATGAGGTATCGGACCCGGTCAGGAATACCCCCAGCCAGCCGAGGAACGGCGAGAAGAAAGTAAACGCGCTGCCGGTGTGCGCCAGGGCCAACGCCAGGGTTGATGAAAGCCCCGAGTAGTTAGAGATAAATGCGAATGCCAGCACCATCCCGATGGAATAGATCGGTAGCGCCAGATCTTTCAGCGTGTTGCCAAAGGTCTGCAGCGCAGCGGACGGCTTCATCTTCAACCAGACGATAGACAGCAGGGCGGCAAACAGAATCGCGGTACCGGTCGCGGAGAACCAGTCAAATTTGTACACTGCCGCGTAGGCTGTGGCTTCGTGTACGACCGGCGGCATACGGGCTACCAGCTTGTCGAGGAACGGAACCGGAACATTCACTACCCAGTGGTACATTGCGCCACCCGGCGCAAACAGCGCTTTAAACGGTGGTATGCTCCACAGCGTGACGGTGGCTGTCAGGAACAGGAATGGAGACCAGGCGCGGATGATTTGCCCCGCAGTGTAGCGGGTGCGCGACAGGTCCATATCGACCTGCGAAGCGCCCATGTCGCCGAAGCGGAAGATACGTACCGGCTGCCAGCGTTTCAGGAACAGCGTCAGACACACCAGTGAGACCAGCGAAGAGATAATGTCCGGCAGTTCCGGCCCAATAAAGTTCGAGCTGAGGTATTGGGCGATAGCAAACGAGCCGCCAGCGACCATTACCGCAGGCCAGGTTTCTTTCACGCCGCGCCAGCCATCCATAATCGCCATAATCCAGAACAGCACGATAATCGTCAGGAACGGCAACTGACGACCGACCATCTGGCCAATCTCGAAGCTGTCCAGTCCGGTAACCTGGCCGGCAACCAGAATCGGAATGCCCATTGCGCCAAAGGCGACCGGCGCGGTATTCACGATCAGGCACAACCCCGCCGCATACAGCGGGTTAAAGCCAAGCCCTACCAGCAGCGCGGCGGTAATGGCGACCGGCGCGCCAAAGCCAGCTGCACCTTCAAGGAATGCCCCAAAGGAGAAACCAACGATCAGCATTTGCAGACGCTGGTCTGGGGTAATGGAGAGTATTGATGAACGGATGATGTCGAACTGCCCGGTTTTTACCGAGATTTTATAGACGAATACCGCTGCGATGATTATCCAGGCAATCGGCCACAGACCATAAAAGAAGCCGTACACCACCGAGGCCAGAGCATGATCGACCGGCATTTTGTAGAACAGTAGGGCGACAGCCAGAGCAATCACCACCGTCCATGACGCCGCAACATAGCCTTTCAGCTTGAGCTTAATCAGGGCGAAGAAAAAGAACAGGATTGGGAGCGATGCGATCAGACTGGAAAGCCAGATGTTACCGGCTGGATCGTAGTTCTGTTGCCAGAGATTCATTGCAGGTCTCCTGGGGGCCTCAGACATAATGAAATGAGTCTTTGCTCATCTCTTCGTCACATTATGTGTAAAAGTGGCCCTGCCAATATTGTTGTGTAGGGGTAATGACAATGAATGGTTAATCAGATGTTATTTATTGGCAACGGTATTGTACGCGAATTTTAATGAAATGTGAGGTGATGGTAGGATCTGGTTATAATTGGTAGGGCCAATTGGTGGTGCGGGAAAGACCGGGCAAACGGATGTTGCCCGGCAGGAGATCAGAACTCGGTTTTTGCGAAGCCTGTCATCTCTTTCAGGCCCATTTCACGGCCAAGTTCGGTCATCGGGTGGACGACAATCAGACCACGCACGCTTTTCTTCAGCTTGCCCATGTCGGCCTGTTCTTTTTTGGTAATGGCGCGGCGAAAGGGAAGTTTCGTTAGCTTGTGCGCTTCTTTGCTCAGCTTCTGGCCGTGGACTTCACGCAGGCGCGCGATCTCGGCTTCCAGGGTTTCTTTCTCTTTTTCCAGCTCGGCATATTTGTCAGCGGCTTCAACCAGCGACAGGTCAGCCTGCTGGTGGCGGATAGCGTCCAGGCGATCGCTCAGGCGTTTAATTTCGTTTTTTTCGACTTCTTTCATAGGATAGCTTCTGATAAAAAATAGAATGTATATCCTATAGTATGCGCGCAGAGCGGGATTCTTCACAACAAATCGAAGATAAATAATCAAATGCCGCAAGTATTAATCAGCTAATGATAATATTACGTTTTTGATTGATAAGGAATTTTAAGCAATAAGATCGGCGATGGTGCTTTCTGTTGGCGGGTTGATAGCGAAGCACGTTTTCCTCAATATAATCGCCCAACCGATCCTAAACTTAAATGATCAACCGCGCAGGCTAAGCGTGGTTAATACATGGAGGAGGGAAGATTATGGCGAAAATAGGTGAGAATGTTTCGGTCCTTATTGATAAGACTGTTGATTTCATGGCCTCAAGCCAGGCTTTTCGTGAGTATCTGAATAAAACACCGCCGCGCAACGTTGTCCCTTCTGAAATACCGCAGGAGAATGCGCAGCTGTATCTGCAACGTCTGGCGTACTATCGACAGCTTTATCGACCGCAGCAGGAAGAGAAATAAGCCTGCATGGCCTTATTTTTGAAAGGCTTTTTTTAAGCTGATTTTAGAAATCAGCTCGGTCAGGGAAAGTACCATCGTGGAGCGTACCATTTGCTGGTAGCGCTGGATTTGCATGGCGTGCAAACCTGAGTCTGAGGTATCAAACTGTGGCGGTGGCGGGAGTGCCGTCACGCAGTGAAGCTCGCCAAACGGCCCAAGAATCTCGTCGTCGGTAAACGCATACTCATTGCCGTCGTGATTCAGCTCTTCCCGCAGCGCCATCAGAAGCTCCGCATCTTCATACTCCGGGCGGCTGAGTACGCCCAGACCGTAGATTAGCTTCAAACGAACCGAAAGGTCGCCTAATGGACCGTCGCCGTCGAGCAACGGTTCTACGGCATATTTCACCGCATAGTCATCTTTGCGAAATACCTGAAGCACAAGGATATTCACCGCCTCGGTGAGCAGTTCTACGGCGGTGATGAGGAAGCTGCGTACGGTTTTGCCAGCATTCAGACGCTCAAGCACACGATTTTCAAAGGCCTGCGTTTGTTCCATTATTGCCTGCATATCTGACAATCTGTCATTCGGGCGCAGGCTGACCTGCGCCACATTCTCTATCATTTGGTCGCGTTATATACGTTAACCGCCTCCGCCACCACATCACTGTTGGCATCCAGACCGGATACCTGCGCCAGCGCGGCCTGTGGACCTTTTTCGTCAATCAGCGCGGCCAGTTCCTGTGCCTGCGGATCTTCTTCACTGCGGTAATGCATTGCAGCAGCAATACCGGTAACCAGATTAACGTGCGGTAGACCATACTCCAGCGTGCCCAGCAGCGGTTTAATCAGACGGTCGCCTGCACTCAGTTTACGCAGCGGCTGACGTCCAACGCGCTCAACATCATCTTTCAGATACGGGTTTTCAAAACGACCGAGGATCTTCTGGATATAAGCCGCGTGTTTATCGGCATCAAAACCGTAGCGTTTGATCAGCACCGCGCCGCTCTCTTCCATTGCACCTTTTACCACTGCGCGGATTTTCTCGTCGAGAATCGCGTCACGGATGGTCTGATGACCGGTCAATTTTCCGAGGTACGCGGTTATAGCATGCCCGGTGTTCAGCGTGAAGAGTTTACGTTCGACAAATGCCATCAGGTTATCAGTTAATTCCATTCCCGGGATGTTTGGCAGCTCGCCTTTGAACTGCGTTTGGTCGACAATCCACTCGCTGAATGTTTCGACGGTAACTTCCAGCGGATCGTTGGTCGCAGAAGCAGATGGTGGCACGATGCGATCCACTGCGGAATCGACAAAGCCAACATGTTCTTCAACCCAGGCTTTGTCTTCATCTGCCAGCGCGTTCATGACGTGGCCTTTCAACTGCGTGGTTCCGCGCACCATGTTTTCACAGGCGATGATATTCAGCGGGGTAGAGATGCCCTGCGCTTTGCGTTTTACCAGCCCTTTAGCGATGGCCGGAGCGATACGCTCAAGCACAACCGGACCTACGGCAGTAGTGATTAAATCAACGTGGGCAATCAGATCGACGACATCATCGCCGATGCTGCTGACGGCGTTGACGCCGGAAACGGTATCAACCTGCTCGTTTTCACCCACAACATGAACCTGATAGCTATGACGGGCATTCAGGGCATCGAGCACGACCTGGTTTACATCCGCAAACGTCAGCTGTATCCCCGCGTCCGCCAGCAGTTTGCCGATAAAGCCACGACCGATATTACCTGCGCCAAAATGTAATGCTTTCATAGTATTAACCTTCATTAATGTTTTTACCCAAGAGGGCTGGGGTGAGGGACCGCATAGCTTTCCCCTCAACCTAACCCTCTCCACAAGGGAGAGGATTTTGTAGGCCCGGTAAGCGTGAGCGCCACCGGGCAATAACGCTTACTTACGACCTGCCAGCAGTTCCAGAACTTCATCCACGCTGGTGGTATGGGCCAGACGTTCGATCACGGATTCATCATCCAGCGCGTTGGTCAGGCTGGTGATGACCTGGATGTGCTCATTGTTACGTGCGGCGATACCAATGACCAGACGGGCAATATCGTCTTCTTCTTCACCAAAGCGTACGCCTTCCGGGTACTGGCAGAACACCACGCCGGTTTTCAGCACCCGGTCTTTGGCTTCTACCGTACCGTGCGGTACTGCGATGGATTCACCGAGGTAAGTCGGCGTCAGCTTTTCGCGGTCCAGCATGGCATCGACGTATTCCGGCTCAACATAGCCGCCTTTCACCAGTTGTTCACCGGCAAAGCGAATCGCTTCTTCTTTGTTAGAGGCTTTCCGGCCAAGGAAGATATTTTCCGCACCCAGTTTGAACAGATGGGTATCACCCTCATCAAAGCTGTCTTTCAGGTGATCGCGGACTTTCTCTTCGTTCACGTTGTGGCGCTGTGCAGCGACCAGACGTTCGGTCAGGCTGGTATACAGACCGCTGTCGAGGAAGTTAGTCAGCGAGATGTGCTGTGCCTGAGGCACCTGACGCATCGCACGTTCAGTCAGGTCGCGGTGGGTAATGACCAGATCCACATCCGGCGGCAGATTGTTAATCGCGCTGTTGGTGACGGAAATCTGAGACAGACCGGCATCCTGCACTTTCTTACGCAGTACGCCTGCGCCCATGGCGCTGGAACCCATACCGGCATCGCAAGCCACGATGATTTTACGTACATGGCTCAGGTCGTTGGTCACGTCGCCAGCCGCCAGCGGAGATGCGCCTTTAGATTCCGCTTTCATGTCCTGCATACGACGGGTCGCCGCATCAATATCGTCTTCTTCTTTCACTTTGCTGGTTTTCAGCAGGATAGCTGAGACCACAAAGGAGACCGCCATGGCGGCACAGATAGCAGCGATGTTTGCGAAGTAAGCGCCTTTTGGCGTCATCGCCAGCACGGCCAGAATCGAGCCAGGAGAAGCCGGAGAAACCAGACCGCCATTCAGGATGGTCAGGGTGAATACGCCAGTCATACCGCCAAGGATAACGGCCAGAATCAGACGTGGGTTCATCAGCACGTACGGGAAGTAAATTTCGTGGATACCGCCCAGGAAGTGGATGATAGCCGCGCCGCCCGCAGACTGCTTAGCGCTGCCGCGACCAAAGAACATGTACGCCAGCAGGACGCCCATACCCGGACCTGGGTTAGCTTCAATCAGGAAGAAGATGGATTTGCCCATCTCATGGGACTGCTGAATACCCAGCGGTGAGAAAATACCGTGGTTGATGGCGTTGTTGAGGAACAGGATTTTTGCCGGTTCAACGAAGATAGACGCCAGCGGCAGCATGTCATGGACAACCATGAAGTTAACGCCTGCCGCCAGAATTTTGGACAGACCTTCAACCAATGGACCAATGCCGAGGAAAGCCAGGATGGCGAGGATCATACCGATGATGCCTGCGGAGAAGTTATTCACCAGCATCTCAAAACCGGATTTGATCTTACCGTCTACCCAGTTATCGAATTTTTTGATGCAGTAGCCGCCCAGCGGGCCTGCGATCATGGAGCCAAGGAACATCGGCATATCCGCGCCGACGATAACGCCCATGGTGGTGATAGCACCAACCACGCCGCCACGCTCTCCGCCCACCAGCTTACCACCGGTATAACCGATCAGCAGCGGCAGCAGATAGGTGATCATCGGACCGACCAGCTTCGCCAGCGTTTCGTTCGGCAACCACCCTGTCGGAATGAATAATGCGGTGATAATACCCCACGCGATAAACGCGCCGATATTTGGCATCACCATATTGCTGAGGAATCGACCAAAGCTTTGCACCTTGATCTTAATATCGGATGACATAAAAACACCCCTTCTTATGTTTGCTATCGCGCAGGCTGAAAGCCCGAGGTTTGTTAATGTAGCGGCAGGAGGTAGCCGGACCCTGTAGATACTGCGAAATCTGGCACTGAATCGTTCAACTGTCCAGTCGACGGCCTTTAATGTGATGTTGGTCACGTAAATATAGGGTGTGTGGTGTCAGTTAATGTGATTTTCATCACAAAATAATGGTACAAAAAAACATCACAGTGCAAGTAATCGCGAAAAATGGCGGTTAAATGTGATCTTATTCACGTTTTTGTATTTGCTGTTTGTTGAATTTTTGTGATGTGATCCACAAAGTATTTTTGTCTCGGTTTAACCAAATGTGATCTGCGACGGGTTCTGGAGCTCATATTTTTCTTGCCAGATAAAGCAACTTAAAACCAGAAAAAATATTTTTTTTGTGGTATGGCGAAAACCGCAAACTGCGGTTATGTTCAAAGCATCAGCCAGGATGCGTACGGCTGCCGGCATAAAAAAACTCTAATTAGCGTGAATTCGAGGCAGGTATGTTTCTAAATTATTTCGCGTTAGGCGTGCTGATCTTCGTTTTTCTGGTTCTGTTTTACGGAATCATCGCCATCCATGACATTCCCTATAACATCGCTAAAAAGCGCAACCATCCGCATGCCGACGCTATCCATACGGCAGGGTGGGTAAGTCTTTTTACGTTGCATGTTATTTGGCCGTTCCTGTGGATTTGGGCCACGCTCTACCAGCCCGAAAAGGGGTGGGGGATGCAGTCGCACATCACGCCGACCGGAAAGGAACCTGACCCTGAAATCGCCGTGCTGGCCGCGCGCATAGCCCAGTTGGAAAAAAAACTGGATGGGGATAAAAAAATCGATAACTCCACCTTTCCGGAGATTTAATCATGGATTTGTTAATTGTCCTGACTTATGTGGCATTCGCCTGGGCCATCTTTAAAATATTTCGTATTCCGGTAAACCAGTGGACGCTTGCCACCGCAGCATTAGGTGGGGTGTTTATTGTGGCGGGACTCATCTTATTAATGAACTATAACCATCCGTATACCTTTACGGCGCAAAAAGCGGTTATTTCAATTCCCGTCACTCCACAGGTCACAGGAATTGTTAGTGAGGTAACAGATAAAAATAATCAGCTGATTAAAAAAGGCGAAGTGTTATTTAAACTCGATCCTGTGCGTTATCAGGCGCGAGTTGACCGGCTGCAGGCCGACCTGGTCACCGCGACCCACAACATCGACAATTTGAAAGCGCAACTGTCGGAAGCGGTCGCTAATACCACTCGCGTGTCTGCTGAACGTGACCGCCTGTATAAAGATTATCAGCGCTATTTGAAGGGTAGCCAGGCGAAGGTTAACCCGTTTTCCGAAAGTGATATCGACAATGCCCGCCAGAACTATCTGGCTCAGGATGCGCTGGTAAAAGGCTCAGTAGCGGAACAGACCCAGATTCAGAGCCAGTTAGACAGTATGGTCAACGGTGAGCAATCCCAGGTCGCCTCCCTGCGCGCCCAGCTTGCCGAAGCCAAATATAATCTTGAACAGACCGTTGTGCGTGCGCCCAGCAACGGTTACGTCACGCAGGTGCTTATTCGCCCGGGGACTTACGCCGCCGCGTTGCCTCTGCGACCCGTGATGGTATTTATTCCTGAACAAAAACGGCAAATCGTGGCGCAATTCCGCCAGAATTCACTGCTGCGTCTTGAACCGGGCGATGAAGCCGAAGTGGTATTCAACGCGCTGCCAGGCCAGGTGTTTAGCGGCAAGCTGACCAGTATCCTTCCCGTTGTGCCGGGAGGTTCTTATCAGGCGCAGGGGGCATTACAATCCTTAACAGTAGTACCGGGTACCGATGGCGTAATGGCAACCATTGAACTGGATCCGAATGCCGAGGTAGATGCGCTGCCGGACGGTATCTATGCCCAGGTGGCGGTCTATTCCGACCATTTCGCCCATGTGTCGGTGATGCGTAAAGTGCTGCTGCGCATGACCAGCTGGATGCATTACCTTTATTTGGATCATTGAGACCGTCATCACCTGCCATTTGCGCTGACCTGAGCCATACTAAGCTGTGTCCCCCAATCGTTGGGCATAGCTTTTTGTTGGCAAAAAGGACCCGGCATGAAACTCATTGGCAGCTATACCAGCCCTTTTGTGCGTAAAATTTCTATTCTGTTACTGGAAAAGGGCATCACCTTCGAATTTGTAAATGAACTCCCCTACAACGCGGATAGCGGCGTGGCGCGCTATAACCCGTTAGGAAAAGTGCCCGCGCTGGTTACTGATGAAGGCGAGTATTGGTTTGATTCTCCAATCATCGCGGAATACATAGAGCTGCTGGAAATTGCGCCAGCTATGTTGCCGCGTGAACCGCTGGCGGCGCTGAAGGTGCGTCAGTTGGAAGCGCTGGCAGACGGCATTATGGATGCCGGTTTAGTCTCGGTACGCGAACAGGCTCGCCCCGCCGCACAGCAGTCAGAAACTGAGTTGTTACGCCAGCGGGAGAAAATCACCCGCAGTCTGGATGTGCTGGAAGGCTATCTGGCGGACGGTACGCTGAAAACGGATACGGTTAACCTGGCCACCATTGCGATTGCCTGCGCTGTCGGCTATCTCAATTTCCGTCGGGTCGCGCCCGGCTGGTGTGTGGACCGCCCGCGTCTGGTCAAACTGGTGGAAACGCTCTTTCAACGCGAAAGTTTTGCCCGTACGGAACCGCCAAAGGCTTGATACACGTTATGTCCGCCTGAGCAAAGTCACGATACAATCCTTCCTATATCGATAGCCCTCTCCGCGGTGGAGAGGGCCACCAACAGCCAGGCCCTTTCATGACAACCGACATGCGTTCACTCTACAGCCAGCTTCCTGCTATCGATCGTCTATTGCGCGATAGCGCTTTCTCCGCCTTACGTGAATCCCACGGTCACACCCGGGTAGTTGACCTGCTGCGTCACATGCTCGACGAAGCCAGAGAAGCCATTCGCGACGCCCACGCGCTCCCGGCATGGTGTGAGGACTGGACGCAAGAAGCCAGAGCCCGGCTGGAACGTGAATCGCAAAGCGCGTTGCGTCCAGTGATTAATCTGACCGGAACGGTGCTGCATACTAACCTGGGTCGTGCGTCGCAGGCCGAGGAAGCCATCGATGCGGTGGTGCAGGCGATGCGCACGCCGGTGACGCTGGAATACAGCCTGGATGATGCCGGGCGCGGACATCGGGATCGGGCGTTGGCGGATTTACTCTGTCGCCTGACGGGGGCCGAAGACGCTTGTATCGTGAATAACAATGCGGCAGCGGTTCTGCTGATGCTGGCCGCCACGGCTAACGGCAAAGAGGTGGTCGTTTCGCGCGGTGAGCTGGTGGAAATTGGCGGCGCGTTTCGTATTCCTGATGTGATGTGTCAGGCCGGATGTACGCTACGCGAAGTGGGTACCACCAACCGGACCCACGCGAAGGATTACCGTCAGGCGGTGAATGAAAATACCGGCCTGCTGATGAAGGTGCATACAAGTAATTACAGCATTGAAGGCTTTACGAAGTCGGTGGATGAGGCAGAGTTGGCCGCCATTGGCCGGGAGCTGGATGTACCTGTGGTGGCGGATCTCGGCAGCGGTTCGCTGGTCGATCTCAGCCAGTATGGTTTGCCGCAGGAGCCAATGCCGCAGCAACTGATTGCCGCAGGCGTGAGTCTGGTGAGTTTCTCTGGCGATAAACTGCTGGGTGGGCCACAGGCCGGAATTATCGTCGGTAAAAAAGAGATGATCGCGCGCTTACAGAGCCATCCGCTGAAACGTGCGTTACGGGCAGATAAAATGACGCTGGCGGCGCTGGAAGCAACGCTGCGGCTCTATCTGCATCCGGAAGCGCTGGCGGCGAAGTTGCCGACATTACGCCAGCTCACCCGCTCGCAAGAGGCGATCCACACGCAGGCCCAGCAATTACAGGCGCAGCTTGCCGATCGTTACTGCGACGAGTTTGCTTTGAATGTGATGCCTTGCCTGTCGCAGATTGGTAGCGGTTCGTTACCTGTCGACAGGTTACCCAGCGCGGCATTGACCTTTACCCCACATGACGGGCGCGGTAGTCGCCTCGACGCGCTGGCCGCCCGCTGGCGTGCGTTGCCCGTGCCGATCATTGGACGAATTTATGATGGCCGCATGTGGCTGGATCTGCGCTGCCTTGAAGACGAGACCCGGTTTATGGAGATGATGCTGAAATGATTATTGCAACCGCCGGACACGTTGACCACGGAAAAACAACGTTATTACAGGCAATTACGGGCGTGAATGCCGACCGTCTGCCGGAGGAAAAAAAGCGTGGCATGACCATCGATCTCGGCTATGCCTACTGGCCGCAGCCGGATGGGCAGGTGCTGGGGTTTATTGATGTTCCCGGACATGAAAAGTTTTTGTCCAACATGCTGGCGGGTGTAGGCGGTATCGACCACGCGCTGCTGGTTGTCGCCTGTGATGATGGCGTGATGGCGCAAACGCGTGAACATTTGCAAATTCTGCAACTGACGGGCAATCCGCAAATCACCGTAGCGCTCACGAAAGCCGATCGCGTGGATGAGGACCGCATCAATACAGTGCGCGAAGAGGTACACACCACGCTGGAAAACTATGGTTTTGCCGATGCGGCTCTGTTTGTGACTGCCGCCAGTGAAGGCCGTGGGATCGAAGAACTACGCGACCATTTATTGCAATTAACCTCGCGCGAGCATGCCCGCGATCACAGCTTCCGTCTGGCGATTGACCGTGCTTTTACGGTTAAAGGCGCAGGGCTGGTGGTGACCGGGACGGCGCTCAGCGGTGAAGTGAATGTCGGTGATACGCTGTGGCTGACGGGCGTCAACAAGCCAATGCGCGTACGTAGCTTGCATGCGCAAAATCAGGCTACTGAGCATGCTCATGCCGGGCAGCGTATTGCGCTGAATATTGCCGGTGATGCGCAAAAAGAAGCGCTAAATCGCGGCGACTGGCTGCTTTCAGATGTCCCGCCAGAGGCTTTTACCCGCGTGATTGTCTCTTTAGAGCATGCCGCGCCGCTGATGCAGTGGCAACCGCTGCATATTCACCACGCGGCCAGCCATGTCACCGGGCGCATCTCATTGCTTGAAGGAACGCTGGCGGAACTGGTGTTTGATACACCGCTGTGGCTCGCCGATAACGACCGCCTGGTGCTGCGCGATATTTCTGCTCGCACGACGCTGGCTGGCGCACGCGTCGTCACGCTCAACCCACCGCGCCGCGGAAAGCGTAAACCGGAATATCTGCAGTGGTTGTCGGCGCTCGAAAATGCGCACACCGACGGCGACGCCCTGGCGCTGCATCTGTCGCGCGGGGCGGTGAATATTCCTGACTTCGCCTGGGCGCGTCAGCTCAATGGTAACGGTATGCGTCCGTTGATTGAGCAACATGGTTTTATTCAGGCGGGGTATAGCCTGTTGAATGCTCCCGTTGCCGCGCGTTGGCAGCGAAAAGTCCTCGATACGCTGGCGACCTATCACGAACAGCACCGTGATGAGCCAGGGCCAGGGCGCGAACGCCTGCGTCGTATGGCGTTGCCGATGGAAGATGAAGCGCTGGTATTGCTGCTGATTGAAAAGATGCGCGAGAGCGGCGCTATCCATAGCCATCACGGTTGGCTGCATTTGCCGGATCACAAGGCGGGTTTCAGCGATGAACAGCAGGCTATCTGGCAAAAAGCAGAACCGCTTTTTGGCGATGAGCCGTGGTGGGTGCGCGACCTGGCAAAACAGACCGGGACGGATGAGCAAATGATGCGCGTGGTATTACGACAAGCGGCGCAGCAAGGCATTATTACTGCGATCGTGAAAGATCGTTATTATCGTAACGATCGCATTGTGTCTTTCGCCAATATGATCCGCGAGCTGGACCAGGAGAAAGGATCGACCTGCGCCGCCGATTTTCGCGACAGGCTTAACGTGGGGCGTAAATTGGCTATCCAGATTCTGGAATATTTTGACCGCATTGGTTTTACGCGTCGTCGCGGGAATGATCATTTATTACGCGATGCCTTACTGTTTCCTGAAAAACAATGAAACAATTAATTCAGAGATTAAATGAATTAATACAAAATATATATTGATTGCAATCAGCACATTAGATTATGAACCTAATGTGCTTTTTTATTTTGAATGTGATTAAAATAACAACCGCGATCATATTTTGCTGGAAAATGCACACGTATGCTTCCTGACTCTTTAGAGTAATTAAGGATCGTACAATGGCTGCTTCAACATTTTTTATTCCTTCTGTGAATATAATCGGCGCTGATTCATTAAAAGACGCGATGAATACCATGGCTGAATATGGTTTTCGCCGCACGCTGATTGTCACGGATGCCATGTTGACCAAATTAGGTATGGCTGGCGAGATTCAAAAAGCATTACAGGAACATGATATTTTCAGCGTAATTTACGATGGTACGCATCCTAACCCGACGACCAGTAACGTAGCTGCTGGCCTGAAAATGTTGAAAGAAAACGACTGTGATAGCGTTATTTCTCTCGGCGGCGGTTCGCCACACGATTGTGCGAAAGGCATTGCGCTGGTGGCCGCTAACGGTGGCTATATCGGCGATTACGAAGGCGTTGACCGCTCTGCAAAACCGCAGTTGCCGATGATTGCCATCAACACCACGGCGGGTACGGCATCTGAAATGACCCGTTTCTGCATCATTACCGATGAAGAACGCCATATCAAAATGGCGATTGTCGACAAGCACGTCACTCCGCTGCTGTCGGTCAATGACTCCTCGCTGATGGTCGGTATGCCGAAGTCTCTGACGGCGGCTACCGGTATGGATGCGCTGACCCACGCTATCGAAGCCTACGTTTCTATTGCTGCAACCCCGATTACCGATGCGTGTGCGCTGAAAGCGGTCACCATGATTGCGGAAAATCTGCCGGTTGCCGTTGAAGATGGCAGCAATGCTCAGGCACGTGAAGCCATGGCTTACGCACAGTTCCTCGCAGGCATGGCATTTAACAACGCCTCTCTGGGTTACGTGCACGCCATGGCGCACCAGTTGGGTGGCTTCTACGATCTGCCACACGGTGTATGTAACGCCGTGCTGCTGCCGCATGTACAGGTTTTCAATAGCAAAGTGGCTGCCGCTCGTCTGCGTGATTGCGCGGCTGCGATGGGCGTTAACGTTGCTGGACTGAGTGCAGAGCAAGGGGCGGAAGCCTGTATCGCGGCGATCCGTGGACTGGCGCAGAAAGTGAATATTCCGGCCGGTCTGCGTGAGCTGAACGTGAAGGAAGAAGATTTTGCCGTTCTGGCGACCAATGCCCTGAAAGACGCCTGTGGTTTCACTAACCCGATTCAGGCGACTCATGACGAAATCATGGCGATTTATCGCGCTGCGATGTAATTCGTGATACCTGTCGTAAAGCAGTAAAAGGCTGGCGAATTATTCGCCAGCCCCGTCTACCCTTGTAGTACCCCTACAGCAAGGAGACGGTCATGACCAATAACCCCCCTTCAACGCGTATTTATCCCGGCGAGTATGGTTACCCTCTGAAGTTAAAGGCCCGATACGATAACTTTATCGGCGGTGACTGGGTCGCGCCGGTGGACGGCGAGTATTACCAAAACCTGACGCCGGTCACCGGGCAATTGCTGTGCGAAGTGGCCTCTTCCGGTAAGAAGGATATCGATCTGGCACTGGATGCCGCGCACAAAATAAAAGATAAATGGGCGCAGACATCCGTGCAGGACAGAGCGGCGATTCTGTTTAAAATCGCCGATCGTATGGAACAAAACCTGGAACTGCTGGCGACGGCAGAAACCTGGGATAACGGTAAACCCATCCGTGAAACCAGCGCGGCAGACGTGCCGCTGGCGATTGACCATTTCCGCTATTTCGCCTCCTGTATTCGTGCGCAGGAAGGGGGAATCAGCGAGGTTGATAGTGAGACCGTGGCTTATCATTTCCATGAGCCTCTTGGCGTGGTCGGGCAAATTATCCCGTGGAACTTCCCGCTGCTAATGGCCAGTTGGAAGATGGCGCCCGCACTGGCGGCGGGTAACTGCGTGGTGCTTAAACCTGCGCGCCTGACGCCGCTGTCCGTGCTGCTGCTGATGGAGGTCATTGGCGATCTGCTCCCGCCTGGTGTCGTGAACGTGGTAAACGGCGCGGGTGGGGAAATCGGTGAATATCTGGCGACGTCTAAACGTATTGCGAAAGTGGCGTTTACCGGCTCAACGGAAGTCGGCCAGCAGATCATGCAGTATGCTACGCAGAACATTATTCCCGTCACCCTGGAGCTGGGTGGGAAATCGCCCAATATCTTCTTCGCGGACGTGATGGATGAAGAAGATGCGTTCTTTGATAAGGCGCTGGAAGGCTTTGCGCTGTTTGCCTTCAACCAGGGCGAAGTGTGTACCTGTCCGAGCCGCGCGCTGGTACAGGAATCCATTTACGAACGCTTTATGGAAAGAGCCATTCGCCGGGTAGAGAGTATCCGTAGCGGCAACCCGTTAGACAGTGTGACGCAAATGGGTGCGCAGGTGTCGCATGGTCAACTGGAAACCATTCTGAATTACATCGATATTGGTAAGAAAGAAGGGGCGGATGTCCTGACCGGTGGACGGCGTAAGCAGTTGGATGGTGAGTTAAAAGAGGGTTACTACCTCGAACCGACCATTCTGTTTGGTAAGAACAACATGCGGGTTTTCCAGGAGGAGATCTTCGGCCCGGTGCTGGCTGTTACGACCTTTAAAACCATGGACGAAGCGCTGGAAATTGCCAATGACACCCAATATGGACTTGGCGCTGGCGTCTGGAGCCGTAACGGAAATCTCGCGTACAAGATGGGCCGCGGGATTCAGGCGGGGCGTGTCTGGACCAACTGCTACCATGCTTATCCGGCACATGCGGCGTTCGGCGGCTATAAGCAGTCGGGCATTGGGCGTGAGACACACAAAATGATGCTTGAGCACTATCAGCAAACCAAATGCCTGTTGGTGAGCTACTCTGATAAACCGCTGGGGCTGTTTTAATATCCCGTCACTTACCGCCCGGTCGCATTTAGCGTACCGGGCATCAAGTTATGTCCTGCAGTTCAAAGTATGACAAGGGTACCCTATGGATTTCGTGTTGCTTCGAGGCGGCAAGAGAGGGAATCCCCAGGAGCTTACTCCGGTAGGTGACTGGGGTGAGTGAACGCAGCCAACAAAGAAGCAGCTCGAAAGACGACGGGTATATATAGAAACTCATATATCGTTATATAAATAACCCCATTGCACCCAATCTGGTCATTCCACTACTATTATCAACTCTATTTTTTAAATAAATAGCAGCCAAGTTCTTTAATTTAAATCCCTGAGGCAAATATGTTCCTTGATTATTTTGCATTAGGAGTGCTTATTTTTGTATTCCTAGTCATTTTTTACGGGATTATTATTCTGCATGATATTCCCTATCTTATTGCAAAGAAACGTAACCATCCTCATGCCGATGCAATACATGTTGCGGGCTGGGTTAGCTTGTTTACCTTACATGTTATTTGGCCCTTTTTATGGATCTGGGCAACGCTTTATCGTCCGGAGCGCGGGTGGGGTATGCAGAGCGCGGATTCTTCCCTGATCCAGCTTCAGGCGCGGGTTGCCGACCTGGAAAAGAAACTGGGTGAGGTTAAGACCTCTCCGGCGGAGTAATATCGATGGATTTACTGATTGTTCTGACCTATGTGGCATGCGCATGGTCGATATTTAAAATTTTTAAAATTCCTGTAAATAAATGGACGGTACCCACTGCAGCATTGGGTGGTATTTTCATTGTTTGCGGGCTTATATTACTGATGAATTATAACCATCCGTATACCTTTAAGGCGCAAAAAGCGGTAATTTCTATTCCCGTCGTGCCGCAGGTCACGGGGGTTGTAACGGAAGTGACGGATAAGAAGAATACGCTGATCAAAAAAGGCGAAGTTCTGTTTAAACTTAATCCTGGACGTTATCAGGCGCGGGTTGATCGCCTGAAAGCCGATATTGTCACCGCTCAGCATAAAGAGCAGGCGCTGGTTGCGCAGCTAGACGAAATGAAAGCCAACACGCAACAGGCAAAGGCCACGCGTGACAAGCTGGCAAAAGATTACCAGCGCTATGCGCAGGGGAGTCAGGCGAAGGTCAACCCTTTTTCTGAACGCGATATCGATGCGGCGCGCCAAAACTATCTGGCGCAGGAAGCATCGGTGAAATCGTCTATTGCGGAGCAACAGCAAATCCAGAGCCAGTTAGACAGCCTGGTACTGGGTGAAAATTCGCAAATTGCCAGCCTGAAGGCACAACTCGCCGAAGCGGAGTTTAACCTTGACCAGACCGTGGTTCGTGCGCCCAGCGATGGTTACGTTACGCAGGTGTTGATGCGCCCCGGAACCTATGCCGCCGCGCTGCCTATGCGTCCGGTGATGGTGTTTATCCCGGAACAGAAACGGCAAATTATCGCCCAGTTCCGTCAAAACTCACTGCTGCGACTGGAGCCAGGCGATGAAGCGGAAGTGGTGTTTAACGCCCTGCCGGGGAAGGTATTTAGCGGCAAACTGGCGGCTATCAGCCCGGCTGTACCGGGTGGTACATACCAGTCGAACGGGGCGTTGCAATCCTTAAACTCTACACCCGGTTCAGAAGGGGTGATCGCCACGATTGAGCTGAACGACAATGCGGACGTGAGCGCGTTACCTGATGGGATTTACGCCCAGGTCGCCGTTTACTCTGACCACTTCGAACATGTGTCAATCATGCGCAAAGTCTTGTTGCGGATGACCAGCTGGGTGCATTACCTGTATCTCGACCACTAGGTGCAGGCTATTTAGCTTACTCAGACAGCTGTAGCGTCTGAGTAAGCTGCTGACGTATCTCCGCTAACATTGCGTCGAGAATAAACTGTACACGCCAGGGCTGGTATTCACGCTTGCGGAAAATCGCCACTAAATCCAGCCACCATTCGTGCTGTTCGGAGAAACAGGGAACCAACAATCCGGACTGAACGTCTTTTTGTATACTCGCATAAGGCGCAAAAACAATGCCCAGATGATTACGCGCCAGCGCCAGCGCGGATTGCGTATTGTCACAGACGTAGTTTCCGGTCACCCGATAATCATGCATTTCCTTGCCGCCGGCGGAGCTGAAGCGCCAGATATTGGCATCATCAATCATCATGGAGTCGATTAAAATACAGGAATGATTTTCCAGCTCATCAGGGCTGTTAATGGGATGCTGTTTGATATATTCAGGGCTGGCAAACGCCATCACTGCATATTTGGTAATAAAGCTGGCGACCAGTGATTCATCTTTGGGATGCGCATAGGTAATTAAAACGTCACAATCATCCGGGAAATCTACACCTTCATAAAATGCTTTCCGTTCAAGATTGCAGGTTTTCAGCGAGAGAGTAATACCACCGATATCCTGAATTTTTGCAATAACATGTTGCGATAAGTAAGCAATAATTCCGGTTGGTGCATATACCGTTACCTTGCCACGTTTTTCATGCTTATAATCAGCGATGAAACTATTTAGCTGATCGTTTCTGTCCAGCATGTCATTGATGTAAGGCAGCAGCGCTACACCAAAGGGCGTCAGGGTCAACTGGCGGGTGGTGCGATCAAAGACCTTTAGCCCAACTTTTGATTCAAAATCAGCAAGGTACTTGCTGACATTAGCCTGTGCGATGCCGAGAACCGTAGCGGCATGACTGATGTTTTCACTGGCAGCAATTACCGAAATAATCTTCAGTTCCCGGTGTTTGAGTTGTAATTTGTTCATCGCCAAACCCAATATATATATGTTTGTATATATTACTATATAAATATGGAAGTTGCATCGATGAAATTGTAAGCATTATTATGCACCCGCTTTGTGGCTTATTTTAAAATGGAATGTTGGCATGTTAATTAAACGCAATATTGTGGCGCTGTTCGCCTTTTCTTTTATGGCGAGTGCAACTGCCGCAGAGTTTTCTATTGGCGGTGGCGCTGTATATAATGAATCTCCTTATCGTGGATATAATGATAATGTTCATGCAGTACCACTTATCAGTTATGAAAGTGAATCATTTTATTTTAGGCAAACAACGTTAGGCTATATTCTTTCAAAAAGTGAAAGTAATGAATTTAGCATTACTGCTTCTTACATGCCGCTTGAGTTTGATCCCGGTGATAACGACGATCATGCGATGAAGCAACTGGACAAGCGTGATGCAACCGCGATGGCGGGTGCCGCATGGTATCACCATGAAAAATGGGGCAGCGTGAAGGTCTCTGCCGCAGCGGATGTGCTGGATAACAGCAATGGCTGGGTGGCGGAAATGTCTATGTTCCGCCAAATGCCAATGGGCAAGCTGACGCTGACGCCGGCGATTGGCGTGCTCTACTATGACGAAAACTTCAACGAATATTACTACGGCATCTCTGGCAATGAATCCCGCCGTAGTGGGTTATCAAGCTACTCCCCAGGGGACAGCTGGACACCGTATGTTGGCCTGTCCGCTAAATACGCGTTGACCAGCAACCTGACGCTGCTGGCCAGCGCCAACTATAGCGTGCTGCCGGATGACATTAAAAATAGCCCGATGGTTGATCGCGATGACAGCTTTACCTTGATGTCCGGTCTGACCTGGCGTTTCTGATTCTCACCCGTTTGTCCTCAGGGAGGAGGGCAATCTTTTCATGATGCCTTGACGGATGGGGCTAACTGCCGCCATCCATCGTCATCATTACTGCTCGTTTATCCAGATTCGCATTTCGCCTTCACCACGGTTTGCCCAGCTAAACCACGGAATGAACGTCAGCGTATGCGCCTGACGCGAAGCTGGTGAAACATCGTAGTGCCACAACGCTTGTTGTGCCGCATTGCGGGCACTTTGCTTCACGCCTTCCGCCTGAATTAACATCTTATGGCTGAACAGTCCCTTACCCTCAAAGACCCTGAACTCACTCTCTTTTGGCAGCCACAAGTTATGCAACTCTTCGCCGTTGTCGGCCTGCTCCAGGCAATACACCAGCGGCCCACGCTGAATGGCGACCTTACCGGCAACATGGCGCACCAGTGGGTTTCCGTATACGCGACGCACGGGCATCGGCAGGGTCAGGCTTAGCGTATCCCCCTCCAGCCACGTTCGGCTGATGTGCAAATAGCCTTTCCGTATATCTTGTGTAACCGATTGACCATTCAGCAAAATCTGCGGCGCGGTACACCAGTCAGGCAGGCGTAACGCGAGGGTATGATCGACCGGCAGCGGTGATTCAATGGCGATTGTTACCTGCTCATGCCACGGGTAATTTCCGTTAATGCGCAGCTTAAGCACACCGTCTGCCACAGGAACTTCCATGCTATTGCCCACATACATGTTGATATACAGTGCGTCCTGACGTGGCGTATAGATGTAATGGCCAATAGAAGTGAGTACGCGGGCGATATTGGGCGGGCAGCAGGCGCAGCCAAACCAGCGCTGGCGAACGGGCTTCACATGGTCGTAAATATGATTGAATTTTAACGATTTAGGATGCACCTCCAGCGGGTTAACGTAGAAGAAGTGCTTCCCGTCCAGCGCCATGCCGCCAAGTACCGTGTTATACAGGGCGCGCTCCATCACGTCGGCATACTGGCTGTCGGCTTCCATTTCCAGCATCCGGCGGGCGAACATCATCAGCCCGATTGAGGCGCAGCTTTCGGCGTATACGGAATCGTTGGGCAGATCGTAATCGCTGCTAAACGCCTCGCCGCTGCTTTGCGAGCCGATCCCGCCGGTGATATACAACTGACGCTGGGCCATATTGTTCCACAGACGCAAACAATCCTGACGCTTGCTTTCGTCCTGACTTAAGCGTGCCAGATGCGCCACGCCGGTCATCAGATAAACAAAACGGACGGCGTGACCGATAGCCGTTTGCTGCTCTGAAACAGGCTGGTGTGCCTGGCTATAGGGCTTATCCTTCACCATCCACGCCGGACCGTAGGTGTGCCAGTAAGACGTTTGGCCGCGTTTTTTGTACTCTTCGTCATAAAAATGAGGTTGCGCACCGCGTTGCTCAACAAAGTAATTTACCAGCGCCATATAGCGTGGTTGCTGAGTGACTTCGTACAAACGCATTAATGCCAGCTCGATTTCCGGGTGTCCGGGGTAGCCGCGCAGTTGATCTTCTCCCAGCCCAAAAACGCTGTCGATATGATCTGCCAGGCGGCACACCACCTCTAACAGACGACGTTTCCCCGTCGCCTGGTAGAAAGCGACGCCCGCTTCAATCAAATGACCCGCACAGTACAACTCATGACACTCAGCGAGGTTAGTCCAGCGTTCATCCGGCGCTTTGACCGTAAAATACGTATTGAGGTAGCCATCATCACACTGGGCGGCGGCGACCAGTTCAATAACCTCATCGGCAGTTTTCTCAAGTTCAGCATCGGGTTTCTGGCACAGCGACCAGGCGACGGCTTCCAGCCATTTCGCCACGTCGCTGTCCTGAAAAACCATCCCGTAAAACTCGCCTTCCTGAAGGCCTGCGGCGATGCGGAAATTCTCGATCGCATGGCTTGGCTCCGCTTCTGGAATGCGGTCATTGAGCGCATCCCACTGGTAGGGGATCACCACGTCACGCACAAGTTGCTGATATTGTCCGAGGAACGGATCGCTGACCGTGAGCTTATGCAGGTCGACTTCCAGTACGTTCATTTCGTGCTCCTTAAGGCTGTATATGACGCTGACGCAGATCGGTGGCAATGCGCGACATCATCGGGTTATTGAGTTTGCAGATGCGAACAGACAGCGCCAGCAGCAGGTGGAACAGTGCGGGCAGCAGCGTCTCCATGGCAGTAATCCCTTGCAGCGAGCTGGCGGTTTGATTACCGGCGCCGGGCTGATAGGCGACAAAGATAAACAACAGGCTGATGATCCCCGCGCTGGAGGCCCAGGCCAGTTTGATGAAGAACAGGTTGAAGGCGAAATTCATGCCGGAAGAGCGCACGCCGGTTTTCCATTCGCCGTAATCATCGGCGAAGGCCATCAGCGAGAAGTGCAGCGGTAGCGTGAAGCCCAGGATAATGCCGTTCCCGAGGATAACCGCCAGCCACAATGTCTGATAAGCCGGGCCGGTTGGCAAGAACCACATCAGCACCGCCAGCGCCGCCAACACCAGGTTGGTGTAGTAATAGAGTTTGACGGTATCGAACCCACGGGTCAGCGGGCTGACGAGCACTGAACCGATGATAGAGGCGAAGGTGACCATGGTGAAAAACAGCGATGTGTAAGCGGTGCTGCCTTCCAGCACATAGGTAATGAAGTACATGTACCCGCCGCCGCGAATATTAAAGACGTTGATCAGCAGGAACGACATCACCAGCATCAGCAGCAACTGGTCATTTTTGCGCAGGCCGCCAATATGTTCGCGCAGGGTAAATTTCCCCATCATCGCCAGCGGAACACGCTCACGCACCCAGAAGAAGCAGCACAGGAACATGACCACTGCAACGGCGCAGAGCACGCCGACACCGAACTGGTAACCCTGCGCGGCATTGCCCTGGCCCAGCACATCCACCATCCACGGCAGGCCGACGGAGACAAGAAAACCCGCCACGCCGCACAGCACAAAGCGCCAGGACTGGCAGGCGATCACCTCGTTGTGGCGGGTGGTCATGGTGTTAATCAGCGCACAGTACGGTACGTTGATGGCGGTATAGCCGACGGAGAGCAACAGATAGGTGCAGAATGCCCAGGCGATTTTTACGCCCATGCTGGCGTCTGGGACGGTAAATGTGAGCACGCCAATAATGCCAATAGGAACCGCGACCCATAGTTGCCAGGGGCGGAAGCGTCCCCAGCGGCTTTGCGTACGGTCGGCGAGAACGCCCATGATGGGGTCGGAAATCGCATCAAACACGCGCAGGGCAATAAACAATGTGCCGACCAGCGCGGGCGTTAGCCCGAAGACATCCGTGTAGAAGAACGTCAGGAAATTCATGATCAGGCAGGTAATGACCGTCCCGCCTGCATCGCCTAACCCATAACCTATTTTTTCACGCAGGGATAATTTGTCGTCTTGCGCACGCTGTGCCAAATCAGATGTCGTAATCGGAGCCGAAGTCATAAATAACTCCCGGAAGTGATATTCGGAAAGTATCCCGCTACGCCGCGGGTTATTTGGATGTAATTTGCAAAATACATGATTAATTTTGCACGTTATGTTTGGGTCAACAAGGGAAGAGAAAAGTATAAAAAGATGACAATTCCGACTTCATTGGGAAAATGTGATTTCGATCCGGCGAAAAGCAATTTTATTGTGAATAATCAAAGGTAAAGGCCGGTTTAATTAATACAAAAAGCGGGAATTTGAATATATATGCTCGAATTGTCCATGTCTCTGCCGATTAAAGTGCAAAACGGTGGGTTATTTATTTCACGCGGCATCGGTAGCCATCCTGCGCGGCAATTGCAATCCTGGGAAATAATCTTTGTTGAAAAAGGGACATTAACGATTCGCGAAGGCAGTAACATTTTTTCTGTTAGTGCCGGGGAAAGTCTGCTGCTGTGGCCGCATCGCTTACATATTGGCGTGGGACAATTTCCGCCCGATTTAAAATTTTACTGGCTGCACTTTGAGTTAACGACAGGAAACGATGCTTCATCAACACAACCGTTACTTGCGATTCCCCAGCATACCCGGGTGAGCGAGCCGCAATATATTATTTCACTGTTCCGCCAGTTCTTACACGAGCAGGAAAATATTCATCGCAGCATGGCGCTGGAACTGATCCTGCTGTTGATTTTGCAGCAAATATCCGCGGCCGCCAGCGAGCAACCTGTTGATCGCCCCGGGAATGCGCTGGCGTGGAAAGCGCAGCAAATGATCCACACTCAGTTCCACCTGCCGATTGGCGCTTCAACGCTGGCGAAAGAACTGCATTGCAATGCAGACTATCTGGGACGTGTTTTCCGTGGCGCTTTTCGGCTGACCCTCACCGAAGCGTTGCATCGGCAACGGGTGAGGGCGGCAGAAAAACTGTTAATCAGCGATTCGCTGTCGCTCACTGAAGTGGCGAGGAGATGTGGATTTAACGACGTGGGCTATTTTCGCAAAATCTTCCGCAAGCATACCAGCCTGACGCCCGCGGCCTGGAAACGGCGCTATTGCAAAGAACATATCAATAGCGCCTGACATGCTACTGTCCGTAATAGGCATTCGCACCGTGTTTACGCAGATAGTGTTTATCCAGCAACTCAGCCTGCATATCCGGTAACTGTGGGGCCAACTGGCGTGAGAACAGCCCCATATAGGCGCACTCCTCTAGTACCACGGCGTTATGCACAGCATCCGCGGCGTTTTTACCCCAGGCGAACGGGCCGTGTGAATGCACCAGTACCGCCGGAACCTGCATCGGGTTCAGGTCCCGTTGCTCGAACGTTTTAATGATGACTTCGCCGGTCTGGTATTCATATTCACCGTTGATCTCTTCCACGGTCATCAGTCGGGTGCATGGGATAGTGCCGTAAAAGTAATCGGCATGCGTGGTACCCCATGCCGGGAGCTCAAGACCCGCTTGCGACCAGATTGTCGCGTGGCGTGAGTGCGTGTGCACAATACCGCCGATCTCAGGGTAACGGCGATACAGCGCCAGATGGGTTGGCGTGTCAGACGAGGGTTTTTTACTGCCTTCAACCACGTTGCCGCTGGCGATATCCACCACCACCATATCGTCGGCGGTCATCACGTCATATTCCACGCCGGATGGCTTGATAACCATCAGTTTGCGTGTTTCATCCACTGCGCTGACGTTACCCCAGGTAAAGGTGACTAAACCATGTGCCGGCAGCGCCAGGTTCGCCGCCAACACCTCGGCTTTCAGTTGTTCTAACATGGAAAACCTCCTTCCTGCATACGGTCTTCTATCCAGCGTCGGGCCTGGATAATTTCCAGCACCGGTTCTTTTGCTTTTTCCGTCCACATTTCAATCAGAAACGATCCGCGATAGTTCAGCTCATGCAGCGTTTTGAAGATGCCCACAAAGTCCACGCATCCTTCGCCAAAGGGTACATCGCGAAACTGGCCCGGATGGGTTTCGGTTACCGGCAGCGTGTCCTTCAGATGGATAGCGGCGATACGGTCGATGCCCAACGTCAATTCAGCTTTGACGTCGTTACCCCAGGCGCTGAGGTTGCCCACGTCCGGGTAGACGGTGAACCACGGCGATGAGAGCATTTCATCCCACTTTTTCCACTTGCTGATCGAGTTCATAAATGCGGTATCCATGATTTCTACCGCCAGCATCACCTGCGCGGCGGCGGCTTGCTCAACTGCCCATGCCAGCCCCTCGGCAAAGCGCTGCTGTGTACCTTCGTCATGTTCTTCGTAATAGACGTCGTAACCGGCCAGTTGAATGGTACGAATACCTAAATCCCGGGCCAGGCGGATGGCTTTGGTCATGATGTCGCGTGCCCGGGCGCGGACGGCTTCATCGCGACTGCCAAAGGGAAAGCGGCGGTGGGCTGACAGGCACATGGAAGGAATGGCCACGCCGGTTTCCAGCATCGCGCTCACCAGCGATGCGCGCTGGGCAGATGTCCAGTCAAGGCGAGACAGACGTTCATCGGTTTCATCTACCGACATTTCAACGAAATCAAAACCGCAGCTCTTCGCCAGCACCAGCCGTTCCGGCCAGGTGAGGTCTTTCGCCAGCGCTTTTTCATAGATACCTAACGGATGGTTACGCATACTGTGCTCCCCAGATGGCGTCGATTTGCGCATGGAATTCGGCGGCCACCTGCGCCGGGTTTTGTGCTCCCGCCAGCGCGCGTCCGGCGATAAAGGCTTTGACGTTGATGTCGCGAAACAGCGGCAGGTCGGCAGGCGTAATACCACCGGTAATCGACAGCTCCAGACCAATATCGGAAAGCGCCTTCATCCGCGCCAGGTCCGCTTCCCCCCACTGTTGACCGCTGGCCTGCGCATCGCGTCCACGGTGGTAAATCGCTTGGCGAACGCCAACGCGATACCAGTCGCGGGCATCATCCAGGGTCCAGTTGCCGAACAGTTCCATCTGAATTTCACCGCCGCAGGACTGTGCGACGCTATGACCTTTTTCTACGGTAGCGAGGGGCGCGGCGCAGATGATGGTCATCCAGTTGGCGCCTGCGCCAAACGCTTGCTGGGCGAGGGTTTCACCTGCGTCGGCCACCTTCCAGTCGGCGACGATAATTTTATTTGGGCACTGAGCGCGCAGCGCTTTCACCGCGCCCAGACCTTCGGTTAAACAGAGAATCGTGCCGGCCTCAACGATATCGACACTTTCCTGTAACAGAGCGACATCGCGTTGGGCCGCTTGCAGATTCGTGTGGTCAAGCGCCAGTTGCAGTAATGGTCGACTCATTATTCGTGCTCCTTAATACGGGCGTGATAGCCCTGCAGTGCGGTAATTAAATTCTGGTATTGGCGGTATTTGCGCTGATAGTTCGCATGCGCCGCGGCGTCCGGCAACAGGGTGCGTACCGGATGCTGTAAGCTGCGCTGGGCATCGCTGAAATTGTGATAAACACCGGTGCCGACGCGGGCGGCGAGCGCTGCGCCAAAGCAGCCGGTCTCTTCAACCTGCGGCAGTTCGATACGTAAACCGCTGACGTCCGCCAGCATTTGCATCCAGACGTTGGAGTGCGCCGGACCACCGGTAACGCGCAGGGTATGGGCCTGCGTAAAACGTTCGCGCATGCGGTTGAGATGGGTCATATGGCTGAAAACCACGCCTTCGTAGATGGCTTGCAATAAGTGGGCGCGAGTGTGTAAAGCCTGCATGCCATAAAAACCGCTGGTCATCTCCAGCCCGGCGTTACTGCCATACAAAAAAGGCAGGAACAAAAGATTGCTACTGGCTTTCGGCAAGCTGGCAACGGCCTGGTTGACCTCATCAAAAGAGAGTTCGCCCCATTGGGCGGTAAACCACTCCAGATTGCCGGAAGAGGTCGGGCTGGCTTCGTGAACGATGTACTGCCCGTCATTGACATAGCGGCCATAGACGTAAGGATGCGCTTCGTGGTCGCGCAGGCCGTGAGCGATCCCGCTGGTGACAGCCCAGGTCCCCATCACCGCGTTGAGGGTGTGTTCATCTTCGATCCCGGCGCAGAGTGCGGTGGAAACCACATCAAACAGACCGCCGACGACGGGTGTACCCGCCGCCAGACCGGTTATGGCAGCCGTTTGAGCGGTGATTTCCCCGCATATTTCTGCTGAACCGACAATGGGCGGTAGCGCATTGTCGACTTCACTGATGCCCAGCCACTGGGTCAGACGCGGGTCGTACTGACCTGTCGTCATGTTGTAGAGATTTGACTCGGAGATGTTGCTCTCTTCGCAGCCTTTCACGCCGGTTAAACACCAGCGCAGGTAGTCATGGCCCATCATGACGCAGCCGATTTGCGCGTAGCGTTGCGGTTCATTTTCTTTCACCCAGCGCAGGAGGGATGCGGGATGTCCGGTCCACAATGTCTGGCGGGTGATCGGGTAGAGCTGTGCGGGGATTCCATCCTGCTGCCAGCGCTGAACGATGTCCATCGCCCGTCGGTCGGAAGAGAGAATGGCATTGCCCAGCGGCTTATCCTGTTTATCAAGAAGGAACAGTCCCTTGCCCTGAGCGGAGATACCGACGCCTTTGATTTGTTCACCGGATACGCCGGTGCGTTTCAACAGCCCGGCAATGGTGGCGATACACTGTTGCCACAGTTGGCGCATATCGCGTTCGGCGTAACCCGGTAATGGCGATACGGTCTGCAACGATTGACGGTTAATTCCATGCTCATGACCTTTGGCATCATACAAACCGGCTTTCAGATACGTACCGCCACAATCGATCCCTAGCCAAAAGGTCTCTCTATCACTCATCTTTGTTATCTCATTTTTGCCGGATGGCGCTGTGCGTATCCGGCCTTGGGTATTTATTGGTTTTGTAGGCCCGGTGAGCGCAGCGCCCCCGGGCATTGTTTCAGGCTGTGCGTTTATGTGGATTCAGTGTCTTTAGCGGAGCTGCGCCCGCATCGCATTTCGCCGGCAGCAGCAGCGCCATCAGCGCGGCCAGAGCCAGTGAGACGGCCAGGCAGTAAACGCCAGCATCTTTGCTGTACAGGGTGATAAGTACGCCGACCGCGTAAGGACCGCAGAAACCGCCAAGGTTCCCCAACGCATTGATGACCCCACGTGCGCCACCGGCCATTTCCGCGCTGAACAAACGCGCCGGAATAGTCCAGAACACCCCCGCGGCTGATTGCAGGAAGAATCCGCAGCCAACCAGCGCGGCATAAGCCAGCCAGACGTTATTTTTCAGCGCTACAGAGAGGAACATGCACAGGGCAAAGCCAATCAGCGGCAGGCAGACGAACAGCTTGCGTTTACCGGTCCGGTCAGAGAGGGAAGAGAACAGGAACATCCCGGCAATCGCGCCGACGTACGGCAGAATAGCGAGCATGCCAACTTGCCCCATGCTGCTGTGGGTCAACTCTTTGAGGATGGTCGGCAGCCACAGGGTGTAACCATAAATCCCGGTCTGATAGAAGAAGTTCAGGGCGATAAGCTGCCACATGGTTTTGTCGGACAACACCGCGCCCAGAGAGGCATTTTTGACCTCTGTTCCGGCAATCGCTTTTTGCTCGGCGGCCAGAGTTTCTACCAGGTAATTTTTCTCCGCCTCAGAGATCCAGCGCGCTTCCTGCGGACGGTCGTAAACGGTATAGGCCCACAGCACCAGAACGACGACGGAGAGTAAACCTTCAATGATGAACAGCCAGCGCCAGTCGAGTACGGTGATTATCCAGCCCGAGAGCGGGGCGGTAATGATCCCGGCAATAGGCACAAACATAATCACAATCGCATTGGCGCGACCGCGTTCGGCGTCGGGGAACCAGTTACTGATCATCGTCAGCACCACCGGCAGCATGCCGCCTTCGGCCACGCCGAGTAAGAAACGCAAAACCAGCAGTTGATACTGATTAGTGATCAATCCCGTCAGAACAGAAATAACCGCCCAGGCAACCAGCGACCAGCCGATAAATTTCTTGCCGCTGCCGTGTACGGCAATTTTTCCGCCGGGAACCTGTAAAAACAGATAACCGATGAAGAAAATTCCCCCGGCCAGACCGGCCATGGTGGCGGAAATACCTAATTCCTCATCCATACCGCCGGGCATCGCAAATGCGATATTAACGCGGTCCATATAAGAGATAATACAAGCGATCAGAATCGGGGGAATAATCCGCAGCCAGCGCTGACGGGGTATATCTTTGAGTGTAGGGCGAGAGGTCATGTTCATATTAATATTCTCGTAGAGTAGTATGTTATTTTTATAGTTTTGCTTTGTTTAATGCAGCGATGCCGTCGCGTAATATCGCTACGCGATGGTTCACATCTGCATTGGCATTTATTTCCAGCAATTTAATACCGGCAAATTGCAATAGATCGGTTCCTGCACAGGTGAATAATGCGCGGGCATGATCGGCGGTCATCAGGCTCTGCGGGCAGAAAGGAGCAAACGGCGCGTGTAGGTCCTGCCACTCGCCGTATTCTCCTGTAATCGTCGTGCCGGAGAACATCAGCGCGCCCAGTTTCCCGGCCCGTTGGGCCTGCTGCGTGTGGGCCAGCGGTAGGGCGAGGTCCTGCCCTTCAATCGCCGATCGCGCCCAGTTAATACACACGCTGATGTCGTAACCGGCGATCGCGTCCAGTACGTTTTCTAACGGCAAAAATCCTTTGCGTGGCGCGGGGCCAGTCATAGCATCGCAATGTTCCAGCACCAGATCGCAGGACCAGTCCCAACGGGTAATTTCCTGGAGCGAACGGGCAAACGCGTCGGTGGCCTGAGCGACATTGGGGTTGCTTGCCAGCGGAGCGGCATGCAGTTCAAGGGCGATTATTTTCCCGGCGCTGGCCGCATTAATACGGTTGATTTTCTGGTGCAGATGGCGGTAATACGCCACACAGGCCTGACGCTGCTCTTCGTCGCTGGAGGCCAGCCCAAAACCGCTATTGATGCCGCGACGGCGCATGGTCTCCATAATCGCTGTGACCACGATTTGCCACTCGCCTGGCGTATGGCGCAATAACCACTCGTCACCTAATGGATGCAGATGCTCAAGGCAGGGCTGTTCCAGCCCGCGAATATCCGGGGTATCGGAGAGTTGACGCCAGAATTCCTTCTCTTCCTCTTCACTCTTTTGGTGAAATGAGGGTGCACAAGGGTACGCACCGATAATATAACCGGTAGTGTTAGCTTTCATTTTTGTGCTCCTTTATAAAACTGAAATAGCAACCTTCACGACTATTTTGCGGATCGGCGTGGCGACAGTTTTATGACATGCAGGGCGATGAACATCCTGCGGGAAAAATATGGCGTAACTTCCCGGAATCATTTCAATAAAAGATTCATGTTCACTGGCGTGATAAAAAATAATATCGCGCTGTGCTAATAACGATTCGCTGATTTGATTATTTCCGGTATCAATGGCGATACCGATTTTTTCTTCACCCCAGGCTAAAAACTGAATATCCAGATAGCGACGATGTACTTCAGGGCGATTTTCGGCAGCGTCACGCGTGGTTAAATCGATAATCTGCGCGAAGATATTTTTACCCTCGATCTCCACCACGCCCGGCTCAAGTTTGCGGAAATCCGTGGTGCGCAGGAAGTCGAGCGCTCTTTCAATCGCCTCGGGCAAACGACACGGATTAGGCTGTGAGATATGTCCAAAGATCATGGGGTTGCTCCTTACAGCGTCTGAATTTTTGCCCAGACGCTGTCATCAACGGTGATGCCGTTACGGCGATTTTCTTCCAGTAGCTTTGTAAACTCGTGGCCAGGCAGACGAACAGGCGTGTTTTCATCAGCGCGTTCGGCGGTGGTGATGAAATCCATAATCCGCTGGAGTTTCGCATCGCGCGTGGCGCCATCGATCAACTTATCCACTTCAATGGCGATGAAAATCTGCGAAACGCCATATTCGTCGCTGTTATCCTGAGTGACCTCCGCAACAGAAGAGCCGTCAGAAAGCAGGGTGGCGATCATATCCAGCACAATCGACAGACCTGAACCTTTCCAGTAACCCATTGGCAGAATGCGACGATTTTTTTCGATAACGCCAGGCTCTTTGGTGAGATTACCTTCATTGTCAAAGCCACCGTCTACCGGCAGTTCGCGACCGGCCAGGCGATTCACTTCCAGCATGCCGTAGGAGAACATCGACATCGACATATCAACCATGGTGATTGGCGTGGAGGGGATCGCGACAATCAGCGGGTTAGTACCAATGCGGCACTCCTTCGAACCCCACGGCGGCATGACGGCAATTGAGTTGGTCCAGCAGATACCAATGTAACCTTTCTCCGCGGCCTGCCAGCCATAGCTGCCGCCGCGCATCCAGTGGTTGGCGTTACGCAGCGCCACCAGACCAATACCGTGATCGGAGGCCAGTTCAATGGCTCGGTCCATCATCTTTTTCGCCGTCAGATTGCCGATCGAACGCCGGGCATCCCA